>CAVZZJ010000001.1:0-420764 GCA_963779735.1 uncultured Acidimicrobiaceae bacterium
AGCACGGCGGCGTTCACCTCACCATGATACCAAATCTGGTCCCATTCGAGCCACGGTCGGCCGATCACGCTGCGTCGAGCGGGCAGTATGTGGGCCGTCATCTCTGACCGATCAAGGAGCGGGAACACGTGGCAGCGCCTTATGCCGACAGTCCGGGTCGATGGAAGACCGTCCTGATGCACGGGGGGCAGGCGGAAATGTCCTGGACGCCCACGCCCGACATGGCGAACCCCTTCGGGAGTGTCCATGGGGGAATCATCGCTACGATCATCGATGAGGTCACCGGGGCGGCCGTCACGTCGTCGATCGAAGCCAGTTCCGCACCGACCGTTTCCATGAACGTCGAGTATCTGCATGCAATCCCGATCGGCGGGACCTACACCGCGGTGGGTGAGATCGTACGAATGGGCCGAGCCATGGCGATTGCCGACGCGCGCATCCTGAACGAAGAAGGCAAGCTCCTCGCCCGAGGAACCTGCATCTATCAGATTCCCCGTCCGAAGTAGGGACCCGCAGACTTCCAGACCCTCCACATCGACTCTCCCACATGTGCAGTTTCGGTCTAGGCGACACGTTGGCTTCCGTAACGGGACTTCGGGGTGGAAAGTCCCGGGGACCTCGACCGCTGGCATACGGCCGGAGTCCGCGATGCCCGGTGGTCGTGTGGGTCTGGCCAAGTTCGTCTACAACTTGGAGGAGGTGGGGTCGCGGTGCACCCGACCCCCCAGTTCCCCTGGCTCATTCCACAGCCGTTGACGTAGACCCGAGGATCGAGATATCGGCCTGGAGACCGCCGTCCGGATCGCGGCCTCTGTGCCGGCCAGGATCACCTGGTTTTGGCCACGCGATACTGCGGTGTACAGCAGTTCCCTTGTGAGAACCCGTGAGTCCGGCCCGGGCAGTAGGACGGCGACCGTGTGGAACTGAGAGCCTTGAGCCTTGTGGATGGTCATGGCGTACACGGTGTCGATCGCCGCGAGGCGTGAGGGGCTGATCTCCAGGATTTCGCCGTCGCGCTCGAATGCGGCGACGGTACGGAGCTCGGGACCAGCGACCACCACTCCGGTGTCCCCGTTGTAGAGCCGGAGGCTGTAGTCGTTCGCCGTCACGAGAAGCGGTCTGCCGACGTACCACTTCCCCTCGGCGCCGAAGCCCTCGATCTCCGACTTCAGCCAACCCTCGACCTTCGCCATCCAGGTTGTCGCTCCTTCGGGACCCCGGCGGTGGGCACACAACACCCGAAAAGACGACAACGCTGCGAGGGCCTCGCTCGCTCCGCCGGCGCGCCCTGCCTCCAGGACACGACGGGCCGCCGCCACCGCTGCCGTTCGCACCTCGCCGATGGTGTCTGGAGCGGCCGCTATGTCGACCGGGAGCCAGCGCACATCGTCCCGACCTTCTCCGAGCACGCGCATGGTGGAATCGGCATCGCCCTGCCGGATGGCCTCAGCCAACAGGGCGATCGCACCGCCGAATCGATGGACCCGCCGAAGGACGACAATCCCGTCGCCGATCGGGGTCTCGCCCGGCGGCTCCGTCGCCGGAACCGACTGGCCGGTGACTTCGGCGAGCGAGCGCTGCGCCGATTCCCGGATGTGCAGGGCCTGGGTGGCAGGCCCAACGAGGTCGCCGAGCACCGCACCAGCCTCCACCGAGGCCAGCTGCTCGGGATCACCGACGAGGATCAGGCGGCCGTCCGGGCGCATAGCCTCGACCAGGCTGGCCATGAGCGAGAGCGACACCATGGAGGTCTCGTCGACGATGACCACGTCGTGTGCGAGCCGGTTGAGCCGGTGGTGACGGAACCGGGTGTGATTCGGGCTCCAGCCCAGCAATCGGTGCAGCGTCTGGCCTCGGAGTTCGAAGAGCCGATCCCGTTGCCCCTCTGAGATCGGGAGGCGTGCCCCCTCTTCTTTGACCGCCTCCTCCAGTCGGGCGGCCGCCTTGCCGGTGGGGGCGGCCAGGGCGATCAGGGGCGGGCGGCGCCCGGCGGCGGACGCCTGCTCGTCCAGGAGCACCAGGACGCGAGCAACCGTCGTCGTCTTGCCCGTTCCGGGACCACCGGCGATGACCGAAACGCCCCGCAGGACGGCGGACGCGGCGGCGAGGCGCTGGAGATCCGGGTCCTCCTCCCCAGAAAACAGGGCGTCGAGGCCGCGCCGCAGGACCGCCATGTCCACGCCGTCGACCTGCCGGTCCGCCCGGGCGAGCAGATCGGCCGCCACCCTGCACTCCGCCGACCAGTACCGGTCCAGGTACAGGCGGGTGCCCTCCAGCCGCAACGGGCGATCCTCGCCCACCAGCGGGCTGATGCGCAGCCGGTCGAGCCACTCCTCGGCGCCGGGCCATGGCAGGGCATTTAGGTCGACCTGATCTTCGGTCTCGGTGCTTGCGGTTGAACGGATCGTGGTGAGATCCACGCAGACGTGCCCCAGGCGTGGACAGCGCACCGCCAGGGCGGCGGCGAGCAACACCGCGTCGTCGTCGGTCCCCGTGAGCGCTCCGAGACGCAGCGCGACGTGCACGTCCGCCGCGCGGAGCACGCCCGCCTCGTTGAACGTCCGCAGCACACCCCCCGCTCGATGGGCCAGCCCGACGTCGTAGGGATCGAGCGCCGGAGGGCTCATCTGTCTCCACCCCGCTCGAAGAGGTCGCTGAGCGATTCGACCAGCCCAGGCGGCGGTCGCCACCCCCACACCCCGCACGGCTGAGTTCCGACCTTCGGGAACTGGGGGCTGCTCATGCCCCGCACGAACAGGTAGAGGACGCCGGCGAACTGGTGCGTCGCGTCATAGGCCGGGAGCCGCCACCGCAGGTAGCGGTGCAGCGCGACCGAGTACAGGAGGGCCTGGAGGGGATAGTGGGCCCGGTACATCTCAGCGGTCAAGGCGGAGGGACGATAGTGCCAGGCATTGGCCGCCGTCCCGGGTGCGCCGCCGAGCCAGTTGGTCTTGTAGTCGACGACGGCGAAGCGTTCACCCGGGAGCCGCAGCACCAGGTCGAGACTGCCCGTGAGGTAGCCCCGGAGGGTCCGGTCGAGCGAGGGGTCGGCGAGGCGGTCGGCGTACGGGGCGAGGACGTCGTCGGCACCGAGGTGGGCCCGGAGCACATCGGCGACGTCGGACACGGACAGATCGCCCGAGGGTGCGTCGCCACCGACAAGCGGCAGTTCGAAGCCGATCTCGTCGAGCCGGTCACCCGGACCGAACTCGCTGAGCGCCATGTCGTCGACGAGCGGACCGAGCGGGGTCTCGATCGCCGTTGCCAGCCCGGAGACCCAGGCGTCAAGGTCTCCCAGGTCGATCCGGCGCCAGGCCAACTCCGATTCGATCCGACTACGGAGCTCTTTCTCCGGCGATACGGCGGCGAAGTCGGTGCTTTCCAGCACCCGGTGGATGAACGTACCGATGTGCACGCCGCCGGGCAGGTTGGCCAACGGCAACGGGACGTCACGCAACCTCTCGGCCCCCTCCCCGGCGCCGGCTTCGGTCACAAACGCGGCGTCGGCTACGGCTTCGTCGTCGAGTACGTCCTCCTCGGGCTCGCTGCCCACCCGGGCGACGTGGGACCCGGCGGTGATGCCGCTGTACGAAGTGCGCCGCCACTGTTCATCGAGGGTTCGCTCGAATACCCCGGCCGCCAGCGCCGGGGTGTCACGAGCCGGACCATTCCACACGGACGCGACTCCGGGCGAGACGCGCTCGACGCTGACCTGACCGTGCGAGGCAACGGCGATCTCTTCGAATCGTGCGATCGCCTCGGCGTCAGAGGGTGGGGGCGACCCCGCCGCGGCCACCACGCCGTCCTCATCCCGATCGAACAGCAGGCGCGACAGTGGTGAGTCACTTCCCGGCCACGTCCCGGCCCACCACACCACGGCCTGATGGCGTGCCCTGGTGAGGGCCACGTAAAGGAGTCGGACGTCCTCACCCCGTTGCTCGTTCAGGTCCAGGTCACAATGGATGTCGAACGCCGGGCTCTCTGGTCCACCCACGTCGATGGTGCGGGCATTGTGGTTACCCGGGTCGTGAAACACGGGAATCTCGTGGCTTGGGGCTGTACACGTCCCACAGATAGGGGCAGAAGACGATCGGGAACTCCAGGCCCTTGCTGCGATGGACGGTGAGCACCTGGACGGCCTCGGCGTCTGACTCGAGGCGGCGGCTACGGTCCTCGTCGTCCCCGTCTTCGCCCGCCTCGTTGATCCGACGGCGGAGCCACGCTGTCATCGCCGTCGCCCCGAGGTCCTCCGCCTTCGCCTCGGCATGGAGGAGTTGACCCACGTGGTGCAGATCGGTCAGGAGCCGCTCGCCCGAGGTCCGGCTGAGCACACGGGCCGGGAGCCGGCGGGTGGCGCTCACATGCTCCAAGAGAGCGGCCACCCCACGATGACGAAGGATCGCCGCCCATCGGTGCAGCAACCAATGCAGGTCCTCCCATTCGGCTGCACCGGCCGTGGCGACCCCCTCGGGAATCCAGCCGATGAAGGCGGTCAGTGCCGCCGAGGCCGCCCTGTCCCGCGCCGTCGGTCGCTCCAGCGCATCGAGCAGGCGCAGCCACTCGGCGGCAGATGCCGTGCTGAACACGCTGCCCGAGCCGTTGGTCACCGCCGGAACGCCGGCGGCTCGTAAGGTGTCGCAGACTCCCAGCGCCTGGCTGTTGGTGCGTACCAGCACGGCCACGTCACCCGGGCCCACCTTCTTAGAGGATCCGTCGGGCTGCCACACCTCTGCGCCGGAGTCGAGAAGCGTCACCATCTCGGTGGCGAGATCGCGATTCACCAGTGTCCGCGTGGGAGGGAGCTTGGCGTATCCCTTCGCCGTCAACCCGACGTCGTCGCGGTCTACGACCCGGATGCGCAGCGGCGCCCCCGGTGCGCCGATCAGCCGGGACTCTGCGTTGGGGGGCGCCGCGACGACCGTGCGGTAGCCGATCCCCGAATGGCCGAGCTGGGCGCCCGAGAACAGCGCGTCATAGGCGTCGATGAGCCCCTGATCGCTGCGCCAGTTGGTGCCCAGCGTGGCCCTGACCGACGCTTCCCCCGCGGCACCGAGGTAGGAGAAGACATCGGCACCGCGGAAGGCGTAGATGGCCTGTTTCGGATCACCGATGAGCACCAGGGTCGAGCCATCGGATCCAAAAGCCCGGCGCATGATGTCCCACTGGACCAGGTCCGTGTCCTGGAACTCGTCGACCAGGGCGACATCGAAACGAGCCCGCAGCCACCGGGCGATGGCCGGGCCCCGATCGGCGTCCGCCAGCGCGTGATCGAGCCGGGTCAGCAGGTCGTCGAAGGTCATCAGCCCGGCGTCACGGGTGCGTCTGTCGATCTCGTCGCGGATCGCCCGGGCCAGGCGCCCCCGCATGGCGGCGGTGGAGTTCTGGCGGCTGAAGTGAGGGAGGATCGCAGCCGACGGGTTGGCCAGCACGGCCCGGCCGATCTCGACAGCCACCGCCCGGTTGAAAGGGGGCGGCTCGTCATGGGACCAGAACCGCCGGACGTAGAGATCGTCGACGACCTCGTCGAGCAGATCCCGGACGTCGTCGACGAAGGTGACGTCGCGCTCGACCTCCCCGGCCACGCCGAGCCCGACCAGCACGTGGAGACAGAAGCCGTGCGTCGTCTCTATGGTGGCGGCATCGAAGTCGGTGACCGCCTTCGCCAATCGGTCGCGGCGTTGTTCGATCTCGCCTCGGGGGGCGTCGGCCAGCACACGCAGAACCTCGTCGGCCGGGTCGACGGTAACCCCGCCGAGTATGTCCGACAGGTGGTCGGCGACCTTGACGAGACGGTCCCGGACCCGCTCTCGCAGCTCCCCAGTGGCCATGCGGGTGAAGGTGATGACGAGGAGCCGATCGAGCGGCGTTCCCTCGGCGACATAGCGGGCCACGAGGGCGGCGATGGCGAACGTCTTCCCGGTGCCGGCGCTGGCTTCGAGGAGCGTGACTCCGCTCGGGAGTGGGCCGGCGAGATCGAAGGGCACGAAGTCTGCCGGGCCCTGGACCGCTCCGGCGCCCCTCGCGCTCGGTTGCCGCGTCGGGGTCATTGATCGGTCACCTTCTCGTAGGAGAGGAGCCCGCTCCACAGGCGGCGGGCGTAGCGCCCGAACCGGGTCTCCTCGCCCGTGTCCCATCCCTCTCCGCTCTCGTCCGGCCGGGGGAGCTCCTCGAGCAGTCGTTCGAAGGGAACGACACCACCGAGCACCTCCTTGTGCTCGGGGTCGGCGTCCTCCTTGGGGGAGTTCCACTCAGACGTCCACTGCTTGGTGGCGAGTCCGACGCGCCCGGTCACCGAGCCCTTGGCCCAGGCCGCCGTCGTCTTGCAGTAGATCGGTACCGGCTCGCGCATTCCCCGGCGATACAGATCGACGAGCTCCCCGAGGTAGCGGGTGGCCGTTTGCTGCCGCACCGCCGCGTCGGCGCCCAGGACATCGATGTGGGCGAGACTGACGTCGGTCCGGGGAGGGCCGTCATTCCGGAGGCGACCGACCGTCATGGCCGTGAAGGACCGATCGGGGTGCCCGACGCTCAAAGCCAGAAGGCGTAGCCATGCCTGCAGACGCTGGTGGGGACCCAGTCTCGAGAAGCTCACCGCGTGGATGACATCGCCCCGGACCTGCGGCACGGTGCCCACGATGCGTGTCCCGTCGTCAAGGGTGATGTTGACGTCCATCGACACTGGCTCGACGTCGTTTTGGGCCGCAGCGACGACGGCCTGCACCTCGGGAACCACTCGGTCGAAGATCCGCTCGGCAAGTGCACCCGGGGGCACCACGCCCCGAGTCCGTTCGGCGGCCACGCAGGCCTCGAGTGGGGCGCCGGCCATGCGTGCCGTCAACAGACGGTCCCCGAGAGCCCATCGCTCCAAGGCGTCCAACTCCACCGGCAGGGCATCGTCCACGTCGGCCACGTCCAGGCCCAGCCTGATGCCGAGGCGTTGGCGGAGGAAGGCACGGACCGGATGGCGCAGGAAGCGGTCGAGGTCGTCCATCTCGACCACGGCGGTGTCGATATCGGGGAGAGGGCCGGGCAGATATGGGCCCGGTGGCTGGCGCGGGCTCACTGAGGCCTTGGCTCCCTCGAGGTTCACGGGGTCAAAGCCCCATGGGCGTCCCGGGACGAGTTCGCCAACCGTGTAGTTGCGGGCGTCGAAGGGTTGGAGCGGGTGCTGCACGACGATATGCCCCCTGACGGGTGATCCGTCCCCGGTTCGAACAGTGCGCTCGACGACGTCGAGCAGCTCGCCGACGGGCACGGCCGGTGGGCGTTCGACGTTGGTCCGTTCGTCCCGCCCGGTATAGGTGATCAACAGGGTGTCGGTGGCGGCCAGGAGGGCGTCGAGCAGGAGTTGGCGGTCCTCGCTGCGCGGATCACGATCGCCCACGTGGGGGTCGGCGAGGGTGAGGTCGTCGCCGTCACGTTCGCTCACCCGGGGGAACGCGCCGTCGTCGAGACCGAGCAGGCACACCACCCGGTGGGGCACCGAGCGCATGGGCACGAGCGTGCAGACGGTGAGATGCCCCGTGCGGAAGTTGGCTCGGGTAGGCCGACCCTTGAGGCGGTCAGACAGCAGCGACACGACGTCGCTGGGTTCGAGTACCACGCCGGTGACGGTGTCGTCGGTGGTGGCCTCACCGATCAGGTCGTCGAGCAGGCGCTGGAGCTCCTCCCGCTGCCAGGCGTCGCTCTCGGAGGTCGAAGTGAGGGAGTCGGCGGCCTGGGCGATGGAGTCGGCCCAGGCATCGACGGTCTTGGGCTCACCCAGTGCGGTGACTGCCTGGTCCAGGCGGTCCACCAATTCGGCGAAGCGCCCTACGAGCTCGATGTCCCCGCTGTCGACGTCGTCAAGGGGGAGCACGCCACCGACCAGGCGCTGGCGCTCTTCGGCCATGGTCACGCCGAGCAGGGCGCGGTCCAACCCCGTCCGCCAGGTATTGGCCTCCAGGCTCCCGAGTTTGTAGGGCGTTCGACGCTCCGCATCGAAACCCCACCGCACGCCCGACGCCACCACCCACTCGCCGAGACGGGCAAGGTCGTCGTCGTCCAGGCCGAAACGGCAGCGGACCGGGTCGCGGCCTGCCAGGTCGAGAACCTGGGGGGCGGTCACCCGCTCCGTCACCAACTCGAGCAGGCGGGCGATGACGCTGAGGGTGGGGTTCGTCTGACGCAGAGAACGATCGGCGAGCCGCACCGACAGGTCGGGAAGAGTTGGCACACTCTCCTCGCCGTCGACGGGTTCGGCGACGCCGAACGTGGCGACGATGAACGGTGCGTAGGTCTCAATATCGGGACACATGACGAGAATGTCCCGGGGCTCGAGGTCGGGATCGTCCTCGAGTAGGTGCAGCACCGCGTCACGCAGGACCTCGACCTGCCGCGCCCGACCGTGACACGCGTGGACCTGGATACTGCGGTCGTCCGGATGGAGGATGGGACGGGCGTCCTCTTGGGGGTGATGGGTCGAACCTGGTGGCAACCGGTCGTCTCGGATGTCCTTTTGGATCCTTCGTAGCAGAGTAGTTGTTCCCTCAGCGGCGGGACGGTAGTCGTCAATTACCTCGTCACCGGCGGCGGCGAGTACCAACTGCATCTCCCGGGCGTCGCGGCCCCACGAACCCAGCAAGGGGTTTGTGGTCATTTTGGTGCTGGGATCATCCGCCCGCCGCAGACCCCGCGGCGGGCGGTGGTCCGCCAGTCTCTCCCAGAGGACAGGCGACGGGTGCAACAGGAAGAGGTGGACGTCCCGTCGATGGGCCAGTGCCACCAACACGTCGAGGTAGCTGGCGGGCAGGCGGGTCATCCCGAACAGGGAGAACCGCTGGGGAAGGTCGGCTAGTGCGGCATCCTCGCGCAGGGCTCGGCGGGCATCGGTCAGGCGTTCGGCCGGGCTGGGTATCCCGATCTGCTCTCGAAGCCGGCGCCACAGATCCGCCTGCCAACGTTCTTCGGGCGTCATGGCCTCGGCGCCACCAGCAGCCCACGACCGCAGCATCTCCGGCCGGTGAACGCCGTAACGGTCGTAGAGGTCGGCGATGTGACGGACGGTGGCGAACCGGCGCAGCGCCCCATCCGGGCCGGCATTCCGGAGGTGGCCCGCCAGGGCGGCCAGCCAGGGCTCTTCGAGGTGGGCGTCCACCACTTCGAGCAGGGGCCAAACCGCCCGTTCCGGGCGCCAAGGGTCGGTTGCGGGATCGATACCCGAGGCCGATGACAGTGCGTCGCCAATCAAGGTCCCGGGGAAGGGGAAGCTGACATTCGCGCAGACGCCGTCGGTTCCCCCCGGCCTGGTCCCCAACCGCCGGGATACCCGTTGGGCCAGCCACCGCTCGACGCCCCGCGAGGGGACGGCGACGATCTCGGCTTGCATCACATCAGTGAGGGGTTCTCGCAATAGCTCACCCAGCCCGTCGACCAACGCGTCGGCCCGCTCAGACCTATGGATGTACAGCACACCCCGAACCTAGGGGCTCTGAGTCCACCTGGCTAACCACGCCTCTGGAGTTTCCTCTGCGTCATAGGTATCGCTCGCGCAACCATATGGTCATGTGGCGGAAATCGTCTCACGCGGCGAGCGCTCGTTCGATCAGTGCTTGAGGTGGAGTGCCGGCCAGGCGTAGCGCATGACGTGCGCTTTGGTTCCGGCCCGATCAACCCCGCCGTTATCGGCCGCGTCCATGCTGGCGATCACGAGACTGTGGATGCTGTAGGCGTCGGCCTCGGGTCTGGGCGAGCGCAGGACGCCTGCGTCATGTCCCTCGCGAAGCGCCTCGACGAGTGGCCGGCAAGCGATCTCACGCATCCGGGCCATCATCTCGGCGCTCGGACCCGACGCGCGGGCCGCCGCCGCCGCCAACATGGCGGCTCGTCTCGCACGCCGTGGCTCGTAGAACACGTCAAGGAAGCGTTCGAGCCAGGCCTCAACCGCAGAGACAGGATCATCTGCAGCGGCCACCACGCGTCCGAGGGCTTGGCCGACCGACTCCGCCTCATCCAAGAGGAAGGTCTCGAGCAAGGCTTCTTTCGAGTCGTAGTGCCGATAGAAGGCACGGGTGGAGAGCCCGGCCTCCGCCAAGACGTCGCCGACCGACATCTCGGAGTAGTCATTGCGTTCCATCACCCGGATGGCTGCCTCAATCAGGCGCCGACGTTCCGTGCGGTCGTCGAACTTGCGGGGTCGGCCGACTACTGGTGCCGCTTCAATCGCCTTGGGCGAGCTACTCCTCTTGTGCGCCATCGTACGAGTTTCGAGGTCCACACTCGAGGTCTTTCATGACAGGCTGGGATGCGCGCGCCTCGGGGATCCGTACGATCTCGACCTCGTCGGAGGAGAGATCGACCACCGCGTACGAGACGACGGGACCCGTCCCTCGATCGCGTAATTCTCCGAGCGAACCCGGATTGTTGATGAGCATCCGGCCCACTCTCTTCACCATCGGAACGTGCGTATGGCCGGTGATCAGTATGTCCGTGCCGAGCTCCTCGCAACGGTTCCATTCGGGGTCGTGCTCACCAAGGTGGCGGTCGTAAGGGGGCCACGGGCTGGCATGGACCATGGTGATGGACCTTGCGCCCATGCGACGATGGATCCGGGTGGGGCGCTCGGCAACGAATTGGAGGTCACCTGGGGCCACTCCGGGGGCCGATCTGGCTCGTTCCCCATCAGGACCGAGGAGGACCATCTCATGGTTGCCGACGACGTAGGGGAACCCGCCGCGCCGGATCATGGAGAGGAGGATACTCATCGGCGGACCATTCAGGACCTGTTGGACAAGGCCGTCGTTCTGTCCTAGCTTTTTGGAAAGCACTTTTCTTATTACCGAGAGCGTGGGAGTGACTCGTGTCGGCACCCAGCCGATATAGGGGAGCGCTCGTTCGGGCGGCTCGTCAAGGAAAGGACGGCATGATGCGAGACACGGGTCGTGTGCGAGGCAAGGTGGCCTTCATCACGGGAGCGGCGCGGGGACAGGGTCGGTCGCACGCGGTCGCACTGGGGCGCGAGGGTGCTGACATCGTCGCATTGGATATCGCGGACCAAATCGACTCGGTACCCTACCCGATGGCCAGTCCGGAGGATCTCGTCGAAACGGTCAGGTTGGTCGAAGAGGTAGGAGGCCGCTGCCTACCCGTCGTAGCTGACGTGCGAGACATCCATGCCATGGAGCGGGCGGTGAAGGAAACCTTGGCGGAGTTCGGGCGCCTCGACATCGTTCTCGCCAATGCAGGGGTTCTTCATATCTCAGGCGGGGGGAGACTCTGGACGAGTCGGCGATTCGGTGGGCCGACGCCGTTGGCGTCATGCTCACCGGCGTCTACAACACGATTCGCGTGGTGCAGCAGCCCATGATCGATCAGGGACAGGGAGGCTCCATCGTCATCACGAGCTCGACTGCCGGTCTGAGCGGCATGCACGACGGTAGCGGCGGAATTGCCGCCTACTGCGCCTCGAAGCACGGCGTGGTGGGTCTCATGAGGGGTTACGCCAAGCTCCTCGGTCCACACAGGATCCGGGTCAACACCGTTCACCCCATGGGAGTGGCCACTCCCATGATCGTCAACGAGGAGTTTCAGAAGTACGACGCCGATCATGCTGACGTCATGGAAGTCTCTCCTCGACTCCTACCCATCACGCTGCTCGAGCCCAAGGACGTCAGCGACGCCATCGTGTGGCTCGTGTCCGACGAGGCCCGTGCCGTCACCGGCATAACCCTGCCGGTCGACTGCGGAGTCACCTGCCCTTAGACCAGGTTTTCGCTGGCCCACTCACAGCGTGAGTCGGTCAGAGGCGATCGATTGGCGTCGCGATCAGGTCACTATTTGAAAGGGCGATTGCAAAAAGGCGCTGGACTGGTACCATGTGGTGAGGTCAGTTCGGTGGTCGATCCGATGGCCCGCAAGGACAAAGGGGCGTCCACGACGAGATGATTTCTCCCCCGCTGTCGTCCCGCCAAGCAAGGAGCCATGATTGTGGAGCTTTTCCCCCACGTTCCACCCGCGCCCGAAGAGGGCGTGAATCAACCGGGAGGCGACGACACCTGACCAACATCCCCTTTGTCGAAGAGTTTGACGTTCGCCTCGGCTGGGCAAAGGCGGTGAGTCCGCTCGTCCGCCGGGTCGTGGCGAACAACGCGGGTCCCTACACCTATCACGGCACGTGTTCCTACATCATCGGCCACGGCGACGTGGCTCTGGTGGACCCGGGTCCCGACGATCCCGCCCACATAGAGGCTCTGCTGGGCGCGCTCGGGCCCGCAGAGCGGATCACCCACTTGGTGGTGACCCATACCCACACCGATCACTCACCGGCGGCCCGGGCGCTCAAGGCCCGGACCGGAGCACCGATTTACGGCTTCGGGCCACAATTGCGGTTGGACGATCACGACCACAGTCGCGTCGTCTTTGGAGATCCTGAGGTGGACCCCGACCCGTCGCACGCTCCGCCGCCGCGGGGCGGTGAACGCGACTTTCGAACCGATGTCGTGTTGAGCGATGGCGCGGTGGTGGAAGCGGACGGCTGGAGCCTCGAAGTCGTCCACACTCCGGGGCACGCCACCAACCACCTCTGCTACCTCGTGCGTGAAGACGGCATGCTCTGCACAGGCGATCACGTCATGGGATGGGCCACCTCGGTCATTTCGCCACCGGACGGCAGTCTGGCCGAATATCTGGCGAGTCTCGACAAGCTGCTCGGTAGACCACAGGACCAGCGATACCTACCAGGTCACGGCCCGACGATCACCGATCCCCACGGGTTCGTTCGAGCCCTGGTCGCGCACCGACACGAGCGAACGGAACAGATCCTGGAGATCCTCGCAAAGGGCCCCACCACCATCGCCGAGATCGTGCCACGCCTTTACGCGAGCGTGCGGAAGCAGCTGTGGCTGGCTGCCGCGGCCTCTGCCTATGCGCATCTGCTGTACCTGCACGAAAGAGGGGTGGTCGAGGCCGACGACCACCTGCCGTTGCAGCGCGCCAGTCGCATCAGGCTCGTGGTCTAGGACGACCGCATGCGACCGGCCCGGGCTCGAGGCGTGCGCTTTCCCGGTCAGGGCCGATCGAGCGGGTGGGCCCGGAGGAACGCGATGAGATGCGCGGCGACGACGTCGGGCTGCTCCGGCAGTATGGCGTGGCCGCAGTTCTGGATCTCAACGTAGGTGGCCCGATCGCCCAGAGCGATGGCGGTCTCACGTCCGGCTTCGATGGGCGCCATGGCGTCCTCGAGTGGTTGAAGGATCAGTATCGGAGCGGTTCCGGCACGCCACCACTCGTCCGGCCGTTGGGCCGTCAAAGCGCCGAACGACGAGGTCGGCCACCAGCCCCCGAGCCACGAACTGGGGTCGTTTCCCCGTGCGAAGAACGCTATGCGCAGCGCCTGGAGCCGCTCGTCCTTGGAGAGGGACTCATCATGGCAGCGCGGGAAGGCGACGAGCACCTCGACGTCGACCGGATGTGCCGCGAGGTTGTGGCCGCCGCAGGGCATCACACTGACCGTTGCGGTGACTTGCGGTCGGTAACTGGCTGTCGCTCGCACGACGACGTTTCCGAGGGCATGACCGACGAGGTGGGCACGTCCGCCGACGAGTCGTTCGACGACCAGGGCTACGTCGTCGGCCAGGTCGCGAAGGGAGATGTCGGGGGGCGGTCGTGTGCTCCCGCCGGCGCCGCGGGGATTCACTGCGAACGAGCGGTAGCCAGCGTCCGCCAACGATCGTTGGACGGTCACGAAGTCGGCTGCGCCGCGCATGGCGGAGGGTAAGAGCACGACCGGCTCGCCATCGCCCTCCACGAGCACCTCGAGCCGCACTCCGCGGTCCTGGTCCTCGACGTAGGTCGTTGTCATGTTTGGCCATTATTGCCCCTCCAAAGCGCGGGCAAGTCGCCGCGGCCGCTCGTTTGAGATTGTGCTTGCAAATATCGCCGGGCGTCGATACGGTGGGGCTCAGAGCAGAGGAGGGGGCCCGTCGGGGTGGCAGCGCCAGAACCAGCGAGTGGGCCGCTCGGCGGCGTGCGCGTCGTCGACCTCTCACCCGACCGGGTGGGCGCGCAGGTGAGCCAGACCTTGGCTGATTACGGCGCCGATGTGCTGATCGAGACGTTCCGCCCCGGCGTCGCCGACCGGTGGGGGCTGGGCTATGAGGCACTGGTCGATGCCAACCCGGGGCTCGTCTACACGTCGATCACGGGGTTCGGCCGGCAGGGTCGGTGGGCGAACCTCAAGGGCTACGAGGTCGTGGTGGCCTCGGTCCTGGGCGTCTGCGAATCGTTCAGTGGCATGAACCCTGGTGGGCGGCCTCCTTTCGTGACCGTTCCGTGGTGCACGTTCGCGGCGACGCATGGCGCGCTCCAGGGGATCCTCTCGGCGCTGTACGAACGCGGCCACAGCGGCAGCGGTCAGTGGGTCGAGACGAACCTGGCCCAAGCCGTGACAATTCACGAAGGCGCGTCGTCCTCCTGGTACACATACCTGGTCAGCACGCGGTGGCCCGACGCGTTCGTTCCCGCGCCGGCCACGTCACACCACTTCGTGTACCGGCTGTTGGTGGGGCAGACCAAGGACGGGCGTTGGCTGCAGTTCGCCCAGAATCGGCCACATCTCTTCGGGTCGTTCTTGCGAGCGCTGGACCTGGACTGGATGCTCACCGACCCCACGTGGAAGGACATCCCGATCCTGGAGGACGCGGCCCAGCGCGAGGAGTTGCTGCACCGGATGCTCGACGGGGTCCGCGGTCGGACCCTGGCCGAGTGGCAGGTTGTCTTCGAGACCGATCGCGATGTGTTCGCCGAGCTGTACCGCGACGGCCCCGAGGCGCTCGACCATCCGCAACTCGTCCATGACGGCGCGATTCTCGAGCTCGTCGACCCCGAGCACGGGGCGGTGCGCCAGCCGGGCCCGCAGTTCGCCATGACGGCCACGCCGGGAGCGGTGCGGGGCCCGGCGCCGACGCTCGGCGATGGGCTCGACCCGGGGTGGGCCCCCCGCTCCGTGGGCGCCGGAGCGGCGGGAGGCGGAGCGGCGGGAGGCGGAGCGGCGGCGGGACGAGGGGCGGCGGCGGGACGAGGGGCACCGTTGGCCGGCGTGACGGTCATGGAACTTGCCGTGCAGTACGCGGCGCCCTACGGGCCGACGATGCTGGCCGACCTCGGGGCGCGGTAAGGAGGGCGGCGCGGAGTCGCTCGAGGGCTTTCTCAAGACCAAGTCCGTCTGGGTCAATACGCAATGATGCGCCGTGGGTGCACCTCGGAGTTGCCGGGCCAGCGGCGTGCTGATATACAACGACTGTAGCAAAGACTAAGAGATTTTCGCTATTGCTAAAGGTGAGGTCCCCTTGGGCGGTCGACTCACACAGAAGGTGGCGCTCGTGACCGGAGCTGCCCGAGGCCAGGGTGAAGCCGAGGCTCGACGGTTCGTTGCCGAAGGTGCACGTGTGGTGATCGCAGACGTGTCCGACGAGCCCGGCCGGGCTCTGGCCGAGGAGCTCGGCGAGGAGGCGATCTTCGAGCACCTCGACGTCTCCGATCCGGCGGCCTGGGCTCCGGCAGTCGATGCCGCCACCGCTCGTTGGGGACGGCTCGACGTCTTGATCAACAACGCCGGCATTGGCTTCGCGGCCATGCTCGACGACCTACCGCTCGAGCACCACCGCCGGCTGATCGACGTCAATCTGAACGGTGTCTACTACGGGATGCGCGCCGTCGCCGAGACGATGAGGAGCCAGGGCAGCGGCTCTATTGTAAATGTCTCCTCTATCGACGGTCTCGTGGGAGTTCACGGGATGACCAGCTACGCGGCCACGAAGTTCGCGGTGACCGGGATGACTCGCTCGGCGGCGATCGATCTCGGACCAAGCGGGATCAGGGTCAACTCCATCCATCCCGGGGTCATCGACACCCCGATGGTGTTACCAGCGGCCCGGCCGAGGATGGAGCAACTCGTGGCGATGCAGCCGATCCCCCGCATGGGGCGACCGGAGGAGGTGGCGGCACTGGCGCTCTTCCTGGCGAGTGACGAGGCCGGCTATATCACCGGGGCGCAGTTCGTGATCGACGGTGGTCACCTGGCCGGCCCATGGCGCCCACCACTGCACCAATGAACCTGCCCGAAGAAGGGAGCGTGTTTCGATGAGGAAGTTGTTCAGCGTCGACGATCACATCGTAGAACCGCCCGACGTCTGGTCCAAGAGGGTGCCGCGCCGGTTTCTCGACGAGGCCCCTCGAATCGTCGACGACGGCGGCTCAGAGTACTGGCTGGTGGAGGGCGTCAAGATGCCGACCGTGGGGCTCAACGCGGTCGCCGGCAAGCCCCAGGAGGAGTGGACGCACGACCCGGTTCGCTTTAGCGACATGATTCCGGGCTGCTACGACCCAAAGGAGCGGGTCCGCGATATGCGCCAGGAGGGCATCGTCGCCAGCGTCAACTTTCCCACCCTTCCTCGCTTCGGTGGGGCGCTGTTCCCGACCCTCAAGGACAAGGAGCTCGCCGATGCCTGCGTGACGGGCTGGAACGACTTCATGGTAGAGGAGTGGTGTGCCGAGGCTCCCGAGCTGTTCGTTCCCATGGCCATCGTCCAGCTCTGGGACCCCGCCCTCGCAGTCAAAGAGATTGAGCGGAACCTCGCACGCGGACTGCGGGCGATCTCTATCCCGGAGGAGACGAGCATCCTCGGCTTGCCGTCGTACTACACCGACTACTGGGACCCCGTCTGGTCTCTCTGCCAAGAAGCCGGGATTCCCGTGTGCATGCACATCGGCTCAAGCGGGTGGCGCCCGTACATGCCGCCGGAGGCAAACCCGAGCCTCATGGTTGCCCTCGGGTTCGTGCCGACGATCACCCATGCCCTGGGCATGATGTACGGGCCGGTGCCCCGCAAGTTCCCGGACATCAAGATCGTCTACTCCGAGGGCGGGATCAACTGGGTTCCCTCGGCGCTCGAACGGGCGGACCGGATGTACAAGCGCCACCAGGCCTGGACGGGGACGGACGATGTCCTGCCGTCTGAGGTATGTCGCAAGAACATGTGGTTCTGCCTCATTGAGGAGCCATACGGGCTGCGGGTACGTCACGAGATCGGGATCGATCGAATTCTGTGGGAGTGCGACTATCCGCACTCGAGCTGTGTCTGGCCTAACACCCAACAGATCGTCGACGAGCTCTTCGCACCGCTCCCCGACGACGAAGCGGAGATGATCGCCTTCCGAACCGCCGAGCAGGTGTTCAACTGGAAGTGCTCGCTGCCATCATCCGCCAAGGAGCCGTCGCATGGGTAGGTCGGGGAAGGTGGGGAGAGACCAATGATGGACTATGCAATCACCGGCGCCCTGGTGGTGGACGGCACCGGTTCTCCAGGGTTTCGCGCCGATGTGGGGATAGAGGCGGGGCGAATCGTCGCTGTCGGTGACCTCGACGGCCCGGCCCGGCAGACCCTCGACGCCGACGGTCTGGTCGTCACCCCCGGCTTCGTCGATCCGCACACGCACTATGACGCGCAGCTGTTCTGGGATCCGCTGGCCACGCCGTCCAGCTGGCACGGCGTCACGACCGTCATCGGCGGCAACTGCGGCTTCACATTGGCCCCACTGAAAGACCGCGATGCCGCGTACACCCGGCGGATGATGGCCCAGGTCGAAGGGATGCCCCTCGTGGCCTTGGAAGAGGGAGTGCCCTGGAGTTGGGAGGCATTCGGCGAATATCTCGATGCCCTTGAGGGCTCGGTCGCCGTCAACGCAGGTTTCCTGGTCGGCCACTCTGCGCTCCGGCGCTACGTTCTCGGCGAAGACTTCGCTCGGGAATCAACCCCCTCCGAACTGGGCGAGACTCTCGAGCTGTTGGACCGGTCGCTCGCCGCGGGCGGCCTGGGGCTCTCGACGTCCCGTTCTCATACCCACATCGACGGGGAGGGACAGCCCGTCCCGAGTCGTTGGGCGTCGGAGGACGAGGTCATCGCCCTGTGCGGGGTTGTGAGACGACACGACGGGACGTCGCTGGAGGTGATCACCGACGGATGCGTCGGTAGGTTCACCGACGACGAGGTGGAGCTGCTGGCCCAGATGAGCAAGGTGGCCGAACGTCCCCTCAACTGGAACGTCCTCAGCGTCTCGTCCGGCGAACCGGACAAGGCCGAACATCAACTGGGTCCTTCGAGACGCGCACGAGAGCTCGGCGGCCATGTGGTCGCGCTCACGATGCCGGTATTCTCCGACACCAACATGAGCTTTCTCACCTACTGCGCCATGTGGCTCATACCGGGTTGGCGGGAGATCCTGGCGGTCGACGTACCGGAGAAGATCCGCCGCCTGCGCGATCCTTCGGTCCGCGCCAACATGACCGAGAGCGCGCGCAGTTCACCGCTGGGACGCTTGGCCGAATTCTCCCGCTACATGATCGGCGACGTCTTCTCGGAAATCAATGAGCCCTACCGCAACCGCATGGTGGGCGACATCGCGTCCGAGCGGGGTGAGGATCCGTTCACCACCATCGTGGACATCGTGGCGGCGGACGAGCTGCAAACCGTTCTTTGGCCCGTTCCGGCCGGAGACGCCGATGCCGACTGGCTGCTTCGGTGCGAACTGTGGGCCAACCCCGACGTTCTACTCGGCGGATCGGACGCCGGTGCCCACCTCGACCGCATGCTCGGGTCCCCCTACCCGACTCGGTTCCTGGCCGACTGCCTGCGCGGGCGTCGCCTGGTGCCGATGGAGCGAGCGGTGCAGCTGATGACCGACATCCCGGCTCGGCTCTTTGGCCTCCGCGGTCGGGGGCGGGTCGAGGTCGGCTACCAAGCCGACCTCGTGGTGATCGACCCTGCAGTCGTAGGCGCCTCACCGCCCTACATCTCGTTCGATCTTCCCGGGCAGAGCAAGCGTCTTCTGGCAGACCCAGCGGGCATCATGCGGGTGTTGGTCAACGGGCGGGAGACCATGGTGGCCGGACAGCCGACCGGGAACCTACCCGGTGTGGTCCTGCGCTCCGGCCGAGATACGAGCGGGACCGCCCTCGACGCATGAGCGGTTTGTTGACCAGGCAGGACGTTCAAGGGAGAGACATGGAGCCGGCACCCACCCACTCGAAAGCAAGGTCACTGTTCTTTGACGTGAACGTGAGTTCCACGGATGAAGCGGTGGCGCCGCCGGACCCCGATCCGACGGGTGGTAGCCGCCCGCCCGGCTTGGGCGAGCGGCTCGGTGGTCGCACGGTGCGCAGGGTGATGGTGTCCAACCCGGGAATCGGATCCTCAAGGCCCTCACAAGATGCCGCTCGTCGAAGCTCAGTAGGCTCTACGCCCCGGCGCTCTCGCCTGCCTTGGGTGGATCGCGTCCGTCCGACCACTACCAGGCGGTGCGCGGCCTGATCAGGCTGGTGGTGTCGAGCTCGAGCCAGAACGCGGGGAGCTTCGACATGTCACCCTCGCCCTCGACACGCATCAGGCCTTCGGCCATCAGTTGATCGCGGAGCTTCGGGTCGGGGAAGCGCATGGCATACCTCTTCGCCCATTCGTAGTCGCAGATGAGCTTCTTTGTCGTTTCTGCCCCGTCCACTACTTGGTTGATCACCTGAATCTGGCCGTCGGAGACGCGTGTATGAAATCCGATGGAGTCCGACCCGACCCGCTGAAGGTGTTTCGGCGGGTTGGTGTACTCCTCGCAGAGCACGAAGTCCACCCCGGAGAGATCGCACCCGGCGAGACCGTCCACGATCAGACCCCGGAGCATGTCGATCCATTCGGGGCTGGCAAACTCGAACTTGTCGTACACCTCGTGCCAACCGGCCATCATCACTCCTCTGGGTCCACCCCCTCTGGGTCCACCCCCTCTGGGCGCGCCGAGCAGTCTTGCCCACCGGCGCCCAGGCGCGCTAGGTGGCTTGTCGATCATCGGCCGCGGGCTTAGGGTGTGGCCATGGCACGCGACGTCAGGGTGCACGATCCCAACGACACCATGGCGACCGCCCGGGCCGCGGCAGGCGAAGGGTGGCAGTGGACGCGGATCCAGCAGGAGGGGTGCCCCCAGTGCGGCGACAACCCGTCGAGCCGGCCCCCGGGCGACCTGGGTCCCCTCGCGGTGGAGCGGGCGGCCAGGTGGCGGGAGTTCCTCGAGCAGGCCGATGACGCCTTCCTCCGCACGAATCCCGAGGGGGAGGTGTTCGTGTTCTCGCCCCTGCAGTACGGCGCCCACACGCGCGACATGCTCAAGGTGTACGGCGACCGGATGGTGCTCGGGCTCGAGCAGACGAATCCGACGGTGCCGCTGTTCTTCCCGACGGAAGAGGTCTTCGAGAGTTACAACCGCCTCGACGCCGGCGAACTGGGCGACGACATGGAGCGCTGCGCCGAACGGCTGGCGACGCTGGTGGCCGCGATGGACCCCTCGTCGTGGTCGCGGACCGTCACCAACGACCGCGGCGTCTACGGCGTGTACACGTTCAGCCTCGCCGGCTTGGCCTGCAACGCTGTCCACGAGGCGCATCACCACCTTCTCGACGCCACCGGGACGCTCGGCACGACGCCGGCCTGAGAGCCCGAGATCGCTACGGGAGGTGTCGTCCCCAATCGAACGGGACGACCGTGTAGAACGGCGCCGCCAACAGAGGCACCGCATCTGAGGACTCCCAGCGGTCGTCGAGGGCCGGTCGGATCCGAGTTGCCACCTCGACGGGGTCGCCGTCGAGGTAGCAGTAGGTCGTCTGCAGTCCGGCGTTGTCCGTCGTCGCGAAGAGCGGATGGGACTGCTCTCCGACACCCCACCACACGCCGGCTACCCCAGGCACCTCGGCGAGTGCGGCGGCGGACGCCGGTCCGCGCTCGATGAGCAGGTACACGCCTGTTGCCGGTCGCCGAGGCAGCACGTCTGCTCCGGCGGTGGTCCAAGGCGCGGCCACCTTCCCCTCCACCCGATAGAGCCCGCGCTCGAAGATGGGCACCCGGGCCACGTCTCGGCCGGCATCGCGCAGCGCGTGTTGCAACGCCACCCACCCGTCGAAGTCGACCGGAGCCGCGAACAGGTAGGACATGACGTAGTCGATGGCGTCGTAACGCTCATCGCTCATGGCGCGCGCCGCTCGGCACGCCGGCGTCGACACGTACCGCCGCGAGGCCCACACCGTCGTCAGCCGATGCTGCTCGGGCTCGTGGTCGAGGGCGTGCCAGCGGAGGTACTCCTCGTCGAGGCCGCCCGTGTGGCGCCCCGACAGCGACTGGTAGATCGTGACCACGTTGGGCCGTCCCGTACCCAGAATCTCGGGCACCTCGTCCGAGCGTGTCCCGGGGAACGGGGATGCCTGCTCGGTCACGAACCGAACAGGGCGCCGGCAAGTTCGCGGTACTCGGCCAGCGGGAAGCCGTTGCGACCTGTGGAAGAGATTGCCTGGAGGCACACGTGGTCCGCCCCGGCGTCGTGGTGCTCGCGGATGCGAGCGGCGATCGCCGTCGCGTCGCCCCAGGGAATGACCGCATCGATGAGGCGGTCGCTGCCACCTCCGTCGATGTCCCCGTCGCCGAAACCGAAGGTGCGCAGATTCTGCGTGTAGTTGGGGAGCCCGAGGTACACGCTGGCGTACTCGCGGGCCAGCGCACGGGCGACCACCGGGTCGGTCTCGAGCACGACCGCCACCTCGGGCGCCAGGAGCGGTGCCGGGCCAAGGATGGATCGGGCCCGGGCCGTGTGCTCCACGGGCACGAAGTAGGGATGCGCACCGGCGGCGCGCTGCGCCGCCAACTCGAGCATCCGGTGACCCAGGGCGGCCAGGGCGCGCCGATCCACCGGGACCGGGGTTTCGAGCGCATCGAGCGCATCGAGGTAGGCGACCATGTGCGAGTAGGGGCGGGCGTAGTCACTCACCAGGGGGGCGTGGCTGGCCCCGATGCCCAGCAGGAAGCGCCCCGGGAACCGGGCGTCGAGATCGGCCACCGCCGGCCCGACGTCTGCGGGTGCTCCGGTCCAGATGCTCACGATTCCGCTCGCCACCGCCACCCGTGTCGTCGAGGCCAGGAGCTGGCCGAAGATGGGTGAAAGCCCGGGGTCAAAGCCACCGGACACCCACAGCGCCCCGTACCCGAGCGACTCGAGCTCGGCGGCCGCACTACGCGTGGGGTCGTCCTCCACCTGCCACGTGCCGCTCCACCACACGCCCACCCGGCCCACATCCACAGGGCCACGCTAATCGTCGTCGGGACTGGCGGTGCTCCGAGCCGGGTCGCCGTCGCGCCGAGGAAGGCGTCGGCCGGCCTTCAGGTAGATCTCACTCGCCCAGATGCCAGGCATTGGGTGCTGCCAGCGCCGCTGCCGCGGGAGGGCCCCACGAACCTTTGGCATAGAGGATCGGTTCGGGCTTGTCCCGTAGAATGCCGTCGGCCACATCCCACACGTGCTCCAGCCCGTCCGGCCTGGTGAACAGCGAGCGGTCCCCCATCAGGACATCGTGCAGAAGGCGCGAGTACGCCGGCAGTGCAGGGCTTGGAAAGCCATTGCCCAGCGGTAGGGGGATCGCCGTCTCCCCAAGGGTCATCTCGACGCCCGGCTCCTTCACGACGAGGGTCAGCTCGATCTCCCCATCACCGGAGAGCTCGAAGCCGAGCACATTTCCTCCTGCTGGCTGCCCGGGGAGGATAACAACGGCATCTTTGAACAGCACACTGACTCGCTGATGGCTTTCGGCCAGGCACTTGCCGGTGCGTAGCAAAAAGGGCACTCCCCTCCAGCGATCGTTGTCCACCCACATCCGGGCGGCCACGTAGGTCTCGGTGCGGGAATCGTCCGGGACGCCTTCAATGTCGGTGTACCCCTCGTACTGCCCAACCACGACGTCGGAACGGGTGAGGGGTCTGAAACAACCGATGACCCGCTCTCGTGCTTCGGCCAGGCACTCGGGCTCGAGGCAGTGCGGCGGCTCCATCGCTACCTCGCCGGCAAGCTGGAAGAGGTGGGTCACCAGCATGTCCAGAATGGCTCCGGTGGATTCGTAGAAGGCCGCCCTCATGGCCACATCGAGGGTTTCGGGCACATCGATCTGCACGCTCTCGATGTTCGAGCTGTCCCAGGCACCGGCGAACAGGCGGTTGGCGAATCGCAGGACATGAATGTCTTGCGTCGCTTCCTTGCCCAGGAAGTGATCGATTCGATAGACCTGTGTCTCTTCGAAGGTCTCGTGAACTATGCGATCGAGGTCGATGAACGTATCCATGGAAGTACCGAAGGGCTTCTCGTAGACCGCGCCGCGACCCGTCGGCCAGACCATGGGCACCGATCGCCTCGGTCAGCGGACCGAATGCGGCAGGCGGAACCGCCATGTAGTGGATCAGCTGTGGTCGACCGCCCAGTTCCCGTCTTGCTTCCTTCAAGACTTCGAGAAGGTGCCCGGGATCGGCAGTCTCGAACCCACCACCGGCGAATCGCAGCCGGGAGCGCACCTCGTCCCACGGCCCTTCCGAGGGCTTCGGTCCGAACTCCTCCAAGCTCTTGCGCACACCTTCTCGGAAGTCCTCATCGGAAAGGTCACCGCGTCCGTTCGCCACCAAACGCCAGTCTTGGGGGAGGAGCCCGGCGATGGCGAGACGGTAGAAGGCCGGAAGGACGAGGCGATGAGCCAAGTCTCCGGTGCCTCCGAACAGGACGAAGATCGTGGATCGGGGTACGAGGCGGGGGTCGGCCATCGTGAGCTCCTTGGGTGCTTTCGTTGAGGCGCAGTCGGTTCTCACCAATGACGATATAAGCCGACTGCTCCCCGTTTGCCCCGCTACGTGCGCCTGAATCAGACGTCCGAGCCGGTTCGGTCAGGTCGCACCACTCTCACGTACCTGCAGGGCCCACTCGGACTCACCGAGGTTCTGTCGGCTCATTTGGACGACGGCGCGCCGGCAAAGGCGCGTGCCTCGCCTTCGGCGGCCAACCGGGCGTACGCCGCCTCCAGGAGGTCGGCCACCTCTCGACCACGTACCACGAGCACCCCCCGAGGGAGCAGACGCAACACCGCCCCGGGCACCTCGGTCGTTCGGGGCAGACAGTGCACGTCGGCCAGGTCAGGGCCGCCGTGCCAGAAGGCGGAGGCGTCCTCAGACAGGGGCCGGGACGCCAACACCGGGTCGGAGGGGGACGGGCCCTCGCGACCGCTGCCGTCAACGCGTCCCCCCGGCGGGCGCGCAGCTCGGCGAGCAGCGCCTCGCGTTCACGCCCCCGGAACGCCAGGAGCAGGAAGGGGTCGTCGTCGAACGCCTCGGCCATGAGGTAGCACACGGCGGCTGCGTGCTTGCAGGGAGTGGCCCAGTCCGGACACGTGCAGCTGGTGATCAGGTGCGAGCCGCGCTCGGGGAACAACGCCGCCCCCGCCTCGGCGAACACGCCCTCAATCTCGTGCGGCAACTCCCCGGCCAGCAAGCGGGCGGCGTGCCCGGCTTGTCGAGCAAGCGTCTCGACGATGGCCGCCCATCGTTCATCGCTCAACGCCGGCATGGAGATCTGGACCCCGTACGGTGTGCGCCGCGTGCCCTGCACCTGAGCCACAGCCAGGCCAGACCCGATTCCCAGGTCGATCACTTGTCCCTGGCGGGCATAGGTTCGGCCCCGGGTCAGACGGCCGTGCGTCAGTATCGCCTCGACCGCCGAGAGGAACCGTCTGGACCACCAGCTCTCACCCACTGCCCCACGGCGGCTGCGCAGCTCGAGACCTTCAGCGACCGGGATCCGCTTGGCCGGCGCAAAGCGGGACCACTCTCGCCGGACGCGGAACTCACCCGACTCGTCCTCCTCCCACACCTCCTCCTGGCCTTCGTCGTTGTAGTCCAGCTCGTGACCAACCTCAGCCAGAAACTCGTCGTCGCTCTCGGTGCCGTCCTCATCGGGTGCGGTGCCGTCCTCGTCGAGGTCGAGGGCCTCCAGCAGGCGCTGTCGGAGGTGGGATAGCTCCGCCGCGCTCTGGGCGGACGGCTGGGCCTTGTGGCGCCGCCGCAGTGCCTGGACCTGATCGACCAGCGCCTGGAGGTCGCCAACCGCCGCAGCCGAGGCGTGGTTGCGATTGGGCTTCCGGGGAGGCCCTTGGCTCTTGCGGGACGGGCTCATGAGCCAACCGCCGCTTCGGCCGAGAGGCGCAACACGCCGGCCAGGTCGTCCGTAGAGAGCTCGGTGAGCCAACTCTCGCCCGCGCCCACTACTCGCTCGGCTAGGTCGCGCTTAGAAGCGATCAGCTGGTCGATCCGGTCTTCGAGCGTGCCGGCACAGACGAGCTTGCGCACCAGGACATCCTTGCGTTGCCCGATACGGAACGCCCGGTCGGTCGCCTGGTTTTCCACGGCCGGATTCCACCAACGATCGAAATGGATCACATGGTTGGCGGCGGTCAGGTTGAGGCCCGTTCCGCCGGCCTTGAGGGAGAGAACCATGATCGGGACGTCGATCTCCGGATCCTGGAACTCTGTGACCATCGTGTCACGCTGTCGACGGGGCACCCCGCCGTGGAGATAGGCGATCCGGCAGCCGAATCGTGCCGACAGATGGTCGACCAGGAGGGAACCCATCTCGGAGAACTGGGTGAATACCAGCGCGCGCTCGCCGGAGTCGAGCACCTCGTCGAGGATCTCGACGGCTCGCTCGAGTTTGCCAGAGCGACCGGCAAGAGCGGAGCCGTCGCTTAGAAAATGGGCGGGGTGATTGCACACCTGCTTCAGACGCAACATGGCGGTCAAGACCAGTCCCTTTCGGGTGATGCCCTCGGCCTCCTCAATGCGGCGCAACATGTCGTCCACCACGGCTTGGTAGAGAGTTACCTGTTCCTTGGTGAGGGTGCACAGCTCGTTCATCTCCATCTTCTCCGGGAGGTCGGGGACGATGGTCCGATCGGTCTTTAGCCGTCGCAGGATGAACGGTCGGGTGAGCGACCGCAGTTGCTCCGCCGCCTCCTCGTCGCGGAACCGCTCAATCGGGATGACGAAGCGCTCCCGGAAGGACGCAGCCGACCCGAGCAGCGCAGGGTTGAGAATCTCCATGATGGACCAAAGCTCGCCCAGGTGGTTCTCGACCGGGGTGCCGGTGAGCGCGACCTTGTGGGGCGACCGCAGGGCGCGGACAGCTTTGGTCTGCTTGGCCTCAGGGTTCTTCACGTTCTGGGCCTCATCGAGCACGATGCGCCTCCAGGGCACCTTGGCCAGGACGGCTCGGTCCCGGGTGGCCAGGGCGTAGGTGGTGATCACGATGTCCGCGGCAACGGCCAACCTCTCAAAGGCCACTTCTCTCGATCGAGTGGCGCCATGGTGCATCATCACCGAAAGCCCGGGCGTGAAGCGCTCCGACTCACGGGCCCAGTTGCCGGCCACCGACGTCGGGCAGATCACCAGGGTCGGTCCACGCGCCGCCCTGCGCCCTCCTCCTCGTCCTGTGTCCTGAGTGGTGGTCAGGTGCTCGTTCTGCAGGAGGGCGAGCACGGTTGCCGTCTTGCCCAGGCCCATGTCATCGGCCAGGCAGGCCCCGAGCCCGAGACGCTCCAACATCTGCAGCCAGGCCACACCGCGCTGTTGGTAGGGACGCAGTTCGCCGACGAATCCGTCGGGGGTCGACCGTACGTCGAGCGTTCCTTCCAGCTCGCCGCGCAACAGTGCGCCCAGCGGTCCCTCGGCCGAGATGCCAAGGACCGGGACTCCGGGAAGATCGGGGCCGACGCCCGCCGCCACCCGCAGCACTTCGGAGACGGTCATGGTGCGGTCGGCCTTGGTCCTGGGCTGAGCCGCCAAGAAGCCGACCAGACGGTCCACCTCGGCGGGTCGGAACTCCATCCACTGGCCGCGGACGTTCACCAGTGGTGCCTTCAGCTTGGCCAGCCGCAACAGCTCGGTCTGGTCGATCTGTTGGTCGCCCAGTGCCGCTTCCCAGTCGAACGCGCAGATGCCGTCTTGGTCGAGCAGGCCCCCCGAGCCGGCTCCCCTGGGCGAGGTGGAAGGTGAAGAGGTCTTGAGCCGTACGCCCAGACGGGCCCGAGTCCGCCCCCACCAGGACGGCAGGAGCACGCCGAAACCGGCCACCTCAAGGGCCGGTGCGGCGCCAGCCAGGAAGCGATGGGCACCGTTCAGATCCAGCGCGAGACCCGTCGGCGTGGGCTGGCGCAGCGCTTCCCCCAGCTCGGGATAGATACGCACCGCCCGACCGAGTTCGGCCAGGAAGACCTCATGAGGATCGCTGAGCGATCGGCTGGCCCGTAGCAGCTGGTCGCCGGCCCGCCAGACCTCTTCGGCAGTGACGACCAGACTGAGATCATCGGTGGCCTGCAGAAGGAGCTCCAAGCGCCACGCCGCGGACTCGGCTGATCGACCCGACCGAACGCCGGGGGCGCGGTGGCCACTTTCAGGATCATCGCCCGGGCCCGGTTCCAACAGACGGAGGCACAGTCTCCATGACCCCCCTCGTGACGCCGCATCGGCACGCCATTCCGCCATGAGGCGCTCCAACTTGGCCAGCTCCCCCGTATCGCCGACGACCTGGGGCGAAGGCGACGCGAGGGCGGTCAGCCACGACTCCAGCGCCGAAGGCGTGTGGTCGCTCCCAGCGCGGGGCAGCCGGATGAGGGACCGTCGGGAAGCAGCCAGGGCGTCTCGGCACACCGAATCCACGAAAGCCCCCAGGGCATGACGGACGATCCCCTCCGGGGAAAGCCCGTCGGCGGTCAGGGCGCGGCAGACCGGAGGCAGCGAGCGGGTCACGGTCCGAACGCGCTCGTCGTCCGCCCCGTTCATCAGCGGTTCCCATCTGGCCGCGTACCCGTCTGCGCCGGTCCGGAGATTGGGCAGCACCCGTCCCGCCGCCACGATCTCCAAGGCCAGGGTGGCCAGGACGGAAAAGGTCGACACCGAGGCACCGGGATGCAGCGCGGGCGACCCCACCGACCTCAACGCAAGTGCGACGTCCAGCCCGGCCGAAGGGGTCAATCGGAGGGCCGGCACCTCGAAGGGCCAGAGCCTGGGCGCCTGCCCGGCACTCCGGGTTGCGCCTTCGGTCCGGATGAGCTCGGGTGACGAAGAGGGTGCGTGGGCCTTTCCCGGCAGCCAGACGACCTGCGTCGCGTCGCGGCCGCCTGTCAAGGCCGCGTGGAGGGAAGGGGCCCCGTCGATCACGCCGGTGATCAGGCATGAGTTGGAGGCGGCAAACGGATGCGGCCGCGACAGTGGCACGACCGGATTCCGGCCGCGCCTGGGCGGACCGGCCGACGGCAGGTCGCCGTCCTCGCCCCACAGCAAGAAGCCCCCACCGTCGTCGTCGGTCCAGAGGAGATGGACTGCGAGCACTTGGTCGACTGTACCGGGGTCGCTCGCTACCTCATGAAGCCGGCTCGGTATACCCGTGATCGCTGGTCGCCTACCGCCCGTTCGGGCGAATCTTGCGCTAGAACGTGGTCGGGATGCAGGAGCGTTGGTACCCATGAGGTCGGTCATCGTCACGGGACCCGGAACCACCGACGTGGTGGACATACCGGTGCCAGCGATCGGACCGCGTGACCTGCTCATACGGATGCGAGCCTGCGGAATCTGCGGTTCTGACGCCCTCTACATCTCCTACGGGGGCATACCGCCTCGCCAGGGAGCGACCCCACTCGGCCACGAGCCGGCGGGCGAGGTGGTCGAGGTCGGCGCGCAGGTCGACGGCATCGCCGTGGGCGATCACGTGGTGGTCAATCCGATCGCGGCCGGGCAGACCGGCAACGGCGGTCCGTTCGGCGGCCTCTCGGACTTCCTCAAGATTGACAACGCCGAGCTGGGTCGGAACCTCGCCGTCGTCCCGAACCACGTCCCGTTCGACATCGCGGCGATCAACGAGCCGATGGCCGTCTCACGGCACGCGGTGAACCGCACGCGTGCGCGGCCGGGCGACTCGGTGGTCATCTTCGGGGCGGGGCCCATCGGCCTCGGCGCCGCCATTGCCTACAAGCTGAAGGGGGCCGGGAGCGTCGTGGTGGCCGACGTGATCCCAGAGCGCCTGGCGACCGCCCTGGCCGTGGGCGCCGACGCCGTCATCAACTGCGCCGAGGACGACGTCGCCGGGCGCCTCAGGGAGCTCCACGGCACCGCGAGCAATGCGCTGGGGGAACCCAGGGTGGGCACCGACATCTATCTCGACGCCGCCGGGGCGCCCGTCGTGATTCAGACGGCCCTGACCGCCGCCAAGCAGGGCGCCACGCTCGGGATCGTCGCCATGCACAAGCAGCCGGTCAGCATCGACTTCGGCGCCCTCATCTCGACCGAGCTCAACATCGTCACCTCCATGGGGTACCCCACCGAGATCTTCGAGGTCACCGGGGATATCGCCGCCAACGTGGACCGGTACTCGTCGATCGTCAGCGATCGGTTCGCCTTCGACGACGTCCAAACCGCTCTGCTGGCGGCCTCGACCCCGGGCACCAGGGGCAAGGTCGTGGTCACCTTCGACTGAAGAAGGCGCTTGGACGTCGACCCGACCGCCACGTCGAGTCGGGCTCCGAGGGCGATCAGATGCGCTCGAGCGCGTCCCCGTCGAAGAGCGGGGTGATCGACAGGTCGGTGACGTCGCCGTGCATGTCGGCGTCGGGCGGCCGGGCGGAGGAGTCGGGGCCGCTCGCCACCTCGAGGATCGATCGGAGGAGGCTGGTATCGCTCGAGGAGTTGAGGAAGATCCCCGGTCGTGACAGCACCCAGCGGACGGCCCTGGCCAAGGCCGCCCGTTCCGTGACGGGTTCGTACCAGCTGTGGTGGGGGGCGCTGTTGTCGCCCCAGCGCCGGCGGGCCACCGCCTTGATGGTCTGCACGGCGATCCGCCGCCCGGCGCACCGCTCCATCAGCAGCTCAGCGTCGCGCCGATAGCCGTCGTTCTGCCAGAGGACGAAGTTGCAGGGAAGCAGCACCGAATCGAAGTCGAACCGCTCAATGCTGCGCAGGTGCATGCCGGCGATACGAAGACCGTGACCGGTCACGCCGATGAACCGGACCAGTCCCTCGTCGCGGGCCCGCACCAGCGCCTCCACCGCGCCGTTGGGTCCGAGCGCCGTCCGCCACTCCTCCTCCTCCACCAGATTGTGCAGCTGAATCAGGTCGACCCGGTCGACGCCGAGGCGGGTGAGACTCCGCTCGAGACTGGACCGAGCGTCGGGACCGGTCCGATGGTCCGTCTTGGTGGCCACGAAGAACCGGTCGCGGTGCCGGGTCAACCAGGGCGCGATCCGCAGCTCCGACTCGCCGTAGGCGGCGGCGGTGTCGATGTGGTTGACGCCGAACTCGAGCAGCGTGTCGAGAACGGCGTCAGCCTGGTCTTGGCGCATTCTCCCGAGCGCCGCCGCACCGAACAGGACCCTGCTACTGCGGTGGCCGGTCCGTCCGAACTCCACCAGATCGAGCATGATGCGGATGCTAGCGCCGCTCGCCGCCCGGCGGTCCCGACGAACGTGCTGGAATCGACCGTGCGATACGAGCGAAAGGACGTGGAGATGGCACAGTGGACGAACCGGAACGATCGCCAGGCCGACGCGCGGGCGGAGTACGAGGCGATCATGACGACGCCGAGCCCGGACCCGACCGGCGCGTTCGTCGACGCCGGGGTGATCGGGTTCGTGTTCGGCGAAATGTGGCGCCGCGGTGTGCTCACCCCTCGGGACCGGCGGTGGATCACGTTGTCGTGCCTGGCCGCCGACGACTCGGCATTTCCGATTGAGTCACATGTGTGGGCCGCACTCAACAGCGGCGACCTGACCATCGAGGAATTCGACGAGTTCGTGTTGCACCTCGCGACCCAGCTCGGTTGGCCGAAGGCGTCGATGCTCAACATGCACGGGTCGTTGTCGATGATCAAGATCGCCGAGCAGCGCGGAGAGGCACCGCTCGACGTCGACTTCGAGCCGTGGGCGGATCCCGTGGACGACGGCCTACGCCGGGAGCGTGGAGAAACCGCGTTCCGCGAGGTGCACGGCGTCGCGTCGCCGCCGGCGCGGACGGCGTTCCGGGGGCGCGCCTACCTCGACTACCTGTACGGGGAGGTCTGGACGCGGGACCGCTGGCTGTCGCGCCGCGATCGTCGCATCGTGAGCATCTGCTGCTGCGGGGCGGCGGGAGTCGACGAGGAGACGCGCGAGCACCTGCGCGCCGCGCTGGTGAACGTCGAGCTGACGTTCGAGGAACTGCAGGAGCTCGTGGTGCACTACGCCGTCTACGTGGGCTGGCCGCTCGGCCGGCACCTCGACGACCTGCTCGTTGAAGCCGCCCAGGCGGCCGGAGCGGTCGACGCCTAAGGCGCGTCAGTGGATGATCGCGGCAATGTTCCCACCGAAGAAACCCTCGGCGTGCTCCGCCGGGATCTCCTGGTCGAGACGGGCGCGGTACTCCTCGAGCGTGCTGAGACCCTCGGGATGGGGGAAATCGGTCGCGAACGCAAATGACCCGGGCAGGGCGTCCATGGCCCGTAGGACCCCGGGCGTCACGTCGGTCGGGAAGCTGCAGACCACGGTGGTCTGCGCTCGCATGTAGTCCGCCGGGGATCGATCGAGGGACGGGTCGAGCGGTCGCCCCGTGATCTGCTCGAAGCTCCAGGACGCACCGTCGACCCGTGGGCCGAGTGCCAAGAACCACTCGGTGGTGAGCTCCGCCGTGACGACCCGCAGCTCGGGGTAGCGGTGAAAGACACCGTTCACCGCGAAGTCGGCCAGCGTCATCTGAGCCGCCGTCGGCCCGAACAGCACCATCATCAACTTCACGTGCGTATCGCGGTCGTTGTCGCACCACCCGTCGGCGTGGTCGAACAGCGATCCCATGCGCGAGTGGACGTGCCAGGTCAGCGCGACGTCATTCTCGACGAACAGTTGCCACACCGGATCGAACATCGGATGGGACGGGCGCAGGCCGTCGATCAGGCCGGGGCACACCATCGCCTGGCGGATACCTGACTTCGACAAGAACCGCAGTTGGTCCTGGAGCCACGCGCTGCGGCCACCGTCGAGCACCAGGTGACCCACCGGGTGCAGGCGGCCGCCGCCGGCTTGCGCCACTTCGGCGGCCCAGCGGTTCCATGCCGCGCAGTTGACATGCAACGCGTCGATGTCATGGGCCAGAACCGCCTCCCAGTTGAACCCCCGGTTGGGGAAGAGCACGGCCTCGTCTATGCCCCATTCGTCCATCTTGGCCAGCCGCGCCGCCGGGTCGTGATGGTGCGCGGGGGTGTTCTCCAGACGGTGCACCTCGTCAATCTCGAGTTCGGCGCGCCGACGGTTTCGGAGATCGCCGGGATGTGCCCAGTTCCCCACCTCGAAGGTGTCGAGCAGGTAGAGCTGGCGGCCGGCAAAGGTCAACCAGGGATACCCCTTGTCGTCCTCGGTGACGCACAGGGCGAGCTCACGATCACACGCCGGCGAGTGACTCCTCCACATGTCGGGACGTTCGTCGAGATGGGCGTCGGCATCAATGATCGTCATGCTCGACCTCCGTGTTACTGGGGATCCGACGACTCTATCGGCGTGCGCGGCGTCCTTCCGCCCGACCGCGTACCCTCTCGGTAGAGTCGAGCAATGGCGAAGTCCACGTGGGCCTCACCAACTCGCCGAAAAGGGGGAAGACGTCATGGCGAAGGACCAGAAGGTCACCGGTGACGTCGGAACGAAGCTCCTCCTCGAAAACGACCGGGTCAAGATCTGGGAGATGGACCTGCGGCCCGGCGAGGAGTCGGCCGACCATCACCACGATCTGGACTACATCCTGGTCATCCTCGAAGGGGACCGCATCGCCGGAATCTGCACCGATGGCCGAGAGGACATCTATGCCGACGTGCAACTCGGCGTCACGGTGTACGTGAAGGCGGGCGGGACCGAGATCGCCCGAAACGTCGGTGACAAGCGGTACCACGAGATCATCATCGAACTGAAATGAACGGGCGGCGTCTCGTCCGGCCGCGGGTCGGCCCATCGGCTCCTTGGGTCGCCTCCAGAACGGCTGCTTGGGTCGGCGTTGCGCGTCGTGCGTGCCAACGCAGAAGGAGACGCAGGGCGCCGAACGAGGCAACCCTGTGTAGTGTTAGTTGACACTTGCGTAAGCCATCACTAATATAGCTGCCATGGATGCCGCCTTCAGGGCCCTCGTCGAACCCCGCCGCCGGGAGATCCTCAAGCTGGTGTGGGCCGATGAGCTCCCCGCGACGCAGATTGCCGCCCAGTTCGGCGACGTCACCCGGTCGGCCGTCTCCCAACACCTCGGCGTGCTCCGGGAAGCCGAGCTGGTCATAGAGCGGAGGGACGGAACCCGGCGCCTCTACCGGGCCAATCACGCCCAGATGGACCGCCTTCGCCAGTTCCTCGACGAGTACTGGACCGCCGGTCTGCAGCGTCTGCAGCATCTGGCCGAATCGGCCGAACGAGAGAAAGGAACCACCGATGGCTGAACTGACCCGGGAGGTCGTCGTCGACGCCAGTCCCAGCACGATCTTCCCCTTCCTCACCGACCCGGCGCAGCACATCCGGTGGATGGGCACCGAGGCCGAGCTCCTCCCGAAGGTCGGCGGCACCTACCGGGTGCTGGTGCAAGGCAAGCACCCCGGGGTGGGCGAGTTCGTGGAGGTCGTGCCGGACCGCAAGGTGGTGTTCACCTTCGGATGGGACGAGCCCGACCATCCCATACCCGCCGGCTCCACCGAGGTCGAGATCACGCTGATCCCCGACGGCGCCAAGACCCGCGTACGCCTCGTGCACCGGGGTCTGCCCGCCGACGCCGTGGCCGACCACACCCAAGGCTGGGATCACTACCTCGACCGGCTCGCCGTCGCCAGCGCGGGCGGCGACGCCGGTCCGGACTCCTCAGCCGAGGACGCGGTAGCCGGTGGATGAGTCAAGGAGTGCATGAGCTCGGAACCGAGAGGAAGGCGGACATGTGCAGATGAAGACACCTCCGATCGTGTCGCCCCAGGAGTGGGAGACGGCGCGCCGGCAACTGTTGGCGAAGGAGAAGGAGCTGACCCGCGCCCGGGACGCGCTGGCCGCCGAACGTCGGCGGATGCCGTGGCTGGCCGTGCAGAGGACGTACCAGTTCGAAGGGCCCACGGGCGGGGCGAGCCTGCTCGACCTCTTCGAGGGGCGTCGCCAGCTGATCGTCTACCGCGCCTTCTTCGAACCCGGCGTGTCGGGCTGGCCCGACCATGCCTGCCCCGGCTGCTCCCTGGTAGCCGACCAGGTGGCCCACGTCGCCCATCTGAACGCTCGCGATACCACCCTGGCCTTCGCCTCGCGAGCGCCACAGCCGGACATAGGGCGCGTGAAGGCGCGGATGGGCTGGACGATGCCCTGGTACACCATGACCGACGACTTCGACGCCGACTTCGGCGTGGACGAGTGGCACGGCACGAACGCGTTCATCCGCGACGGCGACCGCGTGTTCCGTACCTACTTCGTCAACAACCGCGGCGATGAAGCGATGGGGAGCACCTGGAGCTACCTCGACCTGACGGCGCTCGGTCGGCAAGAGGACTGGGAAGACTCGCCGGAGGGCTACCCCCAGAGTCCACCGTACGCGTGGTGGAACTGGCACGACGACTACCCCGACGGCTGATCGTGCCCGGCGGGGAGCGACCCCGAACAGAGGCGACCTCGACCCCGCCGATCCGCTGACCCCAACGGGGGGGTCGCCAGCGCGAAGCTTCGCCTGAAGGCCGGCGGCGGGTCCGGCCATCTCCCCGCCAGCCGCTCGGTACATTTGCACCTGGTGCGACCACGGCATGGGTGGCGACCGGGAAGGGGCGTGCACGGTGACCAAGCGGTGGCAAAGCCGACCCCCGGGTTCGACCTGGGGCGACTGGGGAGAGGACGACGAGCTCGGGCGCATCAACCTGGTCACCCCCGAGAAGGTGCTCCAGGGCGTCCGAGAGGTCGAGGCGGGCGTCAGCTTCTGCCTCAGCCTGCCGCTCGACTACCCCGGGGGGACCGCCCTCAATCAGCGCCGCCACCCGCCGGTGGTCGCCCCCACCGAGGACATGAAGGGCGAGCCCGCCCTCTTCTACAACGTCCGCATGAGCCAAATGGAGGACTGGGGGGATCCCAAGTACGTCGACGTATGGGCCGACGACGTGGTGACCCTCTCGCTGCAGTACTCGACCCAGTGGGACTCCCTCGCCCACGTCGGTGCCGAGTTCGACGCCGACGGCGACGGGGTGGAGGAGGCCGTCTACTACAACGGCTACCGCGCCGGAATCGACTTGGTCGGGCCCCGGGCCGACGCCCGCGGCGACGGTGGCCCGCACCGGGCCTTCGCTCACCACCTCGGCCTCGAGCACATGGCGCAACACGGCGTCCAGGGGCGGGGGGTGCTCGTCGACCTGGCCCACCACCTGGGCCACGACTGGAAGAGGGTGGGCCGCCAGACGCTGGAGGAGATCATGGCCGCCGACGGCGTCGTGGTCGAGCCCGGTGACATCCTGCTGCTGCACACCGGCTTCGCCACCAAGGTGCTGGAGTGGGAGCGCGACCCGGACCCGGTCAAGATCCACACGTCGTGCTCCTACCTCGACGCCCGAGACGAGTCACTGCTCGAGTGGATCGCCGACTCGCAGATCTCGGGCCTGGTGGCCGACAACTACGCCGTCGAGGGGCTCCTCGGAAAGGACCGGGACCCTAGCCGGCACTCCTTCCTTCCCATCCACCACCTCTGCCTGTTCAAATTGGGTGTCCCCCTGGGAGAGATGTGGTACCTGCACGACCTAGCCACCTGGCTTCGCCAGCACGGCCGCAACCGCTTCCTGCTCACCGCCCCGCCGCTGCGCATGCCCGGGGTGGTGGGCTCGCCGGTGACACCGATCGCCACCGTGTGAGAGCCGGCGTGCCCCTTGGTCGCCGATCCCGCCGGGCGACACGGAACGGTCCGGGTGCCCTACTGCGGGCCGCCGTTCACCGAGGAGCATGGTTGCGAATACAGTTCGTCATGATCACGACCAGGATCCCGGTACGTGTGGCTAGGCGGCCGTGCACGAGCGCCCTGATCGCCGTGGTGACCTTCTGTGCCGGTGCCTCGTTGGTGGCCATGACAGGGAGCCCGGCGGCGGCGATGGTGGCCTCGGGCGGCAGCAGCCTCAACACCTACAAGCTTTCCGGAGCGGTCAACGGAACCCTGAAGGACGGTCCGGTCGCCGGCTGCCCGTACGGGGGGATCAACAACAAGGGATTCATCGACCTGAACGATCTCGTCGGCTCGGTCTCGGGACTGAAGGGCGTTGCGAGTTGGGGGCTCGACGTGAACGTCAAGAAGAACGGCACGTTCTCGTTCAAGGGGCTCGTGGGTGGGGACCCGAACGCCGAACTCAACGTGTCGCTGAAAGACGGGAACATCGCCAAGGGCGTGCTGGACAACTTCTTCGCCCGCAGCGGCACCGTGACCGTAAAGGGCGAGTCCGGTTCGATCAACGCAACGATGAGCGCGACGAGTGGAAAGACGCTCAAACTGGTGGCGCGCTGGGCCTGCGGTGCTCCGGCCGCCGCCCAGGCGGTCGCCGGCTCGGGATGGAAGACGCCGGCCGTGGTCGACCATGCCCACGGCGACACGAGCGCGCCCAACCTCACCAGCATTTCGTGTCCCAGCACCACCTTCTGCGCCGCGGTCGACAACAAGGGATCCGTGACCTTGCTGCAGGGCTCGAGCTGGTCCACGCCGGCGAGCATCGATTCGAACGCCACCTCCAACTTCAACGACGCCATGGGTACGGTCTCGTGCGCTTCGACGACCTTTTGTGTCGCAGGTGACGATCTCGACGACGTGTACACCTACAACGGCTCGAGCTGGAGTGCCCCGGACCAGTTGAACGCATCGGTGACGTCGCCGACCGTCTCCTTCTCGGTCTCGTGCCCCTCCACCTCGTTCTGCATGGCGGTGGATGGCGACTTCAACGCCTACACCTACAACGGATCCACGTGGTCCGCCGCCCAGGTGATCGACCCCAACACGCTGGAGGGGATCGTCATAGGGGAGGTCTCCTGCGCCAGCGCGACCTTCTGCGAGGCGGCCTTCGGGAGCAAGACCGTCACCTACGATGGGACGACCTGGTCGGCGCCGGTCAGTGTCGGCACTACGTCGGAGATCGGATCCGGCCAAACTCCGGGCATTGAGGCGCTCTCGTGCCCCTCGACCACATTCTGCGCCGGGGTGGGTACGACGCCGGACAACCAGGGGTACCTCGACACCTTCGACGGCACCTCGTGGTCGGCGCCGGTGATCAAGAAGACCGATCTCGGACCACAGGCGTTCGTCTCGGTCTCGTGCCCCACGACGTCGTTCTGCATGGCGCCCGGCCTCGACGGGTGGGTCACCTACAGCGGATCGGCGTGGTCGGCGCCGCAGACCTTCTCCGACCCCGGGGGCCCCATTGGCGAGGGACCCCTGTACGCCAACGCCGTCTCGTGCCCTTCGGCCAAGTTCTGCGAGGAAGTGGAGAACGACGGGTACGCCGATTCCTGGAGGCAGTAGGGCCTCTGTCCACTGTCACAGGCTTCCAGAGCGTCGTCAGCGAACCGCGACCTGGACCATGAGAACGCCGGTGACCGTGGCCACGGCCACCAGAGGGGTCATGTGGTCGACGCGTTGAGGGCCTCCAGCGACCCGAAGTCGACCGAGAGGATCCCCTCCGGCGTCTCGTAGAGGAGGCTGTGGGCCCCGGCGAGGGTCGAGAAGATCTCCAGCGTCCGGCAGCCCTCCGGGCCCGCAGTGTGCGGTCCGTAGGCCTCACCGGGACGAGCGATCATGACGTCCCCCGGTCCCAGTTCGAGGTCGTTCTCCTCGACCTTGAGGCTTCCCTCCAGAATGACCTCGAACCGTTCGCAGCTGTGGGCGTGCCTCGGCAAGACCGAGTTCGGAGGCATGGTGAAGATCAGGGTGGCCGGGGCTGTCTCGTCGGCCGGATCGCCCAGCACGTGCATGGTGGCCGGCGTGAGCCCGCTGGCTTCCATGATCTGGGCCATGTCGGCCAGGTGCGGTGGGTAGCGGTTCCAATACTCCTCACTGTCCTTCTTCATGAAGTAGGGCATCTCTTCTCCTTCTCCTTCTCCTTCTCCTTCTCGTTCTCTCTCTCGCTCGTCGCACAGTTCGAGATGGGCGCGCCGTGGCCATGGCGTCGATGGCGCGCCGGGGTCCACCGGATCCTCGGGAGGTTCACGAGGTGAAGACGGGGAGCGTCTGCCACCCGCGAACCGTCGAGGTCGACGCCAGCTTGGCGTTGGGTAGATCGACCTCCCAGTCCGGGAAGCGCGTTAGGACCTCGTCCAGTGCGATCCGACCCTCGACGCGAGCGAGCGCCGCCCCCAGGCAGAAGTGGATGCCGTAGCCAAAGGTCAGGTGCTGTCCTCCCTGGCGATGGATGTCAAAGCGGTCGGCGTCGGCGTAGCGCCGCTCGTCGCGATTGGCAGACCCGGCGATGAGCAGCATGGCGCTCCCCTCGGGCACGGTCTGACCGTAGAGCTCGACGTCGGTAGCGACGTACCTCGCGATGTGGGGTCCCGGCGGCTCGAAGCGGAGGAGCTCCTCAATGGCATTGGGGATGAGACTGCGGTCCTCTGCGAGCTGACGCCGCTGGTCGGGATGATCGGCCAGCACCTTGCCCGCCCATCCGATCAGCTTGGTGGTCGTCTCGTTCCCGGCACCGGCGATCACGCTGATGTAGGTGAGAATCTCCTGGCGGCCGAGACGGCGAGCGGTACCCGTCTCGTCTTCGAACTCGGCGAGGAGCAACTCGGTCATGATGTCGTCGGAGGGATGCTCGGCGCGCCAGTCGATGTAGTCGGCAAAGGCGCCGAACATGTCACCCTCGGCCAGCCGTTCCGTAGCCGAATAGTCCATCGGCTTACCCGGCTCGGTTCGAAGGGCAGCGTCGGCCCGGCGCCGGACGGCCTCCTGGTCCTCTTCGGGAATGCCCAGCAACATCCCGATCGTGCGCATGGGCATCTGCGCACCGAGGTCGCCGACGAAGTCGAACCGTCCGGCCCCGACGAGCGGGTCGAGGCTGAGGGCGCAGAACTCACGCACCCTTCCCTCCAGCGCGTTCATCTTCTTGGGCGTGAACACGCGCGACATCAACCCACGGTGGAGGGAATGGATCGGCGGGTCCTCCCAGATGAAGATGCCCGGGGGCGCCTCGACGTTCGCGCTGACCATCTCGAGGATGTCGCCCCGCGCCGAGCTGTAGGTGTCCTTGTCGACCAAACCGCGCTCGACGTCGGCGTAACGGCTGAGGGCGAAGAAGTTGTACGGCTCGTTGTAGTAGAGCGGGGCCTCCTCCCGCAGCCGTCGGTACACCGGGTAGGGGTCGGCGTTGATCTCGACACCGTAGGGGTCGTAGTACGCCTCGCTCGCTGACATCACGGCCACCTCGCCACCTTCTCTTCCAGGAAAAACGGGCGACGCCCTATCGCTCGGCCAGCCCGCCGCGCCACGCCACATCACGCTCGCGGCTCTCTAAGGGATTCTAATATCGATTTTAGAAATGGACCGGGTTCGGGAGCAGCCATGAACAAGCGGGACAACCCCTACACGCCGGGAGCGGGTCGCAAGCCCCGGACCCTGGCCGGGCGGGACCACGACCTCGAGAGCTTCCAGTCCCTGGTCGAGCGGCTGAACGCCGGCTCCTACGAGCGCAGCCTCATCTACACCGGACTGCGCGGGGTGGGCAAGACCGTGCTCCTGATGGAGTTCGACGTCCTGGCCAGCGAGGCGGGCTGGGCCACCACCGACGTGCAGGAGGTGGGGTCGAACCCCGACTTCCGTGCCACCTTTGCCCGCATGGCCGCCCGGCTGCTCATGAATTTGAGCCGGCGCCACCGGGCCAAGCAGCGCATCGAACGGGCCCTCTCGGTGGTCAAGGCCTTCAGCATCGCCCTCCCCGGCGCCGTCGAGATCCGGCTCGATGTCGAGGCGGCTTCGGGCGTGGCCGACTCGGGCGAGCCCGAGCAGGACCTGTCCGACCTGCTGCGCGAGATCGGGGAGGTGGCCCAGGCCAACCAGATGGGCGCGCTCTTCCTGATCGACGAGATGCAAAACCTCGATGCGGCCTCGCTGTCGGCCATCTGCATGGCCGTGCAGGGCGTGAGCCGGGACGGGCTGCCCGTCGCCGTCGTCGGGGCCGGACTGCCCGAGCTGCGCGTCCGCCTGCTCTCGGCCAAGCCCTACGCCGACCGCCTCTTCTCCTACGCCGAGCTGGGACGCCTCTCCGAACCGGCCGCTCGCTCCGCCCTCGTCGGCCCGGCCGCGGCGGCCGGGGTCGCCTTCGAGGAGGCGGTCGCCCGCCAGATCGTGACCGAGGCGGCCGGCTTCCCGTACTTCATACAGGAGTACGGGCGGGAGCTGTGGAACTACGCCGAGGGCACGCCGATCACCCTCGCCGACCTCGACGGCGCCCGCGGCATCATCGGGGACAGCCTGGCCCGCAACTTCTTCGGCACCCGTTTCGAGATGGCCACCGACACCGAACAGCGCTACCTCTCGGCCATGGCGTCGCTCGGTGAAGGGCCCTACCCGGTCGGCGGCGTCGCCCAGGCCTACGGCGCCAAGGATCAGCGACGGGTCTCCATGCACCGTGACTCGCTGATCCAAAAGGGTCTGATCTGGAGCCCCCGACGGGGTCAGGTGGACTTCACCGTTCCCCTCTTCGCCTCATACCTGAAGGAGAACCATCCCATCGGCTGAACGGCGACCGCCCGGCACCCGGCCGCCCGGCACCCGGCACCCGGCACCCGCAGGCCTCGGTCTGCCACAATGGACGACGATGAGCAGGCTCGGTCCCTGGTGCCCCTCGTCACCCGAAGAGCGGCTCCATCGAATGGAGTCGCTGGCCGAACTTCGCCAGCTCGCCTTCCGCTACGCCCTGGCGGTGGACTCGCGGAACATAGACGACCTGGTCGGGCTCTTCGTACCGGACGTGCGGGTGGGTCGGGACCTAATCGGCCGGGAGGCGCTGCACGACTGGTTCAGCGCGACGTTGCGGAGCTCGACCATGTCGATCCACACAGTGGCGAACCACATCGTCGACTTCGACGATGCCGATCACGCCCGGGGAATCGTGTACTGCCACGATCAACTCGAACGCCCCCACTCCGGGAGGTGGGACACCGGCAACCTGCAGTACTGGGACCGTTACGTGCGCCTTGACGGGGAATGGTTCTTCGAGCGCCGCCGGTTCTACCGCTGGTACCTGGTCGATGCGCTGACCCGTCCCAGCCACGGCGCCGGCGTCAATGACGGCAGCAGCTCCTTGCGCACCGGCCAGCTTCCCGAGGCCTTCGAATCTTGGTCCCGCTTCTGGGGCGACGCACCCTAGGTAGAGGCGGACGCCTCATTCGGCCGGGCCCCTCGGGTCGAAGCCGGCCAGGCGCGGGGCCAGCTCGGTGCAGATCGTCCGCACGTGCCGGGCGACCATCTCCTCCTCCATGGCGCCCACCGAGGCCCAGAAGAAGACGGAGTCCACCGGTGCCCCATGCCGACGTTCATCGGCCCCGCCCCGGACGGCCAGAGCAGAGCGGTCGATGGTGCGCGAGGGCCGGGCGCAGGAGCACCGCCGGGGCCCGCTACCCCAACTTGTAGAGACGCTTGGCGTTGCCGCTCAGGATCTTCTCCTGGTCGCTCTCGCTCAGGGTGGCGAGGTTCTCCGCCGCGTTCTTCAACGGGTCGGGGTAGAGGCAGGTTGGGTGCGGGTAGTCGGTCTCGAACATGATCCGGTCCGCGCCCAGCCTTTCCACGACGTTGGCGATGTCGGAGCGCTCGAACCAGGTGGTGGCATAGATCTGGCGCTGGAAGTACTCGAGCGGGGTGAGCGAGAGCTTGGCCAGGTCGCGAGGAGCGTTCTCGGCCATCTCATAGAGGAGCGCCTCCATCACGAAGGGGATCCACCCGACGCCGCTCTCGACCGAGACGATCTGGAGCTCGGGATGACGCTCGAGCATCCCCGAGCCGATGATGTTGACGATGCTCCGGGCGTTGCCGATGAAGAGCATCATGCCGCTGATCGCCCACTTGAGTGAGTCGGGGTTCGAGCCCCACGAGTACGTGTCGTAGAAGCTCATGGTGGTGTCGCTGTTGCCGATGTGGAAGTGCACCGGCAGCGCCAGCTCCACGCAGGTGCTCCACAGCGGGTCCCACACGTGGTCGGCGAGATCGGGTGCCCCTTGGTCGGAAGGGTCGGAGGTGATGTTCACGCCCCGCAGGCCGAGCGAGTGCGCCCGGCGCGCCTCGCGCACGCAGGCGTCGACGTCCCACGCCGGCATGACGGCCATCGGGAGGACCCGGTTGCCCGACTCCTCTTGCACCTCGGCGCCGTAGTCGTTGTACATCTCGATGCAGGCGTCGAGCAGCACGCGGTCCGAGCTGGCACTCGCCACCCCCTGGCCGCCCAGGCCGAGGTTGTTGGGGAACGCGACCTGTGCCGTGATGCCGGCGGCGTCCATGACGGCCAGGCGTGCCTTGAGGTCGTAGGAACCGGCGTGAATGTCCTCGAGGCGCCATTCGGAGTAGGCAATGTCGGTCTCGATCTTCGCCCCGTCGGCACGGATCACGCCCCCCCTGTAGGCCCGGCCGAGCACGTTGCCGTCCATGATCCACGTCTCCTCGCCGTCCACGTCCTCGACGCGCGGGACGCGGTCTTTCAGAGATGCCGGGGCCCGGCTGGTCCACAGGTCCGCGTGCTCGACGATGTGCGTGTCGGCGTCAATGATCGCAAGGGTGCTCGGGTCGAACGTCATGTGCTCACCTCTTCGGGGCCGCGGCGTCGCCACCGCGGCGTTGGCCGGTATGGCAGACTCTAGCCCGATATTTGGGCGCTCGTGCAATTATGTCGCGTAAGGTGGTGGCGGCCGGATCCGGAGGAGGAACGTGATGCCAACCGAGACGATCGACGGGAACCGGATCGCCTACGAGGTGATCGGCGACCGCGGCGACCCCTGGATCATCACGCCGGGGGGCCGGTACCCCAAGGACACCCCGGGGGTGAGGGAGCTGGCCCAGGCCATCGCCGCGGAGGGGTACCGGGTGGTGATCTGGGATCGGCCCAACACGGGCGACTCGAGTGTGTGCTTCAGCGGCCCGACCGAGTCCGACATGCAGGCGGACGCCCTGGCCGGGCTCCTGCGCAAGCTGGACCTGGGGCCGGCGACGATCGTCGGGGGGTCCGGGGGGCGCGCGTCTCGCTGCTGGCGGCCGTCAACCATCCCGATGTGACATCGAAGCTCGCCCTGCTGTGGATCACGGGCGGCGTCAGCGGGTTGATGAGCCTCGGCGTCATCTACTGTGCCCCTTCCATTCGCGCCGCCTGGCGGGGCGGCATGCAGGCGGTGGCCGACCTACCCGACTGGGCCGAGGTGATGGAGCGGAGTCCGGCAAATCGTGACCGGATCCTCGGACTCGACCGCGACGAGTTCATCACCACGATGGAACGCTGGATGCGGGCGTACTACCCCACCGAGGAGAGCACGGTGCCGGGCATCGCCGACGACCGCCTCCGGGAGTTCCGCACTCCCACCCTCATCTTCCGCAGCGGTGCCATCGACCCCGAGCACACGCGGGCGACCACCGAGCGGGTGCACGACCTGATCCCCGACTCCAAGCTCGTCGAACCGCCGTGGGGCGACAACGAGTGGAACGAGCGCTGCGACGCCTTCCTGGCGGGCGAGGCTCCGGGGCTGTTCCTGCGCTGGCCCCTGCTCGCTCCGACGCTGCTCGACTTCGCCCGCCGATGACGGGCGCCCCGGCCCCCCCGGCCGAGGTGGGCGCGACCGCTGACGTCGGTACCGGCCCACGCCGATCGATCCTGGCCCAGGACCGGTCGCGTCGCACCCGCACTGCCCTGATAGATGCCGCGTTGGGTCTCTGGGACGAACGGGGCTTCGAGGCCGGATTCGACACGACCACCGTCGAGGAGATCGTGCGCGCCGCCGGAGTCACCAAGGGAACCTTCTACTTCCACTTCGCCAGCAAGGTGGACATCCTCCTGCAGCTGAACGCCGCCACCGAAGAGGCGATGGCCGAGGAGGCGCTCCGTTCCACCGAAGCCGGCGACCCGCTCGACGTGGCGCTCACGCGGGCGGCCGTCGTTCTGGCCCAGCAGAGCCAACAGCACCCCCGTGGGGCGCTCGCCCACATCGTGCGCGAGTTCCACCGGGATCCCTCCCTCATGCGCGAGCGCAGCACCTTCCGGCGACTCCTCCCCAGCCTGTTCGAAGAGGCCCGCGCCCGGGGCGATCTCCCCGGGCACGTCGACCCGGAAAGGATCGCCGTCCTGACCGCGGCGATTCTCTACTCGGTCTGTGAGGCGTGGGCCGACGGGCGGTCGGTGGACCTGCTCGTCGACTTGGAGTACGGGCTGCGCGTCCTCCTTGCCGGCGTACGTAGCGAGGGACGCGCACCCGTGGCGTAGGGAGGAGCCGTCGAGCGGAGGGCGAGCGTCTCGGCCACGGCGTCCGATCAGCGAGTGAGGCGCCAGAAGGCAGAGGGCCCCGGGAGCGATGCGATGCTCTTCAGCGTGGCGGTGATGACGTGGGCGCCCTGGCGTACCTGAAGGACCCCTACCGCGGACCCGGCGGCAAGGGGTTCGGTGAGGTGGTTGAGCCGGGCCGACAGGGGAACGCTCAGGCCGGGCCAGGCGACGACGGTCACGGGCTGGGCCACCGCGGCCGGTGCCGACGCACCCCAGGGCGCGGAGAGTTCACCGACAATGTCCCCCGCCGGGACAACCGCAACGGCGGTGATCGCCGCGAGCGCAGCCTTGACCAGTGCGTCGCCCGCGTCCACCGCAGCGGTGTCGGGGCCGTTCGGCCCGGACTGGCCGAGCACCGCCCCAAAGAGGGTGATGGTCTGCCCGTTCACCGTCTTCTGCGCGGCGAACAGGTAACAGCCGTTCGAGGCCGTGTCCGACCCGGCCGCGATCCCGACGATCCCGTCCTGTCCCAGGTCGAAATTGGGGTTGTAACGGAGCCCGGCCAAGGGCAGGGTCGTCTGGCCGAGCGACACGATCTGAGCGAAGACGGGGATCCGCATCGCTGCCTGGCCGAGACGGATGAGATCGCTCGGGGTGCTGACCGTCCCCGGATCCACCCCGCTCGGATCGGTGATGTGGGTGTGGCTGAGGCCGAGCGAGCCCGCGGTCAGGTTCATCTTGGCCACAAAGGCCGACGTGGTCCCCGCGTCCCAGTCGGCCAGGAGCGTGGCCATGTCGTTGCCCGAGTCGATGAGGAGCCCTTCCAGCGCGTCCAGCTCGGTCAGGGTCTCGCCGGCGGCCACCTTGACCTCGGGCTCGCCCGCCGCACTACCGGCCTGGTAGGCGGAGAGCGTCTGGGGCGTCACCGTGATGGTGGGCCCCGAGTAGCCGCCGGTGGGGATGGGATGGTCCTTCAAGACGACGTAGGCGGTGAGCACGCCGGCGAGGGTGGCGATAGGGGCCGGCTCGGTAGCTCGGACCTGCCCCAAGGAGCCCAGACCCTGCACCTGGAGCGCCGCCTCGCCGTTAGAGGGCCATGGCAACGAAGGGGCTGTCCCGGGTATGTGGATGGGTGTCGTCAGCCTTACCAGGGCGGGCTGGGACAGAGGTCGCAGCCACTGCGCTGCCGCCCCGGCCACGAGGGCCAGGAGAAGCAGGACCACCAGGCCCACGACGAGGCGTCGCTTGACGCGCGCCATGCGCTCGGCCGCCATCTCCTTGCGGTACTCCTCGCTCGGCGGCGGCAGGCGGCGCCCGAGCTCGGCCAGGCGCTTCTTGCTGGCCCGGTCGAGCCTGTACCGTCGGGCATGAGCCGCGCGTGTTCGTTCACCAGGCGAGTTGCCTCCGGCCATCAGGTCGGACTCTATGACGGCCCGACGCGCCGGTTGGCGCGCCAGGGCAACTGACTCGATGTCACACCGTCACGCATCGAGGCCGCGGGCCGCACACGACAGGGAGACGGCAACACGACGCACGAGGCGCGGCGAACTCTGCGTGCTCGCCGTAGTGGTCGGCCTGGCCATGATGGCCGCCGGCTGCACCCAAGGCGCAAGGAAGACTGGCCGTTCGACGAGCACGACCATATCGCGAGGCACGGCGCAAGCAAAGGGCACGGCGGGCACGGCCGGCACGGCGGGCACGGTCGGCACGACGCGCACGACGCGCACGACGCGCACGACGCAAAGCAGCACGGCGGCCACCACCACGACCACCACCGCGGCGCCGGGGCTCTCGTTGCTGGTCGAGCCCCAAGATGGGATCGCTCCCCTGTACGGCTTCATGTCCTCGGCCCGGCACAGTCTCGACATGACGATGTACGAGCTGTCGGATCCGGCGGCGGAGCAGATCCTGATCACCGACCACCGGAGGGGCGTCCGGGTCAGGGTCCTCCTCGACCGCGCCTACGAGGGGGCCTCGGTGAACCAGGCCGCGTTCTCCACCCTGTCCTCCGCCGGCGTGCCGGTGGCCTGGGCCAACGGCTCGGAGATCTTCCACCAAAAGACGGTCACGGTCGACGGCGTCGAGTCGGCCGTCATGACCGGGAACCTCACGTCGCAGCAGTACGCGACGACCCGGGACTTCGTGGTCATGGACGGCGAGGCGGCCGACGTGGCGGCCATTGAGTCGGTCTTCGCCTCCGACTGGTCGGGAGGGACGCCGTCGGTGGGGCCGCCGGGGGCGGACCTGGTGTGGAGTCCCGGTGCCGAGCCGCAACTGGTGGCCCTCATCGACTCCGCCGCCCGCAGCGTCGTCGTGGAGAACGAGGAGATGGACTCGGCGACCGTCGAGGAGGCACTCGAGTCCGCGGCCCGGAGGGGGATCGACGTCACCGTGGTCATGACCTCGGACTCGGAGTGGGATGCGGCCTTCGCCCAGCTCGAGTCTGCCGGCGTCCATGTCGTGCTCTATCCAAACACGCCCTCGGCGCTCTACATTCACGCCAAGGTGATCGACGTGGACGGAACGAGTGCCTTCGTCGGATCGCAGAACCTCTCGACGGCGAGCCTCGACTACAACCGGGAGTTGGGAGTGATCACCTCTTCGGCCCGTGTCCTCACGGTCCTCGACAGCACGCTTTCGAGCGACCTGTCGGGCGGCCAGGGGCAGCAGCCCGCGACCGCTCCGGTGACCACTCCTTCGGCGACAGCCGCTCCGGTGCCGCAACCGGTGACCTCCGTTGCCCCGGCATCCTGCTACCCGATCGACGACGAGGGTGGGTGTTACGAGCCGGGCGAGTACTGCCGTGACGACGACCACGGCATGTCCGGGCGGGCGGGGGACGGGCAGGTCATCACCTGCGAGTACGACGACGGCCACTGGTACTGGGAGGCCACGTAGAGCCGCGCCGATCATGAGTGCGACGCCAACTGGGGCCCACCGACGCGGGTCGCTAGCATGCCGTCGTGCACCCGGCCGCCGACGGACGCGGACGCGTGGACTGTAAGGTCGCCCTCGTCACCGGCGCAGACCGCGTGTAAGGTCGGGCCGAAGCGGGGCTCTTGGCTCAGGAGGGCGCGGACGTCATCGGCATTGACGCCTTCGCCCCGATATCGGTGTCAAGTTTGGTCCGGGGCACCGCCACGCTGCCCGACGGCTTCGAGCAGGCGGTCGACGAACGGCACCTGCCCCTTGAGGAGCTTCACCCGGGCGGTGCTCGCCGTGACCCACTCGACGCGATCGACTTCGGGAAACTCCCTCGCCCTTCCCGACCCCGGGGGCCACTCCATCTCGAAGGTGTTGCTCCGGGCGCCGGCGACATCCACATCGCCCTCGACGGCCCACACGGTGACGCGCTTGCCGCCGGCTTGCTTGATCTCGCCCAGTTCGATCCGCGGCCCATCGGGTGCCGGTCGCCCGATCTCCTCGGCAAACTCGCGCTCGGCGGCGGCCAAAGGGTCGGTGCCCGCTTCGTACTCCCCCTTCGGCACCGACCAGGCGCCCTCGTCCTTCTTGGCCCATAACGGGCCGCCGGGATGGGCGATCAGCGCCTCGACGACCCCGGCGTCCGAGATCCGATAGACCAAGAGCCCCGCGCTCAACGAGGGCAACGGTCCAGCCTCCTCACTGCGCCGCGGTGACCCCGGATGAGGTCGAGCACATCGGCCAGGGCCTCAGACTGAGGTCGGCGACGGCCAGGCGCAGGCGGTGCACCTTGCCCTCGGCGTTGAACTCGTAGACCGAGAGCGAGTTGGCCACGTCGACGGCGCCTTCGAGCCCGTTCTGCGTCCGCTCCTCGAGCTCGAGGTAGACCAGACCGGGCAGCTCGGCTATGCGCTGGACGGTGAAAGCCCACAATGACGGCGACAGCGCCCACTGGCTCATGACCTCTATGTACTCGGGCCAGCGCAACACGTTGCGAGCGAAGGGGCTGGCGTCGTAGCCGGCCGCTCCGGACGCCTCCTCGGGGACGAACGACCCGTAGTCCGAGGCGACCCTCTCGAACTCGTCGAGCGCGATGAACGCCGCCAGCGGGGCCCAGTAGTCGGCGCTCAAGGTGGTCTCCTTCTTCGCCTCCGCCACCAGGCGCTGCAGGGTCCGGCAGAGTTCGAGGACCTTGGCCGACAGCTGGCCGTGCGTGTTCGTCCCGGCGGTGCTCATGTGACCTCCCCAAACGTGGTTGTCGTGCGGTACGAAATGACGATGATGTTGACGCTGACCAGGAGAACCCACAGGGGAAGGACCAGCTGAAGCCAGGGAACCGATGAGCTGGCGAAGAGCAGGAGCAGCGCTGAGGCATAACCGACGCCGGCGATGATCCGGCTGTGGATGCGGAGGTGGACCGCGATGGTCGACGACGCCAACATGAAGACCGCGCCCATCTTGACGGCGTAGACGCTGGCGAGGTTGAAGGCCAACTCCCTCCCCAGCTGCCAGACGCCGAGGGGGGGGTTGCCGTTGTGGAGCCCGGCCACCTCAACCAAAGCGTCGAAGTCCGCGGCGAACACGAAGAGCATGGCGACAAACAACAGGCCGCTCCCGAGGAACACGGTGGCCAGGAACTTGTCCTCTGGGTCGCCGATGCGGGAGCGAACCGCCCCCATGAACCACAGAAAGAAGATCCCGCAGAAGGGAACGAGGTCCAGGGCCAGGTGCAGCTGGTTGCGATCGCCTGCCTGCGTCAACCAGGCCCCGGCCTGGTGGGGGTTGGAGGGAACGACCTTGCGCAACAAGATCACGATGATGCCGAACAGAAGGGCGAACGCCACGCCGGCCAGGCCGGCAGCCCGGGGCGTCCGCAACACCCTCGGGGTAATCTTCTCGGGCGTCACCATGGCCACGTCGTCGTCCCCCAAAGCCCGCGCCGTCGCGGTGCAGCACGAGGCTATGACGTGGATCCGCCGTCGGCTGGGATGACCGCGCCGGTCACCCGACAGGCCTCCTCTGAGGCGACGAAGGCGATGACGCTGGCGACGTCCTTCGGATCGGCCACGCCGAACGGTGTGGAGAAGCGCATCATCCGGTCCACCGACGCCCCCTCGGGGAAGCCCCAGCTCGACAGCATGTCCGTCTCCATCCCTCCGGGGCACACCACGTTGACCCGGATCCCCCGGTCCATGTACTCGTTGGCGAGGGACTTGGTGAACATCACGAGGCCGCCCTTGGATGCACCGTAGGCCGCGGCGTACGGCAGCCCGATGGCGGCCGAGTCGCTGGCCACGTTGACGATGTTGCCCTTCGAGCGCTCCAGGTGCGGCAGCGCCGCCCGGCAGGTGAGGAAGGGACCGGTCAGGTTGACCCCGATGACCCGGTTCCAGTCCTCAAGGGCGAGCTCGACGGTGCGGGCGAACAGCCCGACGCCCGCCACGTTGCAGAGCACGTCGAGGTGGCCGGCGTCGTAAACCAGCGCTCCGATGGTGGACTCCACCGACTCGGGGTCCCGGACATCGGCCACGAAGGCCTGGGCGCGGTCACCCCGGGTCACCAGCTCGTCGGCCAGGGCCACCACCCCGTCCTTGTTCACGTCGATGCACCCGACCACGGCGCCCTCCGCCGCCAGGCGGCGAGCCACCTCCCGGCCGAGACCCGATCCTGCCCCAGTCACCGCCGCCACCTTGCCGGCGAATCGACGCTCCACGGTCTCCCTTTGCTCGTCCGCTACGTGGCGTAGGCCTGCGGCTGGCCGGCGTGGATCTCGATCCACTCCGCTCCCTCGTCCCCGGCCGTCCAGGCGTAGAGCCGGTCGGGGCTGTAGTAGCCCATGCCGGCTCTGGTGACGCGGTTGCCGTAGTGCAGCGACCCTCGGATCACGTAGGTCAGCTGGTTGGTCCCGTGCCGGTGCGGCTTCACCCTCTCCCCGGGCTTGGCCTCCTCGTGGTACACGCACAGGTCCGGCGACTGCAAGATGGTCTTGGTCATCAGGTCGCGCCCAAAGACATCGAACATGAACTGCTTGGTTTCCTCGTCGTCCAGCCCCTCCATCATCTGGGCGATGGAGTACGCCGGGATGTCGTCGAGCGAGTAGAAGAACGGCTTGACCTGTGCATTCTCGGGCTCGGTGGCCTCGACCTGCTGCACTTCCTCCATAGGAGCCCTCCCCTGTCACGTCCTTCACGGCAGAGCCGCCGACGCCGAGAATCTAACATCGGCGCTCCCCACAGGCGGCCCGGAAAACAGTCGTGCTCCGAAGGGACTACCATCGGAGAGGGACCTGAGCTCCAAGAGTCTCAGCCCATAGAGTCTCAGCCCATAGAGTCTCAGCCCCATAGGAGGAATGGTTCATGACGACCCTCGCTTCGGAGGCACCCGAGCGCCTTGCCGTGTTGGATGCCGACTCCCACATCACCGACGTCGACGACCTTTGGACCAAGAGGGCCCCGGCCAAGTACAAGGACGACATCCTCCACGTCGAGCAGATCGACGGACGGCCCACCTGGGTCGTCGAGGGAAGGGCGCTGGGGAAGGCGGGCGGCGGCAGCACCATCGACAAGACCGGCAAGAAGCACCCGTTCCAGGAGTCGATGATCGAGTGGGACATCGCGCGCACCCACGAGGCGGCGTGGGACGTCGGCGCCCGGCTCGAGATCCTGGACGAGAGCGGGATCCAGCACCAGGTCCTCTACCCCAACTCCCTGGGGTTGGGCGGCCAGGCGATCGGCGACGTGAAAGACCCGGTCCTGCAACGCCTCTGCCTCGAGATCTTCAACGACACCCGGGCCGAGATGCAGCGCGACACCAACAACCGCCTCCTGCCCATGCCGATCCTGCCCTCCTGGGACATCGAGGGTTGCGTGCGCGAGGCGAAGCGGGTCGCCGACATGGGTCTCCGGGGGGTCAACATGTGTTCGGACCCCCAGGACCTCGGCTCCCCGGACCTGGCCAACCGGGCCTGGGACCCCCTGTGGGAGGTCTGCGAGGACCTGGAGCTCCCCGTCCACTTCCACATCGGGGCGAGCCTCACCGCGATGAACTTCTACGGCCAGTACTTCTGGGAGTCCCAGCACGAGTACGTCAAGCCGGCCGTCGGCGGCTCCATGCTCTTCATCGGCAACGCCCGCGTGGTCATCAACACCATCTTCTCGGGGCTCTTCGACCGCTTCCCCAAGCTCAAGATGGTGTCGGTGGAGAGCGGGATCGGCTGGGTGCCCTTCATCCTCGAGACCATGGACTGGGAGCTGCCGGAGAACGCGCCGGTACAGGCCGCCCAGCTCAAGCACAAGCCCTCGGCGTACTTCAAGCGAAACTGGTACGGCACCACGTGGTTCGAGACCGGGCTCGGTGACCTGCAGGGGGTGGTCGACCGGGTGGGCGAGGACAACATCATGTTCGAGACGGACTTCCCCCACCCCACCTGCCTCTACCCCAAGCCGCTCGAGCTCGTCCACGACGCCATGGCCACCCTCCGGCCCGAGTCCCGCCGCAAGATCCTCTCGGAGAACGGGCTCAAGCTCTACAAGCTGGCCTGAGGAATAGCGGCGGTCGGGATGACCGCGAAGCAGCGCAGCCACGCCGTCGCCCGGCGACACGGCGACACGGCGAGACGGCGACACGGCGAGACGGCGACAGGCGAAAGAAGATATCGTCGTGGCATGCCCGGCGACTACGCCCGTCGCGACGAGGTGGCTGCGGCGACGGCCGCCGCCGAGGAGACGATGCGGCCCCAGACCGTGCCGGTGAACGTCTACGAGACCACGGGGGCCCTCGTGGTGCTGGCACCCCTCCCAGCGGTGACCCCCAGGGACGTGACCATCGAGATACGGCCCGGGGCGGTGCGGTTCTGGGCCCACCTGCGCAGCGCCGGTCCGCGCGACTTCGTGATGCACGAGTGGGAGTACGGCTGCTACGAGCGGGAGATAGAGCTGCCGGATGGGTTCGGCCGCGGGCTGGAGGCGACCCTGGCCAACGGCCAGCTGGCCATCCGGGTCCTGCGGGGCGACTTCAACGGGTCTCTCAGCATTCAGCCGATGGCCATCTGATCTGCTCCCCTGCCATCTGATCTGGCCGCTTGGCGAGAACCCGAATTCTAAGTTTTGCGTTAGAAACTTCTAGAAAGGCTCCCCGAGCAACCACAGTTCCCTAACACCCGCCTCACCTACCTCTGACACCTCGGGCTCACACTCGTGGGTAGGGACGAGGAGGAGGGCATCATGGGAAAGCTGGGACAACGTGCACGGTGGCGCTGGAACGCCATGGGCGCCGCGGGGAGGATCTGGTGGGCCGGTGCGGCCACCGTGGCCACGGCAGCGGTCCTGGTGCTGGGAGCGACGTCACTGACCGATGCCGCCTCGCAGCCAGGAGGTGGCTCCGACCTCGCCCGCAGCATCGCCCCCACCGTTGCATCCGGGAACGTCGCGTCGAACAGCGGCTCGATGGCCGGCATGTCGGGAGGCTCCACAGGGGCCGGGTCGAGCACGCCCGGGATCTGCCCCAACGTGACGGGCACCACGACGATGTCCAACGGCATGGTGATGGCACCGGTCCCCTTGGGGCCACCAACGGCCGCCGAGCAGACCGCCGCCGACCAGCTGGTGGCCGAGACGACGGCCGACGTGGCCAAGTACGAGAGCCTCCCGGCGGCATTGGCCGCGGGCTACGTGCCGGCCACCAACCCCGACGGCTACGAGGTGCACTACGCCAACTGGCAGATCGTCAAATCAGGCGACGTGCTGGACCCCGACCACCCCTCCTCGTTGGTCTACGCCAATACGGTCGACGGGCCGGTGCTCCTGGGCGCCATGTACCTTGGAGCGGCGCCGTGCCAACCGGGCCCCGATGTGGGAGGGCCTCTCACCCAGTGGCACGCGCACGACAACCTCTGCCTGTCCGGCGGTCAGGTCGTGGGCCGGACGGACCCGGCCGGCTCGTGTGCCACCGGTGTGCACAACACCAACACCTACTTCATGCTCCACGTGTGGGTCGCCCCCTCCCTGGCCGCCACCCACCAGTTCCAGCCCGACCTGACCCGGGCGGAGCTGGCCCCCATCATTGAGACGGGCCAGCCATGAACGGGGGCACCACTCCGGTGCGGGTGACGGCCCGGGCGGTCCAGATCGGCCTGGGCATCATCTGGGTCGTCGACGGTCTCCTGCAGCTCCAACCCAAGATGTTCGGCACGGGATTCGCCGACAACGTGATCCTGCCCTCGGCCCAGGGCCAACCGGGCATCGTGTCGGGGATGATCACCCATCTGGCGCACCTGATGTCGGCCCAGCCGGTTCTGACCGACCTGGTGTTCGCCGGGATCCAGCTCCTGATCGGCGCCGGTCTCCTGCTGCGAGAGACGGTGAAGCCGGCCCTCGTCCTCTCCTTCGTCTGGGCCTTGGGGGTCTGGTCCGTGGGCGAGGGGTTCGGCGGCCTGCTCACCGGCACGGCACAGCCGCTGACCGGTGCGCCCGGCGCGGCCCTGCTCTATCTGGCCATAGCTCTGCTGGTGTGGCCGAAGAAGGAGCCTCGGGAGGTCGACGGTCCGGCCGCCGCCGAGGGGTTGCTGGGAGTCGGGGGCGGCCTGGCCCTATGGGCCGTGGTCTGGTGCGGCCTGGGGATCCTGTGGCTCCTGCCGGCCAGCAGCGGCAGCGGCGCACTCTCGAGCGCGCTGAAAGGGGCGGCTTCGGGCGAACCGGGTTGGCTGGCCCGCCTGCAGCTGTCGGTGGCCCACTCCCTCGGGAACGGCGCCTCGGTCGCCGTGGCCGCCGCCCTCCTGTGCTTCTTCATCGGGGTGGGGCCGCTGATCGTCCGGCGCTACGGCATCTTCCTGATCGCCGGCGCGGCGATGGCCCTCGACATCTGGGTGCTCGGCCAGGCCTTCGGGCAGATCTTCACCGGGATGGCCACGGACCCCAACACCGGACCGCTCCTCATCCTGTTGGCGCTGACCGTGTACCCGAACGGCGCGCCGGCCCGGGCACCCGACCGGCTGTCACCGGAGCCCTCGACCGGGACGGGAGTCCTCACTCCTCGGCCCGCCAGCGCCGGTAGAGGTCGCTGAGGTCCTGCCGGGCTTCGGGGCTGAGATCGTCGGTCTCCACCGCACCGGCCAGCGCAATGGTCGTGCGGATCTGCGCGAGGTAGGCGCTGCAGTTGGGACAGGCCCGCAGGTGGCGTTCGAACCGCCGGCGGTCCCGGAGCGACAGCACCCCCTCGAGGTAGTCGGTGACGAGCTCGACCGCCTGCTGGCACACGATGTCTCGGCGGCGTAGGGACAGCATCGGTCAGCCTCGCCCCAATTTCGCATCGAGGATGGCGCGCAACAGGGCGCGCCCTCGATGCAGGAGCACCCGCTGGTTGCCCGCACTGATGCCCAGCACGGCGCACGCCTCGTCGTGGGAGAGCCCTTCGACATCTCGCAAGAGGACGACCTGGCGCTGGCGGGGCGGCAGGTCGTCGAGGGCGGACCGGAGGATGGGCGACCACGCCGCCGCGTCGAGGCGGTCGTCGCTTTCGTCCGTCCACCGAAGGACGGGATCGGCCCACTGGCCCTGGGCGTCGAACCGGGACGGGTCGACCGTGTGCAGCGTCTCCATCGGCGCCGTCGCCGGCTCCCGCGGACCGGCCGAGCGGGCGCGATTGACGAGGATGGCGAAGAGCCACGTCTTGAACGACGAACGCCCCTCGAACCGGTCGATGCCGCGCACCAGGCCCAGCCAGGTGTCCTGCACGGCCTCCTCGGCCACCGCCTGGCTGGGCACGAAGGAGCGCGCCAGGCGGAGCATTGGCTGCTGGTAGCGGCCCACCAGGGTCACGAACGCCCCCTCGTCGCCGTCACGCAGCCGGGCGAGCATGTCGGCATCCGCGTCCACGGCGCGCAGCGTAGGGGGCAAAGGGCGCGCGGGGGCATCGCCCCGGCTCGACGCCAACACCGCCGACGACCCGCTGCCTCGACACGTCCCCTTGGTCCCTCCTCCACGGCAAAGCGTTACAAAAGGCGCCGCTCGAGCGTCCCGTGTAACGCGCGCCGCACCGCTGCGGACTGTAGTGCGAAGGCTTCATCCACCGACTGAAGGAGACACAATGAGAACGTTCACCGGTCTGGCCGCGACGGCCGGCGCTGCTGCTGGGGCTCTCGGCCCTCGCTGCCGTGCCGGCGACCGCCGGCGCCCAAGGTCTCTTCGGAGGACCGCAGTTCGGGGTCGGCGCCGATCACTCCGTCTTCGTGCAGACCGACAACACGGCCGGCAACACGGTCGTGGCCTACGACCGGGCCGACGACGGCAGCCTCACCTGGGAGCACACTTACCCGACCGGCGGGCTGGGCGGGGTGCTCACCGGCTCGGTCGTCGACCACCTCGCCTCCCAGGGCTCCCTCACCTACGACCCGGTCAACGCGCTGCTCTACGCGGTCAACGCCGGCAGCAACACCGTGTCGGTCTTCTCGGTCCGGGGCGACGAGCTCACGCTGCGCCAGGTGGTGGGCTCGGGCGGGGCGTTCCCGGTCAGCGTGGCGGTGCACGGCGACCTGGTCTACGTGCTCAACGCCGAGGACGGCGGGTCGGTCCAGGGCTATGCCGTCGCCCTCGATCACCTCGTACCGCTCCCCGGATCCACTCGGACTCTCGGCCTCGACGCCACGGCGACGCCCCAGTTCACCAACACGCCGGGTCAGGTCGCCTTCTCGCCCGACGGCTCGCAGCTGATCGTCACGACCAAGGCCAACGGCAACGACATCGACGTGTTCGGGGTGGGATTCTTCGGCTACCTGTCGGCTTCCCCGGTGCAGAACGAGCAGACGGGTGCGGTTCCCTTCGCCGTCTCGTTCGACCGGGCCGGCCACCTGGTGGTCGCCGAGGCGAGCGGTGCCGTGGCCTCCTTCGCCCTCGACCGCGACGGCACGGTGACCCAGCTATCCGTCGTGCCCACCGGTGAGTCGGCCACGTGCTGGATCGCACCGGCCGGGGGGTACTTCTACGCGTCGAACGCCGGGAGCGCCACGGTGAGCGGCGTGCGGGTGGGCGGAAGCGGCCAGCTCACGCTGCTCGGGACGACGGGCACCGATCCGGGAACGGTCGACGCGTCGGCCACGGCCAACGGGCAGTTCCTCTACGTCCAGACCGGCGGCAACGGCATCGTGGACGGGTTCGCCGTGCACGCCGACGGCACGCTCAGCGAGATCGGCTCGCTCGTCGTGCCGGGCGCGGTGGGGGGCGAAGGCATCGTCGCCTTCTGAGGATCCCCGACGACGGGCCGCGTTGCTAGCGTGGTCGCCGTGCGCTGCGATCCGGGGAAGGAGACCACGTGACGCAGGGCAGCGCGTCGCCGGTCGACGCTGCAGTCGACCCCGGGGCAGAGTACGGCTACACGCGACCACCGGCCGTGCAGGAGCGCTTCGAGCAGGCGGCCGAGGCGTTGAGGAGCGCCGACGGGTGGTCGGCGGGTGGACCGAAGGAGCTGGTGGCGGACCTGGCGCTCGAGGGCGGCGGCGTCAAGGGGATCGCCATCGTGGGGGCGGTGTCCGTCCTGTCCGAAGCGGGCTACCGCTTCCCCCGCGTGGCGGGGACCAGCGCGGGAGCCATCGCGGCGACCCTGATCGCCGCCATCTCGAAGGCCGACAAGTCCATGTCCGGCCTGAAGGGCTACCTGGACAGCCTCTCGTTCACCAACTTCATGCCCGAGGGAAAGATCCACCACTTCCTCGACCACCACCTCGGCAAGGCCGGCGGGGAGCTCGCCGACGCCGATATCCTCTGGCGTCGGATGGGGCTCTACCCCGGCGCGTATCTCGCCGAGTGGCTCGCACCGATCCTGGGCGACGACCTTGGCGTCCATACCTTCGCCGACCTCAAGATTTTGCCCGAGGACGACCCCGGCATGAGCCTGCCCGAGGCCCGCCGCTATCGGTTGGTGGTGCACACCTCGGACGTCACGCGGGGTCAACTGGTCCAGCTTCCCTGGGACTACAACTACTACGGCCACGATCGGGACAGCCAGGACGTGGTGTCCGCCGTACGCGCCTCCATGTCCATCCCGTTCTTCTTCGAACCGGTGACCTTCGAGGCCCTGGCGGCCGACGTGGACGTCCCCCGGCCGGGGGGCGGCGTCGTCCGCACCCACTACGACGCCGGGACCGTCACATGGGTCGACGGCGGGATGTTGCGGAACTTCCCGATCGACGCCTTCATGCGGATGGACGGCGCCCCGCCCCGCTGGCCCACCATCGGCATAAAGTTGTCGACCCTGCAGACGTCGTTCGGTGCGAGCGAGGCCGCCGCGACGACGTACCGGTTGGCGCGAGCCTGCCTGGGCACCATGATGAACGAGTGGGACGCCTACAGCGTCGACCAGTCCACGGCGGCACGGACCATCTTCGTGGACAACGCCGGCCTCACCGCCACCGACTTCGACCTCACAGCGGCGCAGCAGGACGAGCTGTTCCTCAACGGGGTCACGGCGGCGACGGCGTTCGTCATACAGATGGGTGCGCGGGGCCACGTGCCGCGCACCGCGCAGGAGGCAATGGCTGCGACGTCGTCGTGATCGTGGAGAGAAGGAGCCGTCATGTTCAAGAAGCTGCACCACAAGCTGGACGAGAACGGCGCGGCGCTGACCGTGCTCGGCCTACCCGACGATCCCGAGGACTTCTGGTCGACGGATGACGTCAGCGGCAGCCTGGGTGATGTCGGACAGCGGATGCGCGACATGGCCGGGGGAAACGACACCCAGCTGGTGTCGATGTACAGCGTCTACCCCGGTCCGGGCGGCCCGCTCGAGTTCCTGGCCGTCGAGCTCCTGCCGCTCCGACAGGCCATCCAACGGCTCAGCCAGATAAACGGCGGGGACGACGTGCCGGCCGAGCTGACCGTGCTCGACCGAGCCGAGGAGGCGGAGGACGCCGACGGAGGTTCGGGTCCGGCGTTCGCCCACCTGCGCGAGGCGGTGCACCGTCTCTTCAACCGGGCCGACGGGCGACCGCTGACCGTGCTCGGTCTGCTCTCCCACCCCCGACAGCGGGCGGCGCCCGATGCGCCGCCCGCGCCGCCGACCCCGCCCGGGGAGTGAGGGTCAGCCGGCGGCGATGAAGTCGGGCAGGGTCGACGCCTCGGCCTCGAGGTACGACCGCAGCCCGGACACGATCACCTGCTCGGCGGTGCGACCGACGAGGAAGGCGCGCACCTTGAGGTCGCCCTCAATGGTGATCACCGTCGCGGTGGGGCCGGCGGTGGGGCCGGCGGTGGCGGCGGCGAATCCGAAGGTGCCAGCGCACGAGAGGCGATCTGGGTAGTGGTCGGGCAGGACCGTGAAGGTGGCGCCCCGTCGCTGTCTGTCGATGTCGGTTCGGGTCACCCAGGTCAGCTTGGTCGGATCGACGACGGCCCGCACCGCCGAGGAGAGGTTGCCGGTGAACCGGTAGCGGACGTCAATGTGCATATGCGATCCCCTCTCGTCGTGCCCGACGACCTCCACGATGGAGATGTCCTCGCGTCGGGCCCGTCCCTCGTAGAAGGCGGGGTTGCCGTAGGCCGCGGCGGCGTCGTCGGGTGCCACCGCGACGTTCTGGCCGACGGAGAACTTCATGCGCCGGGTATCACGCCGGCGCTCGCAACTTGCGGTGGTCCCAACTCACGGTGCGTTCCGTGTGCATCTTGACGGCCACGCGCTTGTGGAGCATGGCGGCGACGGCGTCGCGCCGTTCTTCGGAGTAAGGGCCGACGTAGCGTTCGTAGACGCTGACGCCCAGGGTCCAGAAACGCTCGGGGTCGTCGATCAGCTCCGCCCGGCCCACCAGCTCCACTCCCCGCAGCTCGTCGTACGCCTCGCCCGCCTCGAACAGCAACGTCAGCCGGGGGTCCCGTCGCAGGTTCTGCACCTTTTGCGATTTGGCCTTCGTCTCGACGGCCACACAGCCTTCGAGGAAGCCGAACCACATGGCGACGGCGTGAATCGATCCGTCCGGACCGAGGGAGCACATCGTCATCGTCCGGCTCTCGACCAGGAATGCGTCGACCTCATCGGGTGTCATGTGGATGAGACTGCGCTGGTTCACCCCATGGCCCATGCCCTCTATCATCTGCCACCTCCGTCGGGGGAAAGGGTAACGCCCCGAGGGCCATGGCATCGGGAAGAGTTCATCTCCAAGACACTTCCCCGTTGCACTGGTTTCGCAAGCCGTTCATCTGCACTCCCTACGGTGAGGGGCGATGGCACTGGAGCATGAGGACGCCCACCCCTCCCGGATGGGCCGCACGGGGAGTCCCCATCACGGCCAGGGTCCGCTGGCCGAGGTCGTGCCCATCCGACCCGAGTTCGGTCCGTCCGCCCCCGGTGGGCGTGTGGTCTCCAAGATCGCGCAGGTATTCGCCTCCCTGCGTGATCAGGCGACGTCGGGGGACGCCCGCCCCGGCTCCCCGTCGTCGCCTGGCCCCACGCCGCACCTCCGCCTACTCTCCAACGCAGTCTCGCCTGACGACGCGGCCTGACCATGGCCGCAGCCACGGTGATCAACGGCCGGCAGCCGACGGCTCCCACGGTCCGCGACAACCGGCCGCTGGTGCTGGTCGTCGACGACGAGGAGTCCTATCGACAGGCCCTGGCCTCGGGACTGGCGCGCGAGGGGTTCGCGGTCGAGATCGCCGGCGACGGCCACGAAGCGCTACGCCTCTTCCACCGGGTGCACCCCGACCTGGTGCTGCTCGACGTCATGCTGCCCGACCAGTCCGGCATAGAGCTCTGCCAGCAGATGCGGGCGCTCAAGCCGGTGCCGATCATCATGGTCACGGCGCGGGACTCCGAGGTCGACGTCGTGCTCGGTCTGGAGCTCGGCGCCAGCGACTACGTGCCCAAGCCGTTCCGCCTACGTGAACTGGTGGCGCGCATGCGCGCCGTGCTGCGCCGGGGCGTGGCGGTGTCCGAGCACCACGAGGAGATACTCCACGTCGGTCCGGTCCGCCTCGATGCCGGCCGGCGGGAGGTGGCGGTCGACGAGGTGCCGGTCGAGCTCTCGCGCAAGGAGTTCGACCTCCTCTCCCTCCTCATGTCCCACAGCGGCCAGGTCGTCACCCGGGACGGCTGCATCGACCGGTTGTGGTGGGACCAGGAGCTGACCGACACCCGGACGCTGGACACGCACATCAAGCGGCTCCGCCGGAAGATAGAGCCGGATCCGGCCAATCCCCGCCATCTGGTCACCGTGCGGGGCGTGGGGTTCCGCTTCGAAGCCTGACGGCGCGGCGGCGCCTCGGGGCCTACATTGGCCGGATGCGCAAAGGTGACGTCGTCCCCGATTTCGAGCTACCCGACCAGGACGGCACGCCCCGCCGGCTCAGCCAACTGCTCGCCGCCGGCCCGGTCGTCCTCTTCTTCTACCCGGGCGCCATGACCTACGGTTGCACCAAGGAGAGCTGCCACTTCCGCGACATGGGCGCCGAGTTCGCCGCCGTAGGGGCCCAGCGGGTGGGCATCAGCGCTGACCCGGTCGACAAGCAGAAGCGGTTCGACGAGAAGGAGTCGCTCGGCTACCCGTTGCTGTCGGACTCCGACCGCACGGTGGCCACCCGGCTGGGGGCGCGGCGGGGCCCGAGCTTCCTGCCCAACAAGCGCATCACCTTCGTCATCGACACCGACCGCACCCTGCTCGGCGTCATCCACACCGAGATCTCCATGGGCGCCCACGCCGACCGGGCACTCGAAGTGCTCAAGGCGCGCCAGGCCGCCTGAGACACTCCTTCCCCATTCCCTGTTGATGCCCGACGGGGGCTGCGGCTCCGCGCCACCCAGGCATGCGGCAGCTCGGGTAAACCCCGGTTTCTCAATGATTCATCCCCACGACACTTGAAGTTTGCCTTCCGGTTGTCTGCCGTTCAGGTTGCCCCGTTAGGAATGTGCCGACGGAATAGACCGCGCCCCTGAGCTCGGCGGTATTAGGGAACCGCGCTTACGAGAGGAGCAGCAGTGTTCACACGAGTCACCCCAGAGGTAGCGGACGCCGCGTCCGGCCGTGCCGGCAAGAAGAGGTGGGTCGTCGTCACGTTGGTCCTGGCCGGAGGACTCGTCGCCGCTGCGTGCGGGTCGAGCACCCCCGAGAAGCACGCAACGAACACGACCACGACGGAGAAGAAGTCGAACAACAGCACGACCACCTCGACCACGGCCGCCCCCGCCGCCGTGACGACGACCACGGCCAAGGCCGCCGCCGTGACGACGACCACGGCCAAGGCCGCTGTTGTGACGCCGACCACCGCCAAGCCGGTGACGACGACCACAGCCGCCGCCGGTGCGAACAACGCGCTCGGGGGGGCCAACGACTTCGTCACGCCGGCCGCCTCGCTGACCGGCGCCGGCTCCACGTTCGACCAGCCGCTGTTCGCCCGCCAGTTCTACGACTACAACCACGCCAACTCCAAGGTCACCGTCAACTACGCGTCCGTCGGGTCCGGCACCGGTGAGAGCGACATCCTCTCCGGTAGCGTCAACTTCGGGGCCTCCGACGTGCCCGAGCCGGCCGGTACCACCGGGAGCGGCGGGGCCATCCTGCAGATCCCCGTCGTCCTCGGCGGCATCGCCATGGCCTACAACGAGCCCTGCCTGGGGGCCCACACCCAGCTGACGGGAACCCAGATCGCCCAGATCTTCGCCGGCAAGATCACCGACTGGAACAAGATCGACGGCAGCTGCGCCGCCGGCTCCAACATCGTGCCGGTGCACCGGGCCGACTCGAGCGGTACGACCAACGCCTTCACCCACTACATGACCGCAGTGGACCCGACCGACTGGCCGGCGGCCAACGACGGCAAGACGTCGTCGGGCTGGGTCGGCGGACTGGGCGGCAACGGCAACGCCGGGGTGGCCGGTGACGTGGCCGACACCCCAGGGGCCATCGGCTACGTCGAGCTGGCCTACGCCCTGCAGTCGGGCCTCAACTACGCCGCCGTCCAGAACGCCGCGGGCCAGTACGTGGTCCCCAACGAGGGCTCGGTGGCGACCGACGCGGCGGCCTTCCCGAACGTCTCGCCGACCAACTACCTGATCGTCAACGGATCGGGTGCCGGGGCCTACCCGATCTCGACCTACAGCTGGGTCATCGTGTACCAGAAGCAGTCCAACACGAACAACGGGATCGCCCTGGGCAAGATGCTCCACTGGATGGCCACCACCGGACAGTCCGACGCCGCCGCCATTGGCTACGTGCCGTTGCCGGCCAACATTCAGGCGCTGGCCACCTCGACGATCATGCAGATGGAGAACTCCGGCGGCCAACCGCTCTTCAGCTGATCCCCGAGGGAGAAGCGCACCAACGTGACGACGCGTCAGCTCCTCGAGAAGCGGCGTAGCCCCGGGTCGGTTGGCCGGGGCTACGCCGTGCTCCTGTGGGCCGCCGGAGCGCTCTTCTTCGTCGTCGTGGCGGCGATCATCTGGGGCATCGTCAGCCAGTCGGCGCAGGCGTGGAACCACTTCGGCATCAGCTTCCTGTGGACGACGACGTGGGATCAGAACACCGACCAGCTGGGCGCCGCCGTCTTTATCGTGGGCACGCTCACCGTCACCGTCATCGCCATGGTCATCGGCATCCCCATCGGCCTGGCCGCGGCGGCCTTCCTGACCGAGATGTGCCCCCGGCGCATCGCCACCCCGCTGGGGGTCGCCATCGACTTGATCGCCGCCGTGCCCAGCATCGTGGTCGGGCTCTGGGGCCTCTACGTGCTCCAGCCGATCTTCTTGCGCGACGTCGAGCCGTTCATGCAGAAGATCCCGGTGGTCAAGCAGGCCTTCAAGGGCGAGCCGCTGGGAGCGAGCCTCTTCTTGGCCGGATTCGTGCTCTCCATCATGATCGTCCCCACCATGGTGGCCCTCACCCGCACGGCGCTGGCCGGCGTGTCGAACCTCGACCGTGAGGCCGCCTTCGCGCTGGGGGCGACCCCCTGGCAGGTGATCCGCAAGGTGGTGATCCCGGGCGCCAACTCGGGGATTATGGCGGCGGCCACGCTGGCCCTCGGACGTGCCGTCGGGGAGACCATCGCCGTGACCCTGCTCATCGGGAACGGCACCACCCTCGGCCACCCGTTCTCGCTGCTCAACCCGGGCGGCACGCTGGGCTCCATCATCGTGCTCACCTTCGGGGAGTCCCAACAGGGCTCGCTCTACCGCAGCGCACTGATGGCGTTGGCCGTCATCCTCCTGTTCCTGACGCTGGTCGTCAACCTGGGCGGCCGGTGGATCGTCCGCCGCAACCGGGACTTCAGGCTGCCATGAGCACCGAGCTCCTCGACGCTCCGGTTCCGTCCAGCAAGGACGCCGCCTTCCTGGCCCGCCGGGAGCTGATTCAGGCCTCGGCTCGGAACACGGTCAAGCGGCGCCGCATCTCGGCGCTCGTGATCCGGGTCCTCTTCGGTATCGCCGTCGTCCTGGTCCTGATACCCCTGGTGGCGTTGGTCTTCTACGTGTGCAAGCGGGGCATCGGTGCGCTCTCGGTCGCCTTCTTCACCCAGACCCCGACCCCACCGGGGATCCCCGGTGGGGGTATCTCCAACTCCATCGTGGGCACGCTCATCATCTGCGGGTTGGGCGTGCTCATCGCCATCCCCATCGGCCTCCTGGTGGCCCTGCTGCTGATTGAGCGCACCGGCCCGATTCCCAGCGCCATCCGTTTCGGGGCCGACGTGCTCTCGGGCCTCCCCTCCATCCTCATCGGCCTCTTCGCCTTCTCGGTGATCGTGGCCCACACCCACTACTCGGGCTGGGCGGCCAGCGTCGCCCTGGCCGTGCTCATGCTGCCGATCATGATCCGCGGCGACGAGGAGGCCATGAGGACGGTGCCCGGCGACCTGTGGGAGGCCGGCCTGGCCCTGGGCGCCCGGCAGTCCCGGGTGGTGCGCTCGGTGGTCGTCCGGGGCTCCATCCCCGGCCTGATCACGGCCAACCTCCTGGGTCTCGCCCGCGCCGTGGGCGAGACGGCGCCGTTGCTCTTCACCACCATCTTCACGACGACGTTCACGCTGAACCCGAGGGAGCCTATGAGCGCCATCCCCTTCGTCATCTTCTACGACGGCACCTCGGCCTACAAGAACCTGCAGGAGGACGCCTGGGGCGCGGCCTTCGTCCTCATGGTCGGCGTCCTCGTCCTCAGCATCATCGGCCGCACCATCGCCGCCCGCCTGACCAGGAAATCTCGCTAATGTGCAGCATCCACCAGGGAGAGGGAAATGTCTGACACGACATCGGCAGTAGCAGCCAGAATCCAGCAGGAGGTCCTGGCGCAGGGCACCGGTGCTGCGGCCCTGCCCGAGAATGCTCCGGCGGCGGTGACGCTTACCGATGTCGCCGTCGACTTCGGCCCGGTGCACGCCGTGCGCCGGGTCAGCTTTCCGTTGCTGGCCAACCACGTCACCGCCCTGGTCGGGCCGTCGGGCTGCGGCAAGACGACCGTGCTGCGGGCCATCAACCGCATGCACGACCGCTCGGGCGGCAAGGTGTCGGGGTCCATCCGCCTGGGCGACCAGGAGATCTACGGCCGCGACGCCCAGCCCGAGGTGATCCGCAGCCGCATCGGCATGGTCTTTCAGCGGCCCAACCCCTTCCCCACCATGAGCATCATCGACAACGTCACCTCCGGCCTGCGCTTCAACGGCATCCGCAACAGGACGGTGCTCAAGGAGGCGGCCGAGTCGGCGCTGCAGTCGGCCGCGCTGTGGGACACGGTCAAGGACCGCCTGGACCAGCCGGCGGTGCGGCTCTCGGGAGGGCAGCAGCAGCGGCTGTGCATCGCCCGGGCCCTGGCCGTCGAGCCCGAGGTCCTGCTGATGGACGAGCCCTGCTCGGCCCTCGACCCCATCTCGACCTCGGCCATAGAGGAGACCATCGTCGACCTCGCCTCCGAGGTCACCATCGCCCTGGTCACCCACAACATGTTCCAGGCCACCCGCTGCGCCGACCTCACCGCGGTCTTCCTGCTCGACGACGAGGACCACATCGGCGAGCTGGTCGAGTACGGGGCTACCCAGCAGATCTTCTCGGCACCGTCGGACCCGCGCACCGAGCAGTACGTCACGGGTCAGGTCAGCTGAGAGGAAGCGGGAGGGTTGGCCCGACGAGGGGTATTCGCGCTATTCCCAGTGTACAACTACATATAGAGCGAGTATATTCCTCGGCCGGCGAGCAGACCCGCTGAAGGACCAGGCACAAGGGCACAACGAGGGTTGAACGTTCATGCTGGCGACACCCCAAGTTTGCCTTTTGGACAACAAGAGTTCAGGTTCGCGGGGTAGGAATACCCCCGACAGAAGAGGGCGACCTGGTCCGTTCCAGGTACCTTACGAGAGGAGCCGTTCGTGCACCACGATCTCACTGGCAAGGTGGCCGCAGTGCCATCGCTCCGAGCAAACCGGCAGACCCGGCGCAGCCGCCGCTGGCTGCCCTCTGCGGTGCTGGTCGGAGCGCTCGGCGTCGCCGCGCCCCTGACGATGCTGGCGTCGCCGGCCGGAGCGGCCACCCCGGTGGCCGGCGGGTACACCCTGGTCACCTCCGAGGGCGGCACGTTCAACTTCGGCACGGCCCCGGTGGACGGGGGGCCGCTGGGCGTGGCCGACGCAGCCACGGTGGGCGTCGCTCCGACGCCGGACGGCAAGGGCTACTGGGTGGCCACGTCCAACGGCGGGGTGTTCACCTTCGGTGACGCGCAGTTCTACGGCTCGGCGGGGAACCTCAAGCTGACCGCGCCGATCGTCGGCATTGTGGCGACCGCCGACGGCAAGGGCTACTACCTGGTTTCCTCCAACGGGGGAGTGTTCACCTTCGGTGACGCGCTCGTTCTACGGCTCGGCGGGCAGCCTCAAGCTGGCGGCGCCGATCGTGGGTATGTCGGTGACCGGCGACGGCATGGGCTACTACCTGGTGGGGTCCGACGGTGGGGTGTTCACCTACGGTGACGCGGCCTTCGCCGGCACGCTCGAGTCGACCTTCGGCGGGCCGTCTCCCGACGGCGCCGCCATCGGCATCGCCGCCAATCCCGTCGGGCCGGGCTACCTCATCGCCACCGCCCAGGGAGCGGTCATCGCCTACGGCGGAGCTCCGTTCTTCGGATCGCCCGCCCTCAGCGGCGTTGTCCCGGTGGAGCCGGTCGTCGGCATCTCCTACACGCCGGACGGCACGGGCTACTGGGTCGCCGCGGCAGACGGTGGTGTGTTCACGTTCAACGCGTCGGAGACCGTCGGTTCGGGAACGTCGGCGACGAGCATCACCACCGGGCACGCCGGCTTCTTCGGTTCGGTGCCTTCGGTGATCGGCACCTCGGGCATCGCGCTTCCCACCACGGTCGTCGGTATCGCGCCGACCCTCTAAGCCCTCTCGCGCCCACTGCCCATCGGGGCAGCACCGCGCGGTGACCACGACGAAGGCCCCCCTTCCGGGGGGCCTTCGTCCGTTCGGCCCGTTCAAGTCCCGACATCGTGCCGTTCTGTGCGGCGGCGTCGGCCGTGTGCCCGATGGGGTCGATTGGTAGCCGTGATCGACGAGGCCAGGGCCCGGGCCTCGTCGGCCTGCGCCGGCGTGCACGGCCGGGGCGTGTAGCAGGCCAACTCCACCAGCGCGGCCAGGTGGGCCACGGCGTCGACCTCCACCGGCTCGGACGAGGAGCCCTCGACAGCGCTGATCCGGGCGGCGTACTCGCCCGGCGTCTCCCCATCGTGACGGGAGAGACCCTGGCGCCGCAGCGCCCGTAGTGCGTGCTCCCAGGCGCGCACCACCCGCTGATCGGGGTGCAGACGCTGTTCGGCTGCCGTTCGGCGATCTCGCAGCTCCCACAGCACCAGGCCCAGCACCACCAGTGCCGCAGCGAGCGCGAGCACCAGGACCCAGAGGTTCGGGCCGTGGTGGCCGGGCGCCGTCGTGTGGTGGGGGAAACCGTGCCGGTGGGTGGGGGTCGGGGGCGTCGGCTGCGAGCCCGACGACGCCGACGTGGTAGGGGTGGGCTCGTCGGTCGGCGTCGTGGTCGTGGCGGTGCTCTGACTCGGTGGCGTCGCCGAGGGACCCAGCACGCTCGACGGCACGGCCGCCGACGCCACGGGGGGGGTGGGCTCCACCGAGACCCATCCGGCGTCTGGCCCCAGGTAGACCTGGGGCCAGACGTGAGCGTCCGCTCCGGTCACGGTGTAGGTGTCGCCGGGCCCAAGTTGGCCCCCGGTGAAGCCCACGGCGAGGCGGGTCGGGATGCCCAGGGAACGGGCCAGCACCGCGTAGGCGCCGGCGAACTGCTCGCAGAAGCCGGCCTTGGTGACCGTGAGGAACTGGACCAGGGGATCGGGGCCGCTGGTGGACGGCGGCGACAGGGTGTAGCGAAACCGGCCGGAGCGGAACCAGTCGACGAGGGCCTGAGCCTCGCTGACCGGGGTGGTCGCACCTCCTGCCGCCTGGCGGGCCAGCTGGGCGACGATGGCCGGTTGGGTGGGCAGGGCGAGGTAGGGCGCCAGGCGGGGGTCGGAGGACGCCAGCTGCCGCCCGTTGGACGGCGGGGTCGGACCGAGCCCGGCGGTGACGGTGTACGTCGTCCCCGGCCCACTTGGGACGACGGCCAGGACCCCTTGCTGGTCGATCGCCTCCGCTCCGGCCAGCCCGTGCACCGCCAGGGCGTCCGGCGGGGCGGGGAGCAGCCGGCTGACGAAGTCGGTGATCGCCACGTGGGCGTCGAAGGTGCTCGCCGGGGAGGGCGCGGGCAGGGCTCCGGGACCGAGAGAGGCCGCTGCCCCGGGCGTGGTCCCGGCGAGTGCCGCGCTGGCGCCGGCGGTCGGGACCCACTCGGTACCGGTGAAGGAGGACAGCGTGCCGACCTCCCAGTAGGTGGTGACCGGGGTCCGGGCGCGGAAGATCACCTCCTTGGACTTCGCCACCTCAATGGCCCGGAGGTTGTCGACCAGTGCGATCCCGGTCAGCAGATCCCCGGCCACACCGTCGGTCGACAGGGACGGGCTGGCTTTCGGGGCGGGTGGGGGAACATGGAACACCGTCAACCGCATGCCCGAGAGCCCCGCTCCCGCCGCCAGCACCACGAGCGCCACCACGGCCAGGCTGGCCAGCGCCCCGGCCAGCGGGCGCAGGAAAGAGGTCGGGGCACCCGGAGGAGAGGTGACAGGGGACGCTGAACGGTCGGCCAGGGCCAAGAAGACCACGACGCCCAGGAAGTAGGAGACGAAGGCGGCCACCCGCTCCTGCTCCGCGCTCACGAGGGACGAGTAGACGAAGATGGCGAAGGATGGGGCCATACAGGGGGCCAGGGCGCGGCGGGCGCTCTGGGCGGTGCCGGTGCCAGTGCCGGACCCGCCGGTGTGCCCGTGCCGCCCGCGAGCCCAGGTACCCCGGGTGAGGGCGGCCGCCGCGGCGCCGATGGCGGCCACGACCAGGACCACCCCGTTGAGCAGCGGCAGCGGGGTCCCGTCGGCGGCCAGCGCACGGTGCGCGTCACCCAGCTGGCCCCCGATCAGCCTCAGGTGAAGGAAGTACGGCGACCCCGGATGGAACAGGGCCGGGTCCACGAGGACGAGCAGGCCGCACACCGAGGCCACCCACCCCAGCACGATGGCCGGGAACGGGGCGGCACCCAGGCGCACCACCAGCGCCGTCACCGCGTCGGCGAACACGATCGCCACGACGATGGGCAGCAGGACACGGTCGCCCATCGGGTGGACGATCAACCGGCTGAGGGCGATGGCGGCCGAGGCGGAGAGGATCAACGGGGCGACGCTCACCAGGCCGATGGGGCGGGCCGGCCGGGGCGGCCGGGGCGGGGCGGCCGGGGCGGCCGGGGCGGCCCGGCCGGCGGGATGGTTGAGGTCGGGCGTCACGGGGCGATCACCAGATGGCCGGAGCCCTGCCATCCGGGCATGTCGGCGGCGCCTCGGGCGGTGGTGATCACCAGCGACCTCCCGCTCACAGCGCGGAGCGGCAGGCTGCCCGGATCGGGCCGGACGGTCGTGCCACGGCGCCAGCGCCGGCGCGGCGCCGCGGGCGGGGTGGGCTCCATGCCGGCGATGGCGCGCAACAGAGCTGTCTCCCCGAACGGGCCGGGCCCGACGGCGATCCGCTCCCCCGAGGTCGCCGACAGCTCGACCACCGATCCCCGTGCCAGCACCGCCAGTCCCACGCCAGCCGACGTGGCCAGCACGCTCTCGCAGCCCGCCGTCCCGTTGGTCGCCCGTAGGTCGGCCACCACGTGCACCCGGTTGGGACCGGAGTCTTCGAAGTCGCGCACCATGAGGTCACCGGTGCGGGCCAACGCCGGCCAATAGAGGAGCCGGAGGCGATCCCCGGGCACGTAGGTGCGTATGCCCGAGAAGTCACCGAGGCTGGCGCCCTTGGTGGGCGACATCACCGGCGCCGGCTGGCTGTCCTCCGAGCTCTGGACCCCACGGAGCAGCTCTTCATTCAGTTCGACCTCGGTGGGAACGGGGTGCACGGTGATCGTCGCACTGGGACCGATCGCCACCAGTTGCGCCACGAGTGCGAAGCTGTCGAAGCACCACAGCCGCATGCCGCTCACGGCGAAGACTCCGCGGGCCGAGGTCGGGACCGGAAAGTCGATGCGCGTGCCGCCACCCCCCTCGGGGTGCGGCACCGGCACGGCAGACGAGGGGCTGGGGAGCGGCCGGCGCCCCGGCTCGCTCCGGTGGCTGCGCGAGACCCGAGTCCAGCAGTGCTGGGGATCCTCGAGCCAAAGGGACACGGCGCTGGTGGTGGGCGTGGTGGAGTCAAGGGTGGCGCTCAAGGTGGCCCGGCTGCCCGCCTCGGCATCGCTGGTTGAGAGGGTGGCCGTGACATGCCAGCGGCCGCGGGCCAGGCCCGCCCGGTGCGCGCTCTGCACGAGGCCGGTCGCCACCAACGCGAGCAGCCCTATGGAGAGCAGTACGAGCTCTTCCGCCCCGAGGGCCACGCCGGCCACGGCGCTGAGGGGAGTGAGGCCGAGCGCGATCACGCCACGCGTGGTCAGCGTGGTTCGGCGCTGCGCCATCCGGTTCGTGGACTACCCGGCGGCCACCGGTGCGCGGTTCGGCGCGCGGACCGGCACCGGGACGCTGGCCAGGAGCTCGGCGACCAGCGCGGTGGAGGAGTAGCCCCCGAGCTCCGCCGACGGGGTGACGGCCAGGCGGTGCGCCAGCACCACCGCGGCAACTGCCTTGATGTCGTCCGGCAGGAGGTAGTCGCGGCCGGCGGTCACGGCGAACCCGCTGGCCGTGCGCAGCAGGGCGAGCCCGGCACGGGGCGAGGCGCCGAAGAGCAGGCTCGGATGGTTGCGGGTGGCCTCCACCAGGTCGAGCACGTACGACCGCAGCTCGGGCGCGACGTGGAGGTTGTCCACCATCCGGGCCAAGGTGGCCAGCATGGGGGCACCCCCGATCACCCCGAGGTCTTCGGGTCGCGGCCGGGCGCCGCTGGTGGCCAGCAGCCGCTCCTCGGCCTGGCGTCCCGGGTAGCCGATGCTCGTGCGGAGCAGGAACCGGTCACGCTGGCTGAAGGGAAGCGGGTAGGTGCCCGCCGAGTCGTAGGGGTTCTGGGTGGCGATGACCATGAAGGGCTTGGGCAGCGGGTGGGTGACCCCGTCCACGCTCACCTGCCCCTCCTCCATGGCCTCGAGCAGCGCCGACTGGGCCTTGGGCGAGGCCCGGTTCAACTCGTCGGCCAACAAGATGTTGGTGAAGATCGGGCCGGGATGGAAGACCGGCTTCATTCGCTCGCGGTCGAGCACCATGGCTCCGATCAGATCGGAGGGCAGGAGGTCGGCGGTGAACTGGACGCGGCGGCAGTGCAGGCCGAGCGTCTGGGCCAGCGCCTTGGCCAGGGTGGTCTTGCCCACCCCGGGTAGGTCCTCTATGAGGAGATGGCCCCCGGCCGCCAGGCAGGCCAGCGTCAGGCGCACCACCTCCCGCTTGCCGTAGAGCACGGAGCCGACATTGGCCGCCACCTCTTGGAGCTGGCGGGAGAGGAGTTCGGCGGCACCGATGGTCCGCCCGTCACCAGCGGTGGTCACCGCCCCATCCTAGGGGCCACCGGCGCGACGGAAAAAGGCGACCGCCCGCTGCGTGACGGTTGGGTTAACCGGCGGCCCGAAGTCGTCACCCTAGGCTGCACCCATGCCGGGCAAGATCCTGGTGGACATCACCCCGCTGCGCGACGGCCGGGACTTCAGGCTGCTCTTCGGCGGCCAGCTGATCTCCATGCTGGGCTCGCAGCTGACCGTGGTGGCCATCCCCTACCAGGTCTACCGGATGACGCACTCGTCGCTGCAGGTGGGAGCCATCAGCCTGGCGCAGCTGCTCCCCTTCATCGCCGGCGCCCTGCTGGCCGGCCCGATGGGCGACACCCACGATCGACGCCGCATCATGCTGTGGACGGCCGCCGGCTTGCTGCTCACCAGCGCCGCGCTGGCCTACAACGCCTCGGTGGCGCATCCCTCCCTGCTGGCGATCTATCTGGTGAGCGCCGTGGCCGCCAGCCTGAACGGGTTCTCCAACACCGCCCGAATGGCTTCGGTGCCCGGGTTGGTCGAGCGGCGGCACATTTCGGCGGCGGCGGCCATGATGCAGATCACCTTTCAGGTGGGCGCGGTCGTCGGACCCGCGCTCTCGGGTCTGCTCTTGGGTATCGGCCTGCCGCTCGTCTACGGGATTGACGCGGGGACATACCTGGCGGTGATGGTCGCCACGTTCATGATGCTGCCCATCCCCCCGGCGGAGGGCCCCGGCCTGCGCCCGTGGGAGTCCGCCAAGGAGGGCATGCGCTACCTGCGCAGCCGCCAGGTGTTGCAAGGGGTCTACATCATCGACATCAACGCCATGGTCTTCGGCATGCCGCGCGCCCTGTTCCCGGCCATGGCCGGCTCGGTCTTCGGGGGCGGCACCATCACGTTGGGCTTCCTCTACGCCGCCCCGGGCGTCGGCGCGCTCGTCGGTGCGGTGACCACGGGCTGGGTGGCCAACCTGAAACGCCAGGGTCGGGCCGTCATCGTCGCCGTCACGGCCTGGGGGATCGCCATCGCCGTCTTCGGGCTGGTCGACACGCTCTGGGTGGCCCTCGTCCTGTTGGCCATCGCCGGCTGGGCCGACGTGATCTCCGCCGTCCTGCGCAACACCATCTTGCAGTCGAGCATCCCCGACCGGTTCCGCAGCCGGATGTCCTCCGTTCAGATGGCCGTCGTGCAGGGAGGCCCGCGCCTCGGTGACATGGAGTCCGGCGCGGTCGCCACGGCCACCAGCGTGCCGTTCTCGGTGGTCTCGGGCGGGCTGGCCTGCATCGTCGGCGCGGCGGTGATCGGACTCCTCATGCCCCGGTTCCGCCACTACGTAGCCGGCGAGGTCGACGAGGTCCCCGCCGACGAGTCCGGCTGAGGTCGGGGTGAGGGCACCCTCGGCGTGCTATCCGGTTGGCGGCCTGCCTCCCCGGGCGCTCGGGGAGGCAGGCCGGACGCCTGAGGCCACCGGAGATCCAGGGCGGCAAGCTCAGACGGGTGCATCACCACGGAGGGTGACCCGCTGAATGACTCGATGCTGCTCGCCGAAGTCACCGACGACCGAGTGCTGCGTGGCACGGTTGTCCCAGAAGCCGACGTCGCCTTCACTCCAGTGGTAGCGCACGGTGAACTCGGGCCTGACCGAGTGGCCGTAGAGGAAGGCGAGCAGCGCGTCGCTCTCGCTCCGCTCGAGCTCGACGATGTGCGAGGTGAAGCCGGGGTTGACGAAGAGCACCTTGGCGCCGCTCTCGGGGTGCGTCCGCACCACGGGGTGGACGACGGGCTCGAGCTTCGGCAGTTCCTGGCCTTCCCAGCGACCCGACCCGACCTTGTCGAAGATGGACTGGAACTGTCTCCGCCCATCGTGGACGGCGCTGAGCGTCTCGAGGTAGGCCTGGAGCGACGGGCTGAGGGCCTCGAAGGCCGCCTGCTGGTTGGAGAACAGGGTGTCGCCGCCGGCCGCCGGAACGACGGCGGCGCGCAGGATCGACCCGAGGGGCGGCCGCTCGACGAAGGTCACGTCGGTGTGCCAGTGCAGACCCTGGGCCTGGTTCGACAGGTCGCCGTAGGAGGCGTAGAGCTCACGAGCCTTGGTGTAGTCGATCTCGAAGACGTTGGGGAAGCCATCGAGACCCGGTACCACCGGGTGCCCCTCGGTCGGCTCGCCGAACTGAGCGGCGAAAGTCAGATGGCTCTCGGGGTCGAGGTCCTGCCCGGGGAAGAACACCACTTTGCGCTCGACCCAGACCGCGCCGGATCTCTCGTACGGTCGCTTCTTCGACGTTCCGCAGGTCGACGCCGCGGATCACCGCGCCGATGTTCCCCGAGAGCGGGGTGATGTCGAGGTCGACCCTCGTGCCGGTGATGGTCATTGTCTGTCTCCTTGTTCGGTTGGTGGGTTGGTGGACTGGGTCGGTGGACTGGGTCGGTGGACTGGGTGGGTGGAACCGGCGGCTAAACGACCGGGGCGAGGTCGTCGGCGCGGACGGTAGCCCCGGCCGACTCGTCGACGCCGAGCGCGGCGAGGAGGGAGGAGCGCAACGCGCTGAACCGGGGGTCGCCGCGCAGACGGGGCTTGACCACGTCTACCGCCGTGTCGAGCGAGATCCGGCCGTCGCTGAGCACGAGCACGCGATCGGCCAGCAGGATCGCTTCGTCGACGTCGTGGGTCACGAGGAGCACGGCCGGGTGGTGACGCCGGCAGAGCTTCACCACGAGTGCGTGCATCTTGATGCGGGTGAGGGCATCGAGCGCACCGAACGGCTCATCGAGCAGGAGCAGCTGCGGCTCGCGCACCAGGGCCCGGGCGAGTGCGACACGTTGCGCCTCGCCGCCGGAGAGCGTCTTGGGCCAGTCCCCCTCGTGGCCCGCGAGGCCGACCTCGTCGAGTGCTTCCCGGCCGCGAGCCACCGCCTCCGATCCCCGCGTGCCCAGGAGCACGTTGCTCAGCACGTCGCCCCAGGGCAGCAGCCTCGGATCCTGGAAGACCACCGAACGGCGCTCGGCCACGTAGAGCTCGCCGGTGACGCCCTCGTCCAGCGCGGCCAGCGCCTTGAGGATGGTGGTCTTCCCCGAACCACTGCGACCCAGCAGGGCAACGAACTCGCCCGGGGAGATCTGGAGATCGACGCCGCGCACGACCTCACGGCCGCCGAAGGTTCGGCGTAGGTCGCGCACCCACACGGCACCGCCCGGAGCCGGCGGGTCCGTGGCCGGCCCACCGACGACGATCGGCTCCCTCATCGGCCCGGCTGCCAACGGAGGGTGACCCGCTCAATGGAGCGCACCAGGGCGTCGGTAAGCAGCCCGAGCAGGGCGTAGCAGACCAGGCAGACCACGATCACGTTGGACTGGAAGAAGGTCTGCGCCTGCACGATGAGGTAGCCGAGGCCGCTCGTGGCGTTGATCTGCTCGGCGAAGACGAGCAGCAGCCACGCCACCGCCATCGCCATGCGCAAGCCGACGAGGAATCCGGGCAGCGCCGCTGGGAGCACGATCCGGCGAATGCGGGCCCACTGGCTCAGGCCGATGACGTCGGCCAGCTCGCCGAAGCGGGGATCGAGCGAGCGGATGGCGGCGTAGGTGTTGATGTAGATGGGGAACATCACGCCGAGGGTGATCAGGGCGATCTTCGCCGTCTCACCGACGCCGAGCCACAGGACGAAGAGCGACTCGAGGCCGATGATGGGCACGAACCGGAGCATCTGGATGTTGCCGTCAATCAGGTTCTCTCCCGCCCTCGACAGGCCGGCGGCCAACGCCAGGAGCGCACCGAGCGGCACGCCGATGAGCAGGCCCCAGAAGACGCGCTGCAACGACGCCCACAGGGCGGCGGGGAGCGTCCCGTTGGCAACGAGGTGCGCTCCCGTCGTGATGACCGCGCTGGGTGGAGCGAGATCCTGGGGCGTGATCCAGCCGACCAACGACGCGGCCTCCCAGAGCGCGAGCAGCAGCGCGACCCCGAGCAGCCGCTGCTGTCCCCGACCCAGTCGGGCCCGGCGGCCTCCCACCCCGTCGCCGACCCCCGTGGGGAGCCGCACCAGCGCCGGGGCGGCCACGGCCAGCGATGGCGACGCGACCTCGGGATGCGGCCCGTCCGTGCGGGCGGCGCGCGCCACGTGATCGCTGTGGAGCAGGGTCACGAGCCCTGCACCGAGGTGACGAGGTCATTGAACCTCGGGTCGAACTCCTTGGCCACGTTGATCCTCGAGGGGATCTGGCCGGCGGCGGCGAACAGGTTGGCCAGGTTCTGCTGTGCAGCCTGGACCGCGCCCGGCAGCTCGAAGAAGGTGGTGGGGCCCTCTCTCGCCGCCACCTCGGCCGCTCGGGCCGGGCTCAACCCGTACTGTTGGACGAGGATCGCCTCGGTCTCCACTGCAGGATGGGCCCGCAGGTAGTTGTACGACTTGACCAGACGGGTGATGTAGTTGGCGAGCGCGGCCGACTTGGCCGGGTTCGCCAGCGCCGCCGAGGTGGCGATCAAGAACCCGGTCCGATCGGTGACCTTGGTCGAGTAGGCGATCACGTGCGCCGTCGGGTTGGCGTGGAGGTAGACGCTGAGCAGCGGCTCGACGGTGATCCCGGCGTCGGCCGACCCCCCTTGGAGGGCGACGGCGATCTGGGTCGTGGGCAGGTTGACCGTGGTGATGTCCTTGTAGGAGAGCCCGGCCGACTTGAGCCCCTCGAGCAGCACGGCCTCGCTCGCCGTTCCCACCTGGTAGGCCACCTTCTTGCCCTTCAGGTCGGCCCAGCTCTTGATGGAGGTGTTCCCCGGCGCGGAGACCAGGGCGTAGCCGCTTCCACGGGTGCCGAACGCCGCCACCGCCGTGATGGCCTGGCCGGCCGCCTGGGCGAAGATCAGCGGCGTGCTGAAGACGTACCCGATGTCGATCGCGCCTCCCTGGAAGGCCTGGAGCATGGTCGGGCCGCCAACGAACTCGGAGTATTGGACCTGGTAGGGGAAGTCCTTGTCCTGGCCCGCCAGAGACAGGATGGTCGAGAGGTTCTTCAGCTGCTCACCCACCCGGAGCACGGTGCCCGGCGCGATGGCCGAGCTGGTGACCCTCTTGGTGGACCCCTCCGCCGCCGCGCCGGCCGGGCCGTTGGCGGCGCAGGCCAAGAGGAGGGCGCCCGAGACGGCGAGGGCCACGAGGGCGGACGTGATGGGGGCGGTCCTGGTTCGCATCTGCAGTATTCAACTAAAGTCGATGGGAATAGTCAAGAATCAATCCCAACCACGGCGGCCGGAGGCGCTGGCCTCGCCACACGGAGTCGGGGAAGGTTGCTACGCCCCGGTGAAGCGATTCTCGAGGCCGTGGACCAACGTGTCCGGCGCGTACTCGTCGAGGAGGTCGATCGTCCACCCGCCGGGCTGGAAGGCGGTGCGCCGGAAGTGAGGCTCCGTCCACAGGGCCACCTCATCGCCCATGACGAAGAAGTCGTGTCCGTTGACCGGGGCGGCGGCATCGGTGCAGAGCCAGACCGCCAGCGCCGCAACGTCCTCGGGCAGCGACCGCCGGTGACGGTCGCCGTTTGACCCGAGGGCGTACCGACCGAGTGCGGCGCGCTGGGGCGCGAACCTCATGAAGGAGTCCATGAACTTCGGGTCCTGTGTGCCCTCCGAGCGCGGCCGGATCTGGTTGCACCGGATGCCGTAGGGACCGAGCTCGCGGGCGATGGTGCGGGTCAGCCCGGTTATGCCCTCCTTCGCCGCCGCGTAGGCGCTGTTGTAGGGGTGCCCCAGGCCCGACTCCGAACTGGTGTTGAGGATCACGCCCGAACGCTGCTCCATGAGGACCGGCGCGGCGTGCTTGATCATCCCGTAAGTGGCCTTGAGGTGCGAGCCCACCACGAGGTCGAAGTCCTCTTCGGTCATGTCCCCAATGGCATCCGCGGCCCGCAGTCCGGCGTTGTTGAGCACGATGTCCAGGCCACCGAAGTGGTCCAGCGCCGTGGCGATCACCGCCCGAGTGCCGTCGAAGGTGGCCAGGTCGTGGGGGTCGGCGACGGCCCGGCCTCCGGCGGCGTTGATCTCCGTGGCCACCGCGTCGGCCCGCAGGACGCCGTCGTCGGCGCCCACGTCACTCACCACGACCTCGGCTCCCTGCCGCGCCAGAAGCAGCGCCTCGGCCCGGCCGATCCCCTTCCCGCCGCCCGTGACGACCGCTACCTTCCCCTCGAGCCGGTTCAGAGATTCCGGCCGTTCTCGAAACGGGCGTACTGCTTCAAGAACAACAGGTTGGCCTTGCCCGTCGGCCCGTTGCGGTGCTTGGCCACGTCGACCAGCGCGTCATCCGCCCGGTCGATCGCCACCTCGTCGTTGTACTCCGACTCCCGGTACAAGAACAGCACCACGTCGGCATCCTGCTCCAGCGAGCCGGACTCACGGAGGTCCGAGAGCATGGGCGTCTTGTCCTGGCGCGATTCGAGGTTGCGGCTCAGCTGGGAGAGCGCCACCACCGGCACCTCGAGCTCGCGGGCCAGGATCTTGAGACCCCGGCTGATCTCCGCCACCTCGGTCTGCCGGTTCTCGGCCCGTCCCCGACCGGTCATCAGCTGCAGGTAGTCGATCACCACCAGCCCCAGGTCGCCCTCGGACTTCTTCAGGCGGCGAGCCCGGGCCCGGATGTCCATCACGGTGATGTTGGGGTTGTCGTCTATGAAGATGGGAGCGTTGCTCAACCGTGTGACCGCCGTGCCGAGCTTGGGCCAGTCCTGGGTGCGGATCTGACCGGTTTGCAGGTGCTGACCGTTCACCTCGGCCTCCGAGGCCAACATGCGCTGGGTCAGCTCGAGATGGCCCATCTCGAGGGAGAAGAGGAGGGCGGGCCGCTGCACCACGACGCCCACGTGGGCCAGTATCCCCAGGGCGAAGCTCGTCTTGCCCATGCCGGGACGGGCACCGACAATCGTCAACGACGAGGGCTGCAGCCCGAGCAGGATCCGGTCCAGCTCGTGGTAGCCGGTGGCCACGCCGGTGATGGCCGAGCCGCGCTTGCCCAGCTCCTCGATGCGGTCCAGCCCCTTGAGAAGGAGTTCGTGCAGGGGGGACATGGTGTCGGCCGTCCGCCGCTCGGCCACGTTGAACATCAGCTGCTCGGCCTCGTCGACGGCGGCTTCCACGTCCTCCGGCACCGAGTAGGCCAGATCGGCGATCTCGCCCGACACGCCGATGAGGCGGCGCAGCAGCGAGTGCTCCTCCACGATGGTGGCGTAGTGCCGGGCGTTGGCGATGGACGGGGTGTTGGCCTGCAGCGAAATGAAGACCGACGGGTCCCCCACCGCTTCGAACAGCCCCGAGCGCCGGAGCTCGTCGGTGACGGTCACCGCGTCGATGGGCTCTCCCCGCTCCATGAGGGCCCGTATGGCGCCGAAGATGTGACCGTGGGCCGGCTTGTAGAAGTCCCCGGCCGAGCACATCTCGATGGCCACCGACGCGGCGTCGTTGGACAGCAGCATGGCACCGAGGAGGGACTCCTCGGCCTCGAGGTTGTGCGGGGGGACCCGGCTGCTGTTCGGCGCGGGAGCGGCACGGAGCGGGCGGGGCCGGGTGTCGTCAAAGGCGTGAACCACGGTCTCCCAACTCTGCGCTCAACCTGCTGTGGGTAACGAGAGCAACAAGCTGGGGATTCGATCCCCGAATCGACCGGCAGGGTTGTGGACAACCTGCGTCCACCTGTGGAGGAGTGTGGAATCCCGTCTGCACCAGGCCATGGTGCACCAGGGGTGTATCACCCCCGGTGGATGCTCCCCCGAGCTTCAGCCCGCGGCGCTGACCTCCAGCGTGACCACGGTTGCCACCCCTGTGAACAACTCCACCGTGATGTCGAAGGAGCCCAGCTCCTTAATGTGCTCGGGCAGGAGCACGTGCTTCCGGTCGATTTCCACACCCTTGTGGGCGCGGATGGCCTCGACCACGTCCGCCGGGCCGATGGAGCCGAACAGCCGCCCCCCGCCCCCGGCCCGGGCCGAGACGGGGATCACAGCTCCGGCGAGGATGGTCGCCTGCACCTCGGCCTCGGCCCGGCTCTTGGCCTCGCGCAGGTCCCGGCCGCGCCGCATCTGCTCCGCCTGGCCCTCCACGCCGGCGGTGGCCACGATGGCCCGCCCCTCGGGGAGCAGGAAGTTGCGGGCGAAGCCGCCGGCCACCTTGACCACGTCCCCGCGGCGGCCCACGCCGGCCACGTCATCACGCAGGAGGACCTTCACCGATCGCCCTCCGCCCCGGGCGCCGGTTCGGCGCCGGCAGTGACGGCTGGCTCCGAACCGAGGGTCCCCGGATCGTCGCCCGCCGACCCCTCGGCCGGTTCGGTGTCGAGAACGTCCAGCTCACGAAGGACCTCAATGCTGGCCTCACGGTCGCGCGGGGCATCGGCGCCGATGGCGTCGCTCAGCGTCCGCTCGGCCCTCTCGCCGCGCTCGCCGCGCTCGCCGCGGTCGCGCCCGCCGCCGCGACCACCCGGGCGCTCGGTCACCGTCCGCTGGGTGTAGGGGAGCAGGATCAGCTCACGCGCCGTCTTGATCGCCTGGGCCAGCGCCCGCTGGTGCTGGGCGCAGTTCCCGGTGACCCGGCGCGAGCGGATCTTGCCCCGGTCGCTCATGTACTTGCGCAGCATGGGGACGTCCTTGTAGTCGACCCACTCGGTGCCGTCCCGGCACAGCGCGCAGGGCTTCTTCTTGACCCGCCGCCCCAGGTCCTTGGGCGCACGACGCGTCGTGGTGCCTCGTTGGTTGTTCCGTGCCATCAGAAGGGCTCCTCATCGAATCCGTAGCCACCGTTGTCGGGGGCGGAAGCCGGCGGGGGTGGCGCGGGCTGCCGGCTGCCCCCGCCACGCGGTCCGTCGCTCGGGCCGCGTCGTTCGTTCTTGGTGATCTGGGCCGTGGCCCAGCGCAGCGAGGGGCCGATCTCGTCGGCCACCACTTCGACCTTGGACCGCTTGTCGCCTTCCTGGGTCTCCCAGCTGCGCTGTTCCAGCCGGCCCGCCACCATGACACGGGCGCCCCGGGTGAGGGTCTCGCTCACGTTCTCCGCCATCTCCCGCCAGCACACGACGTCGAAGAAGGACGTGGCCTCCTCCCACTCCTGGGTCTGGCGGTTCTGCCATCGCCGGTTGACGGCCAGCCCGAAGGAGGCCGTCGGTTGCCCGGTGTTGGTGAAGCGGAGCTCGGGGTCACGGGTGATGTTGCCCACCAGGACCACGCTGTTGTCCGTCGGCATGTGCGCTCCTCTCAACTGGCGGCGGTCTTAGCCGCCGCCTTACGGGCACCCGCCGACTCGGGCAACCGGACGATCTTGTGGCGGACGACCTCGTCGGCCAGTCCCAGCATGCGGTCGAGGTCCGCCACCGTCTGGGTACCAGAGGTGAACTCCACCACGACGTAGTAGCCCTCGCGCTTGTGGTTCACCTCGTAGGCGAACGTCCGCCTGCCCCAGCGGTCGATGGCGCCGGGATTGCCTCCAGTGTTGCGAATGACCTCGAGCGCGCGATCCAGCACACCTTGGATGACGGTGGGCTCGGTGGTGGCCTCGAATATGGCCATGACTTCGTAAGGCCGCATATGCGGCGTACCTCCCTCTGGACCGGGCGGAGCGCCCGGGCCCCCGACGGTCAGGGGCAGGGTTTGTTGCGGGCAACCATGCTAGCCGAGCCGACGGCCCCGCTCGGCCGCCCCACCTCAGCCCAGCGCTTCTCCGAGCTCGGCCGAGCCGTGGTAGCTCTCGGCCTCCGTGGGAAACGTCCCCCGGCGGACGTCGTCGGCGAAGGCGGCGATGGCCTCGGTGGAGATCCGCCCGATCTCGGCGTAGCGGCGCACGAACCGGGGGGCGGCGCCCGAGCCCAGGCCGAGCAGGTCGTGGAAGACCAGGACCTGCCCGTCGCACGACGGCCCGGCCCCGATCCCGATGGTCGGCACGGCGACCGCCTCGGTGACCGCGGCGCCCACCACGTCGGGCACCCCCTCAATGACGAAGGCAAAGCAGCCGGCGTCCTCCAGGGCCTTGGCCGCACCGAGCAGAGCGCCGGCGGCGTCGACGCTGCGGGCCTGCACCTTGAAGCCGCCCATCGCCAGGACCGACTGGGGCGTGAGCCCCAGATGGCCCATGACCGGGATCTCGGCCCGGATGATGGCCTCGACCACCGGGAGCCGGGACCGGCCGCCCTCCAGCTTGACCGCCTGGGCGCCGGCCCGGACGAGCCGGGCGGCGTTGCCCACCGCGTCGGCGGTGGAGAGGTGGTAGCTCATCCAGGGCATGTCGCCCACGATCAGGCAGTGGGGACGGGCCCGGGCGACCGCCGCCACGTGATGGACCATCACGTCGATGTCGACGTGCAGCGTGTCCTCGTGCCCGAGCACATTGTTGGCCACCGAGTCCCCCACCAGCACGATGTCCACGCCGGCGTTGGACACGATCCGGGCCCCCGGCTCGTCGTAGGCCGTGACCATCACGATCGGGGTGGCGCCGTCGCGGCGCTTGCGCCCCCGCAAGGAGAGGACGGTGACCGGGCCGTCGCCACCCCCTCCGGCGCTCATCGTGCCGCTCCTCGACCGCCGCGCGCCTTGGGCCCGCCGGCTGGATACTTCCGCATCAGGTGGTGCCAGGCGCACTCCGGGCACACCTCCACTTCGTAGCAGAGCACCGGTTCGGGCCGGCGGCACAGCTGGTTGAGCTCGGCTGGCGTACCCGGGCACCGGCCCCCGGCCGGAAGCTTGGCCCCGAAGACGAACGTCACGATGACCAGGCGGCCCTCGTCGCAGATGGGGCAGGGATCCTTGGTAGGCCGCCCGACGTTGCGAGCGGCCCGGAGAAGTTCGGGGTGCGCGTCGCACACGTCGGCCCTCGAAGTCCGCCCACGGGTCACGTCGACCACCACCCGGTTGCGCACCAGCCGGTACTCGACCCCGGCGGAGATGTCGGCGCTCACCGCCCTTCCCGACACTCCCGGCTCCGACGTCACGGACACGGGGCAAGGCTACCCCCCAGGCATCCGCGAAGAGGCCCTGTTGCGCTCCGGCGCGTCGGTAGGGTGACCGGGAGGTGACAGTAGGCTGTACATCGCTATATCGATTCGATATAGTCGTCGCGATGTTGGATCTGGCAATACTGGGGCTCTTGGAAGAGCGGGACCTGCACGGCTACGAGATCAGGCGCCAACTGCGCGACAACCTGGGCCTCCTCGCCAATGTCTCGTTCGGCTCCATCTACCCTGCCCTGAGCCGCTTGGAGAAGGCCGGAGCAGTGAGCGCCACCGAGGCCGCGGGGGTACCCGGCGCGGCGGCGACCACCGGGCCCCAGGCGCCACCCACCGGATCGCTCAGCGGGGAGCTGGCCGTGCTGCGGGCCCGCCGCCGCGCCGCGTCCCACTCCCGTCGAGGCAAGAAGGTCTACCGGATCACCGAGAAGGGCCGGAAGCTCTTCGCCGAGCTCCTGGCCGAAGGGGGTTCGCTCGACGACGCCCGCAGCTTCGGGCTCCGTCTGGCGTTCGCCCGGCATCTCGCCCCTCAGGCCCGGTTGGCGCTCCTCGAGCGCCGTCGCGCCCAGCTGGTCCAGCGGCTGGCCGAGGCCCAGGGCGCGCGGGTCGAGCTCGACGTCTACGCCCGCTCGGTCGTCCAGCACACGGCCGACGGCCTCGCCCAGGACATCAGCTGGCTCGACCGGCTCATCGCCGGCGAGCGCGCCGCACTCCATTCGGCACCGACCGAACTCACCTATGAAGGAGACATCCGATGAGCAGTCCCATCCGCCTTGCCATCGCGGGCGTCGGCAACTGTGCCAGCTCGTTGATCCAGGGGATCACCTACTACCGCGACGCACGGCCCGAGGACGTCGTCCCCGGCCTGATGCACGTAGAGCTGGGCGGCTACCACGTCCGCGACCTGGTTCCGGTGGCCGCGTTCGACGTCGACCAGGACAAGGTCGGCACCGACCTCGGCAAGGCCATGTTCGCCGGATTGAACAACACCATCCGCTTCGCAGACGTCGGCGAGGTGGGGGTCACCGTCCAGCGCGGCCCGACCCTCGACGGTCTGGGTAAGTACTACCGCGAGGTGATCGAGGAGTCTCCGGCCGCCCCGGTCGACGTGGCCCAGACCCTGCGCGACGCCCGGGCGGACGTGCTGGTCTCCTACCTGCCCGTGGGCTCCGAGCAGGCCCAGCGTCACTACGCCCAGGCCTGCCTGCAGGCCGGAGTCGCCTTCGTCAACGCCATCCCGGTGTTCATCGCCTCGGATCCCGAGTGGGCCCGCAAGTTCCGCGACGCCGGCGTGCCGATCGTGGGCGACGACATCAAGAGCCAGGTGGGCTCGACCATCGTGCACCGCATCCTCACCCGCCTCTTCGAAGACCGCGGGCTGGCCCTCGACCACACCTACCAGCTCAACGTGGGCGGCAACATGGACTTCAAGAACATGCTCGAACGCGACCGCCTCGAATCGAAGAAGGTCTCCAAGACCCAGGCCGTGACCAGCCAGATAGAGGACAGCCTGCTCGGGGCCGACGACGTCCACATCGGGCCGTCGGACCACGTGCCGTGGTTGAAGGACCGCAAGTGGGCCTACATCCGCATGGAGGGACGCAACTTCGGCGACGTGCCGCTCAACCTCGAGCTCAAGCTCGAGGTGTGGGACTCCCCCAACTCGGCCGGCGTCATCATCGACGCCGTCCGCTGCGCCAAGCTGGCCCTCGACCGCGGCATCGGCGGCCCGCTCCTAGGGCCCTCGGCCTACTTCATGAAGTCCCCTCCCGTGCAGTACCACGACGACGTGGCCCAGGCCATGGTGGAGTCGTTCGCCGCCGGAGAACCGGCCGAGGTCTGGCCGACGGACTGATCGCTGGACCGAACTGCTGGACCGAACTGCTGGACCGATCCGCAGGGCCAGCCGTCTGGTCCTTGCGGGCCTACTCCTTCTGCGCCTCGCCGCCCGCCTTCCACCAGGCCTGAAGGCGGCGGCCGGCCTCCTCCTCCCCCAGGGGGCCCTCGTCGAGCCGCAGTTCCATGAGGAACGCCAGTGCTCGCCCGACGACCGGTCCGGGGCCGACGCCCAGCAGTTCCATGACCTGATGGCCGGTGAGATCGGGACGCAGGCGGTTCAGCTCCTCCTGCTCGCCCAGCTCGGCGATCCGCTCCTCGAGTTCGTCCATCCGCCGGGCCAGAGCGCGCGCCTTGCTGGCGTTGCGCGTCGTGCAGTCGCAACGGGTCAGCTCGTTCAATCGCTCGAGGTGCTCGCCGGCATCACGCACGTAGCGCCGGACGGCCTTGTCGGTCCACCCCAGGCGGTAGGTGTGGAAGCGAAGATGGAGCTCGACCAGCCGCACGACGGTGTCCACGTCCTCGGCGGAGTAGCGCAGCGCCTCCATGCGCGAGCGCGTCATGCGAGCGCCGACGACCTCGTGGTGGTGAAAGCTCACGCCGCCCTCGGCGATGGACCGCGTACGGGGCTTCCCCACATCGTGGAAGAGGGCGGCCAACCGGAGCAGTCGATCCGCCGACGTCTTGTCCACCACCGCGAGCGTGTGCGCCAGCACGTCCTTGTGCCGGTGGATGGGGTCCTGCTCGAGCGCCATCGCGGGCAGCTCCGGGAGGAAGTCCGCCGCCAGGCCGGTCCGCACCACGAACCACAGAGCCTCGGACGGCACATCGAGCAGCACGATCCTGTCCAGCTCGTCGCGGATGCGCTCGCGCGAGACGATCGACAGCCGATCGTGCATCGCCTCGACGGCCGTCTCCAAGGCCGGGTCCGGCTTGAGCGAGAAGCGGGCGATGAACCGTGCGGCCCGCAGCATGCGCAAGGGGTCGTCGCCGAAGGAGAGGGCGGGGTCGAGCGGCGTACGCAGCCGCCCTGCGGCCAGATCGCCCAGACCGTCGAAGGGGTCCACCAGCTCCATGTCGGGCAGGCGCAGGGCCAGCGCGTTGATGGTGAAGTCACGACGCGACAGGTCGAGCTCGACGTCGTCACCGAACGTGACCTCGGGCTTGCGCGAGTCTGGGACGTACACCTCGGCGCGGTGCGTGGTGATCTCGTACAGCTGTCCGGCGCGCCGGCAGCCGATGGTGCCGAAGCGGGCCCCCTGGGTCCAGACGTCCTCGGCCCATCCGTGCACCAGGCGCTCGATCTCGCCCGGACGGGCGTCGGTGGTCAGGTCGATGTCTGGGTCCGCGGCCGCTACGGCTGGAAAGAGGGCGTCGCGCACCGATCCGCCGACCACGTACAGGGTGTGGCCGGCGGCGGCAAACCTCTCCGCCAGCTCGGCCGTGGCCAAGAGAAGCGGGCGGAAGCGCTCGGGCACCGATGCGGACTGCACCCGACCACGGTAGTGCGGCATCTAGCGTGTCCCTGTGTCGATGCGCTGGGCCAGGATCAGCCTCTGCGTCCTCGCGGGGCCGGCGGCGCTCCTCGCCGCTGCCGGCCCTGCGGCGGCTGCGGTGCACGACAGTTCGGTGGCGGCGGTCCGCGTCGACTCCGTGCCCCTCCTCACGCTCTCGTCTCAGACGTCATGGGTCTCACCGGCCGCGCCTTGGTTCTCGTTGGCGATGGGGGTGGCGAGCGGTGCCGGTCCGGTCGACGACCTGCACGTCGTGGTCACCGTCTACGGCAAGATCATCACCGCGTCCGCCATGGCGCAGTCCACCGGCGCCGTCCCCGGCGAGAAGGTGCTCACCCACTTCGACGCCCCCATTTTGCTCACCTCGACCGGCGTGGTGGCACAGGGCTGCGCCGCCATCCTGCCCGACTCGAGTGCCAGCGCCCCGACGACCGCCCCCGCCTACGCCGTGGCCTGCCCGGCGGGCGCACCGACGGTCACCCTTGGCTGCGTGCCCGGCGACGGCACCTGTGGGGGCGTCTACCCGGTCTCGGTGACGTTGGAGCGTCAGGGGTCAACCGCACCCCTGGCCCGGTTCACCACCTTCCTCACCTACCAGGAGCCCGGCCTCTCCAGCTCGGTCGGCGCCGGTGGGGCCCTGCGGGTCAGCCTGGTCGTGCCCATCTCCCTGCCCGGACCCCCGGCGCTCTCGGTGCCCAAGGCGGCCGACCTCGCCCCGAACGAGGCCCTAGTCGGCGCGCTCGATACCCACCGCGAGGTCGCCGTCACCGTGGCGGCCAACCCGGGCACCGTCTCCGCCCTGCTCGACCGGGGAGGCAAACAGGGCCAGCGCGCCGTCGCACAGCTGCAGAGCCTGACCGTCGATGGGACCGACCAGCTCCTCGCCGAGCCCTACGTGCCCGTCGACGTGGCCGCGCTGGCCGGAGCCGGGCTGGCCGGCGACATCAGCGCCCAACTCCTGCGCGGGAACACCCTCCTGCGCATGGCGGGTCTCAGACCCACGCCCGGGACCTGGGTGGACACCTCGCCGAACTTCACCAGTGCCAACGCCGCCGACCTGGGGCTCGGTCTTCAGACGGCGGGCGCCAACCGGCTCATCCTCAGCGACGACCAGCTGACACCGGCTCACTCCTCCTCGCCGAACTTCGCCCCCCTCACCTACGCCCAACCGTTCTCCCTCTCCCTCGGCCGCTCGGCCCACGTCGCGGCGGCCGGCGCCAGCAGTCAGGTGGACCCCCTCTTCACCGCCGACCCAGGCGATCCCGTGCTGGCGGCCAACCAGATTCTGGCCACGCTCGAGTTCTTCCACTTCGAAGACCCCTACACGCCTGACCCACGGGGCGTCGTCGTCGTCCCCCCGCCGTCGTGGCAGCCGTCGGCCGCGCTGGTCACCACGCTGCTCGACGGCATGGCGGGCAACCCGGTGCTCAGCCCGGTCACGCTCAACGGCCTGTTCACCGAGGTCCCCAAGGGCGGCAACGGGGAACCGGCCCTACGCCACCTGCGCGACGGCTCCCCGCCGAGGTCGGCGACGATCCCGCCGGCCACCGCCACTCGCCTGGCGGCGGCCCGGGTCCGCCTCTCCTCCCTCAGCGCGGCGGTGATCGGCCGCCCTGTGGTGCTCACGGAGCTGTCCGATCTCCTCTTGGCCACCGAGTTCCAGGGCTTCGGGCCCGTCGAGCGGTCGGTGGCCTTGAGCCTCTACACCCAGCGCTTCGGTGCCGTCCTCAACCTCGTGTCGTTGGCCGACCAGGGCCCCGTCACCTTCACCTCGCGCACGGCGCCCATCCCCGTCTCGGTTCTGTCCTCCGCCCCCTTCCCGGTGCGCGTGGTGCTGACGCTGAACAGTGACAAGTTCACCTTCCCCCAGGGCAACGCCCGGTCACTGACCCTCGACCGCCCCACCACCCCCGTGCGTGTACAGGCCCGCTCGCGCACGTCGGGCGACCGGCTGCCCGTGGACGTCACGCTGACCACGCCCGATGGGCAGGTGGTCTTCGCCCACGCGGTGCTGACGGTGCACGCCACCTCCATCTCCCTCGTCGGCATCGCGTTGACGGCGCTGGCCGGCGTCGTGCTCCTGGTCTGGTGGATACGGACCTGGCGCCGGGGCCCCAAGCGTCGGCCACGGGCCGCCTGACCGTGGCCACCGTGGTCTCACCCCGACGCGGCCAGGCCCTCTCCACGGCGGCCGCCTACGTCGCCGTCGGCACCGGGGTCTCGCGCCTCACCGGGCTCCTGCGCATCGTGGCCCTGGCCTGGGCCCTCGGGCAGTTCCACCTCGCCGACTCGTTCAACCTGGCCAACACCGCGCCCAACATGCTCTACGACATCGTGTTGGGCGGCGTCCTCTCCGCCACCTTCATCCCGGTCTTCGTCGACTACCTCTCCAACCGGGCGGAGGCCGACGCCTTCCGGTCCATCTCGGCCGTCATCTCGGTGTCGGCGGCCGTATTGACGACGACCACGGTGCTCGCCTGGATCCTGGCCCCCTTCATCATCACCGCGCTCACCGCGCTCGACACATCGGCGCACGCCAACCAGATCGCCCAGGTGGTGGCCGAGCGCTCCGTGGCCACCAGCCTCCTGCGCTGGTTCGTGATCCAGATCGCCGCGTACGGGTTCTTCGCGCTGGCAGCCGCCCTCCTCAACACGCGCCGGCGCTTCGTGGCCGTGGCGTGGGCCCCCATCGTCAACAACGTGGTCTGCATCGCCGTCCTCATCTGGTTCGGCGCCTGGACGCACAACCGTGCGTCGCTGGCCTCCGTCGAGCTGCACCACAACCAGCTGCTCCTGCTCGGCCTCGGAACCTCACTCGGCGTAGTCCTCCAGGTCGTCGCGCTCATCCCCAGCCTCCGGGCGGCGGACCTCGGCGACCTCCGATGGCGCTGGGACCCCCACGACGCCGCGCTGCGCACGGTCACCCGGCTCGGCGGGTGGACCTTCGGCTTCGTGGTGGCCAACCAGATCGCGCTGTTCGTGGTCATCCTCCTGGCCGGCACCGCCCCCGGGTCCGACCCGGTCTCGTCGTACACCTACGCCTACGCCTTCATGCAGATGCCCTACGCCATCGTCGCCGTGACCGTCATGTCGGTGATCACCCCCGACCTCTCCGAACGGTGGTCGACCGGGCAGACGTCGGCCTTCGTGACCCGCTTGGCGACCGGCATGCGCGCCATGCTCGCCCTCATCATCCCGGCCGCGGTCGGTATGCTCCTGCTGGCCAAGCCGGCGGTGGCGTTGCTGCTCGGCCACGGGCACAGCACGGCGGCTCAGACCGAGACGACCGGCGCGACCCTGGCCCTGTTCTCGGTGGGCCTGCCCGGCTTCTGCGTCTTTCTCTACATCGTGCGCGTCCTGCAGTCGATGCAGCGGACCAAAGTCGCCTTCTTCTTGTACCTGGTGGAGAACGCCATCAACATCGCCCTGGCCGTCCTGCTCGTACATCCCATGGGCGTTCGCGGGCTCGCCCTCTCGCTCTCGGTGGCCTACTCGGTCGCCGCGCTCCTCGGCGTTTCGGTGCTGCGCCGGTGGTTCGGGCGGCTGGGCACGCCCTCCACCTGGGCCCCGCTGCGGCGCGTCGGGCTGGCCACGCTGGCCATGGGGGTCACGGTCCTGGTGGTGTCCAACATCTCCGGCGCCTTGCACGGCCCCGCACTCCTGGCGCGGGTGGTGGGTTCCGTGGCGGCGGGTCTCGCCGTCTACGGGGCGGTCGTCGCCCTGCTCGGCCGGCGCGAGGAGACCCGGCGCCGCGCCGCGGCCCGGCGCCGCTCGGCCGGGCCGCGGGGACTGGGCCGGCGCTACTGATCCGGGCACGGCGGCGCGCTGGGAGAGGCGGCCCTCGGCGGCCGGGCGCCGCCGGAAATGGGCGGACAGGCCGCCTGCACCCGTGGCAGACTCGCCGCATGCCCGGCGTGCGTATCGTGACCGACAGCGCCTGTGACCTCACCGAGGAGCTGGTCAAGGAGCACGAGATCATCGTGGTCCCGTTGACCATCCGTTTCGGCCATGAGGAGTTCGAGGACCGCCGGGAGCTCACGCCCGAGGAGTTCTGGCGTCGGTGCCAGGGCAAGGGCGCGCTGCCCGAAACAGCCGCCCCTCCGCCCGGCGCCTTCATCGCCGCCTACCAGCGGGCGGCCAGCGAGGGGGCGGACGCCGTCCTCTGCCTGACGCTCTCGTCCAAGGTGTCGGCCTCCTACGCCTCCGCCGTCACCGCAGCCGACACCTACACGGGCGTCCCGGTGCGGGTGGTCGACACCCGCTCGGTGACCGTGGGCGAGGGCCTCATGGTGATCGCAGCCGCGGAGGAGGCGGCGGCCGGGGCGGCCCTGGACGAGCTGGCCGCCGCCTCCGAGGACCGCGTCGGCCGGCTGCGGGTCTTCGGTGTGCTGGGGGGGCTCGAGTTCCTCCAACGTGGGGGGCGTATCGGGGGGGCCCAGGCCCTCTTGGGCTCCCTTCTGTCCATTAAGCCGGTCATCATGGTCAAGGATGGAGAGGTGGCCGAGGAGTCAAAACAGCGGACCCGTTCACGTGCCCTGAGCTACCTGGCCTCCAAGGTGGCCGGCGACGCCCCCCTCGAACGCCTGGCCCTAGCCGACGGGGCCTGCGACGACATCGGAGACGTGCTCGACCGCCTGGGCAGCATCCCCGTGCAGCATCCCCTGGTGTCGGTGCAGCTCGGTCCGGTGGTCGGGTCCCACACCGGCCCCAACAGCGTCGGCGTCTGCTACATCCTGCCGGCTGGTGGCTCCAACGGCGCCGACGGCTAACCTCTTGCCGTGGCTGATCACACCTTCACAGACGGGCTGTCCAACCGTGCCTTGGACACGATCGACACGGTGGTGGCCACCGTCAACGAAAAGGCCATCCGGCCGGCCGTCATCGCCTCACGGGCCGTGGTGTTCGGGGTCATCGTCGCCGTCATGGCCCTCACCGTCTTGGTACTGCTGTGCGTCGGGTTCGTGCGGATAACCACGGTCTATCTCTTCGACCACAAGGTGTGGATCTCCTACCTCGTGCTCGGCGCCATCTTCTGTGCCGGCGGGACGTTCGCCTACTCCAAGCGCGGCGTCGCCCCCGAGGGCGATGGCTGAACGCCGCAAGGTCGTCATCATCGGCTCCGGACCGGCCGGCCTAACCGCGGCCATTTACTCCGCCCGGGCTCAGCTAGAACCCCTGGTCATAGAGGGTGAGCCCTCCTCCAACAGCGACCAGCCGGGCGGCCAGCTGATGCTGACCACCGAGGTGGAGAACTACCCAGGGTTCGTCGACGGCGTGATGGGCCCCGAGCTCATGTCCATCATGCGCGAGCAGGCGATGCGCTTCGGCGCCGAGCTGCGCACCGCCAAGGTCAGCCGGCTGGACCTCTCCTCCCCCTCGCCCTTTCCCCTGTGGGTGGGCGACCCCGACGCCGGCGAGCCCACCGTACTGGCCGACGCCCTGATCATCGCCACCGGGGCGCGCTCGCTCATGCTGGGCTGCCCCAACGAAGACCGGCTGCTCGGCTACGGCGTATCCACCTGCGCCACGTGCGACGGCTTCTTCTTCCGCGAGCAGCACATCGCGGTAGCCGGCGGTGGCGACTCGGCCCTTGAAGAGGCCCTCTTCCTCACCCGCTTCGCCACCAAGGTGACGGTGGTCCACCGGCGCGACGAGCTCCGCGCCTCGAAGATCATGCAAGAGAGGGCCTTCAAGAACCCCAAGATCGAGTTCCTCTGGGACTCGGTCATCGTCGATGTGCTCGGCGACACCAAGGTGAGCGGGGTCCGGATCCGGCACACCACGTCGGAGGAGACGTTCGAGCTCCCGGTATCCGGTCTCTTCGTGGCCATCGGCCACGAGCCCAACAGCGCGCTGCTCAAGGGCCAGGTGGAGCTGGAGGAGAACGGCTACGTCCGCACCATCGGAAGGACGACCAAGACCAGCGTGGACGGCGTGTTCGCCTGCGGAGACGTCCAGGACGACTACTACCGCCAGGCCGTCACCTCGGCCGGATCCGGCTGCATGGCGGCCATCGACGCCGAACACTGGCTCGAAGAGCGCGGCGAGTAGCGGCGCCTTCGGGAAGAGAACGGGCGTGGGCGGCGTTGCACACGGTGACAAGGAGAGCACATGAGTGAGAAGATCGTGACGCTGAGCGACTCCACCTTCGATGAGCACGTCAAGAGCGCGGACGTCCCCGTGCTGGTGGACTTCTGGGCCGAGTGGTGTGGGCCGTGCAAGATGATCGCCCCGATACTGGAGGAGATCGCCGAGGAGCAGGCCGGCAAGATCCAGATCGCCAAAGTGAACGTCGACGACAGCGGGGAGGTGGCCTCGCGGTTCGACGTAAGGAGCATCCCGACCCTGATCCTGTTCAAGGACGGCGAGCCCGAGGTGCGACTGATCGGGGCCAAGCCCAAGGGCCAGTTGGTCCAGGAGCTCTCGGCGTATCTGTAGTCCAACCGGACTCCCGGGACCGCCGAGCAGCCGGTCTCCGGACGTCGGCTGGAAGAGCGCGGGAGCGAGGATCCAGCGGAGACCACCCGATGGCGCGCCGTTACACCAGTGTGACAAGGAGAAGCCGTGAGTGAGAGGATCGTGACGCTGAGCGACGCTACCTTTGACGAACATGTCAAAGGTTCCGACGTCCCCGTGCTGGTGGACTTCTGGGCCGAGTGGTGTGGCCCGTGCAAGGTGATCTTGCCGATTCTGGAGGAGATCGCCGAGGAGCAGGCGGGCAAGATCCAGATCGCCAAACTGAACATCGACGACAGTCTCGAGGTGACACGACGGTTGGAGGTGCTGAGCATCCCCACCCTGATCCTTTTCAAGGACGGGGAGCCCGCGGTGCGGGTGATCGGTTCGAAACCCAAGGGCCAGCTGCTCCAGGCCCTCTCGGCGTACCTGTAGGTCTGCCGGTCTCCATTGGGGACACCGGGGCCTCGGTCTCCGATATCCAGCGCCGGCTCGCCACCATCCTGCGGAGCACCGCCCGCATCGACAGCGACGGGATCTTCGGACCGGGTACCCGCGCCGCCGTCGAGGCCTTCCAACACATGCGGGGGCTGCGGGTCGATGGCATCTGCGGCACCCAGACCTGGAACGCCCTGGTAGAGGCCGGCTTCCACATCGGTGACCGGTTCCTCTACCGCCGCACGCCGATGCTGAGGGGCGACGACGTGGCCGAGCTGCAGCGTCGACTGAGCACGCTGGGGTTCGACACCGGCCGGGTGGACGGGATCTTCGGTGACCGCACCTCCCACGCCCTGGCCGAGTTCCAGCGCAACGCCGGTGTGCCGGTCGACGGCATCGCCGGGGGGGCCACGCTGCGTGAGCTCATCCGCCTGGAGAGCCCCTACAAGGAGCCCCAGCTCATCTCGGCCGTGAGGGCCCGGACCGAGCTACGCCACGCTCCCCCGACGCTGAGCGGGAGGCGGGTGGCCATCGGTGAGAGCGGTGGGCTGGGGAGCGTGGCCGGCGCCCTGCGCCGGCGACTGGTCTCGAGGGGCACCCAGGTCACGGAGCTTCACCACCCCGACGACACCGCCCAGGCCCATGAGGCCAACGAGCTGGAGGTCGACGTCTTCCTCGGCCTGCGACTCAGTCCGGCGGTTGCCGAGTGCCATACCTCCTACTGGGCGGGCCGACACGACGCGTCACAGGGTGGGCGACTACTCGCCGAGCTCGTCCAGCGATGCGTGCCCGGAATGCTGGGGATCGCCGACGCTGGAGCTCAGGGCATGTCGCTGACCATCCTGCGCGAAACGAGGATGCCGGCGGTCCTCGTCGAGGTGGGACCGGCCAGTCTGGTGGTCGAACGCTCCGCCCTGCTGGCCGCGTCTCTCTCGCGCCCTCGAGCTGTGGGCCGACGCCTCGTGGGACTGACGTGATTTGCCCGTGACAACCTCACCCGAAGCTGAACTCTTGGTAACAATCCACAACCTGTGCATGACGTTGTGGATGAAGCTGAATGGTGCCTTGACACTTGTGTGAACTTCCTAGACGCCTCCGTCACCGACCATGGCCCGGTAGATGCGCTCCAGGTCCTCAAGCGTGGCGAATTCGACCACCAGCCGCCCCCGCCTGTTCTGGATATCCACCTTCACCCTGGTGTTGAGGTAGGTCGAGAGCAGCTCCTCCAATTCCAGTACACCTGGCTCCGGGAGCTTTCTCACCGGTGCCCGACGGCCGGCCGTACCGGTGGTATCACCCGTGGTAATACCTGGTGGAACTGGGGTTGCCACGGGCGATTCCTCCACGGGGGCCGGCATCTCTCTGACGGGCGAACCCCCGCGCACGATCTCCTCGACGGCTCGAACGGTGAGGCCCTCGGACGCGATCTTCTCCACCAACTTGTCCTGTAGCCCGCGATCGGGAGTCCCCAGCAACGCCCGGGCGTGACCGGCCGATATGGTCTTGTCGGCCAGGGCACGCTGTGCGCTCGCCGGTAGTTGGAGGAGACGAAGGGTGTTGGTGATGGTGGCGCGTCCCTTCCCCATCCGGGTCGCCACCTGCTCATGGGTGAGACCGAACTCGTCGATCAATTGCTGATAGGCCGCTGCTTCCTCCAAGGCGTTGAGGTCCTCGCGGTGGAGGTTCTCCACCAGCGCTTGTTCAAGGCTGCTGGCATCACCGGTGTCCGACTGGACCAGGACCGGGATCGTCTGCAGGCCGGCCCGCCGGGCCGCTCGCCAGCGGCGCTCCCCCGCGATGAGCTCGTAGCTCTCGTCCTCGTCATGCACCTCCCGCACCAACACGGGCTGGAGCAGGCCCACCTCTCGAATGGAGGCCGCCAGGGACGACATCGACTCCTCGTCGAAATGGCTCCGGGGCTGAAAGGCGTTGGGCTTTATGTGCGAGATGGGAACCACCCGCAGGGCCGAGTCCGTCTCCCCCGTCGCTTCGGACGGGATCAGTGCGCTGAGCCCTTTACCGAGTCCGCTGCGGCGCGCCATTGCTCACCTCCTTGGCCAGTTCGCGGTAGGCCACGGCCCCCCGCGAGGTCGGATCGAACACCGTGATGGGTTGGCCGAACGACGGTGCTTCGGACAGTCGCACCGTGCGGGGGATCACCGCCTTGCAGACCCGGTCGGCGAAGTGCAGGCGCACCTCGTTGGCCACGTCGATGGACAGCCGGGTCCGAGCGTCGTACATCGTGAGAACAATCGTCGTCACCTCCAGCGACTCGTTCAGGTTCGAGGAGACCAGGTTCACGTTTCTGAGCAGCTGACTCAGTCCCTCCAGGGCGTAGTACTCACACTGGATCGGCACCATGACCTCGCCCGCCGCCGCCAAGCCGTTGACCGTGATAAGGCCCAGCGATGGAGGGCAGTCGATGAGGACGAAATCGAAGTCGTCCACCACCGAGTCGATGGCACGCTTGAGCTTCATCTCCCGGCTGAACGCTGGCACCAGCTCGATCTCGATTCCGGCCAGATCGATCGTCGCCGGTGCGACGAAGAGGTTCTTCACGCTCGTGGGCTCTATGCAGTCCTCCATGGACTGGTCCCGCATGATCACGTCATACATCGAAAGTTCGAAGTTCCGCGCGTCGATGCCCAGCCCCGTCGTGGCGTTGCCCTGGGGATCGAGGTCGATGACGAGGACCCGATAGCCGATCTCCGCCAGGGCGGCCCCGAGGTTGACCGTAGTGGTGGTCTTGCCCACACCCCCCTTCTGATTGGCGATGGCAATCACCCGCGGGAGCTCTCGGGTGGCGGGCCGCTGCCCATTGAGCAGTGCGTCGGCGTCGGAACGGATGGTCGGCGCCCTCATCTGCGGCGGGACCACCCTGGCATCAGCCGTGGCGGGCACTGCCCCCGGCTGCTCGGTCGGAGGCTCGCTTGGCTCAAGGACCGGCTCGGGCGCAGACACCGCGAGCGCCGGCTCTTCGATCACCGGGGGGGGTGGGGGGGTCGGGACGGGCTCTTCCATCCCCGAAGGCGCCGGCATCGCCTGGTCGAACGGGGCGGGAGACTCCGCCGTCACCGTGGGCTCAGAGACGATCTCGGGTGGGGGGACTGGGGACTCGGAAGGCTCCGGGGTGGGGGCGGGCGGGGGAGGCGGGGGGGTCTGGGGTTCAATGGGGGCTACGGCCTCAGACCGGTCACGACGCCGAATCCGCATCAGCCACTATCTCCGGTGCGGCGCATCACGCTGCCTATCCTGGCCTGCCCGCTATGCCAGGTCAAGGCTCGAAGCCTGTTTCACGTGAAACAATCGAGCGGAGACACCCGATGCGGTTCGACTCCAGAGCTAATCCGGGGGAGCCTTTGACCCCCCTCGCGACCACCGACGCCCAACCCTGGTCGTCCGGCGGTTCCGAGACGGTGAGCCACCCCCGGGGCACAAAGAGCGGCGCCGGCGCACTCCGCTACCACGGCCGAGAGCCCTCTGTGCGAGGGGTCCCGCACGCATAGCTCGGCACCCCGGAACACGACGATGACACCTCGCTCGAACCACACGTCACCACAGGCGCGCTCGAGAACCTGGCGTCAGTGCTCATTGGCCTCCAACGGCACGAGCCGACGCGGCAGGGGAGATGGGTGGCAGCGAGCGGTCCCGCGAGATCACCCCGACCCAGATGGAGAAGGCGCGCCGTGTCCCTCGAGGACTGTGCCTCGGGCGGCATCGGTCACCCGTCGGCATGGGTCAGCCGGCGGCATCGGTCAGCCGTCGGCATGGGTCACCCGACGGAAGAGCCCTCGGTGCAAGCGGTCCAGGAGATCCCGCACGCATAGCTCGGCACCCCGGAACACGACGATGACACCTCGCTCGAACCACACGTCACCACAGGCGCGCTCGAGAAACTGGCGTCAGTGCTCATTGGCCTCCAACGGCACGAGCCGACGCGGCAGGGGAGATGGGTGGCAGCGAGCGGTCCCGCGAGATCACCCCGACCCAGATGGAGAAGGCGCCGGTGCCCATCGGCGGGGCCGACGGGATCTTCGACCCGCGGCCGACGGAAACCCTCAATCTCGTTAACCGCATCGTACGCCGCCTGTACGATCCACCGGCTCAGCTCAAGCGCCTTCTGTTTAGCGAGGCGATGAGCTCCTCGAGGAGTTACGAGCTGCACAAAGCATCGATTCTCGTCCGAGGGCAAAGCCACGTTGTTTCACGTGGAACACCCCCAAGGGTCGACCGGGGGCTTGTTCAGAACAGGGGGCGTTTGGACGGAACCCCGTTTCGTCGCGGGAACTCCAGAGGGCATGGTCGGCGCTGCCGCAGGATCTCATAGCCGAACTCCCCCCTCACGAACCCGACCGGCTCCAAACCCAGGGCCGCCAGCCGATCCGCCGGCCAGCGTACCCTGCCGCCTGAGCCCTCACCCTCGGTCGCCTCCCGATCGCTGCGGCCCCCTCCCTGCTCGTCTGGCGGTTCCGAGACGATGAGCCACCCGCCTGGGACAAGGAACGGCGCGCCGCACTCCGCTACCACGGCCGGGGACCCGAAGGATCGAGCGACGACACCAGAGAAGAGCCCCCTGTACAAGGGATCCCGGCCGCACAGCTCGGCCCGCTGGTGCACCACGGTGACCCGCCCCTCAAAACCGCACGTCACCACGGCGCGCCGGAGAAACTCGGCGCGGCGCTGATTGGCCTCCAACAGCACGACCTGAGCGGTAGGAAGGTTGCAGGCGACGACCAGTCCGGGGAGACCAGCCCCCGACCCCAGATCGAGCAGGCGCACCGTGTCCGTGGACAGCTGTGCCTCGACCAGGTCGACGAACCCCTGGGCGTGGAGGATATGCCGCTCTACCGCCCCGGGACCAAGGAACCCGGCCTCCCGTGCGGCAACGAGAACGTCACGCAGGACGGCCGGCGTATCGGACACGCCGGCCACAGTCACCTGACGGACGCTGTTAGCCGGCAGGCGCGATGACGATGTAGCGGTTGGGGTCTTCACCCTCCGAGCGGGTGGAAACCCCCTCAATTTCGTTGACCGCGTCGTGCACCGCCTTGCGATCTGCCGGGCTCATGGGCTCCAGCGCCTTCTCTTGACCCGAGGTGATGACCTCCTCGGCGATCTGCGTGCTGAACCTCTTTAGAGCGGCGAACCGCTTCTCTCGGTAGCCGGCCACGTCCACCAGGATGCGATCGGTTCGCGAGGGGCACTGACGTTGCACGACCGCCCGGGTCAGGTCCTGGAGCGCGTTCAGGGTGGAGCCCCGTGGTCCGACAAGAAGTCCGAGGTCGTCACCTGTGGCGGCGATCTCCACCGTCTCGTCGTCGAGCAGACGCGCTTCGACGGTCGCGCTCACCCCATACTCGCCCAACAGGCCGGCCAGGAACGCTCGGCCCACCTCACCCTGCTCTTCGAGCGTCATGCCCTCGGCCATGGCAACTGCCTCCTTCGGTTCCTTGGTGCCTTGCGAGTTCTTCTCGACCGCCGCGGCCTGGCCCTGGGGAGCAGCAGCTCCGTTCAGGACGCCCTCGGGCGTGCCAGCGGCCCCAGACCGGCTCCGGTTGCGGCGCCGACGGGCCGAGCGGCTGGCACCCGTACGTGACTCCTCGGGTGAACCTTTGGCCGGCGAGCTGGCTTCGTTCCGGCCTCCGCCCGGCCGACTCCCGGCATCGCCCCCACCTTGTCCCCCTTTGCCGCCACGGGCGCGGTCTCGTGAGCGCTCCCGCTTGGGCCGGGCCCCCACGGGCCGAACGCGCGCCCGCACACGGGCCTCGACCCGCATACGTCCGAACAGCCCTGTCTTGGGCTCGGTCACGACGATGACCTCGGCGTCACTCTCCGCCACCCCCAGCTGGTCCAGGGCAAGCTCTGTTGCCTCGGCTATGGTCTTTCCAGCGACTTCTACCCACTCCACGCTCTATCGAGCCTTTCTCGTCCTTTTCGATCGTGAGCGCGGATGTGCTTTGGGTGCCGCCGCCTCTTCGATCTCCGCGTCCGTTGCCTTCTTGCCGTTGGCCGCCGCCTTGCCGCCCGCCGTGGTCTTTCGGACCGTCGGCCGCCCCCCGTTGGCCACCGGCTTGCCGTTTGTGTTCCCATTGGCAACGGACGTGTCCTTGGATGCCGGCTTCGCCCCTCCGGACCCCGACTTGGTCGTCCCGCCGCCCGCCGCTGGCTTGCCGGATCCCGACTTGGTCGTCCCGCCGCCCGCCGCTGGCTTGCCGGATCCCGACTTGGTCGTCCCGCCGCCGGCCGACTCCGGTTTAGCGGTGCTCCCGCCGATCTCGCGTTCGGTTGGCTTTACGGGGCTCACCATTCCCGTCCGGAACATTATCTCCTGTGTCGCGATTCTCATTGCCGATGAAACCACCATATATATGGTCGCTCCGGCCGGAACTCTTAAGTATATAAGACCAAAGATAATTGGGAAAAACTTCTGCATCTGTTGCATCTGTGGGTTGGCCTGGGCAGCCTGGGGATTACGGCTATTCATCTGCTTCATCTGGAAATACTGAAGGAAGATGGCCATTCCGATTAAGACCAGGTAGGGAATGGTTAGTAACGCCTGATTCGCCCCGTGATGGGCGAAGGGAGTAGAGGACAAATCCATGCCAAATATGGCGTGCATTTGGCCTTTGTTGAGCACCAGATTCGCGTACATCTTGGACGACTTGGGGATGTATCTGGGCATGGCAACAAAATGCCCTTTTACCGTAACCCCATATGAGAGCCCACGAATCAAGGAGTAGAGGACGATCAGAAACGGCGTCTGCAGGAGCATCGGCATACAGGCCCCGAAGGGGCTGGTGCCGTTCTCCTTGTACAGCTTCATCATCTCAGCGTTGAGCTGCTCGCGATTCTCCGGACCCTTGTACTTGGCCTGGAGCTTCTTCATCTCGGGTTGCAAGCGCTGCATGGCGAGCATCGACTTGGTGCTCTTGATAGTGATCGGGGTGAGCGCCAGCATGATGATGATCGTGAGGCCGGTGATGGCGAAGCCGTAGCTCGGGACGACGGCGTAAATTCCGGCCAGGATCAGACCGAAGAGCTCAAAGATGGGATGGAACACCTCCCCGATATCCTTGAACAGGGCGTTCTCACCCAGTAGCACGGACAGCATGCTCATCACCGGGTGCCTCCCGCGTCAGCCCTCGGGCGGGTGTGGACGTGTACTGGAATGGGCACCAGGTCCACTCCGTGGGGGCCGAACGGCCGGCAGCGCGCCAGGCGCCTGGCGGTCAGTGCGACCCCTCGCCAAAAGCCGTGTTCGGAGAAAGCCTCCATGGCATAGCTTGAGCAGCTCGGATAGAAACGGCATGGCGAGACGCGGCCCGAGGCGGCCGCCTGATACGCCTCGAGCAGGCGCACCGCAGCCCGGACGACCGCCGCCGGCCTCTCTTCGGCACCCCGACTCATGTCTGACCCGAGTGGCCGGCCCGTTGCAGGGCCCGTTGCACCTGCCCCGAGAGCTCGGCCGGTTCGCTCCGGGAGGCTCGGGGCTCCACCCGGAGGAGGTACGTCCCGCGGGGGAGCGTGCCGGCCACCGCCCGGGCGGACTCCCGCATCCGTCTACGAAGACGGTTGCGGGTCACGGCGTTGCCACAGTTCTTGCCGATGGCGTAGCCGACCTGGGGATATACGCCATCTGCACCTGACGCCGCCGGGACAAAGCTCGCCCTGACCGGCCCGCAGCTGGCCCGTGCCCGAGTCCGCTGCAGCTGGGCGAAGGCAGCGCGGGTCCGGACTCTGCCGATCGACCGTGAAGACACGAGCCGCTCAGACGGTGAGCCGATGGCGTCCCTTGAGACGCCGTGACTTCAAGATGGCCCGACCGGCCCGTGTCGACATGCGCTTGCGGAAACCATGGGTCCTGGCCCGCTTGCGGGTATTGGGTTGATAGGTGCGCTTCACGTCATTCAGCCTTTCGCCACGCCTGTGCGGCACCTTGTCCGGGGCGTTGCAGAGTTCGTACCACCATCTGGCCCCGAGGCCACTGGCAGTGGAGTGACGTCCATGTTAGGCGCGAAACGACAATCCCCACTAGTCGGCGGATGTGGCACGGTGTACCTTCAACGAATTACCCGCGCCGAGGACCGTTCAGACCAGCCCAGGACGCCGCGGACGCAGGAAGGGCGATCGGACGACTCAGTGAACCAGGCCGGAGAAGTGTGGACACGGTGTACGGGGTCCCTGCGCGAGCAGGTCTCGGAAACCACATGGCAGCTCTGGTTGTCCGGCATTGAGCCGGTCGACTTCGCCAACGGGGTGTTCGTCCTCTCGGTGCCGAACGGCCTGATCAGGGAACGGGTCGAGACCCGCTATCTGCCCATGATTGAGGACACGCTGGCCAACGAGGTAGGTTCGCCCGTGCGGGGTCGTCTCGAGGTGCAAGAGACCGAGCCCGCCGAACCGGAGCTGGAGGAGTTTCTTGGAGTCCTCGCCCCGACCGAGACCGGTTCCCGGTCGGTCGTCACCGCCCCCCCAACGCCGCGGGGGCGTGAGACCCCGGCGGTCCAACTCGACCCCAAGTTCGTCTTCGAGACTTTCGTGGCCGCCTCGTCGAACCGCTTAGCCCATGCCGCAGCCCAAGCAGTTGCTGAAACCCCTGGTAGATCCTACAACCCCTTGTTTATTTACGGGGACAGCGGGCTGGGCAAGACCCATCTGCTCCACGCCATCGGCAACTACGTGTCGGAGAATTTCAGCCGGCGCAAGGTGCTGTACGTCACCACCGAGACCTTCATGAACGACTTCGTCGACTCCCTGCGGACCTCTACCACGCTGGCCTTCAAACGACGCTATCGGGAGTGCGACGTGCTCCTCATTGACGACGTCCAGTTCATGGAGAACAAAGAGGGTCTTCAGGAGGAGTTTTTCCATACCTACAACGACCTCAAGGGGGCCTCCAAGCAGATCGTCCTCACCTCGGACCGGCCGCCCAAGTCGATCGAGAGCCTCGAAGACCGTCTCCGGAGCCGCTTCCTCTCCGGACTGATCACCGAGATCGACCCTCCCGACCTCGAGACCCGCCTGGCCATCCTGCGCTCGAAGTCGGAAAGCGAGCATCAAGAGGTCCCCGACGACGTCCTGGAGTTCATCGCCACTCACGTGAAGAACAACATTCGGGAGCTCGAAGGTGCCCTGACCCGTATCAGCGCGTTCGCCAAGCTCAATCAAGAGGCCATCTCCCTAGCCCAGGCCGAGCGCGTGCTCTCGGACATCGTCCTGGCGGGAGAGCCGCGACGCATCACGCCCCAGATGATCCTCGACGCGACCGCGGCCAGCTATGGCTTCAGCGTCGAAGCCATCTGCGGCCCCAGCCGGACCCGACCCTTGGTCACCGCCCGCCAGGTCGCCATGTACCTCGTCCGGAACCTCACGGACTACAGCTATCCCGCCATCGCCCGTGTCTTCGGCAATCGTGACCACACGACGGTCATTCACGCTGTGGACAAGATCACCGGCCAAATGCAGCAACGACGTCAGATATACGAGCAGGTCACCGAGCTGATCCAAACGGTCCGTGCCGGCACCTAGCGCCTCAAGAGAGCGAGCAGGAAAGCTGTGGACAGCCTTCGTCTCTCTGGGGATAGCGTGGCCGGCCATCCCCAGAGTCCTCTTGACGCGCCCCATCCGACCGGCCGGCCGGCCGCTCGCCCACACCACCGTGGGGACGAGTTCACGCCAGTCCACCAGGAACGGGTAGCCATCGTCCACAATCCACAGCCCTTACTACCTTTACTACTTACATTTCCCTCCATGTCATACAAAGGTGACTGGGGACACACCCGAAAGGACAGGGTCCGGTGAAGTTCAGATCCGAGCGCGATGCACTCATAGAGATGTTGGCCACGGCTGGTCGCGCCGTAGGGACACGCTCCACATCCTCCCCCGTACTGTCCGGCCTTCTCCTCTCGTGCACCGGCAACGTGCTCTCTGTTACTGGTACCGATCTCGATCTGACCATTCAGGTGACCGAGGAGGTAATCGGGGTGGAGGACGGGGTTTGTGTGGTTCCGGCCCGCCTATCGACCGACATCGTGCGGCGGCTCGAACCGGGAGCGGTGACGTTTGCCCATGGAGAGGACCACATCACCATTTCGGCGGCCCGCTCGAACTTCAAACTGCGGACGTATCCCGTGGTGGAGTTCCCGGCGGTCGGACGGAGCACCGAACCGGTGGCACAGCTCCCCGAGGCGGCACTGGGCGAAGCCGTGCGCCAGGTGGTACGCGCCGCTTCGCACGACGACGCACGACCCCTGTTGACGGGGGTTCTGCTGTCACGCATCGACGGGTCCATCCGGATGGTGGCCACCGACTCCTACCGCATGGCCATGCGCGACCTGCCCGGGATCGCCGCACTACCCGGCGAAGAGGATCTCTTGGTCCCGGCGCGGGCGCTGGCCGAACTACAACGGCTGCCCTCCCACCGCCAGCCAGGAGAGGAGGAGAACGGCACCGTGGGTGTCGCCGCCAGCGCTAGCGAGATCACCTTCTGGCAGGGGAGGGTCCAGATCAGCACGCGCCTGCTCGAGGGCCGCTACCCCGACTACAACCAGTTGATCCCCGATCACTATCCCAACCGCCTGCACCTGGGGAAGGAAACCTTCTTGGCCGCGTTGCGCCGCGTACAGCTCCTCGTGCGCGACAACACGACTCCGGTCCGGCTCTCCATGCGTCAGGGTGGCGTGGATCTGAGTGTGGTGAGCCAAGAGGTCGGCGACGCGTCCGAGTCCGTCGATGGTGATTTCAGCGGGGAAGACCTGGTCATCGCCTTCAATCCCGCTTACCTGATTGACGGCACCGAGGCCGTCCAGGGTGACGAGGTGCTCTTGGAATCCGCCGACGCGTCGAGGGCCGCAACTGTGCGTGGTGCGGACGACGACCGATTCCGCTACCTCTTGATGCCCGTCCGAGTGTCCTGAGCGGCGGCTCGTCGGCGGTGCGACTGCGTCGGATGGAGCTCGTCGATTTCCGGATCTTTGGCGCGGCCAGCTTTGTTCCGGCCAGCGAGGGCACTACCGTCATCACCGGGCCCAACGGCGCGGGCAAGACGAGCGTGCTCGAGGCTTTGGTCTACCTCGGGACGCAGCGGTCGTTTCGCGGCTCACCCCGTGAGGCGCTGGTGCGCACCGGGTGCACTCGGGCTATCGTCCGCGCCGAGTTGGAAAACGACCTCGCCCCGCTGCTGGTCGAGGCCGAGCTGGTACCGGGTGGGCGCAGCCGCACGCAGGTCAACCGCAAGGTGGCCAGCGGGCGCAAGGACCTGGCCACCGCCGCTCCGTGCACCATCTTCTCACCGGAGGATCTGGCGCTGATCAGCGGGAGCCCTAGCCTCCGGCGGGACCTCCTCGATGACGCCCTGGGGCTCGTGGACCCCGAAGGCGCACGGGCAGCTGATGAGGTCGACCGGGTCCTGCGCCAACGGGCGGCCTTGTTGCGCCAGGCCGGAGGGCGGATGAGCGGTGACGTGGCGAGCACACTGGACGTGTGGGATCAACGGTTGGCGGATTCGGGAAAAATCCTGGTGACAGCCCGGGAGAGGTTGGTGCGCGCCCTCGATGAGTTCGTGGGGCCGGCGTACAGCCGACTCGCGGGCACTCCGGATCAGGTCGTGGTCGGCCAGCGCTACCTCCGTAGCTGGGACGGTGAGCTCCTAGACGCCCTGGTCGCTCGGCGCACGGACGACCTTCGGCGTGGAGTCAACACGGTCGGACCACACCGTGACGACCTGATCCTCTCCCTTTACGGCCGGGAGGCGCGGACACACGCCTCTCAAGGCGAGCAGCGGTGCCTCGCCCTGGCGGCTCGCATGGGGGTCCACCAGCTGGTGGTGTCGAGGACCGGTCTCATACCAATCCTCCTACTCGACGATGTCTTTTCCGAGCTGGACCCGGGCCGTAGCCGGGCCCTGGTGGCCGAGCTCCCCGGCGGGCAGTCCATCCTGACCACCGCCGCCCCCCTCCCGGCCGGGATCGAGGTGGCCGAGATCGTTGACGTCGCGCGCTTGGCAGTTGTCCGGTGAGGCGGGCGAGGGGACCCGACGACGGACCACGGCAGGTAGGGCCCGCCATCGCCAGGGTGCTGGCCCGCATCGGCGCCGCGCCCTCTCCCCAGACGATGGAGCTGGTCTTCACCCGCTGGGAGGAGGTCGCCGGCCCGAACCTCGCCGCTCACCTGCGGCCGATGCGGCTCCAAAATGCCACCCTCGTGGTGGGGGCGGACCACCCCGCCTGGGCCACCCGGGCCCGGATGGAGGCCGAGGGAATCGTGGCCCGCATTCGGCAGCTGGGGGACACCAGCATCGAGCGCGTCGAGGTGGTCGTGCAACGCCCCTCGTGACCCGCACGCGGGCCGCAAGAAGTGCCGAATTGCGACAGCCGTCGGGTAGGATGGAGTGTTCGCATCGGAATGCCAGGGGCACATGGTTCGGGGATTCGATTCGCACCGCGAAGACTGTCATTTGAAAGGGCGCGCCTGTGGCGATAAAGGTTGACGGAGCCCCGGCTCCACAGCAGACATCCTATGGAGAGGGCGACATCACGATCCTCGAGGGCCTCGAGGCGGTACGCAAACGCCCTGGGATGTACATCGGCTCCACGGGGCCGACGGGACTGCACCACCTGGTGTGGGAGGTGGTCGACAACTCGGTCGACGAGGCCATGGCGGGGCGCTGCACCCGAATTGACGTGACCCTGCTGGCCGACGGTGGGTGCCGGGTGAAGGATGACGGCTGCGGCATCCCGGTGGGGCCGCATCCCAAGAACCCGAAGATGTCGACGGCGGAGATCGTGCTCACCATGCTTCACGCCGGCGGCAAGTTCGGTGGCAAGGGCTATCAGGTCTCCGGCGGACTCCACGGCGTGGGTATCTCGGTGGTCAACGCCCTCTCCACCCGGCTGCTCTTGGAGATCGACCGAGACGGACAGCGCTGGGAGGCGGAGTTCGAGAGGGGCGGGAAGATCACCCGCAAGATCGCCCCCGTCGGGCCGTCTCCGATGAACCGGGCGACCGGGGAGCCGCGAACGGGCACCACGGTCACCTTCTGGCCCGACGGCTCCATCCTCGACGAGACCGAGTTCCGCGCCCACACCATCACCGAGCGAATGCAGATCATGGCCTTTTTGAACAAGGGGCTGGAGATTCGCTTCACCGATGAGCGCGTCGAGCCGGAGCTGAAGACGAACTTCCGCTATGCCGGGGGCATCGTCGACTTCGTCAAGCACCTCAACGCGGCCAAGGAGTCCCTGTTCCGCAAGGTGGCGGGGTTCGAGGAGGTCGAGGAGGGTCAGGAGGTCGAGATCGCCCTACAGTGGAACACCGGTTTCCACGAGTCCATCCACTCCTTCGCCAACGGGATTTCGACCATTGAGGGCGGCATGCACGAGGAGGGGTTCCGCACCGCGCTCACCAACACGGTGAACCGTTACGCGCGGGCCCGCAATCTGCTCAAGGAGAAGGAGGAGAACCTCCAGGGGGAGGACATCCGAGAGGGGTTGACGGCCATCATCTCGGTACGGCTCCGCGACCCGCAGTTTGAGGGGCAGACCAAGGCCAAGCTGGGCAACCAGTCCATGCGCTCGCTGGTGGTGAAGGCCACCAACAAACGGCTGGGCGAATGGCTCGAGGAGAACCCGCGCGAGGCCAGCCAGATCGTGCAGAAGTCGATGCAGGCGGCCCGCGCCCGCATGGCCGCGCAGGGCGCGCGCGACCTCACCCGCCGCAAGTCGGCGCTCGATGGCGCCGGACTGCCCGGGAAGCTGGCCGACTGCTCCTCGCGCGACCCGCGCGAGTCCGAGCTGTTCATCGTCGAGGGCAACTCGGCCGGCGGCTCGGCCAAGGACGCCCGTGACCCGCGCACACAGGCCATTCTCCCCATCCGCGGGAAGATCCTCAACGTAGAGAGGGCCCGCATCGACAAAATGTTGAAGAACGCCGAGATCCAGGCCCTCATTTCGGCCATCGGGGCCGGCCTGGCCGACGAGTTCGACGTGGACAAGATCCGCTACCACAAGGTCATCCTCCTGGCCGACGCCGACGTCGACGGCAGTCACATCCGGACGCTTCTCCTCACGTTCTTCTTCCGCCAGATGAAGCCCCTGGTAGAGGGCGGCTATGTCTACGTGGCGCAGCCGCCGCTCTACTCGACGCTGGTGGGCAAGGAGAAGATCTACCTCAAGGATGAAGCGGCCAAGGCGGCCTTCCTGGCCGAGCATCCCGAGCACAAGCACGACTTCAACCGACTCAAGGGTCTCGGTGAGATGGACTTCGCCGAGCTGCGCGACACGACGATGGACCCGTCGTTGCGTTCCTTGCTGCAGATCAACGTGGAACAGGCGGCGCTGGCCGACGAGGTGTGCTCGGTGCTCATGGGCGACGACGTCGAACTGCGCCGCCATTTCATTCAGACCAACGCCAAAGACGTCCGTTTCCTCGACATCTGAGCACTAGGACCGGGAGAGGACATGGCACGACAGTCGGTGCGTAGCGGCGGTGGACGGGGAGTCGGCGGCCGCGGCAGCGGAGGCAACGGCACCCCGCCAGGGGATGAGCCGGTCAGCGGCTCCATTGAGCCGATCGAAATACAAGAGGAGATGGAGCGCTCCTTTCTCGAGTACTCCATGTCGGTCATCGTGGCGCGCGCCCTGCCGGACGTGCGCGATGGCCTGAAGCCGGTACACCGCCGGATCCTGTACTCCATGTTCGATCGGGGTCTGCGTCCCGACCGTCCGCACAACAAGTGCGCCAAGGTCGTGGGTGACGTGATGGGGACCTACCACCCCCACGGGGACTCGGCCATCTACGAGGCGTTGGCGCGCATGGTCCAGGAGTTCTCGCTGCGCCATCCGCTGATCGATGGTCACGGCAGTTTTGGCGGCCGCAGCCCGGACGACGGCCCGGCGGCCATGCGCTACACCGAGTGCCGTTTGGCGCCGCTGGCCCTCGAGCTCATGGCCGACATAGACGAAGAGACCGTCGACATGGTCGGCAACTACGACGGCTCCGACGAGGAGCCGGTCGTGCTCCCGGGCCGGTTCCCCAACCTGCTGGTCAACGGTTCGCAGGGCATCGCCGTGGGGATGGCGACCAACATCCCGCCCCACAACATGGGCGAGGTGATCGACGCCGCCATTCACGTCCTGCACCATCCCGATGCCACGTCCGACGACCTGATGGCCTTCGTGAAGGGGCCGGACTTTCCGACCGGCGCGCTCATCCTTGGGCGCCAGGGGATCCTCGACGCCTACCGCACGGGTCGGGGTTCCATAAAGATGCGCGCCGTGGCGGAGATTGAGCAGGGACGCGTCGGCGACCGTATCGTGGTCACCGAGTTCCCGTATCAAACCTCGGTCGAGGTGATAGAGCAGAAGATCACCGACCTGGTGCGCTCGGGCGATCTGGACGGGATCAGCGAGCTGCGCAACGCCTCGGCCAACCAGCAACCGCGCCTGGTCATAGAGCTCAAGCGCGACGCTAACGCCAACGTGGTCCTCAACAACCTCTTCAAACAGACGCCGTTGCAGACGAGCTTCGGCGTGAACACGTTGGCCCTGGTCGACGGCGTTCCCCGCACCTTGAACCTGGCCCAGGCGCTGTCGTACTACATCGACCACCAGATAGAGGTCATTACCCGGCGTTCGGAGTTCCGTCTGCGCAAGGCGCGAGAGCGCGCCCACATCGTCGAGGGGCTCCTGCGGGCCATCGACATGCTCGACGCGGTCATCGCCACCATCCGGGGATCGGACGACCGCCCCTCGGCCCTGGCCGCACTCGTCGCCGATCCGTTCTCGTTCTCTGAGATTCAGGCGACCCACATTCTCGACATGACGCTCGGGCGCCTGACGCGCCTGGGCCGCACCCAACTGCAAGAGGAGATGGCCTCGTTGCTGGAGACCATCGCCGAGCTGGAGTCGATCCTGGCCGATGACACCAAGCTGCGAGGCGTCATCGCCACGGAGATGGGGGCCATACGGGACAAGTTCGCCAACCCACGGCGCAGCATCATCACCCACGACCCCGGCGAGATGGGGGTGGAAGATCTGATCGACGATGAGGAGATCGTCGTCACCATGACACGGGCCGGTTACATAAAGTCGGTGGCCGCAGCCGCCTTCCGCACCCAGGGCCGGGGAGGACGCGGGGTGCAGGGCGCCCGGTTGAAGGAGGAGGACCTGGTCAGCCAGGTCGTCCACTCCTCGGCCCACGCCTACCTGCTGCTCTTCTCCAACCAGGGAAAGGTGTACCGCCTGAGGGGCCACGAGATCCCGATGAAGGAGCGGACGGCCAAGGGAACGGCGGCGGTGAACCTGGTCCCGCTGTCACCCAACGAGTCGATTCAGGCGATCATCACCACGCGCGAGTTCTCGGCGGACCAGTACCTCGTCTTCGCCACGGCGCAGGGCCAGGTCAAAAAGACTGCGTTGAGCGAGTACGACAAGTCCCGCCGCGAGGGCTTCATCGCCATCAATCTCCGTGAGGGCGACGAGTTGGTCCGAGTCGTCGCCACGTCGGGCAGCGACGACATCTTCGAGGTGACGCGCGACGGCATGACGATCCGCTTCAACGAGGGCGACGTGCGCGCCATGGGCCGGGACGCCGCCGGGGTGCGGGGCATCCGTCTCAAGGCTGGCGACGTGGTGGTCTCGTGCGACGTCGCGGCGGATGACACCGACATACTCCTCGTCACCGACGCCGGGTACGGCAAACGCACCAAGCTCGAGCGGTTCAACCGTCAGGCCCGGGGTGGCCAGGGCGTCCGCGGTATCCGCTTGACCAGCAAGCGGGGCTCCGTCGTGGCCGCCTTCATGATCGGGCTCGACGAGGAGATACTGCTGGTCTCCTCCGGCGGCGTGGTGATCCGCACCGCGGCGCGCGAGATCGCGTCCCAGGGTCGGGATGCGACCGGGGTGCGGGTGATGAACCTCGACGAAGGCCAGTTCGTCGCCGCGGTGGCGCGTGTCAACGCCGAGAGCGAGAACGACGACGACGGGTAGGGGCGGCCGTTCAGCCGACGGCGTTGAAGTCCATCTGGAACGGGACCGTGGTCGGGAAGTAGTAGGTGAGCAGTTTGAAGCCCTGGTAGACGAAGGCCCGTCCCGAGGCGCTTCCGGTCTCGACGGTCAAGGCGCTTGTGACGGTGAAGACCTGGGCCTGGCCCGTCCCTAGGACCGCCGAGAAGAGGGGGGGGTGGCCCGGGACGTAGGCGGAAACCCAGCACGGAGCGCCCGTGGCCACGATCCTGACGGCGAACGGCGAGGTGGCGACGTCAATGGTGACCGACTTCGCCCCGGGGTTGAGCGTCGCCGTGACCTTGGGTGTTTCGGCGGGTGCGTGGTGGTGCTGCCCAGCGCTTTCGTGGGACGCCGGCGCCGAGGTGATGCCGAGCGCTGACTCGGCGTTGTGGTACCAGCGGTCGGTCGACGTGTTGGCGTCGTGCGCCCAACCCCTGAGGTGCGCGTGTTCGACGAGGGCGACCGCTCCGAGCACGACCAGTATGGCCGTCACCCCGACGAGTGCCTTGAGGACTCTTGACGGCGAGGGTGTGGCGACCACGGGAATCTCGCCGGTGTCGACAATGGACAGGCGGCCGGTGTCGTGCGCCGGGAGGGGCATGATCGATCCGATGACCCCGGTCGACGCGCCGGGAACGCCCGTCGCATCGCCGGGCCTTCCCGAGCCCCATCCCCCGGCCGGCGAGTGGCCGCCGGCGGGGGCCGAGGTGATGGAGATCACGGGGACCACTGCGGTGTCGCCCGAGGTGCTCTGGGCCGGTTCGAACGACGGCCACTGCTCGACCGCCACCAGGACGTAGTCGTCGCCCGGGAGTCCCAGTGAGTTGGCGTAGGTCCGCAGGGCCCGCAGGGTCCCTATCCGGTCCTGTTGGCGTGCGGCGCTGCCGCTTTCGAGCACCTCGAGTTGGGCGCTCCCCAATCCGACACGGACGGCCGCCTCGGGGAGGGTGAGGTTGGCCCGCTCACGGGCGAGACGAAGCGAGAGCCCGATGTCCGGCACCGACGCCGGCAACAGGATCGCGTCGCCCTCGGCAGGGCCCTCGCCACGGCTGCGCACCATCTCGTCCCTTCTGATCACCCTCGGACTCCACTAAGCGTAGTGATCGAGGGATTCCCGCTGGTCGCGGCGAGGGGGGCCTGCTCCAGGAGGCCTGGGTCAGAAGATCCGGATGTGGGTGATCGGCCAGACCCGGAGATCGACCTTGCCCACGATGAGGGACCGCGAGATGGGTCCCCAGTACCGACTGTCACAGGAGTCGGTACGGTTGTCCCCCATGACGAAGTAGTCGTTGGACGGGATCTTGTAGGGCTTGGCCAGGTTGTAGGCCGGTCCGGCCGGACCGGGGAAGGTGGTTCCCTGCACCGAGGAAGGGAGCCATGTCTCGTCCAGGCGCTTGCCATTGATCATGACGTATCCCTTGGGGGAGGTGCTGAGCGAGATCGTCTCGCCGGGCAGCCCGATGACCCGCTTGACCAGATCGGCCACCGGCGGGCCGCCGCAGTTCTCATCGGACGGACGGCGGAACACGACGATGTCTCCCCGGTCGACGCCGTGCAGGTGGTAGCTCAGCTTGTTGACGAGGATCCGGTCGCCGATCTGGAGCGTGGGCTCCATGGAGCCCGAAGGAATGAAGAAGGTCTGCACCACGAAGGTGCGCAGCAGCAGGGCGGCCAGGAGAGCGACCACCACCACCACCAACGTCTCGCGCAGCCAGTGCGATTTCGGGGACGGCGGCGCGGCGACCGTCGGTTCGGAGAGGTCAGCCTGCACGGTAGGGGCAGGCTAGTCGCAGCCAGGGCGGCCGCCGCATCGCCCGCAGCCTCAACGAGCAGGAGTGGGGCCGTGATCCGGGCCGCGTGGGCGACCCTCGGGCGGTGGGAGGCGAGTCGGCCGGACCGACTCCCTGTGGATAACGTTGTGTGCCTGGGCAACGCTCGTGTCACCTCCCCCCGTCCCCAGGTCATCCACAACCTCCATCGCGGAATCCCCACCTGTGGGACTTTCGTCATGGCCCATCACGTGCTTTGCTCATAGCGTGGCAATCATGGTTCGTACCCACCGAGAGCATTCATGGTGCTGAGCCTCCACGCCAGCGCCGAGGGGGTGCTCCCGGGCCACCTGCTCGGGCGCGCCATACGGGCCGGGTATATCGACGCCGGACGGTTCAACGTCCCCGAGAGCAACCTGCAGCCGGCCAGCCTCGACCTGCGGCTGGGGGAGCGCGCCCTGCGAATCCGCTGCAGCTTTCTGCCCGGGGACGACACCGTGGAACGAAAGCTCAAGGACTACATCCTCGATGAGATCGATCTGCGTGGCGACGGTGCCATGCTCGAGGCCCGCTGCCCTTACCTCATTGAGCTCAAGGAGCGCCTCGATCTGCCGGCCGGGCTACGGGGCAAGGCCAACCCGAAGAGCTCGACGGGCCGCATCGACGTGTTCACGCGGGTCATCACCGATCACAGCGACCGCTTCGACGAAGTGGCGCCGGGGTATCAGGGCCCGCTGTACCTAGAGGTCGTTCCCCTCTCCTTCCCGGTCAGGGTGCGAGAGGACCTCACCTTGAATCAACTCCGCCTGGCCATCGGCCGGCCCTGGCTCAGCGACGAGGAGGTCCGGGCCGCCCACAGCGAGGAGCCGATCCTCTTTCGGCACGGCGAGCCCGTTCCACTTGAGGCGCTCGTACTGTCCGAGGGGCTCTTCCTGGGGCTCGACCTCCACGGCGATGCCCGTGGCCGTGTGGGGTACAGCACACGGGACAGTGCGCCCTTGCTCGACCTGACCTCTGACCGGGAGGTGGATCCCGCGCCGTTCTGGGACCCGGTCTACCGGGAGGACGGGGACCGCCTGGTGCTGTCGCCCAAGCGCTTCTACCTGCTCATGTCCCACGAGGCGGTGAGCATCCCTCCCTACCTGGCCGCTGAGATGACCGCCTACGACCCGACCAGCGGGGAGCTGCGCACTCACTACGCCGGGTTCTTCGACCCGGGCTTTGGGTTTGACCCGAGCCGCCGCTTCCGGGGCTCCCGGGCGGCTCTCGAGGTCAGGGCACACGACGTGCCCTTCATGGTCGAAAACGGCCAGTCGGTGTGCAAGCTGACCTTCGAGCGCATGCTCGAGCCGCCCCTGGCCCTGTACGGGTCCGACATAGGGTCGTCCTACCAGCAACAGGAGGAGACCCTGAGCCGCTACTTCAGGCGCTGAGACCCATAGGTCGTACCGCTTAGTCGCCGAAGGGCATGGGAACGTACCGAAAGGTGCGCTCCTCGAGCAGCAGCGAGCCGTCGGGCTGCAGGGCCGCCGCGACCTTACCCGCCACCAGGCTCCGGATGGGATCTCCGGCGATGGAGCTGCGCCACCCCTGGTCGAGCCGGCTGGGCTCGCCGCACAGCAGGTTGGTGATGTCGGCCCGGGTGGCCAGAAGGCCCTGATCGAACTGGAGGTCGTCGGCGATCTGCCGCACAAGGGCGGTGCACACCGCGACGGCGACCGCTGGGGCCTGGGCCTCCCGGCCCTCGGGTGGCAGCCGGATCTCCCCGGGCGCCAGGGCGAGGCCCCGCTGCACGGCCTCGAGGATCTCCGCGGCCCCGCCCCGGCCCAGATGGCGTTCGTCGACGCCCCGCATCCCCTGAAGCTCCTGCCGATTCCGCGGCGGTCGCTGCGCGACGGTCAGCAGCGCCAGATCCGACAGGACGTTGCGCCGGGGTCGATCGAGTGCGGCGGCGCGGCGCTCCCGCCAGGCCGCCACCTCCTGGGCGACGCCGCGGGAGCGCCGCGTGAGCTTGCGGACGTCACCCATCTTCCACCACTGCTCTTCGGGGACCACTGCCCGCCGCCGGCCCGAGAGGGTCTGAGCGCACTCGTCAAGGGCCCAGGTGAGACGCCCGAGCTCGGCGAGCTGGCGGGTCATGGCGTTCCTGAGCTCCAGGAGGTAGGCGACGTCGCCGGCGGCGTAGGTGACCTGGTGATCGGGGAGCGGACGGTGCAGCCAGTCCGACAGCTGGTCCGCTTTGGGCAGCGACACCCCCAACACCCGGTCGACCAGGCGCGACAACGAGGGAGTGGACAGACCCAGGAACCCGGCGACGATCTGGGTGTCGAAGACCGTCGCCGGCGCCACTCCGCAGGCGGCCTCGAGCACATTGAGGTCCTGTTCGGCGGCGTGCGCCACTGCGATACCCGCTCCGCCGAAGATGCGGGCCAGCGGCCGGGGATCGACGGCGAGCGGATCGACCAGCGCCACCTTGTCGGCCCACCCCAGCTGGATCAGCGCCAACTTCGGGTAGTAGGTGCGCTCGGTGTGGAACTCGGTGTCGAGGGCGTAGCACTCCTCACCCGCGAGCTGCGCGCACAGTGAGTCCAGGCCGACCGTGTCCGCTATCACGGGCGGCCGGGCAGTGGCCCTACTCATCACGCCTCGCGTCCTTTCATGGTCGAACTGTAGGACTCGTAGTCTCTTCCCACATGGCATGGCGACCCGTGATCGAGTACGGGCGGGAGTACGAATTCGCCTTCACCCCGGCCGAACTGTGGGAAGGCCTCCAGCATGTGGACGAGTTCGAGCGCTGGTGGCCTTGGCTGGAGGATTTTCGCGTAGAGGGGAACATATTGACAACCGGGGCGGTGCTGCACGGCGTGGTCGCCCCGCCGCTGCCCTACCGCATGCGCATCCGGGTCGAGCTCACGCGCTGCGATCCGCCGGGGGCCATCGACGCGACCATCGGGGGCGATCTGGAAGGGGAGGCGCGGCTGAGGGTCCGAGCGGCCGGGTCGGGATCCCGTGTCGAAGTGGGTTGGGCGGTGGAGATGATGCAGCGGCCGATGCGGCTCGCCACGCGCGTCGGACGGCCGCTGATGCAGTGGGGCCATGACCGAGTGGTGGACATGACGGTCTCGGAGTTTCGGCGGCGACTGGAGTCGCCCGGTTAGTTAACCGAGGCGCGCGATGGCCAGCGCGGCCGCTATGAGCACGACCCCCCACGACAGGAGCTTCAGGGTCGATTCGAGAGGCGCCAGCAGGGTCTGGGCGTTGAGCGGAACCACCGTGCCGTCCTTCATCGTGATGTCACCGCGCACCGTCTCGACCCGTCGGCGCACGAGCCGCGCCGGGGTGCTCAGCCGGCGTTGGGCGGCCGATAGGGCCGCCGCCGCTGCGGCCGCGACGACGGGACTCAGAGCGAGGTGGCCAGTCTGGGCGACGTAGGCGACCAGAACGGGGAACGAGCCCCAGGCGAGTGCGAACCCCGCGTCGGTGTGCACCAAGCCGCCGAACAGCTCCCAGTTGTAGGCCACGACGAGCAGGGGCCCGAGCACCATGAAGGGAATGAGGGGCCAGCCGATCCGGGACAGTCCCGCTCCACCCAGCGCGAGCGCGCCGGCCAGGCCCGCGACGGTCAGGGCAACGAGGGCCCGAGTCGATATGCGGGTGCCCAGCGGACGGCCGTGCAGCTCGTCGAGGGCATGAGCGGCAAACCCCACGGCACACAGGAAGGCCAGCAGTGTGGCCACGAGTCGGCTCAGGGAGACATGGGGCGCCAGTGACGCCCCGATCACCACGTAGGAAAGATGCCACGCCGTATACGGCGGGTGGAGCAGTGTCCACCAGTCCCGCCAGCCACCGGGGCGCGCCGCATAGAAGGCCGGACGGCTCTGCGTGCCGGCGTCGTCAATCACCGCTCCGCGTTCCCCACATCACCAGGCCGCCACCGAGGCTCATCACGCGCACGCCGACGTTCTCGAATCCCGCCCGGCGCCATGCGTCTTCGGTCCAATCCAGCGGATAGGTCCGATAGTGACCCGAAATGTTCGGGCCGAGGAACCGGCCCACCCTGAGCCATTCGGGGCCGCCGGTCACCCAACCCGCGGCCGGCAGGAGAAGTCGCGTGTAGAGCCACCACGACGCTCGCCAGAGGGGCAGCGGGGGAAGGAAGAACTCCAGACTGGCCACCACGCCGCCTGGCCTGACGACACGGGCCAGCTCGACGAGCGTGGCTCGCGGGTCGTCGACGTACCGCAGCAGGTAGGTGAACGTGAGGGCGTCGAAGGAGGCATCAGGGAACGGCAGCTGCTCGGCCCGGCCGGCGACCAGCTGTATCCGCCCGCTCATTCCTGCTCTCGCCACGTTCAGGCGACCCTGGGCCAGCATGCCCCTGGTCAGATCCACGCCGACGACGTCGGCATGCGTGCGCGTGGCCAGTTGCAGGGCGACTCCGGCCGTTCCCGACGCCACGTCGAGCACTCGACCCGGAGAGGCGGGCACGATGTGGTCGATCATGGCCCGCCGCCACCGGCCGTTCTGGCCCATGGAGAGGATCTCAGCCAAGCGGTCGTAGCGCCGGGGCAGCGGTGTGAACAACTCCTGGGCGAATCGGTTCCGATCGCCAGCCACGTGCGGCACCGTGCTACCTCCGAGGATGGGGTGCTCTCACTGTAGGTCCCGACCGGAGGGTCGGCTCAGGTTGATTCGAGCTCGGACGCGGTGAAGAGGGAGCGCAGCTCGATCCCCTCGGCCCGGGCCACATCCCGTCCACCCGACTCCCGGTCGATGACGCACAGGGCGTGCTCCACCGTGGCCCCCTCGGCCCTGAGGTCTTGCGCGGACAGGACGATCTGGCCTCCGGTGGTGACCACATCCTCAATGATCAAGAGGCGCATCGCCGCGACGTCACCCCCTTCGCAGATCCTCTCGGTGCCGTACTTCTTGGCCTGCTTCCGCACGAAGAAGGCCGGCAGCCCCGTTTGCGCCGAGAGCATGGTGGCCAGAGGGATCCCGCCCAGCTCGAGCCCCGCCAGGCCGTCGGTGCCAGGTGGTACCAACGGCGCCAGCTCCGAGACGACCGCCGCCAGCAAGGCCGGGTCCGACTCGAAGCGGTACTTGTCGAAGTACGAGTTGGCGGTGAGGCCGGAACGCAGGACGAACGTCCCGCGCAGGTGGCAGGCGGCGGAGACCTTGGACGCCAGCGTCACGACCTCATTCTGCCCCCATTGCGCGCCGGCCGGGTGGGGCCGTCAGGTATACTCCTCGGGGGTATAGTGAGAGGGTATCGGTGCGACCGGGCTACGGCGATCACAAAGAGCAGGTTCAACGGAGGTTGCGGCGCATTGAGGGCCAGGTGCGGGGAGTCCAGCGGATGGTCGAAGAGGACCGCTACTGCATCAGCATCCTCGAGCAGGTCTCGGCGGCCACCAATGCGCTCCGGGCGGTCGCCGTCGAACTTCTCGACGACCACCTGGCCCACTGCGTCGCCGATGCCGTCCGCACCGGGGGGGAAGAGGGGGAGGCCAAGCTCAAGGAGGCATCGGCGGCCGTCGCCGCGTCTCGTACGTTCGTGAGAGCCCGGCGCACCGAGACGGGCGCCGCTGAGCCGTGAGGCTGCTGCAGGCGCTCGGTCACGCTCTGGCCATCAGTGGGTCCATGACCTGGGAGATCCTCTGGGCGCTCATCTTCGGGTTCGCCGCCTCGGCGGCGCTGCAGTCGGTCGTCCGGCGGAGCACGATCATGCAGCGGCTGGGGGACGATCGCCCCCGAACCCTGGCCCTCGCCGCCGGGTTCGGCGCGGTGTCGTCGTCATGTTCTTATGCCGCCGTCGCTCTGGCCCGCGCCCTGTTCAGAAGGGGGGCGAGCTTCACTGCCGCCATGGCCTTCGAGATCGCCTCGACCAACCTGGTCGTCGAGCTCGGTGTGATCCTGGCCGTCCTCATCGGTTGGCAGTTCACGGCGGCCGAGTTCGTCGGGGGGCCGATCATGATCGTCCTTGTCGCCGTCCTGTTCCGGCTCTTCCTCCGACAGCGCCTGCTCGATGCCGCCCGGGCACAGAGCGAGAGGGGGCTGCCCGGAGCCATGGAGGGGCACGCCGCCATGGACATGACCGTCTCCGAGGATGGAAGCCTCTGGCGGCGCCTCCGCTCCCCGCAGGCGCTGACGTCGGTCTCCCACATCTTCGTCATGGAATGGGCGGCCGTCATCCGCGACGTCGCCGTGGGCCTGCTCCTCGCCGGTGCCGTCGCCGCGTGGGTGCCGGACAGCTTCTGGGATCACTTCTTCGCGGTGGACCACCCGCTGCTGTCCAAGGTCTGGGGACCGGTGATCGGCCCAATCGTGAGCCTGCTGAGTTTCGTGTGCTCCATCGGCAACGTCCCGCTGGCCGGAGTGTTGTGGAACGCAGGCATCAGCTTTGGCGGTGTGGTCAGCTTCATCTTCGCCGACCTGATCATCCTGCCGATCCTGGCGATCTACCGGAAGTACTACGGCACGAGGATGACGCTGTTCATTTTGGCCAGCTTCTACGCCACCATGGTCGCGGCCGGCTACATCGTCCAGTTCCTCTTCAGCGGGTTGGGGCTCGTGCCGACGACGCGCCAGGCCAATGTCGGGGCGACAGGCATCCACTGGGACTACACCTCTGTGCTCAATATAGTGGCCCTCCTGCTCGCGGCCGCGCTGCTCGCTCACTTCGTGCGTACCGCTGGCATGCCTATGCTCAAGATGATGGGCGGCGCCCCCGCAGGCGAGCGCAAACAGGAAGTCGAGCAGACCTGTCACGAGTGACGGATGGCGGCTGCGCGACCGCGGTGACGTGATAGTGACAGGAGCGCGAATTCCCGTTCAAATCGCGTATTTCGAACCTGCAGCATCGCCAAGGACGGCGAAGGCCCGAGGCCGACCCGCAGCGTTCTCGACACGTACAAATTGCTGCGCGTTCGAAGATCGATCACCCTCGGTTCATAAACTCTTCTTAAGCTGCCGCGACCCTCAGTGACCCCGTGAAGGAGTTCCGTGTCGCGCTCTCGACGTTCCCGCCTCTGTGCCAGGCTCGCTCTGGCGGGTCTGGCCACCGCCAGCATCGTGTTCGCCACCTCGTCTGCGGCGTTCGGTGCCGGCGGGTTTACTCCCGGCGATCTGGTGATTTACGAGACCCTGGGTACGAGCAGCGCCGCGCAAGCGGTCTCGCTCGTCGACTACAGCACGGCCGGCGTGCCCAGCGGCTACTCGGTGGCGCTTCCAACCACGTTCAGCGGATCGAACAAGCCTCTCGTCGAGAGCGGAGCCGCCCTGAACGACGGCGAGCTAACCCTCTCCGCCGACGGCCAGTCCCTGATCGCCACCGGCTACGACGCAGCCGTGGGGACGGCGTCGATCACCAGCGCGACCAGCACCCCCCGGACGGTGGCGCTCGTCTCGCCGACCGGCGTGGTCGACACCTCCACGGCGCTCAGCGACACCACGACCGAGGGGAACAATTTCCGCTCGGCCACGACGGCGGTGACCGGCGGGACCATCTACACCGGTGGCGGGGGCGGGACCGGCGTCACCACCGACGGCGCCACCAGCACGTCGTACCTAACCGGTGACAAGGTACACGAGGTCCAGGTCGTCGGCGGCCAGCTCTACGAGTCCACCACCAAGGGCATCTACTCGGTCGGCAGCGGTCTGCCCACCAGCGGGACCCAGACGACCACGGCGCTGGTGAGCAGCACCAACGGCCCGGCCAACCTCGGACCGGACCAGTTCGCACTCGTCACCCTCGGGTCGGGCACGACCCCCGACACGCTCTACGTGGCCGACGGGTCGAATGGGGCCACCGCCGGGGAACCGAACGCCGTCGAGAAGTACTCCCTGGTGTCCGGGGCGTGGGTGGAGACCGGCTCCATCATGGTACCCCTGGCGGTGGGGCTGGTGGCCAGCGTCGTCGACGGTGTGGCCAGCATTTACGTGACGGGGGCCACATCGTCGTCGGCGGCCAACAACACGGTGCTGTACGGCATCACCGACAGCTCGGGCTTCGACGGCACGCTCAGCGGCTCGGCCACCACCCTGGCGACGGCACCCTCGGGTGACGACTTCAAGGGACTGGCCTTCGCTCCCGTGACCCCGGGCGCCGCCACCCCCGAGGCGTCGATCGCCGTGGCATTGCCTGTGCTCGGCCTGGTGCTGTTGGGCGGGGCCTACGTCGTGTACCGGCGGCGCACCGGTGCCCAGGCGTCCATGTCCGGAGCTGCCACGGCGTGATGACACAGGCACCGGCCTCGGCCTCGTCCGCCGCAAGGGATTGCATCGCGGAAGGACCGCATTGCCCACCGAACCGAAGGAGAACCACTGTTGACACGGATTCGTCGTAACCCTCGCGCCTCCCGCCGTATCGCCCTCGTTTCGACGTTTGCGGTCCTGGTCGGATCGGCAACACTTTTGATCGGGTCCGCTGGAAGTGCATACGCCGGCGGTTCACTCCAACCGGGCAACTTGCTGGTCTCGACGAGCGTCTGGTCGAGTGACGCGAACATCGTTGCCGGCACCACGCAGTTGCCGCCCGGGTGCGGCGCTGCGTCCGACCCGTGCGCAACGGCCATCGCCGATGGGTCCTACCCGCAGGTGTTCAACAACGATGCCGTCGACGGGAGCTTCGGCGTCACCCAGCCGATCGTGCTCGACGAACTTGACCCGACGACCAATGCCCAGATCGCCCAGCTGACGGTGCCGAACAGCTTGCAATCGGGCGTGACCTCGAGCAGCGACCAGATGGTGACCAGTTTCTCCTCGAAGTCCGAGTTGGCACTGAATCTTTCGACTGACGACAACTACGTGACCTTCATGGGCTACGTCGCTCCGATCGACACGCTCGATGTCTCGAACTCCAACACGCCCGGAGTGATCGACTCGACCAACCCGGTGACCGCCGCTTACTACCGTGCCGTCGCCCAGCTCGACCAGAACGGCAATCTCCAGTTCACCGAGACCAACGCCTACAACGGCAACAACGGGCGGGCCGCGATCATCAATCCCGCCACCAACACCATCTTCACCGCCGGTAACGCCGGTAACGGCGCCAACCCCGAACCGCAGGGTGTGGTCCAGGGTGCCGGCTCACAGATTTTCTCCGGTTCGGCGCAGCCCGAGTCGGCCCAGAGCCCGGGGCAGCCTACGCCCATGGGCAACTTCAACATCCTCCAGTTGCCAGCCAATACCAAGGCCGACAAGTCGGCTAAGGACAACAACTACCGCGGCTTGACGATCAACAACAACGTCGTCTACTTCACCAAGGGGAGCGGCAGCAACGGCATCGACACCGTGTACTTTCTCGACACGTCGGGAACGTCCTGCCCGAGCACCGGCGTCGGCCTGCCGTCGTCGAGCGCCACGCTCCCCGTGGCGGGTTCGTTCACCTCGCCGACCTATAGCACCAGCACCACCTCGCTTGGCCTCACCGCCACCAATCCGGGCCTCACGCCCACCAACATCTGCGTGCTGAGCGGCTTCCCCACCGCCCTGGCCAAGGGAGCCACCGACGCCTCTGACTACCCGTTCGGCCTGTGGTTCGCCAACCCCACCACCCTCTACGTGGCCGACGAGGGGGCAGGCGACAACACCTACTCATCGACGACGAACAGCTACACCGCCGCGGCTGCGTCGACCACAGCGGGTCTGCAGAAGTGGGTGTTCAACACCACCACCAACCAATGGAACTTGGCCTACACCCTGCAAGATGGTCTGAACCTCGGTCAGCCCTACACGGTGCCGGGCTACCCGACCGGGAACAACTCGTACACCAACTCGGCGGGAACGGTAACCGGACCCTGGGCGCCGGCGACTGACGGTCTTCGGAATCTCACCGGTCAGGTCAACGCCAACGGGACGGTGACCATCTGGGCCGCCACCTCGACGGTGAGCTGGAGCGGGGACCAAGGAGCAGATCCGAACGCCCTCGTGTCGATTACCGACAACCTCGCGGCCACCTCGCTTCCGGCGGGCGAGAGCTTCAATACGGTCATGGCGCCCACTAGCGGGCAGGTCATCCGCGGCGTCTCGTTCACACCCGGCACCGGTGCAACGATCCCGCCCCAAACTCCCGAGACGCCGTGGACCCCGGCCATCCCGCTGGCCGCCATAGCCATTGGTGGCGGCGTGATCTGGTACCGAGTTCGCCGCCAGAGGGCTCATGTGACGATCGCCTAGCCATCCAAATCGACGGGCTGATGCCCGGGCCCGAGGTCTGTGGGCCCGGGCCCGGGCCCGGGCGTGAGGATAGCGACGCCGATCGGCCGGCCATGGCCGTTGGCGGGGTAGGTCTGCGGGTAAAATCGTCCGGAGCCATGATCCCGGGCCAGACAGCCGTCACCAGTGCGTACCTCGAGCACTTCACCGACAGGGACGTCGCGCTGCTCCAGCCGGGCGATGCACGGGTCATGCCGGGAGGTGAACGAGCGATCCTGTCCCGAGCCGATCCCCAGGAGCTCAACGAGCTCCTGGCCTCCCAGCGAGTGTTCGAGGCGGTGTTCGCGACCCCGCCAGCGGGCGACCCGCTCCTCAGCGCCTCACCGTTCTTGGTCTTCGCGGTGACCGTGCACCGTGCCGCCGCTGGATTGGAGTCGGTGGGCTATGTCTCCGAATGGCTGGGGCCGGGCAGGCGCACGCCGGTGTTCGACGTCGACGAGCTGCGCGAGTTCATGTCGGCGCCATGGCACCGTCTCTTCCTGGTCGAGCTGCTGTCCTCGTACACCCACGTGGTGAGCGGGTCGGTGGTCATCTCGACGCCACGCGGCCTCCGCCGGCAGCGGTTCTCCGAACTCGATCCGGTCCGGTTCTCGAGCCTCCTCGAGGTGGTCTCCGACGTGGAGCGTCCCGGCGTCCTGCGTCGCTTGGGGGATCTCGCTCTGTTCTTGACCGGCGTGTTCCCCGACTACGTGGCGCGGAACGGGTTCGGCCCGATCGGCGAGGGTCGCCTCCTGAGGGCCGGTGGGATCACCAAAGGCCGGCCGGAGGACCTGCCCCGCGAGCCCGGGGTGGCGGGGTTCGGTGACCGGGGGGCGGTCGACCTCCTCGAACATCTGGGCCGGCGCTGGTACCAGACTGCGTTCGAGCTCCTCCCGCATCCCGTCGCGGAGAACGTGGCCATCCTGGGCGAGCTGCCGCGGTGCTTCCGGCAAGCCCGGCGGATGCTGGGTCTCATCACCGAACAGTTCCTGTTCGCGCACCGCGACCGTTGGTTCGGCCAGTCCTGACCGTTGCGCCGGGAGGGACATTGAACTGTGTGCAGGTTCAGTTCGCCATCAATGACGGCGAGAGAGCCGACGAGATCGTCGCATTCCTTCTCGCCGGTCATCTCGTGGCCTGCGGGCAGCGGATCGGGCCCATGGTCAGCCGCTACTGGTGGGAGGGATCACTCGAGCAGGCCCAGGAGTGGCTCGTGCTGCTCAAGACCCGCGCCGAGCTGGCGGCGCGGGTGACCGCCGCCATCGTCGGTGCCCATCCGTATCAGACGCCCGAGGTGATCACGCTCGCGATCGTCGGGGGGTCGCCCGGCTACCTCGAATGGATCGCCGATGCGACCGCCGAGGGCTGATTCCCGTCCACCCTGGTGCAGAGCGAGACGGCCTGAGCGTCAGCGCTCGTCGGACAGCACGAGCTCGGGGTGGCGCGCCTTGACCATCCGGCGGAAGCCGTCGCGCCAGGGGACCCTGGTGTGGCCGAGCACCTCGTGCATGTACGTGACGTCGGGCCACAGGGGAGTGTGCGCCTCGGGCGTGTACGTGAAGACGGGCTCCACGCCGACGAGCTCTCCCATGTAGGCGCAGTACTCCTCCACGCTGACGGTCTCGCTCCCCGCCCAGTTGACGACGAGTGGCGGCATCCGGGCGACCTCCATGGAGCGGATGCCGAGCGCGACGTAGTCGTCCTCGTAAATGGGGTTGTAGTTGTTCGGCGTGTCGGGGTGCAGCACGATCGGCTTGCCCTGGAGGATCAGGTCGAGCCTCTCGGCGGGCGTGCCGCCCTGGGGGCCGTAGGTCGAGCAGATGCGGATGATCGTGAGCGGGATCTCGAAGTGTTCGGCGACCCAGGTGCACACGGCCTCCCCCGCGACCTTGGAGAAGCTGTAGTTGGCCCTCAGGGGCACCCCCGGGGGGTCGGCCTCGGTGAGCGGTCGCTGTCCTTGGTACCCGTAGGTGGAGCCCGTCGAGCAGTAGACGAACCCCTTCGCCCCCCGGCAGTGGTAGAGGAGCTCACCCGAGGCGTGGGCGTTGGTGTGGACGCAGCCGCGCCACTCGCCCTCGCCCGGGTCGACGGCGGCGTGGAAGACGTAGGTGAAGTCCTCGGGCAGGGACGAGAAGTCCGCCGTGGACACGTCCAGCGCGATGGGCGTGATGCCCGCCGCGGCCAGCCGGTCGCGGTCGCCGGGCTTCTTGAGCCGGGCGGCGCCCCAGACGTCGTTGCCCCCGGAGAGCGCCCGCGCGATGGGGAACGCGATCTTCCCGGTGACGCCCGTGATGAGGATCTTCTCGTCCTCGAGCACCTACTACCCCCATCCTCGCGCCGTGCCGACCGTACGTGAACCCGTACCGTAGCGGTTGTCAACCCCTTGTGGACCTGCCAGGATGCCGACATGGCAGACCTCGTCGGCACACCATCGGATGATGCCCCCGACATACTCGCCACCGGCAGGTCCGACGTGACGACGCTCTTCGTGTCGATGTCGGCGCGGCATCCGGAGGGCCAGGATGCCGACTACCTCGAGTGGCATACCTTCGACCACCGGCCCGAGCAGCAGCGGCTCGCCTCGGTGCGGACCTCCGTGCGGGTGGTGTCGACCCCTGCCTGTCGTGCCGCCCGGGCGGCGAGTGAGGGCCACTACGACGGCGTCGACCACGCGATGACCTACTTCTTCACCGACGTCGCCGGACTGGGGGAGTTTGGGGACCTGTCGGTGGCCCTGCGCAACGCCGGCCGGACTCCCTACGTGCTTCCAGCGGTGGAGCGGGGCGTGTACCACCTTGAGGGGATGGTCGCCGCGCCCCGCATAAAGGTCGGGGCCGACGTGCTGCCGTGGTGGCCCATGCGGGGTGTGTACCTGCTGGTCGAGGAGGGGGAGACGCCGCCGACGGGGCTCACCGAGGTGCCCGGCGTGGGCGGCGCCTGGTGGGGTAGGGGGATCCCGGTGGATCCGGCGCTCGCCAGCGCCGACCCCGGGCGGCAGATCACCTACTGCTTCTTGGACGACGACCCGGTCGCCACGGCCGAACGGCTCCGCCCGGCCCTCGAGAAGCGCTGGGCGGACGGGACGACGCAGCCGTTGTTCGCCGCCCCCTTCTTCACCCTGGAGCCGCACGAGACGGGGCGCTACCTACCCTGATCGCCCGGCGTCATGCCGTCTCGATGGCGCCCAACTTGTCCACCACCGGGCCCCAGACCTCTTCGAGCCACCGGTCGGGCTGTGGCTGTGTCGATCTGGCCATGATGGTGTGGACGCCCACCGCGGCGAACTTCTCGGCATGACGCAGCAGCGTGTCCGGACCGGCATCATCGATCATGGGCAGGGCGGTGACCTCAATCTGATCCGGGTCCCGGCCCACGTCGTCGCAGTGACGGCGCAAGATGTCGACTTTGCGCGCGACCGTGGCAGCGTCGCCAAAGAGGTTGCAGGCGTCGGCGTAGGTGGCCACCAGCCGCAGGGTCTTTCGCTCTCCGCTGCCGCCGATGAGGATGCGCGGTCGGGGCGAGCTCACCGGGGACGGTGAGCAGAGGGTCTCGGCGAGCTGGTAGTGGGCGCCCTCGTAGGCCCCGTTGTCGTTGCTCCACATCTGCAGGCAGATCTGGAGCGTCTCCTCGAGTCGCTCGAAGCGCTCGGAGATCGGGGGGAACGGAACCCCCAGTCCCCGATGCTCTCGCTCGTACCAGGCCGCACCGATGCCCAACTCCGCCCTCCCGCCGGAAAGGACGTCGAGGGTGGTGACCGTCTTGACCAGCAGGCCCGGGTGCCGGTAGGTCACCCCGCCCACCAGGAGTCGCAGACGCAGGGTCTGGGTGTGGGCGGCTACGAAGCCGAGCGTGGTGTATCCCTCCATCATGGGCTCTTCGGCCGGCCACGCCGCCTCCATCTGGAACCAATGGTCCATGACCGAGAGGGTTCTCACCCCGATGGACTCCGCGGTCAGGGCCAGCGAGGTCAGGGTGGGGCCGATCGCCTCCGGACCTCCCGGCCAGGTGAAACGGGGGACATGAAGGTCCAGGTGCATGTCGGCTCTCCTTGTGGGCCTGGCGCGCAGTTTGCTACGGCAGGCGCGACCCTAGCGAGCGTCGCGGCGCCATGAGCCGTCTACGGAGGCGGATGGAGGCGGACCAGCCCCGCCTTGAACCGTTTGCCGTTGGCCACGTAGGAAGCGGCGGCCGCCTCAATGCCGAACAGATTGGACTTGCCCTCTTTTATGACCGCGGGGATGCCGACGGCCAGGGCCCCCGGCGGCACGGTCATATCGGCGATCACCACGGCGTTGGCCCCCACGGTTGCCCCCCGGCCCACGACGGCGCGGTGGAGGACCACCGACCCCGATCCGACGAGGGTGTCGTCCTCCAGCAGGCAGCCTTCCAGATGGGCCAGGTGGCCGATGACGCACCCGTCGCCGATGGTCGTGGGGAACTCCGCGGTGGCATGAATCACGCTGCCGTCCTGCACGGAGGAACGGGCCCCGACGGTGATGGTCCCATAGTCACCGCGCAGGACGGCGCCGGGCCAGATGGTCGATTCCGCCCCGACGGTGACGTCGCCGATCAGCACGGCGTCCGGGTGCACGTACGCCTCGGGATCGATACGGGGAGCGGTGCCGTCAATCTGATAAATCGCCACGCAAATGACCCTAATCCGTATCAGGCGCAGACCCGGCAACGGTCAGCTCGTGGTGCCCCCTGATCAACCTCTGAGTCCCCGATCGGGCGCGGCCCCGTTCACGGGCGCGCGGCGTACCGCGCGAGTCCCTCGAGCTGCTCGGCCGTGCCCACGCTGATCAGGACGTCGCCCGCCTCAATCACGTCCTCGGGGGACGGATTGGTGATGAACTCACCCTGAGGGCGGCGGATTGCCAGCACGAGTGCCCCCGTGCGTTCGCGCAACTGTGCCGACCGCAGGGTGTTGCCCGAGAGCGACGAGGAGTCCGTCACCGCTAGCTCTTCCAGTCGGAATTCGAGCGTGCCGTCGTGCATGACGATGTCGACGAAGTCCACCACGTGGGGCTGGGTCACGAACGACGCCATGCGGTCTCCGCCGAGCTGCTGGGGATTGACCACCCGGTCGGCGCCGGCGCGCACGAGCTTGGGTTCCGAGGACTCGCTGCGGGCACGAGCGATGATCTGTAGCTCGGGTCGCATCGACTTGGCGGCCACGGTCACATAGAGGTTGTCGGCGTCGGTGTCCAGGGCGGCGACCAAAGTGGCCGCCCGTTCGATGCCGGCCCTCAGAAGGGTCTCGTCGTCGGTCACGTCGCCGTGGACCGACAGATACGGAACGTCCTGAAGCCGCACGCGGTCGCGGTCGACCACGACGACGACACGCCCCGCGTTGGTAAGGAACCGCCCCACCTCCCGCCCCACCCGTCCCCACCCGCAGACGATGACGTGCCCAGACGTGCGGGCGATATCGCGTTCCATCCTTCGCCTCCTCACGAGGTCTCGCATATGACCCTCGATCAGCACCTCGAGCACGGTCGAGAAGGTGTAGAGCGCCGTGCCCACGCCCAGGAGGATCAGGACGATGGTAAAGGTCTTGCTGCCCGCGTCGAGCGGATGCGGGGAGTTGAAGCCGACCGTCGTGACGGTGATGACCGTCTGGTAGACGGAATTGAGGAGGCCGAACCCAAACAGCAGATACCCCACGGTGCCGGCCACCAGCACCAGCGCCAAGGCTCCCAGGCCGATCCTCACCCTCCGGAATGGATCCCGCATCGGGATCATCATGCCCGACCGATCGGCAACGCACCGCAATGACGTCCCCGAGAGTGTCGTGCGCGGGAGCTAGGGTCGTCCCAGACCGACCGAAGGAGACGCCATGCCGGGCAGTTACCCAGTGAACATCGAGGTGACTGGTGATCTCCAGGTCCCGAGGTGGCGTCCGTTGGTCAACTGGCTTCTTGTCATCCCTCACCTCGTGTGGCTCTGGATCCTGACCATCGGCCTCGAGGTGCTGGCGGTCATCGGCTGGTTCGTCATCCTGTTCACCGGGCGGCTGCCCGAGAGTTGGGGGGACTTCATGGTGGGGGTGCTGCGCTACCAGTGGCGGATCCTCGCCTACCTGTACGCCTGGACCGAGGAGTACCCGAGCTTCTCGCCGCCCGCGGGCTATCCCGACCCGGGCAACTTCCCCGCTGTGCTGAGCAGCGTCGCGGCGGCGGAGCGCAATCGGCTCACGGTGTTCTTCCGCATCATCATGGTCATCCCTCAGTACATCGTGCTCTCCGTCGTAGGCATCGCGGCAGCCGTGGTGCTGCTGGTCGCATGGTTCGTCGTCCTCGTTACCGGACGCTGGCATGAGGGAATGCGACGGTTCTGCATCGGCTACTACCGATGGAGCATTCGGGTCCAGGCCTATCTCTTCCTGATAACCGACGACTACCCACCGTTCAGTCTCGAAGTCTGAGCGAGGCACGGAAGACGCACCCGCCCGCCGTGAGCACATGAAGCTGCGGGACAAGGTGGTCGTGATCACCGGGTCGGGCAACGGCATCGGCGAGGCCCTGGCCCGTCGCTTCAGCGCCGAGGGTGCTCGGGTGGTCGTGACCGACATAGAGGCCGACCGTGTCGAGCGGGTGGCAGACGAGATCGACAGCGTCGGCCTGGCCGTCGACATCACCGTGGAGGACAATGTCAAGGCGGTGGCGGCCCTGGCTCGCCGCACGTACGGAGAGATAGACGTCTGGTACAGCAATGCTGGTCACACGGGACCCCGGGAGCCGGGGAGGATTCAGGCCAACGAGCTCTGGGAGTCGGGCTGGAACCTCCACGTAATGTCGCATGTGTACGCGACCCGTGAGGTCCTGCCCGCCATGCTCGAGCGAGGGGACGGCTACCTTCTCCAGACGGCATCGAGCGTGGCCCTCTCGGCCCAGGTCGAGAAGGCGACCTACTCGGTGACCAAGCACGCCGCGCTCGCCCTGGCCGAATGGTTGGCCATCACCTACCGACCCAGGGGCGTGAAGGTGTCGTGCTTTTGTCCCGGCGCGATGCTCACCCGGATGCTCCTGTCCAACGACTTTCCTCCTGACCATCCGGTGTTGGCCGGGGCGTTGAGGCCCGAACAGGTGGCGGAGCTTCTGGTACGCGGTATTGACGCCGAACGGTTTCTCATCGTAGAGGACGAAGACGCCGCGGCCCCGCTGGCGGCGAGGGCCGCCGACTACGACCGGTGGCTAAATCAGATGGGCTCCGTCTCGCACTGAGCGAGATAGCGCTCCGCGGCTGGACGAAGCGGACCGGCCGACCACGCCCGAGACCAGCACGGCCGACGAGGCATACCTCATGACCGGAAGGAGGCTCGGTAGGCTCAACTCGGTGCAGTGCACGTGACCGACGATGCCTCGAACGACGAGAAGGAACCCGACGTCAGGTTCACGTACGCCAACGAGCGGACGTTTCTGGCGTGGAATCGAACCGCCCTGGCGCTCATCGCTACCGGCGTTGCCGCGACCCAGCTGCTTCCCGAGTTCCACGTCAACGGCGGACGTCGAATCCTAGGGCTACCGCTGATCGCCCTTGGCGCCGTCGTTGCGTTCACCAGCTTTCGTCACTGGAAGGCCAATGAGCGGGCCATGCGGCGCAGACAGCCCCTGCCCAGATCCCCGATGCCACTGGTGCTTTCCATCGGGATCGGGGTGGTGGCGGTCATCGCCGTCGTCCTCGCTCTCATCGGTTCCAAATAGGATCGAACCTTGGACGACCCCATGGCGGAGCGTGAGGAGGGTGCGGGCGACTCCGGCCTTGCTCGGGAACGTACCGATCTGGCATGGAGCCGCTCGGGGCTCTCCGTGGCGGCCACCGTGGCCGTGACCCTCCGACGACTCTGGCCCCTGAACGGCGACAAGGCGGTCGTAGCTCTCGTCCTCATAGCCATCGGAGCCATCATCTGGGTAGCGGGAATGCAGATCGGTCGGAGATGGAGATTCGGTGCCCAAACCGGTGGCTCGGTCGCCGCGTCCACGTGCCGGATGTTGACCATCGGGACACTGGTGCTCGCCGGCGCCGCCTTCGTGGTCGGTCTGATCCTGCCGGCCTAAGCTACCTGCTCCCCGTCCTCTGACCCCGGAGCGACCCGCGGAAACCGCGTCCGGTAGTCTGCACCGATGACGGACGACCCGGATGCCCTTTCAATCTCGGCGTGGCCTTGGCCTGATGAACTCGACGCTCTGTCGGCGGCTCCCGAGTTCCACAGACTGCTCTTCGAAGACGATCGGGTCCGCGTGCTCGATGGCAGGGTCCCGCCGGGCGCGACCGTGCCCGTGCACACGCATCGCTGGGGGGGAGTGCTCTACATCCTCGCGACGAGCGACTTCGTTCGCCGCGATCCGGAGGGAAACGTTCTCGTCGACACGCGGGTGTCGAGCGCGGCACCGACCGAGGGATCTGCCTCTTGGGGTGCTCCGCTGGCGCCACACACGTTCGAGAACGTGGGCAGTCAGGAGTTCCGGACTCTCACCGTCGAAATGAAGGAAAACGATGGGGGTCAGAGCAGTTGACGCTGGCCTTCTTGCAGAGCCAACGTACCCGTGACGGCGCCAGCCCTGGCTGAACGATCGCCCGCGTGCAGTGACAAGGCGTCCATTCTCATTTAGCGCGCGCCTCATGGGGCGGCGCTCAGCTCAGCGGCTATCCGCCGCATGATCGTTTGGACGGGTGCTGAGACAACACCTTGCCAGCCTGAACCGGCCCAAAGGTTCGGGGTGCTTGGATCGCCTGCTTGGGCTGCGGCGACGCGCAGAGGCCGAGTGAGGTGGTGGACCTCGGGATAGGCCTCGGGCGCCAACTCGCCGTACTTGAGCGCGAACGGGTTGGCCAGGCCTCGGGCGTAGCGGCCACTGAATGCTCGCGTGAGGAGGGTCTCGGGGTAGGTCTTGTCCAGCAGCGCCCTGCGGTAGGTGGCTGATGTGCCCGCTTCCGGGCTGCAGAGGAATGCCGTTCCGAGTTGAACGCCGATGGCGCCTTTGTCGAGGACCTCGGCGGCACGTGCGCCGGTCATGATTCCCCCGCTGCCGACGAGGGGGATTCCGGTCGACTCCCGAATCTCCTCCACCAACGGCAGCAGCGGGCTGACATTCGGGGCGAGGCTCAAAAAGGACCCCTGGTGACCACCCGCCTCGGTTCCCTGCACGACCAGGAGGTCCGCTCCGGCGTTCTCGGCGAACTGTGCCTCCTCTCGGGATGTCACGGTGATCGCCACACGGCAATTGGCGCCGTGCAGGTCGTCGATGGCGCTGGCGCGGGGGCATCCGAACGTGAAGCTCACCACGTCGACGTGCTCTGATTCGACGATCTCGAGCTTGTCGCCGAAGGCGTCGTCGTCCCAGCGAGGCTCGCCCAGAGGAACTCCCAGGCGATCCGACTCAGGCTGGATCACCCCGGCGAATCTTCGGACGGGCTCAGGATCGGCCGGCGCCGACGGGCAGAAGATGTTGACCCCGAATGGAGCGCCACTGAGTTCCCGCATGGCCCCGATGGATGCGACGAGCTGTGCGGCGGACAGGTAGCCGGCTGCAAGGAAGCCGAAGCCACCGGCGCGGGCTACCGCGGCCGTCAGCTCGGGGGTGGACGGCCCACCGGCCATCGGTGCCTGAACGATCGGCAACTCACCTGGGAGCTTCTTGTCCGCCATGTCACCCGGAGTTACGAGGGAGCCCGCGATGGCGGCGCTACCCTCTGCGAGAGGCGCGCTTACAAGCTGACGGGGACCGACGAGGGGCCCCGCACGGTGTTGGTGGCGACGTAGGTGACCCCAGAGCGGTCGACCTCCCAGGTCGGGAAGCGACGCAGCACCTCGGCCAGCGCCACTCTCCCTTCCATCCGGGCCAGTGCCGCACCGAGGCAAAAGTGGGCGCCGTAGCCGAACGTCACGTGTCGATCGATCGAGCGGTGGATGTCGTAGGTGTCGGGATCGGGGTACTTCCGTTCGTCGCGGCCAGCCGAGCCGGTCAGGAGCGCGAGCTTCGCCCCTTCGGGCAGCACCGTGCCGTGCATCTCGATGTCCCGGGTGACGTAGCGCCCCTGGATGGGCGACGGCGCCTCGTAGCGCAGGAGCTCCTCCACGCCCACCGGGATGAGGGAGGGGTCCTCCGCCATCTCACGCCGGGCGTCGGCGTACTCGTCGAGGACCAGGGCAGCCCACCCCAGCATGCGGGCCACCGTCTCGTTCCCGGCGTTGCTGATGAGAGCCAACATGCCCATGACTTCGAGGTCGTCGAGCTTGCGGACCTCGCCGTCGGGTGTGGTCAGATCGGCCTCTATCAGGGCCGTGATCATGTCGTCGCGAGGCTGGCGGCGGCGCTGGCCGATCTGACTGATGTAGTAGGCGATGGTGAGGTTCTGGGCCTCCTGGGCCTCAGGCGTCAGGCCTTCCTTTCCCTCCTCGCGGTGGAGGCTGACGTCGCTCCATTCTCGCAGCTGGTCGTGGTCCTCCTCCGGGAAGCCGAGCAGGGTGGAGATCACCATCACTGGAAGTCGCATCCCGAAGTCCTGGACGAAGTCGAAGCCGCTTCCGCCGACGAAGGGGTCGAGGTACTCCGCACACAGCTCACGGATGCGATCTTCGAGGGCGGCGATCCGCCGAGGCGTGTACGCCCGGCTCACGACCTTGCGGAAGGCGTCGTGGAGAGGCGGATCCATCATGATCATGATCGGGAAGGGGGTGGGATCCCCGATGGTGTCGAGAGTGATGCCGCGGGCTGAGCTGAACGTCTCGGTGTCGAGCGATGCCGCAAGAACGTCGGAGAAGCGGCTCAGCGCCCAAAATCCAAAACGCTCGTTGTGGTACACGGGCGCCTCGTCGCGCAGCCGCCGCCATGCCGCATACGGAGCTTCTCGCTGGTCGGCATGGTACGGATCCCAATAGGGCCCCATTTCGGTCACCTCGGTCATGATTCCCCGTTTCGCCGGATTCGTCGCGTCTCTTGACGAACGGATTGTAGGGCAATCCGCACGCGGGCCGAATCGGCGACCCGGCGACCGACCCCGGCACTAGCTAGAGCCGCTCGGAGGGCCGGCGCACCACCGCACACGCTTGACGCGCGGGCGAGGTAACGTCCCGGGGTCGATTGCCGCGGTGGAGTCGACGCAACCAGGCGAGCGCCAACGAGGGGATCGGGAGAAATGAGGATAGTGATCGTGGGCGCGTCCAGCGGGCTCGGACGGTGCATTGGGATTGACAGGGGGCGCCGCGGTGACCGAGTGGCGCTGCTGGCCCGTCGCCACGACCGGCTGGTCACCGCGGCGAAGGAGGCGGGGGAGGGAACGTTGGCGATTGCGTGCGACGTCACCGACGAGGTGTCCTGCCGGGAAGCGATCGAGGAGGCTGCCGAGGGCCTGGGCGGCATCGACGCGCTCGTCTATGCCACCGGGATCGGTCCTCTGATGCCGATCCACACGATCGATGCGGCCACATGGCGGCGGGCACTCGACACCAACGTCGTGGGCGCCGCCGTCGTCACCTCCGCCGCCCTTCCGTTCCTGACGGACTGCGGTGGGGTGGCTGTCTACCTGTCGTCGATCAGTGCCTCGCAGACCGCCCCATGGCCCGGCTTCGCCGCCTACACGGTGAGCAAGGCGGCGATGGACAAGCTCATCGACGCCTTCCGCGTGGAGCACCCTTCGGTCGGGTTCACCCGTGTCGTCGTCGGCGACTGCGTGGGCGGAGAGGGGCACGGGCAGTCCGAGTTCTTGAAGGAAGACGCCATGGAGTACGCCGGCCAGATGATCCCGCTCTGGATGCAGCTCGGGTATATGAGCGGCGCCCTCATGGGGGTGGAGGAGCTCATCAGCGGGATCGACACGGTGCTGCGCTCGGCGGCCAGCATCCCTTCCATCGTGATCACCCCTCGCCCCCCGAGGTCGTAGCCCCCCGGGCACTCGTCGCGCCCTCCGGAGAGGCCGTGGCCGCTCAGGGTCTGGTAGCACGCGGTCGCACTGTCCCGGTGACCCTGGCCCGCCTCACCAGATCCGTCGCAGCTGCGCTCCCTCGCGCCGGGCGAGAAGTTGCTCGCGCCTCTCGGCCGGCGTCACCACGGGCGTGTCAGGCGGAAGGTGTTCGAGCACCTCGCTTAGGGGCACTTTGGTGACCGCTGCGTCTGGGTGCTCGTTCGCCAGGTAGAAGCGCATCTGGATGATGCCCCAGGGAAAGTCGGCCTTGTCCAGCCAGTTGTGTACACCCGGGTCCTGCTTCGAGATGACGGCTCGGAACGTGCCGTCGCTGTCGACGCGGGCTTGTACGTCGTTCAGGCTCGACTGGCGGTTCACCCAGTCGACGGTGGCGAAGCGGTCGTCGGCCACGAGGATCTGCCAGTAGTGGCACCGCTCGGGCAACGGAACCTCGACGATGAGGGCCTCGCCGTCGTTGATCTCGTGGATCCCGTCGTAGTAGGCCTGCTTCGCTAGCCCACCCACCGCTTCAATCCACTGAGAGCGCTTCAGGACGTTGATCCCGTGGTGCTCCCGGTAGTAGCGGACGAGCCGTATCTCGTGCAGGATTCGTCCTTCAATCCATGCTGACAGATTCGAGAAGCGACGGGCGAACTCCTCCGGGGTCATGTCGGCGCCGGAAGTGTCAAGGCGGTTGACCGCCACCCGTGCGTCGATCTCGTGGTTCCAGTCACACGAGCACTTGCGCATGAGGAGCCGTGCCGCCCGGGGGTCCAGCGGCCACCAGTCGCCGTCGTAGCCGGCCGGGCGCTCTGCACTGAGGATCACACTGAAGGTGCCGTCATTTCCGATCGTGAGCTCGTCGAGGTCGTTGGTTGTCCGCAAGGGCGGGTCCTTCGGTACCTCCAGGGAGGGGTTCGGGATGTTCTCGTGCGACTGGGTGATCTCGACGAAGCGGGTGGTGCCGCGGGTTCCCGATATCTGGTAGACGCCGTCAGAATCGACTTCGATCGTCGAGTACACGTAGTCGGGGTTCGGGCCGCCCTGCGGGGAGGCATAGTTCCATAGTGGCATGAACGCGGGCCTGCGGGCATCGGTGTACACCAGGCAGAAATAGCCCGAGGCAAGCGCCGAAAGCACGTACTTGTTCATGTCCTGGACTTCGGCCTCGGTGGGGCCATCAGGGCGCCAGGCCGCAAGTAGGCCGTCGACGACCCCCTCCAGTGCCTTCAACTGGTCAGACCAGGTGGGGAGTTCGTTCATCCGTTTCAGCCCTCCAATGCCACGTCGAAGTGTCGGATGTAGAAGGCGTAGTCGGATCGGATCTGGTCGGTGGTCAGCCCGTACTGCTCGGCGGTGTAGCGGTGGGTGCCGGCGGCACCCATCCGGTTCGCCTCCTGCCAGTCGAGGATCGTCTGCTCGACCGACGGCGCGAGCTCCAGACCGAGCCACCCGTAGACCGCTCGGACGGTCCCTTGTGGGTCGGCGACGAGATCGCGGTGGTGAACGTCGAGGAACCGGGCCTCACCGATACGCCTGCGCTCCGCAATGGCGTGTTCCATGCCGATCCGTAGGTGGTCGCAGATCTCACGCCCGAGCGCGCGCAGGTCGCGCTCGCCGTCGGCGGGCGGCATGACCGTCGATACGATGCTCGTGTACGACGGGACAACCTTGGCCGGGTCCCGGTGGGTCATGACGAAGCGAATATCGGGATAGGCCGACACGAGAGCTTCGAGGTGGAACTTATGGTGTGGCGCCTTGAACAGCCACAGGTCAGGCGACCGCTTCGATCCGAGCAGCTTCACCACACGGCGGTGGTAGTGGTAGGTCGACGTGAGATCCGCCTCCCGCCACCAATCGCGGTAGCCCCGCACCGGGAGCATCATCTGCTGGCCGTGGAAGGCCATCCCGAGGACGTCGGTGTCCTCCATCGTGGCGTCGATCTCGAAGATGTGCATGGCCCGGTGTTCGGGGGAGAGGCTCTCCCGTGCTCGGGCGAATGCCAGGCGCCGCGGGTCTTCGGCGTCGTCTGCGAACGTCGGGGGCGGGCACGGCTTGGCCTGTTCCCAGCCCCGCAGGCAGCGGAACTGGGGGTCGAGCGACATCATGTCGGCGAGGGCGGTGGTGCCGGTCCGGGGCAGGCCGTTGATGTCGACGGGCCCGCGCACCGCGACGTCTTCGACCTCGGGGTGCTCGGCGTACCACGCCTCGACCTCGAGGCGGTTGACGAGCCGTCTCCGAAAGTCGCCCATCACGGCGGCATCGGCGTCTGGGCTCAGGTCGCCGTCCCGTTCGAGGCTGTCCAGCAGCACCGTGAGCCCATCACGGAAGTCACCTTGGCCGAACTCCGACAGTCCGGCTTGCCCGGCGGCCTCGTCGAGCAACCGATCGGCAGACGGATAGCGCGCCATGGCCTCAGCTCGCCTCCACACGATCGGGATAGAAGTGCGCGGCCATGCGGCGAAACCCGTCCCGCCAGTCGACCCGGCAGGGACCGGTGATGGAGGACCGCTTGGTGTGGTCGCCGACGGAGCCGATGGAGGCGCCGGGCACGGGCTCGACCGCGACCTCAGCCTTGACGCCGAGCAACTCGCCGAAGTAGCTGGACCACTCCTGCACGGTCACCGGCACGTCGCCGGCCCAGTTCACGATCGTCGCCGGCACGCTGGCCACGCCGAGGAGCGGCTCGACTTGGGCGTTGATGTCGTCGTAGTGGATCGGGCTGTAGGGCAGCGGGTCCCAGCGGGCCAGCGCCGGGCGCCCGTCGGCGATGGCCTTCAGATAGTACGTCGGCATGCCGCCCCGATCACCGTAGGCACAGCCCATCCGGGCGATCGTGACCGGTAGGTCGAGCGCCCGGGCGCAGTACCTGGCCACGGCCTCCTCGGCGATCTTGCCGATGGAGTACGGCTTGGGCTCGGGCAGCCCGGCGTCGCCCAGCGGATCATCCTCTCGGAAGGGGTGGAAGGGATCGGGGTGGGGCTTGTAGACGGTCACCGTCGACATCACCAAGGCCGCCTTGGCGTGGCGGCAGTGCGCCAGCAGGAGGCCCGTTCCCTCGCCGTTCACCCGCAACGCCCGCTCGTAGTCGTTGCCGAAGTCGGCGGCGATGTGCAACAGGTGTGTGAAATCGGTGGGCAGGTCGCCGAAGTCACCGTCGCCGAGGTCCAGGGCGCGCGTTGTCACGCCCAACGCCTCCACCTCGTCGCGGCTGGCGCGATCGGTGAAGCGGGAGATCCCCCAGACCTCGTTGGAGCCGGCCAGCGTCTGGGCGAGGCCGAAGGCGATGCGCCCGTTGGGCCCGGTGATCAGGATCTTCTGGCCACTCAGCATCGCCCCACCCGAAAAAATCTTTGATCCAACATCGGCACCTGGCGGACAATAGCATTGCCTTCGTGACCGAGGACCCCTTGTTCGAACGGGCGATCCTCGTCTCAGTCGACGGCCTCCTGCGGGCACTCGACTTGCAACGGCTGGGAAGCGATCGGTTCAAGGTTCGGTCCGAGCCCGCCCGCACGTCGGCCCACGTCTACGGGGGCCAACTCCTGGCCCAGGCACTGGTGGCGGCCGCCGCCACGGTGGCCGGAAAGGACCCGCACGCGTTGCACGCCACCTTCGTGAAGGCCGGAACACCCGGCCGATCCCTGGAGCTCGCCGTGGATCGTGTGCGCGATGGCCGCTCAATGTCGACACGGCAGGTCACGGTCCTCGAGGAGGGCCGGCCGCTGCTCGTCGCTCTCGTCTCGTTCCACAACAACGGCACCGAGCCCGACGTGGCCAGCTCGGCTCCCGAGATGGCGCCACCCGAAGCCGTGCCCTTGCTCCAGCACTGGGCGCATGAGCTGGCTCTCGAACAGCGCCACCAAGGCCGCCACTGGATAGAGCAGCCTCCACCGATAGAGTTTCGAATGAGTGAGGCGCCGGCCTTCCTCGGCGGGCCCTCTGCGAGCACCACCCGATCGCACTGGATGCGGGTTCCGAGCGACGTCGGAGACGACCAATTGCTCCACACGGCGCTCCTGGCCTACGCGAGCGATTTCTTCCTGATGGACATGGTCTTTCGGGCTCATCCGGCCGGTGCGGGCCCGGGCAGGTCGAACGGCCTCAGCCTCGATCACGCCATCTGGTTCCACCGGCCGGTAAGGTTCGACCGGTGGCACCTTTACACGCAGGAAGCGCTCGCCATCGTTGGTGACCGTGGCCTCGTCCGCGGCACGATTCACGACGACGACGGTCGTCTCGCCGCTACCGTGATGCAGGAGATCCTCGTCCTGCCTCCCCCCACGCCATGAGCGGGACCGACCATCCACTGTTCGAGCAACCGTGGCCGGAGGGTGAGTACCGGTTCTTCCAGCTGGGGTTCGTCGTGGACGACGTGTTTGAGGCGGCGGCGCGGTGGGCCCGGGTCTATGGCGTTGGACCCTTTCACGTCGTTCCGGTCTTCGAGCAGCACCTGATGTGCCGCGGCGAGGAGACCAGCGTGACGGGCCAGGTCGCGGTGGCCCAGGCGGGCCCCGTGCAGATTGAGCTGATCCAGCAACTCTGCGACCGTCCCAGCATCTTTCGTGACTGGAGCCACGGCGGGGCGTCCGCCTTCCATCAGCTGGCCACGGTGACCCCCGACTACGACGGAAAGAAGGCGTACTACCAGCAGCTGGGCTACGAACTCGCGGCGGAGAACATTGCCCGCAAGGTCCGCGTCGCCTACTTCGACACCGTCGCGGATTTTGGCTTCTATACCGAGGTGATCGAGCAGTCAGCGGGATTCCTGGCCAACCTGCACAAGATGGCGCAGGCGAGCGCGGCGTGGGACGGCACCGACCCCGTCCGTCTACTCACACCGGACGGTCGAGTCCAGTAGTCGTGCCGACGGTCGCACCGACCGAACGACGTCTAGTTCCGACCCCGAGGCGACCCCCATTCTTGAAGGAGTTCAGCTAGGTTGCTCATTCAAGCCCTCCGCCGTCCCAACTGAGCCGGCTCCCGCCCGCGCGGCGTCGTGAGGCCTACCCTTCAGAAAGACGTGTGCCCGTGAAAAAGCTGACCCTGAAGTTCGTTGTCGCAGCGGCAAGCATCGGCGCTGTCCTTGCCGCTCTCGAAGGGCCCGCCGTCGTGGTAGCCGCGGCGGCCGAAACGGCCTCGGCATCGACCCCCTCGACCAGGGCCCTCGTTACAGAATCTGCAGCAAAGGAGGCTGGGTTCACGAAGGTTGTCAACGCTCCCTCGAGCTCCACGGACACCGGCGTGACCGGGTGCCCCTATGGCGCTCAGGAGCAGTTCGCCAGCGCGTCCGGAACGCTGGGATTGGTGTCTGAGGTGCTCTACTGCGGATCGGCGTCAGATGCGACCAGGCTCTTGGAGAATTTCATTGCCGGCGGCAAGGCGCAAGCCGGTCTTGGACCTCCAAAGGCTCTCGGATCGACGGCGGTCGAGCGAGTGGGGTCTGAATCGAGCTACATCATCGCGTGGCGGCGAGGCGCCGCCTTCGAACTGACCGCGCTGTCCACCGACTTGTCCTCGAGTTCCTCGACGAGCACCACCACGGGGATCCAGGTTCCGCTTACCCCGCGCGACAAGGAGATTCTGGCAAGCGCAGCCGTACAACAGAACGCGAGATTCACTAGCGTCACCGTTCATTCCGGAACGGGTGAATCCGCGGCAGATGCCAAGGCGCAGGCGACCGCAGACGCAACCTCGGTGGCTGCCGGTTGCCCGAAGAATCCCGCCACCGCGCTGACGAAGCCGAAGTGGAGCAGCGCGCCGGCCATGACGATCGATCCCACCAAGACCTACACCGCCACCGTGAAGACTGACCTGGGCACATTCGTCATTGCACTCGATGCGAAGGATGCCCCCCAAACCGTCAACAGCTTCGTGTTCTTGGCGCAGCACCGGTTCTTCGACTGCGTGATCTTCTTGCGCGTCATCCCGGGATTCGTCGACCAGACGGGGGACCCAACGGGGGCGGGGAGTGGGGGCCCGGGGTACACCATCCCCGACGAGCTGCCCACCAAGGCATCGAACCCCGCGGACCAGTACCCGCTCGGATCCGTGGCCATGGCCAACACCGGCCAACCGAATAGCGGCGGCAGCCAGTGGTTCATCGTCGCCGGTCCGGAGGGCGAATCGCTGGCGAACACCTACTCCCTCTTCGGCCACGTCACGTCGGGCATGGGCGTCGTCGAGAAGATCAATGCGCAAGGAAGCGCCTCAGGCGTACCTCCCGACGTCGTCCACCGGATGCTGAAGGTCACCATCACCTCGTCGTAGGTGGGCGAGTCGAGTCCCAACCCACGAGCGTCCGGAAAACCCTCCACCTGGTACGCCTTCTCGACGCCGGGGTTCGTCGCCTACGGATGAGCCGAGAGAGCTCATCACGAAGTTAGTTGAAGGCAGCGAGCATGCCACGGGCTCGGGCCCGGATGGCACGTGCGGCCTCGGTGGACGTACCGGGGCTACCGGCCAGCTCTTCGAGGAGCGTGATCGCGTCGTCATAGCAGCCCAATCCGGCGAGACCGTCTGCGAGGGCTATCCGATCGGCTAATGGGAGACCGGGGATTGCGGCGCGCAGGCGTGTCACCCAGCGCAGCCCGTTCTGGTCCCTTCTTCGTCGGAAGCTCTGATCGAGGTTGGCCAACATCCGCGCCACGATGGCCCGAGGGCCGACGGAGGCCAGCATGGTGTTGGTGAGCTCCTCCCCGGCAACGACATAAAGGAGCCGGGTGCAGTCGGCATGAGTGAGCCGTCGGCCCCCCGAAAAGGCGTCGATAAGCAAGTCGGGGCGGGCGGGATTCCTCACCAAGAAGTGTCCGGGCATCCCGACACCCTCAAGGGCGACACCGCAACGACGCCCGATCTCAATGAGCAGGACAGAGAGTGAGATGGGAATGCCGAGCCGGCGATCGAGCACCCGGTGAAGGTAGGAGTTCTGTGGGTCGTCGTAGGTCCGGTCGTCACCTTTGACACCGAGCGTCTCGAACACGAAGCGGAACACCTGCTCGGCATCGGCTCTGCCAACCTGGGCGGCCATGTTGTCAAGACGGGACAGCTGTGCCGCTTCGTCGAGGGTCGGGTCACCCAGCCCGGCGATGATCAGAGCGGCCTCGTCAAGGGGGATCTCCTCATCGGTGCGTGCCAGGAGCTCTCGCCACCGCGAAAAGCGATCCACGCGGTCGACTGTACAGGGCGGACTCATGGGAGAGGCGTGCGGCGAGCTCGTAGGCAACGCCTCAGCTTTAGACTTTGTCGTCGCAGGTCCAATACAGGCCTGCCCTAACCGCCATCCGCCCTGGTCAGGAGGGTGGGAGATCGAGGTGAATAGCGTGGTAAGCGCTTGGCCGGCACGTTGGCTCCGGAGAGCCCGGCTTGTTGCCCTTGTCTTACCGTGCCGCTGACTCGGATTTCACACAACTGGAGGAGGATCACTGCCGTTGCCTGGGAGCCATGACCAGGGCTGACTACCCATACGCGTTACACGGGATTCCCAGAGCTTTCCCCTTGATCGGAATCGCTCGGCTTGGGCCACAACCACCGGGAGATTGGTCAGTTCGACTTCTCGCCGCGCTTCGGGTGACTGGCTGGCCATGAGCTGGTGAATACGCTCAAGCACCGACTCCTCCATGGCGAGGATTTCGCTGTAGACATTCCGCCAGAACAGCGATTCTTCGAGGGAGGCAGTCAAGGGGTCGGCCTCATCTGTCATGCCCAGAGAATTGTTGCCTCCCCTGATCGCCGCGACAACGTCTGGCCTGTCTCTATACGCGCTCCCGGAGTCCATGATTGTTGTCTTACACCGCACGATGTAAAAAGTTCAGCAACAGCTTCCGTATAGTTGGGCCGGATGGGACCAGACGCCGCGAGGAATGTCGTACGGGGACCTCTCGAGGGAGAGGACATCGAAACCGAGCATTGGGAAGACGCCCGCCATTGGATGAGCATCTATGACGACTTGATTCGTTTCAAACTCGGACTTTTGGAACGAGTCAAACGAGAGCTGCCCAAGCTCCATCCCGTCGCCCAGAAGGCCGCCGATGTGGATGTCATTTTCATTGAGAACCAGATGGCGGGGTACTACGACCGCCTTGACCTGTGGTACCAGCGGGTCTGGAAACTGCAGGGACTGTGGCTCGACCCAGATGGCCGGATCTTGCGCCACAAGGGGAAGGAGGCGGTCCTGACCAATCGAGAGTTCGAGCTCTTGCAATTTCTGCTCGACCATCCCCATCGCTACTACACCTCCTCGCAGATCATGGGCTATGCGTGGTCAGACTCCGCACTGTTCCCAGAGGAAGTCCGCAACTATGTCCTGCGGGTGAGGAAGATCCTGGCCCGTTTGGAAATCCCTTGCGACCTGGTCAACCGACCCGGTCGCGGCTATTCGCTCACCTTTCGGAACACGGATTAGCAGAGCACGGGTTTCAACCCCCGCCGACCTTGCGCCGAGCACCATTCTGACGTGCACCTGAACAACACCGTGGGTGTTGCTGCATTTGTTACATCTTTGGATGCACACTGAGGTTGAGCTCACTTTGGGCACAGGTCCCTCCGCTCTCGGAGGGAGACAGGCGGCCCCGATGGGACCCACCACAGAAGTTGAATCTCCTCCCGCGGTCATCTCATCCGAGGTGACTCAACCTCTCGAGGCGCCTACGACGCCTCAGGGCAACGGCAACCTTTTAGGGTCCGGACACAACCTGCGCTTCGCCGACTGGCTCTACCGATCCGCCGCCGCCAGCATCATCTGGCTGGTTGTGCGCCTGGTGCTCGGCTATTGGTGGTTGAACGCCGGCTACCAGAAGATCTGGGGCAGCGAGAAGGCGTTCTTTTGGTACGGGGGAGGAGCAGGGGTGAAGGGATTTGCCACCGCCGGAGTCGCCGGATCGACCGCCGGCAAGGGCGGCGCCAGCTACGGCTGGTGGGCCGCGTTCCTGCACAACTTCGTCATCCCCAACGCCTCGTGGATCGCCAAGTTCATCGCGCTGGGTGAAATGGCCATCGGCATCGCCCTCATCTTGGGTCTGTTCACCGGCCTGGCCGCCCTGGCCGGACTCACCCTCAATCTCGTCTACATGTTCACCGGCTCAGCCGGCGTGAACCCGGCCTACATGATTCTCGAAGTGCCGCTCATCTTGGCCTGGCGCAACGCCGGCTACCTCGGCCTCGACCGGTTCGCTCTCAATAGCGAGTGGCGGCGGAACCACTTGCCCGGGTTCACCGGTCGTGCGGCCCATCGAGCCGACCCCGCCCCGGCGCTCATCCACTGAGCGAGCCTGTTCCGTAACCTGGCGCACGAAGCCCATTCAACGGTCACTAAATAGAAAGAGTCACGCCATGAAAGCACTGGTCTTTCACGGACCGAACGACAAGAGCTGGGACGACGTGCCCGACCCGGAGCTGATCGATCCAACCGATGCCATTGTCCGGGTCGACGCCACCACGATCTGCGGGACCGACCTGCACATCCTCAAGGGCGATGTCCCCGAGGTCGAAGCCGGTCGGATCCTCGGCCACGAGGCCGTCGGGACCGTCGAGGCGGTCGGTGCAGCGGTGCAGAACCTCGGGCCCGGCGACCGGGTCTTGGTGTCGTGCATCTCGGCCTGTGGCCGGTGCCGCTTCTGCCGGGAGGGGCGATTCGGACAGTGTCTAGGCGGAGGCGGCTGGATCCTCGGCCACACCATTGACGGGACTCAGGCGGAGAAGGTGCGAGTGCCGTTCGCCGACACCTCGACCTACCCGGTGCCGGCTGGAATATCCGACGAGGAGTTCTTGATGTTGGCCGACATCCTGCCGACGGGCTATGAGGTGGGTGTACTCAATGGCCGCGTATCACCAGGAGACGTAGTGGCCGTTGTCGGTGCCGGACCCATTGGTCTTGCGGCCATCACCGGGGCTCTTCTGTTCAGCCCCAGCCATGTCATCGCCATCGACCTGGCCGATTCCCGGCTGGAGGCAGCCAAGCAGTTCGGAGCGGACCTGGTGGTGAACAACGGCCATCAAGATCCAGTGGCGATCGTGCTGGCTTTGACCGAGGGCTTGGGTGCCGATGTGGCCATCGAGGCCGTCGGCACGCCGGCGACGTTCGAGCTCGCCACCGAGCTCATCCGGCCCGGTGGGCACGTGGCCAACATCGGTGTCCACGGCGGACCAGCGACGTTGCATCTCGAGACCCTGTGGACCCGGGACGTCACGATCACCACCGGGCTCGTTGACACCTACTCGACACCGACGCTCAGCCGGCTCATGGCGACCCGTCAACTAGACGCCGCCCGTTTTGCCACCCATCACTACAAGCTTGACCAGTTCATGGAGGCCTACAGGGTGTTCGCGGACGCGGCGCAGACCGGAGCCCTCAAGGTCGTGCTGACCCGTGCCACCTGAGACCGCTCACACAGCTTGCAGAGACGCCCAAACTGACGAAATCCCTGCACCACCTCAAGCGACCCCGCCCAAGGGCCGAAGGCGCCTCGGGTTGCGGCCCGGGACGCCGTCCATGACTCCCGTCCGGCGTCCCCGGATCGGCGGCGCCTGGGCTGCCGGGGCGGCAGCTGTCGTGATCGGTGTGGCATTGATCGACTTCATTGTTCAGAACACCCGATCGGTGCGCATTGAGTTCTTCGGGGCCAGCGGTCAGATCCCGGTATCGGTCGCCGTACTTGGCGCCGCGCTGGTGGGTGTTTTCGTGGCGCTTGCGGCCGGAGCAGCTAAGGCCACACTTCTTCGGCTCAAAGGGCGCCGGTCGCGAAGGCTCGGGATGACAGAGAAGGCCGAACCCAACCGGCCCTATCAGTAGATAGCTCAGCCGCCGTGCTCGCAGGTACGTCGGGGCGCAGAGAGTGGGCAGAACCACTGGTGCCGATGGGGTGAGGCACGGGTCAGATACCGCTTGCAGACGAGACACAACACCCTGTAGGGGATGGTGTCAGTAGTGGGCCGATCGCCAGCCAGTCCGCCATTTTGAGCCCTGTTGCGGCACGTGATCACAGGCGCATCGAGCGGGCAGGGTCCTGCGGTGGCGTTATTTGCCCTTTCAAGTGGGACAGGCATGCGCCGATCGCCTCGGGTTCGCTACAGGGTCTGAACATCTCTGGGATGCCATCTCGGAAGAACTCCCGGTAATTCAGTCCTGCCACATCCTCGCTATCCCGTAAGGGCTCAGACACCTGGGTGCCGGGTTGGTGACGCCAGACAAGGGTCTGTATGTTGCCGCTCCCCACGATGGTACGGAAATCGAGCTGCGGGAGATGGCCATTGATGTAGACGACGAGCTTCCATACGTCGCCCATCCAGCGTTTGTCATCGGAGGCCATTTTGCGCCGCTGAGCGTCCGCCTCACTTCTGTAGCGCATTGCAGCGATCTCGTCACTCGGCACGGTGTCATCAATCAGAAGCGCACCGTCAGGAACGTGGCGAAAAGCGTTCAGGAGATCGGCTTTGGTCTGCTCGAAGGTGTGCAAGCCATCGATAAAGGCAAGATCAAAGGTCATCCAAGGAGCCAGTGAAGCAAAGTAGGTGTCCGATTCGACTGCGAAAACAGAGACACCCACCGGAAGCCTTGCGATGTCGAAGCGCGGTGCGGGGTCCACACCCACCCGAATGCCAACATCTATATTTTCGAAGGTCTGTCCTCTTGCGAGCCCGATCTCTAGGTATCGACTGGCGCCGAGGCCCTTTGCCAAGCTGTTAAGTCTCCTCGGCGAGTGGTTTAACCGCTGGCTGGGCGTGGGTTGCCGATAGAGAACCCTAGAATCGCTGTCGCGATGACGATTCAAAATTACTACCGATAGGTTGCCAGAAGTGAGCAGCTCTACAGCGCGGGTGCAACGACGAACGAAGGCCTCTACCCTCACGTCTGGTGACAATAGCCAAATCCGGGTTGACCCGAATTGGCCTGGCCGGGTCCCGTTACACGATACGCGTAACGAAACCAGCGACTCTCCCGTCCCGGTCGAAGTACGGTAGAAAGGCGCGCATTTGCGGAGGTAACTGGCATGAAGTGGGCTACGTCAGATAAGTACACGGGATCGGATGACTGAGGAGCGGGGTGACCCAAACGCAGGGATCGGGCGCGGCCATGCGGCACACCTAAGGATTCTCATTTGGGGCACGACTGCGGTACTCCGGATCGGAACTTCGGCAGGCGATGATGACGGTACGGGCGACTGGGAAGCAACGAAGGTTCGCATCGTCGCCGACGGAGTCTCGCTGTATCGATCGATCGTCAAGCGTTATGTCGTCGCCTGGGTGGCCTCTCCCGCCATGGGTTCCCGCCTGGCGAGGGGCCGGACGTTGATACGTAGCGGAGCGCGTCAGCGATGAGCGCACCCGGCACGGAACCATTCCCCGAACGAGTGGCCCGCCACCTCGACGAGCACGCCGACATTGTGATCTTCTGTCGTGACTCGGCGGGCAAGCCCATCGGTTACCCCATGCGAACCGCAGCGCGCCGGGGCGAGGTGCTTCTCTTCTCGACCTATGCCAAGAGCGCCAAGGTCCGCCACCTCGAAGCTGATCCCCGAGTCGCCCTGCTCTCGATGCGCCCTGAGGGAGACGGCACCGTCCGATGGGTGCGGATGACGGGTCGCTCCGAAATCTGGGCGCCGAACGAAGTCGAGGTCGATGAACTCTTCGGCACCGGGGGTCACGAGTCACGCGTTCCCGACACCGTCGGTGCGCTCGTCCGCCAGCGCACATTGGAGGGGAAGCGGGTTATGGTCCGGGTGTCGATCGACGCACCAGAACTGCTCAAGCTCGAGGAGGCGTCGCTGTGAGCGAGCAGCGCCGAGGAGGGCCGGGAAGGCTATCGCCCGAGGAGCTCACCAGATTCCTCGGTCGGCCTCGATGGGCCGCTATCTGCGTCGAGGATGACACCGGCCGGCTCCAGGCCGGACCGGCCTGGATTGAGGAGGCCGACGAGGATGAGCTCCTCCTACGCTCGCCAGCAACTGTGATTCTCGAGTGGGCCGGGCCCGATGCCTGCGTCGTGGCCGACGAGTTCGAGAGCTATACCGAGATCAAGGGAGCGATCGTGCGTGGGGCGCTGCAACCCGTCGATCTTGAGGCCATTGAGGACGCGCCGGCCCGCCGACTGCGGATCTCCCGATCTCTGGGGTTCACATTCCGAGGCGCCCGGACCTCGCTCTGAGGCGCCCGTGGTTATCCGGTGCGAGCCGATGGCTGGAGAACCGTGACTGCCCCTATCGCTGCCGGGAGCGTGCGCCTGAAGGGACTGAGGGCGCTCCGCTTCGTCGGGTGGGCAAATCGAAGCACCTGACCAGCGTGAGTTCTTAGTTGGCGGGTTATGAATTGACTGAATAGACCGTACGCATCGCGAATGGCAGTGTCGCGCGGCACTTCCGTGGAGAGCGAACGGAATCTCGTACCACATGCACCATGGAACTAGGGTGGGCCGCCGTGGGCGAACCCACTGCATTGAGAATCCACTGCCATTGAGAGGTTAACTCGGGGAATGCAATGACTACTGACAAGGTTGCTATCGTTACCGGCGCGGCGGCGGGCATCGGCGCAGCATGCGCCTTGCGGCTGGCGACGAAGGGCATGGCGCTCGGTGTTCTCGACCTGGACGAGGAGCGCTGCGCGGGCACGCTTGAGGCCGTCGCCGATGTCGGCGGGCGCGCAGTGGCGTTGGCTGCGGATGTGGCGAACCGCCAGCAGGTCCGGGCTGCGGTAACGAAGCTGCGCGATACCTTTGGCCCGGTCACGATCGTGGTAAACAATGCAGGCGTCACAGATTTTACGCCGTTCGAAGATGTCACCGAGGAGCGCTTCCGGTTTATCTACGACGTCAATGTGCTTGGGTCGATAATCGTAACGCAAGAGGTGCTTTCCGATATGAAGGCCGCCAAATGGGGACGCGTCGTGAACATCTCCTCATCGAGCGCGCAGACAGGGTCTGCGGGTATGGCGATCTACTCGTCGTCAAAGGGTGCCATCGTCGCACTGACGCGCACCTTGGCGCAGGAGTTGGGGCCGTTCGGGATCACGGTGAACAACATTCCTCCTGGCAGCGTAATGGGCACGATCATGTCCGAGGCGAACGTCTCGCCCGAGCGGGCCGAGTCGCTATCGAAGACCCTGCCAGTGCGTCGAGTCGGAGCGCCCGATGACATTGCCAACGCCTGCGCCTGGCTATGCGATGAGGCCTCGAGTTACGTCACCGGTCAGACCATCGGCGTCAACGGTGGTCGGGTCGTCAGTTGATCCCGAACTGAACTCGTGCGTTTCTTCGATGTTCGGTACTCGTCGTACTGGCAACCGAAGTGTGTCCAAACCGGCGGAGGATTTTGGGCACGAAACCAGAGCAGACAGCCTTCGTCCGTAGTCGTAGTTGCCTCGAAGAACGATGGAACTACCTCGCTCGTCGCAGGGCCAAGCCCGATGAAGACGGTCGTGTGCGGCTCGTCTGTCCCGACGGCCAATTCCTGGCCATTGGCTCGCTGTGAGCTCGAGCCCGCCTCGGTGCGCGCAGAGACCAGGGGGCGCCTGCGCATCCCGGTGAGATCCGACGTCAAGGCCAGCCCGCCACGGTCGTGCCCTCAGCAGAGCGTCACCATTCCCCCCGAGGCCGGTGCCAAGTACCGCCAGGGCCTGCTCTTCGGCAGCGCGGAGTGCCAGAGCACCTATGCCACCTTGCGCAACACCAACGAGGGCTTCAACGGCTACGTGAAGGACCCGGCCCACGAGCGCTCGACGACCCGGGGCGCCGTCGCCTCATTGGAGTGGCTGCTCTGGTCCGTTTTCCGCTAACCGGCCGGTCCAGGCGCGCATCTGGACCGGTATTTGGCCTGGTCGGGGCCATCGTCCACCCAAAACAGGCTCCGGGAGCCCCTTCGCTCTAGTTTTGTCGGTTTTTGAGCAGCTGAATTTGTCGAAACCCCTTGGTGGGCGAGGGGGGACTTGAACCCCCACATCCTTTCGGACACAGGAACCTGAATCCTGCGCGTCTGCCTATTCCGCCACTCGCCCGAGCAACCGGACAAGAGTAGTACCCCCGTGGCAGGGCACCCGATCGTCCTTGCTAGGCAGGTCAGAGCGGCCCTAGGCGCCATTTGGGGGTCGTGGGCCAGTAGTCTGGGGAGAACCATGGGACTCCAGCAGTTCGAGGAGCGCCTCGAGCGTCTGGTGGAGGGTACGTTGGCCAAGCCATTCCGAAGCAACCTCCAACCAGTAGAGATCGGGCGGAGGCTGACGCGCGAGATGGACCTGCACCGGCGGGTCGGCGTGCGGGGCATCATCGCGCCCAATGTGTTCGCCGTGACCCTGGCGGCGACCGACGTGGACCGCTTCTCGAACTTCATCGACGCCCTCTCGCGGGAGCTCTCCGATGCCGCCCGCGAGCACGCCAAGGCCGAGGGGTACTCTTTCGTCGGCCCCGTGGAGGTCGAGATCTTCGAGGAGCCCAAGCTCAAGGCCGGCCGATTCACCGTCGAGGCGGAAGTACGGGAAGACGCCGACGGCGGTCTGGTGGCCGAACTCGTCCTGGCCGACGGTAGCCGGGTGCGGATAGGGGCCGAGCCCCTGGTGATCGGTCGCCTTCCCGAGTGCGGCGTCGTCGTGGCGGACTCCAACGTGAGTCGCCGCCATGCCGAACTGCGGAGGACCCTGGACAACGTTGTCCTGACCGATCTCGGCTCGACGAACGGGACACGGGTGAACGGTGCTCCCATCCGCGAGCGGGTGCTTGCCAGCGGGGATGAGATAAGTGTTGGATCGACGAGGCTCGTCTTCGAGATAACGTGAAGGTACCGACAGCGATGGCGTACTTGCTCGCCACGCAGAATCTCAATGCCGTGCTCCGCGTGCTCCAATGGGGCGTCATCGCACTCATCTTCGTGTTCTTCCTGCGCGTCATACGTGCCGTCTGGGTCGAGGTGAGCCCCGCCACCATACGGAAGACGCGCGGCGAGCGTCGACGGGAAAGGGTGGCAGCCCGCCCGCCGCGCCCCGAACCCAAGCGCAAGCAGTTGTACCTGCGGGTCGTCGAGCCGTCCGCGCACCAGGGCCAGACGTTCGACCTCGACGACGAGCTCACCATCGGGCGCTCTCCGGGATGCGGCGTCCCGACTCCGGACGATATCTATGCCTCTACACTTCACGCTCGGCTGTTTCGCCGTAAGGACCAACTATGGGTCGAGGACCTCGGCTCGACGAACGGAACCTACGTCAATTCGGAGAGGATCACCCAGGCGCATCGCCTGGGGAAGGGCGACGTCCTCCAGGCGGGATCCACGGTCTTTGAGGTGACCCGGTGACGGTGCTGCGCTCGGGTTCGGCGACCGACGTCGGGAGAGTGCGGAAGATCAACCAGGACCTTCCGCTCGAGTCGACGAACCTCTACGCCGTAGCCGATGGCATGGGAGGGCATGTGGGCGGAGAGGTCGCGGCACAGGTCGCGGTCGACGCTCTGCAACTGGGGTTCTCCCGTGAGCCGACGAGAGCCGGGCTGGAGCGGGCCTTCGCCGCGGCCAACCAGGCCGTGTGGGAGCAAAGCCAGGAGCACAGCGAGTTGCGTGGGATGGGGACCACCCTGACCGCTGTGGCACTGGTTGGTGGTGACGATGGGCGGGACACCTTGGCTCTGGCCAACGTCGGGGACTCACGGGCCTACCTGTTCTCCGAAGGCCAGCTTGTGCAGGTCACAGCCGATCACAGCCTGGCCGAAGAGCGGATGCGCCACGGCGAGATCACCGAAGAAGAAGCGGCAGTGCACCCCCAGCGACACATCCTCACCAGGGCTCTCGGGATCTCCGACGGCGTGGAAGCCGACCTGTGGGAATTGCACCTGCGTTCGGGGGACCGGCTCGTGCTCTGCAGCGACGGGCTCTCGAACGAGCTCAGCGCCGAGGAGATCGCCAGCGTGCTGGAGGCGATGTCCGATCCGGGTGACGCGGCGCGCCGTCTGGTCGAGTTGGCCAACGAGCACGGAGGATCGGACAACATCACGGTGATCGTGGTCGACGTGCTGGTGGGTGAGGATTCCCACCCCAATGGATCCGTCATCGCGCCCATGGGAGCCCGTGCGGGCGGTCCGCTCATCGTCACTCACGGGTCACCTCCCGGGCCGGCTGGCGCTGCGCCGGCGACCGACGTGTTGGCCAAAGGTGCCCAGTTGGGCTTTGCCGGATCGATGGGTACCTTGAGCGACGACGGTCCCACCAGCGGCGAATTCTTCCTCGACAACACCCGAGCGGTGCCCGTGGCCCGCGCGACCGTGCGTTCGGTCGTGACGCCCCCCCCGACCGTCGCACCGGCTCCCCCCGATGAAAGCCGTCGCGAGCGTCGCCGCCGGCTGGGGGTGCAGCGGCGGATCACCGTCCGCGTGATTCTGTTCACCCTCCTCGTGGCGGCGATCCCGGTGGGTGCCTTCTTTGCTATCCGCTGGTACGCCTACGACAACTGGTTCCTGACCGTTCAGCACAACGAGATCGTGATCCAGCAGGGTCATCCCGGCGGTGTGCTGTGGTTCCATCCGAGGGTCGTCGACCACACCGGCATCCGGACGTCGGAGCTGCCATCGAGCGGGGTGTCGCAGATACGCGCCGGGGTCCAGGAGCCCTCGCTGGACGCCGCCAAGAGCTACGTCGCCAACCTCGAGAGCGAGCACGCGGCGTCGGTAAAGGCTGAAAAGGCCAAGGCCACCCCTGGCGCGACCGGCACCACCGGAGCGACCGGCACCCCTGGAGCGGCTTCCTCCGTGCCGCCGACCACCCCGACCACCTCGACGATCGGATCGACGACGACGGCGCCGGCGCCGTCCGCCCCATGAGAGGCGAGTAGTGGGACGGCGGATCCGTTGGCTGGGCATGGTGATGGTCTTGTGTTTCGCGCTGGTCGTCGTCCAGCTAGTGAACATCCAGTTCCGCCAGGGCAGCGCCTTGGCCAATTCCCCTTACAACCCCCGCATCGCGGTGGAGCGGTTCGACAACCAGCGTGGCACCATCACCGCGGCCAACGGGACCGTTTTGGCCAAGTCGGTCAAGATCAACTCGAGCTCGAGCACCTACAACTACGAGCGGGAGTACCCCGATGGCCCCCTCTTTGCCGGGATCACAGGGTACGACTCTCCCTTCTACGGGACCTCGGGCATCGAGTTCGAGTACAACCAGGACCTGAGGCTGCACACCCAGAACCCCCAGAACCTCAGCCAGGTGCTCTTCGACAGGCCACCGTCGGAACCGGACAACGTCGCGCTGACCGTCGACCCGGTGTTGCAGGAGGCCGCCACCAACGCGTTGAACGACGTCCCGAGCGCCAACAAGGACGGCGCGGTCGTCGTGCTCAATCCGAGCACCGGCGCGGTGCTCGCCATGGCGTCCAAGCCGACCTTCGATCCCAACGAGATGTCCAATCCCAATGTTCCCGATGAGCAGAAGTACGCCGCAACGGCATCGGCCAAGGACACCGAAGAGTTCAACGGCCTGACGCCCATCGCCACCGAGGAGCGCTTCTTCCCCGGATCCACCTTCAAGGTGGTGACGACCACCGCCGTCTACAACCTGGCGCCCAGCTTGATCAACTACTACTTCCCCTATGCCGTCTCGATCTCGTTCCCCGATTCGAACAAGACGCTGAGCAACGACGGCCACTCCCCGTGTGGGGGGACCATGGCCATCATGCTGCCGCAGTCGTGCGATCCGGGCTACGGCGAGCTCGGCATAAAGCTCGGATCGGTCAACCTGACCAAGGAGGCGCAGCTCTTCGGGTTCTCGGTCTTCGGTGCGAAGAATCAGACCGTTCCCGGCATCGACCTCCCCAACGTCGTTCCCTCCACGATCACCGAGCTGGCGCCGACGGCCCAGGCCGACCTGGCCTACAGCGCCATCGGCCAGCTCGACGACCAGGCCACACCGTTGCAGAACGCACTCGTGGCGGCCGGTATCGCCGACGGCGGGGTTGTTATGACCCCCCACCTCATGTCGCAGATCACCAACTCCCAGGGGGCGGTAGTGGACAGCTACCATCCCAAGCCGATGTCCACCGTGGCCACCCCTGCCGAGGCGGCGGCGATCACCAAATTGATGCAGAGCGTGGCCGTCGACGGGACGGCGGCCGGGGTCTTCCCGCCCTCGTGGCACATGGCCGTCAAGACGGGCACGGCGCAGGTCCAGGCGCCGACCGGGCCCGAGGAGACCGACGACTGGATGATCGGATTCCTGCCGGCAACCGCCGGTGCTCCACAGCTGGCCATCGCCGTGGTCGTTCCCTACCAGGCCTACTCGCTCACCGGTGCCCAGATCGCCGGTCCCATCGTCAGACAAGTTGTACAGGCCTACCTCAACGAGACCGGAGCGCAAGGGTGAAGCCGCACGTGCCGGGGGTCGGAGCGGGCAGCGTAGGCTCAGGGCGCCATGGAACCGGTTGACACGCCGCGGGTCTTTTCGAACCGCTACGAACTGACGCATCTCATCGCCCGAGGTGGTATGGCGCAGGTCTACCGGGCGCGTGACCTCCAGCTGGACCGTCCCGTCGCCCTGAAGGTGTTGTTCCCCGAGCTCTCGGTCGACCGGGCCTTTGTCGAGAGATTCCGAAGGGAGGCGCAGGCCGCCGCCAACCTCTCGCACCCCAACATCGTGCCGGTCTTCGACTGGGGTGAGGACACCGGCTACTACTTCATCGTCATGGAGTTCGTCGACGGCCGTGCGCTGTCGGCCGTCCTCCGGGAGTCCGGACGCCTGTCGCCGCAGCAAACGGCCACCATCGGCGCCAACGTGGCCGCCGCCCTGGCCTTCGCGCATCGTAACGGCGTGGTCCACCGGGACGTGAAGCCGGGGAACGTGCTCATCACGGCCGACGGTGGTGTGAAGGTGACCGATTTCGGCATCGCCCGGGCGATGAACACCGAGGAGAGCCTGACGCAGACGGGGGCCGTCATGGGCACGGCGGCCTACTTCTCTCCCGAGCAGGCCGAGGGTCACGGCGTCGACGCCCGGAGCGACATCTACTCCCTGGGCGTCGTCCTCTACGAGATGTCGACCGGCAAGCCCCCGTTTACCGGTGACTCCCCGGTGGCCGTCGCCTCCAAGCACGTGCGCGATCATCCCGTACTGCCCCGCAGCGTGAACCCCGCCATACCGGCCGCCCTCGAGGCGATCGTGATGAAGGCGATGGCCAAGTCACCAGAGGACCGCTATGCCACGGCCGAGGAGTTCAGGGCGGACCTCCTCCGCTTCGCCGAGGGCAGGCCCGTCGAGGCGGGGGCTCCGGGCACAACCACGACGATGGCGGCCGTCGGAGCGACGCAGCCCGTGATGGTCACCGGGCAGACCCAGGCCATCCCGACGGCGGGCGGGGTGGCGGGCGTGGCGGACGGGGGTCGGTCCGGGCCGGATCGGGGCCGCGGACGGGGCCAGCGCGGCTGGTGGTGGGCGCTGGCGGCGCTCCTGGTCGCCCTCGCGGTGATCGTCTTCTTCGTGGTGCGCTCCCTCGGCACCACGCAGGTCGCAGTGCCCGACGTCGTCGGCCAGACCCTGCAATCCGCCACCCAGACCCTGCAGAACGACAACCTCACGGTCGGTGACACGTTGACCAAGGCGAGCACCACCGCGGCCAAGGGGGAGGTCATCTCCAGCAATCCCCGGGCGGGGAGCAAGGTGTCCAAGAACAGCCAGGTCAACCTCGTCGTGAGCGCCGGGGTCGCCGTGGCCAACGTGACAGTGCCCGACGTGGAAGGAGATCAGCTCACCCTGGCCACCCAGACGCTCCAAGGGGCCGGGCTCAACTACAAGATTTCGAGCTACGTGACCAGCAACAAACCGGCCGGGACGGTGCTCCTCCAGAATCCCGTGGGCAAGACGCTCGTCCCTTCGACCACGATCGTCCAGTTGACGGTCTCGGGCCAACAGACGGCGGCCACCGTCCCCAATGTCGTCGGGATCACACCGGCCGCCGCGGGGAGTGCCCTTAGCACCGCCAACCTCACCGTGGGCACCCAGACCAGTATGTGCTCCTCGCAGGTCGCCAACGGCCTGGTGGCGTCGCAGTCCCCCCAGGCCGGGGCGTCAGAGCCGCCCTCGACACCCGTCAACCTGGTGGTCTCCACCGGCACGTGTGCCGCGGTGCCCTCCGTCGTCGGCATGACCCAGAGCCAGGCCAACTCGCTGGTCACGGCGGCCAACCTCAATCCTGTGTTCACGCTGGACTCCGGGTGTAGCAACGGCAATGCCGTGGCCGGCAACGTCGACAGCCAGACTCCGGCCGCCGGCACATCGGTCTCCAGCGGCTCCACGGTGACCATGGGCGTGTGCACGCCGCCAACGACGACCACAACCACGACGAGCAGCACCACGACGACCACGACGCCCAGCGTGACGACGACGACGAAGTAACAACCCGCCTCGACCGGTTGGCTCAGGGGGTCGAGGGCACCGCCAGTCGGGCCAGGAAGTTGCCCAGCAGCGCGGGTCCAGAGACGGTCAGCACCGACTCGGGATGGAACTGGACGCCCTCGACGGGCAGCTCTCGGTGTCGCAGCCCCATGATCACCCCGTCGGTCGAGGTGGCGGTCACGATCAGCTCGTCGGGCACGGATTCGGGGCTGACCACAAGTGAGTGGTAGCGGGTGGCCACGAAGGGATCGGGCAGTCCGGCGAAGATGCCCTGGCCGTCGTGGTGGATCTCCGAGGTCTTGCCGTGCATGAGGTGGGGGGCGGCGACCACGGATCCGCCGAAGACCTGCCCGATGCATTGGTGGCCGAGACACACCCCGAGGATTGGGATCTCCCCGGCCAGCTGGCGGATGGCTGCCAGCGACACCCCGCCGTCCTCGGGTCGCCCCGGTCCGGGCGAGATCAGGACGGCATCGGGCCTCTGAGCCCTGAGGCCCTCCACGTCGATGGCGTCGTTTCGGAAGACCACCGGCGACGCCCCCAGCTCACCGAGCTCTTGGACCAGGTTGTAGACGAACGAGTCGTAGTTGTCGAGGACGAGGATCCGCGCTCCCATGCAGACAGGATGGTAACCGAGCCGCATGGGCCTACCTTCACCGGCTGAGTATCCTCGCGTCTTATGGCGGCCAAGACGAGACCGGGACCGGGCGGGGCATCGCGCAAGGGGAGGTCGGCGGGAGGACGCAGCACGTCCAAGGTGGGGCGACCCTCCACCGCAGAGGAGAGCGGCCGCTACACGGCCCCGATTCCCAAGAGCGTCCGGCGGAGCCCACCGTGGTACGGCGCGGTGGTCCTGGCGCTTCTCATCGTCGGCGTGGTCATCATCGTGGTGAACTACCTCGCCCACCTGCCGTGGTTGGCCCATGGTTCGCCGTGGGGGCTGGTGGCCGGCTTGCTTCTCATCTTCGTCGGCTTCCTCATGGCCACCCGCTACCGCTGACGCGCCGGCGGGCGGCGCGCTCAGCCCAGGCGCTCGATGATGGTGGCGTTGGCCAGGCCGCCGCCCTCGCACATCGTGAGAAGCCCGTAGCGACCGCCGGTCCGTTCCAGCTCGTTGAGCAGCGTGGCCAGGAGCTTGCCCCCCGAGGCGCCGAGAGGGTGCCCGAGCGCGATGGCGCCGCCGTTGGGGTTGACGATCTCCATGTCGGGATGGTGTTCCAGCTCCCACGCCAGCACCACCGAGGCGAAGGCCTCGTTGATCTCCACCGCGTCCATGTCGTCCAGCGTCAGCTTGGCCCGCTCGAGCACCCTGGTTGTCGCCGGTATGGGGCCGGTGAGCATGGTTATGGGGTCGACGCCGGCCAGCGCGAAGGCGTGAAAGCGGGCCCGGGGACGTAGCCCCAGGGTGCTGGCCTTCTCCTCGCTCATGATCAGGACGGCGGAGGCCCCGTCGGTGATCTGCGAGGAGTTTCCCGCCGTGATCTTGCCGTCGGGCTTGAAGGCGGGCTTCAGCGTGGCCAACCTCTTCACCGTGCTCTCGGGGCGGATGCCCTCGTCGGATGTCAGCTGCTCGCCGGTCTCCTGGCCCTCGTCGTCACGGACGGCCAGCGGGATGATCTCGTTGGCGAACCGGCCCTCGGCGGTGGCCCGAGCGGCTCGCTTATGGCTGCGGGCCGAGTAGGCATCGAGCTGCCGCCGGGAGATGCGCCATTGATCGGCGATCATCTCGGCGCCGATGCCCTGGTTGACCAGCCCGCCCCGTTCGGCGTATCGGGCCCTCACGCGTGGTCCGAAGGGATAGCCGAGCTCGCGGACGACGGAGGAGCCCATGGGGGTACGGGTCATGCTCTCCACGCCGGCGGCTACCACCACGTCGTAGGCGCCGGCGATGACGCCCTGGGCGGCGAAGTGCGCGGCCTGCTGGGAGGAACCGCACTGGCGGTCGATCGTTGTGCCGGGCACCGATTCGGGCCAGCCGGCGGCCAGGACGGCGTTTCGCCCGATGTTGTTCGACTGCTCGGAGACCTGCATGACGCAACCGCAGATCACGTCGTCGACGAGGGCGGGATCGAGGTCGTTGCGTTGCTGGAGGGCTATCAGGGCCTCGGATGCCAGGTCGACGGCGTGCCAGTTGCGCAGCTTCCCGTTGCGCTTGCCGCCCGCCGTCCGGACGGCGTCAACGATGACGGCTGTGGTCACGGCGGGCCTCCTCCCAACTCCGGCGGGCGCTCCCTGCCGCTCCCCGCACGCGGACCATGCTACCTGCCCCCTTTTGGGGGGCAGCTCAAGGTGGCCGATTAGGGTCTTCCCATGGGCAGGAAGGACATGGGTCGCTGGTTGGGAGACGGAGGCATGCCCATCATCACCTTGGTGGGTGGCGCGTTCACCGGCTACGGCGTGGACGGCGAAGACCTCGGTTGGGTGGTCGGGACCTTTACGCCCGAGGAGCTCGCGTGCAATCCCCACGGGACGACGCAGGCCGGGGTCCATTCGCTCCTCCTCGACGCGTGCATGAACTTCGCCATCAACTCCGCTCTGTCGGGACGGGATCGCACCCGGGGAACGCTCGAGATGAAGACCGAGACCATGCGGCCGGCGCTGCGGGGCACCACCTACTCCCTTCGCGGCGAGGTGGTGCGCATGGCCAGGCAGGTTGCCTACGGCGAAGCCGCGATGCGCGACCAGCAAGGTGCGCTCGTAAGCCGGGCAACCGGGACCTTTCTTCTGCATCGAGACGAGGCGACCCCCCGCACCTGAGTCGAGGCCCGAGTCCCCACCCGGCACCTGCCTGGTCTGTTGCGGTCCCACCAGCGATCGCTTCGCGCACTGCTTCGCCTGTCGCACGCTGACTGGTTTGCTCCAGCTGCCGTTGACACCGGTGATGCCCGTGCACCTGTGCCCGGTTCCGGGACCGCTTTACACGGTCTTGGTGGGGTACAAGGAGTCGCCGGTGGACGAGGCGCGCCGGCGGTTCACCGTTCGCCTCCTCGAGCTCTTCTCCACCTTCTTCGCGGAGCACCGGAAGTGCCTGGTTGCTGCGATGGGTGGACGGGTCGACCTGGTCCTGCCCGTTCCCTCGTCCTCCCGCCCTGGTCAGGCCTCCCTCGAACGGGCCGAGGGGTTGGGCGATCTGGCCGTAGCCGCCCTGGGGGGAGAGGCGCGCTGGGTCCCGCGCCTCCTGCGACGGTCCGTTGGAGAGATAGGGCACATGCACCCGAACACGCAGGCCTTCGCCGTTCCTGGCCCGTGGCTCCCGACGGTCGACCGATCTCGGGTGCTCCTGCTCGACGACACCTACGTGAGCGGCGCGCGCGCCCAGAGCGCCGCTGCGGCACTTCGTCTCTCCGGTGCCCGCGCCGCTCTCATCGTCCCGTTGGGCCGTGTCCTTCGGCCCGAGAAGTCCGCTCTGCACGCCGCTTTCGTCCAGGAACGGCCGGCCGGCGACGGCCACCGCTCGAGGTGTGCCCTCGCTCAGGCGGGCACCGCAATCGGATAGCGCACACCGGTCAGCGCCTCGGACACCTCCCAGAGGCGAGCGGCCTCCTCCTCTCTCGCTGCTCTTCTAGCGGGGCGCACGACCCTCGGTGGTCCGAAGAGCTGACCCCCATGGCGCGGCCCGATGAACTGCCCGGACGTCACGTCGGGTGCCGTCGCCGCGTACAGGGTGGGCCAGGCACCCTTGGCGGTGGCCTGTCCCAGGTGGTGCCCGAAGTAGCCCCTGGCGGCGGCTCGATAGCCGCCGCCACCCAATGCCGCGCCCGCCCCCACCAGGTTGCTCCGGGTCCACCCCGGATGGGCCGCGACGGCGATGGTCGACTCGTCGCCTTGGCGCAGGCGACGGCTCAGCTCGGAGGTGAACAGGAGATTGGCCAACTTCGACGCCGCGTAGTGCGACCATGTGGTGCCGCCCCGCACCCCGGCGACATCGTCGAAGTCGATGCGACCGACCCGGTGCATCACGGAGCTCACGGTCACCACCCGCGAGCGGCCGGCGGTCAGGAGTCGCTCGAGGATGAGACCGGTGAATGCGAAGTGACCCAGGTGATTGGTGGCCATCTGTAGCTCGAAACCATCAGGGGTCTCCCGGTACGGCGTCCACATCACACCAGCGTTGTTGATGAGGAGATCCAGTCGGGCATGGCGGGCCAAGAATCGCTCCGCCGCTAGGCCGACGGCGACCAGATCCGAGAGATCGAGCGTCAGGAGCTCGATGGACGACTGCTCGAGATCGTTCTCGAGTTCGTCGGCTGCCCGGCGACCCTTCTCTGGGTCACGGCAGGCCATCACCACATGGGCACCGCGATCGGCCAGCACACGAGCCGTCTCGAATCCGATGCCACTGTTGGCGCCGGTGACGAGAGCGACCTTTCCCGTCTGGTCGCCGATGTCGTCAGGGCTCCAATGTTGTGAAGGCATGCGCCTCCCGTCCCTACGCGTTGCCGATGTGATCGGCCGGGACGCTACCCAAACGACCGGCCTGGAAGTCCTCGAACGCCTGCACCAGCTCCTCCCTCGTGTTCATGACGAACGGCCCATGGGCGGCAACCGGCTCCCGTATCGGTTGGCCACCGAGAGTCAGCACCTCCAACGCTCCGTTCCGTGACTCCTGCACCTGAGCTGCCCGCAGGACGATGGCGTCTCCGGGTCCGTGCACGACGAGCTGGCCGGAATGGATGGGTTGCCCGTCGGGCCCCACCGTACCGTCCCCGGCGAGCACGTAGACAAGCGCATTGAACTCGGCCGGCCACGGGAGCACCAGCTCGGCGCCGGGCTGCACCGTCGCGTGGACCAAGGAGATGGGCGTGTGGGTGGAGCCCGGTCCGCACTTGCCGGCCACATCGCCGGCGATGACCCGCACGAGCGCACCGCCGTCGGCCGAGGTGACAAGCACGGTGTCCTCGGCCTCGAGATCCTGGTACCGAGGATCGACCCACTTCTGTGCCGCCGGAAGGTTGACCCAAAGTTGGATGCCGTGGAACAAACCGCCGGTGGCGATCAACTGCTCGGGCGGCCGCTCAATGTGAAGAATGCCCGACCCAGCGGTCATCCACTGTGTGGCGCCGTTGGTGATGATGCCACCCCCGCCGATTGAGTCCTGGTGTTGAAAGATCCCATCGATCATGTAGGTAACGGTCTCGAAGCCGCGATGAGGATGCCACGGCGTCCCCTTGGGCTCGCCCGGGGCGTACTCAACCTCGCCCATCTGGTCCATGTGGATGAAGGGGTCGAGGTCGGCCAGCGTTGTCCCGGCGAAGGCGCGCCGGACGGGAAAGCCCTCTCCCTCGAATCCCGAAGGAGCGTCGGTGATGCTCTTCACCTTTCGGAGCCGCGACGCGGCCTCAGGAGGCGCTATTCGGGGCAACGTCAAGTTGTCTGGAACGGTCACAGCGGGCATCGGCACTCCATTCTCGTTACTGAACGTGGTCAACACCGATTCGGGTTGTTCTGTTCCGGCGACGGCCCGCCACGCTCAGGGGGTGCCGTGGACCGCGACCGGGGCGACCCGTATGTGGCAGTGATCAGTCGAGCAGTTCTCCGGCCCCGTCGAGCAGGGTGGTGGTATCAGCGGGCTGCGTCATTGGCGGCGCCGTGCATCCCAGGTGCTCTCGTTCAGCGGATTTACCCGCAGTGGTGGCTTCTTGATCCTCTTCATGGCTTCGGTCCGCTCCGGCGACTTGATGAACTCGATGTAACGGGGGAGCATGAAGGCGGGCACCCGCTCCGCGAGGAACTGGTGCAACCCGGCGTGGGTGATCTCTCGATCCTCATGGAGCACGACGCAGATCTTCACCTCGTCTTCCCCGTGCTCGGAGGGCACCCCTATGGCGGCCGTCTCTGACACGGCCGGATGCTCGTTCACATAGGTCTCGAGCTCCACCGAGGAGATGTTCTCGCCTCGGCGGCGCATGGAGTCCTTCAACCGATCCACGAAGTGGTACCGACCTCGCTCGTCGCGCACCACGCCGTCACCGGTGTGGAACCAGCCATTGCGCCACGCCTCCGCCGTCTTCTCGGGCATTCCGAAGTAGCCCACCATCATCCGCCACGGCTCATCGGTCCTCACGAGCAGCTCACCGATCTGGCCGGTCGGGACCTCGTAGTCGTTCTCGTCGGCGATTCGGACCTCGTAACCCGGCGTGACCCATTTTCCGGTCGACTCCCGATCGGCGGTCACGTCAGGGCCGGCATAGAGCGGGGTGCCCACCTCGGTGTTGCCGAAATTCGTGCGCATCATCACGCCGAACCGCCGCTTGAAGTTCTCGACGCGGGACACGACCGGCGCGCCAGCGACGTAGCGCAAGGGGTTGTCGAGGTCGTCGGGCTGCGGAGGCTGGTCGAGCAGCCAGTTCATCATCGCCGGAATCAACGCCGTGACTGTGCAGCCGTAGGTGCGGATGTCGTCCCAGAAGCACTGGGTCTTGAATGAGTCCCGGAGCACCACCTGCCCGCCCGGGAATCCCAGCCAGGCGAGGGGGAGCATCCCGGAAAGATGGAACACAGGAAAGGGGCAGTAGTAGACGTCGTCGCCGGACATGTCGATCCAGCACTCGTTCGGCCACAAGCGACCCCAGGGCACGAGCACCCCTTTTGACGGCCCGGTTGTGCCCGACGTGTAGCTAATGCAGGCGATCTCGTGTCGCAGGGGGATGGAGAGATCCGTCGCCGGCCCTGCGGCATCCCAAAGTTCGGTGGCGGTGACGAGCGGCACCGGGAAGTCGGGTGGAAGTTCCTCCGGGCGGGCATCGGGGACGATGACCAGCTCCAACCGCTCAACGCCACGAGCTATCTCGCCCACGAGGTCCAGGAATTCCTCCGCGCAGATCATTCGTACCGCCTGGCAGTCCGTCAGGATGTACTCGAGCATCCGGCCACGGAAGTCGGTGTTGATGCCCGTCTGGACGGCTCGCAACCAGCCGAGACCCAGCCAGTGCTCCTCTGCCGAGATCGTCGTCTTCACCATCGTGGGCACGTTGTCACCCGGCGCAATCCCAGCGCGACGGAACGCGTCCGCCCAGCGCAAGACCGCTTCGTGGAACTGGCCGTAGGAGCGCGCATTGCCGTGGACGTCCCGCAGGAACGGCCGATCCGGCTCACGCTCGGCCCAGCCCTGAATGGCCCCCGGCAGCGTCTCGGTCGGTTCAAACATCGGGCGGGCGCCTCTGCGCGGGCATCCCCCAACCGTAGCCGCTCGTGGTGTGCAGTGAGCGGGTGCTCACTATAGTGGTGCGGGACGCTGCCTCTTGGAGTGCACCGTAACGAGGGAGGACCATGGGAGTAGACACGGCGCTACGGGTCATTGACGCCGACACGCATCTCACCGAGCCGGTCGACCTCTGGACGGCGCGCCTACCGGCTCGCTTTCGCGACTCCGGGCCACGCGTCCGGCTTCACGAGCCCACCGGCACTTGGCGTTGGGTGGTGGGGGACCGCTGGTGCAGCCTGGTCGGTAACTACAGTATGGCGGGATGGCGCGAGTTCCCGCCTTCGTGCCCGCCAACCCTCGAAGAGGCGGATCCGGCCTGCTACGACGCCAAGGCCCGGCTGGTCCACATGGACGCCAACGGCATTTACGCCCAGGTGCTGTACCCGAATGTGATCGCGTTCGAGGGCCATGCGTTCATGGCGTTAAAAGACGAGGGCCTGAAACTCGCCTGCGTCGAGACCTACAACGACTACCAGGCCGAGTTCGCGTCCATCGCTCCCGATCGCTTCGTGGCGCTCGCCGTGCTTCCGTTCTGGGATCTCGGAGCCTCCATCGCCGAGCTGCGCCGCTGCCATCGCCTGGGCCACCGGGGCGCCCTGTGGGCCGCGACGCTCGAGAAGCATGGGCTTCCCGACTTCAGCGACCCGCACTGGGACCCGCTCTACGCCGAAGCGCAGGACCTCGGGATGTCGGTCAACTTCCATGTCGGCGTGGGCAACACCGCCGAGGAGATCGATCAGGCCATGAACCGTGAGTCGTATGACCCGGCTGCCAACACGGCCCGGTCTTCCATGTCCTTCATCAGCAACGTCAGGACGATAGGGCTGCTGTTGACCAGCGGAGTGTGCGACCGTTTTCCCCGGCTCGACTTCGTGTCCGTCGAGAGCGGATTCGGCTACATCCCGTTCCTCCTCGACAGCCTTGACTGGCAGTGGGTGAACGCGAACGCGCGTCGGCGCTACCCGGACCGACTCCTGCCGAGCGAGTACTTCCGGCGGCAGGTGTACTCCATGTTCTGGTTCGAGACCAACTCGTTGGAGCTCCTGCCCAAGTACGAGGACAACGTCATGTTCGAGACGGACTTTCCGCACCCCACGAGTCTGCATCCCGGACCGGCGAGCTTTGCGCCCTCGCCGGCGGAGGTGATCCGGCGGGACACCGAGATCGTCGGAGAGGCGGTCATGCGCAAGGTGCTGCAGGACAACGCCTGCCGGGTGTATCACATCGAATGACCGACGCCGGCCGAGGCCGTGCCTAGGGCCGATCACTGCCGACGACCCACATGGCGACACAGTTCGAATAGCCCCCGGCGGCGTGCCCAAGGGCGAGACGGGCCCCATCAACCTGGTGGGCACCCGCCTCCCCCCGAACCTGCAGTGCCGCCTCGGCGAACCTCACCAGCCCGGCCGCCCCGATGGGGTTGGCCCCCAACAGGCCCCCTGACGGGTTGACCGGCAGCGCCCCGGTGAGGGTCGTCGCCCCCTCCTCAATGAGGCGCCACCCCCGTCCCGCCGCCACGAAGCCGAGATTCTCCAGCAGGAGCGGCTCCGTCCAGCTGTAGGGAACGAAGAGCTCCGCCACGTGGAGGTCCCGGAGGGGGTCCACAATCCCGGCCTGCCGGTAGACGGCGCTGGCGCAGTCCCTCCCGCATCGTGGATCGACGCTGTCGTGCTGCGGCGCTACCGGAGGTTCGGTCCGCACCGCACACGCGTGCACCCAGGCCGGGCGGGAGTGGTCGAGCGCCGACGCCTCGTCGCAGAGGACCACGGCGCAGGCGCCGTCGGAGGACGGACACGAGTGCAGCAACCTGATGGGATCCCACAGCATCCGCGACGCGGCGATCTTCTCCAGGGTGATGTCGGCCCGGCGAACCTGGGCGTACGGATTCAGCACAGCGTTCTGGCGGTCTTTGAGCGCAGCGAGGTCACCGATGTGCGGCGGTGCGTCCGATCGATGGATGTACTCCCGGCACAAAGCGCCGAAGAGGCTTCCCGTTCCGCCCTGCCAGCGGGCCTCAAAGGGAAGGTGCTGCAACGTCGCACCGGCCGAATCCGCCTCCGACTGCTTCTCGAAGCTGACAACGAGGACACGGGAGTGCAGCCCCGCGGCGATGAGGTTGACGCCCATGCTGGCCGCCATGCCGCCGGCGTTGCCCGACGTGTACGCCCGAAAGACGGGCTTGCCGGCCGCGCCGAGCGAATCAGCCAGGTACAGCTCGGGCGACATCATCCCCTCGAGTACGTCCGGGGCCTTGCCCAGGACGACGGCCTCTATGTCGCCCCACTCGAGTTCCGCGTCGGTGAGAGCCCGCTGTGCCGCTTCTCGCACCAGCCCGCCCAACGACACGTCGCGCCGTGCCGCCGCGTGATGGGTCTGGCCGATGCCGACGATCGCGCAGCGGGACTTCATCGGTCCGCGACCCTTAGCCCGATTCCATCAGGCAGAGGAGGTTGTGCTGCAGGCAGGGTCCGTTGGTGGCGTGGCCCACGGCTCGACGGGCGTCGCCGCGCATGACCGCTTCCGCGGCCGAGGCGACACGTATGAGTCCGGTTGCCATGAGTGGATCAGCCGGAAGGGCTCCCCCCGAGGGATTCAGGCTCGCCACCCCGCGGGCTCCCACTGACTCCACTACGAGGAGCTCCTGATGGCTGAAGGGAGCATGGACTTCGAGGACATCGAGGTGCAGCTCGCGCAGATGCAACCGATCGGACAAGGCTCGGACGGAGGGCAAGCTGGACAGGTCGCGCGCGCCCAGGGAGTGGCGCTCGATCAGATGGTGGATCCCGGCGATCCACGCCGGCCGACGGGCCGACGCGGAGGCCACCTCTTCGATCGCCAGGACGACCGCCGCGGCGCCCGAGCAGATCGTCGAGCCGTCCAGGCTGCGAAGGGGAGAGGCGACGTAGGGCTGGCGCAACAGCTGCTCGACGTCCATCCCACCCCGGCGAGCGCTGACCACTGAGGCGAAGTCGGCCTCGCTGAAACGGCCGGAGTCGACCATGGCGCGGGCCTGGAGGGCGGCGATGCTGGCCGTTCGCGCGCCGAGGGGTGCGACGACGTACGGGTCGAGTTGCAGTCCGAGCACGGCGGTCTCGTCCTCGGCGCGCGGGCGGCTGAAGGCGCAGACCAACGCCGCCCCCGACTCACCGGCCATGAGCCGTACCCAGCACTCGTAGAGCGAGAACGCTCCATCGGATTCCAGATGTGAATGGGTGCGCGGGGGCCACCCCGGGAAGGCGTCGAACGCTCCCATGACCCCGCCCACGACGCCGTTCAAGAACTCGGAGCTGGCTGTGCCCACCACACCGATATCGGCCGGCGAGATCCCGCTGGCCCGTAGCGCGCGCTCGACGACGGGAGCCAGCAGCTCGGCGTCGTTGCGGCCGTCGCTGGAGAGCACGACCTCGCTTGCGGCTCCGACGACGGCGACCCGAGTCATGGGCGCTCGTGAGCGACGTCGTCCGTGGAGGGCCTTACGGGACGGAAGTACCGGATGCTCTCCCAGGTCGGGGCGAGGTCCTGGTCGGACACCCATACGGCCTCGACTCTGAGGCCCACCTCCACCTCCTCGGCCGGGATCTCGTCGAGCAGGTGGGCGAAGGGCACGTCCGCGCCGTCGAGGCGGACCCAGGCACAGACAAAGGGCAGGTCCATCGTGATGCCGACAAAGGGGATGTGCACGACGGTGTAGGCGGTGACGGTGCCCTGATGGCCCATTTCCACCGGATCCATGGGGCCCGAGCGGCAGGCCGGACACGTGGAGTGGGGCGGAACGTAGACGCCCGAACAGAGGGGGCACCTTCCGCCCTGAATCCGCCGTTCCGAAAGGGCACGAAAGAATCCGGTGAGCGCCAAGCCGGGCTCGTAGGAGTAGCGCAGCACCGTCTGCGACACCACCACGAGGTCCGCGAGGAGGCCCGGAGGGCTGGACGCCTGGCCGGGGTCATGAGGTCGGTCTTGCTCGTCTCCACACGGCACGAATGCCCGCACGTCACGGATGCTGCCCACTCGCTCGGTCCGCCAATCGGCGCGCACCGCCATGCCCGTCCGCATCACCGACTCATCGGGGGCGTCGACGATGTGGAGCAACGACGTGTCGGCCCCTCCGAGTTGGACCAGAGCCAGGGCGAATGGTCGAGGCGACGGATCGTCGGGCCGCGGCTCGGCAACCCACGTCCACGATCGCACGATCCCCCGCTCGCTCAGCCGCACGAACCCCTCGACCTCTGCGCCGGTCACGGGATCCCAGTCGACGGGCGGCACCGTGACCCTCCCCTCCGCACCGCGGCTGCCCCACAGCTCAGCCTGGGCGAGTCCCGAGAGGAAGAGGTGGTCGGCCCCGGCCACGCTCCTCTTGTACGAGAAGGCGACCTCGTGCAGGGCCCTGAGCGGATCGCTCATGCTCCGGCTGCTCGCAGGAGCATGCAACCGACGTAGGGGAGCGCTCCGACCCCCACCACCGCGATTCCGGCGGACGCGACCTGCCGACCCTCCGCCTGGTTCCGCAGCTGAAGGCACGCCTCGTGCACGAAGCCGAGCCCGTGCAGCCGCCCGCCCGACAGTTGGCCGCCGTCGGTGTTCATCGGCAGAACGCCTCCCAGGGAGATGCGTGATCCGCCGTCGACGAAGGCTCCGCTCTCCCCCCGACCGCAGAATCCGAGGGCCTCCAGCCAGAGCATCGTCAAGATGCTGAAGCCGTCGTACAGCCCGGCCACGTCGACATCGCCGGGATGCAGGTCCGTCCGACTCCACATCTGCTTGGCGGCGCGCCAGCCGGGACGCAACTCGACGAGCTGGGCGTAGTCGGGGCGCTCCGCCGGCGCCATCCCCAACGCCTCAATATGAACGGCGGGGCCCGGAGCGTCCGGTGCATGGTCGACATGTGACAGCACCAGCGCGGTCGAGCCGTCGCAGTACGCGTCGCAGTCATAAAGGCAGAGCGGGTCGGCGATCATGCGCGCGTCGAGGTACCCGGACAAGGTCAGCGGATCCCGGTAGATGGCCTTGGGGTTGAGCCCGGCGTGCCTGCGGTCGGTCAGGGCGATCTGCCCCAGCTGCTCTCGCGAGGTGCCGTACTCGTGAAAGTGTCGACGGGCGAGCAGGGCATAGCCGATCGGCGCCGGACCGCCGCCGGCCGCCGTGATCCACGGTGCCCGACCGGCCACCGCCGCCGAACGGACAGCCGGCGTCGCCGCGGCCCGGGCGGAGCCTTCGGTCACGGTGCGGTACACGACGACGTGCCGGGCGAGCCCTGAGCTGATGACCAAAGAGGCGTTCACGATCGGCCCCAATTGGGCGGGGCCTTCGAAGTTCCCCATCAGAAGGTCCACCTCAATGCCCATGGCGTCGCAGACCTCCGCCACCGCCGGACCGGCGAAGCCGAGCCCCAGCGCGGTGCCGCCTCCGGGATACGTCGCCACGGCGCCGATATCCGGCGCCGACAGTCCGGCGTCAAGCAGTGCGGCACCGATCGCATCGAGAGTCAGGCTGAGAGGGGACCGCCCGAGCCGGCGGCCTACGTCCGACTGACCGATCCCCGAGATGATGACGTCATCCTCGAATTTCCGCATCCGGGATCGGAAGTGTACCAGGGCGCCCTAAAGCGAGTGGGCGCTCACTTGCTCTGTGTTGGCGCGGTAGAGGGGCCCCGAGGTGATCTTCGCCCACGCGTCGGCGTTGGCCCGGACGGCTTCTTGCGCTTCTTCGAGTCGACCGTCGGGATTGTCGGTGTAGATGACGGTGACGGTGTCGGCATCGCGGAATATCTCAAGGACCTCGACGCCTTCGGGTCCCGCCGTGTAGTAGTACGGAGTCTGCGCCGAGACGGCGAAGCAGTCGCCGGGCAACAGCGTTTCGTCCCCCATGAAGCCGACGGCCGATCCCGAGATGACCACGTAGAGGCTGTTGACGTCGTGCTTGTGCCGGAAGAGCGGGAAGTTGGGCTTGAAGAAGAGGTAGACGAGGGAGAGGCCACCGTCGTCCCGGTCCTGGTGTACCAGTAGCCGGGACGAAGAGCACTCCGAACTGGCCAGCGTGGTCGCAATGTCGCGGAGTTCCTCGTTCCCCTCGAAGTCGCTCGTCGCCGCACCGCTCTCGTGCAGTTCCGGCGCTTCGGCGGCCCTATAGATTCGTACTCCAAGGTTGGTGTTGTCCGGCATCGGCGTCGTCACGCACCCTTCCCCCGTCTTCCCCTGCTCGGCAGCCGCCGAGCACGCGCACGTTACGTCGGGCGACTCATGGCGTCAAAGGTCGAGGGCGAGTTATCAGGCACCGAGGTGTTCGAGGACCTCGGTGAGGCGCTGGAGGCTGCGAGCGACCGCCGAGTGGTAGCCCTCCTCCTCTATTGCCGTGCCGATGATCTCGAGGTCGAACGCACCCTCATAGCCGGCGTCGAGCAGCATGGCGAGAAGTGGCTCCAATGGGATGTCGCCGTCGCCGACCACCGCTCGGCTACCCGCCACGGAGGTCCCCACCTTGAAATCGCAGACCTGCACCAAGGAGAGCATCCCGAGGTCGGCCCGCACCGCCTGCTCGAGGCCCCGCTCGTACCAGCAGCTGTAGAGGTCGAGCACGGCGGTCATCGCCGCGTCGCGCGCCACGTCGACGGCATCGCGATAGGTGAAGAGGAAACTGAGGTCCGATCGCAGCGGATTTGTCGGCTCCACTCCCAGCTCGACCCCGGCCTCCTCGGCATGGGCCACGTAGGGCTCCATGTCGGCGACGAAGGCCGCCGCAGCCTGCTCCCACAGCCGAGCGCCGATCGTCCCGCTGCATATGTAGACGACGTCTGCGCCTACCGTGGCGGCCAGGTCGATCGACTCGTGGAGGACATGGACCTCGGCGGCGATGTTCGACACCCGCAGGCCCTCGACCAGCGCGGGAGCGTTGTGCCAGCCGATGGCCTCCATCTTCGGCGAGATCAACCCGACGTGGTCCACGCCGAGCTCCTTCCACAGTGCCAGATCGTCGCCGAATGATTGGCGGAACGAGCTCAGGCTGTTGACGGAGATTCGGGGGTGGGCCATCGCCAGGAGGCTAACAGGGCCGTTTTCGCCGTGGCCGAAGACCGCGCAGCGGCGCTGCCTCGGGCCTGCCGATGCCTCACGCCCATTTACTGCTAAGTTGGCGCCGGTTGGGTCGGTACTCGCGGCGGAAGGGACGGACATGGCACGCCAGCCGTTGACGCTGCCGCAGGCCGCCGAGGCGCTCGGTGTGCACTACATGACCGTCTACCGGTACGTCCGCACGGGCCGGTTACCGGCCACCCGGGTCGGGGGCACCTGGCAGATCGACCCCGCAGACCTGCGGCTCGTTCGGCCTCCGGCGCCCGGCGCCCGGCGTCGCCGGCCGAGCGGGCCTGGACCGTCCCGCGCCCGGCTGGAGGCCCGCCTCGTCGCCGGGGACGAAGCCGGTGCATGGACCCTGCTGGAGGCGGCGCTGGCCTCGGAGCTGACGCCCGAGGACCTGCTCCTCGAGCTGATCGCCCCGACGTTGGGCGCCGTGGGGAGTCGTTGGGAGCGAGGCGAGCTCTCTGTCGCCGACGAACATACAGCGAGCGTCGTCGCCACCCGCCTCGTCAGCCGGCTCGGCGCCCGTTTCGCCCGCAAGGGCGTGAGGCGAGGTACGGTCGTCCTCGCTGCGGCGCCCGGTGAGCTCCACGCCTTGCCGGTCGCCATCGCCGCCAATCTGCTGCGTTGGCGGGGCTTCGACGTCGTGGAGCTCGGCGCCGACACCCCTCCCGAGGCGCTCGCCGAAGCCGTGGCCCGTGAGTCGGACCTCGTGGCCGTGGGCCTGGCCTGTACGTCCGGTGACGCCGGCCGCTCCGTCCGCCGGGCCATCACCCTGGCCCACCGGGCCGCCCCGGGAGTGCCGTTACTTCTGGGCGGGGCTGCGATCGCCGACGAGGACCACGCCCGCCGGCTGGGGGCAGACGTCTTCACCGGGGGCCGGGCCGACGCCGTCGTGCATGCCGTCGAGGCCATAGCCGCCGGGCGGCTGCCGGAGGTCCGACGCCAGTCCTAGCGCGGCCAGGGTTCGCACTCCCCACCATGTCGGGTCGAGCTCCAGCGAGCCGATCCCTTGCCGAGCGCTCCTGGGGAACCGGTGGTGGTTGTTGTGCCAGCCCTCCCCCAGCACCATGAGCGCGATGAGCCAGTTGTTCCGGCTGGCATCGGGTGTGTCGAACCGTCGTCGGCCGAAGCGGTGCGCGAGCGAGTTGACGGAAAACGTGGCGTGGTACAGCACAACGGTGGGGATCACGAAGCCCCACACGACGAGCTGCGGCCCCGAGGTGCCCAATGTCGGTTCGACGTGAGCCAGAACGGCACCGAGGGCGAGCATCGCGACGGCGGCCGCCACGGGTACCACATGCTCGAAGCGGTCCAGGAGTCGAAGTTCGGGATAGCGAGCCAGGTCCCCGACCCGGCTCGGATCGGTGTCGGTGTTCTCCGGGTCGAAGATCCACAACACGTGGCTGTACCAGAATCCGCTCACCACCGGCGAGTGAGGGTCGCCCCGTCGGTCCGTGCTGCGGTGATGGGCACGATGGTGCGCCACCCACCACAGCGGCCCGCGCTGCGCGGCGGCCGCACCGAGTGTCGCGCCGGCGAGCTGCACGGCACGGGGGACCCGGAAGGCCCGGTGCGAGAAGCACCGGTGGTAGAAGGCGGTGATCCCGAAGGCACGCGTGGCGTAGGACACGACAGCCACGGCCACGGCCACCGGACTCCACCCGACGACCACCACGCCGAGCACCGCGACATGGACGAGGACGAATGGGATCCCGAGCTGCCACGAACAGCCCCGGCGTGACCCGGCGAGGCGCCCTGTCGTCACCGCCAGGGTCATCAGAGGGCGCGGATCCGAAGCTCACCGCGCCAGGCACGCTTGGCCAACACGAGCTGCACGTCGCTCACATGGCGCTCCAAGAACGACGCCTCGCAGTAGGCGAGGTACAGGGCCCAGAGACGTCCGAACTCCGGTTCGACCCCCAGCCGCTCGACCGCTGACGCGTGCTCAGCGAGGTTCGCCGCCCAGCGTCGCAGCGTTTCGGCGTAGTGCCGGCCGATGTCCTCGAGGTCGATGATCCGCAGATCCGTGGCACGCGTGAGCGACGCGTTGATGGAGTTCACCGAGGGGATACAGCCTCCGGGGAACACCATGCGGCGGACGAAGTCCTGGTGTCGCTTCGCTCGTTCGAAACTGCGATCGTCGATGACGATGGCCTGCAGGACCGCCAGCCCGTGGTCGGCGAGCAAGTCGGCGCATGCCGCCAGGAATTCGTCATGGTGACGCCAATCGACGGCCTCTATCATCTCCACGGAGATCAGCCTGTCGAACCGACCCCGCAGGTCGCGCCAGTCGTCGCCCAGCACCGTCACACGATCGGCCAGACCGGCTTCGGCTACCCGCTTGGCCACGTAGGTCCTTTGGGCCTCCGAAATGGTGGTGGTGGTCACCCGGCATCCGTAGCGCTCGGCTGCGTGCAGGGCGAATCCACCCCAGCCCGACCCGATCTCGACCACACGGTCGTCGGACCGCAGGTCAAGCTTGGCGCAGAGCCGCTCGATCTTCGCCTTCTGGGCTTCACCCAGTGTGGCCCCGGGATGCTCGAACACCGCGCAGGAGTAGGTCATTGTCTCGTCGAGCATCAGCTCGAAGAAGTCGTTGGACAGGTCGTAGTGCGCCCGCACGTTGCGACGGTCGTCGGCTTTTCCGGGTGCCCTGAGGCGCGCCGGCGCGTCGAGGACCATGCTGGCGGTGTGGCCGAGGCCATCCAACCGGGAGCGCAGAGAACGAGTCCGACGGAACAGGATCTGGACCAAGGCGGTGAGGTCGTCGGCATCCCACCACCCGGCGACGTACGACGACCCGAGGCCCACCGAGCCGGAGCGCAGCAACGCTCCGTAGGCCCGCGGGTGGTGAACCGTGACCCTGGCTACAGGGTCCCCGGCACCCAGTTGGAGCGTCCGCCCGCCCTCGGTGATCTCGATCGAGCCTCCGGGGCCGCGGGCCGCGGCCGCCAGCACCACGCGCCGGGCGGCCGGCCCCAGCCTGGTCGAGGACCGGCGGGGCGCGCTCTGGCCTAACAGTCCGCTGGCGGACACGGCGCGCCCAGGACCGTTGTCGACCGGCAATGGCTGTGACTGGGACATGTCGATCACTCCCTTGCGCCCGGACGAGGACGCGCGTTGCGCAACGGGGTCGGACGCTCGACCCGCCGAACCGGGTGGCCGTGGAAGGGCGCCCCGCGGAGGCGCAGGCGCGCCGCCTGAGCGTAGATGCCCGCCGAGACGCGGTGGGTGAGCGCCGGGCAGGTCCAGAGCAGCCGCTGGAGCGCTCGACGATCGAGCATCCGCCGGCGCAGGGACAAGGTGGCCCCCAGAAGGTGCAGGTCGTCACGCACCACGTCGAAACGGACAACGAGGTGTTCGCCGGGAGCGCTGTACCGCAGCACGTAGTCGACGTTCATCGGCAAGAACGGCGACACGTGCATGGTCTTTGCGAATCGATGGCGCCCCGGCGCGCCCACCACGTAGGAGCACCGCTCGTGCCAGGGAGTGTTCTCGACCTCGGCGACGAGCGTCTCGATGGTGGTGCCGTCACCACCGGTGCAGAAGTACAGGCTGACGGGATTGAAGAGCCAACCCCATGTGCGCAGGTTCGCCAACAGTCCGACGCGCCCTATCGGGCGGCGGCCGGTGCGCTGCTCGACGAGGTCGCGCACGGCCTCGTCCAACGGCACCGTCGGGTCCCCCAGGAAGTCGGCACGCCGGAACCACACCGGCGCGAGCCGGCGGCTGGACCACATCGGGTGCAGTCCGGTCACGGCGTCGATCTCCGCTAGCTCAAGGAGGGGCATGGCGACGCGGTAAGAGAACTCGTGGCTGACCCCCGGCCCGAAACGACGATGGCGCAGCGTCCCCTCGTAGAGGGCACTCCGCAACTCCGGCCCACCGCCCACCGGTGTCTCCGGCAGGCCGGCCAGGAGCACCGTCACAGCGTGACCCCCAGCGCACGGCAGGTCTCGACCGCTGCGCGCACCCCGTCCTCGTGGAACCCGTACCCCCAGTAGGCACCGCAGAACCAGGTGCGCCGAACGCCGTTGATCTCTTCCCGGCGCCGCTGGGCTCGGACCGCCAGCGAGTCGAGAATGGGATGGGCATAGTCCATGCGGGCGAGCACCCGCTCGGGATCGATGGCCTCGTCCTGGTTGAGGGTTACGAGCACCGGCGTGGTCGACCGGATGCCCTGGAGCGGGTTCAGGTGGTAGGTCAGCGTTGCCTGATCCGCGTCGGCCCGGAGCCGATGGTAGTTCCAGCTGGCCCAGGCCCGCCGGTGGCGCGGCAACAGCCGGGTGTCGGTGTGAAGGGTGGCCCGGTTGGGTTGGTAGCGGATGGCACCGAGAACTGCTCGCTCCACCCGGTCGGGATCCGACAAGAGATGGAGCGCCTGGTCGCTGTGCGTGGCCACCACGGCGTGATCGAACGGCTCGACCCCGCCCGCGCCCACCAGCTCGACGCCCCCCGGCAGCCTGCGGATCTTGTCGATGGGGCTCCCGAGCCGCACCCGGCCCTCCGCCTGCAAGGGGCGAAGGATGGCCTGGACGTAGTTCTGCGAACCGCCGGTGACGGTGCGCCAGGGCGACTGGTCACGTAGGCGCAAGAGTCCATGGCGCTCGAAGAAGCGGGCAAAGGTGGCCGCCGGGATCCCAGTGAACGTCGTCGGGGCCGCCGACCAGATCGATGATCCGAGCGGGATCAGGTACCAGTCGCGGAAGCCCCTGGACCAGCGGTGCGGAGCCATCACGTCCTGGAGGGTCACGCTGTCGGGTGGCGGGTCCTCCAAGAGCCCCCGGGCAAGCCGGTTGAACCGGCCGATGTCGGCGAGCATCCTCCAGAAGGCAGGTCGAGCCACGTTGCGCCGTTGGGCGAACACCGTCGTCGGCGAGGTGGCTCGCCATTCGAGCCCGGTGCGCGCATCGGCGACCCCGAAGCTCATGTCGCTGGGCTGGGTCGCGACACCGAGCTGGTCGAGGAGTCGGCAGAACAGCGGATAGGTGCGCTCGTTGTAGACGAGGAACCCGCTGTCGACGTCCACGGTGGCGTCGGTGAGCTCCACCCGGTGCGTATGGGAGTGGCCCCCGGGACGGATGTCCGCTTCGAACAGGACCACGTCGTGGCGCTGGTGCAGCAGGTGGGCGCACACCAGCCCCGACACCCCGCTACCGATGATTGCGATCCGCATGCTGCTCCTCTTGCCGCGAGCCGGCGGCTCCAGTCGACGGGTGCTCAATTTAGCACTAAACTCACGCGGTGGCCACCTACCGCATGTCCGTCCCCTCCCCCCGACACCCCGCAGACGTCTTCGAGTACCTGGCGCGCTTCTCCAACGCCGCCTACTGGGATCCGGGCGTCTCCTCGGCGGAGGAGATCACGCCGGGGCCGCCCGCCTACGGCAGCGCGTATCGTCTAGTGGTGAAATTCCTGGGGCTGTCGGTGCCTCTGGAGTATTGGATTGAGGAGATCGACACACCCAAGCGCGTGGCGCTACGGGCGGAGAACTCCATCATCCGCTCGACCGACCTGATTGAGGTGGCTTTCGCCGATGGTGGGGGCTCGATCGTCACCTATGAGGCCACGCTGGCGCCGAAGGGCGCGTCCGCGGTGCTCGAGCCGCTGCTGGGTGCGGCCTTCCGGCGCATCGGCGACCGGGCCGCCGCCGGGCTGCGTGCCGCCCTGTCGACATGAGCGCGTCCCTGTCTGTCGCCCGCCGGTCTCTCGCACGGGCGGTCGATGCCGTCGCCGAGGCCACGGTCGTCCCCAGCTTCAGCCGGGTTGGCATCGTGGTGAGGCGCCGGCTCGAGGCGTGGGACGAGCCGCCACGCATGGACGGCCGGGACGTGGTGGTGACCGGGGCGACGTCGGGAATCGGATTGGCGGCCGCCACGGCCCTGAGCGGTCTGGGTGCCACGGTGCACCTCGTTGGCCGCGACGCCGGTCGCGCCGAACGGGCGCGTGCCGCCGTCGAGTCGGCCGGTCCGGGCCCGGTCCACGTCCATCTGGTCGACATGGCGGACCCCGATGCCGTGGCCGCGTTCGGGTTGCGGCTGTCCGGGAACCTCGACCGCCTTGCTGCGGTCATCCACAACGCCGGCGCTCTCACCCCCTCTTACCGGGCGACGCCCGGCGGGGTGGAGCTGACCGTCGCGACCCAGGTGCTCGGCCCGTATGTGCTCACCGCGACGGTGGCACCGCTGCTGTGGGGCAGTCCGAACGCCACCATCGTGACGGTCAGCTCGGGAGGGATGTACACGCAGCGCTTCGTGCTCGACCACCTCGAGATGCGCCAGAGCGGCTACGACGGGGTGACGGCGTACGCCCGGGCCAAACGGGCCCAGGTGGTGTTGGCCCAGGCCTGGGCCCGTCGCTTCGCTCGCGCCGGTGTGGCCAGCTTCGCCATGCACCCCGGGTGGGTGGACACGCCGGGGCTCGAGGCCGGCCTCCCCCGGTTCCAGAGACTGTGGCGGCCTGTGCTGCGGACCCCCGCCGAGGGCGCCGACACCGCCGTGTGGCTGGCCTCCGGCGGTCCTGCCGCCGCCGCACTCGCCCTCGAAGCACCGGCCCCGGTGTCCGGTTTCTTCCATGACCGGCGACGCCGAACCGACCGCCGGCCTCCCCTCCTGCGGCCGACACACCCCGGTGACGACGATGCGTTGCTCGACTGGTGCGAGGCCCGTACCGGCATCCCGTCGGCGATCGTCGCGGCGGTGCCGTGAGGGTCACTTCACTCGGCGCAGACCCTCACACCGTTGTTGGAGCCGCCGAACGCGAGCTCGCGCCGGGGAAGATCGCCATCGCCGGTGCCGGTGGGTATGTGGGTCGGCTCCTCGCCCGGCGACTGGCCCGAACCGGCCACTCCGTCGTCGCCCTGGCCCGCCAACCCGCCGGCCTACCCTCGGGCGGCGGGGTGCGCGCCATCGGCGTTGACGTCTCTGACGTGGAGGCAGCTGCCGCCGCCCTCGCTGGTGTGGATGTGGCGTTCTATCTGGTTCACGCCATGGCGGGCGGTGAGGGATTCGCCGCCCGCGACCGCCGTCTGGCGGGGGCCTTCGCAGAGGCGGCCCGGCGAGCGGGCGTGCGGCGCATCGTCTACCTCGGCGCGTTGGGGCACGGGGACCTCTCGCCGCACCTGGCCAGCCGGCAGGAGGTCGGCTCGGTGTTCCGGGAATCGGGACTCGAGGTGGTCGAGCTTCGGGCCGCCGTGATACTCGGGGCCGGGAGCATCTCCTTCGAGATGCTGCGCTCGCTCACCGAGCGCCTCCCGATCATGGTCTGCCCTCGTTGGGTCGGGACGCGGCTCCAGCCGCTGGCGGAGGACGACCTCCTCGTCTATCTGGAGGAGTCGCTCGCGGTGCCTCCGGGGGTGTACGAGATCGGCACCCCGGATGTGACCGACTACGGCGAGATGATGCGTCGCTATGCCCGGGCCCGCCGGCTGCGACCCCGGCGCATAGCGACAATCCCGCTGCTCACCGCCTCCCTGTCGGCGCGATGGGTCGACCTGGTGAGCCCGGTCGACCGCCGGATCAGCCACTGCCTCATTGAGAGCCTGGCGAACGAGGTGGTCGTCCGCGACCGCGCCACGACGATGAGAGCGTTCACCGTCCGGCCCCTGTCCGTTAGCGAAGCCATCGTGCAGGCCATAGAAGAGGAGTCCGATCGCGTGTCGGAAGGCCTCTTTGTCCGCAGCGAGGGTCTTGAAGGGGGTGTCTACACGATGCGGTGTGCTGCTCCCCTGCCGAAGGATCTGGTCGACGCCGTCCGTGCCAACCTGGGTCGCGTGGGGGGCGAGCTTGGTTGGTATGGCATGCCCCTGGCCTGGCGGCTGCGCCTGCGGCTGGGCCGGTTCTTCGGGGAGCGGCTCAGTCTGCGGCGGCCCGGGCGGATCGAACGAGGAGCCCAGGTCGACTGGTGGACCGTGACCCGTGCCGACGGGGACCATCTGGTACTGGCGGCCACTGATTGGTTCTGTGGGGAAGGCTGGCTCGGCTACCGGATCGCCTCGTCGCCACCTCGGTTTGAGCAGGTGGCCGCGTTTCGTCCCAAGGGTCTACTCGGCCTCGCCTACTGGCGTCTGTTGTGGCCGGTGCACTGGGTCGTGTTCCGGATCATGGCCCGCGGCCAGCTTCATCGCGCTCGCGCTCGCGCCGCGTCGTTCGCCGCAGCCGGGCGCCGAGGTCACGAGGGATGACACCCGTCATCCTGTGGTTCCGACGGGACCTGCGACTGGACGACCTGCCGGCCCTGCACGCCTGCGCCGGCGCCGATGCCGTCGTCCCGTTGTTCGTCGTCGATCCGGCGGTGCTGCGCGCTGCTGGACCCAACCGCCGGCACTTCCTGGCCGGCGCGCTCCGTGCGCTCGACGGGGAGCTGGGCGGCTCCTTGGTGCTGCGCCGTGGCGATCCGCGCCGGGTGGTCCCACAGGTGGCTGCGGCTGCACGCGCTTCGCTGGTGGTGGCTACCGCCGATTTCGGTCCCTACGGCGTACGCCGCGACCGCGCTGTGGCTCGGGCCCTGAATGCCGCCGGCCGGAGCCTGCTCGCCGTCGACTCGCCGTACGCCGTCGCGCCGGGCACCGTGCGCGCCAGGTCCGGCGCTCCGCTCCAGGTTTTCAGCGCCTTCCGAAGAGCCTGGGCGGATCACGGGTGGACCCGCTCGGCGCCGATGCCGTCGACCCGGTTCGCCGGGGCGCCCGGCGACGCCACCGCGGAGGACATCGAGATGGGAATCGCAAAGGCGAGCCAGTGGGGCCTTCCCGCGTGGTGGGCGGACCTCCCGCTCGGACGGGCCGCGCTGCTGCCGCGGGCCGGCCCGGCGGAGGCCAGGGTTCGGCTCGAACGGTTCGCGGCCGGCCCGCTGGCGGCGTACGCCGAGGACCGGGATCGACCGGGGGTCGCTGGCACCTCGGGCCTGTCGCCCTACCTGCGTTTCGGGTGCATACATCCCCGCACCGTGCTCGAGCGACTGGGGACGGGGAGCGGTGCCGACCGGATGCGCAGCGAGCTGGCGTGGAGGGAGTTCTACGCCGACCTCCTCTGGCACCGGCCCGATGCTGCCCGGCGACCGTTGCGGGCCTTCGGCAACCATCTGCGCTGGGACACCGGGGAGCGGGCCCGGGACCGGTTCCGGGCCTGGGCCACCGGACGGACCGGCTATCCGCTGGTCGACGCCGGGATGCGCCAGTTGCTGGCCGAGGGGTGGATGCACAATCGCGTGCGCATGGTGACGGCGAGCTTCCTGGTGAAGGATCTGCACATCGACTGGCGCCTCGGGGCACGCTGGTTCATGTGGCACCTGGTCGACGCAGACCTGGCCTCCAACCAACAGAACTGGCAGTGGGTGGCCGGCGTCGGCACCGATGCCGCCCCGTTCCACCGGGTGTTCAATCCCCGAGTCCAGCAGGAGCGTTTCGATCCCGACGGTGGCTACGTTCGCCGCTACCTCGTGGAGCACCCGGTGCTCCACGAGCATGGCCTCCCAGATCGGTTGTCATCGTCCGGAGACGTCGAGCCGGTCGTCGACCACCCACACGAGCGGCGCGAGGCGCTGGCGCGGTTTGACGAAGCGCGCCGGCTGGCGGCGATGGAACAGGGCCGGAGCGGGCGATGACGAGACGCACCGTCGACATCACCGTCTCGACGGTGGTGGATGAACCGCGCCCGGTGGTATGGGCCGAGTTGGAGCGGATTGAAGATCACGTCGAATGGATGCTCGACGCGACAGCCATCAGGTTCGTCGGGGACCGGCGGCGAGGGCTGGGTACCACCTTCGAGTGCGACACCGCCGCCGGGCCGATCCACCTGACCGACGTCATGGAGATCACCGGCTGGGAGCCGCGGTCGCGCATATCGGTCACACACCGAGGGCTGGTCGGCGGCTCGGGGGACTTCACCCTGTCGGACGGTCCTGATCCGGCCACGACGACGATCACCTGGGAGGAGAAGCTCCGGTTCCCGTGGTGGCTCGGAGCGACGATGGGGGCCGTGGTGGCACGGCCAGTCCTTGCCGCCCTTTGGCGAGGCAATCTTCGCCGACTCCGCACACGGATCGAGGCCTCCTCCGGCGGGGTCGCCATCTACCCGGGAGATGAGGAAGGCTCGTAGTTCTCCGCGTCCACCCGCGCTTGCGTTCGAGCTACGGCTCACCCGCCGTTGGTCGAGGGTCAGGCAGGCGTGGCGTCGTCCGGCTGCGGGTTCACCAGCCGGTCGAGGCGACCGAGCGCGGCGTCGAGGTCGGCGGCTCGGGCGCGGCACGCCGCATCGGCCTGCCCGAGCTGCTCTGGACTGGGAGCCTGGACCCCGTCGCGCAGCAGCCGATCGGCCTCGAGGGCGAAGACGAGTCCGCGCAGGGCCTCGGCGGTTCCCCTGGCACTCGATGCCCCCTCGGGTGAGGGCGCGACCGCCCCGGCCCGGTCCAGGCTCTGGGCCGCCTGCTCCACCCGCTCCCGGACCGACTGCCAGTGAGGGGCATCGGCGATCGCGCTCCCCGAAGAGGGCAGGAGCTCCCGTGCCAGGCGCGCCCCGCCCAGTGCGCCGACGGTGTCTCCTCGCCAGGCCGCTTCGGCCTGTTTCTGGCCACGCCGGCGCACGCCGATCACGATCAGCGTGAGCAGGATGGCCACCAGCACCAGAGCGAGCGCCAGCCACCACCACGTCGAGGAGCTCGTGGTGGTGGTCGTGGTCGTGGTGGTCGACGGTGTCGATGGACGCGTCGTGGTGGTCACCGGAGCTGTCGTGGTGGTCGCCGGTCCCGTCGTGGTGGTCACCGGAGCGGTCGTGGTGGTCGTCGGAGCGGTCGTGGTGGTCGCCGGAGCAGTGCTCGTCGTCGCTGGTGCCGTGGTCGTAGTCGTCGGCGCCGCAACTGCAGTGGACGCGGTGGCGGGCGGGCGAACGTTGCCCCCGTTGTTCGTGGGGATGCTCGAGGTCGTCGAGGATCCGGCCCCCGGCGCCGTGGGACGGCGAGCCCGGCCCCGACCCACACGCAGCGAGGAACAGACCTGCCCCGACCGCCAGCGACCCGACGACGCCCGCGGTGGCGCGGTGGTGGGTCCACAAGCGGGCGCTCATTCCGGCTCCGCCCTCACCCGTCGCTGCTCATCTTGTGCGCTCCTTCACCCGTCTCAGCACCGTAGCCCCGGTCCGGACGCATCAAGGATGGTCATCCTTCGAGCGAGTCTGTAGATTACTGCCACTCCCGACGCAGATTGGCTAACCCATGACCTTTGAACTCATCCTCATCGGGTTGGTTATCACGCTCGAGCCGATACCCCTGACGGCCTTTATCTTGGTGCTCGCCTCCAAGGGAGGCGTCCGCAAGGGAGCCGGCTTCATCTTTGGATGGCTCCTTTCACTGGCCATCGTCGTGGCGGCCACCGTGCTGGTGACGGGAAACAAGCCGCCGAAGCCCAACACCGCGCCCTCGCTGGGCGCCCTGGCGGTGAAGATCCTCATTGGCGTCGTGCTGTTGGTCATCGCTTTGCGCCAATGGCGCAAGTTGGGTCAGCCAAAGAAGCCGAAGAAGACCCCGAAGTGGCAGACCGGGATCGACAACATGTCGCCGTGGTTCGCCGTGGGCCTCGCCCCTCTTGTCCAGCCCTGGGGGCTGGTGGCCGCCGGCGTGGCCGTGATCACCGAGGCCAAGCTCTCGTCCTGGGAGAGCTACATCGCGCTGTTCCTCTTCTGCGTGGTCTCGACCATCACCTATCTGGCCTTGGAGATTTACGCCGGTTTCAGGCCCGAGAAGACCCAGGCCTTCCTGGCCAGAACAAGAGCCTGGATCGACACCCATACCGACCAAGTGATCATCGTCGTGTCACTGGTGCTCGGTTTCTGGCTGATCGGAAAGAGCATCTATCTCATCGTCAGCTGACCTCGGTCCGTGGTGGCGCGTAGTAGCTGCTCAGCCAGGGGGCGGCTGAAGAACTCAACTTGAGACCGCATCCCCGTTGCCCTAGTGTGCGAACGCAAAGAGTTCTTCGGGGGCCGGCAGCAGCTCTCGGTTTCGGAGAACCACGATCTCGGAGGTGGCAGGCATGGAAGTCGGTCCGATCGAATACATCGTCGTCGGGTTCCCGGGCAACAACTTCAACGGGCAGATCGTCCCTGAGCTGGCGAAACTGATCGAAAGCAGGACGGTCCGGATCCTCGACCTCATCTTCGTGGGCAAGGACGACAACGGCGAGGTTGTGGCCTTCGAGTTCGACCAGCTCGACGAGCTCGGGGCGTTCGCCGACCTCGACGCTGAGATCGGCGGGATCCTGAGCGACGAGGACGTCGCTTACGTTGGCTCACTGCTCGAACCAGGCAACTCGGCCGGACTCCTCGTCTGGGAAGACCTGTGGGCCGCACCCTTCGCCGCCGCCGTGCTCGATTCGGGCGGCGTACTGCTCGAGAGTGCGCGCATCCCTCACGAACTGGTCCAAGAGGCCTTGGCTGCCATTTAGGCGCCGGCTGAGACGCTGGACCCATCACACCGGTGGGATGCCGCCCGAACGATCAAAAACAGCTCACGACCAGGAGGAACTACAATGATGAGACGACGACCGATCGCCAGAATGGCGGTCCGCACCACCGCAGTGGTGGGCACTGCCGCAGTAGTCGGCGGTCACATGGCCAACAAACAGGCTCAAGCACAAGCAGCCCAGGCTCCACAGGAGGCCGCACCGGCACCGCCCGTCGAGGCCGAGGAGGACCCTTATGAGGCGCTCACGAAGCTAGGCAAGCTGCACGAGCAGGGCATTCTCACCGACGAGGAGTTCGCCGCCGAGAAGGCCAAGATTCTCGGCTGAACGAAGCAACCGGTCGCGTCTAGCTGACTGGCGGGTTGCCGTCGGTGAGCCAGGATCGGTTGACCGAACGACGATCGAAGGGGAAATCGAGATGGTATTTGGCGTCGTCGGCGGAATCCTGTACTTCGTCTTGCTTGTGACCCTCGGCATCTGGTCCATCCGCAAGGGTCACTGGGTCATGTTCTTGGTGGGGATCTTTCTGCCGATCTTCTGGCTCATCGGCGCATTGATGCCTCGACGATTGCGCTGACCGCTCGGTCAGTCGGTCACAGGTACTCCCGCTTGCGCATCCCAACGAGGACGAACCATCCCCAGAGGGGCGGCAGGTAGGAGGTGAAGGTGCGCTGCACGAAGGTGGCGGCGACGGCGTCGGTCTCGGGAATCCCGGCGGCCGTCAGGCCGAGGATCATCCCGGCCTCGACCACCCCCATGCCACCGGGCACCGGTGAGACGCCTCCGATCATGGATGCGAGCGTGATGACGATGAAGATGGTGGCCAAGGAGAGGTGCTGCCCGAAGGCGTGGAGCGCGGCCCCGAGGGACAGGGCCACGACGAGCTGAGCCGACAGCGCCCCTCCGAACAGCTCCACCAGCTTGGCCGGCCGGGTGGCCAAAACCTTGAGGTCAGCCCAGACCTGGTGCAGTTTGGGCCGGGCCTTGTCGGCAGCCAGCCGTCGCAGCCGGGGGATGGCCAGCGCCACGCCGATCAGGACGATGACCAAGACGATGATGGCCAGGAAGAGCCAGATGGCCTTGCCGTGGTTCCCCGAGCTGTTCTGCCCGTCGTTGGAGAAGTCCATGTTGCCCCACGCCAGGGGAAGGGAGATGAGAAACAGAGCGCCCTTCACGATCCAGCTGGTCGTGCTCACCAGGGCGCCGGAGGTCACGGCCTGGGTGGCATCGAAGCCCTGCTGCTGGAAGAAGCGCACCCGTGTGGCGAACGTGGCGGGGGTTCCCCCGGCCAGGGAGGTAAACGCGTTGGCGAACTCGAGAGCCACCACCCGACCGTAGGGGAGCACCGCTCTCACGGTGCCGATCTCGGACAACGCCGTCGACGGATAGGCCAGCTGGGCCAGCACCGCGGTCGCAGCGACCCAGCCCCACGCGGCACCTTTGATGGTGTCGAACGACTCGCCGACCTTTATCAGCACGAGGATCAGCGCCCAACCGCCGATGAGGGTGCCGATGGTCATGACGATGGTCCCCCAACTGACCCGCTTGGGCTCGGCCAGCGTGGGCATCTCGATGTCGAAGGCCTTCGCCGTCTGGGTGCCTACCTCCTCGAGCAGGTGTTTGTGGCCCTTGAGCGCCGTCGAGATGCCGCGGTCCAGGCTCGCCCGCCGGAGGTGCGGTAACGCGGACGAAACCACTTCTTTCGTGAGCACGCGCCGGGCGGCGGCGGCGGTCCGCTCGGGCCCGGCGACGAGGCCGGCGGCGGCCAGGGCTCCGGCCAAATCGGTGTCCAGGCGCTCATCGGCCGGGCTGGTCGAGGCCGTCCGGAAGTCCACCAGCGAGACGCTGGCGTGGGCAGGATCGACCACGATGGTTTCACCGCTGAGCGCGCCATGGGCGATCCTGGCCTGGCGTAGGGCCAGCACGGTGGTGAACAAGGCATCCATCAGTCGGTCCGTGAGCGCTGCCGCGTCGAGCTCGCACAAGCGGAAGCCCGGCGGCGGATGGACGACAAGAGCGGCATCCCGACTCGGCCCGCCGATGCCGGCTACCAGCACACGCGAGGTAGCCACGCCAGCCCGCTCGGCCAGGAGCGTCATGTAGGCCTCGTGTTCCACCTGCTGAATCCGGGAGAACGACAGTGCTGGGCCCGAGTCGCGGTAGAAGAGGAATCGGCCGGCCTTGGAGAGCAGCTGGGCGTCGGCGGCGTCCCGGCCGTAGAGGGATACCGCAACCGGTTCTCCCGCTACGTCGGTGCCGATGTAGCGGGCCACGCCCCAGACCTGGCGCTCCGACGGCAACACGGCGCTGACCGGCACACCGAGGTCCTCCAGCACGACGGCGAGCTCCGCTCCCGAGGGCAGGCCGAGTGGCGATCCGAAGATCAAGTGGACGAGCGCAGCCGTCCCCCAGCCGAGGGCGACACTGGCCGCCACATTCACCGGGAGCCCGTCTCCGGCCACGACGGTGGCCACGGCGGCCAACCCAATAAGCAGCTCGACCAGCCGCTGCACGGTGCGCGACAGATAGGGCAGGGCCATCATGCCAACGGCCACCGCCGCGGCGATGACGATCACCGGGTAGTCGAGGTTGTATCCCGACAACGAAGCGTCGTGCGGCCGCCCGCCCGTCTTGCCGAAGACGAGCCACATGAGGGCCGAGAGTGCGCACGCGGCCCCCAGGGCCAACGCCAGGTCGCGGACGATGGCCCAGCGGTGGGAGAGGAAGGCCACAGCCGCCAGGATCACGATGAGCCCGAAGGACCCGAGGAGGTAGATGCTCGTGACGAGCCAGCGGACGCCATCGGGTGGCGGACTGATGAAGCGCAGGACCTTGTGCTCGGGGGACGGATCGATGTGGGTGATGGCCAGCCCGACCAGAACCACGACGACCGCCGCCCCCAACCGGAACCCGTCCGATCCGCGTCGGCGTCGGACGCCGTCGCCTTCGGGGGCAAAGACGATCGAACGCCAAGGCCGGCGCCGGATGGGTTCTAGGGGTAGGGCTCCGCTCTCGAGGGTTCCGGGCTCGACGCTCATGCAAGGGAGAGGTTACGGCTCCGGGCGACTTCCGAGCGTTGACATCCCTCGGTCTGCGGCTTTCGTCTGATGTAGTTCTCCCGATGGACTGGCGCTACCCATGAAAGGCCGACGCTCATGACCGGACTCACCCAAGGCGACTTGCAGCGCATGCGGGACCAGGTTTTCTTCGAGGGTCAGGATCTGCACCGCCGTCTCAGCCGGTACTGGCTGCTGCTGCCGCTGTCGGCGGTGATTGCCTCGGCGGGAGTGGTCAGCGACTCCACCGCGACGGTGATCGGCGCCATGATCGTCGCCCCGCTCATGACCCCCATCCTCGGTCTGGTGCTGGCCGTGGTGCTGCGCGACGGTCCGAACCTTCGACGGTGTCTTGTCTTGCTCGTCTCGGGGGCCGCCGTTGTCGTTGGCCTGGCGTGGATCCTCGGGCTCTTCGTCCCCTACCCCGTGGTGGCGGACACGAGCAGCCAGGTGGCAGCTCGGATCTCTCCACGGCTCGTCGACCTGGTGGCGGCGTTGGCCACGGGGGCGGTGGGCTCGGTCGCTCTGGCCCGTTCCGATATCTCCGACACGCTGCCCGGCGTGGCCATCGCCATCTCCTTGGTCCCCCCCTTGGCGGTCGTTGGGCTAACCCTGGAATCCGGTGCTCCCCACCAGGCACTGGGCTCTTTTCTTCTCTTCCTCACCAACGTGATCGCCATCCTGGCCTCGGGCATCATCGTGATGGCTCTCTACCGGGTGAGCAGGGCCTCGACCGGGCTGGCGCTCCGGTCGTACCGTCACGCCGCCGCCTTCGTTGTGATCGGCATTCTCCTGTTGGCCGTCATCGTCCCGTTGTGGATCAACTCGCAGCACTACGACCAGAGAAGCATCCGGCTCACCGGCGTGCAGGCCGTCGCCGATCATTGGGCCGACACCGCCGGTTGGTCCGTCCTCGGGGTGAGCGCCATCGACGACCGGGTACTGATAGACGCGACGGGGCCGAGTCCGGCCCCGAGCCTTCTCGAGCTGCGCCGGGAACTGGAGAACGCCGGGCTGGGTAACTTCGCCGTGCGTGTCCAGCTGCTCACCGGTCGATACGTCCCGGTGACTGGGTAGCTCGCTATCAGCCCCGAGCGGTTGACCAGATGCCGGACATGGGTATGAGCCCCCGGCGGTAGCGTGGCGGTTATGAGGCTCAGCGCGAGGAACCAACTGGAAGGCACCGTCGTTCGAGTCGAGCACGGTGCGGTGATGTCGACGGTGGTCATCCGTCTGTCGGGAGGCCAGGAGGTCGTCTCGGCAATCACCAAGGACTCGGCCACGGAACTGGCTCTTGCCGAAGGGGATGCCGTAAAGGCCGTGATCAAGTCCACCGAAGTAATGATCGGCAAGGACTGACGCAGTCGGTCTTCGGTCCGAGGTCGTAGAGTGAGCCGAGGCCATGCGTCTGGCCGAGCTCACTCTGTACCTTCGTCGCCCTCTGGCTGGAGGTCGAAGAACCTACGGATACGTTGGGACTTGGCCGGAAGGAGTCGCAGGACCGGGAGAGAGAAGAACGGGCCCGACACACTGCCATAGCGGTCGTAAATGACGGCGTTTATTTCCGTCGAGAGCGCGACGGCCCTGCCGAGGAGGAAGAACCACCCGAGCGTCGCGACGGTGGTGCCGATCGTGCCATAGAGCTCTCCAGATCGGCTCAGCTTGTCCGGTAGGTAGAACTCGCTGAGCGCCTGCATGGCGGTGATGGTGAAGGCCACCACCAGCGCTCCGGGGAGTAACGCTCCGGGGTCGCCGGTGCCACGTGGGAGGAAGCTCGACACCCCGATCCATGCGACCACGTAGATCACCAATGTCGGCAACAGCGAAACGCTAGCCACGCTGAGGCCGAAGTCCTCCCGCAAGCGGTTGACCATGATGGAGAGCAGACCCATGACGCAGATGAGGCCGGCCACCGAACCGATGGTCCGAAGCGAGGCCCGCTTGGGGGTCGGGACCCGCCAGGCGATTGCGTTGGAAGAGATCAACACCTTGCTGAGCGACCGGCCTGCGGTCAGCATGCCCACGAGTCCAAGTCCCGTGGCCAACCACCGCGACACACTGGGCTCGGCGAAGGCGGCCCGGATCTGCGCGGAGAGCTTGCCGGACACCCCAATCCCGTGCGCGACGTCCTGAGCGGAAAGGAACCCGGAGATGAGTCCGAGGATGCCGAGCACGAAGAGTAACAGAGGCACGAAGAACAGGAACAGGCGGAAGGCAATGGCGCTGCCGGCCACGCCCCCCGCAGCTTCTTTGTCCCGCTCGATTACCGACGTCACGACGGCCGCCGGGGGGTACGCCCCCAGTCGGGAGGTCAGGGTAGAGAGCCGGTTCCTGACGGGCGCCAGCCATCGGCGCCTCCTTCGATCGGCTCCCTGCTGCCCTGGTTCGCTGATCCCGTTCACAGAGATGAGGCTCCGCCGCTACCGGATCCTCAGAGGATCTTGACGCCGTGCAGGACGTCGTTCGCGAAACCAGTGGCCTGTTTCATCAGTCAATGATGCCCTTGCTAATGACCACCGTCGACCGGCTCGGGGAGACGAGGAGGAGCACCGCCGCGTGTGTGCTCCAATAGCGGGGTGAACGAAGATCCATTGACGATTCCGGATTGGAGGCTGGGAGATGACTGGTGACGAAAACGCGGCGGCGGGACCGAGGATCGGGGCTGGCATCGTTGCGCCAATTAACCGCGTCAATCTCGCCCTCCCTTTCTCCAAGATCATGGTCCAGGAGCCGACCACGGAGTTCGCCGAGCTGAGTGCCATCGTGGCCGAACTCCTCACCGTGCTCGAAGGCAGCACCCCCGGTGAGGCCATCGCCGCCCTGCGGCAGCGCGCAGAGGTGGTGGCAGCAAGGTCCGGTTGACCTCCCGGTCGAGGAACAGCCGCTGACCGGTCACCTGCACTCCCAACATCATCCTTTTGCCATCGGCTGGATCTTCACCGACGCCGGTCACATCTACCGTACCGAGTTGACGAACGGAGTCCTCATTCAGGAGCTGCGTCATGGCAGCGTCACCGAAGCCGTCGCCTGGTACCCAAGCTCAGGGAGATTGCCGCGTCGCCTCCCGTGTCAGGCGACCCGGAACGCGACGAGCTGCATGACCCAGGTGCTGCCGTTTTGGCTGGCGGTCCCGGCGTAGGACCCCGTGGTCGTGACGACGCGATCCTCCGTGAGATTGCCGAAGCCCGTGAGACGCGCCGTAAAGCCAGTCCCCGGGGTGGTGACGGTGTTGTCGGATGCACCGGCGGCAAAGAGGAGGTCGTTGGCCTGGGTGGTCGTCACCGCTCCGCTGCTCATGGATGCCGACGTGCCAGCGGCAGACGCACTGACGTCGACAGGAGACGCCGTGGCGAGACCGGAGTACTCGTGCAGGTACACGATGCCGAAAGACTTGATCGCCGTACCAAAGGTCGCCTTGACCGTGTTCGACCCTCCGAGGATGTTCGAGGCGTAGAAGGCCTGGGCACTCCAGTTGTTCCCCCAAGACTGGCGCGCCGTAGCAGCCGTGTAGGTGTTGCCCCTCGTGTCGGACACCGTCACGGTCCCGGGGTTGTCCCAGACTACGTACACCACGATCAGGTTCCCGGAGGTGTTCGCGCTGGGGAACGCCAGGCTGGCCGTCGTACCGCTCCCCACCTGGGTGTCCCCACCTTGCACGAAATGGGCGGAGGCACCCGTAGTGATGTTGAAGGCGGCCGAGGTGGCCGCGCTGTACGTGGGCGTGCTCGAGGCCGTCAGCGTGTAGCCGGTACCAGCCGTGTTGATGGAGAGACCCGAGAAGGTGGCGATGCCCGAGGCCACCGTGACGGCCGAGCCGCCACTGAGAGTCCCACCGGCGGGGTTGGTCCCGATGGCCAGGCTCACCTGCGTGGTGTTGTTAGAGGTCTCGATGTTGCCGTTGGCGTCCTCGACCGCCACCTTCACCGCCGGGGTGATGACCGCACCGGCGGCGGCGTTGGAGGGGCCCTGGACGAAGGCCAGCTTGGCAGGTGGGCCGATCTGGTTCACCGTGAGCGCGTAGAGGTTGCCTGCCATGTCGCCTTCGTACAGCGTGCCGTCGGCGATCGACGGAGGACCCCAGAACGTGCCTGCGCCGGCGTAGGTGAACAGTGACGCTCCGGTCGCCGCTGAGAGGACCGCGATGTTGTTGCCTTCGCCCACGGCGACGACGCCGCCCGAAGCGCTGGTCACTCCGCCGAGCACGTAGCCGCCGTCTGTGAAGCAGTGCTGCCAGATGAAGGCGCCCGTCGATGGATTCAAGGCATTCAGGGAACCGGAACAGCTGCTCGTGGCATCACCGCCGACGTACAGCGTCGTGCCGTCGAACGCCGCGGAGGCAACATCACCCTGTCCAATGGTTGGATTGCCGCCGCCAATCGCGATCTGGGTGCTCCAGACAGGTCCAGAGGCGAGTGCGCCGCGCTCGAACGCGTAGAAGATGCCGTTCTTATTGATCACGCCGACAAGAGGCTCCGATTGCCCTCCGATGACGCCGTTGAACAGCGTCGGTGTGGCGCCGAAGTCGCTGTCGTCTGACTGCTGTGCCGGGGGCACCGCCCACGAGCCCACCAAGCTCAGGTTGGAAGCGCTCACCTCGACTATTGCCGGGGCGAGGGGTTCGCTGGTGCAGCCGCCGGGGGGGGGTTGGCTGCCGGTGCCGAAGTAGATGGTGCCGGCGGCTGCGTCAACCGCGGGCGAGCTCCATACGCCACCGCCCATGCATCCATTGGGAACAACGTCAAATGTGTTCTGCAGCGCACCGGTGACCCGGTTGAGCTGAAGGAGTTGACCCTGGATCTCCGGACAGCTGCTGCCGGAGTCAGTGCCTCCACCGAAGGAAGCGACACCGATATAGACACTGTTGCCGAACACGGCCGGCGAGGACCATACGAAATAGTTCGAGTTCGGTCCGACCGTGTACGACCAGAGCACCGCGCCGGTCGCTGCGTTCAACGCGTACACCTTCGCGTCGCCGCCGCCGACATAGAGGACCGACGTCGCCGTCCCAACCGCAACGTCCGTTGTGACCGTCGCCGTGCTGGCGACGCCGGCTTCAGAGGGGTCGGTGCAGCCCGGAGGGCTCGTCGTTCCCAAGTTCGTCTGCCACACGAGATTCCCTGACGTAGTGGTCGCTCGCTCGTAGCCGTCGAATGATCCCCAGTAGACCAATCCGTTCGACACGATCGGTTGCGAGAACACGCCGTGGGACGGCCCGGCATCAGACGTCTTCCACGCAAGTCCCAGGTTCGGGACGGACGTCGGATTGAACCCGTTTTCACCGGCGGCAAAACCGGTGCGGTCATTGCCCCCCAAGTACGTCGTCCAGTCCGACGACGTCCCCGTAGTGATGTTGAAGGCGGCCGAGGTGGCCGCGCTGTACGTGGGCGTGCTCGAGGCCGTCAGCGTGTAGCCGGTACCAGCCATGTTGATGGAGAGACCCGAGAAGGTGGCGATGCCCGAGGCCACCGTGACGGCCGAGCCGCCACTGAGAGTCCCACCGGCGGGGTTGGTCCCGATGGCCAGGCTCACCTCGGTGGTGTTGTTAGAGGTCTCGATGTTGCCGTTGGCGTCCTCGACCGCCACCGTCACCGCCGGGGTGATGACCGCACCGGCGCCGGCGTTGGAGGGGCCCTGGACGAAGGCCAGCTTGGCAGGTGGGCCGATCGCAGTCGAGGCGACCCGGAACGCGACGAGCTGCATGACCCAGGTGCTGCCGTTTTGGCTGGCGGTCCCGGCGTAGGACCCCGTGGTCGTGACGACGCGATCCTCCGTGAGATTGCCGAAGCCCGTGAGACGCGCCGTAAAGCCAGTCCCCGGGGTGGTGACGGTGTTGTCGGATGCACCGGCGGCAAAGAGGAGGTCGTTGGCCTGGGTGGTCGTCACCGCTCCGCTGCTCATGGATGCCGACGTGCCAGCGGCAGACGCACTGACGTCGACAGGAGACGCCGTGGCGAGACCGGAGTACTCGTGCAGGTACACGATGCCGAAAGACTTGATCGCCGTACCAAAGGTCGCCTTGACCGTGTTCGACCCTCCGAGGATGTTCGAGGCGTAGAAGGCCTGGGCACTCCAGTTGCTCCCCCAAGACTGGCGCGCCGTAGCAGCCGTGTAGGTGTTGCCCCTCGTGTCGGACACCGTCACGGTCCCGGGGTTGTCCCAGACTACGTACACCACGATCAGGTTCCCGGAGGTGTTCGCGCTGGGGAACGCCAGGCTGGCCGTCGTACCGCTCCCCACCTGGGTATCCCCACCTTGCACGAAGGCTGCCGATGCTGCATACGCCTGAGAGGGCGACACAATGCTGGGGATGGCTGTGGTAAGGATGAGGGCGGTGACGAGCACAACGTAGTGAATGGTCCGAGCAACCCGCGCCTTCACTTCGAACCCCCGCTCGCAGGCCCAGCTCTGTTGCGGCGCGGGCACGATGATCTTTCCACGGGGCGCCGGTGCTGTCGGGGGGGCACTAGCTCTACGCGGACCTGCTCGCCAACGGCCGCAGGGACGGCAATGGTGACCTCTCACGTTGGATTAACCCTACACTGGACCGCTGAGAAAGGCACACTGGTGCTCGTCCCGTTTTGCGTGATAGTCACCTGCGGCAGCGTGGTTGTAGTTGTGTCCAATAAGGCGGCGAGCATCGGGCTACTGATCCGTTCCCCTGCGGAATGTCATAGACGCAAGGCTCACATCATTGCTTGTGACATCGGCGGTATCTAGGGCATTAAGTCCCCTTTACGAATACACAAGTGCCCCGCCGATGGATTCATGAAGAACCTCTCGTCCGAATCATCGTCAGCTCATTATCGACCTCGACGGAATGAACGACATGCCTAATGGTCGAGGCGAACTATCTCCCACCCTTTCAGTCGGAACGTCAGTGCTTGTTTCAACTGGGCGCCGGCGCGCATGGGTAGCCGCATGCGAAACCGCTGGACTCACCGGCCTTCGTTTTCATGACCTCCGGTCGCTCGCCGCCACCGCACTCGTCGCCGTTGGCACCGACGTCAAGACGGCTCAGACACGGCTGGGCCACTCCTCGTCCCGAATGACCCTCGATATCTACGCGAGGGTCACCAGGTATGCGGACCAAGCGGCCGCCGAAAAAGTAGGAGCTCTTCTCCGCCCTTCGGGCACGCAGCGCGTACGTGGGGGGCAGGAAGATGACATAAAGGAGTAGTGTAAGGCTGTGAACTGGGTATTTGGGGTGGGGCTAGCAAGAATCGAACTTGCGACCTCAGCATTATCAGTGCTGCGCTCTAACCGACTGAGCTATAGCCCCAGAAGGAGCAAGAGGCTACACCACGTCCAACGGGTTTACGCCCGACCTGCTCCATGTTCGGGCCAGGGGCGCACGACGAATGATTGGCTTGCGGTCGCCAAGAGGGCTCCATCTTGCGACCACAAGTGGGCCACCCCCTGCGCGTAGCCGCCAAAGACGGTGTGCATCCTGATGTCGCAGAGCACCCAGTCGGTCGGCTTGAGCTGCACGACTCGAAGCGTGTTGTCGAGACTGCGGCTCATGACGGGCTCGCCGAGCGGGTCCGATGCGGCGCCCGCGACATAGTCCCCGAAGATGGCCAACGTGGCCGCCGACGTCGCGAGAAGGCCCGGGACTCGGGCCCAGAGGGCCGCATTCGGCAACCCGGGCTTACCGTCAAGCTCGTCGAGCGGCCGCCCCTTGGCGGTCCGACTGTCGATCGTGTCGATAATCGTGTTTCGCATCATGTCCGGCAGGTATCGGGGCGGACACTCCTCGGGCGGCGGCACCTGGGGCGGTTCGACCCAGGTGCCATTTGGGGAAGACCGGTACTCACCCAGGGCGGCATTTACGGTCAGGATCTCACGCCTGCCCACCACCCCGACGGCCCTGCCCTGGGTGACGTGTCGACCGGTGGCCGCCAAGGTCACCTCCCACTCCATCTCCGAGTGTGTCGCCGCGTACGAGAGATACTGGGCGGTAGCCCAGACCGTCGCCCGACCCGATGCTTTCTCGAGCGCCACGAGCGCGGCGCCGAGCCCACAGCCACCGAACAAGAAGTCGGGGGTGGCGAGGTGTGGTTCGACCCGCATCCGCCAGTGCAAGTCGTCGTTGATGGGCTGCATCCCGAGGAAGGATTGGGTGTCCACGAGGTCCGCACCCTAGCGCGGTGGTCATTCAGCCATGTTGCAACGTCGCCGTCGTAGCCCCGGTCACAAGGGAGTCACCGCGCCTCCTAGTATCGCGACCGCCGTGCGGTATAGGCCGCCCGATTGTCGGGACCGCCGCCTGCGGGGGTGTAGCTCAGCTGGAAGAGCGGCGGCTTTGCAAGCCGTAGGCCGAGGGTTCGAGTCCCTTCACCTCCACTCGCAGGAAAGACAACGTTTTCCCTAATAGGTGAGCGTTTTTGCGCTCCGTTGTCTACCCGAGGAAAACGTCGATGTTCGAACCCCTTCCTGAACTGGGAGAACGTCCAAATCAGGTCAGCCCTCCCGTCGAGCAGGTCAGGCTCCGGGCGATCAGCTCCGTCGCACGAACCCCGCCAGCATCTTCCCCATCTCGATTGTGGCAGTTCGGGTTGTCACGACTGGATCCTGGTCGGCGAACGCACGCAGTTCGTCCTCATCCTCGGCCTCGACGACGCCAAGTCCCCACGATCCCGTTCCATCCACGACCGGTCCGAACACCACCATCGCGCCCGAATCGATTAAGGGCTGCCAGTGTGCTGCGTGCCGTCCCATGATCTCCCGTTCGTCGTCGGTCATGTCGAGAGCGAATGTGGGTCGAGGAGCTTGCAGCCGAAAGACGAAAGTACTCACTCGACCATGCTCGCGCCGACTCGTGCACCTGGAACACCAGATTGATAGGGCTTGCCCCGACCCGTCTCGCAGAGGAGGCGCAAGCTGTCGAGGTAGTACCCCCAGGTGAAGTTCGCTGAAGCGACTGCGTCGTCGGGTCGATCCGCTCCCATCTGGTGCCAGAAGCGCACCATGGTCCCGGCATCAGCGCGGTCAAGTTGGAAACGGAGCGTGGTTGTGCCCCAGGCATCGTGACCGCTGACGCCCTCCCAAGCCACAAGGTTGGTCGATTCGATCTCCGTGATCCGGAGTTGCGGATTGAAGGGATCGCGAAACGTGAATAGAAACAGCGAACCACGCAGTGCAGTATCTGCATTCACTTTTGTGGTCCACCAGGAGGAGAGTCCGTCGGCAGTCGTGATCGACGCGAACACCGTCTCTGGTGGTGCCTGGATGTCAAAGACGTGATGGATGAGATTCACTTTGCCTCCCGGTTGACGCGAGTCGAGGGGAGTGGCTCCCCGGTTTCGAGCAGCGTCTTGAGACTTGACAGGAAGACGGGCCAACCGTTTCTCACCATGTTCGCTGCGGTGCTCCCAGGTTCGAAGTCGTCATGAACCACAGTCAGCTTGACGAGCTCCCCGGCTTCCTCGATGTCGAACGCGACGCGTGATCGGCGTTCGCCGGAGAGCTTGGCGAACAACTCATCTCCGAACCGGAGACGCTCATTGAGTTCCGGCGTGAAGGTGTGCCACGTGTAGGCCAGCCTCCTGTAGGGATCAGATTCCAGGATGACCTGCTCCGGGTCGGCGATGACGACCCCGTGGTTGTTCCACGTCATCGTTGATCCCACCTCCCAGTCAGTATCGAAGGTCGCTTGCCACCAGCGGCTGGTGAACGATGGCTCGGTCAGGGCCTGCCACAGCCGTTCGGGTGTGGTTCTGATGTACGTCGTGTAGACGAACTCCGGTTGCTCCATCGATGTCTCCTCCAGTGCTTGCTTGAGATCAGCCAGAGCGTGGACCCGTGCTCGGTCGTAGCGATGGATCCAACGCTCGGCGATCTCGTTGATTGGTTCAGCATTCAGGTAGTGGAGCTTCTCGCGACCCCGCCGGAGGGTTGTGACGAGGTTGGCTGCTTCCAAGATGTCCAGGTGTTTGCTAACGGACTGGCGGACCATGTCCAGGCCCTCGGACAGCTCCCGGAGGCTTTGTCCATTGCGGACATTCAGACGATCCAGCAGCAAACGACGACTCGGGTCGGCCAGTGCCTTGAAGACGTCCACCACGATTGGCTTGTCGCCTGGTTTCAGAACTTGAGGTCCTCGGGCGAAGGGGTGCCCTTACCTGTTTCAACGAGGCTCTTGAGACTGAGAAGGAAGTAGGCCCACCGTGCGCTGCAATGGGCCATAAAGTCACTCGGATCCCGCCAGTCTGCGTGGGTGAACAGCACCACCGTCTCGTCGTCCTTCGGGGTGAGTGTGAAGCTGAGTTTGGTCCCCACCCACTCGTCGGCACCACCGACACAGCTCCAACCGACCTGCCCCTCGGGATCCAGTCGAGTGACCTCCATGACGGCCGCCGGCTCCGGCTGACCGAAGTAGAACTCGATCGTGGATCCTTCCGTCGATTCCCCACGGACACCGTCTCGGGTCCACCAGTCCGAGAGGCCATCCTTCGTGGCGATCGCCGAGTACACCCGGTCGAGCGGGGCTGACATGACCACACGATGTCTGACGTCCGGCATTTCGTGCTCCTCTGATAGGCAGCTGATTGGTTCCCTAACCATAGGCAGCTATAGGGCTGCATGTCAACCGCTCGATCGACGTTGCAGCCCAGCGGTCATCCGCCTGGCCCGGTCACGCTCAGTTGATCGGGCCATTCGCGTGTCCGACCGCTCGTCGACCTTGACGGGCTTATTCGAACCGTTAGGCGAGGTTCCCTCGATTGTCTCAACCTGCCCTTGCGCGCCCTGTTCTGTTGATTCGCGTCGCGGGACGCTGAGGTGGAGCAATGCCGACGAAGGCACTCATTTCCAAAACGGCCTGATCAAACACGGCACTGACGTCATCCACAATGTCAACGAAGCGCCCGAAAAGCTCGAAGCTCACCACCCCAAATAGCTGCGTCCAGGCTACGACCGCCCGGATGCTCGCATCATGGGGGACACCGATTAGCCCCCTCGCTTCGACCAGTATCGCCTCCTTTACGGCTGCTTTGGAGAGCGCCGGGGCCATTTCGGGGACGAAGGGGCTGCGAAGCGCTCCGGCGGCCGCGGCCTCGCGGACTACGGCGACCAACGCCTGAGTGACCCGGCTTGCCGGGAGGTTCGTATCCTCCGGAGCGTGGTAGCCCGGGACAGGGGAGCCGTAGACCAGCGCGTACTCCTGCGGGTGCTGAAGCGCCCAGCCGCGCACGGCGTGGCAGCAGGCACTCCAACGCCCAGCGAAGTCGGTGCGCTCGTAGCCGCCATCGGCAGCCTCCACCGCGCTCCCTAGGGATTCGTAAGCATCGATGATGAGCGCTGTCAGGAGCTGGTCGCGGCTCTTGAAGTAGCGGTAGATTCCCGACGACACCATGCCGAGTTCCCGCGCAATGGCGCGTAGTGACAGCGACGAAGCACCTTCTTCCGCCAGTTGTCGACGCGCCTGGTCCTTGATCTCTTGGGTCAGCTCGTAGCGCACCCGAGCCCGTAGGCCAGTTGACGTTGTCATAAGGACAATTTGCCACAAATCTGTGATCGTTGCACCGATATGTGAGCATTGCTCTTGACATCTCTCAAATAGAGAGTACACTGATCCGTATTGAGAGCGCCGCTCACAACTATGAGGGAAAGGACCGTTCCATGGATATCGAGACGAGTGAGAAGAGCCAGGACCAGCCGAGATTGCTCAGGCGGTCGTCCAACAATCGGATCCTGGGCGGTGTGGCCGCTGGGCTCGCCAAGTACTTCGCCCTCGACGTCACATATGTCCGGGTCGGCCTCGTCGTGCTGACGCTTTTCGCCGGGGCAAGCGTTCCGCTCTACCTGGCTGCTTGGGTGCTCGTCCCCGAGGACGGCTCCGATGTCGCCCTCGCCGACGGGTTCCTGCCCTACGCCCCATGTCACCGGGCTTGAATGTCCCTCCATCGGCCGACGGAGAGATGGCGAAAAGTGGGCATGGCCAAACATGCACGGCGGGAGTAGGCTCCGACGCACGTGTCCCGTTGACAGGGACACCATTGACGCTTTCTTTGAACCTAGGCGGGCGCCGAGGAAATAGAGGAGCGTCATGAACCGCAAGCGTTCCGCTTTGCTGGTTTCGGCTGATCGCGCGCACCGGCAGCTCCGGACGATCGGGTTCCGACGTGACTGAGCGCGAGCAACACGTCATATTTGGGACCGGTCAAGTCGGCCTGGCCCTGGCCGCCTGCCTGGCTAGTTCAGGGAACGTTGTTCGCTCAGTTTCGCGGCACCGACCGGCGACTCTGGACGATGGTGTCGACTGGCGTTCTGCTGATGCTTCCGATCCCGAGGCCGCTACCCACGCCGCCGAGGGCGCAACGGTCATCTACCAGTGCCTGAACGCTCCCTATACGCAGTGGCCGACTCTCTTTCCGCCACTTCAGCGAGCAGTAATGGCCGCCGCCGAACATAGCGGTGCGCTGCTGGTGAGCCTGGAGAACCTGTACGCCTACGGCCCGACCGACGGAAAGCCCATCACCGAGGATCTGCCGCTTATGGCCACGACCTCCAAAGGCCGGGCCCGGGCGGCCATGACGGCGGAGCTGCTTGATGCTGCGCAGAGCGGTCGGGTGCGTATCGCCATCGGGCGGGCTTCGGACTTCTTCGGTGCTGGCGCTACCGAGTCCAGCCTCGGAGCACGAGTCTTCGGCAACGCCGTGGCTGGCAAGCGAGCTGATTTCATTGGCAACCCGAACCTGCCACACACCTACAGCTACGTTCCCGACATCGCCGCCGGACTTGCCACTTTGGGTACTGACGAGCGGGCTGTCGGCCAGGTGTGGCATCTGCCAGGCCCAGAGACAGTCACCACCCGAGCCCTCCTCGACGTAGTCGCCGGCGAAGTCGGGCACCCGGTCGCCGTCCGGTCGGTGCCCAAGCTGGTCTTGCGGGCGTTGGGCGTGGTCAATCCCCTGATGCGGGGGCTGGCTGAGATGGCTTACGAGTTCGAGGAGCCGTTTGTCCTCGACACTTCCAAGTACGAGTCCACCTTCGGCGCCGCCGGTACGTCGCTCGATGTGGCGATCAAAGAGACAGTCGCGTGGTACCGAGACAAGGCGAGTGCGACATGACCGTCTCCGAGACACCAGAGGCAGCCGATCTCAGCCCGACCGCCGCATGGTCGCAACGGGTGCGCCGGGTCGGCGGCTTCATCCAGCTGGCGTTCGCCGGCTTCTGGTTGATCCGGGGAGCGTCCAACCTCCACGGTGCCGCGCGTGGCGCACTGGCGGTCGCGTTCGGTGTCGCGGTCCTGGCCGTTTTGGCCTATGGCATCCGGGTCACCGCTGGTACGGGCCGACGGCCCTCCGGACCTGAAGCCAAACGCATCGAGCGATCGGTGACGATCGCCACGATCATCGAGTTGGTGGCCGCCTTCGTGTTGCCGGTCATTGTCATCGCTGCAGGTCACTCCGACTGGGTGCTCCCGTCCATTGCGATCACCATCGGACCGCTCCTTTTGTGGCTCGATCACCTGGTACACATTCCCCGGTACCGGGTGATCGGCTGGGCGTTGACCATCGGTCCGATAATCCTCGTTGCCACCATGTCGGGCTCTTCGCTGGCAGCCACGACGGGCATCGCCGCCGGTGTCCTGCTGCTCGCCACCGCTGCCAGCGGCTTTCACGACCTCGCCAGCTTGAGACCACCTCGCAGGTCACGTCCGGTTCAGTTCAGTCCGCAGACCCCGTGACCGTGGACCCCGCCGACCCCAGATTCCGGCCCTTTTTCAACCCGGCTACCGGCGAGCGGATCGAGTTCACGGCCATCGCCGAAGACAACGACGGAGCGCTCGTTCGTTTCAACTGGGCCAGTACGCCCGGTGGGGTGATCACCGAGCACATCCATCCCCACCAAGAGGAACGCTTCACCATCATCTCCGGGGAGGCCCATTTCACCCTCGAAAGTGAGGTCCACATCGCGGGAGCAGGGGAGACCGTTGTGGTCCCAGCCGGAGTCCGCCACTCCGAGGGTAACCACGGGTCAGTCGAGATCGAAGGCGTCGTCGAGCTACGCCCGGCACTGAAATCGAAGGAGTTCCACGAAGCCGTCGCCGGACTGGTGGCCGACGGCAAGACCACTCCGAGAGGGGCACCAAAGAACCCACTGCAACTCGGCGCCACCTTCTGGCACTTCCGTCACGAAAGCCGGGTGACCTCACCGCCCATTTGGCTGCAGAACCTCATGCTGCCGGTGTTGTCCGCGCTCTCGAAGGTCTTCGGCGTAAAGCCTTACTACGCGCACTGGGACAGCCGGATACGGGCGACTGATCCGCCCGTTGTTGCACCCGGAAACCCTTAGAGGAGGAGGACGGAGGAGGAGGGAACCCTCATGAGCCTCAAACGACCCAATTCGCCGCGTCTCCGTCGTCAGCACCGGCCACGTGCAGATCCGTCCTTATCCACGCCTGGCCACAGCTCGCAGTGGATCCGCGTACGAGGGGTAAAGCGGCTCAGCGCTATGCGAGTTTCCTGGGGGCACCGAGCAAGCAGCTCGTATGGTTCGAGAAATCAGCACACACTCCACAGCTGGAGGAGTCCGAGCGGTTCCGGGACCTCCTCATGGAAGTCCGAGCCGGCCAGCCGGCGACTACGTGAACATTATGCCAACGACAGTCCAGCTCGGCTGCCTCGTTTACTTCCTCAGACGCCAGGGCTGGGTAGCGCAGCCGTACTCCCGCACGCTTGACGTGCTGAGTCACGGTGATCGATGCGTTACGAGCCACGAGATCTCCGACCTTCACGCCGGCCTGGTAAGCCCTTACCAGTTCGCCGATCTCGGCTGGTCGCAACCGCCGCAGCCGCTTCGGAAAACGCGGGTCACTGTTAATCGGCCCATTCGCGTGTCCGATGGCTCGTCGACCTCGAGAGCGTTACTCCAACCCCGCAGGAGCTGCCATCGGCGCGGTTGGACTGGATCGCACTCGACCAGCCGTACCCCGGTTCGAGCTTTAAGGGGTGTCCCGCTGCAATGTACGGGGCATGGGACCTAGAAGCTCCAGCGTGTTTGGCTGAACCTTCCTCCTTTGCCAAATCCGAAGCCGGTCTTGGGTGCTACGCGAAAGACCAGAACCTCGGCTCGCCGGATGGCGTCCCCCAGACCGGACCACGTTCCATCTGGTGCGACGAAATGCGGACCGTACTTCGACTCGTAGGTGGTTGCGACACGTCCAAGCTCCCCATGGTCGCTCACGCCTTCGGCCGTTCCTTCAATCACGAGATCGATACCGTCGAGCGAGCTATGCCCCGTCGTAAGGACGCAATGACAGTTAGCTGAGAGGTTCTTCGCTTTACGTTCGTCTGATCCAGTGCAGAAGTACAGCGCCCCTTCGAGCCAGATTGCCAACAGGGGAGTGACATGCGGGCGACCATCAGGTCGAACGGTCGAAAGCCAATACACCTCCGCACCCGCCAGCTCATCTTGGGCCTGGGACCACTCGGTAGGTATCGCATTTGGGCTGCTGAAGGCGCTCAGCTCGGTCATTGGAACTGGTTCAGCCATCCCGCTCTCCCATCATTCACGTTCGTGAGAGCAAACACAGCGATGCTGGGCGGGTCGCTGAGCCCCACCCTCCCACATGCCCATAAGTGCCTGCACGGCATCACCCGGTCCCCGTGACGCTCTCGTCAGTTGTTAGCCCCCCGAGCTTGGCACCCCCGGCAAGGTCGGAGAACTTCGTGCCAGGGCGTAAAAACTACCCTCATGTGTCGTGTGGTTACGCCACATATCGTTTCAGAAGGTGTGCTGTCACTTCCGAGATGCCAGTAGAAGAGAGTTGCAGGGGTGCTCGATCTGGGTGAACCCTCATGAAGCCAAACGAGCTGATTATCGATGGGGTCCGCTTTCAGGCCTGCTTCCCGCTGAGTCCCGGTGTCGGAGGTCGGCTCTGCGACGGCCGGTTGGAAGGTCTCGGCTGCGCCCGTCGACTCATTCATGGAGGCCACACCGGTCCGAGACAAGCCAGTGACAGTTGGCTGAACAACCCCGCTGCCCGCAAATCACGTCCGCTTGTTCCACAACAAAATCGTATGCGGTAGTGGCGAACCTTGGAGGGGTCGGCGGTTGCCATCCGGTGTCGATCGGATTGCCTATGCCCTGCTACCGGCGTTCCCGGTCTAACCCCCGCCGGACTCGCCGGCGATCACAAGGCCCAGCCGAAGGGACGTATGGCGAAGGGCCTCCTGCGCAGCCGCGCTACCAGACGAGCTCGAGGTTCTCCACGCTACGCAGGCCCCGGGCGTAGTGGAGCTCGCTGCCCGGCTTGAGCGAGTAACCGGGGATGCGTTTGTGCCACTCACGCAAGGTCACCCGGAGCTCCCGGCGGGCCAGGTGCGAGCCGAGACACCGATGGACGCCGGCCCCGAACCCGACGTGGCGGTTGATGGCACGGTCGAAGCGCACAGTCATCGGCTCGTCGAACTCCGCCGGGTCAACGTTGGCGGCACCGAGGGACGCCATCATCATCGTGCCGGCCTTCACCGGGCACCCGGCCACCTCGGTGTCGGCAACGACCATGCGGGGCACACCGGGGACCGGGCTCTCCCACCGGAGGAGCTCCTCCACGGCGGCCGGGATGACCGAGGGATCCATGGCGATCTGGCCGCGGTGCTCGGGGTTCTGGGCCAGGAAGGCGAAAAAGCAGGTGAGCGAGTCGGTCACCGTGTCGAGCCCGGCGATCAGGAAGAGGAAGCAGATGTCGAGAATGTCCTCGCGGGTGAGGCGGCTGCCATCCATCTCGGTTTTCAGAAACCCCGACAGGATGTCGTCGCGCGGCTCCCGCTCGCGCTCGTCGAGGATGACGTTGAAGTAGTCATAGATCTCCTGCGCCGTTTCGTTCTGGATGCGCGCCCGCTCCTTCGGGTCGACCTTCTCGGCCTCCATCATCGTGGCCCCGCCGGGCCGGATGATCCCGTCTTTCATGCGGAGGAACGTGTCGAGCTCCTCCCACGGCAGCCCCATGAGGCCGAGGAAGACGGCCGAGGGGAAGGGCACGGCCAGCTCGTCGGTGAAGTGGCAGCTGCCGCGGTCGACAAATGTGTCGATGAAGCGGTTCACGCGCGCTGCGATGTCGTCTTCAATGGCGTCCATGCGCTTGGGGGCGAACAGAGGGTCGAGCAGCTTGCGGTAGCCGAGGTGGTCCGGCGGGTCGATGCTCAAGGGGATGAGCGGCCGGATGTTGCCGAGTTGCACGACGCCCTGCGACGTGAAGAGCTCCGGGTGGCGGAGCACCTCGTCCACCGTGTTGCGCCCGGCGGCCACGGCGAAGCCGTCGACCGGGCAGAAGAGTCCGCCGTCCTCGATCCACCGCTCATATCGAGGCTGCGGGTTGGCCATGTCGAGCAGGGCATCAAGCGCCCGATCGTCCTCGGTCCCGAACGCGCCCTCGGGCAGGGCCGCCCCCGGGTCCTCCCCTGTTGCCTGCTGGGTCATGGCGTCCTCCACGGAGTCTCGTGCGGCCGTGGGTGAAAACGGCTGTTTCCGACCCTCGCCAGTGGAGGCGACCCCGTGCCCGCCATTGGCCGGGCGCCAGCATCGTGTCGAGCGTCCAGTTCAAACTTAGTCCTGTCACTTCATCGCCGACCTTGCAGCGAGCCCCGCAGAACCCGGATTCCGCCCCAACGCAGACTTTCAGGCCGCATACCCCCGGTTCAGCGAGGCCAGGAGGAGTTCGAACATAGTCCCATTACCTCCACCGAACGCTGGGAGTGAGAGCGTTTTACCTGATCAAAGGCAGTTTCTCACGCCGACAGAGGCAAATGACACACCGAGAGGAACCGATTCGCCTCGAGCGCATGAGCGATATCGGGTGGCGTGAAGACCACGTGGTGCAAGTTGTTGCCGACGGCCGATGAACTTACGCTGCTGCTCGTTGATCAGTTGTAGCTCGGAAGAGGGGAACCTGGCGATGGGGAAGTTCGATGGCAAGGTGGCTTTCATCACCGGGGCGGCCCGGGGCCAGGGCCGCAGCCACGCCGTCCGCCTGGCTCAAGAAGGTGCCGACATAATCGCCGTCGACATCTGCAAGCAGATGGAGGTCGTTGGCTACCCCATGTCCTCGCTCCAGGACCTCGAGCAGACGGTCAAGGAGGTGGAGGCGGCGGGCCGGCGGATTGTCGCCCGCCAGGTGGACGTGCGGGAGTTCGAAGCCCTCCAGCAAGCTTTCGACGAAGGGATGGCCGAGCTCGGGCCCGTCGGTATCGTGCTCGCCAACGCTGGCATCGGCCCGGGCGGGCTAGCGTCCGACCAACAGCAGTGGGACGACGTGATGGGCGTCAACCTGACCGGTGTGTGGAACACCGGACGGGTGGCGATCCCCTCCATGATCGAGCACGGCCAGGGTGGGGCAATCGTCCTGACCAGTTCGACCGGTGGCCTGGCCGCTCCGGGCATCAACCACGCGGGGGTCCTCGGCTACACGGCGTCCAAGCACGGCGTGATCGGCCTCATGCGTTCGTGGGCCAACTACCTGGTTCCGCACTACATCCGGGTCAACAGTGTCGCTCCCACGAACTCGACGCGACAGACCGTCAGCGGGCGCTGACCGTGCATGACCTACCAGCGGACGGCTCGCGCTCATCGGGAGGTTCCCACCCCTCTGTCGGCCTATCATGACCGCCGCTGTTCAGGATTCAGCGACATGGCGAGAACTACGCCAATCCGTTCGGGACGGGTCCGTCCGCCAGAGTCGAACCCATCCGCCGATACCACCAGGCCTTCCCCGACCTGCACCTCGACATCGAGGAGCTGATCGTGGCCGGCGACTCGGCGGTACTCAGGCTCACATTCCGCGGGACCGACACTGGGGGGTATCTGGGACGGCCCTCAACCGGACGGGCCGTAGAGGAATGGGTGGTTGACATCATGCACTTCGAGGACGACAGGGTGGTGAGCGAATGGATAGGTGCCGACAAACTCGGCCTTTTCATCCAGCTCGGGGTTGTCCCCGACCCGTGGCCGAAGGCACCTGCCGCCGCGCGCTAGCTCCAGGGAGTTCCTACAGGAGGGGCTGGACGTCCAGGGCGTTCGTCATCGGCCATGGAACGGTGGCCGTCGTGAGGAACCTCCACCGGTTGTCTGCCGAGGTGGACAGACGGTCGCGCCGCCACCGAGCGCCACGGCGGTCGCGCCCTCAGTCGACTTCCTTCGCCGACTCCTGGACGGCCTTGTCGACATCCTTCGCCTTCACGTCCAGTTCCTTGGCGACCCGCTTCTCTGCCTTCAGCTCGGCCTCTTCGAGCGCCTGCTCCAGCCTGCTCTCCCCGACGATGACAAGGGCCGCCTGTCCGTCGTCAATGACGTCGCCCAGCTCCTTGACGTCGGCCCGGGACATGCCCCGCCACAGGTGCCCACTCACCCCGCCCACCGCCGCTCCGACGATGGCGGTCCCGATGATGGAGGGCGGGAACAGGATGCCGATGACGGCTCCGGCGGCGGCGCCTCCCCATGCCAGATGCCGGGTCGCCATCTCGTCCTTGTTCACGTGCACCTTGCCGGACTGATCCTTGGTCACCACGGCAGCGTCGTAAGTGCCGATCGCACCGGCGAGGTGGAGGTCCTTTACGAGGTCGTAGTCGTACCGTGCGCTGGCCTCGTCGGGGTACGTGCCGATGAAGAGGAAGACGCTGTCTGGCTTCGCCATGTCGTTTCTCCTGGTCTTATTAGTTCTTATTGTGATCGTCCGTTCAGGCGGACAGATGGTAGACGAGTCAGGCCGGGGAACGCCCCCGAGGAGGCTCGGTCGTCGACGACGCTCCACCATCTGTCGGTTTGCCGGACGGGGGACGTCAATCGTGGAGGCAGCCGCCGCGAGATCGTGCTAATTAAGGCGTGCCGTTTGTGCCGGGGATCGGGCACGGGCGCACGGACGGATAGAGCATTCCCCGAAGATGACCCAAAAGTGAGGCGACGATGACTATCGGACAGCAGGTCCCCACGCCGAGCCCGCTCGGTCCGCTCGCTCGTTACGAGAAGGAGGTCATCGACCGGGTCAGCGACTTCAACGACCCTCACCAGGAGTGGCGGCGCCTCTTCTCCGAACTGCTCGGCACGTTCTTCCTGGTCCTGGTGGCCGCGGGAGGAGGCATGATGGGCCACGCCTTCCCCAACACGATCAGCCGCCAGGCGGCCGTGGTGGCCCCGGCCCTCATGGTCATGGCCATCATCTTGTTCATGGGCAAGGTGTCCGGCGCCCACCTCAATCCGGCGGTGAGCATTGCCTTCGCCCTACGCCGTGACTTCCCTTGGCAGCGGGTTCCCGGTTACATCGTGGTGCAACTCATCGGCGCCACACTCGCCGCCCTCTTCCTCCGCGCCGTGATCAATGTCTCGGCCATGTACGGGTCCAACTACCCGGCCCATGGTTACTCCAACCTGGCGGCCTTCTGGATGGAGCTGATCTTGACCATGGGGCTCGTCAGCGTCATTCTGGGCACGGCCTCGGGCGCGCAGAACATCGGCATCATCGGTGCCTTCGGGGTCGGCGGCTACATCGCCTTGGCCGGTCTCTGGGGGAGCCCCATCTCCGGTGCCTCCATGAACCCGGCCCGCACCTTCGGGCCCGACCTGGTTTCGACCACCTTCACCGGCTACTGGGTCTACGTTGCCGGTCCCATCGCCGGCGCCGTCCTGGCCGTCGGCATCGCTTTCGTGCTGCGTGGCCGGGGTGGCGGCAAGTCCGGTGCCGGGGCCGCGCAGGGAGACCTGTTCACCGAGGTGTACGAGTCGGGCAAGTCCTGAGGACGAGGACGTAGGACGGTAGGAGTCCGGTCATGGCACCTCCCGGACGCGGTATCTCGGCGTGCACCACCATGGCTTGGGATTGGGATCTACTCGAATGCATCGGGGCGTGGACACGCGCCGGGTTGCGTGGCATCGGAGTCGGTCTTCCGCAGTTCGAACAGGCCGGACGCGACCGCTCCCTGCGGGAACTGCGCGCCAGCGAGCTGACCGTCTCGGACCTTCAAGGGGTATACCTCTACGATCTGGTGGAACCCGCCCGCTTCACCAAGCGACAGCAGCAGGCTCTCACCTACCTCGATATTGCCGCCGAGCTCGGAGTGGACTGCGTGACCGCCGAGATCGCGCCTCGCGGCACTCTGTCTTGGAATGAGGCGGCGCGTCACGTCGTCGAGCAGACGGTTGCCGTGCTGCCGGAGATACGGGCCCGCAACCTGCGCCTGGCGATTGAACCGGTCCACCCACTTCGCCAGGATGTCTCGTTCATCAACCTGGCGGCCGACGCGGTCGAGATAGTGCGTCGGGTGGACGATCCATCCTTCGGGTACCTGTTTGACACATATCACCTGTGGTGGCAGCGCGGCATAGAGGAGCTCGCGCGCCAGAGCGCCGATCACGTGTTCTGCGTACAGGTGAGCGACCACAAGGCCGTGACCCTTCGCACGCAGGACCGCGCCATGCCGGGTCAGGGGATCATCCCCCTCCACGGTCTGCTGCAGTCTCTGGTGGATGGGGGGTACGCCGGTTGGTGGGAGCTGGAGGTGATCTCTGATCAAAATGCCGCCATGGGCATCGACGTCGCGCTGCGGGCGGCCGTCCGTGGGTTGGACGAGGCATGGGCCTCCGGTCAGGGGGCGGAACCAGCCCCCGCCTAGGGGGTCTTCGGAGCGTCGGCTCCGACTGGCTGGCGCTCGGTCAGGCCGGCCAGCCGGCCAGCAGGTGCAGCTCGCGGCAGACGTCCTGGGCCTCGATGTTCCGGCCGTTGGGCTCAGCGGCGGCGGGGTCGGTCACCAGCCAGGTGACGACCGCGCCTACGACGTCGGGCGGAGCACCGGTCGATGCGTCGAACGAGAAGTCGCCCATGTCCTGGAACATGCGTTCCGTGGCGATGAACCCGGGCTGAACGCTGTAGGCGCGGATGCCCTTGTTGCCCAGTTCGAGGGCGAGGATGCCGGCGACGCGCTGCAGGGCACCCTTGCTGATGGCGTAGCCGAGGCCCCAGCCGCCCTCGCCCGCCGGGGCGGGCGGGTCCTGATACCCCGCACCGGAAGAGATGTTCACGACGGTGCCCGCACCACGATCGAGCATTCCCGGCAGGAGGCGCTTGGTGAGCGCGAGGGGTGACATCACGTTGGCCTCAAGGTGAAGGTCGAGGAGCTCGAGGGGCGTGTCTTCGAAGCGGTCCATGTGGCCGGGCCCGATGTATCGGCCGTTGTTTACCAACACGTCGACCGGACCCCATTCCCCAAGCACGGTGTCGGCGGCGGCGATCACCGAAGCCCGGTCGGTGAGGTCGGCGGGAATGGTGAGGGCGCGACCACCGGCCTCCTCTACGAGCTGGGCGGTCGAGGACAGGGATCCCGGCAAGGGGGTCGTGTCCGAGCGGCTCAGGGTGGACGAATGCTCCCGCTCCTCACCCTCGTTGACGGTTCGGGCGGTGAGCGCTACATCGAACCCTGCACGAGCGAGATGCACGGCGATTGCCTTGCCGATGCCTCGGCTTGATCCAGTGACGAACGCGGTGGGCATGTGGCGGGGCTCCTCGGACAGTTGATGGACGGGCGGTGCTCGGAGTGTTCGTTGGTCGACGTCGATCATGCGAAGGGGCGGCATTCCCCAGCGTGCGCGACTGGCGGCCGTGTCGTTGGCTCGGACCCCTCGGGAGAAATCACCGTCATGACAGAGACGATATGCCGTAGGGCGCTCCGCGGCGAGTGCACCGGCCGCACGTGACGCCAGATGCCGACACCAGCGGGGTCAGAGGAGGATCGGGAGCTTGTGGAAACCACGCACGGTGCTGGTGTGCACTCGCTCGGCCCGCTCCCAGTCGACCTCCCAGGTGGGGAAGCGCTTGAGGGTCTCCTCGAGCGCCACACGCGACTCGAGGCGGGCCAGTGAGGCGCCGACGCAGAAGTGGACGCCGAAGCCGAAGGCCACATGAGGATGGGGTTCACGGGTGACGTCGAAGCGGTCGGCGTCGGGGAAGGCCCTCTCGTCCCGGTTGGCCGAGTTGGTGAGGAGGAGCACCACTGCGCCGGCCGGAATTGTCGTGCCGTGGAGGGCGACCTCGCGGGTGGTGACCCGGGCCTGTACCGGAGACGGGGCCTCGTAGCGGATGATCTCCTCAATGGCCTGGGGGATCAGCGCCGGAGTATCGACCAGCAGTCTGCGCTGCTCGGGATGGTGGGCCAGTAGCGCGCCCGACCAGCTCATGAGCCGGGCTACGGTCTCGTTTCCACCGCCGGCGACAAGGGCCAGGAAGCGGATCAACTCACCCGGGTCGAGGTGCCGCTGGGAGCCGTCCTCCAGCGTAAGGCGTGCGTCGATCAGCTCGGAGATGAAGTCTTGGCGACGACGGAATTGGCGGATCGCGATGGCACCGTCGATGTAGCGCGCCATCTGGGTGATGGACTCGACCGGAGCCTCGGTCTGGCCCTCCTCGCGGTGCAAGGTGGCATCGGCCATCATGCGGACGGCGTCGCGGTCCTCCGACGGGAGTCCCATGAAGCTGCAGATGACCATCATCGGGATGAGGGCGCCAAAGTCCTGGACGAAGTCGAAGCCCGAGCTGCCGACGTAGGGGTCGAGGTAGCCGGCGCAGATCCTCCGGATGTCGTCGTTCATCTTGGCGACCTGACGGGGGGTGAAACGCCGCCCGATCAGGGCCCGGTTCTGGTCATGCTCGGGGGGATCCATGAAGAGCAGGTTCTGAGCGCCGTCGAAGGTCTCCGGGCTCCGGATGATCTCGAGTACGGATCCCTTCGCCGAGCTGAAGGTCTGCCAGTCACGTGAGGCATCCCGCACGTCGTCGTAACGACTGAGGGCGTAGAAGTCGTACCTTTCGTTGTAGTAGACGGGGCATTCGTCGCGCATCCGCTTCCAGATCGGATGCGGGTTGGCGTCGATCACGTAGTCGTAGGGGTCGTAGTAGATGTCGCTGGCCGTCGTGGTCATGGTCTCCAACCTGCCTCCCTCTGCCGCGGATCAGGCCGACGCGTGCGCGAGCTCGTAGCGACGGCTGTACTCCTGCTTGGAGGTCTCCGCGACATCTACTCCCGCTTCTGCCGCTCGACGGCGCAGAGCGCCGACGGTGGCCTCTTCGCGGGGAATGTGGGCGAAGGGGTCGAAGCGGAAGAAGCGCGCCACGTTCTTCCACGTGATCATGTCGACCTCCTCGTCCGTGCAGCTGGCGCCCTCGAGCTCGGCGTGAAGAATTTCTGGAGACCGAGGCCAGGTGCAGTCGGAGTGCGGGTAGTCGCACTCCCAGGCGATGGTCTCGACCCCCATTCGATCGCGCAGTCGCAACGCCGAAGGATCGGTGATGAAGCAGGCCATGAAGTGCTCCCTGAAGACCTCGGTGGGCGTCTTGCCCGGAGGGAGACGGTCGAGGTTCGTCCAGGACTGGTTGACCACGTGGCGGTCGAGCTTGTCGAGGAAGAAGGGGACCCACCCGATGCCACCTTCCGAGAGCGCGAAGCGCAGGTCGGGGAAGCGCCGGAGCAGGCCGCTGAGGAACAGATCCGTTGCCGTGACCGTCATGAGCTGGGGGGCGATCAGCATGATGTCGTCAGCGAGCGACTCCTCGGGGCGCTTCAGCAGTCCAAAGGCGAGCGCGATATGCAGGCAGGTGACCATGCCGGTGTCGGAGAGTGCCTTGAAGAGGGGATCGAAGTGGCCCGAGCCGAAGCTGGGCAGCCCTAGGCCGTAGGGGGACTCGGGGAGGCTCACCGCGAGGCAGCCCTTCTTGGCCACCCGATGGACCTCGGCCACCGCCCGGTCGATGTCGTAGTACGGAAGTATCGCCAGCGGGATGAACCGTCCCGGGTGCTCGCCTGCGAGCTCGTCGATAGCCCAGTCGTTGTACGCGGAGATCGCGATGGCGCTCAGCTCTTGATCCGGCAGCTTGGCGACGTGAGTTCCGGCGAAGCCAATGGCCGTGGGGAAGTTCATCCCTGCCAGCATGCCGTTGGCGTTCATGTCGGCGACCCGAGCCTCAACGTCGTAGCAGCCCGGGCGCATTTCGGCCAGGCTGGTGGGGTCGAAGCCCCACTCCTCCTTGGGCCACGAGACCGTGGCGGAGAGGCCGGGCATGCCCACCGGGTTTCCTTGGAACATCCATCGGTCGTGGCCTTCGTCGTCCTTCACGAGACGGGGTGCCTGGTCCCGGTATTTCGCCGGCATCGTTCGCTGGAACATGTCCGGCGGCTCAATCGTGTGATCGTCAATGCTGATCAAGATCATGTCGTCGACGTTCATTGGATCCCCATTTCCTCGGCGCGGGCACATCTCCCCGGGAGCCAGTCTCAGGGAGACGGCCGGCCGGCAGTAGGGTCGAACGGCCCTATCGGGGCCCGACGGCGTCTAGGTACGAGCGGCGGTGACGAACTCGAACGGCACCTGCAGGGTGGACGTCGGGTCCGACCGAAGCACGCCGTCTTTCCGGGTGAACGGAGTGCCGCGGGCGGCCAGGTCGTCGGCCTTGGCATCGAGGTCCACGACCGAAACGCGGATGGTCCACGGGCCCGGGCCGAGCTCTTCGTAGGCGTCGGCGACCCGGCCGGAACCGGCGGGTTCGAGGAGCTCCAGCCGCGCGCTGCGGGGAACGTTGAAGGGCATGACCGCTCGTCGACACCCCGGCTCCGCTTCCACCGAGACTGGCCGCCAGCGCAGGTTGCGCTGGAGGATGCGAAGGGTCTCGTCGAGGTCCTCGACTAGGTACTCGCGCGCCACGATGCGCACCATCGTCTGCGGCTGCGCCTCCGGTGGAATGTCCGCGGGTGCCGCCATCGCCTCCTCGGAGAGTCCTAGATGCCCGCTCCGACCTACCTCGAGGAACAGGCCCCCGTCTGCGCTGCGGTCGTATGTGGTGGCCCAGTCGCCGCCGAGGAAGAAGCGCTGGCGGACGTTTGGCGGAAAGAAGTAGTGCGGCACACCTACCTGTTCGAGGTGGCGGCTCAGGTCCAGCATGGCCTCTTCGGGCAGGGCGAGCTCGGTGGCGTGAACCTTGACGGTGCGGTTCCCCTGGCGGGCCGCCGTCGGCAGAACCGGAAATGCCGGGACATCGGGGTCCGTGTCGTCCAACGGGCCCGCAGCCACTAGCTCCAGGAACGTCGGCGCCACGGCGTATTTTGGATGGACGCGGCAGAACACCGCTTGAATACCCGAGCCGGCACGGTACGACTGGGGTCGCGGCTCGGGAATGCCGATCGTTCGGCACAGGGTGGCGACTGCCGGGTCGATCTCGTCCACGAGCAGGCTGACGGTTGTCATGAGGTCGTACATGCGATGTACCTCCTACGCCGCAGCCTGCAGGACCCGGAAGAAGACCCAAGAGTAGACGAGGTTCTTTGCTGGTGGTCCCACGGTTAGGTGTCATGGTGGGACTGGGATTCTGCGCGGTGTGCTCGCCGAATGGCTATCGTCGCTGCTCGGGCCGAGGCTCACCTCGGTGCCCTGGACTGGAGGACTGACGATGGGGCGGTTTCCCAAGCCCGAGGAAGGCAGCTGGACCCGGCACTACCCCGAGCTGGGTGCGGGCCTCGTCTCCTATGAGGACTCCATCTCGCCGGAGTTCTACGAGCTCGAGGGTGAGGCCATCTTCGGGCGGGCGTGGCTCAACGTCGGCCGGGTGGAGCAGCTGGCGCGCAGCGGGAGCTACTTCACCAAGGAGCTGGCCGTCGCCAAGACCTCGGTCATCGTGGTGCGGGGCAGCGACGGCGAGGTCCGGGCCTTCCACAACGTCTGCCGCCACCGGGGCAACAAGCTGGTTCGAGGCCAAAGGCCCCAGACCGAGACGAGCGGGGTGTGCCGCCAGTTCTCCTGCAAGTACCACGGGTGGCGCTACGGGCTCGACGGGTCGCTCAACTTCGTGCTGTCCGAGTCCGAGTTCTTCGACCTCGACAAGGCCGACTTCGGCCTGGTGCCGGTGCACTGCGACGTGTGGGAGGGCTTCGTCTTCGTCAACCTGGCCGACGAGCCCCGCCAGTCGCTGCGCGACTTCCTCGGGCCGATGGTCACCGGCCTGGACGGCTACCCCTTCCACCGCCTGACCGAGCGCTACGGGTTCCGCTCGGAGATCCCCTCTAACTGGAAGATCTTCCTCGACGCCTTCCAGGAGTACTACCACGCCGGGATCTTGCACTCCCAGCAGCAGGTGCCCGCGCTGCGGAGCTTCGACGTCGGTTTCGAGGCCCCGCACTACCAGATCGACGGCCCGCACCGCCTGGTCAGCACGAGTGGGTGGAAGGGCGTACCTCGCCACCTCACCCCGCCCGAGCAGATGTACCCCATTGAGCACATGACCCACAGCGGCCTCCAGGGCCCCTGGCACCGCCCCGACCGCCCCGAGCTCGAGGTCGATGCGCTGCCCCCGGGGGTCAACCCGGGCAAGCTCGATCCGTGGTCGATCTCGAACTTCCAGATCTTCCCCAACTTCGTCATCTTGATTTACGAGCGGGGCTGGTACCTGACCTACAATTACTGGCCGACGTCGCACAACACCCATGTCTGGGAGATGTCCTACTACTTCCCGCCCGCCCGCAGCGCAACCGAGCGGATCCAGCACGAGGTGGCGGCGGTGACCTCCAAGGAGGCGGGCATCCAAGACGCCGGGACGCTCGACGGGACCCAGATGGGGCTCGAGTCCCGAGTGGTCGCCCGCTTCCCCCTCTCTGACCAAGAGATCGCGGTGCGGCACTTCCACAAGGTGGTCCAAGACTGGGTCGATGTCCACCAGCGCGAGCAGGCCGGGGCCTAGGCCATGGCCGACGCCCTACTGCCGCCCGAGTTCGCCGACCTCGAGCCGTTCGCGCCCACCTGGTGCCTCGCCACCGAACCGCAGCGTTATGCGCAGCGCCTGGCCAGCACCATGGGCCAGATGCAGTCGTTCTACGACGCCTGTTTCCCCAGGGCACGCGACGCCATGGCCTACCTGGACGGCTTCCCGCTCGAGGACCTGCCGGCCGAGGCGCGCAACCTGCTCCACCTGGTCTACTCGCTGGTCATGGTGTCGCTGCCGGTGGAGGTGTGGAACCAGCCGCAGGTGATCGACGCCGGCACGGTGTTCTTCGACCGCTGTATTGAGCCGGCCGTGTGAGCGCGCGCAACCCGAGGGCCAGAGCCGCCTGCCCTTGACATCCACCTCCTGTAAGTATTGACTTACGGTAAGTTATGACGAACGTACTGGCGCTGGCTGCGTTGGGCGACCCGACCAGGAGGGCGATCTTCGAGTATGTCGCCGAGGCCCCTTCGTCGGTCGGCGCCCTGGCGGAGCGTCTACCGGTGAGTCGACCGGCGGTATCCCAGCACCTCAAGGTGCTGAAGGACGCCGGCCTGGTGACCGACGACCGAGACGGTGCGAGGCGTATCTATCGGCTCGATCCGGACGGCATCGCCGACCTGCGTGACTACCTCGACAGGTTCTGGCGGACCGCGCTGGTCGCGTTCAAGGCCAGAGTCGAGAGAAGTGGAGGACCCTAGGATGACCGATTCGCAAAAGACCTCGGTGGAGGCTTCTATCGTGGTCGATGCCCCGATCGACCATGCCTTTGAGGTGTTTACTCAGGATATCGCGAGCTGGTGGCCTCCTGAGCACCACATCCTCGAATCGGAGCTGGACGACATGGTCTTCGAGCCACGGCAGGGAGGACACGTCTACGACCGGGGCACGGATGGAAGCGTGTGCCGTTGGGCACGAGTTCTCACGTACGAACCACCAGAGAGGGTGGTCTTCTCCTGGGACATCAGCGTGGCCTGGCAGGTCGAGGGCGACCCGGAGAGGACGAGCGAGGTGGAGGTCCGTTTCATGTCCGAGACGGCCGAGCGAACCCGCGTGGTGCTTGTGCACCGCAATATTCACCACCACGGCCGGGGCTGGGAGCAGATGCGCGACGCCGTCGGCTCTCCCGAGGGCTGGACTCTCGGTCTCAGAAGGTTCGCCGAACGACTCGAAGGGTCGCCGGTCCCTAGGTCGTCATGATGGGGTTCGTGTTCGCATGTGGACCACTGGTCTGGACTTGCGGAGCAAGGCAAGGTCCTGGCGTTCGGACCGGTTGACGATCCGAACGGGGCCTATGGAGTCGGCATCGTCCTGGCAGAGGATTGGTGGCTCCGGCGAGCGCGGCGGGGGCCCTCACACCCTAAATTGGGGGGCGATGAACGTGCCGCCGCCCACTCCGGGCCTGGCCAACCTCTCTCCACCCGACGTGGCCGAGGTGGAGATCCTCAGCCGGGGCATAGAGTCTGCGACGTCGCCACCCGGCGGATTGACCGATATGCAGCGGGTCCTGCGCGGCGCCGTGTGCATGGCCATGACCGGTCATCCGGTCGCCGAGAACGCACCACCGATCGGGCCCGACGAGTTCGCGGTGGCCCTGTCGACCCGGACGTCCGAGTTCCGCGTCCGCATCGTCCAGGTCATGGTCTTGCTCGGTCTGGTCCTCCGCCCCTTGCCGACCGAGGTGGCCGTTCGAATAGGTGAGTTCGCGGCCGCGTTGGGTGTCGAGGAGGGCATGCTCGAAGTGGCCAGGGAGTTTGCCGAGGGAAGTCTCGGGCTCGCCGCGGTCGACTTCGAGCGCAACGGCTACGCGTCCACCTGGGGCGAGCAGGATGGCAGTGCCCTGCACACCTCGAGGGCACTCTCCTCGGCCTGGGATGTTGCCGCCGCCGACCCGGCCCTGGCCCAGCGCTGGGAGGGCCTGGAGGAGCTCCCCTCGGGCACCCTGGGCCGGCGCGTCACCGAGTTCTATCGGGCCCGGGGCTTCGTCTATCCCGGTCGCCCGGGTTCGGCCCCACCGCTGCTCGCCCAACACGACTGGGTCCACCTGCTGGCTGACTACGGCACCACGGTCGAGTCGGAGCTCGAGGTGTTCGCCTTCATCGCCCGCGCCAACGACGACGCCCGTGCCTTCTCCCTCTTGGCGATGGTCGTCTCGCTGTTCGAGACCGGCTACCTGCGTACCGGGGCCGGGCTGTTCGAATACTCGCCCGGGCATCTCTCGGAACTGGGGATGGCCGCGAGGGTGGCCGACGCCATGCGGCGCGGCGCGCTCTGCCCGGGCAGCATCGACTTCTTGCGTCAGGACTGGTTCGAGGTGGCCCACCTGTCCATCGCCGAAGCCCGCCGGCACTTCGGCGTCCCTCCGAAGTCACCCAGCGCCATTGCCGCCGGGTCGGTGGGCCCGTGGGAGGCGGGCGGCATCAGCCCGTTCCAGGTTCGCTCGGGGGAACAGTTGGCGCAGCTGCGGGGCAGGCCCTATCTGTCCTATGGTGCACACGTTCCATGAACGCCTGCGGTCCCAACCGTGGCGCCGAGGCCACTGCCGGAAGGGGACGCTCAACGTGCAACACCTAGAAGTTGGCTTGGTCGGCGCGGACGACCTCTTGGTCGACTTCTACGCCGACGTGTTCGAGATGGAGAAGCTCCCCGCGATGGAGGCGGGTCCCGGGGTCGTGCACCGCCTCCAAGGGCCGGGCGTGGTGGTCAAGGTGATGGTGCCGTCACGGGTACCCACTCCGGCCCAGCCGGTGGAGCCCTTCTTCGCGATGACCGGTTTGCGGTACCTGACGATCTACGAGACCGATCTCGATGCCGTGCTCGAACGGGCCGTCGCTCGTGGAGGGAACGTGCGGCACGGTCCCACGGAGTTGGCTCCAGGTGTGCGCATCGTCGTCCTCTCGGATCCCGACGGCAACGTCATAGAAGTGGTCGAGGTGAACCGGCCTCCGGGCTGAGAACTACCGGGCGAGAACTCCCGCTGCACCCTCGACACGGCGTCGAGGATCGCAGGCGTCAGGTGCGGTCCGCCGTGCCCGCCACCCGTCGCCGGTACGACGTCGGTGTCTCGCCGGTGTAGCGACCGAACGCCCGGGCGAAGGCGCTCACGCTCTGGAAGCCGACGCGCCCGGACACCTCCAACACGCTCGGTCGCGGTTCGGCCAACAGCGCCATGGCCCGTAGGAGCCGGCTCGTGAGCAGGTACTGGCGCCACGACATGCCGACGGCGCTCGAGAAGGCTCGGCGCAAGGAACGCTCGGAGACTCCGACGGCGCGGCACGCGTCACCCAGCACGACGGTATCGAGGTGGGCGTTGGTGTAGGACATCACCGCGGCGAGCAGAGGATCGGAACTGGTCGGAAGGCTGAGCGGTGTCTCGCGGTCCAGCCACTCGAGAACGAGGTTGGCCAGGGTCTCGAAGAATGCGTCCGCCACCCGGTCACTGGCGGGCCGGCTGATCGGCCAGCGGCCGCCGTAAACGAGCATCTCCCTGATCACCGGTGCCGCGGCCAGCACGCGGGCCCGCCCGCCGGCGTAGGGGATCATCGAGGGGTCGAAGAAGACCGACATGGTCCGCACGCGCCGAAGGGTGGTGCAGTGCGACAGTCCCGCGGGGATCCACACCGCCTGTTGGGGCGGCAGCAGGTAGTGGGCGGTCTCGGTCTCCACCTCCACCACACCCGAGAGCGCGTACTCCACCTGGTGGAGCTGGTGCGAGTGCCATCCGGTGACGACGTCGTCGCCCGCGCTGAAGGGGTAGGTCCCTGCCCGAACCGGGGACCCCTCGCGTAGATCTATTGGACCGATCGTGGCCGCTGAGGGCAGAAAGTTGGCCGAACGCGCAGAGACGGGCACACGCTGAACCTTAATCATGCTCGTATGAACAAGTCCCATCTCCAATTTCTGGCCAGCCCCGAATGGGCCGCAATGCTGCGGGCCGATCTGTTGCCCTGGCTCAGCACAGCGGCGCATCTCGGGGATGACGTGCTCGAAGTCGGCCCCGGTCCGGGACTGACCACCGACCTGTTGCGAACTCGGACGGCCCGGCTCACCTGCGTGGAGATCGATGAAGCACTGGCCGAGGCCCTGGCGCACCGGTTGGTCGGCACCAACGTGGAGGTCATCCACGGCGATGCCACCGCGACCGGGCTGGACGCCGATCGCTTCTCCGCGGCCACCTGCTTCGCCATGCTGCATCATGTGCCGTCGCCCGAGCTGCAGGATCAGGTGTTCGCCGAGGTATACCGGGTGCTCCGTCCGGGAGGGGTCTTCCTCGGCACCGACAGTCTCGACGTCGAAGCGATCCGGAAGGGTCATGTCGACGACGTCTTCGTGCCCATCAATCCGGCGACCTTCCCCGCTCGGTTGGAGACGGTCGGATTCACCGCCGTTTCGACCATTGAGCACGGTGAGTACGGCTTTCGCTTCCTGGCGCGAAAGCCGGAGTCCGGGGATCGGTGAGAGCTCGGACTCGGCGGTGGCACTTCGGGGACGATCCGTGTTCGAATCGCCCGGTGACGCGAGTCTCTAGAGCCGACATGGCAGAGGCGATACGGCGCCTCACCACCGCCGGCTGCGTGGCCCCACGGGAGGAGGCCGAAGAGCTCGCGGCCGCTGCCTGTGGTGACCTCGGAGTGTTGGGGGAACTCTTGTGGCGACGAACAGCCGGCGAGCCGCTGGCGTGGGTCACCGGAACGTCGGTGTTCTGCGGCTGCACGATTGGCGTGTCGAGCGGTGTCTACGTGCCGCGTTGGCAGAGCGAGCCGCTGGCCGAACGCGCCGCGGAGCTTCTCCCCCCGGCCGGTCGGGCAATCGACCTCGGCACCGGAAGCGGTGCGCTCGCGTGCGTCCTCCTCGACCGCCGCCCGGGGTCCTCGGTCCTGGGCACCGAGTGTGACCCGGTGGCCGCGCGGTGTGCGCGGGGCAACGGCGTCACCGTCGCGGAGGGGGACCTCTTCGAGGGCGTGCCGATGGCGTGGAGGCGAACGGTCGACGTGATCGTCGCCGTCCTTCCCTACGTCCCGACCCGCGAGCTCGTGTACCTCCCGCGCGACGTGCGGTCCTTCGAACCGTCGGTGGCGCTCGATGGGGGCGACGGCGGCCTCGCCGTGATCCGGCGGGCGGTGCACCAGGCTCCGGCGTGGCTACGCCCTGGAGGCCACGTGCTGTTGGAGATCGGTGGGGATCAGGTCGAGGCCCTGACCGCGATCCTTGAAGCCGAACTGTTCGGCGACCTCGACGTCATGATCGACGAGGACGGGGACCCGAGGGGAGTGGTGGCCCGCCACACCGGCCACGTTTCCCGCGACCCTCCGTAAGCTATAGGCGCGTCAGGCGCCAGATCACCGAAGGGCCGCGCAGGGGTTGCGAGGCCCGCAGGACCACGCCGACATCCCGGCCGCCCAGATCGACCTCGAGCACACCGATGCGGGAGCCCCGGGCGACGACGGCAGGCAAGGCTCCGACGACCACACGGGCGGGCACGGTCAGGCCGGGCCAGCCGATGATCGTCGGTGGCTGCTCGGCGCTCACGTCGGCAGATGCGCCCCACGGAGCCACGATCTTCCCGGCGAGGCGGCCAGCGGAGACGAGGGGGCGTGGCGTCACCGCGGCGAATGCCGCCTGGGCCAGGTTCTCGGCGTCGTCCAAGGCGGCGGTGATCGGGCTGGAGGTGCGCTGCCCCAGCACCGCCCCGACGAAAGAGACCGTCCTGCCGCCGACGCTGCGCTGGGCTTCGAAGAGGAAGCACCCGCCGGCCGCGGCGTCCGAGCCGGTCTTGATGCCGACGATCCCATCGTGGCCCAGTGCGTAGTCGAAGTTGATGACGCGTCCTGCGACGGGGAGGGTGGCCTCTCCCATCGACGCGACGCGAGCGAAAGCCGGTAGAGCCATGGCCGCCTCTCCCAGCCCGATCAGGTCGGAAGGGGTGCTGACCGATCCCGGGTCCAGTCCGCTGACGTCGTCGAAGTGCGTGGCGTCGAGGCCGAGGCTCTGCGCCGCACTGTTCATCTTGGCGACAAAGGCGGCCGTGCTTCCGGCGTCCCAGTCGGCGAGAAGGACGGCGATGTCATTGCCCGAGGGGATCAGGAGCCCTTCGAGAGCCTGAACCTCGGTCAGCGACTCCCCACTGCTCACCCGTACCACCGACTGCTGGGTGAGCAGTCCGACCTGATACGCCGCGACGGTCGCCGCCGTCACCGTGATGTCCGGCCCCGTGGCGCCGGGACCGAGCGGGTGGTCCTTGAGCACGACATAGGCCGTCATGACCTTGGTGATGCTGGCGACGGGAACGGGCCGGTTGCTGCCCACCTCGCCCAGACTTCCCACGCCCTCCATCGTCAGGGCGGCGGACCCCACCGTCGGCCACGGCAGTGGCGGCGACGATCCGGCCAGGCGGACCGAGTCCGGCATGGTGACGTGGAAGCTCGCCGCCGGGACCGGGCGGGACAATTGGAGTCCGGCGCCTACCCCGATGGCCACGACGAGCAGCACGAGCAGCGATCGGAACCAATAGCGCCGCAGGCGCCCGTGGCTCAGTGGAACGGCGTGCTCCGGACCAGTCCTCGACGAGCGGCTCCTGGTCATCCGGACTCAGAGTAGCGACTGCGTCCAGCCGGAAATGACCACCCCGCGTGGAGCTCGGGAGTTGGGTGCCGAGGCTGCTTCTCCACAAAGTCCGAGTTCAAGACCTCGGTGGGCGTCCGTGCGGCACCAGGCATCGACCGGGATGGCGTCGGTCTGGTGAGCAGCGGGCCCACGCGGTTGACCGTTCACCGGGTTGATGTCAACCTTGCTGGCACGAATATCATGCAGGGGGACGGACCATGACGTTGAGCGGCGCGAGCGAGGTCTACTACGACCCCTACGACGTGGATATCCACGCCGATCCGTACCCGACGTTTCGTCGGCTCCGGGAGGAGGCTCCGCTGTACTACAACGAGCGCTACGACTTCTATGCGCTGACCCGTTTTGAGGATGTCGAGCGGGGCTTCGTCGATTACGACACGTTCAGCTCGGCCCGCGGCGGGGTGCTCGAGGCGATTAAGGCGGACTTCCACGCGCCGAAGGGCGTGTTCATCATGGAGGACCCCCCCATGCACACCGCCCACCGTGGCGTGCTCTCCCGCGTCTTCACGCCGCGGAAGATGAACTCCCTCGAGCCGCAGATCCGGCAGTACTGCGTCGAGGTCCTCGACCCGCTCGTGGGAGGCGACCGCTTCGACTTCGTCGCCGACCTCGGCGCCAAAATGCCCATGCGGGTGATCGGCATGCTGCTGGGGATCCCCGAGAAGGACCAGGAGGCGATCCGGCTTCGCGCTGATGCGAGGCTGCGCCGCGAACCCGGCAAGCCCATCCGTTACGCCAGTCGGCAGTTCACCGACGACGAGTTCTTCGGTGAGTACATCGACTGGCGGGCCCAACATCCCTCGAACGACCTGATGACCGAGCTCATCGACGCCGAGTTCGAAGACGAGACCGCCACCGTTCGCCGCCTCACACGAGAGGAGATCCTCACCTTCGTCAACGTCCTGGCCTCGGCCGGCAACGAGACCACCAACCGGCTGATCGGCTGGACGGGCAAGGTCCTCGGCGACCACCCGGACCAGCGCCGGGAGCTGGCCCAGAACCGGTCCCTTATCCCCAACGCGATTGAGGAGATCTTGCGCTTCGAACCGCCCTCCATCAACGGGTGCCGATCGGTCACCCGGGACGTCGAGCTCCATGGCCATACGGTGCCGTCCGGGAGCGCCGTCATGCTCATCCGGGGAGCGGCGAACCGCGACCACCGTGCTTTCCCGCCCGACGGCGACGTGTTCGACATCCACCGGACGGTCGGTCACCACCTCACCTTCGGCTACGGCATCCACTTCTGCCTAGGTGCCGCCCTGGCCCGGCTGGAGGGTCGGATCGCCCTCGACGAGGTGCTCAGCCGGTTCCCGGACTGGGACGTCGATGTGGAGGGAGCGGAGCTCGACTCCTCGGTGGTGCGGGGTTGGAAGGCCCTCCCGGTGCGCACATCCTGAGCCAGAGGGTTCGTGCCCACTCCGGGGGGTAGCCGTGCTACCCGGCGTCGAGTGAAGGTCGTCATCATCCCGCGTCCCATGCGGGTCCATCCATCGTCCGGTGCATCGGGGCCGAAGTAGGTCGCCAGTGCCACGAAGATCGTGTTCGAGGCGCTCCTCCACCAGTCATCGGCGTCCCGGACCGACAACACGATGAGCGCCTCGGGGAACGCCGCGCTGATCTCGGACCAAAATGGGGCGGCCGGCCAGTCGACCGTCGCCTCGTAGCCGGCGAAGAAGTCCCTCTGCGCCGAGAAGCTGCTCGAGCGCGGCCTTGAGGGACGTCGTCCCCGTCCTCCCCAGTCCAGCGCCCACAACCCGAAGGGTCGTGCCTCACCATCCTTGCACCTGCGACCCACTGTAACGGCAGGCCGTCTATCGGCCCATGGACACCACCGTCCCGACTACGAGCCGGTCGCCGCGACGATCTGCCCGTTGAGGTGAAGGGCGGACACGCCGCCGTCATCGGGTGCATCGCCGTAGGCGTACACCGTCCCGTTGAACGTCGTCACCCAGTAGCCGTCACCATCTGTCGTGGCAAAGACCGCCGAGGCGGGGTTCGAGAATTGGACGTCGCCGAATGGGCTCCCCAGATAGGCGGCGTCGCCGTAGGTATAGATCTCGCCGTCGGAGAAGAGTATCCAGTAGCCGTTTCCGCTCGGGGTGCGCACGGCCGAGAGGACCTCGGTGGCGTACGGCAGGTAGGCGGACGGCCCTCCGTAGTCGGCGGCGTCACCGAAGGGGTAGACGTCCCCGCTGTAGGTGACGAGCCAGTAGCCGTTGCCGGTGCCGTCGGTCATCATGGCGGCAACGCCACTCGAGCAACCACCAGTGCCCGGGCACGAACCCTCGAATCTGGCGTCCCCGAAGGTGAAGACGCCGCCATCGGCGGCGACCAAGAAGTAGCCCCGGCCGTCGTGCGAGGGAGCGATACCCACGATGGGGGCATTCAGCCTGGGCAGGTTGGGCGAGTCGGCGGGGGCAATGCCCAGCCCGGGTATGGAGCCGTAGAAGTTCGCATCGCCGAAGGAGAACACGCCGCCGTCGGATGCCACGAGCCAGTATCCTCCACGGTCGGCCGTCGGTGAGATGCCCACGACGGGTGACCGCAGATGGAGATTGGCCGCCGATCCGTAGAAGGGGGCTGACCCGAAGGAGAAGACGCCGCCGTCGGACCCTGCCAGCCAGTAACCGTGCTGTACCGAGCTCGCCGTCGACCTCCCAATGGAGGAGCGCGGGGGAGGTCGCGGCACCGACCTGAGCGGAAGTGCCCTGAGCAAGGAAGACGAAGGCGCACAACGCTGCCAGAGGAAGGCACATGAGCACGCCGCGCTTTACGAGCCGCATCGCCGACTGACCTCCCTTCGTCCCCTCCCGCACGCAATGTAGCAACCATGGGCGGTGCGGACGCGATGAAAAAGGATCCTCTGCAGAAGCCCCTAGTAGCCGGCGGCGCCGCACGGCCGTCCTGCAAACGATTGCAAATCGCCACCCTTCTTTGTATCCTTCCGACCATGCCGCGTGTCACCGGGCCTTTTGGGGGAGCGAGATATGGCGGGCCCTTCGACTACGGCACGGCGGTTCGCCACCTGCGAGCGCCGTCCCGAGGACATCCGCATCACCCGGTATCCGGGTTGACCCGAGATCCCGGGGACCTTTGTTCCTCCTCAAACCCTCATTTGAAGCTGGCGTGGTTGGGGGATGCTTCCATCGGAGTCGGGCTCTGATGGTTCTTGTATTCGGCTGCGCTCCATACAACCAGCAAGATGAGGGCCAGAAGCGAAAGAGAATCTCCGAGATAGTGCCGAGCGATCCCTCGTGGGAACCACCAGTAGGGAGCAAGCACCGACACGGTGAAGAGAAGCCAAAGAATGGTTCTAACTGATCGGCTTGGCACCTGTCCTGGGAGTTTCACGAGGACCGGCGGGATGAGCGCGACCCAGACCCAATGATGCGTCCACGAGATTGGACTGATCAACAAACCGACGAGCGCCAGAGAGAGGATCGCCGCCACCCGTCGATCGCCCGCTAGACATCGCCCGGCAACGTAGAGACCCATCGCAAGCGTTGCGATGGAAATCGCGGCCCAAATGCTCGATTGGCCACTTGGCGGGAATGGCCAGCGATGAAGGATCCCGTTCAAGGACTGATTACCCAGAGAGGCAACGTGGCCAACCCGCTTCACCTCGAACACGTCCCTTGTCCAGTACGTCATGGACGCATTCGGCCAGAACGCCCACATCAAACCGGTTGCGAGTAGTGCTCCGGCGATTCCTCGACCCACCGTCTTCCAGTCGCGTTCGAGCGCTGGCAAGGTGAGAAAGACCAGGGGTGTCAGTTTGATCGCCGCGGCCAGCCCAATGAGCCAACCCCTATGACGCCTCGGCACGATCAGCAGATCGACGACGATCATGCAAAGCAACAGCGTGTTGATCTGGCCGTAGTTCAGGTCGGTCCTCACCGGCTCGACGACGAGCACGGCCAAACATGCCCAACCAACGGATTGGATGAGAAGCCTGCTCCCGCCCCGCCCACAGATCACGTACACCGCTACCGCCAATGCACCGATGCTGAGCACCCACAAGGCAGCTTGCGTGGCGGCGAACGGCGCCCATTTGAGCGGCGACAACGCCATGAGGGCGAATGGAGGGTAGGTGAACGTGAGATGATGGACGGTAAAGACCCTTTCATAGGGGTTGTGTCCATGGAGCCAGGCTGAAATTCCTGCGCGATACACCTGCAGGTCAAGCCCGTCCTTATGGGCCCAGCGCACGAGGTAGGCCGTCACGATCACGATCAGCACGAGCAAGCAGGTTGCGGTGGAGCTCAGCGACTTCGGTATTCGATCCCGAGTCTCACGCATTCTCAAAGACCTTTGGCTCAGGATTCGACTCGATTTTTACCCTCTGCGGTCGCCGTTGCCGTGATCCCCAGCGGTCCAACAGTTTGGAGCCGAAGTAGAAAGTTGCTCCGGCGTACAGCCAGCCCATGAGGATGTCGATCACGAAGTGCTCTCCGGTGTACACGAGTGTGAAGGCCATGCAGATCGGATAGGCCGCCAACGCCACGCGCTTGGGGTTGCCGGAGCCCTTCCAGAAGAAGAGACAGATGAGCATGGGATAGGCAGCGTGGATGGAAGGCATGGCCGCCACGTTGTTGTCGAACTTGTTGCCTCCGGTGAAGGCGGCCGCTCCCGAATGGAGGTGAAGGTGATCGAGCACCACCGGAATGATCCGAGTGGTGGATGGGAGGTGGTGGTACTCGCTGGCCATCCAGGGCGGCACGGCGGGATAGAGGACGTAGGTGATGTAGCCGAGAACTGTAAGACCGATGAAGAGGGGCACGAATCGACGGAACTTGGGGTGGTTCGTCTTCCACAGCACTGCGGCGATGATGAACGAGACGAAGAAGTGGCTCATGTAGCAGCACCAACAGAGGTAGTCCCAAAAGTGAAGGCCCGGCCGGTACAGCCAACGTTGCAGTTGCACCGTAGGGTCGACGCCAAAGCCGGCGACATGAGTGTCGAACCAGACCTGAGGCCTGTAGAACGGCCCCCACAGCGTGTGAGAGGCGTAGCTGCGGAGAAACCCGTACGCCGTCAGCACCAAGAAGAACGGAAGCCAGTCGCTGACGAGTCGCTTCCACCTCACGCCGCTACCCAGGCTGGACACAACGAGGCCGGCGGCAACGTAGAGGAAGACCCAGTTGAGGGACCAAGGCACACCAGCCAGGAAGAAGTACACAATGAGGGTGGCGATCAGTGCCGACCAGCCGAGCAGGACACGGCGCCGCCCAGGATCGGACCAACCGGCGATGGCCCGCTTGCCGGCGCATCCTCGGCCGCATGCGCCCTCGCCGTCACACGGCATGGGGCCGCCACCATGGCTTGGCGTCGAGTTCGAGAAGACAACCTCTCGACAGCGCGGCTCGCTGCCGTGGCAGGTCCTCGGTTCCCGACCACTCATTTAGGGCATCGGTCTTGCTCGGGAGCACCGCTGTGTCGTTTCGGGGGGCTGTGATCTCTTCCCGGAGCACGGCCATGATCTCGGGCTCATTGCGAAGGTGCTCTTCGGCCTCGTCACAGGTCGCGTACTAGCCCGTCACCAGCTTCTCGACAAGGTCGTGGTCGTCCGCGAGCCGTGCCTCGTTGCGCGTCCGATCGCCGAGCGGTTCGTGTCGGGGGAGATCCCACCACTGCGTGAGCGCCCCGGAAGCGTTTGCCTTCTTTCGGAGCGGCGCGTCGATCGCGGCAGCTCCGCGGTCTATCTCCATCGGCGTCGCAGGTTGGGCCATGCCGAGAGCTTACGTGGGATCTTGAGGACCGATGCCAGGAGCATCTCCGCACGACACGAGTCGACGAAGGTGGCGGCGGTGCCCCGCCAGGGGATGCCGGAGCGAGAGCTGGTCCGGTCAACCAAACCAAAGTTCGCGCCAGAATTCGCCGCCAATTTCCGGTCATGGCGGGGCGGATCCGCCGGCGGTGACTCCCCGAACAGGGTCAACCGCATTTGGTCGGGCTGCCCGGATTTGAACCGGGGACCTCTGCGTCCCGAACGCCCAAAGTGGGGTTATCCACAGGATCCTCAGCAGGGTGAATGTCGTCTGACCTGGGAAGACGTGCACGGAGACACACCCAGAAACAGGGGGTGACGGCTGCACGATCTCGACAGAATCTCGACAAGAGTGCTTTCCGACAACTGGCTCAAGGTTGCAGGAACCTGCGTCTACTTCTCGCTGACGACCCAGCTCCCGTCACCCGGACTTCGACCGTGTTTTACGACTGGGGAAAGTGGCCTCTCTTCATCTGGACGTGATTGAAGAGCACGGGCGCATGGATCAATCCGACAGTCGATCACTTGGAAGTTCTTCAGGATGTTCTTCGAGGTCCGGTGGCCAGAGCGGGACCGCCAGGGACGACGGCGACGTAAATAGCGAACGCACGCCCTTGAAGCGAACGTCTGTTCGGTCTAGTCTTAGTACATGCCGCTGCGACTGCTGGGAGCCATCAGGGTCGACGAGGACGGGAAGATCCACCCCGAGTGCCGGGACCGTGGGTATATCGCCCCCACCACCTACGACGACTGGAGCACTCCCGTCTCTGATCCCGACCTGCTCGCTCACGAGTGTTCAAGAGCCGTCATCGAACTCAAAGACCGAGACCTCGTAGAGCGGTACGGGGTGAAGCAATCACTGCTCGACCAGACACTTGACCCCGAAGGTCGGCGCAACATCAATCGGTCATTGAGGATTCTCTCTGATGAGCGTCAGAGGCGCCATCCGACCGTGCTCACTCTCCTCCAAGAACAGAGGGGTCCCTCCGTCTAAGTCGGGAACGGGTGGGTCGCTTCGGGCTGCCCTACCTGGGCGACTTGGGTCGTGCCGAGCAGTCGGGACAGAGGTCATGCCCGTGCTGACTCTTGGTCCACCCGGCGGCTTCCATCCGGTCACCGATCACGGTAGCGAAGGAACCGCTCGGCATTCTTACGCCACGAGTGATCCTGGCGTCTACCTGGACGTTCCTCTCGTTGTCCGGCGCTGTGTCGGACGAGACGATCGTCTCTTACCGCTCGACGTGGTCGGGGTGGAGCGCTCGTGTGCTGGCACCCTCGTCCCGTTGTCCCTCGTGTAAGGGTGGACGTAGACGACTTTCTTGCCCTTGGCGGTTTCGGCCATATTACTCCACCTCTCTCGATTCCCAACGGATGATCTGGGAAGTATACTGGGAAGGTGATAACCTTGACACCATTCGGCCCGTCCGTGGAAGAAGTGGCGCTGACAGCGTCTCCCCTTGTCAACGTGATCGCACAGGTCCGGTTCCCGGCTGTGATGAGGATCGAAGCTGACAAGAGCTTCGTGGCGTCATTCCAGGAAGCGATTCGCCAGGACTACCCGATTCTTCGTGCCGAGCGTCAGTTGGGCGTGATGATCGGCCCAAGCGGTGCCATGCCTCAGGACGCTGGGACCGTCTGGCGTTTCGAATCGCAGGACCCTGACGCATGGCAGGTGACCCTGGCGACATCGTTCATCTCGTTGTCAGCCAAGCGGTACACCCGCCGCAGCGATCTGCTCTCCCGACTCGCCGTCCTCCTCCACGCATTGGATGCATGGCTCGGCCCGCAGGTCTGCGATCGCATTGGCGTTCGATACGTTGACCGTGTCGTGGGAGCCCATCTTCTTCACCTCGACAAGCTCGTCCGTCCAGAGGTCCTCGGTCTTGCGGGCAACACGACCGAGCAGGGAAGTGCGACCATAATTCATTCCCTATCTGACACGCTGTTCAAGTTGGACGATGCCTCGCAGCTGCGTGGTCGCTGGGGCTCACTTCCAGCTGGAGCGACTTATGACCCGGGAATCGAGCCTGCAAGCGAGCCATCATGGCTTTTCGATCTCGATCACTACACCGCAGAGCCCCAGAACTTCGATCTCGCAGAAATTAGTGACCGGGTCACTACCTTCTGTGATCGCATCTACACCTTTTTCCGCTGGGCTGTCACTGACGACTTTCTGACTGCGTTCGGAGCTAAGAAATGAGCCCACAAGTTCACGGACGAATCGCAAACTCAAGGCATGACTCTGAGGTCGTCGGTCCGTGGTCGATCATCTCCTTCGCAGACGGGCTCGTGGATCTGAAGTCCTCTACCACGACTCGCTTGGGCATGCCCTTTCGAATGAGTGACGTAGATGAATTGATCGTTGGCATTGAAGCAATAACTGGCGCAGCGGCCAATCTTGCACGTCAAATTTGGGAGACCTACCTCACTTCGACGGAGAGCGGAATCACGTACTCCTCTCAGCCAAGACCGGTGCGGGAGGAGGTCCAACGACTCCGAGACGAAATAGTCCGACGGACCCGACTAACTCGGCAGCAGATCGCTCGTGCACTGGGCGTAGATCGTCGGTCTCTTAGCTCGTGGGTTAACGGCACATCGGTGCCCGCTCCCGAGCGACTAGAACGGCTCCGGTACCTCTCAGCAACGGTCCGTGAAATAGACGCACTGCGTCCAGGCCAAGTGACAGAGGTGCTCCTTGCACTGCGACGGGGAGGGGACATCCTCGATCTCATTGCTCACGGATCGTTTGATCGAGTACGCAACTGGCAGACATTGGAACCTGGCCACACCATTGTGCACATTGCGAACCGTCAGCCTGAGCGCAACAGGGAACCGCTTTACTCAGCTGCACTTGCTGCCTTTTTGGAAGGTAGGTTGAGAGTTCCTCCACGTGCACGCACGATTCGAGACTCCGCCGAGTATGAGCAGGACCTTCAACAAGCCGATTTGCTCTTCCAAGACGACACTCAGGGGCCACGACGAGGTCGCTACCGGTGATTGCTGCAGACTCCTTCTATGCCCCGGAGGCAGGTGGACTCCAGCAAGGTGACATCCTTTTGTCCGGGGTCAGTCGCATCACCGCCGATGATAACTTCAGCCCCTCACAATGGGAACAGCTGGACGCTCATCAGATCCTTGTTGAAGGGGCAAAGCCGAACCATAACGCTCTTCGGCTCTTTTCAGGATTCGCTCTTGTGATGGTGACCTCGCACGACTGTCAGCTTGAGAAGGAATGGAACAGGCATCGTTCAGAACTCCTTGCGCAGGGACATTCTGAGGCGGAAGCAGAGGCTGCTGCAGACGCCGATGCAACGCTCGATCGAACAGTCGTAGCGAGTCCGCTCATCGAACCCGACGACCTCGCAAGCGTTGATCGAGGCAACCTGCTCGGTGGTCACATTGTCGGCTACTTGCCTGTACCCCGTTCCGTGGACGGCAACATTCCTGAATGCGTAGTAGATCTGACCTACAGATGCACGCTGGACCGTTTTGACGTCGTGAGGGTTGCATCGTTGACATCGCTTGGCCGGAGCCAGTTGCGGTATGCCCTTGTGCGTCTTGATGCTCTGCGAACCCCACATTTGGATTTCGAAGTCGAGAGTGTCATTGGGCATCGAATCGAAAAAGCAACCGTTCCAAGGAAGGACCCCCTCACTGTCCGGCTTAGCCTCGACGATGGCAGGGTGATTGAGCTTCTCCAGCAGCCTGGAGAACCATCGGGGCCATCAGCCCGCACCTCGGTTGGGCCGACACCAGGGGGATTATCCTGATGGCACATCCTGCACTCAACGGCACACCATTCTGCCATATTCAATGGCTTCCCCACCCCCCTTCTAGGGAAATCCACACTTGACCGGGGCCACAGAGCAGCGAGGGTCTGGTGCATATCCTGGATCACACAAGGAGGCACACCAAAGTGAACGAGGACATTGCAAGCATCGAGATCGACAAAATCACCGAGATTCTGATTGGCGAGGTGTGGCATTCAGTCAGTCCGGGCAGTCTCCAGATAATCCCGTTCGACCTTGATCAGGAGCACCCTGTTCCCGGCATCGGGTTCCAGACCGGTTCGTCAACTTCTCACATAAACAGAGAGGCTATCTACGTCCCTCTAACTTCAGTGACGTCGGTCAATACTCTCGGCGACGCACGAACACAGCAAGCGGGTAGTTAGTTGACCGACACGAGGCCACCACCCGCCACGTCGGGAATGACGGAGCAACCTGCTGGAACGGAGAGTGCCTAAACGTCGTCAGCGCCGTTCGCCAAAGGTGGGAGTTCTTGGTTGGCGTGAACAGGGTCCTCGCTGAGGGTCTGAGCTAGGAGTTTCATCTCTTCGGACAAGAGTTGAGCGACCTCTGCCAGGAAGGCCGCAAGCTCACTCATAACGGCGAGGTTCTGCGCCACACCCTGATCCCGCTGTTCTGTTCGAAGGAACAGTGTCTCGATGATCTCCGCACGCAACTTGGCAAGTTTGGGTAGGGCAGATGGATCAGTCATGGCGAATGATTCTAGGCGGGTAGGCGGGCACTAGGTTTCGACTCTGCCAGAAGGTCAGGAGTCGCCCTCAGAAGCCGCCCTGCGCCTCTAGGAAATATTGGGTGGGGAAATCCCGGGTGTGCGCCCTTTTGGGAAGGAATAGTTCTGAGGCCACGGACCAGGTTGGCCGTATGAGTCCGGAGAGCCACCTGATGTGAGGACGACCAATCAACAAACTCCAATCGGGTGCGAAAGCGGAGATGCCGAATCGCAGCATCACGGATCGCCCGTCAGAACCGGAAGAGCAGATTGCTTGTGTGTTCAATCCGCATTTTGGCCATCGTTCAGGCAGGGAAGCGCAGCGGCAAGGACTTTCAGTTGGCATGCTGCCGTAGTTCGCACGGGAACACGCTGAGGTTTCGCTAGGGGCGGCAGTGAGGGGCTCTAACCTATGAAGATGACATCGCTCACACCCGAAGGGTGGCCAGAGGCGATTACCAGACTGCGCTGGCTTCGGGGCACCTACCTGGATCAAATCGGTGACATTTGAAGGACTCCTCGACGCTCGCCTATTATGAATATCTCGCCATACCGGAGGAACTGCGCATGCTGACCTATGGCGCTGTCTTAACTCGGGTGACGCTTCGTGGAAAAGTCGAGATGATGTGCGACTTCATTGAACATTTCGATTCAAGCGGCCAATGGAACGATCTGAAGGTGCGGCTGAGCGAAGCAGTCGACTTCCGAAATCGGTGTGCTCATGCTCATCTAGAACCTGTTCTCGAAACCGACGGAACTTGGAGCGCAAGCTTTGTTAGATGGAGAAAAGGTGAGATCCATCGGATTCCCATCTCTGATAGGGTAGCGAGTTCGTTCGAGAAACAGAGGAGATCTCGTTCCTCGTGAGCGAGCTTCTCCGGTTCGCCAATGCCGTGGCTGAAGAGCGGTTATCAACCTCGTGAAGCTCAGGGCTGATTCCCTCCACTGGCAGATTCGAGGTGCCGGTAGACGGTCTTACGGCTCACGCCGATGGTCTTGGCGATCTCTTCGACGGTCAGATCCTTGGCCTCGTACAACTGCCGGGCAACCTTGATCTTGTCAGCTGTCATGACGGGGGGCCTGCCCCCAACCCGTCCACGGGCACGAGCTGCAGCCAGACCCGCCATGGTGCGCTCACGGATCAGTGCACGTTCAAACTCGGCCAAGGCTCCGAAGATCGAGAAGATGAGCCTGCCGCCTGAGGTGGTGGTGTCCATGCCTTCGGTTAAGGATTTGAACCCGACGCCCTTGTCGGCGAGATCCTCGATGAGCTGGATTAGGTGCTTCAGCGATCTGCCCAGTCGGTCGAGCCGCCACACCACGACGGTGTCTCCGGGACGAAGCTGATCCAGGAGTCTGCCGAGCTGTGGGCGACGGTCGAGGGTCCCTGACGCCTTGTCGGTGAACACCTTCAAACACCCGGCGTCCTTCAGGGCATCAAGTTGTAGCGATGCATCTTGTTCGCTCGTTGACACCCTGGCGTATCCCAGCAGATCTCCCATCCCGAGATGGTGTCATAAATGTCGACGCTGCACAATATGACACGTTGTTATTTACCATGGGTTATGACACTCCTGGCTGGGCATGGCGGATCGCAACGTTGATGGCGTGTCACAACCGGCCGTTTTTGGCTTCTGGGCGATCTCAGGAGACTATTCCGGGGGTCGAACTGGCCAGTGTTTGGTGGGTTGCGATGACTGAGTTCCAAGTGGAACGACGTGCCCAAGATCTCCCAGGTCATCCGTGTGGCCGAGTACCGAGAGGCGATCTCCCACGTCGAACACAGTGTCTCCATTGGGCACGAATACGTGGTTCCCTCGTGTAACCGAAGTGATCAGGAGACCCTTGGGCAGTCCCGCCGAGCGAAGAGTCAAGCCGGTGATAGGTGAATCTGCACTGATCGTTAACTGCGGCGCCCCAGACATTGCGTCAAGTTCGCTTGCCTTCTCCGCACTCGTCACCAGTTCTTGGCGGTAAGCGTGCACGACATCTGAAACCGACAACGTGCCGACGATTCGCCGGTCGTCGTCGAGCACCGGCACCCAAGACAATGGCGCTTCGGTCAAGCTCTCAAAGGCCACATCGAGCTTGCTCGACGCAGAGATGGCGGGTGCTCCGGGGTCTATGAAGTCGCTGACCATTTGATATTGGTCACTCGATTCACCAAGCGTCCCCAAGTCCGTGGTCCCCATGAAGCGACCGGCACCGTCAACGACCGGAGCGCTATTGAGACCGAGATCTTCCAACGTCTGCTTTGCGGTGTCAACGCTTTCCATAGCAGTTAAGACCAACCTTGGCTTCACCATTGCCCTAGTGGTCGGTAAGGAGGCGAGAAGTGGCAGTCCGGCGAGAAGACGCTGGATAGGTGCATCGGCCCGATTCTTGAGCTGGCTGCGATAGATGGTGTCGTCGTTGCGACGCACGATGAGCCACGAGATGCCGACTGCCACCATGGCCGGGGTGAGGATGGAGAGGCTTCCGGTCATCTCGGCCACCATGAGCATGACAGCAAGGGGTGCTCGTGAAATGCCCCCGAAACAGCTCATCATGCCGACGATCACATAGGGAGCAGGATCGTGGCCCATGGAGGGGAACGCTGGCTCAAAGAGTCGCCACACCGACGCCCCCAGAAATGCTCCGATCACCATGCCCGGACCGAAGATCCCTCCCGACCCTCCCGAACCAATAGAGAGCCCGGTGGCCAGAATCCGGGCGAACGGCACGATCAAGACGATCCACAGTGGAATCGAGAGCAGTCCTTGACCGAGGCTGGTTTGTATCCAGCCGTAGCCGGTGCCCAGCACCTCGGGGATGGCGATACCGATGGCACCAACGACGAGTCCCCCAAGGGCCGGGTTGACCCAACGGGGCCAGGGCGATCGGTCAAAGAGGTCGGCCAGCCCATAGAAGCCTTTGGCGTAGAGAAGGCCGATCAGACCAGCCAGTAGGCCGATGAGTGCGAACCAGATTAACTGCACCGGGTCGGTGAAGTGGTAGGTCGCCACGTACCCGAACAGCGGGGAGAACCCCTCGACCAAGCTGAATACGACGTAGCTGACGGCCGATGCGATGAAACAGGGCAAGAGTGCCGCCGGTTCGAAATCGTCTCGGTAGAGGATCTCGCTAGCCAGCACCGCACCACCCAAGGGCGCTCCGAAGATGGCGCCGATGCCTGACCCGACACCCGTCGCCACCGCTATACGCCCGTCGGCGGGTTCGAGTTCGAGCACCCTGGCGAGCAAGGAGCCGAAGCCGGCACTGATCTGCCCGGTCGGTCCCTCCCTCCCACCTGAGCCTCCGGAGCCAATCGTGAGGGCCGAGGCCACGATTTTCACGATTACCGCCCGGAACCGGACGCCACGGGGGTTGTGATGCACCGCCGAGATCGCCGCATCGGTGCCGTGGCCTTTGGCTTCGGGGGCGAAGCGGTAGACAAGTATCGCCCCGAGCAGTGCTCCGCAGCCCGCAACGAGGGGGAGTGCCCACGGACGAGCCGCTGAGGCAGATGCCATCTGACCGCCCTCGCCGACTGGCGTCGGCACCTGGTAGCCAGCGAGCACACCCAAGAAGAGGTGGGTACAGGCAACCAAGGCTTCGTAGAACACGATGGCGCCAAGTCCCGCTACAGCCCCAATGACCACGCCGAGCACGGTCCACTTCTTTAGATATGAGGCGGACGACACCCAGCGGGCCGCTCGGGCCGAAAAGGCCCGAGCCCTCTCGGCGTCGAGTGGATGTGGGCTCGACTCTTCGCCTAAAGGTCCCATCCCGTGCTCCAGTCCTGCTCGGGCACTTCACCTGCGGATTTGGCCAGCTGCGCCAAGGCAGAAGCAACCGAGCGTTGCGTCTTGGGCGGGATCGACGCCAAGAGATCGGTGATCTCCTGGCGACGGCGGGCCGAGACGGTGTCGACGAGGTGCCGTCCAGCTTCGGTCAACCCAATGCGAACTTGGCGCCGATCGTTGCGATCGGTCCGCCGTCGCACCAATCCCTTCTTGACCAACCGTTCGCACAGGCGAGATGCGGTTGGTGCGGCGACGCCGACCGCCTCGGCCAAGGCCGCCATGCTTTGCGGCCCCCGAGAGGCAAGCACTACCAACGATCGGTACTGGGTGAGGGTGACCTCTTCGCCTGTGTCAGCCAGCGACCGTGCGGCGATAGCCACCAGTACCCGGCTGGCGCTGAGCACGGCATCTACCACCGAGTCGTGCGCAACGCCCGATGGCGACTGATTTACATGCACTAGCTAAGTATTGCATGGTCTATGGTTCTCGTCCATCGGCTCGACACACCTCACCTCCGCCCTTGGACGTACAACTCTCCATCTTGAAGGAGGCCCCAGTGCGACTGAAGCCCATTGCCGGAATGGCAAACTGCGCATGTGCGAATACCGATCCTCTGCACACTCACGTCTCAAGCCGCCACAGAACGAGTCAATGAATGGCGGGACTTTCTCGCCAGCTCAACGGGAGCTATAGAACGAGAAAATGACCAGCGACTCCGCCTCCGGCTCAACGACTCGGAGAAGGCGTTGGCGGGAGCCGTCGATCTCGCACGGCGGGAGAAGGTTTGCTGTCAATTCTTCGAGTTCTCGATAGAGATCGAGGCGGAATCATCCTGGCTAACCATCGAGGTTCCGACCGAGGCGACCACAGTCCTGACTGACTTTGCATCACTCCTGTCTCGACAAATGTGATCTGCCGTCCTGGGCGGAAGGAGGTAAATCGGCAGATTTGAGCGAGTACGGGTTCGGGCCCACTTGGTAGGTCCAACCAGACGAAGGTTGAAGCGGGCATCGCTTAGTCCGGCAGGGCTGGCAATAAACCTACGAGGTCCGCAGTGACGAACCAGTCTCAAGGAGGGTCTTGAGACTGGAAAGAACGGCAGGCCAGCCCTCAGAGATACCTTGGAGCACGGCGCTACCGGGCTCGAACCCGTTGTGGACGACCGTGAGCTTTACGACGCCGTGGCCGACGTCCTCAATGTCGAAGGTGACCTTGGAGCGGGGTTCAGCCCGCCAGATCTCAGCGGTCGCTTCGTCCATGCCGACCTCGGCGGCCCACTCGGGTGTCATCGTGTGCCAGGTGTAGGCCAGCCGGGAGTAGGGATCGGACTCGAGGATGACCTGTTCGGGGTCGCTCACGACCAGGCCGACCTCTTGGTGCTCCATGTCGTAGGTGGAGCCCTTCTTCCAATCCGAGCGGAAGGTCTTCTCACCAGCTCTTTGGTGCCGCCAATAGCGTTTCATGAGGGCAGGGTCGGTGAGGCCCTGCCAGACCCGCTCGGGCGTGGCCTGGATGTAGTTGGTGTAGGTAAAGCTCGTCGTCTGGTCGTTGGGTACAGTCACTACCTTGTCTCCAGTCACCGAGCCGCTCGGTTGAGTCGTACTGCCATCGGACATATCTTTCCATGTTCGAGGAAGACGCAAACCCGACGGTGATGGGAGTGCCCGGTACGCCAATCGACACCGTGGACTCTTCGGCCGAGATCCAGAACGGGTCAAATACGACCATTTTCGACTGGCGATCACTGGTTACTAACCCTGCCCACGTACAGATTCTTCGGGTCACTTTCACGGCGATTGGATCGATGCGAAACGCTGTTGGTACACGGGCCCTGCCGTGCCATCCAGTACATGGCAAACAGATCCGCATCTGCGGTCGCAGTGCCCTTGAACGCACCCTCTTCCAATAGCACCCGTCGAATGGAATCTGAGGTAACGCTGGTCAAAATGCCGTTGTCTCCAGAGTCTCAGCCAGAGCGGCTGCGTCGTCGACCGGTATTCAAAAAGTGAACGAATACTCGAACTCCACGGATACTCGCCAGGATAATCCGGGTCACGTCGACCGCCGGGACCCACCGGACCTGGTCACCCTTCACGACGTAGACCCCGATGGGCAGGATCAGGCCGCCGAATCCCCCACCCGTGCCGGTCGGCGGGCGGTTATCAAGTGGGGCTCCCTCCACTGACTCAGCCGTCTCGACGGCAGCGGTGGGCTGTGAAGCCGATGGCGCAGTCGGCCCTTCACCGCCTCCACCTCCTCCGGCAACGAACGCTACCGGAATGATGAGAAGCCCTTCCTTCTCATAGGCTGCTCCGAAGGAGCGTCGCACCGATAGGTTCTCAGCCACCCCGCTCAGCAACTCCTGAGTGTCCACGGCTCCACCTGCCTTCCTTCCTTCTCGCCCCCTTGGGCGACCGTAGTAGTTCAGTATGGTTCCCGGAGCAGTGAGACATCCGACGAGCAACACCCGCCGATTGCTCTCGACGCTCGGCTACCTCAGCTCCGCCCAGTACGAAGCTGCCCACCACAACGCCGACCTTCAGGCGGCATAATCAACCCAAGCAATTTCTCACTCAAGGCGCATGAAGTCCATCCTTCGGCGGCCTGCGTGTAGCTGGTTTAGATTTCCCAGATTCTGTCGATTCAAGCCGGGTTTCCGACTCCTATTGCGCCCATTCGATTTTGACGAGATGTCGCATGTCTCCAAGTGCGCCATCCACAGCGGACTTCATTCCGGCGTCCAGTCCATCTCGGCCGTCGAGGCGAGGGCCACTAATCCGAATCGTCACATAGAGGATGTCTCCCCAACCTTCGCTGAGGTGAACGGATAGCAAAGAGTAAGCACCACCCAGCGATGTGGTGAGTTCTTTTCGAATGCACTCGGTGAGATCGTTCGTCATTAGTCCTCGGGTTGACCATTACCGACGAGATCCCTTCCCGGTAGGGCCAATGGTCCTGCCGAACGGGCTGACTTGGGAGGAGGGCCTGCTTTGGATTGAACCCCTTATGCCGAGGCAACTGGGCGCCGCTTTGTCGCTACTCCGAATACGGGACCCGCCAGATCAGGTGGGTTCCCCCGCCCGTAAGGCTCGACATCTCGAAGTTGCCGTTCAGCTTTTCGGCTCTGCGGCGGAGATTGGTCAGTCCCAAGCCCCCCTTGCCCTTGCTCTCGATCCCTCGGCCATCGTCGGTGACCTGCAGTTGGCAGTAGCCGTCGTTGACGCTCAGCACGATGGTCGCCTCCGTGGCATTGGCGTGTCGTTCGATGTTGGTCACGGCTTCACGGATCACCGCCATCAGATGCTCGGCCACCTGCGCCGAAACGGCGGTGTCCACTGCCCCGTCGAATGAGACGTGCAGCTCGAAGCCCACCATGCCACGTAGTTCCTGAACGAGAACGATGACTTCGTCACGAACACCCCGAGTCGACCCACCCATACCGAGGGAGTAGATCGTGCTGCGAATCTCTCCGATGATCTCGTCGACCTCGTTCACTTGCTTTTGTAGTCCGTCGGAGATTTCGGTTGAGGCTCTCGTAGCCAAACCCTGGAGGTTGAGGCCCACGCCGAAGAGACGTTGGATCACATGATCGTGCAGATCACGAGCCAGCCGATCTCGATCGTCGTAGACGGCAGCCACCCGCACCTGCTGGTGCAGTCGGGCGTTCTCGATGGCGACACCAGCGGCCAAGGCCAAGGCTTCGACTAGGGCGACGTCGTCCTGGGTGAACTCGGACCACCCGATCTTGTCGGTGAGGTAGAGGTTCCCATAGACCTCTTGACCCACCTTGACGGGCACGCCGAGGAACGAGGTCATCGGAGGATGGTTGGGTGGGAAGCCATAGCTATCGGGATGGTCCCCGAGGCGTGCCAATCGGAGAGGTTGAGGATCGGCGACGAGCAATCCCAGCACCCCTTGTCCGGTCGGGCGTGGTCCGATCCGTGCTTCTTCGTCGGCTTCCAGCCCGACGGTGATGAACTCGGCCAGGGCGGAGCGCTCATCGTTGAGGACACCGAGGGCACCGTATCGAGCGCCGGTCATAGAGCATGCTTCTTCAATCACGTGGCGAAGGAGTGCAGGCAACTCAAGATCCTTCTCGATGAGCAGTACAGCGTCGAGAATCCTGCGGAGACTGGAAGGGTCTTCAATCGAGCGATAAGGCATTAGATCATCTCGCAGACGTTGATGACCGTCGAGACGGAAATGATCTGCACCCGGATGAGTTACTCGACCGTGGGGCGAAATCGACGCCGTCCCAGATCAGGGTGCGACCCGCTTCTCGAAACCGCCCATGACAAAGTGCCAGCGCCTCCGCACCTGATGCGTCGACGATTTCCACCGCTCCTGCGTTGATCACGACGGTCTGAACACCCTCGTCGAGCATCAGGTCTCCCAACACTGAGAGGAATGCAGATCTCGTGGTCCCATCCAGCACCCCGTCCAGTCGAACGGCAACTGGAGAACGGCCGTGGTCAATCGAGATCTCCAACAGGGGGTCCATTTTGTCGTCGCTCACAAGGCGCATGGATTTCTCGATTGGGTCATGGAATACGGCTGTTATGGCGATCGAGCATATTTTCGTAGTGATCCCGCAGAAATGGGGCGCACCCTCAGAATTGTAGGGTCTACTCCAGCATTGGTCATCCCGGGTGACGGTCTTGTTGCGGGGCCGTCAGAATGGCGGACCCGAGCGCAGTTCGGCTAGATGTAGTGCAATATCGCTTGTCAGCAGCGCAAAGACTGTCCTATCGACTTACCCTGGGAGCGTCCTTTATGTCCGAAACCCCCGTCGTGCTGCGCCTCGTGATCGCCAGCGATAATTTCTTGACCCGAGAGGGCTTGAATTGCTTGCTCAGCGGAGTTCGGAGCATAGAGATAGTCGCTCGGGTCGACAGCCATCCCGAAACTCTCGACGCAGTTCGTCAGTACCGACCCGATGTGCTTGTTGTCGGGATCCGCACCCCTCGGGTCAACGCCGAGGCGGCCTTTAACTCCGCCCAGCGGCTACGAACCGAGAATCCGAGTCTCGGCGTCGTGGTCCTCGCTGAAGCTGGCGATGGGTATGCACTCGAACTCTTGCGAAATGGAGCAGCCCATGTGGGCTATCTGCTCGACGATCACGTTGGGGATCTCGAAACTCTGATCAGCGCAATCCACGGCGCCCACGGCGGTGACACCGTACTTGATCCGTCGGTCGTGAACGCACTGGTTCGACGCCAGTCACCCGGCGCACTCGACGTTCTCTCGATGCGCGAACTCGGCGTACTCGAAGAGATTGCATGCGGCTACACCAACATCGAGATCGCTCGGCACCTAGCCGTGTCGAAGAAGGCCGTCGAGAGACATGTCACAAGCATCTTCCGCAAGCTCAACAGCGCCGATTCGAAGCGCTTTGACCGTCGGGTAATCGCAGTGCTGGCCTACCTGCAGGCTATGGGCGAACTCCACGATCAAATCAAACCACGGTTCGCCAACAAATGACCTAACGGGCGGCGCAACTACTCCTCCGACTGTCATGCTCGCTCCAGGGCAGACAGCCTCAGCGACGGTTGAGGGAACGGACAATCCGATTGGATCGGCTACATCCTGCCCGTACTATCCCTTCCTCCTTGTCACACCGCCGAATCCTACGGTCAGAGGTCGAATTCGAGCACCTTCACGAACTGTTGCTTCGGTACTTCTCGGATATGGAACCGCTGCTGATCCAACCATGCAACAACTATTTAGCTAGTGCCGGCCTGACCCGAAAGCGCCCGGCCCCAAGTAGGGTCGGGCGCTTTGCATTCACTTGTACTCCCAGAGTGGATAACCTCCGAGGAAATGGCAACCCGGGCGGAACGTACTTGTCCGTACGTAGCAACGCTCAAACTCCGAGCTGCTTGCTCGTTTTTCTCATGGGGCCTATCGAGATCGCTCCCGATCAATCCTCTGCCATCCACTCTCAGGATGAGCCACCTCTGCTACATCGCATAAGCAACCTCCTTCTGGATCCTGACGGACCCTTTACCTCTCATATTCTTCCGAGGGAAGCACATTGAGCAGGGCCGAAAGTCCCTACCTTCTCTTTTCAAGCGGCCGGACGCCGAGGCACGGAGGTCTCTTCTTCTCGTCTCGGAAGTCACGCCCGTTGACTATCGCTGAGGGCAGGCTGGGTCAAATACGAACGTTATTGGCTGACGTAATCGCACTACCCACGCACTCTTGCGCTGCGTTGCTACTGGCGTTGAGCCGTCAGGACCAATGGCCCTATTTCCCATGGGCAGCGGAGGGCACGCTAAATGCAACCGGCGCTGCCGTTGAGCAAGCAGCGCTAGCGCCCGGTGCAATGAAAGTAGGTCCCATGACAACTACACCACCGGATTGGTATCCGGATCCCGAGGACCCGACGCAGAATCGCTACTGGGACGGCACCGCCTGGACCGACCACCGCAGACCCGTTGAGACCCAACCTCACTCATCGGGCGCACCTAGCCCTGACACACAAGGGACGGCGATTGAGGCACAGCCACTCCCACCCCAGGCACCGATTGAGGCACCTCCGCCGCAAGTACCTAGACATGGCGTGAGAGGGACAGTGACCTCGGCGGTAGTCAGGTTGCGTCTCACCGGAGCGGAGCAGTTTTGGTACGTGATGGAATGCATCGCCTTCGGTACCGGCTACCTCGCCAAAGTGCCGATGAAGAAGGCGCTCAAGGACGCTGGCCTCACGGAGATGACCGGAGCCGAGGGAGTCTGGTACATAGTTCTGTGCATCATGTTCGGTGCGGGCTACTTCGCCAAGATCCCGGTTAAGAAGGCTCTCAATGAGTCGGGCCTCACTGAGAGGACGGGAGCGGAGCAGTTCTGGTATGTCGTGCAATGCATCCTTTTCGGTTCTGGGTACTTCGCCAAAGTGCCGATGAAGAAGGCCTTAAGCGACGTAAGCCTCACAAGGATGACCGACGCTGGGCAGTTCTGGTATGTCCTACAAAACATCGCCTTCGGCCACGGGTACTTCGCCAAGGTGCCAATGAAGAAAGCGCTCAGTGAGTTGCCGCAGATACCTAGCCCTGTGGTGTCGAGTTGAGGGCGGTAGGTGGGCATGTTCAAGGCATTGCGACAAAAGATGAAGGATGCGACACTAAAAGCCTCAGAGGCCAAGCAATCGGCAAGTTCACGGGCAGCGGCGGCTGGTTGGCCCGTCTCATCGAACGCCATGACAAAGGATTGATCGGCGATGAGGAGTTCACGGCACGGAAGGCTTACCTCGAAAAGGGGATCTGATTGGGAGGCACCTCAGGACCTGATGGAGCGAGTTGGCAGGCATCCCGCACGTAGAGAAGTGCGTGCGCAGTTTGACCTCCTCCCACACCCACACGCCATGATTCTGATCCCGCTAACCGCATGGGTCGATCCTAAATCTGGCGGGCTGGGACCTGCCCCCGTACGCTGCCGGGACGGTGCGACACTTCGGCACGAGTGAGCCAGGTGCCGCCACGATTCCGGATTGGAACTACAGAAAGTCCGTTCGGGGTTCCGGGATCGGGTCGGACGTTTCAACCGTGAAATTCGAGTATCCAATCGACGTCTTCGGGAAGGTCGTCGGTTGACTCGATGGGGATGGCAGGTCCATACCGTTCACCGGAGTTTGATGCCTCGTTGCTGAGTAACTGACGCCAGGCAATCCCGGTGATGCGACCCTCCATTGGGTAGCAACGAATGCTCACTGCGTCTGCGTGACGCTCCTCGTAAACCGCTCCTCGATAGTTGTGAATTGAACTTGAAAACGTATCGCCGACTCGCCGTACCGGACCACAGCATTCTTGGCCGACAAAGTCGAGTAGTACTCCGATTTCAGCCACGTCAGAGACGATACAGGCCTATCCTCAGTCGCCGAGCCGTGGCTGGATCGGCACGGGCAGGGCTGGGATCGGAGGGTATAGAAACTGGTCTTGGGTTAGACCTGTTCCAGGTCTCGGCCGACGAATCCCATAGAGGTTTCCCACCCCAGCGCTCAGGCGCTGACAGCGTTACGGATGTCCTCCGACGACAGTTCGCCCGTTCGGTGGTCTCCGCATTGGACGCAATCCGCTGTGTGCCTCCAGGTTCGGATCAGGCGGCTTCGATCTGCGTTGAGAATGACCGTAAAAGTCTCAGCCGTTGGTTCAGCCTGAAGTTCGAAGTAAGGGCGCCATGCCGTGGAGACTGATCGATGCTTAACCTCGATGTCATTGAGGATGCGTCTGAAGCGCATGCGATGAGTATCAAAGATCCAGGTACTGTGACACGATTCTAAAGTGGTGCTTTTCATGCTTCAAAGATGACAGGTCACCCTGGAGCTCAACATCAAGGAGCCTGGCAATCCCCTTAGGATCACGTTGCAATCCTGCTTCATCCCGGCGTAGAGGAAGTCGGCAATTCGTCACCCTCATTTCTCCTCCACTTCGCATTCATCCCAATGTCCATCGTGCTCCCGGTGGCGATGTCCATCGTGAAGGTAATCGACATGGTCACCGTGCTGTACGGACTCGTGACCGCAAGCTGGACCGTGGACATGTTCCTCATGGCTTTCGTGCGTTTGATGGGTCCTCGTAATCTCCTCTATGACTATTGCTCCCCCGAGGGGCTGTACCGGCTTCCAGCACCACTGTGGCGACAGGGAGGGGTACCCGTCAAGGTGGCAAGGAAACGTAACCGCTCTGCGTCAAGAGATGGTTGACCCTCCAGGAACTACCATCGGCTGGCGAAGCGACGAAGTCATTGCGGTCCTTGTGCCGAGAATGGAGCCAACCATGTGGGTGCGAGCGGTAATCGGGATTGTGCTCTGTGCGGTCGGCACGGTATGGATACTCCAAGGAACCAAGGTCATTCAGGGTTCGGGAATGAGCGGCCAGGGCAAGTGGGCGATTATTGGAGCAGTGGTGGTCGTGGTGGGCTTGGCATGTTTTGCCTGGGCCGCCCGACATAAACGAAAGGGCACGACCGAAACAAGCTGAAAGGCCGTCGGGCACACTCGGCCTGGCTATCTTGCCCTCCTTCCTCATCGAGCAGTCACAATTATTCGCAGGCATGCCGCATCGTCGCTGGTCCGAGACTCCGAATAAGCCGAATGCCAGAACTACAGAAGCGACAGTTCGGTCACTTACAGGTACTGCCCGACCAACTTCCCGTCTGCAACCCTTGCATGGCGACCGTTACGTAGGGCAAATAGTTCCGCCAGGCTCATTTCGCCTTTGGGTACGGGACCATCTGTCCCAAGCCACCTATGGCTCTCATCCGGGGAAAACTTGTGAAAGTCCACCACAGCCAGGTTTCGGCCGGGTCGGACTAACGCCGAGTTCAACACTGCCAGGTCGCTGTTCGTGGTCAACAGATAGAGGCATTGGGACCCCTGTCCAATGAGACCGTCTGAGACGTTGAGGAGGCGGTCCAACGCCGGATTGTCACTTGCCCTTGCGTCGGCCCCTAAGTACTTGTCGGCGTCTTCCGCAACGATGACCCGCCAGAATCGCTCAGGTGATTCCGGTTCTTGATGCGGCCTGGACCTCAGTAGCTGGATGAGGTAGCGAGTCTCGCCGAAGGCGGACTCTGGATCTATCAGCAACTCTGGGGCGCACCACTCGCACCATGACCGGAACAGTGCACGAATTGCAAAAGTCTTTCCGCTACCCGATGGACCGTGGAATGAAATCAGCTTGCCTTCCAACGAGTTATTGGACGGCGGACCGAGTGCCATTAACTGGCTGAGTTGTGAACGAGTCGGTTCGGGATAGTTGGGAGCGATTTCGTCCCACGATGGAAGACTGAGATCTGAATACGAACTCGTCACACCTTGAAAGCCCGCATACCAGGTCCTGACTACCAGAACATCTGGCCTCTTTTCATCCTTCGGAAATTGTGCCTTAAGACCAAGTCCAATGTCACGAGCCATCTTGAAGGATGAGGCCGCCACTTGGATGTCAACGTGACGACCATCGATTGAGATACGAACATCGTTCGTCGTACTTGTGGCGACCAGGACGGTCTCGTCGTTGATTTGTCCGCCGCCGACAATCGTATATTCGTCACCGAGCAGGTCAGCAATCTCATCTCCATCAGGAGCAGGACACGTCGGTCCGATGGAGAACGAAGTAGTGAACGTAAATTTATGCGTACTTACAGCCGGTTCGATCAAGAGGGAGGGAAGACGGGAAGCCGTCCAATTTATCTCAACGGACAGTGGCAGCTGTTCCCCAGTATCAATGTTTCCCACCGCATTGTGGAGTTCAAGGGCCGTACCCTCAATGTCCTTCTTATCTTTGCCGTCCATTCATCTTCCATCCTTCTGGTCCTATTGTCTTGCCGAGACTGCGGGGCGGCGCAACGTGTTATCAGGATACCGGTCAATTGATACGCCTCTTGCGGGACAGGTCCCTCGGCGCCAGGCGGTTCGCCCGACATCGACATCTTGTGGCTACCGCACCCTAACCATCAATTGGTGACGTCGTTCTAAAGTGCCCGTGGCCAACGCTGCTCGTGGCCCGATTCGATCCAGGCTGTCGGTGAGAGCCATGGAAGGGTGTACCGTCGTGGTGGCTCATTGAGAGCACCAGCGTCCCCGCTTACGGAGACAAGATCGAAAGTCCCCATGGGACCCAGCAATGCGGTCCAACCGCCCGGAACAACTCACCGAGGACAGAAGAAGGCGGAGAGCGCCCATTTGAAGGAAGCCAAGCCGCCTTCTTCCGCAGAAGATCTGCCCACTCGTCAGTGCGGCCGGTGCAGGCAGTTCTTTCCTTACTCCTCGGCATCTCTACCGCCCAAGTGGTGGGCATGTCCGCCGTGCCATGACAAACTGTTTGGCACCGCATAGTGGTCGGGGGGGTACGACACTGGCATGGACCTCCTCATCGAGGTTGTCCAGGTGCTCGATATGGCAAGCGATGCTTGCGAGGCGCCGGAGGATGCGGCACGCTTTTCGGCACTGGCGGAACGAGTTCGCAGCTACCTGGCAGCCAGCCGTCCGACCACGACCCTTGGAATGCCCAGGATCCCATCATCGGAGAATCGGCTCACCGATGAGAGTGTGATTCACCGGTCAGGAGCGGTTGACCAGACCCATATACGGCTCCTTCCGAACTGAGCGTCGGTCCATCACCGGTTTCGCTGCCATCCGATTGCCGGCGGTTTCCACCGGTGACAGGCGGATTCAGGGATACTCGGAGAGGGGATGTCGCACAAGCCACACCCGGACTCGGGCGTTTTCACTTGCTCGTGGGTAGAGACCAACAGATCTAGGAAGACGTGCTTGAGCAATGACAGAGATTTGACGGATGACACCGGTGACCCGCTTGGTGGGACGCCCGATGCCGACAATGTGACAACTCGTGCTGAAGGGAAGTCGCCAGAGGAAGAATCCAGCGAGTACCCAGCAGCACAAGCTGAGGCCACACTGCAAGAGTCCGAGGACCGCATTGCACACGGTGCAGACGGCTCCGAACCGATCACCGAGTAGGTAATCCTTGTCGCCGCCGGGTGTGGGGCAACGGTGCGTTGCCTACTTCGGTCGGAAGTGGACGAATATTCGTCCGAAATTGTGAGAGTCCTTCTCGACTCGATCATAGAGCGCCTTTATTTCCTTCTGGTCGAGGAACCGCAATACACGCTTCTTTAGCTTGCCGCTTCCCTTGCCGGGGATGATCTCCACCAACCGAACCTTCTTCTCAATCGCCTCGTCCATGATGGCACGGAGAGCACGATCAATATCGCCCCCTCGGTTGGAGATCTCGTGCAGGTCCAGCTTGAGCTTCACGAGTGGTTCAGCCTCTGGTGTGGACTTCTTCAAAGGATCAAAGCTCGGCTGTAGCCCGATGGGTGAGGGTGGCGGACTTGTCTGCGCTGCGTCCTCTCTCCCGGGTACTACCTCGGTCGTAGGCTCCGAGACATCGGTCCCTTGGTCGACAAGTGGAACCAAGATGGCAGAGGCTTGGCCTGGGTCCTCGACAGTTGCTTCTTCAGTGATAACTGGCGGCGGCGTGTTCGGTACCTGACTGGGGACCGGAACATCCTGCTTTTGCAGTGAATGCCCGCACTCACCACAGAACTTCGCCCTATTGGCGGCCTGGGTTCCACACTCCGTACAGAATCGGTACGTGTCTAATTCGTGATCGTCATTCGCCATTGGGGGCCCATCCCATCGACGTCTTGGGAATACTGCCACATGGCAAGGTTGCCCCACAGACGCCCGGTACGGTCAATCCATGGAGCCATTCACCCTTCCGACACTCAACAGTGGGATCGACCAGCTCGGGATCGTCGGCACAGTGGCTCCGGGGATCTTCGCCCAGCCCGGACGGTGCTGGCGGATGGTCTACGTCAATGCCGCCAGGCATGCGAGTCATTGTGAGGAGCCGGTCGAGTGGCGGGGCCGTCACCGCTACGCCTCGGGCTGGAAGCCGGTCTGGTCATGCGAGCGGCATGCCGGGGACTTGGTAGGGGCAAGGAGGACAGGGGTTACAGGATGACGAGAGACCTGCCCTCGTACGCACCATGGGGATAGTCCTGGGAAGGCAAGTCCCACTCGGTATCCGGCAATCCCGAGGGTCCGTCGCATCCCCCAGGGCATGAGTTCGCTGGCTAGTGCTTGCTCTCGATCTCTTCTGCGACCCGGTGGACAGCCTCGCCCATGTGAACCAGTGCCGTGCCGATGGCGTCGAGCCATTCCTCGTGCCGGGCGTGCCGGGCATCCTTGATTGCAGCGTGAACCTTGGCGAGCTTCTCTTCTATTTCCGATATAAGTGTCATGGCTCAATGGTACGACCGGGCTGTGCCGCTGGGTGACGGCGCCCCCGGCTGTTGCGTCGCTGGTTGAAATCGCAGGGGATACCGGTCGAATCATGTGTCTATTCGGGCCGAGCGGGATGTGCCGAAACCGGAGGTAGTGGTGACCCAGTACGCCGGTCGGGGGAGCTAGGAAGATGACGGGAATCCCCGACCCTCGGAAATCACCTTTACCTTGTTCCAGATATAGATGCAGGACCTTTGGCGGTGCAGCTCGTTGAGTCGATTCACCTCGTGCATAGCCTCTTCCACCGTTGGGAGGGCCTCCTTAATCGTGATGGAGTTGCGAAGATCATTGGGATCGTCGGTCTCGATTGGCAGATCGACTCGAATGACTGCGAAGTAGTCAACGTAACTCACCCCTAAAGGTTCACATAGAAGGACCCTCGACGAGATCCGGTGGAACTTCGGGTAGCCCATACCGCCGGGACAGCGGGACACCTCGGCATCTACGTGACTTCGGAATAGAGCACATGTAGAGCAAGATATGACCGTGGAGATCGCTGGACTTGTAATCGGCTCGGACCTCGACGGGGTGCCTCTCCTTGTCTGGTGCATCCTCCTGGGCGCTGCATTCGTCGCAACCGGGATCGCTCGCTTCCGTCAGCGCCGTTTTGAGGCCGTGGGGAACGTAGCGAAAGCACGACAAATGCGGCTACACGTCCCGTTTGGCCTCTTCATCTGCGCACTGATTGCACTGCGGATCGCATTTAGAATCTGAGTGCCAGGGTCGCCCCGTACGCCGGTCCGGGGTGCGGCTGTTCGGCACCATCCGGGATGGTCTTCTCAACCGGGGCGGCACGGCACATCACCACCTACAGTGAGAGCGTATTCGTGCTCTGGGTCAGATCACGGTGTCGGGAGCGGTGCATATGTGGCGCTCGCCGTCGGCTCCACGGGTGAAATCGCCAAAGGGTCCCCGTGGGGGGTTGAGCCTGAACACGCATACATGTTCCTTGCCCCTTGGAGATCGAGGGTAAAGGACGAAGTGGTGTTGGGCGGGATGAACCGGAGCGTCGTCGCCAACAGGCTCTCGGGTCCGACACAGACGCTCGCCGCTGACTCGTTTATCAGCACATAGCCCGTCGCTCCTACTGCGAGATTCACCTGCTGCGGAGGAGCAGAGGTGACCTCTTGGTCTCCCTGCCAATCGTAGGAAAGGGGAAGCAACACTCCCTGAGCGTCGTAGAGCGAGATGCCGGGATAGCCGAAAAGGTAGCAGGCGGCTCCGCCTTTGTTGGTTACCTCTAGCTGCAGGGATTGCTGTTGAGTCGGCTCGGAGACGGGTGGACCTAGCGCCACACTCAGCTCCGACGCTTGGCACCTGATCGATGCCACCACCTGAGGCGCAGTCGCAGTCGTTGTTGTCGTTGGAGCAACTGGAGACGTTGTGGCCGGGGCAGAAGATGTGTGCGAGTCGTTGAAGTCGAATGGCTCGCAGCCTTCCCGACGGCAGCGTTGCCCAACGGGGCGGTTTGACTATTAACCGGCTCTCCCGCCAGCCCACGCCCGAGACCGAGTGCTGTAGCGCCTGCGAGGATTCCAAGGAGCACCCAGGGAAAGTAGCGACGCATCATCGAAGTGTTTCACGTTCGAACCTGCACTTTTGTTGACCACGCCGGAGGATCTTTTATGCCCAAAGAACGTCTCAGTCGGCAATATCCACGGGGTAGCCCCAGTCGCCGGGATGGTGGGGCACTTCGGCACGACTGGTCCGTCTGCCCCTCTATGGTTCAAGGATCGCACCTGTCAACGATTCATGGCTCCTAAGCGTGAGACTGTTGTGAATCTGCACCGCTGCGCAGCCGCTTGCCTCTGTGCGCTCATCTGGTCCCTAACGGCGGCCCAGACGTCCGCTGCGAGCACTGCGCCTGGCCAGACGCTCCCGTCGAGCTTCATCGCCCTGACCGAGTCAGCAATCTCGGGCAGCTTCGAAGAGATATATAGCGTCGCCGGACCACCCAGGTCTGGAACCGTCGAAGTGGCTCAGGACGCAGCTCGGGGCGTCCGTCCCTTTATCACGGGCCCCGGCATGTGGTCATTCGTCTACCAGACCAAGTCAGGTATTTCGTCGCAGTGGATCGAGAAAGGTCCCACCGTGTGGGATTGCTGGCACTTCTCTGGAGTCACGACGTGGACCTGTAGTGGACCCGGTAGCTTCAGGGCGGCCAATGGAGTCATCGAGTCGGTGGCGCCGTACATCCCGGGACTGGTCCTCACAGAACTCCAGCATCTTCAAGAGGGGCTCAAGGCCAAACCGCCGCTGGTGAAGCATGTCTCGTTCTTTGACTCCAAGAGCGCCCATTTCGGTCCCCTTCGGTGTCTGAGGGCCAATGCTGTGAGCGTCGGGACGGTGTCTGCGTGTTTTGACCGACATGGCATCCTCGTAACCCAGCACGGGGACTTGCCATTTTGGACAAGCATCACCCTGCTTCGCTTCCGCTCTGCGGTGCCCCATTCAGCCTTTCAGCTCCTGGGTCCGAGTAGATCCTCAGGTAGCAGTTTTACAGCGGCCCCCAGCTGAGCGATCAGAAGCGGATTGTTGACCGACTTTGCTACCGCCGGGACGTGGGCGTGGCTGACCGGCCTTCCAAATCGTCATTGACACGAGGCGGCGCAACACTTATCCCTAGCGTGAAAGCATGATGAAATGCGGCCACTCGTTCTTGTCGGGATGGTTCTGTCGATGATCGCTCTGGCTGGCTGCGCCAGTGCGACGGTGGTGATAGACCACAACTCGCCTGCATCGTCTAAGGCCACGGGTGTTGAGCCAGACGGCATCGCCTATTGGGGCCCCAAGCATGGGCTCTTGGTGGCCACCATAACGACTCCTGCCTGCCTGGTTGGAACATCCCGGTGCCCAGGAGGGCTCATCGAAACCACGGACGACGGTGGTCGCACGTGGAGAGTGGTCGACCACGTTGATGTTCCCCTCAACGCAGTGGCTGTGAGCGGAGACGACGTGGCGTGGGTAACGAGCGGGAGGTGCACGAGTCCAGCGAGCCCAGATGGCTGTGACTCCTCTCTTCTCTTCCTGACTACGGACCGAGGGAAGAGTTGGGAAAAGGTGCGCTCGCATATCCCCGTGACATCGGTTTCACCTGTCTCGGCAACCACAGCTTGGGCCGTGAGCGGGATCGAAGCCAGCGTCATCGCCATGGAAACCACCGATGGAGGTGCCTCGTGGCACCGATCTGTGGACCCATGCACGGCGTCGGCGTCGAGCGGTGGAGACCTCTGGTCGGTGGATTTCCCAAGCGAAACGTCGGGGTGGGCCATGTGCACCTCAGAGCTCGCAACCGACATGCAGCCAAAGGCGTTATTCGTCACTTCCGACGGCGGGGACACGTGGCTCCTGAAGTCTTCGACGACGTGCGGCTTCCCGTCGAACGGTACGCAGATCGCTCCGGTGGGAGACCTTCAGTGCGTAGGCTATTTTCCGGGTATCAGCTTTCTGGCGAACGGGCACGGATGGGAGTGGACGGACCGGTTCGGCCTCGCAAGCACAAGTGACGGGGGGAGCACGTGGTCAACGTTGGCCACGGCAATCGTGACGGACGACGTCAACGAGGTCCTCTCTGCGTCGTTGGTGAGCGATACCACGGGGTTCTTGCTCATCGACCATCCTGAGACCGTGGACTGTCAGGTTGCCGACTGCAGCCCTCGACTGCTGTCAACCGCTAATGGTGGGAACACATGGACGACCCTCCATTCGTGGTCGCCTCCTCCGGATGGCTAGCTGATGACGGTAACCGTTGCGGTTGTGAGGCACCAAGCGTTTCTCACCCCGTCTCCGTACGCCGGGATCGGGCGTGGCTGATCGGCACTTCCGAGCTAGGAGCCTGAGTCAGACCAGGCCTTGTAAACGAAAGTACAGCTAAGAGCGTGAAACACTTCGATGATGCGTCGATACGGTCATTTCGCTCTGACAGCGGCGCTCGGCCTGGTGTTGGTTTGTCTCGCAATACCATCGAGCGCTCGGGCTGGGACCGCTCCACCAGCGCAACACGAGACCGTGAAGTCGTTTCTCGCATTGGCCAGGCGGGCCGTCTCTGGAACCTTCTCGGCGCTCTATCAAGTGTCGCAAGGGTCACTTAGCGGCACAGTGGACCTCGCTCAGCAAGCAGCGCCCAGTCACGCTCCCTTCCCCATGGGAGCAGGCAGATGGTCATTCGTCTACCAAAGCAACGCTGGGTACTCCACACAGTGGATCGAGAAGGGGCCACTGGCATGGGATTGTCGGCGTGTCCCTACCGCCACGACATGGACTTGCAGTGGCCCTGGACCGTTCGAACCCTCGATCGGTTTCTCTCTGGCGGTGGTGCCCTTCATCCCTGGGGCGGTTCTCGGTTATATCACCCAACTGGTGGGCGGTCTTACGGCGCACCAGGTCAAAGGGATTCGATTTTCCGGTCCACAAGTGTGCGCTTCGGTCCTTTGCAGTGCATGAAGGTGGATGAGACGACCTCGTGCCTCGACCACGCCGGGGTAATGGTCAGCCAGCAAGGGGGGTCGTACTGGACCACGATCACGCTCGTGCGCTACGGCTCGACAGTGCCCAGTTCAGCCTTCATACTCAAGGGCAAGAGCACGTCGTCAGGACGCAAGTTTGAGTTGTGGCTTGCCTGAGGACAAAAGTCGCTCTGTTCGTCGGCGACGGGTGCCCCCGACCGCTGGGATCGGGCCTAGATCCCCGAAGCTGGAATACTGCATCAATGTCGAGGATCTGCCAGTAGCGGGGTGATTTTGAAAACGTTGAACTCTACGTCCTACATGCTGAGGCGTTCGAGACCGAAGTATTCTGGGCCGACAAGGAGGACTGGCGATCCCAGCTTGCCCGGCACAGTCTGGGGTGGGTGACCGTTCGGACGGCAGACCGACTTGTCGGGTTTGTGAACGTGGTCTGGGACGGCCTTGCGCACGCATGGATTCAGGACACGATGGTGGCCACAAACTCTCGGGGTCGGGGCATAGGAACTCAGCTGATCCTTACAGCCCGAGAGGAGGCCAAGAGAGCTGGATGCGAGTGGCTGCATGTCGATTTTGAGGATCGTCTCGGAAGCTTCTACTACCAGGCCTGTGGTTTCACGCCTACGTCGGCAGGCCTTATCCATCTGGAATAAACCGTCTGTCCATCGGTCCGTGTACGCCGGGCCGGGGCGTGGCAGATCGACACTGCGGTGGCAGCACAGATAGTGGCTAGGCAAACCCGTTTCGGCGGGCTGCACGGTCGGCATTCGTCTTGACTCGATGGCACTTGCGGCACAGAAGTTGATAGCCCTCGGTGTTACCTGCGGCACAATCCCGCACGGCGATGTATGTGGACCGCTTGCCTTGACGGCGACGTTCTGAACGCTCGGCGCCCTCGGTGTGGTCGATCTCCAAGTGCACGTCGGAGCCGCACTCACGACACACGACACCCAGGTTGAACTCAGCCCGCAACCTCTTGGCGCTCTTCATGCGTGCGCTCATGATCAGGCACCAGAGTCCACTAGCCCACGGACACATCCGGCTGCGTAGTTGGCCTGGGAGTAGCTAGCGGGCCAGCCAGAGTTCGTGGCGGTGTCAGGACTGAAGCCACCTGCTGGGCCGTAGTCCCACCACTGCTGGCCCTCGGTTGGATGCTTGGCGTCCATTGTTAGGCTCTGCTGATCTGGTCCGGACATCATCCAGTTTGACGACTCGGAGTCAACGCAAGCCTAACAGTGCGCCAACGTTTGCCCGCCGGTACCCGTTGAGGTAGTTCCGGGGCGGGCAGAAACGGACCAGTAGGATTTCCGACATGGCGAAGTCGGATTGGGTACAGAGTGTTCGTCGAGTCGAGAAGCCTTGGGGCCACGAAGTCCACTTCGCATTGGTCGATGGAAAGTATTGCGGCAAGTTGCTCCATGTGGACGAGGGACATGCGCTCTCATTGCAATATCACGAGCGCAAGGAGGAGACGATTTCCGTGCAGTCTGGACGCCTGTTGTTCGAAGTGGGTGAAGGAAATGACGGCCTTGAGTCGTTCGAGTTACTCCCAGGGGAATCAGTGCACCTCCGCCCCGGGACCAGACATCGGATGACTGCTCTGGTGGATACCGTCGTGCTGGAAGCCAGTACAACGGAGCTGGATGACGTCGTTCGCCTTGAAGACCGGTACGGCCGCTAAGCCCATGGTGTGACCCTTGTAGAGCGGAGCGGATAGAGGTGACTCCGACCGGAGATCCCCTTGAACTGCTCGAATCTGCCGGTGGGTTCTCGATTCGGGCGTCATCTCTTCTGGAGGAAAGGTTGACCGACTGATGGTCGCATCTCGTTGCAGCGGCTTCCTAGTTTACTGATCGCCACGCTTGCGGTGAAAATCGACGAGTGTCAACCAACTTCGCACGGGTAAAGAGTCACGATACCGCCGAGCGGAACCATCGATCCTGGACTCGGCGAGGAGTTATCAATCTGCCCGGGAGCTGCGCCATTTGCGCAACCTTGATCAAAGCTCCCTGCCTCGCCAACCAGGCCAGACTGGCCGAGCAGCGCTTGGGCTGCCGACATGGAAAGGCCGTAGACGTTCGGGACGGTTACCGTTGTCCCGACCTGCGTTGTTCCACAAGTGGCTGACGACGACAAATCGGTATATGTAATGTTTGAGATGGTTGCTGACGATATCTCGAAGGGAAATGATCCGATGGGGTAGTTCCATGAGACGGTTTGCCCGGCACTCACATCGGTCGGCTGACCCAAGCTCACCTCCAGTGGAGGAGAAGTGCTTCCATTCGGAACCGTCACCGTCAGCGTCATCTCGACCCCAGAAATAGTGTCGTCTCGGCCATTCGTGAGTTCACCATAAAACGTCGTGTTGTAGTTGCCGGAGCCGTTGTCTTCTAGAGACTGCGAATAGCTGACCGTGCTGTTCACGTTCCCAGAAAGGCAAGGAGAAAGTTTGGTAGTCGGCGAGGCAACTGGTGACGGTGCGGTAGGCGGACGCAACGTTCTGAACTCCCAGTTCTCGGTAACAAACTCTTTGATGATTGCCTTGCACCATGAGGACTCGTTTTTCGGGAGTACGCAGGTCTCTCGCACGTCCTCAGCCTCAGCTCCGGGAACGTCGTCGTAGCGCAGAACACCGTAGGTGGCGTATTTGCTCTGCTTGGTGGATGGGTCGTAAGTATCGACTTGCCCGTGGTTAGAGGTATTGGACCCAGAGACATAGTCGTCCTGTTCATTGTTCGGTTTGGTCGTATTGCAACTCATGCCGGTGTAGCCGATCTGTGTCTGCGCATTCACGAAATATGGACATACGTCATCGGCGACACAGCCCTGGCAGGCTCCGTCTGAGCTGGCGACTATTTCTTCGGCATTTGAATACCTCGACTGGGCGGGAGCGTGTTTGCCGGGGAAGAGGCTGAAGGAAGAGGATCCGTCTTCGCCGACCTCCACGCCGCAATGCCATCCACGAGGAGCAAGCAGAGGAGCCATGATTCTCTTCGAATCCGTAAACAAGGCGAAGTCGTGCTTCATGGCTGTGGGCACGCTTACGGTTACTGAGGCGGCAACGTTCCCCTCGGCCTCTGGTGATGATGCGTAGCTCGTGGGGCAGGAAGAGACGTGCAATCTGACAAACGTGTTCGCATGCGTGCTCTTGGCATAGACAGATCCACTGGCCGATGAACCAAGGTCTACAACAGCGGCACTGGCGAGGAGCACGGTTATGAAAAGCACGAGCGGGATCGTATTTACGACCCCCAGCATCAATGCGTGAAGTGTTTTCACTGAACGCCCGTCCGAGCAGTAGTTGTCGTAGTGGTGGAGGGCCATCCCCGACCTTTTGAGGCGGGAATGCGTTCCAACTTCCCCGTCGCTACCAGCCCGTCCCGGCGATAATGGCGCCGTTTAGATGAAGGTTGTTGGCGCCGCCCTCATACAGTGCGTCACCTTCAGTAATGACAGAACCATTGGCTGAGACGATCCAATAACCGCCATTGTCTGCCGTGGTGAAGATAGTGGAAGCCGGGTTGGATCCTCCCACCTCGCCGTAGGCGCCACCTCGATACACAGCATCCCCGTAGGCGAAGACCTCACCACCGCCAAACAGGACGTAGTAACCACCACCATCGGGCGTGCGTACCGCTGCGACAACTGGTCCACCGACTGGGCCGGGCCCTCCATAGGCAGCGGCGTCACCGAAGGGCTGCACATCGCCGCCCGCAGTGACCACCCAGTACCCGTTGCCGGTGGCGTCGGGCATTACGGCCACGGCTGCGCCGCCAGCGCATCCACCGATGGCCGGGCACGACCCCTCGAACTTGGCATCGCCAAAGGTGAACACCCCACCGTCTGCGCCCACCATGAAGTAGCCGCCGCCGTCAGAGGATGGCACCATGCCGACAATCGGGGCATTCAAGCTGTGCCCTCCTGAGCCAGCGGGAGCGATCCCCAGTCCGGGGATCGAACCGTAGAACCCAGCGTTCCCGAAGCTGAAGATCCCGCCGTCAGAAGCGACGAGCCAGTAACCCAGGTCGCCTGCTGTCGGTGTAATGCCGACTACGGGACGCTGCAAGCGCAGGTTGCCCGTCGAGCCATAGAACTGCGCTGAGCCGAAGGTGAAGATCCCGCCGTCAGAGCCGACCAACCAGTAGCCGTGGCTGGTCGATGACGAGGTGGTGAGGAAGGTGACGGTGGTCGGCGCTGACGAGACCACGTTGTAGATGGCGTCACCGGCCTTGGTCGCCGTGACGATGCAGGTACCCGTGCTCGTCGTGCTGAGCGTGTCGCCCGAGATCAGACAGCCCACCGCCGTGCCGTCGGTCACGGCATAGGAGACGGCCCCGCCGCCCGAGCCGCCGCTCGTGGTGAGCGTGAGTGGTTGACCAGAAAGGCCGACCGTCGAGGTGAGCGTGAGGGGGGCCTGGTTGGCAATACTGAAGGTCACGGTGGTTAGCGGAGAGGTGACAGCGTTATAGGTGGCGTCACCGGCCTTCGTAACCACGACGATGCAAGTACCAGCACTCGTTGCGTTGAGCGTGCCATCCAAATCGATCAGACAGCCCGATGCCGTCCCGTCCGTGACCGCATAGGAGACGACCCCCGTCCCTGACCCACCGCTAAACGTGAGGGGCAGAGGTGTGCCAGAAACTCCATTGGTCGAGGTGAGCGTAAGGGGCGCCTGGTTGGCATAGCTGAAGGTCACGGTGGTCGGGGCTGAGGAGATGGCGTTGTAGTTACCGTCACCGGCCTTCGTCGCCGTGACGATACAGGTACCAGCACCCGTTACATTAAGCGTGCCATCCAAAACGATGAGACAGCCCGATGCCGTGCCGTCGGCGACCGCATTGGAGACGGCTCCAGTGCCTGAACCTCCGCTAAACGTGAGTGCTAGCGGCGTCCCAGCGACACCACTCGTCGAAGCAACCATCAGCGGTGCCTGGTTGGCCTTGTTGACGACCAACGGTGCGGTGCCAGAGGACTCCAAGTAGTGCGTATCGCCCACGTAGGTGGCAGTGATCGTGTCGGTCCCTCCGGGAGCATTGGAGGCAGAGCACGAACCGAAATCGCCTATAAGCGTAGGCGCAAGCGTCGCCGTACACAACGGGATCAAACCATAAGTGAAGTTGACCGTACCCGTTGGGGCACCATCTGGCCCCGTGACCGTGGCTGAGTAGGTGACTGAACTCCCGAAGGTGGTTGTCGTGGGACTAACCACAGGAGTGGTCACGGTCGAACCAACGACGGTCAAGGTAGCCTCGCCCGAAGACGGCGACCAGACCCCCGACTCTGAGAACGTCTCGTCAACATAATTCCCGCCGCTGTAGCTGCCCACGATGGTCTGGGTGCCGAGCGGCAAGTCTCCGGTCGGGAAGCTGCACGATGCCGTCCCGAAGTAGTCCACGGCAGCTACGCAGATGGATGTGAGACCGTCGGTGAAGGTCACCTGTCCGGGAGTGACCACATCTCCCTTGGCCGGGGCCGGGAATCCGGGAGAGATCACAGCCGAGAAGACCACCGAGCTGTCCCAAGTGGCCACAGCCGGGTTGACGCCGATGACAGTGGTTGTAGTGAGCATCGCAGATGTCGCTGAGGCCGGTGATGCTGCGACCACCAGCGGGCTGCAAACAACCAGCAGGAGGCCGAAGACTGCCAGCAGGACGTTTCGTGTCTTACCGGTCCGAACCTGCCGTCCCGAAATGCCAGCGTTCAACCGTGACTCGAACCCCTTGGCTGATTCTGCACTCATGACGCCCCTCTTCTCGGATTCAGAAGAGGCGTCACGCCTACACGGGGCGGCAACCAAACAGTGGTCGTCCTGCTAACCGGGGCGTCCCTTCAAACGGAGGGTAGCAATGCTGTTTTGTCCTCGACTAGGGCCGAAGGTCCCTAGAACGTGCAAAAATGGCAGATCGCCAAGATGGCACTGTTGGTGAAGATGGCGGTAGTTCACGCTTTTCGTGTATGAGCACCAACTTGGGCAAACGGGAAGGTCTTAGGGTGGGCGGGCCGATCATATATGGGCGACCGTATAGCCCGTAATGGCAGATGCGTAGCGCCACTCTCCCGAACTCCACACCGAGCACGACGGTGCCACACCGTTTGGTGCCCCAAAGGTGCCTGGACAGAAGTGGTGTAGGTCTGCCGCCCGGACGATAATCAAGCCGTTGGTGCACCCCATGGCTACCGTCTCGAAACTCAAGCAGGGCAGCACGTAGGTCCACCCTCGGCTCGACGTGGCCACCGCCGCTCCGGCGTCAACGAAGACTACAGGGACGCCTTGCAGCCGCCAGGTGCTTGCCACCTGTTCGTACATGGGAGTCATCAGGTCAGGGTTCTGAACATAGCCCGTAGGGATGAGGCCCACCTGGGTCGTGCTTGGCGAGCCAACCGCCTCGCCCGTGCCATTGGGTCCGATGGTCGGGGGGGCAGACACCAGGATCACCTCGATGCCCATAGGGGCCAACTGGCTGATGACGTAGTCCGTGTCCGCCTGGTACTTGGCTGCATCCTGGGCCTCCGTGGTCACCCCCGCCATGCAATGGGTCAATGCATTGCCCGAGAACTCCAAGACCACCGCTGTCGGGTGATCGAAGGCTGCGTCCGCCAAGATCGTAGGAATCCAATCACACAGTGCCGTGCCACCGTAGTCTTGGGTGAGAACGTTCACGCCGAGGAGTCCGAACTGGTAGTCCACGTAGCCCTGAGACTGGCTCATCAGGGAGTCACCAAAGACCAGTACCACCGGAGGAGGCCCTGCGAACGGGTAGAGCGTACCGTCCTGGGCGACCAGGCTGTAACCCGTGCCGTGAGCGAACATCCCGGCGATGGGTGAGGCGAGGTGCTCACTACCCAGCGATCCCAGGAACGAGGCGTCTCCGAAGGTGAACACTCCACCATCGGCAGCCACCATCCAGTAGCCACCACCATCTGGGGTGTTGACGATGCCCTCGATGGGTGAGTTCAGCTTCTGTCCCGGCTTGAGCACACCGGGGATCGAGCCGTAGAACTGCGAGTCGCCGAAGTTGAAGACCCCACCGTCTGCGGCTACGAGGGTGTAGCCGTTGCCGTCAGAGGTGACCGACATCCCCACGATGGGCTGATTCAGGCGGATCGACCCAGTCGAGCCATAGAACTGAGCATCTCCATAGGTGAAGATCCCACCATCGGACGCCACCAGCCAATAGCCCTGACCGTCCGAGGTGGGGGTCATTCCCACGATGGGCTGGTTGAGGTGTATGCCCGATGCGTCACCGAAGTTGTTCGCAGGAGGTCCCGACAGATTACTTTCACCAAAAACATGGCCCGTAGAGTCCACGACCCAGGCGTTAGGAGAGGCATCGCCTATTCCCTGAGAGGCTCCGAAGCAACCGGTGCTGTTCATCCATGCGGCCACCAAGTGATCGGTCGTGGCGACCTCGCCTGTGGGGCCGATGGTCTGAGCCGAGTTGGTCTGAGCGTCCCACCCATAGGCCGTGTAGGTGGTCGGGATTCCATCCCCGTAAACGGTCGGCACGATGACGCCGGGCTGGACCGAAGCATCATATGCAGAGCGACTGTCAGGCACCCCTTGGGCCGCACAGTCGATAGGCACGGTGTGGGCCTCTGCCGCTCCGGCTGTTGAGACTGAGGCGCCGGCACTCATGGGCAACACGATGGCAGCTATGGCTACCCCTAGCCCGGTGATGATCTTAAACCCAGGGTCCGGGGCATCGATGCGATGCAGGAACACCCCGAACCACCGGCACTCGAAGCCCCGACGCTCAGGATGGACCTGGCCATCTTGGTGCCGGAGCGGCATGGGAGTGGTCGTTATCCGTTGAACTGGGCGGCTGCGGCGTTATACCCCGCCGTGCAGCCAGCGAGCCACTGGGTCTGGTTGGACGTGCCATACCGTAATCAGGTGCCCGTTGACGCAGACGACCGACGGAGGTTCATCAGTGCTGAGCACGTCATCGCCTCTCGCCATTCGCCCACAATGGACGACTCACATCACCCGATCCACTACGGATTCCCAACGCCACCCCAACGATGCTCGTAGGGCGTCATCGCCACGGCCAGAAGCCACAGGAGGATCGAGTCGCCGTGAAGCCGCACCCGCCGCCGCTTTCGCCAGGCTTCGAGGAAGACGACGCTGGTGAGGTCCTCGGCCATCGACCAGTCGGCTGAGCGACCGAAGCAGTGGTTGTAAACCTTGTTGGCATGACGGTCGAAGAGCATGGCGAATACACGTCCGTCATGTGCTAGTGACCCGCCCCCACAGGTCGGCATCGGACAGCCCCTCTAGGTCCACATCTCTAACTATGTCCGGGAAGGGGACGCCGGTTCCCGCCCGCCGCTGGCTGATGTGGAGCGGGGGTGGAGTCCTATCCGGTCCCTCGTTCTCGGTTGGATACGAGCCTGCCTCAGATGTGGCCGGAGAGCCACCTGTGGCTCGATCTGAGAGTCTCTGGATATTCCGGGGTCCGTGGGACATCCGGAAAGCGCAAACGCATTTCTGGGTCCTCCTCAGGTTTCTTGCCTACCCAATCACTTTGGTAACAGGCAACGATCCGCTCGCTGTAGGATGAGTGCGCCATATCAAGACGGAGTGAGGCACTTGGGCCTTCGACCTCCGGCCAACCGACCCTCGGGCACGGTGGCAACGCCAAGTTCGATGAGGAGAAGCAATGTCAGAGTACGAGGGCATCACTACGCCTGACCCCGACGCCGAGCTGGCCACTAACAAGGCACAACGGGAGCTTGAGGACGAGCTGCATCCGAGCTCTATCTTCGGGAAGTTCCCTGTCCTGGTGATCGACCCGAACGGTCCGCAGCGCAACCTGGACATGAACCCCGGGCGGACTTGGCTGTACCCCGACGTCGGCATCGCTGTCACGATCCCCGAGGAGGCTGTCGTGCTGTCTGAGCCCAACACTCGCCCGTGGAACAAGAGTCAGCCGGGCCACATCAGCGACCAGTCCGAGCCCGCCGCTGACGGCTACGATCCCGACGCTGAGTTGGTCGAGCCCTTCGAGGGCCACGACGATGATGACGACTTCGAGTATGGAGGCTAGGGATGAGCCTTCGCCGCAAGCATGGAAAGCCTTCCCGAAGTGGCGGCTGCGAGCACAGGGCTGCTGACTGGGGCAGTAAGGTCGTCGCTCATCAGTACAGGGGCGTTCGCCGGCACTTGATCCACAATGCCATCGCACACCCGCTGCTGGTCATCTTTCCGAGGCTCGGTTGCAAAAGGTGATCGAGTCACCATCGAGTGCGGCGCCTCGGGGGATGACCGTAAGAGCGTGTGAGGAAAGGGTCTTCCGGCCGGGACTGTGTGCAATTGAGGTCCGGGGTCAACCGGCGAATGAGGAACCACCGGCTCGGTCCTCATTGATAGCGAGCGCAACTCTTCCTCGTGCTGCGCATGGTAGAAACGAATGCCGAGATGTCGGGAGGTTCGAATCCGGCCGCCTGCTTCGGGCCGTAAGTGGCCCATGGCGATGTCAGCCACCTGTCTCCGAGTCAGTGCATATTGCTTGCCGATCTCGTCCTCGTCGTGGCTGAGGGAAGCGAGCAATCGAATCTGCCGGATCTCGCTGTCGGAGAGTTGACGCACTCTTCCCCGGATGGCTTTCCGTGGCTTCGGCTTCCATCGTGTGGACGGCTTCGTCCAATAATGACTTGCCTTGCAGCACAGAGGGTTGCCGCAGAGATTTCGCATATAGCTGGGGAGGTCGCCAGTTGACAGGTAATAGCTGACTCGGTGAGAGGCCACGTAGCGGTCGTTACCTCCATCTCTTGCCCGCCACATGTACCTTCCGGCACCGCTGCTGTGCCGAGGACCGAGCCATATCCAGCACCCGTCCTCGGACTGACCGACGAGCAACATGAAGCGGGACTTGAAGTTGTCCAGCTCGTCTCTTGATAGCGACCTCACGACTTCACGGCCTTGCAACTCTTTGGCCCGTTGGGCAAGTTCTTGGATCCAGGCCGCCCAGTCTCGTGGTCATCCATCATTTGCACTCCTTCACACTGTGCTTGCCATTTCTTAGGAGGATTCAGGAGTTGGAGCACAGGGAGCGCAGTCCTTGCGGGTGGTGCGGGTATTGCGGATGTCCCTGCAGCTCGATCTGAATCACATTCGGGACGAGTAACTACTTGCTCTCGACGTGACGGCCGAGGCGGAAACAAAGCGGCGACGGCAATCTGTCGCCAATCAACGAGCTGAACTTGACGGTGGGAACCCCCGCAACCCCCGCAACCCCCGCAGATTTAGGGAATCGCTGTTAGACGGAGCAATGAACCGTCTGTCAGTGGAGCCTGCCACGGCCGCCGTTCAGACCATCCCGCTCAATTCCAAACCGTTTGGACCCTGTCAACCTCTGGATTTGGCTCCGAAGAGGTGTGAAAGAGGAAAAAGTATGACAGGGGACCCTAGTCAGAGGCTTTTCTTGCCATTGGCCCACATTTCCCTGTTTTCGGCCCTGTCCGATCCCGTCCAGAACCTGCAAAGAGGTGAAGGCAGAGATTCTGTCCTCACTCCATTAAAGGAAAACAACCATGACAGGGCAACCACCTATCCCGGACATTGAGCCAGTCCTGTACGACAAGCGGGAGGCGGCCACGTATTTGCACACGACCGAGCGGCACATCGAACGGCTCGTAGAGCAAGGTGTCCTCGGGCACTGCCGAGTCGGGCGCTTCGTGATGTTCCGTGAGGAAGACCTCGGCGGGTATCTCGACCGTACTCACGTCGGGCCGAAGGAGGTCGGGTAATGCAGCCGACCCCATTCGATCTCTACGAGGAGGGCTGGTCCCTCATTCCGATCAACGCCGACAAGCGGCCCATGATCTCAACGTGGACTCCCTACCAAACGGAGCGACCAAGCCTCGAACAGTTGGAGCAATGGATCCGAGAACTCAACCCCCCAGTGTGGGGTGCCCCGACAGGTGAGGTGAGTAAGCGGTTCACGCTCGACTTCGATGGAGCACCAGGCAGGGCGACCCTCGACGGTCTCGGATGGGAACCTCATCGAGCTACCCCGAACGGGGGCTATCACGTGGACTTCCTCCTGCCGAACGTCAAGGTCAAGTCCTTGAACCACAAGAGCAAGCGGCTACTCGGCCAGCTTTACCCAGGAATGGATAGCCGGGGCAGTGGCGGCTACATCAACATCCTGGGCAGCACCGCAAGTGGGCCATACAAGTGGTTGACCGACAACAGATCCGCCTACGACCCCAACTTGGTGCCGAAGGACCTGATGGATCTGATCACCGGAGTCCAGAGGGACGTGGCGCCTCAGGGCAGAGGGACCAACCGCTCGGATCGGGATACTCGAACACCTGTACTTCCCTCGAACGAGGACAGGCTTGAGAGTCTCCTCAGGCGTGCCCTGGACGAATCAACATTGGGGCGCAACAACGCTGGCTTCGGGTTGGCGTGTGACCTTCGGGACTTCGGCCTGTCCCGACATGACGCCGAAGTAGTCATGCGTCTCTACTACGAGCACGTCCCTGTCACCAATCCCGTGGGCATCGAGGAGCCGTATGAGTGGAGAGAGGCGCTGGCCAGCCTCGACTCGGCATTCAGTCAGGAATCGCACGACTCGGTTCGCTCAGCGAACTGTCCTGAGATCGTCGTCAACGGGCGGCAGCTCAGTGACATCTCCGACGAGTCACTGGCGGTACTGGCCGAGACAAACGATCCACCCACCATCTTCCGTCGAGGCGGTGAGAAGGTGACTGTCCGCTCGGACGAGAACGGACGCAATCACATCGAGGGTATGCCATCGGACCTTCTCCGTCATCACCTGTCTCAGAAGGCTACGTGGGTGAAGGTCGAGGTTGTCGGTAGTGGCGATGATGTTCCTCCGGTCATCGAGACGACCAATGCGTATCCGCCTCTCCCTGTCATGAAAGATCTCCTGGCGAGGGATTGGGATTCCGTTCCTGTGCTCATCGGTCTGTCCGAGATCCCCATTCTCCGGCCAGACGGCTCGATGCTCGCCACCAACGGGTACGACGCCGAATCCCGTATCTGGATGGATCTTCCAGAAGACCTTGATGTTCCGACGATCTCGGAGAACCCGACTCACGACGACGTCCAACGCTCCATTGCGCTGCTGGGAGAGTCGATCAGCGAGTTTCCGTTCGCTGACGAGGCTTCACGAGCCAATGCTCTTGGGTTGATCCTCTCGACCGTGTTCAGGGCAGCGATTCCCGGACTCATACCGATGGCTGTGATCGACGCACCAGTTGCCGGTACCGGAAAAACCTTCCTGGTTTCGTTGGCCTCAGTCATCGCCACCGGCCGCCCTGCACCCTTGAGTGCTGCCCCCAACGGCAATGACGAGGAGCTTCGCAAGCGTCTCACGGCGGCCTTCATGACCGACGAACCCTTGATCGTGTTTGACAATGTGGACAGGCAACTCAAGTCACCGATCCTTGCGCAGGCGATCACCAGTGAGACGTGGATGGACCGAATCCTTGGTGCGTCGAAGAACGTCGACCTCACACAGCACGCAGTGTGGGTAGCGACGGGGAACAATGTAGAGATTAGCGGAGACCTCCCTCGCCGCTGCTATGTCATCCGACTCGATCCGAAGCTTGCGCAGCCCGCTCGGCGGGCGTTCGCACGCCCCGATCTAATGCGATGGACCCGTGAGCACCGGGGTGACCTTCTGTGGGCTTATTTCACCCTCGCTCGCTATTGGTTCGTGCAAGGAAAGCGTGAGCCAAGCGGGAGTCCTTGGGCCACTTTCGACGACTGGCGTCTATTCATTGGAGGCATTTTCCAGACGGCTGAGATTGGCGGCTTCCTTGCAAATCTGGATGAACTCCAGCACGGCACCGATCCCGACATGGTCGCCTGGGGTCGCCTGTTGGAATATTGGCACCAGGAGCACGAGGGCCAGCCCGTCTCAACAAAGACTTTGTCTCTTAGTCTCACGGTTTACGGACAATCAGAGGAGCTACCACGTAGCCTTGCCGAGTCGATCGACCGTGCCAGCGGAGACTCCTCCAGAGTCACTCGACTTAGCAGAGCTTTGTCGAGTCGGAAGGGCAGGTATTTCACCGATGAGGGTCTCCGTATTGAACAGGCAGGCCGAGACGCACACGAGAAGATTGTCTTGTGGCGCGTGGTGTCGAATGGAGCATCGTCGTGATGGCGGCAATACAACCTCTCGAACGCCTGGGCTACACCGTTGCCGAAGCCTGCAAGATGATTCCGTGTTCAAGGTCGCACCTGCACCGTGCGATCCGGAGGGTGCACTGCGGGTCAGTCATGACGGGGCAAAGGTCTTGATTTCCCGTGAAGCGATTCTTGAGTACCTGAATCACGGCGATCGTGGAGCTAGTAGCAGTTCGGGAGGCCAGGCGAGTTGAGGCTGAGCCGGATTGGGAACACATCGTCACTTGCGCTCCACCAGGCTCGGCCGGGTAGGAAGGCACCAAGCCTGTCGTGCGGTAGTTCGTCCATTCGGCATAGGGCGCTTCATGCGGACACCGTCATCACTCTCACCAGGCGCTTCCTGTGCAATGCCAGCCTTCTTGACGGGACTGATACAGCCATGGTCGAGGATTGCGTTTGAACATGAGGAGCATGAGATGGCATACATCGAAATCAGGGTAAGTGGTCGACACAAGAACAGGGCTTCGGGATCGCTCAAGCCCAAACGAGTCCGGAAGGTATTCAGAAACACTAAGAGTGGCATCTCGGAGAAGAACGCATTTATAGGAGAGCTGACGGATGTGCAGACCATGTACGACGTGCGCTACAAGGTCGATGACCGTCTGGTATCCGAGTCATTCGACACCAAGCGTGAGGCCGAAGGTCGTGCAACTGAAGTCGAATCTGCACAGGACCGGGGCTATGCCGTTGACCCCGCCGGTGGACGAATGACCGTCGACGAACTGGCGGAAAAGTGGTTGGCATCCGACCCTGGGAAACGAGGAAGCACCGTGGGGCGGGATCGCTCTGCTTTGCGTGCTCACATCAGCCCCGCAATCGGCACCCGTCAACTGGCGTCGATCCGTCAGGCTGACGTTCAAGAGTTCGTCAATGATTTAGTAAAGCAGGAGAATCCCAAGACGAAGAAGAAGCTGTCTCCAAAGACAATCGACCGTACCTACGGCACCCTTCGATCAGCGTTCGCCTACGCGCTAACCGCTGGCCTGATTGGTCGATCTCCATGCCACGATGTGAACCTTCCTAAGGTACCGAAGACGGTGCATCCTGTCGTCAGCCCCGACGATGTGGCCAAGCTGGCGGACGCCATGGATGATCGGTACGCACCAATGGTGTGGGTAGGAGCGCTTCTCGGACTCCGCTGGGGTGAGGTCGCTGCATTGCGTGTCGGGAGCCTCGATCTCTTGGCCCGCCGTTTGACGGTGACCGAGACCGTCACTCGGGACGAACATGGCCGCCCAAACCTTGGACCCCCAAAGTCCGAGGCCGGGTTTCGAATCATGTCAGTGCCTCAGGCTTTGGCGGACATTCTGGCTGAGCACCTGGCAGGTATGGGCTTGACTGCCGCTGACGCTGCCCACTTCGTCTTCCCCGCACCCGGTGGCGGTCACTGGTGCTATGCAAACTTCCGTCGTCGCATGTGGCAGCCAGCGACAATAAAGGCTGGTCTGGTCGGAGTCGGATTCCATGACCTTCGCCGGACCGCCTGTACCCAGCTCGTGTTGGCGAACGTGGATATGAAAACTGCCGGAACTCGCCTAGGCCACTCAGACCCAAGGCTGACCCTGGCCCTCTACGCACAGGCTACGACCGAGGCAGACAGGGCAGCAGCCGACACAGTTGGAGACCGTTTCGCCGAGGCAATGGGATTCGGTGATCTCGACAGAATCTCGACAGAGACTCCACGGTATGAGTCGGCTGGTGCATGACAGCAGCAATGAGCTGCTCTTCTTTGGTCGGGCTGCCCGGATTTGAACCGGGGACCTCTGCGTCCCGAACGCAGCGCGCTAACCAAGCTGCGCCACAGCCCGTCCGCCCCCCGAAGGGAGCAGGCCCGCCACCTTACTCTTCCTGTTCGGGCGAACCTTCGGCGGGTGAGCCCGTCGCGGGGGTGGGGCCGAACGACGTGGCCACCACCTGTGCCACCCGGCGCTTGTCCATCTCGACGACGCGTAGTTCCCAATCGCCGACCTTGACCCGCTCGCCCTCCGTGGGGATGTGCCCGAAGCGCTCGAAGAGCAGGCCGCCCAGCGTCACGTACTCGCCGTCGGGGAGGTCCATGCCCAGCCGGTCGCGCACCTCGTCGACGTTGGTCTGCCCGTCGATGAGCCAGCGGGTGCCGTCCACCCGGACGATCATCGGCTCCTCCACCTCGTCGAACTCATCGTGCAGATCCCCGACCAGCGGCTCGAGCAGGTCCTTGACGGTGAGGATCCCTGCCACCCCGCCGTACTCGTCCACCACCACGGCGACGGCTCGGCGGTGCTTGCGCATGTCGGCGAGGGCCTCGAGCACGCCGAGGGTCTCGGGTACGAGATGCGGCTGGCGCACCTTGCGCGAGATCTCGAGCGGGCTGGGATCGGTGGCGTCCCGGGCCAGAGGGCCCTCCTTCCCGGTGCGGAAGATGTCGTTGACGAAGAGGATGCCGATCAGGTCGTCGAGATCGTTGTGAACGACCGGGAAGCAGCTGTGCCCCGAGGTCCGCACCGCCCGGGCGATGTCGTCCGCGTTGACCGGGATCGTCAGGAAGGTCACGTCGACCCGGGGGGTCATGACCTCGCGCACGTCCATATCCCTGAGGTCCCCCAGTGCGTCAATGATGATCCGTTCCTGCTCGGAGGCCTCGGGGTCCAGGGCCGGGCGTACGGCGTCCTCCCGCCCTTCGGCTCCCACCCCGCGGTGCCACGGGAGCCGGCGGCGGCGGGGCAGTTGTGGTGAGGGTTGCGTCTCCCGACGGGTGGACACGGGGCGCCGGATCAGCTCTCCGGTGCGCTACCCGCCTGGAGCTGGGGTCCAGCGCCCACCAGCACGGGCACGGGGATGTACGAATCGTCGAAGAAGGATCCGTCTTCGAGGAGGACCTTGACGGCCCTCCGCAGCCGGAGGGGGTCGAGCGGCTTGACCAGCCACCCCTCCGCGCCCGAGCGCCGGGCCAGGAAGATGTCGGGCCGGCGGTCAAGCAACATCAGTACCGCCACGTGGTCCAGGGCGTCGTAGGACTCCTGGAGGCGGAGCTCGAGGCAGACGGCCATCCCGCCCATGTTGCCCATCTGCATGTCGACGATCACCAGATCGGGGGACTCCTCGGCCACGAAGGACAACACCTCGGGGCCGGAGGTAACGGCACGAACGGTCACGTCGGGGCCACTGACGACCGCCTCCACCTCTTGGCGGAGGGTAGGTGCGTCACTGGCGACCAGAATGGTCTGCACGGCGGCGAGACTATCGGACCGCGGCCGGGGTGCGGTAGCCCGCCGGTAGAGGGTGCTCCCTCAGGAGAACAGGAAGTCGGCGGCGCGGCGGAGGCCGCCGATGTCGTGCACGTCCTGGCCGAAGAGGGGGACCCGTCCCAGGGCGGCCGGTGCCACCTGTTCCACCAGTGCCGCGTAGGAGCCCTCTTCCCGCCGGGCCATCTCGTTCAGCTGGGCCAGGTTGGCTTCGAGATCGGCCAACTGCGCGGCGGCGTCGGCGGATAGGTCGCTGGGGGACGCGTCGAATCGGGGGTGGATGCGGTTGACCACCAGGGCGGCGGGAGCCAGGCCGCGTTCGGCCAACCGCTCGGCGAAGTAGCCGGCCTCGGTGACGGCGTCCGGCCGGGGCGAGGTCACCAGCACGTAGGCGGTGGACGGATCGGCCAGGAGCTGGCGGACCGCGCCGGCCCGCACCCGGAAGCCCTCCTCCATGCCTTCGAAGTCCTGGAAGAACGACACCGCATCTTGGACGATCTCGGCACCGGCCACCTTGGACAGGGTGCGCAGCAAGGCCTGGGTGGCCATTCCGACGGCGCGCAACGAGACGCGGGTCGGCATGAGGAGCGCCCGGAAGATGCGGTTCTCGAGAAACCGGGTGAGGCGACGGGGGGCATCGAGCAGGTCGAGTGCGTTGCGGGTTGGCGGTGTGTCGACGACCACGACGTCGAAGTTGCCCGACTCGACCAACTCGTGGAGCTTCTCCATCGCCATGTACTCCTGGGTGCCGGAGAGGGAACCGGCCAGGTTCTGATACAGCCGGTTGGTCAGGATCCCGTCGGCCTGTTCGGTCGAGTGGGCGTACGTGTGAATCAGGTCGTCGAACGTCCCCTTGGTGTCGAGCATGAGGGCGTGCAGGTGCCCGGGCCAGTCTCCGTGGATCTCGACCGGGGTGTTGGGCAGGGACTGCACACCGAGTGAGTCGGCCAGGCGGCGGGCCGGATCGACCGTGACGACGCAGGCCCGTCGGCCGGCGCGCGCTGCCGCCAGGGCGAAGGTGGCGGAAATCGTGGTCTTGCCCACGCCACCGGCGCCGCAACAGACGATCACGGAGCGTTCGGCCACCAGCGCGGCGAGGGGGTTCACGTGGCCGGGACTTCGGGGACGAGTTCGTCGACGGCCCGGGCCAGGGCCGTCGCCAGCGTGTCGGTCTCCGACGGTCCGATGGACTCGGTGTCCACCGTCGGGACGTGGAGCTGGGGCAGGGGGAGGTCGCGTCCCAGGCGGTCGATCTGGGCGGCCGACACCTCGTGCCGCTCCAGGCGGAAGAGGCGGGCCTGCTCCAGCGCCGCGAGGTGGGCCCGATCGACGTCCAGCCCCGCAGCTGACTCCTGGGCCGAGCGCTCGAGACCTACCGGGGCCGAGTCGGTGGCGTTGACGATCACGGGGCCCAGCTGCACGCCGGCCTTGTCCTCCAGGGTGAAGGCGGACTCTATGGTCTCGCTCACCGGCATCTCTTCGGGAACGGTGACCAGGATCACCCGGCAGCGCGACGAGTCGCCCAGGAGGTCGACAACGTCGTTGGCCTGGGTGCGCAGCGGGCCCCCCCGGGCAGCACTCACGAGCCCGCTGGCGGAGGTGAGAAAGGTGAGGGCGTGCCCGGTGGCCGGTGCATCGACGACGATGAGGTCGGCCACGCCGTCGCGCTCGAGCTGCTTGACCTTGCCCAGGACGAGCACGTCACGGATGCCGGGAATCGCGGTGGCCACCACGTCGACGACGCCGGAGGAGACCAACCGCTTGGAGAGGCGACGCAGGCCGTGGTCCTCGAGATACTCCACCAGGGCGTCGTCGGGCGTGATCCTCCGTGCTCGCACGCTGCCCTGGTAGGGCGCCCGGGCCACCTGCAACTCGACCTCGTCGTAGCCCAGGTCCTGGTGCATTCCGAAGGCGCCGGTAATGCCGGACTTGCCTTCCAGTTCGACGATGAGGACCGAACGTCCACTCAGCGAGGCCATGCGGGCTAGCGCCGCCGCCATCGTCGTCTTCCCGACCCCTCCCTTGCCGGCCACGATCAGAACGCGGCTTTGCGCGCAGAAAGTTCCCACGTCCATGTGAGGCCGAGCGTAGCGGGGGTAGGGCCCGAAGAGGGGAGCGAGCATCTGAAAAACCAGCTCAGAGGCCTTGATGCCCGCGCCACCTCGGGGATAAGTTGACCTGCGTTGGGTACGGAGTGCCCACGTTTGGGGGTCACATGCGACAAGCACTCGATGCGTGGCAGGTAAAAGCAGCCTGTCGGGGGCCGCAGGCGACGGCGTTCTTCCCGCCGTCCCATGCCGAGCGGAAGGAAGAGAAAGCCGCTCGTGAGCTCAGGGCCAAAGAGATCTGCCGCCAATGTCACGTGCAAGGGGAGTGTCTCGAATATGCGATCCGGATCCGCGAGCCGCACGGCATATGGGGTGGGTTGAACGAGGTCGAGCGCAAGATGGTCCTCGACCGGCGGGCCAGCTGACCCAGCCGGAGTCACGCCGGCCGCACCTGGCCGGAACCTATCCACCGGCCCGATCGCCGGGAATCAGCCCGCCCGGTGGATCTGCAGCTTGGCGTCGGCGGCCATCACGCCCCGGGAGCCGCAAACGGGACCGGGACGTTGGCCGGTGGTGCTGCAGATGGCGGCGGTGATCTCGTTGGCCGACGCCAGAACCGCTTGCGCCACCGGACTGGTGGGAAAGGCCAGGTCGGATGCGACCTGGGACTGGGTCAGTCCGTCGAGCACCGAGGGGGAGAAGCTGGACCCGACCAGCACATAGTGGTTGGCGATGTCGAGCAGCGGGAACGTGTTCGCCGAAGGGTCGTAGGCCCCGACGGCCGCCGCCTCCCGTGGGGTGAGGGACTGCAGCGCCGTGTAGCTGTCCCCCGCTGGGATGAGAGCGCTGTAGCGCTCAACGGCCTGCAGGTCCACCCAGTCGCTCTTGTACGAGACATGCCAGAAGGTGAAGGTAGCGGTGTCCGAGAACGCCGCCGTCGGGCTGGACTCCATCAGGCCGAGCTGCCCGAACGAGCCGAAGCGTGAGAGGGCCACCACCAGTGGCCACCTCTCCGCCGCCGCATAGGGGGCGAACTCGGCACCGTAGAAGAAGACGACCGGGCGCGAGTCCCCGTCCTGGCCGGTGGACCACCACAGCGCTGTCTTCCGGGTGGCCTCCGGCGGGATGACCGGCGAGTCGGGGGAGGTCGCTCCCACGGCGGCCCACGTGGCCGCCGGAACCTGGCCGAGGGTGCTGAGCACCGACGCCGGCGCCGGGGTCATGGTCTCAATGTCGGAGGTGTCGTTCGGCCCGTCGACGTTGCGGACCACGATGAGCACACCCACGAGAAGGGTGGCCAGGATGATGAGCCCCAACGCGACGTAGCGCCGTGGAATCGTGCGCACGGCGGGTATCTCCGCATGCTCAGGGGCATCGACGCTCATGGGAGGCATCAGCGTAGACGAGGGGTTCGGCCCTTTTGGGGGCGCTCCCGCCCTGTCCCGGTAGCCTCGTGCGGGTGGTCCCCGACTCGCCCCCGCCCCACGGGCCGGTCGCGGTACGCCCCGCTGCGACGGTCGTGCTGGTCCGTGACGCCATGGTGCCCAAGGGTGATGGCGACGCGCTCGAGGTGCTCATGGTGCGGCGCAACCTGCAGTCCGACTTCGTCGGTGGGGCCTACGTCTTTCCGGGTGGCGCGGTGGACCCAGTCGACGGAGGGTCCGAAGCCGAAGCCGTCTGTCAGGGTCGATCCGACCTGGAGGCCAGCGCCCTGCTCGGGCTGGCGTCGGGGGGGTTGGCCTACTGGACGGCCGCGCTGACGCGAGACGTTCGAAGAGGCCGGCCTGTTGCTGGCCGAGCGTCCGGGAGGACCTCCCCTCTTGGCCGGCGAGCCGCGAGAGGAGGCCCGTCTGGCGGCGGGGCGGGCGGCGGTGAACGCCGGGCGCCTTCGCTTCCTCGACCTGTGCCGGAACGAAGGGCTGCGCCTCACGGTGGGCGATGTGCACTACTTCGCCCACTGGATCACTCCGGCGGGAGCGACGCGCCGCTACGACACCCGGTTCTTCGTCGCCGCCGCACCGAGCGGGCAGGAGGCGACCCACGACGCCGGCGAGACCATCGCCGACACGTGGATCGCGCCGCGCCGCGCCCTCGAGGGCCACCGCCGGGGCGCCTTCGACCTGATCCTTCCGACCGTCCGAACTCTGCAGGCCATCAGCCGGTTCGCCACCAGCGCCGAGCTGCTGGAGGCGGCCGCGGACGCAGCACGCTCGGTTCCTACCATTGAGCCACGGTTGGTGGTCGACGGGACCGGGGTGAGGATCATGCTGCCGGGCGACGAAGGCTACGAGGAGGTTGGGGACGACCGGAGCCTGGGGGCGGGGACCGACTTCAACGACGCCATACGGGTGGTGTCGTTGGCCGCCAACCACGACGGGGGTGTGGCCGGTGGAGGAGCGGTCGCCCCGAGGGGTGCTCTTTGATCCGACCGATGCGGGACCTCGGGATCGGGTCGGTCCCGGCCCCCGGCGAAACGGTCCCGCTGGCCCCGGACTCGCACGGCTCACTGCGCCCAACCCCGGTCTGATGACCGGACCGGGCACCAACAGCTACATCGTTGGGGCGGAGGAGGACCATCTCTTGGGTCAGGTCTATGCCGACGCGGACGGAGGGCGCGCGGACCGTCTCGTATTCAGTAGCGAGCCGGCCGATTCGAGCCGCTTGGACGTGGTGTGGCACGCTGGATCGATGGGGGTCACGCCGCAAGAGATCGGGCATGTGCCGCGGGACCACCGCGTGCTCGGGTGACCGGCTCGACCCCATGGTGGGAGGGGCATCCTGCCCTCCTGCCGCCCGACCCGGAGCTCGAGCCGCTGCACCAGCGGGACTACGTGGTGCGGGCCTGGAAGCGGTCCGACGACTCCATGCTGATCCGGGGTGCGGTCATGGACCTCAAGCCAGGTCGGCCGTTCGCCGAGCGCCTCAGGGCCGCCGGCGGCCATGACGACGGGCGTCCCCTGTTGGTGCACCACATGGTGGTCGACCTGGTGGTCCGCTACCCGGACCTCACCATCACCGGAGCCGAGGTCGTGTTCGAGGCGTTTCCCAACCCCGGCTGCCCCGCCATCAGCACCCGCTATCGGGAGCTGATCGGCCTCTCCATCGCCCGTGGCTTCACCCACCAGGTCCGCGAGCTCTTCGGCGGGCCGCACGGCTGCACGCACGCTACCGCCCTGCTGCAGGCAATGGGCCCGGTGGCGGTGCAGTCCGTGTTCGGGATGCGTGGATCCCTGCCCCGTCCGGCTGGCCGGCCGGCGGATGAGCCCGTCGGACCTGATCAGCCGTCGTTCATGCGGGACACCTGCCACGTATGGGCAGCGGACGGCGAGCGCTGGCAGGACCTCGCTATGGGGGTGAGCCACCCGCAGCCGCTGCCGATGCAGCGGCGGGTCCGCGACAGCGGGCTCGACCCGGCCCAAGTGAATCTGGCCTCCGAGGAGTAGCGCCTCGGGCTAGGACTCACCCTCTCCTGCGGCCACGGCGGCCTTCACGCGGGCAATCAGGTGGGCCGAGCAGGACGAGGTCTCGAGCAACGGCGCCACCTCCTCTGCCACGGTGCGGGCCAACTCGGCGAAGAGCGTTGCGAGCTGGCCATCGCCCAGGGCGACCGGCGTGCCGGCGTCGCCGGCGGCGGCCAGGTCGGGGTGAAGGGGTATGGAGCCGATGAGCGGCACGCCCAGCCCGCGAGCAAGACGGCTCCCGCCACCGGAGCCGAAGAGGGCGTAGGTCGTGCCGTGCTCGCAGACGAAGTCGCTCATGTTCTCGATGACCCCGGCGACGCGCAGGTATCCCTTCCGGGCCATGTCGGCGGCGCGGGCCGCCACCTTTTGCGCCGCCAGCGGCGGGGTGGTGACCACCAGCATCTCGGTCCGCGGGAGCAGGCGGGCCAGACCCATCTGCACGTCGCCCGTCCCCGGCGGAAGGTCGATCAGGAGGTAGTCGAGATCCCCCCAGTGCGCGTCCTGGAGGAACTGCTGGACGGCCCGGTTCAGGATGAGGCCGCGCCACATGATGGCCTGCTCCTCGTCGGCCAGAAAGCCCATGGAGAGGACGCGCACGAGCCCGGTGCCGACCGTCTTCTCCAATGGCACCATCTTCCCCTTGCGGGCTTCGACCTCCCCGTCCATGCCCAGGAGTCGGGGGACCGAGAAGCCCCAGATGTCTGCGTCGAGGATGCCGACGGTCAGTCCCCTCCGGGCCAGCGCCACGGCCAGGTTGACCGTGACCGACGACTTGCCCACCCCGCCCTTGCCCGAGGCGATGGCAAGCACTCGCGTGGTCACGGGGATCGATGTCTCCGGGGCGTCCTCGCGCGCCTTCCAGCGGGCTCGCGCCATCACCGCCGCCCGCTCGTCGGCATCCATGGCGGCGATGCGGATTTCCAGCGAGGCGACCCAGTCCAGCGACTCGACCAGGCCTCGCACGTCCTTCTCGATCTGCGCGCGCAACGGGCAGGCGGCCACGGTCAGCGCGACGTCGACCGTGACTCGGTCACCGTCGACCCTGACGGTCCGCACCATGCCCAGATCGACGATGTTCTCGCCGAGCTCGGGGTCGATCACGGCGCGCAGGCTGCGGCGCACCTCGTCTTCGCGGTCGGGTGTGCCGGGGGTGGAGCTGATGGGCGACCCGGAACTCACAGCCGCATTGTACCTGTGTGCAGGTGATTTCCGTTCCGATGGCCTTCCGCGCCGGGGTGTAGCCGGGCTGGGCGGCCCTCCGGAGGGCCGCGGCCGGCGCGAAAGGGGCGCGTGAACAGGGCCTCGCACGCCCTCGCCCCTCGGCTCTCGGAGACGGGCGGCCGGTGGTGGACATGTCCCGCCGGGACACCGGTAACATGGTGCTGCCCGGGGCACAGCGCCGCCGGGGTGGCCAGCGCCGCGTGGCGCGCGACAAGGAGGCTTTTCGTGACCACCATGACGACTTCGGTCAGCATCGGCAAGAAGCCAGCTCCGGTCACCTTGAGCGACCTCGCCATCACCAAGGTGGCGGAGCTGCTGGCCCAGGAAAAGAACGACACGGGGTCCGAGATGGGCTCTGAAGGGGAAGTCGGCCCCGTGGTGGAGGGGGAAAGCCAAGAGCTCGCCCTCCGGGTGGCCGTCAAGCCTGGTGGATGCTCTGGCTACAGCTACGAGATGTTCTTCGACTCCGAAGTGATGGCCGACGATGTGGTGCGCGAGTTCGGCACGGTGAAGGTCGTCGTCGACGCAGCCAGCGCCGAGCTGCTCGTGGGCTCCACCCTCGACTACAGCGACGGGCTGCAGGGAGCCGGGTTCCACATCTCGAACCCCAATGCCACCCGCACCTGCGGCTGCGGTTCCTCCTTCAGCTGAGCCAGACCGCCACGGCCTCGGCCGTCACCTTTTCCCTCAACGGCCGGACTGTCACCGTCGTCGACGAGGAGGGGATCTCCCTGCTGGACGCGCTGCGCGAGCAGTTGGGGTGCCGCTCCGTGAAGGACGGGTGCAGCCCCCAGGGCCAGTGCGGGTGCTGCACCGTCTGGGTCGACGGCGTGGCGCGCGTGGCGTGCGTCACGGTGGTGCGTCGGGTGGCGGGCCGCTCCGTGACAACCGTTGAAGGCCTGCCGCCGCCGCTCAAGGCCCGTTGGGTGGACGCCTTCGCCGCCGCCGGGGCCAGCCAGTGCGGATTCTGCACCCCGGGCATCGTGCTCCGCCTGGCGGCCCTCGAAGGGGGGAGCCGAGCGCGTAGCCGCCAGGCGGTCGAGTCAGCCTTGCTGGCCCACCTCTGCCGCTGCACCGGTTGGCAGTCGATCGTGGAGGCGGGGTGCGCCGCCCTCGGGATCGGCGACCCCGACCCGGCGAGACCCTCCCGTCGACCTGCCCCGTCGCCCGCGCCGGCCGATCAGCTGTCGTCGTGCTGGCGAGCGCAGATAGAGGGTCCGACCTACCAGGTCTCCGGGCCCGACGTGATCCTGGGCGGGGGTGGCTTTGCCGACGACTCGGCACCCCGGTCGTCACTCGTCAAGCTGGGGGTGGACGGCGGACCGCCGGCGAGCAGCCTCGGTGCGGCGCGGGCATCGGCGGCCAAGGTCCAGGGTCGTAACAGCACCGTGCCGCTGTCCCATCCCGTCGCCGTGCCCGACGGGGTGTGGGCCCTGACGCTGCAGACGACGTGGGTGGAACCGGCCTACCTCGAGCCGGACGCCAGTTGGTGCCACCCCGGGGGCGAGCCGTCATCGCCTCTGGCCAACGGGGGCGCCTTCGGGGGCAAGCGCCGCAGTCCCGTCCCCGCCCTTGCACGGGCCCTGGCCGACGAGCGCCAGAGGCCGGTGCGCGTGCTGTGGTGCCGAGAGGACGTCGTCCGCCAAGGGCCGAAGCGGCCACCGCTCGCCCTGGGCTTGCGGCCGGACGGTTCGGGCGTGGTGCGGATAGGGCGCACGCCGGGTTCACCCGATCTGGAGGACCTGCGCGCGCGGGTGCTGGCGGTCGCGCCCGGCGTGGTCCTCGAGGAGGTCGAGGTGGCCGGGCCACCGGTGGGGTCGGACCTCCGAGGGGCCGGATGGGTGGAGGTGCTGGCCGCTCGGCACGCCCTGCGCGCCGGCCAGACGCCGCGGGATACCGGAGGCGACCAGGAGCCGGCGAGGGTCGAGGTGGCCGTGCCGGGCGGGGGCCGCGCCGTCGTCAGCCTGTGTGCCCGGGGCGGACCGCACGGCCGTGGCGCCGTCCTCGTCGAGGTCTGGGCGGGCGTGTTGCTCGACGAGGTGACGTTGCGCTCCTACGTCGTGGGTGCGGTGCACCAGGCCCTCGGACTGGTCTGGACCGAGGGCATCGCGGTGGACGGCGACGGTGCCCCACTCGACCTGACCATCCGCTCCTTCGGCATCCTGGCTGCGCGCGACATGCCCCAGGTCGACGTTGTCCTCCACCAGGACGATCGCTGGCCGGTCAACGGCTCCGACGCCGTCTTCGCCGCCACGGTGGCGGCGGCGTGGATCGCCGAGGGCACACCACCCCGCTGGCCGACGCGCCGTCCTGGCGCCCGACGGGGGCGGACCGTGGCCCCATCGGGGGCCGGGGAGGAGACCTCATGAGCCCACCAATCGGACCCTACAGTCCCGCTCGCCGGGTGGGCGACTGGGTGATCACCTCGGGCCAGATCGGCCTGTCCACCGACGACGGGGGGAGGTCGACGCTCGTCGAGGGCGGCACGTTGCCTGAGCTCCGCCAGGCGCTGGCCAACGTGGCGGCCGTGCTGGAGGGTGAGGGCGCCACGTTGCGCGACGTCGTCAAGACCACCCTGTACCTCCTCGACATGAGCGAGTTCGCCGCGGTCAACGAGGTCTGGATCGAGTACTTCCCCCAGATCCGGCCGACGCGATCGGCCCTCGCCGTCGCCGCCCTCCCCCTCGATGCTCGGGTCGAGGTCGAGGCCTGGGCCTACGCCCCCCAGGACCCGTGACGAACGGGCCGGCGCCCGGCGAGGGCGGCGCCGACCTTGCCTAGCTATAGCTAGGCGGCACCGCCCGAGCGCTGGGCCAGCCCGGGATGCCAGGCCACCTGGCCGAAGCGGTATCCCACCGAGCGCACCGTCTGAATGAGGTGGGCATGCTCCTCGCCCAGCTTGGCCCGGAGGCGCCTGATGTGGACATCGACGGTGCGGGCCCCGCCGTAGTACTCATAGCCCCACACCCGGCTGAGCAGCGTCTCGCGGGTGAAGACCTTGGCCGGATGGCCGGCCAGGAATCGGAGCAGCTCGTACTCCATGTAGGTGAGGTCGAGCACGCGGCCCGCCACGGCGGCTTGATACGTCTCGAGGTTGAGCATGAGTGGCCCGTACTCGATCAGATCGGGTCGCATGCTCTGCCCGTTGCGCCAGAAGAGGTGCTGGAGCCGCGCCGTCAACTCATCGGGGCGAGCCGGCAGGACGCAGAAGTCGTCGAAGAGGTCGTCGCGCAGGAGGAGCTCGCCCACCTGCTCGGACCGGATGACGAGCAGCAGCGGGCTGAGCGGCACCTCGCGCAGGCGGAGGTGCCGGCAGAAGGCCACGGCGGGACCCATATCGGTACCGGCGACCACCACGGCGCCCGACCACGTCTCACCGGTCCCGTCGTTCCCGCTGTCGGGCACGGCCTCCGGCCCGGCCACGGCACGGTGGCCGAGGCCGGCGCTCTGCAGCGCCAGAGTCACCTCAGCGGGGAGCTCCAAGGGGAAACAGAGAAGGGCGTCCATCAGTGTCGGGTCAAAGCAGGGGTAGATAGCGGTCGAGCTCGAACTGGGTCACCTGGGACTGATAGGCGTCCCACTCGGCCCGCTTGTTGCGGATGAACCACTCGAAGACGTGGTCACCGAGAGTGTCCGCCAGCAGCTCGGAGCGCTCCATCTCGTTGACGGCGTCGTGCAGGCTGGGGGGGAGCGACTCGATCCCCTTCACCTCGAGCTCCCGAGTGGACAGGGCGAAGAGGTTGGCGTCCGCTTCCTGGGGAAGCGGGTAGCCCTCGGCAATGCCCCGCAGCCCGGCGGCCAGAATGACCGAGAAGGCGAGGTAGGGGTTGCACGCGCTGTCGGGTGCCCGGTACTCCAATCGGGTCGACTCGGGCTTGCCCCGCTTGACCACCGGGACCCGTACCAGGGCGGAGCGGTTGTTGCGGGCCCAGCTGACGTGGACGGGGGCCTCGTAGCCGCCGATGAGCCGCTTGTAGGAGTTCACCCACTGGTTGGTGACGGCCGTGATCTCACGGGCGTGCTGCAGCAGACCGGCGATGAAGTGCCGCGCCACCTCGGAGAGGCCGTACTCGTCGCGCTCGTCGACGAAGGCGTTGCGCTCCCCTTCCCACAACGAAATGTGCGTGTGCATGCCCGAACCCTGCACGCCGCTGAGGGGCTTGGGCATGAAGCTGGCGAAGACCCCGGAGCGCCGGGCGATCTCCTTGACCACCATGCGAGTGGTCATCACCGTGTCCGCCATGGTCAACGCGTCGGTGTAGCGAAGGTCGATCTCGTGTTGGCTGCGTGCGTCCTCGTGTTGCGTGTGCTCGACCGGGATGCCCATCTCCTCGAGCATGAGCACCGAGCGCCGGCGCAGATCGCTGGTCACGTCGGTGACGCTGAGATCGAAGTACGACCCCGAGTCGAGCGACTGCGGGCCGCGCTTGGGATCGGCGTCGGCGAAGTAGAAGTACTCCAGCTCAGGGGCGGCGAAGAACGTGTACCCCGCCGTGCGGGCCCGCTCCAGGGTGCGGCGCAGCGTGTGCCGGGGGTCGCCGCTGAAGGGGGTGCCGTCGAGCTGCGCTATGTCGCAGAAGACCCGGGCCACCGAAGAGTCGTCGTCGTGCCAGGGGAGCAGCTGGAACGTCTTGGGATCGGGCCGGGCCAGGACGTCGGACTCCTGTACCCGGCTGAACCCGTCGATGGCCGAGCCGTCAAAGGTCATCCCCTCGTCGAGGGCGTCCGCCAGCTCGGTGGAGGTGATGTTGAACCCCTTGGGAGTCCCGAGGACGTCGGTGAACCACAGCTGGACGAAGCGGATGCTGCGCTCCTCGACGGTCCGCAGCACGTAGTCGCGTTGGCTCTGCATCCCACAAGCTTCGCAGGTGGTGGGCCACCAATGCCCATCCGGACGCAGGCCACTACCCTGGAGCGGTGGGGGCAGGGGGCGCTGGACGGGAGGAGCGGCTCGAGGTTCTGATGGGCCGGGCCCACCTGGCGGTGGTGCGCCGGGGCAGGGGTGGCGCTCCCCACGTGCTCTTTCTCCACTCGGGCATCTCCGATCTGCGGAGCTGGGACGGCGTGCTGGACCTCCTCAGCTCCGACATGGACGTCGCAGCGTACGACCGCCGCGGCTTCGGCTCGACGTCGACCAGGGCGGAGGCGCACGACCAGGTGGCGGACCTGGTGGCCGTGCTCGACGCCCTGGTCATGCACCGTGCCGTGCTGGTCGGCAACTCGCGAGGGGGGCTGATCGCGCTCGACATGGCGCTGACCCACCCCGAACGGGTCTCGGCGCTGGTTCTGGTGGCCCCGGCCGTCTCGGGGGCCCCCGAGGTCGACGAGTCGATGATCGATCCGGTCGAGGCCGCCATCTGGGAGACCCTCGCCGCGGCGGAGGCGGCGGGCGCTCTCGACGCCCTCAACCTCGGAGAGATTCGGCTCTGGCTCGATGGACCACATGCCCCCGAGGGCCGGGTGGAGGGGGTGCTCCGGGACCTCGCCCTGGAGATGAACCGGATCGCCCTACACGCCGACAGCCCCGGGTACGAGCCCTGGACCGTTGACGCCTGGTCCCGCCTGTCGGAGCTGCGCTGCCCTGTCCTCGTCGTCTCCGGCGATCTCGACCTCGTACACGTCCGGGAGCGCTGCCGATGGCTCGCGTCGCACATCCCCGGCGCCCAGCTCCGGATGATGCCGGGCACGGCCCACCTCCCCGCGTTCGAGCAGCCCGCGGCGTTCGTGGCCCACCTGCGCCAATTCCTGCGTCGGCCGGTGGGGTGAGTCCCGGCCCGCCGGCGCCGCCGGCGGGCACATTCACGAGGCAATTGTTGCCCATTAGGCTGAATCACATGCTGCACCTGCGCCTCGCTGCCGCGCAGCTCGACACGGTCGTGGGAGACCTGGCGGGCAACGTGGACCGCATACTGGGTGCGCTCTCGGCCGCCGAGGCGGCGGGCGCCGACCTCTGCGTGGTGCCCGAGTTGGCCATACCCGGCTACCCGCCGGAGGACCTTCTCCTCAAGCCCACCTTCGTGGCCGACAATGTCGCCGCTCTCGAGAAGGTGGCGGCGGCCACCGGGCAGTGCGCCATCGTGGTGGGTTACGTGGGAGCCACCCCCGACGGCCAGGGGCTGTCCAACGCCGCGGCGGTCTGCGCCGGCGGCCACGTGGTGGGGATCTACCGCAAGCGCTTCCTGCCCAACTACGGCGTCTTCGACGAGCAGCGCTGGTTCGTCCCGAGTACCGACACCCCGACCCTCTTCGGCGTGGCGGGGGCGTGGGTGGGGGTGTCGGTGTGCGAGGACGTCTGGTTTCCAAACGGCCCGGTGGCCGAGCAGGGGCGAGCCGGCGCCGACGTGGTGGTGAACCTCAACGCGTCGCCCTTCAACCGGGGACGTCGAGGTGAGCGGCTGAGCATGCTGCACCGGCGGGTGGACGAGGCGGGGTGCGCCATCGCCTACGTGAACCAGGTCGGCGGGCAGGACGAGCTGGTCTTCGATGGCGATTCGCTCATCGTCGCGGCAGACGGCACGCTCCTGGCGAGCGGAGCGCAGTTCGCCCCCGATCTCGTGATGGTGGAGATTCCCGTCGCGGGCTCGAGCGGGACGTCGGGTAGGTCGGGGCCGCCGACCCTTCCCCGCGTGGTCGCCACCGAGCCCCGCGAGATCGCCCGGCCCCCCCTCGCTCCCGGCGCGCTGCACCCGCCGCTGACCGACGAGGCGGAGGTCTACGCCGCTCTCGTGCTCGGGACCGGTGACTATCTGGGCAAGAACGGGTTCAGCGAGGCCGTGATCGGGCTGTCGGGCGGCATCGACTCGTCACTGGTGGCCACGATCGCGGTCGACGCGCTCGGCGCCTCGCGGGTCCACGGGATCTCCATGCCCTCGCGCTATTCGAGCGAAGGGTCCCGTCGCGACGCCGGCGTCCTCGCCTCGCGCCTCGGGATCGACCTGAGGGTGGTGCCCATTGAGGAGGCGCACGTGGCGTTCACCTCCATGCTCACCGGCGTGCTCGGAGACGAGCCCTCGGGACTGACCGACGAGAACCTCCAATCCCGCCTGCCGCGGCGTCCTGCTCATGGGTCTGTCAAATGCCAAGGGATGGATCGTGCTGACCACGGGGAACAAGAGCGAGATGGCCACGGGGTACTCCACGCTGTACGGCGACTCAGCCGGCGGGTTCGCCGTGATCAAGGACGTGCCCAAGACGCTGGTCTACGACCTGTGCCGCTTTCGCAACGCCCAAGCGGTGCTCGAGGGAGGACTGGGTCCCATTCCCGCCAGCGTGCTCGACAAGCCACCGTCGGCCGAGCTCCGCCCCGACCAGCGCGACGATCAGTCACTCCCGCCCTACGAGCAGCTCGACCCGGTCCTCCAGGGCTACGTGGAGGGCGATCGCACGGCGGCCGACCTCGTGGCCGACGGGTTCGACCCCGCCGTGGTCGATCAGGTCGTCCGCCTGGTCGACGGGGCGGAGTACAAGCGACGGCAGATGCCTCCCGGGGTGCGCATCACGGCCAAGGCGTTCGGCAAGGACCGCCGCATGCCGATCACCAACCGGTACCGGCCACCGGTGCCGGGAGAGGCTTCCCGTGGGTGAGGCGTCGCTCGCCGCCGGCGTCGCCGGCGCCGCCCGCGTCTCCTTTCGGACCAACGAGGAGCTGGCCGCGCGCTGCGGGAACTACTGCTGGCTGGAGAGCCGTCTCTTCGAGCTCACCGGGAACTGGGCCAGTGTCCCGGCGCCCGGCGACTCCGAGTTTCGGGTCTTCTTGAGCGAGATGTCGGGCTGGCACGCCTTCCTCGCCGCCCAGTGGGCCGATCGCCTGCCGGTCCGGGCGGGGGTCGACCCCGCGACACTCGTGGTCCCCCCTCGGGTCGGGCCGTCGAGGCGCTCGACCTCGTGGGGGCCGAGCCCGACCTCCGGACGCGGCTGGACGGCCTGGTCGAGCAACTCCTCCCGAGCCTTCTGGGGACCTACGGCGCGCATCTGGCCGACGCGTCCCCGGTGGCCGAGGCTCCGGTACGGGCCCTCCTGGAGCTGGCCCGCACCGGGACGCAGCGGGAGATGGAGCGGGGGCGGGCCCTCGTGCGGCGGGCCTCCGGCCCAAATGGGGAGGAGCAGGCCATGACCGCCCTAGCGGCCCGCCTCGAGCCTCTGTTGGAGGGTCTCACCGGCGTCTTCCCTGCTGCATGGGCATCTTGACACGCCCACTATGATGTCTCTGCAGCCCTTGTGCGCCGGAAAACGACGCAGACTGCGCATTGAGAGTGAGCGCCAGGCAATTCGGTGTTGCCGTGGCCCACGGTGAGGGAAGGTTCGGCACATCTTGGCCAAGGAACGCATCGAGCGCGACGACGAGGACCTCGTACGTCTCTATCTGACCGACATCGGCCAGTACCCGCTACTCACCAAGGATGACGAGGTCCGCCTCGCCCAGGCCATCGAGGCCGGTCGGGAGTCCGAGGCCGCCGTCGCCCGGGCGCCCAAGGGGCTGAGCACCGCCAAGAAGCGCGAGATGCGGCGGGCGGTGATGGAGGGCGAGCAGGCTCAGCAGACGTTCGTCCAGTCCAACCTCCGCCTGGTCGTCTCCATCGCCAAGAAGTACCAGGCCTCGGGGCTGCCCCTGCTCGACCTCATACAAGAGGGCAACCTCGGGCTGATGCACGCCGTCGAGAAGTTCGACTGGCGCAAGGGCTTCAAGTTCTCGACCTACGCCACGTGGTGGATCCGCCAGGCCATCACCCGGGGCATCGCCAACACGGGACGCACGATCCGGCTGCCCGTGCACGCCGGCGACACCCTGGCCCGGGTCCAGAAGGCGCAGGCGCGTCTGGAGCTCAAGCTCGGGCGCCCCGCCACCTTGGCCGAGCTGGGGATAGAGGTCGAGATGCCCGAGGACAAGCTGGTGGAGGCGCTCCGCTTCCGAGCCGAGCCGCTCTCCCTCTCCGAGCCCCTGCGCGAGGACGGCGACGCGGAGCTCGGCGACGTGGTCGAGGACCGCTCGGCCGAGTCCCCGTTCGAAGTCGCCGCCGTCTCGCTGCTGCCCGATGAGATCGGCCGCCTCCTCTCACCGTTGGACGAGCGCGAGCGCGAGATCCTCCGCCTGCGCTTCGGACTCGACCGGGGCGAGCCCCGGACACTCGAGGAGGTCGGCGAGCACTTCAACCTCACCCGCGAGCGCATCCGTCAGATAGAGGCCCGCGCCATGTCGAAGCTGCGCCACCCCTCCTCGGACACCGGCGCCCGCGATCTCCTGACGGTCTGAGCCGACCGCCGGAGCGGGTAGGCTGACGCCCCATGAAGAAGCTTCTACTACTCCTGTTCATCGTCGGACTCGGCGTCGTCGCGGCGCGACGCCTGCGCGACGCCTGACGCAGACCGTCTGATCCGCTCCGCCTGATCCCGGAGAGTCCGGGAATCTCGGTGCGCCTTCAGGCGGCGGCGCGCCCTCCCGACGAATGGCGGCCCCGTACACCGCGGCGCCACAGGATGAGGGCGGCCCCCGCCATGGCGAGGCTCGTCGTCACCACCGGTGTGGTGCGCCCGACCCGGTCACGTAGACGGACGGGCTTGGTGAAGCGCTTGGTCTCCCACCCCCGCTCACGGGCAACCTTGGCCAGGGCGCGGTCGGCGTTCACGGCCACCGGCCGGCCGACGGCCTCGAGCATGGGCAGATCGGTCATGGAGTCCGAGTAGGCGCTGCTCGACGCCAGGTCGATCCCCGTGCGCTCGGCCAGTTCCCTGATGGCGGCCGCCTTCTCCGGCCCGTAGGCGTAGAAGGCCATGCGGCCCGTGTAGCGACCCTCCGCATCGATCTCGCCGCGTGAGCAGATGGCACCGTCGACGCCCAGCATGTCGGTGAGGGGGAGGACGATCTCCTCGGGCGACGCCGAGACCAGGTAGACCCGGTGCCCGGCCGCCCGGTGCAGCTCCATGAGCTCGAGGGCCTCGGCGTACATGATGGGCTCAATCGTGGCCAGCAACGTCTCCCGCACGATCTGGCGCACCTGGTCCCGGTCCCAGCCCTTCGTCATGGCCAGCATCGACTCGCGGACCCGCACCAACCGCTCCTCGTCGGCCCCGAAGTAGAGGTAGATGAGTTGGGAGAAGGCGGCCCGGGCCACCACCCTGCGATTAATGAGCCCACCCCTCAGGAAGGGGCGGCCGAAGGCGGCGATGGAGGCGCGGTCTATCACCGTCTTGTCGAGGTCGAAGAACGCCGCTTCCATACCCACCATGCTAAAGCTGTCCAGGTCAGATGCGTCGTCGCCCGTGACGGTTGGCCAAACGGGCCGCGACGGGGAGGTGCGCCTCCCCTCGCTCGGGCGCTGTGGACCGGGTCAGTCCCGGATGAAGAGGGTGTGCACGGCGTCCTCGGCGTCCGCCGTCGACAGCACCAGCACCTCGTCGCCCGACATGAGGACGGTGTCACCCCTGGGCACGATCAGGCGGCTCTCGCGGACCACGGCGACCACCACGCCGTCGCGGGGAAAGGCCAGGTCGGCGATGGCCTTGCCGTTCGCCGGCGAGTCCTCGGCCAGGGTGATCTCCACCAGGTGGGCGGCCCCCCCCTCGAACTGCAGGAGCCTGACCAGGGACCCGACCGAGACGGCCTCCTCGACCAGCGCGGTGAGCAGCTGGGGCGTGCTGACCGAGACGTCGACCCCCCAGCTCTCGTTGAACAGCCACTGGTTCTTGGGGTGGTTCACCCGGGCCACCACCGGGGCACCGCGAACTCCTGCTTGGCCAGCAGGGAGATCACCAGGTTGTCCTCGTCGTCCCCGGTGGCCGCCACCACCACGTCGACCGTGGCCAGCCCGGCCGCGTCGAGCGACGACACCTCGCAGGCGTCGGCGGCGATCCACGTGACACCGAGCGTCGGTCGCAGGCGCTCCACCAGCTCGGGATCCTGCTCGAAGACCAGGACCTCGTGGCCGTTGGCGAACAGGTCGGCGGCGATGGCCGTGCCGACGCTGCCGCCTCCGGCGATGGCCACCCTCACGCGGTCACATCCGGGTCCAGCACCGCATCGAGCTCCCGCCGGGCATCGTCCATGACCGCCACGTGGAGCACGTCGCCTTCCTGGCCCACCAGCTCACGGGCATCGAGCCGGGGTACGCCGGCTCGCGTCACCGCGACCAGGGTCAGCTGGCCGGGCACCTCCAGGTCCGCCAGCCGCCGCCCGGCCCAGGCATCGGGCAGCGAGCGGTCGAGCAGCGTGAGGTGGCCGGAGGGGTCGGACCAGTCGTCGGCGTCCACGTCGGGGAGAAGGCGCCGGCGGACCTGGTCGATGGTCCACGTGACCGTGGCCACGGTCGGGATGCCCAGGCGCTGGTAGATCTCGGCCCGGCGCGGATCGTAAATCCGGGCCACCACGTTGGGGATGAGGTAGGTCTCGCGGGCGATGCGCACCGTCAAGATGTTGGTGTTGTCGCCGCTGGTGACCGCGGCCAGGGCGTCGGCCCCGATGGCCCCGGCCCGCTCCAGGTCGTCCCGGTCGAACCCCGATCCCACGATGCGCAGGCCGTCCCAGTCCTTCAGCCGCCGGAAAGCGCGTGCGTTCTTGTCCATGATGGCGACGGAGTGGCCCTCGGCGGCCAGGGAGACGGCCAGGCCGGAACCGACCCGGCCACACCCGACGACGATCACGTGCACGCCACAGCACAACACGTGACGCCCCCCTGTGCAAAGAGGCGGCGCCCGCCGAGAGATACGAGCCCCCACCGTTTGCTCCTACTGTGTGCTGGTGCCCAGCCCCGGTCCGACCCCGCCGGCGTTCATCCCGGGCGTGGCGGCGGACAGCATCCCCGAGCGGCGGCGCTACCGGTTGAAGAACAAGCTGCTCGGGCCGCCGCTGGTCACAGAGCAGCTCAGCTCCGAGCGCCTCGGCCGTCCGACGGCGCTCGGGGTGCTGGCACCGGACTGCATCTCGTCGTCGGCCTACGGCACCGAGGAGATGCTGACCCAGCTGATCCCCGCCATCGGGCTGGGCGCCTTCATCCTCGTCGTCCCCATCACCCTGGCCATCCTCGGTGTCCTGTTCTTCGTCACCCTCTCGTACCTCGACGTGATCCAGTACTACACCAAGGCCGGCGGGGCCTACGTCGTGGCGAGGGACAACTTCGGGCCCAAGATCGCCCAGATCGCCGCCGTGGCGCTGCTGATCGACTACACCGTGACCGTCGCCGTCCAGACGTCGGCGGGCACGGCGGCCCTCACCAGCGCCGTTCCGAGCCTGGCCAACACCTTCGACACGGTGGCGATCACCGTCGGGGTCATCTTGGTGCTCCTGTACGGCAACCTGCGGGGCATCCGCGAGGCCGGGAAGTTCTTCGCCTTCCCGATGTACTTCTACGTGTTCTCGCTGGGCACCGTCATCGTCGCGGGCTACATCAAAGAAGCACTCGGCCAGCTCCAGCAGATTCCCCTCCCCCCCGAGAACGAGATCTTCGGGGGGCACATGGGCACCCCGGGCCAGGGCTGGTTGATGGGACTGGCCTTCATCACCCTCCTGCGCTCCTTCGCCAACGGCGGCTCGTCGCTCACCGGTCTGGAGGCCATCTCCAACGGGGTGGGCAGCTTCCGCCGCCCGGAGTCGGTGCACGCCCGCCAGACCCTGGTCGTCATGAGCTCGGTGCTGGCCTTCCTGGTCCTGGGGACCACGCTGTTGGCCCGCTGGACCCACGCCGTGCCCTACCAGGTGGGCTCACCCACCGTGGTCTCCCAAGAGGTGCAGGCCGTCTTCGGCCGGGGGGCCATCTACTTCATCGTGCAGCTGGCCACCATGCTCATCCTCTACACCGGCGGCAACACCAGCTTCAATGGCTTCCCCTTCCTGGCCAACTTCGTCGCCGAGGACCACTTCCTGCCCCGGCAGCTCACCAGACGGGGGCACCGACTGGCCTTCTCCAACGGGATCCTCGTGCTGGCGGCGGTGTCGGTCGCGCTGGTGCTGGCCTACAAGGCCCAGGTGAACGGCCTGGTGGCCCTCTACGCCATCGGCGTGTTCACCGGCTTCACCATGGCCGGGGCGGGCATGGTGAAGCATCACACGACGCAGAAGGGGGCGCACTGGCGCCGCGGCGTGGCGGTCAACGGGTTCTCGGCCTTCTTGTCGGGCCTGGTCGTCGTCATCTTTCTCGTGGCCAAGTTCAAGGAGGGGGCATGGCTGATCGCCGTCGTGGGCCCACTGCTCTACATCGGTCTGATCCGTTTGCACCGCCAGTACCGGATTGAGGAGGAGCTGCTCGAGACGGGGGCGGTGGAGGCGACCGAGGCGCCCATCCTGCGCCGCCACGTCGTGGTCGTCCTGGTCGACCGCCTCGATATGGCCACCGCCCGCGCTCTGCAGTACGCCCGCGCCCTGACCCCCGACGACCTGCGCGCCGTGCACTTCGACATCGACTCGACCGAAGCCCGCGCCCTCGAGGAGGAGTGGGGACGGGTCGGCCTGGCCCGGCTCCCGCTCGACATCATTGAGTGTCCGGACCGACGGCTGGCCCGGGCGGCCATTGAGCTGGTGGCCGACGCCACCCTCGACGGCGACACCGAGTGCACCGTCCTGCTGCCCCGGCGCAGCTACTCCCGCGTGTGGCAGCGTTTCCTGCACGACCGCACGGCGGACAAGATCGCCGCCGTCCTCTCCCAGGTTCCCCACGTCAGCGCCACCATCATCCCCTACAACCTGCCCGGACACTTCGGGGAGAAGGCGCGCCGCTACGGGCAGTCGGTGCAGCGGGAACGGCTCGCCGCGCCCCCCGCCGAGGACGGGGCATCCCTCGAGGGCCAAGACGCCGCACCCGCCGGAACCGCGGCCCGCACCGCCGGGGACCGGGCAACGGTTCGCCGCGACGCCCAGCGCAAGGCCACCGTGGTGTCCCTGGCCGACGACGCGCTGGCCCGCCGCGCCGGGGCCGTCACCTACATCGCCGACGCCGTGCCCCGCCAGCGGGTCAAGGTGGCCGGACGGGTCAAGTCGGTGCGCGTCCAGCCCCGGGCGGGAACCTCGAATCTCGAGTGTGTGCTGAACGACGGCACCGGCGGCCTGCTCCTGGTCTTCCAGGGACGCCCGAAGATCGCCGGGATAGAGCCTGGGGCGCGCCTGGTGGCCGAGGGGATGGTGGGTGCGTGGGGCCGCCGGCCGGCCATGCTCAACCCCTCCTTCGAGCTGGTGTCGGGAGCGGCCCAGAATGCCGCCGGTGATTGACGCCCTACGTCGAAGCTTGCTCGGGCATCCCACAGTCGCTAACGTGCCCCCGGCCCGTCGTCGGGTGCATAAGAGAACGCGCGCCTCCGACCAGGGAGCACAGCAGCATCGACCACCTCCGGGGTGTGACAGTCGCCGCACCCGATGGCGAAGAGGCTCGCCATACACGGCCACGCCTTTGGGACGGACCGAAGAAGAAAGGGCTCACCAGGCATGATCAACCTCCTCGCAGCCGGCAACGGTGGATACCAGAACTTCCACCTCGCTGCAACGGACAAGACCTGGCTGTACATCTGCCTGGCCGCCGGCGTCGTCGGCATCGGGGCGGGCCTCTTGCTGGCCCGCAACGTGCTGGCGGCCGACAGCGGGACGGCGAAGATGAAGGAGATCGCCTTGGCGATTCAGGAAGGGGCCCAGGCCTTCCTCAAGCGCCAGTTCGGGACCATCGTCATCATCGTCGTTCCCCTGGCCATCCTCATCTTCTTCACCGCCACCAAGGTCGTCCGCCCCGACGGCTCCATCGCCCTCTCCTTCTCCCAGGACGGGCTCTACCGCGTGATCTGCTTCCTCTTCGGTGCGACCTTCTCCGGCCTGACCGGTTTCATCGGCATGAGCATCGCCGTGCGGGGCAACGTCCGTACAGCGGCGGCGGCCTCCCGCGGCGGCGGCATGGCCGGCGCGCTGCGGGTGGCCTTCCGCACCGGAGCGGTCACCGGCATGCTCTGCGTCGGGCTGGGCCTGGTCGGTGCCACGGCCATCGTGCTCATCTTCCAGAACTCGGCGACGGCCGTCCTCATCGGCTTCGCCTTCGGTGCCTCGCTGCTGGCGCTCTTCATGCGGGTCGGGGGTGGGATCTTCACCAAGGCGGCCGACGTCGGGGCCGACCTGGTGGGCAAGGTGGAGGCGGGCATCCCCGAAGACGATCCCCGCAACGCGGCGACCATCGCCGACAACGTGGGCGACAACGTCGGCGACTGCGCCGGCATGGCGGCCGACCTCTTCGAGTCCTACGAGATCACCATCATCTCGTCTCTCATCCTCGGTTATGCGGCCTTCAACGTGCACGGCCGCAACGCCACCCCCGCCGTGCTCTTCCCGCTCATCGTCCCCGCCATCGGGATCTTCGCCTCGGTCGTCGGCGTCCTGGTGGTCCGGGCGCGGGCAAAGGACCGCAATGCGCTCTCGCCCATCAACCGGGGTTTCTGGTCGGCCGCGCTGCTCACCGTGATCGGCACCTTCTTCGTGGCCCAGTACTACGTCCACGATCTCAAGGTCTTCTACGCCGTGCTGACCGGGGTGGTGCTCTCCCTCGTGGCCAGCCAGATCACCGAGCAGTTCACCTCGACCGAGCGGGGCCCGGTCAAGGAGATCGCCGCGTCGACCCGCACAGGGCCGGCCACCACCGTGCTCTCGGGCATCTCCATCGGGCTGGAGTCCTCGGTGTGGGCCATCATCGCCATCGCCATCGCTATCGGCGTGGCCATCGGGCTGGGCGACGGCAACATCGAGCTGACGTTCTACCTCGTGGCCCTCATCGGCATCGGCCTGCTGGCCACCGCCGGCATGGTGGTCTCCGAGGACAGCTTCGGTCCCGTCTCGGACAACGCGGCGGGCATCGCCGAGATGTCCGGGGAGTTCACCGGCGATGCCGAGCGCATCATGGTCAGCCTCGACGCCGTGGGCAACACCACCAAGGCCATCACCAAGGGGGTGGCCATCGGGTCGGCGGTCATCGCCGCCGTGGCCCTCTTCGCCTCGTTCATCGAGACCATCGGCGAGCAGATCCCCAGCCTGCACGCCAGCGGCGCCAAGCTCTTCTCGATCATCCAGATCAACGTGGCCAACCCGACCACCTTCATCGGCCTCCTGATCGGTGGGTCGGTGGCCTTCCTCTTCTCCTCGCTGGCCATACGGGCCGTCGGGCGTTCGGCCGGCACCGTGGTCCTCGAGGTGCGGCGCCAGTTCCGCGAGCACCCCGGGATCATGGACTACACCGAGAAGCCGGAGTACGGCCGGGTCATCTCCATCTGTACGGCGGCGTCCCAGCGCGAGCTGGCCACCCCGGCCCTCCTGGCCATCCTGACCCCGGTCATCGTGGGCTTCGGCATCAACTACCTGGCCCTCGGGGCCTTCCTGGCCGGGACCATCCTGACCGGGCAGCTCATGGCCAACACGCTCTCCAACTCCGGCGGGGCCTGGGACAACGCCAAGAAGTACATAGAGGACGGCAACGAGGGCGGCAAGGGCTCGGAGGCCCACAAGGCCGCCGTCATCGGCGACACGGTGGGTGACCCCTTCAAGGACACCGCCGGCCCGGCGCTGAACCCCATGGTCAAGGTGATGAACCTGGTCTCGCTGCTGATCCTGCCCGCCGTGATCTCGTTGCGCCACCACACGGGCGATCGCTACGCCATCGCCGCCGTCTCGCTGGTGATCCTGCTGGCCGCCCTCGCCTTCTCCAAGCGCGACACCGAGCCCATGGACGCCGTGGCGCCCGCCGTTGAGGCCCCGGCCCCCGTGGCCGTGGCCTCGGGCGACTGACCTGGTCGGCTCCCCCGTACCTCCCCGGACCGTGGCGTGCCGGCGGCATCCCGGCCTTGACAGGCGGGTGGCGGACCTTCAACCTTCTGGACCATGCGAACCCGACGGAGCGATGAGTTGAGGGCCGGGTGGCAGAGCCATGGGTAAGGCGCTGGTCATCGTGGAGTCGCCCGCCAAGGCGCGCACCATCAGCGGGCTGCTCGGGCCGGACTTCATCGTGGAGTCCTCCATCGGCCATGTCCGGGATCTTCCCCGGGGGGCGGACGAGGTGCCGGCGGCCTACAAGGGGGAGGGATGGGCCCGTCTGGGTGTCGACGTGGACAACGGCTTCAAGCCACTCTACGTGGTCTCGGGCTCGAAGAAGTCCGTGGTGGCCAACCTCAAGCGGCTGCTCAAGGGCGCGGACGAGCTGTATCTCGCTACCGACGAGGACCGCGAGGGCGAGTCCATCGCCTGGCACCTATACGAGGTGCTCTCGCCCACCGTCCCGGTCAAGCGCATGGTCTTCCACGAGATCACGCCCGAGGCCATCGCCCGGGCGGTCGAGGACTGGCGCGACCTGGACCGCCGTCTGGTCGATGCCCAGGAGGCCCGGCGGATCCTGGACCGGCTGTACGGCTACGAGGTTTCGCCGGTGCTCTGGCGCAAGGTCATGCCCCGGCTCTCGGCCGGGCGGGTGCAGAGCGTGGCCACCCGCATGGTCGTGGAGCGGGAACGGGCCCGCATGCGGTTCCACGCCGCCACATGGTGGGGGATAGAGGGAACGTTCACGCGTGCCGCGGCACCGGCGTCCTTCGGTGCCGCCCTCGTCTCGCTGGGCGGCACTACGGTCGCCACCGGCAAGGACTTCAACGACGACGGGGTCTTGACGAGCAAGGGACCGGTGCGCGTGCTGGCCGAGGAGGAGGCGACGTCGGTCGCCGGCGCCCTCGACGGCCAGGCCTTCACGGTCAGCTCGGTCACCCAACGGCCGTTCCGCCGTTCCCCGGCCGCTCCTTTCATGACCTCGACGTTGCAGCAGGAGGCCGGGCGCAAGCTGCGCTTCAGCGCCCAGCGGGCCATGCAGGTGGCCCAGCGCCTCTACGAGCAGGGCTATATCACCTACATGCGCACGGACTCCACCACCTTGTCGGACCAGGCGCTCACCGCGGCGCGGGCCCAGGCCCGCGAGATGTACGGCGACGCCTACGTGCCCGACGCGCCGCGGCGCTACGAGCGCAAGGTCAAGAATGCGCAGGAGGCGCACGAGGCGATCCGGCCGGCCGGCGAGACGTTCCGCACTCCCGAGCAGGCGGGGCGGGCGCTGTCGGGTGACGAGCTCCGCCTGTACGAGTTGATCTGGAAGCGCACGGTGGCCTCCCAGATGAACGACGCCACCGGCACCAGCGCGCAGGTGCGCCTGGTGTGCCCCGTCCCCGGCGGCGTCGCGGTGGGCGAGGAGGCGGAGTTCTCGGCCAGCGGCCGGGTCATCGCGTTCCCCGGGTTCCTGCGGGCGTACGTCGAGGGGGAGGACGATCCCGATGCGGAGCTGGCCGACCGGGAGGTCGTGCTGCCCGCGCTGGCCGAGGGCGACGTGGTGGAGGGGAGCGACTTCGAGCCCGGATCGCACTCCACCCAGCCGCCCGCCCGCTACACGGAGGCGTCGTTGGTCAAGGCGATGGAAGAGCTCGGCGTGGGCCGGCCCTCGACCTACGCCAGCGTCATCGCCACCATTTTGGACCGGGGCTACGTCTGGAAGAAGGGCACGGCCCTGGTGCCCAGCTTCACCGCCTTCGCCGTGGTCGGGCTGCTCGAGCGCTACTTCGGCGACCTGGTGGACTATGGCTTCACGGCCAGCATGGAGGACGACCTCGACGAGATCGCCTCGGGGCGCGAGGAGGCCCTGCCGTGGTTGTCGCGTTTCTACTTCGGGGCCGGAGCGGCGTCCTCCGGTGCGCCGGTCCCGGTGGCCGGCGCCGGCGGTGGCGGCCCTGGTGGTGGCGCCGGCGGCGCCTCCCTGGGCCTGAAGGCCAGCGTGGCCGCGCACCTGGGCGACATCGACGCCCGGGAGATCAACTCCATCCTCATCGGGGAGGGAAGCGACGGGACCCCCATTGTGGTGCGCGTCGGGCGCTACGGCCCGTACCTCCAGCGGGGCGAGGACCGCGCCTCGCTGCCGGAGGACATGTGTCCGGACGAGCTCACGGTGGCCCGTTCCGAAGAGCTCCTGGCGGCGCCCTCCACCGACCGGGTCCTGGGCACCGATCCGGCCACGGGGCTCGACGTGTCGGTCAAGGCAGGCCGCTTCGGGCCCTATGTCCAACTGGGCGAGGCGGGCGAGGGCGCCGCCAAGCCGCGCACCTCGTCGCTCTTCTCCGCCATGGACCCGGCCACCCTCACCTTCGCCCAGGCACTCGAGCTGCTGCAGATCCCCCGCACGGTGGGGACCGACCCCGAGAGCGGCGAGGAGGTGGTGGCCTACAACGGCAAGTTCGGACCGTACCTCAAGAAGGGTACCGACACCCGGAGCCTGTCCAGCGAGGACCAGATCCTCACCGTCACCCTTCCCGAGGCGCAGGCTCTCTTCGCGCAGCCCAAACAAGCGCCGTGGCCGCACGGCGGCGGCGTCCCTGCGCGAGCTGGGCCCGGATCCGGCCACCCAACTCCCGGTGATGGTCAAGGAGGGTCGTTTCGGGCCCTATGTGACCGACGGGACGACGAACGCATCGCTGCGCAAGGGCGACGCGATCGAGTCCATCACCATCGAGCGGGCGGGTGAGCTGCTGGCCGATCGCCGGGCGGCCGGGCCCTCTACGCGCAAGAAGTCCGGGGCCAAGAGGGCGGCCGGGGCCAAGAAGGCCGCCAAGAAGGCCGCGGCGCCGAAGAAGCCGGTCGGGGCCAAGAAGGCCGCCAAGAGGGTCTCGGCGCCGAAGAAGCCGGCCGGGGCCAAGAAGGCCGCCAAGAAGTCGACTGGGGCCACCAAGGTCGCGGCCGAGAAGGCTGAACCCACCGAACCGTTCTGAGATGCCGGCACCGGGCCGCTTGCTCGCCCTCGAAGGCATCGACGGCTGCGGGAAATCGACGCAGGCACGCGCCCTGGCCGTGGCGCTGGGAGCACGACTCACCCATGAGCCCGGTGCGACCGCCCTCGGGGCGGCCCTGCGCCGGCTCCTCCTGGCCCCCGAATCTCCGCCCGTCTCGCTGCGGGCCGAGGCGCTGCTGATGGCGGCCGACCGGGCGGAGCACATTGAGGAGATCGTGGCGCCTGCGTTGGCGGCGGGTGAGTGGGTGGTGAGCGACCGTTTCAGCGGATCGACGCTGGCGTATCAAGGCTACGGGCGAGGCCTCCCCGCGGGGGAGTTGCAGCAGGTGGTGGAGTGGGCCACCGGCGGGTTGGCCCCGGATCTGAGCATCCTCGTCGATGTGCCGGTGGCCGTGGCGCAGGGCCGGTTGGGCGCGACCGACCCCGACCGGCTGGAGCGCCTGGGTCCGGCCTTCGCGCAGCGGGTGCGCGACGGGTTCCTCGCCCTGGCGGCGGGCGATCCGGAGCACTGGGTGGTGGTGGACGGCACCTCCGACCCGTCGGCGCTGACGGCCCGTATCGTGGCCCTGGTGCACGAGCGACTGGGTGAGCCCGCCGCACCGGGCGGGCGGGGCGGGGCGGACCGATGAGCGGGGCGGCATCGCCCGAGCTCTTCGTGGACGTCGTGGGCCAGGAGCCGGCGGTGGCCGCCCTGCGTGCCGCGTCGGCCCACCCGGTGCACGCCTACCTCTTCCGCGGCGCGGCGGGGAACGGTGGCCTCGCCGCCGCGCACGGATTCGCCGCCGCCCTCCTGTGTCCCGATGGCGGCTGCGGACGGTGCCAGACCTGTCGAAGGGCGCTGTCGGGAAGCGACCCCGATCTCCATGTCATCCACCGGAGCGGTGCTACCCTGAGCGTCGACGACATGCGGCGCCTCGTGCTCCTGGCCCAGCGTCGACCACTGCAGGCGGCGCGCCAGGTGGTGATCGTGACGGACGTCCACCTCGGCGGCGCGCGCCGCCCCCGCGCTCCTCAAGACGCTGGAGGAGCCGCCCGGGGATACCGTCTTCGTCCTCCTGGCCGACGACATCTCTCCCGAACTCGCCACCGTGGCCAGCCGTTGCGTGCAGATCGCCTTCCCGCCCGTGCCACGGGCGTCCATGTTGGAGTGGCTCCGTGACCGGGGGGTGACGGGCGAGGTCGCCTCCGTCGTGGCCGACAGCAGCGGGGGCAACCCCGAACGGGCCCGGATCATGATTGAGGACCCTGACGTGGCCGACCGGGCCGCTCTGTGGTCGTCGGTCCCCGACCAGTTGACCGGTGCCGGCGTCGTGGCCGCCGAGCTGGCGCGGGAGCTCCTGGCCTCGGCGGAGCGGGCCGTCGAACCGCTCCGGGCGGAACACGCCCGCGAGCTGGAGCGCCTCACCGAAGAGGCGAAGGACTTCGGCGAGAAGGGGTTGCCCGGGCGCAAGGAGATCACCGATCACTTCCAACGCGAGGAGCGACGGTGGCGGACCGACGCCCTGCGGGCCGGGTTGGGCGCACTGGCGCGGGCCTACCGGGACCAGCTGGTCGCCCATGCGGTCGGGACCGATGCGAGCGAAGCACGCCACGCGCAGGCGGCGGCCCAGGCGGTGACGCTGATCACCGACGCGGCGCGGGCGCTGCCCCGGAACCCCCAGGAGCCCCTCCTCTTGCAGTCCCTGCTCGTGCGGCTCGGCGCCCTGTCGACCTGAGGACCACCACCGGGACGGCTCGGGGGGTCCCGCGGTCGCGCCTACGATGAATCCGCTTCGTACGGGAGGGGATTGCCGGGCTCGGTTCCCTCGCCGGTCCCGCCCGAAGTGTTGCCTGGGTAGCTCAGTCGGTAGAGCAGCGCACTCGTAATGCGCAGGTCAGGAGTTCGAATCTCCTCTCAGGCTCGGTGCTAGCCGACGTCCACGCGCGGTACGCAGTGTGGGACGGGTCGCCGGGAGCGGGGCGTGGCCGAGCGTCCGATGCGCCGATGAGCCTGACCATCACGATCTTGCTGCTGGGCCTGCTGGCCAGCCTCTCCCCGAGCACGCTCGTGGTCTTCATCCTCTTGCTGGCTACGACCCGAGCCCGCGTGAACGCCGCCGCGTTCCTGATCGGGTGGACGATCTCCTTGATCTTCGTCTTCGCCGTCAGGTCGGGAGCACGCACGTCGTTGGGCGGGAGGGAGAGCGCACGGTGGTCGATGCCGGCATCACTCGGCGCTCTTCGTCGCCGTGATCGCCTTCCTGGTCTTCACGCTGGTGTCGACGGCCACGGTCGGCCTGATCTTCCTGTACTACGCCCGTCGCCCTGGGGACGCCGAAGAGCATCTGTCCGCGCTGTGGGATCGGGTGGCTCGCGCCGGACCGGCGCTCTTTGCCGCCGTCTCCTTGCTCGTCGGTGCCTACCTGGTGATTGACGGGGTCGTCGCCATCGTGTGACGCCGGCCGGTCGTCTACGCCCGGCCGAGGGCGGCTGGAGTTCCGGCCGTTTGGGGCCGCGGGTTAAGGTGCGGAATGCACAAAGAGCGGATCCATCATGCCCTTGCCGGCGCGCTAGCCGGTCGCCATCTCTTGACCCACCCCTTCTATCGACGGTGGGAGGCCGGCACCCTGGGCCAGGGTGAACTGGCCGCCTACGCGGGGCAGTACCGGCACATTGAGCGGGCGCTGCCCGTCACCTTGGCACGCATCGCCGACGCGTTGCCCGAGGGCCCGGCACGGACGCTGGTGGAGGCCAACCTGGCCGACGAGCTCGGGGTGCCCGCTCCCCACGCCGCGTTGTTCGAGTCGTTCGCCCAGCGCCGCCGGGGCGGAGGCGGAGGTCGCCCCGAGCCGCAGCGACCAGCGCGCTCTTGGCAGCGATCCGCTCGGCGTCCACTGCCGATCCCGTGACCGCCCTTTCCATGGTGGCGGCCTACGAGGTGCAGGCGGCCGACATTGCGGTGTCGAAAGCCGAGGGTCTGCGCCGTCACTACGGCTTTGACCCAGACGGGACGCGCTTTTGGGACGTCCACGCCACCTTGGAGCTCGCGCACGCCGACTGGTCGGCCGAGGGGTTGTCGGCGTTGGAGGCGGACCCCGCCGTGGTCTACTCGGCGGCGGTGGCCGCCGCCGAGGCCTGGTGGGAGTTCCTGGACGAGCGCGAGGAGGCCGCAGCCGTCGCCGCTGCGTGCTGAAGGTCTAGATCAGGGTGCCGCACTCGGCCGCCGCATCGGAGAAGGCGCGGGCACGCTCGCGGTAGTCGGCAAAGCGCCCGAAGCTCGGCGCCGCCGGTGACAAGAGGACGACGCCCCCTTCCCGGGCCCATCCGCAGGCGGCGGCGACGGCGTCGCGCAGGCCGCCGGCGTCCACCACCTCCACACGAGTCGCCGACCACCTGGCGGATGGCGTCGCCGATGCGCGGCCCGTTGTCGGGCATGGTGACCACCAGGGTCGGCTCCGTGCGGCGGGCCACGGCCAGACCCAGTGGCCGATAGTCAAGCCCGCGGTCATGACCCCCGACGAGCAGCGCCAGGGGCCGGTCGGCGTAGGCCTCAAGGGCGGCCTGAGCCGGGAGCACGTTGGTCGACAGGCTGTCGTCGACGAACTCGATCGGACCGATGTGGCCAATCGTGTGGCAGCGGCTGGGCAACCCGTCGAACCCCTCCGCGGCGGCGGCCAGCAGCGCGTCGTCGCCGGCCTCGTGCACGCCCATGGCCAACAGCACGGCGCGCCCGATCGATGCGTTGCGGGTGTTGTGCTCACCGGGCAGGCCGAGGGCATCGATCCACGGTCCGCCGAGGTGGGCGTCGTGTGCGTCGACCCACTGCACGTGGCGTCCCAACGATGCCGCCTGCTCCCGCAAGGCGGTATTGGAGCCGTCGACGACCGACGTGCGGACTCCTGGCTTGGTGCACAGGGACAGCTTGTCGGCGTAGTAGCGCTCGACGGACCCGTGCCAGTCGAGGTGGTCCGGGGAGAGGGAGGTCACCGCCACGACCGGCGGCCCGTTGCTCAGATCGGGTACCTGGTAGCTCGATGTCTCGATCACCCAGAAGTCGGGCTCGTTCCCGGCGGTTTCCCAGGGGGGCTGCCCGATGTTCCCTCCCAGCCGGGCGTCGTACCCAAACCCGGTGAGCAGGTGCCCGATGATCGCCGAGGTGGTGCTCTTCCCCTTGGTGCCGGTGATGCAGGTCACGTGCTCGAGTGGGACCTCTCCCAGCCAGAGGCCGAGGCCACCGCACACCTCGACGCCGGCCCGTTCGAGGCGTTCGACCTCGGGCCGGTAGCGACTGATGCCCGGGCTCTTGATGACCACGTCGCAGGTGAGCAGGGCCTGGAGGCCGCCCATCTGGGTCGCCAGCACCTCGAGCCCCTCGACCGATGCCACCTCCGGCCGATCGTCCACCAGGACCGGCACGTTGCCCATCGACCGCAGGCGGTGGAGGCTGGCCGTCCCTTCGACGCCCACTCCCCAGACGGCCACCGTCGCGCTAGTGAGCGCGGACCAGGAGATCAGGGGGGGCATAGCGGTCGGGGATGTTGTGGGACCCGAGGGGAGCGAGCAGCTCGCCGACGGTGAGTGAGAACCGGCCCCGAGTGGACACGGCCCGTACGGCGCCCCGCAGCGACCGCAACAGGGGGGTGCCCTGTCGGTCGCGCCGTTCGGCGGCGATGAGAAGCGCGGCGCGGCATTCGTTGATGTCACCGACGCACTCGAAGGGCTTGGCATCGGGCGCCAGTCCGAGCATGGCGGAGAAGCGTTCCTCCAAATCGGGGTTGTCCAAGGGCTCACGACCGCCGAAGACCGCGTTGAGTTCGCCGGCGCTCATGAACGGCGAGAGGATGAGATCGATGAAGCAGCACTTGTCGCACGTACCGCACCACCCGTCGAGTCGCTGCGCCGGGTCCTGGTGGAAGGATCGATTGCAGCTGCGGAACACGCCATGGAAGTCGGTGAGCGAGGCGAACTGGTGGGCGACCCACAGCTCGCTCCGACAGCGCAGGTAGGAGAAGACCGACAGCCTCGCTCCCAGTGTCGCCGACACCAATCGCGCGAAGCTCGCCTCGAATGCGGCGCCCTTGGACCACTGGTGGTTGACGGGACGCCCATCGCGCACGAGCGTGGGCACCGAGGCCGACCACTCGTTGGACAGGACCACGGCGTCTCGCCGGTCCAAGACGGCCGCGACCAGTGCGGCCGCCGTGATCACCGCCGTGATGGGCACGTGGCCGTTGAGGAAGCCGAGCTCGCTCGAGCGACGTACGGCCGGGTCGATCTCCCGTGCGATGCGCACGACGGGGAGTCCGGTCACGGCGGCGGCGGCCTCAATGGCGGCGAACCGGTCGCGAGGAGGGTGAACGATGCACAGGGCGGCATCCGGGACGTCGGCACCCAGAGCGGCGACGGTCACGATGGAGTCCATGCCCCCGCCAAAAGGGATCAATGGTCGCTGCGCCACCGGCTCGTAGTCCAGGGGCGGCGCCGGACGGGCGTCGGGGCCGTCGAGGTCGAGGTCGCTCAGATCGATGCCGTTGCGATGGGCGAACTCACCCAGGCCGTGCACGTAGTACTGAGCGAGGAAGGCCCTTTCGTCGGCCGTCGTGGGCGTGGATCCGAGATCTATGACCGGTGCGGCCGTCGTCTTGTAGTACGAGACTCCGGCCAGGAGGAAGAGAATGCGCACGGCGGCTTCGACCGCCGGATCGCGCCAGTCGCCGACGGGGCCGAAGACGTAGCGCTCGGTGAAGGTGTGCCCGGCGGTCGAGTACGTGCAGCGCACCTCACCGCGACCGGGATCGATGGTGAAGCCGTCGTAGCGGAAACGATCGGCTCTCGCGGGGGAAGATGGCATCGGGCCATCACATGCTAGGTGCCGCACACGTTGGTCGGGACAGCGGTGAGCCGGGCCATGAGGGCGAACCTCCCGCAGGGGCGGGACTCCCGGTCGCTGAAGTAGTCGTCGTCGGCGGTCGTGACGCCGCAGTCGAAGATGTGGGCCGGGGTGACTCCGGCCATCAGCAACTGCTGACGGTTGGCCGCCATGAGATCGACGTGCCAGTGCTCGGCGCCGTCGGGCCGGGCCACCTCGGACGGCAGAGGCTGGGGCGCAACCGCCCGCGCCAGCGCGTCGTAGACGTCGTGGTCCACCTGGTAGCGCGCCGGATGCACGCCGGGGCCTATGAAGGCCACGACGCGCTCGGGCCGGGCGCCGAGTGCGCCCATCGCATGGAGGGCGCGGATGCTCGCCTGCGCCGCCGTGCCCCGCCACCCGGCGTGGACCGCGGCCAGCACGCGCGCTTCGGGGTCGAGGAGCGCAACGGGCACGCAGTCAGCGACGAGGATGGCCAGCGTCGTGTGGAGATCGGTCGTGACGAGAATGTCGGTGGACGAAATGGCATCGTCCATCTGCCTCGTTCCCCGGCCGCGCTCGACGGCGCCCACGACGGTGGCGATGGCACCGTGGACCTGCTGGGCGAAGACGACCGCATCGAGATCGACGCCGAACGCATGCGCCGCACGCTCCCGGTTGGTGATGACCCGGTGCGGGTCGTCACCCACGTGCAGGCCCAGGTTCAACGATCCGAACGGGCCGTCGGAGACTCCGCCGTGTCGAGTGGTCACCGCCACGTCCGCCCCGAGTGCGGCCGCCTCGGGCCATTCGAGGAGTGACACCGAGAGTTCCGTGTCCACGGCTGATCAGAATATCGAGCCAACCCGAGCCGATCACATTGGCGCCGACGACGGACAGATCCCGTAGCAACTTTCCGTCGTCGAGAACGGTTGGGGCGAGGTATGTGGCCGCTGCCGCGAGGATGGATGGCCCATGAAGTGGGGGGACGCGATCTTGTTGTGCTGCCGTTGGGAACCCGTTGTCACTCCGTTGTGACCGCGCCTCGAACGACCCGCTCGGCACCCTCGGCATCGTCGCCCCCGTGGCCGAAGGCGTGAATCCTTGTGTGACAGGGGGTTATCGAGCAGGAACGATCAGCGGCCGTTTGCGTCGTTGACTCTCCCCGGGAGACACGTTATGGTGCCGGGCGCAGACCTCAGGGGGAACTCGTCCCATCAGTAGCCCTAATGAACCGCCCTGAGTCAGTACCCGTTTGGGTTAGGCCCTGACGATGCCCGACAAACAACTCTTATGGAGGAGTCTGAATGCACAGGAAGCGCAGCAAGGCGGAGAACGACGTGCCGCGTGCAGGATCTAGTCGCCGTTCCGGGACGTTCTCCCGTTGGCACATGAGCTTGCGCCAACTCATCACCACGGCGGCCGCCGTGGTGATGCTCGTGAGCGTCGGCACCATCTTGGGGACGTCCGGGGTCGCGAGCGGTGCGGCTGGGCTGCTGCCGTGCGCCCCCTCGGACTCAAGCTGCGCGTTGGGCTTCGTGCCGCTCAGTCCCTACCGACTGGCCGACACCCGGACGGTCTTCGGAGGGGGCACCGCTACTCCCTACAACGGTGACACCCTGTCAGCGGGCCACGGTCTGGCTATCAGCGTCGCCGGCATTGACGGTGTGCCGGCGAGCGCGACCGCGGTCGTCGTCAACGTCACCGCCGTCGCTCCGACCAACGCCGGCTTCTTGACGGTGTACGACAGTGACGAGGGCTCGGTGCCCCTGGCGTCCAACGTCGACTTCGCCGCAGGGCAGACGGTGGGCGACACGACAACCGTGGGCCTCAGTTCGTCCCAGACCTTCACCGTGTACTACGGGCCCGCCGGAGCCGGGACGGCCAACTTCACCGCCGACCTCATGGGGTACTACGAGTCCGGAGGGGGCGACTTCTACGTGCCGGTGACCCCGACGCGCATCTACGACTCGCGCGCAAATTCGGGTGATTCGCCGGTACCACCCGGTGCTGGCACAACCCTCACTAACGGCGGGAGTGTCAACGTCCAGGTTGCCGGAGGCGCACTCGCGACCACCGTGCCTGCGGACGCCACCGCCGTGGTGCTGAACGTGGGCGTCACCGACGGCACCGCCTTCAGCTTCATGCGCGCCTACCCCTACGGCGGCGCCGTCCCGAACACGGCCAACCAGGACTTCACCGCCGGCGAGACGCTTTCCAGCCAGGTGATCGTCGGTACCGGAACCGCTCCGGCGGGCGACACCGGTGACTACGTGACCATCGCCAACCACCTCGGGAACGTTGACGTGGTGGTTGACGTGGACGGCTACTACACATCGGACGGCACCGCCGCCGGTGCGTCCCTGCTGTCCACCCTCACAGCCCCCGTCCGTCTCCTTGACACCCGGCCGGGAGGTGTAGGGAGCGGTGCCGCCAATGCGCCGAACGGCGCGGTAACCCTCCCCTTCACGGACCCCTACAGCGCCGGGTTGGGAGCCGATGCCTACGCACTGAGCGTGGGTGACATCGCCACGAGTGGCAACTACCTCACTGCGTATGCGACCGGCACCACGGCGCCGGTCGTGGCCACCGTCAACTACACGCCGAACGACACCTACGACGTCGTGGAGAATGCTTCGTACGCCGGCGTCAGCCCCGGCGGCAGCGTGAGCGTCCTGAACGGTCCGGTGGGTGCTGCCACCACCAACATCATCGTGGACGAGGATGCGTACTTCGTTCCTAATAACTTCACCGTGTCGGCGTTTGCTCTCCCGAGCACGGCCACGACAACCGTCCCCGGTGGCACGATCGTCGCCAACGGGACATCATCGGCAGACTTCTACGTGAACGTCGAGGCCGACGGTTACGTGGGCGAAGGTGGCGCGCTTGACTACTCAGCCTCCGGAGTCTGCGATGCCTCCGAGTTCAGCATCGGTGGGACCCCAGGCCTCCCAGCGGGAGAGTCCCCGGGGTTTGACATCGTGTACACCCCCCCGGCTGGAGGAGCTGGTACCTGCACGCTCAATGTGACGGTTCCCGGTGAGACCGCCACGGGCTCCGCGTCGATCACCCAGACCGCGGGCTAGCCGTTCGGTCAGGCGCACGCGACCTATGCCTTGAAAGCCCCGGCCCTCTTCGGAGGGCCGGGGCTTTCGGTTCTACGGGGCCGTGTGTAGGTTGGGCGAATGGAGAAGCGAGCGGGCGTTTCTGCGGGAGCGGGCCTTCTCGCCGCCACGCTGGCCCTGGCCCCTGTTTCCGTGGCCGGAGGGGCGGTGACCGGGGAGTCGGGGGCGACGGCGCACATCGCCTCATCTGCCGGCACCTACGTTTCGCTCACGCCGTCGCGGATCACCGACACACGGGCCGGGTCGGGCTACCCCAACGCCGGGAGGACGTTGGGCGGGGGAGGGATGCTCAACGTGCAGGTGACCGGCGCGGGGGGTGTGCCCGCGACGGGGGTATCGGCGGTCGTGCTGAATGTCGCCGTGGTGAACCCGACCGAGTCGAGTTTTCTCACCGTGTTCCCCGAGGGCGGGACCCTGCCCGTGGTGTCGAACCTGAACTTCGGCGCCGGCGAGGTGCTGGCCAATCTGGTCACGGTCCCCGTCGGGACGCAAGGGGGCGTCACCATCTACAACCACACCGGTAGCGCTGATGTGGTGGTCGACGTCGAGGGGTACTACACGACGAGCCCTGAGGCGACGGGACTGTACAACCCCGTCAATCCCATCAGGGTCTTCGGTACGCTCCAGGTAGGCGGTGCGATCGGCGCAGGAGCATCTCAGGCGGTGACCGTCACCGGCGGGACCACCGGTGTTCCCGCCGATGCCCGTGCGGTGGTTGCCAACGTGACCGCAGCGGGGTCGACGGGGCCGGGATATCTGACGGCATACCCGGCCCCCACGTCAGGGACACCGTCGCCCCCGACCGCGGCCAACGTCAACTTCAGCAAGGGACAGGTCATCGGCAACCGGGTGATCGTCGCCGTCGGTGCCGGCGGGCGGATTGAGATCTACAACCACACCGGCACGGTAGATGTCGATGTCGATCTGTACGGCTACTACACGGGCAGCTCGGGCGAGCTGGGCAGTGCGTTCACGCCGCTCTCCCCGGTTCGTTTTACCGATACGCGGGTGGGGACTAACGGGTCGACTGCTGTCGGCGGACTCCAGTGAGAGTTTCAATTTCTCTGAGTGAAGGAATCCCCGCAAACGCAACCGCGTTGGCCAGCAACGTTACAGTGGTGGCCGGAGGTGCCTCCGGTTACTTGACCATCTACCCAGACAACTGAGTCTACGCCTCCCATAGCGTTGGCGACGTCGACTTCACCGCCTATGCCATCGCCCAGGATTTCGCCCTCGCCCCGCTGAACGGTGCAGCCGTGGAGATGTTCAACTCCAGCCCCGAGCCGGTGAACATCGTCATCGACGCCTTCGGGTACTTCTCGCCGCCGCCTCCGGCCGTGCATGTGGTGGCCAGCCCGGCCAGCCTCCCGGCCAATGGGATGAGCACGTCGGCGCTGACCGTGACGGTGACCACCGGATCGGGCGTGGCGTTCGACGACCCGGTGTCGTTGACCACGACGCCGAGTGTCGCCGGCTCGTGTGGTATTGCGACAGCGACCGGTAGCACCAACGCATCCGGACAGGTCACCAGTACCTACACGGCGTCGACCACCGCCGGAGCGTGCACCATCACCGCCACCGAGGTCAACGGCGGTACCACCGGCACGGTCGTCATCACCCAAACGTAGGGAGCACCGACGCTCAGTCGCCCGGGCGACCCTTGAGCGCATAGCTGCGCAGCCGTTCGTGGTCCCTCGGTTCGAGCAGCTCCATGAGGTCGAAGATGGGTCCGCCGGGCTGGCGGAGCGCCTCCAGGGCGGCCGAGCCGGCGCTGCCGGGTGTGGGGGCATCGGTGGTGAGGAGGACCAGGGGGAGATCCTGACGGCCCTGATGGAGCACGGCGGCCTTGGCGAGCGCCTTCCACAGCGTGTCGGTGCGGCGCAGTCCGGCCCGGCTGGAGGAGAACGCGCCGGACACGTCGAAGGCCCACTCGTCGCCCGTCTGGTCCGAGGCGAGGAAGCTGAGCTCTATGCCCATCCGCGAGAGTTTCACGTCGGGGCGGATGTCGACGAACTCGCAGCTCTCGAGCAGCATGCGCGCGAAGTCCTTCGCCTGCCTGCCCTCCCGGATGGCGCGCGCCGGGAAGCTCGCGGCCTCGTCGCCGGATGGTATGGCGGGGAGGGAGGCGCGGAATGGTGAAGCGGCGAGGGCTTCTGTGCGACCAAGACGCTCTCTCTCCGCGGCGACGCGCACCTTCGCGCGGTTGACGTAGGAGCGGTCGGTGTCGAAGCCGATGAAGTGCCGGCGCGTCTGCAACGCCGCGACGGCCGTGGTGCCCGAACCCATGAAGGGATCGAGCACGACGTCGTTCTCGTAGGTGTAGAGCTCAATGAGACGCTTGGGGAGTTCCACGGGGAACGGAGCGGGATGGCCGACACGCGTGGCGCTTTCTGGCGGCATCTCCCAAAGATCCGTCGTGGCCTCCAGGAATTCGTCCCGCGAGATGGTCGCCGTCGATGGTAGACCGGCGCCGTGGCGCTGCTCCGGCTTCAACGCCCGGTCGAAGCGGCCCTTGCTGGCGATCACGATGCGCTCCGTCACGTCGCGCAAGACGGGGTTGCTCGGTCGTTGGAATGTCCCCCAGGCACACGAGCCGCCGGCCGCCCGGCCTTTCCACCACACGACCTCCCCGCGCAGGAGAAGACCGAGATCCTGGAGGATCTCGGTCACGTCGCCCGCCAACGACCGGTAGGGGCGTCGGCCCAGGTTGGCGATGTTCACGGCGATGCGCCCGCCGGGCTCGAGCACGCGCTTGCACTCTGCGAACACGGCGTGCAAGAGGTCGAGGTATTCGAAGTACGTGCCGGGTACGCCATTTTCACCGAGGCTCCGCTCGTACTCCTTGCCGGCGAAGTACGGTGGCGAGGTGACCACGAGGGCCACCGTGTTCGGTTCCAGCATGCCCATGTCGCGGGCGTCGTGCCGGTAGATGACGTCCTTCTTCTTCGACCGCACCACGGTCGTGTCGTCCGAGAGCTCCGGGGCCACGAACCGCTCGTAGAAGCCGGTCGCGTCGTGGCTCTCGCGCCTCGACGATCCGAAGCGGGCGGTCGTTGTGGCACGGCGGACCCGGCCGCCCTTCGGATCGGGGAGGTGTTCGGCGCTCACGACGAGGCCGATGAGTCGTGCGAGGCGTCCGGCAGGGGTAGGTCGACGCCTGCCGGGGGAAGCCGGGCCAGGAAGGCCGAAACTGCTCGGGTGACCAGGAAGTTGACCGAGACGTCGCGTGCCGAGGCGGCGGACTGCAGCTCCCCGTGCAGCGAGGCGGGGAGGCGGATGGCGGTCGCCACCCGTGGCTCGTCGTAGACCCGTGGGCGACTCATGGTGCCGACCGTAGTGGTCGGGTGTGACACTGTGGCGGATAGCGCGCGCAGAAATACGCGGCCATCGGAGGGATGTCGACGTGCGAAACGAGCGTTCGTTCGGCCGAAAGCCAGCTTGACGTGGACGGACGCGAGCGACGAACCTCTCGGGTCGTGACTCTCCCGTTTCCCTACCGTTCGATTCCCGCCGCCCGGATCGTCTTTTCTCCCGAGGACCGGCAGGAGATCCTGGACATGATCGACGAGTCGCTCCGGGGCGGCTCGCTGACCCTCGGGCCGCGCACCCGGCAGTTCGAGGAGGCGTTCGCCCTTAGGCACCAGGTGCCGCACGCGATCGCCGTGAGCAGCGGCACGAGCGCGCTGGAGATCATCTTCCGCAGTCTGGGCGTCGAGGGTCGCGAGGTGGTCATTCCGACCAACACCTTCTTCGCCACCGCCGCGGCGGCCATGCACGCCGGTGGCCTCCCGCGCCTGGCCGATGTCTCGGCCACCACCCTCGCCCTCTCTCCCGAGACGCTTGAGGCGGCCTTGACCCCGGCGACGGCGGTCGTCGTCCTCGTCCACATCGGCGGGTTCGTCACTCCCGAAGTCGACGCCATCCGGGCCATCTGCGATCGCCGGGGCGTGGCCCTGGTCGAGGACGCCGCCCATGCGCATGGAGCCAGCTTCGACGGTCGACCCGCCGGATCGTTCGGCCACGCGGCGGCCTTCTCCTTCTACCCGACCAAGGTGATGACGAGCGGCGAGGGCGGGATGATCACGACCGGTGACGACAACCTCCGCGACGAAGCGGTCATCTACCGGGATCAGGGCAAGGCCGGCTTTCTCGGCGGAGACCACGTCCGGATGGGCTACGCCTGGCGGATGAGCGAGCTGCACGCGGCCGTCGGGTTGGTCCACCTGGCGCGGCTGAACGAGGCCATCGCCACCCGCCGTCGGGTCGCCGCCCGTTACGACGAGGCGTTGGGTGACATGCCCGCATGCCAGGCGCTCCCGCTCCCGCCGGCCTCGCTCTCCAACTACTACAAGTACGTTGCGCTTCTCGACCCCGGCGTCGACCGCTCGGAGTTGAAGCGTCTTCTGGCCGAGCGGACGGGGGTCTCGCTCTCGGGGGAGGTGTACGCCAGCCCACTCCACCGCCAGCCGGTGTTCGCCGCGTTGGCGGAGGGATCGTTCCCGGTGGCCGACGACGTCTGTGCCCGGCACATCTGCCTACCCGTGCATTCCGACATGACCGATGGTGAGGCGGACTACGTTGTCGAGAGCCTGGCGTGGGCTCTCGAGGATTGGACGACAGAGGAGGCGGCGACGTCGTGAGGATCACCGTTACGGGGGGTTCGGGGTTCATCGGGTCGCATGTGGTCGACTCCCTGGCGGACGAGGGTCACGACGTCGTCGTCGTCGATACCCGGCCGCCGCACCGCCCCGGCGTCGAGTACTACGAGGCCGACGTAACCGACCTGTCCAAGCTGGTGAGGGCGATGGAGGGATCCGAGGCCGTATTCCACCTGGCGGCCGTCTCCAACGTGAACGATGCGCACGCCGACCCGGTGGCGGCGATGGAGATCAACGTCGTGGGCACCGCCCGGGTGTGCGAGGCGGCCCGCCGCAACGGGCTGGGGCGCGTCCTGCTGGCCAGCACGGTGTGGGTGTACACGTCGGCATCGGGCGACGGCCCCCTGCGGGAGGACACGCCGCTGGCCTCCACCGGCAGCGAGCACGTCTACACCGCTTCGAAGATCGCCGCCGAACTGGTGGTGTCGAGCTACGGCGAGCTGTACGGCCTGCCGTACACGATCCTGCGCTACGGCATCCCTTTCGGTCCGCGGATGCGCAAGGAGCTGGCGATCCCCCAGTTCCTCGAGAGGGCCCGGACCGGAGAGAAGATCACGATTCACGGCGACGGTCTCCAATTCCGCAACTACGTCTACGTGGAGGACCTCGCCGAGGCCCACGTACTGGCGTTGGACGCCGCCGCCGCCGGTGAGGTCTTCAACCTCGAGGGACCCGCGCCGGTGAGCATCCGCCACGCCGCCGAGCTGGCGTGCGAGCTGGTCGACCCCTTGGCCGAAATTGAGTTCACCGCCGCCCGGCCCGGTGACTACGCCGGACGCGTGGTGTCGGTGGACAAGGCGGACCGGGTCCTCGGATGGGTGCCACGGACGTCCTTCGACGAGGGGATGCGCCGCTACGTCGAGTGGTGGCTGGCCGACGACGACTTCATGAAGCAGACAAGCTCGGTGTGAGTCCCGCCGTCGGGCGCTCGCCACGGCGCGGATCCCCGGTTCGTGCCCTGATCCCGGTCGGTCTCGCCGCCGGCGCCCACATGGTCCCGAGCATCGTCAGCCTGGGCCAGTGGGTGCCCATCCGGTCCCTCCCCGGTGACCTCTGTCGCTGGAGAGGGCCGACCGGTGGCGGGGTGGCGCTCACGTTCGACGACGGACCGGACCCCCGGACCACGCCGGCGGCACTCGACCGCCTCGACGAGCTCGGGCTGGTGGCCACCTTCTTCTGCCTCGGGACCCAGGTGGCATCCCATCCCGACCTCGTGACGGAGATCCGCCGCCGGGGCCACCAGGTCGAGTCGCACGGGTACCGCCACGAGCACCACTTCGTGCGCAGCCCGTGGTGGGTACGCGCCGATCTCGACGCCGCGATGGAGGTCCTCGAACAGGTCGGCGTGCGTCCACGGTGGTTCCGGCCGCCGTTCGGCCAGACCTCGGGCGCCACCATGTTCGAGGCCCGACGGCACGGCTTACGCCTGGTGCTGTGGTCCTCGTGGGGACGGGAGTGGGACGAGCCGGACGCGGCCAGCGTGGCGCGCCGCGTACGGTCGGGTCTGGGTCCCGGAGCGATCGTCCTGCTCCACGACGCCGACGTTCTCTCCCCACCGGGGTCGTCCCGACGCGCCGTCGACGCGCTGGGGCCGATCGCCGAGGATCTGCACCGCCGCGGTCTCCGGGCACGGACCCTCGACGGCCTGGTCGGGCTGGCACCGTGACGGTCCGCCGGGCCCTCTTTCTCTCCGGCAAGTTGGGCGCGGGCCACGACACCCTGGCCGAGGCCTGTGCCACCGCGCTCGTGTCCTATGGCGTGGAGAGCAAGATCGTCGACTGCATGCCGATGCTGGGCGGGGGACCCTCGGCCGTCGGCAACTGGGTTTTCCGGCGCCTGCTCTCCCTGACGCCGGTCTACGACGGGTTCCACTTCTCCCAGCTACGGGCCAACGGGACGGTGGGAAGGCTCATGGACAGGACCGCGGTCAAGGTCATGCTGCCCAAGCTCGCCGAGGAGGTGGATCGATTCCGTCCCGACCTGCTCGTCTCGGTCTTCGCCACTGGAGCGTCCGCCGCCGTGCACCTGAAGGAGGACCGCCCCGACCTCGCCACCGTGGTGTTCATGACGGACTCGTTCGCCTATGGGATGTGGGCGCACGAGGGGACGGATCTGTTCCTCGTGACGTCAGCGCTCGCCGCGGCGTCGATCCGCAGCTACTACCCCGACGCACGGGTGGCGGTGGTGGAGGCCCCCGTACGGGCCGGCTTCTACGACGCACCGAGCCAGGCGGACGCCCGCACCTCGCTGGGAGTCCCCCTCGATGCCCGCTGCATCCTCATCATGTCGGGGGCGTGGGGCATCGGGCCGCTCGACGAGGTGGCGCGGGCGCTGGCCTCCGAGGGGTGGTGGGTGCTGGCCGTCAGCGGGACCAACGCCCGCCTGGGCGCACGGTTGGCCACCGTTGCCCGCCAGTACCCGTCTGTGATCCCGTTCGGGTTCTCCGACCGCATCCCCGAGCTGATGTCGGCCAGTGATGTCGTCCTCACGAGTTCGGGGGACACCTGCCGGGAGGCCCGGGCGATCGGGCGTCGTCTGCTCCTCCTCGACGTCGTTCCCGGCCACGGACGGGAGAATCTCATGCACGAGCTCGAGCTGGGCGACGCCGCGGTCTGCCTCCCGACTCCCGCGTCGGTGGTCGGCAACGTCCGGCGTCTCCTCACCGAACGGCAGTGGGTGCCGCCCAGCGCGGCGACGGGCTGGGGGGAGGACTTCGTCGACGAGCTGGTGGCCGCCGGAATCGAGCTCCGCCGCGACTGAGCGAACGCGCCGGCGCCCTCCGCCACCGAGGGACTCGCCCGTCCCCTGCGCCGGCCGGCGCGGAATGTCGTCGAACACCCCCGCCGGGTGGGGGTACGGTGGGTGGCATGGCTGATCAGGCCCGATTCACCGACGTCGCCATGGAGTACATGCCGGGGCTGTACAGCGCCGCCCTCCGCATGACGCGCAACGTCGCCGACGCCGAGGACCTGGTGCAAGAGACGTACTTGAAGGCGTACCGCTCCTACGCGTCATTTCAGGAGGGCACCAACCTGCGGGCCTGGCTCTACCGGATCCTGACCAACACCTACATCAACAGCTACCGGGCGGCCCGGCGCAGACCCGAGATCACCGACGTGGAGGACGTGGAGGATCTCTACCTCTACAAGCGGATGTCCGGGCCGGGAGGCATCCGGGCGGGACGTAGCGCCGAGGACGAGGCGCTCGACTCCTTCACCGACGACGTCGTGAAGAGCGCCCTGGAGGAGCTCCCCGACGCCTTTCGCATAGCGGTGCTCCTGGCCGATGTCGAGGGGTTCAGCTACAAGGAGATCTCCGAGATCACCGACGTGCCCATCGGCACCGTGATGAGCCGGATCCACCGGGGAAGAAGGGCACTGCAGAAGGCGTTGCACGACATAGCGGCAGCGCGTGGACTCGTGGGGAGCACGTCGGGTGCGTCAATGGAATGAGGAGGTGCGTGGGTGGCTGAGGATGCGAAGACGAGCGGGGGTGCCGAGGCTCTCTTCGGGAAGGCGATGGACTGCCACGAGGCGGTGCATCAGCTCTACCACTTCCTCGACGGCGAGTTGACCGACGAGCGCCGGGCCCAGATCGCCGAACACCTCAACTACTGCGCGCCGTGCGGCGGTGCGGCCGAATTCGAGGCGGAGCTGCGCCAGGTCATCGCCAATCGCTGCAAGGACCATGTGCCCGAGGCGCTGATCCGCCGGATCGCCGCCGCCATCGACGAGGAGAGTCGCCAGCACGACGGCGAGCAGTGAGCGTGCCCAGCGGTGACGTGGTGCGTGGAGCATCCCGGCATGGTCGACTGGGATCTGGCGCAGCGGGTGGCCGGCGGGGCGCTGGCACTCAAACCCTCGCCGACCACCTATGACCGGGCCGCCCTGCAGACGCAGTTCGACGAGCTGACCGCCCGCGCCGAGACCCTGGTCAGCGAGGCCACCGGGCTGCGCTCGGCCCACGGCCTGGCCCGGGCGAAGGTGACCGATCGCCAAGGCTGGACGGCGGCCAACGTCCGCTCCATGGAACGGTTGGTCGGGCCGGCCCTGGCCAACCTCCAGCACAAGGGCGTGGGCAAGAAGATGGGCAGGTCGACCCTGGCCGCCGGGCGCGTCATGAGCGGTACACAGCTCGGTCTGCTGCTGGCCTACATGTCCACCCGCGTCCTGGGCCAGTACGACCTCCTCATCAGCGACGAGGCTCCCGAGGAACAGGACCTGGTGTACTACGTCGGGCCCAACGTCGTGGCGGTCGAGGAGCGCTACGGGTTCGTGGCCAGCCAGTTCCGCTTATGGCTGGCCCTGCACGAGGTCACCCACCGGATGCAGTTCACCGCGGTGCCGTGGTTGCGCGACCATTTCGTGCACCTCGTGGGGGAGCTGCTCGAACCCCTACAGGCCGACCCCTCCGGGCTGTCCGAGACGCTGCGGCGGGTGATGGTCGAGGTGCGAGCTGGTCGCAACCCCCTGCAGGAGTCGGGCGTGGTGGGGATGTTGGCCACCCCCGAGCAGCGGGTGGCCCTGTCGAAGATCTCGGGGATGATGAGCCTGCTCGAGGGGCACGGGGACGTGACGATGGACCGGGCGGGCGCGGCGGAGGTGCCGGGTGCGGCCACCTTCAGCCGGGTGCTGCACGAGCGGCGGACCAACCTGCGGGGGGTCTCCAAGGTGGTGTCGCGCCTCATCGGGTTGGAGGCGAAGATGCGCCAGTACGCGGAGGGTGAACAGTTCGTCGAGTCCGTCGAGGCGGCGGGCGGGCCCGAGCTGTTGGCCCGCGTGTGGCGCGGTCCGGAGTGGCTGCCCACCCTGGCCGAGATCCGGAGTCCCGGCGAGTGGGTGGCTCGGGCCGGTGGCGCATTGGCGTGAGCGGCGTGGCCGACGGCTGGCCGCGGCTGGTCGCCGATCTCCTGCCCCGATGTAGCTTCCCCCGCGGGATCCGCCCTGGACTGCGCCGTGTCGGGTGGAGCCGATTCGATGGCGTTGCTGGTGCTGGCTGTCGCCTCGGGGTGTGTGGTCACGGCGATCCACGTCGACCACGGCCTGCGATCGGCGTCCGCGGCCGAGGCCCTGGTGGTGTCCGGCGCAGCCGAGCTCCTCGGCGCGCGCTTCGTGGCGGAGAAGGTGTCGGTGCCCCCCGGGTCGAACCTCGAGGCGCGGGCCCGCGCCGCGCGCCTGGGCGTCCTGCCCGACGGAGTGGCCACCGGGCACACCATGGACGACCAGGCGGAGACCATCCTCCTCAACCTGCTGCGCGGCGCGGGCGCCGACGGGTTGGCTGGGATGGCACCGGGCCCGCGCCATCCCCTGTTGGAGCTGCGGCGCAGTGAGACCCACGCCGTGTGCGCGGCCGTGGGCCTGGTGCCGATCCACGATGCCAGCAACGACGATCTGTCGTTCCTGCGCAACCGTGTCCGCCACGAGCTGCTGCCGCTCTGCGCCGACGTGGCCGGACGGGATCCCGTACCGTTGCTGGCCCGCCAGGCCGGCGTGCTGCGTGACGAGGTGTCCTTGCTCAATGCGTTGGCGGTGCGCGCCGCCCCCGATCCCCGCGACGCCCGTGCGGTGGCCGCCCTGCCGACGCCTCTGGCCCGGCGCTCGATGCGCCGCTGGCTCCAGGACGAGTCCCGGGACGGCGCCGAGCCGGGGTGGACGGCCTATCCGCCGTCGTTGGCCGAGGTGGAGCGAGTCTTGGCGGTGGCGGCGGGCAGGGCGGTGGCCACCGAGATCTCCGGCGGACGGCGGGTGCGCCGTAGTTCGGGACGACTTTCGGTGGATCGGCACCGCTCGGATAGTGTCACGCCGGTGATCCCCGATGCGGCCGGTGAGGCGGCGCCGAGTTGGGCCGAGCCGTCCATCGGCCCGGTGCTCATTGACGAGGGGAGCCTGGCGGTGCGGGTGGCCCAACTGGGGGCGCAGATCTCGGCCGACTACGCCGACGACCCACCTCTGCTGGTGGCCGTGCTGAAGGGTGCCATGCTCTTCATGAGCGACCTTTGCCGGGCCATCGCCCTACCGGTCGACGTCGACTTCATGGCCGTGTCCTCCTACGGCAGTGCCACACGGACCTCGGGTGTGGTCCGCATCGTCAAGGACCTCGACTCCGAGCTGGAGGGTCGGCACGTCCTGGTGGTCGAGGACATCATCGACAGCGGGTTGACGCTCAACTACCTGCGCCACTACCTCCGTGCCCGCTCGCCCAAGAGCGTCGAGGTGTGCGCGCTGCTGGTCAAGGAGGGCGAGCAGCGGGTGAACCTCGACCTGCGCTACGTCGGCTTCCACATTCCCGCGTCCTTCGTCGTGGGTTACGGGCTCGATGTCGCCGAGCGTTACCGTAATCTCCCTGGTGTCCACCTCTACGTCGGCCCCGACGGCGACGGTCGGGAGGCTTGAGCGATGAGAGCGATGAGGAGGAACCCTTGGCAGTAGACGTCGAGCGGGTGAAGGCGGCGGTTGTCGAGTTGCTGAGTTCGATCGGAGAGGACACCAGGCGTGACGGCCTGGTGAACACGCCGACCCGGGTTGCGGCCATGTACGAGGAGCTCTTCTCGGGTCTGCACGACGACCCGGGGCGACACTTGGAGATCACCTTCGCGGCCGAGCACGACGAGATGGTCATGGTGCGCGACATCCCCTTCGCGTCGCTGTGTGAGCACCACCTGGTGCCGTTCTTGGGCAAGGCGCATGTGGCCTACATCCCCAATGAGGACGGCCGCATCACGGGCCTCTCCAAGCTGGCCCGGCTGGTCGACGGGTACGCCCGCCGGCTGCAGGTGCAGGAGCGCATGACGACCGAGATCGCCGACGCCATCGACAAGGCGCTCTCACCTCGCGGCGTCCTCGTCGTCATTGAGGCCGAGCACCTGTGCATGTCCATGCGCGGGGTCAAGAAGCCGGGCACGGTCACGGTGACCTCGTCGGTGCGTGGCCTGTTCCGCTCCGACGTGGCCACCCGTGCCGAGGCCATGCAGTTCATCCGGGGGCGGTGAGGAGCGCCGATGCCCGCGCCCGCTGCCCGGGCCGACGCCCGACACCGGCCTGGTCCCGTTCACCGCCCACAACCTCATCCTCGCGGACGGTACCCCCAGCATCCCCGGTCAGAGGCTTTTGGAGGAGAACCCGCTCCCCCGGGCGGTGCTGAGAACGCTCGACTCGTTCTTTCCCCATCGGCGGCCGGGGGAGTTCTCCATCGTCGACCTGGGATGCCTCGAAGGGGGTTACACCGCGCTCTTCGCCCGGGCGGGGTTCGCCGCACTGGGCATAGACGGCCGGTCGGACAACATCGCCCGGTGCGAGCGGGGAGCGGGGCAGCTCGGCCTCCCCGACCTGCGCTTCGCCTGCGACGACGTGCACAACCTGGAGCGCTACGGGAGCTTCGACGCCACCTTCTGCTGCGGATTGCTCTACCACCTGGAGGACCCCATCGCCTTCCTGGGGAAGGTCGGCCGGCTGACCCGCCGCATCCTCATTCTCCAGACGCATTTCGCCACGGACGCGCTGCCCGCCCGCTTCCCGGACCTGTCCGAACTGACGACCAACGAAGGGGTGGCGGGCCGCTGGTACTTCGAGCACCCCGACGACGCCACCGACGAGGAGATGCTGAGCCAGGCCTGGTCGTCCATCGGCAACCGGCGCTCCTTCTGGGTGGAGAAGCGCCACCTCCTGCAGGCGCTGATCGACCTGGGATTCGCTCCGGTCTACGAGCAGTACGACTTCCTGCCCGATGTCGTCCACGACGACTACATCACCGAGTGGGGCCGGAGCCTGTTCGTGGCGGTGCGGCCCCCTCGCTGACCTACGCTGACGGCCGTGCACGACGCCCGCCCGGAGCATCCCCTCGTCATGGGCGTCCTCAACGTGACGCCCGACTCCTTCTACGACGGCGGTCGGTACCTCTCGGTCGACGACGCGGTGGCCCACGGACTGGACCTGGTGGCCCAGGGCGCCGACATCGTCGACGTCGGGGGTGAGTCGACCCGGCCCGGGGCGGAGCCGGTCCCCGAGGACGTGGAGATGGCCCGGGTCATTGCGGTCGTCGAGGCGCTGGCGAGCCGGGTGCGGGTCTCCATCGACACCCTCAAGCCCGCGGTGGCCGAGGCCGCACTGCAGGCCGGCGCCACCCTGGTCAACGACGTGTCCGCCTCGCTGTGGCCGGTCGCTGCGTCGGGGCGCGCCGGCTGGGTCGCCGTGCACATGCAGGGATCGCCTCCGACCATGCAGGCGGCTCCCCGCTACCGGGACGTCGTCACCGAAGTGACCGACTTCCTGATGCGCCGGGCCACCGCGGCCCTGGAGGCGGGCGTCGAGGAGGTATGGGTCGACCCGGGCATCGGATTCGGCAAGACGATGGAGCACAACCTCTCGCTCCTCCACCATCTGTCGCAGCTGGTGGCGGCGGCCGCCAACGCCGGCTGTGCCGGTGTGGCGGTGGGCACCAGTCGCAAGCGCTTCCTCGGTCTCCTGGCGGCGCCGGCGGGAAGCACCGATCCAGTTGGGCCCGAGGATCGGGCCGAGGGATCGCTGGCCACGGCGGCGCAGGCCATGGTAGCGGGGGCCGCCATGGTGCGCGTGCACGACGTGGCGGTCACGGTGCAGGCGGTCCGGTTGTATGGTCCTGCAGCATGAAGGGCAAGTGGGCGGCGGGGATACCGCCACGGAACTTCACCTGGGTCATCACGGACCACCTGGCTATCAGCGAGCGCCCCGGCGGGTACGCCCCCAACCACCGCAAGGTCCGCCGCCGCGAGGAGATCATCTGGCTCCGCAACCAGGGATTCGGCCGGGTGATCTCCCTCCTCCCGTCTCCCCACAACCTGGCCGCGTACGAGGACGAGGGGCTGGCGTGGGCCCACTACCCGCTGTCGAAGACCGGGGATCCCCGCGCCGTACTGGCGGAGTGCTTCAAGGACATCGACCACTCCTTGGGGGCCGGGCTTCGCATCCTGATACACCAAGACGAGCTGGGCGACCGGGTGATGGGCGTCGTCGCCGGCTATCTGGTCTGGTCCAAGCGGCTGCACAACCAGCCCCAGGCGGTCGCACTGGTCGAGCACGTCTGCGGGCACGCCATGGGTGAGCCGGGACGTGAGCTGCTTGCCGCCCTGGAAGGCCCGCCCCGGCGCCCCTCGACGCAGTGACCGAGCCCGCGTCCGGCGGGGATCGGATCGAGATACTCGGCCTACGCGTCATGGGTGTGCACGGCGTCCTGCCCGAGGAACGAGAACGGGCCCAGCCCTTCGCCCTGGACATCGTGGCCTGGGTCGACATGGCGGCGGCCCAGCGCAGCGACTCGCTGGCCGACACCGTCGACTATGGCGCCTTGGCCCGGGTGGCAGCCGATGTGGTGCAGCAGCGATCCTTCCAGCTGCTCGAAGCGTTGGCCGGTCGATTGGCCGACGTGCTGCTTATCAGCGACCCCCGGCTGCGGGCCGTGGAGGTGGCGGTGCGGAAGCTGCGCCCACCGGTGGCGTTCGACGTGGCGTCCACCGGTGTGCGCGTACGGCGCGCCCGTTAGGGGCGGGCGATGGGTGGCCCGGTCTGATGGCCGCCGCCGTCCGGAGGGCCTTCGTCGGGCTCGGCTCCAACCTCGGCGACCGGGAGGAGGCGCTACGGCGGGCCGTGGCGCAGCTGGCGGCCACCGGCGATGTCACCGCGGTCTCCCCGCTCTACGAGACCGAGCCGGTGGGCGGGCCGGTGGACCAGGACCGCTTCCTCAACGTGGTGGTCGAACTGACGACGCGGGACAGCCCGCGCCAGCTCCTGGCCCGTTGTCAGGCGCTGGAGGAGGCGGCCCACCGTGTCCGCACGGTGCGCTTCGGTCCCCGAACGCTCGACGCCGATGTCCTCTTGGTGGGCGACCTCCGGGTGGAAGAGGCGGACCTCGTCGTCCCACACCCGCGCATGTGGGAGCGCCGGTTCGTGCTGCAGCCCCTGGCGGACCTCGCCCCCGAGCTGGTGGCACCCGAGCAGCTCATTGCCGCTGGTGGAGAGGTAACCCGTGTGGGTAGGCTGTAGGCGTCTGATGTTTCGATCGTCTGTAGGCGAACGGCACCCGAGAGGGGCTGGAACGCCGAAGGAGGTTTCGTGCAAACCATCCGCATCATCGGCGCCGGGCGCGCCGGGACCTCGCTGGCCGCGGCCCTTTCCGCGCACGGCTGGAACGTGGTCGGTTTCCTCGGGCGGGCCGACGTGCTCGCCGACGCCGCCAGAGGGGTGGACGTGCTGGTCATCGCCACGCCCGATGACGTCGTCGCCAGCGTCGCCGCGGCGGTGACGCCCCAAGCGGAGACGACCGTGCTGCACCTCTCGGGCTCGCTGGGCCTCAATGCCCTCGAACCCCACCCGCGCCGCGCCGCGCTCCACCCGCTGGTCCCCCTGCCCAACGCCACGGTGGGCGCCGCCCGGCTGGGTTCGGGAGTGACCTTCGCGGTGAGCGGGGACGTGGTGGCCCGCACGATGGCGCGCTCGCTGGACGGGCGGGTGGTCGAGGTGGACGATGCGGATCGCGCCCTGTACCACGCCGCCGCCTGCATTGCGGCGAACCACGTGGTGGCCCTGCTGGGCCAGGTCGAGCGGGTGGCTGCATCTGCCGGTCTGGACCTCGACGCCTTCTTGCCCCTCACGCGGGCAGCGGTGGACGACGTGGCCGTGCTGGGGCCTCGACGGGCGTTGACCGGGCCGGCGATGCGCGGCGACTGGGATACGCTGAGCCGGCATCTCGACGCGCTCCCGACCCGCGAGCGTGCGGGCTACCAGGCCGGCGCCGCCCTGGCCACCCGCCTGGCGGAATCGGAGCTGCCGGCCGAACCGGCCCCGCCCGCCGATCCGGCACTGCGCAGCGATCCGGCACTGCGCAGCGATCCGGCCCTGCCCACCGTGCCGGCGGCGGTGTAGGCGATGCGCGTCGTCAGGACAGCGACAGCGTGCCGCGAGCTGCTGCAGCGGGCACGGGCCACCGGCCGCACGGTGGGCCTGGTGCCGACCATGGGCGCCTTGCACGCCGGCCATGTCTCTCTCATGGCTCGCGCCCGGGCGGAGTGCGAGGTCGTGGCGGTGAGCATCTTCGTGAACCCGCTGCAGTTCGGCGATCCCGATGACATCGCCCACTACCCCCGCACGCTCGAGTGGGACCTGGCGGTGTGCGCCAAGGTGGGCGTCGACGTCGTCTTCGTGCCCTCGGTGACCGAGATGTACCCCTCCTGGCCCGAACCAGTCCCCACGACGGTGTCGGTGGGGGGGGTCAGCGAGGGATGGGAAGGGGCGTCGCGACCCGGGCACTTCGACGGCGTGGCCACGGTGGTGGCCAAGCTGTTCTCGATCGCCGGCGAGTGCCGGGCCTACTTCGGCGAGAAGGACTACCAGCAGCTGGCGGTGGTGCGCCAGATGTCCTGCGACCTCTCGCTGCCCGTGGTCGTGGTGGGTTGCCCCATCGTCCGCGAGCCCGACGGGTTGGCCCTCTCGAGCCGCAACGTGCGGCTCTCCGCCGAGGAGCGCAGCGCGGCCGTGGTGCTGTCCCGTGCCCTGGCCACCGGTCGCGGGTTGCTCAATCGGGGCACGCGCGACTCCACCGTGATGGCCGAGGCCATGCACGGTGTGGTGCGCGACGAACCGCTGGTGCGCCTCGACTACGCGGTTGCCGTGCGCGCCGAGGACCTCGTGGCGTGCGAGGTGATAGAGGATCCGGCCTCGGTGCGCCTGCTCATCGCCGCCGAGGTCGGTCCGGTGCGACTGATCGACAACTGCGCCGGTGCCGTTGCGGCGCCGGCCATCCTCGCCGCGTCCGCCCCTGCCGTTCCGGCGCGGCGTCTCGGCCGTCGGCTGGAAAAGGTCGGCTGATCGTGCGCCGTCGGATGATGAAGTCGAAGATCCACCGCGCTACCGTCACCGATGCGAACCTGCACTACGTGGGGTCGGTCAGCATCGACTCGGCGTTGATGGCGCTGGCCGACATCCTCCCCTACGAGCAGGTGGCCGTGCTCGACATCAACAACGGGGCACGCTTCGAGACCTACGCCATCGAAGGGGGGCCGGGGCAGATCTGCCTCAACGGCGCTGCCGCCCGCCTGGTGGTGCCGGGCGATACGGTCATCCTGATCACCTATGCCGAGTACGAGCGGGAGGAGCTCTTGACGTACGCGCCACGGGTCGTGCACGTCGACGCGCGCAACCGGGCCATTGACGAGGTCTCGGCCCGCTTCGACTCCGAGCTCGCACTGACCGAAGGCACGTGAGCACAGCGGTCCGGCCCGGGCCGTTCAGTGTGCTGGTCTTGGGCAGCGGGGTGGCGGGGCTCTCAGCCGCCGTGCGGTTGGCGGGACCGGCCCCCGGTCGGGGATCGGCGCCGTCGCTGGGGGTGCTGACCAAAGGGGCACTGTCCCAGTCGGCCACCCGTTGGGCGCAGGGAGGCGTCGCCGCCGTGCTCGGTGGCGACGAGGACTCGACCGATCTACACCTGGCCGACACCCTGGCCGCCGGGGCCGGGCTCTGCGACGAGGAGGCGGTGCGCGTACTGGTCGACGAGGGGCCGGGCCGGGTCCACGAGCTCATCAGGCTCGGGGTGGAGTTCGACCGGGAGACCACCGGCCTCCTGTCGCTGGCCCGCGAGGGCGGACACTCCCGCCCGCGGGTGGTCCACGCCGGCGGTGCCGCAACGGGGGCCGAGGTCGAGAGGGCGCTGGTCGACGCCACCTACCGGACGGCCAGCGCGGTGCTCGAGGGGTGGTTCGCCCTCGACCTCCTCATTGAAGGTGGTCGCTGCATCGGCGTGCTGGCGCTGCCGCCCCACGGCGCCGCGGTCGAGGTGCGGGCCGACCACGTCGTGCTGGCCACCGGCGGAGCGGGACAGCTCTTCTCGGTCACGACGAACCCGCCGGAATCGACGGGCGACGGCGTGGCCATGGCGCTGCGGGCCGGGGTGCCCACCGCCGACGTGGAGTTCGTCCAGTTCCACCCGACGGCACTGCACCATCCGGCCATGCCGCGGCCGCTGCTCTCAGAGGCACTCGCGCGGCCACGGCGCGTTGTTGCGGGACGCCGGCGGGGAGCGGTTCGTCGACGAGCTGGCGCCGCGCGACGTGGTGAGCCGGGCCATGGCGGCCCGCATGGCCGAGCAGGGGACGGACCATCTCTGGCTCGATGCCACCGGGCTGGAGCGCTTTCCCCAGCGCTTTCCCACCATCGCTGCGTCGTTGACCTCCATCGGCCTGGATCCCGAGACCGACTGGCTGCCCATCGCTCCGGCCGCCCACCACCTCTCGGGTGGCGTGGTGACCGACCTATGGGGTGCGACGGCGCTCCAGGGACTGTGGGCGGTCGGCGAGGTCGCCTGCACCGGCGTCCACGGGGCGAACCGGCTGGCGTCGAACTCCCTGCTCGAAGGGATGGTCTTCGGCGCCCGCCTGGCCGAGCGCATCGCCTCCCCCCACAACGACCCCGAGCCGAGCGGGGCCTTGCGGGTCATCCTCGGTGCGGCGCCGCTCGACGGCATCGGGTGGAGCGAGGTGGCGGACCTGCCGCGCGGGTGGCGGCCAGAGGTGGCCGAGTCCCCCCAAACGTCCTCCCCGTCGCAGTCCGAGGTGGCCAAGCTCCGTGACTCCCTGCAGCGGGCCATGACGGGCGGGGCCGGGGTGGTCCGTGACGCACAGTCGCTGGCCCACGCAGCACAGGGCGTCGCCGAAGTGTCGGCCGCCCTCGGCGATCGGGGGGCGTCGGTGGCCGCCGGTGAGTTGGGCAACCTCGTCGCACTGGCCGGCGCGCTCCTGGCCTCGGCCGAGACCCGTACCGAGAGTCGGGGCGCACACTCCCGGAGCGACTTTCCCGCCACCGATCCCAGCTGGCGCAGGCGCCAGGTCCACGCCGCCGCCGGCCGTACAGCCCCCGGGCCCGCCCGCGACCTGCACCGTGACCCAACTCCGTGAGTCCCCCGGCGCCATGAGTCCTCCTGCACCATGAGTCACCCCGCCGGCGACGATCCGTCGCCGTTCGTCACCGAGGCGGTGCGGCGAGCCTTGGCCGAGGACCTCCAGGCGGATGGCGACCTGACGGCGGCGCTCGTTCCCGAGGGCGCCACGGCGCACTTCGCCCTGCGGGCCCGCCAGCCCGGGGTGCTGGCCGGCGTGGCATGTGCCACCGAGACGTTCCGTCAGCTGAGCCCCACCCTGGAGCTCTCCTGGCGGGCCGGGGACGGTGACGTACTGGTGGCGGGCCAGACGGTGATGGAGGTGACCGGGTCGTTGCGGCCGATCCTCACCGCAGAGCGCACGGCGTTGAACTTCCTGGGTCGTCTCTCGGGCATCGCCACCTTGACGGCGCGCTACGTCGCCGCCGCACAGGCCCGCAACAGCCACGTACAGGTGCTCGACACCCGCAAGACCACGCCGGGACTCCGGGCACTGGAGAAGGCGGCCGTCCGGGCCGGGGGCGGGGTCAACCATCGTTCCAGCCTCTCCGAGGCCGTGCTGGTCAAGGACAACCATCTGGCCGGGGTGACCATCACCGATGCCGTCGGCCTGGCCCGGAACATGTGGCCCGGGCGAGTGGTGCAGATAGAGTGCGACACGCTTGACCAGGTGGCCGAGGCGGCGAAGGCGGGAGCAGATGCCCTGCTCTTGGACAACATGACCCCGGCCCGGGTGGCCGATGCCGTGGCGCTGGCCCGGGCCGAGGCGCCGGGGCCGATTTTGACAGAGGTGTCCGGCGGCGTGACGCTGGAGTCGATCGGCGACTACGCCGCCGCCGGACCGGACCGGATATCGGTCGGCGCGCTGACCCACTCGGCCACCGTGCTCGATCTGGGGCTCGATCTCATCTGGCGCCACACGGAGGGGAGCTGATCGTGCTGCTGGCGATCGATGTGGGGAACACCGAGACGGTCATAGGGCTGTACGCGCGGGACGAGGTCGACGCCGGCGCCGTCCTGGAGGAGAACGTCGGCGTGGGCATCGGCACCGAGTCGGATCCGACCGCGCCGCGTGGGCTGACGCACCACTGGCGGCTCTCGACGGTGCCCACCCGCACCCCCGACGAGCACGCCGTGCTGCTGACGCAGCTCCTCGACCTCGAGGGGCTCGACATCGCCGCATCGGTGACGGGGATCGCCGTGAGCTCGTCCGTGCCGCACGTGACGGCCGAGCTGCGGCAGATGGCGACCCGGTGGTTCTCTCGGGTCCCCTGCGTGGTGCTCGGGCCCGGGACCAAGAGCGGCATGCCCATCCTGTACGACAACCCCAAGGAGGTCGGGGCCGACAGGGTGGCCAACGCGGTGGGAGCGTACGACCTGTACGGCGGCCCCTGTGTCGTCGTCGACATGGGGACGGCGACGACCGTCGAGGCGATCAGCGCGGCCGGGGAGTACCTGGGCGGGGCGATCGCCCCGGGCGTGGCGATCAGCCTCGAGGCGCTCTACCAGCACGCCGCCGCGCTGCGCCGGGTGGAGATCTCCGAGCCGCGCCACGTCATCGGGCGTTCGACCGTGGAGTCGATCGAATCGGGCACCCTGTACGGCTTCGCCGCCCAGGTCGACGGTCTGGCCCGCCGCTTCATGCAGGAGCTGGGGCCGTCTGCGGTGGTGGCGACCGGTGGGTTCAGTTCGCTCATCGCCCCGCATTCGGACACCATTGAGCACGTGGAGCCTTGGTTGACACTGCACGGACTGCGCATCGTCTACGAGCGCAACGTGGCGGATGGCACACCGTGAGCCTTCCGTGCCAGAGCAGCCACGCGTGAGCGAGAGCAGCCACGCATGAGCGAGAGCGACGCAACGATCCCCTACCGCTTCGCGCGCACGCACGAGGCGGCGCAGGTGGTCGGGCGGTGGTCGGGCCTTGCCCCCGGTGAGGAGTCCGGCGACGTCGTCGGGGTGGCCGGCCGGCTGATGCTCTCGCGGCCACAGGGCAAGTTGGCATTCGCCGAGCTGCGCGACGCCTCGGGCTCGGTGCAGCTCTTCGCCCTCGCCGCCGTGACGGCCCGCTTCGACGACTTCGTCCGCCTCAACCTGGGCGACTGGATCGGCGCCACCGGTGAGGTGGTGCGGACCCGGCGGGGCGAGCTCTCGGTCAAGGTCTCGGAGTGGGAGCTGCTGGCCCGGGCACGCCGGAACTTCGGCGACAAATGGCACGGCGTGGCCGACGTCGAGACCAGGTATCGCCAGCGCGAGGTCGACCTGTGGGCGAACGAGCGGAGCCGCCAGCTGCTCGTCCTGCGCAGCAAGGTCGTCCAGTCCCTCCGCCAGCGGCTCTGGGCGGAGGGCTACGTCGAGGTGGAGACGCCCATCCTCCACCCGATCGCCGGCGGAGCGACCGCCCGACCGTTCGTCACCCACCACAACACGTTGGACATGGACCTCTACCTGCGAGTGGCACCCGAGCTCTACCTCAAGCGGCTGGTGGTCGGTGGGTTCGACAAGGTGTTCGAGATCGGTCGCAGCTTCCGCAACGAGGGAATCTCTCCCCGGCACAACCCCGAGTTCACCACCTTGGAGCTGTACGAGGCCTACGCGGACTACCACGACACCATGGTCGTCTTCGAGGAGCTGGTGGCCGGCGTGGCGCTCGACGTCCTGGGGACGACCGTGCTGTCCTACGGCGGGCGCACCTTGGACCTCACCCCGCCGTGGCGCCGGGCGACGCTGGCGGAACTGGTCGCCGAGACGACCGGCTTCGCGCTGAGCGTCCGCACGCCCCGCGACGAGCTGGCCGGGGTGGCCACGGAGGTGGGGATCGCGGTGGACGACGGATGGGGACCGGGGAAGATGCTCTTGGAGATTTACGAGAAGACGACCGAAGGCGGGCTCTGGGGCCCGGTCTTCGTCATCGACTACCCGGCCGAGGTGTCGCCCCTGGCCCGGCGCCACCGCGACGGGCCCGATCTGGTGGAGCGCTACGAACCGGTGGTGGCGGGACGCGAGCTGGGCAACGGGTTCAGCGAGCTCATCGACCCCGACGACCAGCGCGCCCGCTTCACCGAGCAGGCGGCCAGGCACGCCGCCGGGGACGAGGAGGCCTCGGAAATCGATGAGGAGTATCTACGGGCGCTCGAGTACGGGCTGCCCCCCACTTCGGGGTTCGGGCTGGGCGTCGACCGCCTCCTGATGCTGCTGGGCGATGTCACCAACATCCGCGAGGTGATCGCCTTCCCGACCCTGCGGCCCGAGCGCTGAGCCCGCGGTCGGCCACCGGCCCGAAGAACTCGTCGCAGACGTTGAACCCCTGGGTGTCGCCGAGCACGTGCACCGAGCTCTGACACTCTCCTCACAGCCTCCTCACATTTGACCGGCACAGTGGGCATAGGTCCCACCCGGGGCTCAGGAGAGGGAAAAAGAGGAGCACACGATGGTACGCAAGTTCATTGCAGTGGCTGCGGTCTCGGGCTCGTTGGCCCTGGGCGCAGTCGGCCTGGTGGGGACGGGCGGAGTGGCGGGGGCGACGACCCCGTCGACTCCCTCGTCGGCGACGTTGGCCACCAGGTGCGCCAGGGCGGAGAAGGTGGCGACGCGGATTGAGGCCCTCGAGGCCAAGGCTCAGGCCTGGCTACCCAAGGCCCAGGCCCGCGAGACCAAGGCGACCGACGCCGGCCACACCAAGTTGGCTGCGGTCATCGCCAAGCGGATCGCGCGGGTGCAAAAGCGAGAGGCGCTGGGCAACGCGCTGCTGGCGAAGATCGCCGCCAAGTGCGGCACCCCGACTCCGGCCAGCACCTCGTGAGCGCGGCACGGTTGCGCTCGGCCCGGACCCCGTCGGGCGCAACCGTGCCGGTCTGCCGGTCTGCCGGTCTGCCGGTCTGCCGGTCAGCCCGGCAGGTCGATGAGGAGCTCGGCGGCCAGGTGGGCCAGGCCGTCTCGTAGCGCGGGGTTGGGGATCCACGAGGTCGCCACCCGGGCCCGTTCGACGTAGGTGTGGGCCTCGGCCACGGCGGCGCCGATGCCCGACGAGGCGGCCACGATGGCACACGCCTTCTCGCGCTCGGGCTGTCCGAGTGGCCGTCCGAGCAGGGCGCGCAGGTCCGGGCCCGAATCGGGATCGGCCAGGGCGACCAGCGCGGGAAGGGTGTAGATGCCCTCGGCCAGGTCCTGCCCGGCCGGTTTGAGCAGCTCCCCGTCGGTGGCCGTGATGTCGAGGATGTCGTCGCGGATCTGGAACACCATGCCGAAGCAGTGCCCGTATTCGGTGAGCGCGTCGACCTCGGAGGTGGGGAGCCCTCCGGTCAGCGCCCCTATCCGGCACGAGGTCGAGGTGAGCGCTGCCGTCTTGCCGGCGATGGCCGTGAAGTAGGCCGCGTGGCTGCGGTTGATCTGGTAGGCCGAACGGACCTCGGAGACCTGTCCCTGGCACAGCAGCCCGAGGGTGTCGGCAAGCAGGGCGGCGACCTCGGTGCCCAGGCTGGCGGCGATGGCCGCCGACCGGGCCAGCAGGTAGTCGCCGGCAACGATGGCCACCAGGTTGCCGAATCTGCTGTTGACGCTCTCCACGTTGCGCCTGATCGTGGCCTCGTCGATCACGTCGTCGTGGTAGAGGGAAGCCAAATGGACGAGCTCCACCGCCACCGCTCCCAGGAGGTCTTCCTGCGAGGCCTCCCGCTCGCCACCCGTGGCGGCGGCCAGGGCCAAAAGAGGTCGGAGGCGCTTCCCACCTGCGGCGATGAGATGGGTGGTCACCGAATCGAGGAAGCCCTCCCCCGTAAGGACCATGTCGGTGAGCAGGGGATCGAGTCGCCGCAGGCCCTCCTCCAGGAGAGGCAGATCGAGGGCCTCCGACGCATTCACTCCCCGTGACGATAGGCGACAGCCGAACCGGAGCGACAGCCCGTTGTCCAGGGAGTGTGCCGGGACTTGCCCTCGGGACGGGCCCACCGGTGGCCCAAATATGATCCCGGATAGTGCCTGCCGCCGTATGGATGTGGGGTCGCAGGTACACTGAGGTACGAGCTAGAGAGAGAGGCGGTCACGGTGTTCGAACGCTTCACCGACCGGGCACGGAGGGTGTTGGTGTTGGCGCAGGAAGAGGCGCGTCTCCTGAACCATAGCTTCATCGGTACGGAGCACATCCTGCTGGGCCTGATTCACGAGGGCGAAGGTGTGGCCGCCAAGGCTCTGGAGTCTCTCGGCATATCGCTGGAGGCCGTGCGAGAGAAGGTCGAAGAGACGATCGGCATGGCCGGCACCGCACCGAGCGGGTCGCCACCGTTCACCCCGCGCGCCAAGAAGGTCCTCGAGCTCTCCTTGCGCGAGGCCCTGCAGTTGGGCCACAGCTACATCGGCACGGAGCACATGTTGCTCGGTCTGGTCCGCGAGGGCGAAGGTGTGGCCGCCACCGTCCTCGTCAGCCTCGGTGCCGACCTCGGCCGGGTGCGCCAGCAAGTGATCCAGCTCATGTCCGGCAACCAGGGCAAGGAGTCGGTCGGCGCGAGCCAGGGCGCGGCGTCGGGTGACAACCCCTCGGGTTCGCCCGTGCTCGACCAGTTCGGCCGGAACCTGACGCAGCTGGCGCGGGACGGCAAGCTCGACCCGGTCATCGGACGCGCCAAGGAGATCGAGCGGGTCATGCAGGTGCTCTCTCGGCGGACCAAGAACAACCCCGTCCTGATCGGTGAGCCCGGCGTGGGCAAGACGGCCATCGTCGAGGGGCTGGCCCAGCGGATCGTGGCCAACGAGGTCCCCGAGACCCTGACCGGCAAGCAGCTCTACACGCTCGACCTCGGTGCGCTCGTGGCGGGCAGCCGGTATCGCGGCGACTTCGAGGAGCGCCTCAAGAAGGTGCTCAAGGAGATCCGCACGCGGGGCGACATCGTGCTGTTCATCGACGAGATCCACACCCTGGTCGGCGCCGGCGCTGCGGAGGGTGCGATCGACGCCGCCTCCATCCTCAAGCCCATGCTGGCCCGCGGCGAGCTGCAGACGGTGGGTGCCACGACGATCGACGAGTATCGCAAGCACCTCGAGAAGGACGCCGCCCTCGAGCGGCGCTTCCAGCCGGTCAAGGTGGACCAGCCGTCGGTGGCGCTGACGATCGACATCCTCAAGGGGCTGCGCGACCGCTACGAGTCCCACCACGCCGTGAGCATCACCGACCAGGCCCTCGTGGCTGCGGCCAACCTGGCCGACCGCTACCTGGCCGACCGGTTCCTCCCGGACAAGGCGATCGACCTCATTGACGAGGCCGGCAGCCGGCTGCGTATTCGACGGATGACCACACCGACCGGCACCAAGAAGCTCGAGGAGGAGATCACGCGCCTGCGGGCCGACAAGGAAGCGGCGATCGAGAAGGGCGCCTTCGAGCAGGCCAAGCGGCTGGCCGAGCAGGAGAAGGAGCGCCTCGACCGCAAGGAGGCCCAGGACGCCGAGCTGCGGGCCGAAGGGGTCGACCTCTTCGACGTCGTGGACGAGGAGGTCATCGCCGAGGTCCTGGCCGCCTGGACGGGCATCCCGGTCTACCGATTGACCGAGGAGGAGACGGCGAAGCTGTTGCGCATGGAGGACGAGCTGCACAAGCGGGTCGTCGGCCAGGAGGAGGCCCTGAAGGCGCTCTCGCGGGCCATCCGCCGAACACGTGCCGGCCTCAAGGACCCCAAGCGCCCGAGCGGATCGTTCATCTTCCTCGGACCGACCGGCGTGGGCAAGACCGAGCTCGCCAAGACGCTGGCCGAGTTCCTCTTCGACGACGAGGACGCGTTGATTCAGCTCGACATGAGCGAGTACATGGAGAAGCACACGGTCAGCCGCCTGGTCGGCTCGCCCCCCGGGTACGTGGGCTACGAAGAGGGCGGTCAGCTGACCGAGGCGGTGCGGCGCAAGCCGTTCTCCGTCGTGCTCTTCGACGAGGTCGAGAAGGCCCACCCCGACGTGTTCAACACGCTGCTGCAGATCCTGGAGGACGGCCGGCTGACCGACGCTCAGGGACGCTCGGTGGACTTCAAGAACACGGTGCTCATCATGACGTCGAACCTCGGCACGTCCGACCTGCGCAAGTCTGCCATCGGCTTCTCCAAGACGTCGGAGGCGGTGACCCATGAGCGCATGAAGGCCAAGGTCAACGAGGCGCTCAAGGCGCACTTCCGCCCCGAGTTCCTGAACCGGATTGACGAGGTGATCGTGTTCCACGAGCTCTCGCTGGCGGAGGTCACCGAGATCGTCGACCTGTTGATGACGCGCACCGTCTCGCAGCTGTCGGATCAGGGCATCGGCCTTGAGCTCACGCCGGCCGCCCGGACGTTCCTGGCCGAGAAGGGGTACGACCCCCAGCTCGGGGCGCGACCGCTGCGCCGGGCGATCCAGCAGTTGGTGGAGGACCCCTTGTCCGAGCGGATCTTGTGGAAGGAGTTCCGGGTCGGCGAGACCATCGTGATCGACGTGGAGGACGCTCCGATCGACGGGGAAGGGCCCCAGCTGAGCTTCCGGGCTATCGAGGGGATCCAGTCTCCGCCGATGGAGCTGGCCGGAGCCGGGGTCGAAGGGGAGTAGCTGTCACAGCCTCTCCGTAGGGTCTGGAGATGGCCCGCCCGCTGGAGATCTACCTGTGCGCCGAGTGTGAGGGTGTCGCGCCCCGATGGGTCGGCCGTTGCCCGCACTGCGGGCGGTGGAACACCGTGTCGGCTGCGGTGCCTCCCGGCGCGGCCCCGCCCGGGGTGGGAGCGGTGTCCTTGCGCCAGGTCGACGGGAGCGGGGCGCTGCCGATGCCCACCGGCATCGTCGAGGTGGATCGGGTGCTGGCGGGAGGTTTCGTCCCCGGTTCGGTGACCCTGGTCTTCGGCCCGCCGGGGGTGGGCAAGTCGACGCTGCTCTTCCAGGTGTTGGCCTCCGTGGCCTCCGCCGGAGCCGAGGTGCTGTTGGCCTCGGCCGAAGAGTCGTTGACCCAGGTCAGCGGGCGAGCCTCGCGGCTCGGCGCCGTGCCCGAGAACCTGCTCGCCCTGGCCGGTAGCGACGTCGCCGCCGTTGAGGCGGCCATCGAGCGCCACCGCCCGGCCCTGGCCGTCGTCGACTCCGTGCAGACGGTCTGTGACGATGGGTTGCCGGGGGCGGCCGGGAGCCTGGCCCAAGTGAGAGCCTGTGTGGACCGGCTCACCCGGCTGGCCAAGTCGACCGGAGTGCCCGTCGTGCTCGTCGGCCACGTGACCAAGGACGGCGATCTGGCCGGTCCTCGGGCGGTGGAGCACCTCGTGGACACCGTCCTGTCCTTCGACGGCGATCGTCACCATTCCCTGCGCGTCCTGACCGCCGTCAAGCACCGGTTCGGGCCCAGCGGTGAAGTGGGGATCTTCGAGATGCGTGACGACGGGCTGCGGGCCGTGCCCGACCCCGGTCCGATGCTGCTGGGGGACCGAATGGCCGGGATTCCCGGCAGCGTCGTCGTCCCGGTGCTGCAGGGACGGCGGCCGCTGCTGGTGGAGGTGCAGGCCCTGCTCGGTCCGGGTGCGGTGGGGACGAGGCCGCGCACGGTGGGCATCGACGCGGCGCGGGTCACCTTGCTGCTGGCGGTGTTGGGCCGCCGCACCGAGGTCGTGGTCGGGGCGGCCGAGGTCTTCGTGGCCGCCGTGGGCGGCATCAGCATCACGGAGCCGGCGGTGGATCTGGGCGTGGCGCTGGCCGTCGCCTCGGCCACCCTGGGGTGGGTGGTGCCGGCCGACCTGATCGTCTTTGGTGAGCTCGGACTAGCCGGGGAGGTCCGCATGGTGCCCGGGGCCGACCGCCGCCTGGCCGAAGCCTGTCGTGCGGGGTTCACCAGGGCACTTGTGCCGCCTTCGGTGCCCGCCGATGCCGCCCCCCCGGGCATGGCGCTGCACAGGGTCCGTACGCTGGCCGAGGGACTGACCAGTACCATTCCTGTGTGGTCGACCGTGGCAGCCAGCCGCTGAACGACGCGCTCGCGCTCGTGGCGCCCGGCACGGCCCTGCGGGAGGGCCTCGACCGCATCCTGCAGGCCAAGCACGGCGCCCTGATCGTGGTGGGCGACGACCCGGCGGTTCTCTCGGTCTGCACCGGAGGCTTCCTGCTCGATGCCGAGTACAGCCCCCAGCGACTGTCCGAGCTGGCCAAGATGGACGGCGCCATCATCCTGGCGGCCGACGCCTCCCGGATCGCCCGGGCCAATGTCCACCTGGTCCCGAGGGCCAGCATCGCCACCACCGAGACCGGCACGCGGCACCGGACGGCGGAGCGGGTTGCCCGATCCATCGACGTGCCGGTGATCGCCGTCTCCGAGGCGATGGCCACCATCGCCGTCTACCGCAACTCCACGAAACACACCAGCCAGTCTTCGGGTTGGCTCATCGATCGTTCCAGCCAGGCCCTGGCCACCCAGCAGCGCTTCCGGATGCGCTTCGACGAGGCACTGACCTCGCTCTCCCGGCTCGAGATGGAGGACGCCGTCTCGGTCCGTGACGTCGTCGCCGTGTTGCAACCGGGCGAAATGGTGCGCCGCATCGCCGAGGAGCTCGACGAGCACCTGGTGGAGCTGGGTTCGGACGGGCGCCTGATCCATCTGCAGAAAGAGGAGCTCAGTGCCGGGGTGAGCGAGGCGGTCACCCTCGTCTTGCGTGACTACGCCGGAGAGTCCGCCCTGACCCGGTTGCGAGCCTTGGCCGCCGATGCCCTCATGGACCTGCCCCAGGTGGTGGCCGTCCTCGGCCTGCCATCACCCGATGATCAGCTGCACGCCGAGATGGCGCCGCGGGGCTACCGCCTGCTGCACCGGCTGCCCCAGCTGGGGCCGGTGCTCGTGGAACGCCTGGTCGACCGCTTCGGCACCCTGCCCGAGATCATGTCGGCCAGCGCCGCCGAACTGGCGTCGGTCGACGGCATCGGTACGGCAACTGCCCGGCTGGTACGCGACGGTCTGGCTCGTATGGTCGAGGCCAGCATCTTCGAACGGTACGAATAACGGGCGGATCTGGTAAAATAAGCGGCTGCTGTCCGGTCGACTGACCATTTGGAACCGGAACGGCACCTCTTAAACCGTCGCTGGCCCGGCGCCGTATCTGTGCAAGGGAGATTCGTGTTCAAGGTCGGAGACAAAGTCGTCTATCCCCATCATGGGGCGGCAGTCATCGAGAAGCGTGAGACCAAAGTTGCCTTCGGGGAGAAGCGGGAGTACCTCGTCCTGCGCTTGGCCTATGGGGACCTGATCCTCAACGTGCCCGCGGACAACACCGAGGGCGTCGGGCTGCGCGAGGTCATTAACGACGAAGAGGTCGAAGAGGTCTTCGCCGTCCTGCGCAAGAAAGAAGCGCGCATGCCGACGAACTGGTCCCGCCGCTACAAGAACCACTCCGAGAAGCTGCGCTCCGGCGACATCTACCAGGTGGCCGAGGTGGTCCGGAACCTCTCCATCCGGGACAAGGACAAGGGCCTGTCCGCCGGCGAGAAGCGCATGCTGCAGCGGGCCCGCCAGATCCTGGTCTCCGAGCTGACCTTTGCGCTCAACGTGGACGAAGAGACGGCCGAAGAGCGTCTGAACGACGCGTTGACCTGACAGCGGCGCGGTGGCGCGGGTGTGGGCGGTTGTCGTGGCGGGCGGATCGGGCCGGCGCTTCGGCCAGATGAAGCAGTTCGCGCTGCTGGCAGACCGGCCGGTGGTCCAGTGGGCGGTGGCCGCGTGCCGGCCGTCATCCACCGGAGTCGTGCTGGTCGTACCTCGCGGGGCCGCTGACCGCGCCGACCACGGCGCCGACGTCGTCGTCGAGGGCGGGGCGTCGCGCACCGAGTCCGTCCGTTGCGGCTTGGCCGCCGTGCCCGAGGAGGCCGAGGTGATCGTCGTGCACGACGCCGCCCGCCCCCTGGCCCCCGACGCCCTCTTCCGTGCCGTCATCGCTGCGGTCGCCACGGGCGGTGCCGACGGAGCCGTCCCCGGTCTCCCGTTGAGCGACACGATCAAGGTTGTGGACGACGCACAGACCGTCACCGCCACCCTCGACCGCTCGGTGCTCGTCGCGGTCCAGACGCCGCAGGCGTTCTCGGCCGAGCTCCTCCGGAAGGCCCATGCCACCGGAGCGGAGGCGACCGACGATGCGGCGCTGCTCGAAGCGCTCGGTGCCACGATTCGGGTTGTTCCCGGCGACCCGCGCAACCTCAAGATCACCACCCCGGCCGACCTGGGCACGGCCGAACGTCTCGTGAGAGGTTGAGCGTGCGCGTAGGGCAGGGGATCGACATCCACCGCTTCTCCGACGATCCGCACCGGCCGTTGGTGCTGGGCGGTGTTGTCATAGACGGCGCCCGGGGGCTGGGCGGGCACAGCGACGCTGATGCCGTGTGCCACGCGCTGGCCGACGCCATCCTCGGGGCGGTGGGGCTGGGTGACCTGGGCCGTCATTTTCCCGACACCGACCCGGTGTGGGAGGGGGCGAACAGCGTCGGCCTGCTGATGGACGTGGTGCGGATGGCGGGCGAGCAGGGGTTCGTGCCGTCAAATGCCGACTGCACCGTGATCGCGGACGCACCGAGGTTGGCTCCGCACACCGACGCCATGGCCCAACGGCTCTCCGCCGTCTTGGGTGCCCCGGTCTCGGTCAAGGCCACCCGGGCCGAGGGGCTGGGCGCACTGGGCCGGGCCGAGGGCATCGCCTGCCTGGCCATCGTCCTGTTGGCACCGGCGTGACCCCGCCCCGGGGCAGGCCGCGGGGACCCAGCTCGGGCCGCGGCGGTGGCCGAGGTGGCGCAGGGGCCGCCGGGTCGCGGGGTGGCGCAGGGGCCGCCGGGGCCCGGGGTGGCGCAGGGGCCCGCGGCAAGGGTGGTGCCCGCCGGCCGGGCCCGCACCGCCCCGTGTCGCGGGAGCAGAGCGAGCTCGGAGGGGATCAGGTCGAGGGTCGGCGAGCCGTGCTGGAGCTGCTCTCCGTGGGGCGCCGCACGGTGCGCCAGATCCTGCTGGCGGAGGACCAGGACCCCTCTCCCCAGCTCGATCGCATTGAGGAGCTTGCGGCCCGTCTGCGTGTTCCCGTCGAGACGGTGCCACGGCATCGCCTCGAAGCCGTGGCCCGTACCGAGGCGCCCCAGGGAGTCGTGGCGCTGGCCCAGCCGGTCGAGCCGGTGCCGCTCGAGGACCTGTGCGCCCAGAGCCGGCGCGGCGCGACCCCCTTCCTCCTCGTGGCTGCGGGGATCACCGACCCTCGTAACCTGGGCGCGCTCCTACGCAGCGCCGAGTGTGCGGGCGTCAGCGGGGTGGTGCTGCCCCGCCATCGGTCGGCCCGGCTCTCCCCGACGGTGGCCAAGACGGCGTCGGGGGCCATAGAGCACCTGGCCTTCGCCGTGGTGGGGGGCATACCGGCCGCCCTCTCGCAGATGGCCGATCTCGGGGTGTGGTCCGTCGGGCTCGCCGGGGAGTCCTCGCAGTCCCTCTACGACCTACGGCTGGGCAACGGCCCGATCGCGCTGGTGGTCGGGAGCGAGGAGAAGGGTCTGGCACCCCTGGTGCGACGACGTTGCGACGCGGTGGCCTCCATCCCCCAGCACGGCTCGCTGCCCTCGCTGAACGTGGGCGTGGCCGGTGCCGTGGCCGCCTTCGAGGTCGCCCGACAGCGAGGCGTAGCCCGCGAGTGATCGGCCGACGCCGTCGGAGCCCGAGGCAGGAATCGAACCCGCGACATCTTCATTACAAGTGAAGTGCTCTACCAACTGAGCTACTCGGGCGGCGCACCCAATTCAGGCCGTCTGGCGGTGCCACATGCGCCAAGACCCTGCCTGAGGCGGGGTCTTCCACGGCAAGAACCGCAGGTCTCTGACCACCCAGTGGGCCCGTACCCGCGGGACCGGCCAGGTGGCGACCACCGGAGTAAGCGCTTATTCTCGGCCTCATGGCTACCGCAAAGGTCGATGGGCTGACGCTGGGGTACGAGGTGATCGGCGACAAGGGCCGACCGTGGATACTCACGCCGGGTGGACGGTTTCCCAAGGAGGATGCGGGAGTCCGACCGTTGGCGGAGGCGATCGCGGCGACCGGCAACCGGGTCGTCATCTGGGACCGGCCCAACTGCGGCGAGTCGGATGTCTGCTTCAAGGGTGCGACGGAGTCGCAGATGCAGGCCGACTACCTGGCGGCCCTGCTCCGCCATCTCGACATGGCGCCGGCGGTGATCATGGGCGGGTCGGGTGGGGCCCGGGTTTCCATGCTGGCCGTGGCCAACCATCCCGACGTGGCCGAGGCGCTGGCAGTCGTGTGGATCAGCGGTGGAGTGTTTGGCCTCATGAACCTGGGTGCCGTCTACTGCATACCCTCCATGCGGGCCACCATCCTGGGGGGGATGGAGGCCGTGGCCGACCTGCGCGACTGGGACGAGGTCACGAGACGGAACCCGTCCAACCGCCAACGCATCACCGACCAGGACCCGGCCACGTTCTTGAAGACCATGGAGCGCTGGTTGGCTGCCTACTACCCGGTTCCGGGCGAGTCGGTGCCCGGACTGCCCACGAAGTTGGCCACGGCCATCAATGTTCCGACTCTCGTCTTCCGCAGCGGGGCGAGCGACTGGTGGCACCCCCGGCAGACGACCGACGAGGTCGCCCGGATGATCCCCGGTGCGCGGCTGGTCGAGCCTCCCTGGCCCGACACCGAATGGATCGACGGGACCAAGCGCCGGGAGCAGGGGCAGCAGAACGGCGCCTTCGAGCGCTGGCCCCTTCTGGCCCCGCAGCTGCTGGCCTGGGCCGAGGAGGTTCTGCCGCCTGGGTGAGCCCGGCCCTGATCCATGACGGATGCGTCGGGGCATGTGCGCAGCCAGTGGTCTAAACCTCGGGGCGAGCGGGATCCCACGCCCGTGGAGCCGAGGCCGGATCGCCGGCACCGCCGGCACCACCGGCGCCACCGGCCGGCACCAGATCGAAGTACATCCCGAAAGGCGTCACGCACGACACGCGCCAGCCCGAGTCCTCGTCCTCCCGTTTGCCCCCGAGAACGTGGATGTCGGCGTGCGCCAGGCCCTCTGCGGCGGCGTCGACATCGTCGACCGCCAGTTCCAGGCGCCAGCCTCCGACGTCGAACAGGTTGGGCCAGGCCCGGTTCTGACCGGGAAAGTCGGGCTCGATGATCTCGAGGTTGAGATATGGCGTCCTGAAGAGACGTACCTTGGACACGCTCACCCGGACGTCGACATTGACGTAGGCGCCGAAGCCGCTGCCGTGACGATCGTCCATCGGGCCCATGTCGTAGAAGCGCTGGCACCCGACGACTTCCTCGAGGAACGTGCTCACCTCCTCCATGTCGCCGACGGCGACACTGAGGTGCTCGAAGCCACGGAAGCCCGGGACCCCGCGACCCTCCGTAGAGCGCAGCGGGGCCGCTCCGTCGGGTTGGGCCGGGTTCCAGAGGCGCCCCTCGAAGTCGTCCATGTAGGCCCGCCCGTTGGGGTAGGTCAACAGCTCGAAGTGGAAACCCCAGCGGGTCATGCAGTGGCAGGCGAAAGAGCCCTCCCCGACTTCTGGAGGGTTGGTCGTGGGCTTCTTGCCCGGACCGAGCACGTACACGTCGCAGGACTCGAGGAACTCGACCGCGTCGTCCATGTCGTCCACGTAACCGGCCAGGTGCCAGCCTCCGACGTCCAGCATCATCGGCCAGAGGGTCCTCTGCCCCGGATACGAGGCCTCGAAGAGCCGGAGGTTGAGAAAGGGGGCACGCAGCACCCTCGTGCCCCTGACCTCGGTACGCACGTCCGCGTTGGCGAACGCTCGCATGGACGAGCGCTTCCCGTCGCTGATCGGAGCGGACTCGGAGATGAGCTCGAGGCCGAACACCGACTCGAAGAAGTCCGTGGCGACATTGAGATCGGGAACCGTGAACGCCAGGCTCTTCACCCCACGGAGCCGGCTGGTCAGTGAGGTCATGGCGCGGCCGGGCCGATCGCATTTAGGCCCATGAGGAGCTGCCCGCGCAGGTCTCTTGGCCGCCGTCTAGACCGGACGTCAGGCCCGTGCCGGCGCCCGTACTCCCACTTCCACTATGCCCCGCTCCGGGCCCCGGATGAACATCGACCGCCCGAAATCGAGGTCGCGGAGCCTGTACTCCGGCGCCAGTCGGAGCAGCTCCTCCAAGGCGACCTTCGTCTCGAGCCTCGCCAACGGCGCCCCCAAACACAGGTGGGGCCCGTAGCCGAAGGCCAGGTGCGACTTCGGTTCTCGCCTCACATCGAAGCGTCCAGGATCATCCCATCGCCTGGGATCCCGGTTGGCCGCCGCGCTGAACACGTAGACCGTCTCGCCGGCCGACACGTTCATCCGGTCCAGGAATGTGTCTGCGATGGCCCGGCGGGGCAGCCACTGGACCGGCCCGAACCACCGCAGGCTCTCCTCAATGGCCGCCGGCACCAGCGAGAGGTCCTGAGCCACCAGTCGCCGCTGGTCCGGGTTGCGCTCGAGGGCGATGAGGGCGTTGGACATCGTCTTGGCGGTGGTGTCGTAGCCGGCGGCGAGAAGGAGAACGGCGGTCGAGCGGATCTCCTCACTCGACATGGCGTCGCCGCCCCGTAGGTCGAACATGGTCGTGAGGAGGTCGTCCGGGCGTTCGCGCCGGTGCCGCTCGATCTCTTCCTTCAAGTAGGCGTTGATTTCGGTGGCCGCTCGGCGGAGGATCTCGAGGCTCTCGGCGTTCTCGTGCCCGAAGGAAAGATTGGTGACGATGTCATGGGACCAGCGCTGGAAGTCGTCGTAACGCTCTTCAGGCACGCCGAGCATCTCGGAGACGATGAGCGTCGGAAGGGTCGTGAAGTCGGCGATCAGGTCAAAGCTGTCGTTGCCGGCGACCATCGGGGCGAGTAGTTGGCGGACCACCTCGGCGATCCTCTTCTCCCACTTGGCTACATAACTACGGGAGAAAAGAGGGGCGAGCGCGCCGCGGAGCCGGCGGTGCTCCGGGCCGTCGACGCCGATCATGTTCGGGGCCTCGAACCAGAACGTCAGCTCGGGATCTCCAGAGAGCTGGACGAAATGTCCGGCGGCGTTGGTCACGACGGACAGGCATTCGTCGTAGCCGACCACGACCCACCCGCCCAGGACGTCGTTCCAGACCACGTTGCCGACGGCCCGGATCTCCTCGTAGAGCGGAAACGGATCCGCCATGTAGGCAGGATCGAAGAAATTGGTGTCTAGTTGCCTGCGTTCCACTTCCACCCCCTAGGTAGGTATCTACTCACCGCAGCTCTCCCGCCACGGGCGCAGAACACGTCGAGGGGTCTGGGAACCCCCCTCTCCAGCAGGGAACTGAGTGAGCATTCCCTGACAACCACCGACCCACGGTACTGTCGAACCATGGCGACGGCAAGCGCCGAGGTCGGATGAAACGGAGGGCCCCGTGGGGTTGCTTGATGGCATGGTGGCGGTGGTCACAGGATCCTCCAGTGGGATCGGTCGGTCCACCGCGGAGCTGTTCGCGGCCGAAGGCGCGGCCCTGGTGGTGAACTCCGTTCGTTCGGTCGACGCCGGCCGGGACCTGGCCGCGAGCCTCCCGCAGGCGGTGTACGTGCGGGCCGACGTGTCCATGGAGGAAGAGGCCCGTTCGCTGATAGACGCCGCTGTCGAACGTTGGGGCCGGGTCGACATGGTGGTCAACAGCGCCGGCTACGCCGACATGGTTGACCACCGCGATCTCGAGGGGCTCACCGATGAGATCTGGACCCGGAACCTGCGGATCAACCTGATGAGCTCGTGGTACGTGAGCCGGGCTGCCATCCCCGTGATGCAGAGGGTCGGGGGTGGATCGATCACCAACATCACGAGCCTGGCCGGTGTGCATCCGACCGGCAGTGGCAGCTGCATCGCCTACGCGGTAGCCAAGGCGGGGGTCAACCATCTCACCGTCCTGCTCGCCAACGCCTTCGGGCAGGACGGCATCCGGGTCAACGCCTTGGCGGTGGGCCCTGTCGAGACGCCGATGTGGAACATGGACAGAAACAAGACGCGCTCGTCGGTAGAGGCCAACACGCTCCTCGGGCGACCCGGCCAGCCCGAGGAGATCGCCCGCTACTGCCTGATGATGGCCGCCCCCGGCTACGCCACAGCCCAGGTGGTCGTTGTGGACGGGGGGATGCGGTACCGAGTACCCCGGTGACGGCCGACGGTAGTAACGAGGATGCCCGTTTCCGTCCTGAGGTTCATTCGGGTGTCGTGGTCGAATCCACTCCGCCTTCGGAGCGCTGGTCGGCGCCCCTTCGGAACCACCCGAACCTGAACGCGAAGTAGGCGAGCAGGAAGATGACCATCAGCAAAAGGGCGAAGACGATCCAGAGCACGGCGTGCTCCCAGCTGTCATCCCTTGGGTTGACGCGCACTGCCTGTTGGAGAACGAACAGCATCTTCTCTCCGTCCACAGAACCCCCGGAGCTCTCCGCCAGGTCCCATATCGTCGCCTACCCGCGCAGACTACTTCGCTCGCGCTCGACCTGCGTAGCGCACCGATAGGGCAGCATGCAGCGGGGATCGGGCCCGGTTGGGTCTCGATCCTCTTTGCCCGCCGAGCACCGTTCGCCGGGCCGACGTCGCGAACGGCTCGGCCAGGGGAGAGTGAAACCGGGCCGGGGCGAAAGGCTTGCATCGGGGCACCAGGCACGGCAGGCTGGACCCCCAATGACATTTGAACCTCCGCATGCCGACCGTGGTGGTTCGAGTGGCGGACCTGGCGGGCACCGTGCGCCGTCGGGGATCGCACCGGTGCGGGCCCTCGTCGTCCTGGTCATCTTCGTCGTCGCCGCCGTGGCGCTGGTGGACGTTGGTACCCGTCCCCCGGTGAGTGGCGAAGCGGCGACCACCTCGACCACCTCGACGACCGTGGCGCACAAGGCGCCGCCCACCACGACCACCACGACGGTCCCGCGCAGCGCGGTCAGCGTCGTGGTGGCCAATGCCACCGAGACCAACGGGCTGGCGGAGCACTACTCGGTCATACTGGGGGCGCAGGGTTGGGCGATGAAGACGCCGGTGGACGCCTCCACCACCGTGGCTACCTCGGCCGTGTACTACGCCGCCGGCCAGCAGGAGTCGGCGGCGTCCATCGCGACGACGCTGGGCATCAAGCCGGCCGAGGTCCTCCCCTTGACCGCGGCCGTCCCGGTCGCCGGAGCCACCGGCACGGACGTCGTGGTGGTCATAGGGTCCGACCTGGCCGCCCAGGCTGCCGGCTGATCCCCACACCCGTCGTGGGTGCACTCCCAGAGGCCCTCCTCCCCCTGGCCCGAGATCCCGGCCACAGTGCGCTCTGCCTCGACTTCGACGGCACCCTGGCCGCCATCGTGGACGAGCCGTCGGCGGCCCGCCCGCTCCCCGAGGTCCCCGGGCTCCTGTCCCGGCTGGCCGACCGCTTCGCGCTGGTGGCCGTCATCTCGGGACGACCGCCCGCGTTCCTCCGCCGCGTCCTGGCCTCTCCGGCCGGGGTCACGCTCGTCGGCCTGTACGGGCTGGGGCAGGTCGGCCCCGACGCGCGCCCCTGGGTGCCGGTCATCGCGGGGATCGCCGACCGCGCCCGGGCCGAGGCCCCCCCGGGCGTCTACGTGGAGCCGAAGGGCCTCACCGTCACCCTGCACTGGCGGCATGCCCCCGAGGCGGGCGCCTGGGCGATCGCGTTCGCCGGCCGCCAGGAGCACGACCACGGCGTGAGGGCGAGTCCCGGCCGCCTGTCGCTCGAGCTCCGACCGCCCCTCGACGTGGACAAGGGGACCGTCGTGCGAACGCTGGCCTCCGGCATGGCGGCCTTGGCGGTGTTCGGCGACGACCTGGGCGATCTCCCGGCCTTCGATGCCGCCACGGACCTCGAGTCGCAGGGGATGGCGGTGGCCCGGATCGCCGTGGTCGACGAGGAGGCGCCGACCGAGGTGGCGGAGCGCGCCGACCTGGTGGTCGACGGGCCATTTGGCGCGGTGGCGCTGCTCGAAGTGCTGGTTCAGGCGGCGGGGCCCGGCGGCTGAGCGGCGGAGAGCTGTTCGGCCAACCAGTCGGCGGCGGTGCGGGCCAGCACCAGGTCCCGCAGGCGGGCGGCCCGGCTCCTCCGCTCGCCCTCATCCATGCTCAGGGCGCGATGAAGGGCGTCGGCGGTGCCCGACACGTCGAAGGGGTTGACGCCGAGGGCCGCATCGGACAGCTCGTCCCAGGCTCCGGCCTCGCGGGAGAGGAGGAGCACGCCGTCGGCACCGTTGAGCAGCGGGCCCTCCTTGGCCACCAGATTGAGACCGTCACGCACCGGATTGACGAGCAGGACATCGGAGATCGTCAACGCCGCCAGCGAGTGGGTCCGGTCGTCTTCGACGTGCAGGGCGATGGGAGTCCACGTCGGAGAACCCCAGGTCTGGTTGATCCGCTCGGCCGTGTGCACCACCTCGGCCCCGTAGGCGAGATACTCGGCCAGGCCCTGCCGCGAGGGGTAGGCCAGCGCGACGTGGACCACCTCACCCCGCCATTCGGGGTGGGACACCAAGAGCTCCTCGAAGGCCAGCATCCCCCGCACGATGTTCTTGGAGGGCTCGACGCGGTCGACCCGCAGGACGATGCGACGTCCCCCCGTCTCGGCGCGCAGATCCGCGACGGACCCGGCGCACTCGGGGCCGGCCGCCTCGGACACGAGGCCCGGGTGATCGGGGGAGAGGGGGGAGACGAACGTACGTGGCGCGCTCGCACTGCCGGCCAAGGCCGCGAGGTAGGGGTCGGCGTAGCAGGCCCGGAATCCGGCCTCCCAGCGTCGGGCGTGAAATCCGCACGCCCCGAAGCCGGCCAGGCCCGCCAGCAGCTCGCCGGCGGCGCTGTCGGGCAGGGTGCGCAGCATGTTGGGATCGGCGAAGGGGATGTGGCAGAAGTGCGCCGTGCGCAGATCGGGCCGGGCCCGGGCCAGCATCTGGCCCAGCAACGAGAAGTGGTAGTCCTGCACCAGCACGGTCGAGCCCACCGGGGCCCGATCGATCACGACATCGGCGACGGCCTGGTTGTACGTCCGGTAGCCCTCCCACGCCTGGTGCCAGTGCCGGTCGAACCGGGGCCGGCGCGGCAGGTCGAAGAGGTGGTGGTGGCAGTACCACAAGGTGGTGTTGGAGACGACGTCGTAGGCCTCACGGTAGGTGTCGTCGTCCACCACGACGGGGAGGAGGGTGATGCCCTCGTCCACCATGAGGCCCCGGGCGACGGCGGCCCGGTCGGCCGCCCCCATCGTCACCGAGACCCACGTCAGTCCCGTTCCGGCCAGCAGCGGCCGTATGGAGGAGACCAGCCCGCCGCCGCCCGAGACCCGGCGCAGCCCGCCGTCGGCGTCGAACCCGAACGAGAGCGGGCCCCGATTGGAGACGACGATGCACTGCTCCCCGTCGCTCACGCGGCCACCGTTCAGCGGTTGGCGCGCGCCAGCGCGGCCCGCAGCACGTCGGTGGCCTGGGGACGTAGCTCATGGAGCGGGCGATTGCGGTGGATGCGCACCCCGAGGTCCACCTGGGCCACCGCGCCGGCGCCCATGAGCGTGGCCACGTCGATCAGTAGTCCGAGCTCGACGCCGTAGCCGTCGGTGAACCCCACCTTCTCGAAGACCCAGCGGTGGGCGGCCGTCTCGCCGGCCAGCGGCTGGCGCACCTCGGAGAGCTCCGGGAAGAGCAGCTCGAGCGCCGGCCGGGCCACCAGCTCGGTGACCCTTCCGCCGCCGGTCGGGTCGCCGTGCAGCGGTCGGGTGTAGAAGCCCTTGACCAGGGCGATGTCGTCGAAGAACAGGAGCGGGCCGAGCATGCCGATGACGAAGGTGGGAGTGGTGTTGGCGACGTCGGCGTCGAGGTAGACGACCACGTCCCCGCTCGACGCCGCCAGCGCGGCCGCCATGGCCTGACCCTTGCCGCCCCTGGCCTCGACGCCCCGCACCACCCGGGCCCCAGCGTCGGTGGCCTGCTCCGCCGTGTCGTCGGCCGAGCCGTCGTCGAGCACGATGACCTCGTCGACCAACCCGTTCCCTCCGGCAGAGGCCAGGAAGGGCTGCACCACGGCCCGGACAACCGAGCCGACGGTGGACCCCTCGTCGCGCGCCGGGATGCACACCGAGACGGTGCGCCGCCCCTTGGACTCCAACACCTTGGCCAACGGGAAGTCCCCGTGGCGATAGGTGCGCGGACCCGCCCCTTCGGCTGCTCGCTCTCCCGGCATGGTCAAATCATCGCACCTGACGTGCGGTCACTCCGACCGAGCGATGGCGCAGGGGTGGCGCGAGGCGCTAGCATTGGGCCCATCATCCAGAGCGACTGAGGGACGGGCCCGTTGACGTCGCGGCAACCGCTGCCCTCCTCTTGTGGGCAACAGGTGCCAATGCCCGATCGATGAGGAGGACCGATGGTCGATTTTGTCACTGGCTTGCGTTGTCGTGAATGCGGGCGCCCGTTCCCCACCGAAGCCCTCCACGTCTGCGACTACTGCTTTGGCCCGCTCGAGGTGGCCTACGACTACGAGCGCATCGCCGCCACCGTGACACGAGCGCGGATTGAGGCCGGCCCGCGTTCGATCTGGCGCTACCGGGACCTGCTGCCGGTGAGCGAGGACGCGCCGGTCGATCTCGGCGCCGGCTTCACCCCGCTGGTGCGGGCCGACCGCCTGGCGGCCGAGCTCGGGCTGGGCGAGCTGTGGATCAAAGATGACACCGCCAACCCCACGGGCTCCTTCAAGGACCGCGTGGTCTCGGTCGCGCTGACCAAGGCGCGCCAGCTCGGCTTCAAGGTGGCGGCCTGTGCCTCCACCGGGAACCTGGCCAACTCGGTCGCCGCCCATGCGGCCCGGGCCGGCATGGAGTCGGTGGTGCTGATCCCCCATGACCTCGAGCGGGCCAAGGTGACCATGACGACGATCTACGGGGGCACCGTCATTGCCGTTGAGGGGACCTACGACGACGTCAACCGGCTGTGCGCCGAGCTGACCAGCGAACGGCCGAGCTGGGCCTTCGTCAACGTCAACGTCCGCACCTACTACGCCGAGGGCTCCAAGACGCTGGCCTTCGAGATCGCCGAGCAACTGGGCTGGCATGCGCCCGATCACGTGGTGGTGCCCATCGGATCGGGCAGCCAGCTGACCAAGGTGGCCAAGGGGTTCTCGGAGCTGGGCACGGTGGGGCTGCTGGACGAGATGCCCCACGTGCGGGTGTCGGGGGCCCAGGCCGAGGGGTGTTCCCCGGTGGCCACCGCCTTCGCCCAGGGGACGGACGCCATCCGGCCCGTCAAGCCCAAGACGATCGCAAAGTCGCTGGCCATCGGCAATCCGGCGGACGGGTGGTACGCCCTGCAGACCATGCGGGAGAGTGGCGGCTCGTGCGCCTCGGTCACCGACGACGAGGTGCTGGAGGCGATCGGGCTCTTGGCCCGCACCGAGGGGATCTTTGCCGAGACGGCGGGCGGGGTGACCATCGCCGCCCTGGCCAAGCTGGCCGCCTCCGGCGCCGTCCGGCCCGACGAGCGCGTGGTGGCTCTGGTCACCGGTCACGGGCTCAAGACGGTGGAGGCGCTGTGTGACTACACCGGCCCGACGGCGACCATCGCACCCACCCTCACCGCCTTCGACGCGGCGCTCGAGACGGGCGCTGACCTTAGCGAGGAGACCCTGCCATGAGCCTGACGATCCGCATCCCGACCCAACTGCGCGACCTGACCGGTGGCGCCGGCCAGGTCGAGGTGGAGGCGACCAGCGTGGGCGAGGCGCTCAAGGCGCTCGACGCGGCCCACGCGGGCGTGGCCGACCGCCTGTTCGACGACTCCGGGGGGCTGCGGCGCTCCGTCAACGTGTTCCTGGCCGACGAGGACGTGCGGTTCCTGGAGGGTCTTGCTACGCCGGTTGCCGCGGGGCAGACCCTCTCCATCGTTCCCGCCGTCGCCGGAGGCTAGGCCGACCACCCGGCCCGGCCGGCCGGCCGGGAGGGGCCGCGTCACGGTCCTGACCAGGACCTCCTCGGCAGGTCTTGCGCGCGGCGCCCGGGCGTGGTTTCCTATTAGCACTCGACAGATGAGAGTGCTAATGGCCCTCGATGGGCCCGTGAAACGATGGAGGAACACACCAGATGGCCAAGCTGATCGCCTTCGACGAGGAAGCCCGGCGCGGGCTCGAGACCGGCATGAACAAGCTGGCGGATGCCGTGCGCGTGACCCTCGGCCCCAAGGGCCGCAACGTAGTGCTCGACAAGAAGTGGGGCGCCCCCACCATCACCAACGACGGGGTCTCCATCGCCAAGGAAATCGATCTCGAGGACCCCTTCGAGAAGATCGGCGCCGAGCTGGTGAAGGAAGTGGCCAAGAAGACCGACGACGTGGCCGGTGACGGCACCACCACGGCGACGGTGCTGGCCTGGGCCATGGTCCACGAGGGGCTGCGCAACGTGGCGGCCGGCGCCAACCCCATGTCGCTCAAGCGGGGCATAGAGGCCGGGGTGGAGACGGCGGTCGCCTCCATCCACAGCATCGCCAAGGAGACCGAGTCCAAGGAGCAGATCGCCCAGGTCGCCTCCATTTCGGCCGCCGACACCGAGATCGGGGAGATGATCTCCGAGGCCATCGACAAGGTCGGCCGCGACGGCGTCATCACCGTCGAGGAGTCGCAGACCTTCGGGATGGACATGGACCTGGTCGAGGGCATGCGCTTCGACAAGGGCTACATCGCGCCGTACTTCGTGACCGACCCCGAGCGCATGGAGGCGGTCCTCGAGGATGCCTTCATTCTGCTCGTCGGCTCGAAGATCACGGCCGTACGCGACCTTTTGCCGGTGCTCGAGAAGGTGATGCAGGGCGGTAAGCCGCTGCTGATCATCGCCGAGGACGTGGAGGGCGAGGCCCTGGCCACCCTGGTGGTCAACAAGATCCGCGGCACCTTCCGCTCGGTGGCCGTCAAGGCTCCGGGCTTCGGTGAGCGCCGCAAGGCCATGCTCCAGGACATCGCCATCCTCACCGGCGGCCAGGTGGTGACCGAGGAGGTCGGCCTGAAGCTGGAGAACGTCACGGTTGACCTACTGGGCAGCGCCCGCAAGGTCGTCGTCACCAAGGACGAGACAACCATCGTCGAAGGTGCGGGGTCCGAGGCCGACATCAAGGGACGGATCAACCAGATCAAGTCCGAGATAGAGAACACCGACTCGGACTACGACCGGGAGAAGCTGCAGGAGCGACTGGCCAAGCTCTCCGGTGGCGTGGCGGTGATCAAGGTCGGTGCGGCGACCGAGGTCGAGCTGAAGGAGAAGAAGCACCGCATTGAGGACGCGGTCTCGACGACCAAGGCGGCCATCGAAGAGGGCGTGGTGCCCGGCGGGGGCGTGGCCCTGCTGCGTGCGCAGGTGGCGATCCTCGAGCGGGCCGAGAAGCTCGAGGGCGACGAGGCGACCGGGGCCCGCATCGTGGCCAAGGCCGTCGAGGAGCCGCTGAAGCAGATCGCGGTCAACGCCGGCCTCGAAGGTGGCGTGATCGTCGACAAGGTGCGCCACCTCAAGGGCGCGCACGGCCTCAACGCCGCCACCGGCGAGTACGGGGACCTGTTCAAGGACGGCGTCATCGACGCCGCCAAGGTGACCCGCTCGGCGCTGCAGAACGCGGCCTCCATCGCGGCCCTGTTCCTCACGACCGAGGCCGTCATCGTGGACAAGCCCGAGGAGAACGCCGGGGCCGGCATGCCCGGCGGCGGGATGGACGACTACTAAAGCGTCGGCCGCGGCCGAACCAACGCCCGACACGGGGGCCTCCGCCCCTCAGATGGCACTGCACGTACGCGAAAGAGCGCCCCACGGGGCGCTCTTTCGCGTACGCACGGCGATGACTCCCTACACTGAGCTGGTGGCCGCCGACTCCCCGCTCGTCCCATCGGTCGGCCTGGCCGTGCTGCACCTCTTCTGCCGCGTCCCTACGGGTCCCTCCTTCCAGGCGCAGGCTCTGCGCGGCGCGCTGGCGTCGGCGCGGGGCGAGGGCTACCAGGTCGTGCCGGCCGCACTGCTCGGCCACAAGGCCGACCTCGGTCTCATGGTGCTCGGCCCCGACCTGTGGCGGCTGCGGCTCCTCCAGACGGAGGTCCAGCGGGCCGGCGTGGTCCCGGTGGCGTCCTACGTCTCGCTGACCGAGCTCTCCGAGTACGCCGCGGGCGTGCCCGAGGAGATGCGCCAGGCCCGCCTCTTCCCCCAGCTGCCACCCGAGGGCAAGCCGGCCTTCTGCTTCTATCCGATGTCCAAGCGCCGCTCGGCCGACCACAACTGGTACGGCCTCGACTTCGAGACCCGCAAGGAGCTCATGATGGGGCACGGCAAGGTCGGCCGCACCTTCGCCGGCCGCATCCTGCAGGTGATCACCGGGTCGACCGGCCTGGACGACTTCGAGTGGGGGGTCACCCTCTTCGGCGTGCACCCCGACGACCTCAAGGAGTGCGTCTACGAGATGCGGTTCGACGAGGCATCGGCCCACTACGCCGAGTTCGGTCCCTTCTACACGGGCATGGTGGGCGACCTGGACACCGTGCTGGCCGCCGTCTCGGGGGCCTCCACGTGACGGCCTCGCTCGAGGCCCTTCGGGACGAGCTGCGCCATCTGGGCCGGGTGGTCGTGGCGTTCAGCGGCGGCGCCGACTCCGCCTTGTTGGCCAAGGTGGCGCACGACACCCTGGGTCGCGCCCGTGTGCTGTGTGCTACGGCGGTGTCGCCCTCTCTCGCCGCGGGTGAGGCCGACGACTGCCGGGCCCTGGCCCGGGAGTGGGGCCTGCGCTGGGTGGGCGTGCGGACTGACGAGATGCAGGATCCGGCCTACGTGGCCAATGGCGCGGACCGCTGCGCACACTGCAAGTCGGCCTTAATGTCGGCCCTCGGCCCGCTGGCTCGGGCCGAGTCGGCTCGGGTGGTCCTCGGGGTCAACGTGAGCGACCTGGGAGATCACCGGCCCGGCCAGGCGGCCGCCGCGGCGGGGGGAGCGACCTTCCCCCTGGTGCAGGCCGGCTTCACCAAGGAGGACATCCGGCAGTGGTCGAAGCGGCTCGGCCTGCGCACCTGGGACAAGCCGGCCGCCGCCTGCCTGGCCTCGCGCCTGCCCTACGGCACCCCGGTGACGCTCGGGCGCCTCGAAGCCGTCGACGCCGCCGAGTCGGCGCTGCGGGCGCTCGGTTTCGGGCAGCTCAGGGTGCGCCATCACGGCGCGACGGCCCGGCTCGAGTTCGAACCCGAGGCGCTGGCAGACGTGCTGGCCCGCCGCCACGAGGTGGTGACCGCAGTGCGATCGGCCGGTTTCACCTTTGTGGCGTTGGACCTCGAAGGCTTCAGCTCGGGCCGCCTGAACCGGATGCTCGGCACCATGGAGGTGGGCGGCACCGTCGAGGTGGGCGGCAGCGTCGCGGCGGGCGGCACCCAGGACGAGCCGTGAGCCAGGTTCGGGTGAAGCTGACCTTTCCCGAGTCCGAAGTGCGCCGCGCCGTCCTGGCCACCCTCGTCCGCCGATTCGACGTCGAGCCGAACATCCGCCGGGCCGACGTGGAGGAGCACCGGGGCTGGATCGTCTGCGAGCTGGACGGCGACGGGTCGCAGGTCGAGGCGGCGCTCGACTGGCTCCGCCAGGAGGGCATCACGGTCGACCTGCTCGGTGACCTGCTGGAGAGCTGAGCCGCTCAGCGCGGCGGGGGCCGATCCCCGTCGCCCCGGCGCACCTGCCACCCGGCCTGGGAGACCTTCCGGGGTTCGTAGAACACGCAACCGTCGGGGCAGCCGAAGGGGAGGGGCTCGTTGGCGTCCACCTTGCAGCGCTCCAGGCGGTCCCCCCGGGGCGTCGTTCTCATCACGTAGTGACGGCAGTCCTCATTGACGGGCACGGACCATTCTGGCCCACCGGGCGTGGCGCGGTAGCGTCACCAGTTGTGGATCGCACTGTCCCCCTCAAGACGCTGCTCCGCTGGAGCGAGGCTCTCTCCGGCATCGCCCGCACCGGGCTGGGCTTCACCGAGAGCCTCTACGAGCAGGAGCGCTTCGAGGAGATTCTCAAGGTGGCCGCCGACATCCGGTTCCAGGCCGACGAGGACACCACGGAGGGCGACGCCGGCGAGGGGCTCGTCCAGGAGTGGATGGACACGGTCGGCAAGGGGGTTCCCGGCTACGTCACGCCCAAGGTGGCCGTCGGTGCCGCCGTCGGAAACGACCAGGGGGAGCTGCTCCTGATTCAGCGGGCCGACTCGGGGATCTGGCTCTACCCGACCGGCTGGTGCGACGTCGGGTACTCCGCGGCCGAGGTCGTGGTCAAAGAGGTGGAAGAGGAGACCGGCATTGAGGTTGAACCGGTGCGCCTCATCGCCGTCCTCGACGGCCTGCGCCTCGGCTTCACCCGCGTGCCCCTCTACTCGCTGCTCTTCTACTGCCGCGCCGTGGGGGGCACCCTGCAGGCACACCCGCTCGAGTGCCGCGACGTGGGGTGGTTCACCCGCGACACCCTGCCGTCCCCCTTGGTCGGATCGGAGCGCTGGGCCGACACCGTCTTCGCTGCCCTGGTGGGCGAACACCGCGATGTCCTTTACGACAGCGTGCGCCAACCCATGTGGCGAGGCGATCCCCAAGGGAGCTGATGGCCCCGGATCGGATGGCGGAGGGCCAGCGGATCACCGTGTCGGTGGCCGCCCAGGCCGACGGCGCGCTCCACGGCGCCGTGGCGGCGCTCGTCCCGCAGCTCTCCTCCTCGGCGCCCGCGCCGACCCTGGACCAAATTCGTCGGATCATTGAGGATCCGGCCACGACGCTCCTGCTGGCCACGTCAGCGCCGTCCGACGCGGGCGAAGTGCCCAACGACGAGGGCGCCGACCCCATGGCGGGACGGGTGGTGGGCATGCTCACCCTGGCCATCTTCTTGGTGCCCACCGGCCTGCGCGCCTGGATTGAGGACGTCGTGGTGGATGAGCGCCTCCGGGGTGCCGGCGTGGCCAGCGCACTGATCCGGGCCGCCGTCGACTACGCCGAGCAGCAGGGCGCCCGCACGATCGACCTCACCTCGCGACCCCAACGCGAGGCGGCGAACCGCCTGTACATGCGCCTCGGCTTCGAGCGACGCGACACCAACGTCTACCGCAAGACTCCCGAGGGAGATGGGTAGGTCGGGGTCGGCCTCGGCGAGGCGGGGCCGCTGACCGGCCGCACGCCGACCGGCACGCCGACCAGGGTGGGCATCCCCGTGTAGGGGTCGATGTCCGCATCGGTGGCGGCGAGGTGCCCGACGTTGGGTTCGGAGAAGCCGTGAGGGATGACGACCGTGCCCGACGCCATCGCTTCATCTATCCGTGCCGTGCCGTGCAGCGCACCGTGCGGGGTGCTGACCTCGACGGCGTCGCCCTCGGCGACACCGTTCGATTCGGCATCGCCGGGGCTCAGGTACACGTACGGTTGGGGAACCGGCGCGCCGGCGACGCCCCAGGCCAGCGTGGAGTTGGTGTGGCGCACCTCGCGCCGGTTGCCCAGCACCAGCGGGTGCGAAGGTCGGCCCACGGCGTGCTCGAGCCGGTCCGCCAAGAGCGCGGGGGCCAGATCCCAGCGCCCGTCGGGCAGCACCGTCTGCTCCACCCAACGGTCCTGCCTGGGGGACTCGACCGCATGGCCACCGGCTTCGTGGAGGGCGGACCACGACAGTGGCATGCCCTCCACCATTGAGCCGAAGAACTCTTCGTCGCTGAGTGCGTCCGGGTCGGCCCCACCCGGCAGGATGGAGACGCCCATGCGCTGGGCCACTTTGGCCAGGCTCCACCACATCGGGCGTCGATCGGCGCGGGGCGGGAGCACGGCAGGGGTGTACTGGGCGAAGACCTTGGAGAGGTGGACTGGCACGACCAGGTCCGCTCGCTCCAAAGGGTCCGGACAGGGCAACAGGTGCGTCGCCCGCTCGGCCGTCGCCGAGCGGACGATGTCCCAGGCGGCCAGCACCTCAAGCCGGTCGAACGCCCGGCCACAGCGGTCCGGTTGGGGGAAGGCGGTGAGGGGGTTGCCGCCGGTGACGAGCAGAGCGCGGAGATGGCCGGCCTCTATCTCGTCGGGCATGACGGCGCAGGGGTACTGGTTGGCCATGCGGGGGATCTCGGGATGGCTCCTCGGTCCCGGCCCGAACCCCGAACTGTCCGGGACGTCGGCGTCGGGGTCGAATGCGGCGGTGTGATTGAACCAACGTCCTCCCGGGCGCTCGAACGAGCCGGTCACGATCTGCAGGGCGTAGGCCATCCACTCGGTCACGTTGGCGGTGGCCGCCATGGTCACGCCCGTCCCGGTTACGACCGCCAGCCGCGAGTGACGGCGGACGGAGGCCAGCAGCCCCCCGAGGTCCTCGGCCTCGAGTCCCGTGATCTCGACCGCCGCCGTCAGGTCGAATCGCGCGACGGCCAGCCGCAGTTCGTCGACGTGCCTGGCATGACGCGCCAGGTAGTCGGTGTCGGCCCCCGTGTGGAGGAGCTCGCGGATCAGGAACCCGATGACGGCGAAGTCCGCCCCCGGTCTCGGGGAAAGATGGTGGGTGGCCAGTCTGGCGGTCTCGGTTCGGCGAGGGTCGAAGACCCAGACCTCGCCCCGCCGGACGACGCTGCGCAGGTAGCGGACGGGATCGGGGAAGTAGGAGAAGCCGCCGTGTGAGACGACCATGTTCTCGCCGAAGACGAGGAGCAGGGTCGTCGTATCGAAATCGATGGCCGGCACCAGGCCCTCCCGGCCGGACATCAGCTTCCCGACGAGGACCTTGGCCACGCTGTCGACGGTGGCGCTGGTGTAGCGGCTCGGCGATCCGATCGCCGCCATGAGCCGTCCCGCCGCGTACCGCCCTGCGCTGTCGAGGGTCGTGCCGCTGTAGTTGCCCACGGCGTACGGCCCGAAGCGGTCGACGATCCGCGCCAGGCGGTCCCCGAGATCGCCGATCGCCGTCTCCCAGTCGACGACGGACAGCTCGCCACGGGCGCCGCGCATCATCGGTTGATCGATGCGGCGGGGATCGTCGGTCAGGGCGGCCATCATCCGCCCCTTGGGGCAGACGTATCCCCGCGAGAGCGGATGGGTGGCGTCGCCAGAGATCCGGGTGGCCACGCCGTCGTCCACCGTCACCGTGATCCCGCACAGCGCGGGGCACATCCGGCAGAAGCTGACGGCCTCAGTCGCCCCCAACGTCCTCCCCCCGGTGCGCGGGCTGCGAGGATCGGAGCTGCCCGGGGTCGAGGCCGGTCGTGGCCTCCGAGGGTTGGGGCGGCACGGCGTTGACCCGTAGCCGGGTCAGGCGGACCGAGGCGATGCGCCAGCGACCGTCGGGACAGCGGACGTAGCGCTCGTGGTAGTGGCCGTAGCCCTGCCAGGCTCCCCGCCGTCCGGGGTCGTCCACCCAGTCGAACATGGCCCAGATGCCGGTTGCGGTGTCCCGATCGACGAACTCGATCTCGGGCATGTGCCCCTGGTGCACGGTGAGCTTGTCCGGGTGCGACGCAGAGAGGTAGGCCACGAGGGCATCGCCTCCAACCAGGGTCGGTGCGTCGGACTCCGGTAGGGGTGAGTTCTCCAGGTACAGCTCCATGTCGTCGGTGAACAGATCCCGCCACTCGTCCCACTGCTTGGTGTCCATCAGCCTGAAGTAGCGGGCCTTCAGCTTCTGTATCTCGTAGAGGTCGACGAGCTGATCCGGGTTCAACGCTCCCCTCCCCCTCCATGGGCGGTCATCGGCTCAGATCCCCGATGAGCGCGGCCATGGCCTCGAGCTGTTCGAGATAGTGCGTCAGGGACCGGTGCACGAAGCGGAGGGAAACGGTGGTCACCCCGGCGTCGCGCAGTTCCTCCACCGCGGCAGCGGTCGCGTCGGGATGAAGCGACGGATCCATCGGGTCCCTGTGGGCCAGCACGACGTCGAGGGGACGGTCCCGCGCCCCCCAGGCCTCGGTCGCCCTCGCCTCCCCTAACCAGGCGGCTGCCCGCCGCGGCGATGTGGCGAACGGGCACCAGCCGTCGGCCAGCTCGACCGCCCTTCGGAGCGAACGGACGCTGCGCCCGCCGACCCAGATCGGCGCCGGCGCCTGAAGGGCGCACGGGTCCACCACGATCCCCTCGAAGCGGAAGAACGGGCCGTCGTAGGCCGGCGTCCGACGACCGAAGGAGGCCTTAATGGCCCGGATGGCGTCGTCCACCCTCGGCCCCCGATCCTCGTAGGGCGAACCGAGCAGCTCGAACTCTCTCTTCAGATACCCCGCGCCCACTCCCATGATGAGGCGCCCTTCGCATATCCGGTCCAACGTGCCGAAGCGCTTGGCGATCTCGAGCGGGTGGTGGTAGCCGAGCACCAGCACCGAGGTGGCCAGACGGATGCGGGAGGTGTGGGCGGCGAGATACCCGAACGTGGACAGCGGGTCCCAGTATCGGGGCCCGGGCAGGTCCATACCCTCGCTGGGGATCGCCATGTGCTCGCTGCAGGTGAGGTAGTCGAAGCCGAGACGGTCGGCCGCCTGGGCTACCTGGCGGACGTCGTCGATGGTCCCGTCTATCTCCCAGTCGGAGTGACCGCCGGGCACGAGGGACAGCACCGGCGTCAGGATGCCGAACTTCATGAAGCGCGAACCACGATCCGCACCCCTCCTCCGCTCCTCGGGCGGGCGAGGAGCCTGATCCACGGCGCTAGGTGAGCGAGTGTACTCATCTTCGAGATCGGGGGACCCCCGTGGTGCTCAGCCGGAGATGGAGACGACCGGGGCGACGAGAGCCGTGGCCCCGGTCGAGCCCTCGAAGCCGGCGTCGCCGAAGGTGAAGACGCCCCCGTCGGAGGCCGCCAGCCAGTAGCCCCCACCGTCGGGAGAGGCGGAGATGCCGACCACCGGTGCGTCCAGGTTGAACGAGCCGGCCGAGCCGTAGAAGGCGGCGTCGCCGAAGGTGAAGACGCCCCCGTCGGAGGCCACCAGCCAGTAGCCGCGGCCGTCGGGCGTGGCCGCCAGGCCCACGATGGGCCGGTTGAGGCGCATGGCCCCCGTGGAGCCGTAGAAGGCGGCGTCGCCGAAGCTGAACACCCCGCCGTCGGAGGCCACCAGCCAGTAGCCGCGGCCGTCGGGCGTGGCCGCCATGCCGACCACCGGCTCGTTGAGGCGCATGGCCCCGGTGGAGCCGTAGAAGGCGGCGTCGCCGAAGCTGAACACCCCGCCGTCGGAGGCCACCAGCCAGTAGCCGCGGCCGTCGGGCGTGGCCGCCATGCCGACCACCGGCTCGTTGAGGCGCATGGCCCCGGTGGAGCCGTAGAAGGGGGCGTCGCCGAAGCTGAACACCCCGCCGTCGGAGGCCACCAGCCAGTAGCCGCCGCCGTCGGGCGTGGCCGCCATGCCCACGATGGGCCGGTTGAGTGCGTGGCCGCCCATGGAGCCGTAGAAGGGTTCGCAGAAGGAGAAGACTCCGCCGTCGGCCGCCGCCATGCGGTAGCCCGTGGCGCCGGAGCACGACACGGCACCGCCGTCCTGGCGGGCCTGCCCAGAGTTCGGATCGATCATCAGGGAGGACTCGTCGACCGCCTCGAACTCGCTGGCCGGGACCTGCTTGAGCTCGTTGACCAGGGAGATCGGCCAAGCCGGATCGGCCGTTCCCCCGAAGTACCAGTTGGAGCCGTTGTCGGCCAGGATCAGGCCGTACTGCTGCATGGCCCGCAGGACGACCTGCGCCTGGGGTGAGTAGCCCGAGATGTCGTAGCTCGCCTTCAACCGGAATCGCGCTCCCATCGGGGGAAGGTCCGGGTTGCTGGCGGTCCCCGCCTCGTGGCGGGCGGGCCAGATGAACGAGGTGTCCGTCGACTCGGCGGTCATGCGGATGGCGTGGGTGATGCTGCCCGAGAGCACCTCGTCGTACCGCACGAGGCCGGGCAGGATGGGCAGGCCCGCGGCGTCGGCCGACGTCCAACCGCTGGGTCGCAGGTTGTTGGAGTTGAGGTTCCAGATGGCGCCCGAGCCGGCCGTCGATCCCGATGGGCTGTAGTAGGCGTCGTAGAGCTCGTAGAGGGTGCACGTGCTCGGGTTGACCATGATGGCGTGACGGTCGCCCGTCGACTGCGCGCCACCCTCAATCGGCGTGTCGGCCCCGAAGGGGTAAGGCCCCGGGTCGCTCTGGTCGGCGTACTGGAAGGACACGTCGACCAAGGGGTGCGAGGGCGACACCACGATGTAGGGGATCCCGTAGGGGGTGCTGGGGTCGTTCGAGGGTCCGAAATCGGGGTGTAGATCGGTGGAGCCGGCGTCCATGCTGGCCAGCCACTCCGCGCTGTGCGGGTCGACCGGTAGCTGGGAGATGTTGGTGTTCCACACGTTGTCGGCGGGGAACATCGGACAGCCGGGCGCCCCGGGCAGCGGGGTTCCGGCCGATGCCGCCCCGGGCACGGTCAGGGCAAGCCCACCCCACACCAGCGCGGTGGCCAGCACGGCCGCCGCGGCACCCCACCTCCGTCGTCCCACGGTCACCCCCAAGGCACGACCGTACCCGACGGTCACCCTTCCGGTTGCGCGACGATGGCTGGGTGTCGCCCTTCTTCGAGGAGATCCGGGAGACCTTCGTCCCCCCGTCCGGCGCCCGCCACGGCCCTCTCCCGCCTCTCTTGGTGGGCCTGACCGTGGTCACCGGCCTGGTGGACGCCTTCAGCTACCTGGCGCTCGGGCACGTCTTCGTGGCCAACATGACGGGCAACGTGGTGTTCTTGGGCTTCGCCCTGGCCGGCGCGGCTGGCTTCTCCATCGTGGCCTCCGCCGTGGCCCTGGCCTCCTTCTGGTTCGGCGCCCTCGTCGGCGGGAGGATCGGCGCGCAGCTGGGCGCGCAACGGGCGAGGCACCTCAGTTCGGCGGTGAGCCTTCAGGCGGTCCTCCTCGCCGTCTCGGTGGTGCTCGCCGCGCTGAGCCCGAACCCGGTCCCGGCGGGCTTTCGCTACCCCCTGATCGTCGCCCTGGGGACGGCCATGGGCGTCCAGAACGCCACGGCGCGCCGTTTGGCAGTGCCCGACCTCACGACGACGGTGCTCACCTTGACCCTGGTGGGCACCGCGGCGGACAGCGGCATCGCCGGTGGCCAGGGATCGAAGTCCGGACGGCGCTTCATCTCCGTGGCTGCCATGTTCGTCGGCGCGCTGGTCGGTGCCGTGTTCGTCCTCCACGCGGCCATCGTCGTCCCCCTGGTGATCGCGCTGGTAGGACTGGTGGCGATCGCCGCCAGCGGCCGGATCGCCGGGCGCGGCGACCCCGCGTGGGTGCGCCCGTGATGACGCCGTGACGACGCCGTGACGACCTTCATCACCCGCTACGCGACGGCGGGCCCCGGTGTCCGGCTGGCCGTCAAGGACCTCATCGACATGGAGGGGGAGCAGACCACCGCCGGCTGCCGGGCCGTGGCGAGACGAGCGACGCCGGCCCTCCGGGACGCCGCCTGCCTGGCCGGTGCCCGGGCCGCCGGTGCCCGCATCGTGGGGCGGACCAACCTGCACGAGCTGGCGTTGGGGGTGACCGGCGTCAATCCCTGGTACGGCACGCCGGTGAACCCGCTTGATCCGGCGCGGGTCCCGGGCGGGTCGTCGAGCGGTTCGGCGGTGGCGGTGGCCACCGGGGAGGCCGACGTGGCCTACGGCAGCGACACCGGGGGCTCGGTCCGCATTCCGGCCGCCTGTTGCGGCACGGCGGGGCTCAAGACCACCTGGGGGAGGGTCCCACTCGACGGGGTGTGGCCGCTCTCCCCGAGTTTCGACACCGTCGGCCCCATGGCACGCGACGTGGCCGGTCTGGTGCTGGGCATGGAACTGCTCGAACCGGGGTTCACGGTCGCCGAGACGACCGGCGTCACGGTCGGGCGGCTCCACCCGCCGGCCGACCCGCTGATCGACGCGGCGGTCAGCCAGGCGCTGCGCGCCACGGGATGGCCCTGCCTGGACCTCGATGTCCCCGAATGGGACGCCGTCAGCGCGCAGGCCGGCCTCCTGCTCCTGGTCGAAGCCTGGGCGTCGAACCGGGACCTGGTGGCTCGGGACCCCGAGGGGGTCGGGTCCCCGGTTCGGGAGCGACTGACGATGGGCTCGACCTTTGACGCCGCCACCACGGCGGCAGCCCACTCGGGCCAGCGGGCCTGGCAACAAACCCTGGCCGGACTCTTCGAGCGGGTCGACTTTCTGATCACCCCCACCCTCACGATCTTCCCGCCCTTGCTCGGCGACGGCGACGACCTGCTGGTGGCCCGTTGCACCCTGCCCGTCAATCTGGCCGGGGTGCCGGCCCTCGCACTGCCCATCCCGACCGGTGGGCCGTTGCCGGCCAGTATCCAGCTCATCGGGCCGGCGTCGAGTGAGGATCGGCTGTTGGCCGCCGGCGCCTGGTTGGAGTCCGCTGTGGCGGCGGGCTGACCCGGTTCCCGTGGGGGCCCCTCGGGAATAGCCCGCCGATGGCGCTGTTGTACCCTGCGTGGAGATTGACCTGTGGTCCGACTTCGCCTGCCCCTGGTGTGCCCTCGGCCTCTATCGCCTCCAGGCCGCGCTGGAGCGCTTCGAACATGGCGACGCGGTGGTGGTGGTGCACCGCCCCTTCGAGCTCGACCCGGGCGCGCCGGCGCATCGTCCGCAGACACTGGTCGACGTGCTGGCTGCCAAGTACGGCATGAGTCCCGAGCAGGTGCACGCCGGCCACGAGCGCCTGGCAGCGCTGGGCCACGAGGTCGGCATGGAGTACCGCTTCGATCGGATCCGGCTGGGCAACACCTTCGACGCCCACCGCCTGGTCCGGGCCGCCCGGGGCACGCCCATCGCCGAGGCACTGGTCGAGCGCCTGTTCTCGGCGTACTTCACGGAGGGCCAGCTCCTGTCCGACCACGGTGTCCTCCTGGGGTCGGCGGTGGCGGCGGGGATGTCGCCCGACATCGCCCGCGGTGTCTTGGAGAGCGACGCCCACGCGGCGGACGTGCGAGCGGACGAGCGCACCGCACGGGAGGCGGGGATCACCGGCGTGCCCTACTTCGTGATCGGCGGGGGCTGGGCCGTGCCCGGCGCCCAGGACGTGGACACGCTGCTCCTCGCTCTGAGACGGGCCTGGGAGCGCTCCGGCGCGTCGGCGACCATCGCGGCGACGACGACGTAGGTCACGCCATCGTGGCCAGGATCTCCCGGATCATCTCCTCGGTGGTGTCGGGGTGGAGGAAGGCGAAGCGAGCCACCGTTTCGCCTTCCCAGGTGGTGGGGGTGACGAACCCGGTCTGGTCCGCCAGCAGCCGTGCCGACCAGGCGTCGTAGTCCGGCCTGCTCCAGCCCGGCCGGCGGAAGAGCACGACCGAGAGCTCGGGCGGCCGAACCAGTTCGGTGTGCGGGGTCTCCTCAATGATCCGGGCACCCCGCCGGGCGATGGACAAGCCGGCTTCGATGGCGTCGCGGTAGGCGTCGAGGCCGTTGACGGCCAGGGAGAACCATAGCGGGAGCCCACGGGCGCGCCGCGTGAGGTGGTAGGCGTAGTCGCTCGGGTTCCACTCCTCGGGCTTTCCGCGGTGCAGCACGTCAAGGTACGAGGCGTCTTGGGTGAAGACCGCCTTGGCCAGGTTGGGTTGGCGGTAGATGAGCGCGGCGCAGTCGAAGGGCGCGAAGAGCCACTTGTGGGGATCGACGATGAACGAATCGGCCCGCTCGAACCCGGCGAACCTGGCCCGGGCCGAGGGTGCGAACAGGGCGGCACCCCCGTAGGCCCCGTCGACGTGGAACCACAGGGAGCGTTCCCGGGCCACGTCGGCCACGCCGGAGAGATCGTCGACCATGCCGGCGTTCGTGGTTCCTGCGGTGGCGACCACGGCGACCACGTCGTCGGCCCGAAGATGGTGGTCCAGGACGGCCCGCAGGGCGGATCCGGTCAGGCGGTGATCCTCGGTGGGCACGACGAGCGCCTCGACGCCGATGACGTGCAGCGCCTTGCCCACCGAGGAGTGGGCCTCGTCGCTCACGGCGACGAGAGGGTGCGCGGGACCGGCGGTCGTGCCCCGCCGGTACCCGGCCGTGTCGCGCGCCACCACCAGTGCCGAGAGGTTCCCGGCCGATCCGCCGGCCACGAAGCATCCTCCGGCCTCGGGGGGAAAGCCGGCCACCTGCGCGATGACCCCGAGGGCCTGGTTCTCCGCCACGACGACGCCGGCCGCCTCCAGCCAGGAGGTGCCGTGCAACGAGGAGCACGAGACGAACATGTCGAAGAGGAGCGCAGCCTTGGTGGGCGCCGCGGGGATGAAGGAGAGGAAGCGAGGGCTGTCGCACGACACGACGGCGGTCGCCAGCCGGTCGATGAAGAGGTGCAGCACGGTCGCCGCGTCGTTGCCCTCCGGGCGCATCAGCCCGGTCAGCGCGTCGCTCAGCGCCTCCGCCAGGCCACCGAAGTCGAGCGACACGGGGTCGAGCGACAAACGCTCCCGGCACGCGGCCACCACGAGATCGGTCATGGCGGGGTCGTACTCGAACATCCCCGACACCGGCATGGCGGTCAGCGCTCCTCGCCGCCGGGGGGCTCGGCTGCCGCGCCGCGCCGGGACCGCCTCCACGCTTCCTCGGCGCGCGATGCGACCTCGTGGACGCCCCGGCCGCTCGCCGTGGCGATGGAGACGACGTCGTCGAACTCGGGCTTGGCCCGCCCGTAGCCGACCTTCATGCGCACCACCTTTCCGTCAATGGTGACCTCGTCGAGCCTGCGGGCGACCGGCCACCGCTCGGCCGCCGTGGCGCGCACCCCGAAGGTCCCGGTGGAGGCGGAGACGACCTGGCGGAGCGCGTCGAGGTGCGCCGTGTCGGTGAGGACGTGCAGGACGTGGCCGGGCCGGCCTTTCTTCATGGTCACCGCGCTGACCCAGGCGTCGAACGCGCCGGCCTCGAGGGCGGCCGACACGGCGTGGCCGAGTTGCTCCCCGGTCACGTCGTCGAGGTTGGTCTCCAGCAGCAGCGCCGGCTGGCCCGGGCCGATGTCGGCCCGCTCGTCTCGCCTCCCGATGACGACCTGCGTGCAGTTGGGCAGCTCGTCGAGCTCGCCCGCTCCTCCCCCGAACCCGCTCGCGGACACCACCATGGCGGGCATCGGCCCGAAAGACGTGGACAGCGCGGCCAGCAGCGCGGCACCGGTGGGGGTGGTCAACTCCACCGTTGTTGCCCGCCCGTACGTCGGCACGTCCTGGAGCAGGCGGACGGCGGCCGGGGAGGGATTGGGCAGCAGGCCGTGGGCCGTGCGTACCGTCCCGGTCCCGGTGGCGACGGCCGACGCCGTCACCTCGTCGACGCCCAACACCTCGAGCGCGGCGACGGTGCCGACGATGTCGATGATGGCGTCGTGGCCGCCGACCTCGTGGAAGTGGACGTCGTCGACCGGCCGGCCGTGCAGGGCGGACTCCACCTCGGCCAGCCGGCGGAACACGGCCAGGGAGCGGTCCGTCACCCGGGGAGGGAGGGCGGCGGCGGCGATCAGGCCGGTGATGCGGGCGTGGGTGCGGACGGCGGCGTCGCTCTCGGCGCGTACCTGCGCCCGGGCACAGGCCACCCCGCCGCGCAGCGACCGCTCCACGTGCAGTTCCCATCCGGGCAGGTCGAGGCGGTCGAGAAGGAGCCGGATCTCGTCAATGTCCGCACCGGCATCGATGAGGGAGCCCAGGGCCATGTCGCCGGCGATGCCGGCGAAGCAGTGGAACCAGGCGACCGTCGGGGGAGGACCTGCGACCGGGGAGCTCATGGGAGCAGCCGGGACACGGCGCAGGCCGCCCCGTAGCCGTTGTCGATCCCGACGACGGTCACGCCCGAGGCGCAGGCGGCGAGCATGGCCAGCAGCGCGGTCACTCCCTCGAAGGCAGCTCCGTACCCGGTGCTGGTGGGCACGGCCACCACCGGGGCGGGGGTGAGACCGCCCACGACGCTGGCCAGTGCCCCCTCCATGCCGGCGATCACCACCACGACGTCGGCCATGGCCAGCCCGTCGACCTCGGCCAGCAGACGGTGCAGCCCGGCCACGCCGCAGTCGACCAGCACCGTCGGAGCGAACCCCAGCGCCCCGAGCACGGCGGTGCACTCGGTGGCCACCGGGAGATCGGCCGTCCCGGCCGTCACCACGACCACGCTCCCCGCCCGCGGCGGTGCCGGGCGGAACGTCATGGTGCAGGTGGGCCGGGAGTCGGTCACCTCGCCGGGTCCGTGGCCGCGCGCCTGGGTCATGGCCGAGACGGCCTTCACCTGGGTCTCGCTGGCCCTGGTGAGCAGGACGGGGCCGGTAGTGCCCTCCAGGAGCTCCCCGACGATGGCGGCGCAGTGTTCGGGCGTCTTTCCCGGACCGTAGACGGCCTCGGGCATGCCCTGGCGCAGGTCACGGTGGTGGTCGACGCGGGCGAACCCCAGGTCGGCGTAGGGCAGCCGGCGCAGCTGGCGGACGGCGTCGTCCGGGGGGCAGTCACCCGAGGCGACCCGATCGATCAGCGCGCGCAGTGTGGTGGCATCCATAATCCTCACTATCCTGCCCGGGAGTGAACCCCCCTGCGACCACGGTCGCCTACTTCGGGCCGGCCGCCACCTTCACCCACGAGGCGCTCCTCAGTGAGCCTGATCTGGCTGCGGCCGAGCTCCGACCGGTCTCGACCATCACCGGAGTCCTCGAGGAGGTGGCCACTGGCCGGGCCGACCTGGGCTTCGTGCCGATTGAGAACGCCATTGAGGGCACCGTCAGCGCGACGATCGACGGCCTCATCTTCGATGTCGACCTCTACATCGAGCGCGAGGTCGTGATGGACATCCACCTTCATCTGATGGCCAGGCCGGGCACCCTGATCGGCCAGATAGAGCGGGTGTCGTCCTATCCCCACGCGCTGGCCCAGTGCCAGAAGTACCTGGCACGCCAGGTTCCCCGAGCCGAACAGGTGGCGGCCAACTCCACCGCCGACGCCGCCCGGTTGCTCGGTGAGTTCGAGGCCCCCAACGTCGCGGCCATTGCGCCGCGCCTGGCGGCCGAGCGTTACGGCCTGGCCATCTTGGCCGAGGACGTGGAGGATCATCCGGAGAACCAGACGCGGTTCGTCGCCGTGGCGCGATCGCACGTGCCCAAGCCCACGGGCCACGACAAGACGAGCATCGTGTGCTTCCAGCGGGCCGACCACCCCGGCAGCCTGCACGGCATCCTGGGGCAGTTCGCCGCCCGCAACATCAACCTGACCAAGCTCGAATCACGCCCGACCAAGCAGAACCTCGGCGACTACTGCTTCGTCATCGACCTGAGCGGTCACATCGGCGACGAGGTGATCGGCGACTGCCTGCGCGATCTGCACGCCAGCTTGGCGGGGGTGAAGTTCCTCGGGTCCTACCCTGCTGCCGGCGCCCACGGCGCCCAACAGCGCCGGCAGGCCGACGAGGCATGGCAGGCGGCCGACGGGTGGCTGTCGGGCCTGCGCGCCTCCATCGGCTGACGACGAGCGCCTCGTCGAGAGTCGGGAGACCGCCAGCGCGGGCAAGGCGAGGTCGGCCAAGAGGTGCCCGACATCACACGGCCGTCGCGTCCTGCTCGCCAGCGGACGCGAAGAGATGGCCGGTCGTTCGATCGTCGTTCGCGTCCGGTTCATGGCCCTCCGTTACCTTGCAGCCCATGTTCCCCGACGATGAAGGAAGCGGACCTTCCGGCGCGTCCGGCATACTCCGATCTGGACTGTCGCGGCGTCAGTTCATGCTGCTCGCCGGTGTCGCCGGGTTCGCTGCAGCGGCACTCGACCTCGGCCTGGGCGAGGGCTACTCCTTCGCCGCCGGTCCGGGTGGCACCAGCTCGCTCGGCTCGGGGACGGTGCCCGAGCAGATCCATCTCACCTGGGGGAGTGATCCCTCCACGGAGGTCACCATCTCCTGGGCGTCGGCCAGCGCCGAGGTCACGCCGCAGGTGACGCTCAGCCCGGCCGGCTCGGGCGGCCAGACGGTGTTCGACGCCACCCCTCTCTCTTACACCGACGGCCTGAGCGGCGAAAAGGTCTTCTGCTACCACCTCCCGTTGACCGGTCTCACGCCGAACACGACGTACACCTACGTGGTCGAGGACGCCGCGACGCCGGCGGTCACGTTCACCAGCACGTTCACCACGACAAGTCAGGGGCGCTTCGCCTTCGCCTTCACGAGCTTCGGCGACCTCGGCACGCCGGGCGCGGGCGCCACCTACACCCTGGCCGACGGCTCGACCATCTCGTCGACCACCTACAGCGAGTCCCAGTGGAACGCCTACAACGCGGTGGGTGAGGTGGAGGCGCTGGAACCGCTGTTCCATCTGCTAAACGGCGACCTGTGCTACGCCGACAAGGAGACCATCTCTTCGACCGGAGCGACGACCTCGGGGTCGGCCAACGTCCAGCCGGCCCCCGAGGTGTGGCGGGACTTCGGCCTCAACGTCCAGCGCTCGGCCTCCAAGCGGCCCTGGATGCCCTGCATCGGGAACCACGAGGCGGAGCTCGACAACGGACCCAACGGCTACAACTCGTACAACACGCGGTACTGGTTGCCCAGCAACGGCTCGACATCGTTCCAGGGCAGCTACTACTCGTTCCAGGTCGGGTCGGTGCTGTTCATCAGCCTCGACGCCAACGACGTGTGCTACCAGGGCGCCGGCGCCTACAACGTGGGCTTCACCGCCACCACCGACCCCGAGGGTAACTCGATCCCGGCGGCCGACCACGTCTACAACCAGTACTACACCGGTGGCTTCACGCAGAACCCCAACGGCACCCTCTCTCCCGGTGGGGCTACGCCCAACGCCCAGGCCGTCTGGCTCCAGAACACCCTGTCCACGGCGCGCGCCAGCACCACCGTCGACTGGATCGTCGTCCAGATGCACCAGTGCGCCCTCTCGTCGTCGACCGACAACGGCTGCGACGCCGGTATCCGCCAGGCCTGGGTACCGCTCTTCGACCAGTACGAGGTGGACCTGGTGCTGAACGGTCACGACCACGACTACGACCGCTCCTACCCCGTGCGGGGATTCGTACCGGCCCCCTACCCCGGCACCTCGACCTGGAAGGGATCTGCGAACACCGGCTGGCCCAGCAACTATGTCTACAACACCAGCGGGCCGACGTCCGTCGCGCCGAACAGCGGGGCGGTCGTCAACACCTTCACACCCGTCGTGGCCAGCGGCGAGGGGAGCGGGCTCACCCCATCCAGCCCCTTCGACACGACACTGGGAACGGTGTACATGGTGATCGGCGGGGGTGGGACCAACAAGCGCGACAACACCTACTTGAGCGGAACGGCCAACGTCACCACTTTCACTCAGATCCGCGTGGGCACCGCCTTCGACGGCATCGCCGCCGGGACCAAGCCACTGCCCGACGCCAGCGAGCCTTGCAGCTGGTCGGCCGTCAAGGACACCACCGACGCCTACGGCATCGCCCTGTTCAGCGTCAACCCCGGCGTCCAGGGTGGCAACACGACGATGACGGTCACCTACTACCACGCGCCAACCCAGTCGAGCGGGACGCCCAACTACAGCACCTACGACACCTTCTACCTGACCCGTCCCCGCAGCGACAACCCGCCGGCCGCCACGCCCGAGTTCCCCATGCCGGCGTACGCTGTGGGCGGTGCGGTGGCGCTCGGCGCCGGAGCCATGCTGCTCCAGCAACACCGGCAGGCCAAGAAGGCCGAACGGCAGGCCGAGCTGGTTCAGGCCGCAGGGCCTCGGGCCGACTGAGTCGGGCTCCACTAACCACTACCCACTACCCCGGGCGGCCCACGGCCGACATCCGCGGCCCTCAGCTGTCGATGGCCGATCGGAGCTCGGCCAGGCGAGCGCGGTTGAGCGAGTACCAGACCCACTTGCCCCGCCGCTCACCCCGGACCAGACCCGCCTCGCTCAGGATCTTGAGGTGGTGCGAGACGGTGGGCTGACTCTTGGCCAGGGGCCCCACGAAGTCGCAGACGCAGACCTCCCCCTCGGGTGAAGCGGCCAGGATACTGAGCACCCGCAGCCGGGCGGGATCGGCCAGTGCGCTGAAGCCGGCGGCCAGCTCGGCGGCATCGACGGCGTCGAGCGGTGCGCTGAGCACCGAGGCACAGCACTCCGCCGATCGGTCGTTGGCCGTAGCGGCCTGCTTGCCCACGTCCTCCCCTTCCATTGACAAGTATCGATGCATCAGCCATACTCGATGCATCGACTGGTATCGATACTACAGGAGGCCATCGTGTCACGGGTCCAACTCGCGCTGAACGTCAGTGACATCGACCAAGCCGTCGCGTTCTACTCCCAGCTCTTCGGGGTCGCGCCGGCCAAGCGCCAGCCGGGCTATGCCAACTTCGCCATTGCCGACCCGCCGCTCAAGCTCGTCTTGGTGGAGGGCCTCACCACTCGGGGTCACGGCGTCGTTGGCGCCCTCAACCACCTGGGCGTCGAGGTGGAGACCCCCGACGAAGTCACTGCCGCCGCAGGCCGCCTGAGCCATGGCGGGCTCGAGACCGAGGTCGAGGAGCAGACGACCTGTTGCTACGCCGTCCAGGACAAGGCCTGGGTCAGCGACCCTGACGGTGTGCCCTGGGAGGTCTACACCGTCCTGGCCGACGCGCCGGCCGAGACCGGCATCGCCGGCGACGGAAGCTGCTGCGTCCCCGAGGCCGTCGCGAGCGCTCCGGTTACGGTTGGCGCAGCCCGACCCGGCTCGTCTTGTCGCTGAGCAAGGGCAAGAGCGGGAGAGACGATCGGGGATCTGGCCGTGAAGGACACCGTCTTGTGGCGGCGACTGCTCGCCGAGTTCCTGGGCAGCGCGTTCCTGGCCGCCGCCGTCATAGGCTCGGGGATCGCCGCGCAGACGCTTTCGCCCGGGAACGCGGGTCTGCAGCTCTTCGAGAGCGCGGCGGCCACCGCCACCGGCCTGTTCGCCGTCATCTTGATGTTCGGCCCGATCTCGGGTGGGCACTTCAACCCGGTGGTCTCCTTCGTCGACGCCGGATTCGGGGGGCTCAGGTGGAGGGACGCCCTGGCGTACCTACCCTTTCAGGCCGTCGGGTGCATCTGCGGAGCAGTGGTCGCCAATGTGATGTTCTCGGAGGCCGCTATCTCCATCTCGACCAAGCACCGGGCGTCGGGACCCCACTGGTTCTCCGAGGTGGTGGCCACCGTCGGCCTGGTCCTGGTGATCTTCGCCCTGGCCCGATCCGGGCGGTCCCACCTCGCACCGGCGGCGGTCGGGGCCTACATCGGCGCCGCCTACCTCTTCACCAGTTCGACCAGCTTCGCCAACCCGGCCATCACGGTGGGTCGCATGTTCTCCAACACCTTCGCCGGCATCGCCCCCTCCTCGGTCCCGAGCTTCGTGTCCGCCCAGATCGTCGGTGGTGTGCTGGCTTTCGGGCTGATCAAGTGCCTCTACCCGGGCATGACCAAGGACGAGGCGGCCGACGTCATTGAGCCGCACCTGGGCCAAGAGAGCGACCTAAGGACCCGCTGATGGATCGGACCAATCCACCGCGCCCAACACGCCACGAAACGAATTCTCAGTCCTGGTCATGTCGAGTGATGCCAACGAGGGAACGAACATGAGCGACCGCACGCGGGTCCCTGCCGTGCTCTTCCTGTGCGTCCACAACGCCGGACGGTCCCAGATGGCCCTGGGTTGGTTCACCCATCTGGCCAAGGGCCGGGCCACCGCCTGGTCGGGAGGCTCCGAGCCGGGGAACGAGATCAACCCGGGCGCGGTGGCGGCGATGGCCGAGGTCGGCATCGACATCTCCGAAGAGTTCCCCAAGCCCCTGGCCGACGAGTTCATCGGCGCGGCCGATGTGGTCGTGACAATGGGGTGTGGCGACACCTGCCCGCTGTTGCCCGGCAAACGATACGAGGATTGGGAGCTCGAGGACCCGTCGGGAATGACGCTCGAAGAGATCCGACCCATCCGAGACGAGATCAGGAACCGCGTAGAGGGGCTTCTCTCCGAGCTCCTCTCTTCCCGAGCAACGTGAGGACGGTGCGGTGATTGCGCGGAGGGAGTGGGATTCGAACCCACGGAGGCTTGCACCTCACAGCTTTTCAAGAGCTGCGCATTTGTCCGCTCTGCCATCCCTCCAGGGTCTGCATGCTAGGAGAGATCACACCTCGGGCCGGGACGGGCGACCCTAGCGGGCGGCGTCCGAGGCGTTCTGATCGCGCTGGCGCCCCCGCAGGCGACCCCGTTCCGCCTGCGGAAGGATGACCTTGCGCAGCCGGACAACCTTGGGCGTGACCTCGACGCACTCGTCGTCGGAAATGAACTCCAGCGCATGCTCGAGCGAGAAGTTCATCACCGGCGTCAGCCGCTCGAACTCCTCGGCCGTCGACGAGCGGATGTTGTTCAACTTCTTCTCCTTGGTGGGGTTGACATCCATCTCTTCCTGGCGCGCGTTCTCCCCGACGACCATGCCTTCGTAGACGTCCTCGCCCGGACCGACGATGAGCGTGCCCCTCTCTTGCAGGTTCATCAGTGCGAACGTCGTAGTGAGCCCCCGCCGATCGGCCACCATCGATCCGTTGCGACGCGTCTTGAGTTCACCGTGCCACGGCGCCCACCCGTCGAAGATGTGGTGTAGCACACCGGTGCCGCGGGTCTCGGTCAAGAACTCGGTGCGGAAGCCGATCAGACCGCGGGCCGGCACCCGGTAGTCGAGACGGACCCACCCCGTGCCGTGGTTCACCATCTCGATCATGGCCCCCTTGCGCAGAGCCAGCAGCTGGGTCACGACGCCCAGGTAGTCGTCGGGCACGTCGATGGAGACGAGCTCGACGGGTTCGAGTACCTTGCCGTCCTCCTCGCGGGTCACCACCTGGGGCTTGCCCACGGTCAGCTCGAATCCCTCCCGCCGCATGGTCTCGACCAGCACGGCGAGTTGCAGCTCGCCCCGGCCCAGGACCTCCCACATGTCCGGCCGCGCCGTCGGGGCGACCCGGATGGCGACGTTGCCCACCAGCTCTGCATCGAGCCGGTTCTTGAGGAGGCGGGCCGTCAGCTTGGTCCCGTCCGCCCCCGACAGGGGTGACGTGTTGATGCCGATGGTCATGGCCAGGCTCGGTTCGTCGACGGTGATGGCCGGCAGCGCGATGGGGTTGTCGGCATCGGCCAGCGTCTCGCCGATGGTGACCTCGGACAGGCCGGCGATGGAGACGATCTCGCCGGGGCCCGCCGAGTCGGCCGGCACCTGCTCGAGCGACTCGGTCACGTACATCTCGGTGATCTTTGCCTTCTCGATCGTCCCGTCGATCTTGCACCAGGCGATGGTGCCGCCCTTGATGAGCTCGCCGTTGTGGACCCGGCAGACGGCCAGCCGACCCACATACGGCGAGGCGCTCAGGTTGCATACCAGCGCCTGGGTCGGCGCCTTCTCGTCGAACTGCGGGGCCGGGACGTGGTCGATGATGGCCTGGAAGAGCGGCGCGATGTCGGTGCCCACGACGCCCCGCTCGGTGCTCACCCAACCGGCTCGGGCGTTGGAGTAGAGGATGGGGAAGGAGATCTGGTGCTCGTCGGCGTCGAGGTCCAAGAAGAGCTCCTCCACCTGGTCCACCACCTCGCCGATCCGCGCGTCGGGCCGGTCCACCTTGTTGATGACCAGGACCACCGGCAGCCGGGCCTCGAGGGCCTTGCGCAGCACGAAGCGCGTCTGGGGCAGCGGTCCCTCCGAGGCGTCGACCAGGAGCAGGACGCCGTCCACCATGGTCAAGCCACGTTCCACCTCACCTCCGAAATCGGAGTGGCCAGGGGTGTCGACGATGTTCATCTTCACCCCGCCCCAGCGGACGGCCGTGTTCTTGGCCAGGATGGTGATGCCCTTCTCGCGCTCGAGGTCGCCCGAGTCCAAGACGCGGTCGGTCATCTCCTGGTGGGCACCGAACGCGCCCGTCTGGCGCAGCATGGCGTCGACCAGCGTGGTCTTGCCGTGGTCGACGTGCGCCACGATGGCCACGTTCCTGAGGTCTTCTCTGTTCTTCATGGGGGCTACAACGATAGGCGAGGCCGGGGTGGGTTCAGGCCGCAGCCCTCGCCACCCCCTCGAACGCGACGGGAGTGGCTTCCACCGTGGCCAGTGTTCGGGCGACCGATTCCACACCCACGTCGAGCGTTGCTCGATCCACCTCCACCGTGACGATGTGCCCGGAGTCGGGCCACCACCCTACGATCCGACCCGGTGGGAGCGAACGGGGGGCGTGCAGGGCTTCCACCATCGCCACCACGCTGAGCTCGGCTCTGACGGTGGGTCGTCGCGAGCCGCCCAGCACGACCAGGTGGACCGAGAACGGGACCTCGCCGGCATCGATGCTGACCGAGCGGACCTCGGCGCGGCTTCGGATCCCCAGCAGGGGGGAGTGGGGGCTGTTCCACCAATGGTCGCGACCGATGACCGGTGCTCTGGCGAACGCGCTCCAGTCGAGGGCGGACCACAGGTGGGTGGCCCAGGTCACGGCCTCGGCCTGCACGACGGCGAGGCCGGCGCCGGGCAACCCGGCCAGCCACCGGTCCATGGTGGAGGTGGGCCGGTTCCCCTCCCGCACCGAACGGATCGCCCCGGCTATGGCGCTCTGCGTCCCTTCGGTGGGTGTGCGCGCCTCGCCGGCCACGAGAAAGCGGAGGGCGGCCAGCCCGAGACCGCGTCGGGCCGTGCGGGCCGACCAGGCGAAAGGGGTGGAGGGGGCGCGACCAGCGCTCGGCGCCAGGGCGGTCCGCACGTCGTGGTCGGTGAGGTGCAGGGAACGACCGGCCGATCGTGAGGCCGCCAGGTCGGCGAGGACACGCGGGATCCCTTCCGCCGCCTCCCGGGCGTCGACGGCGCGAGCGGCGGCGAGCGGATCCACCGGGCCCAGCAGGTGGGCGGTGAGGGGACGCGGCCAGCACGTGTGGTTCGCGCTTGGCGCGCCCGCCGAGGGGCCAGGCGTCGACCACCTAGGCACGGTGCCCCCCGAGGAGGGTGAGTCGACCGACCACGTGGGACGCCACCGCTCTGAGATGCTCCTCGAGCACGTCCTCCATTGCGTAGCGACCGGCCGCCGTATGGAGGAGGGCGACGCGGAACGGGGGGACGCCGCTGCGGAGCATCTCGAGCAGGGCGAGGTAGTGCAGCGCGGCGCGGCCCGCGGCCCAACGGCCGCTGGTCGCCACCCCGAGGGCGCACAGAGTGGCGGTGCCGGGGACCGGCGCACCGACGAGGAGGTCGAACATTCCGCACAGAACCACCCTTCCCCCGGCCAGCGGAATGGCCACGCGGTCGTTCGTCCGCGGCAACCATCCCGCGGCGAAGCGGGGCGTGAGGTGCACGAGCTGGGCGACGTGGCCGGACAGGGACGCGGAGAGGGCGGTGGTCGCTTCTCCGGACATCTCCTCGATCTGCCGCACCATGTCCATCCGGCCCGGGTCGACGCGCAGGGCGTTGAGCGCGTCGCTGATCGGATCCCCGATGCGGCCGCAGGTGACCATCTGACGGAAGAGGGCACGGACGAGACACGACTCCACCAGTTCCGTCGGGTAGGCGGCCGCCGCAGGGCCGTGCCGAGGCGCACCCGAGCGCCGATCGCCCGCCACATCCTGGTCTCTCCACAGCAGACGTGGACCGAGGTGCAGAGGCGGTGCGTCCTCGCCGCGGGCCCCGACGAGCTCCGCGGCCCCATCCTCCAGCCAGGCCCGCAGGCCGCCGGCGAGGTCGGGATCGAACTGCGGTCGGTGGCCCGATCCGTTGCGCAGGAGCGCCAGGACCTCGTCGCGTGCCGGTGCCTGGGGCGTCATGAGGACCATGGGCGAAGTGTGGCGGACCGGTGTGACATCGCCCTCCACCGCTGCTCTACCCTGGCTGGTGGTATGAGTCTCGCCCCGTCCCCCCAGCGATCCCCGGCGCAGCTCACCATGTTGGCGTCGAACGCGCCCTTCGACGTCCTGTTCGGGATCTTCGTCGTGGCGCTGGTGGTACTCGTCGTGATCGTCCTCACGTGGGCGATCCGGCGGGACCGCGCCGGCCGGGCCGCCTGGGTGCAGCGCCGGCAGGAAAAGTCCGCGGCAGCGGATCGGGACGCCCCCCCGCCCGCCGGCGGGTGAGGGCGCGTGCCTTGGTCACACCGTCCTGGTGAAATAGAAGCGTGACCCACCCCGACCTCACCGGCGCGTTCCACCCGGCGGTGGCCAGCTGGTTCGCCCGCCGTTTTCCGGAGGGGCCCACCGCGCCACAGGCGGCGGCGTGGCCGCATATCGCCGCGGGAAGGGACGTCCTGGTGGCGTCGCCGACCGGGACCGGGAAGACGTTGACCGGCTTCCTCGTGGCCATCGACGCCGCCTACCGGGCCGCCGACGCGGGGTCGCGGCGCGGAGGCCTTCCCGAGGTGCTCTACGTCTCCCCCCTCCGCGCTCTGGCGGTCGACGTGCACGAGAACCTCCACGTTCCACTGGGCGAAATCCGGGAGGAAGCGGCGCGCCTGGGCTATGCCGATCCGGGGCTGCGCGTCGCCGTCCGTACCGGTGACACCCCGGCCGCCGAGCGGGCTGCCATGCGCAAGAACGCCCCGGACCTCCTGGTCACGACGCCAGAGTCGCTCTATCTTCTCCTGACCGCGCCCGCGTCGCGCGCCATGCTGCGCGGGGTGCACACCGTGATCGTCGACGAGGTGCACACCCTGGCCCGGGACAAGCGGGGCAGCCATCTGGCGTTGAGCCTTGAGCGGCTGGACGGAGTGGTCAGCGGGAGCGGTGGGCGGCTGCAGCGCATCGGCCTCTCGGCCACCCAGCGCCCGCTCGACGTGGTGGCCCGCCTGCTCTCCGGTGTGCACGAGGACCGCCCGCCGACGGTGATCGTCGACTGCGGTCACAGCCGCAGCCTCAACGTGGCGATCGAGCTCCCCGACAGCGAGTTGGAGGCGGTGGCGAGCGGTGGTCAGTTCTCCGACATCCTCGACCGCATCGCCGCGCACACGCGAGAGCACCGCACGACGTTGGTCTTCGTCAACACTCGCAAGATGGCCGAGCGGGTCGCCCATCAACTGGCCGAGCGGCTGGGCAGTGCCGAGCACGCCGGCAGCGGCACGGGGACGGCGGACGTGGATGCGTCCCTGTTGGTGGCCGCCCACCACGGCAGCCTCTCCGCCGCGCGCCGGCGTGTCGTCGAGACTCGGCTGCGAGCCGGCGATCTGCGCGCCCTGGTGGCCACCGCCTCTTTGGAGCTGGGAATCGACGTCGGTCCGGTGGAACTGGTCTGCCAGATCGGATCGCCGCGCGCCATCGGGACCTTCCTCCAACGCGTCGGCCGGGCCAACCACCAGCGGGACGGTGTGCCGGCGGGCCGGCTCTACCCGATGACCCGGGACGAGCTGTTCGAGTGCACCGCGCTGCTGGCCGCGGTGCGCGACGGGCGGCTCGACGTGCTGGAACCACCGGTCGCCCCGCTCGATGTCCTGGCTCAGCAGTTGGTCGCCGAGACCGCGGCGGTCGAAGAGTGCGACGTCGAGACCCTGTGGCGGATGACCCGGCGGGCCGCCCCCTACGCCGATCTGTCGCGGCCGGACTTCGACGATACGGTGGCCCTGGTCAGCTGGGGGGTCGAGACGGGCCGGGGCCGCCGCGGGGCCCACCTGCACCATGACGCGGTGAACGGTCGCTTGCGCGCCCGTCGCGGGGCACGTCTCGCCGCGCTGACCTCCGGCGGTGCCATCCCCGAGACCGGCGACTATCGCGTCGTCCTCGACCCCGACGGCGTCACCGTGGGTTCTGTGCACGAGGACTTCGCCGTGGAAGCAACGGCCGGCGACATCTTCCTCTTGGGCACGCACTCGTGGCGGGTGGCCAAGGTGGAGGTGGGCACGGTGCGAGTGCACGATGCCGGCGATCTCCCGCCCACCGTCCCCTTCTGGCTGGGGGAGGCTCCGGCTCGCACGGCCGAGCTTTCCGGAGCGGTCAGCGACCTGCGTGCGGAGCTCGAGCCGCTGCTGAGGGTCCCGGACGGCGACGCCGCCCGCCGGCTGGTGATGGCCCGGGCCGGGGTCTCCTTGGACGTGGCACAGCAGGTGGTGGCCTACTGCGCCGCCGGCCTGGCCGCCCTGGGCTGCCTGCCGACCCGCCAGCGCATCGTGGTCGAGCGCTGCTTCGACGACAGCGAGGGGACACAGCTCATCGTGCACGCCCCGTTCGGTGGGCGTGTGAACCGCGCCCTCGGCCTGGCCTTGCGCAAGCGCTTCTGCGTGTCGTTCGACTTCGAGCTGCAGGCGGCGGCGGACGACGACACGGTCGTGCTCTCGCTCGGCCCCCAGCACAGCTTCCCCCTCACGAGTGTGCGGTCCATGCTGTCGTCCAAGCACGCCGCCGACGTGTTGACGCAGGCGGTGCTGCCCCATCCCATGTTGGCGGCCCGCTGGCGTTGGAACCTGAACCGGGCCCTCATCCTGCCGCGCCAGCGTGGCGGGAAGCGCCGGCCGATCCACCTCCAGCGGATGGAGGCGGACGACCTTCTCGCCGCGGTGTGGCCGTCGCTGGCCGCGTGCCAGGAGAACGCTGCGCCGGGACCGGCGGTCGTGCCCGACCACGTGCTGGTGCGCCAGACCGTCCACGACTGCCTGCACGAGGGCCTCTCCGTCGAGGGCCTGGTCGAGCTGTGGTCCCAGGTGGAGTCGGGGGCCATCGCCGTGCACACCGTTGAGTCGTCGGAGCCTTCCCCCCTGTCCCACGGGATCCTGAGCGGTCGCCCGTTCACCTTCCTCGACGGGGCTCCGCTCGAAGAGCGCCGCACGCGGGCCCTCTCGTTGCGCCGGGGCCTGGGCGCGTTGGGACCCGATGGGCTCCCGGTGCCGGCGGCCGAGCTGGAAGCGCTCGATCCCGAGGCGGTGGCCCTCGTGCTCGAGCAGGTGCGGCCGCAGCCGCGCCACCCCGATGAGCTGCACGACCTGCTCCTCTCCCTCGTGGCCTGCCGACCGGTGCCCGAGTGGTCGACGTGGTTCGACGTCCTCGTTGCCGATGGGCGCGCCACCGCCATGGAGGGCAACTGGGTGGCGACCGAACGCACAGTGGAGGCGGCGGCCCTCCGGGAAGACGATGAGGCAGCGGCGTCCTGCATGAGCGGTCATCTCCAGCTTGCCGGCCCGGTCTCGGTGTCCGAGCTCACCTCGGAAGGGCCGTTGCCGGCCGGAGCGCCCCTCGGAGCCCCGCTGAGCCAGGCGCGGGCGCGTACCGCACTGGCGCGCCTTGAGGCGGGCGGCTCGGCCATCGCCCTTCCCGACGGCCGCTGGTGCGCCCGCCACCTGCTCGTCCGTCTGCACGGCGCCAGCCGGCAGCGGCGCCGGGGGCTGGTGGACCCGGTGCCCATCACCGACTTCGTTCGCTTTCTCATCGGCTGGCAGCACGCCACGCCCGCCACCCGCGTCGAAGGCCGGGCTGGCCTGCTGCAGGTGCTCGAGCAGCTGCAGGGGATAGAGGCACCGGCGGTGGAGTGGGAGGCCCACATCCTGCCGGCGCGGGTCGAGGGCTACGACACCCGCTGGCTCGACGAGCTCTGCCTCTCGGGTGAGGTGGTTTGGGGGCGCCTGACCCCGCGACCCGAGCGGGCCGGCCGCACCGGGACGCCGTCGCCGGCCACCCCGCTGGCCTTCGTGCTGCGCGAGGACCTGCCGCAGATGTTGCGGGCCGTGCGGGCCGATGCGGTGGCGCCCGAGCCCGAGGTCGGCGCGGCGGCCGACGTGCTGGCCGCGCTGCGGGTCCGTGGCGCCTGCTTCCGCCCCGAGCTCGCGCCGTTGGCCGGGCGACTCCCGGCCGAGGTGGACGAGGGGCTGTGGGATCTGGTGGCACGGGGAATCGTGACCGCCGACGCGTTCTCGGCCGTCCGGTCGCTGCTCTCCGCCCGCGACCGGTGGCGCACGCGCACCTACCGGCAGCCCTCCGGCCGACCCGGAACAGGGAGGGCGATCACCGGCCGACCCGGCCTGGCCCGGCGCCGCGCACCGGTCGGCACGGGCATCGGGGAGGGGAGATGGTCGCTCCTCCCCGTGGCCGAGGATGAGCGCAGCGGCGCCGACGCGATCGGCGAGCCGGCGATGCCGGCCAACGAGGAGCTGGCCGAGGCGGTGGCCTGGCAACTTCTGGCCCGCTGGGGCGTGGTGGCCTGGGAGGTGTGGGGACGCGAGTCGTTCCGCGTCCCCTGGCGCGAGGTGGTGTGGGCGTTGCGCCGGCTCGAAGCGCGTGGCGTCGCGCTCGGCGGCCGCTTCGTGGTCGGGCTCTCCGGCGAGCAGTACGCGTTGCCCGAGGCGGCCGAGGAGCTTCTCAGGGTGCATCGCCGCGCCCCGAGCGGGGAGCAGCGGATAGTGGCCGGAGCCGATCCCCTCAACGTCACGGGGACGATCATGGGCGGCGCCCGCGTGCCGACGCGCCGGAACCATCGAGTGATCTTTCGCGACGGCGTGGTGGTGGACGATCTCCGTGCCGGGTGAGCGGCGTACCGTCGATCTGAACGCCGATGTCGGCGAGGCGAGCGACGACGCCGGCGTGGCGGTTGAGCGCGCGCTGCTCGGCCAGGTCACCTCGGCTCATATCGCGTGCGGCGGGCACGCCGGCAGCGCGGAGTCGATGCGGGCGACGGTGCGGGCAGCCCTGGCCTGCGGGGTACGGGTCGGCGCCCATCCCTCCTACCCCGACCGGGACGGTTTCGGCCGGCGGCCGATGGAGATTTCGGTGCGCGCGCTGACCGCATCGCTCACCGAGCAGATCGGTGCGCTCCTCGACGTCGCCGCCGCGTCGGGCACGACCGTGCGTTCGGTCAAGGCGCACGGCGCCCTCTACGGAGAGGTGGCGCGGGGCTCGAGCGCCTTGGCGGTGCTACTCGGGGTCGTGGGCGAGCTCTGCGGTCCCGACACCCCGCTCGTGCTCCCCTCGGGCGCCCCGGCGCTGGCGCTGGCGAGGGCACGGGGCGTCACCGTGCACCAGGAAGGCTTCGCCGACCGCGCCTACACCGCTGACGGTGGGCTCATGGCGCGCCAGCTACCCGGTTCGGTCTTCGACGATCCGACGTCGGCCGCGGCGCAGGCACTCGGCTTGGCCGAGCACGGGACGGCGACCGCCGAGGACGGCACAAGGCTCTCGCTGGCGGTCGACACCCTCTGCGTGCACGGCGATTCCCCGAATGCGCCGGCCCTGGCGCGGGCGGTCCGCGCTGCGCTCGCGGCAGCGGGGATCGCCGTGTCGGCGCCGCCCACCGGCCATCTCTGACATGGTGGGCCGTGTCCCGACCCGGTCGGTGCCGGTGGGCGAGATCCGCCCGTTCGGTGAGCGCGCCCTGCTCATCGGCGTCGAAGATCCTCCCTCGGCCCGTTCGCTCGCACGGGCCCTCCTTGCCGCACGGATGGACGGGCTGGCCGAAGTGGTCGGGGGACTGGCCACCGTCATGGTGGCCTTCGATGACGACGGCGATGAGCTCGACTCCCGGTTGCCCGTGCTGACCCGACTCGTGGAGGATGCGATCGCCTCTCCGGCCGACGTGAGTGATGGCGGAGGTGTCGTGGTCCTCTCCTGTGCGTTCGACGGACCCGACCTCGCCGAGGTGGCCGACATGGTGGGATGCACGGCGGAGGGGGTGGTAGAGCTGGTGACCGCGCAGACGCTCACGGTGGCCATGGTCGGCTTCTCTCCGGGCTTCGCCTACCTGACCGGTCTCCCCGAGCAACTGCGCCACATTCCGCGCCGCCTCCGCCCCCGCCCCGCGGTTAACGCTGGCTCGGTGGCGCTGGCCAACGGGTATGCCGCCGTCTATCCAACGGCGTCTCCGGGGGGATGGCAGCTCATCGGTCAGACACATGAGCCGTTGTTCACACCCTCGAAGTCGCCCTATGCCCGGCTGGCGGCCGGCGACAGGGTGCGCTTCGAGCGCGCGACCGGCAGGTCGGGTGGCGGGTCGTCCCCGGTACTGACGCCGCACCTCGTTCCGCCCACACTCACCTCGCCCGTTCGGAACGCGCGCCCGATCTTCGTGGTCGAGGACAGCGGGTTCCGGACGGTGCTGCAGGACGGCGGCCGGCGCCACATGGCGGCTCTAGGTGTACCGGCGGCGGGCCCGGCCGACCCCTACTCCTTCCGTCTGGCGAACCGGCTCGTGGGCAACGCGGCCGAGGCCGTCGCGCTCGAGGCGACGGCGCGTGGTCCCACCCTGCGCTGCCTGGACGCAACGTTCGTGGCGGCCGTCGGCGCGTCCCCGACCTCCGCCTGCAGGGCCAACCGGTCGCGGCGGGGCGGGTGGTACCCGTCGGTGCCGGCCAGCGATTGGCCCTCGGTCCCATCCGTGACGGCATCCGTTCCTACGTGGCGGTGGCCGGTGGCCTGGTGGGCCCCGAACTGCTCGGAAGCTGCGCCACCGATCAATTGTGCGCGCTCGGCCCGGGACCGATCACCTCGGGGCAGCGACTGTACGGCGGTGGTGTCACGCCGCCGCTGGGTGACCACCTTCGCGACGGGACCTCCTCCGGATGGGCCGGTGGCGAGCCGGTCGTCCTTCGCGTGGTGCCCGGTCCGCACGCCGAGGCGTTCGCGTCCGGGGCGTTTGCGTCGCTGGGGACGATGGGATTCACCGTGGCGGACGAGAGCAACCGGGTGGGGCTTCGCCTGCGCCGAGACCCGCAGGGGCCGGCGGTGGTCCGGGCGCCGGGCACATTCGTCGAGCTCGACTCCCAGGGCATGGTGCACGGTGCGGTGCAGCTCCCGCCCGACGGTGATCCGGTGATCCTGCTGAGCGACCACGCCACCCTCGGTGGGTACCCCGTTGTCGCGGTCGTGGCCTCGGTCGACCACGGTCGGCTCGGGCAGTGCGCGCCGGGGATGGCCGTTGTGCTCGTCCCGATCGATGGAGGCCAGGCCGCAGCCGCGCGAAAGGCGCAGCGTCGCGCCATGGAAGCGGCAGTGGTCGGCCGTTATCCACTGGCCGTCGAGTAGCCCGGTCAGGCGAGGAGCTTCACCGCCGTCGCCAGGCCTATGGCGACCACCACGGCGCGCAGCGCCCACGGCGGTATGGACAGGGCGACCCGCGCCCCGACCCAGCCACCCACCAGGCTCCCGGCGGCGAGCAAGCCAACTGCCTCCCACGCCAGACCACCGTGAATGAGGAACACGACGGCCGCCACGCCGTTGACCAGTATCGACAGCGCGGTGCGCAGTCCGCTCGTGCGAACGATGGAGTCGGGCAGGGCGAGGCCGAGGATGGCCAACAGCATGACGCCCAGGCCGGCACCGAAGTAGCCCCCGTAGACGGAGGCGGCGAAGGTGCCCCCCGCCAGGAGGATCGGGCGCGTGCGCGGCGGTGTGTGCGCCGTGCCGCCCAGCGCCCGCTTCAGCAGGGGTTGGACGGCAAAGAGGATGGAGGCACCCAGCACGAGCCAGGGGACGATGCTCCTGAAGGCGGCAGAGGAGGTGGTCAGGAGGAGGAGCGCCCCCGCGATGCCCCCGAGCGCGGCCACGGCGCCGAGCGAGACCAACCGTTCGCGCTGGCCGGAGATCTCTTTGCGGAAGCCGGCTGCGCCGCCCACGTAGCCGGGCCAGATGCCCACCGTGTTGGTGATGTTCGCCGTCAGGGCCGGATATCCCAGTGCCAGGAGCAAGGGGAAGGAGATGAGGCTGCCCCCGCCGGCGACGCCGTTGAAGACACCGGCACCCAGTCCACCGAGGAGGAGGAGGACGACGTGAGAGGAACCCAGCGAGGTCGTTCCCACTACCGCCATGAGCGCCCAGCGTACGGGACGCTCCCCCGTTCAGGCGGGGCTCTCCCTCTCCAGCGGTGCCGGTTGAGGCTCGGTCAGGACCAGCGAGGGCATCGATCGCCCCTCGTCCGGGACGTCTGCCGGGGCGGGGGGGACCGGGAGAGCTCGGAGCACGCGGCGAACCGGGGGTACCTGGGCCAGTAGGTGGGCGCGGTCCTGCTCCATTGCCGTGGCCAGGTCCCGCCAGGCACGCCCGTCGACGCGCGAGACCTCCTTGGGCAGCTGGCGAAGCAGGCGGGTCATCTCCCGCCGGTGCTGCTCGGCCACACCGCCCATCATGAACACCGTCGAGGGCGGTAGATCGACGTTCGCCGCCGCCAGGTCGGCCAGCCGGGCCGCGGCCACCTCGGCATCTTGAAGGAGACCGAGCTGGTCCTGGAGCGCCGTCAGCTGCCGGGTGAAGCGGTTCGTGCGCCCGCCGTAGAGCTCGGCACTGAACTCGAGTGAGTAGCGCAGCCGCTTGCATCGGATTCGCAGACGGTGGAAGTCGGCCGCATCGCCGGAACGCCTGGCCCGACGGGCTGCCCTGACCGCCGCGCCATGGCGGGCGTCGATGAGGTCGGGTACCGAGATCTGTGCCGGGAGACGGATGGCCGCCGGCCGGCGGAGCGGACCCTGCTGGACCATGGCGGTCATCCCGTTCATGAGCCGCTCGAAGCGCACGGAGTCGAGCGCGGCGAGCATCTCACTGCGAGCGGCCTCGCGCTCCTCGAGCAGCAACGCCGTCAAATCAGCCCAGGGATCGGGTTGCCCGGGCTCGGTCATGGCGGTCTGCGTCTGGAGCTGCACATCGAGGTCGCGCACGACGCCGAGAACCCCCGCCAACCAGCCCAGTTCGGCCCGGAAGGCGCGCGCCCGCACCGGGAGGACTTCGACGAAGAGATCGAGGGCGGCGCGCAGGCGCCGCGTCGCCACCCGCATGTCGTGCAGCTCCTCGGCATCCTCGCCGAGGCGGGTCCCGGGCTCAGTGGCGCGCAGGACGGCCAGCTGGCGTCGCACGACGGCGTAGGCCAGATCGCCCGTGCTGGAGTCGGGCCCGATGTCGGTGTTGCCGAGATCGGTCGGACCGGGTATGACCACGCCGAGGGCGAGAAGGCCCGCCTCGAACGGGGAGAGCGTGGCGGCCTGGAGCCCGCAGGCGGCTTGGAACTGCCCGACGATCGGTCTCAGCGCGGCCGCCCACTCCGGGCGGAGCGCCACCTCTACCCGGCGCAACTGCATGGGTCGCTGCCCGTTCCCCACGACCAGGAGGGTCTCGTCGAGGGCGATCTCCGCCGCCTCCACGGCGCCCACGCATAGCGAGAAGGACCGGCGCCGGGTTCGTGCCTGGAGGACCGGGCGCAGTGCCCGTCGCCCCGTTACGGCGCGGACCCGGCGTCCCACCGGTCCCGCCGTTCCCAGCGCATCCACCCCGCCCTCGGGCAGCGTCTCGCTGATGCGGAGCTGCTGGGACGGGTCTCCCCCCGGCGCGGTCCGGGTGGCCTTAAGGGTGATCTCGTCCGCGCGCCCGCGCCGGCTGGTGCGCACGACGAAGCCGGCCCGGGCCATCCGCCAATCATCGGTGTCGAGGTACGAGTCGACGATCCGCTGCGGCGGCTGGGCCGAGGCGGTGATCGCCCTGTCCTCGCCCGCCACGAAGAGCGGGGTTCGAAGGGTCGACAGCCACCGTTCGACCGGTCGCAGGTCGAGCGCATCGAACTGCCATTCGACCTCCGGCGGTACCTCTTCGCGACCCACGGCCCAAGGGTACCGCCGGCGCGATCGGATGCGTGGTCTTCTCGAATTGACGCAAATGAAATGAGTGCAATTTGCGTGACGACCGCGTAAGGTTCGTGTCAGTGGGACGACGAGCTTCGACTTCGACCATGGAATATCCCGCCCCTTCCGAAGTCGTTCAGGCCGCCGGTGGGCTCATCATCCGGCGGCACGCAGGACAGCTGCAGGTCGCGCTGGTGCATCGCCCGGTGCAGCAGGACTGGTCATACCCCAAGGGCAAGCTTGAGGACGGCGAGACCTACGAGGACGCCGCCCTGCGAGAGGTTCTCGAAGAGACCGGATTCGTGTGCCGGCTCCTGCGGTTCATCGGGCACACCGAGTACACCGATCGTAAGGGACGACCCAAGCTGGTGGCCTACTGGGTGATGGCGGCCGAGGGGGGCACGTTCGTCCCCAATGGTGAAGTCGACGATCTCCGCTGGGCGGATATTGACGAGGCCGGGCCGCTGCTGTCCTACCCGCGTGACCGGGAGCTCCTGGCGGTCGTGGCGGCCGGCGACCAATTCGAACCACTGATCTGAGGGCGCCGTCCCCCTTACGGATACGACGTCGTGGTGGCTATCCCGATCTGCCGGCGGACAATGTTGTCCGCCGTCTGCACGCTCGTGGCCAGCGAGCGGAACCTTACGAGCCACGCGTTCAAGGTGGCGGGGTCGACGGAAGCGACGGTCGTCGAGTAGGTCACCAGAGTCTCAATCTGCTGGGTGAGCTCCTCGGTCGAGACCAGCGTGGCTCCGGGCCACGACAGACCGTGAACGGTGTACACGAACGTCTGCAACGCCCTTTCGTACGGACCCAGCGCCTGATTGACCCCTGCCACCGAATCACCGGTGGCACCCGAGAGCCCGTGTGCCGCGGCGGCGTTGGCGACGTCCATCTGCTTCGATGCGGCGAGGTACTTGGCTCTCGTGAGGGCGGCGACCGAGCCGGTCGCAGCCACCGGCGACGAGGTTGCCGGTGTGACCGTCGTCGGAGTTAGGGAGCCGGGGCTGTTGCTCGATGTCAGCCGGATGACGCCCACCACCACCACCACGACGATGGCGGCCACGATCCACGGGAGGAACTTGCCCAAGGGGCGAGGCCTGCTCGTGGTGACCCCATCAGGCGTCGGGGGCACAGCTTGGGGGGCAACCGCCGGCACCGCCATCGTGGGATCTGCCGTGGCTCTTGTTTGCGAGGCAGCGTAAGGCGCTGCGGCGGCGGTAGGTCCGGGGGTCGCAGGCGCCCAGTAGTCGCTGACCACCGGGTCACTGACGGGTGCGCTCGGCAGCGGTTGGGATGTCGCTGCTACTCCCGCAGCCACTCCCGACACTTCGTTCCAAGGCGGGGGGCCGACCGGGCCCGGCGTGATCGGCCGGACCTGTCCGGTCGTCGGTGGCTGCAGACGATTGGCGTCAAGCGGTACGGAACCCGGTTGCAGCCGGTTGGCGTTGGGGGGATCGGTTCGAGGTGGCGTCGGTTGGAACTGGGAGGGCGGGGGGCCGACCGGGCCCGGCACGATCGGCGGGACCTGTCCGGTCGTCGGCGGCTGCAGCCGATTGGCGTCAAGCGGTACGGAACCCGGTTGCAGCCGGTTGGCGTTGGGGGGATCGGTTCGAGGTGGAGGTGGAGGTGGAGTCGGTTGGAGCTGGGAGGGCGGGGGGCCGGCCGATGGAGGTGAGAACGGCGGCAGGCCATTTCTGAGCGGGTTGCCGGACGTGGGCGGTTCGGGCGGCGACTGGCCAGGAGCGAGGCCGGCCGGTCGGGGCCTACCCACGGACGGTCCGCTATGTAGCGGTGCCGCTCGACGGGCGAACCGTTCATCCTTTGCAATGTCGGTGCGCCATTCTGCGGAACGGATCGATTCTGCGATGGCGGCGAGTCGTTCGTCGATCGACCGACGAAGAGGGGCTCCCAGCGATGCCACACGCTCCGCGGTTGGGTCCACCCCGGACGCGCCGTCGGGTGTCTCTTCGGCCGCCACTACATCCATCTACCTATCGTCTCTCAGATTGTCAGCCTAACGACCGTCGCGGCCTTCTGAATCAAGTTAAATTTCACCTAAAATTTAGATACATGTCGCCTGCAAGACATCTTCGCTTCCAACGAGCCAGAGCTCGCGAAGAGTTCTCACGATGACGCCGCCTTAGAAGGGAAAGTAGCCCGTTGCTACACTTCCCCCGTGCTCCCGACCTTGATGAATGAGGCCGAGAGGCAATTGCGTCTTGAGGCAAGCACATCGGGTTTGGCTGACCGGGTACCCCTGGTTTCCGCCCGTAGCCTCATCTCGAAGGGACAGCGCAACTTCCTAATCGGCCTCGCTCTACTTCTGGTCGTCGGGCTAGCGGTCTCGGTGCGAATCACGTGTACGGCGATCACGGCGTTTTTTACGACGGTCTACCTGTTTGCCGTCCTCTACCGCATCTACCTCTTCAAGCGCTCAATGCGGGCCGACACGGTAGAGGTCGTCACCGACGAGGAAGCATTGAGGGTGCCCGAGGCTGACTTACCGTTCTACACGATCATGATCCCGGCCTACCGGGAGGCCTCGGTCATTGGGAAACTGATACAAAACATTGCTCAGCTTGATTACCCCGTCGACCGCCTTGAGGTGTTGCTCATGGTCGAAGAGGACGACGACGAGACGCTCGATGCGCTCCGCGACGCGGATCCGGGACCTCAGTTCAAACTCGTCGTGGTCCCGCCCGCCGAACCTCGGACGAAACCGAAGGCCCTGAACTTCGGGCTCACGCTGGCAAGCGGTGATCTCGTTGCGATTTACGACGTCGAGGACAGCCCCGACGTCCTGCAGCTTCGGCGGGCCGCTGTGGCCATGGCTCGTTTCGGACCTGAAATTGCCTGTCTTCAGGCCAAACTGTCGTATGCGAACTCGCAACAAAACTTCATCACGCGGAGTTTCACCATTGAGTACGCGATGTGGTTCTCGTTCTTTCTTCCCGGTCTGGTGTCGCTCGATGCTCCAATACCACTGGGGGGAACATCGAATCATTTCCGTCGGGCCGCTCTGCGCCAGCTCGGAGGATGGGATCCGTACAACGTTACCGAGGACTGCGACCTCGGTATTCGAATGTTCCGAGAGGGCTACGGTGTCAAGGTTCTCGACTCTGTCACCCTGGAAGAGGCAAACAGTGACTTCGTGAACTGGGTGAAGCAACGATCGCGTTGGTACAAAGGCTATCTACAGACGTACCTCATCCACCTGCGCGAGCCGGTGCAGATCACGAAAGAGATCAAGTGGAAGGGTGTCGCCCACCTAACCGCCTTCGTCGGGGGCACGCCGATCCTTGCCGTAGTGAACCCGATTTTTTGGGCGTTGACGATCACCTGGTTTGTCGCACATCCAGCGTTTTTGCTCGAGATCTTTCCTGCGCCTGTTTACTATGTTGGTCTGACCTTATGGTCGCTTGGCAATTTTCTTCTCTGGTATCTGACGATACTTACGGCCCGGCACATCTCGCGGGGCGATTTAGTATTTACCGCAATCCTGGTGCCGTTCTATTGGGTGATGATGTCGATTGCCGCCGTAAAGGCGGCTTGGCAGCTCGTCGTGACCCCCTCCTTCTGGGAGAAGACGACGCACGGGCTCACGGCGGAGAAAGCAGTTCAAGCGGACCCAACCGAGGCCAAGGTTGCGTGAACGTTGCCAACCGGTGGTTTTTGGGTTTTTTCTTCCCGATGGATCTACTTCGCGATCGTTCTCGTTGACATGCGAGGAGAGGTCGACCATATTCGGTACCGGTAGCAGTCGAAAGGGCAACTCTCCCGCGAGGGGGCGACGCAAAGTTACGGGACTCTCCGAGTCGGCCGGACCGCCGAAATTCCTTCTGATCACCCCGGTGATTTCGCGGCGTCGGTGCATTCGGAGCGGGGAAGGATCTGGACAAGCTGGTGCCCTCGAGGGTGAATGGCTCGTCAGCGAACGTGGTATCAGAGCACGCAACGTCGCCACGTTCCTGCGGACCTCAGCGACACGGTCGACGACTCCTAGTTCTCCTTGTTTCCCTGTGCGTTCTCGCCGGACTGATCGTCGTGGATGCATCGCGGACAGCGGTGGCCTCGGAGGCGTTCGGCCATGTACCTGAGGCGGCCACCCTCACCACGACCGCCACCACTTCGACCCGCGGCACTTCGACCCGCGGCACTTTGACCGTCGCACCGGCCTCCAGAGGTCCCGTCGTCACGTCACTCAAACCCTCCACCGTCTCGGCCGGCGGTGGGGCGACCGTCAACATCATCGGCAGCGGGTTCTCCTCGACGAGTGCGGTGTTCTTCGGCGCCAACGAGTCCTCCAGCTTCACGGTGATCTCCCCCACCTTCATCAGCGCCACGGCCCCCACCAATAGCGGCAGCGTCGACGTGCGGGTGGTGACGCCCTTGGGGACCTCGGCGGATGGCCCGGCGAGCGTGCTCACCTATGCGCCCACCGGCCAGCTCCCCATCACCGCGTCGGGACACAACCTCAAGGTCGACGGCGTCGCCACGACGTTCACCGGCGTCAACGCCTACGAGCTGGCCACCGCCTGGGGCACCAACAACGGGTGTGGGGACATGGTGAACCCGGCCCAGATGGCCTCGTTCTTCTCCTCGCTGACTCCCGGCTCCCTGGTGCGCTTCTGGGCCTTCCAGGGGGACCTCGCCACCGACGTCTCCACCCATCAGCTCGACTGGGCCCCCATCGACCAGGTCTTCTACCTGGCCGCCATCTACCACGTCTACCTGATCCCGGTGATCACCGATCAGGGTGGGACCTGCGACGGGGGCCACTGGCAGGACCCGTCGTGGTACGCCGGTGGCTATCAGGACGTCTTCAACACGGCGGCCGACTCCGACGGCAGTGGGCTCACACCCCAGTCCTACTGGACCTACCTCCAAGAGCTGGTGAACCGCTACAAGAACTCGCCGGCCCTCGGAATGTGGGAGCCGATCTCCGAACCCGAGGCCTCGACCTGCCCGGCGGCCGACCAGCCCAGCGACTGCTCGGGCCATCAGAGCTGTCCAAACGAGTCGGTCGCCGCCGCCGACCTCACCTCCTTCTTCACCGCCGTCGGGGGGGAGATCCACTCCCTCGATCCCGAGCACCTGGTCGAGGCCGGGTTCCTCGGGGGTAGCCAGTGCGGCACCGCGGGAACCGACTACCAGGCCGTGGGGGCGAGCCCGGGCATCGACGTCCTGAGCGTCCACGACTACTACGGCTCGGCCCCCCTGGGCGGCGACCAGTCGAACGGCCTGGCCGTGCGCTTCGCCCAAGCCGGCGCCTTGGACAAGCCGATCATCACCGGCGAGGCGGGGGTCTTGGCCGGCGACGGCCCGGGCTGTGCCACCTTTGCCCAGCGGGCGGCCGACATGACGGCAAAAATGAACGCCCAGTTCGCCGCCGGCTCGAGCGCTTTCTTGGTCTGGGACTGGGTGAGCGACCCCCTCGGCCCCTGCAGCTACAACACCGGACCGGGCGACCCGCTCATGGGGCTGTTGGGCGGAGGTGGATGACCAAAGAGTGGAACGGGGCCCTCCCGTTCCGCGTCGTAGGGCCGCAAGGCCGTTGGCCGTTGTCGGGATCAGTTCTCGATCCTGGCTGTGCTGACGTACCAGCCGCCAGGTGCCTGGACCGAATAGATCTCGTAGATCGGGTCGGTGGGTGAGGCGCCACCTGGGGGACCATAGGTGCACACGATGGGCGAGAACGCCACACTGCACCCGCGATCGATGACAAGTCCGCTCGAATACTGAGCGGAAAAGAGCGTTGCTACCGCTGGCGCCGTAGCCACCGAAAGGGCCTCGGCTCTGTTCCCGGAGGCCCAGCTCTCGATCAGAGCGGCGGCGGCCGCAGCGGCACTCGGTTTGAGCGACGCCGGAGGGGCGATCGTGGAGGTGGTGGTCGACGGTTGGGTGGGTCTGGTCGACGTCGTTGCGGGAGGCGCCGCTGAACCACTTCTGGGCTGTGCGGCGTGGCCAGTGAAATGACGAATTGCCAACGCAATGGCGCTCGCCGCCATCGCGGTCAGGATGACGCCATACATGATCTTGGCGGTCCTGGACAGCGGTTGGAGGGGGCCCGCACCCGAAGGGACGGACCGAGGCTCGACGACGACAAGCCTGACTCCTGAGGTGGCGCGGGGGGTTTCTCGACCCCCCTTAACCGGTGCGTACCCAAACTGACTGGTAGCGCCGACCTCCGGTCCACGTCCGGGCGCGACTTTCAAATAGCTGAAGTCCGTGGGATTCTGAGAATCGGGTGGGGGATCGTACGCGCTCGTCCTCCCATCGCGAACCAGCATCGTCGGCTTTCCATCGTCCGCAAAGAATCGGAACTCATGGGCCCCGAATGGGTCAGGCTGCCATCCCCTCCACTCACTCTCCATCGGCCCGAGTCCGCTTTGGCCACCCCTTGAGCACTATCGGGAAGTCGGCTTTGGCGATCGTCAATCCGCCCCGCCTGCTTGCTCTCCCGCTGGCGATGAGGTCGCGAGTGACTTCCGCGCGCCCGACGAGGGTGACCCTCGTCGACGTCCGAATGGTGCAGCGAAGAACGCCTACCTCGGCGACGGACCCCAGCTTCTCCTTGACCATTTCGGCGAATCCCTCCTGCTCAAGATCCTCCCAGACCAGGAAGTCGTACTCAATGACGCGCACCTTGCCCGACATCGTCACGAGTGGTTTCGGCAATGGAGCTGGCGTAGTGAGCACACAACAACATTCACCCCTACCCTGCCGGAGACCCCGGAACGGGGGGTCCCCCAACCGGCTTTGGGCGATACGACAACGGCAGAATCAGGCATTAGAATATCGTCTTGGTTCAGACTTCATCGTCGGGACATTTCCTCAGCGTGACGCCGACATTTCCCTTCTTACTAGAGAGTGAACGGGAGGCAAACCTTTCGACCTCAGGTTGGACCCCATGCCTGACCAATGATAGGAATTGAGCGCTATGGACAGCAGCCCGTACGGAGCGAATCCCGATCCATCTGCCAACGGCTATGGGACATCTCCCTATCCGTCTGCCCCGAGTTACGACGCGCCCCCTGACGTTGCTACGTACGGCTACCCGACGGGACCAGGGGCACCGGAAAATAACGACGTCGATTCGGCCGAGGCGGAGATCAGACAGATCGCCAGCGCGATCGAGGAGTTGCAAGGCCGGCTCGAGCGTGCCAACAGTCAATTGAGCCAAGCGACGGCGGTGCAGACCACCGAGATCGAGATCGGCCGCCTGTTCGTGGAGGCACAGCGCTTCTCCGAGGCTTCACTTTCGAGGCTGGAGATGCAGGTGCAGGAGATTGTTCTGGAGGCAGAGGCTAAGGCTGCCGAAATCATTCGCGAGGCCACCGAAGAGGCTCAGGAGATCCGTCGCATAGCCCAGCAGGGATCGCCAGTGGGGGCCGGTACAGCTCAAGAGTTGAAAACGGTCATCGGTGCCTTTGCCAGTGTGAATGGCGAATTGATCAAGGAATTGAATGCGTTGAACGCCATGTTGACGCCGTTGGTCGATCGAAGGTCGGCGTCGTTTGCTCCGCCGCCTTCGACCATGGGATCCGTCTAGTCGGGACTGATTGCCAGTCGATCTTCCTTACCCCCGAATTCGCATCCACGGGGCCCGACTCCAGCATGGAACCCAGCTCACGACGGATCCTCGACATCGGAACCTGATTCCTTGACAGATTGCGAAATAGCTCGCCAGTTCATCGATCATCTGTTCAGCCGAGATGATCTCTCACAACCCGCAGAGCCCCCAGCGGAGTCGTCACCCCGAGTGGTCGATTGGACGGCGATACAGGCAGCGGTGGCAGGATCTCGCTCCGTGGAGCAGGAAGTAGGCCGGTCCGTCGTCGTCGCCGATCGCATGTCGCGGGGAGTCTATGAGGCTCGCAAGGGTCCCAAACACGCGGCGCCACGAACGCCGCTGCGCACCAGGTGCGTTGCGGCTATCGTGGCACGCTCCCGCAGCGCTACCAGCACAGATCTTGCCGCGCACAGGGGTGTGTACTCTCTCGCGCTTTCGGTCACATTGCTTTTGCTGGTCGCGGTCGTAGCCGCGCTCACCGGTCTGGGAGGGTCGTCGCCCGCCGCATTCCGAACTTCAGAGGCCCGAACCGTCAACGGCAACTCTCAACTGCTCCACACTGCTGCGTTAGTTCCCGCAGCAATTCCGGCAGCGGTGGCCCCGCCGACCACCACGACCACGACAGTGCTTCCTGTCGCCACCGCCCCTCCTGCACCCGCACCGCCGTCGTTGGCTGACGCACCACCTCTTCGGCCGCATGAGGTCTTCGCCTTTGCGCCGTACTGGACGCTCCCCCTCAGCCCTGGTTTCAATGTCAACCAGATGACCACGATCGCCTACTTCAGCATAGGGGTGAGTCAAGATGGAAGCCTGGACGAGTCTGGCCCCGGTTGGAACGGCTACGAGAGTCAGGCGTTTGCCGACCTCGTGACCCGCGCCCACGGTGCAGGAGACCGAGTCGTTCTCACCGTCAACAACTTCGACCAGGGCCAGCTCAACGCATTGACCTCCTCACCCACCGCCCCTTCGACTCTCGCCACCGCTCTCATCGGCGCGATTCAGGCGAAGAATCTCGACGGTGTGAACCTCGACCTCGAGGGTAAGGGGAGCGGTGATCAGGCCGGGCTGACCAACCTCGTCGCCCAAGTTTCCGCCGCCCTGCACAAGGTCAATCCCGACTACCAGGTCACCATGGATACCTACGCCAGCTCGGCGGGAGACCCGAACGGTTTCTACAACATTCGTGCTCTCGCCCCGGAGGTGGATGCCTTCTTCGTCATGGAGTACCAGTTCAACCTGGAATCCGGTTCGTCTTCCCTGTCCCCGCTCACCAGCACGATGTTCAGCGACAAGACCGCCATTGAGCAGTACACGCAGGCCGTGTCCCCCGCAAAGGTCATCCTCGGGATGCCGTTCTTCGGTATTGATTGGCCCACCACCGACGGCACTCTCTCCGCTCGGGCAACCGGCGCAGCGACGACCGTCTCCTATGGCCAGATCATGGCCAGCGGTCGTCCGATCTACTGGGACGCCACTACCGACACCGGCTGGACGTCGTATGAGGTCGGAACCCAATGGCACGAGACCTTCTTCGAAGTGCCCAGCTCCTTGTACGAGGCGGCACAGTTGGCGGCATCTAGCGATCTGGGAGGGATGGGTATTTGGGCGTTGGGGATGGACGGAAACGACCCGAGCATGCTGCCGGCGCTCGGAGGGCTCTCACCCGCGGTCAAGGACAGTGCGGAGGGACCGCTGTCGACGTCGTCCTCACCGACGACGTCTACGTCGACCACGTCAACGACCACCGCCGCATCGACGACATCCACGACCACGGAGGCACCATCGTCGTCGACCGATCCCTCCTCGACGACGTCCACGACCACCGAGGCACCATCGTCGTCGACCGATCCCTCTTCGACGACATCCACTTCGACCACGGAGGCACCATCGTTGTCGAGCGATCCATCCTCATCGACCTCGACATCTGCAAAGGAAACGTCCTCTTCGTCGACAACAACCACCCCATCGAACTCCTCGACCACCCTAACGACAGTTCCGGACGGGTGACGGTTTCCATCGTGGCCGAACGCAACACGCTGACCTCATAATGGACCACGAATCAGCCCCTGCCACGCTTGTCCGACCGGATGGCGCTCAAGGAGTGCTCACTCTCTACTCACCGGAAGCCAACGAGCCCTCTAATCCCGCTTTGCGAAGGCGACAACGGCGGAGTCGACGCGTCATCCGTCGCCTCTTCTCCGAGGGAGGGAGTGTCTTCTTTCTTTCCTTTGCTGCGTATCTGGTAGTGGCCGTACTCCTCGATTTTTACTATCTGAGCTTCAATGGCGATGCGGTATCGCGCATGGCCAATGGGTTCTACGTGCTCTACTCGCGCGATCCGCACCTGGCCGCGATCGGGTTCGTCTGGAACCCAGGAACGTCGATCGCCGACATCGTGCCTCTCCTCTTCTACCATCTGTGGACCCCTCTGGCCTCTCACATGTTCGCAGGGAGCCTTGTGAGTGCCGCTGCTATGGCTGGAGCTGTCTACCAGGTTCGCTTCACGCTTGCCGAGTGGGGCGTACCGCGGGCAGCGAGGCTCGTTCTCGTTGCAGTACTCGCCCTCAACGGCATGGTGGTGTACTACGGCGGCAACGGGATGAGCGAAGGGCTCTATCTATTCACCCTATTGGCGACGGGCCGGTATCTCTTGCGGTGGATACGAGATAACGATTTAACCTCGCTCACCTATGCCGCCATCGCACTCGGATGCTGCTACATCGTACGGAACGAGGCAGTGGGTCCGGCCGTTCTGGGTGGCGCAGTTGTTGTCGGCATTGGCTATTTGCGACGGCACGACCTACAGATCGGACGCCTCACTGGTGCGCTGGGTGACGCCGTAATCTTCGAGGTTCCCTTTGCGATGTCGCTAGTCGGCTGGGCGGTGGCCAGCTTCGTGATCACTGGTTCACCGTTCGAACAGTTCACCTCCGTCTATGGCACGACCTCGCAGATTAAGGTTGCTGGTCATGCGGTCCTTCGAGATCGTATCCTTCAGGATGTCCACGATGTCCTTTATCTGGCTCCGACGATCCCCATCCTTATCGTCGTTGCCATATTCTTAGCCTATAGGCGTCGCGATTTCGGCTTGCTTGCCCCCCTCGCGGTCGTGGGTGGTGGCCTGGGTTTTGATCTCCTTGCGTACATAACCGACTCGATCCAGCCGTGGTTTCGTTACTTCATCACTTCCGTGCCGTTGGAGGTCCTTCTGGTCGGGAGCTTCTTCGCAACGGCTCCCGCGATCGTAGGTCGGGTCAGACCTGTGCCAAATGGACGGGTCAGACCCGTGCGGATTGGGAGAACCACGAGCTATCGCTGGGTGACTGGTGCACTCAGCGCCTTGGCCGCACTCGTGATACTCGTCCCTTCAGAAGTCACCACGATCTTCGGGATGAAGAATCCGGCGGTCGGCTTTGAGGAGACCCAACACCTCGCCTACATTTTCACCAAGCATGCTTCCGCCTACGACGAGTCGCAGCGCTATACCTATCCTGCGGAAGAGGCGATAACCAACTACCTCGTCCATATGCATTTGTCGAACGGTCAGGTCATCGTCGACAACTTCAGTGCATGCATACCCGAGGTGCTTACGATGAGTCCTAACCCAGATATCTTTGTCATTCCCAATGACCGCTCATTTCAGCGGACGCTTGCCGATCCACTGACCTTCCACGCGCACTACATTCTCGACGTCGATCCCTCTGAGGACGGTGCGTTGACAGCGCCGAACACCACGTACCCCAACCTCTGGGCAACGGGGGATGGATTTACCAAGGTTGCGCATATCTTTCCGACTCGAGGTGACTGCGCCGAATTCAAGCTGCTCAAGGTGACGGGGCATCCTATTGAGGGATCGGGATAAATTCGCCCAAACCGATTCGCATATTCGCGTCAGTCGATGGGTGGTTCCCTCAGATTCCCAATGAATTAGAGAAACCTGGTCTGAAGACCCAGGCTCGCAGAGCAGCAAAGCGGAGTATGGCAGCCACCCCGTTGGCCACAATCACCGCCAGAAGAGCAACCGGGAGGGAGGAAGGGGCGACGGCGTATACACCGACTAAGGCTAAGGATGTAAGCACCAAGCTGGTAGCGAAGAGACCAGCTGCCACACCGGCAAATCGGCCACGAGGGGCCGGTCCTTGCATCCTTCGAGCCAGCTCCTTGTGGACGGCAAGGTTCGGCAGTGTGCAGACGGCCAGAGCCACGGCGTTGGCTCCGAAGTTGCCCAAGGTGGGGCGCAAAGCGATGAAGAGGAGAAGATACGCCAGGAAACTCACCACTCCGACCCCGGCGAAGCGCAACAGCTGCTCTGCCGCCACTTGGTTGGCGGCAGAACCAGGATGAGCGGCGGGCCTCCGGGTCAGCTGTCGAGCCCTGCCGTGCGAGATTCGCCAAACGCCACGCAAGTCGCTCATGGCGGTGCGCCAGATCTGCACGCGGGAGTCGGGGTCGTCCACCCAGTCGACGGGGACTTCACAGATTCGCATTCCGAGACGTTCGGCTGTGATGAGAAGCTCTGTGTCAAAGAACCACTCGTTGTCCTCGACGAGTGGCATGAGAGCTACAACCGACTCCCGGCGCAACGCCTTGAAGCCGCACTGGGCGTCGCTGAAATGACCTCGCAGAGAGATCTTGAGCAACAGGTTGTAGGCACGCGAGATGAGCTCTCGCTTGGGGCCGCGGACCACATGGGCTCCACGGACCAACCTGCTGCCGATTGCCACATCACCGCGCCCCGACAGAAGAGGCGCTATGAGGGGAAGGAACGCATCGAGGTCCGTGGAGAGGTCAACATCCATGTACGCGACGATCTCGGCGGTGCTGGTCGACCAGGCACTACGCAAAGCATGCCCCCGTCCCTTGCGGATCAGGTGCTGAGCGGTCACTCCCGGAACCTCAGCAGCGAGCCGTGACGCCACCTTCCATGTCCCATCGGTACTCGCGTTGTCGACGATCCGAATTACTGCGCTAAAGGGAAACGAATCGTTGAGGAAGGTCCGCAGACGCGAGACACTTGCCTCAAGAATCTGCTCTTCGTTGTAAACGGGAATGACCAGTTCGACTACGGGAGGACGATCGTCCTGGGTCGCGGCGTTGACTGGTGGCGCTTCGATCTGAACCACATCGGGCACCGATGTGCCTTCATCGAGCGTGCGCAAAGCGAAGTACGTAGCCTCTTCGTCCATCCGGGGAAGCGTCTGGCTCATCGGGTGCCAGTTTCATCAATCCGAAAACGACCCACAAGCACAAAGCCCTGCTGACACAGAGAAATAACCTGGTGATCGCGCCGAGTTCGCACGTTCGTTTCGATGCGTCATCCACCTCCGCCCAACAGCCCCATGAGCGGGTCGCCCGGTCCGGTGTTGTAGCTGCAGGGGCCGAGGGGGTCACTCACCCAGTCCCAGACCAAGAAAGCGCTCGAGCCGGCGGCGAACTGGGCGTTCATTTTTGCCGTCATGTCGGCCGCCCGCTGGGCAAAGGTGGCACAGCCCGGGCCGTCGCCGGCCAAGACCCCCGCCTCGCCGGTGATGATCGGCTTGTCCAAGGCGCCGGCTTGGGCGAAGCGCACGGCCAGGCCGTTCGACTGGTCGCCGCCCAGGGGGGCCGAGCCGTAGTAGTCGTGGACGCTCAGGACGTCGATGCCCGGGCTCGCCCCCACGGCCTGGTAGTCGGTTCCCGCGGTGCCGCACTGGCTACCCCCGAGGAACCCGGCCTCGACCAGGTGCTCGGGATCGAGGGAGTGGATCTCCCCCCCGACGGCGGTGAAGAAGGAGGTGAGGTCGGCGGCGGCGACCGACTCGTTTGGACAGCTCTGGTGGCCCGAGCAGTCGCTGGGCTGGTCGGCCGCCGGGCAGGTCGAGGCCTCGGGTTCGGAGATCGGCTCCCACATTCCGAGGGCCGGCGAGTTCTTGTAGCGGTTCACCAGCTCTTGGAGGTAGGTCCAGTAGGACTGGGGTGTGAGCCCACTGCCGTCGGAGTCGGCCGCCGTGTTGAAGACGTCCTGATAGCCACCGGCGTACCACGACGGGTCCTGCCAGTGCCCCCCGTCGCAGGTCCCACCCTGATCGGTGATCACCGGGATCAGGTAGACGTGGTAGATGGCGGCCAGGTAGAAGACCTGGTCGATGGGGGCCCAGTCGAGCTGATGGGTGGAGACGTCGGTGGCGAGGTCCCCCTGGAAGGCCCAGAAGCGCACCAGGGAGCCGGGAGTCAGCGAGGAGAAGAACGAGGCCATCTGGGCCGGGTTCACCATGTCCCCACACCCGTTGTTGGTGCCCCAGGCGGTGGCCAGCTCGTAGGCGTTGACGCCGGTGAACGTCGTGGCGACGCCGTCGACCTTGAGGTTGTGTCCCGACGCGGTGATGGGGAGCTGGCCGGTGGGCGCATAGGTGAGCACGCTCGCCGGGCCATCCGCCGAGGTCCCCAAGGGCGTCACCACCCGCACGTCGACGCTGCCGCTATTGGTGGGGGCCGTGGCGCTGATGAAGGTGGGGGAGATCACCGTGAAGCTGGAGGACTCGTTGGCGCCGAAGAACACCGCACTCGTCGAGGAGAACCCGCTGCCGATGATGTTGACGGTCGCCCCACCGCCGGCCGAGACGGTGGAGGGCGACACCGCAGCGACGACCGGCAGCGAGCTCACGACGGCCTCGTCCAAAGCGGGCATAGGCGCTGCCGGAGACGGATTCGTGTTGCTGATCGATGCGACCACAGCGCCCGCTTCGGCCCGGTGCTCGCCGACGTCGGTGACGTTGATGAGGACGACGAAGAGCGAGCAGAAGAATACACAAACGGATCGGGTTTTCCGGCGCGTGGACCGATTGGCGCGAGACGGGGCATGATCCTTCACAGTGACCTCCACGCAACTCCATGTTCCCGCCGACTTCTTCGTTGCAACCCATCATGGCCACGCAGGGGCGGAGATGGAATGAATTTCGCGCAAGGTTCATACGCCTCGCGGCGTTCTGTCCGAGCCCGTCGGTTCGTAGGCAACCTCAATCAACGATCGATCCTCAACTCTGCGCCCATCGGACACCCCTCCACCGGTCATCTCATGCGAGAGTGGTGCGCTGCCGGCGTCCTTTATGCCGAAGCCAGAGAAACCCACCAGCAAGGACTATGACAACCGCAGCGACAATCCCGCCGACCAAGGGGGCGGACGACCCGGACGAGGCCGACGACGCCGCAGCGCCGGTGCTCCCTGCTGCGTCGGTGCCTGTCCCTACATAGAACGGGGTCGACCAGACGTGTGGCCTGGAGAAATCATTCTGGTCCTGGCCGACATACAGGACGCAGGCGTGAGTGGCATTGCATACCGGGACGCTGTCCGTCGGCTCAATCCTGGTGGGCAGCTGGTAGATCACATAACCCGCCTTGTCGACGGTGCCTCCTGCGACGATGTCCAGTGTACGGCCGACATTGATCGTGATGCCGTCACAGTCGATGTCGCTGATCGGCAGGTTGCTTGGCTGGGCACCGGGATCGCCGCACATCAGGATGTTGGCCCGGAAACCGGGCTGAAGGACGGAGTTCGCGGGCACCTTTACCTCGACGGACTGCTGAGGCGCGAACTCAGGTACGGGGCTCGTCGACACCTGGGAGCCGTGGACCCAGAACTGGGCGATCTGTGGCGAAGTCGTTGCCGCCGCAAGACCTGGAATGGTCGCAGTTGCCGCTAACGGTAGGGCAACGAGAACCGTCACCCAGGTGAGCGTCTTGGTGCCGCATGGGAAGCATCTGCCGAGCAGGCTCCGGAGCACGGAGTCCCTCCTTTTCGTTGGTGTGGCCATCTGGAGCTCGCGTGAAGTCTCCGGCACTTTAAGAGGTCGTGGTTAACGCTTCGCGACGAGAAGGCGAACCTTGAATGTCACCGCGGTGCGCTCCGGGCGCCGCACGAAGTATTGCCAGGATCTTGACAAAAGCCCTCTTCAGGGGAGCTGTGGTCCTCCGAAATGCCGGCTATCTGGCAGCCGTGTGACAGACATGCGAACCGAGGGCCAACGCCAAATGAACTCTTGCGCGAATGATCGCTTCATCCTTGTTCGCAGAAGGACGACCGCACAGACTGACAAACGACCCCGGACTTTCACGTGCGGAGTTAAAGGCTGCCGAGCGGACGGCCTCGGGTGGGCACTGCCCATCTAGCGAAAGGAGCACGGAAACGTGAAAAAAACGATGAGACACCGAACCGTCAGGTTCGGTGTCGTGGCGGGATCGATGGCAGCGGCGGCTGGCACTGCCTTGGTGTTGCCCCTGTCGGGCGTGGCAGGTGCCGCAGCCCCCCAGATTGGCATCCTGCTCCAGCCCGGTAGTGGTGGTGGCACGGCACTGCCCACGAGCCCCATCCCGACGATCACCGACCAGACGACGGTCGAGGTGCAGGTTCCGGCTAACTCCACCCTTGTGGCGGGTAACTCGGTCAAGATCCTCGAATGTGCCGACGCCGACGGGATGACCGACGACCTACCGACCAACGCATCGAACTGCGATGGACTGACCATCAACACCGGAAAGACAATCAACGTCGGAACCGGGGGCACCGTTGACAAGACCAACTATGAGATCTACGCCCTTCCGAGCGCCGCTCTTGACGAGAGTTCGAACGCAACGCCGGTGTGCACCGCCACCAGCGCATGTGTTCTCTACATCGGCCAGAACCAAAACGACTTCACCCAGCCGTATGTCTGGTCGCAGCCCTTCTATGTAGCCGCCAGTGTTGGTACGCCGACTCCTGAGAGCCCGGTCACCATCGCGCTGCCGCTTGCCGGCGTTCTCGTTGTGGCCGGCGGGACTGCGCTCACGATTCGCCGCCGTCGGCGTTCTGCCGACCATGTCGCATGACGTTTCCAACAGACCGCACTGCACACAACGCAAAGACGACACAGGAGAAATTACCAATCATGAAAAAACTGAAGGGCTTTCGCCGACTGGCGACGGCCGGCATTTTGGCAGCGAGCGCCTTCACCACCACCGCAGTGACAACTGCAGTGGTCGGTGTGGGCTCCGCTTCGGCAGCATCGAGTTGCGCATCTGGTTCGGCGACCTCGCCGCAATGGATCAATTGCAACGTTGAAAGTGACCGTAGTGCCGGTTCGGACACGACGTACTACGTCATGACGAAGATCGGCAACCTCTACAACCAGGCGGCGCTGTTCGGCTGCACGCTTGAGTCGAACGAGGCAACCTGTGATGACGCACCGGTCGCGCCGTTCAACGCGACGAACGATCCGGACAATCCGGCCACCACGGACTATGGCGACAACTACGACCGCAACGAAGAGGTTACGGGTGTCGACCAAGTGGGGTCGGGAGCGGGCCAAGCCCAGCTGTGCGACAACAACCAGGGCAGCAACAATGCAGCGACCCCGCTCCCCGTGGACTACGCCCGCTCGTCGTCGGGCATCAGCTCCAGCCAGGACTCGACCTGCATCGCGGCAGAGAAGGAAGACTTCTTTGCGGCTGACGCGGTCGACCTACTGGACTTCTACGTCAATCCGTCGGTGTACGGCACGGCCACATCTACCGTGACCAACTACAACTACGCGGCGGTGAACAGCGGGAGCATCGGTGACGTCGCCAACGGTTGGATACCCCCGGCTGACATTCCGTCGGCCGAACTGGCGGATGGCACCGAGTCGATCACCTGCGACGCCTCGAAGACCGGAGCAAATGGCCAGTTCGGAAACGGTACCAACAACTGTGCCGGGTATCCGTTCTCCGACGTCGACAACACCCCTGAGACGTTGGCCAGCGGCGGAGATGGCGGCGGGTCGGGTGCCTCCAGCGTGGCCTACGAGATCTGGTGCTCGGGGACCATTACCGACTGGGGACAGTTGACTAACGTCGGGCCGTTCACGGCCGGCGTTCCGAGTGTCGCTGTTGGTTCGGGGACCCCGATCGGCCTCCACATCAACCTGATCGGTGTCAACCCATCGTCGGGTACCAACGGGGTGTGGACGAAGTTTGCCCAGAGCGGTCAATCGGCCTGCAACTCAAATGCGAACGAGACGGTGATCGGTAGCGACACCCACCTGGCGCTGGAGAACAACACGGCCCAGATCGACGACTTCGCCACGACCGACTTCCCGAGCGACCTTCCCGACCAGGCCGTTGAGCTGGCAACCGCGCTTTACTACGTGGCCAACGGGATCTACAACGCGAGCCCCTACCAGAGCTCGGTTGCGCTGACGACCTCTGGGGTCAAGAACAACCCGACCCTCAAGGCGTTCCCCGGTCAGCTGGTTGGGTTGAACACGCAGTTCCCGAGTGAGACCAATATCTTCAACCAGACGTTCCCGACGGCACGGGAGCTCGGGAACATCTACCTGTCGACGGCTCTCACCGGGGTGGCCAACAGCGGCATCCGGGCATCAACGGCCGCGTTCTTGGACTGGATCTGTGACGACAACAACCAGATCCAGAAGGGCAAGGACCTCACCAACGGTCTGAACTACGACACCGAGGTCACCAACCTGATCAACACGAGCTACGGGTTCATCCGGCTGGACGACAGCTCGCCGTCGCCCAACAACAACGCCTGCCCGATGATCACATCGGTGGTGTTCCCCAACAGCTAAGCAACATTCAGCAACATCGTTTTACCCCAGCCTGGGGGCCCAGCGACTTGTTCGCTGGGCCCCCAGGCTTCTGGGTGTAGAGAGGGTCCGGGTGTCTGATTCGCGTCCGGTGTCCTTGCGAATAGTCCGAACTTGGAGTCCGCCAAGCGGGCGAAGAAGAAAGGTCATCGGTCCGCTGTGGGGGGGTGCCAGGCGGGTGCGGAGAACGTACACGCTGGGTTGCAACCCTCGAAAGGATCCAAAGAAACATGGTGCGTGCACTAGGCAAGAGGAAGGGCCTGTTCCCATGGGTGCAGGCTGCGGGGGTCGCCCTGCTCCTCATAGGCCTGTCGCTCGCCCTACTCCCCGGTCGCGCAAGCGCCACGGCTCCGCAGATCGGGGTTCTTCTCCAGCCAGGCTCGGGGGGTGGCACAGCCCTGCCGACGAGCCCGATCCCCACGATCACCGACCAGAGCACGGTCGAGGTGCAGGTCCCGGCCAACACAACGCTGACGGCCGGCGAGTCAGTCAAGATTCTTGAGTGTGCCGACGCCGACGGTATGGCGGATGATCTGCCTACCGACGCCACGAGCTGCGATGGACTGACGATAAACATCGGCAAGACCATCGACATAGCGGCCGATGGATCCGTCGACAAAACCAACTATACGATCTACCTGCTACCGAGTGCGGCCCTCGATGAGACGTCGTCCGGAGTGCCGGTATGCGACACGACCAGTGCGTGCGTTCTTTACATCGGCCAGGATCAAAACGACTTCACCCAGCCCTTCGTCTGGTCGCAGCCGTTCTATGTGCAATGTCCGGCCACGGGCGACGCGACCTGTGGCACACCCGCCACGACTACCACGACGTCGGGCTCAGCCACGACCACGACGTCGGGCTCAGCGACGACCACGACGTCGGGCTCAGCGACGACCACGACGTCGGGCTCAGCGACGACCACGACGTCGGGCTCGTCCTCCACGACCTCCTCGAGCTCGCCGACGACAACCACGACCTCGCCCTGTACGTCCTCCACGACGTCCTCGAGTTCGCCGACGACCACGACGACCTCGTCCAGTTCCACCACAACGACCTTGTCCAGCTCCACCACGACCTCGTCGAGCTCGCCGACGACAACCACGACGACCCTGCCGCCCTGTACCACCACCACGACGACCCCACCCACCACCACCACGACCTCGCCGACCACCACGACGCCGGCCGTCTCGACCGGTTCGAACAACACTGGGTCAGCGGGCGGTTCTACCGGCGACGACTCCGGAGTCGGATCGACAGGCGAGCTTGCCACAACCGGAACCCCGAGTGACGTAGCCTGGCTTTTGGCCGGAGGGGCTGTCCTATTGGTCGCTGGATCGATCGGTCGGCGTCGCCTTTCCGCTGTGCCGGTGTGAGCGTGACCGCGATGGCGACTCCCCCGCGGGGGTCCGCCGACGCCGATGTCCCTCTCCCGCTTCGGCCCGGCAGCACCGGACCGGACCGAGCATTTCGGGGACTCCTCATCGGGGCCAGCCTCATCGTTTTGGTGGCGATCGTCGCCGTGACCGGATTCCTCGTCTCCTTCGGCGCACCGGCGATCCGTCACAGCGGCCTCTCCATGCTCAGCACTCGCTGGGCGCCGTTCGCTGATCCCGCTCAGTACGGGATGCTTGCCCTCCTCGTCGGCACCATCATGATCGCGGCCTTGGCGCTGTTGGTGGCGCTACCGATATCGGTTGCTTGCGCGCTGATGGTGAACGAGTACGCGCCGCTTCGCGTCCGCCGCCCGCTCACCGGACTTATCGATCTACTCGCCGCCATGCCAAGTCTGATTTACGGCATCTGGGGACTGACCGAGTTGAGCACCCAGGTCTATGGGACGACCAACTGGATGGGCCAACACCTCGCCTTCATACCGATCTTCGTGGTGGACGGACCGATCGGCAATTCGATCTTTCTCTGTGGGCTGGTCGTGGGAGTGATGTGCATCCCCATCACCACCTCAATCAGCCGCGAGGTGATGTCTCAGGTGCCGCGAGATGCCTGTGAGGCCGCGCTGGCCCTTGGGGGGACCAAGTGGGGAATGCTGACCGATGTCGTTCTTCCGTTTGCCCGCCCAGGCATCATCGGTGGCGCCTTGCTCGGACTCGGCAGAGCGCTGGGCGAAACGGTCGCAGTGCTGCTCATCCTGTCTCAGACGAATACCATCCAACCTCACATCCTCGTGCGCGGCGGCGCTCAGATACCGGCCGCCATCGCCGAGCTGTTCACCTCGGTGAACACAGCAACCGAGCGGGCGTTGGCGTGTGCCGGGTTATTGCTCTTCGCTACGGTCTTGACCATCAATGTGCTCGCTCGTGCGATCGTCAAGCGCTCAGGAGCGCGGGTAGCGTGAGCGGCAGCCTTCTCGCCGATGACCGGGCTCCCGGCACCGCGTTTGGCGCGAGCCCCGGTCCCGGCTTCTCGAATCCCGCTCCGGAGCGTCCAAAGGGCCGAACGCTGCCAGCAGGGGAAGTTAGGGAGTTCGTTGGTTCGCTCGTGGCCGCTGTAGCGGCGGTGGGCTTGATATTCTCCGTCGCCGGCGAGTTTCCGCTCTTCGGTATGTTTGTCTGCACCCTGCTGATCTTTCTCGTGATCTACGGCGTGCTCTCGTGGCGACTGCACGGAGTTCTGGAGATGAAGAGCCGCCTGGGCACTGTCTATGTGTGGGGTGGTGGCGCCCTGGCCCTGATCCCCCTCGTCGACATGGTCCTGTACATCGTCATCCGGGGGGCCCCGGTTGCCCTCTCTCACTTTCCGGCGTTTCTGGTCCACGACGCCGTCGGCGGACCCGATGAACCGGTGTGGAAGGTGGGCGTTGGCAACGCCATCGTCGGCTCCTTCATGCAAGTGGGCCTGGCGACTCTCTACACGGTGCCCGTTTCCATCTTGACCGCGACCTACCTGTCGGAGCACGACTCCTGGTTCTCGCGGCTGGTTCGAACGGTGGTGGACGCGATGATGGGCATGCCATCGATCATCGCGGGGCTGTTCGTCTACGTGTGGTGGGTCCAGCCCAAGCATCAGAACGGCACGTCGGGTTTTGCGGCCAGCATCGCGCTGGCCATCGTCATGCTGCCCATCATGATCCGAACCGCGGAGGAGGTCATCCGGGTCGTCCCGGGATCGCTCCGAGAGGCGGCACTGGCTCTTGGAGCCCCACGTTGGCGGGTCACTCTGAGCGTGGTGCTCCCCACGGCCAAGACGGGGCTCATCACCGCCTGCATCCTCGGTGTGGCGATCGGAGTGGGCGAGACCGCTCCGGTACTGTTCACCGCGTTGGGGAGCCCGTTCTACAACTGGAACCCGTTCCACGGGCCCCAGGCGGATCTCCCGTTGCAGATTTACAGCAACATAACCAGCTCGGCTCCCAACCTGAAGCGGGAGGGCTATGGGGGGGCATTCGTCCTGGTCACGCTGGTCTTAACACTGTTCACCGCGGCGCGTATCATCGGGTCGAGCAAGCCCGGCCGATGGCGCAGGAGGCGGCACAAGGAGGTTGTTCCCGAATGAAGCTACTTTGCGATCGAGCCATCAAACGGATGTCGATGCTGGGCGTCTTGGCCGCTGTCGTAGCCGTGATAGCCGCCGGTGGCTTCGTTGGTGTTGCGCCCCCCGCGTCGGCGGCGGCTACGCCGATTATCGGAGACGGTTCGTCATTCGCCTATCCGGAAGTTCAGCAATGGGTGTCCGATGTCAACCAGGCGCCCTACAACCTGCCGGTCACCTATACCTCGCAGAGCTCGAGCGACGGCCGGTTCGACTTTGCGAATCAGACCGTCGACTTCGCCGTCAGCGACATTCCCTACCAGCCGGACGACAGCAAGTCCCCGTCCTTTGCTTTCGACTACATTCCGGTGACTGCCGGTGGCCTGGCGTTCATGTACCACATCAACGGCCTGAGCACCACGCTCCAGCTTTCGAGCTACTCGGCATGCGCGGTAATGACCGGAGCCGTCGCTTACTGGGACGATCCCATCATTCAGGCCGACAACCCCGGGGTGAGCCTCCCCCACACCGCCGTCCACCCCGTGACCCGGTCGGATCTGGCCGGCACCAACTTCGTCCTTCAGGAGTACTGCATCGACGAGCAGCCTGCGCTCTGGTCGGCCTTCGTCAACAATCCGAGCATCCGGAGCCTCCAGGGCCAGGTGAGTGACCTCTCCGCCACCCAGCCGCATTCGGACTGGCCGCTGTTCCCCACGGCCATTCCGGTGAGCGGTTCGGCCGCCGCCGCCGCCACCGTGGCCGACCCCGACAACAACGGTTACATCACCGCCGTCGAGACCGCGTACGCCATAGAGGACAACACGCCCGTGGCTTCGGTCAAGAACGCGAGCGGCGTCTATACGCAACCGAGCGCGGTTGACGTCGCATCGGCCCTCGCGTACGCCACCCAGCAACCAGATGGCGTGCATGTCCTCAATTTTGCCGGCACCGGTCCTCATGTCTACAACCCGTCGACCTACAGCTATCTCATGACCCCGACGAAAGGCTGGAGTGCCGCCAAGGGCGCCACCATGAGCGCCTTCGTGAACTACGCGCTCACCCTTGGGCAGCAGAAGGCACCCGAGATCGGCTACGCATCCCTCGGACTCTCCTTGGAGCAGTACGGCGTCAATACCGTTACGGCCGACGTCCCCGGGGCGGTGGCACCGACCGCCGACGAGAAGGAGGCGTACGCCTGCGGCGACTTCACCCCGGCCGAGGTACAGGCGGGGGCCACGTCACCTACGTGCGGCACGACCAACCCGAACAACTCGTCACAGCCGGGTGGCGCTGGCGCGTCGAGTGGTACCGCCGCCGCAGGTACCGCCACGGCGACCGCAACCAAGTCCGCGACGGCGGCCACTGCGACGAAGACGGCGACCGTCGCCAAGGGGGCGAGCATTAACGACGCGGCCGGCGGTACAACGGGTACTTCGGGCGGGGCCGGTAGCTCGAGCTCGGGTGTCGACCCGGGCGTGAGCTTGGCGGGCGCCTCGACACCGCTGGCGTCCACCGGTGTCAACCCCCTTCCGCTCGTCGCGGCCGGGCTGTTCTTGGTCAGCGTGGGCTGGTTGGGCCGACGGCGTTTGCTGCGCACCCGAATGGGGGGCCGCATCCGGTGACCTGGCCCGCTCACTGGCGATTGGCGCATCTCCTTCTCGTGCTACTCGTTACAATCACAGTTGCGATCAGCACAGTGGGCATGAGCCCGAAGCGGTCGAGCGCGGATGTGACCAGCGACACACTGCAAGCCGAAGGGGGCTCTCTTGCCCAGCCGATCGTCGACAAGCTGGAGACCGACGGCGCCTCTACGGCTGCACCGCTGGCGCTGTCGTACTTCGATGCGGACGTGGACCAGGCGCGCACCGATTTTGCTGCGGGCAACCAGGGGACCAGCGAAGGAATCGCTGACTTCGCCGTTTCAGAGCTCCCCCTGACAGCCGCAGAGTCGGCGACTGCCGCGGCGAATGGCAGGACGTTCGCGTACGTGCCCTTTGCTGCCAGCCCCATCGCCATCGGGGCAATCGTGGAGTGCGAGCGCGACCTGACGCTCCTGCCCACCACCTTGTGCCCGGACCTTCAGGTGACGGTTGCCCAACTCGCCGGGCTGTTTACGCAGTCCATCGGCTATTGGAACTCATCGCAACTGTCAATGATCAGCTGCCCCACGCCGACCACCTGTGGCCCCATCGCCCCCTTCGCCCAGGGTGCCGAGGTGATCCCCGAGTATCTGGCTTCGCCTGCGGCCTCCACCGAGGCGCTGATCGCGCTGTTCGATGCGAATCCCGCGGCCGCGGCAGTCTGGGCTTCGTTCATTTCGAGCCTGAAGGGGACGAACGACGCTCCGACGGAGACGTGGCCGACGAACTCGGGCGTGCACGGCGGTGACCAGGAGATCGCCCAATCGTTGATCCCGATTGATGTGACCACCCTGGTGGCACAGCCCGACCCTCAAGAGTGGGGGCTGGGTGAGGTCGCGCCGCTGGCCGCAGACTGGATCGGACCGCCGGAGAACATACCCACCATCGCCGTTCAGAACAGCGCCGGCGCCTATGTGTCGCCGACGGTTGCCGCGGCAACAGCGGCCCTCAAGGACGCCACCCTCGATCCCTCGACCAACCTCGTCACATTCCAGAACTCGTCGACCGACACAGCGGCCTACCCGCTGATGGTCATGAGCTACTTGGTCGTCCCCACGTCCGGGCTTCCGGGGTCCAAGGCCGCCGCGTTAGCCTCCTTCATCCGGTTTGTGCTGAGCTCGAAGGGCCAGGCCGATGTGTCGTCGCTCGGGGCCGCTCCCGTCACCACGGCGATGACGAATGCAGGATTGGCGGTGGCGAACGAGGTCGCCGACTCGGCGGCATCGTTCTCCATCACAGTCAATGGTTCGGCATCGTCGGCGACGATCTCGCCTGGAGAAACGGCGACCCTGGCCGTTGTCGGGCTCTCGAGCGGTGACACGGGAACCGTCTCGTTTACCTCGGGAACGACGCCGTTGTGCACGATAACCCTCCCGGCGACGAACTGCGCAACGCCGGCAACGCTGTCTCAGGGAACGTACGGCAAGATCACCGCGTCCTATGTGTACGGAAATGGGATCCCGGGGATCACCGCGACGAACACCGTATCCCTGACGGTGACCACGGCGTCTACGTCCGCCACGACCACCACCACCACGACACCGAAAGGCGTCACGACATCGGAGTCGGGCGGTTCGAACGGAGGCGCATCCGATTCGGGCGGGTCGAGTGGTTCGCTCGCGTTTACCGGGGCAAGCGACGTGGTTCCTTTTGCCGCGCTTGGGGGAGCGTTGATCTTGGGCGCTTCGTATGGCCGCCGCCGTCTCCGACGCCGGACCGCCAAGTGACCAGTCACGCTCGGGTGCGGGCTCTAGAGGTGGTTCGTTCGTAGGCCCCGACAACGGGTGAGCCTTCGAAGGACCAGATGCAAAGGACCAGATCAGAACGTGGTGCGCACAGTAGCCGGGGGAAAGGGCTTGTCCGTATGGACGCGGGCCGCCGGGTTCGCACTGTTGCTCGCGGCCGCAGCGCTGCTGGTGCTGCCCTCGCACGCCAGCGCAAGCGCTCCCCAGATCGGTGTTCTACTGGAGCCAGGCGGTGGGGGAGGCAAGGCCCTGCCGACGAGTCCGATCCCGACGATCACCGATCAATCCACCGTTGAGGTCCGGGTGCCGGTCAACACGACGCTCACACCCGGAGATTCCGTCAAGATCCTCGAGTGCTCCGATGCCGACGGCGAGACCGACGACCTGCCCACGAGCGCGGAGATGTGCGATGGGCTGACCATCGACACCGGGAGGACCATTGACGTGGGACAAGGGGGCACGGTGGACAAGACCGACTACGAGATCTACGTGCTGCCCAGCGCCGCCCTCGATGAGCCCAAGGACCAAATCCCGGTATGCAACGCCACCAGCGCATGTGTGCTCTACATCGGCCAGGACCAGAACGACTTCACCCAGCCGCACGTCTGGTCGCAGCCGTTCCATGTCGGCTGTGTCACGTCAAGTGCGCAGTGCGGCCTCCCGACGACCACGTCCACGACGACCCCCGCAACGACGACCCCCGCGACGGCGACCCCCGCGACGGCGACCTCAGCGACCGCTGCTCCGCCATCGACCGGATCGGCCGACCCGGGTTCAGGAGTCGGTGTGTCCGAGACCAGCTCCGGCCCGCCCGGGGTGCTGGCTTCGACCGGAACGCCTGGCGCCGTCATCTGGATGGCGGCGGGGGGAGCCATCCTCTTGGTCTTAGGATCCGTTGGCCGCCAGCGCCTTGCCGCCTTGCCGCGGTGAGCAGGGATGCGGCGAAGGCCCCGCTCGAGGTTGACGAACTGCGAGTTGGCTGCCACGGTTTAGCCATGTGGCACCTGGGTCATCGCACCGTCGAGTGGTGCCGGGCGTGAGCTCGCTCCCTGCGAGGCCACCGGACGACCCGGGCGTCCCGGCGCCCGGAGCGTTGGGCATTAAAGAGAAACGGTCGTGGAAGACCTGGCAGATGGTCACCGCAGTCATCGTCGCCGCCCTTTTGGGGATGGCCGTCGACTACTACACCGTGGGCGCATCACAATCGACCTCCCCGTCCTCGGACAAGGGCGCCTACACGCCGCCGCCGCCGGCGGGGTCCAGCGGATCGACATCGACGAGCTCGACGGCCTCGGGCGCCGGCACCTCGTCAACCACCACGACAGGCGCATCCTCTTCCACTACCACCTCTGGTGCGGTGACGGGCACCTCCTCGACGACTTCCACGACCGCGGCACCGGCGCAGCTGCTTCTCGGACCGACCCAATCCCAAGGCAATTGGACCAGTCCGGCCTTCACGGTCACGGCGTCGGGCTGGAACATCGGATGGGCCTTCCGCTGCACTCCGGCACCGACCGCCGGTCCTTCCTTCCAGGTGTCCGTGGCCGCGGCCGGTTCGTCCCCGACGGGGGCACCTGCCATCAGCGAGACCGGGGCATCCGGCCAAGCAGTCAGTACCGAGTCGACCATCGGAAAGCAGACCCTGGTCGTGCAGGCACCCGCCTCCTGTGTTTGGGCGATAAAGGTGACCGGCTCCTAGCACCGAGCCGGCCGACCCCGAGGCAACGAGCAGTCCCATCAGGTCAACGGGTCGGTCCGGAGCTCCTTCGCTGCAGGACCGCCAGCTTTTCATCGAGCTCGGCGAAGTAGTCGTAACTGCGGGCGGTCGCGGGCGACCGTACACGGTTCTCATTGGACGTTGGCGCCGAGTTCGCCCGCGGCTGGGGGGCCGGCTCCGACGTGGTTGTCCACTTCGGCGTTGGTGGCGCGTGGGCGGGGCGCGCCTCGTCGGCCTGGCGGGATCCGACCATGGACGATGAAGCACGTGAAGGTCCCACGGGAAGCGGAAAAGCCTCACCGAGGGGCGCTGGTACCGTCATGCCGGAGTTGCCGGGCAGCAGTTCACGGCGCAGTCGGCGAAGCTCGGGAAGCAGCCGCTTCTCGCTCGCGCTGAGCTCACACAGGACGTTCGCGACTTCCCTGAGCCAGACGTCCAGGGGTGAATCGGACATGCGGGCAGCGTACAGCGCTTTGGCCTGGGAGTTTACGCGGCAGTGCGACACACCCTCGGCCGCTGCCGCCCGGAAGCTCAATCCGGGTGACCCTTCGGTGATCAACATGCGTCCCCTTCTTTACCTGAAGATGTTTTCTGGGTGTCACCAGGCATTTTGGCTTGAGCTTGTCTTCCTGACCTGCCAAAATTCACCTGGCAGTGACGAGACAGACGACAGCGGCCGCAGTGCAGGGTTGGATATGAGATCCCCGATGGTCCTTCCATGACGGCGACCGAGCAGTGGATCCCTGCGAACCCGCCCCATGCGGTGGATCCGACGATGCCGGCGTTGCTGGAAGCCACAGACGTCAGCGCGTGGTTCGGGGACAACAAAGTTCTTGAGCGGGTGAGTCTGGTCATGGAGCCGAGAAAGGTGACGGCCCTGATCGGCCCGTCGGGGTGCGGCAAGTCCACGTTCTTGAGGATCCTCAACCGAATGCATGAGCTCATTCCTAAGGCCGCTCTGTCCGGGTCGGTAAGGCTCGACGGGGTAGATATTTACGGGCAGACATTGCCCGTGACGCAGACCCGACTCCGCATCGGCATGGTCTTTCAGAGGGCGAATCCCTTTCCATCCATGACGATCGCGGCAGAATGTTCTCTCGGGCCTGCGCCTGTCCGGGACAAAGGTTTCCAACCCTGACGCGCTCGTGCGTGAGTGTCTGGAACGGGCAGGCCTCTGGCGGGAGACCCGTAACCGGCTGAACGAGTCCGGTGCTGCGCTCTCCGGTGGCCAGTTGCAACGACTCTGCATCGCCCGTTCACTAGCGGTTCGACCGCGGGTCCTTCTCATGGACGAACCATGTTCTGCCCTCGACCCGATATCAACCAGCGTGATCGAAGGGACGATCAAGGAGCTCAGCCAGGAGATCACGATCGTCATCGTGACGCACAACATGCAGCAGGCACAGCGGGTCTCCCACAACTGTGCGCTCTTCCTGGTCGACGCGGAGGGTCAGCCCGGCCACATCGTCGAGGCCGGACCGACCCAGGAAGTGTTCAACGACCCGATCGACCCGCGCACCGCCGACTACGTCCACGGGGTCTTCGGCTGATGAGCCAGGTGATCGTCACCGTCTCGAACCAACCGAGGCAGCTCCTTTCGGGACTGCGGAAGTTGCAGGTTCAGGCGCAGTCTGTTTGGGTCCATGCACTCCCCAGGACTCGTACCACCGTCAAGTTGGCGGCCCTGTTCGCCGTCGTGATCATCGCCTACAGCTACTCGCTCATCACGCTGTTGCAGCTGGCAGATCTCAACACCCCCTTGGCCTATGTGAGCCTCGTGCCGGTCATTTCGCTCATGCTGGCGGTCGTCTACAGCCAGCCGAGGCGCCCGGAACCGGCTATCCACGACCGCCAGACCGACTACATCATCGGGATACCGCTGATGGTCGTCGCGCTCCTCATCAATCGCCTCCTCCCGGCCAAATGGTCCGCCATGTTCTGGGTGTGGAGGATGGACCTCTTCACACTGCCGTTCTTCGTAGCCGGCGCAGTTGCCGTTATCTTCGGGGTGCGGGTGTTGTGGCGACAGAAATGGGCCGTCGTCTTTCTGTTCCTGGCCTGGACGTGGCCGTGGTCCACGGTGCTGCTTGGCGTTCTGAACGCATTCACGACGGCCACCTTGTATGCCATGGACTGGATCGTCAATGTCACTCATTTGGCCGTGCTGGAGGGAAGCCTGAGCAACGGAGTGTTCTCGGTCCCGCACGACGGCAGCGCATTCAGTCTCAGCGTGGTCTCCGCCTGTTCGGGGGTCAGCAGCGTGGTGGGCTTCCTGCTGGTCGGCACCGCCTTTCTCTTCACGGTGCGCGGACCGCTCGTCCGCAAAGTCCTCTGGCTGGTCGGCGGGATGATCTTGCTCTGGACCATCAATCTTGGGCGTATCACCCTCATCTTCTGGGCCGGGCAGAAGTACGGGGAGCACTTCGCCATCGGCGTCCTCCATCCGTTCATCGGGCTGGTCACCTTCAGCCTCGGTGTGGCGATCATGATCTTGTGCATTAAGCCGCTGGGGCTGCGTCTCGACGTCGGTCCCGGCTGGACCGCTCCCGCGCCAACGGTGGAGACGGCCACCCGTGCTCCCGGGGGCAAGCCGGGCAACGTCACGGCAGTCCCGAAGGTGTACCTTGCCATCTCGGTAGTGCTCGCGTTCGGAATACTCCTCGGTTTCAGTGATGTCGGGCTTCAGTCCTACAACCTGGTGGCCAACGTGGCGGGGGAGACCAAGCTCGTCTCTTACATCGACGGCCCGGTGACCCCGGTCGGCTGGACCAGTAGATTCGAGGCCACCTACGACTGGGCCGAGCCTCTGTTCGGTGACGGTTCGATCTGGGATCGCTATCTGCTCTCGCCCGGGACGGGGGGCGATCTACATGCGCGGACCTCCCTGGTCGCCGACGTCATCGACACTCCCAATCTCGCATCCTTTTCTGCCTACGGGGTCGAGCAGTGCTACGAATTCCACGGCTATTCGCTGGCCAATGTGGCTCAGGTCGCCCTTGGAGGGGGCATCACCGGCCAGACCCTCGCATTTACGTCGCAGCAGTACGGGAGTTGGTCGATCGTGTACTGGATTCTTCCCGTGGAGCGCGGCACCACTACTGTCTATGAGCGTGTCGTCCTGTACGTACAGAACCAGCACGGACTCATCGCGCCAGCTACGGAAGGTCAGCAGTCCGGGATCAAGACCATTGCGGGCACTCAGGGTAGCAACAACCCCCAGCAAGCGGTTCTGCTCAAGAACCGTGACTTTCTGGTGGCGTACGCCAGGGAGCTGATCCGTGCCCAAGCAAGCCGGGGTAGCAAGGCGCTTTCCAAGGGCTCCCTCGCCTGAGGGAACCACATGTCGGTGATCACGGGGAGGGGGACGACGAGGGCGGACCCTCGTGGTCCCACCGCCCCTCGGTGGAAAGTGCCGGAGCTCTGTCGTGAGTTCGTCGAACAACTGGTGGCCCGTGGACGGGCGATTGCCGCCAGGGACGGGCAGCGGTCAGACGTGCCCGGCGTCGAATGGGACGCCATACAAAGGGCGGGTGACGGTGCGCGCTCTCTGGAGCAGGCCACCGGGAGTGTCGTCCTTGCCGGCTTCCTGGCCGCCCGCCGACAGTCCCGAGGAGTAGACGAGCTGCTTGGCCCGCTCGACACCGCCGGGCCAATGCCTCCAGCGGTCGTGGTGTCGAATGACCCATCGACCGAGGGATGGGGTGAGGGTCCAACGGTGTCGCGCAGGCTCGACCACCGGGTCCCGGTTGAAGCCGCGGTCCCTGTCGCGTCTGCCACCTTCGACGGAACCGCCGACTACAGGCTTCATGTCGCTCCCCCCGAGAGTCAGCCGATCGAGATTCCGGCAGGGCAGACTGCCACCGCGCTGTCGGCACGATTCACCCTCTTCACGTGGGTCCGCAATTTCGGTGCCATCCTCCTTCTCTTCGTGGCATGGCAGCTCTGGGGAACTTCGATCTCACAACACCATGCCCAGGATCAGCTTCAGAGCGCGTTCGAGGCCTCCGTGCGCGAACACCATGCAGCGCCCGCCGAGGCATCGGGCCCGTCACTGATCCCGGCTACCCAGGCCGTGGCCTCACCCGCCGAGGGCTCCCTGGTGGCTCGTCTTCAGGTTCCCGCCATCGGTCTCGACGAATACGTGGTGTCCGGAACCGCCGAGGCCGATCTGGCCAAGGGTCCGGGCCACTACATAGGTTCGGCCATGCCGGGTCAGGCGGGAAATGTGGCGATCGCCGGTCACCGCACCACGAACGGCGCCCCCTTCAACCGGATCGGCCAGCTGACGGTCGGAAATCAGATCCTTCTGACCACGCTGACGGGCGAGCGCTTGACGTACGTGGTGTCACAGTCACCCGCCGCCGTCCCCCCGAACGACGTCGCGGTGCTCAACGATTTCGGTGACAACCGGATTACCCTCACCACCTGCAACCCAGAATTCTCAGCGTCACAGCGACTCATCGTGGTGGGAACATTGAAGCAGCCCAACGCGCCAAAGCCGACTCGAGCCAAGCCGATCGCGTATCACATCGTCGATCCGGCAACCGCCAGTTGGGACTGGTCGTCGTTGCCCGCCGTCGTTCTTGCTGCGGGAGCCCTGCTCTTGCTCGGTCTCAGCAATCGGTGGTTTACCGCGTGGTTCGGCCGGAGCGGAAGGTGGATGATTCTGGTTCCCGTCTGGGGAGCGGGGCTCTATCTACTCTTCGGCACCCTGACGAGGTTTCTCCCGGCCTCCATCTAATTAGTTGTCCGGTAGTTGTCCGGTCACGCGACCCCGACCGGGGATCACCGGGCCCGGCCACCGGCGGCCGCCTTCCCTCCGGGCGGATGGCGATCAGCGGGCGGCGGTTGGGCGCTTTCGCCGCCGACGCTGCTCGAGCAGGACGGCGCTTGCTACGACGACCGCTCCTACCAGGGGCAGAAGCGCTGCGATCGGGGCTTCGGGAGTCTGCGAGGCAAGGGGGATGGGTTGCCAGGCGGGCTGGCTGTTGTTGGTCCTGTTGCCGGTCAGGCTGACGAGAACGGCGGGACTGGAGACGCTGTGGCCCATGTCGAGGATGATGTTGCTTCCCCCACCCAGCTTGGTCCACACATAGCTGTTGCCCGAAGGGTTGCAGGTGGTGGCCGAGGATACGGCGGTGTCGGTTGGGGCGAAGAGCGGCTCAATCTCGGTTCCCGGATCGGTGGCCCCCCACAGTTCACAGGCGGTGGCCGGGGCGGCGGTCGGGTTGAGGACGTAGACGTCGTGGGACCGGTCGAAGATGATCCTCGTCCCTGCCGCGTTCCAATCCGGGTACTCGTCGATCTGGCCGCTGGCGATGCCCGACTGGTTGGAGAGATCACGTTCGGTGAAGGCGCTGGTCAGGCTCACCAGGTGGATATGGTTATCGGTGCCGACGTAAAGGATCTGAGACGGGTCGGCAGGGTCGATCTCCGGCCGACTCGCCTCTCCGCTCACCGAGTTGGGTTGAAGGGGAGCGACGGCCGTCGTCACGAGCGACGGCGTGCCGCCCACGATGGGAGATTGCACGTACAGCGCGCACGTTGTGGTGCCCGAGTCACATCGGATGAAGGCCAGCTCGTTGCCGTTCTGGTCCACGGTCGGCGCATAGTCGTTGCTTGTGCCACCGTTCGCTGCCGGAAACGTGATCTGCACTGCGCCGTCACTCTGGCTGCCCTGCGACCCGGTCACCGAGGGCGGGTAGGACACCTGATAGACGGCGAAGTTGCCGTTCGCTCCGGGGTTGTTCGCGCTGCTGGGGCGGTCGCTCGAGAAGTAGAGAGTCGTCCCCTGGGACGAGAAGTAGGGCATTGAGTCGATGCTGCCCGCGGTCGACTGCGTGTAGTTGGGAGCTGTCCCTCCGGGACACGTGTAGGTGGGCGGGGGGCTCCCATTGGGGTTGAGGCTGTAGATCGCCTGCCCGATGGTCGAATTGCAGATGGAGGCAAAGGCAACATTGCCGTTGGTGGCGCCGGTGAACGTCGCTCCAGCCGGGGCGGCGAACCAGATTCCGGCGGTTGCCACCAGCAGTCCGGCCAGCCCCATCACGCGAGGTAGGGAGGTCTTCATGTCATCACATAACCGCAGGCTTCCAGTGAAGTAAAGATTTCTTCCGCTCTGTTCCCGTGGAGTTCACGCAAAAACACACTTCCGTCGCGCGGCTGCCAGCCGCTAGTCAAAATGGGGGTCGCAGGCTCTGGAAAGCTGCGTAGGAACCGGCGTTTCGCTTCTGTCACGCGAACTCGCGATCTCCTCACGCGTGCTGCGAAGAAATCATTTTGCGTTGTCACCGTCGTCACGGTCCACTTGTTAAGACGTTCTTATGAAGAAACTGTGCAAGTTGAGTCCCTGGCGGAAGGTACTGACCGGCGCAAGCATCGCGTGCGCCGCGGCGATGTCCATCGCTTTGCCGGTCGGGTTCGCATCGGCGGGTTCACCTTCCGGCCCCGACAGCCTGGGTGGTCTCCCGGCCGGATCGATCCAGCACGTCTGGCTGATCATCTTGGAGAACAAGTCCTACGACGAGACCTTCACGGGCCTGAACAACAACTCGTATCTCTGGCAGACGCTGCCGTCCGAGGGCGTCCTCCTCAAGAACTACTACGGCACCGGCCACTCGAGCATGGACAACTACATCTCGCTGGCTTCCGGACAGGCACCCGAAGAGGACACCCAGGAGGACTGCAGCACCGCAAACATCCCGTTCGGGTCGAACTCTACGATCATCACGAGCGCCCAGGACATTGCCGACGGGGGCACCGGGACCGTCGGTGGCGCCAGCCCCAACTGGAACTTCGGCCAGGTCCTCTCATCGTTGGGAGCGAATGCGCCTCTCGGCGCGGCGGGTACGACCACCACCAACGGCTGCACCTACCCGTCCGAGGTGGCGACGTTGTTCGACCAGTTCAACCTGGCGGGAGTGAGCTGGAAGGGTTACGCGCAGGACCTTGGCGGTGCCCAGCCGATCGGCTCGACGTCGTTCGTGAGCGACAGCGTTCCCGGTCGTGACGACGGCCCCTGTGGTGCTCCGGGCTCGTCGACGGAGAACCCGGTCACCAACCCGACCTACCTGACGGCCACCACGGCACATCCGCTTCCCTCGGACGTGTCCTCCTTCACCTCGGCCTCGCTCGTCGCGGGCACCGGAACCACCAACAACCCGCAGTACTCCGATCAGTACGTCGCCAAGCACTTCCCCTTCCCCTGGTTCGAATCGCTGATCGGCAGCTACAACCCGACCACCGGCGCGACCGGGTCGGCCTTGACCGAGCCTGACGCGGCGGCCGGCGGTGGCACCAACTGTGATGCCAACCACATCGCCAACCTCGACAGCCCCACCGACGGCCTCGTCCATGACCTGCAGAACAACACGGTCCCCCAGTTCAGCTGGATCACGCCGGACAACTGCAGCGATGCGCACGACACGTCGTGCAAGGGCAACAACCTCTCCGGAGCATTCGGCCTCAACGCCAACGGAACCGTGAACCTCAACGACCCGATCTACGATCCTCCCGGCCTCCCCGCCTTCGACCCCGAGGCGACAACGCCGAGGAACTACACCGGAGGGCTCTACGCGTCAGACCTCTTCCTGGCCTACTACATCCCGCTCATTGAGGATTCGGGCGCCTACGCGCATGGCCTGATCGACATCACCTTTGACGAGGGCGAGCCGTCGTTCACCTACTCGGGCAACAGCTTCAACAACGTGCTGACCTCGGGGCCGGACGGCCAGGGTACGACCTCGCCGCAGACCTCACCGCCTGCTGATGCCCCCACCTTCGGTTCGCCCGGGACCACCGCACCTAACGCGGACTCGATCTATGGTGCCTACGGCATCTCGGCCGACGCCGCCGGAGAGAACATCGGCGGCACGAACGTCACGGTTGAGCCCTATGGCCCCAACTCGACCTTGGCGACCGACGCTAACGGCGACCAGCTCGACCCAGGTCCGGGCAACAACTCGTTCATCGACCGGCCGCCGGCCTGCACGCAGACGACACCGACATTGGTGCCGGCAAACTGCGTCCCCAACATCGCCCGGGGCGGTTCGGGCACCAGCCCCGCGGCCCGTACCGACTCCTCTGCGACGGGGAGCTCGACTTCGTCGGAGATCACCGACCCCTCCGTCATCGGTGACGACACGGGCCGGGAGGTCACCTCCATCACGGTCGGCGGTTCGGCGATCGCCTTGGGGTCCAGCACCTACACGTCGGACTTCCCCAACGGGCTGTTCGTGGGAGCGGTGAGCGACACCGGGCCGCTCTTCCCGACCAGTAGCGGCGGGGCGACGGTCGCCGGTCAGTTCCAGTTGGTCGACGACGCCGGGAATCCGATCAATCCTCCGGGTGCGGTCACCAGCGTCACGCTGAGCGCCGAGTGCGACCCGGCCACCGGGTCCCTGCCGAGCACCTGTGGAAGCGGTCAGACGGTCGACCCGCTCTACGACGCCCTCGACCCGACGCCGGGTGGCGGTGACACCGGGAGCGTGCTGATCAGCCCGTACATCACACCGGGCACGACCTCGACCACCGACTACAACCACTACAGCTGGCTCCGCACCATGGAGGACCTGTTCGACGTCTCGAGCTGCTACAACACACCGACGGACATCACCCTTCCGGCCGGCACGGTCTGTGGCGGGCTCGACGGCGAGGGCCATCTCGGGTATGCGGCGCAGGCGAACCTCGACGCATTCGGTGCGGATGTGTTCAGCTCGCCCAGCGGAAACGGGTTCCAACAGATCCAACCCCCGAACGCCCTGCCGGAATCCCCGATGGTGATTGCTCTACCGGCTCTGGCGGGAATCGTGTTGATGGGCGGATTGCTCGTGATCCGCCGACGCAGGCGTGCGCTAGCGCACTGATGTCTTCCATCGCTCATTCGCAGAGCACGTCGACGGGCTGGGCCGAAAGGCCCGGCTCGTCTCGTTTCCGCACGATCCTGATCGTCGGGATCTTCGCTGTGCTGTTCGCCGCGCTCGGGTATGGCCTCTACGAACTCACCGCCCCACGGCAGCTGAACATGGCTGACCCGCAGTCGTGGCTCCCCAAGCAGCAACTCGACCACCCGGTCGACAGGACGTTGGTGGGCACGTACGCCGATCCCGCACTGACCGTCGAGGGCGACTTCGTCGAGGTGCGGACGGCGACCTTCTCGGCCCTCGCCGTGATGAATGGGCCGGTGGTCCCGGGTGAGGGCCTTCCCCACCAGGCGAGCTTCACGACCTGCACCTGGACGATCTCCCTCTCGCACGTCGTGGGCCGGGTGCCGATCTCCGTGGCCGACTTCGACTCCATCGACCACAGCCAGACGGTGTTCAAGCCCTACCTGGTCCCGGGGGAGCGGACGCCACCCTCGGTCGTGACGACCGGTCACGACCTCACCTTCCAGATCCGCTCCGTGATGCCGGTCGGCGAGGGGCTGCTGCGCTGGGCTCCCGACGGCGACCATATCGTCGCCAAGTGGGACTACCAGGTCGAGAACGACTGAGCGTGATGACCGGCGGAATCCGCAGGACCGTTCTCATCGTCGGCCTGCTCGTCGTCACGTCGGCCGGAGGCGTCTTCGGTGGAGGAGTGGGATCGGCTGCGACGAGACCGGCGAAGTCGGCGCACGACAGGCTCTCCGGGCCGAGAACCTCACCCGTGCAAGACACGCGGTACCTCGCCGACGTGGCCAAGGCCGATCCGGCGCTGGCCACGTACATTCAGCAGGAGGGCAACGTGGCGCTCCGGGCCATGCTGACCGATGGGAGTGCCTTCTGTGCCTTTTTGCACCGGGGCGGGGGGATTGACAACGCCATACTCTCGGTCGCCATCGGGGCGAGAAGCGTGGAGGCGCAGACGCACCTTCCCTCGAACGTGACGACGTACAACACGATGGACGCGGTGGCGCTCGTGGTCCTCTGCCCGTCCGAGCAGAGCTTGGTGCCTCCTTCGGTCCGATCCAGGGTCCACGCGCTGGGCAAGGCTCTCGCCAAGTGACCGGTCGCAGTCCTTCGCCCAGCGGCTGAGCGAGCCCGCTCAGGGAATGATGTTGAGCGGCGTGCCGGCGGGAATCATGTCGAGCTGGGCCAGGTCGGCATCGTGCAGCCGGATGCAGCCGTGGGAGATCGCCGCTCCGGTCGTGCCGATGAGTGCATCGTCGTAGGAGGTGATCGGACCGTGAATGGCGATGATGGCGTCACCCGAACCGTCCCAGTCCGAAATGGCGTCGGAGTGGGCCGACGTGACCAGCACGAAGGGACCGTAACCGGGGTCCGGCGCCGGGACGCGCATGGTGACGAAGTAGTCGCCGGTCACGGTGGGGTCGTCGGGCGCTCCTACTCCAGCCGGGAAGTCCAGGACCTGGTTGCCGTTCTCGTACACCATCAAATGCTCGGTGGCCAGGTCGAGGACCAGCTGGTAGGGGGTAACGGACAGGCTCACGTCGCTCAGCGGCACCCAGGTGGTCGAGCCATTGGGGCGTTGCGCCAGACGCACCTCCACCCAACCTGGGGCGGTACCGATGACCGGAAGGATGGAGGGATAGCCGTACCAGGTGGCCGGGATGAGGGTGTTCTGGGGTGCACCTGGTTCCGGCGACCCGGGAACGGCGCCGTGGGTGGTCGCCACAACGGTTGTGACGTTGACGTCGAACGCCGCGGGCGCGGCGGCCGGCGCAGCGGTACCGGGCTCGGCGGGCGCGGCAGCCGGGTTCGCGACGGCGACCGCACGGTCATGGTGGGACGGGGGCACCGGGAGCGAAACCCGCGCGGCGCTGCACCCGCCCACCAGGGCAGCTGCACCGATCACCGCCAGGAGAAGGCCAAAACGGCGAAGGGTCATCCCACCCCAGATGCTTGATCGACGCAACCCACCAGCGCACGCTCCATGACTGACCCGTGGACTATTCCGTGCCATCAAGCGTGCACTATCCATATGAACGGCCCGCGACAAAACCTAGGGGAAAATGGAAAGCCACCACTCTTTCCCCGCCGTTCGGTACCGTTGTGCCCATGATGAACCCGTGTGACCACATTGTGGTCGCAAAGAGCTGAGCGATGCGCGGCTTCTTCGGTGCGACGATGTGCCTCGGCTACTTCGTCATCGGACTGATCGTCGCCAGCTCCCATACGTACATTGCGCACTTGACCGCGCTCAAGCCCGTCGTATCGGCGGTCCTCGCCGTGGTCCTCTGGCCACTCCTCCTCGTCGGTATCAACTTGCACGTGAAGTAGGGGAGCGGGCGTCACGAAGTCGTCGATGCGTCGCCAAGTCCGTCCCTCCATGGTCAAGTGATTACCTGTTCTCTGGGCGATGAAGAACGGGATAGGGGTCATTGACTGTCACCGCTCGACATCTGTCGTTGCTTGCGCCGGCGGTCAAGGAGCGTGGCGGCGACGAGCAGGACGCCTCCTGCCGCGGGCAGGAGGGCTGCAACCGGTACCTCGGGGGCTTGGTCCCCAAGAGGGATCGGCTGCCAGGCGGCCTGGCTGTTGTTGGTCTTGTTGGCGGTCAAGCTCACCTGAACTGCGCTGCTCACCGAGCTGCCCATGTTGAGGACGATGTTGCTCCCGACCCCTACCTTGGTCCAGATGTACTCGGGGCTGGTGGGCGAAGTCGGCGAGAACATCGGCTCTATCTCAGTGCCGGGATCCGATGAACCCCACAGTGCCGTCGCCGTAGCCGGCGTGGTGGTCGGATTGAGGACGTAGATCTTGTGGCCGCCCGCGCGGTTCGAATCGAAGATGATGCGGGTCCCGTCGGGGTTCCAGTCGGGGTACTCGTCGGCGGAACCTCCTACGCCTGACTCGTTGGAGAGATCCCGTTCGGCGAAGGCGCCGGTCAGGCTGACGAGGTAGATGTGCTGGTCGTCTCCCACGTAGACGACCTGGGTCGGGTCGGCCGGGTCGATCTCAGGCCGGTCGGCCGCTCCGCTCACCGCGTCGGGGGATGTGAGCGATACCGAGGTGGCGACTGCCGTGGGTGTGCCGCCCAGAACGGGCGACTGCGTGCAGAGCCGGCAGTCGCCATCGTCGGAGTTGCAACGGATGAAGGCCAGTGTCGTTCCGTTGGACGAAACGGTAGGGGCGTAGTCGTCGAAGTTCTCGCCGTCGGCCGTTGGGAAGGTCAGCTGAGTCGCGCCGTCGGACTGGCTTCCGGGCGCTCCCGAAATGGTCGCAGGGTAGTGAACCTCGAAGATGGCGTCGTTACCCAGGCGGTCGCTGGCAAAAAACAGAGTGGAGCCATCGGCCGAGAAGTAGGGCATGGAGTCGATGCTCCCCGCCGTCGATTGGGTCGAACTCGGCGCAGCTCCACTCGGACAGCTGTAGGTCGGGGGAGTGCTCCCGTTCGGATTAAGGCTGTAGATCGCCTGCCCGATGTCCTGGCCGTCGCAGATGGCGACGAAGGCTACGTTGCCGTTCTCGGTTCCGGGAAAGGTCGCACCGGCGAGGGTGGGAGGCCAGGTGAAGGTTGCGGCAACCACGATCACGGCCAGTCCAAGGACGCGTGACGCCCCGGCCGACAATCTCATGCCCACAGGTAACAACAGCCTCTGGGTGATGTCCACACTGCGGTGGACTTTTTCCCGTGAAATTCACCCAGTTCACGCTACCGTCGCGGTGGGTGCCTTGTAGTGACCCGATTCGGGTTGAGTCACCGAGATTTCATCCCCACGTCACCCCCCGGTCGAACCTTTCATAACAGACTGATCAAGACCCTTTTGCGAAGGTTGTACGAACGGAACGATGGCGGGCATTCGGAGAGGCTGGCACCCGGACCCATTCGGCGTCCACGAGCTGAGGTACTTCACATTCGACGGCAATCCGACGCGCCTTGTCCGCGACGGCGACGGTTGGTCGCATGACGCGCCACCCGTCGCGCCACACCGGTCCGCCATTCACCCGTCGATCCGGGCTGAGGAGCACCATCAGACTTGGCAGTTGGATCCGCACGGCATGCACGAGGAGAGGTTCATCACCTGCGGCGAGCCCACGCGAATGGTGCGCGACCGAGGGGTCGAGTTCTACGACGAACCGCCCCCCACCCACGATGGAGTGCGCGAAATCCACTTGACGGCGCCAACGGCAGTGAGTCGGAACACAGCGGGAGGGCGTTGGGGCGAGACGGATACGGTGGCCCCCGATGCCATCTCCCTCCCTCCGCCCCCCCGCGGGACCACGTTTCGCCGTCTCTTTCGCTACGGTTCGGTCTCGGTTGTTTCCACCGTGATAGGCCTGAGCCTTCTCGGCCTGTTTGTCGGCGTCCTCCGCTGGCCGGCGACGTGGTCGAACGTCGTTGCTGTTGGGATTGCCACCGTCCCATCGTTCGAGCTCAACCGAAGATGGGTGTGGGCGCAGGACGGGCCCCGCTCCATTCTCCGACAGGCATTGCCCTACTTCTTGCTCTCATTCGCCGGTCTGGTCATCTCGACGATCGCCGTACGCCTGGCGTCGGGTGCGACGATCAACTCGACCCGGCTCGTCCACACGGCGGCAGTGGAGATGGCGAACATCGCTGCGTACGGGTCTCTATGGATTGTCCAATTCGTGTTGTGCGATCGCATCCTGTTCCGCTCGCGCTCCATTTCGACGGTTGGAGACGAGTGGAACCCGGTTGCCGTCGGCGTTGCGCGGGCGCCCGGTGCACTCGTGTCGAGCGAGGTCATGGCATGACCGGCGCTCACCTACTCCTATTGGGTGAGGTTCTTGATCGTCTTGGCGAGCTTCCTGACGTGCGCCGTGAGCTCCTCTAAATGCGCCGAGAGGTCCCGGACCTCTGCGGTGACGTCGGCGGAGGTACCGACGGTGTCGGCCGGATCGCCGAGGGCATCGAGGCGAGCCTGCAGGGCGTCGATCGAATCGGCGAGGAGTTTGAGTCCGAGGACCACGGCGGCGACCGTCCTCTGGTCAGCGGGGTAGCCGAGATCGCCGACGGCGGGCTGGGAGATCAGCTGGTCGATCCGGTCTCGGACAGTCATGGAAATACCGTAGGTCGTGATGCCCAATGAGGCCCCAATCAGGGCACAATTCCCGGTACTGTCGCCCTCAATCTCGACCTGTCGTCCTCCCCGGGAGGTTCACGAGGCCCACCGCCTCGGCAAAATGAGCGCCGTGAGGCGCCGGTCAGCCCGCAGTCGCTGATTCCGACCTGAGGGTGGAAACCGGGATGGCGCCCGTCGGCACGTCCGGGGCGACCCTCTCGCCCCACCGCGAGAACTTGATGATCTCGCCCGCGGTGTGCTTCCCCGTCCCGTTGGTGATCGCCGCCTCCACCGGAAGTCCGCTCCCTTTTTGCGCCAGGAAGAGGACCATCTTGGCTTCGCCGGCGGGGCCCTTCCCCGCTATGGAGACAACGGGCGTTCCGGACAGGACGGTACTTCTTCCCCTCACCAGAGTTCCCGTAGGGGTCGCGCCCTTGAGGACCGATGAGAGGGTCACGTCTGCGACGAGCGTCTGGTAACCCGTGTCGCTCGAGTTGAAGGAGATCCATCGGCCCGAGAGCGTCTTTGCGGCCGAGCTGGGGAGGCCGAAGTAGGAGATGAGTCCCTGGCTGTTGCCCGAGATGTACACCGCGCCGTCCACGAGCACGATGGAGACAAGCTGTTTGCCTATCTCGAGGGCTTCTTGGCCAGCGTTGGCCGCCGAGTCGACGACGACGTTGCCCACTTCCCCCTGGGACACGAACTGGGCGGCGACGCGCACGGATCCTGCCCGCGCCGCCGCGGCCGCCGCCGCCACGAGCACCTGGTTCGGCGAGGCTTCCTTGGCGGCAGCGGCCGCCGGGCTCGAGACGGCGGTGGCACCCACACACAGCGTCACCGCCAGCAGTGAGCCGAATCGCATCGCTCGATGGGACCCGGTCATCGAAGACTCTCCACGGTGCCGCACCGTATCGGGCCAAGATGGCGAGGCCGCGACGACGACATGAACGTGCCGCGAACGACCCGGACCGGCCATGACGAGTCATGGGACCCCCTGTGGGCCGTATGATGAGCCACCTGATGAAGATCAGATGTGCCTGGAGAGGTGCGAGAGCGGCCGAATCGGATTCACTGCTAA
>CAVZZJ010000002.1:0-636144 GCA_963779735.1 uncultured Acidimicrobiaceae bacterium
CAGCACCGGCAGCGGCGAGGTATTCCGTCAGCCGGAAGAGCTCCCCAAGCTCGAAAGCATCGGTGAGTTCAGCCTCGCCGTGCCCGGCTACTACTCCAGCAAGCGAGCGCTCGACCGGCTCGGCAATGTCCTCGCTCCCGAGCTCGCCGGAAGCGCATCGCTGTGATCGGCCTGCATCCGGGCCTGGTGGCCACCGAGCTCGTCGCCATCCGCGTCAAGGAGGCTGGCCTCGATGACAGCGTGGCCGTGCCGATGGATGTCCCCGCCCGCATGCTGGCCTATTTCGCCTCGTGCGCCGATCCCATGGAATACACCGGCCGGCTGTTCTGGGCCGAACGTGAACTCGAGGAGCTTGGGCTGGACGTGGACGATCGGACCGCGATCACCACCTGAACCCGAACGGGTCCACGGCGCTTCGCCGTCAGCTGGTTGGCTCGGGTGGGGTGTACCCGGATCTCGCCCGCCGCAGCCGGGGCTGGCATGGGACCTGGAAATCGATCAGTGCGGCTGCCACGGCTGGGGGAGGGCAGCCCACGGCAGCTAAAACCGCCCGCCCGAGCCCCGAGCCTCAAAGGGCCAGCGTGCTCACGGGGTGGCGCGGGATCACTTGCGTACTGCTGCTAAGGCAACTTTGATCACCCGTCGATGAAACCGTCGACAGTCGATGCCGGGTGTCTACCATGATTGTCACTGCCGCCCTTCTCCTCTGAATCCAACGTGAGACCGCGTCTTGGCGAGCATGGATGTCGAGTCAGGCCGAAGCCCAATGGCGCCATGCCGTGTCGGGGACGTGGCTGACCGGCACGATTGGGGCGGTCCGTTTTACTTCGATGTCCCGGCCCTCAAACCAGTTACTGGCACCGTCACGCTGGATTCAGTAGATGAGAAATCGTCGAACCCTGAGTATCTGATCAGAGTATTCGGGACTCCCATGCCGGCTGCTGTGGATAGTCGTTGTGCACGATGATGTCGGCGTGATCAGTCGGGCGGACTGTGCGGAAGTAGAGCTGTTGGGAGGGTCTGTAGCGCTCGCGGTGCCGTCGCTCGACTTCGGTGGCGGATCCGAACAGCGCCAAGTCTCGGGTCCGGGCGCGATCCAGTGTCTTCTGAACGCGGCGGACACGAAGATGCGCAGGTCCCACCGGTCAATCAGTTCCGGGCGCAGGAGGAAGACGCCGTCGAAGAGGAGCACGGCATCGGCGGGTGCCGTCATGACCGGCAGGGACAGTGCGTTCTCCGTCGGGCGGTCGTAGACCGCATGCCGGAACCTTCGGTCTCCGCCCGGGCCCAGCGGATCGAGCAGGACCCGGTGCAGCGCGTCCAAGTCGAAGCTGTCGTGATAGCAGCCTTCGGCAGAGTATTCGCCGCGCCGATAGCGCTGTGCCCGGGGGAGAAGGAAGCTCTCGATCGACACGCGGATTACTTCGCGTCCCTGCGATCGCAGGACGACGGCGAGCTCGTCGCCCAGCGTGGTCTTACCGGCGGCAGGCGGTCCGTCGATGGCGACCCGCGTCGGGTGGGCGATCGTTAGGGATCCGACCGCCTCGGCCAGGCGACTGTGCAGCTCGTCGCGGGTGCCGTTGTCCATGTTCTACCGCCGTCCCTGCGTCGTGAATCTCGCGTCGACCCCACCCTATGCCGGTCTCACCGTGTGTCAGGCTGCGGCTACCTCTTCACGTTCAAGACCGGGTGCAGCCAAACGGAACCTCGGGGGCATACCCCACTTGCGTGGTACGGCGTCAAAGTGGGATACGTGGATCCCGCCGCTTCGCTTCGTCGGCGGTCGGGGAATCGCAGCGCCGTTCGGAGCAAGTCGCCGGGTCGGATCTCCGGCTTCGCCCGATTTCCGCAGCCATGGGCCGCATGGCGGCGCTCGCCGGCACCATCAGATCAAAAGGTCGTTCGCGACGTCGTGCCAGAGCTGTGTCTGTAGCTCGAGCGACTCGATGTCGATCCGTTCGTCGTTGCCGTGAAAACGCGACCCGATCGCACGAACATCGACGCTGGGACTAAACAGTCCGGCGCCGTACGCCACGACTCCCCTGTCGCGAAAGAACGGCGCGTCGGTGCCGCCGACATTTAGCCCGGGTGAGAGCATGCTCTGCGGGAACCGCTGGCGTATGCGCGTGCCCAGTGCCTCCCACAGCGGGCCGTCCGTTGGCGACGAGGAGGCGCTGCGCTCCTGCAGCCGCTCGATCTGAACGTCGGGGGCCAGGTCGCCCAGGACTTCGACGAGCAGTCGATCAACGTCCTCGCCCGTGACGCCTGGCATCGTGCGGATGTCCACGTCGAGTTGGACCCTGTCGGGAATGACGTTCGTCTTCTGGCCACCGTGGATCACGTTGCAGGACATCGTCGTGTGTGCACCGGAATAGAGGGCTCGCGCCTGAGAGGCGGGCAGCGTATCGAGCGTGTCTGCCAGCCGAACCGGGTCCAGCAGCGCGTCCTGCACAGACGCCGGGAGCCCACTCGTGCGCACCCGACATGTCCACAGTTCATTGAGGTGGGGACTGGCGCGCTGCTCGGTGATGCGCTGGACGACATTGGCCGCCTTGACCAGGGCGTTGTCGGTGCCGAACGGGATTGAGCCGTGGCCTGGGGTACCAACGACGGTGAGGCGGCGCCAGGCCGCGCCCTTCTCTGCGGTATAGATGGTGATGGAGCGGCCGTCGCCGGCCACGTAACCGCCCATCTCGGTCAACAGGTAGTCGCAGGCGATGGCGTCCCAGTGGTGCTCGACCATCCACCCCGCGCCAAGGTCGCCGCCCGATTCCTCATCGGCGACGCCGAGGTAGATGAGGTCACCCTTGGGACACCAACCCGAACGGGCGAGCGCCTTGAGGGCCACGGCCATGGATGCGGTGAGACAGAGCATGTCGAGGGCCCCTCGGCCCCACACCTCGCCGTCGATCAACTCGCCCCCGAAGGGGTCACGGGTCCAGCCTGCGGGGTTAACGGGCACCACGTCGGTGTGGCCCATCAAGCAGAGCTTCGGTGCCGCCGGATCACTGCCTTCGATCCGGGCCACAATCGACGTGCGATCGCCGACGGATGTGAAACGTTGCACGTCGAGCCCACCACCTTCGAGGTAGGTCTGTAGCACATCGGCGTTGGCCCGCTCGTTGCCCGAGTCAGGTGTACCGTCGTTGACACACTCATTGCGGATCAGCTGCTGCAGGAGCTCCACGGTCTCACCGCTGTTCGCGATCGCCACGGCGGGATTGTATCGCCTGGGGCGATCTGAGGCGCCACCGCAACCACCATCGTCCGCGACTGCTCTGCCGCGCTCGCATCACGACCTCAGGGTGGGGGATCTGTGCAAGGAGCCGAAGAGGGCCGCCCCACCTTGGGGACCTACTGGTCGCTGCTGTGTCCATTCGCCGGCAAGCCCTGCTTACGGTGATGGCGCGCTACATGTCCGCCAGCAAAGCCTCGAGGCCTATTGCGCCGGGAAGTACGATCAAACCCCTGGCGGCGAAGCTCCGCGCCACTGTGGCCCAGGATGGATTAGCAGCCAGGAGCGCCCTGAGCGTCTTTGCCGCCTCATCGCCGCGACCGGCGGCGGCGAGTGCCCCCACGCGAAGGAACTCGAAGTTCGCCTCGCCCGGCAACGCACGCAATGCCTGATCGAGAAGGCTCAAAGAATCTTCTGGGCGTCCATCCATCAGTGCCTCGACCGCGCCGCCGTATGCTCCAAACGCGGTGGCATCGTCCAGTAGATGAGCCAGCTCATCGAGCGGCGCTCGGTGACGGTCCACCCGTATGTCCATCTTCACCCCGGCCCAAACGTCGTCTCGCTGCGTCCCGTCGACCAGCACCATCGCGGCCGACATTTGACCGCGGGCATCCCCACCCTCGTCCTGAGCGGCACGCAAGGCGGACAGCATCCGAGTTCCCAGGGGCCCGGGACTGGTCTCAAACGCCTCTGCCATCGCAGGCCACACGCGGTCGCTCGCCATCATGTTGGCCTGCACGCCGTACCCGTCGCCGACCTGGTGGCCAGCGTGGTCGATGCACTGATCTCCAGTGAACGACGCAACCGCTCCAGTCCTATCGATGACCGCCACCTGTCGGAGTGTCGAGAGCCCATCCGTCGCCCGCACATCCGCCAAGGTGCTCTCGGTATTGACACCGGACGCCAGCAGGGCAAGACACCGGGGACCATACCCAGCCTCACAAAACGCCTGCGTGGCTACCGCCCCCACCCCGGCCCTCGCCCACAGCACCGTCGAGCCCACCGCAAACATACAGGAGGCGACAGCGGCACCGAGCTCGCCCGTAGCAGGGTCCCGCGCCACTATCGAATAGGTCACGTACCCTATATACAGGACTGGGCTCCGACATGCCCGAAAGGTGTCCAGTTTGATGACGGGCGCCGAACAGGGGCCCTTGAACCTTCTGGGATCGCGATAGGGCGACGGATCCAGGGTGCTGAGGGTCGACGCAGGCCCTCATGGGGCTCGTCGACGCCGAGCACGGTCACGTCGCGTAAGTCCTCCAGCAGCTCGCACGGGCGCGTAGCGTCAATTTGCACAGGTGACCTGCAGGTTCGAGTGGCTTAGGAGCCTTTCGATTCGAGAGCCCCTGCTACCCCGGACGGAGCGAAAGCGCCAGGCGTGGCACGACAAACGACACGAGGAAGATCGGCAAGAACCTCTTTCCGGTGCATCGGAAGGCGACGGCCTGACCCTCGGCAGCGTCGAAGGTCAGGGTGCGACTCAAGTTTCGGCCGTTACGGACTTGCAGGGTGTGATGTCCAGCTTCGATTGGTATCTCGATCGTGTCGTTCATTTCGAGCGACCCGAGACGCTCACCGTCGACCACGACATCGAACGTGCCACGACGGACCTCCACTCCGATCGCTTTGTGCGTTAGCTTGAGAGTTGCCGACATCTTCAGTCTCCTTTCTGTGTCAGCCGATCGGCCGGTCCGCTCATTTGCTTCCATTGTGTCACCCGCTATCTCTCTGGAGCCGTGCCTCGGGGGTCGCCCAGTTCCCGGGATCGCGCGGAGGCTGAATGGCACATTCGGGCTCGTCGATGCGGCAAGGCAGTACTGGTTAGACCAGGCCAATCACATCTTAAGCAATGCCACACATTGCTTCGATCGCGTTAACCGTTTCTCTGGGTTCTCCTGCCGAAAGTACCCGGAGACGTTCTCGGATAGCGATCATTTCGTCCCGAACTCCGTGAGGCACTGCATGAGCCCCTATGCCAGCGAGCAGGTTCACAAGTCGCTCTCGTTCCCGACGTACACAGAACTTGATGGTGATAGGAATCATGCCGAATCGAGCATGTCGGAGGATCTGTTCATCGAGGTCATAAGGCGAAGGGCATTTCTCGAAAAGAACCTCCGTGTCGCTGGGCCTACCTCCCATCGCCGACGGCCAGACATTGAAGTCCACGTAGAGCGGCAGCCCGGATTCGAGCGGGGTTCCGAACTTGTCGGCAAGATCCAATCGGCCTTCGACCATCATTGAGATGTTCTGGTCGTTTGAGAACACAATCAAATCCACGTCGCTCCATACGTCGACATGGCGACGCCCGAACGAACCGTAGAGCAGAGCCGATTCGATCCGATCGTCCGCTGCGAGGGTCGTCTTGGCGTATTACCCGACCCACCGATTAATGCCCTGTCCCCGTAGCTGGGCTGGGGCACTTCGGCACGGCAGGGCGCATCGGCGTTCCCCCCAGTCAGGCGCCGCAGGCAGTCAATACGGGCTCCGGCTTGGCGGCGTTTGCTCCCGGCACGCCTCCACATACCAACTGCGCCTCGCAATCGCGCCACATACCCCTCCACGTCACCTCTCGGTGACAGTGGATGGCATGCAGTTGACCGGACTGGACCTGCCGAAAGGAGTGGCCCAGGCTGAGGGCTGAGGGCTGAGGCGACGACGAGGTCCCCCGGGCTGGGGTACAGGTGACGGTGGTCGACGGTAGCCGGAGCCGGGTCGGACCGCGTGGTTGAGGTGTCTCACAGCGCCTCTAACCTTTTCATTGAGGAGGCGAGCTATGGAAGACGTAACCGAGCTGATCGAAAAGGTAAGTCGGGAGCTAGGCCCCGACGCCTCGGATGAGGAGATCAGCGAGAGGGTGCTCGAGACCATCGAGACATTGCCGGAATCGGATCGAGCGCAGGTGCTGGAACAGTTGGTGAAGGGAGTTAGTTCGGGCCAGCTTCGCCATCTCCATAAGGAAGTGGACCCTGACCGCCAAGCAGATGGCTCTTAGAGCATCCCTGTCGCGAGCTCGGTCCGCTCCGCCCACGACGCCCAGCCTGCTGGCGATTTCCGTAGGCGGAACGATCAGCGGTGGACCGGGAGTCGATCCCACCCGGACAGGGATCGTCCCCTTTGCGGTCACGCGAACGGGCGACGGAGGCGCTGCGCAGCTGCACTTGGTAGCCTGATTTCGCTGAAGCTCAGCCGTTGAAAACTCAAGGGATATGACCGTGGAATACGTTGCTCGGGGGGAGGATGGATGCAGGATCCGCAACTTACCGGGCTCCTTGAGACATCACAGGAGTCCGTGACAGATCAGAGCCTAACGGAAGTGTCTCGCGGCCTGCGGGCGACAGACGACGTCGAGGAGGTGAGCTTCGAGCGGATCGCAAGCCATCGTCCCCGCTATGCGGCCGTCCTCGGCGAAATCGAGGCGGCGCTGTGGCAACAGGACGCCGTCTCCCCGTTGCTGCTCGAGCTCTGCCGCCTGCGTATCGCCCAGCTGCTCGGGTGCGGCGTGGCGTTCGTTCACCGCACCCCGCAGGCGGTCGCCGCCGGACTCGACGAGAGCCTGGTGAGCTCGCTGTCACAGTGGCCGACGGACGCCAGATTCTCCGGCCAGGCACGTGTCTGCCTCGGTTACGCCGAACAGCTCCTGATGGACGCTCAAGGCGTCTCCGACGAGGAGGCGGACCGTGTGATCGAGGCTGTGGGACAAGGAGGCTTTCTGGTGCTCGCGTACGCGTGCGGCTTGTTCGAGACGACCCAACGCGCCCGGCTGATCGTCGGCGCCACGAGGTGGTGAGATGAGGAGCGTTCCCCGGACCGACGTCACCTTCGAAGAGGTCGCGCCCGATCTCGCCGCCGCCCATGCCCGTTTCATGGCGGTCGCGTATCCCGGCGCCGTCGACCTCGTCACCCGTGAGCTCCTGCGGATCCTCAGCGGGAGATTGTCGCACTGCAGCGTCTGTCGCAACCTCCGTCTGCAGGCGGCGATCGACCGGGGATTCGACGAGTCGATGGTCAGCCATCTGGAAGACCCATCGAACAGCGACCTGCCCGAGCGCCAACAGGTCGTCCTCCGACTGGCGAATGCCTTCCTCGCCGCGCCCGAGAGCTTCACGGCCGAGGACTGGGCGGTGCTGGAGCGTCACTACACCGCCGAGCAGATCGCAGAACTCCTGCTCGATCTCGTCCGGTTCCGGCCGGGGTCCAAGCTGGTGGTCGCGTCGGGCCGCGAGCCCGATATCGACGAACTGGCCTACATCTAAGCCGGCGATAGCCTCACCAGCTCCGGGTTCACTTGCGCGGTGAAGGCGAGTGACTCTCAAACCTGGCCTCAGCGTCGAATGGGCTCAAAGTGGTCCGGACGGACATGGTGGTCCTTATGCAAACGTTGATGCTGCAAAGGTTTACGGCCAGACGGCGGAGCGGCCAGGGCACCCGGCGGACAGGAGGGCGGCTCGCCGCCCGATCGCGTGCGTCACGCACCGCTGCGTCGGGGAGACCGACGCTGGTGAAGCCGGGCAGGCCATTGGAGACGTGGACCTCGCGGTGCTCGAGCTCAACGCGCCCCCGCAGGAGCCGGCCGGGGGTGGCACCGGTGGCCTGTCCGCCTTCCATGGTCACCTGGCCGCACTTGACTGTGGCCAGGTAGCCATCGGCGTGCTGCACCAGTCGCCGGGCCCCGCCCGGGAGGTCGTATACGAGCTCTGGTCGATGCAGGCGGAGGGCGTCATGGTCGATGACGTTGACGTCACCGACCATCCCGGGCACCAGCCGGCCGCGGTCGCCGAGCCCGTAGAGATCAGCGGTAGCTGAGGTGATCTGGCGCACCGCTTCTTCGACCGGAAGCCGGCCATCGGACCGGTCGCGGGCCCAGTAGGTCAGCATGAAGGTGGTCGTCGACGCGTCACAGGTCTGTCCGCTGTGGGCTCCGCCGTCTCCGAGGCCGAACACGGTAATCGGGCTCAGGAGCATCTCGCGGGTGACGTCGAGATTCCCGTCGCTGTAGTTGAGGATCGGCGAGTTCAACAGCTCACGACCGCCATCCTGGAGCAGCAGGTCGAGAAACGCCTCCCACACTTCGCCCCCCCTGGCGGCGGCGATGCCGGCCACGCTGTCGGCGGCTGACGGCTCGTAGTTCGGGGGGTCGCCGAGCAGGTAGCAGCGCGCCGGAGACATGAGGCCGCTGATGATCGGGTCTTTGTCGAACTCGCGGGCGTCGGTCAGTATCCGACGGCGCAGCTCATGGTCCCCGGTCAGCCGAGCGACCTGTTCCGGCCAGGGCAGCAGCCCGAGACCGGCTTGGCCCCAAGCCTTGGTGAAGGCAAAGGGGTGAAACGTCCTGATCCCGAGCAGGATCGACACCGTCCGGGCCGTCACCTGCGGGTGAACCGGCGAACCCGACGCCACCGCCTCGGCCGATAGGTCGAGCAGCTTCTTCCACTGGTTGGGGTCCGAGTTGTTCTGGGTCAGGGCGAAGCTGATGGGACGGCCGATCTCGCCCGCCAGCCTGCGCATCCATCCAACCTCCCTCTCGGGGGCGGCCAGGTCCTCGCCGAGGGCACCGGCGGCGGCCAGTTCGAACACCCCCGTACGCAGCTCGCCGAGCACCCGGCCGATGCCGAACAGCTCGTCCTCGGCCGCGAAGGTCCCCGGCACCGGTTCCCCATCGATGGCCCGATGGGCCAAGGTACGGCTGGTCGAGAATCCCAGCGCCCCGGCGGCGATGCCCTCCCGGACCAGGTCCGCCATCGCTTCTATGTCCTCGGCCGTGGCCGGCTCGTTGCGGGCGCCCCGCTCGCCCATCACGTAGGCGCGGACGGCGCCGTGCGGTATCTGGGTGCCGACATCGAGAGCTTTCGGGGCGGCGTCGAGAGCGTCCAGATACTCGGGAAAGCTCTCCCACGACCACCGGATACCGGCCGACAGTGCGGTACCGGGGATGTCCTCCACCCCTTCCATCAGACCGATCAACCACTCGTGGCGCTCGGGGCGGCACGGGGCGAACCCCACCCCGCAGTTGCCCATGACCACCGTGGTCACCCCGTGCCACCCCGTCGGGGTCAGCTGGGGGTCCCAGGTCACCTGCCCGTCGAAATGCGTGTGCACGTCCACGAAGCCCGGGGTCACCAAAGCCCCATCAGCCTCGACAATCCGGCGGGCCGGTCCGTCCACATTGCCCACTTCGGTGATCACCCCGTCCTCAATGGCCACGTCGGCTCGGCCGGCCGGCCGGCCCGTTCCATCCACCACTGTTCCGGCCCGGATAACCAGATCGTGCATGTCCACGCCCCTCTTGTGTTGATCTCGATGATACGCGTGCGCCGGCAACGGTTCACGAGCAGTGGGACCACAGGCTGTTCTCCGAGGCGTCGGTCCCGAACCGGAGGGGCGTTCGCCGGTTGGGCCGCGGCGGAGGGCGAGCTATGACGGCCCGCAGGGAGGCGGGTGCCTTCTCCCAGGCCCGCCGGCATCCTGCCCTACCGCACGGTTGTGCATCCGAGTGAGACCGTCGGGGACGTTGACGTTCTTCTGCACTCGCGGGCCGGGCGGGCGGCGGCCCCGTGGGCGAGGGGGTCTCTCGGTGGCGTACGGTCCCAAGGGGTGCCGGGCTCCGGGCATTGGCTTCTTTGGACGGCCACGACTCGCTGCGTGACGAAGGCCTTGGCTACCTCTTCCAGCTCCGCGCGACCCGCCTGAGGCTGGTGCCGCCGGGCCTTACCTTGGTCACCGAACGGGACCGAGGGAGGGCCCGTAGTCTGGGCCGAGTGAAAGTGGCTCGTGCCCCCTCGGTATGGTCCTGATGGGCGAGACGCGCACTGCGATCCTGACCGTCGACGACGACCCCGAAGTCTCCCGCGCTATCGCTCGAGATCTGCGCCGCGCCTACGGAAAGGACTATCGGATCGTCCGGGCCGAGTCGGGCGATCAGGGATTGGAAGCGCTTCGGGAATTGAAGCTGCGCGGCGACGTGGTGGCGTTGCTCCTGGCGGACTATCGGATGCCGCAAATGAACGGGATCGACTTCCTCGAGCAGGCGATGGACCTCTTCCCGACCGCCCGACGCGTTCTGCTGACGGCATATGCCGACACGAGCGCCGCCATCGACGCCATCAACGTGGTCGATCTGGATCACTACCTGCTCAAGCCCTGGGACCCACCGGAGGAGAAGCTCTATCCGGTGCTCGATGACCTCCTCACCGCCTGGCACGCCATCGACCATCGACCCATCCCGGACACCAAGGTCGTCGGTCACAGGTGGTCGGCTCGCTCGTCGGACGTGCGCGAGTTCCTAGGTCGCAATCAGGTCCCCTACCGCTGGTTTCAGTCGGAGGATCCGGAGGGTGAGCGACTTCTCGCCGCCGCCGGTGTCGATGGACTGCGTCTGCCGGTCGTCATCACCGTCGATGGCGAGGTGCTCGTCGAGCCCACAGACGCGCAGTTGGCGGCGCGCGTCGGGCTTGAGACGAATCCGTCCGAGCTCTTCTACGACCTGGTAGTGATCGGCGGCGGGCCGGCTGGGCTCGGTGCCGCGCTCTGACGGAGCCTCGGAGGGACTGCGCACCATATTGATCGAGCGAACGGCGACGGGCGGGCAGGCCGGCCAGAGTTCACGGATTGAAAATTATCTCGGCTTTCCCGATGGTGTCTCGGGTGCCCAGCTGACCGATCGGGCCCGCCGTCAGGCCGCCAAGTTCGGTGCCGAGATCGTCACGGCTCGCGAAGTCGTGGCCATAGAGGTCAATGGATCGGCGCGCACCGTTCGCTTCACCGACGGCGCCACAATCGACGCCCACGCCATCATCCTCGCCTCGGGGGTGTCGTACCGGCAGCTGACCGCCCCCGGTCTGGCCGACTTCACCGGGAGGGGCGTGTACTACGGATCGACGATGAGCGAGGCCTCCAACGCGGCCGGCCAGCACGTCTTCATCGTCGGTGGCGCCAACTCCGCCGGCCAGGCCGCGGTCTATTTCGCCCGCCACGCCGAGGCGGTGACCATCCTCGTGCGGGGCACCTCCCTGGAAGCGTCCATGTCCCACTATCTGGTGCAGCAGATCGAGACGATCTCGAACATTGAGGTCCGCACGTGCACCGAGGTGATCGCCGGGAGTGGGGGCGAGCATCTGGAGACGCTCACCCTGCGGGACAACACTTCCGGTGCCACCGAGGTGGTCGATGCCGAGCTCCTGTTCGTGTTCATCGGTGCGGTGCCTCGTACAGAGTGGCTCGACGGTGTCGTCGTGCGAGACGAGCGTGGTTTCGTCATGACCGGTCCGGACCTGCCTCTGGCTGGGGATCGACCAGCAGGCTGGGTTGAGGAGCGCGCGCCGTACCACCTCGAGAGCAGCATTCCAGGTGTGTTCGTGGCGGGTGACGCCCGGGCACAGTCGGCCAAGCGGGTCGCTTCCGCCGTGGGCGAGGGTGCCATGGCGGTCATGCTCGTGCACCGCTATCTCGAAATGAGGTGATGCGATGACTGACGACCTCCCCTGTAATGTCGAGGAAATTCGGACGCTCTTCTTGTTCGAGAAACTGAATGAAGAGCAGCTGGGCCGGCTGTGCCGAGAAGGGCACGTCGAGGCGGTCGAGCCGGGATGGGTCCTTCGCGAAGGGGAACCGGCCACATCGTTCTACGTCCTTTTGGACGGTTCCGTCACGTTGTTCCGTCGGGTTGGGTCCGACGATGTGGAGATCAACCGGACCGATGACCGTGGCGTGTACGCGGGAGCGTTCCAGGCCTACCTCGGGGACCGGATCCGGCAGGTCTACAACAACTCCTTGCGGGCGAACGTGCGGTCGAGGTTCTTCGTGCTCGGCGCGGAACAGTTCGCGCAGCTGATGCAGGAGTGGTTTCCGATGGCGCTCCACCTTCTGGAGGGCCTGTTCTTCGGCACCCAGAGCACGCAACAGGTCCTTCAACAGCGAGAGCGCCTTCTTGCGCTCGGCTCCCTCTCCGCCGGGCTCACTCACGAGCTGAACAATCCGGCGGCTGCAGCCGTTCGGGCCACCTCGTCGCTGCGGGACCGGCTGACCGACATGCGTCACACCTTGGCCGCCGCTATCGCGTCCGGATTGGATCCCAACACGCTGGGATCGCTGGTGCGGCTGGAGGAGGAGGCCGTCGAGGGTGTGCACACGGCACCGCAGCTGAGCCCCATGGAGACGTCGGATCTCGAGGACCGTCTCGGCGAGTGGCTCGGGGACCATCAGATCACCGATGGATGGGACTTGGCCCCGGTGTTCGTGCAGGCCGGAATGGCCGAGACGTACCTGGAAAGAGTGGACCAGGAAGTCGGCGAGGCCAAGCTCGAGCACGCCCTTCATTGGTTGGCCTGTTCAGTCGAAGGCGAGATATTGATGGACGAGATACAGGACTCGACGACGCGGGTGTCGACCCTGATTGCTGCGGCCAAACAGTACTCGCAGATGGATCGTGCGCCCTACCAGATCGCCGACGTGCACGAGCTGCTGGACAGCACGCTCACCATGTTGGCGCCCAAACTCGGCGACGGCATTGAGGTGGCGAGAGAGTACGACCGCTCCCTTCCTCCCATTCCGGCCTACGCCGCCGAGCTCAATCAGGTATGGACGAATCTGATCGACAACGCCATCGGCGCCATGGGTGGAACGGGGCGGCTGACCATCCGGACTACGCGCGACGAGGAGTTTCTTGCCGTGGAGATCGGGGACACCGGCCCTGGCGTGCCCGAAGAGATTCGCTCACGGATCTTCGAGCCCTTCTTCACGACCAAGCCGTTCGGGGAAGGAACCGGTCTCGGCCTCGATATTTCGTGGCGCATCGTCGTCAACAAACATCACGGTGACCTGAAACTCGAGTCAACACCCGGCAACACCTGGTTTGTGGTGCGGCTTCCCTTGGTCGAGCCGGAGCCGCTCGACATTCCTGCTGCAGGTGAGCCTGCGGCTCCCTGAGGGATCGCCCTGGTTGCTGCCCACCTCGAGTCGACCCTCGCCTGAGGACTGCCCCTTCGGCACGAGACCTGAGAGGTTACCTTGTGCGTCAATGCCGACCGGGTTGCTCGGAACGACCACGAGCTTGTCGGTTAGCGGGGGCCAGCACAATTCCTTCTGGCGGCGGTGGGACTCGGCCATATGGCAACTCCACTGGTTGGGTCTCGCAGACCGCGTACGGCGGGTCTGTAGCCGATGTTATGACGAACGCGGATTCCATCTCTTTCCACGGCCCAGCGAGAGGCCGCCCCGTTTGATCCCGGTGCATCTGCGGCGAACTCCGGGGGTGGAGCCGAGGGTCAGCTCACCGTCAGCGCGCGCCTGCTACTCCCATTCCTCCCTCGGCACCTGGTCGAGGAGGGGAATGAGATATCCGAACAGAGCGACGAACGTGCCGCCGAGGCGGCCACAAAGATGGTGACCGCCCCGATCATCAGCATCCCTCCGAAAACGGCATGGACAAGGTAGACGGCTTTGCCTTGGGGAGGGAGCCACTCGTCGGACCGACCGATGGGAACGACCAGCAAGGACGCGACACCGAGTGCGAATTCGAGGCCGACGCCGATCATCATCGCGACCCACGGCCACCGTACCGTGGCCGGCGTCCCGCGGCTCACCCGGGCACCGGGAACAGGTCGCGCTGGGCGAACGAGCCGGGGGGTGCGCCGGAGCCCGAGCCGAAGACGCCTGCCCGGCCCTGCGCCATCTGCACTCGGTTCGGTGCGCGCCCGCCGAGCATGGGAAGGCGGAGGTCAGGACGCGGGTGTCTCGGATCCGTTCAGCGAGTCGGGCGTCGCCGATCGGAGGGTGCTCAGCAGGACCTCGGCGGATCCCATGAGGCTGGCCGCCTCGTAGGGCACGACGACCTTGGCGTTGTTGGACGCGGCGATCTCCTGGAGCGCGCGCAGTTGCAGGACGGCCAGGGTGCGCGGGTTGATGGTGGCCGTGTCCAGCGAATTGAGGCGGGCCGCCTCGCCCTCACCGCGCAGGACGAACGCCTTCTTCTCGCCCTCGGCCTGCAGCTCGAGCACCTTCATTTCGGCTTCGGCCCGCAGGATGGCGGCTTCCTTGGCTCCCTGGGCCTCGAGCACGGCGGCCTGCTGACGACCCCCGGCACTGTTGATGGCCGCCTGCTGCTCACCTTCTGACTTCAAGATGGCCGCCTTCTTGTGCTGCTCGGCCTCCTTCTGCTCGGACATGGCCTGAATCACGTTGGTGGGCGGCGTGATGTCGAGGATCTCTATCCGGTTGAGCCGGACGCCCCACTTCACGGTGGCGTCGGCCATGTGGTCCTGCATACGGCTGTTGATCGTCTCTCGCTCGGACAGCGCCTGGTCCAGCGAGAGCTCGCCGAACACGGCCCGCAGCGCCGTGCGGGACAGCTGGTCGACCGCCAGCCGGTAGTCGTTTATCTCGAAGAGGGCCGACTTGACGTCGATCACCTGGCAGAAGATGGTGGCGCTCACCCACAACGAGACGTTGTCCTTGGTGATCACCGACTGCTGGTCCCCGGTCATGGGGAACTCGCGCATGTCGACCTTCTCCATCTTGTCGACCAGGGGCCGCAGGACGCGCAGGCCGGGCTGGTCTATCGACTTGAACTGGCCGAAGCGCTTGACCACCCCGACGCTGCCCTGCTGGACGATCTTGAGAGAGCGCGACAGCAGCCAGGCGACGAGCCCCAGGCCCACGACCACGGCAACCACTGCGATGGTGATGACCCCTGCCGTCGATGCCAACATGGCCGCTCCTAACTCCTCGGATCGTAGACCACGAGCAGGCCGCGCTGTATGTCGGCCACCACGACCTCTGTACCCACCGCGATGTCTCCCTCGGGATCCAACGGGATGGCGAACCACTCCTCGCCGCGGGCCCGGACCCGGCCCGGATGGTGCTCGCCGTTGATCTCCCTGGTCACCAGGGCCGTGTCGCCCACCATTCCTTGGACACCGTTGAGCACGGCCCCCACTCTATTCAGCGCACTCAACGCCCGATGTACGTGGGGTTCCGCTTCTCGGCGAAGGCGGCCAGGCCCTCCCGCGTGTCGATGCTCGAGGAGTTGACGGCCTGGCAGCGGGCCTCGTTCTCGAGGGCCTGCTCCATAGAGTCGTGCCCCGAGTTGTTCAAGAGGGTCTTGCTCAGCGACAGCGCCAGCGGAGGACCAGCGGCCAAGGTGCGCGCCCACTCGTCGACGAAGGCGTCGATCTCCGCCGTTGGGACCACCCGGTTCACCAGCCCGATGGCCAGGGCCTCCTCGCCGCTCCACACGCCGCCGAAGAGGGCGATCTCCTTGGCCCGGGCCAGACCGACGATCCGGGGGAGCAGCCAGGAGGCGCCCATGTCGAGGGAGAGGCCACGGCGGGAGAAGATGGCGGAGAGCTTGGCCCGGTCGGTGCACACCACGAGGTCGCAGCCGAGCGCCAGGGAGAGGCCGGCCCCGACGGCGTGCCCATCGACCTTGGCGATAGTCGGCTTGGTCACCCGGTGCAGCGCCAGGGCGACGTCTCCCAGTCGTCGCATGTTCGCCAGCGCCGAGAGCTGGCCGCCCGCCGACGGACCGGAGTGGTCCGAGAGGTCGGCTCCCGTGCAGAAGGCGCCCCCGGCGCCCGTCAGGATCATCACCCGGTCGGCGGGACTGCGTTCGACCTCCCCGAACATGGCCAGCAGCTCGCTCAGCATGACGCCGTTGGCCGCGTTCTTGCGTTCGGGGCGGTTCATGGTGACGGTGACCACGCCGCCCGCGCGCTCGACAATGAGGGTCTCCATGGAGGGTGACCCTAGGCCGGACCCGATTCAAAACGCACCTTCGATGACGGTGACCGTCGTGCCCCGCACGGCGGCCACGTCGAATCGGACCTCGTGATCGCCGCACGTGTGCCAGAGGAGGTAGAGCGCAGCCAGCCGGCGTAACCGGCGCTGCTTGGTGCCGGTGACCGCCTCGGCCGGTGCGCCCAGCCGGTCGGTGCCTCTGGCCTTGACCTCACAGAACACCAGAACCCCGTGGCCGGCACAGACCAGGTCGATCTCACCGATGCGGCTCCGCCAGTTCCGATCGACGATCCGGTAACCGTGACCGACGTACCACGCTGCGGCCCGGTCCTCGCCCGACCGGCCGAGCGCGCGCCGGGTGTCGAGCGGCTTGCGGGTCACAGGGGAGAACCGTCGGCCCGAGCCCATCGTGTGTGCCACCAGCGGCCGTCCCCCCACCGGCGGCCGCCACGACGCCCGTGGCCGCTCTACAGGTCCTGTTCGGGGAGGCGCTCGATGTTCACGTCACGGAACGTGACCACCCTCACGCTCGGGACGAAGCGGGCGGGGCGGTACATGTCCCACACCCAGGCGTCCCGGAGCTCGAGCTCTATGCAGGCCGGCGTGGTGTCCGAGCGCACCTGCAGTGAAACCTCGTTGGCCAGGTAGAAACGGCGCTCCGTCTCAATCACGTACGAGAAGACGGGCAGGACCGCCCGATACTCCTGGACGAGCCCGAGCTCGATCTCGGCCTCATAGCGCTCGAGGTCCTCCTCGCTCATGGCGGGCCTACGGCTTTGCCGTCCGCCGCTCCTTGATCTTCGCCGCCTTGCCCGAACGCTGGCGGAGGTAGTAGAGCTTGGCCCGGCGGACATCGCCCAGCGTGACGACCTCAATGCTGGCGATGGTCGGCGAGTGCACCGGGAACGTGCGCTCCACGCCGACGCCGAAGCTCACCTTGCGCACGGTGAAGGTCTCCCTAACTCCGCCCCCCTGGCGCCGCATGACCGCGCCCTGGAATATCTGGACCCGCTCGCGGGTGCCTTCGACCACCCGGACGTGCACCTTGACGGTGTCCCCGGGCCGGAAGTCGGGGATGTCGGAGCGCAGGCTGTCGCGGTCGATCGTTTCGGTGGGGTGCATGGGAAGGCGTCCTTACGTCACACCGGCTGAGTGCCGGACGGAACATCGTAGCCGTGCTCGACCAGGCACCGCACGTCGTCGGCGGAGAGTGCGAACTCCCTCACCAGACGATCCAGCAGATCGGGTCGACGGGCCGCCGTGCGCAGGAGCGCCTCCCGGCGGCGCCACGCCGCCACGGCGGCGTGGTCGCCCGAGCGCAGCACGGCGGGAACCTCCCAACCCCGGAAGTCGGCCGGACGGGTGTAGTGGGGATACTCGATCAGACCGCCCGAGAAGCTCTCCTCGCGGGCCGAATCCTCGTTGCCCAGCACGTCGGGCAGCAGCCGTGCCACCGTCTCTATGACCACCAGCGCCGCCAGCTCGCCACCGGCGAGAACGAAGTCGCCCACCGACAGCTCCCCGTCGACCAGGTGATCGCTGACCCGCTGGTCCACCCCCTCGTAGCGGCCACAGAGGAGCGAGAACCCGTCCGGCAGTGCGGCCAGCTCGGCGGCGACCGCCTGGGTGAAAAGTCGGCCGCCGGGCGCCAGCAAGAGGAGCGGGCGGGGCAGGCCCTGCACCGCCTCGACGGCGCGGAAGACGGGTTGCGCCATCAACACCATGCCGGGCCCGCCGCCGAAGGGGGCGTCGTCGACGCTTCGTCGGGAGTCGAGCGCCCCCTCCCGGATGTCGTGCACCCCGACCTCCAGCGCACCCGACTGCTGGGCCCGACCCAGGATTGAAGTCGCGCAGTAGGCCGAGACGGCCTCGGGGAAGAGCGTGAAGACCACGATGTTCACCGCTCGGCCCTCATAGGTCGAGCAGCCCTTCGGGTATGTCGACCACCAGGGTCCCGGCGGCGGCGTCTCGGTGGGTCACGAATCGCAGGGGGATCAACCCCCCGCTCTCCAGGACGAGGAGATCACTGGCCGGGTTGGCCTCGACGGCACGCACCGAGCCCAGCTCGGCCCCTTCGGCACTGAGCACCCTCGCGCCCACCAGCTCGTGCACCCACAGCTTTCCCGGGATCTCCACCGCTTCCGCCTCGAGCTCGACGCCCCGCAGGCGCTCGGCCTCCGAGCGGTCGACGATGCCCTCGAACTGCACGATCCAACGGTCGCCGAAGGCCCTCGCCGAGTGGACCTTCAAGGTGCCCCCCGCGGTGGTGAGGACCGAGCCCGGATCCAGACGCTCGGTCAGATCCGTCCACAGCGCGACGACGACCTCGCCGCGCAGGCCGTGGGCCTTGGTGACCCGGCCGATCGCGAGCAGACGGGTCGGATCAGTCGTCGACGATGTCCACGCTGGCCTGGACGCCGTCCTTGGCGCCGGCCACGTTCACCAGGGTGCGGATGGCCTGGGCCGTCTTTCCCCGGCGGCCGATCACCCGCCCCATGTCGTCGGGGGCCACATGCAGGCTGAGTCGCAGTCCGCCCCGGGGACGCTCCTCGGTCTCAATGACCACCGCCTCGGGGTCGTTGGAGAGCGAGCGGGCCAGGTAGTTGAGCACCGCCAAAGGGGTCCCCCCGTCCGGTGCGTCGTGGCGCTCGTTGCCTTCGCCGCCGTCCCCCTCGTCCGCCGCATTGACGTCGACGTCCCCCTCGCCCTCGACCGTGTTGATGTCTCCCGCCTCGTACAGGTCGGTCACTTCGACCTCGCGGCGGCGAACTGGTCCCAGGCCCCCGAGGACTTGAGGAGCCTCTCCACCCTCTCGGTCGGCTGCGCGCCGTTCACGAGCCATTTGACGGCCTTGTCGTTGTCGATCTTGATCACGGCTTCGGGCTCGGCCGTCGATGCCCCCCTGGGGGCGTAGGTACCCACGATCTCGAGGAATCGACCGTCACGCGGGGACCGGCTGTCGGCCGCCACGACCCGGTAGGTCGGCTGCTTCTTCTTTCCCATCCGCACCAGGCGGAGCTTCACTGCCACGAACCAATTCCTCCATCATCTGGACGTTGTGCACCCATTCTGCCAGATGGCCGCCCTACCGACTTTTCGGGGGGGTGACGCGGCCACCTTTCTTCTTCTTCTTGGTGCCCTTGTTGCCGCCGACAACCGGACGGGGCGCGGCCGGAGCGGTCAGTCCGGGGAACAGAGACGGGTCCGACGGGAAGTCGTCGGAGTCGCCCATGAGCTGGGAGAGCATGTCGAAGTCCGCGCCACCGGCACCGGAACCCTGGGCCGCCAACTTGCGGCCGGCTCGGCCACCGAGGCCGGCCAAACCGCCCATCGACCCCATGCCCGGGATGTTCGGCATGGTGCCCGAGGCCATGCCCTTCATCATCTTCTGCATCTCCTTGAACTGCTTGAGGAGAGCGTTGACCTCGGGGACCGTGGTACCCGAACCACGGGCGATGCGGCTGCGGCGGGAGCCGTCCAGCAAGCTCACGTCCCCTCGTTCCGCGGGGGTCATGGAGCAGACGATCGCCTCGACGCGGGCGACCTCGCCGTCGTCTATCTGGCCGGCCGCCTGGCGCATCTCCTTGGACATCCCGGGTATGAGCTTCATCAACCCGCCCAGCGAGCCCATCTTCTTCACCTGGCGCAGCTGGGAGAGGAAGTCGTCCAGCGTGAACTGCCCCTGCATGAGGCGGGCCGCCCCCTTGGCCACCTCGTCGCGGTTCATGGTGCGGTCGGCCTGCTCAATGAGGCTGAGCACGTCGCCCATGCCGAGGATGCGGTCGGCCATGCGGTCGGGGTGGAAGAGGTCGAAGTCGCCGAGTCGCTCGCCCGTGCTGGCGAAGGCGATCGGCTTGCCCACGACCCCCTTGACGGAGAGGGCGGCGCCGCCTCGGGCGTCGCCGTCTAGCTTGGAGAGGATCACGGCGTCGAGCGCCAGGGCCTCGTGGAACGCCTTGGCGGTCGCCACCGCGTCCTGGCCGATCATGGCGTCAATGACCAGGAAGGTGTAGTGCGGCTGGACCGCCGCCGATATGCCGCGGATCTCCTCCATGAGATCGGCGTCGATGGTGAGCCGCCCGGCCGTGTCGATGATGCAGACGTCCCTGCCCAGGCGCCGTGCCTCTTCGAGGCCCGCCCGGGCCACCGCCACCGGATCGGTGGGCTCGCTGAAGACGCTGACACCGGCCTGGCCACCGAGCACCCTGAGCTGCTCCACCGCGGCCGGTCGCTGCAGGTCGGCGCCCACGAGGAGGGGATTGCGGCCCTGTTGCTTCCACCAGAGCGCCAGCTTCGCCGACGCGGTCGTCTTGCCCGATCCCTGCAGACCGGCCATCAGCACCACGGTCGGAGGACGTGAGGCATAGGTGATCTTGAGGCTCTCCCCGCCCAGGACGCCCACCAGCTCCTCGTGGACGGCCCTTATCACCTGTTGGCCCGGCGTGAGGCTCTTCGACAGGGCCTCGGTGCTGACCCGGAGACGGATGCCGTCGCAGAAGCGGCGGGCCACCGTCAGCTCCACGTCGGCCTCGAGCAGCGCGGTGCGAATGTCGCCGAGGGCCTCGTCCAGGTCGGCCTCGCTGATTCGCCCCTTGCCCCGCAGGCGCGTCGAGATCCGCTCCAGGCGGTCAGAGAGCGCGTCGAACATGCAGCCTCAGGCTAGCGGCAAGGCACCCGGCCGCCTCGACACGCCGCCGATCGTTCGGCCCGGCCGATCAGTCCAGGCCGAGCAGCGCGTCGACGAACGCATCGGGGTCGAAGGCCACCAGGTCGTCCGGTCCCTCACCCAGCCCCACCAACTTGACCGGCAGCCCCAGCTCTCGCTGCACGGCGACGACGATCCCCCCTTTGGCCGTCCCGTCCAACTTGGTCAGCACGATGCCGGTCACCTCGACCGCCTCGGTGAACTGCCTGGCCTGGGCGAGGGCATTCTGCCCGGTGGTCGCGTCCAGCACGAGCAGGACCTCGGTCACCTTGCCCGGGCCGCGATCGGCGATGCGGCGGATCTTCTTGAGCTCCTCTATCAGGTTGACCTTGGTGTGCAACCGGCCTGCCGTGTCGGCCAGCACGAGATCGTTGCCCCGCGCCGCCGCCCGCTGCACGGCGTCGAACACGACCGCGCTGGGGTCGCCGCCCTCGGCCCCCCGGACGATCTCGACGTCGGACCGCTCGGCCCACATGCCCAGCTGGTCGGCGGCGGCGGCCCGGAAGGTGTCCCCGGCGGCCAGCAGGACAGATCTCCCGGCCGCCGACTGCTGGCGGGCCAACTTGCCAATGGTGGTGGTCTTGCCCACACCGTTGACGCCGACCACCAGCCAGACGTCGACGGAGTCCGGCGACCCGTCGAACCGCAGCTGGCGCGAGTCGGGCACGTCGAGCAGCGCCCGGATCTCGTCGCCCAGTGCCGACAGGAGATCGTCGCCACCGGAGATCTCCCGGGCATCGACGCGGGCCTGGAGTCCCTTGAGCAGTCCGTCGGTCGTGTGCACGCCGACGTCGGCCCGTATGAGCGCCTCCTCGAGCGACTCCCACGTGGCAGCGTCGACCTTGCCGCCGCGTAGGGCCGACACCGCGCCGCTGAAGATGCCGCGGACGTTTCCCAGGCGGCTGCGGTACGACGGGGGCTCGGTCTCCGCTTCGGCGGCCGGGACCGGCGCCGGCGGGGTGAGGGTCGATGCCGGCTCGGGGGGCGGCGTCTCGACCGTGACGGCCGGGGAAGAGGGTTTGGCCAGGGGGGGACCGGCGGCCCGCCGGGAACGGGCCCGGAGGACCAGCGCCGCCAGCACGAGCACCACGATCACCGCGCCGAGGGCAATCAACAGGGCGGTCATACGACCTCGTTCTCCATCTGGCGCTCCACCTTCTGGCTGACGACCTGCGACGAACCGCCAGGGGCCATCGTGACCCCGTAGAGCGCGTCGCCGGTCTCCATCGTGCGCTTCTGATGACTGACGATCAAAAGCTGTGCTTCGTCGCGGAACTCGCGGACGAGGCCGAGGAAGCGGTGGAGGTTGACGTCGTCGAGCGCCGCCTCGACCTCGTCCATGAGGTAGAAGGGCGAGGGTCGGCTGCGGAAGACGGCGAAGAGGAACGCCAGTGCGGCCATGGACCGCTCACCCCCCGAGAGCAGCGACACCCGGCGGACATTGCGGCCGGCCGGGCGCACCTCTATCTCGACGCCGGTGTTGAGGAGGTCGTCGGGATCGGTCAACACCAGCCGGCCCGTGCCCCCGGGGAAGAGGAGGGTGACCAGGGTGGAGAAGTGCTCGTTGACGTCGGCCGCGGCGGCGGCAAAGGAGGTCATGATCTCGTGATCCAACGTCCGCACGACCTCGTGGAGCTCCCGGCGTGCGCCCCGTACGTCGTCCACCTGGGCCTCGAGCTCCTTGTGGCGTTCCTCGAGCGTGGAGAGCTCCTCGAGGGCGAGCGGGTTGACCGGACCGAGCGCCGCCAGCTTGCGCTCCAGCTCGGCGGCGTGCGCCGCCAGGGAGGTGCCCTCGGGTAGCTCGGGGATGGGCAGATCGACGAGGTCCGAGGGTTGGGCGCCCAGCTCGCGTGCGATGTGCTCGTGCAGGGCCTCGGAACGCAGCGAGACCTCGTTGGTCTCGAGGTCGAGGGCCCGGGTGCGGTTGCGAACCGCATTGAGCCGTTGCTCGGTCGTGTGACGCTCCTGGCGCAGCTGTTCCAGACGCGCCCCCCGCCCGCACGGCATCCACCTGATCCTGGTAGTCGCCGCGCAGCGTGTCGAAGATGCCATCGAGGCGTTGGCCCTCCGCCTCGACCACCGCTTCGAGGCGACCGAGGGCGCGGCCCTCGCCCTCGAGCCGTTGGCGCCGCGAGGCCGCGGTGGCCCGCTCCTCGGCATGCCCGAGCAGCCGCCGCTCGACCTCGGCCTGGCGTTCGGTGAGCACCCGGCGGCGCTCGAACCGACCGGCCACCCGGATCTCGAGCTCCTGCCGGCGGGCCACCAGGGCCAGCCGGCGGGCCACCAGCTCACGCCACGCCGCCGCCGCCGCCTCGAGCTCGGGAAGTGCGGCGAGCAACCGCTCCCTCTCCGTCCGGACCGTGGCCAGCCGTTGCTCTGCGTCCAGGCGGGCCTGGCGGGCGGTGGCCAGCTCGTCGGCCAGTCGGCGCTGGTCCTCGGTCGTGCGCTCGGCATCGGCATCGACCGTGGCGCGGGACGAGGCATGCCGGTCGAGCTCACGGTTCGCCACGGCCAGGGCGTCCCGGGCGCCGGCGAGAGACGTCCGGCAGCGGGCCAGCTGGTCCCGCGCCCGGTCGGCCGCCGCGGCCGCATCGGCGGCGCGATGCTGGGCATCCTCGACGGCGGCCGCGGTGACCACGCTGGTCGACGAGCGCACCCGCCACCCGGTGGCGGCGAAGCGGTCGCCCTCGGGGGTCACGACGACGAGGTCGTCGCGCTCGAGCGACAGCTCAATGGCCTCCTCCCATCCGTCCACCCGGACGGCGCGCCCGATGAGGGCGTCGAGCACCGCCTCGGCGATCGCCTCGCCGTGGCGGGCCCGCACGTGGCGGCGCAGCGGCTGGGCCGCCGAGCCCGCCGGCAGGTCGATGCCCGAGGAGGGCTGCCGACCGCCCCCGAGGCCGGAGTCCGTACCGGCCCGCGGGGCGAGCACCGCACCGGTCACCCCCCGCTGGCGCAGCGTCGCCAGGGCCTGATGGGCCGACCGTGGCCCGTCCACCACCACCGAGGCGACACCGGCGCCCGCCGCCGCCTCGAACGCCGCCTCCCAGCCGTCGTCGATCTCGACGAGGTCGAGTAGCGACCCCACGACACCGTCGACGCCGCGCAGGACTTCGTGGCCGCCGGCACCCAGAAGATCGCGCAGGGCACGCTCGAGCGCCTCGGCACGGGCGGCGCTGCGATGCCGACCCTGCTCGGCCTCGTCGGCCGCACGTTGCGCCGCGTCCGCCTGCTCCACCGCCTCTTGCAGCTCGGCCGTGCGGGCGGCCACCTCGCCCTCCAGCCGGGCGGCGGCCGACTCGAGCGTCGCGCCCTGGTTGATCAGCAGGTCGGCCCTGACCGCCGCCGCGGCGTTGCGCTGCTCGAGCGCGGTCACCCGGTCGTCCAGCGCCGCCATGTCCTGTTGCTCGCGCGCCACGGCCCGTTCCAGGGGCTCGGTGCGCGCCCGCACCTTGGAGAGGGAGCCCTCGGGCGTGTCGTCACCCCACACGGCCGCCCAGCGCTCCCGCAGCGCCGCCTCCTCGCCGTCCAGGTCGGCCTCGTCGCCCTCGAGCCCGGCCTGAGCCGGATCGGCCTCCGACTCGTCCGAGGCGGCGGCGATCTCGGCCGCCAGGCGCGCCGCTTCGGCCTCGAGAGTGGACACGACATCCACATCGGCCGCCGCATCGAGCGCCGCCGAGGTGGCCCGCAGGCGCTCCCGGAGCACGCCGGCCGTCCCCCGGGCCCGCTCGACCAGGCCCTGGACGCGTCCGAGCGCCCGGGCGAGGTCCTCCTCGCGATGGGAGGACAGCTCGGCCGAGGTGGACGACGCCTCGGCATCGAGCGCCTCGAGGGCGGCGTCGAGCTCGCGCTCCTCTTCGTGGCAGATGGTCAGGCCCTGGGTGGCGGCGCGCCGGCGACCCGACAGCTCGGCCAGTTCCACCCCGGCCAGGTAGCGCCGAACGGCCAGGAGCTCGGAGGCGACGGTGTCGTGCGACCGGGCGGCCGCGGCCTGGCGCTCGAGGGGGCGGATCTGGCGTCGCACCTCGCGCACCAGATCCCCCAGCCGCTCCAGGTTCTCGGCCGTGGCCGCCAGCCGCCGTTCGGCACGCTCGCGGCGGCGGCGGTGCTTGAGCACGCCGGCCGCCTCCTCAATGATGGCCCGGCGGTCTTCGGGCCGGGCATTGAGCACGGTGTCGAGCTGACCCTGGCCGATGATCATGTGCTGCTGGCGGCCGACGCCCGAGTCCGAGAGCAGCTCCTGCACGTCGAGCAACCGGCAGGGCGCGCCGTTAATGGCGTACTCGCTGTCGCCGGAGCGGAACAGCGTGCGCGTGATCGTGACCTCGGCGAGGTCGATGGGCAGCTTGCCCGAGGCGTTGTCGATGGTCAGGGAGACCTCGGCCCGGCCCAACGCCGGGCGGGAGGACGTCCCGGCGAAGATGACGTCCTCCATCTTGGCCGATCGGAGCGAGCGGGGGCCCTGGGCCCCGAGCACCCAGGTGACCGCATCGACCACGTTGGATTTGCCACTCCCATTGGGCCCGACCACCACGGTGATCCCCGGCTCGAACTCCAGCACGGTGGGGTCGGCGAACGACTTGAATCCCTTCATGCTGAGCGACTTCAGGAACATCGGGGCGACCCTACTGGTCCCGGGCGGTCAGATTCGGCAATTCAGACCTGGCAGTGCTCGCAGAAGAAGGTCGAGCGGCCTCCCGTCTTGACCCGCACGATCACGTTGCGGCACCGTCGACACGCCTGCCCCTCGCGGTCGTAGACCTGATGGGAGCCCTGGAAGTCCCCGACCTCACCGAACAGATCCCGGTACTGCTCGTCCGCCAGCGACGATCCCCGGTGCTTGATGGCGTCGGCCAGCGTCTCGACGATGGCGCGGTAGAGGCGCCGCACCTCGGTGGCGGTCAGCGTGTTGGACGGGCGGTCATAGCGGAGCCCGGCCTGGTACAGCATCTCGTCGGAGTAGAGGTTGCCGATCCCGGCGGTGAAGCTCTGGTCCATGAGCATGGCCTTTATCCCGGCCTTGTGCTGGTGGAGCAGGAGGCCAAAGCGGTCCCAGCTCATCTGGTCCTCGACGGGATCGAAGCCCAGGTGGGCCAGCTCGGGAATGGCCTTGCGGATGGCCGACCCGTCGCCGCCGGCCGTGCCCGAGACGGGGCTCATCGCCGTTCCGTCCGGCTTGGACGGCGGCGTCGAGACGAACAGCTCGCCGAACGTGCGCGGGTCCACGTAGCGCAGCTCGCCCCCCTGAGTGAAGGTGATCACGACGTGCGTGTGCTTGGGCTTGGGGTCCTTGACGGACTTGACCCGCAGCAGCTGGCCGCTCATCCCCAGGTGGACGACCAGCGTGTCACCGCTGTCGAGCGTCAGGAGCAGGTACTTCCCCAAGCGGCCGACCGATTTGATGGTCCGGCCCTCGAGTTGCGTCCGGAACTGCTTGGCCGAGGCGTGGCGGCGCACCGAGCGGCCGTTGGCGACCGACACCGTCTTGATCTTCTTGCCCGGCACCTCGCGCGCCAGGTCCTGGCGGAGCGTCTCCACCTCAGGCAGTTCAGGCATCTTGCAGTCCCTCCCACGCGTCGCGCGCCGCTTCTTGCTCGGCATCCTTCTTGGAGCGGCCCTCCCCGGTGCCGAGCAGGGAGCCGGCGACGAACACCTCTGCCACGTAGGCCCGTTCGTGGTCCGGGCCCGAGCCCACGACCACGTAGCGGGGTGTCCCCTCCCCGAGGCGCACCGTCCTCTCCTGCAGCCGGCTCTTGTGATCGAAGTCGTCCGGCTCCTCGCCGGCCCGCGTGATCGCCTCCTGCAGCTCGCGCAGCACCAGCAGCTCGGCGGCGTTCCAGCCTGCGTCGAGGTAGACGGCACCCAGGATTGCTTCGAAGGCGTCGGCCAGGATGGAGGCCTTGGTGCGTCCCCCGGAGGCCTCCTCTCCCCGCCCCAGCAGGAGCACCTCGCCCACGCCGAGGTGCTCTGCCACCTGGGCCAGCACCCGGGCGTTCACCACGGCCGAGCGGACCTTGGCGAGCATTCCCTCGGGGAAGTCGGGATAGCGCTCGTAGCTGTAGCGGGCCACGACCAGTCCGAGAACGGCGTCGCCGAGGAACTCGAGTCGCTCGTTGGAAGGCGCTCCCCCTTCCTGCTCACCGCACCAGCTCCGGTGGGCCAGCGCGTTCTGCAAGAGGCCGATGTCGCCGAAACCGTGGCCCAGCCGCCGGGCAAGTGCCTCCGCACCCTCGGCGCCAGCGTCACCCCGCCTCGAGTTTGGCGTAGACGTAGTCAACGGCGTCTCGGACGGTGCGCAGATCTTCAAGGTCTTCATCGTCGATGCGGAACCCCACGGTCCGCTCCCCCAGCTCCTCTTCCAGCCCCTCGACCAGCTCTATGAGCGCCAGGGAGTCGGCGTCCAGGTCCTCGACGAAGGAGGCTCCCTCGGTGATCGTCGCCGGATCGGCCTCCAATATGTCGGCCAGCTGGTCCCGGATCAGTGCGAACACCCCGTTCCGATCGAGGGGGCCCTGGTTGGTGTGGGTTTCGGCAGGCACGTGCCCTCCTGGGTCGAAGAAATCCGAACGGCGCCGGCCATGGTAGTGGTTTGTGGGCCTAGGCCACTCAGTTATACGATCTGAGCTGGGTGTTTATCATCCCCCTCCCGGACGCACGGCGGCCGCCACATGGTCGGCCAGGCCGTGCGTGGCGCACTCGTAGGCCACCCGCACGGCGTTGGCCATGGCCACGGCATTCGAAGACCCGTGGCTGATGACGCAGACGCCGTCGATGCCCAGCAGCATCGCCCCGCCGGTGTTCTCGGGCTCGAGTTCGGCGGCCACCGGAAGGAGATACGGCAGCAGCACCTCGGCGGCCGCCAACGTCTCCTGGTTCGTCGCCATGACCTCCCTGAGGGTGTCGAACAGGAAGCGGAGTGACCCCTCGAGCGCCTTGAGGGCGACGTTGCCGGTGAACCCGTCGGTCACGATGACGTCGGCCGGCGAGGGCAGCAGGTCCCTTCCCTCGAGGTTGCCGACGAAATCGAACCCCGTCTCGAGCGCCAGGAGCGAGTGGGCCTCCTTGACCAGAGGCGTCCCCTTGATCGGCTCCTCCCCGATGGAGAGCAGGCCCACCGTTGGCGCGGTGGTCCCGAAGCGGGCGGCGACGTAGGCGGCACCCATCTGGGCGAACTGCACCAGCATGGTGGGGGTGCACTCGCTGTTGGCCCCGGCGTCGACCAGGACGGCCGGCGTGCGGCCGAGCCGGGGCAGGGGGGTGGCGATACACGGCCGGACGACGCCGGGCAGGCGGCCCATGCGCAGCAGCGCCGCGGCCATGGTGGCGCCCGTGTTGCCGGCACTCACCATGGCCGATGCCTGCCCGTCGCGCACCAGCTCTGCCGCCCGAACCAGCGAGGAGTCCTTCTTCCGGCGCACGCCACCGGCCGCGTCCTCGTCCATGGCGATGACCTCGGTGCAGGCCACGAGCGGCAGGCCGAGCGTGTCGCCCACCTGGTCGGGCGGACCGACCAGGACCACCGGGATGCCGTTCTCGGTGACGACCCGGCGGGCCCCCTCGACGATCTCCGACGGGGACTTGTCGCCGCCCATGGCGTCGACCGCGACCGGCAGCGTGGCCAGCGCCTCGGTGGTCGGACGCTCGCCCCGCCGGCTCACATCAATCGACCTCGACCGCTTGGCGCCCCTTGTACCACCCGCAGCTGGGGCACACCACGTGCGGGGTCTTGGCCGCCTGGCAGTGGGGGCACACGCTACGGGGCGGTCGGCGCAGCACCCAGCTGGCGGCCTGTCGGCTTCGGCCCTTGGCCTTGGACGTCTTCTTCTTCGGGACTGCCATCGAGTGTCTCCAACGATCGAAACGGGGCGCCGACCGCTGAGGGGTCAGTTACCGGAGAACGTCGAGATTAGCCCAACGGGGATCCGGTGGGGCAACGCAGCCGCAGTCGGACTCGTTGCGATCGGCACCGCAGTGCGGGCAGAGGCCGCGGCAGTCCTCCCGGCACAGCGGGGCCATGGGCAGCTCGAGCACGATGGCGTCCCGCACCAGCGGACCGAGATCGATGGCCTCGTCGCAGATCGGGTAGAGCTCGTCGTCGGTGATCGGTGCCTCACCGAACCGCTCGCTCACGGCGATGCACAGCTCGCCCGACACCGGGACGGTACAGCGACGGCAGATCCCGACCCAGGGGGCCCGCACCGTGCCCACGGCGGCGATGCCCCCGCTGAAGGGGCGGAGGGTGACGTCGCACTCCGCCTCGGCGTCGAGTGGGACGACGCTCCTCCCCGGGTCGATACCCAGCCCGTTGAGCGGACCGGCCAGGGCGACCGGTCCGCGGCGGACCTCGTGCGCCGAGGCACCGGGCGAACGCCGCAATCGGGCCACGTGGACCACGAACGGGTCGCTCGCCACGTCAGGACACGTCCTGGTCGAAGAACCCGTCCTCCTCTGCGCCCGCGGGGTGAGCGCCCTGTGCCTCGACCGGTGCCGGCGCGGCGGCCAACTTGGCCCGGCCGGACCGGACGGTGCGGGTGAGGCGCTCGAGCACGATCTCCATGCCGGCCAGCTTCTGGTCGCAGAAGTCCTCGGCCTCGTGGCGCATGGTGCGGGCCTCGTCGTTGGCGTCGTCGAGTATCCGCTGGGCCACCGAGTTCGCCTGGCGGACGATCTCGGTCCGCTGCACCATGCGCTCGGCCTGGGCCCGCACCTCCTCCATGAGCGTCTCGGCTTCACGAGTCCGTTCGGCCAGGAACTCCTCACGTTCGCGCAGGAGCCAGCGGGCCTGGCGCAGCTCGTCGGGCAGCCGGTCGAGGGCGGCATGGAGGAGGCCGACCACCTCGTCGCGCGAGACGATGACCGACGAGGACAGCGGCATGGACTTCGCCCCCGCGATGATCTCGAGCACCTGGACGATGACCGCCTCGGCACTGAGATCCTGATCGGACTCCTCGACGTCGAGATACTGATCAGTCATTCCTCCCCCTTAGGTCCTCGTTCTTGCGCATGAGATGCTCGGCCACCACCTTGGGCACGAACGCCGAGACGTCGCCGCCGAAGTGGGCCACCTCGCGCACCAGCTTGGAGGCGATGAACGAGTACTTCGAGCTGGTGGGGATGAAGATGGTCTCGACGCCCGAGAGGTGGTGGTTCATCTGGGCCATCTGCATCTCGGTCTCGAAGTCCGATACCGCCCGCAGGCCCCGCACGATGGCGGTCGCCCCCACGTCCCGAGCGACGTTCACCAAGAGGGTTGACACCGAGACGATCCGCACCGCCGGGATGTGCGACACGGCCTCCTCGAGCATGGCCTTGCGCTCCTCGAGATCGAACAGCGCCTGGCTCTTCTGCGGGTTGCGCAGGGCGGCGACGACAACCTCGTCGAACAGCCGGCTGGCTCGCTCGACGATCTCGAGGTGCCCGTTGTGGAAGGGGTCGAACGACCCGGGGAACAGGCCGACCTTCATGGGCTGGCCTTCACGGGCTGGTCCCGCTGCGATGAGCCACGGTGACGAGCGTACCGCCGTACCGGCGCTCCCTCACGACCACCCACGCGTCGGGAAGCGAGATGGGCGCCGAGGATTCGAGGACGGCCACGTCGGCCCGAAGCACCGACAACAGCGCGGGCCAGGCGTCGAAGGTGTAGGGGGGGTCGCATAGCGCCAGATCAAAGGCGGGCGCGCCTGCCAGCCAGGCCGGCAGGGCGGCCCGCACGACAGTGGCGGGCTCCCCACCGAGGCCGACGGCGTCGAGATTGGTCCGCACCGCCTCCAGCGCCCCGGGATCCTGGTCCACGAAGGTGGCCGAGGCGGCGCCGCGCGACAGCGCCTCGAGCCCGAGTGCACCGCTCCCACAGAACAGGTCGGCCACCGAAAGCCCCTCGACCCCGCCCCTCGAACCCAGGATGTCGAAGATCGACTCCCGCACCCGGTCCGACGTGGGGCGCACCGCCGCGGGAAGTTTGGCGGCGAGGCGCCTACCCCGGCTCCGGCCTCCGATGACTCGCACCGATGTCAGGGTAGACCGTTCAACTCTTGAAGAGGTACTCCCCCTCGTCCTCGCTCATGAACAGGCGGATCTCGTCGGCCAGCTCCTCATGACCGATCAGTTGGGGATCCTCGCCGACGATGGCCTCGGCCACCCGCCGCGCCTCGGCGAGGAGGAGCCGGTCCTCGGGATCGGACAAAGAGGCCATGCGCAGGTCGCTCTGCCCCTGCTGGCGGGCGCCCAGCAACGTCCCCTCGCCGCGCAGGCGCAGGTCCTCCTCGGCCAGGGCAAAGCCGTCGGCCGTGCGTTCGACCGCCGCCAGGCGCTCGGCGGCCAGCCCGTCCTCACTGCCCGCGCCGAGGAGGAAGCACCAGCTCGCCTGCCCGCCCCGCCCGACGCGGCCCCGCAGCTGGTGAAGCTGTGCCATGCCAAATCGATCGGCGCTCTCTATCACCATGACGGTGGCCTCGGGGACATCGACGCCGACCTCTATCACCGTCGTGGCCACCAGCACCTCAATCTCGCCCCGGCGGAACCGGGCCATGGCCTCCGCCCTCGCGGCCGGAGCCATCTGTCCGTGCAGTAGCCCGACCCTCAGCCCGGCCAGCTCGCCGGCGGCCAGCCGGGCGCACTCCTCCGTGGCCGACCGCGCCTCGACCCGCGGCGAATCGCCCACCAACGGGCAGACGACGAACGCGCGGTGACCGACCTCGACCTCTTGGCGCACCCTCTCCCAGGCCAGATGCTCGTCGGCGGGGTCGGGCAGCCACGTCGTGGTCACCGTCACCCGGCCCGGGGGCAGCTCGTCGAGCACGGTCAGGTCGAGGTCCCCGAAGATGACCATGGCCGCCGTGCGCGGGATGGGCGTGGCCGTCATGACCAAGAGGTCGGGGTCGCCCGCCTCCCCCTTGGCCCGCAGGGTGGCCCGCTGCTCGACCCCGAAGCGGTGCTGCTCATCGATCACCACCATGCCCAGCGATCCGAATTCGACCTCCTCGGTGAGCAGCGCATGCGTCCCCACCACGATGCACGCCGTGCCCTCGGCCAGGTGGGCCAGCATCTGGGCGCGTGCCTTGCCCTTCACCCGGCTGGTCAGCAGCTCCACCCGCACGTCGAGCCCGCCCAACATGTCGCTGACCGCCGCGGCATGCTGCTCGGCCAGCACCTCGGTCGGGACCATCAGCGCTCCTTGGTGCCCGCTCTGGACGGCTCCCAGCAGCGCGGCGAGGGCCACCACCGTCTTGCCCGACCCGACGTCGCCCTGGAGCAACCGGTGCATGGGGAACGGTCCCGCCAGATCGGCCACGATCACCGCGAGGGCGCGCCGCTGAGCCGTCGTCAGCTCGAAGGGAAGCGCGGCGAGGAAGCGGGCGACCAGCGTGCCCCTGACGGCACCGGTGATCTCCCGGGGGGACACCTCGTGGCGCAGGGCCCGCGCGTTGTGCTCGAACGCCCGGCGGCGCAGGACGAGCGCCAGCTGGAGGCGGAACAGCTCGTCGAAGATCAACCGGCGGCGGGCCGGCGCGATCACGTCCATCGACTCGGGCCCGTGCACCGCCCGCATCGCCGCCGTCCGGGCCCACAGAGCCAGGGAGGCGCGCCAACCCTCGGGCAGCGGGTCCACCAGCTCGCCTGCCCGCTCGAGCGCCTCCTCCACGAAGGTGCCGATCTCCCAACTGGTGAGGCCGGCCTTGGCGGAGGCCGGGTACACCGGAAGGATGCGCAGGGTCCGACGCGGCCGGCCGACGGCCGGCTCGTCCACGCCGGCCACCACGTCGACCACCGGATTGACCATCTGGCGAGCCCCCCGATACTCGCCGACCTTGCCCCAGAAGATCGCTTCGGTCCCTTCACGCAGCTGCTTGGCCCTCCACGGTTGGTTGAAGAAGACCACCCCCAGGGTCCCGGTGTCGTCCCGCACGGTGACGTCGACCACCGTGCGACGGTTGCGTGACGGCCGGGACCGCACCCGCCGCACCTCGGCCAAGATGGCCGCCTCGGCCCCGATCTCCAGGCCCGACACGTCGGACTGAGCGGTGCGGTCGATGTAGCGCCGGGGAAAGGTCGTCAAGAGGTCGAGCACCGACTCGACACCCCACGCGTCGAGCTGGCCCGCCTTGCGCGCCGAGACCGTCCCGAGCACCGAGACCGGGCGGAGGCTCAGGTCGCGCAGCGTGCGTGCCGAGGGCAGGACGACCTACTCGATCCCCAGCAGGTAGGGGTAGAAGGGCTGCCCCCCGTGGTGCACCTCCAGGTCGATGTCGGGGTGCTCCTCGCGGAGCCACTCGCTGATCATGCGGGTGTCGGCCGCCTTGGACCCTTCGCCCTCTATGAGCGTGACCAGCTCGTGCTGCTCTTCGAGCAGTCGGCCGAGGAGCAGGCGCGTGGCCATCACCGCCGAGTCGGCGATGGAGACCACGCCACCGCGCGACAGGCCGATCCAGTCGCCCTCGTGCACCTCGCCGGCGTCGGTCACGGCGTCGCGGACGGCCCGCGTGATCTCGGCGGGCACCACGCGCGCCGCCGACTCGCCCATGCTGGCCGCGTTGACCCCCGCACCGGCCGCCGGGTCGTAGGCCAAGAGCGCGGCGAAGCCCTCCAGGACGCTCCCGGTCCGCACGACCCGCACCGTCTTGTCGCTCAGCGCGTCGATCTGCTCGGCCACGGGGCAGATGTTCTTGTTGTTGGGCAGGATCACCACTTCATCCGAGTCGACCATGTCGACCACCTTGAGCAGGTCCTCCGTCGAGGGGTTCATGGACTGCCCCCCCACCACCTGGTGATGCACGCCGAGCGACCGGAAGATACGGCCGATCCCATCGCCCGTGACCACCGCCACCACGCTCGTCGTGGGCACCGGGCCCTCCCGTGCCACCCCCGCCGCCGGTGCACTCGACGCCTCGCGGACCCAGCGCTCCTCTTCCACCTCCTCGACCAGGTCGGTCACCCGGATCCGCTGCGGCCTGCCGGCGTCGACCCCGGCTTCAATGGCGGCCCCGATGTCGTCGGTGTGGATGTGGCAGTTCCACAACCCGTCCCCGCCCACCACCACGATGGAGTCGCCGATGCCCGCCCACACCTCCTTGAAGTCACCGATGGAAGCGTCCGGCGCGTGCAGGAGGTACATGACCTCGTAGCGCAGGTCGCCCACGTCGGCTCCCCCGTCCCCCGCCCCCTCCTCGGGGTCCCGCTCGCCCACCGCATCTCTGCCGGCGCCGTTGAGGCCGGCGTAGTCGACGCTGGCCGTGACGCCCGCAGGCTCGGGCAGGGCGTGGTGGTCGTCGACGACCGACCAGAACGCATCGACCAAGAGCAGCAGACCGCTCCCTCCGGCGTCGACCACTCCGGCCCGCGCCAGGACGGGGAGCATCTCCGGTGTCCGGGCCAAGGCGTCCGCCGCCACGTCGTGGGCCTTCTCCAGCACGCCGACCAGGGTCGGCCCCGACGCGCCGGCGCAGGCAGCCGCGCCCTGGGCCGCCGCATCGGCCACCGTGAGGATCGTCCCCTCCACCGGTCGCACCACGGCCCTCCGGGCCAGGACCGACGCGTGGCCGAACGCATCGGTCAGCACGCTGGCGTCCACGCCGTGCTCGCCGGCCGCACTCATCCGTTCGCACATGCCCCGGAGCAGTTGGGAGAGGATCACGCCCGAGTTCCCCCGCGCCCCCATGAGCGAACCGTGACCTATGGCGGTGCAGACCTCGGGGAGCCCCGACCCGGCGGGCACAGCTTCGAGCTCGGTCACGACGGCTTCCACCGTCAGAGCCATGTTGGTTCCGGTGTCGCCGTCGGGAACCGGATAGACGTTGAGGCGGTTGATGTCCACCTGGTGCCGCCGCAGCACGTCGCGAAACCGTCCCATCACCGCGCGCAGATCGTCCGCGCCCAACGTCGCCAGGGAGGTCATGGCAAGGGATGCTAATCTTTGCGCCGTTCGTGAAGGCCTGCGTGGTGAGAACACCGCGGCCGACCACAGGAAGGTCTACCCAATGGCAGCAGTGTGCGACATCTGTGGCAAGAAGCCCTCGTTCGGCATGAGCGTGAGCCACTCCCACCGGCGCACCAAGCGCCGTTGGGACCCCAACATCCAGCGCGTGCGCGCGCTGGTGAAGGGCGCCCCGACGCGGCTCCACGTCTGCACGTCCTGCATCCGGGCCGGCAAGGTGACCAAGCCTGCTCGCCGAACCCCGGTCGACGCCGCATCCTGAGGCCCACGGCACCGGTCCCGAGCCGGCCTCGCCTATCCCAGGTCGTGCTGCCAACCCAGTCGACGCAGCTCGCGGTCGCCCAACAGCCGCCGCGTCGGGTGCGCCATCACGGTGCCGATGCGGATGGGCGTCCGTAGCCCCGCCGCGGCACACCTCGACACGAACCCCTCGACGTCGTCTTCGTCCATGACCACCAGCAGCTCGTAGTCCTCCCCGCCCCCGAGCGCCTCGGCGGCCGTCGCCCCCTCGGCGGCTGGAACCTCGTCGAGCGCGAACCCGACCTCGGAGGCGTCGGCCAGGCGGTGGAGGTCCAGCGCCAAGCCGTCGGACACGTCGATCATGGCGTGCGCGCCGGACATCCGGGCCGTCTCCCCCTCCGCCAGCCGGGCCACCGGCCGGCGGTACGTCGCCGCCAGTGCCCCTTCGGTGGCGGTCGCCGGCCCTGATCCCCCCGGCTGGTTCGCCGGACCGGTCCCCGCCCGGGCCCGCAGCACCCGCAGCCCGGCCGCCCCGCCACCACAGGGCCCGGTGACGAGGATGGCGTCTCCCGCCCTCGCCCCGGTTCTCGCCACCGGTCCACCCCCCGGCGCCGTCCCCAACACGGTCACGGCCACCACCAGCGTCTCACCGGCCGAGACGTCACCCCCCACCACCGGGCACCCGCTCTGCCGCGAGGCCTCGGCCACGCCCTCCATGACACCGAGCGCCAGCTCGCCCGTCCCCGCCGAGGGCGGCACACACAGCGCCACCAGCGCCGCGACGGGTCGCGCCCCCATCGCGGCCAGGTCGCTGAGGGCCCCCATGAGCGCCTTCCAGCCGACGTCACCAGGGCTGCAGAGCTCCAGGTCGACGTGGATCCCCTCCACCACGCTGTCGACGGAGACGACCAGGGGGCCCCCACCGGGCACGTCGACAACCGCCGCGTCGTCGCGCAGCCCGGGCAGCTCGATTCCACCTCCGAGCGTCTGGCGGATACGCTCCAGGACCTCGTCTTCAACCAGACGGGTCGTGCGCCCAGGTTTGGGGGAACCCACGGCACATGCCTAGCATTGGATGCCGGTCCTGCCGGCTGAGCCAAGGAGTAGAGCCACCCCAGATGCCCCCGACCACGAACGCCAAACTCCTCGCCTGGGTCGACGAGGTTGCGGCGGTCACCAAGCCCGACCGGATCGAATGGTGCGACGGCTCGGCCGACGAGTATGACCGCCTCTGCCAACTGCTGGTCGACGCCGGCACGTTCACCAAGCTCTCCGAGGCCAAGCGGCCCAACAGCTACTGGGCCCACTCCGATCCGGGCGACGTGGCCCGGGTGGAGGACCGCACGTTCATCTGCTCGAAGAAGGAGGTCGACGCCGGTCCGACCAACAACTGGTGTGACCCGGCGGAGATGCGCGCCCTGCTGGGCGGCCTTCTCGACGGCGCCATGCGCGGCCGCACCATGTACGTCGTGCCCTTCTCCATGGGCCCACTCGGTTCGGACATCGCCCACATCGGCGTGCAGCTGACCGACTCCCCCTACGTGGTGGTCTCCATGCGGATCATGGCCCGCATGGGTACCGGGGCCCTCGAGGTGCTGGGCGCCGACGGCGAGTTCGTCCCCTGCCTCCACTCCGTGGGGGCGCCCCTCGAGCCGGGCCAGGCCGACGTCGCCTGGCCCTGTGACGCCGAGAACAAGTACATCGTGCACTTCCCCGAGACGCGGGAGATCGTCTCCTACGGGTCGGGCTACGGCGGGAACGCGCTGCTGGGCAAGAAGTGCCTGGCGCTGCGCATCGCCTCGGTCATGGCCCGCGACAACGGGTGGATGGCGGAGCACATGCTGATCTTGAAGCTCACCTCTCCGGAGGGCGAGACCCGCTACGTGAGCGGGGCCTTCCCCTCGGCGTGCGGCAAGACCAACCTGGCGATGCTGATCCCCTCCCTCGAGGGTTGGAAGGTCGAGACCATCGGGGACGACATCTGCTGGATGAAATTCGGCGACGACGGGCGCCTCTACGCCATCAACCCCGAGTCCGGCTTCTTCGGCGTGGCCCCGGGCACCAACAGCCACACCAATCCCAACGCCATGCTCACACTCGACGGCAACTGCATCTTCACCAACACGGCGCTGACCGACGACGGCGACGTGTGGTGGGAGGGCATGACCGACGATGTCCCGGCGCATCTCACCGACTGGAGGGGGCAGGACTGGACGCCGGCGTCGGGCACGCCTGCGGCCCACCCCAACGCCCGCTTCACCACTCCCGCCAGCCAGGACCCCGCCATCGCTCCCGAATGGGAGGATCCCCAGGGGGTGCCGATCTCCGCCATCCTCCTGGGTGGCCGCCGGGCCTCCGTCGTCCCGCTCGTGTTCCAGTCCCGTGACTGGGAGCACGGGGTCTTCCTGGGGTCGATCATGGCGTCGGAGACGACCGCCGCCGCCGCCGGAGCCGTCGGAAACCTGCGCCGCGACCCCTTCGCCATGCTGCCCTTCTGCGGCTACAACATGGCCGACTACTTCGCCCACTGGCTGGAGATCGGGGCAAAGGCACCCGATCGCGAGCTCCTGCCCAAGATCTTCTACGTCAACTGGTTCCGCAAGAGCGCGGACGGCAAGTGGCTCTGGCCCGGGTACGGCGACAACTCCCGCGTGCTCGAGTGGGTCTTCAACCGGGTCACGGGCCAGGCCGAGGCCCACGACACGCCGATCGGGTGGGTGCCGAGGACGAGCGACATCGACATCCACGGGCTCGAGGTGAGCGAGGACGACATGCACCAGCTCTTGCGGGTCGATCCCGACGAGTGGCGGGCCGAGGTGCCGTCCATCCGCCAGCACTACGAGCAGTTCGGCGATCGGTTGCCCGGGGCGCTGCGTGAGGAGCTCGACGCCCTTCAGCAGCGCCTGGGCTGAGGGCACGCCGAAGAGATTCGGCGCTATCCGGTGTGGCGCGGCGCCCGCAGCGCCCGGCGACCGGTGACGTAGGACAGGCCACCGAGTCCCGCCAGGATGGCCATGACGGCATCACCCTGCGGCAGGCGGAAGTCGATCACCACCGGGATCATCGCGCCCAGCACCCAGATCAGCTGCTGTCTCGTGGCGAACCGGGCGAAAGCCCGACCTTGCGCCCGCGGCGGGATGTAGCGCTGCGTCATGGCGTCGAAGGACGGCTGGCCCAGGGCGCCGGCCACCCCCACGAAGAAGGCCAGCAGCACCTGGGCGAAAAGGGTTCCCCAGGCGGCGACGCCCGCCGACGCCACGGCGATCAACCAGAGGGAGGACAGGAGGAGTTGCTGCTCGGTCATGCGCTGTCGGAGGCGCCCGAGCAGCACCAGGCCGACGATGGCACCCGCCCCGCTGGCGGTGAGGGCGAAACCGTAAATGTACAGGCCCACGTGCAGGCGCCGCAGGCCGAAGGCCAGCAGGAAGATCTGGAAGCCCTGCAGCCCGCGGATGATCGACATGGCACTCAGACCCAGTAACACCTCGGGGTGCGCCACCGGTTGCAGCCGCCGCAGATCCGCCGTCCGGTCGTCGGTGTGCGGTTCTTGGAAGTACTCCTCGGGGCGTTCGGGCCGCGGGCGCGTGAACGCCGGCAGGCGCAGCCCCGCCACGGCGGCGCCCAGGAACACGAAGGCGTCGACCCACAGCAGGGCCGACGATCCACCCACCTTCCAGATGATGCCTCCGGGCACCGCCACGACGAAGCCGGCCACCGTGCCGAGCAGGGTCAACCGCGCGTTGAGGGTGGCGTACTGGGCCTGCTCGCCGCTCTGGTCGGGACCGGTCATCGCCGCCACTTCGGGCACCAGGGCCCCCCTGGTCACCAGGTAGAGCTTGGAGAGGACCAGCACCAAGAAGGCCAACGGGAAGAGCAACAGGCTGTGGATGTGCAGGGCCATCAACGGGCAGAGTGCCGCCCGGCCGGCCGCCGAGAACACCACCATCGCCCGACGTGCGCCCCGGCTCCGGTCGATGAGCGGGCCGAGAAGGGGAGAGACGATGGCAAAGGGAGCCAACGTGAAGAGCAGGTAGTAGAAGACCTTGCTCTTCGCCTCCGTGGGCGAGATGGAGAAGAAGAGCGAGCCGGCCAAGGAGAGCGTCACCAGCGTGTCGCCCGACAACATGATGACCTGTACCAGCGACAAGCGCCCCATGGGCTTGGCCTGGTCGAACAGGTCGACGCGGGCCTGGCGCGCCATGTCCCGAAACTGCTCGATCTTCGGGGACATCGGCATGACGACAATGTACGGGCTGCCATGGCGCCCAGAGGGAACGTCGACCGGCGCTCCCCCCCATCTGCAGGTGTCCGCCGGGAGCGACGTGGGCGGTCAGGCGAACACGACGGTCTTGGCGCCGTTCACCAGCACCCGGTCCTCCAAGTGCCAGCGCAGGCCGCGGGCCAGCACGGTGCGCTCAATGTCCCGCCCCACCCGCCGGAGCTCCTCGGGGCTGTCGGCGTGGTCGATCCGGCGGGTGTCCTGCTCAATGATCGGGCCCTCGTCGAGGTCGGCGGTGACGTAGTGGCAGGTCGCCCCTATCAGCTTGACGCCGCGCGCAAAGGCCTGGTGGTAGGGCCGGGAGCCGGCGAAGGAGGGGAGGAAGCTGTGATGGATGTTGATGATGCGCCCGCCGTGGCGGTCGCACAGGGCGGCAGGGAGGATCTGCATGTAGCGGGCGAGGACCATGACGTCGGCCCGCTCGGCCGCAAAGATGCCCTCCATCTCGTCGAAGGCCGCCTCCTTCCCGGCCGGGTCCGTCGGCACCGGGATCCATCGGAAGGGGATGCCGTGCCATTCGACGAAGGAGCGGAGGTCCTCGTGGTTGGAGATGACGCTCGTGATCTCGCACTCGATGTCCCCGCTGCGCCAGCGGTAAAGCAGGTCGGCGAGGCAGTGATCCTCCTTGCTGACCAGCAGCACCACCCGCTTTCTGACCTCGCTGTCGGAGAGCTGCCAGTGCATGGCGAACTCCGCCGCCACCGGCTCGAACGCCTCCCTGAAGGCGTCGGGACCGAAGGGCAGGCTGTCCGCCGTCACCTCAATGCGGAGGAAGAACCGGCCCGAGCTCAGGTCGCCGTGCTGGGCCGCCTCGAGCACCGAACCGCCGTGGCCGGCGATGAACCCGGTCACGGCGGCCACGATCCCGACGCGGTCCGGGCAGGTGACGGTCAGCACGTATCGACGCATCGGCCCCACTGCTCCATCGCTCGCATGTCCCGGCCTAGCTCAGCGCGCCGCTCTCCCGCAGCTTGGCGACCGTCCCCTCATCGACTCCCCACTCGATCAATCCCGAAACGGTGTCGGCCCCCGGGGGCGACGGGGGGCGGCTGATGGCGGACGGCGTTCGGCTGAAACGGGGTGCCGGCGCCGGTTGCACGACGCCCTCGACTTCGACGAAGGTCGAGCGGGCCTGGTTGTGGGGGTGGAGGTGCGCCTCCCACGGCGAGAGGACGGGAGCGGCGCAGGCGTCCGTCCCCTCGAAGATGGCCGTCCACTCGTCCCGTGTCTTGGTCGAGAACACCGCGGCGAACCGCTCTTTCATGGCCGGCCACGCGGCCTTGTCGCCCTGCTGGCGCATGGTGGCGTCGTCGGCCAGCCCCAGGCCGTCGAGCAGCTCGGCGTAGAACTGTGCCTCGAGCGCACCCACGGCGAAGTACTTCCCGTCGGCTGTCTCGTAGACCTCGTAGTGCGGCGCGCCCGTGTCGAGCACGTTGGCCGCCCGCTGCTCGCTCCACATGCCCGACTGGTGGACGGCGTAGATCATCGTCATCAGGGAGGCCGATCCGTCCACCATGGCGGCGTCGACCACCTGACCCCGTCCCGATCGGGCCGCCTCGAACAGCGCGGCCACCATGCCGAAGGCCAGCAGCATCCCTCCCCCGCCGAAGTCGCCCACCAGGTTGAGCGGGGGCACGGGCAGCGATCCGGCGCGGCCGATGGGCCACAGGGCACCGCTGATGGCGATGTAGTCGATGTCGTGACCGGCCGTCTGAGCCATCGGTCCCTCCTGGCCCCATCCGGTCATCCGCCCGTACACCAGGCGGGCGTTGCGGGCCCAGCAGGCGTCGGGCCCCAGCCCGAGGCGTTCGGCCACACCGGGCCGGAACCCCTCGACGAGCCCGTCGGCCTGCTCGACCAGTCGCAACACCAGATCGACCGCCTCGGGGTGCTTGAGGTCGATCCCCACCGAGGCGCGGCTCCGGTTGGACACGTCCCAGTACGGTTCGGTCGACCCTGCGGCCCGTTCCGGCGCGCCGGGTGCCGCCCGCTCGAGGCGAAGGACCTGCGCACCGGCGTCGGCCAGCATCATCGCGGCGTACGGTCCGGGCCCGATGCCCGCCAGCTCAATGATTCTTGTCCCGCTCAGCGGGCCGCTCCTCGACGACTGTGCCATCGCAGGATCGTGACCCGGGCGGCCCATAGCGGTCAAGCTGGAGCGATGCGGACCGCTCGTGCACCGGGAAGGGTCACCCTGATCGGCGACCACACCGACTACAACCAGGGCCTCTCGCTCCCGATGGCGATCGACTTGGCCACCGAGGCGATCTACACACCCAAGGCGGGCACCTTTTTGATCGGCATCTCCAGCGACCAGTTTCCCGCCCCGTGGGAGATCCCTCTCGGGACGGCCGGCCCGCCGGGGACCGGGGGCCCGCGTCCCTCGCCGGACCCGCTGGCGGCCGCACTCGTGGCCCTGGCGCGGCCCGCATCGGGGGGTCGGGTGAAGGTCAGCAGCACCATCCCCATCGGTGCGGGCCTCTCGTCGAGTGCGGCGTTCTCGGTCGCCCTCCTCCTGGCCCTGGGCCGTGAGGTGGACCCTCTCACCCTGGCCAGGGACTGCCAGGAGGCCGAGGAGGCCGCCGGATCGCATGTGGGGCTGCTCGATCCGCTGGCCATCGTCGGATCCGAGGCGGGGCACGCCCTCTCCATCGACTTTGCCACCCTCGAGTACCGTCCGGTCGCTGTTCCCGAGGCGGCGGCGTTCGTCGTCGTGCACTGCGGCACGAGTCGGGAGCTCGCCGCCACGTCCTACGCGGCCCGGAGGGCCGAGTGCGACAGGGCGGCGAACCAGATCGGTCGACCTCTGGGCCTCTGCGAGCTGGGCGACCTCAGCGCGCTGCGAGACCCGGTGCTGCGCCGGAGGGCCCGTCACGTGATCACCGAGTGCGCGCGGGTGCGAGAGGTGGAGCGCCTCCTGGCCCGGGGCAACCTGACCGGGGTGGGTGCGGTGATGACCGAGGGGCACCGGAGCCTGGCCGAGGACTTCCGGGTCTCGATCGCCGACCTCGACGAGCTGGTCGACCGCCTGGTGGCCACCCCGGGCGTCTACGGGGCGCGCATGAGTGGTGGCGGATTCGGTGGTTGCGCCATCGCCCTGTGCGCCCCGGACTCACCCGCGCTCGATCCCGACGGCCACGCTCCCCTGCCCGCCTGGCGGGTCCACCCCTCCCCCGGGGCCCGGGTCCGCTCGGAGCCCTGACCCGTCCCCGCCTCAGTCCTCCCGACGGTTCACCGGCTCAGTCACCGACTCACTCACCCGACTCAGTCAACCTGCTCAGTCACCCGACTCACTCACCCGACTCGGCCAAGGCGGCCTGGGACGTCGCCACCAACGCCTCGAGCGCGGCCATGGCCCGGCCACTGTCGATCGAATCGGTGGCCAGATCGATCCCGGCCATCAGATCGTCGACCCGGCCGACCACCATCAGGGCCGCGGCGGCATTGAGCACCCCGATGTCGCGATTCGGCCCTCGCTCCCCTTCGAGGACCGAGCGGATCGCCCGGGCGTTGAACGCCGCGTCGCCGCCGCGCAGGTCGTCCATGGTCGCGGGAGCGAAGCCCAACGCCACCGGGTCGACCCTCCACTCGGTGAGCTCGTAGGAGCCGACACCGTCGCCGTTGAGCTCGAGCACGGTGGACGGAGAGGTCACGCTCAGCTCGTCCAGCCCGTCGTCGGCATAAATGATCATGGCGCGTCGGCTGCCGGTCGCCCCGAGCACGGTGGCCATGATGGACGCCATCGCCGGGTCGTTGACGCCGACCAGTTGGAGGCGCGTCCGCGCCGGGTTCGTGAGCGGACCGAGGAAGTTGAAGATGGTCGGGACACCGAGCTCGCGCCGCACCGGTGCCACGTACCGCATGGCGGGATGGAAGCGTTGGGCGAAGCAGAATCCGATGCCGGCCTCGGCCACGCACCGCGCCACTCCCACCGGACCGATCTCGATGGCCACGCCGAGGGCCTCCAGCACGTCGGCCGAGCCCACCGACGACGAGGCCGACCGACCGCCGTGCTTGCACACCGGCACGCCGGCGCCCGCCACCGTCAGCGCAGCCAGGGTCGTCACATTGATACTGCTCAAACGGTCGCCACCCGTTCCCACCAGATCGACCACCCGCTCGGGCCCCTGGGGAAGGTCGAGCGCCACCGCCGCCTCGACCATGGCCCGGGCCAGACCGGTCACCTCCTGCACCGTCTCGCCCTTGGCGTGCAGGAGGGTGAGGAAGGCGCCGATCTGGGCCGGCGCCACCTCGCCGGAGAGCACGGAGGCCAGGGTCGATTCGGCCTCCTCTTCGCTAAGCGACTCGCGGCGCATGAGTCGGCTCAGGACGTCGGGCCACTCGATGCCGGCGCTCATCGCCGGGCCGTCGGGCAGGCGGGCGCGGGCCGCACCTCGTGCTGCGCCAAGCGCCGCACCGAATCCCGGAGTGCGGCGAGCCCTTCGGAGAGTTCAAAATCCACCGGCGAAGGCTATCGGACGATCCCGCAAGCTATTTTCTCCTTCTTGACTCGCGACGAGGTATCCGACGAGACCCGCGGCGAGCAGGCGGCACCCGCGCTCGGCTCGCGTGCCGACGTCCAATCCGGCGCGCGCGAAGAGCGTAAGAGGGCGGCGCGGCGCAAGCATCGCTGGCGACGGCGCGTCCTCTACGCGCTGTCCTTCGTCATCGTGCTCGCCGTCCTCGGCGCCGGCGGGCTCTACCTCTACGCCGGCTACCGCTACGGCGAGATCAAGAAGATCCACTCCAAGCACCTGGTGACGCAGGCCACCGTCGGGAAGCCGTTCACCGTCCTCTTGGTGGGCTCGGACTCACGGGCCTTTGTCGACAACAGCACCCAGGTCAAGGCGTTCGGCGACGAGAGTGACGCCGGCGGCCAGCGCAGCGACGTCACCATGGTGGCCCGCTTCGTACCGGCGACCAAGTCCGTCACCGTCATGTCCATACCACGTGACCTGTGGGTCGACATCCCCGGCGACGTCAGCGCCATCTCGGGGATGAACCGGATCAACGCGGCGTACAACTCGGGACCCGACCTGCTCATCGAGACCATTGAGGACGACCTGCACGTACCGATCAACCACTACGTCTCGGTGGGCTTCCCCGGCTTCTCGGGCATGGTCGACGCCCTGGGGGGCGTCACCATGGACTTCCCCACCGAGGTGAAGGACGCCTACACCGGCCTCGACGTCACCACCACGGGCTGCCAGCTGATCAACGGCACCACCGCGCTGCAGCTCGTCCGCAGCCGCCACCTCGAGTACAAGAAGGCCGATGGCTACTGGGAGTACGACGGGCTCTCGGACTTCAGTCGGATCCAGCGCCAGGACTCGTTCTTCCGTGCCGTGCTGGCCAAGGTGAACGGCTCCATCTCCAACCCGCTGGCGATCAACGGGTTCATCTCGGCCGCCGTGGGGAATCTCACGATTGACGACACGTTGACCGAGGGCGACCTCTTCCACATCGCCACGGAGTTCAGGGGATTGGCGTCGTCGCATCTGATCACCGAGACGCTGCCGACCACTAGCTACACCACCTCGGGCGGTGCCGACGTCCTGCTCGCAGCCCAGCCCTATGCCGATGAGATGATTCAGGCGTTCAATCAGATCGGCGAGCCCGCGCCCAAACCCTCGACCACCACGACCACGACCACCCCACCCCTCTCGAACGCATCCGTCACGGTCGACGTCCTCAACGCCTCGGGAGGAGGGCTCCTGGCCACCCACACGGCGGACGGCCTCCGGGGGGACGGCTTCGTGATCTCCGGCGTGGACGACGCACCCAGCGTGATTCCCGCCGGCGACCCTTCAGAGATCTTCTACGGTCCCACCGGGTTCCCGGCGGCCCAGACGTTGGCCGATGCCCTCCGCGGCGAGGTGACCTACGTGGCCAAGGCCGGCCTCACCGGGAACAACCTGACCCTGTGGGTGGCGGGCTCGCAGCTGACGGTGGCGACCAGCACGACCACCACGACCACGAGCCCCGGGGGGACGACCATCCCCGCCGACGTCTACACCAACACGCAACCGGAGCCGTGGAACCCGGTCCCGTGCACCCTCGCGGCGCCGACCACGACCACCACGCGCGCCACGACGACCACGCGCGCCACGACGACGCGCGGCACGACGAACACGACGAAGAAGTCAGGCTGACTTGCGGCGCTGCCGGACGATGCGACGACGCTCCCGCTCGGTCGTCCCGCCCCACACACCCTCGCGCTCGCGGTGGGCCAGGGCGTGCTCGAGGCAGGCCTGACGGACCGGGCATTCGGCGCAGATAGCCTTGGCCTCGACCGCGTCGGCCTCGTCCTCCGAGATCGGGTAGAAAACCTCGACGTCGAGGCCCCGGCAGGCGGCTTGCTTGCGCCACGTGGTGGCACTCATGGGAAACACTTCCTCGCAAAGACGGATATGGGCAGCTCGCCCTGGTCGGGAGCACAGCCGGGCCATACCGTGTGGCCCTGGCGGGGCCACACCACGCTGCCCCGGCACCGAAATTCCGGCGAGCGAAAAGTATGGCCCACTAAAGGACGGGCTGTAAAGACCCACACAAAGAAACCGCCCTGGTCAGCCGATATGAAGCGGCTTTGTTGTGCCGCGCAGGTCACCTAGCAGTTCCTGGCGCACGGCTGGGCCGAGAACGGTGCGTGCCTCGTAGGCGGGGTGCCCGGTCACCAGGGTCACCCCGTCCGGATGGACGGCGAACGCATCGACCTGGGCGGGCGTCAACCCGAAGCGCAGGTAGTGCACCGCCGGCGTCACTGCATCCCGCACCAGTGCCGCCTCGTGTGTCTCCTCTGGCCGACTCGGCACGAGCTCGCCGGCGACCTCCATCCCGAGGGCCCGCTCGATCCCCACCAACTTGGGCAGCCACTCCCGCAGCGCCCCCTCCGAGGTCAGCTCAATGAAGAGGGTGGCCGAGAGCTCTCCGACCCGGGGCAACAGGCGGTTGTAGGTGTCGAGCTCGTCCTGTATGGCCTCGTCGGAGATGATCTTCTCCACCCGGGCCATCTCTTGGATCTGGAACCGCACGGTGTCGAAGCACTCGAACACCAGGGTCATGATGGGACCCAGGGCGACGCGGCGCAGCCGTTTGCGGTGGATCACCTGCGCTCTGTACTCCTCACGCACCCTCTCGTAGGCGCGCAGGTCGAGCACTTCGGCCAGCGTCAGCGCCTCGGCCACACGCGCTCCCCCAGTCCGTGGGCCCTCCTTGTCGGCGCCGTGGGGTGCCCGGACTCGAACCGGCGGCGCTCGTCCCGCGGTCCCGGCGCGACCCGCAGTGCGGCGTGAGCCACGGTGCCAATGGTGGGAGGCGGATCCCGAGGGGTAGCTTCGATTCCCCAGGTGAGCCGGGCGGCGCGTTGCGCCGAGCGCGCCCCACCCCGTGTGACAGGCTGGGCTTCGTGCACCGGTTTCGACGCCAGGACTCGCTGCGACGCCTGGCCGACGAGCGGTTCGACGTCCTCGTCGTCGGCGGCGGCGTCACCGGGGCCGGCGTGGCGCTCGATGCCGCCAGCCGCGGCTTGAAGGCCGCACTCGTCGAGAAGCACGACTTCGCCTCTGGGACCTCGTCCAAGTCGTCGAAGATGGTCCACGGGGGCCTGCGCTATCTGCAGCAGCGGGAGTTCCGGCTGGTCTACGAGAACCTGGCCGAGCGCCAGCGCCTGCTGGACAACGCGCCGCATCTCGTGTCCCCGCTGCCGTTCCTGATCCCCCTCTTCGGTCACGACGGGGTGGTCTCCAAGACCGTCGCCCGTTCCTATTCGGTCGCACTGTCGCTCTACGATCTGACCGGTGGTATCCGCATCGGTGCCCGCCACAAGCGGGTCACCCGCGACCAGGCCCTCCGGCACCTGCCGACGCTGAACGCGGAGCGGCTCGTCGCCGGCTTCCTCTACTTCGACGCCCGGGCCGACGATGCCCGACTGACCCTGAGCCTGGCGCGCACCGCCGCCCTCGATCACGGCGCCGTCGTGGCCAACTACACCCCGGTGGTCGGCCTGACCGGCGCCGGCGGCCGCACGGCGGGCGCGATCGTCCGCGCCGACCCCGACGACCCCGCATCCGAATTCCTGATCCACGCCCGGGTGGTGGTCAACGCCACCGGCGTCTGGGCCGACGACCTCAGGGCTCTCGACGAGGGCTCCCACCCGCGTTCCATCCGACCGGCCAAGGGGGTGCACGTCACCGTGCCGGGGGACCGGCTCCCCTGCGACATTGCCGCCGTCATTCCCGTTCCCAAGGACAGGCGGTCGATATTCGTGGTGCCGTGGCCCGACACGAACCTCGTCTATCTGGGCACTACCGATACCGACTACCAGGGTCCCCTCGACGACCCCTCCTGCACCCCGGAGGACGTCGACTACCTGCTCGACGCAGCCAACAGCGCCACCACCTCCCGGTTGACCCGTGCCGATGTGACGGGTGTGTGGGCCGGCCTGCGACCCCTGCTGGCCTCCCCCGCTCACGGGGGCCATGTGCCCGAGCGCACGGCCGACCTCTCGCGCCGGCACACCGTTCGCACCTCGGAACGCGGCATGGTGACCGTGACGGGGGGCAAACTGACCACGTACCGGAAGATGGCGCAGGACACCGTCGATGCCGTCGTGCGCCAGCTCGGGGAGTCGCCCGCCCGGCGCCGTTGCGTCACCGCGTCCCTTCCTTTGCGCGGTGCCACCATGGCCACCAGGGACCCGGTGGCCATGGCCCTCGGGCCGGCGCACCTCCTCGGCCGCTACGGCACCGAGTACGCCGAGGTTCTCGCGCTGGCCGAGGGGAGGCCCGAGCTCCTCGAATCGGTCGTCGCCGGCCTGCCCTACACGGGAGCGGAGCTGGTCTTCGCCGCGCGCGAGGAGATGGCCCAGACGCTTCACGACGTGCTGGTCCGCCGGACCCGGGCGGCAATTCGAGCGCGCCGTCCCCACCATGGCCGGAGCCCACGCCGCGGCGTCGCTCATCGCCCCCGACATGGGGTGGGACGAACGGGAGGCCTCCAGGCAGGCCAGCCGCTTCATCGACTCCTACCAGAAGGAGCTCCTCACCGCCGGGCTCGATCTCCCGTGAGCACCCCCACCCCGGTCACGCCAATCGACGCGGAACCACAGTCCGTGACCGACCGGCTGCCCGGTCCCAGCGTCGTCCTGCCCGACGGCCTGGTCGACCGCCTGGTCCGGAGCGGCCTTGAGGTGTCGACGGACGCCGCCACCCGGGCCGAGGCGGGCCGGGACTGGTGGCCTTTGGCCATCGGGTGGGCCATGCAGGGATCCGTTCCCCACCGTCCGGCCCTGGTGGTGCGGCCCACCAGCACCGCTCAGGTCTCCACCGTCCTGGCCGCCTGCAACGAGGCCGTCGTGCCGGTGACGCCCGTTGGCGGCCGCAGCGGGGTCTGCGGCGGATCCATACCCGTCTTCGGCGGGGTGGCGCTCGACCTCACGTCGCTCGAGGGCCTGGTCGCCGTGGACGAGACCTCGCTCACCGCCGACGTGCGAGCCGGCACCTTCGGCCCCGATCTCGAGGGGGCGCTGGGCCGCGTGGGGACCGGCTACACCCTCGGCCACTGGCCGCAGTCGATGGATCTGTCGACGGTGGGGGGATGGCTCGCCTGCCGCAGTGCGGGTCAGTTCTCCACCCGCTACGGCAAGATTGAGGACATGGTGCTCGGGCTGGAGGTCGTCCTGGCCGACGGGCGCACCGTGCGCACCGAAGGGCACGGTCCGCGAGCCGCCACCGGGCCCAACCTGACCCAGCTCTTCGTGGGCAGCGAGGGCACCCTCGGCGTGATCACCGAGGCCCGCCTGCGTGTCCACCCGCTCCCGCCGTCGCAAGAGCGGCGCGCCTTCGGCTTCGACTCCTTCGCCCAGGGGCTCGCCGCCTGCCGGAGGATACTGCGGCGTGGCGCCACCCCGGCCGTCCTGCGCCTCTACGACGAGATCGAGTCCGACCGTCACTTCGAGCAGCGCGACACCAACGTGCTCATCGTGCTCGACGAGGCCGACCCCTCGCTCCTGGCCGCCACGCTCTCGGTGGTAGACGACGAGTGCACCGCCGCGGCCGGCGCCCGCAGCCTGGACCCCGCCCTGGTCGGGCGCTGGCTCGGGCGCCGCAACGACGTCTCGGCCCTGGTCCCGCTCTGGCGGTCCGGCATCGTGGTGGACACGGTGGAGGTGTCGGCGTCGTGGTCCGCTGCTCCCGACCTCTTCGAGGCCGTGCTGTCCTCCCTCAGGGCGATCGACGGCACGCTGGTGGCGTCGGCGCACCAGTCGCACGCCTATGGCGATGGCGCCTGCCTGTACTTCACCTTCGCCGGGCGCGGGCCGGAGGGCGACGGCCTGTGGCGGGAGCGCTTCTACCGCCAGGCCTGGGACTCCGTGACCGATGCCGCGCTGGCCCACGGAGCCGCCATCAGCCACCATCACGGAATCGGTCTCAATCGCGCCCGCTTCATGGCCGGCGCGCTGGGCTCCGGTTTCGACGTCCTGGCCCGCCTCAAGAGGGTCCTCGATCCCCGCGGCATCCTCAATCCGGCCAAGCTCGGCCTGCCCTCGACCTTCGGACCGGCGCCCTGGCCATGAGCAGCCGGCGCGGTGTCCTGGTCGTCGACGTCGGCACCTCGGGAGTGCGGGCCGCCATCGTCCGCCCCGACTCGGCGGTCGAGCATACGCACCACGTCGCTGTCCTCCCCGACTCGCCCGCTCCGGGCCTCGTGGAGTTCGATGCCACGCTGATGGCCGAGGCGGTCCTCATGGTGGCCCACCGGGCGTTGGACGAGGGGGGACCGGTCGGGGCCGTGGGCATCGCCAATCAGCGGGCCTCCACCATCGTCTGGGAGCGGGCCACCGGGAGGCCCGTCGCCCCCGGTATCGGTTGGCAGGACCTTCGCACGGTGGGAACCTGCCTCGAGCTCCAAGCCGAGGGGATCCGTCTCGCGCCCAACGCATCGGCTACCAAGCTGCTGTCCATCCTCGACGCCGTAGACGCCGATCGCCGGAGAGCGGAGGCGGGCGAGCTGTGCTTCGGGACCGTGGACTCCTGGGTGGCGTGGGTGCTCTCCGGCGGTGCCGGCGCGGGCGATGACGTCCTCCACGTGACGGACGCCACCAATGCCGCGGTCACCGCGCTCATCAATCCCGAAACCCTGGCGTGGAGTCCCCCGATCCTCGAGCGCCTGCGCGTCGCCGACCGCATCCTTCCGCGCATCGTCGACTCGTCCGGGGCGATCGGCACCTGCCACGCCCTGCCGGGTGCCCCCGTGCTGTGCGGGATCGCCGGGGACCAGCAGGCGTCACTGATCGGTCAGGGTTGCACCCGCCCCGGTCTGGCCAAGGCCACCTTCGGGACCGGTGGCATGCTGGACCAGTGCACCGGGTCGGTGCGACCTCCCGGTCATGACGGGCGGGGGGGCTCGGGCACCTTTCCCATCGTGGCCTACCGGGTAGGCGGGCACCCCACGTGGGGGGTCGAGGCCGTCATGCTGTCCGCTGGTTCCTGCGTGGAGTGGCTGCGCGACGACCTCGGCCTCTTGTCCTCTGCGGGAGAGTCGGCCACCGTCGCCGCCCAGTGCGAGACGACCGGCGACGTGTGGTTCGTCCCGGCGCTGCTGGGCCTGGGCACGCCGGTGTGGGACTTCGGAGCCCGTGGCACGCTGGTCGGGCTGACCCGGGGATCGGGCCGACCCGAGCTCGTGCGGGCCGTGCTCGAGGGTGTGGCCCACCGCGGTGCCGACCTCGTCGACGCCAGCGAAGCCGACAGCGGGCTCCCCATCGCCGCGCTGCGCGTCGACGGCGGGATGTCGGACAACGGGATCTTCGTGGCCGCGCTGGCCGATGCCATCGGGCGACCGGTCGAGATCTCCCCCGTGCTCGAGGCGACGACCCTTGGCGCAGGCCTCCTGGCCGGCCTGGCCATCGGCACCCACGGATCGCTGGACGAGATCGCCGAGAGCTACTCACCTGCCCGGACCGTCGAACCCCGGACGGCGGACGCCACACGGTCGCGCGCCCGTGAACGCTGGCTGGCGGCGCGCTCCAAGGCCGAGGCCACCATCCCCGAGCTCTCCGGCATCTCGTTCTGACCGGCCCACCGCCGCCCCGTCGAGCCGCGGGCGCACCGCCCGGTCGCTATGCCGAGGCCAGCGCGTCGTCCCAGCTGCTGCCCGCCTCAAGGAAGGGGCGCCAGGCCATCAGGCGTCGGGGTCGCCCGACGGCCATGGCGGCCCGCAGCCGACCTTCTCGGCCGAACAGCGCCACGAAGACCCCCTCCTCGAACGAGCCCTCGATGATCTGCACCTCGTCCTGCCCCCCGGGGCTGCCGAGGACCTGGAAGCGAATTCCGAACTGATCCGACCAGAAGTAGGGGATGGGCGCGAACGGGACGGCGTCGCGGCGGCCGGCGAGGAGGCCGTGCGCCGCGGCCATCCCCGCCTCGGCGGCCACCTGCCAGTGCTCAATGCGGATCTGCTCTTCGCCTCCGTCGTGCCGCCACCTCCAACGCGCCAGGTCCCCCGCGGCCACGATCCCGTCCGCGGCGAACAACCGGTCGTCACAGACGACGCCGTTCTCCAGCGTCAGCCCCGAGCCCTGGAGCCAGTCGACGGTGGGCGCCACGCCGATGCCCACCACCACGACGTCGGCGCCCACCGCCTCCCCGTCTTCGAGCTCGACCACCAGCCCACCCGGCTCCCCGGCCGCCCGGCGGACGTCGGCGACGCCGACCCCGGTGCGCAGGTCGACGCCGTGGGCTCCGTGCAACGACCCGCAGTACGCACCGATACGCGGTCCCAGCAGGTTGGCCAAGGGGATCTCCATCACCTCGACCACCGTGACCTGGCAGCCCATGCCGACACAGGTCGACGCCACCTCGGCCCCGATGAACCCCGCGCCGATGACGACGACCCGGCATGACTCCACGGCGGTGACCGCCGCCCGCAGGGCCAACGAGTCGTCGAGCGTGCGCAGGGTGAAGAGCCCGTCATGGTTGCTCAGCCCCTCCGTTCCGGGTAGTCGGCGCGGCGAGGCCCCGGTGGCCAGCACCAGGGCGTCGCCCTTCAGCACGGTGCCGTCGTCTATCTCGACCTCCCGGGCGCCCACGTCCAGTCGCACGGCGCGGTGGCCGAGCACCTCGTGCACCTGCAGTTCGCCCGCCCGCCTCCGATCGGCCAGCACGGCCTTCTCGGGTGGCCAGGTCCCGGCCAACACCTGCTTGGACAGGGGCGGCCGGTCATAGGGCAGGTGCAGCTCCTCACCGACCAGTGTGATCTTCCCGTGGAAGCCCTCGGCGCGCAGCGTCTCGACGGCCCGCAGGCCGGCCAGCGAAGCCCCCACCACGACGACCGCGCCGTCGGGCGGCAGGCCTCCGGGCGTCACCGCCCTCCGAACAGGGACATCCACTCCTGCACGGAGCGGGGGCGGAACACGTAGTTAGTCTGGCGCGTCGCGCCCATGCTCTGCGACGGTTCGGCCGAATACCAGTGCCCCGGGTAGAGCACTGCGTCGTCGGACACGCGGGCCAGGGGCCCGTTGAGCGACTCGTACATGGCGACGGGGTCTGCCCCGGGGAGATCGGTCCGCCCGCAGCCCTCGAGGAAGAGGGTGTCCCCCGCGACCAGGCGACCGTCGACCAGGAAGCACTGGCTCCCCGGCGTATGACCGGGCGTATGGATGAGCTCCACCGGCACCAATCCGACGCGCACCACGTCGCCGCTGTCGTGACCGACCAGATTGGACCGGCCGACTCCTGTCGTGCGCTCGACCCACGGCACCTCTTGCTTCTGGAGGTGCACGGGCACCTGCACCTTCTCGAGCAAGGCGCTGATCCCTTCCACGCCCCAGCCCGCCATCTCCCCGCCGATATGGTCGGGGTGATAGTGCGTGGCCAAGACGCCGCTCAGCTTCATGCCGTCCGCCTCCACCAAATCGAGCAGCTCCTGGACCGCATAGGCGGGATCGACGATGACCGCCTCGCCGCTCGCCCGGTCGCCGATGAGGTAGACGAAGTTCACCATCTGCCGGGCCATCGGGTCGCGTCGGGCGAAGTCGCGGCCGGAGAGCAGCTGACGGAAGTAGAGCCGTTGGTCGGCGGCCGCCTCACTCATGGCGGTCGTCCTCTTCGATCTCGATCTCGCCGGCCAGGGCACCGAGGCGGGGCACCAGCTCCTCGACCTGTGTCCGGGTGCGGCGCAGCCGGCGGTCCAGCTCGTCGATCAGGGCGGTCGCCCTCTCCAGGCGGGCCACCAATACGTCGACGTCCACCTCGCGCTGCTCGAAGAACTCGACGATCGAATCGAGCTCCCGGCTGGCCTCGGTATAGCTCAGCTCGTCCACCGGTACGGGGCCCTCGGTCGCTGCCGTCATGCCGTCTCCTCCTTCGTCTCTTCGGCTCCGCCCTCTCGGACCTGCGCCGACTCAATCCGCGAGCGGGCCGTCCCATCGGCGAAACGGGTGACGAGCTCGCTGCCGACGGGGAGCGCTCCCGCACTCCTCACGAGCTCGCCGGCCGCCGTGAGGGTCAGGGTGTATCCCCGTTCGAGCTGCCGTTCGACGTCGTAGGCCGTGAGCAGACGCCGCCACGACCGCACTCTCTCCGTCTCACGCGCCACGTATCCCATCGACAGGGGTCCGAGGCGCGCCGCTCCCGTGCGCAGTCCCCCGTGGCGGGCCGCCAACCTCTCGGGGGCCAGGCGAGCCACCGCGCCGGCACGCACCGCCAACCGCTCGCCGTGCACGCGTAGTTGGCCGCGCGCCGCGCGGGTGAGTCGACCCCGCGCCTCGGCGTCCCGCAGTTCGGCCTCCCCCAGGAGCGAGGGAACACGTCGACCCAGCACCGACGCGGGCCCGGCGACACGCTCCTCCCACCACTGACCAGCGCGGAGGACGAGCTGGTGCCCGCATTCGGTGGGGGTGATGCAGGCCCGGTTGGCCACAATGTCGGCCACCGACTCGTCGCCGGTGTGGCCGATACCGGTCCAGACCGGCTTGCGCGCCACGGCGATGGCACGTGCGACCACCTCGGTGTCGAAGACGGCCAGGTCCGCCTTGGACCCTCCTCCTCTGACCACCACCACCAGATCACAGTCAGTGCGGCACAACGCGGTCAGCGCGGCGGCCACCGCCGAGGGCGCGTTGCCACCCTGCACCGCGACCGGCACCACCTTGACGTGGAAGCCAAACCCCGACCCCGTCAATTGGCCGATGAAATCACGGTACCCCTCGGTATCGGGGCTGGCCACCAGGCCCACTCGCAGGGCCACGGGGGCGAGCGGTAGCGCGGCGTTGCGCTCGAGCAACCCCTCGGCTTCCAGGGCACGCACCAGCTTCGCCCGCTGGGCCGCCAGGCGCCCGAGCAGCGCCGTCACGTCGAGCTCTGAGAGGATGAAGCCGATCTCCCCCTTCGCCCGGTACAGGTCGATCGCCCCCCGCAGCACGACGACCATCCCCTCGGCCAGGGCGATGCCCTCCTTCGCCAGCGAGCTCTTCAGGGGCGCCCAGCTGCCCTTCCAGCACTTGACCTTGAGCGCCGGCGCTCCCCGGCCCCGCGAGTTCGATCCACCGCGCCCCTCATCGGGATCGACCAGGTCCATGTAGCAGTGCCCCGACCGTCCCGACTGGTCCGAGAAGCTCTGGATCTCCCCACGGACCCAGAGGTGGCGATTGCGCGGAAAGACGGAGGTCAGCGCCTCGTCGACCTGGTCATAGAGCGCACCGATCGAGAGCACACCGGCGGGGGCCCCAACCCCCGGCGCACCGTCCACCCCCCTGAGGGGTGGGGCCTCGGGGTCGAAGAGCTGGTGGGCGCGACTCGACATCCTCGACACCCTACCGACGCCGCGCCGGCCACCAACACCCCGACCGCCATGGCAGACTGGCGGAGACGGTGAGTCGGCCAGGTGGCCGCAGCCCGGACCGCATCGCGGGATCGTGTTGAGGAAGGTCGGGACTCCGCAGAGCAGGGTGCTGGCTAACGGCCAGTCGGGGCGACTCGCAGGAAAGTGCCACAGAGAACAGACCGCCGATGGCGAGCCTTCGGGCCCGCACAGGTAAGGGTGAAAAGGTGCGGTAAGAGCGCACCAGCGGTCGGGGTGACCTGACCGGCTCGGTAAACCCCACCCGGAGCAAGGCCAAGCGTGGGAGACGGGCTGCTCGTCCGCTCCTCGAGAGAGGAGCATCCCCAGGTAGGCCGCTCAGATGGATGGCCACCAGGGCCCGTCAGGGCTGAACAGAATCCCGCCTATCGGCCGGCTCACCGTCACCCAGGGATTTTGTGGAATCGTCCCAACTTTATCCCTACTATGGGGTCTGCGAAATGAGTGGGACAATGAGGCAGCTCGCCCCGTCGAAACGGGACGGATCGAAGCGGTGGGAGCTGCGCGTCTACGTCGGCAGGGATCCCGACAAAGTGCAGAGAGCCCCAGAGACTGGCAGGGTCGTACGGCAGGGACCTCCCATCCACGTGTCTCGCGTGTTCCATGGCGGAAAACGAGCAGCGATTAAAGCTCTGGACCAACTAGTGGCTGCCGAAGGCCAGGCCCGGACGGTCGGGGCCAATGCCACCGTGGGCAAACTGCTGACCGATTACCTGGCCAACATGGAGCGGCTGGGCAGGGCACAGTCCACTTTGGAGACATACAGGAGGCACATCGAAAAGCATCTCCGGGGCGGTCTGGGGTCCATCCGAATCGACAGGCTGACCACGCACGACATCGAGCGCTATCTCGCTGACCTGGAACGGAACAAGGCACTCGCCCCTCGGACGATCATGCTCAATCATGCCATCCTCACGGCGGCGCTGAACAATGCCGTCGCATGGAAATGGATGCAATCCAACCCAGCCACGGTCGCCCAGCTCAAGCCCGCGGATTCGACTGCGGTTACCGTCAGCACCAAACAGCTCGGCGCGCTCTACCAGGCAGCCCTCGCGGATGACCCCGACGTCGCCGTGGTAATTGCCTTGGCAGCCCTTACGGGCTGTCGACGCGGGGAACTCTGCGGCCTCAAATGGAAGGACCTCGACACAGAGCGGAAGGCTCTGAGGGTGGAGCGTGCGTGGGTTCCAGGTGTGGGCGGGCAACACCTCACCACCACGAAGACGAATGCGGGCCGGACGGTATTCATCGGTGCCGTTGGCGTAGCGCTTCTCCAGCAGTACCGAGAGACAAAGACGACACTAACTGGACGAGAACCCGAACCTGAGGGGTGGATGTTGAGTTACAACGGCGGCATCACCCCGATGCGGGCTGCCTCTTTAACTGCGTACATGGGTCAGCTGTCCAAGAAACTAGGTATTCCGGTCCATTTCCACACCCTGCGGCATTGGGCTGCTACTGAGCTCAACCGCCAGGGGGTCGACTTGCCAACGGCGGCGGATCAGTTAGGACACTCGGTCGCAGTGATGGCCGCGACTTACCTTCACTCGAACGATGATCGGCGCGCGGCGGCTGGAGACCTGATTTCCGTAACCGTAGGGAAGGCGATGGCGAGCGAGGTGAACTGAGAGCGCGCAATCGAGCGCGTGGGGATCACGTGGGCGAAATGGCGACGGGCAATCGGCCCGGGTCCGACGTAACTCCACACTCGACACCGCACGCGATGAGTTGTAATCTCCTCGGTCAACTGACGAAAGGCCGTGAGGCACGCCGGACGCGTGTCACTGGAGGTTAACGTCAGTTGAGAGCTAAGCCCAAGGTTGAGACAGCGGCCTTGATGCCGGAGCCCACCGAGTAACGGCCCTCGTGCCGCAACCGGAGAGCACCGGAACCCCTGATCTCCGATCTCGTGCCGACTTGGCGCGGCGTGGGTCCCGCCTCGACCCACCACATGAGTTTGCCCCGCTTTTACCTCGTATCGGAAGCCGCGGCGGTTGCCCGCTGCTCCCCCTGGACCATACGCCGCGAAATCTCCGAGGGGCGCTTGCGGGCAAGACGAGTCGGGCGCCTGGTCCGAATCGTCGACGTTGACTTGGCCGAATGGATGCGGGGTCATAACGCAACGGACGGTGCGTCATGACCGACGACGACGCCGGCCTTTCTCCACCGGCCCCGGCCAAGACGGCCAAGAGCCTGACACCTTCGACGAGGCCGCCCACCGAACTAACCCTCGCCGCGGCCACTGCCCTCATTGAAGGCATGCGTAGTGAGCTGGAGCAACTCACCACTCCAGCCGAAGCGCGCCCCTTCATCAAGAAGGCGAGGTCCATTTCCAAGGTCTTGAAGACGATGCACGCGGGACGGGAGCTCGAGAACCTGGCTGCTGCGGTGGTTATCCGAGCCGTGCATCGGGCAGGTGAGATTCTGGCTGCGACTCCAAAACACAAAGGAGGTCGGCCGCGATCGAAACAAACCGATGACATGATGCCAGGGGTTCCGACGCTCGCAGAGCGTGAGATAAACCCTACGGACAGCAGCCGCTGGCAACAGATCGCGTCGATACCTGAAGCCGTTCTAGAGGACTACATCGCTCAACGTATATCCGAAGGCCAGCAGATTACGGAAACGGGGGTCCTGACTCTAGCCCGGAGAATGGCCAGCCAAATCGAGAGCAGGGAAGACGCTGAGTCGAACACGTTCACACTTCACATCGCCGACGCAGCAGAGTCAGACGAGTACGAGGTCAGGCAGATCGAATCGAAAACCCCTGCCGATACTCAGGAATTAGCGGCGGACGGTGGCAGCAGGCTATTTATCATCGCTGACGAGAACGAGGTTGGCAGCGCGTTTGTCATCAACCCTGATGAGGTTACTGCCGCGACGGACACGGAGGCGACGACGCTTGCCACGGACGAGGTTCGCTTCATCGACGGCGCACCGGCACTTCCCTCGACCGTCCCTGCTGGGCTGCTCGTCATGCCGGCAGACGGGGACAGTCCGATCGGCATAGCACACGTAGGTCTCACTGCGGTTATTGGGGTACGCCCCACCCCGGTGTCGGGTGTTGCAAGTTGCATGGCGGTAGCACGAGGAATCAGACGTTGAGGGCGAAGAACGAAATCGTGGAAGCCGGAGTTCGGGAGATCCTTCAACAGGAAACGCTGACGCCTGTCAGTGATCCCCTCAACCAGCTACAAATGCTCGCCGCGGAGGTGATCCGCATCAAGGACATCTTCGCGGCCAAGGTCGCAGCACTGTCCGAATGGGAGTACCGCAAAGATGACGCCAACGAGGAATTGCGATCGGTCATCCTTGGCTACGAACGAGGACTTGACCGAAGACGATGTCCCCAAGCTTGTTGAAGTGAAGTGGTGGTCCCCCTCCTGAGCCCTGCCGTGAGGTAGGTGTTTCAGGAGACCAATCCAAGAACCACCCAGAAAGGGGACCACCAATGAAGAAAAAGATAGTTGTTGTGGACGTCGCGGACGCGGAGGAGGCAGCCCGATTGGCTGACCTGCCGCTGGAGGCGACGGTCGCCCTGGCCGAAGTGGCCGGAGCGATCAAAGACGGGTTGCTGGCATTCGCCTCGGCCACTGGGCTCGTCGTCATGCACCAGATGATGGCGGCCGAGCTGACCGAGGTAATCGGCGAGAAGCACGCCAAGATCGGCGCCGCAGAGCGCAAGGGCAACTGGCACGGGACCACCAAGGGCTCGGTCGTGCTCGGCGGACGTAGGGTGAGCACGGAGCGTCCACGGGGCCGGACCGCCGCAGGGAGCGAGATCGAACTCGACACCTGGAAGGCCTTCAGCTCGGCCGACCTGCTCAACTCGCTCGTCGTCGAGCGCATGCTGGCCGGGGTGGCCACTCGGCGCCACCAAGACGTGGCAGAACCCGTCGGAGAAGAGCTCGAGGCACGGGCGAAGTCCATGTCGAAGTCGGCCATCTCGCGGCGCTTCGTGGCGGCCACGACCAAAGCCATGGGCGAGCTGATGGCCCGGAGTTTGGCCGACCTCGATGTCGCCGTGCTCATGATCGACGGGCTCGATGTCGCTGGTTCATGTGTAGTCGTGTGCCTGGTCATCACCACCGACGGGACCAAGGTGCCGGTCGGGCTGTGGCTGGGTGACACCGAGAACAAGACGGTGGTCACCGCCCTGTTGGCCGACCTTGTCAGCCGGGGTCTCGACACCGACTCCGGCGTGCTGTGCGTCATCGACGGGGCTAAGGCGCTGGCCGCGGGCATCAAAAAGGTGTTCGGCGATGCCGCCTGTGTACAGAGATGTGTATTGCACAAGCGGAGGAACGTGGAAGGTCACCTGCCCAAGGAACTGGCCGCGACCGTCGACAAGCGGTTGGCCCTCATCTTCGCCCAGCCCGACGCGGCCAAGGGGTTGGCGGCCGCCAGACGCCTGGCCAAAGAGCTCGAGGCCGACCATCCCGATGCGGCGGCGTCGTTGCGCGAAGGGCTGGACGACATGTTCACCGTCCGGCGTCTCGGCGTCGGTGGCACACTGGCCAAGACGCTCACCACCACAAATTGCATCGAGTCGATGATCTCGATCGCCAAGCGCACCACCGGTCGGGTGACCAAGTGGAAGGACGGCTCCATGAAGAAGCGCTGGGTCGCCGCCGGCATGCTCGAAGCCGAGCGTTCGTTCCGACGAGTGCGGGGGTACAAAGGCATGCCCAAGCTGGTCGACGCCCTTCGCCGCGAAGTTGCCAGCAACGTCACGCCGGCTGTTGATACAACCGAAGAGTACGATCAGGCAGCAGCCTGAACACGCTGTGGCCACCACTTCACTTCAACAGTGAACGGGACAACGTCTGACCGAACCAACCGTGTGCTAGTCAGCATGGCGCGGCTGGACTTGGATGCGCGCCTGGTCAGGCTCAGCGAAGCCCAGGCCGACCTATTGAGGCGGGTCGTAGTGGCAGTCCTGGACAGCACTGAGATGGGGCTGGGCACGGAGGCGCGCGCCCTTGGCCGCAGAATTCTGGCGCGAGAGTTGACGGTCGTGACGAGTGCCGCCTGATCCGTTCGATCTGCTCTCTGAGTGGGCAGCACCGACCAGCGGTAACCCGCTGGAACGGTTCTATGACGACCCCGTAGGGTTCGCCAGGGAGTGCATCGAGTGGCCCGAGGGCGAGGAACTGACCGAGTATCAGACCGAAATACTGGCAGCATTGCCTGTCCACAAGAAGGTGTGCGTACGATCCCTCCATTCGGCCGGGAAGACGACAACGGCTGCGATCGCGTTGTTGTGGTTCGCCCTCACACGCGACGCTCGGGGAACGGATTGGAAGGTTGCGGTCACGGCAGGTGCATGGCGACAGCTTGAAAGCTTCTTGTTCCCGGAGGTATGGAAATGGGCGCGCCGCCTAAGTTGGAACATGATCGGTCGACCGCCGTTTGATCGGCACGAGCTACTGAAGCTCAATCTAAATTTGCGTTACGGCAGCGCTTTTGCTCTGGCGAGCGACAATGCCGAACTCCTTGAAGGAGTTCACGCGACGTCTCTGTTGTACATCCTGGACGAAGCCAAGGCCATCCCCGCCGTGGTCTTCGACAGCGTCGAAGGTGCGTTTGCCGGAGAGGGCGAAGCAATGGGTCTGGCCAGTTCGACGCCTGGCGAACCATCGGGCCGCTTCCACGCGATCCAAGTCCGGGCGCCCGGACTTGAGGACTGGCACGTCGTCCATGTGAGTCTCGCCAGAGCGCTTTCGGCTGGGCGGGTAAATGCCGACTGGGTCGAACAACGACGGCTGCAATGGGGTGAAAGTAGTGCGCTTTTCTCCAACAGGGTGCTCGGTGAATTTCATTTTGCCGATGCTGATGGCGTCATCCCCCTCGCCTGGATTGAGGTAGCCGTAGAGAGGTGGCATGCCAATTCCGAGAAAACCCTTGGCACACTTGACCGGGTGGGCGCCGACATCGCGAGGTCCGGAAGCGACTCCACCGTGCTGGCATTGCGGTGCGGGCACCGCATCCACGAGCTGCACACGTCATTCCATGAGGACACGATGCAAACCGCTGGCCGCATCGCTGGTCTCCTCATCGCGAACCCTGGCGCCACGGCAATCGTGGACACCGATGGCTTGGGCGCGGGCGTGACGGACCGATTGCGCGAGCAAGGGCTGAAGGTCCAGGCGTTCCACGCTGGAGCCAAGTCAGATAGGCGCGACCGGAGCAAGGAACTCGGATTCGTCAACGTTAAGGCGGCCGCGTGGTGGTTGTTGCGAGAATTATTGGACCCGGCGTTCGGATCGTCGGTGGAGTTACCGCCCGACGACAAACTCCTCTCGGACTTGGCTGCTCCCCACTGGAAGGTCGCATCAAACAGCAGGGTTCAGATCGAGAGCAAAGACGAGGTGAGGATGCGCCTCGGACGGTCCACCGATAGAGCAGACGCGGTAGTCCAATCCTTCTGGGAGCTTCGGAAGCGCCGCCATGCGCGTATGGCCGACAGCCGCCTGGAGCCGCCCTCCTCGATCCCTCGTGGCTCCCAACTCATCGAAGATCAGATTCGCGCCGCCGCGGGCTCATGGAACGACCTTCTTCGTCCCGACGACACTCCCTCGGCGGTGACCGGCGTTCGGCAAGAATGGAGCACGTGAACGCCCGCCGCAAGCAACCGAGCCGCGACGACCTCACCGATACGGCCACGCTTCTGCGGGAGATACTTATGGCGATCCCATCCGAGGAGGATCGTCCACGTGACGCGATGGTACGGCGACACGCTGAAGGTGCCATCGTCGCAACCGAGCTGGCGGCTGGAGAGGACCCACCCCGCAGAGTAAACGATGATTCATAGGGACCCCTGGCCGGTGCGGAGCGTCGAGCTCGCCGTGAGAAAATGTCCGCGAGAGTACCGTCCGCCCGGATGGCGCGACATCGTGTAACTGTGGTCAGGCTCCAAATCGGTTCACCTACACCTTGCCGTGCCGGGCGAGGGTATGGTCTACGAGGCCGTGGATCCCATCATCACCCTTGCGTCTTCCATGCAGGCAGCGAAGGGAACTTACGCGCTCCTGGTCGGTTCTGGCATCTCGCGCTCAGCGCAAGTCCCTACGGGTTGGGAGGTCGTTTCTGAGCTGGCGCGGCGGACCGCCGCGGCCGCTGGAGAAGATCCCACCGACGACCCGATCGCCTGGTACGCTCATCGCTTCGGAGGCGATGTCGATTACTCGAGGATCCTTGAGGATCTCGCCCCAACCCCCGCCGAACGTAGGGCCCTCCTTGAGCAGTTCTTCGTGCCGACGGACGACGAGCGTGCAAGAGGCGTCAAGACACCGACCAAGGCTCACCGAGCGATCGCCCGACTCGCTACCAGGGGCTACGTCAGGGTGATCGTTACCACTAACTTCGACCGCTTGCTCGAGACGGCCTTGACGGAAGCGGGCGTCGATGCGGAGGTCATCTCTTCAGCAGCGGTGGCTGCCGGCGCCACCCCGCTCAACCATGCCCGAGTCACCATAATCAAGGTTCACGGCGACTACATGTCGCCGGACATCAAGAACACCGTCGATGAGCTGGCCGGATACGAGACGGTGATTGACGAGCTCCTCGACGAGATTCTCGATCGGTATGGCCTCGTAGTCTGCGGCTGGTCGGCCGAGTGGGATCAGGCTTTACGCAATGCCGTTGATCGAGCGCGAAATCGCCGCTACACCACCTACTGGTGCCACCGCGGTCCATTGTCACCGTACGCGAAGCAGCTGGTCGACAACCGAGTGGCCCAACCCATCGCGATCACCGACGCCGACCAATTCTTCGAAGAGCTCGAGACGAAGGTCTCTTTACTGGCGGAAATGGCTTCGTCGCCACCGCTCTCCACCGCTCTGGTGATCGAGGAGCTCAAGCGGTACTTGCCTGACCCCGTGCAGCGCATCCGTCTGGCTGATCTTGTCACGACTCAGGCGAGACAGACGGCCGATGCGGTGGGTATTGAGAACTTCCCGACGCCGTCGGGCATGGTGGACCGAACTCAGTTCGAGGAGCGACTTTGCCTCTACGAGCTGCGCACGGACCGCCTCATCGCGATGCTGGCAACCGGGGTCTACTTCGGAGACCCCGACCTACATGACGAACTATGGCAGCGCTCTGTGTTGTTGGTGGATTCGAGGACTAAGGGCAATGCCGGAAGCATCGCTTGGATCGGCCTACAGGAGTACCCAACGATGTTGGCCGTGTTCGCTATTGGTCTGGCGGGAGTTGTCAGAGGTGACGTGTCGGCGCTCTTGCGGATTCTTTTGATCCGCGCCGGCATCGCAATGAATCCTGAGAGGATTTTGGATCGAGCCAGTCCACCGAGGGCTATGGGGAGTGGTGTGCAGTTGATCGCGCATACCCCCGAGGGGCAACGGAGGTTCACGCCCGCATCTGATCATGTCCAACAGGCATTGCGCGAGCCCTTGCACTTCTTGTTCATGTCGGACGATGAGTATGACCAAGTTTTTGACACGCTTGAGTTCTTGGTCGCTGCGATGACCGCAAGCCTCTGCGGGTGGAACTACTTAGGGAGTTTCTGGTGGCGTCGATTTAGATTTACGTCAGCCGTTTCATCACGGCCATCGATCGAGAGGTTTCGGAACCAATTGGTCGTACCAGGGATATTTGAGACAGACGATGCTTTCGATACGGCTGTTGACCGCCTGACTTCATTCGCGTCCAGTCAGCCTCCTATCTGACCGGGTGACCCGTGGTGATGCGCTCCTCGAGCAACGGGCTGGGGCACCAGCCAAACGTCGCGTGATGCCCTGAGCCAAAGTTCGTCCTGTCAGCCCCAGGTGCGCCCGCCATCTCCAGCGACGTGAATCTCTGACTGGCACCGAGACATTCTCAGCCCTACATGGTGACAAGACGAGCGCACTTTCCCGGCGGCCTGGACCATTCCAATCTGCTGCTGTCGGGGATCGAACGGGTCACGGTGGATCGATACAGGCGGCCGAGAGATGACAGACTCAGGCCATGGAGGCCTGGCTCGTCATCCGGCCAGCGCGTTAAGGAACCTCGCGGCGAAGCGCGAGGACAACATGATGTGTCACCCGGCTGCCAAGCTAGGAAGATGCGATGGGACGACCTCCAGCTCCTCCGGCTGATCTACGAGCTCGAGGCGAGCGAGGACTTCGCCGCCCTCCAGAACGGGCTCAACCTGATGCAGCGCGCCGCCGGCGACCAGACAATTGGCTGGGACCGGGACACCCCTCCTTTCGCTCGGGAACTCCTCTTGGCCCGTGACGCCGACTACCTGACCTGGAACGATCAATCGGGTCGCCAGGTGGGGGTCAGCGACCCTATGGACAACACGCATTACTGGCTCCAGCAGATCTGGGACATCCGGCTGACCTTGGCGGGGAGGGACCGGGCCCAGGGCCGGGTCGTCGTGCGCCCGCTGCCCGACCCCGACGAGGATGACGACCGGCCGATCACCGGCATGACCCTCGAGGAAATCGCCCGGGAAATTGGCAGCACCTTCTCGGGCGCCCAACTCCCCAGGTACCTGCGGGAGTCGGGCATCCCATCGGAATTCATTCCACCGGTGGTCGAGGGAACCAAGTGGGTCTACGTGTCCGACGTCTTCGAGCGCCTCCACGACGGGGGATCAGCCGCTCGCCGAGCCCTACGGGAGTTCATCGGCGGTTGGCTCCTGGGCAGGCACCACGTGGCGCCGGCGGATCGACGTTCGAGAGCGCATCACGACGCTGCTCTCGAACCAAGGCTGGCACATCCGCGACGCCCGGCTAGTGGTCGGTGAGAAGACCTACGCCGTGACAGAGCCGATCGTCCCCCTCGGCGCAGATGCCCGTATCGCCTCCCTGCATTCCGACGTGCGCCAGGTGGCTGACCGCTACCTGAAAAGCGGGCACCTCGAGGTTGCCGTCTTCGAGGCCTTCAAGGCCATCACCAACCGGGTGAAGGAGATGACCGGGCTCGATCTCGACGGCGTCCCTCTGATGAACCGGGCCTTTGCCGAAAGAAGCCCGGTGATCCTGCTCGGTGATCTGGAGACCCAGACGGGGAGGAACATCCAAGCCGGCTACAGGGTGCTCTTCCTGGGTGCGGTTCAGGCCATCAGGAACCCCGATGCGCACGAGCAGTTCAAGGAGCTTGACGTGGCAGAGGCCTTGGAGATGCTCGCCTTCGCCAGCATGCTGATGCGACGCCTCGATACGGCGGCGGTGGCGACCTCGGAGGGAGCTGCAGATTCTGACCCCGGCGACGATTGACCTCACGAGGTATGAGGTAGCCGGCTCCGGACCAGATTCCAGAGTGCCTCGATCAGCGCCGCGACCCTTTGTAGAAAAGGGCATCTACACAAAACGGGCATTTAGTGTAAGATCCTAGGCATGGCCAAGACGAAAAAGGACCTAAAGACCTTCGTGTAATACCGCGCGCTCCTGAGTCATAGTCGCAGGCCACAGTGACGCAAGAAGGCGAAGCAGAGTCGGGCCTCGCTGCCGATCCGACAGAGCCCTTCATCGACGATCTCTGCCGCTTCGTAAATGGTGTCGGGGCAGAGATTGGCGAGCTCGGTGCCCTTGAGGTTGCCCCACACCTGTTCGACGGGGTTGAGGTCATAGGCATAGGGCGGGAGCGCCTCGACGACCAGCCAGCTCCGCTGCGCTTTGATGAAGCGCCTCATGGCCCGGCTGCGGTGCGAGGGGAGGCCGTCCCAGATGAGGGTTACCTTGTCGCCACCCAGATGGCGGTGCAGCTCGGTGAGGAACTCGGCGATGGCCGCATCGTTGTAGGACCCCGGTCGCAGCCCGAAGACGAGGGTGGCGTCGGAGCCGTCGGGCGAAAAACACACCGCGGCCGACATGGAGAGCCTCTTCCAGTTGTTGAGGTGGTGGCGCAGCACCGGGGTCTCGCCCTTGGGTGCCCAGGTCGCCCTCACACTGGGAATCAGGCTGAACCCGCTCTCGTCTTGGAAGACGATCCACGCGCCCCTGGCACGGGCGTTTTTTTTACCCTGGGCCAGCGTTCGTTGACCCACGTCTCGATGGCGGCGTCGTCACGTTCGCTCGCCTGGCGGGCCGGACGCTGGCGGCTCCAGCCCATCTGGCGCAGCACCCGCCATACGTGTCCAGGGTGGTACTTGACCCCGGTGACCTCTTCGATCACCTCTGACACACGGGCCAGGGTCCACAGCTCGGTCGGATACCCATTGGCCAGCGGTCCCCTGCGTAGTGCCCGCTCCACCTTGGCCAGGTCGGCATCGGTGACCTTGGGCAATCGTCCCGCCCGCCCGGCACCTCGCAGTGCCTTCTTGCCACCGGCCTTCCACTTCTCGTGCCAGTCCGACACCGTTTGGTGCGCCACACCGAGCTCTCGGGCGATGTCGGCCTGGGCGACACCCTTGGCGAAGAGGTCCGCCGCAGCCATCCGGCGTTCCTCCATGGCTGCGAAGTCCCGACGCGGACGAACTCTCGGTGTAGCTGTACTCACCACATATTTCTTAGCTGGAAACACGGAGCTGGACATGGACCATTGTCCCACACGCAGGACTGTCAGCTGTGTATTATACGAACCTCTTTAGTTGACCCCTCTATCGTCGTCGACGTTGTCCCGTTCACTGTTGAAGTGAAGTGGTGGCCACAGCGTGTTCAGGCTGCTGCCTGATCGTACTCTTCGGTTGTATCAACAGCCGGCGTGACGTTGCTGGCAACTTCGCGGCGAAGGGCGTCGACCAGCTTGGGCATGCCTTTGTACCCCCGCACTCGTCGGAACGAACGCTCGGCTTCGAGCATGCCGGCGGCGACCCAGCGCTTCTTCATGGAGCCGTCCTTCCACTTGGTCACCCGACCGGTGGTGCGCTTGGCGATCGAGATCATCGACTCGATGCAATTTGTGGTGGTGAGCGTCTTGGCCAGTGTGCCACCGACGCCGAGACGCCGGACGGTGAACATGTCGTCCAGCCCTTCGCGCAACGACGCCGCCGCATCGGGATGGTCGGCCTCGAGCTCTTTGGCCAGGCGTCTGGCGGCCGCCAACCCCTTGGCCGCGTCGGGCTGGGCGAAGATGAGGGCCAACCGCTTGTCGACGGTCGCGGCCAGTTCCTTGGGCAGGTGACCTTCCACGTTCCTCCGCTTGTGCAATACACATCTCTGTACACAGGCGGCATCGCCGAACACCTTTTTGATGCCCGCGGCCAGCGCCTTAGCCCCGTCGATGACGCACAGCACGCCGGAGTCGGTGTCGAGACCCCGGCTGACAAGGTCGGCCAACAGGGCGGTGACCACCGTCTTGTTCTCGGTGTCACCCAGCCACAGCCCGACCGGCACCTTGGTCCCGTCGGTGGTGATGACCAGGCACACGACTACACATGAACCAGCGACATCGAGCCCGTCGATCATGAGCACGGCGACATCGAGGTCGGCCAAACTCCGGGCCATCAGCTCGCCCATGGCTTTGGTCGTGGCCGCCACGAAGCGCCGCGAGATGGCCGACTTCGACATGGACTTCGCCCGTGCCTCGAGCTCTTCTCCGACGGGTTCTGCCACGTCTTGGTGGCGCCGAGTGGCCACCCCGGCCAGCATGCGCTCGACGACGAGCGAGTTGAGCAGGTCGGCCGAGCTGAAGGCCTTCCAGGTGTCGAGTTCGATCTCGCTCCCTGCGGCGGTCCGGCCCCGTGGACGCTCCGTGCTCACCCTACGTCCGCCGAGCACGACCGAGCCCTTGGTGGTCCCGTGCCAGTTGCCCTTGCGCTCTGCGGCGCCGATCTTGGCGTGCTTCTCGCCGATTACCTCGGTCAGCTCGGCCGCCATCATCTGGTGCATGACGACGAGCCCAGTGGCCGAGGCGAATGCCAGCAACCCGTCTTTGATCGCTCCGGCCACTTCGGCCAGGGCGACCGTCGCCTCCAGCGGCAGGTCAGCCAATCGGGCTGCCTCCTCCGCGTCCGCGACGTCCACAACAACTATCTTTTTCTTCATTGGTGGTCCCCTTTCTGGGTGGTTCTTGGATTGGTCTCCTGAAACACCTACCTCACGGCAGGGCTCAGGAGGGGGACCACCACTTCACTTCAACAAGCTTGGGGACATCGTCTCGTCGTCGGCTACGTCCGGTGTTCGACCGAGGAGCAGTCTGATTCGGGGCTAGGAATGGCTGCCCAACGCAGCGCCATCCAAACTGAGTGCACTCACCGCGGTTGGAAGCTCCTGGCGATCAACGAGGATGCGGGGGCCAGCGGGAAGTCGGTCTCCAAACGCCCCGGTCTGGCGGCTGCACTTGAAGAAGTTGAGTCGGGACGGGCAGCGGGGATTGTGGTGGCGAAATTGGATCGACTGAGTCGCTCCTTAGCCGATTTCGCCAACTTAATGGTTCGGGCACAGACCTCCGGTTGGAACCTTGTCGCCCTCGATCTCGGTGTTGACCTTGGCAGCGCCGCCGGAGAGTTCATGGCCAATGTGATGGCATCGGCGGCCCAGTGGGAAAGGCGGATCATCGGTCAACGAACGAAAGACGCCCTGGCGGAGAAACGGGCCGAAGGAGTCACCCTCGGGCGACCCACAGTCTTGCCTGAGGCGGTTGTGGAGCGCATTATGGCGGCTCATAGAGCCGGAGAAGGCTGGTCCGCTATCGCACGGACATTGAACTTCGAAAAGGTCCCCACAGCCCATGGCGGCACGAAGTGGCATCCATCAACCGTGCGCGCCGTCGCCCTCGGACGGGGTGCCCACTAGCCAAACCTGCCGATCGATGCCCTCTCTGGATACATGGTCCACCCACCGCTGGGACAGTGGGACGCCGCTACCTCAACTGAGGCCGACGGAGACAGGCTTAGAGCGACGACGCGGACGCCTATCGAGTGAACGCGGCGTGAAGCTCGCAGTACGTGAGGTCAGGTACAACTCCGGGCGGGAGATCCGGCTTCAGGTTCTCGTTGAAAAACTTCTGGCTGTCCGCCTCGGACTCCCAGATCTCGATCAGGCGCATCCCGCCGGCGGGACTTGGACCTCCGGCGTGGGACATGAAACCGTTCGCCGAACGCAGCAACGGCATCAGCTGCTCCAGCATCGAGGCATAGGTTCCCTCGTCGAGGTTCGGTTGTTCAGCAATCATGAGTACAGGCATCGGTCTACGTCCTTGATGGGTGAATAGGAATGTGGGTCGGGTTCTCGGCCACGCCGAACACGGTAGAGCGGGACTGTGACACCTGCGCCCACACGGGACGGCGAGCCTCCCAAGCTTCCCCCACGATGCCCCCGTGCCCCCGAAACGGCCGAGGTGGAACGCACCTACGCGGAACTGGCACGGGCGCCGGTACGGCCGACCGTGCCCCTATCCCAGTAGTCCTGGCTGAGTGTCAACACCGGCCGAAAACTGACCCCCTGCCACCGCGAATCCGCCCGGTGATAAGGGGACAGTCATCTATGAAGGAGCGCAGTTTGTCAAGGGGCGCCGTAGGCTCCTTTGGTTTTCATCGTGCTCCGATTACGGTGAGGTCTCGACCAATGGGCGCGCCAAAGTGGTTCCCCAAGAGAACGAAGAACCAAACGAGAGCAGTCAAGGCCGGGCCGGAGGCCGCCCGGCGGGGAAGCCTTGACGGCTCGGTCAGTCGTTCGTCACATCATGTGATGCGAAGCCCGTGAGGGCTTCGTGGTGGTCCCCTGTGGTTGCCGAGTGGGGGACGCGTTGCGACCCATCTCCAGTGCCAGGCCGGTGCGTGTCAACCTTTTTGAGACGGTTTCTTCATCGATTCAGTGAGTCGGTGGCCTCCTCTCCGGGTTGATTGATCCACGCCACGCCTGGAAGGACCGGTGGCGTGGGGATCTTGCGGACCAATCGTTCTGGGTGCTGGGCATAGGCGTCGAGAAGGACGACCCCGCGTTGTTCTCGAATGGCTTGCGCCCGGCCGTAGTGCACGTCGGCGGGGGTATGAAATCCAATGCCCGAGTGACGATGATCGTCGTTATACCAACGGAAGAATCTGGCGCAGTGGGCCTGGCCGTCCTCGAAGCTGCCGAAGCGATCAGGGAAGTCGGGTCGGTACTTGAAGGTCCGGAACTGCGATTCACTGAACGGATTGTCATTGCTCACGTGGGGCCGGCTGAGCGACTTGGTCACGCCAAGGTCGGCCAAGAGGTGGGCCACTCCTTTGGCGATCATCGGTGACCCGCGGTCCGAGTGAATGGTGAGCTGATCCTTGGTGACACCCTGCTTGGCGATCGTGTCGTTGATCAGGCGCTTGGAGAGCTCGGACCGTTCGGCCCGGGCCAGCATCCAGCCCACGGCGTAGCGGCTGTAGATATCCAAAATGACATAGAGGTAGTAGTACGTCCACTTCTCGGGACCGCGCACTTTGGTGATGTCCCACGACCACACGGAATTGGCTCCCGTGGCGATGAGCTCGGGTTTCTTATGCGCCGGGTGGGTGGCCTGGCGCCGGCACTCACGCACCTCGTCGTGCTCGTGCAGGACCCGGTACATGGTGGAGACCGATGCCAGGTACCTCCCTTGGTCGAGCAATTTGGCGTAGACGCTCGCCGGTGCCTCGTCGACGAACTCCTCGGACTCGAACGTCCTTTTGATCTCCTTGCGCTCGACCTCGCTGAGCGCCCGGGGCTGAGGGGTGGCGACCCGCTCGGGTGGCTGAGGGGCCGGGCTCTGGCGATGCCGTCGATACCAGGTGGCCCGGTCCGCCCCCACGCTCGCCAATGCTGCCGTTGTCCCCACGAGGGGGGTGAGCTGGCCGATGGCCTCGTCGATCATCTCTGCTCGCCGTTCTCCGCTGTGCTGTCCGTGGCGAGTTGCTCCAACAGCGCGGAAAGTTTTTTCTGGATTTCGACGACCTGTCTGGACTTGTCGAGCTCGTTGCCCAGTCGGTCGACCTCCTTGTTCAGGCGGACGATCTCACGGTCACGCGGATCGGCCTTCCCTCGTCCCGCTGGCTTGGCCAGGGCCGCCTGTGCCCCCTGGTCACGTTGGCGACGCCAGGTGACGATGAGCGAGGAGTACAGGCCCTCGCGTCGGAGCATCGCCCCTCGAGCAGATCGGGGCAACGCGTCGTATTCGGCCAGGATCTTGGCCTTGTATTTCGCCGAGAACTGCCGGCGCCCCGAAGAGCGCTCGGGGACCTCGGGGTCTGGTGGAGCTGTGTCGTCCATCGCACCAGCATGGTGGCGCGCGCGGTCACGGTGGTTGATTGTCGTGGTCATGGGAGAAGTTCCTTCTCCGCCCTCTCAGCTCATTGATTTGTCAAGGCAAACCGTCTCAGTCAAGGTTGACACAGAGGGGGCGGTGCTGGCGGGCAACCCGAAAAACCGGGTGCCGGTCATCTGTCCGTCGCGAGAAACGACATGGAGTGGTTCGGCCGCAACCCGATGGGCTCAATCAGTCGCTCGGTCTCGTCGCTGCGCGGGGACCATGACTGTCGGCGAGCTCGCACCGGGTTGCGTCCGTCCCGGCTCTCACCCCGTCTGCGCCAGGCAACGGATCTCGCCGTCGCGCAGGCCGTAGTAGACGAGGATGAGAAGTTTGCGCGCCGCTGCCACGCGGCCGATCTGGGTGCCCCGGCGCTCGCCCACGTTGCGGTGGTGGCGACGGATGGGCGTATCGGCGCGCTGTCGGGCCACGGCCTCGACGGCGGCCCAGCGCACGAGGCGAGAGCCTTGCTTGGTGATGTGGCCCCGGCGGACCGTGACGTCGGATTCGTGATGGGTCGGGGTCAGGCCAGCCCAGCTGCAGAGATGGCGGGCCGAGGTGAACCTCGAGATGTCGCCGATCTCGGCCACGAATATCGCCCCCAGCACCGGGCCGACGCCGGGAATGGCCTGCACAGCGTGGTAGCCGAGGTCGCCGGCGAAATACGGGGCGGTCTGCTCTTCGAGCATGGCGATCTCGCGGTTGACGTGCTCGATCAGGTCGCGCAGCGATTCGACCCGCACCCGATAGGCGTCGCCCAGATGGACTTTGTCGAGGAGGACCTGGCCGCCCACCCCGAACAGGTCGCTCATGGGCACCCTCACGCCCTCCTTCGCCAAGACGGCGTGGACTTGGGACTTGAGGCTGGTGCGCAGATGGACGAGCTTGCCCCGATAGCGGATGAGTTCGCGCAGTTCGCGCAGCGGTGGTGGGGCGATCCAGGCTTCGGCCAGGCGTCCCATGCGGAGCAGGTCGACCAGGTCCGTGGCATCGCGCTCATCGTTCTTCACCCGCCGATGCCCCCAGTTGTTGCCTAGTGGATGGGCCAGGTGCACATTGGCCCCGCACTCTTGGAGCACGTCAGCGGCCCAGTACCACCCATAGGTCGCTTCCAATATCACCTCGGGGTGCTCACCGGCCTTGGCCAGCTCGGCCGCCAAGGCGACGGGGTGGTTGTCGATGCGGACCGTGTCGAGGGTCTGGCCGGCCTCGTTGCGGCGCACGACCACGCTGCGTCGCCGGTGCAGGTCGATGCCGACATACTGTTGTTGCTGTTCCACGGGAGTCTCCTTCTGTCGTCTCCGGGTTGGTTTGGGAACCCCAAGTGTGCTCTGCACACCTGGTCCCGGGCGACGGAAGGACTCCCGTTGGCTCTTTGACTTCGGTTGGGCCGCACTGGCAGCTTTCCTTGCGGTCACGGGATCGCTCCTCGTGTGCTCGGCATGCGGGCCCGTTGGTGCGCTAAACCGGTGCCCGTCACGCGGGAGCTGCGCTGCGCTCCTTCATTACATCAGTATTCCGCCGTTGGCGACAGCTGAGGACCACTCGAGGCCCTGAGCTGCTTGCAGGTGTTCACCCCGTCTCGGATCGGCCCGATCTGGGCACCGCGGAACGGGCGCGACGCCTGCCCACGCGTATGGCCCGATTGGGGCACATTCTGACGGCGCGACGCTGCCCTGGTCCAGCACTTATCTCCTTTGAAGGGTGTCTTTGATGTAGCCGGCGTGAGCTTTTCGCTGTGTCGTGGACGCGTTATCTGAAGGGGGCGCGCAAGCAGGCGATCCTGTATGGGCAGCATCCTTCGCCCGGTTCTTGCCGGCATTCCCCGTTGAGGGCAAGAAGCGGCAGGATCGGGTACCCCTGTGGAAGCCTGGTGACGTGCCCAATGACACGTCGAACTCGGACTCAGAGGCTCAGCCGTCATCCCGCAAGGTGACCAGGCAGTTAGGCGACTCGGAGTGGTGACCGCGCCCGACGTCGGCACACCGGGTTCGGCGACGGTCGATTCGGGGCATGACGGCCGAGGATCATGGATCCCCAACCGCGCAATGATCGCAACCAGGTTTATGGAGCTGCGCACGCGTCGGGGACTCATGATCACCCTGATCGCACTGACGATCGGGCTCCCGACTCTCTTCCTCGTCATCAAGCTGTTGCTGCACGCCTTCGTGCCGCAGTCGTACGGGCCGGCTGGTGGGTTCGCCGTGTTCACCTCCCTCATCGCCGGCGTGCTCTACATCTTCGGGTTCATCGCCGCCATGACCTTGGGAGCCACCGCAGGTTGTTCCGACCTCGACGACGGGATGTTCACACAGCAGGTGGTGACCGGGCGCTCGCGAGCGGCGCTCTACCTGGCCCGCATCCCGGCCGGCTTGGCCATAGTCATCCCCCTGGTGGCCGTCGCCTTCACCATCATCTGCGCGGTCTGCGTCTTCTCCGCGCCGTCCAGTTTCGACTTCCAGGGCGCCACCGTGCCCCTCGGCCTGTCCCCCCATGGATACGAAACCTGGGCCGCCGATCATCCGAATCTAATCATCTGCGACTTCCCCTACAACGGGCCATGCCCGGAGAACGAACCTGAGCCAAGCACCCCGCTGTCCAGGGCGCTGGCCGAGCGACAGGCCGAGCAGAACTATCCGACCTACGTCCTGACCTACAACTCGCCGCCCATTAGCCTGATGATCAGGGCGGGACTGTGGCTCGAACTCGAGGTGATCATCGCCTACGTCTTCGGCCTCGGGTTCGCCTCTCTCATGGGACAGCGAATGGTTCCGATCATCCTAATGATCGTGTACGAGATCATCTTCCGACCGTTCCTATTGTCGACCAAGATTCCTCACCTGATCAACCTTAAGCGACCCCTGGTCATCGAACTGGCTGTGGCCCATTTCGAGCCGGCCGGGATTGGTATCAACTACGGGATCGTGAACGGACCCGCTGGGCTTCGAGACTCGTCGTACTTGGTGCCGGAGTCGACTGCCATCGCGGTCGCAGTGATCGCAGCCTGGCTGGTGGTGTGGACGGTCTTGGGAGCGTGGAGAATGGCGACCAGGGACGCATGAGAAACTTCCGGTTCGACTTCGCTGTGTATTCGGCGATCTCGTAAGGGTCGGATATCGAGCCTCGCACCGTGGATGTCGTGGCCCGTAGGTTCCAATGACCGAGAGCCTCGCCGTTCCGAAGCGTCCCCCACCCGATGGGGTGTCAGGGTGGGACTTTCGGAAGATGGGGCTGGCCTAGTACACCGGCACTCCTGAGGGGCTGAATTACAGCTCAGGGCGGCGGCCTAGTTCAGAACGGCGGGTCGCCGAGACCCTGAAGGTAGGCGAGGTCCCTGCCGTTGGGCACCACGGCTCGACCCTTACGATCGCTGGGCAGGCTCAGCTCGAATTCTCCGACCGCCTGTAGGGTCCGCAGGTCCTCCTGGGCCAGCCCGTGGAACCGACCATCCCACGTCGTCGCTAAGGGCACGGATTCGGAGCCGCCCAACGTCTCGAACTCCTCCACGCTCTCGCGTTTGGTCAGATGGACGTCCGCCCCGAAGCGCTGGGCCCCATCGACCCAAACCTCCACGGGTCCCTTGTAGTGGTGCTCCCTCGTCGTTCTCACCCCGAGTGCCGCCCGCGGTCGCCCAACCGGGCTCTACGTGCCAGCACCCGGTCGAGCTGGAGCCGCAGCTCGGTCGGAGTCGGCACGTGGTCCGAGAAACCGGGGTGCAGGCGACCGCGGAGCCCGAGTATTCGCCGGACCTGTGCTGCTGAGAGTGCCACGCCATGCTCAGGCTAGCCGTGGGAATAGCCTCCGTACTGGCGTACTGGCGTACCTTGGGGCGACCCTCCGCGTGCACGTTATGGGCAACCGGGCGGCCCCAGAGGTCTAGACTCTGAGGCGAGAAAACCGTCGTTCGGGCGGCTGACAAGAGAACGACTCGCCTGTCACCGGCCGATGTCGATGGATCGCTTGACAGTGTTGCCAGAACCGCCGGTATCCGGAGTCGAAGAGCTGATCGGCTGAGTAGTCGTTCCTGTGGCGGTGGTCACTGTCGCCGACGTGGCGACAGCACTACCAGGCCACCAGGCGACGAAGAGGCCGTTGCCGGTGGTGGTGACCACGTCCGAACCATCGCTCAGCACCAACGTCGCGGCCGTTACGCCGGGGCCGACCGAGCCTTCGGCGATCGTGTAGGTCTGGCCGTCGCTGGCAGACTCGGCTAGGAGCCGCTCGACGACAACCTGGCCAGCCTCGGGTAATACCGGCGGGGCGCCGATTAACCTCATTTGCGAGTTAGCCGGCGCGCTGGAACTGATGAACGGGCCGCTCACGCACATGAGGGTGGTTTGTGTGTCTGTCCCGAACGAGACCAGTGTGAAGGGTCCGCGAGTGTCGACGAGCAACACTTGGGTAGCGCCCGTGGCCAATCCCGCTGTTTTGTCCGGTGGCGGTGTGGCCGCCCCAGCCTCGCAGGTCGCCTCGGCACTCGATACCTGGCCGGGCGCTGGCGTCGTCGGCGCTGGCGTCCAGGCCGCAAACGCGTTCGCGGTGCCCGGACCGGCCACGACGAGCAACGCCGTCGTGACGCCACTCGCGACGAGGGCACCGCCGCCTAGCGCCAGGCCGCCTCTCCGTCGGTTTCGGCGGCGTCCCGCGATCTCCTGCACGAGGTGTTCCTGCCGAGTCGACAGTCGAAAATCACTCAGGACAGGGACGGGTGGGGTTTCGAGAATGTTCATTGGTGCTTCCTTTCTTATTGAGTGATGGTCGTTGAGGTGACGGGGGCAGAGTCCTTGAACTTGGCACGGGCACTAGCCAGACGAGAGCGGACGGTGCCAACCGGGATACCGAGCGCCGTTGCCGCGTCTGCGTACGTGAACTCGCTCCACAGGACGAGGAGGACGACGTCCTGTTCTCCCTGGGTGAGCGCCGATATCGCTTCCAGAGCACGAGCAAGTGCCTCTTGTGCCCCGAGGCGTTCCAGGGTGTCCTCTTCGGAACTCGTACCGGCCGCCGGGACAGGAATGCGATCGAGCGCCGATCGATAACGTCGGAGCGAGCGATTAGCGTTTCGAACGACGTTGTTGGCCACACCGATTAGCCAGGGCAGTGCGCTCGTGTTCGAGAGCTTCAGCTTGCGGCGGCGTCGGAACGCCTCCATGAACACGACGCTGGTCAGATCTTCGGCAAGATCGAGGTTGCCAGTCCGCCGGGCGCAGTAGGCATAGACGGAGCGCGAGTATCGCCTGAATAGCTCACCGAAGGCCTCCGGTTCGCTCCCTGCCATCGCCACCAGGTCGCTGTCGGCAGCTTCGGAGAGCGCGGGCATACCTAATAGTGTCCGCGGGCCCCCAGAAAGTTCGAATAGCGGGCACTCTCAACCGCCGGGGGCACGAAATACGTCTGGCGAGACGCTTCTGGCAAAATGCAGCCAAGGAGTGCCGCGAGGTAACGGATGAATTCGTCCGAGGCGGAAAATACCCGGTGTTCGGTGCTCGTGTCGTCGAGGCTGGCGTTTCTGAGTCCCTGCCCCAACAACCCGGACCGGCGGGGGGGCACAGGAGCACAATCTCGTACTCGGTGGCTCGTACCGTTCCCGGCAGCACCGTTACCTCCAGGGGCGCCCCTGTGCGCTCCGCTCCATAGGAGAAGACCCGATGAGGGGAGCGTACCGCACCGGCCCGATTCCGTGCACGAGTCGGACGTCACCGCGCAAGGTCAACGACCCGGCCGCCCAACGTAGGTCAGCGACCACTCGGCGGCGTCACTCGGAGAGCGCGGCGGCTTGCGCCTTTGAGCAACGTACCCGGAAATGGCAATTCGCCGTTGGATGTACGAGATGGCCTTGTCTTCGGAGAAGGCGTCGATCGCATCACCGACCTCGTTGTACGTGATGGGCTGTGTCCGAATGAAGTCAGCCGGACCAGTGAAGGTCAAATACCAGGTGCCGACCCCCTTCTGCAACACGGCTCCGGTGGCGGCTGGATGTTCTTCGATCTTGATGTCGTTAGACATGGCCGGTGACCTTACCCGTGCTCAGGACGCGAACCGGGGAATCTCTTTCGTGTCCGCCACCACAGCACGAACCCGGCGCGTATCCGGCGGGGGGTGCAACACCTCTATTCCACTGTGGCGAAGGTGACCACCGACTTGCCGACCGAAGAATGGATGGAACGCGCCCGGTGCCGGGACCACGACCCCGACCTATTCTTCCCTCTGCCGGGCCCCGGTATGGCCCCGGCGATGGCCGCCGCTAAGTCCATCTGCGCGATGTGCCCGGTGGTAGGGGAATGCCTCGACTATGCGATGGCGGAGGTCGAGATCGTCGGGGTATGGGGTGGGACCTCGGCGCGCGAGAGGGTGAAGATGCGGCGGGAACGGCAGGCGGCTTAGGGTTCATGATGAGCGAAGAGCGCCAAATGGTGAGGCTTGAGGGTGGCAGTTTTGACGGGCGGAACTTCAAGGCGCGCCTACCGCCGCAGGGGCTTCGGTTAGCCGCTCGGGACGAAGACCACCAATGGGCAGAGCTCTACTTCTATGCCAATAGCCGGACCGCCGAGGATCCCGAGCTCGGCACGATCCCGGTCATGAGGTTTCAGAGCAGGGGCGAAATTGATTAGGTCTGCGGGCCGGATGGACGCCGGAAGGGATGGGGGACTGCACCCACACCCGTGGCAAGACCGGGTCACCAAATCCCCTGCCGAGGAAGCGTCCATCGGGGGTGATACATCCGTGTTGGCCGGGTTCTCACCATTACGTGGGACGCCCCCGCAGCCCTTGTGGAACGGGGTTGCGGGGGCGTCGGTCACCCAGGGTGTTTCTGGTTGGTGGGAAGCTGGGCGACGCTCATGTTCACGATACGCCTCGGGCGCGGCTTGGTGAATGGGAGGCGCATTGCCATCGCGTTAAATCGTTGCCGACGCCCGGTCCCTACCGCCATGCCCTCGGTTTGCGGGGCATTCGGGCAATGCGTCCATTACGGTAACGGGGGTGGCAAGGCACCTGTGGTTCACCACGGTCGGCGAGACGATGAAGCTCACCAAGGCCGATCCCGTCACCCTCTCTAAGGCCAAGGTGACGGCGAGGAGAGCTGGAGGGCCGAGCCCATTCGACGGGGTCTGGGTGGACGGCGAGAGGTCCTGGGATACGTACGTGTTCGTCGATAGAGAGCTGGCCTACCACAGCCCGGCCGAGTCGGTGGGGGACGCGTCCTTTCGAGCACACGAGGAAGCCGGAACTGGGCACGCGGTTTAGGGTCTAAGGGCCCGCCGCGGGATATCTCGCGCGATTCACGCAGCGATGCTGTAGTTCCACTCGCCGTGCCAGTCGTGGGGGCGCAGCGGGATGGAGGCGTAGTCAGGGCCGCTGATCTTGACGCCGGTCGGATACCAGTTGGGGTCGTAGCCGCACTGGACGGTGAGACCGGTCTTGGTCTTGGTGGCAGTGATGAGCTCGACGATGGTGCGGACGTCGGTGAGCGACCGACCCCTCCAGTTGATCGAGATGAAGCTGAAGAGACGGTGCTCGATTTTGTTCCACTTCGACGTGCCGGGTGGATAGTGACAGACCGTGATGGAGAGGCCGGTTTCCGCGGCCAGCTTGGCCAGGTGGTACTTGAACGCCCGCACCCTCGGTCCGTTCGATCCGCCGGCGTCGGCGGTGATCAACAAGGTGGAGGCCTCGGGGAAGCGGGCCCGCCCCATCTGGTTCCACCAGCGGCGGATCGACTCGACGGCGAACTCTGCGGTATCCGCGGTGTCGCCGACCGATACCCAGCCTTCGTCATTGCCGACGTCGTAGACCCCATAGGGGATGGCTTTGGCGAACTCACCCAACGCTCGATCGGCGAAGTCGTGCACGTTGACCCGGGTCGGCTCGCCGGCCGGTTGCCATTCGCGCCCACCGTTGGCGAAGTTGCCGATCAGTTCCTTCTTCTTGGTATCCACGCTGATGACCGGTTCACCGAGTTTCAGCCGGCGGACGACCAGGTCGTTGATGTAGCGGAATTGGCCGTCACGGTCCGGATGCGAGGTGCCCTCGTTCTGCTTGGCCGGCGCCTGGAGGCTGTAGCCCATCTGGTGGAGCAACCTGCGCACCAGCTCCGCCGAGGCCCGATACCCCTGGGCCTGGAGGTCGGTTGCCAGGTCGTAGGTCGATTTCAGCGTCCAGCGCAGCGCCGACATCGGCGTGCCACGCGTGGAGGGATGGACCAGTTCGTCGAGCGCTTCGAGCAAGCCGGGCTGTTTATCGATCGCCGGCTTGTCCCCTCCGCCGACAGCACGTTGGCGATCCGACGGGTCGATCCCGGTACGCACCTCTGCGACCGATTTGTAGATGGTCGACGAACTCATCCCCGACGCTTCGACCACCCGAGCCTGGCCCCCCCGACCTAACGCCTCGGCCATGGCACCTGCCACCACACGGGCCTGCAGCTCATTGAGGTGTGGCAGCACGGTGTCGAAGAATCCACTCAGATCCTCAGGAGACAGCTCCACACCGAGAGATTACTATCTCGCGAGTTAATCTGTGGTGGATCCTAACCGGTCTAGCCCCTACCAACTCACCGGAGTGCCTCTCGCACGACCAAACTGGCTTCCAACCCGTGGCATACCGGTGACGCCCCCGCCACTCGACGGGCTCCTCACATGGCTGGCATGACCGGCAGCATTTGACGTACACCATCCGCCAGCACCGTCCGGGCTGGGCGAAGATCCCCGGAGCCGCTGTGCCGAGGATCCCGAGTTGGTCGATCCCGCTGCAAAGCGCCGGAAGGACGAAGGGCTCCATGTAGTCGGATCATCGCCACGTACGACTATCCGTGAGGGGGGGCGTTCCGACATTGATGTGTTGTTGGGCGTGCGTTGGTTCTCAGATGAGAGGGGATTCGTAGGCTCCATCTGATGGTCGACCCTGACCCCTCAGTGATCACGCTACGACTGAGCACCGTGGCCCGGATTGGGATTGGCGCACTGGTTCTCGCTGCCCTCGGAGTGGGAGTAGGGATCGGACTAGTGGCGTCATCATCCCCCACGGCGAGCGTTAACGCTTCAACCAACGATAAGGACGATCCCCCCACAGCCACGACAACCGCTAATCCGGCGCCTAACGTCGTGTCTGCATGTAACGCTGACGCCAAGACGGTACAGGTGGCCCTTGCCGCCTACGAAGCGCAGACTGGCAACAACTCACCAGCTGCAATCTCGACAAACGGTGGAGGTTCCAGCGGAAACTATCTGGTGCCGGACTACTTGCAGTCCTGGCCCCAGAACATCGGGTCCAACTACGCCATCAGCGTCGTTGCCGGTGGACAGGTGCAGGTGACTGTGGCATCGACAGCAACTCCATGGTCGGGCGGGACGTTTAATCCCGGCACTGGCACAGCGATTGCTTACTCGGGAACCGCCTGCGACAGCGCCGGAATGTAGCCGGGCAGTCACACGCAATCATTGGTCTTCAGGGGCACGGTCACCTGGGCTGCTCTGAGAGCGAGACCCCGACTACACCTGAGAACGGGACAGGACCCCAGTACCGGCTGTCGCACGAGTCCGTGCGGTTGTCGCCCATGACGAAGTAGTCGTTCGCTGGGATCAGGTAGGGCTGGGCCAGTTTGTAGGGTGATCCGGCGGCACCGGGGAAGGTGGTTCCATGCACTGAGGGAGGGAGCCACGTCTCGTTCAGGCGTTTGCCGTTGATCACGACGTAACCCTTGGGAGAGGTGCTCAGGGAGATCGTCTCGCCGGGCAGCCCAATCACTCGCGATATGAGATCGGTTAGCGGCGGTCCGCCGCAGTTCTCGTCGGGCGGAGGGCGGAACACTACGATGTCACCCTGCTTTATTTCATCTTGGTACTGCGACGGGCTTACCGTCACTACCGATCCGATCTGGAGTGCCGGTTCCATGTTGCCTCCGGCGACTCGGAAGCTCTCGGGTGGACCCAGAGGGGGGGTGATCTTGGACGGAGCGCTCGTGGTCGTCGTGGGGGCGGTGGTCACGTTGATAGTCGTGCACACGGCCGAGATCAGACCGGCGCCTGCTAGAGCCAATGTCCCAAGCGCTCTCACGAGCGGCGAGCCTACTGAGTGCCGCTGAACCAGACCTCGATGTCCGTACCTTGGCGTAAGGAGACAGTCGGCGAGATGTCGAAGCCGTAGTGCGGAGCTTGAAGTATCACACCTTCTCTACGGACGGCTCCTCTCAGCCACCAGTTGCATTGATGAAGGCCGCTCCCCTCGATGCCTGTGCAAGGTACGGAGCGCACGGGTGTGCTAGCCAGTAGGCAGAACTACCCACCAGCACTGAACCTGAAAAGTCTCCTGCGCCGTCTGACGTCTGCACTATCGCATAGAGCGTGTTGCCTCCAACACCGTTAGGGTTAGTGGTCACTACCACCGACACAGCCGTCCCAGCAGGTACATTCGCCAGCACGCCTGAAAAGGCGAAGTCGCCCGACGTCTCCGAACACGACACGGAGAATGACTTGAACGCCACGGCGATCGGCGTCGTGCTGGTCGGCGTCGTGCTGGTCGGCGTCGTGGTGGTCGGCGTCGTGGTGGTCGGCGTCGTGGTGGTCGGAGTAGTGGAGCCCGTCGGAGGGCCCACCGGAGCAGCCTGTGACTGCTTATGAACTATAGGTGCCGTGGTCGTCGTAGTTACAGGAGCCTGAGTCGGAGCGGTCGTGGCCGGAACAGGCGCTACAGGAACCTGAGGCGTAGCCGGCGTGTGCTTAGCGGACGCCTGAGACGAGCGATGGGCAGGCGCGACGGTCGCTGAACCGCAGGCGCTCAACAGGATTGCTGAGCCTGCCACCAGCCCGGTGATGATCTTCTTGGTGCTCATGGCTTAGCCGCCCGTCCGGAGTGTCCGGTCGATGTAAGCCACCGAGTCCTTGATGGACTGGGCATGAGCCGCCCAGGCAGCGTGGAAGTGGACGGTCCGTGCGCTGGCTGAGTACCGAACAACGTCTGAGTCAGAACTGTCGACGTGAATCGCCAGCGACATCGACGTCCGTGAATTCGTATGTCCGTCCACTCTCGGGATTGCTGAGGCTGGGTCCAAAGCAGGAGTTCTTGGCCGTACACAATTGGCCGGGCCCTTGCCGGAGGCCATAAGCCTTCTTCCACGCTTTGAGGGATGATCCCATCCCAGGTTTGCTCTGCGACGCCGCCGAGGCCGGAACAGTTCCCAAGGCAAATGGCGTCACCAGGCAGATCATCGCTGCGACGACTGCCAAACGTGCTCGATTACTCACTGCGGCTATTTCGCCCCCCTCAGGTTCAGCTCGTCCACCCGTTCAGTGGCGGCCCGAGCCAACCTCGCAGCTTCGGATGGCCATTCTTACATGGGCAGCCACCGCGGCCTTGGATCCAGCGCTGATTTCCCCCAGAGCCCAACGCCCCCCTCTGCCCTCCCTGCCTCGCCCCGCCCCTCGGGTGGCCGTGGGCTCCGGGCTCCGGCTCCTCGGGCTCCCCGTCCCTGCCCCGGCCTCTTCGGTCGGGGGGTGCGTGGCGGTTTGGTGCCGCTTTGCCGCCCTGCCTTTCTCTCCCCCGTTGCCTTCTCGGGGGATAGATGATAGGGCCGCGCAAAACGTCCGCCCGCTCGACGAGGTTCGAATCCTGCCACCGCTCCCGATCAATTCCATGTTGAGAAGGCAAGGACAAGCACACGGAACGGCACCGGAACCGCCGCGCGCCCACGCACCGGAGAAAGGGAAAGGGCGCGGAACCAAGGGCGGGGCGGGAGGGTAAAGCGGCCCGGCTCAAACCGCCTTCATAGAGCTAATATCCCAGTTCAGCCTTATTAGGCACTGATTTAGGTTCTATGGCGTGCCAGCAACCCTGTCCGTTATCCGCTCTATGTCCGGCCCCGGCCCGGACCGGCCCGGACCGAGCAGTTTCGCCGAAAAGGGTGACCACGGGCCCACGCTCAGCAGGTGCCCCCTCTTGGCAACAGAGCCCGTTGTTTACTGGCTTTTTCGCGGCCTTCCGCCCCACATCCCGAACCGCTCGTCCCGGCCGGCGGCCGCGCACTCGTCGAGCACCGGGCAGGTGCGGCAGAGCACCCGGCGGCACGGCCCACCCGAGGGGCGGGGCGGAGCGAGGGGCGGGGGGGACTTTGGCCAGCGCAGTTCGGTACGACTGGGACAGGGCAAACCGGCGTGTTCGGCGCGTTATTGGGACGCGTCGCTCCGCTCGGATGGGGGAATCTCGGGGCCGCCCTACTCGATCCGTTCACTCGCCATGATACGGTTCGGGCGATCAGTGCAGGGCCGGCTCCAGGTGCTCCGTCTCCGACAGATCCACCGGAGCGGCCGTTCCCCGGGAGGCGGCCCGCTCGGTCCAGATGTCGAGCACGAGCAGGCTCAGGTTCGACACGACCGCCGCACCGATGATCGTCGTGATCAACGCTATCTGCCCGCTGGTCGCGTGGAAACCGAATGCGGCTCCGACCACCGCACCGACACCCGCGGCACCGATGCCCTTGGCCCGCATCGCCTTCGGCGTGTCGGTGCGGACCCAGCCGGCGTAGACCCCGAGCCAGATCGGCACCGCGATCGAGACCCCTGCCAGCAGCTGGTCGGGGACCGCCCGGCTCGGCCAGAACCGCAGTACCAACAGTTCGCCGAGGAACCATCCGCCGAGTCCGAACACGATCGGACCGGCCGAACGGATCCATGCGCCCGTCTTGCGGCCGGTACCGCCTCGGCGGCGGATCCGGATCGCCAACACCACGAGCCAGATCACTGCCAACAAGGCGACGCCGACCATAAACCCAAGGATGTCCTTGGCAATCGCGGTCTGCGTGTTGTCAACAGAGGTGAAGCTGACCACGTTCGGGGTGTAGCGGGACGTGTCGACCTGGCCGGTGGCGTAGAACGTGGTCAGCAGCTGCGTGCTGGCGCTCGGCTCGTAGGAAAAGAAGTCGTCCACGTGCCCGAGCCCGGACAAGATGACCTGATGCCCGTTGGAAAGGTGCGGCAACAGCTCCTTCGTGGCGTTCTGGGCCGGTGTCTCGAAGTCGAGCGTCCCGCCGACGAGCAGCGTCGGGACGCTCGAGTTCTGCACGCTGGTGTACTGGTTCTCGCCCGGGTTGGCCGGCCAGGCGTGAGCCATGCCTCCTGCCCCCCACAAGAACTCCCCGAGGGGATTGCCGATGATCGAGCCCCGGTCCGCGCCGGAGCTGAAGTAGCGCTCGACGGGCTGCGCGTCGGCCATCCCGATGCTTGCAAACTCGCCCCAGACGAACGACGTGGGGAGGGTGACTTCGGACAGCCACGATAGCAGCCACAGGCCGCTCGGGTCGCCCTGCGCGGCGGAGATCCACGAGTCGAGGGTATTCGGCCCGGACAGTGGCGCATCCACCGAGGTCGCCTCCGTGAGCCCGAGGAACGTCCCGACCAGGACGTTGCCCGGCTTGATCGGCAGGGAGAACCAACTGCTCGGCATGTCTGCCGCCGTGTGCTGCATGCTCGCGGCGAGGTTGGCGGTGCGGGCGCGGCAGGCAGGCTGCTTCGCGCACAGCGCCGAGTAATGCTCGATCCCCTGATCGATCTCGGCTCCGCTGTAAATGTAGTTCCCGGGCGGGTTGATCCCGACCATCACCGAGCGGTCGACACTGTTCGGGTACCGCCACTGGTAGATCATCCCGAGACGGGTCCCGGCGCTCTCGCTGAGCAGGTCGATGCGCTTGTAGCCGATCGCGACGCGAGCGGCCTCGATGTCGTCGGCCTGCTCCGCCAGCGTGTAGCCGGCGAGATCAACACCGCATCGCTCAAGCCGCTGCGCGCACGAGGCGAAGGCATGGGAGTACGCACTCAGCGACGCTTTGCCGAGGTAGTCTGCGGAGTTCTCCAGCGCCGCCGTCACCTCGGGACAGTTCAGCACCGAAGAGCCGTCGACGCCGCGGTAGCCGACCATGACGACATCGTGCTGGGCGGCCAGGCGGCTCGCTTGGGGGAACGTCATGTTGGTTATACCCGGGCCGCCGTTGAGGTAGAAGATTGGCGCCAACGGGTGCGATGAGCGAGCCAGGATCCGGGTCACCGGCAGCGCGATCAGGCGCGACCGGGGGTCTGCCCGGTTCTCGGGCACGACGAGCGTTCCGCAGTCGGCGCGGTAGGCGCCTTTCTCGGTGGAATAGGTGCACGGGTGCATGGTCAGCTGGCCGGCGTGCGCCCCCTGAGGGACCGAGACCGCGGCGTTGCCGGGTGCGAACCCGATGTACATCAGGCCGAACAACAGTACCCCGATGACCACCAGGGCAACGATCCGACTGGGGGTGTAGATCCGCTTTGCCTTCATGACGATTCCTTCCCTCGGTCCTGCGGAAAACGTGGTGGATCCGGCAACACGGACGGTAACGACCGGCACCGGCGGAGTCGTCGGCCGCGAGTGCGATTCGCGCTCGTCCCACGGGCGGCCCTTCCCTGCGCGTTCGCCAGGGCGTGACGATCCAGGGTCTGAGGAAATGAAGTCAGACTGAAGAAAAGGTCAGGAGCCTGCCTTGTGGGGGGATCACCCCCGCGGAATCGCAGATCACCCCTGTAAGGCGTCGAAAGACATCGCTCGTCAACTGGACTGGGGTGCTTCGGTCGGCTCACTGCGGCCTCCAACGGGTTCGTCTTCGTTGGTGGCGGCAGTCTGCTCAACCGTCGATCCGAACGGTAGCACCTTGACGCAGTGAGTGTCCAGGCTCCCAACTCAGGAGCCGCTCGGATCAGGGTGATCGGTCGCTTGCGACAAGCGGACTGGTCAAAATCATCTTTCGGGAAGAGTCCCTGTGTCGACGACGTGCTCGGCAACCACTCGCAACTTCGTATTCTGATCTTGGGACGACGCGCGCAATAGATCGAACGCGCTGTCAACGTCAATGCGTCGTTTGACCATAAGGATCCCCTTCGCCTGTCCGATGACATCGCGGGTGAGCAGCGCCTGACGCAAGCCATCTGCGACTTCAAGATCGTGTTCGTGGATCTGCTCGCCAGCGAGTGCCAACGCCGCGTGTGCCGCAAAGACGGTTCCGAAGGCGCGAGCGGCTTCATCGAACGCGCCCCGGCGACTGCCGTACAAGTCGAGTGCACCGAGGGTCTCGTCAGAGACAAACAGTCGAAATGCGAGCATGCTCTCAACGCCAGCCTCAATAGCGCGCGCCGCAAACGTGGGCCAGAGCGATGACTGCTCGCGAAGGTCAGACGATTCAAACCTGGAGACTTCCCAGATCGCGTCTAGGCATGGACCTTCACCGATCTCATATTCCATGGCTTCGATCTTGCGCGCAAGCTCGTTGGACCATGCTCCAGCCACAATCTCGCGCTTGCCGACGAGTAGCAAACCAGCTCCGTCACATCCATCTACTGTCTCGGCCGCTAAGTCGACGATTCGTTGCAATGTGAGCGCGACCGTTGGCTCCGCAAACAGTGATCTCGCTACGTCAGCGAGCGTGGCCTTATCGCTCATCGTTGAGGACCGCGGCTCTTATTGTGCATAGCCACCCTACCTGTGCTTCAACGAAATTCAGAACGCCAGTCACAGAATCCCTTTCGAGGTTGCGTCACCTTCGAAAGGGCCACAAGTCCCAAATTTAGCCTGTCGAGACCGGAAGCGCACGCCGGACCACCGGCTCGTCGCGGTGGGTCGGCTGTTCCTGCCGCCGAGTTCGAGTTCGGGCTCGACCTGATCCTCGACGGCCTGCAACGAAACCTTCCAACACGGGCCGCCGGATAGAAAGAACTGAGCGAGGTTTCATTTTCGGAAACGACAGCGGGTCGACGAGTGTCCCAGAACATTGTCAACCCACTCGCCCGGCGCCTTCAGTCAGCCCACGGGGCTCTACTCGACTTGAGCGGCGGCGCCAACCGATCTCTCGCTCCTGAGCGAGACGACGCTGCTGATCAGGACGAAGACGAGGAGCAACACGAATCCGATCAGGTCGAGGACCAGTCCAAACGATGCGATCACGCCCCCGAGGCCGAAGGCCTGCAGAAAGAGCAGGGGCGCGGCGAGAATCGAGACCCACCCAAGCCACCGCGGCAAGACGCCACTCCTGAACACGAGCACCCCAGCAGCGAACGCGAAGAGACTGCCGAAGACGTCCGCGACGCTGTCCACGGCGTAGGTCAACAGGTACAGCGTGTAGGAGACACTGTGGTCGTGTTGCGCACCGAACGTCGCGAGCTTCCCGTCGAGCACGCCGTAGATCCCGATGTCGCTGAGCGCGTGAAGGGCGACAAACAGCACGCCACCGACCAGCAGCAAGGAGCCGAGGGCACCCGAGCCCTCGGCATCCGTGTGCAGGAAACGGTCGTACAGCTTCCATAGGTAGATCGGAAACATGGCGGCGTAGACGACGCAGAAGCCCTCGACCACCACCAGCCGGTTTTTGTGATCGGCGAGCGTGTTCGCGATCTTCGCGGCCGAGTCGTTCTGGTTGACGCCGACTCCGAGCCCGATCGCGGACTCCACCAGTACGGCGAGAACGAAGAGGATCCCCGCTACCCACGCGTACCGCTCCCAGCCAGGTGCGGCCCGGCTGGTTGCCGGCGTCGCCCCTACATCGTCAACGAGGTTCGATTTCATGACGTCGTCCTTCCTTGGCGGCGTCGTGCCAAAGGCGTCGTCAATGACGTGGACCCCCGTCGTCGGGGCCCCGGATTGGGACGGTACACCATCTATTCACTTCGTGCCTCTACAAGTCGGGCAGTGTCCCATAACGCGCCTGTGCAACGGCCCTTCGGAGTGACACCTATCGCCGGCATGGTGGGACACCCACTGGGGCACCCAAGCGCCGGCAGACAGAGCCCGGACCACGGGCCGGTACGGTCAATCCATGGAACCATTCGTCCTTCCGACACTATGTAGCGGGATCGACCAGCTCGGGATCGTCGGCACAGTGGCTCCGGGGATCTTCGCCCAGCCCGGACGGTGCTGGCGGATGGTATACGTCAATGCCGCCGGCCATGCGAGCCATTGCGAGGAGGCAGTCGAGTGGCGAGGTCGCCATCGGTACGCCACGGGGTGGAAGCCGGTGTGGTCTTGCGAGCGGCACACCGGGGAGCTCGTGGATGCGAGACGGGTTAGACGCTAATGCAATCGCAAACCCACCCACAGTGAAATACTCATTGCCGACCCTTATCTTGTACGACGTCGGCCGTCCCCCCTGAAGGGGCGGTGAGCGATGCGCCCCCCGGGCCTAATTGTTGCGGGGTCACTACGCCTCCTTGTCGAGGCACTCCCGACATACCCATCCATTACGGAATGTCCACCCGGCTTTCATCGCCTCGGCCTCGACCTCATCTTGGAACGCGAACAACTCCATAACGCTGGGGCCGGAGTGAAGGCAGACCCGGCAGATGACAAGGCCGGGAAGAGCGTCAGGCATAGCAATGAGGGTAGTGATCGCCCTGCTCCGTTGATCGGCAGAACTGGCTAAAACAACGAGGGCAACCGGACCGCAACCGATCCGTGACTCCAATCCGAGCGGAGGGGTAGCGACGACCCGGCTACCCTCCCCCCGTGGCCATGTATTCGCTCAACAGCGGGGTCGACCAGCTCGGAATCGTTGGCGCAGTGGCTCCGGGGATATTCGCCCAGCCCGGACGGTGCTGGCGGATGGTCTACGTCAATGCCGCCGGCCACGCGAGCCACTGTGAGGAGCCCGTCGAGTGGCGGGGTCATCACCGGTACACCGCCGGTTGGAAACCCGTCTGGTCGTGCGAGAGGCACGCCGGGGATTTGGTGGAGGCTCGACGCCTCGGTGGCGGGTAGTAGCGGGCGAATGGCACAATGCGGGGACCTGTCGGTCGGGCTTTTGGTGACCTGGTCGGAGGTCGTGAGGGGAGGGTGTCGGCCCTCCCCTTGCCGCGAGTGTGAGCTCGCTCCGTCCCCCATCCATTCCGGCGTCCATCCGGCCCGCAGACTTAATCAATCTCGCCCCTGCTCTGAAACCTCATGACCGGGATCGTGCCAAGCTCGGGATCCTCGGCGGTCCGGCTATCGGCATAGAGGTAGAGCTCCGCCCATTGGTGGTCTTCGTCCCGAGTGGCTAACCGAAGCCCCTGCGGCGGTAGGCGCGCCTTGAAGTTGCGCCCGTCAAAACTGCCATCCTCAAGCCTCACCATTTGCCGCTCTTCGCTCATCACGCCGCCTGCCGTTCCCGCCGCATCTTCACTCGTTCCCGTGCCGAGGTCCCACCCCAGACCCCGATGATCTCGACCTCCGCCAGCGCATAGTCGAGGCATTCCCCCACCACCGGGCACATCGCGCAGATGGACTTAGCGGCGGCCATCGCCGGGGCCATACCGGGGCCCGGCAGAGGGAAGAATAGGTCGGGGTCGTGGTCCCGGCACCGGGCGCGTTCCATCCATTCGGTCGGCAAGTCGGCGGTCACCTCCGCAATAGTGGATTAGAGGTGTCGCACACCCTTCGGATACGCCCGCCTGGCGGGGTAGCCCAGATGCATGTATTTCAGGCCCTTGGGGTACTCTCTCGATGAGATGCGGGTTCTCGGGGCGCCCCGCTGGAGGTCCGGTGCGGCCGGGAACGGTACGAGCCATCGAATACGAAATCGTGCACCGAAGCCAGGCCGCCAAGCTTGGTCTGGGTCGATCAATCTTGCACCATGAGCTTAAGTCGTCACCCGAGTTGGGCATCCTCCGTTGCGTCGACCATTGGGGCAGGAAGGTGACAATCGTGAGCGCAGGGGAACATGTCCGCAAACTTGTCGCGAACGGCAAGGCCAGCCACCCTGACGGGCTCGACCTCGAGGAAGAATTGTTTCCCGTGATGGTGGCCGGGTGGCGCGCCAGCAGCAGCTAATCGTGGGGGCAGAAGTCGCGATCGCAAAGCCATCCGCGGCGGATTCGTCATGCTCGACCCATATGGTGGACCGAGTCGCCCCTCCCAGCCCCCCTGGACGGTGACCGAGCGCCCCCGAACCCCCCCCAACCGGTTGCGGACGTTTCCCTTGACCCAGTACGTCTTGCCATCAACGCAGACGAAGGCGTTCGGGCGAGAATGAGTGGCCGCGGCGGACAGCCCGGCGGTCGTGATGGCCTCCAAGACTCGATATCCGTCCTGGTCGTGGTGTAGCAACCCTGCGGGGTCATTCCAGTCCATTGCGCTCCAACGTTACGGTGATGGTCCGCCGTAATCGATCCTTGCCCGTCGCCGCCATTGATAGTAAACGACCTACACTTTCCGCCGACATTGTCGAGCGGGTGCTGGCTGCGCGGGAAGGGGGCGGCACGTGGTCCTCGATCGCCAGGGAACTCAACGACGACGGCGTGCCGACGGCGCAGGGAGGAGTCCGGTGGTATCCGGCGACGGTGCGCTATGTGGCCCTAGGCGCTGAGGCTGCGGCTTAACCACGACTTGGCGTTGGATCGCGTTGCCGCTTTGCGCCCAACCAGCTACTGATGCGTCGCATGTGGGTCCTTGGGCGCCCAGAGTTGCTCCGATACTTCCTTGCAGGCACGCATCCAGAATGCCGGAACGAAGAAGTGGCTCTCGGGTCCCAGGAGAAGACCACCTCGGACCATGGCATAGGTGCCGGTCGATGGTGGTTGGCGGCTAGCAAGCACCTGGGCCCTGGATACGCGCCCACAGCCGGCGAGCGGGGATAGGTCTCCCCGTTATCCCGGAGGTCAATTTTCGAGGGTCTTCGCAACTGCAGAGAGGATCGCCTCGACCACCTCCGGCGGAGGCCGCGTGCCGTCGATGATCGTCGCGCCGAGCCGTCGATATCTGGCCTCGGCATCGTCATTCCATCCGAGCGCCGCCACTAGTTCTTCAGGGTGCTGACCGAATGCATTTGTGGTGCGGGTCCCGAGACGGTCCCCGATCGTCTCGTTGTCAGCCACGAGACAGATCATGTGGTCGAACAGGTCCCTCACGACTTCCTCGTTTTCGGCCGATCCGCAAAGAAACGCTGTTTTGTTTTGCGTCCTCCTCGAAAGGGTTTCGACCTCCGCTCGATTGATCTTCCAGCCGAAACGCTCCAGCCAGCCAGCTGGCACGGGATCCGGTGGGTTGGTTACAACCTGCCCGCTCGTGCGGTCGAACCAGTGGCAGTACCCCTCCCAGTCGGCATCGACAGCAAGCTCTCCCCGCTTCTTCAGGAGCGCGCAGACCGTCGATTTACCGACCCTGAACTTCCAGTCACCCAGACCAACGCCATCGACAAAGCCTCGCATGGGAATGCGTACCTTGCCTCACGACCGGCGTACTGGGCTACCCTATCCCGCCGGGCGGCTCATGGCTGGGGTGTCGCGCTCAGCAGGAAGAGCGCTACCGAATAGCAGGCGACTGCGCTCAGAGCGAGCAGAGCCATGATGAGCGAGCTGATACTGTCGTTGAAGTCGAGGAAACTCGCCCCGTTGAAGCCAGCACCGATGACCAGCGCTCCGGCGAGGACTGACCAGACCACGACCGCCCGATTTGACACTTTCAGGGCGCGTATCGCAATGGCGATTACCGTCACCACGAGTGCGAGTCCGAGCACGGCGTGGATGGGAGAGCCGGCGCGCCATGAGCGATTGCCCATGCAACGCTATGGAAGGAACCAGCGAGGTAGCTGGAGGGGTGCGCTCCGGGATGATGGTCGGGGATGGTTACGTAGAGATTCACCACCATGCCGATCCCGGCTTGAACCAGCACCAGGACGATGGCTCCGAGCATCATCCACCGAAGGTCGGTCTCGCGTCGTGGTCGGACATCGTCATGTTGTGTGTGGGGCTGAGGAGACGAGGGGGGGTAAATATTCACGGCTAATGAATTATGGCGTCCTACCTCCTCCGGTTGCCGAAGTTCCCCGCCGAACCGGCATGAAGAGTGTGAGAGTGCCTTCCCGTCGGAGCATCCACCAGTCACCGAGGTCTCAACATTACGGTCAGGCTTCCCTGAGCTTCGGCCTGACTCGATTCCCATGCTTGCCCAGATGCGGTCTCACGTTGGTTCGTCGTCCGACACCCAGGCTCACCCGGCACCACTGGTCGGGCGGTGTGATCAGTCGTCCTGTTAGCGCAGGCCGACATCTCACGATCCCGCCGTCCCAGCGGTTGCCACCCCTTGACCGATTCAGAGGAGAAGGAGCGGCAGTGACAATCATGGTAGATACCCAGCGCGCCCTGACGGGCGGCGTCGATACGCACGCTGATGTCCACGTGGCGGCGGTGATCGACCCCGAGGGCGGCTTGCTCGGCGTGGAGTCCTTTGCCACCGACCTCGCCGGTTACAAGTTGCTCAGTGGCTGGATGTGCGCCTTTGGAGAGATCGCCCTGGTCGGGGTGGAGGGTACGGGCTCCTACGGGGCCGGCCTTGCCCGTCACCTCCGTCGAGAGGGTCTGATCGTCGTCGAGGTCGACCGGCCCAACCGCCAAGAGCGGGCCCGGGCGGGAAAGTCCGACGCACTCGATGCCATAGAGGCGGCCAGGGCGGCGTTGTCCGGACGCGCCTTCGGCGTGGCCAAGACACGCGACGGCAACGTCGAGGCCATCCGCGCCCTCATGGTGGCTCGGCGCAGCGCAGGCGAGTCTCGAACCAAGCCATCAACCAGATCCGTCAGCTCGTCTACACCGCCCCCGATGAGCTGCGGCAACGCTTCGTCGGGGTTCCCTCGTGGCGTCTGGCCGAAGGAGTCGCAATCTTGCGGGTGCACGCTGACAAAGACCCGGTGCGCATGGCGACCAAGAGCGCCCTCGCCACGCTCGGCCGCCGAGCGGTCGCGCTCGGAGAGGAAGGCAAGCACCTCGACGTCCTGATCGCCCGCTTGGTCGACAAGGTGGCCCCTGAACTCGTCGAGCTGGTGGCCTCGGCCCCGACACCGCCGCGCTCCTCCTCGTCGCTGCCGGCGACAACCCCTCACGACTGCGCAGCGAGGCCACCTGGGCCAAGCTCTGCGGCGTGGCGCCGCTCGAAGCTTCCTCGGGCAAGGTCACCCGACACCGTCTCAACCGCGGCGGCGACCGACAGGCCAACCACGCCCTCTGGCGCATCGTCCTCACCCGGATGTCATGCCACGCGCCGACCAAGGTCTACGTGGCGCGCCGCACCGCCGAGGGCAAGTCCAAAAGAGAGATCATGCGCATCCTCAAGCGCTACGTCGCCCGGGAGGTCTACCACTACCTACCCCGGGATTAGAGCTGCTCGGAGCGGCGGGTCTGGCCCACAAATTCCGGCTGCCGCGTTCACGTTGGCCTGCATACGACTTGTCGGCCCGCCGTTCCGAGCTGCACACGACTTCGTCGAAGTGATTGCGCCGATGGCCTAATAAGAGTCTGTCCTCGACATCTCGAGTGACCCGTTCATGTCGTGCCTCGTGGAGCAGGCTATGAGACCGAATCGCACCTTGAACCCGATCGAAAAGTGATGGTCAACAGAAGTTCCGCCTTCAAATTGACCATTGCCGTAGCAGCACTGGTGTTGGTTCTGTGGGTGTCGGGCTCACCGATCCAATCGCTCTGGATGACTCCGGTGATCATTTTTGCCGTCTGGATCGGGGTCCAACTCGGCTTGCGGTATCGACGCCGCCATCATCCCGCATAGCAAGCACAACCTTCTTCTTTCACCGGCAGAGGCAATGGTGGCTGGTGGCCCAGTCGTGCCGCATAGCCACAGGAGGAGCATCGGTAGGGATACCCAGAATCAGAGACATCAACCGGGCCTGCGCCTCACACGGTGATGACGATCTTGCCTCGGGCATTCCCCCCCTGGACGTAACCGGAGGGCTGCCGGCGCCTCGCTCAGCGGGTACGTCCGGTCGACGGCCGGCGTGACCTTCCCTGATTCGCGACGCTCCCGGAGAACTGACAAGTCCGCCGAGTTCTCCTTCGCACCGAGAATGCCCAGCTTCTGGCTCACCAGCGGCGACAGAATCCGCGCCCCAAAGCTGGCGATCGAAGCCTCCCAGCCACCGTTCGTCGGTCTCGCCTCCGACAATGACGAGCCTTCCACCAGGAGCGAGGGCCCGACGGAGGTGGGACAAGCGGCTGTTGCCGCCGATGTCCAGGGTGGCGTCGTAGCGATGCTGGCCGTCGGCGAAGTCGTCGCGGATGTAGTCGACGACGTGATCGGCGCCGAGGCCCCCCGGGCCGTTGCGAGGTGGGTCTGACTGTACGGGTCGAACGGCCCCTAGCCAGGGGTTCTCGACAAGTCCATACTGGTAACATGGTGGAGCGGTTGGTGCTAGGTGATTGCACGCCAGCTTCTACCGCCGTCAGACGGGAGTCCGATTCCGGGTATGCCGAAGGTCGGGCCAACGTTGATGCGATCACTCAGCACGATGTCTCGGGTTCTCGGCCAGTTATCGAAGTCCGGGGTCTGCGCATGTCCTACGGGGGCGTCGACGCCGTGGGCGGGATCGACCTGACGGTTCACGAAGGAGAGGTCTTCGCTTTTCTCGGACCCAACGGTGCCGGCAAGACCACGACGGTGGAGATCCTCGAGGGCTTCCGCCATCGGTCGGCGGGTGAGGTGACGGTCCTCGGTGAGGACCCGGCTCGAGCCGGCGGCGAGTGGCGAGCCCGAATCGGTGTAGTACTCCAGGAGTCCGAGCCTGAGCCCGAGTTGAGCGTCGAAGAGTGCGTGTCATTGTATGCGGGCTACTACCCCAGATCGCGCCCGATCGGTGAAACGCTCGAACTCGTCGGGCTCGCCGACCGCCCCGGCGTGAGATGCAGCCAACTCTCGGGCGGTCAGCGCAGGCGCCTCGATGTCGCCCTCGCCCTGATCGGCGATCCGGAGCTGTTGTTCCTCGACGAGCCGACCACGGGTTTTGACCCATCGGCGCGCCGCGCTGCATGGGATGTCATCTCTGGGCTCCGAGATCTCGGCAAGACCATCTTTTTGACCACCCACTACATGGAAGAGGCGGAACATCTGGCCGACCGCATCGCCGTGATCGCCAAAGGACGCATCGTCGCTCGGGGAACTGCAGAGAGCATCGGCGAACGCGCGACGAGGGAATCCACGATCTCCTTCACTTTGCCGCCGAGTGTGTCTTCTGCAGACCTCCCGCCTGCGTTCGTGTCCGAGATGATCGCCGGGGCGAGCGGCAAGGTCGAGGCGAAGACGAGCAGGCCGCTGCCTCTCGTTGGCACTCTGGCGGCCTGGGCCGCCGGGCGGTCCGTCGATCTTCCTGACTTGGAGGTCTCCCGGCCCACCCTGGAGGACATCTACCTCGAACTGACGAAGGACCAGCCATGACCCTCACGGTGTCAACGGTCGACCGATCACGGTCCTCGTTCCCCCACCTGGTGTTGCACCAATACCGTGCTGACCTGCGCTGTTTTCTGCGCAACAAGGAGGCGGTGTTCTTCACGCTCGCCCTGCCAGTCCTGTTCCTCGTGATCTTTGCCTCGGTCTTTCAACACCAGAATGTCGCCGTATCGGGAGGGCGAATCGACGAACCGGTATACTACGTCCCAGGAATCATCGCCTACGGCGTCATTGCGGCGACCTTCTCCAACCTTGCTGTTTCAGTCGTTCGCTATCGCGAGTCTGGAATCTACAAGCGCCGTCGTGCGACGCCTGTGTCAGCCGGTGCTGTCATCGCTGGCCGTGCTCTCGTCGCCGCCCTGTCCGCCCTGGGGATCACCGCCGTGTTGCTCGCTATCGGCTGGGCCGCCTTCGGAGCGCACATCCCCGGTCGGACCGGCTTAGCGTTTTTTGTCGACATCGTCGTGGGTGCGGTGGTCTTCTGCTGCCTCGGCTTCGCGGTGGCTTCGATGGTCAAGAAGGCCGACGCGGCCCAACCCGTCGTGCTGGCGGTCATCCTGCCGCTCTGTTTCATCTCCGGCGTGTTCATCCCAATCCTCGAACTGCCTCACTGGCTGGTCGATGTGGCAAAGGTATTCCCGATCCATGCACTCGCGGACTCCCTTCTGGGTGCGTACAACCCGCACACCCGCGGGAGCGGGTTCAACTGGACGGATCTCGGTGTGCTTCTTGCCTGGGGAGTCGCCGGGGTAGTCATCGCAGTCCGACGCTTCAGCTGGCTCCCGCGAGGCACCTGAGGTCTCCGAAGTACCAGCAGACGTCTTTGCAACGTCTTTGCTGTGTATGAGTGACCAAGAACTGCCGTTTGCCTGCGTTTCCTTTGCGCCCCCAGAAGGATTGGAACCTTCGCACACTGTTTGGGAAACAGGTGGAGCTTGTCCAATGAGTTGGCCTCGGTCGCGTTCTTGCAGCTCAGGAAGGCTCATCAATCCGTTGGTCTTGGAACGGGGTGTCCGTTTCGGGCCGTTCCTGGTCGATGAACATTCGCGAGCACTGGGTCCCTTGAAACGCCTCTCGGAGGTGCCGAACATCTAGCCGACGGCTGCCGGATCGTGAAGGAGGAAACGGCGTACGTCGGCAGCGTTCAACTCCAGCGTTCCCATCGAGGTGTCCATTTTGACGGTGCAATAAGCAAGTGGGGCATGCCTCCGAGGTGACGGACTGAGGCACTGAATTCTCACCATCGATGAGTTCGACGCGGCTACCGGGCGGATGTTTTGCGCGGCCCTATCATCTATCCCAGGGGGGGTGCCGGAGGGGAGAGGAGAGAGGGGCACCGGAAGGAGGACAGCCGCAGGGCGGGCAGGGCGGTGAGCAGGGCGGACGGCGGAAAGTGTGGGGGGGCGAGAAGTGTGGAGCCCGAGCGAGGTCCCGGGAGGCGTGGGGGGATCGGAGCCCGAGGCCCGGAGCCTCACGGCAGGACCCACCCGAGGGGCGAGGGCAGAGAGGGAAGGTGCTTTGGCGGGGGGGCGACGGCCGACGGCGGCCCGGCAGGGACGACCGGCGGACCGGCGACGGGGTGACGTGGGAAGGGATGAGGAGTCGGGGGACCGAGAGCCGGGCACGAGGGAGGCAGACCCCGAGGGAGGCCGACCGACCGAGCACTATGGGAAGGGGCGACATCCGGAGCTGACCCTAAAAGGGCAGCGGTAGGCGACACCCTCAATCAGGAATGGCACCCATCGGACTCTAGAATCTATCGGCCTGTCTCATCCGCAGTCGACTCGGACGAACAATCCGGCGGAATCGATCCTACCGCTCCCGTCCAGCAGGCATTTGAGAAGTGTCCGTGACCCGGCCGATTGGGACAATCTGGATCACTCACTGGTGACCAATCCGCCCGCTCAGAGCGGACTGGCACCGGCACCAGGTCGTAGCGGTCGTGTGGCGACAGTTCGTCAAGGACCGGGAGCGAATTCTCGGTGCATTGTCCTGAGTCTGCGTCCTCCAACACCAACCCATATGCCCGGAGGTCTGCGAGCCGCTGTCCCCGCGCGATGAGCGTCACATCATGTCCCGACCGGGCGAGAAGGCCACCGTAGATGCTGCCAAAGACTCCGGGCCCAACGACGACGATCTTCATCGGAACGGGTAGACGTTGCTCCGGATCTCATGGATTGGGAGTGCTCGGCTGGAGCCAGCGCTTTGGGGGCGGGTAGACCGACCGGGCGATGGTGGTCGAAACCCAGCCAATGCACCAGCCTGCAAAGACGAAGAGCACGTCATGGGTGGTCGAGGTGCCTCCAAAAGCTGCTGCACGTACGGCCAGGATCACACCCCACTAAACAAAGCAGCCGATCGAGTACGTCCAGTAGTTCCGGTATTTTTTCATAACTGCTCCTTACCCTGCCTGCGGTGCAAGCAGACTGCGTCGAGTAGATCCCGATCGCCGCCCACCGATGCCAAGACGAACTCTCCTGCGTGCATGGCACTCATTCTTTTTCCGTAGGTCACGATCCGACGGAGTCCAGCGTGCGCTGTCTCGCACTTCCTCGAGCGCTGTCCGGCCCCAAGAACACAACTCGATTCGGCCACGAATTAGCCAGGACATGCCGCATACCGAGTCGACTCACTCCGCAGCGATGGCCGCTAGAACGTCGAGCTTGGCCGCCCGCCGTGCTGGCCAACTCGCTGCGGCCAGCCCGAGGAAGGTGGCAATGACCACGAAGAGAATCAGGCTGGGGAAGGGGATCGAGACGACCGTGATCTCCTGGGACTTCTCGAGCGAGTGAGACAAGGCGGCGCCCAGGCCGGTCCCGACCACGATGCCGATAACCGCCCCGAAGAGAGCGAGGATCACCGCTTCCGAGCGGATCATGGCCCGGATCTGTCGTCGCTTCATGCCGACCGCCCGAAGCAGCCCGATCTCGTGGGTACGCTCGAAGACCGACAACAAGAGGGTGTTGACGATGCCGATGAGGGCGATGAGCACGGCTAGGGCCAGGAGGGCGTAGACGATGCCCAATAGCTTGTTGACGCCTGCCACCTGTGACGCTTCGTACTGTGCCCTCGTCTGGACCCCGACGTTCGGGTAGGGGGTGGTGGCATTGTTGACCGCGTTGTACATGCCTGGCCTGCCATCGGTCTTGAGCAGGACCCCGATCGGTAGCGGATTGAGGAAGTGGGATAGGAAGAACTCGCTACCCACCATGTAGTGGCCGATCAGGGCATTGGGCTCGAAGATGCCGCCTATGCGGATCGTGCTCGTTCCGGTCAGGGCGAACTTCACCGGGACCAATGACCCGACTGAGAGATCGCCGTTCTTCGCCGTGGTCGCATCGATCAGCATCTGACCGGCCGCCAGCGCTTCCTGTGACGTTCCGGCCTGCATCGAAAGGATCACCGTGTCTGCGAGATGGTCGGGAGAGACCCCGACCACGTTGGCCAGCGAGCCCTTGAACTCGAACTGTCCCTTATAAACCGTCGCTGAAGCGGTCACCCCCGGGACGTCGGAGACGGCCTTGACCGCCGAATTCGGGAACCCCGACCTCGGGCCCGTGACGACGAGATCAGCGCTGACCGCGTTGTCGATGCTGTTGGTGGTCGACTTGGAAAGCGAAGCCCCGAAGACCGACATGGCCGACACCAAGGCCAACCCGACCATGAGGGCGGCGGCGGTTTGGGCGGTCCGGCGCGGGTTGCGCATGGAGTTCTCTCGCCCGAGCCGGCCCGAAACACCGAACAGGCGCGCTACCGGTCGGCCGATGGCACTGGCCATTGGTCTCGCCACAATCGGTGCCAGCATGCCGACACCGATGAAGATCCCCACTGCGCCCAGACCGACCAGCGCCACGGTAGATGCCGCCAGCCCGCTGCCGAGTATCGCGATGCCGACAACAACACAGCCGCCGCCGATAGCGCCGCGCCGGCCCGAGGAGACTTCGGATTCGGCGTTCTGAGCTGTCAGAGCCGCCACCGGCGGAATCCGCACCGCTCGGCGCGCCGGGCTGATGGCTGAGACCACGGTCACACCGATCCCCACGGCCAGGCCGACTATGACCGTGCGGAGCGAGAACACCAAGGAGCCCGAAGGCAACGAGACGCCAAAGCCGCTCAAAAGGGCTACGAGAGCTTTGGCTGCGAGAACGCCCAGTCCGAGGCCGACCACAGAGGCCACCAATCCGACGAGGGCTGCCTCGGCCAGCACCGAGCGGAAGACCTGGCGCCGGCTGGCGCCGACAATGCGTAGGAGGGCCAACTCGCGGGTGCGCTGTCCGACAGTTATCGAGAAGGTATTGAAGATGGTGAATCCCCCTACGAACAGGGCGATGAGCGCGAAGATCACCAGTGCGGTGGAGAAGACCGAGAGGGCCTGGTTGACGTCGGTCGTCTCCTCGTTGATCAACGTTTGGCCGGACACGACCTCGACATCGGCGGGGAGTATCCGGGCGATGTCGCGCTGCACGCTGGCCTGGTCCGCTCCCGACGTGGTAACGACGTCGATGGTGTTGAGTCTCCCTGTGAGACCGAAGAGCTTCTGGGCCGTGGGTAGATCAAAGGCAGCGATGGTTATACCGGCCAGATTGTCGGCCGTGCCGAACTTCAAGAGACCCGTGATGGTGAAGGTTTCCGGGCTGCTGGGCAAAAGGATGCGGACGCCTTCGCCGATCTTGAAATGCTCTCTCTGCGCGGTGGCAAGGTCCATGGCGACATCGTCAGATGACGTCGGGGCCTTCCCCTGGGTGAGTTGGAAGGCGGAGAGGTGCTTCTCAGGCTCGAAGGAGATGCCGTCCGTCGCTCCTCCGTTGCTGATGGCATTTCCGTCCGATACGAACTGGGCGTAGCCGGAGACCGACCCGGCCGCCTGCGCCACGCCGGGAACCCGGCGCACCTTGGCCAGCAGCGATTCGGGGATGGGATTGCGGACGGCGTTGTCCCCGCTGTTGAGGACGGCCTCGCCCCGGACCTCGAAGTCGATGTGCTGATAGGCGCTGGAGACCAGGCTGGTGAAGGTGTCATGCAAGGTGTCGGTGAGGACCAGGGCCCCTGAGATGAACGTGACGCCCAGAACAATGGCCAGGGCAGTGAGCGCCAGGCGCAGCTTGTGCGCGAGGAGACCCTTGAGGGTGACTTTCCACACGTCAGCTGCCCAGATGCTTCATCTGCTCGAGCACCGAGTCGGCCGTGGGATCGAGGAGGTCACCGACCACCTTGCCGTCGGCGAGGAACACGACCCGATCGGCGTAGGCAGCGCCGTGGGCGTCGTGGGTGACCATGACGATCGACTGCCCGAACTCGCCCACCGATTGGCGCAGGAACGTCAGCATCTCTTCTGAGGCATTCGAGTCGAGGTTTCCCGTGGGCTCGTCGGCGAAGATCAGATCCGGCCGGCCGATGAGCGCTCGAGCGCAGGCCACGCGCTGTTGCTGGCCACCGGACATCTCGGTCGGTCGGTGCGACAGGCGGTTGCCGATGCGCAGCTGGCCGACGAGGTAGTCGAACCACTCGCCATCGACTTTCGTCCCAGCGAGGTCGGCTGGAAGGACAATGTTCTCCCGGGCCGTCAACGTGGATATCAGGTTGAACGACTGGAAGATGAAGCCGATGTGGTCGCGACGCAGCTCGGTAAGCCCGGCGTCGTCAAGCTGGGCTACGTCCTGCTCACCGACATAGGGGTGCCCCGACGTCGGCACGTCGAGTCCCGCCATGCAGTGCATGAGGGTCGACTTGCCTGATCCAGACGGCCCCATGACCGCTGTGAACTGTCCCTTCTCGAAACTGACCGACACCCCCGCTAAGGCGTGAACTTCGGCTTGGCCGACGCCGTAGATTTTGACCAAGTCGATCGCGTGCGCAGCCGCAGCCGCAGGCGCTTGGGTTGGGGCTTCCTCCGCTTGCCAGGCCGAGGTCATGACGCCAGTGCGGACAGACTCGTTAGCGAGGATCTTCTTTGGAGCAGTTGGTCCCATGCCGACGAGTTTGCGACGCTGGCGTGCCGTTGTCGTCAGCCCGCCAGTTGGTTCTTGTGGGCGAGTGGTACCAGTCAGGTATGAGCTGGAGCGCACGTAGTACCAGGGATCACACCTTTGGGCTGAGGCGCCGTCGGCGTTACTGAGCCATACTGGGAAGGTGTCGAGCAGTCTGAACCGAGTCACATGGATGGCGATCGTGATGATCTTCGTCGCGATCGGTGTCTCGGCATTCTCCCTGCCTTACGGTCCTACCCGGAACCTCGTCGACATGGTGGACGCGTCCGCGATCGGAGTGTTGACCCTGACGCTGCTCATAGCCGTTCAGCGTCTCCCGTCACGTCCGATCCTTCGCCGGATGCTGCCCTTCGCTCTCGCGGCGAGTGCCGTCACCTGTGGGTGGGCAGCCCTCACCCAAAGCGGAGCTCCCTTCGTCGTCCTTGCCGCTATGGCCACTTGCGCCGCCGCCTACAGCTTCGGGCTGCCAACCGCTTGCGTTGTCACCGCCGTCGGTGTCATCGCCGTCGTCGTCGGTGGCCTCGCATACGACGTGGGCACGTGGGGAGTGCTCGGCGTCCCGCTGCTCATGATCCTCGGACTCCTCTTTGGGCGGCTCCTCCTCGGCTATCGCCTCCAAGCCCAGCAGTCAGCGGCGCTTCTAGCCAATGCCGAGAAGCTTCGGATGGAGCAAAGCCGCGCCGCCACCCTTGACGAGCGCAACCGTATCGCTCGCGAAATCCACGACGTGCTTGCCCACTCGCTCGGGTCACTCGGTGTCCAGATCCAAGCGGCCAGAGCGTTACTCACCGACCAGGGCGACGTCGGACGAGCCGTCGACTTGCTCGCTCGAGCCCAACGGTCGGCGGCCGAAGGTCTTGTCGAGACCCGCCGGGCCCTCCAGGCGCTGCGCACCGACACGCCACCGCTCGCGGACGCTTTGGACGACCTAGGCGCCGAGCACCAGCATCAGTACCTCACTCCAGTCACCGTCGAAGTGACCGGACGACCGCGTCCTTTGACTCCGGACGCCGCATTGGCCCTCACCCGCGCCGTCCAAGAGTCCTTCGTCAACGCCGCGAAGCATGCCCCGCTCCAGCCGGTCGTCGTGCGGCTCGACTTCACCGACCGCTCCACAACACTCATGGTTCTTAACCCGCTGACCGACGGCCGATCTACCGAGCCCCGACTAAAGACCGCCAATGGCGGCTATGGCCTCGCCGGAATGCGGGAACGCCTCCGACTCATCGGAGGATCGCTCGAGGCACATACGAGCGAGGGTAACTGGGTGGTGACCGCCCAGGTTCCCCAATGACCGTTCAGCAGGTACCGCTACGGATCATCGTCGCCGATGATCAGGCGAGCGTCCGGGAAGGCTTGGTACTGCTACTCGATCTCCTGCCCGACATCGACGTGGTCGCCGCCGCCGCCGACGGTCAAGAAGCCATCGACCTATGCGGACTACATCGACCGGACGCTATCCTCCTCGACCTCCACATGCCGGAGGTAGACGGCATCCAAGCCACCCAGCATCTGAGCGAGCACTACCCCGACATCGCAATTGTCGTTCTCACCACCTATGCCGATGATGACTCCGTACTCGCCGCACTGAAGGCCGGCGCCCGAAGTTACCTGACCAAGGACGCCGATCGAGTTGACATCGCCCACACACTGCGCAGCTCGGTCGCCGGCCTGGCCGTTCTCGATCCCGCCCTCCAAGCTGCGCTCGTCGTTGCCGCTACCCGCACCCAGTTGCCCGATACGACGCTTTCTTCACTTCCCAAGCTCCTCCCTGACGGCCTCACGAAGAGAGAAGCAGAGATCCTGGCCTTGATGGCCCGGGGCAGGAGTAATCCCGAGATCGCTGCCACGCTCTATCTCAGCCCGCACACGGTCAAGAGCCACATCAACCGTATCTTTGCCAAGACCGGCTCTGCCGATCGGGCGACCGCGCTCGGCTACGCGCACGATCACGGAATCGGCTGATCTGCGGCGGCACACCGGGCGCTTTGAACGGACTCCGAATCGCTGCGCCACCACCACGACACTGGCTCAATCGGGCCGTTCCCTGGCGGGCAACAATCGCAAGTGCCGGGCTCTCGAGACCGCTCCTCGCGGGTCGAATCTCACGGCGACCTTTGCAGCTCGGAGTGGTGAAGTCCTCGGGCGTTTCACCCCTGGGATAGCCCAGAATGTGCAAGTCTTCGGGCCCTGCGGGTAGCTCCATGGTGCGAGAGTGGGGCAGTCGGGGCGGAGGGTGCGTCCCCTGTAACACAGCACCCTCAAACTGCATCCTCACTCACAGGATCTGACATCAAGTGCTTGCTAGAGGCAGCGGTCGATGGGTCAGATCAGCCAAACGTCGCCACGGTACCGGCGACTGGGTCACATCAGTCGCTGAGCCAGGCGTGTAGCCATCGAGCCTCGATCAGACAAGACATTCCCTCCGTTTGGAAAGTGGGACGGTACGCCCACACACTCAGTACACCCGCTTCCATGTTGCTGCCTTTGTTACGCCCTTCGGAGCACACTTGGCGTTAGGGCCCGCCGCGGGATATCTCGCGCGATTCACGCAGCGATGCTGTAGTTCCACTCGCCGTGCCAGTCGTGGGGGCGCAGCGGGATGGAGGCGTAGTCAGGGCCGCTGATCTTGACGCCGGTCGGATACCAGTTGGGGTCGTAGCCGCACTGGACGGTGAGACCGGTCTTGGTCTTGGTGGCAGTGATGAGCTCGACGATGGTGCGGACGTCGGTGAGCGACCGACCCCTCCAGTTGATCGAGATGAAGCTGAAGAGACGGTGCTCGATTTTGTTCCACTTCGACGTGCCGGGTGGATAGTGACAGACCGTGATGGAGAGGCCGGTTTCCGCGGCCAGCTTGGCCAGGTGGTACTTGAACGCCCGCACCCTCGGTCCGTTCGATCCGCCGGCGTCGGCGGTGATCAACAAGGTGGAGGCCTCGGGGAAGCGGGCCCGCCCCATCTGGTTCCACCAGCGGCGGATCGACTCGACGGCGAACTCTGCGGTATCCGCGGTGTCGCCGACCGATACCCAGCCTTCGTCATTGCCGACGTCGTAGACCCCATAGGGGATGGCTTTGGCGAACTCACCCAACGCTCGATCGGCGAAGTCGTGCACGTTGACCCGGGTCGGCTCGCCGGCCGGTTGCCATTCGCGCCCACCGTTGGCGAAGTTGCCGATCAGTTCCTTCTTCTTGGTATCCACGCTGATGACCGGTTCACCGAGTTTCAGCCGGCGGACGACCAGGTCGTTGATGTAGCGGAATTGGCCGTCACGGTCCGGATGCGAGGTGCCCTCGTTCTGCTTGGCCGGCGCCTGGAGGCTGTAGCCCATCTGGTGGAGCAACCTGCGCACCAGCTCCGCCGAGGCCCGATACCCCTGGGCCTGGAGGTCGGTTGCCAGGTCGTAGGTCGATTTCAGCGTCCAGCGCAGCGCCGACATCGGCGTGCCACGCGTGGAGGGATGGACCAGTTCGTCGAGCGCTTCGAGCAAGCCGGGCTGTTTATCGATCGCCGGCTTGTCCCCTCCGCCGACAGCACGTTGGCGATCCGACGGGTCGATCCCGGTACGCACCTCTGCGACCGATTTGTAGATGGTCGACGAACTCATCCCCGACGCTTCGACCACCCGAGCCTGGCCCCCCCGACCTAACGCCTCGGCCATGGCACCTGCCACCACACGGGCCTGCAGCTCATTGAGGTGTGGCAGCACGGTGTCGAAGAATCCACTCAGATCCTCAGGAGACAGCTCCACACCGAGAGATTACTATCTCGCGAGTTAATCTGTGGTGGATCCTTAGCTCACTTTTGGGCACAAGTCCTTCCACTCTCGGAGGGAGATAGGCGGCCCCCCGATGGGACCCACAGAAGTTGAATCTCCCCCCACCGTCACCTCACCCGAGGTGACTCAACCGCTCGACGCGCCCAAGCCCCTCCGAATGGCGATCGAGCTGTCTCAGGTGACCAAGTCCTACGGCTCGGTCCAGGCGGTTCGCGGCATCGACCTGGCGGTCGCGCCGGGCGAGACGGTGGCCCTCCTCGGGCCCAATGGGGCGGGCAAATCGACGACCATCGACATGATCCTCGGGCTCAGCCGACCAGACAGCGGAACGGTCTCGGTCCTCGGTGTCTTACCGGCCGAAGCCGTGAAGTCCGGCCGGGTTGGCGGCACGCTCCAGGACGGGCGGGCAGTTGCTGAGCGGGGCAAGACGATCCTCTTCGCCACCCACTACCTCGAGGAGGCCGATGCTAACGCCGACCGGATCGTGCTCATGGCCCGTGGCCGTATCGTCGCCGATGGTCCCGCCACCGAGATCAAGGCCAAGGTCGGCACACGCACGATCCGCGCCACGCTGCCAGCCGTCGACCTCGCCGATCTGCAGGCACTGCCGGGTGTGCTGAGCGCGGAGCGCCGCGGCGACGCGATCACCTTGTCGTGCTCGGACACCGATGCCGCCCTCAGCGCCCTGCTCAGGTCGTTCCCCGGTGCGCGGGATACCGAGGTGAGAGGGGCGAGCCTCGAAGAGGCGTTCTTGAAGCTCACCGTCGACGAGGACGATCATGACGATCGAGACGCCATCGGCGAACCGTCGAGTCCTGAGGGAGAGGAGTCGAGATGAAGGGAACCACCCACGTGCACTACGAACTCCTTCGGGCGCTGCGTAGTTGGCGGACCCTCTTTCTCTCTTTCGCGTTGCCGCTCGTGGTTTTCTGCGTGATCGTGCCGGAAAAACGCCATGCTGTGACCGACGGCATCCCGTTCCCGCTGTACTTCATGACGGGGATTGCCGCCTACGGTGCCATGTGGGGCTCCATCAATCCGGGGGCCCGCATCGCCCGCGACCGGGCAAAGGGCTGGGTCCGTGCGCTGCGCGTCACGCCGTTGCGGGTCCGGACCGAGATCGTGGCCAAGGTCCTCACGGCCTACCTCGTCGCGATGCTGACTTTGGCGCTGCTGTACCTAGCCGGCGCGTTGTTCGGAGTGCGCCTCGACGCGGCCCAGTGGTTCGAGATGACCGGGCTGCTCCTTATCGGTCTGGCTCCTTTCGTCGCGGCGGGCATCGCCCTCGGCCACGTGGTCAGCGTCGACGCCCTCCCCGCGGCCATGGGCGGGGCTGTGGTCTTCCTCGCCCTCCTCGGCGGTGCCTTCGGCCAACTGTTCACAAAGGGCGTCATGCTCACGGTCGTGAAGTTGCTCCCCTCCTACTGGCTCGTCCATGCAGGCAAGACGGTCGTCGGAAGCAGCAGCTGGCCGGCCGAAGGCTGGATCGTCGTCGCAGTCTGGACCCTCTGCTTGGTCCCTCTCGCCGCTCTCGCCTACCGGCATGACACCGCGGTCGTCTGAACTCGGCAACGATCGGTGTGCATCCAGCGTGCTTCCCATTGGATCTCGTTGATGCTCCGGAGGAGAGCGTCGGCGATCTGCGCTTGGATATGTCCCATAACACGCGCTAGCGCCAAGCCCGAGAGGTGCCCCGTTGTGCTTGCGAGGGCAGGTGCTCAGGCCCACGGCGCTAGCGTTAACGCGTGGCCCCTACCGCCGAGCGGTGCAACCAGATCTTGTGGTGGGCGGGCCGAATGAAGTACGGCGTACCCACGCCAATCCCAAGCAAGACCGAGGTCCGATTGGAGCTGGACCGCCAGCTGCTTCGAGACAGGCGCCCCTAAAGCCCCATAGCCCTATCTGGGCCATCACAGACAAGACACCGACCACGCCGAATGGTGCGTCGGGGGTACTAACATCCGGGCCGGTGCCACCCAAAGAGGGGATCGGAGACCGTTGGCGCGGGCTGCCGGGATACGCCCAGGGCGCGGCCGGGGCTGTGGTCGTTGCGGTGATCCTTGCGGCCCTGACGCAGAACCTCCTCCTTGCGTTCCTAGTCGGCCTAGTGTGGGCACTGTACGCGTTCGTCCTCCCGAGTTTCGAGCGTGGACGCAAACGGCTTACCCTCGCCGCAGTCCTCTTTTCTGTCGGCCTGCTGTTCTGTACCGCACACATTTATTATCCGGGATACGACTGCGGAACGGTGCTGGAACACCCGATTCGCAACCCGACGAGCGTGTAGATGGTCCAAGCCAGCTTGAAGGGCTACCGGGGAACGGGTCCGTACTCGCTTCTCGGGAGCTGCCCGTCCCAGATGACAGGGTTTCGCAACGACACAATCGGATTCTTCGTCGCAGCGTTGATCTTCTTTCTCTTCGCAGCCCGCTCTAACCATGTTGCAAGGCAGGCCAGTGCGGCCAAAGACGGATGATCCTTGCTTTTGGTTTCATGGCCGGTGCTCAGGTGGATGGCGTACTCGCGAGATTTTTTCGACCCTTCGGGGCATGTCTCTCGCACGCCTCGATGTACCAGGTCCGACCCGTGACGTCCTTCCATTGGCCCTTCCACACCGGCGGCTCGTAGCAATGAGTCGCTCGTAGCTGGTCTGAGTAGACCATGCGGATGCAGCGCCGGGGGCTGGACCGAGAAGGTCCGGATCAGTCCCCAGGCTCGGGCATGCGGTCCAATGGCGAAGGCTAGCCCTTTGGTCTTCCGCGGTCCGATCCATGTCCCAGGTGAGCGCTCAAGCTCTCGTCGACGTCCTTAACCACCGTCCCATCGGGACGGATGATGAGTTCTCGATAGCGGTCACCCTTGCGGTCGTAGATGCGGGTAAGTCGTCGCCATTCGCCCGAGGCCCGGTGATAACTCTCACCGAACTCTTCTTCGGTGGCATAGCGGCCGCCTGGCACTCTCTCCCCCGATCGAGTGCGCCCGCCGACGTGGGTGGTTCCAATAGCCATTGCGGCCGGTGGGAACACCTCGACGGAGGGGGCGTCTTCAGTCACGCACCCACGATAGGGGTCACAACGAAGTCACAGACGCTTGCGGATTGCCCCGGACGGCGAATCATGTGGCCCCTATCGCCCGACGGAGCCGCTAGGTCCGAGCGGGATGCAGACTGAGGGTCATGCGCAAGCGGCCGGGCCTCGCTGTAGTCGCCCTCCTGGCCGCTGGGTGCACGTCGGCGCCAGTTCACCCCCATTCGGTGATGCATCCCGCGGTCCCGACCACCAGCTCTTGTGGTGGGGTGCTGGGGGCGTTGGGCGACTGCCCGCGAGGAACCCCGACGACGGCGATTCCGACTACGACGACGACTCTCCCCAGTCTCCCCCTCTATTCCGCATCGGCGGCGGCCAAGTTCACGGATTTCAGTCCCTGCTCGTTCCGACCGGACCCAGGAGCACCTGGCGATGACCGTCCCTCGACCAAAGGGAGCGTGACGACACCCCCTGAAGCCACCCAGGAGGCCGGGGAAGTTGAGATGCAGGTCTTAGATAGCTCAGGTACGGTGCTTGGCACAGGGAATCCGTTCACCCTAAATGGCGGCCCTGGTTCTTACTTCGTAACCCTCGACGCCGACTTTCCGGAAGCGTCTCACCCCGCCGAGTGCTTGCTCATTTGGCTTGCGCCACCTTCCACCGGGAGTCAATCCCAGCCTCCGCCAATACCCACGACAACGCCCACGCCGACCACCTACCCCGTGCTGCCTTGAGTGATCCCCACCAACCCGCCAGGCGGCGACAGCGATTGACAGCGCGATTGACAGCCAAACCGCGACCAACGGGGTCCGGTGGCGACCAAGAGCGACCAACTAGCCCGGACCTTTCGCGCGTCCAGAGAGTTGGAGGTGATGCCATAGAGCTGAACTGACAACGACAAGCTCGTCGCCGCCCGCCGGGGCAAGTCCGGTCCGGGTAGCTACCAGGAGGCCCGGTAGCAGACTGGCGGCTCGATCTGGAAACGGATCGGGTCGAAGCCCAGTGAAAGCCCCTTTGGGGGAAGCAACTGTGCGGTCCGCAGCATGAAGCGAAGCCTGCCGCGTCGTTAGGGGTCCTCGCCTTTGGGCGAGGAGCAGAGAGAGCTGAACCCGGGAAATCGGGGTGAAGGCCAGGTAGAGTGCGGGCAGCTGGAGGCGGCTCTGTGTACGGGCTGGTCGGCGCCAAGACCTTGAGGAACTGACATGGACGGCGCATTTTGGCGACTGACCGCTGCATTGACAGCGTTCGCCGCGTACCGGACGCCCGCCAAGATCCGAGCTGCACTGAAGGCCGGCGGACCAGAGGCGGCGATCGAACCCTTCGCCCTCCTCCTCCCGCAGGATCATGTGGCGATCAATGATTCCGCTGCCGACCTGCTCCAACGTGGCGTCGACGCTCACCTGCTTGGCGGAGACAACTATCCGCCCTCCTTACGATCCATTGCGAGCGCGCCGCCGATCCTGTTCACGTTGGGCAACCGGGAGCTTCTCACGGCGCCATCGGTGGGAATGTGCGGCAGCCGCCAGACTTCGGAGCAGGGTCTTCGGGCAGCGATGGCGTGCGGAGAAGAGGTTGCGAGCCATGGTCTGACGATCGTGAGCGGCTACGCCAAAGGTGTCGACACGCAAACGCATTTGGCTGCGCTCCAATCTGGCGGCCAGACGGTCATAGTCCTAGCGGAAGGCATAAATCACTTCCGGAAAAAACGAGATTTCACGTCTACCGGCTTGCCACTGGATAGGGTCCTGGTGGTTTCACAATTCGAGCCCCCCAGGCCCTGGTCGGTCGGGGGAGCGATGAACCGAAACGGGGTCATTGCCGGGCTTTCAAAGGCTCTAGTCGTCATTGAGGCGGGGGGGACGGGCGGAACACTCGACGCGGGGCTGCGCGCAATATCGCTCGGACGACCGGTCATCGCTCTGCAGTTCGAGTCGATGCCGACGCCGGCCGGAAACCAGGCACTTTTCGAGCGGGGCGCGGTCCCGGTTCGCTCACGCGGAGAGCTCGTCAGGGCTCTCGACGCCATTGACGGTTCCCATGAGGCACCAGAGCCATTGCGGTTTCAGTTTGGGTGATGTTTTCTTGGCCTAGGTCAGCCAACCAGTGCGCAACCTGGCACTCGGTCATCTGCTTATCAGCCGGTGAAACGGATCGTTTCTTCGCCGTCTGTGCGCCAAGCGGACACGTTCAGCGCATGGCGCAGGGTGGTGGAGCATCGCGCAGTCTTCCCTGACACAGATCGCTCGAAAATCGCCGCTGACCAGCGAGTCCGTCATATCTCTCAACCTCGGCGGCGACAGCGCCTTCACGGAGCACGATCGAGGACTGCTCTCCATCAGGGCAACTCGTTGGCTCATAAGGTCCTCCCGGTGGCGTGCCCTTTGCCGTCCACTACATCAAGGTATACGATAATAGCTACAAGAAGCTATACGTTCACCCACGCGATAGGCTGTACCTAATGACTCAAGCAGTTGACTTCACGTCAGTTTGGGGGGCCTCCCACAAGGCGATGGTCACCAACTCCGTCTCTGACAAGGCCCGCTACCTGCTTTCAACCATCGGACCTCGGATCACAACGGCGGCTCTCGGCATGGCCGACGCCCGCCCTGTGAAGCACTGGGCTTCGGACCCCGATGACGGAGGCCCCAGGGAACACGTCGTGACGGAGCGCCTGGATGTCTTGTTTCGTATCACCCGTGCCGTATCGGACGCTTATGGCCCCCCGGTCGCGGCGACCTTCTGGCGATCGAGCAACCCCCAGCTCGACGATAACGCGCCGCTTCTCGTTCTGGCGGATGCCACGGAGCTCGATGACATGCGACCCGTGCTCGCAGCCGCCCGAGCCCTTCTCGAAGGCTAAATGCCAGCTGATCTTCCCGACGACGCGGTCGCGCTGTATCCCGATGCCGGGACGCTTCGAGTTCACCCCGACCCGGGGTGGCTCGCGCCGGCTGAGCCCGAAAATCCGGGCAGCAATCGGTTCGATGATCCCCTCGGCTACGTTGCTGTGCGCTACAGCGCCACACGGCTAGTCGGTTGTCTGCTCGAGACAATGAGTCGATTTCGACGTCATGGTGATGCCGAGGAGCGCCTCGCTCAGATCGAAGGACTGGAGGAGGGCGATGTCGAGTACGACGCCGGCGATCCAAATCCACTCCGGCTTTGGCTCTCAGCACAAAGAGTTGGCACGATCCAGTTGGATCAATTGGGCGACTTGATCCATCTTGAGTCGGACACCATGCTCCGCTTGCTGGATAAGCATCCCGGTGTGCGCGCCGCAATCTCTGTGCTCGATCCAGAACAGCACCTAGACGTTGCTCTCTTGCGGCTGAGCGGCCGGAAGCTGGGTCGGCCCATTAGTCAGGCAGTAGGGGTTGCAGTGAGAGAGAACTACCCGGGCGCACTCGGCGTGGGCTATCGATCGCGCTTCTCCACCGATGAACCTTGCTACGCCATTTGGGAATCCACTTCGGTGTCGGTGCAGACGATACCTCTCGATCCTTCCAATGCCCATCATCGAGAGGCTGTGGGGCACGTGGCGGCGCGCTTCGAGTTGGCACTGCCCGAGGGCTGGTAGGTGTCCGTCCTCCCCGATAGGCCCGGAGGCACAATCTATGAGGGTCAGGTGACCATTCTGTATGCCAAAAACATCCCAACAAACATCCCTACTATTTCGTAATTCTCTGCCCGATCGGGTGCTCTAATCGACCGAGAAAACCCTGCTCAGCGCACCTCCACACCACCGGACATCACCTGACGCCGACGCTTAGGATCCACCACAGATTAACTCGCGAGATAGTAATCTCTCGGTGTGGAGCTGTCTCCTGAGGATCTGAGTGGATTCTTCGACACCGTGCTGCCACACCTCAATGAGCTGCAGGCCCGTGTGGTGGCAGGTGCCATGGCCGAGGCGTTAGGTCGGGGGGGCCAGGCTCGGGTGGTCGAAGCGTCGGGGATGAGTTCGTCGACCATCTACAAATCGGTCGCAGAGGTGCGTACCGGGATCGACCCGTCGGATCGCCAACGTGCTGTCGGCGGAGGGGACAAGCCGGCGATCGATAAACAGCCCGGCTTGCTCGAAGCGCTCGACGAACTGGTCCATCCCTCCACGCGTGGCACGCCGATGTCGGCGCTGCGCTGGACGCTGAAATCGACCTACGACCTGGCAACCGACCTCCAGGCCCAGGGGTATCGGGCCTCGGCGGAGCTGGTGCGCAGGTTGCTCCACCAGATGGGCTACAGCCTCCAGGCGCCGGCCAAGCAGAACGAGGGCACCTCGCATCCGGACCGTGACGGCCAATTCCGCTACATCAACGACCTGGTCGTCCGCCGGCTGAAACTCGGTGAACCGGTCATCAGCGTGGATACCAAGAAGAAGGAACTGATCGGCAACTTCGCCAACGGTGGGCGCGAATGGCAACCGGCCGGCGAGCCGACCCGGGTCAACGTGCACGACTTCGCCGATCGAGCGTTGGGTGAGTTCGCCAAAGCCATCCCCTATGGGGTCTACGACGTCGGCAATGACGAAGGCTGGGTATCGGTCGGCGACACCGCGGATACCGCAGAGTTCGCCGTCGAGTCGATCCGCCGCTGGTGGAACCAGATGGGGCGGGCCCGCTTCCCCGAGGCCTCCACCTTGTTGATCACCGCCGACGCCGGCGGATCGAACGGACCGAGGGTGCGGGCGTTCAAGTACCACCTGGCCAAGCTGGCCGCGGAAACCGGCCTCTCCATCACGGTCTGTCACTATCCACCCGGCACGTCGAAGTGGAACAAAATCGAGCACCGTCTCTTCAGCTTCATCTCGATCAACTGGAGGGGTCGGTCGCTCACCGACGTCCGCACCATCGTCGAGCTCATCACTGCCACCAAGACCAAGACCGGTCTCACCGTCCAGTGCGGCTACGACCCCAACTGGTATCCGACCGGCGTCAAGATCAGCGGCCCTGACTACGCCTCCATCCCGCTGCGCCCCCACGACTGGCACGGCGAGTGGAACTACAGCATCGCTGCGTGAATCGCGCGAGATATCCCGCGGCGGGCCCTTAGCAGAATCCCGCCTATCGGCCGGCTCACCGTCACTAGCGCTCTGGCCAGGGAGTACCGGCTGATTACTTAGGTGGGCGTGCGCGTCATGTGCGCGTAACTTCTCAAATGCGCCATCTACGGCGGCCCTTGTCAGATCCTCGCCCTCGGGCCATAAACCAGAGCTTGGATCTCGGATCTCCGTATCGAAACCAACGGGCGATTGCCGATTTGTGGGTATACGTGACGACGAAGATTGGTCTCGACGTTTACGGCGGTCGAAGGGCGATGAGTCTGGCTGGTACGCCACTGTTCGGCGTAGTCCTTGAACGAAATCTTCCCCGCCTCGGCGTCAATGTCCGCGATTTTTGAATCTCCCCACCCTCGATCACTGAAATTCCCCACCCTGTCCCGGTGAGCTGAACCATCCACCCGCGGAGTTGGGCCCCCTTCGAAGCTGACGAGCGACCAAGCCAGCCAGCTCGAAGGGAGACCCGCTCCGCATGCTCACACATGGGGAAGACGTGGAAGTACATGCACTCAGACACAGGGGATGGACGATCTCGGCGATCGCCCGGCATCTCGGTCGGGACCGAAAGACGGTCCGGGCCTACATCAACGGGGAGAGGGTCCCTGGTGTCCGGGCCAGATCGGCCCCTGATCCGCTCGTGCCCTACACGAAGTATCTGGCGGCCCGGTTCGTCGACGACCCGCACGTCTGGGCCTCAGCCCTCTACGACGAGGTCAGGCGGCTCGGCTATGAGCTCAGCTACCCGAGCTTCGCCCGCCAGGTGCGCCTGGCCGGGCTCCGGCCGCACTGCGAAGCCTGCTCGGGGGTCAAAGGGCGCGACACCATCGAGATCGACCATCCGCCGGGTGAGGAGATCCAGTGGGACTGGTTCGAGCGGCGCAATGCTCCGTGGGGAGCGACGGCCTACGTGCTGTTGGGCACGCTGCCGCACTCGGGCAAAGTGTGCGGCGTGCTGGCCGAGAAGACGGACCAGGCCCATTTGATTGAGGCCATCGACGAGGTGCTCCGGCGCCTGGGCGGGACACCGAGGGTGTGGCGGACCGATCGACTGGCCACGGTGATCGTGCCCGGGACGGGCGATGTCCAGCCCTCCTTCGCTCCGGTGGCCAAGCACTACGGGGCCGTCGTCGAGCCCTGTCCACCCCGGCGCGGGAATCGAAAGGGTGCGGTCGAGTCCTCGGTGCGCTTCGTCTCGGGACGCTGGTGGCGCACCATGGGAGCGACCACCCCCGAGGAGGCCCAGCGCTCCCTCGACGCCTTCTGCGCCACCATCGGTGACGGGCGCGAGCGTCGTGGACCGAACGGTGAGCGCACCACCGTCGGTGAGTTGGCCGACACCGAGCCGCTGCTCGCACTCCCGCCCGTCCCGTTCCCCGCCACCACCGAGGTCGAGCGCGTGGTGGCCGACAACGCCAGCGTCGCCTTTCGTGGCAACCGCTACTCGGTGCCGCCAGGGCTCTCGGGGGTGACGCTGCAGGTCCGGCACCGGTTGTCGTCTCCGACCATCGACGTGGTGGCTCCTTCGGGGGCGATCCTCGTCACCCACCGTCTCGCTCCCGCCGGCTCTGGTGCCCTGGTGCGCAGCCGCGAGCACAAAGAGGCGCTCGAGGCGGCCGTGCTCAGCGCGTTCACCACAGCCCGCCCGTGCGACAAGAAGGCCAACCGGCCGCCGGGCAAAGAGGCACTCGAAGAGGCAGCACGGCTGCTCGGCCCCATCGGGCGTGAGCCCGTCGTCGACCTCAGCGTCTATGGCGAGATCGCGGAGGGACGATGAGCGAGTCCTCCACCTATCAACAGATCCGCTCACACCTGGCCTACCTGCGTCTTGGTGCCGCGGCCGAGGCACTGCCGGGCGAACTCGACCATGCCCGGGAGGAGAAGCTCGGACATTCGGAGTTCTTGCACCGCCTCTTGGAGGTCGAAGTGAAGGCGACCGAGATCAGGCGTCGGGCCGGACTTGAGCGATTCGCCTGCCTGCCCTCGCCATGGACACTGGACGACTTCGACTTCAGTGCCCAGCCCTCGGTCGACAAGAAGCTGATGACCGAGCTCGGTACGCTGCGCTTCTTAGAAGACGCCACCAATGTGCTCTTGATCGGGCCGCCCGGCGTCGGCAAGACCATGCTCGCCGTGGGGTTGGCCCGAGCCTCGATCAACGCTGGCTATCGGACCTACTACACGACGGCCGCCGACCTGGCCGCCCGCTGCCACCGGGCTGCACTCGAAGGACGGTGGGCTACGACCATGCGGTTCTTCGCCGGACCGAGGCTCCTCGTCATCGATGAGGTGGGCTATCTGCCGCTTCAGAGCGAAGCGGCTGCTGCGTTGTTCCAGGTCATCACCCAGCGCTACCTCAAGAGCTCCATCGTGATGACAACCAACCTCGGGGTGAGTTCATGGGGAAAGATCTTCGACGACCCCATGGTGGCCGCCGCCATGCTCGACCGCCTCTTGCACCGTAGCGTCGTGTTCAACATCGACGGCGAGAGCTACCGCATGCGCTCCCATCGGGCCCGCACCGAAGGGCTCCGAAAGGGGGTGTCCAAGGTCAAGGAGTAAAATGAAGGAAAACTCACCGGTCCATCAACTGGGGAATTTCGTTGATCGCCTCTGGGAAGTTTCGGAAATCGGCGGCATCAATCCACTCCCCTCGTCGAATCCGGTCTTACCCTGAATCGAACATATGTTCGTATCCATGGACCGGCAGTTCGATCTGGAGAACCTCAGGCGCTCCATCGCCATGCTCCGGGTGGGAGCGCCGGCTCTCGACCGGGAGGCGGCCATGGCATTAGTCAGGGAGCTACAGGCCCTGGAGGGCCAGATCCGGCGGCTACGGGATGGGATGCAGCGCCTCCTGGACGATCCTGGGCTCTAATGGGTGCAACAGATAGGCGTGTGGCGCTTGGGCGGTGTTACTTCGCACCGACCACAAAATGTGGGCTCATAGGCTGGGCGAATGCCCATGGACCTCAGTTACACAGACCTCGCTGGCCTGTATCCTCACAACGAGGGTGTCTACCACGTTCTATTTATGTGCCCACACAGTCGGATTATTGACCCAGACCACCGTATTCATACGGAAACACCACCAAAGGACCGTCGGCCATGCAAGACGTGTCTAGTAGAGATAAAGGGATGGCTTGAGTCTCTACCAGAAGACGTTCGACCGTCATGGTTCCAGTCGACGGGAGCATGAACGTTTAGGTGTCGATTGGCATTCCGAATAAGTGTCTCGACCGCCATCTCGCCTTTGACCTTGCGATCGAGCTCTGCCGCCATCTCATCTTGGCCGGCTCGTCGTAGTTCATATCCGATGTCGTAATCAATGCAGCGCCGTCTCTCGATTTCAGCGTCTCGCCCAGCCAGCGCCCGCTCGATGAACCTGGGTCGTAATCAGGCCCAATGGACCCACGAATGTCGTTATCCCCTCGCGGGGCCACCCGGACGTATTAGACGCCTGGTGGGGCCCCAGATCGACCACCAACGGCGGCTATGGGGGTGGTCGGATTGTGGCGCCCGAGCGACCCCTCGGCCTTCTCCAACCGCCGTGCTACAACCTGGATCTCGGGGCTGACCTGTTGCCTTCTTCCTCGGTCGGTGGCCCGGCCACTCTGCGAAGCTCGTCGAGCTCTAGTTGGAGCCGGTTGTTGGTCTCTTGGAGATCCAGAACCGCCTGGATTCCCGCCAGGTTGAGACCGCCCTCCAAGAGATGACTGATGACACGCAGACGTTCCAGATCGTTGTCGCTGTAGAGGCGTGTACCCCCGTCGCTTCGGGCTGGGCTCAACAGCCCCCTAGCCTCGTAGAGCCGGAGATTCTGGGGGGCGCTCCCCACTAGACCGGCGGCGACGGAGATGCCGTAAACCCCCCGTGCGGGATCAAGTTCATTCTCACGAACCATGTGGGCTATCTCCAAGTTTGTTGTTGCAGACACCAAACCATCTGCATAAAATCTATGGTGAGCGTAGTAGGTAATGTACCCCACTACAAGTAAAGCCACGATCACAAAGGAGGAACACCATGTTGGTTCGCACCGATCCATTTCGAGAGCTCGACCGGGTTGCCTCACAAGTGTTCGGCACGGTCGCACGGCCCGTCGCCATGCCGATGGACGCCTGGCGTGATGGCGACCAGTTCGCCATCGAGTTCGATTTACCCGCCATCGACCCAGACCGGGTGGAGCTCGATGTCGAGCGCAATGTGCTGACCGTTCGTGCCGAGCGCCGCTCGCCGACTGGACCCGAGGTCGAGTTGATTGCGTGCGAGCGGCCCCGAGGGATGTTCAGCCGCCAGGTGATTCTGGGCGACACCCTTGACACCGAGAACATCCGAGCGTCGTACCGAGCGGGCGTCCTCCGGTTGACCATCCCAGTGGCCGAAAGGGCCAAGCCACGAAAGATCACCATCGACGTTCACTCTGATGAGCGCCAGGCGATCGATGCCAGATCCGATGACGGCCAGGCGCAGTCCGAGGATCGCCAGTCGGTCAACGCATAAGAAGAGGTCCCGGACCCAGCAGTCGGGAGACTCTTCGGCTGCTGGGTCCACCGGGGCCGGGATCATGGAGGGCGGGCAGGTGGTTCTTCGACCTAGATGAACCAGCCCGCCATTCAGTCCCAGATTGCGGATGCTAGGGGGTGGGAGCCCGATGGACCTGTTGAGCGAAAGAATCAACCCGACCGAGCCCTGGGCCATCGACGAGGCCGGGATCGTTTTAAGGCCAGTGTGGGGAGCCATCAGTTGGGACCACGCACCGAACCGTGGAACCTCATGGGCCCCGCCTGGAGGTCGATCCCTGGGAATAGGGCCTTTCGGCTCTGTTCGGCTTCGGATGCCGGGGCCACGCTGAAAAGTGTGTTCGCAACCGATTCAGGCTTAGGAAGGGAGTGTGGAGAGAATGAGATGTCTCGATATCGCTTCAGATAGGAATGATCACGGACGAATCGGCGCATGTCATCGCTGCGGATGGACACAGCATGTCGAAAAGGCCAATCACTCTCGACGACGGTTGCTGCACACAGATCGCACCTGTCGCTGGGTCTGTGCCGAATGCATCCATGACCTCTCGGCTTCCGCCCCGACTCACGTCCCATCGGGCTTTCGCATCGGGAACGATCATTCCAAGCACCATCGCTCCGCCGCCTGAGCCGTCCGGCGCTAGGTCACGAAGCAACAAGTCACTAACTGGCCTCTAGCGCTCCGAGGAGCAAGTAGGGCGTGAGTCCTCGACTCAGATTCACACGAGCACGCTAATGCCCCGCTCCTGTGCCAACTGCTCACTCCTGTCAAGGGGCTGGGCTTGTCATCCAGTGAGGCTGATGCCCGGTGCAGGGCATGAGGGGTCCCCCGTGGCACGTGTGGTGTTATCGGTCTTTCGGCAGGGTCGACCGTGAATGACCCTTGGGTGGGGCCCCAAATCGATTACCGATTTCAAGAATGGGGAGTCATCGATGGGGACCATCCATTTGCAACGAGACTCACGACGACCGTGGGACGCGTAGGGATCTCTGCTTGTTCAATGCTTTGCGCTTCGCCGACGAGGTTTAGGATCGCCTGTCGAACTTCCGATGGCAGAACCTCCTCGACAATGCGCCGGGTTTGTGGATATCCCTCGGTCGGAACTCGCACTTGAACGGCGTCGTCATTCTTGGATGGCGAGGTTATGAATTCATCTTCGACAGCCAGGACTTGACTTCCCCACACAAGCCGATCGATTGCGTCATCGACGGCCGTTCGAAATGTGCTCCTTGCCCGCTCAGCACCCCAAGGAGCCCGCAACCTTTCGACGATGATGTCCCGATGAACTGGGCCTTCGATGTTGACGATCTTGATCACGTCGGGAGCGAGTGCTGAAGGAGCCATAACGGGGCTGAGGCTCGAAAACTTCTGCCGAGATCCAGGAGTTCCTTCCGCAATGATGTACGGAATCGCCCAATCAGGTCGATCAGCAAGTGACGTGTCGATTTCTTCAATGTCCACTCTCAGTTGCGGGGATTGTGGCCGTGCCGGGCGCTACAGGTGGTCATCAGGTGACCATGCAAGGGGCTGAATGGCCCATGCATCTAGGAAGTACCGGGTTCAGAGTAAACCCGGTGGTGCTGGCACCCCCAGGGTTTATGTGTTGGCACCATGGGCGAAGCGCCGCTGAGTGGCGCAAACTTACAGTGCCACCGGCTCATCCGGTTTTTCAACGTCACACACTTAGGGAGAATCATGACAGGAGTCGTCAAGGCTGTGCTCGGTAGCGCTCTGCTTCTAGGAGGGTCCCTGTTCGCAAGTGAAGCCGCTTTCGGGGCCAGTACCCCGGCTAATGGCGCCATCAAGGTCTTCGTTGTCCCGAGCGGCAATGGAGGGGGAGGGCCAGTCGTGATCACCGGAGTGATCGGTGACTACGGCGGGAGCACCAACGCCAATGCGTCGGGCAAGCCGCAGAAGAAGGGCGGCTACGAACTGCTTCTTCTGAAGAAGGGCACGATTCTGGTCAACGGATCGCAGTTCAACAAGGCAACGAAGAACGCCCAGCCGACTGATTTCAATCAGACGACGTGCTCGGGTACGGTGGTCGCCAGTGCGCCCGCCCCCATCGTCAGCGGGACCAAGGCGTATAGCGGCATTACCGGCTCGTTGACCCTCACCGCTACCTTTGCCTTCGTCGGGCCGTTCTACACGAGCGGATCAAAGAAGGGTCAGTGCAACACGAGTAACAATGGCCCGAACCCTCCCGGGATCTTCGCCTCGATTACTGGCACAGGCACCGTGAGCTTTGGCTAGGAGCCGAGCCTGCTTTAGTGACGCATCGACATTCCATGGGTACTTGAGAGCGGTGGATTATCCGATTACTGGGTAATCCAGACCTGTACGTCACCTGGCGGAGTCCCATCGTTACTGGCGACCGTAAGGATGGGAGGGGTCATTTGTGGTCACGACGAAATGACCACCTAACTGCACGGCAAGCTGCGCCCCCGCTATTACTCGTCCACTACGAACGGCACGTGTAGAGACTTGGCCGCCCTCTTCTTGGCATGCTCACCCCGACGGTCATAACGAGCGGTCGTGGTGACGTTGGCATGGCCGACGAACTGTTGCACCACAGAGATGTCGACCCCGGCATCGAGGAGGTCCGACACGCACGACCGGCGTAAATCATGGGGAGAGAACGGTCGTACCTTCGCCTTGATCGCCCGAGTCTGGAGGATGGAGTAAACCGCCTGGTCCGTAATCGGGCGGATTATTACCTCTCCCCGCTGAGTAATGGGGCAGAACAACGAGCCGGGGTCCTCGCCTCGTGCCGAAATCCACGTGCTCATGGCCTCGGCAGCACCGTCATCGATGTAGGCGGTGCGCTCCTTATTACCCTTGCCCCGCACGATAAGCGCTCCGGTCTCGGGGTCGTAATCGGAGACGCTCAATGCCACGACTTCGGCCCGGCGCAGACCGGCGCCGTAGAGGACGCCCATGAGGGCGGCGTCACGCCGGTCGGCCGGACCGGCCCTTGCGGCAGGACTCGAACAGTGCCCGCAGCTCGCCTCGAGAGAGCGCCCGGCCCCGAGGTAGGCGCTCACCCCGTACGGCGGGCAGGTCGATGGAGCGCTGGAGATCCTCGGCCGACATGATCCCGAGCCGCCACGCTTCTCGCAGGACCCCACGGAGGGCGGCAAGGTGGCGGTTGGCCGTGGCGGGGCTGAAGCGCTCGGCGAGGGCCGCCCGGAGGGCCTGGGTGTGCTGGTAGCCGAGACGGTGCCAGGGAAGCTCGTCATGCCGAGCCGGCCCGTGGTGAGGATCCCCGCCATCGTCTCGAGGGCCGCCCGTCTGGGACCGACGGGACCCCGGCGCCAGGCGTGCCAGGTAGACGGCCGCTGGGTGCCTGGTGAGGTCGCCGACCGGGGTGGGGACCAGGTTCTCGGGCAGCGCTGGGAGGTGCGGATCAGTCATCTGATCACTTTCTAGAAGCATCATTCTCATAAGGAGTCTATCCCCCTAGTCAATGGCCGTTACATAGGGATTGCATACGACGCACAAATAGGGCAGCGTAATTGCCCCGCCACTTACCCACTGTGAGGACCCCAGGGTCAGAGTGGAGCAACGCAAACTTGGGATGGTAGGAGTGTTTTCAATGCGTGCAGCTTGGTATGAGCGACAGGGATCTGCCGTCGATGTCCTCCAGATCGGCGAGCTGCCCTCCCCCGAGCCGGGAGCTGGCGAAGTCCGTGTCCAGATCACCCGCTCCGGGGTGAATCCGGGCGATACCAAGAAGCGTCGGGGCTGGCTCGGTTCGACCATACCGTTTCCTCGGGTCATTCCTCACAGTGACGGTGCCGGCGTGGTGGAGTCGGTTGGCGAAGGGGTCGATGAAAGTCGGGTCGGGCGGCGAGTATGGGTCTTCGGTGCCCAGTCCTATCGGCCCTTCGGAACCGCTGCAGAACTCACGGTCGTTCCCACCTGGCAGGCGGTGGATCTACCAGACACTGTGAGTGACGAGGTCGGTGCGTGCCTCGGCATCCCAGGGATCACCGCGCATCGGGCCGTGTTCGGCGACGGACCCGTATCGGGCCAGACCGTCCTGGTGCAGGGGGTGCTCGGCGGGGTCGGTTCGCTGGCTGCCCAGCTGGCAACCTGGGGCGGTGCAACGGTGATCGGAACCGTACGAGCCACCCCTGATCTGGACCGGGTCTCCCCTTCCGCTGTGGCACATGCCATCAGCTTGGACCAACCAGATCCGGCCGCCGCCATCCGAGCCCACGGGCCCGACGGTGTTGACCGAATCATCGAGGTGGCCTTCTCCGACAACGTCGACCTCGACGCTGCCGTAGCCAAGAAGCAGACCGTCATTGCTGCGTATGCGACTCGTCATGAGCGTCCTGACTTCTCGTTCTGGCCGATGCTCTTCAACAACGTCACGATCCGGCTGCTGGGCAGCGACGACTTTCCCAACGAGGCGAAGCGGCAAGCGGCGGCTGATCTAACCGCTGCGGCGAGCGAAAATGCACTTTCGATGGGGATCGGTCCTCTGTTGCCGTTGGAGATGATTGCTGAGGCCCACGACCGAGTCGATGCCGGTTCCACCGACCGTGTACTGCTTGGTATCTCTGGCTGATTCCGCCGCAGTGGTCTCGGCGCCGTGGAGTTCGGGACGTATTCGTGATACATGGCCTCCACCCCGATGACTATTGCCGCATAATGAAGGGTGTCAGTCCATATTGGGAGGACTTTGCTGCACTCCTTGGCAAAGAATCACTACGGTGGTGGATCGGACTAAACGCCTACTTGGCCGGACTTCATCCAAGACTCGAACCGCTGGATGAATATCGAGTGCCGATCGAAGAGAGCTGAGCCCGCTGGTGGATTACTCCGTTCCGTTCTCGGTCGTTCTGCCAAAGCGTTGCTGTGCTGCCTGCTTTGAGACTCCGAGTGCGTAGCCGATGGCGGCCCACGAGTGCCCGCTGCTCCGAGCGATATTGACTTGTCGTCGCAGTGTTAGTTCGGCGACGTTCAGATTCCCGTTCGCTTGAATGACCAGAGCAAGGCTCTTGTCCAATCTGGCGAACCTGCGAAATCAGGCTGTCCGTAATCCCCGGCAGTCGACGCCCCAATGGGAGAGGTATGGAACTCAACGGCGGCTAAAAGGACATCTCCTCAGCCTTGCCCTAGACCTCGTCAGCGATGCCGTGGACCACCTCGCTCAGATCGGGATAGACGTCATAGAGCGGAACGTTCTGTCTGAGGATAACGTGTTCGCTCAAGCGCAGCAGCCACGGTTCTGGAGGGACGACAGCGATGTCTACGGACCCGGCTATATCAATGCCGACCATCGACACAGGCTCGGCTGTCTCGTTCGAGCGGAAGAAGGTGGCTCTTCTCCTCCTCGTTTGGGTCGGGGTTGCCTCTTTGCTTGCCGCCTACGCCAAGATCCATCACCCCTCGGGGCGGACATTGTTTACGCTCGGGTTCACCGGCCTGCTTCAGATGAAAGCGTGGCTAACCACTGCTGCGGTGGCGTTCGTCATAGTGCAACTTGTCACGGCGCTTTGGATGTGGGGGCGACTTCCAGGTGCAGGGGCGGCCCCATCGTGGGCTCCTGTATTGCACCGGTGGACGGGCACCATTGCATTCGTTCTTACCCTTCCGGTGGTGTTTAACTGCATATGGGCGCTTGGCTTTGTCACGACCAGTCTGCGTGTCGTCGTCCATGGCGTTGCCGGTTGCTTATTCTATGGAGCGTATGCCGCCAAAATGATTGGCTTACGGATTCGGGGATTGCCTGGATGGGCGATCCCCGTGCTCGGTGGGAGTGTCTTCGGATTACTCATTGTGCTCTGGCTGACTTCGGCGTTGTGGTTGTTTACGCGTACGGGAATCCCCTTGACCTAAGACGGCTCTGACCGAGATCGGAGGTACTGATGTCCAGCGACGCCATTTCACGACGGTCCCTGATCGGTGGGTGTGCCATCACGGTGGCCGCCGGCGTCGCCGGGTACCTGGTTGCACACGATAAGTGGTCGTCCACTACAAAAGGCACGGCAACTTCATATACCTCCAGTGATAACGGGCAGTTCCTTGCTCATCTCAGCCAGGTTCCAGCGGGTGGAGGGGGGTTGATCCTGGCTCAGGACAAAGTCGTACTTGTGCGGGGAGAGGGCGGTACCGTGCATGGTCTGTCCGCCATATGTACCCACCAAGGCTGCACAGTCGGGTCGATCCAAAACGGTATTATTACTTGTCCGTGCCACGGCAGTGAGTTCAACGCACAAACGGGTGCGGTGATCCAAGGACCAGCGACCCGTCCCCTTCCCGCCGTTTCGGTGGTGGTGAGGGGCCAGAGTGTCTTTACGGCATAGGAGGATCCAATGAGGTGGTGGTCTGTCATTCCGACTTGGATCTGGCTAGCGGCAGTGGGGTTCACTGTCGGAGCACTCATAGCGTTGTCCTGACCGGAGCAATGACGCTGGACCGATCAACGTGGGCATTACGACGAGACGACATCGAGATTGAAGGATTAGAACGCTGCCTCTAGATGATCGGAGCTGCGTCTTCGGCCTGACCGATTGCGGCCCACTGCAGCCTATAGCTCTCCGCCTAAGGATTGATCACGGAGTTGGACGCTGACTTCTGCCACCCACCGAGTATCTCACCCAATGCGGGCCGACCGTCCCCGTCGGGCTCGGATCTGGCTAATCGACCTCGGGGATGGGACCAATCAGAACATGCTGTTGTCGTTGGCGGACGTCGTCGGGACGACCTGGAGGACATCCCAGTGCTCGACGATCTTGCCGTCGTCGTCGAGACGGAAGATGTCCATTCCGGCGTAGTCGTGGCCTCCGGGCCAGGTCTGGCGGCAGTGCAGGATTACATGGTTGCCGTCAGCGAACGAACGGACGATTTCCACCTGCTTGCCGGGGTAGTCGGCGGCCATGCGCTCGAAGTAATCAATGAACTCCTGTTTGCCGTCGCCGACATCGGGGTTGTGCTGGATGTATACCTCCCCGGCGAAGCGGTCGATGGCCTCTCGGGGTTGGCACTTGTTGAACATAAGGTCGTAGAAGACGATGACATTCGCCTTATTACGTCGTCCCGTTTCGTCGTCGCTGGCCATTGTGCACCACTCCTTACTCGTAATGGACCGGTGCCTTGCGGCGAGGTCTCTCGGCCGGATGGCGGCCATCTGCTTCCGTAGCCCTGTTCTAGTTGCCACTCGGTGGCCAGTCCATCTGCCGTCATAATGTCGGTAAGCCAAAAGACTTGGTCGAGGGAGTCGTTCTCATGGGAATCGGCGGAGACAAAGAGGCGCCAGAAGACCAACAGAGACGGCCGGAGGTCGTCCAAGACCCAGACGAGGGTCATTACCCCCACGAACGGCCGCTTCAAGGTGGCTGGAAGCAGTTGCCCGATGGGCAGTGGATCTCCACCACTGAAGATGAGCACAAGTATGAAGTGATCTGCAAACAGTGTGGTGACAACGGCGGTCGTATTGAGGATCAGCCTGAACCCGCAAAGGAGCTACGAGGACCGTATTCTTCGTGGCGCATGGCCAGGTACGCATGGAGCCGACACAAGGGCTCAGGTGGCGCTATCACTCGGATCAACGACCGAGCTACGAACTGCCCTCAATGAAGCTGCGGCTCGGGATCACCCTGTGGCTGCTGTCGTGGGTGCCCTACGGCGTCATTTTCGGACTCTCAGGGATGGCGCTCACGCTTGCTTGGACCGTGGAGATACTTCTGGGCATTACGGGCCTTGCGATTGCCGGTACCCAGTTTGCCCAGGCGGTCAAGGACAGAGGGTGGAAGGGCGCCCCCGTAGTCGCCTGGCACGCCATGGTTCACGGACAGAGCATCGAGGCTGAAGAGTCGTAACCTGCCCCATCCGCCGTCCGGTCTCTTGAAACAGTAATCCCGGCCCTTTAGTGGCCAGGCGCCGGTGCCCAATCAGCCGCTACTTACTTCCAGCAAGTGTGCGTTCTTGTTCTGGAGTCCATCTTTGTCGACCACGTCAGGGGAAATGCGACCTCGCCACCTACGCATGGGGCCTATTCAACCCGTGAATCACGGCTAGCCGACCTTGCGGTTCATGAGGAGATAACCGATCTGATCAAGCCCGGCGAGGAGAGTCGGGTGGAACAGTTGATGATCGAGCACACCACCGTGAAACGTAGCGTTACCGGCGAGCTCGCCCACCAGCGCATCAACGCCAACTCGTTGCGTACTAACAGATGGCGAGGATGACCACCCCACCTGTCATCGTGAACTGCTTTTCGCATCTGGGGATAACGGTATCCGACCTCGACGCTTCGGTCGACTTCTACACCCGGGTGCTCGGATTCGTTGTCTGCTTCACCGACATAGAGGAGGGTTGGACCCGAGTTGGGCTGGCGATCGGCAACACCCTCATCGAGCTTTTCAGTCGCCGTCCAACGCCAGAACCAGGATCGACAGTCGACCCCTTTTACCCCATGGAACTTGGCAGGCCAAAGATCGCCCTCACGGTCGTCGACGTGGAGGCGACGTACGAGCGGTTGGTCGCTGCCGACATCACGCCACTGTGCCCGATCATCGCATCGTCAGTATCACGCTTCTTCTTTATAAGCGATCCCGACTGCACACCTATCCAGCTCCATGAGTTCAGCGGTGGACAACAACGGGTCGCCGAACTCTTTAGGTCTTGATCACGGGAGCTGGGATGCGCTTGGCCTATTGACGCGCATGCTGGTGCGAGGCAGTCACACCTCCTCTCGTCCGCGACGCCCGCTATTTTTGTGGAACCTCGTCGCGGTGTCGACCTTGCCGCCGCCGGAGAGTTCATGGCCAATGTGATGGCATCGGCGGCTCGGTGGGAGAGGCCGATCATCGGTCAGCGAACTAAGACGCCCTCGCAGAGAAGCGGGCCGAAGGTGTCCACCTCGGACGACCGACCCTGCTACCACAGGCCGTTGTGGAACGCATCGTGGCCGCTCACACCGTTGGGGAGGGGTGGTCGGCCATTGCTCGAGCTCTAAACGCAGACGAGGTGGCCACCGCACACGGAGGCGCTCAGTGGCATCCGTCGACCGTGGGGGCAGTTGCTCTCGGCCATGGCAGCAAATAGGGACTCAATATAACGAGAGTGGTGTCCCGCCGGATCCACGCACTCTCCGGTCTCTCATACCGGTGCGGTCGCAAGCGGCTTACACACTCGGTGCTCGCCGATCGTTGCATGTGCCCCAACGCACCTTGGGGTCATGCCCCACATCCATATCGTCCGCATGTTCGGGGACATCCAGCGTTCTTCGCAGCGTGTCGAGGAACCGTCGATATGCGACACCTTGTCTGACCCCTCTGGCCTCGCGTTGTTTGATCAGATCCGCCAGTTCTCGAGCGGAACGATGGATGCCACGCGCCGTCCGGTATTTTTCGATCGGGTGCGGCGTCGGCTCGCCCGGCGAAGATCGGCACTTCCTCCGCGGCGTGAGAGACAGCAAGGGTTGACCGATGTGGGCTCGGTAGGCGCTCCGAGTGGCCGCCTGTGGAAGGATGAGGCCGTGGCCGAGTTGTTTCACGTAGGGCTCACCGTGACCGAACTGGGCCGGTCGCTGGCGTTCTACCGCGACGTCGTCGGCCTGGAGGTGCTGAGCACGGTGGATGTGGACTCCGAAGGTTTCCGTCGGCTCACTGCCAACCCCGAGGCCACCTTGCGGACGTCGCTTCTGGCGGCCGGCTCGTTCCAGCTCCAGCTGGTGGAGTACCGATCGGGAGGGGGTGCCCGGTTGGAGCTGGACCATCGCCACGCCGGCGCTCCCCACCTCTCGTTCTGGGTCGATGGGCTGGGCGGGCTTCGGGACCGCCTCCTCGGCGTTGGCGTGACGGTCACCTCCGAGATCGAGTCTGTCGTGCCCGGCATCCGCAGCTTCTACGTTTCGGACCCCGACGGGGTGCCGGTGGAGTTCATCGAGCGCCCAAGCTAAGCAGCGGGCGCCTAGGCCGAGGCCAGGAGGGGGGAGGCAGGTTTCTATCGTGTTACGTGTTCCTGAGCTGCCCCTGCGGGCCGCGTGGGTGGCATCCTGACCGCCAATCCCGGTGCCAAGGCGATCATCGACACCGATGGCCTCGGCGCAGGGGTCACCGATCGTTTAAGGGAACAGCACTTCGTCGTAGAGGCGTTTCACGGCGGCGCCAAGAGCCTGAAGAGGGACCGTTCAGGCGAACTGGGCTTCTTAAACATGCGGGCGCAGGCGTTCTGGGGACTCCGCGAGGCGCTGGACCTGGCGACCGACCCCAAATTGGAATTGCCGCCCGATGACACGCTCATCGGAGACTTGACGGCTTCTCACTTGTCCGTGACGAGCGCCTCGCTCATCCAGGTGGAGCGTAAGGACGAGATCCGCAAGCGTCTGGGGCGGTCCACCGACCTCCTCGACGCCATAGCCATGGCCTTCCTGAAACCAAGGGTGCGACGCCGGGCGCGCATGTATGACATTCGACTGGTGAAGAAGGAGAATGCAGCGTTAGCACCATGAAGCGCCTTCGAGAAGACGAACTCCGAGACGCCGCACAACTACTGCGAGAGGTGCTCAAGGCCATCCCGTCGGACGAGGAGGCGTGACGCCGTAGTGAGGCGACGGGTCGAAGGTGCCATTGCCGCAATCGAGCTGGCGGCGGGAGAGGACTCACCACGCACCTCTGATGATCCTTTGTAGGGCTTATCGGGTGTGAGATGTGTGGGCGCTATGGCACCCGGTCGGGTACCATCCAGGTCGTCGCCCACCGCTGTGGTCGGGAGAGTTGCGTGCGCCCCGTATCGCACTTTTGGGCTACTCGCTAGAGCCCGTCATCCTCGGTTGGGATCCGGGTCGATTGGTCTCGCACGATCGAAGTGGAGGAAGGGCTTGTCTGGCGTTGAGAGTGCTGTCCAATCTCTGTATCAGAGGGATGGTGACTGGTATGTGCCGAGTATCTTGACCACCGGACCATGGCGGCCGGACGCAATGCACGGCGGCGCACCGAGCGCGCTCGTTGGGGCACTCGTCACTGCTGGCGTGGGAGAGATCGAGCAAGTCGCACGGGTACAGATCGACCTGGAGCGGCCGGTTCCGCTAGAGCCCCTCGTGGGACTTGTGCGCCGATGCCAGGTGAGCCGACGAGTTGCGCATCTCGAAATGGAGCTCTCCACGAGGGCTGGACGTGCTGTGTCGGCGCGGGCCCTCCTCACGCATCGGGAGTCGATCTCCAGCGCCGCCGAAGCCCCGCCACCGCCTCCACGGCCCGATCACCTCGGCTCGTTTGACTGGAGCCACCTATATTCGAATGACAGCGGCCCGATCTTCGTACGCGACGCCGTTGAGCATCGCGTCGTTCGTGGCGGCTATGGGGTACCGGTTCCCAGCGCCGCATGGCTTCGCCTCAAGGTCCCGGTCATAGACGGAACGGAGCCGTGCGGACTGTCCCAGCTGCTAGGTGTCGCCGACTTCGGTTCGCCGCTTAGTCAGACAAACTCTATCGGAGCCGGCTTGGCTCTGATCAACGTCGACCTCAACGCAACTCTGTTTCGTCAACCCACTGGTCCTTGGTTCTTTCTCGACGCCACAGGACAAGTTGGTCAAGGAGGTTTGGGACTCGCCGTAACGGAAGTATTCGATCTCGAAGGGCCAATCGGTGTGATCACGCAGAGTCAGGTCGTTCAACGGTATGCGGGCTCCGGCGAACGGGGCCATGCGGACAAGCGCGCGTGAGCGATTCCTTCGGGACCGGCTATCGCTGGCAGCTTCGGCGTATCCACTTCATTGGGCCGGTGGGACAGTTCGGCGATCAGGGGATAGCGCTCGACCTCACCTGCAGCCAGATGGGCCAAGAGGCCCGGCTATGGCTCGACGATGATCGCTTGCTCGGGGCAGTTGAGCGCTGCCCGGTTGGCTGCCTCAATGAGCTCCGGGGTGAACTCGGTGATCTTGACGAAGGCGTGGCCGTCCTCCTCGCGGAGCTCGAAGACCTCGGGAGCCACCATAAAGCACTGGGTGTGGCCCTGGCAGACGTCTTCTTGGACATGGACGCGCAACGTGGTTCCTTTCTCGTGAAGCCGCTTTGGCGGTCAGGCAGATGCGGCAGCCGCTTCGGCATCGAGCACGGCCTGCCACTTCTCGATCGTGGCCTGGAGACCAGGTCCCTGGCGGGTCCCGGGCGCGAAGGTCATCGGCATGTTCCTGTTGCCGTTAATGGTGCCAATCGTCTCGTAGCGCTGGAGACCGTCGTAGTCGATGGCATACTCCGGGATTCTTGCCAATGACTCTTGCATGATCCCTTTGAACTGCATGCGAGCGAGGTTCGAACCGATGCAGCGGTGGTTGCCCAGACCGAAGGCCGCGTGGCGGTTCGGGAAGCGGTCGAGCTTGATCGTGTCGGGGTCCTCGAAGTGCTTCGGGTCTCGGCTCGGCATCGCGAAGGAGACCAGCGCCCGATCGCCCTTGGAGAAGGAGTATCCAGCCACCTCGCAGTCTTGCGTCACCGAGCGAGCAGTTCCCTGGGCAGGCGCGTAGAAGCGGACGAACTCCTCGGTGGCGGTCTTCCAGAGCTCTTTGTCGGCCATGAGCCGCGCCTTCTCCTCGGGGTTCTCCGACAGCCAGCGCCAGGCATTGGACGTGAGCGCCGTGGTGGTGTCGAAGCCGCCGCCGATCACCAGCAGGAGGGTGCCCATGATGTCGATGTCGGCGAGGGGCTCTCCGTTGATCTCGGCATCGATGAGCGCCTTGAGCATCCCGGGCCTGGGGCTAGCGCGGAACTGCCCGATGTACTCGAAAAGGCGTGTCGCCATCTGCGCCTGCATCTCAGTGACACGGGGATAGTCCGGGCTGTCGGGCGGTGTGTAGATCGACGCGTGCGCTGGTTCGTTGAATATCACCCAGTCCTCGAGCGGCATGCCGATCATCGCCATCGTGAGAACGGCGGGGACGACGTTGGTCACCTCCTCAACGAAGTCACCGCGGCCTCTCTCGATCAAATCGTCGATGCACGCGTTCGTGAACTCACGCACCAGCGGGTCCCACTTCGTGACGGCGGCCGGCGAGAGGAGGGGATTGAGGACCCGTCGGTACTCGAGCTGCTTGGGAGGATCCATCTCGATGAAACCGCCGACGTAGTCAGTGTTGACCGATGGAATGGTGATGCCCTTGTACACCGAGTCAGGGTTCCCAAGCTCTCGGGCCGAGGAGAAGATGTCGGGGCGCTTTTGAAAGGCGCTCGCCTCATCGAGGCCGGTCACGAACCAGTAGCCACCGTGGTGCTCGCTCCACGCGACCGGGCACTTCTCACGCGCTTCGCGGGCGATCTCCATGCCACGCTCGCGGTACTCCTTGGAGTGGTGGTCGAAGTCGACCACGATCTTCTCGGTCATCGTCGTGTTCCCCTCCCTGATGCCGCGCGCCCCCTCGGCGACACCGTCCGCTGGCTCCGTTCACGCCCGCAGGCTCTCAAACGCTTCGATTGAACCCGGTTGCGACAAGTACAATAGCGCTTCGTCCCGGATCGGACGAATGCAAGTGACGGAGATCGTTGGCAGTCCCCTATCTCGGGGGACGATCGGACTCGACTGATGCTTCTGATCGATGCGGCGAATGTGATCGGCTCTCGTCGTACCGGCTGGTGGAGGGCTCGTCCAGGAGCGGCTCGCGCGCAAGCTGGAGTTACCGGGGTCTCAGGGTGGCTGCGGGTGTCCCCGATTCCGGGTTCTCGTATCCCCGAAAATCGCGATTGACCTGCCCCCGATCAGTCGCCGGGCCAGTGGCACCCAAACCGCCGGATATGGTCGCCTGGGGACCACGTCGTCCTGGGGCTGCGGGCACCCTGACGGCCTTTGGGCTGTCAGCTTGGCCCCCCTTTCGTTGCTGTCTGAGCGGTCCTAATCTCTCGGGAGATGCAGCCATTACCTAGATACAAGACGTGGCCGAATCCGTCAACGTTCAACGCCAACTGCTTCGTGTACGTCATCGGCGACAAGGACGCGCCTCACTACAAGGTCGGCATCGGCCATGATCCCGAGAAGCGCGTGAACGAGTTGCAAGCGCACAACCCGCGTACTCTGGGCTTCTTCAAGAAGTGGGACGTGAGGCCTTGGGCGGTTCGAGTCGAGCATGGGGCGCATTTGATCCTCGGACCTCACCGTGTAAATGGGGAGTGGTTCAGCGCGCCCCTTGATGTGTGCATCGAGGCGGTTGTGACGAGCGCGCGGGACATTTCCGATCAGGTTGAGGCCGCGACCGGGAAACGGCCGTACGAACTGTAGGTGACGTAACGCACTGCTCCATTTCGCCAATGATGGCGGGGGCGAGACAGCCCTAAGTCGCGGGTTGGGGTGTTCTGGGGTGGCTTTGGAGGAACGCTGGGTTCTCCAGACGCGTCCTGTACTGATCAAGCGTCTCACTCGTGAAGGATTCCTTGGGTGGCCAGAAGAACTGACCCAGTGTCGGCGGGCACAATCTGACCTCACGGTCCGACATGTCCCAAGCGGGCGGGTCCATAATGCGCTCAACGGGAGCAGGCGGCTCTTGTCTCATCACCTGCAGCACGAGCGTATGCAGTTGGAGCGTGTAGAGGTGCATAAGCCCGATGGGTTCCTCGTTCAGGAGCACTTGGGCGTGCATGACGCCGAAATGGGCGGGTGTGATCGTACCTTCCACCATCGCGGCAAACACCCGAAGGTGGCCAGGGGGACGCTGCTGTTCCATGAGCAGCCGTCGGTCCTCCTGACGGAACAGCCCTTTGGCCAAGACGAAAAAGGACCTAGTTGACCCCTCTATCGTCGTTGGCTACGCCAGGTGTTCGACCGAGGAGCAGTCTGATTCTGGGCTGGGTATGCCCGCCCAACGCACCGCCATCCAAGCTGAGTGCACTCACCGCGGTTGGAAGCTCCTGGCGATCCACGAGGACGCTGGGGCCAGCGGAAAGTCAGTCGCCAAGCGCCCCGGTCTGGCAGCGGCACTTGAAGAAGCGGAGTCGGGACGGGCTGCGGCGATTGTCGTCGCCAAATTGGATCGACTGAGTCGATCGTTGGCTGACTTCGCCAACCTCATGGCTCGGGCTCAGTCTGCCGGTTGGAATCTCATCGCCCTCGACCTTGGTGTCGACCTTGCCACCGCCGCCGGAGAGTTCATGGCCAACGTGATGGCATCGGCGGCCCAGTGGGAGAGGCGGATCATCGGTCAACGAACCAAGGATGCCCTGGCGGAGAAACGGGCCGAAGGAGTCACCCTCGGGCGACCGAGCGTCCTAGCTGAGGCCGTTGTAGAACGCATCGTGGCCTCTCGCAGAGTTGGGGAAGGCTGGTCGGCTATTGCCCGAACCCTGAACACCGAAGCAGTTCCGACAGCTCATGGAGGCGCTAAAAGGCATCCATCGACAGTGCGCGCCGTTGCCTTGGGACGTGGCGCCCACTGAGTCCCCTTGTGACAGCAGATATTCGACACATGTGATCATCCTCGAATCCCAGCCCGAGCCGGGCATAACTGAGGCCACGTTTACATGAGGCCAGCGCAGGCCTCTCGCCGACCGGTGTACTTGTGTGAGTTCGCCGCCGAGGACCGATCGAAATGGCTGATCTTTCCGACAGGCGATTCGCCAAGAAGCTTGGGAGTTCGTCGTCAGCTGCTCGAGAGGACATTCTCCGCGAATTGCTCAAGCACGACGTCGAACCCCACCACCTCGCGGCTCGCGATCTGCCACCGCTGCGGTACGCGTTGCTCGCCGAGGAGATCCACCTCTTCAGCGACGCTCGATGTAGCGGCGACGCGCGCTCGTTCCAGAACGGTGTCCACGTCACGGGTCCCGAACTCGACCGTGACGACGCCGGGGCCGTACTGCTCCAGATACCCGGCGAGCGGTCCTCGTGTCACCACGGGTTCGCAGTATTCGAGTTCGATACCGCCGATGCTGATCCGGAACGCCCTCGCCAACGTTCCCCTACGCGCGCCGTATGGCTCACTGCGCGATCCGGGCGTGAAGAGTCTGACCAGATTGCGGTGCGTGCCCGCAAGGTCGTCGACGGCGACTCTCAGTCGGCGGAGGTGAAGATCTTGATCGTTTGTACCGGGGCGAGGTCGGACGAAGCATGGAGATTGCACTACTTGATCCGCAAAATGGAGGAAGTTCGGCTCCATGATCTCGAGATCCAGACCGATCAACTGCCGCGAACCCATGAAGAGGAACGGTCGCGTGGCGCTGCCGGGCCGGGTGTTGCTGGGACCGTAGTCCGCGAGACTCTTGGCCGCCGAGCTCGGTCCCTCAATGAGTGTTGGCGCTCCCAGCTCGCTCAGCAGTTCGCGCGCGTGCACGATGTCGTCCACGTAGTAGTTCAAGTTGGACACACACGGGCCAATGCGGTCCAGATAGGCTTGATGAACTGATTTGCGTCCCCTATAGGCAAGTGAGGCAGATGGTTCGTTCAACTGGAAGGTCGCTTGTCCGCAACTTAGGTGATCGACCCGGTAACCCCCGTCGGGAAAGAGATCACCTATCTCGCGCGCCAGCCGCTGTTCGATCTTTCCCGCGCCGAGTACCCCCTCCATGAGGGAGCGAGCCGCATCAAGGTCGCGCACACTCAGCTCGATGTGAAAGCAGCCAAACAACAAGGTGATGCTCATCGGAGCCTCACATCAGCCGGCCTATAGCCCGGCGACTAGGTCGCGCCAGTTCACAGCCCTCGTCGTAGACGAACTCCAGGGCGTTGGGCATGCGAACAACCTTCGGAGTGCGGGCGCTGCCGGGCGGCACGCCGCCCGCCTCGGCGGTCGTGAGAGCGTCGAGCAGAATCCGTCGCAGCGTGGGCGACGGCGACGTCGCTCGAAGAGAGGAACTCCCTGGAGCGATCGAGGGTCCCACCCATGCTCGTCTGGACGACGATGTCCTCCTCTAGAAGGGTCCGCCCGAAGCCCGTGAAATGCCCGGCCCTCATCAGCGCGCGGTCCTGTCCCCAGAGGTCGTGCCGGTCGCCACGCACTCCGGTGAAGTCACCTGGGTCGGGCCGGTACTCGGGGTTGACCACGCCCATATCGACCGGAAGTCCCTGGGGCTCGTCGGAGTAGTAGCCGTAGAAGAGCAGGTGGCTCTGGTCATCAACCGGGGCGAAGGCGAACATCGACCCCTCTTGGGGTCGCGCCCGGCCGAAGGGAACCACGCACACCAGTGGCATGAAGAACTGCGTGACACGGGCGTAGGTGCGCCCGTCGACGGTGGGACGCAGGGCGACTGCTTGGAGCCCGTACGGTGCGGACTCCGTCTCGTAGGACGGAGGACCGGCCAGAGCGAGGCCGATGTGCGAGTTGTCCTGACGGCGGGCGGCCTCCTGGAGCCACGTCTGGTGCAGGGTGCCGGCGTGTGCGGAGTCGATCGTGCCTTCCACACCCTGGAGCCAGTTGCAGGGCGCCACCGAGACGCTCAGCCACGAGTTGTCCTCGACCGCGCCTGCGAATGGGAGCTCTGGGAACGCCGGCGCGTCGCTGCCGCCGAGCCAGACCCACGCCAGACCGCCCACCTCGTGCACCGGAAAGTGCACGACGTGGACCCCCTTGGCGAACTGTTCGGCCCGCACGGTCTGCGTGGGCACGTCGACGACGCACCCGGCCACGTCGATCTTCCAGCCGTGGTAGATGCAGCGCATCCCGTTGCCCTCCACCCTCGCCAGCGCCAGGGAGGCCCGCCGGTGGGGACAGTGCTCGTCGAAGAACCCGATCGCGCCGTTCTCGCCCGCGAAAGGCGACGTAGTTCTCACCCAGGAGGCGCACCGGCATGGGCGCTTCCCCGGCGACAAGGTGCGACGAGATGGCGAAGGGGACCCAGTAGTTCTCCCGGATCATGCGGCCCATGGGTGCATCGCCCTCGACTCGGGTTAGTCGCTCGTTTTCGGCCTTGGTGACCACGACCTTCCTCCTCGTACTGTCTCGGGCACTTTCACCACTGCTCGGGTGCCGGCGTGTCGATCTGCAGGGGGCGCACGTAGGACAGGTCCCGCCTGTCGCGGGTGCCCTTCGAGTAGCCTTGTTCTTTGAACAATGCGCTGTTCAGACCGGACGCGTCGGCTTGGATCATGACCTCAACCGTGGAGCGGCGAACCGCGATCCGCCAGACACCGTCGCGCTTTTCGAGCCGGTCTATGTAGCGTCCGTTGATGAAGCGGGCGGTCGCGCCGTCGTGGTTGAGCAGGGCGACAAGTACGTAGCTCTCGGCGTGGGCGGTGTCCCCGTCGATCTCCACCGAATGGGTGGTGATGTTGTGGAGGTGGTTCTGCGATCCCGCGGCGTGCACCGGGTTGATCCACTCGGCGTACTTGGGGCCGGGGTTGATGGCCCTGCCATGCTCGTCGAACCCGTCGTCGTGGTAGGTGGCGGTGATCATCTCGGAGTCGTGGCGGTCGTGCCCTCGCGCGTGCGAGGCAATGCAGTCGAGGATCGCCTGGCGATCCATGAGATAGTCGATCTTTCGATGCAGCTGCTCCAGCTCCTCGTCAGCGCTCATTGCCTGCAACTCCTTCCGTGTACGTCGATCAAGAACGTGGTCACCCTTTTGGGCCCCCGTTGACCCATAGCGTCTGCCCCGAGCAGTAACTCGAGGCGTCGGACGCGAAGAACAAGACGGCGTAACCGATCTCCTCTGGGTCCCCGATCCGGCCCATGGCGTTGCCGGCACCGAGCGCGGCCTCGTCCAGGCCGTGCTTCTTGCTGTCCTCGATCAACATCTCGGTCCGCACCGCTCCTGAGGCGACCGAGTTGACGCGTATGCCCTTGGGCGTCCAGGCTGCGGCCATCGACAGTGTGAGGTTGTTGACCGCCGCCTTCGACGCGCCGTAGGGGGCACCCATCGGGAAGGCGAAGAAGGCGGAGCCCGATGAGATGTTCACGATCGCTCCCTTGCCCTGCTCGAGCATGGGCTTGGCGGCGATGCGGGAGAGGAACCAGACGCTTCCGACGTTGAGATCAATGGTGAGGTGCCACTCCTCCGGGGTCCAGTCGGCGATCGGCTTCGTGGAGGAACCTCCGGCGTTGTTGACCAGGATGTCGAGCCGTCCGAACTCGGCTACCGCTCGGCTCACCAGATCTTCGCACTGCCCCACGTCGGTCACGTCGGTGGGCACGACCAGGGCGCGGCGGCCGAGACGCTCGATCTCCTTCGCCGTCGTTTTCGAGCGGTTCGGGACGGCGGCCGGCGAGCACGACATCGGCGCCGTGCCCGGCCAGGACCAGCGCCACACCGCGCCCGATTCCAGTGCCGCCCCCGGAAACGATGGCGACCCGGCCGTCCAGGGAAAACCGTGATGCTCCCGTGTCGATCACAGAACTGCTCCTCCGTTCACACCGATGATCTGACCGGTGATGTAGCTGGCGGCGTCCGAGCACAAGAACGCGCAGGCCGCGCCGATGTCGTCGATCGTGCCGAGCCGCCCGCTGGGGATCACCAACGACATGGCGTCTGAACCCGGTACGTCGCCTTTGGCCTGTGAGTCACGGAGCAGCGGGGTATCGACACAGAACGGCGGGATCGTGTTCGCCGTAATCCCCTGCGTGGCGTATTCGCGGGCGATCGTCTTGGTCATGGCGATCACGCCACCCTTGGCTGCGGCGTAGTGCCCTTGGCGGGGCGAGCCGATCTGCCCTGAGGAAGAGGCGATGGTGACAATGCGGCCCCACCCGGCGGCGATCATGTCGGGGAGCGCAACTTGCAGGCAGTGGAACGCCCCGGTGAGATCGACGGCGATGATCCGGTCCCATTGCTCGAGCGTGATCTCGACGAAGGGCGCGAAACCCGAAATGGCCGCGCTGGTGACCATGATCTCGATTGGACCGAGGTTGCTCCGCACCTTGCCCAGGGCCCCTACGACTGCGGCGCGGTTCGACACGTCCACCGCTGCGGCGAACGCCTGGGCCCCACCGGCGCGCAACTCCTCCGCGGTGCCCTCAGCCGCCTGGCCGTTGACGTCGAGAACTGCCACCCGATGTCCAGCGGTCGCGAGGTGACGGCAGATGCCAAGCCCGATGCCCGATGCCCCGCCGGTGACCACGGCTACCCGGCTCACGGTGCTCCCTCAACGGTCGTGAACTCCAGGTGAAGCGCATTCAGCCGCCGGAGGAGGAACGTCGGTTCCCACTGGTAGCGCCGGGCTTCTCTCGGTCCGTGCGCTGACTCGTCGATCCGGACGTCACCCATTCGATCGAGGACCCGTTCGAGGCTCACGCGCGCTTCGGCGCGAGCGAGCGATGCTCCCGGGCAGGCGTGAATGCCCCGCCCGAAGGCCAGATGCTCGGCGACGTTCGGTCGATCAAGTCGGAGGTCCGCCGGTGCGTCGAAGTGCCGCGGATCGCGATTGGCCGCGCCGACCATGACCATCACGTTCGCGCCCGCCCTCACCTCCAGTTCCCCAACTGTCGTCGTCCGCCGGGCGAGGCGGAAATTCGTCTTGACCGGGCTCTCGAGCCGCAACATCTCCTCTATGAACGGCGGGATCAGCGATCGGTCGTTGCGCAGTTCCTCCTGCAGGTCGGTGTTCTCGGCGAGGGTTAGCAGTGCGGCGCTGAGAAGGTCGACGGTGGTGCCCTGACCGGCTGCGAAGAGAAACACCGCCACGCGGGCGACGTCGATCGCCTCTGGCACTGTCCCGTCGGGGAACGTCGCTTCGGCGAGTTGCGTGAGGACGTCGTTTTGTGGGTTGCGGCGGCGGTCCTCCACGTACTCGACGAACCATTCCTCAGAGACGCCGATGTGCCTGCCGCTTGTGCCCTCGATGTCGCCCACCAGTTCAGGCGCCCGGTGGAACCGTCCGTGGTCCTCCTCAGGGACGCCGAGCAGATCGGCGATGGCGAGCATGGTGAACGGGGTGCCGAACGCACCGATGAACTCGCAGCGGCCCCGGTCGACGAACCCGTCGATTGTACGGTCGGCGAGGCGCCACAGGAAGTCCTCGTTCTCCTTGAGCCGCTTCGGCGTGAGCAACCGCGCCAGCAGGGCGCGGTGATTCGTGTGCTTCGGCGGATCGAACGTGGCGAAGTACTCGCTGATGGGCAGCGTTTCGCGGTACTGCTCGATCAGATCGCTGATGTCGTCGCCCTCCGGTTGCACCGGGAGCCCGGGGAACGGACCACTGACCACGTTGCACGCCGAAAAGTTCTCCCGATCGTCACGACACACGGCGACGACCTCGTCGTAGCCGGAGACAAGCACGACCTCATGATGCGCCTCGCGACGGACAGGACACCGCCTGATTGCGTCGTAGTACCGGTAAGGGTCCGCCACCAGCGACGGGTCCGTGAAGAAGTCCAGGCTCTCTAACTCGTTGGCCATAAACGCCCTCCCAGAATCTGTTGGACGACTGTCTAGCACACTGCTACAGCGCACGCCATGGGAGTACTTCGCAGTACCACCTCGGGATCTGACCTCTCCGACATCGCTGGCTGACCTGGACCCCCGCGAAGCCCTCTACACGACCCGAGGCTGGCAAATGGCCACCTGTGTCGGTTCGGTTGGCCTACCGGCCATTCGCCTTCACCGTCAACGGGCCTCTGTGGCCCTGAGCCGCTCGCACCGCCCGATCGCTCTCGGTTACGCGGTCGCCTTGCCGGCCGCTCGCCCACTTGCCTTTCTCCGGCTGGCCCGCTTCGGCTCGACGACATCCAGATAGTGCTTCACAAGGCGGAGCGTGTCATCGTGCGAGGCAGAGATCCCCACTGACTCCTCCAATAGCATCATCTTCGGGACCGTCGCCATGAGAAAGAGCAGGGTGCCCGGGGTTAGCTTGTCAGGCAGTTCGTACTGCGGCCAGCGCAGGGTGAGAGCGTCTAACTGCAGCTTTCGGGCCCGGCGGGTGACCTCGGCGATCTCGGCCTTGATGGACTTGCGGTGATTGGCCAGCGCCAGGAACTCCATCATTAACGCCGCCGAGGTCTCGTCCGTATTGAACTCCCACACCACACGGAGCGGCACGTCGGGGTCCTTGTCCAGAGACTCGACGAGGCGCTCGAGATTCCGCTCGGAGCGGCGGCGGAGCAACGCCAGGAACAGCTCGTCGAGCGTGGGAAAGTAGTACGAGACGAGGCCTGCGTACACACCCGCCTTGGCTGCGACGTTGCGGTAGGTCACCGCCGCGTACCCCCGGTCGAGCATCAGCTGCTCGGCGCTGTCCAAAATCGCGGCATGCGTCTTGGACGTATCTGACCCGACCCGGCGGGGGGATGCCATTGGTGACCTCTCTCGCTCGATGCGGCCCCCATTGTCGCGCTAGTGGCACGTGCCTACGTGCCCCAAACTCCACCTGGCTCTCTCGACCTTCGCTACTCGATGGTGAACTCTAAATGAAGCTCTTCGATCCTGCGACTGAAGTACGACGGCTGGAATCGGAATCGCCGGTTCCCGGCCGGCCCATGATGGGCGTCGGAGAGCCGGATGTCGCCCAACCGGTCGAGCAGGAGGTTCAGCGCCACTCGACCCTCAGCCCGTGAGAGCGGCCCGCCCGGGCAGGCATGGACGCCTCGCCCGAACGACAGGTGCGTCATGGCGTTCGGACGGTCGATGCGCAGCTCACCTGGGTCCTCGAATCTCCTCGGGTCGCGGTTGGCGGCGCCGTTCATCAGCATCACCGTCGAGCCGGCGGGGATGTCCACTTCGCCGACCGTCGTCGACGTGCGGGCCAAACGGAAGATGGCCTTGACAGGGCTCTCGAGGCGGAGCACCTCTTCGAGGAAGTTAGGGATGAGTCCCCGGTCACGGCGCAGCTGCTCTTGGAGCTCAGGGTGCTCTGCCAGGGAGACCACCGCCATACCGAGGAGGTGGACGGTCGTTCCCTGCCCAGCGGCGAAGAGCATGGAGGCGATCCTGACCACGTCGATGACCTCGGGGAGTGAACCATCGGGGAACGTGGCGAGAGCAAGGTTGGTCAGCGCATCATCGCGCGGTTCGCGCCTGCGGTCCTCGATGTACTTGGTGAAGGACTCCTCGAGAAACCGAACGTGCGCCCCGTCGTAGGTCTCGCCCTTGATCGACCCGACCGGCGTCGGCGCCTCGAATCCCTGCTTGAACCACTCGTGATCGATCTCGGGCACGCCCAGGAAGTCGGCGATCACCAGCAACGAGAACGGGTGGGCGAACCCTTCAATGAACTCATCACCGCCGCTATCGACGAACGAGTCGAGCTGCCGCTGCGCCAGCCGCCACATGAATTCCTCGTTGTCCCGGAGCCGGCGCGGCGTGATGAGCCGCATGAGAAGGCCGCGATGATCCGTGTGCTTCGGTGGGTCAAACGTCGTGAAGTTCTCGCTCAGGGGGAACACGTGCCGGTAGTCCTCTATCAGGGCGGTGATGTCGTCGCCGACGGCCTCGACGGGCAGACCGGGGAAGGGACCCCCGACGACATTGCACGAGGAAAACGAGTCATCGTCGCGGTAGACGGCAAGGGTCTCGTCGTATCCGGTCACGGCGAGAACCCCATGGTGGGGCTCGCGATGCACCGGGCAGAGCGACCGGAGGTGGTCGAAGTAGCCGTAGGGGTCCTCCACCAGGGACTCGTCCGTGAAGTAGTCAATCGTCTCGAATTCGGTCACGCGCCTACCCTCCTAATCCTTGCCGTGTTGGACGATAGTCCAACACGGCCGGGTTTCGCGCTATCGTCGGTGATATGGAGTTCGGGGGACGTGTCGCGCTCGTGACGGGGGGCGGGTCTGGGATCGGTCGGGCGGCCGCCGAGCGTCTAACGGCCGAGGGCATGAGGGTCTGCGTCGTGGACATGATCGGCGATGCCGCTGAATCGGTCTCGGCCCGGATCGGGGGGCTCGCCATCACTGCCGACGTATCGGACCCCGAGCAGCTCGACGCGGCATTCGACCGGTGTGTCGATACGCTCGGCCGGCTCGATGCCGTCCTCTTGAACGCAGGCGTGTCCCTGGGCGCGGGCGACATCGCCGAGCTTGACGTCGAAGGGTATCGCCGGTCGATCGGCGTCAACGTCGACCACGTTGTGTTCGGGACACGCGCCGCTGTCGTGGCCATCCGCCGGAACGAACCCGATGGTGGACCGCGCGCCGTGGTGGCGACCGCTTCGATTGCCGGACTCGAGCCGTTCTATCCGGACGCCATCTACACGCTTACCAAGCACGCGGTGGTGGGCTTCGTACGCGCCATAGCGCCCGACCTGGCTCGACACAGCATTGCTGCGCATGTCGTCTGCCCTGGCTTGACCGATACCGGCATGCTGAATCCGGAGCGCAAGAAAATGCTGCTCCGAGCCGGGATGCCGCTCGTGGAACCCGAGCGGATCGCCGACGCCGTCTTCGCCGCCATCAGCTCACCGCTGGAGGCAACCGGGACGTGCTGGGTTGGCAATCCCGGCGAGCCTCCCCTGCCATGGACCTTCACCCCCGTCCCCGGTCCGCACGCCGCGATCAACAAGCCTCGCGGCGGGTGAGATTCGTGTGCCACCCAATTCGCCGTTCAGACGATGCGTGAAATCCACGGTCCCGAACGTCGTAACGACTGCATGAACGTGCCGCACCTAACATTCACCGGCATCGGACTTCCTGGCGCACACGGTCGTCGCAGGGAGAGAGGAGCATCATGACGCCGCGGATTTTGCCGATTCCGTTCAAGGACTGGCCCGTTGAGTTGACCGCGGGTATCCCCGCTATCGAGGGACCGACCCCATCGAACGATTCCCCGCGCAAAGAAGCCACCCAAAAGGGCAGGAACGCCCTCGGAACGCTCGCCCATCATCCGTCCTTGGCGAAGGCATGGCTACAACTCACTGCCCAGGTCCTCCGGGCCACGACCCTGACGGAGCGGCAACGCGAGCTGTTGATCCTCCGCGTGGCGGTCGTGCGCAACTCCCACTACCAATGGATCGAACATGTGTCCATCGCTCGCCGGTCCGGCCTCGACGACGACGCAATTGCCCGCGTTGCCTACGGTCCCTGCGCTCCCTTTTGGGATCCGCTCGACCAGGCCCTGTTGTACTCGGTGGATGAACTCATCGCTGACGGCGTCATCTCCGACCCGACATGGGGAGTGCTCGTACAGCACCTTGACGCTCAACAACTCCTTGATGTTGTATTCACGGTGGGCGCATACGAGACCAATTCCTGGATGGCTCGTTCGTTCGATCTCGACCTCGACGACGACGAGAGTTCTCGGGATCGCAATCCGCAATTTCCAGATGGAAGTTCCTGACGATCCATGAGGGATTTTGGAGATGGGCCAGTACGCTGGGGTATTGCCGGGACGGGCGCCGTCGCAACGCAGTTCGCTCACGCACTTACCGTGGTTGCGATGGCGAACTGAGGCAGATCGCTTCTCGAAGCGTACAGCGCGCAGCGGCGTTCGCGGATGCCTTCACTGTGCCGAATCATGAGTCCTATGAAGCAATGGCCCATGATGAAAACGTCGACGTGGTGTACGTAGCGACCCCACACACGATGCATGAGCGGCACGCAATGCTCTACTTGTCTTCGGGTAAGTCGGTTCTGGTTGAAAAGCCATTCGCCGTTAACCAGACCCAAGCCATACGCATGATTGACGTGGCTCGTGCAAGTGGACTCTTCTTGATGGAGGCGATGTGGAGTCGGTACTTGCCCTCTTACAAGCGATTACGAGATGTGCTTGAACAAGGAATCATCGGCACGGTGCGCATGGTTGACGCCAGCCTCGGATATCGAACCCCGGCTGAGCGAGCACAGGAAAAGTTCGATTTGCAAAAAGGTGGAGGATCGCTACTGGACCTAGGCGTGTATCCCGTTCAACTCAGTTCGTTTGTTCTCGGGCAGCCGGATTGCGTCGTGGCGGCAGGACACTTGGGCCCGACCGGAGTGGACGAACAGACGGCAGCGGTGCTGCACCATCCGGATGGTGCGCTAGGAATCATCAGGTCGTCGATATCGACGACACTTGCCTGCTCGGCACGGATCATTGGCACTGACGGCACGATCGAGTTACCTGCGTTCATGCACTGCCCCCAACATTTATCAATCATTCGGCCTGACGGTTCTGATCAAGTTGATTGCGCCAACGTCGGCAATGGCCTCCAATACGAGGCTGAGCATGTGCAGAATTGCCTCAGGTCCGGACTGACCGAGAGTCCTGACATGACCCTGGACGAAACAAGCTCAATCATGCACACGCTCGATGTTATTCGACAACACATCGGGCTTGTCTACCCTGGCGACAGCGTCGTCAGCGCCTAGATAGCGGTGATCTTGCCCACGGCCGGCGGATTTTGAGAAACCTCGGATAACCACGTTATTACACCCAGAGAGGACCGAATATGAGTTCAAGCGAGTTGTACCACGTCGGGATCGTGGTACCCAATCTCGAAGCAGCATGTGCGCACTTCACGACGTTGCTGGGTACGAGTTGGGGACCAATCGTCGATCGGGAAGTGGAGTTGCGGGACGCACATGGTATCGACCGTTTGGAGGTGCACAAGGTCTGCTATTCCAGGCATCCGCCATATCTCGAGCTGATGCAAGAGTTGCCCGGTTCTTCTTGGGTCTGCAATCAATTTTCGAACATTCATCACATTGGCTTCTGGTCCGACTCGCTGACTGCCGACTCTCGAGCCCTAGCGGGCGCTGGTTGTCCACTTGAAATGGCGGGCCGGAGTGGCGATATAGCCCCAGTCGGGTACGTGAATCACTTCGACCCTCTGGGAGTACGTATCGAGTACGTAGACGTTGCTCAGCGACCCTTGCTGCAGGAATTTCTTATGAGCGGAGATCGCTGAATCCTCAACTCGGGTCCAGAGCGGCGGACAGTAGGTGGTCCAGGGCCCCGCCCGAGCGTGGCCAGTTCGATGTCTTCGACTGTCCTCCAGGGTCCTTCGTGCACGTTGTAGATGAACTCTGACTTGTAGAGGCCGTTGATGGTTTCGGCCAGCGCGTTGACACCACTACGCGCCACTTTTGCGTTCCCCCGGGTCCTGAAGGTGTCAGAGCAGCATCGGGGCCGCGACCAAGTCATCACCTTGCTCCCTGAAGGGTCCATAAGACCCTCACTCGGGTTTGAACAGCCATAGTGCGCCCGACGAGGCCGATCCGTCGTGGCCTTGTCCTTCCTCTATGGTTGGACGGGCACGTCAGTTAAGATTCCCGCGCGATGACCCAGGAAACCGAGCCGTTCATCTCACACTCGATTGTGGTCAATGCTTCCGTTGAGACGCTCTATGACATGGTCGCCGATCTCACTCGCATGGGTGAGTGGAGTAGTACCTGCATCGGGGCGACGTGGGATGAGGGCGCTGGACCAGTGGCAACTGAGGGTGCTTGGTTCACGGGCCACAATGTTGTCGGCGAGCTCAAACACGACGCCCATTGTGAGGTTGTTGCCGCGCAGCGCCCGACAACCATTGCGTGGATGCAGGGCGGCAGGAATGATGGATTCACCGAATGGCGCTACCGGTTCACGCCGGTTGACGGCGGGACGGAGGTCACCGAAACCTGGACGCAGGTTCATCCTTTCCCGGCCGATCGTGTAGACGACGAGATGGTGAGCCGCATGTGGAGCGGTTTCGACCGGGGCATCAAGCACACACTCTCGAGACTGAAGGCCACCGCAGAGAATTCATAGCGCGGCCACAGTCTCCGACTCCCAGAGATCGAAGCTCCCGTAGTGGCCCACCGAGGCACGGCCTACGGAACCGGGGCACCCCCACTTTTAAGGTTCTCCACGGGTTCCCGTGGGTCACTTCGGGATCGACTGCACCCGATCCATCGGTAGCTCGACGGTGATTCCTCCGCAGCAGAGGTAGATCATGGCAATGAGGGCGGTGGCGGAGTGGTGCCCGTAGCCGCGGTGGTTAATGAGACGAACTTTCGAGTTGAGGCCTTCGAGTTTGGAATTCGAAAGGCCGAGCTCGACAGCGGCGAGGATGCGGTCGCGGTTGGCCCGAACTGTCTTGGCTAACTTCACGAAGGCGGGAATCTGACAGCGGCTCGCCCAGGTGAGCCACCAGTCGAGATGCGCCGGGGCCTGTGACGGCCAGCGCAATCGGTAGAGATCACGAATTGCCTCCTTCAGCTGCCAACCCCGGTACAGAACAGAGGATCGTCGGCGGAGTTGGTGCAGGACCTCGAGCTGTCCCTCGGTGAGGTTCACCTCCTCCTTCAAGAGTGCCCAGCGGGTGTGTTTCCACCATGGAGCCTTGGAGTGCTCGAGAGCCCGGAACCGGTTCCAAACCTCGCGCCTGGTCTGATCCAAGGCGTCGTTGGCCAGCTTGACCAGGTGAAAGGGGTCCACGCACTGGACGACGTGGGGGGGCCAAGTTGTCCGTCGCCAGCTTGTAGGCGCCGCCCATGTCGAGACTGACGCACTGGAGCCGAGCGAGGCGCTCTTCACCCAGCTCGTCGTAGAAGGCTTCGAGCACGCTGTGGCCCTTGCCTTCGCCGACCCAGATAACCGCGCCCTCCCGATAGTGATCGGCCACGACGGTGAGATAGCGGTGTCCCTTTCGATAGCTCACTTCATCGACCCCGATGCGATAGAGGTTCTCCAGCCGAGTGTCGTCAATGGCCTCGGCCACCACGTCGATGACGATCTTGGCCACTGCCTCCCAAGAGATCCGCAACAGACGGGTGATGGTGGTCTTGTCTGTGCGCTGGGCCAGCCAGGCCACGACGTCTTGGAGGTCTTTGGTGTGTCGGGCTCCCGGCCGAGCCCATGAGACCTCTTCGGTGCGCACCCGCCCACAGCGCCGACAGTCGATCCGGGCGATCTCGGCTTCGAGGAAGCACCGGGTGGCCCCGAGGTCGAGGTGCCTCCAGCGGCGCACCGAGCGGTCGTAGGTCGACCAGGTCTTGTGCCCGCACGGGCAGGCGTGCTTGGCCCGACGCCGCCGCAGCCCAACCACGATCCCCTCGGGGGCAAAGGTGACATTTCGCGCCGATGCGCCAACGAGGCCCAACATCTTGTTGAATGCAGTAGTGACGCGCATGTGTTCTCCCAGGTAGCCCGGTTTGCTTGGTCGCATCCGAAACTACGAGGGCGACGCATGCGCGTCGCTTCGCGAGAAGGCCCCGGCATTGCCGGGGCCAATCACATGGTTGCTGGCGCCGTCTTCGCCACGGCGTGCCTCAAGGGTCCACTGCGTCGGACTCCGGCCGCCCTTGACCCCCGCCTACTACGTCAAATCACCCACACAAACCCGAGGAGTCCCACTTTTCGGAGGTCGTCGGCTCTTCACACCCGACCTACTCCAGACCCTCTACTCCGACCGGGGTGCCTACCTCAGACGTTGGGACAGCGCCATACGAGCAATGGTCGCCTCCGAGACACTGCTCCTCGAAGACGCAAAGAGGCTCAAGGATCGTGGTCGCGATATCGCGACGAGCCTCCCTCTCGACGCTGCCTGAGCTCTAACCGAGAACGCGATCCACCAATTGACGCGCTCCGAATCCCCCCACGCCATATGCGATAGGCGACTTCGATCATTTCCGAAGCGATTTCGGCGGGTTCGCTGTCAGCCGTGCGGCGCTGGGTTTGAGTCCGATGGTTCACGCTCGACTCCTGAGTCTTGTCGCCCAGGTTGTACGCCTCCACGGCGCCAGTGAAGGCCCGTTGGCGGGGCAATCTCGACGAGCTGCCGCCCGCGGGGCGTACGGCCCCTCTGAGGGCCTCTTAGGGCCTCTGAGAGCGATGTGGCGACAGATGTCGTCGAGGTTGACAGCCAAATGCCAGATATCAGGTATTTGCCCGACGACAGGGAGACTCTGTCCGATGTCGGACTAAGCGAGGCCGACCGCGTTAACAAAAACGGGAGCGACCTCGCGTTAACCACCGACGACGACAGCGAGGATGAGCCGTGAACCCGTCGTCGTTGGAGTTGTTGGCCTCGCTCCAAGTCGACGTCGGGCGCTGGGGCGACACCTGCGCGCCCTTCCAACTGCGAGACGCCGAGGCTGTCCTCGACGCCAGCGGCCCGCCCTTCACCTTCATCACGCGCCCTCGCGGTGGTCGCAAGAGCACCGATGCCGCAGGCTATGCCGTTGCCCTCCACCTGACGGCCGCGCCATCCGGTGCGAGGAGCTACGTCGTCGCGGCCGACGCCCAACAGGCTGGCCTCGTCCTCGACTCCATCCGCGGCTTCGTGCGCCGCGCCCCATCCTCCATACGCGCATCAAGATCGAGGCTCGCCGGGTCTTGTTTATCCAGGGAGGCGAGGTCCACAGCTCCTGCGAGGTTCTCCCAGCCGACGAAGCCAGCTCGTATGGCCTGCGCCCGTACGCCGTGATCTGCGACGAGCTGTCCGTCTGGCCCGACACGGGCAACACACGCGGCCTGTGGTCCGCGGTGGTCTCGGCCATGCCCAAAGTCCGAGCCTCGCGGCTAATCGTGCTCACGTCCGCGGGATCGCCGAACCACTGGTCGGCTGGCGTTCTGGATCACGCGTGGACCTCGTCGCAGTGGCAGGTGTTCGAGGTCGCTGGCCCGTTGCCTTGGCTCTCCGAGGAGATCCTCGCCGAGCAGCGCGCTCTGCTCACGCCGTCGATGTATGCCCGGCTCCACGAGAACCGCTGGGTCGCCGGCGAGGACCGGCTGACGACGCCCGAGCAGGTCCGGGACTGCATCGGTCACCGCGGACCGATAGGGCCGCAACGGGGCATCCGCTACGTCCACGGGCTCGATGTGGGCCTCGTCTCGGACCGCACCGTGCTCACCACCGCCCACAGGGAGCGCCGTGATGGTGCCATGATCGTCGTGGTCGACCGCCAGGAGGTGTGGCAGGGCTCGAAGTCCCATCCGGTCGACCTGGCCGACGTGGAGGCCTACTGCCGGGAGACGGTGCGGTCGTACCCGGGCAAGATCGTCGCCGACCCATGGCAGTCGGTTCACTTGTGCCAGTGTCTCCGGTCCCGTGGGATCGGTGTGGAGACGTTCACCTTCTCTTCATCCTCCGTCGGCCACCTGGCGCTCACGATGTACCGCTTGCTCCGTGACCGCTTGCTCGATCTGCCCGACGACGACGACCTTGTCGCCGAGCTGTCCTCGGTCATCTTGAGGGAGAACCAGCCGGGCACGTACCGGATCGACACCGTCGGGCAAGGTCACGATGACCGGGTGATCAGTTTGGCGCTGTGCTGTCAGAAGCTGGCATCTCAGTATTCCGGCGTCGCCAAGATGATCGTGCCGACCGGCAACGTCCCGAAGGTCCAACTCGTCCGCCCAAGGTCGTCGACGCCCCCCGATGCGGCAGCGCCAGCGGTCGTCCGTGAAGGCGAGCAGCATCCGACCGACAAGCTACTGTCATTCCGTAACGCCCGGCGCCATCCGGACTACACGCCGCCCGGCGGCCGTGGCGGGTGGCGATGACCCGCTACCGGCTCCTTCCGGAGTTCACTCTTGTCACTCGCGCAGCCCCGGCCCGCCGGGTTCGATCAGGCGGCGTGCGCGGGAGCCGACCCGGACCTGTTCTTCCCCGAGCGGGGAGAATCGCTCCGGGAGGCGAGGGAGGTCTGCCGATCCTGTCCCGTGCGCGAGGACTGTCTCGACTACGCGATAGACCATGTCGAGAAAAGCGGGGTGTGTTGGGCGGGAAAAGTGAGCGGGAGTGGCGAGGGCTGCGGCGGGCAGAGCGTCTGGTCCAGGAACTTCGTCCCGTCCGTCAGAGTTCGAAATCGGCCGTCATGGGTTCACGCAGCTTGACCGGCAGCAGCTCGCCGAGTTCGGACCGCATTTCCCGCACAATCGCTTTCTGGTTGCTCGGCCTTCTTCGATGCGTTCACCGCCGGCAGGAAGAGAACGGTGAGGACAACGCCGGCCAAGGCGACGCCAGCTGAGACCAGGAGTGCCATGTCCATCCCGTGGACGAAGGCTCGCTGCACCGACGTAAGCAGTGCGGGCGAGTGGAGCTTGTGGGCGACTGCCACGCCGCCGAAGACGCTCTGGCGGACAGCCGCCACCGCGGCCGCCGGCAGACCCACCAGGTCGAGCCGGGCGAGATAGCCGGCGCTGAGGACACTGCCGAGGATGGCGATGCCGAGCGGCGCCCCAGTCTTGTTGACCGCCTGCAGCACCCCTGAGCCCACACCGCTTTTCTCCTCCGACAGTTCAACCAGGGCGGCGGACATGGCGGTGGCCATGGCGATACCGGTCCCGAGCCCGGCGACCGCCATCCATACCGCCACGAAGAGGCCGCTGGAACCAACACTCGTCGTCGATCCCAGGAAGAGCGCGACCGCGAGGAGCCCGAAGCCGGCGGCCACGGCCGCCTTGGCACCCACGAGGCGAACGACCCGTGCCGCGGGAAGGGCTCCGACCATGAGTCCGCCGACGAGAGGCAGCAGTCTCAGGCCCGAACCCATGGCGTCGGAGCCGAGAACACCCTGGAAGTACTGGGGCATGGTGAACAAGATGCCGAGCATGGCGACGATGGGGAACATGGAGAGTATGACCCCCCAGGTGTACGAGGCCGAGTCGAACAGGGAGAGGTCGAGCAGCGGCTGACCGCCGGGCCGGCGGGTCAGGCGGCGCTCCCAGCCGAAGAAACCCATCAGCAGCGCCACGCCACCGACCATCATGGTCAAGGCGAAGGCATTGCTCCAGCCCTCCTGTCCCGCTTCGATCAGTCCGTAGGTCAAGAGGACCAGCCCGCCGGCCGAGGCCGCCACCCCGACGAAGTCCAAACCCGGGTGTTCCGAGGCACGGGATTCGGGCACCAGGTCCACAACGGCTGCCAAGGCGACCACGACGACGGGCACGTTGATCAGGAACACCCAGCCCCACCAGTAGTTCGTCAGCAGCCAACCACCGAGGATGGGGCCGATCGGGAAGGCCACGAAGGTGGCCGCCGAAATGATCCCCACCGCCGTGGGCCGCTCCTCCTTACTGAACAGCACAGTGAGGACGGAGAGTGCCATGACGATCAGCCCGGCGCCGGCGAGACCAACGAGCACACGGGCGGCCATGAACTCGGTCACCGACGTCGAATAGGCGCACCCGGCGGATCCGAGCCCGAAGAACAACAGGGAGACGAGGAGGATCTTCTTCCTGCCGTAACGGTCGCCCAGAAGTCCGGCCGGGAGCATCGCCGCGGCCAGGACAAGAAAGTATCCCGACGAGAACCACTGGAGGTCCGACTCCGACGCGTGCAGCGCCTTGGACAACGTGGGCAGGGCCACGCTGAGCACGGTGCCGTCCACACCAACCGCCAACACGGCCAGGGCCAGTGCGCCGAGCGCCCACCACCTTCGATTCACGGACGCCGCGATGGATGCTGACGGGTTGTTGAGAACCGTCGTCACGGCTGTTCGGACTCACAGCCGGCACTTCTCAACATACGACGTAGGTCGACAACCTGCTGGGTACCGATTTCGTCGTGCCGCGGTGCTTAGAAGGACTCAGTTTGGGAGATCTCACACCAACGCACTGATCCTCTTGCCGGTGAGTCCAGTGACGAATAGTCGGTAGTAAGCATGGCGCTCGCCGCCGGCCCACGGCGTAATGCCCAGGGACTCGGCCTCAAGGAGCGGGCCAGGGAGTTGGACCCGGTGGAGCGGGCCCGTGGCGAGTGCGCTCCGTCCTTCGCTCATTGCATCATCGATGTGATCGACTTCGAAGCTAATCGCATCCTCTGGGCTGAGCGTACTTATCTCTCCATCTTGAGCGGAGCGGAAGATGACATCTCCTTTCGAGATCTTGAAGTTGTGCATTACCCTCCTGGAGGAAGGGCACACTGCTGGTCTGTCGGCTTGCTCTTCGATAGAGCGGTCTCAGGTGGCACGGGTCAGCACGACCTTGAGGGCTCCGGTCTGCGCCGCGTCCGCGAACACCCTGTAGGCCTCCATGAACTGGTCAAGCTTGTAGTGATGGGTGGCAAAACGGGCGGCGTCTAGTTGACGGGTCGCCATGAGCCGGCTGAGCGTCGGTGTCGAGTAGGTGTCAACGAGCCCGGTGGTGATCGTGACGTCCCGGGTCCACAGGGTCTCGAGATGCAACGTCGCTGGTCCGCCGTGGACACCGATGTTGGCCACGTGCCCACCGGGCCGGATGAGCTCGGTGGCGAGCTCGAACGTCGCCGGCGTGCCGACGGCCTCGATGGCCACATCGGCACCCAAGCCCTCGGTCAGAGCCAGCACGATCGCCACTGGATCTTGATGGCCGTTGTTCACCACCAGGTCCGCACCGAACTGCTTGGCTGCCTCCAGCCGGGAATCGGCCAGGTCGATGGCGATGACATGGCTAGGGCTGAACAGAAGAGCCCCGGTGATGGCCGCAAGACCAATGGGTCCGGCACCGACAACGGCCACTACGTCGCCCGGGGCGACGCCGCCATTGAGTACACCCACCTCATAGCCCGTCGGCAGGATGTCGGCCAACATCAAGAACTCCTCGTCGGATATTCCAGCCGGCACCGGGTAGGTTGATGTGTCGGCGAACGGCACCCGCACCTTCTCCGCCTGAGTCCCGTCGATGGTGTGGCCGAGGATCCAGCCGCCTCCGCCTAGACACTGTCCGAATCGCCCCTCCCGGCAGAAGCGGCACCGGCCACAGGCCGAGATGCACGACACCAAGACCCGGTCGCCGGGCCCGAGGTTCTGCACCGCTGCACCGACCGCCTCGACGGTCCCGACGGCCTCGTGGCCGAGGATCCGACCGGCTTCGACCTCGGGGACATCGCCCTTGAGGATGTGCAGGTCGGTCCCGCAGATCGTGGTGGCGTCGACCCGGACAATGGCATCGGTTGGATCGATCAGCTCCGGGTCGGGCACGTCGTCCCAGCTCTTGTCGTTCGGTCCGTGAAAGACCAGTGCTTTCATGGCGTGACTCTTTCTATTTAGTGACCGTTGAATGGGCTTCGTGCGCCAGGTTACGGAACAGGCTCGCTCAGTGGATGAGCGCCGGGGCGGGGTCGGCTCGATGGGCCGCACGACCGGTGAACCCGGGCAAGTGGTTCCGCCGCCACTCGCTATTGAGAGCGAACCGGTCGAGGCCGAGGTAGCCGGCGTTGCGCCAGGCCAAGATGAGCGGCACTTCGAGAATCATGTAGGCCGGGTTCACGCCGGCTGAGCCGGTGAACATGTAGACGAGATTGAGGGTGAGTCCGGCCAGGGCGGCCAGGCCGGTGAACAGACCCAAGATGAGGGCGATGCCGATGGCCATTTCACCCAGCGCGATGAACTTGGCGATCCACGAGGCGTTGGGGATGACGAAGTTGTGCAGGAACGCGGCCCACCAGCCGTAGCTGGCGCCGCCCTTGCCGGCGGTCGATCCGGCGACTCCGGCGGTGGCAAATCCCTTCACCCCTGCTCCTCCCCCGTACCAAAAGAACGCCTTCTCGCTGCCCCAGATCTTCTGGTAGCCGGCGTTCAACCACCAATAGCCGAGCACCAGGCGCACAACCAGCCAGATGATGCTGGCGGCGGCGGATCGGTAGAGCCAGTCGGCGAAGCGCAGGTTGTGTCCGGACCCTAAAAGGTTGCCGGTGCCCTGAGGCGTCGCGGGCGCCTCGAGCGGTTGAGCCACCTCCGGCGAGGTGACGGTGGGAGGAGATTCAACTTCTGTGGTGGGTCCCATCGGGGCCGCCTGTCTCCCTCCGAGAGCGGAGGGACTTTTTGGCCCAAGATGAGCTAACCGTCAGTGTGCTCCGGGGGGTGTAACAAAAGCAGCAACATGACGGCGCCGTGGATGCACTCCTCGATTGAGTGGTACTCAGCTCCCGCTTCGAAACGTATAGGTCGCGCCGGGCGGTCGCCCTCCGACAACTCTTGTGTATGGTCAACTCCTGCCTTGCGACCAAGTGGTCCTTGTCTTGTCGCCCTCGGCGCAGAGAGTCCCCCCTTGGTTGCATGGGGCTCGGCCCAATGGGTGTACCCTGCAAGCGTCTACCTTCTACAGCGAGGGTTCCAGGAGGACGGCATGCGCCGCCCGCAAAACCCCGAGAGGTCTCGAGTGCTTGGTTGCCGCTTTTTCCGAAGGTATGGCCCCGCGCTCTTGGAAATCCCCTCGCCCGCCTTCGTGGGCTCTATTTACGAGGATCGTCCGATGTCTGTTGCAGGCGGCGGAGGCCGGCCTTCGACTGCGATGGGCCGAACGGTGCGTTCGCCATGATCAGCGACATCCCCAACTTCGGTGCCGTCACCACCTTCGTGGGTGACGAGGCAACCGTCACCCTTCGAGGCAGAGTCGAGAACGGTGCCTCCTTTCAGTTGGGAGCCCTCCTCGACACGGTCATCAATCGTCACCCCGAATCGGTGGTGCTTGACCTCTCCGAGCTCGAGTTCATTGGAGCCGCCGGGATGATGGCCGTGGCCAACGCCGAGAAGCGGCTCTCCGAACTCGGTGTCAGGCTGACGGTTCGCTCACCTTCGGAGCTTGTCAATCGCCTCCTCAGTATCATGGGCGAGGCCGAGATCTCCCGGCTAGACAGACACGTCGCGTCTGAAGAGGGGCATCGAGAGGCCGTGCCGACAGGAGAGGCACCCGCCCCCCCGCGTCCAGGTGGTCCAGGTGGCCCATTGCGGGATCTTCGCAAGGTGACCTCCGTGCCGACTGATCCCGACGTGATCGACGGTGCCCTTCGACTGGTGGTCGAACTCGCCCGAGCCCTGGTTGAGGGTGCTGACGGCGTCAGCGTGTCATTGCTGCGCCATGGCCGTCTCTCGACCGTGGCGGCCAGTGATCAGACCATCATGGACATGGACGCAGACCAGTATGCGACCGGTGAGGGACCCTGCGTTGACGCCTCGCTGCAGGGGAACCGGTTTCATGCGGAAGTACTGGCCACCGAGACCCGGTGGCCGGCCTTCACGCCTCGAGCTCTCGGTCTCGGCATCAACTCCATCTTGTCCTCACCACTCAAAGCCTTCGACAAGCCGGTAGGGGCGCTCAACATCTACTCGCGCCGAGCCTCGGCGTTCGACGCCAAGGATCAGGCGGCGGCGGCCGTCTTCGCCAAGAAGGCATCGGTGATTCTAAGCGACGCGGGCGGGGGGGTGACCGACGAGCAGTTGGCCCTCCGCTACCACGAGGCGTTGCGGGGTCGGGAGGTCATCACATTGGCCAAGGGCATCATCATGGAGCGCGAAGGATTGGGCGAGGATGGCGCATTCTCAGCGCTCCTACGTCTGGCACTGGATCAAGGGGTGTCACTGCGCGGACGGGCCGAATCCCTGGTCTTTTCGGCCGATCGAACAGTTGGACCTAAATGGGGGCGCGATGCCTGAACAGGCCCTCGACGTGCTCGATGTCTTTCGCCAAGAAGCGGGTCTGTCTCATGGTGAGCTATGGCTGCGCTACTTCGAGTTGGGCGGCATGAGCAGCGCGCTTGAACTGCAGGCAGTCCTCTACGGAGCGCTGATACCCAGTGACCATGACCACGACGTGATCGCCCATGCCATCAATGAACGCTTCGTGGAGCTCGGCGGGAACCACCCCGTGGCCTACCTGATCGACGTCAGTGCGAACTAGTTCCGCTACCGGCAACGCTCGCTCGTGTCAGGACTCCTTGGCTTCAGAGCGACACCCGATCGGTGGACCGGTCAGGACAATCTCGAACAATCCGATCTTCGGTGAGCGGTTTTGTCATCTCGTCTGTGCATGATCTCGCAGATACATCGGGCTACCCCGAAGTTGGTGGCGATGACCTTCACCGCGCCGACGTCGGGCAGGCTCCGATTCGATCTCGCCGGTGCAGACCTGCAATTGGCAGAAGAAACTCCCACTGGGCTCAAGGAACGATCGCGGTATAGCAGGACTCGCTTCAATCAAAGAGCTGGATATGGTCAGAGCATTCGGCGTCATCGCGCTGCTCGCTGTGTCGGTGCAACTGGTCCTCCTCGTCACCTTGCACGCGCTCCCGACTGGATACAACCCGGTTCGTGACGCCATCAGCGACTACGGCGTGGGGCGATACCGCGCCTACTTCTGGGCGCAGCTCATTGCCGGCGGGACAGCCTGTATCGGCATCGCCTTGGCATTGGCTGAGTTGCATCCGTATGTGCCGACCTTCGTAGTCGTGATGCAATTTTTAAACGCGGTTGCGCGGTGTTTAATGCCCGCGTTCCTTACTGATCAGTCAGGTAATCGCTTCGAAACAGTCAAGGGCACGATCTCACATGGTCCTCGCATTTGTCGCATTCGGGGCGGTGGCTGCAGCGGCGACAGGTTTGGCGGACTGCTCAGCCACTATCCCGAGTAGCATGGGGTAAAGAGTCTGGTCGTGACGCTCGGTTGGGTGGTCCTTGTTGGCGCAGTCGCAACTGCGCTAGCGCTCGTTGGACCCCGATTGAAACGGATTTTCGGACTTATTGAAAGGTTCTTTACGCTCTCTGTGATCGCTCTACGTAGTTTCGATCGAGCTCGTCCGTCTCGCCAAGTAGCCGAGCCCCGTATCAGTGTTAGTGGGACCAGATCTACCACCGGTTGATCGCGATCAACTCCGGGGGTCGCCCGCCAGGGAGGCCTCGTCGGCGAGCGATTGATCAGACTCCATCGAGAATCGCAAAATATGCCGACAGCGTCCTCCCATTTTGTCCCTCACCGGGCACCGATGGACCGGAATCTCCTAGTCCGTGTTCCGAAAGGTGAGTGAATAGCCACGACCAGGCCGATTGACAAGGTCGCAAGGGATTTCCAACCGAGCCAGTATCTTCCTCACCCGCCCGACGTAGTTGCGGACTTCTTCTGGGAACAACGCGGAGTCTGACCACGCATAGCTCATGATCTGCGAGGAGGTGTAGTAGCGGTGGGGATGGTCGAGGAGGAACTGCAAGAGCTCAAACTCTCGATTGGTCAGGACCTCCTCCTTCCCCTTGTGGCGCAATATCCGGCCGTCTGGGTCGAGCCACAGGCCTTGGAGTTGCCAGACCCGCTGGTACCAAAGGTCAAGCCGGTCGTAGTACCCAGCCATTTGGTGCTCAATGAATCGGACGTCCACATCGGCGGCCTTCTGGGCCACGGGATGGAGCTTGGGAAGCTCTCGCTTGACGCGATCTAGAAGGCCCAGCTTGAAACGAATCAGGTCGTCATAGATGCTCATCCAGTGGCGAGCGTCTTCCCAATGCTCGGTTCCGAGATCCTCTCCCTCGAGAGGCCCGTGGCCTGTGTGTCTGGGGGGACTGGAGCCATCTTGATCACTATACGAAAAAGCTGTTGCTGAACTTTTTACGCTGGGCGGTGTATCACTGGACCATGGACTCCGGCGACCCCCTTCAAGACAGGCCTGACATAGTAGCTGCAACCAGGGGTGGCAACCATTCTCTAGGCATGGATGATGAGGGCGATCCCTCAACGGCCACTCTGGAGGAAGCGCTCTTCTGGCGGGACATTTACAGCGAAATCCTCGCCATGGAGGAGTCGGTCCTCGAGCGCATCCACCAGCTCATGGCCGGTCAATCACCCCAAGCGCGCCGAGAAGTCGAGCTGACCAATGTCCCGGTGGTCGTCGCCCAGGTCGACAGATTCCGATCCAGGGGGAGGCTCTGGGAATCCCGGGTGCTCGCGTATCGGTAGCTCTTTTTTGTGTTGCTGCATTTATTACTCCCCCCGGCGCACGCTGGTTGAGGGCCTGGATCTTTCGCGCCACGCAGGGATCAGCTCGTCATCGACCAGAGGAGCAATCAAATGGGCACCAAAGATAAAGCTAAAAATCGGGCACTGGATGCCAAGGGCTCGCTGAAGGAAGCCTTGGGCCGTATCACCGGCAACCGCGATCTCAAAAGTGGGGGGAAAGAAGACCAGGCCAAGGCAGGAGCGAAGGAGGCCGGAGAAGATCTAAAGGACGCCGTACACGAGATCAAAGATGCCGTCACCGAATGATGGAAGTTGGGAAATCGCTCTAGCCGAAGGCCAAGCCGGGCGCAGTTGCTTCAGGCACCCGAGTGCAGCAGAGAGGAAAAATATGAGACTGATTTTGGTCATCCTGCTTATGGCTCTGCTCTTTGGAGGTCTCGGATTCGCATATCCCATCCTGTGGATCGTTGCTCTCGTTCTTCTCGTCAGCTGGATCTTCGGCTTCGCCCGTCGGCGAGGTCACGTGAGGGTGTGAAGTCGTGAGCATCACCATGTCGGCCCCGCTGGCGCCCCCTGCCGCAAAGAACGCTCACCGCTGGGCCGTCTTGGTGGTGGTGTGTGTCTCGGCCCTCATCGTGAACGTGGACAACACCATTCTCAACGTTGCCCTACCCACCTTGGTTCGGGACCTGCTCGCCACTTCAAGCCAACTGCAGTGGATCGTCGACTCGTACGCCATGGTGTTTGCCGGACTGTTGCTCGTCGGCGGGAGTTTGGCTGATCGATTTGGGCGCAAGAGATTCTTTCTCATCGGTCTCGCCATATTCGGTGCTGGTTCGATTGGCGCCGCCTTCTCGGGTTCGGTGCATCTCTTGATCGCATGTCGAGCCGTGATGGGAGTAGGCGCCGCGCTGACCATCCCGGCATCACTGGCAATCGTCAACGATGTCTTTCGTGACTCCAAAGAGCGAGCTCGAGCCATTGGCGCCTGGGCTGGGACGATTGGGCTCGGTATCGCAATCGGTCCGATCGCCGGCGGCCTGCTGCTCGCCAAGTTCTGGTGGGGCTCCATATTTCTCGTCAATGTCCCCATAGTGATCGCCGGGTTCGTCGGCGCACTTGTGCTCGTGCCTGATTCAAAGAACTCGAGAGCCGAGCGACCAGATCCCGCAGGGGCCGCGCTGTCCATCGTGGGCTTGGGTTTGCTGCTATGGGCGATCATTGAAGGTCCGTCTTTGGGTTGGGCCTCGGGCAAGGTCATCGGGGCGGGACTCGCCGGTCTTGCCGTTGTGGGCACGTTCCTCGCCTGGGAAGCCCACAGCTCGCATCCAATGCTGAAGTTGCGCTTCTTTCGGGATCGGCGATTCTCGATTGCGGCGGCGGCCGAATGCCTTGGAGTCTTTGGGCTCCTGGGCGCGCTCTTCGTCCTGACCCAGTTCCTGCAGTTCAATCTGGGACTTTCACCCCTCCAGGCAGGGTTGCGCATCCTGCCCATGGCCGCCGTGCTCGTGGTGAGCGCACTCCTCTCCCCGGCCCTGACCCGCGTCATCGGGACCAAGTTGACCGTTGCCGCCGCCCTAGCGGCGATTGCAGGGGCTTTGTGGCAGATCTCAGCGGCTTCGTCCGCCACCGCTTCCTATGGTGACATCTTGCCCGGACTGCTGGTGATAGGCCTCGGTGCTGGTCTGCTCCTACCGACGGCGACCAACTCGGTCGTGGGATCGGTCCCCCAAGGGGATTCGGGGATCGGATCGGCATCGAACGCCGTAGCTCTCCAGGTTGGCGGTGCGCTCGGCGTCGCGGTGGTCGGAAGCGTCCTTTCAACCCGTTACCAGAATCACATGACGGCGGCGCTTACCGGACGGCACCTTCCGATTGCCGTTACACACACAATCCTCGGCTCGCTCGGGGGAGCGTTGGCCGTCGCTGGTAACGCCGGGGGCGCATCTGGCGCCCTATTGACGCGCACTGCTCGCGCCGCGTTCATGGGCGGTATGCAGACGTCCCTGGTCGTCGCCTCTATGGTCTCGCTCGTAGCCGTTCTGGTCGTTCTTGCATTTCTCCCTTCGTTCGCAGCACCGGTAGTGCCGAACCTCAACGCAGAAGGGTGCGAAGGCTGATCCCGGTGACTCAGGGCGAGAGATCCTGGCTCTTGTCGAGCACGGCGGCATACGAGCCGCTGCCCAGCAACGATCCGGCCTGGATGTGGCGATCGCCGATGAGCAGGTCCTCAAGCTCTCCGGTGTCGGCGTTGAAGGTAACGTCGTCGATCTGGCCGAGCTCGTTGCCCCCTTCGCTCAGGGCTCGCTTGCCGACGAGCTCGAAGTTTCCCTGGGCAGCGGCCCGTTCCCTATCGCTCCCAGGCGGCCGGAGCACGTCTTCGCTGACAATCATGACCGCGTCCGGCCCAAACCCGCTGAGCTGATCCCAATCGACGAGCTGTGCCTTCTTGCCTCGCCCCATGACAACCGCGGCGATCTGTCGCTGCTCGGCGTCTATGAGCAGATGCTTGACAACGCCCAATCTCTTCGCGCTCGCTCTGCTCACGACCATGCGGCCCGTGGAACGCCGGAACGACTCGCTCATGTCAGCCCCAATCGGGCCCGGAACTCGTCGACCGCCGCGCCGAGCCCGACGAGGTCGTCGTGCACGAACTCCATGGTGATGTTGGGGACCACAAGCGCAACCCCCGAGACGGAAACTTGCGCCGGCAGCGGGATGTAGCCCTGCCCACCGTCCGCCTTGTCGATCTGGTAGCCAACCACTTCACCGCCACTTCCCACCAGCAGGACCAAATCGGAGACCTTTCCCAGACTGGTCCCTCCCTCGGTCAGCACGTCGTTGCCGAGAACGTTGCGCTCGGTGGCGGGATGGGCGACATCGTCAGGCGCGTCCTCGGGGGCGGCGAGACTGAACTCGTCAAGGACCATGACCGCGTGCTGGCCTACCGCATGGATTGCCTCGGCCGGAAGGACCTCGCGACGCCGCCCGGCCAGGAAGCCTCGCTGATTGAGGGTCACACCGACAAGACGACCTGCTTCGGGGTCGTAGATCACGTCGCGCACTTCGGCTACGTCCTCGCCACCTCGGACCGTGACCACCGGAAGCCCCCGGATCTGAGAGGCAGTCATAAGCAGCTTCATCGCTTGCCCCTGGTAGCGATCACGCCCCCTCCCCTGCGCCGACGCCGTATGACCACGAATGCCACAGCCGCTGCCACCAGGACAATGGCCACCAGTATCAGCCAGCCGATCAGGTCCATCCCTACAGATGATATCGCCCTCTATTGTGACGAACACCAAAAAGGGCCCAGTCGATCCCTCAGTCGTCGTCGGTTACGTCAGGTGCTCGACTGAGGAGTAATCCGATTCTGGCCTGGGCATGGCCGCCCAACGCACCGCCATCCGAGCTGAGTGCAAACATAGGGGCTGGAAGCTCCTGGCGATCCACGAGGACGCGGGAGCCAGCGCAAAGTCGGTCTCCAAGCGGCCCGGCCTGGCGGCTGCCCTTGAAGAAGTGGAGTCGGGACGGGCGGCGGGGAAACCCGATCGTTTGTTAGCCCGAGCGCTTCCGAGATGCGTACACCCGTACCAGTCCCGAGAATGATTAGCACCCGGTACCGATCGGGAACGGCACTAATCAACTTCCTGACGGTCTCCACGGGTAAGGGTTCGACCTTTGGCAGGTCCACCAGTGGTCGGCTGATACTCCATGACCCGGTCGGCTACCGCGCTCTTGAAGATGGTCGAGACCCAGGCCTACACGATCTCCACCGTCGCGGGTGCCAGTGCCCGGCGTTCTCTATCGGCGGTGGATGCGTGTTAACCGGCCTGAATCTCCGACCTGCGGATCGAAGCCAAGGAGCGATTACCGATTTGGGGATACACATGCCGACGTAGGTTCGTTTCGATGTTTACGGCGGTTGAGGGCCGATGGGTCTGGCCCGCCCGCCATTGCTCGGCGTATCGGCCCGAAGGCGGTTTGCGAACATTTCCAAATGTGCTGCGCCCAGCATGAATGAACAGTAATGGCGGGCTCTGACACCTCTCCTTGCTAGTTTCGAGAGCACCGAGATCACGGTTCGACACTGATCACGAGTACCTGCGATCGTGTATGCACCCCGCCACCGAGTATGTGGGATGCCATGCGGGCTACCCTGTGGTTTTACTTCTAGACCTGGTCCAACGGTAAAAACGGAAGGAGCGTTTTGACTCGATCTCCGAGTTGGATCGAATCACGAAGACGGCTGAAGAGAAGCCTTAATCGGGTGAGAGGATCGTCTTCGATCGGGACCATCCCGTCCCAGCATCTCTCATACGGGTTGAAGTCAACGATCGGGAACTCTGCACTGACGTTCTCCTCAAGGACTTGACGTGCCACAGCACCCTCCCGCTCACCAAGGTCTTGGCCCTCTTCGAGTTCCAGTTGCAGTATCCAAAAGCATTCATCGAACAGCAGGAAGATTGTGGTCCCGTAGCGGACCTTGCCGTAGTTACGATATCTAACCGTCGTAGCAACACACTTTGCTGGTTCGGTCGGGAAGCATTCAATCTCGAGAAGCTTCATCTGCTCCGGCAGTTCCGCCTCCTCGCCTAGCCATTCGGGACGTTCCCATTCTTCGATGTTGAAGGAGGGAGACTCTACGAGATCTAACATGCCGATTAGTTCTTCTCGGATCTGATCGGCATCCCATGACGTGAAGTCAGGCGATGAATCCACGAAGCGCAGCGACAGCACCGAGCCTTCCGACCTCCACTGGCGGAACCCCTCACGATTCGTCCTCAACTCCCAGCCAAAGGTGTCGAATGTGATTACATCTAGATCGGGATCTGAGATGATCTTATCCTTCAATGAGTTCAGGTGCGATGGCCCTTCCGGCAATCCAAAATCGGCTGCACGTTGGAACCACATTGCGGCTCCGTCAAGGTCACCTCTGTCCTGGCGCAGGACGCCGAGTTTGATCATGACGAGGTTGTTTCCACCGGATACTGCCTGGCGGAATAGGGCCTCAGCACCATCGAGATTTCCTTGGTCGATAAGCATGATGCCGAGGTTGGCCATGGCTGTTGTGCTGCCCCCATCTACCGCACGCCGGTACCACAACTCGGCGTCTTGACACTCTCCTCGCTCATTAAGCATCAAGCCGAGGTTGCTCATTGCCCCGACATTTCCGCCGTCAGCTGCCCGCCGATACCAAACGACGGCTAGCTCAGGTTCGTCCACCTTCAACATGTGGCCAAGGCTGTACATGGATTCGACGTTCCCCGCCTCGCCGGCTCGTTGGTGCCAATGTCGTGCTCCAGTGAGGTCGCCCTGCTGGTTCAGTGTGAATCCCAGTAGATACATGGCATCGACATGACCAGTCTCGGCGGCTTGACGAAGCCAGTACACCGACCGTTCCAGATCGCCCCGGTCTCGATGTATGACTCCCAACATGTGCATGGCGTCCCAGTCGTCACCTTTCGCCGCCTTCAACATCCACTCTTCAGCCGCATCGAAATCACCACGATCCCTCAGCATGATCCCGAGGTTGTACATCGACTCGGTTATTCCTCCTTCTGCGGCCTGGAGAAACCAGGCTTCCGCACTGGGAAGTTCCTCCTTTTCCCAGAGTACGCAAGCGAGGTTGTGCATAGCGTCGAGGTCCCCTAACTCGGCCGCACGCTGATACCAGTCTTCAGAGCCCGAGAGATCACCCGATTCACTAAGGAGGACAGCGAGGTTGAACATAGCCCTTGTGTCACCGGATTCGGCGGCCTTGGATAGGCGGGCGAACTCGTCGTCGGCTGTCATCTATCCATATTGTCAGGGAATGTGGTCCGTTTGTTTGCGACTTGCAGGCAAGTTACTCGACTACGGCCCGCTCAGCGTTGGGATTCCGTTGGGCAGAATTCGGCCGAAGTCGATTTGGCCTTCGCACGCTACGTCCCGGTCAACATGCGGAGGGCGACGTGGTCGACAGATCTAATGCGGACTCACGCTCAGTACTGAATCACCGGAGTTCATCGAAGACCCAAACTAATTAGTCCCTTGAGAAAAGGCTCCTTTGGTGATCGGCGAGTAATACAACCGTCGAGTGCCATTCAACTAGGACGATCTTGAACGCCCCCGACCGAAGGTGTCCCGCTGCCGTCCAAGCCTGAGAGGCGCTGATTGACAGCTTGGCACCAACAGGGGGTGGTGACAGCCGGATGCCATTGAACGGCAAAATCTGGGTGCTGCTGAGCCTGGCAAATGACCTCTGGGGCGCCTGCGACGCTCCGAGCGCCGCACGCAGTGCTGTGCCAGGAGCGAGCACTCCGAGGAGTAGGTATGGCCCCAGACCTCGGCTCCATTTCACCTGCGAGATGCTTCGTCCTCCGCTGCGGCGGTGGGTTGGCAGGAGCGGAAGGGACTATCCCCGGCCCAGCGGTCGGAGGCAGTCAGGTTTGCGAACTCGGAGCGGAAACCTGCTCTGAGCGAAGTTCGTACGGACATCGGCAGAACCGGCGCTCGGGTATGAGATGAGCCTGCGAGGCGAACGGGACTGACATGTTGAGAACTGTCAGAGGATGTCCTCTTCTCCGACAGGCGAACGAGGTCCTCCGTGCCCGGCTCAGTGTTTGCCACCAACGCTCCGATACCAAGCGCGGGTTCTCCACGTCGGAGAGTTGAGGCGATGGGCGACCACCCTCCGCAGCCGCAGCCAACCAAAAGTCCAGCATTGACTCACTATGCGGAACCCGCTGTCGGAGCGCTCCTCAAGGTCCAGTCCATCTGATCCGGAATGACCGGACCCATCCCACTGCGAGGTGGCTACGCGATCTGGGAGCGGAGCTCGGAGAGTTTCTTCTCGATCGTGGCACGGGCCTCCTCGCGCCGTGTGGGGAGGTGCTCGGTGGGCCACAAGCCAGGGGCCGGCGTGTACTTCTTGAGCACACGCCGGGCCACGGTGCCTTTGTGCACCTCGCTCGGCCCGTCGGAGAACCCGGTGCTGTACTGCGCCTGGTTCATGTCCCACAGCGGCATCTCGTTGGAGATACCTAGGGCGCCGTGCACCTGGATGGCTCGTCCGACAATGTCGTGAAGGATCTTTTGTGAGGCCACCTTTATGCCCGCGATGTCCTCGCGGACGCGCTGGTAGTCGTTGTAGCGGTCGATCTTCCAGGCCGTCTGCAGAACCATCAAGCGATACTGCTGAAGCTCGATCCACGAGTCGGCGACGTACCCCTGCACGTACTGCTTGTCGGCCAGCAACGACCCCTTTGTGGTGCGGCTGATCGCCCGTTCGCACATCATGTCGAGCGCCCTCTGGCAGATGGCCACAGCCCGCATTGCGTGGTGAACCCGCCCGCCGCCCAAACGGGTCTGGGCCACGGCGAAGCCCTCCCCCTCCGGTCCAAGCATATTGGCAGCAGGGATACGGACCTTGTCGTAGTGGACGAGTCCATGGGCCCCCTCGTCCTCCGGCTCGCCCCCTAGGCCGATATTGCGCTCGATCTTGAGCCCAGGGGTACCGGCCTCGACCAGGAACATTGATGCACCTCGGTAGGGCATGTTGTCGGGGTCGGTTACGGCCATCACGATGAGGAAGGTGGCCCACCGGGCATGGGAGGAGAAGAATTTCCACCCGTCGATGACCCACTCCTCACCGTCCTTGAACGCCCGGCACTGGAACTGGCCGGGATCAGCGCCACCCTGGGGCTCTGTCATTGAGAAGCACGAGACGATGTCACCCTCAAGGAGCGGCTCGAGGTACTTGGCTTTCTGCTCGGGCGTGCCGTACGTGGCGAGGATCTCCGCGTTACCGGTATCGGGCGCCTGGGCGCCGAACACCCGTGGCCCCCACGGCGAGCGGGCCATCACCTCGTTCATGAGTGCCAGCTTCAGCTGTCCGTAGCCCAAGCCTCCCAGGTCAGGGCCGAGGTGCGCGGCCCATAAGCCACGATCCTTCACGGCTTGCTTCAGTGGTTTCAGCAGCAGCTTGATGTCCTCGCTCTGCGGCATCTTATAGACGTCGTGGGGATACACCAAACCCAACGGCTCGACCTCTTCGCGCATGAACTCGCGCATCCACGCGAGATCCTCCTCGAACTCCGCGTCAGTCTCGAAATCCCAACCCATATCCGCACCTCTCTTTTGATTTCTGTGGTCGCCACGTTGTTGGCGCCATATGCGCGACGCTTGTTCTGGCGGTGTCTCCCGGCTCTGGGAGGTGGTCCTGATTATGCACCAAGCCTCTGAGACATCATGGATCTTGCTTCGAGGCATCGAGTCGTGCATCGCCTGAGACGATCAGCCACCTCGGACTGGACGGAAGGCCCGGTCCCTGCGAGGCGTTCGATGGCATCGCCCTGGCGCATGAGTCTGATGGTATCGGTGACGAGAATGCCCTCTTCACTGGCGACTTGTTCCCATTCGGTTCGCGGATCATTGGACTTCCTTTTGCGGACCAAATCAGAATGCCGATGGAGCGCACCGGCACCAGCATTCTGAAGTGACTCATCGTACGGAGGCCCCTTAGGACCCGCCCGGTATCAGCATTTCAGGGTGCCTTACAAGGGGTCCCCTGAGTCAGCGAGGGACGCCCAATCGGCGTTGGTCCAGAGATGGCCGTCGGCCTTGTCGACAGTCACAAAAAGGTCCGAGTGGGCCGAGTTGCTCGCCAGGCACTGTCGGCAATCCGAGCAAAACACCCACACTCGAGGCAGAAAGCTGGAGCGTTGGTAGGTGGGCCCGCAAGGCTGGTGTGGGTGAGACGCCCATTGCTCGTCCATCTCCCGTTCAGCGATCCGGCGAGCCTCGTCAAGCGTGATCACACTGCCATTGTTGCTGATGCACCGGGGCCGCTCGGGTACCGCCAGTAACCGAACGGGGACTTCCTCGGCTTCCAGAACTGTCCCCAGTCCCCATGCTGCCGCCTAGCCGCACCCATCCGACGGATAGGGGCAGTCGCTTATTCGGAACCCGTCCATGAGAGCATTGGACTCATGACACTTGCTGGCGACCAGTGCAGGTTTGCAGAGTTGCGAGGTGGCCCTGTCGATGGCCAGGTGGAGCCTCTCGACCCAACGACCGACCAGCTTTTGGTTGTTCTGACGGACGGCCAACGACACACCTATAAGCGTACGTCGGAGCACACCGAGGTGCTCAACGGCCAGGAGGCTGCGGTCTTCCAGTGGTCCGGCAGAAACTACGGACTCAAATAGCCAATCGCTACGGTTCGTCCGCCTAAATGGACCTGACCTCTGGGTGGAGGCGGAAAGGAGAACGGAGTTGCAGAGACGACTTGTCCAGCAGGGTTGAGTCCCTCCACCAATACTTTCTTTGTTGATCCCTGAACTGCCAAAACCGAGAAGCGGACTTTGTTCACCGTCAGCGGAGGCCCCGACTCCACAACGGCTTTCCCGTCCACGACTCTGACCGACGTGATGCTGGACGAAGTGATCTGGTAGTAGCCCACACTCCATTGCCCTGGTCCGTTGCCACCTCCGCCGCCGAGTTCGTGAACAACACCGGAATGCAGAGCGAACCCGAATCCGCCCGAGCCAGATGCTCTGAGCTGCCCCTGCGGATCAGTCAGGTCATATGAGGCATTAATCGGCATCAGAACTTCTCCAGTGGGCGACGCATAGATACTCAGAGTCCAATGATCTATCTCCCGTACTGAAAGCGGCCCACCTGTTGACGGACTAGACGGGCTGCCCGTTACGACACTTGTTCTTGGCGGTGTCGTATTCCCGCCGATGATGTTCCACCACAAGATGACTCCGGCGCAAAGCAGGACAGTAGATCCAACTGCGAAAAGACGACGGCGACGCCGCCTCCGACGTGCCTCTTTAAAGAGTGCCTCGGCCGTGTCACTTTCGGTAAATGTGGCGGTCGACTCCGTGATCGTCATCAGACCTCTGGTGATGGCGAGTTCACAGGACTATTATCACTAGGACCATGATATCTGTCAATATCGACCGGGGAGATCCTGTCCTGCTCCACGACCAGGTGGCGGCCGAAATCCGCCGAGCCATCGCCGAGGGCGAGGCCGGTCCGGGAGATCGCCTCCCGCTCGTCAAGGACATTGCCGTTGTGCTCGGCGTCAATAAGAACACCGTGCTTCGGGCCATGCACATCCTGCGAGACGAAGGATTACTCGAGTTCACGCGTGGGCGAGGCATCACCGTAACCGGCACCCCGCAGAAGAGTGCGGTGCTCAAACAAGTGCGTGAACTGGTCGACTTTGCCCGACGACAGGGTTACCGGCGGGAGGACGTAATCGAGATGATTACGACACTCCCATGACAAGGTTTCGTCGGGGCATCGTGTCATGGTGAAGGTATTCACCGACCGACCGCCGCTATCAGGTGAACCGTGCGAGGCGCCCAACGACCTCCAGGCGCTTTTCCGACAGGCCCGGCGGAGACGGAGGATCAGGCGGGCATGGTGGGCCGGTGGGATCGCTCTGGTTCTTCTTTTGGCCGGGTTGGTCATCGACGTTACGCACTCTGGTCCCGGACGGCCGTTGCACGCACGGCTTGCTACTGCCAATGCACATCCATACGTGAACGCCAAGGGTTTCAGTCACCAGGGAACCTTGGCCTTTATCTCCCAGGACACATTATGGGTGCTCGACGGAGCGGACCGGTCAGTGCGAGAAGTTTACGTCCCCAAGGGATTCACCCCGATGGCGCCGACCATCTCGGCGGACGGGAAGTGGCTTGCCTATCTTGCACGGCGACCGGGAAACAACTTTGTTACGAGCGAGTTGTGGATCGCCCATGCGAACGGAAGCGGAGCCCACGAGGTGAGTGGACTAGCGGTCGGCAGTCTGTTCGGCTGGAGCCCGAGCGGCGATCTCCTTGGGGTGACGACGGACACGTCAGTCAACTATGGCACGGGTAATGTGGTTCACCTGTACCCGACGGCCACGGCCGTCCAGCTCGTCGAACCGGACGGGTCAGCTCGCCAGCTCGTGGCGGTGCCCACGTCGGGAACGTCGCCCCTCCAGATCGAAAACGCGGTCTGGTCTCCGAGTGGGCAAGCCATCGCTGTCTCAACCTGGCCCATCGGGGCCGCCAACGGCGTTGCGGCGGTCACGGCGTACCCAATCTCTGGTGAGGTACCAACTCCTTGGTTCTCGATCGCCAGCACGGCCACGCTGCCGGGAATCTGCACCGGTTGTGGCGGCCAGAACACTATCGCCGACCTTGCCGGGTGGTGGTCCAAATGGGGCATCGGCTTCTGGGTCTACTCCAATGGAGCGAATCACAACTTCGACAACACGCCGCTCGAGCTTCTTGCATCTCCCGGAGCGACCCCCCGGATCGTTGGAAGGACGCTCTCGGGCGGCGAGACCGACGCCATTTCCGCCAACGCCAGTGGCTCGCTGGCCATTGTCGCCAGCACCGCCGGGAGATCGTATGGAGAGGGCAAAGAGGTCGAGATGTGTGAGCGTGCTTCTCTCTCTTGTTCTCCGCTCCCCGGCGCATCGACCTGGACCGGCCCGGTCAACGAGACCTGTCCCATTCCTGATTGCGGTCCGCTTCCGGCCCCCGGCACCGCCGGATCGGGAGTGACCCTCGATCCAGAGTGGTCGCCGAACGGAACCATGCTCGCCTACGTGAAGTCCCCACAGTGGCTCACACCGGGATGGCCATCGCTCGCCTGGTACGGAGCGCACAAGCTGTTCGTGTGGGACCCATCCACCAACTCCTCACGGGAACTCGCCGACGTGAGCGGTGTATCGGTTCCAACCTGGTCACGTAATGGCAAGGACCTTCTCTACGTCGCCAACGACGGACTCTGGCTCGTGCCGGTGGGGGGTGGTAGCGCCGTTGAGATCGAGCATCCGCTTTTTCCCTTGGAGCAGTGGGATCACATCGACCAAAGCGACACCATCTCCTACTACGGCCAGATTGCCTGGAGCGGTCAGTTCAGCTGGTGGTCTCCAGCGATGAATCCGAGTTCACAAGAAGCGCCTTAATGGCGATAGACCGGCTCCGGTCCATGCAGCCATGATGGCGGATCGGATCACCGTGTGCCGAGAATGGGTGCTCTGGGAAGGACTCTCACATGAAATCTCACCTGAGTAATCCACATATTCAAGGGTGCCGCCGTGTTCATCAAGAGAGTCGCCGCACACAGAACATCGAATCGAGAACCGACTCGGAAAAGGGATAACTCCTCGGCCTCCTCCGATTCACCACGGTACAAAAGGAGATGAGCTACGTGTGAGGGGTCCGTGCCGATCGCCAGCTTCGAGATGCCGTCTCGGACCAGGCAATAATGGCACGCCGCAGGACCGCTATTGAGCAGGATCAGTTCCGTTAATGATGGATCCTCGTTGAGAGACAGAACCCCTGGCAACGGTCAAGATAGAGTTGACGGTATGGAGATGCGGCTCGAGCCGTTGGACAGGAGCCTCGCCCTCGTCATTCAGGCCAGCGGCAACTGCAGAGTGGCCGACCTCAAACTGCACCGGCAGGTGAACGTCGCTCGAGAGAGTGGGCATTCGTGGGCGGCCATCGGCTATGCACTTGGGATCTCAAAGCGGGCAGCACAGCAACGCTTTGGTAGAGCCACCGAGAACGAAACGGAGTAATCCATCAGCAGGAGGCTCGGGTCTCTTCGATCGGTGTCGGATACTTATCCAGCGGTTCGAGTCTGGGTGAAGTCCGCCCAAGTAGGCGTTAGTCCGTTCCACCACCGCAATGATCCATTCCCAGGAGTGGAGCAAAGTCGTCTTGATATGGGCTGACACCCTCCACGAGGCCGACGGTCAACACGTTGACCGCTGTTGAGTTCGATGCGTACTCGTGAAACGTCGCCTCCACCTCGGCGAGGGCCGCTGCGGCCTCCGCATGCCGTCAAGAATCGATGAGGTCGGTCAGGTGCTGCCCCATGTCTCTCGCAGCACACCACGAGAGATCCGCAACGTCATCACCAAGAACGAAGGAGGGACATGCCTGCAAAAGCCGGTTTATGACTGCCATAGCTTCGGGATCGACGTAGTCCTCCTCCACCCAAATGATTATTGCTGCAATCATGGGTGTTCGAGCACTTTTTCAGGCTCGCTCTATGGCGCCAATACCTCGTCGTGGGTCGGCTGTGCCGCAATGAGGCAGCTCGTAGGTTGGCCGAGGGAAGAGTTGATGTTGGCGGTGACCTGCCAGGTGCCGTAACCCCCGATTGCGGCGGTGTTCTCCCCGACCCCTCCCAGCCCGAGCATGATCCCTTGAGAAAAGCCGGGCATCGGCGCAGTGAACACGTAGAGCTCGGCGAAGTCGCCGTACCGGCCGTAGATGTAGGGTGCGAAGCCGCCTTGGTACCCGCCCACGGCGGTGACTGTCGTGCCATTTAGTTCGCACGAGGTCGGAACCAAGATGGAGGAGGACGGGCCCCCGTTGCCGGCTTCTTGCATCTGGCTATCAGATTGGACCGAGAAAGGTAACTTCTCACCGGGCGACGTGCTGGTCGTCGTGGTGCTCGGGGGTGTCGTTGTGCTCGGGGATGTCGTGGTATTCGGGCTCCTTGCCCGTGTCGTCACTGTGCTTTTCAGCGATCGGGATGGGGAGCCGCAAGAGGCAACGCTCACGGCGACGAGTACCAACGAACCCACAACGAGTGATCGAAAGGTCAGAGGCGACACCACAACGGGATTCTGACACGTGGAGATCGGGGGCCACGCGCACCCGAGTCGATCTTCCATTGTCTGTATCCGTCGATCACACATATCCAACGGATTCAGGCAGGGATTCCCTCGCCCGACGACCGACAATCGTCACCACTCCTAACAAGACCTCCCAACTAGGGAGTTCTCGTCATCGGTGCTCTCGTTCCCCCGGTGGTCCATTGCGCGACACCCGCCGAGTGCGGATTAGTCGGATCACCAACGAGAGTGACGAGCACGGCTGGGCACGTACCGCTTTGTTCACCAGCCGATCCCTCGGCGCCTTGTGGGGTATCACTGCTGGTCCAGGTACAACCGCCCCGGAACATGACCGAGCCACCGGCACTGAAGGGCTGCTGAGATGTGGCGCTCATTGTCCAGCTCCCCGCCTGCCCGTCGCTGACAAAACCCGTAAGCGAGTCTATTTCAACCGTTCCTTGTGACATGTCAACCGGAACGGGACTCTGCGACTGAACCCATGTCAGTGTCGCAGGCCGGTCATTGTCCGTTTCGTGTTCGAAGACCTCAAGGGCGGAGATCACCAAAGGAGACCACTCAGGAGGGATCGACCTCGGTAATGATGGCTTTGGGGCGGACCACCCCGTACCAACCGGCTGATTGGGTGGCTGAGGAGTCGGGCCTCCCGATTCCTGGGCCGTCTCTTGTATGAGCTGTTGGTAACGGGCGAGCTGAGCATCTCGGGGAGATGACGTCGCTGTCTTGTGAGGCGCCGAGGGTCCCGACACGACGAAGGCGAGAGCACCGGCGGTAACCACGACGATGCCGATGACGCTCAGCAATACGGTCATGGGCTTGCCGGTCCCAAGCCGTCTTCTCGCGTCGCCCGTTCTCGACCATCGCCCACACGTCGCTGACTGGCGCATTGTCTTCGGCCCCTCGCTGGCAACATCCCCCGATCCGGTTGTCACCCTAGGAACGAGTGGCCTACGTAGATAGAGGCGAAAGTCCCAAAATCGACATCGGATGACGCCGACGGCACCGAGACTACCAATCCCAGTTCATCGGATACCCGTTGCCAATCGCTCGGGCAACCTCTCGGATCGTCTGGCTTGCCATCACTCCATCCCCGAATCGATCACGGGCGTCCCCACTCGACGGCCTCGTGGGGTGCGAGACGCTGGCCGCGGCACGCCACAGAGTGGCCGGAGCACGACAGGGCGACAGGCTCATTCTCACCAACCGCCGCCTGCAGGGCTGCCTAGCGACCTCTTTGACTAACCACAGACCATGGTGGCCCCGAACACCGGGACCTTGCCTACAGCCTCAGCCGGAGAGACCCTTCGACAAAAGGGGGCTGGCGCGAGTGGAGTGAGCCGCGGGGCGCATATCGAAACATCCTCGAAACCTGTACCATCCGAGGGTGGTCACCGGGGATGACGATCCGAAGGACGAGCCGGCGCTCGAGGTGCTCCGTACCACGAGCCTCGCCCTGCTCGCGGTGCATAGTGAGGCCTCCGCCCGGGCATTGGCCGACTCGGTCGTACGGCGCTACCGCGCGCTCGACCCGCCGGCACGACTGGAGTACCTGCGCTTCCTCGCGTTCGAACTCGGACCCGACGTTTCAGCAGTGAAGGCGGCCGTAGCGGAGTGGCAGACAGCACCGACAGAGGACACCATGTGGCGTCTTTCGTGTGCCCTTGAGGCGCCGCGCCAGGCTTTGTTTCAAGCGATCAGCAGTGCCGAGCGTGGCACGCAGACGGTTGTGGACCTGCGGGGAGATGTCCTTCCCAACCTTGTAGCCCACCCCGAACTGATACCCGTAGAGCGTGACCTCCATCACGTACTGTCGTCATGGTTCGGGCGGGGGCTCATCGAATTGCACCGAATCCAGTGGGATTCGCCCGCTCGAATCCTCGAGAAGATCATCGCCTACGAGGCGGTACACGAGATTGCCGGTTGGGAGGATCTCCGCCGGCGGTTGGAATCGGACCGCCGTTGCTACGGATTTTTTCATCCTGCCATGGCCCACGAGCCATTGATCTTTGTTGAAGTGGCGCTCACCGAAGGAATGGTGACCACCATTGGCGAAGTGTTACACGCACCGTCCTTAGGCGACAGTCCTCTAGGACCGGTTGATACGGCGACCTTCTATTCCATCAGCAACTGTCAGCTTGGCCTCACGGGAATCCCCTTGGGCGATTTCCTCATCAAACAGGTCGCCGGCGATCTGGCTCACGAGCTCCCAGAACTTCGACACTTCGTCACCTTGTCACCGATTCCCGGGTTTCGGGCCTGGCTCGACCAGTCGGTCCGTCACCGACACCGCCTTCCGCCAGCGGACGTTACGGAGCTTGCCTCCCTGGGCAACCCCGACTGGCCGCATCAGCCCGACATCGTTGCGCAGCTCCGCCCGGTCCTCGAGCGGCTATGTGCGTTCTATCTGATAACCGCTAAACGGGGACGTCAAACCGTTGATCCCGTCGCCCGGTTTCATTTGCGCAACGGCGCCAGGGTGCTTCGGATCAACTGGATGGCTGACCCATCCGCTCAGGGAATGCGTCAATCCGCGGGCCTCATGGTCAGTTACGAATACGACGAAGCACAGGTGGCGGCGAACCATGAAGCCTACGTACTCGACGGAGTCGTCGCTTACTCTGGCGAGATTGCGCAGATACTCAACCTCGACACCTAAGATTGAGTCCATGCCGCAGTGCAGCAACCGTACCGGCATGTTCAACATCATGTTCCTACTGCCCGATTTCCGCAGGCATAACGACGTGCGGAGGCGGCCGTGATCCGGATCCGGCGCTCCACCTCAACGCTCGTCTGCCGCCAGCATGCGCGCTCGAATCGGCGGGCGTGTCGTCGCTTCGATGATCACCTCCGCGCACACAGCTGGTCGGCTAAGGAACGGCGAATGGGAGGTGTCCATCCAGAGGGGCTCGACGCCGAGCCGGGCCACCGTTCCTGCGGCTGCCTCGGCGTCGCCACCAGCTCGGTCCTCGCGACAGAGGATGAGGCTCCGAGGCAGATCGGTCTCCCAGAGCCTCGGTACCGAGATGGGCTCGAGCATCGGTCCGAGCGGCTGCGGGGTCAACCTGCTGCAGGCCCACGCAGCGATCTCGGGCGAGCAGTCGTGGTAGAAGAACGCGGTTGCGGCCTCGTCGGTTCGGAACATAATCCTACGACCGTCGTCGACTAGCTCAATGATGTCGTCTTGGCTGGAAAGCCTGCCAGCGCCCGCAGCGTACATTGGCTGTCCTTCGAGCGGTAGCCCCGCGGCCAGATACACGACGTGTCGCACCCGTTCGAGAACGGCGTCGGCGGCAATGCTGGTGACGAAGCCGCCCATAGAGTGACCGACGAGCACGTCGCCCGGCTCCATGACTTCGACCACGGCATCGCGGTAGCCGGCGAGGGTCGCTTCCTCGTCGACTCTCGGACCGTGGCCAGGGAGATCGACCGCGAGAGCGGTGTGGCCGCGCCGCTCGAGCTCGGGGACGAGGCGGTCCCAGCACCACGCCCCGTGGAACCCTCCGTGGACGAGTACGAAGCGCAACGTGCCCCCCTACGCAGCCGGCGTGAGCACGACCACGGGAATGATCCGGTCCGTCCGTCCTTGGTAGATGTCGTAGTTGGGCCAAATGTCGGTCATGATCGTCCAGAGACGCGGTTTCTCGTCGTCACTGGCGGTGCGGGCAGTGACGCGAAGGTGTTGGTCGCGGACCTGGATCTCCGCTCCCGGATTGGCGAGGAGATTGAAGTACCACCACGGGTGGCGGGGTGCGCCTCCAATGGACGCGACGACGAGGTAGTCGTCGCCGTCGCGCCCGAAGATGAGCGCTGAGGTCCGGGGTTCACCCGTCTTGCGGCCGATCGTGGTGAGCAGCAACGCAGGCGCGCCGTTCCAGAGGTATCCGACGTCGCCGTTGGTCTCTCGGTAGCGCCGGATATGGTCCTCGCCGGTAAGGGACAAGTCGGGCTGCTGGTAGTCGGGCTCGCTCACGAAAGACCTCCTCTCATCCGAATCGCACCGGGAGCGCGGTTGTACCGCGGTGGTACATGCCGATGATGCGAGGTGGCTCGGTGTCGGGGTCGAGCCGGAGGTTCGGCAGGCGGTCAAGCAGCGCTCCGATACCGACCTGCATCTGGGCTCGGGCGACGTGCATGCCGACGCACACGTGAGGTCCGCCGCCGAAGCCGAGGGATGGCCTTGACGGACGCGTGATGTCGAACTCATCGGGTCGTTCCCAGCGCTCGGGGTCGCGGCTGCCCGCACCGAGCCCGAGGTGCAGCACGGCACCCTTGGGGAGGTGCGTGCCGTGGAAGTCGACGTCGGCGGTCAGGAACCGGGAGAACATCGGATTGGTCGGCGTCCACCGGACCGACTCGTCGATCGCGTTGCGCAACAGCCGGCGGTCCTCACGCACCGCCTCGAGCTGGTCGGAGCGCTGCAACAGAGCCATCAACGCCATCCCCATCTGCCGCCAGGTCGTGCCCGAGCCCGCAAGCAGCAGTAGCACGGCGAACGAGAAGATCTCCCCATCGGAGAGCCGATGGCGCGTTCCGTCCTCGTCGGCAACCTCGGCGCCGACTAGCACACTCAGGAGATCGTCCCGCCGCACCTCGCGCCGCGCCGCGATGATCGGCGCCAGCAATGGAACGAGGTTGGGCGGGTCGTTCAACGCCTCCCGGATGGCGATGGCCTGCTCGACCTCCACGCCGAAGCTGCCCGTGATGACCAGCACGGGCAGCGCCGCGCAGAAGTCGACGGTGAGGTCGGCGCAGCCGTCGTCGACGAACCAGTTGATCAAGGCGTGGACGGTGCCCTCGACCCAGTTCGTGATCCACCAGTTCATGCGCGCCGGCACGAACGAGGGTTGGACCAGCGCCCGGTAGCGGCGATGCTCGGCACCGCCCATCGTCAACATGCTGTTCAGCGGATCGATCTTCCCGCCGTCGAGATCGACCGCCACCGGCGAGGAGGCGAACAGCTCTCCGTTGCGCAACGCCTCGTCGCACGCCGCGAACGTGAACGCACTGAAGTGCGGCCGATCCTCGAAGGGCAGACCTTGGAAGTTCATCGGACCGTGGTGCCCGGTCAGCTCGTGCAAGGTTCCGGCATGCACCGGCGCCTGCTGGCGTAGCTCGTGCCACCTCGGGTAGGGATCCTCGTCGAAGGTGCCCACCGACCAGGCGTTGTGCTCGTTCCGAAGATCGAACACCTTGCGCAGCGCCGCTCGGTCCAGCGACGCGAGGTCCCGCAGGCTCATCGCGCCACGTACCCGCCGTCCATCGGCAGGCACACACCTGTGACGTTGGCCGCCCGATCTGACACCACGAACAGCGCGGCCTCGGCACACTCGCTCGCCGAGATCGGCCTCCCCAACGGATTGATCGACTCAACTCGCGCCGCGTACTGCTCCAGAGCATCGTCCGGGATCACCGTCCCGCCGGCCGTCGTGAAATTGGTGAACGGGATCCGGTTGGGCAGATCGCATTCGTCCGAATACCGAAGGGGGCGCCCTCCATCGCAACGGCGCGGGTCCACTGGTGCACCGCTCCCTTCGTCGCCCTGTGGGATCGCCACACCGCCGGCACCCTCTATCTGGAGCACCGTCTCCTTCGCCCAATCGAGCCGGATGTCGGCGCACACCAGGAGCGCCCCCTCCTCGGAAAACCGCAGTGCCGATGCCCGGCCAACGCCCGACCCGGCGCCGGTGATCACTGTGCTCTTCTGTGCGAGCAATAGCTTCCCCCGCTCTCGTCCCTCGAAGTCTCTCCCACTACGAGCACCATAGCGAACGGCGGCCTCGGGACGCTCGGCCCACGCGGCCAATTCATTGACCGCGGCGGCCACTCGCCTCACTGCCGTGATGGCGGCATCTCGACTGCCGTTGCGACTCGTGGTCTATCGTCACGTCCATGTCCGTCCCGCACCGGATGGCCGACCCGCTCGCCGAAGGAGCAGGCAGTCGGCACAAAGGCATCGCTGGGTCGCTGTCGCGCGCCGGCACGTACTCGATGAACTTGGGGGACGAAGTCGTGACCGGCTGGCACTCGCACGATCTGCACCAGCTGGTGTACGCCTTGGAAGGTGTGGCCGAGGTGGAGACGGACACGGCGCGCTACCTGCTGCCGCCGCAGCAGGCCATGTGGATTCCTGCCGGCATCGAGCACTGCACCACCCTCACCCGCGCCAATGTCATGACCGTCGTGTTCGATCCGGCCATGGGCTTGCCCGCCGGAGACCGCGTTCGCGTCCTGGCGGCGGCACCGGTCGTCCGCGAGATGATTCGCTACGCACATCGCTGGCCGTTCAGCCGGACGTTATCGGACCCGCTGGCCGACTCCTTCTTCGACGTGCTCGGCCACCTCGTCATCGAATGGTTCGACCACGAGACGCCGCTCTGTCTGCCGACGACCAGCGATCCCCTCGTGGCCGCGGCCATGGATTTCACGAACGAGCACCTCGCTGACGTGAGCCTGGGCGAGGTGTGCGCAGCGGTCGGAGCATCGGAGCGCTCGCTGCGACGCGCGTTCGCCGCCGCTGCCGGCATCCCCTGGAGCCGGTACCTGCAAGAGAGCCAGCTGTTGAAGGCGATGGCCCTCCTCGCCGAGCAGGGCCAGAGCGTCCTGAGCATTGCGCTCACCGTCGGATTCGGCAGTGTGAGCTCGTTCAACCGCGCCTTCCGGCGTTTCACCGGCGAAACGCCGATGTCATATCGCCAGCGGACCCGCGTCAGCCATCTCCCAGAGGGCACGGACGACGAAGGGTCCAAGCAAGCCTTGCGCGAGTGGTCGCATCTGGCGAGCAGGCCGAGCGTGGTTCCCGCTCGGCGACGAACGGCGTAGCCGGTGGTCTTGCAATATGTCCTAACAAGCATCCCTAACTGACTCGCCAATTTCTGCCGAATTGGGAAGCATGGCCAAGGTCGAGTGGGTTGCCCCAGTTGTCGAGGAAGGCCAACCGCTTCACGGGCAAGCGCAGCGCCGGCCAGCGCGTATCGCCCAATAGGTAGCCGACGGGTAACCGGGAGCACTGACTCACGACGCAGCCTGGGCCACAGAGGTGGCAGAGATAGGGGACCTACGCTTCATCCCCCGGCCGCGATGCTCACGTTGTAGACATCCTGGGCGTTCAGCCCCAGGATCTGTTGGGACACCTGGCTCTCCATCGATGCAAGCCGCTCGTAGAGTTCCTCGGTAACGGACGGTTCGTCCCACAGGATGTCGAGGTGGGGAAAGTCCGAAGCCCACAACAGTCGATTAGGGGGAATGACCTTGGAAACTGACTCGAAGCTGCTTTCGTCGGGATCGCCAGAGAACCACACCTGACGTTCGACGTATTCGCTCGGCAACAGCTCGAGCGACGGTCCGGCTAGTCGCGCCTTGTACCAGTGGTCCATCTTCTCCGCCCACCACTGCACCCAACCGACGCCCGATTCCAAGACGATGACCTTGAGGGTGGGATTCCGGTCGAAAATTCCGGCCGACATCATCATCGTAAAGCAGGTGACGGTATCGATCATGAAATTGATCACCTTGCCCATCGGCGTGATGCCTTTCCACTGCGCCCCGTAGAGCTGTGCGGCACCGAAGGTGTCGGGGAATCCCGCAGGGTGTAGTCCAACGGGGACGCCGAGATCAGCAACGGCCCCCCAGAGCGGGTCGTACACGGAATGATGGGGCCACAGGTCGTTGACGGGATTTGGACGCACGAACAGCCCGTGGAAGCCGAGTTCACTGACCGCACGCTGCGCCTCTTGCACCGCGGCAGTGGGATCTTGCATGGGAATCGCTCCGATCCCGACAAGCCGCTCAGGTGCTACAGCGACATACTCCGCCAACCAGTCGTTGTAGATCCTGCATGCGGCAACGGCGTGGCCAGGATCCGTGAGGCCTCCGAGGACGAGACCCAAGGAGGGATAGAGGACGGCAGCATCTATCCCCTCCCGGTTGAGCTCCATCACCCGATCCTTGGCATTGCGGCCGGCGGCGGTGAGATCTTCCCAGCGCAGTCCCCTCGGGTCGTCTCGGACGGAACGCGGGAGGCGGGCCCACCCGTTGGTCGTGCCAAGTCCGGGCATGATGTTGACGCCGCCCGCCCATTCGTCTTCCAACTGGGTCTCTTCGTTCCACTTGATCCCGATGGCCTGGTCCCGGTACCTGGCTGGCAGATTCTTGGCCCACAGGTCGCGAGGCTCCAGTACGTGTCCATCGGCGTCAATGACCGGAACCCCGGGATACGGGCGGGAACGCTCTGGGCTCATCTCGCACCTCCTTGTGGGACGAGGGGCTATATCACCACTCGATACATATTACTCGTTCTGTGACACGATAAGCGGGAGAAAAACCCCGTCTAAGCGTCCGTTCCGGCGTATTACGGTGTGATACGGACTCACCGGCGACTTGGTCCGAGGGGAAGTGGATGGCCGTCAAGAGGATCAAGAGTGCGGCCAAGCTGCTGGCAACGTTTGAGGCGATCGCGGAGCATCAGCCGATTGGTGTTGGCGCGCTGGCACGGCTTCTCGATGCCGACAAGAGCGCGCAGCAGCGCGCCATCATGACCCTCGCCGACGAGGGTTGGATTCAGGCCGCACCAGGGGAACCGACCAAGTGGGAGACCACCGCACGGATCTACGTGCTGGCGCACCTCGCGCAAGGCCATTCAGGACTTCGCCAGCGTGCCCGGGTCCGACTCGACGCGCTGCGCTCGCGCACCGGTGAGTCCATCTTCAGCGTCGGGTACCGCCCTGCTCGCTGCCAGTACAGAGGGCGAGCAGATTGAGCTACTTGGTCGGGCACCGATGGCCTCCGAGCGCGCTGAACTGACTCGGGTCCGCTCGCGCGGCTGGGCCGTCAACGATGAGGAGATCGTGGCGGGCTCCACCAACTTCGCCGCCGTCATCATGGACCAGGGACGTGCGGTTGCTGCCATCGTGCTGTCCGGCCCCACGGAGCGCCTCACCCCGGATCTGCACGAGCACTTCGGTCGCCTCGTTGCGCAAGCGGCCACGGACCTAAATGATGTCTTTGTATCGTATAGAGATACAGCTACTAGAAATACAGCTACGTCGGAGCGGTGAGAGATCCGTATGCCTTGCGAGCCGCCGATCGAAGCGCGTTGGAGTTCAACCTCATGAGAGGAGTCGGGAAGCATGCCCGAAGTCCTGATCACCCGCATGGTGGTCCACCCTGAAGCCGTAGCGCGCTCGCTCAGCGTGTTTCGCGACATGCAGGCCGACGTACGCGACAACGAAGCCGGGACACTCAGCTACCACTACTACCAGGACGTCAACGAACCAACGATCTTTTGGGTGCACGAGGTGTTTGCCGACAGAGAGGCGAAGGAACACCACCTCGGTCGGCACGGTCAACGACGACCCGACTTCGATGCCATCCTCGCCGAACCACCGGTGTTCCACGAGGTGGCCGAAATATGAAATTGGGCGTCGCCATCGGGAATCTCGGCTTTGCAATGGACGGGTCGATTGAGCCGACGGCCCATGCCCAGCTCTGCTGCCGTATCGCCACGGAAGCCGAGCGCCTCGGATTCCACTCGGTCTGGGTTGGGGACCACGTCGCGCTACCGCTCGTTGCGAGCACCCCTTACCCCTATGGACCAGGAGGGACCCTCGATCCCCACTCCTCCATGCTCGACCCGTTCGCGGTTCATGCCACCCTCGCCGCACGGACCGACCGCGTTCGTCTCGGATTCGGTGTGGTCGTACTGCCCTACCGGCCGGCCCTGGTGACAGCCAAGCTCGTGGCGACGATCGACGCCCTCTCGGGGGGTCGAGTCGTCCTTGGAATCGGTGCCGGCTGGCTACCCGAGGAATTCGCCGCCGTGGGCGTCGAACTTCTCGCACCGGGCCAGCGCAACGGACAGGGCTCTGAGCTATCTCTTGCAGGAATTCGAGCACGGAGAGGCCAACGGGATGACCGTCCTTCCCACAACCGTCCAACGTCCACATCCGCCGATCTGGGTTGGCGGCATCGGCCCGAAGGCAATGCGCCGGGCAGTGGAATTCGGCGATGGATGGGATGCGCCGTATGCCGATCCGGAGCGCATCTCTTCCGCCGTCGTGCGGCTCGGCGAACCTCCATGACCTCGCTGAGCGGTGCCCCGACCACGTGGCGCCCCGTGCCGGGATTTGATGACACAGGCAATCGAAAGAGGGGCGCGCCCGATCGGGAGTGGCGCGTCGGCGCACTCGGCGATGCTCGGTGTCATTGAAGAGGCTCGGGTGGAAGGGTCCTCTCTCCCGGGCGACTCGCCGTCACTAGCGCTCCTGACAGGTACTTTGTTCGAGATAAGAGACAAACCTGCCCAACGGTGGCCCATTTGTCGTTCACCTTTGTGCGGTTACGGCGTGCCTGGTGCCCGATCGGTCCCGCCAACCACGTTGAGCCCGTAGAGCTCGGCCGCATTCATGCCCAGGATCCGACGCTGGACGTCGAGGTCGAGGCTGGCGATGGTCCCGAAAAGCTCGGCGGTGGCACCGGGGAACGTAGAGTCGGCGTGGGGGTAGTCGGATCCCCACACGATCCGCGACGCGCCGATGAACGGTGCGAGCGCCGGCAGGGTGGGCTCGTCGACCTCGAAGCTCACCCAGCACTGGCGGGCGAAGTACTCGCTCGGTAGGAGCGACATCGGCGGTGCATAGCGGTGGTAGGACGGCACCTGGTGGTCGAGACGCTCCAGCCAGTAGGGTGCCCAGCCCCCTCCGGCCTCCAGAAACACGAAGCGGAGCGCGGGATGGCGCTCGAGAATGCCGAGGCCGATCAGCTGGGCGCACGCCAGCATCTGCTCGAGCGTGTGCGAGCAAGCGTGGAGAACGAGGACGTTCGTCGGGGTGCGGTCCGATCCGAGCGGCGGTACCGCATTCTGGAAGCCCTCGTGAACAGCCACAGCCATCCCGAGCGATTCCGCCTCTTCCCAAAAACGATCATTGCCGTGGTCGACAATCGTCCGCCCGAGGCATGGGTTCGGGCGCACAAATGCCGAGACGAAACCGAGCTCATCTCGAGCCCGTCGGAGCTCGGCCAACGCGGCCTCGGGGTCCTGGAACGGCACCATGGCCGCGCCGTGCAGCCGGTCGGGTGCGGCGGCACAGTAGGCCGCGAGCCAGTCGTTATAGGCGCGAGCCAGCACGGTCGCCGCTTCCGGATCGCGTATCGCCCAGAAGCCGAGGCCGATCGTCGGGTAGAGGACCACGGCGTCGATGCCCTCGCTGTCCATGTCGGCGAGGCGCGCCACGGGGTCGCTGGCGCCCGCACGGGCCTCCTCCATCGGCACGGGTCCGACCGGGGCCCCTACATCGGTTCCGGGCTGGCCCATCTGCCCGAGCCGGGCGAGGAACACCTCCTGGCCCCCCACGAGCACGTGGTCGAGTCCGTGGGCATCCGTGACAGCGGTGGGGCGGTACCGCTCGGGCACCGACCTCCAGGCTGACCAGGGTTCGAGGACATGACCATCGCCATCGAGCACTCTCATACCGTCATGCACAACCGGAAGCTACCCCGCGGTTCCCATGGTTGACGAGTATCGAGCGCCGCGACAAGGGCACACGCCGGCTCGTGGCGCGCGAGGTCGGCTCGTAAAGCCAGGTCACACTTGACAAGGCCTCGTGCATGCGTCAGGTTTGCTGCTCGACCGTCCGAGGAGTGCCCGGTGCAACCACCGCTCGACGAATACCGCGACCGGTACCCGAACGTCCGCATAACCCGCGAGGACGGCGTCCTCGAGGTCCGGCTCCACACCGACGGCGGGCCGCTGGCGTGGAGCGCAGCCGCCCACCGGGATCTCGGCATCCTGTTCGGCCAGATCGGTGCGGACCGGGAGAACCGGGTCGTGTTGCTCTCAGGGACGGGGGATGTCTTCTGTGACACCGTCGACCACGAGACCTTCGCCGACCTCCGGTGGGAGCAGATCTGGTCCGAGGGGAAGCGCCTCCTCCAGTCGCTCGTCGATATTGAGGTCCCCGTCGTCGGCGTGGTAAACGGGCCGGCCACCATTCACGCCGAGCTGGTCGCAGTGTCGGACATCGTGGTCGCCGCGGACCACGCGGTCCTCGCCGACAAGGCCCACTTCGTCAACGGCGCGGTCCCGTCCGACGGCGTTCACCTGATCTGGCCGCACCTGCTCGGCCCGAACCGAGGACGCCACTTCCTGCTGACTGGCAGGGAGCTCAGCGCGCAAGAGGCCCTCGATCTCGGCGTGGTGGCCGAGGTCGTTCCGGCGACGGGCGCCTACGCTCGGGGGCTCGAGATCGCCCGCTCACTCGCCGTCCACTCGAGCCGGGTGTTGCGCTACACAAGGGAGGCGTTCGCGGGTGAGTGGCGTGAGCTGCTCCACGGCAGCTCCCTGAGCAATGGTCTCGGGCTCGAGGGGCTCGCCACCGACCTGCCCCGCTGAGCCCTCAGCGCCGCTCGAGCAGCTCGAAACGTGGCCCGATGGGGGCGTGGTGGGCGAACGCGGGCGGTGATCTACCCGACCACCACCCGGGCGCGTCCGAGGTTCATGACACGTCCGAAGGGACTGTCGGCCTGCTCCAGACGTTGCGACGTGACACGCAGCGCCGGAAAGTACGTGCCGGGCTTTGCGAAGGCGTACTCGCGGGCGATGGTCATCGATTCGTAGGACATGTCCTCATTGGTGAACGGTTCGCTGACCGGGAATTCGCCACCGCCTTCAAAGTCCCACTCGGCGGCGATGATCGTGCCGGTTCCCGGCGGAACCTCGACCAGCGCCGAAAACCTGACCGTCTCGCCGACAACGACGTCGGCACGGATCCCACCGTTGGCCGTGAGGTCGACGACGGGTTGAATGCCGCGACGCGCCAATGCCCTCGGGGGAAGCCTGATCTGCCCATCGTCGACGACGTAGGCGGTGCTGGGGGGAGGAGCGATACCTCGTTCGACCCACGCGGCGAGGTCACGCAATGCCTGTTCGAGGACACCGCGATAGCTGACGATGCGAGTGGACCGATGCGGGTGCACTTCAATGCGCGGCAGCACCGCCGGGTCCTGGTGCATGGCGTGGTCGGTGAACCAGATGCGGTAGTGGTCGTCGATCCGGTCGCCGAGCACCGACGCCACACGGCGGCGGTACCAGTCCGCTTGCTGGGGATACGCCGCCTCGTCGAAAAGGCTCTGGACGACGATCATCTTCCCCGCGAACCGCCCGCTCAAGAGGCCCGCACCGTTGTTGCGCACGAAGCGCGGGCCGAGCAGTTCCGGCCGTTGCGGATAGACGGGCCGCCCGGCGAGGCGGAACTGGCCCCACTCCGGATACTCCCTGTCCGGCACCTGGTGGCGGTGGTAGGTCTGAAAGGCGAGATAGGCCGTGTTGTCGACGAGTACCTCGTCGCCGACCGCCACGCGGCGCAGGTGCTCGAACTCCTCTTGGCCGATCCCGGTCGCGAAATGATCACCGCGCCGGCCCGAGATCCACACGTGGTGACCCGCCGCCTCGCCGGTGGTGAACCGCAACATCGCGCCCGTGAGATCCGCATCGGGCACGTCGTCGAGCCGGTAGCCCACGGGGACGTCATCGACGTGCAGGCCACGCAGGGCCATCGGTATCGGAAGGCCCAGCTCGACCGCCACCGCAGGCATCACCAACTCGACGATCTTCGTCTCGTGCTGCACCTTGGCAGCGAGGAGCGATGCCGTCGGGTGTTCGCCCAGGTAGCCGGGCACCGTCCAGAAGTCGTCGAAGTACGTCGGGTCCCAGGTGGCGAAATGGTCGAAGAGCCCGGCCCATACCGTCGTGTACTGCAGGCGGACGCGCTCGGCATCGAACCACGCCTGCGGCGGGAACCCCATCCGGGACACCTCGGCCAGCGCGCCGCGTTCCTCCTCGTTCAACCCGGCAAACATGTCGCCGCTTCCACCGGGCTCGACGGCATCGACGATCTGGGGAAGCTTGCCGTGCAGCACGCGAAAGGCGTGGGCCTGCACCGAGAACACGCTCGGCGTGGTCATCATGGTCGCGTGGATGAACGGCACCGCGCCGTCCCACACGTCGTGCCCGTTCTCAATGCACGCGAGCGTGCGGTACGCGCCACCGCTGCCGCCGAACACGTACCCGTACGGACGGTGATCGCCGTACTGTTCCGACGCCAACATGCGTGAGTAGGTCGCGACCGCCGCGCTGGCGCGGTAACCGGCGACGGTCGAGTCTTCACCGCGCAGCGCCCGGCGGAACCTGCCCAGGTTCGACTCGACGAGATAACCCCCACTGGCGATGGCGAACTCTACGTAGCCGACGAAGGCGCCTTCGGTTGCGTTGTGCTCCGACCCGGGCACGGGGCTCAGCGGCTGGAAGAATCGGCCCTGGTAGCGCACCTCCTCGGGAAGGTAGGCCGAGAACCGACAGTCCGTCCCGCCGAACCCGCCGTGGACATAGCGGTGCCGCACCGGCGCGTCGCGCCACTCGTCGACATCCACGAATGGCTCGGTGAACATCGGATCCACCAGGCCCGTACCACGCCCCTCGCTCATCGTCCGATCCTCTGACCTCTCGGTTCCGCCCCGTGGACCTTCCGTCCCGTGTTCAGGCCGTCCCTCCGCGGATGATGGCCATCTCGTTGGCGAAGGCGTCAGAGCCGCCGCCCAGCCACATCGCCGACACCGGCGGTGGAAGTCGCTCCAGCATGCTCTCTTGGATGTCGCCCGGCATTCCTTCGAAGGCGAGCCCGAAGGGCAGCCACACCCGGTCGCCCGTGTAGCGCAACAGGGCGTGGGCCGGTAGGGCCCCCCACTCGGGCGGTGAGATGACGCGCGCCGCGATGGGTAGCACCGCCTCCTCTTCGTCGGTCACGTGTTCGGTCATCACCGCGAGAAGTGCTGCGCAGGCACCGGCGGCGGTCTGGCCATCGATCAGACCCGCCGAGGACCCGAACTGCGCTGCCGCCTGCCCGGCGGTGTCGATGCTCGAGGACACTGCGACGTGCTGCGCGTCCATGCGGGAGAAGGTCTCCTGGCTATCGGGCACTCGCTCTGCCAGCAGGGGGTACAAGAGCTGGTCTTCGCCGTCATGGTGCGCGTGAAGGAGCCAGAGGACCTCGCCCAGGTAGTCGGCAAGACGCCGGGCTCGCTCGGTGTCCCCGTCACTCACCGAAGCGATTTGGCCTCCGGCGTCGCTAAGCGCCCGCCCGAACGTGGCGTGCAGTGCGACCATGTCGCGGGTGTCGATCTGGACTGGCGCGTCGTCGGACATAGCACTCCCTCTCTCACGGACGGGACCATTCTTGACCAGGTGGATACCGGTGACAAGAGGCGTTCGCCTAAGCCGAGACGGCCGGCAAAGGACGCAGCTGTTGAGCGAACACCCTCTCGACGGCCTCTTGACACGACACCGTGTCACATTTATTCGACGCGGTCACAAGTTGGTTCGAGTCGGCGGCCATGTTGCCTGTACCAGGGTCCCGCGCTCCGCGAGCACGACCTGTAGCGCCACCGAACCGATGTAGACAAGAACACCGAAGACGATGACCAGCAAGAGGAAACGCCGGGCACCATTGCCCAGGAACAGTCCTCAGGCAGGTTGACCGGGATGCTCGCGAAGAAGCATCCCGGTCGCCGGGCAGTGTGCCGGCAGCGTTGTCGGCGGGTGGCCCCGCGACGATAGACACGAGATCCCCGAACAGTCCCCCCGGATAGATGGGGACGAGGAGCAAGAGGTACGCACTGAAGCGAGTGTGGTGACGAAGGATACCTGCGGTAGCAGGTTGGCGGGAACGGTCAACATCAAACGGAAGAACACGGCGGCACGGTTCATACACGTCGGATTCGGAACAGCGATGTCGGTGGGGTAGTCCGCGGCATCCCCGGTGCCGAACGGAGGTGAAGCGGTCGGTCAGGAGCGGGCGGCCATTGTCCGGGCCGGCGCCCGGACCTAGGCTGCACCCGATGCCCAACGCCCAGATGCCACCGCCAAGCGGGCCCGGGCGCGCGAGCGAGCCCGACGCCCTCGAGGTGCTGCGGGCGTCGCGCGGCGAGGGCTGGCAGTGGCCCCGGATCCAGTACGAGCCCTGCCCCCAGTGCGGCTTCGATCCGTCCTCGATCCCCCCCGAGGAGCTGGGCGGGCTGGCGGTGGAGCTGGCGGCGGGCTGGCGCGAGTTCTTGGAGGGGGCCGACGAGGGGTACCTGCGGGCCATCCCCGAGCCCGGGGTCAACTCCCCACTGCAGTACGGGGCGCACGTGCGCGACATCCTCATGGTCTACGGCGAGCGCATGGTGCTGGCCAAAGAGCAGGACAACCCCACCGTGCCCATCTTCAACCCCCCCCAAGAGGTCTGGGAGGCCTACAACCGCCTTGAGGTAGAGGACCTGGCCGCCGACATAGAGGCCCGGGCCACCCGGCTGGCCGAGATCGTCGAGGGCACCGAGAACTCGCAGTGGTCGCGCATCGTCATCAACGACCGGGGACAGTACGGGGTCTACACCTTCACCGTCGCCGGCCTGGCCCGCAACTCGGTCCACGAGGCCCACCACCACCTGCTCGACGCCAAGGGGACCCTGTTCACCGACGCGTCCACCTGAGCGCCCGCCGTGGCCGGGGTGGGGTCATCGCCCGTGCCGCGAGGCCAGCGGTGCCGCCGCCTGGCCTCCTGAAACGGCCAGGCCAGCGTTAGCGCCGTAAGGTCACCCGACAGACGACCGACGGCAGCACGTGGACGGAAGGAGACGGTCCGTGACAACCGAAATGAACCGGCACGAGGCGGCGGAGGTGGCCGGGCTCGTGTCCGCCCGGCGTGAGGGCCACGTCCTGATCGTCTCCATGCAGCGGGAGCAGAAGCGCAACGCCGTCAATCGTGCGCTCGCCGACGCGATTGACGAGGCGCTCAATACCCTGGACGACGACTCCGATCTGTGGGCCGGCGTGCTCACCGGAACCCCGACCGTGTTCAGCGCCGGCAGCGACCTGACCTCCGGCGGCGACTACCACACCGAGCGTGGCGGTGAGTACGGCGTGATCCGGCGCCAGCGCCGCAAGCCGCTCATCGCGGCGGTCGAAGGGGCGGCGCTGGGCGGCGGATTCGAGATCGTCCTCTCCTGCGACCTGGTGGTCGCGTCGACCTCGGCGCGCTTCGGCCTCCCAGAGGTCCGCATCGGGGTGATCCCGACCTGCGGGGGGCTGTTCCGCGCACCCCATGCCCTACCCCTCAACCTGGCGCGGGAGATGATCCTGACCGGTGAGCCGATCGATGCCGCCCGGGCGCACGCCGCCGGTTTCGTCAACGTCCTCACCGAACCCGGCGAGGCGGTGGGCCGGGCGGTGCAGCTGGCGGAGCGGATCTGCGCCAGCTCGCCGCTTTCCGTGCAGGCTTGCCTGGCCGCCGTGAACGGCCTCGTCGGCGGGGACGAGGAGGCGGGCTGGACGGCGACCATGCAGGCGATGGGCTCTTTGCAGGGCACTCACGACGGGAGCGAGGGCATTCGCGCCTTCTTCGAGAAGCGGCCACCGGTCTGGACAGGACGTTGAGCCGGTCAGCCAAGCGCGTCAGTCCGATGTCCGCGACGTGAGGTCGTAGACGGTCTGCCCACCGATGGTCTCGGCCTTGAAGTGCGCCTTCACCCAAGCGGAGATGACCGAGTCGGGGCTGTCCCCGCCCCCACCGGAGGAGCCACCGATGTAGTAGTGGATCTCGCCCCGGGCAACGTAGGCCTCGAAGCCAGCCAGCGAGAGACGGCCACCTTCATCGTTGAATCCGCCGATGGCCATGACGGCGTCGCCCGAGGTCGCCAGCTCGAGGCTGGCCGCACTCTGAGAGCCCTCGACCGCCGCCACCCACTTGTACGTCGAGGCGTCGGCTTCGAGCGCCTTGACCAAGGCGGAACTCGTGGTGAGGGCGCCGCCGCCTCCACTCGGGATCGATCCACCGCCGCCGAAACCGTTGCCCGGCCCGCTGGCCGCGCCCTCTGTCGTAGTGGCGCCAGTACCCGACGATCCGGTACCCGACGATCCGGTACCCGACGATCCGGTACCCGACGATCCGGTACCCGACGGGCGTGCGCCCGACGATCCGATGCCACGTGCCGCGTTGCCGGCCGCGCCGCTCCCGCCGGCCGCTCCGGCCGAGCTCGGTGGCGTACCGTGGCCCGACCCAGAAGGTCGCCCCGCCCCGGCAGAGGGCAGGGATCCGCCTCCCGTCGTCCCCCCGAGCGGAAGTCCGGCTCCGCCCCCCTGGCCCAGGGCGGAGGTCGGCCCGGCGGAGGGGATGCTGCCGGTGTGGGCGGTGACGATGGTGTCGGCCGCATAGGCCACCGGGCCCGTCAGGCATGCGACGGCGATCACCGCCGTGGCACCGAGCCCGACCCAGCGCCCGCCACCCCCGCTCCGACGCCAGACCGGGGGGGCCAGGGCGCCACAGGCGAGGAGGGCGGCGCCGAGGACGATCCAGCGCAGGGGCGGGTTCCACGAAGGAGTGCGGTCGAGCAGCACCCAGGCCCAGCCCGCCGTCACGGCGATCGAGAGCGCCGTGACGGCACGGGCCCAGAGCCGATCACGCTCCCTCCACAGCTCGTAGGCCCCTATGGCGACCAGAGCGGCGATGGCCGGAGCCAGAGCCACGGTGTAGTACGTGTGGATGACGCCCTCGCCATAGCTGAACACCGCTCCGGTGACCAAGAGCCAACCGCCCCAGATGACGGCGGCCGCCCTAACCCGATCGGTGCGCGGGGCATGGCGCCGCGCCACCAGAACGGTCGCCACGGCGATGAGCGCCGCCGGCAGCAGCCAGGAGGCCTGTCCCCCCATGAGGTCGTTGAAGAGACGGAAGATCCCCGCCGTCCCGGAGAAGTTCGAACCGCCACCGGTTCCCGAACCCGTGAGGCGACCGAAGCCGTTGTAGTCGAAGATCAGGTTCACGATGCTGTTGTCCGGTGACCCGTCAATGAAGGGGCGGTCCGCCGCCGGAGTCAGGGCGACGATGGCCACCCACCACCCACCGGCGACCACCAAGGCGGCCAAGGCGGCCAGCAGCTGCCCTACTCGCCGTCGCAGGGTCGTGGGCGCAGCGATGAGGTACGCCAGGGAGAAGGCGGGGACGACCGTGAAGGCTTGCATCATTTTGGTCAGGAAGGCGAACCCCAACAGCGCCCCGACCGCGACCAGCCATCGTGTTCCCGCCTTCTCGATCGCTCTCGTCATGCAGTACGCCGCCGCGACGAGGAGAAGGACGAGGAGGGCGTCGGGGTTGTCGAAGCGGAACATGAGCGCGGCCACCGGTGTGGCCGCCAGCACGCCACCGGCCATGAGGCCCACGGTGTGATTGGTCACCCTCCGGACGGCCCCGTAGAGAAGGGCCACGGCGGCAACGCCCTCCAGCACACCGGGCACCATGACGCTCCAGGTGTTGAACCCGAATAGACGAGCCGACAGATCCATGATCCACAGAGATGCGGGGGGCTTGTCGACCGTGATGAAGTTGGACGCGTCGAGTGATCCGAAGAACATGGCCTTCCAACTCTTGGAGCCGGCCTCGACCGCAGCGGCATAGAAGCTGTTTCCGTACCCCGATGCAGCCAGGTTGTACAGATACGCCGCCGCGGTGGTGACCAACAACGCGAGAAGTGCCACACGCGATCGCCGAGTCGTGCCGGTGTCGAGAGCGCCTTCCTCGGCCGGATGCGGCGTAGACGGAAGGTCGAATGAATCGAGCCCGTCGAGGCCAGCCGTGGGCGCGTGGCGCGGCGTCGCAATGTCGATGGTCCGTTGAGGAGTCATGCGACAGCATCGGCCGTGGATTTTCGTACTGGTTGTGCACCTCCCGTCAGCCCGCTGAGAGAATTGCCCGCCGAGGGATCCCCCACGATCACTGCCGGGCACCGTGATGCGCGCCGCCGATCGCTGCACGGTAACCTGGGAGTGGCTGAGAGGGCGACACGATGCAATCAACCAACGGCGGGCAGTCGGCTCTCATCTTCGTCCTCATCGTGGCCGCAGCGCTCCTCGTGCGGAAGGGTCGCCTCCATCCCGCCGCCAAGGACCTCGAGCCGCGGCAGCGGATCCGACCCCTGGCTCTTGAATTGCTCGATCCTCTCATCGCGGTTGCACTGGTCGGACCGCTGCTATGGCACGAGTTGGCCAAGGGCGTCTCCTACGTCGGAATGGCTCTGCTGGGCGCCGCCGTCGGCGTCGCGATCGGCGTGCTCCGTGCCCGCGTGATGTTCGTCCGGGCGCTTCCGCAGTCCCGCAGCGTGATCCTCACCCGGAGCACGGCCGAATACCTGCTTCTCGGGCTCCTTTTCGTGTTGAAACTGTCGGAGGACGCCATCGATCGAGTGCATTCGGGGCCATTCACGCTCGTCCTGACCGCCCTGCTGGCGTTGGCCGTGGTGGAGTCGTTCGGCCGGTCCATCGCCATCACGCTCACGTACCGGAGGGAGTCGGCCTCGACCGCGGCCGTCGCCGCGTCGTCACGGGATCCCGGTGGGCGGGACGGCGACGGGAGCGAGTCCCTTTAGTCGGGGCGATCCCAGCGGTCACGCCGACCCAGTAGGCCGGTGGTCACACCGCCGTCACGCCATGCCGGTCCTCAATCCCTCGGGACGACAGCGCGCCCTGGACCTGGTGCCCATTGTCCGTGCGACCCAACGTCACCTCGAATCGTGAACCACTCCCGGCGTGAATCGGCGATTCGGCTCTCACCGACGCCCCCATGGCCGAAGCCAGCTCGGCCACGATGGCCAACCCGATTCCCGAACCGAAATGCCGATTCGGACCGTGATCGGCTTGGTAGAACCGCTCGAACACGCGCGTGAGATCGCCGGCGGTGATCCCCGGTCCGTCGTCCTCCACCGTGACGACCTGCAGGCCGGTACCCTCAGGACCGGTCGACGAGAGTGACACCGTGACCGCCGTGCGGGCGAAGGTGAGGGCGTTCTCCACGAGGTTGGCCAGTATCTGCGCCAGGCGGTCAGGGTCGATCATCACCGTGGCGCCGCCCGCGGCCGGAACCCGCACAACGAGCTGCAGCTCGTTGCTCTCGGCCAGAGGACGGAAGCCCTCCGCCGTGATGCTCACCACTTCGGCGATGTCGGTCGGCCTGAAGGTGATGGACATCTGGCCCGACTCGAGCTTGGTCAGTTCGAGCAGGTCCCCCACCAACCGCTCCAGGCGGCGGGACTCGGCGACGATCACCTCCGCCGCCTGGGCGGTGTCCTCAATGGCGCCATCGGAGATGGCCTCGGCAAAGCCGCGTATCGACGTCAACGGGGTCCGTAGGTCGTGCGAGACCGAGAGCAAGAGATGCCGCTCCCGACTCCGCCCGTCCTCGAGGCTCTGGGCCATCTCGTTGATGGAGCGGGCCAGCGATATCGACTCGGCGTAGTCGTTGTCGTGTTGCGGCACCCTGCTGCGGAGATCCCCCGAGGCGATACGGGCCGTGGCCTCCATCGCCTCGACCATGGGTCTCGACATTCGGCGGCTCAACTGCCAGGCGATCAACGCTGCGATGAGGAGGGCAGCCGCCCCCGAGATCAAGAAGTAGACCCAGCTCGGTCCGACACCACCCACCTCCCGGGTCAACAGGATGGCGATCTGACCGGCCAGCTTGAGGCGCGTGCGCTCGGCCGGGGACAGCGCGACCGGCACGGCGGCGAACGCCAGGTCCCCGACCCGGCCCGACACCGAATCGCCGGCCAGCAGGCTCTGAGGGTCCAGATCGGCCGCGGTCAGTCCGGCCGGGAGGGCCGGGACCACCGCCCCATTGATACGGACACGGATGACCCTGGCATCTTCGAGGCGCAGCACGCCCTTGACCGCCTTGAGCACGACCAGACGCTGCGTGTGGCTCGTCCCCGCACTGAGGGACTGGGCCTCGGACGCCAACTGCTGGGTGGCCTGGGTGCGCGCCGCGTTGTTCGTCAGGACGATGCTGCCGGCGCCGGCGATGACGAGCACGGCGGCCACCAGGCCGATGAAGGCCGTCATCAATCGGCGACGCATATGTCTACCTCCTCACCCGAGCCGGTACCCGACGCCCCAGACCGTGGCCAGGGGGAGGTCGTCGCCCAATTTCTTGCGCAGCTGGGCGACGTGCACGTCGACCGTCCGCTCGTCGCCGTACCAGTCGGCGCCCCATACGCCCTCGAGAAGCTGCTGGCGCGACAGGGCCAGACCGATGTTGCTCGAGAGAAAGGCCAGGAGATCGAACTCGCGGGTGGTGAGAGCGACTGCACCGCCGCCCCGCCGCACCTCCCGCCGACGCATGTCCACCTCGAGATCACCGACCGTCACGATCTCCTGTGGCGGGGCGGCCCCGCGGGTCCGACGAAGGATGGCGCGCACCCGAGCGACCAGCTCGCGGGGCGAGAAGGGCTTGACCAGGTAGTCATCGGCCCCGAGCTCCAGGCCGAGGATGCGATCCACCTCGTCGTCGCGGGCGGTCAGGAAGAGCACGGGGATGTTGCTTTTGCTCCGGATGGCCCGGCACACATCGAACCCATCGAGCTCCCCCGGCAGCCCTATGTCGAGCACGACGATCCACGGCCCTTCCTGCTGGACCAGCCGCAGGCCGTGTTCGCCGTCCCCCGCCAGGAGCACGCGGAAGCCATCACGCCTCAGGTAGAGATTGACGAGATCGGCTATGTGCGGATCGTCTTCAATCACCACCACCGTGCCGGACTGAGCGTTCACGCTCTCTAGCCTGGCACCTGAAGGGGGCGGAAGTGGCGAAACCGGGCATTTTTTACAATTCCCTCATGATTGCCGCACAGAAACATGACGCGAGGGCCGCAGAGTGATCCCAGGAGCGAAAGCTGGGACATCGACGATGATCCCGAGGAGAGGAGCACAGATGTCGAAGGCCACACGACGACTCGGAGGAGTTGCGCTGACAACGGCCACGGTCCTGGGGGCGTGGGCCGCCACCGCGGCAGCCAGTCCACCGAGCCTCTCGACCATTCAGGCAGCCGCGACCGCGGCCATCACGCTAAGGGTGAACGACCTCAACGCGGCGATCACCAAGGTCAATGGCTCCAAGGATCTCGGCTCGGACTCCGCCGCGTTGGCGGCGTACCTCTCGTCCGACATCGGACCGCTACAGGCTCTCGGTCAGAAGATCGCAGGCGACACCAGCGTGACGACTGCCAAGTCGGACACCGCCAGCATCTACACCAACTTCCGCGTGCTGGCCCTGGTGCTACCGGCCGCCCACCTGGCCGCCACCGTGGACGGCATCGACGTGACTGCACTCCCCAACCTCACGTCGCTGGCCGCGAAGGCTGAGTCCCGAGTGAACCCGTCCAATCAGGCGGTCCTCCAGCCCCTCATCAACGACATGAACGCTCAGATCTCTGCCGCCACCACGGGCACGTCCGGCGTCGCCTCCACCGTGCTCGGCTACACGCCGGCGCAGTGGAACGCCAACCATGACCTTTTGGCGCCCGCTCATGGTGCAGTTCAGGCCGCCATCGCCAACATCGCCAAGGCACGTTCCGACGCGCAACAGATCCGGGCCGCGCTCGCTTCGGACAAGCCGGCTGCGACCACGACGTCCACGACGGCGTAACCGGCGCGGGCTACCCGTCGGGTGGCTCCCCGGGGCCCCGGGGGTGCGTTCGTGGTCGCGGTAGCCGCATCGCGCTACCGTGATCTCTCACATGGAGCCGATCCGGGTCGCACTGGCTGAGGACAACGTCCTGCTTCGAGAGGGCATCTCTCGAATCATCGACGCGCGGCACGATCTGGAACTGGTGGGGACGGCGTGCGACCTGCCGCAGCTTCTCCAACTGATCCAGAGGGAAGAGCCCGACGTCGTGATCACCGATATCCGGATGCCGCCCACCGGGACGGACGAGGGCATTCAAGCCGCCTCGTGGCTGCGGGAGAACCGGCCCCAGGTCGGTGTGGTGGTCCTGAGCCAGTTCACCGCACCGGCGTACGCACTCGCCCTGCTGGAAACCGGATCCGCAGGACGGGCCTATCTGCTCAAGGAGCGGGTTGCCGGTGCCGACGAGCTGGCCCAGGCCGTGCACACGGTGGCACAGGCCGGGTCGATGATCGATCCACTCGTGGTGGACGAGCTCATTCAGGCGCGCTCGACACGCCGGACCTCAGACCTGTCGTGGCTCACGCCACGAGAGTCGGAGATCCTGGGCGAGATGGCTCAGGGGAAGAGCAATGCCGCCATCGCCACCTCCCTGCAGGTGTCCGAGCGGGCGGTGGAGAAGCACACCAACTCCATCTTCTCAAAGCTCGGATTGACCGAGGAAAAGGAAGTTAACCGGCGGGTCAAGGCCGTGTTGGTGTACCTGAGCGAACCCGGGGGAGGCTGACCCTACCGCCTCTGGTGTGCCAGTACCACCATGGGGGGCCGGTCTGCATGCGATGATTGACCAATGAGTGGGCCGCTCCCCGTGCTCGTGGTGGACGATCAAGCGCCGTTCCGATCCGCCATGAAGGCCGTTCTCCGGCGTTCGCCCGAGTTCGAGCTCGCCGGGGAAGCGGCCAGTGGCTCGGAGGCGATCGCCTTAGCCGACGAGCTGAATCCGGCGTTGGTCCTTATGGACATCAACATGCCCGAGATGAACGGAATTGAGGCGACACGCCGTATCGTCTCGTCCCACCCCGACGTCGTCGTGGTCCTGTGCTCGACGTACGAAGTGGGAGATCTTCCCCCGGACGCGGCCACCAGTGGGGCACGGGCCTACATCAACAAGGAACACCTGGGCGCCGACGCGCTGCGGCGGCTATGGGAGGAGCGCGACAGCGGCGGGTTCGTCACCCGCTGAGCCGCCATCGCCCTTCACGACGCCCGAGAGGTCTCCGGTCAGATCAGCGGGACCGAGCCGTTCACCCGGGCGCCCTTGCCCGGCTCGGACTCCCAGCGGACAGTGCCACCGATCGCACCGAGCCGGTCGGCCATGTTGACGTAGCCGTGACCGCGTTGCGCCTTGTCCACGTCGAATCCGGGTCCGTTGTCGCTGACCGAGAACAGCAGCCCTCCAGACTCCTCCCACAGGCGCACTTCCACATCGGCGTCGACCGCGTGCTTGGCGGCATTTTGGAGGGCTTCGAGACAGCAGAAGTAGATCGCCGCCTCGGTTTCGGACGAGTAGCGGCCGATGCCGTCCGCGACGATGTCCACCGAGAGCGGGTTCCGGCTGGCTGCCGCCTTCAGCGCCTCCACCAGTCCGCTGTCGACCAGCAGGGGTGGATAGATCCCATGGGCGAGTTCTCGAAGCTCCTGGATCGTCAGCTGCACCTCTCCGGCGAGCTCGTCGAGCATCTCCGCGCCGGCGGCCGGGTCGTCCGCGATGACGTCGCGTGCGAGGCGGAGATTGACGGCCAGAGCCACGAGGTGCTGCTGGGCCCCGTCGTGCAGATTCCGCTCCACTCGGCGCCGTTCGGCGTCGCCGCTGGCCACGATGCGCGCCCGCGACTCACGAAGCGCGTCCGCCTGCTTGCGCAGCTCGTCGAGCGTCGTCTGGAGCGCCGTGTCGAGTTGCGAGTTGTGGAACGCCAGCCCGACCTGCCGGGCGAGGTCGGTGAGCACGCGATCGTCGTCTTCGGAGAAGGCGCTGTCCCCCGCTATCCGCTCGACGACGATGAGCCCGAGCAGCTCCCCGGCGTGGCTCACCGGCGCCACCCGCAGCTGAGCCTGTTCCCGGCCGTTCAACAGGGCGGGCAGCCAGACGGACGCCCAGGCGCTTCCCGACACGCCGGCACGGGTGACGACCGGGCGTTCCCGACTTGAGACGACGATCGACCGTGGACCCGAGTCCGGCACCGACACGGCCCTCTCGAGAACCTCACCCATGCCGGTATACACCTCGGCGCTCACCAGCCCCATGGTCTTGCGCAGGGATTCGGACAGCTGGAGGAGGAGCTCGTCCATGGGGATGGCCCGCGTCAACCGGCTGCCGAAGGTTCGGAGCACCTCGTCGGGTGCCTGCCGGGCTCCGTAGACGAACCGGGTGGCCGAGCTCACAAACCTCTCTCGAGCCGGGACGAACGCGAGCGCGGCAATGCCGGTGGCCAGCATGGACAGCCCGAGCGTGGTCCGTTCGGCCGAGTCATCCGCCTTGTGCCCCAGGCCCAGCTCCACCACCAGGTAGATCGCCGACACCAAGGCGACGAAGCCGAACACCGTGAGGGCACGGACGAGCATCCGCGCGCTCTGGGGGGACAGCCTTTGGGACTCGCTCGCCATCAGCGACAGCGGGATGAGCGCCGTGGCGCCGGCGGCGACCGCCCCCAGCGGACCGGGCCAACCGATCAGCACATGGAGCACGGCGACCACCAAGGCGATTGAGGCCGCCAGGACCGTCCCGACGGCGAACCACTGCAGGCGCTCGCGTTCATGCCCGATGGCGGTGGCGTAGCGAAGCCGCACCGGCACGAGTGCGCACACCGCCGCGATCGACCAGCTGATTCCGCCATCCAGCACGGAGAATGACTCCTTGGCGATCACAAAGGCCAGTCCCGCCGCCAGTGCGGCCACGTACACGACGATCACGGCCGAGCGACGGCCCCTCCCCGGTAGTTGCCCGTTGGGCAGCGCCAGGAGGAAATGGAAGGAGACGGCCGTCACCAAGAGTGCAGCGACGGTGGCAATAGACTTGGCGGCATCGTAGGAGTGCAGGGCTTCGTTTTGCGCATAACGACCCGCCGTGAGGGCGATGGAGGCGAGCAGGGAGTCCACGGCAATGAGGAGGGCGTAGGCGTCCACCCGCGCCGATGACGGATCCGAGAATCGCGCCGCGACCAGGCCGGCGACGGCCCAAACCAGCGTGAGCCCAAAGGCCACGCCGTTCACCGCTGTCATCCCCCCCGGTACGTGTTTGAAGGCCCCGATGGCGACGATGACCACCGTCACCACGAACAGCAGTCCGTTGAGGACGAGCTGCTCCGAGGAACGCTTCGTCGGCGGTGCGCTGAACTCGACAGCACTCTGATTCACGATGACGTCCATCCTCGGCGCACTCCTCATTCGGCCCGCTGTAAGAGGGCGGTTTGTGTTCGAGCGGCAGTGCGTGCCGGAAACGCCGCGACGACGTTGCCGAACACCACGATGCCGACGACGATGGAGGCCATGGTCATCACCGGAGCGCCCGGCGCCGGCACCACGCTGAGCTCGTGGGCGCACGGGACCCACGGGAATCGACCCGGCACGATGCCCAGAGGCCCCACCTGCGCCCGAACGTGGCCCGGAAGCCGCATGCGGCCACCCGGGGGGCAGCCCCATCCACCGTTAGTGCACTCCGACGGGGATATCCGAGCTCTCCTCGACGATCCGACCATCGCGCATGCGGACCACCCGGTCGGCCGCGGCCGCCACACCGGCGTCGTGCGTCACCAGGACGATCGTCTGACCGCCGCCGTGCAGACGGCTCAGCAGCTCTATGACCTCCTGGCCACCCTCGGAGTCGAGCGCGCCCGTCGGCTCGTCGGCCAGGAGGAGCGTCGGCTCATTGGCCAGGGCCCGGGCGATTGCCAGTCGCTGGCGCTGCCCACCCGAGAGCATCCCCGGCACCGTCGATGCCTTGTCCCCGATACCGAGCAGGTCGAGGAGGTCGCGCGCCCGTGTCTCCGCCATCCGCCGCTTACGGCCGGCAATCACCGCGGGCAGGGCGACGTTCTCCAGAACGGTCATGCCCTCGAGCAGGTTGAAGAACTGGAAGACGATGCCGATGTGCTTGCGCCGCAGGTGCGAGAGCTCGTCCTCGCTCCGGCCGGTTACCTGCTCCCCGGCGACCGTTATCGTCCCCTCATCTGCCACGTCGAGGCCGGCCACCAGGTTCAACAGGGTGGACTTCCCGCAACCCGACGGGCCCATCGAGCGCGACGAAATCGCCGGCCGGGACCACGAGGTCGACGCCGCGCAGGGCACGAACCGGCGCATTCTCCGCCTCGAACGTCTTTCGCACCTTGTCGACTACGAGAGCGTCCATATCACAGCCTTTCGCTCGGGGCCATGACCGTTCTTTGGTCTGGCTCATCGATCAACCTCCACGCCAACACCGGAGTGTCACGTCCCTTCACCAACTGCGGCGAGAGAGCGACCGTGGCCACCGGCTTTCGCAGTGCCGTCAGAGTCCCCTCCGACAGGACGGTCTCCCCCGCCGCCGCCAACTGCTGAAGCCGCTGGGACATGTTCACCGTGTCCCCGACCAAGGTGTACTCCAACCTCTCCTCGGATCCAAGCAGAGCGGCGGCGGCCTCGCCGGTCGAAAGCCCCAGCCCCAATCCGAAGGCGGGCAGGCCCTCCTCCTGCCACCGTTCATTGATGGCGCGTTGCTTCGTGTGCATCGCCAAAGCCGCCGCCACGGCCCGGTCGGCGTGGTCGTCTTGGGCAAAGGGCGCTCCGAACACCGCCATCACCGCATCACCCACAAACTGCATGACGGTTCCGTTCTCGCCCAGGATCGCGTCGTTCATGGCGGCGCGATGGATATTCAACTGCCCCGCCAGCTGGCTCGGATCGGCGTGCTCCACGATGGTCGAGTAGGAACGGATATCGCTCATGAGCACCGTCACCTCCACGCGCTCTGTCTCACCGATGTGTCGACCATCCCGGCGAAGCTTCTCCGCCAGGCCGCCGGGAAGCAAGCGGGAGAGGGTCTCACCCTGCTCCTCCCGATCCACGATGGCCTTGTGGAGCAGTCGCAGCCGTTGCAACGCGCCCTGCGTCCCCGCCGATACCCCCTCTGCCAGTTTCACGAAGACCGCTTCCACTTCGGCGTCTATCGCTGACGCCGGAAGCTGGCGCGCCACGGCGATGGCCTTGATCGGCTTTCCCTCGGCCACCATGCTCAAGAGCGCTTCCTCGTTCGGCGTCAGCCCGCCATGGGTCGTCACCGGGCGCAGCAGGGCCTCGACGATTGACGGATCGAGTGCCGTGCCTCCCGTCGCCACCGCCCGGATCGCGTCGACCAGCTGGTTGCCTTCGGCGATGTGGTCCTTCAGGAGGTAGCCGTACCCCGCAGACCCTTCGGCCAGCAGCGATACGGCGTACTCGGGATCGTCGTACTGCGAAAGGATGACCACCCCGGTGCCCGGATGGCGCTTACGGACCTCTTTGGCCGCATCTATGCCCTCGCGATTGAAGGAAGGGGGCATGCGGATGTCGGTGACCAGGACGTGGGGCTCATGGTTGAGCGCACCCTGAATGACTTCGTCATAGTCGGCCGCCACCCCCACCACCTGGAGGTCGGCATGGCGAGCGATCAGGGCCCGTACCCCCTCCCGAACGATCAGGTTGTCGTCGGCCAGGAGGACGCTGATCGTGCCGGAGGGTCCGGACGAGGTGGAGCCGCTGTCGGGGAGATCCATCGCATTCAGTTGTCGCATACCCGGGCGCAGGGTGAAAGGGGGCGACCATCCCGAGCCGGGGTGGTGCTAGGTACACCTGGTCATACCTGTCAGCACACTCGCCAACGGCGCTCGAGCGGCAGATGCTGGCGATATGACTACTGCCACCACCACCCGGTACGAGGGGGCCGTGACCTCGTTGTCCTGGATCCCCTCCGAAGCCATTGAGGGTGCCCAGCGAATCGCCTTCGACTCGGGCATCACCCACTACGACCCCCCTCCCCCGTCGGAGGACATCAACCTGGAGGAGCTGCGGGTGGCCGACCGATTTCGATTCGCCAACGAGCTCCGGGCGTGGATTGAGGTCGACGGCTCGGGACACGTCACCGACTGCGGTTACGAGGGCGGCGGCCTGATGGGATCGACGACCGTCCGGCTGGGCGGGCTGCACCACAAGTTCGAGGCGGTGCAGCTTCCCGATCTGCGACGCGACCCCGAGTTCGGGGACGGGTGGGTGCGCTTCGTGCAGACGACTGGTGGTCGGACGGGGCTGCCGGCGCCCCGTCGGGTGCGGCGCCGACCGTATATCCAGTGGCAGGCACCGCTGGTGTGGACGACGCTGTCGCTCACGCTGCACGTCGACGGCCGTACCGAGAGTGCAGTAACCGGCGCCAGCCGCTTTCCCCGTCACTGGATTTACGACCAGGGCGGAAACCTCTCGCACAAGTCGGGTCTCACGGATTTCAAGGACTGGTACCGGCTGTCGTTCGGGCGCCACACACCCTGGGGCGACCAGGACTCCGAAGCTCTGGTGACTGCCGTGGAAACGGCGCTGGAGCGCTCCCTCTCCGCCCGGGTCATGGGCGGGGAGAGCAAGGTCAGATTTAACAAGTTCCCCGCCGGTGCCATCCTGGCCAAGCAGGGAGAACCGGGCACCGAGGTCTTCCTCGTCTTGGACGGGGTGATCCGGGTCGAACACGACGGCGAGCGTCTCGCCGAATACGGGCCCGGTGCCCTTCTGGGAGAACGGGCCGGCCTGGAGGAGGGCGCCCGCACATCGACGCTCGAGGCCGTGACGGCATGCCGGGTGGCCGTGGTCGAGGCCGATCAGCTCGAGCGGTCGGATCTCGAGGAGCTCTCCGAGGGGCACCGCCGCGAAGACCAGGCGCGATACTGAGCGGGTGCGGGTCCATTTCTGCGGTACGCGTGGATCGACTCCGGCCCCCGGACCAGATTTCGTTCGCTATGGAGGCCACACCTCTTGTGTGGCACTGTCGGTCGACGCCGAGGCGCTCTCTTCGGGGGCGGCCGTGCCCACGTTGCTCCTCGATTCCGGCACGGGCATCAGGAGGGTCTCCGCCCTTCTCGACCACCTTCCGTTCGAGGGGACCATCCTTCTGACTCACCTGCACTGGGACCACATACAGGGGCTGCCGTTCTTCGAGAGCGGAGACCACCCCGGCTCCCACGTCACGCTGCGCCTCCCTCCCCAGGATGATGGGGCCGACGCCGAGAGCGTGCTGGCCCGAATGATGTCGCCTCCCTTCTTCCCCATCCGGCCACGAAGCTTGAGGGGCAACTGGACATTCGACGTGTTGCCCCCCGAAGCCTTCACCCCCGAAGGATTCACCATCGGATCGTTTCGCGTCATGGCAAGGGACGTCCCCCACAAGGGGGGACGGACGGTCGGCTACCGGGTGAGCGATGGTCGCTCCACCATCGCCTACATCCCCGACCATTGCCCGACCCAGCTCGGCGCCGGACCTGAGGGTTGGGGCGAGTATCATCCGGCCGTCCTCGAGCTGGCACGCGACGTCGACCTGTTGATCCACGACGCCCACCTCCTGCCCGAAGAGGTGCCGGCCGAGGCTTCCTTCGGCCACGCCGCCGCCGACTACGCGGTGGAGCTCGGACGCCGCGCCGGGCGCGCGAGGTCGCACTCTTCCATCACCGACCCGATCGCACCGACGATGCCCTGGCCAAGCTCGTTGACCGGCTCAACTCACCGGCACTCTCCGTGCTCGGGGCCGCAGACGGCGCAGAACTCGCGCTGTGAGGTCACGATGAGGCGGGCGGACGCCATCGTGGTGGGCTCGGGTCCGAATGGCCTTGCCGCCGCCTTGACCCTCGCTCGTGCCGGTCTGGCGGTCGACGTCATTGAGGGCGCCGAGACCCCCGGGGGTGGATGCCGCACGCAGGAGCTGACGCTGCCCGGGTTCCACCACGACGTCTGCTCAACGGTGCATCCCCTCCTCAATGCCTCTCCCTTCTTCCAGAGCGTCGACCTCTCGGCTCGCGGCGTGACCCTCCTGACGCCGCACGTTGCGTTCGCCCATCCCCTGGACGGAGGCGGCGCCGCGGCCGTCATGGGCACGGTCACCGAGACCTCGGCGACGCTCGGCGCGGATGCTGCGGCCTATGTGCGGACGTTCTCCTCGCTGGTGCGCGATGCCGATCGGATCTTGCCGAACTTTCTCGCCCCGCTCCGATCGATACCGACCGATCCGATCGCCACGGCCATCTTCGGGCTGAAGGGGCTCTCCTCCGCGCAGCGGCTTGCCAACCGATTCCACACCGACGAGGCGCGGGCCATCGTGGCCGGCGCGGCGGCCCACTCCATGCTCCCCTTCACCGCACCCCTGTCCGGAGCGTTCGGACTGCTGTTCACCACGCTGGCGCACGCGCTCGGCTGGCCGGTCGTCGAGGGTGGCAGTGCCCGCATCGTCGACGCCCTGACCGCCGAGGTGGAGGCGTTGGATGGCCGGATCGTCACCGGACAGTGGATACGCAGCCTGGAAGACCTGCCCTCCGCCCGGGCGATCGTCCTCGACATCACGCCGCGCCAACTGATCGGCCTGGGCTCTGATCGGCTACCGAGCCGGTACCGCCGGGACCTCGAGCGTTTCCGGTACGGGCCCGGGGTCTGCAAGGTCGACTGGGCCCTCGGTGGACCCGTCCCCTGGCAGGAGGAGCACTGCCGCGAGGCGGTGACGCTGCACGTCGGTGGCACCTTCGCCGAGGTCGCCCGGGGCGAAGCGGACGTGGCCGCCGGCCGGCACCCCGACCGTCCGTTCTGTCTCGTCACTCAGCCTTGCGTGGTCGACCCGTCGCGGGCACCGGCGGGGCGGCACACGCTTTGGGCGTACTGCCACGTACCCAACGGCTCGAACGTCGACATGACCGAGCGCATGGAGACGCAGATCGAGCGGTTCGCCCCGGGCTTCCGCGATCTCATCCTGGCCCGGGTCACCACGACCGCGGTGGCAGCCGAGAAGCACAACCCGAGCTACGTGGGGGGCGACATCGGCGGCGGGGCAGCCACGTTGACGCAGACGGTCTTTCGGCCGACGGCCAGGTGGAACCCGTACCGAACGGGGATCAAGGGCGTCTACCTGTGTTCGGCCTCCACCCCCCGGGCGGTGGGGTCCACGGCATGTGCGGACAGGGAGCGGCGCACACCGCCCTCCACGATCTGGGCCTGCCCGCCGACCGAGCACCGGTCCTCGACGCTGAAGGCACGTGAACGGGGCGACACTCCGGTTCGCCTGGTACCGGTTGCGGACGACGTTCGGGCGGCGGTGGGGCGGCATGCTGGCGGTGGTGCTTCTCACCGGGCTGCTCGGTGGGGTCTCCATGGGGGCCATCGCCGCCGCCCGGGCGACCGAGTCCTCTCCGGCCGACTTCGCCGCCAGGACCAATACCCCCGACCTCTTCATCCTCGACGGGTTCTACAACCCGGCCATCGGGCTGAACTCCGGCTACAACCCGGCGCTCCTCCGCCGGATCGCCCGCATACCCCACGTCGAGAAGGTCGAGTCCCAGGTCGGGATCTACGCCGGTCCCCTGGGGAAGAACGACGAGCCGCTTCCCATCTCGGAGGGCATCGGGGCCAACGGCAGCGTGAACGGGCTGGGTTTCAACGAGGACCGGGTCGTCGTCACCCAGGGCCGGCTGGCCGATCCCCGCAAGGCCGACGAGTTCGTGCTGGACACGGCCACGGCCCGCGCGTTCCATATGCACCTGGGTGAAGTGGTGACGATCGGTTGGGCGAGCAACCTGCAGGCCGCGTCGTCCACGTTCAAGGTCCCCCCCGAACAGCGCATCCGCGCCACGTTGGTCGGTATCGGTGCCATCGACATCGACGCGTTGTTCCAGGACCAAGACAGCGCCGGTAGCTCCCAGATAGAGCTGTTCACCCCCGCCTTCACGCACAAGATCCTCGAGTGCTGCTCCAACGACATGGAGAGCGCCCTCACCCTCGACGGTGGGTTCGGGAGCCCGTACTACGCGCAGGTGGAGTCAGACCTGCGCCGGCTGCTCCCCAAGGGCGTGCCGTTCACCTACATCCAGGCTGCCGACTTCGAGGCGCGGGCGGTACGCACGCTACGGCCGGAGTCGATCGCGCTGGGCGTCTTCGGCGGGATCGCCGGGTTGGCCACCCTCCTCATCGCCGGCCAGGTGATCGGACGCCGCATACGCCTGGCCGCGGACGACCTCGCCGTGTTGCGCGCCCTGGGCGCCGACCCGGCCATGACCATCGGTGACGGGTTGATCGGCACCCTGGGCGCCGTGCTCGTCGGCTCGCTACTCGCCGGGGTGGTGGCCGTCGGCCTCTCCCCCCTCGCACCGCTGGGTCCCATCGGGCCCCTTCTCCCCTTCGACTTCCGCGTCGACTGGACGGTGGTCGGCCTGGGCGTGGCGGCACTGGTGCTCTGCCTCGGCGCGGTGGCGACGGTCGTGGCCTACCGGGCGGCGCCTCATCGGGTGGCGGCCCGCTTCGTGCGCCAACGCGGCTCGGGCGCCGCCCGCGCCGCCAGCGCAGCGGGCCTGCCACCGGCGGCCGTCACCGGGATCCGGTTCGCGCTCGAGCCGGGGGTGGGACGGAACGCCGTGCCGGTGCGCTCGGCCATCTTCGGAGCCGTTCTGGCGGTGGCGGTGGTCGTCGCCACCATCACCTTCGGCTCCAGCATGGGCACCCTCGTCTCCCACCCGGCGCTCTACGGCTGGAATTGGACGTACGAGATCGACGGTGGCGGCGGACTGGGCGACCTCCCCGCCGCCCCGGTGGCCAAGCTTCTCACGGCCGACCACGACGTGGCCGGTTGGACGGGGGTGTACTTCTCGACGCTGCCGATCGACGGGGTGAACGTGCCCGTCCTGGGAGGCAGTCCCGACGCACCGGTGGGTCCCCCGCTCCTCTCCGGGCACGCCTTCGACGGGACCGGACAGGTCGTGCTCGGCGCGGTCACCATGGCCCAGCTGCACAAGAAGGTCGGTGAGACCGTCACGGTCGCCGGACCCGGCACCAGACAAACGCCGCTCACCATCGTGGGGACGGCCACGATGCCGTCCATAGGCGTCGCCGGATCCTCCCATCTCGAAATGGGGACGGGCGCGCTGCTGTCCTACACGCTCATCTCGCGCGGGGCGCGCAACGTCTTCGACGTGCCGATAGCGGGACCCAACGCCATCCTCGTCCGCATCAAGTCCGGGGCGGACCCCAAGGCGGCGCGTGCCTCCTTGCAGGCGATCGTCGACGGGAACCCGCAGATACAGAGTGACGGGGGAGCCTTGCTCGGCGTCGAGAGGCCGGCCGAGATACTCAACTACCGCACGCTCGGGAGGACTCCGACCGTGCTCGGCGCCGCGCTCGCTGCGGGGGCAGTGGTCGCTCTCGGTCTCACGTTGATCACCTCGGTCCGCCGGCGGCGCACGGACCTGGCCCTGCTCAAGACGCTGGGCTTCACCAAGCGCCAGCTGGCGTCCGCCATCGCCTGGCAAGCGAGCGTCGCCGTCGGCGTCGGATGCGCGATCGGCATCCCGCTGGGCATCGCACTCGGCCGGTCTCTCTGGGATCTCTTCGTGCACGAGATCAGCGCGGTTCCCGATCCAACCATTCCCGGTATCTCGATCCTCCTCATCGCCGCGACGGCCATCGTCCTGGCCAACGCCGTGGCCGCCGTCCCCGGTCAGATCGCCGCCCGCACGCCCACGGCGCAGCTACTGCGAACCGAGTAGGGCGCCTGCTCGGGCGGCTCGTAGCATCGCCGTTCGTGCGTGCCGGGCGCCGTGCCCCTTGCCCCGGGACCGTCGCCGACCAGCCCGACAGGAACAGGGGACCCTCCACCTGCGAAGATGCACCAATCGCCACCTCGACTCGACCCCGTCTCGTCCCACCCCAACTAGCGGGGCGTGTGCCTGCCATCCGATCCGCCGCCGCGTCGGCGGTGGGCGTCGGGGCCCTCACGGCCGTGGCCATCGTCGTCCAGGCGGTGGCACTGTCCACCGTCATCGCACGTTCGCTGCTGCATCACGCCTCCCTGGCCGATGTCCGCCCCGAGCTGATCGCCGTCGTGCTGGCAGTGACGGCCCGAGCGGCGCTGGCCCTGACCGGCGAGCGCATGGCCCAGCGCACGGCGGAGTCGGTCGTCACCACGCTTCGGGGCCAGCTCCTCCGAAAGGTCCTCTCCCTCGGTCCGAGCTGGTTGTCCGGTGAGCGGCCCGGCGAGCTCTCGCTGACCGCCACGCGCGGGCTGCGCTCGCTGGACGCCTACTTCACCCGGTACCTCCCCCAGGCGGCAATGGCCATGGTCGTGCCGGCCGTCCTCCTCGTCTGGGTGGCCACCCAGGACTGGCTCTCGCTGGTCATCATCGTGGCACTGGCCGTCGCCGTCCCGTTCACCATGATCCACTTCGGGCGCGAAGCGGCTCGACGCACCGAGCGGCAGTGGCGTCGCCTCGGGTCGCTGGCCGGGCGCTTCCTTCAGCTCATAGAGGGCCTCCCCACCCTACGCGCCTTCGGCCGAGAAGGGCAGGGACGCCGCGAGGTGGTCGAGTCCGCCGAAGGAGTCCGGGTCGCCACCATGCGCACGCTGCGGGTGGCCTTCCTCTCGGCCCTCTCCATGGATCTGATCGCCGGGTTCGGGGTCGGGTTCGTCGCCATGGCACTGGGTCTTCGCCTGCTGTGGGGCGAGCTCGGCGTGCAGACGGCAATGGCCGTGCTGCTCGTGGCTCCCGAAGTCTTCGTCCCCCTCCGCCGGGCCGGGGCCGAGTTCCACGCCAGCACCGAGGGCCAGGCGGCGGCGGCCCGCGTGCTCGAGGTGCTGGACCTCACCGCTCCCGCCCCGACCGAAGCGGCCCCCCGTGACGCCGCCGCCGTCGCGGGGGCGACCGACCTGCGCGTGGAGGGTCTGCGGGTCGAGTACGCCAACCGCTCCACCCCCGCGCTCGACGGGTTCAGCCTTCACGCGGCACCCGGCTCGCGTATCGCCCTCGTGGGCCCCTCAGGGTCGGGCAAATCGTCCGTGCTGGCCACGCTGCTCGGTTTCGCACAGCACAGCGCGGGCACCCTGTCGATCAATGGAAGGGCGTCGTCGGAGTTCACCATGGCGCAGTGGCGGGCCCACTTCGCGTGGTTGCCCCAGCGGCCCTACCTCTTCACCACCACGTTGGCCGAGAACCTGCGCCTCGGGGCACCGGACGCCACCGACGACGCCCTCGAACGGGTGAGCGGAGCCGTCGGGCTCGACCGGCTCGTCGCCCACCTGCCCGCGGGCCTCGAGACGCCCCTGGGCCAGGACGGCCTCACCCTCAGCGCGGGCGAGCGCCAGCGGGTGGCCCTGGCCCGTGCCCTGCTCTGCCCCGCTCCGGTCCTCCTGCTCGACGAGCCGACCGCGTCTCTCGATCCCCCGACCGCCCGCCGAATCGCCGAGGCCATTGCCCCGTGGCTGGCGGGGCGCACCGTGGTCGTGGCCGCCCACGAGCCCTTGCTCCTGCCCCGCTTCGACGCCGTCCTCGACCTGGCGTCGGCATCGCTGACGGCGGTCACTCCGTGAGGGCCCTCCGCCGGGTGCTGGCCGAGCCAGGCACGCCCTACGGGCGGCTGGCCGTGGCCGGCCTCCTCGGCCTGGCCTCGGCGGCGGCCACCATCGGGCTGTTCGCCGGGTCGGGCTACGTCATCGGACGCGCCGCGTTCCGGCCCGGGCTCGGCGCGCTCGTCGGTGTACTGGCCGCAGTGGAGGTCTTGGCGTTCTTGCGCGGACCCCTCCGCTACGCCGAGCGGCTGGTCGGCCACGACGCCGCGCTGCGTTCGTTGGCCCGCTGGCGCGTATGGCTCTACGACTGCCTCACGCCGCGCGTCCCGGCCGCACTGTCGGGCTGGCGCAGCGGGGACCTGCTCACCCGAGCGGTCGACGACGTGGACACCCTGCAGGACCTCTACCTGCGCACGTTGCTCCCCGTCGTCATCGCACTGGCCTCCGCCGGTCTGGGGATCGTGGTCGTGGGAGTCGTCCTTCCCGTGGGCGCGCTCGCCCTCGGGGTTCCCCTGATCGTGGCCTGCACCCTCCCCCCCCTTTTGGTATGGAGGAGAACCGGAGGCGACGAGGCCGCCGCACTGGGTGGGGCGCTGTCGGCCCACGTTGTCGACGCCATCCATGGCGCGCCCGAGTTGCTCGCCTTCGGGGCCGACGTCGCCATGCTCGACCGGCTCGAGACCATGAGCCGCCGGTCCGACGCCCTCGAGCGACGCCAGGCGCGAGGGGGAGCGCTGGCGACCCTGATCACACAGCTGTGCCTGGCCGCGGCGCTGGTGGCCGTCTCGGCAGTGACGGTCAGCGCCGTGCACGCCCACCACCTGGACCCGGTGATGGTGGCAGTGCTGCCGCTGGCTGCGCTCGCGACCTTTGAACCCGTGGGCGGGATCGCCGTGGCCGCAGCCCGGTCGAGATCCGTCGGCGCCGCGGCCCGCCGGCTGCTTGCCCTCGAAGCGGTTCCCGTCCCCGTGACCGATCCTTCGGTGGCCACCCACCTCGAGCCCGGCACCCCCGAGGCCTGCTTCACCGAGGCGTCGCTGCGCTATGCGCCCGAGCTTCCCCGCGCCCTCGACGGGGTCACCCTCCGGCTTGCACCCGGAGCGAGGGTCGCCGTCACCGGTTCGAGCGGGGCGGGAAAGTCGAGCATGGTCAGCGCGCTCCTTCGCTTCTGGCCGCTCGAGGGAGGGGACGTGACACTGGACGGGATCCCCGTTGAGCAGATGGCCCAGGCGGAGGTCCGAAGGGCCTGCGCCCTGATGGACCAGAGGGCTCAGCTGTTCGCCGGGACCGTACGCACCAACGTGACGTTGGGTCGCCCCGATGCCACGGACCCAGAGATCGCGGCGGCACTCGGTGCGGCCCAGCTCGGCGCCTGGGTGGCGAGCCTCCCTGCCGGCCTCGACACGCCGGTCGGCGAGGAGGGGGTCACGCTCTCGGGAGGCGAGCGGCGGCGGCTGGCGGTGGCACGGGCACTGCTCGCCGATGGCCGGTTGCTCGTCCTCGACGAGCCTACGGGCGGGCTCGACGGGCTCCTCGCCGACCACCTGCTCGACGACGTTCTGGCCGCGGCGGGACAGCGCAGCGTTCTGCTCATCACCCACCGGGCCGGCGAAGCCGATCGATGCGACGTCACCGTCACCCTCGAAGAGGGGCGGGTCGTGTCGTGAACGCCAAGGACTACCAGGCGGAGTTGGAACGACTGCAGATCGAGCTGGCCAAGCTGCAGCACTGGGTGCAGGTTTCGGGAGCCCGCGTCGTGGTCCTCTTCGAGGGCCGCGACGCCGCCGGCAAGGGTGGGGCGATAAAGCGCATCACCGAGCGCATGAACCCGCGCGTGTGCAAGGTCGTCGCCCTCGCCGCTCCCAACGAACAGGAGCGGACACAGTGGTACTTCCAGCGCTACGTGGCCAACCTGCCGTCGGCCGGCCAGATCGTCCTGTTCGACCGCTCCTGGTACAACCGTGCCGGGATCGAGCGGGTCATGGGGTTCTGCACCGAGGAGGAGCTCCAGGAGTTCCTGCGCTCGTGTCCCGAGTTCGAGAGGATGCTGATCCGCTCGGGCATCCAGCTCGTGAAGTACTGGTTCTCCGTCAGTGACGAGGAGCAGGAGCGGCGACTGCAGTCCCGGCTGGCAGACCCCACGAGGCGATGGAAGCTGTCGCCGATGGACCTCGAGGCGCGACTGCGCTGGGTCGACTACTCCAGGGCGAAGGACGAGATGTTCACGTACACCGACACGAAGCAGTCGCCGTGGTACGTCGTCCCGTCCGATAACAAGCGGGCAGCCAGGCTCAACTGCATCCACCACCTGCTGAGCGTCGTCCCCTACGCCGACCACGATCCTCCGATGCCCGGCGATCTCACGCCTCGCCCGGCCGGCGCGGGCTACGTGCGACCCCCCATTGAGGACCAGACCTACGTCCCCAAGATCTTCTCCTGACGGTCGGGCCACCCCTGACGGTCGGGCCACCCCAGACGGTCGGGCGCCACCTCGTTGAAGCCGTGCAGCACCGGCGTCCCGTAGCCCCAGCCGATGCGGGTGACCGATCCGGTCAGCAGGTGCAGTCGCCACGAGAGCTCGGCTCCCATGCCCAACGCCCAGGCCACCGCCAGCTTGATCGGCGTGACGTGGCTCACCACCACCACGTCGCCATCGGGTGCACGGGCGCCGGCCCCCGGGGAGGCGAAGAGCGCGGCGCACGCCGCAGCCACCCGGGCGTCGACCTCGGTCAGGGCCTCACCTCCGGGCGGTCGAAAATCGGGGTCGCGCCGCCACTCACGCCACACGTCGGCGGGGACGTCGCTCAGAGGTTGGCACTCGTACTCCCCGTAGTCGATCTCGACCCAGCGATCGTCCACCTCAACCGCCATACCGAGGCCAAGGAGCGCGGCGGACTCCCGAGCCCGGGTGAGCGGGCTGCTCTGCAGCACGTGGACCGGGCCGCGCAGCAGCTGCCGCACGGACACCGCCTGCGCCGCACCCGTCTCGGTCAGCTCGGCATCGGTCCGCCCGAGGAGCAGGCCGCTCGCGTTGGCCTCGGATTCGCCGTGCCTGACCAGGATCAACATGCCGGCTCGGGACCGATCTCAGGTCGGGACCAGAATACGCCCACACTGGTCGCAGGTGACCACCGTGTCGGGCGTCGTCGCCCGGATGCGCTCGACTTCGGCGGCCGACAGCTCCAGATGGCAGCCGTCGCAGTGGTGGCCGATGAGCCGGGCTGCCCCGGTGCCCTTCAGGCGGATGCGCAACGCCTCGTAGCGGTCGTAGAGCGCCGGGGGCAGCTGCGCCGCTTCGGCCGCCCGCGCCGCCGTGGCCGTCGCCAGCTCTCCATCTATCGCGGCTTGGCCCTGTGCCACCTCGGAGCGAAGGGCAGCGACCCTTTCCCTGAGCGGCACCGTAACGACCGCCAGCTCGGCCAGCGCGGCGTCTATCGGCTCCTGGTCGACCATCGCCACCAGCTCTTCATCTTCGAGCTCGCCGCGCCGCTGGTTCAGGTGTCGCACCTCGTCGTCCATGGCCTGGAGGTCGCGGGTGGAGGAGCCACGGGCGGCGTACATGCGCCGCTCTATCCCGCTGCTGCGCTCATCGATCGCCGCAATCTGTGCTTCGAGCTCCTTCTGTGTCGCGGCCAGTGCACCGCGCTGCTCCAGCAGGACCGCCTCCTCGGCCCCCTTTGCAGCCAGGTCGGCTTCGAACCCCGTCAACCCCACACGATCGGCCAGGACCACCCGCCGGTGCGCCAGCTGGGTGATCTGCGTGTCGAGGTCCTGCACGGCGAGCAGTCGCACCAGCGATGCGTCGCTCATTGGCCGGTCCGCTCGTGTTCCAGTGCCTCCCAGTCGCTCCGGGCGATCACCAGGGCCGGAGCGAGCGCCTCGTCGGCCGTCGATGCCGCCTCGTTCCAATCGAACCAGCGCGCCTCGGGGCTCTCGCCGGGAGGCGGATGCGGGTCGTCGGCCGATCCCGACAAGAGGTAGCGCAGGTCGAGGTGCGTGTGGCCGAGCGCCGCCTCGTGGACGTCAAGGTGGATGAGCCGCGGCACGCCGTGGGGATGCTCCACGACGAGCCCCAGCTCTTCAATGGCCTCCCGCCGGGCGGCTTCGGGTGGTGACTCGCCGGGGTCGATGTGCCCCCCCGGTTGCATCCAGCGACCGAGGCGCTTGTGCAGGTGGAGCACGGTTCCCCTCGTGCCCACGACGATGGCCGAGGCCGTCACGTGGGTCGGGTCCGCGTGCTCGTTGAACGGATCGGCCAGACGATCGAGGTCGGCCAGGAAGCGCGCCTTGGCCCGGGCCTCGCGTGGGGATGCGGGGACATGCTCGGTGACCAGGGCCCGGACGTGCTCGGCGGGCGCGGCCATTCAGGTCACTCGGAGCACACGTGGGCGCCGAACGGCATGCCGGTGAAGGCGTCGAGCCAGGTGTGCGAGATGGGCATGATCCCCCGATGCTAGCGGCGCCTCATCACCCATCCGCAGGTGGCGGTGACCTATCGTCAGCCCGCATCGTGCTCACCGTCGCCAACTTCAACATGCACGCCGGAGTCGATGGCTGGGGGCGCCCGTTCGACATCGTCGCGGTGTGCGCCGCCCTCGACGCCGACGTCCTCGTGCTCGAAGAGGCATGGACGAACGACAGCGAAGGACCCGGGGCGGGGCAAGCGGAGCAGATCGCCGCCGCCCTGGGCTATCAGGTCACGACCTGCGCGCTGGCCGAGGGGAGACGGCCCTTACCCCATCCGGCGGCGACCGACCGCTGGATGCCGCGACTGGGGTTCCGCGTCAATTGGCGATCGCTGTACCTCGGCAGCGTTCGACCGCTGTCGGAGGCGGAGGTGGCATCCACCCGCTACCAGGAGGGCGAGCCCGGGAGTTGGGGCATCGCCGTCCTCATCCGCGGCGACCTGCCGGTCGAAGAGACCCGCACCTTGCACCTGCCCTCCCTGCCACGCGATCGGGTGCGCCGGGCCGCCATCGTGGCGGAGATCACGAAGGAAGGGGTGCCATTGTCCGTGGTCGGCGCGCACATGTCCCACCTCCAGTACGGCTCCCACCGCCACTATGCGGCGCTCAAGCGCCTCCTGCGCACCGATGCGAGACCCGACGCGGTCCTCCTCGGTGACATGAACCTGTGGGGGCCTCCGGTCCGGGCCTTCCTGCCCGAATGGCACCGGGCCGTCAAGGGGCGCACCTGGCCGGCCTGGCACCCCCACAGCCAGATCGATCACATTCTGGTCCGGGGTGCGCTGCGGGTCTGCTCGGGAGAGGTCCTCTCCGCCGTCGGCTCCGATCATCGGCCGGTCCGCGCCGAGCTGGCACTGCACGAGCGACGTTAGGGCTGTCGGGCCGGGCCCCGGTCGGGTTCGAAGGCGCGCTGGCGGGACCACGTATCGAGCACGATGAGCGTCTTGGTGCCCGTGACCCTTCCCCTCCGGCGCAGCTGTTCGATCACCTGCCCCAGACGCTCGACGTCGGGCACCTGCAACCAGACCAGCGCATCGGGGTCACCGGCCGTGGTGAACACGGCCTGTACCTCGGGCAGCTGCATGGCCGTCTCCTTTATCTCCTTGAGATCGGCCGTGCCGGCGAAGCGCACCTCGGTGAACGCCTGAATGGGGCGCCCCACCTTGCCGTGATCGATCACCACCGTGTAACCGGCGATCACACCGGCCCGCTCCAGCCGCTCAATGCGCCGCGTCACGGCCGACGGCGACAGGGAGACCCTCTCGCCGATGTCGGCCATCGTCCGCCGCGCGTTCTGTGACAACAGATCGAGGATCTGGTGATCGGTCGGATCGAGGTCCACGGCGGTCATGACTTCAGTCTAAGGATTGTCCCCTACTTCTCGCACGTTCTGTGCGTAGAAATGACTGATCAACCCGTCTCCATTGCGTCATGCAAGGAATAATCAGGAACTTTCTCCGTGGTTGGGGTCTCCGGGTATTGACTTGGGGCATGGGTGTGAGGCAGGAGGTATAGCCGTGACGATGGAGGTATGGCTGTGACGCTGGCTCCCGAGGCGTGCCCGGTGAGCGCGGGCGCACCGGTGCGCCGGGTGCGCGGGCGCACCGGTGCGCCCGGTAAGCATGGACGACCGTTACGAAGCGACCGAGGGGACCGTCCTCCTCTCGGGCATTGAGGCGGTGGTGCGGCTCCTGCTCACCCAACGACGCCTCGATTCCCTGCGCCACCTCTCGACCGCCCTCTTCGTCAGTGGCTACGAGGGGTCGCCGCTCGGCGGCCTCGACCAGCAGCTCCAGCGGGCCCACGACCTGCTGACGCAGGCCGACGTCGTCTTCTCCCCCGGGCTGAACGAGGAGCTGGCGGCCACGGCGGTCGGCGGGACCCAGCTCGTCGGCGAGCTGGCGGGCCGGCGGGTCGACGGGGTGGTCGGCTTCTGGTACGGGAAGAACCCCGGGTTCGACCGGGCGGCCGACGCCATCCGCCACGCCAACATGTCGGGCACCCCACCGCTCGGCGGAGCCGTGGCGCTGGTCGGAGACGATCCCCTGTGCAAGTCGTCCACCTTGCCCAGCTCGTGCGAGCTCACCGCCCGGGCCCTGGGTGTGCCGGTACTCACGCCCGCCTCGGTCGCCGACGTCATCACGCTGGGGTTGCACGCCGTCGCGCTCTCGCGCCACGCCGGCCTGTGGAGCGCACTGAAGATCGTGGCCGACATCGCCGACGCCAGCGCCACCATCACCCTCCCGGCCCTCGGAGACCTCGGCATCCCGCCGCCGGACCGGGCTCGGCCCTGGCATCCCCGGACGCTGTTGGGACCCGGGGCGCTCGAGGTGGAGGAGGACCTGTTCAGCGTGCGGATCCCCCGCGTCCACGCCTACACCGAGCTGGCCGGTCTCAACCGCATCACCAGCGACTCCCGCCGTCCCTCGTTGGCGATCCTGGCTTCGGGGACCGCGTACGCCGCCACGCTGCGTGCGCTCGGCGATCTCGGGCTTGGCGAGGGCGATCGGGAGGGCCTCGGTCTACGTCTGGTGAAGATCGACCTGCCCTGGCCACTCAGCCCGTCGGCCCTGCGATCCATGGTCGACCAGGCGCACCAGGTGCTGGTCGTCGAGGACAAGGCCCCGCTGGTGGAGGAGCAGCTCACGGCCGCCCTGTACGACCAGCCCCGGCAACCGCGGATTTACGGCAAGTGCGAGGAGGGCGGCCGGTCGTTGATCCCCCGCCACGGCGCGGTCACCCCCGACCTGGTGGCCAAGGCGCTCTCGCACCTGTGGCGCGACGAGCCGCTCCCGCCACCGATCAGGGACGCCGTGGACGCCCATAACCGCAGGGCCCCGATCCGCATCGACCTGTCGTCGGCGAAACCGCCACCCCGCACCCCCTACTTCTGCCCGGGCTGTCCCCACAACGTCTCTACCCGGGCCGACGATGACCAGCTGGTCGGTCTGGGCATCGGTTGCCACATCATGGCGGCCCTCGACGACCACGGCAGGGGCCACATGGTGGGCATGACCCAGATGGGCGGCGAGGGTGCGCAATGGATCGGCATGTCGCCCTTCACCACGGACCGGCACTACGCCCAGAACCTGGGCGACGGCACGTTCTTCCACTCGGGATCCCTGGCCGTTCGGAGCGCCGTCGCCGCCGGAGTCACCATGACGTACAAGATCCTCTACAACGACGCGGTCGCCATGACCGGTGGCCAGACCCCGGTCGGGCGGGTCGGTGTGCCCGAGCTCACCCACTGGCTGGCCATGGAGGGGGTCAAGAGGGTCATCATCACCAGCCCCGATCCCGGCGAGCTGGCGCACGCCGGTGTGCATCCCATCGCCACCGTGGTCCACCGGGACGAGACCGCCCACGCGCAGCGCGAGCTCGCGGGCATAAAGGGGGTCACCGCGCTCATCCACCATGACCCCTGCGCGGCCGAGGAACGCCGCCAGCGCAACCGCGGCCAGCGCCCCGCCCTGACCGAGTCCGTGTGGATCAACAGCCGTGTCTGCGAGGGTTGTGGAGACTGCGCCGAGCATTCGACCTGCATGTCTCTCGTGCACGTGGAGACCGACTTCGGTACGAAAATGGCGGTCCACCAGGGAAGCTGCAACCTCGACCGGTCTTGTGTGCGCGGCGAGTGCCCGTCCTTCGTCATCGCCCGGCACGGTTCGGGTCATGCCGGTCGGCCCCGGACATACCCCCCGCCCCCGACCCCGTTACCGGATCCGCCGGACCGACGCTGGACGGGCACGACGGTCATCCGCATGCCGGGGATAGGGGGGACCGGGGTGGTGACGGCCTCGCGCATCATCGCCATGTCGGCGCACCTCGCCGGGCTGCACGCGGCGAGCATCGACCAGACCGGCCTGGCGCAGAAGGGAGGCCCGGTCACCTCCGACGTGCGGATCTCGTCCTCCCCGATCACGGGCGACGTGCACGCCAGCCCGGGCGGGGCCGATCTCCTTCTGGGCTTCGACCTCCTTGGAGCCGCGGGAGACGACGCCCTCGCCGCGGCGTCCCCCGAGCACACGGTGGCCGTCCTCAACATGGGCCAGGTGCCGACGGCCTCCATGCTCCGCCACCAGGACGCCACGTATCCCCTCTCGGCCGGGCTACGGGCGCGTATCGCTCGATCCACCCGTTCCGGCGACATGGTGTGTGTGGACGCCCAAGCCATCGCCGAGCGACTGACGGGGGATCACCTGGCGGCCAACCTGGTCCTGGTCGGGTCCGCCTTCCAGGCCGGGCTTCTGCCCTTCGGTGCCCGAGAGCTCGCCGAGGCGGTCCGTATCAACGGCGTCGACGTCCCGGCCAGCCTGGCCGCCATCGCCTGGGGCCGTGCGGCCGTGGCCCGACCCGATGCCGTCGCCGGCGCCCTGGCCGAAGCCCTCGGGGGGGCCGGGAGGGCGCCGGATGGCCCGTCGGACCGGGAGCTGCCGGCCGATGTGGAGCCCGATGCCGGCTGGCCCACATCACTCCGGCAGGTCGTCCGACTCCGGGTAGCCGAGCTGATCGACTTCCAGAGCGCTCGAGTGGCACGGGCCTACCTGGCCCGGGTCCGGGAGGTCGCCGAGAGGGAGCGGACGGCGGCCGTCGACCCGACCTTACGCGTGACCGAGTCGTTTGCCCGGGCGCTCTACGCCCTGATGGCGATCAAGGACGAGTACGAGGTGGCCCGCCTCCACCTGCTCGCCGAAGAACAGGAGGCCTTCCAGCGCGCCTTCCCCGGGGCGCGCCCGGCCTACCTGCTCAGGCCACCCTTGCTGGCCAGCCTCGGCCTTCGGCGCAAGATCACGCTCGTCCGCAGTGCCCGACCGGCATTCCGGGTGCTGCGGGCGGCCCGGCGGCTGCGCGGCACGTCGTTCGATGTCTTCGGATGGTCGGCCGAACGGCGCGCCGAACGGCGGTTTGTGGCCGAGTACCTCGAGTGGGTGGCGACAGCGTTGGACCACCTCACTCCCGCCACCGTCGATGCCGTGCGCGCACTGGTCGACGTGGCCAACGACGTGCACGGCTATGCGCACGTGCGCCGGGACAGCATCGCCCGGGCACGCGCCGCCGCCGCGGAACTGCTCCATCGGCTCACCGAGCCCCAAGAGCGCCGCCCGGAGAGCTACCCGATCGCCGGCTGAGGGGGCTGGCGATGCACCGACACGGCGTAGGCGCTCTCGTCGTCGAAGGGCAGCCGATCCCAGGTCGACCAGCGATCCTCGAGGACCAACCCGGCCCGCGCCGCCAGTTCGTCGTGCACGGCGACCGACAGGCCCCCGGGTCGCAACGAGTACCCGGCGATCAGGCGTCCACCCGGGGCCAAGGTGGATGCCAGGTTGGACAGCACCGTCCCCTCGCTCCCCGGCGCCACGAAGATCAGGACGTTCCCCGCCATCACCACGGCGTCGAACGGCCCAAGGGGCACCGGAGCGGTATCGGCCAGATCCCCTTCGATCCACGTCAGGTGAGGCGCCTTCCGGCGGGCCACCTCGAGCATGCGCGGGTCGAGGTCGACCCCGACGACGCGGCGCCCTCTGCGGTGCAGTTCGATGGCCACCCGACCGGTGCCGCACCCGGCGTCGAGCACGGAGTCCGGGCCATAGGAGTCGACCAGCGCCGCTTCGCCGTGCACGTCCGCGCCGCTGGCCGCCAGCTCATGGAAGCGGCGATCGTACTGGGCCCCACGGGGAGCGTCGCCCGAGATCCAGCGGTTGGTCGTCACCCACAGAGTGTGGCGCACGGCCGTCCTCGTGCGCTACATTCGTGACAACTGTGTACCCCATCGCTTACGGTACACGCATGCCACCTGGGACTGTTGCCGACCGGCCGCTGTCCAAGCGGGTTCTCCGCCAGGCGATCCGGGTGTTGGATGCCGCTGCTACACCCCACGGGGTGGACCGCTACGTCGAGCTGGTCCGTCCGTCGTGGTCGTCGACCGAGGTGCGGGCCAAGGTGGTGGAGGTCGTACGGGCCACCCCGCGGAGCGTGACGCTCACCCTGCGTGCCAACGGCAACTGGACCGGGTTCACCGCTGGTCAGTACACCCAGCTCTCGGTCGAGATCGACGGGGTGCGCCAGACCCGCTGCTACTCCATGGCGAACGCAGCCACCTCCAAGCACGGCCTGATCGAGCTGTCCGTCACCGCCCACCCCGAGGGCCGGGTCAGCCAGCATCTGCACCGGGCGGCGAGGAAGGGGCAGACGGTCGGGCTCACCAGGGCGCAGGGCACGTTCACACTGCCCGAGGTCGAGCCGGATCATCTCCTCCTCGTCAGCGGCGGGAGCGGCATCACCCCGGTCATGTCGATGCTGAGGACGCGCTGTGCGCTCGGATGGAGCAAGCCGGTCACGTTCCTCCACTACGCACCGACCGAGTCCGACATGCTGTACCGCGACGAGCTGGCGGCGTTGGCCCGGACGGCACCCGGGGTGCAGGTGGTGCGGGTGTTCACCGACGAGCCGGGCACCGGGGACCTCGACGGCTTCCTCACCCGCCGGCAGCTCGCCGTCGCCGCCCCCGCCTGGACGGAGGCGGAAGCCTTCGTCTGTGGTCCACCACCCCTGATGGACGCGGCCCGGTCTCTGTTCGGCCGGGCCGGCCGGGCCGGCCACCTTCATACGGAGGCCTTCACCCTGGCCCAGTTCACGGCCGAGGTCGGCTCGGTCGACGGCACGGTGCGATTCGGTGCCAGCGAGATCGGCGTGGCCAGCGACGGCAGGCCCCTGCTGGTCCAAGCCGAGGCGGCCGGCCTCGCCCCGCTCTCGGGATGCCGCATGGGGATCTGCCACACCTGCACCCGTCGGCTCTGCTCCGGCGTCGTGCGTGATGCCGTCACCGGCGACCTCACCACCGGGCCCGACGTCGACGTCCGCATCTGCGTGAGCGTCCCTATCGGCGACGTCGAGATCGACCTCTAACCGGCCATTCGCCCCCGAGACTCGATGCCCACCGTTGCCGAAGCCCATGGCCTCTCCGCCGCCCAACTCGATGCCCTCGGCCGGGAGTTCGAGTCGCTGCGAGCCGAGGTAGCGGCCCAGCTGGGCGCCGAGGACGTCGCCTACATCCGCCGTCTGATGCGGATACAGCGATGGGCCGAGGTGGGCGGGCGCGCCTCGCTCTTCTTGGGCTTCCTCCCCCCCTTCTGGTTGGCCGGGGCGGCGGCGCTCTCGCTCTCCAAGATCCTCGACAATATGGAGATCGGTCACAACGTTCTCCATGGTCAGTACGACTGGACGAACGACCCCGCGCTCTCCTCCACCACGTTCGAATGGGACTCGTCGTGCCCGGCCAAGGGATGGCAGCATTACCACAACTACCTGCACCACACCTTTACCAACATCACCGGCAAGGATCGTGATCTCGGCTATGGCGTGATCAGGATCAGTGGGGACGCGCCCTGGTCCCCCGCCAATCTGGGCAATCCGCTCTACGCCCTCGGGCTGGCGCTCATCTTCGACCAGGGCATCATGCTGCACGACGTCGACCTCGGGCAGGTGCGAAGGGGAAAGAAGTCGAAGGCCGAGGCAAAGCTGGCGTTGAAGAACGGGGTACGCAGGTCCGGCAAGCTCGCCTTCCGGGACTACGTGATGTGGCCCGCGTTCACCGGTCCGCTCTTCCTCTCCACCCTGGCGGCGAACGCCGTGGCCAACGTCGTGCGCAACGTGTGGGCCTTCATCATCATCTTCTGCGGGCACTTCCCGAACGGGGCACTGGAGTTCACCGAAGAGGAGTGCGAGGGGGAGTCCAAGGGTCACTGGTACTTCCGCCAGGTGGTGGGGTCGGCCAACATTCGCGGCGGTCGGCTCTTCCACATCATGTCCGGGAATTTGAGCTTCCAGATTGAGCATCATCTCTTTCCCGACATCCCGGCCCGGCGCTACCGGCAGATCGCTCCCCAGGTTCGGGAGATCTGCCGGCGCTACGGGATCCCGTACAACACGGGCCGCCTCTCACGGCAGTTCGGGTCCGTCGTGGCCAAGATCCTCCGCTACGCCCTGCCCCCACGGCGTGGAGGTCGGGCGAGGTCGGCACCGCCGCGCTCGCCCGAGACACGACCCACCGACCTCGTCGCCGCCTGATCAGTGCGGCGGGCGGCCGTCACTAGTCTGCTGGCGTGTGCCTGCTCGTGGTGGCCTTCCGTGTCATCCCGAGCACACCGCTGCTCATCGGGGCCAATCGCGACGAGTTCCTGACACGGCCGGCGGTTCCGGCGACCGTGCTCCGCCCGGGTGGACCCCGCATACTCGGTGGGCGCGACCTGCAGTCGGGGGGCACCTGGCTCGCCCTCAACGAGCTCGGGGTCTTCGCCGGTCTCACCAACCAACCTCTCGGTGACGCCCGGGACCCGACGCGCCGCACGAGAGGCGAGCTTCCGCTGCTGCTGGCCTCGCATCCGTCGGCCCGGCTCGCCGTCGGGGACCTGCTCGAAACCCGCCGGCCGGAGGACTACAACGGCTCGTGGCTGCTCGTGGGGGACCGTGACGCCCTCTACTACGTCGACTTCACCGGCCTGGTCGAACCCGAGGCGGTGGGCCTGCCGCCGGGCCTCTACGTCCTGGAGAACCGCCCGCTCGGCGCACCCTCCCCGAAGGCGGACCACGTCGCCCGCTCCCTCGGCTCCCCGCCCGACGTCGAGACCGCCCTGTCGAGGTTGCTCGGGGTGCTGGCCGATCACTCGGTTCCCGCACCGGCGGCCGGGGGCGACGGCCCGATGTCCTCCTCGAACTGCGTCCATCTGGACGGCTACGGAACGCGCTCGTCGTGCGTCATTCGAATCGGTGACCTTCAGGTGGAACGCCCGAGGATCCGGGTTTCCGATGGCCCGCCCTGTCGCGCCCCTCTCGTCGATGTGAGCGGGCTGTGGCTCGGGACCGGGCCCTAGTACCAGCCCGCTCGGCGCGCCACCCTGCGGCGACAAGGACCGTCGGGGCGTCGGGTCAGTCGCGCACCAACGGCTTATAGCGCAGGCGGTGGGGCTGATCGGCGTCGACCCCCAGCCGCTTCTTGCGGTCGGCCTCGTAGTCGGTGAAGTTCCCTTCCCACCACCGGACCTCCGAGTCGCCCTCGAAGGCCAGGACGTGGGTCGAGACGCGGTCGAGGAACCAGCGGTCGTGGCTGATGACGACGGCGCAACCGGGAAATCCAAGTAGCGCGTCTTCGAGCGCGCGCAGGGTGTCCACGTCCAGGTCGTTCGTCGGCTCATCGAGCAGCAGCACGTTGCCACCGCTCTTGAGGACCTTGGCCAGCTGTACCCGGTTGCGCTCGCCGCCCGAGAGCTGTCCGACCTTCTTTTGCTGGTCACTCCCCTTGAAGCCGAAGCTGGCCACGTAGGCGCGCCGCGTGGAGCTCACGATTGCCCACGATGATCCGGTCAACTCCCCCGGTGATCTCGTCGAAGACGGTGGCATCGGCCGCCAGGGTGTCACGGGACTGGTCGACGTAGGCCAACACGACCGAGGTGCCGACCTCGAGCGAGCCGCCATCCGGCTTTTCCTCGCCGACGATCATCTCGAACAACGTCGTCTTGCCGGCGCCGTTCGGTCCGATCACCCCGACGATCCCGCCCGGAGGGAGCAAGAAGGACAGCCCATCGATCAGCAGCCGGTCCCCGAAGCCCTTGACGAGCTCCTCGGCGACGACCACCCGATCACCGAGGCGGGGCCCGGGTGGGATGGCTATCTCGACCTTGTCGGATCGCCGCTCGGCCGCCTCGGCCTCGGCCACCAGGTCGTTGTAGGCCGATATCCGCGCCTTGCCCTTGCTCTGGCGGGCTCGGGGCGCCATCCGGATCCACTCCAGCTCCCTTCGCAGCGCGTCCTGCCGGGAACGGTCGGCCTTGTCCTCACCGGCCAGGCGTGCCTCTTTCTGCTCCAGCCACGACGAGTAGTTGCCCTGCCACGGGATGCCGGCGCCGCGATCCAGTTCGAGTATCCATCCGGCCACGTTGTCGAGGAAGTACCGGTCGTGGGTCACCGCCACCACGGTGCCCGGATAGTCCTGCAGGGTGCGCTCGAGCCAGGCCACCGACTCGGCGTCGAGGTGGTTGGTGGGCTCGTCGAGCAGGAGGAGGTCGGGCTTGGACAAAAGGAGGCGGCACAGGGCGACCCGGCGCCGCTCGCCACCCGAGAGCGTGCTCACGTCCGCCTCACCGGGCGGGAGGCGCAGCGCGTCCATGGCGATCTCGAACGTGCGCTCGAGATCCCAGGCCCCCGCCGCGTCGATCCGCCCCTGCAGGTCGGACTGCTCGGCCAGCAGCGCGTCGAAGTCGGCGTCGGGCTCGGCAAAGGCCGCGCACACCTCGTTGAACCGGTCGAGAAGCCGTTTGGTCTCGCCGACCCCATCGGCCACGTTGCCCGCCACGTCCTTGGAGGGATCGAGCCGGGGCTCCTGGGCCAGGTACCCCACCGTGAAGCCCGGCGTCAACCGTGCCTCCCCGCTGAATCCGTCATCCTGACCGGCCATGATCTGCAGGAGGGAGGACTTCCCCGAGCCATTGGCGCCGATGACCCCGATCTTGGCCCCGGGGTAGAAGGACAGATTGATCCCGCGGAGAACCTCACGGTCGGGGGGATGGAACCTCCTGAGGTCCCGCATGGTGAAGATGAACTGAGCTGCCATGCCGACCAGTGTGGCCCAGATCGGGGACCCGCTCGGACCTCAGGCGAGGATCGGTCTCAGGGCTCGGCGCGCCCGAGCCGGGCCGCCAGGAACGCTCGTTCAATGTCGTTCTCGCTCAGTAGGAGGGCTTCCTCGTAGGCGACCCGCGCCTCTTCGGCCCGACCCAACTGGCGCAGGAAGTCGGCGCGCGCCGAGGCGAGGTAGCTGTAGGTGGCCAGGAGTGGTTCGGTGTCCAGGGCGTCGAGCGCCGCCAACCCGGCGCCGGGTCCTTCGGCCAGCCCGATCGCGACCACGCGGTTGAGGGCCACGACCGGCGACGGCCAGATCTGGACCAGGACGTCGTAGAGCCCCACGATCTCCCTCCAGTCTGTGGCATCCCACGTGGGGGCGCGGGCATGCACCGCTGCGATGGCGGCCATGAGCGCGAAGCGCCCCGGCGGTCGGCGTCGGAGGGCTTCGCGTACCAGACCGATGCCCTCGCCGATGGCGGGGCGATCCCACTGCTCCCGATCCTGGTCGGCGAGCAGCACGAGGGTGCCGTCATCACCGAGGCGGGCCACGCGGCGCGCGTCGGTGAGAAGGATGAGGGCCAGCAGACCGGCGGTGTCGGCGTCGTGGGGCAGCAGGGTGCGCAGGACGCGGGCCAGGTCGAGCGACCGTTCCACGAGGTCGCGACGGACGAGATCGGCGCCGAACGGAGCGGTGTGCCCGGTCGTGAAGAGCAGGTGGACGACGGTGAGCACGGCGTCTATACGGGAGGGCAGCTCCTCGACCGGCGGCACTCGATACGGGATGCGCGCCGCGGCGATCTTCTTCTTGGCCCGGGTGATACGAGCGGCCATCGTCGTCTCGCTGACCAAGAAGGCCCGAGCCACCTCGGCCGTCGTGAGCCCGCAGACGAGACGGAGCGTCAGTGCGACCTGCGCGTCCGTACCGATGGCCGGGTGGCAGCAGGTGAAGATCAGCCTGAGGCGGTCGTCGATGATCCCGGTCGGTTGCGGGTCGCCGGGCTCCAGAGCCGACACGGGCTCGACGAGCAACGGCAGTGCGCGCTTGTGCGCCGACGCGCGCCGCACGACGTCAATGGCGCGACGCCGAGCGACGGTGGTCAACCACGCTCCCGGGTTGGCGGGGATGCCGTCGGTGGACCAGGCGGCGAGCGCTCGGGCATACGCGTCCTGGACGCACTCCTCTGCCAGGTCGATGTCCCCGGTGACCCGCACCGTCGCGGCGAGCACGAACGCCCACTCGCGACGGTGCGCCTCGGCGACCGATGCCTCGACGGGCGCGTTCGGGGGTCGCCGGTCGGTCAGTCGAAGGTCCTGATGGGTCGGACCTCGACGCCGCCGGACGGCATCGGGATCTGCCGCGCCAGGGCCAGCGCCTCGTCGAGGTCGGTGGCCTCCACGAGGTAGTAACCACCGAGGGCCTCCTTGGTCTCGGCAAAGGCGCCGTCGGTCACCACGAAGCCTCCGGAGGAGTCCGGGCGCAGCGATGTGGCGGTCGCCGTCGGCTGCAGGGCGTTGCCACCCCGCAGGGCGGCAGCGTTGCGCTCGCCGAAGACCTGATGACCCTTCATCATCTGGTTGGTCTCCTCGGCTCCGGACCTGCCCAGCGCAGACTCGTCGCCGTATATGAGGATGAGGTACTCGGCCATGACGTGCTCCTTTGCTCTGTGGCCCCATCGGCGGGGCCTCTCACGACTACGACGAGCGAAGGTGTCCCCGATCGACACCCCGGCCAGAATTTTTCCGTCGGAGCCCGGCCGGGCCCGGTGGGTCGCCGACCAGTCTGCCTCGCCTCGGACCCCCCTGCCCACCGATCTGACAGGATCGGTCCCATGGCCTCCATCTCACTCCCCTACTTCCTGTCCATCCCCGACGATCCCGGCCCCTGGCCCGGGATCGTCGTGATCCACGAGGGCGGGGGCATCACTCCTCAGCTCTTGCGGGTCTGCGAGCGATTCGCCGGCGAGGGCTACGCGGCCATCGCCCCGGACCTCTTCTTCCGCAGCGGCGGCTCCGAGGCCGCCGACTTCGCGACGTTGATCGGTGCGCTCGTGCCCGAAGAGGCCCTTGCCGACATAGGGTCGGGCGCCGGCACACTGCGAGGTCTCGGCGCCGCGCGGATCGGCGTGACGGGGTTCTGCATGGGTGGGCGCTTCACGTGGTCCGCGGCGCTGCACGGTCACGGGTTCGACGCGGCGGTCGGCTTCTACGGCGGGGGCATCGCCGACGACCTGGGACAGCCGCACTGCCCCACCCTCCTGTTCTTCGGCGGTCAGGACCCCTACATCGCGCCGGCGGAGATCGAGCGGGTGGCGGCCCACCACCCCGACACCGTCGTCTACCCTGAGGCCACGCACGGATTCATGCGGGACGGGTCCGACAGCTACCACGAGAGATCGGCCAACGACGCATGGTCGCGCACCCTCGCCTTCTTCGGCGAGCACCTGCGCGAGCAGTAGCGCCCGCGAGGCGGTGGTGGGTGCCCGGGCTTAGGGGGAGGGGGCGCGGCGCGACGACGGCCTGGAGCGCCGGGAGGCCCCTCGGTCGCCCTCGAGTCGGCGGAGGAAGGCCTCGACGATAGAGATCGCCTCGGCATGGCCCAGACGGGTGCCGAATGCCTCTTCGACCAGAAGGTACCGGGTGATCCCCGCCATGAAGAACATCAACGCCACGGGTTGGTACTCCTCGCGGGCGATGCCGTAGCCCTCGAGAACGCCGTCGACCGCCTGGACCTGCATCCGGCGGGACCGTTCCGAGTACCGGGCCATCTCCACCTTGATGGACTCACGGTGGTGGGCCAGGGCGATGAACTCCATCGACAACCGGGTGTTCGACTGGTCTCTGGAGAGGTCCCAAAGGCCCCAAAGCGGTTGGGCCGAGGCCAACACCTCGGCTTGGCGCTCGAGGGTCCGATCGGCCATCCGGCGGAAGAGCGTCACCAAAAGGTCGTCCATCGTCTCGAAGTAGTAGTAGACGGTCGCCGCGTTGAGCCCCAAACGGTTGGCCACGCCCCGTGAGCTGACCGCGGCGTAGCCGTCTTCCATCATGAGCGCCTGGGCGGCATCCAGCAGGTCGGCCCGAGTCTTGGAGTCCTCCGCGCCCTTCCGTCGGGCCGTCACCATGTGGTCAGGCCCCTCGTGGCGGCGCGCCCCGTGGGAACGCTGCGTCGCAGGGCCCGTGGGTCGCTTGCGGGCCCGAACCTCGTCTGCTAATCATGTGATGAGCACTTTAGGACGACGACGCGGGTGCCGTCTGGACGATGCCCGGGCGGCAGAGCAACAGGGGGACCAGCGATGGCTCGATGGCCGAAGCCGCCCGAAGGCAGCTGGACGGAGCACTACCCCGACCTCGGGACCGGGCCCGTCTCCTACGAGGACTCCATCTCGCCCGAGTTCTACGAGCTCGAGGTGGAGGCGGTCTTCAAGCGCGCCTGGCTGAACGTGGGGCGGGTCGATCTCCTGCCGCGGGCCGGGAGCTACTTCACCAAGGAGATCGAGGTCGCCAAGACCTCGGTGGTCGTGGTGCGCGACATGCAAGGTGAGGTCAGGGCCTTCTACAACATCTGCCGCCACCGGGGCAACAAGCTGGTGTGGAACGACTTCCCCAAGGAGGAGACCGCCGGGGTCTGCCGGCAGTTCACCTGCAAGTACCACGGCTGGCGCTACAACCTCGACGGCGCCCTCAACTTCGTCCAGCAAGAGGACGAGTTCTTCGACCTCGACAAGGACGACTACGGGCTGGTGCCCGTGCACTGCGACGTGTGGGAGGGCTTCATCTTCATCAACTTGGCCCCCGAGCCCGAGCAGTCGCTGACCGAGTTCCTCGGACCGATGGTGACCGCCCTGGGGGGCTACCCCTTCGACAAGATGACCGAACGGTGGTTCTACCGGTCCGAGGTGGGCGCCAACTGGAAGCTCTACATGGACGCCTTCCAGGAGTTCTACCACGCACCCGTCCTGCACGCCGGGCAGTCCCCGCCGGCCTTCGCCGTGCCCGCGCGAGGCCGGGTTCGAGGCGCCGTACTACCGGATCGACGGACCGCACCGGCTGGTCAGCTCTTCGGGCATCCGGGCGTGGGAGCTCGACGACGAGAAGGTCAAGCGCATGGAGGTGGTCACACGCAGCGGCCTCTTCGGCGCCTGGGACAAGCCGGACCTCGGTGTCGACGCGATGCCGGCAGGCCTCAACCCAGGGGGCTGCGTGCCCTGGGGCAACGACTCGTTCCAGATATTTCCGAACTTCGTCATCCTCATCTGGAGCCAGGGCTGGTACCTCACCTACCACTACTGGCCGACGTCGGAGCGCACCCACGTGTTCGAGGGCACGCTCTACTTCGTGCCGGCGCAGACGGTGAGGGAGCGGCTCGCCCACGAAATGGCCGCGGTGTCGTTCAAGGAGTTCGGGCTCCAAGACGCCAACACCCTCGAGGCCACCCAGACGATGCTGGAGTCCCGCGTCGTCAGCACCTTCCCACTGGGCGACCAGGAAGTCCTGTGCCGCCACCTGCACAAGGTCACGGCCGACTGGGTCTCGGACTACGAGCGGGCCGCGGCCGCGGCGCCGTGACCATCGACGTCGGGCGCCAGCGTCAGCGGACTATGGTGATCGCCCGATGAACGGCCGCGAGGTGCCACGACGAGTGCAGATGGCGGCGTCATGAGCTACGAGCTCAGCGACGACCTGCTGGTCGAGGCCGACGGCCCCGTGCGGATCGTACGGTTGAACCGGCCCGAGCAGCTCAACGCCACGAACCACAGCCTTCACCAGGCGATGGCGGCGGTGTTCCCACAGATCGACGCGGACCTCGACGCTCGTGTTGCGGTCATCACCGGCAATGGGCGTGCGTTCTCTGCCGGTGGGGACTTCGAGTACCTCGACGAACTGACCCGGGACTCCGACCTGCGGCGCCAGACCATCGTCGACGGCCGGGCGATCGTCACCGGCATGGTGAGGTCCCGGGTGCCGATCGTCGCCGCCGTCAACGGCCCCGCCGTGGGGCTGGGCTGCAGCGTCGTGGCCCTGTCCGACATCGTCTATATGGCCCAGAGTGCCCACCTCGCCGATCCCCACCTGTTGGTAGGCCTGGTGGCGGCCGACGGAGGGGCCGTGACCTGGCCGCTGCTCACCAGCCTGCAGCTGGCCAAGGAGTTCGCCCTCACCGGCGACCGCATCTCCTCCGAACGGGCCGCCCAGATCGGGCTGGCCAATCACGTCGTCCCCGACGACGAGGTGTTCGACCAGGCGCTGGCCTGCGCACATCGCATCGCCAAGCTGCCCCGCCAGGCGTGCGAGGACACCCGGCGGGCGCTCAACGTGCACCTCGAACGGGCCGTGCTGGCCACCATCGACTTCGCGCTCACCGCCGAGGAACGCTCGTTCACCTCCCCCGAGATGCGGGCCAACCTCGACCGCCTGCTCAAGCGGGGCGAGCAATGAGGCCCATCCGGCCCACCACGGCCCCTGCCCGGTAGCGCCTCCACCTGTGGAGCTCGACGCGTTTCGTGAGTCCCTCGACCACTGGCTCGACGAGCACCACTCCGATCTGGCGGCGCACCATTCGGGCCTGGGGACCCTGGACGAGCAGATGGCCCACCTGGCCAGGGTGAAGAGGCTCACCTACGAGGCCGGCTACATGCGCTACGGCTGGCCCGAACGGGTCGGGGGCCTCGGTGGCTCCAGCCTCCTGCGTGCCTATCTGGGCGAGGCCTTGACCTCCCGTGACCTGGTCGAGCCCGGCATCTACTCCATGACCGAGGTTCTCGCCCCGACCATGATCGACTACGCCGCGCCGCAGCTGGCCGCGACCATGGTCCCGCGGCTGCTGCGCGGCGACGAGACGTGGTGCCAGGGATTCTCCGAGCCGGACACCGGCAGCAACCTCGCCTCCCTGTCCTGCCGGGCGGCAAGCTCCGACGAAGGCTGGCGCGTCAGCGGCCAGAAGGTGTGGACCGGCCTGGCCCAGTACGCCCAACGCTGCGTGCTCCTGACCCGGACCGGGACCGCCGAGTCGGCGTACAAGGGCATCACCGCACTGTTCGTCGACATGGAGAGCCCGGGCGTAACCGTCCGGCCCATCGGGACCATGCACGGTCCGGCGGAGTTCTGCGAGGTCTTCTTCGACGACGTGTCGGTGCCGTTCGACCGGACACTGGGGGAGGTCGGCCAGGGCTGGGCGGTCGCCATGAACCTGCTTCCCTACGAGCGGAGCACGTCGCTCTGGCACCGGGCGGCCTACCTGCACCGCCGGCTCCAGGACCTTCTCGACAGCGCCCCGCTCGGTGTGCTCGACCCGGTCGACCTCGGCGAGGTCACACAGCTCGTGCTGGCCTTTCGGGCCCGGTCGCGTGCGACCCAGCACCGGCTGGCGGCCGGAGAGCACCTCGGGCCGGAGACCTCCATCGACAAGGTGCTCGTGGCCACCTCCGAACAGGCGGTGTTCGACCTGGCGGCCGACACGCTGTCCGCCGAGGTGACCGTGGGTCCGGACCCCACCAGCGAGCGATGGCGCAGCGAGTTCCTCTACTCCCGCGCTGCGTCCATTTACGGCGGCAGTGCGGAGATCCAACGGAACATCATCTCGCGTCGGCTCCTCGACCTCGGAAGCGACCGCTGATGGACGGCGCCGACCTCGAGCTCTTCGAGCGCAGCGTCCGCCACGTCACCGAAGAACACACCGGCCCCGCGCTCGACGACGCGCTGGAGGAGCTCGGCTGGGGCGAAGCCCTGACACTCGATCCGCGCGCGGCGATCTCCGTCCTCTTTGGGCTTCAGGGCACCACCAACACCTCTTCCTCGGCACTCGATCAGGTGCTCCTGCATGGCCTGGGCCCCGACGCCGCGCCGAGGGGTGCGGTGGTCCTGCCGACCGCCGGCCGGTGGGACGCACCCGGCCAGCTGACCGGCGATCGCCTCTCCGTGCGCGGGCTGGGAACGGCCGCCGTGACCACGCGGGAAACGGCCGTGGTGGTGGCCCAGAGCGGCGACACGCAGGTCGTCGCCTGGGTCGGCATGACCGGGCTCACGCTGCGGCCGGTGAGCGGCATCGACCCGCCTCTGGGCCTGGTCGAGGTCACCGGAGAGGCCACACCGGAGGGGATCGGGTCAGGAGATTGGCGCGCCGCGGTGGCCCTGGGACGGCTCGCCATCGGCCACGAGATCGTCGGCGCCTCAAGGAAGATGCTGGACCTTGCCCGCCAGCACGCGCTCGAGCGGATTCAGTTCGGCGCTCCGATCAGCACGTTCCAAGCCGTCCGCCACCGCCTGGCCGACACCCTGGTCGCCATCGAGACCGCCGATGCCATGCTCGACGCCGCCTGGTTGGATCGATCGCCCCAGAACGCTGCCATGGCGAAGGCGCTCGCCGGGCGGGGCGGCCGGGTGGCGGCCCGCCACTGCCAGCAGGTGCTGGCCGGCATCGGATTCACCACCGAGCACGACTTCCACCGCTACTTCCGGCGGATCCTGGTGCTCGACCAGCTACTCGGCGACAGCCGCTCGCTCACGAAGGAGCTGGGGGTGGAGCTCCTCGCCAGCCGCCAGCTGCCGCCGCTGCTCCCGCTCCAGGCTCCATCGTCGTAAGGGGCCATTCGGTCGCGGCCTTCGTCCACGGGGGGAACCGCCAGCCTCCTTCCCGGGGAGCCGGGCCGATCTCAACTCGTTGCGAATGGCGAGAGGTTGCGATAGACAGGCCATATCCGGTCGTCAGGTGGCGGCCGCGCGCTCGAAAGGGGGGCCATGGACAAGGTGCGCCAGCGAGTTCCGCCGTCTGCCGATGTGCAGCGCCGGCTCTATGAGCTGATGGTGCTGATGAAGGCGGCCGATGACCGGCTCAGCAAGGGGATCGCCTCGGGCGAGCTCCTCTGCGTCTACTGGCCGCCGCGGGGCCAAGAGGCCATCGCCGCCGCCGTCGGCGTGTGTCTCCGGACCGACGATCAGCTCGTGACGACCTACCGCGGCCTGCACGACCTGATCGGGAAGGGCGTCCCGCTGGTCGAGATTTACGGTGAGATGCTGGGTCGCTCGGTCGGCGCGAGCCGCGGCAAGGGCGGGACCATGCACATCGCCCGCCCGGAGTCCGGGGTGGCCATGTCGACGGGGATCGTCGGGGCCGGACCGCCGGTTGCGGTGGGGTTGGCCATGGCCGCCCAGCGCAAGGGCTCGGACCGGGTCACCGTGGTCTGCTTCGGGGATGGCGCGACCAACACCGGCTCCTTCCACGAGGCCGCCAACATGGCCGCCCTGTGGGATCTTCCCGTGGTGCTGCTCTGCCAGAACAACCTCTACGGTGAGATGACCCCGGTGGAGCACACCATGAAGGTCAAGACGATCGCCGACCGGGCCCAGGCCTACGGGATGCCCGGCGTCCGCGTCGACGGCAACGACCCGCTGGCCATGGTGGCCGCCGTGGAGGAGGCGGTGGAACGGGCGAGGGACGGGGCCGGCCCGACCCTGCTGGACTGCGTCACCTTCCGCTTCAAGGGCCACTACTTCGGGGATCCGATGGCCTACATCCCGGCCGAGCAGATGGCCGCGGCGGAGCTGGCCGATCCGGTCCCGACCTTCCGCGCCAAGCTGGCGTCGACCGGAGTCTGCAGTGAGGAGGAGCTCGAACAGATCGACAAGGGCGCAGTGGCAGCCGTCGAAGAAGCGCTAGCGGCGGTCCTCGCTGCCCCGCCGGCGTCCGACGACGAGCTCACCCGCGACGTGTACGCCGACCCGACCAACTGCCCGGCGTAGAGGAGGCATGGTGGACGAACAAGAGATGTCGTATCGAGAGGCGCTGAACCTCGCCCTCGACCAGGCCCTCGCTGCTGACGAGCGCGTCGTGCTCTTAGGCGAGGACATCGCCGATCCGGGAGCGTCGGGTCCCACCAAGGACCTCTCGACGCGCTACGGCACAGACCGGGTGCTCGACACCCCGATCTCCGAAGCGGGGATCGTGGGCACCGCCGTGGGCCTGGCGATGGGCGGCTTCCTGCCGGTGGCCGAGATCATGATCATGGACTTCATCGGCATCGCGGCGGACCAGCTGGTCAACAACGCGGCCAAGCTGCGCTTCATGACCGGTGGTCGGGTCACGGCGCCCATCACGGTGCGCACGCAGGTCTACGGGGGGCTGGGCACCGGTGCGACGCACTCGCAGTCGCTCGAAGCCTGGTTCATGCACATTCCGGGGCTCAAGGTGATCGTGCCCGCCACCCCGCGGGACGCCAAGGGACTGCTCACCTCGGCGATCTTCGACGAGGACCCGTGCCTGGTGCTGGAGACGATCAGGCTGCAGGGCCAGCGAGGTCTGGTCCCGCTGGACCCCGCGTTTTCGATTCCCCTCGGCCAAGCCGAGGTCAAGCGGGCGGGCAGCGACGTCACGCTGGTCACCTACGGGCGCGGCTTGCTCGAGTCGCTGGGCGCCGCCGCCGCCTTGGAGTCCGAGGGCGTGAGCGTCGAGGTGCTCGACCTGCGGACCCTGGTGCCGCTGGACGTTCCACTGCTGCTCGAGTCGGTAGCGGGCACCGGTCGCGCGGTGGTCGTGCACGACGCGGTGCAGTTCGCCGGGCCCGGCGCGGAGATCGTGGCCACGGTGCAGGAGGAGCTCTTCGACGTTCTGAAGGCTCCCGTGCAACGGGTGGGCGCCCGCTTCGTGCCCAACCCGGGTGCAACCGCGCTCGAGGCGCAGGTGTACCCAAGTGTCGATCGCATCGTCGCCGCCGTGCGGCGTACCCTCAAGACACCCGCTGCGCAGGGAAGCCGGGATGCCTGACTTCACGCTGCGGATCCCCCGGGTATCGGTCGCGATCTCCGAAGCGACGCTCATCGACCGCCTGGTGGAAGAGGGTGGCCACGTGAACGAGGGAAGCCCCCTCTTCGTGATCGAGACCGAAAAGGTGGAAACCGAGATCGCCGCCGGTGCGTCGGGCACGGTGCACTGGACCAGCGAGCTCCAGACCGTCTACCCGGTCGGTGCGGAGATAGGGGTGATAGAGGGAACCGGATGAGTCGCAAAAGGGAGATCGGACCATGACGATCAATGCCCAAAGCCGCATGCCAGGGGCGGCGCAGGTCGTGCCGTTCGCCATGCGCGATCCGCTCCACGTGCCGCGTGAGCGCTACTTCGACCGGGAGTTCTTCGAGCTCGAGAAGCAGAAGCTGTGGCCGCGCGCCTGGCAGATGGCCTGCCGTCTGGAGGAGATCCCCGGGCCGGGCGACTTCGTCGAGTACGAGATCTGTGACCAGTCCATCCTGATCGTGCGACAGGACGACGGATCGATCAAGGCCTTTCACAACGCGTGCCGCCACCGCGCCACACAGCTCGCCCAGGGATCCGGCCGGATGCCCAAGGGGCAGATCGTCTGCCCCTTCCACGGCTGGAGATGGAACCTCGACGGTTCCATCTCCTTCGTCTACGGCCAAGAGGGCTTCGAGCCCGACTGCGTGCGCCCCGACAACCTGCGCCTTCCCGAGGTCAAGCTCGACATCTGGGGAGCCTGCGTGTGGATCAACATGGATCCCGAGTCCCGACCGCTGGCCGAGGCGCTGGCCCCGGCCGCCGAGCTCCTCGACGCCGTCGGCTTCGGCAACATGCGGGTGTGGTGGTGGAAGGAGATCATCCTCCGCTCCAACTGGAAGGTCGCGCAAGAGGCCTTCCACGAGGGCTGGCACGTCATGCGCACCCACCCGCAGCTGACCATGGGTATGGGGGAGGACTACCCGGTGGGCAACGTCGAGTACACGGCCTTCGAGAACGGCCACGCGCGCTTCCAGGGCCGCTTCGACCCCGCCGCGGGCGGGGTTGCCCAGGGCCGGGGGGCCGACGAGTTCCTCCGGCGATCGACGACCCTCTGGGAGGGCCAGGACGCCATGACGCTCAAGCGCGACCTCGACGTCTTCATGGGGATGCGCAACCGGGTCTCGGAGGGCGCGGACTTCCCCACCGCGGCGATCGACGCCCTCTTCGAGTACTGGCAGGGCGCCGGCATCCCGGTGCCGCCCAGAGGCGAGGGCATGCGGCTCTGGGGTGGCGAGGTGTTCTTGTTCCCCAACTTCTTCGTGCTCCCCATGTACGGCAACGCGCTGTGCTACCGCATCCGCCCCCACGACGACGACCCGGAGTGTTGCCGCTTCGAGATCTTCTCGCTGACCACATACCCGGAGGGCCACGAGCCTCCCCGAGCTCGCCTCATGGGCCGCTTCGATCCGGACGACACGGAGAACCTGGGCCTGATCCCACGCCAAGACGTGCGGAACATAGAGCGCCAACAGCGCGGTCTGCATTCCCTGGGATTCACCGAGTCGCTCCTGGCCACGGAGTGGGAGAGCCCCATCAGCAACATGCACATGGAGCTGGACCGCTACCTGGCCGGCTGAGCGCCGCCTAGCGATCCGCCGCAGGCGTTCAGGACGCTGCGGTGCTCCGGCTCGTGTGTCGGGGCAGCAACGGGGGCGGAGAGTCGGTGTCCTCGACGATGTAGTTGTGGAGCACGCCGACCTCCTCCACCTCGCACACCACATGGTCGCCCACGACCACCTCGGGCGGGGGCGGGGGCGTGCCCAGCGCCACGACGTCGCCCGGGAAGAGGCTGATCCGGTGGCTGACGTGGCTCAGCATCTCGCTGGGCGAGAAGCAGTAGTACCTGGTGTTGCCGGACTGCACCTGGGTGCCGTTCACCGTGGCCGTGATGGCCAGGCCTTCCATCACCCGATCCTCGGTCAGATCGCGGCGAATCCAAGGACCCCAGGACGTGAACCCGTCGATGGACTTGCCCACCGCCCAGAAGCCCATGGCGCCGTATTCGGGAGCGGTGAGGTCGTTGAAGACGCTCCAGCCGAAGATGGCGTCGTGGGCTTCGGCCGGCCCCGCCTTGCGCAGTGGTCGGCCGACGACCACGGCGAGCTCGGACTCTATCTGCATCGGCCCGGTCAAGACCGCCGGCATCTGGATCTCGGCGCCGTCACCGCTGGCGTAGTTGGTCGCCTTCGGGAGCCACATCGGCTGTCGCTCGGGCGGGCGCGTGGTGCCCGGCTCGATGAACCCACCCATGACGTTGACGAACCGCACTCCTTCGAGCGGCGCGCCGAGCACGACGTCCTCCATGGCCAGTGACTGCCCGTTACGCCGTTGCTCGCCGTAGGGGTCGCCCACGACGACGTGAAAACGATCGCCCTCGACCTCACCGAAGCACGAAGTCTCCCCGATCAGCGCGCGTCCGAGAAGGTTCACGACGACCACCCTCGGCGTGCGCTACAGGATGGCACGGCTCTCCTTGAGTGCCTGGACCTCGTCCCAGGACAGTCCGAGCTCCAGCAGCACGCTCTCGGTGTGCTCGCCGTGCTCGGGAGCGCGCGCGTCGGCCGCCCGGGCTGTTCGTCGAACTGCACCGGCGACGGCACCATGGGCACCGAGACGCCGTTGCCCATGTCAACCGAGGTGAAGTAGCCGTTGGCCCGCACCTGGGGATCGTCGGGCACCTCGTGCGGGCCCTGCCCGGGCACCCACTCGCCTTCGAAGTCGGCGAGCACGCGCCGCCACTCGTCGAAGTCTCGCGCAGCGAACACTCCGTCGAGCCAATCGATGCACGCCCGGTTGTTCCGCCGGCGGGCGTCGATGTCGGCGAAGCGAGGGTCGGTCGCCATGTCCGGCTGTCCGATGGCCTTGCACAAGTCGGGCCAGTACCGATCCGGCGACAGCATCTGGAGCCCCACGAACCGGCCGTCCGCCGTCCTGTAGGGCATCATGAGGGGGTTGGGCATGTCGTAGCGGCTGGGCATCACCCGATGCGACGCCCCGTCGTCGAGAGCGGCGTTCATGATGTCGACCTGGACCTGCCACATCCCCGAGGCGAGCAGTGAGGCGTCGACGAGGCTCGGCTCACCGGTGGTGGCGCGCCGGTAGAGCGCGACGCCGATGGCGCCGGCGATGGTGAGCCCTCCGACCACATCACCGAAAGCCGGCCTGGGTGACGCCGGCCACTCGGCACCCGGCGCGGTGAAGACGTGCTGCATCCCAGTCCTCGCCCAGTACGCACCGGCGTCGTAGCCGCCGCGCCCGGCATCGGGGCCGCGGGGGCCGAAGGCTGTCCCCCGCACGTAGATCAACGAGGGGTTGTCCGCACGGACGTCATCGAGGTCGATCCGCAGGTTGCGGCGCGTCTCAGCGCGCAGGTTCGTCACGAACACGTCCGTCGACCCGAGGATCCGGGAGAGGAGCCGCCGTCCGTCGGGGTGCTTGAGATCGAGGCCGACGGACCGCTTGCCGCGGTTGGCGGACTGGAAGCTCACGTCCACCCCCTGGTGCAACTTGTGCAGGCCGGCGGTCACCAGGCCGCGGTAGGGGTCCCCCGTCTCGGGGTGCTCGATCTTTATGACCTCCGCCCCCCACTCGGTCAGGACGGCCCCCGACATCGGGACGAAGACGTGGGAGGCCACTTCGACCACCCGCACGCCTGAGAGCAGTGGCGTCATGTCCGTGGCCTACCCCCGCGCCGCGCTCATGAAGTCGGCGATCGTCGCGGCGTGCTCGGTGGGGCCGCCGCGAGCCACGATCGAGACATCGTGACCGGCCACCTCGCGGCGCAGGGCTTCGGCCGTGCAGGCATCGCGCGACCGCACCGAGAACGGATCGAAGGAGAACAGTCGCATGGCGTTGAGGTGGGTGATGCTGTCGATCTGGCCGTCGCTGAGGCTTTGCACGCTGTCCCACACCGCTTCGGGCGAGTGTGGCCAGGTGGTGTCGGAGTGGGGGTAGTCGCACTCCCAGGTGACCATGTCCTGGTTCATGTGGTCGAGGCTGATGACACCGAAGTCGTCGGCGATGAAGCAGGTGATGACGTGGTCCTTGAAGACCTCGCTCGGGAGATGGCCGCCGAGGTCCGGACGCGTCCAGGCCTTGTGGTGCTCGTAGGTGTAGTCGGCTCGTTCGAGGAAGTAGGGAATCCACCCGATACCCCCCTCGGCCAGGGCAACCTTGAGGTCCTTGAACTTCTGGAAGATCGGCGACCACACCAGGTCCGCCGCGGTGGGATAGATGTTGATGCCCGAGCAGGTGATCCGCACGTTCATCGGTGCGTCGGGCGAGGTCTGGACCTCGAAGGAGCCCGAGCCGATGTGCATGGTGACGACGGTGTCGGTCTGCTCGCACGCCGCCCAGAAGGGATCCCAGTGGTCGCTGTGCAACGAGGGCAGGCCCAGCGCGTAGGGGTTCATGGAGAAGCTCACGCAGTGCGCTCCCTTGGCGGCGGTTCGCTCTATCTCCTCGGCCATGAGCTGCGGGTCCCATATTGGCGGGATGGTGCACGGGATGAACCGTCCGGGGTACGACCCGCACCACGCGTCGAGGTGCCAATCGTTGTAGGCGCGCACCACCGCCAGGGCGAGGTCGGGATCCTGCGCGGCGCGGGAGGCGAAGAACTGCCCGCAGAAGCGGGCCATGGAGGGGAAGTTCAGCGACCCGAGGACCCCGTTGGCGCTCATGTCCTTGACCCGCTCCCCCACGTCGTAACACCCGACCCGTATGTCGGACAGCGAGGCGGGCTCTATCCCGTATTCTTCCGGTGGTCGGCCTGCAACGGCGTTGAGGGCAGAGCTGCGGGCCTCGCCGTCGCCGAAGACCCACTTGTCGCTGATGTCGTCTGACACCAGGCGCGGGACCTGCTCGGCGTACTTCGCCGGGATGAACCCGTCGAACATGTCGGGCGGCTCAATGATGTGATCGTCCACGCTCACCAAGATCAGGTCGTCCTTGTTCATCGGGGCTCCCCGGTCACCGCTCGGTCGGCTGGCGCCACGAAGGGGGAGGCCCTTCAATGCGGTAGAGGCTGGCGGCGTTGTCCCACAGGATCTTTCGCCGCACGCTCGCCCCGACATGCCCCAAACCGGCGTCGATCGTCTCTTGGATGTTGCCGAAGAGGCAGGTGGTGTGTGGAAAGTCCGTCTCAAAAAGCACATTGTCGATGGGCACGATGTCCAAGAAATGCTTGGGCGCCACCGACTCGAACCAGTAGGTGACGTATACGCTCTGGCGGAACAGATCCGAGGGCAGAACGTCCCCCGGCTGGCGTTCGCGGCCTGGGCGGAACGCACCCAACCAGCTGTAGTCGGTCGCCTCCAACATGAAGGGCAGCCAACCTATGCCGCTCTCGACCGACACGAACTTGAGGCCCGGATAGCGATTCAGCACCCCCGAGGTGATGAGGTCCGAGCACTGCACGCCGTTCTTCATGAACAGGCTCACCGCCGTGTAGGCCTGGGCACCGTTGACACCGTGCAGGGCATAGCGCTCGGGTGTCGAGAGCTCCAGCGTGTCCCCCGCACTGCCGATGTGGAAGTGGATGGGCAGACCTGCGTCCTGGGCCAGGTCCCACAGCGGGTCCCAGTGGGGGGAGCCAAGAACGGGCAGCCCGTACCGTTGGGGCTCCCCGGTGAACAGGATGCCGCGGGCCCCGAGCGGGATGCACCGCTCGATCTCTTTGACGGTGGCGTCGATATCCCAGAACGGCGTCGCCACCACCGGCAGGAGCCGGCGAAGGTCCGCCGAGGCCCACTCGACCAAGAAGTCGTTGTAGGCCGACACGCACAGCAGCTTCAGCTCGTCACTGTCGAGCTTCAGGAAGTTCTCGCTGCCGAAGCCGCCGACGTTGGGGTACAGGACCTGCGCCCAGATCCCGGCCTCGTCCATGTAGGAGAGCCTGGCATCCGCCTGGTATGCGCCCGGGTGGCAGTCCTCATAGGTCTGGGGGTACTCGGGGGGGAAGGTCGGCCATCCGGCTGGCGCGGTCACCCCGACCGGTGCGAGCCGCTCGCCCTTGAGCACCCAGGTGTCCGCCGTGCCGTTGCGCACGACGTGCGGCACATCGTCGCGGTACTTGGCGGGCACCCGATCCGTCCACACGTCCGGGGGCTCGGTGATGTGGCTGTCCGCATCAATGATGATGTCCTGTACGACTGTGATTGTCGTCCCCCTCATACGCGAGCTGGCGTGCGTCCTACGGCGGCGCCCCCCTCCCGGCAGCCGCATCGCAACTCCTTTAGACGGTAGACCTCGCACGGCGTCGGGTCAAGGTGGCCCGCGTCGGGATCGACGGCGGCGGCGGGCGCCGGCACGCCCCCGCTGCTGCCTGCTCGCCGCCGTCCACGGCGGTAACATCCCGTGGTCGACGAGTGCATGCTTGCGGCGGTTTGGATCGGAGGGACCTAGATGACCTCGGCGACTGAGCACCTTGTGGGCCTGGTCGAGGCCGAGGACCGTTACGACATCCCTCACGTCAAGCTGGTGCCGATACAGCTCGAAGCGGCGAACGAAAGGCTGCAGAGCCGGATCGCCGACATCCCGTTGCTGGCCAACCGCGCCGAACGCGGCGGCGTCGACCGCATCCGAGAGCCCGGAGACCTGGTCACGCTCCTCTTCGCGCACACCACCTACAAGAGCTACTCCGAGGCTTGGCTCACCGAGGGCCGCTGGGACCGGATGGGCAAGTGGCTGCAGACCGTCTCGACCTACCCGGTCGAGGGCGTCGACCCGTCAGGGGTCCACAGCCTCGAACAGTGGCTGAAGCGGCTGGAGGCGAGCAACCACTTCGTCGCCTGCTCGAGCGGCACGTCCGGCCGGCCGGCACTGCTGACCTCCTCCGAGGAAGACCTCGCGTTCACCGGCCGGACCAGCGTCGCCTCGTTCGCATGGGCCACCGGGATCACGCCCGAGGGCGATCGCAAGCTCTTCGGCCTCGGACCCCGCACCGCCGTCACCCGAAACCTACGGATTCGCCAGGCGATGATTGACGCCTTCGCTTCGAGGGAGGAGCCTTTTCCCTTCCCGGGCGAGCCGATCACCGTCACTTCGGTCATGGAGATGATCGCCCTGCGCCGCCGGATCGCCGACGGCACTGCCCGGCCCGCCGAGATCGCCGAGTTCGAGAGTCTCTCCACCACGCGCCAGGCGGAAATGGATGCTGCGATCGGCGAGACCGTGGACGCCCTCATCGACAGCCGCGACCTGCCGCTGCTGGTGACCGGCATGTTCGGAACGCTTTATCCCATCGCAGAGCTCGTCCGGGAGAAGGGGTTCGGTGGCAAAGACTTCCGGCCGGAGAACGCCATGCTGACCGGCGGGGGGCTCAAAGGGATGGTCCTGCCCCCCGACTACAGGGAGTTCGTGCTCGACACCTTCAACGTGACGGCCGAGCACGTCTACCACCTCTACAGCATGCAAGAGCTCAACACGCCCTTCCCGATGTGCGGGGCCGGCCGGTATCACGTCGCGCCCTGGGTCATGGCGCTGCCACTGGACGAGAGCGGAGAGCGGCTGCTCGACGCGAGCACCGGCGAGATCGAAGCACGTGCGGCCTTCTTCGACATCTCCCTCGACGGCCGCTGGGGCGGGGTGATCTCCGGTGACCGCATCACGGTCGATTTCGGCGCGTGTCGGTGCGGCCACGAGGGGCCGACCATCGGCCGGGAGATCGCGCGCTACGCCGACCTGCCCGGCGGCGACAAGATCAGCTGTGCGGGGACGATCGATGCCTACGTTCGAGGTGTTACATGAGCGCCGTTGCCGAGCCCCAAGCCCACGCACTCTCCGCTCCGCACTTCGTACGCGGGCGGCTGGTCCAGGGCGACGCACTGCGCTACCGCTCGCGGGACCTCGGCGCCGACTTCACCACGCCCGCGCTGGACCTCGACGCACTGATCACGCCGCGCTCCGAGCTCCCCCCGCTGCTGGACGTCAAGCTGTCGGAGATCGTCGACTTCCTGGTCGAGACGGGCGAACGCCTCGCGCTCGATCGCAACCAGCACCTAGGGGAGTGCCTCGATCGACTTTCGGCGACCAACCCGTTGCCCCGACGTATCGTCGAGAACCTCTACCGGAGCGCGCCGCAGCAACTGAGTAGGGAGAGCATCGAGGCCAAGATCGACGCGAACTTCGCCGACCCGACGGCCCTCGATGGCTGGATCTCGCGCGTGGACCGGCACGGCAACACGGGCGCCGTCCGCGCCTTCCCGCCGCGCATGGTCCACATGTTGGCGGGCAACTCGCCGGCCGGCTGCGTCGCCTCCATCGCCCAAGGCGCGCTGGTCAAGGCGGTCAACCTGTTCAAGATGCCCTCCAGCGACCCCTTCACCTGCGTGGCGGTCCTGCGCACCATGGCCGAGGTCGATCCCGACCACCCGGTCGTGCGTTCGATGTCCGCCGTCTATTGGCAGGGCGGCGATGAGCTGATAGAGCGGACCCTCTATCGTCCGCAGTACTTCGACAAGATCGTCGCCTGGGGCGGGGGGGACGCCATCAAGAACGTCATCAAGTACCTGGGGCCCGGCATCGAGATGGTCTCGTTCGACCCCAAGTCCTCGATCTCCATGATCGGGCCCGAGGGCTTCGCCTCGGACGAGACCATCGCCGAGGTGGCCGAGCGCACCGCTGCCGACGCCACCGTGTTCAACCAGGACGCCTGCGTGGCCAGCCGCTTCGTCTTCGTCGAAGGCGACCGGGGGCAGATCGAGAAGTTCTGCTCCGTCCTGGTGCAGCGACTGGGCGTGGACCGAGAGCTGGCCTCGGCGGTGGCGCCACCCCTGCCGATGGACGTGCGCGAGGAGATCGAAGTCATGCAGGCCATGGGCGACGACATGTTGGTCTGGGGCGGCTTCGACGGCCGTGGCCTGGTAATCCTCTCCGACCAGCCGGTGGACTTCCACCCGACGAACAAGACTTCCAACGTGGTCATGGTCCCCTCGCTCGAGCAGGCCGTCCGCTACGTGAACGTGGCCACCCAGACCATCGGCGTCTATCCGTACGAACGGAAGGCCGAGCTGCGCGATCGGCTGGCGAGCGCCGGAGGTCAGCGGGTGTGCCGCCTCGGCACGGCGAACGGCTACGTCCTCGGAAGCCCGCACGACGCCATGTACGCTCTCCAGCGCTTCGTCCACTGGATGAGCGACGACGACATCGAGAGCTGAGGCTGGCGACATCCGGCGCGTTCCTCGCCCTCATCGGTGCCGGCGATGGCGCGCCCAGCTCCATGCGATCGGGGACCATCGGTGAACCGCTGGACTCGTATGGGAAGGGGTACGTGTGGCGCTCGAGCCGTTCATTGTCCGCATTGACGACGATCGACGCAAGCTGCTCGACGAGCGGTTGCGCACCGTCGTGTGGGCCGATGAGCCATCGGGGGAGGACGACTGGCGATACGGTATCGCAGGTTCGTACCTGCGGGAGTTAGTTGCGTACTGGCGCGAAGGCTACGGCTGGCGCGCGCACGAAGCGGACATGAACCGGTGGCCCCACGTGCGCGGCGAGATTGACGGAGTAACCGTGCACGCCCTCCACGAGCGTGGGTCCGGACCCTCGCCCCTACCGCTGGTGCTGACCCACGGTTGGCCGTGGACGTTTTGGGACTTCGCGAAGGTGATAGAGCCACTCGCGCACCCCGAACGCTTCGGTGATGATCCGGCGGACGCGTTCGACGTCGTCGTACCGTCGCTGCCGGGCTCGGTCTTCTCTTCGCCATGTCCGGCTGGGGTCGGGTGGAACCAGACCGCCGGCATATGGGTGAAGCTCATGGACGAGCTCGGCTACCAGCGGTTCGGGGCGCACGGGGGCGACTCGGGAGCGTACGTGACCGCGCAGCTTGCCCACGCGTTCGCCGACCGGGTGCTCGGGGCGCACCTGACCTTCCCCGCCCTGCTGGGCGTCGACCTCGGCGCCATCACGCGGGACGATTTCGCCCCTGACGAGGTCGACTACTTCGACCTGGAGTACCCCAAGCCCTACAACCTGACCCACTTCCTGACCCACACGCTCGAACCGCAGACTCTCGCGTGGGCGATGCAGGACTCACCCGTCGGCCTGGCGGCGTGGATGCTCCAACGGCGGCGGGCCTGGAGCGATTGTGGTGGCGACGTGGAGCGCCGCTTCAGCAAGGACGAGTTGATCACCGGCTTCTGCCTGTACTGGCTCACGGGAACGTTCGGGGGGTCGGTGCGCTACTACGCCGACTCCTTCTCCGTGCCGTGGACCCCCGCCCACGATCGCCGACCCACCCTCGAGGCTCCCATCGGCGTGGCCGTGTTCCCACGGGAGCTCGTGCACGTGCCGCGTGCCCTGGCCGAACGTGAAGCGAACATCGTCCACTGGACCCGGATGGAACGTGGCGGCCACTTCGCCCCCGCCGAGGAACCCGAGCTCCTCGTTGAAGACCTCCGCGCCTTCTTCCGCCCCTTGCGCGCGACGTAGCCCGGCGATCGCCCGTTAGGACTCGCCGAGGGATGTCGCAGATGCAACGCTGGAGGTCATGACGAACATTGCGAGACGACTAGCCCAAGGTGCCGGTGACGATGCTGCCGTTGACGACCCCAGTGGTCGCCTGGCCGCCTATATGGCGAAGACCCAGACGGCTCTGGATCTTCTGGCGATGGTGACGCTGTGGATTGTCGTGGTCCCCCCGGGCGACTTCAAATTCGGGACGGCGGCACTGGTCGGACGCATTGCGCTCTCGGTGGTCTATGGGATCGACATGGCGATCCGTAGCCGCCTGGCCAGGCGCCACGTCTACTACCTCGTCACCCATCCGATCGGGGTGCTCTCGGTGATCGCCCCCCCCGTGCGGGTGGTCTTCAGTCTCCGCTTGGTCAGATCGATCTTCCAGCGTGGGAACCTCGCCCGCTTCCTGTTGGCCGCGTCGGTGATGGTTCTGAACGGCGCCGTCATCGTCTACCTCTACGAGCGCCACGCGCCCGGATCGAACATCCACACTTTCGGGGAATCCGTGTGGTGGTCGGTGGTGACCGTGACCACCGTCGGTTACGGGGACTTCTACCCGGTGACGACGCAGGGACGAATCACCGCCGGCTTCATCATGGCGATCGGAATCCTCACCCTGGCGGTCATAACTGCACAGGTGGCGTCGAGCTTCGTGACCGAGGAGTCGAGCGGGCCAAGAGGAGTAACGCCGTCCGGTGGGACCACGCCCGAGGCGATGCTCGCAGAGCTCGATCGGCGACTCGACCGGATCGAGACCCTCCTGACGGCGAGCGTTGCGACCCGCGGCCAACCGGGACGGGCTCCCGATGCCGAGTAGTGCCGTCGGTCTTCGTCGCCGTGAACATTCTGAAGTGGATACGCCGCGCGGACTCGGCGTGAACTCCCGTCAGCCGAGAACGCCTCGGCGTCTCCGCCGGGCGAAGAGGTCGGCCGACGTTGCCAGCTCGGCCTGCACTTGGAGCTGGGTCTCGAGGATCTGGTCGGCCCAGAGCATCTGCAGCGTGGCGCGCAACCGATCGCCGCGTCGCCGTGCACTGGCGTCGTCGAACGCCGCTCGCAGGACGCTGTGCAGGGTCTCGTCATGGATCGGCGGCGGATCGAGCGATCGTCGCCGATCGGCGAGTAGCTCTCCGAACTCCTCGTACCAACGGTGGCTGGAGGAGTACGAGTCGCGCAACACCGCGCCGGCGATGGTGACCGACTCCAGCTCGGGCTGGCCCGGCTCGACCGGAACCGCAGGAAGGGTGGCCAGCGTGTAGGCCGCCAGCCGGATCCGGTTCGCCCCGGTGAAGAGGCTGACGACGGTCTCGACCGGCACCAGCTTCGCACCGCGCTCGGCCAGGAATTGGCGCATGGCGTCGTCGAGTCGGAGGTAGGCGGCGTGCGCAGAACGCTGGCCGGGACCGGTGTCGACGCGCCGGGTGGTGACCGTCAGCCGATCCACCGCATCGGCCAGGAACCCCGAGTTCGTGACGAACGAGTCGGACAGGGCGCGACCGAGTGCCGCGGTGGCACCCCGTGGCCAGAAGAGCAGTCCTACGACGACGCTCACGGCGCATCCGATCGCCACGTCCTCAATCCGCGTCAATCCCACCTTCCACCCCACGGGTTCGATGATGTTGAACAGGATGATGACCACCACGGTGAACCCGGCCTGCCCGGCGGCGAACGAGATCATCGTCGGGGCCACGCCCGAGACCAGCACGGCCACGGGGAGGAGGACCCAGAGGAGCGCCAAATGGCCGGCCACACCGATCATGATGGCGGAACCCACCACGAAGCCAACCGCCGTGCCGGCGACGGCGCGCAGGGCCGTCGAGCCGGTGCCAAGCGCGTTGGACCGCAGCACCGACAAGGTGCCCAGGACCACCCAGAAGCCGTGCTCGACGTTGGTGATCTCCACGACGGCTACAGCCAGTGCCAGTCCCGCGGCACCGCGCAGGGCGTTGCGGAACCACACGGAGCGAAACGAGAGGTGGGAGGCGAGGCGCCGCCAGTAGGGGCTGAGCGAGCTCTCTCCGGTTGCGCCCAACGTCCGGTCGATGACGGGTTGGGCGCCGGCCGCCTCGAGCACGGCGTCCGCCACCATCGCGGTGGCGATGCCCAGCACCCGGGCGTTGAAGCTCGGGTCCAAGGTGGCGATGATCCCGAGAGCGCGATCTTGATCGCTGGCCACCGGCCCGGGCCCGACCTCGGCAGCCGTGGTGGCCGGAGCCGCGCCGGGGTCGATCCGCGTCGACACTTCGATGTCGAGCGTGCCCTCGACCAGTTGGTCCAGTCGCCCTCTCGACTCCCGGACCGTTTGGACCAGTGACGGATCGTCGACGGGGTGGGCGTTGCCGTCGCATACGAGAGAGGCGCTCAGGCGCAGTGTCTCCGCCGCGGCACCCATCACCGACCGGACCGCTGACAGATCGGGCGGGGCCGTCTCGCTCGTGGCCAGTGCGACACTGGCGGCGACCCACTCGACCCGACCGACCAGCTTGGCCAGGGCCACCGCACCAGCGGCAGCCCCGCTCACCGGGTAGGGGGTCTGCCCGAACTGGCCTCGGAGGCGGGACAGCTCCGACTCCACGGCCGCCCGGGCTTGACCGTCGCGCCCGGGCCCGGCGTGGGCCGCCGCCAACCGGCTCAGAGCGGTAAGGGTGGCCGACAGCCGTCGGCGGAGGTTGTCGTGCCAGGGGCTGGGCCAGATGAACATGCAGGCCGGGATGGAGAAGGCGCCGGCCAAGGCCCAGCCGACGAGCCGGGGACCGACCGCGCTCGGCGGTCCCGTCACGGCCACCGGCAGCACGAAGACCAACAGGGCAGCCGTGGACGCGGCCGCCATCTGCGGGGAGACGACTCCGACAAAGAGCACGACGAAACCCACCACCGCCATCGCCGCCACCGCCATCGCCTTGTCACCAGAGGCGACCGTGCCCAGAGCGATGAAACAACACCCCACCAGGAAAAGGGCCACGTAGGAGAGGAGTCGGGTACGGGGGCGCCCGGGAAAGTCCACGAGGAGCAACAGGGAAAACGAGCCGAACGCCGCGAAGAGGCTGATCTGTGCGTTGCCGAAGAGCAGATGCGCCAGGCCGAAGACCGTGGGCATGACGACCGCGGCCCTGACCGACCGCTTGCCGGCCAGGAAGTCGGGGTCCTTGGCCCTCACCCACCCGAGGGCGCTCGACCAGGGGCGGTGGGGCACCGACGGCACCCGGACGTCGGTCATGGCGTGGGCGGAGACGGCCTCGGTCGCCGGGCGGAGAGCACGAGCCACATATACCAGGACGAAGCTGCTCCGACCTCACCGAGCTCAACTCCCTTGAGGTTGAGTGCTAGCTCGGGGGTGGGACCTCCGGGTCCAGGGTGGCGAACAGGTCGACTCCCTGGTTGGTCGCGTGGGCAACGAGCACTTTGCCGACAAGCTCGGACAGGGCGTCGCTCTCCGAGGGGGACAAGCAGCTCACTATCGTCGCGACGTCCGCCTCGAAGAGGGTCGAGACCCGCGACGCGAGCGATCGGCCCTGGTCCGTGAGGCCGACCAGCACGGCCCGTCGGTCCGCCACGGAAGGAGCCCGCTCCACGAGGCCGCGGCGCTCCGCGCGGGCGACCAGTCCGGTGACGCTGGACTTGTCCAGCTCTAGCAGCTTGGCCAGCTCGTTCATGGTCGGCCGGCGGTCGCGCACCACGCCCAGCAGGCGCGTCTGGATCAACGACAGCCCCTGCTGCGCCGCCCGACGAGCCAGGGTGTTTTGGATCAAGAACGAGAGCTGAGCCAGTCCGTCGACGGCATGCAGCTCTCCCGCTGGGGTGGGCGCGGCGACGAGCGATCGGGATGTCACGCCTCAAGGCTACTTGATTTAGTACGTGGAACCAACTATATTAGTACGTGTCACCAACTAAATTCGCCTCGGGGAGAGAACAGCATGGGAAAGATGCGGGCAGCCGTGGTCACGTCCTTCGACGAACCACCGCGCTACCAGGAGTTCGACGTGCCGAGTCCTCGGACTCGGGACGAAGTCCTCGTCGACGTGCTTGCCGTCGGCCTACACCCGCGCACCAGAACCGGGGCCGCCGGCACCCACTACACCAGCACCGGCACGTTGCCGATGATCCCCGGTATCGATGGAGTCGGCCGGAAAGCGGACGGCAGGAAGATCTTCTTTGTCTCCGAGGACGATGCACTGGGCACGATGGCCGAAAAGGCCGTGGTGGACGTGCGGCGCTCGATCGAACTGCCCGACGACGTCAATGTGCCGAAGGTTGCGGCAGCCCTGATCGGTCGCCCTGCGGTCTGCCAACTTCCGCCTCCAGGGCAGCGGCCAAGGCGCCGTCTCGACGGAGGCCTACCTCTCCGAGCTGCCGTCACTCGTCGAGGAGATCGACGCCGGCACCATCGCCGTACGGGCGAACATTCGGCCCCTGGCCGATGTCGAGAAGATCTGGGTTCAGGCGGACCTGCCCGGTGAGCGAACCGTACTCGTGCCGTAGGGGGCCGACCCTCCCCCTGGGCACCGCGGCCTCGCCACCGTGCCCGAGCAGCCTCACCGCGTTGCCACGTCTCGGACCTGCACGTCGAAGGGGTGGTCGAAAGGCACGGAATCGAAGAGGCTGAGCCCGAGCTCCTCGGCGAGGTATCGGGTCATATGCTGCCCGCGCACGCTGTTCCCGGCAGCATCGAGCGGGGGCGAGTAGGTGCCCACCCCTCCCTTGCCCGGTGAGACGGTCACGATGCCCCCGCTCACACCACTCTTGCCCGGGAGGCCGACATCGTAGAGCCAGTCGCCTGAACGTTCATAGAGCCCGGATGTGGCCAGCACGGCCAGTACGTGCCGGCAGTGCCTCGTCGCAATGGCCTGCACACCGGTCATCGGATTGACGCCCCCGTTGGCCAGGGTGGCGCCCATGACGGCCAGGTCGCGTGCATTGACCCGCAGTGCACACTGACGGGTGTAGACATCGGTCGCGACATCAGGGTCGCAGTACATTCGTCCGTAGCCGTCCAGTAGGTGTGCGATACCTCGATTGCGGAAGTTGGTCGCCGCTTCGGACTCGTACACGTTGTCATCCATCACCAGCTCCCGACCGGCGAAGCGCGAGAGTGCGGCAACGATCGAGTTGAATTTGTCACTCGCGGTGCCGCCGGGCACCAAGCTTGTGCTGGCCAAGGCACCGGCATTGACCATCGGATTCATCGTTCGATCAGCATTGAGTTCGATCGCCATCACCGAATCGAACGGGAGCCCGGTGCTGTTGACCCCGAGCTTGCGACGCGCCTCATCAGGACCGATGGCTTCACAGATCGATGCGAACACGAAGATCTTGGAGATACTCTGGATGGAGAACTCCAGATCTGCGTCGCCTATGGCAAAGAGTCCCCCGCGCACTCCGGCAACGCAGACGCCGAAGGCAGTGGGTGCGGCCTGCGCCAGAGCAGGGATGTACGAGGCCACCGTCCCTTCTCCAAGAGAACGGTAGCGTTCGTAGCCGACTGTGACGACGGTGCGCACCTCTGAATCCGATGGGAGTGCGCCGGTCGATATCCGTTCGATCCGGGTCCCGTCGTGGGTCAGGGTGACGTTGTCTGTTTCGCCGTCCATCGTGCCAAGGGGAAAGGAGGGGACGTATCCCGCCCTGTTTTGAACGTAGCCCACACCGGGCGCTTGCGGCAAGGGCCCGGTCGGTGTGCACAATCTCCGGCCCAAAGCACGTCAAAAAAAATGTGGGAGGGGAACACCCGCCTCTCGGAGGCGCAGTTGAGTAACATCCGAGTCCAACGGGAGACCGTCGGTGGACCTAGGAGACCGGGGACTTGATCAAGACATTGAACTTGCTTGGCCATCAGGTGTCCTTCACCACCTCAGACGACGACTACTACCTCGAAACCATGCCTTCGGAGGGGCCAACCGATATTGAAGAACTCTTCGAGGCGTTTTGTGGAGAGGGCTGCGGCGTTGTTGACGTGGGCGCCAACATCGGAGTGACCACGGTGATCGCCGGATTGCTGGTACCTGCCGGCTGCGTGCTGGCGCTCGAGCCCGTATCAGAGACGTTTGAGTATCTCGCACGCAACATCGCTGATTCGAACCTTACAAACGTCAAGTGCTTCAACAAGGCCGCCGGGTCCAGCGAAGGTCATGTTCGACTTGTCACCCGGCCGGGACACAGCTTCGCAGCCTTTGTCGGTTACGACGAGGTGCTGGCTCGGTACACCGAGTATGACGAGGAGCGAGTTGAGTCGATCACCTTGGATCAGCTCGTGGCGAGTGAAGAGCTCGCCCGAGTCGATTTCATCAAGATAGACGTCGAGGGATTCGAGTTGGAGGTCCTACGCGGGTCCGCTCGAGTTCTTGAGAGATTTCGACCCACAGTCTTGTTAGAGGCGAACCATTACTGCCTGAATGTCTTTAGGCGCATCTCATTGGTCGATTTCACCGAAGAGATTCTCTCGTACTTTCCAATCACGTTTGCCGTCGACGCGACGCTGGAAATTCTTGATCTGACGTTGCCGGAGAACCATCCGGTGTTCTTTCATGACAACGTTGTGCTCGGTAAGTATCAGAATCTCTTATGCGGATTTGACCCCTCCATCAAGGGTGAGCTGGAACGGCTGCGAGACAAAGGTCGTATCCCTGACGTCCCACCGGGTGATGCCGCGCTGGATCAGGAGGTCGAGCGTCCGACCGTCGCCGCACGTTCGGACAGATGGCGCCGTCGTGCCGCTGACCTCTTTCCGAAGAAGAGAGCAGCCTCCCGGTGAGGTCGGTCTCGGACCGCCTAGCGACACCAGCCAAGCGTTACATTGGTGGACCTTATGGGACGGCTTTCAAACCCTCCCGAGACGCTAAAATGTGCTTCTGACCAGGGAGGATATGACGCTCCCCCGCCCAGGCGGACGAGGTCGAAGAGCCCGTAACGACCCTCCGCATCGCAGGAATCGGCCATTCCGGAAGAAAAGGGACGGCTTTCAAACCCGGTCCAGCGCCGGCTCTCCGCGGACGAGATCGATGAACTTGCACCGGTGTTCTACGCTGGGCGCATGTCTTGGAGTGGCCTCGGTGGGCGCCGTTGACAGCCCACAGCGCGGCGGCGTCAGGGGACTCGTCGGGCGAGATGATGAACTTGAGCTGATCCTGGCATTCCTGGACCGTTCCCGGGTGAGTGGGGACGCGCTGTTGCTCTTGGGCGAGCCCGGCGTCGGCAAGACGGTGCTGCTGGACGCGGCAGCCGAGGCCGCTTTGGCCGCCGGCGGTGTCGTGGTGCGTGCGGGGGGAGTTGAGTTCGAGGCCGACGTGCCCTACGCCGGGCTGCACCAGCTGCTCCTTCCACTCCACAACCAGTTCGCAGCTCTTGGAGCCCCTCACCGGGACGCTCTGAATGTGGCCTTAGGGTTCGGCGAGGGGCCCGCGCCGGATCGCTTGGTTGTGTCGAACGCCACGCTGTCACTGCTTCGCCGGGCCGCGGTGAACAGCTCCCTACTGGTGGTGATCGACGACGTCGCGTGGTTGGACCGGGCCAGCGCCATCGTGTTGGGTTTCGTGGCCCGCCGCCTGGCCGACAGCAGGGTCGGGTTTCTCGCCGCGTCCCGGCACGGGCTGGAGAGCTTTTTCGAGCGCGCCGGCCTGACTGAACTCGAACTCGGACCGCTCGGTGACGAAGCGGCGAGCGATCTCTTGGCCGCCCGCTTCTCGACACTCGCAACGCCCGTCCGGGAGCGCCTGCTGGTGGAGGCTCAGGGCAACCCTCTCGCCTTGCTGGAGCTCCCGGCGGCGCTCACCAGCGCCCAACGCAACGCTCTCGACCAGCTGCCCCTTACATTGCCGCTCAGTAGACGCCTGCGTACGCTATTTGCCTCCCGTATCACCGAGCTTCCCGAGCTGACCCGAGAATTGCTGCTCGTCGCCGCACTCGACGGCACCGGGGACGTCCGGGTCTTAGAGGGAGTGGCACCGCAGGGATCGTGGATGGGTGCCCTCGCTCTGGCCGAGCGGCAGCGCTTGGCCTACATCTCTGAGAGCACGCATCGCTTGGTCTTTCGCCACCCGTTGATCCGCTCCACGGTGGTGGAGGTGGCCAACAGCGACGAACGACGCCGAGCCCATCAGGAGCTGGCGCAAGTCTGGGCCGACCAGCTCGACCGCCGGGCGTGGCACCTGGGCCACGCCACGGTGGAACCCGACGAGACTGTGGCCAAGTTGCTCGAAGATGCTGCCTACCACAACTTGCGCAGAGGTGACGGAGTTGGTGCGGTGTCCGCGTTGACCCGGGCCGCCGACCTAAGCCAGCGGGGTGCCGACAGAGGCAGGCGGCTGGCCGAAGCCGCCTACATCGGCGCCGACGTGACTGGGGACTTGAGCAACGCATCCCAACTGCTCGCCGACGCCCACCACGCCGACCCAGAGTTCAACGCCTCGCTGCAGGCGGCAGCCACCGCCGCCTTCCTACTCATCAATGGCGACGGCGACATCGAAACCGCTCATCGGCTCCTCGTCGGCGCGATCGAGAGCTCCCTCGAAAGCGGCACTGCACTCGAGGAAGCCCTGAGCGCGCTCAGTCTGGTGTCGTTCTTCGGCGGCCGGGCCGAACTGTGGGGACCTTTTTATGAGGGCCTCGGCCGCCTTGAACCAGATGTCCCGATGGTCCTTTCGCTGATCAGCACCTGCTTCGCCGACCCGTTGCGGACCGCAGCTGCAGCTCGCTCCCAGTTGGACCGAGCTATCTCTCAACTGGCGACCGAGGAAGATCCGACGACGATCTTGAAGGTGGGCTTCGCTGCGGGAAACGTGGAGCGCCTCTCGGAGTGCCGGCACGCATTTTGGCGTGTGGCCCGCACAGCGCGGGCGAGCGGCGCGGTGGGCTCCGCCATTCAGGCGCTCACGCTGATCGCCTTCGACGACTGGTGGACCGGTCAGTGGGACGAAGCTGAGCGTCTGGCTGGGGAGGCGAACGAGCTGTGTGAGGCGCACGGCTTCCCGCTGTTCGCCTTCTCTGTCCACCACGTCCAGGCCGCGGTTGCTGCCACCCAGGGTGACGACCCACACGCCACGGCGCTGGTCGACTCGATGATCGAATGGGCGACTCCGCGCGGCGTAGACGTGGTCAAGCCCCTGACGGGCCATATAAGGGTTCTGATGGCGGCAGCAAAGGGCGACTTCGAGGAGGTCTACCGCCTAGCGAGCTCGATCAGCCCAGCGGGCAGCTTTCCTTCCCATAGCCACGTGGCCCACTGGGTGATGATGGACATGGTGGAGGCGGCGATGCGGACCAACCGACCCTCCGAGGCTGCCGCCCATGTAGCGGCGATCCATGAGGCCAACATTGCCGCCATCTCCCCAAGGCTCGACCTGTTGGCAAACGGCGCCGCGGCGATGGCGGCAACCGATGACTCCGTCGCCGAGCTCTTCGACGTCGCGCTGTCTACGCCTGGGGGCGATCGCTGCCCATTCGAGCTCGGCCGCTTGGATCTCGCCTACGGTGAGCGCCTGCGACGGCTGCGGGCCATGACCGAGGCCCGCGTACATCTAGCTACGGCACTTGACACCTTCGCCCGGCTCGGCGCTCGCCCGTGGGCGGCAAGGGCGGCCAGCGAGCTTCGAGCCACAGGCCAGACGAAGCCGCGCCGGATGCAGGTCCCACCGGAGTCGTTGACCCCCCAGGAGCGCGAGATCGCCGATCTGGCCGCGTCGGGGCTCACCAACAAGGAGATAGGACAGCGCCTGTTCCTGTCACACCGGACCGTCGCCGCTCACCTCTACCGGATATTTCCCAAACTGGGCGTCACCTCACGGGCTGGGCTGCGAGACGCCCTCGACTGGTCATCTCGAGAGTGACACGCTAGCTGGCGATTCAACCCGCGGCACCATCATGCGACCCCATGATCATTGTGTGCCGCAGCACTGGATCCCTCACCTTGACCCGCTCAATGGGCACAGTTCAACTCAGCGAGCCGGCTGACCGCTGATCTGCACCCCCAGGGATGAGACACGTCCTCCGGCGGCATCCCGACAGGACCGACTCAATGTCATCGCCTACCGGGAACGGGCAATCAGCAGTCATTTGACTGATGAGCCGTCGCAGTCATCACCCCACACTGGACGACATACCTACACCACCAGCAAAGGAAGCGCCGTGAGTGCAACCGCGCCACCGCGAGTTGGCGTATGCCAGCCACAAGCATCACTCCGCGCGGTGAGCTCTGAGCATACTTACTAGTCGCAGATTGAGTTCACTATGGCGAAAAGCAACCCATTCCTCGAGGGATCGTTCGCCCCGGTAAGCGACGAGGTCACTGCTTTCGACCTCCCCGTAACCGGCCGCATACCAGCCGAACTGAACGGACGCTACCTTCGCAACGGGCCCAACCCACTCGGAGGAGCCGACGACCCCAACTACCACTGGTTCCTGGGTCCGGGCATGGTTCACGGTGTCAGGCTGCGCGACGGTCGGGCGGAGTGGTACCGCAACAGATGGGTGCGCTCACGGCTCCTGGCGGCCGCCTTCGGCGAACCGTGGTCCGAGGGTCCCATCCATGACGGGAGAGACTTCGCCGCCAACACCCACATCATCAGCCACGCTGGGCACCTCCTGGCCACCGTCGAGGCCGGACCACTCCCCTACCAGCTCTCCTCCGAGCTTGACACTCTCGGTCCCTATGACTTCGGCGGCACCTTGCCGGGCGGCTTCGCAGCGCACACCAAATTGGAGCCCGAGACCGGTGACCTCCACGCAGTTGCCTACTACTGGGCATGGGACCACGTCCAGCACATCGTGATCGACCCGACGGGACAGGTGAAACGCGCAACGGACATACCGGTCTCCGACGGGCCCATGATGCACGACTTCGCGCTCACTCAGAGCTACGTCGTCATTCTCGACCTGCCCGTCACCTTCAGCATGGACGCCGTGTCCGCAGGGCGGGAGATGCCCTACGTCTGGAACCCTACGCACCCGGCCCGCGTCGGCCTCCTGACTCGTGACAAACCTGAATCAGCGGTGCGCTGGCTGGAGGTCGAGCCCTGTTGGGTATTCCACACCCTCAACGCTTATGACGATGGAGGCAAGGTCGTCGTGGACCTGTGCCGCTACGACGGCGCCTACGACGTGAGCCTGATGAACGGGGTCAGCCCTGTCACCCTCGACAGGTGGATCATCGACCCCGTCGCCGACAAGATCACCGAGGAGCGCCTTGACTACCGCCACCAGGAGTTCCCCCGCGTCGACGATCGCGTCGTGGGCCGGCGACACCGCTACGGGTTGAGCGCACTCATCCACGAAGTCGAGCAGGCCACCATGGCGCCACCGGGCGGACAATCTAAAGATAAAACCCTCCTCAGCGACGCTTTACTCAAGCACGATTTCGACCACAGAACCGTCGAAACCCATCAGTTCGGACCGGCCGCCACCGTCGGGGAAGCCGTCTTCGTGCCCTCCTCCCCCGACGCGGGCGAAGACGACGGCTACGTCGTGGCGTTCGTCCACGACCCCACACGAAACGCGGCCGACCTAGTGATCCTCGCGGCGCAAGACTTCACCGGGGATCCCGTCGCACGGGTCCACCTGCCGGCTCGGGTCCCGCTCGGCTTCCACGGAAACTGGATCAGTGACTGAGTGTGGGGCTCGGGCCGCTCCGCGACGGACTCGTTCCACATTTGGGTACAAACGGGAAACCCGGCATTCACAACGCCCAAGAAAGTGAACATCGGCATCCAGAGAAGACCGGCAACCTGCCAGAGCACCGTCGCACCCGGTCAGCGAGACGCCCGAATACTGAAAGGAGCGCATAAGTGACTGAGAACGGGCTGATGATCGTCGAGAAGGCGTTCGAAGAGTGGATGAAAGGGACCAGCTATGTCAGTCGGCTCTTCGCACCCGAGATGACCTGGGAGATCGTCGGGCGCTCCGCTGTGTCCGCGAGATACCGAAACGCAGAGGAATTTATCGCGGAGGTACTCGAACCGTTTGGTCGGCGCTTCAGAGCGTCGGCGCCGTTCCGGCCGGTCAAAATCCGAGCGACGTATGCCGATGGACCGACGGTGATTGTTCTGTGGGACGGTGCAGGTGTGACCGTCTTGGGGACAACCTACGAGAATACTTACGCCTGGTTTCTCACTCTGGATCACGGACTGATCGTTGACGGCGTGGCTTTCTACGACAGCATCGCCTTCAACGAATTACTGGGAGATAGCGCCACCTCCACTGAGCGCCGAGGAGCATGACCACCGATGACGGAGGCCCTGGGCATCGTTGCGGCCGTGTTCGTCGCCGTTCAGGCCGCTGCGCTCATCATCCTGCACTTCCTTCCCACCGGCTACGACCCGGTGCGCGACGCGGTGAGCGACTACGGTGTCGGTCCCTTCCGCGCATGGTTCTGGCTGCAGGTCCTCTCCGGTGGTGTCGCCTGCCTGCTGCTCGGGATCGCCCTGGGCCGACTGCACCCGTTCACCCCCACGACAGCGGTGGCGGCCCTCATCGTGACGGCCGCCGCACGATTCCTCATACCCTTCTTCGCCACGGACCAGGGGAATAGCCGGTTCCAGACGCTGCACGGGACCGTGCACATGGTCCTCGCTGTCCTGTCGTTCGGAGGACTGGTATGGGCGGCCACGAGTCTTTGGTCGACGCTCCAGCACTACCCGGCATGGCAGGGAGTGGAGGGCCCTCTCACGATTCTTCCCTGGATCATGCTAGGCAGCGTGATCGCGGTGGTCCTCGCCATCAGGGGCCCTCGTCTGAAGCCCTTCTTCGGCGTGTTCGAGCGGTTGTTCTACCTCTCGTCGATCACGTGGCTCATGATCGTCGCCATCGAACTCGCCCGGAACTCGTCGAGCTAGCGCTGTCTCGCACGAGATTCGCTTCATCTGTCCATCGAAGCCCATGCACAAGAGAGGTCAATCATGCCGACAGTAACGATTCAGCGAAACCTGGCCCTTGAAGACGTCAAGCAAGGACTGCAGGAGGGGCTCGGACCAAGCTATGAAGTCACGGTCCACGCGAACGGGAAGGATGACACGCTGAGGGTACGGAAGTCACCCGCCTCGCTGGCCACCGTTCACCTGCAACACCAAGGCAGTGCCACGGGTGTTCGCGTGCACGGGGGTGGGCTGTTGATCTCGAGGATGGTCAACGAGTTTGGGATCGCAAAGAAGGTGTCCCGTGTGATCGAACAGGCGTTCACTCCTCAGTAGCCCGACGATGAGGTCAGAACTGCGGCCACGTCGGCCGCTACCTGACTCGGTCAGTCGGCTCTCTTCGACCCTGGAGGTCCTAAACGTGCAGTCGAACGACATTCCCTACGGGACCGCCGAGGTCTCCGGCATCAACCATCGTCGAAGCGTCTTGCCAGTAGCCGAGACCGTCGATCGACTCGGCGAGCTGCTGCACGAGGCCGGCGTGACCGTCTTCGCCGTCATCGACCAGAGTAGGGCGGCGAAAGCGGCAGGCCAGGCCCTTCGCGACACGAGGCTGATGATTTTCGGAAACCCAGCGGCGGGCACTCCCGTGATGGAAGCCGTACCGCTTTCTGCCCTGGATCTTCCGCTGAAGGTCCTGGTGTGGGAGGACGACTCTGGCCAGGTCTGGATGACGTATTTGTCCGCTGCGTGGCTCGCTAAGCGCTACGGCCTCGAGGCCGATCTGGCTCGGCCGCTCGGGGCTCCCGACGCACTGACCAGCCGCGTCGCTGGCTCGAGTTGACCGGTCGAGTTCGACGCAAGGTCCGGTGAAGAACGGCCAGGGAAGGAGGTGCTGGAGGGCCCTAGGGCGGAGTCATCTCGGGCGAGGCAGCCATTGCGTGCAAAAACTGTCGCGACCACGGCCCGGGTCTTCATCGCATTCCGCAAAGGCGAAAACAACCTTCGGGTTCTCTTTCAAACCCTCTTCTGACCAGGGAGAACGTTGTCATTTCGACAACACCGTGGGCGCTGAGGGACTCGAACCCCCGGCCTGCTGGTTGTAAGCCAGCTGCTCTAACCAACTGAGCTAAGCGCCCGGAAAAAAGAGAACTCTACCTGCTGTTTTGCAGTGTTCGTCTCCGTCCCGGTTCGCCGGCTTGCTCCAGTGGCACGGCGTGTGACGTGGTCAATGGGCCCAGTCCGCGAGCCGCGCACAATCGGTACGGCAGCCCCACGACCGCCCAATTCCTGACGTGATCTTACCGTCAGCCAGCCAGGGCGACGGTCTCAATCACCGCCGAATGCTGCCGACACCACGCCACGAACCACTCCATCTCGTTCTCAGGATGCATGATCACATTGGAGACCAGATCCATCAGGGCCGTCTTCAGCAATGGCCAATCCGCCGCGGTCACGTCGTCGATCTGCTTGGGCACGTAGTACAGCTTTACCGGACTCCCGCCGGGTGTGCAATCCCGTTCGCCGAACCGTTCGAACATTGTCATCGAACCGACGCCGAGGCCCACCACCCGCTGTCAGCCCGAACGATGCCCGGTGTGGCTCGGGGACAACGCCTGGGACGCCCCTCAGGCCAGGGCTCGCGCCCGCCCCGCGGGTCGGCTCTCCCGAGCGAGGCGTTCCAGGGCCCGTTCCACCATGGCGACGGGTTGGCGACCGGCATTTGCGGCTGCACGACCGATGAGACCTCGCAGATATGCGGCGAGGTTGAGGACGTCGAGACGCGGGTCGATCCAACGGAGGGGGGTCGGCTCGGTCACCATGTCGATCCCTGACTCCCTCACCAGCACCTCCCTCATCGCCATCATGGTGGATCGGGCGTCGTCGAGGCTGGCACCGCTCCTGGCGATCCAGAAGGATAAGCCCAGTTCAAATGAGAGATCTTCCCCATCGGCGGCCCAATGCTCCATCCCGAGCAGACCTCGGAGGACGAGGGAGGCGAAGTCGGGTGCAGCGCATGCGGAAGTACCACTCACGTCGTTTAGTTTGCCGAGGGGGTGTGACGCGCTGGTGGACCGGCCCCGACCTGGGTAAAGATGGTGGCATGCCACGGACGATCTGGAAGGGCTCGCTCAGTTTCGGCCTTGTCAACATCCCGGTCGGCGTCTATCCGGCGACGCAGGACAAGAGCATCCACTTCAATCAGTTCGAGAAGGGCACATCAGACCGCATCCGGTACAAGAAGGTGAACGAGCGCACCGGCAAGGAGGTCGCCGCGGCCGACATCGTCAAGGGTGTCGACCTCGGCGGCGGTGAGTACGTCATCCTGAGCGACGACGAGTTGGCCGCGGCGGAACCAGAGCGTTCGAGGGCCATAGAGATCACCGACTTCGTCGATCTCGACGAGATCGACCCCGTCTACTTCAATACCACGTACTACCTGGCACCGGAGGGAAACTCCGGAGGCAAGGCCTACGCGCTCCTTCGTCAGGCGATGCAGGAAGCGGGCAAGGTGGCCATCGCCACCTTCGTGATGCGCAACAAGGAGTACCTCGTGGCCATCCGGCCAGACGCGGATGTGCTCGCCCTCGAGACGCTCTACTTCGCAGACGAGGTGCGGACCCCCGCCAGCGAACTGCCCAACCTCCCCGGCACGGCCGATGCCAGTGCCCAAGAGCTCAAGATGGCCAATCTGTTGATCGGCTCGATGGAGAGCAAATGGGACCCCGAGGGGTACCACGACACGCACCGCGCCAAGGTGGAGGCCCTCATTGAGGAGAAGGCTCAGGGCAAGACGATCGCCGTGCCCAAGTCGGCGCGGCCGAACAAGGTCGTCGACCTCATGGAGGCGCTGAGCGCGAGCATCAAGGCATCCGAGGCGTCCAAGCCATCGCCGCCGGCCAAGACCTCAAGGGCCTCTGCCAAGCGAGCGCCGGCGAGTGCCGCGGTGAAGGCGGCATCGAAGGCGCGCCCCTCCAGTTCGTCCCGTCGCAAAGCGTCATGACCACGGGGTAGACCAGACCGGTCGGCACATCTGCTCACAGCCGTTCGGCCGAGAGCAACTGTTCGGCCAACTGTGGCGTCGCCGCCACCAGGGGTCGCCGGGTCGAGGCGTCCCGCACGACGATGTCTGCGCCACCGCGGTCCACGGTCGCCAACCCCGCTTCGCGGCAGACGAGCATGCCGGCCAGGTAGTCCCAGCCGAACAGAGTGCTCCTCCCCACGGCCGCGTATGCGTCGAGCGACCCCTCCGCCACGGCACAGAACTCCAACGCAGCCGCGCCGAAGGCGCGGAACTGGGCCCAACCCGGATGGCTCCCCGGAAAGCCCGATATCCCCACCAGGGCCGCCGAGAGCTGGGCACAGCCCGAGGGGGCGATGGGCTGACCGTCGCGGCGAGCACCCCCACCGCGGACTGCCTCGTAGCGCGTTCCGGTGGCCTGGTTCACCACCACACCCACGAGGGGTCCCTCCGCGTCGAGCACGCAGATGCTGGTGGCATACATCGGGATCCTGCGGTGCGCATTCGTCGACCCGTCGATCGGATCGATGACGGCCATGAGCTGGCCCGAAGGGTCACCGCTCAGTCCGGACTCCTCGGACAGCACGGCGAGGCCGGCCCCATGGAGGACGGGCAGCGCAGCGGCGTCGGCCGCCAGGTCCAGATGGTATTGCCCGGGACGGGTCCCGGCCGGCCCCCACTCATCTAGGCCATCGAGCGCGGCGCGCACGGCGCGAACCGCCTCGTCGAGTATCTCGAGCAGTTGGACCTCGTCCACGGGTCCCGAACGATACTGGCAATCGGCGCCATGCTGGCCATTAGGCTCAGCCACCTGTGGCAGCCATCGATGTCGCCGGTTACGTGGCAGACCTGAAGGATCACTCCGTCGACCATGGATTCCACGTCCATGACGAGCGGCACTTTGTCGAGACATACTCCCTGCGCCAGGTGTGGGAGGTCGACCTCCACCCCGAGGAAGGATGCGGCGGTCCCTTGGATCTCCACCTCGCCCTGGACGTCGACCCCAGGGTCCTGCTCTCGTTCGAGGACGCCGTGGTGCTCCTCGCCGAGGACGAGGAGCCGCCGGACGAGTTCCACTTCCCCCTGACCTTCACGTGGGCCCTCCCGCCCCTGCCCAGCGGCCCGGATCTTCTCCGGCTGGCCATCGACCTGGCCGGCGTCGGTGGCATCGACCTCCCGCTCGAGGTGTCGGCAATCGACTCGTTTGCCAACGCCACCGACGGCTCGGAGCGGCGGCTCAGCATCGTGGCCCGGCATCCCGTGTCGCTGGCCCGGGTGCTCGGAGGCGAAGAGCTGCTCTGCGATGTCTTCGACCGCGCCCTGGCCGTCAGCCGCTTCCTCTTGGAGTCAGCCGACAGTTGGCTGGGCTGAGGTGCGGCGACCGCTCCCAACAGGTCGCCGTTCGCTCGTCGTGCTCGGCAGCACCGCGGTGGGAATCTTCTGCCTAGCCGGATGCGGGCAACAGGACGGCATCAACCTCGCTCGGCAAGCCTGTGCACACGTGCGGCTCTCGGTCAAGGAGTTCGAGCTGTCGGTCAGGCCGGGCACCTCGGTTCCCGACAGCGCCCGCCTCCGCACGGAGGCCGACGCCCAGCTGCGCGCCGCGCTTCCGCTCGCCGCGGCCGCCACTTCCGCCGACGGGCTGTTGAATTCGCTGATGACGACCATATCCGAAGGGGCGACGGTGGACGAGGCGCACCTGATTCCCGCCCTCAAGGGCCAGTGCGCCCTGGTGAACACGAACCTGAACGTCAACCCCGCTACCCCGAGCAACCCGCCAGGCTCCTGACGGCCCTCCACGCTCTCGGCGAACGGCGATCAGCCGGCCGTCGACTCGCCCGCAGCGCTCAGGCGGAGTCGGCGCCGGCCTCGGGCATGGGATCCGCAAACCCCGTGGCCACCCCGGCCGCCCGCAGCCGCGCGACGAGCCATTCCGCACCGCCGTCACCGGCCATGGCATCCTGCCAACCCCGGAGGATCGTGTGCAGCTCCTCAAGGGTGGCAATCTGTGCGATCACCCGCACCGTCATCTTTCGTTCCTCGGCCGGCCCCATGGAGGAGCGAAGCCCTCCGAAGGGGTCCTCGGTCACGTGGGGAGCCGGCTCCGCCATGACGTAGAGCTCGCCGGTGTCCTCGACCCAGTTGACCTCGTAGCGGCTCCCATGGGCGTCCTGCCATTCGGTGCCCAGCTCTATCTCCGCTGAGGGACGGCGCCGGGGGTCGCCGTCGTAGAACTCCTCGATATCCATCGGGGCAGGTTATCTCCGACCAGGCACGTCGCTCGCGGCCGCCGATCGCGGTCCGACAGGACCGGGTGGGAGGGATCGGGGGAGGTGCTCGGGTCAGTGTGCGGGCATGGCCCTTCCGACGCGACAAAGGATTCTTCCCATCGAGCAGCTCAACATCGAGTGGCACACCCTCGGGCGCTCCGAAGGCGCCGTGTGCGCGCTGCACCGCCTGGCCGAACGCGATCCGACCCTCTCGGTGTTGGTGCACGGATCCCCGTCTGCCGCCGGGTGCGCGGCGACCCCTCCGAGCTGCCCGACACCCTGGGACCTCGTCGACCACATGCGGCGAGCCACCGGCACCCGAGGGAGAGAGGAAGCGGCTGCCCTCGTCAGGATCATGCTCCGTGAGGCGAACGTCGATCCCCTCGTTGTCCGATGCCTGATTCAGGCTCTCCTGCCGGGCCTCTTGACGATCGCCACGCGGCTGCGCTGGGGACAAGGGGGCGACTGGGACGACGGTGGCGAGTTCTTCAGCGAGACCCTCTCGACCACGTGGATCGTCCTCTTCGAATGGTCGGGGCAGGATCGCCCCTACGCCGTGCTCGACCTCCTGTCGGCCATCCGCTGCCGCATGCGCCGTCAGCTCTTCCGGGCCCGTGATCACCGGCAGCTGCAGGTTCACCTCTCGGCCGGCATCGCCGAACCCGGCGCCGTCCGCTCCGAGACCGATCTCGAGGTGCTGGCGCGGACGCTCATCGACCTGCGTCGGGACGGCATGAGGGCAGAGGACGTGGAGGTGCTCTACGCCCACCACGTGCTGGGCTTCTCCATCGCCGAGCTGGCGCTCATGACCGGCCGGGACCGGCGATCGCTCTACGCACGGCGCGATCGGGGCCAGCGCCGCCTGTGCGCGTGACCTTCACGCCCCCTGAGTGGTGTCATGGCGCGTAAGGTCGCCCCGTGGGCGGCAGCGGCACCGAGAATGGGGCGGACCCCCTTCGACCGACATGGAGCCGCCCGCACTGGTGGGTCGTGCTCGCCGTGTCGCTCTCGCTGCTGGCCCTCGTTGCGGCGGCGGCGGTTCACGACGGCCCGGCCGCCCGTCGACACGGCGCCCGGGCCGGTTCGTCCTATGGACAAGGTGGGGTGGCCTATGGACAAGGTGGGGTGGCGCACCCCCGCACCGGGGCGCCGGCCAGCACGAAAACAACTACCGGCACGCCCGGCCCGAGTCCGCTCACGGTGACCTCCCCGACCTCGACCTCGACCTCGACCTCGGCAGCGGCTCACGACGCCGACAGCCTCCGCCCCGTGACACCGGAATCGACCACGACGACCACGCCACCCTCTTCGACCACCACGACGACCCAGGCCCCGCCGCCCCCGGCCCCGACCGAGGCCTATTCGGGCTCCCTTCAGCAGCCGAATCTCTCTATGGCCTCCTACCCTTTCAGCGGTGTCGGACCCATGCAGGTCTCGGCCAGCTGGTCCCCCGCCAGCACCCCCCTCTCCGTGACGGTGACCTGCCCGGAGGGCTCTAAGACGATGCAGGCGACCACGACCGTCACCGTGGCGATCCCCGACGCCGACGGGGCGTGCGAAGCGACGATAGAGGAGACACTCGTCGCGTACGAGGCCGTCTCCTATACCTTGACGATCGGTCCGGCCCAGGGTGGGTAGTCGTCCTCGTGAGACCTGGGGAGCGCGGGTCGCCGACGTGACGGGCTCGCTGCTGACCGCGCTGGTGGTCTTCGCGGCCACACCCACGGTGCTCGTCGTCGTGGTGGGCAGTCCCCTGGGCCACGGGCTGGGCCACCAATGGGGACAAGGGGTGCGGATCGCGTTGACCGCCCTGGCGGCGCTGACCTGGGTGGCCTGGGCGGCCTGCTGCGCACAGCTCACCCGCTCCATCGCGGAGCAAGTCCGGCGGGGCCAGGCCAGTGCGCCGACGGGTGCGCTCGCCGAGCGAATCGCCGCCCGCATCGCCGGTGGCGTCCTGTCCCTGATCGCGCTGGCGGCGCCCCTCACCTTGACGTCGGCTGCCGGTGCGTCGGCCCTTCAAGGTGGCGCGCCGGCGATAAGGGCGGAGGTGCACAGCCTGAGCTCGTCACCCATGCCCGTGGCCGCCCCGTCGGTGGACGAGGGTCCGGCGACGGTCGCCACCTATACCGTCCGAACAGGGGATTCGTTGTGGTCGATCGCCGACGCGCAGTTGGGCGCCGGCGACGACTGGCCGGCCATAGCGGCGTTGAACCTGGGACGCACTATGGCTGACGGGCTCACCTTCGTCGACCCGAACAGGATCTACGCCGGTTGGACCCTCGAGATGCCCGATCCCCATCCCCTGGTGGCATCGCGGGCAGTCGCCCTCCCGGTGCGACCCGAGAGCGACATCGTCTCTCCGCGCCCCTCGACGAACACCACCGCGTCGAGGAGGCCGCCCGATGGAGCGCCGGCGCGCTCTGGTCGGCGGGAGGAGGACACCGCCGGCGGTCCTGCATCTACGAAGGGGGCGGGACCTGGGCGTCTGGGCCTGCCCGAGCTGGCCGCACTGGGGGTGGGGGCCATCGGAGCGGCCGCGCTGGCCCGCCGTGTCCGGCGGGTGCGTCAGCTCCAGCTGCTCGCCGCCGACGAGGGCGGGACGGTGCCCGCTCCTTCGGGAGCCACCATCGACACCGACGTCCTCTTGGCGCGCTTCGTTGGGACTCCCGCCGAGCGATCCTTCGAGACGGCCAACTGCGCCCTCGGTCGCGCCCTGGCTCGGGCGGGTGCGTCCACCCCGAGGGTGAGGATCCGGACCATCTGCGTCGGTGCGGACGGGGTGGACTTCTGGATCGCCGGCCCCCCACGACCTGCGCCCGGCGGGTTCACGACCTCCGAGGGCGGCAACGCCTGGCGCGCCACGCACGACGCGCTCACCGTACCCATCGCGGCGCGGCCCATGCTCCCTATCGTCCTACCGGTCGGCGAGGACGACAGCGGCACGTGGCTGATCCCCCTCGGCCCGGGGGACTGCCTCCCACTGATGGGCGAGGCGGCGGGCGAGCTGTGGCAAGCCGCCCGAGCGGTCCAAGAGTCCTGGTCGTGGGCGGACATGGTGCTGGTCACAGACGATCCGAGGGCCGCAGCCGAGGAGGTGCGCCTGCAGGGGGGGGACGGACACGAGGTCCTTTTCGCCGGTGACCCCGCGTCACTCTCCCCCTCCTTGGCGCGGGCCGTGTCGGTGGTGTCCCTGTCGCCCGCGCCGGCGAGCGATGTAACCGTGCTGGTCGATCGGCTCGCCGCCACCATCCACCCCCTAGGTCGCACCGTGCGGCCCCACCTCATGACTTCCGCCACGTGGGGACGGATCGGCCGGCTCGTGGACATCCCCGGTCCCGCGGCCGACGACGCCCCGACGATCGCCGAGGATCCCGACCCCGTCCCGACGCCCGTCGCATACGAGGAGGCGAACAGCCCACCAGCGGATGGTGGGGGCGGTAGCACCCTCTCCAACCGCTGGGGACCGGGTCAGGGGACGGTGGAGGTGAAGCTGCTGACCACGACCCCGAGGCTCGAGGGACTGCATGAGCCGCTCCCTCTCAACCGAGCGAGAAGGGCGGTGGAGCTGGTCGCCTACCTGGCCCTGCACAAAGCCGACGAGGTGACCAGCGATCGGTTGCGGACGCGTGTTCTCGGTTCTGCGGACGCGGACGCAGCGTCGAAGACGCTGTTCAACATCGCCGCCGCCGCACGCCGCGCCCTGGGTGACGACGACAGCGGGATGCCGCTGCTCCCCCCGGGCAGCCGGACGGGGCGCTACCGGGTCGCCGAGCAGGTCACAGTGGACGTGCACCGGGCCGCCTCTCTGGCGGCCGAAGGGAACGCCGCGGAGGACCCAAAGACGGCGATGGCTCACCTGCGCTGCGCGCTCAGCCTGGTCGAGGGAGAGCCGATGGCCAACGCCCTTTCGGGCTATGCCTGGTGGGAGGCGGAGGGTCACGCCGCACGCATCGCTGCCGTGCTGGTCAACGCCGCTGGCAACCTTGCCGCCCTGGCGGTGGACGCCGGCCTGTTCGACCTGGCCCAGTGGGGCCTCGATCAGGCCCGGATGGTCGACCCCTACAGCGAAGCCATCTCACGGGCCGCCATGCAGGTCGCCGCGGCGGCCGGCGACGCCGATCGTTTGCGCCGTGAGTGGCGCGAGTGCCAGCGGCGCATCGACGAGCTCGACCCCGGGAGCACGCCGTCTCCACGCACCGAACGGCTCTATGGCGAGCTGGCGCGCCGGGTCCTGGTCGGCGCCACCCGCACTGCCGAGGAATGACGGCGCCCCGGCGTCAGGCGAGCTTGGCGGCGATGGACGATGCGCCGCGCAGGACGAGCCCGTCGGCGCCGGCCGCGCTGTAACGGGCCGTGGGGACGGCCGCCACTTCGGCGATCATGTCGCCCAGCAGGCGGGAAAAGGGTACGTCGGGATCTATCCACAGATAACGGGCCAGCGAACCGGGAATGGTGTTGATCTCGTTCACCACCAGCTCGTCGCCGTCGGTGAGGAAGTCCAGGCGCGCCACCCCGCGGACCAGGGCCAGATCGGCGATCCGCCCGGCCGCCCGGCGAATGCGCTCGGCGATGGCACTCGGGAGTTCGGCGGGAAGCTGGCGCGGCGCGCTGGCCATGCCCTCACCGCCCACGTACTTGTCGGCGTAGCCCAGGATCTCCCCGGCTTTCGCACCGGCCCGGCCCGGCGACCTGAGGGGGCGCTCAATGGCCGAGACCTGGGTCTCAGGCCATCGCCGCAGGGCCACCTGCACGTCGTAGAGGTCGGGGCGAAAGGGTTCGAGCACGGCCCCGCCACGCAGATGGACACTGCTCGGAAGGAGGTCCCTCGCCGTGGCGAGGTCCTCGACCACCTGTATGCCGATGGAGGAGCCCCCGAAGCGAGGCTTGACGATGTACGGCCCCTCGAACTCGACCTGGTCGGTCTCGGCCGTGAGCACCACCCGCGGCAGTGTAGGGAGCCCCGCCGCGACCATAAGACCCCCGAATGCCAGCTTGTCCATGCCGAGAGCGGCGGCCGCCACACCGGGGCCGGTGTAGTGGACCCCGGCACCGTCGAGCTCGCCCTGCAGGGTCCCGTCTTCCCCGGGGCCCCCGTGGCAGCACACCACGGCGACCTCGAACTCGGCCACCCCTCGCTTGGTGAACCGACCGCCGACCGACTCGAATCCCCCACCGGCGCCGGCGACAAGTCTCTGGGCCTGCGCTCCCTTGGGCACTCCATCGAGAAACGCCTCCGCTTCGAGCGACGCGTCGACGGAGAACCATTCGGCGCTCTTCGACCAGTACAGAGCCTGCACGCCCCGACCGCCCCGTTGGAGCTCATGGGCCGCCTGCAGTCCGGTCAAGACGCTGACGTCGTGCTCGGGAGACGGACCCCCAAAGATCACGGCGATATCAGGCACGATCGATCCCTCGCTTCGATGACATCGGGTGTGGTGAGTGGCCGTGCTGGCCACTGGGCCCGTGGCCGGGCCGCCTCAACGGTAGTGGTCCGGCAGATCGTTCTCGTACAACACGGCGTCACCCGGTCCCAGCGTGGCGCGGACCCACGCCACCGCCTCTTCCCTCGTGGCAACGAGCACCGGTTCACCGGCAGACGATCCAGACCGCAAGGCACGCCGGTTGGTGTGGCCGACGATCACCAGGTCGGCACCCGCCTCGCTGACCGCCGCGGCGAAGGCTTCGTTCTCCTCGCGCTGACGCGGGCCCAACTCGACCATGCCCGGGGTGACCACGACTCGGCGGCCATCGACGGGAAGGGCAGCCAGTGCGGCCAGGGCCGCCCGGGTGCCGGCAGGGTTCGCATTGTAGGTGTCGTCGATCACCCAGACCCCCGACGTGGCCCGGTCCGAGGTGAGACGGTTCGGCACGGCGGGGAGCCCGGCGATGCGGGAGATCGCCGCCTCGTGCGGCACCCCCAACCGCCACGCCACGGCCAGCGCGCAGGCCAGGTTGGTGGGCCGCACGGCACTCGCAAGGGCGATCTCGGACCCGATGGCCCTCCCGGCGGCGTAGATCGAGATGGAGCCGTCACGGGCCTCGACGCAGACGTCGGCCGAGCGGTCGACGGCAGAGCACCGCACCACCGATCTGCTGCCGGCGCCCTCCAGCCGGTCGGCCAGCGACGCCAGGCGGGCGTCGTCCACGTTGAGCACGACCGTATGGGCCGTCTCGGTGATCTCGGCCTTGGCGGCGACGATCGCCTCCTCGGTCTTGAATCGCTCCAGGTGGACGGGCCCGATGGCGGTGATCACGGCGATGGCCGGGGGGCACCAACGGCAGAGGTCGGCGATCTCACCCACGCCGTAGGTGCCCATCTCCGCCACGAAGACGTCGGTTCCAGGGCTCAGGTGCTCGTTGACGGCGCGAGCCAGCCCGGCCCGGTTGTTGTAGGACGCCGGGCTGGCAACGACGGTGCGCGAGCCGGCGACCAGGTGCGCGATGTGCTGCTTGGTGGAGGTCTTGCCGAAGGAGCCGGTCACCGCCACCACGACGGGTGCCACCTGCGCGAGACGGGCCCGAGCGGCACGGGTGTACGGCGTGATCAGCCGGCGCTCCACCGGGAACAGCACGGCGCAGCCGGCATCGACGAGGAGCGGAACGGCGCACGCGCCCAGCGCTGCCAGGGGCGCCGGCCGGTCCACCAAGACCCCGGAGGCGATCACGAGGGCCTGGAGAATCAGCCACAGCGCGGCCAGCAGCCGCAGCCGGCGGGTGAGGGCCAGGGGCGAGGTGCGGCCCCGTACGCTGAGAGACGGCGGCCCGAGGGCGACCACGACGGCTGTGGCCAGGGCGAAGATCGGATAGGCGAAGGCGACCACCGCCGCGGCCAACGCGACGGCGGCCATGGCCGGGGCGGGCCAGCGGCCACTCCACCAACGCCAGGCAAAGCGGATCGTCGATCCCGGCAGGTAGTGCTCGCGCTGGGCCACGCCGGAGCCAGCGCGCCCCGGCTGGGAGCAGGGCCAGCGCGCAGGCGACGGTGCCGACTAGGGCAAGCATGACACCACCGCGGCACGCAGGGCGGAGGGCACGAGGAGGGGCGTCAGGTGCCCAACTCCAGGTAGGACGACCAGATCGCCCTGGGCCAGGCGCCCGACGGAGCGCTCAGCCACCTCGAGGGGCGCGACGGTGTCGTCCGCACCCCAGACCAAACGGACGGGACACCGCACGGCGTCGAGCTGTGGTTCGTAGGTCTCGTTGACGACCCGCACCAGCACCTGGCGCATGATGCCCTGGGCCGCCCGGTAGTCCGCCGAGCCGTAGCGCTGGCGGGCGGCCTCCATGGTGCGGTCGGGGACGGCCCCCATCTGATGCAACCGTCGGACCACCTTGAAGGAGAGCGCCACCCTGCCCCGGCGCCCGAGCGGGTGGAGCAGTGGGACACCGGTGAGGACGAGCGCCCGCACCGCGGCGGGATGCTGCGTGGCGAGGTGCAGCGCCACCCGACCACCGAAGGAGTGGCCGAGCACCACCACCGGGGAGCCCATCTCCCCCAGGACCGCCCCGACGGCCTGGGCGTAGGCCTCGGCGCCCCAGACCTCGGGGGGCGGGGGGGACGCACCAAAGCCGGGCAGGTCGAGTGCGATGGCAGGGAGAGGCGGGTAGCCCTCGGGTGCGACTACGGCGTCGAAGTCGCGATGGGACCGGGCCCATCCATGGAGGGCGAGGATCCGCGGCACCTCCGTGCCGGTGACCGAGCCGAACATGCGGCCGTCGGCGAAGCTACGGAGCACCCGGTCAGGCCATCCCGCCGACGGCCGCACGACGGGCCCCCAGCACCGCAGCTGGACGGGCGAATCCGGTCCGGGCGGGCGGCGCCGCACGTTCCCCGTCCCCGATCGCCATCTGTGCGACTCCTCCCTGCCCCTGGGGGCCACCTCGGCCTGCGTCCACCACCGGACCGCCGGGTCACCCTACCGAAGGGACCATGACCGCGAACGCCTCGAACGCCTGGAGCAACCGTTCGGTACGGTGAGCCCGTGGCGATCACATTCGAAGGTGAGGCCTGGGAGAGTCTTCCAGGAGCGCACCGCCTCACCGTGGCCCAGCGATCGGCCATTGAGGCCGAGGATCCCCTGCTCTGCGTCATGGCAGGGGCCGGGGCCGGCAAGACAAGGGTCCTCACCCTGCGTGTGGCGCGGCGCGCCCGGGACGGCTCCATGGACGCGGACCGGGCTCTCGTGACCACCTTCAGCCGCAAGGCGGCCGAGGAGCTCCGCACGCGGCTGTGGTCCCTCGGGGTTTCGGGGGTCAAGGCGGGGACCTTCCATCGCACCGCGCTCGGGCTCCTGCGGGAGCACAGGGCGCATCGGGGGCGACCCGAACCCCAGCTCCTGCCCGACCGTCGGCGCCTCCTGGCCGAGGTGGCCACCGGCGATCCCCGGCGTGTGCGGTCACTCGACGGAGAGATCGGGTGGGCCAAGGCTCGCCTCATCGCTCCCGAGGGCTACGAGTCGGAAGCCCGCCGGGCCAAACGGCGCACCGGGATCAGCCCGGAGCAGGTGGCCGGCGTGTTCGCCCGTTACGAAGCCGAGCGGATGCGTCGGCGGTTGCTCGACTTCGACGATCTGATCGTCGCCTGTGCCGACGCGCTGGCCGGCGATGCCGCCTTCGCCGACGCGGTCCGCTGGCGCACCCGACATCTGTTCGTCGACGAGATGCAGGACGTCAATCCGGCCCAGTTTCGCCTGCTCAGCGCCCTTCTCTCGGACGAGCCCGACCTCTTCGTGGTCGGCGACCCCAACCAGTCCGTCTACGGGTTCAACGGCGCGGATCCCACACTGCTCTACCGCCTACCCGAGATCCTGCGCGGAACACGGGTTATCCGGCTCGATGAGAACCACCGGTGCTCACCCCAGGTGGTGGCGGTGGCCACCGCCGTGCTGCGCGACGAAGAGTCTGACGAGACGGTTCTGGCGGAGATCGACGCTGCCCGCAGCAGTCGGGTAGACGGCCCGGTGCCCGCCGTGGTCGCCCACCCGAGCGACGCCGAGGAGGCCGCCTGGGTGGCCGTTCGTGCCAAACGGTCCCACACCCCCGGGCGGCGGTGGTCCAGCATCGCCGTGCTGGCCCGCACCAACGCGCAGCTGGCGGCGGTGCAGGCGGCCCTGGAAGCAGCCAACGTGCCCTGCCAGGTGGCCGGGGCGGACCTCGGGCCGGCCAGCGACCTGCACGCCCGAGGGTCACGTCGCCCTCGCGACCTCGACGACGAGCCGGACGCCGAGGAGGTGGACCACGACCGGGTGGTCCTCACGACGTTCCACCGCTCCAAGGGACTGCAGTGGCACACCGTCGTGATCCTCGGACTCGGCACCGGCCTGATGCCCCACGCATCGGCCCAGACCCCGGCGGCCATGGACGAGGAGCGCAGGCTGCTCTACGTGGCCCTCACCCGGGCCGAGGAGGAGTTGTGGTGCAGCTGGTCGGCATCCGAAGGCTCGACGGCCACCGGCCCACCGAGGTCACGAACGGCCAGCCGCTGGCTTGAGCCCATTGAACGGACGATCGTGCAGCTGACCAGGGCAGCCGCGCCAACCGACGCGTCGGACGTCTCGGCCCGGGTGGCCGAGCTACGCCAACGCCTCATGGCGGGCGAGGCGGACCTGGACGGATAGACGCCGATCGATCCCCGAACCGTCACCCGTCCGAGAGGTCAACCACGACGGGCGCGTGGTCCGAAGGCTTCTGGCCCTTTCGCGCGTCCCGATCCACATAGGCGGCCCTCGCTCGAGCGGCCAGGTCGGCGCTGAGCAGCACGAGGTCGATGCGCATCCCCCGCCCCTGGTGGAAATCACCGGCCCGGTAGTCCCACCAGCTGAACACCCCGGGGTCGTTGAACCGCCGGAAGACGTCCGTGAGGCCCCATGCCTCGACATGCCGCAGCGCGGCCCGCTCCGGTTGGCTCACGTGGGTCATGGCGACGAGAAGGGCCGGGTCCCACACGTCACCGTCGTCGGGAGCCACATTGAAGTCCCCACACACCGCCACCGACTCCCTCCTCGGCGTGGTCTCGTCCAACAGGGCGCGGAGCCGAGCGAGCCATTCGAGCTTGAAGGCGTAGTGCTCGCTGTCGAGGCTGCGTCCGTTCGGCACGTAGACCGAGTGGACGCGCGTCCCGCCGCAGGTCGCGGCCACGATGCGGCAGCCTTGGGCATCCTCGGGCGTCCCGAATCCGCGGGCCACGTCCTCCAGTCCGACCCTGCTGAGCAACGCCACCCCGTTCCACCGGCCATCGCCGTGGTGGGCTGATTCATAGCCCAGCGCGGAGAAGGCGTCGGCCGGGAATTTCGGCGTCCGACTGCTTGGTCTCCTGCAGGCAGAGCACGTCCGGCTCGTTCGCGTCGATCCATTCGGTTACGCGGGGGAGGCGCGCCGTGAGCGAGTTCACGTTCCATGTGGCCAGGCGCATCACGTGGGCGTGCCGTCGACGATCACGAAGAGCAGATCGACCTCGCACGCCGACCGACCGCCGACGAGGGCGGTCCCGTGTCCCTTGCCGGCGCGGGCGGACATGCGGTCGAGTGTCACGCTCAGCTCCAGGGTGTCGCCCGGCACCACCTGACGCCGAAAGCGAGCCCGTTCGATCCCCCCGAAGAGCGGCAGCCTGCCGCTATAGCGGTCATCGAGCAACACGGCGACTGCGCCGAGCTGGGCCAGCGACTCGACCATGAGCACACCCGGGAGGGTGGGACGGCCCGGAAAGTGGCCGGCGAAGAACTCCTCGGACCCGCTGAGCTCCCACCGTCCCTCGGCCGAGTGACCAGGCACCACCGAGGTGACCGACGTGACGAAGAGAAACGGCGGGCGGTGCGGCAGCACGTCTGCGGGTTGCGGGATCTCCATCACGCCGAGGCTACCGACCGACGCGCTACGAGGTGGCGCCGTCCGCCTTCTTGGCCGTGCGCCGCCCCTTCTTCGCCGGCGGCGGCGGGAGGGCCAGCTCGGCTACTCGGCGGGGCGGGTCCAGGCTCGAGAGCACGAAGGGCCGCACCGAGCCCTTGGCCAGCACCTGGCGCGCCTTAGTCGGGGCAGGGTCGCCCATCGCGCTGAGCGGGATGTAGCAGTGCAGCACGCCCCCGTCGGGCAGGGCCACGTCAACCATCGCCCCGTGCGAGGTGAACGACACGACCTCGCCCTCGACCGTCGTGCCAACCGGATAGGTGGCGACGAACATGATGAAGGCGAGGGGTTCGTTCACCGCGGGCGGTGGGGTTGCGGATCGCCTCTGCGAACCCGCGTCTGCCGCTGCCACCGGTTCCGGGGCCTTCTTGGCGGCAGGCTTCTTGGCCAGCCGCGCCTTCATCTCGGGCTGGCCCTTCTCCGCCGCCTTCTTGGTGGCCTTCTTGACCACGGGCTGCTTGGCGGATGGCGCCTTGGCGGCGGTCTTCTTCGGCGCGGCGTCCTTCTTGGCGGGAGAAGCCTTCTTCCTGGTCGGCACCTTGGCGGCCTTCCGAGGCGTGGCGGGATCGAGAGCCTCGGCCACCGCCTCGCTGATGGCGCTTGAGAGGTCCGGATCGACCGGGGCGAGGACACGCTCGCCGCCCCGGCCCGGGGGAGGGACGGCCGGCGTTATCGGCCAGTTCATCTCGACGGTCGGCGCCGACTTCCTCGTCGAGCGCTTCGCCGCCTTCTTGGCGGCCTTGGCCAGCTCGGCCGCCTTGGCGGGTGCGGACTCCGGGTCGTTCTTCGATCGGCTCTCGGCGGTCGCTGCTCGGCTCTTGGCACCCCGAATCGGCAGCCGTGGCGTGAAGATCCAACCGACTCCCGGCACCGGCTTGCCCCCGATGAGCCGATCGTCATCGAAGAGCCAAGGGTGCTGGCCGTGAAACTCCTGGAACGAGTCGTTGGAGAGAACCACCGCACCCGTCCGTTCGGCAATGCGCAAGACGAACGCGTCGCCCCGACCGATGGCACCCGCCGGCGGTGACACCACCTCACCGTTCAGCATGGCCTCCCGTAGCGCCTCGCGCTCGGACTCGTCGATGCGGTGCTCGAACGACGCATCGACGACGACCGTGATCCGACTCTCGGGGTCCTCCTCGGCATAGGCGCGCACCGCCTCATCGAGTTGGGCCAAGCTCGGTAGCGTCCGTCCTTCGGTGGCCAGGTTCGAACCGTCCACCACGACGTGGTGAGAGTCAGCCAATGGCACGCCGCAACAGGTCGGCCTGCTCCAACTGGTGCAGCGCAGCACTGCCGATGGCAGGACTGGCCGACTCACCCCGGCTGACGTGGCGAAGCCGCACGTGCTCGGGCAGGGCGGCGTGGAGGCGGGCGTGCACAAAGGACCAGGCGCCCATGTTCTCCGGCTCTTCCTGCAGCCACACCACCTCTTCGACCTGCGTGTAACGGTCGAAGAGCTGCGAGAGGTGCGAGTCGGGCCACGGGTAGAGCTGCTCGACGCGGACGACGGCAACCACCGGCGGAGCCGCCGCCCGGTCGGCCGCGACCTCACGGCGCCGGCGCATGGCCTCGTGCGCGATCTTCCCGCTGCACAGGACGATCCGCCGGATGTCCCCAGGTTCGGTCACCTCGAGATCGTCCAACACGTGAGCGAAGGCCCCGTGCTCGAGCTCTTCTATCGCGGACCGCGAGTCCTGAGCGCGCAGCATGGACTTGGGGGTCGCCACGACCAACGGACGCTTCGGGGTGAGCAGTCCCTGCCAACGCAGCAGGTGGAAGTACTGGGCCGAGGTCGAGGGGATGGCGACTCGCATGTTGCCCCTGGCGCACAGCGAGAGGAACCGCTCAATCCGGGCGGACGAATGCTCGGGCCCCTGTCCCTCGTAGCCATGGGGCAGGAGCATCACCAGGCCGGCGAGCTGACCCCATTTGATCTCGGCGGCGGCGAGGAAGTTGTCGATGATGATCTGCGCACCGTTGGCGAAGTCCCCGAACTGCGCCTCCCACATCACCAGCGCTTCGGGAGCCTCGACCGAGTACCCGTACTCGAATCCGACGGCGGCGTACTCCGAGAGAAGCGAGTCTCGAACGGTAAAGACGCCGAGTTTTCCTCCGGGCGGTGCCAGCACCGCCGTGTCGACCCGGCCCAGGCCGTCGCCGAGATGCGACAACGGTATGAGCTCGTCGGCATTCGTGTAGTCCACCAGCACGGCGTGGCGTTGGCTGAAGGTGCCGCGACGGGTGTCCTGGCCGGTGAGGCGCACGTTCACGCCTTGCCGCAGCAAGGACCCCATCGCCAACGATTCGGCCAGGGCCCAATCCACCTGGCCCTTGGCCACCATCTCGTCGCGTTGGGAGAACTGCCGTTCAAGCTTGGGATGGATGGTGAATCCGTCGGGCACGCTGCGCACCAACACGGCCAGCGCGTGCAGGACCCCGGCGGCGACGCCGGTTTCCTCGGACGCGACGTCCCCGTCGGCCAGGCCGGGAACGGGAAGGTGTGTCGGGGCCAAGGAAGGCTCGCCCCTCACTTCATCGAGGACGGCCTGCAGCTTGTTGTTGAAATCGTCCAGGGCTGCTTCAGCGCCATCGAGCGTGATGTCGCCCCGGCGCACGAGCGTCTCGGTGTAGAGCTTCCGCACCGATCGCTTGGCCTCAATTCGCTGGTACATGAGGGGCTGGGTGTAGCTGGGGTCGTCACCCTCGTTGTGACCGTGCTTGCGATAGCAGACGAGGTCGATCACCACATCCTTGTGAAAGGTCTGCCGGAAGGAGAAGGCCAGGCGGGCGGCGCGAACACACGCCTCGGGGTCGTCGCCGTTGACGTGGAAGATGGGGGCCTGCACCATCTTGGCCACATCGGTCGGGTAGACGGAGGTCCGGGCCGATGCCGGCGCGGTAGTGAACCCCAGCTGGTTGTTGATGACCACGTGCACCGTCCCGCCGGTGCGATAACCGGAGAGGCCAGACAGGTTGAGCGTCTCGGCCACGACGCCCTGCCCGGCGAAGGCGGCGTCACCGTGCACGAGCACCGACATGCACGGAAAGCCGTAGGTACCCTCGGACATCGCCTTGGGCGTCCCGTCCGTAGGAGGCGACAGCCGATCCTGCTTGGCCCGGGTCATCCCCTCTACGACTGGGTCCACCGCTTCGAGATGCGACGGGTTCGAGGCCAAGGTGACCGGCAGCCCCGCGTCGCCGCGCCCCTTGAAGATGCCTCGGGCTCCCTTGTGGTACTTCACGTCGCCTGAGCCCTGCACCGATTCGGGGTCGAGATTCCCCTCGAACTCCTCGAAGATCTCCTTGTACGACTTGCCGACGATGTTCGCCAGGACGTTGAGCCGACCACGGTGGGACATTCCCATCACGATCTCCGCCACGCCCTCTCGGGCGGCGGCGTCGAGCAGCGTGTCGAGGAGGACGATGGTCGACTCCGCCCCCTCCAGGCCGAACCGCTTCTGGCCGACGTAGCGCGTGTGGAGGAAGCGTTCGAAAACCTCGGCCGCGTTCAGCCGGTCCAGGATGTGACGCTGCTCGTCCTCGGTGAGGGCGCTGGGGTGCCCTTCCACCTGCTGCTGGATCCATCGCTTCTGCTCGGGGTCTTGTATGTGCATGTACTCGATGGCGAGGGTCCGGCAGTAGGCGTCGCGGAGCACATGGAGGATCTCGTCGAGTGTCGCCACGTCGCGCCCGGCCAGGCCGTCCGCCACGAAGGTGCGCGGCAGGTCCCAGATGGTCAACCCGTAGGCCAGGGGGTCGAGTTCCGGGTGGATGTGCGGGGGCTCGACGCCCAAGGGGTCGAGGTTGGCGATGAGGTGGCCACGCACCCGGTACATGTTGATGAGGGTCTGCACATGCACCTGCTTGGTCAGACTCTGGTGCTCACCCTCGGCGGTGCCGGGGCCGGCGTTGTCGTCCACCCGCCAACGGACCGGCTCGTAGGGCACCCCCATCGACTCGAAGATGGCGTCGTAGAACCCTTCCTCCCCGATCAGGAGGGCCGCCACCCGACCCAAGAAGATGCCGGACTCCGCCCCCTGAATGATGCGGTGGTCGTAGGTCGAGGTCAGCGTCACCACCTTGCCCAGACCGAGCTGGGCCAAGACCCGCGGATCGGCCGCCTCGTAGCCGGCGGGATACCCGAGCGCGCCGACGCCGATGATGGCTCCCTGGCCCGGCATGAGACGCGGAACCGACTGGGCGGTGCCGAGCGTCCCCGGATTGGTCAGTGACACCGTGGTCCCGCCGAAGTCGTCGGGAGAGATCTTCCCCATGCTGATCTTGCGGATGAGGTCCTCGTAGGCCACGACGAACGAGCGAAAGTCGAGTGTGTCGGCGTCTCGGATGCACGGGACGAGCAGGGTGCGAGATCCGTCGCCCTTCTTCTGATCGACAGCCAGACCGAGACCGACATGCTTGTGATGGATGATCCCCGGCTTCCCCGAGCCATCGGCGTCCTCGACAAAGACGGCGTTGAGAGCAGGGACGTCGCACAGGGCGCGGACGATGGCGTACCCGATCAGGTGGGTGAAGCTGACCTTCGCGCCCGTGGTTCGGGCCAGCTGGTTGTTGAGAATCTGCCGGTTGACCTCAAGCAGCCGGGCGGGCACCGTCCGCACGCTCGTCGCCGTGGGGACGCCGAGGCTGGCCTCCATGTTGGCCACGATCCGGGACGCGGCGCCCTTGAGGACGGTCGCCTCCTCCGACCCGGCGGCGGCCGCCGACCTCGGTGCCGCGACGGGTCTTGGCGGGGCTGTCGCCCGAGCGTCGGGCGCCGGCGGCGAGCCGGTGGGGGCCGCAGGGGCCTGAGCTGCTGGAACGGGGGCCGCCCGGTAGTCGGCGAAAAACTCGCGCCAGCTCTCGCTCACCGAGGACGGATCGACCAGGAAACGGTCGTACATGTCGTCCACCAGCCACACGTTGGGGCCGAAAGAGCCCGTTGCGACCTCTGACCGTGCCATGAACAAACCCTACCGGGGGCGCCCGCGCTTTTGGGGCAGGGCGATATCGTCACCCTTGCGCATGGGCTATCCCGCCGGAATCCACATCATCGAACGGTCGGGGGCCACGCCCCGAGCGCCGACCCTGGTCCTCGTCCACGGCTCGCTGGATCGGGCCGCCAGCTTTGCTCGGGTCATGCGGCGCCTGCCCGAGTTCGCCATCGTGGCCTACGACAGGCGGGGCTACCAGGGATCTCGCGAGGCCGGAGTGGTGGGACTCCAGGGGCACATCGGCGATCTCGTGGAGATCCTGTCCTCGGTCCGGTCTCGGGGAGCGCCTTCCGTATCGGCCATCGGCCACAGTTTCGGGGGGGACGTCGTGATCGGCGCGGCCTTGACGGACCCCGAGCTGTGCGACTCGGTCGGTGCGTTCGAACCCCCCATGCCATGGCTCGGGGTTGGCCGGGCCGGAGGGGACCACCGGCACGGTGGCCGGCCCCCGATGGCCGAGGATCCGGGTGACGAAGCTGAACGGTTCTTCCGAAGGATGGTCGGCCCGGCGGCCTGGGAGCGACTCCCCGAGGCCACCAGGGCCGCCCGCCGGTCCGATGGGGCCGCCCTGGTGGCCGACCTGGTGAGTGTGCGTGGCGACGCCCCCTTCAATGCGGTCGGCCTCACCGTCCCCGCCGTGTTCGGCAGGGGTGGCATCGCCAGCGATCAAAGGCATCGGGCCAGCGTGGCCTGGCTCGGGGCGCATGTGTCCGGAGCCGTGGTCCACGACATTGCAGGAGCTGGGCACGGCGCGCACCTCTCGCACCCGGACCACTTCGCCCACTTCAGCCGCCGTGTGATGGAACGTCGTCGGACCTCGTCGAGGCCCTAGGTCGGAGAGAACGACGTCCCCTCTGCGACGGGCGAATCGGGCTGTCCGGGCTCGAAACGCCGAGCCCGGCGGGACAGCAGTCGCTCGTATTCGGCGCCCGATCCATCCCCCTTCACCCCGGTGACCAGTGGGGAGTTGGACAAGAAGACCGCACCGACGAACATCAAGAGCAGCGAGATCGCCTCAAGGGGGCCCCACGGTCCCGAGGTGCGCAGACTGTCCCCGTACAGGGCGATGCCGATCAAGATGCTGAAGAGAGGGTCGACCAGCACGAGGGTGGACTGCGACGCGGCCAATGGACCCGCGTGGAAGGCGTTCTGCGTCAAGAAGAGCCCGGTCAACCCGAAGACGATCACCCCGTAGGTCTGCCAATGCCACAGGATGCTGACTCCATCCGCCGCCGCGTAGTCGCTGACCGACTTGATCAGCGCGGCGGTGAAGGCGTACGACACGGCTGCGGCGGCCCCGAACATAGCCGCCTTCCACCAGCGCGGCCCCCACCTCGTGGCCACCACCGCGGCGACGATCACGGCGATGACGATGCCTCCCGTCACGAGCCAGCCCAGGGCGCTCGGTACGTGCTCTCCTCCACCCGGACTCGAGAAGTAAAGGAACCCCGAGAGCCCGACGGCGATGGCCGAGGCGCCGATCCACTCTCGATACGTGACCCGGAAGTCGAAGTACGTCCCCAGAATGAACACCAAGAAGAGCAGTTCGACGGTGAGGATCGGCTGCACCACCGAGAGTCGCCCGACGTGGAGTGCGAAGGCCTGGAAGAGGAACCCGCACACCATGAACATGAAACCCAGGAGCCACACGCCGCGGCGGAGGGCGTGGGCCATCAGGCTGAGGCGCATGGTGGACGTCTCGGGGGCGTCCTCTACCCCCATGCGCTGAAACACGCTGGTCAGCGCATTCGCCAATGCCGCCCCAATTGCGAGTACATAGACCATTTACTCAGCGCGATCTTACCGTTCGTACCCGCAGATCACGCAGATCACGCAGACGACGCTCCAGCTTGCCCTCAGGGATCGTCCGGCGGCGTTCGGCTTCCCGCCGACCGGTTGCCGTGCCAGGGGAGATCGGCGGCGTAGGACCAACTGCGGCGGTGGATGGACGACATGCCGTACCCCAGCAACGCCGTGCGGTGCGCCCGTGAGGGGTAGCCCTTGTTCCGCTCGAATCCGTAGGCGGGAAAGTGTTCCGATTCAGCGCGCATGAGACGATCGCGCACGACCTTGGCCAGCACCGAGGCGGCCGCTACCGAGGCGCAGCGGGCATCGCCTCCCTTTATCGGGTGGACGGATCCGGCGAACGTCGGCTCACCGGGTGCCGGTGCGCTCACCAGGTCCAGAGGGCCGTCTATGAGGATGGAGTCCGGTGGGCGTCCTAGGCAGGCCAGTGCACGCTCGGACGCCAGGCGAAGTGCGGCCCGCATCCCCCACGCATCGCACTCCTCGGCAGAGGCGTGCCCCACCGACCAGTCACTGCACCACTCTCCCACCTCCGCGAATATCGACTCTCGCCGCATCTCACTGAGCTGCTTCGAGTCGCGCAACCAAGGAGGCATGGAGTCCTCGGAGACGCCGCGCGCCAGCATCGCCACGCCGACGGTGACGGGGCCCGCCCACGCACCCCGGCCGACTTCGTCAAGCCCGGCAACCCACGAACGGCCCTCGTCCCATCGCATCCGCTCCTCGACAAGATCGGGTGTCGTCGTCATGGGGCGACCCTGAAGGTTAATACGATGGTGGCGTGAGCACTGGGGGGGCGGCGCCAGATCCGAACGCACGGTCGCCCCTTTCCCCGGGTACACAGGTCGACGTGCGCAATCACTACCAGGGGACATGGGCCCGAGGATTCGAGGTTGCGGAGGTCACGGACCAGGGCTACCGCATTCGCCGGCTCTCCGACGGAGCTATCCTCGGCGAGCTCTTCTCCCGCGACGACGTTCGCCGGCAGCGGAGCCGCCAAGGTTTCTGGTGGCACTGACCGGGATCAGGTTGCGGGGGGCTGACGGACGGCCTCGACGTAGTCTTCGATGGGAATTGCCGAGAGCGTCAGCGTCTTGAGCGTGCCCCTCGAGCCAAGCATGAGCGCAACGCGGGCTATGGCCTTCTCATCGGGCGCGTCCAATATCGTGCAGAAGTCATAGGGACCGAGCAAGGCCCACTGCGCCAGGACCCGAACGCCCATCGACTCGACTTCCGCGTTGACCTCCTTGAGCCGACCGGGGTTCTCGGCCAGGGTCGCCGCTCCATCGGGCCCTACGGTCGAGAGCATGAGAAACGTGGACATAGCTTCACGCTACCGCACGAATTGGCGTGGGAAGCGCCCAATCCCCCGAGCCCAATCCCCCTAGTGGAGCGCACGCCGAATTACCTTTCCCATCGCATTGCGTGGCAACGAATCGACCACTCGGAACTCCCGCGGCCGCTTGTACGAGGTCAGCTCCCGAGCCGCCACCAGCATCAGCGCATCAATATCCGGGTCCCCATCGGCTCCAACGACAAATGCGATGACGGATTCGCCCCACTCCTCTGAGGGCAGCCCGACCACGGCGATCTCCCCGACCGACGGGTGTCGGGCGAGCACCGCCTCCACCTCCGCGGGGTACACGTTGTGGCCTCCCGTGATGATGAGCTCCGTGCGGCGTCCCCGGATGGAGAAGTAGCCGTCCGCGGCCACGGAGGCCAGATCGCCGGTGGCGAACCATCCGGACACCCGACTCGATGCTGACGCGTCGGGTCGGTTCCAATAGCCGCGGCACAAGGAGGGTCCTCGGACCACGAGCTCGCCTACGCCCCGTGCATCGGTGTCTACGACCATCGCCTCCACCCCGGGAAGGGGAAGCCCGACCGAACCGGGCCGACGCTCCCCGTGCAGCGGGTTGGAGAGGGTCAGCAACGTCTCGGACATGCCGTAGCGCTCGAGCACGCGCACGTGGTGGTCGCTCTCGAGTCGCCTCCAAAGGTCGGCCGGGAGCGCTGCCGACCCCGAGACGCAGAGGCGGAGCGCCGACAGCTCTGCCGCCCGGCCTGACTCGGCCAACCGGTGGTACATGGTCGGCACACCGAAGAACATCGTGCTCTCGGCGACCGCATGTAGAACGAGTGCCGGCGAGAAGCGGTTGAAGACGATGGCGGAGCCCCCGGCGGTCAGGCTGCCGAAGAGCCCGGCACACAGCCCGTGGACGTGGAAGAGGGGGAGGGCGAGAATGAGTCGGTCGTCGGGCTGCCATCCCCACGCCAACCGCAGTGCCTGCGTCCCGGCCAGGAGGGAGCGGTGGGTGTGCACCGCGCCCTTCGGCTCGCCGGTGGTGCCCGAGGTGTAGACGATCAGCGCGTCGTCGTCGGGCGAAGCGGAGTCGAGGACGACCTCCCCGGCGGCGCTCGTGGGCGAACGAAGACCCTGGGGCGACAGCACGGGTCCCGCAGGGTCGCCGGATGCGATCCACGCCGTCGGCTCGGGGCGGTCGACGATCGATGCCGAGGGCTCTGCGTCGCGCGTCAGGTAGGCCAGTTCGCTCCTCGTCACCGCCGGGTTCACCGCGACGACCACCGCCCCCAGCCGCAACGCACCCAACAGCGCCACGATTGAGTCGAGCGACGGGAAGCAGCTCCACATCACCCGGTGGTGTGGTCCGACGCCGCGCGCCGCCAACGCCGCGGCCGCCCTGGCGGTCTCGTTGGACAGCGCGTCACCGCTCAGACCCGAGCTCGGATCCTGCCCGTCGATGAGCGCGATCCGACGTGGATCGGCACTCCAATTCCCGGACCACACCGACGGCAGTGTGCCGCCCGCGGTCAGATCTTCCCCCCGAATGCCCCGTGCGGACTCGGGCGCGGTCCGGAAACTCCCCTATCCCCCATGGATTCGCAAGAGCCGGCACGCCCTGTCCGGCGGCAATCGCACGTCATAGTCTGGCGGACATGACGCCCCGCCGTATCGCCATCGTCCCGCACACCCACTGGGATCGCGAATGGTACAAGTCCTACCAGGACTTTCGCCTCAATCTGGTCGACATGATCGACGCCCTGCTACCCCTGCTCGAGACGGATGCCAGCTACCCGCACTTCATGCTTGACGGGCAGATGGCCGTGGTCGACGACTACCTCGAGGTCCGCCCGGAGGCCGAGCAGCGGCTGCGTGCGCTGGCCGCGGCCGGTCGGATCAGCCTGGGACCGTGGTACATCCTCATGGACGAGTTCCTCTCCTCGGGCGAGACGATCATCAGGAACCTTCAGATGGGCATCGTCCGCGGGGCCGCCTTCGGCGGTGTGATGGACGTCGGCTATCTGCCCGACATGTTCGGTCATATCGCGCAGATGCCCCAGATTCTCCGCCAGGTGGGATTCACCCACGCCGTGGTCTGGCGAGGCGTTCCCTCGGCCATCACGAAGAACGCCTTCTCCTGGGAGTCCCCGGACGGGTCCTGCGTGCGCGCCGAGTACCTCCCCGTCGGCTACAGCAACGGCGCGGCCCTGCCCGACGACGCAAAATCCCTGCTCCGACGCACCAGTGACCTCGTCAAAGAGGTCGAGACGTTCCTCATGGGCGACCTGTTGTGCATGAACGGCTCGGACCACCTCTTCGCCCAACCATGGCTCGGAAGGGTGGTCGCCGAAGCCAACGATCTACAGGACGACCTCGTCTTCGAGGTCTTGTCCCTTCCCGACTACCTCTCCGCCGCACCCGTCCAGGGGCTGGAGAGATGGCAGGGGGAGCTGCGTTCGGGATCCCGATCGAACATGCTAATGGGGGTCACGTCCAACCGGGTCGACGTAAAGCGCCTGGGTGCGCTGGCCGAGCGCGCTCTGGAGCGGCGGGCCGAACCGCTCGCCGCCTTGTTCTTGGCACCGGCGGAGTGGCCCGGCGAGCTGCTGGCCCTGGCGTGGAAGGAGGTGGTCCGGAACTCGGCACACGATTCGATCTGTGCGTGCTCGGTGGACGATGTGGTCGATGCCGTGCTGCACCGCTACGCCGAAGCGCGCGCCATCGCCGGCGGGCTGGCCGACAGGGCGGTGGCGTCGTTCGCGCGGTCCCTTGCCCAGCAGGGCAACTACGTTCTCAATCCCGTCCAGCGGGCGCGGTCGGGGATAGTCGAACTGGTGGTCGGGGCCGAGGAGCCGGCCTCTGCCGACATACAGGTCCTTTCCGAGCGCAGCGGCCTTCCCGGGTCGATGGTCCTCGACGCCAACACCGTGCGCACCGTTTTGGGAATGCTGCAGGGACCCAGGATCAACGACGATGCCTGGGTGCACGACGTCGCGGTCGAAGAGGACGACGAGGGCATCGCCATCACGGTCACCGTCGGTGCCGAGGAGCGGCCCGACGTCGCCATCGCGGAGGCGAAGCAGGACATTTATGCCCGACTGGGGGCGCACCCCGACGCCGTCGTCCGAGTCAGCCTGAATCAGCCTCCGCTCAGGCGCATCGTTGCCCACGCGGAGGATGTACCCGGCTATGGATGGCGACCCTTCATGGCGGCCCCACTGCTCCATCCCGTGCGCTCCAGCGCGCCAACCGACCCTGTGCACCTGTCGAACGATCTGGTCACGGTCGCGGTCGATGAGCTCCTGGGAACCTTCTCCCTCAACGGGCGGGCGGGCTACGGCAGACTGGTTGACGGCGGCGACCTGGGCGACTCCTACAACTACTCACCGCCACGCCAGGACGCGCTGATAGACGAGCCCATCGCGGTCTCGACCCACGTCGTCGAATCCGGCCCGGTCCGGGCCCGTGCGGCCATCATCGCGACCTTTCTGTGGCCCGATCACGTCGACGGGTCGTCGCAGGCCCGCGTCGGCGAGCACCGGGTGGAGGTGCAGACGATCTTGGAGCTCAGGGCCGACGAGCCCGTCGTGAGGGTCAGTACCTCCTTCGTGAACCCGAGTCGTGACCATCGGCTTCGGGTCCATCTCCCGCTGCCCGAACGAGCACGGACGTCACACGCGGAGAGTGCATTTGCCATCGTCGAAAGGGGACTCACCGCAGAGGGCCGTTCGGACGAGTTCGGCCTCCCGACCGCCCCTTCGCGCCGCTTCGTCTCGGCTGGGGGACTTACCGTGGTGCATGACGGTGTCTGCGAGTACGAGCTCATAGAGATCGACGCCGCACCGGATGGAGCCACGGCGGGAGCGCTCGCCCTCACCGTGCTGCGGTCGACCGGGATGCTCTCCCGCCTCGGCATGGCCTATCGGCCGTTTCCGGCCGGACCCCTCACACCGGTGGACGGTTTGCAGATGGCCGGCCGGTCCGTCGAGCTCCGTTACGCGCTGGCAGAGGGGAGCGACGACCCGTATGGGTTGGCCGACGACGTGCTGCTACCCCTTGAGATCGTCTCTGCCCTCGGCGGGGGCACGCGTACCGTCTCGGGCACGGCGCTTGGGATTGAGGGTGCAGAGGTGAGCGCGGTGCGCCGGGAGGGCGGAGTGCTTGAGGTGCGCGTCTTCAACCCCTCCGCACGTGCCACCACCGTCGCCCTCCCCGGGCTTTCCGGCTGGCTCGTCAACCTTCGTGGCTATCCCGAGCGCCCGTTCGAAGGCTCGTTCGAGCTACGGCCATTCGGCATCGCCACTGCGCGGGTACGCACCGACTGATCCGGCGGGTCCGGCTCAGTCCCGGGCTCGCCGGAGCAACACGTCGTCCCATTCGGGTCGCGAGGGTCGCTCCATGAGCGACATCAGGGCCTCCCGTGGGGAACAGCGTCCCTGGACGATGGATTCGACCTGCTCGGCTATGGGCATTTCGACGTCGTGCGCCCGGGCCAGGCCCATCAGGGGTCCTGCGCTCTTGACGCCTTCGGCCACCATCTGCATCCCGTTCACGATTTCGTCGAGCGTCCTCCCTCGACCGAGCTCGAAACCCACCGTTCGGTTCCTGCTCTTCGGGCTGGCGCACGTAGCCACCAGGTCACCGAGGCCGGCCAGTCCGCCGAACGTCAACATCTTTCCCCCCAGCGCAATGCCCAGGCGGCCCAGCTCAGCCAGGCCACGGGTGATGAGTACGGCCCGCGTGTTCTCGCCGAATCCCAAGCCGTCGCAGATGCCGGCGGCAATGGCCATCACGTTCTTCGTCGCGCCGGCCACCTCACAGCCGATGACGTCGGTGCCAATGTACACACGGAATGTGCGGGTGTGCAGGAGATCCTGGACGCGACGCGCCAGTGCTTCATCGGGCAACGCGACGACGCAGGCTGCGGGTTGCCCTTCGGCCACCTCGCGAGCCAGATTCGGGCCAGTCAGCACTCCGGCGGGCATTCCGGGGAGCACTTCGGAGATCACCTCGGACATCCGCAGGTGGGTGCCGGACTCAATGCCCTTCGCCAGGCTGATGACGGCATCGCCGTGGGAGGTGAAGGGTCTCAGGTCGGTCAGCACCGCCCGAAACCCGTGGGATGGCACGGCCATGAAGATGATGCCGGCCCCGCTCACCGCCTCCTCCAACGAAGAGGTGACGGTGAGCCCGGCGGGCATGTCCACTCCTGGGAGGTAGGTCGCGTTCTCGCGTGACGTCTCCATTGATGACGCCAGATGAGGCGACCGTGCCCACAACGTGGCCGGGTGCGAAGCGCTCACGAGGGCCGCCACCGCTGTGCCCCACGAACCGGCGCCTATGATCGCCACTCGGCCGCTCATCTCTCCGAGCCTACGGCGACCGGGGAGTTCCGTCGCTACCGCCCATACACTGTCCTCCAGTGTCCACCGGCGTCACGACCTCGAGTGCCCCGCTTCTCCCCACGAGGCACGAGCTCGGACATGAAGTGGTGCTCATACCGGTCAAGGGGTTCCGGCAGGCAAAGCGGCGTCTGGGTGGGACGATGTCCGACGAGATGCGAGTCAACCTGGTGCGATCAATGGCCGAGAATGTCGTGGCCGCCTGCAAACCGCTTCCCGTCGCGGTGGTGTGCGACGACCCCGAGGTGGCCGAGTGGGCGGCTGCACTGGGGGCCGCCGTCATGTGGGAGCCCGGCCAGGGGCTCAATGGCGCCGTCGGGTCGGGCATCGATCAGTTGGCCGCCGCAGGTGTGCGGTGGGTGATCGTGGCCCACGGCGACCTGCCGCGGGCTCGCGATCTCGGCGCCCTCGCTCCGTTTGCCGGTATCACACTGGTGCCGGACCGCAAGGACGACGGAACCAACGTCCTCAGGCTACCTGTGGGATGCGACTTCCGATTTGCCTACGGGCCCGGGTCGTTTCGTGCCCACAGAGCCGAGGCATGGAGGCTCGGGATTCCCGTCCGGGTACTACGGATACCCGCGCTGGCATACGACGTCGACTGGCCGGCTGATGTCGTGGAACTCACCGCGTGAACGCGCTCGCCGAGTAACCCACAATTGCAGAGTCGGGGGCCCGCAGGCCCCCGACTCCACTCGCTCCCGAGGGAACGCATTTCTTTAGCTCGAGCGAGCCGCCTTGCGAGCGGGGGCCCGTCGCACCGTCCTCTTGGCCGGAGCGCGCTTGACTGCCTTCTTGGCCGGAGCGCGCTTGACTGCCTTTTTGGCCGGAGCGCGCTTGACTGCCTTCTTCGCAGGGGCGCGCTTGACGGCCTTCTTGGCCGGAGCGCGCTTGACTGCCTTCTTCGCAGGGGCGCGCTTGACGGCCTTCTTGGCCGGAGCGCGCTTGACTGCCTTCTTGGCCGGAGCGCGCTTGACTGCCTTTTTGGCCGGAGCGCGGCTTGACTGCCTTCTTCGCAGGGGCGCGCTTGACGGCCTTCTTGGCCGGAGCGCGCTTGACTGCCTTCTTCGCAGGGGCGCGCTTGACTGCCTTTTTGGCCGGAGCGCGCTTGACTGCCTTCTTCGCAGGGGCGCGCTTGACGGCCTTCTTGGCCGGAGCACGCTTCACTGCCTTCTTCGCCGGAGCCCGCTTGACGGCCTTTTTGGCCGGGGCCCGCTTCTTCGCGGCTACTGCCACAGGTGCACCTCCCTAGGAGCATGGTCACTGAATAGAGGTGAAGCCTGCGCCACGGCGATGTGATATTCACGTCGCCGTGCGCACTGCCGCACCGATTTGTTTGTTGCTCGGGACATTTGACACGTCAGAGGTTGGGTCATCGACCATTGCCTCATGCGAGTAGTCCGTTCCGATGTCCCGAAACGCAACGATTGAATGAGGTGACGTGGCACTGCACGCGGCGCACTTTTGGCAAACCGACATCTTCGCCTGGCGCGCCGCACAACGATGCGTCGCGGCACATGTCATCCCTCCCTAACGCTTCGGGTACCCACATTCTCGGTGGTCAACCTGCTCAGGTCAAGCATCCTCTTTCGCGATGACCATTTTGACGAGCGACTTCGTGCGGTGACGAGTTGGTTGACGAGTGGAAAAACGGCCGGCGATGCACTCGCGCTGGCTGCTTCACACGCGTCCTCGTCGGCGAATATCGAAACATGCGCGATGGAATTGTCCGCGATACCACGCGACGATCAGAGCAATGGAGTTGGACGCACGAGGTGAGGTTGCGCGACAGTCACCGGCACGGGCGAGGCGCTCGACGCAGTGACCGGTGGCGACACACATGGCGTCTACCTAGGACTGGGCAACGGAGGATGGGCCTGGGCCGGCCCGCAGCGATCAACTCTCGTCCTTGGTCCATCCCGATCGGGCAAGACGTCTTCCCTGGTCATCCCCAATATTCTGCTCGCCAACGGTCCCGTTGTCTCGACCTCGACCAAGGCCGACGTGATGGAGTCGACGGCCACGGCGCGCGGCCGCGAGGGATGGGCCTTTCTCTTCGATCCCAGCGGTGAAGTCGAGTGTCCGACCTCCGTGGAACGAGTGGGTTGGTCTCCACTCACCACCGCCGGTCGATGGGATGCAGCGGTCCAGACAGCCGATGCGATGGTCGCTGCGTCGCGTGGCGGCGCGCGGACCGGACAAACCGGAGAACACCACTGGACCGAGAGAGCAGGTGCACTGCTCGCTCCTTTCCTCCACGCGGCCGCTCTGGAATCGCTTCCGATGAGGAACGTACTGCGTTGGATTGACCGACACGACGGCGCCACCCCGTTGCACATCCTCTCGCACACGATCGGGGACGACGCCATGGCAACAGATCTGTTGGCCGGCATCGTCGGCACGGACTCTCGTGAGCAGTCCGGTATCTGGTCCACCGCCTCAGGCGTCCTCGCCGCTTACAAGTCGGAAGCCGCGTTGAAGTCCACCGAGATCTCTCCGCTCGACACTGCCGACTTCTGTCGGGGCGCCAACACTATGTACATCTGCTCCGCGGGGCGGCGGCAGCATCAATTCGCACCCCTCGTCGTCGCCGCCATCGGAGACGTGCGAGACGCCACCTACGATCGCGAGCGGAGCGGTGGACGGTTTGCGCCGACGCTGCTCGCCCTCGACGAGGTGGCCAACATCGCACCCATTCCCGATCTTCCGGCCATGCTCAGCGAGGGCGCTGGGCAGGGCCTCTTGGTCCTTGCCTGTCTGCAGGACCTATCGCAGGCCCGCGCCCGATGGGCAACGGCCGCCGACGGGTTCCTCACGCTGTTCGGCACCACGGTGGTGTTTCCGGGAATCGCCGACGTCACCACACTGCGCGATCTCGAGCGCGTTGGCGGGCGAGCACGAGGTTGCGACCACGACCGTTGGCCACACGCTGGCCGAGCGGGGACGCATCAGAGCATCGAGCTCCATCAGCACCGTCCGGGTGCCACGGCTACCCGTGGACGCGATCTCCCGTGGGGCACGAGGGTGCGCGCTTGTGGTGAGCCCGGAGAGAACCTTCGGCTCGGTCCTCCTGACGCCGGCGCACGCGTGGGATCCTTGGCGCCGCCTCACTGCCCGAGATCGCCCCTTCATCGAACACCCTGGCCCCGACAGGAGCCGCTGATCACCGCCCCCTGTCCATCTCGTGGACCACAGAGGCGTGCCAACCCAAGCGATGGCGCGTGAGTTCGACGTCCCGAGTGATCCGCAGGTGCTCCACGAGCCGCTCGGTGGGGAGCGACGAGATCCCGGACGACAGCCCGGCAACGCCGAGGGCGTCGCTCCCACCCACGACGCCCCAACGGCCGCGGTAGGCATCAATCGCTCGGGCTGCGTCGCGCCATCGCTCGTGCTCGGAGGGACTCACCGGGCGAGGTCCGAGTGCGCGCAGCAGGTGCGGCCCGGGCACCAGGCTGCGCAGCGATCGGACGTCCTCGGCCACGCCTACCTGGACCCGGTCGGAAAGAGGGGGAGTCCACAGGTCAGCGAGGCGCTCCACGCTCTGCGCGTCGGCACCTCCGACGGCAGCGGTTCCAAAGGCGCTGACGACGTCCCGGCGGCGCGCCGCTCCGTCCGGCGTCAGCGACAGGACGGCACCGAAGCGGTGCTCGTCGAGGCGGGGCACACCTCCCGACGAGGCGCGGTGCTCCAGAACGGACACGAGGTCCAACGGGCCGATGCCCAGTGAGCGGGCGCGACGAGTCCACTGGGACGTGAGCTGGTCGTACCTTCCGCCGGGTGCCTTCCGGGGCCGCGTGGCGGCCCACGCCACGCGGGCACCACGGGCGGAGTGCGATCGCCATCCGGCCATGTGCATCCGGATGTCGGCCGAGCGTGAGGAGAACTCACCGAGCAGGAGGGGGGACACGCCGGCGATCTCCGTCCGCAGGCCTGGCCCCTTGGCCCAACCGACGCCGAGTCGCTGCGAAAGCTCACTTCGCAGGTGGGACTCGTAGACGGCGGACGCAGCGCTCCTGTGCGCCATGATGCTGCGATGGTCGCATGCGCTCCACCGGCCGTCCGTCCCGCGGACCAGGTTGGACATCACGACATGGGTGTGGAGATGGGGGTCGAGGTTGCGGCTGACCCCGTGGGTGAAGGAGGCCCCCACGAGGCCGGTAGTGGGAATCACCGAGCGGTCCTCACCCGACCCGCGCCGTGCCGCGAGACCGTGCCTCTCGACGTAGGCGACCGCGCCGTGCACTCCGGCGCGATGGGCCGCCACCGCGTGCCGCGCCACCTCATCCCCGCCCAACGCGAAGAGGACGCTGACCGATTTCGGGGCGCTGAAGGTCATATCGAGGCCGAGAACGGTGGCGCGGTCGGACCGCAAACGGAGTCCGGACGCCGGGTGTCGACCGTCGAGCACCGTCCGCAGTTGCCTCGGATCGACCGCTCCGTGCAAACCCAGCCGCTCGGCCGCCTGCCCGATCCACAGCCCCGGTAGCTCGCGCGCTTCCGCGAGCAACGGAAGCTCCTCGGCCAGGTCCGAGAGGTAGTAGTCGCCTCCCGAAGAGGTGACCCGATGGACCCCGAGCATCCCCCGGCCCCCTAGTTGATCTAGATTTTTATGAGTTTTACGTATCTCTCATATATACCAGATCTATTCTATGTCATCCTGGTAAATTTTCAAGACCCGACGGGCGGCACGTGCCGCCAGATCGGTCAGCTCAGGCGGGCGCACCACGGAGGCGTCGGTCCCGAGCTGGAGCAGCAGACGCTCGAACCAGGCCATCCCGGCGACGTCAAGGACCACGTCGGTCACCGTCCCGTCCGCCGATCGGCCAACGGCCCGTATGGGCACGGACTCGGCCACCCACTGCGCGTCCTTCGTCAACCGGAGTTGGACCTCTATGGCCCCGGGGCCCGGCACGAAGGGGTCGGCCGCTGCTCGCACGGCACGCGGCCTCGACCGGGGCGCATTCCCGTGCGGACGGACGGCGCCGATTCGATCGACCCTGAACCGCCGCATGTCCCCCGCGCTCTCGCAGTAGGCGTCGAGGTACCAGTGTCCGTCCGTCGTGATCACCTGGACCGGTTCGACGATTCGTGTGGTCAACTCGTCTCGGGACGCCGAGTGATAGTCGATCTCCACCGACCGACTGTCCTCGCAGGCTCGGCGCACTGCAGCCAGGGACGACGGTGCGTCGACATCCACCCCGATCACCTCGCGCGATCCCAGGGCCGCTTCGAGCTTGGAGAGGGCCCGGCGGAGCGCCCCGTCATCGGCCCCGGGCACGGACATGATCAGCCGAGCGGACGCGGCGACGGCGAATCCCTCTGCCGGAGTGAGGCGGCGGGGTCGGGCGAACTCGGACGGCAAGAAGGCCCGGACCGAGGTCTCCGAGACCTCGATCTCCATCAGCGTGTCGGGGGTGTACGGTGGCACCCCACAGCAGGCGGCCAGTTCCAGTTCGGAGATGAGCTCGTCCTCGTCCATACCAAAGCGACGGGCCGCATCGGCGATGGGCGCCTCCCCCACCTGCGCCAGCCACCCGACGACGGCCAACAGCCGGCGCAGCCGCTGGCTGGTCTCCCGTCCCGGGGTGCCCCGGCCGTCGTCGGGCCCCTCCCTTCCTGCGGCGACAAGCGGCGGACCGGCTGATTCAGACCTCCCGGTGGGAGCGGCGGCCGCGTCAACGATGCTCGAGAGCCACGCCGTCAGCTCCGATCGGAAGGCGAGGGGTTCGAGGACCTCGGCATGGTCCAGCAGGCCGAGGATCCACGAGCGGAGGGACGGGAACCCCGCAACGCGCAAGCAGAGGACGACCGAACCATCGTCCTGGCGACGTTCGACCTTGTCGCTCCCGACCTCTTCGGCCACCCTCGGCCCTTCCATGGCGTCGACACGGATCCGGGTGACCACGTAGTCGTCGCCCTCGGTGCGCCAAGGCTCCTCGGGCAAGGAGGCCCTTACGTCGACGCCCTCGGGGAGCACGGCAGCCCCCGGCGCGCCCATGGTGACGGCGTCCTCAATCCGGTCGACGCGAAACGTGCGCACCGCTTCCCGGTCGAGATCCCACGCCACCAGATACCAGCGCCCGAAGCGGAACCAGAGTCCCGCCGGGATCACCCGCCGCGCGCCGTTGCGGTAGGAGAAGGAGGCCGCCGTGTGCGTCCGAACGGCCTCGAAGAGGTCGACCAGGGCCCGAGGCGTCACCAGCGTGGCGATGGGACGCACTTCGCCCATGCCGGTTGCCCCCAACTTCAAAAGAGCATCCCGACCACTAGGATCGGCCAGGTGAACGCCGGCAACGGCCAGATGAAGGGCAACCTGCTCATCTGGTTCGAGTGCCAGATCGGGCAGGTAGAACGCCTCGCGCTCAATCAGGTACCCGTACTGCTCCTGACCGGGCAGTCGTTGCGTGCGGACCGGGATCCCCTCGTCACGCAAGAGCCGCTTGTCCCGCTCGAACGCCTGACGTCGAGCCGCGTGCTCCTCGGGATACCCGGGCACCTGCAAGGCGATCGTGTCGAGGGTAAGGGGGCGTTCGGTGTTGAGCAGGACCAGCACCAGGTCCGTCACGCGTTCGAGGCGATCGAGTCGTGCCGGTCCAGCCATCGGGAAGAGCCTACGGGCGTCGTCGCCCGATGACCGCACTGGACCACCCCTTCGACTGGCACCTCCATCTCTTTTGGTACCTGGCCATCCCCGCGCTCTTCGCGTCGTATCTGGTGGCGACCCGGGCAGAGGGCTGCCGGCCCACCCCTCGACAGCGGTTCCGTTTCACGCTGGGGATGGCGATCCTGCTGGTGGCTCTCACGTGGCCGCTGGGCGACCTCGCCGCCCACTGGTCCCTCATGGCCCTCGTGCTGCAACGGATCATCCTCATGCTCGCCGTCCCGCCCCTTCTCGTGACGGGAACGCCACGACCGATCCTCGTTCGCCTGACCCGGCCGCGCGCCGTCGATGCCATCCTGCGGATCGTCGTCAGGCCCGTGCCGGCCGTGTTCATCGTCACAGTCGTGGCGGTGGGGACCCTGACAACCGGGGCCGTGGCCCTGGCGGCCCATTCCGACGTCGCCCGCGTGGTGATCCAGCTGGTGGTCCTTCTCGGCGGCTTTGTGCTGTGGGCCCCGGTCCTCACCGAGCTGCCGGGCTCACAGCCCCTCTCCGCTCTGGGCCGGGGCGGCTACCTGATCGTGCAGTCCATCGTGCCGAGCTTTCTCTCGATCGTCTGGATCTTCGCCCGCCATTCGCTGTATGCCTCTTATGACCACCACATAAAGGTGCTCGGCATGACTCCCCTACTCGACCAGCAACTCGCCGGCTTCTTGGCCAAGCTCAGCACCATCGCGGTGCTCTGGACGGTGGCCTACGTCGTCATGACCCGGGCCGCGGTGACCGCCACGAGCGACGAGGACCCCGATCCGCTGATGTGGTCAGACGTCGAGCGGGAGATTGAGCGGGCCGACCGGCGCGATCGCCGTCGCCGGCCATGGTTTCCGCCACCGTCTGAGCGGTGACAAGCGATTCGTCCGACCCTCGACGTCCGTACCCGCCGCCGAACGGCGGAGCAGACACCGCAGCACTCAGGCGAGCGCAGCCCCCCTGAGATCGTCGAGCGACAGTTCGCCCGTCTGGTCGCCCCCGCACTGCGGGCACTGCTCGACGTGTCGCCATGAGCGGAGGAGGCGAGTCCCCTCGGGGTTCAAAAGAACGACGAACGACTCGGAGATGGGGTCGATCTCCAAGCCGAAATACGGTCGCCACGCCGTGGTCGCGGCGTGCGCGTCCAAGGCCAGGCCCTTGAGGATCCTGCGGAAGCGTAGCTTTTCGGTGTCGAAGATCCAGGTGCTGTGACAGGACTCCAGCACGAAGATCGAATCGTCTGCCGACCGTTCCACGGCATTGATCATGCCTCATCCATTACCCGATTGGACCGCGAATCAATATCATGTTCGTTGCGAAATGATGTCAATACCCTAACAACCTGGTCACATGGCTATTGCGGACCAGCGTCGTGTTTTCGGCCCACTACCAGCTCCCGCTTGGTGCTGAGCTGCCGAAGGACGGAGCAGAGCACGGTCCGGGTGTCGGCAGGGTCGATCACCTGGTCGACGAGACCACGTTCGGAGGCCGGCCAGGGGGTCAGGAATGCATCCTCGTAGCCGATCTCGCGTTCCGCCCGCTCTCTATCGCCCACGCCACGGTGCAGGATCTGCACCGCGCCGGACGCCCCCATGACCGCTATCTCCGCCGACGGCCAGGCCAGGCAGACGTCATTGCCGATTCCCCGTGAGTCCATGACGATGTACGCGCCGCCAAAAGCCTTGCGCAGAATGAGGCAGATGCGGGGCACCGTCGCCTGGGCATAGGCGAAGGCGAGCTCGGCCCCGTGACGGATCATCCCCCTCCACTCGAGGTCCTTGCCGGGCAGGAATCCTGGAGTGTCGACCACACTCAAGAGTGGAATGTTGAAGGAGTCGCAGAACCGCACGAACCGAGCGGCCTTTTGCGACGCCGCGATGTCGAGCGTGCCTGCCAAGATCCGTGGTTGGTTCGCCACGACGCCGACGGAGAGACCGCCGATTCGACAGAGCCCAGTGACGATCTGCCCGGCCCACCGCGGCCACAGCTCACGGAACTCGCCGTCGTCGACCGCCAGGCGAACCACGTCCCGCACGTCGTAGGTGGCGGACTTGCGCTCCGGGATCAGTTCACGCAGTTCGGGGATGGAGCGCAGCACGGGATCGGAGACCGTGGCGGGAGGGGGAGCCTCGTCTATATGCGACGGCAGGTACTCCAGCAACTCTGCCACGGCTCCTTCGACGTCGTCGGCCTCCACCGCACAGACCCCACTCGACCGGGCATGCGTCGCGGCTCCGCCCAACTCTCCGAGGCCGACCTCCACGCCGGTGAACTCGGCCACCATCTGGGGGCCCGAGACGAACGCCACCGCCTCGGTGCTCATCACCACCAGGTCGGAGAGCCCGAGCAACAGGGCCGGACCCGACACCACGGGTCCCGTCACCGCCATCAGCACGGGAACGACGCCGCTGCACGAGACGATCGCCTCCGCCGCCCGGCCCCAACCGTGGAGTGCTGCCACGCCGTCGAGCACATCCGCGCCACTCGAGGCGACGATGAACACGAAGGGAATGCGCAGTCGGAGGGCCAGGTCGGCCGATTCGGCCAGCCGAACGCCGTCGGCGTGAGTGAGCGCCCCGCGCCGCTCCGACGAGCTCGAGCGGGCGATGACCACATTGCGCCCGCCCATGCGGCCTATCCCCGAGGAGACCGTGCCGGTTATGCCCTTGCCGACGCCGATGCGGTCGGCCACACGTCGCCCAGTCATTCCCGGAGAATCTAGACACGGCGGGACGAGGTGGTCGCCCGCCGGCCTTTACGTGCGCGCCTCGGCCCGCCGCCACGGCCCCGAGCGGCCGCCGGACTTCTCCCAGAGCGCGACGTGCTCAATCGTCATGGTGCGGTCGGACGACTTGCACATGTCGTAGACGGTCAACGCCGCCGTGGTGCAGGCCATCATGGCCTCCATCTCGACTCCGGTTCGATCGACGGTCTCCACCTGGGCTTCTACCTCGACGAAATCGTCGCCGATCGAGAAATTCACCGCGATCGAACCGACCAGGACCGGGTGGCACATGGGGATGAGCTCGGCCGTACGCTTCGCCGCCTGTATCCCCGCGATCCGGGCCGCGGCCAGCACATCGCCCTTGGTGATGGCGTTGTTGGCCACCAGGGTGGTCGTTTCGGGCAACATCGAGACCCGGCATCGGGCCAGGGCGCGACGGTGGGTGGGCTCCCGCGGGGTGACGTCGGTCATCCGAGCGCCGCCTAGCGGATCGAGATGGGCCAGGCTTCGATCGGACACGGATTGTTAGTGTACGGCCTCGCAGCACTGGGTGTTGCCGCTTTGGAGTGGCTTGTTCGCATCAACGGTCGGATAGACTTGGCAGTCGAAGGTTGTGAGTGCCAATCGAAGCTGCGAGTGCCAATCGAAGGAGTCCGATTGCCGACCTATGAGTACGTGTGCACATCGTGTGGGCACCGGCTCGACGCTGTGCAGAAGTTCACCGACGAGGCGCTGACCGTGTGCCCGGAGTGCGGCCGGGCGTTGCGCAAGGTCTTCGGAGCGGTGGGGATCGTCCTCAAGGGAAGCGGCTTCTACAAGACCGACACCCGCGCCCAGGGCAAGCGCTCCGGCTCCGATTCGACGGGAGCGAACGGCTCGGGCTCCTCCACATCGGAGACCAAGGCGGACACGGGGACCACGGAGGCCGCCAAGAGCGGTGGGGGCGGGGACAAGCCGGCCAAGGAGTCCAGCCCGGCTGCGTCGTCCGCCAGCTGACTCGGCAGGAGGGCCGGGGCAAGGTGCCCCTGCCCCTAGTCGCCGCTGAGCTGCATATCGGCGATGGCCAGCGTCTGACCGGCGGCCACCCCGGGAAGCCAGCGCAGATCGCTCCCCACTGCCACGACCGCTTGCAACATACGTTGCAGAGTTGAAGCCACCGTCACCTCACGGACCGGTTCGGCCAGGCATCCCGCGCGAATCATCAGGCCTTCAGCTCCGACCGAGAAGTCCCCGCTCACCGGGTTGACCCCCGAATGGATGCCCGTCACCGACTGGACGTACAGCCCCTCGCCGACCGAGGCCAGGATCTCTTCGGCGGTCTTGGTGCCCGGCGCGAGCACCAGGGCGCGGCAGCCGGCCGACGGTGTGCCCGAGAAGCCCCCCGGACGGCGGAACCCGTCGAGCGGGTCTGGGCGCGGCGGGCCGACACGGTGTCGTAGACGAACATGCGAAGCACGCCGTCGGAGATCAGGACGTTGCTCCGGCAGGCGAGCCCCTCGCCGTCGTAGGTCGACGCCGTGAATGCGCTGCTGTTGGTGGGATCGTCGGTCAGCGTGAAGTCGCCGGGGGACACCGACTCGCCGATCCTCCCGGCGAAGAACGACCTTCCCTTGACCACGGCCTCGCCGGAGAGGGCGGAGCCCACCACCGATAACAGCGTCGAGACGACCCGCGGATCGAAGACGACGGTGCACCGAGCCGATCGGGCCTTCTGCGCGCCGAGCAGCCGGGTGGAACGAAGCACGGCATCGGCCCTGGCCTCGTCCGGATGGAGCTGGGTGGGCGACCGGCCGACGCTAAAGCCCGTCCCTGTCTGCGAATCAGCACCCTCGCCGGCGATGGCGTCGACCGATACGAAGGCCGTGGTCCGCCGGGTCTCGGACCGAATTCCGGTCGTCGAGGCCAGCGCCACCTCCACCCGACTGTCCGAGTAATCGGCCGAGGACACCTGTCGCACCCGTGGGTCAGCGCTGCGGGTGGACCGTTCGAGCTCGAGGGCCAGTGCGATCTTGTCCCGCAGGGGCACGGTGATGACCGCGTCGTCCCACAGATCCTGCTCGACCGACGGCACGCCGTCCGGCTCGGCCAGGACCACGTCGGGATCGGGGGTGGCGAAGCGGGCATTGTCACGGGCGTCGCTCAGCGCGTCGCGGACCACCGCCGGATCGAGCGATCCGGCCCAGGCGAATCCGAGCCGGCGCCCCTCTCCCCCCGGGCCGCCGAGGAGGATGCGGATGCCGACGCCCGACGAGTCGGCAGAGGTCAGGGATTCAACCTCGCCGTCGTACGCCCGCACCTCGTTCTCGGTGCCACGGGTGACGTAGACCTCCATTCCCTCACCCGATCCGGCCTGATCGACGAGCGAGGAGGCCAGCGCAAGCAGATCGCTCACTATGCCGTCCCTCCCAGCGTGACCCCCGTGATGCGCAGGGTGGCCTGCCCACAACCGACCGGGACGCTCTGCCCGTCCTTGCCGCACGTGCCCGGCGTCATGTCGAAGTCGTCGGCCACGGCGTCAATGCGCCGAAGCACCTCGGGCCCGTTGCCGATCAGGTTGGCGTCGCGCAGCGGCTCGGTGAGATGACCGTCCTCTATCAAGTACGCCTCGGTGGTGCCGAACACGAAATCTCCGGTCGTCGTGTTCACCTGGCCTCCTCCCAGCTTCGAGACGTAGACGCCCGAGGGGGTCTGCGCAACGATCTCATCGGCCTTCTCGGCACCGGCGAGGAGGTAGGTGTTGGTCATCCTCACCATCGGAAGATGCTGATACGACTGCCGGCGACCGTTCCCCGACGAGGTCCGCCCCTCCTTGCGAGCCCGCAGCCAATCCCACATGTAGTCGGTGAGCACGCCATTCTCAATGAGCACGTTGCGCATCGGTGCATGGCCCTCGTCGTCCATGGCAAGGTTGCCCCACTCGCCGAGGACGGTGCCGTCGTCCACCAAGGTGACCAGCGGGCTCGCCACGAGCTGGCCGAGCTGTCCGGTGTACACCGAGGCATCCTTGAGGATGTGGTCGGCCTCCAGCCCGTGGCCGCAGGCCTCGTGGAAGAGGATGCCGCCGCTCCCTCCGGCCAGGACGATGGGCACCTCGCCGGATGGGGCGGGTCGAGCGGAGAGCTTGGCCAGGGCCCGGCGCGCCGCCGTTCGGGCAATGTCCTCGACGTTGTAGCGCTCGAAGATCTCGTAGCCCTCGGTGCGAGCCAGCGACTCGTAGCCGGTCTGCATCCCCGTATCCCCGTTGGCCACGCACATCACGTTGAAGCGGGTGCGGACCTGGTCGTCCTCGGCAAGCAGGCCGTCCGAATTGGCGATGAGGACCCGGCGGCGGCTGTCACCACATCCCACCTGCACCTGGCTGATTGAGCCACCCGAGGCCCGAGCCGCCTCGTCGGCGCGAACGAGGAGATCGAGCTTGGTGGCCTTGGCTACCGAGCTCGGGAGTGTCCGTTCGCCCCGGTCATGGGCCGCCGCCGGCCCCAACGCCACCGCGACCGTGCGCACTCCGCCACCGCCACCACGCGCCACGGAGGCCGCCGCCGCGGCCGCAGCCAGGAGACCGGCCTCGCTCAGGTCAGAGGTGTGCGCAAACCCGGTCGTCTCGCCGGCGACGACCCGGATGCCCGCTCCGCGGGACCGGCCCGACGAGAGCTCCTCTATACGGCGATCATCGAGCATGGCGGTCGCCGTCGCGCTGTCCTCGGCAAAGACCTCGGCCATGTCGCCCCCGCTGGAGAGCGCCGCAGAAAGGACTCGCTGGAGAACATCGCCATCGATCAGGGACGTATCGGTCACGGGCGGTATCGTAATCGTCGTGTCCAGCGCATCCTCCGAAGGCACCCCACCTGCAGGACACGGCCCCCACTCGGGCCTCACGGCCCAGGTAGAGCTCACGGTCGGCGAAGAGGACACGGCACAGTACTTCCGCTCGGGGGACGTTCCCGTCCTGGCCACGCCCCGGCTGATCGCCATATGCGAAGAGGCCTCCTGCCGCGCCACCGACGGTCATCTGACGGCTACGCAGTCCAGCGTGGCGACTCGGGTGCAGTTCGACCACCTGGCCCCGGTGGGCATCGGCGGTGTGGTCCTCGCCGAGGCCACCCTGGTCAAGGTCGAAGGCCGGCGCCTCGTCTTCACCGTTTCGGCGGCCCGACTGGAGCGGGACGGTGGTGGGCTCATCGGAGCGGGACGCATGACTCGCGTGCTCGTCAACGAGGCGACGTTCCTGGCCAAGGCCGGTACGGCCGGGTCCACCTGATCGTCTCCGCCCCTCCATGGGGGCCCCGAGTGGGTCAAACGGGCTAGCGTGGTGCGAGAGCCATGATCCTTCAGAGCATCGAGACACCGGCGGACATCAAGGACCTCGACCAGGAGCAACTGCGCATCCTGGCCGAGGAGATCCGGACGTTCATCATTGAGTCCGTGACCAGCACCGGTGGCCACCTCGGCTCGAACCTCGGGGCCGTAGAGCTCACCTTGGCCGTGCACCGGGTGTTCGACTCACCGCGCGATGTCATCCTGTGGGATACGGGACATCAGGCCTACGTGCACAAGCTCCTCACCGGGCGGAGGTTCGGCTTCAAGACCCTCAAGCAGGCCGGGGGCATGTCCGGCTACCCGAACAGGGCGGAGTCCGAGCACGACTGGATCGAGAACAGCCATGCCTCGACCGCCCTGTCCTATGCCCACGGCATCGCCAAGGCCCTCACACTGCGTGACGAAGGAGACGATCGCAAGGTGATCGCCGTCGTGGGCGACGGCGCCCTCACCGGCGGCATGGCCTACGAGGCCTTGAACAACCTTGGACACTCCGGTTGCCGAGTCGTCGTCGTGCTCAACGACAACGGCCGCTCGTACGCCCCGACGGTCTCACAGCTTTCCCAGAGCTTGACCAGCCTTCGTCTCAATCCGACGTACACGCACACGCGCGAGCGGCTGCGCAACAGGCTCCGCGGCGTCCCCGCATTCGGGCCGCTGGCCGTTACGGGAGTGCATTCCGTCGCCACCGCACTGCGCGAGATGGTCTCCCCGCACACCTTCTTCGAGGCGCTCGGGGTTCGCTACGCGGGTCCGATCGACGGTCACGATGTCGACCTCATGGAGCAGGCGTTCGCCCATGCCGCCGAATGGGACGGGCCGATCGTGGTGCACGTGCTCACGCAGAAGGGCCGGGGCTACGCACCGGCCGAGCAGGACGACGTCCAGCGGCTGCACGACGTGAAGGCAAGGGTGGGCGCGCTCGAGAACACGATCGGGAGCTCGGCGGGAGCCGCCGTCGGCGGATCCGCGGGTGCCGATGTCGGCGGGGTGGCGACTCCGGGGACGACGGCGGAGGCGGAGGTCGACCACTCCCCCCCGCGGGCCGGCACCTACACGGACGCCTTCTCCCGTGCGTTGCTGCAGGTCGCCGATGATGATGCCCGGGTGGTCGCGCTCACGGCGGCCATGCCGGGGCCGACCGGGCTGCTTCCGTTCCAGACGCGCTTCCCGGACCGCTTCTTCGACGTGGGCATCGCCGAACAACACGAGGTCACCGCCGCCGCAGGCATGGCGATGGGAGGCCTGCGACCCGTGGTCGCGGTGTACTCCACCTTCTTCAGCCGCGCCTTTGACCAGGCCAATCTCGACGTCGGCCTGCACGGCAGCCCGGTCGTCTTCGTGCTCGACCGGGCCGGAATCACCGGTGACGACGGGCCGAGTCATCACGGCATCCTCGACATGGCCCTGGCTCTGTCCATTCCGGGCATGACGGTCTTTGCGCCCTCTTCGGCCGAGGAGATCGCACCGATGCTGTGCACGGCCCTCGAGCTTCCCGGGCCATCCACCATTCGCTTCCCCAAGACCGCCCCCCGTCACGTGGCGTCGCATGAAGTGGGCTCGGGATGCGCGGCGATGCAACTGCGGAGCGGCGACGGGTCGGTCTGCCTGCTCGGGGTGGGGAAGCTCGTCGAATCCTGTCTCCTGGCCGCCGACGAGCTGGCCGAAGAAGGGGTGGCGGCGACCGTGTGGGATGTGCGCGTCGTATCGCCACCCGACCCCGACATGCTGGCCGATGCCGCCCGCCACGCCCTGGTGGTCACGGCCGAGGACGGAGTCCGCCACGGAGGTGCGGGGGCGTTCCTGCTCGACGCCATGGCGACCGGAATCGAATCGCAGGGGGCCCCGAACCCGATCACCCGGATCCTGGGGATACCGAGGGAGTACATCGCGCAGGGGAAGGCCGACCAGATCCTCGACGACCTCGGGCTCAACGGAGCGGGGATCGCCGAGAGCGTCCGGCGGGCCCGGCAGTCAGCTCCGGCCAGCCAACGACAGGCCTGAGACCTCAGGCTCGGTTGGCACCGTTGGCCCGCACGAAGTCGTTCACCGCGTAGTACGCCTCAATCGACTCACCGGCATCACCCCAGAAGCCGTCGAGCACGTCGAAGGCCATGGCCCCCTGCTGCACGTAGTGATTGTTGACGTCGGTGATCTCGAGCTCTCCCCGACCGGAAGGTTCGAGGTTGGGGATGATGGAGAAGACGCCGGCGTCGTAGCAGTAGATGCCGGTCACCCCGAAGCTGCTGGAGGGCACCTCCGGCTTCTCTTCGATCCGCGTGACCCTTCCGTCGGCCGAGAACACGGGCACGCCGAGGTGGCGTAAGTGCTCGGGCTCCTCCACCGCGGTGAGCAGGATCCGTGCCCCCACGGGATTGGCGCGGAAGGCATCGACCATGGGCTTGATCGACCGCTCCATGATGTTGTCGGCCAGCATGACCAGCACCGGGTCGCCCCCGACGAAACGCTCCGCCAGGCCCAGTGCTTCGGCGATGCCACCGGCCTTCTCCTGGTACCCGTAGGACAGCCGATCGATGCCGAACTCGTGTCCGTTGCCCAAGAGGCGCAGGAACTCTCCGGCGTGGGTGCCGCCGGTCACCAACATGATCTCGTCAATTCCCGCATTGACGAGAGCCTCAATCGACCATGCGATCATCGGTCGGTCGTAGATCGGGAGCAAGTGCTTGTTGGTGATGCGGGTCAGGGGGTAGAGGCGCGAGCCCGTGCCGCCCGCCAAGAGCACGCCCTTCACGGCTGTCGACCCCAGCGGGCGATCGCCTCCATTCTCATGGTGTGTCCTTAGCCGATGGACGCCCCCGCTGTCCAAGGGACGGGACGTGCCGGAAAGACGCGTAGGCTCGCCGTCGTTGGATCACAGCGGGAGCGGCACGCATGTTCACACGCAAGAAGGGGAGGGGGGATAGGGCGGTGGAGTACGAGGTCGTCAAGACTGAAGAGGAGTGGAAGGCGGACCTCCCGGCCGATCGCTACGCTGTCCTCCGCCGCGCCCGCACCGAACCGGCGTGGTCGGGCGAGCTGCTGCACGTCGAGGGAGAGGGTGTCTTCCGCTGCGCCGGATGTGGCGCGGAGCTCTTTGACACCGGCTCGAAATTCGAGTCCGGAACGGGTTGGCCGAGCTTCGACCGCGCCAAGGCCGACGGTACGATCCTGGAGCACACCGACCGCAGCTACGGAATGAGGCGCACGGAGATCGTCTGCGCCCGCTGCGGCGGCCACCTCGGACACGTCTTTGACGACGGTCCGACCGACACGGGCCTCCGCTACTGCGTCAATTCACTCTCCCTCACCTACGAGCGGTCTCCGGACGACCCGCCCTCATAGGGAGGCGGCGCGACCAGGCGACCTTCGACGACGTCGAAGACTGCGGCAAGATGCGCCGCCTCGCCGTGCAGACGGAACCGTCTGAGAATCGACTCGCCGAGGGCCAATGCGCCGCAGACCTCGAACGCCTCGTCCTTCAGGAGCTCGACCCGCGCCGCGAAACGCGCCGGTGCGCACGGCGCGTCACGGCCACGGGGGACGATGTGATCACTGGCGGTCACTCTCACGCCTCTACCGACACGCTTCCCGACGCGCCGCCGAGCCCGTTCGCAGGTTCGGACTCCGGCAGTTCGGCGGCGGCGCGACGCTCGGTGCGCTGCACGTCGGCAGTGGCGAAACGGAGGCTGGGACCGATCTCGTCGGCGGTGATCTCAACCTTGGAACGGTGCTCGCCTTCCTCGGTTTCCCAGCTCCTCTGTTCGAGGCGGCCGCTGACCACGACGCGCATCCCCTTTGAGAGGCTCAGGGCCACGTTCTCGGCCAGATCCCGCCAGCAGACCACGTCGAAGAAGGAGGTCGACTCCTGCCACTCCTGGGTCGAGCGGTCCTGCCAGCGCCGGTTGACCGCCACGCCCAACTGGGCCGTGGCCTGACCCTCCTTCGTATAGCGGATCTCCGGCTCTCGGGTCAGGTTGCCGGTGATCGTCGTGTTGTTGCCCACGGGTGCTCCTCACTCTCGCCTGCCACTCGCGGTCGCGAGCGGCCAAGGGGAGCATGGACCATCGACCTTGCTCAAAACCTTGCCGCACGCCCAGCCCAACCGGAAAACCCCGGGCCGAGCCCGAACCTCCGGGCGCGAGGTTCCCCGGGTCAGACGTCGAGAAAACGCCGGATAGCGACGGCCGAGCCGAGCGAACCGATGAGCACGCCGACGAGCACGACGACGACATCGGTCCAGAGCAGCTCGCCTCCGGACATGTGCATGGCGCTGAAGATGTTGCTCGAAGCAGTGCCACCGGCATGGTCAATGAGGAGGTACAAGACGTAGACCGCTCCGGCTGCCAGAACGGACCCGAAGAAGCCCTGGATCAACCCCTCGGACATGAAGGGCACCCGGATGAACCAGTTCGTCGCGCCCACGAGCTTCATCACCGAGACCTCGCGACGCCGGGCGAAGATGGCCATGCGGATGGAGTTGAGGATCAGCACCGCAGCCGAGATGATCAGCACTATCGCCACGGCTAGGCAGGCCCACTTCGAGATGTTGATGACCTTCTCCTCGGTGTGGATCTGCTGGAGCGGCGCGGTGACGGTAAGGACGCCCGGTGTCCCCTTGAACGCGGCGATGACCTGGTTGGCATCGCTGAGCATCACCGGCGTGCACCAGTAGGAGGTGGGCATTTCGGAGACGGTCGTGGCCTGAAGCACATCGGAGGGCAGGAGCTTGCGCGCCTCCTCGTAGTTGCGCTGCTTGTTCCAGTACGCACAGGGCTGCCGGACATAGGTGAGCTGCGCCAGCTGCGTCCCCACGGCGTGGATCTCCTGCCCATTGGCGTCCGGCTGCATCCATACCGTCGTCTGGGTACCGCGCTCCAACTCTCCCGTCGCGTTGGCCGAGCCCTGCCGGAGCAGTAGCGCGGCGCCCACCAGGCTGAGGGAGACCGCCACGGTGAGAATGGCAGCGATGGTCATCAGGCGGTTGCGCCAGAGGTTCGAGGCCGTCTCGCGAGCCACGTAGTCGACCGAGACCGGCATATCAGCCCACCCCTTCGATCGGCCCGCTGGTCGTGCCGTCAATGCCGTAGACGCCGCGCGCCTGATCGCGTACGAGGATGCCGTTGCTCAACTCAATGACCCGTCGGCGCATCTTGTCGACCAGCACTTCGTCGTGGGTGGCGATGACGACGGTGGTCCCGGTGCGGTTGATCCGATCCAAGAGTTGCATGATGCCCTGGCTGGTCTGCGGATCGAGATTCCCGGTGGGCTCGTCGGCCAGCAGGATGAGCGGCCGGTTCACGAAGGCCCGTGCGACCGCCACGCGCTGTTGCTCGCCGCCGGAGAGCTCGCCGGGGAGGTTGTTCGTCTTCTTGGCCAGACCGACCAGGTCGAGGACCTGCGGTACCTGGTTGGCCACCACGTGGCGTGGGCGACCGATCACTTCCAGGGCGAACGCCACGTTCTCGAACACGGTCTTGTTCGGAAGCAGACGGAAGTCCTGGAAGACACAACCGATATTGCGCCTGAGGTAGGGAACCCGCCATTTGGGAAGGTCGACGATATTGCGGCCGGCCTCCCAGATCTGGCCGGTGTCCGGGAGCTCCTCGCGCAGCAACAACCGGATGAACGTGGTCTTGCCCGAACCCGACGACCCGACGAGGAAGACGAATTCGCCCTTGTCGATCTCGACCGATATGTCGCGCAACGCGACGGTCGATCCCTTGTAGGTCTTTGTGACGGTGTCAAAACGAATCATGTCATAAGGGCGTTGTGAACCTGACGACGGCGAGAAGCCGCAGAGGGCGACAGATCAATCCCGCGATACTACCGGTCCCTCGTCGCGGCGGGGGTCATGGCCTCCCGTGCTGGTCAGCGGGGTCAGCCCGATGCGCTCCCGCGCTGCCTGCGCAACTCGGCCTCCATGAACGCGTCGAGGTCACCGTCGAGCACGGCGGCGACGTTGCCCGTCTCGTGCAGCGTCCGTAGATCCTTCACTTGTTGATAGGGCGCAAGGACGTAGGAACGGATCTGATTCCCCCATGCGTTGTCCCCCCTGTCGCCGCTCAACGCACTCATCTCGGCCTTGCGCTCGTTGCGCGCCCGGTCGGCCAGCTTCGCCCCGAGGATCTGCATAGCCTTGGCCTTGTTCTGATGCTGGCTACGCTCGTTCTGACACGACACGACCAACCCGGTGGGAAGATGGGTTAGACGCACGGCGGAGTCCGTCTTGTTGACATGCTGGCCACCGGCCCCCGACGAACGGTAGGTGTCGATGCGCAGGTCCTTCTCGTCTATGTCCACCTCGCCGGTGAGGTCCTCGAGAAACGGGGTGACGTCCATTGACGCGAAGCTGGTCTGCCGCCGCTTCTGCGAGTCGAACGGCGACATGCGTACCAGCCGGTGCACGCCACGCTCGGTGGCGAGCAGGCCGTAGGCGAAGCGCCCGCGCACAATGAAGGTAGCCGACAGTAGGCCGGCCTCCTGACCCTCGGTCGCCTCGTCCAGCTCGACCGAGAATCCCCGACGCTCGGCCCAGCGCTGGTACATGCGCAGCATCATTTCGGTCCAGTCCTGTGCGTCGGTCCCTCCCGCTCCGGCGTGCACCTCGACCACGGCATCCCGCTGGTCGTACTCGCCCGAGAAGAGCGACTGCAGCTCCAAGGAGCTCAAGCGGTTGCGCAACCCGTTCACCGTCTCCACCAGTTCCTTCTCGAGCGACGCGTCAGGCACGCCATCGTTCCGAGACTCCTCGACCAGCTCCCACAGGGTCTCGGCCTCGCCGAGCTCGGCGCGCAGGCCGGTCAACTGCTCGAGATCGGCGGTCACCTGACCCAGTTCGGTGGTGACCGCCCGCGCGTGGTCGGGGTCGCTCCACAGTTCGGGCCTAGCCGCCTCGGCCTCAAGTTCGGCCCGGCGGGCGAGCAGGCGGTCGAGGCCCAGATAGCGCTCGGCCTCCACCAACCGGCCTTCTGCGTCCGCCAGTTCGGCCGCGAAGTCCCGTGGTGCCTCGGCCGACCCGCCCTCAGGCGGCGCCATGGCACAACTTGAATTTCTTCCCGCTCCCGCACCAGCAGGGGTCGTTGCGTCCCACCTTTTCGTGCTCGGCCTTGACGATGGGCACAAGCGCGTCGGGGTCGGGGGCGTTCGGGCGCTTGACCTGCGCCTTCGCCCCGTTGGGCGAGCTGACCGCCGGGGGCATGGCCTGCTCGACGGGGGCCACATTGGCTCCCAGCTCTGCGGCGAGGACTCCGGCCAGGGCGCCCGTCCCGGCGACGGGGTCCTCCGCCGCCGCGTAGACCGCCCGCTCGAGGTTCGGCTCGCTGGACGGCTCTTGGATCGCCTCGACGTGGAGGATGTAGCGGAGGTAGTCGTTGTCGATCACCTCGACCAGCTGGCCGAACATGTTGTATCCCTCGGACTGCCAGGCGTTGAGAGGATCGGCCTGCACGGTCCAGCGCAGGTGGATCCCGTCCTTGAGGTTGTCCATCTCGGCGAGATGGTCGCGCCACCTCTGGTCGATGATCTGCAGCATCACGTCGCGCTCGATCTGGCGCATGGTCTCGGGGCCCCCGGGCATGGACTCGGCGTGCTGCTCGTAGTACTCGAGCGCCTCCTCCACGATGCTCTCGACCAGGTCTTCGGTGGTCGTCGCCTGTGAGAGGTCTGCAACGGAGAACTTGGTCGGATAGTACTGCGTCAGGCCGTCGACCAGGCCCTTCAAATCCCACTCCTCCGCATACTCGCTGGGGCAGAACTCCGCCACCTGCTTCTCCACGGCCCCGGCAAGGAGGTCTTCCGTTCGCTCCTCGAGATCGTCGCCGTCAATGATCTGGAGCCGGCGCTCGTAGATCACCTTTCGTTGTTGGTCCATCACCTCGTCGTACTTGAGGTTGTCCTTGCGCATCTCGGCGTTGCGGGCCTCGACCGTGTTCTGGGCCCGCTCTATGGCCTTGGCCACCGTCTTGCTCTCGATCGGGACGTCCTCGGGCAGCGTCCGACCCATGACCCAGCTCATGGCGCCGGTGGCGAACAGACGGAGCAGCTCGTCGTCCAGGCTCAGATAGAAGCGGCTCTCCCCGGGGTCGCCCTGACGCCCCGAGCGCCCACGCAGCTGGTTGTCGATACGGCGGCTCTCGTGCCGCTCACTGCCGAGCACGTAGAGACCACCGAGCTGGCGCACCTGCTCCCCCTCGGCGCGGCTGCGCTCCTCCAGCGTGGCCCGCCGGCGCTGCAGCTCGACCGCCCCCTCTCCGCTGGTCAGATCCACCCCCTCCGCGAGCACTTCCTGTTGGGCCAGCAGCTCGGGGTTGCCGCCGAGGATGATGTCGACCCCCCGTCCAGCCATGTTGGTGGCAACGGTTATCGCGCCCCGCCGACCGGCCTGGGCGACGACCTCGGCCTCCCTGAAGTGCTGCTTGGCGTTGAGGACGTTGTGCGGCAGGCCCTGCTTTTCCAAGAGCCGGGAGAGCAGCTCGGACTTGGCCACCGATGCCGTGCCGACCAGGACGGGCTGCCCCTTCTCGTGGCGCTCGACGAGGTCCTCGACCACGGCGTTGAACTTGGCCTCCTCCGTCTTGAAGACGAGGTCAGGGTGATCGGCGCGCACCATCTCCTTGTTGGTCGGAATGGGGACGACGGCGAGGCCGTAGGTGCCGGCGAATTCCCCTGCCTCGGTCTCGGCCGTACCGGTCATGCCCGACAACTTCTCGTACATGCGGAAGTAGTTCTGCAAGGTGACCGTGGCCCAGGTGTGGTTCTCCTCCTTGATGGCCACCCGCTCCTTGGCCTCGACGGCCTGGTGGAGGCCGTCGGACCAGCGGCGGCCTTCCAGCGTGCGTCCGGTGAACTCGTCGATGATCTTCACCTCCCCGCCCGCAACCAGGTAGTCCCGGTCTCGCTTGTAGAGATCCTTGGCGGTGAGGGCCTTCGTCAACTGGTGCACGTAGTTGGTGGACACCGCGTCGTAAATGTTGTCGACACCGACCGCCTTCTCCACCTTCTCGATGCCCGATTCGAGCGGCACGACGGTCTTCTTCTCCTCGTCCACCTCGTAGTCCGCGTCCCGGACCAGCGTGCGGGCGATAGAGGCGAACTGGTAGTACAGCTGGGCCGCCTCGTCGGCGGGACCCGAGATTATGAGCGGGGTTCTCGCCTCGTCGATCAGGATGGAGTCGACCTCGTCGACGATGGCGAAGACGTGCCCCCGTTGGACCATGTGCTCCCGGGACCGCGCCATGTTGTCGCGCAGGTAGTCGAATCCGAACTCGTTGTTCGTGCCGTAAGTGACGTCGGCGGCATAGGCGGCCTGCTTCGACACCGGATCGTCGACGTCGGCCCCGATCCGCCCGACCGTCAGGCCGAGCCAGCGATGGAGCCGTCCCATCCATTCGGCGTCACGGGTGGCCAGGTAGTCGTTGACGGTGACTACGTGCACGCCGCGCTCGTCCAGGGCGTTGAGATAGACGGGCAACGTGGAAACGAGGGTCTTTCCCTCTCCGGTCTTCATTTCGGCGATCCACCCGAAGTGCAGCGCCATGCCTCCCATGAGCTGCACGTCGAAGTGACGTTGCCCCAGCACCCTCCAGGCCGCCTCGCGCACCACGGCGTAGGACTCGATCAGGAGGTCATCGAGCGTCTCGCCCTGGTCCAGGCGTTCCCGGAACTCCACCGTCTTGTGCGCCAGCTCGGCGTCGCCGAGCGCCTGCATCTCGGGCTCCAACGCAGAAATTGGTTGGACCAGCTCGGCCAGGCGGCGGACCTTCTTGCCCTCGCCCGCCTTGAGAACTTTGGTGAAGACACTCATGAGATAGCGATCCTACCGGTCCGCGCGGTGCCTCCGGCGTCGTTACGAATTTCCGTGTGGATGGGCTGCGTGCGGCTGACCTGGTCTTTGACCCCACACTCGCCTGCTGCAAGGTTCACGAGCCGGTACCGGCGGCCGGCCGGTGTCGCCACCGACCTGCCCAACGGCACCTTTTCGGCACGCATCCCCTCGTCGCCGTCGGCCCCCGGGGATCGGGAGCTCGCCGGGCAGGGCTTACCTCTAAATCGCACCATGCTCAGCAACCACGAGTTGCCTTACGTGGGTCGTTTTGCCTGCGACTGGCCTCGACTTGCAACCACAGACCCGCACGCAGCCCGGGAACAGTGTAGGGGTCCGGCGCCCCGCCAACGGGCCGGCGACGATGGGGAGGAGGTCTGCCCGCCGATCAGACCTCGGCGGCGTCCCCGCAGACCGTCTCGACCAGGAGCCGGGTCACCACGTAGGGGTCCATGTTGGCATTGGGCCGGCGGTCTTCCAACCAGCCCTTCTTCGCCTTCGCCACCGCCCAGGGGATCCGGATAGACGCACCACGGTCGGAGGTTCCGTAGCTGAACTTGCTGAAGTGCGCCGTCTCGTGTGCACCGGTGAGCCGGGATTCGATGCCGACGCCATAGTTCGAGACGTGCTCGTCCACGCGCTGCCCGATGGCCTCACAGCCGGCGATGATCGCATCCCAGCCGCCCTCTTCCCGCATGGCCTTGGTCGAGAAGTTGGTGTGCGCCCCGGCACCGTTCCAGTCCCCCATCACCGGCTTCGGCTCCAGGGTGGCATAGACATCGAAGTCCTCGGCGATACGGAAGAGGAGCCAGCGGGCCACCCAGAGGTGGTCACCGACCAGCGGCGGGGGAAGCACGCCGATCTGGAACTCCCACTGCCCCATCATGACCTCGGCGTTGGTCCCCTCAATACCCAGCCCGGCCTTCATACAGGCCACCGTGTGGCGTTCGACTATCTCGCGACCAGGCATTTTGTCGCCGCCGACTCCGCAGTAGTAGGGGCCCTGCGGTGCAGGAAACCCCAGCTCGGGCCATCCCATCGGCCTTCCGTACTGGAAGAAGGTGTACTCCTGCTCAATGCCGAACACCGGCTCCTGGTCGGCGTACTTCTCTGCCGTCTCGGCACAGGGCCGCCGTGTGTTGGTCACGTGCGGGGACATGTCGGTGAGGAGGACCTCGCACATCACCAGTTTGTCGCCTTCGGCCCGCAGCGGGTCCGGGCACACGAAAACCGGTTGCAGCACGCAGTCGGAGTCGTGGCCGACCGCCTGGTTCGTGCTGGAGCCGTCAAATCCCCAGATCGAAGGCTCCTTGCCGTCCTCAATTATCCGGGTCTTGCTTCGCAGGAGCGGAGAGGGCTCTGTCCCGTCGATCCAGATGTATTCGGCCTGGTAACTCATGAATCTCCTGTGCTCCCGTCCCTAGAGTGGCTCAATGGCTCGAGCGTGGCGTTGGGCCAGACCCGTAGAGCACGGGGGTGTTCCCGTGCACCCGCAGTCTCGGTCCCACCTGTTTCACTGCCGTATCTGGACTGTGAACCGATGATGAAATCTCCGGTCCCCGCCCTTTCGAGCCTCCAAGCCCTCGCACCTTACGGTCCGGCATAGCAGTCGGAAAATTGACAGGGGCCGGACCGGTGTTGCACCGATCCGGCCCGCCTGTCATCTCATTTGGGAAAGGGGGGTTTCCCGAATGAAGCCTGTGGGGCCGCTCACGCCCCGGGGCCCCTCACATCAGCGCGATACCAGCGATGGGGGGGCAAGCTCCTTGGCCGATTTGGCACTTCCAATCGTTTCCCCCCTGACGCCGCACCGACAACCGCCGTACTCACCGCACTTGCGTGGAAATACTGCCCGCACTTTACCCCCGCCACGAGCGAAATCGGCCGGTATGGGCAGATGCAACGAGTCCGATACCGCATTGCAATCGAACCGCCATGGTGGGCCGCCACGGGCGCAACGATCACACTCTTCTTGTACCCCGATCAAAGCTGAGAGAGACCTGAGCGCGTCGCTAATCGACGGTGACGAGCGAACCCAGCGTCATGTACGGCCAGACAATCGAAGCCGCAGTCAAGGGGAGTTCCACACACCCGAGGCTCTGGGGGTCCCCGTAGGAAGTCCTCGGCATGTAGTGGAGCGCGTCGCCTCCGTTGAAGTACGCAACGAACTGAACCGGGTCGGCGTACGGCGTGCCGTCGGGATCGGTGCCCCGCATGACCTGGTTCCGCAGCCGCAGGTAGACAGGGAACGTTCCCTGGGCTGTCGGCGTGCCCGCACCGCCGGTATTGGCCGGGGTCGTCTCGACGACGACCCCGTCATGCCACACGGTGAGCGACTCCGGGTCGGATTCGTTCGCCACCGCGTAGGAGAAGCCGTTCGGGTTGGCGTCGGGTCCCGAAGGGTCATTGGCGGCACCCTGGAGCGCGTCGATCTCCTGGGCGGAAATGGTCCCGTCGGTCGGTAGGCCCGCTACGGCCTCGAACGACATGATCGCCCCCGTGGCGATGGGGCCATCCTGGCCCGGCGACCACAGGGCGCGCAGGGTCGGCGGTGGTGCCCAGCGCCATTGGAACCCTTGAGGCGACCAACTCAACGGCGAGTAGCCCAGATCCGCCAGGACCTCCTCCTGGCCCAGTATGGTGCTCAACGACGCCGTCGCTCCGTAGGCCAGCCAGTAGCCGCCGGGTCGCGGCGCTATGCCGACGACCGGCGCGGTCACGGGAGCGCCGGAACCCGATCCATAGAATCCGGCGTCACCGAAGTCGAAGATGCCACCATCGGAGGCGACCATGCGGTATCCCCCGCCGTCCGGCGTTGCGGTCAATCCAACCACCGGCGCCGCCAGCCTGGTTCCCCCCATGCTCCCCAGGAATACGGCGTCGCCGAAGGTGAACACACCGCCGTCGGCGGCGACCAGCCAGTAGCCCCGGCCATCGGCGGTGGACGCCATGCCCACGACGGGCTGGTTCAGGACCATCCCCCCGGTCGAGCCGTAGAACCCGGCGTCGCCGAAGGTGAATACACCGCCGTCGGCGGCGACCAGCCAGTAGCCCCGGCCATCGGCGGTGGAGGCCATGCCCACGACGGGTTGGTTCAGGACCATCCCCCCGGTCGAGCCGTAGAACCCGGCGTCGCCGAAGGTGAACACACCGCCGTCGGCGGCGACCAGCCAGTAGCCGCCTCCCGATGGAGTAGCTACGATGCCGACGATCGGAGCACGCAGTCCGCCCGTGATGGACCCGAAGTCTGCGGCATCACCCTCGTTGGAGACGTGGCCACTCGTGGTGGCGACCCAGTAGCCGTTCTCGTCCGGAGTCGATGCGATTCCGGTCAAGGGGCCGGCTAGTCCAATCTGGTTCCCCACCGCGGTTGCGGCCGACCCGTAGCCGAGGACGGAGTTCGACTGACCGACGGGCGTCGAGGCGGTCGCCGGACCGGGAGGGCCTGCGAGGAACGTCAGCCCCGACAGGAGCAACACGCCCGCCACGGCGGTGGCGCAACGATTGGGGACTCTTCGAACAATTTCCATGGTGCTCCCGGATACCGAGGGCTGCGGCAAGGCGGCCAGATCGCCAAACGTAGTGGCCGATCAGGCGGTCGCGCACATTCAGGCCGCCACGACCTTGACGTTCCGAGCCTCGTCGCCCTTACGCCCCGGGGCAACGGTGAACTCGACGGTCAGCCCTTCGGCGAGGCCACTGCGCTGCTCGCCCTCTATCTGGGTGTGGTGGACGAAGAGGTCTGCACCACCGTCGCGGGCCAAGAAGCCGTAGCCGCGCGCCCCGTTGAAGAACTTCACCCTCCCGGTCATGGTGGACGACGTGCTCTTCGGCCCGGCCCCCGTGGAGTCGGAAGGTGTCGGCGCGCCGCTCGAGGGAGGCGACGGGGGCGAGGAGAACGGGGCGAGGAGGCCCTGCTCCATGCCGAGTGCTCGTTGCACTCCTTGGACCTCTCTGCGCTGGTCATCGGTCACGAGCGACACCACGGTGCCCGTCTTTCCCGCTCGACCGGTGCGGCCCGACCGGTGGACATAGTCCGTGTGGTCGGCCGGCGGGTCGAAATGCACGACACAGGGAAGGTCATCGACGTGGATGCCGCGAGCCACCACGTCCGTGGCGACCAGCGCATCGGCCTTGCCCCTGGAGAAGGAATCCAGGGCCCGCTCGCGTTGACCCTGGGTCCGATCACCGTGCATCGGGACAGCCCGCACGCCCTGGGCCTGTAGCTGCCGGACGACCCTGTCGGCGCCCCTCTTGGTGCGACAGAATACGAACGCGCTCCCGTGTTGCGCGACGAGCTGGGCGGTGATGGCGACGCGCTCGGCCCGATCGACCTTCCAGAAGTGATGGGTGACGTCACCCTTCTCCTCCTCCGCCGTCTCGATGTTGACCCGGACGGGATCGTGTTGATAGTTGCGAATGATCGATTCGACCTCTCGGCCGATCGTGGCGGAAAACAGGAGCACCTGGCGTGTGGCCGACGTCCGGTCCAACAGACGCCGAACGGCGGGAAGAAACCCCATGTCCGACATGCGGTCCGCCTCGTCGAGCACAACGGTCGTGACGTCGTCCAGGCGAACATCCCCACGCTCAATGAGATCCTCGAGGCGTCCCGGGCATGCCACGACCACGTTGACCCCCTTGTGCAGGGCGCGGCATTGGTCGCGATACCCCATACCTCCGAAGATGGAGACCACGCGTTGGCTGTCGCGGCCGAGGAGCGAAGCCAAAACGGCGTGGACCTGCGAAGCCAGCTCGCGGGTGGGAACGAGAACGAGCGCGCTCGGACGTCGCGGTCGCGATTGCTTCATGGTGGCCGCGATCGGCATGCCGAAGGCCAGCGTCTTGCCCGAGCCCGTGGGCGCCTTTCCACAGATGTCCTTGCCGCGCAGCGCTGCGGGAATGGTGGCGGTCTGAATGGGAAGCGGCGTCGAGATGCCCAACTTCTGCAGCCGCGCGTTGATGTCCGCGGGTACACCAAGATCGATGAAGGAAGGGATGGCGAAACTCCATTCGAGTGAGAGACGGCCTACTCGAATGAAGTTCCGAACGGGCCCCACTGAACGATGGCTCAGCGGCACTGAGCACTATAGCAGGGGGAAGGGGGTCCCGGATGCGGACCCCCGTCGAGGGCCCGACACCGGCAACGACGTTCAATCGTCGAGCGCGAGGCTGACCGGGCAGTGATCGCTTCCCATGATGTCGGGATGCACGTCGGCCGTCCTGACGCGCGGAACGAGGTCCGCCGAAACCAGAAAATAGTCGATCCGCCAGCCGACGTTTCGCGTGCGCGCATTGGCAAAATGCGACCACCACGTATAGAAGCCGTTGCCTTGGTGGAACATCCGGAAGGTGTCCACGAATCCGGCGTCCAAGAAATTCTGGAAACCCTGCCGCTCCTCGTCGGTGAATCCCTTCTTGCCCGCATTGGACTGTGGATTGGCCAGGTCGTCGGGCGTGTGCGCCACATTGAGATCGCCGCAGAACACCACCGGCTTGTCCTTCTCCAGGGACGTGACATAGGCCAGGAAGGCCGGATCCCAGCGTGTACGAAGCTCCAGTCGGCCAAGATCCTCCTTCACGTTCGGCGTGTACACGGTGACGAGAATGAACGAGTCGTACTCGGCAGTGAGCACCCGACCCTCGGCGTTGGGATCGCCGAAGGCGTCCCCCTTCACCCCGTACTCGGCGATGATGGCGGCTGGCAGTCCCGGCGTCACGCGAAGGGGCTTGGTCTTGGTGAGGACAGCGGTCCCGGAGTAGCCCTTCCTCTCGGCCGAGTTCCAATGCTCCTCGTAGTCGGGGAGCTCCAATTCCGAGGGTGACCGGCTCGCCCTCGTCTCCTGAAGGCAGATGACGTCTGGACCGAGCCCACTCCTGAAGGGCTCGAAGAGCCCCTTGCGGACGACCGCCCGAATCCCGTTGACGTTCCACGAGACCAATCGCATTGCTGCCCAACGTAACAAGGAGCGGAGGTGGCGGAATCCTCGGCACGGCGGGCGGGGCCCCGCCCTGGTTCGGTGCCCGTGGTTACACGGAGTACTGAGCGAGCGCCGTCGCGGCCAGCTGTGGTCCATCGAGGCCGAGCCCAGCCAGAATGTCGGCCGCCGGGCCGTGCGGAAAGTAGGCCAGGGGGAGACCACGCGAGACGACGGCCGGGAGCAGACCTGCACCACCGTGATCCCGCAGGGCACTGGCGATGGAGCTTCCGACTCCACCCACTCCTATGCCGTCCTCGACGGTCACGACCACCCGATGCCGGAGCGCGTCGCGGAGCATGACCGGATCTAACGGAGCAGCGGCGCGAATGTCCCACACCGTGGCAGCGATGCCCTCCCGTGCGAGCTCCGCCGCCGCTCTCTCGCAGACCTCGACCATCTTGCCCAGGCCGAGAAAGCAGACATCCTGGCCGTGGCGCACCAAGCGGGCCGAGATTCCCGTCCCGGTGACCGTGCTGCGCCGTGCGTCGGACTTCGGCCAGCGAATGGCGACGGGGCCGCTGGTGATGGCGATCGCCTCGGCGAGCATGACCGGGACCTCTTCGTGGCATGACGGTGCCAGCACGGTCATGCCCGGAACGCTCGTCAGCAGGGCCAGGTCCATGACGCCGTTGTGGCTGGGGCCGTCGTCTCCGGTGATGCCGGCACGATCGATGCAGAAGATCACCGGGAGATGGTGGAGTCCCACGTCGCAGTAGATCTGGTCCCAGGCACGGTTGAGGAAGGTCGAGTAGACGGCGACGACGGGCCGAAGGCCAGCCATGGCCATGCCGGCCGCCGCGGTCACCGCGTGTTGCTCGGCGATCCCAACGTCAATGAACCGATCGGGAAAGCGACGAGAGAACTCGAGCAGTCCGCAGGAGCCGGGCATGGCCGCCGTGATGGCGATCAGCTCGGGGTGGGCCTCGGCTTCACGCAGGAGCGACGCGCCGAACGCCTCGGTGTAGCTGTCCCCCGGCGCGGCCTTCCGGCGTGGCAGGCCCGTTGCCGGGTCGAACGGCCCGATGTCGTGGAGCCGCTTCTCGTCGTCCCGCTCGGCGGGTGCGTAGCCTCGGCCCTTCTCGGTATGGACATGGAGGACAACGGGTCCTGCACCCCCCGCCACCCGATGGAGGGCGACCTCTAGCTCGTCCAAATCGTGCCCGTCCACCGGTCCCTCGTACGCGATGCCCAGGCTCCCGAAGAACGCTGCGGGGCGGGCCGTTGTCGCCTGCCCACCGCGGCCCGCGGTGGTCAGGCTCGAGACCGTGGGGGCATAGGAGCGCCCATTGTCGTTGAGGATGATGATCGCTCGGACACCGTGGGCCCCGATGTTGGCCAGCGCCTCATAGGACAGCCCGCCGGTGAGCGCTCCGTCCCCGACGACCGCCACCACGTGGTGGGACTCCCGCCGCAGATCGCGGGCCCGGGCGATCCCGTAGGCATACGAGAGCGCGGTCGATGCGTGGCTGTTCTCCACGAGATCGTGTTCGGATTCGCTCCGGTTGGCATAGCCGGACAGGCCCGACGCCCGGCGGAGCGTGGGGAATTCCGCCGCCCGCCCGGTGATGATCTTGTGGACGTAGGTCTGGTGGCCGGTATCCCAGATGATCCGATCCCGCGGCGAGTCGAACGCTCTGTGGAGCGCCAGGGAGAGTTCCACCGCACCGAGGTTGGAGCCCAGGTGCCCTCCGTTGGCCGCGACCGCAGAGATGAGGAACGATCGGATTTCGGCGGCCAATACCTCGAGTGCCGGCGTATCCAGGCGGCGGATGCCGGCGGGACTCAGCCCAACGAGGGCAGCGCGGGCCTCCGGGCCTGTTGGAATAGGAGTCACCCCCGGCCCGTCGCACCCGACATCCAACTCCGGTCGCCATGCTGCCACGCCGGCTGGGCCTGCGCCCGCCGGCGCACCGCTTTGCAGGACGGCCATCGCGCTCAGTGCGTCGAGACGAGGGCGCGTAACGACTGGCGTAGGGAGCCCATGGTGGCGATGACCGCACTGGGCTCGTAGCCGCAGTGGGCCATGCAGTTGGCACAGCGGGGGTCCTTCCCCCGGCCGTAGGCATCCCAGTCGGTCGTCTCGATCAGCTCCTTGTAGCTGTCGACGTGCCCGTCGGCCATGAGGTAGCAGGGCCGCTGCCAACCGAGAACCGAGTAGCTCGGGATTCCCCACGCCGTGCACTGGAAGTCGGACTTTCCCTCGAGAAAGTCCAGGAAGAGCGGCGAGTGGTTCAACCTCCACTTCTTGCGCTGCTTGCCGCCGAAGGCGTCGGCGAAGAGCTTCTGGGTCTGTTCCACCCCGAGGAAGTGCTCCTGATCGGGCGCCTTCTCGTAGGCGTACGCAGGGGAGATCATCATGGCGTCGACGCCCAGATCGTCGTTGAGGAAGTTGAGGACGTCGCGCACCGTCTTGGGGGAGTCGGTGTTGAAGAAGGTCGAGTTGGTGGTGACCCGAAAACCACGCTCCTTGGCGAGCCGTATTGCGGCCACCGCATCATCGAAGACCCCCGCTCGATCAACGGCTGCGTCGTGCCGTTCCCGCAACCCGTCCACGTGGACCACCCACGAGAAGAAGTGCGACGGCGTAAAGCGGTCGATGCGCCGGCTCAGAAGTACCGCATTCGTGCACAGGTACACGTAGATCTTGCGCCGGAGCAGTTCCTCCACGATGGCGGCAATGTCCGGATGGAGTAGCGGCTCCCCGCCGGCGATGGAGACCATCGGCGTGCCGCACTCCTCGACCGCACCGATGACGTCCTCGACCGACAGCCGCTTGCGCAGGATATCGGTCGGGTGCTGGATCTTCCCGCAGCCCGGACACGACAGATTGCACGCAAACAATGGCTCTATCTCGACGATGAACGGGTACCGGGTTTCGCCCTTCAGCTTCTTGCGGAGGAAGTACGAGCCTACCCGGATGTTCTGTCGCAACGGTATGGGCATCAGCGCACCTGCCTTGGTAGGGAGAATTGGACTGTTTCTTCTGTCGTTCGGTGTTCGGTCACCGTCGCCGGACCCAGAGCACCGAGCGCGTCGATGACGCCGGTCACCAACGCGTCCGGCGCGGATGCGCCGGCGGTGAGCCCGATGCTGGCGACCTCGCGGAGCCAGCCGAGGCGAAGTTCCGAGGCGTCCTCGATCAGCTCGGCACGGCAACCCCCCCGGCGCGCCACCTCGACGAGACGGGCGGCGTTGGAAGAGTTGGTCGAACCGACGATGAGCATGAGATCACAGAGATGCGCAAGTGCGCGCACGGCGTCCTGGCGGTTCTGCGTGGCATAGCAGATGTCGTTGGCCGCCGGGCCGACCAGCCGCGGGAATCGCCGCCGCAGCGCCGCGATCACCTCGTCGGTCTCGTCGGTCGAAAGGGTCGTCTGGGTGAGATAGGCGATCTCGTCTCCATCATCGAACGGCAGCTCCGCCACGTCTTCGGCTCTTTCCACGAGCCGGATTCGATCGACGGCCTCACCCATGGTCCCGACCACCTCCTCGTGCTCCGCGTGACCGATGAGGACGATCTGGTACTCCTGCGCGAGATATCGGCGCGCCTCATGGTGGACCTTGGCCACCAGGGGGCACGTGGCGTCGATGACGGTCAGGTCTGGACGGTTCGCCGCCGCCGCGCGTACGGCGGGCGAGACCCCGTGCGCCGCCAGCACCACGGTGGCCCCGTCGGGAACGTGTTCGAGCTCGGCGACGAATATCGCCCCCCTGGTCTCCAGTTCGGCTACGACGTGGGCATTGTGGACGATCTGACGGCGTACGTACACCGGGCGGCCAAAGCGCTCGAGGGCGCGCTCGACGATTTCGATGGCGCGCTCGACGCCGGCGCAGAAGGAGCGCGGGCTGGCCAGGAGCACGTGGTGGGGACCGCTGGCCTGCGCCCAGTGCTCGAGCGACGCCCGAACTCCGAGAAATGTCCCGAGGGCACGCAGCCGGACGCCTATGCGCTCGCCCGCCTTGGCGCCGGCGATCGCCCGCACCGCCGCCATGGGGTGGTCGGGGAGCTCCAGAGCCAACCATGCGGACTCCGAGTCCCACGCCAGGGCACCGGCAGCCACCAGCTCTCGCGCCGTCTCATCCGAGACGTCCTCGGGAGAAGACACGATGGGCCCTGTCCGAACCTGGAGGCCTTGGTGACGGAGGTCGCTTGCCAAGAGGGAGGCCGCCGGAAGGGGTCTCGGCGGTGTCCCGTCCGTCGATCGCACCTCTGTCGCGACGACGAGTTCCCCCGGCCGGAGCTCAGGATCGAGGCCGTGGGCCAGACCGAACAGAGCCACCGGATCACCGGGGGCCAATGATCGGGGCATACGGGAGGCGCCGGCGGGTGCCCGCTCCCGGCCGACGATCATGATGCCGCCGCCGAGGGCCTCCACCTCGACCCGTTCCGCCGTCATCGCGGCGAGATCAGCCACGGTCCCAGCCCCGGACGAACCGCCCCAACGCCATGACCGGGAAGACCAGGTGGTAGAGGTGATAGTTGATGTAGAAGTCGCCTGGAAAGCCGGTCCCGGTGAACCATGTCTCGTCCCACGTGCCGTCGACTCGCTGGGTGTCGACCAGAAAGTCGACACCTCGTTCGGCAACCGGACCCCGCTCACCGGCCGCGAGCAACGCCAGGAGGGCCCACGCGGTCTGGGACGCATTGGAGACGCCACGCCCACGGTAGTCGGCTTCGCGGTACGAGCGCAGGTCCTCTCCCCAGCCGCCGTCGTCGTTCTGACGGGATTCGATCCACGCCACGGCCCGGCGCACGGCGGGGTGGTCGGCGGGCACGCCCGCGGCGACGAGGGCAGGCACGACCGCACCGGTGCCGTACAGATAGTTTGCCCCCCAACGTCCGAACCACGATCCGTCTTCCTCTTGAGCCTCGAGCAACCAGGCGATCCCGCGCCCCGTGGCCCGCCCGTTGTACCCGAGGACCGACAACATCTCGATGACATGGGCGGTGACGTCGGCACTAGGGGGGTCGATGAGCTCACCGAAGTCGCAGAACGGCAGTTCGCGGCAGAGCGCTCGGGTGTTGTCGGCGTCGAAGGCCGCCCAGCCGCCGTCCCGGCACTGCATTCCCTCGGTCCAGGCCACGGCCCGATCGATCGCCCCTTTGTCGGGAACTCCGGCGCGGCGAAGAGCCAACACCACTTCTGCCGTGTCATCTACGTCTGGGTAGTTCTCGTTGGCGAACTCGAAGGCCCAGCCGCCCGGCTTCAGATTCGGCCGGCGCACGGTCCAGTCCCCTGGCACGGTGATCTCCCCTCCCAACAGCCACCGTCCGGCTCGGTCGAGGGCCGGGTCCTCCGGGGACACGCCGGCATCGGCCAGCGCAACGACGGCCAGCGCCGTATCCCACACCGGTGACTGGCATGCCTCGATCCGACGACCCGCCTCATCCTCAATCGTGAAGCCGTCCAGGCCGGCGAGGCCCGCCTGCATGACCGGATGGTCCAACGCATAACCCTGGAGGTGCAGTGCCATGAGCGAGTACACCCAGGGCGGCTGAATCCCTCCCCACGATCCGTCCGCCTCTTGTCGCCGCACGATCCAGCGTTCCGCCGTGCGCAGCGAGAACCGTCGCAGCCATGCGACCGGCCGGCGCTCGTAGGAATGAAGCATCCGGTCCAGAAGGTCCAACCGTCCCGGCCATGCGGTGAGCGGACGCCGCGGGCGCGGGGCCGGGCCCATGTCCAACTCGTCTATGTCGATGGAGAGCTCACGCACGGGACGGTGGGCGTTGATCACGGTGAGCGCCACCACGGTCTGGCGAGCCCAGCATCCGAAGTCGTAAATGTTGAGGGGGATCGACGGCGGGAGCAGCATGAGCTCGGGGGGGATGATCGGAAGGCCGTCCCACGGCCACTTGCCGAAAAGGGCCAGCCAGATCCGGGTGAAGACCCTGCTGGCCCCGATGCCGCCCTCCTGGCGGATGTACGCCGAGGCGCAGCGCATGTGGGGAGCGTCGGGCGTATCGCCCGCCAAACGGAGGGCCACGTACGCCTCAATGGTCGTCGAGAGATCCGCGGGACCGCCGAAGAAGTTGGCCCAGGTTCCGTCATCGCGCTGGCGGGAGCGGATCCAGCGCGCGGCGGCGGCCGTCTGTTTCTCCGTGCGGATGCCCAGGAACTGGCGCAGGAGGAGGTCCTCCGCGTCCATGGTGACGTTCGTCTCCAGCTCGCCTTTCCACCAGCCCTCCTCCCGCTGGCGCGCCATGAGTGCGGCGACCGCGCGGTCGAGACTCGCTTCGGCGAAGTCCGTCGGTCGCGGCGACGACGCAATGCGCCCGTCCCCCTCCGGCGGCGGCTCGGGCTCCAGGAGCGAGGAGGCGTGGAGCGAGGTCACCAGTCGCGCTCCGTCACGAAGCGGGCGATGGCCACCAGGTCTTCCTTGGGCTCGAGGGCGAGCGGCACGCGGTCCAGGGCAACCAGGGCCATGCGAAGGTGCTCGTCCGCCAGGGAGATGGTCTCCTCGCGGGCCCCTGATTGCTCTATCATCACGCGCACCCGCTCCACGTCCGCCGGCGGCACCTCGCCATTGAGGAGCCTGAGCAGCTCGGGATGGTCCTCACCGTCACGGGAGAGCGCAATGGTCACCGGCAACGTCTTCTTGTGTTGGGAGAGGTCGCTGCCCACTGGCTTTCCGGTCCGCGAGGGTTCGCCCCAGATCCCCAGCAGGTCGTCAATGGCCTGAAAGGCGGTTCCGAGGTGTGACCCGTACTCGGCGAGGGCCTCGACGGTCTCGTCCGCTGCCCCGGCCAGGATCGCCCCGAGGGACACCGCGCACGAGAGCAGCGCTGATGTCTTCCCCAGCTCCATGGCGAGGCACTCCGCCACTGTTATCGACTGCCTCAGTTCGAAAGCCATGTCATCGGCTTGGCCGGCGATCATGAGCTGGGTCGCTTCGACGAGGCACCGAGCGGCGCGGACACGCTCAGCGGTTGGCTCGTCCAGCAGCACCTGAAGAGCCAGCGTGGCCAGCGCGTCCCCGACGATGATGGCCGGGCCTATCCCGTACTCGCTCCACACTGTCGATCGGTGACGGCGCTCCTCGTCGCCATCGATGATGTCGTCGTGAATGAGGGAGAAGTTGTGGATCAGCTCAATGGCGACGGCGCCCGCCAGACCGGTCTCCTCTGGTGCCCCGGCGGCGGCGGCCGAGAGCAGTGAAAGGGCGGCACGCACGCGCTTCCCGCCACCGGCCAGGTGGTGGTGCACGGCACCCTGCAGGGCGGGGCTCAGCCGGTCGACCGCTGCATCGAGCGCAGGAGCTACCACCCGCGCCGCCCGGGCCAGCGTCGCAGTCGCGCGGGCGTTGGCCTCGGGCGAGAGCGCAAACGTGGTCATGGCGCCACCCCTTCCAGGTGCCGAGGGGAGGAGGGTGCGCCACCGGCCAACAGGGCCTCGGCCGCGTTCCGGCCACTCAGCACCGCGCCCTCCATGGTGGCCGGCCATCCGGTGGAGCACCAGGCGCCAGCGAGAAAGAGCCCTCGGACCGCGGTACGGGGGGAGGGGCGAAGGGCTGCCGTTCCGGGTCCACCCCGGAACGTCGCGCTGCGCTCGCGCGTGACGACGCCGTCGAGGAGACGCGCCGTCCGAGCGATGGGAAGAAGGGCCTGGAGCGCGGCGAAGAAGGTCCGCACGAGCTGTGCCGAGGACACGGCGATGTACTCGTCCGCGGCCGACAGGGAGATGGAGAGGGTCTGGCCGTTGCGCACTCCACTCGACCCGGTGCGATCGAAGACGAACTGGATCGGCGAGTCGACGACGGCCGCCAGCGCCAGATCGGTCACCCGCCGGTCCAAGACCAGGTGGATATTGACGATCGGTGACTGGCCCAGGTCTCCTACGGAGGGGAGCAGGCCCTCGGGAACCAGCCGTTGCGCGACCTCGGGCGGCGTTGCGACCACCACGGCGTCAGCGACATGGGTCCGATCGTCCGTCACCACGTTGAAGGCGACGTCGCGCTGGGCAGAGATCGACTGCACCCTCCCGCCGAGCACCGTTTCCACACCGGCCTCGGACAGGGCCCGCAGGGAGCGCTCTCCGTGCAACTCGGAGAGCGGCACGATCGACCAACCGACGTCGCCGGCATCGCACGAATCCAACAGGCCGGTCCGGAACACCTTCACGGCAAGGGCGAGTGATGCCTCCGACGCCGGCACGTTGAGTGTCGGCAGCGCGATGAGGTTCCACAGCCGCTCGATCGCCGCGTCCCGCTGGCCGTGACGGGACAACCAATCGGCGAAGGTGACGGTGTCGAGCGCGGGGTCATCGGGGTCAAGCCGGTTCAATGCCAGAGCCGGCCAGACCAATCGAATCCGATCGCCCAGCCCGAGGTGCCGATAGCGGGCCAGCGCCGGGGCGAGGTGCAGCGGAGCTCGCAGTGAGCTTCGAGTGATAGACGATCGGGTGCCGTCGGGCGAGAGCACGGGGATGTCCAGGCGCTCCTGCAGGTAGACGGCATCGGCCGCACCGATGCGATCGAGGAACCCTCGGTAGGAGGTGCAGCACCGCAGGAACACGTGTTGCCCGTTGTCAAACGACAAGCCATTGCGCTGGAAAGACCAGGTCAGCCCGCCGAGACGCTGTCGCCTCTCGAGAAGTGTGACCCCTGCCCCGGCATCGGCGAGGGTGAGGGCGGCGCTGATCCCCGCCAACCCGCCGCCGATCACCACCACCCGAGGAGCGGTCATGGTCGAGCACCGATCATGCACTTACCGGCGATCCACGCCTTCTGCGAAGCAGGCAACGACAGCCGGCGCTGCGTCACCGCGAGGGGATCACGTTCGATGTGCACGAGCAGGCGGTGGTAGATCCCGGCCATGGCGCCGACGCAGGCACGGCTCCGCCGGTCCAGGAGGGGGAGCAACTGCAGGCCTCGTTCGAACCACTCATGCGCCCGAGCGCATTCGAAGGCGACCAGCTCGGCCAGATCCTCCGCGGCCCGAGAGGTCCGGTGGGCAACCGAGCGCAGCGGCATCGGCGGCCGGCAGGTAGACCCGGCCGTTGCGACGGTCCTCGAGAACGTCCCGAAGAATGTTGGTGAGCTGGAGAGCCACACCCAGGTCGTCGGCCAACTCGACCGCCCTCGGATCGGTGGTGCCGAACACGGCGAGCGAAAGCCGGCCGATGGACCCCGCGACCAGACGGCAGTAGCCAACCAGCTGGTCGAAGGTGGCGTAGGTGGTTCCGCCAACGTCCATTTCGCATCCGTCGATCAGTTCGTCGAATGCGTCCAATGGAAGCTGGTAGCGGCGGGCCGCGGCGGCCAGGGCCACCAGCACGGGGTCGTTGCTCTCCGACGGTATCGGGTGGAGCTGCTCACGGACGCGGGCCAGTTCGATGAGCTTTTCGGCCGGTGCCGCCGTGCCATCGCCGATGTCATCGATCCTGCGGGCCAGGGCGTACACCGAGGAGAGGGCGTGGCGCTCGGGGACCCGCAACAACCGGATGCCGTAGCCGAAGTTCTTGGCCTCCCGGCGGGTGATCTCCTCGCAGGCCCGGTAGGCGGCGTCGGTGTTCACCGGGACCGCTTCACCTGTGTTGTCGCGAGGCCTCCGACCAACCGCAGCGCGAGGCGGAGCGGCCGGGGCCGGCATGGCTGTACCAGTACCTCGTAGCCCGCCCCCTCCAGCGCGTCCAGCGCGGCCAGGCCCCCGGCTGCGAAGCCGCACACCGCGATCCGGGACTGGAAGGGGAGCTGCCGGGCCAAGGGGACGGCAGAGCCAAGGAGACGACGGGCCCGGCCGGCCTCGAACCGCAGAACCGTGCGAAGTGGCTGGCTGGTGCGCGGGGCGAGCAGGTCGACCTCGGCGCACCCGAGCGCCCGCATGTCGTTCTGAGGCAGGTAGATCCGACCGCGCTCCATGTCTTCGGCGATGTCCTGGAGGTGTTCAACCACCTGCAGTCCGTTGCACACGTCGTCGGACAGAGCGATGCGGTCGGGGGTGCTCACCTCGAAGATGCGCAGCACCAGCTCACCCACCGGGGCGGCGGAAAGACCGCAGTAGTCGATCAGATCGGCGAACGACTCGTAGCGCGCCACGGACTGGTCGCGGCGGTTCGCCTCTATCAATCGACGAAAGGGCTCGAGCGGCAGCCCAAACCGCCGGATCGTGGGAGTCAACCGGACAAGCAGCGGATGGGTGGCGTCACCTCTGCCGGCGCGCACGAGCTCCGCGTCGAGCCAATCGAGCAGGGCGAGGCGGTCTCCCTCGGCCTCGTCACCGATGTCGTCGGCCAAACGTGCGAAGCCGTAGACCGCGAGAAGATGGGCCCGCACGGAGCGCGGGAGGAGCCGCGACGCCACGGGAAAGTTCTCCGCGCCCGACTGACGGAGGACCGCGTCGGTCCCCGGAAGGCCACCGGGAATCGACATCATCGTCCGTTTCGGCGCCAGCGATAGTTCGCTCATAAAGTGAAAATGACCATCGATTCATTATTGATATATGGGGGCCAACTTCGTGTCAAACAATGTAGTGACCGTAGTCGGGCGCCGAGCCGGGCGCGACGAGAACTCGACCATCGTGGCGCACACGTCGAGAGGCGAGTGATCATACGAACGTTTGCTCGGGCGCAGGCGGGACCGCACGCGGTACGCCAATGGAGCGGTTCCGGCGGTGTCGCGGCGGGGCCGGATGTCGGCGAGGGAGCAGTCGTGGCATCGGCCCGCGAGCGGGCATCGGCGTCAAATATCGCACGGTTCGTTCTCGCAATGCAGCTGCAGGAAAGGTTGCTATTCCACCACGCCACAGGTCGGCGGGCGGCGGAGCCGGCGGGTTCGACGCGCCGAGGTTGCCGACGTCGTATCCTCGGCGTTGCAGTCGGCAGTTTCCATCTCGTCCTGCTGTTGAGCCACGGGAGGCACGACAATGACCACCGGCGAGACTCGGTCCCCCTTGGCAGCGCTCACCTGCGCTCGGCAGGCATGGTGTGCGTTGGCCTCACGGTTGGCGCCCTGGGCTTCAACGCCTGCGGCGTCATCACCAAGGTCAAGAACGCCGTGCATGACATCAGGGGGAATAGAGCGACCATCGACGCCTTCACCACCAGACTGCAGTCGGGGGCGGCGACAACGTTCGAGGCAACGTATATGACGACGGGCAGCGCGCCGGCCACGATCGTCTACGCGGTGCGGTCGATGTTCCAACTACCTCCCGGTGCCACGGTGACGACCGAACCGGGAGGATCCTCGTAGCGCGACGCAGGGGCCCGGTCAGCTACGGCCTCGGCCAGGTAGCGGAGGCATGCTCGGTGGGGCGATCCGGGTGTTCGCCAGGTCGGGGCGAAGCCAGCCGGCGTGTCGTGATAGAAGTGTCGCACTCTCGACGCTTTGGAGCTCCTCATGGACGATATGGAAGCCATCAAGCAGCTGAAGGCCCGCTACTTCCGCACGATGGACACGAAGGACTGGGACGCCATGCGCCAGGTGTTCAGCGACGACGTCGTGATGGACACGACGGGGTCGGGCGGAGATGTAGTGGCGGGCGGCGACCGCTTTCTGGCGTTCCTGCGCGAGGCCCTCGACGGCGTGGTCACCGTCCACCATGGTCATACGCCAGAAATTGAGCTGACGTCGGCGACGACGGCCAGCGGCGTCTGGGCCATGGAGGACATGCTTCGTTGGCCCGACGGCCGGGAGCTGCACGGGTTCGGGCACTACCACGAGACCTACGAGAAGGGTGGGGGCGTCTGGCGGATCAAGTCCTCGACGTTGACCCGTCTGCGCATGGACATCACCGAGCCCGACCGGGGGTGAGCGAGGCCTGCGGCCCTTGATGACCCGATCGGACGTTGCCTAGCCTGGCCGAGGCACGACAGAGGGGTGGGCATGGCAACGTACGTCTTGGTGCACGGAGGTGGGCACGGCGGGTGGTGCTACAAGCCGATCGCTCCCCTGCTCCGGTCGGAAGGCCACGAGGTCTACACGCCGACGTTGACGGGTCTCGGGGAACGCTCACACCTCATCGGACCCCACGTCGACCTGGACGTCCACATCACCGACGTGGTCAACGTCCTGCACTTCGAGGACCTGACCGACGTCATCCTGGTCGGTCACAGCTACGGCGGGTTGGTGATCACCGGCGCTGCGGATCGGGCGCTCGACCGGGTAGGCCAACTCGTGTACCTGGACGGCGCCATTCCGGAGAACGGTGAGTCGCTGGCGGACATGACGCCGGCGATCATGGGCGCCACGCACGCAGAGGCCCGTACGGTGGACGGAACAGTGCTCGTCCTTTGGCCGGGGCCCGAGGCGGGGCGGCGCTACGGGGTGACCGACCCCACCGCGCTGGCCTGGATGCAGATCCGTCTCACACCGCACCCTTGGGAGTCGTTCACGCAGCCCCTCCTGCTAACCGACGAGGCCGCAGTGAAGCGGATCCCACGAACCAACATCAACTGCACGGAGACCCTGACGCGGCGACCGCCCGAACGCGCCGCCCGGGCCTTCGTGGCCGACCGGGTCTTCGAGATCGACACGGGGCATGACCTGATGATCACCGAGCCGCGCGCCGTGGCGGACATGCTGTTGGGCCTGGCCGATACGTGACCCAGTGGCCTCGGTTGGGGCCGTGTTCAGTGCAGGTCGGTGGAGTCGTCGAGCACCCAGCGCACCATTCGCCGCATCGGCTCCATGCCGTCATGGGGCATGCCGAAGCGCTGCTCGGGGTCTGCGCCGGGCGGGTTGTCGGCGTGGTTCGCCCCCAGGGGGATGATGCGCTGCACCCCGTGGAGCGCCAGATCGTCGCGCAGCTGCTCGCGTAGTCGCTCGGGATAGATGCCGACCGTCTGGGTCTCCTCGTTGACCCACTGCGGCACCCGGGTGATGTCGGCGACCGGCACCAAATTGACGATCCGGTTGGTCAATCGGTCGCAGAACTCGACGGGCTCCTCTGTCCGGGAAACCACCGCGCCGCCGAAGGCTGAATCCCCCACGACCCGGTAGTACTCGTCGTCGAGGGCCACGGCCTGCAGCTCGTCGTCCAGATCGGGGTCCGGGCGCTTCGGTGCGGTGGAGATCCCCGGAGGCAGTGCGCCAAACGCCCGGTGGACCGCATGGCCCAGCTCCTCCAGACGCGTCAGGTCCTCCTCGTCGGTGCCGCACTCGACGTAGACCACCCGCGTGCTCGAGCAGGCCGTCTGGTTCATGTGTCCCGCCATCAGGGCGATACCATCTGCCGCCTCGGCCATGGCCGGCGAGCTCTCCAGCGCGGCATGACCGACGATCGAGATCGAGAGCTTCGGGTTCATGGCGATCAGCTCAATGCCCGGCACGAGGTACTTCTGAATGTGCACCATGGAAGCAGTGCCCCCCCACGCCGTCAGCTTCTCTATGCGCGCCGGCCGGATGATCTGGCTCTCGACCTCCTCGTCGCCGCCCTTCCAGTAGGCCACGGCGAAGTGCCGGGTGACCGGATGATCCGGGTCGAGGTCGATCATCGACTGCACGATGGCCGCCGCGGTGAACGGGTCGTTCGACGGCATCTTGATCAGGCAGTCTGCCTTGCACAGCGCGGAGCGGACCACCGTAATGGCCGCCGTGATCGGCACGTTCCCGGCGATGATGTGAAGGTTGCGGGTGCCCACCGCCCTCATCCGGACCGACGACTGGCCGGGACGGCCCCGCTCCACCCACCCGTCGAGGTGGGCCTTGCCTATCGTCCTCTCCACCATGCCGTTGAGCCGCGCCCGGCTGAACTGGTAGGGAAACTCGTCGTACACGGAGCGCAACACGGGCTCGGTCAGCTCACCTGCGTCCAGCGCCAGGCGGAAGGCGGCCTGCACGAGCGGGTTCTCGTCGAGCGTAAGCCGGGGCCCGAGCTCGGTGAGGAAGTCGATGATCTCGTCAATGGGGGTGTCGTGCAGATCCCGCAGCTCGCTCGGGTCCGTCAGCACGAGCTGACCGGCGTACCGCTTCGGATCCGGGGTCCGGAAGCGGGCGCCCACGCGACCTCCGAACTCGACGGCATCGTCGCCCGGTTCTATGACGCGGCCGCGGATGAGGAACGGGATATCCATGACGGAGGTCTCAAGGGGTGCGGTGCCGATGGCCATCAGATCGTGCTCACGTAGTCCATGAAGTCGCTGTAGGCCTTGACCGTACCAGCGCACGTCAGCTTGTCGTCGGTGACACCCTCCAGCTCCGAGAAGCGGACGACCTGGCGCTCGATTCTCGGGTTCGGCCATCCGCAGCCGCAGTCGTCATCCCAGTGCAGGGTGACCCGATCGCCGGAGATGAAGCCACCCCAGTAGGTCTCGGCCAGGAAATCGAACAGGGCCATGCGCCCCGTTTGCACCCCCTCTCGGGGTAGGGCGACGAAGTCCTCGTCGAGCACGATGGGCGCCGTAAAGGGGAAGAAGTGGAAGGATCCCCTCTCACAGAGCGGATTGTTGCCCATGATCTCGGACATGCCGTAGTGGGAGTGCATGCGCTCGATGCCGAGGAAGTCCGTGATGCGCCGCTCCCAGTCGGGGGGTGCGTCCTTGTAGCCCTTCATCCCCCCACCCCCGATGAGGATGGAGTCGGGGGCGAAATCGCATCGGAACCCCTTCTCCGCTGCCTTCACCGCCAAGCGGGTCAGATCGGCGAAGCCGCCGCCGATGCGCACCCGCTGGCCCTGGTACTCCTCGGCCAGCTTGGTGAACCAGATTTCGAGATCCTCGTCCCGGTTGCGGCTGGCTGCTATGAGATCGGCCCGCTGTTCGAGCAGTCGGGGGCTGATCTGCAGCCTGTCGAGTTCGCCGCGCGCCTCGGCGGCCTGGTATCGCCCCATCAGGGAGAGCAGGTCGGCCGAGATGGCGTGGTCGTAGAGAGCGTTGCGGTTCTCGTCGCCGCCGGCCTGGGCACAGGCGAAGAGGTACTGCATCTTCACCGCCATCTGATGGCCCTTGCGGTAGTTCGCGGTGAAGTAGGGGATCGTCTCGATCCTGAAGTCGACGCCGGTGAGCGCTCGGAGCAGCTCGAAGTACGCGTTCTTCCAGGCCGGCCATTCGGTCTGCGAGCGGGGGATGAAGCTGAGCTTGCCCGTGGTCCCCGTCGAGTGCCCGATGATCATGCCGTGCTCCTCGAGCCTGTCGATCCAGGAGTCCAACGAGTCAACGCCGTCGAGCGGGATCCGACCGAGGTCGTGCGTCGTCAGCCGCTGGAGCCAGGTGGTCAGGCGGTCGTACTGGCCCTTTTCAATGAGGCTGAGCGGGTAGCTCTTCAGCACCCGGTGATCGAAGAACACCGGGATGGAGTCGTCGATCGCCTCGACGTGGTCGACGGCCTGGCGTGCGGCCAGCTTGCCCAGGGCATCGAGCCTCGGCCGCAGGGACTCGAAGCGCCCGATGAACGCCTGGCGCTGTGCCTCCTCCACCTCGGCCCGGGACAGCGAGAACAGCCTCTCGAACGGGACCGAGGCCCACGAGCCTGGATCCGCCGGGTTCAGGGTCACACCTTTGGTGGGCTGGCTCATTGCTACCCCCGCTATCTCCTGTTGAGGAACTATACGTTTGCGTTTACATTTACCGGGTGATGATATCCGACCGGAGCGAACCGGGTCGACCCCCGGCGCGGCGGATGGGCCGCCCGACCAGGGCGGAGTCGGCCGACCTGCGAGAGCTCCTGCGGCACGCCGCCCTCAAGATGTTCCTCGATCACGGCTACAACGGCACCACGATGGAGGCGGTCGCGCTCGCCGCCGGCGTGTCGAAACGCACGCTGTACGCCGCCTACCCGGACAAGCGGGCGCTGTTCGGCTCGGTCGTCACGTGGGCGTTGGGCCGCCAGGAGTGGGCAGAGCCGGCAACTGAAACCTCCCCGGACGACCTCGCCGGAGGACTCAGGGCGATCGCGCGCTCCACCCTCGCCCGGGCGCTCGATCCCGATATCGTCCGACTCAGCCGGATGGCGATGACCGAGGCGGCTCGGTTCCCCGAGATCGTGGGCGACGCGCACTCACTCTTGTGGTCCCCACGCCTGCGCGCGGTCATGGAGCTCCTGCAACGCCACACCCAGGACGGCACGGTGGAGGTCGACGATCCCGAGCTGGCGGCGGAACAGTTCCTCGCCATGGTGTCGGCGATACCGGCGCGGCTGGCGGCGTTCGGCGTGTTCCGCCCGGTCGAGGTGGAGGATCGCCACCTCGACCACGCCGTCACGCTGTTCCTCGAGGGTGCACTGACCAGGTCCTCAGGGTCGCACCGACCGATCGACCGACCCGACAGGAGACGAGAAGGCCCGTGACGTCCCACCCGACACACCCCGCCGCCGAGATGGAGACCCGACGGGTCGGTCGCAGCGGCCTCTACCTCTCGCAGCTCGGACTGGGGGCGATGACCTTCGGCGCCAACGATTGGGGATGTGACGAGGACACGGCGATCCGCCTGGTCCATCGCTATCTCGACGCGGGAGGAAACTTCGTGGACACCGCGGATGTCTACGGCTCTTCGGAGGAGATCGTCGGCCGTGCCGTGCGGGACCGCCGCCCGAACGTCGTGCTGGCCACCAAGTTCGGGCTGCCGACGGGACCCGGACCCCATCAACGGGGCAGCAGCCGTATCCACATAAGGGCGGCATGCGACGCAAGCCTCCGCAGGTTGGCGACGGACTACATCGACCTCTACCAGCTCCACGTCGAGGACGAGGCGACGCCCCTGGAGGAGACCGTGGCGGCCCTCGATGATCTCGTTCGCGCCGGCAAGGTGCTCTACATCGGCGCGTCCAATCTACGCGCGTACCGCCTGATGAAGGCTCTGGCGATCAGTGACGCGTTCGGGGCGGCCCGATTCATCTCCTACCAGGGCCAGTACAACCTCATCGTGCGCACGCTGGAGCGTGAGCACTTCCCGTTGCTGGAGGAGGAGGGGCTCGGCTTCCTGAGCTGGAGCCCCTTGGCCGCGGGGATGCTCACCGGCAAGGTCAAACCGGGCGTGAGGTCGGGCGAAACCCGCCTCGCCCAGCGTGACATCGCCGTCGACTCGCTGGTGAAGAACGACTACGGCTTCGCCGTGGCGGCAGCCGTGCAGAAGGGGGCGGCCGAAATCGGGTGCACACCGGCGCAGCTCGCCCTGGCCTGGCAACGCAGCAGGCCGGTCACCTCCGTGATCATCGGGGCGCGGTCGATGGACCAGCTCAATGACAACCTGGCCTCGCTGGACGTCACCATCCCCCCGGAGATCGCCGACCAGCTCGAGCAGGCAACCCGCCTTCCGCCCGAGTACCCCGGGACGTTCATTGAGATCTTCCAGCAGTTTCTACGCGGTGGACTGACCACCATGGTCGGTCGACGGGACTGACCCGGCGCGCTGTCGGCTCAACGCAACCGCAGGTAGCAATCCGGCGAGGCCTCGCGTCGCTCGTCTCGCAGTCGGCTGCGGCGGATCTTGCCGGCCTCGTCGCGCAGCGAGGGTCCGACGAACTCGCAGGTGTAGGGGATCTTGTGGCGAGCCAGCAGAGGCTGTAAGAAGCCAGCGAGCTCGGCTGGGTCGGGCGCGTCCTCACCCGGTGCCAGCTCAATGATCGCGTGCGCCCGAGCGCCGAGATCGGGGTGCGGCAGGCCCACGACCGCCGCGGAGACGACTCCCGGCATCTGCTCTATGGCCCCCTCTATCTCCGCCGGGTAGAGGTTGACGCCACCGGTGAGGATCATGTCCGTGCGGCGGTCGGCCAGGTAGAGGTAGCCGTCCCCGTCAACTGACCCCATGTCGCCAAAGGTCTGTGCGACGTCGTGCGGATGACCCATCGGATTCCCCTCCGGCGGGTAGAACCAGACGGTACCGATCTCGCCCGCCGGGACGACCTTGCCGTCGTCGTCGCGGATCTCGGTCCGGGCCTGCACCTGGCCGACCGAACCACGGTGCTCGAGCCACTCGACCCCGTTGATCATCGTGGCGCCGAAGCCCTCCGTGCCCCCGTAAATCTCCCAGATCTTCTCGGGACCGACCCACTCGATCCAGGCCGCTTTGACCCACGGCGGGCACGGCGCCGCCATGTGCATGACGACCTCGAGTGAAGAGACGTCGGCCGTCTTCCGGAGCTCGTCGGGGAGGGCCAGGATCCGACTCATCATGGTGGGCACGAGATAGGCCCACCGGACCCGGTGCCGCTCGACCAGCCGAAGCCACTCGGCGGCGTCGAAGCGCTCCATGAGCAGCACGTGGCAGCCCCAGCACAGCGCCCAGTTCGTCTGCGAGAAGCTCGCGTTGTGATAGGCGGCGGCGGGATGAAGCACCACGTCGTCGACCTCTATGCGCAGGAGGGGGTACGGGTCGGCCGGGTCGATGGCCGAGCTGCGGTTCTCCCAGATCAACCTGGGAAGCCCCGTGCTTCCCCCGCTGGTGCTGGCCTTCCACATGGTGGCCACCACGTCGGGCAGCGGCTCGCCGGAGAGCGACGGGTCGGGGGAGAAGTCGGTCGGCAGTGTTGCCACGCCGACGAGGCGCCCGGGGTCGACTCCGACGATCAGCTTCGGGTCGGCCTGGGCGGCAAGGTGCCGGAGTTCCTGGTCGGCGATTCTCGGTGGCAGCGGGATGACCAGCGCACCGAGCTTCCAGAGTGCGAAGCAGGTGATCTGGTGCTGTGGACCCGTTGGCAACACCACGGCCACCCGATCGTCGTGGCCGACCCCCCGACCGGCCAACGCGCGGGCCAAGCGGTTGGCGGCACGATCGAGCGCACGGCGTGTGTAGGTTTCGTCGCCCATCGTCAAGGCCGGGCGTTCGGGTCGGCGTTCGGCCTGCCAGCTCAGCGCCGAGCCCATGGACATCGGCCCGCTCACGACGACCTCGCGGCTCGGGCGCGGGCGAACGCTTCGACCCCCTCGCGCAACGAGGGGCTGGAGGTCACGTGCAGGTGACGTGCCGACTCGACCTCAATGTACTCCTCAAGGTCCATCCGCTCGGCGGAGAGCACGTTGGCCTTCATCATCCGCAGTGGGAACGGGTGGTGGCCGGCCAGCTCGTCGGCCAGTGCGAGGACGGCACCGTGGAGCGTCTCGGCCGGGAAGAGCCGGGTGACGAGGCCCATCGCCAGGGCGTCCTGTGCCGTCACCTTCTCTGGGAAGAAGAGCAGCTCCCGGGCGCGGGCCGCGCCGACGAGGCGCTCCAGCGACCACACGAGGCCCATGTCCCCGGACACGCCGACCTTGAGAAACCCGGTCGCGAACCTGGCGCGCTCGGAGGCGAACCGAAAATCGCATGCGCACGCCCAGCCCATCGCCGCACCGGCGCAACCACCGTCAATGGCGGCGATCGTCACCTGCGGCATCGAATGGAGCAGGGTCGAGGCGTGGTACACCGGACCGAGCTGCTCGAGCGTCGGAGGGCCCGACGACTCACCGCCGGTGAGGTCGGCACCGACCGAGAAGTCGTCGCCCGCGCCGCGCAACACGACAACCCGCGCGTCACTGTCGGCAAGCGGGCGCAGCGCTTCATAGAGCTCCTCGCACATGTCGACGGTCACCCCGTTTCGCCGTCCGGGCCGGCTGAGCGTGACGATCGACACAGCGCCCCTCCCCTCTACCAGCACGGATGATTCCGGGACCGTCATCCGCCCGATGATAGGTGAGAGGCCTTCATGACGGTGCGCTCCATCGGGGCGCCCGCCGCTCCGCGAAGGCGCGCGGGCCCTCGGTCGCGTCGGGCGAGGCGAACACCGCCTGCACGGCCGGGAGCTGCCACATGCCCTCCATCGACTCCTGCACGGTGCGACCCTCGAGCGAGCGCGCCGTCGCCATCACGGCGCGGAGCGCGGTCGGCGAACATTCGAGCATCTCGCGGGCGTAGCGGCGAGCCGTCTCGAGAAGGTGATCCCGTGGAACCACCTCGTTGACGAAGCCGAGTTGCGCGGCCTCAAGGGCGGACATGTGCCGGCCGGTCAGCATGATGGCGTTGGCTCGCTTGGGCCCGATCTCCCGGATGAGCCTCTGTATACCCCCGCTGCCGGCGACCAACCCGCGCCGAGGTTCGGGCAGGCCGAAGAAGGCGTCGTCGGCGGCGACGATGAGGTCGCAGGCCAGCGCGATCTCGAAGCCCCCACCCACGGCGAACCCGTTGACGGCGGCGATCACCGGCTTGGTACGATCGAAGCGAGCGGTGAGCCCACCAAAGCCCGACGCGGGCACCGCGTCCTCGAACGCCGTGCGTTCCTCCGTCGACTTCAGGTCGGCTCCGGCGCAGAACGCCCTGTCGCCCGTGCCGGTGATGATGGCCACGCGGTGCTCATGCACCCGCTCGAACTCGTCGAAGACCTCGTGCAACTCGAAGCTCGCCGAGCGGTTGAGCGCGTTGCGCCGCTCCGGACGGTTGATCGTGACGACGAGCACGCCGCCGCTCGAGTCGATCTCGCAGGATCTATAGCTCATGCCATCGACCACGGAGTCATCGGCGACCTCGGTCAACCTGCGGTACGACCTCGAGCATGAACCGCTCCAGTGCGTTCAACTCGAACGGGGCCCGGACGCCGATGTTCAACCATTGGGCTCCCGCCGCCTCGTAGCGGCCGAGCTTCTCCACTATCTGGTCGACGCTTCCGTACAGGGTGCCCTGCTTCACCACGTCGACCGCATCCCCGAACCGACGCCGTAGGTCCTCCTCGGGATCCCCGTCGGTCAGCACCAGCCCGACATTCACTCCGACCACGAGCCTCTCCGGATCGCGAGCGTGCGCCCTCACTATGTCGAGCTTCCGGCTCAGTGCGTCGGGCGAGACGTAGGCCACGTTCCACCCATCTGCCAGCCTTCCCACTAGTGGAAGCGCGAGCCGCTCGCCGGACGCCCCGATCCAGATTCGCGGCTCGCTCTGCAGGGGCTTGGGGTTACAGATGGCGTCGGTCAGGGTGTAGAACTCGCCCTGGTAGCGGGCGACGTCCTCCGTCCACAAGAGCCGAATGACCTCCACCGCCTCGGCTAAGCGGCGGAGTCGCTGCGCCGGCGGGTCGAAGGGGTAGCCGTACCCGCCGTGCTCGAGCTCGTGCCAACCGGCTCCGATACCGAACTCCAACCGACCGGAAGAGAAGTGGTCGATGGTCGCTGCGGCATTGGCCAGGTCGGCCGGATGTCGGTAGGTCGCGCAGTAGACCAACGAGCCGACTCTGACCCGCGTCGTGGTCAGCGCGAGTGCCGTATGGCAGCTAACCGCCTCGAAGCAATCCTTGCGGGGATCGACCTGAGATGCGTAGAAATGGTCCCAGATGCTTATCCACTCGAATCCCAGGTTCTCGGAGACCGTCCACAGCTCACGCAACTCCGAGATGGTGCAGTCCTGTGGCCCGCTGTGCACTCCAAAGTGCAACATTTAGCGTCGCTCCCAACTGCTCGCAACGAGCGTCATCTGCTCATGAGCCTCGGCCGCGGCCATCATCGTGTGGGTCGCATCCCGTTCGTTGTACATCATGTCGATGAGGTTTACGACCCTCTCCGGCTCGAGCAACCCGCGAAACGGTTCGGGACCGATGTCGTTGACCGCTTCCATGACCCCCATTCCGCGGTTACGGCACCTGATCGCTTCGGTTTCGACGAACGCCAGCAGATCTCTGGCCCGCTGGACGCCGGCCACATCGGTGACCGGTCCGTGGCCCGGAATCACCAGGTTCGGCTCCAGGTCTATGATCCGGTCGAGTGCAGCGAGCCAATTGCTCGTCGGGCCTTGCCACATCATGGGGAGGATCCCGACGAACAGGATGTCGCCGGCGATGACGACGCCGGGGTCCGCGGCATAGACGATGACGTCGCCTCTGGTATGCGCCGGGCCGACCTCAAGGAGCTGCACCGTGCGCCCGGCCACGCTCAACTCCTGATGGCCGTTGAACGTCCTGTCGGGCCGCCGCAACTCAATATTCGTGAAGTCGAAATTGGCGAACGGGCTGGAATCGTCCGCACGCATCTTCTGATGCTCGGCCATGACGGCGGGAGGGTAGTCGTCGAACTCTGACGATGCCGCTGTGGAGGCCCATACCTCGGTGGACTTCGGCAGTAACTGATTGCCGAACGTATGATCCGGATTGGCGTGCGTGTTGACCGCCATCGTCAAGGGGTTTTCCGAAAGAATCGGCGCCATCGCCTCCAACATCGCTCCGGCCAAGTGCAGGTCGAACAGCGTGTCGACGAGGATGCTCGATCCTCCCCCGGCCAGCAAGCCGGCATTGCTCAGTCCGAGCGTCCCGTTCGGTTGCAGATATGCCCACGCACCGTCGCCCAGGTCGTGTAAGCCCCTTCGGAACGCGATCTCGGTTGCGTTCTTCATCTGGTGGTTACCTCCTTGTCCGCCCAGTGACGGGCGCACGCTCAGGGGAACTCGGTTGGCGGCAACGGCTCCGCCCGCCCGGCGACGGTTGGCATGATCCCCTCCCGGTGGGCCAGGTGGGCCATGCTCTCGAGCCGCCCGGTGTAGGTGACGGGTTGACGCAGCATCCACACCATGCCCTCGGCGGCCACGGAGGGTGGCTCCCAGCTACTGAGGTCGTCGGTCCCCATGTGCGCACGTGCGCCCTCGGACGCGACACCCACGTCGACGCGGAAGCAGTTCACGGCGATCCGATCCGAGGCCAGCTGCCGTGCCAGATCAATCGTCAGTCGCTCCAACCCGATCTTGGCGATGCCGTAGGACATGGAGGACAGGGCCCCCGGGAACGCTCTCGAGCGCGACGAGGGACGAGACGTTGAGGATCCGGCCTTCGCCTGCGGCCCGTAGATGGGGCACGGCGTGACGGGACGCCACGAGCGGTGCGTCCAGGTCAACCGCCATCACGAGATCGTGCTCCGGGAGGGGTATGTCCAGCCCGCCGAGGGTCCCCACCGCCGCGTTGTTGACCAGGAGGTCGAGGCGACCGAATTCGGCGACGGTTCGCTCCACCATGGCGGCCACCTGGGCGCGGTCGGAGAGATCGACCGGTACGCCGATCGCCCGGCCCCCAGACTCCAAGATTCGTTCGACCACGTCGTCGAGCGTGCCCGACACCTCCCGCGGACGCTCACGGGTAGAGCGTGCTGCGCAAGCGACGGCATACCCCTCCTCGACCAACGCGAGTGCCGTGGCCGCCCCGATGCCCCGGCTCGCTCCGGTCACAAGAGCCACCTTTTCTCTCGTAATTCGTCATGTTCCCATACTTTTGAACGATGAGTCGGCGGGGTGCCACGGCCACCCGGCCCTGGAGTTCCGCCGGCTACCCCGAGCCTGGCGGCTCGTCGTCCTCTATCGCCTGCACCAGCTTGCCCATGACCCATGTGATGGCGCGGGTGGCGTCCTCGCCCCGGAGGTTCCACACGCCGACCAGCCGCTCGTAGGAGGGGAGGTTCCACAGCACGTCGAGGAGCGCAGCCACGGTCGCTTGCTCTGCATCGGACCAGTGCGGCGTCGACGCCGACACGGCACGCAGCAGCGCGTGCCGGCGCCGCTCGTCGACGGCGACGAAGGTCGGGTCATCGGGCGCGCCGACGCTCCCGGCGACGGCGAACGAGCGGCGCGTCGCGAACACGCGGGCGGTCACCTCGGCGACGTTCGCCAGTTCGACGTCCTCGTAGGTGATGCCCGCCTCCTCTTCGAGCCGCTGCATCACGGCGTCATGCAGGTGCCGTTCGGTCGGGAAGTGCCGGTAGACGGTGCGCTCGCCGACGCCGGCTCGCTCGGCGACGGCGCGGAATGTCAGCCCCTGCCAGTCCCAACTGGCATAGCCGTGGGCGAGCTCGGAGCCGGCGCGGACGATTCGATCTCGCGTCTGCGCCGCCTTCTGGCGACGTAACGGGCTGTCGTAGCCGCGCCGCGCCACCGCCACCTCGTTGTTCTCGCTACCTCTTGACGACCCGGCCACTGTGGTGACAGCATACTGCCGTGAAAAGCCGGCGAGGGGGCGGGGCCTGGTGACGGCGGGCGACGATCTGCTGGCCACCGCCGTCGCGCAGACCGGGCTCGAGGACTTCGGCGACGACTCGTTCCGCGAAGGTTTGGAGATCCTCGTGCGATCACTCCACGAGGAGGCGCGCCTGAACTCCGTCGGCGAGGCGTTGATCTACCCGCGACTGGTCGAACATCTCGTCAATCGGCTGCAGATTGAGGAGTGGTACCGACGGCATCCCGAGACCGAGGACGTCCCCATCGTGACCCCCCTGATCGGCCTCAGCCTTCCGCGCACCGGCTCGACGGTCCTGTCGTTCCTGCTGGCCCAGGACCCGAACATCCGCTATCTCCGACAATGGGAGTCGTCCCAACCCTGTCCCCCACCGTCGACCGTCGAAGGGCCCGACCCGCGCATCCCGCATGCGGCGGGAGAGATCGAGCAGATCGGCACGAAGGACCATGTGCCCACAGACGTCAATGGACCCATGGAGTGCCTGGACCTCATGGCGCTGGACTTCAAGACGCAGATGTACCACGCCTTCGCGCGCATCCCGACCTACGCCGAGTGGGTGATTGAGGCGGACCTCACGTCCACCTACCTCTACGAGCGCCGGGTGCTGAAGCTCTTGCAGTTTGGTCAGCCGCCGAAGCCGTGGCGGCTCAAGACGCCCGCCCACATGGTCTGGATCGAGTACCTGGTCCGCGCCTTCCCCGATGCTCGCTTCGTGATGACGCATCGCGACCCAACCGACGTCATGCTGTCTGTGGCCGACGTCTACGCCGACATAGGCGGGACGTTCACCGATGACCTGGACCGTCGCTACATCGGCCGGTTGAACGTCGAGCAGTGGTCCACCGGGATCAACCGAGTGATGCAGTTCCGCGACGGCGGCGGGGACGACCGCTTCTACGACATCGACTTCCTCGCCATGCGCGAGGATCCCATCGGCGAGGTGCGAGGCCTCTACGAGTGGCTCGGCGAGCCCGTAACGCCGGAGTTCGAGTCGGGGATGCGCAGGTGGTGGGAGACCGCCAAGCGAGAGCCGAGCACGCACTCGGACCCGGCCACGTACGGCTTGGATCTCGAACAGGTCCGCCCGCTGTTCGCCGAGTACGTGACGCGATCCAAGCAGTGGACCACCCATTGACAGTGAAGGAGCGCACATGGCTATCGATCTGACAGGCGGCATCGAACCCGCGCGCGAGTTCGTGTTCGGCGAACGCCCCGACGACCCCGAGATGCGTGATTCGGTGAGCTTTTGGGTCTCCGACGACCGCGGAGAGATTGGTTTGCCGCGTGTGGGCATAGAGGCGGTGGCCGAGCACTGGGAGGAGCACGGCCTTCAGGTCAACCTCGCATTCCCCGACGGGCGGGCCTACCGCCTTCGCACCGACGGCAAGGCCTGGCCCGCCGAGGACGACGCGGGCCACCCCACCGTGCTCGGCGCCGGACCGCTCGGCTTTCGCTGCGTGGAGCCGTTTGGCACGTGGACGATGACCTTCGAGGGCCGGGCGGTGCAGACCTCGACGTACGACCTCGTCGAAGGGAAGAAGGAGGGCCCGCTCGTCGACGTGCGGTTCTCCGTCGAGGCCACCTTGGCCGTGCCGCCGTGGATCCAAGGATCGCTGTTGCCCGAGGCCCGCGCCGTGATCGAGGGCTCCGTCGAGGGTGACCTCATGGGCGGGCCCCGCTACGAACAGCTCTTCCGCGCCACGGGGTCGGTCACCACGCCCGAGGGACAGCACACCTTCACCGGTAGCGGGCTGCGGATCCGGCGTCAGGGCGTCCGCCGGCTGGCCGAGTTCCGGGGTCACTGCTGGCAGTCGGCGCTCTTCCCCAGCGGGAAGGGGTTCGGCTACATCGCCTACCCGCCGCGCGACGACGGCCAGCCCACCTTCAACGAGGGCTACGTCTTCACGGGCGACGGCGAACTGATTCCCGCCCGCGTGCTCCAGGCGCCGTGGATCGACAAGCTCCAGGCTCTGGGCCAGGACGTCTCGCTCGTTCTCGAAACCCAGGGCAAGAGGGTGCGCATTGAGGGGGAGACCGTCGTGTCGTCGTGGGACATCGCCCACGACGACCCGACATGGGCCGTCCAGGCCATGACCAAGGAGGTCAACTTCCCGCCCCTTCAGCAGGCCGGCGTCCGCTACCGCTGGGACGGCGAGGAGACCTACGGGATGCTCGAGCGCTCCTACCCGCTGGACAAGATCGCCGGGGGCTGATCGATCCTCCCCTGGCGCAGGACGCCTCGGGACGCACCGCGGTCAGCTCCCCGCTATGTAGCGGACAGGGACCCGGCCAACGCCTAACGTGGCGTAAATTCAACTGGGCGACGTGAACTGGGGGACGATGGAAGACGCGTTTGACGCTGTGATCGTGGGCGCCGGATTCTCGGGACTCTACGCGCTGCACAAACTGCGAAAGCTCGGGCTGCGCACCCGGGCAATCGAGCTGGGCGACGGCGTGGGGGGGACGTGGCTCTGGAACCGCTACCCCGGCGCTCGCTGTGACATCGAGAGCATCGAGTACTCCTACAGCTTCGAAGAGATCCAGCAGGAGTGGACGTGGACGGACTCCATGCCCGGGCAACCCGAGATTGAGGCATACCTGAACTTCGTCGCCGACCGACTCGACCTCCGGCGCGACATCGAGTTCAACACCCGTGTGACCGCACTGACCTTCGAGGAGAGCGACGCCACCTGGGTGGTCGAGACGGATCGGGACGAGCACCTCCGTGCGCCGTTCATCGTCGCCGCCACCGGGCTGCTTTCGGTCCCGGTCGACCCGGTCATCCCCGGGATGGACGCGTTCGGGGGCGTCTCGGTGCTCAGCAGCCGCTACCCGCGAGAGGGTGTCGACTTCAGCGGGCGACGCGTCGCCCTCATCGGGACCGGTTCGACCGGTGTCCAGGCCACGCCGGTGCTGGCACGCCAGGCGGACCACCTCTACGTGCTCCAGCGCTCGGCGGCCTACACCTTCCCCACGACAAATCGACCGTTCGAAGATGGTGAGCTCGAGGCCCTGAAGGCGCAGTACCCCGAGATACGAGCGGCCCAGCGGGCGGCCATGGCGGGGGCGGCCAGGACGAGCGCCTTCACCGTGATGTCCAAGGCGCCGATGCGACCGCCGCTCAAGTCGGCCACTCGCGAGGAGCAACTTCGGGCGATCGATGAGCTCGGCGTCGCCGGCGCCCTCTTCTGGTCGGACGTCACCTCGGACATGGAGGCGAGCGAGCTCGCCCGCAAGCTCTACGGCGAAGCGATCGCACGGATCGTCAAGGACCCCGAAACGGCGGCATCACTCGTGCCCGCATACCCGTTCGGCTGCAAGCGACCGATCATCGACGACGGCTACTTCGAGGCGTTCAACCGCGACAACGTGACGCTGGTCGACCTGCAACAGGGGGCGATCGAGGAGATCACGTCGACGGGGATCAAGACGGCCCAGGGATTCTTCGAGGTCGACGTCATCTTCTACGCCACCGGATTCGACGCCATGACAGGCGCCCTCACCCGGATCGACGTTCGCGGCCGGGGTGGAGATCTCCTGCGCGACGTCTGGACGAAGGATGGGCCCGGTTCGTACCTCGGGCTTCAGGTCGCCGGCTTTCCCAACCTTTTCATGGTCGCCGGGCCGGGAAGTCCGGGCGCACTGGCCAACGTCGTGAGCTCGCTCGAACTGCAGATCGATTGGATCGGTGACTGCATCGCCCACATGCGCGAGAGCGCGTACCGCACGATTGAGCCACGACCCGATGCGCAAGCGGCGTGGGTTGACCACATGAGCTCGCTCGTCGAAGGCAGCGTCGTCCTCCACCCCACATGCAACTCGTGGTGGATCGGCTCGAACGTCCCGGGCAAGAGGCGCACCTTCATGTCCTACGCCGGCGGTATCCCCGAGTATCGCCGGCAGTGCGAGGAGGCGGCAATCGCCGGCTACGCCGGCTTCGAACTCGACTAGGAGCGCCATGGCATTCGCTGATATTGGAGACGTGCGACTGTTCTTCACCGACGAAGGGGACGGCCATCCGGTGTTGCTCTTCGTCCACGGCTACACCTGCGATTCACACGACTGGAGCTGGCAGTTGCCATACTTCGTGGAGAGCCACCGAGTCATCGCCGTCGACCTCCGCGGTCACGGCAGGTCGAGCGCGCCCGAGCACGGCTACGGGGCGCTCGACTTCGCCTCGGACCTCGCTGGGTTGCTCGATACGCTGAAGGTGGAGCGGGTCGTGGCGTTCGGTCACTCCATGGGCGGCGTCGTCGTGAGCGCTCTGGCCGTTGAGCATCCGGAGCGCGTGGACGGCCTCGTGTGCGTCGATCCCGCCTACCTCCTGCCCGACGAGACCGCGCAAGACGTCGAGCCGGTCATCGCCGCCCTCGACACCGCGGATCCCGTTCCGCTGGTGCAACAGATCCTGGGTGGCTTCGAGTCGGCGGCCTGGGCGCCCGCCCTGCGCACCTGGCAGCTGCGGCGGGTGGCGGGCGTCCCACCCCACGTCCTGCGGCAGGCCTTCGTGAGCCAGGTCAAGGGGCTCGCTCTCGAATCCAATAGTGCGCCCTACCTGGCGCGTCGCGCATGCCCGGTCCTGAGCTTCTACGCCGACCCTTTACGTGTCGGGATCGAGACGGCGCTCTTCACGAACGGCGAGTCGCACTCGATCGGCTGGGAAGGCGCCGGGCACTGGCTCCACCAGGAGCGGCCGGCCGAGTTCAATGCGTTGGTCGGGACCTGGTTGACCTCGCTGACGGGTTGACGCGATCCGCTCGGTTGGCCCCGGGTGACCGCCAACCGATCCGCTCGAGCCTGCTGCACGGATGCTGCGTCACGCGTCGGCACGCCCCTGGAGACCGTCCCGCCTCGCGTGGGCCCGTCCGATGTCGCTCAGCTCCTCCCACACCGAACCAGGGACCGCAAAGTCGCTCAGGTCCTCCATGTCGTCGAGGTGCGCGGCGATGTCCTCCGCGCTGGCAGCCGCAGTTCCCGGACTGAGCCAGCCGCTGGCGACCCCGATGAAGACGCGAGCGTACCGACCGCCTCCGGCAGAGAAGGCCTCGCCGCTCACTGTGCACGCGGCACTGGCCAGGTACGCCACCAATGGCGAAACGAGCTCGGGCCCTGCGTTCGCCGGCAACCCCGACTTCCCGAGCTGCTCGGTGATCGCAGCAGGCACCGGTCTCCGCCGGCCGAACGGGGCGATCGGCAGTATGCAGTTGGTCAATATGCCGTGTCGAGTGCCCTCCAGCGCGAGCGCCCGGCCCAATCCGAGAATGCCGGCCTTGGCCGCGACGTAGTTGGTCCCCGACTCACGACCGAATGCTCCTGCACCCGAGCTCGTCAGAACGATCCTCCCATAGCCCTTCTGCTTCATGATCGACCACGCGGGCTGGGTCACAAAGAAGGCACCGCGAAGGTGGACATCGAGCACCGGGTCGAGCTTGTCGGGCGTCATGTCCTGGTAGAAGACGTGCCGCCAAACACCTGCGTTGTGGATCACGGCGTCCACGGTGCCGAACTGCTCCAGCGCTCTGTCTATGATGGCGCGGCCGCCCTCCGGTGTCGCCACCGAGTCATAGGACGCCACCGCCTTCCCTCCGGCGGCTTCGATCTCGGCCACGACCGCGTCGGAAGCCGGACCCTCGGGGCTCCCCAACCCGCCGACGTCATTCACGACAACCGCCGCTCCGCGTCGAGCAAATTCGAGTGCGTAGGAGCGTCCGAGTGCCCCACCCGCTCCGGTGACCACGACGACCTGTCCGTCAAACGAGATCTGCATAAAGCCCTCCCTGTCCGCACTTCCGGTCGTGGGTGTGCGAGCCGCTATTCTGGGCCCACGACCTCTCGCCGGTCCAGCGTGCCGGACCCGCTTGCATTGGCGCGGCCAAAGGTTTGAGGAACGAGTGAGATTGAGCGACTGCTCGGCGACTCCTTCACGGGGGCTTAGAATCACCTGCGCAGCACGACACGATGCGTGGGCGCCCTTGAACAAAATGAGGAGAGGCCATGGTTAGCCTGGAAGAGAACGAGCTGATGACCCGGGTGGAGGGTGATGCTCCCATGGGCCGGCTGATGCGGGAGAACTACTGGATCCCCTTCGCCCTCTCGGAGAACCTGGCGGCGGGAGACGCCCCGACGCCGGTGCGCCTGTTCGGCGAGAACTACATCGCCTTCCGGGCCGAGAACGGCCAGATCGGCTTCTTCGACGAGCTCTGCCCCCACCGGCGCGCCTCGTTGGCCCTGGGGCGCATAGAGGGCAACGGCGTGCGGTGCATCTATCACGGGTGGAAGATCGACGTGTCGGGCTGCGTGGCCGAGGCGCCCACCCAGGTCCAGCGGCCCGAGCAGTTCGCCGCCAGCGTGCGGGTCGCCCACTTCCCGGTGCACGAGGCGGGCGGGATCGCCTGGGTGTGGCTCGGCGCCGCCGACGAGCCGGCCTTCCCCGACCTGCCCTTCAACGATGAATACGGCCTCAAGATGGTCATGACCGTTTCCATCGTGCCCGCGAACTGGCTGCAGGGGCTCGAGGGCGGGATGGATTCGGTCCACGCACCGATCCTGCACCGTTCCGTGATTGAGGAGACCCTCAGGAGGAAGAGCGATTCGGACACACGAGGCGTCGAGGCCACCATTGCTGCGACCCCCCTCTACGAGACAGAGGAGTCCCCGTTCGGCATGAGGCAGGCGTCACTTCGGCGGGCGGGGGATGACCGCACCTACGTGCGGGTAGGCCACTACTTCTTCCCGTTTGTGATCGTGGTGCCCAACGGCTATGGCAGCGCCATCCACACCTTCTGCTTCGCCCCCGTCGACGACACCCACCATCTGGTGTTCTTCGGCAACTACGGTGAGACACCGCTCTCGCTGCGCGAGGTCAGCGGTGCGCTGGACGGTGCCCTGCCCGATCCGCACAACTTCGCTTCGTTACGGGGTGACCGCTCGAACCGCTGGGGCCAGGACCGTGAGCTGATGAGGAACGGGCATTGGAGCGGCCTCGCCCGAAGCGCCATTGAAGAGGACGCCGTCGTCCAAGTGAGCATGGGCCCGATCATCGATCGAACCAAGGAGAATCTGTCCTCGAGCGACGTCGCGGTCGCCCACACTCGCCGCCTTATCCTCGACACGATCGCCGCCTACGAGTCCCGCCGGCTTCCGCCCGGCAGCGCGCTGACTCCGGGGGGCGTCCGCATCCCGCAGCCGTTCGACGCGGTGCTCGACGCCGGAGAGTCCTGGCGAGAAGTGGAGAAGGTGAGCTGACGACCGGTCCGCACCCCTCGTCGACATCTTCCTCACGGGCTCACGGGTCCACGGGTGTGGCGCAGGAGGTGCAGCCTCCGTGGGTCCAACCGGTAGTCAAGAGAGTCCGGGGGGAACGATGCTTCGGCACGTCGTCTTGCTGAAATGGTCTCGTGAGCTGGAGCCCGGTGAACTCCGGGAGATAGGGCAGCTTCTCGACACATTGGGTTCTTCGGCCCCGAGCATCAGGGCCTTCAATCATGGCCCCGACATCGGACTGTCGCCGTCAAGAGGCGACTATGCGGTGATGGCCGACTTCGACGACACGGAGGGGTGGGCGCGCCTACGACACGCACCCGGCGCACCTCGCCGTCCGAGCGGTGTTGAAGCCGCTGACGGCGGCGAACCTCGTTGTGCAGTTCGGCCTGGCTTCGGCGACCATGACGAACTCGCAGTAGGAACGGCCTGATCCGGAGGTCAGGTACAGAGCGTGGCAATTTAGTGAGTAGGTATTTACTTATCATTCTGAATGTGATAAGTAAGTACTCATGCACATTGGATTGGGTCTCACCATGCAAAGTCTCGACGGCGCCAGCGACGCCGAGGTGTACCGTCGGGAGTTGGGTCTCGCCGTCCGCGCCGAAGAGTCCGGCTTCGACTCGGTCTGGTTCTCCGAGCACCACTTCCAGGACTACCAGCTCACCGCCCAGACGCCGATGGTGTTGTCGTGGCTCGCCAGCCAGACAAAACGGATCAAGCTCGGCCAGATGGTGACGGTCCTTCCCTGGCACGACCCCATCCGGGTGGCCGAAAGCTACTCCGTGCTCGACCACCTCTCGGGCGGGCGGGCTATCGCCGGTCTCGGCCGGGGGCTGGGCCGGATGGAGTTCGACGCCTTCCGGCTGGAAATGGGAGAGTCACGCCAACGCTTCGCCGAGTATTCCAAGGCGATCCTGGAGGCGCTCGAAACGGGCTACATCGAATCCGACGGCGAGTACTACAAGCAGCCCCGCGCGGAGGTCCGGCCCCGCCCCATGGGCAGCTTCAAGGGTCGCACCTTCGCGGCCGCGGTATCGCCGGCATCGATGGAGCTCATGGCCCGCCTGGGGGTCGGTATCCTGGTGATCGCGCAAAAGCCGTGGGACACGGCCATCGCGGAGCTTGACCAATACCGTGAGCGCTACGTGGAGCTCAACGGTTTCGAGGCGCCCAAGCCGATTTTGGTCCTCGTCGTCGGCGTGAGCAACGACCCGAAACAGGCTCGGCGAATGCGGGAGGTCTACCTGCAGCGCTGGGCCCGCTCGACCGTCGAGTGCTACGAGTTCGACAACCCGGGCTTCGCCGATATCCCCGGCTACGAGTACTACGGCGCCCTGGCCGCGAACATCGCCAAACACGGGCTCGAACGCTTCAACGGGTTCCTCGCCGACCTGCAAGTGTGGGGCACACCTGACCAGGTGACGGAGAAGCTGCTGGACTACGTCAAGCGCTGCGACGCCGGGGGCATGGTCATCGACGTGACCTTCGGAGGCATGCCGCACGACGAGGCCGAGGCCAACTTCGAGGTGTTCGCGACAGACGTGCTTCCCGAGCTCAAGCGCCACGACGTCGGGGGAGACATCGGGGTCACCTACGATGCCACCCCCCTGGAGCGCGCCGCAGCTGCACCAAACGGGCGCTGAGCGGTTGGGGCTGCTCGCCCACCCTCGAGTCGGTACTTCACTCCGAGTAGACGACGGGCCTGACCCGACACCAGCCGGCTCGGCGTCGCACCCGGCCCGGCCGCCAGCCGGTAGGGTCCAGGACCGAGCCGAGCACCGAGCGGCGGACCACGGGAGGGCACCGATGACGGGCCAGGGTGACGGGCAGCAGGGTGAGCAGGCACACGAGTGGGGAGAGGCCGTGCCGGTCTCGTCCGGCGTACCCAAGCCGGGCGACATCATCACCCAATCCGGCCTGGCCATCCCTCCGGAACCCCTGGTCGGCCACGACGTGTCGACCCCGCTCGAAGAGGACGAGCCCGAGCACACCATCCCTCCCGGCCCGCTGTGGGCCATGAAGGACCGCCGGCACACCCAGTGGCACCTCCTGCCGGCCCACCAGCGCCACGACCGGATCCGCGAGTGCCTCGAGGCCGACGACTACACCCTCTACTGCATTGACGACGGGCGGCACCACGCCATGATCGGCCGCCGCGTCGGCGCCTCGCCCGACGGCACCGAGTACACGTTGCTCGGCCGCATCTCCCGCCAGCGCTACGAGGAGCTGCGCGACGAGGTCGTGCTGCTGATCCACTGCTTCGACACGGCCACCGAAATGCGACTGTGCGGGGTCGCCGTCGAGGAGGACATCCGTTCGTCCAACGTCTTTGACGTCGCCGTGTACGACAGCATCGACGACGTCCCCGAGGACTACCGTCCGGGCTCGCCGTTCCACCACTTCCGCCAGGATCTGGAGATCACCGCGTACGAGTGACGGTGTCCCGGGCGACCTCCCTGGGGCGCACGCACGAGGCGGCGGCGTAGGTGCGCTCGACCTCGCTCTCGCACCCGGAGGGCAAACAGTCCCGACCGATCTGGGCGCTCGTCGCGGAGAGCACTGCATCGGTCACGTTTCTTTTCACCGACATTGTGGACTCGAAGCATCTGTGGGGGGAAACCCCGACTCCGCAGCCTGCGCGGACGGATGTCGGTGTACCAGGTGGTTACCGACGGGCTGCCGACGGAGTTCCCCGTGCTGCGCAGCGTCGACTACTTCATGGGGAACCTCCCCCAGCAGCTGAGTTCGTTGGTGGGCCGCGAGAGCGTGGTTAGCGAGATCGCCGAGCTCGCTCGGGCAAGTGCGACGCCGTTCGGCGACGTCCTGACCAGGCCCTTTCGAAGCGTCTTGCCGTCAGAGATCTCGGGGCCCTGCAGATTTCGTGGTGCCCGATAACTTGAGGCCATGACGCCGACCCAGCTCCGCGCCTTCTCGGCAGTGGTGCGCCTGGGCTCGGTGAAGGCGGCGGCCGTCGAGCTCGGTGTGACCGAGGCAGCGGTGTCGCTTCACGTTGGCCACTTGCGGAAGGAGCTCAAGGACCAGTTGTTCACCCGCACCGGCAATGGTCTGGCCTTCACCCCTGGTGGGTTGCGGCTAGCCAGTCGGGCCGGCGAGATGCTCGGGCTACAAGAGCGCACCATTCGCGAGGTGGGCCAAGCGGGTGATGGCAAACGACTGATGCGGGTGGCCGCCTCGAGCCTGTTCGCCGAGTATGCCGCCCCAGGTCTCATAGAGCTCTTTGTCAGTCGGGCCGATGATCTCGACGTCGAGTTGAGCGTCCACAACACCCGCGAGTTCGAGGTGCTCCTGTCCACACGCGCGGTTGACGTGGCCATCGGGCCAAAGCCCGCCCTGTTGCCCGACACCATGACTCGCAAGCCGTTCTTGAACTACCACATTGTCGTCGTGTCCGGGCCCCGACATCCATTGGCGCGCGTCCAGTCGCGACCGACGCAACTGCGAGACCAAACCTGGCTCCTGGGTCCCTCGGCAGCCGGAGACGACGCGGTCGTACGAGGCATGTTGCGCCGTTACGACGTACCGGAGGAAAACCAAAGGATCTTTCAAAGCCACGCTGCCGCCCTTGAAGAGACCACCCATAACAAGGGAGTCAGCCTGGCGTTGTCGTTCGCCGTGGCCGACGACATTTCCAACGGACGCCTCGTCCAACTCTCGGGGCCAGGTGTGATCGGAGAGGGGGTGTGGAGTACGATGACGCTGCCCGACCACGCCCTCCTTCCCGCCGCGGCAGAGCTGACCCGATTCATCTCCACCCCACGTGCCACCCGTGCCATGTTGCGCGGCTCGGGCATCAACATCGGCCATTTCCGCCCCTCGGTCTACGTCACCCTCTGGAGCTGACGACGTCCGACCGGCCGGCGCGTACGATGGCGCTCACCACGTCGGCCAGGGACCGAACGTTGTGAGCCGGGAGCAGGTCGTCGCAGTGCGGCAGGGCGGCGGCCATGGCTCCAACAAGCGGAGCGAAGCCGGGTGCCGCCGCCCTCGGGTTCAACCAGATCACCCGATACGCCATACGGTGCAACCTCGCCATGACCTTGGCCAGCTCCTGCGGCTCCTCGCTGTCCCAACCGTCTGAAGCGATGATGACGATGGCACCTCGAACCGCCCCCCCGTGCCGCCCCGCAATGAGCGCCCGGATGTTGGAGGCGATGCGTGTCCCTCCGAAGCGGTCGGCCACCTGCTCAGTTGCCTGTTGGATCGCAACGTCGGGCGCCTTGTGGGCCATTACGGAGGTGAGCCGTGTCAATGTCGTTGCGAACGCGAACACCTCGGCGTCCGCAGTGAGTGTCACGGCACGCATCAATTGGAGATACGCAGCGGCGTAGCTCTGCATCGATTGACTCACGTCGCAGAGCATCACCAAACGACGCCTTTTGTGCACTGATCGGGTCCTCACCAACTCAATCGGTTCCCAACCTGTTCGCCGGGCCCGGGCCATGGTGGGCCGCAGGGCCATGGTGTGTCCTGCAGGGTGGCGCGACTGGCGTCGTGTTCGCCGTGTAGGCCAGTTCGCCAGGGCTAACTGGAGCCAACCGCTCAGGAGCGCCAGATTTGCCGGATCGAGCTCATCGAACGGCGTGTCCACCAGGGCCTCGAAGTTGCTGGGCAGCCGCTCGGGGAGGGTGAGGCCACCCGGGTCTTCTCCCGGCGTTGACGTCACTCGTGGAAGAGTCGCCCATGGCAGTCCACCTCCGTCCTCTTCGGAGAATGGCCTACCCGACGTGGGGGTCAGCACGTCCTCGTCCCCTCGTGGCGGGAGCGGGCGGAGTCGAGGATGCTGGTCTATGTCTGAGCCAATCTCGCCGAATATCGCCGCGAACACCGCGTCAAACGAGGCGAGGTCGGCCTGCCGTTGCACGAGACAGACGCGGGCCGCCCAGTACAACGCCGGCTGCGAGTCTGGAGGCACGATCTCCATGGCGCGAGCCAGGGCACCCATGCCGGTGAAACCGACCGCGACGCCGGCCTCCTGCAGCCGCACCGCAAGGGACACGGCGAATGCGGCGCGATCCACCCCCACAAGCAGTGTGGATGACGACGGTCGATCACCCATAGCCGAGGGCATTGAGCTCTGCTGCCACGGCGTCCCGATCGTCAGGGGTCTTGATGATCGCCCCCAATGTGAGCATGATGTCGGTCCGGGCCAGCTCGGACGCGCCGAGCACCGTGAGGGCGGACACCCAATTGATGGTCTCGGCCATGCCGGGAGGCTTGTCGAGGTCGAGGCCGCGAATGCGACCGACGAACTCCGTGGACGTGAGGATGAGTCCCTCGTTGGCCGCAGGAACGGTTCGGCGCAAGATCTCGGCCGCTCGCACCGGGTCCGGGAAGTCGATCCAGTGGTACAGACACCGACGCCGAAGGGCGTCGTGCAACTCGCGGCTGCGATTCGAGGTCAGGACGACCATGGGCCGCCGCTCTGCGCTATATGTGCCGAGCTCGGGGATGGTGATCGATGCTTCCCCCAGGAACTCGAAGAGCAGAGCCTCGAACTCGTCGTCGGCGCGGTCGATCTCATCGATGAGGAGGACCGGGACCACCGGTCCCTGGTAGCGAATACACCGCAGAATCGGTCGTTCCTGAAGGAACTCCTCGGTGAAGAGGTCAGCGTCGCGCAACTTCTCGTCCCGCGACTCAGCCAGTCGGATGGCCAGCAGCTGACGCTGGTAGTTCCACTCGTACAGTGCCTCGCTAGCCGTCAAGCCTTCGTAGCACTGCAGGCGGATCAGGGGGGCGTCGAGAGCACGGGCCAAGGCGCTCGCTGCCGCCGTCTTGCCCACACCGGGCTCACCCTCCAGCAACAGTGGCAGGCCCAACGCCAGGGCCAGGTGGAGCGCGGTGGCAAGGCCCTCGTCGACCAGGTAGTCGACCGCGTCGAGCTGTTGACGGAGGGCATCAGCGGTCGCGCAACGCTCGGTCATGGGTTCGCCCCCCCGCCCCCGTGGATGAGCAACGCCTGGTAGTCCGCCCAGGTATCTACATCGAGCGGGATCGTGCCGGCAATCTCCACCTCACGCACGGGGTATCGGCCAGATTCCAGCAGTCTCCACACCCCCCTGTCGCCATGGAGAGCGAGCAGATCTTGAAACACATCACGTCCGAGCCAAAACGGATGGCCCACTCCATCGCGATAGTGGCACGCCCCCAGAGGCGACCCTCCCGCGTCCTCAATCAACATCTTCACGGTATTGCTCGTGACATCGGGCTGGTCCCCCAGCAGAAGGACGATCCCATCGGCCCGATGATCGACGACGTCGATGGCCGCACTGATTGAGGAGGAACAACCGGAGGTGAACTGGTCATTTACGACCACTTTGCAGTCCCCGAAGTCAATGCCGCCTCGCACTTCCGCCCCCGCACCGCCTACCGTCACCAGAAGCTGGCCGAAGCCACAGGTCCTGGCCATGTCGAGAGTGGCGCCGAGGACCGTCGTGCCCCTGTAGGGCAAGAGCTGCTTAGGCTCACCCAGCCGACGCGACACGCCCGCGGCGAGTACCAGGCCGGTCACGAACACCTCAGCACCGTACCCGCTCCGCTCAGAGGTCCCGACAGGCTGTGCTGCAGAACCATTGCTCAGCCCCGTCGACGGTGCGGTGTGGCGTATCAGGGCCGACGATGATGGTCATCCCGCACACGGGGTCTATGACCTGCGAGGACGGTTGCGGTTCTTGAGTGCCGGGTGCCACTAGACCTTCAATCCGCATTGCTCGCACCACACCGGCCATGATCGACAGCGCAACCTCGGCCGCCGTGCGAGCGCCTATGTCGAGACCTACCGGCGAGTGCACCCGGTTCCTTTCCTCTTTGGTCAGGTCCATGGCATCGAGTAGTGCATCGCCGCGCCGATGGCTGGCCACGAGTCCGATGAAGCGGACGTCCGCGTCCAATGCCGCCCTTATGGACTCGGACTCGTCGCTACCATGGCTGGCGATGATGACCGCCACTGCGCCCTCGGGCCGGCGCCCTTCCAGCGTACGCACGGCGGCGAAGGCGAACCCGAGCGATTCGGCCTGGGCAGCCACTGCGTCGGAGATGGGCGTTTCTCCCACGACGTACAGCAGCGGTGACGGCAAATTTGCCTCCAAGAAGACCTCGAGCGCACCACCCGAGAGACAGGGGTTGACCACGACCTTCGCACCGGGTAGGTCGGGAAACCCCCTGTCCACATCGGGCAGCACCCGTAACAGCAGTGACTCGCCCTCGGCGAGGACGCCGAGTGCGGCGACCCGTATCGACTCCTCGGCACACTGGCCGCCGACAAACCCCTCAATCGACCCGTCGGCCAGGATGATGGCGTCGTCACCCACTCGGGCCGATGTAGGTGATTGAGCCCGGACCACGGTGGCATGGACAAACGGCACTCGCTCGGCGAGCAACTCGGTCGCCCGAGCGGTCATCCGGTGCGCCATCCGACCTCCGATTCAGACAGAAGGCGTCGGGTGCCCCTGCATGGCATCCCACACACGGGAGGGCGTGAGGGGCATGTCGGCGTGCCGAATACCGAAGGGCTTGAGCGCGTCGACGACGGCGTTCACGATCGCCGGAGGCGAGCCCACAGTGGCCGACTCCCCGATCCCCTTGGCCCCGATCGGGTGATGGGGCGAAGGAGTCACGGTGTGCCCTGTCTCCCAACTTGGCACTTCGAGCGCAGTCGGGATGAGATAGTCCATCAACGACGCCCCGAGACAGTTACCGTCTTCGTCAAAGGCGATCATCTCCATAAGCGCCATACCCACACCATCGGTGAGTCCGCCGTGGACTTGGCCCTCAATGATCATCGGGTTGATGCGTGTGCCGCAATCATCGACGGCAATGAACCGACGGACCTTGACCTGCGCCGTACCCGGGTCGACATCGACAACGCAGATATAGGCCCCGAACGGATAGGTGAGGTTCTCGGGGTTGTAGCAGATCTGCGCCTCCAGCCCACCCTCAATACCCTCGGGCAGGTCACCGGCACCGTGGGCCTTCATGGCGATCTCTTGGATGGTGACGGTCTTCGTGGGATCGCCCTTCACGTGGAACGATCCCTTCTGCCACTCGAGGTCTGCCACCGAGACCTCGAGCATCCCCGAGGCAATGATCTGCGCCTTGTCTCTCACCTTGCGGGCCACCAACGCGGCCGCGGCCCCGGATACGGGGGTGGAACGGCTCCCGTAGGTGCCCAGGCCGAACGGGGTTTGATCGGTGTCGCCGTTCACCACCTGGATGTCACCCGGTGGAATGCCGATCTCTTCGGCCACGATCTGCGCGAACGTGGTCTCGTGACCCTGTCCCTGTGACATGACCGACAGCCTCACGACGGCCTTTCCGGTGGGATGGATGCGCAGCTCACACCCGTCGGCCATCCCGAGTCCCAGAATGTCCATATCCTTGCGAGGACCAGCGCCGACCGCTTCGGTGAAGAAGGCGACGCCGATACCCATGAGCTCGCCACGGGCACGCTTCTCGGCCTGCTCGGCTCGTAGCTCCTCGTAGCCCGCCATTTCCATGGCCAAGCGCATGGCCGTCTCGTACTCGCCCGAGTCGTAGACCCAACCGGTCTTCGTCGTGTAGGGGAACTGCTCCGGTTTGATGAAGTTCCTCAGTCGCAGCTCAACCGGATCCATCTCGAGTTGGTGCGCCAAACAGTCGACGATGCGCTCCACGAGATAGACCGCTTCGGTGATGCGGAAGGAGCAGGCGTAGGCCACCCCGCCCGGCGCCTTGTTCGTGTAGACGGCGGTCATCTTGCAGTACGCCGCCTCAAGGTCGTAGCTGCCGGTGAACACACCGAAGAACCCGGCCGGGTACTTCACCGGAGCCGCCGTACCATTGAACGCGCCATGATCGGCGAGCACATTGGTGCGAATGGCGAGGATCTTTCCCTCCTTGGTGGCCGCGATCTCTCCCCGCATGATGTAGTCACGGGCGAACCCCGTACTGATGAGGTTCTCCGAGCGATCCTCCATCCACTTGACCGGCTTGCCCAGGACCAGCGATGCCACGATGGCGCAGACGTAGCCCGGATAGATCGGGACCTTGTTGCCAAAACCACCGCCGATGTCCGGCGAGATCACCCGGATCTTGTGTTCCGGTAGGCCCGACACCAGCGCGTACACCGTACGGTGGGCGTGAGGGGCTTGGGAGGTGGTCCAAAGCGTCAGCTTGCCGGCGACCCGCTCGTAGTCGGCCACGCAGCCGCACGTCTCCATCGGCGCCGGGTGCACCCGCGGGTAGACGATGTCCTGGCTCACCACAACGTCGGCCGATGCGAAGACGGCGTTGGTGGCGGCCTCATCGCCGGTCTCCCAGTCGAAGCAGTGGTTGTCGGCCTTTCCTTCCAGGTCGTCACGGATAACCGGCATCCCCTGGTCGAGTGCCCTGCGAGCGTCGATGACCGGGTCGAGGACGTCATACTCGACCTCAATCAGCTCCAACGCGTCCCGGGCCGAGTAGCGGTCCTCGGCGACCACGAAGGCCACTTCTTGGCCCTGGAAGCGGACCTTGTCGGTGGCCAGCACCGCCTGCACGTCGTTGGACAGGGTAGGCATCCAGGCCAGACCCTTCTCCGCCAGGGTGGCGCCCGTCACGACCGCCTTCACCTTGGGATGCGCTTCCGCCGCGCTGGTATCCACGCTGACAAGGCGCGCGTGCGCCACGGGTGAACGCAGTATGGCCATGTGCAACATGCCCGGAAGCTGAATATCGTCGCAGTAGTGACCCATGCCCCGGATGAAGCGCGGATCCTCCTTGCGCAACATGCGGCCATAGCCGACAGGATTCTGGTCGTTGTCGACGAACTCGGTGAGACGTTCGGCGGTGGTGGTCATGACCCGCTCCCGATAGTGACCGCTGATTCGTGGACGGCGGCCCAGCGGATGGAACGAACAATGGTGGCGTAGCCGGTGCAGCGGCAGATCTGCCCCGAAATGGCCTCTCTGATCTCTTCTTCGGAAGGGTCCGGATTGCGGTCAAGCAACGCACGTGCCGTCATCATCATGCCCGGCGTGCAGAAGCCGCACTGCAGCCCGTGGCACTCCATGAACCCCTGCTGGACCGGGTCGAGTTCGCCGTCCTGCTCGAGGCCCTCGACGGTGCGCACCTCTCTGCCTCCCGCCATTGCGGCCAGCACGGTGCACGACTTGACCGGCTCACCGTCCATCCACACCACGCACGTCCCGCAATTGCTCGTGTCGCACCCCCAGTGAGTGCCCGTCAAGCCGAGCTGATCACGAAGAAAATGGACCAAGAGCAGGCGGCCCTCAATCTCCTCACTGACCTCCTCGCCGTTGACCGTCATCGATACTTGCACTTCAAGCCCCCTGTCCATTGATACGGGCGACGGAGCGTCGCAGGGCTCGCTGCGTCAACTGGTTGGCCAAATGCCGTTTGTACTCGACGCTCCCCCGCATGTCCGAAGTTGGATTGCAGTTCTCCGCAGCGATCGCCCCAGCCTGCGCGTACAGCTCCGCCGAGGGAGCCTTGCCCCGGAGGGCCTCGGAAATGGCCGGGATCCCCGCCGTGTTCGGCCCCACCGCCGCCAGGCCGACACGGGCGTCGCCTATGACGCCGTCGCGCATCCACACGGCTGCGCCACTAGAGACCACGGCCCAGTCTCCCGCTCTTCGTTCGACCTTCTCATAGGCACTGGAGCCCCCCGGTCGTAGGGGGAGGCGTATCTCTATCAGCAACTCCGCTGCCCCAACCGCGGTCTCGTAGGGCCCGTGATAGAAGTCCACCATCGACACCACGCGACTCCCTTTGCTCCCCCGGATCACGCAGCTGGCGTCGAGCGTGGTGCACACAGCCGAAAGGTCCTCGGACGGATCGGCCTGGCAGAGTGATCCGCCGAGCGTCCCGCGATTGCGCACGACCGGATCAGCGATGACCCTCTCTGCATCCCGGAAGATCGGAAAGGCCTCGACGAGCAGGTCGGACTCGAGCAGCTCGCGGTGGCGCGTCATGGCGCCAACTCGGATTTCGTTCCCATCGGCCCTTATGTACCCCAGCTCGGAGTGGAGATCGTTTATGTCGATCAGGTACTCGAAATTGGCCAATCGGAGTTTCATCATCGGGAGCAGGCTGTGTCCGCCGGCGACGATCCGGGCCGAATCTCCCAGCCGTTCGAGCAGCCCTATGGCGTGTTCAACGCTGGTAGCACGTTCGTAGTCGAACGGGGCGGGAACCTGCATACAAACCCCCTACTTTGGCTGGCCACCACGAAATCTGATCCGTTCCGGACCGATTGTCAACACCGACCTAAGGGGATGCTTAGGTGCGAGCCGATCGCGACGAACGTGACCGGTACCGCGTCAACCAGGCCATACGGTCGTTCGTCGCACACTGGCCCGTGCCGACTACCAGAGCGGCGACCAGCTGCTGGTGCGCAGCAGCTTGCTTTCCCACTGGTCTCGCAGGTCCAGGCCCTTTGTCATGTAGGTACCCGGCCACGTCATGGGGTCGTGCTCCTCCACGCTGGTGAGCAAGTGTCCCAAGGTCGAGAAGTTCATGATCTTCTGCATGAGGATTGCCTCGGGTCGGACGCCTGAGCCGTGCGCCACCTGGAAGCAGGCCACGATGTCGAGGAGCTTCCTCTCCGGCGGGATCTGGCGCATGAAATTCCAGTAGTCGTGGTTCCACAGTTCGATGTAGTCGTCGAGGGGCGCGTCGGGCCAGCCGGTGTCCTGCATGTAGACCGATAGTTCGTGCTCACGGCCGTCCGTGGGTACCTCGGCAAGGTCGAGCTCCTGCATCGCCGACCAGTAGACGGGGGTGAGCAGCTTCCCCGTGACCTCGTAGCGTTCGGCGTCGAGCCGCGAGGTCAGGTCGCTCAAATCGCCGAGCAGCATCCGGTGTACCAGGGCCTCCCATGCCGCTCCGTCAGCGAGTGCGGTGATGGTCACGACCTGGTAGGCCGGACCGCTGCCCATGGCATGGTTCAGGTACCACACCAGCCGGGAGTCGCTGCTCTTCGCCAGGGCGTCCACCCACTCTTCCCGGTAGAGGTCCTCGAAGGCCGAGGCGTGCCGGCCGATCACTTTGTGGGTCTCGTGCATGAACAGCATCTGTCAGTTGACCCCCTGGGGTTTGGGGCGATGCGTGAGGCGCCGGAGGAGGCCATTGTCCTTCGTCTTCTGGTTCGTCACGACGACCTCACTGGAGAGGCGACCAAACCGCTGTTCGCAGAAGCCTGCTCTGCCACTGATCCCGGAGCTCGAGCGCTTCGTGCATCCATGATCCTGGTCGAACGACCTCTGCAGGGATGTCGTGGGTGAGCAGCCGGATCAACGGGGGAAGGCTCGACAGCTTCTGCATGAGGGTGACTTCGGGATACCTCCCCGCTCCCGGCATCGACTGGAGGGCAAGCTCAATGTGCATCTGCACTTGTGACCCCTCGGCGCTGAGTGCCCGTTGGTACACGTCTCCCGCGGCCTGAATGTAGTCCCGGACTCTTCCGGGAAACGGCCACATGGTGTCCTCCATATACATCGTGGGTTCGTGCTCGGTCGGCTCGGTCGGTATGTCCTCCAGCGACCCGAGCGCTGGCGACCACTCGAGTGGCGCCATGATCCGGCCAACCGACTCGTGTTGGAGCCCGTCGAGGTCCCGCGCCCACGACTGAAGGTCTCCGCTCGCCAATCGCTCGGCCAGCCTGGCCCAGGCAGCGCCATCCCTGACCGCAGTGACCGTTACGACGCGGTAGGCGAGCCCGCTACCGTGGGCCAGGTCGAAATACCAGACGAGCCGGGCGTCGGAACCTTCGGCCAGGGTCGGCATCCACCCGTTTCGATAAGCGCCTTCGAACCGGACCGCAGCCTTTCCCACAACCTTGTGGACCTCGTGGACGAAGAGCACAACCCCCCTCTCAGACGCAATCCCCCGCAGTCCATCAACCGTACGACGCCGCTCCGACGGGTGCACACCGGCAAGGTTCGAGGATCGTAATGTTCGCCCACTCGCCGGTCAAGGGGCAGGAGTGATGGAGGCGGGCGTCCACTTGAAGCGCCGCAAACGCGCCCTATCGGGCCCCATTGGAACATTCTTGCAACGCGCTCTCCGATGGCATTCGGCGACGACCCCTTGATCGGCCGCCCAGGGCACTGTCAATCCGCTAAGGTACCAGCGCTGAATTGCCGAGGAAGCGGGAGACCATGTTCGGTTGTCGTGAAGCAAGGGCAGTCATTTCCACGGGCCGGAACTGAGGCAGAGATGCGCTTCTCCGTGGGAATGCCCGGCCTTGACCGCTATCCTCCCGGCTTCTCGCCCCAATGGGCGATCGATATGGAGCCAGCAGACTTCCAGACGATTGCCCGGACGGCGGAGGATCTCGGGTACGACTCCATCAATATCCCCGAGCATGTCGTGATGCCCGACAACCTCGCCGGGGCGATGGGGGCACATTGGCCGCATGCCCTTACGGCGATGACCTTCATCGCCGGGGCCACCTCCAGCATCCGGGTCAACTCGTGTGTGATCGTGCTGCCGTATCACAACCCAATAGTGTTGGCCAAGGCGGTCGCCACCCTCGACGTGATGTCGGGTGGTCGGGTCACGCTCACCTTCGGTGTAGGCCACGCAGAGCACGAGTTCGAAATCCTCGGGGTTCCTTTCCACCAGCGCGGCCGGATTACCGACGAGTACGTCAAAGCGATGCAGGAGCTGTGGACCGCGGAGGAGCCGTCTTTCCAAGGCGAGTTCGTCAGCTTCAAGGGACTGCACTTCGAACCCAAGCCGCGGCAGAAGCCGTATCCGCCCCTCTGGTTCGGGGGAAACTCCCAGGCGGCCATGCGCCGGGTAGCTCGCTACGGAACGGGATGGATGCCGTGGCTCATCACTCCCGACGAGCTGCCCGCCCGTCTCGGGCAGCTCCGTCAACTTCCCGGTTACGGCGAGAACGGCGAGGTCGATATCTGGTTCCCGCCGTCGCCGATCAGGATCCGCGAGGACAATCACGAGCTGACCGCCGACAAACCCCAAGACAGCTTCACGAGTCCCCAAGAGGTGATAGAAGCGATCGGCAGGCTGCGGGAGATGGGGGTCAGCTGGACGGGGATCCCCTACCCCGGGCCGGAGGCGACAAGTCTCACCGAGCACCTCGAACGCCTGCAGTGGGGCGCCGAGACAGTAATGCCTCTGTTCAAGTAACCGATCGGCTTGTGGAGCAAAAAAAACGTGGTTCCGGGCAGGAGTAAGGACACTCGCGAACAACAGCCGCTACGTATCCCCCGTGGCGGGGGTGAAGCTGGTCCCTGAAGTTGCCAGCTGCGACGGTCCCCCCGGTTCGCCTACATTGGGGGTCCAACCGGGGGAAGGGTTCCCATGACCATCGACGCACCCAATGGCCCGTCTGGCGCCGGGTCCAGTCCGATCGTATGAAGGAGCTCGTCTACCACCGGCTGCTGCTGCCCGCCGTCTCCCGTAACGCGGACAGACCATGCGCCACCAACGCCGCGACCGGGTTCTCCACCACCTATGCCGAGCACCTCGACCGGGTTAGCCGGCTGATCGGCGGCCTGCAGGGCTTGGGTCTCGAGCGCACCGACCGGTTCGCCGTCATGGCGCTCAACTCGCCCGAGTATCTGGAGCTCTACCACGCCGGGTTCCTCGGGGGCGGCGTCATCAATCCCCTCAACCTCCGCTTCGCGCCGAAGGAGCTGGTTCACGTTCTCCGCGACTCAGAGACGCGGACCTGCTTCGTGGACGCGGTCTTCGCCACGGTGATCGACGCCATCAGGGACGAGGCGGGGCTCGAGCACGTAGTCCTCATAGGGGAGGGCGACGTCGCCCACACGGCCACCTTCGACGAGCTGCTAGCCACGGGTACGCCGGTCATCCCCGACGAGGGCGAAGAGTCCGACCCCGCGGTGCTCATGTACACCGGGGGCACCACCGGGATGCCCAAGGGCGTGCTGCACGACCATCGGGCCGAGATCCTGAACGCTTATCACATCATGATGGCTATCAAACTCGGCCGCGACACGGTGAATCTGCTGCAGACGCCGATGTTCCACGCTGCGTCCATCTTTGCCGTGGTCGGGGGACCGGCGGTGGGCGGGCACAGTGTGATCCTGCCCATCTTCGAGCCGAAGGCGGTCATGGAAGCCATTGAGGCGTACCGGCCCACGATCACGACGATGGTGCCGACCATGATCGGGCTGACCATGGCCCATCCCGACTTTCGGCCCGAGCGCCTGGCCGGCCTCGACGACCTGGCATACGGGGCTTCGCCCATGCCCGAGGCCATGCTGAAGACCCTGCTCGACATGTACCCGCACATGAACATCTGGCAGGGCTACGGCATGACCGAGTCGTGCTCGATCGTGACCATGCTCGGCCCTGAGGAACACCGCAACGGCGAGAGTTACCTGCAGTCCGCCGGCTATCCGGTCATGGGGGTGGAACTCTCGATCCAGGACCCCTTGGGGCGGACGCTTCCGACAGGGGAGACCGGTGAGGTCTGCGTACGGGGTGCCAACATCATGCGCGAGTACTGGCGCCAGCCGCGGGCGACGGCGACCGCGTTTCGCGACGGCTGGTACCACACGGGGGACGCCGGCTACCTGAACGCGGACGGCTATCTCTTCCTTGTCGACCGGGTGAAGGACATGATCGTCACCGGCGGCGAGAACGTCTATTCGACCGAGGTGGAGAACGCCCTGGCCAGCCATCCCGCGGTCCAGCAGGTCGCCGTCATCGGCATCCCGGACGAGCACTGGGGCGAGGCGGTCCACGCCGTCGTCGTCCTCCGCTCCGGCCATGTGGCTACCGAGACGGAACTCATCACCCACGCCCGCGAGTGGATCGCCGCGTACAAGGTCCCGAAGACCATCGAGTTCCGCTGCGAGCCTCTCCCGCTGTCGGGTGCCATGAAGGTGTTGAAGCGTGAGTTGCGCGCCCCCTACTGGGCCGGTCGGGAACGCAGGATCAACTGAACCGTCCGGATCTCGTCGTTTGTCGATGTTGACCGGGCAACTTCTGTATGCCGCCACGGGACCTAGACCCTCCCTATATAACCGTTATAATTTGAAGTAACCGTTATATCGGAGGCGAGATGCAGCAGGAGGCGGTCCTGGCGATGCTGGCCAAGGAGCCCTCCCAGGGCTACCAGCTGCGGGCTCGGCTGAGCGACGCGCTCGGCCCCCTCGGCGAGGCACTGAACGCCGGCCAGATCTACGTCACCCTTGGTCGCCTCGAGAAGGCCGGCCTCGTCGCCCTCGCCGGGAGCGTCGGAACGAGTGACCGCGAGCGCAAGGTCTATGCGTTGACCCCCTCCGGCCAGGAACGCGTCAGCGAGTGGCTCACCGAGGTCGCCTGGCCGAAACCCGACCTCGCCGAGTTCCACCTCAAGCTCATCGCCTCGGCCGCGGCCGGGTTGGCCGACCCGATCGGGATCGTTGACGCTCAACGCCGCGAACTGCTCCGGCGGCTTCGCGACGCGCAGCGCGCCGAGATGGAGGAGCCCGACGGCTCGGATGCTGCGCTCCTACTCGAAGGCATCGTGCTGCGACTGCAGGCGGACCTCCGCTGGCTGGAGGCGTGTGAAGCGAACTGGACAACTCGAAGGAGGATGCAATGAAGGGAAGCCCCAAGGAGGAGGCAGCGCGCTCTCCCCGCCAGGCACGAAGGCGCGCCGTCGAACTGCTCGACCTGGTCGGGCTCGCCCACGCGCTTCTCCCACGACCCCCTTTACGCTTGCTCGCTGTTTGAACACTGATTAAACCTCTCGAATAGGATTCGTCGAATGCAGCCTCTGCGCACCCGCATCCCACCCAGGCAGCGGGCGACTCTGGTCAACGCCAGATCGCGTGAGACTCGCCGGGCGTTGGTTCGCGCCGCGCTTGAGCTCTGGAGCGAAGGCGACTTCGATGAGGCGTACGAGACGAGCACAACCGCTGACATCGCTCGCGCTGCAGGGGTGAGCAAGGGAACCTTTTACTTCCATTTCGCCAGCAAGCAAGATCTCCTTCTGGAGATGAGCTCGGCGACTGTCCAGGCCATGATCGACGAGGTCGACAAGGGCGTGCGGCAAGGCATTCCTCTGCAGTCGTTGACCCCGCAGGTGATGAGCTCCATGGCTCGTCGGGTTGCTCGCGCACCCAAGGCTGCCGCGCTGCGAGCGGCGGCTCTCGCCTTCGGGTCGCAACTGGGCCACGCGACGCCCGCGAGGCCCCGTCTCGGTGTCGCGTTCGAGGCGCTCATCCGCTATGGAAAGGACCGCGGCGAGCTGAACAGCAAGACCGATGTGGAAGACGCCGCCGCGATGTTGTCGGCAGTGACCATGGAGGCGATAAACCGTTGGGGCGCCGGGAACCGCGGTGCGTCCTGGTTGCGACAGACCCTCTGCGGTCGCGCCGAGATCGTCCTACGCGGGTTGAGGACGCTGGGCGAGCCGTCAGGTCAGAGCACCGAGCGGCGGGTGATGAAGTCCGCTACCGCTCGTGGATAGAACAGCCGGTCGGGCCGAAACAGGTCGTGTGGAGCGTCGGGGACGACCACCACCTCGACGTCGGGCCTCGCCGTGCGGTATCGCTCCACCACCTCATCGGTGACAACTCCAGCGTCGGCGCCGCCCCGAGCCAGAAGCAACGGGCAAGTTAGCTCCCCCAAGCGATCCCAAAGGTCGCGATCGGTGGACTCCGCCGCCAGCCGTTCGAGAACGTGGTGCTCCATGCGCTCGGCCATCGGCCGACCCCGAAAGCTCGTCTGCATAAGGGACTCCACGAATGCCGTGGTCAGACGCTTCTCGATGGCTTGGTAGTCCCCTATGGACAGGGTCTCCACCCGGCTAGGGTCATCAAGCGCCAACTCCAGGGCCCAGGACGTCCCCCGTGAAAAGGTCATCAAGTGGAACCTGCTGATCCGCTCCTGCTCGAGGACCGCCCGCAGGTCATGCATGTGGTCGACAACCGTGTAACCCGTCGGTGGGGCCTCACTTCGGCCCCGCCCCCGAACCTCCACCACGAGCACCCGCCGGGGATGGAAGAAGCCGAGCATCCCCACGTACTCATCGGCGAAGTCCGAGAGACCCGGCACGAAGAGGACGGGCAGGCCGACCGGCTCGGCAGGTGAGTTGTCCAGGTATCGGATGCGGGCGCCGCTGCCCGAGGTGCACCGCTCAACCACTGGAGCTCCTGCTCCCCGGACTCCCGATGCGCGAGCGCCTGCTTCCCCACCCGGGTCCAGCCCCGACGAGACATTCGGCACGTTTTGGGCAGGCCGCACGAGCAGATCAGTCCGTCTTGTACGCCGGCGGCCGGTCCGGGCTCGGCCACCCGGGAAGCAGAGACTGCTTCACACAAACCTCCTGGGACTCGACGTTGCGGCCGTCGGCCTCGACATAGGACTCCGCGGCGTCAGGGTGGGCGAGGATCCACGCGACCGCGGCACCAACGACGTCGGGAGGAGGACCCGAGGATGCGTCAAAACCGAAGTCTGCCATGTCCTGAGACATCCGTTCGGTCGCGATGAACCCCGGCTGGACGTTGTAGGTGCGGATGCCTCGCTCACTCAGCTCGAGCGCAAGAATGCCCGCCACCCGGTGCAACGCCCCCTTGGAGATGCCGTATCCCAGCCCCCAGCCGCCGTCCCCGGCCGGGCCGGTCGGGTCGTGGATGCCGGCGCCCGACGATATGTCCACAATGGTCCCCGACCCTCGTTCCAGCATTCCGGGCAGGAACTCCTTGATGAGGGCGAGAGGAGCCATCACGTTGGCTTCGAGGTGACGGTCGAGCAACTCCAACGGGGTATCTACGAAGCGGTCCATGTGCCCGGGACCTATGTAGCGGCCGTTGTTGACCAGCACGTCGAAGGCCCCCCATTCAGCGAGGGCCCCTTGGGCGGCGGCAATGACCGAGCTCCGATCGGTAAGGTCGGCGGGCACCGTCAGGCACCGCCTCCCCTCGGCTCGGACCAGATCGGCGGTCGACGAGAGCGAGCCGGGCAGCGACGACGTATCCGATTTGCGAAGGGTCGAGGAGTGCTCCCGCTCCTCGCCATCCTTAACCGTTCGTGCAGTGATAGCCACGTCATATCCGGCCTTGGCCAGATGGATGACGATCGCCTTGCCGATCCCACGACTGGCCCCCGTGACGAATGCAGTAGGCATGCGGTATTGCTACCATCGACTTGAACACAGATCAAGTGAGTCCGATGAAGCGGGCCGGGACGGGGTCGGCTTGCGGCGAAGCGCCTTCAGCCCCGCCTCCTCAACGGCGAACCGCGGATGCCACCGCCACCAAGGACGGCGCAGCACCTGAATGGTTACCATGGGAATTCGAAAAGGAGACACTATGGATATTGAGAAATATGGACCATGGGCCCTAATCGTCGGCGGCTCCGAAGGGATCGGGGCAGCATTCGCCCGCGCGCTCGCGGCGAAGAACTTAAACATCGTCCTCGTTGCACGTAAGCCCGAGCCCCTTGAAGAGCTGGCCGGGACCCTTCGGGAAACCGGTGTCGAAGTACGCACCGTCTCCGCCGACCTCAGCAAGGCCGACGTGCTGGACAAGGTTCGCACCGCCACCGATGACGTTGAAGTCGGTTTCCTTATTTACAATGCTGGAGCGAACGCAACGCGCGGTAACTTCGTCGAGCTTGACCAGCAGGTCTACCGCTCGGTAATCAACATCAATGTCGTAGGTCAGGCCGAGTTTACGCGACACTATGGTGGCCTGATGAAGGAGCGAGGTCACGGCGGCATCATCCTGACCGGCTCTTCGTCCAACTTCCTCGGCTCGGTGACGCTGGCCACCTATACGGGAGCAAAGGCGTTCAGCCGTATCTTCAGTGAGGCGTTGTGGGCAGAGTGCAAGCCGATGGGCATCGACGTGCTCCACATGGTGATCAACTTCACCGATACGCCGGCAATGCGGCGCTTGGGTATGGACACCAGCATCGCGCAGTCGCCCGAGGAGGTTGCGCAGGAAGGGCTCGACAACATGGAGAACGGCCCGCTTCTGATTCTGGGCGGCGAGAAGGCCCTCGAGATGGCGATCAAGCGCAGTCAGCTGGTCAACCGCGGCGATCTCATCGCGTCGATCGCGACGCCGCGCCGGGAGAATATCCCCCACGTGAAGGCCTGAGGGGGCCTAGGCAGAGCCAAACAGGCGATTACCCACGCCAAACGTCGCGTCGAGGTCGGTATGGCCGATCCCGGACCATCTCGTCGTTTCCAACGGCCTCAGGCGGTATACGCCTCCACCGGACTATGCGATTCCGGATGTAGCTCCGCCCATGCCGCGCCCACTTGTTCGCGGGCGTAAGGGATCACAGGATCGCTTTCGCCGAATACGTCGAGCGTATGGAGGAAGCGGTGCGAGCCGATCATGTGGCCGCTTGTCATGCCCAACTCAATGATCTCCGCGGTGGTGAAATGCTCGGCAAGACGGCGATACATGTCATCGCCTATGCGGAAATGGTCGGTCGCGAGCAGGTCCAAATATTCAAGCGCGAGGCGCTCACGATCGCTCAACTCTTGACGGAGCGATGGGTCGGTGAGGCAGGCCACGGCTTCTTCGGTCGCCCCTTCGACCTTGCGCGAAGCCATGCATGGTTCGCACCCGCCCAACTGCGCGCTGCGAATACGCAGCAGTTCAAGCAGTTTGCCATCCAATAAATGACGCGGGAAGTTGGGATGACGATCGCCATCGTCGGGCACGCGATCATGATCCGCATAGGCCATGATCTGAAGCGGCAAGGCGATCCTGAACGCGCCCGAATCGATGCCGGCTTGAATCGCCTCGCGTCCTTCAGGGTTCAATTCATCCCATGGAATCGGCTCAATGCGTGGCATGCCCATACCCTCCCGCTGATTGGGAGGAAGCCTATGCGCGAACCTTGGGCTCCGACAAGGGGTCGGGCGGCCGTCCAATTTATGGGCGAGCTATGCTCCAGGCTCGAAGGACGCTGCGCACTTTTTGCGCTAGGCCCCTTCAGATTGGTCGGATACGGGGAGGGACGGGCAATGGTCGGTGCGGACCGCATGGAAATCATCGACGCTGATGGGCACGTGATCGAGCCCGCGGTGGTGTGGAAGGAGTATGCAGAGCCGGCATTCCGGGAACGTCTCGACCGTCCCGGGGGTGGCGCACAGGCTCTGGGGATGTCCCGGTCCTATCCCGATTCGACCATGGGCCCGGAGATGGCTGCAAACGGGGAGGGGGAGGGGGACGGAGCGGGATGGCGGTCCTCCATCCCGCCAACCGATACGTGGAAGGAGGGGGTCAGGAAGTACATGGAGCTTCCGGGGGGTTATGACCCTCGAGCTCGACTCGCATACATGGACGAAGAGGGGATCGACGTTGCGGTGCTCTACCCGACATCGATGCTGACGTGGGTGGAGGAAGCCGACCTGTTCGGCGCCGCATGTCGGGCCTACAACAGCTGGCTGCACGACTATTGCGCCGAAGCACCAACCCGGCTGTACCCGGTGGCGTTGGTTCCCGTTCAGGACCTGGACGCCGCTCGGAAGGAGCTCCACCGCTGCGTCGACCAGCTCGGGGCCAAGGCGGTGATGGTGCGTCCGGCGCCCTATCTGGGCACCAAGCCTCTCTACCATGCCGACTACGACCCGTTCTGGGCCGCGGTCGCGCAGGCCGGCGTCCCGGTCGGAGTGCACCCTTCGCCGCACGCTGACATGCCGAACTCGTGCCGGCTGCTAGGTCTCGCCGACGGGGTGACGAACCCCACCGAAGGGCTGGCCATGCGTCAGGGCCTCACCAACGCGATTGACCTGCAGATGGCGCTGGCGTGGTTCGTGCTAGGCGGGATCTGTGAGCGCCACCCGGATCTCCGAGTGGCCTTCCTCGAGGGTACCGGTGGATGGATGGCCCCGATGCTCGAGCGCTTCGACCACCAGTTCAAGGTCTTCGGGAGCAGCGACCAGCAAACACTCCCGAGCGAGCTCTTCGAGCGGCAATGCGTGGTGAGCTTCGATCCCGACGAGGCCGCGCTCCCCTTCACGGTCGAGCGTCTGGGTGCAGAACGAGTGTTGTGGGCGTCTGACTATCCACATCCCGACGCCAAGATCCCGGGCGTGGTCAAGGAGCTACTGGATGCGATCGCACCCCTCCCGGGGGAGGCCCAGCGCGTCGTCGCCGGCGGCAGCGCCCGCGCCTTTTACCACCTCTAAGAGTCCCAAACCAGCGAGTAGTTGAAGAACGATCGGATTCATCGTCACCGGGGTAGTCGCCGGCGGTGGATTACCTCTCAGACACGTCCCTGGCGGGCACACGGTGTTGCAACAGCAAGACATGGCGACGTTCTGTTCCGACTGTCGCGCCCAAAGGGCTCCGGTTCAGCCGGGGACGACGATCACGCGCCACAGACCTCCGTTCAAATTGATGTTGTTGCCGTTCGCCTGACCGGGGGCGGCGTCACCAACGTAGGTGTACAGGGGATGTCGGTCATAGGTGACCTGATGCCCACCGCCTGAGCGTCTGATGACCCCCAGCTTGCCGGTCACACCGGTGCCCGCGGTCGGGGTGCCGGTCACCGGTGGCCAGTAGTCGGCGCAGGTCCCGTAGCAGGTCGACTTGTTCGGGGGGTCAGGAACGAACAGGTACAAGGTGTACCCGCGGGCATTCGTTAGTACGGACACCCCGCCCACTTTGCCCAGTTTGAGATGCGCTCCGGATGAACCGGTGCTAGCGGAGACAGATCCGGTGGCTGCCAGAGAGAGGGCCAGCAACAGAGCGGCCAGCGCCGAGAGGGCTACGGTCGCCCACCGCGCCACCGGGAGGGTGGCCTGCATTCGGGCAAGCCGGTCGGTGCCGCCAGTTGCCGGCGCAGCAACCCGACGTGGCCCGTCCGGGCTAAGAGCAGACCAGGCCAGTGCGGCGAAGGCCGCCACCTCCATCACCCCGGCCAGGATCCCCGCAGAGGTGCGGACCTCACGGAACCCGAAAAGCCCGATCCGAAGTGACAGCAGGTAGCCGCCCAGGGTGGCGACGGCGAATGCGGCACCTGCACCCGAGGCGAGCCGGCTCCCGAACGTGAGGACGATTAGTCCGAGAGCGAAGGCGGCGATGATTTGCACGAGGAACAACCAGCCGATGGTCGGGATCGTCCTGTAACCGGTGAGATAGAGGTCGAGATGGATCGCTCCGGTCGCGACGAGAAGTCCGGCACCGATCACGCACAGGACGAGGGATCGCCAATGGGTGACCCGCAGTTGACCCGTGGCTCGCCAAGATCGGTGAGAACCTTCCCTCTTCGTCGCGTCGATCCCGACATCTACCCTCTGTGCCGAATTCACCGAGCGCTCGCCAGCTCGAGGGCGTTCGTTCCGTCATTGACAAAGAGAATCCCTTGACCACCGGGCGCAACCGCTCCGCCGAAGAGATCTCCCGCACCGTTGACTATCAGCGTCACCTTGGCGACCTGCCGCCCTTGCGAACTGACCTCGACGGCGTTCCCGTCGTTGCCGTTCAGGGCGACGAGGTCACCATTGGGGGCCATGATCAATCCGAGGGGGCCGTTCAGCGCGCCACCTGACGAGAGCGTCTCGGTCCCGTCGACGATTGCGGTGGAACGGGTGACTGCATCAGGGATCTTCGTTATACGGTTGTTCACGGTCTCCGCCACATAGAGCGTGCCATTTTTGGCGAGCGCCACGCCGGTTGGCGATTGGATGAGGGCGGCCTTGTTCGCCCGCCACACGAAGTGGGATCCAATGACGGTTGAGCCGAGCATCCGTGGCATCTGCCCGGCGGCAATGGAAACGTCGATCCTGACAACGGTGCACACTCCGACTGGTGGGGTCGTATGGACACCGGACGATCTGCTCAATGCGTTGGCGACGAAAAGATCCGCGCCCGAGTGCGTCACCAGTGAGGTCATATCCCAAGGCCCGTTGATGTCCGTGTTGGACCAGGTCTCTGCCGTCCCACCCGTGTTGCTGAGCACAATCAGGCAACCAGCCGGGTTGACCGATGGGAGGTTGCCTCCGGCTCCCGTCGGAAGGCTCCCGACGACGACCCAACCTCCTGGGAGGATGGACAGTGCCGTGGTCAGGCCGATCCCTCCGGGGCAGGTATCGGAACCGGGCGGCGATTCGATCGTTGCAAACGTGCGCTCGGCGCCGCTGGGTGACACCTCCACGATCGTGGTGCCCGTTCCTTGCACGTTGGCCTTGTCGTTGAAGTTGCTCACCAGCGTATCGCCTTTGACCAGGGTCCCGATTGTGTCTGGCACTATGGCGATCCCATACGGATTTACATCACCGTTGAGCGGCACCGTTGAGGAGAGTTGCCTCGGCTTTCCCAGTGTCTTGAGAAACGGCGCTCCCGAGCGTTCCGGGACAACCGATGCACCGGCGACTGCTCCGAAGGGGGCCAAGGTCAGTCCCGTCACCAAGAGAATCATGAGCGACCTCCGGGTCGCCCTTGGGATCCGTCTCACAGATATTCGTCCTCCCTCTCGCGCTGCCATCCACCTCAGCAGTTACGGCAGAGGTATACGACGGTGACACCGCGAGGGATCGCCCCGCGGAGACATTTTTTTTAAAACTTGTGACCACGAGGCGCGCAAGGTGCTCGACGCACAAACGGGAGACGACTTCTGAGGGCGAAGTCCTGGCAGCTGGTCTGCCACCTGGGATCGGGTTGCGATATCCGGCAAAGTTGACGGGACACTGAACGCTCGCCGCTTGAGGTTCGAGGGACCGGTCGGTGACCACGCGAATGGTTCGTGCAGTCAGCCTGTTCGGCGCCAACTCTTGACTCGCCGAGCTCAAGAGGAGCCTCGCCGGTGGACAATTCGAGACGTCCTCCTCGGCGAGTGCCTCCTCTTCCTCGCGAGAGATGGCGACGGTCGGTTGGAAGAGCTTTTGTGCGATGAGCGTCGGCACGAGTGCTGAGAGGATCACAACGGTCACCAGTTCTGTGTACTGGCTCCGGTCAATGAGATGGTGCGTGAAACCGTACAGGGCTGCGATGGAACCGAAGGTCAAACCGGTGGCCATGAGAAGCGTCGTGTACGTCCGCTCTCGTGTCGGGACCCCAAAAGCCGCCGCCGTTGGCCACACGCCCAAGGCCTTGGTCGCCATCTTGACGGCGAACAGTGCCCCGATCACTCCTGCGCCGGCAACCAGGGCCGACGCCGAGATCAGCGTCCCAGCTCGCAGGAAGAAGAACGGGGTCAGAAGGGTGAATGCGATCGTCCGAATGCGGTCGAGGATCACCCGATCCTCCATGAAGATGCCGGCCACCACGAGCCCCGCCACATATGCCGGCAGGACCGCCTCACTTCCAGCGGCGGTCGCAAGGCCGCCTAGTGCCAGAAGCACGACGAACAGGAACTTCACTTCGGGTTCGCTGATCCGATGGCCGTAGTTGGCAATGACCCATCGCAGTGCTCGTGGCAAGAGGTAGAGAGCGACAGCCGTGACGACCACGAAAACCAACAGGAGCCAGCCGTAGGTCGCAAAGAAACCGCCCAGCGCCAGGACGGTTCCGAGATCCGTTACGAAACAGGCCGCCAGTATCAGCTTGCCAATCTCGTGGCGGTTGAGACCGGTCTCCACCATGACGGCGTAAACAACCGCGACCGACGTGGTGCTAAGGGCAATGCCCCCGATCTCTGCAGCGTGCAGATGCCAGCTCAGAACATACCGACAGAAGAGGGACGCTCCAGCGAACGGAAGCGCAAACGAGACGACGCCTATGGTTATGCTCGGCTTCCAGTGGCGCCGTAAAGATACCGGATCGATCTCGGCTCCGGCCAGAAACGTCAACAGTATGGATCCGAAGTCGGCAAGAAACGTCGTAAAGCCCGTTTGCACGATGTGCTCTTTGAGCCCGGGAATGTTGCCGCAGACGGCTCCTACGAGTATCTCGACAAGGGCGACGGACACCCCGATACGGATGCTGATGAATGACGCGATAAGTGCCATGCCGATCCAGATCGCTGCGATGTAATAGATGTTCAACTCGCACCTCCTGTCCATGCTGGCAGAAGTGCTGAACGGCCCCTCCTACAAGCAGCTCACTGCAAGTAGAAGCCATCAGCCGAGCAAAGCCCGGCGATTCGAGGAGCGGGCCTCATCGCGCCTTCGACCTCAACAATATCAATTGGCTGGCTTACGTCAACTGCCAACCCGAAGCAGCCACGAATACAGGCGGCGTTTTTGGATCTTGCATTCAGCGACGATTGACAAGAATTGGGAAAGAGTTGAGGTGATATGGCCACCCGAGTTGTTGTGGATCGCTCACCGTGGTGTGAAACCCACAGGTGAAGACCCGCCAAGGACGACAAATGGTGACCGAAGAGGAATGGGAAGAGGCACAGAAGCGGCAACACCGGCTCCGATTTCTGAGCTGCGCCGCCGGTATGGTGATCCTCGGAGCAGTCTGTCTCCCGGCGATGGCTCTCGGCGCGGCCATCACCGGTGGCGGTATCGTCCGCTACCTGGTATCGGCGGGAATACTCATCGGGTTTGTCGCGCCCAGTGCGTGGGCAATGATCGTCGCTGCCAACAAACAGCAACGTGACGCTGACGGAAAGGTGCGACAGCTGAATCGCGATCTTTCCGACGCCATCGTGACCGCCGAGCGGGAGGCGGCGCAGCGCAGGGTTCAGGCGCGACGCCAGCAGTTTGAAAGTCGTTTGGCGAATGCTCTGGACATGGCGGACGGCGAACCGGAGGTAATCGACGTCATTGAGCGGTCTCTGGCATCGGTGGTCCCCGACTCTCCCGCCGAACTCCTCCTGGCCGACAACAGCCACGCCCATCTTCTTCGGATGGCCAGCGTTTCTCCAACAGGAGAACCACCAGCTTGCGACGTCGACTCTCCAGATCGCTGCCCGGCGGCGCGGCGTGCGCAGGTCCAGCGCTTTAGTGACAGCGACGACCTCGATGCATGCCCGAAGCTCCGCAACCGGGTGCAGGGTCGCTTGTCTGCCTTATGCGTTCCGGTCTCGATCATGGGTCGAACCGTCGGAGTGATCCACGCCACCGGCGCACCGCAAGAGGACATTGAGGAAGACTCTGTGGAGGACCTTGAAACTTTGGCAAAACTGGCAGGTGCTCGAATAGGGCTGCTCCGAGTCATGGCGGAAACTCAGCTTCAGGCGGCTACCGACAGCCTCACCGGGTTGTTCAATCGACGCATGTTCGAAGAGAAGGTATCCGGCGTTCGCAGGGAGACAGACGTTGTGGCGGTGGCAATGGTCGACTTCGACCATTTCAAGATCCTAAACGACACGTATGGCCATGAGACCGGGGATCGCGCTCTGGTACTCTTCGCTCAGGTGCTGAAGGACTCCTTCCGTTCACAGGATCTCTTCTGCCGATATGGGGGGGAGGAGTTCGCGATCGCTTTCCCCGCCTGCACGGCTGAACAGGCCCGAAACGCCCTCGACGCGTTTCGTTCTCGGCTGAGCGCCGCGATCGCTGTCGCAGGTCTGCCGTCGTTCACCGTCAGTGCCGGTATCGTCGACGCCAAAATCCATGAAAACCTTCCCGGCGCCCTCGATCGGGCCGATGCCGCCCTGTATCAAGCAAAGCTTGGAGGACGCGACCAGGTGGTGGTGCACGACCCCGCCGGCGAGGTCATCCCCGTGGCCGATAACCAGTTCGACCACAACGAGTCCAGCCGAACAGTGGCAGCCGTCTCGGACGTTCGACGACAGCTGCGCTGATTTACCTCGCTTCGACGGCGGTTCCCATAAAGAACGAAGGATTGACTTCACGGAGCATGCGCGTCACGTTGCCAAAGGTGAAGTCTCCGAAATCCTCACGGGAAATGTGTCCGTGCTCGACCAACTCCCATGCCTCGGGCAACACCTTCCGCTGGTCGGGCACATCCCAGTGGCCAATATCCGAACCAAAAAACGCGTTCAGGCGGATCCCGAGGGGCAGAAGGTCGGGACTGAACGCCAGCGCGTTGAGGGGGTCGTCCGCTTCACAGCCGAAGAAGAACTGGTCGGAAAAGATCCTGGCCACATCTGTGGGTTCATCGATTCCGGATGAGACGAATTCGTCGATCGTTGCCGGATCAACGACCGCGCTCGGACTGGCGCGCACGGATGAACGTACGATGTCGCTCCTCGTCGCCAAGCGCCCGGATGCATAGTCACCGATAAGCCGATCGGCCAGTTCGGTGTCGATTGCCGATGGGTCGTTGGCCATGATCGCCTGGCCATTGCGCTTCTCCCAGTGGGCGATCAGATCGGAGTACAGCTGCGCCGCCCACGTCACGCCACCCTCAAGAAAGGCGAAGCGAAGATCGGGGAATCTGGTCGTCACCCCGCCCATGACAAGCGATCGGCAGATGGCCTCTTGGGCGGCCGCGAAATTGCCAAGGTGGTTGTACACATAGTTGGTCCGAGACGTACGTGATCCCCATCCGAAGCCGATCCCGTGGAACGCAGGGACGACACCTAACTCCTGGCATCGGGACCACACCGGGTCGTAGTCGAAATCCGAGTCGTGTCCGAGGGTGTCGATCCATTGGGCCGCGCCGTCGGCGCGTCTGACTCGGGGCACGATGCCGGTCATGACGACTGCCTTCAGGCCAAGAATGTCCACCGCATGGTCGAGTTCTGCTATGGCCTCGTCGGGCGTGAACATGGGGATGACGGCAGTAGGTGTCATCCGGTCGCTATAGGGACCGAATACCTCGGCGTAATAGGTGTTCATCGCACGTGCCCCGGCTTGGCGAAGCTCTGCATTGGCGCAGGACATGAGCGGTAAGCCGATTCCGGGATAGAGCAGGGCGAAATCGATGCCGAACTCGTCCAGCCGCTCGTACATGAGAGCCGGAAGGGCGGTCGTCAGTCGGTCAACCGTCGGACCCGGAGACCCCCAGAAGGGTTGACGAACCGAGGTGAATCCAGAGCCATCGGAGAACATGGTCCCCAGATAGCGAGTGAACTCTTTTGCCACGTCGCGACCTGCAGCCTCCACGACGAACTCGAGAACGAGGGGAAGGATCTCGACGAGGTGGCCGTCACCATCAACGACGGGATGATCGATCTGGCCCCGGATCTCTTGAACATCTGGTGAAGCGGCGAACTCCATCACCGCAGGGCATATGAGAGTACGCCTACGGTCCTCATTGCACTCGTTGGTTAGGGCTCTTCGAACTCACAATTCTACCTTCTGACCTCATAAGGAGACGAACTGCCACGTCCATTGACCGTAGCTTCTGGGCATCCCTCACGACGAGCTTACGGACAGCGACCAGAAATAGGGCACCGGCAATGCGTACTGCAGCAGGAAGTAGACCCCATGGACGTTCTTCGCCGATGCGTAAACATAAGGGGAGAAGTCGATCCAGACCGACAGGGCGTTCTTCACGATATAGGTCTGGGCCTGGCGCCACAAGGCGATGGCCTTCGGGCTCTGCGGAGCCAACTGGCCAATCTGGTTCGTGATCGCGTTCAGGACCGGGTCGTTGTAATCGCAAAGATCCCCAGTCCCCCCGCTAAGGCTGTAGGGCCCGGTCAGGCCTTCGAGACCTCCACGAACCTCAGGATTGAGGCCCATCGGCGCGAGCTTTCGTAAATAGAGGTCGCTCACGAAGTCCGTGCTCGGGACGATGGTCAGGTCGACGCCAATCTTCTCCCATTGCGCCTGGAGGATGGTCGCCGTTTCAGCCATCACCGGAGCGGAGGTGGTCACGATCACCGAGAGTGGGAGCCCACTCGAGTACCCGGCTTGGGCCAGGAGTTGCTTGGCTTTCTTCGGGTTGTAGGCGTAGTAGCCGTTCAGCGCGGGATCGAAGTAGAGATTTCCTTTCGGCACGATCGCCCACTGGGGTTGGCCGAGACCTTGTAGTACGACGTGATTGATCCCCGTGCGATCGACGCCGTAATTGAGTGCCTGACGGACCTTCACATTGGCGAGCGGGCCCGACGACTTGCAGACCGGCATCCATAGCGTCTGGGTCTGTGCGGCTCCCGATGTGAGCACATAGGCCGGGTTCTCCCGCACAGCCGGCGCATCAATCACCTGAACCTGGGTGACGTTGACTAATCCCGACTCAAGGGCGTTCACCTGCTGCGGCCCTGCTTGCACATTTATGTAGTCAAGCTCTTTGATCTTGATGTCCTTGGCGTCCCAGTATCTCGGGTTCCGAGCCAGGACGATCTTCTGCTGCGGAACGTATTGTTTGAGAACGAAGGGTCCCGCACCCACCGGGTGAGCGGCAAGATTTCCCGAGGCGATGGCCCTTGGTGATGCGATGAACGTCTCTTCGCTCGCCAACAAGGGGTAGAACGCGCCGGCGACAGGCTGGGAGAACTGGATCGTCAACGACAACGGTCCCGTCACGGAGATATTCGACACATCTTGCAGGGTCGCGTCAAATGCCGGCGAATTGGCGTTCTTGTTGCGCATTATGCCTGCCTGGACGGCCTGCGCGGTGAATGGTGCGCCATCGGAGAAGACGACCCCCTTGCGCAATTGGAGGGTTATCTCCTCTGTGCTGACGATCGTCGCCTTGGTGGCCAACTCGGGAAGGTAACCGTTGCCTGGGGTCGGTCGTAGCAGGGTGTCATAGATTGCCATGTCCCACGGGTCCTGAACGGCCGCAACGTGGGACTTCGTGACATCGAAGGTTACGGGTTCGCTGCTGAAACCGGTGAGATCTTCACCGATCGTCACCACGCCGCTGGGACTGCTGGTTGCACCAGCAGCGACGGTGCCCCATGTGTCGACACCGAAGGCTCCGAGGACGACAACCGCCAGCACCAGCGCCGGTAAGAACAGCAGGTGGGATCTTTCCCATCTGCTCCGCCTCGTGGTCAGCTCCTTGAACGGCGCCCCATCTGTTTCCATTACTTGTCTTGAGTCGGCCACTGGCCCCCCTGGTCTCGTCTCGCCTTTACCTGATACCGCGTCAATCTCGATGCACAATGTCGGCGATCTCTTTCTCAAGGTACGATCGGGTCCTCGGTCCCGCCTCAATCACCACTTGATGTAGTCCACCAGTCCATGCGAACGGCGGGGTGTATTCCTCGCTGACGGGAAACCCGTTGTCATGGCCGAGCCGCAGAGCATTCCCATCCGCTTGGCCGCCCAGCACCGTCCCCGGTGGCAACGTCCCCACTCCCAGTCGCTTGTCATCAACCCACAAAGAGACGTTGACCGTCCCTTCTGCGCTCAAGCGCCACTCGACAGCAATCATCTTCCGTCCGGGCGGAAGGGTACCGTCAGCTCGAACCGCATGAGGTGTGCTGAGCGAGTTCACGAGAAAGGCAAGCTGACCACCCATCACAACCAAAGCCCAACCGCCGGTCCAATTCCCTTGCGCACAGAGGACTCCTTGGCCGCCATCTTCGGGGACGTCGACATCCACCTCGATGCGCCCTCCGAATGCCAGCATCGGGACGGCTTCATCAGCGATCGGTCCGGCGCCCGGACGAAATACCTTGCGCGCCACGGGAGGGCGTGGCGGGGGGGACACGGCCATCACGGCGTCGGGCAAGGCTCGAGCCATCCAGTTGCCCATGGGCAACACCTGGTTGCGCCCCGCCTCCGCCCACCAGAGCTCCTCGAGGCGTCGCACGAGCTCGGGGTGGGCGGCGGATAGGTCGTTGGTCTCTGCGAAATCCTCCTTGAGGTTGAACAGCGCCCACTTGTCGTCGTCGATTGCGGCGCTGCCCCGGATCATTCGCTCCTCGTCGGCCACGCCGCGCGTCACTCGGTCTGTCGTTGCTTTCCATCCATCGAGATACATCGAGCGAGAGCCAAGCATCTCGAAGTACTGCTGCTGCCGAGGGGCTGGCGCGTCAGGCTCGTCAAAGGTGGGCCGCAGACTTGCCCCGTCGACCGGCCGCTGTGCGATTCCGTCAACAACTAACGGCACGGACAACCCACACGCGTCAAACAGGGTCGGCATGAGGTCGACCACATGGCAGAACTGGGATCGCACCTGCCCTCGGGCGCGTATTCCCGCCGGCCAATGCACGATCAAAGGCACTCGGGTCCCGCCCAGCCATGCGTAGCGCTTCCAGAGGTGAAAAGGCGTGTTGCCGGCCCAGGCCCAACCCCAGGCGTAATGGTCGTAAAGACGAAAGCCCCCCCATTCGTCAATGTGGGCCAAGTTGTCCTCCAACCTATCGAGCCCAAGCGTAAAGCGACCTTCGTTGATGGAGCCGATTGAACTCCCCTCGGCACTCGCCCCGTTGTCCGAGAGCAGCACGACGATCGTGTCGTCCAAGAGTCCCCTGCTCTCAAGCGCCGAGAGTAGCCGGCCGATCTGGTGGTCGGTGTGGCTCAAAAAGCCCGCGAAGACCTCCTGCATGCGAGCGTAGAGACGCCGCTCCTCTGGGGGCAGTACGTCCCATTCCTGAACCCATGGCGGCCGCTCAGTGCACTGAGTCCCCGCAGGAACAACGCCGAGGTCCAACTGGCGGGCGAGCGCTGCCTCGCGCCAGCGCTCCCAGCCGCCATCGAATTGACCTCGATAGCGGTCAATCCACTCGGTAGGAGCCTGGTGTGGGGCGTGCTGAGCGCCCGTCGCAAAGTACATGAAGAATGGCTTGCCGGGCGTTGCATGTTGTTGATCGGACAGCTGGCGGATCGCCACGTCAGCAAGGTCCTCAGTTAGGTGATAGCCATCTTCGGGGCTCTTTGGCGGATCGATGAAGTGGTTATCGGAGACCAGGTTCGGTGTCCACTGATTGGTATCGGCGTGCAGGAATCCGTAGAAGCGTTCAAAACCTTGCCCCAGTGGCCAATGACCAAACGGACCGGAGGCCGTTCGATCCCAACGGGGTGTCAGATGCCATTTGCCGAATGCCATGGTGGAGTAGCCGGCGTCCCGAAAGTGCCGAGCCATCGTCGCTGCCGACGCCGGCAATTTCCCGCTATAACCGGGGAGCCGCATTGGGATGTCGGGCACGAAACCCATACCAACGGCATGATGGTTGCGGCCGGTGAGGAGCGAGGCTCGCGTAGGCGAGCACAGGGCGGTGACGTGAAACCCGTTATAACGAAGACCGCCCTTTGCCAAACGGTCGAGGTTTGGTGTGGCCACATCCGATCCGAAACTGCCCAGTTGGCAGAACCCGACGTCATCGAGCAGGATCACGACAACATTCGGACCATTTGGAAGTACGGGGGCTGTGGGCGGGGGGCCGAGATGACTTTCGCCGATCGTTCGGCCGAGCTGGCTTTCGGGCACCGTCGCGGGGGTCATGCAGGCTCCTGGTCGCAGATCTCGAGAGGACCAGCCACCCGGGAGCTCCCCCTGAGTGCGGTCGCCACCCTGACTATCATCTTTAAAAGCGTACAGTATTCACTTTACGGATTTTAAGTACGATGTCAAGTTGTCGGAGAATCAATCGCATCATTGAAGGAGTACCCTCCGATCATGCAAAAGGAGCCGATGCCAAAGCCGCGGAACGCCTCGCGGTACGGCGCGCCAAAGAGCAGTGGTAGTTCGCGGTCGAAAACTGGGGAACGAACCAATGGGCGACTTTCACAGCGATCAGACATCTTGGAGGCTGCGGTCGATCTGTTCGCCAAGGGGGGTTCGCGCGGGACACCGATGGCCGCCATCGCGGAACGGATCGGCGTGTCAATCCCGGCTATCACCCATCATTTCGGCTCGAAATACGGGCTCTTCATGGAGGTCGTTGCCGCCAGCGACAGTATCGACGAGATACGCACGACGCGGATAGACGCCGAGACCGCAGTCGACCGCCTGAGTGGCATTCGCTTCTGGGCGTACGAGCTGACCTCTGACTCCGCGCTCGCCAACCTCTCACGACTGACGCTGGTAATGACGGCCGAGGCACTCGATGCAGATTTTCCGGCCCACGAACACTTCGTTGTACGTCACCGGCGTTTTCGCCATCGGATCGCAGGAATCTTAGACGATGGCCAACGTGATGGCTCAATTACAAAGGGAATTGAGCCCGACCGATTGGCGATAGAAATCATCGCCTTTGTACAGGGGGCCGTACTCCAGTGGCATCTCGATCCGGATTCAATCAACCTGGTTTTGACCTTCGATAACTACTTCGATCGACTGGTCGAGGATTTGACCCGTAAATCAGCTCCATCCGTGAAGTCTACGAGCCGTGCCAAGAAGCAGTCGGTCAAGAAGCAGCCAACCAAGTCAGCTCATGGCGCCAAGCGCGCCGCCCTGCGTCGTTAGATCCATGCGCACGGCCGCCGCTCACCGCCACGTTGGCCGAAAGCTCCGCGTCGCGCTCGGCTGGGGTGATAGACAACCACCATGATCGAGCTGCCTGGCACGCCGTCGGACGAGATCCCCGAGATCCTGGCGGAAGGTCGTTCCACGGTCACGACGATCTTCGCGTCCATGTCGGCCCGCCACCCGCAGGGGCTGGATGCCGACTACCTGCAGTGGCACACCTACGACTGCCGGCCGGAGCAGCACCGGCTCCCGACGATGGAGCAATCGCTCCGGTTGGTGTCGACTCCGGCGTGCCGGGCGGCCCGAGCGGCGAGCGAGGAGACCTACGACTCCGTCGACCATGTGATGACCTACTTCTTCGCCGGCCTCTCCGGGCTACAGGGATTCGCCAACCTCACCGCGGTCCTGCGCGCCAATGGCCGCAAGCCGTACATGGACGGACGGAGCGGCCCGGAGGAAGAACACCTGCTCCCGCAGGTCGAGATGGGCCTGTACAGCGTCGACGGGAGGGCCGCCGCACCTCGGGTCAAGGTCGGGGCCGACGTGCTGCCCTGGTGGCCGCTTACGGGTGCGTACCTCCTTGTCGAGCGAGGCGACGCTCCCCGATCGGACCTGATGGAGGTCGACGGTGTCGCCGGAGCGTGGTGGGGCTCGACCGTCCACGACCAGCGGTTCTCGCAGGCCGCCGCCGAAATGGCCTACGCCCCCGTGACCGAGGACACGGGGTTGCGGATCACGTACTGCTTCCTCGACGACGACCCGGTCACGACAGCCGAGCGCCTCCGTCCGGTCCTCGAGAAGCGCTGGGTCGAGGGCATAGAGCCGCTCCTGGCCGCACCGTTCCATCCGGTCGCCGGCTTCGAGTACGACCGCTACCTACCCTAGAAAAGACACGCACGCCCGAAGAGGTGAATCCGCGACTGCCGCGCCAGGGGATTACGTGACGGTGGACGGCTAGGACGGCAGGGCGAGCGAGACCGCTATGGGCCAGCCGCCCCGATTGGCGCGGGTCAGGTCCTCCCGGTAGGCGCCACGTCTGCGTGCGACGTGTCGAGCTGATGGAGGACCCTCACGACGGGACCTCGGCCAGCTCGTACATGTTGCCGTCGGGATCCGTGATCAACGCCAACGCCGTGCCCATCATGTCGGTGGGTGCCTGCTCGATCCGCCCGCCCAGTTCCTTGGCACGGGCGACGACGCCGTCCAGATCGCCGACGTAGAGCGTGACGTAGCGCAGCCCGGTGCCGGCAAGGACCGACTCGGTGATGTTGTCGGTCCGAGGCGTCGCCTCCGGCACGGTCACCTTCAAGATGAGGCCATCGAGCGCCTGGAGCCGGTACTGGATCGCCGGCGCCGCGGCCGGCAGCTGCTTGATGATGTCGGTGTCCACCTCAATGGGTGGGAGCTCCTCGAGCTCGAACACCTGTGCCAAAAAGTCGACGAGCCGCCGGTCGGTGCTGACAAACCCGACTTCGGCACCCAAAACCGCCACAAAGCTCTCCTCTTACGTCATGAGTTCGGGATAGCAGGCCTCGACCAACGCTCGGCACCCGTCCTGCCACCGCACTTCGCCGGAACCGAGAACCTCCTGGCGCAGCGTGATGTCGGGAACGAGCGACACATACGCCTCCGTCGTGTACTCGAAGACCGGCTGCTTGCCGATCAACTCACCCATGAAGGTGCAGTACTCCTCCACGGTGACGATGTCGTCGCCGCACCAATTCACGACTAGTGGCGGCACCCGGCCGGCGGCGAGCGCAGCGATCCCGAATTTGGCGGCATCACGCTCGAACAGCGGCCGCATGTAGGTGGGCTTGTCGGGGTGCACCTTCACCGGCTTGTCCTCCACGATGTCGTCGAGCCGCCACCTCATCGGTCCCCCATCGGGACCCGATGCGCTACCGATCCGGATGATGGTCGTCGGGATCTCGAGGCTCCGGGACAGGTAGCTCACGACGGCCTCGTTGCACGCCTTGGTGAACGCGTACGCGTTGTGGGTGTGGATCCCGTACAGGTGGTTCTCTGCGACCGGCGTGTCACCAGGCGCTTTGGGCACATTCTCCCCCCACGGTCGGGCCGGTGGGTCGTAGAGGGAGATCGTCGAGCCGAACAGGAACCCCTTCGGCGGCCGTAGGTGTGCCATCAATCGGCCGGTGGCGTCCGCGTACTTGTCGTAGGATTCCGGCCACATACCCAGCGGCTCGCTAACGGCGTACATCGGCAAAGCGGTGTGATACACATAGTCAAAGTCGTTGGGCAGATCGTCAACCGGATCGAACAGGTCGTGCACGATGCACGTCATTCCCTGCGCCTCGATCTTCGCCCGTGACTCCGAGTTCGAGAAGCGCGCCATCACGAACACGTCATTGTCGGGCGCCAACGACCGCGCCGCCGGTGCGCTCACCGGGCCCTGCCCCCCGACGAAAAGAACCTTTTGACCCTCCAACGTCCCCCACCCGACCATCGCCGAACCCGAACCAGGCGAGTCTTGCCGACCAGCCCACGCGATGCAACCCAAACGAGCCGCCGAGCCGTCCCGCGGCCTGGCATCCTGAGCACACTGCACTGCTCCAAAATGACGCTGTGCACTCTTGCGCCGGCAAGGAAGCAGCTTACGCTCGTGCTGGTCGCCTAGCCAGTAACGCGTTACGTTACGATCGCCGCAGTTCGCACGCTCGTCTCTTTGGCACTAGCAAATCCCCTCAGCGCACTCCGATTGGTCGAAACTGCATACTCATCCGAGGTCCATTGGCGTGGACAACCTTCGGTACAGAGTGCTCCCACGTGCGTTGACAGCTTCCGCCCATGATGAAGAGGTCACCCCTTCCGAGCTCGAATTGTCGGGACCGACCACCGCCTGTCGGGCGCAACAGGAAGCGACGGGGTGTGCCTAGTGAAACGATGGCGACCATGGTGTCCTCGGTTCGGCTACGGCCGAGCCGGTCGCCATGCCATGCCACGCTGTCACGCCCGTCTCGGTACAGACAGAGCCCCACTGTGCAAAAAGGTTCACCCAGCTCAGGCTGGTAGTGGGTGCCCAACGTTCGCCTGATGGTGTCGAGAGCCGGATCAGGGAGAGTCTCATCTGCGCCATAGAACGAGACCAACCTCGGCACATCGACCGTGCGCTCGTACATACGGCGGCGCTCTGCTTTCCAGGAGACTGTCCCCATCAGACGCTCGAACAACTGGTCGGATCCCCTCACCCAGTCGCGATGCAGCTCGACCCAGGCATCGTTGGACAGAAGTGACCGTCCCTCACCTGGGCAGATCGGTGAGAGCGCGAAGAGGGACCCGTCGTCCAACAGGGAGGGCTGGAAGTTGACTAACACCCGCCCATTCTAGGGAGAGACAACAAACACCTGTTCGCCCTTTCGAGCGCCGACGAGAGGCGCCGGCTGGTACGGATCTCGAGCATGAACCCCGGGACCGTATCCCGCCACACGGTTCGAGGCACTTCCCCCCCTTTATGCATAGCTCCGGTGAGTTGTTGCATCAGTGCACCCGAGTCCAAGACGCCCCGATGCTCGACCACCTTGCCGTCTTCGAAGCGAGACTGATCCGCCGCCCCGCGTTGATGGTTCAGCCTGACGGGACAATCCCCATGAACTCGGCTGGTAGCGGCCCTTTTTCTCGGCTGACGTGATCCAGGTAGGCTGACGCCACCCGAGCACGGCTGGCTACGCTGGTGCAGCTTCGTTCGTGTCTATGCGGGGGGAAGTCGATGGCTGAATCGATTACTTGTTTGCACGTCAACCACATCAACGCGCTGGTGGAGGACTTCGATGACAGTCTCGCACATTTCCGCGATCTCTACGGGGCTCAGTTCTTGCTCGACATGCCAGAATCTGAATACTGTCTGATCGCCATCGGGACCGTGATTTTCGAGCTCTTTATACCCCAAAACTTTCTACTCCACGCTCGGTTGGGGCCTAACTACAACGGCCTCGAATACCAGGTCCCTGACGTTGGCGAGGCCCGCAAAGCACTCCAGGCTCGAGGCATTCGCACCGTCGGCGATATAGAAGTCGCCTTCTACACGCATCCGGCCGACACCTTTGGCGTCGGCATCGAGTTCTACCACCGTAACTTCCATACCGACGGAATACCCAATGGCTATCTCGAGCCCATTAAGCCGATCGACTATTGGCGCGATGAGCACCCGCTCGGCTGCACCGGCCTCAAGCGCTACAGCCTCGTTGTGGGCGAACTAGAGGCTGCCACGAAATTCTTCCAGGAATTCATGGGTGCCACCATCCTGTACGAGGAGCCCCGTCCCGCGATAGGTGCTCGTGTCGTTGGTCTCGATCTGGCCGATACCGTCGCAGAGCTCTTCACGCCGATCGAGGACGGAATCATCCAGCGCCATCTCGCCCGGTACGGGGACGGCATCCGTTCCACCGTGTTCGGGGTACGAGAGCTCCAACAGGCGCAGTCCTACTTGAGCGACAGGGGCATAACCCTGCATCCTGGCGACGCGCCCGACACCCTCGCCGTCCGCCCCGAAGACAACCGTGGGCTCCTCTTCGAATTCGCCGAATGACCATCAGGTGTGGGAGCTCGGCAAAGTGTGTGAACCAGTCGTACGTAGCGCGACACGAGGAGGAGCATCAGTATGACACTTCCATTTAAGTTGGTCTCGGCGGATTCCCACATCGCCGAGCCTCCGGATCTCTGGACCACTCGCATAGACCAGAAATTCCGTGATCGTGCCCCTCACATGGTGAGTAGAGACAAGGGTGATGCCTATATCATCGATGGGGAGAGCAATTCTGCAAGCTTGGTCGGACTACTCGCCACCAAGCCGAAGTATGCGAATCCTGAGACGCTCTTCGGCTTGGAAGGGCGTTGGACCGACGTGCCCGAAGGGGCGTACGACCCTTCCGCCCGTGCCACGGAACTCGATCACGAAGGGATCGAAGCCGAGATCCTCTACACCACCGTCGGGCTAGGTCTCTTTGGGATTAAGGATCTCGAGTTCCGCCATGCCTGCTTCCGCGCCTTCAACGACTGGCTCGCCGAGCATTGCGCCGGTGCCCCGAAGCGATTGTTCGGAGTGGCGATGATCGCCATCGACGACATCGACCGCAGCGTCACCGAGCTTGAGCGCTGCGTCGACATGGGATTGCGCGGGGCAATGATCAGCATCGGACAACGGTCGGGCGAAAGCTACGGCGACGCCAGGTTCGAGAGGTTCTGGTCCGCGGTAGAGGCGCTCGAAGTACCGATCAGCCTCCACGTGGCGGCGACTGAAACCAGCTGGACGAACACAAGCAGCAGGTTTGTCGACTTCAGTTGTGTGTTCACGCCCACTATGTACGCAATCACCTCCATGATCTTCTCTGGGCTTTTCGATCGACACCCGAAGGTCAAGGTCCTGTCGGTGGAGAACGACGCCTCCTGGCCGCTCGCCGTCCTCGAGCGGATGGACGACCGATGGAAGCACGACAAGCTCTGGGCGCCAGTCAACGGGCAAGCAGCCGGAATCACCTCGGGCCGAACGCCGAGTCAGATCTTTCATGACCACGTCGCCTGTACGTTCATGCGCGACCGCACGGCGATCGTCAGTCGAGAGATCATCGGTCGGGAAAACCTGATGTGGGGAGCGGACTTCCCGCACTTCGACGGCGCGTGGCCGGATTCCGCCGCGGTGTTGGAGCGGCAATTCGACGGGGTATCCCTCGAGGATCAGATCGCCATCGGACGGAACAATGCGATCAATTGGTACAACCTGCCGCTTGAGCTTGCCGTCGCCTCCGCCGAGATGGCGGGAACGACTCGTTAAATACCGAAGGCCGTTGCCAACTCCGTCGGCAGCAGCGTGTCGATTCGCCCAGGTGCATGATGCGGATTCCCGATCGCGCCGCCACCGCTTGAACGAAGCGGCATGGCGAAAGCAGTCACCTTGCAGGTGATCGCAGGAGACCTCGCGCCCTTCAATATCGAGAAGTGACCAATCTGGACGGATCCTCGTTCCATGAAGACGCGTAAAGGTGCGCCGGCCCCTCTCGGGGAGTGCGCCTTAATGGGATTCCACCGTCAGCCCGATGACCAGGACTTTCTTTGGTGGAGGTGTTGGGATTCGAACCCACGGCCTCTACATTGCGAATGTCTAGGTCGCGGTCTTTTGACCAGAGTGTTTTCTAGGATCTTCCTGGTCGGGGGCTTTCGATTCGCTCAGGTTCCCTCATGATCCCTCCTCTTTCCTCTCGATAAGGTCACGTAAGGTCACGCCGGACCGACCCTGGTCGCGCCCATTCGCGGATCGGTGGTCACGTCCGATCGGCAAGCCCTCACAATCCCGAGCGATTGGCGCCCGTTCCCCTTTGGCGACGATCACGTCTCGGCGAGCAACTGGACATCACCGACCCAGAAGCCGCGGTGCCTGTTGCCGGGTGGACCACGATGCCAATGGTGTTCTGTCCGCAGGCCGTCCTAATCCTGGGTCGACGGCAGTGCCTTACACCTTCGGGTTATGAGCCCCATGCGAGCCGTCTACTTCTGGCGAGGCATAATTTCGTGTCAACTCAATAGTGACTTGAGCTGGAGATTTGGAGATACCAGCACGCTGACGTGTGTTGAGGTGGACCTGGGCTGAAGTCGGGATTTTGTTGGGACAGACTCGGGGTAATACAACAACGTTCCAACGGGAGTAGGTAACGATGAACCTTGAGCAAACTCTAGAGAGAGCACGCCCATGAGGAGCTCCGTATCGCAAAGATGGTTGGCGGCACGAGAGCCCAAATGAGCAATGACCAATTTCCAATGGATCACGTCTCGCTTCCCAATCCAACACCGGGTTCGCCCATGGCTCCGTGGCTGACTTTCCGCCACCAGGGGCAGATGATGCTGGGCTCAGAACCCAAGCGGTTCATTCACCAAGATTGCACTGAATCGACTGTGCTCGGGGCGAGACGCAACTGCCAGCGTCTGAACGACACCGTTGGCGTCGGTTGTGACCTGCCGGCAAGTCCAATAGGTTCGGTGTCGTGAGCGCCGGGCCGGCGGGAGCCGAAGAGCACCACCAGGTCGTGATCATCGGTGGGGGGATGGCCGGCTTGAGCTGTGCTCTCGAGTGCTACGACATCCAACTCGACACGATTGTTCTCGAGATGCAGGCGGAGGTCGGTGGCCAGATCACCGAGATCCCATTCCACGTACGCAACGTGGCGGCCGGTGTCTACGACGACGAGCACCCGTTGCCGCTGGCCGTAGAGCGGTCGGCGGCAATCCTCGGCGACCGGGCCCGCCGATCGTGGCCGGTCGACCGGATCGACCTCGGCGAGCGGTGGGTGGAGTCGGCCGGCCGACGGCTAGCGGCCGACACCATCGTGATCGCGACCGGGGTGGGGCTCCGGCGGCTACCCGCCGCCGCCGATGGGGCCTTCGGCGGAGACGTGACCTACCAGCTGGGGTCTGATCCCGACCGATTCGCCGGCCGCCCGGTGGTCGTGATCGGCGGCGGGGACAACGCCACTCTCGACGCCCTGGCCCTGGCACGGACCCAGTCCCCGGTCATCCTGGTGCACCGCTCCGAGCGCCTCGCCTCGCGGCCGGACATCGCGAGCCAGCTTCGCGACGAACCGCGGATCACCGAACTCAGCGGCTGGGAGCTGGACGCCGTAGGTGGGAACGACCGGTTGGAAGAGGTGGTGCTGGTGCGCCTCGCCACCGGTGAACGTCGGTCGGTCAAAGCCGGCGGGCTGGTGGTGAAGGTCGGCAAAGCTCCCCGGACCGACCTCTTTCGGGACCAGCTCGTGATCGACAGATCCGACGCAGTGGTGGTCGACGAGACGCTGGCGACCTCACGCCTGGGCGTGTTCGCCGCCGGCGACGTCGTTGCCGGCGCCTACTGGCGGATCGCCACCGCCATCGGGCAGGGGTCGCTGGCGGCGAGATCCGTCCTGCGGTACCTGGCGGCAGCGCCCCGGTGACCGGCGAGCCCCCGCCCATACCACCCGCGAGCGAGGTGGTGTCCCTCTTCCGCCGCTGGCTCGAAGCCCAAGCACCGCCGGATGACCGACACTCGTCAGACGGTCGAATGGGCTCCGACCGACCCGTTCCTGACGGATTGATGCAGGTACTGCTGGAGCTTCTCCGCTCGAACCTTGAGCAGTGGGAGCTCGAGGACGTCACCCGGACTCCGGAGTCGGACGACGCCACCGTCGCCCGGGCCAAGCGCTCGATTGACCGCCTCAATCTCGGGCGCCACCGCCTGACAGAGCGCGTCGACGCCGCTATCGATGCCGCGCTGGTCCAGTCGGCCACCGCCACCCCTTCGACCGAGAGCCCGGCCATGGCCTTCGACCGGCTGTCGGTGCTGGCGATCCGCCTGGACCGAACCCATCGGGTCGCCCGGATGGCGGGGAACGGCGGCGGCGATTTCGGCCGGCGGTTGCTGCGGCTGAGCGGTCAGCTGGACGAGCTAGCGGCGGCTATCGATGCCCTATTGGAGGACGTGCGGGCCGGCCGGCGGCGCTTCGTCCCCTATGAGCACCTCAAGCTCTATGCCCCGGAGACCTCACGTCCGAGGCGTGCAGACGGTACCCGCCGCGATTGAATCCGTAGAGGACGCGGTCACCGACGGCCGCCGCGTGGGCGATGCCGAGCGACGACTCGGCCAGGGCCGCGGTGGACGCGAAACGGCCTGTCCTGGGATCAGCCAGCCAGTGCAGGCGCCCGGTCCTGCCCACCGCGCAGAGCCGGCCTGCGGCCATCACCACCGCCACGCCACCGTTGCCCCACGCCACCTCATCGGGCAGGTCGCCGGCGACGACCATCCGGCCGTTCGAGGGATCGAGGCCGGCGTAGCGGCCTCCTTGGAGGTCCCCCCACCGGTAGTCGTCGACCGGGGACGCAGTGAGCTCGCTGCCGACAGCCCACAGCAGCCGGCCGTCCCAGGCGAAGGCGGCGGCCCGGAGGGGCAGGTCAACTTCGAACCGCCTTCGCCCGAACCGCCCGTCGTCTATTGCCAACAGCGTGGCCCGGCCTTCGGCGCCCACCGCCACCAGCTGGTCGCGGGCGATGCCGAAGGTGCAGAGGGCGGTGACCCGCCCCCAGCCTTCGAGAGCCACCTCGGCGTCGAGGGCAGGCTTCCCGAAGCCTCTGCCCACCGGCTCGGAGACCAGCAGACCCCCGTCGGCAGAGGACGCCGACCGAGAGCTGACCAGCCGCGCACCGACCGCCACGGTGCGCTCGAGATCGTTGGCGAACGAGGTGGAGATCACCGGCTGGACGGGCCTGACCGGTCCCGACGAGGAGAGCCCCGAGCGGAGAACGCCTGCCAACTCCGCTGCGGCGAAGCCGAGCACCGACCCGAGGTGGTTCAGGGTTACCACCAGGCCTTTCCCCTCGTCGGCGAGCTGGAGGATGGCGTGCACGTCGAGGTCGTACTGGGAGAGCTCGTCGTCGTCCGCGAAGGGGGTCGTGCCGAAGACGGCGACCGGTCGCCACTGCCGATCGGCGAAGACGACGTTCCGTCCAAGGTTGTTCCAGGCCACCAAGTCGCCCAGGTCGGCGACCCGCCCGATCCCCTCCGGTTGAGAGTTCCGTACGCCAACCTCGGGGTGAGCGTCCACCTCCACTGGCTGGTCGGCGCCAGCTGTCACCCTCACGTCAGCTCGTCGAACAGGTGTACCGCCTGCTCCACTTGCAGCTCGGCCAAGCATTTCTGCCCGGAAGGGCACGTCCGGGGCCGCCATTGGAAGCCCCGGAGGCTCACTCGGTCGTTGTAGGCCGACGCTCGCTCCTCGGCCGAACAGGCCGCATCGCACGGGGCGCCGCGCAAGGCGCGGGCGTTGGACCAGGGCCGGAAGTACACCGAACCATGCCGGCAGATGGTGACAGTCGGCGTTCGCTGCTGCACGGCGATGTGGGTCAGCCCGGTGTCGATCCCGATGACACCGCGGCACGACGAGAGGGCGTCAACGGCCGCCCCGGGGTTTGGGACCGGCAACGCGGGGACGGCGAGCGGGTCGAGGTCTCCCATCGCGACCGCCCGGGTCACCCGCCGGACGTCGAAACGCCGACGCAGCTGTGCAGCAAGCGATTCCCATTTGGTGGCCGGCCAGGCCTTGGCGGGACCGTCGGTCTCGGTCACGAGGAGCACGGTGCGGTCGAGCCCGGGCACCAGCGAGGACAGAAGCGGCGTCGGGGCGGAGAAGTCGGCGTCGATACCGAAATCACTGGCGATCCGGTCAAGGATCTGGTTGATGTCGAGCGGTCCAACGGCCGCCTCGAACTCGGGGGAGCCCCACCAATAGTCACGCTGGATTGGATGATCGCGCAGATCGACCACCCGGTCTGCGCCGGACACCTGTGGGAATGTCTGCTCGTCGACGCAGCCGGCGAGGCCGGCGATCCGTTCGGAAAGGCGCGCTTGGGAGACGGACCGTGCCACCAGCCAGGTCTCGTCACCCCTTCTACGACTGTCGGCGATCAGAGCCTGGACGATAGGGAGCGAAACCACCAAGTCCCCGAGCCCGAAGGAAATAGGCGCGACGTAGACCCGGGGCACCTGCTCAGCGGTCCGCGTAGGCGGTCCGATCAGCCAGTCCCGACGCGGCGAACGCCCGGCGCCGCTCGGCGCACTTGTTGCAGCGCCCGCAGTGTTCGCCTTCCTGTGGGTCGATGCATGAGAAGGTGAGTTCCAGCGCCAGATGCCGGCCACGTTCCAGGACCTCGACCTTGGTGAACCCGGCGAACGGCGTCAGGACTGCAAGCGGCCGGTCGAGTGCAAGGCTGGCTAGCGAGGCGATGCCGTCGAAGAACTCCGCCCTGCTGTCGGCGAACGGGTTCCCCTTCAGCGTGCCGAGCGCCACGACGGCGAAGTTGTTGAGCGCGCACCAGACGCTCGACTTCGCCAGCAGCAGCAGGTTGCGTCCCGGGAGGTACACGGCACTATCAGGCGTGTCCTGGTCGGGCGCCTCCGCCCCCGACACGCTCCAGTGCGAGCCATACACGTCGGCCACCGGGAACTCGAGTGCGACGAGCGGCCGCGTGTAGCAGTCCGCCGGCAGCGAGTCGAGGAACCGGCGAAGGTGCTCCTCCTCGGCCAATTCCCAGGCGAGACCGAATCGGATGTAAATCGGTTGCACCACCTCTCCCCGATAGCTCCGATCGGCCACGAGCACCGCGCTGTCCACGCCGCCGCTGGCCAGCACGGCGACACGATGGGCGGCTTCTCCGGGAGCGCTCATTCGCCGCGGTAGATGCAGCCGGTGGTACAGGTCTCTTGTACCACCACCTGGGACAGTTCGGGCAAGCCGGGCTGCAGGTGCTCCCAGATCCAGCAGGCCAGCCGCTCGCTAGTCGGGTTCTCCAGTCCCTCGACCTCATTCAGGTAGTGATGGTCTAGTTGCTCGAGCAAGGGCTGCATCGGCTCGCTGAGGTCGGCGAAGTCGCGGACCCAGCCAAACTGTTGGTCGACCGGGCCGTTGATGTGCACCCTGACCCGGAACGAGTGCCCGTGCAACCGCGCGCACTTGTGGCCTGGCTCCACGTTCGGCAACCGATGGGCCGCCTCGAAGGTGAACTCCTTGAAAATGTCCACGTGATCCCTAGGGCTGGTCCATCTGGGTCGTCCCGTCCGCATCATAGGCAGACCGGACCGTTGCAACCAGGTGCCGATCGCCGGTGCGGTCGGGGCATTCTACGACCTACCGGAAGGGCCGGTGCGACCAGCCTTAACCTGCGGACTTCTGAGTGGCTGGGGCTACGGCGGTTCGTCCGCCCAGGTCCTCAACGACCGCGAACGTGCTGGTAGCGGACACCATGCGTGTGCAGCCGCACAGGCGCTGCACTACTCAATGTCGGCGCCCACGGTCGGTGTCCTCAGAAACGGGCCACTGTCCACCCTTCGCCGGCGACCCGGTCCAGGGCACCCGTAGTCAGGCAACCGAACGACCAGGAGTTCCACTACCAGGTTGAGCTATACCCGTTTCGCGACCTCAGGTGTAGGCGGCACCTCTCCTCCGGTGTGCGCCGGAGCGTCTGAAGGACGCTGATGAGGTCGCCGCATGGCCCCGATTCACTAGTCATGTGACCGATAAAGTCACGTAAAGTCACGGCACACCAAATGAAATTCCGGGGAACCCACTTTGGCCCTCTGACCTGGGCTTTTGGTGGAGGTGAAGGGACTCGAACCCTCGGCCTCTACATTGCGAAAGTGGAGATCCCGGCCTTTTGACCAGGCTGTTTCCTAGGATCTTCCTGGTAGCGGCCTTTTGATCCCCTCAGGTTCCCTCACAGACCCTCCCCTTTCCTCTCGATAAGGTCACGTAAGGTCACGCTTCTCAGGCCGTCCGCTTGCGATTTCGAGGTTGAACCCCAGGCTCGATGTTCCAGGTAGCCAGCGACATGATGAGCAGCCACGCGCAAGCCGGCACCCCGGATTGAGGGAAGCCCAATGGCGTCACGGATGTCGTCACCATGGAGATATGCGTCATACCAGATCGCTTCCACCGCGAAGCCGAGTCGCTCAGCGAAGAAGTCGAGTCGGTCGCCGAAGAGCTGGGAGCAGCAAAAGATATCGACAGGTAGCTCGCGTCGACAAGTACCTATTCAAAACTGTTCTTCGTCCGCGCTTGAAATCGTTCCGGAGATTCCAAGAGCTGGGGAAGGCGTATAGACGGCGATGCTCGGCGCAGTCTGCGTAGGGGGGCCACCCCAGTCAGGGGTGCCGAGAGTGATCGTCAACGTATTGACGCCGTTCCAGGAAATCGTGCTGTTGGAGAAGGTCACGACTACGTTGAAATAGCCCGACTGGCCAAGATCGATGCTACCGAAGTTGAATCCTCCGAGGCAGTCGAGAGGATCGTTTACCGAGGCGATGACGTCGTCTCCGGCAGTGGGTTCCCCGGTGACGGTGACGTCCAGCCCGGTAAGGTCGGGGTAGGAGGTCGATGACCACGCGCTACAGAAGGCGCTCGGGGTGGGAGGAGTGGCGTAAACAACGATGATCTGATCGCCTGTCTCTGCTTGTCCAGGGACACCGCTGCCGTTAACGATGGTAAGTGAAGAGGGCACAGCCGGGGTGACGGCCGCCGAAGGGGTGCTGGCCGCGCTGTTGCCCACGCCGTTGGTGGCGATGACGGTGAAGGTGTAGGCGGTGCCGTTGGTCAGCCCGCCGATGGTCTGGGTGGTGGCCACAGACGCGAACACGCTCGGGGTCTGGGCCACGGCACCGATGTAGGGGGTGACGGTGTACCCCGTGATCGGGTTGCCGCCGTCGTTCGACGGCGCACTCCACGACAAGGTCACGGTGCCGTTGCCCGATACCCCGCTGAGCGCCGTTGGGACGCTGGGCACGGTGGCCGGGGTGACGGCCGCCGAAGGGGTGCTGGCCGCGCTGTTGCCCACGCCGTTGGTGGCGATGACGGTGAAGGTGTAGGCGGTGCCGTTGGTCAGCCCGCCGATGGTCTGGGTGGTGGCCACAGACGCGAACACGCTCGGGGTCTGGGCCACGGCACCGATGTAGGGGGTGACGGTGTACCCCGTGATCGGGTTGCCGCCGTCGTTCGACGGCGCACTCCACGACAAGGTCACGGTGCCGTTGCCCGATACCCCGCTGAGCGCCGTTGGGACGCTGGGCACGGTGGCCGGGGTGACGGCCGCCGAAGGGGTGCTGGCCGCGCTGTTGCCCACGCCGTTGGTGGCGATGACGGTGAAGGTGTAGGCGGTGCCGTTGGTCAGCCCGCCGATGGTCTGGGTGGTGGCCACAGACGCGAACACGCTCGGGGTCTGGGCCACGGCACCGATGTAGGGGGTGACGGTGTACCCCGTGATCGGGTTGCCGCCGTCGTTCGACGGCGCACTCCACGACAAGGTCACGGTGCCGTTGCCCGATACCCCGCTGAGCGCCGTTGGGACGCTGGGCACGGTGGCCGGGGTGACGGCCGCCGAAGGGGTGCTGGCCGCGCTGTTGCCCACGCCGTTGGTGGCGATGACGGTGAAGGTGTAGGCGGTGCCGTTGGTCAGCCCGCCGATGGTCTGGGTGGTGGCCACAGACGCGAACACGCTCGGGGTCTGGGCCACGGCACCGATGTAGGGGGTGACGGTGTACCCCGTGATCGGGTTGCCGCCGTCGTTCGACGGCGCACTCCACGACAAGGTCACGGTGCCGTTGCCCGATACCCCGCTGAGCGCCGTTGGGACGCTGGGCACGGTGGCCGGGGTGACGGCCGCCGAAGGGGTGCTGGCCGCGCTGTTGCCCACGCCGTTGGTGGCGATGACGGTGAAGGTGTAGGCGGTGCCGTTGGTCAGCCCGCCGATGGTCTGGGTGGTGGCCACAGACGCGAACACGCTCGGGGTCTGGGCCACGGCACCGATGTAGGGGGTGACGGTGTACCCCGTGATCGGGTTGCCGCCGTCGTTCGACGGCGCACTCCACGACAAGGTCACGGTGCCGTTGCCCGATACCCCGCTGAGCGCCGTTGGGACGCTGGGCACGGTGGCCGGGGTGACGGCCGCCGAAGGGGTGCTGGCCGCGCTGTTGCCCACGCCGTTGGTGGCGATGACGGTGAAGGTGTAGGCGGTGCCGTTGGTCAGCCCGCCGATGGTCTGGGTGGTGGCCACAGACGCGAACACGCTCGGGGTCTGGGCCACGGCACCGATGTAGGGGGTGACGGTGTACCCCGTGATCGGGTTGCCGCCGTCGTTCGACGGCGCACTCCACGACAAGGTCACGGTGCCGTTGCCCGATACCCCGCTGAGCGCCGTTGGGACGCTGGGCACGGTGGCCGGGGTGACGGCCGCCGAAGGGGTGCTGGCCGCGCTGTTGCCCACGCCGTTGGTGGCGATGACGGTGAAGGTGTAGGCGGTGCCGTTGGTCAGCCCGCCGATGGTCTGGGTGGTGGCCACAGACGCGAACACGCTCGGGGTCTGGGCCACGGCACCGATGTAGGGGGTGACGGTGTACCCCGTGATCGGGTTGCCGCCGTCGTTCGACGGCGCACTCCACGACAAGGTCACGGTGCCGTTGCCCGATACCCCGCTGAGCGCCGTTGGGACGCTGGGCACGGTGGCCGGGGTGACGGCCGCCGAAGGGGTGCTGGCCGCGCTGTTGCCCACGCCGTTGGTGGCGATGACGGTGAAGGTGTAGGCGGTGCCGTTGGTCAGCCCGCCGATGGTCTGGGTGGTGGCCACAGACGCGAACACGCTCGGGGTCTGGGCCACGGCACCGATGTAGGGGGTGACGGTGTACCCCGTGATCGGGTTGCCGCCGTCGTTCGACGGCGCACTCCACGACAAGGTCACGGTGCCGTTGCCCGATACCCCGCTGAGCGCCGTTGGGACGCTGGGCACGGTGGCCGGGGTGACGGCCGCCGAAGGGGTGCTGGCCGCGCTGTTGCCCACGCCGTTGGTGGCGATGACGGTGAAGGTGTAGGCGGTGCCGTTGGTCAGCCCGCCGATGGTCTGGGTGGTGGCCACAGACGCGAACACGCTCGGGGTCTGGGCCACGGCACCGATGTAGGGGGTGACGGTGTACCCCGTGATCGGGTTGCCGCCGTCGTTCGACGGCGCACTCCACGACAAGGTCACGGTGCCGTTGCCCGATACCCCGCTGAGCGCCGTTGGGACGCTGGGCACGGTGGCCGGGGTGACGGCCGCCGAAGGGGTGCTGGCCGCGCTGTTGCCCACGCCGTTGGTGGCGATGACGGTGAAGGTGTAGGCGGTGCCGTTGGTCAGCCCGCCGATGGTCTGGGTGGTGGCCACAGACGCGAACACGCTCGGGGTCTGGGCCACGGCACCGATGTAGGGGGTGACGGTGTACCCCGTGATCGGGTTGCCGCCGTCGTTCGACGGCGCACTCCACGACAAGGTCACGGTGCCGTTGCCCGATACCCCGCTGAGCGCCGTTGGGACGCTGGGCACGGTGGCCGGGGTGACGGCCGCCGAAGGGGTGCTGGCCGCGCTGTTGCCCACGCCGGGGCCGCGACCAACGACTGTAGTGGGCATGGGCGGTACCGTGTTAGTGATTTCCGGACCTAGTCTCGGTGGAGCAACCGACGGACTGTTCTGGGCTGACACCGATCGCTGGACGATCGACCTAGCTGCTGGTCGATGGTAGGAGGGATGGTGATGCGCACTGGCCGCGGCTGTAGCAGCGATTCCGAATACGGCAGCCACGGTCAAGACAGTCTGCCCCGCTGCGCTGGCGATCTGTCCCAATTGGGGGAGACCATTGATCAGCGGAATTTCGCCGAGCCACGCGAGGACGCCACCGAGGAGACGGGAGCGTCCCACCGACACTTCGAGAAAGGCACGGACGACAGCCGGATCGAATTGAGTTGCTGAGCACGCCACGAGTTCCCGGCGGGCGGCCTCTATAGTCATCGGCGCCTTGTAAGAACGCACTGCCGTCATAGTCTCATAGGAGTCCGCCACTGCCACGATCCGACCGCCGAGCGAGATGTCGTCGCCCGCCAAACCGTAGGGGTAACCCTTGCCATCAAATCTCTCGTGGTGCTGAGCAATGGTGTCTGCCCAGGGACCCAACCAAGTGGCCAATGGGGCGGCTAGCCGTGCCCCCTCTAAGGGGTGGCCTTGTAGCAACAACCACTCGGCGTCGTCAGGCTTTCCAGGCTTGTTCAGGATCGACTCTGGCACCGTAAGCTTGCCGATGTCGTGCAAAAGTGCCGACCACCGCAACCGATTTCGGTCCGCTTCGGGCAGTTTCAACTCATCTGCGATTAAATCGGTAACGGCTCGGACGCGCTCGGAGTGACCCCGGGTCAATCGGTCGTGTCGGTTCAAGGAAGCGGCCAGCGCCAGGATTTGCTCGGCTGCCACCGTTGGCTCATCGACTTCCGCTCCACGCTCGCGTTTGTCGGCAAGTTGTCGCTCCAGGGCACGCGTGCTTCCCGCACGTCGGGCCACCGCCATCCGACTGGGGGCCTTGTCGGGGAACACCAGGGTCATCCTCAATAGTGCAGCCAAGGGCAAGGCGCGGCGAGCTAACCGGCTTGACAGCACGTAGACGATCAGGGGCAGGGCGATCAAGAGCGCCCACCAAGCCACCACACCGACATGCGATCTTGGCATCGAGAGCAAGTGGGCCACCGCTGTCGCTGCGCCGATGGCAATGAGGACTGGTATCGCAAAGACAGCGAAGCTCACGAGGGCCGAGAGACCGACCCGTGCTCCCCAGCTATCATCGCTACTTGACCGCCGCCAGCCCGCTGGCCGCAATGGCCGGGGTCTTCCTGCCATCACCGTTCTCGCAGATGCGGGTGCGAACGCTTACATCGTGGGTGTGCTATTTCGCGTTGTTCGGAGGTTGAGCTGTCAGGCGACGCGTCCCGACAACGACCACTAGGACAGACTGCCACTGGCCGGAAGCGGAGTCAGGTCGGTGACGAGATGTTGGGTCATCTCAAAATCCCGACCGGGTCTAAGCCGGTCGACCGAAAGCGTCTCATGTGATAAGTCGATCAAGGCAGCGTCACCACGATGAAGCGTCATTATCCGTGCGCCTTGGTGTCGTGCGTCTGCTACCCGCTCCAACAACTCTGGGACCTCATCGAATGGATTGATGACCAGTACGGTCTGATTTCGCGAAGCGGACATCAAGGCGTCGACCGTCACCGCGAGATGCGGCGGCGACCCCGGCGTAACGTTCCAGCGTAATAGCGTCGGTGCCAGGTCCGCTCGCCCATACCGAGCGGCCTGCTCGCTGAGGTGCGCAGTGAAATGCCAGGGCTCGAACACCGGTGCGCCGACTACAAGCAATTCAGTCGGTCGGTCATGACGGTAACCCAACGCGCTGGCAAACAGTCGCGCCTCTTTACCGAGTTGGCCAAGCACTCTTGCCCAACGCCGTGACGCCCTCCCCGACATATCCACAGATGCATGGTACGAATGGCCGCTCTATTCCTCCCTAACGGACACCCAACGCTCGCCCAACGTCCACAGGATAAGGAGATTGTTGGGCAGGTGAAGCTAAGTGTGCCTGTAGGGCTCCACGACGAATCGCGGACAGCCCCGACGACCGCGTCGGGAAATGGAACGTTCCACGGAGACGGCCCATCTCAGAGGGCCTTCGCGCGCATCAGCGTCCGCAAGGCCCGCCCGGAAAAGCGCCCGGTGACGGGAGGTCGTATGGGCGGCCTCATGAAAGCCACCGAACAACTCACCATCGCCAAAGCAATCAGCCGAATGCAACGCGCCGAGTTCGTGAAGCGAATCCCCGACCCGCATGACCGCCGTGTCATGCGCCTTCAGCCCACTGCACGCGGTCCGGCAAATGAATTCTACAGAACCCAATGTAGTGCTCACGAGGTGAAATTCTCGCCTCTGAACAGGGATCCGGTGGAGGTGAAGGGACTCGAACCCTCGGCCTCTACATTGCGAACGTAGCGCTCTGCCAGCTGAGCTACACCCCCGGCGCCGTACAGGTTAGCCAATGGCGCCGTGGCCATCGTCACGGCGCCATTGGACGATCGGGTGGCCACCCACGCGTCAACGTCCCGCCGCCGCATGGCGTGGCGGCGCTTCGTCGTCTTCGTCCCATGCCCCGGGATGACCCGCTCGAGCGGGACTGGTGTATGGGCCGTCGTCACGGCGCGGCAGGCGCGCCATCGGACGCGGCCTGGGTTGGCCCTCGATCTCCCGGGCATAGGCGATCAGGCCCATCAGGGCCAGGGCGGCGACGCCCGTCAGGCCGGTGAGAATCCAGGCCATATGCAGAGAGGGCAGCGTTCCGAGCAGTCCGGTGACGACGGTCGTTGCCATGAGGAAACCCAGCAAAACGGTGCATCGCCGTCGGGCTTGCTGTCGACGGTACACGGCCAGCTCGGCGTGGGTCTGCGCCGGTCCCACCGGCGGCTCCGGAGGCTCTAAGACACCCAACCTCTCGTAGTGAGCACCGTCGGCCCCCTCAATGTCCGCCGGCCGCGCATCATCGACCGGCCGCACCAGGACCAGGTTGGGGCGCGATGAGGCCGCCGCGACCGTTGGGGGGCGCCCGTGCACGCCTCCGCCCGGTAGGGCGGTGTGCAGGCGGTAGGCGGGCGACACCGAGTTGGGACCGGCGTGCGCCAACAATTGGAGCTGATGATGGAAGTGGTCGATGGAGCCAGCCCGGTGTCGGTCCCTGAATCGGCGTAGTAACCCCGGGGCCAACACCACAATCCACGCTACGGCTACCAGAACCAGCAGGATCACAATCGACACTCCCCGACGGCCTACCTTGTCCGGTGCAAGACCCTAGTGAGCGGGCCATTCCAGATGGTGGATGGTGGCGAGCGCGACCTACCCGGCCGCGCGGCTCCACCAGCGGCCATCATCCCGGCCGATAGTGACCGGAACGTCGAAACAGTTCGATATCAGTGAGGAAGTGAGAACGTCCCCCAATGCCCCGGCAGCCATCAGCGTCCCCCGGCGTACGAGGCCGGCATGGGTGAATCCCGGCGGGATCTCCTCGCAGTGATGGGTCACCAGCACCGTGGTCGGACTGCTCGGGTCGGCCGCCAACACGCCTAGACGGGAGACCAGACGCTCCCGTGCGCCGAGGTCGAGCCCGGCCGCCGGTTCGTCGAGGAGGAGCAACTCGGGTCGGCCCATGAGCGCTCGGGCCAAGAGCACCTGCTGACGCTCGCCTTCGGAGATGACGCCGAATGGTCGGTCGCCGATGTCCGCGAAACCCGACGCGGCGAGCAAGCGGTCCGCCTCGGCCCAATCGTCCGCCGAGTACGCATGCCACCAGGTCTCCAGGGCGCCATAGCGACCGCTGACCACCACATCGCGCGCCGGGAGTTCGGCCCGGAGCTGACGGGTCACCGAGCCACTGACCAGAGAGATGCGCGGGCGCAGCGCGCGAACATCGACCTGTCCCAGACGCGAGCCGAGTATCTCCACTGCGCCGGCCGAGGGCCACAGGCGAGCGCCGGCCAGGGTGAGCAGGGTCGTCTTGCCGGACCCGTTGGGCCCGAGGATCACCCAGCGCTCCCCGGGGTGCACCGACCAGTCGACGTCATGGAGGACGACGGTGCCCTCGCGGCGCACGGCGACGCCGCGCAGGGCGATGACCGGACCGTCGTCGGCCGGCGGCGTCACACCTCTGCGGATTCGGCCTGTGCGATGCGTCGGGTGATACGCCCCACGAGGCCCGAGCAGGATTGCGTCCAGATCCTCTCACCGGCCAACCAGAGCCATAGCTCGCGTCGGTACTCCAGCACGATCAGCGTGAAGTCCTCGCGCGTCACGCCCGACTGGCCCAACACGGTCCACCTGGTCCACAGCCACGGGACGAGCCCGTCCTCCCGGGTCAGGACGTCGGCGAGGTCGCTTCCGTCCAGAACGGCGGACAACCAGGCCTGCACCCGGTCGACGGGCTCGTCGGGTATGTGCAGGCTCGGGGTCGAGATCACCGTCGTCAATGGCGTATGAAGACGGGCTTGCGGTCCGATCCCTCATAGGACCGCACATGTTCCTCGAAGTCGATGAACAGGGGCGCATCGGGATCGAGCTTGCGCTGCAGTGAGCGTTCGGCGATCTTCTTGTCCAGATTGTCGAGCCGGAGGAGCGCGGCGGGATCATCGAGGCCGCGGACGTCCAATTTGGACCTCGCGGCCTGAAAGGCCAGGCGCCCCCTCTCCGTGCGCACGATGACGCTGGTCCAACCGTCCATGGAGCCCACACTGCCCACCGCGATGTCGGCGGATCGGCCGAGGAAATCCGCGCACTCGTCGCAGCCCTTCAATGCCGCTCCATGGAAGTCCTTGACCGGCTCGTCGACCGCCAGCTCGCCGTCGCGGTACTCGACGATCATCCGACCCCGGATGACGTCCATCTTCGACACCCGGTCCAGATCCACACCTCGCTTGTCGCGCAGCTCCCTGAGGGTGAGGGCCTCGTAGTCGAAGTTCTTGGTGCACATGAGGGCGATGCTCAACACCACCGCGTCGATGCGGTGGGCGCCGGTGGGCCAGCGCCGTGACTGCATGGCACGGAGGCCCTGTACCTCGCAAGGCGTCCCGACGACGGCGATGCGCGGCTTGGCCGGAAGCTTGTAGCGGGAAAGGTCGAGTTCGGCCAGCGCCATGGTCTGGTTGTAGAAACTGCCCGATGCGGCGCGGACTTCGTCGGCGGTCGTGGCGATGGTGGCGATGCCCTTCCACTGTTCATCGGGATCGCCGCTCGGCTTGGACACCAGTGCCCCGTCGATCTCCCCGGCGGCGAGCAGCCCGATCAGCAGAGCGCTCACCGCGCCACCGTCTTGGACGTCTTCCAGCCTGGACGCCGCCCGAACGGCAAACGTCTCCACGACCGCTCCCAGTCCATCGCCGGGAGGCCCACCGGTGATCTTCCAGTACGTATCCGAGGAGTCCGAACGAACCTGGGCCGGCAGCACCTCCGCCTCTTCGCCGAGTGCTCTTGTGGACGGCGGCCACAACGCCTCGTAGCGCAGACCACCGCGAGGGCAGAAGTCCCAGCACAACGAACAACCGGTGCACATCTTGACCAACTCGGGAAGGTTGGTGTCTTCGTCAATGCCGATGGAGTTCGACGGGCAGACGGCGACACAGGTGCCGCACTCGATGCAGCGGTCAGCGTGGATCACCCCCGCTTCCAGCTCCCAGAACCAGACCTTGCCCGGCGGCTCGCTGATCCCGTTCATCTCCTCGCGGATCCGGTACCGCTTCACGAGCCGACCGCCGCCGGAGAGCCCGAAATAGTGGCCGCTAGCTCGCCGTCTGGGGTGCGACGAGCCCACAGATGGAATGGCTCCCGGGCACGGCGTTCCCTCTGATAACGGCCCACCAGGCGCAGCAGCGCCTCGGGGACCCGGTCGACGGGCATGGCACCGACGACCCAGTCGATGAAGGCGGCATCCGGACCGAGCGAGCCACCCACTCCGATGTCGACGGCCTCCTCAATATGCTCGTCCACGTGGGCGATGTCCCCCCGGAATCCGATGTCGGCAATTTGAGGCTGTGCGCACGAAGCCGAGCAACCCGAGAAGTGCATGCGGATGACGCCGGCTTCCCCCGACCCCCCGCCGTCCCCCCCGCCGTCCCTCAGCCTCGCGTCCAGCTGACGAGCCCACTTGACCGCTCTCTCCTTGGTCTCCACCACTGCGAAGCGGCAGAACTCGGACCCCGTGCAGGCCACCACCCCGCGCTCGAACGGTCCCGGGAAGGGTGAGTACTTCGCCATGAGCGGCTCGGCGAGGAGGTCGTCGAGCCGCTCCTCGGGCACACCGGAGAGGATGAAATTCTGGTCGGTGCCGATTCGTACGCCGCCGTCGCCATAGGTCTCGGCCAGCCGGGCCGTTTCGACCAGGTCGATGCCGTGCATCCGCCCCACCGGAACCGAACAGCCCACGTAGAACAGCCCGTCCTGCTTCTGGGGATGCACTCCTACATGATCCCCCCGGAACCGGTCGGTCAGCTCCCTGCCCGCCGGATCCAAGGTGAATTTGGTCCGTTCGTCGAGTGCGGCGCGGAATCCCTCCGGGCCGAGCTCCTGGGCCAGGTACCGCATGCGGGCCAACCCCCGGTTCTCACGGTTGCCCAGCTCACCGAAGAGCTGGGCCACTCCCCGGCAGAGCTCGACCGCCTGGTCCGGGCGAATGAAGACGTCGATGTCCGAGGCCATCCTCTCGCCGTCGGAGAGGCCCCCGCCGATGAGCACATTGAACCCGACCGAGCCGTCGGCCTGCTGCGCCGGCCATAGGCCGACGTCGTTGATCTCCACTCGCGCACAGTCCTCGAGACATCCGGTCACCGCGATCTTCCACTTTCGCGGCAGGTTGGCATACTCCCGGTTGCCGGTGAAGTAGGCGGAGATGGACCGGGCGACCGGCAGCGCATCGACGACCTCCTGGGCGTCGATGCCCGAGACCGGGCAGGAGCACACATTGCGGGCCGAGTCGCCGCAGGCCTGCACGGTGGTCAACCCGACGTCCCAGAACCGCTGCCAGATCCTGGGCACATCAGCGATGCGGATCCAATGGAGCTGAATGTCCTGGCGCGTGGTGAGATCGGCGTAACGGTTGCCGAACACGGGGCTGTCGTCGGGTCCCTCGGCGTAGGCGTCGGCGGCCACCCCGACCTCGCGGACCTGCGCCGCGGTCATCACGCCTCCGGGCACCTTGATGCGCATCATGAACGCATCGCCGCCCTGGCGCTGTGGATACATCCCGACCCACTTGAGACGCTCCCCTTCGCCGGGAACGGCGTTGATGGATTCGGGGCCCTGCTTCGAGTACGTGTCGATCACCGCCTGGGCCACCTCGAAGGGATGACGGGACAACTTGAGCTGCTCGACGGGGTTCAACTCTCCGATGTGGCGGTAGGGGCGGACGAAGCGGAGTCCCCGGTCGCGACCGCGGAACTGCATCCCGAAGGGGTTGTCGAGGTCGCGTGCCATCGGTGCTAGGCGTGCAGCCCGCACTCGGACTTGTCGAGACCCGCCCAACGGCCGGCCCGCGGGTCTTCGCCATCGGCCACCGGACGCGTCGTCGGGGCGCAGCCGATCGACCGATAACCCCTATTCGTCAACGGGTGGACCGGGAGGTGGTGATCGGCCAAGTACGAAGCGATGTCGTCGTTGGTCCACGTGACGAGGGGGTTGATCTTGACCACGCCGAACGCCGCATCCCAGCTGACGATGGGTGCCTCCGCCCGGGAGGGGGCGTCGACCCTCTTGAGGGAGGTCATCCAGGCCCGGCTGCCCTGCACCGCCCGACGCAGGGGGGCCACCTTGCGCGACTGGCAGCACTGCTCGCTTCCGCAAGGGTGGGCGGCCGCTTCGGGGCCGGGCTTGGTCACGGTGAGGTTCAGGGCGAAGCGGGCGCGCATCTCCTCGACGAACTCCAGGGTCTCGGGGAAGTGCGCCTCGGTGTCCAGGAAGATCACCTCAATGCCCGGGGCAACCTCGGTGACCAGGTCGATGAGGACGACGTCTTCGAAGGAGGCCGCCAGGACCAGCGAGTCGCCGAAGGTATCGACGGCCCACCTGACCACCTTGCCGGCCGGGGCGGCCTCGAATTCGCGGTTCACGGCCTCCAACTCATCGGCGCTCGGCCAACGCTCGGCCACTGTCGATTCGGTCATGGATCACTTCCTTCTCTCTAAGCTGGGCGACGGGCCATCCTCTGTGGTCCCCGAGAGCGCCCGTCCACCTGTCAGCGCCCGTCTTGACGTCCGACGGAATCCAGACCACAGTATACATGACTAAATTGGTCAACATTTGAAGAGGTCGTATGGACACCGCAGCAGCCCTTCGCACAACTGGGCCTCGACCACCGACGGGGTTCTCCTCGTCCCGGACGGGACAGCCCGACGCCTCGGCCACCGTCCGGGTCCGCCCCTTCGGCCGTCCCCTCGGCCATCTCGACCTGCTCGAGTCCCTGGCCATCTTCATCATCCGCGAGGTGGCGGCCGAATCGGAGCGTCCCGTCCTCCTCTTCAGCGGCGGCAAGGACTCCGCGGTCCTCCTGCACCTGGCGGCCAAGGCCTTCAGGCCGGGCAAGATCCCCTTCCCGGTCCTGCACGTCGACACCGGCCACAACTTCCCCGAGGTGCTGGCCTATCGGGATGCGCAGGTCGAAGCCGAAGGTGCACGGCTCATCGTGGCCAAGGTGCAGGACTCCATCGACCAGGGCCGAGTGGCCGATCCCGGCCTTGCAGCCTCGCGTAACCGCCTGCAGACGACCACGCTGCTCGACGCCATACACGAGCACCGCTTCGACGCCGCCTTCGGTGGCGCCCGCCGCGACGAGGACAAGGCACGGGCCAAGGAAAGGGTGCTGTCGTTCCGCGACTCCTTCGGTCAGTGGGACCCCAAGCGCCAGCGGCCCGAGCTGTGGCAGCTCTACCAGGGCAGCGTGCGACCCGGTGAGCACCTCCGGGCCTTTCCGCTCTCGGACTTCACCGAGCTCGACGTTTGGCAGTACATCCGCCGGGAGCACATTGAGTTGCCCTCCATCTACTACGCCCATAGGCGTCCGGTGGTCGACCGGGACGGCATGCTGCTGGCGGTGAGCGAGTGGGTGTCTCCCCAGGGCGCCGAGGTGGTTGAGGAAGCCACCGTGCGCTACCGCACCGTGGGCGACGCCACCCTGACCGGCGCCGTGCGCTCCGAGGCCATTACGGTCGATGACATCATCCGCGAAGTCTCGGCATCTCGGATCTCCGAGCGGGGAGCGACGCGCGGCGACGACCGGTTCTCCGAGACGGCGATGGAGGACCGAAAGCGCGAGGGGTACTTCTGAGACCATGAGCAAGATGCCCGGCTCACCGCCCGACGGCGGCCAGGAGCCCGGCGTCGACACCATGGACCTCTTGCGCTTCGCCGCTATTGGGTCGGTCGACGACGGGAAGAGCACCCTGATCGGTCGCCTCCTCTTCGACACACGTCAACTCTTCGACGACCAGGTCGACGCCTTGTCGACGGCGTCGGAGCGAAGGGGGCTGGACGAGGTCGATCTGTCCTTCGTCACGGACGGGCTGCGCGCCGAGCGCGAGCAGGGCATCACGATCGATGTGGCCTACCGCTACGCCGCCACGCCACATCGCAAGTTCGTCATCGCCGACTGCCCGGGCCACGTCCAGTACACCCGCAACATGGCGACCGGCGCGTCGACGGCGGACCTGGCCCTGGTCCTGGTCGACGCCACCGCGGGCCTACGCGAACAGTCGCGCCGGCACATCTGCATCGCTGCTCTGCTCGGGGTGGACCAACTCGTGGTCTGTGCCAACAAGATGGACCTGCTGGAGTGGGACAAGTCGGCCTACCAGGGCATCGTCGACGAGATGGGCTCGCTCTCCCGTACGCTCGGCCTGGCCTCGTGCACGGTGATCCCGATCTCTGCCCGGAACGGCGACAACGTCGTCGATCGCTCCGACGCCGCGCCCTGGTACGACGGACCAACCGTGCTCGACGCGCTCGAGTCGGCCGAGGCCGGTGGGTGGGCCTCCCAGCACGGCCTGCGACAGGGCAATGGGGGTCGACTTCCGGTGCAGTGGGTGCTGCGCCAACCGGGCGGGGGGCGAAGCTACGCCGGGATGGTCAATGGCGGCCCGTTCCGCACCGGCGATCCGGTCGTCGTGCTCCCGCAGGGCAAGTACACGACCGTGCACTCCATCGAGACGGCCGACGGACCGATCCCCCGCGCCGAGGTCGGTCTCTCCGTGTCGCTGAAATTGAACGACGATCTCGACATATCACGGGGCGATCTCATCTCCTCGCTTGAGGAACCACCGACGGTGACCGACGACTTCGAAGCCACCGTGTGCTGGTTCCACGACCGGCCCTTGGTGGCCGGCGACCGGCTCAAGCTCAAGCACACGACCCGCGTGACGCCCGCGGTGGTCGAGCATGTCGAAGGTACCTTCGACGTCAACGCACTGGAAATGCAGGAAGCGTCGGAGCTGCGCGAGAACGACATCGGTGTCGTCCGGTTGCGCACGGCCACTCCCCTGGCGCTCGACACCTACAAGGTCGACCGGATCACGGGGAGCTTCGTCCTCATTGACGAGCTCACCATCGCCACGGTGGCCGCCGGAATGGTGGGCCGGCCGGCCCTCCACAGCTGAGGAGCGCGATCCGCTGACCCCGCTCTACCCGGCCTCGCTCAACGTGGAGGGACGCCCCTGCCTGGTGGTGGGCGGCGGGCCCGTCGCCGCACGCAAGACAGGTGGGCTCTTGGACTGCGGCGCGGCGGTGACGGTGATAGCCCCGGACGTGTGCGATGCGATGGCGCAGCTGCAGCCGCTCAAGATCGAACGCCGGCGCTACGTCGCGGGCGATGCGGTGAACTACCGGCTGGTGGTGACCGCGACCGGGATCGCCGCGGTCGATGGCGCGGTCTGCGCCGATGCCGACTCCGCTGGCGTGTGGGTCAACTGCGCCGACGATGGGCTGCGTTCCTCGTTCATCCTCCCTGCGGTCCATCGGGACGGTCAGGTGACGGTGGCGGTGTCCACGGGTGGCAGCAGCCCGGCCCTGGCTTCATGGCTGCGCACCCGGCTGGCGAGCCACTGCGGTCCCGGGCTGGCCGACCTGGCCGATCTGCTGGCCCGCGCTCGCCGTCGCCTGCACGACGCCGGCCGGAGCACCGAGGACGTCGACTGGGCTCTACTGCTCGACGGAGCGCTGCCCGCGCTGGTGGAGGCAGGGCGGCTCACCGAGGCCTGCGCCCTCGTCGAAGCCGCGGCGGGGGTGGACGTCGTCGCTCCATAGGTGCCTCAGGGTTGGGCCACCATGAGCGCCGAGCCCGCCAGGAGGAGGGCGATGGCCACGCCGGCCGACCAGGACATCGCTCTGGCGTCGCGCCCGGGGTCCGCCGCCGGTGCCTCGGCGCCGCGCTCGGTGAGCAAGGAGACCTGGAGCCTCCGCTCGGCGGGCCACAACATCCCTTCGGTGACCAGCACGACGACCACAAAGATGCTCAGGCCCGTAGTCACCCAACCGTCGCGCAGCGAGTACGCCCCGTGGCTGAGGGCCAGAAGGAGGAGTCCGAAGAGCGGTACGCCATAGACGCTTCGCCCGACCCAGTTCACACCGGGGCGGAAGTACCGCACCACCGGTTCGGGGAGGGGGGCAGAGTCGCCCAGCAGCCTGCGGAGGCGGACCGCGATCGCTGCGCTGGTCGCCAGCGTGGCCAAGGCGGCGACCACGCAACCGACGTGGAGGATCAGCACGATGTCGAAAGCCGGTCCGTCCGGCGGCTGATGCATTGGGATATCTTCACCCACGTACGGGGTGGGCTCGAGCCCACCCGTGGCGGTGCAGCCTCGGCGGGTATCTGACCCTGTACCGTAGGGAGAGATGGAAACGAAGGGGCCAGTGCCGATGAGCGTGGGACGGGCAGTACCACAGCGCGAGGATCGATGAACCAGCTACGACTCGATCCGCTGTCCGGGCGCTGGGTGGTCGTGAGCCCCGGGCGTTCGGAGCGGCCGTACTCCTTCGTCACCCGCTCACCGTGGGCCCAAGAGGTACCACCCCGGCCCTGCCCGTTCTGCCCCGGCAATGAAGAGACGACGCCGCCTGCGCTGGAGACCTACGGCCCGACCGGATCTTGGTTGGTGCGGGTGGTGCCCAATCTGTACCCGGCCTTCGAGGGCGACGAGCCCTTCGTCGTGGCCAACCGGGGGCCCGTCTTCACCCAGGCGACCGCGGGGGGATCCACGAGATCCTCATCTTCTCCCCCGAGCACGATGCGACGTGGGGCATGTTGGGCGAGGAGCAGGTCAGCCTGGTGATGGCCGCCCTGCGAGACCGTCTGGAGGAGCACTCCCAACGCCCCAACCTGCGCTACACCCAGGCCATCGTGAACTCGGGACGTGAGGCGGGGGCATCGCTGGAGCATCCCCACGGCCAGCTACTGGGCATGTCGTTCATACCGCGCGAGCTGGCCGAGGAACAGGCGCGATTCGCCCGCTTCGTCGGGTCGTGCCTCTTGTGCACCACGATCGAGGCAGAGGAAGACTCGGGCCAGCGAGTCATTTACGGCGACGATCGCGTGGTGGTGATCTGCCCCTTCTGGAGTGCGGTCCCCTACGAAATGTTGGTCATTCCCCGCGAGCACTCATCACATCTGCACAAGAGCCCGACGCAGGACCTGCTCGCCATGGGTGAGGCCATTCGCCGCTGCCTGGGCCGTCTGGCCGACGCGGTCGGGGACGTGGCCTACAACATCGTGTTCCACTCGGCTCCGTACCGGGCCGGGGAGCCGTTCCACTGGCACGCCCACATCTGGCCCAAGGCCACGACGACCGCAGGATTCGAGCTGGGGACGGGCGTGGCCATCAACATCGTGTCGCCCGAGGAGGCGGCGAGCACTCTCAAGGTGCCCGCCTTGACCCACTAGCCCGGCCGCACCGATCGGGCCAGTTCGAGGACGGCCACCAGGCTGCGCACCACGTCTCGGTCGGTCCCGGTCAGACCCAAGATGCCCGGCGTGTTCAAGTAGCCGTTGAGCATTGCCCGACGATTGCGCGTCTCCCAGGCCTGCCCGAGCGGCGCGAGGTCCAACCGGCCCGCCGGATCGCGTTCGAACGCAGCCTCCCGGCTGGCCTGGTGCAGCGACCACATCAGATCGGCCACGTCGGCCAGGGGCGACCGGCGGGACGGACCGGCCTCCCCCGGGAGCACCCCGCCGGGGTTGCAGTCACTAACCACCCACCCGTGATCGGTGCGCGACGTCCGCCCCAGATGAAAGTCCCCGTGCGTGCGGATGGCCGGCAGCCGAATGTCGGGTGCCCGCAGAGCCTTGGTCAGATCGGCCATCCCCGGGGTGTCGAGCAGCGCCGGGTCCGACCCGGCGATCGTCGCTTCGGCCGCGTCGACCCACGCGGCCACCGGCTCGGGGTGCCGATCGAAGGCACGATCGAGCGCAAGGTGCATCCGCGCCGTCATGGTCCCGAGCGCATGGGCTTCGGGTCCGAAGTCTCCGCCGGCCACTTCGGGACGGCCGCCGCTCGCGTAGAGGTCGCGCAACGACGTCATGGCGAGGGCCCATCCGCCCGATCGATCGGCCAACGGCTCCTGGACGAAACCCAGATCCCGACCCTCCCACGTCCACCGCGCCAGCGGGGCCGCCACGTGGTTGAAGCCCGCACGCTCCAGGGCGACGAGGAGTTCCACGGCCGGATGCGGTCCCTCGCGCACCCACGGGAACACCCACAGATCGCCCCGGTCGCCGCAGTCGAGCACCGTTGCCTCCTCGTCCTCACGCGCCAGGGCGACCGGCCCGGGGCGCGGCTCGACGCCGTGGACCGCGGCCAACACCAACGGGGCGAGCTCGGCGTCACGCAGCGCGTCGGTACAGGCCGCGGGGCCGTCTTCTTCGTCGACGAGCCCCAACGCCACGTCGTCCCCCGCCCGTAGGAGGTGGGGTTCATCCCGCAGACCGCGCAGTCCGACTACCACGTGGGCCAGGCGACCGCCCACCTCGGCCACCAGGTCGAGCAGGCCGGGGCGTCCTGGACGGAGCACCTCCACCCGGCGCAGGGCGATGTCCGTCGGCGCTATCCCTTCAGCCCCACTCGCCGGGCGCCGGGAGAGCCAGACCTGCACCACATCGCGTAGGGCGTGTGCCCGCTCGGGGCTCATTCGATGGATCGCCGATCCTCGTCGACCAGGTCGAACCACAAGAACCCGTACGGTGGCAGGGTGATGGTGTACGGCTCCTCGGTCACCTTGGGAAAGGGGACGCGTCCCAGCACCTCGTGGGGCGTGGTCCCCGCCCACTTCGCCAGCGACAGCTCGGCCGGCTGGGCGAACCGGCTCAAGTTGTGCACGCAGAGCACGGCCTGAAACCGCCGGATCACCTCGTCGCCCGCGCCTTCGTTCCCGGCCGGCACCGTGCGGGCCATCACCAGTGCGCGCTCCCAGTCGCGGCCCTCGAGCTCCGCGTTGATCGCCGAGCCCCCGGCGGGGCTCGGCGCGGTCGTCATGACGTCGGCAACCTCGCCCGAGCGCATGTAGGCCAGGACGGAGGGATTGACGCAGGGAAGGATCTCCGTCTCGCCGGCCCCCATCACCGGAAGCGCGCGGCGTTCGGTCAGCATGCGCCTCAGCCAGTGCAGGAACGATCCCTGATTGCGCAGCTGCGCCTCAACGTTGACCGCGCTGAACCCGTAGACGGGATCCATCAGCGGCGGAAGGTAGAGCTGGGCGAAGTCGGCCTTGGAGAACCCGCCGTTGCGGTCCGGCGACCACTGCATAGGCGTTCGCACCGAGTCGCGGTCCCCCAGGTAGATGTTGTCGCCCATCATGAGCTCGTCGCCGTAGTAGATGACCGGGCTCCCGGGCAGGGAGAGGATGAGCGCGTACAGGAGCTCGGCGGTCCTACGGTCGTTGTCGAGCAATGGCGCCAGCCGCCGACCGATGCCCATGTGCCGCTTCATGCGGGGATCCTTGGCGTACTCGGCGATGAGGTAGTCCCGGTCTTCGTCACTCACCTTCTCGAGGGTGAGTTCATCGTGATTGCGCAAGAAAATGGCCCACTGGCACGAGTCGTCGATGACCGGCGTCTGGGCCAGGATCTCGGTGATCGGGTAGCGCTGCTCCCGCCGCACGGCCATGAAGAGTCGGGGCATGAGCGGGAAATGGAAGCAGAGGTGACACTCGTCGCCGTCGCCGAAGTAGTCCGCCACGTCGCTCGGCCAGCCGTTGGCCTCGGCCAGCAGGATGCGCCCGGGATAGTCGGACTCCAGTTGCTTGCGGATGCGACGGATGAAGGCGTGGGTTTCGGGCAGGTGCTCGCCGGAGGTGCCGTCGCGTTGGTACAGATAGGGCACGGCGTCCAGCCGGAAGCCGTCGAACCCGAGGTCGAGCCAGAAGCGGACCAGGTCGACCATGGTGTCGGCGACTTCGGGATTTTCATAGTTGAGGTCGGGCTGGTGATGGAAGAAGCGATGCCAGTAGTACTGCTGGCGCGTGTCGTCCCAGGTCCAGTTGGAGCGCTCAACGTCGGTGAAGACCACGCGTGCATCGGGCCAGCGCTGGTCGTCATCGTTCCAGACGTACCAGTCGGCCTTGGCGTTGTCCCGGCTCGAACGGGACTCAACGAACCAGGGGTGCTGATCGCTGGTGTGGTTCATGACCAGGTCGGCGATGACCCTGATGCCCCGGCTGTGGGCATCCTCCAGAAACGCCACCAGGTCACCGATGCTCCCGTAGTCAGGGTGCACGTTGAAGAAGTCGCTGATGTCGTAGCCGCTGTCGCGGAATGGCGAGGGGTAGAAGGGCAGCAGCCAGATGCAGTCGATCCCCAACCACTCGATGTAGTCGAGCTTCTCGCGCAAGCCCTTCAGGTCGCCGGTGCCGTCGTTGTTGGAGTCGTAGAAGCCCCTGATGAGGACCTCGTAGAACACGGCGTGCTGGAACCACCGCACGGAAGGGTCAAAGGGCCCTTCGCCGGAGCTGATGGGGATCGGGGGCAGGCTCACGGTCTCATGAGGCGGTCGGCGGCCTGGTAGGGATCGAGCTCGCCTGCGGCCAAGGCCTTCACGGCGCTGGCGAACTCCTCCCCGGCGGCCAGCTCGTCGATCCTGGCCGCACTGCGGGCCATGAGCACCCGCCGCAGCTCGTGGGCCATCCGGTCGGCCCGCCGGCGGTCCAGCGCGCCCGACTCCGCCAGGTGCCTCCGGTGCCGGGAGATCTCGACCCAGAGCTCGGGCACCCCTTCACCGCTGGACGCGACCGTGTCGATGATCGGGGGGCGCCACGTGCCGGGTGCCGAGAGATCCAGCATCTGCTCGAGGTCGCGTCGAGCTTCTCTCGCTCCTTGACGGTCCGCCTTGTTGATCACGAACAGGTCGGCGACCTCCAACAGGCCGGCCTTGCTGGCCTGCATGGAGTCCCCCCATCCCGGTGTGACCACCACGATGGTGGTGTCCGCGGCCGACGCCACCTCGACCTCCATCTGCCCCACGCCAACGGTCTCGACGATGACCACCGGCAGTCCCGCCGCGCCGAGAACCCGGATGGCGGCGGGGACGGCCAGCGCCAGACCGCCCAGATGTCCCTTGGTGGCCATGGAGCGGATGTAGACGGTGGGGTCGAGTGCGTGTTGCTGCATGCGGATGCGGTCGCCCAGGATCGCCCCGCCACTGAAGGGAGAGGTGGGGTCGATGGCCAGCACCCCCACCTGCCCGACGGGTTCAGGATCGGGCGCCGGCCACCCCGAGCGGACCTGGGTGATGAGGCGATCGGTCAGGGTCGACTTGCCTGCTCCCGGTGCGCCCGTGAGGCCGACGGTGTAGGGCACGGCCGACCGGTACGACAGCCGGGCGACCGCCAGGCCGGGCTCGCCGCCGCGCTCGACCAGAGAGAGCAGGCGAGCGAGTGCCGATCGGTCACCGTCCCGTGCCCGCGCCAGCAACGACACCGGGTCGGCGGGGGGTCGGTTCACTGGCTGGTCACCGTCGCGCCCAGTGACCCCAGCGTGCCGACAAGATCCTCATAGCCCCGGCTGATGTGGTGGGCCCCGGTGACGGTGGTCTCCCCCTCCGCCACCAGGCCGGCCAGCACCAATGCCACCCCGGCCCGGATGTCCGGCGCCCGCACCCGCGCCCCGGACAGGTGCGGCACCCCACGCACCACTGCGTGGTGCCCTTGCGTCTTGATGTCGGCTCCCATGCGGCGCAGCTCCTCGACGTAGCGGAACCGTCCCGAGAAGAGGTTCTCGGTCAGGATGCCGACGCCATCGGCTCCGCTGAGCATGGCCACCAGGAGCGGGCTGAAGTCGGTGGCCACGCCTGGGTACGGTAGCGTCGCCACGTCCGCCGCCGACAAGCGGTGGGCAGCCGTCGCCCGGAGCCCGTCGGGGCCCAGTGAGGTGACCACGCCCATCTGCCCCACCTTGCGCAGCAGCATCTCCATGTGGTCGGGCCGGGCATCGGCGATGGTCACGTCGCCGCCCGTGATCCCGGCCGCCGCCACGTACGTGGCGGCCACGACGCGGTCCGGCACCACGTTGTGCCGTGCCGGGTGCAACTCTTCGACTCCCTCGATCTCGAGCCGCGACGTCCCCGCCCCCCGTACGACCGCGCCCATGGCGCACAGCATGGTGGCGAGGTCGGCGACCTCGGGCTCCTTGGCCGCGTTCTCTATCACCGTGGTCCCCTTGGCCAGCACGGCGGCCATGAGGAGGTTGTCGGTGGCGGTGTGACTCGGGTACTCGAGCACCACGGTGGTGCCCATGAGGCGGCCACCCTCGACATGGCCACGCACCTCTCCGCGGGAGGTCTCGAAATGCGCGCCCATCGCGGTCAAGCCGTTGACGTGAAAGTCGATGGGCCGTTCGCCGAAGTCGTCGCCCCCGGGGAGCGGCATATGCACCTCGCCACAGCGGGCCAGGAGCGGCCCGAGGATCACCACGGAAGCCCGCATGCGCTCTATGAGGTCATAGGGGGCCACCGGGTGGAGGTCCTCGGCGGACGGGGTCGTCACCGCCACGTCCCCGTTGGCGAGGCGCTCCACCCGTGCGCCCACCGCCCGGAGGACTTCGGCCATGGTCCCCACGTCGTCTATGCGGGGCACATTGGACAAGACGGTGCGCCCATCGGTCAAGAGGCAGGCGGCGAGCAGTTTGAGGGCCGAGTTCTTGGCTCCGCCCGCCCGCACCGTCCCCGACAGTGGGCCATTGGGCCGGACCAGTATCGTTTCCACGGCTCAAGTATCGCTCCTGGCGCACCCCCGGCTGTCGGATCGGCACGATCCACGAACTATGGTCTGGTCCGTGGCGACCGCCCCGCAAGCCCCGGACCGCAACCTGGCCATGGAATTGGTCCGCACCACGGAGGCGGCCGCCATGGCGGCCAGCCGGTGGATGGGCCGGGGCGACAAGTCCGGTGCCGACGGCGCCGCCGTCGAGGCCATGCGCGTGGTGCTCTCCTCGGTGCAGATGGACGGCGTCGTGGTCATCGGGGAGGGCGAGAAGGACAACGCCCCCATGCTCTTCAACGGCGAGCGGATCGGGGACGGGTCGCCCCCACAGACCGATATCGCCGTTGACCCGATCGACGGCACGACGCCGACGGCCTTGGGGCGAGGCGGCGCCTTGGCCGTCATCGCTGTCTCCGAGCGAGGGACCATGTTCGATCCGGGCCCGTGCGTCTACATGGAGAAGCTGGCCGTCGGCCCGAAGGCCAAGGGTGCCTGCGACATCCGGCGGAGCGCGACGGAGAACCTGCATGCCCTCGCCGAAGCCCTTGGCCGCCCGGTGCGCGACCTCACCGCGGTCATCCTCGATCGACCACGCCACGACGGCCTCATCGCCGAGGTGCGTGCCACCGGAGCACGGATTCGCTTGATCACCGACGGGGACGTGGCCGGGGCCATCGCAACCGGGTGGCCGGGGACCGGCACCGACATCCTCTTCGGTATCGGCGGCACCCCCGAGGGCGTGCTGGCCGCCGCGGCGCTCAAGTGCATCGGTGGGGAGATCCAAGGGAGACTCTACCCGCGGGACGAGGCGGAGCGAGCCGCCGCCATTGCCGCCGGCTACCGGCTTGACGCCGTGCTCTCGACCGATGACCTCGTTCAGGGCGACAACTGCTTCTTCGCCGCAACGGGCATCACCGACGGGGAGCTCCTCCAAGGAGTGCGCTTCCACGAGTTCGGCGCCACCACCCAGAGCCTGGTCATGCGCTCGAAGTCGGGCACCCTGCGCACGATCCACGCCAACCACGCGCTGGCCAAGCTCTCCGAGTTCAGCTCTATCTCATTCTCCTGAGCCGGCGACGCTCAACCGGAGCTCGGCTCGGGCCAGCGCGGCCTCGGCCGCAGCCAGCGCCGGGCGCTGCGCTCCGTCGCCTTCGCCCGCATCGCTCCCTGCGCCCCGTCCCGATCTGAGCTCGGCCAGGAGCTGGGACATCTCCTCCCTGGCCCTCTCCGCGCGGGGCACGTCGATCTCGGCCGCCCTTTCGGCCACTCCGGCCAGAACGGTGACCCTGGTCGAGAGGCCGGGGAGCGGCCCGTCCCCCTCGGCCAGGCCCGCGGCCGCTCCCGGACTCGTGTCGACCTCGAGGAAGCCGCCGTGCACGGCCAGCGCGACCGTGGCGCCATCTGCTTGCGTCACCTTGACCTCGCCGGGCACCACGTCACCCACCAGCGACGTGTGGCCATCGAGCACGGTGAGGGCGCCTTCTGAGGTCGCGAGCACCACCGAGGTGGCACCTCCGGCGACCAGGGACTGCTCGGGTGTGACGACCTCCACGCCGAAGACGCCGTCGGCCACTAGCCGGCCTCGTCCTGCAGCGTCTTGGCCTTGGCCAGCACCGACTCGACCCCTCCGACATTGAGGAACGCCTGCTCGGGGATGCTGTCCAGCTCGCCGTTGACCAGAGCTTCAAACGACTCCACCGTCTCGTCGATCGGCACGAAGATGCCGGGGACGCCCGTGAAGACCTCGGCCACGAAGAAGGGCTGGGAGAGGAAACGTTGGATCTTGCGCGCCCGTGTCACGGTGACCCGGTCCTCCTCGGACAGCTCGTCCATGCCGAGAATGGCGATGATGTCCTGGAGCTCCTTGTACCGCTGCAGCACCTCCTGCACCCGCCGCGCCACGGCGTAGTGGCGCTCCCCGACGATCTCGGGGGACAAGATGTTCGACGTCGAGGCCAGGGGATCCACCGCCGGATAGATGCCCAGCGCGGCGATCTGACGTGAGAGCTCCGTGGTGGCGTCGAGGTGGGTGAAGGTGGTGAACGGCGCCGGGTCGGTGTAGTCGTCCGCCGGCACGTATACCGCCTGCAGGGATGTGATCGACTTCCCCTTGGTGGAGGTGATCCGCTCCTGGAGCTCACCCATCTCGTCGGCCAGCGTGGGCTGGTACCCCACGGCCGACGGCATGCGGCCTAGGAGCGTGGAGACCTCCGAGCCCGCCTGGACGAAGCGGAAGATGTTGTCCACGAAGAGCAACACGTCCTGGTGCTGCACGTCCCGGAAGTACTCCGCCATGGTGAGGGCGGCCAGGCCGACACGCAGGCGTACACCCGGAGGCTCGTCCATCTGGCCGTAGACCAGTGCGGCCTTGTCGATGACGCCCGACTCTTGCATCTCCAGCCACATGTCGGTGCCCTCACGGGTCCGCTCCCCCACGCCGGCGAAGACCGAGACGCCACCGTGCTGCTGGGCCACCCGGTGGATCATCTCTTGGATGATGACGGTCTTCCCCACCCCGGCACCCCCGAAGAGACCGATCTTGCCACCCTGGACATAGGGCTCGAGCAGGTCGACGACCTTAATCCCCGTCTCGAACATCAAGGACCTGGGTTCAAGCTGGTCGAATGCGGGCGCGCTGCGGTGGATCTCCCAGTAGTCGTCGACTCCCTCCACCCGATCGGTGTCGAGCGGCTGGCCGAGGACGTTGAAGACATGACCGAGGACGGCGTTGCCGACGGGGACGGTGATGCCCCGGCCCAGGTTGCGCACGGCTGCGCCGCGAACCAGGCCGTCGGTCTGCTGCATGCAGATGCAGCGCACCCGGCCCTCGCCGATCTGCTGGGCCACCTCCGCGGTGACCTGCAGGGTGGAGCCGTCAAGCTCAATGGTGAACTCGACGGCGTGGTTGATCTCGGGCAGTGCGTGCGGCGGGAACTCCACGTCGATGACGGGGCCGGCGATGGATACGACGCGCCCATCTTCGAGTGTGCCCGCCGGGGTCGTGTCCTGATCTGCTGTGGTGGTCATTGTGGTCAAGCTCCCTTCGACTGGCGAAGCGCCTCGGCGCCGCCGACGATTTCCATGATCTCGGTGGTGATGGAGTCCTGACGGGCGCGGTTCATGACGCGGGTCAGGGTGCGCACGAGCTCGTCCGCGTTCTCGGTCGCGGCCGCCATGGCCCGTTGCTGGGCGGTGAAGAACGAGGCCGACCCTTCGAGCAGGGCCGAGAAGATCTCCGATTCGGCCGCCCGCGGGGCCAGTTCGGCCAGCAGCTTCTCCGGCTCGGGTTCGAACTCCGTGTACCCGACGGCGCGGACGCCCGGTCGGTTGTCGGTCCCGCTCTCCGCCACCTCACCGGCGCTCGGGAGCGGGAGGGGAAGCATCTGCAACACCTCGACCCGCTGTGTTCCGGCCGAGATGAAGCGGGTCGAGACCAACTGCACCAGGTCCATCTCGCCCGCCACGAAGGGCGCGGTCACCACGTTGGCGACCTCGCGGGCGTCATCGAACACGGGACGATCGGCGATCCCGGCAAAGGAGTGCTCGGTCTCGATGCCCCGGTAGCGGAAGTAGGGCGGCGCCTTCTTGCCCACGGTCCACAACCTCACGGTGGCGCCGTCGCGGATGTGGTCGGCCACCAGGCGCTCGGTCGCCCGCAGGACGCCCGAGTTGTAGGAGCCGGCCAGGCCGCGGTCGCCCACGATGGCCAGGACGCCCACGCGGGTCGGCGACTCGGGCGTCCCCAGTAGCTTCCTGGCCGCCGTCGGATCGGCCGCGGCCGTTATCCGCAGGATCCTCGTCATGCCGAGGCGGTAGGGCCGGTTGGCGGCGATGCGCGCCTGGGCGCGCACGATCCGCGACGCGGCGATCAGCTCCATGGCCTTGGTGATCTTCCTGGTGGACTGCACGCTGCGGATCCGCCGCCGCAGGACGCGCTCTTGGCCTCCGGCCATGGATCAGTCGACCTTCCCGGTGTCGAAGCCCTCCAGGAATGAGGTCAGTCCCCGGTCCAGCTCGTCGCCGTCGGGCAGCGTTCCCTTGGTGCGGATCGTCTCCAGAACCGACGCGTGGTTGCCCTTGAAGTACTCCACCAGCTCGGTGGCGAAACGCTGCACCTCGGGCACGGGCACCGAGTCGACCCAGCCCCTGGTGCCGGCGTAGATCACCAGCACCTGCTCCTCGACCGGTACGGGGGCGTTCTGAGGCTGCTTGAGCAGCTCGGTCAGGCGGTAGCCCCGGTCGAGCTGGGCCTGGGAGACCTTGTCGAGCTCCGAGCCGAAGGTGGCGAACGCCTCGAGCTCGCGGAACTGGGCCAGGTCGAGCTTTAGGGTTCCCGACACCTGCTTCATCGCCTTGACCTGGGCCGCGCTTCCCACCCGGCTCACCGAGTTGCCGACGTTGATGGCCGGACGGATGCCGGAGTTGAAGAGGTCGGACTCCAAGAAGACCTGGCCATCGGTGATGGAGATGACGTTGGTCGGGATGTAGGCCGATATGTCCCCCGCCTTGGTCTCAATGACCGGTAGCGCGGTGAGCGAGCCACCGCCAAGAGCGTCGGAGAGTTTGGCGGCCCGTTCGAGGAGGCGGGAGTGCAGGTAGAAGACGTCGCCCGGATAGGCCTCACGCCCCGGTGGGCGGCGCAGGAGGAGCGAGACGGAACGGTACGCCTCGGCCTGCTTGGAGAGGTCGTCGTAAATGATCAGCGCGTGCTCGCCGCTCTCCATCCAGTGCTGCCCCATGGCGCAACCCGCATAGGGGGCGAGGTACTTGAACGGCGCCGGATCCCCGGCCGAGGCCACCACCACCACGGTGTACTCCAGGGCCTGATGCGCCTCGAGGGTGGCCACCGTCTGGGCCACCGAGGAGTTCTTCTGCCCCACCGCCACGTAAATGCACTTCATCCCCTGGCCGGCCTGGTTGATGATGGTGTCGACGGCCACCGTGGTCTTGCCCGTCTTGCGGTCGCCGATGATGAGCTCGCGCTGACCCCTCCCGATCGGGGTCATGGCGTCTATGGCCTTGATCCCGGTCTGCATGGGCTCGGACACCGGTTGACGGCCGACGATGCCCGGCGCCTGGACCTCCATGCGGCGTGACTCGGTACTCTTGATCGGGCCCTTGCCGTCAATCGGCTCGCCCAGGGCGTTGACCACCCGACCGAGCAGAGCGTCACCCACCGGCACGGTCTGGATCCGCCCCGTGGCCTTGACCGTCTGCTCCTCCTCGAGGTTGTCCACCTCACCCAGGACGACGGCTCCGATGGTGTCCTCGTCGAGGTTCAGGGCCAGGCCGAGTGTCCCGTCCTCGAACTCGAGCAGCTCGTTCACCGCGGCGCCGGGCAGCCCCGACACGCGGGCGATCCCGTCGCCCACCTCCACGATCCGGCCGATCTGCTCGGTCCCGACCACCGGGGTGTACTCCTCCACGTTGCGCTCCAGCGCCGCGGTGATCTCACTGGCGTCGATCGTCAGTTCTGCCATCAGCCTGCTCCCTCTGTCTGTGTCGTCGTTCCGTTCGGCCGGGCCGCCCCGGTGTGGAAACCCCTGTCCTCCCAGCCGCCGGGGTTGAGATGCTCGCGCAGGGCGTCGAGCCTTCCCCGTGCGCTGGCGTCCACCTGCAGGTCACCGATGCGAATGACGGCCCCGCTGAGCAGCGCCTCGTCGATGGAGATCTGGAGCTCGACCGGCGCGCCGGCCAGCCTAGCGAGCGAGTCGGAGAGCGTCGTGCGCTGAGCTTCCTCAATGGGCGCCGCCGCCCGCACCCTCGCGATCCGCCATCCGCGGGCCTTGGCCGTCTGCTCGACCAACCAGTCCAGGGTGCCAACGAAGTCCCGGGCCCTGCCCCCGGCCACGGCGTAGCGGACCACCGAGACGGTGCTCTGCGGCACCTTGCCCTCCAGCAGCTGGGTTACGAGGGCCTGCCGGGCTTCCATCGCCAGGTCGCGATCGGTCAGGGCGGAACGCAACGCGGGGGTGGCCGCGACAATCCGGGCGAAGCGGAAGAGGGCGTCTTCGAGGGACTCCAGCTCGGCGTAGGAGAGATCTTCGAAAATGGCGTCGGCGAACCCACCGACCCGTTGACGGGCCTGCACCAGGCCCAGTGGGGCCTCTTCGAACTCCTGACCCTCCGCGACGTGACGGGCGCGGGTGGCGATCCATCCGACGGCGGAGGGGACCTCGGGCGCGGGCACGGCGGAACAGGCGAACGCCGCCAGTCGGCGTGCCAGCTCCGACACCTTGCCTTCGAGAAGGTCGAGCATCACGGCGCGCCGGACCGGGCCGCGTATCGTGGTATCGGTCAGCGCCACGCGCAGCGGCGCGTTCTCCTGCAGCAGATGCACGATCGAGTCGAGGTCGTCGACCAGCCCCTGGAGCGAAGCAGGGCCCACCGCCTCTAGGACCGCGGCGGTATACCCCTGAAGGGTTGCGTTCACTGGCGCGCCCCGGAACTGGCGGCCGGGTCGCCAGCGGCATCGGCCCGCAGCGCGCTCACCGCTTCTTCAATGAGGTCGTGGTGGGCCTCGGCACTGACCTCACGTTCGATGACCCGCTCGACCACGTCCAGGACGATCTCACCCAAGCGGTTCGCCGCTTCATCGACGGCGCGCTGGCGGGCCAGGGCCACCTCGGCCTCGGCGCTCCCGACGATGCGCTCGAACTCCGCCTGGCCCCTGGCCTGCGCATCGACTCGGACCTGCTCGGCGGTCCGGTTGGCCTGGGCCACGATCTCCTGGGCCGTCTGTCGTGTCTCTTCGAGCACGGCATGACGCTCGTCGTCGGCGGCCATGGCATCGGCGCGCGCCTGGTCGGCCGCGTCGAGCGAGGCGCGGATCTGCTCCTGCTTTTTCGCCATGGCCGCAAGGAGCAGCGGCCATACCTTCTTCCAGATGATGTAGAGCAGGATGACGGAGACGATCAGCTCAATGATGAAGCTGGTCACTGGCGGGCTCCGGAACTGGCGGCCGCGCTGGCGGCCGCATCGGAGTGCAGGGCACTGACCGCTTCGGTAATGAGGTCCTGGTGGGCCTCGGCACTGACCGGACGCCCGATGACACGCTCGACCACGTCCATGGCAATCTCGCCCAGACGGTTCGACGCCTCCTCGACGGCGCGCTGGCGGGCCAGTGCCACCTCGGCCTCGGCCCCGCCGACGATGCGCTCGAACTCCGCCTGCCCTCGGGCCTGCGCGTCGACGTGTACCGCCTCTGCCGTCCGGTTGGCCTGCGCCACAACCTCCCGGGCCGTCTGACGTGCCTCTTCGAGCACGGCACGGCGCTCGTCGTCGGCGGCCGAGGCGTCGGCGCGCGCCTGGTCGGCCGCGTCGAGCGAGGCGCGGATCCGCTCCTGCCGCTCCGCCATCGCCCCGGTGATCGGCGGGATGATCTTCTTCCCCATGATGACGATCAGGACGACGAAGACAATCAGCTCAACGAAGAATGTCCCATTTGGGAGAAGGAAGATGCCTGCTGTTGTCATGATGCTCTCGGTCTCCGGTGACTATCCGGCACGTTGACGGTGGACGTCGGCTCGCGGGGCGGGAACTGCGGCCTACTTGACGCTCTTGGCGGCGAAGACGTAGACGAACACCACCATGAACAGCAGGTTGATGAAGTACATGGCCTCCACCAGACCTACGGTCAAGAAGAAGTACTGACGGGCCTTGGCCTCGATCTCGGGCTGTCGCGCGATGGCGGCGATGGTCTGCGAACCGGCCAGGCCGTCACCCACGGCGGCGCCGATGGCGCCGCCACCGAGGGCCAGGCCGCCACCGACCAGCGCACCGGCGATGCGTATCGAGCTTTCTACTGTATCTGCTGCCATCTTTCTCTCCTTTGTCGAGAACTGCTTAGATCGATTGAACGGGGATGGGGCGCGTCAGGCGGCCTGGTGCTCGTCCGTGCTCATGCCCATGCCGAGGTACATGATCGTGAGCAGGGCGAAGATGAAGGCCTGGATGGCGCCGATGAACAGCTCGTCGAAGGGCTTCCATATGGCCAGGCCGATCCAGGACAGGTAGGGCGGGATCAGGGTCACGATCACGGTGATCATCAGGACACCCGAGAAGATGTTCCCGAAGAGTCGAAAGGTCATGGTGATCGGCTTGGTGATCTCCTCGATGATGTTGATCGGGACAAGTGCGGCATAGGGCGTGGCGTAGTGCTTGAGGTATCCCTTGAAGCCTCGGGTCCTGACCGAGTTGTAGTGGACCAAGACAATGACGGTGAGGGCCATGGCCAGCGGCAGGTTCACGTCACCGGTGGGTGGGGCCAGAAAGCCCGGGTCGCCGCTCGGGACGAAGGCGAGCCAGTTGCAGACGAGGATGAAGATGCCGACGCTGACGCCCAGGCCGACGAAGCGCCGACCCTGGGGTCCGATGGCCGAGTCGGCCAGGTCCGAGACCTGCTCGGTGACTGTCTCCCAGAAGAGTTGCAGTTTCCCAGGTACGCCTGAAGTGATCTTGTGCACCATCACAAAGCCCAAGGTCAGCACGATTGCAGCGGCGATCAGGGTGGTCCATACGACATCGAGATCGATCGTCAGACCGCCGACGTGCACGACGCCCCGGTGATTCCCGATGGTGATGTTGCCGCTGGCCAGCAGGAAGTTCCTACTCATTGCAGTCCCTGGCTGACCACGATCCGTCCTACGTTGACCACGAAGAGCATCTGGAAGATGACGAGCCCGATCACCGCGCCGATCCCCAACGGCGCGTTCAAGAACACGAGACCAATGGCGATCGCCGTGATCACACCCAGGCGGGTGACGCTCTTGGTGCCCATGGCCCGCCGTTGCGCCTTCTTGCTCTCTCCCTTGGTCTGGACCTTCGCCACCCCGGCATCGAGAAAGCGCAAATTGACGATCGCCATGCCCAGCCCGATGGCTATCCCGAGGGCCGCCAACGGCGCCGCCACGAAGAGGGCGACGATGATGGCGCCACCCCCGACGATCAGGGCCGACACCACGGTGCGGCGCAACACCTTCGCCAGGGCCGTGCCCTCGAGGTCCGAGAGACCCGACATCATGCCCCCACGGCTCCGCTCAGAGATACCTGCGGATCTGGCCCACGACGAAGAGCGCGGCTGCGGTCACTCCGAGGATCAGACCCACTATCAGCATCGCCGGCGCCGTGTGCCAGGCACTGTCCGCCCACAGCCCCAGAGCGACGCCGATGCCGACGCACACCGCGATGGTCAGGCCCATCCCCAGGAAGGCCGCTACCCCCGGCAGGGGCTTCATCCCGTCCCCCGGCTCTTGCTCCACGGGACCCTGCTCGGTCACTTGTCCGGGCGCGCACGGCAGAGGCTACTTGACCACACATACGAAAATCGATCCTTTACGCGGTGCGTGGCGCGCCGGAGTCCTTCGGCCGATCGCCCGGAATGGGGGCGTCGAACGAGGCGAGGTGGACGGGGTACACGGCCATTATCATCGCACTCCGCTCCAGATGGCGTCCAAACGATTCCCTAGGCCACGGTCAGGGGAACTGCAGTACCTCGGCCGAACCGTCGGTGCCCGGCGATCCGGGCCTCGTCCCGTTGGAGGTGGCGCCACCGCTTTCGTCCACGTCGTCGTTGCCCTTTCGCAACCCGGGGTGGAACAGGGTGTACAGCCCGACCCCGAGGGCGGCGGCGCCCAACGGGATGAAGGCGTTGGCACGGTGCATGAACAGGGGAAAGAGGAGAAACCCCGAGAGGACGGCGGTCCAGGCCCACAGGATGAGCACGCTCCGCCGTGGCCCGTGGCCCAGCCGCAGCAGCCGATGGTGGATGTGCTCCTTGTCCGGCGTGTGGAAGCTGGTTCCACGGGCCGTCCGCCGGACAAAGGCGAACGCCATGTCGACGATCGGCACACCCAGGATGAAGAAGGGGATGAAGAGGGGGGCAAAGAAGAAGTAGGTCTCCCCGCTGGTACCCACGGGAACCCGCCCGCCGATCACCATGGTGGCGGCGGCCATGAGTATTCCCAGGAAATGGGCGCCGGCATCGCCCATGAAGAGCCGCGCCGGACTGAAGTTGAACGGAAGAAAGCCCAGGCAGATCCCGCAGGCGATGACGGCGACCAAGGGGCCTACGTTGTCCCCGTCGAGGATTCCGAGTCCCGTGAGCCGGAGCCCGTATATCGCCAGCGCTCCCGCCCCGATGGCCACCACCCCGGCGGCCAGACCGTCCAGCCCGTCGATGAAGTTGATGGCGTTGGTCAGTGCGATGACCCAGGCGGCCGTGATGAGCGGGATAACCCCCGGGGTCAGTACGAACGATCCGGCCAAGGGGATCCTGAACTCCCACATCGTGACGCCGAAGAAGTACAGGATGCTGGCCGCCAGGACCTGCCCGGCCATCTTGGCCGGAGCCGACATGTCCCTCACGTCGTCGATGAGACCGACGATGAACATGGCGCCCGCAGCCAGCACCACCCCCAGCATCTCCGGGGAGTCGGTGAAGATCGGCCGCAGGGCCGGGACGGCTGCGGCAAAGAGCACGGCAACCAGAAAGCCGAGGAACATGGCGGCGCCCCCGCCGTAGGGGATGGGCCTGGTGTGCATGTTGCGCTCGTTGGGCAGGGCCACGTAGCCCACGCGGACCGAGAGCCGGCGGGCCGGCACCGTCAGGGCGGCGGTAGCTACCGCCGCCACGACCAGCACCAGACCGTACCAACCGATGTCGGGCACTCCTACCCCAAGAGGTCGGGGTAGGGCGGAAAGGCGGCACAGAGCTCGGCCACCTCGGACCGCACCGCCCTCACCTCACCCTCATCGGACCGTGCCCGGAGCATCCGACCGATCAGTCGGGCGATCGTCTGCATTTGGGCGGACCCCATGCCGGCCGTCGTCTCGGCGGCCGTTCCCAGGCGGAGCCCGGAGGTCACGAAGGGAGAGCGTGGGTCGTCGGGGATCGTGTTGCGATTCAACGTGATGCCGGCCCGGTCGAGCACCTCCTGGGCCTCCTTGCCGGTGAGCTCGTCGTCGAACGTACGCAGGTCGATCAGGACCATGTGGTTGTCGGTGCCGCCCGAGACGAGCCGGAAGCCCTCACTGGCCAACGCCGAGCCCAACGCCTCGGCGTTGGCTACCACCGAGGCGGCGTACTGCCGGAACTCGGGGCGGGCGGCTTCGGCGAACGCCACCGCCTTGGCGGCGATGATGTGCTCCAGTGGCCCCCCCTGCAGCCCGGGGAAGACGGCGCTGTCGATCTTCTTGGCCAGCTCGGATCCGCAGAGTATGGCCCCGCCCCTGGGACCGCGCAGCGTCTTGTGGGTGGTGAAGGTGACGACGTCGGCCACCCCGACCGGGCTGGGATGGGCGCCCCCGGCGATGAGGCCGGCCGGATGGGCGGCGTCGAACATGAAAAGGGCACCGACCGAGTCGGCGATCTCCCGAAACGGCCGCGGATCGATCGTGCGGGCATACGCGGTCGAGCCGGCCACAATGAGGGCGGGCTGCTCCCGCTTGGCCAGTTCCGACACCTGGTCGAAGTCGATGACCTCGCCCGGGTCGGCGGGATCGTCGCGGGCGGGCGTCACACCATAGGAGACGAAGCGCCACACCTTGGAGGTGATGGAGGCCGGTGAACCGTGGGTGAGGTGCCCGCCGTGGTCGAGCCGCATGGCCAGAATGGTCGCTCCTGGCTCCAGAAGTGCCTGGTAGACCGCCAGATTTGCGTTGGCGCCGGCGTGAGGCTGCACGTTGGCGTGATCGGCTCCGAACAGCGCGACGGCTCTCTGGCGGGCGAGGTCCTCGACGGCGTCGATGACGAGATTTCCCCCGTAGTAGCGCTTGCCGGGATAGCCCTCGGAGTACTTGTTGGTCAGCACCGAGCCAGAGGCGGCGAGAACGGCCGGAGAGGTGAAGTTCTCCGATGCGATGAGTTGCAAGGTGGTCTGCTGGCGGTCCAGCTCCTGGTGGATTAGGCCGGCCACCTCAGGGTCGGAGGTCAGTGCGTCGTCGTACCTGCTCATGGAATTCCTCCGCTGTCATGGACGAGATCTCGGTCCAGGCTGGCCAGTTTGGCGATCCGGACGTCATGGCGGCCCCGCTCTTCGGGAGCCGAGAGGAAGGCCACCAGGGCCTCGACGGCCACGGCGGAGCCCACCACGCGGCTTCCGAGGCAGACGACGTTGGCGTGGTTGTGCCGGCGGGCCAGGGCGGCCGTGGTCACGTCGTGCACGACCGCCGCCCGGATCCCCGCAATCTTGTTGGCCGCCATGGCGATGCCGATCCCCGAGCCGCAGGTGCACACGCCCAGATCCACGTCGCCGCCGGCGACCGCACGACCCACGGCGGCGCCGAAGTCGGGGTAGTCAACGGACCGCTCCGGGCCGTCGGTCCCTACGTCGCGCACCTCGTGGCCCCGTTGCGCCAACTCGGCCTTTAAGATCTCTTTGAGAGCAAAGCCGGCGTGATCCGAGCCGAACGCGACGCGCATGGGCATGGAGTCTACCGAGCGGCCAGGGCGGCCCTAGGCCAGCGATGCGGCGTCGGGTCCCGCCTTCTTCGTGCGCCACCCGGTTCTCCGGTTACCCATGATCAATGCCGCATCCACGTAGCTCTCGGGGAACACACCCACGTGGCACACGACGGGGGGTGACACCGTGCAGTCGACGACGGTCGGGCCGGGGCCGCGGCAGGTTCCCCCGTCGACGACGAGCGCGACCTCGTAGTCGGTGAAGAGTACGGATACCTCCTCGCGGGCGACGAGCGGCCGACCGTCGGAGTGCCCGAGGGCGACGAGGGCCAGAGGTCCGCAGGCGCGGGACAGCGCACGCAGGGCACGCGAGCCGGGCATGGTGATGCGTACGAGCTCCTCCACCGATCCGTCCGAGACGGGCACCTCCGATCGCACGATGACCGTCAACGGTCCAGGCCACATGCGGTCCGTGAGGATGCGCGTCTCCTTGCTCCACGCCGACGCCAGACCCATCGCCTGGGCCCGGAGCCCCACCATGAACAGGAAGGGTGCCTCGGGCAGGGACGTCGAGCAGCGGGCGCACGCCCCGACGAGGGCATCCCGATGATCGGGAACCGCAGCCAGGTGGTAGCCGCCGTCGATCGCGACAGCGATCACCCGCCCTTCGGCGAGGGCCGCCAGCGGATCGACCCGATTTCGCCTCCCCACGACGAGGGGGTGGCTCACCGGACACGACCGACTAGGGTCCGTGGCCGCCCTGCCAGATCCCTCTCCACCCTGGCGTCGAGGTAGCCCATGCGCCGGGCCATGTCGATTGCGGCCTCGCTCTGCTGGGGCGCGAGCTCTATCACCACCGCGCCCGGACGCGATAGCCACCCCCGCGCCTGGGACAGCACCTCCTCGACCTCCCGCAGGCCCGGCGTGCCGTCGGTGCCGGGACCGGCCACCAGCGCCCCGGGGGGCTCGCACCGGACGACCTCGGGGAGATCCGGCCACGTCTCGACCGCGACGTAGGGGGGATTGGAGACGATCAGATCGACCAAGCCGGTCAGCGCACGGGGAAGCGGGCTGAGCCATGACCCCTGCGCAAACGTGACCGGCAGGACGTGCCCGCCGCGCTGCCGGCGGACCCTATCCCGGTTCGCGCTCGCCACGACCAACGCCTCGGCACTTGCGTCGGTGGCCCAGAGGCGGCCCTCGGGACAGCGATCGGCCAGTTCCGTGGCCATGGAGAGGGCGATGGCGCCCGAACCGGTGCCGGCGTCGACGATCACGGGTGCGGCGGCAAGCCGTCCCACCTCGCCCAGCGCCACCTCGACGACCTCTTCGGTTTCCGGACGGGGGATGAGCACGCGCCGGTCGACCAGGAGGTCCAGGCACCGGAAGGCCCAGTGGCCGAGGACGTACTGCAGGGGCTCGCCGTCTCGCCGCAGTGCCGCCAGGGACCGGATGGCGTCCACGTCCGCCGTTCCCAGAGCCCGTCCGTCAAGGGCGGGCGTCGAGCCCAGAACCTCCTCGACAATGAACCGTGCCTCGTGGCGAGCGCCCAACGACGTGGCGAGCTCGGCAATCAGCTCGCCCCGCGTCACGGAGTACCCTCCCTCTCCCCGGCCAGCTGGCGCGGCTCTTGTCCGCCATGAGGGCATCGGTCAGCTCGGTCAGGTCGCCCGCGAGCACCTGGTCGAGCTTGTAGAGGGTGAGGTTGATCCGGTGATCGGTGACGCGGTTCTCCTTGAAATTGTAGGTCCGGATCTTGTCGGTCCGCCCTCCGGCGCCGACCTGGCCCCGACGTTGGAGGGACATCTCCTCCGCCTGTCGGTCCTGCTCTGCCTTGAGCAACCTGGCCCGCAGCACCACCATGGCCTTGGCCCGATTCTGGATCTGGCTCTTCTCGTCCTGCATGGCCACGACGGTCCCGGTCGGGAGATGCGTGATTCGGACGGCCGAGTCGGTGGTGTTGACCGACTGCCCACCCGGACCGGTGGAGCGGTAGACGTCGATCTTGAGGTCGCTCGGGTCGATGGCGATCTCCACCTCGGCGGCCTCGGGAAGCACGGTGACCGTGGCCGTCGAGGTGTGGATCCGCCCCTTGGCCTCGGTGACCGGCACCCGCTGCACCCGATGGGTGCCCGCCTCGTGCTCCATGCGGATGTACGCGTCGTCACCCTTTATGAGGAAGACCGCTTCGTTGATGCCGTCCCTATCGGATACATCCTCCGAGAGGATCTCGACCTTCCACTTCTGCAGTGCGGCAAAGCGAAGGTACATGTCGTAGAGGACGCGGGCGAAGAGATTTGCCTCGTCGCCGCCGACGGCTCCACGTATCTCCATGATCACATTGCGACCGACGTTGGGATCCTTGGGCAGCAGGAAGGATTGGATCCTCTCCTCCAACTCGGCCACTGAGGCCTCGGCCTCATCGACCTCCTGCCGCATCAGCTCGCGCTCGTCGCCCGAGGCTTCGGTCAGCATCTCACGGGCGGCGGCGACGTCGGCCCGTGAAGCTGTCAGCTCGTGCCAGGCGCGGACGATCTCGCCCAACTCCTTGTGACGCCGGGAGAGATCTCGCACTCGATCGGCGTCCGACAAGACGGCCGGGTCGGCCAGGTCGGCCTCGACCGCGTCGAACTCCGACTCGATCGCGGCAATCCGGTCATCGAAGGTGGACACGGGTTGGGAGAAGCGGGCTATCCGGGCAACGGGCGCCCGGCCGCGTCCTGACTGGACCTAGTCCCGCGCCGTCGCGGCCGGGGCCGGGGCCGGGGCCGGGGCCGACTTGGCCTTGCCTTTGCGGGCACCGTAACGACGCTGGAAGCGCTCGACCCGTCCGCCGGAGTCGACCAACTTCTGCTTGCCCGTGAAGAAGGGGTGGCACTCGTTGCACAGTTCGACGTGGAGATCGGACTTGGTGGAGTGGGTGCCGTAGGTGTTGCCACACGAGCACCTCACGGTGGCCTCTACGTAGTCGGGGTGGATGTCGGGCTTCATGGCGTCTCCTGCGTCGATTCGGTCGGTTCAGTGTAGGGGCTCGCCGGTGGCTTCCGTCCGGCGCACTCCCTAGGTAGCTGGACCCTTGGCGATTTCGGCCAAGAACTCGTCGTTGCTGTTGGTGGTACGGATCTTGTCCATGAGCAGTTCGAGCCCGGCCGCTTCCTTCCCGTCGTTGGCCAATGCGTTGAGCACCCGGCGCAGCTTCCAGACCTGCTGGAGCTGCCCACGCTCGAAGAGCAGCTCCTCGTGGCGGGTCGAGCTGGCATTGACGTCGATGGCCGGGTAGAGACGACGCTCGGACAGGCGGCGGTCGAGCCGGAGCTCCATGTTGCCGGTGCCCTTGAACTCCTCGAAGATGACCTCGTCCATCTTCGAACCGGTCTCCACCAACGCCGAGGCCAGGATGGTGAGTGAGCCGCCTTCTTCAATGTTGCGGGCGGCGCCGAAGAATTTCTTGGGCGGGTAGAGCGCACCCGAGTCCACCCCGCCGGACATGATGCGGCCGGTCGCCGGTGCGGCGAGGTTGTAGGCGCGCGCCAGCCGGGTGATGCCGTCGAGGATGATCACGACGTCACGTCCCACTTCTACGAGGCGCTTCGCTCGCTCGATTGTCAGCTCGGCGACCTGGGTGTGCTCGTCGGCCGGCCGGTCGAATGTCGATGCGATGACCTCACCGCGCACGGACCTGCGCATGTCGGTGACTTCCTCGGGACGCTCGTCGACCAGGAGCACCATCAGGTGGACGTCGGGATTGTTGGCCTCAATGGAGTGTGCGATCTGCTTCATGACCGTCGTCTTTCCCGCCTTGGGGGGTGAGACGATCAGGCCGCGCTGGCCCTTGCCGATGGGCGACAGGAGGTCGACGATGCGGGCCGTGAGGTTGTCCTTGTCACCGGCCTCGGCCATCTCCAAGTGCAACCGGGAGTCAGGGAACAACGGGGTCAGGTCCTCGAAACGGGGGCGGTTGCGCGCCACTTCGGGGTCGAGCCCCGACACCGTGTCGATGCGCAGGAGGGCCGGGTACTTCTCGTTGTTGGACGCAGGACGGCACGCCCCCTCCACGTAGTCGCCCTTGCGCAAGGCAAACCGCCTCGCCTGGCTGATGGAGATGTAGACGTCCTTCGGCGACGGCAGGTACCCGCCGCAGCGCAGGAACCCGTAACCCTCGTCGCGGAGGTCGAGCATGCCCTTGACCTCGACCATTTCGCCCGAGTAAGGCTGCTCTTGAACTCCGCCTCCTTGCAGTTCCCCCCCCACGCCCCTCTCGCGGCCGCGCCGGCGGCGGCCCCGCCGGTTGCCGATGTCGCCACCGTCACCCTGCGAGGCGTTGTTCTGGTTATTGCGGTTGTTCTGGTTCTGCCCCTGGCTGGGGCGGTTCCGGTTCTGCTGCTGGGGAGAAGGCGAACCCTGCCCGTTCTGCTGGTGTGTGCCCGTCTCGGCGCCGTCCGACAGTTCGGGCGGCTCGACGAACACCGCCGGTGCGGCGTCGAGCGATGCCCCGACCACGGGGGAGTCCGGGGCGGCCGGCACCACGACGTCAGATGCGTCGGCCTCGCTCACGCTGGGCGCAGCCGAACGGGGACGGCGGCCGGGCTTGACGCCGGGGTCGTCCCCACTTCCGGGGCTCCCGCCGTTCGTGGCGCCATTGGCCCCATGCCCGTGTGCGGAGTCGCCGTTGGCGGTGACGCCGGTGGCGTCGAGTATTCGGTCGATGATGTCGGCCTTCTTCGTCCTGGTCGTGGTCTTGAGCGACATTGCCTGGGCGATGGCGCTGAGCTCGTCGCGCTCCTTGCCTTCGAGTACCGATCGTTCGAGCTGCTGTTCCGCAGTCATCGGGCACCTCTTCCATAGAGGGTCATCACCTGCTCGGGTTGTCCGCGCGCGGTGAGTAGGAATAGAGAGGAGAAGGGATTCATGCCGAACCCTCCCCCGATCACCTCTGCAAGAAGCAACCCGGGACCATTTTGGTACCCGCGGGAGCGCTCCGCTGCGCAGTGGGGATGTATTTACTTTAGCGGGACCGGACCACCAATGCCAACATCCCCCACTTTCCATGCCAGGACGGCGATCGGCGGCCCACCCGACTACAGGGAGAGCTCGGCCAATATGGCGTTGAGATCCAGCTCGACGACCGATGGCACGGAGATCTGCCCTATGGCCAGGTCGGGATCCTTGAGGCCATGGCCGGTGAGCACACACACCACTCTGCAACCTTCGGGCACCCCAATCTTCATCAACCCGGCCACCGACGCCGCGGATGCCGCCTCGCAGAAGACCGATTCCTGCTGCGCCAGGAAGGTGTACGCGTGGAGGATCTCCTCGTCGGTGACCGCGGTGATGGAACCGCCCGACTCGGCGGCGGCCGCAGTGGCCGAATACCAGCTCGCGGGGTTGCCGATTCGGATGGCGGTGGCGATAGTTTCGGGATTCTCCACGGGGTGGCCCAGGACGATCGGCGCCGCGCCGGCGGCCTGGAAGCCCAACATCCGTGGCAACTTCGTGGCGCGACCGGCCTCCTTGTACTGCAGATATCCCTTCCAGTAGGCCGTGATGTTGCCCGCGTTGCCGACCGGAATGCAGTGGACGTCGGGCGCGTCCCCCAGGACGTCGACGATCTCGAAGGCCCCCGTCTTCTGCCCCTCGATGCGATGGGGATTCACCGAATTCACGACGGTGATGGGCGCGCGGTCAGGCAGCTCGCGGACGATGGACAGGAGCTGGTCGAAGTTACCCCGCACCTGGAGCACTCGCGCCCCATGTATCAGGGCCTGGGCCAGCTTCCCGAGGGCGATGTGGCCCTCTGGGATGAGCACCACACAGGTGAGGCCCGCCCGCGCCGCGTAGGCCGCAGCCGAGGCCGAGGTGTTCCCGGTCGAGGCGCACACGACCGCCTTGGCCCCCTCGTCGACCGCCATGGAGATGGCCAACGTCATCCCTCTGTCCTTGAACGACCCCGTCGGGTTGGCCCCCTCGACCTTGAGCCAGACGTGCGCGCCCATCCGCTCGGACAGGCGCGGGGCGGGCACCAGGGGCGTCCCGCCCTCCAGCAGGGTGACGACCGGCGCGTCCGGGCCGATGGGGAGCAAGGAGCGGTACTCCTCTATGACCCCCCTCCACCCGGCGCCCATGGCTACACCCCCTCCTCGCCGATGACGCGCAGCACACCACCTACCCGATCCACCACCTGCAACAGGCGCAGTTCGTCGATGGTCGCCAGTAGATCACCCTCACGAGCGGGATGGGTGAGGAAGATCAGGCGGGCCTCGTCGGCCAACCCCACCTGCTCCATGGCGCGGATCCCCACCCGGTGGTCGCCGAAGACCTTGGCCACGGCGGCCAGGACTCCCGGTCGATCGACCACGTCCATGCTGAGGTAGAACGCGGACCAGAGCTCGGGCTGGGGTCGCACGGTGATGCTCGTCCGCTTGGGCGCGCGCACCGGCGCGCCGGTCCGCAGGTTGCGCCCCGCATCGACAAGATCGCCGAGCACGGCACTCGCGGTCGGACCCCCACCCGCACCCCGCCCGTAGAGCATGAGCTCGCCGCTCACGGCGCCTTCGACGAACACAGCGTTGAACGCGCCGCGCACGGACGCCAGCGGGTGCGTGTCCGGCACCATTGCCGGGTGCACCCTGACCGAGAGCTCGGGACCCCCATCGACCAATTCGGCCACCGCCAGGAGCTTGACCGAGTAGCCGAGCCGTTTGGCGTAGGCCACGTCGACCGCCCGTATTCCAGTGATGCCCTCTCGGTGCACATCGGCGTCCACCACGTCGCTCCCGAAGGCCAGGGCGGCCAGGACGGCCGCCTTGGCGGCAGCGTCGTGTCCTTCGACGTCCGCCGTGGGATCGCGCTCGGCCAAACCGAGGCTCTGAGCCTCGGCCAGCGCTTCCTCAAAATCGACCCCGTCTTCTTCCATGCGGGTCAGGATGAAGTTGGTCGTGCCGTTCACGATGCCCATGACACGGACGATTGGCTCACCGGCGAGTGATTCGCGCAGCGATCGCACCACGGGTATCGCGCCCGCCACCGCGGCCTCGTACAGCAGGTCGACCCCTTGAGAGGCCGCCAGTTCGGACAACTCGGCCCCCGAGACCGCCAGCAGGGCCTTGTTGCCGGTCACCACCGGCTTGCCGGCTCGCAGGGCCGCCTCTATGAGCTCTTGGGCCGGGTGGGTCCCCCCGATGAGCTCCACGACGACATCGACGTCCTTCCGCACCGCCAGTGTGCCTCCGTCTGTGCCGAAGAGCTCGACCGGGATGCTCGCCGGGCGCGGACGGGTGGTGTCGGCCACGGCGATACCCACCAACTCCAGACGGATCCCGGTGCGGGCCGCGATCTCCTCCTGGCGGGTCGTCAACAGCTCGGCCAGCGCACCGCCGACGTTGCCGCAGCCCAACAGGGCGACCCTGACCGGAGACGGGGAGTCCGATTGCGCCGGGCGTGGGGTCACTCGACCAAGCTACAGGCTGCCTGCACGCCCCCCCGGCCTGCCGGGTCTCACGCGTCGAGACGCGTCATGTCCTCGACCGTCTCTCTGCGTACCACCAGGCGCGCGTTCCCCTCCGCCACGAAGACCACGGCCGGCCGAGGCACCTTGTTGTAGTTCGACGCCATGGCGTAGCCATAGGCGCCCGTGACCGGCGTCGCCACGATGTCCCCTACCCTGAGGCCCTCGGGCACGAAGCCCTGGGGGACGACGAGATCGCCGCTCTCGCAGTGCTTGCCCACCAGGCGGATCTCCGCGGGTCGCGGAGCGTCGACGGCGCGCGGGAGGAACACCTCGTATCCGCTCCCGTAGAGCACGGGGCGCGGGTTGTCGCTCATACCGCCGTCCACGCTCACATAGGTCCGTATTCCGGGCAGCCTCTTGATCGTACCCACGGTGTAGAGCGTCATTCCCGCCGTGGCCACAATGGAGCGCCCGGGTTCGGCCGAGATTCGAACCGACGGATCGACGCCGACGCGCGTACACGCGGCTCTGGTGGCGGCGGCCCACTCGGCCTGGCTCGGCGCCCGTTCACCGTTCACATAGGGAACACCGAGCCCGCCGCCCACGACCAGCTCAGGAAGGTCAAGTGGTGCAAAGAAGCGGCCCAGCACCTCGGCCGCCTGCTCGAACGACGACACGTCGAACACCTGACTCCCTATGTGCGCATGCACACCCACCAACTCCACTCCGGGCAGCAGCTCAAGTGCGGCAACCGCCTCGGCAGCTGCGCCCGCGGCGACCGAGAAGCCGAACTTTGAGTCCTCCCCTCCGGTGCGAACGAATTCGTGGGTGTGAGCCTCGACCCCGGGGGTGACCCGGACGAGAGCCCGGGGACGGCCGGTGCGTCCCCCAGGAGTATCGAGCAGGCGACCGAGCCGCGCGATCTCGTCGAAGGAGTCGACGACGATACGACCCACGCCGCGCTCGACAGCGGTGGCCAGCTCTTGGTCTGATTTGTTGTTGCCGTGGAGCACCAACCTCTCCGGCGGCACGCCGGCAGAGAGAGCGACGTGGAGCTCGCCTCCCGACGCGACATCGAGATGCATGCCCTCTTCGTCGGCGAGTCGGGCCATGGCGCCGCAGAGGAACGCCTTCGTCGCGTAGGCCACCCCGTCCCCCCACGCATCGACGGCCTCGCGGCAGGCGTGGCGCAGATGCTCCTCGTCGTAGACGAAGAGGGGTGTGCCATACTCGGCGGCCAAGTCGACGAGGTCGATGCCGCCGATGCACAGATGGCCACCGGGTCCGGCGCTGGCCGTCCGAGGAAGGAGCACGCGCTCCACTGCGGCAGTGGCCACTTCCTCGTCCGTAGGCATGGGGAAGCAGGATACGGCAGCCTCAGGTCGACGCGGAACTGGGCGGCGGCGGGGAGGACTACGATCGTCCCCTGCTCGTGCCCCCGTAGCTCAGCGGATAGAGCACCGGCCTCCGGAGCCGGTGGCGCAGGTTCGAGTCCTGCCGGGGGCGCCACCTGCCGGGCACGCCAATTGTCGGCCCGCTGGTCGGCCCGACGTCGTGAACGACGTCGTGAAAGACCTAGGAGGGCGAGCCGATGGACCGAGAGCGGTCGTCGACGAGATGCCGACGCCGGCGGGCTTGTGCTAGAGAGGGCCCGTGAAGCCAACCCCGAGGCTCCACGTCGATAAGAGGTAAACCACATGGTCAGCCAATCCGTCGATCGACGACGAGGAATTCAGTTCTTCAGCCGTCACGATCCGGTCGGGAACGGAAGGCTCGAGATGCGCCCGCCGGTCTGGGACGAGGCCGCCGTAAAGGCTCTCCCCGAGTTCTTCGCCGGTGGCGGATCCGCGCAGGTGACGCTCTTCGCCGACCCCGCAGGAAGCGAGGACCACTGCCTGAACCTGATATGGCTCAGGCTCGGGTCCAACTATCAGCTGCCGCGCCACTCGCACACCGAGGACTGTCTCTACTACGTCGTCGCCGGAAGCGTGGACCTCGGCAACCGTACAGTTGGCGCAGGAGAGGGTTTCTTCGCACCATCGACGGCACCCTACTCCTACGTCGCGGGACCAGAGGGAGCCGAGATCCTGGAGTTCCGCGGCACTGCCCGGCCGGTCTACTCGCAGGTACACGAGACCGCCGCCGGATGGAAACGGATCCTCGCGGGGGTCCGAGCCAATCGTGACCGGTGGGTCCGAGAGCTGAAGCCGTACTCGCGGTGGTGCCGATCGGCGTCCTCGGTCGACTACGTCACACCGAGCGGGGAGAACCTGAGCCTCGCCATCAAGCGTTGAAGAGGCGGCGCGTGTTCGGCATTCGTACGACGCTGAGAGAGTTGTGACTATCGACCAGCTTGTCCCCACTGGCGACGAAAGGGAGGGCGTTGGCTGAGGAACTGCGGTTCGACGGTGAGGTAGCAGTCGTGACCGGTGCAGGGCGGGGCATGGGCCGAACCCACGCACTCGAACTTGCCCGACGCGGTGCCAAGGTCGTCGTCAACGACATCCACGGCGCCGAACAGATCGCAGAGGAGATCAGGACCGGGGGCGGGGAAGCCGTCGTGGACACCCACTCGGTGGCGTCCGAGGACGGCGGCAAAGCCATCATTGGGATGGCCGTCGATACCTGGGGCCGCTTGGACGCGGTGGTGACCAACGCAACCATCTACCTGACCAAGCCCTTCCAAGAGATGACCCTGGCCGACTTCGACGCCGTCATCGACGTCAAGCTGCGGGCTGCGTTCTTCGTGTTCCACCCCGCCTATCTCTACATGTTGGACCATGGGGGTGGCCGCCTCGTCGGGGTGACCTCGGGGGCTGGCCTCCAGGGGCTCGCCACCCAGGCCAACTACGCCGCCGCCAACTCCGGCCTTATCGGGCTGTTCCGAACGATCGCGCTAGAGGGAGAGGTGTTCGGTATAAAGGCCAACCTCCTCAACCCCGGTGCCCTCATCGCCGGCGAGATGTCACCCTTCATGTACGAAATTCCGGGGGTCAACGGCGACGACATCCGCGATAACTTCCTTCCTGAGCGGGTCAGCCCCATGGCCGCCGTGCTCGCCCACCGCAGCTGTCCTTGCACCGGGCAGATCCTGGGCGCCTGGGGCGGGCGGTTCGCACGGTCGACGATCACCACCGCCAGAGGTTGGGTCTCCAAAGAGCCGCCGACCGCCGAGGACGTCGTCGACCACTGGGACGAGATCGTGGACCAGAACGGCGCGGTCGACTACCCCAACGACATCATGACCTTCGCTGTCGAGAACATGCAGCTTCTCTACCGGAAGTAACGGCGTCCTGTTCGACCGCCCGTTCTAGAGGGTAGGGCTTCCGGCTCAGACGCTGAGCACAGTGCGGATTACCCCTCCCGCCCTCATATCGTCGAAGGCGGCGTTCACATTCTCCAAACGACCGCGGTGGGTGATCATGCCCTCCAGATTGAGCCTTCCCGTCCTCCACAGGTGGAGCACTTCAGGGAACTCGATCCTCGGGTCCCCGGAGCCGAACCAGGAACCTCGAAGCGTCTTGTCGCCGAAGGACAGCTCGTAGGCGTTGAACTCGACCGGCTGATCGGCCTGACCGACTCCGATGATCACGGCCGTGCCCCCTCGCCTCACGGCGTCGTAGGTCGCCCGGATGGTGGACGGCAATCCGACGGCCTCGAAACCGTAGTCAAAGCCCTGGTTAGGGCCTGTGAGGGCGGCTATCAAGTCGTCGACCTCGTCTGGGGCGGCGGCGTGGGTGGCCCCGAAGCGCAGTGCCGCTTCCCGCTGCTCGGCTACGACGTCCACGGCCACGATCTCGGCTGCGCCGGAGAGTCGGGCACCCTGTACGGCCGAGATGCCGACCCCGCCGCAACCGAAGACGATGGCCGTGGATCCGGCTTGCAGCCTGGCTGCGTTGAGCACGGCTCCGATACCGCTCGTCACTCCGCAGCCGAGGAGGGCGGCCACCTCATAGGGGATGTCGGCGTCGATCTTGATCGCCGCCTCCTTGGCCAAGAGCACCTCCTCGCTGAAGCTGCCGATCCCCGCTAGGGCGAAGGCGTCCTCATGGCCCACCTTGAAGCAGGGGGCGGAGAATGTGGCCGTGATGCACAGGTGCCCCTGGCCGGTCAAGCAGAACCGGCACGTGCCGCACTGGGTGACACCGGAGGCGATCACGTGGTCGCCGACGGACAGGTTGGTCACATCCTCGCCGACCTCGACGATCTCGCCGGCGCCTTCGTGGCCCATGACGCACGGTGTCGGGATGCCGAACGTCCCCGACATGGCGGAGAGATCCGAGTGGCAGACCCCGGTGGCCCGGATGGCGACGCGTACCTGCCCGGGAGCGGTTGGGACCAGCTCGGCGTCGTCCACCACGTCGAGCTCGTCGTCACCTACCCGGCGCAAGACGGCCGCCCGCACAGGTTGTTTCATATCACGCAGCACCCGATCGTTACCATGGCCCATGACCTCAGGAGGCCCCGTCGAGCTAGGCCGAGGCGTAGTGGTTCTCCCGGACCGCCAGCCGCCTGAGGCCTGGGGATCTTGCCCCCGGGTCGTCGTCGGAGACGCCGCGCTGAGAGACCCGTGGCCGGTACTCCAGGATCTCCACCGCTACTGGATCGATCGTCGGCCTGCCGTGGTTGAGCTGGGCGTGGACCCCGCCGCTCTGCGGGCTCCGGAACGCTGTCACCGCCCCCCCTACGAGCTCACGCCCAACTTCGAGTTCGGCCGTGAGCGCCTGCAGTTCCTGGTCTGGGCCAACAACTACGACGCTCGAGGCGGCGACCCGATCTGGTGGCACGGCCGAAAAGCGACCCGCCACTTCGCCGGCGACGGAGTGGGGGAAGGCGGCGCAGCCGATATCGTCCTCGCCGACGGTACCCCCATGTTCATAGACGGTGGCCCTCCCCAACCGCCGACACTGCCTTCGGGGATCGGGGTAGTCCACCGCTGGAACGCCGAAGCCGGTCGGCTCCGGCCGGCCGGTCGGTCGCGACCCACTTCAGACCTGGCGCCCGACCAGCTGGCCGCCGTCTGTCACCGTACCGGCGCGGCCCGTGTCATCGCGCCGGCGGGGTCCGGCAAGACACGGGTCCTCACCGAGCGCCTCCGCCACCTCATCGGCGATCGCGGCGTGCACCCGGGCACGGTCACCGCGCTGGCCTACAACTCCAAGGCGGCCAACGAGCTGAGGGGGCGTTGCGATGACATCGAGGGGTCGGAGAAGCTCAACATCCGCACCCTGAACAGCTTCGGGTTGTGGATCTGCAACGAGTTCGGGTCAGCCGGCCGACTGCGTGTTCTCGAGGAGGCTGCCGTCCGGGAACTGTTGCAGCGCCACATTGAGATACCCCGGCAGGCCAACACCGACACCGTGGCCCCCTACCTCGCCGCCCTCTCTTCGATTCGGCTCGGGCTCAACTCACCAGCGATGGTCGAGGAGGCTGATCCAGACGCGTCGGGTATCGCACAAGGATTCGAACCGTACCGAGCGGCGTTGGCGGAATCCGGTGCGGTCGATTTCGACGAGCAGATCTACCGGGCCATTGAGATCCTCCTGACCGATCCCGACGCCCGCTCTGTTGCTCAAGTCAAATGCCGGCATCTGCTCGTCGACGAGTTCCAGGACCTCAACCCCGCCCATCTGCTCCTCATCAGGCTCCTGGCCGCTCCCGCCTACGACTGCTTCGGGGTCGGCGACGACGACCAGGTCATTTACGGCTACTCCGGGGCGACGCCAGAGTTCCTCATCGACTTTGCCCACTACTTCCCTGGCGCCGGCGCCCACGACTTGAACGTCAACTATCGCTGCCCACCGGCGGTCATCGGGGCGGCGCGTCACTTGCTCTCCTACAACGCGCGCCGAATTGGAAAGACCATCGGTGCCCCAGTTGGTCGCACCGACGAACTGGCCACCTTCGGCGGGCCATTGACCGGATGCGGACCCGTTGCCGTCGTCAAGGCTCCGGCAGACGCACTGGCGGGGCTCGCCGTCGAGACCATCTCGGCGTGGCGCGCGGGTGGGGTCGACCCCGGCGACATCGCCGTCCTCGCCCGGGTCAACTCGGCCCTCCTGCCGGTACAGGTGGCCTGCATGGAAGCGGGCGTCCCCTGCACCACGCCATTGTCGACCAACGTGCTGCAACGCACCGGCATCCGCACCGCTTTCGCCTACCTCCGGATCGGGACCGACCCAGACAACATCAGTCGTCAAGACGTCCAAGAAACGATCCGCCGCCCATCGCGGGGCATCGCGTCCAACGTGGTCGACATGCTCACCAGTCGGTCGACGACTTCGATCACCGACATGCGCCGACTCGCCCGCCGCCTCTCGGGCCGCGACGTCCCGAAACTCGTGTCCTACGCGACCGACCTCGAGACCGTTGCCAAGAATTGTGGTCGCTCGTCAGCTGCGGCGCTCAACGCCATCCGTGTCGACGTCGGGCTCGGCGAGACCATGGACATCCTCGATGGCTCGCGCAAAGAGGCTGATCGTTCCACCCACGCCGACGACCTGACCGCGCTCGAATCGGTCGCCGCCCTGCACCCCGAAGTCAGCACCTTCGAAACCTGGTTGCGACAGGTGCTCTCCCGGGCTCCACTCAACGGATCGTTGGTGCTGCTGTCCACGGTGCATCGGATAAAAGGGCGGGAGTGGGGGCATGTCGTCATCTTCGGTGCTTCGCAGGGACTCTTCCCACATCGACTGGCCGACGACGAGGAGGGTGAGCGGCGGGTGTTCCACGTGGCCCTGACTCGGGCCCGGAGTCAGGTTGTAGCCCTCGCCGACGCCGAGGCCCCCTCCATCTTCCTCGCCGAGCTTGACGGGAGCCGCGTCCGGGTTTCCTCCGGCCGCAGTGCGGACCTCGACACCGAGAAGCGCCATCGGCCGTCCAATGGCACGGGCCGCGGCCGACTAACGGAGGGGGCCGGCCGAGGGCGCGGGAACGGCCGCTGGAAGGCCGGTGCTCCTCGCGAGGTGCCGCTACCCAAGGTGCAAGCGACCCTCGGGCTCGTCGTCGAAGACAGGGGAAACACCGGGACTATCGTCGAGATCACTGCGGCCGCTGCGGTCCTGTCCGTCGGCGCCGTGAGGATCAAGGTGGCGCTCGGCTCAGACGTGCGAGTCGATGGAAGGAGCGTCACGTTGGTCGGCCCAGCGGTTGGTCTCGTAGGCGGGAAGGCCGGAACGACAACTGTCGAGGAGGCGCTGCGCGCGTGGCGGGCGGAGATGGCGAGCAAGGATGCAGTCCCCGCCTACGTCATCTTGAAGGACGTCGAACTCGTAGCCATCGCCGACCGGGATCCTCGAACGCTCGCCGAGCTGGCCAAGTGCCGCGGGATTGGCCAGATCCGCCTTGAGCGATGGGGCGACGAAATCCTCGCCGTCCTCGACGCGGCCCGTTCGGGATAGAAGGGCCTTCGGTGCCCGCACCAGCGTCAGAGCCCGAACACGTCCATGTGGCCGTCCCACTCTCGGCGCGTACAATCAAAGCATTGGTCGATGTCGAGAAATGTCGGCATCGAGTAGCGTGGTCAGGTCGCAGTGAGACTGCTCCGGAGGTACATGATGTCCACAACCCGTTCTCAGCGACTCATCTCCTCGGACGATCACGTGGACCTCACCCAGGACAAGGTGAAAGCGCACCTCCTCCGCAAGCACCACGACAGCTACGACGCAGCCGTCGCCCAAGTGGAGGCCGAGCTGCGCGGCCGGAACAACGTCGCCGTCAACCGGCAATGGCGCCAGCAGCAGAACCTCCCGACGGCTCAGACCAAGGGCTTCGGCGGCAATGAGCGACACCCGGCCTTCGGCCGGCCCGGCCACACCGACCCGGTCGAGCGGCTCAAGGATATGGACGCCGACGGCGTTGAAGCCTCTTCGAGCTACTGTGAGGTCAGCGCCTTCCGCTACCTCTACCTCGTCAAGGACGGAGCGGCCGAAGCGACCCGAGCCTTTAACACCGCGCTCTCCGAGTTCGCGGCGGTCGACCCCAAACGTCTGATCGTCTCCTACCAGATCCCCATTCACGACGTCGACGTCGCTGTCAACGAGGTGCGCTGGGCGGCCGCCAACGGATGCAAGTCGCTCCAGCTTCCGGTCTTCCCCACCGAGTTCGGGCTACCGGACTACTGGGACCGTCGTTACGATCCGCTGTGGACGGCGATCCAGGACGCTGACCTTCCTGTCTGCCTCCACATCGGGCTGAAGCTCAGCATGGAGGACCTCGCCCGGCGTGATCCCACTCCCCAGCGGGCCATCTTCACGGCCATGGTGCCGATGTCGACCGCCGAGGCCCTCGGCATGTGGATCCTCACCGGTATTCTCGAACGGCATCCCCACCTCAAGGTCGTCTTCGTAGAGCCGGGCATCGGCTGGGTCACCTGGTGGCTTACCTTTGTCGACGACATGGCAGCGCGCCAAGGGTACGAGTTTCCCAGCCTTAAGAGCGCTCCCAGCGACTACTTCCACCGCAATGTCTGCCTCACCTTCATTGACGAGCCCAACGTTGTTCGCCAGGCGCACGAGTGTCTCGGCATCCACAACGTCATGTGGTCCTCGGACTACCCGCACCCGGTGTCCAGTTGGCCGGAGTCGCAACCGACCGTCGAGCGCATCTTCGCCGACGTCACCGAGGAAGACCGCCATCTCGTCTGTTTCGCAAACGCGGCACGGGTGTGGAACCTCTGAGCATCGCGGGACGGTGCACATTCGTCGGGCAGACTGGAACCCCAGCTCATACGGAACTCGCCTTCTACCGCTATCGGTGCCGGAGGGTCTGTAGTCGCCGCACCGCTTCGTCTATGACCTCGAGCTTCTTGCAGAAGGCGAAGCGCACAAGAGCTCGACCGGACTCTGGATCCCCGTAGAACACCGACGCCGGTACCGCGACGACGCCGCAGCGCTCCGGGAGCCGTCGGCAGAAATCTACGCCGTCTTGGTCTCCGAGAGCTCGGATGTCGATCATGGCGAAGTAGGTCGCCATCGGTCGGAAGACCTCGAATCCGGCAGCGATGAGTCCATCACACAGCCGGTCGCGTCGGAGCGCCAGGTCAGAGGCCGCACGAGCGAAGAACTCATCGGGCAGGCCAAGACCGATGGCAACCGCCGGCTGGAATGGGGCGCCATTGACGTACGTCAAGAACTGCTTGACCGTGCGCACCGCGTCCACCATCGGCGCAGGTCCACAGATCCAACCGATTTTCCATCCGGTGAAGGAGAACGACTTCCCGGCGCTCGAGACGGTCAAGGTCCGCTCACGCATTCCAGGCAAGGAGGCCAACGGGATGTGGCGTCCCTCGAACACCAGGTGCTCGTACACCTCGTCGGTGACGACCAGGAGATCAGCTTCGATACAGGCCTTGGCGATGCAGGCCAGTTCTGCGGCATCAAAGACCTTTCCAGTGGGATTGTGCGGGGAATTGAGCAGGAGCAGGCGGGTCCGCGGATTGATGGCCGCAGCAAGCTCCTCGACCTCGAAATTCCACGACGGCGGCCGAAGTGGCACGACCCGACGCGTCGCTCCGGCCATGGCCACGGCCGGAGCGTATGAGTCATAGGTGGGCTCGAACATCACGACCTCGTCGGTGGGCTCGCACAGTGCGAGCATGGCGGCGGCAATGGCTTCGGTGGCGCCGGCCGTCACCAGGACTTCTCTGTCAGGGTCGTACTCCAACTCGTAGAAGCGCCGCTGATGAGCGGCGATCGCCCGGCGCAGATCGGGAGTACCCAACCCCGGGGGGTACTGGTTGTATCCGTCCCGAATGGCCTCGATCGCGGCCTCGGCCATGACCGTGGGCCCGTCCGAATCGGGAAATCCCTGCCCGAGGTTGATCGACCCGGTGCGCTCGGCGAGCATGGACATCTCGGCGAAGATGGTGACCCCGAATGCCTGGAATCTCGAGGCCAGGAGCGGCCTCGGGGGCCGGACATAACCGGCGGCATCGTCCCTGCCGGCGCATCCTGTCACTGGCACAGCTTACGAGAGGTCATACCATGGGCCAGGCCCGAATCGTCCAGGACGAGGTGGCCTGCGGTCGCGCTCAGGGTGACATCGGCCTCAACCGAGAGGTAGGAGGTGGTTCGTTCCGAGGTCAAGAGGGGCCCTCCACCGTGGCTCTGGCAAAGCGAGTCGCCCAGTTTCGTATGTGCTCTACGAGTTCGGGAGGGTGCCGAACGATGAACTCCGCCTCGGTAGCGCCGAGCGCCAGCGTGGCCCAATCCAGCGACTCCGTTCTGATTCGGACGTGGCAGCTCGAGCCACCGTGATCCGAGACACTGGCCCATTGGCCGATCCGACTTCTCACTACGTCGGACGGGGCTGCGACCACGGCATCGACAGTGAAGGGTCGCGGTGCCTGGGCTATCCCCGCGCGCACAAAGGCTGTGGCATCGTCGGCCGGCAGGGTTCGGGGTAGGAAACGAGCCCCGGTCGTCTGGGGGAGCGTGAGCCGGTCGAGGCGGAAGCTGCGCCAGTCGTCGCGGCTGAGGTCGTACGCCACCAGGTACCAGTTCCGGCCGAGGGATACCAGGCGGTGCGGTTCGACCCGCCGATGGGAGCGCTCCTGGTCCGCCGCGATGTACTCGAAGGCGAGAAGCTCGGCGTCACGGCAGGCCTGGGCCAGCGTGGTGAGGATCTCTGCGTTGACACTGGTACCCGACACAGCCCACGTCCCCGACTCGGTGGCGGCGCGTAGCGCGTCGACTCGGCGACGCAGCCGCTTTGGCATCACCTGGACCACCTTGCCGAGCGCCCGGACGGAGGCCTCGGCGACCCCCGCCACCGGGCTCTGTGCGGCGCCGAGCAGACCAACCGCCAGGGCCACAGCCTCCTCGTCATCGAGAACCAGGGGAGGTAGGGCTGCACCCGGGGCCAACTGATAGCCCCCGTCGACGCCGCGCTGTGCATCGACCGGATAGCCGAGGTCGCGGAGTCGTTCGATATCGCGACGCAGCGTACGCAGCGAGACGCCGAGTCGGTCGGCCAGGTCCGCACCCGACCAGTACCGGCGCGCCTGAAGGAGGGAGAGGAGCCGGAGCATCCGCGAGCTGGAGTTCGCCACACCCGAAGTCTGTCGCATATTGAGGACGTAAAGTGGCACTAATAGCTCCTAGAGTCCGGCGCGGACACCTACACCGAACGAAGGGACCCACATGACGAACACCAGCGCACTGACCACCGAGCAGGCCGACCTGCTCGAGACCCTGGCCAAGCACCGCTCCTTCCTGCGCTTGACCGCCCGAGGGCTCACCAATGAGCAGCTCAGGGAACGGACCACGGTCAGCGAACTCTGCATCGGCGGCCTGCTCAAGCACGTCGCGGCGGTCGAGCAGGGATGGGCCGCTTTCATCGTGGACGGGCCCGGCGATCGCGGCCCATTCGACGAGGCCAGTGTGGCCGCGGACAGCGAAGGATTCCGGGTGCGAGAGGACGACACGGCGGAGTTCCTTCTTGCGGTGTACGACTCGGTCGCCAAGGCCACCGATGCGCTTATTGCCGGTCTGCCCGACCTCGACATCGCCCATCCTCTGCCCGAGGCGCCGTGGTTCGAACCTGGTGCACGTTGGTCGGCCAGGAGGGTGGTACTGCACATCATCGCCGAGACCGCCCAACATGCCGGCCACGCCGATATCATCCGCGAGGCGATCGACGGAGCGAAGACAATGGGATGATCGGCGGGGTCAGGGTGTGGAATCCGGTCGCCGGCTCACCACCGAACCGGTTGATGCCCGTCCCGGCATTCGCATCATGGGCAACTCAACGTGGACTCAACGCGTCCTCGAACGGTAAAAACCGGTTGAAATGGCTTGTCCCTGGGCGTACCGTTGAATCACAGGTGAGCCTCAGTGAGGTGGTCATGGCGTTCATTCAGGTGATCGAAATCAGAACTACCCGACCTGACGAAGTCGAAGCGCTGGTCGCAGAGTGGCGAACGCAGACCGCGGGACGGCGAACCGCCATCCGAGGCACGTTCACGCAGGACAGGGAGCGACCGAACACCTACGTCCAGCTGGTGGAATTTCCGTCGTACGAGGATGCAATGGTCAACTCAGACCTCCCCGAGACGGCAATCTTTGCCGAACGCCTGGGCCAGTTGTGTGATGGGCCCATGCTGTTCCGCAATCTCGACGTGCGAAGCGTCGAGGAGTTGTGACGACCCAGGCAATCGAGCGAAGGGACCCGCCAATGAGCCGAATGCATGAGACAACCGTCTCCTTGTGACGCCTGCCATATGCGGTCGTTGACGCCTCAATCAGAAGCGACACCCAAAGAGGAGGTCAAGATGTCCAAACTGGTTCGCAAGAGCCTGAACACACCCGACGAGTCCCGCCCGTTCGAGGGCGGAACTGGTCAGCTTGAAGTCGTGAATGCTGAGGGCGGTGCCGTGGGTCGGGCCACTTTCCTACCGGGGTGGAGGTGGTCAGAGCACGTAAAGCCCATCGCCAAGACGGACAGCTGTCAGGCCGCCCACACGGGATACTTCATCTCCGGCCGGATGAAGGTCGTTAGCGACGATGGCGAAGAGATGGAGTATGGCCCCGGAGATTTTGCCATCATGGAACCGGGACACGACGCCTGGATCGTTGGCGACGAGCCTTGTGTGGTGATCGATTGGCAGGGATACGCCGACTACGCCAAACGCTGACATGAGGTAGCGATTTGGCAAGCGGGTTGGACTGTTCAACTTCTCAGAGCTCCAAGCTGGCCTACCCAGCTGTGCCGATTTGGACGCAGAAAGGCTCGTCTTCGTCGACTACCTTCGGGTTGGCAACGCGGACGTAGGTGTACGTATGAGTGGGAGTTCCGAGGTTGAGACTGACTACCTCGTCGTAGGCGCGGGGGCACTCGGGATGGGGTTCGTGGACACCCTGATCCAGAACTGCGACTCCGACGTCGTGATGATCGACCGGCGGCATCGGGCCGGTGGTCACTGGCTCGACTCCTACCCATTCGTCCAATTGCACCAGCCGTCCATGAACTACGGCGTGAACTCGACCCCGCTCGGTCAGGACCGAATCGAGCCAGCCGGAAGGGACACAGGTTTCTACGAGCGAGCCACTGGAACGGAGATCTGTGGCTACTACGACGAGATCATGCGTCACCGATTGCTGGCGTCGGGCCGGGTGCGGTTCTTTCCGATGTGCGACTACCTCGGTGACCGGCGGTTCCGGTCAAGATTGACCGGCGTGGAGACGAGGGCATCGGTGCGTCGTAGCGTCGTCGACGCCACCTATATGGAGTCTCGCGTACCGGCCATTGACCCACCGCCGTTCGAGGTATCCGACGGGGTCACGTGTGTCCCGGTCGGTGGGCTCGCCAGGGTCACGAAGCCTTTTGCCGGCTACGTGATCGTCGGGGGTGGCAAGACGGCCATGGACGCTGGGGTGTGGCTGCTCGCTCAGGGTACTCCGCCTCACGACATCACGTGGATACGTCCGCGCGACTCGTGGATCCTGAATCGCGCCTTCTTCCAGCCCCGACAGGGCGTCGTTCGCACCTTCGAAGGAGTCGTCTTACATGTCGAGGCGGTCGCCGAGTGCGACTCGATCGAACAGGTCTACGAGCGACTGGAAGAACACCAGGTGATGTTGCGCATGGACCGCTCCGTCGAGCCGTCGATGCTGAAGGGCGCCACCGTAAGTCCCGGAGAGCTTGACGAGCTGCGACGCATCGAGAACGTGGTCAGGCTCGGGCATGTCGAGCGGATCGACCCGGACATGATCATCCTTGAGGAGGGAGAGGTCCCCACCGCTCCCGATCACCTGCACGTCCACTGCGCGTCAGCCGGACTGAGCGACAAGCCACCGAAGCCGATCTTTGCCGACGACAACATCCTCCTTCAACCGGTGACGCGTGTCAGTATCAGCCTCTCGGCGGGACTGATCGGCTTCGTCGAAGCATCAGCACGGTCGGCGGAGGAGAAGAATCGGCTGTGCCGCCCGAACGCGTGGTTCCAAACGGCGTTCGATTGGACACGCCACCTGTTGACCGGGATGAGGACCGAGTTGGAGTGGCAGAGTGCTCCCGATGTCGTGGCGTGGGTGGAGACGTCGCGCCTCAATCTTGTGAAGGGTCTCGATGAGCACCCCGACAAGGCCTCGGTGGCAGACCTGCAGAGGCGGTTCGCCACGGCGCTATTTCCCGCTCTGGCCAAGCTCGATGAGTTCGCGTCGCACGCCACGCTCGCCGAGCGTGCACGGATGTTCGAGCCGGGCGCGCAACCCAAGTCGAACGCGTCGTAGCCATTCCCCCCTCCCCGCTCTCTGCCCCCCCTGGCGTCGCAGCCTTCAGCGTTCGCCATCGCTACCCTCGGAGTCCTGCAGGACGATCTTCGCTACCTGCTTGGCGATGAAGGCTTCCGGGTCCTGGGCCCTGGGAACGAGCGCCTCCTCACGCAGCTGCGGGTGGGTGAGGAGCAGGAAGCGGTTCGCCAGTATGGCTGTGCGGACCTGCTCTCCCACCGCCTCGCCGCTCAACAGCTCGAGTTCGTCCCCGGGACCATGCAGCTTGACGGGTGGACCCCAGAACGTCATCTGCCGCCCTATGTTCGTGGCGACCGGGCCGGGGCACAAGCAGGTGACACCGATCCCCTTGGGCCGTAGGTACAGGGCAAGGGACTCCGATAGGGCGACGACCGCGCCCTTGGTCGCCGCGTAGGGTAGCCGCTCATAGGAGTACGCGAAGAGGGCGGCCGTGGAAGCAGTGTTCACTATGTGGCCCGAGCCGCGCTCGAGGAGGAGCGGCAAGAAGCTCGCGTTGCTTCGCACGACGGACAGCAGGTTCACACTGATGATGCGCTCCCATTCTGAGAGCGGTATGTGCTCGGGGAGGCCGACGGCCAGGAGCCCGACGTTGTTCATCACGATGTCTACCGCAGCGAACGTGGAGAGGGCGAGGTCACGGGCCGTGTCGAAATCGGCCTGACTCGTAACGTCGAGCCGCGTACCCACGCTCGATCCACCACGCTGAGTCGCTTCCTCGGCGACGGCGACCGCTGCACCCTGGTCAAGGTCGGTGACCACGACGTGGGCTCCAGCTGCTGCCAACGCCAGCGCCGTACCTCGCCCGATCCCGCTCCCGCCTCCGGTGATGACGGCGACCTTCCCGGCGATCGTGTCCATGGCTCTCCCTTCCCGACCCTACGGCTTCCCAAAGGGGAAGGTACTCCACGCGGCTGCGAGCTCGACCGGAAGGCGACGCCGGTCGAACGGCCCCGATGGCTCATCTCCGTCGTCAGATGCCGGTGCTCGCATTTCGTAGCGCGACCATCGCATCGGCACTGCCCTCGACGCCGACCTGGGCCGCATCGCGGCGCCCGCTCAAGAAGAGGAGCAACTCGGTCGGTTCGCCGCTGACCACGGCTCCCCCGGCGGAACCGAAGTGCCGATGCTTCCCCCGGGGTCCGCGCAGTTCCAAGCCGTGCGGTCGGATCTGGCGCGCGACGCGCCGGCCGATGAAGCCGGTCATCCGCCAAGCGATCGGCTCAAGATCGGGACGGTCGGTCCGCCGGTCTCGACCGTTGGCTCGCCGAACATCTTCGTGGTGGATGAAATATTCGCCACCGTTGAGAAGTGTCCGGATCCGCGGCACACGCCACGGCACAAGAGGGGGACCGGTGCGCAGCCTACCGATCAGGACGGGAAAGCCCCGGGCTTTCTCCATCGACATTCGCTCGCCATTCCAACGCTTGAAATGCTCGCGCAGCGCCAGGTGTGCTGCAAGGTCCAGCGTCGTCCATCCTTCACAAAGGGTTGGAGCGTCGGGCCCAAGCTCGACCAGCAGGTCGCACAACTCGCGACGCTCGCGCACGTCGATCGGCTCAGCCATCGCAACGGAGCCTAGACCGTGGACGGGTTAGGGTCGCTCACCGGAGGTGAACACGCACGGGGCACCGTCATCCCGACCTCACCCGAGCCCGTGTCCTGCGACGGTTGGGTCCAGGCACGTACAGTGGCTAAGACGTTTCGCGGCGCTTGCCTTCGAACCGACTGATGAAGCGCTCGACGAATGCCACCGTCTCCGAGTGGCCCGTTGAGAGCTCGAGGACCTCCTCCTCAATCACGAGGAATCTGGAGATACTCGATATCAACACGGCGGCCACGATTGGCGGACACTCGCCGCTCTGAACCTCGTACCGCTTGAGAATCGTCGTGAGCGCCTTGAGTTGCTCCGCTCGGAAGCGAGCCGCCGCGGCGGTCATCTCTATTCTTATGGCCTTGCGATGGTTCGCCAAGGCCACGAACTCCATCGTCATGGTTGTCCCTCTCGGTTCGCTGCAGAAGTCCCAGAGTGCCCACAGAGGCTGGTCTGAGGAGAGGGCCTCGGCCTGAAGTTGCAGTCGCTGCTCTGTTCGCCGCTTGTGCAGAGCCAGGAAGAGGTCGTCCATGGTCCGGAAGTAGTAGTGCACCAACGCAGGCTTCACGCCCGCCTCGGCCGCGACTCGGCGCGAGGTCACGGCGGCGTAGCCCTCCGCCAACATCAACGATTCCGCCGAATCCAACAGGGTGGCACGCGTCTTGGATGTCTCTGAGCCGAATCTGCGAGTCGTTACCATGGTTCCATGGTAGGGCGCGGCGTCCTCCCGAGCTTTCCGTGAGCACGACCTAGTGAGATCGAGTCCCGAGTTAGCATCCTCCCCGAGACTTGCGCGCTTGCCGGCCGAGGATCCGGCGTGCTAAGCAGTTGCCCAGTACTCTTCGGCATAGACCGTGCGTAAGGGGGTGATCGTGGGCGTTGGGCGGGCGGGTCCACTCTCGGTCAACGGCGGCGACCTTCCGACCCCCTCGGCGCCTTGAGGCAATGAACAGAGAGCGACTCCGAGAGCTCTTCGACATGACCGGGCGAGTGGTCGTCGTGACAGGCGGTACTCGGGGCATCGGTCGCGCCCTGGCAGAGGGATATATCTCTGCCGGAGCCAAGGTGGCCGTGGTCAGTCGGAACGATGCCGACTGCAAGGAAACCGAGCGGCATCTGCGCGACGTCGGTGGCGACGCGATCGGATTCGCGGCCGACGTGGGCCGCCTCGAAGACGTCGCCCAGATCGTGGACCGCACCATTGCGGCGTTCGGTGGAATCGATCTCCTGGTCAACAATGCGGGGATCACCGGGCGACAGCCCGTCGGCTCTTACACGGTCGAAGAGTGGCAACGCATCTTCGACATCAACGTGAGGGGCCCGGTCTTCCTGCTCCAAGAAGCGCTTCCGCACCTCAAGAGAAGTCGACATGGGGTGGTGCTGAACATCATCTCGATCGCCGCCTTCCTGAACTCACGGGACTCTCCCATTTACGGCTCGAGCAAGGCGGCCCTCCTGGCGCACACTCGGGCCGCAGCTGCCGAACTCGCTCTGCATGGCATTCGGGTGAACGGCCTCGTCCCGGGACCGTTCGACACCGACCTCATCCGCCAGGTCAGCAGCGATCCACAGAAGGTCGGTCAGGCGACATTGCTCAAACGGGTGGCCCACCCGGACGAGGCGGTGGGGCCGGCTCTGTTGCTGACCTCCGACGCCGGGAGTTTCATCACCGGCCAGGTGCTGTTCGTCGATGGCGGCTACGTCGTCGCGCGCTGATCCGAACCACGTGCGCAGAGTGCCCGCAGCGTTGACATCCATGCGCCGGGATGCTAAGTCTCTGCCCAACATTGGCGTGATAGGAAGGTGGCTGCATGAGCGACTACGACTCGATCGACTACTTCACCGACGAGTCACTCCTGGAGGATCCCTACCCCTACTTCGAGCATCTGCGTTCGAAGTGCCCCGTTCAACCGACGAATCACTACGGGGTCGTGGCGGTGTCGGGTTACGACGAGGCGACCGAGATCTACCGTGACATCGAGACCTTCTCCTCGTGCAACTCGGTGATCGGCCCGTTCGCGACGTTTCCGGTTCCTCTGGAAGGTGACGACGTCGGCGAAATTATCGAGCGCTATCGCGATCAGCTCCCGATGAACGAGCACATGGTCACCATGGACCCTCCCCTGCACACCCAGGAACGGGCGCTCCTCATGCGGCTTATCACCCCCAAACGGCTCAAGGAGAACGAGGCGTTCATGTGGCGGCTCGCGGACACGCAGCTTGATGAGCTGATCGGCGCCGACCACTGCGAGTTCATCAGCGCCTACGCCCAGCCCTTCGCCATGCTCGTCGTCGCCGACGTCCTCGGGGTTCCCGAGGACGACCACCGGCGTTTCCGCGAAGGCTTCGGCCTGCTGAGCGGCGCGCCGGGTGAGATAGGCAGCGAAGGGAGTGAATACCAGCTGAATGCCCTCGAATGGCTCGATGACTGGTTTGCGACGTACATAGAGGACCGCAGGCGCGAGCCTCGCCACGATGTGCTGACCGACTTGGCACTCGCCAAATACCCCGACGGCACCACGCCCGACGTGGCGGCGGTGGTGCGCACCGCAACGTTTCTGTTCGCCGCCGGTCAGGAGACGACGGCTCGCCTGCTCGCCACGGGTCTGAAGTACCTGGCCGAGTATCCCGAGCTCCAAGACGAGCTGCGGGCCCACCGCGAGCGCATCCCTGACTTCATTGAGGAGGCGCTGCGTATCGAGAGCCCCGTGAAGGCCGATTTTCGCCTCGCCCGGCGTGCGACCACGGTCGCCGGGGTCGCCATCACCGCCGGAACACCGGTGATGCTTCTCAACGGCGCGGCCAACCGCGACCCACGGAGGTTCGAGTGTCCCGCCGAGTTCCGCGTTGACCGACCCAACGCCAAAGAGCACATCGCCTTCGGGCGTGGCGCCCATTCCTGTCCCGGAGGCCCCTTGGCTCGGGCTGAAGGCCGAATCAGCATTGAGCGAATCCTCGACCGGATGCACGATATCCGGCTCTCGGAGGAACATCACGGGCCGCCCTCCGCTCGCCACTTCACCTACGAGCCGACCTGGGTTCTCCGCGGCCTCCACGAGCTTCACATTGAGTTCACACCGATAGAAGCGTCGAAGTAAGGGGTCGCGTCTCAGGAGCGAGGCTCGTCCCTCATGGAATGGGTTGCGTGTATCGATCCCCTTCCCTGCGCTCTCCTTCCAGCCTTCGGATGAAGCGTTCGACGTATGCGACCGTCTCCGCATGACCGCTGGTCGATTCGAGGGCCTCTTCCTCTATGACGAGCGATCTCGAGATGCTCGAGATCAATACGACTGCGACGATAGGTGGGCACTCGGTGGACTTGACCCCATAACGCTTCAGAATCTTCGTCACTGCCTTGAGTTGGTCGGCCCGGAAGCGAGCGGCCGACGCTGTCATCTCCGCCCGGATGACCTTGCGATGATTGCCTAAGGCGACGAATTCCATCGTCAGGGCCGTTCCCCGACGATCACGACTGAAGTCCCACAGAAACCACAGTGGCTGATCTGACTTCAGGCCTTCAGCCTGACGTTGGAGTCGGTGCTCGCTTCGTCGCCGATGCAGCGCCAAGAAGAGATCGTCCATCGTCCGGAAGTAGTAGTGCACCAACGCCGGCTTCAGACCCGCCTCGGCGGCCACTCGGCGCGAGGTGACGGCAGCGTAACCCCCCGCAAGCATTAACGATTCGGCCGCGTCCAGTAAGGCGGCGCGCGTCTTGGAAGTCTCAGAACCGAATCTGCGCGCCGTGGCCACTCACCCCATGCTAGGACCTGCCATCCGGAAACGGCATGCTGATGAACGAAGCCTCCCGACAGATCTCCTCGAGCGCGGGCCGCAACCGAGGAGCCGCTTCCGTTGACCGGCGGTGGGTATCGTGCTATACCACCGCTCAGCATCTCGCACGCACGCCGGGCGTCGGTCGACTTGGCGGTCGCCTGACCTTCGAGGGGAGGTTCGATCTGTGGCTCGAGAGGATGTGGCCGACTATTTCAGCGACGTGTCGGTTGTCGAGGACCCGTTCTCTTACTACGAGTACGCCCGGGCTCAGGGTCCTATATGGCGGGAGCCCTATCACGGGTCGTTCGTGGTGACCGGATACGACGAGATGATGACGGTCTACCGCGACCTCCATACGTTCTCGTCGTGCAATTCGTTCGGCGGTCCCTTCCCCCCACTACCGGAGAGTCCAACCGGCGACGACGCGAGTGAGCTTATAGAGAAGTACCGCGAGATCTTTCCCAGCCACGAGTCCCTGATCACGTTCGATCCACCGATCCATGCGGATCACCGCGGACTGATGATGCGACTGCTCACGCCGAAGCGACTCAAGGAGAACGAGGAGTTCATGTGGCGCCTCGCCGACGAGCTGATCGACGGCTTCGGCGCCCAGGGCAGTTGTGACTTCATCGCCGAGTACGCCCAGCCTTTCTCGCTGCTGGTCATCGCCGATCTCCTCGGGGTCCCCGAGTCCGACCACGCCGAGCTGCGGGGCAGGATGGTGGCGAAGGGTCCCGCCGGGGCGGTCGGCCAGCAGATGCAGGGCAACTTCTTGGCTCACCTGGAGGACTTCTTCACGACCTACATAGAGGCACGGCGCCGGGAGCCCCAGGACGACGTGCTGGGCAAGATGGCCCAGGCCGCCTTCGCCGACGGATCGATGCCCGAGGTTCTCGAGGTCGTCCGCGTCGCCACGATCCTCTTTGCCGGTGGGCAGGGCACGGCGGCTCGGTTCTTGGGCAACATGGTGAAGATCATCGCCGAGGACCCCGAACAGCAAGAGCTCTTGCGAGCGGAGCGCGCAAGAATTCCGGACTTCGTCGAGGAGACGCTCCGGCTCTACAGCCCGGTGAAGACGAACTTCCGCATGGCGCGCCATTCGACGACCCTCGGAGGCGTCGACATCCCTGCCGGCGCCAGCCTCATGCTCCTCATCGGGGCCGCCGACCGTGACGGTCGCCGTTTCGAATGTCCGGCGGAGTTCGATATGGGCCGTCCCAATGTGCGCGAGCACATCGCCTTCGGTCGCGGTGTCCATTCATGCCCCGGCGCTCCCCTGGTACGAGCCGACGGCCGGATCACCCTCGAGCGAATGCTCGACCGTCTCGGGAACATTCAGATCTCCGATGCCCGGCACGGTCCCCCGGGAGCTCGCCATTTCGACTACACCCCGACCTACATTCTCCGGGGAGTCGAGGCGCTTCACCTTGAGTTCACCCCGATCCCCTGAGCCGTTCATCTGCCGTGGGTGCTCGAGCTGACGGGAGCAGGTGGGTGGGCACCGTCACCGACCCATGAAGTCTGTACCTCGTCATCCTCAAAACTCGAGCTGCTCGGCTTCCATCCGTATGTCGCCGGCGTCCTCGGCGAGGAACCAGCCCTGGCCGATGAGCTCGTCCAGCCGGAGGTTGAACCGCTCGAGGTAGGTGGACGAGTCCCCGTAGAGGGCCCCAAGCTTGCCGGCGTCGAACGGCTCGTCGGTGCCAACGGCGAGGTAGCTCGGCGTGCCGTCGGCCCGTGTCGGGTTGGGCCGGTAGGTGGCGTGGGGGACGTCGAGCTGGACGCAGCGAACCCCGCCGAGGCTGTTGCCGTGCTCGTCCTTGGCGAAGTAGCCCTCTGGGCCCACCTCGATGCGCTCGGCGCGGGGGGGCACGACGCCGTTGGCCACCCACTCGACGAGGTGGTGGAGTCCGACGCTGAACAGCTCGAAGTGGGGCAGGCTGTTCATCCGGGGCCCGAAGGTGATGCCGGCCTCGTCTTGGAACGTCGCGTTCCACAGCGACACGTCGTCGTAGGGCACGTGGCGGGTGCCCATGTGGGGGACGCCGGCGAGCTCGTAGAGCCGGTACTGGTCGCCCGGCTCGTCGCCGTCGTCGCGGCGGTACTTGCGGCCTCCGTAGCCGGGGCGGAACGAGTAGTCCGGTAGGGACACGTCGCCGTCACTCATGACCTGCACGATCGGGACGTCGACGTCGTGAAAGGCATCGTGAGGGAAGCCTGATGGGAAGTAACCGGCATAGACCGGCGAGCCGTCGGCCAGCCGCTGAAGTCGGTGCGCGTCGCGGATGTAGTTGGTGGTGACGCTACCGGTCTGCGAATGCCCGGCCAAAATGACGTGAGCCACGTTCCGATCCCCGAAGGGCCCGTTTGACGCACCGAGCGCGGCACCGACTTGGGCGAGGATGGCGCTCGTCGACCGGTTCCGGCGTTCTAATTCCGACCAGAACAGCTCCGCCGTCCGTGGATTGCCGAGACGGGGGTTCGGGTCGAAGTCCGAGCTGTCGGGACCCTCAATGCCGAGCGGCGAGTAGCGCTCGGGGTTGGACGGTTTCACGTGCATGTCGAGCGTCGTCTTTTGCGCCGTGATCTCGACCCAGGCATGCCCCGAACGCAGGATGTAGGGGGCGCAGTAGATCCAGATCGGCGCGATCCCGTGAACATGGAGCGGTTCGGCGATGACCGTGCCGCTGAAGTGGTCGACGTCACGGGGACGCCGCACGCACAGGGTCGTTGCGTAAGGGTGGCCCTGCACCTCACCGGCGGCGATCCACTCCTCTTGGACGTAGTCGTATTCACCGAGGGGTGGCACGTGGCTGCCGTAGGGGGCGAACACCGACTGGCCGTTGTCCGGTGATTGGTGGAGTGCGGCTGGCGTCACTGTCATCGTCTCTCCTTGTTGGAGGGCGGGGAACAACGAAAACCCGGCAACATCGGCCTCTGATCGGACGCGGACTCGCTGCGGAGCGAACGTGTTATACGAATGTATAGTACGAGACTAAATCCCCTGAGACCGCTCGTCAATCGCTGCCCTGCCGGGTGGGGGAATGGGCTCGGTGGATCTCGATCCGGCTCCGATCGGATCGGCGGTCGACGTGTCCGGCGAGTTCAGCCCGTGACCCGAGCGAAGGTGGCGTCTTCCCATCGCCTGCCCTCGTCCACCAGGACCTCGGCCGAGTTGGGGAGGCGGACGCCACCGGGGGTGTGGGCGCTGCCGGGTGGCAGCTCGCCGGCCCTCGCCGCCGCCAGCGAGTCGAGCAGCATGCGGCGGAGGTGGGCCACGGCAACATCGCTCGAGGAGAGATGCTCCATGGTGCGGTCGACGACGGCCCCCATGCTCGTCTGGACGGCAGCGTCCTCCTCCAGCAGACTCCGCCCGAAGCCGGTGAAATGACCCGCCTTCATGAGATCACGGTCCTGCCCCCACCGGGTCGAGCGGTCGCCCCGGAGGCCGGTGTAGTCCAGGCGATCGGGCGCGTACGCGGGGTCTTGCATGGCGATCTGGTCCAGGGCGACTCCGCTGTGCGGGGTGGGACCGACCGTGCCGAAGAAGAGGACATGATGGGTGTCATCGACCGGCGCGATGACGAACACGGCACCGGTGCGCGGTGTCGTGCTCCCGACCGGGGTGATCGTCACGAGGGGCATCAGGTGTTCGGTGATCCGTACGTAGGTCTGACCGCCGGACGTCTTGCGCAGGGCGGCGGCCCGCAGGCCATAGGACGTGGCTTGCGTCTCGTAGGTCGGCGACTGGGCGAGGGCGAAGGTGAGGTTGGCGTGCTCCGCCATGCTCACGGACTCGGCGATCCAGGTTTGGTGCAGCTGGCCGGCGTGCACCGAGTCGATGCTGCCCTCCAGGCCCTGAAGCCAGTTGCACGGGACCTGCGCGGTGACCCAGTACCTATGGAGGTCCTCGTCGGCGAAGGGCAGGTCCGGGAAGCGCGGTGCCTCGGTACGGCCGAGCCACACCCAGGCCAGCCCGCCGGCTTCGTGGACCGCGTGGTGGCCGACGGGCACGCCGGCAGCGAACTGCCCGGCGCGGACGATCTGCGTCGGGCAGTCGATGACGCGGCCCGTGGCATCGATCTTCCAGCCGTGGTAGATGCAGCGGATGCCGTCTTCCTCGTCGCGGGCCAACACGAGCGAGGCGCGGCGGTGGGGGCACAGCTCGTCGAGGAAGCCGATTCGCCCGTCGCCGGAGCGAAAGGCGACGAAGTTCTCACCGAACAGCCGCACGGGCAGCGGCCCTTCTCCGTTCACGAGGTGGGAGGCCTGGGCGAAGGGGATCCAGTAGTTCTCCCGCATCAGCCGGCCCATCGGCACGTCGCCCTCGACACGGGTCATCAGCTCGTTCTCGGCCCGGGTCGTCACGGTGCCTCCTATGTAGGCTCAGGGCAGCGGTTCGCTGATGCGGTCGAACGCCGTGCCACGGGTATCAGGCACCCATGGCTGAGCCCACAGCTCGACGGGGAACGACACGATGACGAACGAGTACAGCATCTGCAGCAGATGCACCGCATCGGCGGGCATGTCGTCGAGGGGGAACCTGTCGCAGTAGGTCGTTGCGTCCTGGACACGGGGGAGGATGGCGTCGTAGAACCGGCGCAGTTCGTCCATGGAACTGCCCAAACGCTCCGACCATCGTTCACGCTCGGTCGCCAGGCACCACTTTGCGGCGTACGGCTCGAGATCCGAGAATCCACTCGGAAGAATCGGCATCTCTTCACCCCCCTGCGTACTCGCGCTGGTACTCGCCCACCCAGTCGCCCACGACCTGGTGGAAGTTGCGGACCAGCACCTCCTGGTCGTTGAGCGGCCATCGGTCGATGACGCGGGCCTCCAGGCCCAGCTGGGTGGCCTCGAGGGTGTTGGCGTCTTGGATCGCGTACTCCTTGAACGACACCGCTGCCACCTCACGCCCCAGCCGCTCGGAGGCCGACCTGGCGGGAAGGGAGTACACGTTCCCCTCGAAGACGAGCGAGTGACTGGAGGTCGGCCAGTACTGATGGGTGTTGTACCATCCCGCTTCCCAGATCAAGATGGCGAAGTTCGGGAAGAACTGAAAGGACGACAACCCCCACGGGTCGACCTTGCCGGGGTTGATCCCCGGTGGCAGCTCACCCAGGTCCGACTGGTCCCACGGCCCGAACAACCCACTGCGCGTCGCCATGTCGGACGGCTTCACGTTCTCCGGCGGCATCTCCCAGACTCGGTGGACCGATCCCGACGTGGTGACCAGCCCGTGCGGGCCGTCGATCTGGTAGTGCGGGGCCTCGTAGCCGGCCTCTCTGATCATCGCCCGGAGGGGGGCCGGATGATGGCCGCCGTGCACCATCGGTGCGTGGTAGAACTCCATGAAGGCGTCAGAGAAGATCTTCCAGTTCGCGCCACACTCGACACGGAACTCGTAGCGGTCGGTCATCTCCCCGAATGGGTAGTCCTCAATCCCCATGAGCATCGGCCCCAGGAACTCGCGCAACGACTGGCTGGGCTGCGGCGCAAAGTTCACGAAGATGAAGCCGGCGAAGGTGTCGCAGTGCACCGGTGGCAGCGAGTAGTCCGCCTTTTTGAGGTCGAAGAACTCGCCCTCCTGCTGGACGAACGTGCAACTGCCGTCAAGCCCGTAACGCCATCCGTGGTACTTGCACACGAACTGCCGAGCAGTGCCGTTCGTCTCTTCCCGAGGGAACTCGTTCCATACGAGTTTGTTGCCGCGGTGACGGCAGATGTTGTGAAACGCCCTCACGTCCTCGCCATCTCGCACGACCACTATGGAAGTGCCGGCAGCGGCGATCTCCTTCGTGAAGTACGAGCCGGTGCGCGGGAGTTGCTCGACCCGTCCCACCTTGAGCCACGCCCGCCTGAAGATCGCGTCCCGCTCCTTCTCGTAGAACTCCGGCGAGATGGAGTCCTCATAGGACACCGGCTCGGTGCCGAGATGCTGGTAGTGCGTCGTCCAACTGCCCTCTGCGGGCTTTGTGTAGCGAGCCATGATTCCGTCCCTCGATTCCGGCGCTAGCTAGTCTTCGATCTCTATCGCGGCCTTTGGGCACAGGCGGGCCGCACAAAGGACGCTCTCTCGAAGGGACTCCGAAAGTCCGGCTTCGAGTACCCTGACCACGTCCTCGTCGTCGTTCAGAGCGAAGACGTCCGGACTGGCATCGACGCACACGCCAAGGGCGTCGCACTTCAGCTCGTCGACGATGACCTTCATGACGTCTTCTCCGTCCCTCCTGGTATGGGCTAATGATCTCTAGCACTTGAGATCACCACCTTTATATACCCCATATACCTTAACTGTCAAGCTATACGTAAGTTGCCTGGGTGCAGGTCGATTAGCCTCGGGAGATATGGACCTCACGCTCTCGCGCCGAGGCGACTATGTGATCCGGGCTGCGCTCTGCCTGGCCCGGGCATTCGGCGAACCCGGGTACCGCAAGATCCGCGAGCTCGTCGCTGACACCGACATCCCGGCCACGTTCGCGGCACAGATCCTGGCCGACCTGGTCCGGGCGGGTTTGGCCACCTCCAAAGCGGGAAAGCAGGGCGGCTATCGGCTCACGCGGGAGCCGCGCGACATCAGCGTCCTCGAGATCATCGAGGCGGCCGAAGGCCCGCTGCGTCCCGAACACTGCGCCTTGGGTGCCGGTCCGTGCAGATGGGAGCGCGTCTGCCCGCTGCACGAGACCTGGTCGATGGCGACCACGGGGCTCCGGATCGCGTTGGGCGACACCAGCCTGGCCGAGGTGGCCGCCCGCGACCTGGCCATAGCGCTCGGCGCCTACCCGATTCCCGAAGACTCCCACCGGTCAAACCCGGTGGCTATCGACATCATCGACCGAGCACAGGTCGAGCTGGGCAGTGTCGACACGCACGCCACCCTTGCCCGAACCACCGCTCAGCTGGGCCGTCTGCTCGAGCCATCCGACGCCGAAGTCTCCCTCGCCCCCGACCCACCACGACTGCGCACGAGCTCACCAGAGCGCTACCTCGTCGCCTGGCGGCTGTCGGATCCAACCCGGGCGAGCCGCTTCGAAGGCGAGCTGACCGTCAACGATGTCGACGAGCAACGCTGCGAGCTCGAACTGGACGGCACCTGGCGCCTCGAGAGCGGCGCCATGGGCGACACGCCGGCAGAAACCCGACATCACGCACAACGCACCGTCCGGACCTTCTTGCGCAACCTCACCCGGACACTGGAGTCGGGCACGTCGACCGACCTCTGACCCCCGCCAGGCCCGGGAGCCGTCGACACCCGTCAGTGGTGGATGCCGAACTTCCATACATGACGCCCTACTGCATGATGTCGAGCAGCCAGACCATCTTCTGTATGACTTTGAGAGCTGCCGATAGTTCCTCGTCCGACATGTCACCGAAATGCTCCTGCCACAGGGCGAGCCAGTTCGCCTGGCGCTCGTCCAGGATCGCCCGGCCTTTGCCGGTCAGCGACACCATGCACACCCGGCGATCTCGCTCCGGGCGACGTCGCTCAATGATGTCGTTTGCCTCCAGCTGATCAAGCATCGCCGTAACGCTGGCGGGGTTGAGATCAGCACTCTTGGCCAGCTCCCCTGCGGTGACCTCGTCCACCTTCGAGAGCGCAGACAGAGCGCGCAGCTGGGACTGCGTGAGGTCGTGCGAACGGCTCTGCTCGCGACTTCGGAGCCGCCGCTCTGCCCCCAGCAGCTCGACAAAGGCCAACCGAACATCGTCGAGGACGCTCGAGTGAAGGGTTGAGGACGAAACCCGCTCCACGGTCGTCACGTCACGATCTCCATCAGCTGCTCGGGAGCGGACACTGCTTCGTAGCCTTCGAGTCGCGGTCGGCGCTCCAAACGCCACAACACCACTCCGGGAACGAAGGCCAGGAGGGAGATCACGATGACCCAGAGATACGTCTGATTGAAGGCGTGGGCCAGGGCGTCGGGCGTGGGGTGCCCGTTCGAGGTAGTTAGGACGTGCGCGAGGTTGGCCTGCAGCACGACCGCGACGATGGCCGTGCCCAGTGATCCTCCGACCCGCTGAATGATGTTGAGCTGCGGGCTGGCATCTCCGACTTGATCGTGGCGGAGGCTGGAGAACGCGGCCGTCATCGCCGGCATTGAGGCCAACACCACACCGACTCCTCGGATCACCATGATCATCGATATCAACCAGTACGAGGTGGACGGGCCGATGAAGAGGAACGGCGCGGTCGCCGCCACCAAGATGGTCAGACCAATCACCGAGGTCAGACCTGCGCCGAACCGGCGAATCGCCGCGGCCGAGCGGTTCATACCCATGGCTCCCCCGATGCCCTGAGGGATGAGAAGCAACCCTGTGCGAAGGGCATCCTCGCCTCGGACGTCCTGGAAGAAGAGGGGAAGGAGGAGCATGGCCCCGAAGGAAACCGCACCCATGCAGAACATGACCACGGTGGCAGCGCTATAGACACGGACCGAATAGAGCCTGAGGTCGAGCAGGGGGTTCCTTATGCGCCGCGACCGTACGATGAATCCGGCCAGGCTCAGACAGCCGACCATGATCGGGAGGACGACCGAGGGCGAGGTGAAGCTCCCGGCCGAGGCGCTCTGGGAAAGCCCATAGGTGACACCCACCGTGCCTGCCGCGGCGAGAATCAACCCCAGCCAGTCCAGTACCCCGGCGGCATCGGGCTCGGGCTCGTCACGGGGCAACAGGCGCAACGCCACGATCCCCGTTGCGATGCCCACGGGCACGTTGACCAGGAAGATGGCATGCCAGCCGACGCTCTGCAGCAAGAAGCCACCGAGCGTCGGGCCGAGTATGGGCGCCAAGACCATCGGGACCCCTATGGCGGCCATCACCTTCGGGAGGTTCTCATGACCCGTGGCCTTGACCAAGATGGTCATACCCGTGGGAGCGAGGAGGCCGCCCCCGAGTCCCTGCAGGACACGAAAGGCGATGAGCTCGCCTGTCGAACTGGCCAGGCCGCACAGCGCCGATCCGACGGTGAAGAGCAAGAGTGCGTACATGTACACGCGAAAGGCGCCGAACTTCTTGACGGACCAGCCCGCCAGGGGTATCACGGCCGCGAGAGCCAGCAGATAGGCCGAGACGACCCACTGCACGCTGGCCAGTGAGGTGTGCAGGTCCCGCGAGAGGCTGTCCAAGGCGACGTTGACGATCGTCATGTCGAGGATGGAGAGGATCATCCCGAGCACGACGACGGTAGCGATCCTCTTCACGTAAGGATCCATGCGACCGGTGTAGACGGCTGTCGGGGAGCTGGCCATGGGGAAGGCTCCTGCCTCGGGCGACCATCGTCGCGTCGACAGGTACTTTGTCTCCTAACTATTTGCCATAAAATTAGACGCCCAAACGTTGTCTGTCAAATAGTCGCCATTCAGGAGGCAGTCGGGACCGACGCCTCTTGACGCAGCGTGCGCCATAGCTGATACGGGCCGTTGACCTGCACCGCTTCCAACATGGTGCTCGCCACCCAAATCGAACAGCTCGCGCAGGCGCGTCCGGTCGAGTATCGACCGTCGCCCATCACCGGGCCACGTACCCGCCGTCAACGGGCAGGAGGATGCCGGTGATGTTGGCCGCGAGGTCGGAGGCCAAGTACACGGCCGCCTCGGCGCAGTCCTCGGCCCTGATCGGCCGTCCCAGTGGATGTTGAGCACCGACGTGGGCGGCGATCTTCTCGATCTCGCCCTCTGGAACGACAACCCCGCGGGCGGGGAGGAAGTTGGTGAAGGGCATGCCGGCGGGGCAGATGGAGTTCACCCGGATCCCGAAGGGAGCGCATTCGATAGCCACGGCACGGGTCAGCTGGTGGACCGCTCCCTTCGTCGCCCCGTAGACGGTCCCTCCCCAGCCGACGAGACCGGCAACAGATCCCGTGTTGAGGATCACGCCGCCGGAGTCCCCCTGCTTCTTGAATTGGATCACGGCGTGCTTGCACCCGAGGAACACTCCCCCGAAGTTCACCGCGGTGAGCCGTTCCCAGTCCTTTAGCGTGTGCTCCTCGAAGAGCGTGGCGTGAGCCGGCGTCGGAATGCCGACGTTGTTGAACATGATGTCCAGCCGGCCGAAGCGCTCGACGGCTGCGGCAATCGTGGCCATCACATCGTCCTCCCGGGCGACGTCGCACCCTACGGCGACCGCCTCGCCGCCCACCGCCTCCAGCTGGCGCACCGTCTCCTTTGCCCACTCGAAGTTGATATCGGCACAGACGACGCTCGCACCCTCGTGGGCGAACCGCAGGGCGGACGCTCGGCCCACCCCTGATCCGGCACCCGTGATGATCGCCGTCTTTCGGTCAAGAAGCATGGCCACCTCGCAAGTGCCTCGCTGAACTGTTCGTCGCACCGTGTCCAGTTCATACTCCTCCAGCCGACCAGCGCGCTCGCCGGACCGTGGTCCGCAGGAACGAGGGCCGCGGCGAGGGCACGTCGCCCAGCCCGGTGCCGGCCACGACGACCACGTCAACGGCCGGGACCAGGGGCGGGAAGGGCGCTTTCATGGAGATGCGGCCCCGGTCACCAGCCGGGAGAGCACGTCGCGCCCCAGCTCGTAGGGGGCCAACCTGATGGTCGCCGAAGGACCCGGCCATGATGTCTTCCTCACTACGACACGCGACGAGACGCCGAGCACACCCAAAGGAGCACCTCAATGACGGACCAAGCGATCTACACCTACGTCCCCCACCAACGGACGAGGTCCAAGCTGGAGGGGCATCCGGACAGGCCGGTCACCGTCGCAGGCCAACTTCCCACCGGAAACGCCGTTGCCCGCTTCAACGCGTGGTTCGCCGTGAAGGTGACCAACGGGGTCGGCACGATGTGGTGCGCCTATGCCTTCGCCGCGATCGCCCTCATCAGTCTTCCCCAGGCCATTAGCGCCCACAGCACGACCACGCTGGTGTCCTGGGTGTCCCAGACCTTCCTCCAGTTGGTCCTGCTCTCGGTGATCCTCGTTGGCCAGAACGAGTTGGCGGCCGCCGCTGACAAACGATCCGAGGCGACCTACAACGATGCCGACGCGGTGCTCCACGAAGCGGTGAAGCTTCAAGACCATCTCCTGGCACAGGACAAAGTGCTCGAAGAGCTCATCGCCCGACAAGCCGGGCACGGTGCAGAGACCGTCGACTGATCGAGAGTGTCCAAGCATCGACGGGGAAGGGTGCATTAGCGTTGCCACGGCCGTTGGATGCTTCCAGCGACATACGAGGACAAGGGGAGGAAACTATGGAAGAAAAAGGTGAGGGCTGGCTGTTCTTCGCAGCCATCGTGCTCGGGATTGCCGGCATCATGCGCATCTTCGACGCCATCTGGGCGTTCAGCTACCACGGGGTGCTGCCGGAGAATCTCGAAAATGCGATCTTCGGCCACAGCCTGAAGACATATGGCTGGGTCTACCTCGTCGTGGGCATCGTGCTCATCGTGTGCGCCGGGGGCGTCGTTGCACGCTCACAGATCAGTCGATGGATCGGTATCTTCGCCGGAGCGGTCATGGCCATCAGCGCCATCTGGTGGATGCCCTACTACCCGGTCTGGTCTCTCACCTACATCGTGGTCGGCATCCTCGTCATTTACGGCCTTGCCGTCTACGGCGAGCGCGAGGTCACCGCGTCGTAGGAATCCGTTCGTCACTGGCGCGCCGCGGCCCCTGCACGCCAGCGGGCCGCGGCGCGTTCGGGAGTGCGAAACGCACCGGCCTATCGTTGGGGGCCATGATTCCTCCAGAACGCCGGTCGACCGACGGCGGTCACGGCGCGGTTCGCCCCCCAGAGGTCGACTCGGGACTTGCATTGGATCCGACCCCTTCCCGCCCGCCCGGCCGGATCGCCGTGTCCCTGCGACGGGTTGACCGATTCCAGCAGGACCATCGGGTATTCGGGTTCCCCTACGCCGTTCTGGAGAAGTTCGGCAACGATCAGGCGGGCAGCAAGGCTGCGCTCATCGCGTACTACGGCCTGTTCGCGCTCTTTCCGCTCTTGATGCTGTTCACGACCATCCTGGGCTACGTGGTGCAGGGCAACGAACAGCTGCGCAAGGACCTCCTCGACAGCGCACTGGGAAGCTTCCCGATCATCGGCCCGCAGTTACAGTCACAGGTTCACGGCCTGACCGGGAGTGCGTGGGCCGTTGTCGTCGGCAGCCTACTCCTGCTCTATGGCGCCGTGGGACTTGGGCTCGCGACGCAGAGCGCCATGAACACCGTGTGGAACATTCCCCACGTACGCTGGCCGACCGTCTTCATGCGGTATCTGCGAGGGGTGGGCATCCTCGTCCTTCTCGCCCTGTCGACGATCGGTGCGACGGTGCTCACGGGATTCGCCACCCTCGTGTCCCATGGTCGGGTGTCCACGGTGCTGCTGCTCGTCGGATCGCTCGCGGTGAACTTCGCGCTCATTCTCGCCGCCTTCATGATGATGACGGCCGAGAGGCTCACCTGGCGCGACGTCGCTCTCGGCGTTGCTCTGGCCACCGTCTTCTGGCAGGCCCTGCAGCTGATCGGGAGTTGGTACATCGGCCGGGAACTCCAGCACCGTTCGGAGATATATGGCTTCTTCGGCATCGTCATCGTCTTGCTGACCTGGATCTACCTCGGTGCCCAGCTCTTCCTCCTCGCGGCGGAGATCAACGTCGTGCAGCGCTACCGACTCTGGCCCCGTTCTATGACCAAGCCACCGTTCACCGCGGCGGACAAAGAGGTCTTCGAGCGTCTCGCACGAATGGAGATCCGGCGGACCGAGGTGCAGCTCGAGATCCGATTCTCGCCCGAGGCCGGCGCCGAACCGCTCCAGAGCCCCTGAGCTACGTCGCCGCCCAGTGGGATTCAGCGAATCGTCGGATCTCTCGAGCAATCTCCTCATCCTCGGGCGCCGCACCGAAGAAACCACCGTGGCCGGCCGCCTCGGTGACATGGAGCTCCGCCGGAACGCCTGCAGCGCGCAGTGCACGGTGCATCCGCACCGTGTCCGAAAGAAGCAGGTCACGGGTGCCGGTGGTGAGGATGGTCGGCGGGAACCCCTTGGTGAAGTCCCCGAAGAGCGGTGAGACGTACGGGTCCGTGAGATCGTGTCCCGCGGCGTAGAGCAGAAAGGCGGACACACCACTCCCACGGAGCAAAGGATCGAGACCCAGATTTGTATGGAGCGAGTCCCCGGAGGCCGTCAGATCGACTCCGGGCGTGAGCAAGACGACGGCCGCAGGTAGCTCGAGCCCCGCGTCGCGCGCACGCAGCACGAGCGCAGCGGCGAGGTTGCCGCCAGCGGAGGCGCCACCGACGATGATCTCCTGCGGCCGATGGTCCTCGAGAAGCCGGCGGTAGGCGGCCAGGCAGTCGTCGAGGGCTGCGGGAAAGGGGTGGTCGGGTGGCATTCGGTAGTCGACCGCCCACACGCGGGCGCCGACGCGCGTCGCCGTGCTGATACCCATGGAGCGGCAGGTGCTCCCGGCACCGTGGATGAACGCGCCTCCGTGAATGTCCAGGTAGGCGCGCCGGTCGTCGCCCGCGAGCCCGTTCGGAGTGATCACGTAGACCACCAAACCGCCCAGGTCGAGTTCCTCCGTCGTCACCGGCGCGCTCGACACCCGGTCTCCGAGCATGGCGGCCACGGTGTGGTCGTAGTCGGCGATCATCTTTCGCCATGCCTCCAGGTCGTCGAGCGGAGGGTACACGACCTCCTCCATCGGCGGCATCGCCAGCACGGCTTGCGCCTCCGCACTCACCGACGACGGGACGGGGATGTCTCGAGCCGGCACGTGCAGGGTTGGTCGAGGTTCGGTCATGCCGCACTGACCGCGAAGAGCGAACGCAGCCAGCCCCCGATCCGATCCCACGCCGGTGTGGCTGCGGGGAAGCCCCGGTTGATGAACCCGTGCGGTTGGCCCGGATAGCACACTTCGTCGACCTCTACGAGGTCCTCACGCAGTCGGGCGGCGTAGGCGCGGCCCTCGTCTCGCAGGAAATCGCACCCGCCGAGCACGAGGAGCGTCGGGGGCAGGCCTCTCAGCGTCGCCGCGCGCATCGGAATGGCGTATGGGTCGCCTTCGAGGTCGCGTCCTCCGCCATAGACGTCCCACACCCACTGGGCGTGGCCGAACTGCTCTCGTGACGGGTAGGTCGCCGAAGGACCGTCGGTGCAGGGATAGATCAGGACCTGACCGGCCACCGTCACGTCCCCGGCGTCTCGCAGGCGAAGCGCCACTGCGGTGGCCAGGTTGCCCCCTGCGCTCTCGCCGGCGACAGCCACCGACGCCGGCGACAGGTCGAATCTCGCCGCCTGGTCGAGTGCCCATCGGGTCACGGCCTCGCAGTCGTCGAGCCCTTCGGGGAACGGGTGCTCGGGGGCGAGCCTGTACCCGACGGAGACGACGACGGCGTCCGCGGCGTGGGCGAGCTCGCGGGCGACGTTGTCCATGATGCCGATGCTGCCGACGATGAATGCGCCGCCGTGAACGTAGACCACGAGTCCCGTCTGGGGGCCGTTGCCCCGGTAGATCCGGATCGGCACGCCGTCGACGACCTCGTCGGCGATCTGATCGATCTCCCGCGTCGGGGGAAACCCGACATCGCCTCGGGCGAGCTCACGCATCTCGAGAGGAAAGCCCTCCGCCATCCAGTCCGGTTCGGGGTTGCTCTCCTGCCACTCCGCCACCCAGGGATCGAGCACCCCTTCGTCGGACTCTCCCATATCCCCCCTATTCGGACGCCCCGTCGGACGCTCCATCGGACACCGTCACGCTATCTGTCACGCTGTGCCACGTCGAGCTAGTCGGACGCCGGCAGAAGCTTCGGCTTGACCATTTCGAGGGGCGTGCCGTCGACGGCCACTGCCCCCCGGCCCTGATGGACACAGAGCACCTCGATGCTCCCGTCGGCCGTCCGGTAGCGCTTGCCCAGCAGTGTCTTGTCCAAGGCGATGTTGCCCGAAGGGGATGCCGGTGCTGGGTGGGCCCCTTCGTTCGGCACCATCGGCTGCCCCCCGCACGTCAGTGCACCTTGAGAGGGGGAACCCATGGTGACGATCACCTCGGTACGGCACACGACGCTGCGCAGACGGGTGCCCGGCCTGACCTCCGCCAACTAAATGACCTCCAGCTTCTTCAGCTCGCCGATCCGGTCCCAGTCCATGCCGAGCACCTCCATGAGGACGTCCTCGGTGTGCTGGCCGAGCTCGGGCGCCGGGCGGCGGATCGTCGCCGGCGTCTCGGACAGGGCGACCGGGAACCCGGGCTCGCGGACCCGGCCCATCACGGGGTGGTCGAACCACGTGACGTAGTCGTTGGCGATCGCTTGGGGGTCGTCGGCGACGTCAGCCGTGGTGTTGACCGCGCAGATGGGCATGTCGCCCTGGGCGAGCAGGCGCGGCATCCACTCGGCTCGCGTCCGGGTGGCGAAGATGTCGTCGAGCAGCCCGACACAGGCGCGGGCGTTCTCGCAGCGGGTGATGTGATCGCCGAACCGAGGGTCGCTGGCGAGCGGTTCGGGCTGGCCGAGGGCATGGAGGAAGTTGAGCCAGTGAGGGTCCGATTGGACCATCGCCATGGCGATCCACTTGCCGTCGGCGCAGGCGTAGGTGTTCCACAGGGGGTTGCCCGGGTTCTGCCGCGACGGCGGCTCGCCCCCCATGTGCTTGTGGAACGTCGAGGTGGCGACCCGGCCGTCCTGGGTCATTAGCTCCAGTGCCAGGGCGAGCCCGCGCAGCGACAGCATGCTCCCGAACAACGAGGTCTCGACCCGCTGGCCTACCCCGTGGCGCTCCCGCGCCACCAGGGCGGCCAACACGCCATAGGCGAGCATGATGGCGCCCATCTGGTCGGCCAGCCCGCCATCTTGTGCCTTTTGCAGCTCGGTGCTGCTGGGATGGAAGAGCAGCCCCGAGCGAGCCTGACCCAAGAGGTCGTAGGCCCGACCGGTACGCTCGGCGCCCTTGGGGCCATAGGCGCTGGCCGAGCCGTAGACGAGTAGGGGGTTGTCGGACTGCAGCGTCTCGTAGTCGAGCCCGAGCTTCTCGGCGATGCCGGGACGGAAGTTCTGGATGAAGACGTCGGACTGGGCGACGAGCCGGCGAACAAGCGCCACGCCTTGGGGCTTCTTCATGTCGACGGCGACGCTGCGCTTGTTGCGGTTGTTGACCTCGAAGTAGGGCGAGGCGCCGGTGTCCTCGAAGGCGTACATGGCTCGCCCCGAATCGCCGCCCTGGCGCTCTTCGACCTTGATCACGTCGGCGCCGAGGTCGCCGAGCATGGCGCCGGCCACCGGGCCGTGCTGCCATATCGTCCAGTCGATGACGCGGATGCCCGCCAGCGGGCCACCTCGCTCCGTCATGACCGGGCCCAGATGCCCTGGCGGCGGTAGTCGTCGGCCAGCTCCCGCATCGTCGGGATGTAGGTCGAGCACAGGCGCATCATGTGGGCCGGGTCGGCCGGATCGATCTTCGAGTGGACCTTGGCCGGCGTGCCCATGACGAAGCAGTATTCGGGGATCTCCACCTGCTCGAGCACCACCGAGCCGGCGGCGACGGCACAGCCGGCCCCGATTCTCGACAAGGGCATCAGCGCGGCGGTGTTGCCGATCAACGTGTCGTGCCCGATGAACGCCTCAATGGTGCAGGAGTGACCGATCATCACGTTGTCCTCAATGTGTGTTGAGGTGTGCAGCACCGAGTTCTCCTCAATGTGGACGTTGTTCCCGATCCGTATCGGCGTCGTGTCCGAACGGATCACGACGCCGGGCCAGATGGAGCATTCCTCGCCGATCTCCACGTCGCCGATGAGGGTGACGTTGTCGGCCACCAACGCCGAGGCGGCCACTTTGGGGCTCTTGCCCTTGTAGGGATAGATGATCATGGGTTCTCCTTTTCTTGCGTCGATCTTTTCTTTGGTCGATATCAGGCTTTTCTTTGGTCGATATCAGGCTTTTCTTTGGCGATATCAGGCCACGAGGCCGCGGCTGGACAGCCCGTAGCACTCAACCGCGTTGCCCCGCAGCAGTGCCCGTGTCTCGTCGTCGTCCATTCCGGCGCTGGTGACCATCCGCTCGGCCACCGCCTTCGAGTCGGGAAAGGTGGAGTCGGTGTGCGGGTAGTCGGTCTCGAACATGAGCTGGCCCATGCCTATCCGGTCCCGGAGGGCGAGACCGGTGTACTCGTCGTAGGTGCAGGCGTAGACCCGGCCGGGCACGTAGGTGCTCGGGGGTCGTGAGATCGGAGCGCCGGACATGGCGCCCCATTGGGCCTGCGAGCGGTCGAGGCGCTCTAGGAGGAACGGGATCCAGCCTGCCTGCCCCTCGCTCAACGCGATCTTGAACGTCGGGTAGCGCTCGAGAATCCCCGAGCAGAGCCAGTCGGTGAGCGCCCGCTCGGCGGCCTCGTGCGTCAGCGCCACCGACACCAGCGGGGGGGCATCGGCGCTGGTGCGCGGGAACTTCGACGACGACCCGATGTGCATGTTCACGACCGTGGCCGTCTCCTCACACGCCTTCCACAACGGCTCCCAGAAATCGGTGAAGATGCTCGGTAGGTCCAGATCGGGGGGGCTCTCGGTGAAGCAGATGGCGTGGGAGCCCTTCTGGGCGCATCGCCGCACCTCGTCCGCCGCCGACTGGGCATCCCACAGCGGCACCAGGGTCAGCGGGATGAGCCGGCCGTAGGCGTCGTCGGCGCACCAGTCATCAATCATCCAATCGTTGTACGCGCGGATGCACGCCGCCGCCAGCTCGCGATCTTTGGCCTCAAGGAACGTCTGACCACAGAAGCGGGGAAAGGTGGGGAAGCACAGCGACGCCTCGGTGTGGTTGGCGTCCATGTCGGCCAGGCGCGCCGTGCGGTCGTAACAGCCGGGTCGCATGTCGTCGAAGACCATCGCGCCGGCGCCCCGATCGCCACGGGGAAAGCTCACCGCGGCAAAGGTACGGTCAATCGGGAACAGGGTGCCGTCGTAGCTCCAGCTATCGGCCCACGGGGCGGTGTCGTCCTCTTCGAGTACCCACGTCTTGCCGGCGAACACCGACCTGCCGCGCCGCCGCACCAGCACCGGGCCCGAGTCGCGGCAGCCGACCGGGAGGTTCTCCAACCAGACATGCGCCGGCTCTATCACGTGATCGTCGACCGAGATCAGCCGAGGAATTTCCATTCCCAACCCCCTATCCCCGCCATTGGCGACCAGCGGCGTAGAAACAATGTTATCAGACCAGAAACGGCGTTCCAGGACGCTGGGGTGCACCACGCCGGCCCAGCTCGGCGTTGATGCTGTCGGAGTTGGAGGCCGTCGCTCTGCGGCTGTTCGACGAGCACGGATTCTCGAACGTCACCGTCGAGGAGATCGCTACGGAAGCGCACATATCGGTGCGAACCTTCTACCGCTACCTAGCCACCAAGGAGGGATGTGCTGCAGCTACCGGCCGACGCCAGGATCCTCGACCGGGTGGCCGATCAGTCGACGTTTGGGGTCTGAGCGACGGGGACACCAGGGAGGGGCAAACTCACGATCCTCTAAACTAGGACCGTGCCTGCCCCCCGAGCGGCCCCGCGCACAACGCGCCAGGTGTCGCCCGGTGGCGGAGCATCACCGCGATGACCGTTGTGCGCGTCGAGCCATCCGGATTCGAATTTGATGTGCGCCCCGGGGAGTCGGTAGCCGAGGCGGCGTGGCGACTCGGCTACTCGTGGCCCACGACTTGTTGGGGTCAAGCCGAATGCATGTTGTGCTTCGTTCGGGTGACGGCCGGTGAGCTCCACACCGAGCCTCCGGACGACGACGAGCAGTTGCAGATGCAGACCCGCATGCCGGCGCGATGGAGGACTCCGGTGACCAGGCTCGCCTGCAGGCTGAGGGTCAACGGCCCCGGAGTCGTGGTCGAGAAAAGGGGTGTGCGGGCACCGCCACCGTGACCACCTCACGCCGGTGGGGGTTCTCGGTGGGCGAGGAGACGCGCGCCCAGACACGCGATGCGGACGCCGGGGGCACGACGGTGTGAACCGTCGTGGGATGGAGCGGTAGGATCCCGCCACGCAGGGCGGGTGACCTGCGTGGCGGGAGGCCGACCCGTGACGTTGATCCTCAAGAGGGGCACTTCGTGGTGGGAGACCTACGCGCGGTGCGTCCGGGTGGCGCCCGAGGCCTTCGACTCCGATCGTCTGCGCAACCTCACCCGCGGCGAGTGGCGCCGGATCGGCATTCCGGGCGACCACGTCAACGCCGTCGACGGCACGCCCATCCCGGGTCCCCCGTTGGTCGACTACGAAGAGGCCGTGGCGGCGGTGGACTATGCCCTCCAGGAGCACCAGACGTGGGTCGCCGTCACTCTGGACGAGCGCCGGTCACGGGTGTCGGAGGCGGTGGACGGACTGATCGAACAGCGCGACCTGCTCGCCCTCCTCCTCGTGTGGGAGATCGGCAAGCCCTGGCGTCTGGCATGCGCCGACGTGGACCGCTGCATTGACGGTGCGCGGTGGTATCTCGGCCAGATCGAGCGTCAGCTGACGTCGAGCGATGGCACGCAGCGCCGGCCGCTGCCGGGTCCGGTGTCCAACATCGCCAGCTGGAACTACCCGATGAGCGTGCAGGTCCACGCCGAGCTCGTGCAGGCCCTGGCCGGCAACGCGGTGGTGGCCAAGACGCCGAGCCAGGGGGGGTTCCATACCCTGACCCTGGCCCACGCCCTCATGCGACGCGCCGGGCTGCCCGTCACGCTGGTCTCGGGGATGGGATCGCACATGGGTGAGGTCCTCATCCGCTCGAAGGGCATCGGGGCGCTGGCCTTCGTCGGGGGCCGGGCCAACGGGCGGCGGGCCGCCGTCTCGCTGGCCGACACCGGTCGTCGGCACATGCTCGAGCAGGAGGGCCTGAACGTGTGGGGAGTCTGGGACTTCTCGCAGTGGGACCTCCTGGCACAACACATGCGCAAGGGGTTCGAGTACGCCAAGCAACGTTGCACGGCCTACCCGCGCTACGTCGTGCAGCGCCGGCTCATGCCCTCTTTCCTCGCCACCTACCTTCCGGTGATCGGCGCCGTCAGGTTCGGAAATCCGCTTGCCGTCGACCATCCCGACGACCCCCTCCCCGATCTGGACTTCGGGCCGGTGATCCATGCCAACAAGGCGGCGGAGCTGTCGGAGCAGTTCGATGAGGCGGTGCGGGGCGGAGGCATACCGCTCTACCGTGGTTCGGTCGGCGACGGCGGGTTCCTCGACGTACAGGACACCTCGGCCTACATCGCGCCCTCCTGCGTGCTCCAGCCTCCCGCATCGTGGTCGCTCCACCACGCCGAGCCCTTCGGCCCCCTGGACTCGGTTGTCGTCGTGGACACACGGGCCGAGCTCATTGCTGCGATGAACGCGTCCAATGGATCTCTCGTGGCCAGCATTGCGACCGACGATGGCGAGGCGGCCGCTCAGATGTCCGAGGAGCTTCAGGCCTTCAAGGTGGGCATCAACAAGCCCCGCAGCCGGGGGGACCGCGAAGAGGTGTTCGGCGGGCTCGGTGCGTCGTGGAAGGGCGCGTTCGTCGGTGGCGATCTCCTGGTGCGGGCGGTCACCTACGGGCCCGAAGGCGAGCATGAGCAGCTCTTCGGGAACTTCGCGAGCTACTCCCGCCTGCCACCGCGCTGACGCACCCACCCCCCCGTTTCATTCGGGCTCCCGCTGGTACCATCGACGTGTGCTGCGCCTTCACCACGTCAACCTCAGTACTCCGGTCGGCGGAGCCGAGGCGGAGGCGGCCTTCCTCACCCATCTCCTCAGCTACCGGCCGGTGGAGCCGACCCCCGAGACGCCTCCCGCCGCGCGGTGGTTCGAGGGCGAGGACGGGACGCAGATCCACCTCAGCGAGGACCCGGACCATCGCCCCTCCACACGCGCCCATGTCGCGCTCGAGGTCGGGGAGTCGCTCGGCGCGCTGGAGGCCAAGCTCGATGCGGCCGGTCTGGAGTACAGCGCGCCGCGATGGGGAGCGACTCCGCGTCGTGTTCTGCCAGGACCCGGCCGGCAACCGGTGGGAGTTGCGCGGCACCGTCCCCCGCCCGACCCCCTAGTCTCGCTGGCTACCGAGACGGCCGATCCGTCTCGAAGGCTTGACCGATCCACGGGGGAAGTCGGCGCGCCCTCCCGTAGGCGTCGACACACCCGTGCACGGTGACCGCCGCGGCGTGCACCGCACGGTCGACCGTGAGCAGGTACGACAACTGGAAGGTTGCGCGGCTCATCGCCACCGGCCGCAAGTGGACGTCGACCTGGTCGTCGAAGACAAGGGGCCGCCGGTACTGGACCGCCACCTCCAGCACGGCGAAGTTGAACCCTTCGCCACGCACCTCCCCGTAGGGGTGCCCGAGCCGGCGCAGGTACGCCACGCGCGCCTCTTCGAGATAGGGCAGGTAGGCCGCGTGATGGACGACGCCCATGGCGTCGGTTTCGGCGAATCGGGTGCGAATCGTGTGCACGAACCGGTAGTCGTGGGGATCGAGCGACGGCGGGAGGGGTCCCCGTCGCGCTCCACTCGCCGCATCCCGTCCCATAGTGGCGCGAACAGTACCGCCCAAAACCGTCCCTCCAACGCTCGCACTGCGGATCCGAGTGACGGCCACCGCCCGTAACATGGGGGGCCATGGCGACCGAACACTCCGTCCAATTCACCAGCGGGACCCCAGAGACGGTGCTCGAGCCCCTGAGTCCGAACCTGGCCGAAGCGCTCGTCGGCGCGCTGGCCCTCCCCGAGGCCGAGCGTCGAGTCGCCGTCTCGGCTGTGGCGGCGCGCGATCCCCGTTGCCTGCAGGCCTGGGCCACGCTGGCCGAGCTGGCCGATGCCCCGATCGACCGCTACGCCTTTGCCCGGGTCGGCTATCACCGGGGTCTCGACGCCCTGCGGGCCGCCGGCTGGCGAGGATCGGGCTACGTCCGGTGGCGCCACGAGTCCAACCGGGGATTCCTGCGGTCTCTCCACGCGCTCGAGCGGGCGGCGGCGGCCATCGGGGAGACCGACGAGGAGCAGCGTTGCGCCCTCTTCCTGCGCCAGCTGGATCCCGAGTGGAGCGCGCGTTTGTAGTTAGAAGGCCTAACTGTATGATGGTCGAAGTGTCTACCCCTGCGACCATCACGCCAACGACGCCGGCCGATGAACGGCCGGGGTCGGGCACCTATGGGCGCGTCACGGCTTGGCTCTCCAAGCGGGTCGAGTTCGCCCTGGCCCAGGTCGATCTCACCCTGCCCCAGTACCGGGTGCTGGGGATCCTGTCGGAGGGCTCGGCCGCCGCATCCGGTCTGGCCCAACGCCTGGCCGTGCGCCCACCGTCTATCACCGCCGTCATCGACGGGCTCGTGGCCCGGGGCCTGGTCGACCGGACCCACGAGGAGAGCGACCGACGCCGGATCACGCTGCGCCTGACCGAGGACGGCGAGCGCATCGTGGTGGCGGCAGACCTCCGCGTCGACGAGTACCTCGAGTCCATCGCCGCCTGCCTGCCCGACGCCGACGAGGTGATGGTGCTCCGGTCGTTGGAGCTGTGGGGTCACGCCATGGCCAACTTCCACCAGATGCGGAAGCAGACCCAGTGAGCACTACCGAAGACAGGCTCGCCGGCGCGTCGGCCGGCGAGGGGGACAACGGCGGAGGGGAAGCGGTCGCCGCCGACCCGGCGGTGCGGCAGCTGCCGCTGGCGGCCTACGTCCCCATGGGCGTCACCAGCAACTACAAGAGGCCAAAGGCAACCGTGCATCCCGACTCCTCCAAGACGTGGCTGCGGCGGGCCTACCCGATCGTCGCCTCCCACAAGGCGCTCTTCCTCACCGCCATCATCCTCTCCTTCGTGGGTCTGGTCCTCCAGGTCCAGATCCCGGACCTCCTCAACCACGCCATCGACAACTCTCTCGAAAAGCACACCGTGCCCCTGCACTTCTACGTCGAGTGGGTCTTGGCGCTCGGATTGATCGGGGGGGTGGCGGGGTACATCTCGCGCACCGCCCTCTACAAGATGGCCTACGACATTGAGTTCGACCTGCGCAACGGGATCTACGAACACCTCACCCGCATGTCGTTCCCTTTCTACGACCGCGTGCAGTCGGGACAGCTGATCTCCCGAGCGAACTCGGACATCCGCTCGGTGCAGATGTACCTCACCTTCGCCCCGCTGATCTTGGTCCAGTGCTCCATCGCCCTGGTGGCCTTCGGCTACATGCTCTCCATCAACGTGGTGCTGGCCCTGGTGGCCATGGTGACCATGCCCTTCATCTACTGGACGGGCATGCGCATGCGCAAGGTCCTCTTCCCGGTGTCCTGGCTGATCCAGTCCCGCCTGGCCGAGGTGGCGACGGTGGTCGACGAGAACGTCAACGGCGTGCGGGTCGTCAAATCGTTCGCCGCCGAGGAGCAGCAGCTTCGCAAGCTGGCCGGTGCGGCCGACAGGGTGCAGTGGAGCTACATAAGGGATGCCGACCTGCGGTCGCGCTACACGCCCCTCATCCAGAACCTGTCCCAGGTGGGACTGGCGCTCGTTCTCCTCATCGGCGGCTACATGGTCATTCAGGGGAAGCTGGGATTCGGCGCCATTCTGGCGTTCAACGCCTACCTGCTTATGATGCAGGCCCCGTTCATGATGCTCGGGATGCTGATCATGATGGGCCAACGCGCCTCGGCGTCGGCCGAGCGCATTTACGAGATCCTCGACGAGCAGCCCTCAGTGGTCGATCGCCCCGATGCGAAGGACCTGACCGACTGCCAGGGTGACGTCCGGTTCGACAACGTGCGCTTCGCCTACGGGACCGAGAGCAGGATCGCCCTGCACGTCGACGACGGCGGGAATCCCGATGTGCTGACCGAGTTCGATCTGCACATCGCACCGGGAGAGACCGTGGCCCTGGTGGGCCGGACGGGAAGCGGAAAGTCCACCATCGCTCGACTGCTGGCCCGCTTCTACGACGTCAGCGGCGGGGCCGTCCTCGTCGACGACCAGGACGTCCGGGACCTGACCCTGACCAGCCTGCGGGGCAACATCGGCGTGGTCCTCGACGAGCCGTTCCTCTTCTCCGTCTCCATACGGGACAACATCGCCTACGGGCGACCCGACGCCGCCCAGGAGGAGATCGTCGCTGCGGCGCAGGCCTCGGGCGCCGACGTCTTCATCAGGCAGCTCCCCGAAGGGTACGACACGGTGGTCGGCGAGCGTGGCTACACGCTCTCGGGCGGGCAGCGTCAGCGCATCGCCATCGCCCGGGCGCTCCTCGTCAACCCGCCGATCCTCATCCTCGACGACGCCACCAGCGCCATCGACGTCAAGGTGGAGCAGAAGATCCACTCCGCACTGCGGCTGTTGATGCGGGACCGGACCACGCTCATCGTGGCCCATCGCCTGTCCACCATCAGCCTGGCCGACAGGGTGGTGCTGCTCGACGGCGGGAGGATCGTGGCCGACGGCACCCACGCCGAGCTGTTGGCCTCCACGCCCCTCTACTCAGAGGTTCTGGCCCAAGCCGAATCCTTCGAGGCCGATGAGTCGAACCACGACGGAGATGACGGCCTCGAGGTGGACGCCGATCTGGGTCTGCAGAAGGGACCGGTCCTCTGATGTTCGGCGGAGGAGGGATGGGGGGATTCGCCCAAGGGCCTCCGGGCCAGGCACAGCCCGGTCTGCCGTTCGGGGGCATACCTTCGGAGCTGCAGAGCGGCGTCGACCTCCTGCTGGCCGAGGAGCCCGATCGCGGCGAATCCGAGGTCCCGTTCTCCCAACAGCCCTCGGCCGATGAGCGGCGCCGGCTCAGCCTGGGCGGGCTCCTCCGGGTGTATCCCCAGATGCTGGCCGGCGCCCTGGTGCTGGTCGGGATCATCGGCGTGTTCACCCAGCTCGGTCCGTGGCTGACCGAGACGGCCATAGACGACGGCATGCAGCCCGGGCACCATAACTTCGGCCTGGTCGTGCTCCTCTCCCTCGCCTATCTGGCCGCGGTGGCCATCTCGGCGGCCGCCCAGTGGGGCCAGGTGCGGGTGACGGGGCGTCTGGCCTCCTGGGTCATGAACGACCTGCGGGTCACCATCTTCCGTCACCTGCAGCGGCTCTCGCTCGACTTCTTCACCGAGGAGAAGGCGGGCGTCGTGATGAGCAGGATGACCAGCGACATCGAGAACCTGCAACAGCTGCTCCAGGACGGTCTGGCCCAATTCGCCATTCAAGCGCTGACCATGGTCGTCATCTCGGTGTTCCTCTTCACGACCAACGTCCGCCTGGCCGTCATCACCATCGTCGTGGTCATCCCCCCGTTGACGGCCATGTCCATCTGGTTCAAGCGGGCCTCCGAACGCGGCTACGACAAGGTGCGCGACGGCATTGCCCTGGTGCTGGCCGACCTGTCCGAGAGCCTGCAGGGGGTACGGGTGGTCACCGCCCACAACCGCCAGCGCTTCAACGTCGTGAAGCACCGCAACATCGTGGGCTCGTACCGCGAGGCCAACTACTTCACCGGCCGGATCAACGGGATCTACGGCCCGGGCACCCAGCTGCTCGGCGTCATCGGCCAGGTGGTGATCCTCGCCGTCGGCGGCAATATGTATCTCCACCATCAGCTGTCGATCGGCGCGCTGGTGGCCTTCTTCCTCTATGTTGGCCGGTTCTTCCAGCCGATCCAGCTCCTCGTCCAGCAGTACAACGTCTATCAGCAGGGGCAGTCCTCGGTGTTCAAGCTGCGCACCCTCCTGGAGAGCGAGCCCTCGGTCACCGAGAGCCCAGACGCCACCGATCTGCCGCCGATCCGCGGCCGGATCCGCTTCGAGCACGTCTCCTTCGGCTACGACCCGTCGGTCCCCGTGTTGGAGGACATCGACCTGACCATTGAGCCCGGCGAGACGGTGGCCTTCGTGGGTGCCACGGGGGCCGGCAAGTCCACCATGGCCAAGCTCGTGACCCGCTTCTACGACCCCACGGTGGGCCGGGTGCTCATTGACGGCTTCGACCTGCGCTCGGTGACCTTGAAGTCGCTCCGCAGCCAGCTCGGCGTCGTCCCCCAGGAGCCCTTCCTCTTCGCCGGTTCGATCCGGGACAACATCTCGTTCGCCCGGCCGGGGGCACCCGATGACGCCGTATGGGACGCCGTGCACCAGGTGGGCCTGACCGAGCTGGTCGCCCGCCTCCCCTACGGGCTCGACACCGTCGTCCACGAACGGGGGCAGTCGCTCTCCTCGGGCGAGCGGCAGCTCATCGCCCTGGCCCGGGCCTTCATGGCCCAGCCCCGCGTGCTCGTGCTGGACGAGGCCACCTCCAACCTCGACCTGCAGTCCGAGACGCTGGTCGAGGCGGCGCTCGACGTTCTCCTCCAGGGCCGCACGGCGGTGCTCATCGCCCATCGACTCTCGACCGCCATGCGGGCGGATCGCATCGTGGTGGTCGGAGACGGCCGGTTGCTCGAGCTCGGCTCGCACGACGAGCTGATCGCCCGGGGCGGGCACTACGCCGAGATGTACGCCACGTGGATCTCCCAGTCCCACGCCGACGAGAGCGTTCCCCCTGGTTAACGAGGGCTAAACGCCCCTGGAAGGCCAGGAGCCTACTCATCGAGTGCGATGCTGGCCTAAGAGGCGAGTCCCGATGACCTCCTCGGCCTCGAGTGCGGTGATTTCATCGTCGGTCATTCCGAGCAAGCGACCGAAGACGGCCTCATTGTGCTCGCCCAAAGTGGGTGCAGGACTACGGTGAAGAGGGCGAGGCCCACGTTCGAAGCGGAGTGGATACCCGATGTGGAGCTGGGTGCCCGTGATGGGATGCGAGACCGACTCGAAGAACCCCCGTGCCTGATGCTGTTCGAGGCTCGCTGCGTGACTGGCAGGAGTAACCCGAGCCACGGGCACGCCCCGGGGCCAGAGTGCCGTGACGATGTCGTCGGCTAGCCGGTCCCTGCACCAGGCGGCGAGGTGGGTGTCCAAGATGTCGTGTGCTTCTCGGCGGCCCGCGGCCGTCATATAGGCGGCGCCGTTCACCCACTCGGGGTTCCCGAGAGCCTCACGGAGCGCGAGCCACTGCTCGTCCGTTTCGATCGCAATCGCTACCCAGGTGTCCTGTCGCCCGGCGGGGTCGATGTCCATAGTGAGGTAGAGGTTTTGCGGGGCGGCGACACCGTGATTCCCCTCCCGCTCCAACAAGTGACCGTACGCCTGGTACTCGAGGACCTGCTCGGCCGTTACGTTCAAGGCGCCCCCGACCATCGCGACCTCCACCTGCAGCCCCTCGCCTGTGCGCTCCCTGTGTTCGAGCGCCAAGAGGAGTGCCGCGATTGCATGAGCGCCGGCAAGAGGGTCGCAGGTCCCGTGCAGCACCAGCGGCGGCCCGTCCGGAAACCCGGTCACCCAGGCCATGCCGGACACCTGCTCCATAGTCTGCGCATATCCGGTCCGGTCCCGCCAAGGCCCCGATAGCCCGAACGCGGGCATTCGTACGAAGATGATGTCAGGCCGTATTGCTCGAACAGCGTCGTATTCGAGTCCCCAGTGGTCGAACACTCTTGGCGAGTAGTTCTCGAGCACCACGTCGCATTGGGCGATAAGACGCTTGGCCAGCTTCCGCCCCCGTTCGCTGCCCATATCGATCGTGACATCGCGTTTATTGGTGTTCGGCCCATGGAAGTTGGGGCTCCACTCCCACCAGCGGTAATCCGCCGTGGTCTTCACGGAGTGACCTCGGATTGGGTCCGGGTGCTGTGGGGACTCGACGTGGATCACATCCGCGCCCATGCATGCGAGGAAGTGGCCAACCATCGGACCAGCCCAAAAAGCGGTGAAATCGGCGACCCGCACACCCGCCAGGGGCAAGTCGGGCTTCGGGCTCAGTGCCCTGACGGATCTGGGCTCGAAGCGACGGGATCGCACTTCGACATTGTGCTGGCCAATGCTCGGTGCCGGTTCGAAGGGCTTGCTCGCTGCGCTGCCGGTGAACCGGTAAGGCACGTTTGGTTGAAGCCAACCCGCCGCCGGGTTGGCGACATAGAAGCCGCGCTCGACGAAGTGGTCGAAGGTGGTCACCGTCGCACCGTTTCCAATCGGTGCAACTGGTACCCGTAGGAGAGTTGCCGCTTCGAGTACCTCGGCAGTAGACCGCTGGCCCACCCATGCGCGGATCTCGGCTTCCAGCTCGTTGCGTCGGGCCGCGCGGCCCGCGTACGAGTACAAGGAGTCGTCCTCGGTCCACTCCGGGTGCTCGACGAGCACTGAGAACGATTCCCACATGGTGGCGGTCGCCACCATGAAGCCGACCCAACCGTCGACGGTCTTCTCAATCATCGGGATCATGATGGAGCGGTTGGGGGCTCCATCCGCCGCGGCATTCTGCTCGGAGGAGCTCATTGTTCGACGTGTCACCGGATACATCCCAATGCAGTACTGCACGACCTCGAGAAGCGAGACGTCGAGCAGGTCGCCGACGCCATCCGCCGCTTGAAGGCGCCGGGCAGTCAGGATCCCCAAGGCCGCGAATATTCCGCCGAGCCATTGACCGACACGACCGCCCCACTGGGCGGGCGGCGACTCGGCCGATCCCAAGGTCGACGCACCCGCCCAGGCCTGAATCGTGAGATCCGAAGAGGCGCGATTCGCCCAAGGACCGGTTAGCCCGAAGGGCGTGATCGCGGCGACGATCGCCGTAGGAAAAGTTTCGTGCAGCTCTTGGGCCGACAAGCCGGGCCACCGGGCCGCGGCTCCCTCAGGCGACCATATGATGACGTCCGCGCTGCCCAGCAGGCGCGCCAATTCGTTCCGGCCGCGATCATCGGGCGTGGCGGTGACGCTCTTGGTGGAGCAGCCCAGGTACTGGAAGAGCGCACCGGTTTCTCCCGAAGGGAGCGATCCACGATGTGTCCACCGCCGTAAGGCGTCACCTTCCGGCGGCTCGACTCGTATGACTTCCGCGCCACCATCCGCGAGCTGTTTCGCACAATAGGCGCCGGGAATTCCCGTGGAGAGGTCAACCACAAGGAGCCGGTCAAGTGGCGAACCATCTTGCAAGAGTCTGTCCTCCTCGTACTGCGACGTAGAAAGGTGAGCAGAAGTGGTGAGCAGGGTGCTCGCCAGGTGACCCGCGCCCGTCGGAGCTGGCGAGTATGGGTCGGGCCAGGTGCGAAGGATTCATTGATCGAGGATTGGCATCCCGCCGCCGAAGACGACCTGGAGCAGTGGGAACATCATCATCGACCTCTGTGCGAGTTCCTCACCTCTCTTTGGCGGCGACGTTGACGATCATGGTGAAGCGGGTCGTGCAGACCGGCTCCTGCGTTTGGGCATCACACCATTCGGTGTCGGTGACGTAGAACTCCATCGACCCGCCGTTCGGTCGGGGTTTTTCGTATACGTCGCTGACCCGGGCGGTCCCTTCGAGGACGTCCCCAACCTTGGGCCAGCGGTGGTACTCGAACTCCTGCTCCCCGTGGAGGATCAGACGACCAGGGCCACGTAGCTTCTCTATTGGCAGACCCATGGGATCCTCCTGGCCGATCGACCCCCAGTAGGACATGGCGAAGGGGAACGTCGGCGGGACCGGCGCATTTTCTTCGCGGTAGACCGGGTTCTCATCCTTGCATGCTTTGGCAAAGATCCGGACGGGTCCCCGCTCGATCCCTATTCGTCGTCTTCCCAACTCCTTTCCTTTGAGCTCGGTGAGTGCTGCCACGTTGATCTCTCCTGACTAGGACCTAGGAATAGCTCGGGTCAGAGGTGGGTTCGCTGAGTCCTCTGGGGGTACGTGGCGTCACCTGAACGCGTCGTGTCAAGACGGGCTGCGCGCACCGTCGTTTCAAGGGCGGGGGCAGGAGCGACGGCATCGGCCAACATCGACAGGTCGTTACCGTCGTCTCGGTGACCTGCCTCTGAGTCCCCCTGGTCACAACCCACAAGCTTAGCCTGGCTTTGGCCCTGCGGCAAGTGATTCGTCCCTATTATACGTATGGTTCCTACCTTTCCGAACGACGACAACGCTCGGGTCGCCAACCGGTTGACATTCGCTAGCGATTGATCAACACTTCGCATTGATCCGACGGCTACGGCTAGTCGGCCTGACGGAACCGGAGTGGTTGGGGGTGCTTGCGGTGGTGCGGTCGCTTGATCGACCTCGGCTCGTGGTTGAGGCAGAACCGCTCGTGATCGATGAGCGGTTGGCCGCACAGGCCATGCGAGACTCCTAACCGGACCGCGGGACTGCTGTGCGCCACGCACCGCCGTTGTGGGAGTTGATGGGGCGCCATCCCGATGCGGTCGCGCTCGAGGACGCCACCGCCCAGCAGACCTGGCGCGAGCTCGACGAACAGACGGCCGCTGTGGTCCACCTCCTGGAGGAGGAGGGTTTGGTGCCTGGCGACCACCTCTTGCTTTCCGGAACCAACCGGGTGGAGTACCTCGACGTGGTCCTCGGCGCAATGCGGGGTGGCTTCGTGTTTACACCCGTAAAGACCGGCTTGATGGCGAACGAGGTCGGCTACGTGCTCGACGACGCCAGCTCGCGGCTCGTCGCCACGGATATTCCCGCCACGGCTGAGGCGGCCCGCCAGCGTGGGTTGTCCGTCATCGACTTCGATCTTCTCGCCGAGCGGCTCGCCCCTCACCTTGGCGAGCCGGTTCCCTACGATCGGGCTGGCTGGAAGCTCACCTACACATCCGGTACGACGGGCCGCCCGAAGGGGGTACGGCGCGTTGGCCTGCGGACGGCGCCTTTCAGCGAGTCCTTCCCGCGTAACAAGAATATCGACAACCATGCCCGGCTCGAGATCCCGTCTGACGGCACCCACCTCGTGGTGTCGCGATTGTGCCACGGCGCCCCGCTGACCTTCGCCCTCGGCACGCTGTCCTCGGGTGCGCCCTTGCGATTGCTCGACCGCTGGGAGCCCCAGCACGCCCTCGAGGAGCTCGACCGGGACGTGGTGTCTACGGTGGTGGTGCCGACGATGCTCCGTCAGTGGCTGGCCCTTCCAGAAGAGGTCCGGACGGCGCACTCGCTACGGGCGCTTCGCCGGGTGGTCCACGGCGGCGAGCCGTGCCCCGTTGAGTTGAAGCGACGAGCAATCGAGTGGCTTGGCCCGATCCTCGTTGAGTATTTCGGGTCGAGTGAGGGGGGGATGACCGTGGTGAGTACTGAAGAGTGGCTCGAACGGCCCGGCACGGTCGGGCAGGCGGTCTCCGGGGTGAATGACGACATTCGCATCCTCGGGCCCGACGGCGAACGCCTCGGCCCTGGTGAGGAAGGTCGCGTCTTCTTCTGGGCCAGGACCGACTTCGAGTACATGGGCGACCCGGAGAAGACCGCGGCGGTCCACCACGACGATATGTTCACCTCGGGCGATATCGGTTGGATCGACGCGGAGGGCTACCTGTTTCTCTCCGGGCGCAGCAGCGATGTGATCATCTCGGCGGGTGTGAACATCTACCCGGCGGAGGTGGAAGACCTCCTCGGAGAGATGGCGGACGTGGCCGAGCTGTGCGTGGTTGGCGCACCCGACGAGGAGCGGGGCGAGACCGTCGTTGCGTTCGTGGTTCCCGCACCAGGTGCTACGGGCGCAGAGGCGACCCAGTCCGTCCTGCGAGCCGCGGCCGATCGCGTCGCCGGCTACAAGCGTCCGCGGCGGATCATCGTGAGCGAAGCGCCGCTGCCTCGGGATGAGACCGGGAAGTTGTTGCGGGCGACCTTACGTAAGCAGGTGTGGGAAGAAGTAGGCGGCGTCACCCCGTCCCGCCAGTGATGATCCCTGCGTATCGTTGCTATAGTTCGGCCGGTGGACGATTTCGTGCGCTGGAAGATCGACAACGGCATCGGCAGGCTGACGATCAACAATCCTGATGCCCGCAATGCCTTGACGTGGCAGATGCGCGACCGTCTCGCTGACCTCCTGACGGAGGCCTCGGCATCGCTTGACGTCCGGGTCGTGTTGCTGACCGGGGTCGGCAAGGCATTCTGTACCGGGGCCCATCTCGGCGGCCCGCGGCCGCAGACGCCCCCCAAACCGGTGGGGGCGCCGGAGAGGATCATGGGCGAAGGCGCCCGCATGATCCGCCATGGGTGGGGTCGACTTGTTTCCTCGGTGCTCGACTGCGAGAAGCCCGTCATAGCGGCGGTGAACGGCGTGGCGGCGGGCGGCGGCGCCCACCTGGCGTTGGCGTGCGACCTCGTGCTCATGGCCGACGAGAGCCGATTCATAGAGGTCTTTGTCCGGCGAGGCATCATCCCTGACGCTGGTGGTTGCTACCTGCTCCCTCGCATCATCGGGCTCCAGAAGGCCAAAGAACTCATGTTCTTCGGTGACGACGTGTCGGCGGCGGAGGCCGAGCGCATCGGGCTGGTGAACAGGGTGGTCCCGCTGGCCGATCTGGACCAGACGGCTTCAGAGTGGGCGCAGCGCCTCGGCAACTCGCCTACCAAGGCGCTGGGAATGACCAAATGGCTGCTCAACCGATCGTTTGAGTCCTCCCGATCGACCGCCTTCGAAGAGGAGGCTTTCGGCCAAGAGCTCGTCGGTCACACCGAGGACTCACGCGAAGGCATGCGCGCGTTCATTGAGCGGCGCACCCCGGAGTTCAAGGGCTGGTAGCCCCCGACAAGGAGGAAAAACGATGGGCCTGCTCAACGGAAAGGTCGCCGTCGTCACCGGTGCCGGGCGTGGCATCGGGCGTGGTGAGGCGCTCGAGCTCGCCGGCGAGGGCGCCAAGGTCGTCGTGAATGACCTCGGCGGCTCGGTCACCGGCGAGGCCGCCGACAAGCGGCCGGCCGAGGAGGTGGCCGAACTGATCCGCAGCCGTGGCGGTGATGCCGTCGCCAACTACGACGACGTGTCGGACTGGTCGGGAGCCGCCAGCCTGGTGAGCCAGGCAGTGGAGTTCTTCGGCGGACTCGACATCGTCGTCAACAACGCCGGCATCGTCCGGGACAAGATGCTGTTCTCTATGACCGAGCAGGACTGGGATTTGGTCTTGGGAGTCCATCTCAAGGGTACCTTCGCCGTTACTCATCACGCGGCCAACCACTGGCGTGAGCGGTCGAAATCAGGCAACCAGCCCCGGGCGGCGATCGTGAACACGGTGTCGAGCGCCGGCCTCCAAGGCAACATCGGTCAGGCCAACTACGGCTCGGCCAAGGCCGGTATCGCGGCCCTCACGATCATCACGAGCCTCGAGCTAGCTCGCTACGGGGTGCGCTGCAACGCCGTCGCCCCAGGCGGTATCACCCGGATCATGGCGTCAACGACAAAGGGCATGCAGGTGAAAGAGCCGGACGAGTACGAATCGTTCGAGGCCATGAACCCGGGGAACTCGGCCCCGATGGTCGCCTGGCTCGCCTCGGACGAGGCGCTCTACGTCACCGGACAGGTGTTCCGGGCCGTTGGCAACACGATCACCTTGTACGAGCCCTGGGCACTCGGCCCGAGCATCGAAGCCAACACGCCGGACGGTCAGCCGAGGAAATGGGAGCCGGCCGAGATCGGCGCCCAGGTGAGCGCCTACATCTTCCGCACCCGCCACCCCGGGCTGCAGATCGGCCGCTCGCCACAGTGACGGGAACCAGGCGTGTCGCTATCGTCGGCGCAGCGCTCTCGGACTGTGGGCGGGTCGACGACAAGGACGTCTTCGAGCTGCACTACCAGGGCACGCGGCGCGCACTTGCCGATGCCGGTCTCGGGAAGTCCGACGTCGACGGGTTCATGTCGTGCGGAACCGGCACGCTCGCGCCAGTGGAGGTGGCCGAGTACCTCGGCCTGCGCCCGACGTGGGTCGATTCCACTGGCGTCGGCGGAGCCACGTGGGAGTTCATGGCCGAGCACGCCTACGCGGCCATCGCTCAGGGCCTGGCCGACGTGATCGTGTTGACGTACGGCTCGACCACACGGGCCGACTTAAAGCGGAATCTCCGCACCGCGAACCTGGCGTTCGGCGCCCGGGGTCCGGGGCAGTTCGACGCGCCGTTCGGCCATTCTCTCATCGCCAAGTACGCCATGAGCGCTCGCCGCCATATGATCGAGTTCGGCACAACGATCGAACAGCTGGCCGAGATCGCCGTGTCGACGAGGTACAACGCCGGCCTCAACCCGGACGCGTTCTACACCGAACCGATCACCATCGACGACGTCCAGAACGAGCGGATGATGGCCGACCCGCTGACCAAGCTGCACTGTTGCATCCGCTCAGACGGAGGCGGCTCGGTCGTGCTCACCAGCGAGGACCGCGCCCGGGACTGCGCCAAGAGGCCGGTGTGGATCCTGGGGAGCGGAGAGGCGGTGTCGCACACGACGATGAGCGAATGGGAGGATTTCACCGAGTCGCCGTGCGCCCGCTCCGGGAAACTCGCCTTCGCGCGCGCCGGCGTCACGCCCGCCGACATCGACGTGTGCCAGCTCTACGACGCCTTCACCCCTATGGTGTTGCTCACGCTCGAAGGGCTCGGCTTCTGCACGAAGGGCGAGGGTGGTCCCTTTGTCGAGGATGGCAAGCTGCGACTCGGTGGGGCGCTCCCCACCAACACCGACGGCGGCGGCTTGTCGGCTTGCCACCCGGGTATGCGCGGCATGTTCCTCATGGTCGAAGGCGTCCGCCAGCTCCGCGGCGAATGCGGTCCCCGCCAGGTGCCCGACGCCGAGCTGTGCTGTGTGAATGGAACCGGTGGCTGGTTCAGCTCGGCCAGCACGCTGATCCTGGGAGCGGACCGCTAGGAGCGTGGTGAGTACTTCCTTCCCGAGAGAGCCAACCAACCCCTGGCGTCGATGCCGACAAGACGTTGATCGCAACGGCGCCGACATGCTCGTCGGGCGACCGAGTGGCCACAACAGTGAGTCAGAAGAAGTGACCGTTGCTTGACATAACCGCAGCTTAAGGGTAAGAAATGACCGTGGACGAGCGGAAGCCATTCTTCGAAGACTTCAGCGAAGGCGACGTTGCACCCGAGCTGCGACATGAACTGACCCGGACCGACTTGGTCATGTACGCGGGCGCTTCTGGTGATTTCAACCCGATGCACACCGATGAGGTGAAGGCGAGGGCGGCGGGACAGCCCAGCGTATTCGGGCACGGAATGTTCACCTCGGGCTACTTGGCCAAGGCGATCACGGACTTCGTCGGCGTGGGCAACCTCAATCGCTACAAGGTCCGCTTTGCAAAGCAGACCTGGCCTGGGGAGACCCTGATCACCGATGTTCGCGTCTCATGGACACGCGAGGAGGACGGACACGGCGCGATCGGCTTGGAGTGCACGGTCCTCAATCAGGACGGCGAGGTCAAATTGGTTGGCGAGGCTGCGGCCACTCTTTCGTGTCGCGCTGGGTGATCGAAGATGGCTAACGGCATACGGTTCGATCTACCCACACCAGACGACACCACCCGGCCATTCTGGAATGGGGCGCGCGAGGGTAAGCTGCTGATCAAACGTTGCGGCGCCTGCCATCGCGCCCACTTCTACCCTCGGCCGTTCTGTCCGTACTGTTGGAGCGACCAGGTTCAATGGGAGGAGGCGAGCGGTCGGGCGACCCTCTACACGTGGTCGATCGTTCATGTCAACGATCTGCCTCCATTTGCCGGGCACGTACCGTACGTAGCGGCCATCGTCGATTTAGACGAGGGACCCCGGATGATGACGAACGTGGTCGAGTGCCCGTCTGAGAACCTGCAAGCCGGCATGTCGCTGCGGGTTACCTTCCGGGAGCAGGCCGACGGTGTCGCGGTCCCGATCTTTCGCCCTGCCAAGGTGGCCTGAGTACCTCCCAGGCGTGGGCGTCGCAGACGGACTTGCAGTGATTGCCGGGAGGAGATATGACCCGAGCCGGGTGCCGCGCCTTTGCGGGGCGTCGCTAGGATTGCTGGATGAGCAACCTGCAGGTGACGGATCTTGGCGGCGGCGAGCACCAGCGTCCAGCCAACCGACCGCCCAAGTTGGCCGAGGTGGTGGCCCGAGATATCGTCGCCGACATCGCCGCCGGCGGTTGGCAGCCCGGCGAGACGTTGGCCTCCGAGAGTGCGATGCTGGCTCGCTTCCGGGTCGGGCGAGCGTCGCTCCGGGAGGCGCTGCGCATTCTCGAGATCCAGGGTATCGTCCGGCTCAAGCCCGGACCGGGAGGTGGCCCAGTCGTCGCCGCCGAAGCGATCCAGGATTTCGCCCGGATGTCGACACTACATTTCCAGATGCGCGGGGTGACCTACCAGGAGCTGATCGATGCCCGGCTCATGCTTGAGCCGATGATGGCCCGGCTGGCCGCTCAGCACGCCGATGAGCAGGCCAGTCAGCTGCTCACTGACCACGTCGCGTTCGAGGGTTCCCTGGACGACGACGATCAGCGGCTCTTCGACGCCTGGGCCGATTTCCACGAGCTGCTCGGGGCCCTGTGCGGCAACGGCGTGATGAGCTTGTCCGCCGCCGCCCTGCAGGAGATCCACCGGAACCGGGTTCTGTATCGAGACCGTCCCAAATCTGGGGCGAAAGTCGCCCAACGCACCCGTTCCGACCACAAGGCGATCGCCAAGGCCATCATCGCCGGCAAGCCGGCCCTGGCCGAGCGGCTGACCCGTGAGCACATGGAGAAGATCGAGGGCGACCGGCGGTCCGGCATGGTGAACGAGGTCATCACCTGGGAGTGACTGCCTCCTGAGGACGGCTTAGTCGTCTCCTAGGCTGGGCGGAATCGCGGGAGCGAGACGGCGTCGTCGACATCGTCGAAGATGACCTCGACGGGCAGACCGACGCGGATCTCGCCATCTACGACATCGCCATACATCATGGGCCCTTCCTCGAGCCGAATGAGGGCGACGTGATAGGGAACGTCCTGTGCGAAGGCGCGCAAGTATGGCCGGTGGAAGACGGTGAAGCCGAACACCTCACCACGACCGGAGACCGGCTGCCAGTCGATGTCGCGACCGAGGCACTCAGGGCAGTTTCTGTAGGGCGGGAACCAGACGTTGGCGCACCGTTGGCATCGCGGCAGGACCAGCTCGTGGTTGCGGGCGCGCTGCCAAAACTCAGAGTCCTCGTCGGTCGGTGTCGGGACGGGCTTGGACTCGACCATCAGCGGTCCCTGAAGAGGAGGGTCGCTCCTGGCACCGCCGAAAGTCCGACGTAGAGGACGTGGTGACAGTCTTCGACCTGGCGCGCGCCGGCGTGGCCGCGCAACTGGCGCACTGCCTCGACGTGTGCGTTCCAGCCCTGGAGGTAAGCCTCACTGAGCATCCCACCGGCGGTGTTCACGGGCAGTTCTCCACCGGGCGCACATCGGCCGCCCTGCACCCACTGAAGCCCCTCGCCCCGCGGCGCGATACCGAGACCTTCAAGAGCCCAGACGACCGCGGGGCTGAAGTTGTCGTAGACCTGAAGGACGTCGACGTCCTCGAGGGTGATGTCGGCTGGGGCGAACAGGTCTCGCTTCAGTGACGCACAGGCGTCGGCCCAGAAGTCCTCGGAGGCGTAATACGGACGGATGTTGGCCCGCGAAGCAAGGCTGCCAACCAGAACTGGTGGGTGGGGCGAATCGGCCGCCCTTTCGGATGTGGTGATCACGTAGGCGGCGCAGCCGTCGCTTACCAGGCAGTAGTCGAACAGCCGGAGTGGTTCGGCGATGTAGGGGGCCTCGAGGTATTCCTCGACGGTGAGCGGGTCCTGGAAGGTTGCGTTGGGGTTCATGCTCGCCCACCGCCGGGTGCCGACCGCGATGGCGGCTAGGTCGGTGTCGGTGCCTCCGTAGAGGGCGAGGTAGCGGGACCACAGCAGCGCGTACTGCGCTCCCGGCGATGTCATGCCGTAGGCGAGGTCGTACATGGGCCCAAGTGGTCCGGTCCCCATGTCGGCGTGGCCTTCAGTATCGCCACCGAACCTCCGGCTTGCGCCGCGGAAGTCGACCGCGTTGAACAGCACCACGTAGTTGGCCATGCCGTGGTGCACGGCCAGCACGGCATGGGCCAGCGCCTGTGGACAGAGCCGCCCGCCCAGCGGGTAGTGGGCGAGAAAGCGGACCTCCTGCATCCCTGCTCGGTACATGAACGGGTCGTACATCGGCATCCCGCTCACGATTAGCCCGTCGACCTCGCCCTTCTGGATCCCCGCGTCGAGGATGGCACGCTGGACGGCCTCGATCGCCATGTCAGCCTTGCTCCGCGGTTCGCTCCGATACAGCTTGCCGTAGTCGGACTCACCGATGCCGACAATCGCCGTCCGCCCCCACAGCGCCCGGTCGGTCACAGGATCGCGCCGTCGATCTTTAGCTGGAGGATCTCGTCCATGTCATAGCCGAGCTCCGTCAGCACTTCGTCGGTGTTGGCACCGTGGTCGGGGCCCCCGCGGGTCCGGTATGGGGCGCCATCGAATTTCACCGGCGGGGCCACAAGGCGCAACGTTCGTCCGACCTCGTCCTCGACCTCGGCGAGGTAGCCGTTGGCGATCACCTGCGGATCATTTGCCAACTCGCCCGTCTTCTGTACCGGGTCGAACGGACCCCGCTGCCCGGCGAGGATCTCCTTCCACTCGGCGAACGTTCGCCCGGCGAACAGCTCGTCGATGAGCTCGATGCAGTACGTGGCGTTCTTCTCCCGCGCTTCGTGGGTAGCGATAAGGGGATCGTTCTTCCACTCGGGCCGGCCGACCGCATCGCAGAAAGAGGGCCAGTAGTGCTGTTGGTCCATGCACAGATGGATGTGGCGGCCATCCTTGGTGCGGTACGAGTTGACCAGCGGTGCGTTCGCGCCGCGTGCGGGTCGGCGGAACTCCTCGGCGCCAATCAGGCACGAGCCGGTGACGGCTGTCTGCATCGCCCACATCCCAGTCGCCAGCAACGCCGTGTCGACAATCATTCCTTGGCCGGTTCGCTCGCGGTGGAGCAGTGCGGCGACCACCCCTGAGGCCAGGGCGAAGCCGGTCAGGCTGTCGCCGAAGGCCGGCGCCGGCATGGTGGTGGGGGTCGTCTGGTCGGGTGCCGAGGTGGCCATCGCCAGTCCGGCTCTTGACCAAAACGAGGTGGCATCGTAGCCGCCGAGTTCGGCGTAGGGCCCTTTGGCCCCCCGACCTGTGTTCCGGCCGTAAACGATGTCGGGGCGGCGTGCCCGGATGTCGTCGACGTCGATGCGCAGCCGTTGACGAACCCCAGTCAGAAAGCTCGTCAGGAAGACGTCAGCGGTATCGACCAGCCCGAGCAGCACCTCGCGGCCGCGCTCGTGCTTGAGGTTGATAGCGAGCGACCGCTTCCCCCGGTTGAACGTGTGGTACAGGTGGCTCGAGCCCCCCTTCGGTGGCGGCACACCCCAGATCGTGCCGTGCCGCATGATCTCGCCGTGCTCTGGATCCTCGACCTTCAAGACGTCGGCGCCCCAGTCTGCCAAGATGCTGGCCGCGATCGGGACGGCGCCATGCGACGACACATCCAAGACACGGAAACCATCAAGCGGACCCACGACGCGACTCCCTTCGAAATCAGTCACAGGGATCATTTCCAGTATCGGGTCGTCTGATCGCCTCCGGCAACTCTAGGCATTCGCGTCGTGGGGGAGCTTGTAGAGCTCCACTGCATTCATCGCCACGATCGCCTGCTTTTCCGCCTGCGGCACATCGAGAAACATCTCCTCAATGATGCGTCGGCTGTAGGGCACGTCGTGGCGGTGGTGCGGATAGTCCGTCGACCACATCATGTTGTTCACGCCTATGCAGTGGCGGACCCGCACGGCGAACGGCTCGCGGATGAACGACACCAGCCAGTTGCGATGGAAGTACTCCGACGGTAACGCCTCCAGCTTGATCCCGGTCCAGGTCCGGTTCCGCCAGTAGTGATCGTCCATGTGTTCGAGAAGGGCGGGCACCCACCCGGCTCCGACTTCGGTCCCGACAAGCTTGAGCTTGGGGAACCTGTCGAACATCCCTGAGTAGATGAACTCGGCGATCGTGGCGGAAAACTGGCCTACAGCTCCGCCCATCGATACGAGGTCCGGGAGCTTCACCCCCTGGGCGAAGGGGTCCGGTATCTTCGCCCGCACCTCGTCGGGGAGATTGCGGTACGAGGGCTGGATCATCAGGTGCAGGTTGATCGGCATGTCGAGCTCCTCCGCGGCCGTCCAGAAGGGGTCGTCGTCGCGAGAGAGCTTCGCCCCGCCCGAGGGGAACGTCTGCAGGTAGATCGTGCGAAATCCACGTGCCTTCGCCTGATGCAGGGCCTCCACGGCCCGGTCGATGCCGCGCTGGGGGATCATGGCCGTGGCGATCAACCGCTCCGGGTCCGCAGCCGCGTAGTCCTCGAGCATCCAGGTGTTGTACGCCTCGATTCCGGCTTCGTGGACCTCTGGGTCGGGGTGGTTTGCGAAGTACGATACCGTCTTGGGCGAGTTGGACGGGAAAAGGACCTCCGCGTCGACGCCGTCGAAGTCCTGTTCGGCGAGTCGACCCTTGCCGTCGTAGGTGCCTGGCGTCATTGTCTTGTACGTGCCGCCCGACCACCGGAAGTCTTCGTAGTGCTGGCCGCCGGTGGCGACTAGGCCGACCGGCGACGGCCGCCCGCCGGGCACGAGCCACGAGTCACCGCCGTATTCGTCCTTGACGACCCGCGGAAGGTGGTCTTTGTGAAACTCCGAGGGCAGGTAGCGCTCCCACATGTCCGGCGGCTCGAGCGTGTGCCCGTCGGCGGAGACGATCCGGTAAATGCGCGCCATTGTGCACCCCTCTCTGAGATGGCCATAACCCGACTATCTATTCGCAGCAATTCTGCCCAGACCCGGTCGTCCACGTCAAGCGCTCGAGCAGTCAGCTTCTGGGCAAGCGGCCTTCGGGTGAAAACACCCTGAATGATGCGCATGATCCGACAGGACTCCTTGCTTCGGCGCCGCGGCATGTCTAAGCTCATGGACTGTGGGCAGGAGATCCTGTTGGAGATCGTCGACACGCTGCAGGAGTCGAATCTCAGGTAGGTCTCAGGACGCCGTTCCAGGATTCCCGCCTATGGGGCGCCGTGCACCGCTGGGCCAGAGGACACACGGCGTCGGTGTCGTCTCAGGCCCTCCAGTGGTCACCTTCGGGCTGCCGCCGCCCAACGAAGGACAGCGCAACTAACAACATGATGTTTTTGTAACTACAAGGGGAGGGAAAACTGAGTGTTTGCGAAGCGGTTGTCCGTTGTGTGCGCCGTCACTATGGCATTTGCTCTTGTCCAGGGCGTGTCTGCCGGTCCTTCGTCGAGCAGTCCGGCGAAGGGAACCCCGATCAAGGTTGGTTTCATCTGCACCTGTTCTGGCCTAGGAGCGTTCGGAGGCTACACGGCACTTGCCGAAGACGTCTACCTTGCGTGGGCCGATGCGGTGAACGCATCGGGTGGCATTGACGGACACCCGGTCCAGGTCATAACCGAGGACGACGCCAGTAGCCCCAGCACCGCCGATTCGGTTGCCCAGACCCTCATAGCGGATCATGTGGTCGCGATCGCAGATATGTCCGAAACCGATGCGGCATTTGCGCCTGCGGTGGAGGCGGCGCACATCCCGGTTGTTGGTGTGTTCACCGCTGCAGGAACGTTCGATACGAACCCTGACTTCTATCCGGAAGGCACGACGGATACCAGCATTTTCCCGGCGATCGTCGCAACGGCCAAGGCGGCCGGAGCGACCAACATCTCCAATTTCTACTGCGCCGAGGCGGCGACGTGCGCGCTGGGTGCCCCTCTGGTGTCGGCAGCTGGCAAGCATGCGGGAGTACCGGACGTCTACAACGAGTCGATTTCTTTTGCCGCGCCGAACTACACGGCTCCGTGTGTTGCGGCCAATCAGCAGCATGTGAGCTCACTGTTCATTGCTGATGCATCGTCGGTGATCATCCGAGTCGCTTCCGACTGTGCCGTGCAGAACTTCCAACCGATCTACGTCATCGATGGCGAGACCTTCGGCATGAACCTGGCTGCTGCCCCTGCGCTCAAGCAGAAGCTCTGGGCCATGTTCACGGACCTTCCGTTCTACGCGAACACCCCGGCCGTGCGGGCCTTTGACACTGCGATGGATAAGTACTATCCGGGCCAACGGGAGAAGGCGAGTGTTCTTGACGAGGACGCTTTCATGGCTTGGGTCTCGGGGAAGCTTCTCGAGAACGCGATTACGGCCGGGCACCTTACTGCGAAAGAAACCCCCAGCACCGCCGAGATCATAAAGGGCCTTACATCACTGAAAGGCGACACTGTTGGCGGGTTGACGCCGCCACTCACGTTCGCTGCGGGCAAGACCCATCACATCAACTGTTGGTTTGAGGGGCGTGTCCAGAACGGGGTACCCCACGTGGAGAACAACGGTCGGGTGTACTGCGCGAAGTGATTCTCTCCGGGTCACGGGCTGCCGAGGGAGTATGCGGTGGGCTACATCGATAGCGACTCGCATGTGCGGGAGTCGGATTCCTGCTGGGACTACTTGGATCCGGGCGAACAGCACCATCGGCCCGCCAAAGATCGGTACGGGGCATGGCTTGTGGGTGGAATACCGAGACAGAGGCCTTTCGACGTCATGGCGATGCCCCCCGAGTACAACGAGTTGTTTCCAGAGGGATCGGTCGACCTCGCTGCTCCCACTGCGCGCCTGCGTCGAATGGATGTGCTTGGCATTGACGTCCAAGTACTCTTCTCGTCCTTCTGGTTGAACGTCGAGATTACGTCAACGGATGAGGAAGCGGCGCTCATGCGAAGCTGGAACCGCTGGATCGCCGATCGCGTCGCTGACAGCGACGGCCGACTGTTGTGGACGCTTGAGGTGCCGTTCCGTGTGCCGGAGCGCGCCCTGGCCGAGATGGAGTTTGGGAAGAACCACGGCGCAGTAGGAGTCCATCTCAGCGGGCTACGGCATGGCGCAACCGTGGCCAGTCCCCTCTATCGACCCATTTACGAGAAGGCTCAGGAGTTGAACTTGGTAATTGCCATCCATGTAGGAGGTGACTCCCGGATATTCAGCGATGATCGTTCGATCGTGTTTATCAACAACCTTTCACCCGTGCCGGGTGCGCTCTACGCGTTATGCAGGATGGGCGTTCCGGCGGAGTTCCCCCACCTGAGATGGGCCTTCGTCGAGGCTGGGTCTTCCTGGTTGCCGTTTGCAGTCCAAGAGGCCAGTCGCGCTGACGAAGGGGGAAATCGAATCGCTCGGGATTGGCGTGATCTCGCCAGGAACGTCTTGGCCGATAACAACTTTTTCGTGACCTGTCAGATCGACGACGACCTGCCCTACCTGTGCAAACTCTTCGGAACAACCAATCTCATACATGGCACTGACTACTCACACATGGACCTCGGATCGGATCCATACGGGCCCCACATCATCGCGACGCGAGCTGATATGACTCCTGCTGATGCCAAAGCCATTGTCGACTCGAACGCTCGACGACTTTGGGGGATCGATCCCTCCTTCACCCCGGCGCCGATTCCCGTGCTTCGCCCCGACATCGTCGAAGCGGCAAGGGCGTGGGCCAACTGATCCCACGTGAAACCCTTCGCTCACCGAACGCGGAGCGGGAATCGTGGGGAGAGGATCTAGCTCTCGGAGGCTGCTGGGCAGAGAACTCGCGAGATTTCAGATAAAAGGAGAGAAGGCTATGGACAGCAAGTATAAAATTGTATCTGCCGATGCGCACATCCTCGAGCCACCGCATATTTGGGAGGCGTGGCTGCCAAGGAAGTATCAGGAGAAGGCACCGAAGCTGGTGAGGGATCTGGAAGGTGGTGATGCCTGGCTTTTCGGAGGGGCAACTGACCCTGACCCGATCGGCCTCGTGTCCACCCCCGGATTGCCATACGACCAGTTTCGCTGGACTGGCGTCACATATGAGCAGGCTCGGCAAGGCTGTTACGACGGTAAGGCCAGGTTGGCCGACATGGACTATGACGGGGTGGACGCCGAAGTGCTTTTCGCCCCACAACGCACCATGGGGCATTTTCTCGGAGACGAGGACGACGGCTTCGTGCTCGCAGGGGTGGATGCCTACGATAATTTCTTGAGGGAGGAGTTCTGTGCCCCCGATCCGTCACGCCTCATCGGGGTGGGCCAAATCCCCTCCGTGGGGATCGACGTTGCGGTTGAATACCTCGGCAAACTCCGAAGTCAAGGATTCAAGGCGGTGGCGATATCGAGCTGGCCCGCCGGGGGAGACACAATCTCCGAGGACGACGACCCATTTTGGGCCGCCGCCAGCGAGGCGCGAATCCCCGTGTGCATTCACATAAACCTGGTCTCTCGGCGGGCGCGTTCCGCCGCCCGCCAGGCTGCCTCCAAATCGGGAACTGCACGTTACGGAGACAAATCGCTGCAGGCAGACAAGGCGGCGGCCAGGAGGGCCAATGCCAATGCCAAGGCTGTGGCAGGCTTGGGCAGCGTCTTCGCCAGCGTTCCTTCCACGATCGGGCAGTTGATATTCACGGGGGTGTTCGAGCGGTTCCCGCAGCTGCATGTATCAATGATCGAGACCGGCGTGGGCTGGATTCCTCATTTTCTCGAGCAGATGGACGACCGTTATTGGCGCAACAGGTCATGGGGAGACATCCCCATCTCGCAGCCGCCTTCCTATTATTGGTATGCGAACATGTCCGCTACATTCATTATTGACCGCAACGGTATAGAGAATCGATATGGCGTCGGCGTGCGCAATATGATGTGGTCAACCGACTATCCCCACCACGGAAACGACTGGCCTTACTCCCGTCGGGTCATCATGGAGATGATGGGTCACATAGACCCCTCGGAACGTTCGTTGATCTGCGCTGACAATTCGGTTCGAATCTTCGGACTAAAGGAGTCATCCTAAGGAATTGGAACACCGAACGACTGCCGTGGCTTGTAGTGGATGACGGGAGCTGCATGACGAATTCTTCTCTTGGCGCGAGTACGGGGGCATCACATGCCGGCTAAAGATCACATGCTGCTCCAGGGCCTTCGGGTGGTCGACTTGGCCGCCGAGCCGGCCGCCATGGTAGGCCGGATTCTGTCCGATATGGGAGCCTACGTCGTCCATCCGGAGCCCACGGGGGGCGACCCGCTGCGAGGGGTGGAACCTCTCGGCCCGGACGGCACGTCCCTCAGATTTGTCGCCTGGTCAGCTGGGAAGACGAGCGTCGTTGTCGCGGGGTCCGACGACCCCCGGCTTCAAGAGCTCTTGCGTGACACCGATGTTGTGCTCACGACACCGGGCTGGCCGGGAGCTTACGATCTCGATACATCCGTCTCTCCCGAAGCGGTGTGGGTGGCGGTCACGCCGTTCGGCATGGATGGTCCACGGTCGAACTGGCTGGCCAGCGATATCGGGATAATGGCCTCGACGGGCAACATGTACAGCACCGGTGACCCTGACCGCCCTCCTGTTCGCTGCACGGAACCGGTTTCCTATGCTCACGGTGCCGCCGAAGCCGCCCTGGCCGTCCTAACCGCCATTGCCTCATGTAGGCCACAAATGGTCGATGTGTCACTGCAAGAGGCGGTCATGGTCGCATCGATGGGAGCGGCGGGCAGGGCCACCCGGACTGGAGAGTGGGGTCGGCGAACCGGCGCGAACATCGGAGCGACGCCGCGAGGTGTGGCCCTGCTCGGACGGCTATGTGTCCTTCGGATTACGGGGGGGTAAGGCGCGTCAAGCGAGCCTCGAGACCATCACAAGGCTCGTCACCAGTGAAGGCCTCGCTACATCTGCCCTCGCGGACCGTGACTGGACCACCTTTGATCATGCCACGACTTCCTCGGAGGAACTCTCAGCGATCTCCGAGCCGATTGCCGCATATTTCGAGCGACACACGATGTCCGAGCTCTACGAGGTCGCGTGCTCGACGAATTTGATGCTCGCGCCGGTGAATTCTCCACGACACCTGATCGAAAGTGCCCAACTGACGGCGAGGGGATTCCTAGGAGCGCTCGGCTATGCGAGCCACTTCCCTCTTCGGTTCGTGAAGACGGTGAGCCCCGATGGATCTCTCACCGAACCGGGAGCCCGTGAGCCGTTTCCGGCACTGGGCTCCGAGGCGATTCCCTGGCCTGAACTTCCAGGAGGCGGTTCGCCACTGAGCTGGGCGAGTCCGAGGCGGGACCGGCAACGTGACGCTGATCTTCTCGCCGACCGCGGCAGGGCACCTTCCGGCGCATGGACGGGTACGCGTCTCCTCGAACTCGGCACGGGTGCGGCGGGACCGATTGCCACGCGTTATTTCGCGGAGCACGGCGCCACGGTGATCCGGGTTGAGTCTCGCTCTCGCCCCGACTTCCTGCGCGTATACGGGCTGCGCCCCGGGAACCCTTGCGGGCTCGAAGGGTCTGACATGTTTGACGCGCTGAATGTCGGGAAGCTGGGGATGACGATCAACTTGAAGCACGAGCAGGGTGTGCGAGTGTTCAAGCAACTCGTTCAATGGGCCGATGCCGTGGCGGAGAACTTCGCGCCGAGGGCCTTGCGGGGCCTCGGGCTCGACTACGACCAACTTGTCGCAGACAAGCCCGATCTCGTCATGGTGAGCTCGTGTCTCATGGGACAGACGGGTCCCCACCGCGATTACCCCGGATTTGGCGGTCAGGGATCTGCGCTGTCGGGTTACAACTTTCTCACCGGTTGGCCTGACCGTGAACCTGTCGGACCCCATGGGACCATCACCGACTCCCTGTCCCCCCGTTTCTCCGCGATAGCGCTCGCTGCCGCCCTCCTGTACCGGTGGAGAACCGGCAAGGGGGTGCATCTTGACGTGAGCCAGGTCGAGTCCGCGATCTATTCCCTTGCTCCTTGGGTGCTCGACTATGACGTCAACGGACGATTTGCCGAGCGAATGGGAAGCCGCTCCACGCGTTTTGCGCCCCACGGTGTGTTTCCCTGCCAAGGCACGGACCGCTGGATCGCCATTGCGTGCACTGATGATGCGATGTGGAGTGAGCTGGCACAGTTATTAGGGATCGAGGACGAGCGTCTCGCTCGGCTAGACGAGAGGCTCTCGCAGGTGGCGGAGCTCGAAGAGCGCCTTGCTGCCTATACTATTCAACGTACTGCCGAGGACGTGGCGAACACCTTGCAGGACCGTAATATCGAGGCCATTCCGGTAGTGGATTTCGCTGATGCGAGAGACGATTCTTCTCTCAATTACCGCGGGCATTTCGTCGATTTAGAGCATCCCTGCATGGGCGAACGCACCTATGAGCGCAACGGATTTCGACTGTCGAATTCGCCTGCAGGTTATGAGCGCCCCAGTCCGCTTCTCGGCGAACACACCATCTCCATCCTTCAGGGAATTCCTTGGTGTCGACAACGGGACGTTGAGGGATCTGTTGGACGAGGGAGCTCTAGAGTAATCACGTTGCCGATTTAGGTTGCCAGATGACGACAATCGTCACGAGTCGGACCTCGCCGCAGAAGACGTAGCGGCCAACGGGCTGATGCTCGTCACCGAGGATCGTCTTCTGCTCGCTGGGTAGCGAGAGAGTTCGCATACGTCACATTACGTTCTCGTAAACGGGCGTCCTCCCGGTTCGATATGCACCAGTTCCCCGACCACATCGGCCAGACTGCTCGGAGTGATTATCCTTCTTTCAGTGGCGTTTGACCGTCCGGCTGGTTTCGGTGTCGCACAACTGGGTGACTAGGGGCTAAATCGGCCATAAGCAGGGCGCTTGCGGACAGCGTGGATGGAGCCGGATGGGCCTATTGGAACTCCCAGTCACACGCCGCCTGACACGTTTCACCAGGTAACGATCGGGTAAACGGCCCTGAATATCACGAGAAGGAAGCGGCAAGATTCCGGGTCATGGCCGCCTCGCGTTAGGCCCAGATAGGCGAAACCGAGAGCTACATTTCGGTGACGAGAGCGGACAGGCCCGGTCATCCGAGTGACTCCCGGATGCGGCTCCACACGTCGGGACAGACCACCAGCCATCTATCGGATACCCGGATACTGAGCCGTTGCGCATCGGAAGTTGGACCCAGGATGATCCCGACTTTCAAGTATTTTTAAACGTACGAAATCGAGGTCTCGCGGCCGTGGAGGGCTGATCGCAACCTGGCCGACGGTGCTGGCGCCACCGATGGTGCCCCGTCCCCCGGCAACGGGATACTTCTTAACGCTCGAACCCAGGCACGGCTGGTCGTGTGCGATCCAGCCCAACCGTGCTAATAAACGGCTTCGGCGGGGTTGGAGAGGCGCTCAAGGGCGTCAAAGGCGGAAGAAGCGCGGAGCGGAGGGGCTGCGACGGCGCTTAGTGCGGCCTGCTGAGGAGTTGTAGGGGAGGCCCGAGGACCGGGTCATCGCCGAAGAGCTCGCCCTGCGCCCTCAGGTGGCGATGTTGTCCGGGGTGTTGTGGTAGACGTCGAGCACCGAGTCCGGACCGCCGAGGGAGCCGAGGTTGAAAATGCCGCCCCCGTCGACCGTTGCGGTGTTCCTGGCCACAGTCGTCGAAGTGTCATTGAAATCAACTTCACCGACGCCGCTGTCGTTGGTATTGAAGATACCACCCCCATCGCCTTGGGCCTGGTTGTGGAGGACGCCGGTCCCACTGGTCGTGTTCGCGAAGGTCACCAGAGCTGCCCCGTGTAGACCGTCGTTGTAGATACCGCCACCGTTGCCCGTGGTGGCGTTCGCTCTGACGTCAGAGTTGTCGAGGGTCACCCCGGCGTTTCCATTGTCACCCGCGTTGTAGATCCCGCCTCCGACCCCGCCAGAAGCGGTATTCCCGTCGACGCTCGTGTCAAAGAGCGTGGTCGTGGCGTCCCCGGCGTCGCCGATGTTGTAGATACCCCCGCCCGAAATGGCACTGTTATCGTCGACGTCGACGTTGCTGAGGGCCAAAAGATCCATCGGGCTTCCGAAGAGCCCGGCGTTGAAGATGCCCCCGCCCTCTGGGGCAGTGTTGTAGTCGATGCTCGTCCCTTCCGTCCCGGTGAGGCTGACCGCGTCGTCGTTCCAAAGGCCACCGCCCCCGTTGGTCGCGGAATTGGGTCGTGCTTTCGAGCCGATGGTCACGTTGTTGAGGGTGAGGCTCGCGTTCGGGTAAGGACCGCCATTGGAGATGCCGCCACCAACTTCTGCGCTATTGCCGACGACCGTCGTATTGGTGAGTGTGAGCGCGCCCGCGTTGGATATGCCGCCGCCGAAGCCCGTCACGTTGTTGCCCCCGGTGATCTTGAGCGCCGTGATGGAGGCAGTCACACCGGAATCGACGGTAACGACGGGACCCGAGATACCGCTACCGTCGAGCGTGGCTGGGCCTTCGATCGTCAGGTTCGGGGTAGCCGTCGTGATCTCGGTATCTCCCATGCAGGTGCCGGATGCGGCGAGGGTGTCGCCCGAGTGCGCCAGGGCCACCGCAGCGCTTAGGGAGGCTTGTGGCGTGATGGGCGTCGTGAGGTCGCTGACAGAGCATGACGATGCCGCCGATGCCGAACTGAGTGCCACGGTTGTGACGAAGCCCGTGGGCAGGGCGACGGCCAATGCGACCTTTGCCAGTGTGTTCGATCTCATGAGGTCCTCCCAAGCGGAGAACCAGAGAGAGGGTCTGCGGGGTCAGGGTTGTCGTCCAGAACGAGGATGACCGTGACCGTCGCCTCACGGTCGACACCAGTTAATGGGCCCAGCATCAAAAGCACTTTCGACCTCCCCCGTGGTCGTGTGAGTGCGGGACTGCTTCAAGGTGAACTGTATTGGTACGAGCACGGTTTCGTCAAGAGACTCCGTCCGTCGGGTCCCCAGAGCACCGCTCGACCGGAAGCGCCTCGTGGAGCGCCAGCGGCCGGGCTGGGCGAAGGAACCCCCGAAGGCCCGCACTACCTCCACCCTAAGGCAAGCAGCTGTTCGGTAGGCTTAGGAATGTGGCGGGCGCAGACTCGGATGGCCGACGGCGAGGCGCCGGAGGCGGATTAGATGGGCGGGTTCAAGGGATCACTGCAATTTCTCGGTGAGTCGATGACGCTGCATCGACCGAACCGAGGAGACAAAGTGACCCCACATTTGACTGTTGAGCAAAAGCGAGCGATTCACCGGCTAAGAGGTCGGGGGCTCTCCTTGCGCCAAGTGGCGAGGGAAGTCGGCTGTACGGCACCGGGGGTGGTGACCGTCCTCGAACGCACTCCCGTCGTCTGCGCCCGTCCGGATCGTTGGCTGCCCGGCCCATCGCGCCTCCAGCTCGCCGAACGAGAGGAGATCAGCCTGGGTCTTCTCGCTGGCCTGTCGTTCGCTGCCATTGCCCACAGCATCGGCCGATCGCCCTCCACGGTCAGTTGAGAAGTGGCGGCTAACGGCGGGTCATTGGATTATCGAGCATGGCGGGCCCACCAACATGCCTACGTGGCAGCCCGGCGCCCAAAGGTCGCAAAGCTGGCCCATCGGCCACTCGCCAAGCAGGTCAGCACCTGGCTGAGTACGTGGTGGTCTCCCGATCAGATCGCCAAGCGCTTGCGCATCGAGTTCCCGGACGATCCGATGATGTGGGTGAGCCACGAGACGATCTATCAGTCGCTCTTCGTCCAAGGGCGCGGCGAACTACGCCGTGAGCTGGCCCGTTGCCTGCGCTCGGGCCAGGTTCAGCGGCGACGGAAAGATCGCTACCGACCCAAGGGTGAACTGCCCAACATGGTGACCATCTCAGACAGACCGCCAGAGGTAGAAGACCGGGCCGTTCCGGGGCACTGGGAAGGCGACCTCATCTGTGGATCGCACAATCGCTCCGCCGTCGGAACCCTCGTTGAACGCCAGACCCGCTACGTGATGCTGCTGCATCTGCCGGACAGCCATGAGGCCACCGCGGTGCAGACGGCGATGGAGAAGGCCATCAAGACCATGCCGGCCGCACTCTTCAAGACGCTCACCTGGGACCGGGGCAAGGAGATGGCCCGCCACGTCGATATCAAAGTCTCCACCGGCGTCCAGGTCTATTTCTGCGACCCCCACAGTCCCCTGGCAACGAGGCTCGAACGAGAATACCAATGGGCTTCTCCGCCAGTTCCTACCCAAGGGAACCAATCTCTCCAGTTACAGCGCGAAAGATCTGACCCGGATCGCAGCGCTGCTCAACGAACGGCCTCGCAAGACCCTCGGATATATGAAACCATCGGAGAAACTCGCCGAGCTCGTTGCGATGACTGCTTGAACCCGCCCAATTAGAGCAAGGGCCCGAGGAAAGGTGTTGACCTCTGAGCAGCCGAAAGTCGACGCCTCGATGCTCGTTGGTCTTTGCGCGCGCCCGAGACAGTCGGAGAGACGATCCGTGGTCACATTGAAGTCACAGACGCTTGCGGATTGCCACGGACAGAGCCTCATGACGCATGGCGTCGAAGGGCGAAATGGGCCATTTCGAAGGACATTTGCGGACAGCGTGGATGGAGCCGAATGGGCCTTTTGGATCTCCCAGTCCCACAGCACCTAGCGTCCTTCCCTGGGGGGTGGAAGTAGGCCGACACGTGTGGCGGCCCGGTACCCGGCGGGCACCTGGTTCGATCCCGGTCCGGAACGCCCTATAGTGGGGTCCGAGCAAGGGCTCGACGTACTCTAAACCTCATGGTCATCGAGGCCCGAAGAATGGTGCCCGTGCCAACAACCTTGCAGTCGGGGCGTCGAGATGATCGTCGCCCTCCGGCCACCTCGGCCACTCCGGCTACCTCGGCCACTCCGGCCACCTCGGCCATGAAGACCTTCGATCCGCTGACGGCGATTCAAAGAGAAGCCGATCACTGGTGCGTGTCCCTCATCCAATCCTGGTCGCTCGGTCCGGTGATCACGCTGGTGGTGGACGTCATGGACGAGTTGATCTCCAATGCCCTGCGACATGGAAAGGGTCAGGTGCGCGTCGACGTGCAGTTGCGAGGCGAGCGAGTCTGGATAGGCGTGCGAGACGAGGGGCCCGGTCCGATGCGCAACGACGAGGGCACGTTCCCCCCGCTGGGGGACGCGCACGGCCTCGGGCGGGTTGCGCAAGCGTCCCACGTTTGGGGCGTAAAGCGACACTGCGGCAGTGGGTCCACGGTGTGGTCGGAGTTGGACATCACCAACTGAGCACGGGACTCGGCGGTCAGTCTCTTGCCGTCGGTTCGACCCCGAGGGCCCGGCGCAACACGGTCATGCTCTCGCGCTGTGCCCGTTGGGTGACGGCGGCCGATGCCGCGAGCGCCGAGCCGTGGTAGGTGCCGGGAAACTGGTGCAGCTCGACGGAGACCCCGGCTTGCAAGAGTCGCAAGCCGTACAGGATGCCTTCGTCTCGGAGAGGATCGTTCTCGGCCGTCGAGATGTAGGCCGGGGGAAGACCCGACAGCTCGTCAGCCCGCGCGGGAGAGGCGTAGGGGGAGGTCGTCTCGCGGTCAGCGCCGGCACCGAGGTACGCCCGCCAGCTCTGTTCGGCCAGGGGCCGGTTCCAGACGGGAGAGTCGACGAACGCCCGCATCGACGGCGTCTCCAACCGATCGTCGAGCTCGGGGATGTGCAGCATCTGGAAGCACACGGCGGGCCCGCCACGATCGCGTGCCAGCAAGGCGGTCGCCGCCGCCAACCCGCCGCCGGCGCTCGTGCCGACGAGGGCCACCCTCTCGGGGTCGACCCCGAGGTCGTCGGAGCAACGGGCGAGGAACTCCAGGGCGCTGTAGCAGTCGTGCAGGCCGGCCGGGAACGGGGACTCGGGGGCGAGCCGGTACTCGACCGAGACGACGACCGCGCCCGTCGAGATCGCCGTCCTGGCCGCGCCGGCGTGCTCGCCCTCGACGCTGCCGAGGATGAAGCCGCCCCCGTGGATCAGCAACACGCCGGGCATCGGAGCCGGGCTGCCCTTGGGCCGGTAGACCCGCACGGCCACGTCCGGGTCCCCCTCCCAGCCCGGCACCAGCCGGTCCTCGATGTCGAGCGCCTCGACACCGGTGATCTCGGTCCGAAGTCCAGCCGACATGGCCGCCAAGCCGGCGCGCGCCGCGACGGGGTCCGACAGGTCGATCTCCGGCATCAGGCCGAGGGCCTCCGTGAGCTCTGGGTCGATCATCGCCTTGCTCTCCTCTCTGCCGTCCGGACGGTCCCGAGCCGCTCCGCCCGGCTCATTTCGGCCGGAGGCGCACGCCGGCATCTATCCGGATCGCCTCGGCGTTCATGTACGAGTTGCCCAGCAGCTCCAACGCCAGGGACGCGTACTCGGCGGCATGCCCGAGCCGCCGGGGAAAGAGGACGTCCTCGGCCAGCTTGACCTTGAACGCGTCGGAGTCCTCGAAGGCGCCGTAAATGGGAGTGTCGATCAGTCCCGGCAGGATGGCGTTGACCCGGATGCCGACGACGGACAGGTCCCGGGCCACCGGAAGGGTCAGGCCCACGATCCCCCCCTTGGATGACGAATACGCCGCCTGGCCGATCTGCCCGTCCTCGGCCGCCACCGAGGCTGTGTTGACGATGGCACCCCTGCACCCGTCGTCGTCGGGCTCGTTCAGGCTCATTTTGGTGGCCGCCAGCCGGATGCAGTTGAACGTCCCGATGAGGTTGATCTCGATCACCCGGCGGTAGGCCCCGAGGTCGTGGGCGGAGGCGAACTCGCCGTCCCTCCCGATGGTGCGCATGGCCCAACCGATGCCGGCGCAATTGACGAGCGACTTCAACGGGCCCATCTCCGTGGCGGCCCCCACCGCGGCGGTCACGTCGTCCTCGTTGGTCACGTCCGTTGGGGCGAACACGCCGCCGATCTCCTTGGCCAGCGCCGTTCCCTTCTCCTCCTGGAGGTCCGCCACCACGACACGGACACCCCGCTCGGACAGCAACCGGGAGGTCGCCGCCCCCAGACCGGACGCCCCACCGGTGACGATTGCCGCTGTCCCACTCAGTTCCATCGGTTCTTCGACTCCTTCGTTGGCGCCCCGGCACGGGGCCTTGGGCGCGAGATGCGCCCGGCAGAGGATAGGGGGGGTGTGCCGCCGCTCCCAATTCGCCGACGGGGCCGGTGGGATCGCTACATCTGGTCGGGCGCCTCCATACCCAGGAGCGACAGCCCGAGCTCGAGCACCCGCGCCGTGAGGTCGCAGAGGCCGAGGCGGGAGTTCCGCAGAGCCTCGTCGTCGACCAGCACCCGACAGCCCTCGTAGAAGGTCGTGAAGGTGGTGGCCAGGTCGAACAGGTAGGTGCAGAGCCTGGCCGGGTTGTAGCCCGCCGCGGTCGCCTCGACCGCTTCGCAGAACCCGAGCAGCTGCATGGCCAGCGCACGCTCGGCGGGCTCTTCGATCAGGGGCCTCGCCGCCCGGTCCGGCGCGGGCACCCCGGCCCTCCGGAAGATGGACCGGATGCGGGCGTGGGCGTACTGGAGGTACGGGCCGGTGTTGCCCTCGAAGGCCAGCATGCGGTCCCAGTCGAAGACGTAGTCCCGCATCCGTTCGGTCGAAAGGTCGGCGTACTTCACGGCGCCGATGCCGAGGCGGCGCGCCACGTCGGCCCGTTGCCCCGCGCCCAGGTCACTCGAGCGCGCCGCCATGGAGGCCGTGGCCCGGGCCACCCCTTCGTCCAACAGGTCGACCAGGCGCTCGGAGCCCCGGGACCGGCTGGAGAACTTCTTGCCGTCGGCGCCCAGGATCAACCCGAATCCGACGTGCACGGCCGCCGAGGTATCGGGCAGGTAGCCGGCCAGGGCGGCCACGGCGAAGACGAGTCGAAGGTGGAGGGTCTGCTCGGCCCCGACCACGTAGACGATCGTGGTGGCGTGGCGACGCTGCGTGCGGTCCCGGATGCAGGCCAGATCGGTGGCCGGGTAACCGTAGCCCCCGTCGGACTTGCGCACGATGAGGGGGAGAGGGTCGCCCTGGCGGTTGGTGAACCCCTCGGGGAACACGCACTGGGCGCCATGGTCCTCCACCAGGAGCCCTCGGGCCGCCAGCTCGTCGACCACCACAGGGAGCAGCGGGTTGTACGAGCTCTCACCGGCGATGTCGTCGTCGGTCAACAGGACACCGAGCATGCCGTAGACCTCGTCAATGTGACGCAGGCTCTCCGCCACGAAGATCTCCCACAGTCGCAGCGTCTCGGGATCACCCCCTTGGAGGAGGACCACCCGCCGGCGGGAGCGCTCGCTGAAGGCGGGGTCGCTGTCGAAGAGGAGGCGCGCCTGGGCGTAGAACTCGTTGAGGTCCCGAACGCTGAAGGACTCGGCATCGTCGGAGCCCCCGACGTCGATCAGGTGCTCGATCAGCATTCCGAAGGGGGTGCCCCAGTCCCCGATGTGGTTCTCGCGGAGCACCTCGTGGCCGAGGAAGCCCAGGACGCGGGCGAGCGCGTCGCCGATCACCGTGCTGCGAAGGTGCCCGACGTGCATCTCCTTGGCCACGTTGGGCGCCGAGTAGTCGATGACGATCGTCTGCGGGTCGGCCGCCGGCGCCACCCCCAGGCGGTCGTCCGATCCCATGACCGCCACCTGAGCGGTCACGAACTCGTCGGAGAGGGTCAGGTTGATGAAACCCGGCCCGCTGACCTCGACCGCCGCGCAGAGATCGTCCAGGTCGGCCGCGGCCACCACCTCGTCGGCCACCTCCCGCGGGGAGCGCCCCACCCGCTTGGCCAGGGCGAGCACACCGTTGGCCTGAAAGTCGGCCCGATCGGAGGCACGCAGGACCGGGTCGGCCCCGGGCTCTATGGCGTCAAAGGCCGCTTGCAGGCGTCGGAGGACGACGCCGGATGGGTCGGGCATCCCCTATTGTCGCATCCCACGGCGACGGCCGAGGTTGGCCCCGAGGGCGCAGCCCACGTCAGGGCTGCGCGAAGGCGTAGATCCCCACCCCGTTGTAGGAGAGCGAGTCCACGGGGAGATAGGGGCCGTTGATGGTCACCGAGAGCCAGCCGTCTCTGCCCGGCCCCGAGTCGCCGTCGACCGTGTCGATGGCCCCATCGGGCCAGACCTGGGTCACGATCCCCACGTGCACGGAGGTGTCGACGTTCTGGGGGCCGGTGCCGTACAGGACGGCATCGCCCGGATCGGGAGTCGCCGTGGGGGCTACCAGGGCGCCGCGGTCGGCGGCCCAGTAGTAGATGTCCCCCACGAAGGCGTACGACGGGATCGCTATCCCCGTCTGTCGCCAGGCCCAGGTGGCGAAGAGGGCGCACCACTCCTCGCAGGGCCCGTAGGGGTTGCACCACGCACCGGTGTCCGAGTCGGGCTCGATCTGGGACGCCACGGCGGCGACGATGGCGGACGACCCGGGAAACTCCCGCTCGGGCGATGGGAGGGCGAAGGAGTACCTCCAGGCCTCGGGATCGAGCAGCCAGTATCCCGACCCGGCCCCGTTCCCGATGATGGCCGACACCGGGGTGGCATCGGGGTCCAGGGTGAGGCCGCCGAAGGATTGGGCGTCGCCGAGGGACAGCACCACGCCGTCCGCCGTCGCAACGGTGTAGCCGCCCCCGTCGGGGCTGGCGATCATCCCCACCACCGGATCGGGGAGGTCGTCGTCCGCCCACGACCCGTGGAACGGCGCGTCCCCGAAGGTGAAGATCCCCCCGTCGGCCGCCACCAGCCAGTACCCCTGCCCGTCGGGGGTCGCCGCCATCCCGACGATGGGCTGGTTGAGCGGGGTCCCGCCCATGCTCCCGTAGAACTGGGCGTCCCCGAAGGAGAAGACGCCCCCGTCGGCCGCCACCAGCCAGTACCCCTGCCCGTCGGGGGTCGCCGCCATCCCGACGATGGGCTGGTTGAGCGGGGTCCCGCCCATGCTCCCGTAGAACTGGGCGTCCCCGAAGGAGAAGACGCCCCCGTCGAGTGCGCCCAGCCAGTACCCGCGGCCGTCGGGCGTGGCGGCCATGGCGACGATGGGGCCTTGCAGCGGCAGGTCGCCGAGGGATCCCTCGAAGGCGGCGTCGCCGAAGGCGAAGACACCACCGTCGGCGCTCGCCAACCAGTAGCCACCGCCGTCGGGGGTGGCTACGCCGGTGAGGACCGGTGAGTTGAGCGGTTCGGGCATCTCGGGAGCCGCCAGATCGACGCTGCCGAACCCGATCATCCCCCCGCCCGGATAGTCGTGCGCCACCAGGGGGGCCGCCTCGGCTGGTCGTGCTCCGAGCCCCCAGGGGGCGGCGAGCACGAACACCAGGGGGATGCAGGCCAGTACCCACCCGCACGCGCGCCGGGCGGCGACACCGATGCGCAGACCCATATGCTCGATTCTGCCGCGGATCGCCCGGGAGGCGCACCCCGCGGCGGACGACCCGTTGGGGGGCGGGCACTCGGAGGGCGTGCCATGGGGTGGCAAATGGGTGCTCGGGGCCGATGCACGGCAGAATGGGGTCATGGCGTCACGACCCCCGGCCGCATCCCACCCCGACAGCTTCGGTGCACGTTCGGACCTCCCGGTAGGGAGCCGTGCCTACGAGATCTTCTCCCTAAAGGCGCCGGCGCTCACCTCCGAACATGACGTGGGGAGGCTGCCGTACTCCATAAAGGTGCTGCTGGAGAATCTGCTCCGCCACGAGGACTCCCCGCACGTATCGCCCGACGACATCGTGGCAGTGGCCGCGTGGGGCGCCAATCCCGAGGCCCACGGGCAGGGTGCGGGCGATGCCGCTCACGAGATAGCCCTGACCCCCGAGCGCGTCCTCATGCAGGACTTCACGGGCGTGCCCGGGGTGGTGGACCTGGCCGCCATGCGCGATGCCCTGGCCCGCCTCGGGGGCGACGCGGCGCGGGTCAATCCCCTGGTCCCGGTGGAGTTGGTCATCGACCACTCGGTGATCGCCGAGCACTCCGGCGGCTCGGAGTCCTACGACCAGAACGTGTCCATTGAGTACGCGCGGAACATGGAGCGCTACAAGTTGCTGCGCTGGGCCCAGGGCGCCTTCGACGGGTTCCGGGCCGTTCCGCCGGGCATGGGGATCTGCCACCAGGTGAACCTCGAGTATCTGTCGCGTCTCGTCTTCTCCACACCGGACGGTCGGGCCTTCTGCGACACCTTGGTCGGCACCGACTCGCACACCACCATGGTCAACGGCCTGGGCGTGCTGGGCTGGGGCGTCGGGGGCATAGAGGCCGAAGCGGCCATGTTGGGCCAACCCCTCTCCATGCTCCTGCCGCCCGTCGTGGGTCTGCGGATCTCCGGCGAGCTGCGCCCGGGGACCACGGCGACCGACGTCGTCCTCACGGTGACCGAGCTGTTGCGGGACCATGGCGTCGTCGGGGCGTTCGTCGAATGTTACGGCCCGGGGGTCGCCGCCCTGCCCCTCGAGACGCGCTCGACCATCGGCAACATGAGCCCCGAGTACGGGGCGACGTGCACCATGTTCCCCATCGACCGGGTGACCATCGACTACCTGCGTTTCACCGGTCGGGACGAGGACCACCTGGCCCTGGTGGAGGCCTACGCCAAGGAGCAGGGGCTCTGGCACACTCCCGACGGCGTCGAACCGGTCTACTCCGAATACGCCGAGCTCGACCTGGGCGACGTCCAGCCCTCGCTGGCCGGGCCCTCCCGGCCCCAGGACCGAGTGGCCCTGGCCGGTGCGGGCGACGCCTTCCGGGTAGCCCTGGACCGGGCCCCCCGTCACTCGACCGAGCCACCCGAGTCGGCCTCGCACCACCTCCTCACGGACGGGGACGTGGTGGTCGCCGCCATCACCAGCTGCACCAACACATCGAACCCCCAGGTGATGGTGGGTGCCGGCCTGTTGGCCCGACGCGCCGTCGAGCGCGGCCTGCGCGCCAAGCCATGGGTGAAGACCTCGCTCGCCCCCGGCTCCCGCGTGGTCATGGACTACCTCGAGAGGGCCCAGCTGGTCGCACCCCTCGAGCAATTGGGGTTCTTCCTCGTCGGCTACGGGTGCACCACCTGTATCGGCAACTCGGGGCCGCTGCTCGCCGGGGTCAGCGAACTGGTGCACGCCGACGATCTTTCCGTGGTCTCGGTGCTGTCGGGCAACCGCAACTTCGAGGGCCGCATCCATCCCGATGTCCGGATGAACTACCTGGCCTCACCCCCCCTCGTGGTGGCCTACGCACTGGCCGGGACGATGGACATCGACCTCACCGTCGATCCCCTGGGGGAGGACGCCGAAGGCACGCCCGTGTTCCTCGCCGACATCTGGCCCACCGCGCAAGAGGTCACCGACACCATCCGCACGTCGCTGACCTCGGACATGTTCCGCACCCGCTACGGCGCCGTCTTCGATGGCGACGAGTACTGGCGGCAGGTGCCCGTCGGGCAGGGCGAGACCTTCTCGTGGCAGGACGACTCCACCTATGTGAAGAACCCCCCCTTCTTCGAGGGCATGACCATGACCCCGAGCGCCGTCACCGACGTTGAAGGGGCCCGTGTTCTGGCCATGGTGGGCGACAGCGTCACCACCGACCACATATCGCCGGCCGGCTCCATCGGCCCCGACACGCCCGCCGGCCGGTACCTCACCGAGCATGGGGTACCGCGGAGCGACTTCAACTCCTACGGGGCACGCCGGGGCAACCACGAGGTGATGATGCGTGGCACCTTCGCCAACGTGCGGCTCCGGAACCGCCTCGCCCCGGGGACCGAAGGGGGCTACACCCTGCACCTCCCCGATGGGACCCAGACCTCTATCTACGAGGCGGCGATGCAGTACGCCGCCGAGGACGTCCCCCTTATCGTGTTGGCCGGGCGCGAGTACGGCACGGGGTCGAGCAGGGACTGGGCCGCCAAGGGGACCGCCCTGCTGGGGGTGCGCGCCGTGATCGCCCAAAGCTACGAACGCATTCACCGTTCCAACCTGGTGGGCATGGGCGTGATCCCCCTCCAGTTCTACAAGGGCGACTCGGCGGAGGGGTTGGGGCTGCGGGGCACCGAGCTCTTCTCCATCGCCGGGATCACGGCCCTCAACGACGGCGAGATCCCCAAGGAGCTCACCGTGGTGGCCACGGCCGATGACGGATCGACCACCGAGTTCCGGGTGCTGGTCCGCATCGACACCCCCATGGAAGCGGAGTACCTCCGGCACGGCGGGATACTGCGCTACGTCTTGCGCCAGCTGGCGGGCTGAACGACCGCCGCCCCGGTCGAACCGGCCGCTGTCGCGGTGCTCAGGGGATGCGGGTGACCCGGAAGAGCTCCGCCGTGGACCCCTCGGGAAGGCCGGCCGCCGTGCCCGACGCCCGACCACCCGCCAAGACCCACTCGGCCGTGCCGGCCGGATCGCCGATCTGGCTCTCGTGGCGCAGCAGTGCCGCCACCTTGCGCTCAATGGTCTCTGTCGTGTCGACGGCCATGGTGGGCCCCGAAGCCGTCATGATCCACAGCTCGCTGACCGACCAGGGCTCCAACCCCTCGTCATCGAGCAACTCGGGATGGGCGAAGGGATTGCGGGCATCGGGGTAGACGGCGCAGACGGTGGCCTCGCCGGCGGCGAGGTGGTCGGGATGGCTGGCGAAGATGAAGTCCCAGCGCCGTTCCGGCGACTGGGTCAGGACCCGCTCGGGCCTCACCTGGCGGATGACGCGGCTTATGTCGCGCCGCAACGCGATGGTGGGTTGCAACTGCCCGTCCGGATGGCCCAGGAAGCGGACGTCGGTCACGCCGACCTCCGCCGCCGCGGCGCACTGCTCGCGCTGACGGATCGCAGCCATGGCGGCTCGGGAGACGGCCCGGTCGGATCCGCCGGCATCGCCGCTGGTCACGATGCAGTACGTGACCTCCAACCCCTCCTTGGTGAAGGCCGCCACCGTCCCGGCCGTGCCGAAGTCGACGTCGTCGGGATGAGCGACCACGATCAGGACACGCCGGACCCCGTCGTCGGGCGACCAGACGTCCAGCGGTGGCGCGTCGCTCAGAGCACGCTCTCTTCGGGCACCGGCGTCCATTCGCCCAGGTTGGCCAGGCGCGGATCGTTGGAGAACATCTCCACGATGGGAATCCGCAGGCCGAGCCGGCGCTGGATCACCTCCACCTCGACTAGCTGGTTCCACAGGGTCAGGCTCACCACGACGCCCGCCTTGCCGGCGCGGGCGGTGCGGCCCGAGCGGTGCAGGTAGGCCTTGTGGTCTTCGGGTGGATCCCAGTGGATCACGCAGTCCACGGCCTCAATGTGCAGACCCCTCGCGGCGACGTCCGTCGCCACCAGGACGGGCAGCTTGCCGTTGGAGAAGTCGGCCAGGGCGCGCTCCCGGTTGGCCTGGCGCAGGTCGCCGTGTATGGCCGCGGCGCGCAACCCCTCCTTCTCCAGATTCTCGACCAGCCGATCGGCTCCTCGCTTGGTGCGGACGAAGATGAGCGACTTCTCCTGCGAACGGGCGATGGCGGCCGCCACCTTCACCTTGTCCATCTGGTGCACCTGAATGAAGCGGTGCTCCATCAGGGTCACCGTCTGGGTGGACGACGCCACCTCGTGGAAGACGGGCTCGCTCAGGTAGCGCTGAACGAGGCGGTCGACGGCGCCATCGAGCGTCGCCGAGAAGAGCAGCGTCTGGTGCGGCGTCTCCAGGCGGCGGAGCACCCACTCGACCTGGGGCATGAACCCCATGTCCGCCATGCGGTCGGCTTCGTCGAGCACCAGCGTCTCGAGCTGCGAGACCGAGATCTCGCCCCGGTCGCCCAGGTCGATCAGCCGTCCCGGCGTGGCGATCACCACGTCGACGCCCTTGTGCAGTCTCGACACCTGCCGGTCGATATCCGCCCCGCCGTACACCGCCACGGCGCGCAGGCCGAGCGTCTTGGCCAGCGGCTCCAGCACGTCGTGGACCTGCACGGCCAACTCGCGCGTGGGGAGGAGGACCAGCGCTAGGGGTCGGGCCGGGCGGGTCCGGGTCCCTCCGGGAGAGCCCTGCGCATCCCTGGTCGCCTTGGTCCGCTGCAGGAGCGGCACGCCAAAGGCGAGGGTCTTGCCCGAACCGGTCTTGGCCTTGCCGCAGACGTCCCGCCCGGCCAGGGCGTCGGCGATGGTCAGGGCCTGAATTGGAAAGGCGCTGACGATCCCCTGATCGGCCAGCGCCTTGGTCAACTCTTCGGAGACTCCCAGGGACTCGAACGTCCGGGCCGTCTCGTAGGTGTCATCTGCGGAGACTCCTTCGTCCCCGTCGGGTAAACCGGCGTGCGCGCCGGCAACTGCCTGAACTGTCATATCTCGCTCTCTCTGTTGTGTGGCGGGACCCTGCGCCAACCAGAGGAGGATGAACGGCCCCGACCCACCAGCCCCGTGCCGGCGGTCGCGCACCTATTGTACCAGCTGGGACCGCACCTCCCTGCGGAGGGGGGTTGACTGATCCGTCACCGGAGCCTGCCTCTCGGGCGGACGCCCTACGATCGCCGAGGGCGGGTGGAGGGGGTGCGATGCGAGTACTGGTCGTCGGAGGAACCGGACCGACGGGGCCGCACGTCGTGCGGGGTCTCCTCGTCCGCGGCCACGACGTGGCCATCCTGCACCGCGGTGTGCACGAACCGGCCGATCTCCCCGAGGTCGAGCACATTCACGGCGATCCGCACTTCCGCGAGTCGATCGACCAGGTGCTCGCCTCCCGCACCTTCGACATCGTGATCGCCATGTACGGTCGGGTGAAGCTTCTCGCCGCGGCGCTCGCCGGACGGTGCGATCAGTTCGTGAGCATCAGCGGAGTGCCGGTCTACCGCGGGTACTTCCCGAGAACCGGGACCCAGTTGCCGATCCCGGTGACCGAGGCCCACCCGGTCGTGGACGACGTCGGGGACGATCCTGCAGTGAGGTTCTCCCACCTGCTCGCCGAGGCCGAAGCGGCGGCCGCCGCGCACCATCGATGCGCCACCATCTTCCGGTTCCCGATGATCTACGGGCCGAACAACGCACGTCTTCACGAGTGGTCGATCGTGCGACGCGTCCGCGACGGGCGCGCCCAGATGATCCTCCCCGACGGCGGCTTCCAGATCCACTCCCGGTGCGCGGCGCGGAACGCCGCGGCGTTCGTGCTCGCGGCAGTCGACCGACCCGAGGTCGCCGCCGGGCAGGTCTATAACTGCGGCGACCCGTACTCCTGGTCCCTCCGCCAATGGGCGGATGCGATCGTCGGCCTCCTCGGAGCAGAGCTGGAGATGATCCCGGTCCCGGCCGTGATCGCCACGGAGGCGGCCACAGCGCTCCTTCCGCTGGCGAACACCACCGCGACGCACTGCGTGTTGAGCACCGAGAAGGCGCAGCACGAGCTCGGCTATCGACCGGTCGTCGAGCCGATGGAGGCGCTCGAAGAGGTCCTCGCCTGGTACGAGTCGCGGCCGGACGTCGATCCGCACGCCAACCCGTCGTTCACCGATCGGTTCGACTATGAGACCGAGGACGCCCTCATCGCGGCGTACCGGGCGGCCGTGGGCCGCATCTCCGACGAGATCGAACAGCATCCGGCGCCGGCCGTGCACAGCATGCCGCACCCGAGGTCACCCGGGGCGGTCGACCACCGGGGTCGCTGACCGAGAGGGTCGACCCGCTCCCTGCGGCCCGGGCGGGTCGACCGAGGAGGCGGGGGATCACCTGTGCCAAGCTGTCCCTTCCCCCACGCACTGGAAGGAGCACGGTCGATGGCCACATTGGAGGAAGGTTCCACTGCACCCGCATTCACGCTTCCCGACCAGGACGGCAAGCCGGTGAAGCTCTCCGACTTCAAGGGTCAGCCGGTCATCGTCTACTTCTATCCGGCCGATGACACACCCGGGTGCACCAAGGAAGCCTGCCAGTTCAACGACAACCTGAAGGGCTTCGAGAAGGCGGGCGTGGCCGTGCTCGGGATCTCCCCCGACGGAGCCGAGAAGCACACGAAATTCCGCACCAAGTACAAGCTGAAGTTCCCGCTCCTCACCGATTCGGACAAGAAGGTGATGGAGAAGTACGGCGCCTGGGGCGAGAAGACGATGTACGGCAAGAAGACCGTGGGCACCATCCGCTCCACCTTCCTCGTCGGCCCCAACGGCAAGATCCGACGGGCCTGGCATCACGTACGGGCCGACGGCCATGCCGCCAAGGTGCTCGAGGCCGTAGCCGAGGTCTAGCGCCGCCGCCTAGCGCTGGTGCGAGGGGCACCACCACGTCGTGCGTCCGCCCACGGTGGCCCGTCGAAGCTCGGCGCCGTCCTGGGGGCAGTGCCCGCCCGGACGCCGCTGCTCCATGAGGTCACCCATGTGCGATCCTCCTCGACGTCCGAGTTGGCGCACGGTGGTGCGCACGGCCCCGTGCAGGGCACGCAGCTCCGCGGCGGTGAGTGCGGTGCGGCGGGCCGGGTCCAGGCCGGCCCGCCACAGGATCTCGTCGGCCAACAGGTTGCCGACGCCGGCCAGCCGCCGCTGATCCATCAGGCGGGCCTTGAGCGGCGCCGCACCGGCCACGGCCTGGCCGAGCTGCGCCCGGGTGGCGGTGAGTGCGTCGGGACCCAGTCGGTTCTCGTCGGGCCCGAGCTCCAACGAGCCGAAACGGCGGGGGTCGTGGAGGAGCACACGGCCCCCGTCGGCGAAGGTGACCGACGCCCTGACCCATTTGTCGTCGAACGTCCCCGGGCCGTAGCGCAGGCGGTCGAGCGCCTGGACGCCATCGACCACCAGACCCCCGGTCATGCCGAAACGAACACCCAGGGTCGGCCCGCCGTCGCAGTCGAGCAGCAGCAGCTTCCCCCGGCGCCGGGCGGCCGTGAAGGTGCGGCCGACGAGTGCGCTCGAGAGGGCGCTCACCGTCGTCCCACCCCGACCGTAGCGGGAGTCGACCATCCAGATGCCGTCGATCGGACGTCCGAGCGCCCGTTCGGCCAGGCCGCGGTAGAGCTCGACCTCCAGGATCTCGGGCATCGCCCGACCGTACCGGACGCTGGTGCTGCTGCCGAATATGGTGGGACGATGCCACCCGAGAAGCCCCAGTGGGCCGAGCTGTTCACCGAAGTCGTGACATCCGGTCTGTGCACCGGTTGCTCGGCCTGCGTGATCGCCTGCCCCTACGACGTCCTCGAGTACGACGATGCCGACGGGCACTACAAGCCCTTCCACATCCTCGCCGAGGGCGGCCCGGACAACTGCACCCACGGCGAGAAGGGGTGCACCCTGTGCACCCGCGCCTGCCCGCGCTTTCGCACCTGGGAGCCCGACATCGAGACCCATCTGTTCGGACGACCGCGCACCGACGAGGAGGTGGCCGGGATCGCCCGTCGTTCGGTGCTGGCGCGGGCGACCGATCCCGAGGTGCTGGCCTGCGGCCAGGACGGCGGACTGGTCTCGGCCCTGCTGATCTGGGCGTTCGAACACGACGTGATCGACGCCGCGCTGGTCTCGGGCCTGGAGGGCGATGGGTCGACCTGGAAGGCCGTGCCGACGGTGGCCTGGTCGAAGGAGGACGTGCTGGCCACCTCGGGGTCTCGCTACACCTACTCGGCCAACCCCTTGGCCTACTCCGAGGCCATCGCCGGTGGCGCGGAGCGGATCGCTCTGGTCGGCATGGGCTGCCAGGCGTCGGCACCGCCCGTCATGGCGGCGCGCAAGGCCGGCAAGATCGCCCGCCGCTTCACCCTCTCCATCGGCCTCCTTTGCTCCAAGACCTTCGACGACGCCATCTTCCCCGAGCTCTTCGAGGCCAAGTACGGCCTGGCGCGGGCCGACATCGTCAAGATGAACATCAAGGGGGTCTTCCAGGTCTGGATGCGTGACGGCGCCTACCACGAGATCCCCCTGAAGGAGGCGCACGCCTGGACCCGTGAGGGTTGCACGAGCTGCCCCGACTTCGCCGCCGAGCACGCCGACATCTCGACGGGGGGGATCGGGGCCTTCGGCGACTGGACGCTCACCCTGGTCCGGACCGAGCGCGGCGAGGAGCTGTTCGACGCAATGGAGGCGGCGGGGGTCATCGAGACCCGCCCCACGGAGGACGACCCGGGCGCCGTCACCCTCCTCAACCGACTGAGCCGGGTGAGCCGCAAACGCTGGCCGGCCACGGCCGTCCCCATGCCGGGACGGCTGCCCGCGCCCACGGCATGACGGAGCCGTCCCCGAAGCACGACGAGTTCGCCGCACTGCTCGGCATCGGGATCCTGCGCCTCGGTCCGGGCCACACGCTGGCGACGATGACCACCGACGGCCGTCACGCCAACCCCCACGGCACCGTGCACGGCGCGGTGTTCTACGCCGTGGCCGGCGCGGCGGTGGCCGCCGCGGCCAACGACGAGGAGCATTCGGGCATCGTCTCCTCGGTGCTGGTCGACTACCTCCGGCCGGCCGACATCGGGGACGTGCTGCAGGCCGAGATCTCCCGGGAGGCGACGACCGGCCGCGAGGACGTGTTCACCGGGACGGTCCGCCGGGGAGACCGGGGGGACCTGCTGGCCTGGGTGCGCGCCCGGGGAACCCGCCGCTCCCGCCCCGCCTAGCACCTAGGGGGACGCGCCGGCCATCACCGCGACCACCCCGAGCACGCCCGCACCGACGAGGGCGGCCACCGTGCTCTTGCGCAGAGCGAGGAGCCACAGCCCCGCCAGCCCGAGAACTCCCACCTGCCACAGATGCTCGAGCTCCAAACCGAGGGGGATCGACGCGCCGGCGATCCCACCGATCGCCGCCGCTCCGGCACCGGTGAAGAACGCCTGCATGCGCTCGCTGGACCGAAGCCGGTCGAAGTGCGGTGCCCCGCCCATCACGAAGAGGAAGGACGGCGTGAACGCGATCGCAGCGGCAAGCAGGCCACCGGCCAGACCTCCCGCCGCATAGCCCACGACCGAGACCGTCAGGACGACCGGCCCGGGCGTAAGCTGGCCCAGCGCCACGGCGTTGAGGAACTGGGTCCCGCTCATCCAGTGGTAGGTCGACACCGCATCGTGCTGCATCAGCGGCACGATCACGAACCCGCCGCCGTAGGACAGCGCACCGACCTTCAGGGCCACCCAGGCCAGCGCGGCCAGTCCCCCCGCGGCGGGAGCGATGGCGGGGAGCAGGAAGAGAATCTGGCGGGAGACGCCCCGACCCGGGCCGGTCCTGACGACCGCTTCGCAAAGCCCGCAACCGAGGATCACCGCCACCAGGAACGGTCCGACCGTTGCCGCCGACGCGCCGCCTACGACCAGGTAGGACGCCCACCGGATCCGGGCTGCTCGGGAACGGCCGGTCCGCAGCCAGCTGGACGGAAGCAGGTCCCGGGCGGCGTTGAGCGCGACGGCCGAGACGGCCGCACCGGCGCCGGCCGCCGCCCCTTCGATCCACAACGGGGGGCGGGGAGCGAGGAAGACGGCGGAGAGGGCCAGGATGGTGACCAGCCCCGGAAGGATGAAGCACACCCCACCGATCAGTGCCCCCAGCCGGCCCCGCAGGCGCCAGGCACAGTAGATGGCAAGCTGCGTGGACGCGGGCCCGGGCAACAGGTTGGCCGCGGCCAGGCCGTCTTCGAACTCGGGCCCGGTGAGCCACTCGTGGTCCGCGGTGCACAGCGTGCGGAGAAGGCCGATGTGGGCCGGTGGTCCCCCGAAGCCGATGAGCCCGATGCGCCCCCACTCCCGCGCGATGGTCGCTACGCCCACCTTGTGGTGATCGGGTTCGACGGGCATGCTCCATCATCATGGCGGGTGGGGCCGACCACCACGTCACTCGCAGGTCGGTGGCGGCCTTGCTGCCAGCGGAAGACGAGACCGGGCAGCCCGGTCGAGAACATCACGAGCCCGAGCTCGGCGCGGCGATCTGGCCGGCGCGTCGGAACACCGCGTCGAACATCGACCGGGTGAGTACCCCGGTGAAGGTGTTCTGCTGGCTCGGATGGTACGAGCACAGGAGGGTCCGCCCGTCGGGGAGTGGGTGCTCGGCCAGATGGCCGAATTTCGGGCGGGGGCGCATGCCGTACAACTGCGCCACGCTCTGGCAGGCGAACTGGCCCAACGCCACAATGACCCGCACGTCCTCGAGGAGCTCCAGTTCGCGGGCCAGGTAGGGGGCGCAGGCCGCTCGTTCGTCCGGCTCGGGTCGGTTGGCCGGCGGGGCGCAGCGCACCGCCGCCGTGACGTACGCGCCGCGCAGGATCAGGCCGTCGTCCCGTTGCGTGCTGGTCGCTTGGGAGGCGTACCCGGCTCGGTGCAACGCCGAGAAGAGCCAGTCCCCGGATCGGTCGCCGGTGAACATGCGCCCCGTCCGGTTCGCCCCGTGAGCCGCCGGTGCCAGGCCGACGACGGCCACCTGGGCCGCGGCATCGCCGAAGCCCGGCACGGGGCGTGCCCAGTAGGACTGGCCGGCGAACGACGCCCGGGGCTTGGCGGCGACCTGCTCGCGCCACCGCACCAGCCGCGGGCAGAGGCGGCACCTCACCACCTCTTGGCGGACCGCGTCGAGCAGCTCCGCTCTGGCCCGGCTCGGTACCACGGCGCAGAGCATACGATGGGCACTCGTGCCCATCTCCGCCCGACCGTCGCCCTCCGGCAAAGCTCCTGCTCCGACCCTGGTCCTGCTCGTCCGTCACGGGGCGACGCCCACCACCGGCAAGACGCTGCCCGGGCGCGCCGCCGGACTCCATCTGGCGCCCAAGGGCCGCTCGCAGGCCGCCGTGGTGGCCGAACGGATCGCCGCCATGGCGACGCCCCCGACGGCCGTCTACGCCTCGCCGCTCGAACGGACACGGGAGACCGCCGCGCCCATAGCGGCGGCGCTAGGCCTCAGGGTCCGAACCGAGCGCGGGCTGCTCGAGGCCGACGTGGGCGACTGGACGGAGAGGTCGTTGGCCCGGTTGTCCAAGAGGAAGGAGTGGTCGACCGTCCAGCGCTGGCCCAGCGGCTTCCGGTTCCCCGGCGGCGAGTCCTTCGCCGAAATGTCCACCCGCAGCCTGGCCGCCGTGCTGGGGCTGGTGGCGGACCACCCGGGTGAGACCATTGTCGCCGTGTCGCACGCCGATCCGATAAAGGCGGTCGTGGCCACGGCGGCGGGCGTCCCCCTCGACCTCATGCAGCGACTCGTGGTCTCGCCGTGCTCCGTCTCCGCCCTGCTCTTCACCGTGGGGGGTCCGGCCATCCTGTGCGTGAACTCGACCGCCTCCCTGGGCGAGCTGGTCCGGTCGTGACCGACGAGGCGGACTACGGCGCACCCGATCACTGCACGGTCGGGGTCATCGGCGAGGTCGGACATCGCCTCTTTCTCTTCTACTGCCGGCAGGGAGTCGCCGAGACCACGGTCAAGGTCGAGAAGCAACAGGTGGCCGTCCTGGCCAGCTACCTGGGCCGCATCGTCAAGGAGCTGGGCCGCCCCGATCACCTGCCCGAGGATCTGAGCTTCGACGGCGCCGAGGATCCCGAGTGGGTGGTCGGGACGATCGGAGTCTCCTACGACGAGGAGATCGACCGCGTCGTGGTCGTGCTCGAGGAGCTTCACGACGAGGAGGACGAGGAGGAGCGCGGCCACGTGCTCCGCATCGCCCTCACCCGCGAACAGGCAGCTGCCTTCGCCATTCATGCCACTCGCCTGGTCGAGGCGGGGCGGCCCCCCTGTCCGCTCTGCGGGTTCCCGCTCGACCCTTCCGGTCACGACTGCCCCCGCACGAACGGCCACCGCCCACCGGTGGCCTGAGCCGGGGTGGCAGGGGCAAGCGTCGCGCGCGCGTCCTCACCGACGGTGAGATGGAGGTGCACGGGAGGATAGCGGGCAGCTCCAACGCCACGCTGCTGGTGTCCTGCCGATTGGGCGATGAGGAGCTGCTCGCCGTCTACAAGCCGTCCCGCGGCGAGCGCCCGCTGTGGGACTTCCCCGGTGGGCTCTTCCGCCGCGAGGTGGCGGCCTACGTCCTGTCGGAGACCCTCGGCTGGGGTCTGGTGCCCGAGACCGTCGAGCGAGCCGACGGGCCGTTCGGGGTGGGATCGGTGCAGCGCTACGTCGACGAGGACGGGACCTCTCACTACTTCACCCTGCGCGAGGAGGAGCGCTGGCACCAGACCCTGATGCGCGTGTGTGCCTTCGACATACTGGCCAACAACGCCGACCGCAAGAGCGGGCACGTGCTCTTGGCCGAGGACCGTCTCTGGGCCATCGACAACGGCCTGTGCTTCAACGAGCAGGACAAGCTGCGCACGGTGATCTGGGACTTCGGTGGGGCGCCGCTGTCCCCCGACGACACGGCGGCGCTGGAGCGCTTCGTCCGGGAGGGACCGTCGGCGAGGATGTGTGAGCTGCTCAGCGCCCGGGAGGTGGCCGCGCTCCGCGCCCGAGCGGCCTCGCTCCTCCAACTCGGGGCGCTGCCCGAGCTGGTCGACGACGGGGGGTGGCCCCCCTATCCGTGGCCCCTCGTCTAGCGGGCGGCGGACGCCTCAGGGGAGTTCGAAGTGGAGCGGCCCGCGCAGATAGCTCAACACCGCCTGCGAGAGGACCTCTCCCCCGTCGGGGGTCAGGTGTATGCCGTCGGGCGTGCGGACGTCGAGCACGGAGCCCGAGGCGTTGGTGATGAAGGCGGTGTACTTGCCCTGGGGGGTGCCGAGCAGTGTCCAGCTGCTGATGAAGTCGACCGGAGGCTTCCGCTGCACCGCCTGCTGTTGATCGACCGCGTTGACGTCGGACATCTCGGCCGACAGCTGCGGGCTCTGCATGGGCGGCATACCGACCCAGATCACGGTGGCCCCGTCGCTCCCGGCCAGGCTCATGAACTCGGACACCCGCTGGGCGTACATCACGTTCCACTGCGGTGAGGTGAAGGGGACGTCGGGGGGGCCGGGGAAGTCCTGGGCGTCGTTGGCACCCATCATGATGACCACCACCTGGGGTCGCACCGTGACCAGGTCGGACTGCAGCTCCGCCGGCCAGTTGAAGTAGTCGGGACGGGTGAGCCCCGTGCTCTCCCGGGCGTCGAGCGTGGCCTGGACCACTCCGGTGTTGGCCAGGTCGTTCTGGAGCGGGCCCCCCATGTCGATGCCGAGCGAGTCCCCTACGATGAGGACCCGCAACGGATCGGCGGCGGTCGGGTGGGTGGCGTCGGGGAGGGTGGTGGGGGTCGCTCCCTGATGGCCGACCTTGTCGGGTGGCTTGGGCGTCACGCTCGAGTGGTGGCCGTGGGGGCCGATCACGGTGAGCGCCGAACCGTTCCCCGGTTGGTTGCCGGTCCGCCCGGTGGCCTCGTCGGTGAGCGAGACGATGTGGGAGAGCTGCAAGGCCCGGCTGGTGGCGGCCAGCGGGCCGAGGAGGTCGAGGGCGACGGTGCGGCGGACGCCCACCGGTGAGACCTGCGCATTGTGCTGCAGGGTGGGGGCGAAGAGGAGAAGCCACAGGAGGAAGGCCGCCACGCAGATCTTGAGCACCCGCGTCCAGGAGGCCGTGCGCCGGGCCACGGCGGGGGCCTCGCTGGTGGACGGTGCCGCCGGCGTACTCTCGTCCACCATCAGAAGCGGTAGTAGATGAAGGGGGCCACGCCGACGGGCCCGAACGTGGTGATACCGAGCAATGCCAACGAGAGCACGCCGACCTGCACGGCGGAGCGCTGGCGCGAGAAGAGCGCCTGCAGGCGCTCCACCCTCGCCGACGGCACCAGCTGGGAGACGATCGTCCCGGCCACGACCAGCACCAGGAGGGGCGTGACCAAGGGCGAGGGCTGTCCCCATCCCCAGACGAGACGGCCCAGCACGGCGAAGGCGTTGGAGAGCCCGCTGGCGTTGAAGAACACCCACCCGAGACAGACGAACTGAAAGGTCAGGAACCGCTGCACCCAGATCCGCACCGGCCCGTCGGCCACCGCGGGCAACCCCCGCCGCGCCCGGGCCAGGCGGCGCACGTGCCCGAAGGACTGACCGGCGCCCTGCAACGCCCCCCAGAACACGAAGGTCCACGCCGCGCCGTGCCACAGGCCGCCCAGCACCATGGTGATCATGATGTTGCGGACCGTCTGCGCCTCCGACCCGCTGTTGCCGCCGAGCGGTATGTAGAGGTAGTCGCGCAGCCACCGCGAGAGGGTCATGTGCCAGCGTCGCCAGAAGTCCTGCAGGTTGCGCGCCGTGTAGGGCGCATTGAAGTTCTCCGGGAACCGGATCCCCAAGAGGAGGGCCAGCCCGATGGCGATGTCGGTGTACCCGCTGAAGTCGCAGTAGATCTGCACGGCGTAGCCCCACGCGGCGAAGATGGCCTCGGGCGCCGAGTGCTGCGCCGGCGCGGTGAACACCGGTTGGACGATGGCGCTCGAGACGTAGGAGGAGATGACCACCTTCTTGAAGAGACCGGCCAAGATCAGCCACAGGGCGCGCGAGTAGTCGACGGCGGAGGCCTCGCGCCGGCGGCGCAGCTGCGGCAGGAGTTCGTTCCCGCGCACGATCGGTCCGGCCAGCAGGTGGGGAAAGAACGACAGGTAGAGCGCCAGGTCGAGCGGGCGGGCCGGCTCCAGCTGACGGCGGTAGATGTCGATCACATAGCTCAGCGCCATGAAGGTGTAGAAGGAGATGGCGATAGGGAGCGCCACCTGCAGGAGGGGCACGGCCCGACCGAGCCCCAGGACATGGGTGAGATTGTCGAGGTTGACCGACACGAAGCCGTAGTACTTGAACCAGCCGAGCAGGCCCAGCAGCCCGGCACAGGACAGTCCCATGGCCACCCGCCGGCGGCGCTCGCTCGCCGCCGAGGACACCATGACACCCCCGATGAAGGCGACCACGGTGGTCGCCACCAGCAGCAGGCAGTAGCTCCAACCCACCCAGCCGTAGAAGAAGTAGCTGAGGGCGATCATCGACAGCTTCCACGGCCCCGGATAGGGGTTGAGCAGCCAATTCACCGTGAAGGCGATGGCGAAGAAGATGGCGAAGTCGAAGGTGGGGAAGAGCATGCGGCCCGATCAGTTGGCTGCGCCGAATGTATCGCCGCCCCGAGGCGCGGCCGGGCCGCCCCGAGCCACTACGGCCCCCGGAGAGGCGCCGCCGCGGCACGAGGCCACGGAGCGGTAGGCGCCGCCGCTCAGCTCTTGGCTTTGAGCGCCTCAATCAACGCCGGGAGGACCTTGTGAACGTCGCCCACGATACCCAGGTCGGCCACGGAGAAGATCGGCGCGTCCCGGTCCTTGTTGATGGCGACGATGTTCTTGGAGCCCTTCATGCCCACCAGATGCTGTGTCGCCCCCGATATCCCGCAGGCCACGTAGACCGTCGGCTTCACCGTCTTACCCGTCTGCCCCACCTGGTGCGAGTACGGCACCCAACCGGCGTCGACGATGGCGCGGCTGGCACCCGCCGCACCGTGGAGCAGCTTGGCCAGCTCCTCAATGAGCGCATAGTTGGCCGCGTCGCCCAGCCCCCGACCACCCGATACGACCACGGCGGCCTCGTCCAGCTTGGGGCCGCTGCGCTCCTCCACATGGCGCTCCACGATCTTGGCCCCGTTGGCGGCACCGATCTCGGGGGCCGGGGCGTCCACCACCGCGGCCGCCGAACCGCCGGCGGGCTCGGCCACGAAGGACTTGGCCCTGATCACGAAGATCGCGGGGCCCGGACCGGTGAAGCGCGCCGTGACGATGTGGCTCCCGCCGAACACCGGGTGCTGGCTCAAGAGTCCGCCGTCGGAGGCGACGAGACCGGTTACGTTGGTCAACACGGGACGATCGAGCTTCGCCGAGAGCCGACCCGCCACGTCACGCCCGTCGTAGGTGGCGGGTATCAAGATGGCATCGGGGCCGTTCCCGCCCTCGATCAGCGAGGCCATCGCCCGGGCCACCGGGGCGCCGGGGAGGGCGCCGCCCAGGTCGCCCACGTCATAGACGGTGGTGGCACCGTACTCGCCCAACGCCGCGGCGAGGGAGGCGGTGGTGGACCCCCAGGCCACCGCCTCGACCGTCCCGGCGACCGACCGGGCCTCGGACAACAGCTCGAGGGTGATCGGCGTCGGGCCCGAGTCGCCCGCTTCGGCCAGCACCCACACCTTGTCGATCGCCATCTCAGATCACCTTCAGCTGCTCGAGGAAGGCGACGACGCGCTGCGCACCGTCGCCCTCGTCCACCACGATCTCACCCGAACCCCGCGACTCGGCCTCGGAGACGTCGGTGATCTCCTGGCCGCTGCCCGCAGTGCCCACCTGTGATGCGTCGATGCCGAGGTCGGCCACGGTCAGGTTGTCGACTGGCTTGGACTTGGCCGCCATGATGCCCTTGAAGGAGGGATACCGGGGCTCGACCACACCGGCGGTCACCGTGACCACGGCCGGCATGGGGCACACCACCTCGTCGAAGCCCGACTCGGTCTGGCGTTCCACCTTGACCGAGCCGCCGTCGATGGCGATGGCCTTGGCGAAGGTCACCGAGGGAAGGCCGAGCAACTCGGCCACCTGGACCGGAAGGGTGCCGGTGTAGCCGTCGGTCGACTCGGTGGCCATGACGATCAGGTCGGGATTGGCCCGGGTGATGGCGGCCGCCAGCACCTTGGCCGTGCCCAACGCGTCACTCCCCGCCAAGGCGTCGTCGCTGATCAGGATGGCCCTCGCCGCCCCCATGGCCAGGCCGGTGCGCAGGCCCGACGTCTCACCGCCGGGAGCCATGGACACCAGGGTGACCTCGTCCCCTTCGCCACTCGCGAGCTGCAAGGCCATCTCGACTCCGTAGTTGTCGGAGTCGTCCATGATCAGCTTTCCGGTGCGGACGAGGGTCTTGGTCACGGGATCGAGGGCGGCGGGAGCTGCCGGATCGGGGATCTGTTTCACACAGACAACGACGTTCATGGCCGTTCATCTTTGACGAACAGAGCGCCCTCCCGCCATTCGGACACCGGCCGGGTCACCGCCACTCACCCCCCACCCCCACCCGCACGGGCGATGGACAGGGCCTCGGCCAGCAGATCCGTGATGACGCCGTCCACCCCGAGCTGCACGAGGGCGGCGAGGTCCTGGGGGGAGTTGACCGTCCAGACGTTGACCGCCAGGCCGGCCCCGTGGGCCCGCTCGACCAGAGCGGGGCCGACGGCGGTGACAAACGGGTGGACGGCGTGCCACCCTTCCTCGACGGCCAGGGCCAAGGCGGCATCGGCGTCGGTGAAGACCGGCCACAGGGCCCCCAGCCGCAGCCCGCCGTCGGCCACCTGCGCCGCTCGCAACGTGCTGGCCTGGAACGATGAGACGATCACCCGCTCGGTCCAGCCGGCCTCGGCGATGACGGCCGCCGTGAGCGCGGCCACCGACTCGCCCGGGTCATACCCCGGTTGTGCCGGATCGTTCTTGATCTCGACGTCCACCTCCAGGCCATCACAGACCGCCAGCGCCTCGGCCAGCAGGGGAACGTTGGACGGGAGGTCGGTCACAGTGAGCTCGGCCACCGGACCGAGCCCCTGAATCACGGGATCATGGTGGACCGCCAGGGCCCCGTCGGCCGTCAGCCGCACATCGAGCTCGACACCATCGGCACCCAGCCGCTTGGCCTCGGCAAAGGCCTCCAGCGTGTTCTCGTCGTACCCGACGGTGCAGCCGCGATGGGCGAACACTGCCGTCGCCGCCGATTCTCTCCCCTGTATGACACGCATCTTTGCGCTCCCGTTCGAAAATTTCACCAAACTGCTTGCCAGTGGCGCGGCAAGCCATTACCCTCTTCTCGTCAATCCCTTCTCTTTGACGGATACCAATCTGGGTTCGATCATGTGAAAAGGATCACAACCGCGTGGGTGGAGGCTCTCCCAATGGCTCTCATGTGGAACCGGACCGTCGACTGGGACGCCGACGACTGGCGTCGTGCGGCAGCATGCCGGAACACCGAACCCGATCTGTTCTTCCCGGTTGGTACCACGGGCGCGGCCGTCGACCAGATCGATGCCGCCAAGGGTGTGTGCCGCTCGTGCGAGGCGATAGAGCCGTGCCTCGACTTCGCACTGGCCACCAACCAGGAGTCCGGCGTCTGGGGCGGCACCTCGGAGGAGGAGCGTCGCAAGCTGCGCAAGGCGTGGCTGGCCGCCCGCCGATCGCAGCGCACGTTCTGATCCGCCTTCGGGGCTAGCGGGGGGCTCGCACCGGGACCGTGATCACCGCGCGGGTCCCGCCGCCCTGGGTCTCGGGGATCGCCTCCATGGAGATCCTGCCCTCCAGTTGGCTGGCCACCAGATCGCGCACGATGGAGAGGCCGAGGCTGGTGGTCTTCTCTATGTCGAACCCCTCGGGGAGTCCGCACCCGTCGTCCCGGACCTCCACCGTGAGCTCGCCCCCGTCGTTGGTGAGGGCCACCTCGACGTGCCCGACCGGCGCACCGTCGCCCTCGCCGTCACCGTCACCGCCTCCCACCGGGTCGGCCGAACCGTCCTGACCGCCCGAGGCGGGATCGAAGGCATGCTCCACCGCGTTTTGCAGGAGCTCGGCCAGGGTGACCGCCAGCGGCGTGGCCACATCGGCCGTCACCTCACCGAGGTCGCCGTCGGTCGTGATCACGATGGGCTGTGAGGAGACCACCGAGTCCTCGGCCATCTGGATCAGGGAGACCACGATCTCCGCGAAGGGGACCTGGTCGCTCGGGTCGCGGGAGAGGATCTCGTGCACCAAGGAGATCGACCGTACCCGTCGCTCGGCCTCGTGGAGGGCGACGCGGGCGGCCCGGTCGCCCACCCGGCGAGCCTGGAGGTTCAAGAGCGACGAAATCGTCTGCAAATTGTTCTTGACGCGATGGTGCACCTCGCGAATAGCGGCGTCCTTGGAGAGCAGGAGCCGGTCCAGCCGCCGCACGTCGGTCACGTCGCGCAGGAGGATCATCGCTCCGGTGACCACGCCGTGGGACAGCAGCGGGATGCAGTGCAGGAGGACGATCACGTCGGGTCGCCGTTCCACCTCCTCGACGACCGGGCGGCCGTTCGCCAGGGCCCACTCGATCGCCGACTCCTCAATGTCGAGGTCGCCCAGGCGCCGGCCCTCGGGAGGTGCGTAGATCCCCATGCGGTGGAAGGCGTTCAGGGCGTTGGGCGAAGCGAACTCCACCCGCCCGTCGGCGTCGACCACCACTACGCCGTCACCGACCCGGGGCGCCTCTTCGGTACCGACGTCCTCATCGGGGTAGGGGAAAGCGGACTGGGCCACCATGTCGGCCAGACGCTCGAACACGTCGAGATAGGTCCGCTCGTACATGCTCGTGGGCCCCTTGAGCGGCGCCAGCGACACCCGCAGCAGCACGGCGATCACCACGTTCCCGAAGCGGACCGGGACGTTCTCCACCGGCACCTGCTCGCCGAGGATCGGGTGGTGGATGCTGCCCCGCACGATCTCGCCGCTGTGCAGGCAGCTGGCGGCGAGCGCCCACTGGGTCTCGTTGATCGTCTGCCCGACGAGGTCCTGATCGACCAGGGTCGGTCGGTTGTTCGGGCGCATCTGGCCGAGGACGACCAGCTCGGGGTCCTCGGGCGCCGGCAGCCCCGGGCCGGCGGCCACCGGGACCACCAGGAGCAGGTCGGAGAAGGAGAGATCGGCGAGGACGCTCCAGCTCCCGAGCAGGCGCTGGAGGTGATCGAGTTCCTCGGGCTTGAGCGCCGTGTGGGACTGGGCGAGCTCGGCCGGGGTGGGCACGCCTAGACCTCCCCGGCCGGAGCGGCCGGAGCGGGCGGAGCGGGCGGATGCCCCACGTCGACGGTGTGGGGCATGCGCCCCCGGTAGCCACGCAAGGAGTCGACTCCGACCGCATCCAACAAGGAGCGGAGCCCGCTGGCGCCGTCGGCCACGTGCTCCAGCCGATGCGCGTCCGAGGCCGTCGTGAAAGGGACCCCGCGGTCGGCGAACCGCTGCAGGAGCGGGAGGGCGGGATACTGCTCGCGGACCGGCTTGCGCCATCCGGCCGAGGAGAGCTCCGCCGCCATGCCCGAGGATGCCGCCGCCTCGGCCATGCGGTCCCACCACTCCGCCGGGGCGTCGGGGACGTGGCCGGCCACCTTTATCAGGTCGGGGTGGGCCAGCACGTCGCAGGCACCCGACGCAGCCAACTCCTCCAACGCGCAGGTGTACCGCTCCCAGCAGGCGTCCACCTGGCGGATCGACCACTCGTCCATGTGGAGCGGGACATCGAGGTCGTCGAAGCGCCACGCCCCCAGCCAGTGAACGGATCCCAGTAGGACGTCGAAGGGGTAGCCGGCCAAGAGCGAGCTCACCTCGTCCATGCGACCGGGGTAGTAGTCGACCTCCATCCCGATCACCACGGGCAGTCCGGCGTCCTTCGCCTCCTCGGCGCACCGCACATAGTCGTCCAGATCGGCGGTGGCGTGGAACGACCAGTAGTCGGCCATGGACGCCTGCAGCGCGGGCGGCACCCGGTCGTCGACCCAGAAGCCGCCGAGAAGGTCCGCCGCCTGGCGGAAACGGAAGAGGTGCTCGGTGAGGGCCAGTTCCTCCACACCGACCGACTGGGCTCGCTCGCAGTACGCCGCCAGCTGTTCGAGCCGCAGCGGGGTCTCGCTCTGCGAGTGCGGCCAGAGGTGGAGGTGGTAGTCGAGCACGGATACCTGTTCGAGCCTCAGCCGGCCCGGCGGATGAGCGTCACACCGTCTCGGATCGTCGTCAGCACGCAGACCACGCGGGGGTCCTGCACCAGCTTGTCGTTGAAGGCGCGCAACGCCGCGGCCGCCTCGCTGCGGTCGGTGGCCCCGTCGAGCACACCGCCGGAGAACAGCGTGTTGTCGGCCACGATCAAACCGTGGGGCGCCAGCTTGGGCAGGACCGCCTCGAAGTAGGCGTCGTAACCCTGCTTGTCGGCGTCAATGAAGACGAGGTCATAGGGACCGTCGAGGCCGCCCAGCGACTCGAGGGCCGGCCCTTCGATCACGCTAATCCGACCCTCCAACCCTGCCGCCGCGATGTTGCCCCGGGCCGTGACCGCGTGGTGCGGATCGACCTCGAGCGAGACGATGGACCCCCCCTCGGGGAGGCCGGCCGCCATGGCGATGGAGGAGTACCCGGTGAAGGTGCCGATCTCGAGCACGCGGGTGGCCTGGGCGGAGAAGACGAGGAGCTCGAGGAACCGGCCCTCCTGGCGACCCACCATCATCCCCCACATGGGAAAGTCGTTCCGGGTCGACTCGTAGACCGCGGCCAGGTGCGACGGGGGGGCGGTCGTGTGGGCCTCTGCGTAGGCCAACGCGTCGGGAAGAATGAGCGGGTCCATGGCCTGCATGGTAGGCGCCGGGCCTCAGTCCCAGACCTGTTGGCCCAGGCGGACCAGACCCTCCATGTCGAAGATGTCGGCGTCGAAGAACGGCACGGTGACCAGAATGTCCGGCGCGCCCTGGAGCTCGCTCTGCTGTTCGGCCTCCCGACGCGCCACGATCCCGAAGTGCAGGAAGCTCTCGGCCACCTCGGTCAGGACGCGTGCCGCCACCGGGGGATCGTCGGTCAGTCCCTCGCCCAGGGTGTCGAACCGATCGGCCATGTGCTGGGCCAGCCGCGCCGTCGCCGAATCCCGCAGGTAGTCGGGCAGGACCTTGTTCAAGATGATGGCGCCCAGATGCAGCCGGCGGGCCCGCAGCTCGGCGGAGAAAAACTCGGCTTCGCGCAGTGGGGTGGCCTCCAGGGTGGAGACCACCATGAAGGTCGTCCGCCGATCGGACAACAGCCGGGTCACGGCCTCCGACCGTTTCACGAATCCGTCGTACATGGACTGGAAGAGAATGAAGAACTCCGAGATGTCCGCCAGGAACTGGGTTCCGAGGATCCGGTCCGCCACGGTGTAGAAGGGTCTCGTGGCGGCGTTCACCAGGCGAGACCGGTACGGGGCGATGAGCCAGCGCAACAGGCGGGAGGAGAAGAAGTCGGCTAGGCGCTGCGGCGCATCGAGGAAGTCCAAGGCGTTGCGGGTCGGTGGGGTGTCGACCACGATGAGGTCGTACGTGCCCTCCGAGTGGAGCTCGTAGAGGCGCTCCATGGCGATGTAGTCGTGGGACTGCACGAACCGTCCCGAGATGTTCTGGTACAGCGGGTTGGCCAGGATCTTCTCCCGAGTGACGTGGTCCGGGGCGTGGAGGCGCACGAGGTCGTCCCAGCTCTGCTTCGAGTCGAGCATGGCCGCCCACAGCTCGCCGCGGGGCGCCACGCCGGCCTGCCGGAACACCTCGTCGGAGATGCGCACCTCCTGGTTGCCGATCGCCTTCAACCCGAGGGCATCGGCCAGCCGCCGTGCCGGATCGACCGTGAGCACCAGGACCCGGCCCCCGTGCTCGGCGGCCGCCATGGCGCCGATCGCCGCCGCCGTGGTGGTCTTGCCCACCCCCCCCGGTCCGCAGGCGATGACGATCTCCTTCGCCGAGAGCAGGCGGGAGATCGTCTGCGGCGCGTCGGCCGCCCGTTGGGAGGTCATCAGTACCCCAGCTCCTCGCCCAGAGCCTGTGCCATCTGGTGGGTGGTGCGCAGACCGTGGGTGCGGGTGAAGAGCTCGGGCAGCAACAGGACCGGCAGGGTCGGCGGAAGGCCGGCCTGGAGCCGCTGGAGATGACCGGCCCCCGTCCGGCGCAGCGTCACGGCGAGGCGGGCCGCCTCGAGCACCGGGGCCACCGAGCCCCCGGCCCGCTCCGACAGCACGGACACGGCCGCCGGCTCCCGCAGCTGCTCGAACACCTCTTCCTCTCGTTGGCCGAAGAGCTCGGGCAGCACCCGGTTGACGACGACGGCGGACATCTGCACCGTGGTCTCCTCCTTCACCCTCGCCGTCAGCTCGAGGGTCTCGTTCACCGGCATCTCCTCGGGCGTGGTCACGGCCACCAAGCCCGTCTGGCGTGCATCGGAGAGTATGTCGAGCATCCAGTCGGTCTGGCTCCGGATCAGACCCACCTTGACGAGGTCGTTGATGGCCTGGGGCGCCGCCAGCTGTCCGACGATGTGCCCGCTGGCCGGCGCATCCACCACGACGAGGTCGTAGTGGCGCTCTCGCACCTCGTAGCAGAGCTTGCCGACGGTCAGGATCTCCCTGACCCCCGGTGCCGCCGTGGCTACGAAGTCGAACGCCTTGGCCAGCGGTCCGATCCGCCCCACGACCGGTATGCGCAGGTGCAGCTTGAGGTACTCCCGCAGCGACGCCTCGGTGTCCATCGACATGGACGAGATCCCCGGAGCTATCTCCCGTGGGACGAACTCGGTGGGCGCCGCCTCGAAGAGACCGGCCAGATCGCCCTTGGCGTCGACCTCACAGGCCAAGACGTGCTTGCCGTGCTCGGCCCCCAGCTGGGCCAGGGCGGCGGCGACCGTTGTCTTGCCCACCCCGCCCTTGCCGGTGACGAAGACCAGGCTCAGCTGAAGGAGATCAGGAGCGGCCGGGCACACGGTCCACCTGCCCGGGCATCGCCGTCAGGGCGCCCCGAAGCCAACGCGCCGCTCGGCCGTCGGCGCCCCGACCTCGACGTAGGCCACCTTGACCACCGGGACGCCTACCTTGCGCCCCTTGCGATCGGTGAGCCACAGGACGCCGTCACCCGACTTGAGCAGCTTCTCTATGTCGGCCACCACCTTGTCGCGGTCTTCGTCGTCCTTCAGCTCCACCTCCAGCTCCCTCGGGGTCTGGATGATTCCGATACGAACGTCCACCTGATCTGGCTCCTCTCGGTGGTCCCGGCTGGGACCTGCGGGCACTTGGACGTTACAGCGACGGGGCAGAATGCACGACATGGACAGTGACGCCGCGGGTCTCGCCCCCGCCGAAACCGGCCGGGGACCGGTCGAAACCGACACCGGCCGTGTCCGGCCGGAAAAGGAGTCGCCCCGCAGCCTGCGCTGGGCGTCGACCATGTCCGGCTACTCGGGCCCCGTCCGCCTGGCGCACGCCGACTCCGCGGCGCGGATCGACCGGACGGGCGAAGCCGCTCCCGCTCGCGGTCAACAGCCGGAGCCTCTCCACCGGGTGGCCCGCGAGGCGCAGGAGGACGCCCTGCTCGCACCGGGTGCCACCCGAGCGTGGCGAGCCGGTAGCCGGGCGCGGGCCGAGGAGCCCGACGAGTGGCGCACCTGCTTCGAGCGGGACAGGGATCGGATACTGCACGCCACCTCCTTCCGCCGCCTCGCCGGGAAGACCCAGGTGTTCGTGTTCCCCCAGGATCATCAGCGCACCCGGCTCACCCACGCGCTCGAGGTGGCCCAGGTGGCCACGGCGATGGCCCGGGCGTGCCGGCTCAACGTGGCCCTGACCGAAGCGATCGCCCTGGGCCACGACTGCGGCCACGGCCCGGGTGGCCACGCCAGCGAGGACGCCCTCGACCCGTACCTCCCCGGCGGCTTCGACCATGCGCCGTGGGGGGCGCACGTCTCGCTGGCTCCCCTCAACCTCTGTGCCGAGACGATCGACGGTATCGCCAACCACAGTTGGTCCCGTCCGGCGCCGGGCACCCCCGAGGGCGAAGTGGTCAGCTGGGCCGATCGGGTGGCCTACGTCTGCCACGACTGGGAGGATGCCGTGCTGACCGGGATCGTGTCCCCCCACCAGCTGCCCACCAACGTGCGCGACCTCTGTGGGGAAAAGCGCGGTACCCAGCTGGCGGCGTTCATCCGCGGCGTCGTCGCCGCGACGCTCCGCAGCGGCCAGGTCGGAATGGAGGAAGAGGAGGCAGAGGCCCTCTCCTCCTTCCGCTCGTGCAACTACGAGCGGATCTACCTGCGCGACGCCTCGCTGCGCCAGGGCGAAGCGGTGGTGCGCGTGCTGCGGGCGCTGGTCGAGCACTTCTCCGACCGCCCGCACCTGATCGCCGAGACCGGTGCCAGTGCGTACCGTGACATCCTCGCCGGCAGCGAGCTGGCGATAGAGGCTGCGGTCACCTATGTGGCGGGCATGACCGACCGCTTCGCCTTCCGCCAGGCCGTTGCCCTCCTCGGGTGGGATCCCGAGAAGCTCCCGGCGGGGGTGGGCTCCTGAGTGCAGCGTCGCACTTCGCACCCCGCCGATCGGGCCGCCTACTTCAAGGTGAGCTCCTTGCGGTAGACCCGCGCAGGTCCGAGGGAGGCCAAGCGCCGGGCGATGGAGGTGAACGCCTGTGCGGTCTCGCCCTGCGGCTCGACCACCACGATGGGTCGACCCTCGTCACCACCCTGGCGAACGGCTGCTACCAGGGGAACCTTGCCGAGGAGGGGGATCCCGAGATCTGCGGCCAGCGTGTCGCCCCCACCGGCGCCGAACAGCTCGTAGCGCCTGCCGTCGTCACCGGTGAACCAGCTCATGTTCTCGACCACACCGCGCACCGAGAGCTTGAGCCGGCGGGCGGCGAACGCCGAGCGTTGGGCCACCCGCTGCGCCGCCGGCTGCGGGGTGGTCACCACGATGATCTCCGCCCGGGGCATCACCTCGGCCAGCGTGAGCGCCACGTCGCCGGTACCGGGGGGCATGTCGACGAGCAAGAAGTCGGGCCGGCCCCAGTAGGCGTCGGTCAGGAACTGCTGAATGGCCTTGTGGAGCATCGGGCCCCGCCAGATGACCGGCTGGTCGTCCGGCACGAAGTACCCCATGGACAGGCACCGGACCCCGTGGGCGGAGGTGGGGATGACCACGTCGCCGAGGATGATCGGGTCGTGGTCGGTCCCGAGCATCTTGGGCACCGAGAAGCCATAGACGTCGGCATCGAGCAGACCCACGCTGTGGCCCGCCAGGGCCAACGCCACGGCCAGGTTGACCGTCACCGTCGACTTGCCGACGCCCCCCTTCCCCGACGACACGCCGATGACGCGCGTGGTCGAGTCGGGCTGCAAGAACACGGGCGTCGGTGCTTCGTGGCCGTGACCGTGACCGTGACCGCCGGCTTCGCCCCCGGCGGATGAGCCGTCATCGGGCTCATCCGCCTCCGTCACGCCGAACATGTCCCGTCGCAGTGTCACCCGCAACGCGGCGCGCTCGGCGTCGTGCATCACCGTCAGATCGAACTCGATCTCCTCGACACCCGGGACGGTCCGGGCCACGCGGTGCACCTCGTCGGCCAACGCATCGGAGCCCGGCCATGCGGCCACGGGGAGGGCCAGCTCAATCCGCGCCCGGCTGCGACGCGCCTTCACCTCCCGCAACAGCCCGATGGTGCCCAACGGCAACCCGAGCTCGGGTTCCACGATCGCATTGAGAGCCGTCGTGAGCTGCGATTGATCGATGGCCATGCACTCCCTCGTCCTCGGTTGGTGCCTGGACCGACCCGGCGCGGGACTCTACCGAGCCGGCGCATCACCCCAGCTGAAGAGGGCCGATCCTCCGGTAGACTACCCATCGTGACATCGGCCCCGATCGCAGCGGCACTAGCAGTGCCCGACGCGCTGGCGGGCGACGACTCGGACGATGGTCGGTTCGCGGCCACGGTGGCAGCCGTTTCGGCCGCCTTCGGAGATCCGACCCGCCGCGACATCTTCCTCCATGTCCGCACCACGCCGGGCGTGACGGCGACCGAAGTGGCCTCCACCTTCTCCCTCCACCCCAACGTGGCCCGGCACCACCTGCAACGTCTGGTGGACGGGGGGTACCTGCGTGTCGAGACGGCCCGCAAAGCGCCCGGCGCCGGACGGCCCGCCAAGCAATTCTTCTGCGTCGAGGAGGAGCTGACGATCGGGCTCATGCAGCGGCGAGACGACCTCCTCATGCGGCTCCTCGCCGAGGCCATGCAGCGCTTGGGTCTGGAGGAGGCCGAGAAGATGGCGGCGCACGTGGGCGAGCAGTACGGGCTCTCGCTGGCCTCGCGGATGACACCGACCGAAGGGCAACGCACCATCCGGGCGGCCATGCACGTGGTGGCCGACACCCTGACCGCCCACGGGTTCGCCGCACACGCCGAGGACCGGGGCGACACCACAGCCGTGGTGGCCGAGCAGTGCCCGTTCGGCAACGCCAGCACCACGAACCCCGTGTTGTGTGCCGTCGACCGGGGCATGGTGACCGGGCTCTTGTCGGGGCTCTGCGGAAGGGCATCTGAGCACGCGCTCCCGGTCATACTCTCCTCGCGGGCGCGGGGCGACGCTGCATGCACCGCCTCTGCCTGAGCGCCCGCCGTGAAGCGTGCCTACCTCGATCACGCCAGCACGACCCCGCCGCGTCCCGAGGCGCTGGCCGCCGTGCTGTCGTGGACGGCCGCGCCGGCTGCCGACCCGGGCCGACTGCACGAGGAGGGCCGGGTCGTGCGGGACCTGCTCGAAGAGGCGCGCCGGCAGGTGGCGGCGTTGGTCTACGTCACACCTCGCGAGATCGTCTTCACCTCCGGGGGCACTGAGGCCATAAACGCCGCCGTGTGGGGGGCGACCCGCCAAAGCCCCGGTGCGCCGGTGCTCTTCGCCGATGTGGAGCACTCCGCCGTGCGCCAGTCGTCCACTCGCCTGGCACCGACCGAGACCATTCCCGTCGACGGCACGGCGCGGATCGACCACGACGCCCTTGAGCGACGCCTGGCCGCTCGGGACAGGGCGCGCCCCGCGCTGGTGCACTGCCAGTGGGCCAACCACGAGGTGGGAACGGTCCAACCGGTACGCGAGATCGTCCATCTCTGCCGGGCCGCCGGTGTCCTCGTGCACGTCGACGCAGCGGCCGCGTGCGGCCGTCTGCCCATGAACCTGGGCGATCTGGGGGCCGACCTCGTGAGCCTCAGCGGCCACAAGATCGGGGGCCTCCCCGGTGCGGGCGCACTCGTCGTCCGGCGCGGCAGCCGGTTCGAGCCGCTCATCGTGGGCGGCGAGCAGGAACGGGCCCGGCGCGCCGGGCTGGAGGCGATACCGGCGCTGGTGGCCTTCGGAGCGGCCGCCGGCGCCTTGGGCGCCGACGATCAACGCCTGCTCCACCTGGAGGCCCGCCGGGCCCGGCAGCACCTGGCCGCCCTCTCGGCCGCCGCCCGCGCCGTCGGGGAGGTGGAGATCGTGGGGTCCCCACGAGCAGAGGAGCGGCTGCCCTCCCTCCTCTGCCTGGGTGTGCACGGCGTCGAGGCCGAGCCCGTGCTGATCGGTCTCGACCGGGCCGGCGTGGCGATCCACTCCGGCTCGGCCTGCTCATCGGAGAGCATAGAGCCCTCACCGGTGCTCGAGGCGATGGGCGTCGACGCCAGCCACTCCCTGCGAGTGTCCGTCGGCTGGTCGACAACCGACGCCGACATCGCCGCGTTCGGCACCGCGTTCGCCGACGTGGTGGCCGGGCTGCGGGGGCTACGGAGCTGAGGTGGTCGTCGAGCTCCTCGCGGGGGTCTTCGTGCTCGTGGCCAGGGCGGCCGCCAGCGTGGCGGGAAGTGGCACGTTCGCCTGCTGGTAAGCCCCGGCCACCAGCGGGGCGAAGCTGACGACGTCCTCCCTAGGTGGGGCGTCGGCCAGGAAGTCGTCGAACTGCCCGACGGCACCCGTGGCGTCGTGGTCCTGGTTGAAGAGGATCAGCCCCAGGTAGAGGCGGGCGGCCCAGTAGGTGGGGGCCAGCCGGACCGCCTTCTCCTCGGCCTGGCGCCCGGCCGCAACGATGGCGGAGGACCCTCCCTTGCTCCCGTAGTTCCAGGCCAACCAACCGTAGGCGGAGAGCGCCACGGGGTCGTCGGGATCCTCGGCGAGCACCTTGGTGTAGAGCTGCAGGGCCGGTATCGGTTTGCCCGCGTTGTTCAACAGGACCGCCTCGGCCAGCTGCTCCTCGATCAGCTGCTCCTTGGTCTGGGTGACGCTTCCCGACGGCGACTGGCCGGGGAGGGCGGGGCTCAGCGCGTGGTCGACCAGGATGACGGCACCGCTCACGATGAGGGCGCAGCACGCGAGGATCCCGACCCGGCGCCACCTCCCGAAGCGCCGTCCCACCGGCCGTTCGTCCACGGCCGGCGCCGCCTCGGTCCGACTCGCCGGACCGAGCGCGGCGAGTTCCGCCTCCACCTCGGCCAGGCGGGCCCGGTCCCTCGCCACGAGCACCTGGTAGTCCCCCTCGCCCAGGTCACCGGCCCGGCGCTCACCTTCGGCGTCGTCGATCGATCGGAGGAGGAACTCCCGCTGGTCGTTGAGGAACCAGCGCTCACCGTCGGCGTCGGGGCGGCCGCCGGTCCCGCCCATCTCGAGGTCGCTGGTCATGGCCCATCCCCGCCGCACTGCCCCGAGCCGGCCGGGAGCTGCGCCGTGTCGGCCGGGAGCTGCGCCGTGTCGGCCGGGAGCTGCGCGGCTTCGGCCGTGAGCTGCGCGGCTTCGGCCGTGAGCTGCGCGGCGCGGGTGTCGGCGAACTGACGGGAGCGCCGCCAGAAGAGGAGGCCCACCGCTCCCAGGGCGACGCCCGCCCCGGCGATGGGCACGACCCAGATCACGGCGAAGCCGCCCGCGTCGGGCGGCTCGAGCAGGATCGTCTGGCCGTACTGGGCGACCAAAGACTGCTCGATCCGGGCGGTCGTTTGGCCCTGCGCCACCTCTCGTTCGATCTGGTGCCGCACGGCCAGCGCCGTCGTCTGATCGGACTGCGCTACCGAGACGTCGATGCAGGAGGGACAACGGACGACCGCCTCAATGGACGCGGCGCGCTCCGCCTGGCTCTGCGGCTTCGCCGTCAGCACCCCACTCCCGATCACCAGCGCGACCGCCAGGACGGCGAGCGGGAGACCGGCCCGCACCCAGAGGGGCGAGTGCGGTGCCCGGTCAGACACGCGATCCCTGAACCGGCGGGCGGGCCAGCCTCTGTGCCTGCTCGAGCATCCTCTGGAGATCCACCTCGGTGGCCGGTCCGAGCTCGGGCTCGACGGTGATCCGCCCCGAGGGGTCGATCAGGAACGTGGTCGGCGGCGAGGACACGCCGTAGCTCTCGGCGATGGAGCCCCCCGGGTCGTCGAGCGCCGGCCACGGTGCGCCCTGGCTCTTGAGGAAGCCCTCGGCCGTTGCGACCTGATCATGAAAGACGACGCTGACGAAGTCGGCGTTGTCCTCGGGGGCCTTCTGGTAGAAGAACGTGATGAGGTCCGGTGCCTCCTCCTGGCACGGGCCGCACCAGCTGGCGAAGAAGTTGACGAAGACGTAGTGGCCTCGCAGCTCCCGCAGCGAGAGCGGAGCGGCACTCGGGTGCTGAATGTCCGAGCCCGAGAACAGCGGCGCCATGTGGCCCACCAGGGGACTGTCCACCGCGGTCGCCTCCTGGGGGGTACGGGTGGCGAGGACCACGCCGACGATCGCCAGGAGGAGTAGGACGGAGCCCGCCATCCAGCGGGCCGTGTGGCGCCGTTTGCCCGTGGCCTTCACGAGGCCGGGACACCGCTTTCGACGGGCACGCCGCTCTGCGCGGGCGCGCCGCCCCCCACAGGAGCGAGCTCGGCGGGGCGGTCATCGCCGGGGTCCTCCGGCGCGAGCTCGCGGTCGGGGTCGGGGCCGGTGACCATGGCCGAGGGGGCCGACACCGGGTCTGTCGCCCGGCGGCGCGACCCGGGGACGAGGGCGAGGAAGCCGCCCAGCCCCACGAGCAGGCCTCCGGCCCACAGCCAGGCCAGCAGCGGCTCTATGACGACCCCGATGGCGACGGAGCCGGCGGGCAGATTGGGGATCGGCGAGCTCCCCGACGTGTTACCGAGGCCGCCCACCTGGTCGAAGGTGAGGTAGACGTCCCCCAATGCCCCGGAGTCGATGGCCGGCGTCCCGACCGTCGTCAGCGCCCCGCCGAAGCTCGTGGTGGCCGGGGTGAACACACCACCGTCCACCTTCACCAGCGCCTCGAGGGACTCCTTGGAGGGCGTGGTGACGTTGCGCAGGCCGACGAACTCGAAGCTGTGCCCGCCGTAGGCGACCACGCTCCCCTGCGGGAGGTCCAGCTCGGTCTGCTGGCGGTAGCTGGTGGCGGCGATGATCCCCACCGCCATGACGATGACACCTAGATGCACCACCATGCCGCCGTTCGTCCGCCCGATGAGCCCTCGCCACCAGCCCACGTGGTGGGCGCGGGTGGCGCGCACGGAGAGCACAAGGGCGCGTGTCGCGGTGGCCGCGGCGAAGGCGCCGAGCCCGAATCCGACCAGCGGCCCCAGCCCCCGCAGGCCGAAGGCGACGCAGAGCACCACGGTGAGCACGCCGATCCAAACGGGGACGGCCAAGCGCCGCCAGAGCACGTCGGCGCTGATCTTGCGCCAGCTCAGCGCGGGAGCCACGGCCATGAGGAAGAGGAGGGCCAAGCCGACGGGCACGGCGACCGTGTCGAAGAAGGGTGCGCCGACATTGACCTGCTGCTGCGTCACGGCCTCGTAGAGCAGCGGGTAGAGCGTCCCCAGCAAGACGACGAAGGCGAAGCCGACGAAGAGCAGGTTGTTCAACAGGAAGGCGCCCTCCCGGCCGAGCGGCGCGTCGATCCCCCCCGGGGAACGGAGCCGGTCACCCCGCCAGGCGATGAGGCCGAAGCCGACGATGACCACCACGAAGAAGAAGGCGATCAGGGTCGGGCCGAGCGTCGACTGCGAGAAGGCGTGCACCGACTGGATCACGCCGGAGCGGGTCAGGAAGGTGCCCAGGATGGTGAGGGCGAACGTGGCGACGGAGAGCGATAGGTTCCAGACGCGCATGAGCCCGCGGCGCTCCTGCACGAGCACCGAGTGCAGGTACGCCGTTCCGCACAACCAGGGCAGCAGCGCGGCGTTCTCCACCGGATCCCATCCCCAGAAGCCGCCCCAGCCCAGCACCTGGTAGGACCACCACGCACCCAGCACGATGCCGACGGAGAGGAAGGTGAAGGCCACCAGCGTCCAGCGGCGGCACTCGATCTGCCAGCGATCAGCGATCCGTCCGGTGGCCAGCATGCCGATGGCGAAGGCGAACGGCACCGTGAACCCGACGAAGCCGATGTAGAGGAGAGGTGGGTGGATGGCCACCAGCGGGTTGTCCTGCAGGAGCGAGTTCGGCCCCAACCCCTCCGACACGGCGCGCGTGGTCACGAACGGGTTGGCGGGGCCGGCCATCATGCCGAAGAAGAAGGCGGTGACGACGTAGAGGACGAGCGTGGCCCATCGGATGACGGGATCGGTGGCGACGCGCCGGTAGCGCCACACGAAGATGGCGGCGAAGACCGTGAGGACAAGACCCCACAGCAGAATCGACCCCGCCAGCGCGGACCACAGGCCGGTGATCGAGTAGAGGAGCGGCGTGACCTTGCTGTTGTTCTCGGCCACGAAGACGATGGAGAAGTCGTGTGTCACGAGGGCATGCTCCATGGCCAACGTGGCCAGTACCCCTCCGGTGAGCATCACCGGTGCGAACATGCGGCCGGCCGTGACTAGGGCGTGACCGCCGGCCGGCGGGGAGGACGTCGTCGCGGTCTCCCGCTGGCGGAAGAGCCCGATCACGATCACCACCGCACCGATGACGCTGGCGGCGAGCGCGAGCCACACGCCGAAGAGACCGAGGGCGGCGTTCAGCACAGGACGACGCTCCCGCTCTTCGACTTCACCCGACTGGGGTTGGCGGCGCAGTAGTTCTCCGAGTGCTTCACCAGGATCTGGTGGGAAACGAAGTCGTCCGAGGTGGCGGAAGTGAAGTGACCGATCACGACGACGGCGATGCCGACCTGGAAGAGCTGCGGCGGGCTGCCTGTGTTGGCGACCGCCACGGTGTGCCTGCCTTCGGAGATGGTGAAGTCCGTGCCCACCGCCGTCGGATGGATCGAACCGGCGACCACGTCACCTTCGAGGTTGAAGGTCTTGGTGCCCAGAGAGCTCCGATGGGCGAAGGCCTGATCGACCGTGTCGAAGAAGTTGAGCGAGCTACCCAGCCCCTCGACCAGGAGGAAGACGAAGGCAGCGGCCAGCGCGGCGAAGACGAACCACAGCCGCTTGCTCCGGCGGCGCCCAGGACGCGGCAGGGCCGGCCCTCCGGCGACGGTGCCCGTCGGGAGCCCGGGAGAGGAGTTCGGCTCGCTGAGAGTGCTGGTCACGAACGTGCGCCGGGGCCCACCGACTCATCGCCGTCCGAGGCCTTGACCGCCCTCTCCCAGCGCCGGCGTCGCAGCACGAGCCCCATGCCGTACAGGAACAAGGAGACCAGGGCGACGGCGTACCCGGCGTCGACGTAGCTCATGGCACACCGCCGTCGGGGTTCTCCGGGGAAGCGTGGCCGACCCCGATGAGCTCGCTCCCCTCGTTCCACCGTTCGGCCAGCGACACCTCCATCTCCTGGTCGCCCACCCGGTCCTGCAACACCTCGACCTGGTAGCGGACGCCGAGAAGCCACACGAAGATGAGCGAGAAGGCGATGAAGCCCAAGAGGAACGTCCACGCCATGGATCCATGGACGTGCAGGCGGAATCCGGGGTCGAGCACCGTCCCGGTTTGATGGAGGGTCTGCCACCAGACGACCGAGAAGTGGACGATCGGGACATCGAGGGCGATGAGCAGGGCGGCCACTGCGCAGCGCCGGGCCCGGACGGCGGGATCGGCCGGCACGCGTCGGAGAGCCAGGTAGCCGAGCTCGAGCAGGAACAAGAGTGCCGTCGAGGTGAGCCGGGCGTCCCAGGCCCACCACACCCCCCAAGCCGGCCGGCCCCATATCGATCCGGTGATGCAGGTCAGGGCCGAGAACACCGCGCCCACCTCTACGGCCGAGGCGGCCAGCCGGTCCCAGAAGAACGACCTGGTCCGGGGCCAGAGGTACAGCAGGCTGCCCGCCAGGGCGACGCCACCGGCCCAATAGAGGGCCACCGTCGCGATGGGGGGATGGATGTAGAGGAGCCGGGCCAGATTCCCCTGCACTGCGTCGGGCGGGGTGATCCACAGACCCAGCCACACGGTGAAGGCCATGGCGACGACGCCGAGGATCCCGACGACGCGGAGCCAGCGCGGGCGAGAGGCGGTGGCGATGGCGTTCATGCGGCCTCCTGGAGCGGACCGTAGAGGACGATCCCGACGACGAGGTAGATCAGCGCGAAGGGAATGAGGATGCGCAACCACTCGGCACCAGAGCCGGCGTTGCCGTCCAGCGCAGACTGCCACGCCTTGGATCCGGCCAGCAAGACGGGTGCCAGCACAGGGAGCACGAGGATCGGCAGCAAGGTGTCCCGGACGCGCAAGCCGGCGGAGAGAGCGCCGTAGAGCACCCCGGCGCAGGCCAGCCCGACCGTGGCCAACAAGGAGGTGGCGATGGCCAGCCACACCACGTGGACCCGGACATTGAAGAGGAACGTCACCCCGACCCACAGCACGATCTGGAGGATCAGCAGCTGCAGACCGACGGCCGCCGCCTTGCCCAGGAAGATCCCGGCGGGGTCGATCCCCGAGAGCCGAAGCCCGTCGCGGGTACCCTCCCCCGACTCAATGGCCACGCTGCGCTGCACGCTCAACACGGTCGAGAACAACACGGCGATCCAGAAGATGCCCGGGGCGGCGTGCCGCAGGGAGGCGGTGTCGGGACCGATGGCGAAGGCGACGAGCACGAGGACGAGGAAGGCGAAGGGGACCACCTGCCAGAGGCCCACCCGCGAGCGCAGCTCGATGCGGAGGTCCTTGCCGGCCACGAGGGCGGCGTCACGCCACATGCCACGCACCCGTGCCCCGATGCGGCACGTCCACCACCGGCAGCGTGCTCAGCGGAGGCCGGCGGCCACCGGGGCGGGCATCGGTGATCCGGCCGCCACCCATCACGACCGCCCGGTCCGAGAGCGGGACGGAGAGGCCGGGCTCGTGGGACGAGAACAGCACGGCTGCCCCGTCGGCCACCGCTTCGGTGATCAGCTCGCCCAGCAGGGCCCGCGAGGACGAGTCCAGCCCGGCGTGCGGCTCATCGAGCAGCCAGAGGGCCGGTCGCCGGGCGACCAGGGCGGCCAGCGCCACCCGCCGGCGCTGGCCCGCCGACAGCCGGCCCACCGGCGTGGTGCGGAGTCGCCCGACCACCCCAAGGCGTTCCAACGCCTCGTCGCCCGCTGCGGCGGGGAGGCCGAGGGCCCGCACGGCGAAGCGGACGTTCTCCTGCGCGCTGAGGTCGTCGTACAGGGGGGCGGCGTGTCCCAGGAGGCCCACGTGGCGTCGGACGGCCGTGTGATCGGTCGTGAGGTCGACGCCGAGCACCTCGGCCTCGCCCGAGGTGACGGGCAACAGCCCGGCACAGGTCCGCAGCAAGCTGGTCTTCCCGGCACCGTTGGCGCCGAGCACCACGACGACCTCTCCGGTCTGGACAGAGAGATCGACACCGGCAAGGGCGGGGAAGCGGCCGGCGAGAGCGACGGCAGCGCGGAGTTGGACGACGGGGGCCATGTCCTTCGCCACCATGGTAGGGGGGGAGGGCCGGGCGGTTCCAAGCGGGGTCAGCTCGTGCTGAGACGCCTCAGTCCGATGTGGTCGAGCAGCGACTGGAATTGGGTGGAGATCCAGCCGAGGTGATCGGTAAGGAGCATGACGCCGAAGATCACGAGGATGAGGCCGCCGACCACCTCTACGATCCACAGACCCCGATGGGCCCGGGCGATCACCGTGGTCAGCCGGCCGAAGGCCAGCCCGGCGGCGACGAACGGCACGGCCAGCCCGAGCGAGTAGGCGAAGAGGAGGAGGACGCCCCCGGGCAGCGAGCCGTTGTGCGCGGCGAGACCGAGCACGACGGCCAGGACCGGTCCGATGCAGGGCGTCCAGGCGAAGGCGAAGGCCATCCCGACCACCGGGGCGGCCCAGGTCCCGAGGGTCGAGGGTCGCACGTCGAATCGCCGCTCACCGTTGATGCGGGTAAGCACCCCTAGCGGGCCCGCCCCGAGGCGGGACCAGTACCGTCCGGGAACGGCACCGAGGAGGAGGAGCACGCCGAGCAGGACGACCACGATCCCGCTCGCATGGGTCAGCACCTCCCGGTGCGAGGCCAGGAGGTGGCCGATCCCCGATGCCACCGCTCCGAGGGCCACGAAGACGACGGTGAATCCGGCGATGAACAGGCCGATGCCGCGCAGCATCGGTCGCATGGTGACCACGCCGGCGGAGCCGCCCCCCGATGGCGAGCCCTGGGTGGCCGTGAGCTCGGCCGCCGAGAAGCCCGAGACCATCGAGACGTAGCCGGGGACCAGCGGGAGCACGCAAGGGGAGAGGAACGAGAGAATCCCGGCGCCGAAGGCCACCAGGACGCCTAGCGGATCGGGGGCAATGGCGCCGACGAGGAGGTCCATGGATGGCCCACCTACCTGAGGGTGTGACGGACCAGGTCCATGTCGGCGTCGACCATCATGGCGACAAGGCCGGGAAAGTCGACCTCGCGCTGCCAGCCCAGGACCCGGTGGGCCTTGGACGGGTCCCCGACGAGAAGGTCCACCTCGGCCGGGCGTAGGTACTTGTCGTCAATCACCACGTGCTGTTCCCAGTCCAGGCCGACCGCCGAGAAGGCCAGCCGGCAGAGCTCGCGCACCTCGTGGGTCTCCCCGGTCGACACGACGTAGTCGTCGGGCCTGTCCTGTTGCAGCATCATCCACATGGCCCGGACGTAGTCCGCCGCAAAGCCCCAGTCCCGCTGGGCATCGAGGTTGCCGAGATACAGCTTCTCCTCCAGGCCGTTGGCGATCCGGGCCACGCCGTTGGTGATCTTGCGGGTGACGAACTCGAGCCCTCGACGGGGCGACTCGTGATTGAAGAGGATGCCCGACGAGGCGTGGAGGTCGTAGCTCTCCCGGTAGTTGACCGTGATCCAGTGGCCGTAGACCTTGGCCACGCCGTAGGGGCTGCGAGGGTACAGCGGCGTGGACTCACGCTGGGGAACCTCTTGCACCTTGCCGAACATCTCCGAGGAGCTCGCCTGGTAGAAGCGGATGTCGGGATCGACCAGGCGGATCGCATCGAGCAGACGGGTGACCCCGAGCGCGGTCGTCTCACCGGTGAGGACCGGCTGGCTGAAACTGGTCTGGACGAAGGACTGCGCCGCCAGGTTGTAGACCTCGGCGGGCCGGTGGTCGCGCAGCATGTTGATCAACGAGACCTCGTCGAGCAGATCGCCGGCGACCAGGTCGATCTTGTCCTGAATGTGGGCGATCCGCTCGAAGTTGACCGTGCTCGACCGCCGGACCATGCCGACGACCTCGTACCCCCGCTCGAGCAGGAACTCGGCCAGGTACGAGCCATCTTGACCTGTCACTCCCGTGATCAGTGCCCGTTTCGCCATTGGGGGACAACGCTAGCCGACCCGCGGCGTGCGCTTTTCGGCGCGGCAGCGGCCTACAGTGCGGCGCGTGCCGACCGCTGCGCTCCTCTCGTTCCGACTCGGTGGCAGCGACGGCGTGTCGATCGAAGCGGCCAAGTGGGCCGCCGCGCTGGGCAACCTCGGATGGCGGGTCATCACGGTGGCCGGCGCCGGCCCGGTCGACACCCGGTTGGAGGGCTTGGCCATCGACGCCGCAGAACCGCCGACCCGGGGCGAGCTCACTGACGCTCTGGCGGCGGCCGACCTCGTCGTCATAGAGAACCTGTGCTCGCTCCCCCTCAACCCGGCCGCCGCCGCCCTGGCGGCCCAGGTGTGCGCCGGCAGGCCCTCCGTGCTGCACCACCACGACCTGCCGTGGCAACGCCCCCAGCTGGCCCACTTCCCCGCACCGCCCGACGACCGAGCCTGGGCCCACGTCACCATCAACGAGCTGAGCCGCGTGGAGCTGCTGCAGCATGGGATCGCCGCCATGACGATCTACAACTCCTTCGACCCGTACCCGCCGACCGGCGATCGCCGCGGCGTACGCCGGGCGTTCGGCCTCGCCGCCGCAGACCGCCTCTTGCTCCAGCCGACGCGGGCGCTGGCCCGCAAGAACGTCCAGGGCGGCCTGGCCCTGGCCGCGGCGGTCGGAGGCACGTACTGGCTCCTGGGACCGGCCGAGGACGGCTACGGCCCGGAGCTCGACCGCCTGGTGGCCACGGCGCAGTGCCCCGTACTGCTCGGTCCGGTCCCCTCGCCCCTCACCGTCGCCGACGCCTACGCCGCCTGTGACGCCGTACTGCTGCCCTCGCACTGGGAGGGATTCGGCAACCCCTCCGTCGAATCGGCCACGCACCGCCGTCCGTTGGCCATCGGGGGCTATCCGGTGGCATCGGAGCTCTCAGCCTTCGGGTTCCGCTGGTTCGACAGCGCCGTGCCCGCGCCGCTCTCCGAATGGCTGGAGCTGCCCGACGACGAGCTCCTGGACCACAACCAGCGGATCGCGGCAACGTTTTTTGACGTGGCGGATCTGCCGGCTCGTCTGGCCGGCGTGCTCGACAAGCTCCCCCTGCGCTCAGGATGAAGGGGCGGCAGCGGTGCCCACTGAAACGACCGGTAGCCTGACGAGCGGATGGCAAGCGATCTGCAGGTCTCAATTCGGCGCCTGACGGCTGGGCAGCGACGCCAGCAGCTCGTCGCGGTTGCGCTCGAGCTCTTCGCGCGGCACGGCTACCGGGCCACCACCATGGACGACATCGCCGAGGCGGCCGGAGTGACCAAGCCCCTCGTCTACCAGCACTTCTCATCGAAGCGGGCGCTGTACCTGGAGCTCGTCAACTCCATCGCCCAAGAGCTCCTCATCGCCGTGCGCAGCGGCGTGATGCAGGCCACGGGGCCCCGGCAGCAGGTCGAGATGGGCTTCGCCGCCTACTTCAGCCTGGTCATCAGCCGGGAGGACGAATTCCGGCTGCTCTACGGCCGCGACCACGCCGACGACGAGGAGCTCGGCCGTGCGCTCCGCACCGTGGAGGATGCCATCGCCGAGGCGATCGACCCCCTCATTGACGCCGGGCTTAATGACGATCACCGCCGGCTGTTGGCCTACGCGGTCGTGGGCATGGCCGAGGGAGCCAGCCGCCGGTTCATGGAGCAGCGGCCATCGGACGACAGGGCGGTAGAGGAGGAGGCCCAACGGCTGGCCCAACGCATCGCCGACCTGGCGTGGGCCGGCCTGCGGTCGGTCCACTCCGACTGATGACTGTCATTGGGGGCCCCAGGAGGAGCGCGGCGCTCCCTCCGGAGCCAACTCGCCCACGAGGCCCGCCCACTTCAGAGGCCCGAGCTTCAGAGGCCCGGCCACTTCACACGGAGCGAGGGCAGGACCGGCCCCCCGTGCTACAGGGATTCGATCAGTCTCTGGCAGAGCGCCCACAGCTCGGCGGCGCAGGCCACGTAGGCCTCCTCGTCGCCCCCGGCCGGGTCGATGACGTCGTCCTCGGAGAGCAGGGGTGCACCGCCCAGCTCGAGGGCGGCCACGCGCCGGTCCAGGGGGGGCGGGGCGGGCGGCAGATCCCGGCTGAGCCGGCGAATGGTGGCGGTGCGACCGGCCGCACGTGGGAAGTTACGGCGGATGAAGCGCACGTGGTCAGACTCCATGACCACCACGAGCTCCGCCCGGTCCAGATCGTCTGCGTGCACCTGACGGCTGCGATGCCCACCGAGCGCGGCGTCGGAGAGCTCGGGTATGGATCGGAGCGCCGCCCTCGTCCTCATGCTCATGGGTTGACCGTCGACCGAGTGCGTCCCCGCGGTGACGACGTGGAGATCCGCCGGTCGACCAACCTTGAGGTGATCGAGCATGAAACCGGCCATGACCGAGCGCGCCGCGTTGCCCGTGCACAACACCAGAAGCTCGGTCATGTGGCCCTCCGGAGCGGGAACCTGCTCGTTTGACGCGGATCCCCGTGATGGCCCGCCCGATGGGCCCACGTTACCGCCCCCGGGGTGGGCGCCCAAGAGCGCGTCGGGCCCGCAACGGGTCGCCGGTTGGGCGACGCCCGCTCGGAGCTTGGCAGCTCGTGCAGGCACACCTTTTGCCTTGTATATTCCACGTCAGTTGACGAGGAGGGGGTTCAATGGCACGAGGCATCCCACGTGCAGTGCTCGAAGGCCTGGCCGCCGTCCCGCTCTTCTCGGCATGCTCGAAGGCGGAGCTGCGGATGATCGCCGGCCTAGGCGCAGAGGTCGACGTACCCGCCGGAAAGGTCTTGGCCCAGCAGGGCAAGACGGGCCGCGAATTCTGTCTGATCATGAAGGGAAGGGCCCGTTGCCTGATCGACGGACAGCTGGTAGCCACACTCGGCCCACGCGACTTCTTTGGTGAGATGTCGCTCCTGGACCACGGGCCCCGTCACGCCACGGTCATCAGCGAAGAGCCCATGACCCTCCTCGTGCTGAACGTCAACGAGTTCAATCAGATGCTCGACGAGTCCCCCACCATCGCCAAGAAATTGCTCCTGTCCTTCGTGGCCCGCGAGCGCGCCAACTCCGCCCTGCGGCACTGAGTTCGGTCCTCCCGGGGGCGGCGTCAGGCGTCAGGCGTCAGGCGTCAGGCGTCAGGCGTCAGGCGATGTGTATGCCGGAGATGGCCCGGGCGATCACCAGGCGCTGAATCTCGGAGGTCCCCTCGAAGATCGTGTAGATCTTGGAGTCGCGGTGCCAGCGCTCGACGGGGTAGTCCCGGATGTAGCCGTAGCCGCCGAGGATCTGGATCGCCTGCTCGGTCACCCATACGGCGTTCTCGCCGGCGAACAGCTTGGACATGGAGCCCTCGCCGTTCTCGAACCTCTGGCCCGTGCCGGCCATCCACGCCGCGCGGTGGACCAGGAGGCGGGCGGCGTCGGTGCGCACCTTCATGTCGGCCAACTTGAAGGCGATGGCCTGGTTCTCGATGATGGCCCGACCGAACTGCTTGCGCTCCTTGGCGTAGTCGAGGGCGTACTCGTAGGCGGCTCGGGCGATGCCGACCGCCTGAGCGCCCACGACCGGGCGTGTGGCCTCGAAGGTGGCCATGGCCGCCTGGGTCGAGGTTTTGCCCCCCTCCCGAGCCCGCGCCAGGCGCAGGTCGAGCTTCTCCTTGCCCCCCAGGAGGCAGTGGCCCGGAACGCGGCAGTCCTCCAGCACGACCTCGGCCGTGTGCGAGGCCCGGATCCCCATCTTTTTGAACTTCTGGCCCTGGGCGATACCGGGGGTTCCCTCGGGCACCACAAAGCTGGCCTGCCCGCGGCTGCCCAATGCCGGGTCGACCGAGAGGACGAGGACGTGCGTGTTGGCGATTCCCCCATTGGTGATCCAGGTCTTGGTGCCGTTGAGCACCCACTCATCCTTCGACTCGTCGTACACCGCCCTCGACTTGAGGGACGACACGTCGGACCCGGCGTCGGGTTCAGAGACCCCGAACGCGGCCAGCTTGACGTCGTCGGCGGTGCCGAAGCACAGAGGGGTCCACTCGGCGATCTGCTCCGGTGTGCCATTGGCCAGGATGCCGGCGGCGGCCAGGGTGGAGCCGAAGATGGCCAAGGCGATGCCCGGGTCGCCCCAGCTCGTCTCCTCCGTGACCAGGCACATCAGGAGGCCGGTGGGGTCGGCGAAGCACTGGGCGACGAAGTCGAAGGAGTAGAGCCCGTTCTTGGCCGCCTCCTCAATGATCGGCCACGGCGTCTCCTCCCGCTCGTCCCATTCGGCTCCCGCCGGCCGGATCACGTTCTCGGCGAATTCGTGGACCCACTTCTGGATCTGCACCTGGTCCTCGTTGAGCGTCAGTGAGAAGTCGGACATGTGGAACCCTCCTCGGGCAGCGGCCCGACCGGCGCCGGACGTCGTTCAGAAGTTACCGAATGGTAACCTAAAGATCGGTCCCGGTCCAGCGCAGGTTGGAAAGTCCCTCGGTGGCGGCGGGTCACCGCCCTCAACGGCGGATGGCCGTCCCACCCGGGGTGTCCTCGACGGTCCAGCCCCTGGCGATGAGCTCGTCGCGCAGCGCGTCGGCCCGCTGGAACTCTCTCGCCCCTCGAGCAGCGTCGCGCTCGGCCACCAGGCGGGCCGTCTCCTGGTCGACGACGGCCACGTCATCGCGGAGCGAAAGCCCCAGGGCGGCGGCCAGTGCCGAGGCGGACCGGGCCAGGTGCGTGCCCTGTTCGACGTCGCCCGCGTCGGCGCTCGAATGGGCGGCCGTGACGAGGTCGAAGATCCCGGCCAACGCCGACGGCGTGTCGAGGTCGTCGTCCATGCGGGAGCGGAAGGCGGACAGTGCGCCCTCGTCGATCTCGGTTGTGGGGGGTGTTCCCTCCACCACGTACCCGGACGCGGTGCGCGACAGCAGCCCGCCGACGGAGAACCGGCGGGCCAGGGTGTCGAGCCGTTCGAGGCCCTTCTCGGCGTCGGCCACCGTGTCGGGGGTTACCTCGATGGGCGAGCGGTACCGCGCTCGAAGCACGAGCAGTCGATACGCCCGCGGCATCGTGCTGGGCCAGAAAGTCCGGGAGCGTGGTGAAGTTGCCCAGCGACTTGGACATCTTCGTGCCGTCGACGGTCACCCAGCCGTTGTGGACCCAGTACCGGGCGAACTCGCGACCCTGTGCCACCGCTTGGGCCCGCTCGTTCTCGTGATGGGGGAATACCAGGTCGATCCCACCGCCGTGGAGGTCGAAGCCCTCGCCGAGCAGATCGAGCGACATGACCACGCATTCGGTGTGCCAGCCCGGTCGTCCGGGCCCCCAGGGTGACGGCCACGTGGGCTCGCCCGGCTTGGCCTTCTTCCACAACGCGAAGTCCAGCGGTGACCTCTTCTCCTCGCTGCTCTCCACCCTCGCCCCCGATCGGAGCGAGTCCAGGCTCTGCCGGGCCAGGAGCCCGTACCCCTGCACCTGCTCCACGTTGAGGTACACCCCGTCGGAGGTCTCGTAGGCGACACCCCGCCCGACGAGGTCGGCGACGAGCTGGACCATGTCCTGGACGTAGGCCGTGGCGTGAGGCGTGCTGGTGGGCCGGAGGACACCCAGGCCATCCATGGCCTCGAACCAGGCTCCCTCGAACTGCTCGACCACTTTCTCCTCGCTGCGTCCTTCCTCACCGGCGCGCTTGATGATCTTGTCGTCTATGTCCGTGACGTTGGAGACGTAGTCGACCTCGAACCCGTTGAAAAGGAGGTAGCGCCGCAGGATGTCGTAGGTCAGGTTGAACCGCCCGTGCCCGATGTGGGGCAGGTTGTCCACCGTCGGACCGCAGACGTACATCGACACCCGCCCCGGCGTGCGGGGCTCGATCGCGCGGACGGTGCCGGTTGCGGTGTCGTGGAGGTGCAGCATCCGGGTACGGTAACCCGATCATGCCGACCGACGCGACACGCGCGCCCCACGTGCCCGACAAGCCCTCACTCGACGGGATAGAGGCGACGTGGTCCGCCGCATGGGACGAGGAGGGGACGTACCACTTCAACCCCGAGGCCACGCGGGAGCAGGTCTTTTCCGTCGACACCCCTCCGCCCACGGTGTCCGGCTCTCTCCACATGGGCTCGGTCTTCGGCTACGTGCAGACCGACGCCCTGGCCCGTTACCGGCGCATGAGCGGTTGGGAGCTGTTCTACCCCATGGGGTGGGACGACAACGGGCTGCCCACCGAGCGCCGGGTGCAGACCTACTTCGGTGTGCGTTGCGACCCCTCCCTGCCCTTCGATCCCGACTTCGAGCCTCCCGACGAGCCCGGCAAGGAGGACATCCCGGTCAGCCGCCCCAACTTCATCGCCCTTTGCCACCAACTCACGGCAGAGGATGAGCAGACGTTTGAGGTCCTGTGGCGGCGGATCGGCCTCTCGGTGGACTGGACCCGGAGCTACGCCACGATCGACGACCGCAGCCGCCGGGCCAGCCAGCGCATGTTCATCCGCAACCTGGCTCGTGGTGAGGCGTACTCCGCCGAGGCCCCGACGCTGTGGGACGTCGACTACCAGACGGCGGTGGCGCAGGCCGAGATGGAGGACCGCGAACGCACCGGCGCCTACCACCTGTTGCGCTTCGACGACATTGAGATCGACACGACCCGGCCCGAGCTGGTCGCCGCCTGCGTGGCTTTGGTGGCGCACCCCGATGACGAGCGCTACTCCGCCCGCGTGGGCACCACCGTGCGCACGCCGCTCTTCGGGGTCGAGGTGCCGATCGTGGCCCACCCGCTGGCCGACCCCGAGAAAGGGTCGGGCATCGCCATGATCTGCACCTTCGGGGACGTCACCGACGTGATCTGGTGGCGCGAGCTGCAGCTCCCCACCCGATCCATCGTCACGCGGGCGGGCCGGATCACCCAGTCCCCTCCTCCGGGAGTACCCGACGGCCCGGCCTGGAAGGCGATAGCCGGTGGGACGGTCAACGCGGCCCGGCGCACCATGGTCGAGCTCCTCGCCGATTCGGGCGACCTCATCGGCGAGCCCAGGGCCATCATCCATCCGGTCAAATTCTACGAGCGGGGTGAGCGGCCCCTCGAGATCGTCACGAGCCGCCAGTGGTACATACGAAACGGCGGACGGGACCTCGCCCTCCGCGAGGCCCTGCTCGGGCGCGGGAACGAGCTGCGATGGCATCCGCCGTACATGCGGGTGCGCTACGAGAACTGGGTGAACGGGCTCAACAGCGACTGGCTGATCAGCCGCCAGCGCTACTTCGGGGTTCCCATCCCGGTGTGGTACCCGATCGACGCTGACGGCTCGCCGGACCACTCGCATCCCATCCTCCCCGACGAGTCGAGCCTGCCCATCGACCCGACGACCGACGTGCCTCCGGGCTACTCGGAGTCCCAGCGTGGCGCTCCGGGCGGCTTCATAGGGGACCCCGACGTGATGGATACCTGGGCCACCTCGTCGTTGACGCCGCAGATCGCCTGCGGGTGGGAGGACGACCCCGCCCTCTTCGCCGCCACCTTCCCGATGAGCCTGCGACCCCAGGGCCCCGAGATCATCCGGACGTGGCTTTTCTCCACCCTCCTCCGCTCCCACCTGGAGCACGATGCCCTTCCCTGGCGAGACACCACCCTCAACGGGTGGGTGCTCGATCCCGACCACAAGAAGATCTCAAAGTCCAAGGGCAATGCCGTCACGCCCATGCCCTTCATTGACGAGTTCGGCTCGGATGCCGTGCGCTACTGGGCCTGCAACGGCCGCCCCGGAACCGACACCGCGGTGGACGTCGGCGTCATGAAGATCGGCCGACGTCTGGCCATCAAGATCCTCAACGCCTCGAGGTTCGCGCTGGGTCGCCTGGGAGACCGCCCCGTTCCCGAACCGGCGGCGGCCGGCGATCCGATCGACCAGGCGCTCATCGCCCGACTGGCCGGCGTCGTGTCCCAGGCCACCACCGCCTTCGAGGAGTTCGACTACGCCCGAGCACAGGAGGTGGCCGAGACCTTCTTCTGGTCGTTCTGCGACGACTACGTCGAGCTGGTCAAGACACGAGCCTACGGCGAGGGGAACGCCGCCGCCGGCTCTGCCCGAGCCACGCTGGCTCTCGCCCTCTCGGTGCAGCTGCGCCTCTTCGCCCCCTTCCTGCCCTTCGTGACCGAGGAGGTGTGGCGGTGGTGGCGACCGGGCTCGGTGCACCGCGCGCCCTGGCCCAGCGTCTCCGAGTTCGCCGACCACACCGCCGGAGATCCGCACGTGATGACCGTGGCGGCCGAGGTCCTGGGCCACATCCGCCGGGCCAAGACGACCCAGAAGCGCTCCATGCGCGCCAGGGTGCGGGTGCTCACCGTGTCGGGACCGGCCCGCGACCTGGCGGCCGTAGAGGCGGCCCGAGGCGACCTCTGTGACGCCGGTGGGGTGGAAACGCTCCGACTGCTTGAGGCCGACGTCCTCTCGGTCACCGTCGAGCTGGCCGATGACTCCTGAGGCCGGGGGCGATCCACCCGCGGCTCACTCCCGCGTATCGGGCACTCCCTCGGCGGAGCGAGGCGAGGGAGAGGGCCCGGCGTGGAGCGCGGTCCTCGCCCGTGCGCCGTCGAGAAAGGCCGCGACACCCCCCGTGGTGGCCTGGCACCGCAACGAGGCCAAGATATCGAACGCATGTTGTGCCAGCGGGAGCTCCGCGTAGGCGACCGGTGACCGCGAGACGGCCCGCAGGGCGTCGACGAATGCCCTGGCGACCGCCACAGGAACGAGTGTGTCGTTCTGCCCGTGCAGGACGAAGAACGGGGGGGCATCGGCCTGGACCCGGTAGGTGGGCGAAGCGGCGCGGAAGATCTCGGGACGTTCGGATGCCCGGACCTTCATGACACGCTCCTCGAGGAGCTTGAGCAACCCGGGCCCGTAGCGCGTCGCCCCGACGTCGGTGCCGGTCATGTCCATCACGCCGTAGAAGGGGACGCAGGCGTCCACCGAGGTGTCTGACCCCTCAAAGCCGGGTTGGAACGCGGGGTCGCCGGGAGTGAGCGCCAGGAGGGCCGATAGATGCCCCCCGGCCGAGCCCCCGCTCACCGCCACAAAGGCGGGGTCGCCACCGTACTGCGCGATATGCGCCTTGACCCAGGCCACGGCCATCTTGGCGTCGACGATCTGCGCCGGCCAGGTCGCTCGGGGACTGAGCCGGTAGTTGATGGCGACGCACACCCAACCACGGGCCACCAGTTCGTAGAGCATCGGCTTGCCCTGCTCGCGCTTCTCCCCCATCACCCACGCCCCGCCGTGGATGTACACCATGACCGGCGCGCCGGCAGGCGGCGCCAGACGAGACCGGTAGATGTCGAGTCGGTGGCGACGTTGGCCATCGCCGCAGTAGTCGACGTTCTTTGTGGCCAGCACCGATCGGCCCTTGAGCGGAACGGCTCTGGTCACCCGCCAGAAGCGACCCCAGGTGGGAACCACCGGCTGGGAGGGAACGGGAAACTCCCCGTTGCGCACCTCGGCGAGGGCGGCGTCCACCACGCGGCCCGCCCGCCGGCCGGCGAGGGCCAGTCCGACCAGGCCGGCCCAGCTGCAGACGGCGATGGCCAGTCCGAGCCATCCGGCCCAGCCCCGGAAGGCGCCGAACAGACCGAAGACTACGGTGGCGCCCACCTGCCACACGATGTTCTGCATCGCCAGCTCACCCACCAGCCAACCGACGACGAAACTGGGGACGCTCAATGGCTCTCGGCGGAAGGGGCGATAGGTGAGGAGGACGGAGGCGGCCCCGAGAACGGTCACGCCCAGGTAGATGTACGGCACGGGGACATCATCACCCGAATTGCCCCGTGGCGTCGCCCACCACGCCGAAGCGCCCCGCTGCCCGGTCGTGCCCCGCTGCAGCCGCGGCACCTTCGGCTGGTTGCCGTCGCAGTGAGAAGATGCCAGGTTATGAAGGGACCGAGGCGAGGAAGGAGGATCGGTGACCCCAGAGCGACTGACCGGTCTTGACGCCAGCTTCCTCTACATGGAGACGCCCACTCTGCACATGCACGTGGCCATCGTGGCCGTCCTCGACCCCTCGACGGTGCCCGGCGGGTACTCCTTTCGTCGGGTCCGCCAGATGATCGTCGACCGCGTCCCCCTGGTCCCGGTGTTCCAACGCCGATTGGTGGAGGTTCCACTGCGTCTCGGGCATCCGGTATGGGTGGACGATCCCGAGTTCGACATCGACAACCACCTGCGGCGGGCCGCACTTCCCTCGCCCGGGGGCATGCGCGAGCTCGCTGACTTTGCCGCCGATGTCACCAGTCGCCAGCTGCACCGTGATCGACCCCTGTGGGAGATGTGGCTGGTCGAGGGGCTCGAAGGCGGCAAGATCGCCCTCGTGGCCAAGATGCACCACAGCACCATTGACGGCGTGTCGGGTGCCGAGCTCCTGGGCGTTCTCTTCGACCTGGAGCCAGACCCGCCTGTTCCCGAGCGCCAAGGCGAGCGCCAGCTCGACCTGCGCGTCCCATCGAACTTCGAGCTGGTCTCGCACGCCCTTCTTGCGAGACTGCTGCGCCCCATCGGGATCGCCCAGATGGCCTGGCGTACCGCGCAGGCCCTTGTCGACGTGCGCCAGGTGCGCCAGGGCAGTGCGGGCAAGGGCGCCGTCCCGCTGACCGCTCCGCGTACGTCGATCAACGTCTCCGTGCACGCACGCCGGCGGGTGGCGTTCGCCGCGGCCAATCTCGCCGACGTGAAGCAGTTGAAGAACGCGATGGGCACCACGGTCAACGATGTGGTGCTGGCCATGTGCGCCGGCGCCCTGCGCTCCTACCTGTTGGCCGGCGACGAGCTGCCCGACATCCCGCTCGTCTCGGTGGTACCCGTGTCCGTCACCCCGGAGATGGCGGAGCTGAAAGGGTCCAATAAGGTGTCGGCCATGTTCGTCCAGCTTCCCTGCGAGCTCGACGACCCGCTGGAACGCCTACGGGCGGTCCACGAGGGGACCAAGGGCGCCAAGGAGGAGCACAAGGCCCTCGGCGCCGCGACGTTGCAGAACTGGGCGGAGCACGCCTCGCCCAACGTCTTCGCCGCGGCGGCTCGCCTCTACACCCGGATGAGCCTGGCCGACCGCCATCGCCCCCTGGCCAACCTGGTCATCTCCAACGTCCCCGGCCCCGATATCCCGCTCTACCTGGGCGGCAGCGAGATGCTCGGCATGTTCCCCCTCGGCCCGGTCATGGACGGCATCGGGCTCAACATCACCATCATGAGCTACCGGGGCGTCCTCAACTGGGGGCTGTCCTCGGACGCCCGCGCGGTACCGCGACTCTGGGACATCGCCGCGGCGATCCCCTCGGCGCTCGCCGAGCTGATGGAAGCGGCCGGCCTCGAAGCCGAGCCCTTCGACGTGCCCCTCCATCTGGGGCCCGGCATGCCGGCCGGCGCGCGCTGGATCCACACGGTGGACCCCTCCCCGAACGGGATCAAGGACACGGCGATCGCATGACGGTGCGCGAGCTGGGTCATCTGGTGCTGTACGTGCGTGACGTTCGGCGCTCCGCCGAGTTCTACCGCGACGTTCTCGGCTGGCGTCAGGTGATGCCGGAGCCGGGGGGCGATCCGGTGGGAGCGGCCGCGTTCTCTTCGGGTCGCACACACCACGAGCTCTTGCTCATTGAGGTGGGTGATGACGCCACGCCCATTCCCCGGGGCCGGCGGGTGGGCATGTACCACTTCGGCCTCAACGTAGGCGAGGACGACGACGACCTGCGGGCCATGCTGGCCACCTTGACGAAAGCGGGCGCCACCATCGTCGGCGCGTCCGACCACACCGTGACGCACAGCCTGTACATCGAGGATCCCGACGGCAACGAGATCGAGCTCTACGTCGACGTGCCGGGCGTGGACTGGAAGGCGAATCCGTCGCTGTTCGCCTCGCCGCTCAGACCCCTCAGGCTCTGAGCGTCCGTATCGGTGAAGGCTCCATGCACAGCATCGGTGTAGAGGAGGAGGGCGCGCTCGCCGCTGCAGCCGCCGCGCTGCAGGCCGGTGAGGTGATCGTCGTGCCCACCGACACGGTATACGGGCTCGCCGCCCTCCCCGACGACGCCGGCGCGGCCCGGCGGATCTACCTGGCCAAGAACAGGCCCACGCAGTTGCACCTGCCCGTGTTGGCGGCCTCGGTGGACCAGGTTCGCCGGCTCGGCGTGGACGTCTCGCAGGCGGCGGCGAGCCTGGCCGCCCGGTGGTGGCCCGGCCCCCTCACCATGGTGTTCGGATTCTCGGCCACCTCCGCCCGTCCGTCCTGGCTGCGTGGCCGGGAGGAGGTGGCAGTCCGGATACCCCAAAACACCTTCTTGCTGGCATTGCTGCGGATCACCGGGGTGCTCCTGGTCACCAGCGCCAACCGGCACGGTCTCGGCACCCCGGCGTCCGCCGACGAGGCGGCCTCCCAACTGTCGCCGCACGTCGGTCTCATCGTGAAAGCGGGGACGCTCGACGCGGCGCCGTCGACCCTGGTCAACGTGCGCTCGGAGGTGGCGGTGGTCGAGCGCGAGGGGTCCATCACCCGCGAGGCGATTGCCGCCACGCTGGCCCACACGGCATGAGGGGCAACCTTCTGGCCATTGAGACGTCGTGTGACGAGACCGCAGCCGCGGTGATCGGCGACGCCTACGAGGTGCGCTCGTCGGTGGTGGCCAGCCAGATAGACCTCCATGCCGAGTTCGGTGGGGTCGTCCCGGAACTGGCCAGCCGCGCCCACGTGGAGTTGATCACCCCCGTCGTCGACCAGGCCCTCGCCGACGCCGGTGTCACGGGTCCCGAGCTCGCCGCGGTCGCTGTGACCTCGGGACCGGGACTGGTCGGGGCCCTGCTCGTCGGCATTGCCACGGCCAAGGCGTTGGCGCTCGGATGGGGCGTGCCGGTGGTGAGCGTGAACCACCTCGAAGGCCACCTGGCCAGCGTCTTCCTGGCCGATCCCGAGGTGCCGTTCCCGCAGACCGCGCTCCTGGTCTCGGGGGGGCACTGCCTGCTGACACGCGCACGGCGCCCGGGCGTCTACGAGTTGCTGGGCGAGACCGTCGACGACTCGATCGGGGAGGCCTACGACAAGGTGGCCCGGTATCTCGGTTTGGGCTATCCGGGCGGACCCGTCCTCGACCGGTTGGCCGCCACCGGCGCCGACGTCCTCGCCTTCCCCCGTCCCATGCTGCAGGACGGCTATCTGTTCTCGTTCTCGGGCCTGAAGACCGCGGTCGTCAACTACGTGCGCAAGGAACCCGCGTTCGACGTCGCCGACGTGGCCGCATCGTTCGTCGGCGCCTGCATGGACGTGCTCTGCGCCAAGGTCCGCCGCGCCTTGGAGGAGTTCGGTGACCCGGCCCTGGCGATCGTCGGAGGCGTGGCCGCCAGCCCGATCCTGCGGGACCGGGCCCGCGACGTCGCCGACGAGTTCGGAAGTCGGCTGCTGATACCCCCCCAGTCACTGGCCACCGACAACGCCGCCATGATCGGGATCGCGGGCTGGCAGAGGCTCGCCGCCCACGGTGGCGATGACATGTCCTTCGGCCCGCGACCCGATCTCCGCTTGACCTTCACCTGAGCGAGCGGGCCGCGAGACCTGCGGTCCGTCAGAACAGGCCGACCACGTTGCCCTCATCATCTATGTCGATCCGCTCGGCGGCGGGGCTCGACGACAGCCCGGGCATGGTCCGCATGTCGCCGCTGACCAGATACACGAAGCCGGCCCCGACGTTTGCCCGCGCCTCTCGCACCGGCAGACGCCACCCGGTGGGGGCGCCCTTGAGATTCGGGTCCGACGAGATCGACAGGTGGGTCTTGGCGATGCACACCGGCAGCGCTCCGAACCCGGCCCGTTCATAGGTGTCGATCTGGCGTGCCGCCAGCGGCAGGTAGTCCACGCCGTCGGCCCCGTAAATCTCGGTGGCGATGGTCTCGACCTTCTGGCGCAGGGTGGCTCCGTCCTCGTAGAGCATCCGGAACGCGCCCGGCTCCTCCGCCGCCCCGACGATGGCCTCCGCCAGTTCGACCGCACCCCGGCCGCCGTCGACGAAGTGGGTGCACACTGCGGCGCGCACCCCCATGGACGCGGCAATCTCCCGGATGGCGGCATGCTCCGAGGGAAAATCCTCCGGGAACGCGTTGATGGCCACGACGGGAGTGACGCCGTGTCGGCGAACGATCTCGAGGTGCTTGGTGAGGTTGGCGGCACCGAGGTGGACCTCGTCGGGGTTCTCCAACAGCATGCCCGGAGGGAGGGGACGTCCCGCCGTCACCTTGTGCCGGCCGGAGTGGAGCTTGAGCGCCCGCACCGTGGCGACCACCACGGCGGCATCGGGCACCAGTCCCGAGGTGCGGCACTTGATGTTGAAGAATCGCTCCGCGCCCATGTCGGATCCGAACCCCGCCTCGGTGATCAGGTAGTCGCCGCCGTGAATCCCGATGAGGTCGGCCACGACCGAGGAGTTGCCGTGCGCGATGTTGCCGAAGGGGCCGGCATGCACCAGCACCGGTGTGTTCTCGAGCGTCTGCAGAAGGTTGGGCTTCAAGGCATCGCGCATGATGACCGTCATGGCCCCGGCGGTCTGGAGCTGCTCAGCGGTCACCGGTTCGCCGCCCGCCGTGTATCCGACGACGATCCGTCCGAGGCGCGCCCGCAGGTCCTGCAACGACGTAGCCAGCGCCAGAACCGCCATCACCTCTGACGCCGCGGTGATGTCGAAGCCGGTCTCCCGAGGGACCCCGTCCTCGCTGGTGCCCAGACCCGACACGATGTTGCGAAGCGACCGGTCATTGACGTCGAGCACCCGTCGCCACGTGATGCCGTGGGGATCGATGCCGAGGCCGTTGCCCTGTCGCAGATGGTTGTCGACCATGGCCGCCAGCAGGTTGTTGGCCGCCGTGACAGCGTGGAGATCCCCGGTGAGATGCAAATTGAGCTTCTCGAAGGGGACCACCTGGCTGTAACCCCCTCCGGCGGCGCCACCCTTTATCCCGAAGGTCGGCCCCATAGATGCCTGGCGGATGGCGATCGTGGCCTGCTGGCCGATGGTGGCCAGCGCTTGCCCTAGCCCGATGGTGGTCGTGGTCTTCCCCTCACCGAGCGGGGTCGGGGTGATCGCCGTCACGACCACGTACCGGGCTCGCCGCCTGCCCGCCAAGGCGTCGACGGCACTGAGGTCGATTTTGGCCACACCGGCCCCGTAGTGCTCGAGCAGTTCCGAGGGGATCCCCATCTGCGACCCGATCTCCCCGATCGGCAGCAGGGTGGCCCGGCGCGCGATCTCAATGGACGGTGGGAGCCCCACGTCAACGATCCCCGACGCGCCCGGGACCAACGCGCCGGGGACCGACGCGCCGAGGACCGTCTGGCGTCTTGGTGGCCCGGGACATCGGGTGCATCATGCCTTGCGGGGAGCGGGGATCTCGACTCCTGAGGGAACGAGGCGGCGTACGGCCGCGGGTATACCCCCCGTCAACTGGGGTTTCCGCCTGTCCGTGGGGCACGGACGGCCTCGGCCCGAGGGTGAGGAATTGGGCCAGCGTTGAGACTGCGTAGCCCCTCAGGTGATGTGCGGTGCTCATTGTGGTGACCGACACGTTGACATTGACCGTGGCGGGCCGCGCCATGACGCGCGGACGACGATGAATGGACAGGGACCTGCATATGGAGACCAACAGGGGATGCCGGTTTCTGGTCAAGGCCGCTCGGCGCGGCCGCGCGACGACGCTGACGATCATGGTCGGGGTGCTCACGCTCGCCGGCGGATCGGTCGCCGGGCTGCTGGACCAACCTCGGACCGTCGCTGGAGCGGCGAACCCCCATTCGATCCAGTTCGGTGCGCCCGTCTGGCAACAGAACATCTCTGACGGGTCGAACCCGATCGCGCTGTCCTCGCCCAACGTGGCCAATCTGCCCGGAGGCCCCTCGGTCGTCGTGGGAGACGAGGCGGGGCACGTCTACGCCTACAACCTGGCTACCGGGGCAGCGGAATGGACGTACCCCACGGGTGCCCCGGTGAACTCGAGCCCCTCGGTGGCGCCGCTCACAGCGGGCAGTTCCCTCGACTCGGTCTTCGTCGGCACGGGTGATGCGGCCGATCCGACCGCCGGGGGCTACCAGGCCATCAGCCCCAACGGCGGCGACCAGTGGTTCGTGCAGGAGTCGAACCCGAGCGGTCCCGCCGGTGATCCAGTCGCGCACAACGGCGTGCAGGCCTCCCTCGCCGTCGGAGACCTTCAGGGGGGCCTCGACGTGACGGCCGGCTCCCTCGGACAAGAACAGGACGCCCTCAATGCCGGTGACGGCTCAATGCTGGCCGGGTTCCCGTGGTTCCAAGCCGACAGCGACTTCACCACCCCGGCGCTGGCCGACCTGTACGCCAACGGGCAGACCGAGATCGTAGAAGGCGGCGACTCGACCGCCGGCGTGGCCTACGGCCAGACGTATGCCAACGGCGGGCACCTGCGGGTATTGAACTCCGGCGGCGGGCTCGACTGCGAGTACAACACCAACGAGACGGTCGAATCGTCCCCGGCGGTCGGTGAGTTCTTCGGCGGCTCGTCGGAGGTCGGAATCGTCTTCGGCACGGGTGCCACGTACAACCAGTCCGACACGGACAAGTTGATCGCCCTGAACGCCCAGTGCCAGGCCGTGTGGATTGCCGCCCTCGACGGCAACACCAAGAGCAGCCCCGCCCTCGCCGACGTGCTCGGCAACGGTCAGCTGCAGGTCATTGAAGGGACGGACAACGGCTCGAGCGGTTCGGTCTACGCCCTCGACGGCGCCAACGGTGCCGTCCTGTGGAGCACCAACGTGGGTCGGGTGATCGGCTCGGTGGTGACCGCCGATCTGGGCAGCGGCTACCAGGACGTGCTCGCCCCGACGGTCAACGGCGTCGTGGTCCTGGACGGCAGGACCGGGTCGGTCATCACGACGCTCCAATCCAACACCGGGTTCCAGAATTCGCCCCTGGTCACCGACGACCCCAACGGAACCATCGGCATCACCCTGGCGGGTTACCAGGCCGGGGGAAGCGTCATCTACCACTACGAGATCGCCGGCTCCAACGGAGCGCTCGCCGATGGGTCGGGCGCATGGCCCCAGTTCCACCACGATCCCCAGCTAACCGGCGACCCCGGGACGCCGGTCAACCTCCAGGTCCCGTGCAGCGCGCCCTTCGGCGGCCCGAACGGCTACGACCTGACGGCCTCCGACGGTGGCATCTTCACCTTCGGCAACCTGCCCTTCTGTGGCTCGACCGGCGCCATCCTGCTCAACAAGCCCGTGGTCGGCATGGCTAGCACCCCCGACGGCGGGGGATACTGGCTGGTGGCCTCCGACGGGGGGATCTTCGCCTTCGGCGACGCCACCTTCTACGGCTCCACCGGCTCCCTGCACCTCAACGCCCCCATCGTGGGCATGGCGGCCACCCCCGACGGCCGGGGATACTGGCTGGTGGCCTCCGACGGGGGGATCTTCAGCTTCGGCGACGCCAACTTCTGGGGTTCCACGGGGGCCATGCACCTCAACCGGCCCATCGTCGGCATGGCCTCGACCCCCGGTGGCCTCGGCTACTGGCTGGTGGCCTCCGACGGCGGGATCTTCAGCTTCGGTGACGCCCACTTCTACGGCTCCACCGGTGGCATGCGCCTCAACGCCCCCGTCGTGGGGATGGCCCCCACCCCCGGCGGCGGGGGCTACTGGCTGGTGGCCTCCGACGGCGGGATCTTCAGCTTCGGCGACGCCCACTTCTACGGCTCCACCGGTGCCATGCGCCTCAACGCCCCCATCGTGGGCATGGCGGCCACGGCGAGCGGTGACGGGTACAGATTCGTCGCCTCGGACGGAGGCATCTTCGACTTCGGCGACGCCCACTTCTACGGCTCCATGGGCGGGCAGCCCCTCAACAGGCCGGTCGTGGGCATGGCGGGCTTCTGAGCGCCGCCGACTGACCGGCGCCTGCCGGACGGCGCGATACTGGGTGGGTCGGGGATGAAAGGAGCGCGCCGATGGACCCCGTCGACGGTGAGACGACGATCGACAGGGATGCGTATACCGACATGGCCCGGACCTTCTCCGACACCGCCCGGATCCTGTTTTCGGCCGGGAACGTGGACGACACCCTCGCCCGCGTGGTCGACGTGGCGGTGACGACGATCGAGGGGTGCGACTTCGCCGGTCTCTTCCTCGCTCAGGGAGGAGTCGTCTCCACGCCGGTGCGCACCCACGAGGTCGTGGAGGCCATCGACGCCCTGCAGCATCAAACGGGCGAGGGTCCGTGCCTCGACGCCATCGCCCACCACCTCATCTTCTATGCCGACGACCTGAGCAGCGATGACCGCTGGCCGAACTTCGGGCGCCGGGCGGCGGAAGTTGGGCTGCGCAGCGTGCTGGCGCTGCCGCTCACCAACGGCACCGAAGGAGCGGTCAACCTCTATGCCCGCTACCCCGCCGCGTTCGGGGTGGTCGACAGGGCCAGAGCGGTGATCGTGGCGTCATTGGCCGGCATCGCCCTATCCACCGCCCACCTGCTCGAGGACGAGGAACGCCGGATCGAGAACCTCCACTCCGCGTTGAGCAGCCGTGAGATCATCGGTCAAGCACAGGGGATCTTGATGGAGCGCGAGCGGATAGCCGCGGATCAGGCCTTCGACGTCCTCAGGCGGGCATCTCAGCATCTCAACGTGAAACTGAGAGAGGTCGCCCAAACCCTGGTCGACACCGGGGAGAGGCCCGACACCGGTCCAGCGGGGCGCGGCCCCGCCTAGGGCCCCCCGACCCCTCGAGCCCCCGAGGGGTCAACCGCTCTCGGCGCGCTTCGCCCGGTGAGCCGGCACGGGGTTGAGGAACTGTTCTGTGGCGGTGGCCATGCCGCGCGCCATGACCATCTGGCCGCGCGGCGTGTCGGCGATCGATCCCTCGAACGGATCGGTGATGTACAGCGGCTCGATCACCGCTCCGGGCATCTGGCTCGGAGTGGAGAAGTACCCGGCCTGGGCCGGGCCGATCAACAGCAGATGATCGTAGGCGGAGGCCGCCCCGGCGATTCCCCCCGAGGACGGATCGCCGACGTACGAGCCCAGCGCGGTATCGGGGACAACGCCATCATCGGGAATTCCCCACCCCTGCGCGTTCATGTCCGCCAGCACGTCGCGCTGTACCAGGGTGGCATACGCCAGATTCTCGGGCGAGAACGGTCGAGCCGCGTCGTACGCCGTAAGGCTACCGGCATTCTGGGGCGACGAGCCGGCGTCGAAGTAGATGCCCAGCAGCACGCGGGCCCCGGCGTCGTTAGCGCACTCGTCGCGGGCCACGACGTCGTCGTGGGAGCCCTGAAGAGTGAGGAGACCTCCCGCATCTTCGGTGGGCCCCAGGCGGACCACGGTCGAGCTGCCGGTGCGCGACACGACCACCCGGTACCCCTTCGCCCGGAGGAGGGCCATGGCGTCGAGCTCAACGGGAAGCGTCTCGTCGGCCTCGTAAATGGTCTGCCCCGCCTGCGTCGTGCCCACACCGCCCGGGTCGACCCCCCCATGGCCGGCATCGAGGAAGACCGTCTCATGGAGATCGCCCTTCGTCGGAGCGAAGGCCACGCACGCTCCGGGAGCGAATGCCGAAGGGTCCATCGGTTGGCCGTTCGACGAGGCGGGCGCCGAGCCCATGCCCGTGCGGGTGCTCAAGCCGCCGCACGCGACCACCCCGATGCCGGCGACGAGCGTCGCCACCACCACCCAGGCTCCGAGGCGCGGGCGCGCACCGAGCGCCCGAGCAGAGCGGTTCTCGGTCCCCCGGTTGCGCCCCAAAGGGGCGTGAGTGACCCTGCCGGTACGGGTCGGCAACTAGACGTTCGGCCGCTGGAGCATCGCTCCGGGAACGGGCCAAAGGGGTGAGATCACCCGTCGATGCTAGCGATGCGTCCCGGCGGGAGGGTGTCACCCGCGGCGATGGCGGACTCTCCCCCGCGCACCGTCGCTTCGACCCTACGATGCAACGGTGCCGGTTCGAGAGGAGCGCGCGGGGTCCGCCGGCCGAACCGTGTGGAGGGCGCTCCTCGGAAGGCCGCTGCGGACGAGCGAGGCCAGCAAGGAGAGGATCACCCCGGTGGAGGGGCTCTCCGCACTTTCGCTGGACGCCCTGACCTCGGTGGCGTACGGGCCCGAGGCGATCCTCGTCGTCCTGGCCCTCGCCGGGGCCGGGGCCCTGCACATCGTCCTGCCGATCACGGTGGCCATCGTGATCTTGCTGGCCATCTTGGTGTTCTCCTACCGCCAGGTGATCGACGCCTACCCGGGCGGTGGCGGCGCCTACGCCGTGTCCCGAGCCAACCTGGGCGCTCGGGCCAGCCTGGTCGCCGGCGCAGCATTGATCGTCGACTACACGCTGACCGTGGCCGTGTCCATCGCGGCCGGGGTGGGGGCACTCACCTCGGCCTATCCCGGCCTGGCATCGGCCACCGTCCCCCTCTGCCTCGCCATCCTCGCCCTCATCACGCTCCTGAACCTCCGAGGCCTGGGAGAGACCGCCCGGGCGTTCCTCCTACCCACGATGCTGTTCATCGTCGGCCTGCTGGCCATCATCGCCATCGGTCTGATCCACCCGCTGGCGCTGAACGCGCCGCAGCCGGGCCACTCTCTCGTGCCGACTCACGGTCTCGAGACCCTGGGCGTGTTGCTGGTGCTCAAGGCGTTCTCCGCCGGTTGCAGTGCCCTGACCGGTGTGGAGGCGATCGCCAACGGCGTGCCGCTCTTCAAGGAGCCCCGGGTGGTCCGGGCCAAGCGGACCGAGATGCTCCTCGGGGTGATCCTCGGGGTCATGCTGCTCGGGCTGGCCGTCCTGGCCCGGCGCTGGCACATCGGCCCGCGATCGAACCAGACGGTTCTCAGCCAGATCATGGCCGAGGCGGTTGGCCGCCATTGGGCCTACTACATCGTGTCCCTCACCATCACCGTCGTCCTGGCGCTGGCCGCCAACACGTCGTTCGGTGGCCTGCCCATCCTGGCCAGCCTGCTGGCGCGGGACAACTACCTCCCCCACCTCTTCTCCCTGCGGGGCGACCGGCAGGTCTTTGGCAACGGCATCTGGGTGCTCGCCGGCCTGTCCGCCGTCCTGCTCGTCGCCGTCGGCGGGAACACCAACGAGCTGATCCCCCTCTTCGCCATCGGCGTGTTCACCGGATTCACGCTCTCGCAGTCCGGCCTAGTGGTCCACTGGTGGCGGACCCGGTCGCCTGGGTGGGTCCGACGTGCGAGCATCAACGGCACCGGAGCGGTCGTGACCGGGCTGGCCACGATCATCTTTCTGGTGTCGAAGTTCACCGAGGGCGCGTGGGTGGTGGTGCTCGCGGTCCCGGGCTTCGTCGTGCTCTTCGTCCGCATCCACGCGTACTACCAGCGCGCCGGAGTGGAGCTGGGCGTGGGTACCGTATCCGAGCGGCCGGAGGGCAAGCGGACCCTCGTCATCGTGCCGGTGATCAACGTGTCGCGGCTGACCCGGCACGCCATCTGTGAGGCGCTCTCGCTCGGCCAGGAGGTCGTCGCGGTATCCGTGGTGATCGATCAGGGCGACGACGGGCAGGACCAAGAGTCCCTTCAGCGAGCGTGGGAGCGATGGGATCCGGGCGTGCCCCTCAAGATCCTCCACACCGAGTACGCCTCGGTGGTCCGCCCCATCGTGGCCTTCATAGACGACGCCCGACGGCGCAGCGACCAGCAGATCGTGGTCCTGATCCCCGTCGTGGTCCCGACACACTTCCGCTACCGCATCCTGCACAACCAGATCGACCGCGTCCTCTCGAGGGCGTTGCGGGACCGCACCGACCTGGTCGTGGCCCGGGTCGCCATGCCGCTCGCCCCTCCACCGGGCGCCGCCGCTCCCGAGGTCGTCGTTGGTGGTGCGGTTACCACGGAGGGCGCGGGTGGAACCGGCACGGGGGGGCGGACCGGGGGTGTCGCCGGAGGGTGAACGCGTACTTACTGGCCGGTCACCATCAACTTCCCGTACCCTGGCGATGTGAGTTCTCAGATGCCAGCCGGCACCTCAGCCGCAAGCCCGGACGCGACCGGTAGTTGGTGAGCGAGCGGGGCTGTGTCATCACCGGTTGGGGCAGCGCACTCCCCCCGACCGTCGTCGCCAACGCGGACCTGGAGTCGATTCTCGACACCAGCGACGAATGGATCGTCGAGCGCTCCGGGGTGCGTACCCGCCGTGCGGCCAGTGGCCCCTTCGTCACGACCGATCCGCCGGACCACCCCCCGGGGGGATTGGGCACCACGGCGGCCCTCGCCATAGAGGCCGGCCGGCGCGCCCTCGACTCCTCGGGCACGCGAGCGGACGAGATCAACTTCGTTGTCCTGTGCACCACGACTCCGGACCAGGTGATGCCGGCGACCTCCTCGGCCGTGGCGGGTGCCCTCGGCATTGACGGCGGCGCGGTGGACCTCAACGCGGCCTGCGCGGGATTCACCTACGGGTTGATCACCGCCGCGGGCATTGTGGCGACCGGAGCCCGCAAGGTGCTGCTCGTCGGGGCCGAGACGATGACCAGGACGCTCGACTGGCACAACCGCACCAACGCGTTCCTCTTCGGTGACGGCGCAGGGGCTCTGGTGCTCGAAGCGGTCAACGGTCCCGGCTCGCTTCTCGGCTGGGACGCCGGGGTGGACGGCACACTGGTCGACCTGCTCTACGTCGATCATGGGTCGGGGATGATCATGAAGGGCCCGGAGGTCTTTCGGCGTGCCGTACGGGCGACCGTCGACTCGGCCAACGCCGCGCTGAAGGCGGCCGGCGTCAACGCCGAGGAGATCGACCTCTTCATCCCGCACCAGGCCAACCAGCGGATCATGGAGGCAATCGCAGATCGGCTCGGCATAGCGAGCGAGCGGATCGTCTCCATCATCGACTGGACCGGCAACACCAGTTCCGCCTCCATACCCCTGGCCCTCGTCGAAGCGGTCGAGCACGGCCGTCTCACGCCCGGCGACCTGGTGCTCTTCGCCGGCTTCGGCGCCGGAATGACGTGGTCTTCGGTGGTGTGGCGCTGGAACCCCGACGCAGCCGACGTGCCGGCGCCCTGACCGGCAACGACCCCAGGGAGGAACAGATGCACGATGACCGGGTCGATCCGTCGGTCCCGCCGAGCGGAGACGGCTGCGCCGAATGCCTCGCCGCCGGCGGGTGGTGGTTGCACCTGCGGCGCTGCGCGAAATGCGGCCACATCGGGTGTTGCGACACCTCGCCGAGTCAGCACGCCACCGCCCACGCCAGAGGTACGGGTCACACGGTGATTCGGAGCTTCGAGCCCGGCGAGGACTGGTTCTGGGACTACGCCACCGAGAAGTTCTACGAGGGACCGACGCTCGCGCCGCCCGAGCACCACCCCGTACAGCAACCGGTGCCCGGGCCCGATGGTCGTGTACCGCCGGATTGGCAGCAACACCTGAACTGACGCGAGGGTGAGGGGGACCCCGAACGTGCGCTGGGCACCGGCCTCCTGGGTGACGTCCTCTTCCCGGATCACACCTGGACCCTGCCTGGGCGTAGCGTCAATTTTGCCCTTTACTTAACCGGTGGCGTCTGCAAGCCCCACGACGGGGGCGGTTCCTTCGGTAGCTGGCGGACCGTCGTCTGCGTCCGGTCCGGATGAGGAGCTGCTCGACCCACCGCCCACCACGCGACGCTCCCTTCACCTCGCCGCTATCGCCACCTACCTCGCCCTGTCGCTGGTCCTCTGGGCCCACGTCTGGTTCGGGGGTAGTCCAGCCGGCTCCATCACGTGCAACTGCGGCGACACGGCCCAGCAGGTGTGGTGGTTCGAGTGGCTTCCCTGGGCCCTCGGCCACGGCCACAACCCGCTGCTCACGAACGCCCTCTGGGCCCGATTTGGTGGCGTGAACGCCCTGGCCAACACCAGCTGGTTCGCTCCGGCCGCGGTGCTCTCTCCTGTCACGCTGCTGTTCGGACCGGTCGCCGCCTTCAACGTGGCCAACCTGTTGGCCCCGGTGCTCTCGGGATGGGCGGCCTTCGCCCTCGCTGGCCGGATCACGCGTCGAACCGGTGCTCGCCTCGTCGCCGGAGGTCTCTACGCGTTCTCCCCCTACGTGTTGCGCAACACCGTTCTCGGCCACGTCGGCGGGACCCTCACGGCATACCTGCCCCTGGTGCTGCTCCTCGGCCTGCAACTGTTGAGCAGAGGCGCCCGGCCCGTGCGAATCGGCCTCCTTCTCGGTCTGTTGACTGTCCTCGAGTTCTTCACCAGCCTCGAGGTGTTAGCCCTCACGGCGGTCACGGGAACGATCTGCCTCGTCGGGGCGGCCATCAGCCGACCCAGGCTGGTGGCGTCGGCCCGGAGAAGGCTGCTCATCGCCGGCTCGGTCGGCGCGTCGCTGGCGGCCGCGGTCCTCGGATATCCGATCTGGTTCTACCTGGCCGGGCCGCGCCACGTCGTCGGTCCGTTTTGGCACGTCACCGCGTCCGCCCCAGGGAACATCGTGCTGCCCGGGCCCGACGTCTTCAATGCCCACACCAGCCTCACCACGGTGGGCTACCTCGGGCCCCAGGGCCCCAACACCGACTACCTCGGCGTCGGGATCCTGCTGGCCGTTGCGGCCTCGAGCCCGCTGTGGTGGCGTCGACCGTCATGTCGCATCCTCGTCGGCGTCGGCGTCGTGTCGTGGGTGCTCGAGTTCATCCCCCCTCGGCTGTGGGCCAGGGTGCCCTGGCTGTCCAGCATCTTTCCGATGCGCTTCGCTCTCCCGGTCTCGCTCTGCGTCGGGCTCCTTCTGGCCGCGTCGATCGACGGCTGGTGGAGCGCCGCCACCAGGTGGTGCCCGCGCCAAGGCCGGGGGCGACGGGCGACCAAGGCCGGGGTCGTCCTTTTGTCGACCGTGGCGTTCATCCCGCTGGTCGGCGCCTACTCACTCCCGCTGCGAGTCACGTCGGCCACCGTGCCCACGTGGTTCGAACGGGGGGCGCCACGCCTCCCCCGGGGGACCGCGGTGCTCACCGTTCCGTTCGCCTACAGCATCTCGTCACGTCCCATGGCGTGGCAGGCGGAGACCGACGACGATTTTGACCTCATCGGCGGATGGGCCTTCGTCCCGGGAGGCAACGGCGTCGACGACGAGATTATGAGCCCCATGGGCGGGGCGGTAGCGGCCCTGCGGTCCTTGAGCTCCGACCCGCGCGGCGTGACGATCACCGACCAGGAGGAGATCCGGGCTGCCCTCACCCGTTGGCGACCCCTCGTTGTGGTGGTGATCCCCCGCTACGCCAAGGCGGGCACCGTGCCGGCGATCACCGACATCCTCGGCCTGTCACCGGCCTGGACGGACGGGGCTTGGGTGTGGACCCTGCACCCCACCACAAGGCTCGGCCGGCCAAGCTGACCGTTCGCTCTGCCCCCCGAAGCAGGCGACAGGCGCTGTTACTCAACCAGCAGTTACTCAACCAGCAGTTACTCAACCAGCAGTTACTCAACCAGCAGTTACTCAAGAAGTTTGACTATCAACGGTCTTGATCATATCTTGCGGCCCATGGACGCCGCGGATCGATTCGACTTCGCCACACCCACCCTCATGCGTGCCGCACGCGGCGCCTACTCCCGGTCCATCCGAGCGCAGCTGCAGGCGATCGGCATCGACGACCTGCCGAGGAACGGGGCGTTCATTCTGGCCGGGATCGACTCCCCGGGCGGCCCCCGACTGGACCTGCCGTCGGGTCTCGGCGTCACCAAACAGGCCGTCAGTCAGGCGATCGACACCCTGGTGAGCCGTGGCTTCGTTCAGCGGGGACCCGATCCCGGCGACCGCCGCCGGATCACCCTCGAGCCGACCGAGCTGGGACGGCAGGTCGTGGAGGCCGTGGGGCGTGGTGTGGAGGCGGTTGACCGCCAACTGCACGAGCGGGTGTCGGCCGAACAGGTCGAAGCCATGCGATCGGCGCTCTTGGCCCTGGGCGACATCAAGAGCGCCGGCATCACGACCGGAGCAGGGAGGCGGCGCCCGGTACGCGAGCTACGGCGGTTCAGCCCGATCTTTCCGGTGAGGAACCTGGCGGATGCCCTGTCCCACTACTCGGCACTGGGCTTCGACGCCTTCGCCTCCGCCGACGACAGCGCGTACGGCTTCGCCAACCGCGACGGGACGGGACTGCACCTGGCTGCCGATCCCACGCACGATCCGGCGAAGGGGGCGGCAGGCGCGTATCTCTACGTCCGCGACGCGGATGCCCTCTACCAAGAGTGGAGCCGGCCCGGCATCGGCGGGCACACGAGGCGGGTGGTGTCGACGCCGTACGATCTCCGCGAGGGATCACACGTTGATCCGGACGGGAACACCATCCGGTTTGGATCACCCGTGGAGTAGTGACGTGGCGACCCTCGACACCGCCGCCCGTTTGGCATTGGGACTACCCGAGGTCACCGAGGTCGAGCGCCGCGGCAGCCGTACGTGGTGTGTGTCGGGCAAGGCTTTCGCGTGGGAACGGCCCTTCACCAAGGCCGACCTCAAGCGGTTCGGTGACGCCGTCCCGCCGGATGGACCGATCCTCGCCGTACGCGTCGCCGATCTCGAAGAGAAGGAACCCGTGGTCGCCATGCGGGCCCCGGCGTTCTTCACCATTCCCCACTTCGATGGGTTCTCGGCGGTCCTCATTGACCTCAAACGGGCCACCAACCGCGCGCTGCGTGACGCCATCGTCGACGGCTGGTTGGCGTGCGCCCCACCGCGCCTGGCCGACGAGTACCTCATCCGCTGAGGCCGGCGTCTTCTAGGTCTCTCGTGCCATCGGCACGTCGGCCCGTCTCCAAGTCGACGGCGCGCCGCGCCCAGATCAGACCGGGGGGAGGAGGACATTCGGGTTCAGAACTCCCGCGGGGTCGAGCGCCCCCTTTATCAGGCGGAAAGCCGCTATCTCCGCCTCACTCCGGTTGAGGTGGAGCCACGGGCGCTTCGCCGCCCCGATGCCGTGCTCCGAGCTGATGCTGCCACCGAGCTGGGCGACGAAGAGGAGGACCCGGTCGTCGACGGCCAGGTCGTCGGGGTCGACTCCGGTGACGTTCACGTGGACGTTGCCCTCCCCCACGTGACCGAACAGCCACGTGCTCGCTCCGGGGGCGGCATCGCTCACGATGTCCGGCACCTGGTCGACGAAGGTGGCCACTGCAGGCGCCGGGAGGGTCACATCGAGCTTGTGGGGGACGCCGAGACTGTTGATGGCCTCCGTCAGTCCCTCGCGGTAGCGCCACAGTTGGGACCGCCGATGACCATCGATCGCCACCGCAGCATCCTCGACGGCCCCGATGGAGCCGAGCACCCCGGCGAGGGCGGGCGCCGGGTCTTCCTGGCCGGCCACCTCGACCAGGAGGTACGCCCGATGGTGGTCGGGAAACGGGTACGGGACCTGGCGCGTGCGGCAGACGAGCTGCAAACCCGAGTGAAGGAACAGCTCGAGAGAGTGCAGGTCGGGCAGGGCTCGGCGGAGGAGGGAGGCGGCTTCCACAACCGCCGTGGTGGAGGAGAACGCCAGGAGCGCGACCACCCGCTCCGGGTTTGGGGGCACCAGCCGCAGGCGGACGGCGGTGACCACCCCCAGTGTCCCTTCGCTGCCGCACAGCAAGCCGCCAAGGTCATACCCCGTGTTGTCCTTCGCCATCCCGCCGAGGTGGCTCACGGTGGCGGCGGTCCCCAGCACGGCCTCGACTCCGGCGACCTGCGCGCGCGTCGGTCCGTAGCGCAGCATCTGCAGACCGCCGGCGTTGGTGGCCACGGTGCCCCCGATCGTCGCGCTGTCACGGCTGCCGAGGTCGACGCCGTAGTACCACCCTGCGGCCGCCGCCGCAGTCTGGACGTCGGCGACGGTCGCCCCGGCGCCTGCGGTGAGCTGGCCGCCGAGCGGGTCCACGTCGGTAATGGCCGAAAGCCGGCGAAGGCTCAAGACGAGCTCGCCAGCGAGCGGCACCCCACCACCGACCAACCCCGTGTTTCCCCCCTGCGCGACGATCGCCGCACCCGCGTCGCGGCATTGGGCCACCACTGCCGCCACCTCGGCGGTGTCGCCCGGGCGGATGACCGCTGCCGGTGTGCCCCGGAATCGTCCCGTCCAATCGACGCCGTAGGGCGCCAGGATCTCGGGATCGAGGACGACGTGTTCAGAGCCGACGACGGCGCGTAGACGCTCGGGGAGCGAGGGGTCGCTCAGGCCGGCGGGACGTCGACGCGTGGCAGCCATTCGTACATCCTTGCTCAGTCCCGATGCCAAGCCGACCTTGGGTAGCCCGGTCGACGGACGGACGATCGCCAGCGGGGATCCTCTTCCACGGAGAGGGAGGATGTTCTATTGCGGAGAGGTGTGATTGGGTATATAACGATCTCCTGAGGACCATATTTGAGACTCGGTTAGTAAGCAGCCGGAGGACACTTTCGTCCTCGAAACGAACGTGTCGTTGTTACGCGGCGCAGATCATCGGGGCGGGCGATGCTCCAAGGGCTGTAACCAGGGAATGCAACGTGCCCGCGGACCCAGCCCCAAACCAGGCTTCGGGCCTGCCACCCGAGACCTTCGGCGGAGCGGCCCGTCTACACGAAAGGAGCGAGCAGGCATTTCTTTGCAGTGGTGCCGAGCTCGAGAGCTTCCTAGCGCACGCAGAGAGCAGAGCAGAGCAGAGGGCAGTCGGATTGCAGGTGCCATAACAAGGCTCCCGCGCCTGGGCGTGGGCTGGTGATAAGGAGCGAAACCGTGAGTGCCAACGGACTGCTCAAGAAGCAGACTCAGGATCTCCTGACGGGACTGGGGGGCTGTCGGACCGAGGTCGCCGAGGAGATGCGCAGGCTCGGAATACGGGCCGCCCCGAGAGACCCCCACGGTTGCGCGATCGCGGTGTACCTCAAGGCGGTGCTGGGCGCCGACCTACGCGTCCGCTCGCTCGCCGTGGAGAGCGCCGCGGTGCGGGTGCGCCTCGAGGGACAGAGGCGGTTTCACTGGCCCAGCTTCGTAACGGTCCGGCTCCCGGAGCCCGTTCGGGAGTTCATCGTCGCCTTCGACCAAGCGCTCTATCCCGCCCTGATCCGCTCGGAGGGAGTCGATGAACAGTGTCAGCCGGAAACGGTGCCCGGCTCGGCGCAGCCCCCGCGGTCCCATTGCGAGCAGCAAGGTACATAATGCGAAAGGTGCACGTGTAATCCGGGTAGGCACGCACCGAGGGAAGGGAGGAATGCCGTGTTCCACCGTCGCAACAAGGACATCCCAGAACCACCCTTGGCGTCACCTCGATCAAGGGTGGTTCGCGTCTTGCAAGGCCCCGAGGAGCTGCATGAGGCAGTCGAGCGGGCTAGGGAGTTCGAGCGCAGAGGGGTACACGAGTACCAACGCCGGATAGGCGACTACGAACGATTCCTGGTGCAGGGCGCCGGCCCTCCGGCCAACGTGGTACCCATCGACACCCCCAGAGGAGGGGACACCCTGCCCGAGCCCGACCAGCAACTCGGAACCGAGCGCACATGACGGGGGCGGTGTAAGGAGCCGGAGCCCACCGAGCGCGGGAGACGAACCCGGTGCGAGGCGCGGGTCCCGGCGCCGAAGGACCGCCACCGTGAGCGTGGTCCTGGTCACTGGGGGCGCCGGTGTGTTGGGGTCGAAGTTGGTCCCGCAACTCACGGCGCGTGGTCACGACGTGCGTGTGCTTTCCCGACGCCCGGGCCCCGGTGTTCACGTCGGCGATCTGGCTGCCGGTACGGGCCTGGCGCAAGCCGCGTCCGGTGTCGAGCTGGTCGTCCACGCTGCCTCGGACCGGCGACTCGGCCGCACCGACCACGAGCAGACCCGGCGACTGCTCGCCGTGCTGCCGGGCTGCGCCCACCTTCTCTACCTCTCGATCGTCGGGGTGGACGCCATCCCGTTCAGCTACTACCGGCGGAAACTCGCGTGCGAGGAGCTGATCAGGTCCGCCTCCGTGCCGTCGACAATCTTGCGGGCCACGCAGTTCCACGAGCTGCTCGACAGGGTCCTTTCGGCGGTGAGCCGTTCACCGATCGCCGCCCTCCCGTTGTCCTGGCAGTTCCAGCCGGTGGCCGCGGCCGAGGTGGCGACGAGGGTGGTCGACCTGATTGACGCAGAGCCGCTGGGGCGGGCGCCCGACTTCGGAGGCCCCGAGGTGCTGCAGGTCGAACAGGTCCTCGCGGCATGGCGCGAGCGGCATCTCACTCCTCGGTTGCTGTTCGGGCTTCGGTGGCCTGGCCAGGTTTACCGCGGCTTCAGCGAGGGGCGGAACACCTGCCCCGCCCATGCGGAGGGCCGGCAGACCTGGTCCGAGTTCATGCGAGGCCAGGCCAGGGCCGACGGACGCACACCCTCCTGAAAGGGGAGCGAACGGCGGGTCGGGCACCGGGCCAGGCCCTAGGCTCACGCGACAGATGGACGCGGACTCCTTGCACCCCGATCTCCGACGCGTCGCCCGTTGGCTGCCACATGCCGGGTGTGGTCCGCTGACGTTTCGGCCATTGCGTTTTCTCACTGGTTTGCAGGCCAGGATTCCCGCAAAGGACGTCTCGGTTTGGCGCGCCGGGCCTATCTCGGTCAGGGTGTACCGCCCCGCAATGAGCGAGAAGCCCCTACCGGCGTTGCTGTGGATTCACGGCGGCGGCTACGTCATCGGCTCTGCGGCTCAAGACGATGCGATCTGTCGCCATCTTGTGCGGAGCCTCGGGATCGTCGTAGCCGCGGCCGAGTACCGGCTCGCACCTGAACACCAGTTTCCCCTTCCCCTTCACGACTGTTACGACGCCCTGGCGTGGCTCACCTCTCAACGCGACGTCGACCCGGCTCGCGTCGCAGTAGGCGGCGCCAGCGCCGGTGGCGGGCTCGCCGCAGCATTGGCCTTGCTGGCTCAGGAACGGGGCGAGGTGCAGCTCGCATTTCAGCTGCTGTCCTACCCGATGCTCGATGACCGTACCGCAACCCGGACCGACATTGACGAGCGAGGGTTCAGGATGTGGAACAACAAGGCAAACCGTTTCGGCTGGCAGTCCTACACAGGGTACCCACCGGGTTCGGACAAGGTCAGCGGGCTGGCCGCGCCAGCACGCTACGACGACCTGTCGGGTCTTCCGCCCACGTGGATCGGGGTCGGAACGCTAGATCTGTTCTACGAGGAGGACGTCTCCTACGCCGAGCGCCTCAGGGAGGCAGGCGTCCCGTGTGACCTGGAGGAGGTGGCGGGCGCCTTCCACGGTTTCGACAGCGTCCAGCCAAGGGCGGGGGTGACCCAGGCGTTCCGGGCCGCGCAGGTGGCCGCGCTGGGGGCCGCGCTGGGCTGACACCAAGCGGCCGGATAAAGTTCACTCCCCCTCGATGTCCCGCCGGACGAAAAGAACTCCACCGACGGCCATTCCGGCGGCTGCCAGCGCAGCCATCGCCCCGTTCGTCCTCCAATGCGGAGATGCAGCGGGGGCGGCCGCCATCTGGTGGAAGACCGACGTGTCGAGCAACCAGTGACTCTGCGTGGCGAACCCGCCGAGAACCACCACGAGCAGCGACCACACCAGGACCGCATGGACGACGAGGGAGGCCCGGCGCGGCCACACGCCGATTGCCAGCGCTCCGACGCCCAACAGGAGTAGTGACGGGGGGACGACATTAAGCCCGGCGCCCAGCGCGGCACCGAATCGCACCCCGGACGAGCGACTGGCCGCGCCGACCCAGGCGGAGATCCCGGCCGCGATGCCGCAGACGATGAGGAGGGACGCCGCCACGACGAGCCTTCCGGCGAACCACCCAGCACGGGACATCGGCTGTACCAGCAGGTGCTCGAGGCGACCCTCGGCCTCCTCGAGCCGAGCGGCCACCACCTGTCCCGCCGCGGCAAAACCGATCATCACGGCCATAATGAGAAAGGCCACGCCCAGGAAGGCATCGGCTCCTTCGCCCGGAGCGCCGAGCCGTGCGAAGACCCGTTGGACCGAGGAGCCCGACATGGAGCTGCCCGCGGCCCTGGCCACGACCCCGGTCACCAACCCGGCCAGAGCGACGGCGACGACCCAGCCGACGGCGGTGGAGCGGACCAGGCGCACCGTGAGCCCGGTCGGGCCGCGCAGCAGCCGGAGCCGGGGCCTCGCGGTGGCGTGGTCGGGCAGGATGCTCGAACCGACGTCCCTGCGGCCGGCCAGGTACACCGCGGCGGCGCCGAGGCCGGCCGTGAGGCCGGCGATAGGAAGCAGGGCCAAGGGCTGAGGTGAGGTCAACGGTCGCAGCTCCTCCACCCAGCCGAGCGGCGAGAGCCACACCAACCAATGGAGACCGATTCCCGAGTCGCCCACCATCCGCACGGCGTAGCTCACACCGAGGACCGTCGCCGCCAACGCGGCGGCCTGGCGGCGGGTAGGCGCCAACTGGCTCGTGACCGCCCCCACCGCGAGGAAGATGACGGCGGTCGACACGAGGGTGAGGGCGAGGTAGAGCCCCGGCCCTGCCGCGATGTCGACCCTTCGGGACAGACCGGCGATCACCGTGATCAGCGCACTGATCGTCCAGAGGGCGACGATCCCGGCGGTCAGCCCGGCGAGTCCCTGCACCAATGCTCCCCTCACGGTGCTCTGCCCCGTGAGCAGGATCTCCCAGCGACCCGAGTCCTCCTCCCCGCGCAGCAGTCTCGTGCTCGTGAGCAAACCCCATACGGCGCCGATGACCATCAGGGTCATTGAGGTCTTGAACACCGTGAAACCAGCAACCGTCTGCAGTTGCGGCGCCGGACCGAACAGAGCGCTCGCCGCGTGGTTCGACCCGAAGGAGGCGGCCAGGCGTTCCCGATCGGCCCGGGTCTTGTAGATCTCCGTGTAGCTGAACGCCGAGGACGCTACGGCCACGCCGAAGACGTATCCCCAGGCGATGCCAGACCGCACGGCCCGCCTCGCCGTCTGCCGCGCCACCACGGTGCTGGGAGACCCTTCGGCCCGAAGAGGGGCCCCGACCCTGAGCTCAGTCGCCAAGTTCTGCCGTGGTCTTGCTCTGGCGGCTGTCGCCGTACAGAGCGAGGAACAGCTCCTCGAGCGATGGTTCGCGGCTCAAGAGCTGTCGAACCTGGGCGCGGTCCAGCACCCTCAGCAGAGGTTGGACCGAGCCGCGCACGTGGCAACGAACCGACTGCCCCACGACCTCGACCCCGCTCACGCCCTCCACGCCGGAAAGATCGGGGACCGTCCCGTCGAATGTCGCCTCGACCGTGAGCGCCGTCAGGTGTCGCATTTCCGCGAGCGTCCCCGATTCAATGAGCGTGCCGTCGCGCAGAATCGCCACGCGGTCGCACAGGGCCTCTACCTCGCTCATGCTGTGCGACGAGAGGAAGACCGTCTGCCCCCGTTCGCGTGCCTCGCCGATGCTGTGACGGAAGGCCTGCTCCATCAACGGGTCGAGACCGCTCGTCGGCTCGTCGAGCACGAGCAGGTCGGCCCGGGTCATTAACGCGGCGATCAGCAGAACCTTCTGGCGGTTGCCCTTCGAGTAAGCCCGCACCTTCTTCGAGGGGTCGAGATCAAACCTGCCGATCAGCTCGTCCCGGTACGGCTCGTCGACCCTCCCGTGGACGCGCGCCATGAGATGCAGGGTCTCGGCTCCCGTCAACGCCGGCCACAGGTTCGCCTCCCCGGGGACGAACGCCATCCGGCGGTGCGCCGGCACCGACTGACGCCGGCAGTCGAGGCCGAAGACCTCGGCACGTCCGGCTGTGGGTCGAATCAGTCCGAGCAACAAGCGGATCGTGGTTGTCTTCCCCGCCCCGTTGGGACCGAGATAGCCGACGATCTGGCCTGGCTCCACGCTCAAGGTGAGGTCGCTCAGTGCAGCCATGTCGCGGTAGCGCTTGGTCAGCCCCTCGGTCCATATCGCCGCCGCGCCCTTCACGGCGCCGCGGGAGGCGTCACGGCGCACCGTTCTCGGTCGAGGGTGGCCAAGGGCAAGGTCCACGAGGCGTTCGACGAGATTGAGGTGGCCGCCGTCATCGAGCGTATGTTACGGCCGACGCTCGGCTGCATCCGTGACTCACCGGTCCGGGCCCGGCGCCAGCCGGTAGAGTACCAAGAGTAAGCGTTCGCTCAGTCGTGTTGCCCACGACTGCAGTGGGGCTCGGCGGCGTGCACATGAGGAGGGAGACGACAGATGGTCGAGCGAGTCGCCGAGCGGTCTCGGGAGGAAACCATCCTCTCGGGCGTCGATGCACTCGCGCGCCTGCTCCTCCTCCGCCACCAGCTCGACGAGCGCGACGGGAAGACGACCGCCACGATGGTCTCGGGCTACCCGGGGTCGCCGTTGGGTGGGTTCGACCTGACCCTGCACCACATGGCCGACATCCTCGACCAGCACCGGATCATCCACCGCCCAGGGCTCAACGAGGAGCTGGCGGCGGCAACCGTGTGGGGCAGCCAGATGGGAGCCACCATCCCGTACGCTGAGGTCGACGGCGTGGCCGGCGCCTGGTACGGCAAGACGCCCGGTCTGGACCGCTGCGGCGACGTCCTCAAGCACGCCAACGCCATGGGTTCGGGTCCCGGCGGTGGCGTCGTGATGTTCTGTGGCGACGACCCTTCGGCCAAATCCTCGACGCTGGCGTGCGACAGCCACTTCACCTTCCAAGACGCGTGCATTCCCGTGCTGTACCCGGCGGATCAGCAGGACGTGGTCGACCTAGGCGTCCACGCCTTTTGGCTGTCTCGATACTCGGGCGCATGGGTCGGGCTGAAGATCGTCACGACGGTGGCCGACGGCATCGGCACGGTCGACCTCCATCCGGATCGACACCACCCGAGCGAGCCGATCGCGATGGACGCCGATGGTCAGCACTGGCGGCATCGACCTTTGGCCACGGTGGGCGCGCACCCGGTACCGAACCAAGAGGCGCTGTTGCTGCAACGGCTGATCGCCGCCAAGGCCTACGCCCGGCACAACGAGGTCAACCGAGTCGTGGGAGCCGGGCCCGGCGCACGGCTCGGGATCGTGTGCGCGGGAAAATCCTACGTCGACGTACTGCAGGCCATCTCCGACCTCGGGTTCGAGGATGTGGCCGGCATCGGCGTCCGCGTGCTCAAGCTGGGGATGACCTACCCGCTGGTCGAAGAGACGATCACCGAGTTCGCCTCCTCGGTCGACGAGCTTCTCGTCATTGAGGAGAAGCGCCCGTTCATCGAGACCCAGCTTCGCAGCATCCTGCACGAGGACAACATCTCGGTCCCCGTGCTGGGCAAGCGAGACCGCGACAAGAGCGAGCTTGCGTCGTCGGTCGGCGAGCTCGACGCGGCGGCGGTGAGCACGATCCTGGCCCGGGTCCTTCCTGCCGCAGCCGAGCGGCACAAGGGGGCCAAGGGGGCCAAGGGGGCCCAGCTGCCCCTCATTGCGCTGCCGGGTCGTTCGCCCGGCTACTGCAGCGGCTGCCCCCACAACCGCTCCACGGTCTTCCCCGAGGGGGCGCTCGTCGGCGGTGGGGTCGGCTGTCACGGCATAATGTACTTCGAGGCCCGCCACCAGGGCATGAAGAGCCTCGCCCCGACGCCTATGGGGGCCGAAGGTGTGCCGTGGGTCGGTCTTTCGCCGTTCGTCTCCGAACCGCACCTGATCCAGAACCTGGGCGACGGCACACTCAGCCACTCGGGCACCCTGGCCATCCGGGCCAGCGTCGCGGCGGGGGTGAACGTCACGTTCAAGGTCCTCTACAACTCGGCCGTGGCCATGACCGGCGGCCAAGACGTGACGGGTCTGATGGATGTGCCCTCCCTGACCCGAGCGCTCGAAGCCGAAGGTGTGGCAAGGATCGTCGTGTGCGCCGAGGACCCCAAGGGCTACGGCACCAAGGCGCGCTGGGCTCAAGGGGTCGAGGTACTCGGGCGCGACCGGCTGCCCCACGTGCAAGAGCAGCTTCGAGGCGTACCCGGGGTGACCGTCATCGTCTACGACCAGCGATGCGCCGCAGAGGCCCGCCGGTTGCGCAAGCGTGGCCTCCTCTATGAGCCTCCCCGGCGGGTCGTCATAAACGAGGCGGTCTGCGAGGGATGCGGGGACTGCAGCACGAAGAGCAACTGCCTGTCCGTGCTGCCGCACGACACGGAGTTCGGTGAGAAGCGCCGAATCCAGGACTCGACCTGCAATCGTGACTACACGTGCCTCGATGGCGACTGCCCCTCCTTCGTCACGCTCATCCCCTCTGGCGGGCGGCGACGCCGGGCCACTCCCACGGGCGACCACCGCTCGACTCGCCCGGTGCTGCCGTCCGGCGTCCTTCCCGACCCCACGCCACCCGATGTGGAGGGCCAGTACGGCATCTGCTTCACCGGAATCGGAGGCACGGGGGTCGTGACCGCGAACCGCATCATCGCGGTGGCGGCCGAGGACGCCGGCTTCGTCATCGCCGGCATGGACCAGACGGGACTGGCCCAAAAGGCGGGCGCCGTCGTCTCGCACCTTCATATCGCCAAGGAGCGGAGCTGCCTCGGCTCCGCCACGGTCGGAACGGAGGGCGCCGACCTCTACCTCTCGGGCGACATCCTGCAGGCTGCGGCGCCGAACCACCTCCATCGGGTGAAGCCCGGACAGACCATCGCCGTCGTCGACTCGTCGCTCACCCCGACCTCGGCGATGCTCCAGCGCGACCTTCCGCCGCCCGATCTCCCCACCCTGCAGCGGGCCATCGTCGATCGGATCGGCGCGAGCAGCGTCACCTTCGTCGACTCGAACCGGATCGCGGAGCTGGTCTTCGCCAACAACCTGCTGGCCAATGTCGTCCTTCTCGGCACGGCGTTCCAGCGCGGCGGCCTCCCCCTCTCGCTGGCCACCATGGAGGGCGCCATCAACCGGCAGGGTAGGGCGGCGGCCGACAACCGCGAGGCCTTTGCCTGGGGGCGTTGGGTGGCCCACGACGCGGCGGCTGTGGAGTCGGCCCTGAGCGCGGCCGAGCGCGGCCCCGACGGGCAGCCCCGGAACGTCTTCGGCCCGTCCTCCGAGGCGCAGCAGGCGGCAACACGACTGGTACGGGCCCGCAAGCTTCCGGAGGAGCTCTCCGACCTCCTCGTCCGGCGCAGCGCGCAAGTGGTGGACTACCACGACGCTCGGCGAGCCGACCGCTTCCTCAATCTCGTAGAGGAAGCAGCCCGGCGCGACGACGCCGCCCACGGGTGGGCTCTCACGCGCGCCGTGGCGGAGTCGTGGTTCAAGCTCTTGACCTACAAGGACGAGTATGAGGTGGCCCGCCTGCACCTGTTGGTCGACTACCAAGAGGTAGCGCAGCACCTGGGGATCGAAGGCCCCTACACCGTCAAGTACCACCTTCACCCGCCCGTCCTCCGTCGGATGGGACTGAAGAAGAAGCTGCCGATGGGCAAGACCTACGAAGTCGCCTTCCACGCACTGCGGGCCATGAAGCGCCTGCGGGGAACACCCCTGGACGTCTTCGGCTGGGATCGCGATCGGCGCATGGAGCGGACGCTCATCGGAGAGTACGAGCAGCTCATTGAGGAGTGCCTGCACACGGTCCGAACGCTCCCCTACGAGGACCTCGTGCAGTGCGCCGAGTCCGCCATCTCCATAAAGGGATACGGTCCGATTAAGGAGCGCGCCGTGGCCGCATGGCGCGAGCGGGTGGGCGAGCTGCGGCGCTCACCTGCGGCCACCGCTCCGTGATCTGGCCGGCGCCGAGACGGTTCTCCTATGTGCGACCCCCATTCGTTGTCGATGATGTCAACGTTGATATAGCGTCGCGAATCCGATGAGCGATCCGCCGCCAGTCCTGCGCGTCGAACCCGTAGGTCCGAACCGGTGGAGGGGACCCAACCCGGAGAAGGATCCGGAGGGCAGGGACATCGTCTTCAGCGGGCAGATCCTGGCCCAGATGATCATGGCTTCGAATGCCGCTCTTGAGAGCGAAAAGGAGGTCAAGTCGATTCACGCCATCTTCGCCCGGGCCGGCAGGTACAGCGAAGGCCCGGTCGAGCTGATCGTGGACCCGATGCATGCGGGGCGGGCTTGGGCCAGCAGTAGCGTGACAGCGGAGCAGGGGGATCGGCTCCTGTCGCGAGGCCTCGTTCTCTTCAGCGCCGTGGAGCCCGACCTTGTGAGGAGCTCCCCACGGATGCCGGACGTGCCGGCGCCCGAAGACTGCCCCGCCGCGGAGTACGGGGTGGTCTTCCCGGACACCGAAGTTCGGACGATCGACGCTCCGTCCGTTGGGCCCGAGGGTGGCTCGGCCACCATCCGGTTCTGGGCCCGTGGCACATCGTCGTACGACTCCGCCGCCGCGAACCAGGCCATCGTCGCCTGGGGGCAGCCCGGCTTCATCATCGGGGCCGCGCTGCGGCCGCACTCGGACGTCGTCGACGTCCGGGAAGCTCACCGGACGATCTCCACCGGCGTCATCTCCCATACGGCGCACTTCCACGAGCCTGCCGACGTGGGAGATTGGCTCCTCTACACCAACGAGGCTGCCTACGCCGGGCACGGGCGGGTTTTCGGCACGGGTTCGGTCTTCACCCGTGCCGGCGAGCTGGTTTCGACCTTCGCCCAGGACAGCATGGCGCGTCGGGTCGAGGGCACGCTCGACTTCAAGACCGGCATGTGACCCCCAAGGGTCGCTCCCCCGAGGGTGGCTCGTGCGGGGCGCCGTCGAGTCCACGGTGGACGCGGCGGCGCACCAGATCTCCAAAATGTTCACCCACGCGCTGGGACTTCGAGAGGAGGTCGACGGAGACAGCCAGTAGGGTGGCCGCCGTGCCGACCCGACGAGAAAGGTCGCCATTGATGGATGGCATGCAGACCCGATTCCGGGTCGTGATGGACAATGACGGCTAGCTGAGGACGTGGCGACCGATCGAATCATCATTGGGGCGGCGGCCCTCCCAGAGCCCGAACGGGACTGGCTCGAGGCGGTCGAGCGCCTACCCGTCGAGTCGGTCTGGCAGGGGGGCCATCTGCTGCCGCCCGTCGGGACCGGTGAAGCCATCGTCCGCTTGGCCCTTCTCGCGGCGTGGACCGAGCGGGTCCGGATCGGAACGGCAATCCTTCTGCTACCGCTGTACCAGCCCGTGGTCGTCGCCAAGCAACTCGCCGACATCGACTCTCGTTCCGGTGGACGAGTCTCGGTTGGCGTGGGAGTCGGTGGCGAGTTCCCGAAGGAGTTCGAGGCGGTCGGGGTTCCCATCGGCGAGAGAGGCCCCCGAACGTCCGAGGCGATGGAAGCGCTGCGAGCCCTGTGGAAAGGCGGCCCCGCGAGCCACCACGGCAAGTTCTACCACTTCGACGACATTGAGCTGCGGCCGGTCAGACCCCCTGGTTCGGAGCGTTCACAGATGCAGCCGGGTGGCCCGGCGCTCCTGGTGTCGGGCCGCAAAGAGCCGGCCATGCGACGCGCTGCCCGATTCGGCGATGGATGGATGCCCTACCTGATATCCCCCGCCGCGTACGCACGCTCGGTCGAGACGATCCGGGCCGAAGCTCACGCCATCGGTCGGGACATCTCCGGCTTCGAGTGGATGATGTACCTGTACTGCTCCGTGCGCCGGGACGGCGGACGAGCGCGCCAGGACGTCGCCTCATTCATCGGCCACGGTTATGGAGACAAGCCCGGTGCCATGCTCGACCGCATAGCCCCCGCCGGCACCCCCGAGGAGTTCGCCGTCCGGCTCCAACAGTACGTCGACGCCGGCGTCCGTCACTTCATCATCTCACCGGCGGCGATGGAGGACACCCTGGAGATCGTGCAGCTCGCGGCCGAGGAGGTCCTCCCTCGCCTGTCCCTGCCGGCCGTGCCGGGAGGGGTCTGAGGGTCGTCGCTATCCCCTCAGGCCTGTCCGAGCACGGCCGACGGCACTCCCATGCTCCGCAGCTCCAGGAAGCTCGTAAGACCTTCGGGACCGAGCTCGCGGCCCACGCCCGACTCCTTGAATCCACCGAAGGGAACGAGCGGGAACGGCGGGTAGCTCCCGTTCACGGCCAAGCTGCCGGTTCGTACCCGCCGGGCGACTTCGAGCGCGGCGTGCCGGGTCTGCGGACCAGACGCCTCCGGCCAGACCGTACCGCGACTCGTTGGCCAGGCGCGCCGGGTCGTCGCCTTCCTCGTAGGAGATGACGCAGAGCACCGGCCCGAAGATCTCCTCCTGGGCCACCCGCGACGAGTTTTCGACGTCGGCGAGGATCGTGGGTTCGACGTACCACCCTTTGGGGAGGTTCACCGGCCGCCCGCCGCCGGCCGCCACGCGACCCCCTTCGGCGATGGCGAGCGCGATGTAACCCTCCACCCGGGTCCTCTGGCGCTCGGCGACCAGCGGGCCAACGAGCGTCGAGGGGTCGTGGGGGTCTCCCACCGTGACCGCTGCTGCGGCTGACGCTGCCGCGTCGACTGCCTCGGCGTACCTGGCCCGCGGGACCAGAATGCGGGTGTGTGCTCCACAAACCTGGCCGGAAAGGTGCATCGCGCCGAGAACGATCCTCGGCAAGACGGTTCCGATATCTGCGTCGTCGAGGACTATGGCAGCCGACTTTCCACCGAGCTCGAGCGATACCCGCTTGATCCGATCGGCACAGAGGGCCATGATTCTCTTGCCGGCTGCGGTGGAACCGGTGAACGCTATCTTCTCTGTGCCCGGATGGGTGACGAGGTGCTCGCCGACTTCTCGGCCGGCCGGTACGACGTTCAGGACCCCGGGCGGGAGACCCGCCTGCTCGACCGCTTCGGCGAGAATGAAGTTGGAAAGGGGTGCTTCCGGTGGCGGCTTGAGCACGACGGTGCAGCCGGCCGCCAGAGCCGGGGCCACCTTCCATGACGCGAGAGTGACCGGGGCGTTCCACGGTACGATCGCCGCCACCACGCCCACGGGCATGGAGGTGACCAGCGCCGCTCGCTCGCCCGAGACCACGTGGCGATCGAACTCGAACGACCGGATCAGGGACGAGTAGTACTCGAACACCGGCGCCACCGTCCCGGTCTGCGCCTGCGGTGACTGGCTCATGGCGCACCCCATCTCCTCCGTCGTCACCGAGGCGATGTCCGCACTCCGTTGGCGGAGCAGATCCGCCACCCGTTGGAGCAGTTCGGCCCGGGCCTCAGGGCTCGTCTGGGGCCAAGGGCCCTCTTCGAACGCCTCTCGAGCCGCCTCGACGGCCCGATCCACGTCCTCGTCCACCGCCACGGGAACCTCGCCGATGACGTCTTCCGTGGAGGGGGAGATCACACCGAGCCGTTCGGACCCGGCCGGCTTGCGCCACTCGCCGCCGATGAAGAAACGATCCCGGTACAACAGCCGTTCATCCATCGGCGTGCACCGTGTGGTGAGCCGGGGTGAAGCGGATCGGCAGGCTCAGTGGTGCCCGGTTGTACGCAGAGTGGAACGGAACATCCTCGGCGGGCAGCAAAGCCTCGACGTCGTGCAGCCGTCGCACGAGCTCCTCGACCGCGATCCGGAGGTTCATGCGGGCCAGGTTCGAGCCCGCGCACCGGTGAGGTCCCGCGCCGAACGAGACGTGCCGGTTCTTGGCCCGGTTCGGGTCGAAGGTGTCGGGATTCGGGAACTCGGTCTCGTCGCGGTTTGCCGCAGCCCATGAGATCAGAACCTTCTCGCCCTGTCTGACGGTGTGCCCGGCGATCTGCGCATCGTGCCGGGCCGTCCTCCCGACGAAGATGAAGGGGGCTTCGAGGCGAAGGAGCTCCTCGACCCCGTTGGGAACCAGATCGGTCCGTTCGCGCAGCAGGGCCGGTATCGCCGGCTCCTGGCAGAACCGGATCATGGTCTGTCCCAACGCACCGGCGGTGGTCTCCAACCCGCCGAGAATGAGCAGGAGGATGAGTGCGCCGATCTCCTCGAACGTGATCGGCCGGCCTTCGATCTCGGCGTGCAGGATGGCGTCGACGACGTCCTCGTGGCGCGGCCCGCTCCGACGGAGCTCTACGAACTTCTCGATCCACCCGGTGAGCCCGGCCCAGCACGCTTTCAGGTCCGGGTTGTGGGGATTCGACGCTCCGGTCGCCCACTCGTTGAGTTGCTCGACCTCTTCCGACGGTGCGTTGAGCACCAGTTCGAAGAAGGCCAGCCCGGGCAGTGGGCGGGCGAACGCGGACATGAAGTCGCACGTGCCGATTTCGATGAAGCCGTCAATGAGACGAGTCACGAGCGCTCGGGTTTGCTCCTCGTACCGACCCACCACATCCGGTGTGAAGTAGGCGTTTATGAGGCGCTTGTAGTCGCGATGCAGCGGTGGGTCGATGTGCTCCGGAATGGCCAGAGGCGTCGTGGCCTTCTCCGGGATCCCGACTCCGAGCTGGGAGCTGAACGCCTCCCAGTCCTGCGCCACCCGAAGGACATCTTCGTAATCGGTGACGACCCAGTACCCTCCGAGCTGGTCGGAGAAGGTGACAGGGCAGAGCACCCGCATCCGAGCGAGCGTCGCATGCAACTCCCGGGACAGCTCCGGGCGAAGGTAATCGAAGTGATGCACGCACCACTCGTCGGTGATCGGAGCCGCAGTCGAAGTGGTCGTGTCCATGGCACCCCCTATGGGCAACGGTCACATGACCGTACTGTGGGTCGGCAGTGTAACAGGGTGAGCGTTCAGTTGCTTATTGAGGGGGGACGCAAAGAGACGACGTGGGGCGCCCTCGATCTCGGCTCAGCGACGGGGCTTCCGTTGCGTCGCAGGTGGGAAGAAGCCGTTGATGCATCCGTCGCTGGCGATGGTGATCGCCCTGTCCAGGTCGTAGCTCTTGTTGTAGTAGCTCTCGAGGGCGAGGACCAGCGCGATCCCCATCACGGCCCGGGCGGTGATGTCCGGGGCCACGAACTTGTGCCCGTAGCGACTCTCCACCTGCAGCCACGCGTCGCCGAGACGGTCCATGGCGACGGCGAAGTTCTCGTTATAGAAACGGCGGGCGGTCTGGGGATCGCCGAAGAGCACGAGGCCCAGAAGGGGGATCACTTCCTTGAGGGTCGAGATCAGCTGCCGGTGGAGACCGTTCAAGCTCTGGATCTGGCGCTCAGGCGTGAGCGGCTCGTCACGGTCGATTGTCTCCGCGGCCGCGACGAGGCTGTCGACGGCTTCCCGGAGGGGTTCCACCACGGCCTCGAAGAACAGCTGGTCCTTGCTCTCGAAATGCCGGTAGATCACCCCCTCGCTAATTGCAGCATGTTGGGCGATGATCTTGATGGTCGTGCCGTTGAGATCGCCGGTCTCGCTAAAGGCCCGTCGGGCCGCCTTGAGAATCGAGCGTTTGCGCGCGTCGGCCCTCATGCGCCGGGCGACGGGTGCCTCGGTCGTGCCGCGCCCCCGGGTGGCCTTGGGCATCTGGGGTCCTCGATTCGCTCGCACGCTGGACGGCACCCCCTCACAATAAGGCATCGTCCCACCGGGAACGGGGAACGGTCGGGGAGACCATCCTCCCTCAGTGGCCCTACGCGCCCCTGCCTCATCGACCTCAATGGTGTACTTCCCCGTCGCCCGCCCGCCTTGCTGTCGGACGCCTTCATCGGGGCTCGAACGCGGGTGGTCGCGACGTCTGTGACCTCGGCGGCGAACTACCGCAGCCGGGCTCCTGGCCCGGTTTCGGTGGCGGCACCGGCCCTCGCCATGTATCATGGAGTAAGCGTTCGGTTACTTCCGCGGTCCGGTCGCGGACTGCTGGTAGAGGAGGGTTTGATGACGCTCACCTGGTTCGTCTCGGTTGACGACCACCTGATTGAGCCGGCCCGGCTCTGGCAAGAGCGCCTTCCGGCCCGGTGGCGCGATATCGGCCCCCGCATCGTGCGCGAGGGCGACGCGGAATTCTGGGTGTACGAGGACCGCCAGATCGTCACCACCGGCTTGAACGCGGTGGCCGGCAAGCGGCGCGAGGAGTTCTCGCCTGAGCCGATCACCTACGACGACATGCGGCCGGGCTGCTACGTCCCGGCGGAGCGGGTGGCCGACATGAACCGCGGATTCGTCCTGTCGTCCCTCCTCTTTCCCTCGTTCCCGCGCTACTGCGGCCAGGTGTTCCACGAGGCGAAGGACAAGGAGCTCGCTCTTCTGTGCGTCCAGGCCTGGAACGACTTCGTCCTTGAGGAGTTCGCCGACGCCTACCCTGGACGGTTCATCCCCATGATGATCATTCCCTTGTGGGATCCCGCCGCCGCGGTGGATGAGATGGAGCGAACGGCCGCTCGTGGAGCCAAGTCGATCGCCTTCTCGGAGAACCCCACCAAGCTCAAACTGCCGTCCATCCACACCGACTACTGGGATCCGGTCTTCCGCTGTGCCGAAGAGACCGGATTCGTCCTCTCCATGCACGTCGGGTCCTCGTCGAACATGATCAAGACCTCTGACGACATGCCAACGCTGGCCGCCATGGCCTATGGAGCGCCGACCAACCAGGCAGGGGCCCTGCTCGACTGGCTTTTCAGTGGCAACTTCGAACGCTTCCCAAAGCTGAAGATCGCCCTGTCGGAGGGTTCGATCGGTTGGATCCCCTACTTCCTCGAGAAGGCCGAGCAGGTGGTCGACAAACAGCGGTTCTGGGCGTCTCGGTTCGACATCGACCTGAACCCGAACCATGAGCGAGGTGAGGCCAAGAGCGAAGGCCGCTTCTCCCTTGACACCGACATCCGGCGCCTGTTCCACGACCATGTCTACGGCACCTTCATTGAGGATCACGCCGGGATCCGCCTCCTCGACGTCATCGGCGAGAACAACGTCATGCTCGAGTGCGACTACCCGCACTCGGATTCGACGTGGCCGGAATCGATAAACCTGGCCCGCAAGTGGCTCGGCCACCTCCCCGAGGACGTCCAGCACAAGATCGCGATCGGCAACGCGGCCAGGGTCTACAACTTCACCCCCGCCGACCCGGACACCATCGTTCTCACCTGACCGGCGACGACCCTTTCGTGAACAGCGGCGAGTCGGGCGGCTTCCTCGCGTCCGCCAAATCCCAACCGTGCGCTGGCTTGTCGGTGGTGGAGGTCGCCATCGGCGTGAGCGAACTGGGGCTTGGCCTCGCGGCGGGAGTGCCGGGCATGATCCTGAGCGATCTGGGTGCCCGGGTGACCCGGGTGATCGGCCCCTCGGCCCCGGCCATCGACCAGACACTGGCTTGGGGCCACGCCTGGCACAGAGACAAGAAGGTCATCGCAGTCGACCATCCGGCGGAGGTGCTCGCGCATCTCCAAAGCAGCGACGTGGCGCTGGTGTACGGATCCGAGGTCACGGTGGAGGAGAACGGCCTGGGTTACGTAGACGTGCAGCGGTCGAACCCCTCAATCGTCTACGCCCGCTGCCGACCAAGCCGTACGTCGAAGGGAACGGCCGGCGACTTCGGACTGCTGGTAGAAGCACAGTCGGGCTTCTATAGCCAGGTGGCCGGCCACCGGCCCGGTCCGATCTTCGTGGACGCGCGTGCGTCGGGAAGCGGCACCGCGTTCGTGATGACGGCGACCGTCCTGGCCCTCCTCCGCCGACGGGAGCTGGCGGGGCTCGGCGGCTGGTCCGAGACGTCGCTCTACGACGGGATGCTGGCCACCCTCGGCGCCCTCATTGGCCGGCCCGAACGCGCCGCTCCCGATGTGGAGAGCTACTGGGCAAACGGCCCGACGTTTCCGAACTTCATGTACCGCTGCGCCGACGGCGAGCTGATCCAGGTGTGGTTCGGCGGCAAGGGCATGTACCCCAAGCTTCTCGAGACACTGGGCGACGAACCCAGTACGGAGGGTTACTACACGGACCAGCGGACCGGCGCGCTCAACTCCCGAGCGGAGCGCTGGAAGGGGATGTTCGCGACCCAGCCGCGAGTGGTCTGGATCGACCGTCTTCGAGCCGCCGGCGTTGCTTGCGAGCCCGTCCTCGGCCCGGGCCAGGCCCTGCGCGACCAGCAGCTGGCCGCGAGCATCATCGACAGCCGGAGCGACGCCGGCACCCGGGAGGTCTTCGTTGGGACTCCCATTGAGGTCTCACCCTCGGCGGCGACCACCCGCTCTGCCGCTGAGGCGCCGCGGCCAGCTGTACCTTTGGGCAGCGGTCTGCTCGAGGGGATCAGGGTGTTGGACTTCTCCGCCTTCGTGGCCGGACCCCTCGCTGCCGAGGTGCTCGCCGATCTCGGCGCCGACGTGGTGAAGGTCGAGCCACCCGATGGAGAGGCGATGCGGGCGGCCGCCTACGCGATCGCCTCGTGCCAGCGAGGCAAACGCAGCCTGGCGCTGGACATCGCCGCCCCGGAGAGTCGACCTGTCGTGGAGAAGCTGATCAGATGGGCTGACGTCGTGCTGCACAACTTCCGTGTCGGCGTGTCAGAGCGTCTGGGAATGGACGAGGCCACCGTGGCAGTGCTCAACCCAAAGGCGGTCTACTGCCATGCCAGCGCCTTCGGGAGCACCGGGCCCAGGGCGGGCTATCCCGGCAACGACGCGCTGATGCAAGCTCTCACCGGCCTCGAACGGGCAGTGGGAGGTTCAGGGAACGACCCCATCGCTCCCAAGTGGATCCCGATCGACATGTCCGGAGGATGGGTGGCCGCGATCGGCATCCTGGCCGGGCTGCTCGCCCGTGCCAGGACGGGGCTGGGGCAGACGGTGGCGACCAGCCTGTTCGGCGCCGGCATGCTGCTGCAGAGCGGAACGTTCGAGCGCGACGGCGAGCTCGTCGGTCAGCCGGGCCTGGACTCCAAGCAGACCGGGTACGGGCCGGGCTACCGCATGTACCAGGGCGGCGACGGGCAGTGGTTCGCGCTCGTGCTGCCGGAGGGATGGGCCTGGGAGCGCCTTCGCTCCCTTCCGGGGTTCTCATCGCTTTCGCCCCGCTACACGCCGCTTCGCCGCGGCCCCGACGACGAAGCGGCGGCGTGCGCCGAGGCGGTGCTCGAGGAGGCGTTCGCCGAGGCACCGGGGGACGAGAGTGTTGCTCGGCTTCGGGGCCTGGGGATCCTCGCGGAACTGATTGAGGAGATGAGCCCGGACGACTTCCGCCGGGCGATCCTGGACGACCCGGTCAACCGCCAGCTTGCCCGTGTCGCGGCGTACGCCACCGCCGACTGGGGCTGGTTCGAACAGATCGGCCCCTTGTTGCGGTGCGGGCCGCAGGTTCGCTCCGCCCCGAGCTCCATGTGGCTGCCGGGCATAGGTGAGCACACGGTCGACGTGCTCACCGACCTCGGCCTCGACGGCAAAGAGATCGACGCGCTGATTGAGGCGAAGATAGCTCGGCAGCTGTAGCCCGGCAGCTGTAGCCCGGCAGCCGATTGCCCGGCAGCCGGTCACATGCCGCACGGGACCGTCACACGATTACGGTGCGGATTCCCTCCGACCGGTTCAGCATGGCGATCCCCTCGTTCACGTCCTCCAAGGCGATGCGCTTCGAGATCATGGAGTCGAGCCTGAGCTGACCGGTCTCGGCGAGCCGGATGAATCGGGGGAAGTCCCGCAGTATCTGGGAGCCGCCCACCGCGGAGCCGACCAGGCGCTTTCCCGAGAAGACAGCCTGGGTGGCCGACAGCGTCAGTATCGAATCCCGGGGGGGCATGCCGACGAGCGTGACGGTGCCTTCGATCCGGGCCATGTCGAACGCCTGCACCATCAGCTCCGGAAACCCCACTACCTCGAAGGTGAAGTCGGCGCCCGCGCCGCCCGTGAGCGCCCGGACCTCCTCGACCGGATCGCCGTCCGTGGGATCGATGGAGTGGGTCGCTCCGATCGAGAGGCTGGCCTCACGTCGGGACTTCGCCGGATCAATGGCGATGATGGTGGAGGCCCCGGCGATCCGCGCGCCCTGGGCGACGGATTGGCCGACTCCACCACAGCCGATGACCGCGACGGACGAGCCCGGAGTCACTCCCGCCGTGTTCAGCGCCGCCCCGAGGCCCGTCGTGACACCGCAGCCGAGCAAGGCGAGCTGCTCGTCGGGCAGCGAGGTGTCGACCGCTACGACAGACGCCTCGTCCACGACCATCTCCTCGGCAAATGTCCCGCATCCGCACACGGCCGTCGCCCACTGGCCGCTTGCGAGCTCGAACCGCGGCGTCTTGGAGACCACCGGACCACGCACACAGTGATTCGAGTAGCCATTGAGGCACCACCAACAGCTACCGCACGCGGGCGACACCGACGCGAGGACCCGATCGCCGACCGCGACCCGCCTCACTTCGGAGCCGATCTGTTCGACCGTCCCGCACGCCTCATGACCGGGCACGAGGGGGAGGGGCAGCGCGGACAGGCCGTTGATCACTGTGATGTCGGTGTGGCAGATGCCGCTGGCCGCGATCCGGACGCGAACATCTCGGGGTCCAACCGACGGGACCGGCAGGTCCTCAATGACGAGCGGCTGACCCACCTCGAACGCCACGGCGACCTTCACGTGCGACTCGGCTCCTTCCCCTGCCCGGTAGCGGTGACACCATATCGCGGCGGACCCGCTGCGGGTAGAGTGATGGAGTAAGTACTCGCTCATGCTGCACGAAGGGCGATTTTCCGCCTCGGCGTGTCAGGGGAGAGACCGGGAGGAGACAGATGGCCGAGCGTACGCTCTTGAGGAACGCACGGGTCCTGGCGTGTTCGGGAGACCCTTACGAGAAGCTCACCGACTGTGACGTCCTCATTGAGGGGGACGCGATCGTGCGGGTGTCCTCGGGCCGCATCGACATCGATCCCCCCTCGGCCCGCGTCATCGACCTGGCCGGCGCCACCGTGATGCCCGGTCTGAGCGACGCCCACACGCACATCAGTTGGCCACTCGACTTCGTGTTCGATCACGCCGGCGTAGGAGCGTCGCCACCCAACACACACATCCTCGACGTTGCCGCCGTCGCACGCACGTTCCTCGAGAGCGGCTACACGCTGATCATCGGGGCTGGCGTGCTCCAGGCGGACGACGACGTCCTGATGAAGGACTTCATAGACCGTGGACTGCTACCTGGCCCCAGGATCGTGCCGAGCGGCCGGATGATCACCGAACCCGGCGCGCTCGGAGCGGACGCCGCCACGATGGACGTTGCGGCCGGTGCGACGCAGATGCGGGAGATCATCGCCCGTCAATGTGAAGCCGGCGTCCGCGCCATCAAGCTGTTCATCTCGGGTGACGGGATCCTCCCCGAATACCCGTCGGAAGACACCTATATGAACGACGACATGCTCACCGCCGCGGTCGACGAAGCCGGCAAGTACGGGGCCATCATCACCGTCCACGCCCGGAGCAGCGAGAGCATCGCCATGGCCGCCCGCACCGGCGTCCAGCTGATTCATCACGCGTGCTTCGTTGACGACAAGGCCCTGATCGCCTTGGAGGCCAGGCGCGACGACGTCTGGGTCTGCCCCGGAATGCACTACGTCTACGCAATGGTCCACGGGCACGCCGAACCATGGGGAATGACCCCCGACCGGGTGGAGCGGTCCGGCTACCGCAGAGAGCTGGACGCTATGGCCGAAGGGCTCCGCAAGCTTCACGCGGCCGGTATCCGCATCCTGGGAGGGGGTGACTTCGGCCACCAATGGACTCACCACGGCACGTACGCCGCCGAGCTCCAACGATACGTCGAGTTGCTCGAGATGACACCCGTCGAGGCGATCCACACCGTCACCCGGAACACCGCTCCGCTGGTCGGGCTCAAGACCGGTCAGGTGGCGGAGGGGTACCTCGCCGACCTCCTGATCATGGACGGAGACCCGACCGAGGACATCGCGCTGCTCCAGGCCCCGGAACGCCGGCGCGCGGTGCTCAAGGGCGGTTTGTTCGCCTACCTCAATCCATCCTTCTATCCGTGATCAAACGGATACGCTTCGCGACGAGAACGCCTGGAGTCTCCCCCGACCAGTTCGCGCCGCGTTGGCCAGAGGCCATGGTGGCTTCGGCCGCTGCTCCGCCGGACGCCAAGCCGCTGCGGATCGCCGTGTCCACCAGCCTCCGAGATGTCATCTCGAACCCCGTGCACGACGGCATCGGGATCGAATGGTTCGCCGACATGGAGCACCTCGGTCGCTTCGAGCGCTGGCTCGCCGGGGCGGGCGGTGAACCGGTGTCCGCATCGCTCGACGCGGCGATCGACGTCGGGTCGAGCCCGGTCGTGGTGACGCGCCCGCTGGTGTTGAGGGGCGGCGACTGGCTGGAGAACCGCTGGCGGTCAGGGGGCGCGCGGCTGAAGCACATGGCGATCGCCCGACGAGCGGTGGAGCTTTCGCAGGAAGAGTTCTCGCAGCGGTGGAGAAGCCGGGCCGGAAGCCTGAAGAGCACGACTACGGGAGAGGTAGTGGAGATTCCGGCAAAAGCCCGCGGGGCTGCCTACCTGCAGAACCACCCGCTGCCCGAGCCTGGCGGGGGCTGGGCCTACGACGCACTCAACGAGGTGTACTTCGACGAGATCGCTGACCTCCGTGTACGGATCGCCTGGTTCGAACAGAATCTCGGGGACCGCGCCGAGGAGGATCTGGTGAGCGAGTCCTGGTTCATCGCCGCCCGAGAGGACGTGCTGCTCGACTCTTGACCCGGTGTCATGGGCTCTCTCCGCCGCAGACTGCCCAGGCCGAGTGCGGGATTCTGCACTCCGTATGGACCGCCATTCCCGCTGCTCAGATGCAGGGTATGGCGTCGGGGCGCCAGATATGGTAGTAAGTGCTCATGCACATAGGGCTCGGTCTCACACTACAAAAGCTCGACGAGAATCTCACCGACGCCGAGGTGTACCGAAGGGAGCTGGCCCTCGGCGTCCGAGCCGAAGAGGCCGGTTTCGACTCGGTATGGTTCTCCGAGCATCACTTCTCGGACTATCAGCTCACCCCGCAGACGCCGATGGTCCTGTCGTGGCTGGCTGGACAGACCAAGCGGATCAAGCTCGGCCAGATGGTGACCGTCCTCCCTTGGCACGACCCGGTGCGGGTGGCCGAGAGCTACTCGGTCCTCGATCATCTCTCGGGCGGTCGGGCAATTGCCGGGCTGGGCCGAGGTCTCGGGCGCGTCGAATTCAACAACTTCCGCCTGGCGATGGCTGAGTCGCGCCAGCGGTTCACCGAGTACAGCGAGGCCATCCTGGAGGCGCTCGAGACCGGCTACATCGAGTACGACGGCGAGGTCTACAAGCAGCCGCGCGCAGCCATCCGTCCGCGTCCGCTCGCCAGCTTCAAGGGGCGCACGTTCGCTGCGGCCGTGTCGCCGGCGTCGATCGAGCTGATGGCGCGCATGGCGGTGGGCATCCTGGTGATCGCGCAGAAGCCGTGGGAGACGGCGGAGGCGGAGCTGGCCGCGTACCGCCAGCGCTATCTCGAGCTCAACGGGTACGAGGCGCCAAAGCCGGTCCTGGTCCTGGTGGTCGGCGTGAGCAACGACCGTCGCCAAGCCCGGCGGATGCGCGAGGTCTACCTGCAGCGCTGGTCTCGCTCGACCGTCGATCACTACGAGTTCGACAACCCCGGGTTCGCCGAAATCCCGGGCTACGAGTACTACGGGGCGCTGGCCAACAACATCGCCAAGCACGGCCTGGAGCGGTTCAACGGCTTCCTCGCCGACTTGCAGGTATGGGGCAGCGCCGACGAGGTGACCGAGAAGCTGCTCGAGTACAGCCGACGGTGCGACGCGGGTGCCCTGGTCGTCGATATGACCTTCGGCGGCATGCCCTATGACGAGGCAGACGCCAACTTCGAGCTGTTCTCCAGGGAGGTGCTCCCCGAGCTGCTCCGTCACGACGTGGGCGGAGACATCGGCGTGACCTACGGTGCGACCCTCCAGGGAGCCCCGGCCGGCGCATAAGGCGCCTACATGCTGGTGAGGAGCGCGGCTCCGGCCTCGTACCCACCCACATTGCCGATGGCCGCAACTCGCGCGCCGGAGACCTGACGCCCTCCGGCCTCGCCGCGCAGCTGGCGGACCGCCTCGGCCGTATGGCCGAATCCGGCGTGCAGGCGGCCGCCCGAGAGTTGCCCTCCCCACGTGTTGAGCGGCAACTCGCCGTCGAGCGAGATGCGTTTCCCTCCTTCGACGAAGGCGCCGGCCTCTCCTGTCCCGCAGAATCCCATCGCCTCCAACCACCACACCGCTTCGATGGTGAATCCGTCGTACAGCTGGGCGACATCGACATCAGCGGGCTTCAGATCGGTGCGGTCCCACATTGCCGCAGCCGTGGCGTAACCCACCCGGCCCATGTCCTCCCACTGCTCCCACGACGGCCGATGGTCGATCACGCCGGCCATCGCCTCAATCCGCACCGGAGAGCGGAGATCGGGAACCGTGTCGACAGCCGAGACGACGATGGCGGTGGAGCCGTCGGCCGGGACGTCGCAGTCGTACAGGCAGATCGGTGAGGAGATCATCCGCGATTCCAGGTACTCCTCCACGCTGAGGGGCGTCCGGTAGACGGCGTTCGGGTTGAGCGCAGCGTGGGCGCGCTGGGTGACGGGAATGTAGGCGAGCTGCTCGCGTGTAACGCCGTACTCGTGCATGTAGCGGGCGGCGTACGGTGCGACGTGGCAAACGGGTGACAGCGCGCCCAACGGGAGCCACCAGGCCATGGACCCCTCGGCAACTGGCTTATTGGCACCGTAGGCAGGCCGCCCGCCGGCGTTGCGGGCCGCGCTTCCCTCTTTCACCGTGCGCCAGATCACCGCATGGCGGGCCTGGCCCGTCGCGACAGCCTGAGCTGGCCCGGAGAACGGAAGGCTCATGCCCTCGAGCTGGCCCTGGCGCCAAGTGGTGGTTATGCCGAGGGCGTCTTGCACCTCGTAGAGGTTCCCGTTCGCGTACCCCGGCAGATTGGCGACTCCCCCTCCGGGGAACATGGCCAGGCCGTCGATGTCGTCGACGGTCAGGCCGGCATCGTCAATGGCGGCCAACACCGCATCGAGCGTGAGCTGCAATCCCGACCGGTCCACCTGCCGGCCGATGACCGACTGCCCCACGCCCGATATCACGACCTGCCGCTCGAACCGGTCCGTACCCATCAGCGGGAGACCGGTACGGCCACGAAGCTGGGGATGGCGTAGCCGCCGGGCCCGGTCTCGAACCCCACCTCCACCTCATCGTCGATCGCGACGTCCTCCGGCGCACACCCCCTCAACCGTCCGACGACCCGCACCCCCGGGTAGTCGGGGAACTCCACCAACACGATGGCAAACGGCACGTCGAGCTCGGGGAGCCACCGTTGGTAGTTAACCGTGTAGCTGTAGATCCGTCCCCGGCCGGTGATCTCGACCGGCGACATGGTTCGGCCTCGGCACTTCCGGCACATTCCCCTCGAGGGAAACGAGTACGCGCCGCAGGTGTCGCACCGATCGACGACCAAGCGGCCCTCGGCCGCAGCCGCCCAGAATCCCTCTGTCTCCTCCGTCACGGCGGGAGGTATCCCGGCAGATGCCTTCACAATGGACGGAGTATACGCTCACTCAACGACGCCCGGTCTTCCCGCGGAGGCCCCTCGACGCGCCGCGCGCGTGCTTCTCATTGACAGGAGTATGCTCCCGAGCATAGTAACGGGGTATTCACTTTTCTTACCTCCGCCGGGTGGATGCAATGAGTAACCGGGTGGATGCAATGAGTAAGGAGTGGTCCAACATGGCGACGATCACGAATGAGCCCGCAGTGGCCGCCCGGGTGCGCCGCTGCGCCACGCGGAGACCGTCAGGACTCGATGCCCAGGTATTTCTCGTAAATCTCGTCGGCGCCGATCTCGGCGGCCTTCCCGATATGAACAACCCTCCCCCTGCTCAAGATGTAGACCGTCTGGGCGATGTCCAGGGCCCTCTGCACGTACTGCTCCACAACGACCAGCGATATCCCCTGCTCCGCGAATCGGCGCAATACCTCATAGATCTTGTCCACCACCAACGGTCCGAGACCCAACGAGACCTCGTCGACCAGCACCACCTTCGGGTGGGTGGTGTACGCCCTCGACAGTGCCAGCATCTGCTGTTCACCTCCGGAGAGGCTTCCGGCCGTCTGGCGTAGCCGGTCGCCGAGCAAGGGAAACAACTCCGTCGCCTCGGCCACTATCTCGTCCGTATCCCGGGTCCGGGCATGGATCGTGAAGTTCTCCAGAACGGTGAGGGAGGGAAAGATGCCCCGACCCTCGGGGAGAAGGCATAGGCCCCGACGGACGAAGTTGTGCGGCGCCCGGCCGGTGAGATCCTCATCCGCGAGCTCTATCCGTCCGGACCGTGGCCGCACGAGTCCGGTTGCGGTCCGCAGCAGCGTCGTCTTGCCCGCGCCGTTCGGCCCGATCAGGGCGACCACCTGGCCGTCGTCGACCGTGAAGTCCACGTCACGGAGCACCGTGGACTCGCCGTAGCCCGCCGTGATCGAACGGAGTTTCAGCATCTTGGCTCACTCACCCGCCGGCGTCAGCGACTCATGCGCACCGCCGGAGTCGCCCGGGTCAGCGTCCACTGTCGCGGAGGGGGTACCGAGATAGGCCGCCCGGACTTCGGCCGAGAGGTGCATCTCCTCGGGAGTTCCCTCAAAGATCAGCACCCCGAAGTCGAGGACGTAGACGCAGTCACAGATCTCACGGACCAAGGTCATGTCGTGCTCGACCAGGAGGATCCCGCACTCCCTCTCGCGCACCACGGTCTTGAGCACCCGCCCGAACTGTTCGGTCTCGTGACCGTCGAGCCCCGACGACGGCTCGTCCAGAAGCAGAAGTTCGAACGGTGCCGCCAGAGCTCGGGCCAGTTCGACCAGACGCCGCTGCCCGATCGGGAGCAGTCCGACCTGCATATCGGCGAGACCGCCGGTCCCGGTCAGTGCCAGCGCCTCCTCGGTCCTCGCCGCCACCAGCCGATTGGCGCGCCGCGAACCCACGATCTGGGCAAGCGGGTTGCGCCCGGCCAACGAGGCTTCGCGGCCCATCGCGACGTTCTGCCTCACCGTCAGGCTGTTGAACAGCTCGGTCCGCTGGAACGTCCGCCCCAGCCCTCGACGGGCACGCCGGGCAGGCCCCTCACCGCTGACATCCGCCTCCCCCAGGAGGATCTGTCCAGTGGTCGGACGGTTGAGACCACTGCAGGCGTTGAAGGTGGTCGTCTTGCCCGCGCCGTTCGGGCCGACCAGGCCGGTGATGGCCCCGAGGGGCGCCTTCAGGCTGATTCCACGCACTGCCCTCACCCCACCGAATTGAACCGACAGGTCCCGTACCTCCAGGCCCTCCCTGTCCTTCGGCTGGACCCGTCGCGACACGAGCCGGGTGTCGTCTGCCGGGGTCGTGGCGAGCGATGCCGTCGCCGGTACCGTGGCCGGCTCCCTCGCCTTCCGACCTCCCACGCGATCGAGCAGCCTCCGCAGCGCTGCCGGCGTTGTGCCTCTCTGGACACCGTAGGCCGCGGTAGCGGCAGCGACGCCGAACAGCAGCTGCAGATAGGTGCTGGTGTTGGCGTTGGTGATGTACCCGGGTATGACCGCATAGCCGATGGCGCCGATGACGGCATACCAGGGGTCGCCGATGGTGACGATCACCACCAGCGCCACCAAGGTCAACGAGCCGAACGATGCGAAGTCGGTGCCGACGCTGTAGTTGTCGAGCATGCCGATCAGCGCGCCGGCCATAGATGCCAGGGCGGCCGAGATGCAGAACACGATCACCTTGAGGACACTGGTGGTGGCTCCGTGGGTCTCCAACGCCAACGGCGAATCGGACATCGCCTCGAGCATTCGGCCCAGGCGGCCGTTGCTGATCAGGGTCACGAAGCCCACCACCAGGACCACCACGATCAACAGCACGTAGTAGAAGCCGGTGTTGGTGGAGAGGTTCCATGCGCCGATCGACACGTCCGGGCGCGGATCGGCGATGCCCAACGGCGATCCGCCGAACAGGAACTCGCGGTCGTAGAACACCTCCTCCATCACGACGCCGAACCCCAGCGTGGCCAGAGCCAGGAAGACCCCCGAGACCCGCACGGCCGGGATGGCGATCAGTGCGCCGACGGGTACCGCCACCAACGACGCCAGCACCAGGGCGACCAGCCACGGCAGACCGGCGGCCGCGAAATGCCCGAAGGTCGCTGCCCCTACCGCGGCAAACGCCAGTTGGCACAGGGAGATCTGTCCGGATCGCCGGACCAGCAGGCCGAGCGAGAGCAACAGGATCATGTCGGTCAGGGCGCCCGACCACACGGCCAGGTGGGTCGTCTGCACCACGGGCACGATGGCCAGGAGACCGACCACCACCGCGCCTGCCGACAACCGAACCGGAGCCGGCGCGTGATAGGCGCGACGGGCATGGAGCTGGGCCACCAGACGGGTCTGGGTCAACAGCCGGGGTGGCATCACGATCAACACCACGAACAGGACCAAGAACGGCAGACTCGGCGGCAGCCCACCGATCCACGAAATGGTGGCGGAGTACTTGTCGACCAGCGCACCGGCGATGCCGATCGCCAGTCCGCCGACGAAGGTGAGCGGCAGGTTGGTGAAGTACCCGATGGCGGCCGCCCCGAAGGCGGCGAAGACGGCCGTTGTGAGGGCCACCCCGTCCAGGGTGAGCGTCGGTGCCAGGAACAGACCGGCCACCGAGGCGAACACCGTCCCGATGATCCAGGCCCACCGTCGGGCCCGCGCCGGATCGTCGCCACTCATCGACACCAGTTCGGGATTGTCCACCACACCGCGCATGACCACGCCGAGCCGCACCGACCGGAAGAACCAGTACAGAACGCCCGACGCCATCACGGAGATGACGAATAGGATCACCTGCTCCCAGGTGATATTCACCCCCAGGATCCTCACGGTGGACTGCGAAAGGAAGTGGGGGAACGTCGGCGGGTTACTGCCGAACCACAGCTGCGCCAGCGAGTCGACGATGAGGATCAACCCGACCGTCGACACGACCTTGATCGTGTCGGAGGCACCGCTGAGCGACCGGGCCAGCAGCTCCAGCCCGAGGCCGAGGAGAGGGGCCACCACGCCGAGGCAGATGATCGCGGCGGCGGGCCACGGCATCCCGTGCTCGGTGTGGAGGAAGTAGAAGACGAAGACGTCGAAGGCGGCTACCGACCCGTAGCCGAAGTTGAAGATGCCCGAGGTCTTGTAGGTGAGCACCAGGCCCATCCCGGCCAGGCCGTAGACCGCCCCGGTGGCCAGCCCTATGACGATGAACGGAAGGACCTCGTTCACTGCAGTCCGAGCCTCATCTCGTTACCGGTCGCTTGGGTTGCCGCCAAGGCCCGGCCTCGAAGGCCGGACCTTGGCGGTACTGGAGAGTGACGCTTACTTCTCGCAGGTCACGTGGCCACCGTCCACCAGGCTGGGGACGCCGTTCTGCACCCGGGCGGTGAACCAGCAGTCGATGGGGTGAACGTGGCCGGCCTTGAAGGTCAGCGGTGGCGCCATCCCGTCCAAGGTGTTCCCCTTTATCGTATCGAGTCCCTTCACGATCTCACTGGCGGAGGGGGTGGCGCTGGTCCCGAGGCCACCCGCCTTCACGGCCGTATCGAGGAGGAGTCCCGAGGCCCAGCCCTCGGCCCCGATCTGGCTCCACGAGGTGCCCGTGCGGAGGCCCGGGTAGTACTTGTCCACTGCCTTGTTCATGGCCGTGATCTGCGGGTTCTTGGCAAAGATCGGCAGCGTGCCGTAGTCGGACCAGAGCTTGTCCTTGAGCCCGGGAGCAGTTGCCATGGCCAAGCCGAAGCCCTCGCCCTCGGTGACGTAAATGGGCTCATAGTTCTGCTGCGCGCAGTCCGTCGCCACGTTGACGATGACAAAGCTCGCATCGCCGATGAATATCGATGAGACATGGTCCTGCTTGGCGGCCACGCACTGTGCGGTGTAGTTCGGCGCCGTCGCCGCAATCTCGGCGTTGTAGACGACCGGCACGCCCACCTTCTTCCCGGCCGCTTCGATCAGGGGGACGCCCTCGGCGCACGAGGCCGCCTCGGCGCAGTAGAAGTCACCCATGTTGGTCGCACCGGCAGTTTTGGCCGTGACCGAGTTGGCGAAGGTGGCCGTATTGTTGGTCTGGCCTTCGGCATAGAAGTCCGACTCCGTGTAGAACGGCGTTTCGGTCTCGTCGATGCCGATGACCGGGATGTGGGACGCCTGCACCGCCGATGCCCATGTCTGGTCCACGATGGAGTCGTCCACGATGGCGTCGACATGGTCGGAGATGAGGGTCTGCGCTTCCGTGGCGGACGTGCCCGGGTTGGCGGCATCGTTCTCGAGGGTGAGTTTGACTTGGTGTCCGTCGATCCCACCCGACGCGTTGACCGTCTTCACCCAGGCGATGTAGACGTCCTCAGAGGCGAGAATGTCCGCCCCGAACGGCCCGGAGCAGGTGCAGACAACACCGACCTGGATCGGAGCCGCACTCGCCGACGCCGACACTGAGCCGACGGATTGGACTGCGCCGAATGCCACGAACATGCTCAGCACCGCCGCGAGACGGAACAACCGCATTTTCCTGTTCACTTTGTACCCCCCTTGTTTGGTGATCTTGACGGCCACTCAACATGGACCGTCGCCTCGAGTGGAGGCTGACGGCCCGTGTGCAGGAAGGCTAACGCAGCGCGGTTGTGGTTGCAAGTAAGTATTCACCTTGTTCAGTGACAAGCAATTGCCACTGCGCGTCCTGCAGCTCGCGCGCAGCATGCCTATCGCCCTGAAACCCGGCCCGTCAGACGGCGAACGGCGGCGGTACCTCCAGCACCATGGCGCTGGCCATTCCGCCGCCGGCGCACATGGACGCGACGCCGACACCACCCCCCCGCCGCCGGAGCTCGTGGATGAGGGTCACCACCATCCGGGCTCCCGTCGACCCGGTTGGATGGCCCAGGCTGCACCCGCTGCCGAGCACGTTCACGATGTCGTCGTCAATGCAGAGGATACGGGTCGTGGCGACGCACATCGCGGCAAACGCCTCGTTGATCTCCCACAGGGAGACATCGCCGATCCGGAGCCCACATCTCTCGAGCACCTTGGGGATCACCACCGTTGGCGCCAGGCCCGTGTCACGGGGCTCCACGCCAGCCGAGGCCCACCCGCGGATCACCGCCAACGGACTGAGCCCGCGGTCCTCACTGAACGCTCGACTGGCGATCACCACGGCGGCGGCGGCATCGTTGACACCCGAAGAGTTGCCCGCCGTGATGCTGAAGCCCTCAATCTCGGGATGCAGCGGCTTTAGCGAGGCCAGCTTCTCCAGGCTCGAATCGCGTCGCGGGTGCTCGTCGACGGCAAACGTGAACGATGATCCATCTCGGCGAACCACCTCGAGCGGGAAGATCTCGTCGACGAAGCTGCCCGCATCGATTCCGGCCACGGCGCGCTGGTGGGATCTGTGGGCCCAGGCGTCCATCTCCTCGCGGCTCACGCCGGCCGTGACGGCGGCGTTCCACCCGACGGAGATCGACATGTCCTCGTTGGGCGCGTCGGGCGTCCCGCGATGGCTCGGGGGCGCCCAGTCCCCCCACTCCTCGGTGCCGAGAATTCGCCTGGTCGACCGCGGCGCCGTCGACGGCGAGTGTGAGCCCCCGGCGACTACGACGCGATCCATCCCAGCACCGATAGAGGACGCTCCGCTTTGGATGGCCGCCAACGCAGAGGCGCAGTGCCGATTGACGGCAACACCGGGCGCGTTGATCAAACCCGCTTCGATCGCGGCGTAGCGGGCGATGTCCCCCCCGCCGTAGCGCGATTCGCCCATGATGACGTCGTCCAAGTCGGCCGGATCGACACCGGAGCGCCGAACCGCCTCTGCCACCGCGCGGGCGCCGAGTTCCATCGCATCGACGTCGTTCAAAGAACCCCGGAAGGCAGTTCCGATGGCCGTCCTGGCGGTCGAGACGATGACCGGTTCATTCATGGTGCGAGCTCCTCCCGACCGATCAGGCGGCCGTCCATTACCCAACTGCGGCCGCATCGACCTCCCTCGCCGGCGGCCCGATGGCTGCGTAGAAAGTAATCGCTCACCTAGTTAGATTGCAAGTGTGCGGCCGAGGCGCAAATACCCACTCGAGGAGAGCGCCGATGCGCGGCGCGCGGTGCGTGCGCGCCGCAGAGGTGCCGGCAAATACCCGGATCTACCAGCGCCGAGTCGGGCTTGAGCGAGTCGTTGCGCACTCGCCGGTACGCGCGGATGTCCTAAAGTGTCGACATGCGCTCATTCCACTGGGGTCGTGCCTCACCCGGCGATCGCCCGCATGGCTAGACAGCCAACCCGGCTCCAGAAAGACGCCACGCCCGCCCCGCGGGCACGCCGGCTGACCGCCGAGGCTCGCAAGAGTTCAATCCTCAAGGCTGCACGGCGCGCCTTCATCGAGACCGGTGATGTCAACGGGACGACGATCAAGACCATCGCCGAGCGGGGAGGCATCAGCGAAGGCGTGATATACCGGCACTTCGAGAGCAAGGATCAATTGTTCCTCGAGGCCGTCGTCGAACCACTCCGAGAGGCCGTGGACGATCTCGTGGCCGCCTCCGAGATCATCGACCGGGATGAACCCCTGACGCCGGAACGGCAGATCGAAACGATGGATGGGCTGTACCGCCAGCTGGTCTCGACGCTCGAAGAGGTGCTTCCACTGCTCGGGCTGGTGCTCTTCGGCGACCCCAGGGTGGCCCGAAGGTTCTACCGGGAGAATTTTGCGACGGCGATGGATCGTCTTGCCAAGGCTTGGTACGAGGTCGAAGACCGCTACGGTTTCGCCTTCGAGTCGCCTGACATCTCCGCCCGGGCCGTGATGGGGATCGCTCTCGTCCTGGCGCTCGAGAGCCGCCACGGCACCAAGTTCGATCGTGACCGCGCCATCACCTTGGTGAGCCGCGGAACGTGCCAGGGATTCTTCCCCAAGATGGAACCATCCCGCCGCCGCCTCTGAGCGCGATCGGGTCGGCTCCGTCGTCCATACCTCCCGAACATCGCCCGAGACGGCGGCGGGTTGGTTTGACACCCGACCGGCGCCATGGAACCCTCAAAAGATGGTGTCCGCCGAGCACAGAGACACAGGGACGTGAGCGAAGCGGGTGGCCAGGCGGTCGAGCCCGTCGATCTGGTGAGGGACCTGGCCCAGCGCTTTGCCGCCGGTGACCGCGAAGGGGCGCTCGACCTGTTCCATCCTGACCTCCGCATTCAGCAGCCCGAATCTCTCCCCCACGGAGGGTGGCACCACGGCCTCGAAGGTATGGATGCGATGGGTCGTCGCTTCGCGGAGTATTGGGACCGGGGGATCAGGGACCCCCGGATCCACGGGTGCGGGGAGGTGGTCGTGCAGGTGACAACCCAGACGTGGACCGCCAAGAGCTCGGCCCGCTCGGCGACCGTCGACGTCGTCGAGCTTTTCTCCTTCGCCGACGGGCGCATCGTGGAGATCAGGGTCTTCCAACAGGACACCGCGCTACTGCTCGGAACCCTGGACCCCGTCTGAACGCCACGGAGGCCGTCGGGCGGCTCGCCCTACCTCGAGAGGTCAGGTCCTCGTTTCCGAGAAGGGATACGGGACTTCCTCGAGCGCGAAGATGCCGGAGAGGCCCTGCCGCCCCACGTGACGGGTCAGTTGCTCCCGGGTGGCGGAAAGGCCCAAGGGCAGCCGCCGCAGCGGCTGGCTGTACCGCGACAGCCACGAGAGCACGGTCTCGTCACAGAATCCCGTTGCGCCATGAAGCTGGTGAGCCACCCGGAAGACGATCTCGGCCGCTTCGATGGCGGCCAAGCGGAGGGCGAGCGCGTCGGCCAGGGCCTCTGACGGGTTGGCGCCGATGCTCCACAGCGTGAACTTGGCCAGCTCCTCGAGTCCACTGCGCTCGACTTCGGCCTCGGTGAGCTGGAACTGCACGCTCTGGAAGGAGGCCAGGGGCTGCCCGAACTGGCTCCGCTCGAGGACGTACGCGCGCGTAAGGGCAAGGGCGCGGTCGAGCATCCCCAGGAGGGTCCAGCACGGCAGTACCAGTCCGAGGGGCACGGAGGCCGCCCCCGCCTCGTCAATGGGACGAAGTTCGAGCTCGACCACGAAAGCGGACCGACGCACCGGCTCGCTGGGTTGGAGCGCCCGAGCCCAGCTCCGGCGTCCTTCGAGGCCAACCGCCACCCAACCCTCGGATCCGCCGGTGGGCACACAGGCCCGTGGCGGGTCGGCGACGACGACCAGGCCGGCGGCGTCGAGCTCCCTCGGGCGGCACAAACGACCCGCCAACGGATAGGGAACGACCCAGTACCCCGCGCTACGGCAAAGGGCGGCCGCCGCTTCGAGCTCGTCGGCGTCCGCACCGGGATCGAGCTCGTCCGCGCCCAGCTCCTTCAGCACGGGCGCCACGAGACCCTCCCACCGCTCGGGTTCCTCCTCCGCGATCTGGACGAGCCGATCACCTCCCGCCGATTCGATCGCCCGCAGGGAGGCTTGACCGTACTCGAGCGCCTCGTCGCTCAGTTCGAGCTTCATGAGGTCGCCAACAGTTGTCGGGCGAGCAGGATCCTCTGCATTTCGATGCTGCCCGAGGCCACGGTGGCAGCTTGTGCGTAGCGCCAGTGGTCCTCCACCGCTCGCTTGAACCGCACGGCGTCCTCGCCGAGCGGATCGACCAGCCCCGCGATATCCATGAGGACGTCGGCGCTCTCCTGGTCGAGTCGGGTCACGGCAATCCGATAGCCGGCGGCGTCCGCCGGACGGATGCGACCACTGTCCTGGAGGGCAACCACGCGGTAGGCGAGCAGCCGGGCGCGGCGGCAGTGCACGCCCATCCGCGCCCACCGGCTGCGCAGCTCCGAGGGAAGCTCATCCCACTGCGAGCCCAGCACGATCGGCGCGGCCTTCAAGAGGCGCTCACATCGGGCGTAGCGGGCGATACCCACCCGCTCGAACGCGAGCACCTCCTGCACCAGCTTCCAACCCTCGTCCAGCGTTCCCAGGATGTCCGCCTCGGTGACCCAGAGCTGGTCGATGAAGACCTCGTTGAGATGATGAGGACCGATCATGCTCTTGATCGGGCGCACCTCAATGGCCGGGTCGTCCATCGGCACCAAGAAGACCGTGATGCCCTGCTGCTTCTTCTCCCCCCTCGTCGTCCGAGCCAGGAGGAAACACCACTGCGCCATCCCCGCGTACGAGGTCCAGACCTTCTGGCCCGTCACCCGCCAGCCGTCCCCGTCCCGCCGAGCCGAGGTCTGCAACGACGCCAGGTCCGAGCCGGCATTCGGCTCGCTGAAGCCCTGGCACCAGATCACCTCTCCCCGGGCGATGGGTGGAAGGTGCTTCCGGCGCTGTTCGGGCGTTCCGTAGCGCATGATGGCGGGCCCCACCCAGTTGACACCCATGTACTGCGCACCGCGGGGTTCATGGTGCGCCCACATCTCCTCTCGAACGACCGTCTGCTCCCACGGAGAGGCGGCGCGGCCACCGAACTCGTGCGGCCAGGCCATGCACAGCAGCCCTCGTGCGGCCATCGTCCGGCAGAACTGTTGAGCCACCTGCAGGTCGCGGGGATCGTCCGTGAACGCCCCGAGAAAGTCGGGTGGGACGTGCTCTTCCACGAGTCGGCGCAGCTCGCGCCGCAGGTCCTTAGCGTCGGCGCCCAAGTCGAAGTCAAGGCTCATGTCGTCAACGATCTTCTAGCGCGTGGTCCAGCCGCCGTCAACGACGATCGACTGTCCCGTGACGTAACGTCCCGCGTCACTGACCAGCCAGAGAACAGCCCCCACCAAATCGTCGGCGGTACCCAGGCGGGGAAGCGGCGTGTTGCGTTTCAGCCAGGCGCTCGTGCGTTCGTCGTCATACATTCCCTCCGTGATCTCGCTTCGGAAGAAGCCGGCCGTCAAGGTGTTGACCCGAATGGAGTGGCGGGCCCATTGCACGGCCAACTCGACGCCGAGCCCCGTCAGTCCCGCCTTGCTCGCGGCGTATGCCGCCTGTGGAATTCCCGGAATGCCGACGCGGCCGCTGATCGACGCAACGTTCACGATTGCCCCACTGCCGGCCTCGGCCATGTACGGGAACACCTTCTGGCAGAGAAGGAACGGCGCCACCAGGTTCAGGTTCAGCGTCTGCTCGATTGCCTCGAGGGACTCATCTTCGGCCGGAACGATCGCGGCGATTGCACCGGCCACGTTCACCAGAATTTCGGGACCGTGCCATGCGTCGGCCACTTGGGCCACCAGCGCATCGAGCTGTACCGCCTCGAGCAGGTCGCAGCCGATCGCCAGACCGCCGATCTCGTCGGCCAGTTGCGCCAGGCGGTCGTAACGGCGGGCCGTGACGGCCACCTTTGCCCCCGCTTCTGCCAAGGAGCGGGCTACGGCTTCTCCGAGGCCCGACGATGCACCCGTCACCAACGCCACGCGGCCCATGAGGTCGAAGGGTCGGGCCCGCTCGGGGCTCGCGAGGGGCATTGGCACCTTTCAGTCCGGGGGTCGGAGCGCCGTCATGGCTGCGACATCTTCGCCGGGGAATCTTCAGGCCAGCACGATGGCGCGTTCGGGGCAGTTCGCAACCGCTTCGCGCACTCTGTCTTCGAGCTCGTTGGGAACTTCGTGGTCCAGCACGACGGCATGGCCTTCGTCGTCAAGAGAGAAGACCTCCGGGCAGATCTGCCAGCACCGGGCGTGACCCTGACACACCTCGGCCTCCACGGTCACCTTCATCGCTCGTGGTCCTGGCTCGCCGGTCGAACGGGCCAGCCCGAGATGAGTGGTTGGTGGGCGTTCACTAGGTCATCATCGACATTGGCCTTCCCCCTGTCAAGCTGGGTCGCGCCTCGGGGAGCAGCGCTCCACGCCCATTTGTAGAGTGAGCAGTTACTGACTAACATGGCGCGGCGGCGCCGTCTAACCAGCCAAGGCGTGTGAGCCACAAGTGAGCAACTGCTCAGCAGGGCGCCTTACCGATGAGGGGGTGAGAGGTGGATAGGGAAGCACTCGAGCACAGCCTGGTGCGTCGGCTGTTGGACCACGTCGAGAACGGGACCACCGATATGGCGGAATCGGTGCTCGAGGTGCCGGTCGAGACGTACGCCTCGCCGGCGCGCCATACCGAGGAGCTCGAGGTGCTCTTCCGCGAGCACCCACTCGTGCTGTGCCTTTCCGGCGCCCTGCCAACTCCGGGAAGCTTCCATACCGTCGACATGTGCGGCGTACCGATCCTGCTCACCCGAGGCACCGACGGGCAGGTACGGGCGATGCTGAACGCCTGTCGACACCGGGGGGTTCGGGTTGTGGACGGATCCGGATCGGCAAGACGCTTCACCTGTCCCTTCCACGCCTGGGTCTACGACCTCGAGGGTCACCTCACCTGGGTTCCGGTACCCGAGGGGTTCGAGGGCATGTGTCGTGAGGAGAAGGGCCTGATAGAACTCCCCGTGGCGGAGGGTTACGGCCTGATCGTCGGCCGACTCCGCCCCGGGCCACAAGTCGACATTGACGACTATCTCGGACCGGGCTTGGCGCAGGAACTGGCCATGCTGGACCTCGGGGACTGGAAGCCGTACAGCGATCCACACGTCCACCGGGTCAACGCCAACTGGAAGGTGACGCTCGACACCTTCCGGGAGAACTACCACTTCGACTACCTACACCGGGAAACGCTCAAGGACTATGCATTCGGCGGCGTCTTGACCTTCGACCCCTTCGGACGTCACCTGCGTAACTGCTCGGCCATTCGCTCCGTCGTCGAGCTGAAGGATCGGCCCGAAGAAGAGTGGGGCGACGTGCTGCCGCACTTCACGTATCAGTATGCCCTGTTCCCCAACACCAGCTTCACGGTCGCGAAGCGGCATCTCGAGCTGTGGCAGATCCTTCCCGTCGACGCACAGTCCTCGGAGGTGATCCACACGGCGTACATGGCGCCGGATCTGCCCGAATCGGAGCTGAAGGCAGAGGCGGAACAGATCGCCTGGATCTGCGATGGCGTGGTCGACGCCGAGGACTTCTGGGTCGCCGGTCGAACCGAGCCCGGAATCCGAACGGGCTTGCTCGACAACGTCGTGTTCGGGGTGAACGAGCCCGCGCCCCAGCATCTCCACCGGGGATTCGAAGCGGTGCTCTCGGCCGCCCGTGACCGGAACACGGCAGCGCTCGCCTAGCCGTCACCGACTTGGACCATGACGGTGTTGGTGCCACCCTCCCCCTGAGCACCCCATCGACAGCGTTGCCGTCGGTCGCACCGCTACACCCGACAGTGGGCCTGATGCTCCCCACCGCCGCCCACGCCGACAGCGGACGCGTCGACCCCGGGCGGGCCGTTGAGGCGGCCCGGCGCGCCGAGGCCGCTGGTTTCGACGGGGTGTACGTGGGAGACCACCTCCTCCACCCCCGTCCGCTGCTCGAATCGATCGTCACGCTGTCGGTGATAGCGGCATCGACCCGACGGGTGTCGCTGGGCCCGTGCGTGGTGCTGCTGGCTCTGAGGAACCCCGTTGTGCTGGCGAAGCAGCTCGGAACGCTGGCGACCTTCGCCCCGGGCCGTCTCCGGGTCGGCGTCGGTGTCGGCGGTGAGTACCCCGCCGAGTTCGAGGCGGTCGGCGTCCCGCTCGCGCAACGTGGTCGCCGGCTGGAAGAAGGACTGCGCGAGGTGCAGGGTCTGCTCTCGGGGCGGATCGGCCCGACGAGTCCCGATGGCACCGCCGTCACCCTCGCTCCATTGGGCGGAGAGATCCCCTTCCTGCTCGCCGGGTGGAAGGAGGTCGCGCTCCGCAGGGCGGCCAGGTGCGGGGACGGCTGGATCGGCTACCTGTTGGATCCGGACGGCTTTGCCCGGCGCCGGTCCTTCCTCTCGGATCGTCGACGCGAGCTTCGCCTCGAATCTGACCCCTTTACCACGGGCATGTTGCTGCCAGTGCACATAGAGGTGGCGTCCGACGGCGCACCGGCGCGCGCTGCCGCCTCGTGGGCGGCGCTGACCCAGAAGGAGCCTTCGTTCCCCGAGCGACTGTTCGTAGCCGGCTCGGCCGGTCAGGTGGTCGAGCACCTCCACCGATACTGGGAGGCCGGCTGCACCGAGCTCATTCTCGGGCCGACCGACCAGGGCGCGGGCTATCTCCACCAGGTCGACCTGCTCGCCGAGAAGGTGCTCCCCGATATCAGATCGTTCGCATGACGAGCGAATCGACCAGGTCGCGTCGTGTGGAGACGCTCGGCTGCGGTCCCGCGAACTCCGACTACGAGAAATCGATGACGCCGCGGATGTTCGTTCCCGCGTGCAGGTCGTCGTAGCCGGCGTTGATCTCATCGAGCGAGTACGTCCGCGAGACCAGCTCGTCGAGCTTCAACTGGCCCTGCTCGTACATCCGCAGCAGCCGGGGCACGTCGCCCGAGGGGGCCATCATCCCGTACAGGCAGCCCTGCAGCCGCTTCTGGAACATCGCCAGAAGAAACGGGCTGACCGGAATCCCGACGTGGTCCATCGGAGCGACCGCAGTGACGACGACCGTGCCGGCCTTTCGGACGGAATCGAACGCCTGCGCGATGTGCTCACCGGAGAGCACGCCCACCGCGACGATGGCCGCATCGGCCCCCTGGCCGTCGGTCAGCGAGCGGGCCAGCTCGGCAGCCTCATCGATCGACGCCACGGCGTCCGTCGCGCCCAATCGGAGGGCGGCATCTCGTTTGAGGTCCACGGGGTCGGCGGCGATGACGCGCGTGGCGCCCGCGTGGAGGGCCCCTTGGACGGCGTTGATCCCGATCCCACCGACACCCATCACGATGATGACATCACCGGGCTGCACCTGGGCGGCGCGCACGGCCGAGCCCCAGCCGGTCGGTACGGCGCAGCCGAGAAGGGCCGCCGAGAGGAGGGGGAAGTGCCGGGGGATCTTGATGCAGGACCACTCGGGCATGACGCTGAGTTCGGAGAACGCCCCGATCAAGGACGATCGGCCGACATCCTGTCCCTGATAGTGCATACGGAATGTGCCGTCGAGCTGTGTCCCCTTCATCATCAAGGCGCCGTTCTCGCAGAGGTTCTGCATACCGCCGGCACACCAGCGACAGCGACCGCATCCCGGGATGAACGAGGTGACGATGTGGTCCCCCGGCGCAAGGGAGCGCACCCCCGGCCCGACCGCCTCGACGACCCCGGCACCCTCGTGGCCGCCGCAGTAGGGGAAGTGGGCGATCTTGCCGTCGGCCTTGGCGACGTGGTCGTCGGAGTGGCACAGGCCAGAGGCCACCAGCCGGACGAGCACCTCATGGTCCTCGGGATCGTCCAGGTCGACGTCGACGACCTCCCACCGGCCGGGCTGCTGCATCAACAGGGCGGCTCTGGTCTTCATGGCTGCCCCCTCGCCGCGGTCACGCCGATTTGCGCTCCGGGCGCCAGAACGTCGCGAGCAGGCCTGCCGCACCGAGCGCGCCCACACCGGCGGCTATGCCGAATCCGGGCCAGCCCCACAGATCCTGCAGGGCACCGACGTGGCCGTCGACGCTCCAGGAACCGGGGCCCAGCGTCCCGACGACGACGGCGACCAATGTGAGCGTCGCCACGTACTCCCAACCCTCGCCGGGACGGAAGATGAAGAAGCCGTTGTGCAGGTGGTTGGTGATGAGCGCGACGAGCATGGTGCCGACCACCCCTGCGGCGGCGATCGGGGTGAGGAGGCCGAGCACCAGCAGCACACCGGAACCGACCTCGGTCAACGAGGCGGTCCAGGCGTGGAGGATGCCCGGCTTCATTCCCAGGCTCTCGAACCACCGAGCTGTCCCTGCGATCTTGCCGCCACCGAAGATGTGATTGATCCCGTGCGCCAGGAACACCACCGCCAGACCCAGCCGCAGTATGAGCAGGGCAAAGTCAATGGAGTGCACAGAAACGTCGCCGAAGAGGGCGGTTCCATGGAACGGGATCACGTCGCAGACCTCCTAAAGAGTGACTACTCATTCTGTTAGGCTACTCGCGCCGGTGCGGTCCTTAGGGGGGCCGCTTTACACCAGGAGGGCTGATGGACGCGACACCTCCGACCGCTGATTTAATCACCGATGAGTGGTGCCTGCATCACTTTGACCATCTGTCTCCCGAGCTGGCGGCGACGCTTCCTCGCACCCTGGCTCGCATGCGGTCTCTCTGCCCCGTTGCTCACAGCGAGAATTACGGGGGCTTCTGGGTGGTGACCGAGTACGAGGACGTGCTGCGTGTGGCCCAGGACTGGGAGACGTTCAGCTCCGCGCACGGGCTCACCGTTCCCCCGAGCCCGATAGCGGTACGCAACATTCCGGTGGAGGTCGATCCCCCCCTCCACCGTGTCTACAAACGCCTTATCAACTCATACTTCACGCCCAGCGCCGTCGCCCCGTGGGAGCCGGCGACGCGCGCGCTGGTCACCCGCCTCATAGACGACTTCGTCGAGCTCGGACGCTGCGAGTTCATGGATTCGTTCGCCCGGCCGTTCCCGGCTCAGGCCTTCTTCGAGCTCGCGCTGGATGCGCCGCCCGAGAGCGTAGAGAACGTCGCCTACCTGGCGTCAAAGTCGTCGATCCCCAACGATCCCGAGGCGGCCGAGTGCTGGCTCGGCCTGTCGAACTGGATCGCCGAGTTCCTCCAGACGCGACGTCGACAGCCCGCGCGTGGGGATGTGGTCGACGGGGTGCTCAACGCCGAAATCGAGGGCCGTCCCATCACCCAGGACGAGGTCGTGGGCACCGTCCAGCTGCTGATTCTGGGCGGGCTGGAGACCACAGCGTCGGCGCTGGGGATGATGATGGAGCGGTTCTGCCGCCATCCGGAAATTCCCGCCCTCCTCCGACGCCGGCCTGAGCTGCTCCCCAATGCCGTCGAGGAGTTGCTTCGCCTCGACGCGCCGTTCATCGCGATCACCCGCACGGCCACACGCGACACCGAGCTCCGCGGCCATCGGATCAAAGAGGGCGACAAGGTCATCATCTACTGGGCCTCGGCCAACCGCGACGACGCAGAGTTCGCGTGCCCGGACCAATTCGATCTGGAGCGAACAAGCAACCGCCACGTGGCCTTCGGTGCCGGCCCACACCGCTGTGCCGGCTCCAACCTGGCCCGAATGAACCTGCGGGTCGCGCTGGACGAGCTGCTCGGGCGGCTCGACGCACTGGAGCTGCAGGATGGCGCCCAGATCCACTACCACTCGACGTTCACCCGGGCGCCGCTCGCCGTACCGATCACGTTCACCCCCGGACCGCAGCGGGGAGCCTGCACCGCCGTCTAGCGTCCCCAGCGATGCCGAACGCGCCATCACGCACCTCGAGCAGCCTCCGTACGGCCGCGGGCCGAGCGACAGACGCTCTCGCCACCCGCCTCCTCGGCCTTCCACCGGTCACGACCGACTACACGGTCAGTCGGGGCATCCGCGTGCCGATGCGAGACGGGGTGGAGCTCGCCGCGGACCTCTATCAGCCGAGATCGGACGCCGTCGGGACGCTGCTGATCCGGGGCCCGTACGGGCGCCATCTGCCCCTGGCGCTGCCTCTGGCGAGGGTCTTTGCCGCCCGCGGCTACTACGCCCTCTTCGTGAGCAGCCGCGGCACCTTCGGCTCCGGAGGGAAGTTCGACCCCATGAGAGACGAGGAAGGCGACGGTCACGACGTCGTGGCCTGGATCATCCGCCAGCCCTGGTTCACCGGCACCTTCGCCACGCTCGGCGGTTCCTACCTGGGGCACACGCAGTGGGCACTGCTGGCGGACCCGCCGCCGGAGCTGGCCGCCGCCGTGGTCGCCGTTGGGCCACACGACTTCAGCGAGCACGTCTGGGGCACCGGCGCGTTCCGGCTTGATTTCCTCGGATGGAGCAACCAGATCGTTCACCAAGAGGACGGCGCCCCCCTCGCGGTGATGCTCCGGTCGGCTCGGGACCGAGCGCGGATCCGCCCGGTCCTCAACGAGCTGCCGCTCGTCTCGCCGGCGACGACCTTCCTCGGCGGCCGGGCCCCGTGGTACGTCGACTGGGTGACCCGGCCGGACGCGGACGATCCGTTCTGGGCACCGATGCAGCACGGCGTCGCTCTCGATCGAGTCGAGGTGCCCGTACTGCTCTTCGGTGGTTGGCAGGACATCTTCTTGGAGCAAACCATCCATCAGTATCAGCGCCTGCACGAACGCGGGGTGGATGTGGCCATGACGATCGGCGCGTGGTCCCACCTCGACACCGTCGCCAAGGGCCTCCCGGTCACCACCGCGAGACATGGGAGTGGCTCGAAGTGCACGTGGCCAAGCGGGCGGCCCGCCGGAGGTCGAGCCCCGTCCGCGTCTATGTCACCGGAGCCGGCGAATGGCGCGACCTCCCCACCTGGCCGCCTCAGACCTCCACAACGACCTGGTTCTTGCAACCGGGCCGCCGCCTCTCCCTGGACCCTCCGGCGGCGGACGGCCCACCATCCTCCTTCACCTTCGATCCCGCGGACCCGACACCGACGATCGGTGGACCCCTTCTTTCGACGAAGTGCTACGTGGACGACACGGGGCTGGCCGCCCGACCAGATGTGCTCTCCTTCACCAGCGCCCCGTTGGACGGTGCCGTAGAGGTGATGGGCTCGCCGGTCGTCGAGCTGGCGCACGCCAGCGACAACCCCCACGCCGACGTGTTCGCCCGACTTTCGGAGGTAGATCGAGACGGTACGTCGCACAACGTCACCGAGGGCTACCTGCGCCTCGAACCGGCCAATACGCCCGTGACGGTGACCCTGCGGCTCCGCGACGCCGCCCATCGGTTCCCTGCGGGCCGGCGCATCCGGCTGCTCGTCGCTGGCGGCTCCCACCCGCAGTTCGCTCGCAACCTCGGCACCGACGAGAACCCGGGCACCGGTTCGGTGTTGCGATCGGCACGTCACTCCGTCTCGCACGGACGGGGCGGCACCTCACGTCTGCTCCTCCCCACGGTCGACACCTGAGCCTCCACCGCACGCGCTGCTCGTGGTGTGCGGGCCGGCGCTCGTCACGACGTCTGAGCGCAGTCGGGCGGCCGATGGCATAGTGGGCTGGTGGGCATGGAGTTTGACCTCTCGGGCCGGCGGGTGCTGGTGACCGGTGGTGGCCAGGGAGTAGGCCGCGGCATCGCCAGAGGCTTCGCCGCCGCAGGTGCCGCGGTGGTGGTCAACGATGTCCGACCGGAACGAGCGGAAGCCACGGTGAGAGAGATCCGGGATTCCGGCGGCTCGGCCGAAGCTGCGACCTTCGATGTCACCAACTATGAAGGCGTGACGAGCGCGATTGAGGCTGTCGGCGACGTCGACATCCTCGTGAACAACGCCGGAAACGCAGGAGCGGAAGGCATGGACGGCAGGGTCAACTTCGTGGACAGCGATCCATCCGATTGGGATCGGTTCGTCAACGTGAACCTGTACGGCGTCATGCACTGTGCCCGGGCGTGCCTCCCCGCAATGATCGCCAACGGTTGGGGCAGAGTGATCACGATCGTGTCCGACGCCGGCAGGACCGGTGATCCCGGCATGGCCGCCTACAGCGCAGCCAAGGCGGGCGCCGCCGGACTGACGCGGGCACTGGCCATCGAGACCGGCCGGTGGGGCGTCACGGTGAACAACATCTCGCTCGGCACGATGCGGACACCCCTGACCGAGGCGATGTGGGCGGAGCCGGACGACCCCCGTGCCAAGGCGACCCTGAAGCGCTACGTGGTCCGCCGCCCCGGACTACCTGACGACGTGGCGCCTTTGGCCGTCTTCTTGGCCAGCGCCCAGGCATCGTGGATCACGGGCCAGACCTACCCACTCAACGGCGGCTACTCGTTCGGCCTGTAGCTCACCGGCGTCACCAGCTCAGGCGCCGGCCGCCGGGAGCTCGATCGACCGTCCGTCCTGCCAGCGACGCAGGACGAGATACCGCCCGTGCAGGGCACCACGATCGTGATGGCCGAACCCGAGGAGCGTGCCATCGTGGCCCTCGGCCGCGGCGAGCCATTTTACCTGCTCGAGACCGTCCCTTACCCCCTCGCGCGTTCTTTCTGGAGCGCGGGACAAGCCCTCTGCGACGAGCCGGCTGAGGTCATAGCCCCTCGCGGCGCCGAACTCCGTTGCCGGAGAGAGATCCAGACGCGCGCGCAGCGCAGCAAGAGTCGTGTTGCGATCGGACTCCATATCGACGTAGACCCAGCCGTCGATGGTCCGCCCGAACTCGGGGGCGTGGCCGCGCATCCCGGCCGTATTCATCGCCCGGGGCCCGTCCCAACCTCGGGCAGTCAGCGCTCTCGCCACGGCCGGTGCGGCGAGGCCGAGCCCGAGGTAGACCAGCGAGTCGGGACCGGCGTCGAGCACCTGCCCCACCTGTTGGGTGGCATCTTCGGCCAGCGGGCCGACGGAAGCGACCGAGGCGATCCGCAGGCCCAGCACGTCGGCCTCGGCCTGAAGGAAGTGAGCGTACCTGTGCCCGATTGGTGACCGATCCTGAACAAGACCGATCCGGCTCACGCCGAGCGAGGAGAGCCAACGGGCGAGCACGATCGACTCGTCCTCGTGCGAACCGACCTGCAGATGGAACATGAAGGTGCTGCGCGCCCGTTCGGTCCCGGCCCAGTTGATCGTCGGGACGCGGTAACGCTCGGCCAGCGGCGTGGCGACGAGGGCGTTGTCACCGATCGCCGGACCGACGATCAAAAGGACATCCTGATCGACGAGGTCTGCGTAGGCTCGCTCCACCGCGGCGGCCGTCCCGGAGGGAAGACCCAGCCCCCAGGAGTGCACGAACTCCACTCCACGGTCGAGCCGGCCTTCGCCCACCAAGTCGTCCACGGCCACGCCGAGCCACCGCTCCATGTCGGTGAGGTCCGGCCGGCCCTCGGTGAGGTCCGGCGGGCCCTCGGACATGTCGTTCAAGATTCCGACCCTCACGGACGTGGCCATGGTCCCCCTCCTTGTCGCCGCCGCATACTACCGACAACTCTCGGGGAGTCCACGAGGGTCCGGGAGCCGACGACGGTCGGGAAGTCGCCGGCCGACGAAGACCGGGTTACGATGAGCGAGTGCTCGCTCATGTGTGCGCGGGCCGAGTGCTTGCTCATGTGTGAGCGGGCTTGGTGCTCGCTCATGTGTGCGTGGAATTGGCCCTCGCACACATGCCAACGTGCGAGAAAGAGAGCGGGGAGAAGCGGGATGGTACAGCGTGCCGGACGGGTCGAGGGCAAGGTTGCGATCGTTACCGGGGCGGGCTCGACGCCCGGAGCCGGCATCGGCACGGGAAAGGCGAGCGCGGTGGTGCTCGCCCGCGAGGGGGCGCGCGTTCTGCTCGTCGACCTCCACCCTGAACGCGCGGAGGAGACAAAGCAGATCATTGACGAAGAGGGGGGCAAGGCCGAGGTATTCGCGGCCGATGTGACGAGGGCGTCGGAGTGCGAATCCATGGTGAAGGCCGCCGTCGAGAACTTCGGGACCGTGGACATCCTGGTCAACAACATCGGGCTCGCCGCCCTCGGCACGGTCGTCGACACCACCGAGGAGGCATGGGACCGCACCTTCGACGTCAACCTTCGGACGGCCTTCCTGGCGTCGAAGTATGCCGTTCCGGTGATGGCCGACAAGGGTGCCGGGGCGGTCGTCAACATTGCGTCGATCTCTGCCCTCCGCGGCGACGGCACGGTCGCCTACTCGGCCGCCAAGGGTGCGCTGATCGCCATGACCGTCGACATGGCCTACTCCCACGGACGCCAGGGCATCCGCGTCAACGCCATCGCCCCGGGGCATATCACCACGCCCATGGTCCACTCGGTCACCGCTCCCGGTCCACGCGCCGAGTACATGGACACGCTGCGCTCCGAAGCCGGGCTGCTGGGAACACCGGGCACCGGCTGGGACGTCGGGTGGGCCGTTGGCTTCCTCGCGAGCGACGAGGCGCGCTGGATCACCGGCGTCACCCTTCCCGTCGAGTCTGGTGTCCTCAGCGTCACCCCCCTGATGATGGCGCCCTACCTGCGAGCGATACCCGAGCCCTGATTACATGAGGCGTCGTCGGCCCGCAAGGGGCCGGCCACCCTACGCCTCGAGCCCGGACGGCCAGGTGACGGTGCCCGAGGCGGCGAGGGCGGCGAGCTCGTCGGCGTCCACGCCCAACCCGAGCAGCACCTCTCTCGTGTGCTCACCCAGGCGGGGGATCGACAACGGGGCCGCCGGACGCGGACCTGGGCCGAGCCTGAGGGGGAGTCCCGGTTGCTCCAGACGCCCTCTCGGCCCCCAGTCGAAGCTGACGACACGCCCGAGCTGGCGCCCTACCGGATCGTCGAGCAGTGTGGAGATGAACCCGGCTCGGTCCACCTCGGCAACGACCTCGACCGGCACACCGCCCGCAGACAGCTCCCGCACCCACGCCTGAGCGTCCCTTGTCCGGAACGCCTCTTCGAGGAGCACCTCGGCCGGCTGGCGCTCGCCCGGCAGCAGTCGCAGAGGTGGAGGTGCATCGGGGAGCCCCTTCACCTGCACGACGGCACCCAGCCGTGTCCAAGTGGGCGCATCGGGGACCACCACGGCCAACCACGCGCCGTCCCCCGCCTGGTAGATGCGATAGGCGGCTCCGTAACCGGTCTGGGCCGGGTCGAGGACCGGACCCCCAATGCGCGTCTCGCCGACCAGAAAGGCGCCCGACTTCAAGGCCATCCCCGAACCGAGCAGAGAGGTTCGCACCGACTGCCCCGCGCCGGTGCGCCGCCGGGCATACAGACCGGCGATCACCGCGCAGGCGGCCACCCAACCGCTGGTCACGTCGATCGCGCCCCACACCAAGAACGTCGGAGGCTGACCGGGGCTTCCCTGAGACCCCTCGACGCCGGTCAGTGCCTGCATCAGGTGGTCGTTGGCGGGCAGCGACGCCCATGGACCCGAGGTCCCGAAGCCGCTGGCGAAGCTGTAGACCGCGTGCGGGTTGACGGCGCGGACCTCGGCCTCGCCGTATCCGAGCCGCTCGGCCAGCCCGAGCCGTGAGTTGTGGTGCACCACGTCGCTCCACCGGAAGAGTCTCTCCAGCACCCCACCGGCCGCCGGAGCCTTCATGTCCAGCGCGACTGCACGCTTGGCGCGCTGGCCCGCTGCGAACATCGGCTCCATGGCTCGGTGCACATCGCCGGTGATGGGCTCCACCTTGACGACGTCTGCGCCCAACTCGGCCAGCACCAGCGGGGTCACCGGACCGGCCAGATACGCCGAGAGGTCCAATACACGGACTCCGGAGAGCAGTCTCGGGGGTGCCAAGGCCGGCGCGGGATCCCAGTCGGTCGGCGCCCCCTCGGTCCTCGCCGAGGGCACCGCGGTGACCGCCGCGAGCGGGCCGAGGGCAGTGACTTCTCCACGCTCGGGGTCCTCGAAGTCCACGCTGAGGCCGACCTGTCGGAGATGCTCCTCCCTCAAGGCCTCACCCGGAAGCAACACCGGCTCGCAGCGAAACTTCTGACCGGAAAGCTCCCTCAGCCACCAGGACCGCTCGCGGGTGGCGAACGTCTCCTCCCATCGGGCGCTGCGCTCGGTCATTCCTCCACCGACCAGCTCGGCCATGTACCCCACCTCGCTCGGCTTGTCCCCCATTTTGTCGAGGAACGCCTCAAACGCACCCTTGGCACCGAACCACAGCTGCACGTACCGCCCGTCCCCGCAGCGGTACGCCAACGCCTCAGCAGGGCCCTGCTCCTTCCAGAGCAACACGGTGGCCGGTGAGGGGACCTCCACCCTGCCGATGATCATCGGGAGTATCGCCAGCAATCCGTCGTAGAGCGATGTCTCGACCCAACCACCGCGTCCGGTTGTCTCCCGCTCATACAGGCAGGCGAGCGCGCCGGCCGTGGCCGAAAGGGCGGCACCGGCACCGGCCACGGTGAGATCTCCGAAGATCGGCCCGGGGCGGTGCCCGCGTATCTGGGTGAGCACTCCGGTCCGGGCATGGACCAGGAGCTCGAAGTCAGGGGTCACGCCCATCGCGTCATAGCTTGGCCGGACACGTACGTAGACGAGCCGGGGGTTCACGCCGTGCAGCACTCTGTAGGCGAGACCGTCGCCTTCGAGCAGCCGCTCACATCCGGTCAGGAACAGAACGTCCGCCTCGACAGCCAGATCAGCGATCGTCCGGGCCGGGCGCGGGCCCCGCTCCTCATCGACCTCAATGATCTGCTTGCCGCGATCCCACACTCGGGCAAACTCCACTCCGGTGTCGAGCGTCGGCCGGCGCGCCGACTGCACCCGAACTACATCTGCCCCGAGGTCGCGCATCAGGGCGCCGGGAAGGCTGGACGCCAACCCCGCCCCGACCACACTCACACCGAGCGAGGCCTCCACGACCCGGAGGCCGGTCAACGGCGAGCCCTTCTCCACTGTCATCGACTTCCCCCGAACTGTTCCCGCCGTCCCGAAAGCTCTTCTCGCTCAGGGTAGCAATCGCCCGCTCATCTGCCGCGAAGCCGTGCCGAGGGGTACGCTCACCAACGACGAAGCAGTACCCCACCGCCGGGTGACGCCCCGACACCGGATCCGTAGAGAGCGACCTCGGCACCGGCCACCTGGTTGCACGACGTGCCGCGCAGCTGACGAACCGCCTCCAGAATGTGGGTTACACCCTGGAGATACACCTCGGCCAGGTGGCCACCGTGCGGGTTGACGGGGATGCTCCCTTCCGGCGTGATGTTGCCGTCCGCGACAAAGGGGCCGCCCTCGCCGATGCCGCAAAAGGCCCAATCCTCGAGGCCCAGGATCACCGACGGGGTGAACGCGTCGTAGAGCAGGGCGACGTCGACATCTCCGGGTCCCAGCCCGGAGCGCGCGTAGAGGTCTCTCGCAGCGCGCCGTTGGCCCGTGCTGACGAAGTCCTCGTCCTTCGTGTTGAACGACGACGTCCCCCACTTGTACTCACCGCTCATGGCGACCGCCCGGATTCGCACCGCGGGTTGGCGCAGGTCCAGGGCCCGCGCGGGAGAGGTGACGATCACGGCGGCCGCCCCGTCTGACTCCATGCAACAGTCGAGGAGTCTCAGGGGATCGGCAATCAAACGCGATTCGTGGTGCTCCTCCACGGTGATCTCCGTGCGGAACCGGGCGTCGGGGTTGTTGGCGGCATTGCGGCGGGCGTTGATGGTGACTGCGGCCAGGTGGTCGACGGTGGTGCCGTAGAGCGCCATGTGTCGCCGGGCCTTCATGGCGTAAATCGCCGCCGGAAGCGCCATCCCGAACGGAGCCGTGTAGGAAGCCGCCAGGGGAATGGCTTCACCCAGTCCGACCCCGGCGGCCACAGACTGACCGAGACGCTTCTCTTGCACAATGGAGCGGACCACCACCACGTAGTCCGCCAAGCCCGTCGCAACGGCCATATAGGCATTCGAGAGGGCACCCGGAATGCCCGAGCCGCGCCCACCCCACACCAGACCCGAGTAGTGGAGCTCCGGTGTGCCGAGGGAGATGGCCAGGTCGGCGGGCAGCGTCGGGTCGTCGCAGTAGCCGGCGAACCCGTCTATGTCCTTGACGTCGAGCCCTGCGTCATTGCAGGCGTCGTGGATGGCATCGAGGGCAAGGCGGGACAGCCCGAGGCCGGCCAGTGAACCGCGGGTGCCGTATGTCGAGTGCCCGATGCCGACGATGCACGCCGCGTCCCTGGGGAAGTCCGCCATCAGGCCATGGTGCGGAAGCAGGGAAGGGCAAGGCCGCGAGCAAAGGGGACCGAGGCCAACGTCACGACCTGGCCGACATGGATGTCTTCGGCACCCCACGCGTCCACCACGTTGCTGAGGACACGCACCGGCTCGCCCTCCGTGCCGTCCAAGGTGACGACGACGACGTTGTAGAGCACTTCCCGGCCCTCGACCGCTGATCGACTGCGGTCGGGAACCCAGATGTAGGAGTAGACGGTCCCGGTGCCCGGCAACGTCGACCAGTCCCACTGACGCGAGCTGCAGCGATAGCAACCGTCGGTTGGGGGGTAGCGATGCGCGCCGCACGCTGCGCAACGCTGGACGGCGAGCTGGCCGCCCGCGGCGGCCTTCCACATCCCTTCGTTGACCGGTGCCACCACGGGATCGGGCATCCCTGCCGGTCGATTGTGCCCTTCAGCCACGCCGCCCGTGCTCCCGCCCGGAACGGGAACGTGCTCCACCGCCTGCCCAGTCGGACACCACTCTCGTGCGTTGAGCCGCGCGGCTCAGTCCGTGAGACCAAGCAGGCGGGCCGCGTTGTCACGCATGATCATGCGTACGGCGGCATCGTCGAGCCCTTCGAGCTTCGTCAACCAGTCGATGGGGTCGGAGACGCCTTCTGGGTGAGGGTAGTCCGACCCGAAGAGCACCCGCTCGGGCCCGATGGCGCCAACCAGACCGATGACGTCCTCTTCGAAGAAGGGCGACACGTAGAGGTGCTCGAGCAGGACCTCGCTCGGCCGGCCGATCACCTCGCCACCGGGCCAGCGGCCCTTGCGGCCCATATGGGCGGCGTGATCGATGTCGTGGAGAAGCGGCACGACCCAATTGATTCCGCACTCGAGCGCCACCACGGTCAGGCGGGGGAAACGCCCGAAGAGGTTGTTCAGAACATACGACGCCAATGTGTCGGCCACCGGCTTGCCCGAGATGAGATACCACTGGAATGGAGTCTGGTTCTGCAGCGCGGGTGTTGCCATTTCGCCGAACTCGACCCCGAGCATCGAGATGTAGCGCGGGTCGCTGCTGTGGAAGACGAGCCTCACATCGGCGTCCTGCAGCCGGGACCAAAAACCGTCGTACATCGGCTCGACCGGTGAATGGCCCCACAGCGGCCCGGGTTTCATGACGATCGCACGGACGCCGGCAGCGATGAGGCGATCCAGTTCGACGACGGCTCGCTCGGGATCGATCAACGAGATCAGCGCGGCCGTGATGATGCGGCCATCCCTGTTGAAGCCCCATTCCTCTTCGAGCCATCGGTTGTACGAGCGGATATTGGCGTAGAGGGCGGGTATGTCGCCGTGGAGCTCGTTCTCCACCTGCAGCGCCATCGTCCCAAGCAACAGGCCGGACTGCACGCCCTGCTCGTCCATCTTGGCAAGGCGCGGCCCACGCTGCATCATGTCGGGATAGTCCCAACCCCTGATGACGTCCCGATGGACGAACCCGTCCTTGTTGTCGCCGTCGTCAAGCATCTGCCGCAGGGAGCCGGGCGCACCGATGTAGTCGGTCTGGATCACCCGTAGGAAACGGAACTGTTGGTCCCCGAAGTAGAGCTTCCCTCGACCCTTGTCATCGACCCGCACGTTGACAGCCCGGTCGGCAAATTCGGGCTCGATGTGGCGGGTGAAGCAGTCGTACGTCTCGTAGTAGTGGTGATCCGCATCGATCAGGTCGTAGTCGAGACGTTGACGAGTGGCTGAGCCCTGGGAACTCACGTTGGATGCTCCTGTAGTGACGGGTGCCCCCGTGGGTCAGAGGGACCTCCGGTCGGGCATCACCTCGCCCAAGCATACGAGTGAGTACTCATTTTGGCAAGGAGCGTCCCGTCCGGGCACGGGCCGCCCACGCCGCTGAGAGTCGGTGCCGGTGGCGGGCCGACAATTAGGCGGGCCCGACAAATAGGGTGGTCTGCGACCCCTATGGACAGAAAGGAAGCGGGACATGCCCATTGCTACACGCACCCTCGGACGAGCGGACGGCCTGCCAGTTTCTGCCCTGGGCCTGGGCTGTATGGGCATGAGCGACTTCTACGGGGCGACACCCAACGACGACCCCGAATCCATCGCAACGATCCACCGGTCTCTCGAACTCGGCGTGACGTTCCTCGACACCTCCGACCTCTACGGCATCGGAGCCAACGAGGAGCTGGTGGGCAAGGCGATCGCCGACCGACGCGACGACGTCGTCCTCGCCACGAAGTTCGGCATACTGCGACGGGCCGACGACCCGGCATACCGGGGCGTGAACGGCAGGCCCGACTACGTGCACCGGGCGTGCGAAGCCTCGTTGCGCCGGCTCGGCGCCGACCGTATCGACCTCTACTGCCTGCACCGCGTCGACCTCGATGTGCCTATAGAGGAAACGGTGGGCGCCATGGCCGAGCTCGTCGCCCAGGGCAAGGTACGGCACCTCGGACTGTCCGAGGCTTCGGCCCGCACCATCCGACGCGCCGTCGCCGTTCACCCGATCACCGCCCTCCAGTCGGAATGGTCGCTCTTCGCCCGGGACATCGAGGCCGAGATCGTACCCACCTGTCGCGAGCTCGGCGTCGGGCTTGTCCCCTACAGCCCGCTCGGGCGCGGCATCCTCACCGGCACCATCGCCGCCACCGACGACCTAGCCGACGACGACTTCCGACGACGCCTGCAGCCCCGGTTCCAGACCGGCAACCTCCAGCACAACCTGGGCCTGGTCGACGTGGTGAGGGAGGTCGCGGCTCGCCACGGCTGCACCCCCGGCCAGGTGGCCGTTGGCCTGGGTCCTCGCCCAGGGTGACGACGTGGTTCCGATTCCAGGCACCCGCCGTCGCCGTTACCTCGAAGAGAACGTCGCCGCAGTCAACGTGACGCTCGAAACCAAAGACCTCGAGGGGCTCGAATCGCTACGGCCGGCGGGTGATCGCTACCTCGACATGGCGGCGGTGCGAGGCGAGACCAAGGAGCCCGAGGCGACCTGACGAGCCGGTCCGCCTGGCGCTCGGTAACGTTCATGTTACGGTAACTGAATGGTTACCAATAGACGGGCAACGGCCGGCCGGTGCGGCACGGGGAAGCATCCTCCTTCGTGACTGTCCGGACGGTCGTCTCCGGCGACCCCTTCGAGGCCTTGGGCGATCCCAATCGGCGCCAGATCCTCCGACTGCTCAGCGACGGTGAAAAGCCCGTACAGGAGATCGCGGCGGCGATGCCTATCAGTCGACCGGCCGTCTCGCGCCACCTCCGGCTGTTGAGGGATGCCGGATTGGTGGCCGAGCAGGCCCAGGGAACACGCCGGATATACCACCTCGAAGTGGAAGGGATGCGGGCCGTCCAGGCCTACCTCGAGGGCATCTGGGGTGAGGCCGCGGCGCGCTTTCGATTGCTCGCCGAGAACACCAAAGGGGCGCCGGGACGTTGAACGAGCCCCTTAGGATGTCCTTCGAAGTCGCCTGTTCGGTCGACCACGCGTTCGCCGTATGGACCTCGGGCATCGGCACATGGTGGCCACCGGACCACACCGTGACCGGCCGAGGCGGTGTGATCGTCCTTGAGAACGGTGTCGGAGGCCGCATTTTCGAGCGGACGCCCGAAGGCGTCGAACACGACTGGGGCAAGGTGACGGCATGGGAACCTCCGACCAGGCTCGTCTACGAGTGGCATATCGGGAGGGACCGAGCCGACGCGACGGAGGTGGAGATCCGGTTCCAACGCAAGGGCGACGCCGCCACTCGCATAGAGATCGAGCACCGCGGTTGGGAACGATTGGGACCCGATGGTGAGGAGCGGCGCGCCCAGAATCGTGGCGGCTGGGAGACATTGCTGCCGACGTACCAAGCCGCCGTCGGGAGAGGAGGCTGATGTCTGCCGGAACCAAGGAGGACCCGTGGGTGCTCAAGACCCCACCGGGCACCTCGGAGTACAGCATGTACAAGGATGAGGAGGCCGATCCGCCGGCTCTGGTGTGCCAGGTGGGATCGACGACCCTCAGGTATCGACTCCGGGCCATCGAGGACCTCCACGGCTGGCTGGTCGAGCAAGGCGAATGGGTCGCTCTCGGCGCGGCCGATGAAAAAAAGGTGGCCCCGCCGGGCACGGTGGAGGCGTGGGGACGGTCGGCCGACAATCCCGTCGGAGGTTGGTACGGGCTGCGCAAGGGGTACCGGGGGCGATTCGGCATGTACCTCCCGCCACTGCTGGAGATCCTCGGCCTCGCCCAGGTCACTCACGACCCGCGCAACAACTCGATGCGAGCGATCTGAGCGGCGAAGCTCTTACGACAGTGTTCGGCGAGACATCGGCCATGACCCTACGGAAGGAAGTTTCAGTCTGGAATAAGGGACCGCTGCAGTGAGAATCCGAACCCCTCCGAAGCAACCGTCGTCGGTGACTACCAGTTCCTGCGCAGGTGAGCTGATCACGGCGCCCACCTTTCACTCGGCGGCTCGGAGTGCGAGCAGTTCACCGGTTTGACGGTGAGTCTGACACACCGCTCCATGTCGGTACCGACGCGCAGGGCACTAGTGTGTGCCAGTGACCACCCAGCAGCTGCGTCGAGGGAACACGCGCGAGCGCATCCTCGACGCGGCCTTCGACGTCTTCGCCGAAATGGGATTCACCGGCGCCACGATCAGCGAGGTCGAGCGTCGAGTCGGGTTGGCGGTAGGCACCGGGAGCCTCTACCGTCACTTCCCGACCAAAGCAGCGCTCCTTCAGGCTGCGGTGGAACACGAGGTGGTTCGCCGGCGGGCCGAGATCGAGCAAGCCCGCACGGCGCTCTCGTACATCGCTGATCCGGCGCAACGGCGCATGAAAGTGTACGAGCAGATCCTTCGTGACATTCAGCGCTTCGATCGGCTCATCCGCCTCATGCTGAACGAAGGCGACCGGGTCCCCGAACTGAGGGAGGCGATCTGGGCAGCCGTACAGCGACCGGTGGTGCCGGGAACGCCGAACGATGTGGAAGCCGTCGACGCCGTGGCCATGGCCGCCCTGGGCGGGTACCACCTGTTCTCCATCATGCAAGGTCGGCCCTTCAACGGCGTGGAGCAAGAGCAGTTCATTCGCACGCTCGTCGACATCACAGAACCGACCCACGACCCGAGCGTCGCGCTCACCGAGTAGTCGGGAAGGCGCTCTCGCCGCGGCCCAGCCAACCACCGAGAGCGACCACCGGCGCTACGTCACCGGGACAACGGCGCCTGTGACCCGGGCTACCTCCCGCCGACGCCTCCCGCCGACGCCTCCCCCCGGCCAAGCCCCTACCGGTCCGCGCCGACGCAGCTCTACGGCTCGTCGGTCCGGATCCGGACGTCACCCCGCTCGGCCCCGCCAGGGGGTATCTTAGAAATGATGTTATCAGAGGAGAAACGTCGTTTTCAGGTGCCCGAGCCAGAGCCGCACCCGGCCGAAAGGATCCTCGACGTGGTGATCGAGATGCTCGAGTCCGGCGGCTACGACGCCGTGCAGCTGCGCGAGGTGGCACGCAAGGCACGCATCGGGCTCGGCACCATCTACAAGCTCTTTCCGACCCGTGACGACCTCATCGTGACCGCGATCGAGCACTGGATGGAAATAAACACCTACGCCGAGCTGGGCCGAGCGGTTCCGGGCGAGACGCTGTACGACAGCCTCATGCGGGTGTTCCGCGACCTGTACGAGCCCTGGGAGCGCAGCCCGCGCATGCTGGAAGCCTTCCACCGCGCCCGAAGCGGTCCTGGCGGCGAGCGGCTTCAGCTGCAGGGCGCCAACGCCATTGTGCCCGTCATGCGTGCAGTGCTCGAACGGGGTGACCCGGCCTACGTCGATGACGTCGGCGCGATCCTCACCAGCGTCGCCCATGGCCTCATCGCCCGCTTCGTCGCCCGCGAAGTCGACATCGCCGAGATCCTCCCGACCCTCGAGCGCGCCGTATTCCGGATCACCACCAACAACGAGCCGGCGGCGAGAGCGACGAGCGGCGTGCAGAGCACCCGATGACGGGCCTCGTTCCCGTCGAGACCGAGTCCGAGCAGGGCGCCCATTCCTGTTAAGACCGCAGAGCTGGCGGATCTGATCGCCGAAATCTGCCGATTCTACGATTCGTAGGACGCCAGCGTCTGCTTTGGCGGGCGTCGCACGGGAACGGGCTTGGCGGTAGCGTAGGGGCGGGAACGCTCCAGTCAACCCAGGTTTGTGAGGATGCAATGCAGATCGACGACCTGATCCTGATCAGCATCGATGACCACGTCATTGAGCCACCCGACCTCTTCGAAGGTCACGTGCCCGAACGGTATCGCGACGCCGCCCCGAGGGTGGTGCACAATGAGAACGGAACCGACGTCTGGCTCTTCCAGGGCGAGCCGGTGGGGGCTCCCATGGGACTGAACGCAGTGGCCTCCTGGCCGCACGAGGAGTACGGCTGGGACCCCTGCGGGTTCGCCGAAATCCGGCCGGGTGCGTACGACATTCATGAACGGGTTCGTGACATGAATGTCAACGGCGTGTTCCAGTCGATGTGCTTCCCGACCATGGCCGGCTTCAGCGCGAGGATCTTTCTCGATCCGCCCGACCGAGACCTGTCGCTGATCATGCTGAAGGCATACAACGACTGGCACATCGACGAGTGGTGCGGCACCTATCCGGGTCGGTTCATCCCGCTCGGCGTCGTCCCACTGTGGGACCCGATCGCCGCGGCTGCGGAGGTGCGGCGGCTGGCGGCGCGGGGTTGCCGTGCCATCTCACTGCCCGAGGCGCCCCACGCCCTCGGGCTTCCCAGCTTCCAGACGGACCACTGGGACCCGGTCCTTGCGGCCATGTCGGATGTGGGGTCGGTCCTGTGCCTCCACATCGGAATAAGTCACAGCATGATCACGCTGGCCGACGGAGTCCCGTCCGACCATCGGACGATTCTCGGCCAATTGGTCGGCAGCATGTTGACGGCCACAGACATCCTGTGGGGGCCCCTCCTGCGGAAATTCCCCTCGCTGAAGATCGCGCTTTCGGAGGGCGGGATCGGCTGGATGCCCTTCTTCTTCGAGCGGATCGACCGGCACCAGCGGATACAGAGCGCGTGGACGAAGCAGGACTTCGGAAACAGGCGGCCGAGCGACGTACTGAAGGACCAGATCCTCGCCTGCTTCATCAGCGACCCGGCCGGGCTGCGGCTCCGCGATCAGATCGGCACCGATCTGATCGCCTGGGAGTGCGACTATCCCCACTCCGACTCCACGTGGCCACGGTCACCCGAGGACCTCTTGGGGGAGTTCGCGACGACAGGATGCTCCGACGAGGAGATCGCCAAGATGACCCACGGCAACGTCCAGCGCTTCTTCGAGTACGACGCCTTCTCCGTGATCCCTCGCGAAGGCGCCTCGGTGGGTGCCCTGCGGGCCTTGGCCAAGGACGTCGACACGAGGACCACCTCGCGGGCCGAGTACCGCTCACGGTACGCCCAGGCGCACGCCTAGCCCACGCGCAAGGACCATTGCAGCCTGGCGCTGCCGGGCCGCCGGGGTCGTGGGGTCGATCGGCTGCTGGTCTTGACATTTCGCCTGGCCGGTGCGAACGTCTCCATTCGTTGGCCCGTCGTGGGCCCGATGGTGAGCGGCGCGCCATGAGCGCCCGACTTGCAGGGGAGGGATCTCCATGGAGAGGTTGATAGTCGTATCAGGGGATTCCCACGCGACCCCCCAGCCGGAGCTGTGGCCCGAGTACCTCGAGGCAAAGTACCACTACCTGCTGCCGGAGATACACGAGGACAACGAGCGGTACAAGCAGCTGCTGGGGATGTTCGCCGACTTCTCACCCGAGACCCTGGAGGTGATGGACGGGCAAGGGGCGTGGCAGTCGGGCGGCTACCTCGGGGCCTGGGACCCCGAGCGGCGTCTGGCGGAGATGGACCGTGAAGGGGTTGCGGCCGAACTGGTGTACGGCGGTGACCCACGGGCCATCCTCCCGCTCAGCCCGCTCTACCACCGGTACCCGCAGGACGTGGTCGCCGCCGGGACGAGGGCCTACGACCGGTGGGCGGCGGACGTGTTCGGCAAGGCCATGGACCGCATCCTCTTCGTGGGGGACCCGGCGACTGCCCCGGACATGGAGGGGATGCTGGCGGAGCTGGCGTGGATCGCCGATCACGGCTTCGCCGGGACCTACGTGCCCGGCGTGGGCGCCAGGGCGGACCTGCCGGCACTCTACGACGCGTACTTCGATCCCTTCTGGTCGGCCTGCGAGGACCTCGGACTGCCGATCGTCATTCATGCCGGGTACGGCACCGAGCAGTGCGAGTTCATGGACAAGGTCGACGCCCTCCGGGTGAAGATGGAGGCGGAGGGTCGCGACGACCTGCTGTCTGAGATCATCAACAACGCCGAGGGGTTCTTCTCGCTCGATCTGCGGCCGCGGCGGGCGATGTGGCAGCTGATGCTCGGTGGGGTCTTCGACCGTCACCCCAAGCTCCGCCTGGTGATGACCGAGGTGCGCGCCGACTGGCTGCCGGGGACCCTCGGACACCTCGACGCCGCCTACGAGGGGGCCCGCGCCGAGTTGCCGGCCAGGCGCCGGCCGAGCGAGTACTGGCACGAGCACTGCCTCACGTCGCTGTCGTTCGTGCACCGCTCAGAGGTGGCCATGCGCCACGAGATCGGGCTGGAGACGATCACCTTCGGCCGTGACTACCCCCACGCCGAAGGCACCTGGCCGAACACCGCCGACTGGCTGACCGACGCCTTTGCCGGCGTCCCCGACGACGAGCTGCGCCTCATGCTGGGCGAGAACGCCATCCGGGTCCTGGGCCTCGACCGGGCCACGCTGGCCGCCGTGGCGGAGCGGATCGGGCCCACCGTCGCCGACATCACCGGGCGCACGCCGGACCTCGACCCGCGGCTCATCGCCAACTGGGATGCCCGGGGCGGGTACCTCAAGCCGGCCGAGCAGATCGACCCCGAGGCGATCGACGCCTTGCTCCGTCAAGATCTGGCGCTCGCCGCCACCAGAGATTAGGGGGCCTCGCCCCGCCACTGATCATTCACTTCGCTCGCTAACCAGCCACTATTGGAGGTAGAGATGCCCAAGACCATTGTCGACTTTCCCGTCTTCGACGCCGACAACCACATGTACGAGATGACGGATGCGTTCACGAAGTTCCTGCCTCCCCAGTACGAGGGCCTCATCAAGTACGTGCAGGTGGGCGGGCGCGACAAGATCGCCGTTCGCAACGTGATCTCCGAGTAC
>CAVZZJ010000003.1:0-312830 GCA_963779735.1 uncultured Acidimicrobiaceae bacterium
TCGCCGATAGTATTCGCAGCCGTGAGTCTTGGCACTGACTCGACCGTGGCGGATCCGAAACGTCCTACGTCGCGAAGGAGCTAACGAGATCGTGGTTGCGCTTCAACTGAGTGATCTCTCCCAGCAGTTGGGAGTGTTGCCGACGTTTTCCGCAACGGTCGAGAGTCTCGGCTACTCCGCAACGTGGGTGGGAGAAATCAATGCCTTCGACGCCGTTGCGCCCGCGAGCCTTCTGGCCCTGGGCAGCCGGTCGATGACCATCGGAGCCCTCTTCAATGTCTACACGCGCTCCCCCACAAACGTCGCCATCTCGGGCGCTGGGCTGGCTAACCTGGCCCCATCCCGCATAGCGATCGTTCTCGGCGCGTCCTCTCCGGTCCTGGTCGAGCAGTGGAGTGGTATCCCATTCGCCCGACCCCTGGCCCGGGTCAACGACTACCTCCGATTTCTCAGGATGGCGTTCGAAGGTACATCGGTGAAAGCGACCTTTCGGACATTCGAGTCCCGAGGGTTTCGGCTGGAAATCCCTCCGGCGTACCCACCGCAGGTGTTGTTGGCCGCCGCCGGGCCCCGGATGATGTCGCTGGCCTCGCAAGCCGGCGACGGTGTTGTCCTCAACTGGGTGGCACCAGCCGACCTGGAGCGACTCCGGGAGCTGCAGTGCGATCGGGACCACATCTGGCTGTCCACCATCGTCTGTCCGACCAGCGACCGGCGCTCGGTAGAGGCCATCGTGCGCCCCTTGATGACGAGCTATCTATCAGTGCCGGCCTATGCCCGGCTGCAACGGGAGGTGGGTCGAGGTAAGGCCCTCACGCCGCTCTGGGAGACCTGGGCGAGTGGTGACCGGGCCGGAGCCGAATCCCAGCTGCCCGGTTCCGTGATCGACGAACTGGTGATCTGGGGGAATCCACATGACTGCGGAAGCCGGATGAGAGAACTGGAGGCTCGCTTCGGCGCACGTCTAATCGCCACGGTTCTCCTCCCGCCGGGCGTGGCCTACCAGGATGTCATCGCTCGAATGGCGCTGGGCCGTACACCCGGCGCTCACCTTTGCTCACCCTCGTCTTCGTGACGGTTCCGTACCGTCGTGAGAACTTGGGACTTCCCCATCTCGGGTCCAAGCACAACTGGCCACTTTGAACGGTTAAACAGGCCGATTCACAGCCGATACTGGCGACCGTCCCGTGAAGAACCGCCCTGAGAGGAAGGTTCTATCCAGCTGCACCCTCGACTCGGCAAAGATAGCTTGAGGAACGGCTAATTGATGGGGGTTGCTCATGACGACTTTCGACGGTCCGCCCGTCGATACGGAGATCCGGGTCGGCGCTCTCACCTTTGGCGGGTTCCTCGAGGAGCTCGCCGATAGGTTCGGGGACAGGGAAGCAATCGTGTGGGTACCACCCAGCGGTTCGCGTGTTTCATGGACCTACCGTCAGCTCCTCCAAGAGGCGCGAGCGGTAGCGAAGGCGTTGATCGCGGTCGGCGTGACCCGCGGAACGAGGGTCGGAGTGCTCATGGGGTCCCGACCCGAGTGGGTGAGCTGCGTCTGGGGCGCGGCGATGGCGGGCGGGGTCGCGGTCCCGTTCAACACCTTCGCCGAACGCGACGAGCTCGGGCACGTTCTCCGCCATTCAGATGTGGCCGTCATACTGTGCGAACGCCGGTTGCTCCACCATGATTACGTCGCGGCGCTTCTCGATCTGTGTCCCGATGCCCTGAGTGCAGCTCCTGGTCAGCTCTACTCGGTCGAATACCCCTTCCTCCGCCGTATCGTCGCGCTCGACAACGATGCCGGAGGCGGAGTGCAGACTTGGGGCTCGTTCATCGCCGGCAGTCAGGGCATCGCTGACGAACTCTTGGACGCGGTGCTGAAAGAAACCGTGCCCAGCGAGGAGGGCGTGATCATCTACTCGTCGGGCACGACCGCCCTGCCCAAGGGGGTGCTCCACCGCCACCGGGCGCCGATGATGCAGAGTTGGCGGCACGGATACCGAGAGCAGTGGGCTCCGGATGATCGCGTTTACGGGGTTCTCCCCCTGTTCTGGACGGCGGGGTTTGCGGCAGTACTGGGGGGGACGCTGGCAACTGGGGCGTGCATGGTCTTGAGCTCCCATTTCGACCCATCTCACGCCCTCGACGTCATTGAGCAGGAGCGAATCACCGGCGTCCAGTGCCTGCCCGTGCATGCGGCTGCGATCGTGGAGTGCCAGACGCGGGAGCCGAGGGATCTCTCTTCCATCCGTCGCTACTCGTACCGCTTTACCGGGAAGACTCCGCCGGCCGGCGCCCGGCCCTTGGCCAACTACGCCAGCTACGGGAGCAGTGAGACGTTCACCAGTGCCACCGCCCTGCCATTCGACGCGCCACTCGAGGAGTTGGACACCTTCGGCCGAGTGGTCCCGGGCATGAGCATTCGGATTCTGGACCCCGTTTCTCAGACATCGCTCGGGGTGTGTGAAGAGGGAGAGATCGTCATCAGGGGCTCGGCCATGATGTGTGGCTATGTGAAGCTGCCACCGGAGGCGGCTTTCGACGAGGACGGTTTCTTTCACTCTGGCGATTCGGGCTGGTTCGATGAGGGAGGCCTGCTCCACTACACCGGGCGCCTCAGTCACATCATCAAGACGAGTGGGGCCAACGTGTCGCCGCTAGAGGTCGAGGAGAGGCTGATGAGCCATCCGGAGTTCGATGAGGCCGCGGTTGTCGGCATCCCGGACCCGATCCTGGGGGAGATCGTGGTGGCTTGCGTAGTGACGGCAGCGGGTTCGTCGGCCACTGAGGGCACAGTTCAGCAGTTCTTGAGAGGAAGCTTGGCCAGCTACAAGATTCCCCGCCGCGTGCTTTTCTTCGCCGAAGGCGAGTTACCTCGGACTGCGAGTCAGAAGCACAACGTCGCCGAGATACGGTCCCTGGCGATGGAGAAGATCAGTGCCGAGCAGGCCAGTCTCGCTGAGCAGGGTGCCTGGAACGCACCCTGAAAGACGGCTGCCCGGGAACACAGGATCGGTCCTGCCAGATTCGTCGCGACGTGTTGGAGGATATGGTCGAGGTCGTCGGCGTCGGCTAGGCGCTCACGTACCCCTCACCCGAGGAGCGACGCGAATCGGTCGCGATAAGCCCCGAACCGCCGGTTAAGCGCCTCGTCCGTGAGCCCAAACTGGTCGGCATCATACGAGTGGCGACCGTATTTGTCCTTCGGGTTGGAACTTCGCCACGTCAGCATGGAGTCGACGACTTCCGGCGCGAGTTCGTCGCCCAGCCATTGATAGAGCCGCTTGAGTTCAGCGATAGGATCAGACTGAAAGCTGGTAAATCCGATGTCGAAGAACTTGGCATCGCGCACCGGGTCGCTCCGGAAGGTCAGGCACCGCTCCAGGGCGACGCCCCACTGGCCCATGTTTAGCTCGCCGACATAGACCGGGTCGATGCTCGGGTTCCCGACCTGAAGCATGGTGAAATAGAGGTCGCACACCGACGGGAGCACCTTCGACACGTCGCGGTGGGTCTGTACGAACCGGGCGTCAGGGAACACCTTCTCATAGTCGTCGAGAAACATGGTGTGAGTCGGGCTCTTCAGCCTCCAGCGCCGTTGCGGCGTCTTCCACTGAAGGAGTTTAAGAACCCGCTTCTCGTAGAGATAGGTCGGCTCCATGTCGCAGTTTGCGAACCAGTCCGCGTAGGTGGGAATTCGGGCCGACACCAGGAATGCCTGGGCCTTAAACTCGAGGGCCATCAGATCGTGGTCCTCGATCGGTCCGGTCGCGGACTGCGGGAGCATCGACCGCAGGCGCTCCGACATGTAGTTCTGGCCCATCTCGACGGCCGCGCCGGCGGCGTCGATGCGGGCCTGGTCTTCCTCCGGCGACACGCCCGGTGGTGGGCAGGGGGTCATCTCCTCCCACATCCGGAGGTTCCGGAAGGCCGAATCCTCGCCGAGCATGTGGGAGAGCACTGTGGAGCCGGTGCGTGGGAATCCCACGCCGAGTACCTCCAGGTCCACGGTCTGTTCGCCGATCTCGGGATGGAGTTCGTACCAACTCTCGATATGCAGCCGGTTCACTAAGGGTCGCACCAAGGAGTCATAGAAGTACGCCTCGCCCAGATCGTTGAAATCGGACTCGTTGATCGCTGAACGCACCAGAACCTCCAGGCCTTCTCTCCAGGTGTCGTTCCCGAAGTTGGACAACCCCGTCTGAGCGATAGCTCGATCAATGAGGTCTCCAATGCGAGAGCGAGTCTGGTCGGCCCCTTCCCTCGCCGTCATCATCTCGTGTTCCGCTCCCCCGAACAGCATGTCGATCGCACCTCACATCACTGTATCCCTCCCTTCAACTGTTCAACCGGTAAGAGTGTCGACGGGTACGGACCGGCCATGAATTGCTTGATCCCCAATGACCTACCGTCAGACGGCCCCGTCATCGGCGTGGTGTAGTCGAGTGTCAACTGCAACGACGTACTCGCCTCTCGGACTGAACGATCTGGATCGGGTGCTCGACGATACTGAGAGGTGGCGTAACGGACGAGGTACCTCACAGCGGGTCGTGATTAGCAACGAGGAATTCGCACATCGCCTAGGTTTGGACGCACGAGTCCAGCGGGTCGTAACGACTTGGCCCGAATGATCAGGAGGACCTGACCGATGACCACCGATCTCAGTCGTGGAATCGACGAGAACCGCGAGTTCGTATTCGCAGCGCAGCCCGACGACCCCGAGATCCGCGAGTCGGTCAATGTATGGATGTGGGACGAGGGGACCAGCTTCGGGATGCCTCGAATCGGTGTCGAGGCAGTCGGGGACCAGTGGGAGACCCACGACATCCAGGTGAACATCGCACTGGCGGACGGGCGGATTTTCAACTTCCTCGGGCCCGGGAAGACCCACCAGTGTCTCGGTGACGACGGGCGGCCCCGAATTCTCGGTGCCGGACCCCTGTCGTTCGAGCTGATCGAACCTTTCCGGCACTGGCGGTGCCGGTTGAGCGGCGAGGCGGTCGAGACTTCGGTACAAGCGCAGATTGAGGGCTGGATGCCCGGCACGGACGGCCCCCGACAGCCGGTCGATCTGGAGGTCGAGGTGCGATCGGTGGTGCCGGCAGTCGAATGGGGCACCCTGAGGGAAGAGGCCGGCCGAGTGCTCGCGACTCAGGAAGAGGGTGACCTGATGGGCGGTCCCCGATATGAGCAGCTCTTTCGGGCAATCGGCCATCTCAAGGTGGGGAACGAGGACTTCGAACTGAATGGAGGTGGCCTACGGATTCGCCGTCAGGGCATCCGCCGCATGGCGGCTTTCCGTGGCCATGTGTGGCAATCGACGGTGTTCCCAAGCGGGCGCGCCTTCGGTCTCTGCGTCTACCCGCCGCGAACTGACAGAAAGCCCACGTTCAACGAAGCCTTCGTTTACGAGGGAGAGGGAGGCGAGTTGACCCCTGCCATGGTTGTAGAAGCGCCGTGGCTGCGCCAGTTGCAGGCCCGGGACGAGGATGTCTCTGTGGTGCTCGAGACTGAACGCGGCCGCACAACCATCGGCGGTACCACGGTCCTTTCTACGTTCATGGACATGGGGCCGGCCGGGATCCCGTTTCAGCTCCAGCAGGCGATCGCCCGCTACACCCTCGATGGAGAGACAGCGAATGGGATGCTCGAGCGATCGAGCGCTCCCGAGCAACTAAATCCCAGCTAAGGGTAGGCCTCCTTCGCCGTTATGACTTGGCGCAGAAGTACTTGAGCCCGTAGGGGGTCGAGAACTTACCGTTCTTCAATAGGGCGTAGTACCAGCAGTCGACGGGATGCGGGTCACCGGCCTTGTAGCTGAGTGGTGGGGCAAGGCCGTCGAGCGTGTTGTCATGCAACGCGTCCAGCCCCTTGACCACCTCAGCCGCCGTCGCCGCACCGCCTGCACCCACGTGACCGGCTTGCGCTGCGGCTTGGAACAACTTACCGGAGATCCAGACTTCCATCGGGTATTCCCCGTAGGTTGCATTGTTCAATACGCCTTTCGCGTACTTCTTGATCGCCGCGTCCATGGCCTCGATCGCTGGGGCCTTTGCGAAAAACGGAAGATTGGGAACGGTGAAATACGTCGCCTGGTTGAGGGCGGCCGTGGTCGTCATCGAAGGCAGCAAAATTTCGCCGTCGATCACGACTCTTGGCTTGAAGTCCTGCGCGTAGCAGTCCTGGATGATTTTTTCATCGACCTGCTGCGCGTCGGCGGTGAAAATGACGGTCGCACCGGCTTGCTTCGCCGCAAGGCACTGGGCCGTGTAGTTGGGAGCGGTCGCTGAGACTTCGAGTGCATTCACGACATCCTCGCCCGCCGCCTTAGCCCCTGCCTCCAGTGGAGCAACACCTTCTTGACACACAACAGACTCCGCACAGTAGAAGAGGGCGAAATCCGTGCCCCCGGCTTGCTTGACCGCTGCTGTGATTCCATCGAAGAGGGAGTCCTCAGTCTGGCCCTCCGGATAGAAGTCAGAGTTGGAGTAGAACGGCTCACTGGATGTCAATGCTCCGATCACGGGAACACCTTGTTGCTGTGCGTACGAGGCCCAGGCGAAATCAACCGCTGTCGCATCGATGATTGCCACCACGTGGTCAGTACTGATGAACGTGTGGGCGATGGCCGTCGACGTCGCCGGATTGCCGGTGTCATCCTTGACCAGCACCTCGACCTTGTGACCGTTAATACCGCCAGACGCATTCACCGAGTCGGCCCACGCCGCGGCAATGGGTGGAATGTCAGGTGAGTCGGACCCCAGGAATCCCGAACACGCGCAGATCAATCCGATCTTCATCGGAGCTGTGGAACCGCTGGCGGCGGCAACTTGCGGCACCGCTACGGTCCCGATGACGGCCAATCCGCCCAACAACAGCACCACTGCCATGCCCGCGACGACTTTGCGTAGACACCTGCCCATCGACCTGCCCCCCTCAGTGTTCAGTTGGATGTTTTTCTACTCCAGGGCGACGGGAATGTCGAGACCCAGACTGACGCCTTCAGCCGAAATTGTAGGCATCGCGAGACCTCCGCGTTCTCTCGAATACGAAACCCGTTACGAGCTCGGGACTCCGGTTTCGAGTGGATCGAACGCGAACGCGAACACGACCTCGGCAGCCTCGGTGCGGAACTGGCGGATCCGGAGTACCAGATCAATACCGCACGATTGGATTCGCTTACGGTGAGGCGCCTCTCAACTCGTTGCCGGTCGCAGTGGGCATTGGTCCCCCCTGTGTTGAGATCGTCATAGCGGTCTAAAGGCATTCAACTGTGAGTTTTGAACAGTTGAACGCGGCGGACGATCCGCTTGTAGGACAGGAGACGGAATCGTTACACTCATCCCGCTTGAGACAGGGCCAGTCGGTCGGGATCGAGTCCTGGTAGCAGACCCACCCTGGGCTGCGAAGAATCACCCCGGACTAAGTAAACGTGGTTCAGCCAGGGCAGGCGCAAGGCAAAGAAGCCAGCGCGGTACTTTTCGCAGGACTGGGCCAGATTTACCCCGGGTCGAGCGGCGGTTGTAGCGTAAAACGACCGGTAGATGCTGTCGGTGCTCACTCAGGAGCCCTTTGGAGGACGGGGTATCAACGCGCTGCGAGTAGTCTCGCCGGCGAACTTGAATTGACCGACAGGAAGTAGGTGCAATGGCTGCCGATCTGGACGCTTTTGGAATAGACCAAAGGTTTCCCGTTATCACCGACGAGGGTCTCTACGCCCTTCGGCGACTCATCGGAGTGAAGGTTACTGACACGGTCGAGCCTTGGTGCTACGAGGTTACGCGAGACAATATTCGCCATTACGCGCACGGCATAGGAGATGACAATCCGCTGTGGTGTGATCCCCAGTATGCGGCCCAAAGCGTCTACGGGCGTCTCGCCGCTCCTCCATCCTTCGTGTTCGCCCTGAATCGAATCCTGTCGGGTTACGTCGGCGGGCTGCCCGGCATTCACGCCATGTGGTCCGGCGCGGACATGACGTGGCATCGTCCGTTTCTGCTCGGCGATGAGATCCATTGCGAGGCGTACCTCAAGGATCTCATCGAGCACGAGACCAGGTTTGCTGGCCGGGCCATCCAGCAGATCTACCACGTCGATTTCTACAACCAAGAGGACCAACTCTTGGTGAGCGCCGACTCGTGGTGCTTTCGCACTGAGCGGGATGCGGCTCGGGAACTCGGGACCAAATATGACGGCGTCAAAGACGATCCGAAGCCCTACACGGCAAAGGAGTTGGAACGAGTGTGGGCCATGTACGACTCGGAGACAGTGAGGGGGTCAGAGCCGCTGTATATCGAGGATGTAGCGCTCGGAGACGCGCTCCCACCTATGGTCAAGGGCCCAATGGCCATCACCGGTTTTATCGCCTTCGCGCAGGGCTGGGGCGGTCTCTACATTCGGGCCAACAGGTTGGCATGGAAACAACTCAAGAAGCATCCAGGCCTCGGCATCCCGGACCGCTTCGGCATTCCGGATGTGCCGGAAAGGGTGCACTGGGATGACCGCCTGGCTCGGCTGGTTGGCACACCGCGTGCGTACGACTACGGACCGGAGCGGTGCTCGTGGCTGATCCACCATTTGACCGATTGGATAGGAGATTCGGGCTTCGTGGTAAGCCACCGCTCCGAAATTAGACGCCACAATCCGGTTGGTGACATCGTCACAATCCAAGGCCGAGTCACAGCAATCACCGCGGACGACCGAGGCGAGCCATGTGCAGAAATTGAGCAAGAGGCATTCAACCAGGAGAACGAGCTGTCGGCTAAGGGTGTCGGCCTGGTCAGGCTGCCGTCCCGAGGCCGCTAGCAGTATGGAGAACGACTACCTCCGCTGGGCGGACACCGTGGTGCGGACGACCGTTCGGGACCACCCGTGTCTGGTCTATAAGCATCGTCCTCTCTCGGTGGGGGCGCTCCTCGTTGCGAGCCGACGTTGGAGCGACCGAACCTTCATTCTTCATGGAACTCGCCGGATGACCTTTGCCGCGCACGAAGCAGCAGTGCGCCGTGCAAGCGACCTGATGGCTTCCCGTGGCGTGACTGAGGGTGACCGAGTGGGGCTCCTCTCCGCCAACTGCCCCGAGTGGTCGGTCGCATTCTTCGCCGCGATGGAGCTGGGGGCCATCGTGAGTCCGCTCAACAGCTGGTGGTCCAGGTCGGAGGTTGAGCACGCCTGCCGGGTAGTTGAACCGACGCTTGTGGTCGCCGATTCGAAGCGGGCCGAGAAACTGCCGCCAACGACGAAGGTGATCCTGATAGACGAGCTTGCGGATCTGATCCGCGGTAGTAGTGACAATGGCGACGGACCAGTCGTAACTGGTCGAGTTCCACAAGAGGAGGGACGTCCTGCGGTCATCCTGTTCACGTCCGGGACGACCGGCTTTCCGAAGGGCGCCACGCTCTCACACAGATCACTGATCGCCAATCTGCAGAGCCTGCTGGTGGTTTCGCGCCGTCTACCTCATCAACTGGCGGAGGACCACCGCTCCAGTATTACCCTAACCAACCTCCCTCTTTTCCATATCGGGGCGATCCAGCTCCTGCTGCTACCTTTCGTTGTTGGCGCGGAACTGGTGTTCCCGGAGGGTCGTTTCGACGCGAGCGAGGTTCTCAGGCTCATCGAGGCGGAGCGGGTCACGACCTGGTCAGCCGTTCCGACGATGGTGGAAAGGGCTTTGGTGCATCCAGAGCTACACACGCGGGACACGAGGTCACTGCGAACGGTCGTGATGGGTGGTGGAGTGGTGCCTCCTGGCCTCCTGGACCGTGTGGCCCAGGCATTTCCAACCGCCTCCCGTGGGGTGGGCCAGTCCTACGGCCTCTCCGAAGCCGGTGGCGTATTGTCGACCGGCGTAGCTAAGGACTTGAGCGACCGTGGTCCGGAGTGCGTTGGCCGAATCGTGCCGGTGGCGGAAATCAAGATCGATCAGCCCAACGTCACCGGTGTCGGCGAGATTCTGGCACGGTCACCCGCGGTGATGGATGGGTACTGGGGCGTCCCCGACGATCCAATCTTTGCACCCGATGGTTGGTTGCACACCGGGGATCTGGGAAGGGTCGACGATGACGGCTTTCTCTACGTGACGGGTCGCTCCAAGGACATGATCATCCGCGGAGGCGAGAACATCGCTCCTGCTCACATCGAGGCTTGCCTCTTGAGCCATCCGGATGTGAGGGAGGCCGCGGTGGTGGGTCTATCGCATCCCGAACTCGGCGAGGAGGTGGGGGCCGTCGTTGCGTTGCGGCCTGGCGCGATGACGACAATTGAAGAGCTGGCTGTGTTCGTCAGGCCTCACCTCGCCAGATTCGAACAACCCGAGCGATGGTGGCTGCGTACCGATGATCTGCCGAAGACCGATACCGGAAAGGTCGTCAAGTTTCGCCTGCGCGAGCAATGGCTCACTCACCTCAAATCGGGGAAGGCCGAGGGGATCGTTGGCTAAAGTTCCCGTGATCCTAGCGACCCTGCATGCCGCTTTGGAAACGGGGGATACCGAGCGCGCTTTCCGGTCTCTGCCACGACGACGTTGTGGTGTGGCACAACAGCGACCGGGTCGAGATAGACAAGGAAACCTCCCTCAAGCGGATATCGGTTCTCAGCCAGATTGCCGACAACGTCACGCTGGAGACTGTGCGTTTCATCGAAGCGGATATCGGATTCGTCGAGCAGATTGTGATCAGAGGCGTAACTAAGACAACGGGCACGCCGCTGGAGCTTCACAACTGTCTTGTGGTCAGCGTTGTCGACGGCAAGATAAAGCGGATTGATGAATATGTGGATCCCAGCGTGGGCTCGCAACAGGCTGGCTAGGGAGCTCGGGTGCCTGGGCGCTCGACGATAATGCCTTTGGACGACGGCGTCCCATCGTCTAGTTGCCTGAGCTCCCGGAAGGGCGTGTTCCTGTCCGGCATGGGTTCCTTCGGCAACCCGAGAATGCGTTCGCCGATGGTGCTCATGAGAATCTCGTGTGATCCACCAGCAATGGTCGCCGTACGGGCGAACATGTAGTCGTGTACGGGACCGCCTCCATCCTCGTCATCGGGATTCCAGCCAATCGCTGATTCGCCCCGTAATTCCAAGTCGATGGCAGCTTTGCGCTGTAGGACAGCCGAACCGAAGACTTTCGACATATTTGCAAGGGCCGGGTCCCCAGTTGCGGCGACACGGGTCGTGAGCAGCCCCGACACGACGTTGTCAATAACGGCTTCAGCTACGAGTTGGCGAACTAATGGGTCGGTGCCAGTCCCCGCCCTCGTCACGAAGTTGATCAGATCGCGACCGGGGTCGGGTTCCCCACCGCGAGCAGGATCCATTGCCGGACCGGCGTCTCCCCCACCAGACGTCATGGCCCGAGAGTGATTGAACAAGGACAGAGCCACCGACCAGCCATGGTTGACTTCACCGATGACGGCATTGGCGGGAAGGCGCACCTCGTCGAGAAATTCCTGACAGAAGTCGGCGTCGCCACTTATCTCACGGAGCGGCAGTACGGACAGACCGGGGGCGCTCATGGGAACAACGAACATCGTCAAACCAGAGTGCTTGGGCGCATCCCAGTCACTACGGGCAAGGACCATTGCGTAGTCGCAGTACTGCCCAAAGCTGCTCCATACCTTCTCGCCGGTAAGGACCCACTCTCCGCCGTCCTCGACCGCCCGCATTCTCAGGGCGGCCAGATCCGAGCCGGCGCTCGGCTCGGAAAGGAGTTGGACCCAGAGGGCGTCGCCTTTGAGCATCTCCGGTAGGTATCGCCGTTTTTGCTCTTCATTCCCGTGCTCGAGAAGGGCCGGCCCGATATTCGCCAGCGTGATGCGGAGTGGAAACGCGGCCGATGGTAGGTCAAATCGTACGGCCTCCTCATTGAAGACTTCCTGATGGGCGGGTGACAGCCCCTGGCCGCCGTAGCTTTCTGGCCAAGTGATGCCAGAGAGGCCAGCTGCATGTAGTGCACGTTGGAAGCTGCGTGCCCGGACCAAGGAACCCTCGTCGTAGTGCCGAACAACCTTGGGTTTTGACCGTGCTGGAGCGTTCTCGTGTAGCCACTGGCGAGCTCGGCGCCGGAATTGGTCAAGGTCGAGGTCGTTCGAATCAAAAGGCATTACAACGGATAGTGGTCGGTGAATGAGCGCGATACCATCCGGACAATGGTAGCTGGCACCGTCGACGGCTTCGATGTCACGAACGTGGAAGCGTGGCTTTCGACCGTTGCACCGGTACAGCCGCCCTTCGTTTGGGGTCAACTTGCGGGCGGCCACTCCAACCTCACCTACAGCATCCGAGACGGTGCTGGACGGGAGCTTGTGATTCGCCGTCCTCCGATGGGGCAGCTCTTGCCGAAGGCACACGACATGGAGCGCGAGTACCGGATCATCGAGGCGCTCTGGCCGACCGACGTGCCGGTTCCTCAGCCAGTCGCCTACTGCGATGACCGAGCGGTTGCGGAGACCCATTTCTACGTGATGGACAGGATGATCGGTAAGGCGCTGCATAGTGCCTCGAGCGTGACGGGTTGGCTAGGTCTGCCGGCGCGTCGCCGAGCGGCCGACGAAATAGTCAAGGTTCTTGCGGCACTGCATCGCATCGAACCTGACGCGGTAGGGCTCGGCGACCTCGGCCGCCCGACTGGCTACGCCGCTCGCCAGATCAGGACTTGGCATTCCTCCTGGGAGTCTCAAGTGGAGAACGCCGGGTATGACGACTCCCGTTCGCACGAGTTGCACGCAGTCCTCTTGGCGCGGATGCCAGCTGACGGAGCAACGAGAGTGGTTCACGGCGACTTCGGCCCTCACAACTCGCTCTTCCGCAGGAGCGGCGAGATCTCGGCGGTCCTTGATTGGGAGATTGCGACTCTCGGTGAGCCCCTCGCGGACCTGGCGTATGTCGTGAATGCCTGGGTAGGCCCGAATGACGAATTGGTCGATCTGCGCTCTCCTCCGACCCACTTGCCGGGGTTCCCCGATCGGCAACAGATGATCGATCGATATGTGGAACTCACCGGATCCAACGTGTCGAACTTGACGTACTACCGCGTATTCAGTTTCTGGCGAAGGGCCTGTATCTTGCAGGGCGTGTACGGGCGCTACCGGACCGGACAAAAGAACAGCACTGGTGTGGACATCGACGGAATTCGTGCCCGAATAAGCGTGTTGTTGGACGCCGCAGTCGAGCTTGCCGAGAAGGCCCTCAGTCGGTGATGACACGCCGCCCTTGGGATCTGTTAGACGGCTTTCCTTTCTGATAGACCATGGGCATGTCGACCACGTATCTATTGAAGCCGGTTACGTCGGCGGCCCGTAGTCCTCTCGGTGAGATCTGATGCCCAAGGTTCCCGTCCGCATCCCCAAGCTGTCGATCGCAACTCACGAAGCGACGTTGGTCGAGTGGTTCGTTCCTGAGGGGCAGCGGGTGAAGGAGGGGGAAGCGCTCTACCTGGTCGAGACTGAAAAGGTGGAGACCGAGGTCGACTCGCATACCACGGGCATCATCCATTGGACGACCGAACTTGGCGGAACGCACGAGGTCGGCGCCGAGATCGGGTACATAGACGACTCGGGCTAGGGTCGCTCCGCGTCCCTGCCCGTCGTACGGAGAGAGGCGAGCGTGGTCGAGCTTCAACTTGTTCTTGAGGTCGATATTCTGCCGTGGCGGTCTTTCGTGACTGTTCGGTGAGCGGTCAAGGCGTGAGGACATTTCGGTTTGGGATGCTCGTGCCACAGCGCTCGAGCCGTCAGGATTGGGTGGAAACGGCACGGAAAGCGGAGGACTTGGGTTACGCCACCCTGCTCGTTCCCGATCACTTTGACAGTCAGCTCGCGCCGATGCCTGCGTTGATGGCGGCAGCTGACGCGACGAGCACCCTTAGAGTCGGCACTCTTCTTTGTAACAACGACTTCCGGCACCCCCTGGCCTTGGCCAAAGAGGCCGCGACTCTTGATCTCCTGTCGGAAGGCCGCCTCGAGCTGGGTCTGGGGGCCGGCTTCCGGGAGGCTGACTACTTGACCACGGGTATCCGCTACGACGAATCGGCTGTACGCGTCGATCGCTTTGAGGAAGCAGTGCACCTTGTCAAGGGTGCGTTAGGACCGGAGCCGGTGAATCTCTCGGGAAAGTTCTACACGGTGAACGACTACATAGGTCTGCCGTCGCCGGTTCAATCTCCCGTGCCGATAATGATCGGCGGCGGCGGACCTCGCATTCTTCGTTTCGCCGCTCGGGAGGCAGACATCGTCGGCATCGCGGCGAACCTAGGCTCGAGCCAGTCCGAGGTTGGGCGCGACTACGTCGTCGATCGGATCGAGGAAAAGCTGCGATGGGTCCACGAGGCCGCCGGCGAACGCCTCTCTGCTATCGAACTTCAGATAATGGTCCCTATGGCCGTAGTGACGAACGATCGTGCGGGCGCGTTGGAGCGAGCAGCCGATCGGCTCGGGCTCACGACAGAACAGGCCTCAGCCGCGCTGCTCGTGCTGGTGGGATCGGTCGAGGAGATGGTCGAAACTCTCATGGCCCGTCGGGAGCGCTTCGGTCTCAGCTACATCGTCTTTTTCGACGAGGCCATGGAGGCACTCGCCCCGATCGTGGCCGCACTCGCTGGCCCCTAGTCGTGTCACTCCCGCCGTCCTAGCTCGTCGACCATGCTCGATTGAGGACGGGCCCAAAGTTGGGAGGAGCTCGACGGGATTGATGACCATCCCGGAGGCCAGGTTGCATCTGTGGAACCCAGCCGCACGGTGGGTGAGTTGGGTGAGGTAGACAGAATCTGGCCTGTGCCGGGTCTTGCCTGGCGACTGTATACAGGATACGGTAGTCGAAGTTGAAGTTGAAAAGACAGCAAGGGGGGTTAAGTCAGATATGTCTGATTCTGCGATGGTCTTGGAGAGCGGGGATAGCGCGATCGGAAGTCCGATGGTCGCCGTCAGCCGGGTCGAGGTCGCTTCGTTGCGCCCGGGGCTCAAGCTGCGACTGGGGGAAGTGAATCGCGACCATGTCAACGTCATTGCTGCGTCAGAAGGCGACTGGCCGCCGATAGTGGTCCGGCGAGCGGACAACGGGATTATTGACGGGCACTACCGGTATCTGGCGGCGCGGCAGCTAGGCCATACCTACGTCAACTGCGTCTACTTTGATGGCGGAGAGCAAGCCGCTTTTCTCGAGGCGCTGGAGCGTAACCGGAGCCACGGTCTCCCACTCTCGCTTCGTGAGAGGGAAAGGGCCGCCTTGCAGCTGCTCGCCTTCCGCCGGGATTGGTCCGACCGGCGTATCGCCGAATTGTGTTGTCTTGCGCCAGGGACGATAGGCCGTCTTCGCACTCACCTGCCGCGTTCAAATGAGCAAGGGGACCAGTTGCACAGTCGGCTCGGCAAAGACGGGAAGTTGCGGCCCGTCGACCCGAGCGCTTCGCGGGCTCGCATAATCAACGTGCTGCAGACGAAGCCCGACCAATCGCTTCGCGAGATTGCTCGGCTCACTGGAACGTCTCCGGCAACAGTCAGATCCGTACGAAGCAGACTCAATCTTGTATCGAACGAGGGCGAACGGGAAGAAGCGACCTCGGCCAAGCCAACCGCCGTTGCATGGGGATCTGACTCGGCGCTGAGGTCGACCGATGAGGGCCGGGGATTTGCTGGCTGGTTCGAAAAGACAGATGTCGACGAACAGTGGAAGGGCTTTGTTGAGGGAATACCGATAAGCAGGATTTATGCGGTGTCCGACGAGGCGCGTCGGAGGGCAGGTGAGTGGTTGACCTTTGCCTCTGTGCTCGAGGAGCGAGCAAAGCGTCGTCGGTCAAATATTAGCGTCTGAACGGCCACCGGGTGTCCCAAGAGCCTCTGCGAGGCTCGGCCACCCACCATTCTGAATACCCATCCGAGGTCCTCGTTTGACTTCTTCCATGCTGGTCTCGTTCAGCAGGGCGTCATGAGTGATGGTTGGTTAGAGTGCCCGTGGTCGGCTCGCATCGAAGTCGGATCCGGTCTTAGAGGCGGTCGCATCAATTGCGATGAAAGGAGTGTTCAATGGGACCGCTCGAGTCGGAGACCCGACCTGCGCCATCGGCCGACATGCAGCGGCGAATGTATGAACTGATGATGTTGATGAAGGCGACCGACGATCGGGTCGTCAAAGGCATCCGCACTGGCGAGTTCATTTCCTACTACTACTCGCATCGAGGTCAGGAGGCGATCGCTGCCGCGCTTGGGGTGACACTTCGGCTGACGGATCATCTGGTCACCACGTACCGGGGGATGCACGACCATATCGGCAAAGGTGTTCCCCTCGTGCATCTCCTCGCCGAGGTGATGGGAAAGAGCATCTCGCCTAGTCAGGGGAAGGGCGGAATGATGCATGTCGCGTGGCCTGAATCGGGCGTGATGCTCTCCACCGGCATTGTGGGTGCCGGCATTCCCGTCGCAGTTGGTCTAGGAACCGCGGCTCAACTGGAGGGTGCCGACAGAGTGACGGCGGTGTGCTTTGGAGACGGCGCGACGAACACAGGATCGTTTCATGAGGCTGCCAATATGGCTGCGGTCTGGGCATCACCCGTTGTTTTCGTATGCCAGAACAACCTCTACGGTGAAAAAACGCCAGTCGAGAAAACAATGAAGGTCGAGCGGGTCGCCGACCGGGCAAGTGCCTACGGGATGCCCGGAACTCGTGTCAACGGAAACGATCCGGACGAGGTCTATGGAGCACTGCACGGGGCGGTGGAGCGGGCACGGACGGGTGGTGGTCCGAGCTTGGTCGAGTGCATGACGTTCCGGTTTCGTGGCCATTCCATGGGAGACAACATGACGTACATCCCAGAGGAGCAGATGGCTTGGGCGGAGGCCAACGATCCAGTGCCGAGTTATCGCCAAAGACTCCTTTCGAGTGACGTGAGCACGGAAAGCGAGCTCTTAGCAATGGAGGATGCGGCAGTTCAGGCCGTGGAAGAAGCGCTCAAGACGGTTCTCGCTGCCCGTTCACCTTCACTTGATGATTTGACTGAACATCTCTACGCCAATCCAGATAAGACCCCGGTGTGAATCAAGCCCGAACCAGATAAGTGGGAAAGGAGGACTGGGATGGCAGTGCAAGATATGACGATGATTGGGGCGCTGAACCTGGCGCTTGACCAAGCGCTCGAGAAGGATGAACGCGTATTTCTGCTCGGCGAGGACATCGCCGATCCTGCGGGGGGCATCACCGGTGTGACGAGCGGGCTTTCCACGAAGTACGGAGAGGAGCGGGTCCGGGACACCCCGATCTCCGAAGCCGCCATCCTCGGCGTGGCCGTAGGTGCGGGTCTTTGCGGATTCCGACCGGTTGCCGAAATCATGATCATGGACTTTATCGGCATTGCGGCCGACCAGCTCGTTAACAACGCAGCCAAGCTTCGATTCATGACGGCTGGCCACACATCGTCGCCGATCACCGTGAGGACGAGTGTTCTGGGTGGCATGGGAACGGGGGCTACGCACTCCCAATCGCTCGAAGCCTGGTTTATGCATATCCCCGGGCTGAAAGTAGTGGTTCCGAGTACACCTGCTGATGGCAAGGGCCTGCTCACGACTGCCATCTTCGATGACGACCCTGTCTTGTTCGTGGAGACGGGCACCCTCTACGGGGTGCGCGGCCCCGTCCCACTCGAGCCGTTCTCAATTCCCTTCGGGAAAGCCTCAGTCATCCGCGCAGGCACTGACGTAAGCATCATCACCTATGGGCGCGGTGTCCGAGAGTCCATGAGCGCCGCGGACACGCTGGAGAACGATGGCATCAGCGTCGAGGTGATCGACCTGCGAACGCTCGTTCCGATGGATGTCGACACGATGCTCCATTCGGTGTCGAAGACGCGCCGCGCAGTAGTGGTCCACGGCGCCACTCGATTCGCCGGTCCGGGCGCCGAGATTTCCGCGATCATCACCGAGAACCTCTTTCGCGAGCTCGCTTCGCCGGTTGGGAGGGTGGGCGCCAGATTCCTGCCTGTTCCACCGGTCGCCGAGTTGCAAGCCGCCGTGCTCCCAGGCTCAGCCGATATCGCCGAGTCCGTACGGAACACGGTGGCAGACGTTGCGGTCTCCCGAACCGCTGACCCCCCGGCTTGATATATGCGTTGCGGGGCCCGTCTACGGATGGAAGACTATCGAGCGTACTGCCGCCTCGGTATCGAGGCCCACTATGTCCACAGATGTCTGGTAGTCATGATGGAGGACTTATGACGCAGCTGCTGGAGCCTGCGCAGAACGTGGACACTTCCAAGGTGCCCTACGCGATTACGGACCGGGCGTTTATTCCTCGGGAGCGGTATTACGACCGAGATTTCTTCGAGTTGGAGAAGGAGAAGCTGTGGCCTCGTGTGTGGCAGATGGCTTGCCGACTAGAAGAGATCCCGGGGGTGGGTGACTTTGTCGAGTACTGGGTCGCCAATTACTCCGTGCTAATTGTCCGTACCGCGGTAAATGAGATCAAGGCCTATCAGAACGCTTGCCGGCACCGAGCAACCCAGCTGGCATTAGGATGCGGCACTTTCCGGGGTGGTCAAATCGTTTGCCCGTTCCATGGGTGGCGCTGGAGCCTCGACGGAAATCCTTCAAACTTGTACGGAAGAGACGGGTTCGATGAGCGCGTGCTCGACCCGCAGGATTTAAAGCTAATCGAGTGTCAGGTGGGTACTTGGGCGGGGTGCGTCTTCATAAACATGGATCCCAAGGCGCCCCCCTTAGCGGAGGCGATGATGCCCCTGCCGTCCATTCTGGATCCTTTGCTCATTGGCGACATGCGGGTCGATTGGTGGAAGGCAGTGCGGCTGAATGCCAATTGGAAGATGGCGATGGAAGCGTTTATGGAGGGGTGGCATGTGATGCGCACTCATCCGCAGCTGACCATGGGAGCCGGAGAGGAGTTCCCCTCGGATTTCCTCTCGATACAGAACTCCTATGAGAAGGGTCACGCCAGCTTGGAACAGGGCCACGACAATGAAGTGCAGGCCGACCTAGGTCTGAGCGGCAAGGCAGAGGCGGACAAGACCCTGGCATTCATGCGAACTCTCTACGATGGACTGAAGGCGCAGGTTCTGGCCAAGGACATTCAGGTGATCGAAGGCCTGCGAAACATGGATTTCTCACCCGACGAATTTTCCGCCAAAATGACCGAGGCGCTCTACGCATGGAACAAGGGGGCAGGAATCAAGCTTCCCGACCCGGACCCCGAGACGCTCGCTCGATGGGGTAGCCAGTGGTTCGTCTTTCCCAACTTCATGTTCCACCCAATTTTTGGCAACGCCATTTCTTACCGGGTCCGCCCCGACAGCGCTGATCCCGAGCATTGCTATTTCGAGTTTTGGTCCTTGACCCTGTATCCTGAAGGCCACGAGCCTGGGAAGCCGACGTTCGACGGAGAACGACCGATCGACGATGAGTCGTTCTGGCCCCAGATTCCCAGGCAGGACTTCAGCAATATCGAGAGTCAGCAGCGTGGACTGCATACGCCGGGCTACCGTGCTACGCGTCTCGCCAGGAAGTATGAGGACGGCATCGCCAACATGCACGCCCACCTCGACACCTATCTGGCTCGTTAACTTCCCACTTCCCAGAAGATCCGCGCAGTGTTGCGGGAACCCTGTCGTCGACGCCGATGGTCACCCGATTGAGTTTTCCTTCCGGTCCCTAAATGGACTTCGTGAAGGAGGTTGGCGGCGGAGTGAACTTGTCGCGTTTCGTTGCCGACTCAAGCAAGAGGCTCAACCCCCTGAGTTGGTGCCTCTGATAGTGGAGTGAGGGTGAGTGCGCAACGAGCATGTGTCGGGAATCGCGAATTTCCAAGCCGTTCCGACAGTTTGTCCGTGGTTGCGCGGCTTCGGCTTGGTCATATCATGCTCAGATGGGCGATGGTGGAGTACTGCCGACACCGAGGATCGCTCCAATAGCAAACGGTGAGGGTGACGGCCAAACCCAGGAGATTCTTGACACCCTTGGCACTCAGGCCGATTCGAACTTCTTCAGGACCTTGGCGCGGCATCCCCAAATGCTCAAGCGGTGGATACCATTCGCTCACGGTCTGTTACACGGGTTGCTGCCAAATCGGGACCGAGAACTCCTGGTGTTGCGAGCGGCTCACCGGTCCGAGTGCCTGTACGAGTGGACTCACCATGAAGATTTCGCTGCTAAGACCGGTCTCGAACCCGAAGAGATTGCAAGGGTTCGCTATGGACCCGAACATTGTGGGTGGTCCGCATTCGACGCGACACTCCTGCGCGCGGCCGACGAGCTTGTGGATTCGCATACCGTCAGCGACTCGACGTGGCAAATGCTTGCCGTTCGCTACGACGAGCAGCAACTGATTGAAGTGCCCATGGTCGTTGGTCTCTATTATTCCCTAGGCTTTACTCTGAACTGCCTCGGAGTCGAGCTCGAATCTTCAAATTTCTGTGCAAACGGTCGATAATTCGGTGTTCGCCCGTTGCAACTGTCGGGCAGCGAATCTTACAATTGTAGGGCCAACGGAGCATAGTGACGGCTGGCATTGACCGGTCAAAGGGGGAACAGCAACATGGGTCACAAGACGAGCAGATTCTTGGTTGCAGCTACCGTTATGGCGACAGTCGCCAGTGGTTTGAGCGTCGGCTTGAGGAGCTCGACGGCGGGAGCCTCGGGCAGTGGCCTAAAGACCATCACCGTCGGTCTGCTCACCGATCTAACCGGGCCTGGCGCTTCGAGTAGCGCGACCAGCGTGCAGGGCCTGAAGGCCGGGGTCTATCTGGCCAAGCGGGACGGTTACAACCTGAAGTACTACGTCGGCGACACTGCTACGAGTCCCACCACCGCCCTCTCTGCGGGGCAGAGCCTGGTGGAGCAACACCACGTGCTCGCCGTGATAGCGATCTCGGCAATAACGTTTTCTGCCGCGCCGTTCTTCAAGACCCAGGGCATACCGGTCATAGGCGCCGCCCAGGACGCGGGGGAGTGGTTGACCGATCCAAACATGTTCGCGATCTTTGGGGCCGGGCACACGAACCTGGTTTCGACGACCTTTGGCACTTATATGAAGAGCCAAGGAGTCACCAACCTTGGGTCGATCGGCTATGACATCGCTCCGTCGTCCGCTGAGGCCGCCGAAGGGGCGGCAGCTTCCGCCCAACACGCGGGAATCAAGGTCGGATACCTCAACGCGGCCTTCCCGTTCGGGAGCACCAACGTACAGCCTATTGCCCTGGCGATGAAGGCGGCCGGCGTCAACGGGTTCACCGCCGCGACCGATGCCAACACGGCGTACGCGTTGCTTGCTGCGCTGAAGAACTTGGGTGTCCACCTCAAGGCGGCGTTGCTCTACACCGGGTACGGTGGGGACGTGACGAACCAGGCCAGCCCTGCGGAGCGGCAAGCCGCCCAGGGCGTCTCCTTCGAGAACCCCTACGAGGTCATGGAGCAGAACACTTCCGCCACCAAGCAGTTCGCCGCCGACCTCAAGTCGGCCGGTATCAAGGGTCTTCCCACCCAAGCCGGGTACGACGGGTACGAGTCGGTTGGTCTGCTCCTGCAGGGCCTGAAGGGGGCGGGCAACAACCCGACGTCGGCGTCGCTCATCGCCTCCCTGTCTAAGATTCACAACTGGAACGCGCTTGGAATGTGGGGCGGTCGCACGTTGGACATAAACAACCGGACCAGCATCATCGGAGGGGTAGACAACTGTATGTGGATCGCCAAGTTGGAGGCCAACGGCTTTGTCGTGGTTCCAGGGGCAGCCCCGATCTGCGGGAAGCCGGTCGCCGGCGTGTCCGTATCGCCGCCCACCTAACACGCCACTTCGTCCATCGCCGTCTATTGGCAACGCTTTTTCCTAATCCCGCGCTTTCTCCCTAAGATCTTGGGCTTCACTCAAAATTCGTCGAAGTGGAACTCGAGTCGGAGAATTTGGGTGGCCCGCAATAGTAGCGTGCACAAGGGCGAACACTGTCGTAGGTCAGGTACGAAGCGAGCAAGAAGGCAGCAAGAGTTGAGGTCATGATCGAAAGGAGGCCGGGGAACGGAGTCCGGGAGGTCACCCTGGTCCCCAACTGAGATGGGCTTTGTGCCGGATCTTCCCTATGAGCCGAGCATACCGATGGTGCTGCGTCGCGCCGTCGAGATGTTCGGCGATGACGACTTCGTAGTGATGCCAGACCGGCGCATCTCCTTCCGAGAGGCGGAGGGCGCCTCTCGGAACCTCGCCAAACAGTTGTTGGCGGCTGGGATAGGTAAGGGGACGCGAGTCGGGATACATGTCCCCACCGGCACCGAATGGGTGATCTTTTGGCTAGCCGTCACGCGGATCGGAGCTCTGGCTATGCCGTTCAGCACCTTGTATCGTCCGGCAGAGCTCCAGACGGCAATGAGGCTTGGCGACGTTGCGCTCTTGCTCTCCCAACCAATGATTTTGGGCAAAGACCACGAAACGTACTTGGAGGACGCGTTCCCTCGGCTCGCCGCGTCCTCGAGTGACCACCTGCGCATAGCCGAGGTTCCGTACCTGCGCTCTATATGGCTACTCGGAGAGAGTGCTCGGACCTGGGCCAAGAACTTCGCCGTCTCCACTGATGCAGTGAGCCACGCCATTGACGGCTTTGACGACGAGTTCTTGGAGGCGCATGAAGCGGAGGTCACGCCGGCTGACTATCTGCACGTCACATTCACCTCCGGTAGTTCGGCAAGTCCCAAGGCGGTGGTCCACACACACGGAGCGGTCCTTCGCAAGACTGCGCCGGTGGCGAACGCTGGTCTGGACGCCACCTTTCCTGGTCGTGTGCTCAGCTTGATGCCGTTCTTCTGGGTGGGCGGCGTCCAGATGGTGGCCGGCGCGCTTCAAAGTGGCGCAGCTGTTCTCACGTTGGAAAGAATCGAGCCGTTGGCTGCGATCGAACTAGGACGTCGGGAGGGAGCGACCAGTGTGCTGGGTAATCCTGCCGCCATGCGATCGTTGATGGGCTCACCGAGCATTGATGAGCGCGCCCTGCCGACGGTGCGCCCACTTCCCAAGCGTCCATGGGACGATTGCCCTCTCAGCAGTCGCGGGGACCAGGCGACGCCGCTCGGGATGACCGAGACGTTGGGCGTTTGGGCGTGCGTCGACGGGTTTCAGCACCGTGTGGTCGACCCCGAGACCGGGAAAGAGCTGCCTGAAAGAGAGGAAGGCGAGTTCCAAGTCCGTGGGTACGGCCTAATGAGCGGCTTCTACAAGCGTGAGCGCGAAGAGACGTTTACCGATGACGGTTTCTACTCCACCGGGGACCTGGGCTACGTCGAAAAGGGAGCTGTTTATTTCAAGGCCAGACGGTCCGACGTGATCAAGACAAAGGGCGCCAACGTCGCACCCGCTGAGGTGGAGGCCGCCCTGAATGCACTTTCCGAAGTACGCTCTGCGTTCGTCGTCGGACTCCCTCATCCGCTCTATGGCGAAGAGGTCGCAGCCGCGGTGTTGCCGGAAGAGGGCAAGGTCATCGACGTGGAAGTACTGCTTGCCCACGCGCGCCGGGTTCTCTCCTCGTACAAGGTTCCTCAGGTTATCGAGGTGATCAGCGAGGCTGACATTACGTGGCTGCCAAGCGGGAAGCCCAGCAAGAGGGGCGTGGTGGACCTTCTCGTGCAACGCGCCCGACAAACGGGCGATCCGACCGTTTCCGGTTAGTCGCCTGCACCACCACCACCACCACGACGATCCGTGAATGATCAAACCCTCCTGTGAAGTCGCCTTGCAATCACGACGGGACGGCCGCTACAGCGTGCTTACGGGCTACCGTCGCCGTACACGAACACCTCAGGGCACCGCTACTTCTTCACGTAGGCGGTGAAGAAGTCGGGGTAGGCGGTGACGCCGGGGATCACCGTCTCGATCCCCCCGACCAGGTTGCTGTTGTAGGCGACAACCGTCGGGAGCCAGATGCCCCAGACGTCCAACGCGTTCTTCACGACGAAGTCCTGCGCCTGTTGCCACAGCTTGACGTACTCGGGATCGGTGGGGGCCAGGGCGCCCAGCTGGTTGATGAGCGAGGTCAAGGTGGGGTTCTGGTAGCCGCAGAGGTCGCCCAGATGCCCCGGGGTGTAGAGGAAGGAGAGGGCGTCAAGGCCGCTGCGGTCGACGTTGGCGTCGGTCAGGTCGACGATGTGATTGATAAAGACGTCCTGCACGTAGTTCGAGCTCGTCTGGATCTCGAGGTTGACGCCGATCTGCTTCCACTCCTCCTGGGCGATCGCGGCCAGGCTCTGGGTGACCGGGAGCGGCGTGGGGATCATGGTCAGCGTCAAGCCCTTGGCGTAGCCGGCCTGGGCCAGCAGCTGCTTCGCCTTGGCCGGGTCGTAGGCGTAGTAGTTGGTCAGGTTGGCGGGGTACAGGTCACTCGTCGCCGGGACGAGCGCCCATGCCGGTTGGCCGTGACCGCCGGCCAGGGCCTTGTTGATGGCGACCTTGTTCAGGCCGTAGTTGAGCGCCTGGCGCACCTTGAGGTTGTCGAGCGGCGAGTGGGTGGTGCAGAGCGGGAAGTACAGCTTCGACGTGGGGCTGGACGCGGTCGATGTCTCTATGCCCCCGCCCTTGAGCGCCCCCAGCTGGGTCGGGTCAGAGGTGATGGCGTCCACCGTTCCCGCCTTGAGCTCGTTGATGGCGGCCGGGGTCCCCGTCGTCGCCTGCACGAACTCGATGGCGCCGAGCTTTATGTTCTTGGCGTTCCAGTAGTCCGGGTTCTTGACGAAGAGGAGGCTCTGATCCGCTACGTACTGCTTCACCCGGAACGGTCCGGCGCCCATCGGGTTGGTGACCGGGTCGGGATCGTTGCGTTGCACGGCTGCGGGGGACACCGGCATCGTTTCGAGACCCGCCAGGTCGGGATAGAAGGCGCCGGCGTCGGGTCCGGAGAGGTTGATGGTCAGCCCCAGGTCGCCGGTGACGTCGACGGAGCTGACGTCGCCGAACTCCGCCGGGAAGGCGATGCTCTTGGCGGCCAGGTTCCTCAGGATGGTGAACTTGACGGCCGCTGCGTTGAGAGGCGTGCCGTCTTGGAATTTCAGGCCGGGGCGAAGAGTGACCGAGATCGTCTCGGGGTTGACGATGGTCGCCTTGGTGGCCAGCTCGGGGGTCAAGGCGCCGTTGGGCTGCTGGTAGAGCAGCGTGTCGTAGAGCAGTTGGCCGACGACGTCAGATGTGTCGTAAATCGTCGCCTTCGTCGGGTCGAAGGTGATCGGGCTCTCGCTCAAGTCGATCGCGTAACGGAGGGTGCCGTTCGGGTTATAGGCAGCCGACCCGGACGCGCCGCTCAAACCGGGCGCCGCAGCGCCGAAGCCGATGGTGACCGCGCCGAGCAAGAGCAGGGTCGACAGGGCTGCACTGAACCTAGGGGATCTGGGGGCATTCATCTGGTTCCCCTCCGACTGTGACAGCTGTCGCAATGGCTGATCATTTCTTGTGATGCACTACCTCTCCCGGGGTCCGTGCTTACGCCGTTGCCGGGCCTCCCCCTCGAAAGTGCTGGCAATAGCAGCACCTTCCCATCATTGTTCTGAGCCTGTCAACAACGGTCAACGCGCTCGCCTTGCTAGAGAGAACATGCTAGCGGCAGACGGCCGTGCCGTCGTCGCGACTCGGCCGACCGGGCCGGACCCTTAGGATGGTCGGGCAGCGCCACCCGGTTGGAAGGTGTTACCGTCGATTTTCATCTCCATTGAGGAGTCATGGCGTGGACAGTTTGAAAGTGCCGCTTGCAGATCCCTCGAGGGTCTTTCACACATACGTCGATCCCGACCGCGTCGCCGCCTATGCGCTAGCCACGAACGATGACAACTCTCTTTACCTCGAAGGCCGCGCATTGCCGCCGGTCTTTGCGGCCGTATTGGCATGGAAGGCGTTTTGGGGCGTGCCTCCCATACCAGAAGAAGCTCTCGCCGGCGCAACCGGAGGAGTGCACGGTGAGCATGACATCCGCATTCACAAGCCCTTGGAGGTCGGTCGTTGGTGTCACACCGTGGGCGAGCTCCAGTCGGTGGTTTGTAGCGCTGCCGGAATGAACGTGTATATGAGGTTGAGCACAACAGACGATGACGGAGTCCAGGTGATGGAACAGTACTGGTCGCTGTTGCATCGCGGTAGGGTGACCGGAGGCAATCGCGGCACTCCACCCGGGGACCATGCGTTCCCGGAGGAAGCTCGATCGCGCCCGATCGGATCGGTGCGCCTGACAACAACGCGGGACCAAACATTCCGTTACGCCGGGGCCTCAGGGGACTGCAACCCGATGCATCTAGACGACGAGGTGGCGCGCTCCCATGGGTTTGTGCGAAAGATAAATCAGGGGTTGTGTACGCTTGGGATAGCCAGTCGAGGCCTCATCGAACTCACGGCTGCCGGTGATCCGAGGCGGGTGCGCCGGATCGCCGTGCGATTCAGTTCACCCGTCTTTCCCGGCGATCCGATTGACCTCTCCGTCTATGAGACCAACAGGAATTCGAGGGGCTCTCACAGGTATGCATTCGAGGCGGACTCCGACAGCCGGGTTGTTCTGCGCAACGGGTTAGTGGAGGTCGCAGATGATTGAAGGCGTCGTCGCAAGGCCAATTATCGACCTGTCGTAGCAGGCTTGACTCGACCACTCTAGACGGCCATAAGCCTCCCGGGGCCGGGTTCGGCCAGTGGCGTTAGGGCCAGCGCTGCACACCGTACGGAACCCCCTGCAACCTGGCTGCCAACTCTCACGGACCTTAACGCTGGCCACGGTAGGTTCTATGATCGCATCCGAGCGCGGTCGTTGTTCGCGTCAGGGGACCTAATGGAGAGCACGGATATGTCTTGGGATTTTGAGACGGATTCGGAGTATCAGCGACTCCTCGAATGGGCAAGCGACTTCGTAAAGACTGAAGTGGAGCCGCTCGACCTCATCCTGGGCGATCCCTTCGACAAGTCCGACCGCCGGGCGATGGCCATCGTAAAGCCGCTCGAGCATAGGGTGAAGGAACAAGGCCTTTGGGCATGCCACCTCGGACCCGAGCTAGGTGGCAAGGGTTATGGGCAGGTAAAGCTAGCTTTGCTCAATGAGGTAATTGGGCGCAGTAGATGGGCACCTTCGGTGTTCGGCTGCCAGGCTCCGGACTCGGGTAATGCCGAGATTCTCGCCCACTACGGAAGCTCAGCGCAGAAGACGCGGTACCTGTGGCCGCTACTGGACGGAGAGATTTCCTCCTGCTATTCAATGACTGAGCCTCACGGCGGCGCCGATCCGACTCTTTTTCGAACGAATGCCTTCCGCTCCGGCAACGATTGGGTAATCAACGGGGAGAAGTGGTTCTCCTCCAACGCCCGTTACGCGAGCTTCATGATCGTTATGGCAGTTACCGACCCAAATGTCAGCGCATACAACGGTATGTCGATGTTCATCGTCCCAGCCGAGACGCCAGGAGTCGAGATCGTTCGGAACATCAGTGTCAGCGGCGAGCGAGGTGAAGAGGGGCGCCATGCGTATATTCGCTACGCAGACGTACGGGTCCCAGGGGACCACCTGCTCGGAGACGAAGGCGCGGCATTTGCCATAGCGCAGACACGGCTGGGCGGTGGGCGCGTGCATCATGCGATGCGTACGATCGCGCAGGTGAAGCTTGCATTCGACATGATGTGCGAGCGGGCCGTGTCCCGAATGACACGGTACGGTCCGCTCGCGTCCCTGCAGATGACACAGGAGCGGATTGCCGACAGCTGGATCGAACTTGAGCAGTTCCGGCTGCTCGTGCTTCGCACCGCGTGGCTGATAGACAAGTACCAGGACTACAGACGCGTGAGGAAGGACATCGCGGCTGTGAAGATCGCTATGCCCCGAGTGTTTCATGACGTGGTCCAGCGGGCGATGCACCTCCACGGCGCACTCGGTGTCTCCGACGAGATGCCATTCGCATCGATGCTCATCGGGGCGGAAGCGTTAGCCATTGCCGACGGCCCGACAGAGGTGCACAAGGTCACGCTGGCGAGTCAACTCCTCAAGGAGTTTGTTCCCGCGCCCGGACTATGGCCTACCGGACACCTGCCAAGCAGGAGGGAAGAAGCGTTGGCCCGATACTCAGAAATTCTGGAGCACGATGTCTCCGAGTTTTGAAGGCGCGCATTCTGGTCCCAGACGTCCTAAGCGCCAAGGAATCCACTTGGTGCAGTCGATCGGTACTTGCTAGGATGACATTGCTCGATCGATTCCTTCTCGAAGGTAAGACCGCGATAGTGACCGGGGCATCCAGTGGAATCGGTGAGCGAATAGCTTTGGTGTTTGCGGAGGCGGGTGCGAGCGTCTACGCCGTTGCTCGCCGGTTTGAGCGTCTTTCGGAACTGGCCAAAAACGAACCGCGAATTCAGCCGTGGCAAGCCGACCTCTCCCGTGAAGACGATTGCGAATACCTCGTCGCCAACATTTTAGAGCGCACGCCGCGCATCGATGTCCTGGTCAACAATGCTGGAATATCCAACGTCACCCCCGCCCAGGACGAGACGACGGCGGACTTCCGCCGCGTAGTAGACCTGAATCTGACGGCGACTTTCATCCTGTGCCGGGAAGCGGGAAAGGCAATGATCGGCCAGAAAGGGGGCGGCGCAATCGTAAACGTTGCGTCGGTGGTGGGAGTGGTCGGTAGTGGCAGTCTGCCCCAAGCCGGATACGCCGCGAGCAAAGCCGGCTGTATCAACTTGACGCGTGAACTCGCGTTCCAATGGGCGCGACACGACATTCGGGTAAATGCGCTAGCACCGGGCTGGGTGAACACCGAAATGACGGCCGAATGGCTGGCCACGGACAAGGGTCGACAATCCGTGGTGCGCACAACGCCATTCCGGCGCGCTGCCACCGTTGACGAGGTCGCCTACGTAGCGCTGTTCCTCGCCAGCGAGGCGAGCTCCTACGTTACAGGAGCAGTGCTGGCCGTGGACGGTGGCTGGACGGCGGTTTGAGGGAGTGCTTGTGGTTAGTGGAGCGATGAGGTCTATAGGATGATCGAGCGAACCACTTTCATTCGGTTGGCGGTAGGTCACCACGGATATGACGAGGCTCACGCATCTGCAGCGCCTTGAGGCCGAGAGCATCCAGATCTTCCGCGAGGCGGTCGCCGAGAGCGAGCGGCCGGTGATGCTGTACTCGGTGGGCAAGGACAGCTCGGTGATGCTCCACGTGGCCATGAAGGCCTTCTATCCGTCCAAGCCGCCGTTCCCCCTGCTCCACGTCGACACCACGTGGAAGTTCCGGGCCATGTACGAGTTCCGCGACAGGCTGGTCGACGAGCTGGGCGTCGACCTGCTCGTGTACCAGAATCCCGACTGTGTCGAACGGGGCATCAACCCGTTCGACCACGGTTCGGCCACGCACACCGATCTGTGGAAGACAGAGGGGCTCAAGCAGGCACTGGACCTCCACGCGTTCGACCTGGCGTTCGGCGGCGCCCGCCGTGACGAGGAGAAATCACGGGCCAAGGAGCGGGTGTTCTCCATCCGCACGGCCCAGCATCGATGGGACCCCAAGCAACAGCGGCCCGAGCTGTGGCGCCTCTACAACGCCCGTAAGCACCCCGGAGAGAGCGTGCGGGTCTTCCCGCTGTCGAACTGGACCGAGCTCGACGTCTGGCAGTACATCCACCTCGAGGACATCCCCATCGTGCCCTTGTACCTCGCCGCGCCCCGTCCGGTGGTCGAGCGCGACGGGACCCTCATCATGGTCGACGACGACCGGATGCGCCTCGCCCCGGGCGAGGAACCCCAGATCCGCTGTGTTCGGTTCCGAACACTCGGGTGCTACCCGCTCACCGGTGCCGTCGAGAGCACCGCCACCACTCTCACCGCGATCATCCAAGAGATGCTCCTCACGACGACGTCCGAACGCCAAGGGCGGGTGATCGACCACGACTCGAGCGGATCGATGGAGAAGAAGAAGCAGGAGGGCTACTTCTGATGTCCCATGTGTCCAACGACCTCCTCGCCGCCGACATAGAGGCCTACCTCCAACTTCACGAGCACAAGTCGATGCTGCGCTTCATCACCTGCGGCAGCGTCGACGACGGCAAGAGCACGTTGATCGGCCGGCTGCTCTACGACTCCAAGCTGGTCTTCGAGGACCATCTGGCGGCGCTCGAGTCCGATTCGAAGCGGTTCGGGACCCAAGCCGGCGACCTCGACTTCGCCCTCTTGGTCGACGGCCTCGCCGCGGAGCGTGAGCAGGGCATCACCATCGACGTGGCCTACCGGTTCTTCTCGACCGAGCACCGCAAGTTCATCGTCGCAGACACCCCGGGCCACGAGCAGTACACCCGGAACATGGTCACCGGAGCGTCCACCGCGGACCTCGCGGTGATCCTGATCGACGCCCGCAAGGGTGTGCTCACCCAGACCAAGCGACACAGCTACATCGTGTCGTTGCTCGGGATCCGCCATGTGATCCTGGCGGTCAACAAGCTCGATCTCGTCGACTACTCCGAGCAGGTGTTCGACACCATTGAGGCCGACTACCGGAGCTTTGCCACCGAAATCGGGCTCGACGACATCGTCTGCCTCCCCATCTCGGCTCTGCGGGGTGACAACATCACCGAGGCCAGCCCGCACACGCCCTGGTACGACGGGCCCACGCTGATAGGGCACCTCGAATCGATTGAGATCGCCGACGACCTGCACATAGGTCCGTTGCGCATGCCCGTGCAGTGGGTGAACCGACCGAACCCCGACTTCCGCGGATTCTCCGGCCAGATCGTCGGCGGCAGCGTCCGTCCGGGCGACCGGGTGCGCATCGTGCCGTCGGGCAGAGAGTCCACCGTGGCCCGGATCGTCACCGCCGACGGCGACCTCGACGAGGCGATCGCCGGTCAGTCGATCACGCTCACCTTGGACGACGAGGTCGACGTGAGCCGGGGCGACGTGATCGCCGCGGCCGGCGACCCGCCCCACGTGGCCGACCAGTTCGAGTGCCATCTGGTCTGGACGAGCGAGGCACCGATGCTACCGGGGCGCCCCTACCTCTTGAAGCTCGGCGCCGCCACCGTCGGCGCCACCGTCGGCCATCCCAAGTACAAGGTGAACGTCAACACGCTCGAGCATTTGGCCTCTAGAACCCTCGAGCTCAACGAGATCGGCGTGTGCAACCTCACCCTCGATCGCCAGATCCCCTTCGACCCCTACGTCGACAACCGGGACATGGGCGGCTTCATCCTGATCGACCGGTTCACCAACAACACCGTGGGTGCGGGCCTCTTGCACTTCGCACTCCGCCGCGCCGACAACGTGCACTGGCAGGCGGTCGAGGTCGACAAGGAGGCCCGAGCCCGACTGAACGGTCAGCGACCAGCCGTCGTCTGGTTCACCGGCCTCTCTGGTGCCGGGAAGTCGACGATCGCCAACCTCGTCGAACGCAGCCTCCACCAACAGGGCTTTCACACCTACCTGCTCGACGGGGACAACGTCCGTCACGGGTTGAACAAGGACCTCGGCTTCACCGACGTCGACCGTGTCGAGAACATCCGACGAGTGGCCGAGGTGGCCCGCATCCTGGTCGACGCCGGCGTCATCGTGCTGGCCTCCTTCATATCGCCGTTCCGCGCCGAACGTGAGCTGGCCCGTCGCCTGATCGGCGACGGCCAGTTCTTCGAGGTCCATGTCGACGTCCCGCTCGAGGTGGCCGAAGCCCGCGACCGCAAGGGTCTCTACGCCAAGGCCCGCCGGGGGGAGCTCGTGCACTTCACGGGGATCGACTCGCCCTACGAGCCACCCGAGAGCCCCGAGCTCCGGCTCGATGCGAGCGGCGCCGTCGCGGCCGAGGAGTCGGCCGGGCTCGTCATCGACCAACTGCGCCAATGCGGCGTCCTCGCCCCGCCACAGGAGCTAGAGCCGAGGGGCAACCCGGCCTGACCTTCAGCGCGGTCGCCGGACGCTGAGCCAGCACTCCCTTCCGGCAGCCGGCCGGCGATCGTCAGAGTGGTGCGTCAGCCACCCGGGCCGGCAACGGGGTCCTGAGGGTGACCGACGCTCGTGAACGCAATTGTCGCGCTTCGGCCTGTGGCCCTCCGACCAACTACGGCGGAGGAGGTCAGTGGGGCGTGAACTCCAGGTGGAGCGCCTCGACGCCCTGCATGATGTAGGAGGGCGTGTACTCGAAGCGCCGTGCGTCGGGCGGTCCGTGATGGCTTTCCGAGATCCGAACGTCATCGGCACGATTTAGAACGCGGTTGAGGGTGATCCGCGCCTCTGACCGGACGAGGGGTCCTCCGGGGCACGAGTGCCGGCCGCGCCCAAAGGCCACGTGTTGCCCTGCGTTTGGCCGGTCCGAGTGGAACTCCGCCGGGCACTCGAAACGGCGTGCATCACGGTCGGCGGCACCGAGGAGGAGCACGAGCGTGCTGCCAGCGGGAATGGCAATGTCGCCCACGTTGGTCGACACGCGTGCCATCCGGAAGTTCACCTTCGTCGGGCTCTTGAACCGCAGCCCTTCCTCTACGAAAGCGGGGATGAGCGTGCGGTCCTGGCGTAGGCGTTCTTGGAGTTCGGGGTCCTCGGCCAGAAGCTTCAGAAGGGCGATCTGGAAGCGGGCCGAGGTTCCTTGACCTCCAGAGAACAAGATGGTGCCCACGCGGACGACATCGATCACCTCTGGTAGCGAACCGTCGGGGAACCGGGCCTGGGCCATCGCGGTGAGAATGTCCTCGCGCGGCTGGCGTCGGCGCTCCTCGATGTAGGGAATGAAGAACTCCTCGAGGTAGCCCAAGATGTTGCCCTGCGGGCGTTGTCCGAGCTTGCCGGCGGGGCCCTGCTCCACCACCCGGCGTCGCAGGATGCGGTGATCTTCCTCGGGGATCCCCAACAGATCAGCTATCACGACCAAAGAGAACGGCTGGGCGTACTCGCCGGCGAACTCGCAGGAGCCGGTGCCGATGAAGCGATCGATGAGCGCGTCGGATGCCCGCCACATGAACTCCTCGTTCTCCTGCAGCCGCTTTGGGGTCAGCAGACGCATCATCAGCGCCCGGTGGGCCGCGTGTTCGGGCGGGTCGAAAGTGATGAAGTTCTCGCTGAAGGTGAACGTGTGGCGGTACTTCTCGATCAGTTCGCTGACATCATCGAGATTCACCGGATCCTCGGGGAATTCGAAGAAGGGACCGGCGAAGCCGTTACACGACGAGAACGTCTCAGAATCCCGGCAGATGGCGGAGATCTCGTCATATCCCGTGATCATGAACGCCCCGTAGTGCGGCTCCCGCCACACGGGACCCCTTGCGCGCACCGCCTCGTAGTACGGGTAGGCGTCGGCCATCAGGGCGGGATCCGTGAAGTAGTTGACGGACGCGAGATCCATGTAGTCCCTCCTCGCAGCTCGACATGTCCATCCGAGGCCCTGAACACATGTTTAAACGACGGCGAAGATGCCCGTCAAGGCTCCAGCTGATGGCCACTGCTACCGTTCCCCCATGCCTCAGCTCCGGGACGCGGCGTTCGCGGGCATCTCCATGACACGACAGGGCGACCTGAGTGACCGCCAGCCGGCCGACGTCTACTGGGAGGTCGTGCAGGAGGCGCTCGCCGATGCCGGTCTCTCCCTCGCCGACGTCGACGGCCTCATCGGCGACGCACCCCCGGGGGTGGGCCTGCGCTCGGGGCTGCCCGGCGGTGCGGTGGCGGACCTCGTCGGCCACCCCTTGCGCTTCCACGCCGCCACGAACATCGGGGCGTCCGGGCAGTCCGCCGGCATCGGCCTCGCTGCCCTGGCCATCGCCCACGGTATGGCGTCGGTCGTGGTGATCCCCACCGTCGCCGCCGGGCAGGTCGCCGGGTACGCCGGCGCCGACCGCAACGCCGCCATCGCCCACATGGCCCGGCTGGGCAGCCCCTACGAGTACGTCTGGGGCACTACCCGGGTAGCCGACTACGCCGTCATCGCCCGCCGACACATGTACGAGTACGGCACGACGGAGGAGCAGCTGGCCGAGGTCGCAGTGGCGCAGCGCCATGGCGCCACGCTGAACCCCCTGTCGGTCAACGGCAGGCGGGGCGAGATCACCATCGACGACGTCATGGGGTCACGGCCGATCGCCGAGCCGCTGAAACTGCTCGACTGCTGCCTGGTCAACCAGGGCGCCGGGTGCATCGTGATGACCTCCGCCGCCGACGCCGACGCCGCCGCCTCCGCCGCCGACGCCCAGGCGCGTCACCATCCCGTCGTGCTCTTGGGCTGGGGGGAGGGCCAGAGCTACCTCGACCCCTGCAGCGCCCCGAGCCTGGCCAGCTTCGAGGGCGGGCGCCTGGCGGCCGACACGGCATTCGGCATCGCCGGGATCACCAGGGACGAGATCGACGTGGCCGGCATCTCGGACCACTCGACCATCAACGTCATCGTCGAGCTCGAGGCCTCCGGGTTCTGCGCCAAAGGCGAGGGTGGCAGATTCGTCGAGGGTCAGGCCACGCGCATCGGCGGGCGTCTCCCGGTCAACACCGACGGAGGCTTTCTCTCCGCCAGCCATGCCGGGAGTTGTGGCGTGTTCACCGTCATTGAGCTCGTGCGCCAGCTCCGCGGCGAGGCCGGCCCCCGGCAGGTGGAGGGCGCGTCCCTGGCCTACGCCCATGGGGTGGGCGGGGTCTCCCAGGTCCAGTACGGCGCGGTGCTGGCGAGGGCATGAGGACCGAGGCGGAAACCGTGACCGACTACGACAAGTTCACACCCGAGATCACGCCGCTCCACGAGCCGTTCTGGGCGGCCCTCAAGGAGCACCGCGTCGTGTTGCAGCGCTGCGACCGGTGCGGTCGGTTCCGCTTCATCCCGAGCGAGCTGTGCCCGTGTGGCTCCGCGCAGTACACGTGGACGCCGATCGCCGGCACCGGTGAGGTGTACACCTACACCGTCGTGCACCGGGCACCGACCCCGGCGTACCAGGCCGATGCGCCCTACGTCATCGCCCACGTGACGATGGACGAGGGTCCCCGGATGATCAGCACCCTCGTCGGCTGCGACCCGGTGACGGTCACCATCGGGATGCGGGTGGAGATCATCTTCGACGACGTGACGCCCGACCTGACCCTGTACCGCTTCAGGCCCACCTGACCCTGTACCGCTTCCGCCCGCCCGCCTACGCCTCCACGTACTGCCAGTGCCCGCGGGACGTCCCCGGCGGGTACTCCTGGGAGTGCACGTCGAACCAGATCGGCAGGATGTAGCGCACGTAGAAGGCGCGCTGGGTGATCTCGGGCAGGACGATGTCGTCGAACTCCTTGATCTGCACCCGGTCGTCCTTGTCCTGAAACCGCCGGCAGTGCTCCAACACGTCGTCGACCTCCTGGCGGGAGTCAAGGAGCAAGCCGAGGTGGTCATAGCTCGGGGAGTGGATGGGCTCGTCCACCTCCATGAGGAGGACGAACTGGTCCCCATCGGGCGGCAGCATGATGTGCCCGAGTTGCCCGAACAGCTCGTAGGGAGCGCACTGCCAGTTGAAGATGTCGCCGTAGAAGCGGTTGATGTCGGCCCGGGTGTCCTCGTCCAACCCGCCCCGCCCGAACGTGAGTTCCATGTGGTTGAACCGCATCCCGTACCTCGCTCTCGGCCGCCGACCCCCCGGTCGGTGCGCGCCCGCCATCATGGCGGGCCGCTCCACGAAATATAGGACAGCGACCACTCGGACCGCCTGAACCGCCGAGACCACCCGGACCGCCTCCGCCCGCCCCGACCGCCTCCTGGTCCCACCGGCCCGGCATCGTCTAGGGTGGCCGCCGCCCGCAGGGCAGAGAGCTCACGCGGCGCACCCTGCCCAGACGGGCAGCGTGCCGAGAAGGAAACGAGGAGTCCGCATGGAGTTACGTGGAGCGTCAGCGATCGTGACCGGTGGCGCCGGGGGACTGGGCGAGCAGACGGTTCGGCGCCTTGTCGCTTCGGGCGCGAAGGTCGTGATCGCCGATCTGGGGTCGTCGAAGGCCGTCGATCTGGCCAAGGAGCTGGGTGCCGACGCCGAGTTCGTCGAGACCGATGCCACCAGCGAGAGCAGTGTCAAGGCCGCCATCGAACGTGCCGCTGCGCTTGCGCCATTGCGGGTGTCCGTGGCGGTGCACGGTGGATTCGGTGGAGGCGGCCGGACCTTGAAGTCCAACGGAACCCCGCACTCGCTCGAGGATTTCCGCAATGTGCTGGACCCGTATCTCGTGGGGACGTTCAACGTCCTGCGCCTGGCGGCCGCCCAGATGTCCACCAACGAACCCCTGGCCGACGACGCCCGCGGGGTGATCATCAACACGGCGTCGATCGCCGGCTACGAGGGCACGATAGGGCAGGTGGCCTACGCCGCGGCCAAGGGCGGAGTCATCGGGATGACGCTCTCGGCCGCCCGCGACCTGTCCGTGGTGGGCATTCGCGTCGTGACCATCGCCCCGGGCACCTTCATCACCCCCGCCTACGGGACCAACCTCGACCAGGTGGAGGCCCACTGGGGCCCGGCCATCCCGTTCCCCAAGCGGATGGGGCAGCCGGTCGAGTACGCCAAGCTCGTGCAGGCCATCGTGGACAACGACTACCTCAACGGTGAGGTCATCCGGATAGACGGAGCGCTCCGGTTCGGGCCCAAGGGCACCAGCTGACCGCTCGCGGGTGACAGCCAAACCACTCCGCGGGGGACCTCCGTTCCCCGATGGGCCCCAGTTCCCCAGAGAGGTCCTCTCCCCGAGCTCAGGCGCGACCCCGGGGCATGTCCTCGGCACGTTCTCATGGAGGTACGTCCCGGTCGACGGTGCCGACCTCGCCATCGATCTGGACGTCACCCCCGAGGTGATGAACGGCTCCGCCATGCTCCACGGCGGTGTCATGGCCACGCTGATCGACGTGGTGGCCGGCACGGCCCTCTTCCGTGGGGACGACATCTACGAGCGCAGCTCGACGACCGAGATGCAGATCAGCTTCCTCGATGCCGCCCGGGTCGGTCCGGTGCGCGCCGTGGCCCACGTCCTGCGCTGGGGTGGCAGGACGGCGGTGGTCCGGGTGGAGGCGCACGACATCGGCGCGGAGGACCTCCACGTGGCCACGGCGACGTTGACCTTCGCCGTCAAGCGCCGCGACCCCGCCCCGGCCTGAGCCTGACCTTCGCCGTCGAGCGCCGCGCCGCCCCCGGCCCCGACCCGACCCGCCCGACCCGACCCGACCCGACCCCAGTGGTCTCAGGCAGGCGGGAGGGTCGGCCGGACACGGTCGGCGAGGAAGGTGACCACCGCATCGGAGAAGGCGTCGTTGCGGTCCCCGGCGATCATGTGCGCCGCCCCCGCGACCCCGACCACCGTGGCGCCCGGGATGCGAGCGACGAGCTCGTCGGCGCCCTCCTGGGTCACGACATCGCTGAGCAGGCCCCGTACCAGCAGCGTCGGCACATGGATATTGCTCACGGCCACATCGATCAGTCCCGTCAGTGTGTCCGGCGGGACCTCCGTGCGGGCGCCGGCGATGAACGCCGGGTCCCAGTGCCAGTACCAGCGGCCGTCACGCTCGCGCAGGACCTTCTTCAGCCCCTCGGGGTTGGTGGTCCGCTTCTCGCGGTTGGGGGTGTAGGCGGCGATGGCGGCCGCTGCGTCATCGAGGGTGGCGAACCCGTCGAGGCCGGACCGCATGAAGTTCATGATCCGCGTGATCCCGGGGGCGTTGGTGTTCGGGGCGATGTCGACCAGCACCAGGCCGGAACAGAGCGCCCGGTCACTGGTCCCTTCGGCGATCATGGACGTCATGCCGCCGAGGGAGGCTCCGACCAGCACGGGCGGCCTCCCGAGCTGGTCCGCCACCGCCACCGTGTCGGCGCAGAAGGCGGTGAACGAGTAGTCGCCCTTGGGGGCCCAGTCGCTGTCGCCGTGGCCGCGCAGGTCCAGGGTGACGGTACGCCAACCCTCCTTGGCCACGATCTCGGCGGTCCGTCCCCAGGCGTGCCGGGTCTGGCCCCCACCGTGGAGGAAGAGCACCGGCCAGGCGTCGGGGTCCCCCCAGACGTCGCCGACCAGGTGCACGCCCTCGAAGCCCTCAAAGATCGTTCGTTCAGAGTCCATGTGGCCCATCGTCACACTTTTTGGGCCCGGCCACCGGGATCACGGCCGCGCCGGTCCGGCCTTTGGTGCAATGCTCGCCTCGACGGGCGTGACTCACCCCGGTTGAGGAGGAACATGACTGCGGCAGACGACGGTGTGAGCGTGGTGACGGGGGCGGCCCGAGGCATGGGGTGGGCCTGCGCGCAGCGGCTGGCGGCGGCCGGGCACCGGCTCATCCTCGTCGACGTCGATCGGCAGCTGGACCGGGCGGCGAGGGAGCTCGGGGCCGGCTCGGCCGGCTCGGCCGGCTCGGTGGAGGCCTTGCGGGGCGACATCACCGATGAGATCGACGTCGGCGCCCTGGCCGAGCGCGTCGAAGCAGTGGGTCCGTTGCGCGCACTGGTCCACGCCGCCGGCGTCTCACCGACGATGGGGGACTGGCGGCGGGTGTTCGAGGTTGACCTGGTCGGGACGGCCCTGGTCGTGGACGCCCTGCGCCCCCTGGTGACGGAGGGCTCGGCCGCCGTGTGCTTCGCCTCTATCGCTGGGCACATGATCCCGACGGCGATCGACCCGGGGACCGACGCCCTGCTCGACCGGCCCCTGGCACCCGACTTTCTGGATCGGCTGGCCGGTGTGGATCCGGCGGTGCTGGAGGCGGCCTACTCCTGGGCCAAGCGAGGGGTGATCCGCCTGGTCGGGCGCGAGGCCATGGCCTGGGGAAAACTCGGCGCCCGGATCTGCTCCATATCGCCGGGGACGATCGACACCCCGATGGGACGCCAGGAGGCGGCGGCACATCCCTTCATGGCCACCATGCTCGAGCACACGCCGGTCGGACGGGAGGGGCGACCCGAAGAGATCGCCGAAGTCGTGGCCTTCCTGCTCTCCCCCGGAGCGTCCTACGTCACCGGATGCGATCTGATCGTCGACGGAGGGGTGGTCCCGAGCCTTGCCGCCGCATTCGGCGGCCGGTGAGGCGGGATTAACCGAAACAGGACGGCCTGTCCACGAAGCAGGACGGCCACCTCCACACGCGTGACCCGGAATCGGTAGATTGGGCGCCATGCGAGTTGTCGTCGATTTCGACCTGTGTGAATCCAACGCCCTGTGCATGGCCGCTGCCCCCGAGGTATTCGAGGTGCGGGACGATGACTACCTCTACGTGCTTCAGGAGGAGCCGCCCGAGGAGTTGCGCCAGAAGGTGGAGACCGCCGTGCGGACCTGCCCGAAGGCTGCCATCTCCATCGTGGACTGACCACGGGCTTCACCCGCCCGACGCTGCATGCGTCGGCCGCCCAGCAATGCGGGCGCGATGAGCCGGGCGCGATGAGCCAGCCGCTCGGCCGCCCAAGCGGGACTGCAGCCGGGACTACAGCCGGGACTACAGGGTGAGCGGTTTGTCCGACGTGAAGCTGCGGTGGGAGAACTTCCAGCGGCCGTCCTCCTTGACCAGGGTGTCGTTGTAGACACCGCCCGTCGTGACGGTGAAGGCCGGAGGGTCACCGATCAGTTTGATGACGTGGACGTACGCCTTGAGGGTCGCGTGGTCGCCGTCGCCCTCTATCACCAGGTTGGAGGGCACGTGGCGGGGTGACCCCTCGCCCGAACTGCTCGCCGGCAGCCCCTTGAGGGCGGCGTGCCCCTCGAACGTCGCGGTGCCCACGATGTCGAACACGCCGTCTTCGGTGAAGCAGGCGATGAAGGCATCGGAGTCACCGCCGTCGACGGCCTGGGTGTAACGGGCCGCCAGACCCTGAATCTCAATTACGTCCTCGGTGCTGAGGCCCATGGGTTCCCCCGTCTCTCGTTGGCTGGTCAACCGGTGGCACCGGTTGCGATCTCCGCGTCGACCCGCATGCTGTCGACCTGAATGCTGTCGACGTGAATGCTATAGCCGGCCGGGTTCCGGCGCCCCATTGCCGGCACGGATCGGCCCGGAAGGGCGCGCGAAGCGAGGCGACCGGTTACTCTCCACGAGTGACCATGCCACCCTATCGACGCGTCGTCAGCGGGAGAGCCGCCGGGGGCTCGTGGGCCGTGCTGCAGGACGGCGTGGCCACCGCGACCGAGAGCTTCCCGGTCCAGGACGCCCCCTTCGACATCGTCCACCTCTGGAATGCCCCCACGTCTTCGCTCGACACCACGGACGCCACCGCACAGGCCAGCATGACCGAGATCTTCGACCTCGCACCGGGCTCGAGCCGCTTCGTCATTGAGTCCATGCCGCCCACGCCCTCACCGAGCGGCTGGCACCGGACCAGCACCATCGACTACGAGTACATCGTCTCGGGCAAGATCGACCTGGCCATGCAGGACGGTAGCGTCGTCACCCTGGAGCAGGGCGACGTGAACGTACAGCTGGGCGGCGTTCACCAGTGGTGGAACCGCTACGAGGAGCCGTGCGTCCTCGTCATCGTCATGGTGGGCGTCGAAGACGAGGAGGCTCCCGGGGCGTTCGACTCGCCGGCTCCCGCATGACGCTCCCGGGCCCGATGGACGAAAGAGGGAGGATGAGATGACATCGGTCATGGCGGGTGGCGTGCCCTTCGGCACCCAGATCCACCTGGTCGCCGAGGCCGATCCTGACGGGGTCGGGATCATCTTCGCCGCCGAGGACGGCACCGATCGACAGGTGACGTGGCGCGAGATGGACGAGCGGTCGACCCAGATGGCGCACGTGCTGGCCGAGCGCGGGCTGCAGGTGGGCGACCACCTGGCGATCTGCCTGCGCAACTCGCCCGAGCACCTCATGGTGAGCTTCGCCGGCTGGAAGGTGGGGGCCACGGTCGTCCCGATGCGCTGGGACCTTCCCGAGTGGGAGCGGGGACGTGTGCTGGCGGCCATCCGGCCCACGGTCACCATCGATTCGGGGAGCGCCGAGTTCTTCGAGACCAGCCTCTCGGCGCCCACCACCCTGCTCGACGAGGTGGTGCCCCCGCGGGGGTGGGGCATCTGCAGCTCGGGGTCGACCGGGACACCCAAGGTGATCGAGCGGGACACCGAGGGGCTGTTCTTCCCGGCGGCCGGGGGGAACTCCGTCGTGGAGGCCTACGGCGCCATGCCCGCACCGCAACTCATCCTGGTGCCGGCGCCGCTTTACCACTCGAACGGCTTCACGGCGACGAGGAACCTCATGGCCGGCGAGTGCATCGTGCTGCTCGAACGGTTCAATGCCGAACGGATCCTCGACCTGGTCGAACGGTACCGGGTGACGGGATTCATCGCCGCCACGCCCATGCTCCAGCGCCTGGCCCAGGTGCCCGACGTCGGGACGCGCGACCTCTCCTCGCTGGACTGGGTCCAGCAGGGGGCCTCGCCGCTCCCCGTGTGGCTGGGCCGCCGCTGGTGCGAGCTGATCGGCCCCGAGCACTTCTTCCTCAGCTACGGCGCGTCCGAGGGGCACGGCCTGGCCTGCTGCCGCGGCGACGAGTGGCTGGCCCATCCCGGCACCCTCGGCCGGCCCCTCATGAGCACCGAGGTGAAGATCCTCGACCAGGACGGCAAGGAGCTGCCCACCGGGGAGATCGGCGGCATCTACATGCGCTCCCCCCTGGGCGCCGGGGTCACCTACATCGGCGAGACCGTCACGCAGCTGGCCCAGACCCCAGACGGGTTCGTCACGGTGGGCGACCTGGGCTGGGTGGACGAGGAGGGATGGCTGTACATGGCCGACCGCCGGGTGGACATGATCGTCACCGGGGCGGCCAACGTCTATCCCGCCGAGGTGGAGTCGGCCCTCAGCGAGCACCCGCAGGTCCGCGACGTGGTGGTGATCGGGCTGCGCGACCCCGAGTGGGGCCGCCGGGTGCACGCCATCATTCAGCCGGCGGACGTGGCCCATCCCCCGGACCCGGCCGACATCATCGCCTTCGCCAAGGAGCGCCTGTCTCCCTACAAGGTTCCCAAGACCGTCGAGTTCCTCGACGCCCTGCCTCGCAGTGACGCCATGAAGCTGAACCGTGGCGCGCTGGTGCTCGAGCGAGACGGGCCGGAGCCGGCCGAAGAGACCCCCGACCGGGCGACGGCGTAGTGGCGGGCCCCTTGGAAGGCACCCGGGTGATCGACCTGGGCGGGTTCGTGGTCGGGCCCTCGACGGCGGCCATCATGGCCGACTGGGGGGCGGACGTGGTGAAGGTGGAGCCACCCGACGGCGACCCCAACCGGGCCTGGACGACCGATCGCAACCCGGCTTTCGAGCTGGACAACCGGGGGAAGCGCAGCGTCATCCTCGACCTCAAGGTGCCCGAGGGTCTCGGTGTGCTCCTCCAGCTGCTGGCGACCGCCGACGTGCTGGTGACCAACATGCGCCCGCGCGTGCTCGAGTCCATGGGGCTGGACTACGAGTCGGTGGCCGAGCGGTTCCCGCGGCTGATCTACGCCGCCATCACCGGCTACGGCCCGGTCGGCCCCGACCGGGACCGGGCCGCCTACGACGCCGGTGCCTTCTGGTCACGGGCCGGCGTGCTGGCCACCATGACGCGGGACGGTGACCCGCTGCCCTACACCCCGGGGGGCTCGGGGGACCACGCCACGGCCATCACCACGGTGGCCGGGATCTCGGCCGCCCTGGCCAGCCGGGCCCGGACCGGTCGGGGCCAGCTGGTGTGCACCTCGCTGTTCCGGACCGGGATCTTCACCATCGGCGCCGACATGAACCGGGTCCTGAGGCTGGGGGAGCCGCACGGCACCTTTCCCCGCACCGAGGTGCCCAACCCGCTCTACAACACCTACCAGTGCGCCGACGGGCGGTGGGTGTACCTCCTGGGACTCCAGCCCGATCGCCACTGGGAGCCCGTGGTCGCCGCATTGGGCACCCCCGAGCTGCTCGACGACCCCCGCTTCGCCGGTGCCCGGGAACGCGCCGTCAACGCCACGGCGCTCATCGCCGTGCTGAGCGAGGCGTTCGCCTCGGCCAGCTTCGCCGAGTGGAGCGCCCGGCTCGATTCCGCCGGCGTGTGGTGGGCGCCGGTCCAGGGCCCCAAGGACATCGTCGACGACCCCCAGGCCATCGCCGCCGGGGCCTTCGTGGAGGCGCCGGTGACCGAGGGGAGGGCCCTCATGGTGTCGACGCCCGTGGACTTCTCCGGCACGCCCTGGGGCGTGGAGCGCCGGGCTCCCGAGGCCGGCGAGCACACCGAGGAGGTCCTGCTCGAGAGCGGGCTCACCTGGGAGCAGATCACCGAGCTGCGCGGGACCGGCGCGCTCGGCTAGCCGCCCGGCGCCGAGCCCAGCGGTCCCGCGCCGGCTCCCCTTAGCTCGAGCTCGGCTCCCCTTAGCTCGCTCCCCTTAGCTGGGGCACACCGGCTTGTTGTTGTCGATCGTGACGAACTGCCCGTGGTTGATCCCCATCAGGTAGAAGCAGGAGTTGTTCGCCGTCTTGCCCTTGACGAAGCCGCCGAGCGGGGGAGCGATGCCGCCGAGCGTGGTGCCCTTGGGCAGCGCGTAGAGGCCCTTGAGGATGGTCGCCGCCGTCGGCGTGCCGCTGGGGTGTGCTGCCTCGAACGCCTGCTGGAACTCGATCAGCTCCGACCAGTCCTGCACGACGACCTCTCCCATGTTCGGCCCGGCAGGGACGGCCGGCGCGTACTTGTCCAGGGCCTCGTACATCTCCTTGGTCCCGGCGTCGTGGACGAACCAGGGGACGTCCGGCTGGACGTCGACGTTCCCCTGCATGCCGGGGGTGGTCAGCCACGACTTGGACACCGTCCCGTCGCCGCCGAACTCCACCGGCTCATAGCTCTGCGCCGCGCAGTCCGCGGCCACCTTCACCACGACCCCCGACGCGTCACCTACTTCCATGCCCTTGGCGCCGGCCTGCTTGGCGGCCAGGCACTGCGCCGTGTAGTTGGGGGCCGCGAACCCGATGGCGGCCGAGTAGACCAGGCTTCCGCCGACCTTTTTCAACGCTGCGGCCAGCTCGGGGACCGACTGGGCGCAGATTGCCACCTCCGCGCAGTAGACATCGGCCATCTTGGTCACCCCGGCCTTTTTGATCGCGTCTGCCTCGGCAGCCGAACTGTTGTTGAAGGTCATACCGGGCGTGAAGAAGTCGGAGTTGGTGTAGCCGGCCACGGTGTCGGTGTCGCCGAGCACCGGCACCCCCTGCTCCTTGGCGTAGCTCGCCCAGGCCTGGTCCTCGTCGCTGTTGTCGATGATGGCCAGGACGTGGTCCTCCTCGACCAGCGTCTGAGCGTCCGACAGCGAGGTGGCCGGGTTGTAGCCGTCGTCCTTCACGGTGATGTGCACCTTGTGCCCGTCAATGCCCCCGTGCGCATTGGTCCACGAGGCCCAGGCCTGCGCGGCGGGCGCCGTCTGGGAGATGGTCGACGCCTCGGGGCCGGTACAGCTGCAGATGAAGCCGATCTGCAACGTGTCCGGTGTGCTCGCCCCGGCCGTCTGGGCGAGGGCGCCCCCGCCGACGACGCTCAGGCCGGCGGCGACGGCCATCACCGTGAAGATCCGAACCCCGAACCAGCTGCCTCGTCGCGTGCTCTTGCTGTGCATCGCCAACCCCCCTTTTGGTCGTGCCCCGTTGGTCGCGGCAGCCTGTTCCGTAACTCGATTCAGCCGTGCGTCTGAGCGCCGAGTGTCATATTACGATATCGCAACATATCACTTCGATACCGTAATGATATGTCAACATACCTTTTCGATATCGACGTCGAGATGAAACTTTTAGCATCTCGGACTAGGGCCAGTCAACGGGGCGGCGAATGCCGGGCCCCCGGCGGGCCCGCGGCGGGGCGAACACGGCCGCGGTGCGGGTTCGTGGCCCTCCGACGTGACGGTATAGCGTTCTGCTCGCCCATCGGGGGGCCTCGACCTGGCATTCCCCCCTCGGCGACGATCCACCGCGCCAACGATCCACCACACCAACGAAGAGAGGGACGGGCCCATGCCTGACTACAAATTCCTGCGGTACGAGGAGCACGACGAGGGCAGGATCGTCCGCATCCTCCTGGACCGGCCCGACACGCGCAACGCCCAGAACCGGGGCATGCTCGTCGAGCTCGACGAAGCCTTCCGCGCCGCGGAGAAGGACGACACCGTCCGGGTGGTGATCCTCGGAGGGGTCGGACCGCTCTTCTCCTCGGGCCACGACATGGGGTCGGCCGTCGCGATGGAGGAGCGGACCTCGCACCCGACGAGCAAGATCGACGGCGGCACGCGGGTCGGCGCCGAGCGGCTCATGCTCCAAGAGTGGCACTACTACTTCCAGAACACCCTGCGCTGGCGGAACCTGCGCAAGATCACCATCGCCCAGGTCCAGGGCACCGTGTTCGCCGCCGGTCTCATGCTCATGTGGGCCTGCGACCTGATCGTGGCCGCCGAGAACGCCTACTTCGCCGACGTGGTGGGGACCCGGCTGGGCATGTGCGGGGTCGAGTACTTCGGCCACCCCTGGGAGTTCGGGCCCCGCAAGGCCAAGGAGCTCCTGCTAACCGGGGATGCCATCGACGTCGAGGAGGCCCACCGGCTGGGAATGGTCTCCAAGATCTTCCCGACCGGGGAGCTCTCGGAGAAGACCCTGGAGTTCGCCCGGCGCATCGCCAAGACGCCGACGATGCCGGCGCTGCTCATAAAGCAGGCGGTCAACCAGACGGTCGACAACATGGGCTTCTACAACTCGCTCAACGCCTGCTTCACCCTGCACGAGCTCAACCACTCCCACTGGGCCCAGGTCCACGACAACAAGATGGCGGCGGCGTTGCCCGAAGACGGCGCGATCGATTGGCGGAACCCGCCGCCCGTCCTGGTGACGGTGCCCGAGGCGGTCGAGGGACCGCCCACCAAGTCCGCCAAGGGCTGAGGAGCCCCACAACGGGGCTCAGGGAGGCGGGGCGGGTCAGGCGGTGCGGTGCACCGGCACGTTGGCGTAGCCGGCGACGTTGGACATCTGCACCCTGGCCAAGCCGTCCTCGTCCACCTCGAAGTTCGGCCACCGCTTGATCAGCTCCTGCACGGCGACGCGACTCTCCATGCGGGCCAGGGCGGCGCCCAGGCAGCTGTGGATGCCGTAGCCGAGGCCGAGGGCCAAGGTCGGCTTGCGGTCGACGTGAAAGACGTCGGGCTCGTCGTAGAAACGCTCGTCGCGGGTGGCTGACCCCGTGATGAGGATCGTCGGGTGGCCCGGGGTGATGGTCACGCCGCTGTAGGTGGACTCGCGCACCGAGTAGCGGCCCTGGTACTGCGACGGAGGGTAGTAGCGCAGGATCTCCTCGACGGCCGAGGGGATCTTCTCGGGGTCCTCGCGCACCTTGGCGTACTCATCGGGGTTCTTGTGGAACAGGTAGACGGCGTTGCCCACCAGCTTGGTCACCGTCTCCGCCCCCGCTCCACCGAGCAGGCCGGCGAACCCGGCGATCTCCTCGTTGTCGAGGCGGGTCATCTCCCCGTCCCCCCGGTCGACCTCCACCTGGGTCAGCCGGCTCAACATGTCGTCGGCCGGGTTGCGCCGCTTCTCCTCGGTCAGCGCCAGCCAGTACATGCCGCTCTCCGCCTGGGCCTGCATCCCCTCGGGCGTGGGGTCCATCTGCCCCGGCTCACGGTGCAGCCCGAGGTCGAGCCAGTGCCGGATCTGCTGGCGGTCCTCGGCCGGGACCCCGAGCATCCGCGAGATGATCTCCACCGGGAACGGGCCGCTGAAGTCGGCCACCGCGTCGAATGAGTCGGCGTCGTCGAAGGGGGCGAGGAAGGACACGATGACCTCGCGCACCATCGGCTCGAGCGCCGTGACGGCCTTGGGGGTGAACACGCGGGAGACCAGCGCCCGCAACCGGTCGTGGTCGGGCGGGTCCATCATGATGATGGAGCGGTACATCCTGATGATGTCCGGGTCGGTATGCATCGTCGACAGGTCGACGCCGTGGGCCGAGGAGAAGGTCTGCCAGTCCTTGTGCGCGGCGCAGACGTCCTCGTAGCGGAACAGCGCCCAGAAGTCGTACTTCTCGTTGAAGTAGACGGGTGCGTGGTCACGCATGCGGCGGTACAGGTCGTAGGGACCGTTGAAGTACTCGTCGGAGAACGGGTCGAATTCGAGCGGTAGCTCGCTCAACGAGGTCTCGGTGGTCATGGCCTTCCCCCTCCATCGGCAGTGGGTCCTGTCCCGATCGTACCGGCCGTGACGGGGGTGGGCGCGACCGCCGGCCCGCCGGGTCCGGCAGGCAGCTGGTCGGGCATCACGTGGACCTCGTCAACCCGCGCGCCGCTGGCCAGCACCCGGATGACCTGGTCCGCCATGTCCTCGGCGGTCATCGGCGGCGAGGACGACGTGTAGCCCTCGGCGCTCCAGCGGCCGTGCAGGGCCACGGCCACATCGGGATCCCAGCCGGCCGAGAACTCGCTCATGGTCGGACCGACGACGAAGTTCGTCACCCGCAACCAGGGGTATTCGCCGCGCAGGCTGCGGGCGAACTGGTGGAGCGCAGCCTTGCTCGTCGTGTAGGCGACGAGGCCGGGTAGGGGCCGAGCGATCCCGGACGAGCCCAAGAGGAGAAGCCGGCCCGAGGACGCCTCAAGGTGGGGGAGGGCGGCCCGGGTGACCAGGGCGGCGCCAATGACATTGGTCGCCATCACGTCGCGCCAAGTGTCGGCGTCGGCATCCCCGAACCGCACCAGGGGGGACTTCCCGGCGGCGTACACGACGGCATCGAGGCCGCCGAACCTCTCGACCGCCGCTTCGACGGCGCCTGCGCACTGCTCCTCCATGCGCACATCGCAGGGCACGGCGAAGCTGCTCCCTCCCGCAGCATCGACCGCCTCGCGCAGGAGCTCGGTCCGCCGGGCGGCGAAGGCCACGGCGGCGCCCGCCTGCGCCGCCTGGATCCCCACGGCGCGCCCGATCCCCGTCGATGCCCCCACCACCAGGATCCGGAATCCGTCCAGCGTCGTCACCCGCCACCCTCCCGCGCGCCACGGCGGGACCCCCGCCGGCGCGCGCATGCTAGCGAATGGAGCGAGGCCACCACCGTCGCTCGCAGCAGGCCACGTGGAGCGGTACCTCCCACACCCATGCCTCGACGACGCAGATCCGTCGAATCAGTCAATCGGATAAGGGTCTGCACGCCTCTTCTACGAAGACAGAGGAGGCGGCGACCCCGCCATGGTTTTTGTGCACGGCTGGACGTGCGACCACACGCATTTGACGCCTCAGGCCGACCATTTCTCGCCCAGGCATCGGACTGTTCTTGTGGACCTGCGCGGGCATGGGCACAGCGACGCAGTCGGCACCTTGCGGCACTCCATCCTGAAGCCGTCCAAGCCGTGGTGGCGCTGGACAGCCCATTCGTTCGAGCTGGCGCGCTCCGTTCAGACCTCGAGTCCCTCATTACGGCACTCGAAGGGCCGGGCCATGTAGCTGCCCGGCGAGAGATGGCGGCCGCTACGTTCGGACCCTACGACGACCCGGAACTGCGCGACCGAATCATCGCCACGATGTGCGCGCCGGCCCGTGGCGTGGCGGCTGAGGCCTTCGCCTCGGTGGTGGCATGGAACGGCGCGGAGATCCTGCCTCAACTAACCGTTCCCGTTTCTGTCTCTGCCAGTATCGGAGGGTACACCGACGCGTCGCCTCTGATCCCCGCCTGTGCTCAGCTACTCACGTGCGCGACCGTGGGGGCCGGACATTTCATTCAGCTAGAAGTTCCCAATCAGGTGAATGCCATGCTCGAGCGTTTTCTCGAAGTCATATGACGCGGCTGATAGAGACGCGGCTGATAGAGACGGCTACTGCTCCCATGGCCGGTTGGCCTGTAACCCGGTCATACCTGCTGTCATTGCGCAGCAACCGGTTGGTATTGGCGCCGTCGACGGTGGGATCTTCCCTCTCACCCGGATTTCCGCCAAAGGAGTGGCTCATCGACACCAGACCTCGGCGCAGGTCGGGATCCGCTTCGACCACCCCGATGATGGTGTCGTGCTCCGAGCTGACCTCGACCACGTCGCCGGGCACGCATCCGAGCTGGACAAGATCCTCGGGATGGATGAAGGCCGGGTTGTAGGTACGCTTGCCCATCAGTCCCGGCACGGTGCGCCCGTAGGTGTTCATCACCCGGTTCTCCCTGCGGGGGATAAGAAGCATGGGTCGTTCCGCGGAGCACACCAGCGGAGTCTGAGCGCATGCTTCTAAGTCTGCCAATGCGTCGGCATTGGCCACGTCCAATCGGGCCGTATTCCCGTGCTCCGGCGGCTCGACCTTCAACTCCAAGAGCTCCTCGAAGACGTGACCGTGCCGGTAGCGCTTCACTTCCTGGAGCGGTATCCGTGAGCCCAGGCACATCAGTTCGAGGAGTTCATCAGTCGTGGGTTCGTGATCCATGTCGAGAGGCACCACATCGGTGGGCGCCTCGAGGTGGCCGCCGGGCACGCCATAGAGGTTGACGAGGTTGAGCTGGAGGGTCAGCCGCTGGGCGATTCGGTAGTAGAGCTGCCAGTCCTCCATGACGTCGGCACCGGGTGGGGGATCGACGACCGCCGGGGTGTACTTCGCATAGGGAAGGGCAAATCCGTAGCCGAAATGGAAGTACTTGATGGCCTCGGTGCCCTGGGTCGTGCCGGGCGTCTCAAGGGCTAGCTTGGTGGCCACTACGTAGTCGGCGAGACGCGCCGTCGGGGAATATTCGACGTCTGTGGTGACGAACAGATCGAGATCCTCGAGAGCCCGTCTTGCCAGGTGCTGGTCGGGCCAGGCCGTCGCCGGGCTGCCTCCGACATTGAAGAGCGCCCGGATCTGACCCGGCCCCGGCGTCAAGATCTCTTCGGCCAGCGCGGCCGTTGGCAGGCCGGCGACCGATCGCTCGAGCCCCCGCACTCTCATCGGCCGGCCCGTCAGGGCCGGATACGGGGGGAACGCCTGAGCCTTCGCTCGGACCGGTGGCAGCAAGACGTTGGGCTTCTCGACGCGGTCCCCGTCTCGAGCCCAGAACCCTCGGACGCTCATCAGACAAAGCAGGAGGTAGGGCACGAGAGCTCCGGGGTTGGACATCGCCGCACCGGTACCGCTGCCGGCGCCTCCCCTACGGGCGGTGCCCAGCAAGCGAGCAGCTTCGAAGAGCAAATTTTCGGGGACGTCAGCCCTCGCAGCAACCATTTCCGGGGTAAACGGGGCCAACGCCACAATGAGTTGGGCCATTCCTTGCACGTGGTTGGTGACGAACTCGTTATCGATCCATCCCTCGCGCAGAATCAGGTGGAGGAGCCCGGCGACGAGCACCGCGTCCTCGCCAGGCCGGGGTTGGAGATGAATGTGTGCCCGGCGAGCGGTCTCGGTACGCCTCGGGTCGATCACGATGACCCTCGTGCCATTGGCGATGGCCCGGCTAAGCCGCTTAGCTGGGTTCTCCTCCAGGTACTGCTTCGAGATGATCGGATTGGTCCCGACGAACAGCCAGACGTCGGACGTGTCGAAGGACGTTCGTCCGCCAAGCCAAACTCCATGGTACGCGTCGGCCACCATCATGCCAGGTTGGTCGATCGTGGCCGCCGAGTACGCGTTGGTCGAACCGATGGCTTGGAGCAGAGCGCCCGCCAAACGACCGACGGTGGGATGCGGCACATTGGAGGAACCGATATAGAGGGCTACCGAGTCAGGTCCATATCGATCGACGATGTCGGCAAGCCGGTCGGCGATCTCGACGATTGCATCGTCGCTGCCAATGGGCTCGTGCGAACCGTCGGACCGTCGCCGCAAGCTTTGCAACAATCGATCGGGATGGGCGTGGATCGCCGGCAGAGCTCGGCCCTTCGGGCAGGTGTAGCCCTCGAAGAGCGGTGACGCGCGATCGCCCTTAACCTCCGTCACGACACCGTCCTTCACGGTCACAAGCACAGGGCAGTGGGCCGTGCAGATGCGGCACATGCTCTCTCTCACCGTCACGACGCCGAGCCGACCTTCAGCCGTGCAAAGCCGAGATGGAGCCAACTCGAGCGAACCATCGGGCCTACGAGAGCCGTACGCGGAGCGAATCGAGCGAGCACACCACCGTCACGAGGGGGCCCGGCACGGCCCACACCGGGTCGCCCACTACTTCCCACCTCTCGTACCGACTAAGGAGACTCCGGAAGATCACCCTGAGTTCGCGGCGGGCCAAGGCCGCACCGATGCAGAAGTGGGGACCACCGCCGCCGAATGCGACATGATCGTTCGGTGACCGACCGACGTCGAAGGTCAACGGATCGTCAAAGGCGGCCTCATCGCGGTTGGCGGATGGATGCCAGATGGTGACGGTTTCGCCAGCAGGGATCCTGACGCCCCGAAGCTCGACCTCGCGGGTCGTCGTCTTTCTGAAGTAGCTATTCGGCGACGTCCATCGCAGAATCTCCTCGACCGCCACATCGAGCAGGTCCGGATTCGGCACGCAGACGCGCCAGCTCGTCCGGGTGTTCGACGAGAGTGAACAGCCCGAAGGAGATGGCGTTTCTCGTCGTCTCCGAACCTGCCGCTGCGAGTAGGAGAAAGAACAGATCGAGCTCATGGTCGCTCAGCTGCGTCGATCGACCGTCGCTATCGACGACTTGTGCGGCGACCAGAATCGACCACACGTCATCGGCAGGTTGCGCCCGCTTTCGACGATTGAATGCCGTGGCGTAGTCGAAGAGCTCGCGCTCCCTTCGTAGCCGCTGATCCAAGCCAACTCCCCCCTCGGGGTCAAAAGCTCGCAAGATCGTGTTCGTCGCATTGAAGACTTCGTCGCGTTCACCTTCGGGAATGCCGATGATGTCGGCGATCACGTGGAGCGGGAGGAGCTCGGCGACGTCGCGTACGAAGTCGATTTCGCTACCCGGAACCACGGCGTCAAGGATCGTCTCGGTTCGCCATTGCAGGTGGTCTTCGAGCGCGTCGATCATCCTGGGGGTGAAGCCGCGACTGATGAGGCGCCGGAGACGTCCATGGTCCTGGCCATCCATGGAGACCAACATCTTGCCTTTGCGGTCCTCGGCTGTCGTGCGAATGGCGGCACCATCGAAGCTGCTGAACGTTTCGGGATCTCGATTCACGAGCCTGAGGTCCTCATGGCGTGAGAGCACCCAGAACGACCCGACGCCCGCCTCGCGCAGCGCGTCGTTCTCCGGATGGCGCCAGACCGGGGCCTCACTTCGCAGGCGAGCGAAGGCGTCGTGAGGAAACCCCTTTCTGTAGAGGGAGTAGTCGGTCAGGTCCAGATCGCTCAGGGTGGGGGTGGGGTGCATGTGGCGTCTCGTCTTTCTCAGAGCATGGCGTCTGGAACGTTTCGACCGGGGGGAACCTCTCCTCGGCGAGACGGCCGCGGCCGGAGCCCGTCGAGGATGAGCTCGGAGATGGCTTCGGCGACCGCACGAACGGCGCCGCCGCCGCCGTTGCCTTCGCTGTCCATGACCGTCACGTGAATCGCGGCTGTGCTGGTTGCGGCGAGCAGCGCTATCGCGGCGATCTGAGGGTTGGTGATCTTGCCGATGGAGCCGTCCTCGGCGCCCGCTTGGAAGAGGCCGGCGACCGCATCGATATAGGCCGCTCGCGTCTTGTCGTCGATCTCGGGAAGGCGGGCAGCACGCCCGAGGTCGAAGTGGAGAGCTCGAGCCGCCTTCGGGTAGGTGGCGAATACGTCGAGGTGCCCTTGCACCACTCGGTGAAGCCGATCCATGGCGCTCCCAGGGCCTTGCACCGCGGACTGTACGGCCACACCCAACGCATTGAGGAGCACGCCGAAGATGAAGGAGAGGACTCCTTCCTTTCCTTCGAAGTGGTAGTAGAGCGTCGCCTTGGGGATGCCGGTCACCCCGGCGATCTCTTCGATCTTGGTGCCGTCGAGGCCACGTTCGGCGATCAGGTCGGCTGCCACCATCACTTTGGTGGCGATCTCGGGCGGGACGGGGCGCAAAATCGGTTCCCTCTTTTGAACTGTCAGTCTATAATATCAAGGACCGATCACCGGGGCCCGGTGGCGGCCCGCCGGACCTCCCTCGGTCCCTCGGTGTGCTCGCCGCTGGTCGCCAATTCCGGGGCCCGTGAGCTGGGGGCCCCGGCGGGGGGCAAGCCGGGCTCGCCGATCGACGAGGATGAAATGCGCAGTTGGTCGATGCAGACCAGTTTCGGGTAGCACTCAGATGAGGAGCGATCAATGAAGACCAAGGCAGCAGTCGTGTTCGAGGGATCACGACAGTGGGACGTGGTGGAGCTCGATCTTGACAAGCCGAGACAAGGCGAGCTCCTCGTGCGCATGGTGGCATCGGGACTGTGCCACTCCGACGATCACTTGACGACCGGTGATCTTCCGATGGGGCACTATCCGGCGGCCGGGGGGCACGAGGGGTCTGGAGTGATCGAAGAGGTCGGTCCCAACACCGAAGGCTGGGAAGTTGGCGATCGCGTCGTTCTTTCGTTCCTTCCGGCGTGCGGTCGGTGCCGTTGGTGCGCCTCGGGAATGCAGAACCTGTGCAACTCCGGCGCTCGAACGCTCGATGGGACGCGCGCCGACGGTAGCTACCGGATGACACTGCAGGGCAAGGGCGTCGGGCAGCTCTCCGGGCTCGCCACGTTCAGCCAGTGGTCGACGGTGTCGGTGCTCTCCGCAGTGCGTTGCCCCGACGACGTGCCCCTGGAGGTTGCCTGCCTTACCGGTTGTGGGGTGGGCACCGGGTGGGGCTCGGCCGTCAACTCGGCCGAGGTCAAGCCCGGGGACGTCGTCGTCGTCATGGGCGTGGGTGGGATAGGCATCAACGCAGTTCAAGGCGCCGTCCATGCCGGGGCCTCCATCGTGGTGGCCGTCGACCCCGTCGAGTTCAAGCGCACGATGGCCCTCAAGCTCGGGGCTACGCAGGCGGTTGCCACGATGGCGGAGATGAAGGAGATTGTCGACCCGCTGACGAACGGCCAAGGTGCGGACTCGTGCATCGTGTGCGTCGGCGTCACGGCCGGGCATCACGTTGCCGAGGGGGTCGAGGCCATCCGGAAGGGTGGGACCTGCGTAGTGACGGGCATCGGCAAGCGGGACGACGTAGGGATTCCGGTCTCGCCCACAATGCTCACCTTGTTCCACAAGCGGATCCAGGGAGCATTGTTCGGCGGCTCGAACCCAACCAAGGACATTCCGCTCATGCTCGAGCTCTATCGTCAGGGGCGGCTCCGACTCGACGAATTGATCACTCGCAACTATCGACTCGAGGAGATCAACCAGGGGTACTCCGACATGCACGCGGGGATCAACGTTCGCGGCGTCATCCTCCACGAGCACTGATCAGACGGGCTCGGTACCACCGGAGGGGCCATTGATGGCAGTCGAGGACGACGACCACATCTCTTCGGGGAGCAAGTGACCGCCGGTCCTCCCGTCCCACCCTGGGAGCGAACTCCGGGGAACGGTCTCACCCTCCCCGGGGTCCTCGATGCCCAGGCCGCGGTGCGGCCGGACCAGGCCCTGCTCGTCATCGACGACGTGACCCTCACGTACCGCTCCCTCCAGGAGCGCTCGATCTCGGCGGCCAAGAACCTGGTCGGCCTGGGTATTGAGCCCGGCGACCGGGTGGCCCTCTTCATGGGCACCTCACCGGAGTGGGTGGTGCTGTGGTTCGGCCTCTCGCGCCTCGGTGCGGTCGCCGTGCCGATCAACACCGCCTACCGGGGCGAGTTCCTGGCCAACCAGCTCCGGGACAGCCAGACGAAGATGCTCGCCGTGGACCGGACGCTCGCCGATCGTTTCTTCGCCATAGCCGGCGAGGTGCCGAGCCTGCGCACGGTCCTCCTGCGTGACAACGGAGCCACACCCCAGGGGCCCGAGGGTGCCCCGCCCCCGCACGTCCGGGTCCGGGCGGTGGAGCAGCTCCTGCAGGGTGGCCCGTCGCCCGTCGGCCTGCCCGATCTGCCACCGTTCCCCGTCGGCGCCATCTTCTTGACCTCCGGAACCACCGGCCACTCCAAGGGAGTGCTATCGACCCAGCACTACCTGCTACAAGCCGCCCGGAGCATGATCGACCTGTGGAAGCTCCGGCCCGGGGAGGTGGTCTACGGTCCGCTCCCGCTGTTCCACCTGAGTGCCGTGGGCACGGTACTGGGCCCGATGCTGGCGGGTGGGACGGGCATTCTCGATTCGACCTTCAGTGTCTCGGCCACGTGGGACAGGGTGCGCCGCTACCAGGCGAGCGGCATCGCACTCGCCGGGCCCATGTTGAGCATGTTGTGGGGCTTTCCGCCCGACGAGCGTGACCCCGAGCTCCCCATCCGGTTCATATCGGCCGCTCCGATCCCCAAGGAGAGCTTCGAGGCGATGGAGGCGCGGTGGGGTTGCCGCATCGTGACCTGTTACGGGATGAGCGAGGCCTTCCCCCTCGCCGTCGCCGGCGTCGATGACACGAACCGACCGGGCGCGTCGGGGCGAGCCAACCCCAACTTCGAGGTGATGATCGTCGACCCCGAGGATCAGCCGGTCGCGGTCGGGGAGGTGGGCGAGATCGTCTGCCGCCCCCGGCGTTCCCATGTGATGTTCGAAGGCTACGACGGGCGCGACCGCGAAACCATCGAGCAGTTCCGCAACCTGTGGTTCCACACCGGGGACATGGGTCGCTTCGACGAGGAGGGCTATCTCTACTTCGCCGATCGCAAGAAGGACGCCATGCGTCGTCGGGGCGAGAACATCTCCTCGTTCGAGGTCGAACAGGCGCTCCTGCGGCATCCCGACGTCGCGGAGGTGGCCGCGGTCGGCGTGCCGAGCGACCTCGGGGAGGACGAGGTCATGGTCTACCTCGTGGCCGTCGCAGGGCGGGCCATCGAGATGGAGGCATTCATGGACTTCTGCGGTGACCAGCTCCCGTATTTCGCCGTTCCCCGCTACGTGGAGGTCACCGCCGAACTGCCCAAGAACGCAATCGGCCGGATCCTCAAGAGCGAGCTGCGCACCCGTGGCGTCCCCTCCTCGGCCTGGGACCGGGAGTCGGCGGGCTACGCCGTGCGCCGATGAGGCCGACTGAACGCTCGGAGGGCACGTGCCGGCAGACCGTGGGGCACCCGGCGACGAGGCCGAGCTCATCGCCGACCGTGAGAGAGGGAGAGACGCATGCCGGTTGTTGAGGACTTCGTGGCCTTCTATGCCGCACGTGACTGGGATGGCCTGGCCACGTGCTTCTCCAAGGAGGGCTTCGAGCGCATAGGCCCCTACGGGGACCACATCGACTCGAGCCGGGAGTACCTGGACTTCCTGCGCCGGGTGGTGCCGACGCTCAAGGGGGGCTATGAGCTCAAGCTCGAGCACATCGCCTATGCCGGCGACACCGCCATCGCCGAACTGGTGGAGCACCTGGAGATCAAGGGGGTGATGAGGGACATTCCGGAGGCCATCGTGTTCCGCCTGGACGGCGACGGGCTCATTGCGGGGATGCACCTGTACCTGCAGCAGCCCGGTGGCGAGGCATCAGTCGGTGGTCGCGACGCCATGGGGAAGATGCCGGACCCCGTGAGGCCTACGTCACGAGCCTGAGCGGACCTCCACATCGGCGTCGTCGGGCATCGGCTGCTTGAACCAGCGATCCGGTGTGTCCTCTATGAACGCCAACATGCCGGGCCGGCCGAAGAACGCGCTCTCGATGCGCGAGACCGTCAACACGTCGCCCGTCCGGGTGCGCACGGCGTCGCCGACCCGGACGTCGCTGGCCTTCACTGTCTTCCACGTTTCCGACATGGTGCGCGCGTGCTCCTTTACCTCACCGGCGTCTGCCGGCGGGGTCGTCAGTTGGGCAGGACGGAGGTGACCGCGCCGACGAGCTCCTCGGCGTTGGGCTCGACGGTGGGCCGGAAGCGGCCGACGACCTCGCCGGCGGGGGAGATCAGGAACTTCTCGAAGTTCCACTGGATGTCGCCGGCCTCCCCGGCCGCGTCGGGCGTGGCCGTCAGCTCACCGTAGAGCGGGTGGCGGCGCTGGCCGTTGACGTCCACCTTCTCGGTGATCGGGAAGGTCACCCCGTAGGTGGAGGAGCAGAAGGTCGAGATCTCCTCCGCCGAGCCGGGCTCCTGCCCGCCGAACTGGTTGCAGGGGACGCCCAGCACGGTGAAGCCGCGGTCGGCGTAGGTCTTCTGCATCTCCTCGAGGCCGGTGTACTGCGGTGTCAGGCCGCACTTTGACGCCACGTTGACGACGAGGACCGCCTTTCCGCGGAGCGATTCCAGATCGAACGGCTCTCCACTCAGGGAGGCAATTGGGTGTGTGTAGATCGACATGGTGCAGACCCTACCGGCTATTTCGGGCGACGTGCCGGGGGGACCGGCCGCCGGTGTCCCGTCAGCGGCGATCGTCGCCCGAAGGAGCAAGTTCCCGGGGTCACTCGGTCCGGAGTAGGAGGGCCGCGGGCGTACGGGCCGCGATGCGCCCCGGGACCGCCGCGACCAGGTTGCTCAGCACGAGGGCGCCGAGTGCGATCGCCGCGATCGGGATGGCCGAGACGGTCGGGCTGGGCACCACGTAGATCTGGTCGGCGAAGAGGTCCCACAGCGATCGTCCGAGCACCACCCCGATCGGGACTCCGAGAACGAGGCCGATGCCCACGGCGACGCTCGACTGCCAAGCCACGCTCGACGCCAGCTGCCGACCGGTGAGCCCGAGCGTCCGGAGCACGGCCAGGGACCGACGCCGGCGCCGGACCGAGGCGACGAGGGTGAGGCCGAGGGCGACCACCGCCCCCGCCGTCAACCCGAGGCCGAGGATCACGGGCGTGGCGCCCATCGACCGGTAGTTGACGATCTCGGCCGGCCGCTGCACCCCGAACACCTCGCTCGAGTAGTTGGTGGGGAGCGACACCTTGGCGGCGATGCGATCGAGCGATCGGAGTGCCGTCCGCGGGTCGGCTCCGGATTTGAGCCGCACGAAGATGGCGTTGGGGCCCGGCGGGGTGTTGTCGAACTGATTGCGCACCGATGCGGGGATCAGCTGGTAGGGCACGACCGCTCCGGTGCCCATGGACGGGTGGCCGGTGACCCCCCCTACGCCGACGGCCGGCATGGTCGCCGTGCCGACGATCAGGAGGCGGTGCGGGGTCGTCGTTCCGTAGCTGACCGTGACGGTGTCCCCGACGGCCTTGTGGATCTGGGCGAGCGTGCCTGGGCCGAGAACGATCTGGCGGGAGCTCGCGACGGCGTGTCCGGTCAGGATCGGTGGCGCCACGGCCGCCCGGGGCGACCCGCCGAGGACCGGGACGGTGCGACCGTCGATCTGCAGGTTGCCGAAGTAGTACCCGGACCAGGCCGCCGCGCTCGGGTCGTGTTCAAGGAGAGCGGTGGACTGCGTGGCCGGAATGTCGCCGGCCCCGCCGCCGCCGAGCAGCGCATAGTTCCAGTTCCATCCGTAGAGGCTGGGGTGGGACACGAGGGCGTCGAGGCTGGAGCCGAACACCACCGTGGCGATGACGACGACGACGGCCAGCGTCGCTCCCAGGATGGCCGAGCGTACCGGCACGGCCTCCGCCTCCGCACCGGGTTCGAGGGCGAAGCGTATGCCGGTGGTGGCGGCGACGGGCATGCCGGCAGAGGAGGCGGCGCGGGCGAGGCGCGACCGGGCGGGTAGACGGGTGTGCCAGCCGGCGGCGCGGTGCGGGGCGCGCTGCGCGGCGAGCACGACGGCCACGGAGCAAAGGACGACGACGAGCGCCGTCATGCCGAGGCCGAGCACGGTCCAGTCGAAGGACACGCCGGGATCGGGGTAGTACGACCGAACCGGGCCCAGCGGGGACAGCGGTGAGAGCGCCACGGCGACGACCCCGGCGACGAGGGCCCCGAGGATGACTGCTCCCACGATTCCGACGAGCCCGTCGCTGACCGTCATCACCGGATCCGCGCCCAGGGCGCGCAAGGTCCGCTCCTCTTGGGCCCAGAAGCCCAGTTGCCGGCCGATGACCTGCGCCGCGATGAGGATGGCGGCCAGGGCGGCGACGAGGCCGAACACGCCGAGGGCGATGGCCTCGGGCTTAATGGCGTTCTGGGCCTTGGTGACGTCGATGGAGGTGTCGTAGAAGTCCAAGGGGAGCACGGGGGGCACGACGTGCTCGATCTCGGCTTCGACGGCCGCCACGTCGCCGCTGCCGTGGTCGAGCTGCAGGTAGGTGAACGAGAAGTTCGAGCAGCACGCCAGCAGCGTGCGCGTCAGTGCCGGCGTGAGGATGACGGTGGACGGGCCGTTGGCGTCTATGTCGTCCTGGACGACCTCGTTGTTGAGGACGACGATCCCCACGAGGGTGAGGTCCTCGTGCAAGGCTGACTTCGGCGGAAAGCCGGACGTCGACACGTTGAACTGGGCGTTGGAGTAGGTGCCCCATGGCACGGTCTGGCCGACGTGGAGACCCAGCTCGCGGGCCGCGCCGGCCGTCATGACGATTTCGTCGGCCCGTCGGGGATCGGCCATCCTTCCCTGCACCACCGTCACCCGGTCCTGGTCGAAGAAGAGACCGTCGACGCTCCCTTCGACGTCCATGTTGGCCTGCTCGGCGGCCGCCGTCGGCTCGCCGTCCGGCGCGAGGGGTGTGCTGTCGACGTCGGCGTAGCTCTCGGCGCGCTTGACGAAGCGCTCGTGGGAGATGGCGCGCACCAGGGGGGCGTCGTAGCCGGTGGTGAAGCCGAGTGCCGGGTTGTAGAGCGCCGTGCCCAGGCTCAGGTTCGAGGGATCGGTGCTGGCCAGGAAGGCCGAGAACGACGACTCGGTCCGTCGGGCGGCGGCCAGCGCCCCCATGGCCAGACCGCCGATGAGACCGATCAACAGCACGATGGACAGAAAGGCGCCCCAGCGGCGCCCGAAGGTAGCCCGGAACCGATACCCGGCGACTCGCAGGACGCTCCGGTTCACGGTGCCCAACCGTCGTGCATGCTCACCGTCACGTCCCCGTCATCGCATTCGTTCCCCGTGCCGCTCAAGTGGCAGTGTGCCGGAGGACCCGGCCGGCGCCAAGGTGGCTAGCCCGAGCACCCGACGTGGTGCCACCACCACGTCGGGGGTGGCGCGGACCAGCGGTTTGGCCGACGCCCCACCCGACTCCTCCCACCACGTGGTGGCAGGCAGACGCTGTTGGGGCGGTATTGAGCCGACGTTTGGGGGGAATTGTGGCGTGATCCGTATATTGCCGGAGAGCAGCATCCGACGGTGACCTTGAACACGCCCGAGTGTCCAATGCACTGGTGGGAAACGGAGCGGACATGTTCGGAAACGGTGGAGGCAAGGGGCTCGGCTTCGGACTCGGCTTCAACCTGATCGGACTTCTGGTCGTCATCGCCATCCTCGGAGTCTCCTCGGCACTGGCGCTCTCCGCCTTTGGCGGCGGGGGTACGACCGGCCTCACGACCGGAAGCCTCCCAGGCGTCACGGCCACGACCGCCGCCGGCGCCACGACCCCGACCACCGCCGGAGCGACACCGGCGACCAGCACCCCGACCACGGTCGCAGCGACGACGGGCACCCTCGCCGTGGCCCGCGCTGCCGCCGTCGCGGCGTGCGAGTCCGACGCCACGGACGTTGAGACGGCGGTCCAGGCCTACGCCGCCGTGCACGGCAGTGCGGCTGACGTGACGCCGGCACTGCTCGCGCCCTACCTCCAGGCCTTCCCGTCCAGTCCGGACTACTCGATCTCCGTGGTCTCGGGTGTGGTGATGGTCGCCGCACCCAAGACGGCCACCCCGGTCGTCTACGACGCGCCCAATGCATGCGCTCAGGCGGGGGCCTAGCCCATCCGCCTACGGCTCACGCACGGCGCACGTCGGCGCTACTCGCCGGCCTGTTCAACCCACCCGAACGTGTCCGCGGCATGCGCACGGGCGAGATCGACGAGTGGGACGGCGATCCCGCCCTCCGCGGCCAACTCCTGTACCGCTTCCAGATCCTTGTCCAGGTTTCGCCTGTAGTGCCGTACCGGCCGGGAGAACTCGTCCAACGTGCTGGCGGCCATTCTCAGCCGCTGCAAGCGCAGCAGAGAGCTCCCATCGGGATCGGAGGCCTCGACTGCCGCGACCAACGTTCGGGGGTCGACGCCGGCGGCGGACGCAAGCTCCACGGCTTCGTGCACCGCTCGCCAGCGGCCCGCGGTGACGACCTGGCACCCGAGCTTCGTCGCCATCCCCGTCCCCAACGGGCCGCAGTGCATCACCTGTTGGGCAATGTCGTCGAGTACGGGCCTGACGCGGTTGACGACGTCATCGGGTCCGCCGACGAACAGCAGCAGCCCATTGGTCGCCGCTCTGCTGCCGAGATTCACGCCGCAATCGAGGAGGGCGACTCCCCGTGGGGCGCAGGAACCGGCCAGGTCGCGGATGACCCGGACGGGAACCGTCGCCGTCACGAGAACGACCAGGCCGGGATGGGCCGCGCCCAAGATCCCATCTGCACCCTCGACGGCGGCCTGCACCTGCGCCGCGTCCACCACCGAGACGAACACGACATCGCTCGTCCGTGCCACGTCCGCTGCCGAGCGGAGCGGGGCGGGCACCCCGCTGAGCCCCTGTCCGGCCTCGGGACGGAGGTCGTGGACAGCAGGAATGCGCCCTCGACGTGCCAGGCTGACCGCGATTCCTCCACCGATCGTGCCGAGCCCGACCACGCCCACGCGCTGGCCGCCGGCACCCGAGCCCGGCGAGCCGGCGCCAGTGGCAACGTGGGGCATCATGCCCTCCTGGCGGGGGGACCGAGAGGTGCCAGCGCCCGTTGGCCGCGGTCATCTCTGACTCGGCGACCCGGGCGAGTCTGGGTCCGCGACGGCGGAGCGGGAGTGACCGTGAGCGAGAGAGTAGCTCAGGTTCGCCGCTGCAGCGGTTGACTCGACCGAAGCACTGTGGGATGGTCCGGCGGCATTCGGCCGTGCTCCCGCGGCGGGTCGCTGTGGGTGAAGGGGGAGGTGGCTGGTGAACGGCAGTGCGCGTTGGTCGACCTCTTCGGGGTTCACGGCAGGAGGGGTCGGCATGTGCCTCGAGACGTTGCTGGCCGACCCCGAGATATGCGACGTCACCGAATTCGAACGGGTCTCCCGAGCGTCATCTGCCGCAGGATTCCGTTACGTCGGGCTCTGGTTGTGGCGTGCCGCGCGCATGGGGATACTGACCGTCCGCGATGTCCTCGACGACGCCGGCCTTCGGGTTCGATTGACCGAGTGCAGGATCAAGTGGACGGAGGGACCCGACGCCGCGGTAGAGGGTATAGAGGAAGAGCTGGACTCGGTCGAGACGCTGGGCGCGGAGATGATCCTGGCCATCTCCAAGGAGACCCGGTTGGACATCTCGCCGCGCCGCGGAAGGGTTCGGCGCGCTGTGCGAACGAGCGGCTGCCCGGGGCTTGCGGGTCACCATCGAATTCATCCCGTGCCGCGCCGTGCACGACCTGGCGACCGCCTGGGAGGTCGTCCGCCGCTCCGGCGCCGGCAACGGCGGACTCGACGTGGACATGATGCACTGGCAGAACCAGGTTGGGGGGCCCGATCTCGATCTGCTGCGGAAGATCCCGGCCCGGCACCTCCACTACGTCCAGATGTGTGACGCAGAGCAACCCGCTCCCGCCCTGGACGACTACATCTCTGCCGCACTTCGAGCACGGCCTCTGCCCGGTGACGGCATCGTCGACATTCCGGCGGTCCTCGGGACCCTGGGCGAGATCGGGGCCGATCCGTTCTTTGCCATGGAGGTCTTCAACGCCGAGCTCGTTGCCGGGGGACCAGAATCGATGGCCATGCGGCTACGCCAGGTGGCCGATGCGCTCTTCGACTGACCGTCGGTCCGCCCGCGGGTGCCGACGTGCTCGGCAGTGGCCCACTTGCTTGTAGGCGGTCGCTCGGCACGGTAGGTTGGCCACGGAGCCTGGGCAGTTGGCCGGTCACACGGTGGGGAGTGGGAGGTGCAGTGGTTACGGTCGACTCGGTGCACTCGCAGATGCTCATCGGTGGCACGTGGGTAGATTCGATCGACGGTCGCCGCTACGAAACGGTCAATCCGGCGACTGAAGAGCGGCTCGGGTCAGCAGCGCAGGCCGATCCCGCCGACATGCGTCGCGCCATTGACGCGGCCCGAACGGCATTCGACGAAGGTCCGTGGCCGACGATGCTCCGCGCCGAGCGGTACCGGATCATCCGGCAGATCGCCGAGGGGATGGAACGGCACGAGAAGGTCCTCTCCGACCTCGTGGTCGCGGAGACGGGCACCACCGGGCCGCTCGTGAGCCAGATGCCGTCGGTGGCCATGATGCACGACTTCGCTGAGCTGGCGATGACGTTTCCGCTCGACGAGACGGTTGCGCCGCAGGGTCTCGCGGGTCGTCTCATCGCCAGTCAGGTGCTCCGGCAGCCAGTCGGAGTCTGCGGGCTTCTTCCGACCTGGAACCTTCCGATCATGATCGCGGTGAGAAAGCTCGGTCCGGCTCTCGCCTCCGGGTCGACCATGGTGATGAAGGCGCCGCCCCAGACGCCGCTGGCGCTGTTGAAGCTGGCCGAGATCATCGCCGAGAGCGACCTACCTCCGGGGGTGTTCAACCTCGTCACCGGCGACGGGATCGAGGCCTCCCAGGAGCTGGTCCGTAGTGAGCTGGTCGATATGATCAGCTTCACCGGCGGCCTCACGAGCGGTCGGGACATCATGGCGGCGGCAGCGGGGACGCTCAAGCGGGTGACCCTCGAGCTCGGTGGTAAGTCGGCCAACGTCATCCTCGACGATGTCGACGTCGAGACGATCGCACCGGCCGTCGCGCTGCAGGCCTGCGTGAACGCTGGTCAGACCTGCTCCATGCTGTCGCGCGTCCTGGTGCCCCGCCAGATGTCGCCGGCGCTGACCGAACGGGTGGCGGATGTTCTCGCCCAGCAGAAGGTAGGCGACCCGACGGATCCGACGGTGACCATGGGCCCGCTGATCCGCGAGGAGCGACGCAAGGCCGTCGAGGGCTTTGTCGAGGCCGGCGTGGGCGAAGGTGCAAAGCTGGTGGTCGGCGGTAGCCGTCCGAAAGAGCTCGATCGCGGGTACTACTACGAACCGACGCTCTTCACCGATGTGAAGAACGACATGACCATCGCCCGAGACGAGATTTTCGGGCCCGTCCTCTCCGTCATCCCTTACGACAGAGTCGACGAAGCCGTGCGTCTGGCCAACGACAGCGTCTTCGGGTTGCAGGCCAATGTCATCTGCTCCCGCGTGGCCGACGGAATGGCCATAGCGAAGCGCATTCGAAGCGGCGCCGTCAGCATCAACGGTGCCATGGATTCGATCCATGCTCCAAGAGGCGGATTCAAGCAGAGCGGGCTCGGACGGGAGTGCGGGAAGTGGGCCCTCGATGACTACCTCGAGTATCAGACCGTGACCTGGCCGATCGACTAGGGACCTTCGCAGAAGGCACCGCTGGCCGGGCTGGTTCTCGGCTGCCGACTGGCTGGCCGGTTGGACCGATGCCCTGACCAACTCCCGCAACGACGGCGTCGTCAGTCAGGAGTCCCTCGCGCTCGTCCCCGCCCCGTCCCCGTCCCGCTTGACGCCCCTCGGAGGGCTTTATAGACTCAGCTATAGATTCATAATTGGATTTAGCGTCTCACACCGTGGGCGCGTCGAAGAGCCGGTTCTCGTCATCGGACCGGCCCAGGAGGGTTACGCTCGAACGCCATGACGGAAAAGGAAGTGCTCTTCGCTCCGCTGCAAAAGGTCATCTCCGCTGACTCCCATGTGATCGAACCTCATGACCTGTGGTCGTCCCGGCTGACGGGCGAGTTCCGTGACGCGGCCCCGAGACTGGTGTCGGACGAGACGACCGACCGGATCGTGTGCGCCGGGATGAACATGGAGTTCCCGGTCGGCTTGGCGGCCGGGGTCATGCGCAAGGACGACGAGGTCCGGGCGGAGGGCCGCTGGTCCGAGGATGTGCCGCTGTCGGCCTACGACCCCGACGCCCGCGTAGCGGCCATGGAGCAAGATGGGATCGTCGGCGAAGTGCTCTACCCGACGCTCGGCAGTTCCATGTTCGGGATCGACGACCACGACCTGTTGTGGGCCTTCCTCGGAGCGTTCAACTCGTGGTTCGGCGAGTTCTGCGGGGCGCATCCGGACAAGCTGAAGGGTATCGGCATGCTCGTTTTGGACGACGGGTACTCGGACGTCGCTGTCGAGCAGGTCAACAGGTGCCAGGAGTTGGGCCTCTCAGGCATCCTGCTCCCTCTCGATGCCGACGATGCAGAGCGGCTGCTGAAGCCCGAGTTCGACCGCTTCTGGGCCACGGCCCAGGACCTTGAGGTGCCGGTCCATTTCCACTCGTCGACGAAGCGAAGCGGAAAGCTGATCAGCAGCAATAGCGTCGTCGATTTCGTGCTCGAGCCGACCGTCATGGAGCGCCAGCTGTGCGGGCTCATCTTCGGCGGCCTGTTCGATCGCTTTCCCCGGTTGCAGGTGGTGTCGGCCGAGAACGACGCCAGCTGGATCGGCAACATCTGCGAGAGGGCGGACTATGTGCACCGGCGCTACCGGAACCTGCGGGCCGAGCAGCTCAAGAACAAGCGCATACCCAGCGAGATCATCGTGAACAACGTGTCGCTCACGTTCACGCGGGACTTAGCTGCTCCGGCCGTTTCGGAGGTGACCAATGTCCGGTTGATGTGGGGAAGCGACTTCCCGCACAACGTGAGCACGTGGCCCAATTCACGCGAGTTCCTCGAGTCGCAGCTCAAGGGTCGCTCTCCCGAGTGCGTCGTGGGCTCTACGTACTCCAACGCCGCGAACCTCTACAAGTTCCCGAGCTAGTCGACGGTTCCCATGGGCCCAGGTGCAGGTTCTCCGAACGTCGTAGAGCGGGTCTCGGACGAGCGGCTCTCGGACGAGCGGCTTTGCGTCATCTCATCGGACACGCATGTCGGGCCGACGTCGGAGCAACTGCGCCCGTACTGCCCGTTGCATCTCCTGGACGAGTTCGACTCGTTCTTCCAGCGCGCGGCCGAGTTGGGTAGGGCGCCCACCGCCGGTAACGCACAGAGCTCGGAGCACCGGGAGCAGATGCTTGCTCATGTCGCCGCATCCGGCGAGCACGACCCGGAAGAGCGACTGCGCAACATGGATCAGGACGGCGTCGCCGGTGAGGTGGTCTTCCACGGTTCTCAGAACCTGAACCCGCTCCCGTTCGGCTACGGAGGCAGCGGCGATCGCGCCCGGGAAGCCGAGGGGATTCAGATCTACAATCGCTGGCTGGCGGATTTCTGCTCGGTCCAGCCGACCCGTCACGTGGGTCTCGCTCAGTTGCCCGGGTGGGACCCCGAGGGATGTGTCCGAGCGGCGGAGTGGGCGCGCTCGGCCGGGCTCGGGGGGGTCAACCTGCCGACGATGCGCCTGGAGGATCTCACCTGGCCGGCCTACACCGATCCGATCTGGGAGCCGTTCTGGTCGGCATGTGAGGCGCTCGACATCCCGCTCGTGAATCACGGCGCGGCGGACCTCAATCTCTACCGCGACCTGGGACCTGGGCGGTACGCGCTGGTCCTGGCGGATGGACCCTGGTTGGCCCGCCGCGTCACGTGGTGGCTGATGTTCGGGGGGGTCTTCGAGCGGCATCCCGAGTTGAAGTTCATCATCACGGAGCAACCGGGCGACTGGCCCAGGTACGAGATCGACTACCTGCAGTCGGTCTACGAGTCAGGCGCGCAGCACCGGCTTCGGGACGTCATGCACAGGTCGCCCAAGGAGATCTTCCGCACCAATCTCTTCGTAGGGGCGAGCTTCATGTCCAATCGCGAAGCGAAGATGTTCGTGGAGCTCGGATTCGAGGACAGGGCGATGTGGGGATCCGACTATCCCCACATTGAGGGGACGTGGCCATGGACGCTCCAGTCGCTGCGAGCCACGTTCGACGGTGTGGCTCCCGAGAACGTGCGCAAGATGCTCTCCGAGAATGCCGCCGGCGCGTACGGGTTCAAGTTGGATGAGCTGCGACCGGTCGCAGACCGGATTGGCCCGAGAGTCCTCGACGTGCTGCAGCCGTCGACGGAGCCGACGCCCCACCTTCCCTACACCCTGGCCTTCCGGCACTCGGGTGCGTGGAGTTGACCGCCATTTCCAGTTGACCGCCCCCCGGACGACGGCGACGTCCCCGGGGCTATGTCTGGCGGACGAAGTCGAGGATCGCGGGTGCCGCGAGGACCCAGGTATCGAACATGATGTACCGGTCGTACTTGTGCCGCTCCCGGTTGGCGGCCTCCCACGCGTCCTCGGGCCAGGGCGGGTCGATGAGCTTCGCACCGTTGATCAGGCAGCTGACCTCGAGCGACGTGCGCTTGGGATGATCGATGTCCTTTGCACCACCGCGAATGATCAGGGTCGGGACGGTGATCCGGTCGAAGAGCCAGTCGTCCACACCCGGAAGGGTCTGCCCGGATTTCGGCACGAAGGCCATCAGCCAGCGCAGCATGACCCGTTGGAACTCCGCGGGGTCGATGGCGAGCAGTCGCTCTCGATTCCGGGGATTTGTCTCAATGAGGGCCTCCCACTCCGGCAGCTCAATGACGGCCTCCATGCCCCCGATGCGCACCGCCCGGACGGACGGCACGATGTAGTGGCCACCGAGCGCAATGGTGCCGTAAATCCCACCGACGAGATTCCACACGACGACCTTGGTCGCCAGCTCCGGATAGAGCATGACCGTCAGCAGGGAGTCGCGCGCTCCGCCGGATCCTCCCGCGATCACGCACGGGGCCAGGTCCAGGGTGGTGAGGAGGTTGTGCAGCGTCTCCGCCCGCATGTGGGACTCTGTCTGCCCGTAGAACTGGACGTCGGACTGCCCGCAGTTGGGTCGGTCCCAGAGCAAGACCCGCATGCCGCCGGCGACGAGGGCCTCTGCGAGCGGCCGCAGGCCCTCGATGTCCTTGCTGAACCTGCCACCCGGCGTCAGGACGAGCAAGGGCGACCTGTCGTCGCCGAGAATCTCGTAGACGACCTCGCCGCCGTTGATGGTCAAAGCTGACACTCCTGCAACCTCCCTGTGCCCCGATGAGAGCCGTGAATGGAGGTCCGGAACGTCGAACCCCGACCGGAGCGTAGCCGGGCGGGGCGCGAAGGCGCCGGCGATGGGCGCTCTGGAAGGGCTGGCGTGCCGCGACCGCCTAGCGAGCCGGCAGGGCCGTGATCTGCGCAACCTCTTTGAGGTCCTCCTCGGAGAGCTCCCACGATGCGCCGTGCGCGTTGGCGATGATCTGCTCGGGCGACGTGGCGCCGGTGATCACCGACCCGACGAATGGCTGAGAAGTGAGCCACGACATGGAGAGCTCGAGCAGGCTATGCCCGTTCTCCTTCGCCCACGTCTCGAGCTCGCCGACCTGGGCGAGGCGATCCGGCGTCAGAAGGGAGCCCTTCAGCCGGTCGTTGATCGGCGTGTGCTCGGCCAGGCGGGAGCCAGTGGGTGGCACGCCATCGCCGTGGTACTTGCCGGTCAGCAACCCGCTGGCGAGCGGGTAGTAGGGCAGGAGCATCAGGGAGTTGCGACGGCATCCCTCGAGCGCGCCCTCCTCGCGTGGACCCTCAAGGAGGTTGTAGCGGCTCTGTGAGGTCACGAACGCGGCGAGAGCATGCTGGGCGCTCACTTCCAAGGCGGCGTCGATCTGTTCGCCGGTGAAGTTCGAGCACCCTATCTCTCGGACCTTCCCCTCGTGGATCAGGGTATCGAGGGCCCCGAGGGTGTCCTCGAGCGGGGTGTCCGGGTCCGGACGGTGCTGCTGGTAGAGATCGACATGCTCGACGTTGAGGCGCTCCAGGCTGCGTTCTAGTGCTCGGACGATCCGTCTCGGACCGTGCTCTCCCGGCGTAGCCAGATCTTCGTTCAGGAATTTGGTGGCGATGACGATCTCGTCGCGACGCGTTCCGAGCTTCCGCAGCGCTTGACCGATGAACTGCTCGGACTGCCCGGTCCCGTTTCGGGAGCGAACGCTGTACTCTTCCGCGGTGTCGAGAAAGTTGATGCCGACGTCGAGCGCAGCCGATATGACACGGGTCGCCTCATTGAGGTCACAGCTCTTGCCGAAGAAGTCCGTGCCGAAGTTGTTGGTGCCCACGCCCACGACAGACACTTCGAGAGACCCGAGCTTACGAGATTTCAACGATCCTCCATGGCTGCCGGCTCCCGAAATGGCGACAGTTGACCTCCGGCAGCAGGCGAACCCCGGTTCGAATGTTCGGGACGTCGCCCGCTCCCATACCGGCGAAGTCCTATCATAAGGGAGCGCTGTGCTGAGAGGGGATGAGCGGGTGGGCGATGCGGGACGGGAGCGACGGGGAGTGCGGGTCGCCATCATCGGGGCCGGCCCGGGCGGCATCTGCATGGGCATCAAGCTCAAGGAAGCCGGATTCGACGACTTCGTGATTCTCGAGCGGGCCGATGGCGTCGGTGGCACCTGGCGCTCGAACCGCTACCCAGGCTGTGCGTGTGACGTCCCGTCCCACGTCTACCAGTTCTCGTTCGAGCTGAACGGCGCCTGGTCCCGGCCCTACGCCACGCAACCGGAGATCCTCGCCTACATGGAGCGTTGCGCGGAGAACTACGGGTTGCTCCCGCACTGTCGGTTCGGGAGCTCCGTGACCGGCGCCAGCTGGCAGGAGGACCGAGCCGGGTGGGCGCTCGAGCTGGCGGGTGGCGAGATCGTCGAGACCGACGCGGTGGTCAGCGCCGTCGGGATGTTCAACGAACTGATCTGGCCGGACATCCCCGGCCTGGCTGCCTTCGCCGGCACGATGTTCCACTCCGCCCGCTGGGATTGGGATCACGACCTCACGGGAGAAACCGTGGGAGTGATCGGCAGCGCGGCGAGCGCCGTGCAGCTCGTGCCCGAGATCGTGAAGCAGGCCGGCCAGGTCTACCTCTTCCAGCGCACGGCGAACTGGGTGCTCCCCAAGGCGGATGCTCCCTACTCCGCCGAGCAGCTGGACCGATTCCTCACCGATCCGACCGCACGTCAAGCGGCGCGCGACGAGGTGTTCACGACACAGGAGAGCAATAGTGTGGCAAAGGCCGACGCCGCGGCCCGTGCGACCCGAGAAGCGATAGTCGTGGCCGCTATGGACGTCGTGAAGGACCCGGTCGTGCGGACCAAGCTGCGGCCGCAGCATCCGTGGGGCTGCAAGCGGCCGTTGCTCTCCAACGAGTTCTATCCCGCCTTCAACCGACCAAACCTTGAGCTGGTCACCGAATCGATCGACCACATCACCGCGGAGACGATCGTGACCGACGGTGGCGCCGAGCGCCGAGTGGACACGATAGTCCTGGCCACGGGCTACGACGCCACCAAGTACGTCTCGGTGATAGACGTGGTCGGTCGGGAAGGGACGAAGATCTCGACGGTCTGGGAAGACGGAGCCCAGGCCTATCTGGGCGTCACCACGGCCGGATTTCCAAACCTGTTCATGCTCTACGGGCCGAACACCAACAACGGCTCGATCATCACCATGATCGAATTCCAGGTCCAACACATACTCGCCCATATTCAACGGATGGCCGACGAGGGACTGGCGTGGGTCGACGTGCGCCCCGAGCGAATGGCGTCGTACAACGAAGAGGTTCAGCAGGCGATCGGTGGGGTCGAGCATTGGCAAGCCGGCTGTAACGGCTACTACCGGTCGGCTTCTGGCCGGGTGGTGACCCAGTGGCCCGGCACCATGGGCGAGTTCAGGGACCGGGCGGCGGTGCCGCAGCCCGACGACTTCGTCGTCGGCATTCAGTGAACTCCGCTTGTCAGAAAGGCGTACGTAGATGCCGGTCGATCCACAAGTTCAAGCCCTGCTGGACCAGGCGATCGCCGCCGGCCGTCCTCCGCTTCGAGGCCAGACGGTAGAAGAGTCCCGCGCCCTCATGCGATCCATGATCGCCGTCAAGGGCGACGGGCCGAAGATAGGGCGCGTCGAGGACCACGCCGTTCCCGGACCGGCGGGCGACATCCCGGTCCGTATCTACTGGCCCGATGGTGTCGGCCCCCTACCGGTGATGGTCTGGTTCCACGGCGGAGGGTGGGTGCTCGGTGATCTCGACACGGCCGACAGCACGTGTCGGAGTTTGGCGGCCAAGAGCGGCGCCGTCGTCGTCAGCGTGGACTATCGGCTGGCGCCGGAAAGCCCGTATCCGGCCGGGGTCGACGATGCATTGGCCGCGGTCTCGTGGGTGGCGGCCAACGCCGGCGAGCTGGGTGGCGACCCCGATCGGGTCGCCGTGGGCGGTGACAGTGCGGGCGGCAATCTGGCCACGGTGACGGCGCTCCAGGCGAGGAGGAACGGCGGCCCGCCGCTCTGCTTCCAGCTGCTCGTCTATCCGGTCACCGACGGGATGATGAGCCACCCGTCCTATGGGGAGAACGGCGAGGGCTATCAGCTGACGGCCGATTCCATGCAGTGGTTCTACGAGCTGTACCTGGGCGAAGGCGATCCGAAGGATCCTCTGGTCTCACCGCTCTACGCGGCCGACGAGGATCTCGCGGAGCTGCCGCCCACCTTTGTCATCACGGCGGAGTTCGACCCGCTGCGCGACGAGGGTGAGGCGTACGCGCGGCGGCTGAAGCAGGTCGGGGTCGCGGTCGAGCTGGCGCGCTACGACGGCCAGATCCACGGGTTCTTCGGACTGGATGCCTTCATCGATGCGGGCAAGGTGGCGCTCGAGCAGGCCGCTGCGGCGCTTCGCGCCGCCTTCGGCTGAGGACCGCCGAGTGGGGCCCTGCCTCGGTTGACCTTTCGCTGACCCACCCATAGACTCAACGATGGATTTATAGAATCCAACCGTGTCCGCCGGGATGGCGGTTGGCGTGGGGGCGGATGAGGTGGTCTAGTTGAGGGGAGCTCCGTCTCGTGGCCACGTGAACTTCGCACCGTCAGTTCGACCGACGAGGCGAGAACGTTGGCACGTGCGCCCTCGTGACGGCTCGCCGCGGAAGCTCTCGCCAGGAAGGGAAGCGGAATGGGCACGGATGACACCACGATTCGCATCCTCGAGATGGCGGCGGAGAAGTGGCCCGATGTTGAGGCGCTCGTTGACGGCGATGTCCGCCTGACGTTTGCCGGCCTGCGCCAGGCCGTCAGGCGAGCCGCTGGTGCCACGGTGGCGGCCGGAATCAGCAAGGGCGATCGCGCCGCGATCTGGGCTCCCAACCGTTGGGAGTGGGTCGTGGCCGCCCTTGGGGTGCACGCCGCCGGCGGCGTCGTGGTGCCCATGACGACCCGCTACAAGGGTGACGAAGCCGCATACGTGCTCGGGCGAACCGGGGCGCGGCTGCTGTTCACCGTCGAGAGCTTCCTCGGGCTCGACTACGTGAGCTTGCTCGAGGGTCGTGACACCGGCGTGGAGCGGACGGTCCTGTTCGGCTCGCCGTCCTGGGACGAGTACATGGACAGCGCCGACGTCGACGATCTACCCGTGGTCACCGATGAGGATCTGTCCGACATCATCTTCACATCCGGGACAACGGGGCGACCCAAAGGGGTCATGTCCACGCATACCCAGACGGTCAACGTCCCCCGAGCGTGGGCGGCGTGCGTCGGGCTCCGAGCCGGGGATCGATATCTGTTGGTCAGCCCGTTTTCCCATATTTCGGGCTACAAGGCCGGCTTCATCGGTGCGATTCTCGTCGGCGCCACTACCTACCCGCTAGCGGTAGCGGACATACCCGTCCTGCTCGACCTGGTGAGCCGGGAACGGATCACGATGCTCCCGGGCACCCCGACACTGTTCTCTTCGATTCTGGACCATCCCGAACGGGACCGCTACGACCTGCGGTCGCTTCGGTTGTCCGCCGTCGGCGCGGCCTCGGTTCCGGTCGACCTGGTCAAGCGCATGCAGGCCGAGCTCTTCGAAACAGTGGTGACGGGCTACGGTCTCACCGAGACCACGGGCGTGTCGACGATGTCTCGCTTCCATGATTCGCCCGAGATCATTTCACATACGGTCGGTCGGGCACTCGACGGCGTAGAGCTACGCATCGTCGACAGGGCTGGCAAGGACGTCGAGGCCGGCGTCGCCGGCGAGGTCCTCGTACGTGGCTTCAACGTCATGAAGGGGTACTTCGAGGAGCCGGAACAGACCGCCGAGGTCATTGACGGCGAGGGTTGGTTGCACACCGGCGACATCGGCACCATGGACGACGCAGGATACCTGGCCATCACGGATCGTCTGAAGGACATGTACATCGTCGGTGGCTTCAACGCGTACCCCGCAGAGATTGAGGCCGCCCTGCTGCGCCACCCTGCCATCGCCATGGTCGCAGTGATCGGTATTCCCGATGAGCGGATGGGCGAGGTGGGGATGGCTTTCGTCGTGCTCAAACCGGGGGCTTCGACGACGGGCGACGAGGTCATCGCCTGGTCTCGCAACGAGATGGCCAACTACAAAGTGCCGCGACGGGTCGCCATCGTCGAGGCCTTGCCCCTGAACGCCGTCGGGAAAGTGGTCAAACCGGACCTCCGGGCCGCAGCTCGCGAAGATGTAGAAGGTGCATTGCGCACCCGCGGGACGGGCGCAGCGTCGGGAACACCGAAGGAGGTTTGAGTGGCGACAGATTCAAGAGCCGCGAGGCTCTGGCACGACATGGCCGACGCGGTCATGAGGGGCGAGATGGATGAAGCACGGGCGTGCGTGACGGACGGCTTCGAATGGGAGGTCATGGGCCGGTTTCCTTACGCCGGGCGCTATGAGGGGGTCGAGGGCCTCGTGACGCTCCTCAACGGAGTACGTCAGGGTAGCGGTGGTACCTTCCACATGACTCCGGAGCTGAGCTTCGGTGACGACGACGCAGCCATCGTGGTCGGACACGTCACTGCCTCTCGCCCCGGAAAGACGTTGGATGCGCAAAACGTGTTCATCGTGCACTGCGAGGGTGGCAAGATCGCGCGTGGCTGGACGGTGCCCGTCGATCAGTACGCATACGACGAGTTTTGGGTGTGAGCCCGTTCTGCAGCGGTCGGGACGTTGCCGTGAGTGAGCCGACGAAAGACCCCGAAGAGCCAAGGGAGGAATTGAGTGCCTCGAGCAATCGTTATGCGCGGGAAGGGCGTTCCACTGGAAGTGGAGACCCTCGACCTATCCGGACCCGGCCCCGAACAGATCCGGATCCGCATGGGCGCATCCGGCGTGTGCCATTCCGATCTGCACGTTTACGACGCCGGAGCACCGAACATGCACCTGCCGTTGGTCCTCGGTCACGAGGGGGCGGGCGAGGTGATCGGCGTGGGCGCGGGCGTCGACGAGTTCGACGTCGGCGATCATGTCGTCCTGTGCACCGTCCCCCAGTGCGGTAGGTGTGCCTACTGCCTGAGTGGCAAGCCCACGTTGTGCGTCACCTATCCAAAGACGGTGGCGGGCACCTTGCCCGACGGAAGCATGCCGCTCTCCATGGGGGGCGATCCGGTGGGACAGATGGCCGGACTGGGCTGTTGGAGCGAGGAGGCCGTCGTCCATCGCCTCTCGGCGGTCAAGATCGACAGTGCCATGCCGTTCGCCTCGGCGGCTCTCCTCGGCTGCGGGGTCGTCACAGGCTTTGGCGCCGTGGCCAACGTGGCCCAGGTCCAGCCCGGGGACTCCATGACCGTCATAGGATGCGGCGGGCTCGGGCTCAGTGCGATACAGGCCGGTCGGATCGCCCGCGCCGAGCGGATCATCGCCGTGGATGTCAATCAGAGGAAGCTGGACATGGCGAAGTCCTTCGGGGCAACTGATGTCGTGCTTGGAGGGAGCGGCGACCAGGTCCAGCACGTGCGGGATCTGACCGGCGGGCTCGGTACGACGTTCGCCTTCGACTTCGTCGGGACCGCGCAGACGGCGCGCCATGCGCTGGCCTCGACCCGTAGAGGCGGCACGCTGGTCTTGACCGGGCTCGGCAGTCCGGAGCTTTCCTTCGACGTCAACGACCTCATCCGGGCCGGCCGGACGATAAAGGGAAATCTCATGGGGATGGGCGATTTCCGGACCGGATACGCCACGCTGGTCGGTCTCTACCGGGACGGCCTGCTCCAGCTCGACGAGCTCGTCTCCCAGAGACTCACGCTCGATGATGTCCAGGTGGCGTTCGACGCCATGGCGGAAGGCGACGTGGCACGCTCGGTGTTCATTACGGCGTAAGCACCTCGACAAGTAGCCTCAACAGCAGAGCTAGACTTCTCGAGTCGATGCCGCCGCCTCGAAGACAGAACAGCGCTGTCGACGCCCTTGTTGAGGCGCTCCGCCGCGACATCAGGAGCGGGAGTCTGCGGCCCGGGCAGCGGATCGACCTCGATGAGTGGGGAGAGGGCATGGGTGCGAGCCGCACCCCCGTTCGCCTGGCCCTCGAACGGTTGGAGGCGGAGGGCTTCGTCAAGCTGTCCGGGCGACGCGGAGCCACCATCATTGATGTGACACTCGCACATATTGAAGACGTCCTGTGCACCCGCCTCGTGCTCGACGCCGCGCTGGGCCGAGTCGGAGCGAGGAACATGACGCAGCAGGATCTGGACGCGCTGCGCTCGCTGCTCCAACAGATTGAAGCGATAAAGCTTCCCGAGGATCATGCCAAGATGGTCGATCCCGCGCAACGCTTCCACGCGCAGCTCTTTCAGGCGGCGGGTGCGCCGATGATGCACCGGCTCGCCATGCAGTCCGTACACCACACGGACGTGTTCTTGAGCAGCATGTGGTTTACGAACCGGCGGATAGCCGACGTGGGAAAGGCGTACTTCGCTGAGCTCTGCCACGCGTGCGAGACAAGGGACGTCGACCGCGTTGGCGATCTCATCCGGGGCTACCGGGTGGACATGGCGGGAGTGGTCCTACAAGATCGCGTTCGAACCGAAGACCTGCGAATCCTTCCCGGCGTGCTCACCAATGCCGAATTCCAGCAGTTGCAGAGGATCGTCGACGATGGGCACGACCCGGTCGGACCCCCGAGCTACGCGGCCCTTGCGGCCCGAACCTCTCGCCGGCGGGCAACGGTCTCCGGGTCCGCCTACTCGGTCAAGGCGGATGGCCGAAGCGCAAGCCTCAAGGGTTCCGCCCGCGGCCGGGCTCGTCCGAAGCTCGAGTCCGCGTGATCGATGCCCGCTGAGGACGCAGGAAGGGTGGTTCTTCGCCAACACCGCCCCTGAGGCACCACGGTAGCGGGACGTCCCAGTCCGTGCCGAAGGTGTCACAGAGGAGCTTCCGTCACCAGCCCGCGCGCCGTTGCCAGCTCCATCATCGCTTCGAGCTGTTCGACATAGTGGGCGAACGAGTCGTGCGCGAATCGCAGTGTCAACCTCGTGGCACCGGCTTCGCGGAGCGCGGCGACCCGAGCGGCCGTCTCGAGCGGCGCGCGCGAGAGGGTCGACGGTGGTGCTTACGGCCACGTCCAAAGGCCGTCGACGCGCGTTCCACGCGTCCGTCTTGGCGGCCTCGTCGAGCCAACTGCGCAACTGCTCATCGGAGAGAGCGAACGGGCACCACACGTCGCCCAGTTCGACGGCGCGGCGGAGAGAGCGGCGCGTGCGCCCTCCGACCCACAGGGGGACGTCCTCTTGCAGTCCGCAGGGATCGATGACCATGCCGGAAAACCGGAAGAAGGTCCCCTCGTACTCCGGAGTGGTCCGGCCGAAGGACGCCCGGATGGCCCGAAGGGCGTCGTCACTTCGGGCGTTGCGATCATCGAACGGGACGCCCAGTAGTTCGAACTCCGGTTTGAGGTACCCGACCCCGACTCCCAGATTGAGGCGGCCGTTGCAGATCCGGTCGAGCGAGCCGTAGCGCTTGGCGACAGAGAGGGGGTGGTGGTACGAGAGTACCAATACGAGCGTCGTAAAGCGGATGCGCCGGGTCCCAGCGGCAAGGTACGCGAACGTCGGGAGGGGATCCCAGTAGCGTGCGCCCGGGTTTTGACCGCCCCCGAATCCGCCCTCATGGTCGACGGGAATGGCCACATGCTCGCTGCATGTGAGGTAGTCGTATCCCAGGCCCTCTGCGGTCGCCGCGATCTTCGCCACGTCCTCAATGGTCCCGTCCAGCTCCCAAGGGGAGTACTTCCCCGGACTGAGGGAAAGCACCGGCGTCAAGAGGCCGAACTGCATGAACGCCCTATCCTCCTTACGTCTCGGCTGTTCCTGGCACGCCTGGCACGCCTGGCACGCCTGGCACGGCCGGCAGCAGCGATCGCCGTGTCCCTACGTGCGCTCGAGGAAGGACACGGACGCAGCCGTGGGCCAGTCATCGGGTCGGAGCAACGCGTCGCTCCCGCCGTCACAGAAGACCAGCGATCCGCAGATGAATCGGGCATCTGGCCCCAGCATGAAGGCAACCAGCGCGGCCACCTCGTCGGGCTGCCCGAGGCGCCCGACGGGGATGGGGAACTTGTGGAACGCCGGGCCCTTCAGGGGGTCGCGTCGGCTCTCCTCCGTGAGCGGCGTATCGATCAGGCCGGGGGCGACGGCGTTGAGTGTGATCCCGCTGCCGATCCATTCCGCCTGGACCGCGTGGTGACGCATCCACCGGACAATGGCCGTCTTGGTCGCCGGGTAGGCGGCGAGCGACCCGATCGACTCACCGATCGCCCGAGCGTGTTCTTCGTCGCCGGCCAAGCATGCCTGCACGAGCGAGTCGTCGATCCCCGGAATGGTGGTGGTCGTGTTGGAGGAGATCAGCACGGCTGCGGATCGGCCGTTGTTGGCCAGAAGGTCCCGCAGGCCGTCGGCCAGCACGATGGTGCCGAAGTAGTTGATCGACACGAGGAGTGCACCTGACCGGTCCGCCGTGCCTCCTACGCCGGCGAAGGTGACCAACCCATCGATCGCCCCGTCGCCGCGCCGCCGCACCTCGTCGATCGCCCGGTCCCGTCCATCGGCCGTGCCGAGGTCGGCGAGGACGTCGGCATTTTCGATGTCCACCCCGATCACCCGGTCGCCCGCTTGACTCAGTCGCCGCTTGGTCGCCGCTCCCAGACCAGACCCGCTGCCCGTCACGACGATCGTTCGCATGCCCCGAAGCGTACCGCTTGACGGTGTCGGACCCGCCGAATAGATTATCGAATGGATCAAAACGCGGATCCTAAGTGAGGCCCCGGGGCGATCGCTGGGCTCCATCCCAATGTGCGATCCCAGCGTGCGATCGGAGTGTGCGATCGGGAGCCCGACCTACGATTGGCGGGCGGGCGAGACGCCTTGTCCCGTAGCTATGGAGTTTGGTCGTGACAGAGAGTAGGAACGAGTTCGACGTCGTCATCGTCGGTGCGGGCTTCGGTGGTCTCTACGCGCTCCACCGGTTCCGGTCAGAGGGCTTCTCGGCACGGGTGTTCGAGGCGGCACCGGACGTCGGCGGGACGTGGTACTGGAACCGGTATCCCGGTGCCCGATGCGATGTGGAGAGCGTCGACTACAGCTACTCGTTCTCGCCGGAGCTCGAGCAGGAGTGGCACTGGACGTCGCGCTACGCCACCCAGCCGGAGATCCTGGAGTACCTGCGCCATGTCGCGGAGCGCTTCGACCTCCGGCGGGACATCCAGTTCGACACGCGGGTGGTGGCACTCGCGTTCGACGACGACACGTCCCGGTGGAACCTACGGACCGACCGGGGGGAGGCCGTCTCGGCGCAGTTCTGCGTCATGGCGACGGGCTGCCTGTCCAGCGCCCAGACGCCCGACCTTCCCGGGGCAGCGGACTATCGCGGCCGGATCTACCACACGGGCACCTGGCCCGGCCCGGTCGACTTCGGCGGGCAACGTGTCGGGGTCATCGGAACGGGTTCCTCGGGCATACAGGTGATCCCCGAGGTGGCGGCCCAGGCGGATCACGTCTATGTGTACCAGCGGACCCCGAATTTCAGCCTTCCCGCCCGCGACGGCCCGCTTGACCCGGTGGTCGAGGCGGACGTCAAGGCGCACTATCCCCAGAGGCGCGCCGCAGCACGGCGCTCGCCGGGAGGCCTTCCTTCGGCCCGCCCCACCGTCGGGGTCTCCGATGTCGACGAGCACGAGCGGGTGGCGATGCTCGAGCGGTCATGGGAGCTCGGCGGCAACGCCATGCAGGTCACGTTCACGGATCTCCTCGTGGACGAGACCACGAACAGCGTGGTGTCCGAGTTCATGCGGTCCAAGATCCGGGAGGTCGTCGACGATCCGCACGTCGCCGAACTGCTCTGCCCGAAGGACTACCCGTTCGGGGCCAAGCGCGTCTGCAAGGACACGGCGTACTACGAGACGTTCAACCGGAGCAACGTAACCCTCGTCGATCTGCGGGCCGAGCCTCTCGTAGGCCTCTATGCGTCGGGGCTTCGCACCGCGAGGGCGGACTATGAGCTCGACAGCGTCATCTTCGCCACGGGATTCGACGCTCTTACCGGCACCCTGTTGCGCATCGACATCGTCGGTCGCGACGGGCTACGACTGGCGGAGGCATGGGCCGAGGGACCCGCGACGTATCTGGGCGTGATGGTCGGCGGATTCCCGAACATGTTCATCATCACCGGCCCGGGGAGTCCCTCGGTGCTCACCAACATGGTGAGCGCGATCGAACAGCACGTCGACTGGGTGGCCGAGTGTGTGATTCGCATGCGGGCCGAGGGGTGCAACCGGATTGAGCCGAGCGGCGAGGCCCAGTCGGCCTGGGTGGCCACCGCCAACGAGGTGGCGGCGCGCACCTTGTACATGAAGGCGAGCTCCTGGTACCTCGGGGCCAACATCGTCGGCAAGCCGCGGGTCTTCATGCCGTACGTCGGCGGGTTGGACCGGTACCGGCAGATCTGTGAAGAGGTGGCGACGGCCGGTTACAAGGGGTTCGAGCTGTCGTAGCCCCCGAGACGGCTCCTGCCCCCTGGGCCTGGTCTGGCCCCGGTCCAAGGCGCTCGTGATCTGCACTGCGGACCCGCCCACGGCGTTGCGGATGTGAGCGAGTATTTGCTACCTTGGGGAGCCCACGATGGAACTGGAGGGTCATGGATCTTCTTCTGCGGGGAGCCTCACTTGTTGACGGCACCGGCGCGACCCCCCGGCCCGCCGACGTGGCGGTCGACGGTGAGCGCATCACCGGTGTCGATGCTGCGGGCCGGTTGACGCCCACCGACCGCACCGAGGTGATCGATCTCGACGGCCTCACCTTGGCTCCCGGGTTCATCGACGTCCACACCCACTACGACGCCCAGATCCTCTGGGACGGCGACCTGACCCCTTCGAGCTGGCACGGGGTGAGCAGCGTCGTCATGGGCAACTGCGGCTTCGGCATGGCCCCCACCCGTCCGGAGCACCGCGACCTCATCGTGCGCACGTTCGAGAACGTCGAGGGCATGTCGATGGACGCCCTCAACGAGGGCATCGACTGGTGCTTCGAGACCTTCCCCGAGTACCTGACCGCCATTGATGAACGGCGCAAGCGGATCAACGTCGGAGCGTTCGTCGGACACTCCACCTTGCGCCTGTTCGTCGTCGGACCCGAGGAGCGCGCCGCGACGCCGGCGGAGGTGTCGACGATGCGCACGGTCCTAGCGGAGGCCATGCAGCATGGTGCGATCGGGTTCTCGACCTCGCGCCAACCAAATCATCAGGGGGCGTTCGGCCGACCGGTGCCGAGCCGCTTCGCCGATGTGGAGGAGGTGTACGCACTCACGTCGGTCCTGGGAGAGCTCGGGAAGGGTGTCGTTGAGGTCTCCATCGGTCCGGGGCTGTTCGTCGACCAGTTCTCCGAAATGGCGGTCAGGTTCGGAGTGCCGGTGACGTGGACGGCGCTCGTCGCTCGGGCGGACAAGCCTGGCGCGGCGCTGCGGACGGTCGAGCGCGGCGCCGGCCTGCCGGGCGAGGTCTACCCGCAGATCGCCTGCCGCCCGATCGTGATGCAAATGAGCCTGGCCGACCCGACGCCGCTCGGAGAGATTGACGAGTGGAAGGAGGTCCTGGCCCTGCCGAGAGACGAGCGCCGCGGCATCTACCAGGACCCGGCATGGCGCGACCGTGCGCGTCCGGCGACGCTCGAGGCGTGGGGAAATCGCTGGTCGAAGATCGACGTGGACGAGACGACGGCTCATCGGGATCTTCTCGGCAGGAAGCTCGAAGAGGTGGCCGAGGCGCGCGGGACCAACCCGTTCGACCTGATGCTCGACCTTGCGCTCACCGACGACCTGGCAACCCGGTTCCGCGTGGTGATGGACAACGACGGTGACGACGAGATCGGCGACCTTCTCGCTGACAAGCGCACCCTTCTCGGCCTCTCGGACGCGGGGGCTCACGCCAGCCAGCTCTGTGACGCGTGCTACTCGACGCACCTACTCGGCCACTGGGTCCGCGAGCGCAAGGCACTCTCGCTCGAGGACGCGGTCTGGCGCTTGACGGGCCAGCCGCACCACGCCTTCCGGATTGCCGACCGTGGCCTGGTCCGCGAGGGGTACTTTGCGGACTTGGTGGCGTTCGACCCGAGCACCGTCGGGACCACACCCGTCGACCGAGTCTTCGATCAACCGGGGGGCGCAGACCGTCTGCTGGTTCGCAGCACCGGCATGCATCACATGTGGGTGAACGGGACGGCCACGCGCCGCGACGGGGTGGAAGTGGCCGGAGTCGCTCCGGGTCGTTTGTTGCGCAGCTGAGCCGGGGCGTGGTCCGGGCCACCGGTTGGGCCGACCTGGACGTATAGCTACTAGGCCCCCGGTCCGCGTCTCAATCCCCAGCTCCCGGCGACCAAGGCCAGGGACCGGAGCCGAGCCTCGTAGGAGTGGACACGGGTGGAGATCATCAGCTCGTCCGCCTCGGTCCGGCGCTCCAGCTGGACCAGCCCCTGGCGCACGGCCTCCGGCTCGCCGATCAGGTGGCTGGCCATTGCCTCCTCGACGATCGACCTCTCTTCGGGGGTGAAGGGATAGGACTCGGCGTCCTCGGGCGAGGGGAGAAGGCCCAGTCGTCCCGAACGCAGCTGCAGGGTGCTCAGCGCCGACGAGCCGGACAACCAGCGGGCCTCCTCGTCGGTCGGCGCACACAGCACCGTGACGGCCACCATGGTGCGGGGCTCGCCGTGCAGGATGGAGGGGCGGAAGTTCGACCGGTAGGTCTCCAGAGCGGCGTCCAACAGCTTGGGCGCGAAGTGGTAGGCGAAGGAGAACGGCAAGCCGAGCATCCCCGCCAGCTGGGCGCTGTAGAGGGACGAACCGAGCAGCCACACCTCGGGGAGATAGCCGCTCCCAGGGATGGCCGAGGGGTGGCCCGGGGGACCCTCGGCGGGCAGGAGGTAGCTGATCAGCTCCACGACGTCGTCGGGGAACCTGTCGGCGCCGCCGAGATCCCTGGTGCGGCGGAGCGCCCGCATGGTGACCTGGTCGGTGCCCGGGGCGCGGCCCAAGCCAAGGTCGATCCGCCCCGGGTGGAGGGCTTCGAGCGTTCCGAACTGTTCGGCCACGACGAGAGGGGAGTGGTTGGGGAGCATCACGCCACCGGACCCCACCCGCAGCGTCGAGGTGGCGTTGGCCAGGTGCGCGATGAGCACAGCCGGGGCGGAGCTGGCCACGGCGGGCATGCCGTGGTGCTCTGCTACCCAGAGCCGGCTGTAGCCCAGACGCTCCACTGCGCCAGCGGTGTTTATCGTCTCGGCCAGCGCCCGTGCCGGGGTGGAGCCGGTGCCCACCGTGGCGAGGTCCAGCACGGAAAGAGGGATCACCTCTGGTACAACGCCCCGATCGCTCCGGCGCTTCCCGTCCCCCGTTCCGCGGCGATCTTGCTATCATACCTACGTGACTACGCAGATAGAGGTAGTTCCGACCGAAGACGAGTTCCGCTCCGCTGTGGGGATGCTGAAGCTCCTGGGCGACGAGACCCGGCTGCGCATCATCTGGGCGTTGCTCGACGGCGAGCACTCGGTGAACGAGCTGGCCGAGCTCGTCGGGGCACAGGCGGCCGGGGTGTCACAGCATCTGGCCAAGCTCCGGTTGGCCCGCCTGGTCCGAACCCGCCGGGACGGCACGCGGATCTACTACGTGGCCGACGACACGCACGTGCGGCGGCTGGTGGAGCAGGTGCTGTCCCATGCCGACCATGTGACGCGCGGGGCGGGAGCGGATGGGGAGGCATCGCCGAGGACGACGGGACGGTCACGTGCCACGCAGTCCTGAAGAGCACCACGACCACGACCACGACCACGCCCAGCCCCTCCGGCCGGGGTCCGATCGGACCTACCTGACCGTCACCCTGGTAGTGCTGGCCGCCTTCATGGCCTTCGAGGTGGTGACGGCCATCCTCTCGCACTCCTTGGCGTTGCTGGCCGACGCCGGGCACATGCTGGCCGACATCGGGGCCATCGGCGGGTCGTTGGTGGCGCTGCGCCTGGCCCAGCGACCCGAGACCGGATCGCACACCTTCGGCATGAAGCGCGCCGAAATCCTGGCCGCCCTGTGCAATGCCATCACGTTGCTCGTCGTCTCGGTGCTCATCGCCAGCGAGGCGGTCGAGCGGCTGGTGCACCCGGTCGCCGTCCACGGTGGCACGATGATCGCGGTGGCCGCGGTGGGCGTGGCCGTCAACGTGGTGGCCACCATGACGCTGTCAAAGGCCAACCGTCGTTCCCTCAACATTGAGGGGGCCTATCGCCACGTCGTCACCGACCTGTACGGCTTCATCGGCACCGTTGTGGCCGGGATCGTCATAGTGGCCACCGGCTTCAACCGGGCGGACTCCATCGCCTCGCTGGTCGTCGTGGCGCTCATGCTGATGGCCGCCGTGCAACTGCTGCGTCCGGCGCTGCGCATCCTCCTGGAGGCCACGCCCGAGGACATCGACCTCGAGGAGGTGCGCCAGCATCTTCTCGAACTCCACGACGTGGCCTCGGTGCACGACCTGCACGTGTGGACGCTCACCTCCTCGCTGCCCATACTGACCGCCCACGTCGTGGTGACCGATGACTGCATCCGCCGGGGCGACGTCGGCCGCGTTCTCGATCGCCTCCAGGGCTGTCTCGCTGGGCACTTCGACGTGGCGCATTCGACGCTGCAGCTGGAAGCCATCGGCCATCTCGAGCACGAGCTCGGCGGTCACGCCTAGAGCAACGGTGGTTGGAGACACGCCACCAACTCGACGTGCTCGGTCATCGGGAAGATGTCGAAGGCTCGCAGGGATGCGAGGGTCCAGCCGGAATGGAGCAGGACGCCAGCGTCCCGGCTGAACGACGAGGCATCGCACGAGACGTAGACCACGCGTCGCAAGGTGGTGGCGTGACGGTCCAGTGCGGCCATGACCGCTCGACCGGCTCCCTCGCGGGCCGGGTCGAGCACCAGCAGATCGGGTGTGCCGATGCCCTGCTCGACCAGATAAGGGGTGATGGACGCCCTCTGCACGCGCAGTTGGGCGCGCGCCCGGCCGTTGTACGCGGCGTCGGCGCAGGCTCGACGATCGCGCTCCACCGCCAGCACCGATCCGCCCGGGCCCACGTCGTCGGCCAGTAGCACCGAGAAGAGGCCGGCACCGGCGTACAGGTCCACCACGGCGTCGCCCCGTCCCGCGCCCAGGGCGCCGCGCACCGCCTCGGCCAGCGCCTCGGCCGCGCCGACGTGTGCCTGCCAGAAGACACCCGCCGACACGCGGTAGGGGACGGTCGCGACGGTGGTGTGCACGGCACCGGACCTCTGCTGGGGGCGGCCGTCGACCACCAGGCGGGCCGCGACCGGTGGCACTGCCCGCCGCCGCCGCGGTGTGGGCCTCGGGCTCGAGACAGACACCAGGGACTCGCCGCTGTCCGGTGCCACCGCGATCTCCAGCTCCTCGAACCCAGGCCACCGGGCGTCGAGTGCGCCGGTTTCCGCGACCAGCGCGCAGGCGATCGGGCAGCGCGCGACCTGCTCCAGCTGGTGGGAGCGGTGCCGGCGGAACCCGAGCCGTCCGGAGGGATCGACGCCCAGGCGGAGTCGGGTCCGCCAGCCCAGACCACCCTGGTCACCGGGTACCGGCTCTACGCCCACCTCCTGGGCGACGCCGGCCACCCGCTGGAGCTGCTCGGCCACACGGGATGCCTTGAGCCGGCGCTGGGCCCCCAGCTCTACGTGCTGGAAGTCGCAGCCGCCACAGCGCCCGGGACCGGCATGCGGGCAGGGTGGGTCGACGCGGTCCGGGGAGGCCCGGAGGATTTCGGTGGCATCGGCACGGATGAACGAGGACCTGGTCGAGGTGACCCTTGCGACCACCCGCTCCCCGGGCAGCGAGTGGCGCACGAAGACGACCCGGCCGTCGGGGGCGTGCGCCACGCACCCGCCACCCCCGGCGATGCCGCCCACCTCCAGCTCCAGCAGCTGGGTGTCGGCTGTGCTCGTCACGAAGCGAACACTAGGTGAGGCGCGGGTATCGTGGGCCGGAGATGAAGCTCGGCCCTACAGACATCCTCGAGGTCGACTCACGCATGAACCAGCTCTTCGCCCTCGTCTCCGAGGCTCTGGCGGCGGCGACGCACGCGCTGTTGAGCAGCGATTCGGCGACGGGTCTGGCCGTGATCGTGAGCGACCAGTCGGTCGACGACCTGACGGCGGAAGTCGAGCTCCTCGTATGGAAGCAGATTGACGGGCAGACGCTGTCGAGCACGACGCTGCGTCAACTGGTCGGGGTGTTGTTGATCGTGCCCGAGCTCGAACGTTCGGGTGATCTGGCCGAGCACATCGCGCAGCGCGCCGTGACCAACGTCGGTTCCAAGATGAGTCCGCTGAGCCGGGGCATCATTCAGCGCATGGCCGAGGTGGCGCTCGAAATGTGGCACGACGCCGCCGACGCCTACGGCGACAGCGCGGCGCAGGCGGCTGCGCTCGAAGAGGCCGACGAGGAGATCGACATCCTCCACGATCGGCTGACCAAGGAGATCGCCGGGGAGTCGATGCCGACGGCCGTCGGCGCCCAGGTGACGCTCCTGGCCCGCTTCTACGAGCGCTTGGGGGACCACGCCGTGAACCTGGCCCGTCGCATAGAGATGCTGCACCACCTCGTCTAGCCGGTGTCCCGCCGCCACACCGGCCCCTGCCATGCGTCGTCGGGCGCACATCGCGGCCACCGATGACCGAACGCCTTCACGTCACGTCGGGCTCTCCGTTCGAGCCGACCATCGGCTTCAGCCGCGCCGTGCGCCTGGGGGACCGGATCTGGGTCTCGGGGACCGGCCCGGTGTGGCCCGACGGATCGTGCGCCGATGACGCCGGGGTTCAGGCGCGGCGATGCTTCGACATCATCATCGCCGCTCTGGACGAGGTGGGCGCCTCGGCCGACGACGTGGTCCGCACCCGGATGTATCTCGCATCCGCGGACGTGGCCGATGCAGTCTCGCGGGTGCACGGCGAGCTCTTCGCCCGCGCCCGCCCGGCCGCGACCATGGTCGTGGTGGCGGGGTTGCTGGACCCGCGTTGGAAAGTGGAGATTGAGGCGGACGCCGTGGTGGGCGGTCGACTTGGGGACGGCCGACCTTCCGCTCTAACCTCGCGAAGGTCCATCGATTAGGGGGCGTCAGATGCCGATAGCCATCACCGACGAGCACCGGGAGCTGGCCTCCACGGTGCGGGGGGTCCTCACGTCCCATAAGGCACTCCAGGCGGCACGGGCCCTCCTCGAGGCCGACGAGGAGGGTCTCCCCGGCTACTGGAACGAGATGGCCGAGCTGGGCTGGCTCGGCGTGCACCTGCCCGAGGAGTTCGGCGGCTCCGGTGCCGGCCTCCCCGAGCTGGTCGTCGTGCTCGAGGAGCTGGGCCGCCAGGTGGCTCCCGGGCCGTTCCTCCCGACGGTGACGGCGTCGTCCATCATCGACCAGTGCGGCTCGGACGAGCAGCGGGCGCGCCTCTTGCCCGGGCTGGCCGATGGTTCGAGGACCGCCGCGTTCGGGCTGGGCACGCCCGACCTCACGCTGGACCGGGGGACCTCGACCCTGCGGGGCGACGGCGGCACCGTCCTGGGGGGGAATGCGGCCGGCCTCATTCTTCTGCGGGTGGGCGACGACGTCGTGGCCGTGCCATCCGGTGCGCCCGGGCTGACCCTGGCCCACCCGGCCAACCTCGATCCGACGCGACGCTCCGTCAGCGTCCACGCCGATGGAGTCGTCGTCGAGCCGGGCGACGTCATCGTCGGGGGCGCGGTCCGGGCCGTCGCCCTCGCCCGCACGCTCGGCGCCGCCGAAGCGGTCGGCGGCGCCACGGCGTGCGTGGAGCATGCCGTGGCCTACGCCAAGGAGCGTGTCCAGTTCGGCCGGACCATCGGCACCTTCCAGGCCATCAAGCACCACTGCGCCGACATGCTGGTGGCGGCGGAGCTGGCCACGGCCGTGGTCTGGGACGCCGCCCGCGCCGCCAGCGATGCGACCGACGAGTTCTTCCTGGTTGCGGCCATGGCGGCCACCCTGGCCTTCCAGCCATACGAGCACAACGCCCAGATGAACATTCAGGTGCACGGGGGCATCGGCTTCACCTGGGAGCACGACGCGCATCTCTATCTGCGGCGCGCCCTGGTGCTCAACGCCGTGCTGGGCACGCCGAGGGACCCCGAGGACGTGACGACCCTGACCGCCCAGGGGACGACGCACGAGGTGACCCTGGAGCTGCCCCCCGAAGCGGTCGGGATCCGCGCCGAGGTGCGGGCCGAGGCCGAACGGTTGGCCACGCTGCGCGGCACCGAGCAGCGTCGGGCCTTCTTGGACTCGGGCCTGATGGTGCCGCACTGGCCGAAGCCGTTCGGGCGAGAGGCCGGAGCGGTCGAGCAGCTGTTGATCGACGAGGAGCTGCGGGCGGCCGGCGTCGAGACACCCGGGTTCGGCATCACAGCCTGGGTGATCATGACGGTCAACCAGTACGCCACGCCCGACCAAGTGGCGCGCTGGGTGCCCAAGACGTTGATGGGCGAGCTGGTGTGGTGCCAGCTCTTCAGCGAGCCCGACGCCGGATCCGATGCGGCTGCGGTCAAGACCAGGGGAGTGCGGGTCGACGGCGGATGGCTGGTCAACGGGCAGAAGGTCTGGACCTCGGACGCCCATCTCTCCGATCTCGGCCTGGCCACCGTGCGCACCGATCCCGATGCGCCCAAGCACGCGGGCATCACCACCATGGTCATCGACATGCACGGCCCCGGCGTCGAGGTGCGGCCGTTGCGCCAGATCACCGGCGACGCCGACTTCAACGAGGTCTTCTTCAACGACGTTTTCGTCCCCGACGAGGACGTGGTGGGAACTCCGAACGATGGATGGACAGTGGCCCGGTCGACCCTGGGCAACGAGCGTGTCTCCATCGGCGGCGGGGCTGCGACGCTGCTGGTCAGCGCGAGCCTGCTCGATCTTTTGCGCCGCCACGGTGATCGCGTCCCGGGCGCGGCGGCCCGGGTCGGCTCCGTGCTCACCAAGGAGCACGCGCTGAAAGCCCTCAACGTGCGCCGGGCGCAGCGTGCCGTCATCGGGGCGGGACCCGGGCCAGAAGGCAACGTGACCAAGCTCGTGCTCGCCGAGACCGGGCACACCCGCGCCGCCCTGCAAGCCGATCTCGTCGGCCAGGACCTGGCGTTCCTGACCGGCGAGGGGCGCTTCGCCGCCCGCTTCGCCATGATGACGCGAGCGATGTCGATCGCCGGCGGGTCATCGGAGATCACCCGCAACCAGATCGCCGAGCGCATCCTCGGCCTGCCGCGCGACCCCCTCCTAAAATAGCGTGCGACCCCCCTCAAATAGAGGGAGAAGAGCGCCGAGAGGGTAGGGGGCGCTCCGCCCGGGCCCGCGGCGCCAACCGGGCCGTCAGTCCGCCGTGTCCTGCAGCGACTGCAGGTCGGCGGTGAACTGGCTGAAGCTGATCACGTCCGAGGCAGGCGGAGCCTCAATGCTCACCGGGACCCCGTAGTTCAGGTAGGTGAATGTCACCTGGCCGCTCACCCCACTCGAGCCGGCCCCGATGGACACCGTTTCGCGCCGGAGAAGCCCCGACGAGTCGAACCACACGTTGCACGTGAGGGCGCCCAGCTGGTTGAGGCCGTCGAGGAGCTGTTGCTGATCGGAGGCGGGGATCTCGCCGGAGTTGATCTCCTGCTGAATGATCCCCGACTCCTCCGCTCGCGAGGGCGTGACGGAGTATCCGGAGACTACGTCCCCGTCTATGACCGACGTGCCCAGGGGGACGACGGTCGCCCCTTTCTTCTCCAGGAACTGTATTTTGCCGAGCGGGTTGACACTGCCGGCCCCGAAGGCGCTGGAGGCGTTCTGGTCGGGTATCGGGATCGAGACCCAGTCGGCACCGCCCGTCAGCTGTGACATGCCGATCCCGTTCATGGTCAGATCCACGTAGACGTTCCCGCCCGCCACCACTTCCCGCGAGGCCACCGAGGTGCCCGACGCCTCCATGGAGAGATTGGCCGTGAGCGAGTTCGAGGCGAAGTCGACCTGGCCCGTGCCCGTGATCGAAAGGTCGGTTCCCGCCCCGGAGATCTTGCCGCTGACGACCAGATCGGCGGTGTGCTGAGCCAAGGTCTCCTGGGTCGACGAGACGACGAAGTCGGCCGGGACCATTCCCGCACCGGGCACGACGGGACCTCCCGTCGCCACCCCGATGACGGCGGCGCCGGCGGTTCCGGCAACCAGGAGCGCCAGCGGCGACCAGGCCAGGCGGCGTCGTCTCGGATTCGGCCCGGGCGCCACGGCAGCCGTCACGGCCGGCGGCGCAAGCGGTTCACCATCGGGTTCGTTCGCCATTGTTCACCATCTTGACCGCATGGGTGCCGAGAGGTAAGGGCCAAAAGACCTCTTGTCCAGGTGCTGGGCGAGGGTTGACCCCCGCGTTGGATGTGGGTGCCGAACGGGCCAGGGCGGCGGTAGGGCGACCGCTACTCTGAGGGCCGTGGAGGACCGGTCCGCATCGCCATCCGTCCAACAAGCCAGCGACGACCTGGCCGCTACACGTGTGTTTTACGGTGACGATCATCCCGAAACCTTCGAGGCAATGATGCGGCTGGCCCGCGCCCACCGCGACGCGGGGGATACTCCAACGGCGCGATCGATCCTGGTGGATGTGCTCGGGGCACAGCGGCGGCTGCTCGGCGATGATCATGTCGACACGACGCGGACGGAGTTCGAGCTCGGTCTGGTGCTGGGGAGGATGGGGGACTACTTCTCGGCGTGCGAAGTGCAGGAACGAGTTCTGCAGTCGGCCGAGCGACAGTACGGGCCGGACAGCGAGTATGCGACCCGGGCCGCCATCAATCTGGCCAACTCGCTCCGCAAGCTGGAACGCTACGACGCAGAGCTGGCGCTACGAGAGAGGGTCGTCGACTCGCGGCGGCGGGCGGTGGGAGCAGAGGACATCGCCTTCCTCCGGTCACTGGCCGACCTGGCGGTCGTCAACCACAATCTGGAGCACTTCAACCTGGCCTACGAGCTGGGCCAGATCGTGGTCGATGGGTTCGTCGAGCAGCAGGTCGATCGGCGGACGATCATTGAGGTTCAGCTGAACATGGTCAACGCCCTCATTCGATTGAAGCGCGCGGCCGAGGCGGCAGAGCTCTTCGAGACCGTCTACGGGGAGATCGTCAGGGACTTTCCCAGCGACGATCCCGTCCGGAAGTACGCGGAGAGGCAGAGTCGGTTCATAGGGATGTTGGGCAAGGCCGCCAAGCGCCGGGAGGATCAGCGGGTCAGGAGGCTGGGTCGGAAGGGGCCTCGGCGACCGCCTTAATGCGGTCCAGCGTCGCCCGCATGTTTCTGACGTTGGTTCGCGTGCGCGCCTCGCCCGCGATCTTCGAATAGATACGGCTCCCGAAGTAGTCCAAGAGTCTGAACGACTCCGTCACGTCGGTCCCGTCGCCGCTGGGCTCAAGGTGGTAGCTCCACTCGATAACCGGCTTTCCGCCGGGAAGCTCCGGTTGAAACACGAACTCGCGTCCCGGTTCGCACGTGGTGATCGTGCACGTTGTCCAGTAGACGAGCCAGTGCTTCCCGTTCCGACGGACGTGCCCTCGGAAGCGCGTGCCGACTGCTGGACCGGTCGCCCCATCCAACCACTCGGCCTCGAACGTCTCGGGACTGAACTTCCCCGTATTGGTGACGTCGCTCACCAGCGACCACACGCGCTCTGGTGGTGCGGCCATATGGACGGTAACCGAACCCTGCATCCGCCGACTCTATCTCGCACCACGCCGTTAGCCGCCGTGAGCCCGTTAGCTGCTGTTAGCCGCCGTGAGCGCTCCCGCTGCGCGGACCCCCCTCGTCGCTTCGTGGGTTCGAGGGCACCGACCACCTCGAGAGAGCAGTCGACTCTCTACTCTTGAGCGTTTGCGCGACGGCCACATAGACCGCGGGTTCGAGAGCGAGCAGGATGGCCCGCCGGTGAGAGATCTTCTCTCGTTTGCCGATCAGCAGCTCCACCAAGACGCACGCCCAGATGGGACGCACCAGGCCCAGCAGCCGAGCCCGTCGACCATGACGGTCCCGCCCGACGGGCGTGAGGTGCGGTGGAGGGTTCTCGCCCGTGGCCCCCTGGTGGCGTCTGACCGCCTGGCCCCAGGAAAAGTAGGCGACCAGCATGGTCGGCACGATCGCTCCGCGGCGCGTCCATCTCCTCACCTGTTGCGGATCGCTGACCAGGCGCCGGTACCTCTGGACGCCGCCGAGCGTGGCGACGATGGGGAGTGTCGCATGCAACTTCTTCGCATCCCTGATCCGTTTCATCTCCCTGGTCCACCGAGCGTCCATCTCCCTGACGCTAGTTGGATAGCGGCTCGTGGGAACGGCCGGGGCCGTCGACCGGGGGTCGGAGCCCGGCTACCCTGGGCCGGGGGGCGGACTACCGCTGACCCGCCGTAGCGTCGAAGGGGAGGGGTCAGATGGCAAGCGATCGGTACCGGGTCGTGCAGTGGGCGACCGGCAACATCGGGCTGCGCTCGTTGCGGGCGGTGATCGAGCACCCGCAGCTGGAGCTTGTCGGGCTGTACGTGTACTCGGACGCCAAGGTCGGCCGGGACGCGGGTGAGCTGTGCGGGGTGGGGCCGACCGGGGTGGTCGCCACGCGGGACATTGAGGACGTCCTCGCCCTCAAAGCGGACTGCGTGCTGTACATGGCGAGCGAAGCCGAGATCGACGTGCTGTGCCGGTTGTTGGCGTCCGGGGCCAACGTCGTGACCACCCGCATGGAGTTCCACCGGGCCGACAGCGTCGACCCGGAGGTCCGGGACCGCATTGAAGCGGCCTGCCGTTCCGGGGGCACGTCGCTGCACAGCACCGGGATAAGCCCCGGATTCATCAGCGAGGCCCTCCCGCTGGTGCTGCTGTCCATTCAGCGCCGCCTCGACCGCCTGACGATCGACGAGTTCGCCGACATGTCGTCGAGGAACTCGCCGGAAATGATCTTCGACCTGCTCGGCTTCGGCAGGGAGCCGGGTCCGTTCAATGTCGGCCTCTCGGCCCACGCGGCCCGTTCCTTCGGCCCTTCCCTGCAGGTGGTGGCCGACGCCATCGGCGTGCCCATCGATTCGGTCGAGTCGACGGGTGAGATGGCCGTCGCCCGCAACCGGGTGGAGATCGCGGCAGGGGTCATCGAGGCCGGCACGGTGGCGGCCCAGAGAATGACCGTGGCCTGCATGAGCAACGGCCGGCAGCTGCTGCGCTTCAGGGCCAACTGGTATATGACCACGGACCTGGACCCGGCGTGGGACCTGCGAGAGACGGGCTGGCGCGTCCTGCTCGAAGGGGACACCCCGCTCGACATCAGCATCCGTTTCCCGGTATCGGAGGAGGAGTACCCGGCCATGTCACCAGGCTTGACGGCGCACCGACCGGTGAACGCCATCCCCTACGTCGTGGCCGCGGAACCCGGCATCCGCACCATCCTGGACCTTCCCCAAGTCGTCGCCCACCTGGACGGAGAGCATCGCGTCGTCGAAACCCCGTGAGCAAGAGTCGGTCTGCCCGCCCGAGAGGCGATCTCAGCGCGGTTGCCGCCCGCCGTCGGGCCGGCGCGCCGTCAGATGAGCTGGAGCGCCCGGGGCCTGCGGCCGGGATGGGGCTGAACTAGCGTCTCGCTGAACCGCCACCGTTGAGGGGGATGCAGTGGAGTACAACCCGTTCGCCCGAGAGACGCAGACGAACCCGTACCCGGTCTATCGCTGGCTGCGCGACGAGGCACCCGTGTACCACAACCCCGAAATCGGGTTCTACGCCATCTCGCGCTTCGCCGACGTCCTGCAGGCACATCTGGACCCGGGAACGTTCCTCTCGAACCATGGCCCGTCGATCGAGACCTTCGAAGGCGATGCGGACGTCCTGATTGCCCAGGATCCGCCGGTCCATACCTGGCAGCGGAAGATCATCTCGCGGCTGTTCACCCCGCGGGCCATCGGCCAGCTCGAGTCCCACGTGCGCGCCATCGCCGGTGGCGTGCTCGACGAGGCGCGCGAGCGCGGGACGATCGACGTCGTGCCCGAGTTCTCCGCCTACCTTCCGATGATGGTGATCGCCGAGATGCTCGGGCTGCCGATGGAGGCACGCCGCGAAGCTCCGAGAGCTGTCTGACCGGATGCTCGATCGCAGCGAGGCCGAGGGGGTCGCCTCCGTCAACACCGATGCGCCCGATGCCGTCATGCAGGCTGCCATGCTGATCGGTGAGATCGTCGAGGAGAAACACGAGCATCCCTCCGACGACATCGCCTCCTTGTTGCTGACCGCCAAGGTCCACGACGAGAACGGCAAGGAGGTCATGCTCAAGAAGGAGCAGGTCGCCTACCGCCTGCTCGAGTTGGTTGCCGCCGGCCACGAGACCACGGCCAAGCTCATCGCCAACGGGGTGGTCGCACTGGCCTGGTATCCGGATCAGCGTCGTGAGCTCGTCGCCGATCCCTCACTCATCCCCCAGGCGGTCGAGGAGATGCTCCGCTGGGACCCGCCGTCGCACTATCAGGGTCGATGGGTCGAAGAGGACATGACCCTGCACGGGGTCACCATCCCGGCCGAGACGCGGGTCATCTTGCTCACCGGCTCGGCCAACCATGACGAACGGGTCTTTCCCGAGCCGGAGCTGTTCGACCTCCACCGGCAGATCGACCGGCACGTCGCGTTCGGGTTCGGCATCCATCTGTGCGTTGGGGCGGCTTTGGCCCGGCTCGAGACACGCATCGCATTCGAGGAGCTGCTCCGTCGGTACCCCGAGTACGAGCTCACACAGCCGATGAAGCGGGCGTACTCGAGCAACGTGCGAGGTCTGTCGAGCCTCCCGCTGTCCCTTGAGCCGGCGGCCTGACGGGATCGCCCGCCGCCTCGGGGAGATACGTGTCGTGAAGTTCTTGACCGGCCTTCCCGGCCTCGATCGCTACCCACCAGGCTCGTTCCCTCCGGGAAGCCACCACTGGCAGGCGAACCTTACGTGCGAGGACTTTCAGCGCATCGCCCGCACGGCCGACGAGCTGGGCTTCGACGCTATGGCGGTACCCGAGCATCTGGCGCTGCCCGTCGACCTTCAGGCCAACATGGGTGCCTACTGGCCGCACGCCTTCACGGCCATGGCCTTTCTCGCCGGCGCCACCACGCGCATGAAGGTCAATTCGGGGGTCATCGTCCTGCCCTACCACCACCCGGTCGCCTTGGCCAAGGCGGTCTCGACGCTGGACGTCCTCTCGAGCGGCCGCGTGATGCTCACCTTCGGCGTCGGGATGGCCCCCGCCGAGTTCGCCGCAGTGGGAGTGCCCTTCGAGCGACGGGGGCGGGTGACCGACGAGTACGTCGCCGCCATGAAGGCGCTGTGGACGGAGCAACGCCCCGAGTTCCATGGCGAGTTCGTGCACATTGCCGATGTCGTGTTCGAGCCCAAGCCGGTGCAGCGACCTCATCCGCCTCTGTGGTTCGGCGGGCGGTCCATGGCCTCCCTGCGACGGGCGGCCCGGCACGGGGACGGCTGGGCGCCGGCCGGCGGCCTGTTGGGCAGGGGCCCGTGGTTCGAGGACGATCGTCAGCTACCGGGTCTGCTCACCGAGGTCCGCGAGACCCGAGCCGCCGCCGGCAACGACGGTCGATTCGACATCAACCTGCCGGTCGTGCAGCCGAACATCGGGCCGAACCACACGGTCTTGCCTCCGACGTTCGTTCCCCGGAGCGCCCAGCAGGTCGTAGACGAGGTCGGCCGACTCGAGGCGCTCGGTGTCACTTGGACGAGCGTGCCGTGCGTGATCCGGGTGGATGACTCATTGGAGGGTCATCTCGAGGGCCTTCACTGGATCGTTGACGAGATCTTCCCGGCGTTCAGGTGACGGCCACCTCGTCCAGGTAGGTTTCACGTATGACACTCGAACTTACGACTGTCGATGCGTTCACGAACGTGCCCTTCACGGGGAACCCGGCGGCGGTGGCGATCGTCGACGCGTTTCCCGATGATCAGCTGATGCAATCCGTGGCGGGGGAGATGAACCTCTCCGAGACGGCCTTCGTCGTGGTCAACGACGCCGGGTGCCACGATCTGAGGTGGTTCACGCCCACCGTCGAGGTCGATCTCTGCGGGCACGCCACCTTGGCCGCCGCGCACGTGCTCGGCCAGGCGACACGATTTCACACCCGCTGTGGGGTGCTCTCGTGCGTTCCCACGAACGATGGGTGGATAGAGATGGACTTCCCGGCCGACCCCCCGGAGGAATTGGTCGCACCGCCAACGCTGCGCACGGACGGAGTGGTCTGGTATGGCAAGGGCACCTGGGATGCGCTGGTCGAGCTGGACGACGCCACTCGGATCCGGAACCTCCAGCCCGATCCGAGTGCGCTCGCCGCCCTCGGCACCCGATCGGTGATCTTCACCGCGGCAGGCGACAGGGAGGGCATCGACTGCGTGAGCCGGGTCTTCGCGCCGAACGCGGGGATCCCCGAAGACCCGGTCACCGGGTCTGCGCACTGCACACTGGCCGAGCACTGGGGTGAGCGTCTCGATCGCTCCATCCTCACGGGGGAGCAGGCCTCCCGGCGGGGCGGAATCGTTCGAATGCGACGTGAGGACGGGCGCGTGGTCCTCGGGGGCCAGGCCGTTACCGTGGGCAAGGTTCGGCTGTCCATCTGAACGGCGTGCTGGCACGAGTCGGGCCTTCGACCTCAAGATGACCGACCACGCCGGTCTCGTTGCTCCGAGCATCGCTACCAACTACAAGCTCACCAATGCAGCGGCGAGTATCACGTCGTGCCCTTGTAGTTGAGGATCTGATGCAACGTGTGCTCAATAGCAACCAGATCCGACTGGTCGGCCATAACCTGATCGATGTCCTTGTATGCCTGCGGGGCCTCGTCAAGCAGCTGATCAGCTTTGTCTACCTGCCAGTCCCGACCCGACATGGACGTCTTGAAATCGTCCATGTCGATCTCTCTGCGGGCTCGGCCTCGACTCATCCGTCTACCCGCGCCGTGGGAACACGACTCATAGCTGGCGGCATTTCCAAGACCGCGCACGATGTAACTCGACGTGCCCATCGATCCTGGAATGACGCCGAAATCTCCTTCGCGGGCCCGGATGGCTCCCTTGCGGGTAAGCCACACATCCTGTCCGTGGTGATGCTCGCGCTCGGTGTAGTTGTGGTGACAGTTGATCCGCCTCAGCTCCAGTCGTCGGGCATCGTCCGACAGGCGATTGGCTGATGTAACGAAGGACGACAGCTCTGAGAGAACGGCGTCCATCATCGCCTCGCGATTAGCCCGGGCGTACTCCTGGGCCCACAGCATGTCGGCGATGTAGGAGTCGAACTCGGGTGTACCTTCAACGAGGTAGGCAAGGTCGGGATCCTCGAGCGAGATGAACATCTTCTTCATCAGGCCCTTCGCCCCCTCAATGTGCCGGGTAGCAAGCTGATTCCCGATACCACGACTGCCCGAGTGCAACACGACCCAAACGTGGTCCCTCTCGTCGAGACATACCTCGACGAAGTGGTTCCCCGACCCGAGCGTCCCGAACTGCTCGGTGACCTTGGCAATCTGCTGAGGGCTCAGATCGGTCGCGCCCGCGTAGCGCGGCACCTTGCCGGTACGGAGCTCGCGCTCGGCGCGGTTGCTAAAGGCGTGACCCTTTCCGAGCCCGGCTGGGACGGCGCGCTCGACCTTCGACAGAAAATGATCGAAACCATCCGGCAGTGAGTCAGCGGTCAGTCTTGTCTCGGCGGCCACCATGCCGCATCCGATGTCCACTCCGATCGCCGAGGGAATGATCGCCCCTTGCGTCGGGATAACCGAACCAATCGTGGCACCCATCCCAACGTGGGCATCCGGCATGAGGGCCAGATGCCCCCTGACGAAGGGGAGCCGGCTGGCCATGGTTGCCTGCTCAATGGTGCCGTCCTCCACCTCGCTGCCCCAAGACAGAACGTTGCCGATTTTCTGCGGCATTGCACTTCCTTCCCTAATCCGCGGACGGGTGTCGTCCGTGCGACGACTGCGACAGTGAAATCACGAGCCAAACAGTAGGTGAGGGGAACCTCCGAGCCTGGTCCATTCAGACACGGAGGTTCCCCAACCTCAAAACGGCCAGGCGGCGTCGTGGCCCGCCTCCAACACCGCCATGGCGGTGAAGGTGGCGTCCGTGAAGCCGCCCAACGTGTAGCGACCACGCTCGCCAGCCGTCAGCGCCGAGGGGCGGTAGCCGGCCAGGTTGAACGTGTAGATCAGCGGCACGTGGTCGAGCCGGACGTGGCCCGAGTCGTGCTGCTGGTCGTCGGTGAAGACCACCACGCGGCGGTGGCGCTTCGGGTTGAAGTGGCGCGCGATGGCCGTGTGGCCGTAGGTGGCGTGACCCACCGAGCCAACCAGACCCACCACCTTGTGGACGCCGGCCAGCACCGAGGTGCCGGCCAGGCCGTCGACCTCGGCGTTGCCCTGGCCGTAAATGACGACGTCGACGTCCCGAGCGGCCTTGGCCGTGGCCATGGCCATCACCGCGGCCACCTCGACGCGGGCCATCTTCGAGCGACCCGACACCGAGCCCTGCATGGAGCCCGAGGTGTCGATGATCACCAACGTGCCGTCGAGCGACGGTACGTTGGTGATCGTGTGCTCGAGGGTGCGGCCGAGGGCCAGCTTCCAGTTGTCCGACGGTGCATGCGTGTACGCCGCCCACACCTGGTAGGGGAACAGGCGCGCCTTGGCCACTTCGCCCGGGTCAACGATTTTGGCGATGACCGCTTCGATCGCGCCAGCGGAGATACCGGCCAGGTCAAAGTTGCGCAGGTTACGCACCAGGGCCATGACACCCATGGACGGGATGACCGTCTCCCAGGCCTCGGCATCCATGCCGCCCGGCAGCCAGCCCGACAGCCGCTCCCAGGAGAAGCCCGCTCCGGTCAGTGCCGCCGGGCCCCGCTCGCGCAGGTACGCACGGCGCTGGTCGGACGGGACGGCCGACAGATGAGCCGCTGCGGCCAGTACCGGTAGCGCTGCACCGGCCTCGGCGTCGTCATGGTGACGGCGGTCGAGCAGGTAGCGGAACAGCGCCGACTGGGCGGCGTCCTTCGGCTCGGGGTGGGTGAGCTCAATGACGTCGGCCATGCGGAGCTGGCGGGTCAGGCCGTCGTAGCGCAGTGCGGCGCGCTCGGTGTAGAGACGCCGCACCGCGTCGGCCACGCCGCGCTTGACCGGCATCGGGAGGCGCTTGCCGTGGGCCGTGATCCAGTAGCCGAGCAGCTCGGCCGGCTCGTCGGGACGCTGCAGGGCGCGCGCGACCACCGAACGGCCACCGGCGCCGCCCGCCGCCACGTACTCGGCGGCCATGACGACGGCCGCCGAACGCATCAGCATGGTCTGGCGCAGGTACTGGGCCAGACCGATGCGGCCGCCCTCCGGGTCGGCACCGGCGATGAAATCCGGGTTCGACTGGGTCACGTGGCGTACGAGAGCCGTAAAGCGGGCATCGCGGTCGGCGGCGCGCTCGTAGAAGGCGTCCTCGCCGACCATGTTGGTGGCGGCCATGAGGAACAGGTCCGACTCGGCGTCGCGCGCGTAGGCCAGGCCACCCTCGTAGGTGAGGGCGCGCTCGGTCGTGGTGCGCACCAGACCCTTCACGTTGGCGCGCAGGGGCAGGCGCTTGGTGCCCGAGAACTTCGACATGTCTGTACCTCCTTGGTTTCCCTGCATTTCTTTGTTCATCTCTACGAATGGCCGGTCAGTGAACCGGGTGGACGAGGGGTGCCGACTCGAACGGCTGAGCTGCCGGTTGCCCGCACAGCCCCTTGCCAGAAGAAGTCCCGTCCTACGCATCTGACCGGTGAAGTCCGGCCCGGGAACCAGGCGATAGAGGCGTCAGTGTTCATTTGACAGATGAAGTAGCCCCGATCTGCGCAGCGAGCCGGTTGATCGATTCGGCCTGAGAACCCAGCGGACCCGCAGCCTTCCCATTAAGAGTGGAGGAACCCCGGCCTACGCAGCAGGCCGAACCGATCAGCGAAGAGATCGCCAGCACGAGAGCCGGTGGAGAGAGTCGAACTCTCCTGGTCCTGGTTACGAGGCAGGCGCTCGGCCATCCGAGCATCACCGGCACAGTCGCAGCACCTGGGGTCGAACCAGGATCGGACGGCGTATGAAACCGTCAGGGTCGCCGTCCCCTCCTACTGCGAGAAGGACCGAAGTCCTCGGGTGACCGAGCGGACTCGAACCGCCGATCTCCAGGGTCACGACCTGGCGCCCACTCCGTCTGGGCCGCGGCCACCATGGCGAGCTCCCTTCTGCGCCTTGGCGGGGCGCCGTCGTGCCGTTGGACCACGACCGCTTGCTCCGAGGCAGGGTCTCGAACCCCGATTCCCTGGGTAACAGCCAGGTGTCCTTCCATTGGACGACCTCGGAAGGAATGGTGGTGACCCGAGCGGGACTCGAACCCGCACTTCCTGTGTGAGGGACAGGCGTGTTGACCGCTGCACCATCGGGCCGAAGAGGAGCACTCTGTTCCTCTGAGCTACGGCGAGTTGGCACCCGGGGCCAGATTCAAACTGACGACTGGGGCTTCGCACGCCCCTGTGTTGTTCGCTACACCACCCGGGTCGGCTACAGCCCGTTGCCATTGCAGCTCGGGAGGGAGGCGACGATCCCCCGTCTCCTGGTTCAGAGCCAGGTGTGCTGCCAGTTACACCACTCCCGAAAGGTGCGCCCCCGGAGGATCGAACTCCGATGTGCGGGGTAAGAACCCGCCTGGTTGCCAGTTACCACAGAGACGCAAGGGTTGGCGGGAAGCCCGGCCCTCTCGAAGTGAGTGTCGGTGACTGAGCACCGGCCACCGGACCTCGCCGAAGGGGGAGTCGGCATCATGAGGGATCCGGCGGTCAGCCGGGCTCCCGCCAGAGTGCGGGCGGAGAGGGTCGAACTCTCATGGACCAGGTCCGCCGGCTTCTGAAGCCGGTGCGTCTACCGATTCCGCCACGCCCGCAGGCGAGCCGAGCGCGACGGCCGGACGCTTGCGTACGCCGACCGGTCGCTCAGCCCAGTGGACCCAGACGGACTCGAACCGTCACGCCGCTCCTTGCAGGGAAGCTGCACTGCCACTCGTGCTATGGGCCCAACGTCCGCGGGGCAGGAGTCGAACCTGCCGTGCACAATGCGCCTGGGTTACGGCCAGGTACCGTCCCACGATGGCAACCCGCGGTTGGGATCGGAAAATTGGTCGCGACGTGGCAGAGTGCGACCAGATCCCTTTGCTGGCGATCTCTTCAGTTGTCAAGGAGCTATTTGGGCGCGAAGGACTAAGCCCATTTAGGCAAATACCGTCTTCACACTCGCAGGGGCGCGGGGAGTCGAACCCCATCGTCGGCGGGTTTGGAGGCCGCCCGGCTACCGGCGCCTCGCCCCTTCGCTTGTTCTCGGTTGTCATGGCCCGAAAACCAAAAGAGCCGCCTCCTTGCGGAAGCGGCTCCTCAACGGTCAGCGGACCTTTCAAAATGCAGGTCATGCCGTTGATGGCGCCTCCGAGATCGGGGCTTCGAAGTCCATGCCTTGGCTACCAAGGACACCTGATGTGGCTGGCAACATGCCGCGCGACGTCACCAGGGCCTGTCGCCCTTCGGACCACCGGTTTTTCCGGTCACCTATCACGTGGCTATAACGCATGGACGAGAGTATATACAGGTCCCCCACAGATGGGAAGACCCTTTATGAGATTATTCAAATGAATCGTGCCGAAAGCGGACTGTTATGGATATGGGCGTCGCCACATTCCCGATGCGACGCTGTCCGTCGGCGTCGATGAGCTCCGGAAGCGAGTCCTCGAGGAGGTTGGCGCAACCGAGGCCGATATCGGGGACGACGATGGCCACATCGTGTGGATCGAACGGTCGGCCATCGTCGACCATCCTCCGCTCCGTCATGTGCGCGCACGGCCGGGGTCGCCGTAGGCACGGGTGAGCACCTCCATGTTGTGGCCCGAGGGGTCCTCGAAGTAGAAGCCGCGTCCGTGATCGTTGATGCGGTTCTCCTGTTGGTGGCCGGGGTCGGCCCAATAAGGGAGGCCTCGCTCTGTAATGCGGGCGAAGATCGCGTCGAACTCCTCCTCGGTGACCAAGAAGGCGTAGTGATGCCGGGCCGGGCCCACCCGGTCGTCGTAGTCGAGGCTGACGCCATTGGCGGTCTCGACGCACAGGAAGGGCCCGAAGGGCTTCGGGGGGTCGAGGCCGAGGATCTCGGTCAGGAAGACGGCCGACTCCCGCTTGTCGCGTACCGGGACGATGGTGTGGTTGAGCTGGACTCCCACGGCGCCTCCCTCCGACGTCTCGGGCACCCGTTATCGCCCCGTGGAATGCAGCACGTTCGAGTACCCGGAGGCATGGATCCCACGCCCACTTGATGTCAGTCTACGTTGACACGCGACCTCGTGTCAACGTAGACTGACACGTGTGGAGGTCGAGGACATCGCTGCGAACATCTCGTCGAATGACCCGGCCGTGGGGCTCAGGGCTTCCCTGGCCTTGCACCGGCTGGCCGAAAGAGTCGAGGCACATCAGGTGGCCGTCGCTCGAGCGAAGGGTTGGTCGTGGCAACAGATCGGTGACGTGCTCGGGATCACCCGGCAGTCGGTGCATGCAAAGTACGGAAAGGAGTTGCCATGACACCCGGTGACGCCTCGGCTGTGGCATACCATCCCTGGACCACCTACATGTGGGCCAGCGAGGAGGCGCGTCGGCGCGGCGACCGAAGGGCAGGTACCGATCACCTCGTACTTGGCCTACTGGAGGATCCGACGATCGAGTCTGTCTTGGGTGTGAGTTTGCAAGATGCCCGGGATGCTCTCGACGCGCTCGACAGGCAGTCTCTCGACTCTTTGGGCATAGACCCAGATGTCGATGCACCGCCCCTACGTATGCGCACCGTTCCAAATCGACCGACACTCAAGGCCGTCGTCAAGGACCGCCTTCGCATGACCCCCAAGGCGAAGGCCGTTCTCCAAGAGGCAGGCAGACCGATGCGCCGAGGCGGACGCATCACCGCCGAGGATGTTCTAGCCCGGCTTCTCGTGCTCGAACCACCCGATCCCGCCGCCGTACTTTTCGCGGCGCTGGGCGTGAATGTCCAACAGGTTCGAGAGAGACTCACCACGCCGGCGAGGGGCTCGTAGGTAGTACCGCCTGAAGATCGGGGAGCCGCGCATCTACCCCAACGGGAGTTCGACGTGCTCGCCCTATCGCGTTCGACTCAGCAACGCGGTGGCTGCGGCCTAACCTGATGTCGTGACGGGTTCGGTGAACAACTCCGCGTTTGGAGTGGGGCTCGAGGCGAGTACGGTTCGGGGCACATGACCTATGCCGGCTGGGAACCCGTGGTGGTGGCCCCGTATGGAGCAACGGTTCCCCCCGGTTGGTACGCAGATGCGAGCGGTCAAAACCGACTCCGGTGGTGGGACGGGAGTCGGTGGACCGAGCACGTCTGGAGTGCGGAGCCGCCAGCTCCCGGTGTCCACCGACTGACTAGTGGGTCATACGCTGATCCAACGGCGGCGGGCAAATGATCGGGCGTCCGGACCCACGGCGGCCCTCTGGGCGCTATTCGACGAGATCGTCTGCCCGCTCGCCGTAGGCCGGAATGATGGGGAGGTAGGGACCCGGGTTGCCGTGCCAATCGAAGGCGAGGATCTGTTTCCGACTGCGCCGACCACCGAACGCTCGGAGCAGCTCAAACCGATCTCCCGCCACGGTCACCTGCGGCTCGCCGTTTCCGAGGACCCGCTGTTTGCTTCCGTACTGAACGGCAAGGGCGGGCAGATCCAACTTCCGGATGCGATAGTCAACGCCGAAGCAGTAGGTGGCCAGGGCCAAAGACAGTGCCGGGCCGTCGTTGGCGGGTGGCAATCCAAGGGCTCCTCGCACGTCTTGATAGTGGATCTCGAGATCTGTCACCAAGATGGCGCCGAGGCCGAACGGTGCCGGATCGGGGAACGGGATCTCCCCCTTCAGCATCGGGGAGATCGTGGTGATGAGTTGTCGCCAGTCGTCGGCCAGACTCTCGATCGACCGGTCACCCAGCCGTTCGACGTGGTGCGCGGTCATGCGATCCCGTGTCCCGCTGACCTCGTCGTCCCGCCATTGTTCGAGCAAGTCCATCGTTGGGAGGCTCCCTGTGACTGCGTCCGAAGCAAGCCCGACGACGTGCGCCAGCACATCGTGTACCTCCCACCCCGGGCAGGCCGGAACGGCGGCGGTGCTCCGGTCGCCATGTTCGAGCACCACCAGGGCGAATCGTTCCTGTTGCGTTGCATACAGGGTGTGGAGTTCCATGTCGGGATTCAACCACAACCTGGGCTCGGCTCCGTGTTACGAGCGGCGACTGGGAAGTGGATCGCCGGACCGGCCAGCGGTTTCAGGCCGCGGGCGCTCGCGTCCGGGCCCGCCGTGCCGTCACGCTCACGAGTAGGGTGCGAGACTGCAGCGAAGCAGAGCACAGGAGGAGGCACCTTGAAAGCAGTGCGGAACACGCCACCGGGTGTGGAGGTCGTCGATGTCGACGAGCCGCAAGGCGAGGGCGAGCTGGTGCGGGTGGCCGTGACGGGCATCTGCGCGTCGGACCTCAACTACCTGCGCTTCGGTAGCACCCAGATAGCAGGGCACGAATTCGCCGGCGTGCTCAGTGACGGGACACCCGTAGCAGTCGAGGCGATCTTCGGCTGCGGTGCGTGCCCGCGTTGTGAACAGGGCAACTACAACCTCTGTGAACGCGGCCCGACGGCGCTGGGCATGCTCGACCCCGGTGGCATGTGCGAGTGGTTCATCGCACCCCGCCACGCGCTGGTGCCGCTCCCAGTGGGCCTGGGCCTTGCCGATGCGGCGCTCGTCGAGCCGGCGTCCGTCGCCTGGCACAGCTGCCACACCGGCGGGGTGGGCCCCGACACCCGTGTGGCGGTCGTCGGTGCGGGCGCCATCGGCATTCTGGCCGCAACCTCGGCTCAGACCATGGGTGCACCCGAGGTGGCAGTCGAGGCGCGCCATCCTCATCAGCACCAGGCGCGCGAGAGCATCGGGGCGTCGACGCCCACGGGCGGCTACGACGTCGTCATCGAAACCGGCGGCAGCGAAAGTGCCCTGCGCCGGGCGGTCGAGCTCGCCCGACCGGGCGGCACCGTCGTCTACCTCGGTGTCTACGATCCCGAGACCACCTGGCCCCACCATGAGGCGTTCCTGCGTGAGATCGCTCTCCGCTCCTCGTTGGGCTACTGCGGCCACCACGGCCGCCGGGAGTTCGCCGAGGCGGCAGACATGCTCGCGGTGCGCCCCGAGCTGACCGCCATGCTTATCACGCACCGATTCCCCATTGAGGATGCCCCTGAGGCGTTCCGCGTCGCGCAGGACAAGTCCCGGGGCGTCTTCCGCGTGGTCGTCGAGCCCTGAGGGAACTGCCTGATCCGAAGCGGCCGCCTGATGCGTTGCATAGTCCTAATGCGGGAGACAGCTGATGTCCGGTGACGACGACTTGTTCCACCAGGTAGGGCTCATCTTGGGGAGCCGGCCGGGCTGGAGATATGAGCCATCGACCACGCCTGGGGCTCAACCGTCGTGGTGCTTCGATCCCAACGGAGAGATCCTGATTGGCGTCACAGTGATCGACGGTGTTCACTCGGTCTACCTGCCGAACGAGGACAGGGAGATCGATTTCGAAAGTCGCGACATGCTCATTGCCTGGGTCGACGAGAATGAGGTTCGCTTCGCTTAGGTCATGGCGTCGTTGATGCTCGCTCCATCGGTCGCTTTGAACCAAGGGACTGGATAAGGTCACTTCCTTCAGCCAGACCAACCCGGAGGTCTCCGCACATGATGCCAATTGTCCTCATCCACGGCGGTGGCCTGGACAGCCGCTGCTGGGAGCGCCTGCTACCGGAGCTTCTCGGACCGGTTCTGGCGATCGACCTGCCCGGTCGCGGCGCACATCCGGCTCCGCTCGCCTCGGTTGATTTCGCCTACTGCGCCGCGTCGGTCCGCGACGACGTCGACGCCGCGGGTTTCGACTCGGTCCTGCTCGTGGGCCACTCGTTGGCCGGCTGCTCTATGCCCGCCATGGTCGCTCTCATGGGTCAGCGCGTGGCGGGCTTGGTGTTCGTCGCGTGCACCGTGCCCGAGAGCGGCCACAGCGCATTCGACACTCTCGACCCCGATATTCAGGCCATGATTCTCGCCGCGGGTGAGCCGCTCGAACCTCGGCCGATGGATCCCGCCCTCGCCAAGGTTGTCCTCGGGAACGACCTGGACGACGAGCAGTTCGCATGGTGTGCCGAGCGACTGGTGCCCGAGGCGCCCCGACTGACGACGGAACCCGTCGACCTCTCACCACTGCGCGCCCCGATGCCTTGTACCTGGGTTCGTACGTTGCGGGACCTGATCGTGCCGGCGGCCAAGCAGTTGCGGTTCTCCGGCAACGTCGGCAACTGCCCCGTCGTTGACATCGACGCCGGTCATATGTGCATGGTCAGCCGGCCGGTGGCACTCGCAGAGATCCTCAACGATGCCGCAGCTTGAGAGGTAGCGCCTCGGCGTACCGCTGTCGATCAGCGGAGAACGGTTGACTGGCATACTCAGACGGTGCCTCGTGATCGAGACATTCAGGCGTTTCACGATCGGGCCACCGACTACGAGCGCGGATGGCGCGGTCGGATGCACCACGACATCGCCGTCCGCACGGCTGACCTGGCTCTCAGCCTCAACCCGGCGCCGCAACGGGTGCTCGATGTGGGATGCGGGACCGGACTGCTTCTGCGGCTCCTCGCTGACCGTCTCCCCGATGCCGACGAACTGGCCGGAATTGATGCTGCAGCGGGCATGGTCGCCGTGGCGCGTTCGCTGGCAAAGGACCCCCGCCTCCGTCTCTCCAACGGGGTCGCGGAGAACCTGCCCTATGCCGACCAATGGTTTGATTTGGTGGTCAGCACAACGTCCTTCGACCATTGGAGGGAGCAAGGCCGTGGGCTGGCCGAGTGTGCCCGGGTGCTTGCTCCGAGCGGCCACCTGGTCCTCACGGACCTGTTCTCCGTGTGGCTCGTTCCAACGATGCTCGTCGGCCGCAAGGACCGTGCGCGGACCAAGCATCGGGCGGGTGCCCTCTTGAAGGCGGCCGGATTCCGTTCCGTGAAGTGGTACACCCTCTATAGCCTGATCATCGGCTCGGCCGTGGCGTCGACATGAGGTCGTGCACGGTCGACGCATAGCCCGGAACTGCCGGGTGCCCCGTGGGAGCGGGATTGCCATCGCGCTCCCGCGCAGGCGGGCCAGTGGGATTTCTGGATGGAGCGGGGCACAATGGTGAGGAGACCCCGTCGGACAGGCTTCGGTAAGGCGAGCGTATGCAATCGATGGACACCCATGGAGCAGGCGCTCGGTCGGTAGCGCCGGATTCGGCGTGGGCGCCGTTTCGTCATCACACCTTCGCCGCCATGTGGAGTGCTCAGTTCGTCAGCAATATCGGCAGCTGGATGCAGACCGTCGCCGCGCAGTGGCTGATGCTCACACTGACCAGTTCCGCCACCTACATCGCACTAGTCCAGACCGCGGCGAGCCTGCCCGTCGTGCTCTTCGCCGTGGTCGCCGGAGCGGCGGGCGATCTGGTTGACCGTCGGAAGTTTCTGCTCATCACCCAAGGTGTGATGCTCGTCGCCGCCGCCGCCCTCGGCTTTCTGGCCCTCGCCGGGTTGGTCACCCCCTGGGTGCTCCTTGCCCTGATCTTCGCCGTGGGCACCGGCCAAGCCCTGACGTCACCGACCTGGCAAGTGCTCCAGCCCGAGCTCGTCCCAGCCGATGAACGCCAGCAGGCCATTTCGCTCGGCGCCGTGAACCAGAACCTGGCCCGCGCCGTCGGCCCCGCCATCGGCGGCATTCTGCTGGCGGCGACCAGCGCCGGGACGGTCTTTTTGATCAACGCGGCGACGTTCGTTGCCGTCATCGCCGTTATCGCCTGGTGGAAGAACACTCGTTCTGTGTCGGCTATCCCTCGCGAGCACGTCGGCGAAGCCATCAGGGCCGGCGGTCGCTATGTGGCCGAGAGCCCCGCCCTGCGGGTCATCTTGTTGCGGGCAGCCCTGTTCATCTTCTTTGCCAGCTCCATCTGGGCATTGCTTCCTCTGATCGCTGAGTCCCAGCTACACCTGGGTTCGGGCGGCTACGGCCTTCTGTTGGGCTGTGTCGGCATCGGCGCGGTCGCAGGCGCGGCCCTCTTGCCGCGCCTGCGTGCCAAGTTGGCACCGGGCAGTCTCTTGACCGCGGGCTCGGTCGCACTTGCCGGTGTCGCTTTCGTGCTCGGATACGTGCATGTAACCGGCATCGTGGCCATCTCACTGGTCCTCGCCGGCCTGGCGTGGATTCTGGCCCTTTCGACCCTCAATTCGCTCTACCAGTTGACACTTCCGGGGTGGGTGAAGGCCCGCGGGATGTCCTTCTACCTGATCGTGTTCCAAGGGGGGAACGCCGTGGGGAGTGCCGTGATGGGCATCACGGCCGAGCACCTGGGGCTGTCGCCGACAATGCTGGTGGCGGGCGCGGCACTGGCCCTCGGTCCGCTCGCCGGGCTGCGTTACCGCTTCCGGCCGATCCCGCCCGAAGAGCTGGTGCCTGCCGGGGACTGGCCCCAGCCGCTCTTGGCAGCCGACGAACCGCCTGGTGGGCCGGTCATGGTGAGTGTCGAGTACTGGCCGCGCGAGGGGCTCGCCGACGATCTGCTCGTCGCACTCGAGGGAGCCCGGTTCAGTCGGCGCCGCACCGGTGCGAGCGGCTGGCGAGTGTGGCAGGACGCAGCCGACCCGAACCGGATCGTCGAGCAATTCGTCGTGGCGTCCTGGTCGGAGCATATTCGCCAGCACGATCGGGTCACCGTTCGAGATCAGAAGCGGTTGGATTCGATCCGCGCCCTGACCGACCCCGAACACCAGACCACGGTTACACACTGGCTGACGCCACGATCGCGCACCCCCGCCGATCCCGGGATCGTCCCGGCCGCACCGAGCGTGAACCCAGTTCCCGACGACATGGACCAGGCGTAGTTGACCGGGCGGCTGGCTGGCACGATAGGTGCGTGACCGATGGTGAGTTCATAGAGATGGTGGTTGCCGCCTGCCGACGGCTCCCCAATGCGGAGGCGGTGAACCTCGGTGGATCGAGGGCCCGTGGGGACTTCGGTCCGGAGAGCGATTGGGACTTTGCCGTCTACTACCGAGGAGAGATCGACCCTCGGCCGCTCGAGGAGCTGGGTTGGCCGGGTCGGGTGTTCCGTCCCTTCGAATGGGGACAGGTGATGTACGGGGGAGCTGTCTTCGAGCTCGACGGGCGGCGCCTCGACGTCCACTTTCGCAACCTCGACGTCGTCGAGCACTGGACGCGGGAGGCCAACGAGGGAAGGTTCGACGTCCATATCCTGGCGTTTCACCTGGCCGGGATCCCGACGTACATGTTGCCCGGCGAGCTGGCCGGCAGCCGGGTCTTATGGGGAGTTCTTCCTCGACCGGGCTTTCCGGATGCGCTCCGCAAGAGCGCCCCCCGTTCTGGCTGGGTCGGGCGAAACGAGAACTCGACTACGCCAACTACTGGGTCACCTCGGGCAATCCGATCGGCTGCGCCGGGGCGCTGGCCAAGGTCGTTCTCCAGGGCGCGCACGCCCGGTTGGCGCACCGGGGCATCTGGGCGTTGAACGAGAAGCGAATGGTCAAATGGGCGGACCTGACCGGTCTGTACGGGCGATTCTCGAGCCTGGGGACGTCGGAAGAAGACCTGGACGGCGCGGTCCGAGATGTCCGGGCATCCATCGGTGAGATCGAGTCCGAGGCCTCGCATCGACCTTGAGCGTCGTGGGACTGCTGGGGTGGCGGTGCATCGCCGCACCCCATCGTCTCGGGCCGACGTCGCGCATGGCGAATGCCGCCGAACGTCCATCGAAGCGGTGTGCAGATCACCCGTCGGGCTAGTGTCGGCTCCGGATCTGTGGTGCAGAACCATCGAGCGCGGAGCAAGAGGGTGGGATGGGTCGAGTCGACGGAAAAGTGGCGTTCATCACCGGGGCGGCGCGAGGGCAGGGGCGCTCCCATGCGGTGAGGTTGGCGGGGGAGGGGGCCGACATCATTGCCATCGACCTGGCTGACCAGATCGCCACGGTTCCCTATCCGATGGCCACCATGGGCGACCTGGAGCAGACGGCTCGCCTGGTGGAGGAGGCGGGACAGCGCTGCGTGGCGGTTAGGGCTGATGTCCGCGACATCCATGCCCTGGCCGCCGCAGCCGACCAGGGGGCCGAAGCATTGGGCGGCATTGACATCGTCATTGCCAACGCGGGGATCCTCCCCTTCGCATCTGGTGCCGAGTCGCTTGATCAGGCGGCCGCGTCGTGGTCAGACGCCGTCGGGGTCATGCTTACCGGGGTGTTCAACACTCTCCGGGTGACCCAAGAGCGTTTGATCGACCAAGGTCGGGGGGGTTCGGTCGTCATCATCAGCTCAACGGCCGGTCTGCTCGGATCGCCGGGGGAGTCGGGAGGGATCCTAGGTTACACGGCGGCGAAGCACGGTGTAGTGGGGTTGATGAGGGGCTACGCCAAGCTCCTCGGTCCGCACTCCATTCGGGTGAACACGATCCACCCGACGGCCGTGGAGACTCCGATGATCATTAACGAGGCGTTCGCCGCCTTCGTCAGTGGCAGCCGGTCGATGAATGAGCTCACCACACGGGTGCTGCCGGTCAACATGATCCAAGCAAGCGACGTCTCCGACGCCATTGTGTGGCTGGTCTCGGACGAGGCCAAGTTCGTCACCGGGGTCACGCTTCCGGTCGATGCCGGTGTGACCTGTCCATGAGCAAGCCGAGAGCTCTTGAGTGCCTGCACATGAACCACATCAACGCGATGGTGGAAGACTTCGAGAAGGGCGTCGATCACCTCAGCGATCTCTATGGGGCACAGTTCAACCTCGATCTGCCCGGCGACCACTGGCATGCGTGCCTCCTAACCATCGGCGGCGTGATGTTCGAGGTGTTTGCGCCTTCGGAGTATCTCTTGAACGCCCGCTTCGGGCCCCACTACGTCGGTATCGAGTACCAGGTGGCCGATGTCGAGGCGGCCCGGGACGAGGTCCTGTCCAGGAAGATGCGGGTAATCAGGGAGTTGGGAGTCGCCTTCCACGTCCATCCTGTCGAAGCATTCGGCGTGGCGTGGGAGTTCTTCGGGCGCAGCTTCCACGATGTTCCGCCGCCCGTGCAGTACGTCGAGCCGCTCAAACCGTCCGACTACTGGCGTGCGCACCCCGTCGGCTACACCGGGCTCAAGCGCCTCAGCGTCGCCGTGTCGGACCTGGAGGCCGCCACCACGTTCTTCGAGGAGTTCCTCGGGGCCGCCATCCTTTACGACGAAGAGCGTCCAGCGGTCGCAGCCCGGGCAGTCGGCCTCACTTTGGCCGACACCGTGGCCGAACTCATCAGCCCGACCGGACCGGGTCCGATCGAGCGGTTCCTCGACCGCTACGGCGACGGCATCCGTTCAACCGTGTTCGCCGTCCGCGATCTGGACCAGGCGAGGCGCTACTTCGCCGATCGCGGTGTCATGCTCAACCCCGGCGACGCGCCCGACGCGCTCTCGATCGCGCCGGAGGACAACCTCGGCTTGCTGTTCGAATTCTCGGAGTGATCGTCCCGGTCGGGGCCGTTATCGGCAAGAGGTCGCTCCAGTCCGCGGCGATTGGCAACCAGAGCGAGGTGGAATGGATCGGACTCGTGTTCTTGTGGTGTGGCGTCGGCCTTCGAATATGGAGCTTTCGGACGTTCCCCTACCGGGTGATCCGGCATCCCGGCTATGCCGGGATCCTGCTCGTCGTCGTCGGTCTGGGCTTCGTCCTCAACAACTGGGCCTCGCTCCTCATACTGGTCTTGGCGATCGCCGGGGGACTCGTCTACCGCATCACCGTAGAAGAGCGCGCGCTCTCGTCCGACCTCGGGGGTAGGTACCAGTCCTATGCGCAGGGCAGAAAGCGGCTTGTCCCGTTCGTTTGGTGAAGGCAGGCCGGTGCCCTAAATGGCAGCTCCAGAGTGCAGGCCTCCCACGGGTGGCCGATGGGTGCTGGCCCCTCGGGCCTCGGTAGGCGAAACTCTCATCATGGTCCCAGAGCTGAACACTGCCGACCGAGCACGGGGCTTCGCCGTACTCCTGCACCCGCACCCTCATTTCGGCGGCAACCGATTCCACCCCTTCATCGAAGCCTTGTTCCGCCGCCTGCCGGACATCGCCGTCAGCGCCATCAGGTTCGATTTCTCCTCGGCCGAACCTCCCGCCGCCCGTCAGGAAGCCCTGGCCGCGATTGACGAAGGGGCGGCTCGCTGGCCGCAGCTTCCGGCCATCCTCGCCGGCTACTCCTTCGGGGCCGGCATTGCAGCCGGTGTTGGAGACGAGCGGATTGCCGGCTGGTACCTGCTCGCACCCCCGTCAACGACGCTGTCGGTCTCGACCATCGGTAGCGACCCTAGGCCCAAGGCTGTCGTCGTCCCCGAATTCGACCAGTTCTCACCCCCGCATGAGGTCGCCCAATTGGTGGCGGGATGGGAGAAGACTACGGTGACCACGGTGCCGAACACCGACCACTTTCTGGGCGCAGTCGCGCCAATCGTCGACGGCGCCCTCCATTGGATGGAGCAGATAACGAGCCCCCGACCAGTGCGCGGGGAGGGGCACCTTTAGGCAGTGTGGGACCCCGCTACCAGCAATGGACCACATCGCACAGAGCGCCACTCTGCCAATGCAAGAAGCCAGGTTAGGCCCGTGCTCAGGACCGTTTGAACTTGCTACTCCTCGACGAGGATCACCAAGGAGTCGAGCTCTACGCCGTCGTGCTCCGCCGCGGCGGTACCCTCCTCAGTCTGCAAGGCAGCAATGACGGCATCCATATTCGCCACGTCCATGAGGACCGCCACACGGGTCCGGTTCTGCGGGTCGACGAACGTCCGAATGTTGGTGACACCGAGGGGTCCGAAAAACTCTTCACGCTTGTTCGAGGCCAGCCAGTGCTCGGTGTCCTTGACATTGTGATAGCCGATAATGGTGGGCATCGTGTCTCCTTGGGGTCGTGAGCCGAATGCATGGTAGTCGCAGCTCCGCCGATTCGTTCGAGGCTGATGCCTGGGCGCGCAGCATTTCCTGGCGCGACATTGGTTCGCATCGCACCGGCCGGGGGATCGGCCCTCTGGCAGTTCGAGAGTACCTTGTTGGTCAAAATTTAAGATCGGAGGCGTACCCCTGTGATAGAGCGCGTGGCGGTTGTCGGAGCGGGAGTAATGGGAGCGGCCATCGCTCAGAGCCTGGCCACGGCGGGGGTCGAGGTCCAACTGGTTGATGTGTCCTCGACTCAGCTCGACGAGGCTCGCCGAGTCGTGGTGGAGGGGCGGTTCGGATGGGAGCGAGCGGTGGCTCGAAACAAGATCTCGGCTGACGACGCCGCCCGCGCACGGGACCGTCTTCGGTTCACGACCGATCTGGCCGAGGCCGTTGACGGGGCGTCCATGGTGCTCGAGGCGGTGCCGGAGGTGCTCTCCACCAAATTGCGCCTCTTTCGCCAACTGGGTTCATCCACGCACGCCGACGTTGTCCTTGCCTCGAACACTTCGGGCTTTCCCATCGTGGCACTGGCCGAGGTAGCTGACAGACCGGAGCGAGTGATCGGTTGGCATTGGGCCTCCCCGGCCCAGGTCCGCCCATTCGCCGAGATCGTCCGCACCGATCAGACAGCGACCGATACCGTGGACGCGGTGGTCGAGTTGGCCACGAGGTGTGGCAAAAATCCCGTGGTGGTGACCGAGAATCCCCTGGTATGGGGTTTTGTCGCGAACCGTATCTTCGTGGCGGCGGTCCACGAGGCCCACCGGGTGGTCGACGAAGGGTTGGCCACGCGTGAACAGGTCGATCAGCTCGTCCGTGACGCTTATGGCTGGCCAGCGGGTCCGTTCGGCGTGCTCACCGGCGCCAGTGAGGGATGGGGCGACGACCGCAAAGGGGCTACCGGCGAACGGACCGGATGACTCGGGTAGGCACGTTGAGCCGGCCATGGGCCGGACGGGCTTGGGAATATCCGGCGTTTCGATACATGGCCGACCGAACCACCTCCATGACGACCGCGGGCGGCCCTGTCGCGTCCGGGGCGGTACCTCAAACTAACGTTTGGTGATATGGCGGACCACCGCGCACCGGTGATTGCTCAGCGGGGGAACACGCTCGTCCGGGTTGGCGTCGCCCTCGTGGTCCTTGCCGCGGTCGGCGCCGGCATCGCCGTCTGGTTGACGGTCGGGGGGTCTTCTTCCAGCGAACACACGGCGGCGACCGGCCCCCACGGTCAGCCGCTACCCGAGGTCGAGATGTGCACGGGCGAGCCCGGCGCCGTCGTGCTCCGCCCAACGGGGATCGGTTGCGGGCTCGTTGCGTACCTGACCGCGATCGACTGGACCTCGTGGAAGCCGACGTCGGCCAGCGGAACGGGGACCTTCCACCAGGACACGTGCGTACCCGACTGCGTCACCGGTGCCTTCAAGAACTACCGGGTCTCGATCTCGCTGGCTGATCCCGGGGACTGGTTGGGCCACCTGGTCTTTGAGGAGATCACCGTCGTCCCGCTCGGCGGCGGCGCATCCGTTGAGCATGTCATGGGCCAAACCGGCAGCGCCTGGGGTGCGGATTAGTCCGACACCTCGGTATGGATGGACGAGGACATTCGCCGCTCTTCTTGTGTCGCGTCCCGGCGATAGTGACAGGCGGTGTCGCTTATGTAGTCGCTGCGGATCCTGCGGCGCTCATCGGACACCCCCGGGGCGGACAGGTTCGGACGACCTCCCTCATACGGGCTCGTGGTAACTGACGGCGGGCCAGATTCGACCGCGAGTCGCTCGTTCTCACGAGGTGCTGCAGCTCCCGCTGGTCGAACCGGGGGGGATGGCAGCCTCAAGAACGGCCTTCATGATCGGTCCAGCCACTTCGGCACCGTCCGAGGCGATCGACTGTTCGGGCACGACAACGGCGACGGCAACCTTGGGATCGTTGGCTGGGGCGAAGCCGATCATCCACGTTTCGGTCACCTGTTGGGTCGGACTGGTCTGCGCCGTGCCCGTCTTTACGGCGACGCAAAGATAGGAAGGGAAGCCCACTCCGGCGGCCGTACCGTACAGCGCCACGCGCTTCATGAGGTTTGTCACCTCGGACGCCGCCCCTGGAGTGGCGGTGCGAGGCATCGGTTTGGGTGAGTAGGTCTCGACCAGGTTGCCTTGGGAATCCCGGATCTGGGACATCAGGTGCGGTGTCATGACGACCCCGCGGTTGGCAATGCCCGCCGCAACCATCGCGTTTTGCAGGGCGGTCGCCGCCACGTTGTACTGCCCGATCGCGCTGTCGGCCAAGAGGGCCTGGGAGCCGGGTGGGAGGGTCGGGTACACCGACGGTGCGACGCCGGGGAGGTCGATCCCTGGCACCGAGTTGTACCCGAACAGTTCGGCCTGCTCTTGGAGGATGGGAACGCCCAGCTGGACGCCCAGCTCGCCGTAGCCCGGGTCACACGACGCCGGGAGCATGGTGATCATGGTCCCTCCGCACGGGCCGCTCTCATCGCACAGGGGCTTGTTGGAGTCCGGGAAGGATTGGCACCTCTGGTAGGGGTAGTCGAAGTTGGCCAGTGTTGGCTTGAGGTTGTAGGCGGCCGTGCTGGTGACGACCTTGAAGGTGGATCCCGGTGCGAACCGCTCGCCGGTGGCGATCGGGAGCAGGGGGTAGAAGCCCTCGTGGTCCTGGGTGACGTAGCCCCCGTGGGCGAACACCTCCGCCGCGACGTTCGGACTGACCATTGCATTGGGATCGAAGGTCGGATTTGACACCATCGCCTCGACGGCACCGGTCGCAGGATCGAGCACGACCACCGCACCGTCCCTGTTCACTCCCGGTGGCAGCGTGGTCAGCGCATTCCACGCCGCTTGTTGCAGGCTCGGCTCAACCGTCAGGGTGACATCGTCGGTAGTCAGGGGAACCGATTGCCTGAAGATGAGTTGGCTCAAGTTCTGGGGACCCCCGCTGTGGGCGCTGAGCTGGGAGTTGTATTCCTCTTCTATGCCCGCAGTCCCGTAGTACAGGGGGGAGTCGTACCCCACGATGCCGGCGTAGAGTGGCCCGTCCGGGTATTGGCGAATGTAGTGGTAGGGGTAGTCGTACGGGCCACGTGTGGCTCGAATCGATTTGGCCAATACGGTGCCATCGGCGGCGTAAATCGTTCCCCTGGGGTTGTTGTACTTCAGGACCGCGACGCGCGGGTTGTTGGGCGAACTCGCCAGTTGGTGTGCCTTGACGAACTGAATGTTCACGAGCTGGACGATGACCAACCCGAAGCACACGACCATCACCAGGCCGACCCATCGGATACGTCGCCCCATCAGCGGGCAGCGGATCTATTGGTCATGGCAACCCATCCGGCATTTCTTGAATCTACAGTCCTGCGTGGCAACGGTACGGGACCAAGGCGGTCCCCTTTCCATTCATGCCGAAGGTCAGAAGTGCCGCATGAGGTGGTGGGCGGTGATGTTGTAACCGGAATCGAGGTAGAACCGGTGTGCAGCATATCTTTCTGGGCCGACGCCGGAATCGAGGTGCACTTGGCTACAGCCCAAGCGCTCGGCCTCGTCGTGAATCCAGGCCAGCATTTGGCTGGCGAATCCATTGCGCCGAGCAGATGGCACGGTGAACAGGTCATCGATATAGATGTGCCGGCCCCAGCTCAGACTGTTGCCCAGCCGGAATCCCGCGACGGCCAACGCGTCGGTGCCATCGTCGGGCACTACTGCCACCAGCCGATAGCCAGACGGTCGTTGGACCGTGTCGATGAGGTCGACGAAGGTCGCGTGGCTGATCAGGTTCGTCCGCAACTGCCTCATGGCGGTGAAGACGAGGCCTGTTTCGGGGGGCAGTATCTCTTTCAGCACTGCGCGATCATCCCACGTTCGGATCATTGCCGCGGCCCGTGGGAGCGGGCGCGAGCTTCAGCGCTACCAACTGCGCAGGCGATCCCACCGGGAGGTAGATCCCATTGCCGACGACAGACATCCATCCATTGACTACGCCTGGCCCGTTGTAGCTCCATACCACTGCGCCATTGGATCGATTCAGCGCTAACACCTTGCCCTGATACGTGGCCGTGAGTACGAGGTTGTTGACGATCGTCACGCCCCCGGTGGGATCGCCGGGCACCTTCGTGTCCCATAGGATTTTCCCAGTGCGAGCGGACATGGCCACGATGTCGCCGTCCATGGTGCCGATCTTCCCGCCGAAATATGCTGTCTGATCGGGCTCGAGGGTCGATGGAGCGTTCAATGCGGCCGCATAGACCGTTCCGTCCGATGACGCGGGCGGGGTGAGGACTCCACCGTAGGTCCCCGGCAGAATGGTGGTCGGGCCAGTCAACCGGGGGAGATCTCCGTTGCGGTGGATTCCCACTGCGGTCCTCCACAAGAGATGGCCGTTGAGCGGGTTGAGGCCGAGCACGTAGCCCCCTTTTCCTGCGCTGATCACCACCCGATGGGATCCGTCGATGGCAGGACTCACCGGCACGATCATGGCCTGCACCTGATCGCGGTCGTAGAGGTCGTGGGGAAAGGCCTGGTGGTACCAGAGGAGCTTTCCGGTCGTCGCAGAGAGCGCCACGATGGAGTCGGTGTAGAGATTGGCTCCCGGCCGGCTCGATCCATTGGGGTACCGCGTCGTGCCGACGAATGGGGCCGGATTTGCCACCCCCCAGTAGACGATTCCTCTATGGGTGTCGATGGCCGGCGGATACCAGGCACCTCCGCCGGAGTTCACCGCTGGGTTTCCCCATAGGTTCTTCGACCGGACGGTATCGAAGCTCCAGTCAACCTTGCCCGAGGTGGCGTTGAGTGCCTCGAGGTACCCGACGGATCCCCCGGTGTAGAGCTTGCCGATGGCCACCGGAACGCTGGCCACGTAAACCCTCCCCCCATAGGCGAGCGTCTGGATATCCACCCCCTGGCCCGGTGTCGTCGTAATCTGACGGTTCCACAGTGGGGATCCATCGGACAGTTCGAAGGCGGCTACGCCGGTTGGTGTGGCCGCGAAGAGCTTTCCCCACCCGATCGACACGCCATAGGGTCCGATGCTGAAACCAAGGGGCTTTGTCTGCCACTTCACCCGGCCCGACGACACGTCAATGGCGTAGACCGTCCCGGTCTGGTCCTGCAGGTATGCAACGCCGGCCAAAACGATCGGGGACGTCGATGCGCCGACAGACATCCGCACGCTCCAGGCCTGCGTGAGACGGGATACCGTTGACGCCCGGATCGGCGAGACGCCGGCGTCCCTCGAATTGTCGTAGTCGTGATCGGGAAGCGGCCATGCATTGGCCTCCCCCCGAACGTCCGGAGGAGCACTGGACTGGGCGACAACGCGGAGCGCTCGGACGGCCGCACTCGCTCCGTATGTTCTGCTCAACCCCACAGCGGTCGACACGACGGTCAGCACAACGAACGCCGTCCAGGCCGTGTTCGGTAGGCGGCCAGCTTTAGGTCGCATCGGTCCCCGCATTCACGGGCAACCATAGCGACAGATGTCGGTGTCGGACGGAGACCGTCCTTTTCGCGACCTACGACGAAGCAACGGCGCTCAAGTGGATCTGATTGCCGAGCCGTCGGGTGCAAGGGCTGTGGCGGATATAACCTCGTCGACAACGACGAATGGAGGCACGCGTGACTGTCGGTAACCCCTATTTGGTTGGTAACTACGCACCGGTAGCGGTCGAAGAGACGGTGACCAGCCTGGCGGTAACCGGCACGGTTCCCCGTTCGCTCAACGGCCGCTATCTCCGCAACGGCCCCAATCCGATCGCGCCGCCGGACGCCGCCACCTACCATTGGTTTACGGGCGAAGGAATGGTCCACGGGATTCGAATCGAAGATGGCGAAGCCCGCTGGTATCGGAATCGATGGGTCCGATCAGCTGCCGTGTCTACCGCACTTGGGGAGCGTCCACGGGGGGGACCGGTCGTGGACGGAATGGACTTTGCTTCAAACACCAACGTCATCGTTCACGCGGGCAAGACGTTCGCCATCGTCGAGGCGGGGGCGCGTCCCTATGAGCTGACCTACGAATTGGATACGGCCGGGGCATCCGACTTCGAGGGCACCCTGCCGGGGGGCTACACGGCGCATCCAAAGCGCGATCCGCAGACCGGCGAGCTCCACGCCGTCTCCTACTACTGGGCATGGGGCAACCAGGTGCAGTACAGCGTCGTCGGGGTCGACGGCCGGGTTCGGCGGATTGTGGACATCCCCGTCGGGGGACCGGTGTCAGTTCACGACATGTCGATCACGACCAAGTATGCCGTGATCTACGACCTCCCGGTCCTGTTCAGCCCAGAGGCCGCGGCCGAAGGCTTTGCCTTCCCCTATCGGTGGTCTGACCACTATGAAAGCAGAGTCGGCCTTCTTCCACTCGAAGGTGGGGCGGACGACGTGATGTGGTTCGACGTGGAACCTTGCTACGTGTTCCATCCGATGAACGCCTACGACAGGGACGGAGGAGTGATCATCGATCTGGTTCGGCACCCGAGAATGTTCGCCACCCATCTGAACGGTCCCGACGAGGGTGCGCCAGTTCTGGAGAGGTGGCACATCGATCCATCGGGTGGAAAGGTGGTCACTCAGCTCCTTGACGACCGTCCCCAGGAATTCCCACGCGTCGACGAACGCGTCGTCGGGCGTCCCAACCGCTATGGGTACAGCGCCGCCCTGCACAACGAAGAAAAGGAGGAGGCCGGATTCACCATGGGCGGTGAGCTCGTAAAGCACGACCTGCTGTCCGGTGCCAGCGAAATCAGGACCCTGAGAGGTGGTGCTGGAGAGGCGATCTTCGTGCCTGAGAGCGCGACTTCGGCTGAGGACGAGGGCTACGTGCTCAGCCTCGTCTATGACGTCGAGCGCAATGCCAGCGACCTGCTTGTGTTGCACGCGCAGGACTTCACGGGTGATCCGGTCGCCGTCGTCCATCTTCCGGTGCGTGTGCCATACGGCTTCCATGGAAACTGGAGTTCCGATGTTTCGTAATGTAGGTGACGGGCCACCAGTTTCGATCGGCAATGGCCAATAGGACGCGACCCGATGAGCCCGCGTCGACGCGGTCGTGGGCACAGCGACTTGCTCTAAGGGCGAAGAGAAGTCGTTAGACCGACTACTGTGTCGGCGCTCGGCGTGCCTTCGCCGGGTGCACCTCCGGGCGGGCTGAAGAGGAGTGACGGTCCTTTGAGACACGACGACGGAATTGCGCTCTTCGAGCGCCACGGCGAGAGGTTCGTCCCGACACCGTTCACCACGGGGCCATGGCGACCTGATGCCATGAACGGTGGCGCGCCGAGTGCACTTATCGGCACTGTGATCGCAAGTGCAGTCGAAGAGGGCGAGTACGTGGCGGGTATCCAGATCGATCTGGAGCGGCCGGTCCCGATCGAACCGCTGACCGTCACCACGGAACGTCGGCCGCAGAGCCGGCGGGTCTGCCGGCTCAACATGGAGCTCAGTACCACCTCGGGCCGCGTCGTAGCAGCGAAGGTGCTCCTACTCCGGGGTGAGCCGGTCAAGATCGCCCCTAGCGAGGATGCAGCGCCTCCGGCGCCAGACGAGTTGGCACCGATGACCTGGGCTGGCCATGGCGCGGGGGATCCACCGGCCTTCCACGTCGATGCCGTCGAGCACCGGTTCGTGAATGGCGGCTACCAGGTTCCGGGTCCCGCCGTGGCCTGGCTCCGTTTGCGGGGCGCCACCGTCGCCGGTGAGGCCCCATCCGGGCTGGCCCAACTCCTTGCCGTCGCCGACTTTGGATCGGCGCTCTCCTGGGCCGTGCTGCCAGGTTCACGCGTGGGGCTGATCAACGTCGACGTCAACGTCTCGCTCTTTCGGTCCCCGGTTGGTCCGTGGTTCTGCCTCGATGCGACCGACTACGTGGGCGAAGAGGGAATCGGCCTGGCGGTCACCCGACTCCGCGACGTCAGCGGTCCGCTGGGGATGATCTCCCAGAGCCAGATCTCGCACCGCCTTCCAGGGTGAGAGGCGTAGCGCACATCCCCGGATCGTCTCAGCGTCGTGTGCCTTCGAGGTGATCGAAGTTCCGTTCCGTCGGCACGTCGGCCTCATGCGCGCCCCGACTTGTAGTCGACGAACCGTCGAAGCGCACCGTCTCGTCCGATGACAAGGAGACAACGAATGCCTCCTCTCCCTGCTCGGGATGGCCAGGCGGCGTCCCGAGCGTGACCACGACGGCCGCACCAGCTTGGATCTCTTGACCTTGGGGGAAGACGCGAACTCCGGGCAGGCGGTGGGCAGCCCAGGTTTGGAGAAAAGCCCTCCGGCCGACCACCGGCGAGGGTGGCCCCCACGTGGCTGTAGGTCGGCTGGGCGTCGTGGAGGGTCTCCACCAGTCGCTTCATGGCCGTGGAGTCCGACGGGCGGACGAACCTCATCGTCTATTGCTACCAGGTGGTGCGCGTCTTGTGAGAGGTTGTCCGTGTGGAGTTGCGTGAGCGCATCGATGCTGATTTGGACGCCTGTGTTGAGATGGCCCGTGCTGTTCACCAGGTCGACGGCTATCCGGTCAATCTGCCTGGGAATTTCCGATCGTTCATAGCGTCGTCTGACGCCATCGGGGCCTGGGTCGCAGAGCGTAATGGCGCCCTGGTCGGCCACGTCGCACTTCATCGGCGATCGGCCTCAGAGGTCATGGCGTTGGCCGGCCAGTACGTGCAGCGCCCGTCGAACGGTCTTGGCGTGGTGGCTCGACTCCTCGTGTCTCCCCAGAGCCGCCGGGTGGGAGTCGGGCGCTCGCTGCTCAACAAGGCTTCAGAAGAGTGCGTTAGCCGTGGTCTGTGGCCGATTCTCGACGTCGTGACCAGCCACCGTTCCGCCATCAAGCTCTACGAAGCATCGGGGTGGGTGTGCGCGGGTGAGGTTACCTCACGATTCGGCGATGGGACATCGTTAGATGAGTTCGTTTACCTCGGGCCGTTTCCACATTCTCGTTGATGTCAAACCGACGTCACGTCATTGCCCATTCTGTCTGAGGTCTGCTCAGGCTCTTGTCCCTCCGAGGTTGTCGGAGTGTCCGGCTTCCAGGCGAGACCACTGGGCGATGGGGCGTCCGGCTGGCCATGGGAACGGTGCCGGTGACCAATCGGGATAGCCGCTGGAAGTCCGCGTGATGGTGCACTGTTGTGGCCAGCCGGGGGGCGAGTCTTCCCACGGCTCCTGGCGTCCGTACGCGGTCAGGTCCATGAGCGCGTAGCTGAAGTCCATCACCTCGGCGCCGCGGCGGGTCGTCCAGTAGGTTTCGAAGACGCGGTCGCCGTCACGCACGTAGCACACGAGGTGGAACAAACCGGACTGGCGCCCGACGAGGAGGGCGTCGAGGGAGTTCTTGGCTGAGTACCACGGCAGTTCCCAGCCCATGAAGTCGCGGTAGCGGATGCTTTCCTCGAAGGGTCCCTGACAGAAGACCGCGTAGGTGATGTCGCGGGAATGAAGGTAGGAGAGCTCGGAGACCTGGGTAGTTACCCATGTGCAGCCTTCGCACTGTTCGGCCGCGGGGGCGCCGGTTTGCCACATGAAGTAGTAGGCGATGAGCTGCCGGCGCCCCTCGAAGGCGCCGAGCAACGGGAGCGAGCCGTGGGGACCGACGAGCTCGAGGTTGGCGTCTACCTCGACCATGGGGAGCCGCCGTCGGGCCGCCGCAATGGCGTCACCTTCCCGCGTGTGCGCCTTTTCGCGGAGCCTCAGGACCTCCAGCTCGGACTCAAAGGTGGTGCGGTCGACCAACCTGGGCACTCCAGGTGCGTCCTTCGCGCCGGTCACCTGCGACTCGACGTTTTCCGGCTCCTCGTTCACGACTACCTCCTGGTCCCGCGTGCCGTCGCCCTCCGAAGGCCTCGGCGACCGCACATGCGTGGGTAGACCACGTCCCGTAGGGCCGTGACCATCCCTTGGCACACGCTATCCAATGGCCTCGGGCACTAGCCCGAAAGCGCCCCGAAAGCGCCGCTCGGCCGCACCGCTCGGCGGCATCGCCCGGCCGCACCGCTCGGCAGCACCACGCTACGGACCTGACTCGACGTCGATATTTGCATCGTGCCATACTCGCCTCAGACTCGTCGGAATTGATGGGTGGTCCGGGCCCGGAACGGCTCGGACGGACCAGCTACGGGGTAGCCCGGTCGCAAAGGGGGGACGTTGTCGATGAGGGGACACATCAGGTTCATGGCCGCCGCTGTCGTGCTCGTGGCGATCGTGGCGGCCAGTACGCCCAGTGCGGCGGCGACGTCGACTGGCTCTGAACCCACGTACAAGATAGGGGTCTTGACGGACCTGACGGGGCTCTTGGCGAGCTCTGAGCACACCTCACCTCTGGGTGTCGAAGCTGGAGTAGGACTGGCGGCAAAGGAGGGCTACAAGATCCAGTACGTCGTGGTGGACGACACATCCTCGCCAGCCGGAGCACTCGCCGGGGCCCAACGCCTCGTTGAACAAGACCACGTCTCCGCCGTAGTCCTCGACTCCGGCGTCGGCTTCGGGGCGGCTCCCTATCTCACCTCGCAGGGTATTCCGGTATTCGGTGCCGACGTCGACGGGCCCGAATGGGTCACGAGCAAGAACATGTTCTCTATCTTCGGGTATGCGAATTTCGCCGAAGTCGAGACGACGTTCGGCAAATTTCTAAAGCTCGTCGGAGCGAAAGACTTCGCCTCGGTCGGGTACGGCATCTCACCGAGTTCTTCGGAGGCCGCCCAAGCCAGCGCCATCTCCGCCCAACTCGCGGGACTCAAGGTGGGATACCTCAACTCCGACTTCCCATTTGGCACCAACGTCGCCCCCATAGTTCTGGCCATGAAGAATGCGCACGTTGACAGCTTCATCGGCGATGTCGAGCAGAACACCTCGTTCGCCATCTTGGCAGGGCTACAGCAAAATGGGGTCCACCTGAAGGCCCCCATTCTTGCGGTCGGGTACGGCGGTGACCTGCTCCAAGCCGGCAAGGAGGCGGAGAAGCAGGCAACGGGTGCGTATTTCACCGGGGAGTATGAGCCTGTAGAGATGCACACCGCCGCCACTGAGCGGTTTGTCAACGCCATGAAAACCTACGCCCATATCCCTTCCGACGAGATCACTGACAATGAGTACATCGGGTTTCTGTCGGTGGATGCGCTGGTGACCGGGCTCAAGGCGGCCGGTGGCCACCCGAGTCAGTCTGAGCTCATCAACACCATGCTCGGCATCAGGCACTACGACGCGGCGGGACTCTGGGGGACGCACACCGAGGGATTCGCCATGGACCAGCGAGGCATCGGCTCCGGTGGCCCCGACAACTGCGCATGGTTCGTGAAGTGGACTGGCGGCAGCTTCCAACTGGTCTCAGGAGCAGACCCGATCTGTGGAACCGTCGTTGCGGGTAAGACGGTGAGTGCGAGCTCCTGACGCATCTCCTGGCTCGTCGCGCCAGAACCAGGTTGTGTGCCCCGAGGCGCGAATGTCCAAGACTCCTGGGCCCACCCAGGCCGGCGTGTCAGGCGAGGAGACGCCACTCGTCGGCATACTTGTTCCATGACCTCGTCCATGAGCTCGTCCGTGACCCCACGGCTGGTCCTTGCCTCCGGTTCCAAGGCGAGACTCCGAGTCCTACGCGATGCCGGAATCCATCCGGAAGTTCTCGTGAGTGGCGTCGACGAGGAAGTCGGCGACCTGCCGACCTCGCAAGCCGTTGTCGTGCTCGCCGAGCGGAAGGCGTCTGCAGTTGCTTCTCAATCTGAAGATGCTCTCGTCCTGGGTTGTGACTCTATGCTCGACCTCGACGGGGTCTCATTGGGCAAACCTTCGTCAGAGGCCGAGGTCATAGACGTATGGCGGCGGCTGGCGGGTCGGCACGCCGATCTGTTCACGGGTCACTGTCTGATTGACGCACGGTCGGGAGTTCGTCTTCGTGAAGTTGGGCACACGCTCATCAGATTTGGCCGCCCAACCGAAAATGAGATGAGGACCTACGCAGTCAGCGGCGAGGCGCTGACCCTAGCGGGCGCATTCAGCATCGATGGCCTCGGAGCACCGTTCGTAGAGAGCATTGAGGGCGTTCCATCCAACGTCCTCGGGTTGTCGCTTCCGCTTCTTCGGGCGATGCTCATGGAGCTCGGCCTGCAGATCACCGACTTTTGGCGAAGGGAAGGCGGTGATTCCGAAGATGTTCGGCCCCGGCGACGGACACCGAAATGAACTGGCCCTCTCCCGGCACATGGTGACGTGCGATAAAGCCTCCATGATCCGCCTCTTCCCACACGGCGAGGCGCGGACACGACGTTCGCCACGCATCGAGCACCTCGGAGTAGGGGCGCGGGCTGGAACCCAACCATTCCAGGAGATCGAGGATCAGGTCATCGACGTTGTCGGTCATAGTTGTCCACCAATTATTGCAGGTCGTCGTTCGGAATGGGGGCGACCTGCTTCAAGCGGGCGGGGGCATGCGGAAACGAAATCCGAGGGGAACCCCGATCAGTGGTCTGATATCCGGGAGGACCCCTCTGAGGTATGTGAGCCGCCGATCAATCGTGGACGGATAGGGACTATCGCTCTCCAGACTATCGCTCTCCATCGTGCCCTTCCCCGAAGGGAACGATGTCGACTCGGTACACGTTGTGGGACTGACGTTTGATGCCTGTCTCAATACCTCGCACCAGCGAAGTCACCTGCCGACTTGTAAGATCATCATCGATATCGATACGGGCAAGCACCCAGACTTGATCTGGTCCAATATACGTGACGATGAGCTCTCGAATGGCGGTTACGCCAGGGTAGTCGAGCAGAAAGCTTCTGACCCTGTCCTTGTCGTACGCTCGAATCGGTTGTCCGAGTAGGAAGTCGTGGTTGCGTCTGACGAGGCGAAGACTGATGCGAATGAGCACCAGCGCGATCAGCACGGCAGCAATCGCCTGAGGAGTAGACGACCCGGTGATTTGACTCAGGGCCAAACCAATCAACGCGAAGGCATCCCCGGCGATCGACACGGCGTCCTCGTTGAATACACCTCTGAGGCTCGGGTCAGACGTCGTCGTCGCCTCATCGAGAAGACTCCTGTTCGAAAGGCGCGCTTCGGCGATCATCTGGTGGGCGGACTGGCGTAACGACGCCGTGTCGAAGATTGCCGAGATGCCCAGCACCACGTAGGCCACGATGAACGATGAGGTGGCGGAGGGGTGGATCAGTTCGCTGATGCCTTCTCGCAAGGAGAAGGCGGCACCGGCGATGAACGTCCCCAGGGCCGCGATGAGAGCCCAGAAATAGGCTTCTCTCCCGTATCCGAATGGGTGCTGCTCGTCGCGTTGGCGGGCACTGCGGCGTTGGGCAACCACGAAGAACAGGTCATTGGCGGTGTCGGCAAGCGAATGCGACGCCTCGGCGGCCATCGCCGGCGAAGTGGTGACGACCGCCGCTCCGACTTTGGCCAGCGCAACACCGAGACCCGCCACCAGGGCCACCCACACGGTCCTCGTGCTCTCATTCGGTGCCACAAGCCGTATTCTCCCATGAGCCCCCGCGCAGAAGATGAGCGAAACCGTTCCGGCGGGGTTCGGACGAACTGGGCTGAACTCGTTTGGAGTCGTGGTGCCGGAGTCGCGACCTATGTTGGAGCCCTCCGAAAGAACCAGTGCACACCGTATCGGTCGGCAAGGTGTCCGTAGGTACCGAACGGCATGTCCCGCAACTCGTCGAGGAGATCCTTGTCGGCGCCGACGGCCAGCTTGTCGAATACCGCCCTCAGTTCCGCCTCGTCCGCTGTCTGCAGATAGATGGCGACGGTGTTGCCCGGTTTCCGAACTCGGGTGAGATGTAGCCAGTCGGTGGCTGAGAACTCGACGGCGTCACTCTTCAGACGGGCATACGTAACCCTGTGCTGCTGCTCGGGTGGTGCGTCGTTCCCCATCGGGGTGTCGCCGAGTCTCGTAATCGTCAGTTCGCCGCCGAGACAGGACTGATAGAAGGCCATAGCCTCGGCGCAGTTTCCGTCGAACAGCAGGAAGGGTGTCAGATTCACTTGCTCGCTCGGCCCCCTGGGACGTGCCTGCGGAACAGGCCGGGTCGTGGCGCAAACCATCCTATTACCATCCGAGCGGAGGCGTTCTATGCCCCATCGACCGGTCGACGGTTCCCACCGGATGAAGTCTCAGTTGGTCTTACGGTGAGGCCCACGGTGCGCACGACTGCCCTTCGTACCTTGGTGATCGAAGGAGACAAGCAGCCCCCCCAGCAAACTGCTTGACACGCCAATGACACTGTTCATCATCATGCTGCCGCTCATGCTTGCGACCGTCGCCATCGCCACCCTCCCGCTCCTCTACTCCTCTGTCCGGGAACACCGTCTTGTGAACACCGCTCGGGTGGAGAAACCGAAGCCTTACCGGGACTAGCCCGCACCGCCCTCGCCGCCCGAGCTCGCAGCGACGCACCGTCCGCCGTCACGAGCACCCACGGTGTGGCGTGTGAAGGCCGCTAGCACCCGGGTCGGCTCACATCAACTGGCAAGCAATGGTCACGCCCTCCGTTCGTCCAGCTCGGACCACCACGGGCTCGAAGGCGTTGCAGGCCATCTCGCTTCCCTCCGCTTCGAAAGCTTCACTTTGCCAGGACGCACGAGAGGCAGAATTGGTTCGTTCGGCCCCAGGGCGGAGTCCTCGCCCGACGCTCGGTGGTCATCGGGGCGCAGCAGCCGTGGCCCACCAGCCCACTGGCCCACTTAGCCCACTAGCGTCGGGGTGGCACGGACGAGGGAGGGGAGTCCCATGGGAGCGCTGGAGGGAAAGGTCGCTCTGGTATCGGGTGGAGCCCGAGGGATGGGGGCTGCGGCGGTGCGTCGCTTCGCGGCGGAGGGCGCCAGCGTGCTAGTGGGAGACGTGCTCGACGACGTGGGCGAGGCACTGGCAAAGAGCATCGGCGCGGCGGCGCGGTACCTCCACCTCGACGTCACCAGCGAGGAGGACTGGGCGGCGGCCGTGGGAACGGCCACAGATGGGGTCGGACGGTTGGACGTCTTGGTCAACAACGCCGGAATCGGCAAGATGACCCCCATCATCGGCGGCAGTCTCTCGGACTACATGGACGTCGTGAACGTCAACCAGGTGGGTGTGTACCTGGGCATGAAGGCCGGGGCGGCGGTCATGGCCGAAGGGGGCGGAGGCTCCATCGTGAACATCTCCTCCATCGACGGCATCATCGGCATGCCCGGCGTCGCCGGCTACGTTGCCAGCAAGTTCGCCGTCCGCGGCATGACGAAGGTCGCAGCCCTGGAGTTGGCGCCGCTGGGGATCCGATGCAACTCGGTGCATCCGGGCTACATCGACACGGCGATGCTCCGCGGCGCCGAGCACGCGCGGGAGATGACCGACGCCGCCCTGGCCAATTTCGGCAGGACAGCCGTGCCCATCGGGCGTCTGGGGACGGCCGATGAGGTGGCGGAAGTCGTCCTGTTCTTGGCCAGTGATGCCAGCCGCTACTGCACCGGCTCGGAGTTCGTGGTGGACGGTGGTGTCATCGCCGGGATCAATCCGGCCATGGGCTGACGCCCACCGGCCACGTCGGCCGTGTCCGACTCTCGAAGGTCGCCACTCGCTCTCAATCGGCGACGTCCGGACTCCGGACGACGCCCGATGGCGTCATCCAATGGCGGCGCTGCACCGGGCTGTCCGCCACAAGACAGACGGCGTGTGTGCAGTTATGCTCCCGGCACCGACGGCGGGGGGCCACCGACACCTTCGCGAGGGAAAAACCAGGAGGGCAGTCATGGGCAACGTCGACCTCATAAAGCGGGTCATCTCCAGCACGGACCAGGTCGTCAGGGGTACCGAGCCCTCCCAACTCGGTCTGCCGTCTCCCTGTGAGGAGTGGACGGTTCGAGACGTGATCAACCACATCACCGGCGGGGCGACCATGTTCGCTGTCTGCGTCGAAGAGGGTTCGGTCCCCGACGAACTGCTCGGCCAGCTGATGAGCGCCGACAACCTCGGTGACGACTATGTGGGGGCGTGGGAGTCGGCATCGTCGCGCGCTGTGGCCGCGTTCGAGGTACCGGGCGCGCTCGACAAGATGGTGAAGTTGCCCTTTGGCGAAATGCCCGCCGGAGCGGCCCTCGACATCGCCGTGGTCGACGTTCTCACCCACGCCGCCGACATAGCGAGCGCCACCAACCAGACGATAGAGGACACTGCGCTGGTCGAGACGGCCCTGGAGATGGGTCGCCAGATGATCGGCCCCGATCTGCGGGCTCCCGGACTCTTCGGCCCCGAGCAGCCGGCACCCGACGGCGCCATAGCCGACGTGCGGCTCCTCGCCTTCACCGGACGCAAGGTCTGATCGGGTTCCCATCGACTCGGAGGAGCGACCGTGATCTCCATCGTCGTGAAGTTCAATGTGCGCCCCGAGTGCAGCGACGGGTGGATCGACCGCATCGGCGACTTCACCCGGGCCACTCGCCGGGAACCGGGCAATCTGTGGTTCGACTGGTCCCGCAGCGTGGAGAACCCCAATCGGTTCATTCTCATTGAGGGGTTCCGCGATGCGGAGGCCGGCGCCGAGCACGTCGCCTCGGAGCACTTCAAGCAGGCCGTCCGTGAGGCGCCGTCCATGCTGGTCGACACCCCGGAGATCCTGTACGCCGAACTCGCGGGGACGGAGTGGTCCCCCCTCGTGGAGATGGCGGTTCCGGAGGGCGGCACGGCCTGAGCGCGTCTGCTGGGTTCAGCCTCGGCCCGGGCCGTTCCGCTGCAATGTACGCAGGAGATCCGCCGGCTTGGAGCGGGTGGCGAACAGCGCCGGGGCGATGGCGATGACATTGGCGCCGACGAGGACGCCGGCCGCCAGCACGACGATGACCACGACGGGGATCACCGGGACCGGGACGACGCCCAAGTTGTCGGCGAAGGCATTCCAGACCGTCCGGCCGAGGACGACTCCCAACGGGACGCCGAGGACGATCCCGACCACCGCCAGGGCCGTCGCCTGCCAGGAGACCGTCGAGACGACCTGGCGGTTGACGAATCCCAGTACCTTCAAGAGCCCGACTTCGCGCCGCCTCCGGGCCACGCTGACCACAAGCAGATGGGCGAGCGTGGCCGCGCCGAAGATCGCCAGCATCGCGCCGAAGATCAGCGGGAAGTTGACCGCCTCGCCGAAGTTGACCAGGGAGGTAGGGGTGAGCGGCTTAGAGGTGCTCGACGAGTAGGCGGCGACGTAGTGGTCGAGCGCCGCCTTGCCCCGTGGGCCGGGCACGAAGGTCACGCGCACGTCACCCTTGGTGACATCCCCGAGACTCCGGTGGCACAGCGCGAGCGTGGGACCGGGGAGGCAGGCGGCTCGTTCGAGACCGGTGGTCGTGAGCAGGACGCCGGTGCCGAGGCTGACGAACCCTCCGTACTGGGGGAAGGAGTTCTGCGAGACGACCCGGAACGGCTCGGTCCGCCTCGTCCCCGAGTGCGTCGTCATCGTCACCTCGACCACCGATCCGATATGGGTGCCGACCTGGCGCATGGTCGTCACGCCCAGACCGATCTGGTCGTCTGCGCTCGGCGTCCGGCCATCGACCGTCGAGAAGAGGAGCGGCCCGCGCAGGGACGTTCCCGAAATGGCCCCCACGGTCACCTTGTTCACCTCGAGCAACCCCGAGCCGACGCCTGCGGTGATGGCGGTGACGGCCTTGTTGGCCTGCAGGCTTCGCAACAGTGGGGGGCTGGGGGAGCTGAAGCTGACCTGTTCGGGATCGCCCCATAGCCTGGGCGTGGCCGTCAGGTGGGTGAGGCTGGCGCCGAAGACGCCCGTCCCGCACAGGGCGATCACCGCCAGCACCATGCCGAGGAGGGCGGAGCCGAGGGGAATGGTGGAACCGCCCGATCGACGTTCCAGGGCGTTGCGGACCCCGATCACAGCGGTCGGGGGCGCACCCAGAGCCACCAGCCGCGCCACCACCGCCGAGGGGCGCGCCACGGCGGCCCCCTCGTCGGTCCGCAAGGCGCGGGCGGCCCGCCACGCCGGCCACAGGCCGAGGGCGAGCACGGCCACCACCGTGGCGAGGGCCCCGAGGGGGAGCACGAGCGCGTCGAACGAGAACCCCCTGGAAGCCTCGGCCATCCGCGCCTCGCCGAGCGGTGCGATCGGGGAGAGGACGACGGCGACGGCCATGGCCCCGATCGCACCCGCCACGCCCACCACCAGGTTCCTCGCCGTTCCGAGGGCGAGCAGCTGCCGCCGATCCACGCCGACGGAGGCCAAGGTCGGGTAGTCCTCGCTCTCCACGGCGCTCTGCCGGGCCAGCGCCTGGCCGACGACGGCCAGCCCGACCAGGGCGGCTAGTGCGGCCAGGATCCACCAGCCGATGGCCTGGGGATGGATGGATGCCTGAATGATCGCGGCCTCCCCATCCTCGCTCGACGCGCCCACCGTGCCGCTACCCAGGTTCAAACCTTCCATCTGCTGGTCGAACCGGGTTACCCCGGCCGCACCGCTACGCAGGCGGACGTAGTACTGATACTGCATGCCGGTGTGGGGGAGCACGGTACGGGCGAACGCCCGATCGGTGTACAGGAAGTAGACGGGAGCAATCCCCGAGGGGAACTCGAACTCGCTGGCCTCTATCCCGACCACCCGTAGGGCGAGCCTCGGGCCCTTGGGATTCGGCAGCCCCGTGTTGGGGTTGTTGTAGTCCGCCGACTGCGACGGCGCCTCGAACGGGACGTGGATCACCGTTCCCACCTGCACCCCGTCGTCCTGCTGCAAGGTGAACGAGGCCAGGATCTGGTCGGGGTCGGCCGGGTCGGGCAGACGGCCCGAGACGAGGGTGAAGAGCGACCGGCCCCGCGCCGGGGTGACCACGACCCCGAACTCGTTCTCGTTGATCGTGTGGGTGCAGTCACATGTGGGATTCCCGCTGTCGGCAGAGACGAGCTCCGTTGCCGAGGCCACACCGGGGAGGTGGGCGACCTGGGGCACCGGCCGGGTGGCGTAGACGACGGCGTCGAATCCGTGGGCGGCGACGAACCGGGGGAAGGCCGAGTCGGTCCGGCGACCGGCCGCCGTGGCGGCGAGCACCAGCCCTGCGACGACACTGATCAGGAGGGCGACGGCCAGCCAGGACTGCCAACGCCGGCGCAACTCGGTGTGGAACAGCAGCCTCACCGCGCCCAAGGCGTCCTCCTCACCTCACCTGACCTCACCCCGACCCCCTCAGTGTGGTCTGGCCGATGGCCCTGGCCAAGGTGGGTACCCCGCCGCCCGGGTGCTCGTGGTAGCACCACATGGGGCCGCGGCGGGGGGCGCCCAACCCCCGTGAGAGACTGTCACCTCGGGAAACAGTGAGGCACGGGCGCGATGATCAAGTCCAGGGATCCGAACGGCAGGGCGTCGGTGATCTTCACGCTGCCCGCCGCCGTCGGCGCCCGGTGGGCCGCCGTCTGCGGAGAATGGAACGACTGGTCGCCCGACGCCCACGTCATGGACGTCGTCGAGGACGGCTTCTCCCTCACGATTGAGCTCCAGGTCGGTCGCACCTACCGCTTCCGCTACCTGCTCGACGGCCAGCGCTGGGAGAACGATTGGAACGCCGACTTCTACGTCCCCAACGGGTACGGCAGCGAAGACTCCGTGGTGGACCTGAGGGGGCTGGGCGATGCCCATTCCCCGGCCACTCGCGCACCCGGGGCCGAGGCCGAGGCGCCGGGTGCGCGCGCAGGTCCCCAGGAGCGGTACGCCGCCGCCGTCCTGCGAATTCGCATGCCGCCGCCAACGACGACCGAACCGCCCAGCTCGCCCTAGCTACTCCGGCCTGCCTCGCTCGGCCCGTCTAGTTCGCTCCGGCGGTCGGCACGATGGCCGGCTCAATGGTCAGGACCTGATCCAGCCCGGTTATCTCGAAGAGCCGGCGGGCCGAGGGCGTCGGGTCGAGCACGGTGAGCGTTCTCCCTTGAGCCTGCAGGGTCTTGTGCTGCGAGATGATGACCGAGATTCCGGTCGAACCGATGAAGTCGAGAAGGCCGATATCGATCACCACGTCGCCCGCCGACGCCGCGGTGGCATCAATGAGCTGTTCGGCCAGGAACCGGGCCGTGGAAACGTCGAGTTCGCCCACGAGCACCACGTGCGTTCGATCGTCCTTATGACTCACCAGCACCTGAAGGGGCGTGGCGTAGGTGAGGATCGGATCGGGGTCGACGGCGAACTGTTCTGTTGGGATCTTTCTCAGGGTCATGCCGCTTCTCCTAAGCACTGTTCCAACTCGGAGTGACGGACGCTGCTCCACGATGGTATGCGTGCCTCGGGGCCAATTCAACAGGTATTTCCCGCTTCCTGGGCTCGGCCTGCAATCGGGGTGTCAGGGGGTGCCCGGCCGGAGATTCCACGGGCGTTGCAGCGGCGATTGGGGTTGCGGCGCGCCGCCGTGGGTAGACAAAAGGGTGCACGTCACGCCCCTGCGGCCCGACCGGGTATCCCTCGGCCAGTGAGCACCGCCCCATTCCTCTGGCACGTCGATCGGTTCGCCCACTTCGGCGGCCACCTCTACGCCCAGGGCTGGGCCTTTCACACCGAGTTCCGCCTGAGGTCGCTCTTCGTCCGGAGGCCGAACGGAAGGCTGATCCGGGCCAAGGGATATCCCTTGGCCAGTCCCGATGTGGCCGCCGTTCACGGAGGGGGTGCCGCGCAATGCCGGTTCTCGATCACGGTGCCGATCGCCAGCGCCGACGACGCGAGGCGGTCGGCGCTGCTCTTTCGAGGTCGCGGCCGATCGGTGCTCATTGATGCGCCGGCTCGGAGTCTCCTCAGCGACCCGTTTCATCAGCTGTTTCCCCGGTTCCATCGGATGGTGCAGGCGATGCCGAGTCCGACGATCGTCGAGATCGGGTCTCGGGCACGCTCCGGGAACGTCAACCGCGGATGGCTGCCCGAATCGGCCAGCTACACGGGGTTTGACGTCGTCAGTGGTCCCAACGTCGACCTCGTCGGTGACGCCCATGAGTTGAGCAAGCATTTCGAGCACTCGAGCGTCGACGCGGTGTTCTCCGTCTCCACGTTCGAGCATCTCGCCATGCCGTGGAAGGTCGTCGCCCAGCTCAACCGGGTCCTGCGGACGGGCGGACTCACCTACATCGGATCGCATCAGACCTGGCCGCTCCACGACTGCCCATGGGACTTCTGGCGATTCTCGAGCAGCGCCTGGCACGCCCTTCTCAACGAGGAGACGGGCTTCGAGGTCGTGGGGGTGGCCATGGGGGACAGCGCCTCCATCGTGGCGGATCACCTGTCCGGGGGAACAGAGGGCCTCGGCACAAATCCCGGCTTCCTCGGAAGCGCGGTCATCGCTCGCAAGACCCACTCCGTGGAGCTCTCATGGGATGTCGATCCCTCGGTGGCCACCGTTCGGGAGTACCCGACGTAGGAGGGACGTCGGGGCTCGGAGCGTCAGAGGGCGTAGTCGATGATGCCGCGCAGGTTGTGTCCGGCCCGCATGTCCTCATAGCCGCGGTTGATGTCCTCAAGGGCGTATCGCCGGGTAATGAGTTCAGCGAGCTTCAGTCGCCCCTGTCGATACAGCTCCAACAGAGCCGGGATATCTCTCGAGGGACTCGAGGCGCCGAAGAGCGAACCCTGGAGCCTCTTTTGAAAGAGGACCAGGTGCCGCAGGGAGATGGGGAGCGCAACGTCGTCGGCGGCTCGCGGAAGACCAGTCATGACGACCGTCCCTGCCTTGCGGATGGAGTCGACTGCCTGCGCGATGTGCTCGCCTTTGGTGATCCCCACGCAGACGATGCAGGAGTCCGCTCCCTGTCCGTTGGTAAAGCTCCGGGCGATGCTGGTTGCCTCGTCCATGGAGGCGACGGCATGGGTTGCCCCAAACTCCAGGGAAGCCGATCGTTTCATCTCGACTGGATCGACCGCGATGACCACCGATGCACCGGCGTGAGCCGCGCCCTGCACGGCATTCATCCCGATTCCCCCGGTCCCCATCACGATCACGACGTCGCCCGGACGGACATCCGCCGAGCGAACGGCCGATCCCCACCCGGTTCCCACCCCGCAGCTGGTGAGGCAGGCCACATCGAGCGGCACCCCGTCGGGACACTTGATCGCCGACTGGACCGACACCGTCGACCATTGGCTGAAGGTCGCGACCCCCGCTCCTTGACCCACCGGTTTGCCGTCCAGGCTCATTCGGCGACTGCCGTCCGCTCGCACGCCCGACAGGATGCGTGACCCATTGTCGCAGAGGTTCTGCATGCCCGAGGCACACCAGCGACACGTGCCGCACATGGGGAGAAAGGTGAGCACGACGCGGTCGCCCACTTGCCACCCGGGCGTGTTCGGTCCGACCTCCTCCACCACGCCGGCTCCTTCGTGCCCGCCGGCTACCGGCAGGGCTCCGGGCGGGACCGGGAGGTCGCCCATCAGGATGTGGTCGTCGGAGTGGCAGAGGCCGGCGGCCGCCATCTTGATCAACAACTCGTTCTGGCGGGGACCCTCGAGCTCGACCTCGACCACCTCCCATTTGCCGGGTGCTTCGAACAGAACCGCTGCCTTGGTCAGCAACGCGACCTCCTCTTGACTGGAACCGCAACTTGGTCCAAGTCTCGCACTCTTGCGGTAACCCTCGCGTCGTCCTGGACACCGGCCGACCCGGCAAAGCCAATTCGGCCCAGTGGTGGGTACCCGCTGACCGAAATCGCGTGAGTTCGACGGGTAACGTCATACCCTTGGGGGACGCCGTCAGCTACGGTGCACCCGACCCATTTTGGCCGGTTTTTCCTTTGTGCACGCAGAGCCACGACGACAACGGCTATGACACCTTCTACTCGAACGGAGTGGTCCATCCTTACCGAGACGCCATCAACGAAGGAGACCTGGCCCAAGCGCACCTCGACGGCCTCATCATCGCCGGCCGCGGGTACGGGGGGGCGTCAGGGTGATATCCGGCTGACTCGGTCGATCACGCGAAGGTGAATCTCAAACGCTCGGCTCTGTTGTTTGGACTGCTATGCCCTGCGCTCATCGCTGCGGGATGTGGACAGGGCGCGCCGAAAAAACCACACCCGAAGGCTCGGGTGCACTCAACGACGACGACCGCCGCAGCCGCACCACGCCAAACGTCCTCAACGACCTCGACATCGGTGGCTCCCAAGAAGATCCCACCCCCTCCAACGACGACGCGTCCTCCGCCGCGGGTGACGACGCCGACGAGCTCCGCCCCAGAGTTTCCCTTCGCCACCGGCATCAGTAGCAACCATCGCTACGTCGTGGACCAGTACGGTCGTCCCTACATGATCGTCGGAGACTCGGCGCACTCGTTGTCGGTCGACATGTCGACCACCCAAATGAACGCCTACTTCGCCGACCGTCAGGCCCATGGCTTCAATTCGGTCCTCGTGCAACTGATCTGTGGACAGTACACGGGCAACCAGAACGCCAATAGCGCCAACTTTGCCACGTATGACGGCATTACCCCGTTTACCACCGATGGTGACATCTCCACCCCCAACCCGGCCTACTTCAGCCGTATGCAAACCATGGTCCAGTTGGCCGAGGACCACGGCATCACCCTATTCCTGGACCCGGCCGACACCGGCCAGCTGCTCGACAGTTCGACCTTCTTGGCCGACAATGGGGCCACCAGTGACTATGACTACGGCGTCTTTCTCGGTAACACCTTCAAGAGCTTCCCGAACATCGTCTGGGAGAGCGGTAACGACTACCAGCAATACGATGCCGCAAATGACGCCTACGTGCTGGGCGTTGCGCAAGGAATCCGCTCGGTCGATCCCAAGCAATTGCAAACGATCGAGCTGAACTACAACACGAGCCTCTCCAGCGATGACCCGCAGTGGGCTTCCTTTGTCAATCTCAACGCCGAGTACGACTACTACAGCCCCTATGCCGAGGTCCTCGCGGGCTACAACTTCAATGCACCGACCATGCCGGTCTTCGGTACCGAGAACGACTATGAGTTTGAGAACAATATCGGCACCAACCCCGGAACGACCCAGAACCTGCGCCTTCAGGAATACTGGACAATGACGAGCGGGGCGACCGGTCTGCTGTACGGCAACCACTACACGTGGGACGATCCCAGCTGGGCTGATGAGTTGAGCCACTTGGATACGCCCGGGGTTCAGCAGTTGCAGTACATGACGAATCTGTTCAAGAGTGTGGCGTGGTACAACTTGGTGCCGGACCAAGGGCATACCTTCGTGACGGCTGGCTACGGAACCTTCCAAGACCAGGGCACCGAGAGCTCCGACGACTACGTGACGGCGGCCATCACGGCCGATGGCACCCTGGGCATCGCCTATTTGCCGCAGTCCACAACCCTGACCGTCAACATGGCCGACATGCGCGGCCCGACCACGGCACGCTGGTACGACCCCACCACGGGTACCTACACCACCATTGGGACTCTGGCCAACACGGGTACCTACCAGTTCACCTCGCCGGCCGCCCATAGCGACGGGTCGGACGATTGGGTGTTGGTACTGCAGGCCTAAGCCCCATGAGGTGAACTGAGACCTTGCCCGAGGCTCTGGAGGATCAGTTGCAGACCGTGTTCGAACTCGTCGATGTAGTCATAGCCGGATCGCAACGCGTACTCCGCCGTTATCTCCGTTGCGTACGGGTAATGACCGGGATGCACCCGCTCGAGGATCAGTTGAGCCTGGGCGGTGTGTGGCTGGTTGAACGCCAAGACGAAGCCGTAGACGTAGCTGGTGATGACGGTGTACGCATGCCCGGTCATGTCGACAGAGAAGCCGGCGGCGCGCAGGCAACCCAGGACCTCGTCGAAATGCCGCATCGTCGCCGGTCCCGGCGAGGTGCGGGAGTGCATGAGGCCGATGGCCCAGCGATGGCGGTCGAGGACCTCGCGGGCGGACGTGGCGTGCTGCCGCATCGCGGCCCTCCAATCCACGTCACTGCTGGGCAGGTCCATCTCGGTGAAGACCATGTCGACCATGCCGTCGAGCAGATCGTCCTTGTTGGCGACGTGGTTGTAGAGCGACATCGCCTCGACACCGACCGCCTCACCGAGCTTGCGCATGCTGAGCGACTCGATTCCCGTCTTGTCGGCCATCTCCACCGCGGCGCGAAGGACCCGGTCGCGGTTGAGTGGTGCGCGCACCTTGCGGGCGACCTGCCGCCGAACCATGGAGATCCTCTCGAAGGTTGACAGATTTACGCCGTAAGGTTAGCGTACTTACGTCGTAAGTGTCTTGGCGGCTTCTCATCCCGGGGGAGGTTTCATGGTGACGACGACCGTGCTCTGCGTGGAGCCGATGACTCCCGATGTGGGAGCGATCATCGGCGGAATCGACCTCCGGGCTCCACTCCCCACCGGCACAGTCGAGGTGATCCGACGAGCCGTGCTCAATCACGGCGTCGTCTTCTTCCCCCACCAGGAGCTCCTGACCCGGGAACAGATGTTGGCCTTCATGATGCACTTCGGCACGCCCCGCATGGACCCGTTCGCCGCGATCGACCAACCTGTCCCGGTCAGCGAGACGGTGTGTGACATGCCCACGCTCCCTTTCAAACGGGCGACGTCGGTGTGGCACATCGACTCGTCGCTCGCACCGGAGCCGGCGAGCATGATCGCGTTGCGGGCGGTCGAAGTCCCGCCCGTTGGCGGCGACACCTGCTGGGCCAGCATGTACGCCGCCTACGACACCCTGTCCGAACCACTGCGAGAGATGCTGGACGGGCTTAGCGCGGTGCACTCGTCGTTCAAGGTGATGCCGCTCATGGCGGGCGCAGACTACAGCCACCTGCAGGAGGACATGAGAACCATCCACCCGGTGATCCGGGTGCATCCCGAAACCGGACGAAAGGCGCTGTTCGTCGACGAGCTATGGACGGAGCACATCGTCGAGCTGACTCCCGACGAGAGCGACCATCTCCTCGGGTTCCTCTTCGAGCACATAAAAGGGCCCGACTTCAGCATCCGTTGGCACTGGAAGCCCAACGACGTAGCGCTCTGGGACAACCGGTCCTTCCAGCACTACGCGGTGCCCGACTACACCACGACACGGGTGATGCAGAAGACCATCCTGGCCGGTGATCGGCCATACGGACCTCGCTGAGCGGCGACCACCCCGTGACGAGCTTGTCGTGTGAGAGCGGTTGCGGGACCGAATGACGATGACGACGCCCGCACAGGTGGCCGACATGGCGGAACTCAACCAGCTGGCGTACCGCTATGCCGCTGCGGTGGACACCTGCGATGTGGACATGTTCCTTAGCGTCTTCCACCCCGAAGCCCGGGTGAGGGTCTTCCAACCCGATGACGACGTCCCGTTCACCACGGCGACGGGCCACGACGAGCTGGCACAGATCCCGAAAGCGATGCGCGAGCGGTTCACCCGCACGGCGCACTTGATGACCAATCACCTCTTGAGCCTCGACGGTCATTCGGCCAGCGGCACCTTGCTGTGCACGGCCCGCCATCTTCACGCCAGTGCGGTCGGAGGTGTGGACCTGGTCGTGGTCATCCGCTATGTCGACCGCTACGAACGTCGGCAGGAATCGTGGCGCATCCTTGACCGTGAGATCAGATTCCTTTGGAGCGAGACGCACGCCGTGCTCAAGGACGAGCACACCATGTAGCTATAGCGGGCCCTGCGTGCCCGTCGTTGGTGGTTGTCCACGCGACGTGCTGCGATTGGTGGCTTCACCGACGAACGGGGGATTGATGAAGAGAACGACGACACACCCGGGCCTTCCGCAAGACAGCCACATCGGCCGCCTCCGGCCGGCGCGTCGTTCGCTGGGCATCCGGGCGCGCACCGTGCTGACCGCCCTGCTTGTCGGCCCGCTCGGTGTGGCGCTCGTCGTGCTTCCGGGCTCCCCGGCGTCGGGATCGACCACCGCCGGCCAGACCACACCGTGGCCGGGGGGAAGATGGCAACCCGACCCGGCCGACTACGGCATGACCGTGGAGTCGAACGTGCCGGTGAAGATGGACGATGGGGCCACCCTCATCGCCAACATCGGCTATCCCTCCGATCCCGCCACCGGCCAGCGCGCCCAGGGGAGCTTTCCCGTCTTGCTCACGCAGGATCCGTACGTGGCCGAACAGCAACCGCAGAGCTTCTACGTGACGCGGGGCTACATAAATGCGGTCGTGCAAGTGCGCGGCACCGGCAACTCGACCGGCCCGGGCGGAAAGGAAGCGGTGTCCGACATGTTCGGCCCCCGCCAAACGAAGGACGGCGTGGCCCTCGTCCACTGGGCGGCCCAGCTCCCCGGCTCCGACGGCAAGGTGGGACTGGACGGCTGTTCCTTCCTCGGGATCGACCAGATCTTCACCGCCGGCGCACTGGGACCGCACTCACCGCTCAAGGAGATACTGCCCGCCTGCGCCTCGAACGGCTACGAGACCTACATCGCGGGGGGTATCCCGAGCCAGATCGTCGGGCTGTTCGGCGCCGTGAGCAGTGCGGGACTCTCGGGGACGACGAACGCCGCCGTGAACGACGCCTACAACAAGGCCCGCGAGGCCCAGATCCTTGCGGGGGGCCCGCAGGCCTACGACGGGACGTACTGGCAGCAGCGATCGACCTACCCCCTGATTCCGAAGATCGTGAAGGACGGGATCCCCGCCCTCTTGTGGAGCGGCTGGTACCCGACCGACGGTCCGGGCTCCCTGCAGGAGTACGCCATCTTCCAGAACACCTACGACCACAAAGCGCCGTTCGGCCCCATGAGCCCGGATCAGAAGGTGACCGGGCGCTACCAGGTGGTCATCGGCCCCTGGATGCACGGGCAGGGCCTGGACGACACCATCCAGCTGGAGTGGTACGACACCTGGCTGAAGGGCGAGGACACCGGTATCACGGACACGACGACCCCCATGCACCTCTATGAGCTCCAGGCCGATCGCTGGGTGAACGCGTCGACCTACCCGCTCACCGACGACTACACCGCGTACCACCTCGCCTCGGGCGGCTCCCTCTCCACGAGCGCGCCGACCACGACGGGATCGCTCGAGATGGCGTGGGGCCAGCCCACCACGAGCGGCACGAGCCTCACGTTCGACGCCGCGCCGCTGACGGCGGACGAGCTGATCGCCGGCCCGATCGCCGCGACCATTTACGCCCGCTCGAGCGCCCGCAATACGGAGCTCATCGCCACCCTCTTCGACGTGGCGCCGAGCGGAGAGAGGACGGAGCTCGCCACCGGTGACATCGTGGGCAGTCTGCGCTCGGTCGACCAGAGCCTGTCGTGGTACGACAAGAACGGCCTGCTGGTACGGCCCGACCACCCGTTCTTGACCAACCAGTACGCGCCAGCGGGCTCGCTGCAGCGCTACGACATTGGGTTGACGCCGACCCTGTACTCGCTTTCGGCCGGTGACCACCTCGAGCTGGTGCTGAGCACCCAGCCCCCGGCGAGCAGCTGCGCCAGCCTGCTCTCGGCGCTCACCACGCCGTTGCCGTGTCTTCCGACCGCGCCCGAGAAGCAGACGCTGGCCGGTGGCGTCTATCACGTGCAGTGGAGCGCGTCCGAGCCCTCCTCGGTCAACGTGCCCTTGCTGCCCGAGGGGGCCCTGCCGGTGACGACGAGCGCAACGACACCGACGAGCAATGGTCTGACCGAGCCATTGGTGTGGTCCGGCCCCGGATCCTGAACGGAGCGCGCATGGCCGGCCAGGAGGTGGCGTCGGCCTACTCGACGACGGAGAGCGTCACCTCAATGTTGCCCCTGGTGGCGTTGGAGTACGGGCACACCTTGTGGGCGGCCTCCACCAGGGTCTCGGCGGTGGCCTTGTCCAGCCGGGGTGCGTAAATCACCAGAGAGGCCGCGAGCCCGAACCCGCCTTCGGCGAGTGGTCCGATGCCGATGCTGGCCGAGACCTCGGTGCCGTCCACGTTGAGCTTCTGCTGGCCGGCGATCAGCTTGAGCGCCGAGTGGAAGCAGGCGGCGTAGCCGGCGGCGAAGAGCTCCTCGGGGTTGGTGGCGCCACCGGTGCCGCCCATCTCCTTGGGGATGCGCAGGTCGAGGTCGATGAAGCCGTCGTCGCTCCGGGCATGGCCATTGCGGCCGTCCCCGGTGGAGTGGGCCGTGGCGGTGTAGATCGGGTTCATGATGGCTCCAGTCGGTCGTGGGTGGGTCGTGGGTGGGTCGTGGGTGAGTCGTGGGTGGGTCGTGGGCCTGCGTCGGGCGCACGCTCTCGCCGAGTGGAACAACCGGCCGGTCGGCGCGGCTATTCCCGTTCACGGCCCCCTTCGGGACCAGCGTGCCTTTGCCTAGCCGGTCCGTTCCCGGTAGAAGTATGTCCGTGGCCCGAACCGAGAACCCCGCCCCCCCGACCGCCCCGTACACGCTGGCGCACACCTCCTCGTCGCATCCCGAGCGACCGGCCGTCATCACCCCGTCGGGCCACACGGTCACCTTCGGGGAGCTCGAGGCGCGCTCGGCCCGCTTCGCCCAGGCTCTCTACGCCCACGGCTTGCGCCCGGGCGACCACGTGGCGGCGGTGTTGCTGAACGATCCCCGGGCCTACGAGGTCGCATGGGCCCTGCAGCGCTCCGGCCTCTACATGACCTTGGTGAACACCCACCTGACGCCCGAGGAGACGGCGTACATCGTCAACGACTGCGAGGCGCGGGTGCTGGTCACCTCGTCGGCTCTGGGCGGTCTGTCCGAGGCGCTGGTCGGACTGACCCCCGCCATTGAGCTGCGGCTGGCGATCGGCGACCCGCTCCCCGCCGGCTCGCTCGCCTACGACGACTTCGTGCGGGACCACCCTTCCACGCCCCTGGCCGACGAGCAGGAGGGGTCGGCCATGCTCTACTCCTCGGGCACCACGGGTCGGCCCAAGGGGATACGCCGACCGCTCACCGGACGCCCCTACGGCAGCGAGTCGACCGTCGCCCCCCTCCTCGGGGGCCTCCTGGGGCTCACCGCGGGTGACGTCTACCTCAGCCCGGCTCCGCTCTACCACGCCGCCCCGCTGTTCTGGTCGATGACCGCACAGGCCCTGGGGGGGACCGTGGTGTTGATGGAGCGGTTCGATCCCGAGCTGTGCCTGGACCTCATCGCCACCCACCGGGTCACGCACGCCCAGTTCGTCCCGACCATGTTCGTCCGGATGCTCAAGCTGCCCGAGGAGGTGCGTCGCGCCAAGGACACCTCGAGCCTGCAGAGCGTGGTCCACGCCGCCGCCCCGTGCGCTCCCGAGGTCAAGCGCAAGATGCTCGAGTGGTGGGGTCCCATCATTCACGAGTTCTACGCGGGCACCGAGGGCGGCGGCATGGCCTGGATCACCCCCGAGCAGTGGCTGGCCCACCCCGGATCGGTGGGACAGGCCATATGGGGAACCGTCTACATCTGCGACGACGACGGCAACGTGCTGCCCGCCGGTGAGGACGGCGTGGTGTGGTTCGGAGGGGCCGACAACAGCTTCGAGTACAAGGGCGATCCGGAGAAGACCAAGCAGACCTTCAACGACCGGGGGTGGAACACGCTGTGGGACGTCGGCCACCTCGACCCCGACGGCTACCTCTACCTGACCGACCGCAAGCTGTTCATGATCGTCTCGGGCGGCGTCAACATCTATCCCCAGGAGGTCGAGGACGTGCTGGTGTTGCATCCGGCCGTGGCCGACGTGGCCGTGTTCGGCGTGCCCAACTCGGAAATGGGCGAGGAGGTGAAGGCGGTCGTGCAGCCGGCGCCGGGTGCGGAGCCCGGCCCGGCGCTGGCCGAGGAGATCATGGCGTTCTGCCGAGAGCACCTCTCGCACTACAAGTGTCCGCGATCGGTGGACTTCACCGATGCCCTGCCGCGGGGGGAGAACGGGAAGCTCTACAAGAAGCAGCTGCGCGACACCTACTGGCCCAGCTCCAACACCATCATGCCCGCCTGACCAAGGGTCCCGCCAGTACGTTGCGAGGGTGCTCACCCTCGTCCTGGTCGCGCTGTCGGTCGGGCTGGACAACTTCGGTGCCGCCACCGCCATAGGCGTGGCGGGTGTCGACGGGGTGCTGCGACTGCGGGTCGTCGTGATCTTCGGAGTGTTCGAGGCGGCCATGCCGATCGCCGGCCTCCTCCTCGGGGACTCGGTCGCCCATGACCTGGGAGGCGCCGCCCAACCGGTGGGCGGCGCCCTCCTGGCGTCGGTCGGCGTCTACGCCGTGGTGAGCCAGCTCATCGGGGCCAAGCGGTCCCACCCGGAGCGCCAGCTGAGCGTGCGGAGCCTCATCGTGATAGCCGCCGCGCTGAGCATCGACAACCTGGTGATCGGCTTCTCCCTCGGCAGCACGCACGTGAGCATCCTGGCCGCGGCGCTCACCATCGGCGTGGTCAGCGTCATCCTCTCGTTGCTGGGCCTCGAGCTGGGCCGGCGCCTGGGCGAGCGGGTGGGGCAGCGAAGCGAGCTGGTGGGCGGGGCGATGCTCATCGCCGTCGGGGTGGCCGTGGGAACCGGACTGCTGTAGCCGGCCGAGCGCACGGCGCGGACCGTGCCGACTCGGGGCGACTCACTCGGTGGCGATGGCCGTCAGCACGTCGAGCTTGGCGGCGCGCCGCGCCGGCCAGCTGGCGGCGCCGAGCCCGAGCAGGGCGGCGAGGAACAGGAAGACCACCAGGCTGACCAAGGGGATGACGATGTCGGTGATGCCCTGCTGCTTGAGGGAGGCGGCGAACGCCGTGCCCAGCGCCGTGCCGACGACGATGCCGATGATGGCCCCGAAGACGGCGAGGATCACCGACTCCGAGCGGATCATCACCCGTACCTGCCGGCGCTTCATGCCGACGGCCCGGAGGAGGCCGATCTCGTGGGTCCGCTCGAAGACCGAGAGCATCAGGGTGTTGACGATGCCGATGAGGGCGATCACCACGGCGAGGGCCAGGAGGGCGTACACCAGGCCGAGCAGCTGGTTGACCTGTGCCTGTTGGGACTTCTCGTACTCCGCCCGGGTCTGTACCTTAATGTCGGGATACGAGGCCAGTCCGTGGGTGATGGCGTGGGTCGTGGCGGTGCTGCTGTCTTGCGTCTGCAGGAGCACGGCGATCGGCAACGGGCTCTCGTAGTGGGTGAGGAAGAACCGGTCGCCCACGACGTAGCTGCCGATGAGCGCGTTGGCCTGGAAGATCCCGCCGATCCGCATGGTCGACGATCCCGTCTGGGCGAACTTCACCGGCACCACCGACCCCACCGACAGGTGATCGGAGTTGGCGGCGGTGGTGTCGATGAGCAGCTCTCCTCTGGCCAGGGCCGGTGCCCCCTCGCCGCTGTCCATCCGCAGGATCACCGTGCGGGAGAGGTGATCGGTGGAGACGGCGGTGACGTCGGACAGCGCATGGCGGAACTCGAACTCGCCCTCGTAGACCGTCGAGATGGCCGTGACGCCGGGCACCTTGGCCGCGGCGGCCGACACGGAGTCGCTGAACTCGCCGGTCCCACCCGTCGCCGAGCTGGTGATGATGTAGTTGGCGCTGATGGCGTTGTCGACACTGCTCGTGGCGGACTTGGACAACGATGCGCCGAACACGGCGATGGCGGAGACCAGGGCGAGGCCGACCAGCAGCGCGGACGCGGTCTGCGCCGTGCGACGGGGACTGCGCATGGAGTTCTCCCGGCCGAGCTTCCCGGAGATCCCCAACGCCGCAGCCAGTGGGCGACCGATCACGCTGGACATCGGCCGAGCCACGACGGGAGCCAGCATTGCGATCCCGATGAACAGGGCGACCGCGCCGACCCCGACAAGCTGGATCGCCGGGATGGTCAAGCCGGCGACGAGGGCGGCGATGCCCAGGACGGCGATCACCGAACCGATGGTGATCCTGCGTCGGGACGACTCCTGCTCGTCGGCCCGGTAGCTGGCCAGGGCGGCGACAGGGGGGATGCGGACGGCGCGCCGGGCGGGGCTGATGGCCGACACGACGGTCACCCCCACGCCCACGAGTAGGGCGACGACGACGGTACGGGTCTCGAAGACCAGGGGTCCCGACGGAAGGGTGATACCGAATCCCTTGAGCAGGGCCTCGAGGCCCAGCGCGGCGAGCACTCCCAGCCCCAGGCCGACGAGGGATGCCACCACGCCCAGGATGACCGCCTCCGCCAGCACCGAGCGGAACACCTGGCGACGACTGGCCCCGACGATGCGCAGCAGCGCGAGCTCCCGTGTGCGCTGGCCGACCGTGATGGAGAAGGTGTTGAAGATGGTGAAGGCGCCGACGAACAGGGAGATGAAGGCGAAGACCAAGAGGGCGGTGGAGAAGAAGGAGAGTGCCTGATTGATGTCGTTGGCCTGCTCGTTCGCCACCGTCTGGCCGGTCACCACCTGGACGCCCGCGGGGAGCACGGCGGCGATGGCGTGCTCGACGGACTGCTTGTCGGCGCCCGGAGTGGTCAGGACGTTGATGGCGTCGTAGCGTCCCACCTCACCGAAGAGGCGTTGGGCGGTCCGCAGTTCGAAGGCGGCGATGGTCGCGCCGGCCAGATTGTTGGCCGTGCCGAACGTCACGATCCCGCTGACGGTGAACGTCTGGGGTGGGCCGGCCAAAAGGACGCGCACCCGATCGCCGACGACGAAGTGGTACTTCTGCGCCGTCCCGGCGTCCATCACCACCTCGTGCGGCGTCGTCGGGGCCGACCCGGACGACAGGTGGAGGGACGACAGCTGGCGATTGGGGACGTAGGACACGCCCAGCGTCGGGGCTCCGCCGTTGCTGATGGCCTTCCCGTCGCGCGAGACGAACTGCGCGTAGCCGGTCACCGATCCGTCCGCGTATGCCACCCCGTGAATGCGGCGCACCGTGGTGGCGATCGACTGCGGGACGGGCTTGCGGATCGCCCCGGTGTCCCCACTGTTGTCGGCGAACGCGGCCTTCCCGCGGACCACGAAGTCGACGTTCTCGTAGACGTGGCCGAACAGCGTGTTGAAGGTGTTGTGCAGCGTGTCGGTGAGGACGAATGTCCCCGAAATGAACGTCACCCCGAGCACGATGGCCAGGGCGGTGAGCGCCAGGCGGAGCTTGTGGGCCAGCAGGCCCTGGAGGACTACCTTGCGCACGTCAGTTGCCCAAGAGCTTCATGCGCTCGAGTATTGAGTCGGCGGTGGGGGAGAGGAGCTCGCCCACGATGTTCCCGTCGGCCAGGAACACCACCCGATCGGCGAAGGCCGCGCCCCGGGCGTCGTGGGTGACCATCACGATCGACTGGCGCAGCTCGGTCACCGAGTGGCGGAGGAACGACAGCATCTCGGTGGAGGAGTTCGAGTCGAGGTTGCCCGTCGGCTCGTCGGCGAAGACCAGGTCGGGCCGCTGGATGAGCGCCCGCGCACAAGCCACCCGCTGCTGCTGCCCGCCGGACATCTCGCTCGGGCGGTGGCTCAGGCGATCTTTGATCTTGAGCTGGTCGACCAGGTAGTCGAACCAGGCCTGGTCCACGTCCACCCTGGCGAGATCGGCCGGGAGCGTGATGTTCTCCCGGGCGGTGAGCGTCGGCACCAGATTGAACGACTGAAAGATGAAGCCGATCTGGTTGCGCCGCATCTCGGTGAGTCCCGCGTCGTCGAGCAGGCCGATCTCCCGTTCGCCCACGAAGGTGTGCCCCGAGGTCGGTGAATCGAGGCCGGCCATGCAGTGCATGAGGGTGGACTTGCCCGAACCCGACGGACCCATCACCGCGGTGAAACGGCCGTGCTCGAACTCGACGCTGACCCCGTCGAGGGCGCGCACGACGGCGTCGCCCTTGCCGTAGGTCTTGCACAGGTCAATGGCGTGGGCCGCCGGAGGGACGGCCGGCGCCGGAGGTCCGTTCGTTCGCAGGTCCGTGGTGGTCATCGCAACTCTCCCTTGACGTCGTTCATCGCCGCGACTCATCGCTGAGCACCGGGGCCGGCCGCCCAGAACCAGGACGCAGGACCCCGGCAGACACCGCCTCGCCGTCGGCCGATGTGGGTCGACGCGGCGTCAGCCAATTGAAGCGGCGTCAGCCAATTGAAGCGGCGTCAGCCAATTGAAACAGTTCCCGAGCCGGCCATGTATATCGTCTCGGCGAGGAGGGCGGTGCACCCCGGCCACGAATCGACCTCGTGGACGGTGATGGTGAGCACGAAGGTGCCGCTCATGTCCCGGTAGGCCCCGGTGCCAGAGCCCGCGAGGACCGGGCTCACCCCCGTTGCCGTCACGATCAACGTGGTCGCAGCTCTCCTCGTCATTGCACGACTCCCATCCAAGACCCACGCCGATCCGGGCGCTGGGCGAGGCAGGACTTCGCGGACCGTGTCGGCGCGGGAACCCTCCTCTGCAGGCAGCATGGGCCTCGTGCCGCCTGCGCACAATCGGGGACTACCCTGATCGTTCCCCGATTCGCTCGAACGACGCATAGGGTCGTTCGCTGCGGCGCGCGCCGCGGCGCCGCGCATCGAATCGATGTCGACCCAGCCCTATGGCGATTGAAGATCGCCTTGCAGACGACGAGATGGTCGGCACCGAGGATGGGGATCGTCCCGTCGCGCCAGCACCCGCTGTGCCAGGGTGAGGGTGCTCAGTTCCCTACGAGCCGAGGCGCCGTCAGTATCGCGCCGTCAGTATCGGACTGCGACCGGGCGTCAGGCCTGCAGCACCAGCACCCAGTCGTCCGACCCGTCGCTGTGGGCTGCCGGCGAGGTGAACGAGTGGGTGCCCGTGTTGGGGAGGGTGCCGATGGTCGTGTAGGTGCCGGTGGTCGGGTCGTACCAGCGGGCCTTGGTGGGGCCGCGCATCTTGGCCATGTCCACCGTCAGCGTCGTGGGCTGCGGCAGGTAGGCGATGCCCAGGCGGCCGTCGGGCGTCCGCGCCGCGGTGACGTAGTCGTCGGTGCCCTCGACGCCTTGGTCCTGGGAGGTCCCGTACCCGGCCGTCACGAAGGTGTGCCGCTGGTCTGGCACCAGGTCGTACCAGGCCACGCTGTGGAACAGCCTGCTCATGTACTGCAGCTGCTGCACGCCCGGCGTGTCGAGGTGCGCCTCCTCGTCGGCCCAGCTGGGATCGTCCCAGGTGTAGTGGCTGCCGTACAGCAGCCCGGTCGCGCCGCTGGTCATCGTCCAGTACTCCTGGCGGCGCAGGTTCTGGGTGGTGCCGGGGTCGACGTCAATGTTGTTCTCGTACTCGTAGTCGTTCTCGAGGCCGAACACCGGCATCGTCGGGCGCCGGAAGTCGTAGCCCTTGAGCACCTCGGCGTAGGGGCTGTAGTAGTCGTACTCGCCGTTGAGGTTGACGAAGGAAGCCCACGCCGGGTCGTCGGTCGAGAGGCTGGTGTCGTAGTTCAGCTCGACCGTCTGGAGTTGCTCAGGGTCGACCGAGCGGATCCCCTTGGCGATGCCCAGCACGTAGGCGTCGTTGGCCGGGCCCCAGTGCTGGTAGTCGTTGCCGCTGGACCACACGATGTTGGGGAACTCCTTGAAGGTCTTGCCGAGGTAGGCCCCGTAGTGGAAGTCCTTGGCCTCCCCGTTGTCGGCCAGGAAGGTCGAGCTGTCCACCAGCTGGCCGGTGTCGGCCGGGCTCAGGAAGAGGGTGATCCCGTGGTCCTCGGCCAACCGGGCCATGGTCTGCATGCGGTGGAAGTAGGCCGGGTTAGGGGTGGCGATGTCCCCATCCTTGGTGAACGGCGTGATCCCGTCGTAGGTGGCGAAGTTCTCCGAGTCGGGGAGGTTGTCGTTGTCGATGTACGGCCCCACGATGAGCTGGACCAGGACGGCATTGAAACCATGGGCCTGACGGTTGGCGAAGTAGGCGTTCATCTCGCTGGGCGACTCGTACACCGACAAGGTGTGGGCCGAGTCGCCGACGACCATGTAGGGATGGCCGTACTGGTCCAGGAGGTAGCGGTGGTTGTCGCTGACCGAGGTGGCGAAGGGGGGGGCCGGCCGGCGGCTCCGGGCGAAACCGGTGCCGCTCCACACGGCGACCACGGCCGTGGTCAACAGCACGCAGACGGCGGCCGCCACCACGGGCGACGGCCGTCTGGCCAGGCGGAGGAGTGGCCCGTTCGCCTGGTCGCCCGACGGGCGCGCCGGCGCCGGCGCGCCGGTCACGGTGCGACCAGGCGGCGGTACCAGAGGCGCCAGGGGGTCGTGTGCCGCCGCCACACGTCGGGCCCGGCGGCGTACGGCGGCCCGACGTGCCGGCGGTTCGACGCCGACGTCTCGTCGACCTCGTAGGTGGCGAGGAAGCGCGGCGCCCCCTGGTAGGGCGGTCTCACGGCGCGAACGAGCTCGAAGCGGACGGCGCGCAGGGCGTGACGGCGCTCGGCCACCTCGGGCATGTGGACCGTGGTGTAGAAGTCGTTGAAGACCTCGAGCTCCTCGTCCGACGTGCCGTCCGGCGGGTTCACCCCGAGAAGGAAGATGGCGAAGGGCGCGACCAGCGGGGGGCCGGTCTCCGCCACCTGCCGGTAGAGCAGCGACCACGTCTGGCGGAGCCCGGGGGCGCTCTGGACGCTCGCCCCTTCGCCGGCCCCCGGCTCGGTCCCGGCCCCGGTGAGGCTCTCGTCGGGGAGGGGGACGGCACTGAGGAAGCGGGGCGGTCGGAACCCGCGCGCCACGACGGCGAGGAGCTCGTAGTGCGCTCCGGCGCCCGCACCGGACGGTGCGCCGCCCGCGAACGCCTCGGCTGCGCCGGGCTCGGCCGAGGCGCCGCCACGGACGTCCCATCCCGTCCACGAGGTGAGCGGACCGGACGAGCTCACCTGGACCGCCTCGCCCCGCCGGCGTACGGTTCGTCGGTCTCGGGCCTCATCCCCAGAGGCTACAAAGCCGACCGAATCAACGGTCCTCGCCCCCATCGGCTAACGTCACAGCCGCTCCGTTGAACCGGAGTGGTGCAGAGACCAGCGAAGACCGGTGAGATCCCGGCACTGTCCCGCAACGGTAAAGCCCCCTCGGGGGGACGAGTCCGGACGCCTGTTCTGTGCCGACGAAACCGAACCTCGGAGGAAGGGCGGTTCGTTGGGCATTCCAGATGGATGCCGCAGCGGGCGCACTTCGTCCTCCGCCATCAACTGGAGGATGAACAGATGACAAGGACCCGATGGCGGCTGCTGCTGGCCGCCCCTGTCTTGACCTTCGCCGTCACGGCGGGCGTCACGAGCGGGGGCCTGCCCGCTCCGCCGGCGTCGGGCGCCTCGGGCGCCTCGGGCGCCTCGGGCGCGGCAGCGTCGACGGCCTACCCGGTGAGGATCGCCGCGGCCAACGGGAACATCAGCGTGCCGGCCCGGCCGACGGCCATCGTGTCGCTCTCGCCGACGGCGACCGAGATGCTCTACGCCATCGGGGCGGGCAAGCAGGTCAAGGCGGTGGACTCGTACTCGGACTTCCCGAAGAACGCCCCCCGGACCAAGCTCGACGACCTCGACCCCAACGTCGAGGCGATCGTCGCCTACAAACCCGACCTCGTCGTTGTGGCCGGCGACACCACCGGGCTGACGGCGGAGCTGGCCAAGTTCGGGATACCCGTCCTGTCCGATCCGGCCGCCACCACCCTCGACCAGGCCTACCAGCAGTTCGACGAGCTGGGGGTGGCCACCGACCACGTGGCCCAGGCGAAGGCCGAGGTCTCCAAAATAAAGGGACAGATCGCCCAGATCGTGGCCAGCGCGCCCAAGGCGGCCAAGCCGATCACCTACTACTTCGAGCTCGAGCAGGACTACTACTCGGTGACCTCCTCCACCTTCGTCGGGCAGCTGCTCGGGCTGCTCGGGATGAAGAGCATCGCCGACGCGGCCACCGGCGCGGCGTCCAGCGGCGGCTACCCGCAGCTCTCGGCCGAGTTCATCATCAAGTCCAACCCGGACTACATCTTCCTGGCCGACACCGTCTGCTGCGGGCAGAACCCCAAGAAGGTGGCCGAGCGACCCGGCTGGTCGGTGCTCTCGGCGGTCAAGGACGGCCATGTGGTCGGCCTCAACGACGACATCGCCTCGCGCTGGGGCCCCCGCATCGTCGACCTGTTGCGCACCGTGGCCGACGCCCTCAAGCGGCACGGCTCGGGGTGAGGACCCGGTGAGCATCGCACTGCCCCGACGCACGGGCGCGCCCGACAAGGGGGGCGTGACGTCGGACGTGGCCGAGGATCCGCGAGGCAGGCACCTCCACCCCGGCCACCCCCACGGCACCCCCGACCTCCCGCGGGTCTCGGCCCGCCGCCCGGTGCTGGTGGCCCTGGCCGTCCTCGTGGCGGCGATGGTGGCGGGGGTCTCGGTGGGGCCGGTCGACATTCCGCTTCCCACCGTGTTCGAGTCGTTCCTGGGCCACATCCCGCTGCTCCACTACCACGCCCACACCTCGCCGCTGGACTGGGACGTGATCTGGGAGATACGCCTACCCCGGGTCGTGCTCGGCGGGCTGGTCGGGGCCATGCTGGCCGGGGGCGGTGCCGCCTACCAGGGGGTGTTCCGCAACCCGCTGGCCGATCCGTACCTGCTCGGGGTGGCGGCGGGTGCCGGCCTCGGGGCCACGCTGGTGATCGTGGACGGTTCGGGGAACGATGTCAGCCAGCTCCTGCCCTTCGCCGCCTTCGCCGGCGCGGTGGGGGCGGTGGCCCTGACCTACACGGTGGGGGTCACCTCGGGCCGGCGGGCGTCGACGGCGTCCATCATCCTGGCCGGCGTGGCGGTCGCCGCGTTGCTCACGGCCATACAGACCTACCTCCAGCAGATACACGAGCCCGACCTACAAGGGGTCTACGCCTGGATCCTCGGCAGCCTCAGCACGGCCTCGTGGTCCGACGTGACCCTCATTTTGCCCTACGTGACGCTCAGTGCGGTGGTGCTGCTCCTCCACCGCCGCCTGCTCGACGTGCTCCGGGTCGGCGAGGAGGAGGCCGGCACCCTGGGGGTCCATGCCGCCCGGGTGCGGCTCGTCGTGGTGGCGGCGGCCACCTTGGGGACGGCGGCGGCCGTGTCGGTGAGCGGGCTCATCGGCTTCGTGGGCATCATCGTGCCGCACACCGTGCGGCTGGTGTCCAACGCCAGCTACCGGGTCGTGATGCCGGTGTCGATGATCGGCGGCGCCGCCTTCTTGATCCTGGCCGACGTGGTGGCGCGCACCATTCAGGCGCCGGCCGAGATACCGATCGGCGTGGTCACCGCCTTCGTCGGTGCGCCGTTCTTCCTCTTCCTCTTGCGCTCGCGCCGGACGGGGGTGCTGTGATCACCTTCGAGGACGTGACGGTGCGCTACGGGAACGACTTCGCCCTCTCGGGCGTCGGCGGCACGGTGGCCGACGGCGAGTGGGTGGGGCTCATCGGCCCCAACGGCGCCGGCAAGACGACGCTGTTGCGGGCCATCGTGCAGCTGGTGCGCTGCCGGGGCCGGACCCTGGTCGGCGACAGGGCGACCGATCGCATGACCCGGCGCGATCTGGCCCGTACTGGTCGCGTACGTGCCGCAGAAGCCCGAGCTCCCCGCGGAAATGTCGGTGGCCGACTACATACTCCTCGGGCGCTCGCCGCACATCGGCTACTTCGGCTTCGAGAAGGCCCAGGACCACCAGATCTGCGCCGACCTGCTCGAGCGGCTCGACCTGGCCCGCATGGCACGCCGCAGCCTGGCCACGCTCTCGGGCGGCGAGCTGCAGCGCCTCGTCCTCGGGCGGGCCCTGGCCCAGGAGGCACCCGTCCTCCTGCTCGACGAGCCCACCAGCGCCCTGGACCTGGGGCGTCGGGTGGACGCCCTCGAGATCGTCGATGCGGTGCGCCGCGAGCACGGGCTCACCGTGCTCAGCGCCATGCACGACCTCACGCTGGCCGGCCAGTTCGCCGACCGGCTCATCCTCTTGGCCCACGGGTCGGTTGCGGCCGCGGGCCCACCGGCCGACGTGCTCGACGAGCAGGTCCTCACCGAGCACTTCGGCCATCAGGTGCAGGTGCTCCGCTCACCGGACGGCGAGCTGATCGTGGCTCCCCGGCGCGGGCCATGACGGGGCCCGAGCCACAGGGCCCGGGCGCGGAGGGAGCCGGTGCCGAGGGGCGGGTCCCCTCGCTCGTGCTCATCAACACCGGCCACGGCAAGGGCAAGTCCTCGGCCGCCTTCGGGGTGATGGGCCGGGCCTGGGCCCGGGGCTGGAAGGTCGGCGTGGTCCAGTTCGTCAAGGGCGGCAAGTGGAAGGTGGGGGAGCGCAAGCTGGCCGACCACCTGGGCATCGACTGGCAGGTCCTGGGCGACGGCTTCACCTGGGAGTCGACGGACCTCGACGAGACGGCGGCCAAGGGCCGGCACGCCTGGGAGGTGGCCCGGGCCAAGCTGGCCTCGGGGAAGTACGACATGCTCATACTTGACGAGCTCACCTACGCCGTGACGTACGGTTGGGTCCCGGTCGACGAGGTGGTGCAAGGCGTGGTGCAGCGGGCGCCGAAGACCAACGTGGTGATCACCGGGCGCGACGCCGCACCCGAGCTGATCGCCATCGCCGACACCGTGACCGAAATGCGCAACATCAAGCATGCCTACGAGAGGGGCATAAAGGCGCGCAAGGGGATCGAATATTGAGCGGGCCGTCCGACCTCACGCCCGAGGTCTCTGTGAGGAGCGAGGACGGGCTGACCCTCGCCTCCCGCCTCTGGCGGCTCCCCGAGGCCATGTTGTCGATCTCCACGGCCCCGCTGGGCGGCGGCCTCGGCGCGCGCCACTGGGTGCTCAACGCCCAGGTGCGCCACGACTATGAGTGCGAGGAGCCCCAGCGCCACCTGGCCACGTTGGCCGCCAGCGCACGGGTGGCCGGCCCCGGAGTGGGCCTGATGACCGCCGTCGACGTGCGTCACGCCGTCGTGGTGCGCCAGGAGGGTCTGGCGGTGGACGCCACCGTCGGCATCAGCACGCCGCAGTGGGCCGCCGACCACCAGGCTGGGGCCCACGCCTCCGGTGCCCACGCCGCCGGCACCATCAACATCGTCGCCTTCCTGCCCGAGCGCCTGTGCGACGCCGCCATGGTCAACGCCGTGGCCACGGCCACCGAGGCCAAGGCCCAGGCCCTGCGCGACGCCGGGGTGGAGGGCACCGGGACCCCCACCGACGCCCTCTGCATACTGTGCCCCCGCCACGGCACGCCCCACCCCTACGGGGGCCCGCGCTCGTTGTGGGGGGCGCGCCTGGCCCGGGCCGTGCACCGCGCCGTCCTCTCGGGGTGCGCGGCGCCGGCATGATCACCCTCGTGCTGGGCGGCGCGCGCTCGGGGAAGTCGGCCTACGCCGAGCGGTTGATGGCACACCGCCCCCTGCCCATCACCTACGTGGCCACCATGGAGCTGGGCGACGACCCCGACCTGGCGCTGCGGGTGGCCCGCCACCGCCAGGGCCGACCCGGCCACTGGCGGACGCTGGAGGCCGGGCTCGACCTGGCGATGGTCTTGCGCGAGACGACGGGCTCGGTCCTCGTCGAGTCGCTCGGCCCCTGGGTGGCCCGCCACGGAGAGGGCGTGGCCGTCGACGGCGCCGAGCTCTGCCGGGCGTTGGCCGAACGCGCCGGCGACACCGTCGTGGTCTCCGAGGAGGTGGGCCTGGGGGTCCACCCCTCCTCCGCACTGGGCCGGTGGTTCCGCGACGCGTTGGGCGCGCTCAACCAGGAGGTGGCCTGGGCCGCCGACCGGGTGCTCCTCGTCGTGGCCGGCCGGGCCCTCAGCCTCGACCAGGGACCCTGACGTGCGCGCCGCGCTCGCCTTCCTCACCCCCTTCCCGGGGGCCCGTGTCCCCACGCCGAAGGCCTTGCGCTGGTTTCCCGCCGTCGGGGTCGTCCTCGGGTTCATCGTGGGCGGGTTGTGGTGGGTCACGGCCAAGGCCTGGCCGCTGCCCGTGGCCGCGTTGCTCGTGGTGGCGGCCGACCTCGGCCTGACCGGGATGCTCCACCTCGACGGCCTGGCCGACAGCGCGGACGGGCTGTTGCCCCACCTGAGCCCCGAGCGCCGCTTAGAGGTGATGCGCGAGCCCACGGTCGGCGCCTTCGGGGCCGGGGCCGTCGGGATCGTCCTCCTCGGTCGCTTCGCCGTCTTCGCCACGCTGCGGCCCGCGCCCCTGCTGGTGGCCGCCCTGTGGTGCGTCTCGCGCACCTCCATGGCCGCCGTCGTGGAGCGGGTGCCCTACGCCCGCGCCCAGCGAGGCCTGCCCAGCGCCTTCATCGGCTCGGCCCTCCCGGTCCTCGTCGTCTGCCTGGTGGTGGCCGGCGCGGCCGCCCTGGCCGCCGGCTGGGCGGTGCCGGCCGGACCGGTGGCCGTGGCCGCGTCGGTGGTGGCCTTCGGGACCGTCGTGGCCTTCGCCCGCCGGCGGATCGGGGGCTTCACCGGCGACGTCCTCGGCGCCGCCGGGATGGTGGGGGAGACCGTCGGCCTGCTGGTGGCGGCGGCTCGATGGTGACGGCACACCGGGCGAGGGCGCCCCGGGCGCGGGTGAGCCGGGTGCGGGCGGGCTACGGCCGGTCCAACCTGTCGGCCCGAGCGTTGGCCGCCGCCGCCGGCGTCGTGGCCGATCTGGCCCTGGGCGAGCCCCCGCTTCGTCCCCACCCGGTCAGCGCCTTCGGCGACGCCATGGCGCGGGTGGAGCGCTCCCTCTACCGCCCCCGCCGCTCCGCCGGGGCGCTCCATGCCGCCACCGGGCTGGGCATCGGGGTGGCGGCCGGTGCACTGGTCCGCTCCACCACCCTCGCCACGTACGTGGCGGTGGCCCAGCGGTCGCTGTGCGAGGCCGGGCTCGGCGTGGCCGCCGCCCTGCACGACGACGACCTCGCGGGGGCTCGCCGGCTGCTGCCCGCCCTGGTGGGGCGCGACCCCTCCTCGCTCGACGCCTCGGAGATCGCCCGGGCGGCGGTGGAGTCGCTGGCCGAGAACACGGTCGACGCCGTGGTGGCCCCCGCCGTCTGGGGCGCCCTGTTCGGCGCCCCCGGGGCCCTGGGCTACCGGGCGGTCAACACTATGGATGCCAGCGTCGGCTACCGCAGTGTCCGCTACGCCGACTACGGCTGGGCCAGCGCCCGCCTCGACGACCTGGCCAACCTCGTCCCGGCCCGGCTCACCGCCGCGCTGGTGGCCGCCGTGCGCCCCCGCTCGGCCCCCGCCGTCTGGGGGGCGGTGCGCCGTGACGCGCCGGCCCACCCCTCGCCCAACTCCGGCGTGGCCGAGGCGGCGTTCGCCGCTGCGCTGGGCCTGCGGCTGGGCGGCCTCAACACCTACGGCGCGGTGTCCGAGCGCCGCCCGCCGCTGGGCCGCGGCCGGGCCCCCGAGGGCCCCGACATCACCCGCGCCGCCGGCCTGTGCCGCGACGTCACCTACGCCCTGGTGGCGCTCTTGGTGACCGTGGCCGGGGTGACATGAGAGCCCCTCCACCCGGTGCGCACGGCGGCGACGGGGCGCGGATCGCCCGCGCCCTGGGGCTGGACCCCGACTCGCTGCTCGACCTGTCGGCCAGTCTGAACCCGGTCGCCCCCGACGTCGTCAAGCTGGCCCAGTCCCACCTCGGCGCGTTGCGCCGCTACCCCGACGCCGCCGACGCGCAGCGTCTCCTGGCCGAGGCCATCGGTGTGGAGACCGAGCGCCTGCTGCTGGCCAACGGGGGATCCGAGGCCATCGCCCTGCTCCGACAGTCGATCGGTGGCCGGGTCGAGGAGCCCGAGTTCTCCCTCCACCCGAGGGGGCCGGCCGGTGCCCCGCTCTGGCGCTCGAACCCCCACAACCCCAGCGGCGCCCTGGCCGGCCCGGCGGAGCGGGCGGACGTATGGGACGAGGCGTTCTTCCCCCTGGCCACCGGGCGCTGGACCCGCGGCGACCCGGGTGCCGTCGCCGTGGTGGGCTCTCTGACCAAGCTCTTCGCCTGCCCCGGCCTCCGCCTGGGCTACGCCATCGCCGATCCCGAGCTCATCGCCGCCCTGCGGGCCCGCCAGCCCGAGTGGGCCGTCGGCGGCCTCGGTCTCGCCCTCCTGCCCGAGCTGCTGCAGGCGGCCGACCTGGAGGGGTGGGTGGCCGAGATCGCCCTCTTGCGCACCGAGCTCAGCGCGCTCCTGACCCGCCACGGGGTGGCCCCGTACCCCTCCGACGCCAACTTCGTCCTGTGCGACGCGCCGTCCGGGTTCCGTGACAAGCTCTTGGGGCAGGGGATCGTCGTTCGTGACTGCACCTCGTTCGGGCTGTCCGGCCGGGTCCGCATCGCCGTGCCCGACCGAGAGGGGATGGAGCGGCTGTCCTCCGCACTCGACGCCCTCTCGCCATGACCCCGCCCATGACCACGCCCATGACCCCGCCGCCCGTGACCCCGCCCATGACCAGACCAATGACCACGCCATGACCGCTCGGCCAGACGCCCTTCCCCCGACGGCCGAGCCGTTCGGCGCCGACGCCCGCCTCGCCCTGCGCCAGATCATTGAGGCGCGCCGCGACGTCCGCCGCCGTTTCCTGCCCACGCCCGTGCCCGACGACGTGATCGACCGGGTGCTCCAGGCGGCGCACCGGGCCCCCTCGGTCGGTCTGACCCAGCCGTGGGACTTCCTCATCCTCACCGATCCGGCCCGGCGCGCCCGGGTGGCCGACCACGTCGAGGAGGAGCGGCGGCGGTTTGCCGCCTCGCTGCCCTCGGCGCGCGCCCGGGCCTTCAACGACCTGAAGGTGGAGGCCGTGCGCGAGTCGCCGCTGAACCTGGTGGTGACCTCCACCCTCGAGCGCGGGGGGGCACACGTGCTGGGCCGCTACACCCAGCCCGAGATGGCGCACTACTCGACCTGCCTGGCCGTGCAGAACCTGTGGCTCACGGCCCGGGCCGAGGGGTTGGGCGTCGGATGGGTGAGCTTCTACCGCCCGCCCGTGCTCTCCGAGATCCTCGGGCTGCCGAGCCACATCGTGCCGATCGCCTACCTGTGCGTCGGCTACGTGGAGGAGTTCGACCCCGCGCCCGAGCTGGCGCTGCGGGGCTGGGCCTCGCGGCGGCCGTTGAGTTGGGCCGTCCACCGAGAGAGTTGGGAGCACCGCATGATCCACCCCTTCGACGACGCCCTGGCCGCCGTCCGTCCCGTCGACCCGCTGGCCATGGACGAGGCCCTCGAGCACCACGGTCGGCTCACCAAGCCGGCGGGCTCCCTGGGCGAGCTGGAGTACCTCGGAGCCCGGCTGGCCGGCATCGCCCGCGTCAGCCCGCCCCCCATACCCGAGCCGGCCACGGTGGCCATCTTCGCCGGCGACCACGGGGTGGTGGAGGCGGGGGTGACGCCCTGGCCCTCGGAGGTCACCCGCCAGATGGTGAGCAACTTCTGCGCCGGGGGAGCGGCCATCAACGCCATCGCCCGCCAGGTGGGCGCCGAGGTGGTGGTGGTCGACGTGGGGGTCGACGGAGAGCTGGATCCCGCCCCCAACCTGCTGCGCCGCAAGGTCCGTCCGGGCACGGCCAACCTCGCCCGCGAGGCGGCCATGAGCCGTGCCGAGGCGCAGGCCGCCCTGGACGTCGGCGCCGAGGTCGCCCGGGAGCTGGTGGCGTCCGGCGCCCACTGCCTGATCACCGGCGACATGGGCATCGGGAACACCACCCCGTCGGCCGCCCTCATCGCCCACTTCACCGGCCGCCCGGCGGTCGAGGTGGTGGGGCGCGGCACGGGCATTGACGATGCCACGTTGGCGCTCAAGACCGCGGTGGTCGACGAGGCCCTGCGCCGCACCGGTCGCGACGTGGCCCCCGAGGACCACCTGGGGGCGCTGGCCTCGCTCGGCGGCCTCGAGATCGCCGCCCTGGCCGGGTTCGTCGTCGGCGGTGCCGCCGCGGGGGTTCCGGTCATCGTCGACGGCGTCATCGCCGCCGCCGCCCTCGTCACCGCGGCGGCGCTGTGCCCCGTAGTCCTCGACTACTGCATCGCCGGCCACCGCTCGGCCGAGCCCGGGGCGGGCGCCGCGCTGGACCACGTCGGCCTGCGGCCGCTGCTCTCGCTCGACCTGCGGCTGGGCGAGGGCAGCGGGGCCTGCCTCGCCCTCCCCCTGGTGCAGGCCGCAGCGCGGGTGCTCAACGAGATGTCCACCTTCGACCAGGCCGGGGTGGCGAGCAAAGACGCCGGCGCCAGCTGAGCCGACCGCGAGGGTCCACCGGCGGACGATTCGAATTTGGGAGCCCCGAAGTCAGATGAGGGAGTCGTTCTCAGCCCGGTCATGTTTCTTCTCTTAGAGCCCGGTGTAGACCGCCTTGGTGTTCATGTAGGCCTCAACGCCCTCGAGACCGTACTCGTGTCCCCAGCCGGACTGCTTGTAGCCACCCAAGGGCAGCGCGGGGTCCCAGGCGAACTGGGCATTGAGCCAAATCGTTCCTGCCTCAAGCCGTTTGGCGAGCCGGTGTGCACGGCCGAGATTGTTGGTCCACACTGCAGCGGCGAGACCGTAGAGCGAGTCATTCGCCGATTCGATCACCTCTTCCTCGTCATCGAACGGCATGACCGCTACCACAGGCCCGAAAATCTCCTCGCGGAACAACCCCATGTCGGGACGGACATTGGTGAGCACGGTCGGCTCGACAAAGTAGCCGCGCCGGTCCAACCGGTTGCCGCCAGCGACAATCTCGACCCCGTCGCGACGACCCTCGTCGATGAAGCCCATCACGCGGTTGAGCTGCTTCTGGTTGATCAGCGGGCCGATATCGACATTGGCCTCATCCGGACCGCCTAGCCGCAGCGCCTTGGCGGCCTTGGCGACGCCCTCGACCATCACCTTCTTGAGGTTTCCCGCCGCCGCCATGACGATCATTTTGCCGACCTCGGTCGAGCCGGTGAAGGCGATCTTGTCGACATCGGGATGCGCCGCCAGCGCGGCGCCGACGGTATGGCCGTAGCCGTTCACGATATTGATCACGCCTTCGGGCACGCCTGCCTCGGTGAAGATCTCGGCAAGTTTCGGCGCCGAGAGCGGGGTCTCCTCGGCGGGCTTGAGCACGACGCTGCAGCCGGCGGTGAGCGCGGGAGCGAGTTTGATGATCGCGTTTATCGTCGGCCCGTTCCACGGGATGATCGCGCCGGCCACGCCGACCGGCTCCTTAATCGTATAGCCGAGCAGATCGGCCGCTTGGCCCGTGATGCCCCCGGGCGACTTGAGATTGGCCGACTTGCCATAGATCTTCGTGCACCAGCCCGAGTAGTAGCGAAGCTGGTCGACCGATGCAGCGAGGGTGTTGTGCGACTGCCTGAGCGTCTTGCCGACATTGCGCGAATCGATTGCGCAAATCTCCTCTCCGCGAAGCTCCAGGAGGTCGGCGGCCTTCCACAGGATCTTGGCGCGGTCCGATGGCGACTTGCCGTGCCAGAGGGCTGCGTCGAAGCTCGCGCGGGCACGGGCGACTGCTTCGTCTACCGCCCGAGTGCCGCCATCGGTGACCTCGCCGAACTGCTCCTCGCTGACGGGGTCGATGACGGGAATCGTCGATGACGTCTGTGCGTCTGAGCGAGCCATCTCGCCGATGGTTGATGACCGATCCATTTCCGAAATCTCCTCAAATCGTTTTTTTGATTTCCGCGCCAGGCATCTCTCGGCCTTCCGCATGAACACCCGACCTGACGCCTTGGCCGTCCCCCGTGATCACCGCAACTTGCCTTCGAGCTCCCCATTAGGGCGTCCTTGCTCGGGTCGCAACTCTCGCTACCATTCCGTCATACACTCGTACAACTTAACTGATCGCTGAGGACCTGGCCCATGTAGACGCGGCGACCTCGGGTCCTGCGGTGGGGGGCCGCTAGCGACGCGAGCCCGACCGACGCCGAGTCGGCACAACACTGAACGCCACGGTAATGTCGATCTGTCGGTGGCGTGGAGGGTAGCGGCAGCTATTTCCACCTTAATTTGATGACCTGGGAGGGTGACATGACTCTGGCTCACGAGATAGGTGCTCCGCTGCGCCATGCTGATCGGTTCTTCGTGGGTGGCGAGTGGGTCGCACCCTCGTCGGAGTCGACGATCGATGTGATCGACTCGGGTACTGAGCAGCTGTTTTTCAGCGTGGCCGAGGCCAAAGAACCCGACATCTCGGCGGCAATCGCCGCGGCCCGCCACGCGTTCGATCAGGGACCGTGGCCCCGGCTCAGCCACGCCGAGCGCGCCGAGTTCCTGCGAGCCCTGGCTGCGGCGCTGAGGGGCCGGGCGGACGACGTGGGGCAGATCTGGCCAAGAGAGGCCGGGGTCCTTCACAGCATTGCCCAGTACGCGGCGGTCGGGGGAGCGGCAACGTTCGAGTACTACGCCGGGCTGGCCGCGACCTTCCCCTTCGAGGAGCAGGCCCAGCCGACCGGGGGCGGCGAACTCGGGCTGATCGTCCGCGAGCCAGTTGGGGTCGTCGGCGCCATCATCCCGTGGAACGGCCCGATGGGTCTCATCAGCTACAAGGTCGCCCCCGCGCTGCTCGCCGGTTGCACGGTTATCCTGAAGGCCTCACCCGAGGCACCAGGCGAGGCCTACGTTCTCGCCGAATGCGCCGAGGCCATCGGGCTGCCTCCAGGCGTGCTTAACGTCGTCACCGCGGACCGCGAGGTCTCGGAGCTACTCGTCCGCGACCCGCGGGTCGACAAGATCACGTTCACCGGTTCGACCGCGGCGGGACGTCGTATCGCGTCCATTTGTGGAGAGCGCATAGCCCGCTGCACCCTTGAGCTGGGCGGCAAATCCGCCGCGGTCATCCTGGACGACATCGACTTGGCCACTGCCGCCGGCACCCTGGCGGCAGCCGAGTGCATGCTGACCGGTCAAGTGTGTTCTTCGCTGACACGGATCGTGGTCAGCCGCCACCGCCATGACGAACTCCTCGAGGCGCTGGCTGCGACGTTCTCCAAGGTCACCGTCGGTGACCCCTTCGCAGCGGACACTCAGATGGGCCCACTCGTCGCCAGCCGCCAGCGTGACCGGGTCGAGAGCTACATCGCCAAGGGCGTGGCCGAAGGAGCCACCCTGGCCACCGGAGGTGGTCGACCGAAACACCTCGACCGAGGCTGGTTCGTCGAACCCACCGTCTTCGGAAACGTCGACAACTCCTCTACCATCGCCCAGGAGGAGATCTTCGGACCGGTGCTCAGCGTCATCCCCGCCGACAGCGAACAGCACGCCATCGCCATCGCCAACGACACCATCTACGGCCTCAACGCATCGGTGTTCACCGACGACGTCGAACGAGCCCGCGCCGTCGCTCGCCAGCTACGCTCGGGGACCGTCGGTCACAACGCCTTCCGCACCGACTTCGGCATCGCCTTCGGCGGTTTCAAACAGTCTGGCATCGGCCGCGAAGGCGGTACAGAGGGACTCCTACCGTTCCTCGAGACCAAGACCGTGATCCTCAACGGGCGCCCAGCAGGCTACGACAACACCTGAGCGCCGGTGGCCCGTTCCGGGCGGGGAGATGGTTGTCGGCTGCCCGCTGCTCTCGGCACCTTGACAGTCTTCGGACTACGACGATTGAGCGGTTGGGCCAACTTCACGACCGCCATCTCCGACGGCCTCTCAGTCAGGACCGCAGCCGACGTCGTCGGATCGTTAGTCGTCCACCGACTACCTAGGGCAGGCACTGTCGTGTCGTGCCTCGGGTTTGCAGGCGGCACGGTCGTTGTCGCGGACGACTATCGATATGCCAAATCGCTTTCTGGAGGGCGCTAAGTTCACGGTCACCCTCCGTAGCGGCAGGGCAGCCCGCTGGAGAGAAGTGCGGCCCGCACACGATCGCGCGACTCTCGCACAGCAGCGTCGGGCAGTCCCACGATGGTGAAGCCGGGCAGGCCGTTGGAGGCGTGAACCTCGACCGAGACCGGTCGACCGACGGCGCCGTTCAGCGTGGCGGCGGAGATGGAAGCGAGCATGCCGAGAAACGGTCGCACCGGCCGAGCCCGAGCCCGAGCAAATATTTCTACGGCGCTCGTTCGCACAGAGCGGTGGCTACGCGGGTATCTCCGAACGAACAGGCACAACGGGGCGAGCCCTGGAGTCCCGGACGTCGAATATGTGGGCCACCCGCAGAGCCCTGAATGCCGGTCCGTAAAGGGATCCCCTTGCGGTGCCCAACCTCTAGGGCTGACGTATGCGGATCCGGCGTGTCACTCGCCGTTCGGCTTACGGGATGAAACGGTGTACGGCAAGGGTCCGCGAGAGGTGTGAAAGGGCGCCCCGGAATGCAGCGGATACGCCGATGCAGCGTTTGGTCGGTACTGCAAATAGGTCACGCATGCGTTCGTGGTCCTACAGCACGCTTCCAGCAAATTGGGCAGATGTTGTGCCTTGGTCGGTAGTGCGTAGACGGGGGGCTGGCACGCTGAGGAGCTGATCTCATGGGCGACCTGTGATGGCGCGCTGAGACTGACCAGGGTGAACGGGGGATCTCAGGTAGGGCGGCACTCCCCGGGAGTTCGACAACCAACGAGGTGCGCTTGTGAGCAAGCCAGCAGGACAACGAGATGAGACCTCGCACCGCGACTTCAATGGACTGTTCGCCCAGACGCTCTTCCGTTACTTGGAGTTGCGGGCTCCCGAAGGGACCGTCGAGCAGGTACTGAGATCAGCCGGCGAAACTCGATCTGTCGATGAGCTGACCGACGCCACGACGTGGAGCACCTACGCGCAGATTCGGAGGTTGCTCGAGGTGGCCGGCGAGGTGCTGGGTGGGCCCGAGAGCCTGTCTTTGATCGGGAAGCACCTCTTCGATTCGATCCAGTCTCCCGAGATCTCCGAATCCCTCATTGCGTTCCCTACACCGGCCGACGTCTACGCTGCCTACCCCGCAATGATCGGTCCGATCGCACCGATCGTTGAGCTACGCACGGAGAGCACCGGGCCGAACGAATGCCGGATCAGCTTCCGGTTCAAGGACGGCCGCGAGCCTTTCCCCGAGAACTGCGCTTTCAGCCTGGGCGTGTATGCGGCAATGCCGCAGATGTGCGGGTATGAATATGCCGAGATCCTCCACGAGTCCTGCCAGTGCGACGGCGCGCCCTACTGCCAGGCGCGGTTTCGCTGGGCGGAAGTCGACAGCGACGCCGTCAGAGCTGCCCGGGCTGAGTTGGGGGCGCGGGTGTCCCAGGCCCGCCTCGAAGAGCTCCACCACACGGTGGCCCAGCTCGTCTCGGGCGACAGCCTCGAGGTGGTCCTGACCCAGGTGATGGCCGCGGCCGGGCGGGCGGTGCCGGCCCTCTCCTACTTCCTCGCCGTCACCCCGAGGGCGAGGGCCGATCGGTGGCTGTGCACCGAGGGGATCGACGCCCCCGATTGCGCCGCCATCTTGGAACTGGTGGAATCGGGGGCCGATGTAGCCGGCCACATGTGCGCCATTGAAGTCGTCTCGGACCGCAACCACTACGGCCATCTGGTTGCCGTCCGCGCCGAGGGCGGCTCGTTCGAGCCCCTCGAGCGCTCCATCCTCGAGTCCTATGCCCGGCTGGCGGCCAGCGCTTTGGACTCGGAAGCCTCCGTCTCCGAAGCATGTCAGCAGGCGACCACCGCCCAGGCGCTGCTCACCTTGTCGAGCTCCCTGGCCGATCTGGCCTCGACCGAGGAGATGATCCTCCGGCTGGCCAACGCCGTGCCCTCCGTCGTCGACTGTGATCGCGTGGCCATCTGGGTGACCGAGCGGGACGGCTCAAAGGCCAAAATGAGCGCCAGCTACGGCTACGGCGTTGCCTTTCGTGCCGAGCTGTCTCGCTTCGAGCTTCCGCCCGCCTATCCCAACGTTCATTCTGAGGTCTTCCGCCATGATCTGGGAAGCACCGCGGCGGTGCTTCCCGCAGCCCTGGCGGCGGCGGGCGCCGTGGCGGCGCTGTCCTTCCCGATCATGTACGACTCCGAGATGTACGGGTGGATCACCGTCGACGTGACCGATCACCCCGAGCGCCTCGAGGACAACGCCGACATCGGCGAGCGGCTCCGGGGCCTGGCCGGCCAGGCCGCCATCGCCGTGCGCAACGCCCGCTTGCTCGACGAGATCCGCCACCAGGCCCTGCACGACTCACTTACCGGCCTGCCTAACCGGGTGCTGGTCCTCGACCGGGTGAACCAGACCCTGGCGCGGGCCCGGCGGGAGCATTTCGAGGTGGCGGCTTTGTTCATCGACCTCGACGGCTTCAAGGACATCAACGACACCTTTGGGCACGCCATGGGGGACAAGTTGTTAAAGGCAGTGGCGGCCCGCTTCGCCGGCACGCTGCGGGAGTCCGACACCGTGGCCCGCCTCGGTGGCGACGAGTTCGTTGTCGTAGCCGAGGGGATATCGCTGGCCGCCGGGCCCGAACTGGTGGCCGAACGCCTCTTGGACGTCTTGGCCGAACCATTCCATCTCGGCGACGACGCCGAGACGTCGGTCACCATCTCGGCCAGCATCGGCATCGCCGTCGGGCTGCGCGACAGCGCCGAGGACCTGCTGCGTGACGCGGACATCGCCCTCTACGCCGCCAAGGAGGCGGGCAAGAACCGCTTCGCTGTATTCGAGGCCCAGATGCAGACCGTGCTGCGCAGTCGCCATGAGCTCGAGATGGACCTCCAAGCGGCCATCGGCAGCGACCAGTTCTTCTTGCTGTACCAACCGATCTTCGAGCTCGGCGATATGTCCGTGATGGGTGTCGAGGCCCTCTTGCGTTGGCACCACCCCACCCGTGGACTGCTCGCACCTGACGAGTTCATCCCCGCGCTCGAAGCGTCGGGCCTGATCATCCCTGTCGGTCGCTGGGTCCTCCGCGAGACCTGTCGCCAGGCCATGGAATGGCGACGGAGAGGACACGTCACGAAGATGTCGGTCAACGTATCGGCCCGCCAGTTTGACGCCGATTCGTTACTCGACGACGTCCGGGGCGCCCTGGCCGCCTCGGGACTCCCGCCCGACGACCTGATCGTCGAGATCACCGAGACCAGTCTCATGCGCGACACCAAGATGGCCCAAAAGCAGTTGGTGGCACTCAAGAGCCTCGGTGTGCGCCTCGCCATCGACGATTTCGGCACCGGGTACTCGTCGCTGGCCTACCTTCAGCAATTCCCGGTTGATTCGTTGAAGATCGACCGATCGTTCATCTCGGGTATGGCCAAGTCCCCCGAGGGAGATGCTCTCATCCACACCCTCATCCAGCTGGGAAAAGCCATGCATCTGGAGACTCTCGCCGAAGGGATTGAGGAGTCAAGCCAGCTGACCCAACTTCAGGCCGAGAGCTGCGACGTCGGGCAGGGATTCCTCTTCGCCCGTCCACTGGCACCCAATGAAGTCGAAGCGTTCTTGAAACCAGCCACCCTTCCGGTCGTCGTCTGACCAACGGTCAGCGACACTCTAGGAGCCGCCCGAACGAACTCGAGATCGCTATCAAAAAGGGATCCCCTACGGTCACCACAAGGGGTAAGACGCATGTTCCCGCCGTCCCCCTCGTGGGACGAGGTCTCGCCCTTGAACCCTGCCCTACTCGGGGATCTGTATCGATAGGCAGAAGGGATGTCCGGCCGGATCCAGCAGAACGCGCCAGCGATCCGGCGACGGCTGGTCATCGGCTCGCACAGCCCCGAGCCGGACCGCTTCAGCTTCCGCCCGCTCAAGGTCATCCACGGCAAGGTCGAGATGCATCTGCTTGGGGATATCGCCGTCGGGCCATGAGGGGGCGTGATAGTCCTCCACCCGAACTGCGGCCAACCATCCGCGATCAGTCTTGACTGCCACGAAATCGTCGCTCGTGAAGGCGACCTCACCACCGAGGAGCTCGGCCCAGAATGCGCCAAGGGGACTGGGATCTGCGCAATCGAGAGCGATTGATCCGAGCCGAGCGACTGCCATGAGCAAAATATTATGACCTCGGCGCCCTTCCGAGCGATCGTCCATCCCTGCGGGTCACCCAATAGACGACGGGCGAGGGTCAAATCGCGCCGCTGCGAAACTCACTGTCCAATCGCCGTATGCCGTTCGGCTTGTGGGATCGACATACACGTCGGTACTCGCGCAGAGACGTGGGTGCTCGCGAAAATGCAGCACAACCGTTGGAAGGACCACCTGCCATCAAGTCTCTGCCAAGATCGTCGGATGGTGACGTTGCGTTCGATGACCGCGTCGGACATTCCCGGAGCGGTCAGGGCTTGGGATCAAGCCTTTCAGTCCATGCGCGCCAAATACGGCCTCCCCGTCTCGCAAATGACACCAGATGACGATCTGCGGTTACAGAATCGGATGCGCCATTTCTTGACCACCGACCAGGTTGGCTCGTGGGTGGCCGACGACGCCGGCGAGGTCGTCGGTCTCTCGCAATCCTTCGTGCGCGAGCGATATTGGGTTTTATCCCTTCTGGCCACCGTACCGGGTTCACAACGAATGGGCCTGGGACGCGAGCTGCTTCAACTGGCCTTGAGCAATGCAGACCCGGTTGGTCCGGGCTCGATCCAGTGCTCACGAGACCCTGCAGCGATGGCTCTTTATGCCTCGGTCGGATTCTCCCTCCACCCGGTGGTGATCGGCTATGGCACCGTTTGCCCGGGCACCTTGAGCCCTGATCCCCGAGTTCGCCATTCCGATGATCAAGAGATCGAAGTGGTCGATGCAATCGACCGGGCCGTGCGAGGCTCCGCGCGGTCCGTCGACATTATTGCCATGATGAAAGAGCCAGGCTGTCGTCTTCTCTTGCTCGAGGACCGGGGCTACGCCCTGGCCAAGGACGACCGGATCGTAACTCTCGGCGCCCGCGACGAAAACGCGGCTACCGCGCTCCTCGGGACGGCTCTGTTTGAGATGGGTGAGGGCAAGGTAGTCGAAGTCAACTGGCTCACCTCAAGACAGCAATGGGCCATCCGCACACTCGTATCCTCCGGGGTGGAGCTTCGGCCCTCCGGTCCGATGATGGTGCGCGGCCTACCCGACCCTCCATCTCCGTATATTCCCAGCGGCGGCTACGGCTGAATGAGAGTTGACAGCGACCGTTAACCGGATCCGCTATTGGTAACGGTAGGGGTCAGACTCAACCAACCGGTCCTGGCACGGACCTTGAGCTATCAACACTAGCCAGAGCGCACCCTCATCGGGTGGTGCAACGTGGGCCGGGCGTGAAGACCGCTACCCCTTCTGGGTCGCTAGGTACGCTCGAAAGGTGCGGGGCCTTAATGAACCTGTGCCGCGGGGCTCAGCGATCTTGGGGTGCACAATTCCTTCCAAATGGCTCCGGCATCGCCAACAGCTTCCTTGTCGAAAGCGACCTCGGGAATGTGGTCGGCCCACAGGTCTCTCACGAAGGACCGAAACCGACTGTTGACGCTCGCTTCGGAACGGTCAGACACCGAGCGACGCGGCGCGCAGCTGGGCGGCGAGCGCTGCATCGCCGTCGATCTCGACCCTGGTTGCCCTTTGGCGACCGGCGCCGAACATGGCGAGCTCGCCCGGGTCGCCGGCCAGGATGAGGCGCGGCCCGGTGCCGCGCTCTTTGTCGGCCCGTCCCGGCGAGGTGATCACGATCGTGGCGGGGACTTTCTTCGCCATCCCGCCGGGCCCGATGCGCGCCCAGAGGGCATCGGCCAACTCCGGGGAGATCGGGCGGGGTTCCCAGCCGTCTTGCGCGCGACGCACGTCCTCCACGTGGATGAAGAACTCGACCGTGTTCATCGGCCCATCGAAGGGACGGAGGAGTAACGGGGGCCCGCGCCGCACAGTCTCGACGAGCTTCTCCCACGGCATGCGGTCCCGCACTCCGTGCCGCACCTTGTCCGTGTAGCCGGCCAGCGGGGGCCAGACGAGTCCGGGCCCGCTGTCGGGTCGCCGTTCACGGACAACGAGGTGCGCCGCCAGATCGGCGGTAAGCCAACCCTCGCACAACGTGGGCGCGTCGGGACCACGCTCGACAAAGAGGTCGCAGAGGGTCTTGCGTTCCTGCTGGGCGAGGATGGGTGGTGCCATGGGCGCATTCTAAGTGAACGGGGATTGAACGCCCGACCTAGTGCCCGCTAGCGGATCCCTGAACGGGTCGTGGCCGATCATGACTGCCCTTCCGGGTCGAGGCTGTCGAGCAGGCCCTGATAGATGGATTGTCGTCGCTGTTGGCCGTGTCGGGCGGCGTGATCGGCTTGAGCGGTGGTGTGTTTGAACTCGATAGTGGTGGCGAACAACCCGCAGCCTTCACAGATCGCTTCGAAGTTGCAGTCGAGCTCAGCCGGCCGTGTGCACCATCCGTTGGCCAGCATCCTGCGATGCTCGACGCGGACGTGGCGCACGGCTGGACCTTCGGCATCAGCGTCGAGTCGACCTTGGCCGTGACGACTTGGTATTCGGCGGCCACGGTCCGGTTGGCGATTCGGGCGTATCGGGCGGTCATCTGCCGGGTCTGATGTTCCAGCAGGGCAGCGACAGCTTCGAGACGCATCCCCCGGTTGACCGCCTGGGTGCCAAGGGGCTGACGCAGCCGGTGAGGCTGGATGTGTCTCAGCCCGGCCCGTTTCGCCACCCGGTTGAGCATCCGGGTGACGGCGTGGCGGTTCGGACAAGAGCCGTGATCGAACAGCAGCACCAACGGCAAGGCTCCCGCCTCCTCGATCGAGACTGCGGGCGCGACCATACGCGCTCCTACCCCGGTTGGAAGCGGGCAGAGGGCTCATTGGTTATCGTCGACCTCGACGCTCGGGTGACCGTAGCGTGTGTGATGACCAAGATGGCTCCCAGCCTCGTGGATGACAGCGAGGCGCGTCGGATCTCTCGGCGGCGGCGCAGGCGCCGCCGCTCTTCACCTGATGGGCGGCCAACCGCGACGAGTGCCGTGACCGGACTGGTCTTGCTTCCATGTCTGGTTGGCGCGGGCAGGAGATCCGACCCTCACGTAGCCGTGGCGTGGCCGGTTGGGACGTGTCACACTCGGGGGACCGCTACCGGGGGGTGAGCAATGAAGTTCACGTGGTTCAACCTGATGCCCTGGCCGCACCTGCCGGACGACTTCCGAGAGACCAACCGGTCCGTGTGGGTTGACATCGATCGAAAGCTATTCGACCCAGCGAAGGCGAACGCGATGTACCACGAGTACATGGATCAGCTGGAGTACGCGGAGACGCTCGGCTACGACGGCATCGGGGTCAATGAGCATCACCAGAACGGTTACGGGTTGATGCCGTCACCGAACCTGATCGCCTCTAGCCTTGCCCGCCGGACCTCCAAGGCGGCCATATGCGTGATCGGGAACTCCATCGCCCTTTATAACCCGCCGATACGGGTGGCCGAGGAGTTCGCCATGCTCGACTGCATCAGCGGAGGACGATTGGTCGCCGGTTTCCCGGTCGGCACTCCTATGGACACCAACTTCTGCTACGGGCAGATCCCGGCCCTAACACGGGACAAGTACAGCGAAGCACACGACCTGATCATGAAGGCGTGGTCGTCTGATGAGCCGTTCGCGTTCGCCGGCAAGTACACCCAACTTCGGTACGTCAACACGTGGCCGAAGCCGATTCAGCACCCGCACCCGCCGATCTACATCCCGGGGGGCGGGTCCATCGAGACGTGGGACTTCTGCCTCGACCACGACTACAACTACTCCTACCTGTCGTTCGGAGGCTACAAGCGGGGCAAGGCGCTCCTGGACGGCTACTGGGAGCGGGTCTCGCAACGCGACAAAGACGAGTCGCCTTACCGGGCAGCGTTCGCGCAGATCATATGTGTCGCTGACACAGACGCCGAAGCCGAGAAGCTCTACGCCGAGCACATCCTCTACTTCTACAACCGCTGCCTTCACGTGTTCCCCGGTTTCGCGGATCCTCCCGGATACCGGACGATCAACACGATCAAGGCTGGCTCGCTGTCGCAGCTGACCGCAGAAGCCCAGCGGGTTTTCGCGAACCTCACCTGGAAGGATCTGGTCGAGGGAGGCCACGTCATCGCCGGAAGCCCTTCCACGGTACGAGACCAGATGGAAGACATGATCAAGAGTCTCCGGATCGGCCACGTCTTCTGCTTGTTGCACAACGGCAACCAGCCTGACTGGAAGACGAGGTATTCGAGCGAGCTGTTCGCCTCGAAGGTCATGCCATGGTTGCGAGACCTGTGGCCAGAGTGGGCCGACGATGATCGGTGGTGGATCCATCCCCTCGAAGGTCGGGTCGACCCGACCGAGAATCTGCAGCGGACGGCGGCGCAAACGCTATGACGCTCGGAATCGAACGGGAGATACGGACCGCGAAGGGCGCCAGATGCGTTGTGCGATCTTCGGGACCCGAAGACGGCATCCCGCTGGTGTGGTTCCACGGTGCTACCGGGTGGCTCGACGACCCCCGATTTCTGGACGCGCTCGGGGAGGCGGGGTTCAAGGTCGCCGCGCCGGAAATGCCCGGGTTCGGTGCCTCCAGTGGTGAGGACCTGTTGGAGGACATGCTCGACTTCACGTTGCACGGTTGGGATGTCGTGGAGGCACTCGGCTTGGATCGTCCGATCATCGGCGGCCACTCGATGGGCGGGATGATCGCGGCGGAGATGGCCGCGATCTGCCCGCAGAAGCCGGTCGGGCTGGTGCTGGCCGCACCCAACGGACTGTGGGACGACGAGCTTCCGATACCGGACATCTTCACCCTGCTGCCGCACCAGTTCTCCGAGTTGCTCTTCGCTGACACCACGGCCGGTGCGGCTTTGCTCACGGGCGGCGTCGACTTCCACGACATGGAAGCGCTCACCGAATTCTTCATCGGGAACTCCCGACGTCTGGGGACAGCAGGGAAGATCCTGTTTCCACTGCCCGAACGGCAGCTCGCCAAACGCCTGTACCGCGTGACCGCCCCAACACTCCTTGTATGGGGCGAGCTCGATCGCTACCTGCTACCCGAATACGCCGACCGATGGGAAGCAGGACTCACAGCGACGAAGTCCCTGACACGGGTAATTCTCAGCGACGTGGGACACATGACACCGCACGAGGCACCGGCGCAACTAGCTGCCGCCGTCAACACCTGGTCCCGTAATGCATTAGCCACCCAATACGCGACAGGACCTGCGAGTTTCTTCTGAGTCACCGAGTGAATCCCCAAAGCACCAATCAACACCGGGCGAGGACGGGCGCCCAGACTGTCGGTACCGAATCCCGACCCGCGCCACGGTGGCTCCGCCGACCCGAACGACGGTGATGACTTCAGCGTCAGCCGGCGACTGACGGTCAAATCCGCCCCGATCCGGCACGCAGATCGTGGGTGGTCCCGAGCATTAGGTTTACATCCGGAACTCGAACTGGTGATCGAGCCACTGATTGGCCAGCTTGAATCATTCGGTGCGATACGCCGGGTCGATGCCGGGACTGGCGTCCGAGCGCAGTCGGGTCCTTTCGAGAGCGGATGGGCGCTCTCTGGGTTCGGGGTTCAGCTCTTGAACCACCTCGACGGCGAGCTTTAGGGGGCCCCAGCTTCGGATCGATCCCATCCCTCGACTGTCGGTTCTTTCCCCCTGGCCACGGAGCTCCTGGGGTTGGCGGGGCGCACGGTATCGCAGGGCCGAGACTGCCTTCGGGTAACCAGCTGGCCCCTGATCTGACAGCGCCAGATCATTACTTACGCGTGCACCCTTAAGCATCCGAGCTTGGAGTTCGTCCCGCTCAGAACGACGGTTATCGCTTCCCTGCGAGGTCGGTCCAAGCGGGTCGGCCGGGCGTCCCGAATGGGAACGGCAAACGGTATTGCTCACTCTGGATCTTCGACCTCCGGCCGGGTGTCCGCTAGGGAGTCCCTGGGTGACACACGACCGGACGTGGATCGGTCAAGTGCAACTGAGGCCTTGACTTCGCGTCGGTCGGTTCGCATTCGAGCCGAGACCTTGAGCTGTAATCAGAGGGGCGGGGGGCACACGATTCCGGCCCCAGCAAGAAGCCCCGACCAGGTGGCACGACTTACCTTCCACTTTCCGTCGACCAAGACAGCACGCCCTTCCCGAATGCCGATGACAGGATGCCTGGACCAAACGACAGCCTCCGTGGAGCCGAGGAATTTGATCTTCTCCGGTGGGGTCCCAGCTCCTTCGTAAACGTATTGCGGGAACCGCTTCTGGATCTCCTCTGAGCTCGGGCCAAGATTCTCACCCCGCTCGACGTTGACGAGACCGGCGCCATCCCTGCTCCGCTCGCCCATGTGCTCCCAAGCTCTCTCGATCTCCCGGCGTGCAGTGGCCTCGTCGGTGGGAGGTGGACTCTTCGGTATATGTTGAGCCGCCAACTGCTCGAGATCGACTGGAGTGTGGCCACCACCCAGATTGGAGCGCATGGCTTCTTGAAGCTGTACTGGGTCTTCGGGGTCGATGCTGGTGATATCGATGCCCCTTGACTTCAGACGCTCGAGCAGCACCTCACCCTGCGAGCGCACGGGAGATCCGTCCGGGGTGTCGAAGGCGAACATTGCAGGGTCAATGGGTTGGCCGACCACAAGCTCGTCGATCTCGAAGCGTGAGATCAACTCTCCGTCGAATCGACCTTCGTAGTGCAGGACAATACCCAGCTCCTGGTCGAACCAGAACTCGACATCTTCCCCAGCTATGGCCCATACGGGTATACGAGGACGCACCGATTCGATTTCCTCGGCAGCTGCGTGCCAACAAGGGCGTCCCCTATGAGTGGGCGTATCTACGATCCGCAACTTGAAAGATCCCAGCAAAGCAGCGGGCTCGAAAAACGGACCGAGTTGAGCGAGAGGTGCAGACCGCTGCCTCTGATCCGACGTCACCATTCCGCCCGTTCCTGGAGAGTAGTGAAAACTCTTGCCTGGGATCCCGATCGACCGGGATCCATCTCGGTCGACCCGACCCTGCCCCTCGGAGTACCAAAACTTAATCGTGGATTCCGAGAAGCCCGGCGGAGGCACTTCCCCCCTTCTCGACGCCTGCATCAGATGTACGACAGATCCGGAGCGGCCGGGACGACGATTCAGCCGCTCGACGAACTGCTGCATTTTTTCGGGATCATTACCCTGACGGGCTGAGCCAAAGAATGATGTCGCCCGCGGAGCATCGTGAATCGCTTCGAGGAGGAATCCGAGCTGGGCCACGGGAAAAGTCTAACGCTGGTGGGCTTGGAGCTCTCGGAAGAGGATCCTCCAGTGGACAGGACCATATTGGGGAGCGCAGTAGTTGTGCGTTCACCCCATGCGCGTGTGAATCGTGATTGCCTCGTAGTTCGTCATTGGGCCCTGTACCCGCCAACGCTCCTGCACGATGTTGCTCGACCGTACGAAGGTGGCTATCTCATGGCGGTCATCGCCGCAGAGGTGGTTGCTCTGCCACGCCCCGGTGCTGAGGTCGAGGTCGACGAAGGGCCTCCCGTTGGCGAAGTAGACCATCACGGTCATGTCATCAAGCTGCCTGTATTCGAGGGTGCGACGGGCTTGTCCTGTGTGGGTCCCGAAGTGCAGCTCGCCCACCTCGGCGTAGTGCGCTCGCGCCTCGAGGGCAACTCTGCAACCGATCGGAACCTCCGTGAGGGTAGCCGTTCCTTTGAACGAGCCTCGGGTCCCGGTCCGGTGATCCTCGATTGAACGCGCGATTGCCCATGTGCCGCGCAGGAACCCGAGCGTGTCGACGATCTCCATCGGTCTCGATTGTGCCTCTTCAGGCCAGGGCAAGGAAGTCGTGTGGGCGATTATTGGCTCACCATAAATTGGAGGTGGTTAGATGCGTCCACGCGGGTGACCTCCCCACCCCGTCCGTGTCTGGCAGGTCGTCGCCGGGACGGCGATGGGTGCCTACAGATCGTTTCGGCACCGCCATCACGGGGCGCTGGCTGATGACCGCAAGCAGTTCCCATGCGCCGGCTTGCTTGCCAACAGCTAACCCGCCTCAAACGGCACCATGGGGATAGTCACGGGAAGGCAAGTCCCACTCGGTATCCGGCAATCCCGAGGGTCAGTCGTCGCATCCCCCAGGGCATGAGTTCGCTGGCTAGTGCTTGCTCTCGATCTCTTCTGCGACCCGGTGGACAGCCTCGCCCATGTGAACCAGTGCCGTGCCGATGGCGTCGAGCCATTCCTCGTGCCGGGCGTGCCGGGCATCCTTGATTGCAGCGTGAACCTTGGCGAGCTTCTCTTCTACTTCCGATATAAGTGTCATGGCTCAATGGTACGACCGAGCTGTGCCGCTGGGTGACAGCGCCCCGGCTGTTGCGTCGCTGGTTGAAATCGCAGGGGATACCGGTCGAATCATATGTCTATTCGGGCCGAGCGGGATGTGCCGATACCGGGACGTAGTGGTGGCCCAGTACGCCGGTTACGTCGGTAGTTCGACACCAAGGGAATGCTCATAAGGAATGTCACTTGCAACGAATCGGTCATCCCCTAAAACGCATGGCTTCGAATGGGATCGACGGTTCGACTATCCCCTGCACATAAATGTACATTCGTCGGATCTTGTCCGCTTCGTTGAATTCGTAGACGTTCATCGAGTCGACCACGTTGACTTTCCCTTCTCGGAAGTGCCGCTCCTCGATTTCGTAAAAGACCAGGTTTGAAACCTCCGTTACCCTCCGCACAGTGGTCTCGAACCCCTTGGCATTCGCAAACTGTCCCAGGAACTCGATGTATTCCTGCCAGTTCATTACTTCACGCCAGATTCCTACTCTTTCGAACTCTTCTATCGCCGCTAGCTCGGACAGGGGAGCATAGTCAGCCTTGCTGAAACCGGGTTGCTTCGCTGCTGTCACTAGGCGATCGATAATTTCTGCGAACTGCCGAACCCTGTCGGTCAGCGAGCGGTCGTTTTTTGAGCTGAGGTCGTTATTGATCATAGGTACAAACGTACCCTGCGGTTGTGGCGATACCATAGGAAGTTACCTAGCGCCGTAGCGAGCATTCCCTCGTTTCCTTGTATCAGCGTCTCACGATGCTCATTCGGATCAACGGATTCGTTCTCCTATTCAGTTCGGTGATCGCCGAGATCGTTCCTGTACTTTCGGGATGCCGGGGCTAACGGGGTCGTCGGTAGCCCACGACACTCCGTTGTAGTTGAGTCCGCTCAGCCTGCCACAGTTCGCCGGTACGGCGGGCTCTCATCGGTCTAATATCATCAAGCCATGTCGGAGCGATTGGACCCATCTTGGTCGGTCGTGGCGAGCCCTTCGACTCCCGCCGTGGATCGTTGCGTCGACATCTTTAGACGGCCTGACGGAACGTTCGGATTCGAGGAATTCCGACGCGACCCCGAAGATATGGGTAGCTGGACCCCGATCGCCTACTACTCAGCTAGGGAGTTCGCCAACGAGGCCGAAGCAATCGCCGCCGCCCGAGATGCCGTAGCTTGGCTTCCTGCGGTGCTCGACAGCTCGACCTGAACCCGTAGGTGCCTGGCCTATCCAATCACCTTCGGGGTACCCCTTAGCCATACTGTGTTTAGGAGGACATGGGAGACGTGGGCAATTGCCGCATGGGTAAGTGGTGGTCGCTGGGTCGAAGAAAGGAACCGTGATGCCGCTCAGAACGAAGCTGGGCGAAGATGCCACCGAGCCCCGTCTAAGCGCCAGGCACGTTGGTTGGAGTGGTTGCCGAAGGTGTACATACGTCTAACTCGACAGAACTGCCAACGGGACGTTGGGCGCCCGGTGCAGGGAGCTGCCCAACGACCTGGCCTCCGTCCCATTTTGGTGGCTGGCCTGCGTCACACGATTGCCATTCCACCTCCAGGATCTGATAGGTGAATCCAGCTTGTTTGATGTCATTGATGGCCGCAGCGCCACCTTGCTGTTTGCCGATTTCCGAGGCATCTGGGACTGCTGCGGTCCGAATAGTTGTGGTCGTCGTACTCGGTGGCGTTGTCGTGGTGGTCGTCGTTGTAGGTGTGGTTGTGGTTGTGGTTGTGCTTGTGGTGGTGGTTCCCTTCTGATCGGCCAGACTCCCACCGGATGAACCACACGCTGAAACGCAGGCCCCCAAGGCCGCGACACCGAGCACGATGGCAGCCACTCGGTATCCTCTCCTCCACGTTTGGCTCATTCCGCTAGTGTCGCTGACAGGCATCACCCGAAGGTCCTCGCAGTCGCAACGTGCACCCAATTCTGCGCGCTATTGCCTGTAGCACAGGACTCGGAGCTGCATCGGCCAAGAAGAGAAGCCCGCCATGTCGCCCGATGGACAGGCCAGAGAATGCTGACCGAAACGAGCACATGAAGAAGCGGTCTTCAAATGTGCACACGTAGCCGATCATGCGTCAACACCTCTGGGTTCTGGTCGAGTCCAGATGCTGGGAGGAGGTTCGGATTTCATCTGGGCTCATTTCCTTTTTGATTAGCACCGTGACTCTCGTTACGCCGAGAGTCGTGACCCGAGCCATCCCATTCGATAGTCAGCGATCTCCTGTCCCGTGCTGGGACCGAGGCTCCGAGCGCCTTCCCGTGCCGGCTGAAGGTGTCAGGCGGATCGGGCGTGGAGGGATCGCTCTGCCAACATATGGAGGTGAAACCCGGGCGACCACTGCAATCACCTCGCAGAGTTAAGGGGTGGGTGCGCAGCATTAGCCCAGAGCTCATTTCGGGGGCGTCGGACAACGACCCGACAAACGTTGGTACCGCGGTCGCGGTCGGGGCGTCGACGGCCTATCAGCTGGCCTGGGTGGCACTCCTGGTCGCCCCCCTCCTCGGCGTGGTACAGACCATCGCTGCCCAGGTCGGCTCGGTGTCCCGCAATGACCTACAGAGCCTGACCCTGCAGCGCTATGGCCGACGGGTGGCGGCGGTCCTTTTGGTGGCGGTCGTGGTGGTCAATCTGGTGACCATCGCCGCCGACCTCCAGGCCGGGGCGACCGGCATCGGGCTCTTGGCGGGCGTCGACTCTTCTTGGATCGTGGTGCCACTCGGCTGCGCTCTGGTCGGCCTGTTGCTGGTCGGCAAGTACAACTCGGTGGTGGCGGTCTTGCGGCTTTTACTCTTGGGCTTCCTGGCTTTTGGCGTCGCCGCCGTCCTCGCTCGCCCCGACTGGCCAACCCTGCTCAGGTCGAGTCTCGTTCCGACGCTGTCGCTGCGGAGCGACGTGGTCGGCGGTGCCCTTGCCCTACTGGGCACCACGCTGACCAGCTACGTGTACGGGTGGGAGACCATCGGACGCGGGGTGGAGGAACTATCCGACGATGCCACACACCGCGGGCGCTTGGCCCGAGCCCGGCTCGGGGCGGTGGTCGGTGCGGTGTTCACCGCCGTCATCTTGTGGTTCATGCTGGTCGCCGCGGCGGCGACGCTCGGCCGGCATCATCAGAGCGTCACCTCTGCCCAAGACGCCGCACAGGCGTTACGGCCCCTGGCCGGGCTTCTGGCGGCAGATCTGTTCGCCGCCGGGTTGGTCATCTCCGCGGTCGTCGCCCTTCCCGTCCTCATGGCCACGACCGCGTACGTGGTCGGGGCACAGTTCGACTGGCGCCGCGGGCTGTCCGAGCCCGTCCGCAACGCGAGGGTTTCTATGGCGTCCTCGCGGCTTCGCTCGGGCTCGCCTTCGCCGTGACCTTGGCCAAGGTGCCCGTTATCGCCATGTTGGTCGCAGCCAGCATCATCGGCGGTATCGGGACCCCCATCGGCCTGGTGATCCTGGTCCTGCTCGCTCGGGACCGCCGGGTAATGGGCACTCAGCGCATCTCGGTCCGCCTGGCCGTTGCCGGTTGGACGGTCGCAGTGGTGGTCGGTGGCCTCGGCCTGGTGTTCGCAGTCGCCGCGCTGTAGAGACGTCCACATCCTTCACCCTTCGGCGGCGGTTCGGGTAACCACCGAGCGTTGGCGGGAGGTATGCCCACACGGCTGCAGTCCGGTCACTGCCCATATTGTTCAACCCATCTCTTGATTGGGACTTTGGCCTTGCTTGCCGGGACACTGCAGTCGGCTCCACAGTACTGGCGGCACGGTGCGAAACCTCGGGACTGGCTAGTCGGTATTGTCGAAGGCATGACCAATGTAGAACCGTCCCAAGGAGCACTCTGGCGCTACCAGTTCTCCCAACCCGACGAGACCGTTGTGGAAACTGGCGAGTTCAATGGTAACGACACGGCAGAAGCAAGGGCTCGGGAGCTTTCAACGTCGAGAGCTAGCCCCATCATTGTCAAACGCCACAGCGCGCACGTTGATTCCTGGGTGTACGTGACTGAGGTTGACGAACGACCGTGATTCGTGACGTGATTCACGTCACTCACCTTGTCGTGGATGGCCAAAGCTGGCTTCCTCAATAGCCCGTCTCCGTTGGTCGAGGACGGCAGCGACATTGACTGTGAACTCCACGACGGCTCGTTACCGCGCTGGCGCACGCCCAGGGAAACCCCCTACGCTGCCGGGACGGTGGGGCACTGTTGTAAGGGCCGGTGCCCATCTGCGGCCTATGACGGGACGACGTCAGCTAGTTCGCCGGGTGCAGGGCTGGGCGGCGCCACCGTGCGGCACCATAGGATAGCTCTCTGCGGCGTGGAGGCACGCCGCCGGATCACCACCACGGGTCACCGCGCGTAGCCACTATCACCGGGCATGGGTTGCACTTTGACTCCGGTGGCAGTAAGGAACTGGCGGATCTGGGAGGCGTGTTCAAGGACGTGCAGAGGCATGCGGCCGACAATCACTCCGTACGCCATGCCGTGGTATCGATGGGCGCCAGGGAGTGGCCGAGCCGCCATGTCCTCGGTAAGCGCATCAAGTGTTGCGCCCACCCTTCCGCGGCAGTAGTCGATGTAACCGAGCAGTTCGGCCTTGGTGAACATACGGTTGGGAAAGGCGTAGGTGTTCTCGTCAAAGGGTTGTGGCGGTTCCCACGGCTCGAACTCGGCGCTGAGGTCGTAGTCGAGGGTCAGCAGCGCGTGGTATGCCAGGAACCAGGGGGCTGAGCCGTGTAATCCTCCGTGCGGCGTCGGACCCGTGGGCGCCTCGTCCGGCCACAGGTCCGTCTCCCACAGGTCGTCGGGACAGTCCGTGAGCGCCGCCTCCATCAGCCGTAGGGCTTCCTCGAAATTGCTGGCCATGCTCTGCACAAACGGGTTCACCACACTGTACGTAATAGCGCATATCGACCGATCTGGGGAGCGGCAGTTGTCCCTTAACGCGGCGTCCGTCATCAGTGGGGGTGCCCCCGAACGATGCCGGTCCGGGGTGCGGCCGTACGGCACTTATCGGCTAGGACCTCCCTCGTGACCGAAGGAACCACGGCGACCTCGTTTGCGTCATAGTTAGGTGATGCTCTCAAGTCGAAGGGTAGGGCGATGGGCGCTTGCCTCCGTAGCTATCGGTATATTCGTTCTGAGCTGCTGTTCGACCTCGGCGACGTCCAAGGGAAGTTCCACTTCCACCACCAACCCCAAGACACTTTCGGCCACGCTCTCGTGCTTTCGAAAGAATTTTGCGCCCGGAACTTCGCAGCCGGACGACTCGCTAGTCGGCAAATCTTTGGCTACCGCCGCAAGCCTCGCAGCGGCCTCCCATCAGGTAACAGAGGTTATTGCCGAGAACGGCACCTGCAACACGATCACCGGGGACATAGTCAGCAATCGTGTCGATCTGTGGATCGTTGATGGCCGGGTGGTTAAGGCAGTGGTAGAGCGACCTTCTGCTATGACGTCAACGACCTAGACGTCCCGGTTCGGACGGAATCACGGAGGTGCCCCACTTCGCCGGCCTCGTGACGCAGCTTCACGGTCCAACTACTGGAATTGCTGCCTATCACGAGCAAACCACGGCTCCGCTCGCCGGCCACCGGTCTGCAAGCGATTCCCGTAAGCCGAACCGCTATCGGTGAAGATTCCGGCAGTGGCGCGGCACCCCGAAAGATTCAGCGTTCCCAAAGCCCTTCGGGTTAGCACAACGCCGAAGGTTCTGGCGGGTCACTCACTAGAGTGTGGGGTCACGGTCGTGAGTCATGAGATGCAAGGCCGACGGTCGTCACGTTTACCTGGGGGTAGGCAATGCCAAGGAGAGACCTCGTCGGTACACCCTCGGACGAGGTTCCCGACATCCTCGTCACTGGGCGAACGGACATCACGGTCCTCCAATTTTCAATGAGCGCTCGCCACCCTGAGGGCCGAGATGCCAACTACATCGAATGGCATGCATTGGATCATCAGCCGGAGATGCATCGGCTTTCGTCCGTGCGGGCTTCTCTGCGGCTGGCATCGACACCGGCCTGCCGTGCGGCTCGGGCCGCGGGTGAGGGCCTGTATGACGCAGTGGACCACGTCATGACCTACTTCTTTGTCGACGCCGCCGCACTTGAGGACTTCGATGCCCTGAATGCCGCCATGGCGGACGCTGGCCGGACGCCATACCTTCGCGGCGAACGGATCAGCGATGCCCTCCTCGCCATGCCGTTCCTTGATCGTGGACTGTTCAGCCTGAAGGGGATGGTCACCGCGCCGAGCATCAAGGTCGGCGCTGATGTCTTGCCGTGGTGGCCGGCACTTGGGGTGTATCTGCTCCTCGAACGAGGCGAGGTGCCACCTTCCGATCTCATAGAGGTCAGGGGAGTGGGAGGGGTGTTATGGGCCACGGGCATCAGGGCCGCGCCTCCGTATGCCACTTCCGACCATACGGGGTTACAGATTTCCTATTGCTTCTTGGATGATGACCCATCGGAAACAGGTGAACGGCTCCGTCCCGCTCTCAAGAAGCGGTGGACGGACGCCGACGTGCAGCCGCTGTTCGCGGCGCCGTTCCACACGATCGTCCGCTACGACTGGGCTCGCCACGTGCCCTGATGGACCTCAGACTGGTCCAAGCCTTCTCTAGCGAGATCCTCTCTCCGTCTCACATGCCCAATCAGTTACCGTCGGCCCATGGGCTACAAGATCGGGAACCGGCACCGCTGGTTCTCCCATGCATCGGAGCGAAATGAACAGGGGGGTCCCCCGGCCGCGTGGTCGGAGTTTGTACGCCACGCATTCGACACTTCTATCTCAATGGCTCTGTCACGGAGATCCCTGGCCATACTGCCTCGAGATCAGTCCCGGGCCAACGATTACTCCAACGGCTTCGCCATTCAAGGAGTGGTCGCTGGCGTCCGCAAAAGGAAGCGACCACGGATGAATCGGCACATGCGGAACACACCACAAACCTCCATCCCGTATGACCCGCCTGGTGACCAATTTCGGGACAGGGGCGTCAAACGAGACGAGGAATGCTTCTAGGATTTCATTTATCAGTAAACAGTTATCACTGTGACCAGTCCGCCCCTGCTCCGAGCAGGTCTAAACGTGAACTCCTCAATTTACCAAAGCTATCTGGAGGGGCCCAGGTTGCGCACGGATGTGGCGTGCTGGTCGCCACCGGTGACGTTGTCGATGGCCACCGCCGAGTTCTCCGCCACGAGAGCCCGAGATCGGCATGAGGATCGCGCCGCAGCCCCATCCGGAACTACAATTGGACACCGTCGTTGGCGTAGGCGTCCTGGTAGTCGGTGCTGCCGATGGTGGTGTCCTCGCTGCGGGCGACAGCCGTCGTGTCGAGGCGCGCGCCGAACAGGCCAGGTGACGCGGGCCGAGCCGGCCTCGGCGGTCGCCGCCAGGACGTCGGCCACCCACTGCGCCGGCGTCGTCTGCGGTGCACCTGCCGTGGCAGAGAGGCGATTTTCCGGGGGAGAGCGCTCAACCGACCTCTTCGCGAGCGAGACCGAGCTGGTCACTTTCGACTGCGACGTGTCGACCTACCCGAACACAACTTTCGGTACACCGACACTATGCTCCAGCGGCCGTGAGACGCCGAAACATCGTCAACCAGTCGCGGCTGCAATCGCTTGGTGAACAGATTGACGCCAAGGGTTCGCGCGGCAACGTAGCCAACGAGGCGGGACTGCGCGCCCTCGGCGAGGAGATGGACAGGGCGTGCAGGCAACGTGGTGGGGGCGCTCGAGCCTCGTTCCGCCGGAGCCGCTCACCAAACGCCAGTCCGCGCCGGAGCGTCAAGCGACGGGTCTTGGTCGCACTCACCGTCGTCGTCGTTCTGGCCGTAGGAGTCATCGGCGGTGCGTACGCCTACGCCCGCTACCAGTTCGACCAGGTGCACAAGTTCGCCTGTCACGCCTGCGTCCCGGTCGCCGCCGGCCAGCCCTACAACCTGCTCGTCATCGGTTCGGACTCCCGGGCCGGTGACACGGGACAGGCGGCCGAATCCTTCGGGACGTACTCGTCGGTCGGCGGGCAACGTAGCGATACCATCAAGATCCTCCATATCGATCCGGCGGCCGGAACGGCCCGGGTCCTCTCGATCCCCCGGGACACCTACGTCACCACGTCCGGCTTGGCACCGAGCACGGGGTTGACGGGACCCGAGAAGATCAATGCCGCGTTCAACAACGGTCCCGAGGCGCTGATAGAGACCATCAGGAACACGTTCGGCATTCCCATCAGCCACTGGATCGTGATCGACTTCGACGGGGTCATCGACTCCGTGCAGGCTCTGGGTGGGATCAACCTGGACTTCAGGTATCCGGTCCGAGACGACAACGATGGGGTCAACGAGTCGGGCCTCAACATCACGCAAACCGGTTGCCAGACCTTGAACGGCACCCAGGCCCTCGCGCTCTCTCGCTCCCGCTACTACGAGTACTACGAGGACGGCGAGTGGCAGATGGATCCCGGATACGACCTCAGCCGGATAGCGCGCCAGAACGTCATCATCGAAGCCATGATCGCCAAGGCCAAGTCGACGTACAACCCGCTTACTTTGCAGTCGTTGATCGATGCGGTCAAAGAGAACGTCTCCATCGACGACAATCTGTCCCTCGGCATGATCTATGACCTGGTCGAGCGGTACCACGCCTTCTCACCGTCCTCCTTGCAAACGTGGACGTTGCCGACCGTGCCCCAGGCGGGCACCCCAGCGGGTGACGTCGAGCTGGTGAGCACCCAGGCACCCAACGTCTACGTGGACACCATCACCGAGTTCCTGGGTGCGCCACCCGGTCCCGTCACCACACCGCCGCTCGACCAGTACGGCTACCCCATAACCGTTCCGACGCCGACCCCCGTCTCGGCAACGCCCACGACGGCCGGCGCCAGCCCGCATACCTCGAACACCACTCCGGCGTCGCTCGGCACGCCTGGCCTGCCCTCCTACGACCCGACCGTCTGTTAGGAGGCCCCTAGTCCTGCTTTCTTTTCGAGATCATCTCGAGCGGTCGAGGGCCGGGTTCATCCGAGCGTCTGATCGGCGAAGAGGTGCGCGATGCGCTCGTCGCTGTAGCCGAAGGTGTCTCGGAGCAGCTCCCAGGTGTGCTGGCCGAGCACCGGTATGGGACCGGCACGACCGGGCGTGCGCGACAGCACGATCCGCGGCCCCTCGACGGTCACCTTGCCGAAGGTGGGGTGCTCGACCTCGACGAAGTGGTCCCGGGCGCGCAGCTGTGGGTCATCGACACACTCTTGGCTGCTGTTCACGGTGTGCGCCGGGATGCCGCGCTCTCGGCAGGACCGGCTGGCGTCGTCGGCCGTCCGTCGGGCCGTCCATTCGGCGATGGCGCCGTCGAGCTCACCGGCTCGTTCCAGGCGGCCCGCCAGGGTGCCGAGCGACACGTCTGTCGCCAAGTCCTTCCGTCCGATGATGGAGCAGAGAACCTGCCACTCCTCGTCGGAGCGGCAGGCGATGGCCACCCATTCGTCGTCTCCTCTCGCCCGATAGACGCCATGGGGCGCCATGTCGGTGTCGCCGTTGCCGCCGCGCTCGAGCACGTGGCCGTCAATGAAGTAGTCGACGATCGCAGGAGCGAGGAAGTGAGCCGACGCCTCGGCCTGTGCCAGGTCGATGTACTGGCCCAGGCCGGTCCGGCGACGATGGTCGAGAGCGGCAAGGAGGGTGGCGAGGCCGAAGCGCGGCGACACGTAGTCGGTGTAGGCCGAGAAGGGGCCAGCGGGTGGTCGGTCGGGCCAACCGGTGATGTCGGTGAAGCCGATGACGGGGGTGGCCAAGGTGCCGAATCCGGCGAAGGTGGCCAGCGGCCCGGTCTGCCCCATGAGGGAGCTGGACAGCATGATGATCGACGGGTTGATCCGGCGCAGTCGCTCGTAGTCGTAGCCCCAGGCCGCCATGGTCCCCGGTGAGAACGACTCGGTCACGACGTCGGCCCAGCGGACCAGCTCATCGAAGACGGGACGCGACCCGGGCCGTGCGAGGTCGAGCGAGAAGCCCAGTTTCCCGGCGTTCATGGTGTAGTACAGGCCCGACCGCTCGGCGTCCGCGATGCCGTCGAGGTAGGGCGCCATGGTCCGCGCCGGGTCGACACGGGATGCGGACTCCACCCGGAGCACCGTGGCGCCGAAGTCGGCCATCACGCGGGTGATCGTCGGCCCGGCCATCACCCACATGAGGTCCAGCACCTTTGTCCCGGCCAGCGGTGGGCCATCGGATCGATCCGGCGTCGTGGGTAGACGGGCAGGGGAGCGCGGCGCGGCCGTCAACACGGCCGTCGTGTCCTGCCCGAGGGTGGGTGGGGGTCCGAGCGAAGGCAGCGGCGTGCCGGAGAGCCGGGCGAAGGGACCGGGTGCGCGGAACGAGCTCGGTGCGATCTCCTCGTCGTTCACCTCGTCCCAGTAGCCGCGGGCAGCCAGCTGGTCGCTGAGGGCGACGTCTTCGATCGTGTTGACGGGGGCGATCAAGAGGCGGCGCTCCTGGGCCACCGCGAACAGCTCGCGCTTGGTCTTGGCTGCCGTGAACGAGGCCACGATCGTCTTGAGCCGGCGGTACTCCGCAACGGCACCCGCTTCCTGGGCGACCAGGCGGGCACCGAAACCGAGCCAGTCCTGGTCCCGGGTCCCCACGTCGCAGAAGCCTTCCTCGTGAATCCACGTCATGAGGCGGCTCGTGAACGGACCCATCGCCGCGCCGAAGAGGACGGTCACCGCCACGTAGCCGTCGAGGCATCTCCAGACGAACTGCGCGTCGTAGGTCCCGAGGCGCGCCCCGCCGCCGCTGCGGCGGGGGACGACCGAGCGCAGCGGGGCCGCCAGGACGTAGGCCTGGGCGGCCGGGATCGACGACGCTTGCGCCGAGACGTCGATGTGTTGGCCGAGACCCGACACGCCCCGCTCGTACAGGGCGAGGAGCGCCCCCCCGGCGGCGTCGGCTCCGGCATGGAGGAAGGCCTGGGGGAGGCTGATCCGAACGGGTGCCCGGTCGGCGTCCCCGGTGAGGGCGAGGACCATGGCCGACGCCCAGACGGTCAGGTCGGTGGCGGGCCACCGGGCCCTGGGGCCATCCTGGCCGAAGGGTGAGATCGATACGTACACCAGCGCGGGATTGCGGTCCCGCAACTCCTCGTAGCCGAGACCGAGCGCCGCCATCTCACCCGGCGTGGCCGACTCGATCAGCACGTCGGCTCCCTCCGCCAGCCGCCGCAGCTCGTCGCGGTCGGGCCCCGAGCGCGCCAGGTCGAGCACGACCGACCGCTTGCCCCGGTTGTGCACCCAGTGGCTGAGCGAACGTTGCCGACTCGGGTCTTGGCCGAGCCACGGACCGACCCGGCGTGAGTGGGACCCGTCGGGTGGCTCGACAAGGATCACCTCGGCCCCGAGGCCGGCCAGGATCGCCCCCGCCATCTGGCCGCGCTCATCGGTGAGGTCCAGGATGCGGTAGCAGTCGAGCACGGTCGATCCTTTCATTCCGCCTTGGGGGCCGCAATCGGGCAGCGTCTCCGACCGAGGTGGGATCGCCCGACCCCGATCGCTGCGGGCGATGGGCGGGCCCCGCCGGTCGGCGACGCAGCTCAGAAAACGCAAGGGTATACTTGCGCCCACTTGGCAAGGCGAGTGGTAGGGAGCTTGACCCGGGCCACGGGTGGGCAGCTCGTCACGTTGTCGTGTCCTCGTGCGGTGAAGCGAGGCCGGCGTTAGGGGGTTTGCATGCAGGTTGTGCCGCTGTCGGAGGCGCTCGGCGCCGAGCTGGTCGACGTCGACGTCACCCGTCCCCTGACCCCGGCGGAGCAGGCCGAGCTGCGCGAGCTCTTCCGCCGGTACCACCTCCTGGCCGTGCGGGGTCAGGAGGTCACCGAGGAGGACCAGAACCGTTTCGTCGGGTCCTTCGGGCCGATCCACACCTCGCAGGCGACGGGCACGCTGGCCGCGTACGTGACCAATGGCGACGAACGGTTGGTCGGGGTGGGTACCACCGAGCTGTTGTGGCACAACGACGGCACCTACGGGGCGCACCCGGGCATCGGCACGTCGCTGTGGGGGCAAGATGTGGAGACCGGTGCCGTCCCGACGATGTTCACCAACGCCGTTGGCGTCCTCGAGCACCTGCCCGAGGAGCTCCGGGCCCGCATTGAGCCGCTGCACGCGCTGCACATGAAGGACACCGCCGTCGAGCGGACCAACCGCCGCTGGCGCGCCGCGGACATGGAGCCGGACGCGGCACCGGGTCGGTATGTGACCTACGTCCATCCGATCGTGTACCACCCCCCGCACCTTGACGAGCAGACGATCCTCGTGAACGAGCTTCAGACCAGCCACGTCGTCGAGCTTCCCCCAGAGGAGGGCGAGGAGTTGCTCCAAGAGCTGTTCGCCCGGCTCTACGCACCCGAGTTCGTCTACCGTCACGAGTGGCGGCCCAACGACATCATCATCTGGGACAACCTGGCGCTGCAGCACTGCCGGCCGACGGAGATGGGAACGGTCCGTCGCCACCTGCGCCGGCAGTCCCTCGACGGCTGGTACACCGACGACGGCGTGCTCGAGTGGCACGACACCGTCGTCTACGACGCCAGCATCGTGGCCGAGACCGTCGACGGTTGATGCGCCGGACTCCGTCCGACACCCGGGTCCGGCGTCGTGGCGATCGGCCGTGAAAGAGTGAACGCCATGACCGACGACCCTGTTGCCTACATCGCCATCGCGCAGTTGCAGCGCCGCTACGCGGACATCTCGACCCGCCGAGCCTGGAGCGAAGTCGTCGCCATCGCGACGCCCGACTGCCGCTTCTCCTTCGACACGCGGCACGGCCTCTATGAGATTGAGGGGGCGGCCGCGTTCGCCGAATCCGGTGCGCAGCTCGCCGACCGCTTTACCTTCAGCGACTTCATCCCGGTGAACTTCGTCGTGACGTTCGGAGTCGACGGCACCGCAGACGGGCGCTCCTACTGCCTGGAGGTCGCTCAGGAGCGGGAGACCGGCGAGTGGATCGAACACTACGGTCTCTACGAGGACGAGTACGCGCTGTTCGAAGGGACCTGGCGCTTCTCGCGACGCCACTATCGCACCCTCGCTCGACGTACGGCGGCCGGGCCGGCCGAGATCTTCCCGCTGGCGGCCCCGATCTGAGCCAGGGCGGCACCCGCGACTCACGGCGCCACCGGCAACGCTCTCCAACGAGCCGATCGTGGGCCCGGGGTAGCTCGCCGGGTGATCGGTGGCGCGGCAAAATGTAACGCTGTCGCCAGGACTTTCACAGCTGAATCTCATGATTTGCCCGTATGGTGGGTGTGTCGCCCCTCCTCCCCCCGGTGGATGGCGACCAACGCCCCCGGACCGTGCCCCCCACGGTTGCGGGGGCGCTCCATATTCGGCGGGCCCGATCGGGCCCCTCCTCAAAGGGCGGTGAGCACCGGAGCGAGGTCGCGCCAGGCCTGCCGGGGGAACATTCCCTCGTCGCTCAGCACCTGCACGCAGACGTGGTCGGCGCCGGCGTCTTGGTGCTCGCGGATGCGCGAGGCGATGGCGTCGGCGTCGCCCCATGCGACCATGGCATCGACCAGTCGGTCCGAGCCGCCCTCGGCGAAGTCGTCCTCGGTGAAGCCGAGCCGCAGCAGGTTGTTGGCGTAGTTCGGCAGCTCCAGGTAGTGGGTGAGGTGCTGACGGCCGAGCCGCCGTGCCACGGACGGATCGTCGGAGTGGACGACGGCCTGCTCGGGGGCGACCAGCTTCGAAGGCCCCAGGGTCTCGCGGGCGATCGCCGTGTGGCGGGGGGTCACGTTGTAGGGGTGGACACCGGCCGCCCGGCGGGCCGCCAGCTCGAGCATTCGGGGACCGAGCGCCGCGAGTACTCGGCTCTCCGGAGCGAGCGGGGTGCCGGCGGCGTCGAGGCCGTCGAGGAAGGCCGCCATGGCACCGAGCGGCTTGAGGTAGCGACCCTCGCCCAGCTGGCTGTTGACCACCGGCGCGTGGCTGGCGCCGATCCCCACCAGGAAGCGGTCCCCATGCGCCGCCACCAGACGCGCGTGGGCCGACGCCGTCTCCTCGGGCGTGTGCATCCACAGGTTGAGGATGCCGGTGGCCACGGTGATCGTGCGGGTCGCCGACAAGAGCCCCTCGACGGCGCCGAAGACGTCACCCCCGGCGTCGGGGATCCACAGCGCCGTGTACCCGAGCTCTTCGAGCTCGGCCGCGGCCTCGGCCGCCTCACCGGCATCCCCGAAGCGCAGCCCGATGTTCCACACCCCGACTCCGCTGACTCTCATCTGACGCGACTCCTCGTTCGGCACCGCTATCACCCGACGCTCGGAGAGTAGCCCGTTCCTCTCGAGTGGGCTCCGGGTGCCCGAGCTACTGCGCCGCTCAGGGCGCAAACGCCGCCGCCAGGGTCTCGGGGTTGAAGTACTCCCGCCAGAGCGCCAGGACGCCGTTGCGCCGCTCGAACACGCCGATGTAGCGATTCTGGTACGGACGGCCGGTGGAGAGGACCGTGGCGTCGCTCTGGTACTCGGCGACCAGCACGTCGGGATTGAGGCCGGGGTAGAGGGCGGTGAACTCCAGATCGAGACGGTCGAACACAGTGCCGAGGGTTCTGCCGAACATCTCCACGAGGGCCTCTCGCCCGACGACGCTGGTCCCACCGCCCGCGTAGGGAGCCTCGAACCGGACGTCGTCGGCCACCGTTCGGCCGAGGTGGTCGAGGTCCCGGCGGCCGATGGCGGCGAAGAGCGCCCTGACCAAGTCCTCGCAGTTCTCCACGGCCTCGTCCTGCCTCGGGGGGATGGGATCCCAAGCATAGGACCCCGACGTCGAGCGGCCCATCCGATGATGCCGGGGGTGCCCGCCTACCATACGTGCCGTGTACCGGTTTCCCGCCTACCTCGTCGCCCGGCATCCCGAGGTCCGGGACCACGTCCGGGCGTGGATCGCCGCCCACCCCGACCCGACGCAGGTCGACTTCGCCCGCGGCGGCCTGATCGCCCCGGGCTGGCCGCCCCCGTGGGGGCTCGACGCGGGGGTGGGCGGTCAGCTGGTCGTGCGCCACGAGCTGGCGGCCGCCGGCCTCGTCGCGCCGCTCCCCGAGATTGAGGTCAACTGGGCCGGAGCGGCGATCCTGGGGTTCGGCTCCGATGGTCAGCGCGAGCGCTACCTGTGGCCGCTGCTCGAGGGCAAGGAGCGGTGGTGCCGGCTGCACAGCGAGCCGGACGCCGGGTCGGACCTGGCGATGATCGCCACCCGCGCCGAGCGGACCACCGACGGCTTCCGCATCAGCGGGCAGAAGATCTGGACCTTCGGCGCCACCGGCGCCGACTTCGGCGCCCTGCTCGCCCGGACGTCGGGCGCACGCGGCGATCCGGATGGCGTCTCGTACTTCATCGTTCCGATGGGCTCGGCGGGGCTGACGATCGTTCCCATAAAGGACCTCGGCGGGGCGTCGGCTGTCAGCGAGGTGTTCTTCGACGACGTCGACCTACCGGCGGATCACCTGATCGGCGAGCTCGGCGCGGGTCTGAGGATCCGACGACCCATCGACCCCGTCCCCACCGTCCCCTTCAACCCGGGGTTCGGGGCGGGACACGATCCGGCCGTGTTCCGGCTACTGGACCTGGCCGGCCACCAGGACGTGCCCGCCACCTTCGCCGACACCATCCTCGATCACTACGTCGAGAGCCAGAGCATCGATGCCCTGGCCATCCTCGATGCCGAAGAGGAGCACAACACCGGTACCGTCTCGGCCCAGCGGGGCGACGTCCGACGATGGCTCACGCAGGAGTTCCGGCGGGCCGTGCTCGAGCTGGTCCACGATCTGCGCGCCGAGTGCGAGTCGCTCGACCGTCGCGCCGTCCTCGAGCGCCTCGACCAACTGGGCATGGCAGGCACGATCTTCCGGGCGGCTGTCGCCACGGTGCCCAACGGCGGGTCCGATATCCACCTCGAGACGGTCACGGCTCGTCTCTTCGACGACGGGTCACCGGTGCTCACCGCCTGGGCGGGGGAGCCATGACGTCCGAACGGCCCGCCTACCCGCTGCTCGGGAGCGAGTACGAAATGTTGCGCACCTCGTTGCGGGGCCTCGGCCACGATCTGACCGGGGTCGACCCGGCCGCGCCACTCGACACGTCCATGCTCAAGCAGCTGGCCCTGCGCGACCTGTTGTCCGACGACGGTGCCTTGGCGCCCGACGTCGAATGGCTCGCCTGGTTGGTCATGTTCGAGGAACTGGGGCCCAGCTCCATCGGCGCCGGACTGCTCGCCCGCATCGGATTGGGCGCAGTCGTGCTGCACCTGCTCGGCGGGGGCTCGGCGCGCGCCACCGAGCTCAAAGACGCGGCGCTCGCCGGTGAGATCGGGCTGGCGTTGGCCATCCAAGAGCCGGGAGAGCGTTGGGCGCACGGACAGTGCGCGACCACGGCGGCCGGGGGCACCACGCCGCGCCTGTCGGGGAGCAAGCGCGCCGTCGCCCAGGGGTCGACGGCCGATATCCTCCTCGTCGTCGCCGCTGACGGCGCCGGGACGCACGTCTATGCCGTCCGGCGTGAGGCCGAAGGGGTCACCGTCGTCGACGAGCCGACGGTCGACGCCAGCCTGGCCGTCTCGGCCGTGCAGCTCGACGGTGCCCCCGCGGTGCGGCTTTCCGCGGGAGATCTCGGTGACGGGCCGCTCGTCGGAGCACTGTCGTTCGCCCGCCTCGCCCTCGCGGCGATGTGCGTGGGTTCGGCCGCCGGCGCCCTCGCGCTGGCCGTCGACTACCTGGCGGACCGGCGCCAGTTCGGCAAGACCCTGCGCGAGTTCCAGGCGGTCTCCCACCGCTGCGGCCGCTCCCGCATCCGCCTCGAGCAGATGCGAGCGCTCGCCACACGCGCCGCTCTCGAGGGAGCACATGGCGAGTGGCAGGCCCTTCCCCACTCGGCCGCCGTGGCCCGCATGTTCTGCGCGGACGGCTACGCCTCCATCACCGCCGAGGCGATGCGCGCCGAAGGCGCGATCGGCATCACTTGGGAGAACGACCTGGCCCGGCACTACCGCCGCGCCTACTGGCTACGCGAGCTGCTCGGGGGGAGGGCCATCGAGCGCCGGCTCATCCTCGCCGAGGCCGTTCGGCTCGCTTCGGGGTAGTTGGCCAGTGGGTTCCGTGGGCGAGGCCCTGGCACTCCGACAGGACGGGCCCGATCGATGGTTGGCCTTTGCCGACCCGGACCACGAATCGATCACCGCCATGTTCGGGGGCTGGACCGCGGGGGTCGGCCTCGGGTCGGTGCTGCGGTCGGCCACCGGGGCGGCGACCCCCTCGGCGATGACGATCAACTTCATCGGGGCGATCACGCCGGACCAAGAGGTGGCCATTGAGGTCCATCGCCTGGGTGGAGGGCGCTCCATCGAGCACTGGCGCGCCGATGTCCGCTCGACCGCGGGCGATGGGGTCCTGGCCTCGGCCATGGTGGTGTTGACCAACCGACGGGACACCGATAGCCACAGCCAGTTCTCCATGCCGGCCGTCCCCGACCCCGAGACGCTCGAGGAGTTCCATGCCCCGGGCCCACAAGGGCGCCAGACGATGCTCCGCCGGGTCTCGGGCGACTACGCGAGCGGCGACTCCTCGAGCACCCACTGGATGCGCGACATGTCGGGGCGAGCGCTCGACCACGTGCAGCTCGCCTACCTCGCCGATCAGCACGCCCCGCGCTCGTTCTTCTGGGAGCCCGGGCCCCGCCTGTCCGCGACGCTCACCATGTCGGTGTACTTCCACGCCACCGACGACGAGATCGCCGCCGCGGGTAGCGACTACCTGCTGGCCGAGACGACGGGGACCAGAGGCCATCGGTCGACGTCGGATCAGCACGCCCGGATCTGGAGCCGCCCAGGCGCGCTGCTGGCGACGACCGAGCAGCTCTGCTGGTACAGATGACCCGAAGCCGGGGCGGGGACTGCGAGCCGAATCGGGACGGCGTCGAGACAGGGGGTGGTGCTCCGTGGTGACCTTCGACTTCACCGGGTTGCTCGTGGTGGCCGTCGTGGCCTTCCTGGCCCCGTTAGCGGCCAGTCTCGTGCCCCGGCGGCTCGTCCCCGCGGTGGTGCTCGAGGTCCTCCTCGGCGTGGCCGTCGGGCCCCAGGGCCTGGGCTGGGTCGAGCCGCGTGGTGCGGTCGAGCTCCTCTACCTGATGGGTCTGGGCTTCCTGCTCTTCCTGGCCGGCCAGGACATCGATCCCGCGCACTTTCGCGACCCGATGCTGCGCCTCACCGGGTCTGCCTACCTGGTCTCGCTGGCCCTGGCGTTCCCGGTGGCACTAGGGCTGATCGCCGTGTCCTCCGGCGCCGACCTCCGACTCATCGCGCTGTCGCTGACGTCGAGCTCGCTCGGGATCGTGGTGCCGGTTATCCGCGACGCCGGAGAGATCAAGAGCGACTTCGGTCAGCTCACGGTGATGGCGGGCACGGTGGGGGAGTTCGCGTCGCTGCTCTTGCTCACGGTGCTGTTCTCGGCCGACGCCAAGTCCACCCCCGAGCAGATCCTCTACGTCGTGATCATGGGGGCGGCCGCCGCCGCCGCCGGCCTTGGCCTCTACGCGTTGTGGAGGACGGGCCGCATGCGCAGGGTTCTCGGTGAGCTCGACGACTCGGCCTCACAGCTACGCGTGCGTGGCGCGTTCGTCGTCTTGTTGATCTTTGCCGGGCTGGCCCACGGGTTCGGGGTGGACTCCCTGCTCGGGGCCTTCGTTGCCGGGGTGGTGCTCCGTCTGGCCGACCGCGACGATCGGCCCAACATCGACGTCTTCCACGCCAAGTTGGACGCCATCGGCTTCGGGTTCCTCATCCCCGTGTTTTTCGTGGCCACCGGGGTCCAGTTCAACGTGCACGCCCTGTTCTCCAACGCCTCGGCCCTCGAGCTCGTTCCCCTCTTGGTGGTGGCGATGGTCGTCGTGCGGGGCGGGCCCGCCCTGCTCTATCGATCGCGCCTCGGGACCCGGTCCGCCATCGCCGTCGGGCTCCTGCAGTCGGCGACCCTCACCTTCCCCGTGGTGGTCGCCGAGATCGGCACCTCGCTCAACCTGCTCAGCCAGGCCACGGCGGCGGCGCTCATCGGCGCCGCCCTGCTCTCCACCCTGCTCTTCCCGGCGTTCGCTCTGGCCCTGCGCCCGTGGACCTCGACGGTGGAGGCACCGGCGGCTCCATAGTCGACGACTTGAGGAAGGGCCCTTGCGCTGTCACCTGTCGCCATATAGATGCTTGCCGGCAGGTATGTAGTTACTACACTGGGAGCATGGCGACAGATGAAGATCCAGCGGAGTTCCCGTCGAGAATGCGACGGGCGATCGGACGTCTGAACCGACGCCTCCGCCAGACCCGGGCCGGCGCGCAACTCTCACCGAGCCAGTACGAAGTTCTGGCGACGATCGTCGGGCGCGGACCGCTGCGCCATGCCGATCTCGCCGTCATGGAGGGGCTCAACCCGACCATGCTCTCTCGCATCATCGGCAAGCTCGAGGCGACCGGTCTCGTTGCCCGCCTCGCCGACGCCGGCGACGGCCGGGTGGTGCACGTTGCCGCCACGAAGCGGGGGCGTGATCTGGTCGCTCGCATCCGCAGCGAACGGTCCGACGCGCTGAGCGTCGCCCTCAAGGGTCTGAGCGATGACGAACGGCAACGGTTGATGGCCGCCCTACCCGTGCTGGAATCCCTCGTGGAGAGGTTGGGTGACCCTCGCCCGTGAACCTTCGGTCCTCGGCAAGGCGCACGTTCTCCTCCCTTGCGATCCCGAACTATCGCCGCTACTTCACCGGCCAGGCCATCTCGCTGGTCGGCACCTGGATGCAGACGACGGCCCAGTCATGGTTGGTGTTGACCCTGACCAGGTCGGCGACCGACCTCGGTCTGGTCGTCGCCTTTCAGACGCTTCCTATGCTCTTGCTCGGTCCCTACGGAGGCGTGATCGCCGATCGCGTCGACAAACGCCGCCTGATGGTGGTGCTCCAATCGCTGATGGGCGTGCAGGCCCTCGTCCTTGGAGTGCTCACCCTGACGCACCGCGTGACGTTCGTCGAGGTCTGCATCCTCGCGGTCGTCCTCGGGCTGAATAACTGCTTCGAGAACCCTTCACGCCAGGCCTTCGTGCTCGAGATGGTGGGCCCCGAGGACCTGCGCAACGCCGTGAGCCTCAACTCGACCCTGGTCAATGTGGCGCGCGCCGTCGGTCCCGCCGTCGCCGGCGTTCTGATCGCCACGGTCGGCGTTGGCTGGTGTTTCGTGCTCAATGCAGCAAGTTTCGTCGCCGTCGTGACGTCGTTGCTGACCATGGACCGCACGCAGCTCCAGCCGAGTCCACCGACGAGCAGGGCTCGGGGGCAGTTGCGCGAGGGGTTCCACTACGTGGCGCGCACCCCGCAACTGGGAGTGCCCCTCCTCATGATGGGGCTGGTCGGCATGCTGGCCTATGAGTTCCAGGTCACCTTGCCCGTGTTTGCCCGCCAAGTGTTTCACGGCGGTGCCGAGACCTTCGGAGCGATGACCGCCGCCATGGGTGTCGGCGCGGTTGTCGGAGGCCTCCTGACCGCGGCGCGGGGACGCACCGGCCTGCGGGCCATGGTGCTGGCGTCGTGTGCCTTTGGGATCGCGCTCTCCTTCGCCGCCGTCGCCCCCGTGCTCGCCGTGGCCTTCGTGGCGCTCGCCTCGGTTGGCTGCGCCAGCGTCTCGTTCCTCTCCATGGGCAACTCGACGCTTCAGCTCGGCACCCAACCCCAGATGCGGGGCCGGGTGATGGCGCTTTGGTCGGTGGCCTTCCAGGGCACAACTCCCATCGGAGGGCCGGCGATCGGCTTTGTCACCGCCGCCGCCGGTGCGCGGGCCGGGCTCGGTGTGGGGGCGCTCTCCTGCTTCGTCGCCGGCGGTCTGGGCATGGCAGCCGTTCATCACCTTCGCACCAAGAGGGCCGGGCACACCGAAGAGGGGGAGGAGGGAGCGCTAGCGGTCCTGGCAGAGCCGCCGATTCCAGGGTAGGGATGGCGGGGACGTCATCCACGCCGGTTGGCCTATAGCAAGGCAACGTGATCCAGGTCGATCAGAGTGCGAGGTCCTGCACCGACTGGGCCAGTAGGCAGAACTCATTGCCCTCGGGATCGGTGAGCACGACCCAGCGGGCGTCTGCGGATTGACCCACATCTGTGGGCAAGGCGCCAAGTCGTAGAAGTCGCTGTAGCTCGTCATCAGTGGTGACACCGTCCGCCCGAAGGTCAAGGTGCACTCGGTTCTTCACCGTCTTGCTCTCCGGAACCGGGAGAAAATCGATTACAGGCCAAGCTCCGTCTGCCGCTGCGATGCTCACTCCCTCGTCAGACTGCTCCACGATCTGCCAACCAAGGACGGAACACCAGAAGTCAGCCAGGACCTTCGGTACAGCAGAGTCGATCGCAATGTTGCTGAGTCGACTAGGCACGCCGCGACGATACCAATCCTGTTAAAGAATCGGGAGTGGGCCGAGGCGCTCGGTGGACTCTGACCGGCGTACCGAGCACCCACCTCCAAATCGGGCAGTAGGAGTGGAAGACTGAATCGACCGTTGAGTGCGAGGCATGCGTATGCAGCAGATCGAGACACGCCCGCTGACCTCAGCCGACCCGCCATGAGCTCGGTCTCAGAGAACGCAACCGTTCTTCTCATCGGCGCCTCTCTGAGACCGTGGGTGATTCTTTTTGCCCCAAAGAGGATCTAGGCAGCGGGGAACAGGAAACGGTTACCCGGGATGTTCGGGCTTGTGCCGCTCACGGGACGGATGCCGACGCTGTTCTGGATGTAAGAGAGCGTGCGGTAGTTGCCCACGAGCAGCATGAGTTCGAGTAGCTGCTGCTCGCTGTAGTGACGGGCGAGCGCTGTCCACGTATCGTCGCCGATGCGACACCAAAGGTGTAGCTCGTCGACCGCGTGTAGCAGTGTGGCATCTTCGGCGGACCAGTCTGAGCAGTGAGGTCCTTCCGCGATGCGGGCGACCTCGTCCTCTGTGAGCCCGCAGTCCATGCCGATCTTGCTGTGGTTCACGAACTGGTCGTCGACGCCGCCGAGCCAAGCGCTACGCACGATCGCGAGTTCTCGGGCCCGAGGTGGAAGCATCGGCGACCGCTTCATGTACTGGACGAACGGCTGGTGCACCCGCATGAGGTCAGGATGACGCATCATGATACGGAACAAGTCATGCTCGACGCCAGGTTGGTGCCGCGGTCCGCCCACAGGTGGACGCAACTCCTCCCACGCCTCTCTGGTCTCCGCGTCGACCGCGTCGTACGAAAGCGGCTCGATCCGCGGCAGCTTGGTCACGTCGACGGCCGGCTCGGCCACTTCGGTCGGTTGTTTCACCATCAATCCCCCCAATTCGCTTCGACTGTGCGGATTTTACTCGACATCCTCTACCCGCTTGCCGAAGTGTCCACATGCAGTCCGGGAGTTCGATCACCGATTGAGTAACGGTCAATCCGATTCTCGACGAGGAACATCGGTGTGTCGTGGAGTGTCACTGACCAGAAGGCGCCAACGGGAGGACTCGACCGAGAAGGGGTGGCATACTCCATGGTTGTGACCGCGATCGACCACGTTCTGCTGCCCGATGGACGGCGCTTGGACGTGCGAGTGAGCGGGCCTGCGGACGGTGTGCCGCTTGTCTTCCACCACGGGACCCCCGGAGCAGCCACCCCGTTTCGGGTGATCGAACGAGCTGCCCACGAACGCGGGATGCGGTTGGTCACGAGCTCCCGTCCCGGTTACGGAGACTCGACCCGTCGGCCCGGTCGGCGTGTGGTCGACGTCGTCGAGGACACCGTCTCGCTTCTCGAAGCGATAGGGGCAGACCGTTGCATTGTGGCCGGCTGGTCGGGCGGCGGTCCCCATGCGCTTGCCTGTGCCGCCCGCCTCCCTGCGGCCGTCGCGGTCCTTGTCATCGCGGGCGTCGCCCCCTATGACGCCGACGGCCTGGACTGGATGGCCGGTATGGGCGAGGAGAACGTGGCCGAGTTCTCGGCCGCCGCGGCTGGAGAGGAACAGTTACGGCCGTTCCTCGACCAGGTACATCCGCACCTAGAAAGCGTGGACGCGGCCGGGATCGTCTCGTCTCTGGCGAGTCTGCTGCCAGAGGTCGACCGTGCGGTTCTCACCGATGAGTTCGGCGAGGACATGGCCGCCAGCTTCCATGAGGCGCTGCGCACAGGGGTCGACGGGTGGCTCGACGACGACCTGGCGTTCATTGAGCCCTGGGGCTTCGAGCTCGCCGAGCTATCGGCCCCGACGATGATCTGGCAGGGCAGCGAGGACCTGATGGTCCCCTTTGCCCACGGCCAGTGGATCGCGTCCAAACTCCCTGGCGCGTCGGTTCACCTCGAACAAGGTGAAGGCCACCTGTCGGTGGGTGTCGGAGCAATCGACAAGATGCTCGAGGAGGTCACCGGACATCTCTCCTGAAGATTGCGCTGGGTCCAGGAGCGAACTCCCGATTTCAGTAGATGGCTGGGGTCACCACCGGAGACGTAGAACGGCATCGCGGAAGGCCGGCGATACGCTCTCGCTCCGGCTCGAACGGCTAGAACCAGGTCAATGCCTGCTTCGTGATGTCCGTCACCTCTGCCGACGTGGGTGCACGTGAAGCACCAGAAACCCACGCGGCCTTCTCGTCGAGCCGGCACACCGTGAGTTCGCTCACTTCGCGGAACGCCGCCCTGTGAATGATGGTCACGGTCCCTGGGAGTTGATGGCTGTCGTGCAGCTCGTCGGCCAACTGGGCGTAGGCATCACCCTCCCCGAAGGTCTCGACCTCGGATGAGAGCTGGACGTAGTCCGTGGTTCGGGACTCCTCGTCGGAGGGTGAGTACCGTTCGCGCAGGTACTTCGTACCAGAAGGGTTCTCCGCGTACCGAGCATTCGTCAGTTCGCCCACGATGATCCTAGATACGAAGTCGAAGGGGTGGTCGTGGATCGGCGGCGTGCCGATACACCGATCAGGAGCCCAGACATGAAGCGCGTACTCCCGACGCTCGTCGAGGCGAAGTACTAGAAGTCCGATGTCTTGGTACCTCCAGGGGTATTCAAGAGCGTGCTCCAGGATGTTGCGAACAAGCACCTTCCCCAATCTCTCCATCTGCAGTCGCCTCCGTGCAGGCTCAGGCCGTCTGGCCGTGCGATAATCACACCGCTGTAACTACAGCACTGGGATTCCGGTGCGTCAATTACCTACGTGCTACGTGGACGAGCAACGGGTGGGGGAGGGTCGGATCGTCACCCAGCCCGGCTATTTCTGCCTCACGGGTGACGGCATCTGCGTCGGGCGTGACCGTGCCTCGGCGGTCACCCCCGAATACTCGGCGCCCTTCCCCTTCACCGGGGGCGCCATCGACCGGGTTGTGGTCGACCTCTCCGGCGAGGGATACGTCGTGGCGACCTCCAGCCACCCCTATGCCCGAAGACCCCGAAAGCCTAGGACGCGCCCGCAGCCGGCCGACGGGGGTACCCGGCGAGCCGGAAGCTGCCCTTGGGAACTCGAAACCACTTATGGGAAGCTGCTGCTCATGGAAATTGGCGTCGCATACCCCCAGATCGAACTTCGAGGCGATCCGACCGCGGTTGGCGAATTCGGAAGAGCGGTCGAGGAGTTGGGCTTCGATCACATCCTCGCCTACGACCACGTACTAGGAGCCGTTCACGCCGATCGAACACCAGCCCTGACGGGCCCCTATACCGAGCGTGACCCCTTCCACGATCCGTTCGTCATGTTCGCCTATTTGGCTGGCATCACCGAGCGAATCTCTTTTGCCACCGGGATCCTCGTCCTTCCGCAGCGCCCGACGGCACTCGTGGCCCGACAAGCGACCGATGTCGATCTTCTCTCAGACGGTCGACTGCGCCTCGGTGTGGGCGTCGGCTGGAACTACGTCGAATACGAGGCGCTTGGTCAGGATTTTCATACCCGCGGTGCGAGGCAGGAGGAGCAGATAGAGCTGCTTCGCCGGTTGTTCACTGAGCCAGTCGTCGATTTCTCGGGTCGTTTCGATCGAATTGATAGGGCTTCACTCGTGCCGAAGCCAACGAGGTCGATCCCGATCTGGCTCGGTGGATCTGGCGAGAACGCATTTGACCGGGCCGCCAGGCTCGCGGACGGCTTCATCTTCTTCGGTGGCGGGGTCGATCATGCCGTCGCCTCCTGGAGACGAATGCGTGAGCGTGTGGGTGCTCTCGGCAGGTCGGCCGCGGACTTCGGCGGGGACTATGTGGCGCTGAGCGGAGCCGACGTAGGCGAACTCACGAGGGAGATTGGTGCCTGGCGCGAGGCAGGTGGAACCCATGTCACCGTGGTCACTATGGGTCTGGGCCTGGACTCGGTCGGCAGCCACACCGACTACCTGGCCTCTCTCGCAGGCACACTCAATTTGTAGGAGTCGGCGTCGGTACTTTTTGTTCATCAGTCGATAGAAGCGCCGGAGAAACTCGACGCGCTCTGCACCCGAAAGAGTCAAACGATCCACTGTAAGGTCCCACACATGACACTCTGCCGGCGTTACACATGTAATCCGTGTCGGGACGACGCGGGCGACTGGCAACGTGCAGGATGCGCGGCGGCGTTTGCTCCGCTTTGCTTGAGGGAACGGTGCGGAGCTGGAATGTTGCATAATCCACCCTCCACCCAAACAAGAGAAATACCATGACGCCCGAGGAATCGATCGCCCTCGTCGAATCCTTCTGGCAGGAAGTTTGGGTGGCCTGTAATCCCGCTGCGATCGACGGGTTCGTAACGGAGGACTTCATCATCACCAGCGCAGGTGTGGACGTTGCCGGTCCGGAAGACTTCAAGGCTTGGGTTAGGGGGTTTCAATCAAAGATCGCTGATCTGAGGTGGGAAACCATTCAAACCTTTTCTAATCCTGAGGGTTCCCGCGTTGCGTCGCGTTTCAGGATTACCGGCCGAAACAACGGAATGTTTGGGTTACCGGCCGACGGTAAGCCAATAGCCTTCACGGGCAACGCCATCCTGGCTGTCACGCCCACGCGCAAGCTCTCCCGCAACTGGGTCGAGCGCAGTGATTGGGAGCTCTACAGCCAACTCAGGGGATAGCCGCGCTGGCGCACGACATCGGAGCCGGCCTTTTGGTCGCACCATGTCCCAGCGATCATCGTTCTGACCGTGGTGAGGCTGCCGGGGACTACGCAGTCCATATCCCGGACTGCCCGCATGATTGAGAGACGTTTTGCATCCGATGAGTCCCTGCTCTGATTCCGGTGACCAGCTTGGTGAGCAGTTCAGTCCCTTGCGAGGCTGAAAAGCCAACGGAGGATTCGGTCCCACTGCATCTGGCGGGTTGTCGCACAGCTCGTGGCGTGCGCTGAACCTTCGAGCAAGTGGAGTGTCACGTCCTTTGCACCTGGGTACGAACCGACCTCCATCAAGGGATCTCGCGACGTGTCTCGTTCCGCGAATCCTAAGAAAACAGGCACGTCGATTGCGGCGGCGTCTGCGGCCACAATGCCTGGGATCAAGGTGGCGGCCGAAGAGTACCCGGGTGAGTTCGTCTTCAGCGCTTCGTGAGCCGCAATAACGTCATCCGGCACGTCCTCCAAGTAGTTCATCCGTCTCGCTTTGTCCTGGTCGGAGGCGTTAGTGGCATAGGGGTCCATTCCACTGGAGCGACCTTGCTCGACCACTCGGTCTTCGGACGTCAGGCCGACAAAGAGGGTTTGATCGGTCCGCCCATAGAGCAGCTGGGGGAACAGCGTGGAATAGCCGAGGATGGCGACAGCGTCGTAGCTGGAGAACAGTGCCTGCTGCCGGATCGCATAGAAGCCTCCCATCGAGTGCCCGATCGCCGCAGTGAGCGACGGCTCACACGGCTCAATCCCCGAGACGAGCGCGCCGTCCCTTAAGCGCTCCGACACATTTCGCACCAGAGCGGCGTTGGCTCGTGCCACCAGCTCAGTGGGGAAGCCGGGGTCGGAAGGCCGGGAGCTGTCGCCGGTCCCCAAGACGTCGAATGCGCACACAACACATCCCTTGTTGGAAGCGAACTCGGCGAAGCTGTATCCCTTGCGCCCAGGGACCATCATGTTCCAGGACTCTCGTCGTCGTGTCCCTCCAGGAATGCAGAAGAGCAAGATCGGGGAAGAGTCGCTGTCGGCCACGGGCAGGAACAGGCTCATGGCGAGCGTCGTCCGCTCCCCCAATCCGGCGGCCTCCGTGACGTCTATTTGCAGCTCTATAGGATCACGTTCCATCTTTCGTCCCTTTGTGTGGAGGGCCCACCTCCGAGCTACTCGTCGGAACAGCTGGCGGCATCGGTTCCTGCTGGCAAGCGAACGTCTGAACGTAGCATCACTTCGACCGCTCAATCCATGGACAACCGGCTCGGAATTGGTTGAACGTCGGCCTGAGAGCGTGAGCGGAAGGACCCAAGCTGGGCTTCATCGAACCCGCCAGTCGATCGACTTGACCGTGATCACCAAGGACGTGATCACCAAGGAGATGGCGAGAGCGAGTTGAGTCCTCACGCCTAGCCCGGACGCTCCCCAGCGACCGTGTTCCCGACCGGGCATACTGGTGACCTGTGGGTGATTCCGCCACGTTCCGGCTCGATGGCCATGTTGCCACCATCACCTACAACCGACCCGACGTTCTCAACGCAGTGAATGCCGAAATGAGGCGCGACCTCAATGACGCCTTCGCGCGTTTTCGTGACGACGAGGACGCATGGGTGGCCATCGTCACCGGTTCGGGACGGGCTTTTTGCGTCGGCGGAGACCTGCGCGACGGAGCTGGGTCCGCAGGGGAGTTCGCAGGCACGTTCTGGGAGAAGCCGACGCTGAACTCATTTGAGAGCGGATGGGAAATCTTCAAGCCGGTCATCGCTGCCGTCAACGGCTACTGTCTGGGCTACGGGCTCACGCTTGCCAGCTGGTGCGATTTCGTCGTGGCGAGTGACCGAGCTGAGTTCGGTCTTCCCGAGGTGAGCCTGGGAGTCCCGGCCATTGTGGCATCGATCCGCCTGCCGCTGCGTCTCAACTGGGCCGATGCGATGGAGCTGTTGCTCACGGGGGAGCGCATCGATGCTGAACGAGCCCACGCGATGGGTCTGGTCTGGAGGGTCGTCCCTCATGACACGCTCCTGGACGAGGCCACTGCGCTGGCAAGACGCCTTGTGAGCGGAGCGCCTCTCGCTCAGCGGGCTATGAAGGAGATGGCGATGCGGACGCGACACATGGCGACACTCGAGGCCATCCGCTTCGGCGAGACCATGCGGCAAGTCGCTGGCGGGACTCAGGACGCGGCCGAAGGTCGACAGGCCGCAGCGGAGCATCGCCCGCCGCGCTGGACAGGGCGATGAAGTACGCCAGTCGTCCGCGCCGCCGCAGTCGTCAATACGCCGAACGGGTGAGCATGGAGCAATTCGGCTGACCGGGGCCATCCCCTTGTGCGCCGTAGGCTTCGAAAGTGATCCGGATTCCGCGGTGGACCCTCATTTCCGCCGCGGTTGGCCCCTTGCTGCTGATTGGAGGCTGGACCCTGGCAGCCGCCCAACAGGCCAAGGGGTACAACCCCATTCGCGACACGATCAGCTCCCTGGCCGCACGGGGGGCAACGGATCGCTGGATCATGACCTTGGCCCTGGCGGGCTTAGGCGCCTGCTACATCGTCACCGCGATCGGTCTGCGGGTGGCGGGTGGCGTAGGTCGAACAGTGCTCGTCGTCGGAGGCCTGGCGACCCTGCTGGTCGCCGCGTTCCCTCAGCCTGCTGCAGGAAACTCCGTGGCACACACGGGCGCCGCGACCGTTGCCTTCGGTGCCCTCGCCATCTGGCCCGTGTTGGCAACCCGCCGCCAAACCCACGTACCGTTGCTGACCTACCCGGCCTCCATACCGGCCACCGTGATAATGGTCGCGCTCGTTCTGTGGTTCGTGGTCGAAATTCATGGTGGCCATCGTGGACTTGCCGAGCGCTTCGCAGCGGGTGCAGAAGCGTTTTGGCCGCTTGCCGTGGTTGTAGCGAGTGCTTTCACTTTGCATCGACACCACCATCCCACTCGTGCCGCAGTCCCTCACTGACCGGCAACGATAGGGGACACTCTTGGGATTGGACCTCCAAGGCGTTACTGGGCCGTTATCGTGATGGTCCAGCTGCAGACACCTTCGATCTGGACCCCAAAAGGTGCGTTGACCACGTTGTAGACGCGGCGAACTGTGCCGCCGGCCTGACTGGTGCCCATGAGGTAATAGTCGAACGGTAAGAGGCCGGCGTCTATCAAGATGCCGTCCTGCGGAGGGGAGCAGTTGAAGTAGGTCAAGGTGGCAGTAAACGTCGTGGTGCCTGTTGGAAATCCCAGCGGACCGATGATGCCCGCGCTGGGCCCGGTCCCTGATTGATTCAACACCACGGTGGGGGCAGTGGACGGCGGTGCGCCGGTTACGGCCGAGCCGTAGAACTGCGACGAACCGAAGTCAAAGATGCCTCCGTCGGTGGCGACGAAGCGATAGCCCGTTCCGGTGGAGTTGGACTCCATTCCGACGATGGGTTTGTTGAGGACGATCGCACCGGTGGAACCGAAGAAGGGTGCGTTGTAGGAGAAGATGCCGCCGTCAGAGGCGACGAGCCAATAGCCACCGGTGGCCAGGTCGGGTGCCATACCGACCACGGGCTTATTCAGCCGGAGGGCACCCGCCGAACCCCAGAACGGGGCGTTGAATGTGAAGATGCCGCCGTCAGAGGCGACGAGCCAATAGCCACCGGTGGTCGGATCCAGAGCCATTCCGACGATCGGTTTGTTCAATGACATCGCACCCGTCGATCCCTCGAACGGGGCGTTGAACGTGAAGATGCCGCCGTCAGAGGCGACGAGCCAATAGCCACCGGTGGTTGGATCGACGGCCATTCCGACGATCGGTTTGTTGAGCACGATGGCGCCGGTCGAGCCCTGGAAGGTTGCGTCTCCGAACGTAAAGACGCCTCCATCTGAGGCCACCAGGTAAAAGCCACCGCCGTCAGGAGTTGCGGCGATCCCGACGATCGGGTGGTTCGGCGCCTTCGTCAAGCTGCCGAAGTTCGTGGCGTCGCCACACGCCACCACCTGCCCAGCGTCGTTGGCGATCCAATACCCTGCGTCGTCACTCGTGGCAGCGACCCCGATGACCGTGCCCGACGCGAGCGTGTTCGTGCAGGGCGGGCCCACGGCGACGGCGTGGGCACCGGCCTCGCTCGCACCGGAGGCTCCGCTGAAGCCGACAGTGCAGAGCGCCCCGCATATCGCACTAACAGTGAGCACGCAGGCCAGGCGTCGCATGAGGCGGATGAATGAGTTGGTCACGTGAACTCCGTTTCGGGATCTTGCGTAAAGTGGCGAGTAGTTTGACATGTGCCATGAGGGCAACTGGTGCATGCTCTGCGCAGCAGTGGGTTGAGGAATGCCCCAATCGTGCCGCGAGCGTTTTCCCGAGAGGGAGCACCCGCTACCCGGCAATGTACGGGGCTCGTTAGACCGTCTAGCCCTAAAGATACATACCGACCTGAGGCGCCGACGATGTCGCGTGCGCGTGTTCCGTCCGATCCCGGAGCGACATCAGTTCGGCCAGGGTGACGTCGCCACCCCGATGAGAGCCCTGCCCGCCCAGCCATCGGCGCGCTTCGCTCGCGCTCAGACGCCCCACCTCAATCTGTGCAATGCAGCGACCCGGCCTTACGATGGCGGGGTGCAACCGGGTTACAGGTTCGTTCGTGGTGATGGCAACCAAGACGAAACGCCCCTGACCGAGGAGACCATCGGTGAGGTTGAGCAACCGGGCCAACCCTTGCCCCGAGCGCTCTTTGGCACTCGCGGCGATCAGCTCATCGCAATCTTCGAGGATCAACATGCGTGACGTCGTTCCGTTTTGCTGCTCCTCGTCCACCTCGTCATCATCACGGAGCGCGATCTTGAGCAAGTACGCCGAACTGCCGAACAGTCGCTCAGGATCCACCACATAGTCGAAGCGGCACCAGCTGCGCCACGCGTCGGCCAACGCCCGCAACGCTGTCGTTTTCCCGGTACCCGGTGGGCCGTGGAGCAGCAGCAGCTTTCCTCCAAGCTGGTCTTGGTTCCGCGACATGAGGTCGTCCAGGGACTGGGCTGCCGGCCCCGAGTAGTTGCGACGGATGTCCGCCCACGGCTGGACACCAACGCTTCGTTCGTGGCGAACTGGTCCGTGGGGTCCGAGATGCCAGAAACCGATACCGGCCTTCGTGCGGTCGATGACACGGGGTTCTTCCGCCCCCTCCCTCGATTCCTCGAGAACCTCCTTTGCCAGCTGCTCGGATGCCGCGAGCACGGTGATTCTGGCATTGCCGTGCGCCCAACGAATGGCAGACGCGATCCAACCCGGCCCGGCCGCGAGCACCGAACGAGTCCCGTCGAAGACCGCGACGCGATGAGGTTTCGCGCCTGGCGGCAGCAGAGTGGCTCCGTCGCGGACGCGCGACAAGTTCGCGCTCTGTGCGTAGGGGTAGCTGCCTGAGATGTAGTGCTCGACAAAGAGGAGGTCGTTGGCATCGACAACCGAATCGGAGTCGTCGAAGGACATCACTCTTTGGGAGGAGCGAGGGATCTTTTTCATGAGTGGTTGCCTTTGGACGCGATTGGCGCGTCGGACGTATGACCTGACACGTTCAGGTCGATGGTTTCTCTTGCGGTGCTCGGTGTCAGGCGTCTTCTACAGACGCCGACGGCGCACTCAACCGAAGAGCAGGCGCGACGGCATCAGTAGGAGGCACCGGATGACATCCGATTGAAGCGGTGCGTTGAACTGAGCCATAGTCGACAAACTATGACGGAATCGACCTCAGATGTCAATGGGATCTCCAGCGTTCCACCGGGGGTCGTCAGCTCGGCCCGGGGCGACGCAGGACTTCGTCATGGCGCCCAGTAGTCGGCAAAGATCTCGTAGGTCCTTTGCCCGAGAAGCAGGGCGTCCATGCTCCTAATGGCTTGCTCGAATATGACCCCGCCCGACTCCTGGTCCGCCGGTGGCGCCTGCCACCCGCCGTGCGCGGAGCCGCCATCGCGGTTTTCATCGGGCCCTCCAGGGGCCTGTGCCACTCCGTCGAGCGTCACGAACTCGGTCACGATGAGTTTGCCCATGGCGTGCTCCTTGCCTAGTAACGATGCATTCCTGAGTAAGACGCTGCCGCCTCAGGGGAAGCTGGCCAGTCGTTGTCCTTGTCCTTGTGGTTGTGGCGCTCGTTCTGCTTGCGTTCCTCGTCGACTGGTAGGTCTCCCCTGACGCGAACGGCCCCCGCAACCGTCGGTGCAGCGGTTGCGGGGGAGTGGTCGCCCATAGCGATGGGGGGCGAAGCCCCTATGATAGTTGCACCGGGCGTTGCAGGACCTCAGGTTGATCCCTGTCCCGCCTCAGGTTGACCATAGGCGGGATAGGTATGGTCACCCCATGGGCGAGTCTCTCGGGCTGGTCATCTGTGAAGTCTGCGGTCGTCCCTGTCCCGACGTCGAAGAGCAGTTCGCCGTACCGCCTGAGCTTGAGGTGCAGGCGCTTCGGGCTGGATGGCGCTACGACGAAAGGGATCAGTGGATGTGCCGTCGGTGTCTCGAGGTGCCATAGGCGCCCCCACCGTTACGGTCGCGGTCCCCGGTCAGCGCGACCGGGATACTGTGGAGCGGGGCAAGAGGGGGAACGGGGGGATCATGGCAATGCCGCTTTTTACGGCGCGCGCCAAGTGGGACGGAGAGTGGTGGGTGATCATCGTCTCGGACGTGCCGGGGGCGCTGACCCATGTGCGAGACCGAGACGATGCGGCGGCCAGACTCAGGGAGGCCATTGCGCTCGCTCTCGATATTCCCCAGGACAGCTTCAATGTCCAGGTCGACTTCGACGTCGCGGGTCCACCATCGCGACAACTTGAGGGCATGTACAGAACCAAGTCCAGGGGGCGCAAGATCGTGGAAGATGGGTGATGCAACGTCGGATGAACGAATGGATCCTGCGCCATCCGTTCGGGTACGGCACCGCCGCGAGACGCCCCCGTAACGGTAAGGACGGCCCGGGGGCGTTGGTCACCATCAAGAGGGGGCTGGAGGCAACGCCGCCTTGGTCTGACTCAACGTGGGAGGCTGTTCGGCGAGACCCGTGGCAACCGATTCAGGCGGTGAAGCGTGATTAGTGCATGAACCGCCCAGTTCTTTGGTATTTGCCGTTCACCGTGCTCCACGCGTTACCTCGCCGCGGAGTTGCGCTACCAGTGAGCACAGAGGTAGCTGAGGTTCTGCCGTGCCGACCTCGACGAGGGGCCAGGCGGCGACGGACCCCCAAAATCGCCTTAGCAGTCCCGACGCTGGTCGCGCTCGTGGTTCCGGCCGTTTCGGCTGGGGCCACAAGTGCTCTGGCACAGGTCCATCGCTGTGTTGCCCAGGAAGCGACATCGCCCGTAGCTCCTGTATTTGCGGTCGGTAACGGCGTACCCGGGCCGTGGCCCTCCGAAGTCCTCATGAAGAAGGCGACGGTGCAGGTGTTGGATCCCACCACCCGATCGGCGTATGGGCTTGTATCCGAGAGCCGTTACTCGATGGGACCGGACGCTCTCCTGGCCTTCCCTCTCGCGGGTGGCGCCGAGCGTGACGGCCCGACGTTCGGTCTCGGTGGTGGTTACTCCGACACTCTGACCCTGGCTGACAGATCCTTGTGGGTCAGCGGCTCGGTTGGAAAGGGGGACGAGCCGCCCGGACCGATGCTGTGCCAAGTCAACCCGAGCACTCTGCACGTCGTCCGACAGGTATCGCTTCCCCCTCCGGGGCCCGGCAATTCAGAGGGGTTGCCGACGCTCGTCAGCGAGGGGTCACAGGGCACCGTCTGGGTTGGGTACCGGAGCACGCTTGTCCACCTGGAGGTACGTAGCGGTACGGTCCTCTCGATCGACATGGTGCCCTCGGGCACCATCGCCAGTCTTGCCACCGACCCCACCGGCCGACTCCTCTACGTGTCCGTGTCCTACCCGACCATCGACGGTAACGAGGTCGACGCCGCGGTGGAAGAACGCACAGCGAGCAATGGAGAGCTCCTCGCTACGACTTCGGCGACGAGTCCGGTGACGGGCTCGGTGGCCGGGGGGATTCTGACCGCGCTTCCCGACGGCGTGGCCACCTCGTTCCGGACGGGGATGGACGGTGAAACTGTGCTGCTTCATGCCTCGGGGCTCGCGGCGATTATTCCGCCGGGTTTGGGTACGGCATACCGGGGAATCGACACGCCGCCCGGAGATGTCTTTAGCTGGCCGATGTCCGCCTCGACACTTTACGCATCGGACGCCCTCTGGATCGAGAACGAGTGGGGGGTGCTTGCCTGCGTCGATCCGGCTACCGGAGCGGTGCGGGATTCGGAGCAGGATCGGCGGGATGGCGGAGACCTCTTGGAACTGCTCGGCACAGAGGATCACTCGCGCCAGCTCGTCGTCTCCACCATGGGCGGAGACATCCTTGCGATCACAACGCCGAGCGACTGCGGGAGTTGAGCGTTGGCGGATGGGGCACCGGGACGTGCGACCGTTCGGACCGATTCCGCCACCTGCCACGCTCTCGCCGGTCTGGTCGCGTCCACATCCGGCTATGGGCTACTGCTCCTGATCTGCCCGGCGTCCACTTACGTTGGCAGGAGGGAGAGGTGACTGCGGACGCCGAAGACCTTGTGTCAGACGATGGGAGGGTTTTTGCGACGGCTACCCCCAGTTGGATGAGGGTGGGTGAGGCTATCTACGTCGAGAAAGCTGACAAGGGTCCAAGGCGGCGGGGAGCCTCAAGGGAGCTCGCTTCCAAGGAACTCCTGGATCTCCGAACCGAACAGCCGATCCTGCGAATATCGGGTCGCCACCGCGATAAACGTTCGAACACCGTCGTCGAGCTGCTCTCGGACTCTCGGCGGCTGAGGTTCCCGGTGGAAACCGTGAAGACAGGATTTTCCTGGGTCGCAGCAGTCATGACAGGAATCGACCAGGGCGGGCGTGAGGTTATGTGGGTCAGAAGGATCACGAAGGGCAGGGCTCTGATAGGCAGCGAGGTTGTGGTGGCGCCAGATGAGCCTCTGAATGCCGAGATCATCTGCGCAGCCATCCTGGCCTCGCGACTTATCGTGAGCTACTACATTCAAGTTCGCGGTGGCTGACGTTATGTCGACCCCAGCCAGCTTTTTACTACCTGGCCACGGCAGGGGACCTGGTCGGCCGGGTGCTCGACGTCGGTTGTGGCACCGGCGAGCACGCTCTTATGGCGGCCTCACTCGGCTACGAAGCGGTGGGGGTCGACATACCCTTCGCCTCGTCGACCTGGGTGAGCAGTTCGACTCGGTGTCGACTGAATCAATAGAGTCCGCAGTCATCGTCCTCGCCCACGACCCCGCAGGAGCCCTGGCCTGGCACGTAGCGGCCACCCACAAGTAGAAGCTGACGCAATGGTGTTCCCCGTCATACTCGTGAGTCAGATCTTGAGCCTGGTCGGTCGCCGTCTCAGAATCGGCGGTATTGGGACGTTGTTTCGAGCCGGTCCTGAGCGTTATTGGGCGAAAGGCGGTCGTCTCACCGACCGGCCCTAGGCTGCTGCCTATGGCTGCCCCGGTACTTGTCATCAGCGGTTGCTCCGCCGTCGGCAAGTCGACGGTCAGCCTGCTGCTCGCAGAGTGTCTCGACTCAAGTGTCCACATTCCTGCTGACGTGTTTCTCCGCTTCTTCGACGATCCATTCCCTGACCCCGAAAAGGCCGAGGGGGCCCACCGGTACGAAGTGGTGGGAGCAGCTTTAGCGGCCACCGCTGCCCAGTTTGCCCTCGGGGGATACACCGTGATTCTCGATGGCCCGATGTTTCCTTACGGCGCAGATGGCGTCGCCGAGATCTGCGGGCGCCACGATGTGTTGGTCCACTACGCAGTACTGCGAGCCGACCTGCCCACCTGTCTCGAGCGCGCCAAACAGAGAGATCCGGCAGGTCCCCCGGATCTCGAAGGGTTCACGGCACTGCACGCCAAATTCACTGATCTCGGCGAGAGCGAAGCTAACGCCATCGACGCCTCCGGCAACGCTGAACAAGTAGTCACCAGCGTCTTGTCCGCCTTTAAGTCTGGTCGGCTTACGGCAAGGCCGAAGAGCTGATCAGCCAGCCGAAAGCCCGACCAGGTGACGGACAGTCCGCCCTCCTCAAACCGGCAGGGGATTGACCCCGACCCGGCCTACCGGAGCAGTCAAGGAAAGTGGGCAAGCGCCACGGTGTCGGCCTAGCTACTACGGCTGCACCAGGGCGTGAAGCTGGATGTACTCGGTCGTAAATCCATCCAGCAACGCTGGCGGGATATTCGGCGCGACGTGTTCGTTGAACCACGATTCTTGCTGCGCCTGGCTGTCCCAGACCTCGCCCACCGTCAAGCCGCCGGGCGACGGATACGCGACGTGGATGATGAAGCCGGGCTGCTTCTTCACCATTTCGTGGAGGCCGGGGGCCGACTGGTCGTAGGTCGCCTGGTCCATTCCGGTGGCGGTAATCCTCACAAGCACGGCCATTGGGTCTCCGTTCGCAGTTGGGGTAGAGCTTCGAACGCTACACGGAGACTCCCAACCGGGCACGGGTGGGTGGCGCTACGACTTCAGGGCCGAAGGAAGGGTCCCAACACTATGCCGAAGTGCTTCACTGACCCAACGGTGTGGGCTACTCGCACCCAATGAGCTACTCGGCATTCCATTCGTCAACCAACTGACGTCGCAATAGGTCGGTATGTACGATTAGAGCACCAAGAAGCTCCTCACGATTGAGGCGGTTCGTGGTGCGATATGACCAAGCAGCCGAGCCGGTCTCGTCTAGGCACTTGATGATTACTAAAGCCTCTACTGGTGTCCACTCGGCTTCCAACGGATGGATCTCAAGCCCTCGGAGGACGTCGGCCACGGGAACACGAGCTTCGTCATCATTTGGCACATCGCAAGTGTGTCACTTGGCGGAGATTGTGGCGGCTCAAATGGCATACTGACCCACCGATCCGGCGTACCGTCACTCGAGGCTGTCCTGTTCGATGAGGGATCCGAGGACCTATGGGGATCGTTCCCGATCGATGAGGAGCCACGCCCCCTCGTGTTGCTTGGCTCGAGGGTGAGGGCACGTGGATTTCCCGACTCAAAGACGAAGCTGGCTTTTATCAACGGTGCAATCGAGGCTGAACCTGTGTCTCCTCGTCGTGTTCGAGGCAATGGGAGTGCCTCGTGGAGGCTGAGTCTCACAATCGACCGGGCTAGCCACGGAGTGTTGACGTCGCCCACTGAACCGGCAACAGGGGGCGGATCGGGCATACTTTATAGAGGTGATCCGACTCGGTGTGGCCGCAACCTCGGACTCAAGGGCGCGTAGGCCGACCGTTCCGAAGTGACAGGTACCATCGGACGCCCGATGATGGGATAGGTGCCGATGAAGCGCGGACTGCGAAGCCTGCTTGGACGAGTGCTGGGTGCGTCCCATGCTGAGCTGCCCGGACGGAGTTCGGAACTCGATGAAAGGATCCGCTTGCCGGTGGCAGGGATCTACGTCCGCTGGGATCTCGAGGGCCCCGCGGCCAACCTGGAGTGGGATCTGAAGGTGCTCGGCGACCCGACAAGCTCGGTCGGGATATACCTTGCCCTGGCTCAGGGCCGCATCGACGGCTCGACGTTCTACCTCGGCTTGCAGACCGACATCTGGGACCCGGGGCGCGTTCGAGGTGCCGGTAAGGGGCTCATCTTCTCCACTTGGTGGACCTTTGACGCTGGCGCCGCCCGACTGCCCCCAGGGGGATTCCGGGAACTCGGCACCCACGAGGGTCGTTTCGTCGGGGTGCGTCGGCCCTATCCCTGGGTCGTCGGGGACTACCGGGTCATGCTTGTCCGTTCCGAGCCTGCGGCCCAGGTGCACGTTCCCGCCGACTGGTTCGACCTCTACATCCAGCCGGCGGCTCCCCGCGGCACGGGCCTGGGCCGCCCCGAACTGGTCGGCAATCGGACATGGATCGGGGGCCTGGCATTTCCCCGGCGACATGCCTCCATCCCGGCAATGATCGAGGAGGCATCCACGGCCTTCATGGAGGTCTACAGCCGAGCCCGACGCTGGGGCGACATACCCCCCTGGGATGTCGATCTCATGGCCTACGGCGACGGGCAGCCCTGCCCCCGCGGAGCGACCGAGTACCCGGTCTTCCCCTTCGGGAACAACCGCCCGATGCCCAACGCCAACGCTTGTTACGACCCGGCAAGCGGCCTGGTCAAGCTGCGCTACGGCGGCTCGACGAACCGAGTCGACCCGGCGGGGCGCTGGCCATAGGGATCGCGGTCGTGTTCGTTGAACATATGGGGGCACTTTGGAGATCTGCGCGGGATGGATCTGCACGGGCAACGCAGCAAACACCGTTGAGGGATGATGTACCCATGGAAGGCCAAATCCAGCATGTCGCGATTCACGGTCACGACATGGCGTTCCGAATGGAAGGTGGCGGACCCGCGCTGTTGCTTCTCCACGGCATGGCCGGTAGCTCTCGGACCTGGCGGGACGTGATCCCCCGACTGACGGATCGTTTCACCGTGATCGCACCGGACCTCATGGGTCACGGTCTGTCCGAAAAGCCTCTCGGGGACTACTCGCTGGGCGCGTTTGCCAGTGGGATCCGTGATCTTCTCGAAGTCCTCGATATCGACCACGCATCCGTGGTCGGCCAGTCGTTCGGCGGCGGGGTGGCGATGCAACTCGCCTACCAGCATCCTGAGGTCTGTGACCGTCTCGTGCTCGTCGACAGTGGTGGTCTCGGGCGAGACGTGAACTGGATGCTCCGATTCATGACGCTGCCGGGGAGCGAGTACTTGATGCCCGTGATTTTCCCCAGGTTCGTCCGCGACTGGGGAGACAGCCTGTTCCGCTCGATCAACGACCGCGGTATCCGCCTGAGCCGGATCACCGAGATGTGGAGCGCCTACGCTTCACTCGCCGAGTCGGAGAACCGGCAGGCGTTCGCCCGCACCATTAGAGCCGTCATCGACCCCGGCGGTCAGACGGTCAGTGCGATGGATCGGCTCTACTTGGCTTCCTCAATGCCGACAATGATCGTCTGGGGGGACCGGGACGACATCATCCCAGTGAGCCACGCTCACGCCGCGCACCAAGCCATTCCCGGGAGCCGGCTGGTAATCATTGAGGGTGCGGGCCACTTTCCCCAGATCGAGGCGCCGGAACAGTTCGTAAATGCTCTCGCCGACTTCATGGGCTCGACGGAACCCGCTCGTCTCAACACCGAGGACCGCAGGCGGATGCTCAAAGAGCGATCGGACCCATCCCGACCGTAGTGTTCGGACGCGCCGTCCGAACCTGCTGCGCTGGTCGGCCGATGCGCTCCTGCACTCCCAACCGAGTGAACGTATTCACATAGTCGATAACGAGCGATGGGTGAACCATCCATTGGTCCTGAGGATGAGTACCATACGCACCAATTCTAGAGATAGTGGTCGGAGCCATTTTCCTAAAAGCAGGCTCTGGATCGGGCGTGTCAAGTTCGTAGAAGTGCATGAAGCGTGGTGATCCCGGTGTTTGGTTCTCGTACGGCGTGATCATTGTGAAGTTCTCGCACGACGCGGCAGCTATGTCCCGGATGTGGATGAAGTCGCCCCAATCGCGTAGCGCCTGATCCTGTTCAGGCGTGGCAGGACTGATCAAGACCAGTTCCAGTCCGAGGGTCGGCTGATCCGACAGAGTTCCTTGACCAGGGCGTGGATAGTGGTTGAAGCAGTACCCATCAATGTCGGGGGGCGTGGCTGCATCACCGCTGGGAGCGACGAATCCGCCATCCGCCTCATAGACTCCGAGGACCGAGAACTCCGGCATCGTCCTGGGAAGGTCGGTACGAAACGGAACGCAGTTCGACCACCATGTCGCCCGCTGAACCCCGGGCAGAGCTAACACCTGTGGAACTCTTTCGGCGGCATACCGCTCGGCGGGTCGGTCGGTCATCTCCAAGTAGAGCACCGCAGTGATCCTGTCTTCCATCTTCATCCTCCTTCTGATCTACGTGGTTTCAGCTTTGGATTCAGGGGGTCGAAGCAACGACCTCAGCAAACGCATGAGATGGTGACATTCAGCCTAGGTTCTAAGTGGCCGAGATGTCTCAATGGCGGAGTTGCTGAGCGATACTGGCGTCGTAGTTACCGTGTCGCAGCCAGGAGTAACCGCATGGTCAACCATGACCGACGAAGCAAGTTGTTGGATTCCTACGAGAACGCCGCGGTGATCGTGTCGGGAATAGATGCTGCGGACCTCGGCCAGCCGACACCATGCCGCAAGTATGACGTGGCTGGTCTGGTCGACCACATCGTCGAAGCGGGCCACCGGGCGGCCGCTCTTGGCCGGGGCCAGGCACCCCCACCCGGAGACGATTCCCCCCACGTGGAGCTGTCCGACGCGCCCGGTCAGCTACGCCACGCTGCCAAGGACGCGGCGCAGGCATGGGACGACGACTCCAGGTTGTCATCGAAGTTCACCATGCCGTGGGGTGAGGAGTACACGGGGGCCACCCTGGTCGACATGTACCTAGCAGAGCTGGCCGCCCACGCATGGGATCTGGCCCGGGCCACCGGACAGATCGACGAGTTGGACCCCTCCGTCGCCGTAACGGCACTAGAGGGGGCACGGGCCATGATCAAACCCGAATACCGCAACATGGTCGAGCCAGGCTCCCCTTTCGCGGCGGAGGTGCCGCCGCCTCCCGGCGCCGACGACTGGGAACGCCTCGCCGCCTTCATGGGACGCGACCCGCGAGCACCGCTGGGCCAGTAGGGTGAGAAGGGCGGGGGCGTCCCACATCCCTTGGGTGCCTGAGCCTGGTTGTCTATCCGGAAGGGGCCGGTCAGGAGCTAACGAAGACCATCGCTGGCGACGACTGCCGTGGCGATCCGAACTACCTTCCGGGCGCATCTTCGCTCTCGGGTTGACCGCCAAGGCATTTCATCGACGGACCATTAGCCCAGCAGGCACGACGGAGACACCCCCTCGGGCCAGCTCCCCCCTTAAGGCCGCCGGCGTCGATTTTGCGTCCTTGGTAGTCGGGAGGGAGGAACCGGAGCAGGCTGAGCAATCTCAACGGCGATGTCGTAACCTTCCGAAACTGCCTCAATTGGGGGTGGTCAACCAACTGATCTGAGGTATCGACATGAGTGTCACAGTCATCGCTCACTTCCCTGTTGCCGACGTCGCCAAAGCCATCGAGGGTCTCCAGGCCAACGCCGCACTCCTCGAAGAGATTACTGAGGACACCAAGGGCGCTGGAATTCTTCATCACCGATTCGTCGCTGGCGCCGCCGAGCTCGTCGTCATCGATGAGTGGGAAACCGCAGAGCAGTTCCAAGGATTCTTCGAGGGGAACCCTAAGGTCGAGCGGGTCACTTCTGCGATCGGTGTCACGGGTCCTCCAACAGTCACGGTGTACAACTCGTTCGAGGCTGCCGGAGCCATTTAGAGGGCTGGAGCGTCTGCCACGGTCGCCATGAGGAGCGCCACCGTTGGTCGTTGTGGCTCCACCACCGGCGTTCACGGGCAATGTCGACGCCTGGCTCTTCGTCAGTTACCATCGGCCTGCCTAGGGGAGGTCGTCCGAACCTGTCTGCCGGGGGGAGTTCCAGATGAGCGGTTCGCCAGAGTCCGTTGTGCGAGGGTTTCTTGCGGCCTGGGAGGACTGGCCCAAGATGGACAGGATCCTCGGCTTCTTCGCCAAAGATGCTGTGTATGTAGACGGCCCGCGTGGAGTGCATCGCGGTATCGATGCGATCAGGTCAGAGTTTGAAGCGCAGCGTGCGTTGGGATGGGGAAACCCGACGATGGAGGTGAAGTCCCTCGTCGCCAATGGTGGAACCGTCATGATGGAACGAGTTGACAGTTTCACCGTCGGTGGTAAGCCCTTCTCCATGGAAGTCATGGCCGCAGTCGAAGTCGACGCAGATGGGCGAATCAAGCGGTGGCGTGACTCCTACGATTTTAAGTCGGTCACGGACCAGCTTGCGGCCGCCGGGTTCCGAGCGCCTGCATAGGCGGCTACCACCTGTCCCAGTCCGCCGCTCGGGGTGCGGCTTGAATACACCTCGTCCACCTTCGACGTGTCGGCTGGTTCCATCGACATGACCTCCGTTTAGCGCTCTCACCTTGAGAGTGCAAACAACGCTACAGAGGGCTGCTGCCCACCTTGGCACCTCAGCTTCGTTGCGCCGCCCGTACCATTCAACGTCCTTGCGGAGGCACCAGCTGGGGCTCCTCGAACTACTCGTCGGGTGTCCTATGCGAGTGAGTTGATTACACGGCCCCTGTGCTGTGTCGTGACCTGAGCCTTGCCGGCCGCCGCCACCACCGCTCCCATATCCGGCCAGTCTTGCGAAAGGGTCCAGTGGTTGGTTACTCCGGCCTCGGACTCGTAGATCTCATCGAGGACATAGACAGTGTTGCCCGTCGGCTCAGAACCAGGGCCGAGAGGGTTAGAAAGCTCCGCTCCCTTGGACGCGTCTCCGATCATCCGTGAGACTGCGTCGCACTCGCTGACACTAGGACACTGAGCCCCCATGGATAATCGGCGTTGAGTATCCCATTTCATTGATACTTCTCTTGCGGATCCACCGCGTGACCGCTGCTCCTTAATAATTTCAAGAGTGCTGGCAGGTTCGGTCTGACTTGGAGTCCCGTGGCGTCGAACAAATAGCCGTCGTCCACACCGTCAGTATCGCAGCCTCATCAACTTGGCCGCCGAGAAAGCGGCGCTGGCGTTTGGCGTCTCCGTCATTTCGACATCCCGCCCAGACTCATGGCGGCCGTCATCGGTGCAGGAAAGGATGCGCCCGGTGGGCGTTAATCGCGATGCGGTCAATCTGCCGCAAGCAGTATGAGGCAATCAGAGCAAACCTCGCTTGATGCGGCTAGACGGTGCGGACGGACTCCTGGCGGGGCATGGTCTGGGGCATCGGCACCGGGTAGTTCGGTTGGCTGGAGTAATCCTCAACTATGTCGAGATTGACACACCCCTCGGCCATGACATTGGCCGGGTGGTCCTTGGAGGTCGACGGCAGGATCGGCCAGGACACATCTTTGGAATGCATGTGCAGGGTCGACGTCAGGTCGCCCGCCGTCCTGCGGCGCCAAGCCGAGAGGTTGGGGGCGCGCACGCCGAAGCGCTCTTCCAGGAATCGAAGCTGGGACGTGTGGTCGAACACCTCCGAGGCGATGTGGCCGCCCCGACTGAAAGGCGAGACGACCAGCATGGGCACGCGGAAGCCCATCCCGATAGGGCCCTTAATCCTATTGGCATTCGGCGTGAGCGGGCTTGCCGTGAGGAACTCACCGGCCGTTCCCTTCGGAGCTACTGGTGGCGGCACATGGTCGAAAAACCCGTCGTTTTCATCGTACATGAGGAAGAGCACGGTTTTGGACCACACCGCGGGGTTGGAAACCAGCGTATTGAGTAACTGGCTGGTGAACCACTCCCCCAATGCCGGAGGAGCTGGCGGATGCTCGTCGTAGCCGAGTGGTGGGAGGATCCAGCTGACGGCCGGAAGCGTGCCCCTGGCTACATCGGTCATGAAATCGCTGGGGTACTGGGGCAAGAATGCTTTTTGGTACAGCGCAGAAGCCGGGTTCTTGTACTGGCTGAAGAAGGGGAGAATGGCGACTCCCACTAAGAGGCCTTCCTTCTCGAAGAAGGCCGGCGCATAGAGCTTACCTTCGGGGACGTAGACCTTCCAGCTGACTCCTGCGTCTTCGAGGACTTCGGGCATGGTGTCCCAGTGCGCACTCCAGATCACGTCGACGCTGTCGCTGGAGGTAAGGACTGGTCCACCGGCCACTCCGGCGGGGTCGATCGTGCCCGACAGCGCCATCAGACGATTGGGGTCTGTGGGTCCCAAGACGGAGCAGTGGTAGTTGTCGCAGATTGTGAAGGAATCGGCCAAGGCGTAATAGAACGGCAGATCCGATCTGTCGTAGAATCCCATAGTCAGGACGCCGTACTCGTGCCCTTCATACGCGGCTGAGGTATGGGTGCGAACGAAGTCGGCGTTGTCACCCCGGCCTCGGCTCAGGTGCTCCGCCGGCCAGCTGTGGCTTAGGTCGTACGTGCACTCTCCGATGCCGGAGTTTGAGTCGAGATGGAAGGGTAGAAGTTGTTTGGTTGGGCCGCCTGGCCACGCTTGGGCGAAGGCACCGAGGGAGTGGGCTGGGTGGTCGTCGAAACCACGCACACCGGGGTAACTGCCGAAGTAGTGGTCGAACGATCGGTTCTCCTGCATCAAGAAGATGACATGTTCGATGGCACCCAGATCCGAGCCGGCCGCCTTAACCGATGCCGCCGCTCTGATGGTGGCTGCCCCAGCGCTCCCCCCGCCACCCATGGAGGCCAGAAGGCCACCCCCACCGGCTGCCAGCGCGGCGGCGATAAATGTGCGTCGATCGAGACGGAATGGATCGCGCTGCGGTGTCGTCATCAGATGGGCTCGATCAGTTGAGGATCGTTGTTGCGGACATTACCCACTCGTTGACCCACGGGATAGTGCCCGTGCTGGCCGCCCGGGCTCGTGATCGCCAGACGGCGCTCGTGGTGCTGGTCGAGCAGGCCAGCGACTGCCCCAGGGCGGAACCTGGTCCTGGCCGTGGGGGACGTCGAATGGCAGGGGATCGGCCTTGGCCACAAGTCACTTGCAAAGGGAGACGGGCCGAGGTGGCGGGTCAAGGGACGACGTTCGGCCCGGCCGGGCCGCCGAATGTACAATCTGGGTCCCGACCGGCCCAGATGGGGTGTCGGCGACAGCCTCACTCAGATGCAACAACTCGGCTTGTTCGGATAGCCACCTACGTTCCCGAACAGCCATTCGGTGTTCAGCGCGGAAGCGCGGAAGCGAAGAGCTGCAGGATTCCAGTCGCATGGCTGCGCTCATTACCGGTGTTCGGGGACAGGTGGGTCAGTTTCGCCATCGCTTCTTTGGTGTCGTTTGGTTGCATGTGACTGAGGGGTCTAGGAGTAGGTCAATGGGGAATGGGATCGGACATCGGAAGGTGACGCCATCGTCGGCGTTGCAGCATTCCTGCTGTTGATTGGCGCCTCCCTCACAGTTACTGCGCTCGTCGTTCGTTACTGATCCCACCGGGCGAAATGACGCACAATGGATGCCCCACTCGTACTTTTTGGCGATGCCTCAGCCCGGCATGAAGGGGACGGCCAGTGAAGCTGCCAGCTGCTCGGTCAGAAGCTCAAGGGAGCTGTGCAGCTGGGCGAAGCGTCGCGGCCCCAGGATCTCTGCGATCCGCAGCTGGGCCGCCCCCGCCTCGGCGTAGATTGCCTGCTCAAGCCGGCGTCCCTTGGAAGTGAGTCGGATCACGCGGGCCCTTCCGTCGGCCGAATCGGGCACGCGCCCGAGGTACCCGTGTCGTTCCAGGTGCCCGAGCAGGTCGTTGACCGACTGTTTCGTGATCCCCGCCTGGTCCGCAAGCTGGCTTGGACGTAGTCCGTCGAGGCCTGGATAGCGCCAGAGCCCGACATGTGCGGCGTTCAGATCGTCGTATCCCGCCGCAACGACGCCCGTATACATCTGATCGCGGACCCACTGCCAGACGACGCGCAACATGGCGCCGACGTACCGGGGTAGCTCGCCGCTGGGGTGTTCCCCAGCAAAAGAATCGCTTGACATAGTCGTAAGGCTACCATACGATCTAATCGTAAGGATGCCTGACTAACTGTTCCAGGGCCATGTTTCTACTAGGAGGTTGCCAAAATGACGACAGCCGTTGTTGACTCTCCCGATAGCGAACAAGCGCAGGCGTGGTGGTTCCTCGACACCTTGGTCGTTGAGCACCGCTGCGCACCCGAAATGGACACCGTCGTGCTCGAGATGACCTTGCCGGTGGGCTCGGCGCCCCCGCTGCACGTCCACGACGACCTTGACGACACCTGGTACATCCTCGAGGGCCAGATGGTCGTGCGCTGCGGCGACGAAGAGCTGGTCGTCGGAGCCGGGCACTGGGTCTCCATGCCCCGCGGCGTGCCGCACACGTTCCGAGTGGTCGGTGAGCGCGAGGCGCGGATCCTGCTCGTGCACGACAACGCCAGCTTCCGTGACCTCATCCGCGCCCTCAGCACTCCAGCTACGGCGCGTGTCGTGCCGAGCCACCCAACGTTTCCACCCATGGACGAACTGGCGCGCATCGCTGCGTCCCATGACCTCAGGCCTATCGGGCCTCCCATGAGCGCTGAAGACAGCGACACGGCCCTGGCCAACGCGAGCTGATCCGCTGGCGGATATCGAAGGGGGCATCACTGTGCACGTGCAAGCTCTCGGGCATGTCGTCCTCAAGGTGCGAAACCTGCAACGCTCCGAGGACTTCTTTTCGGGCATGTTAGGCATGCCGGTCATCTCGCGGATCTCGGATCCGGCTATGACCTTCTTCGCCCTGGAGACCTCAGGAAATCATCACGACTTCGCCCTAATGGAGGTCGGTTTCGACGCACTATCGCCAGGCGACGACACCACTGGGCTTGCTCATGTGGCATTCAAGGTCGGCGGTTCAGCCGAGGAGTTTGGTCTTGCACGCCGCTTGTTCGATGCCTCGGGGACCCGGGTCCTCTATGAGGCGGAGCGGGGCTCTTCAAGAAGCGTGCACGTGCTCGATCCGGACGGGAACGAGATCGAGCTATACGTCGATATCTCGGATTGACCCGTTGGGCCTACCTTGCGCTTGGCGATAAGTGTCACGAGACCGGCATCGTTCGGGGGCGGGCGGTCTGTCACTGGCAGTATCAACCAGTAGAAGTCGAACTCACTCGGATCCCGCTGGGAAGTTGTTGGTGATTTGCAGCAGGTCCACGACGAGGTGATCTTCCACTGGGCATTCGACGGTTTTCCGATAGGTCCATTTGATGCCAACGGGAGGGTTCACCCCCAGCGTCATCGCTTTGACCACAACGTCCCCGCACTGCTCGCAACGTTCCAGTCGCAGGTTGATGTGGCCGGGAGGAGGGTCTTGGCCGGTATCGCCGTCCCCATTGTGGCCGTTGTCGCTCATTGAGACATTCTTGTCGCTGCCGATCGGTGCCTCAATCGGGAGTGTCTCACCGACCCGGCATCGTTCGGGGGCACCAGTCCGACGCTGGCGTGCTGTTAGCAGAGTGGACCTCGATCGATGGTGGCTGTTGGGGCGCCCGGGGAAGGAGGCTCGACGTGAGCCCGGCCTTCTTGTAGGGACCGCACGGGGTCCGGGGTCACAGTCCTGGCGTTCTGGTGTTGGCTTGTCCTGCAATGTCATGGGTCTCGTCTTCGAGCATGATGCGGAGGAGGAGCGCGACCCACGTGCGGTAGGGCTTCCAGACCTCGCTGATCTCGGCGATGTCGGCGGCGCTGGGCGGTGCCTTCATGTCGTAGGCGATCGCCATCGCTCGAGCGAGGCGCGGCTCGGCGGTGGGCGTGAAGTCCGGATCACCTGCGCCGCGGAGAAGAATCAGTTCGGCCGAGAACGGGCCGATTCCGGGAATGGCGATCAACTCCTCAAGGGCTTGGGAACGTGGGAGTGCCCTCAGCCGGGCGGCGCCCAGGGTTTCGCCGAGAGCGGCCTCGGCGACACCTCGAAGGCGCTGGAGTTTGGTCTCGCTCAGCCCATTGATCGTGGACAGCTGGGCCAGCTTGGCTGGGTTCGGGAAGGCGCGGACCATTCGACCGCAAACGTCGATGGTCTCACCGTGTTCGGCGGTGATGCGAGCCTTGATTGCGGCTGCCTGCACGATTCGGATTCGCTGTCCGATCACCGACCACGCTGCCGCTTCGTAGGGCGACCAGAAGCATACCGGGCGGAGGCCGGGATACCTCGACTGGAGTTGAGCGACTACTGGGTCGTGACGAGCGATGTCCGGAAAGCCTCTGCCGTCGATGTCGAGCGACAGGATCCGCTCGACCTGCTCGACTGCCGCCGCGATTACCGCTGGGGCAAGCGTGTCGCCCCCGTGAACCGTGCCGTGAACCGCACCGGTTTCCTCGTGGACGCGCACTGCCACTGGGTCCCAGTAGCCGTCGACGCAGAATGCGATCTCCAAGTTCGCGGCTGACTCGTTGTCGTAGGCGGCCGGAGCGAATCCCTCCAGGTACCGAATCGATGCCGCTAACGAATACGGCCCCTTCGGGGAAAATACAAAGCTTGCGGCGGGAATCATCTCAGCCATGGATGGTCACGGCGTAGCCGTCGGGATCGGCGAAGGTGAAGGTGAGACCGAAAGGTCCATCGAAAGGTGCGACCAGGATCGGGACTCGGGCGAGAACCATTGCATCGTGCAGATTCTGCGGATCGTCCGCCTTCAGCCAGATGGCCACACCCCACCCGAGGTGCTCGACAGCCTCAAGATCGACGAGTGGCTCCCGCACGGCGAACGCGATGGGCTCCGTGGCGAATACCACCGCGTGGTCGGGACTCACCTGAGCACGGGCAAGGCCAAGGTGCTCGGTGTAGAAGGCTGCGGAAGCCTCCAGATCGCGAACCTGCAGAGCGATGAAGTCAGGGCCGAGTGCGGTCATTGGTTGTCCATTTCTGTGAGTGGGATCAGGTAACCTGTATCAGGTACCCTGAGATTATATCAGGTAAACTGATAGTGAGGTGAGCGTGGACCAGGTCACGATGGCCAGGGTGGGCTACTTGATAAAGAGGGCGCAGATGGTCCTGCACGACGCTATGGCCGATGCTCTCGGGTCTCACGATCTCACGGTGTCCCAGTTTGCCGTCCTCACCGGTTTAGATGAAGAGCCAGGGCTCTCGAATGCCGACCTCGCTCGTCGGGCATTCGTGACGCCACAGAGCATGCACTCCGTGCTACAAGAACTGGAGAGACTCCAGTTCGTTGTGAGGCGTCCTCATCCGCAGCACCAACGCGTCCTCCAAGCTGAACTAACTGAGGCTGGTCGGCGCACTCTGAAGTCTGCTAACAACTCAGTCAACGCTGTGGAGGAGCAGATGCTCCGCAAGCTCTCCAACCCCGCGAGATCGAGACTTGCAAGCGCGCTCTCGTCTTGCATCGATTCGCTGGCCGAAGCTTCAGCCTCTTCCGTCGCTCGTAGACTCCGGTGATACGGGTCACTTACTGGCGGTCCGCTTGGCGGAAGGTTAGTCCGGTTTCGAATAGCTGGTCGTGCTCGGTATGGATGAAGGCGTCGATACCCGGATTGGTGTAGAAAAAGGATTTCGTGGTGACCAGCGCCGCATGAGGCGCACGCGCCACCTGGACGGCGAGCTCGGTTGTTTTCTCGAGTAGCCCGGCCCGCTCGACGACATGGTTCACCAGTCCGATCCGCTCCGCTTCCGCCGCGGTGATCGTCCTGCCGGTCAGGCATAGCTCTCGGGCCCAGCCATCACCGACGACGGATCGAAGAGGGGTGAAGAGAGGTGGCCCCCCGGAGGTGATCTCGGGATGTCCGAACACCGCATCGTCACTGGCAACTCGGAAGTCGCATAGCACGGCGACGTCCATCCCGGTGCCCACGGCTGCCCCGTGCACCATGGCGATGGTGGGGATGCGAAGTTCGAACAGCTCCCGGTGGAAGCGACTCGAGGCGAATTGGAGGGTGCGGCGCTTCTCCGCCGATTCCGATTGGATCCAGTCCCGGTCGAGTCCGGCACTGAAGTGCGGCCCCTCGGCCTTGATCACTACGACGTTGACGGACGTACTCTGCGCCCACGCCTGCAGGCAGGCAACGATTTCCGTCAGCATGTCCGGCGACAGCGCGTTTCGACGTTCAGGCCGGTTGAGCGTCAGCCAGCCGATCCGTTCGGTCACCTCAGCCCGGATCATGCTAAACGCCGGGAGTTCGAGTGGCGGGACGCCGTCGGCGCTCTCTTCAGCGGTCACGGCCACTTGCTAGCACATCGCCGCTCAGCACACTGAGTTTCATGCCAGACCGAGGCCAGGGCGAGGCCAACACCCTCCGGCCCGGACTGGTACTCGTCGCACCCGCTCGGTACTGGCACATCCGGGTCGGGTCGATAAGTCGGGGGACTGCCGCACGGCGGATGCTGGCGCGAAGGGAGGAGCCGTCAGGACTGCTGGGCCGACGCCTGGGCGTGGACCGTGTCGTGGATGAGCATGAACCTCATCGACCAGTACCCCGGTCGTGGCTCGGGAAGCTCGTGGCGGGACCAGAAGAACCCCACCAACGTCACGGCGGCGGCGGCGAGCCAGATGATCACCCCGGCGACCAGGAGCCACGGCATGGATCCCCATGACATCACGATGAGGCCCGCAATGGCGACAGCCAGCCCGACGTACCCCACTCGGAGGGCCCAGACAGCCATCCTCCAGTGTCTGTTGCAGTGCAGCTCTGGCGGCTCGTCCACGCCAGCGATTGTTCCACGGTTGCGCGACCTCGGTCGTTGGTCCTCCGGGTCGGTCCGTCTTCCGGGACCCGGGCCGGGTGACTGATTGATGGGGCGGACCACCGGTCTTTTGCGACGGCGGGACGATAAAACCCCTGGCTCCCCTTCGGATGGACAGGGCGTCAACGCTGTCCCGACAGACGTGGCCCTCTGCCGTCATCAATGAACTGGTGAACCCGAGTCGATCTCAGTGGAAGTAGCTGGCGCAGCAGAAAGTGACCCTTTCAGAGTGCCTGCGCTAAAGAAAAAACGAGTTCGGCGAGGCGAGTCAACGAATTGTCCAGGTTCTCGGACCTCGGTCTCGGACGGGCCGAGCGGAGCCAGGTCGTAGAGCCAGATCCAGCCACCGAAGCGGATATTGCCGTCGTGGCCCCGATGGTGATGCTCGCACTAATCGTCGCGCTTGCCACAGCTTCTACCTCCCGTGTCATGGGGTCGGAGCAATCCGAATGTCAGGTCTCATCCCCCTTACACTCCGATGCGTGCCCGAGCACACGCTGCTCGAGGAGAGCGGTCATGCCGGGCGGTAGTTGTTCGCCTCGTCCGAGCGACTCTGCATCGTGGCAGTGTCTTGACAAGTCACCTCGCATCTGTAGGATACTGAGTATAGTTGTATGTGTCCTACCAAATATGTGAGGGTGAAGCAATGAGCTACCTGGAACTACGCGACATTTCCAAGGTCTACGGAGATGGGGCCGCAGAGGTACACGCCCTTCAGCGCATCGATCTCTCGGTCGACGCCGGGTCCCTGGTGGCCGTCATGGGCGCCAGCGGTTCGGGCAAGAGCACGCTGTTGACCATCGCCGGCAGCCTCGAAGTTCCCAGCGGTGGTGAGGTCTACGTCGAAGGTCGGCCCCTGTCGTCGCTGTCGCGCAACGGAAAGGCTCAGCTCCGCCGGCAGTCCATCGGCTATGTGTTCCAGGACTACAACCTGCTCGCCGGACTGAGCGCAGCGGAGAACGTGTCTCTGCCCCTCGAGCTCGACGGCGTCTCAGCTCGCAAGGCCCACGCTGCGGCCCTCGAGTCGCTCGAGAATTTCGGGCTGGAAGATCGGGCTTCGCACTACCCCGACCAGTTGTCGGGTGGCGAACGCCAGCGTGTCGCCATCGCCCGCGCCGTGGTGGGTAACCGTCGGCTGCTCCTGGCCGACGAACCCTCGGGCGCGCTCGACTCCACCAACGCTGAGGCCGTCATGCGCCTGATCCTCGCAGCCTGCCACAGCGGCCTGGCCGCTGTCGTGGTGACCCATGACGCTCAGCTCGCCTCGTGGGCAGACCGCACGGTCTTTCTGCGCGACGGCAGAGTGGTCGACCAGACGCTTCCGGTCGAGGGTCCAGAAGCGATCCTCGCCGATTTCCCGAACCAATGAGCGTCGGCGTCCTCGAACGGCCGGTTACCGGGTCGGCCCCCGAACCCACCACCGGAGGCGTCCCGGCTCGCCGGGCCATGGTCCGATGGGCCTGGCGCCTCTTCAAGCGCGAGTGGCGCCAACAGCTGCTCATCTTGCTCCTCGTCATCGTTGCCGTGGCAGCCGTCGTGGTAGGCGCAGCAGTCGCTGTAAATACCCCACCACCAGTCAACGCCGGGTACGGCACGGCCGACGACCTGGCAACCTTCACGGGCTCCGGGAAACAGTCCGATCTGCACTCGGCGGCCGCCCAGATTGCCGCGCTGGAGCACCGCTTCGGCACGGTCCAGGTCATTGAGAACGAGACGTTCCACGTCCCCGGCAGCACCCAGACCTACGACCTTCGGTCCCAGGACCCGCACGGCCCATACGGCGGTCCGATGCTCCAGCTGCTCTCCGGGCACTATCCGACCGGGCCGAACCAGATCGCCCTCACCCCTGGGTTGGCGTCCGATCTCAACCTCAAGGTGGGCGACACCTGGTCTTCCCAAGGCGGCAAGACGGTGGTCGGAATGGTGCAGAACCCCCAGAGCCTGCTCGACGAGTTCGCCCTGGTTCCGCCGGGGCAGGTGACGCACCCGAGCACGATCGACGTCTTCTTCGATGCACCGGGCGTGGACGCGGGCCGCATCGGGTCGAACGTCTCGACACCGGGCTCGCTCAACAACAACCCGATCAATCCCGACACCATCGTGCTGGCGTTGGCGACCGTCGGAATGCTGCTCATCGCTCTGGTGGCGGTCGGCGGATTCACCGTGCTGGCGCAGCGCCGGCTGCGCGCCATTGGAATGCTCGAGTCCATGGGGGCGACGGACCGCAACGTCCGGCTCGTGCTGGAGGCCAACGGCGTGATCGTCGGCGCCGTCGGGGCCGTGGTGGGTTTCGGGCTGGGTCTGGTCGCCTGGCTTGCCTACCGCCCACACAACGAACAGAGCGCGCATCACCTCATACCGACCTTCGCCCTGCCGTGGACGGTGATCGCGGTAGCGATGATCCTGGCGGTCGTCGCTACTTTCTTGGCCGCCGGTCACCCCGCCCGCGCCATGACACGCGTCCCGGTGGTCAGCGCCCTGGCCGGGCGCCCCGCGCCGCCGCGTCAGATCCACCGCTCGTTTGTTCCCGGCGTGATCGCGTTGGTCATCGGGTTCTTCATGTTCTCTGCATCGGGCGCGGCCGGGAGCAGCGGCGCGATTTGGCTGATACCCGGGTTCGTCGCGCTGATCGCAGGGATCATCCTCGTGGCACCGTTCTTCCTGGCCGTGCTGGCACGGGTCGGGCGGAAAACACCCATCGCCATCCGCCTAGCCCTGCGCGACCTCTCGCGGTACCGGGCCCGGTCCGGCTCGGCGCTGTCGGCCATTAGTGTCGGAGTCCTCATCGCCGTGGTCATCTGCTCCGTCGCTGTCGCCCGCTACAGCAACGTCTACGACTACGTCGGGCCGAACCTGGCATCGAACGAGCTCGCCGTCTGGAGCCCGAACGGGCAGAACGGCAACAGCCCCAATCCCAGCCAGCCGACGCCGCAGGGAATCGTGGCGCAGGATGCCAGCGTCCACGCCATCGCATCCGCTGTCGGCGCCACCGCCGTCGTGGAACTCGACAATCCCGCGTCCTCGGTCGGCCTGCAGAACCCCAGTGCCTCGGGCCGCCAGTGGGACGGACAGATATTCGTGGCGACGCCGGCGCTCCTGCGGGCCTACGGAATCAATCCATCATCCATTCCCTCCGACGTCGACGTCCTCAGCTCGCGCCCCGGCCTCTCGGGCTCGGGCGTGCAGCTGACGTATGGAGGAGGCGGCGGAAAGGGCGGCGGCCAGCTGGTCGGCCCCGGCGCGGATGGCGGGGGTCCCGGTCCGGCAAACACGAACACCTGCTCGCCCGGCTCGTGCATCGCCCACCCGGTCGTCCAAGAGGAGAGCCAGCTGCCCACGGGCACCGATGCCCCGAACACTGTGATCACCGAGAGCGCGTTGCGCCGGCTGCACCTCGCGGACCAGAACAGCCTTGACGGCTGGATCATCCAAGCGAACAGCGCGATCACCTCGGCCCAGATCTTGAACGCCCAGGCACTGGCGGCCACCGACAACCTGAGCATCGAGTCGAAGAACGACGCCCCGACTTCGCACGAAATCGTGAACTGGGCCACCGTGTTCGCCATCGCACTCGCCCTCGGCATCCTTGGCATGAGCATCGGCCTCATCCGGAGCGAGACGGCGAGCGAGCTTCGCACGCTGGCCGCCGCCGGCGCCAGCTCCCGCACCAGGCGCACCCTGACGGCGGTCACCGCCGGCGGCCTCGCCTTCCTCGGCGCTCTGCTCGGGACGGTGGCCGCCTACGTCGGGCTGGCCGGATGGTTCCACTCGAACGCTTTGGAAGGTGGACTGTCGAACATCATCGATCACGTCCCCTGGAGCAACCTGTTCCTGATCGTGGTCGCTATGCCGGTTGTCGCCGCCGCCGTCGGCTGGGTGCTGGCGGGACGGGACCCGACGGGGATCTCTACTCGGCCAATGGAATAGGAGCGCACCGTAGCTCGGCTATGTCCTGATGACTCTTGGGGTCCGGACGACCAGTCATCGGCATCGGCTATCAGATGGTGACTGTGTGCCGAGCTGTCTTACAATCCTGACGGCAGGAGATACCCCTCACCCAGCGCATTGCCCCGTAGACTTGGTGCACGATGCCCGACCACCCTCCTGCGACCGACATGAGCGCAGCATCCTCAATTCCACCGCCCCAAGCTGGAAACGGCAGCGCGACGGGGGCCAACTCGGAAACTGCGAGTAGTGGATCATCGAGGAGGATCGGATTTGTCCTTCTTCTCCTCGTTCTCGTGGTGGGAATCGCTTTCATCATTGCGTTCTTCGATGTCGTACGGCATTGGCTGGCGCTTCACACCGGCACACTCCACGGCGGCCCGGATCTCTATTACAACTTCTGGTCGGGCTTCGGTTCCGACCTTGGCGAGGCGACCCTGATAAGTGCGGTTGGCATCGGGGTATATACCGGTGTGCGCAAGGTCAACTGCCACACCAAGGGCTGTTGGAGGATCGGCCATCACAAGTTAGATGGCACCCCGTATATCTTGTGCCGTCACCACCACCCGGATGTACCGACCGAGGGTGCTTCGCATGAGCACATCCTTGAGCAGCACCGCAAGTACAAGGAAGCTATGAAGAGCGAAAAAGACGACGTAGCCAAGAGGCAGTGATCGCACCGCTCCTTCTGGCACGCAAGGTTGCGAAGAGCACGGAGAATCCGGGATGCCGAGTCCGAGATACGCCGCCTACCAGGCCGCCGACCCTTACTTCAATCTTGTTCGCGGGGCGCTAGGCGACCGCGTAGATGGCGACCATTTCTTCGACATCGTCTCTGACGACGTCATCTACGAGGTCCTCTACGACTTTCCGGGTTGGCCTCGCGTTATCCAGGGGCGGGCAGACCTGATGGCCCAGTTCAAGGGTTATGGCGATAACATTGAGCTTAAATCCGCCGATAATTTGATTTCCCACAAGACGGACGACGGTCGTTTCTTCGCCATCGAATATGAAGTCCATGGGACCGTCCTTGCGACAGGCGTGAAGTACGACAATCGATTTTGTTCAATTATTGAGATTGAAGGCCGGAGAGTCGCGCACTGGAGAGACTACATGGACTCTCTCGCGGCCTGGAAGGCACTGACGGCGGATACTCGATAGCCGAGAGACTCGACCGACAAGTCGAATCAGGACCGTCGCCCACGCCTCATCGCGCAGCGCCCAATCTCGACCGTTCCCCCAAAATGTCGCACCGTGTCACCCGCCCGGCGTAAGGAACTCAACCTGCGCCTCCCCAGATCCGTCGATCTGGTCGGGTCTGGGGTGGCCGTGACGTGGACCATGGCGCTCCTGGGCGGGCACTCTGTCGCCGCGACGTGATGCTCGGACGCACCAGAGCGCGCTTTTATCCGATGTGCTAGCAATGGTGACTGCGCTTCCGCGCAGTCACCCCGATGAAGGGACGGTAGGCCCATGTTCGTGACAGTCATCCACCGGATTCACGATCCCGAAGGCTTTCAGGCTGCCGAGGCCAAGGCACTCGAAGGTGGGCTTCCTTCCCACGTTGCGTTGCCAATCCATGCGGCTACCAACGATCACGAACTCGGCATCTGCATCTGGGAAGGCGAATCGGTCGACGCCGTGCGTGAGGTGGTTGAAGGCGCGGTCGGACCATGGGCGAACAACGAGTACTACGAGATGCACGTGGACGGACTTACGCCACAGCTCGGATAGTAACCGGCTGATCGCGGGGACCCAGATCTGCCGATCGGCGTGGATCGCCGAGTGGGGGCAGCGTTCCGAGGCGGGTTACCACCAGGGTGCCGCGGTGGGCGGCTGGAGTCCGCCGAAGTGGGTCAGGCTCCGCGATTCAGGGAGGTACTCTAGGTCCAGAGAGGTGTGAGCGCAGCCGCTGTATCCCGCACGCGAGTGCCATCTAGAACGGTCCGCGTCTCGGGTATGCCTGCTGCGGGCCACGCCACCCAGATCTCGAAGTCACCTGGCGGCGGAACGGGTGCCCAGAACTCGTGAGACCCGGCGAAGCCGCCCCCGCCACCGCTCCGACTCCCGAGCCGCCCTTTACTGTTTCGGTCATCGAGGTTTCTGTAGGTTGAACCATCGCTGAGGCGGAGACCGAACAACACAAAGCCGGTCCCGATCTCCCTGACGCCCCTGCCGTCCGAGAAGGTCGGGCTGTTGTGGCCCGCTGTTCCTGACCCATGTACCAACGGCTGCCTGAACAGCGCCACGACGTTCAAGGTGATCACGGTACGGAAGACGACGAGATTTCGTAGTAGGAGGGCACCGTCGGGTCCATTGGCGAGTTCCACGTCGGTGAAGACCGACTGCCCCAGCCCCTCTTCCCAAGGCAGCCGGGTGCGGCCCTCTTCGAACTGAGGTGCTGGAACGGTAACGGGTTCGAAAAAACTCACTGTTGAGATTATGCCGCGTCGGCATTAGGGCTGGGGCGGGGGCGAAATGCTCTCTCCCGGCGCGGTAGGGGAGACCCTTGGATGCCTTGGAGCACATAGAACCACAGATTGCCCGCTCTATTTAGCCCAACCATACTGATACCGGTCGTCTACGCAAACCTGAGGAGTATTCATGACAAAAGTCAACTCGCAGCGCGCCAAGGTGGCTGTCGTTACAGGGGGTGGGTCCGGCATTGGTGAAGCGACGTGCCACCATCTCGCCCAACGAGGTCATCGGGTCGCCGTCGTCGATCTCGACGGGGACGCCGCTGAGCGTGTGGCCATGAACCTGCGCACCAATGGCACCGCGGCCATCGGTGTCGTCGCCGATGTGACCGATCGAGCCGCGGTCGATGCCGCTTTCGAGCAGGCGCGACAGCAACTAGGCCCGACCGAGATTCTGGTCACTAGCGCCGGCTTGACCATGTTCACATCGTTCCTCGACATAGTCCCCGAGGAGTGGAACCGGGTGTTCGACATCAACATCAAGGGGACCTTCCACTGCTGTCAGGTGGCCCTGCCCGACATGCTCGCCGCTCGTTGGGGCCGAATCGTGATGATCTCGTCCTCAAGCGCTCAACGGGGTTCGCCCAAGGCGCCACACTACGCCGCTGCAAAAGGGGCGGTGATGGCGCTGTCGAAATCCCTGGCGTTGACGTACGCTCCATACGGCATCACCGTCAACAACATTCCCCCTTCGGGTATCGAGACGCCGATGCAACACCAAGGGCAGGCCTCAGGAGATCTTCCACCGAACGAGATAATGGTCAAGGCGATACCCATGGGCCACCTCGGGACCCCCGACGACATCGCCGCGGCCGTCGCATTCTTGGTGTCAGAAGAGGCCGGCTTCATCACCGGGCAGACACTCGGTGTCAATGGCGGACAGGTTGTACAGTAACGCCGGTGCAACCTACGAGCACCATGAACCAATGGGGTGCCACGAGTACCTTTACCATCGGAGACGCGATGACGACAGAGGCGAACCGCCGGATCATCACCGAGATGTTCGAGAGGTGGTCCTCTGGTGACATGAGAGCGTTCTCCGAGGCCCTCGCGGACGACGTCTCGTTGACAACCGTCGGCAGCACGAAGTACTCGGGAACATTTGTCGGAAAAGACCAAGTAATAGCGTCGTTTACGCCCTTCCGCGAACTGTTCGACGAACCGGTTTTGCTAACCGCCGAGACCATTGTCGCCGACGGTGACCTCGTCGCCGTCGAGGCTCGCGGCCGCTCGAGAACGAAGAATGGACTGGATTACTGCAATGTCTACGCGGTTTTCCTGCGCATGTCCGACGGCAAAATCGTCCTGTGGACAGAGTACTTCGACACCGAGTTGACCAACACCGTCTTCGGCAAGGTGGACGCGAAGGAATCAAGGGGCGATGCTTCCGCATGATCGGCTGTCGGACCCACTCAGTGCAGCGAGTGGTGCGTTGGGGTCGACTCGATGGATGCCATGCGTCATGATCATGACTGGTGGTGTAAGTACATAGTAGATAGTGGAAGGGATGCCTATGAGCACGATCACGATTGAACCCCTCGGGCGGAAGGTCGGCGCTGAAGTACGCGGCGTCGATCCGGAGCGACTGATCGATGACGACGAACTACCGGGTGCGCTTCTGAAAGCGGTCGAGGAGGCGGGAGTGCTGGTCTTTCGCAACCTGCACCTCGACCCTGAGACGCAGGTCGCATTCTGCCGGAAGTTTGGGCCGATCGAAATGGACGAGGGCCGGAATGAGACGAAAGGCATTTACCTGGTCTCGCTCGACAAGGCGACCTCGGCGAGCGCCGACTACCTGTACGGCAACTTTGGCTGGCACATCGACGGCTTGACACCCACAGTCACTGAGCACCCGCCGCCCATGCTTACGATGCTGACGGCTCAGGTGGTGGCCGACGTAGGCGGAGATACCGAGTTCGCCAGCTCCTATGCCGCCTATGACGACCTCACCGAGAAGGAGAAGGGGGCGTTTGCCGGGCGGCGTGTGTTCCACACCATGGAAGCCGGAATCCTCCGGTTCATTCCGAGTCCCACTGAGGAGCACATGGCTCGGTTTCGGTCGCAGCCGACGAAGGTGCACCCGCTCATCTGGACGCATAAGACAGGGAAGCGCTCGTTGGTCATCGGTGGCACTTCGGACTTCATCATTGGAATGCGGCTCGAGGAGGGCCGGGCTTTGCTGGCCGAGCTGGTCGAACGGGCCACGACGCCCGACCGGGTTTACTGCCACAAGTGGCAGCCCGGCGACACGGTCTTGTGGGACAACCGTGGTCTGCTCCACCACATCATTCCCTTCGACACGACCGAGCCGCGGGAGATGCTCCGCACGACCGTGCTCGGTCAGGAGACGATTCAGTAGATCCCGTCTTCCCCCCAGACACGCACGCCTCTGACGCAATCAACTGGCTAGAGAGAGGATCCTTGCTGATTTGGACTGCTTGCCACGGGCCTGTTCTGGGGCACTCACCCCCGCCCGTTGCTCCCATCGGCCCCTCGCCCTAATGTCAGGACGACACCAACCGAAAGAGGTGGACCATGACATCAAAGAACGTTGAGGCTGTGCAGGCGATGCACGTGGCGTTTAATGCCCGAGATTGGAAGTCCATGCAGAGCTTGATCGCAGAGGACTGTGTCTTCGTAGACGGGCGTGGCGTCGCCCACAATGGACCGGAGGCTGCTGCGACGACGTGTTGTCTTGCTCTTGGGCGTGCTCGCCTGGCTCTGTGAGTTCTCGATGTACCTACACATCGACGTGGTTCCGCATCCGTTGTGGACCATGGTGCGCTTCGCCCCGATCTTCATGGTCGGCGCGCTCTTGTACTTGTACCGTGATCGCGTCCCGAATTCGGGATATCTCGCTTTAGGGCTGACTGTGCTCGCCGCAGCCGGATTGATGACGGGACAATCCAACATGATCGCCTCTGACTGGCTGACAGGACCTGCTCTCGTATACCCCGTGTTGTGGCTCGGTGCGCATCTGCCGTGCCGTTGGTTCGGTGCTACCAACGACATCAGCTATGGGGTCTACATCTATGGTTGGCCGGTCGGACAACTGTTGGTACTCGCCGGTGTGCAAGCTGCAGGCTATTTCCCGTACATGCTCGCTACCCTGGTTTGCACGGTACCGTTGGCGGCAGCGAGTTGGTGGATATTCGAAAAGCGGGCGCTTAAGGCACGGACCTGGGTTCCATCGCCCTTACGTCGATAGTTGTCGCAACCAACGGCCGTTCCTGACGAAGGGCGCCCAAGCGTTGTTTCTGGGAACAGAGGACGCCTTCAAGGAACAGCGACGACCGACATATGGAGCGGTCGAGTCCCACCTCATTGGCCACGGGCTACTGAGTTGGTCGAACCTGGTCCCGACACGCAGCGAGAGCCTCGTTGGCTGCTCGAAGTTCGGCCAAGGATGCGGCAGAGGGCGTTGAGACTTCCCGCTTGGCTGCTTTTATCAAGGCTGTCTGGGCCCGAAACTCTGACGCCGGAACCTCTTCGGCTATTGGCAGGTCGTTGGTTTCGCCGATCACTGACCCTTTGGCTGAGTACCCCCAGGCCCCCGAGCGAGAAATGCTGCCTTCGTACCGATCACTCGCATCAATCTGCTGATCGAGACGCTCGAGTGCAGCCAAGAGCTGATTTCGCGGGCCAGCGGAAGGATCCTTCACGTACGACTGAATCAAATCCTCGACAGCGCCAATGTCCGACTCAAGAGTTGAGTCCACCTCGAGTTCTTCCTCCCGTTGAGGCTGACGTCTTTGCCTTCCGAACATGGGTTGGGCACCTCCAGTCGTTTCCGATTCTGTCACTGTCAACATCGCTCTAGCTGGCGTCGGGCCAAGCGCCGCGGTGCAGGACCATCGGGTGCCACGGTAGCGCCCCCGGCGGATCCGCCACTAGGCGTTGCGTCTGCGCAAGGTATGGCTTCTCGCCGCGCCAGCACCCCGCAGGCGGCACAAGCCCCACGGATAGCGCGTCGCGCTGCGCCACGACGGCCTCGAGTGAACTACGTAACCCCGAATCCCCCCGGCGAGCCGCCCAATGCCAGTACCCGTCCAGCGCAGTGAGACCGTCGGGGGTGAGCCGGATAGCCGGCCCGGGCGCGGCGGTGGCTAGGCCAGTTCGCTTCATGAAGGCAGCTGCCATGGCGATCCCTTCCCGTGACAGCCCAGTTAGCCTGGGCAGATCACGGGTGCGAACGACACCGCTGCCGATGACGCGTAGAACGTTCGCACTGAGCGGCAGGGAGACGGCTGCCTCCTTCTCGTGGTCGAGTGTGAGATCGGTGAGCCTCTGGCCGAGGAGCGCAACCAGTGGGAGCGCATCGTCTGCCGTATCACCGGGGGCAACGTGGGTGTAAAACCCATCGGAGGGGTGGACCTCTGGTGGAGACCATGGCATCGTCGTAACGGCCGTGAGCGCGTCGTGCACTGCGTCGATCACGTCGCTACCGAAGCGGATTCGCCACCGCCCTTCGATCTCGCTCAGCACGCGAGGCCACAGTCGGCGCGCATACATGCCTCCTCGAGTCGGACGCAAAACGGTGTCACCCTTGACGCCACGCTGGGTGCCGAAGCCGTCTCGCCGTTTTCCGCGCTCGTCGCCGACCGAAATCCAGCCCCATCGCTCGAGACCCCCGATGTTGCACGCGGCGCGGGCTTCACGGCACAACGCATCGACCGTGATGCCGTCTTCCGCAATGAACCGTAGAGCGTTGGTCCACATCGGCAGCGAAATCCGGAAATGTCGGCCGATCCGCTGGGAGCCAGCGGCCTCGAACGCGTTGTCGACCTCCATGGTGTGTGCGATCCAGACCCACGAAAGCAAGCTGGTGAGTGGTACCGGCTGGGGCATCCGTCCATCATCGCCGATCGCCTTCCATCGCTGCTCACTGGACAACTCGAAGCTGTCGGAAAGCACAGAGACCTGACCTTCAGCAGCGATCTGCTTGTTGGAACGGCCAGGGGCGGGTGGCGCGGCGGTGTCGAGCTCGCCGGGGGTGAGGCGGGCCCGGCTCGTGATCGTCTGGACCGCCGGGTGTGATGAGCTTCAACCCCCCGGCGCGCTCGTGCTTGACGTCGTCGTGTTTGACGTCATTGTCGTCGACGGGTTCGTCGACGGGGTGAGCGGTGCTGAAGTGGTCGAGACCGATTCGGTCGTCGGTGTGGGGGAGAGTGGCTGGGCCGAAGTCGTCGTGGTAGTCGTCGCAATGGTGGTGCTGGTCGTGGGAACTGAGGTCGGCACGGCCGCCCCCGGCTGATCGGGTGAGACGCATCCGGCCGGCGCCGGCTCGACCACGGGGTCCCCCGGCGTAACGGTGCCCGCACAGCCGAAGTCGGAGTAGGTCTGGTCTCCGACCACTGATGCGCCTGAAGCGAACGTGACGGTCGACTTGATCTCCCGGATGTACCCGGCACCGTCGACCGACACCAGTTCCGATGTCCCGGTGTAGCCCTGCTGCTGTAGGAAGGTAAGGGCTTGGTCGATCGTGGTCTGTTGCTCGGGACTGAGTCCCGCCTGGATCGCCTCGTTTTCCACGTTGATCGTCACGGCGTACGTCGTGACCGCCGCGCCGTCGACCGTGCCCGTGCCGGTCTCCGTGGCGCTGGTGATCATGTTCTCCGCCAGGTCGAGCCGGCCGTACGGATCAGCCAAGCCCATCATCGCCAACCCACCTTCCCCGGTGCCGATGCTGTCTTCGACCTCTTGGCCGAATTGCGAGAGTGGATCTCCCGGACCGGTGTCCGACCCGGGGTTGACTCCGGCATCTCCAGCGCCGAATTCCCAGGCGTCAGAGTCATCGACCACGAGGGTCACCGCGCCATAGCTACTGGCCGAATCGGTCCTCGACAGCGTCACGTACGGGTCGGTGTTGACGACACCGTTCCCGTCGAAGGTCAGCGTCTGGGAGATAAAGGTTGTCGGGACCCCCATATTCGTCTGCGCTCCCGAATCTGATCTCGTACCGGGACTGTCCGACCCAGTGAAGGTGAAGTCGAAACTGTTCGAATCGGCAGTCGTGGTGACCGCCGCCAGCAGCGGGGCGTACGTCTTGTGGACAGCGTGGCTGGCACTGTGGCCACGGACGCCCGATCCTGTGTAGATGGCGGCGACGATCACTCCGACGACAAGGGCGGCGCAGATCGCGACAGTGCCTGCGTGCTTCCACACCGGATGACGCCGCCACGAATGCTCGGGCTCGCTCAGCATCGGTCACCCCCACCCGATCGACCTAGGGGCCAGTTACCAGTGATGATACCCCTCGCTCTTGCGCTGCGCCGGGTCGGTAGCGTGCGCGGTGGCCGCGGGTCGACACAATTGACGATCGGCAACCACAAGGCCATACCCTTATCGATGCCCGGACGCCTCAAAAGGTTCACGCGGCATCGGCACCGGCTTCACCCAGCGGGTTCCGGTTGCAACCCGCACGAGGGCGTTGCTCGGAAAGCGGCGTTACTCTCTCGGCGCCCCGCACTACCGGCGTTCGAGGTGGCCGCATGAGGGTGGCCGATCACCCTGGCGCCTCGATCACCGGCGTGGCCCCCGAGAGGCTGAGCTGGCGGAGGAAGAGGACGCGGCTGTGGGGATAGCCGACGGCACCGGGTACCCATGCATCGAAGGCGATCCACAGCGACCCACTCGAATCGGTGAACACGGACTGACCTCCTGGCCCGGCCCAGTCGGAGCCGGAGGTGAGAATCGGCTGCGACGACGGTTGGGCGCAGGGTCCGAGCGGCCCGCTGCAGATGGCCACCCCCACGGCGTAGTTGGCGCTGTCCCAATTGTTCCCCGAGTAGAGCAGAAAGTAACGCCCACCGGAGAGGACGAGGTCAGGGGCTTCGATCACGCCCGCCTCCCAACCCTGGTCTGCGGTAAGCAGTTCGGTGGGGGCTGTTCCCGCGAATCCGGTGCCCGCGGCGTTGAGCCGCTCGGACCAGATGGTTGCCGGTTGATCCCTTCCCCCGTTGGACTTCCATTCCAAGTAGGAAAGGCCGTCCGCGTCGACGAAGGCCGAGGGGTCGATGGAGCCGCCCAGGTTGGCCTGACACACGAGAGGGGAGACCGAATGGTCAATGAAGGGACCCTGGGGTTGGGTGGCGGTAGCCACCGAGATACACTCCTCTCCGCCACTCGGCCCTGCGACCACCGCTGCGTAGTAGAGGACAAAAATCGAACCGATCTGGAGTACCGAAGGCGCCCAGGTCCTACCCGGTTCGGCCCAGGCGGGCAGTGTGGGCAGGGCGTTGCCTACTGCGCTCCAATGGCTCAGATCGGTCGACTCAATGATCTGGATATTTCCCTCCGCCGAGTTGGTGGCATAGGCAAGGTACGTGTTTCCGACTCGCAGTACAAAGGGATCGGGAAAGTCGAAGGGATAAACGAGCCCTTCGCTCCCGCCGCCGTCGAGCGCTAAGCAGGCGCTCGATACGGCAGAGATGTCGCCGGTGGCCTGGGTGGTGTTATGGGCCGCAATCTGCTCATAGGCGCTCCGTACTCCTCCCAGGCAGCTACGCAGTGCCCCTATGTCGAGCCCCTGAAGCGAAACCGTCTTGTTGGTTGTGGCGAGGGCCCCTTCGCTCGTGGCCACCTGCCCGAGGATGGAAGTCACCGAAGCCTTCAGGGCGTTGCGGTGAGTGGTGGCCAACCCCTTGGCATACCTGGTCGCATTGAGGTCGAATCGGGAAACCGAGAGCATGCTGTCGGCCACCAAGAGGGCGTGCCGCTCCCGGCGGGCGCGGCCATGGGCCCCCAGGTCGGTCACCACGGCGGCACCCAGGGCACCGATCATGATGACCACCATCACCAGGACGGGCCAACGCCTCGGTCCCCGTTTATCCATCGGCGCTCACCGCACTCTGACAGCTCGTCGAGACCGCACTCAAGGCGCCGAGGGCAGAACCCTGATCGCCGACCGAAAGGGCGTTGAGGGCCTGTTCGACACCCCCGAGACACGACTCGAGAGCGGTGATGTCGGACCCTTGGGTCGACACGCTCGCCTGAGCCTGCGTGAGGGCGGCCTGGACGTCGTGCAGTTGCGTCGCCTCGGTGGCGAGGGCGGTCGTCGTCTGGCGCACCTGGCCATCGACCACGTGGACGTCGTGGCGAACCGAAGCGAGATCCCCGAGCACCATCTCGATCTGACGCCGCGTCAGGTTGAGCAATCCATGGGTCTTGTCGAATTGGGTGTTGGCTTGGACTTCGTTGCCTACCAAGACCCCCATCCCGAGTGCGAATGTGACGAACGTCACGGCGCATATCAGCCACTTTCGGCGGTATCTCGTGTCTTTCGTGGGTGCTGGTGCATCTTGGGCATCGCGTGGTCGTGGCCTGGTCAGAACCTCCGAGGTCACGGCCGCCGACCTCTTCGATCTGTACGGGGGTTGCGAGACCCAGGAGCAACGATGTCAGCTTCCACACATTCTCCTGTCGAGATGGAAGTACCGCCATCCACACCGTTAACTTCGGACCTGTGACCCACCTGTCACCGCGATGAAGGGAAAGTAAAATTGCACGGAGCACGTCCGGGCCGCACCTAGAACCCCGTCAGTGCATGACGCAACTCTGTGACATTCCACAAGCCATGGCGCCGAAAGCGTTCAAGAGCGCAACCGAGGTAGCGGGTAGGACCTTGGCGCTGAGCGTCGCCAGACCGAGCGGATGCTGCACCGACCTCCACAACCCAAAGACGCGTGAAGACACCATGTCACCCGTCGGCTCGATGTTGATGCCCCACGGGAGTGCGAGGGTCCACGCTTCTGCGAGAGTCCGCCCCTAAGGTGGCCAGGTGATCACACCCCTAAAGAGGCCTCTTCCCTTTGCCGCCGCGGCCGGTCTGGTCCCGCTGGTGGCGTTGACGATCATCGGCGGCGGGGGCGCCGACGCAGCAGGCGCCAGTCCACCGCCTGCCGTCGCCCACATCGCCACCGGTCCGCTGTCGGCCTCCACCGCGCTCCTCAGTTTCGGATCGGGAACGGTTGGTGACATTTTCGGTCCCCAAGACGTGACGTTCACCAACACGAGCGCTACCCCCGACACGGTGACCGACTTCACCTTCGCCGGTACGGATCCGGACGACTTCATCGAGATCGACCAGTGCGGGACGCTGGCGGCCGGGGCGTCCTGCGTTGTCCAGGTGTATTTCGTGCCTGGTACCCTCGGATTCCGGCAGGCTACCATCTCACCCAACGACGGCTCGGCCTCGCCCCCGGTCATCACTCTGGACGGCACGGGCACCGAGGGCTACTACGAGACCACCGCCCAAGGTGGCCTCTACACGCACGGCGACGCTGCGGGGTTCGGCGGTGAGACAGGGACCGCCCTGTCGCAGCCCATCGTCGGGAGCGCGGCAACCGGTGACGACGCCGGCTACTGGCTGGTGGCCTCCGACGGCGGCATCTTCACCTTCGGGGACGCCGGGTACTTCGGTTCGACCGGAGGCATCCACCTGAACAAGCCCATCGTGGGCATGGCGGCCACACTCGATGCCGGCGGCTACTGGCTGGTGGCGTCCGACGGGGGCATCTTCACCTTCGGCGACGCCGAATACTACGGCTCCACGGGAGGCATCATCTTGAACAAGCCCATCGTGGGCATGGCGGCCACGCCCGACGGGGGCGGCTACTGGCTGGTAGCCTCCGACGGCGGCATCTTTACCTTCGGCGACGCGCAGTTCTACGGCTCGACCGGAGGCATCCACCTCAACCAGCCCATCGTGGGCATGGCGGCCACGCCCGACGGGGGCGGCTACTGGCTGGTGGCCTCCGACGGCGGCATCTTTACCTTCGGCGACGCGCAGTTCTACGGCTCGACCGGAGGCATCCACCTCAACAAGCCCATTGTGGGCATGGCGGCCACGCCCGACGGGGGCGGCTACTGGCTGATGGCGGCCGACGGCGGCATCTTCACCTTCGGTGACGCCCCGTTCGATGGGAGCTCCACCGGGGCCTCGACGGCGAACTTCGTCAGCATTGCCGGTGATGGCCCGCCGACCCTGCAGGCGTTTCTAGGTGTCCCTGCCATCCACCGCGCCGCCGCGCTGGAGGATGCTCATCTGCGGTTGAGGTAGCCGAAGGATAAGAACAACACGCCAAGAACGTGGCACCAGTAGCTTGTGGGTGAGGCGGTAGCTCCGGAAGTCCAGCTCCCTTGAGCAGGTCAAACAGCTCCTCGATCGTCGGCGTCAAGTCAGAGGTGGAATACCGAGCATCTCGCGGAACTCGTCTGTCGAGTTCGTCACGGGGAAGGGCTCTGCGGGGACTGGTAGCTCGAGCCGTTCACAGATCGAATCCCAGCCGTCGCCAAGGTTCCATTCGAGCAGGCGGCTCGCCGGCACTTCGGCACGTACCTCGTCGTTGTGGCGGATATAGGCATCGATCATGGCTGTCGGGTCGTCGAAACGGTCGCTGAATCGGTCCCGCAGGAGCTTGCGCACCTCGTCCATCCATGGCGCGACCTCAGGCGGCATGTGGTCGAAGGTCAAAAAGATCGTGTTCGAGGCGCTGCGGTACCACTCTTCGGGATCGCGAACCGACAGCAGCACGAGCGCATCCGGATTGGCCTGTGACAGTTCTCGCCAGAACGCCCCACCCGGCCAGTCCACGATCGCCCCATAGCGCCCCAACATTCGTGACCAGTCGACCGGTCGACCTTCAATGGCGTCGATCCAGGCTGGTATTTGGTCGGGGTCCCCGAGTATTTCGAGCATGTGGTGGCACGGGGCATCGAGGAGCTGCTCGAGCGCCAGCTTGAGTGAATGCGTCCCGGTTCGGCCGACGCCCGCACCAACGACCTTGAGTTCCACAAGTCCCTCCTCTTGAAAGTGACAAGCACCGGAGGCCGACCACTGACCGCCGGATCCATCGAACAACCCCTTGTGCCGGCAGATCCTGCCATAGATCTCCCTCTCAGGTTCTCTCTGGATTGATCCGGTCCGCGATATCGCCGCCGGGACGGACGTGACACTCGACATCTCGGGTGGACGCTCCGATGGGACCATCTCAACCGCTCCAAGGGCGCCACCGCGTTGGGCCGACGGGGTGCAATCATCTGCCAAACGTAGGTATGTAGGTATTTAGAGTCGGTGTGAGCGGGAGGGGAGCGGGAGGGACGGGTGACGGATGCGGAGTTGCGGACCACGAGGGCACACTCGTCTCGCCAGGGCGCCGAACGGTCCAGGGTGTCACTCCGGACCCGGGTCGACCTGGTTCTCGACACAGCGCTCCTCTTGGCCTTCGGGGTGGCCTTCACCTTCAGCTTCACGGGACTGACCATTCACGAGTGGTTCGGACTCGCCTTTGGGCTCGCGCTCCTGATCCACCTCACGCTGCACTGGGACTGGGTCGTCCGCACAACCCGGGGCATGCTGTCCACCACGGGGCGCCGCCGGCTCATGTGGGTGATCAACTGCATCCTCATGCTCGACCTGACGCTCTGCATCGCCTCGGGAATCCTCATCTCCGAAGTGGCGATCCCCTCGCTTGGCATCCATCTGGCCGGAGTGGGTGGCTACTGGACGACGCTGCACTCCCGGACGGCCGACGCCGCCATTGTGCTCATCGCCGTGCACATCGGGCTTGACTGGCGCTGGATCGTCACCGTTGTGCGCAGGACGGGCCGTGGCTTAATGGGCACCGTCGGGCGTGGTCGCCCATGAGCACTCGCAAGGGGCGCGGTCTGGCGAAGTTCTGCCGGCAGTTCGCTGCCGCGCTGGTGGTCGTAACGGCGGTGGCCTTCATCGGTGTCGCCATCGAGCACAGCCCGGTGTCACAAGCGATCGCACCCCACGAGACTGGCGGTGACAAGGCCAAGATCATCGAGCGAGGTGGGCACGCCTTCGCCGAGATCAAGACGCCCAACGGGGAGTTGCTTCGTCAACTCCCCGTTGGATTCAGCGGTCCGGGCCAGCGCGGCAGGGGTGGTTCGGGTTCGCCCCCGGACTGGCAGCTGTGGAGGAACGTCGTGTTGATCATCGTCCTCATCGCGCTCGTTGCTGCTGCCACAGCCGGTCTCGACAAGGTACGCCGTACTTCCAGGCGGCTGCGTCAATCCGCCCGAGCCTGAGCGATCGCTACCCCTGGGCGTTTCTTGACGAAGCGATTGCCCCGAGCGCATGTGGAAATGGAGGTGCCCCCAGCTCCGAACTGCCTAGCCCCGGCCGTAGAGGGCAGGGTGCCGAACGGGCAGTATCGCGTTCAGTTATAGACTTGACAGTGTGAAGATGCCGATCTCTTGCAGTCTCGAACAGAGCGACGCCCGCTCTCAACTCGGCGAGTGGCAGGAGGTGCTTCGCCGGGTTGTGGATCGCTCCGAACGCGTATCACCCAATCGACTGGAACTCGGCCTTATCCCCGAATCCGAAATCGACCCAGTCATCAGACTCGCCCGGCGTGAAGTGGCGTGCTGTCCGTTTTTCACCTTCACCGTCGAGATCGCCGCGGAGCGGCTTGTTCTCGCTGTCGACGTACCAAACGACGCAATCGAGATTCTCGATCAGCTTGTTGCCAGCGCACGGTGAGGACGGCGAACCCCGCTGCTGTACCGGCTGATCCAGCGAACTGGCGCGCCGCAAGTCTCTCCGTCGAGCAGCGCATCTTCGCCGACACCCGTCTCTGTTCGATTTTCGGTGAGGGGCAAGACGGCCCATTTGGATGGCTCTTCGTACAAGGCAGTGGCGAACGTGATCTCGAATACCCGGCCCGCAGGCACGTCCCGGATGCCCAAAGAATGTTCGACTGCTGCCAGTAAAGGTCCCGATCGGTGGACGTAGGTCTTTGACCCATCCACGCCCAGCCGCCCGCCATTGCTTAGGATCGTGCCATGCGGATCCCTAGGCTCCGAGCCGGGTGAGCTACATCCCCTGAGGGAAGAGGGAACACGTGCCCGAGGGTCTCTCACCAAGCGAGGTCGGCAAGGAAATCCAAGAACACAGGCAACACACGATCGCCGACGATCACGGCGAGGACCATGATGGGAACCAATCGCACATCCTTACCATCATTGAGGCCGTCCTTCTCGCTGTCGTCGCCATCATGGCTGCATACTCGGGCTACGCCTCGGCTCGATGGGGAACCGACTCCTCGCTCAAGCTGGCCAAGGCGGCAACGGCGCGGACTGAGGCCAATCGGTTCTCCGAAATCGCCGACACGACCAAGGACTTCGACGCCCTGACGTTTGACGCCTGGTTCACCGCGTACGCGGTACGGAATCAGACCGCCATGACAGTTGCCGAAAGGCGATTTCGACCGCAGTTCCGCGTTGCATTCAACGCCTGGTTGGCGACCGACCCGCTCACGAATCCAAACGCTCCACCAGGTCCCACCTACATGCCGCAGTACGTGCAACCTGAGCGGACGCAGGTCAACGATCTCGATGCCCAAGCGGACGCCTACTACGCGGCGGGCGAGGCGGCGGGCAACAACTCCGACAGCTATGTACGGATCGTCGTCTACTTGGCGACGGTTCTATTCCTCATCGGCATTAGCACTCACTTTCGCGTTCGATCTGCCCGGATCGGTCTGGTCGTCGTAGGCGGAGCGATCTTGGCCTTCTCAGTGGTGCTCTTGATACAAGCACCGAAGCCGTCCTTCTAAGGGCCGCGAGGAACCGCTCTCTTCCGGGTCGGGACCGGGGCGTCGGGAGGTTAAACGAAGCGGTCTGAGGGCGTTTCGCGCTGCGCCACCCCGGAACTCTTCCGCCACGAGGCGGTCAGGTGAAGCGATATCGCGTGCCCAGCGAGGAGCAGCGCAACTTCACCAACGCCTGTGCCCCAGCATGATGAATGGTCCATACGGAGCCGTCCGCGACCTACGATCAATCTTGCTTATGCCACTTCTCCTACCCGGTGAACTGACCGAGGCGACTGAAGGATTGCAGGACCCGCCAGAGGTGTCGAAGTCGTCGGCCGTCCGAAAGTCACACACAGCGGGCGCTCAGGTTCTGATCGCCCGGTCCGTTCGAGGGTCGCTCTTTCATCTGGCGTGGATCCTCGCCTTCACGCTGCCGGCGATCGTGCTGTGGTGGCACGTGTGGACAGGGCACCCGACATCTACGCTGACCTGCGCGTGCGGTGACCCGGCCCAAGAGGTCTGGTTCATCGCCTGGCCGGCTTGGGCGCTGTGGCACGCGGCCAACCCGTTCTTCTCCAGCGCCGTCAATGTTCCCTACGGCGCCAATCTCTTGTCCAATACGTCGGGGACCCTGATCGGGCTGGTGCTCAGCCCCCTGACCCGCATCTGGGGGCCTGTGGCGACCACTAATGTGGCGCTGACGCTGGCGCCGGGGCTCAGTGCCTGGGGATGCTGGGTAGCGCTCCGCCGCGTCGTGACCTGGAAGGCGGCCGCCGTCCCCGCTGCACTGGTGTACGGCTACTCGCCGGCCATCGTCACCTCGGTCATGTTCGGCCATGCGTCGGTCGCGCTGTTGGTCGTTCCCCCTCTGCTCTTCGCCCATCTCTACGAGATGTTCGCTCGCCAGCAGAAGTCTTCGCTCCACGACGGGCTGGTGCTCTTCGCCCTGGTGGTCGCCCAGTTCTGGATCTCGCCCGAGGTGTTGGTGACGTGCGCCCTCTTCGCCGCACTCGCTCTGATAGCTGTGGTGCTGGTGCGCTGGCGACACGTCGCACGCCATCTTGGGCACGCGGTGCGGTCCCTCGCCATAGGTTTGAGCATGTCGGTCGCCGTACTGGCCTATCCGGCCTGGTTCGGGCTCGCCGGTCCCCAAGCGGTTTCCGGCCTGCTCTTCGCCTTCGCTCCGATCGCCGGTGAGCTCCTCTGGCAGTTCTTCTCCACGGCCGGTGCCCGGCTGCCGGCCGTCGGTGTCGAGCGCGTGAACGGCTACCTCGGGCACAGCGGTCCCCAGGCGAACTTCATGGGGTGGGGTGAGGGCGCCGTGCTGGCCGTGTCGGTGGTGCTCGCCCGACGCCGGCCGCTGGCCTGGCTGTGGATCTTCCTCGCCTTGGCGGGTGCCACTCTGTCCCTTGGATCGATCTTTTTCGGACCGCCGGCGCTCCTGCGCCACATCTGGTTGCCCTGGAGAGTGCTGGCCCATCTCCCGGTGCTCGACGAGATCCTCCCCGACCAGCTCTCGTGGTTCGTCACCCTGTCGGTGGCAGTTCTGATCGCACTCGGACTCGACGCAGCACGCTCCCGGTGCGCGAGCTGGTTCGCCTGGAAGCGCCGGACCTTGCGCGTGGCCGGAAGCCTCCTGGCCGTCGGGGTCGGGCTGGTGGCACTGGTTCCCGTCTTCGTGACCTACGACGTGCCCCTCACCGTGACCTCCGCGGCACTGCCGCGGTGGATGGCACACGACGCCCCCAAGTTGCCGGCTCAGACGGTGCTCTTGACCGTGCCGTTCGCCGTCTCGGGATCGGCCGCCCCCATGCTGTGGCAGGCGGTGGACGGCCTGCACTTCCGCCTGGCCGGTGCCGCCCTCAAGACGCCCGGCGCCCACGGACATCCCGTGGCTACGGGATCTAAGGACTCGGCCCGGGGGATCCTCGCCGCTCTGTCGGCCGGGTCGCAGGAGCCCGCGGGGACCCCGGCCCAGTTGGCCGTCGTCCGCCAGGCGTTGCACACCTGGCAGGTTGACCGGGTCGTCGTCGACGGGCCCAGTCGAGACCCCGCCTACGCCTCGGGATTTCTCACCGCGGTGCTGGGAACTCCTCCCCAGGTCGTCCAGGGCGCCTGGGTGTGGAAGGTGCCGACTTTGGCCCATATGGCGCCCATGATCGCCGATGCCTCCCTCGGGGCGTGCCAGTCAGCGTCCAAGGGCTCGTCCGCCCTGCACCGTCCGCTGGCGATGGTGCGCTGCGTGCTGGCGGCCAGGGTGGAGAGTTGATGAGCGAATTGAAGAAAGGCGTCGAGAAGGGGCCCCGCTGCTCAAATCGTTGGCGCGCACCCATCACTTTGGGTCCATCCCGCATGTCGCCGCTCCGGGGCCGGTGACGAATGACGGTTGGATGAAACCGGTACTCCTCTGGAAGCCAGTGCTGTTCGCCCTCCTAGCCGGAATGAGTGTCTGCTGGGTCTTCGCGACCCCCCTCTTCGGCACATCCGACGAAACGGCGCAGGTGATGAAGGCGGCCGGCGTCGTAAGGGGCGAGTTCGTCGGTAAGCCCGACGGAGGGCCGAACACGGTCGTCGATGTTCCCCGCGACCTGATCGGCGCCAACCGGATCCCGTGCTTCGCCCTGGATTCCAGGATCAGTGCGGGCTGCTTGGCGCCTCTGGGGCACGACAACGACCTTGTGCCAGAAGAGACGTGGGTGGGCTACTACCCGCCGCTCTACTACCTGCTCGTCGGCTGGCCGTCGTTATTCCTGCATGCAGCCAAGGCGATCTATGCCATGCGGCTCGTGTCCGCCCTGCTCGGGGCTGCTCTTTTGGCCGGGGCGTTCTTCTCCGCGGCAGAAGCGCGGGGCAGGGCGCTTCTGGTGCCGGCTACCGCCGCGTTGGCGACGCCGTACCTGTTCTGCTACATCGCCGCGGTCAACCCCAGCGGGATGGAGATGGCCAGTGCGCTCTGCGCGTGGACCTCGGGCATAGCCCTCGTCGATAGTCCCCCTGAACGAACGCGTCGCCCAATCCTCATTCGCCTCATCGTGGCGCTGGCTGTTCTCGCCCAAGTGCGTGATTTGGGTCCGCTGTTCGTAGCAGTGATCGTGCTCAGCATGGCGGCTTGGTACGGCTTTCGGTCGAGTTGGTCATTGCTGGCTCGTCCCAGGATCCGCCTTATCGCCATCGGCATCGCGCTATGCGCGGCCTTTGGGGGCTTCTGGGTGCTGGTTGTCGGGAATCTGAGCTTCTCCCCGAGCCTCCACACCCTGGCGCCGAACTCTGGAGTGATCACGGCCCTGCTCAAGTCCGCTCGTCGCTACGGGTACAACCTCCGAGAGCTCGTCGGCAACTTTGGATGGACGGACACCTATCCGCCACCCTGGGTGTCGGGGTTAGGGCTTGGCGTCATGGCCATGCTGCTGGCCTTGGGTTTGCGAGCTGCCCGCTGGCGTCAAAGGATCATCGCCGGAGCGTTGCTCGGCTTTTCCGTGCTGTTCCCTATCCTCCTTATCGCGCACGAGGCAAGCAGTTTCGGGCTCTTGGGCCAGGGGCGCTACTGGTTCCCTCTCCTGGCAGGCGTAGTCGTGATAGCGGCCGGGGCCGGAGGCTCGCGGTTCCCGGCGAGCTGGCTGCTGTGGGCGGGGGTGGCGCTCAGCGAAGTGATTATTAACGTCGTCTGCTATCAGGTCGCGTTGGACCGCTTCCGGTTCGGACTCGGGCAACCCGAGATGCACGCCGGCTGGAATCCGCCCGGCGGTGCGGATCTGTGGCCCATTGTATATGGGGTGCTCTCGATCCTTTTTGCCTGGTGGTGGTGTCGGTTCAGGGAATGTGAAATGCCGCGTCTCCCTGCCGCCCTATCCAGTGCGCATAGCCCATGGTCGCCCGAAGGCGTTGCTCGGGCCGACCCAACCCCCTTTCAAGTGGGCCAGTCAAGCCAGCCTCGGAGACCCTCATGATCATTGGCCATAGGTTCGATGGGCTGGACATCATGAAGGGCTGTTCTGGCACCGGCTTGCCAGCGCCCTTCGTGTGTCGCTCCTAGCCAGCGATTCCGATCATCACTATGACGAACTGCACCCACCGTCGATGATGGACGGAATTGGCACTGCCAGCCGCGACACCCTCATTCCAGCGATGTAGACCCGGCTCGAGCACTTGGCCGGTGGACGAGAAGCATAGGCTAGTGCAATACTTAGCTAGTGCATGTAAATCAGTCGGCATCGGACGTTGCGCAAGACTCGGTGGTCGATGCGGTGCTCAGCGCCAGCCGGGTACTGGTGGCTATCGCCGCACGGTCGCTGGCTGACGCAGGCGAAGAGGTCACCCTCACCCAGTATCGATCGTTGGTAGTGCTTGCCTCTCGGGGGCCGCAAAGCATGGCGGCGCTTGGCCGAGGCGGTCGGCGTCGCCGCACCAACCGCATCTCGCCTGTGCGAACGATTGGTCAAGAAGGGATTGGTGCGACGGCGGACCGATCGCAACGATCGGCGCCAAGTTCGCATCGGGTTGACCGAGGCTGGACGACACCTCGTCGACACCGTCTCGACCCGTCGACGCCAGGAGATCACCGATCTCTTGGCGTCGATCCCGCCCAAGACGCAACGCTCGGTTGCTTCTGCCTTGGCGCAGCTGGCCAAGTCCGCCGGCGAAGTGCCCGAGCAGGACTGGAGCACGGGATGGGACCTTTAGGCGAAGAGTCGAGCCCACATCCACTCGACGCCGAGAGGGCTCGGGCCTTTTCGGCCCGAGCGGCCCGCTGGGTGTCGTCGGCGTCATATCTAAAGAAGTGGACCGTGCTCGGCGTGGTCATTGGCGCTGTGGCGGGACTCGGCGCCATCGTCTTCTACGAAGCCTTGGTGGCCTGTACCCACCTCTTCTTGGGTGTGCTCGCTGGCTACCAGGTGCCGACGCCAGTCGGCGAGGGCGATCAGATGGCGTCAGCCTCAGCGGCTCGTCCGTGGGCACTCCCCCTCGTTGCGGGCTGCGGAGCACTGCTCGGGGCGATACTCGTCTACCGCTTCGCCCCCGAAGCCAAAGGCCACGGCACCGATGCGGCGATCTCGGCGGTGCATCACAACCCCCGTGGCGTCCGGTTCCGGGCGGTGATCGTGAAAATCGTGGCCTCGGCCCTCACGATTGGCTCCGGGGGCTCAGGTGGGAGGGAGGGACCGACCGGGCAGATCAGTGCCGGCTTCGGCTCCTTGCTCGCCACGGGTGCTCGAACTCGAACCGGCCGACGGTCGCATAGCGGTGGCGACGGGTGTCGGGTCAGGCATCGGCGCCATCTTCGGAGCGCCCTTGGGTGGTGCGGTGCTGGCTAGCGGAGATCCTCTACCGAGACGATTTCGAACCGGCGGCACTCTTGCCCTGTTTCATCGCATCGGCCGTCAGCTACGTCGTATTCAGCTTGGTCGAGGGGTTCTCCCCGCTGTTCGGGTACGTGGCGACCTACCACTTCACCGACCCCGTGCAGTTAATCTGGTTCGCACTCATCGGCCTCCTCGCTGGTCTGATCGGCCTTCTCTACGCCAAAGGCTTCTATGGGCTGGCCGACCTCTTTGACCGATCGCCCTGGCCCCGTTGGGTCAACCCGGCCCTCGGGGGACTCGTCGTTGGCGCCATCGGTATCGCCATCCCCGAGGTGCTGGGCACCGGCTACGGCTGGATACAGACCTGCCTCGGTCAAGGACTGCTTTCGATTCCACTGTGGATCGTCTTGATCGTGCCGTTCGCCCGGATTCTGGCCACCGGGCTCTCCATTGGCTCGGGAGGGTCGGGAGGGATCTTCGGTCCAGGCATGGTGATCGGCGCTTTTCTTGGGGCGTCGGTGTGGCGACTCTTTGAGCCCACGTTCCCCTCCATGGGCCACAGTCCGGCGCCCTATGTGATCGTCGGCATGATGAGCTGTTTCGGAGGCATCTCACGAGCGCCCCTCGCCGTCATGCTCATGGTGGCCGAGATGACCGGAAGCCTCTCCATCCTCACCCCGGCCATGGTGGCAGTCGGCATTTCGTGGCTCATCGTGCGCCGCAACGACGACACCATCTATCGCAGCCAGCTGAAAAGCCGGGCCGACGCACCGGCCCAGCGCCTTCTCGCCGGACTGCCACTTCTCGCGTCCATCCCGACTACGAGGGCGATGGTGAAGCCAAGGTTGGTGTTCACCGCTATGGAAAGCGCTGACACCGCAAAGCAGACGTTGGAAGATCTCGGCCTCAATAGCGCTCCGGTCGTCGATAGGGCCGGTCGCTTCATGGGGACCACGGACCTAGGAATGCTTGGTGCAACGAGTGACCAACAGCAAATGGTCAGCGAACTCGTCGACCCCGGAGCGCCCGCCATCTCTGTGTCGAGCAAGCTCGATGTGGCCTTAGAGAGCTTGACCGAAGCGTCGTTGTCCTGGGTGCCGGTGCTCGACGACGACCGGCGAATCGTCGGCACGTTGTCGGTTTCAGATGTCGTGCACGCCTACCGCCAAGAACTGGTGGCGAGTGCGGAGAGGGCAAGCGAACGTGACGCAATGACTGGGGCGCCGCAGTTAACGATCAGCGCAGAGTCACCTATCACCGGCTTGAACCTTCGCTCGGCGGGACTACCCAAGGGTCTCCTGATCACGTCGGTTACACGTGGAGACCACGCATTCGTTCCCGATGGAGACACGGTGCTGATCGTGGGCGATCGTCTTTCGATACTCGGCCAACCAGCTGAGCTGAACGACTTCGATCCGGTCGTTCCACTTGGAACCCAGTCACCGCAACCCCCCAAGCACTGGCCAGCTCGGCGATGGGGATAATGGCCGACTACGGATTTTGGCTCCATTGCCGGCGCCCAGAACGGGGATATTCGGCTGCTGTGCGTGGGCGGCCCGTGGGGAGGCGGTGGGTTCGGGTCACGCATGCCTGACGACTACCCCCCGTTGGGGGTGACACGAGCCGGCTAGCGCGCCACGCGGTAGCGAAGGTAGACGACTCTCGAGCTGAAGGTGCGGGTTTCGACGAGTTCGAGATCCACCCGGCGCTCGCGCTGGGGAAAGAACGGAATGCCACCGCCAACCAGCACGGGGTAGACCCTGGCCAGGTACTCGTCGATCAGACCCAACGCGGCCGCCTCGGCGGCGAGGGTCGCGCCGCCAATCGCGATGTCGCCCTCCCCCCGCTCGGCTCGCAGCCGCTCGATCTCCTCCGTCAGGCCGCCGGAGGCCAGGCGGGCATTGCCCTGCACCGCCGACAGCGTGGTGGAGAACACCACCTTTGGGAGCGGGTTCCAGATCGCGGCCCACTCGAGCATTGAGTCGTCGAGCGATGGATCCTGGTCGGCGGTTTCCCAGTACAGCATCGTCTCGTACAGCCGTCGTCCCAACAGGTGGACGCCGACCTCTCGTATCTCGTCGGTGACAAAGCGAAAGACCTCCTCGTCGGGCTCCGTCCAGTCGAAGGCGCCGTCCGGCCCGACGATGTAACCGTCGAGTGAGACGCCCATCGAATAGGTCACGCTGCGCATCAGAACTCCTCTTCGGTGAGTGCTTCAACGGTACGACGGTCGGACGCCGCAGGATTCACGTCGGCTCGCGGGATCCTTGGGCTAATGAGCTCGAGGACTGAGGGTCGCTTGCGGCTAGAACCCGGGGAACAACGATCGCAACTGGTCCACCAGGACAGGTTCGCCGACGACCGAGGGCGGGGTATGCACGGGATCGAGGCGGCCATAGACCAAGCGAATGAACGACTCTGCCGGCATTGAAATCTCCGGCTTCTCCTCCGGCTTGTCCTCCGGCTTCACGGCGGTGAACTCCACCCGTTCGGGCTCGACCGTAACGACAAACGAACGATCTGGATCGATGGTACCCACCCTGATCCTTTTTGGGTCGCCTTTTGGTTTGGAGGCAAACCTGGCGATCAACTCGAGATTGTCTACGACGACATCAGTTCCGTCTTGAGCCAAGGGGACGGTTGGGTCAAGAGCCACGGCCACGTCCCATTCGTGGAGCAGGTGCTCGTTTAGTCGCATCCCAATGAACGCGTCCCAGTCGAGCTCGAGAGGTCCCATGGCACCCTTGAAGCGCGCCCGGTCCTCAGGAGTGGTTGCCTCAAGCGCGGCCGTCAGCTCGGCATCGGCTGCCAACCCGTCATCGGCTTTTTCCCGGGGTGACTTCGCGTTCCATTCATCCCAGACCTGTTGGTTGAAGTCGTCGGGCGGATCGGTATTGTCGAGTGTGTCCTGAAGCCGTCGGCGCGAGATGACGGCCCCCGAGCCGATATGGGACAGCACATCGGCAATGGTCCACTCGGTCGGATAGGACGGCGCGTTCAGGGACGCGTCATCGAGTGGGCGAACAAGAGCGGCCAGCCGGTCGACGGAAGAGCGGAGAGCATGAATGGCATCGGGCATGCGTTGACTCTACCGGTGAGGTTCGCCGAATCGCTCCGGACACTCCCCAGTTCGCCAATCGGTTGTCGAGTCCTCCGTGCCGTTTGAGGCGGATCGGCTCCCGGCAGGCACGCCGACGCAGGTGGATGCTGCTGAGGTCGTCGCCTTAGGCGTTGAGAGGTGGTGATCGGTAGAGTCGTCGGGTGGCTCGCTTGGATCAGCGGCACCCTGACGGCGTGGACGGCGACTGGTACGCCGACACCCGTTGCATCGCCTGCGACGTCGCCCGTCACTACGCGCCGGGGCTGATCGCGGCCGACGAGCGGGGCCAATCGGTGGTCGTCCGCCAGCCCTCGAGTCCCGACGACGAGGCCGCCATGTGGCGGGCCGCCGTGGCATGCCCGACCCAGTCGCTCGGGACCCGGAGCCGTCGACGGGCGCCTTCCGGAGTCTTCCCTTGGAGGCTGACCGACGACGTGTACCTCTGCGGTCACAACGACGAGTCCTCCTTCGGCGCCCACAGCTACCTCGTCGCCCGCGAGCAAGGGAACCTGCTGGTCGATTCGCCCCGCTACACCGGCCGTCTGGTCGACCGCATGGTCGAACTGGGTGGCATAGCCCACGTGTTGCTCACCCACCGAGATGATGTGGCCGACGCTGCCCGCTACGCCGAACGGTTTGCCGCCCGAGTGTGGATACATGAGGCAGATGCCGATGCCGCTCCCTTCGCCACCGACATCGTGCGTGGCGACCACATCGTGGCGGTGGCTCCGGGGGTGCGGGCCATTCCGGTTCCCGGTCATACCCGAGGCAGCATGGTGTTCGAAAGCGACCGTGGCCATCTTTTCACCGGCGACTCGCTGTCATGGAATGAGGAGCGAGAGGGTCTCGACGTATTCGGGTCAGCTACGTGGTACTCGTGGAAGGAGCTCACGGCGTCCATGGCCCGACTGGCCAAGGTGACCCGGTTCGCGTGGGTGCTGCCCGGCCACGGCAAGTGGGGTCACGCCGACGCGGTGGAGATGACTCGCCAGCTCGGCCGGCTGGTGGACGACATGGGTGCTCACACCGCTCGGACGTGGGATCGACGGTAGTTTCGCCGTCCGCCGCAGCTCCCTGGGGAACCTCTTGCACTGCCGTCTTCGGGGACGGTCTCAATCTCCGCCACCAAACACAAAAGCTAGGGTGATCAGAGCGTCTGCACGGCCGCAGCCGTTGTCCCGCTAGTCTGGTTGGTACAAAGCGACACGAACGCGGCCCTACACCCAGGCGACCGCACGGCCGTCGTGATGTCTCGAAGGAGACGGCGATGGCGATGAAGCGTGGAAGTAGTGACGATGCGGACCTCGTCAAGCTGTACCTGGGGGAAATAGGGCGGTATCCGCTGCTCACCAAGGATGACGAGGCGCAATTGGCACAGGCCATGGAGGCCGGCCGCGAGGCGCAGGTGGCCCTCGTCGATCCGAAGACCAGGCTGACACCGGCAAAGAAGCGAGAGCTACGCCGGCTCCAGGGCGCCGCCGCCGCCGCCGAGCAGAGCTTCGTGTCGTCCAACCTGCGCCTGGTGGTGTCTATCGCCAAGAGGTACCAGGCGTCGGGTCTCCCGCTTCTAGACCTGGTTCAGGAGGGGAACCTCGGTCTCATCCATGCGGTGGAGAAGTTCGACTGGCGCAAGGGATTCAAGTTCTCCACGTACGCCACGTGGTGGATCCGCCAGGCCATCACCCGCGGCATCGCCAACACGGGCCGCACCATCCGCCTGCCGGTACATGCCGGAGACATGCTGAGCCGGGTCCAAAAGGCACAGGGCCACCTCGAGTCGAAGCTCGGCCGCCAGCCCACCATGGGCGAGTTGGCGGCGGAGACCTCGCTGTCGTATCAGACCCTGACCGACGTCCTTCGGTGGCGCTCCGAGCCCGTGTCGCTGTCCGAGCCGCTGAGCGAAGATGGAGATGCCGACCTGGGTGACGTGGTGGCCGACGCCAATGCCACCTCCCCGTTCGATTACGCGGCCGAGGCGCTGCTCGGTGAGGAAATCAGTCGGCTGCTCGCACCCCTCGACGAGCGCGAAGCGACCATCCTTCGTCTGCGTTTCGGTCTCGATCGTGGTGAACCGCGAACCCTCGAAGAGGTGGGCAAACACTTCGATTTGACCCGTGAGCGAATTCGTCAGATTGAGGCCAGAGCCATGTCCAAGCTGCGCCACCCGTCGTCGGATACCGGCGCCCACGATCTACTGACTGGCTAGTTTGACACTGGCTAGCTTGACACTGGCCAGTTTGACCTCGGCTCGTTGGCTCCGCTCTCTCTGAGGAGGGCATCGGGATCCGTCGTCCGGGTGTGACGCTCTCATTGGGATTCCCCCGAAGGCGGCGAGCAAGGCCTCAGCGGAGGGGACCACCAAAGCGGACCACGTTGCCGTCGGGATCGGCGGCGGTGCCTTCCCGCCTGCCATGGTCCTCGTTCCTCGGGCCGTCCACCTCTATCCCCGCCCGCCGCCACTCCTCGGCCACCCGGTCGGCGTCATGGCAGTGGATGTAGAGAACACCGTGCCCCGGGAGTTCGTCGCCGGCGGCCTGGGCAAGGTGGATCGTCAGATCCCGATCCCGGCGGGCCAAGGCATAGGTGTCATCGTGGAGCGACACCTCGAAGCCCGCACGCTCGAACCATGCCACCGAGCGAGCCACTTCGGCCACCTTGAAAATCGGCTCGAACCCGGTGACCAACCAGGTTCCCGTCATGAGCTCTATTTGGCCGTCTCGCTGTCCATTCAGCCCGGTGAGGCAGTTGTGGCAGATCGGCAGGTCGGGATGCGAGCGCAGCCTGACCCACCAATCGACCGACGTCGAGCAGCAGGTGCATACCACGGCCACGGTGACAATGGTAGATGGACGCCGACTGTCCGGGGTCAGTGATCGGAGACGATCGCAGGCTCCCACGCCGTCGTCGAGCGCGACCGTTGGCGCGAACGAAATGACTCCATTCCGAAGGCGAAAGAACTCTCAGACGAACTGGTCGACCCGACCGGCATAGTCGAGCAGCTCGTTCCAGGACATCTCCTTGGGCTCGGACTTCGGCGGAACGTTGCGGGCGGCCGCCAACAGCGCGTCCGCCCACTCTCCCCGGCCGGCTCGGTGGGCGGCCCGGACACGATCACGCAGACCGTCGGGCGTGCGATGCAGCGCGCTGCTCCTGTAGGGCTCGACGACGAGGGGAAGCCTCTCCCAGAGCACGCGGACCGCATCTATCTGTGAACTCAGATGTTCGACCTGTTTGTCTGGGCTATGGAAGATAGACACCATTACCTCCAGTGTGGACGCACTAGGCAATTGTGCCATCCTCCCGGTAGCGCCTCGATAGAGGCGAAAGCCCCTAATTGAAGGCAAAACCGGAAAAAAAGGCTGGCCCACCCGCTAGGGGACGGGGGGCATCCCGAAGTTGGCCCGCCAGTCGTTGAGCGCGTTGGTGAGCGGGAAGGGCTCGTCGGGCACCTCGAGGCCGAGCCGTTCGCAGATGGGCTCCCACCCATCGCTCGGGGTCCACTCCAGCAGGCGGGCCGAGGGGATCTCCCGGCGCACGGCCGCGTTGTGGCGGTGTCACGAACCGACAACAGCACGAGCGCATCGGGGTTGGCGCCGGAGAGCTCGCGCAGAACGACGCACCGGGCCAGTCGACCAGACAGCTGTAGCCGGGGGGCATGCTCGACCAGTGGATCGGGCCGCCGTCGATCGCCGCGGTCCATAGCGGGATCTGTGCCGGGTCCGAGATGATCTCGAACATGTGGTGTGCGAACGCGCCGGGCGAGACTACATCGGTTCGTGTGCCGGCCAGGGGGGAGGCGTGGGACACCACGCCGTCACGGGCCGACCGCCGGTGACCCCACGCCGGCCGGCACGGCTGCGGTGCCCGGCACGATCTCGGTGGCGAACGACTCCAGGAGACGGGCCAGTTCGGGAATCTGCTCGGGCGACCACCCGGCCAAGAGCCCCTCCAGCCTGTCCCGGACGGCGTCGATCAGCTGATCGGCTACGACGGCACCGCTCGCGGTGAGCTCGACGGGGGAGGCGAGGCCCTGTTCGCCGTCCGCGCCGGCGGTGTCGAGGGCGGCCCGACCATCGGGCCCCGCCTCGGTCACCAGGCCGCGCTCGAGGAGCTCGGCGAGGGCGCCGTCGAGGGCGGCCGAGGGGACGTTCTGCACCTCGGCCAGGGCGCGCAGGTCGACCGCCGGGTCCCGGCGCAGCTGGACGAGGACCCAGCCGGCGGACAGGGGCAGGTCCGTCCCGACCTCGGAGGCCACCCGTTGCAGCCACTGGCGCATCTGCTGACGGCCGACGAGGACGCCGAGCGCCCGGATGATCTCCGACAGTGAGTCGGCCGAACGGGGGGCGCCGAAGGCGCCCGCCAGGTCCTCGGTGGTCATCGTCGTGCGCATCGGGAGCTCCTTTATGAACCACGAGGAGATGAAGGCGACGATGGAGACGAAGGCGGCCACCTCGAACGCCGTGTTCAGGGCGCCGGCGTAGGCGGCCACGAAGGTGTCGTGGAGGGCGGGCGGAAGCTTGGCCAGGCTGGCCGAGCTGAAGTGCGAGGTATTGAGCTGGGCCGCCGGGGCGTGGGGGAAGTCGGCCCGCAGCCGGCTGGCCAGCTCGGTGGCGAAGATGGTGCCGATGATCGCCGTCCCCACCGAGCTGCCGATGTTGCGGAAGAGGGTGTTGCCCGAGGTGGCCACCCCGAGATCCTCGTAGCCCACGGCGTTCTGCACCGCCACCACGAGGACCTGCATGACCAGGCCGATGCCAAAGCCGGTCACGAACATGAAGAGGGCGGCCTGCAACGTCGACGTCGACGGCGACAGGTGCGACAAGAGGAAGAGGCCCACGGTCATGATGGCGGTCCCGGCGATGGGGAAGACCCGGTAGCGGCCGGTGCGCGACACGATCTGTCCACCGGCGATGGAGGTGATCAGGAGGCCGGCCATGAGGGGGAGCAGGTCCAGTCCCGAGCCGGTGGGCGAGGCCCCCTTGACCACCTGGAAGTAGAGGGGGAGGAAGGTGATGGCCCCGAACATGGCGAACCCGATGAGCAGGGCGACGATGCCCGCGGTGACGAAGACCTGGTTCTTGAGCAGCTTGAGCGGCAGGACCGGCTCGGCGGCCCGGCGCTCGGCCAGCACGAACGCGCCCAGCGCCACCACGGTGAGGGCGCCCAGGCCGATCACCTCCGACGAGGCCCACGGGTAGGTGGTGCCGCCCAGGCTGACCATGAGCACCAGGGCGGCGAGGGCCAGGGCCAACAGGGCGGCACCGAGGAAGTCGATCTGGTGGTGGATGCGGGCGGCCGCCGAGGGGAAAGTCACGGCGAGCACCACCAGGGCCAGCACACCGATGGGCAGGTTGATGTAGAAGATCCAGCGCCACGACAGGTTGGTGGTCAGGTAGCCCCCGAGGAGGGGTCCGATCACGGTGGCAAAGCCGAACACCGCGCCGAACAGTCCCTGGTAGCGGCCGCGCTGTCGGGGCGGCACCACGTCGCCGATGGCTGCCTGGGCACTGACCGTGAGGCCGCCTCCGCCGAGCCCCTGGAAGGCCCGGAAGGCGATCAGCTCAACGAAGGTGTGGCTGAGCCCGCACAGGGCCGAGCCGATGAGGAAGATCACCAGGCCGACCTGTAAGACGATGCGGCGTCCGTACTGGTCGCCCAGCTTCCCGTACAGCGGCGTGACTACCGTCTGGGCCAGCAGGTAGGCGGTGGTGACCCACGAAATGTGGTTCAGCCCGCCCAGGTCGCCGGCGATGGTGGGCAGCGCCGTGGCCACGATGGTGGCGTCCAGCGCCGCCATGAGCATGACCAGCATCAGGCCGGAGAACACCAGCGCGAGCTTGCGGCCGTGCAGCTCTTGGGGTCCGTCCGCTGCAGCCAACCCTCGTTCCTTCCCGGTCACGTGTCCGCCCCGTGGGCTCCCGGCCCTCTACGCCGCCAAGCCTAGGCGGGCGCCCGTTCGACCCTGCTGAACGGGGCCGTCGACGAGTGACGCGCCGTCAGCGGAGGGGAGACGACCAGCGCGCGATGTCTCCGGCGATGTGGTCGGCGGTCGCCTCGGGCACCCCGGCCTCGTCGGCGAAAACGGGCCACTTGGCCACGGCGTCGAGGACCTCCTCGACGACGTCCGAGGCCCGGGGGACGCCGAAGCGATCGCCCACCTGGCGGACGTCGGCCCGCGTGATCCCCGCGGTGCGCCCGTTCACCGCCATCAGGTGCTGGCGGGTCCAGCGGCTCTCGGGGGCGTGGGCGTGGGTCACGTCGTAGGCGGGGGCCAGCGCCCAGCCACCGCCCTCGGGCAGCACGAAGGAGAAGTTCTTGGTGTGGTCGTCGCAGTTGGCGGCGGCCACGTTGAAGGCCATCCGGCGGAAGGCCTCGGCGCGCGCCTCGGGGCCGAGGCCCAGCCGCTCCATGTGCAAGAACAGCTGGGCGTAGTCGTGGGCGCCGATCTGCCGGAAGCTGAGGTGGGCCATGGCGCACAGCGTTTGGGTGTGCACCTTGTGGCCGCCGTCCACCCGGTCGAAGCGCCGCGTCATGAAGTGGCCGCGCCCGCCCTCTTCGAGCAGGCGGCACTCCATCATGTCGATGCCGGCGGCGGTGGCCATCAGGTGGTAGGCGAACTCAATGCGGCCGAAGTGCCCGGTGGCGCCGAGGTCCAGATCGGCACCGACGCCGTCCAGCTTCAGCAGCCACTGCTCGAAGCCCGGATCGGCCGGGACCTGCCCCGACCGCAGCTCCCCGGTCTCGGGGTTGAGCGCCACCACGGCCTTCGCCCGGGCGCCGCCGGCCGACGTGCCCACGGCGATCAGGTGCGAGATGGCGTCGGTGATGCCGTGCTCGTCGGCCGCGGTCGCCCCCGAGAGCGCGCTGCGGGCGGCCGTGACCAGCTCGGACAGCTCGATCGCCGTCGCCTTGCGGGTGCGGGGGCCCCGCAACGGGTGGAACTCCAGCGCGCCCATCCCACGCGTGCCGAGGTAGGCCAGCCGGTCGAGGGCGGTGATCTGGCCGGCGGGGACGCCCTCGTTGGCCAGGTAGGCGGTGGTGAGGGCGTTGCCGAAGTCGTCGGGAAGCGAGTCGGCGACCATGGCCGGTAGGCGGTGGTAGGTGTCGGGCGCCAGGGTGGGGAAGACGTAGGGCCGCGCCGGCCCGCCGGTCGGCATCGTGGTGGGGGCCAGCTCGACACCACGAGCGGCCCAGGCCCGGTCGTACTCGAAGACGTAGAAGCCCGACCGCTCGTCCAGCGCCACGGCCCCCACCCGCGAACCCCAGGCCCGGACCTCGACCACGTCGACCGGCCGGTAGGGCATCAGCGACGCCGCCCCGCCGGCGGATCACTGCTGCGCACCCGCACCCGGGCCCGTGGCGACCTGCGCTTGGCCCGCAACATCTGCATGGGGGAGACGGTCACCGGCGGCGCCAGCGCCTCGAGCCACTCCGTCCGACCCAGCGCCCGGACCACGGCCACCAGGGTCTTGAGCGACGACCCCTTGCCGCGCTCGAGGTTGGAGAGGGCGCCCACCGACACGTCGGCCAGCGCCGCCAGGTGCTCCTGGTCGAGCTCCCCGGCGATCCGGGCCGCCCGGACCTGCTCGCCGATCAGCGTCTCCCACTCGTCGATTGTCCTGTAATTGCGGGTAACATCCATGATTCTGTAGTTTACCACTCAAAGCACACGCTACACATAGAATTATATGTGTAAGAGCTTCCTACAAGATATCAGCACCAATACGCAAGATCTTCTGATTTAAAGGTATATATGGAGTTAATACATAGATTACTACTTGTAAAGCGGAGATACCTTCCTATCGTACCCTCAGTTGCTGTAGAGGCGCGTCGGGGTGATCAGCACGGCGGTGCGACGCTGCTGCACCATGGTGCGGTCGTAGGCCTCCCAGTCGTCGTGCGAGCCGCCCGCCGCGCTGAACACCTGGCGGAGCAGGAGGCGAAGGCTCTCGGCGTCCATGTCGGGATGGGCGTCGTCGGGGCCGAACAGCTCGGCCCGTCCCTCGGCCGCGGCCCAGGCCCACCCCGAGTGGGCGGTCACGGTGACCTGGGGGCGAGTGCGCAGGTTGACCAACTTGGCCTTGCCGTAGGTCACGAAGCCGATCACCTCGGTCCCGCCGAGCGGGTGGGGGAGCACGCCCACGTTGACCAGCGACGACTGGATCGTCGCATCGGCCCGGAGGGTCGAGACGACCGCCAGGTAGCTCTCCTGGCCGGCGATGCCGATGAGGTCCTGCACTGTCGTCATGGGGAAACCACCTTTGCTCGAGCGGTGCACCGCTGCACGGAGTCCGACCCTACGGCGAAGGTAGCCACCACCGATCGCACGGCAGCGTCGGGCAGACCGACGATGATGAAGCCCGGCCTTCGAAGAAACTAGGGGTGAGCACCCCAGCGGATGGAGGCCGCGAACGCCGCCAGGGCCAGCAACGCCCCGATGATGGCGAACTCGGCCGTCACCTCGTCGTGCTCCTTTTGGACGCTCACCTCCTTGGACAGGTCGGCGAACACCCGCGAGAGCTGCGAGGCGGTTCTGGCGGTGTAGCTCTTGCCGCCGGTCAGGCGCGAGACCTCTTTCAGCGGCGGCAGGTCGGCCACCAAGGGGTTACCCGAACCCCCGCCGAAGCCTCCGCCGCCGAAGCTGCCGCTCCCGAAGCCACCGCCACCGAAGCCACCGCCACCGCCACCGCCACCGCCACCGCCACCGAAGCCACCGCCACCGCCTCCGAAGCCACCCTGCTGCTGGGGAGTGCACTCGAGCGGGCCCGGGTTCGTCGTGCCGTAGCCGATCGTGTAGATGCGGACCCGTCGGGCGACCGCGTACGGTACGGCCTGCAGCGGGGTGATCCCCCGGTTGTTGGCCCCGTCGGTCAGCAACACGATGATGTCTGGGACATAACCTTCGGATCCCCGCTTCGCTGCGGTGTCCGTCGTGCCGCTGGTCGAGCCGCCGGATCCGCTCGCTGCCCCGAGCTGGGACGGGGTGGCCTCAGCGCCCAGCACCGAGTTGGCGACTGGCTTGACCTGGGGGTCGACCTGGGCGATGGCGTCGAGCGATTGCAAGATTGCTGCGCCAATGGCAGTGCCCGGGCCCGTCGTCAGGTGGTCGAGCGCGTCATCTAGGGCGCCGCGATCGGTCGTCGGAGGGACGGCGAGCTCGGCGAACACGTTGAACAACACCAGACCGATCTGGGTGCCGCTCGGCTCGGAGTTGACGAACTGGAGCGCCCCCCGCTGGGCCACGGCCAGACGGTCGGGCAGCAGGTCGGTGGAGCACATCGAGCCCGACTCGTCGAGCGCGAGGATGATCGATGTCTTCTGGGCCGGCACGACCGTGGTGAGCTCGGGTCGCGCCGACGCGATCGCCAGCACGCCGATGGCGGCGAGCAGCGCGGCCACGGGCACGTGCCGGAGCCAGCGGGTCCGTGGGGGAACGGCCGCGCGCAACAGCGCGACGCTCGAGTACGAGATCGCCTGGCGGCGTCGCCGGCGCAGTGCGGCGACGTACATACCCAGCACGAGAGGGACGGCGAGCACAAGGAGCAGCGCCAAGGGCCAGGCAAAGCTCACGTCACATCACCCGCCCGAACCACAACACCGAGAGCAGCGCACCGACGACGAGGAGGAGCATGGCCGCTGCGGCGAAGATGGCGGAGATCTCAATGTACTCACTCACCACCGTGAAATGCAGATCGATCGTTTGTGACACGGCACGCACCGCGGCACTGTCGTCGACTTGGTGGTAGGTCCCGTTCGTGACTTTGGCGACGTCCTCGAGCGTCTGCGGATCGAGCGCGGTGGCGACGCTGAATCCCCCGATCTGAACCGTGGTGCCGGCGACGGTGCCGACGCCAATCGTCTGGATACGCACCCCCGCGCTCGACGCCAGCCGGGCCATCGTCACCGGGTTGATCTGACTCGTGTCCTCGCCGTCGGAGATCAACACGATGGTCGCTCCCCCGAAGTAACCGATGTTGACCTCGTTCGAGTTGTCCTCGTTGAGCTCCGTGTCGTTCACCTTTAGCGTCTTGCCGGCGAGTGCGTCGAGCGAGGTGAGGATGCCGGTCGCCAATGAGGTGCCGCCGCCCAGGGACAGGTCGTTGATAGCCCGCAGGACGGTGGGATGATCGAAGGTGGGGGTCTGCACGATGACCGCACTGGGGCCGAAGGCCACCAAGCCGATCTTGACCGACGACGGCTGATCTCCGACGAAGTCGCGGGCAGCCCGCTCGGCCGCTCCGATGCGGGTGGGCTTGACGTCCTTGGCTCCCATGCTGTTGGAGACGTCCATGGCGAGGATGACCGTGGACTCGAGCCGCGGCGTCGTGACGGTCGCCATCGGTCGTGCGGTCGCCACGGCCAGAAGGGCCAGCGCGGCTGCGAACAACATAAACGGCAGGTTCCGGCGCCAGCCCAGTCGCCGACCTGGGCTGCTGGCGACGAGCCCCTGCGCCGCAAGTTCCTCGGTCCGTCGGGCACGTCTGCGGCGTGCTGCAACGTAGAGTGCCACCGCGGCCGGCACGACCAGCAGCGCCCAGAGCCATTCCGGCGTGGCGAAGGTCATCTGCGCCCCTTTCGCCGACTTGCCGCCATCCGCACGAACACGCTCAACAGATCGTCCTCGGTCGACACGACGTGGAGATCGGTTCGGGCCCGAGCGACCGACTGGCGGATGGTGTCGTCCTGCTCGTCAGCCAACGCGTGCAGACGTCGACGGAATTCCGGATCGCTCGAGTCGACGAGCAGCATCTCCCCTGATTCGGCGTCCTGCACGTACAGCAAGCCGGCAGCGGGGAGCTCGTGCTCGCGCGGATCCACCATCCGGACCGCGACGACCTCGTGTCGCCGGGTGAGGCGGAGGAGCGGTCGTTCCCAGCCCGGCTCACTGACGAAATCGGAGATCACGACCACCAGCGAGCGGCGGCGCACGAGTTGTTCGGCCGTCCGGAAGAGCTTGGCGAGGTCGGTCGACGCCGCGGCCTCGACCGGTCGAAGCAGTTGATGCATCAGCACGAGGACGTGGTTCCGGCCTTGCTGTGGCGGGAGTATCCAGTGGCGCTCCCCGTCGAAGATGATGGCCCCCACCCGATTGCCGTTCCGGACGAGCAACTGGCCGAAGATGGCCGCGAGCTCGCACAGCACGTGCTCCTTGGTCCGTCCGGCCGGGCCGAACGCCATCGACCGGGAGCGGTCGAGGAGGAGCCACGCGGTCAGCTCGCGGTCCTCCATGAAGTCCCGGACGAGCAGCTCGTCCATCCGTGCCGTGGCGTTCCAGTCGATGTGGCGGACATCGTCGCCCCACTCGTACGCCCGCAGGTCGAGAAAGTCGGTGCCGTCGCCGCGGAGCTGGGTCCGGTAGTCGCCCTGGAGGCGCCCGTCGAGCCGTCGGATGACCTGCCAGTGCAGACGGCGCAGGATCCCCTCGGGCGTCAAGAGGTCGGTGGGATCCATAGCGTCTCCCCCGGACTAGCCGCTGCCGGATCGCAGGATGACGTCGGGGACCGGGATCGCGCCCAGCACCGCGTCGATGACGTACTGCGCGGTCACGTCGTCGGCCAACGCCTCGTACGACAGGACCAGTCGGTGCCGGAGCACGTCCGGCGCGATCGTGCGCAGGTCCTCGGGCAACACGTACTGCCGGCCCCGCACGAGCGCCAGCGCCTGCGCCGCGATCACCATGTTGATTGACGCCCGGGGGCTCACGCCGAACGTGATGTAGGGCGAGAGCTCTGGCAAGCCCGCCGTCTCGGGGTTACGGGTGGCCGACGCCAGCGCGACAGCGTGCTCGATCAGCGACGGATCGACGTACACGGTCCGGACCGCCTGCTGGAGCTGGCGGAGCTGCTGGACACTCATGGCCTCGCGCACCGTCTCGAGGCCGGCGACCATCCGCTCCACAATGACGAACTCCTCGGTCGCGCTCGGGTAGTCGACGAGCACCTTGAGCATGAACCGGTCGACCTGCGCCTCTGGCAGGGGGTAGGTCCCGTCCGATTCGATCGGGTTCTGGGTGGCCATCACGAGGAACGGGTCAGGGAGCGCGTGGGTCTCGCGGCCGATAGTCACCTGGCGCTCTTGCATGGCCTCGAGGAGAGCGCTCTGCACCTTGGCCGGCGCGCGGTTGACCTCGTCGGCGAGCACCAGGTTGGCGAAGATCGGGCCGAGCGACACGTCGAACTCGCCCAGCTTCTGGTTGTAGATCCTCGTGCCGACGATGTCGGCCGGCACGAGGTCGGGCGTGAACTGGATCCGCTGGAACTCGACGCCGAGCGCGCCGGCGAACGCCTTTACCGCGAGGGTTTTCGCCAACCCGGGCACGCCCTCGACGAGCACATGGCCGCGGGCCACCAGTGCGACGACCATTCGCTCGAGCAGGGCATCCTGGCCGACGATGACCCGCTTGACGCGGTACAGCACCTCCTCGAGCGCCTCGATCGCCTTGGCCGAAGCTGCGGCGTCGCCGTCGTACGACGCGCTCATTTTGACGGAGCTCCTGCGGCGGCACCGGCGGTCGCGATCGGCACGGCAAAGCCGATGCCGGCGAATTCGTCGTTCCCTGCTGGGTTGGCAAGACCGATCACGATCCCGATCACTTGACCTTTCGCATTGAGGAGGGGGCCGCCGGAGCTCCCCGGATTCACCGCCGCATCGAACTGGATCATTCCAGACAGCGACGGCCCGTCGGCAGGCGTAAATGCTCGGTTCAACCCCGAGACCACCCCGGCCGACAAGGACGCAGCCAGGCCGAGCGGGTTGCCCACCACGAACACCTCGTCGCCGATCTGCGGTGCGTTGCCTAGCACGGCTGGCAACACGACGGCCGGAAGGGTCGACGGTGTCAACACAGCGATGTCGTGGCTCGCGTCCGACGAGGCGACGGACGCCGCGGCCGTCGTCCCGTCGGCGAAGGTGACTTCGATGGTCGACGCGCCCCGCACGACGTGAAGCGCGGTCAAGATGTCACCCTGCGAGTCGATGATCACCCCGCTGCCGAGCTCGCCGGTGCCCGCGGCGCCCCCCTTGGACTGGACCACCACGAACGCGGCCTCCACCGACTGGTACGCGGGAACCGCGGCGGGCGGCTGGGACTGTAGCTGCGAGACCGCGGTGCTGGCCTGCTTGCGGGAGATGGCGTTGACCTGATTGCTGGTGAGATCTGGCCGACCGGAGATCCGGAGGTTGGTGACGACGAGGGCGGCGGAAAGACCGAGGACGGCGAGGAGGAGGACAGCGAGGGCGACGGCCACCCGGCGCGACACGCCCGGCCCGGCCCGGCCCGGCTCGCCCGGCCCGGCCCGGCTCGGCTCGGGTGGAGCCGATGTTGTCGGGTTCGGGGTCGGCAGGTGATTGGACGCCGAGGCCTCCATCGCTCGGGACGACGTCGGTGGAGCCCGGGTGACCGGACCCTTGGGCGACGAGGGCTCGTTTGGCGACGTGGGCGGGTGCCTTTGCCCGAGCGGGAGCCGGTCCCCCAATCTGCGCCGGTCCCCTCCCGCTGGCTCCACCCTCATCGGACCCAAACGCTAGGTCACCATTCGCCGTCTGTGCCCTCGGGAGACGCTGTTTGCGGTGACGCAGAACGGCCTGGCGGCCTCCTCGCCGTTGCCGTTAGTCACGAGAGGCATCCTCGTTGTTTGCCAAATCACTATCTCGACGGTGCCATACTGCGGGCGATGGTGGGCTACTCGGGGACCCCGTTGGCGACCAAGCTCGGCATCAAGGCGGGATCCACGCTGGCCCTGATCGGTGCCCCCGAGGGCTGGCGGTGCGACCTGCCACCCGGGGTAGCGCTCAAGCGCCAGGCCCGGGGCCACGCCGACGTGGTCCTCGCCTTCTTCACCCGGCGGGCCATGCTCGACCGGCGCGTGGACGACCTCGGCGCGCTGATCTTTCCCTCGGGCGGCCTGTGGGTGGCCTGGCCGAAGAAGGCCTCGGGGACGGCCACCGACCTCAGCGACGGCGCCGTGCGCGAGGCGGCGCTCTCGCGCGGACTGGTGGACAACAAGGTCTGTGCCGTGGACGAGACGTGGTCGGCGCTCCGCCTGGTCTGGCGGCGCGAGCATCGCCAGGGACCGGGGCCCGCCATGTCGGTCCGCTGACCCAAAACGTGGCACGATCCATCCGTGCGGGTCCACCGTAGTTTCGCCTTCGTCGACATCCTCGGCTTCACCGCCCTGACCGAGCACGAGGGGGACGAGCGCGCCGTCGAGGTCCTGGCCGCCTTCCGCTCGCTGCTGCGCGAGATCTGCGGCCGGCGCGGCGTGCGCATCGCCAAGTGGCTGGGCGACGGGGCCATGCTGGTCGGTGTCGAGACGCAACCGCTGCTGTCCACCATCCTCGAGCTGCACTACGTGGTGGGCGTCGTCCCCGGCCCGGCGCAGAAGATCCCCATCCGGTCCGGCGTCACCTCGGGTGACGTCATCTTGATGGAGGGCGACGACTACATCGGGCACTGCGTCAACGTGGCCGCCCGGCTGTGCGACCTGGCCGAGGAGGGCGAGGCGCTGGCCGACAGCTCGGTGATGAGCGATCTGCCTCCGTGGGGCCTCGCCCTCTCCCAGCGCGAGGTGGCGCTGCGCGGCGTGGAGCACACCGTCTTGGCCTGGAGCATTGGCATGCCCGACGCCATCGCGGTCCGGTCGCGTGATCCCATCTGCGGCCTCCCGCTCTCCGAGGCGACGGCCCAGGAGACGGCGGCCGACGAGATGGGCGCAGAGGTACTCTTCTGCTCCATGAGCTGCCTCGAGACCTGGCTGCAGCGGCCGGCGGCGCCGAGGGCGCCGTCTCAGGTCGGATAACGCCGAACCGGTAGGTACACCGGTGTAATCTTCCGAGATGAAGCTGGCGGTTCGGGGCAGGCACGGTGGCTGAGCCCGTGGGCCCCCCCCGGCCGGTCCTGGTGGTGGACTACGGCGCCCAATACGCGCAGCTCATCGCCCGCCGGGTGCGCGAGGCCCGGGTCTACAGCGAGATCGTCCCGCACACCATGCCCGCCGCCGACATGCTGGACAAGCACCCGGTGGCCATCGTCCTCTCCGGCGGGCCGGCCAGCGTCTACGCCCCGGGCGCGCCCGCCGTCGATCCCTCGCTCTTCGCCGCCGGCGTGCCGATCCTGGGCATCTGCTACGGCTTCCAGGCCATGGCCCTGGCGCTGGGCGGGAGCGTCAAGCGGACGGCGCACGAGGAGTCAGGGCGCTCCCAGGCGACGCTCGACGCCACCTCGCAGATGTTCACCGGCAGCGTGGGCACCGCCTCGGTGTGGATGTCGCACCACGACTCGGTCGTCGAGGCCCCCGAGGGATTCCGGCCCACCGCCCACACCCCGGGCGCCGTCGTGGCGGCGTTCGAGGACGAGGAGAGGGCGCTCTACGGCGTCCAGTGGCATCCCGAGGTGGCCCACACCGAGGGGGGGCAGGAGTTCTTGGAGCAGTTCCTCCACGAGTGGGCCGACATCCCGGCCAACTGGACCCCCCAGGGCATCATTGACGAGGCCGTGGGGAAGATCCGGCTCCAGGTGGGTGCCCACCCGGTCATCTGCGGGCTCTCGGGCGGCGTGGACTCCGCCGTGGCCGCCGCCCTGGTGCACCGCGCCGTGGGGGACCAGCTCACCTGCGTCTTCGTCGACCACGGCCTGCTGCGCCAGGGCGAGGCCGAGCAGGTGGAGATCGACTTCGTGAAGGCCACCGGCGTGTCGCTGCACGTCGTGCCGGCCCAGAAGCGGTTCCTCAAGGCCCTGCGCGGTGTGCGCGACCCCGAGGAGAAGCGCAAGAGGATCGGCCGCGAGTTCATCCGCACCTTCGAGGACGCCGCCGAGGAGATCATGGCCCACAAGAGCCACGACGACCCGATCGGCTTCCTCGTCCAGGGCACCCTCTACCCCGACGTCGTCGAGTCGGGTGGGGGAGAGGGGGCGCAGAACATCAAGAGCCACCACAACGTGGGCGGCCTCCCCGACGATCTGCAGTTCTCGCTCGTCGAGCCCCTGCGGACGCTGTTCAAGGACGAGGTGCGGGCCATCGGGGCCGAGCTCGGCCTGCCCGACGAGATCGTGTGGCGCCACCCCTTCCCCGGACCGGGCCTGGCCATCCGCATTGTGGGCAAGGTGACCAAGAAGAACCTGGCCATCCTGCGGGCGGCCGACGCCATCGCCAACGAGGAGATCGTGGCGGCCGGGCTGCAGCGCGACATCTGGCAGTTCCCCGTGGTGCTCCTGGCCGACGTCCGCTCGGTCGGCGTCCAGGGCGACGGGCGGACCTACGGCCACCCGGTGATCCTGCGCCCGGTGACCAGCGAGGACGCCATGACGGCCGACTGGGCCCGCCTGCCGGCGCCGGTCCTCGAGCGCATTTCGACGCGCATCACCAACGAGGTCGACCACGTGACCCGGGTGGCGCTGGACATCACCTCCAAGCCGCCGGGCACGATTGAGTGGGAGTAGTCCGACCCCGACCAGTCCGACCAGTCCGACCCCGATGACCGGGCGTCCCGCTCCGCCGTCGTAGTCCCCGTCTCGGGCGGCAACGGGAGGTCGTTCGTCGCCGTTGTGCCGGCGCGGCTCTCGTCGGTGGGGACTCATCTACACTGCTCACGGCCCGCTCCGGCGCCGATGGGCGCAGGTGGGCCTTCCTCGCCATGAGACAGACGACGGTGCTCCTATCGCGATGGCGAACGATGGCGCTCGCCGCGGCCTGTGCCGCGGGCGTGCTCGTCGGGCTGGCCGGCGCCTCGTCGTCCGCCGCCGCCAGCGGCCCGGCCCCCCAGTACTACCTCGCGCTCGGCGGGTCCGGCTCGGTCGGGTTCCAGCCCACGGCGGCCAGCCCCAAGGGCCAGCGCACCGACCGGGGGTACGCCAACGACCTCTACGGCGCCGAACGCGCCCGCTGGAGCGGCCTCGGCCTGGTCCAGCTGGGGTGCCCCGGCGCCACCACCGCGACGATGCTGGGGGGCGGGGGCAGCTGCGCGTACCTTGGGGGATCCCAGCTCGCCGACGCCGTGTCGTTCCTCCGTGCCCACCCCTCCACCGTGCTGGTGACCCTGGACATCGGGTTCAACGACGTCGAGCCGTGCCTGCGCCACGAGGTGGTCGACCAGGCCTGCGCCACGCAGGCCATCGCCACGGTGCACGACCAGCTCCCGCTGATCCTGGGTCAGCTGCGGGCGGCGGGCGGGCCCGGGCTGCAGATCGTCGGCCTCGGCCACTACGACCCCTACCTCGGGGACTACCTCGACGGCCCGTCGGGGCCCGCCTTCGCCTCGGCCAGCCTCGGGGTGATCGCCCGGCTCAACGACGCGCTGCGCTCGGTCTACGCCGCCGCCGGTGTCCCCATGGCCGACGTGGCGGCGGCCTTCGACCTCTCGAGCACCGAGACCACCGACGTGCCGGGGGTGGGCCCGGTCCCGCGCGACGTGGCGCAGACCTGCGCGCTGACCTGGGTCTGTGCCCGGCCACCGTTGGGCCCCAACAAGCACCCCAACGACGCCGGCTACCGGGCCATCGCCCGGGCCGCCGCCGCCGTCATCGCCGGCCGCTGAGCGCCTCGGCGGGGAGCGGTCCGGCCGGGGCGCGGGCCGCTGGTGGACGCCGGGGCACGCGGCTGCGCCCGGTCAGTGGCTTGGCCAGCGCCGTCCGGGCCAAGAGCTCGGTCAGGCCCACGCAGGCCAAGAAGACCAGGGCCACGGTGACGATGCACAGGATCGGCCAGGGTACGAGCGCGTTCAGGTGCGACCAGCCCAACCAGGTCAGGGCGGTGATGAAGATCATCTGGGCCAGGTAGACCCCGTAGGAGTCGTCCGAGCCGGACTTGACGGCGGCCCGGGTGCGCGCCGTGCGGCGCCGGTCGACCAGGGCCACGCCGATCAGGTAGATGCAGGCGATGGCGCCGATGTTGAAGGGGATGACGATCGGCTGGAACGGATCGGCGCTCGAGCCCAACCAGGACACGACGTGGTCGGCCGAGAGGTAGTACCACCCTTCGGCGACGCCGGCGGCGGCGAAGGTGAGGCCCACCACCAGTCGCACGTGGGTGCAGAGCCAGCGGTGCACGTCGTCGAGGTGGAGGGCGACCACCATGCCGGCGACGAGGTAGAACTGGTAGGAGGTGACCTCGCGGGTCGCCCAGAAGCCCTCCATGAAGGCGGGGAACACCCCCCAGTGCATGAGGGAGACGTAGAGGACCTGGACCGCCCCGCTCACCGCCAGCACCGTGCCGTGGTGCCCCACTGTCCGGCGCAACAGCACGAGCAGGAGGGGGAAGAGCGCGTAGAACTCGAGCAGGACGACCAGGTAGTAGAGCTGGTAGTAGCCCGTGGCGAACAGGTAGAGCAGATGGCCCACCCGCGCCGAGGGGGACTCGGAGATGGTGGGGGCGGTGAAGAGGAAGTAGATCACCGTCCAGCACAGGTAGGGCACGCCGACCAGGGCGAAGCGGCGGGGCCAAAAGGTGCGCACGTCGACCCGGAGGGTGTCGCGGAAGCTGTAGGCCAGCATGCAGGCCGACACGAACAGGAAGGCCTCGCGGGTCACGTGCAAGAGCTGCAACGACGCCCCGACGGCCAGTCCCGCCCCGATGGGCGCAAAGGCCAAGAGGGTGTGGGTGGAGACCACGCCGGCCTGCTTGATCGGCCTCATGGCATCAATGTGCTCCAGCCGCTTGCGGGTGCCGCGTGGCGGCTCGTCCGCCGGCTCGTCCGGCGAGAGCGGCGACGCGTCCATGCTCACCGGCAGTCGAGGCGGTAGAGGACCGAAACGGTGGCCGGGGACAGCTCGCTCCGCCGCACCTTGCCCGTGGCGCCGCTCGGCAGCTGCGCTACCACGTTGAGGGAGACCGGCCGCTTGCTCCGTACCAGGCTGGCGTCGATCCGCCGCCGGACCCGGGCCAGCGCCGCCCGGACGACGTCGGGGTTGGACCGGTCACCGACGCCGCGCACCACCAGGTAGGCCACCGGGAGCTGGCCCAGCTCGGGGTCGGGCGTGGCGACCACCGCCACGGCGGCCACGGCGTGTTCCTCGGCCACCACCTCTTCGATCTCGCGGGGGAAGACCTTCTCGCCGCCGCGGTTGATCACGTCGTCGCTGCGGGCGTCGAGGTAGAGGTACCCGTCGTGGTCGAGGTGGCCGAGGTCACCCGTGCGGAGCCAACCGTGGTCGTCGAAACGGTCCCGATGCTGGCCCCCGCCGTAGGCGGTGATCACCGAGGGGCCACGGATCTCCACGTGACCGATGGCACCGACCATGGGCGTGGCCGACGTCGACCCGTCGGCCACGATCCGCAGGTCCACGCCGACGGGCAGCCCGACCGACCCCTCTCTGCGTCTCCCCCTCAACGGATTGGCGGTGATCTGGCTGGCCGCCTCGGTCATGCCGTAGGTCTCGAGCACTCCTATGCCGGTATTGGCCTCGAACCGGGCCGCCGTGGCCGTCGCCAGCGGGGCCGAGGCCGAGCGGATGAAGCGGATGCCCGGGGGGACGGCCTCGCCCGCCCGCGGCTCGGCCAGCCGGGAGATGATGGCCGGCACCGCGTTGAGCCAGGTGATGCGCCGCTCCGCCATCAGGCCCCAGAAGCCCGTCCGGTGGAACCGGTCGTCGAGGACGAGGGACGATCCGGCCACCAGCGAGGCGAGCAGCCCGACCACCTCGGCGTTGACGTGGAAGAGCGGGAGCGGGTTGAACCCCCGGTCCTCGGGCGTGAGCTCGTGGTGTCCCGAGACGTTGCCGGCCGCCCGCAGCAGCTGGTGTTGGTGCAGCGGTATCACCTTGGGAGCCCCTGTCGTCCCCGACGAGGCGAGCAGCGCCCCGCCCGAGACCCCCTTTGTGGGGACCGTCGCTCCGGGCCGGGTGACCCCGCCCAAATCGAACGACGAGTCGTCGGCCAGCTGCGCCCAGCTCACGCCGAGCCCTCCCGGGTCGGGGATGTCGGCGATCACCAGGTCGGGCCGGACGCGCCCGACGGCGGCCCCCAGGCCTGCCGCCCCATCGGTCGGGGTGGCCGGGTCGAGCGGCGCCGCCCAGCGGCCCGAGGCGATGGTGCCCAGGTAGGCCACCGAGAGGTCGAGCGGATCTGCGATCACCAACGCCACGGTGGCTCCGGGGGCGACGCCCGCCCCTTCGAGCAGGATGGCCCAGCGGTCGACGGCGCGCTCGAGGTCGCGGAACGACAGTCCCCGGTCCCGGCGCGCCTGCTCAAGGTAGAGCGCTGCGCCACGGGAGACGGACCGCTGGCGGATGAGGTCGATCAGGCGGGTTCCCGCGGCGGTGCTGGACGGGGCCAGCGCCCGCTCGGGGGCGACGACCGACATCTCAGTACATCATCCGGTGGTCGGCGTAGTGCTTGAACTCGATCAGGTTGTCCGAGGGGTCGCGCACGACGAAGGTCCGGTGGACCTCGGCCATGCCTTCGAACCGGCTGGTGATGTCCGAGAAGAAGTCGATCTTGCGCCCGAGGCACAGGCGGTGGATCGCGTCGAAGTCCTCCGCCTCACGGAACGTCACGCCGAAGTGGCGGGGGTAGAGCGCCAGGGCCCCGGTCGCGCCTTTGGGCGGGTCGCTCAGGTGGCACACCAGCTGATCACCGAAGAAGTCGAGCGTGAGGCGATCGCTGTAGCGCCGGGCCAGCTTGCACCCGAGCCGGCCCACGTAGAACTCCTCGGTGTCGGCCAGGTTGTAGGCGGGGATCGCCAGATGGAAGACGTCCCGGACCTCCCTCACGCCGCGCCCACCTCGAAGCAGGTGAGCGTGTCGGCCCGTAGCCCGAGTCGGATGGTCTCGAGCCCGAGCAGGGCGGTGGCGGCGACGTTGCCCAGGTTGACGTTCGGGCCGACCCGCTTGACGAAGTAGTTCTGGAGCTCGGTGGAGGGTGCCTCGAAGAGCAAGGACTCGGGACGCAGGCCGCTGGCCAAGAGCTCTTCGATGAGACCGAAGCGCAGCTCGCCGTTGGGTCGGCAGATGCCCGAGCGGCCACTCTCCCGGGCCTCCAGGGTGACCAACGAGGCGCCGGCGTCGAGGTCTTCGCCGACGTAGTCGATCCAACGGCTCGGTGGCAGGTTCTCCGAACGCTCGGCGTCCTTGAAGCCCACCTCGGAGATGACCTGGAACTCGCCGGACAGCTTGCGTATGAAGCCGGCCTTCTCGCCGTTGGTCAAGTCGATCGTCCCGTTCGACACCTCGACGTAGTCGACCGAGTAGGCGTGGCAGAGCTCGCGGAAGTCGTCGAAGCGGTCCTGCAGCACGAACTTCTCGAACAGCGTCCCGCCGAAGTAGTACCGCACCCCGACGTCGTCTAAGACCGCGAGCTTCTCGTGCAGATCCCTCGTCACCAGTGCGGTACCCCAGCCGAACTTCACGAAGTCGAGGAACTCTGCTCCGCTCTCGGCGACGTCGCGGAAGTAGTGCGTGGGCAGCCCCCCGTCGACCATCATGGTCACACCGCTCGTCCGGGGCTTGGCCGTTCGTTGGGGCAGCAGTAGGGGTGTGGGTTTCATCTGAACCTCCTGTACCTATCGTGAGAGCTTCGAGACGGAGAGCGACGCGGGACGCCGGACCTTCCAGACGCTGCCGTTGGCCACCGTCTCCCACCTCATCTCCTCCAGCGCGACGCCGGCGCAGTAGGCGCGCAGGGCGCGGATGGTCCCACCGTGCGTCACCACCACGGCTGCGCCGCCGTGCGGTTGGGTGTCGAGCCACTCGACGAACGCTCCCGATCGCTCGTACAGGTCGTGGAGCGATTCGCCCCGGTCGGGTCGCGCCTGTCCATCGACCACCCGCTCGCCGAGGATGCCGGTGACGCCCGGGTCCAGGGCCGTGGCCGGGAGGCCCTCGTGCCCGCCGAAGCACCGCTCGCGCAGCGAGGAGTGCGAGTGCACCGGGAGGCCGAGCGTGCGGGCGACGATGGCCGCCGTCTGCTGGGCCCGGTCGAGGTCGCTGGCGTATAGGGCCTCGAACCGACGACCCCGAAGGGACTGGGCGACGCGTTCGGACTGGCGGCGACCGTTCTCGGTTAGCGATGGGCTCCTCATCTGACCCTGGACCAGACCGAGGACGTTCCACGTACTCTCTCCGTGCCGTACCAACCAGAGTGTGCGGATGATGTCGTTCGAGTCGTTCACGTTACGACCACACTGCCGTACTGCTCTGAGTTGGCACTGTGAAAGCACCGAGAACTCCCTAAGACATTGCTGTGCATTTGCTGTTGAAAACGTCATGAAAGTGTTATTTCCTGAGAAAATCTCACGTATTCTCCTGCCGACGCGTCGGTCAGCTGGGAACGTGCTGGGGATGCGGCGCGGGATATACCGCGGTGGTGGCGTCGGCGGCAGGGGTCAACGCGCGTGGCGGCCGGCCGCATCATGCGCGATCGACCTCAATCGATTCTGGAGGGGGTCGGGTTGGCGGTGTGTCAGCCGGAGACGAGACCGTCGTACACCGCCTGGCTGGCTGTGCAGGGCGACACCCCGAGCTGATCGCGGAGGATCTCGCACAAGTCCGTGTAGACGCGGAGCGCTTCGGCCACGTTGCCCTGGAGGGCCAGCGCTCGCATGAGCACCTGGTAGCCGCTCTCTCGAAGTGGGACGACACGGACGAGCTGGCGGCCGGCCCGCACCGCAGCCGGGAGCTCCGTCCCTCCTATGCCGCAGGTGGCGGCCGCGTAGGCCTCGAGAGAGCGAATCCGAACTTCGGCCAACTGGCGGCGCTGGTCGTCAACCCACGGTGTGTCCTCTCCGGGCAGCAGTTCGCGCTCGGAGGTGAAGAGCGCGACCAGCGATGGGCCCCAGGCGCGCTTCCACTCACCAAGGGCGATCTGGGACTCGGCGCGGTGAACCGCTTCGACCGCCGCCTCCACGTCCACCCGGCTGCCGTCCGCCAATCGGAGGCGAAGGTTCGAACGGCCCTCGAGGGCACCGGGTCCGAGAACCTTGCGGAGCTTCGACACCAGGGCGTTGAGCCCGGCCTCGGCCGCTGAGGGCAGCCGTTGCGGCCACACAGCTTGGACCAGTTCTCCGCGGGTGGTCGGTCGGTGGCGATTGAGCACCAGGTAGGCGAAGAGCAGCCGCCCCTGGCGGCCGGGCAGCTGACCGTCGAGGCGATCACCGTCCCGTTCGATGATGGTCGGGCCGCAGAGCTGGATTCTTAACACTGGCGTCGACGCCAAGGTCACGCCAACATTCTGTCAACACAGTTGGCGTAGAACTGCAGGGGAGGACGACATGGCAAGGATCATCCGATGCGAGTGCGGCTTCGTGGCACGGGGCGACACCGACGACGAACTGATCACCACCATTCGCGGCCACATGGGCACCGACCACCCGGCCCTCTTGGAGAGCGTCGGGCGGGACGACCTGCTCGGGTGGATTCAGGTCGAATAGACCGAAAAAACAAGGAGGTCCCCGATGTTTTCACCAGAGAGTGCGACAAAGCAGCAGCGTCAGGGCGAGGTCGACGTCCTGGTAGGGCCGGAGTGGCTGGCGGACCATCTCCACGATGCCCGCCTGCGCCTGGTCGAGGTGGACGTCGGCGCCGCCAACTTCGACGAGTGGCACATTGACGGTGCGGTGCTGTGGAACGTCTACCGCGATCTCAAGGACGGCGACTACCGGCTGGTGGACAGGACCGCGCTCCGGTGCCTGTTCGAGCGCTCCGGAATCGGCCGGGACTCGACCGTCGTGTTCTACGGGTACGCCCCGGCCATGGGCTTCTGGCTGATGAAGCTCTACGGCCACGCCGACGTCCGCATTCTCGACTGCACCCGGACCACATGGCGGGACGAGGGGTGGCCCTGGACCAGGGCGCTGGACATGCCCGTTCACTCCAGCTATCCGCTCCCTGATGAGGATGGTCGGGTTCGTGCACGCTGCTCCGAGGTGGAGCGGGCCATCGGCCGCTCGTCCTGTGCCATCGTCGATGTCCGCAGCGAGCCGGAGTTCCGGGGCGAGCGGTTCTGGCCGTCCGGCGGTCTCGAGCCGGGGGGTCGGACCGGCCACATCCCGACCGCGCTGCATCTCTCGATCGAAGACCTGCAAGATCAGAGGGGATCGTTTCGCGACGCGGCGGGCCTAAGGGAGATCTTTTCGCCGGTCGACCCGTCGGGCGACGGCGAGGTGATCACCTACTGCACGATCGGTGGGCGGGCCAGTACGGCCTGGTTCGCGCTGACCCATCTTCTCGGCCGTCAGAACGTCCGTGTCTACGACGGCTCGTGGGCCGAGTGGGGTCGGCTGCCGGCCACCCCCGTCGCCAGTGCATAACGCACCATTCCGTGCTCCACAGTCTCAGAGCAGTGCCCCAGCGGCAAAGGAGATCACTACAATCTCGGCGGTGGGGCCGTCGGTCGCGCCACCTTCCAGCCCGGATGGAGATGGTCCGAGCACGTGAAGCCGATCGCCAAGACCGACAGCTGCCAAGCCGCCCACATGGGCTACTTCGTCTCGGGTCGGATGAAGGTCGTCATGGATGACGGCGAGGAGATGGAGTACGGCCCCGGGGACTTCGCCATCATGGCGCCCGGGCACGACGCCTGGACCGTGGGCGACGAGCCGTGCGTGGTGATCGACTGGCAGGGCTTCGCCGACTACGCCAAGCGGTAACCATCGATTTTCTCGCACCGGGAGGCAACCTTTCCGTGGCTGCGGGGGGTTAAGGAGGGTGATGACCGTCGACCGCCGCCCTGGGCCAGGCTGAGAGCGCATGGGGCACGAACAGGTGCGAGGGGAGTTCGAGCGGTTCGTGGCGACCTCCTCGGAGCGTCTGCTGCGCACCGCCTACCTGGTCGTGCGCGACGTCGCGGCAGCCGAGGACCTGGTGCAGGAGTGCCTGTGGCGCGTCGCTCGTCGCTGGCATCGGGTGCGTTCCATGGAGCATCCCTACGCCTACGCCCGGCGGATCCTGGTCAACCTGGCCCTCGACGGGGCCGAGGGCCGGCACCGGCAAAGTTCGGAGCTGGATCCCGGCGGTCGCCGGCCGGTGGAGGACCGCCACGATGAGGCGGCCACCCGCGCCCTGGTCGAGGTCGACACCGCCGCCGAGCTCGTCGACGCCCTGGGCCAGCTCGCCCCCCGCCAACGGGCTGCGCTGGTCCTGCGCTACTTCGAGGATCTCCCCGAGGCACAGGTGGCCGAGGCCATGGGGTGCTCGGTCGGGACGGTCAAGAGCACCACCTCGCGGGCCCTCGAGCGGCTGCGCCAGCTACTGGCCACCGACGACATCACCTTCGACCCGCAGTGCACCACGAGATGAGCACCACGAGATGAGCACCACGAGACAAGCACCACGAGATAGGGAGTCAATGAACGTGAACCAGAACCTAGAGACCGAGCTCCACTCCGCCTTCTGCCGGCAGGCGGCGTGGATCCCCGCCGCTGCCGGCGACCGTCTGCGGGCCGTCGACTACAACCCGCGCACCGGCCGCCTCTCGCCGCGGCTCACCGTGGGCGCCCTGGGCGGCGCCGTCGTCACCGCGGGGGCCGTCATCTCCGTCGTCGTGCTCGGGGGCGCACAACCGGCGTTCGCCGGCTGGAGCGCGTCGCCGGTACCCGCGTCGGGGGCGGCGGCCGCCACCGCCGACGCCGCCTGCCAGGCCAAGCTGGCGGCCAACCCGGGACCGGACGGCTCGACGGCCGTAAGCGGGTGGAACGCCGTGACCACCGACGTGCGGGGCCCGTTCACCGTGGTGATCTTCCAGGACGGCACTTCCACGGCGACGTGCTTCACCGGGCCGTCGTTCACCGTCCTCTCCCAGAGCAGCGTCAACGGACGCGTCGCGTCGGGCAGCGAGAGCGTGACGGGGTCGGGGACGGGAACCGGCGGAGGGGCCAGCTCCTCCTCCATCATGGTCGGGGGCAGCGCGTCGGGCGACATCTCCCACATGACCGTGGCGCACCTCGACTCCACCAGTAACGGCCCCTACACCCTGGTCGAGGGCCAGACGCAGCCCAGCGTGACGGGCGTGACGCTGGTTCGCAGCGACGGGAGCGACGTGCAGGCCAGCACCGGGGGCGGCTGGTTTGTGGCCTGGTGGCCGGGCAGCCAGGACGTCACCTCCGCCCTCGTCACCACGCCCAGCGGAACGACCAGCGAGCCGCTCGACGCGCAGCCCCTGCCTGCGCCCCCGCTTCCGAGCAGCGCCGGCGGCGGATCCTGCTCGGCGTCCTCGTCCTCTCCGCTCGTCTGCTCCGGCGGGGGCGGGGCGGGTGGGCCCTCGACCGCCACCCAGGGTGGCTGAGGTCACCCACGGTGCGCTTCCTCACCGTCCCATGACGGCGTGGATGAGATGCCCATCGCCGCGAGGGGGGGATCGACCAGGCCCATGGCAAAGCGGATGGCGCCGGCCCCCTCGTCGTCGAGGTGGATCGAATCGAGTCCTCCCGCTCTGACCCTCACCTGCCCGTCACGACAGTCGGGGAGATCCCACGGAGCACACGCCAGGGTCGCCCTCCACGCCAGGGCCGGGCTTGAGACCGCCTGAGCCGCCGCGGTGCTGTAGGTCCAGTGCAGCCTCCGCCCCAGGCTCGAATCCGCCATCGACCGGTAGAGCCGATTGAGGGCGCCAGCCCCGTTGAAGCCGTAGTCGAGGCCGCCGCCGTTTCCCATGTACGAGCCGGGTGGCGTGGCGGGGTTTCGGGGTGGACTGGCGGAGAACCAGACCCGCGCTCCGTGTTCGCCTGCATAGACGGCCATCGGGATCAGGGTCGACTCGTAGCTGTCCAGCAGGCTCGCCAGGGTGTAGTGGGTGGTCGCGTCGACGCACCCGGGGTGTCCCGACAGTCCGGGATTCCCCGTGAAGGCGAACACCACCGCGGAGGGATGTACGGCGCTCAGCAACTCGGAGAAGAGAAGTTCACGGCCCGTGTAGGGATCCACGTACCCGGCGGCCCAATCACAAGGGGCCGAACCCGGGCCATCTTCCACCACGACGGGGGCGCCGGGCACGTTCCAGGTCTGCAGGTCTTGGTTGGCCTGCTCCACCAGGCTGTCGCCGACGACGAGGATCGGACCCCGAGCGAGAAGGTCGGGCGACGACGGCCAGAACACGTCCACGCCGACCAGAACGGTGACGCCGGCCAGCACCAGCGCGGTGCCCCACACGGCGGCGCGGGGCAGACCGAGAGGTCCTCTTCGCCGTCTCCTCGGACTCCTGGCCCGGGTGGGTCGGGCGCTGTGACGCATTGGCTCGGCGGTCTACTGGCCCGAGTCGGACGGCGGCGCCGTCACCTTTCGATCCGCGGGGCGCTTCGCCCCTCGGATCGTGCTGGCCACCAGGAGGACGATCGCCGTCAGCGGCAGCACGACGTAGGCCACGTCGCGCTCGGTGGCGCAGGAGCACGGCCAGGACCACGACCGCCGCCGCGGCAACCAGGAGCTCGGGCGTGTCACCCACCAGGAACTCCCACCAGAAGCGGCCGAAGGCGCGCAGCGCCCGGGCGATCATCCCTCGGCCTCCGCCGGTGCCAGCACCCCGGGCACGACCGGCGGTCGCCAGGCCCGCAGGGCCCACACCGTGGCCTGCGTCACGAGGAGGAACAGCCCCACCAGGGCGAGGATGGCCAGGTCGCTGCCCGGCCAGTGCACCCCGGCTCCCTCGCCCACCCAGAACAGGCCGAAGCTGGTCAGCATGACGCCGACCACCGTCTTGATGGTGTTCTCCGGCACCCGTGAGAGCTGCTTGGCGACCAGCGCGCCCACCACGGCGACGAGGAGCAGCGCCCCGCCGGCCGCGCCCGCCGCCAGTCCCAGGCGGTGCGAGCTGGCGCCGAGACTGACCACGATGAGCACCACCTCGGCCCCTTCGAGGAAGACGCCCTTGAAGGCCACGGCGAACCCCACCCCGTCCCGGCGGGGCGCGGCGCCCGGCGCGCCCCGGGCCAGCTCGGCCGTGGTGGCGGCGAAGATGGCGTCCTCGTCGTGCAGGGGCTTGTGACCGGCCGAGCGGAGGATCGACTTGCGCAGCCACGAGAGTCCGAGCACCAGCAGCAGGGCGCCGACGGCCACCCGCAGCGCGTCAATCGGGATGTAGTGGATCAGCGGGACACCCACCGCGACCACCAGCACGGTCAGGACGGCGACGGCGGCCAGCGCACCCTCCAGCGCGGAGCGCCAACCACGGGTGACGCCGGCCGCCACGACGATCGTCAGCGCCTCGACCATCTCGACCAGGCTGGCGCCGAACACGGCCAGCAGGAGCACCGCGGTCGACGTCGTGTTCATCGTGCTCCCTCGCGGTTCAGTTCACCTCCACCGAGGATAGAAGCTCCGGAGGGCGATTCCGTGCCGCCCCGCTGCCCGTACGCAGGGCGGACACCATGCCGGCAGCGGCCGCGATGGCCCCCAGCACCAGGGCGGTGACGCTGAAGGCGTGGTCCGCCCCAGCGCGACCGCCCGAGACCCCGCCGCTGACGCTGAAGAGCAGCCCGGTCAGCGCCAGTCCGAGCGCGGTGCCCATCCCACGGGTCATGTTCAAGATGCCCGACGCCAGCCCCGCCTGTTGCGGAGGGGCCGACCCCATGATGGCGGCGTTGTTGGGCGGTGTGAAGAGGCCGAGGCCTGCGCCGATAGCGGCCAGGAGGATCAGGGTCCCGACGGTGTCCGGTCGGAGCAGCGCGAGGACGGCCAGGCCTCCGGCGACCATCGCCATGCCGCTCGTCGTGAGCGGTCGAGCGCCCGCCCGATCGGCCAGCTTGCCCGAGAAGGGGGCGACCAGCCCGAAGAAGAGGGGCAGGACCATGAGCTCGAGTCCCACCCGGGCCGCACCGAATCCGAGACCCCGCTCGAGATAGAAGGGCACGAGCAGCAGGACCCCGAACATGACCAGGTACGAGCCCAGGCCGCTGAGGATGCCGGCCGAGAAGCGAAGGTCGCCGAAGAGGTGCAGGTCCATCATGGGCTGGGCATCGGCGCGCTCGTGGCGCACGAAGCACCCCGCCAGCACCGCACTGGCGACGAGGAGCCCCACGATGAGCGGCGAGGTCCAGCCCTCTTCGGCACCGAAGGAGACGGCGGTGAGGATGGCCACGATGGCGGGGAAGAAGAGGGCGAGTCCCGCCCAGTCAAAGGCCACCCGCTGCTGGAGGTCCCGGCTGCGGGGAACCAGGAGGAGCGCGGCGAGCGCCCCGAGGACCCCGAGGGGGACATTGACGAAGAAGATCAGCCGCCAGCCGCCGGCCGCCAGCAGGAGACCCCCCACGGAGGGACCGAGGGCCAGGCCGATGGCCTGCGCCACACCCTGGAAACCGATGGCGCGCCCCAAGGCGCGACCCGGCGCGGCGAGGACGATGATGGCGACGCTGTTGGCCTGCAGCATGGCGGCACCCACCGCTTGGACGGCGCGGAACACGCATAGCGCGGCCAGGCCGGGGGCGAGGCCGCACAGGGCCGAGGCGACGATGAAGATGACGAACCCGTAGACGTACAGCAGCTTGCGCCCCCACATGTCGGCGAAGCGGCCCACCGCGGGCACGGTGGCCACCAGCACCACCAGGTAGCTGAGCCCCACCCAGGTCACCGAGCCCACGCTGGAGTGGAACGACCTCTGCAGGGTGGGCAGGGCCACCGTCACGATGCTGGCGTCCAGCTGGCCCATGAGGGCCCCGATGCAGACCGCGGCCACGGCGAACCAGGGCGCATTGGGGCGCTCCCGGATGGACCGGGGGCGACGGGGCTCGGTCAGCAGGCGGTGGGTCACCTCTCCACCCTGATCGCCGGCCAACCACAAGTAAAATACCGATTGTTGATGAGATCGATAAGCTATGCCAATGAATTCTCAACGACTCCGCCACTTCGTCGCCGTGGTCGACCACGGCGGGTTTACCGCCGCGGCGCAGGCCGTCTACGTCTCCCAGCCCGCCCTCTCGCTGGCCATCAAGGAGCTCGAGGCCGAGCTGGGGGTGGCGCTGTTCGCCCGCTCCGGCCGCAAGGTGCAGTTGACGGCGGCGGGGGCGGCGCTGCTGGAGCCGGCCCGCCAGGTGCTGCGTGACCTGCAGACCGGCCAGGCGGCGGTGGAGGCCGTCGCCGGTCTCCGGGCCGGGTACCTGACCCTGGCCAGCCTCCCCACGCTGGCGGCGGATCCGCTGGCGCCGTTGGTGGGGGAGTTCCGGCGCCACCACCCGGGCATCCGCGTCGACCTGGCCGCGCCCGAGGACACGGGAGAGCTCTTCGACCTGGTGGTGTCCGGCCGGTGCGAGCTCGGGGTCACCGAGGCGCACGACGTCCCCGACGCCCTGGACTCCCACTCCCTGGGTGCGCAGTCCCTCGTCCTCATCCTGCCGCCCGGATGGGCGCACCCCGACGGGGCCACGCTCGACCTGTCCTCCCTCGACGAGACGCCGTTCGTGGTGGCGCCGCAGGGCACCTCGACCTTCCGGCTGCTGGCGGAGGGTTTGGACGCTGTCGGTCGTTCCCCTTCGGTCGCCGTGGTGACGGCCCAGCGCGACGCCATCCTGCCCCTGGTGCTCGCCGGGGCCGGCGCCGCCCTCGTGCCCGAGTCGCTGGCCCGCACTGCCGCGGGCCTGGGCGCGGTCACGGCCCGCCCCGAGCCGCCGATCGTGCGGGAACTGGCGCTGGTCCATCGGTCCGGCTCGCTCTCACCGGCCGCCGCCCGGTTCACCGACATGGCCACGACCTGACGCTGGAGCGGCGACGGCCGTCAGGCCGTCCACGGCCCGATCGCTCGTCGCAGCAACGAGAAGCGCACCCGCTCCTGTTCGAGCCGTACCCCTCTGCCGTACCGGTCCTCAATGAGGTCCCGGTAGAGCGCCCCTTCGGGTCCGCTGAGGTGCGGCAGCGGACGGTTGGTCGGCTTCGCCTCCCTTACCCATTGACCGGCATGGGCCAGCAGGGTCTCTTCGTCCATGAGCATGGACTGCACGGAGTCGAACCGGGATCGCAGGCGGTTCAAGATGTCGAATCCGTGGGTGTCGATGTCACCCCAGTAGACGATCGTCTTTCGTTGCATCCAGGGGAGATCCTCGAGCGCGGTGAGACCGAAGCCCGATCCGAACACGACGATCGAACACGGCACGGCGGGGAAGGCGAGGTAGGTGACTTCGTTCTCGACGACGAACACGGTCTCGATCACGAGCTCCACATCGGCCAACTCGTCGGTGCGGAGCCTCAGCTCACTGAGGGGCGCCGGAAATGCGGGCTGGGGACTCAAGAGCCGGAACCGCGTGTAGCCGGGCTTCGGGCGGAACCCGAACCTGCGGGTGAACTCGGCCGTGGCGAACCGGGAGTCGATCCGCTCCGGTGGGAGCAGCTCGGTCAACAGATCGTCGAGCAGTTTCTGGTGGCGCTCCACGAACTTCGTGTCGACACCCTCGACATCAATCTGGCGCAGGTAGAGCTGGGTCGTGTCGTTTTCCGCGATCCAGGCCACGGTGGCCAGCACGTCGGACCAGCGTTCGGCGTGCTGCAGGGCGCGCAGGGGGTGGGCGGTCACCCACGGGATCAGTGCGGGAAGTGCCGCGCTGGTCTGTTTCATGACCGCATCGAGTGCGTTGACGTCCCCGGTCGTGTTGAGGAGTGAGCAGAGCTGCTCGAAGGTATCGATCCGGATGCGGGCCGGCACGGAGTTGGCACCGAGATTCCTCCCCTTGACCGTGCGGTACCCGACGGAGAACCGCTCCCTCCCGCCCGCCGTGCTGCTCTGGCGCCGGAATTGCTCGGCCCATCGCAACGCCTCGTCGAAACGGTCGAGGAGCTCCGCTGCGGTCGGTGCCCTGACGGGCAGCTCGAGCGGGATCCACGGCAGCCCGGCGGCGTAGTCGCGGGCGTACCGACCGCTGTCCCAACGCTTTCGGAGCGTGGCCACCAGCTCGTTGACGTTGGTCCAGGCCGGCTTCACGCCGCTGGACCCTCGGTGGTGTCGGGCTCGTCTGCCGCGGCGGCGCTGCGCTCGTGGAGACGGCGCCGGAACTCGGTGATCGTCAAGCCCTGCAGGCGTGAGTAGTTGCCGTTGAGGTTGTCGACAAAACCGACCGCCGAGACATGGGGTTCGATCACGTGGATCTTCTGGAGCGGGGTCACGATGAGCAGTTGCAGGCCCAGCCGGGTGAAGAGGCTGAGCGCGTATCGGGTCGACACCTCGGAGCCACGGCCGAACGCCTCGTCAATGACCACGAACCGGAAGGCCTTGGAGCGCGCCGCTCCCCAGTCCAGCTTGAACTGGTACGCCAGCGATGCCGCCAGGATGGTGTAGGCGAGCTTCTCCTTCTGGCCACCCGACTTCCCGGCCGAATCGACGTAGTTCTCATACTCGGTGTCGTCCGATCGCCAGCGCTCGGATGCCGAGAAAACGAACCACTGACGGACGTCCGTCACCCTGCGGGTCCAGTTTCGATCCTGGTCCACCACGCCCTCGCGTCCCTTGAAGCGATCGATGATGCGCTTGACCTGGAGGAACTTCTCCTCCGAGTACTGGTCGTCGTCGCCTCCACCCACCACGCCGCCCGTGCAGGCTCGGAGGTCCGTCCGGAACTCGCGGACCTCGGTGTTGGGTGTCTGGTCGGGCATCAGCCGGATGTAGCGGCCGTCGTTGTAGTCGATGTCGACCAATGACCGGTTGATGGTCTCGACCCGGTCCCGGATGAGCTTCTCCTGCTTGTTGAGCTGGGCCGAGAATCCGGCAATATCGCGGATCGTGTTCTGGTTCAGGTAGTCCTTGAATTCCTGTTCGAAACGCGGCAGGTCGTCGGTGGCCACCCGTTGGTGGAGCTGCCGGTACTCCCTCGCCGAGCCCAGGGTGTTGTCGAATTCGGCCGTCTCTTGTGGGTACCGTTCGCGGAAGGCGCTCATGGCGCGCACGATCTGCTGCGCGAGGTTGCTCTGTCGTTGGATGACCGCGCTGAGCCGTGCGCCGAGCGTGGCGCCGACGTCCTGTAGGACGGCAACGAGCGCCGAGGCACCGAGGACCGCTCCGTCGAGCTCCGACGTCACCAGCGGTTCGATCGAATCGAAGGACTGGCGGGCAGCCTCGAAGGCAGGCGCGTCCGATAGCAGTCGTTGGATCCGCTGCAGCTCGGCCTCGGCCGAACGCTGCTCGGACTCGGCACCTCCCCGGTCCCGCTGGAGCGCCTCACGCTGTCGCTCTCCGTCGTCAATCTGGTCACGGACACGCCGCAGCTCGTCGGTCAGCACGGTCAGCGCATCGGACGAGGACTCTATGCGGTCGGACTCGGCCTGGAGGTCGGCAATCTCGCGCACCAGGCTCATCCAGTCCAGATCCTCCCAGCTCGAGTGCTCGCTCAGACCGGCAAGGGAGTGGAGCTGGGCCCTGGCCCGCCGCTCACGCTCCGCCAGCTCGCGGATGACCTCCGTCACCGCAGCCAGGCGCCCCTGGAGCGCCGCCGCATAGGTGACGAGCGCGTCGATCTTGGCTTGGTTGGTCCACCCGAGCACGTAGCCGCGACGGTCGCCGATCGGTCGACGATCGTCCTTCTCGTGACGGTCCCGGTCCTTGACCTGCCCGGCAGGCGTCACTGCCTTCTTCGCCCTGCGGAAGTCGTCCACGGTCTCCACGCAGGCGTGGTTGGCGCGCCGGCCGAGCTCCGCCGTCAACCAGCTCTCGAACCCGGTGTCCGGCTTGAGGTCGACCATGTCGACCAGGAGGGGATGGGTCGACGTCCGCTCCGGCGCGTGTGCCGGCGCCGTCGTGGGCGCCACCCGGAAGTAGACGATCCGGGCGTTGAGGTGATGGTCGTTGATCCACGTGGCCACCGCCCCGTAGTACCGGTCGGGGACCAACAACGACATGGCGAACGAGTGCAGCACGCGCTCGGCCGCCCCCTCCCACATGGCCGCATCCGCTCGGACCTGCATCAGCTCGCCGGCAAAGGGGAGCTCGTCGGACGCGACGGCGAGCTCGGAGCAGAGTCGCTCGCGCAGCTCGAGGCTGGTGCGGGGCAGGTTGCTGCGCCGGGACTCCAGGCTGTGGAGTTCGTCGTTGATCCCCTGGGCCTCGTCCTGCAGTGACTTGTGTTCGAACCGCACCTCGTCCAGCTGGTTCTGGGTGCTCGCCAGCTCATCGTCCAGCTCGGCTCGTCGTTGCGCCGCCCGCTCTCTGGCGCCGGCGAACTGCTCGGCCTCGGTGATCTGGTCGGCGCCGATCTCCGCGAGCAGCTCGTTGAAGCGGTCGAACTTCTTCCGGCGGCCCGACTTGTCCTCTATGCGGCGTTGGATCTCGCCTTCGATGGCGGCCAGGCGATCGCCACCATGGCCGGCGATCTGGACGTTCAACTGCGTCTCGGTGTCACGAAGTCTCTTGACGCTGGCGCCGACCGCGTCGAGCCTCTCGTCCAGGAGTTTGGCGCGAATGTCGAGCTCATCGAGCTCTCGCTCGAGACAAGAACGGGTGCGGTCGGCAATGTAGAAGGGGAGGGCTCCCTGCTGGCGGACGAGAAGGGCGCGCTGGTCGTCCAGCTCGTCGAAGGTGTCGAGGTGGCCCATCAAGGGCGCCAGCAGTTCGAGCTGCATCCGTGCCTTGAGCACCGCGTCATGAGCCTGGGTGAGATTGTCGAAGTGCTCGACGAGCGACGCGATGTACGACTTGGTGTCGAAGGGCTCGAGCATGTGGCTGCGGACGAAGTCGTTCAGGTTGTCGACGGCCTTCATCGACACCGTCTGGTGGAAGAGCTCCATGGCCTGTTCGGACTCGATGCCGAGGCGGCGCCTGAAGTCCCGGCCGTACTCGGGGAAGCTGTCGTGGACCCGCACCCCACCCTCACGCAGCCGGCGCTTCAGGGCGGCGGTTTCGGTGCCGAAATCGGAGAAGTCCCCCGTGATCGACAGGTCGGAATCGGCGACGACGAAGAACCGCTCCGGCTGTCCCTGGCTGAGATCCCGGGTGCGGAACACCTGGGCGAGAGTCACCGTGGTGTCGAAGTCCGCATTGGCGAACACACCCAGGATCACCGAGACGTGGCGTGTGTCACGGAGGCCGATGGGGCGGGAGACCCCCGTCGTCTCGTTGCGCTCGGACTTGTAGTGCCCCTGTACGTATGACCGCAGATCGCGCTCACGCGTCTCGGCGCCGGCGGCCTTGTTGTACGAGATCTTGTGGGCCGGGAGGAGCAGCGTGGTGATGGCGTCGACCAGCGTCGACTTCCCCGAGCCGATGTCGCCGGTGAGCAAGGCGTTGCGACCGCCGACATCGAACGACCACACCTTCTGGTCGAAGGTGCCCCAATTGAGCACCTCGAGCCGCTGCAGTCGGACACCCGGCAGTCGGCCCGGCTGCATGGCATCGACGTCCATGAGGTTGAACAGGGCGCACATCAGCCGGGGGCTCCGGTCTCTGCCAGTTCCTCGAGGTACTCGTCGAGCCGGGTGTCGAACTCCGAGAGCCATTGACCGTCGACGTACGCCTTCAGGATCCGACGGACTTCGAACAGGTTCTCCTCGCCGCGTAGGCGGCGGAGGAACCCCATGTCGACCACCCGGTTGATGTGGGCGTCGATGGCGTCCACCAGTCGAGCGTCGTTCGTCGACTCCGGCAGGAAGAGCCGAAGCATCTCTACGATCTGCTCCCGGTCGAGGACGAGCCGGACCTCGGAGCTGCTGGCGTCGAACTCGGCCAGACGCTTGCGCAGCAGGGCCAGCAGTACGCTGACGTGGAACGAGAGGGTGCGGCGGGCCACCAGGCGAGGGGCCTCGAGGGTGTCGTCGTCGGTAGGTTGGCTGCGAAGGTACGCGTATCCCTCGGCCTCGTCGACGATGACCTGCAATCCGAGTACGGACACGTAGTCGCTCACCGGCGTGCGGAGGCACGGCAGGAGGCTCCAGAGCTTCTCGTGGGTGTCGCGGTAGACGGGCCCCTTGAACAGCTGGATCACCACGAGCGAGAGGTCCGATGGGCCGGACGGCGATCCGGGCATGGTGTCGGTCATGAGACCTCCGATCGATCACGGGTGAAGTTGACCTGCGGGAGTTCGGCTACCCTGGTCGTCCCCTCCGTGCGCCACTCGATCAGTTCTCGCCGCTCCTCGTCGAAAACGACCGAGAGTCCGGTCTCTTTCAGCGAGAGGTAGCCGATGAGCTCGGCCAGTCCCTGCTGTAACGGGTCATCGGCGATGACCTCGCCGAGACCTACCTGGTCACGTCGGCTGAGCGAGCCCAGCACCCTCTGCACGAGCTCGTCGCGATCGACGTAGAGCTGACTGAGCATCGCCGACGAATCGAACCGATCGTCGCCCCGTTGCATCGACGAGCTGTCGATGGGCGTACGCAGTGTGCGGCGGTAGAGGGGTCGCTCCGTCGGCAGGTTGACCGCAACACGGATGTCGTCGATCTCCATAGCCACCGTCGGGTTGGGATGGTCCCGGATCTGCAGTGCCTTGGCTTCAATGCTTCTCAGCAGCCCGAAGACCCGTCTGTTCTCGAGCCACACCTGGTCGTCGAGGAAGCGTCGCAACTGCTCCGACAGCAGGCGGACGGTGGCCTGGGTCCGCTCGCTGGCGTCAATCCAATCGAAGTGGATCCGGGCCAGGTGCTCATCTTGGTCCTCGAGGGTCTGGATCTGGCGTAGCCGCTCGAGGAGATCGGTCAGTTCGGCTTGCTTGTGGTGCGAGAGCAGGAAGTCATAGAACGCCTGGAAGCTGCGGCCCTGGTCGGACTCGGCGATGCCGTTTCGGCTCCCCAGCGCTTCGTCGAGCAGTTCGCCCTTGGAGCCGGTCCAGCCGGCGATCTGCTCGCGTAGGCGGCGATCGAGGCGGCGGAAGTTCTCCTCGACCTCGCGGAAGTCCGACAGCAGCTCACGAGCCGTGCGCGAGAACTGCTGGTAGCGGTCGCGTTGGCTGACGGAGTCGAGAATGGCGATATCGCCGTGCTCGGCCCGGGCGATCTCGTCGTCGAGCTCCGCCCGGCGCCGGCGGAGCTCGACGAGGCGACGTTCAGGATCGGTGTCGGCCCCGTACACCATCTGACGGAGCAGTTCGAACACGGTGTTCAGCCGTGACTCGGTGCCGATGAATTCCCGTGCGCGGAGCTCGCGGACCCAGAGCATTGCCTTTTCGACCGCTGGTGCGAGGTCGAAGTGCGCCTCGTCCGAGCCCGGTGGGTAGTACTTGCGGAGCCAGGCACGCTCGGGGGCGGCCCAGTCGTCCAGGTAGGCCGAGGCGGACTTGGGGAAGGTCCCATCGCCGAGCCGCTGGTTGAGCGCAAACAGCTCTTCGTCCAACTCGCCGGCGAGCACCGATGCCGGCAGATTGCTGGCAGTGGCGTCGACGAAGACCCGGCCGAGGAAGCTGAGCACGAGCGCGGCATTGTTCGAGCAGAGGAGCCCCCAGGCCGGATGTTGGCGGCGCAAGTGGGCGATCTCGTCGAACTGCATGGTCACCGGACGACCGGGCATGGCCGTCTACCCGGCTCGGCGTAGGGGAGGGAGAGCACGGGACGAGCGTACGCCCGGGGTGTGTCATCCACGGTAGATACTCGTGGCGAACAGGCATGTCTCGGGGAGCTCCGCAGGCGACACCGGACATCGGACCATTCCTGGGACTGCTCCGGTTCCCGCGCTAGGGTCATTGCCGTGGCCCGAGACCCAACCAGTTCCGAGTTGACCGAAGGCGAGATGGCCGTCCTGATCCTCCAGGCTCAGGAAGAGGAGAGACTCGGCCGGGTGGTTCGTTGCGACGACGAAGGGGAACTTCGGAAGTTCTTTGCTGACATTCACGCTCACCGCGTGTGACGTGGGGGATTGACTTTACAAGCACCGCTCGGTCTGATTTGGTTGGGCTCGACGCTGATGTCACGACGACGATCATCGACACCCTGGTGCAGTGGAGCGAAACAGGACCGCCTCGCATCGGGCGTCGAGAAATAGTCGGGATCGAGTTTTACGAATCCGACTTCGGCGACCACTACCTCGTCGCCTACATCATTGACGATTCCCGCCATCGCTTTGCACTCTTATGGTTACGGGAGAAACCCGGCTTGGCTTCTCGCTGACACGTTCACAGAGCGCACCCGAGATTGATGAGGTCGTTCGCCGATTACCACTGTCGAAGCAGACACGCCCGTGGAGATATTCAAGAGCGCCGCAGAGGTTTGTCGTCGTTCTGCGCCTTCCTTCTTCGACCCCTATGCGGCGGGTGGGTCCTTGATGTCGCGGATCTCCGCGACCACCTGATCGAATCGCGCATCGATTGCGATGAAGCCCTGCTGCACCTGGCTGATGTCTTGCCTGGGTCATGTCTTGCCGCACAGCGGCAAAATCCTGCTGCATTTCGCCAGCAAGGTTCTGGGTGATCTCGAGAAGCTGTCGGGTCGTTGTGACGAGAGTGTCCACGTCGCCGCGCACCGCAGTGAGTTCGCACTGCATCTGAGCGTTGTGCTCCATCAATACCGCTACGGTTTGAGGCAAATTGAGCAGCTCGTCGGTGAGTAGCTCTCGCCGCACCTGCGCGCGGAAATCCTCGTCCTGCCGTAAAGTTTCAATGAATCGCTTCCGTTCGGATGCATCCATAGGTGGCATTCTAATCCCTTGGTCGTAGTGTGCCGGTGCGGGGGAACGGTCCCGGTCGTCTGTCTCTTGTGCGGGCGTTCGTCCTTATGGGGCTTGCCTTTCAACGATGTGCACGGCCGGAGCACGGTCAAGCCACCGGTTGTTCTGTCGACGATGTCGGTCACGGTGCGCAAGAACTGTCCTGTGGTCCCGATCGACTTCATACGGCGCAAGTACTGGCTCTACCGGGGGGATATCGAACTCTGGTTGTATCTCCTGATGCGCAAGGGACCTCGCGGCGTCTGGAAGCGGCTCGGACCCCCGTCTGGCCGCACGCGTTGCCATGACGGAGGAGCAAGGGGCACCGGACCTGGGAGGGGTTCAACGGCTACGACCCTGAGGATTACTTGTGGATCACCGTCGGGATTGAGGGGCGCATCGTGTTCCCCACGCCGTTGGCGCACGCGGGACCGGTCGGGTTCCCGGGACGCGTCCCAGCCTCTATCCCCCTCGGCGGGCGTTGGCGCGAACCGTCTCAGGCCCACTTCCGAGGCTGGGATTTTTCCCGTCTCCAGTGCAAGCCCGACAGGGTCGTCGAGACAGTCCTGTCCGAGCTCCTCGCCCTCTGGGGCTTCGAGTCCGATCCGGTCGTGATAGCCGAGGTCCAGTCACGTCTTCGATCGGTGCGCACGGCCCAGCCGGTCGGCGACGACCCTGACGGGTTCGGCAGCAAGGTGGGTTGATGATTGATAAAAAGCGGGCTCCGTCACACCCCTGAGGCACGATCTGAGGCATGACCTCCGCGTACGTGACCAGGGCGGTTGTCTTCAATCTCGACCCCTCACGCCCTCAGGAGCGTCTGGCCTATTCCTACGCCGGTGCCCGACGCTTCGCCTACAACTGGGCCGTCGGCGCCGTGCGGGACAACCTCAAGATCCGATCCGCGGAGCGAGCGGACGGCGTGGCCGATTCAGACCTCACGCCCTCGCTGTCTTGGTCGGCCTACAGCTTGAGTAAGGCCTTCAACGGCTTGAAGGAGGAGGCGGCTCCCTGGTGGCGAGAGGTCTCCATGCACGCATTCCGATCAGGCATCACCGACGCGGCGGCCGCGCTGCGGAACTTCGCTGACTCGATGAAAGGCAAGCGCGCCGCTGCACCCCGACCGTCACCACGTCCGGCTGATGTTGCCCCAGTCGCCGTCGGATCCCGGCCTCAAGAGACGCTCGGCCAACCTCGTCTGGCTTCACACAACCGAATCCACCCGCCGGCTCTACAACCTGATCGAGCAAGGCCGGGCCCGGATCCAAAAGGTGACGATCTCTTACCGGGGCGGGCGTTGGCAGGTCTCGTTCTCCGTGCGCTACCTAGTGGGGTTGCCCGCACGCCGGCCGGTCGCACGATCGGTTCGTCAGGGCGACATGGTCGGCCTTGATGTGGGCCTCGCCCACCTGGCCACCCTCGATCGACCCGTGCCCGGCCTCACCGACACCGAAGGCCACATTGCTAACCCCAGAATCCTCGAATCCCAGCTCAAGCGGCTGGCCAAGCTGAACCGGGCATGGTCACGAACGCAGAAGGGATCGAAGAACCGGGCCAAGCTGCGACGTCGACGGGCCCGGCTGCAAGGCAAAGTGGCCAAGACCAGGGCGCTACACCTCCACCATCTGACCAACGCTCTGGTCGGCCGCCTTGACGCCTTCGCCATCGAGGACCTCGGCGTGGCGGCCATGTCGAATCGCAAGCGCCAGCTCGGGCGATCCCTGGCCGATGCATCCCTCGGTGAGCTCCGCCGCCAGCTGACCTACAAGAGCGTCGACCGTGGCAACGCTCTTGTGGTGGTGGATCGGTTCTACCCATCGTCGAAGACCTGTTCGTGCTGTGGAGTGGTGAGAGCCAAGCTCCTCCTCAGCACGCGGGTCTTCGAGTGCGAGCGCTGTGGTGCGTCCCTCGACCGGGATGTCAACGCAGCACGCAACATCGCCCGGGAGGGAGCACGGCTCCTCCTTGCGCAGAGCAGCAAGCAGGACGTCGCGGGGCTACGACCCGAGACGCAAATCGCTGACCCGAGATCGCGTCAGACCAGGGGGGCTCACGCTCCTCTGGCAGCGATCGCCTGAGGGCAGAACCAAGCAGCGCTGCCGCCCTGAAGGGCGGCAGCGTGTCAGGCTTGGACGGGGCTCTGGCAACGGAGCCCGGATTGGAAGTTGGGTGTTGGGCGGTTCTTATCAACCATCCACGACACCTTGCTGCCGAACCTAGACCCTGATGACCCGGAGTCCTGGTACCCCGTCGTAGTCCCCGTCCTGGGAGGCGACCGGAATGTCGTGTGCGATGGCCGTGGCGGCGATCCACGAGTCGTTGATCGGCATCCGCTTGCCCGCATCACGCAGCGCGAGGCGCAAGGCGGCCCAGGCGTGGGCCGCCTTCGCGTCGATTGGCAAGGGGTCGAGTGTCTCGGCCACGGTTAGGGTTTCCAGGCGCTGGGCCCGTAGGGACCCGCTCTGCGCGGCCAGGACACCGAGGCGGAGTTCGCCGATGGTGATCACCGACACCGCGACACTCTTGGGTGGGACCCCCGAGAGTGGCCGCTCCTGCTCGACGGCGATGAAGAGTGACGTATCGGCAAGTGCCAGTTCGACGGTGCCGTCGTCGCGAACGGTCATGGGATCGGGAGATCGTCGGTCGTGCCCGGCAACAGGTCCGCGAGCTCCCTCGACAGACCGGCGTCAGCCCTCCACCGCTCGCGTTCCCGGATGAAGACGTCCCAGGGGATGGACTGCTCCCGCCTCGACAAGGGCACCAACTCGGCCACAGGTCGGCCACTCACCGTCACTCGGAGGCGCTCGCCGGCTTCCACACGGCGGAGCACCGCGCTGACGTCGTTGCGCAGCTCACGGGATGGGACATCGGGCATGAAACGATCGTAGCAGTTCTGCTACGGCTGCCACGCTCAGCGTGTCGCCCACCTAGCGACCCTGGGACGTGCCCGAGAGCGTCTTCGAGGCGTTGCGCCCCGAGTGCGCATATCGGTTGCCTGCCGGGCCGGGGCGTATCCGCAGATCGGCGAGGTTCCAGGGAGCGGGACGATTGCCCATTGGAAAATCCCAGGTCTGAGGGGTTGTATGGCGTCGGCCCCCCTGCGGCTGCGCAAGCGCACGACGAATCCGTCGCGCGAGTTCCGCTCGAGCCCCGCTTAGCGCGAACCTGGGCGAGACGACGATCGATTGGAGCGGCCACTACATGACCGGCAGGTCGCGACGTACCACGGTGCCCCTCGGCCGGTTCCTGGCCGCAGTCGAGGACCGGATCGCCACCATGCCGGCAGGGGAGCTACGCGAGGTGGTCTTGGCCTTCGCCGAGTCGGTCGAACCGTCGGAACGCCCGGTGTTCCTGCAGCGGTTCGGCGCCAGGCGGGCTCGACCGGTCGAGCCGATCGACGCCTTGCTGGCGGACGTGGAACTCCTTGAGGAGGAAGCCGAGTCTACCGGCGAGCCTGGTTGGGACGACTACGACCCCTACCACGACCACTACGGTTGGACCTCCGACGACGAGTTCCGCGAGCCCGACTGGACCCCGAACCTCGTGGAACTGCTGCGCCGCACCGGTGCGGTCTTCTTGAATGCCGATCCGTCTACCGCGGCGCAGGCCTACGAACGCCTCTTCACCGTGGCCGAAGGTGCCATGGAGAACGGCTGGTCGGTCGCCGCCGATCCTGGCGACACCGAGGTCATGAAGGAAGCGGCTGCCAGGTATCTGCGGGCGGTCGGGGAGTCCGGCGAGCGCCACCATCGTTCGGACCGTCTAGGGCGCGCGGCGTCGCTGCTGGGTCGGGCTCTCATCGGCGATGGCGTGTCGTACGCCGCCGTAGAGGGCGCCCGGGTGGCGGCGCCGGCGGAACGCGAGATGCTGCTCGAGGACTGGGTGTCGGCGCTCGCGCCGTTGGCCCAGAAGGACCATCACTTCTACGGCGACTGGGCACACCGGCTTCTGCTCGAGGTAGTCGAGCAGCTGGAAGGATTGCCGGGCCTGGCGAAGCTCGCCCGCGGCGGTGGGCAGCGAGCCGGGAGGAATTTCCTCGCCTGGTTCGACGCCGCTCGGCGGCAAGGCGACGACGCGGTGGCGCTCATCGCCGGAGAGGAAGGGCTCCGGATCCTGAGTCGGACCTCGGAACGGGCGGCATTGGCCGAGCGAATGGCTGTGATGGCGCACCGCGCCGGCCGGTACACGGATGAGGTCACCGCTCGGGTGGAGGCTTGGGATGCCATGCCTTCTCTTGACCGCCTGCTGAGAGTCGTCGAGGCCGCCCGCCAAGCAGACCTCGAGGAGGCGACGGTCAGCGCGTTGGCAAAGAGCCGTCCTCGCTCCGGGATCCCTGCGCCGCTCCGAGTCGTGCTACTTGTCCTCGGCGGTCGGCTCGACACCGCCATGAAGGAGGTGAGTCGGGAAGGTCTCGTCCCCGACGCCGACAAGCTGAATCGTGCTACTGGGGCGTCGCTCGCCGCGGAGGTGCTGATCCCGATCCTCCTCACAGCCGGTGTCGACGCCACCCGCTGTGAGGGGTTTCCCGAATCAGTGATCGCCGGACTCTTGAACCACGCCGATACGCTCATCGACCGAGCCCATGTCGCCTCAACGTTCGCGTGCCGGTTCTCCGAAGACGACGACGGCGTTCCAGAGTTATCTCATGACGCGGGTCAAGAGCTGGCGCTCGGCGACCTGCTGGTGAAGGCACTCGACGGCATGACGATTCCGACGGCCAAGCGACTGCGGTATCTCGGCGCCGGGACCACGCTGGCGGCGAACGTGGTGGCCGGTATCGTCGAAAACAAGGACCGGCGGCGGTACTCGCGGGCGGCCGGGCTAGCCGTCGCCCATGCCGAGGCGATCGCCATTACGAAGGGCTGGGCGGCCGGTGATGGTGCCGCAGACGCCGCCCAATCCCGGTTCCCACGACACACCGCATACCGCTCGGAGCTCGCAGCAACCCGGACGCACTCCCCGTTTCTCACCTCGCCGGTACATTTCCGGCGAGCCGGCCACCAACGCAAGGGGACAACTTCATTGTGAAGCGGCTCTTCTCGAGGAAGGAACTTCAGCGTCTTGCCGAGCCGGCACGATTCGAGCGTGCACGCCTGCTCGCCGGCAGGATCGAGGATCTCTACGAGGACGGGCCCTCCGTCGTTCTGTGAGCACTCGGTCGCCGTGGGTCTCTGCTATCTCGGAGAGTACGAGGACGCCTGACAGCGATCATCCGAATTTTGCGTGCCGAAACGCGAAGTCGCACGTCAGCAAGGTTCGAGAGTAAGAGTGCCTACGGCCCACTTCCAAGGAGGCCTTACGTAGCCCTTCGAACTTGCGAATGTTTGGTGCTCATTGTGTAGCGGAGTTCAGCTGGGCGTGATCGTCTCCCAGGTCAGCCCTTCTGCACCGAGGACATCCGGCAACATTCCCGATGCTCCCTCGGGTGAGAGCCAGACGGTCGCACCAAGCCAGCGTGCCGTAGCGACCGCCTCGAGATTGAGCACATTGAGCCTGGGATGGCGGCCGGCCACGCTCACCATGATCGGAACGACGTCCCGCGGTTGAGGCAGCCCGATCTCCTCGGGAAGCTGGAGCATGGAGGTGACGGCACGTTGCTGCTTGGCGAGCGGCAGATCTCGGAACGGTCCGGAGAGGTGGCCGCCGGCTCCAGCGACCGCGGCGTGGCACGCCCGGTAGTACCAGTACGACGTCGTGTGTAGCTGCGCGCCGCGCCGATGGAGGCCAACCAGCAGTTCCTCAATCAGGAGTCGATCATCGAGGACAACGTCCACTACTAATCGGCGAGGTCGGGATCGGCGATGGCCGCAAGCCCGGCGTCGTAGCGTTGAGCAAGGACGCGCTTCAGCTCGGCCTTGGCCTGATCCATTCCACCAGGAAGAATCAGCGCCGAGTCCCCGAGGTCGACGAAAGCGACATCGCCGCCGGCCTCCATGCCCCAACGATGCCGTAGTTCGGCAGGAAGGCTGGTCTGACCTCGGCTTGAAACCTTTGCGTGGACCACGGACGAAGGCATAGACGCATTGTAACAGGCCACGCCTTACAAAGCGTTGCGGGTTCTTGCCCGAACGCTCCCAGCCGCCGTCCGGTTCACCGACCTGGCCACGTAACGCGTGGAGCGCTTGGGCTCCGCGGCGGTGTCTTCCCCATGTCGGTCACGGAGCGCTAGAAATGTCCGGTGATCGCGATCGACTTCATACGGCGCAAGTACTGGCTCTACCGGGGGGACATCGAGCCCTGGTTGTTTCTCCTGATGCGGAAGGGACCGGGCGGCGTCTGGAGGCGGCTCAGCCGGGCACCCGTCACGCGGCCGGGAGTATTGGGGTGGTCGAGGGTCGCACGCGGTCTCGCGCCGGATCCCGACGTGCAGATCGCCCTCCATCCCATGGGCGCGGAGAAACCCAACCCTCAGTTCATCGACCCGCTCCATGTGCGAGCCTTCCTGGCCGAGGTGCTCCCCGGACGGCCCTTGGACCCCCGCCTGGCCGCACGCGTTGCCATGACGGAGGAGCACGGGCCACGGACCTGGGAGGGGTTCAACGGGTACGACCCGGAGGATTACCTCTGGGTCAGCGCTGGCGACCTGCAGATGACCTTCTCGGCCCGAGGCCATCTCTCCATCTCCGCCAACTCCCTCCACCGTCCGCCATCGGCCGACTGTGCCCTCTTCGAGGTGGCCGACGTGCTCCTGCCGCTCTACGTCGCCCTTATCGCCGTCTCCAGCGGTGCCTGCGATCGTCTTTTCGGGACCCGCCGCGGGCGCCTCCGTTATGAGTGGGAGATGGAGATAGAGGAGCGCATCGCGTTCCCCACGCCGCTGGCGCACGCAGGACCGGTCGGGTTCCCCGGGCGGGTCCCCACCTCTATTCCTCTCGGCGGGCGTTGGCGCGAACCGTCTCAGATCCACTTCCGAGGCTGGAATCTCTCCCGTCTCCAGTGCAAGCCCGACAAGGTCCTAGGGACGATCCTGTCCGAACTCCTCGCTCTCTGGGGCTTCGAATCCGATCCGGTGGTGATGGCCGAGGTCCGGTCACGTCTGCGGTCGATGCGCGCCACCCAGTCGGTCGGTGGCCTCCCGTAGCGTCCGGAGCGCCGCGCCGCCTCTGTTCGTCCCAAGAGTCGTGATTGGCATCCGCTGCCCCGTATCACGCAGCGCGAGTGGCGCCTCATTACTACGTCCGCGCACCACAACCCGGGCGTCGCCACAGCCTTAAGGCGCTGCCGCACCTCAGGCCAGTTCGAATAGAGTGCCCTCGGCCCACCCGAAAAGACCAGTTCAGGTGCCATCAGGTCGTTGTGGTGATCGTCGATCTCAGGCGAGCGCTGAAAGGAATTGCATGCCTCAGGCGACCATTCAGCAGGCCCTCGAATTTTCCAAGATCGACTTGGCTCCGGCGCACCGGCCTCCCTCGGCGGTACGGGTCGTCCTGGCAACGGTGCTATCAATCGCTGGATCGCTCCTCGCCGACGCCCTACTCGTTTCCATCGGTACAGCCCTGTCTCCTTCGACGAGGGGGTACGCGCACTTCCAGTTCTCCGACTACGCGAAGCTCACCGTCATAGGGGTCGTCATTGCGTGTGCTGCGTGGCCGGTCGTGACACGGGTCAGCTCCTCGCCGCGGTGGCTCTTCCTGCGGCTCGCCATCCTCGTGACGCTCGTTCTCTATATCCCCGACCTATGGCTCCTGGCGAGGGGTCAGCCGGCAGATGCCGTCGCCGTACTGATGACCATGCATCTCGCCGTCGCTCTCGTTACCTACAACGTACTGATGCATGTTGCGCCCGTTCGTCCGGGGGTAGGCCGAGGCCACGTCGAGGGTTCGACCGGCCACCACGAAATGACCGTGGCTACCCGTAATCGGCCGAGTCTCGCCGGCCGACACCCGATTATGACCGCAGCCGTGCTGGTCGTCGTCGTGTTTCTGGCCCTCACGACCGTCCTGTTCGTGTGGCCTGCGACGGACCCGCCCCAACATGTCGATGCGATCCTGAGTCTCAACGGGCCAAATGAAGGAGGCCGCGAAGCCGTTGCCGTTTCGCTGGCCGAGGAGGGGTACGCCCGTATTCTTCTCTTTTCGCGCGGCGGAGACGGCAACGACACCCCGTGTCCGAAGGTACATGGAGTCTTGGTCGTGTGTTTCGACGACGTCGCAGACAACACGAGGGGCGAGGCGCAGTTCGCAGCGCAGTACGCAACGCAGCACCATTTGCACAGTCTCATGATCGTGCCGGGACGCTCACAGGCGACTCGTGCTCACTTGCTTCTGGAACGGTGCTTCTCGGGAAGGATCGTCGTTGTCCCAGCCTCTCAACCGCTCCTGGGCGACTCGGACAATGTGTTGCACGAGTGGGCAGGAGTCCTGGACAGCTTGCTCATCAACAGAGGGTGTTGATCGCTCGCGGACGGCGCAGGGAGAATGGAAGCTCTCCCAATGGGTTCATCGGCCGTCAGACTGCGACGACCTGGATGAGATCCTCGAGAATCCTGTGCCATGAAGCGCCGTGGCACATGGTGCTAGGACCGGAAATCGGCGGCAGTGGTCCCCAACCGGGTCACCGCCGTATAGTCCAGCCGTGAGCGATGCGCAGGCGGCTGCGATCTCTTGCGCGCTGGACGACGCCCTGCTCGCCCGGGCACGGAGCGAGCTCTCGGGGCGGGCGGTTGCCGTGACCGGAGGGGCATCGTTCATCGGTAGCCACCTGGTCGAGGCGCTGCTGGCCGCCGGCGCCGTGGTGCGGGTGATCGACGATCTGAGCACGGGCAGCCTGGCAAACCTCGAGCGGGTGGAGAGCAGGATCGACTTCTGGCGGGCCGACCTGGCCGATCGCCACGCCGCCTTCGACGCGCTGGCCGACCAGGAGCTCGTCTACCACCTCGCCGCCGTCCACGGCGGAAGGGGCTTTCTGGCGAGCCATCCGGTCGAGTGCCTGGGCAACGTGGCTCTGGACAACCTGACCATGGAGGCCGCCAGCAGGGCGGGAGTGGCCAACTTCGTGTACGCCAGCTCGGCCTCGGTCTATCCGCTCGACGCCTCGCTCGAGCAGTGGCCGGACGGGCTGCCCGAGGATGCGGCGGGTCTGCCCGGTCCCGCCGGCCAGAATCCCGACGGCCCCTACGGGTGGTCGAAGCTGATGGGCGAGTACCAGCTCTCCGTATTCGCCGAGCATCGCGGCATGAACGGCGTCACGTGCCGGATCTTCAACACCTACGGCGAGCGGAGCGGAGAGGGACACGCCGTGCGCTCGCTGGTCGCCCGGGCCCTGGCCCGGCAAGATCCATTCCGGGTGTGGGGGGACGGATCCCAGACCCGTGGGTTCACCTATGTCGGCGACGTGGTGAGCGGACTCCTGCTGGCCGGCGGCCTGCGGGAGTCCACCGTCATAAACCTCGGCTCCCCCGACGCGACGGCCGTCGTCGACCTGATCGGGGAGACCTTCGCATGCGTCGGCTGGACGCCACGAGAGATCACCTACGAGCTCGACCGGCCCCAGGGGACCAGCGGCCGCGTGGCCGATCCCCGCCGGTGCCATGAGGTGCTGGGATGGCAGCCTTCGACCTCCTTGGTCGAGGGCCTAGCGCGCACCGTCGCCTGGTGTCGTGACCAGGAGCGTCAACTCATCGACAGCGAATAGAAGGCGATCTTGGCGCCCCCGCTGTTCGACGACGACGCGTCGTCCTGGCCGTAGGCGCCGGCGCTGAACCGCACCTCGTCGCCCCTCCACGTCGGAGGGGACCGCCACGGTGACCGACTTCGGCGAACCGTCGGGGTCGGTGGCACCGCCGAACCCGGTGCTGATGGTCAGGGCATCGCTCGTCGTGGTCAGGGAGTAGGTGAACTCTCGGCCGATCGCCACGCCGCCAAGCAGCGAGTAGTCGGTGGTCACCTCGCCACCCGCGGGCCCCTTGGAGCCTTCCAGCTTCGGCCTGTTCTCCACCGACACCTCCAGGTGGCTCCCCCGGATCTCCAGCAGCACGAACGGGGCCGCGCTGTAGGTCCCGTCGCCGTGGATCTGTCCGATGACGATTGTTTGGCTGACCGTCGGCAGCTGCTCGACCACGACCGACGCCGTCAAGCGGTGCCCGGCTTGTCCGGCCGGAAAGCCGCTCAGGGACTGGAGCTCGGTGCGCGAGTGCCGCGAATGGGGAGTGTGGGCACCATCGGAGGGCGCCCAGAACAGCAGGCTGCCGTCGGCCTGCTGGGTCAGCCAGGGCGGGGTGAGGGTGGCCGGGACCTGCACGGCCGCCTTGCCCGACAGGTGGCCGGCCGAGTCGACCGGAAGGCTCAGCTGCCACTGGTCGAGGTCGATCGGCGTGGCCGATGGGGCAGCGGTGGGCGATTCGGCTGCGCTGGAAGCCGAGCTGGCGCACCCTCCGGCCAAGGAGCAGATCAGCACCACGCCGAGCCGTAAGGTGCGGAGCAGCGCCAGCAAGTGAAGTGGGTTCATCAGTCCGACGCGCGTAGTCGAGTGGCGGTCTGGTTGTCGCGAATGGTGTTGTGCCGCAGTATCGGGTTGAGGTTGTACGCCTTGTCGGTGGAGATGGCCGAGGCACCGTTGTCGTCTATCAGGTTGCCCCGGATCTCGATGTCGGGGGCGACGTCGAGGGACACGCCGTCCTTAATGCTGTTGGTGATGGTGTTCCCCATGGCCCGAAACGAGTGTGAGAACCCCGCTATCCGGATGCCGTCCACGTTCTGGTCGAAGAGGCCGGCGGTCACCGCGACCTGCCCGTCGGCGACCCAGAGGCCAGAATTGGCGTTGTGGTCGAAGCGATCGGAGGTGGCCGTCACCGCCGTATCGGGTCCGGTGACGTACATCCCGTCCTGCGTGTTGGCGCTCATGTCGGAACCGGTCACCGAGTCGTCGGCGCCGCCGCTGATGGATACGCCCGTCTCGTTGGCCCAGACCTTCGCTCCGTCAATGCTCAGCCGCCCACCGTCTGCGGCGATCCCGAACTGCTTGTTGTCGTAGAACTCCCCTTCGGTCATGACCACTTCGCCGGTTGCCACACGGGCGAAGATGCCCGCAGCGCCGTTGCCGTCGGCGGTGTCGCCCGAAATAGGCAAGCTGTCGACCGTGCCGTCGACCTGCAGGCCGGAGGCGGCGTTGTTGGCAAAGGTGCTGTTCACAACGGACGAGCCGCTGCCCGGGTCGAGCAGGAGCGCCCCATCCTCCTCGGAGTCGGTGAACGAGGAGTCGTCGATGGTCAATGGCCCCGACTCGTAGGCGTAGGCCGCACGCCAGTCGTGGGAGAAGTGCGAGTCCTGCACCGTTCCAGAGGCGCCCAGCCTCCACGACACGCCGGGGTCGTTGGCGTCGGTGCCGAGGCCGACGACTTCGCTGTTCGAGAAGTTCAGCTCCGTTCCGTGGCCGGTGGCGACGATGTCGGCGCGACCTCCGAGCGGGTCGGTGTCGACGGCCCCTGTCGCGGTCCACGACGAGATCGTGTCGTCGACGAGGTTCAGCTCTCCGCCCTGCGCTGAGAGCCGAACGTGGGTACGCGCGTCCGAGCGGAGCAGGAGTGCCGTTCTGGCGACGGTGAACGTCGCCCGCGCTCCGACGACGATGTCGGCGTTCACCTCGACGGCTCCGCCCGTGACCGACGTGATCAGGCCCCCGTGTCCGGTTCGGGCTCAGCTCCTGGCGCAGCTGCGGCCAGGTCGTCCGAGCCACCGGTGAGGGTCACCACGGACTCCGCCGGCAATGTACTCACTGCCACCCGGGCCGGCCGCGGTGCGGCCGTGCCGCTGTCCGGTCACCCGCCACACCCCCGCACTCGCGGCGGCGGCCGCCAGGGCGGCGACGACGAGCAACGGACGCCACGTGAGCCTACGGGTCGACTGGAAGCGCAGGAAGTCCGTGGTCTGGGGGACCATCGCCGGCAACTGTCCGAGGGGAGGGATGTCGACGATCGAGGCGGGCCGCAGGGCCACGACGGTGCCGCTGGCCGCGCCGACCGTGGGGTCGTCGAGGGCAGGTGCGGTGGAGTGGGCCGAGCCGTTGGCGGCCGTCCCACCCATGTCCAGCCATGCTCCGGCCGACATGTCGCGGACGTGTCGGCCTCGCGCCGCCGTGTGGACCTCGTCGTAGACGAAGGGCTCGTCGCGGGCGTGGCGTCCCCTCGTCGCACCGTTGCCCGGGACGTAGGCGTGCGCCGCCGTGCCGATGTCGTTGTAGACGAGGGGCTCGTCGCGGGCGTGGCGTCCCCTCGTCGCACCGTTGCCCGGGACGTAGGCGTGCGCCGCCGTGCCGATGTCGTTGTAGACGAGGGGCTCGTCGCGGGCGTGGCGCCCCCGCACCGCGCCGTTGCCCTGGACGTCGACCGGTGCAGCGGTCGGGATGTCGTCGTCAAAGAGAAGCTCGTCGTCCACGTATTCCAGGAAATCGGTCATCGCCCCTCCTCTCCGTTCGACATCGCATCCACGTCAGTGCTCCTTCAGCGCCGTGTCGACGGCGGTCGCCAGCTGGGGCTCACGCAGGAGGGCATAGTTGCTCGTGATGTGGCTGGAATCCATGTACACGATCGTGTCCTGCACGACCACCGGGCAGACCGTTGCCACACAGAACCACGGGGCCGGGTCGATGACGGCCGCACCGGCCGCCTGTGCCCCGGCGATCTCCGCCATGCGCCCGGCAGACTCAATTCCCGAGCTGGCCAGCGGCAGGTTGCAGGCCGACACGTCGGCCCGGTGCTGCGCCAGGCAGTCCGGCACGTCGACCGTCGGATTGGGGGTATCGGCCAGGAAGATCACCGTTCCGGCGCTCTTTCGCATGGCCTGCAGGCTCTGGGTGAGACCCTTCGGCTCCTGCGCGGCGATCGAACGCGCCTCGGAGGCGACGATCACCACGGCTGGTTTGACGACCGCGATGCGGGCGATCACCGCCGATCGCCACGAGTTGCACTCCGTGTAGGGACGATCGGCATAGCCGGACAACACGAAGTTGGGATAGTCGCCGATCGGGCAGCCGGTCTTGGCCAGGAAGGTGAGTTTCCATCCGTTCTGCACGGCCAGCTCGTTGACGGCCGGTAGCCACATGGCAGCATGTGAATCGCCCACCAACATGACCTGGGTCTTGCCGTTTGGATCGCCGAACTGGTCGCAGGGCAGGTTCGGCTGAGAGGCGGTGTCGGACACCTCGCAGCTCAGGGTCGATGCCGGGAAGTTCGACGGGACCTCGGACAGTGGGGGCGTCACAGTGGGCGGAACGCTCGTCAGGTCCACGGCCGCGTCGAGGGCCGCGGTGAGTGGGGAGGCGGCTCCATGGAAGGCCTGGGAGATCGCTGCGCTGAGCTCGGGGGTCGTGAACGGTTCCTCTGGTGTGGCGGTGCCGGCCCGGGCCGACCCGATGACGAGGGCCACGATCAGGCAGGTACAGCTGAGCGCGACCCCTGTTACGAGCGCTCGCTTGAACTTGCGGTGCGGTCTCTCGGATGAGGGTCGATGAACCTGGACGCTCAGCCTGGTGAGGTGGGGGAGCCGATGTTCGACCAACGTCCCGCCCGGCGACATGCCTTGGAAGTTGAGGGCGAAGCGCTTCACGCTGCGCCCCCGCAGCAGGTACAGAACCTCGCAGAGCACGGCGAACGACAAGAAGAGGATCCCGGCGATCTCGAACCCCGAGACCGAGCTCCCCGTGTGCGGCAAGTGGAAGGTGGTGTCCGTCAGAATGACGATCGATCCGGCAGAACGCGACACGGGCGTCGGCGCGTCGACGGCGACCGCTCGTACCGTGGCGAAGCCCTCCGGACCGACCTCGATCCCGCTGTTGTGAGCCTGGAGCGACCCACCGATCAGCGTGGCCGCGGTCTGCACCTTTATCCCCGTCGGCGTGCCCGAGACGCGGTTGTCGCTGACCAACGCACCGAGGGCGTCGAGGACCATCCCCGTCGAACTGGGTCCCTTTATCACATTGCCCGGTTATCTGCGTCCCAGCCGCTCCCCCGTACAGCTGAATCCCGATGCTGCCGCCGGTGATCTGGTTGTTGTGGATTCCGTCGAGGTTCGCTCCGTAGTGCGATGCACGGATGCCGACCCGGTTGTCGGTGACCGTGTTGCCGTACACGTCGTCCTGGGCGGAACCGGACATCACGATGCCCTCGTCGTTCCCCGTCACGACGTTGTCGGCGATGACGTCGTGATTCGAGTTGAAGTCCATCATGATGCCGTTGACCTTGTTGCCGTGGACGTAGTTCTTGGACACGACCGAGTTCGTCACGTAACGGGAGAAGATGATCCCGTGGTCCGCATTGCCGTAGACGTCGTTACCGGTGATCGTCAGTTCGGTGCTGTAGGTGTGGGGATCGATGCCGTAGAAGGTGTTGTAACGGAAGGTGCTGTTCTCGAAGATCACGTGGGCGGCCTGGTAGGTGTACGCCCCGAAGAAGTTGTGCTGGAACAACGAGTCGTCGACCAGACCGCTCGACCCGCCGACGCGCCAGGACACCCCGTAGGAAGAGGTCACGTCGGAGCCCAGGTACTGCATCGTCGAGTCGAGGATGTTCATCTGGCTGGCGTTCTCGTACAGGATGAACGGTCGGCCGGACTTCGGTGTGGTGACCGGCTCATTCGTCGTCGGATCCCACGACTCGACGGTGACGCCGTTGAAGGTTGCGGTGGCGTGCGAGCCCGAGACGCTGTTGGCGTCTTCACCGTCTATCTTGAGGAGGGTGACGGCGGGTGCCTCGACGTCAAGGGTCGTGCCAGCCTCTTGGACCAGCGACGCCTTCAGCTCGAACACCCCGGGGGCGCTCTGGGCGACCCATGTCGGGTCGTTGATCAACTGCGTCAGGCTAGGCAGGGTGATCGGCCCCGGCCCGGGCAATGGGATGGTACGCACGAGCTGGCCGCCGGCCACCAGCGAGATGGAGTTGAGGTTCAACCGGATGCCGCGAACCGTGGAGGGGAAGCCGCACGGGTAGTTGACGACCTTCAACGGGTCGAGCTTGACCCGGTGCCAGCTCGCGCTTCGGCGTTGGTCCCGTGGTAGGTGGCGGGTCTGTCGATTGATCCCGCAGTACAGCTCCTGGGGCGTCTCGACGCTGGGAGCGCGTCGGGGTAATCGTGTCGTGGTCGCCACCGGCGATTTTGCCGGTGCCGCGCCGTCGCCGTCGCCCCGAAGCCCAGGACCGCGAGCAGCACCAGGGCCGCCGGCGAAGAGCGCCTGCACCCTGCCTCGTCATGGGGCCCCTCATGGGCAGTGCCGTGCCGCCCGGTGAGAGCCTCTGGACGTGTCCGTCGACCACCGCCACGTCACGGGTCAGCCACTTGTGCTGGCGGATGGTCAGCAGGGCGTAAATCTTGAGCAGCGCCATGTAGATGGTGATGGCGATGAGCACGGGGAGCTTGGCGATGTTCTTCGGCTTTCGTCCGAAGTGCGGGAAGGAGCTTTGACCGCTCGACTGGTGAGCCACCAGATGGCGAGTACCAGGGTCAGGCGCCACTGCTCGGTCACGATGGACCAGATGAAGAAGCACGGCGAGAGCAGCAGGGTGAAGCAGCTGATCGCCTTGTCCACCGTCGTATAGGCGAGGTAGCGGTGACCCCAGAACCAGCGACCTCCCATGGCCCGCAGGTCGCTTCGCCAGGTGTTTCTGGCCCAGCGGATCCTTTGCAGGGTGAAGCCGCGAAATTCGCTGGGAAACGTCGACCACACCCGAGCCTCCCGCTGCAGGATGGTCTTGTGGCCGTGTTCGATCAAGAGGGTGGTCAGCCGCTTGTCGTCGCCCGACATGCACTGGACGCCGAGAAACGTCTCGGTCAAAAAGTCCTCTTCGATCTCTACGAGGAGCTCCCTGCGGTACACGGCGGTCCGGCCCGAGAGGCAGGACACGGCCTGGCCCACGGTGGACTGGCCCGGGATCTCGTCGAAGTAGCGCAGGTCGAGGTAGAGGTCGGCCACGTGCTGCCACAGACCGTGGGGCTCGTGGACGTTCTGGCGGGTGCCGACGCCACCGACGGCCGGATCCTTGAACGGCACCGTGACCCAGAGCACGACGTCTTTGTGCCAGATCGTGTCCGAGTCGACCAGTGCCACCAGTGGGGTCGTGGCGGCACGCCACCCCTTGGCCAGGGCGTCGCGTTTGCCCGGGACATCGGTCACGATCGTTGTCACCCGGCCCCAGACCTCTCCGTAGCGGCGCGAGATCGCCTGGCAGGCTTCGTCGGTGACGTCAATGACGCAGATGACCTCGAAGACGGGGTTCTCCAGCCAGGACCTCATGGCGGCGGTGAAGATCTCCGGGTCTTCCTGATAGACCGGCACGACGACCGTGATCGGTTCGAAGTAGCCCGGGAGGATCGGTCGGTAGAACATCGCGACGATACGCCGGACGGTCCAGCTGGACCACCGGATCAAGCCGAGCGTACCGAGCGGTATGAGGGCTAATAGGCGCAAGGAGGGTTCAGGTTCTTGAGCGGCGTCGCGCGTACGCCGTCGTCACGAGGCGGCAGAGGAGTCGATCGGCATCAGGAGCTCCAAGTCCTCGCCGGGAACGACGTCGAAGCGCTGTTGTGTGGCACTCTCCAAGAGCTCGTTCACCCGAATGACCGCGTCGAGCATGGGCATCTCTATCCCGAGGTCCTCGGCGAACCCCAAGAAGCCGTTGGTGTCCTTCGGGAGGCAGACGCCGCCATAGGGCGCTCCACCTCGAATCCCGTACTGTCGATTGAACGAGCCCTCGGCAGAGTCGGCCACGGTTTCGGCGATCTCGTGGGCGTTGAGCCCGATGCGTTCGGCCACCATCCACATCTCGTTCCAAAAGCTGATCTTCGACGCGTTGAAGATGTTGTGTGCGCACTTGATGAACTCCGCCGTGGCGGGGTCGTTGTAGGTCCTCATCTGGCCACCGAACGGCAGGAGGAGATCGGCCACACGCTCCTGGGTCCGTTTGTTCCGGGAAGCGACGACCGTCATCCACGGCCAGCGGAAGTCGTCCGACGCCGACGCGGCGCGCAGGAACTCGGGATTCGAGGCAAGGGCGAAGCCGTGGTGCGCGCGCTTACCGGATGCCGATTCCAGCGTCGTTCGCACCAATCCCTCGGTCGTGCCGGGAGGCACGGTGGACCGGACGATGACGGTGTGCACCGTCGTCGACGTTCGTATGGCCTTGCCGACGTCCTCGACGCCTTCTGCGAGCACCGATAGGTCGTATCTGCGACCGCGTTGGGGTGTCGGCAGCGTCAGGAAGATGAAGGAAGGTTCTTCGGAGAGCTCGAGGGTGAAGGAGGCATCGAAGCCCTGGGAGCGGAGCCACTCGACTCGCTGGGGCAAGATATCAACGAAGGTGACGTTATGTCCGGTCTCGCTGAACCCTCGACCTGTAGCGGTTCCGACCACGCCGCTACCGACGACATATATCCTGGCCACGATAGATATATTCCTTTCCGAGGCATTTTCGCCAGTGTTCCCGCATGTTCCGCTAGTCCATCGGACGTTCCCTGGCGTGCACCGGACCGTGTAGCTGGCCCGATGGTAACGGCGGTGACGGGTGGCGTCCAATCTCCGAGGCGTCCCTGTTCAAGGCTCTGCGCAAAAGATTTTTCGTTTGTGCGGCTGTTGTTGCGGTCGACATGGACCCACCAAAGACGCCCCGTTCACGACAAGTGCATGTGCGAAATCCGACACAAATGTGACGTAGTTCTGAGAAAGTCGCGAGCGAGAGACCATCTAACTACAAGGGTGTAACTTGAAGAGCGTCAAACACGTGTTCGACCTGATGACCTCGAAGGCTTGGAGAAGCTCTTGTTTCGTGAGCGGCAACCCACGTACGATTGATCCAGCCTTTTTCGTTGTTTTATCAGCAATTGATGGCAATTCCTTCCGGATTGGCGGACGCGGAAGACAACGAGTTGAACCTTGACGTCTTGCCCAGCGACTCGCAGCAGAGGTGAAGATGATGGAAGAGACGGGCAATCGTCGACCAAGGTTTGACATCATCGTGCCAGCGGAGTGGGCCGACTTCTACCAGGAGACGCGAATTCCTGCGGCCGTCAGGATCGGCGACACCTTGCGATTGACCGGACACACCGGGGAGACGGCCGACGGAGTGTTCTCGGCCGACCCCGAGGTGCAAATCCGACAGACGTTTCGTAACATCGCGCTCACCCTGGCCGAGGCGGGTGCCACCTGGTCCGATGTCGTCGAAATCAACTCCTACCGTGTCGGGCTGCAGGGTCACGCCGATCTGCTTCTCCGCGTTGCGGCAGAGTTCCTCAGCGATCCCTATCCGGCGTGGACGGATGTGGGCGTGACAGAGCTCTTCCTCCCCGAGGCACTGGTCGAGATCAGATGCATCGCCGTCCTCACCGGGTAAAGGCACCTGGCACCCTCGGACTGGCTATGGTTCCCTCCATCACTGACCGCCACTCCAAGGGTGACCGATGAACTGGTCAGTCCGGTGTCTGTGTGCAGGGCTGGTAGTCGCGGCCGGGACGTTGGTGGCGACCGTCGTATCCACACCGGCGGCCTATGCGGGATCATCGTGTTCGACGCCGGTGCACTACTCCACCCTCAGCGACACGATCTATCTGGGGACGTCTCCACCGGGTGGGGGGGCGTGGACACTCTCGGCGATCAAATCGGCGTGTTCGACGGTGCCGTTGGTGGAGGTGGATCCGGTGAACAAGGTGTGGGAGCTGTCGGCGGATCTGGTGGTGCAGAACGGCCAGGAGTTGGATCTGTACGGGAGTGCAGCATCGACGCCGGGGGACGTGAACACGTTGAGGATCGAGAGCGGGTCGGATCAGTTGCCAGCCGATGTGCACATGATCTCGGTCGATTACGGCGTGCTGAACGCGGACGGGGTCACGGTGACCTCGTGGAACGACGCCGCGTCAGCCCCACAGACGGTGTGGCAATTGCCGAGTGGGGCGCCGTCGAGCGACCGTGGTCGAGCATTCGTCCGGGCGGAGTCGTATCTCGATCCGACGACGGGAGCCGATGATGAGTCGTCCATGGTGATCGACGATTCGACCTTCGAGTATCTCGGCTACTACGCGTCGGAGGCGTATGGGGTTTCCTACAAGGCGGAGGGTTGTAGCCACACGAACGTGCCAGCGTGCCAACAAGTGCAGGTGACGGGTTCGGAGACGAACAGCACGTTCGCCGATAACTACATGGGAACCTATGCCTGGGGGGCGAACGATATGACCTTCCAGGACAACTCCTATTACAGCAATGTGATGTACGGGTTGGACACCCATGATGTGAGCAGGAACCTATTGATCACCGGTAATCACAGTTCGTACAACGGCGACCACGGAATCATCTGTGCCGCGGCCTGCAGCAATCTGACGATTACTGGCAATACGGTGGACCACAACGGGCTCATCCCCTGGGCCGGTCCCAATCCCGATGCCGACATCTCCGGCCAGGTGCACGGGATCATGCTGTATCAAGGCATCACCAACTCCGTGGTGGCCGACAATTCCGTCTACGACCAACCCACCGGGGCGGGTATCGACCTCTACGATACGTCCAATGAGTCGGTCACCGACAACACCGTCACCGACAACCTCTACGGCTTGAAGGTCACCGAGGGCGGCAGCAACAATCAGTTCACCGATAACACCGTCATTGACGACTCGAACTACCCGAGCGGTGATTCGCCGGACTATGCGATCTACGAGTATCCCGGCTCCAAGCCGTCCGAGTACAACCCCACCACTGATCCGACCGGGAACATCTTCGCCCACGACACGTTCAGCCTCGGCGACCTTGGTTCCAACCCGATCAAGGTGACCGATGCCCCTGACACGGTGGTGAGCAACTCGGTCTTCGCCGGCACGAACGGCGCGATCCGGGTGACGTCGAGTCTCGGGTCCTCACTCATCGACGACACCCTCCCCGTCGACCAGGCGGTCGAGGTGAAGGGGGCGTCAGGTGATCCGGGTGGCCTCAGCGTCGCCGACGACACCACCCCAATCCGACTGTCGGTCGACAGCCAGAGCACCGCCACGTTCACCAGCAGCGATGGCTATCTGTACGGCGTTTCGAAGAAGGCCATCTTGACGTCGGTAGGTGCTTCCGGGTCGTCGACGTCGCTCACCCCGACCACCTTGGGTACAACCGGCACGGTCACTGTGAGCCGAGCCGACGCAGCGGTCACGTCGTCGTTCGCTGCGACCGCGAGTTCGTCGGTGTCCGGCGGGAACACCACCATTACTGTCGCCACGTCCAGCCCGGCCACATCCCTGACCATGACCGTGGTGGGGCTGACACCCCTGACGAGCTACGTCGTGACCCGTAACGGGTCGCCACTCACCAACGTTACCTCGGACAGCGTGGGAACCGTCGTGTTCACCGATCAGCCGTCGACCGCCGGAACTTGGTCGTAC
>CAVZZJ010000004.1:0-1027798 GCA_963779735.1 uncultured Acidimicrobiaceae bacterium
TGCTGACCACCGGCCCGAACAGCTCGTTCAGCTGCGGCACCCCGAAAGCCCCGCCGGGCAGGTTGATGGCGAAGTAGGAGGGATCGTGGAGCCCAATGTAGATGGAGCCGGGAATCACCTGCAGCTGGGGATAGATCTGGTAGCCGACGTCCCACAGCTCCGTGCGCACCCGGTCGAGCTGTGTGGGGGTGATCTCGGCCAGCACCACGCCGGTCTCTTCGAGTAGGCGCAGTACGAACGGGTTGGTGAGCACCGTGCCGCCGACCCCCTGCAGCCGGCCGTGACGAGCCTGAGCCAGCGTGGCGCACAGGGCCAGGAACTCCCGCTCGTCGGCCCAGCGGCTGGGCACCGGCACGCCGCCGGCTCCGGTGTGGCCGGGGCTGCCGGTGGTCGACAGGCCGGCGGCGCCGGCGTCGAGCGCCTCGTTCAGCACCTCGGTCATGCGAGTGATCTCTTCATCCGTCGCGGTACGCGAGGTGGCGGCCTCCGCCCCCATGACCCAGGTCCGCAGCGCGGTGTGACCAATTTGGGTGACGAGATTCAAGGTGCAGTTGTTGCGCTCCACGAAGTCGAGGAACTCCGGGAACGACTCGTACCCCCATTCGCCGTCGTGCAGCCCCGGCCACGACGACCGGAACTCGATGCCCTCGACGTGCTGAAGGGTCTGCAGGAGGAAACGGCGGTCCTCGGCCTTGCAGGGGGCGAGGGCGAAGCCGCAGTTCCCCATCACCGCCGTGGTGATCCCGTACCACGACGACGGGGTCAGCAGCCGGTCCCAGTGCAGCTGGGCGTCGTAGTGGGTGTGGGTGTCGACGAAGCCGGGGCAGACGACCGAGCCAGAGGCGTCTATCTCGCGGGCTGCGTCGTCTTCGACCCGCCCGATCGCCGTCACCCGGCCGGCGCGCACGCCGACGTCACCGACGAAGCCTGGCGTGCCCGTCCCGTTGACGAGAGTGCCGTTGCGAATGACCAGGTCGAGCATGCGACCCTCCTTCTGTGCTCTTGCATCTACCTAGTTGCTAGTGGATCTCCGGTTCGAAGGTCGCTACCAGACTCACGCCTTCTCGTTCGGGATGAGCGACCCGCAGAGGGGTTCGGCTCCCGTGATGAGGTGGAAGGTGGAACCGGAGTAGCGCGTGACCCATGCACAGTTGTCGGCACCCTCCACCTCACCGCGACCGGCCATTCCGAAGCTGACCGTATGGCCGCCGGCCAAGCCATTGGCGGTGTAGTGGGTGATACCGAGCATGGTCTTGATGAAGGATGCCTGGGTGGGGTTGGCTCCCGCTGCCTTCAGCCCGTCGACGAAGGCGTCGACGGAGACGTAGCCGAGGTACTCGCCATAGGTCGGGTCGGTGGTGACCCCCGAGTACTTCTTCAGTGCGGCTTGGATCCGCTCGGTGGCCGCCGTGTGCATCTCCACCGGTTCGAAACTAGAGAGGAAGTCGAGACCCTGGGCGATCTGTTTGGACCCGGGGCCTCCCTGGGTCAGGTCTCCGCCGTATCCGGTCGGCAGTAGGGTGCCCTTGAGCGTGACGCCGTCCTGGCGCAGTGCGCTGACGGCCGCGAAGGATGTGTTGGTCCCCACTTCTCCGATGAACCCGTTCACCCCGCCGCTCTTCATGGCCAGGGCCAGCGGCGCCACATTGGTGGTCCCGAAGGGGACGTTGGCGTTGAGGTAGCCCGTCTTGACACCCGCGGCCTTGGCCGAGAGGGACGCCCCCGTGGCCGAGTCCGCCGAGCTGGGCGAGACGCCGAAGCCGATCACCCCCAGGTTCGTGACGCCCAATAGCTTGAGCAAGAGCCCGTCGGTGGTATAGACGTTGGTGAAGCTCCCGGTGTTGGTGACGGAGAACATGTTCCGGCTGGCGATCCATTCGGTGGAGTCCGATGCCGAGCCGATCACCGGAACCCCCTGCGAGGTGAGGAAGCTGGCGCCGCCGAAGGTCAGACCGGAGATCGCTATGACGGCGAACACATGATCCTGGTCGACCAGCTTTTGCGCAGCCACCAACGCGCCGTTCGGGGTGGAACCGGTGTCGGCCACGACGTACTTGATGTGGTAGCCCTCCTGGTCGGCCACCCCGATGCCGGCCTTGATGCCCAGCGGGCTGGTCTCCACGGCTGACGCGGCAAGGCCGGTGAGGTCGGTGAGCAGGCCGATGGTGTACGTGCGCCCGTCCTTCGCCGTCGCCCCCGAGGGCTTCGAAGAGCTGAAGCCGACGGTGGCAATAACCACGAGGGCCGCCACCGCGACGAGCATCCGTCTGTTCTTGGCCATCAATGGACTCCTCCCATGAGTGTTTGGTCGAAATGTGGGGGCATGGACGTCGCTACTCGGCGCGCAGCACCACCGCGGCGGGATCGTGGAAGAAGCTGCTACCTGCGCAGAGCAAGGCGTTCTTGACACCGGGCACCTGCCGCTCTCCCTCGGTGCCGCGCAGCTGGCGGACCGCTTCGGTGTAGTAGTTGAACCCACCGGCCCGGCCGTGCGACAGGTTGCCGCCGTTGGTGCTGACGTACGTACGCCCCAGCAGCCGCAAGATGTTCCTGTCGGTGTCCCAGGAGGACTCGAACAGGTCAGAGGCCTCCCCGGGCTTGCAGAATCCCGCCGCCTCGGTGAGGGCGACGGCGTTGATGGTGTAGCCGTCGTAGGGAAAGAACAGGTCCATGTCCTCTACCCGGAGCTCGCTCCTCTCCCACAGGCCCTCGAGGGACTTCCACGAGGAGTTCTCGCTCCAGCTCAGCGTGTTCTCGTAGAACTCGCCTACCCTGGACCCCCCGAGGGACATGGCGTGGATGTAGACGGGCTTGCGAGGCAGATCCCTGGCCCGCTCGGCCGTGGTGATGATCAGGGCTTCGCCACAGTCGACGGGCAGGTCCATGTCGAGCAGCTGCATCGGTTCCCAGATCATGCGGGATTCGGCGTAGTCGTCCAGGGTGATCGGCGTGCGCATGGCCGCGGAGGGATTGTTGCAGGCGTGACTGCGGTTGTTGACGGCGATACGTCCGAACACCGTCTTGGTGGCACCGTAGTCGTGCATGTAGCGACCCATCCACGCGGCGTACGGCTCGCCGGAGTGGGCCCAGCGGCGGGCGAAGTCGGTGACCCCGAAGGCCGAGTGGACCTGGGCGTCGAGTTCGGCGGCTCTCATCCGGAACGGGTCGTTGGCCGCCGAGCGCGACATGGTGAGGTTGCGGGTGTAGGCCTGTACCACCAGGGCGGCATCGCACAACCCGGAGAACACCGCCTCTGCGGCGTACACGAAGCACGACCCGAGCCAGCCGTTCTTCACCCACGTCGCCTTCTCTATTCCCAAGGCGCCCTGCAGGGTCAAGAAGCCCGCGCCGCCCACCGCCACGGGAGTCATGCCGGTGCCGCAGATCCCGTCGATCTCCTGGCGGTCGATCCCGGCGTCTTCTATCGCCCGCAGCGCTGCATCGAGCCCCAGCGACAGCTCGCTGCGCTTGAGGTCCCGGCCGTAGGCGGTCGATCCCACGCCGACCACCGCCAGCGTGTCTTTGAGGGGGTTTCTGGCCACGGCTCTACCTCCGATCGGCCGGCTCGAAGGCCGGCCAGACCACGCCGTCCCGATTCGTCCACACCAGCCGCACCGGCATGTCGACGGCGATCTGTTCGGTCGGGCAGTTGACGATCGTCGCCAGGTAGCGCAGGCCAGGCTGTTCATTGAGCTCAATGGCGGCCACCGGCAACGGCGCCAGCAAGCGGCCTTGGGGGTCTCGCTCCTGGTGGATCAGGGTGAACATGAAGATTCGGGCCTCACCGCTGACCTCGGTCGCGCTCACGTTCCACGAGAGGCACTGCGGGCAGAGCGGCCGGTGGGGGTAGATCCAGTACCCGCAGTCCGAGCAGCGGTTGATCAGCAGCCGTCGGTCGAGCAGGCCCCGGTAGTGCTCTACGTTGTCCCGGCTGATGGGCACGCCGGGCAGCGCGGCCATGACCGCCTCGTCGGACAGTGGCATCATGTCCCTCCTTCCTCGGCGAGCTGCCGCAACTCGACGCGGTCGAGCTTCCCGTTGGCGAGTCGCGGCAGCTCCGCCACGAAGACGATGTCTCTGGGCGTCTTGAAGCGAGCCAGTCGCGGTTCGAGCCAGCGGCGCAGCTCCGCCTCGTCGAGTGGATGCTCGGGTCGTGTCTCGACGTAGACCCGCACGACCTCCCCCTTGCGCTGATCGGGCACGCCGACAGCGCCGCACTGGGCGACAGCGTCGTGGCTGCCCACGACGTTCTCCACCTCCTCGATCGAGACGTTCTCTCCGCCGACCTTGAGCATGAGCTTCACCCGCCCGACGTAGGTGACGTAGCCGTCGGGGTCGATGGACACCAGGTCCTCGCTGTGGAGCCAGCCGTCGGGGTCGATGGCCCGGGCGGTCTCCTCGGGCTTGTTCCAGTAGCCGCGCATCACGTTGCCTCGAATGAGGGCCTCGCCGACCTGACCGGGCTCGACGTCCTCGCCGTTCTCCGGGTCGACGACGCGCAACTCGTTGCCCTCCAGCATCCGTCCGGAGGTGGTGAGCCGCCTGTCGGCCGGGTCGGTGGGGCTGGTGACCGCGGCCGGGCCGTAGGTCTCGGTGAGACCGAAGGGCGAGATGGTGAAGTTGACGTTCGGCATCACCTTCCGGGCGTCCTCGTTGGGGAGGTGGGACACCCGTAGCGACGACAGCACCCGTCCCGTTTCGAGCGCCGCGTCGACGACCTCGTGGGTCAGCACGCCCATGAACACCGTCGCCTGCTCCTGGTCGATCAGTTGCGTGGCCCGTCGAGCATTGAAGGCCTCCGTGAACACCAGCGTCCCGGCGTTGACCATCATCGTCATGAGACCCCAGATGCTCCCCCCGCCGTGGAAGAACGGCATCATGCTGAAGAAGACGTCCGTCTCCCTTATGCCAATCCTTCGGGAGTGCAGGACGGCGTTGGCCACGATCCCGCCCTGCTCGAGCATCACCCCCTTAGGGAAGCCCGTGCTGCCCGAGGTGTACTTCACCATGCCCAGGTCGCTCGGCCGGACCCGGCGTTCCATCCGGTCGGCGAGGGCGAGCGCCCGGCCGGACGGATGGTCCCGGCCGACCGCTTCGAGAGCGGCGAAGTCGTAGGCGCCGGAGTGGTGGCCGCCGCCGCGGTGGAAGATGACGACGTTGCGCACGTCGGGGAGTCGGTCGCTGTGGAGGAAGCCCGGGGTGGCGTCCTCGGTGAACTCGGGACAGATCTCCTCCAGCACGTGGGGCATGCGCAGCGCCCGGAAGCTGTCGAGGAGGAGCAGGTGCCGGGCCCCGGAGTGTCGGATGACGTACTCGACCTCCGTGGGCCGGAGAAAGGTGTTGACCGGAACGACGTAGGCGCCGAGCCGCATGGCGGCCAACGAGGAGATGACCCATTCGGGGGTGTTGGTCATCCAGAGCACCAGGCGGTCGCCGCGGCGCACCCCGATGCTCGCCAGTCCAGCCGAGAGGTTCCGTGCCCTCTCGGTCAGGGTGCGGTAGCTGACCCGCTGGATCGCCCCGGCGTCGTCTGTGGCGACCAGCGCGTCGCGGTCGGGTTGGCGCAGGGCCGCCTCGGATACGGCCTGCCAGATGGTGCGTGACCGCAGCTCGTCCAACAGCTCCGTCGTCATGAAGGGCCGCGCCTCGCGGAATCAACTGCGTACACCGTGTAGCCCCCCAAGCGTCACCCCCCAAGCGTCATCTTGTCTGACAAGAAGGCTAACTGGCGGTCTATCTGGGTGTCAACTGGAGTAGGATGCCTCGGTGGAGTTTCGGGAGATCGACCGTCCTTCGGTCGTCCAACAGGTCGCCGATCAGCTGCGCGACGCCGTGGTGGCGGCCGTGATGCGCTCCAGCCAGTTGCCCACCGAGCTCGAGCTGTCGAACGCCATGATGGTCAGCCGCCCGACGCTGCGTGAGGCCCTGCGGATTGTGGAGACCGAAGGGCTGGTGCAGCGGGACCGCCGCACGTCGGCTCTGCGCCCGGATGCCGGCACTGCAGCCATGAGTCGCCCGCTGCGGTCGGCGCTGGACGTCCTCACCCGGACGGAGCGCATCACCATGGCGGAGATCCTGGACCTTCGGCTCACCGTCGAGGCGCGCGCCGCCGAGCGCGCTGCCGAGGTGGCCACCGCCGGTGAGCTCGCCGACCTGGAAACGGCCCTCGAAGCGATGCGCCAGCCCGGCCTGACCGGCCAGGAGTGGGACGAACGGGCGTTGGCCTTCCACGTCACCATGGTGAGCGCCTCGCACAACGAGGCCTTCGTGCTGATCATGGTGGCGGCCCGTGAGGCGGCGGCCGGCATCCTCGAGCGTGCGTTGCGCGAGGCCGCCTCCGGTGGGGAAGAGGTGGCCGGCCGGATTGACGACGCCGACCCCACCAAGTCCGAATGGCTGGAGGGCCAGTACGTTCTCCACAAAGAGATGTACGAGGCGATCCGGGACCGCCGCTCCCTCGACGCCCGCGACAACCTCTGGCGCTGGTCGACGTCGTTCTCATCGTTCTTCCAACCGCCGGTCGGCGATCTCGACGGGAACCAGCCCGGCTCGCCCCTCTCCGCGCCTCGCGACCCGGTGGTTACGACGCTGAGCCGGCGGCCGGCGACCAGGGCCCGCTAACGGTTAACCGCGCTCAGTCGGCCTTTCTCTCCCTCCGGGAGACATGGAGCACCACCTCGGTGTAGCCCGACGGATGCTCGGCGCCGTGGAGCACGAGATCACGGGCTGCCCGGAATGCGGGCCCGTCGAATCCGGGACCCATGGGACGGTACGAGGGATCGTGGGCGTTCTGTCGATCCACCACGACGGCCATCTTCTTCATGGCGGAGACCACCTCGTCACCGGTGACGACCCCGTGTCGCAACCAGTTGGCGATGTGCTGGGAGGAGATCCGGCAGGTTGCCCTGTCCTCCATGAGCTGCACGTCGTGAATGTCGGGCACCTTCGAGCAGCCGATGCCCTGGTCGACCCAGCGGACGACGTAGCCCAGGATCCCCTGAGCATTGTTCTCCAATTCCTCGCGGATCTCCTGGCGAGACCAGTCTCCCGGGCGCCCGATCGGGATGGAGAGGAGCTCCTCCAGCCTTCGATCGACGCTTCCTGCGATCTCGCCTTGCGTCCGGCGCACGTCGACCCTGTGGTAGTGCGTTGCGTGCAAGGTCGCGGCCGTCGGCGAGGGGACCCAGGCGCAGCTCGCACCCGCCAGAGGGTGGGCAACCTTGTCGCGCAGCATGTCGGCCATCAGGTCGGGCGCGGCCCACATTCCCTTGCCGATCTGGGCCACCCCGGGAAATCCGCAGGCCAACCCGACGTGGACGTTGTTGTCCTCGTACGCCTGCAGCCACGCCGTCGTGCGCATTGCGTTCTTGCGCACCACGGGGCCCGCCTGCATTGACGTGTGAATCTCGTCTCCCGTGCGGTCGAGGAAACCGGTGTTGATGAATACCACCCGTGCCGAAATGGCTCTCACGCACTCCGCAAGGTTCAAGGTGGTGCGGCGTTCCTCGTCCATGAGGCCCAGCTTGACCGTGTGGCGCGGAAGGTCGAGGACGTCCTCGACGAAGGAGTACACGTCATCGACAAACGAGGCCTCCAGCGGTCCATGGAGTTTTGGTGTGACCACATAGACCGATCCGGCCTTCGAGTTCAGTGACCCGCTTCCTCGGAGGACGTCGTGCTTGGCGGCCAGAACGGTGATCAGTGCGTCCATGAGGCCTTCGGGAAACTCACTGCCGTCGCCGCATCGCGCAGCCGGGGTGGTCATGTGCAGGCCGACGGTCCGTACGAGCATCAGGGCCCGTCCCCGCAAGGTGGCGGGTCGACCGTCGGGAGAGACGATGGTCCGGTCATCTGCCAGCCGACGGAGCCCAGAGCGACCCCCCTTGACGACCTCGGCCGTGAGGTCACCCTTCATCAGGCCCAGCCAGTTCCGGTACACCAGCGCCTTGTCGCTCGCATCGACGGCCACCACCGAGTCCTCGCAGTCCATGATCGACGTGAGGGCCGATTCGAGGAGAACGTCGGCGACGCCGGCCAGGTCGTCGCGACCCACGCGGTCCGTGCGGTCGATGACAAGTTCGATGTGGAGGCCGTTGTGTCGCAGGACGATGGATGTCGGGCGGCTGGCCTCACCCCGATGCCCTACGAAGGCCTGCGGGTGGGCCAGTCCCACGGTCCTCCCGGACACGGCGGCGGCGAGTTGGCCCGAGTGGACGGAGTAGGCCCTCACCGCTCGGTGCGAACCTTCCCGGAGGGGTACCACCTCGTCGAGGAACGCCCTCGCCCAGCCGATGACTTCGGCGCCACGCTTTGGATCGTAGGGGCCTCCCGGGGGCCCCGTGCCGAGCGCGTCGGTGCCGTACAGCGAGTCGTACAGTGAGCCCCATCGGGCGTTGGCGGCGTTCAAGGCGTATCGGGCGTTCATGACGGGGACCACCAGCTGAGGGCCCGCCACCGTCGAGATCTCGGGATCGACGTCACGGGTGGAGATGGTGAACGGTGGGCCGGGGGCTAGCAGGTAGCCGATGCTCTCGAGGAAGTCGCGGTATCGGCCCATGTCGAACGGATGGTGGCGGTGCCAGTCGTCGATCTGCCCTTGGAGGCGCGCCCGCTCGGCGAGCAGGGCCTGATTCCGTGGGGCGAACCGGTCGACCAGCCCGACGAGTCCCTGCCAGAGCCTCTCCGCGCTCGTGCCCGAGCCCGGCAGGGCCTCTTCCACGAGGAACCGGTATAGCTGGGTGGCTACGCCCACTCCCCCGACGTCGACGTACTCGGTCATAAGTCCGGCGTGTTGAGGACGTGCCCGCCGTCGAGCGCGTCTGCTATCAGAGTCGTCCCGCCCGGGCGAACTCTCCCAGAGTGAGGATGCGGTGCTCCTTGACGCCGTGGGAGACGAGTGAGACATCGTGGCCTTGCGCCTTCTGGCGGAGGGCGCCGACGGTGGACTCCTCTCGAGGCATGACGGAGAACGGGTCGAAGGAGAAGAGGCGCATGGCGTTGCCGTGGGTGATCTTGTCTATCGTCGCTTGTTCGAGGTGGCTGACGCTGGCCCAGGTGAGGCCGGGAGATTGCGGCCAGGTGCTGTCGGAGTGGGGGTAGTCGCATTCCCAGCAGACCATGTCGTCGTTCATGTCGCCGAGGCTGCGCAACCCGAAGTCATCGGAGATGAAGCAGGTTATGACGTGCTCACGGAAGATCTCGCTGGGCAGGCGCCCGCCCAGGTCGGGTCGGGTCCATGCCTTGTGGTGCTCGTAGGTGTAGTCGACCCGCTCGAGGAAGTAGGGGATCCAACCGATTCCTCCCTCCGCCAGCGCAACCTTGATCCCCCTGAACTTCTGGAAGATCGGCGCCCACACCAGGTCGGCGGCCGTGGGGTAGATGTTGATTCCCGAGCAGGTGATCCGTACGTTCATTGGGGCATCCGGAGAGGTCTGGATCTCGGTCGATCCGGAACCGATGTGCATGGCCACCACCGTCTCCGTCTCCTCACATGCGGCCCAGAACGGGTCCCAGTGGTCGCTGTGGAGGGACGGCAGGCCGAGCAGGTGCGGGTTCATGGAGAAGCTGACACAGTGGGAGCCCTTGTCCGCGGTCCGGCGGATCTCTTCCGCCATCAGGCGTGGATCCCAGATGGGAGGGATGGTGCAGGGGATGAACCGCCCGGGGTGTGACCCGCACCAGCCGTCAAGGTGCCAGTCGTTGTACGCCCGCAGGACGGCCAGGGCGAGATCGGGATCCTCCTTGGCGCGCGCGGCGAAGAGCTGCCCGCAGAAGCGGGGCATGGAGGGGAAGTTCAGCGATCCGAGGACGCCGTTGGCGTCCATGTCCTTTACCCGCTCGTCAACGTCGTAGCAGCCGATGCGGATCTCGTCGAAGTTGGTGGGTTCGAGGCCATATTCCTCGGGAGGCCTTCCCGCGACGGCGTTGAGGCCGGCGTTGCGGACCTCGCCCTCACCGAAGACCCACTTGTCCCCGGTCGCATCGGTGACGACCCGAGGTGCCTCTCCGGCGTACCTCGCCGGCAGGCGACCTTCGAACATGTCGGGTGGCTCAATCACATGGTCGTCCACGCTGACGAGGATCAGGTCTTCCATCTGCATCAGTCTCTGCCTCCTGACGACCGCCACGACTCGGGCGGATCGGCGATGTGGTAAAGCCGGGCTGCATTCTCCCAGAGGATCTTGCGGCGAACCGTGCTGTCAACCTTGCCCAACCCCGACTCAATCGTCTCCTGAATGTTGCCGAACAGGCACGTCGTGTGCGGAAAGTCCGTCTCGAACAGCACGTTGTCGACGGGCACGACGTCGAGAAAGTGATTGGGCGCCACCGACTCGAACCAGTAGGTGACATAGACGCTCTGGCGGAACAGATCCGACGGCAAGATGTCCCCCGCCTGGCGCTCCCGCCCGGGCCGGAAGGCCCCGAGCCAGCTGTAGTCGGTCGCCTCAAGCATGAACGGTAACCAGCCGATGCCGCTCTCCACGGAGACGAACTTGAGCTCGGGATACCGGTTGAGCACCCCCGAGGTGATGAGGTCCGAGCACTGCACCCCGTTCTTCAGGAAGAGCGACACGGCGGTGTAGGACTGCGCCGCCGGAACCCCGTGTTCGGCGTAGCGCTGCGGCGACGCGTCCTCCAGCGTCGACCCCGCATTCCCGATGTGGAAATGGACGGGAAGTCCCGCGTCCCGCGCCAGGTCCCAGAGCGGATCCCAGTGGCGCGATCCGATGACCGGTAGCCCGTAGCGCTGCGGCTCACCGGTGAAGAGGACGCCTCGCGCCCCCAGGTCGATGCACCGTTGGAGCTCCTTCACCGTGGCATCGATGTCCCAGAACGGCGTGGCCACCACCGGAAGCAGCCGCTGGTTGTCGGCCGAGGACCATTCCAGTAGGAAATCGTTGTACGCCGACACGCACAACAGCTTGAGGTCCTCGTCGTCGAGCTTGAGGAAGTTCTGGCTGCCGAACCCACCGACATTCGGGTAGAGCACCTGGGCCCAGATCCCCGCTCCGTCCATGTACTCGAGGCGCGCCTTGGCGTCATAGGCCCCGGGATGGCAGTCCTCGTAGGTCTGGGGATACTCCGGCGGGAAGGTGGGCCAACCGGCCGGCGCCGTCACGCCGACCGGCGTCAAGAGATCGTCGCCGAGCACCCAGGTGTCGGCCGTCCCCCGCCGCACCACCCGTGGCACCTCCTCCCGGTACTTTGCCGGCACCCGAGAGATCCATACATCCGGAGGCTCGGTGACGTGGCTGTCTGCATCGATGATTAGCTCCACTGCCATGACTCGATGATGTACCGTTCGCCCATGCCGGTCACTGCGCGTTCGGCCAACTCCTTGATCCCGGCGGCCAGAGTGCCCGGGGAGGTCTTGGTTGCAACGCCTGTTCGCGCCGGCACCTACCGCCTTGAGGTGGGGGACGAGGGGATCACCGGATGGCACTCGCACGACCGCCACCAGCTCGAATACGCCTTCGAGGGCGTCGCCCAGGTCGAGACGGAGACGGCCCGCTACCTGCTCCCCCCCAGCAGGCCGTGTGGATACCGGCCGGCGTCTACCACTCGAGCACTCTGACCAATGTCAAGGCGGTGTCGGTCTTCTTCGATCCGGCCATGGGCATGCCGGCCGGTGACCGGGTCCGTATCCTGGCCGCCGCGCCGGTCATCCGCGAGATGATCCTGTACGCCAGGCGGTGGCCGGTCGGGCGGAGTTCGTCGGATCAGATGGCCGACGCGTTCTTCGAGGTCCTGGCCCTTCTCGTCGCGGAGTGGCTCGACCACGAGACGCCCCTGTGCCTGCCCACGGCGCAAGACCCCCTGGTCGCCGACGCCATGAGGTACACCGCCGAACATCTGGCCGGCGTGACCATCGGTGACGTGTGTCGTGCGGTCGGAGCCTCCGAGAGGACCCTGCGCCGGACCTTTCTCGCGGTTACGGGGATGTCATGGCGCAAGTACCTCCAGGAGAGTCGCCTGCTCGAGGCCATGGCGCTGCTCGCCGGCGGGGACGACAACCTGCTCGCCATCGCCATGGCGGTGGGCTTCGACAGCGCGAGCGCCTTTTCGCGGGCGTTCGGGCGCTACGCCGGCGAGTCACCGCACGCCTACCGCAAGCGAATCCGCTCCGCCGAGTTCCGCGCGTTGCCGGACATCGACACCGTGCCCCGGGAGACGGACCGAGTCGTGAGGGAGTGGTCGCACTTCGAGGAGGGCCCGGACCGATGAGCAAGGGGCACCAATCTCGGGGCTCTACGCGACCGGCACCATCACCGCGACGGTCATGGGTCGCACCTGTCCCGGTGCCGGGGCGAGCATCGCCAACACCATGGTGTTCGGCCTCGTCGCGGCGCGTCACGCCGCTGCCGTCAACTGACCGGAGGGTGCTGGTGCGCCCACGGCCGGATCCGTTCCAACGCACGTGCGGCGCGCAGCACGAGCGGCTCTCTGTCGGGTGGGCCGATGAGCTGAAGCCCGACGGGTAGGCCATTCACGAAACCGGCGGGAACGGACGCTGCGGTGAATCCCGCGACGTTGACGATCATGGTGTAGTCGGTGTACTCCCAAGGGGTCACACCGAGCTCGCCGGCGACGAAGGCCGTCCGTGCGATCACCGGGCACAACAAGAGGTCGTACCGGGAGAACAGGTCGTCGAGGTCGTCCACCGGGCGGTAACGGACGCGGGGCGGGATCGACATCGTGTACTCGAGCTGCGTGGGCCGCTCGCTCCGGTCGCGGACGTAGACCGCCACCTGGGCCCATCTCTCGGGATCCTTCTGCACGTCGGCCAGAAAGTCCAAGAAGTGGTAGTAACCCGGCTCATCCGACGCGGGGTGGAAGGCTCGCGCCAGAGAGAGCCGGGCCTCCGGCTCCAGCGGATCGTGGACGTTCTGCAAGCGCACGTCGGGCTCCGCGTAGATCGCGCCGGCCTCGGCCAGGGCCTTGGCGGCCTCATGGGCCACCTCGACGACCTCCGGCCACGCCGGCTCAATCCGGCCAAGGTCGCCGCTCCATGCCACCCGCACGCCCTCGACGCCGTCGTCCAGGCCCGAGAGGTAGTCCGGCGCCGGTGTCGCCGAGCACCACCCGTCCCGGTGATCCGGTCCGGCAATGACGCTCATGGCGAGCGCGGCATCTCTGACGTCCCGCGTCATCGGGCCGAGACCCTGCATGGGCGCCTTGTAGGTGCTGGGTCCAACCGGGATCCGCCCCCGGCTCGCCAGGAACCCGAAGACGCCGTTGAACGACGAGGGGATCCGGATCGATCCACCCGAGTCGGATCCGATGGATAGGGGACCGAGTCCGGCGGCCACGCTCACGGCCGACCCTCCGCTCGACCCCCCCGAGGAGCGCTCCAGCGACGGATCCCACGGTGTCAGGCACTCGCGGGCGACGAGGTTCAGGGAGCGCCGGTTCATGCCGAACTCGGGTGTGTTGTTCTTGGCGAAGATGATGGCCCCGGCGTCGCGCAGACGTTCGGCGAAGATCGCATCCGATTCGGGCACGTGGTCCTCGAACAGCTTCGAGCCGTAGGTCGTGCGTATCCCCTTGGTCCAAAAGAGATCCTTTATGCACACCGGGACGCCATGCAGCGGCCCGAGCGGGCGTCCCGACACGATCGCCTGCTCGGCCAGCCGCGCGCCCTCTCGGGCCTGATCGGCGACCACCGTGATGAAGGGGTTGAGGTCTGCGCCGAGTCGGTCCACCCGTTCAAGCAGGGCCTCCATCACATCGACCGGCGATACTCTCCGAGCAGCCATCTCCTCTCGCAGCTGCCAGGCAGGCATCCATTCGAGCTCCCCGTCCATCTGCCACCCCCACTTCTGTGACCTCAAGCGGCGGGACCCGCCGCTCTGTTCATCCGCTCGCCGTCCCTCGGCGGCGTATGGTACGCCCGGGCCTGGCGCCCGTCTCGTTGCCGTTTTCGAAGATTCTGGTGCCGGCGACGTAGGTGGCGACATAGCCGGTGGCGCGTTGCACCATGCGAAGGCCGTTGGCCGGGAGATCGTTGGTGAACTCCGGCGTGCTCATCTGCAGCGCGTCGAGATCGATAACATTAATATCGGCCCGCATGCCGGGGACCAGGGTCCCGCGGTCGGCGAGGCCGAAGGCATGAGCGGCGTTGGCCGTGAGCTCGCGCACCGCGACCTCGACCGGCAGGCGCGCGCCACGCGTCCGGTCGCGTACCCAGTGAGCGAGCACGGTGGTCGGCGTGGTGGCGTCGCAGAGCCCGAGGCAGTGCGCCCCGCCGTCGCCCAAGCCGAGGACGGTCGCCGGGTGCCGGATCATCTCGAGGACGGTATCGCCGTTCCCCTCGGCGTAGTTGGCCACCACGGCCAGGAACATGGCACTTCCCTCATGTTGGACCATGGCGTCGTAGAACACGTCCATCGGTGGCAGCCCTTGGCGACGCGCGGCTGCGCCGATGCTCTGCTCGGGGAACGGCTCGTAGTCGGGCGGATCCGTCATCTGGTACAGCGCGTCGAAGATCCACGCGTTGGCGAGGACCTCGCGGGCCTGCCCGAGGACGCGCTCTCGCACGGCCGGCTCGGCCAGGCGGGCGGCGAGCTCGGGAGTTCCGTCGGTTCCTGCCGTGACCTCCGCATACACCGGCAGGCGGTCGAAGGGGTGGCGACCGCCCAAGGTCATCACCGCATTGAGCGGTCGGGCCAGGACCTGGGGGATAAGCCTGGCTCCCTCTGCGTTGGCGGCGTCGACCCAGCGCATGATGCGTCGCCATCGGTCGGGGTCGTCATGGTCCTGCACGATCGGGAAGGTGACGCGCATCGGGCCGGCGAGGCTCAACCGGCGGACCAGGTCGGTCTCGTCCTGTGCCGACGCGAACTCCTCGGGTCCGTAGTAGGAGGCGGGACTCGTCTGGAATATCCCGTCTCGAGCGCCGACGACCCCGGCGACGGCCAGCAGTTCGCCGTCGGCGGCGAAGGAGCCCGGGACCACGCCGCCCTTGCGTAGCGTGCGGTTGGCGGAGCACCCGAGGGCGCCGGCGTCCATGGCCTCGCCGATAAGCGCGGCAATGGTGGCGATCTCCTCGGGGCTCGCCTCGCCGCGCTCGGCGCGCTCGCCCATCACGTAGGTACGCACGACGCCGTGGGGGACGAGGACGCCGACGTCGATCGCTCGCGGCGTCAGGTCGAGGCAGTCGAGGTACTCGGCGAAGGTCTCCCAGCCCCATGGGATGCCGGAGCGCAGGGTCTCGGTCGGGATGTCCTCAATCAGGTGCATCAACTCAATCAGCTGCTCGTGCTCGTCGGGTCGGACCGGTGCAAAGCCCACGCCACAGTTGCCCATGATCACGGTGGTCGCACCGTGCCAGGAGGACGGCGTCATCAGCGGGTCCCAGTAGACCTGACCGTCGTAGTGCGTGTGGACGTCCACCCATCCGGGCGTGACGAGCAGCCCGTCCGCTTCGACGACCTCGGCCCCCGCCGCGTCGACCCGGCCGACATTGACGATGACGCCGTCCTCGACGAGCACGTCGGCCGTCCGGCCCGGTGCGCCCGTGCCGTCGACGACGGTCCCACCTCGGATGAGCATCCCTTCGACCATGGTTCAACCCCCTCCGGGACCCGTTCGCCGGCCCTTGTGGACTCTAAGCGAAAGTTGCCACGGTGTGTTAGAAACCCTCCAAGGGTGCTGCCTGCGGGAGGGGGAGTGATGACGAAGCTCTACGAAGGTGTCGACCCGGCCACCGCCCGGGCGGCGCTCACGCATCCGGTCATCGACTCCGATGGGCACTACATCGAGTTCGGGCCCGTCTTCCGGGAGCAGTTCCTCGACGCGGTCGGGCAGCTCGGAGGGGGTGATCTCCTCGGTGAATTGGCGTCGGCGCCAGACATGCGCTCCTACCTGCTGGAGCGAACAACACCGATGGGTCAGGCGTTCGGATCGGCACGCTGGGTGTCGCAGTCGCCCGAGGAGCGGCGGGAGACCGGGACGCCGGTGCCGGGGTGGGCGCCCCCCCACGGCCATCCGCTGGACCGGGCCACCGCCCTCTTGCCCTCGTTGCGGGCCGAGCGTCTGGAGGAGATCGGCATCGACTTCTCCGTGCTCTACCCGAGCGGGGCCCTGTTCTACCCGCACATCGATCCGACCGAGCTGCGCCAGGTGGCGTGCCGGGCGCTCAATACGATTAACGCAACGTCCTACGACCCCTACCGAGACCAGATGACGCCGGCGGCCGTGATCCCGATGAACACGCCCGAGGAGGCGATCGCCGAGCTGGAGTACGCGATCACGCAGCTCGGCCTGAAGGTGGCGATGATCGGCTACGTCGCCCGACCCATCCCGTCGGTGCACCGCACCCATCCCGAGCTGTTCCAGAGCGTCTACAGGCTCGACTCGTTGGGCATCGACAGCGACCACGACTACGACCCGTTCTGGGCGAAGTGCGTGGAGCTGCAGGTGCCGCTCGTCGCCCACAGCACGGCTTACACCACCGGCTTTCGCAGGTCGCCGAGCAACTACACCTTCAACCATGCGGGCAACTTCGCCGAGGCCGGCGACATCCTGTGCCGTTCGCTCTTCCTCGGCGGCGTCACCCGGCGGTTCCCCAGTCTCAAATTCCAGTTCCTCGAGTGCGGTGTCGGGTGGGCGTGCATGCTCCTGCACGAGCTGGTCCACCGCTGGGAGAAGCGCAACATCGACGCCGTCCGCGCCCAGGTGGAGGCGGCGCGACGATCGTCGGCCGAGTTCCTGCGACTCGTCCAGGAGCACGGGAACGCCGCCGTGCGGGAGAAGCTGGCCGCCATGAGCGACGGGATCGCGTCGCAGCTGGGGAGCGACGAGGCGCTCGATGACTTCGCGGCCTGCGAGATCGAGTCGGTCGAGGACATCGGGGACCTCTTCGTGCCGCGGTTCTTCTTCGGCTGCGAGGCGGACGACCCACTCACCGCCTGGGCGTTCACTACGGCTACCAACCCTGGGGGCGCCAGGCTTCGCGCGACGCTCGGGTCGGATATGGGCCACTGGGACGTCCCCGACGTCCGGGCGATCCTGCCCGAGGCGCTGGGGATGGTGGACCGCGGCCTGCTCGACGAGGCGGACTTCCGCCGCTTCACCTTCGAGCACCCGTGCGAGTTCTTCGCCGGGGCGAGCCCGCGGTTCTTCGCCGGGACCCGGATCGAGCCCTACCTGGGCGTCGGACGATGACCACCTCTGACACTCCGGCGCCGGTCCGCTTCGAGCGGGTCACGGGCACCATCGGTGCCCTGGTGCACGGGGTCGAGCTGGGTGGAACCGAGCCGGCCACCTCGGCGGAGCCGCTCCGCCGCGCGTTGCACGAGTTCGGCGTGCTGTTCTTCGAGTTCGACCACCTCGTGAGCGCGCCCGAGTTCCTGGCGTTCGCCGAGCTCTTCGGTGAGCCCGAGGAGAGCTACCGCTTGACGGTGGCCGAAGGCGAGGCCCCGTACATCGACTCGGATCTCGTCCCGATGAAGGACGTGCGGGTCAACTTCTGGCACACCGATGGCACCGCGCTCGAACTCCCTCCCCAGGCGGCCCTGCTCACTCCGGTCGAGCTGCCCGAGGCCGGCGGCGACACCATGTGGGCCAGCATGTACGCGGCCTGGGAGGGGCTCTCGTCGCACTTCCAACGGCTCCTCGACGGTCTGGAGGTCCTGCACAGCACCGTCCGGCTGCCGTTCCTCCGGCAGACCGCGAGCGCCGTCCACCCGGCCGTGATCCGGGACCCCGTCACCGGGCGCAAGATGCTGTTCGTCAACTCGAACTACTCGGAGCGCATCATGGGCATGACGGACCGCGAGAGCGAGGCGTTGCTTCGGATGCTCTTCGACCATGTGAACACCCCCGAGTTCCACGTGCGGCTCCGGTGGCGGCCCGGTGTCGTCGCCGTCTGGGAAGAGCGCGTCACGCAGCACCGTGGAGTGGCGGACTTCGCTGGACCGCGCAAGTTGCGCCGGCTCACCCTGGCGGGCGGCCGCCCTGCCGCGTGAGCCGCGGCTCCACGGGCGCCGGTTCAGTTCGTCTCGCCCAGGAGCATCGGGAACGAGTCGATGGAGCGGACGCCGATCGTGTACGTGAACTCGTGTCCCGGCCTGATCCGGTAGTGAGGGATGCGGGCGTGCCAGACGCGCAGCGCGGTGCGCAGCTCGAGCCGGGCGAGGTGCGAGCCGAGGCAGCGGTGGACGCCGCCGCCGAACGCAATGTGGGGATTGGTGGCCCGGTCCAGGCGGACGGTGTCGGCATCGGGGGTCACGCCCTCGTCGGTGTTGGCCGAGCCCACGAAGGCGTAGATCTCGTCGCCGGCGTGGACCGGGCACCCGGCGAGTTGGGCGTCCTGCGTGGCCACTCGAGAGACGAGCATCACCGGGCTCTCCCAACGTAGGAGCTCCTCCACCGCTCGCGGGACGGACGCCGGGTCGGCGACGAGCTGGGCCCGCATGTCGGGGTGCTCGGCGAGGAAGGCGAAGAAGCACTCGAGCGAGGCCGACACCGTGTCCAGCCCGGCGATGAAGAAGAGGAAGCAGATGTCGAGGATCTCTTCGCGGGTGAGGCGGTGCCCGTCCACCTCGGCGGTGAGGAAGTGGCTGAGCAGATCGTCTTTTGGCTCCCGCGCCCGTTCGTCGAGGATGTCCTCGAAGTATCCGTAGAGCTCATGGGCCACGCGGTCGCGGTAGGCCACCGTCTCGGGATCGTTCATCGGTCGGCCGATGACGTGGAACGGCCGGTTGATCCCGTCCTTCATGGCGATGAAGCGCGCCGTCTCCTCGAGCGGCAGGCCGAACAGGGTGAGGAACACCTGCGAGGGGAACGGGATCGAGAACTGCTGCGCGAAGTCGATCTCGGGCTCATGGATGAAGTCGTCGATCAGGTCGTTGACGAGCCTCTCGATCGGTTCGGCGAGCCGCTGCATCCGTTGCGGCGCGAACAAGGGGTCCATGATCTTGCGGTACTTCTTGTGGACCGGTGGGTCGACCTCCAGGGGGATGAGCGATCGGACGTTGCCGTGCCGACCCGGCTCCATCCTTGAGGAGTAGACCTCCGGGTGCCGGAACACCGCGTCGATCGCCGCCCGGCTGGCGACTACCACCGCATCGCCGACCCGCTGCGCCGGCGCGATCGCCCGCAGGCTCGCGTAGGTCCGTTGCGGGTGGCGCCCCGTGGCGGTCTCCATCTCCTCGAAGATCGTTCCCCCGTACATGCCCTCTGGCGTCTCGGTCATCGGACCCCCTTTCGTGCCGCCGGCGCGCACGTCCCACTTTTTCTAACACAGCGTGGCAACTTTCGCCTAAGGTTGCCGGCATCGAACCGGCCTACCGACTCCTCGAGGCCCCGCGGGAAGGTTGGTCGCGGGCGCGCGACCGCAACGGCCGACGCATCCTCGACGTCGCCCGATCGCTGGTGGACCGGCGCGGCCTCGAGCAGCTCTCGATGCGCCGGCTGGCCGTCGAGGCCGAGGTCAGCGTGCGCACGCTGTACAACCTGTTTGGTGACAAGGACGGCCTGCTGACCGCCTTGGTGCAGTACTCGTTGGACGCCATTGACGTCGCCCACCACGACATAAGGGCGACCGACCCCATGGAGCGGATCTGGGAGGTGGTATCGATCACGGTCGACACCACCGTCGTGTCGCTGCCCAAGGCGGTGCTGGCGGCGGTCCTCTCCGACGAGGACCTCTACGGGCGCCTGGAACGCAGGTGGCGCGGGCGCGAGCTCACGATCGACGCGGTGCGCACGGCCACCCGCGCCGGGGCGCTGCGCGACGATCTCCCGGCCGAGGTCCTCGTCGACCATGCCGGCATGGTCCACCGACATCTCCTCCGGCGGTGGGCCGTGAGCGAGATCGACCACGGTGAGCTGCGTGCGGCCGTCCTGCACGCCTACGACGTGTGCCTCTTGGCCGTCGCCAAGCCGCGCATGCGGGCGAGGCTGCTCGAGCACGCGGCCCGACTCGCACCGCTTCAGCCCGGGCTCGTGTGATGGCCGCGGGACCGGAGGTGGGTTCCGTCATGTCCGCTGGGGGCGCCACGCCGCTGGGCGGATCCCGGCGGATCGGCATCGACGTGGGTGGGACCTTCACCGACGGCGTCCTGGTGGAGGGGGCCGCGTCGTGGTCGGTGAAGACGCCGTCGCGCCCGGACGACCTCGGAGAGGGGATCATCGAGGCCTGCCGCCTGCTGGCCGCCGAACGGGGCGAGACGCTCGAAGGGCTGCTGTCGTCGGTGAGCCACTTCGGGCTGGGCACCACGGCGATCACCAACGTCATCGCCTCGCGTGTGGGACGTCGAGTCGGGCTGTTGACCACCAGGGGGTTCGAGGAGATGTTCGCCGTCCCCCGGAACCTCTCCTTCGACGAGCTCGGCTGGGTGGTGCCCCAGGCGGCGCTGGTGCCGCAGGACTGCATCGTGGGCCTGGACGAGCGGGTGGATCGCCATGGTGAGGTGCTGCGCCCGCTCGATGTCTCCGCCGCGGTGGCCGCCGCCCGGTGGCTGGTCGAGGAGCGGGGTGTGGAGGCGCTCGCCGTCTCGTTCCTCTGGTCGATCGTGAACCCGATGCACGAGGCGATCGTGTCGGAGGCGGTGCGCGAGGAGCTCCCTTGGGTGCCCGTCACCAGCGGGGCCGAGCTGTCACCGGTGATCCGCGAGTACGAGCGAACCATGTTGGCGGTCCTGAACGCCTACGTGGGCCACGCCTTCGAGGGGGTGGCGACCCTGGGCGACCGGCTACGGTCGCTCGGCCTGCCGGTCCCCGTGCTCCTCGTGCACTCCAACGGCGGGTCGATCTCGATCGGCGAGGCGCGGACGCGGCCCATCTTCCTGGCCGAGTCGGGCCCGGCTGCCGGGGTGGCGGCGGCGGCGTTGCTCGCCGATCAGCTCGAGCTCGGCAACGTGTTGACCTGCGACATGGGCGGCACCTCGTTCGACATCTCCGACGTGACCGCCGGCGTCCCGTACCGGGTGCGGCGGGGCGACCTGATGGGGGTGTTCATGGCTCTGCCCCGGGTCGACGTGGAGTCCATAGGGGCCGGTGGAGGCTCCATCGCATGGGCCGACAGCCGCGGCCTGCTGCGTGTCGGGCCACGGTCGGCGGGGTCGGAGCCCGGTCCGGCCTGCTACAACCGGGGCGGCACCGACCCCACGGTGACCGATGCACTGGTGGTCCTCGGCCACCTCGACCCCGAACAGTTCCTCGGCGGGCGCATGCGCCTGGACGTGGCCGGCGCCGAGGCAGCCTGCGGACGCCTGGGCGCGACGCTGGGCATGGACGCCCGCGAGGTGGCGTGGGGCATCCGGCAGATCGCACTGGCCGAGATGGCCAAGGCGGCCCGTGGCCGGCTCGCGGTCCGAGGGCTGGACCCGGCCACATTCAGTCTCGTGAGCTACGGCGGCTGTGCCGCTCTCTTCACCGCCGAGATCGCCTCCGCCATCGGAGCGCGGCGGGTGCTGGTGCCCAAGCGGGCGTCGGTGCTCTCGGCGGTCGGGGCCGCCACCGCCGAGGTCCGCCGGGAGCGCCAGGTGCCGGTGCTGGCCGAGCTGCCGCTGCCGGGAGATCTCCTCCGGAAGATCGGCGACGAGCTGCGGGATCGGGTCGAGCAGGACCTCCTGGCCGACAGCGTCCCGGCCGGGCGGTGGCAGATCGAGCTGGAGGCCGACGTCCGCTTCGCCGGACAGCGCTCCGACCTGTCCATCGCCTTCGACGGGCACGCCGACGAGGCGTTTGTGGCCCGGTTCTCCGAAGAGTACGCCCGACGTTACGGGCGAGGCTCGACGGTCCGGGGTGCGACCCTCGAGCTCGTGGGACTGAGAGCCGTCGGTGCCAGTCGGATGCTGGGCACTTCGACGTTGCCGGTCGCCGCCGGCATCGACGAACGCACCGCGGCCGGGGCCGGCCGGCGCGGCGTCGTGCTGGACCGTACCGGCGAGCCGACCTCGGTCACTGCCTACGACGACTCTTCGGGCTCGCTGCCACCGGGACGGCTCCCGGGCCCCCTGCTCGTGGACCGAAGGGACACGACCGTATGGATCCCTGCGGGAGCAACCGTCGAGGCACTGCCCGACGGGACGTTGGACATTGAGGTGCCATGACCACAACCGAACCACGACAGCTCGACCTCGACCCGATCATGGTCGAGATCTTCCGGACTCGTCTCGAGGCCATCGGAGAGGAGGCGGGCGCGGCCATAGAGAACACCGCGATCAGTCCGATCGTCACCGAGACGAAGGACTGGTCGGTCTCGATCTTCGACGCGACGGGGACGTTCATTCGCGGGGCGAGCGCCATCCCCGGCCACGCCGGCGCGGCGATGCACGCCGTGCGCTGCACGATCGACCGGCACGGCCCGTCCATCGTCGACGGCGACGTCTTCATAGCCAACGACCCGCACAGCGACGGAGGCATGCACCCTCAGGACGTCATGGTGCAGCGCCCGGTCTTCTTCGACGGCGCCCTGGTTGCCTGGGTGGCGATATCGGCGCACATGCTCGACATGGGTGGCATGGTCCCGGGCTCTTCGGCCACCAAGGCCACCGAGTGCTACCAGGAGGCGCTGCGGTTTCCCTCCGTCCGTCTGTTCCGGGCCGGGGTCGAGTGCGAGGACATGTGGGAGGTCTTCCGCACCAACGTGCGGTCCTTCGACCTGATCGAGATGGACATGCGGAGCCTGGTCATCGGCGGCCATGTGGCGCAAGAGAAGCTCAAGGAGCTGCTGCGGGAGATCGGACTCGATGCGTTCCGCGACTGGGCGCGCATGCTCGATTCCACGACGGGCGCCGAGTTCCGTCGCCGGCTGGCCGCCCTGGAGCCCGGAACCTACACGAGCACCGGGTGGGCCGAGGTCGGCGACGAGCTGTACCGGTTCCCCTGCACCCTCGTAGTGCGCGACGGCTCCCTTCTCTTCGACCTCACCGGGGCTCCGCCGCAGATCCCGCACTTCGTCAACTCGAAGCCGTACATCGTGCGGGCGTCGCTCGCTCCGACGCTGCTGAACTTCGTGGCCCGGGACCTGCCGCTCACCCACTCCATCTTCGACGCCATCGACATCGAGACCACGCCGGGGACGATCCTCGACTCGAGACCGCCGGCGCCTATCGGCGCCGCACATATGGACTGCACGCTCGCCGTCGTATCGGCCGCCATGTACTGCGTGCAGCTCGCTCTTGCCGCGTCGTCCCGTTCGAGCCTTCCGCTGACAGCTCCGCTGTACGACGCCCAGGGCACCACCCGATGGTCGTTCGTCAACGCCGACGGCCAACGCGTTCTCTTCACGCTCCTGGACGGCGTCACGGGAGGGAGCCCCGCCGGGGTCGATCGGGACGGGCTCGACGTCGTGCGTGACCTCGCCGGCCGGCGCAGCGGGCTGCGGACGGCCGACGTCGAGGTGCTCGAGTCGGTGTACCCGGTGCTGTTCGGCCGACGCGGCATCGGGATCGGGCCCGAGGGCGGCGGCCGGTACCGGTCGGGCTCGGGCTCTGCGATGACGATGGAGCCCCACGGCGTCGACCTGATCGAGGGCAACATGACGGGCACCCGTGGGTGGTGCCCCATGCCGGGCACGGCGGGTGGCCGCCCCGGGGCGCGCACGTCGTTCGGGGTGCGTCGAGGCGGGGGCGGCAGAGACGAGCTGGGGATGCACGCCACCGGGGTGATGCTCCGCGCCGGAGACCGGTTCGAGCTCACTGCGGCCAGCGGCGGTGGCTTCGGCGATCCCCTCGACCGCGACCCCGAGTCGGTGGCGGCCGATCACGTCGTGGGCCGCTTCGACGCCCAGCAGGCCCTCGAGATCTTCGGCGTGGCGCTGAGGGACGGGCGGATCGACCACGAGGAGACGGCCACGCGTCGCGCCGAGCTGCTCTCCCGGCGGTTGGTGGAGGCGAAACCCGCCCCCGTCCCCCCGTCGCCGCACGAGGCGGAGGGCGAAGAGGCGACCGAGGACCAGCCCCTGTTCCCCGGAGTCGTCCAACGCGGTCGGCGGGCCGTCTCGTTGCACAGCGGGGTGACGCTGGCCGTGGCGCCGTCGCACTGGACGGAGGGCTGCCCGGTGCTGGAGGAGCCCTACGCCTCGACGGGTCCCGTGCCGCTGGTGTTGCGCTCGTACCTCGACCCGGTGACCGGCCACGCGCTCCACGCAGAGCTGTTGCCGGAGGGCGAGGGTCGGTCGTTCGCCACGCTGCCCGACCGTTGGACGGGCTCTTGAACGTGGGGAAGATTGGGGAGTGACGACCTATGACTACATAGTGGTCGGTGGGGGCTCTGCCGGCTGCGTTCTGGCCAATCGACTGAGCGCCGACCCGCGACACCGGGTGCTGCTGCTCGAGGCCGGCGGCAGGGACTGGCACCCGTACATCCACGTGCCCGGTCTCACCATGCGCGCCTGCCACCTGCCCGGGATCATGTGGAGCTACCTCGGTGAGCCCGACGAGTCCATCGGGGGTCTGGAGCCACCGTGGATGGCCGGACGCGTCCTCGGTGGCGGCAGCTCCGTGAACGGCGTCGTGTGGGTCCGCGGCCACGCGGCTGACTTCGACCGGTGGGCGGAGCTCGGCTGTGAGGGCTGGGACTGGGCGGGCGTCGAACCGTACTTCCAACGGGCGGAGACCTTCGAAGGGCTAGGCCCGCGCCGAGGCTCCGGTGGACCGGTCCGGGTATCGATGGTGCGCGCCCGACATCCGATGACCGACGCGTTCGTAGCTGCGGCGGATGCCGCGGGACACCCGTACACCGCCGACTACAACGGTGAGCGTCAAGAGGGCGTCGGGTACGGCCAGGCGAACGTCCGGCACGGGTTCCGGCACTCGGCGGCGCGGGCGTACCTCGGCTCCGCGTGGCGGCGTCGCAACCTGACGGTCGCCACCGGAGCGCTCGTCCGTCGCGTCCTCTTCGAGGGCACGCGCGCCGCCGGGGTCGAGTACGACCACCACGCCAAGCGGGTCGTCGCCAGGGCCGGTGGTGAGATCGTGGTCTCGGCCGGGGCCATCGCCTCCCCGAAGATCCTGATGCTCTCGGGTGTCGGACCCGCGGACCATCTGCGGTCCCGCGGCATCGACGTCGTCGCCGAGAACCCCGGCGTCGGTCAGAACCTCCAGGAGCACCCCGTCGTCTCCATGCTCTTCAACGTCGACGTGCCGACCTTCGGCATGGACTTCAACGTGAAGGGCATCACCCGTCACGGGTTGGAGTTCCTCCGCGGGAGGGGACCTGCGGCCGCCGGGATCTTCCACGCCCTGCTGTTCATCAAGCTCGACCCGCACAGCCCGAGGACGGAAATAGAGGCGGGCTTCACCCCCATTGGAGTCGTCGGTGCCGACGCCGGCGACACCACGCTCGAGACCCTCTCGGGCGCGGGTACTCACGATGTCACCTCCATGCAGCTGCTCGACCGGGCGACGGTCACCGCCTACGTGAGCCTGCTCCATCCCCGGTGGCGGGGAGTGGTCGAGCTCCGCTCGGCGGATCCCGAGGAGCCGCCGGTGGTGCGGCACCGGTACCTCGGCGACCGACGGGACCTGGCGGACTTGATCGCCGGCTGCCGTCAGGTGCGCGCCGTCTTCGAGACGTCCCCGTTGTCCGAGCACGTCGTCAGCGAGGCGCTTCCGGGTGCGGCCGTGACGACCGACGACGAGTGGGAGTCGTTCCTCAGAGGGGGCAACGCGTGGGGGGCGCAGCACCCCTCTGGGACCTGCAAGATGGGCACGGATCCCCTGGCGGCCCTGACCCCGGACCTGGCCGTCCGCGGGGTGGAGGGGCTTCGGGTGGCCGACGCCTCCATCATGCCGGAGTTGACGAGCGGCAACACCAACGCGCCGACGATCATGATCGGCGAGAAGGCCGCCGACCTCATTCTCGGCCGGTGACGCCGCCCGACCGCGCCGGGTCACGGTCGTTCACGGCACAGCGTGCTTTGACATCGTCCCTGATGAAGCCGGGTTCGGGGAGGGAAACGATGGGCTGAACGGCGCCGTCGAGAGGTGTGAGTGCGCTGCGAGCGTTGCAATGCCGTCTGGGCCGAAGTTCACCCGGCGACCCCTGCCCTGCGAACGCCTGTTTTGGCGTATATAGTCTGCGCCACGGGAGTTTGAGACCGATCCAACCGGGTCGATGACAAACCGGACCGTTACATAGGGGGGAGACACCAAGATGTTCCACCGCAAGGCAAAGCTGCTGGCTTCGGCGGCTGCGACCGCTTCGCTGATGCTGGTCGCCATCGGCGGCAGTGCGTCGACATCGGGCGCGAGCGGCTCGAGCGAACCCACGTACACGATCGGGGTTCTGACCGACCTGACCGGCCTGGCGGCGACGAACGCGTACACCATTCCCCTGGGGGTCAAGGCGGCCATAGGGGAACTGGCGGCCAAGGAGGGCTACAAAATCAAGTATGACGTGGCCGATACCGCCACCTCTCCGGCCGGTGCCCTCTCCGGGGCGCAGAAGTTGGTGGAGCAGGACCACGTGTTCGCGGTGATCGCCAACTCCGCGCTGACCTTCTCGGCCGCGCCCTATCTGGCGTCCCAGGGAGTCCCGGTGATCGGTGCCGCCGTGGACTCGACCGAATGGATCACCGACAGGAACATGTTCTCCGTCATCGGCACCGAGGACTACACGAAGGTCTACAGCCAGTGGGGGACGATCTACAAGAAGCTCGGGGTCACCAACCTGGCGTCCCTCGGCTACAGCATCTCCCCCTCCTCGGCCGGTTCGGCCAACGGCATCGCCAAGGCGGCGGAGCTCGCCGGCATAAAGGTCGGTTACCTCAACGCATCCTTCCCGTTCGGTAGCACGAACACAGACCCGGTGGCGCTGGCGCTCAAGAGCGCCGGGATCAACGGGCTGTCGGCCTCCATCGAGACCAGCACCGAGTTTTCCCTCATCGACCAGCTCAAGAACGAGGGGCTCAAGGTGACGGTGCTGAACGCGACCGGCTACGGTGGAGACCTGTTCTTGGGCGGCGCCGGAGGGGTGAGAACGGCCGAGGGCGAGTACTTCCTCACCAGCTTCGAGCCGATTGAGCTGCACACCGCCCAGACCGAGCAGCTCACCAACGCCATGAAGACCTATGCCGGCGTGAAGAGCGAGCCCACGTTCGCCGAGTACCAGGGGTACCTCTCGGTCGAGGCCTTGCTTGACGGCCTGAAGGCGGCGGGCTCCCACCCCACCCAGGCCTCCTTCATCGACGCCATGCTCAAGATGGGCACCTTCAACGGCGGGGGGCTCTTCGGGCCGGGCCACTCGGTCGGCTTCGCCCTCGACGATCGCGGGAAGGTGTCAGGGGCCGACAACTGCGACTACATCCTCAAGTTCTCCGATTCCACTTTCCACCTCGTGCCCGGGATGGACCCCATCTGTGGACACACGATAGCGGGACAGACGGTCGCGACTTCGGGCTGACAGCACACGACGGAGGGAACACGCCGCCGGCCGAGGATGGTGACAGCGTGTTCCCCTCCGGCATTTGAAAACGCTGCTTGCATACTTCGTCCGCGCCGGTCTACGATCGAGCCCGGCAGGCCGCCTTCTGGACCGGTCGCCAGGCATGACCGTTAGGAGGCCACGATGGAGAAGATCTGGGCAAACTCGGGCGATTCGCATCTGGTCGAACCCGACGACCTGTTCCGCGACAGCCTTCCTGCGTCGCTCGCCGCCCGGATGCCACGCAGCGTCCGGGACGAGGACGGCAGCTGGGAGACCATCCACGTGGACGGTCAGCAGTTCCGCCGCCGGCTGCCCAGCCGGGACCGGCGGCTCACCGACGAGCTCGGCCGCACCGTGCCGGAGCGCGCCCCGGGGGCCAACGACCCGGCCCTGCGCTTGGTGGACCTGGACGAGGAAGGCATCTGGGCCGAGCTCATCTACCCCTCGCTGGGGATCTGGACCTCGTCCATCCGCGATCCGGAGCTGCTGGCGGCCGGCGCACGGGCCATTAACGACTGGGCCATCGACTTTCAAGCGACCTCGCCCCGGTACGTGTGCGCCGCGGTCATCCCGTTCCTGAGCATGGAGTCGGCGGTGGCGGAGGTGGCGCGCGCTGCGAGCATGGGGTTTCACGCGGCCTCGCTTCCCGTGAAGCCGCTCATTGACGGCGACAACTGGAACAGGGAGTCGTGGGAGCCGCTGTGGGCGGCGTTGGAGGAGACCGGACTGGTCATCGGTTTCCACATCGGCAGCGAGCCCCATGAGGCTGATGCGTCCAACGGGCTCTACTATCGCGGCCCGGGCGGGGCTCTGCTCAACTACATGGAGACCACCTACGGCGGTCAGCGAGCGGTGGCCATGCTCATCGCAAGCGGGGTCTTCGATCGTCACCCCTCACTCCGGGCGATCGTCTCGGAGGGGGGTGCCACGTGGGGGCCGTTCGTCGCCGACCGCCTGGACGAGGCCTACCGTCAGCATGCCCCGATGGTCCGGCCCCGCCTGCGCCGGCTGCCGAGCGAGTACCTCTTCGAGAACGTCTACGCCTCGTTCCAGCACGATCGCTCCGCGGTGGCGGCGGTGACCGCCATGGGGTGGAGAAACGTGTGCTGGGGGGCCGACTATCCCCACACCGAAGGAACGTTCGGCCATACGCAGAAGACGCTGCAGGAGCTGTTCGGCGACCTCAGTCCCGACACCCGCCACCGCATCACCCAGGGGGCGTTCCGGGAGCTCTTCCCCGACGTCCCCCCGGCACCGGTCGCCTGACGGTGTCGGCCGCGCTCGAGTGGATCCCGGTGGCCGTGTGATGCGCGACGCCACGGCGATCGTCGGTGTCGGCGAGACGGAGTTCTACAAGCGAGGGCAGTCCTACCCCCAGACGCTCTACGAGCTGGCCGGCAAGGCCATATTGGCCGCCGTCGCCGATGCCGGCCTGTCGCTCAAGGACGTGGACGGCATCACCTACTACGCCTATGGGGCCGGCATCGACTCTGCGGTGCTCGCCCAGGTGCTGGGTATCCCGAACCTCCGGTGGAGCGTCTGCGTCACCGGCGGCGGTGGCGGGTCCGCCGGGGCGATCGGTGCCGCCGCCGCCGCGGTCGTCGCCGGCATGGCGTCGGTGGTCGTCACCGTCTCGGCCAGCCAGCACCTCACCAGCCGGACGACGGCCGCCTTCGCCGCGCCGGCCAACAGGGGGAGCCACTGGGATTTCGTCACGCCGACGGGGTTGGTGGCGCCCGGGCAGCTCTTCGCGATGCTGGCCCGACGCCACATGCACCTGTACGGGACGACGCGGGAGCACTTCGGCGCCGTGGCCATCTCCAACCGGGACAACGCGTCGCGCATGCCCAATGCCGTTCGCCGGGTCCCGATCACCATGGACGACTACCTGTCGTCGCGCATGATCGCCGACCCCTTCTGCCTCTTCGACTACTGCCAGGAGACCGACGGGGCGGCCGCCTGCGTCACGACCTCCGCCGAGAGGGCCCGCGACCTACCCCGCCCGCCCGTCCTCATCCGTGCCGCCGCGCACGGTGGCGAAGGCGCATGGGGTCAGGGTGAGGAGTGGCTGCAGATGCCCGACGACTACTTCGCCGCCGCCGGCTACCGAGCCATCGCCTCGGACCTCTTCAGCCGGGCCGGTCTCGGTCCGGCAGACATAGACGTCGTCGAGCTCTACGACCACTTCACCGGCATGGTCCTCATGCAGCTGGAGGACCTCGGGTTCTGCAAGCCGGGCGAGAGCGGCCCGTTCGCGCTCGACGGCGGCATCCGCTGGCCCGACGGGCAGCTCCCCCTCAACACGCACGGCGGCTCTCACTCCCACGTCAACCTGAACGGCATGAACCACATCGTCGAAGCCGTTCGCCAGATGCGCGGTGATGCGGTGAACCAGGTCCAGGGCGCCGAGACGGTGCTCGTCAGCGGTGGACCCGGGAAGCTTCCCATGAGCGCGCTGATCCTCGGGAGGGCCTGAAGCGTGGAGCTCAAGGTTCCCCCTGCCGAGCTGATCACGATAAACCCCGACCGGTGGACGGCGCCGTTCTGGGCCGCGGCGCAAGAGCACCGGCTCGTATGCGCCCGGTGCCGCAACTGCGGGAGGTTCCGCATGCCCGCGGGGCCGTTCTGTCCCCAATGCCAATCGCAGGAGGTGGAGTGGCCCGAGCTCAGCGGTCAGGGCACGGTCTTCACCTACACGATCGTGACGCACCCGGTTCTCCCCAGCCTGCGGGAGTGCGTGCCGTACGCCGTGGCCGCCGTGACCCTGCCCGATGCCGGCGGTGTCCGCTTGCTCGGGAACATCGTGCAGATGGACAGCGATGAGCTGGCGGTGGACCTGCCGGTCAAGGTCCAGTGGGTCGACATCGCGGACGGCGTATCGGTGCCCCGGTTCGCACCCGCCTGATCGGGCGGCGCCCGGGTCGGGCTACGGGTCCGCCCGCGTGGGCAGCCCGAGCGCCGGATTGGCGAAGCGGAGCACGTGCGACTTGGCGCTCGCCCGAGTCCGAAACTGGGTGTCCCGGCGGTTGAAGGTGGCGTTGACCAGCGCAAACATGGTGTAGGCGTCGGCCACGGGGGTGGGCGAGTACAGAACCTGGGCCTCGTGCCCGGCGCGCAGAACCTCGACCAACGGCCGGCAGAAGATTCGGCGCATCTCCTGCACCTCGTCCGCGATCGGTAGAGCGGCGGTCATGGCGGCCGACGAGAACAAGGCGGTGCGGGCGGCCCGCTTCGGTTCGAAGAACACGTCGAGATACCGCTCGAGCCACGCGTCGAGGGCGGCCACCGGATCGGCCGTCGCGGCCACCGCCCGTGCGAGCGACTCGCCCACCGACTCGGAGTCTCGTCGGACGAGGGCGGGTAGCAGGGCCTCCCTCGAGTCGAAGTGCCGGTAGAAGGCGCGGGTGGAGAGCCCGGACTCGGAGAGCACGTCGCCCACGGACATCGCGGCGTAGCCGTTTCGGGCCATGACCTTCATCGCCGCGTCCATCAGCATGCCGCGCTCGGTCTCCTGGTCAAAGCGCCGGGGTCGCCCCACCGCGGGCGCCGTCGCTGCGGTCCGTTTGCTCAATGGGCTCTCCGAGATCGTTGACGCGGGACAGTTTGAAAATCGGCCTTGCATACATTGTCGCCCGGTTCTATCGTACGGGCAAGGCAGAGTGCCGGGGGAGGGAGACGGTGGACGGTTGGCGCCGCTGTTAGAGGGTCTGCGGGTCGTCGAACTTGCCGGCACCGAATGTAGTGCCCGAGTCGCGCAGTTCCTCGCCGACTTCGGGGCGGACGTCGACATGGTGGAGAAACCGGGAGGTGCCCCCCTCCGCCAGCTTCCCGGTTGGCCGTCGCTGGGGAGGGGCAAGCGCAGTCGGTTGATCGACATCACGACGACAGAGGGCAGGTCCGCCCTGGTCCAGCTCGTGAACACGAGCGACGTTCTCGTGCATTCGATGCGTCCGGCAGCCATGGACGCCCTCGGTCTCACCTATGGCGCGTTTGCGGGCGCCAACCCTCGCCTCGTCGTGGCATCCATCAGCGGCTTCGGCCGCCTCGGTCCCTTCAGCGAGGTGAAGGGCTACGAAGGGATCGTGATGGCCAAGCTCGGGGTGTACCAGAGTTTCGAGCGGGCCACCCGAAGGCCGGGTCCCACTTTCGTGACCGTTCCCTTCGCGAGCTACTGCGCCGCCCAGGTCGCCGTCCAGGGTGTCTTGTCCGCCCTCGTGGAGCGGGAGACGAGCGGCCTCGGACAGCAGGTCGAGACCAACATGGCCCAGGCCATCGCGACGCTGGACTGCTGGATGTGGTTTCTGCGCATACTCGCCGAGCGGTACCCCGACGCGTTCACGCAGGTTGCCGCCTTCGACGACAGCGGCCAACCGAACGCCCATCAGGCGCTCACGCTGCTGGTGGCGGCCACGTCCGACGACCGATGGCTTCAGTTCGCGCAGCTGCAGCCCCATCTCTTCGCGTCGTTCCTCCGGGCCCTGGACATGGAGGACCTGCTGGAGGAGCCGGGATGGACCGGCCTGCCCATCTACGAGAGCAAGGAGAAGCGGACGGCAGTCTGGGAACGGCTGCACGAGGCGGTGAACCGGTTCACCCTCGACGAGTGGCGGGAGAAGTTCGACATCGATCGCGACGTCTTCGCCGAGTTGTTCCGGAGTGGAACCGAGGTGCTCGACCATCCTGCGCTGAGCGGTGGCGGTTGGGTCGCATCCACCGAAGGCCCCGGTGCCGGGTCGGTGCGCCAACTCGGACGGACGGTGAGAGTCATGGGCGAGGAGTGGGCCCCTCCTCCCTGCCCCGAGCCGGGTGAGGGGGGAGCCGCTCCCAGAGGGATGCCCAGCGCCGGGTGGCGGCCGACGCCGGTGCGCCGACCGCCGAGTACCGCGGGGGCGCTGTACGGAATGACGATCCTGGACCTCTGCGTGTGGTACGCCGCACCGTATGCAACTGCGCTCCTGAGTGACCTCGGGGCACGGGTGATCCACATCGAACCCCTGGAGGGCGATCCGATACGGGTGGCGGCCGGCTTTCCCGAGGCAGGCGGCGTCAAGGTGATGCAGGGAAAGGAGAGCATCGCCGTCGACCTTTCCACTCCCGAGGGCAGGGAGATCGTGCACGAGCTCGCCAAGCGCAGCACGGCCGTGTTGCACGGCTTCCGCGCCGGAGTCGCGGAGAAGCTCGGGTTGGACGCCGACACCCTGCGGGCTCTGAACCCCCGCCTCGTGTACGTCGACGCCACGGGATACGGCGTACGGGGCCCGTACGCCAAACGGCCATCGTACGCTCCGTCGATCGCCGTCGCCGCCGGGATCACGATGCGCAATGTGGAACGGCACCTGGGCCAGGAGCCGGCCAAGAGCCTCTCGGCCCGCAAGGAGCGGGCGATACGGCTTTCGGCGAGCACGTCCGCGCCGCCGATCAACGCGGACGGGCTGTCGGCGCTCGGGACGGCCAGTGCGCTCTTGCTGGGGCTTCTCTCCGCGGCCCGCGGGCAGGTACCGCCGCGGCTCGAAACGACGATGCTGTCCACCACTGCCTCGGTCAACTTCGAAGCTCTCATCGAAGGCGCCGGGATCACGGCGTCCGCTCCGGACCCCGAGTTGTTGGGCCTCGGTGCGCTGTATCGCCTGTACGAGTCGGCTGACGGCTGGATCTTCCTTGCCGTCGTCAAGGAGCGCGAATGGGATGCTCTGGTCGAGGCGGTAGAGCCGTACGGCTCGCTCCGTGAAGATGATCGGTTCGGCACGGCGGGCGGCCGGGCTCGTCACGATTCCGAGCTTGCCCAGGTTCTGGCGGATATCTTTCGCTCGCGCAGCGGGGCCGAGTGGGAAAAGGACCTCACCCGGCGGAACGTGGCCTGCACCGTGTCGTCGGAGTCGCCCACCGAGGGGATGCTCTTCGGCAGCGAGGTGGGTGGCGCATCCGGCTACCTGTCCCAGGTCGTCCACCCGACCTTCAACGAACACCCACGGCTCGCTCCGATCATTCGCTTCTCGAGGTCGCTCACCGTGGCGCGACCGGGGTGTCTGGCCGGTCAGCACACGGAGTCGATCCTGCGCGAGCTCGGAATGGATGCAGACCGTGTCGCCGATCTCAAGCATCGACGAGTGGTGGGGTAGAGGGAGGCCGATGATGGGAGAGCTCGACGGAAAGGCCGCCATCGTGACCGGTGGTGCCGGCAACATCGGCAGGGCGTGTGCGGTGGCACTCGCCCGGTCAGGAGCGAAGGTGGTGGTGGCCGACGTGGACGAGGCGGGGGCGAAGGAGTGCGCCGAACGGATCGATGCCGCCGGTGGAACCGGCTTGGCGATCCGGGTCGATCTCGGGGATGAGGCGTCCATCCGCAGTCTGATAGAGACGACGGTCGGCGCGTTCGGTCGGTTGGACATCTTGCACAACAACGCGGCAGCGACGGTGCTCGCCCGGAGCAGAGACCTCGGCGTGGCCGACATGGATCTCGAGGTTTGGGACACGTCGCTGCGGATCAACCTGAGAGGCCCGATGCTGGCGTCGAAGATGGCCATACCTCATATGAAGGCGGCCGGAGGGGGCTGCATCATCAACACCGTTTCGGGCGCCGGGAACATCGGCGACCTTCGTCATACGGCATACGGTGTGACCAAGGCAGGGCTCATGCAGCTGACCCGGGCCATCGCAACACAGCACGGAGTCGATGGCATTCGGTGCAACGCGGTGTCTCCGGGTTTCATCGCCAGCGACGACCCGAACCGGGCCGGCGCGGCGCAGCACTCCCACGAGATCATTGAGCAGAACCTGGTACAGCGCGTCGGTGTCCCGGCTGATATCGCCAACGCCGTTCTCTTCCTCGCGTCCGAGGGCTCGGGGTTCATGACAGGTCAAATACTGGCCATCGACGGGGGCGCGTCCATCCATGGGCCCAACTACGCGAAGGCCCTCGCGCGCCGCGGCGAAACGGCCGCCGGGCAGTGAGCGGGACGACCGCCCGGGCGCCGGGGCCGGTTGATCGCGAGCAGGGCAGGAGCTACCGTCGTCAGCGCGACGGTTGTATACACTAACCAACGATTGCAGGGGAGGGAGTCGTGGAGCGTCGGCTGGTGACGTCGGACTGTCACATTGCTGCGCCGTTCTCCTTGCTGGAGGAACTTCCGGAGTCGTATCGCGAGTATTTCCCACGTCTCCGCCGTCACGAGGGCGGCGTCGACGTCCTGCGGCGAGGTCACCCGGCGATGGCCATGACGGCCGGTGCCGGGTCCGGCAAAACGGTCGAGGATGAGCCCCGCGCCCTGGCGCGGGCCGCGGTGTGCAACGTCCTCCCTGAGGCGGAGCCGAGTTTCGATCCAGCCGAGCAGCTCGCTGATCTCGAACGCGACGGGGTGTACGGAGCCGTCCTCATCGGTCGGTTCGAGGACTTCGACAGTGGGACCCCTCCTGAGGTCGACATCGCCTACTGCCGACTGGTCAACGACTGGCTCGCCGACACCTGGGGGCCCTACCTGGCCCGGGTGGCTCCGGGGATCCATCTGCCGTACCGTGATGTCGCCGCGTCGGTGAAGGAGCTCGAACGCTCGGCCGCCATGGGGCTGCGTCCGGCGCTGCTGCCGGACGGTATCTACGGCCGTCCGTACTACCTCCCGGAGTGGGAGCCGCTCTGGGAAGCCGCCGCCGGGCTGAAGGTGCCGATCACGATGCACGTCAGCGGCCTTCGTAACGCCCCTGCTACTGAGGTGCTCCGTTATCCGGGGCAGGAGGACATCGGCTGGTACAAGCTGTGCTTCGGTATGGGCGAGACGCTCGGTTGGCTCACCTACAGCGGGGTCTTCGCACGCTACCCCGATCTACACGTCGTCATGACCGAGGGATACGCTGCGTGGCTGGGCTTCGCCATCCAATTCTTCGACCACCACTGGAGTGATAGTCGCCTCCACGACCTCGACAGGACCGCCGGTGGGATGTCGCTCGCCGACATGAACACCAGCCGGATCGATGCTCCGCCTGGTGTCTACCTGAGGCGACAGGCGCACGCCACGTTCATGTGGGACCCTCTCGCCATTCAGGCGCGGGACATCATCGGGCTCGACTGCCTCCTGTGGGGAAACGACTATCCCCACTACGAAGGGTCCTTCCCCTCGTCCCAGGAGTGGATCGGGAAGCAGTTCGCCGGCGTGCCGGAGGCCGACGTGGACGCCATCGTCCGCGGTAACGCCAGCAGGCTGTTCGGGATCAATGTCTGAGCGTCGGTTTGCGGAGGTCCAGGACCGTAGGAGGGAGGGTACATGAGCACAGCCGATGCGGAACGGATCGCCGAACTGCTCCGGGCCGACGCCGAGGCTCCTAGGTCGGGGCGACCGTCGGCCATGTCGTCGCTGTTCGCCGAGACGATCGAGCTCAGCCACGTGCCGTCGCTGCCGGCTGACGGCCCGATCACGGCAGACCTTCTCCGGGCGATCTCTGCCGCCGACATGGCGGCGGTGAGCCGCGGCCTCCTCAACTTGGTGGCCGAGAAGGCCACCGTAACCGTCGAGGCGTCCTCCATTCGTATCCGGTCGAGCCTCCGGGGCAACCTGGCGACCGGAAAGCCGATCAAGGTCGACAACGACGTCCTGATAGAGATTCGCGACGGAAAGATCGTCGCCCTACAGGGGCACCGCGACGAGGACAGCTGGGCCCAGTGGTTCGAGGTGCTCGAGGCCGGCGACTTCGACCCGCCCGCAGAGTGGTTGGCCCGCGGCGGTCACAGCCCCGCCGGTTTCCGCGCCGGCCGGCCGGAGTAGCCACCGTGGACCTGATGAGCACGGCGGCCGATCTGCAGCCCGGGTACGCCGCACCGGGTTGCGCCTCGACCGGCATGATCCAAAGCGCCCGATTCGCTCCCCGTGGGTTCAGTCTGTGGCTCGTCGTCGCCCGGCTGGAGGCCGGGTCGAGCGTCCATTGGGCGAGTGCCCATGGCGACGAGGGTGTCTACATCGTCGACGGTGCCGTCAGCGTCGACGATGACCGGTGCGGGCCCGGTGGGACGCTGCTCGTCGAGTCCGGAGTCGCCGCCACCCTTCGGGCCGAGAGGCCGACGGAGCTGGTCCACGTTGGGCCGGAGGTCGGCGCGCCTCCCACTGGCGGGCCGCTCGGTGCGGCCGAGCCCGACGGCCACCGGGTTCACGTCATCGGGAACGAAGACGCCGACACGATGGACTTCGGCGCCTTCGCACAGGTCTCCTTCGCCGACTCGACCTGCCCGACCTGTCGCATCACCTTGTTCAGGGTCGACGGCACCGATGACCCCTACGCCGTCGGTTCCCACCTGCACTCCGAGGACGAGATCATCCACGTCCTCTCGGGAGCACTTCAGGTCGGCCGGCGCCGGGTGGAGGCCGGCATGAGCATCGCCATAGCCGGTGGTGAGCGCTACGGTTTCCGAACGAGCGCCGCCTTCTCGTTCCTCAACTACCGTGCCGACGCCTCGACGGTCGTAACGACCCCGGGCAGCGAACCCCGCCTCGAAACGGTCGACGCCCTCCGCACGGCGATAAGCCAGAGCCGCAGGCCTGATGCGGGCCTAGGGTAGGCGGACGAGCCCTCCACAGGTCGACGAGCGGGGAGGATGTCATGGTGACGGCGGCGGAGAACGAACTCCTGACACGCGTCGAGGGTGACGCGCCGATGGGCCGGCTCATGCGGGAGAACTACTGGCTCCCGTTCGCGCTCAGGTCGCACCTGGTGGCCGGGGACGCCCCTCTGCCCGTCCGCCTGCTCGGTGAGAACTACGTCGCCTTTCGCGCTGCGGACGGCCGCATCGGCTTCCTCGACGAGCTGTGCCCCCACCGCCGCGCCTCGCTCGCCCTCGGGCGGAGTGAGGGGAACGGGGTGCGGTGCATCTACCACGGCTGGAAGATCGACGTCGGCGGCTGCGTGGTCGAGGCGCCCAACCAGGTCAACCGCCCCGAGGCGTTCATGGCGAGCGTGCGTGTCGTCCACTTCCCCGTTCGCGAGTCCGGCGGCCTGGCCTGGGTGTGGCTCGGCGACGCCCCCGCCCCCGCCTTCCCCCACCTCCCCTTCGCCGGTGAGCACGAGGAGAATTCCACCTGGTACGTGGCGCGTGTCCCCTGCAACTGGCTCCAGGGCCTTGAGGGGACCATCGATTCGGCCCACGTCGGCTGGCTGCACCGGACGTGGTTGCGGATCTCCGCCGAGGATTCCGAGCATGCCAACCTCACGCTCGCCCTCGACCTGCCGCCCTTCTACGAGACCGAGGTCACCCCCTACGGCATGCGGGCAGCGGCGCTCCGCCGCATGGACGACGGCCGTACCTACGCACGCATCAACGAGTACCTCATGCCGTTGGTGTCGGTGACCCCCGTTGGCCGCTCGCACCCCCAGGACGGATCCATGTTCGTCCTTTCGCCGGTCGACGACAGCCACCACCTCCTCTTCTACGGCTACTTCTCCGACACGCCGACGAGACCGCTGGAGGAGCTCGGTGGAATGTCGCCCGACTACGTGCCCGACCCAGGCGACTTCACCGGGCTGCGGGGCGACCGCTCGAGTCGGTGGGGCCAGGACCGCGACCTGATGGCCGCCGGACACTTCACCGGCTTCGGGCGGACCCTGCTCGAGGAGGACGTTGCCGTGCAGACGAGCATGGGGCCGATCGTCGACCGCTCCACGGAGCACCCTTCCTCCAGCGACGTCGCCGTGGCCCATGTCCGCCGAATGCTGCTCGACGCCCTCAGCGCAGCCGGCGCGGGCGAGCGGCCGCCGGCAAGCGCCTTGACACCCGGAGGCGTCAGCATGCCGAACGCGCTCGAGGCGATCATTGGGGAGGGTGACCGGTGGGAGGACGTCGTCCTCGGCCAGCTGACCGGTTGAGGGATCGACATCGTCGAGGTCGCCGGCAGGTCGCCGTTCCATATGCACCGTCCGGGAAGCGAGAGTTGGGAGAAACCAAATGGAGGCAGATCCGCCGCAGGACCGTCTGGCTGCCCTTGAGGAGCGGGTCCGGCAGTTGGAGGACCACGTCGCGGTGTACCGGCTGATCTGCAGCTGGGGGGCGGGGGCGGACATCGGCAGCGGCAGCGCGGTGGCGGCGCTGTGGACCGACGACGGCGTGCTGGAGTTCGAGGCGACGAGGGTCGAGGGGCGGTCCGACATTTCGGCGATGATCGACAGCGACGATCAGCAGTCGTTGGTCCAGCAAGGGTGCGCGCACGTGCAGGGCCTTCCCGTGGTGAGGGTGGAGGGCGATCACGCCATCGCCACCAACTACTCCCAGGTGTTCTTGCACACCGACGACGGCTTCGACATCTGGCGCGTGACGGCCAACAGGTGGGAGTTCCGCCGGACGGGGGACGGCTGGCGGGCGGCCCGCCGCACCTCCCATGTCATTGACGGCAGCCCGAAAGCACACGAGCTGCTCGGCAGTGCCTTCGGCGAATCCGACCGACCGAGCCACGGGGAGGGTGAGCCGGCGATGTCGTAGGCTTCACCCAAGACGAATGGGAGGTTGCTGATGCGTCCAGTACCGGTGTCCGAGGCGCTCGGGGTCGAGCTGTTGGACTTCGACATCAAGCGGCCGTGCGGTGCCGCGGAGCAGTCGGAGCTGCGCGGGCTTCTCTGCGAGCACCACCTCCTTCTCGTGCGGGGCCAGGACGTCACCGCCGACGACCAGACCAGGTTCGTCGGGTACTTCGGCCCGCTCCATACCAGAGCGGACGGGATGAAGGAGACCTACGTCACCAACGTGACGGCGACGGGCGAGCCGGCGCCCAGGACGGGCACGGCGCGACTGATCTGGCACCAGGACGGCACCTACGGGCTCCGGCCGGGGATCGCCACGTCGCTGTGGGCGCAAGACGTCGCGCCGGACTCGGTTCCCACCCTGTACGCCAACGCCGTGCGCGCCCTCGAGCGGATGCCTGCTGACCTGCGGGCTCGCATTGAGCCGCTGCACGCACTGCACCTGCGAGACACCCAGGAGGAGCGGACCGACTATCGGTGGCGAGAGGAGAACGTCCCCCCCGACGCGGAACCGGGTCGGTTCCTCCGTCACGAGCACCCGATCGTGTACCAGCTGCCCCATACAGACCAGAAGACGATCCTGGTGAACCAGCTGCTGACCAGCCACGTGGTCGAGCTCGCACCCGAGGAGGGCGAGGCGCTCATTCAGGAGCTGTTCTCGCTGATCTACGCGGACGACAACGTCTACGCCCACCACTGGCGGACGAACGACGTGATCATCTGGGACAACTTCGCCCTGCATCACTGCCGGCCCGCCGAGCTGGGCCTCCCGGTACGCCGTCTGCGTCGTCAGTCGCTCGACGGGTGGTACACGGACACCGGCACCCTGGAGTGGACCGAGACGGTCGTCGCGTACGCCGGCTACTCCCAGAAGGCGGATGGCATGTGACGCTGGGCCAGGGAGGGGCGGGGACCGACGCCATGGCACGTTTCGCGGACAAGGTCGCCATCATCACCGGCGCGAGCACGGGGTTGGGCCCCGTGATGGCCAAGATGATGGCGGCCGAGGGCGCCGGCGTCGTCTTGGCCGCCCGGCGGCTCGATCTGCTCGAGGCGACGGCCGGCGAGATCGGCGAGGCGGCGGTCGCCGTGCGGGCGGACGTGACCGACGAGGAGGACGTCGCCGCCATGGTGGAGGTGGCGATGAGCCGCTGGGGCAAGGTCGACATCATGATGAACAACGCCGCTGCGCCCGGCACCGACAAGTACATCTGGGAGCAGACGCTCGAGAACTGGAACGCGACGATCGCCACCGATGTCACCGCGGCGATGCTGTGCAGCCGCGAGGTGTTGCGGCGCTCGATGCTCGAGCGCCGCACCGGCGTCATCGTGAACTTCTCCTCGACGGCCGGCTGGACCGGCCTGCCGAGGAAGAGCCACTACTCGGTCGGCAAGTCGGGCCTGCACGTCCTCACCAAGGTCATCGCCACCGAGGTCGGGCCCTACGGCATCCGCTGCAACTGTGTCGTGCCGGGTTTCATCGAGACGGACCTGCTGCGTGCCTGGATGGAGCGGGTGGCGGCGGAGGAAGGCCTCAGCATGGAGGAGAAGCGGGCCGGCCTGACGCACGATGTGCCGTTGAGGACATTCAGCACCACCGAGGATGTCGCGAACCTGGCCCTGTTCCTCGCCTCCGATCACGCCCGCACGATCACCGGTCAGTCGATCGCGGTCGACGCCGGTGGCGTGATGATGGGGTGAGGAGGCGGGCCATCGACCGAACCGATTAGGGCATCCCCCTCTACGGGCCGCTCGACTACCGCCGGTGGGTTGGTCGTTCCCGCATCACGCGCCAAACCGAGTGCGTCTGATGGCGTTGCGCCGCTCCGGGCGATGGCTCGCTCGTCGGTCCCCAGGTAGCTGGCGATCACGCGTGGGTTGTCACGGACCTCCACCGGCGAGCCCTCGGCGATGACCGTTCCGGCCTCGAAGCAGTAGACGCGGTCGCTGATGCCCATGATGAGCGGCATGTCGTGCTCAATCAACAGGACCGACGCGCCGAGCTCGCGCTGCACGGTGACGATAAGCGGGCCGAACGCCTCGGTCTCGCGCTGTGCCAGACCGGCGGTGGGCTCGTCGAGGCACAATACCTTGGCGTTCAGCGCGAGAAGACCGGCCAGCTCCACTACCCGCCGAGTTCCGGTCGACAGATCGAGGATGTAGTGGTCCCGGTACTCGGCCAGACCCAGCAGGTCGACGAGGTCGGCGACCGCGGACCGATCGCGTCGGCTGCGGCGCTTCGTCGCTGGCAGGGCGAGCGCCGTCGAGAGCGCCCGCGTCCCGTTCTTGGCCTCGAGGGCCACCAACAGGGTCTCGTTGACGGTCAGCTCCGGGAAGAGGGTGGCCGACTGGAACGTCCGACCGAGTCCCAGCGCGGCGCGGTAGGCCGGCGCCTTGTCACCGATCTCCTGGTCGCCGAGGCGCACCGAGCCCGAGGCGGCGACGAAGCCACCGATGGCGTTCATGAGCGTGGACTTGCCGGCACCGTTGGTCCCGATCAGTCCCACGATCTCCCCGCTGCCCACGGCCAAAGAGGCATGGTTGACGGCGGTGATGCCGCCGAAGGCCACCCGCAGGTCGGCGACGGTGAGCGCCGGAGGGCCGTCGTGCGACTGCTCGGACGCCGGGCGGAGTGCCGCCGCCGGTTGGCGCACCTCGGTGGGGGCAATCGCTTTGCCGAAGCGGCGATCCGCCCAGGCCAAGAAGGCGTCGCGCACGTCGTAGCTGATCTGGTTGAGGCCACGCGGGAAGTAGAGGAGGATGACCAGCAGCCCCAGGCTCGACGAGAGGAGACCGAGCACCTGGTTGTTCGGGGCCAGGGCGGGGATCCCGATGACCCAGGTGGCCCCGATCACGGCGGCGGTGACCGAGCCCATCCCGCCGATGACCACCATGGCCACCAGAGCCAGCGAGCCGTCCACGATGAAGGGGCTGCCGGGCCCGGAAAATGCGACGTTGGCGTAGGCGCCGCTGAGCAGGGCGCCACCCAGCCCGGCGAGTGCGCCGGCGATCGCAAAGGCCCGGATCTTCTCCCAGGCCGGGCGCACGGTGTAGGCGGCGGCGGCGTTCTCGTTGTCGCGCACCGCCATGATGGCGCGGCCCACCCCGCTGTCTCGGAACCGGCTGGCGACCAGGAGGACCACGGCCAGGATCACCAGCACCACGTAGTAGTAGGTGCGTTGCCCGGGGAACGACAGGGAGAAGAGGTGCCCCACGGGAAACGGGAGGTCCGAACCGTCAGAAGACTGCCCGCTCAGGGCGGACAGGCTGAAGAAGTACTGCTGGGCCGCCAGCGCGAAGGTGAAGGTGACCACGGCCAGGTAGAGGCCCCGGACCCGCAGGGAGCCGATGCCCAGGACCGTGGCGAGCATGGCCGAGGCGACGGTGGTCACGACAATGGCCACCCAGAAGGGAACTCCCACCTCCACCAGGCGGGCGGCGAAGAGGGCGCCCAAACCGGCAAAGGCCATCTGGCCCAAGGACAGCTGGCCCAGCCACCCGGTGAGCACGGTCAGTGACGTGGCGCAGATGGAGAAGGCGAGCACCTCGGTGAAGGTCTGCTGCGTTGAGGGTGTGGTGAAGACGATGGGCAGGAGGACGGCGATCACACCCAGAAGGATGATCCCGCTCTTGTTCACGTTGCGGGCCCAGCGGTAGGAAGCCAGGCGTGCGGGGATGGGGCGGGCCCTCGGGGTGAAGGCGAAGACCTCGTTCTCGCCGCCACGTTCGCGGTTGAACAGGACCGCCACCAGCACAGTGATCAGGAGCAACAGGTTGATCAGGCCGGGGGAGTCAATGTAGTTGAAGTTCAAGAGGCTCTGGGCCACCCCGATGGCGACGCTGGCGATGATCGCCCGTCGAAAGGAGGTCATGCCGCCGATCACCGCCGCCACCAGAGCCAAGGACAGCGTCTGGTCTCCGAGCGTCGTGACGTCTCCCGCCGAGCCCGACTGGCCGGCGATGAGCACGATCGAAAGCGTCGACAGGCCGGCGGCCAGCGCCCACACCATGGTCGAGACCACCTTCGGGCTGATGGCCGACAGACGGGCTAGTTGTGGATTGGTGGCGCAGGCCTTGACCGTCTTGCCGAGCGTGGTTCGGTCCAAGAACCACGTCAGCGCGACGAGGGTGACCGGGACGATGATGAGGATGGAGAGGTCCGACCCCCGGATCGTCACGCCGGCCACGGTCCAGCTGCCGGTGAAGGCGCTCGGGTAGTGGATGCCGATGTCGCTCGGCGCCGGGATCTTGAAGGCGATCGCCTCGGCCACCTGGGCCACACCGATGGTGGCGACCAGCACGACCACCCGGGGCGACTTGCGCAGTCGGCGAATGATGGTCGCGTCGACAACTGCGCCGAAGGCGAGCCCGGTCACCAGCGCCACCACGAGGGCCACCCAGAAGGGCACGTGGTACTCCACCACCAATAGAGACAGGACGGCCGCCCCGACGACGCCCATGTTGCCGACGGCGAAGTTGATGATCCGGGTCGCGCGGTAGACGAGCACCACGCCCACGGTGATCACCGAGAGAGCCAGCCCCTGGACGAGGCCGTCGAAGACGATCTGGCTGTTGATCCACGAGACGGCGAGCATCGCTACTCGGTCTCCCGTCCTCCGAGGAACACGGCTCTCGCCAGGTCGTCGCGCTCGATCAGGTCACGAATCGGACCCTCGAAGCGCACCCGGCCCTTCTCCAAGAACACCGCCCGCTCGGCGATGGCCGCCGCCACGTTCAGTGACTGCTCGACGATGATCAGCGTCACCCCGGCCGCTTTGAGGCCCTCGACCACGACAATGAGGTTCTGCACCACGATGGGCGCCAGACCGAGTGACAGCTCGTCGATGATCAGCACCTCGGGGTCGTGCAGCATGGCGATCGCCAAGGCCAGCATCTGCTGTTCTCCGCCGGAGAGCGAGCCGGCGCGCTGCCTCCGGCGCTGCTCGAGCGCCGGGAACAGCTCCAGGACCCGTTCGACGCGACGGCGCCGTTCGGCGTGATCGGAGCGGTAGACGAACGCACCCATCTCCAGGTTCTCGGCGACCGTCATCTCGCTGAAGACGCCCTTGCCGCCGGGCAGAAGGTGGATGCCGAGCCGGGACCGCTGCTCGGGAGTGGTGTAGGTGATGTCCCGGCCACCCAGGCGGACCACGCCGCGGGACGCGGTCTCCAGGCCGGCGGCGACGCGCAGCGCCGTCGACTTTCCCGCGCCGTTGGTCCCGAGCAGCGCCAACACCTCGCCGCGCCTGACCTCGAAGCTGACGCCGAAGAGGATCTGGACGTGCCCGTAGCTGAAGTCGACCCCGCTCAGCTGCAGGAGCGGGATGGCCGCCGGATCGGCCTCTTGGCGCCGGTGCTCCTCCTGCTCCTCCTGGAGCTCCACCACCACCAAGGAGAGGTCGTTGTGGATGAAGTGCGCGCTGCGGATGATCAGGAAGCCCCCGATCAAGGTGGTGGGGATCATGATGATCAGCACGGTGGCCCGCACGCCCACGACGCTGTCCAGCAGGGCGGCCAGCACCGCCCCCCCGGTGGCGCCGACGAAGAAGACGTAGATACCGCCCACGGCACCGACCATCCCCCGCAGCCGGTAGGGGGCCACCGAGGTGAGCACGGGGCCGACCATGGAGAAGGCGGAGAGCAACAGCACCACGCTGGGGACGCTGAACACCGCCCACAGCACAGCAGTGGGCATGAAGTACTGAATGGGGGTGAGGACGGCCACGGGAAGGACGATGATGCCGATCAGCGAGAGCGCTCGGGCCGGGTCCCTGCGGTAGAGGCGGTCGTAGTACCGCCCGACCAGCGGCAGGGCCACCAGCACGCCGACGCTCCCGATGGTGCCGATCAGCCCGCGCTCGAACGCGTCGAGATGGAAGCGCTGTTTGAGGTAGAGATTGCCCAGCACCGGGACGGTGAACAGGCCGAACCCGATGGCCGAGAAGGCCATGAGGACCGTCTTGATCGTCCGGATGCGCATGATCCGTTCGAAGGCAGCCTCCAGCGACGGCGAGGCCGGCCGGGCATCGCTGATGACCTCGCCCAGGACGTCCTTCTTCTCGAACTGCCCACGCGGGGGCTCGGGAAGACGGAAGGCGATGAAGGCCACGAAGATGATGGGGATGGCCAGGGCGTAGAACGCCCACCGCCAGCCGTTGGGACCGCCCACCGCCGTGGCGATCCCTCCGACCAGGACCGGGCTGAGCGCCATGGCGGCGCCGCTCCCCATCCCCATCGCCGCGTAGAGCCGCCCGCGCATGCTGATGGGGTAGCTGTCGGCCAGCAGCGAGCCGTGGACGCTGTTGGTGGACGACTGGGAGATCCCGGCACCGAAGCGGGCCAGGAAGAACACGAAGATGTTGGTGGCCAACCCCGAGGCGAACACCATCAGGCCGAAGACGAACGTGGCCCACCCGATGATGGGCGCCCGTCGGAACCGGTCGGCCATCCAACCCATCGGGACGATGCCGAGGACCAGGAAGCCGCCCGAGATGCCGGCCACAAAGGTGATGGCCCCCGTGCTCACATGGAAGGACTCCTGGATGTTCGGCGCGAGAACGGCGAGCCCAGAGCTCTGCAGGTTGTCGAGCGTGACGATGATCGCCAGGGTGACGAACGTTCGGGTCCCTGCCCGACGCAGGCCGTCACGCAGCGACATCTGCTCCTCGCCGACCCCCGGCAGCATGTCCTCGGGGACCACGACGTCACGCGCCGGTGCGGCCGCCTCGCGCGACTCGGCTGCCGGAGCGGCGGCGACCAGGCGAGCCAGGTCTGCCGTGCTCATGGTGCCGGTGGGACCCGAAGGGGGAGCCCCCGCCGCGGTCGGCTCGCTCACCGCCGTCCCGATCCCGGTGGCGACCTCAACCCCGCACGCCCTCCGTGCAGGTGGGGTTCATTTCGCCAGTGAAGCTGGCCCGGTTCATTTCGTGGCGGTGGAGGCAGGTACCAGCGTCTCGCTCGTGGGGTCGTATTTGACCACGGTCACCGGGCCGAGAGCGTAGGGCTGATTTGGTCCGAACGAGATGGGACCGCCTTCCCCGGGGATGGTTACGTTCTTGAGGCCGTAGCCCGCTTTGGCGAAGCTCGCCACGGTCAGGTTCTTGCCGGCCGCGTCGGCGATCTTGGCGAACAGCGCCATGTACTGACAGGCCTCGCCGGGCGAGACATAGGTCGTGTCGGTGCTTTGGGCCGCCGCCTGGGGACTGGTGGGATCGAGGGGCTGTGTGATGGTGTCCGAAGGGTAGGCCTTGTGGACGATGGCGGCGCACTGCCGGATCGCCGGATCCTTGTAGATCTGGTACCAGGTGGGCGCCGAGGTCGCAGCGATCACGTTGTCCAGGTACTTGTTACCTCCCTTGGCCGACTGGACGTAGGAGATGAGGGAAGACTCGCTGGTTGCGATGTACGTGGGGTCGTAGGTGCTCTGGTTGTCCAGAAGCGCACGGGGCCATGTCGTCGAACCGGAGCCACCGACGCCGACCACCACGTTGACCCCTTCGCTTTGGAAGCGCTGGGCGATGGACTGGACATCCTGGTCGGAGGCGACGGCGTCCGTCGCCTGCGCACTGTCTTCGGCGGTCAAGAGGACGTCGACGTGCAGCTTCTTGAGGGCTGACTGGACGACCGCCACCTCGGGAGCGTCGGAGTTTGCGCCGTAGAAGATCCCGACCTTCTTGCCCTTGAAGTCGCCGTCCTTGGCGAATACGGCCAGCTGCACGGGGTCAAAAGCCGCTTGGGTGGGGATCAGGGCGAAGTCGGGCGCCGCGTTCGCCGGCAACGCTCCCGGCAGGGCTCCCGCTATGACGGGAGTCTCGTGGGTTTGCTGGTAGCAGTCCGGAAAGACCGGGGCTATGGCGACGAAGACCTTGTCGTCCTCGGTGAGCTGGGCGCACGATGACGTCTCGGACGCAGGCACGGCGGGGTCCATCGAGACCAAGAAGGGGACGATCTTTCGGCCGTCGATCCCGCCGTGAGCGTTCATGTTGGCGATGATGGCGTCGTACGCGTCAGGAAAGCTGCCGTCGTTTATCGTCACCCCGAGGCTCTTCAACGCGGGAAAGTCCACGTAGGGGACACCGACGTTGATGGTCTTGGAGGTCACGCCCTGGTCGGCGGGGCTCGATGCTCCGGCCGCGGTCGAGCTGACCGCCAGCAGTGGCCCCACTACCACCCCCAGCACGGCGACGAGGGATGCCACCAATCTTCCGCCACGTCGTGCCTCTCGCTGCGCCGGTTTGCTCACGACGCGCCGATCATGCCTGGTCATTGGAACCCCCCTCATTTGGAACCCCCCTCTTCCTATTCGGCCGTTACCTTAGACATCGCCAAGGGCGGTGAGCTGTCGCGCCACCGATCCGAGCTGCCGCATCCCCCGTCGAGGGGCCAGTCCATCGACCGCCTCGGCGACACCCCAGATTTCTTAAGGTGCGTGAATTCTGATAACTATAAGAAAGTTCCGGGCGCTCCGCAAGGCGGACACGGCGTCGGTCGACGACGAGGTCCAGCGCCGGCCCCGGATTCATCGTGGGGAACCTTTACGCTGGCGAGATAGGGGAAATGGTGGGGTGGCAGGTGCCCGTCGTCGTTCATGAGCTCAGGGTGGAGTACCACCGTGAGCGTGCCCTGGGCATCGGTGAGCCGTGCCCCCGGCTGTCATGGATCAGCACAACCGAGCGCGCCGGATGGCTCCAGGCCTCCTACGAACTGGAAGTGGACGACGTCTCCATGGGCCGCCGGGAAGGCGGCGAATCGGTCTTCGTGGCGTGGCCGGCGCCTCCGCTGACGTCTAGGACCGTGCATCGAGTCCGAGTTCGAGTGTGGGGTACCGACGGTTCGGTGTCGGAGTGGAGTGATCCGCTCGTCGTCGAGGCGGGGCTCTTGTCGCAAGACGACTGGTCTGCCCGTTGGATCACGCCCACTGACACCGGGGCCGAAGGCAGGCCCAATTACTTTCGCCGTACCTTTGCCATCGCCGCCAAACCCGGCGTGACGATCGAACGAGCGCGGCTGTACGCCACCTCGGCCGGGGTATACCAGCTCCACCTGAACGGCGAGGTGATGGGAACCAGCGTGCTGGCTCCCGGATGGTCTGCGTACGCCAGCCGGATTCGTTACGAGACGCACGACCTCACCGGTTTGGTGAACTTCGGAGAAAACGTCCTCGGTGCCATCGTCGCCGATGGATGGTGGCGGGGAAATCTCACCTGGGAGATGAAGCGAAACGTCTACGGAGATCGTCACGGCCTGCTGGCCCAACTCGAGCTCGTCTACTCCGACGGTTCCACGGAGTGCGTCGCGACCGACTCCGGCTGGGTCACCTCGGCCGGTCCGATCTTGAATGCCGATCTCTACAACGGCGAGTCGTACGACGCGCGGATCGACCTGGACGGGTGGTCGACTCCGGGGTATGACGATGCCGGGTGGAGCACGGCCGAGGTCTTCAGCCCCGTCGTCGGAGAGCTCGTGGCACCGATGGCTCCGCCCGTCCGACGCATACACGAGGTCGCGGTCCGCGACGTGATCGTTACCCCATCGGGACGCACCGTGCTCGATTTCGGCCAGAACCTCGTGGGGTGGGTGAGACTCTCCGTCCGGGGCGAGACCGGCACCGTGATCACGCTCCGGCACGCCGAGGTGCTGGAAGACGGTGAGCTCGCCACGAGGCCACTGCGCAACGCCCGGGCCACCGACGAGTTCATCCTACGCGGCGAGGGCGTCGAGTCATGGGAGCCGGCGTTCACGTTTCACGGTTTCCGCTATGTCCAGGTCGACGGATGGCCAGACCAGCTCCATCCGGCCAACTTCACGGCTATCGTCATCCACTCGGATTTCGAGCGGATTGGGAGCTTCTCGTGCTCCAACGACCTGCTGAACCGTCTGCACGAGAACGTCGTCTGGGGCCTTCGTGGCAACTTCGTCGATGTGCCCACCGACTGCCCGCAGCGTGATGAGCGACTCGGATGGACCGGTGATCTCCAGATCTTCGCCCCGACCGCTGCGTTCCTGTTCGACGTGTCGGGCTTTGTGGCCGACTGGCTTCAGGACTTGAGTTCGGACCAGTTTGACGACGGCCGTGTTCCGCTGGTGGTGCCGGCGGGACCTCCTGAACTGTTCCCGATGGGCACCTTTGCGGCCGCCGCCTGGGGCGACGCCGCAACCGTCGTTCCTTGGACCATGTACGAGCGGTATGGCGACAAGGAGGTGCTCGCCCGTCAGTTCGACTCCATGCGAGCCTGGGTCGACTTCGTCCGGGCACGGACGGGAGACCGGTTGTTGTGGCCCGAGGAGCTGCAGCTGGGGGATTGGCTGGACCCCGACGCACCCCCGGATGACCCCTGGCGGGCGAAGACCAACGCCATCCTGGTCGCCACCGCCTACTTCGCTCGATCCGCCCAGCTCGTGAGTGAGGCGGCGAGAGTGCTGGGTCGCCAGGGGCCGGCCGATGAGTACGCGCAGCTCTTCGCCGCGATCCGCGAGGCGTTCCGGGAAGAGTTCATCACCAGAACCGGCCTCGTGAGCTCCGATTCGGTGACCGCCTACGCCCTGGCGATCATGTTCGATCTGTGTGATCCCTCCCAGAGAGCACGAGCGGCAGAACGCATCGCGTCGCTGTCCGCGGCCCGGGCGTACCAGATCTCCACCGGCTTCGTCGGTACGCCCCTGGTTCTCCCGGCACTGACTGCCCTGGGGGACACCGAGACGGCGTACCGTCTCCTCACCGCGACGCAGTGCCCCTCATGGCTCTATCCGGTGACGATGGGGGCGACGACCATGTGGGAGCGCTGGGACAGCATGCTGCCCGACGGTTCGATCAACCGCGGTGAGATGACATCCTTCAATCACTACGCATTCGGCAGCGTCGCCGATTGGATGCATCAGACCATCGGCGGCATCAGCCCGGCGGAGGCGGGCTACCGCAGACTCCGGTTCGGCCCGGTCCCCGGTCGAGGCGTGACGTCTGCGTCGTGCTCCCTGCGCACGCCCTACGGTCTGGCGGCCTGTCGATGGTCGCTCGTGGATCAGGAGATGACCCTGGAGGTGGACGTCCCCCCGAACACCTCCGCGGTCGTGATCCGGCCGGGGCTCGAAGAGCGGCACCTCGCGGTGACGTCGGGCAACCATCGCTGGGCGTACCGCGTCCCGGAGTCCGTGGCGGCCCGGTGGGCGGATCGTCCCTGACGGCGTGATCAGCGCACATCAACCCGCGGCCAGGGGGCCTGCGGAATAGGTGAACTGTCGATCATGGCGATCGGTAACCCGAGTGGCGAGTCGAAGAGTTGGATCACACGTCCATCTGTGCCGGTACCTCGCCATCGGCGACGGCGATGGCCAGGCGCCGATGGTCGAGTTCGTTCTGATCGGCGTAGGTGGTCGAGAAGCGGGCGATGGCCTGGTCGAAGCTCGGGCCGGCACCGAGGTAGGCGGCGATGGCCAGCCGATCACCGGAGCGGGCATGCGCACGGGCCAAGGACCAGCCGCACGCCCGGGTATAGGCGTGCAGCCCCGATTCGCTCATGGTCGAGAGGTCGATGGACGCCTTCCAGTCCCAGAGCTGGCGTACGTAGAAGTCGTGTTCCTTGCCGTCGAGATCCATGCTCCGGGTCCAACTGAGGAAGATGTCGCTCGCGGCATGGGAGATGCGCTGGCCGTGGACGACGCGTTCGCCGTGGTTGTCGAAGACGCTTGCTCCCAGGTAGGGCTCGAGTACCGATGCCTGCGCCTCCTTGGCCTGGAGGACGAGTGGGTCCTTCCCGTCTCGCCCGACCAGGAGGAACACCGTGGCTCGCGTGCCCACGCTGCCGACGCCCACCACCTTGCGCGCCATGTCCACGAACCGGTAGGTCCCGAAGAGGTACCGCCGGTCCTCGTCCAGACCGTCGGCGTACTCGGTCATGAGCTCACGCACGTACTCGTCCTCACCCTGCGGGTGGTTCTCATCCATCGCGTCGCGCAGGGGAACCAGTAGCGGGGGGACGCTCCGAAAGCGCAGCTGGCCGTCGATCCGCTCCGTCAGCTTCGTGACCGCCCGCAGGCTCGTCTTGCGCCGGCCCTTGGCGAAGGGCTGCGCGAACAGGATCCTGCCCTTCCGGCCGAGTCTCCCACCGAAGCGGTCGACCAGCTCGCTCGCGTTCAGTCGGTCGTAGAAGACGTCGAGGTGGCTTTCAGACGCGAAGCCTCGCATGCCCTCGCGATACTCCCGCACGCAGGCCGTCACGAGGCGGCGGCGGCGCCCGGCCGGCAGTCCGACGTCGCGTCCGGCGATCTCGACGCTGGCCGCCATCCGTTTCACGTCCCACTCCCATGGCCCGGGAAGTGTCTCGTCGAAGTCGTTCGGGCCGAAGACCATCCTGCGGTCGGGGGCGGCAAACCCCCCGAAGTTCGATATATGGGCGTCCCCGCAGGCCTGCACCGTGACGCCCGAGACGGGCGTCGGCGCCAGATCAGCGGCCATCACTGCCGCGGCGCCCCGGTAGAACGTAAACGGTGAGACGAGCATCCGCCCGTAGCGGATCGGCACCAGCTCGGCCACTCGCGTCGCCGCCTGGGCCTTGAGAATGGCGATCGGATCGGGCCGGTCCGTCGCCGGCGCCCAGTCGCCATGGGCCGATCGTGGCGACGTCCGGCGGGCCGCTCGCCCTCGCTCGGCTGACTCGCTGGACTGCAACATGGCGTGCACGGGCACCGGCGGGCGAGCGGCGGCGCCATTGTGGCCAGGGCCCATCGATAGCGATGTCGGTACCGATGGCACGGTCCGAAGCCTATAGTCGATGGACAACGGTCCACGGCCGACCGAGTCCGCAGACTCGGGCTGGTCGGTGGCCGAAAACCGCCGAGGTCCTGAGCCTCTCTTCCAGGATCCCGAAGATGTTGAATCACCGAAGACGTTTGATTTAGAACTGACGTAGGCCACCGGACGAAGAGTGCGAAGGAGTCGAAAAATGGCAGACCGGTACGGCAAGGACCCCGAGGCGATTTCCCGGCTGTCCCCCCGGCAGTTGGCGGTCACCCAGGAGAGCGCCACCGAGCCGGCGTTCGACAACGAGTTTTGGGACAACAAGGAGGCGGGTATTTACGTCGATGTGGTGTCGGGCGAGCCGTTGTTCGCCTCCACGAAGAAGTTCGACAGTGGATGCGGATGGCCGAGCTTCACGGTGCCGCTCGAGTCGGGCAACGTGGTGGAGAACCAGGACCGTAGTCACGGGATGATCAGGACCGAGGTTCGCTCGACCCACGGGGACAGCCACCTCGGCCACGTCTTTACCGACGGCCCGATCGACGAGGGAGGCCTGCGGTACTGCATCAACTCGGCGGCGCTGCGCTTCGTCCCCTACGACGACCTCGAGGCCCAAGGATACGGCGAGTACAAGAAGCTCTTCGACGGAGCGCAAGAGGGGGTGGCACAATGAGCGCCGCGACACAGAAGGCCGTCCTGGCCGGTGGGTGCTTTTGGGGCATGGAGGACCTGATCCGCAAGCGCCCGGGCGTCCTTTCGACGCGGGTGGGGTACACCGGCGGCGACGTTGCGAACGCCACGTACCGGAACCACGCGGGCCACGCCGAGGCGATCGAGATCACCTTCGATCCGCAGCAGACCTCCTACCGTGAGCTGCTCGAGTTCTTCTTTCAGATCCATGACCCGACGACGCTGAATCGCCAGGGCAACGACGCCGGTACGAGCTACCGGTCGGCCATCTTCTACCTCGACGACGATCAACGCCGTGTCGCCGAGGACACCATCGCCGACGTCGAAGCTTCCGGACTGTGGCCGGGAAGGGTCGTCACCGAGGTCACGCCGGCCGGCCCGTTCTGGGAGGCGGAGCCCGAGCACCAGGACTACCTCGAGCGCTACCCCAACGGGTACACCTGCCACTTCCCGCGGCCGGGCTGGGTGCTGCCCCACCGGAGCGACGCAGTCGCCCGTTAGGGAGGCACCGGTCGGCGTAATCTGCTCGGTCGCGCTGCGAAGGCTCACGCCGCCGCGGGCTCGAGCTCCATGTCGGCCATCTCGATCACCTGGGCGCGGGCCGGCGTGCGGACGAAGAGCGCCACGACGGCCAGCGCCACGAAGGCGAACCCGGCACCGGCCGCCATGGTCAGGTCAATCCCATGCACCAGGGCTGTGCGGGCCGCCGCCCCGGCGTTGGCGGCCGTGCTGAGGCCGCCCGAGCGAGCGCTGGGGGTGACGGTGTCGAAGACGGTGACCAGCACGGCCAGACCGAGGGCGGCACCGAGTTGCTGCATGACGTTGATCAAACCCGAGGCGGCGCCAGCGTCGGATGGAGCTACGCCGGCCAGCCCGGCGGTGGTCAGGCTGACGAAGGAGATACCCATACCGGTGCCGATCAAGATGAGGCTGGCGAGCACCTGCGGGTACGAAGTGCTGGCGTGCAGCTGGGTGGCGAGGAGCAGTCCGAACGCCGAGCAGGCGAGCCCCATGATCATCAGCACCTTCGCCGGGAGGCGATAGACGAGCACCCTGCTGGTCAGCTGAGAGGCCAGGAACAACGAGATGGGCGTGGGCAAGAACCCGATGCCCGTGATCAGGGAGGAGTGGCGCTGGATGTCCTGTAGGAACTGGGAGAGAAAGAAGACCATCCCGTACATCCCGGCGTAGCCGAGACCGCGGGCCACATTGGCCGATGCGCGAGTCCGATCGGCCAGGATCCGGAGAGGGAGGATTGGTTCGGGGGCCGTCTTCTCGATTCGGACGAAGAGGCACAGCAGGACGACGCCCGCTACGAGCGGGATGAAGGTGACGGGGGCCGCCCATCCGTCGCTTCCGGCTTCGACCAGGCCGAACACGACGGCGGTCATTCCGGCCGTGGATGTAACTGCCCCGGTCAGGTCGAACCGCCCGTGGCGGCGAGGGGTCTCGACGAGCACCGCCCTGCCGATCAAGAGCACGATCAGCCCGATGGGGACGTTGACGAACATCACCCAGCGCCACGACGCCCACTCTGTGAGCAGGCCGCCGGCCACCAGACCCAGGGCACCGCCCGCCGCCGAGACGGTCGTGAACAGGGCGATCGCCCTCACCCTCCCTGCCCCCTCGGGGAAGAAGGTCGTGAGCAGGGCCAGGGCAGCCGGCGCGGCGAGGGCGGCGCCCACCCCCTGCAGGGCGCGGGCGGCCAACAGCATGGCGCCGGTTGTGGCGAAGCCGCCGGCCAGCGAGCTCAGCGAAAAGAGGGCGATCCCTGCCATGAATGTCCGCTTCCGGCCGAGCAGGTCACCCGAACGGGCGCCGAGGAGGAGGAAGCCGCCGAAGGTGAGAACGTACGCGTTGAGCACCCACGACAGCGACGAGTTCGAAAAATGGAGATTGCGCTGGATGTGGGGGAGGGCGACGTTCACGATGGTGGCGTCGAGCACCACCATCAGCTGGGCGGTCAGTATGACGGCGAGGATCACCGAAGGGTTGCGTCGCCACCCGCCGGGCGCCTGTTGGACGTTGAGTGTCGAGACCATTGACGGGGGCCTTTCCGCTGGCTATCTTGGGAGAAGCGGAAGCTTCCTCCGTTTAGTATACGGAGGGACCCTCCGTTTTGCAAGAACATTCTTCAGTTAGGGGTTGTTTCAGTTGGGGGTTGCCGAGCCATGAGTGGCCAAGTCGAAACAGGTGTCGACGAAGAACGCACCGGCCGGTCCATGCGGGCAGATGCCCGGCGTAACTACGACAACCTCGTCGTTGCGGCCCGGAAGGTGTTCGCCGACCAGGGCGGCGGCGCCTCCATGGAGGCCATCGCCAAGCAAGCGGGGGTGGGCGTTGGAACGCTGTACCGCCACTTCCCCAAGCGGATCGACATCGTTGAGGCCGTCTACCGCGACGACGTCGAGGTACTGGTCGGCTCGGCCGAGCGGGGCCTGACCGACCTGGAGCCGTGGGCCGCCCTGGAGGCGTGGCTTCGGGCCTACGTGGACTACGGACGGTCCAAGCGCACGTTTTTGAACGAGTTGCACGAGGCGTTCGAGAAGAACCCCGACCTGAAACCAGCGTCAAGAGACCGAATCTGGGACGCATGCGAGCGTGTACTGCGTCGGGCCCAGGTGGCTGGCGCAGCCCGACGCGACATCGACGGCGCTGACCTGATGCAGCTGGTGTCGCCGATGTGCATGAACGGCACCCTCACCGCCGATCAGGGTGACCGGTTGCTGGCCATGGTGCTGGACGGCCTACGTCCGCCCTCTGCGTAGCCAGTTGCGGCCAGCGAGAGACTGCACCCCCAAGTGATCAGGTGAGGCGAAGGGACTCGGCGACGTCGCGCGCCACGGCGAGCGCCTCCGACGGGGTCAGCCCGGCCGTGGCGGCCAGCCAGCACGACAGGGGCGCGGCGGTGCGCTCCGATGCATGGGCGGCGGTGCCGGCCAGATCGAGGAGGGCGTCCACCTCGGCCGGAGAGAGCGGGTCGACGCCCAGGGCGGCCGCGTAGCACTCGACCCAGGTCCGCATGTCAGGAGCCATCGACGTCGATCCTACGACGGCGGCTCCCCGGGTGAGGCGGGGAGCCTGTCGGCATCGAGGAGGAGCACCTCGACGCGCCCACCGGAGCGGACGCCTTCCCCGTCCGGGAGCAACGCCAGGGCGTTGGACTGGGCCATGGCGCGCAGCATGTGCGAGTCCTGACCCTCGGCCAGCCGCACCCGAAGCACCCCGTCGGGTCCGGCGCGAGCCGTCGCCCGCAGCACGTGCAGCTTGCCGTCCCGCCGACGGGGCAGGTCGACTTCGGCGACAGCGGCCAGGCGAGGTCGATCGAGCACGGTGGCGCCGGCCATGAAGCGCAGGGCGGGCAGGACGAGCAGCTGGTAGGAGACGAGAGCAGACACCGGGTTGCCGGGAAGCCCGAAGACGGGGGTTCCGGTGGCCTCGAGCACGCCGAAGGCGAAGGGCCTGGCGGGCTTGACGGCCACCTGCATGGAGCGCATGGTCGACCCGCACAACTGTGTGAGCACCGCCTTCATCGTGTCTCGGTCGCCCACGCTGACTCCCCCGCTCGCCACGACCGCGTCGCACCGGGATGCCGCGTCTTGTAGGAGGGCGGACAGGGCCGTCCCGTCGTCTCCCGCGATGCCCAGGTCGACGGTTCCAAATCCGTCCGCGCCGAGCTGAGCGAGGAGCGCAGGACGGTTGGCGTCGCGTACCTTGCCCTGGGCCAGCGGTCCACCGCCCATGACCAGCTCGTCGCCGGTGGAGAGCACGCCTACCGCGGGACGCGGGTGGACGAGCACACTCTGAACGCCGAGGCTCGAGAGCACGCCGACGTGGGTCGGTCCGAGATGGGTCCCGGGCCCGAACACCTCCTCGCCGGCCGCCACGTCCTCGCCGGCGTTCCGCACGTTCGTGCCCGGACCGACTGACTCCTCGACGACGACGAACGATCCTTGCCGATCGACGCTAGTGCGCTCCATCATGCACACGGCGTCGGCGCCAGAGGGCAGCGCCGCTCCGGTCATGATGCGGACCGCCTCGCCTTCGGACACCAAGACCTCGGGGTCATCTCCCGCCATGACGACGCCCACGACACGAAGGCGAGCCGGGGGAGCGACGGTGTCGGCGGCCCGTAGGGCGTACCCGTCCATGGCCGAGTTGGCGAAGGGCGGGACCGCGTCCGTCGCGCGGACGGATTCGGCCAGCACATGACCCGAGGCGATTCGCACGGCCACCTGTGTGGGGGCGAGGATCCTGCAAACGGAGAGAACGAACCGGCGAGCGTCGGCGACAGGAATCATCCGCCGCCGTTCCCTACCGACGGGTTCAGGCTCAACCTGGTCCATACGGGATCGGCGTGGCCCACCACCGATCGGCCCTCTCCAGGTCAGCGGGTGTGTCGACGTCGGTGAAGGCACGCCGGTCGACCTGTCCCGGCCAGCGTTCCTCGGTGACGAGCTCCACGTCCCCCCGGTCGAGAAGAGAGCGCATGGACCGCATCCCGGCCTCCACCAGATCTGCTGCTTCCTCCATGTCCTGTGCGGACCAACGCGCGCACAGGGGCTGTGGTCGCCCGTCAATGATCGGCACCACCGAGTGGCTCCCGGGCCAGCGGGCGAGGGTCCGCAGGACGCTCGCCGTCATCAGAGGGAGATCGCAGGCCAGCACGAGTGCCGACCGCACGCCTCCCGCCTCCTCGAGAGCCCTGGCTCCGGCGCACACGGCGACCAGGGGGCCGCCGCCCGGCGGCTCCTCCCGGACCGCCGGCAACCCCGAGACGCCGGGACCCACCTCGACGGCGTGGGTGACGACCGACCGCAGCACCGCTGCGACCCTGGCTGCGCAAGGGACGCCCGCGACCGGCATGGAAGCCTTGTCGAAGCCCATGCGACGGCTCGTCCCCCCGGTCAGGAGGATCCCCCCCACCGGTGGGCCGACGCCGGAAGGGCCGTACGTGCGCCCACCATTGGGGGAGGGACCGGGATCGACCATGGGTCAGCTCGGAGCGACGTCGACCGGCAGGGTCACCTGGCGCCCGGCGAGCAGCTCCTCCATGTCAATGCGCAGGTCCCCGCGGCCAGGCAGCTGAACAGCGATCACCGCTCCATCCTAGGAGACCTAGTCGGCGAGTGGCGGTGCCGCCTGGCCGGTACGCGGCCCCTCCTTTCGAGTCGGCCCCAGGGCTACAGTGTCCTAGACGGCCGGTTCAGGAGGAAACATGTACTTGGAGCACGTTCAGTTCGAGGTCGAGGACCACGTCGGGGTCATAACGCTCAATCGGCCCGAGGCCGCCAATGCCCAGAGCGAGAAGGTCCTCTTGGAGCTCGACCAGGCCTGGAAGGCCGCCGATGAGAATCCCGACGTCAAGGTCATCGTGCTGCGCTCGACGGGAAAGCACTTCTCGGCCGGACACGACATGTCCGGCAGCCAGTCCACCTCCCTCAACTTCGAGATCCCGCTGCCGGACGCGCTCTACGATTGGGAGACCCGGGGGTACCTGCACTACGCCAAAGCGTGGCGCGAGGTGCCCAAGCCCTCGATCGCCGCCGTGCAGGGCAAGTGCATAGCGGCCGGCCTCATGCTGTGCTGGCCGTGCGATCTGATCGTCGCCGCGGAGAACGCCGAGTTTTCGGATCCCGTCCTCTACATGGGGATCTGCGGGGTCGAGTATCACGCCCATACCTGGGAGTTGGGCGCCCGAAAGGCCAAGGAGCTGCTGTTCACCGGCGGGTCCATCACGGCACGAGAGGCGGAGCGGATCGGCATGGTCAACAAGGTCGTGCCGCTCGACGATCTCATGCCCGCCACGCTCGAACTCGCAGGTCGGATCGCCCAGCAAGACAGCTTCGCGTTGCGCATGGCCAAGCAGGCCGTCAACCGCACCTTGGACATACAGGGATTCAAGTCGGCGATCGACGCCTGCTTCGATATGCACCACTACGGCCACACCCGTGCCGCTTTGGTGACCGGCGGCATGCCCTCGCTTGCCGGTTTGGCATCGATGAAGGAAAAGGGTTCCTCGGCCTGAGCCGATCTTCGGCCTGAGCTAGAAGACGCCGATACCGGCGGACTCGTTTCGCTTCTTCCACTCCTCGCGGGTCATGCGTGTGGTGTCGACGTCCTTGGCGACAGAGCGCAGGGCGGCCACGCTGGCCTGCGCTTTCGGCGTGTGCTTGAACGGGTCCCAGCCGAAGAAGCGGCAGGCGTTCTCCCAGGTGATCTTGTGGATCTCCTGGTCGGTGCAGCCGGCGTCCTGGAGCTCCTTCCAGGCAAACTCGGGCGACTCGGGCCACGTCGTGTCGGTGTGGGGGTAGTCGCACTCCCAGGCGATGATGTCGATGCCGATCCGGTTGCGTAACGCGAGACCGGACGGGTCGGTGATGTAGCAGGCGAGGATGTGGTCGCGGAACACATCCGAGGGGCGCTTGCCGCCGAAGTCGTTGTCGAGCCACGCCTGGTTCTCGAAGTGCCGGTCGGCCCGGTCCAGGTAGAACGGGATCCACCCGATCCCGCCCTCGGAGAGGGCGACCTTGAGGTCCGGGAACCGCCGCAGCGTGGGTCCGAAGAGCAGGTCCTGCGCGATGAGCGCGGAGATCTGACAGGTGAGGACGATGAGGTGGTCGATGGGCGCCTCGACCGGCTTCTTGATCAGATCGAAGCCGGCGCCGATGTGGAGGGAGAGGACCATGTTCTCCTCACAGAGGGCCTGGAGCATCGGGTCCCAGTGACCGGACAGGAAGCTCGGGAACCCCTGGGCGTGAGGCGCTTCGAGAAAGCTGATGGAACGGCATCCCTTCTTGGCGATGCGGTGGACCTCCTTCACCGCCAGATCGATGTCCCACATCGGGACGATGCCGAGGGGGATGAAGCGCCCGGGATAGGCGCCGCACCACTCGTCGATCGCCCAGTCGTTGTACGCCTGGAGCATGACGAGCGCAATGTCCTTGTCGCGAGACTCCGTGAAGGTGCGGGCGTTCCAACCGGCCATCGTCGGGAAGCACATGGACGCCAGCACGCCGTTGACGTTCATGTCCCTCACCCGCTCGTGGACGTCGAAGCAGCCCGGGCGCAGTTCGGAGTAGGCGCCCGGGTTGAATCCCCACTGCTCGCGTGGCCAGCCGACGGTCGCCGCCATGCCGAACGGCGTCGACGTCCTCTCGCCCTGGAAGACCCACTCGTCCACGCCGCTCTCGTTGCGGACCACCTTCGGGGCGTCGTCGAGCCACTTGGCCGGGACATGGTTCGTGTACATGTCCGGTGGCTCGACCATGTGGTCGTCGATGCTGACCAGGATCATGTCCTCGGAGTTCATGGCGGTCTCCTCCCCGTGCGCTCACCGTGCTCACGGCGAGTTGTCCCCGCCCCCGCCGCGAGGTGCGGGTTCAGGTGCTCTCATCGTAGCCGACCTCCCGCTGCGGCCGACGCGTGGCCCGTAGGGGGACGAGATCGGCCTAGACCTTGCGCGAGCCAGGGGGCTATGTTACTGGCCGGCCCCGGGGCGGGCCGAGGTGCGGCCGTTCCCGACCGAGGGCGAGGGAGCTGGCCACCGGGAGCGGGTGTGAAGCGATGTTCAAGGTGATGATGCTGCTGAAGCGGAAGCCGGGGCTCTCGCTCGAGGAGTTCATAGAGCGTTACGAAAGCGAGCATGTGCCGCTCGTAGAGAAGTACGCCACGAGGATTACGCACTACACGAGGCACTACCTGCATCCGGCTTCACACGTGATCCACGGTGATCTGGTCGCCGAGCCCGAGTACGACGTGATCACCGAGCTCTGGTACGACGACCGCGAGGCCTTCTTCGAGCAACAGGAGAGCCTACGGGGTCGGCCGGAGGCTATCGCCGCGGTGGTCGCCGATGAGGAAGCGATCTTCGACCGGCCGAAGAGCCGAACGGTGTTCGTCGAGGATCACGTGTCCAACCTGCAATGACGTCCCGTCCGGCCTGGTCCGCTGCGAGCAGGCGGTGGTGGCGCGAGTGGGGCAGACTGCAACGGTGAACATCGGGTTCATCGGACTGGGCAGCATGGGCACGCGCATCGTCACTCTCATGCTCGACGCCGGCCACCACGTCACGCTGTGGGCGCGCCGCCCGGCGTCGCTCGAGCCCTTTGCCGGCAGGGTCGACGTCGCCACGTCGCCGGTAGGGGTCGGCGCGGCGTCTGAGCTGGTGGGGATCTGCGTGTGGGACGAGAGCGGCGTCGACGAGGTAGTGCTCGGCGAGAGTGGCGTGCTGGCCGGAATGCGACCCGGCGGGCTCGTGGCGATCCACAGCACCATCTCACCGGCCGCGTGCCGCCGCCTGCACGCGGCGGCGGTCGATCGGGGCGTCGGGCTGGTGGATGCGGCGGTGAGCGTCGGGTCAAGAGTCCCGAAGTTGTTGGTCATGGTGGGCGGCGAACCGGATGTCGCCGACCGGTGCCGTGAGGCGTTCGAGTCCTTTGGGGATCCGGTCGCGCACCTCGGCCCGGTCGGTAGCGGCCAGATCGCCAAGCTCGTCAACAACACGCTGCTGGCTGCGACGGTGGGGCTCGCGGAGGATGCCATCGCCCTGGGTCACGATCTCGGTCTGGACGAGGCGGCCCTGGCGGAGGCCCTCGCCGTCGGCTCGTCCGGCGGTACCTGGTCGGGCCTGCTGGCTCGGCGGGGGTCCGCCACCGATGCGCTCCCCGGGCGAACCAACGAGTGGGCCTCCAAGGACGTCGGTCTGACCGTGAAGCTCGCCGCGGAGGCCGAGATCGCACAGACGCGGGAAGTCCTACGCCTGGCTGCCCGGGGGGTCGACCTTCTCGGTTGACGTCGGTGGCGGGCCCCGAGCGGTCGTCACCGACGTTCGTGATGCAGTAGTCCGAAATCGGAATTCGACGAAGAGGGAGCTTGCCGGTGCCAGAGAGTGAGTTCGCAGGCCGGGTCGCAGTCATCACCGGCGGAGGGCGAGGGTTCGGCAAGGCGTTCGGCCATGCGCTCGCCGAGCGGGGAGCGCATGCCGTCCTCGCGGACATCGATGCAACGGCGGGTGAGGCCGCGGCCGCCGAAATCCGGGCGACCGGGGGTCGGGTCACGGCCTATCACTGCGACGTCGCCGACGAGCACCAGGTCAACGCCGTGGTGGCCGATGTCGTGGCCCAGTTGGGCGGCATCGACATCCTCATCAACAACGCCGGATTGCACTCGGCCGAATACGGTCAGCCGATGGGCGACTTGGGCCTCACCAAGGTGCGTCGCCTGTTCGACGTGAACGTCATGGGGGTCATCGTCTGCACGTTGACGGCGCGCTCGGCCATGAGCGGGCGCCCGGGCGCGTGTGTCTTCAACATCTCGTCGTCGGCCTCCTACGTCGGGGGCGGAGCGTACGGTGTGTCCAAGCTGGCGGTGCGAGGCCTGACGATAGCGTTGGCCCGTGAGCTGGGTCCCGACGGTATCCGTGTCAACGCCGTGGCTCCGGGGCTCATGTTGACCGACACCATCCGTGCGGAGCTCTCGGAAGAGACGTTGGCGTACGTGAAGGCTCAGCAACTGCTGCCCCTCGATGGCAGCGAAAGCGACGTGGTCGAGGCAATGCTGTACCTGTGCTCGGACCGAGCCCGCTTCGTCACCGGTGAAACTCTGCGAGTGACCGCCGGGTACACCGTGTCCATTTAGGGGGGGACGCTCGGTGCGGGTAGGTTCCAACCCCGTGTCGGGATCGATCCGCGTTCGGTTGCTCGGAGGAGTCCCGTTTCACCGGGCAGGTTCAGGGCGTAAAAGGCGGCCCGGTGATGTGAGCAGCAGGAGGGCGCGATCAGGCGTCCTCGTCCGACATCCAGTGCACGAAGTGCTGGAGGGGGAACATCGCATCGTGCGCTCCACCCGCCACGTGCTTGGCGGCACCGCCGAGCCGGACGACGCGCTGGGCTCCGGCACTGGCCAGCCGGTCCCGCATCGCCGACTTGCGCTGGGGCGGGTACATCCCGATCGTCTGGGTGGCAACGTTCACGAAACGCACTGCGTCATCGAGCGAGGCTAGGTGTACGACGTTTGCCGTCTTGCCACTCGGGTGGAACTCCACTGGATCTGAGGTGAGGAGCACGAGGCCGCGTCCATCGGGCTTGCCCCAGATCATGCAGTCATCGTCCATCACCTGCAGCATCTTGATCTCCTCGCGGGTCTCGACGGGCAGCGGGTGCGCGATCTCCGAGGCGGTCTGCCGATCGACACCGAGGCGTTCCTGCAGCCTCGCGCAGAACTTCTCAATGCCTTCGCGCTCGCCTTCGACGAAGATGAACCGGCTGGCGAGACAGGCTTCCTGGTTGAACACGGAGACATCCGTTGCCGCGGCTTCCGCGATCTCCTCAATCACGTCGTCGGACGCAAAGCCCTCGGGCCCGATCATGGAGATCGACGTCTTGGGGTCGAAGGAGACGAGCTGCAGCCCCGGGCCCAGGTACTTGATCACGTTGTTGATCGCATCGCCACCGCCCCACGCGACGATCTTGTCGAAGTACTGCGGACGATAGAGCGTGCGCTCGACCCGCTCGTCGCCACCACGCCAGTAGACCGCCGACATCGACCGGACCACCGGATGGTCGGGATCGACCTCGGCCATGGTCCGCAGCATGGCCACGCAGGTGAACGGGTCGCTCGACGGCATCTTGAAGACGTTGATCGCCTTGACGAGCGCACCATCCGCGATGGAGGAGATGCAGCCCGTCGGCGAATTGCCGGCCATCATGTGGATCATCCGCGAGGGGAACGCCCGCAACGCGCCGTGCTGACCAGCGAAGTCGACCCGTTCGACCCAGCCGTCGAGTGCCGACGGATTGGCGAAGCTGGTCTCGACGCTGCACCACAGTGCCTCCTTGGTGAGGCGGTTCCGTGCCACGCGGAACAGGTTTTCGATCACCCGCCGCGGCAGCGGATTGGTCGCGACGATGTGCTCGAGAGCTTCCTGCAGGTACACGTTCTCCTCCAGGACCAGCCGATCCCCGCAGGCCACGAGGAAGTCGATGATCTCTCCCGTCGGCACATGGAGCAGTGGCGGCAGTTCGGAACGCGGTGTGACGAGCTCATTGAGGAGGATTTCAGGCGTTGCGAACTCGACGCCCAGGTCCCGCGAGTAGTAGTGCACCGCCCCGCCCGCGATCAGCTTGCCGCGGATGAAGTGGTCGACGCGGATGGCGTGGTCGCCGTCGGCAGCCTGAGCCTTCGACTCAATATCGAGCGTTGTCATGACAGTCCTCTCACGTAGGCGTCAACCGTCCCGGCACAGCCGATCTTGTCGTCTCCATCGAGGTCGGCGTAGCGCATGATGTCGTCGCGGATGCTCGGCCCGGCGTTCCCGCACGGGCACGGGTTGAAGTCGAGCGAGATCTTGTCGCCGGTGATCACTCCCCCCCACCGGCCGTCGAGCGCGAGATCGAAGAAGGCCGCCCGACCTTCGATCTCGCCGTCGTCGTGCGCCAGCAGCGCGTCCCCGTCCTGGTTCAGCACGAAGGGAACCATCCACGGCGGCACGTGGTAGCGCCCGCCCTTCTGACAGCGCGGCATGCCGGAGTTGAGCTCCTGCATGCTGTAGTTCTGGAACTTCCGGTTGGCCGGAATGTTGAACGTCTCGTAGACGAACTCCTGGTAGTCGGGCGGGAGCTGGGCTCGCTTGAGGCCACCGCCGACATAGATGCAGTTGTCCGGGTGGAAATCCTTGGCCCCGTAGCCCATCTCCCGGACCAGCGTGGCGACGTGGTGGAGAGCGTTCCACATGCCCGAGATGAACAGCTTGTCCGCTCTCGCGGCGACGAGGGCCTCGGCCGAAATGACGTAGGCCCTCTCGAGCGTCTCCCCCCTCTCCTTCGAGGTCGCCTCGAACTCGGCGATCTCGTCGGGCCGTGCGGTGCCATCGACGATCGCCTTGCGCAGCACCACCATGTTGGTCAATTGGCCGACGGTGATCGGCGGAACCGGCAACCGGAAGGGAGGGAAACGGGGATCGCCGAACGCGGCCAGCTGTGCCTCGCGAATGGTGATGTTCTTCGGGACATCGGCGGTCGGCGCCACCCCGAACATCCTGCGATCCCTCGCCGGTTCGACCCCCGAGCCCCAGGAGAAGACGCCGACGGTGTCGACGCGCGACCACTCCATGTCCTTGTCGGCGGCGATCAGCATGGCCGACTTGCCGGTCGTGCCGCTCGAGCAAGAGACGTAGTGCCCCTTTGCGCCGAGGCGGTCGATCCAGTCGTCGATGTCCTTAATGTCAGACGTCTCGATGTCGGAGATGGGGTACGGCGAGATCGTGCCGAGCCACTTGCCCAGCCGGTCCCACTTCTGCTCGCTCAAGAAGCTCTCGGGATAGCTCTTGTAGGCGGTGTGCGGGAAGAGCAGTGGGACCATATCCTCCCTCGAGCGGATCTCGGCGACGGCTGCTTCCTTCGCCCGGAAGGCGAGGAGCTTGATCCGATCCTCCCGCTCCACGAAGCGCTCGTTCATCGCCTGGGCCTGGGCCTGGCGAAGCTCCGCATAGGGAATCGCAAAGCGATCCTCCGCCCGGACCAGCTTCGTCAGCCGTTCCACTGCCCCACCCATCCGGCATCTCCTCGCTCGCGGCCCGCGCGTATTCTAGACTGCCCAGTATAGTTTTGTAAACCGCCCGTGCTCGGGCCCCATGGGGACTCGCTGCGGCACTGAGCGAACCGGTTGCCGGCCCTCTCTGGCCTCACTACGCTTTTTCCGAGGCCAGCGGTCGACCGCCCAGTCCGGGCCGACGTAACCGTCGACGGCTGCTCGTGCACCGGCAGGAAGAACGGGGAGGCAGCGTGGCGACCGTACCGGCAGACTCGGTTGACGATCTGCGGAGGATGGTCGATGGAGTCGTCGCCCATCCGGGGGAGCCGGGTTACGACGAGGCCGTCAACATCTGGAATCGTGCGTGCACCCGCCGCCCGGCCCTGGTCGTCCGCTGCACCAGTGACAGCGACGTGGTCGGGGCGTTGGCTTTCGCGGGCCGCAACGCACTGCCGGTGTCGGTGCGCGGCGGTGGCCACAACTACGCCGGCTTTGCGTTGTGCGACGACGGCGTGATGATCGATCTCACGCCCATGAAGGCAGTCCACGTCCAACCCGAGGTCCGACTGGCCCGGTGTGGCGGCGGCACGACCTGGGGCGAGCTGGATGCGGCGACGCAGGCGCACGGCCTCGCGGTGCCCGGAGGCTTCATCAGCCACACCGGCGTCGGCGGGTTGACCCTCGGCGGCGGCTTTGGCTGGCTGACCAGGCTCGCCGGGTTGAGCTGCGACAACCTCGTCGGCGCACGGGTCGTGACGGCCGACGGCAGAGTTGTGCATGCGTCCGCAACAGAGAACGCTGATCTGTTGTGGGCGCTGCGGGGCGGTGGTGGCAACTTCGGCGTGGTGACGGAGTTCGAGTTCCAGCTTCATCAGGTCGGGCCGATGTTGCAGTTGGCACTCCACCTCTTCACGCCCGAGCAGGGGAGGGACCTCTTCCGCTTCGCCCGTGACTACGTCGAGACATTACCCGACGACTGCGGCGTGTTCCTGGCCGGGCTGAGTGCACCGCCGCTGCCGTTCGTGCCCCAGGAGCTGCAGCTGAGCCCGGTCTTCGCACTGGTGGTGGTGGGTCTCCACGACGAGGCCGACCACGCCTCGCTCGCCGAACCGGTCAAACGGACCCTCACTCCGGCCGCGGAGCTGATCACACCGATCCCCTACGTGGGCCTGCAGCAGATGTTCGACGAGTCGGCTCCCTGGGGACTGCACAACTACGAGAAGGCGGTCTACCTCTCCGAGCTGAGTGACGGGGCGATTGAGGTGATCCTCGAGCACCAGGCGAAGAAGATGTCCCCGCTCTCGTTCGTGCCGATCTTCCCCTTCGGGGGGGCGTACCGCACCGCCGATGACGGCGCCACGGCCTTCGGCGGGAGCCGCGAGATCCGCTACGTCGTCAACATCTCCGCCACGGCCATGTCCCCGGAGGACTACGACGCCGAGCGATCTTGGTCCCGGTCCTACTGGGCCGCCCTGGTGGAGCACGCCGACGGAGTCGGCGGCTACGTGAACTTCATGACCGAGTACGAGGAGGACCGCGTTCGGGCGGCCTACGGTGACAAGTACGAGCGACTGCAACGCATGAAGGCCATCTACGACCCCGACAACGTCTTTCGCTTGAACCCCAACATCGTGCCCCCCAGCTAGCCGCTCGACGTGGCCAAAACGGCCGACGACTCGCCGCTGCGGGGGCGAACGTGGTCAGTCGGTTGCGAGTAGCTCCACGGGGGTGGCGACCACGTCGACGAGCGCGTCAGAGCGCAGCACGGTCAGCGACAGGGGCTGGCCGATGGCGTCGCCGAGCATGAGCCTCTGCAAGGTCTCGGCCCCGCCGACGACCTCATCGTCCGCACTGAGCAGTAGATCGCCCGACCTCAAGCCCGCCTGGGCGGCTGGCCCGCCCGGCACTACCTCGGTGATGCGGAGACCCATTCTCTGAGCACGCCTGTGGGCCAGCGGCGGGGGAAGCGGTGCGGGGGTGCCGGCCAAGCCCAGATATGCCCGGCGCACCCGGCCGTCCGCCATCAACGCGGCGACGATCTGGCGGGTGATGGCGTTGACGGGAATGGCCAGGCCCACCCCGACGCCGGCTATGGCCGTGTTGATACCCACGACCTCCCCCGAGGCCACGACCAGCGCTCCGCCCGAGTTGCCGGGGTTGAGTGCCGCGTCGGTTTGAATCACGTCATCGATGATCCGCACGTTGCTGCCCGCCCGGGTCGGTAGCGAGCGGCCCAAGGCGCTGACCACGCCGGCGGTTATGCTGCCGGCCAGCCCCAGCGGGTTGCCGACCGCCACCACCAGTTGGCCGACCTTGAGCTGCGACGCCTCACCCAGCCGGGCTGGTGCGGGGGTTGCGCCATCGGCGCGGATCACCGCCAGATCTGAGAGTGGATCGCTCCCGACGACGTGGAACGGGACGGTGGATCCGTCGGCGAAGGCGACCCGGCCGGCCTCGGCGGCACCGACCACGTGGGCGTTGGTGAGCAAGAACCCGTCGGTGGTGAAGACCACCGCCGAGCCCGCGCCGCCGACGAAGCTCCCGTCCCGCCGGCGGCGGGATACCTCTATGGCCGCGACCCTGGGGGTCAGCTGCTCGGCCACCGACACGACGACCTGGGAGTACGCGTCCAACGGGGCCAGACCTGCCTGGGGCGTCTCTGAAAGTGTGTCACGCACTGTACGACTCCTGATTACAAGATTACCTTTACCAGACGCTGCAACAAGCAGAGCGGCCCATTGCTTCCCATCGGGGCGCCGACCGCGTGCCTGAGGTCAGGGCCGTCTGTACGCTTTGTGCGTGGTCATGGCGGATCGCCCCGAGGTGCGAACGGCGTCGTGGCCCATCGCCGCGGTGGATGTCGCCGGGTTGGCCTCCAACTTCCTCGGAGCGATTGCCCGTCTGCCGTTTCGAGACCCCTGGCGTGGGCCGAGCGGTCCGGCTCGCAATCTGGCCGTCTCGGCCACTCGGGAACTGATCCGCTCCCTCTTCGGGTATGCGGTATCACTGCCGATCGACGAGCTCCGCTCGTTGGAACGCGTCCTGGACGTGGTGTCCGGCCAGGTTCTTCCCCCGTTTGTGGCCCTCCAGAGCGTCAGCATCCAGCGAGAACTGCCCGGTGGCGTGCCCGGGCTTTGGTTCCGACCGACGCCGTTGGGGCGGGCCGGGGACGCCATCGACGATGGCCAGGAGGGCACGGGTTCGCCCGGGACGATCCTCTATCTTCACGGTGGCGGGTACATCGGCACCTCACCTCGCATGTACGCACTGTTCATGGCGCACCTGGCCCGGGTGACCGGGTGCGCGGTCTTCGTCGCCGACTATCGGTTGGCGCCCGAGTTCCCGTTCCCCGCCGCCGTCGACGACATCATGGCCGTGGCCCAGCACCTGGTGGCGGGCGGTCACGCCCCCGAGCGGCTCGTTCTCGCCGGCGATTCGGGGGGTGGGGGATTGGTGGGCACGGTCCTCCATAGGATCAGCATGAGCTCACAACCGCGACCGGGTGCGGTGTTGCTCTTCTCGCCCGAGGTCAGCCTCACGCTGAGTGAGGATTCGATCGTCGGCAACGCGCCGCGTGACATCCTGCCCTGGAACATCCCGGTGAACTCCTATCTGCACGGGGTCGACCCGTATGACCGACGGGTCGACGTGTTGGTGGATGACCTGAGCGGATGGCCCCCGACCTTCCTCGTCTACGGGGCCGACGAGATGTTCCGCGACGCAATACGCATGTTGGCGAAGAAGCTCGACGCCGACGCCGTTCCCCATCAGACCTTGGAGGTCGAGGGGATGTTTCACGTGTTCCCCTTCATCCTCCCGTGGGCGCGGGAGAGCCGCGAGGTGTATCTCCGGGCGGGTGCGTTCGTCCGAGAGACGCTGGCGCGCTCTGCGGAGAGCGAAGACGGGCTCGGCGAACAGGGACAAGCCTGAGGTTGCTCATTCCGTGGAGAGAAGCTCCGTGGCGAGCTCGACCAGTCGGGCTCTGGGCACCGCCTGCAGCTCGTCGAACCAGCCGAGGGCTCTCCCGAGGGCGATGCCGATGAGTGCCGAGACGACGACCTCGGAGCGAAGTTGAGCTCCGTCAACGCCTCGGCGCTTCATTTCTGAGGCCATCGGGTCAACCATCCGCCGCGCCACATGCGCCTGCGCCGCCTTGCGGATCGGTTCCGACGTGTCGGAGCGGATGAGGGCCTGCATCACGGGTCCGAGCCCGTGCTCGTCCATGCGGGTCACCAGCGTCTGGGCCATGTCCTTTAGTCCCTCGAACTCCGAATGAGGTTGGTCGCCCAGGGCCTCGGCCACCACGGCGGCGATGTAGAGATCGGCCTTGCTACCGAAGTGGCGGGCGATGAGGGCGTGGTCGACACCGGCGAGTTCGCCGATGTCGCGGATGGTGGTGCCCTCGAAGCCGTTCTTTCCGAACAGCTCTTGCGCGGCGTTGAGGAGTGCCTGCTTGCTGGATCCCGCCCGCGCCCGGCTCGGGAAGGTGGAGGCGAGCGCAGGTCGTGCCGTGCGAGCGGGCTTCATTCGCCGCTCTCGGTCAGTATCCGGTCATCGGCCAGCATGAGACCGACACCCTCGACCTCCGCCTCTTCCTCCATCAGCTTCTCGACCTCATCGGTCAGCGCTGAGGGCCGTCCGGACACCTTCCCGGGGAGAAAGAAGCTCAGAACGGCCGCCGTCAAGCACAGGGCGCTGGCGATGAGCAGCGTCACCCGGAAGCCCTGGTAGGTGGGATAGATCTGGCCGGGAGTGGTGTAGGCGATGAGCACCGCCGCCGCCAGGGCGCTGCCGATGGAGAGCCCGATGCTGCGGAGCACCTGGTAGAAGCCCATGGCGCTGCCGGTCTCGGAGGCCGGCACGGCCTGCACGATGAACCCGGGCATGGCGGCAAAGGTGAAGCCGATCCCGATTCCTCCGAGCCCTGCGACCACGAACGCCTCCCACAGTGCCCCGTGCTCCATGGCGAAGAACAGCATGGAGGCGGCGAATACCACCGAGCCGAAGGGGATCATGCTCCTCATGCCGAAGCGTTTCATATAGGCAGTCAGGCAGCGACTGGCGACGAAGGTCCCCACGGACAGGGGGACGAAGACCAGGCCCGAGACCACGATGGAGGTGCCGAACCCGTAGCCGCTAGCCACCGGGATCTGTACGAACTCGATGATGATGGGCAGGAACATGTACATGGCGATTGCGATCAAGAACCCCGACGCGTCGGCGGTGAGGACCGATCGGTTCCGGACCTGGCGGACGTCGATGAGCGGGTCCGTGATCCTCAGCTCGCGGGCGATCCACAGACCTACCATGACCAGGGAGAAGGCGACCAGCCCGAGGGAGCGAGCCGATGTCCAACCCCAGCTGCCTCCCTCGCTGAGCAGCACGGAGACGCCGACCACGGCCGCGCCGAGGGTGGCCATCCCCGGGTAGTCAAAGCGTCGAGAACGGCCGTCCGATCGGCGCGGCAGCACGGCGACGACGAGGACGAGTGCCACGGCGACGGTGATCGCTCCGAACCAGAAGGCTGCCCGAAAGCCGAAGAGCTGTGCGACCAGTGTGGTGATCGGGTAGCCCAGCCCCGCACCGATCGCCACGCTCACCGAGAGTGCGGCGATGGCGCGCCCCGCCTTCTGCGGCGAGAACTGGCTGCGAGCAATCGCCATGGTCACCGGCAAGAGACCGAGGCCGAACCCCTGCAAGCCTCGCCCTACGACGAGGACGGCGAAGCCGGTCGATACGGCCGAGATGACGCATCCCACCAGCACCGCCCCAAGAGCCACCTCGACCACTCTGCGCTTCCGCGGGCCGTCGGCCAGACGACCCATGGCGGGGGTGGCCAGTGCGCCCGTCATCAATGTGGCGGTGAGCACCCATTCGGCCGCGCTCAGCGAGACGTGGTCGGACTGGGCGATCGAGGGGATGAGGGGTGCGCCCAAGCTGGAGACGACCGCAACGAGTCCGGTGACGCCCACCAGGACCGGCAAGGTGGCGCGCTGGGCTCGGGGTCGAACGCGAAGCTCGGTCGTCGGATGTGCTCTCGATCGGGTCACCGAATCGGGTATGTCATCACTTGGTGACATCATCTGGTGACATCATACCGAGAGCTGTCCGGGCATCGATCGGGCCGCACGAGCCGAGGTCCTGGCCGTAGGGTGGGTTTGTGACGCTACCCCTCTCCGGAATTAAGGTCCTCGACTTCTCCGAGCACGGCTTCGTCCCGTCGTCCGCTGCGGCGCTCGGTGACTGGGGAGCTGACGTGATCAAGGTCGAACGACCCGAGGGCGATCCCATGCGCCAGATCATCCGTCAGGGTCTCGTTCCCGACGTGGACGGCTACGACTATCTGTTCCAGCTGGTGAACCGCAACAAGCGCGGCATCTCCATCGATGTACTGACGCCGTCCGGCCGTGAGGTATTCGAGCGGTTGGTGTGCTGGGCCGACGTCTACATCACCAACCAACTGCCGCGCGTCCGGCGCAAGCTGCGCACCGAGCCCCAGGATCTGTTCGCCCTCAACCCACGCCTCGTGGTGGCACGTGGTCACGGTCAGGGCCAGCGAGGGGAGGGAGCCGAGCAGGGAGGGTTCGACTCCGTCTCCTTCTGGTCAAGGGGCGGCGTGGCCCACATGCTCACCGACCCGAGCGCGGACACCGTGGTCTCTCCCCGACCCGCCCTGGGAGACGTGCCGAGCGGCATGTTCCTGGCCGGCGGCATCTGCGCCGCCTTGGTGCACGCTCAGCGAACCGGCGAAGGGGTCCTCGTCGACACGTCCCTCCTGAACGGGGCCAACTGGAGTCTCGGACCTGACCTCGCCTACGCGTCCATGACGGGCACCGAGCCCCCGAGGCGGACTTCTTCTCCGGGCGACCGCTCCCCCCTGGGTTGGACGTATCGCAGCGCGGACCGGCGATGGCTCATGCTCATGATGCTCGACGAGGGTCGTTACTGGGCGCCGACCTGCCGGGCTCTCGGTCTCGCCGAGCTGATTGAGCCCTACGCCGACCCGGCCGTGCGTCACGCGGCGTGGCCCGAGATCTGCAATCGGATGGCCGAAGCCATCGGCTCCCTCGACCGTGAAGAGCTGACAGACCGGCTCGTGCGCGAGAACTGCATCTTCTCCTTCGTGGCCTCCCCGCCCGAGGTCGTCGCCGACCCGGCGGTGGTCGAGAACGGCTACCTGATGGCCCATCCGACGCATCCCTCCCTCCGCCTTCCCGCCGCCCCGGCCCAGTTCGACGACGAGCTGCCGAAGATACGCCGGCCCGGTCCGGACAAGGGCGAGCACACGCGCGAGGTGCTCGCGGAGGTCGGCTACAGCGCGTCACAGATTGAGGCGCTGATCGCCTCCGATGCGGTGGTGGCCGGGCCCTGAGTCGGCGCACGAGCGTCTCTTCAAAGAGCGAACGGATGGCGGGCACGGTACGGTGGGCTGACCGGCGCCGCAGGTGCGGCTCGAGACGAGGTTGATCCGGCAGAGAGGGGATGTGCATGGCACGGGCCGTACGAGTAGGCGTGATCGGGACGGGGTTCGGTGCCGGAGTGGTCGCGCCGGCATTCGCCGCGGTGGAGGATTGCGAGGTGGTCGAGGTCGTCACGCCGCGAGACGACGCGGCAGCCGCCGCCCTGTGCGCCCGGGCCGACCTCGACCTGGTCTCGGTCCACTCGCCGCCGTTCCTGCACCTCGACCATGTTCGCCGGGCGATTGAGGCCGGCCATGCGGTGCACTGCGACAAACCCTTCGGCCGCAATGCCCGCGAGTCGGCGGAGATGGTCGATCTGGCCCAGGAGTCGGGGGTGGTCAACCTGCTCAACTTCGAACGGCGGTTCGATCCCACCCGTCAGCGTCTGCGCGCCCTCCTGCAGGAAGGGGCGATCGGCGAGCCCGACCACTTCCAGTATTCGAGATTCATCGCGGTGCCCCAGCCTCGTGCCTACGGCTGGCTGAGCAGCAAGGAGCTCGGCGGCGGCTGGCTGGGGGGGCAGGGCTCCCACCTGATTGACGCCTGTCGTTGGCTGTTCGGGGAGGTCACCGAGGCCGTAGCGGTGATGCGGACGTTGGTCCCCGAACGGCCCGATGCCAATGGTGTCCTCCACAAATGTGATGCCGAGGATGGGTTTGTCGCGTCGCTACGGACGGAGACGGGGGTCACCGCGGTGATCGACTGCGCGCTCGAATCCTCGGTGAGCACCCCCGAGCAGACCCGCGTCTTCGGCGCCACCGGCACGCTCGAGATCGGCGATGCGGGCATCGTGCGGCGCACGGCCGACGACGAGGTCGAGACATTCGAGGTCGACATGGAGGGCAAGACGAACCTGGTCGTCTCCATGGAGCGCTGGGCCTCCGTCGTCTGCGACGCCGTCCGCAACGGTGTGGCCGGGCCCGGTCTGCCGACATTCGCCGACGGGCTTGCCTGCGCCGTGGTCATGGACCGGATGGGGCGATGAGGGGTCAGTCGTTCCTGTAGACGCGGCCGTCCTTCATCACGAAGGTCACTGACTCGGTCATCGTTATGTCCTCGGTCGGGTCGCCGGGGACGGCGATGATGTCGGCGAGCAACCCCGGCGCCAGGCGGCCCCGATCGGTAACCTGAAGCAGCTCTGCGCTGGTGACCGTAGCCGCCCGCAACGCATGGATCGGCGTCATCCCGCGCCGCACCATGGCTGTCAGCTCTTGTGCGTTGTCGCCATGAGGGATGCCCGGCGCGTCGGTCCCGCACGCGATCTTGACGCCCGCCTCGGCGGCCTTGCCCAGCATGGCCTTTGCGCGCGGGAACAGTTCGGCGGCCTTGGCCTGTATGTTCGGCGGCGACTTGCTGACGTCGAGGCTGTCGGCCAAGAGGGTCGTGGTGACCAGGAATGTCCCGTGGTCCACCATCATCTGGAGGGTCTCGTCGCTGGCGAGGAACCCGTGCTCAATGCAGTCCACACCGGCGCGGATGCAGGCCTGGATTCCCTGGTCGCCGATGGCGTGAGCGGCGACGCTGATGCCGGCGCGATGGGCCTCGTCGACGATCGCTTCCAGCTCCTCGTCGGAGTACTGCTGTGCGCCCGGGGAGGTGCTGTGCGACATCACGCCGCCCGTCGCCGATATCTTGATCTGCCGCGCTCCATGCTTGATCTGATAGCGCACGGCCTTGCGGACTTCGGGGACGCCGTTGGCGATGCCCTCCTCCACGCTCAGCGGCATGATGCCCGGGGCAAAGTTCTGGAACATCGTCGCGTCGAGATGACCGCCCGTGGGAGTTATCGCGTGCCCGGCGGACACGATGCGAGGACCCTCGATCCACCCCTTGTCGATCGCCGTGCCGAGCGCCACGTCGAGCAGATATCCGCCGGTCTTGACCATGAGTCCCAGGTTGCGCACCGTCGTGAAACCGGCCTGCAGGGTCAGCTTGCAGTAGCCGACGCCCATCAACGTTCGCAACGAGGGGTCGATCTTGACACCGTGCATCGGGTCCCACGTCTCGTCCCGGTTGCCGATCAACATGTTCAGTTCCATGTCCATCAGGCCGGGCAACAGGGTGACATCACCGAGCGAGATCTCCGTGGCCCCCTCCGGCACGTCGGCCGGGCTGACCGACTCGATGAGGTTATCGCGAACCACGATCACGGCCGGCGAGCGGACCTCGCCGGAATCCGCCGTGATGTCGAGCCAACGATCGGCACGCAGGACGATCACGTCACTCGCGGTGTTCTTCTCTGTCGTCATGTTCCGTCCTTCACTCGTGTGGTTTGGGGTATGGGTATTTCAAGGGCTCCAACCATCGCTCGATTGCATTGACGAGCTCCCGACACTCACGCCGTCGATCGCGCAGTACCTTCCGTGAATGAACGTCGGGCTTCTCTCGCACTCCTACGTGGCCTCGTTTCGGTGGTGTAGCAGCGCCTGTGTGTGCGGGGCGAGCAGCGCACCGCCGCTTCCCCCGCGGCCACGTGCTCACGCTATTGCCGCGCCTCTCGCACCGCAAGCCCGAAGTTGCTCGTCGACGACTCGGCTGTCTTTTGTCTGGCCGACGTCCTCTCCCCTTGCCGTCTCGGCGCCGTGATGTGATGCTTGACCCGTCTGTTACGGAACTGGAGATCGAACGGAGCGGAACGTGAGCAAGGGTGATGCCATTCTCGATCCGGCGGATCCGGGCGGATGGGCCGAGCTGCCCTTCGAGACCCTCTGCTCCGTTCCGCGAGCGGTTGTCCTCAGTGCCCAGCAGGCGGCGTTCGTCGGCCGCTTCGACGCCCTGCGGCCGAAGCTCGAGGCGCTGGACAAGCTGGCCAGCCGACAGGGTGTCGATCGAGTCGAGTCCATTGACGATGCAGTGCCGGTGTTCTTCGACCACCGCGTGCTGAAGAGCTACCCGATGAGCCTCATAGAGAAAGGCCAGTACGAGCGGCTGACGAGGTGGCTGCAGCGGCTGACGACGCGCGACCTGTCGACGGTCCCGCTCGACGGCGTCGACTCCCTGGACTCGTGGATCGATCGCCTCGAGGAGCACGGCATGATCATCGGACATTCGACGGGCACCACCGGCAAGCTCAGTTTCGTCCCGCGCTCGCAGGCCGAGTGGCCGGCATGGAAGGGGTCTTACTTCGAGCTCGTGAGGTACGCCACCGGTATCGATTTCCGCGTGACGCAGATCCCCATGTTCACGCCGGGCTACCGCAAGGGTCACCAGATGATGATGAAGTCCCAGTTCCTCCTTTCGGGGGCCTCGGCCGGAGGTGACGCGAACCGCCACGTCCTGTACGACTACGCCATCTCCTCCGACCTGTTGTCGCTGATGGGTCGGTTCCGCGCCGCTGAGGAGCGGGGTGAGCTCGACGCGTTGAAGATCGATCCGCGGATCCTCGCCCAGCGCGAGCACCTCGTTGAAGCGAACCGCCACCGTGACGAGGATCTCGAGGCGTGGTTCACGAAGCTGGCCGAGGAGTTCCGAGGCCAACGTGTCCGCATCGCCGGTACGTTCGCCGATCTCACCCGGCTGGCGATCAAGGGGCTCGACAACGGCTTCCGGTGCGACTTCACCCCTGACAGCGTGTTGATCTCCGGCGGCGGCATGAAGGGCTACGCGGATGCTCCGCCGGACTGGCGGGAGCGGATCAAGCAGTTCCTCGGCATTGCGGAGATGCACAGCCACTACGGCATGTCCGAGATCATGGGGCATTCGATCATGTGTGAGGGCGGCTTCTTCCACTTCTTCCCCTATACCGTCCCGGTGGTGCTGGACGAGGAGTTCGTCCCCCTGCCCCGGGAGGGGGTGCAGACGGGGAGGCTCGCCGTGTTCGATGTTCTTGCCGAGACCTACTGGGGCGGTTTCATCTCCGGCGACCGGGTCACCATCCGATGGGATGCCGACTGCTCGTGCGGGTGGGACAGTCCCCGGATCGGTCCGGACATCGTCCGTTTCTCCGAGCTCGAGGGCGGGGGCGAGGACAAACTGACCTGCGCCGGGACGGCGAAGGCCTACAGCGACTTCATGGACTACGTGGGGACGATCTGAGACCGATCGCCCCACTCGGCGGCGTGCCGCGAGAGGGGATGGACGACGGTTCCGATGCGACTGCGGGCTAAAGGAGAGACGATGAGCAGAGAGGGGACGGTGCGCGTGGGCGTCATCGGTCGCGGCTTTGGCGCCCGGGTCGTCGCGCCCATGTTCGAGGCAACGGAGGGGTGTGAGGTCGTCGATGTCGTGTCGCCGCGCGACGACCGCGCCGTGACCGAGCTGTGCGCCCGCGCCGATGTCGACCTCGTATCGGTCCACTCCCCGCCCTTCATGCACCACGATCACGTCACCAGGGCCATCAACTCGGGTCACGCAGTGCTCTGTGACAAGCCCTTCGGGTGCAACGCCGTCGAGGCTGAAGCGATGTGCACTCTCGCGCGCGAGGCGGGGGTCATCAACCTTCTCAACTACGAGTTCAGAGTCCACCCCGTTCGCTCGCGACTGCGGGCCCTCGTACTGGACGGCACGCTGGGTACGGTCGAGCATGTGCAGTGGACCTCGTTCGCCGGAGTGTGGCGATCGCCGTTGCGGAAGTACGGCTGGGTTTTCGATGCGTCTCGCGGTGGCGGGTGGGTACGGGTGTTCGCGTCTCACAACATCGACTTTCTCGGGTGGACGTTCGGGCCGATCGTCGACGCCTCGGCGGTGCTGCGCACAACGATCGTGGAGCGTCCCGACGCCGATGGCAACATGCACGTGTGCACCGGCGAGGACGGGTTCACCGCGATCTTGCGGACCGCTCAGGGTGTGTCGGCGATCATTGATGCGACGGCCAGCGGCGCCGTTGACAGGCCGACACGCGTCACGGTCATCGGCAGCGACGGCGTGCTGGAGATGCTCAGCGAGAACGTGCACGAGATCGGCGGACGGATCCTCCTGCACACCGCCGAGGGGACCGCCGAGGTCTTCCAGATCGACTCGTGGGCGGACCCGACGGGACATGACGACTTCGCCATGCGTCCTTGGGCCCGATTGGTCCGTGACGCAGTGCGGCTCGGGGCGCCCGATCCCCTGATGGCAACCTTCGTTGACGGTCTCGCCTGCGCCCACGTGATGGATAAGCTCACCGGACCACGCTGAGTGGCCGCGTGCGCCGGCCCTGACCGCCGGAAGGCCCACTGCCCAACGCCGGAGGGCCCCCTGCCTAAAGTAGGGGTGTTGGTTGCCCGAGAGAGTGAGGGATCTCCGTGGAGAGGTTGATAGTGGTATCGGGGGATTCCCACGCGACGCCCCAGCCGGGACTGTGGCCCGAGTACGTCGAGAAGAAGTATCACGATCTGTTGCCGGGGATGCGTGAGGACAACGATCGTTACGTAAGGCTGCAAGGTCTGTTCGCCGACTTCTCGCCGGAGACCCTGGAGGTGATGGACGGGCAAGGGGCGTGGCAGTCGGGCGGCTACCTCGGGGCCTGGGACCCCGAGCGGCGTCTGGCGGAGATGGACCGTGAAGGGGTTGCGGCCGAACTGGTGTACGGCGGTGACCCGCGGGCCATCCTCCCGCTCAGCCCGCTCTACCGCAGGTTCCCACAAGAGGTCCTCGCGGCCGGCTGGCGGGCCTATCACCGCTGGGCGGCGGACACCTTCGGCCCGGCGCGAGATCGCATCCTGTGCGTGGGGGACCCGGCGACTGCCCCGGACATGGAGGGGATGCTGGCGGAGCTGGCGTGGATCGCCGATCACGGCTTCGCCGGGACCTACGTGCCCGGCGTACGGCGCCAGGGCGGACCTGCCGGCACTTTACGACGCGTACTTCGATCCCTTCTGGTCGGCCTGCGAGGACCTCGGACTGCCGATCGTCATTCATGCCGGGTACGGCACCGAGCAGTGCGAGTTCATGGACAAGATCGACGGCCTCCGGGTCGAAGATGGAGGCGGAGGGCCGCGACGACCTGCTGTCTGAGATCATCAACAACGCCGAGGGGTTCTTCTCGCTCGATCTGCGGCCGCGGCGGGCGATGTGGCAGCTGATGCTCGGTGGGGTCTTCGACCGTCACCCCAAGCTCCGCCTGGTGATGACCGAGGTGCGCGCCGACTGGCTGCCGGGGACCCTCGGACACCTCGACGCCGCCTACGAGGGGGCCCGCGCCGAGTTGCCGGCCAGGCGCCGGCCGAGCGAGTACTGGCACGAGCACTGCCTCACGTCGCTGTCGTTCGTGCACCGCTCAGAGGTGGCCATGCGCCACGAGATCGGGCTGGAGACGATCACCTTCGGCCGTGACTACCCCCACGCCGAAGGCACCTGGCCGAACACCGCCGACTGGCTGACCGACGCCTTCGCCGGCGTCCCCGACGACGAGCTGCGCCTCATGCTGGGCGAGAACGCCATCCGGGTCCTGGGCCTCGACCGGGCCACGCTGGCCGCCGTGGCGGAGCGGATCGGGCCCACCGTCGCCGACATCACCGGGCGCACGCCGGACCTCGACCCGCGGCTCATCGCCAACTGGGATGCCCGGGGCGGGTACCTCAAGCCGGCCGAGCAGATCGACCCCGAGGCGATCGACGCCTTGCTCAACGAAGACATTTCCGGGGTCAAGGTCGAGCTCGCACGCTAGCAACAGCCGTGTAACTCGCTCTGCAAGCTGGGTCGAGGTCCATTTTGGGTGGTTGCCCTACACTGGTTCGGGCCGGCGAGACGAGCGAGTTGGACCAAACGGGTTGGGGGTTCTGATGGGCTACATCGATTGCGACACTCACGTCATTGAGCCGCAGCAGACGTGGGACTACTTCGATCCGGGTGAGCGACAGTTCCGGCCGATGATGAAGGACGACCTTTGGACCGTCGAGGACCATGTGGTGCAGTGGCCGGGGCCGATGATGAAGCAGTGGAACGGCGCCGTCTTCCCGGGTTGCGACCTGGTCGACGTGGGTGCCCGCCTTCGCTACATGGACGACTTTGGCGTCGACGTGCAAATGATGTACACCTCGTGGTGGTTGCTGTACCCGACCTGGAGTCCGGCCACCGAGGCTGCGCTGTACCGCAGCTACAACCGCTGGGCGGCCGAGCGGACCGCCGAGTCCGGGGGGCGCCTGCGCTGGGCGGTCATGGCGCCGGTCCGCACGATGGATCGGGCGATCCAAGAGCTCGAGTTCGGAAAGGCGAATGGCGCGGCCTCGGTCTTCCTCCTCGGGCAGAACCACGGAATGAGTCTTGCCAACCCCACCATGTTCCCTCTGTACGAGAAGGTGCAGGACCTCGACATGGCGATCACGGTCCACGTGGGCAACGACCTGCGCGCCGCCCGCCGGGACCCGGGCAACGCCATGCACGACGGGCTCATGGTCCTGCCGGGTTCCTTCTACGCCATTCTGTGGTCCCATCTCTGCGACCGGTTCCCCGGAGTTCGATGGGGGTTCATGGAGGGCGGCGCCAGCTGGCTGCCCTACGTGCTGCGGGAGACGTTCAGGGCGGATGCAACGGGCGTCTTCCGGAGCTTCAAGGACTGGCGTTCGGCCGCCATGGAAGCCCTGCAGGGCAAGCACCTGTTCGTCGCCGCGCAGATTGAGGACAACCTGCCCGAGATCCTCGAGCTGATGGGTCCCGATCACCTCGTCTATGGGACCGACTACGGCCACCTCGACATCGGATCGGACCCCGACGGTATGCACTTCATGGCGACCCGGCCCGACATCGACGCCAAGGTGGCGCGCCAGATCGTCGACACCAACGCCCGGCGCCTCCTCGGGATAGATCCGGCCTTCCAGCCGGCCCCCGGGCCAACGGTCACCGCACTTTCACCCGAGCGCATCTCTCTGGGCCTGCCCACGCCGGTCGGTGCCGGTCGCTGAGCCCTGACGGCGGCTCGTCCGGGTCGGCAGGGGCTCGCCGCCGGGCGCGGCCGGGCGCGTGCTCGTTTGCTGTAGAAGACTCGTGCCATGAGCGAGGAGTTGACGCCGTTCCGGATTGAGGTGCCACGGTCCGACCTTGACGACCTGCGTGACCGTCTCCGCCGGACCCGATGGCCGGAGCGCGAAACGGTCGACGACTGGTCGCAGGGCGTGCCCCTGGCCTACATCCGTGAGGTCTGTGGCTACTGGGCCGAGCAGTACGACTGGCGTGAACGCGAGGCGCGCCTCAACCGGTTCCCGCAGTTCCGCACCGACCTCGAGGGCTTGGGTGTGCATCTCCTTCATGTCCGCTCGCATCACCCCGAAGCCCGGCCGCTGCTGATCACACACGGTTGGCCGGGCTCGGTGGTCGAGTTCCACAAGGTGATCGGGCCGCTGACCGACCCGGACGATCCGGCCGACGCCTTCCACGTGGTCTGCCCGTCGCTACCGGGCTACGGGTTCAGCGACAAGCCAGCGCGGCCGGGTTGGGGTGTCCAGCGAATCGCCACGGCGTGGGCGGCGCTGATGGCGAGGCTGGGCTATGACCGATACTTCGCCCAGGGTGGGGACTGGGGTGCCGTCGTGACCACGGCTCTCGGCGTTCAGGACGCCGAGCACTGTGCCGCGATCCATCTCAACATGGTCGTCGCCCTACCGGACCCGTCCGCGCGGGAGGATCTCACCGAGCCAGAACTCGCCGCGCTGGACGCGTATGAGCAACACCGACGCTGGGGCATGGGCTATTCGACCCAGCAGTCCACCCGGCCGCAGACCCTCGGTTACGGATTGGCGGACTCCCCGTCGGCCCAGGCGGCGTGGATCCTCGAGAAGTTCTGGGCTTGGACCGACTGTGACGGTCATCCCGAGAACGTCCTCGGCCGGGACGAGATGCTCGACAACGTCATGCTCTACTGGCTACCCGATGCCGGTGCCTCGTCGGCCCGGCTCTACTGGGAGCACTCCTTGCGGCCGCCCCGGGACCCCGTCACGGTCCCGATGGCCGCTTCCATCTTCCCCAAGGAGATCATCCGGCCGTCACGGCGCTGGGCCGAGCGGCTCTATACCGACATCCTCTACTGGAACGAGTTGGACAAGGGCGGGCACTTCGCCGCCTTCGAGCAGCCCGACCTCTTCGTGTCCGAGGTTCGCGCGGCGTTCCGCTCCCTGCGCTAGGGCGTGGCCGACCTCGGGGTGATCGCTAGCCGGCAGGCCCGTTGGGGAACTTGAGGAGGGACCCGGCGTCGACGCGGATCTGCTGGCCGGTAATGTAGCGGGACTCGTCGCTGGCCAAGAAGACCGCCAGGTTGGCGATGTCCTCCGGCTCGACGTAAGGAATCGGCATGGCCTGGAAGTAGGTGAAGGCGGGCAGGACGTCCTCCACGGTCGGGTTCTCCAGGTCCGGACGGAACACCTTGTACAGGTCCGGGTGGTGGAGCAGGCTGGTGTTGCAGTTGGTCGGGTGGATGCAGTTGACCCTGATGAAGCGCGGGGCGAGGTGGATGGCCATCTGTTCGGTGTACTCCTGGAGGACGCGCTTGGACCAGCCGTAGCCCGCGCCCCCCGGACCCATGGCCGGATTGGAGAGGGTGCCCGGCATCATGCCTGCGGTCGAGCCGGTGATCACGATCGAGCTGCGATCGGCGAGGCGCCCATGGGAGACCGCCACCGCGTTCATGACCCCGAGGAGATCGACGTCGGTGGCGTCCACGAAGTCCTGGGCGTCGGCGGGTGCCGGTTCCATGGGACAGATCCCGGCATTGGCCACGACGATGTCGAGACGGCCCAGGTCGGCCAGTCCAGCCTCGAGCGCCTCATTGAGTTCGGACCGCTCCCGTACGTCGGCTTGGCGGGCGACGATCCGACGGCCGCACTCCTTGACCAGCCGCTCCGTTTCGCTCAAGTCCTCCGGCGTGGAGAGTGGGTACGGGTTGCAGTCGATGTTCCGACAGATGTCGATTGCGATGATGTCCGCCCCCTCCTGCGCCATCCGGACGGCATGGGCCCGGCCCTGTCCTCGCGCCGCGCCGGTGATGAATGCGACCTTGCCCTCAAGTCGTCCGGTCATCCCAACTCGCTCCTCTCTCGTGCTGTGTTGACAGCGATCGAATTACAAGACGGTACTCGGCCCCGCAGGGAGCAACGAACTGGCTAGGACGTGAGCACGGGAAGTCGCTCCCATCCTCGGACGGTCGACGTTCGCGCTTGCACGGCATTGTCCCAGTCGACCTCCCAGGTGGGGAAGCGCTTCAGCACCTCGTCGAGGGCGACCCGCCCCTCGAGCCGGGCCAGTGCAGCACCCAGACAGAAATGGAGGCCGTAACCGAAGCTGAGGTGGTGCCCGATCCTACGGCGGATGTCGAAGCGGTCGGGATCGTCGAACTTGCGCTCATCGCGGTTGGCCGCGGCGTTCAACAGCAGCATCACGCTGCCCTTGGGGACGGTCTGGCCGTCGTGCTCGACGTCGGCGGTGAGGACACGGGCTTGAACGGGGGAGGGCGGCTCGTAGCGCAAGAGCTCCTCAATGGCGTTTGGAATGAGGCTGCGGTCCTCGACCAGCTGGCGGCGCTGATCCGGGTGGTCGGCGAGAACCTTGCCCGTCCAGCCGATAAGCCTGGTGGTGGTCTCGTTGCCGGCCCCGGCGAGCAGGCTGCAGTAGCCGAGTATCTCCTCCCGCGTGAGGCGGCGGGTGAGGCCGGTGTGGTCCTCGAATTCGGCTTGGAGCAGCTCGGTCATCAGGTCGTCGGAGGGGTGCTCGGCCCTCCAGTCGATGTACTCGGCGAACTCGCTGTGCATCAGCCCCTCCACCACATTGCGCCCCGGGTCATGTTCGGGCATAGAGGGATCGAGGAGCCGTATCGCCTCGTCGCTACGGTCCCGGAGGGCCTCCTGGTCGGCCTCGGGGATCCCGAGCAGCATCCCGATGGTGCGCATGGGCATCTGCGCCCCAAGATCGCGGATGAAGTCGAAGCCGCCCGTACCCACCAGGGGATTGAGGCTGCGGGTACAGAACTCGCGTACCTGGGGCTCTATAGCGGACACCTTGCGTGGTGTGAACACCCTCGACAGGATGCTGCGATGCACGTCGTGAGTGGGAGGGTCCTCGAAGATGAATAGGCCGCGCGGCATCTCCATGCCGCTCCGGATGATCTCGAGGACCGTGCCCCGGCCCGACATGTAGGTCTTCCAGTCGACCAGGGCCCGTTCGACGTCGTCGAACCGGCTCAACGCATAGAAGTCGTAGCGCTCGTTGTGGTAGAGCGGCCGCTGGTCCCGAAGCTGCTTCCAGACCGGATAGGGGTCGGCGTCGATCTCGAAGTCGTAGGGGTCGTAGTAGACCTCGGGCTCGGTTGTGGTCATCTGGGGCCCCGCTTTGCCTATGGTCCTCGCATTGTTGCAGCGTCCGCGAGCGTGATCAATCGAGCCATCTGCGACCGTCCCGGTCGGGATAGACCTGAGCTTGACGGCCCACTCATATTGGAGTCAGTATGCTGTCGCTAACAGGTGATCGGGGTGGCCGTGAATCGGGGTATCGGGGGCGACCGTGACGGTTGACAGGGCGGATGATCTGAGGGTGGCCCCACTCCCTCCCGACGCCATCGGCCTGCTCGAGGGCCTCACTACGACGCGGGCCATCCGGCGTTACCGGGACGAGCCCCTTCCTCCCCAGGCGTTGCGCGCCATCCTCTTCGCCGCCACCCGGGCGCCCAGCGGCTCCAACCGCCAGCCCTTCCGCTTTCTGGTCTTGACCGATGGCCCCGTGGCCCACAGGGCGAAGGCGCTGATCGGCGAGGGGGCACGCCGAACGTGGGGGGCCAAGCGGGAGGCGGACCGTTACGACGTGGGTTCCGGCGGGGTGGAGAACTCACCAAAGGCCCGAATGGCCCGGACGATGCAGCGGTATGTCGACGAGTTCGAGCAGGTGCCCGTGCTCATCCTGCCGTGCCTGGTCCGCTATCGGGAGCCGACCCCGATGGAGGGCGCCTCGGTCTACCCGGCGTGCCAGAACCTCCTGCTGGCCGCCCGGGCACTGGGCTACGGGGGGGCCTTCACCGGCTGGAACTTCATGGTTGACAAGGAGTTGCGGGAGTTGCTCTTCGTTCCCGACGGGACCTTCATCGCCGGCACCATCACGCTCGGCAAACCTGCGGGGCGGCAGGGTGCCGTGCGGCGGCGACCGCTGTCGGAGCTGGTCTACGAGGAGAAGTGGGGCGTGGCGCCGGCATGGGCCATCGACCCGCCTGGCACCCAGTTCACCTCGGCCGGCCCGCCTCGGCCATCACCCGGCGAGCGGGGACCGGGGTGACCATGGCGAGCGAGGAGGAGGGCAGCATTGGTCCAGGACGAGGAGGCTGAGGTGACGCAGGCCGCCGCCGAGGTCACGTTGCCGGTCGGGGACGGGCCGCATCCCGCCGTGGTGCTCGGTGCCGAGGCGTACGGGATCAACCGATTCATCCGCGGGGTGCAGGACCGACTGATCGGTCTCGGCTACGCCGCAGTCGTCCCCGACTACTACCGCGGCCGCGGGCCGAGCAATCCAGAGGCGTACGACGAGTTCGCCGAGGTCATCGAGCACATCGGGCGGCTGGACTTCACCCGCGGCGCCCGTGACCTGGCCGGCGCGGTCGATGCCCTGCGGGCCAGGCCGGAGATCGACCCTCGGCGGGTCTGCGTGTGGGGCTACTGCACGGGCGGGACCCTGGCCTGGCTCGCGGCCTGCCTGCGCGGCGACATCGCCGCGGCAGTGCTGTTCTTTCCCAGCCAGCCGACATTCCATGAGCAGGGACCCAAGACTCCCGTGCATCCGATCGATCTCATCTGGCAGCTGACCTGCCCGACGCTGTTCATCTACGGTGACCAGGACATGGTGATGCCTCCCGAGCTTCTGGAAGATGTTCGAGCCCGCATCGATCGCTGGGGAGCCGATGCGGAGGTACGGCAGTACGCCGGTGCCGGCCACGCGTTCTCGGTGCCCTGGGGAGTGATGCGCCACGCCGAGGCGGACCAGGCCGCTTGGCAGGACGCGGTCTCCTTCCTTCAGGCGCACACCGAGCTCTGAGATGCAGGCGCTGGAGGGAGTTCGCATCCTCGATCTTTCGGGCGGCGTCGCGGCGCCGTTGGGCGTGCTCCAGCTCGCCGAGCACGGCGCCGACGTCATCAAGGTCGAGCCTCCGGGCGGGCGCTCCGACCGCCGATCTCCGGCGTCTCGGGTGTACAACCGCAGCCGGCGCTCGCTGACCCTCGACCTCAAGCAGCCCGAGGGTGTCGGTCTCTTCCGCGAGCTGTGCTCCACAGCGGACGTGCTCGTGGAGGCGTTCGCGCCCGGGACGATGGCCCGGCTGGGGCTCGACTACGAGTCGCTTCGCGTCGAGTTCCCCCGGCTGGTGTACTGCTCGGTCCCGGCGTGGCCATCGGGCACGCGCTACGAGGACCTGCCCGGCTGGGAGGCACTCGTCCACGCCCGCACCGGACAGCAGTGGGAGAACACGAGCTTCCGCCCCGGGCCGGTGTTCCTCCACAGCCCGGTGGCCAGCTTTGGTGCCATGTTGCTGGTGCCGACGGCGATCATGTCGGCTCTCCTCGCCCGAGAGCGAACCGGACGGGGCCAGCGCGTCGAGGTGTCGCTGCTCCAAGGGGTGCTCTCGCTGACCACCCAGATCTGGAATTGGACAGACAAGGGGCAGTTCCTGCTGGAGAAGTCCCATCCCGCTGGTGTGCACCAGGCGACCATTTACGAATGCGCCAACGGCGAGTGGATCCACGCGTCGACCATGTCCGGGGTGCCCCCCACCCGCAGCGAGGCATCGATCCTCGGGCTCGAGGAGGTGTCGATGGCGGCAATGGTGTCGATGTCCCCCGAGGAACGCGCCGAGCACGAGTCGCAGCGGCAGGAGGCGTTCAAGCGTTCGGAACGGAGCAAGCTGATTGAGGAGTTCCATGCAGCCGGGCTCGGCGCCGAGGCCATCGTCGCTCCCCACGAGCGCCTGGACCATCCCCAGTTGAGGGAGACCGGCTCGGTGGTGGAGGTGGACGATCCCGAGGTCGGTATGACGACTCAGATCGGCGTCACGATCTTCCTCGAGGCGACGCCCGGCAAGGTGAAGGGGCCCCAGCCGATGGCCGGTGCCCACACCGACGAAGTTCTCCGGTCCCTCGGCCACGATGACGCAGAGGTCGCGTCCCTGCGCGCAAGGGGCGTGGTCTGATGCCCGGCCCCCTCGAAGGGCTCCGGGTCGTCGACTTCGGTCAGTACCTGGCCGGTCCCTTCGGCCCCATGTTGCTCGCCGATCTGGGGGCCGACGTGATAAAGGTGGAGCCGACCCGCGGCGACGGCATGCGCAGCCATGTGGTCGGGTCGTTCATGGGCTGCCAGCGGGGTAAGCGGGACATCGCCCTCGACCTCAAGCAGCCCGAGGGTCTGCGCATCGCCCTCGAGCTCGTGGCGCGGGCCGACATCGTCCACCACAACATGACCCTCGGGACCGCCGACCGGCTCGGCGTTGGCTACGAGCACTGCAAGGCGGTGCGGCCCGACATCCTCTACTGCAACACGTTCATGTACGGCGCCGCCGGGCCACTCGCCTACCTGGGTGGGCTGGACCCGCTGGGTCAGGCGGCGTCCGGGATCGAATGGGAGCAAGGACCGGTCGCCGTGGGAAACCCCCCGATGTGGTACCGATACGGTCACGGCGACGTCGCCTCGGCCATGCCGTCGGTGACGGCCCTCCTCATCGCGCTGTTCCACCGCAACCGGACGGGCGAAGGCCAGGCGATGTGGTCGTCCATCTTCCACGGATCCATGCTCTATACGGCCGACTCGTGGCTGGCCGCCGACGGCACTCCCTCCCCTCGCCCCACGCTCGATCGTGAGCAGCTGGGCCTCGGGGCCCTCTACCGGCTCTATGAGACCCAGGACGGATGGCTGCAGCTCGCCGCCGTGCGCAAGGAGCACTGGCCGGCCCTCTGCCGCGTGCTCGGGTGCGAACCATTGGTCGATGATCCCCGGTTCGCGACACCAGAGGGCCGGAGAACACACCGCTCGGAGCTGACCGCGGAGCTGGAGCTGGCGTTCATGGGGGATCTCGCCACCAACTGGCGCCGGGCTCTCCGAGCGGCGGGTGTGCCGGTGGAGATCTCCGTCGACACCTGGGACGGGGAGACCATCCTTTACGACGACGACCTCGTGCGGCTCGGCCTGGTCACCGAGTACGAGCATCCACTCCTCGGGCGGGTGCGCCAGTTCGGCAACCTGATCACGTTCAGCGACACGCCGGGCAGACAGGAGCGGGCGTCACCGCTGGCCGGCCAGCACACGCGGGAGATCCTCTCCGAGCTGGGCTATGCCGCCGCCCTCGACTCGCTCCACGCCAACGGCATCGTCACGTGGCCCGGTGACGACTACGGATTTCGCGTCTAGGGACCGAGTCCGTGGCACTCAGGCTTCCCCGGGACCCGATCACAGTCCGACGGAACCATCCAGAAGCTCCCGAATGAGGTCGGCGTGACCGTTGTGCCGGGCGTACTCCTGAATCATGTGAAGGTAGCTGGAACGCAGGGAGACCTGCTTCTCGCGCCATTCGCCGGTGTGGTCGAGGCCGAAGCGGGCGGCCGCCTCGCCGCATGCTTCGCACTCGCTCCGCCACGCGGCGAGATCCTCGTCCCAACTGGCGTCGTCGAGCGGTACGAGAGGGCTGTCGGGCACGGCGGGGTCATGCCAGATCCGGGGCAGACCAGGGTCGCGCAGCAGTATCCGGCGGAACCAGTTCCGTTCCGTCTCCGCCATGTGGCGTATCAGCCCGTGGAGAGACAGCTTCGAGGTTGATATCGGTCGCGCCTTTCGCTGATCGTCGGTCAGTCCTTGGCACTTCATCACAAGCGTCGCGCGATGGAACTCCAGCCAACCGTCGAGCAGCTCTCGCTCGTCGAGCACGTACGTCGGTCGAACCCGGGGCCGATCTTCGGCTGGACCACTCATCGCCTTCGTCCTCCCTCGTTGGTCGATGAGAAGACACTATCCGCGAACGGAGGCGATTCTCCTTGCCCAAGGCGTTCGTCGTGGCGGTCTGCTCATCGAATGCTATTAGCGTTGGCCCATGACCAACGTCGAATTCCATTTCGATTTGATGTGTCCGTGGGCCTATCAGACGAGCAAGTGGATCAGGCAGGCCCGCACGGAGCGGGACATCTCGGTGACGTGGAGGTTCTTCTCCTTGGAGGAGGGAAAGTGGCAGGAGGGTGAGAAGCACCCTTGGGAGCGCCCCTGGTCTTACGGCTGGTCCCTCTTGCGTCTGGCCGCCCGGCTTCGGCGAGAGCCCGATGGCAACGACGCGGTGGACCGGTTCTACGAGGTGGCCGGGCGGATGTTCCACGAGGAGGGCGTCAGGGTCCACACCCCCGAGGGGGCGCAGGCGGTGCTGGCTGAGCTCGGACGCGCCCCCGACCTCGTCGGCGAAGCCGTCGACGACGAGACCACCAACGACGACGTGCGGGCGGAGCACCAGCGCGCGGTTGCACGGGGCATCCATGGTGTCCCGACACTGGTGATCGACGATGTCGACGTTCTGTTCGGCCCGGTGATCACCCCCGCCCCAGCCGGCGTGGCCGCCGGACGCCTATGGGACGCCGTCATGGCCTGGACGGAGTTCCCCCACCTCTACGAGATGCAACGGCCGAAGGTGGAGACGGACATGAAGCACATTGCGGCCAGCTTCGAGCCCTACTCGATCGCCCGCGGGTGGTCGTCGGGCTCCTCGTAGCCCCGCACTCGACGGAGTTCGTTGCTGGTGAGCTACTCCTCGCCCGATCCTCCCACTGCCGCTTCGAGGGACTGGCCACCATCATCGGCGCTCGGCACCTTGACGAGCAGTTTTGCGCTCACCTTCACGGACTTGACCACTCCTTCTGCGCCCGCGTAGAGAATGATGCCTATGACAAGGAGGATCACGCCGAGGGGAAACAGGGCACTGCTCCCGAGGAATACCAGCCCGAGTCGGCCGATCAGGTAGGGCGGCGCACATACCGCCGCTCCGACCGCTCCTCCGACTGCGGTTGCCGCCAGCTTGTCGCGTGAAGAGGCGGGTCCTTTTGTGGCTCCGATCAGGCGCCCCGGCACCGCCGTGTAACAGACCATCATGACGGCGATGACGATTCCGACCAGAAGCGCGAACCAGGGTCGGCCCCATCGTGGCGCGAGGATGGTTGCCACTCCCACCGCCACTCCGACCCCCGCACCCCACTCGAGAACGATGCGTGCCTTCAACCGTGTCTGCGCGAATCCCTCTCTGATGTCAGGAGAGCCGGGCGACGCCACGGCATACGCGAAGACGGCATTGAGGTAGAACGATGCCGCCGTGATGAGGACGACGCCGGCCAGGATGACCAGGACCACTGGTCCTCGGATGGCGTGGTACTGCTTGCCGTGCAGCACGTGAACCTTCCAGTCGAGCATCACCACCCAGATCCACATGGCCGGCAGGAGCTGGACGAGCATGAGCCGCCAGTTGCTGAAGAGGAGCTTCAGCCCGCCGAAGAGCATGACGAACGCACCCACGATGAAGGCCAGGGGGGCGAGGTACCGCCTGGTCTGGCTCAGTTGGATGATGGCCGCCTCGACCGCGTGCTCATCGCCCTCGCGGATCGCTTTGATCAGCCTCCGGACCTGCTCGCGGACTCTTTCATGGAGCACCTTCGACCTCGAGCGGCCACCTGACTGATCGCCACCGGCGGACGTTTCGCCGAGTATGGAGTGATCATCGTCTGCCACGGATCCCCGCTCTGTCTGTTGAAATCGCCACTCTAACGTCTCGAGTCCGGGTCACCGGCTCCATCGGGGGTCGGCCCCGGAGGACCTGTTCGGAGGGTCGCTGCCTCCGGCGGTCAGCGTGCCATTGGCCGCCGAGGTGGCGACTCGGCGGCATCGCCGTCAACAAGGGGATGCTGCGCGACTCCCCCCGGATCGGCGGGCACTGCTGGACCCGGGGGGGTCTGCCGCACTCCTCACGTCTACTCGGCCGCGGACGTCACCGCCGGTCCCGTTGTCCCATCGGACGAGCCCTCCCGCAGGCTGCGGACCTCGAAGCTCACCAGTATCTCAATGAGGCCATAGGCGATCAGGCCTAGTCCGATGATCACGCAGATGATCGAGAGCGACAGCGAAGGGTAGATGAGGCATACGACTCCGACCATGGTCGCGATCAACCCGAGGACAACGACCGGCCAGCTCACTCGGCCATCGTTCGCATGGAAACCGTAGAGGAGCTGAGCGACGCCACCAACGGTCCAGAAGATCCCGACGATGAACCCCACAACGGCCACCGTCGTCGTGGTGTGGTGCAGCAGGATGAGTGCGATGACGATCGCCAGCAGTCCCACGACCAGAAGCTCAATTCGCTCGCCGGCCGCACCAATGGCTTGGATCAACCGGAAGACGCCGAGGATCAGCAGCCAGATGCCGAATATGACGGCGATCGTGTGAACGGACTTGCCCGGCTTGAAGGTTAGTGCGATGCCAAATCCGAGTGTTATCACGCCGAAGATGGCCAGCAACCACCACTTCCGTCCAAGCTCCTTGATCCCTTCCGACGCGTCAATGGAGTTAGTGCTCGACATCCGAACCCCCTCAATTTTGGAATGATCTAAGAACACTAGCTTAGGGGACTGGATTTTAGTGGATTGTGCCTGAATCGTCGACTGTTCAAGGCGCTGCCTTTGCGGAGTGCCTAGTCCATCTTTGATACGGTGAAGGCAGAAAAGCGCCCAATTTCCATTGGCGGGTGTTCCCGTTCCCGCCGCTGGCCGACGAGCGTGCGTCGTGGTCTATGGGCGGCATTCCCCCAACCGGTTACGTAACTATCGGAAAATCGATTGGGCGATGTTTCCTCCCAGCGCTTCTGGCGAGCGAGCGATAGCATGAGGGCTAGATTGAGCTTCAAAGCGAGCCGCGCAAGCCGTAGAGGGCACCTATAGTGATGGCAACCCCGAAGGGAATCAGAGGAACACCGGAGCGCCTCGCCCAACTAATCGCCGGGCAGGTGGTAAACCTCGTTATCGAGTCGCTCGACTTCGATGCTCTTCTCGGGCGAATCAACATAAATGCGCTGTTGGAGCGTATCGATGTGAACGAGTTGCTCGAGCAGGTCGATGTCAACCGCCTCATGGGCCAGATAGACGTGAACGCATTGATGAGCGACATCGATCTTGATGCCTTGGTGCAGCATATGGAGCTCGAGGCGCTCATCGCGCGATCGACGACGAGCGCCATGGGCGCCGTGCTCGACGTCGTACGCCGGGTGGGCGTTGGTCTCGACGATTTCGTCGCCCGACTGGTCGATCGCCTATTGCGGAGAGGGCACGGGACGCGTCCGCTTGGCCCGGTACTGCTGGTGGGAGAGTTGGCCCGGCCGGGCAGCGAGGGCTGACCGCTGAAGAGTAGCTTCCCGATGGTGCGAAAGGCGCCGAATCCCCGTCGTCCCATCTCCGTGGTCCCACCGCAGTCGTGCTTTGTCGTACACGGCAACTCTTGGCTCCGCTGGTCGCTCAACCGACGACGAGGTCGCGGCCGCTCATAGCTCGTCATGCAATACTGAAGGACGTTGACCGAGCTCAGCGGATCGGAGGAGGAGGATCGAAATGAATGCCATCGAGATCCTCGGCGGGCAAACGCCACGTGAACAGAGTTTGGCGTCAGGGTCGCAATGGGCGCGACCGTAGCTGCTCCAGGTGTGATGGGTGAGGGGTCGGAGCCCGAGCCGGCCGTGGGTCGCCAAGGGCAGTATGCGGGAGCGGTCACCCGTGGCTTGGCGTTCGCTGCGGACTTCGGCGCTCTATGGGGCCTCTACGCACTTGGCGTGTACCTCGTGTCGTTGGCCTGGCAACTGATTGCCGGAAAGTCGTTCAACCTCGACCATCACCAAGCGGCAGCTGCAGTCGTGTTGGCCCTGTGGTGGCTCATCTACTTCTCCGTACAGTGGAGGTTGGGAGGAAGGACCCTGGGGATGGCTCTGTTCGGTGTCCGGGTTGTGCAGAAGGACGGTCGAGCGATCACCGGACTCCAGGCGATTCTCCGGGCGGTTTTGCTCTACCTGAGCCTTGTGTTCTTCGTAGTGGCAGCCGCCTTCATGCTGTTTCAGCGGGAGCGTCGGACGATCCACGACCTCATCGCCCGCACGGCGGTCGTCTACTCCTGGGACGCGAAGGCCGCAAGAATGCGCTGGTTGATGCATCAGGAAACATCCCAACGTCCCTGATCCCCTTCTCGAGCGAGCTCCTGTGGTCTTGGTGTATAACTAAAAAACGGTGCTGGAACCCTAAGGAAACGGTGGATCTCGATGCTCGCCTCGTCGTACCCTTTGCTGGACATCTTCTATTCGATGATCTGGTTCTTCGTCTTTGTCTTGTGGATCTGGCTGCTCATCTACATCGTCTTCGACATCTTCCGCAGTCATGACATGGGAGGGCTTGCCAAGGCGCTCTGGCTCCTCTTCATCATCGTCCTGCCGTTTCTCGGCGTCCTCGTCTACCTGATCGTCCGCGGGGGCCAGATGCATGAGCGATCGGTGGCGAGCGCACGGTCTCAGGACCAAGCGCTCCGGGCCTACGTTCGGCAGACCGCCGGTGGAGGCTCCACTGCGAGCGAGCTGGAGACTCTGGCCAAGCTTCATGACGCCGGCAAGCTGAGCGACGACGACTTCGAGAAGGCCAAGGCGAAGGTTCTGGCGTGACCCTCGTCAGGTCGAGGCGGGCTCCTCGTTCTGTTGCAGGTCGAACATTTCAGCCAGCCGCTCGAGCACCCGGCTGGCCGTCTCGAGATCCTCGTCGGAGGTGTCCGCGAAGGCTTCGGTCAGTCGCCGAATCCAACGGGCCTCTTTCTCGGCCACCTCGGACCGGCCTCGGTCGGTGAGGGAGATCCAGCACACGCGGCGATCCTGACCGTCCCGGCGGCGCTGGACCAGACCACGAGCCTCGAGCTGGTCCACCATGGCGGTGACGCTGGCCGGATTGAGCTCGGCCTCCCGTGCGAGCCGGCCCGCGGTCGCCTCGTGTTCCGCCGTCAAGACGAACAGCGCCCGCAGGTGTCCGTGGGACAGCGATTCCCCGCTTCGCTGGTACCGGCTGCGAAGGCGTCGCTCGGCGGCGTTGAAGACGTGCACGGCGTGGCGAATTCGCTCTATGCCCCGGCCCCGAGCCGTGGTCATCAGCCGGTCTCCAGAATCTCAACGCCCACCGGCCGCTCGCCGCGCGGGGAGCCTTGCCGGGCCGTCTGCCGGTCCACCCTGATGAGGACGGTCGTGGGCAGCACGGCGACGGCGACGAAGGCCAGCACCCACCAGAAGGTAGTCCCGAACGCACTCGCCTGAGCCGACACCGAACGCCCGGCCTGATTCAGGTGGCTCTGCAGCACGACGGTCAGGATGGCCGTGCCGATGGAGCCCCCGACCCGCATGAGGATGTTGAGTTGGGGCGGGGCGTCGTTGATCTGGTCGGGACGTAGGGAGCGGAATGCGGCGGTCATCGCCGGCATGGTCGCCAGTCCGAGCCCGAACCCACCGACGATCATGGCGATGCTGATGAGCACATACGACGTCTGGCTGCCGATGAGCACGAAGGGAAGGGTGGACACCAAGGTGATGAGTCCGCCAGCGGCTGCGGAAGCGCCCGCGCCGAACCGGTCGGTCGCCCGTCCCGACGTCCACGTGCCGATGGCTGCGCCGATGCCCCGCGGGACCAGCAGCAGGCCGGTGTACACGGCATCTTGGTGCCGGACGATCTGGAAGTACAGCGGCAGGAGGATCATGCCCCCGAACAGCGCCGCCCCGAAGCAGAACATGGTCACCGACGACGCCCGGAACACCTTGTTGCCGTAGAGCCGCATGTCCAGCAGTGGCCGTTCTATCCGCAGCGCCCGCAGCACGAAGGCCGTGATCAGCACGACTCCGGACGCCAGCGGAAGCACGATGTGCATGGCGACGTTGCTGGTCGAGGAGCCCACCTCGGCCAGCCCGTAGGTCAGGGCCACGAGTCCCGTCGCCACCATCGCCAGTCCCGGCAGGTCGAACCGCCCCGCATCCTCGGGTGGGTCGGACGGGAGCAACCGCAGACCGAAGATCAGCGCCGCGATGCCGATAGGGACGTTGACGTAGAAGATCCAACGCCAGCCGACATTGTCCAACAGAAGCCCGCCGAGGGTCGGTCCCAGCACTGGCCCCATGACGATGGGCACTCCGATGGCGCCCATGACCCGCGCCAGGTTGCGCGCTCCCGCCGCTCTGATGATGATCATCTGACCGACGGGCATGATCATTCCGCCACCAACGCCCTGCACGACCCGGAAGGCGATCAGCTCACCGGTGGAGTGGGCCTGGCCGCACAAGGCCGATCCCAGGGTGAACAACGCGATGGACAGCAGGTACAGCCGCTTCGGTCCGAGGCGGCGTGCCGCCCAGGCGGAGACCGGGATCACCGCCGCCAGCGCCAACAGATAGGCCGTGACCACCCACTGCACCTCACTGAGGGTCGAGTGGAGGTCGCGCGACAGTGACTCGAGCGCCACGTTCACGATCGTGGTGTCGAGGATCGACATCATGCTGCCGAGGATCACCACGGTGGCGATCCGCCAGACAGCGGGGTCTATCCGTCCGCCGGCCTGGTACGGGGCCGAGCTGGCCAGCTGGTCAGTGGCCATCGGACCGGCCGTTCGCCTGGTGACGTTGGGCGCAGTCCGCCCGAGAAGGCACCATCCAAGAAGCTTAGCCAGCCGAACCTTTGACCGTCGAGATTTTGGGTACCGAAGTAAGAGCCCGGGCCGTGGTCGTGCGGCAAGCGGGCGGAGCCGTCCTGTGACGGTTGGGCGAACTCGGTGACAGAGCCGTGTCGTGCTCTTGATCGCACTGGCCTCGCCCGTTACGGTTGAGGGTGCAGAGGTACAGACCAATCGATGAGGCTTTGGGCCGGGATCGGTGGTCCACCCAGTAGGGAGTCATGTCGGTGTCACTCCTCGATTCACGCAACGAACTACTGCACCTAGTAAGCGATCGGTCAGAGTCCTCGTTGTCCGCGCGGGCGGCAGGATTGATGTTTCGGGCGACCGGCGGGGAGGAGGTGGCTCTTTGGATCCTGAGGATCTTCGACCGCGACTTTGATGAAAGCGACCCGAAGTGCCTGTTCGAGTACTACCGCGAGGTGTCCTCCTCCCAGAGTGCCGAGGAGTGCCTCGTCGAGGCAGACAGGACCCTGCGGACCTACTACGGCCTCGGTGGATGGGTCATGGACTCGTCGCCCAGAGACGGGTTCGAGCGGAGTTGGACGCGAAGGGCTTGTTAGAGAAGGTGACGGTGACGCCTCGGCGCGCCGCTGGCGTAGTGATTCCCCGGCGACTACGGTCCGATCCCGTGGGCGAACGCTATGGAATGGTGCTGGTCCCGATCACCTCCCAATATCCCGAGGCCAGCAGTTCGACGGACGACCTTGTGGCCCGGCGCCAGCGCGACGGCTGGCAACTGGTCTCGGCCAGGGTGGACAGCGAAGGGGCCGAGATACTGGTATTCCGCCGTCCGGCCTAGTTCCAACCGGTGCAAGTCGCGGGCCCGTTGGCGAGACCGAGGATCTGGTGGCGCAAGGGCTGTGCGGGCATGATGGCTCCATGCAGCCGAACGAACGAATCGTGCCCCTGGCCGGGGCGTCCAACTTCCGGGACCTGGGCGGCTACCCCACGGTCGACGGAGGCTTCACCAGGTGGGGAATGCTCTTCCGCAGCGACGCACTGCATGAGTTGACGGAGCCCGACATCAAGGTTCTGCGCGACATCGGGCTCAAGACCGTCGTCGACCTCCGCATGGTGGCCGAGGTGAGGAAATCGGGACGTGGCCTCCTGGGGTCCGAGCCTGCGGCGTACCACCACCTCTCGGTCATTGACGAAGACGGGGGTGAGAGCCGAGGTATTCCCGCGCCCACCGGTGACGACCTGTCGAATCGGTACATGTGGTACCTCGACATCGGGCGCGATCCCCTTGCCCGGGCGCTCACGGTGCTGGGTGACACGGCGAACTATCCCCTGGTCTTCCACTGCGCTGCGGGCAAGGATCGCACCGGGGTGCTGGCGGCGTTGGTCCTCGACATCGTGGGTGTGGAACGAGAGGTCATCGTCGAGGACTACGTGTTGACCGCCAGTCGCATGGAGCTCGTTCTCCATCGGATCCTGCGCACTCTCGGCGAAGACAGACGAGTCGAAGACCTACCGGCCAATGCAGTGACAGTCACTGCATCGACCATGGAGGGATTCCTCGACGGTCTCGACCAGCGCTACGGCGGCGCACGCCAATGGGCGCTGTCGGCCGGCGTCCCCCCGACCGCCTACATTCGTTGTCGGTCTCCATGCGCGGTGAGATGTAGCCCCGATGCCCCGCAGAGCGAGCTAGAAGTGCGGTTTTGATCTACCCCGCGCGAGCCCGGTTCTGGGGTGGTCAGGGCGGACGACACATGTGAAGGATGAGACGTGCCGGAAGCGACGGTGCGGGACGCGAACGGAGGAGATGGCCATGACGACCAATCAGGTGACCAAGGACGGGCGGTCGCGCGTCCTTGCGGATGGAACCAAGATCCCCATGCTGGGCCTTGGTGTCTGGCAGATTCCCGATGGAGAGCAGTGCGTCAACGCCGTCCGATGGGCCCTCGAACTCGGGTATCGGCACATCGACACGGCCCAGGCCTACGGCAATGAAGAGAGCGTCGGCAGGGCGCTGCGCGACAGCGGCGTGGCGCGCGACGACGTGTACATCACCACGAAGTTCTACCCCGGCCATAAGGATCCCTCGGCCGAAGCCGAGAAGAGCCTCGTCCGGCTCGGCATCGACCACGTCGACCTGTACATCGTCCACTGGCCGCAGGGCGGACCCACCTGGGCCTGGCCGGGCATGGAACGGGCGCGGGAACAGGGCTACACCCGCTCAATCGGGATTTCCAACTTCAGCGTGAGCGAGCTCGAGGCGCTGCTCGCGACTGCCGCCGTCCCTCCGGTGGTCAACCAGGTGCAGTTCAGTCCGTTCGAATACCGGCGCGCCCTGCTCCAGGCGTGCGAACGGCGCGACGTCGCCGTTGAGGCGTACAGCCCGCTGGGCACCGGCCGGCATCTTTCCAACCAGACCGTCAACCGCATTGCTCGGAGTGTGGGGCGCACGCCCGCCCAGGTCCTCGTTCGCTGGTGCCTCCAGCAGGGGCTGGTCGTCATCCCCAAGTCGACACATCGTGAGCGTATAGAGGAGAACGGGCAGGTCTTCGATTTCCAACTGTCGGCACACGACATGGCGGAGCTGACTGCCTGCGACCAGACCCGTGGCACCGACGGGGCCAGGGATCATCCGTGGTGGTAACGCGCGGCGACGCCTGGCGCCCCACGGTGGAGAGACCGTCCACCTGCCGACGCCGTCTGGGACGATACCCATCTCCACTCTCTCGGTGAGGCCTGCCTCGTAGCCGAATTGGGCTGCTGTTGGGTTGGGGTCGACCTCTGGGAGAGCCTGCGTCGTCATGCTTGTCGACATGCGCGATGACACGGTCGTTGCGGACCGAGCCAACCGCACCCCGAACTCCCCGGCGCAGGCGCACCCTGACCGTGGGCCGGCGGCCGGTGTCGAACCACGGGTGCGGACGGCGTTCTGGGTCGCCTCGGCCCTCGTGGTGGCCTTTCTCGTCTCCCTCGTCGTTCGGGAGACCGGCTCCTACTACCTGCCGGTCGACGGGTGGGGGGTCGACCTGTTCGAGTTGTCGATGGGCGCCCTGTGCGTGCTCCGTTACTTCGACAGATCGTGGCGCGCGGAGTCCACAACGAGTGTGCTGCCCTTGGTGTTGGGGGCGGCTTGCATCGCGTGGGCGCTGGGCGATATCGCCCTCACGGTCGAGTCCTTCGGAGGCGCGACGCCAGCCATACCGTCGGTCGCCGACGGGTTCTACGTGCTCTTCTACCCCTTCTGTTTCGTCGCCTTCATGATGCTGATCCGTCGGGGGACCGCCAGATCGCAGATCGCGACGTCACTCGATGGCCTGACTGCCGCACTCGCCGTGGCCTCTCTCTCCGCGGCGTACGTCTTCAACGCCGTGGTGAGAGCGACGGGCGGAGGGCATCTGGCGACCGCCACGAGCATGGCGTATCCCGTCGGCGACATACTGCTGCTCGCACTGGCCGGTGGAGCCCTCGCAGTCCTCCCCAGGGACTACAGGCCCTTTTTTGCCATTGCCACGATTGCCATGGCGTTCAACGCGACCGGGGACATGTTCAACCTCCTACAGCCGAACAGCGAGCTCGGCTATGTCGCCAACGCGGTCGTCTGGCCGATCTCCCTCATGTTGCTTTCGATCGCCGTCTGGGTCCATCCCCCCAATGCGGAGAAGGTCAGCAGGGAGAGGGCGACCAACGTCGACAAGGTTCGTGCGGAAAAGAGCGCCGGCTTCCTCGTGCCGGCCCTCGGTGCCGTCGCGGCAATGGTTATCCTCATTTCCGCGACGTTCGGCCACATGGGCAAGCCTGCCGTGGGCCTGGCGACCGCAGCGCTCCTCGTGGCCGGGGCACGGATGACCCTCACCGTGCGCGAGGCGCAGGCGTTGAACTCGGCCCGTTTTCGTTCGCTGATCGACAATGCGTGGGACATCATCGTGGTGGCGGAAGGCGACTTGGAAGTGGCCTACATCACCCCCTCGTCGGAACGGGTGCTCGGCTACGCCCCACGTGAGCTCGAGGGTAGCGAGCTCACCGCCATCGTCCATCCCGACGACGTCGACACCATGGTCGGTCACCTGCACCAGCTCGCCGCCGGGGTCGCCCAGACGGCCGTCTTCGAAATTCGCATGCGGCACCGCCACGGGGCGTGGCGAACCATCGCGTGGACCGCCACCAACCTCCTCGCCGACCCCTCGGTTCGGGGCTACGTGCTCAACGGCGGGGACGTGACCGAGGCCCGCCAGGCCGCCGAAGACCTGGCTGCAGCCCGTGACGGCGCCCTGATGGCGTCGAAGGCGAAATCGGAGTTCCTGTCCACCATGAGCCACGAGATCCGCACGCCGATGAACGGTGTGATCGGGCTCACCGAGCTGTTGCTCGGGACTGGTCTGGATCACGAGCAACATGAGCTTGCGTCCGGGGTCAAGCTGTCGGCCGAGAACCTCCTGGTCATCATCAACGACATTCTCGACTTCTCCAAGATCGAGGCCGGCAAACTCGACGTAGAGGAGGTCGCATTCAATGTGGCCGAGGTGGCCGACAACGTCGGTCGGATCCTCGCCGGTTCCGCCCATGCCAAGGGGATCGAGCTGCTGATCGACGTCCACCCCCAGGTGCCGAAGGCGTTGCTCGGCGACGGGGTCAGGATCCAGCAGGTGTTGCTCAACCTCGGCTCCAATGCCGTGAAGTTCACCTCCGAGGGTGAAGTGATCATCCGGGTGAGGGTGCTCGACGAGACAGCGGAGCGGGTGGCGTTGCACTTCGACGTCATCGACATGGGCATTGGCATCGCCCTCGAGGACCAGCAGCGCCTCTTCCGTCCCTTTGCCCAGGCCGACTCGTCCACCACCCGCAGGTTCGGTGGGACCGGCCTTGGGCTGGCCATCTGCCGACAGCTGGTCGAGCTCATGGGAGGCACGCTGGGGCTGATCAGCGCACCGGACGAGGGCTCGACGTTCTGGTTCGAGGTGTCGCTGAGCCGGGCCGAGAGTATGCCGTGCTCTGAGCGCGGCATCGACCCCCGACACCTCAGCGGCAAGCGTGCGTTGGTGGTGGACGACAACGCCACCAACCGGATGATCCTGTCCCAGCAGTTGCTCTCTTGGGGAGTGGAGCCCGTCGAGGCCGTTGGGGGTCTTCAGGCGTTGCGGATGGCCGCCGAGGGCTCGTTCGACCTGGGAGTGATCGACCTCCACATGCCGGGGATGGACGGCATTGAGCTGGCTCACCGGCTGAAGGCGGACCCGGCGACGTCGACGATGGCCCTCTTCCTGCTGAGCTCTTCGGGCGAGCGGCTCGGAGCGGCAGAGGCTCATCTCCGGGGTTTCGCCGGCAGCCTCACCAAGCCGGTTCGCTCGTCGGAGCTGTTCGACTGCCTGATCACCGGGTTCAACGACCGAGTGCCCTCTCCCTCGTTGAGCGAACCCGCGACCGACCGACGTCAGAACATGGAGATGAAGGGCATGATCCTGCTTGTCGAGGATAATCAGATGAACCAGCTGGTGGGCACCAAGCTCTTGGAGAAGCTCGGCTACGGGTTCGATATCGCCAATCACGGGGGAGAGGCGGTCAGCGCCGTCGCAGTCGGGCGCATACGACGCCATCCTGATGGACTGCCAGATGCCCGAGATGGACGGCTACGAGGCCACCGCCGAGATCCGCCGCATCGAGGGTAGCGCCCGGCACACGCCGATCATCGCCATGACGGCGGCGGCCATGGAGGGAGACCGCGAAATGTGCCTGGCATCCGGCATGGACGACTACATCACCAAGCCGGTGCGACTCGAGGCCCTACAAGAAGTGCTCGAACGATGGGTCGTGCCGCCGTCGTCCGGACGGTCCCCATCTGGAGATTCCTGCGTCGACGGGGCCACGCCGTCTTTGGACGACCGAGCGCCCGAGCCCCTTGACCAATCCCAGATAGAGCTTCTTCGCAGCCTCGACGACGGAGAGGGGGCAGTGCTCGGCGAAATCATCGAGCAGTACCTCGCCCAGACCGCAGAGGGGCGGGGCGAGCTCGCCCGGGTAGTGGACAAGGGTGACACCCGTGCCCTCGAACGTGCCGCCCATACGCTCCGAGGCGCAAGCGCCAACGTCGGTGCCAGTGCGCTGGCCGCCGTGTGCGCCGAGATCGAGACGCGGGGCCGTCTGGCGCAACTCGATGGTACCGCCGGTCTGGTGGAACGTTTCGACGCCGAGTTCGCACGCGTCCGAGATGCTCTGAGTCAAGTGGCAACCAGGAGCTGAGATGCGCATCCTGATCGCCGATGACGACGTCACCAGTCGGCTCGAGCTTACGGCGATGGCCTCCAGGTTGGGTCACGAGTGCCTCGTGGCAAACGACGGGTCGACCGCGTGGGAGCTGCTGTCGTCCGAGCGGATCGACGTCCTGCTCACTGACTGGATGATGCCGGGATTGAACGGGCCCGAACTGTGCCGTCGGGTACGCGACGACCTGAGGAGCCGTTACGTCTACATCGTGCTGATCACCGTGCTGGACCAGTGCGTGCAAGTCCTCGAAGGCATGGGCGCCGGCGCCGACGACTACCTGGTAAAGCCCATCGACCCGTTTGCCCTGCAGACTCGGCTCGTGGCTGCCTCTCGCGTCACGGCCGTGCATCGTCAGCTGGTGGACAGCCAAGCTCAGCTCAAGCGGGCCAACCGTCGAGCTGTTGAGCCTGTCGCTCACCGACACCCTGACCGGCCTCGGCAATCGCCGCCGGATGGAGGAAGACATGATGCGGGCCCACGCTCGGGCGCTCCGAATCGGCCGGACCTACGGCATCGCGCTTCTCGACATCGACCACTTCAAGCTCTACAACGACCACTACGGCCATCAGGCCGGCGACGAGGCCCTGCGCCAGGTCGCACGGTGCCTCCATCGCGCTTCCCGGGCCGACGAGAGCATCTACCGTTACGGCGGCGAGGAGTTCCTGGTGCTTCTGCCCGACTGTGGCGTCGACGATGTCGTTGCCACGGCCGAACGGATCCGGAGGGCGGTTACCGAAATGGCCATACCGCACGAGGCTCGCCCTACGTCGCCCTCGGTGGTGACCCTGAGCGGTGGGGTCACGCATTGGTCGCCGGGTTCGGTCCTCTCGGTTCCCGATCTGCTGCTTCAGGCGGACGAAGCCCTGTTCAGGGCCAAGTCGGCCGGACGCGACTGCGTCCGCGAGGCCTCACCACCGTCAGCTGCAGGGCCTTCGTGGACGTCCGTGCACGATGACGTCCGGGCGCCATCCCTTCCGAGGGCCTGAGAATGCGAATTCTGATCGCCGACGACGACGCCACCAGCCGACTCGTGCTCAAGTCCGTGGCCTCCAGGCTGGGCCATGAGTGCCTCGTGGCCGAGGACGGCGCAACCGCCTGGGAGATCCTTTCGTCCGAGGGCGTCGACGTCCTGCTCACCGACTGGATGATGCCGGAGGTTGACGGTCCGGAGCTGTGCCGCCGCGTACGCGAAGAGCTGAGTGGGCATCACACCTACATCGTGATGATCACGGGACTGAGTCAGCGTGCACAGGTTCTAGAAGGCATGAACTCCGGCGCCGACGACTATCTGATCAAACCGGTCGATCCCTTCGCCGTGCAGACCCGCCTCGTGGCAGCCGAGCGTGTCACCGTCTTGCACCGCAAGGTGGTGGACTTCCAAGCTCAGCTCGAACGGGCCAATCGAGATCTGCTCGAGCTCTCGCTTACCGACCCCCTGACCGGCCTCGGCAATCGCCGCCGGATGGAGGAAGACCTGAACCGCGCCCATGGCCGGGCGCTCCGGTCCGGTCGGAGCTACGGCATCGCTCTCTTTGACATCGACCACTTCAAGCTCTACAACGACCACTACGGTCACCCGGCAGGTGACGAAGCCCTGCGCCAGGTGGCGCGCTGTCTCGACGAGCACGTGCGATCGGGTGAAAGCGTCTACCGCTACGGTGGCGAGGAGTTCCTGCTGCTTCTGCCCGACTGTGGCAACGACGACGTTGCCGCCGCAGCCGAGCGGATCCGACGCGTCGTGACCGATATGGCCATGCCTCACGAGGCGCGGCCGAGCCTGCCATCCGTAGTGACGTTGAGCGGTGGGGTGACGCACTGGACGCCGGTGTCGCCCCTGACGGTTCCCGATCTGCTGGTCCAGGCCGACGAGGCCCTCTTCCGGGCCAAGTCGGCGGGTCGCAACTGCGTCCGCGAGTCGTCGCACGTCGACGGTGATATGGGCGCCTTGCACGAAGCCGCTGTCAACACGGCCTGAGGGCAGGGGGAGTCCAACCTCCGACATGCGGGTCGTCTTCTGTCGAGAACGTTCAACGGTGGTTGGACCGGCCCAATGTTCGGATGTCTACAAGGGCGCCGGTCTGGCCGAAGCGCCCGAACGATGATTCGACATTGACGCCGAACTGTTGTAACTTGACACGCAATCGCAACAATCTGCAGGCGTAAAGGGGGGCACGGTTCATGAGAACGCTGCTAGGTAAGGTCGCCGCGACCGTGGCGGTGGTGCTGTTGTGGGGTGGATTGGCCGCGACGACGTCCCTGGCCGGGCCGGAAACGGCCGGCGCCAGCACGTCGAAGGCCCCGATCACGATCGGCATCATCTGCGCGTGCTCGGGTTACCTGGGGTCCGACTCGCCCGACATTCCGCCCACCGCCAAGGCGTGGGTCGACTCGGTCAACGCGGCGGGGGGCATCAATGGTCACAAGGTCGTCGTGCTCGTGAAGGACGACGCGGGCAACCCGGCGACGTCAACTGCCATCGCCCAGACGTTCATCAAGACCGACCACGTGGTGGCGATCATCGACGCCACGGCTCTTGATCAAGCGTGGGCCTCCTACGTCCAATCGCAAGGTGTGCCGGTAATCGGCGCGGTCACGTCCAGCGAGCCGTTCTACTTGAACTCGGACTTCTATCCGGAGAGCCAGACCGAAGACGCACTCTTCGACGGCATCACGGCGGCGGTCCATCAGGCTGGCGGGACAAAATTCGCCCTCTTCTACTGCGCCGAGGCGGTCCAGTGTCAAGAGGGGATTGCCCCCCTGGAGGCAGGTGCAAAGTCAGTGGGTGAGGACGTCGTCGCCGCGCTGGAGGTGGCGGCGACCGCTCCCAACTACACGGCCCAGTGCATCGCCGCAAAGAACGCAGGGGCAACGGTCATCTTCCTCGCTTCCTCACAGCAGGTGGACACGAAGGTCATCCAGGACTGTTACGCGCAGGGCTACAAGCCGAAGGTCGTCATTGACGGCGAGATTCTCCTGCCCTCCATGACGTCCACTGCGGACCTCAACCAGGCGACGTACTTCACCGTTCCCAACGTCCCCTACTTCTCCAGTTCTGTCTCGGCGGTCAAGGCCATGGACACGGCGATCAAGAAGTACGCTCCGGGAACGTTGAACAACGCCACCTGGGGCGAGTACCCGATGTTCATCTGGATCTCCGGCGAGCTATTCCAGGCTGCCGCGGTGGCCGATCATGCGGGAGAAAACGGGGCGGTGACATCAGCCGAAATTGTCAAGGGGTTGGACTCACTGCACGGCGCGACGCTCGACGGCCTCGCCCCGCCGCTCACCTACAAGGCTGGCCAGCCCAATCCGGTCCACTGCTGGTATTACGCGGAGCTGAAGGACGGCAAGTTCACCACGCCGTACGGCCTCAAGTACTTCTGCGCCAAGAAGTAACCGGCACCCATCGTTGGGGAGGGGACGATCGCTGTGTGAGGGCGGGTTCCACCGCACGGCGGTCATCCCCAACTCCCCATTTTTCCGGTTGCTAAGGTCGCGCTCCACGGTGAGAGTGGGTAATCGGTCCGACCGATCGTCAGGGTGGCCATGATCGTCCCGGGAGCCCCCACCCCGCCCGAAGTCGCCTCGGGCTACCGCGCGGCGGGATGGTGGGACGACAGCGGCCTTCGGGAGGGTCTCGAGGCCATTGCCGAAAGAGATGGCGATCGTCTCGCCGTGGTGGACAATGAAGGGTCCTGGTCGTACGGGCAGCTGCGCGAGACGGTTGAGCGAGCGGTCTACGCGCTCCTCGCTGCCGGTGTGGAGCCCGGCGATGCTGTCCTGCTGATCACGCCCAATAGCTTCATGGGTGTTGCGGCGACCCTGGCGGTCCTTCGCTCGTCGGCGGTTGCGGTCACCCTCGACCGTCGGTGCGGGCCATCCGATGTCGCGCATGCGGTCGCCATGACGGACCCCCGCCTGCTGGTGTTGCCCGGAGACCTGGTGACGCCCCTCAAGGTCGCACGGCACGGTCGACCGGTCGCGAGTTTCGAAGCGCTGCGCGTGGCCACCCGCTCGACGGGCACCTGGGAGGAGCCCGACAAGTCGGCTCCTCGTATCGTCCTGTTCACCTCCGGAACGACCTCCAAGCCAAAGGCCGTGATCCACTCTCTGCATTCGCTTCTCTGCGGTGCGCGCAACCTGGCGACGACGTGCGGCTTCACCTCTGACGATGCCCCCTTCCTCTCCAGCCCCCTCTCCAGCATCACCGGCTTCAGCCACCTGCTGATGGCGCTCAGCGGCGGATGGATCGTCCTGGAGGACAAGTTCGACGCCGTCACCTCTCTCGACCATCTGGCCAAGGGAGGGGCGACGGTGCTGGGCGGCGCGCCGATCATCGCCGAGACGCTCCTCGGCGAGTGTGCTCGCCGGAACCGTTCGACGACGCTCCGGACGATCGTTCTCGGCGGCGCCATGATCCCTCGACCGCTGCTCCAGATGGCGATCGATCGCTTCTCGATCCGGCCCGTTCGGGCCTACGGATCGTCCGAAGCACCGACGCACACGGCCAGCCGCCGCGACGATCCGCTCAGCGAATGCATAGCCAACGACGGGGCGCCCTTGCCGGGAGCGGAGATCGAGATCGGCTCGGCGAACGACGAGTCGGAGCTACGTGTCCGGGGACCAAATCTGTTCCTGGGATACCTGGAACCTGCCGACAACCAGCGGGCGTTTTCCGCCGGATGGTTCTGCACCGGGGACACGGCCGACATTGAGGCCGGGCGTCTCGTCATCCGCGGCCGCCTCAAGGAGCTGGTCGTTCGCAAGGGGCTGAAGATCTCTCTCCAAGAGATCGACGATGCCGTCATCGGGCTGCCTTCGGCGATCGAATGTGCGGCCTACGGAGTGGCCGATAGTGAGACCGGGGAACGACTCGTCCTGGCCGTGCGAGCCGCTCCACCACACGGGGTCACCTACGAATCCGTGTCACGGTTCCTCCTCGACGGGGGGCTGGCTCGCTGGAAGCTCCCCGAGCAGGTCGTGACCTGGGAAGAGCCCCTGCCCCGCACCGCGTCGGGCAAGATCATACGTAACCGGCTCGCGAGCGACGGCTCGTCGCTGCCCACCGAGTTCGCGCTTCGCCTCCGTCCCACGGACTGAGCGCGATCGTGCTACGGTGCCGATCGTGGGATACCTAGAGCAGCGGGCGGGACTCGAGGGCCGGTTGGCGGTCATCATGGGCGGCGGGGGAGGCCTCGGGCGCGCCTGTGCAGTGGACCTGGCTATGGCCGGCGTCCGCGTGGCGCTGTGCGACCGGGACGCTGCCGGCCTAAATGATACCGCCGCGACCCTCCGTCAAGGGGGCGCCGACGTGATGACAATGGCGCTCGACGCTCGGGACGCCGAGGCAGTGACCGAGTTCTTCGCCGCGGTCGATACCCGCTTTGGTGAACGGTTGAATGTGCTGATCAACGTGGTTGGTGGCACGTTCCGACAGCCGTTCACGGAGTCTGCACCACGGGGTTGGGATGCCATCATCCGAACCAACTTCACGTGGTTGCTCCATGCGACGCAGCTGGCCATTCCCCGTATGCGGGCGGCCGGCGCAGGCAGCATCATCAGCCTGACCTCCATTGAGGGACATCGCGCCGCACCGGGCTTTGCGGTGTACGCCGCCATGAAGGCCGCCGTCACCAATTTCACGCGCACGCTGGCGGTCGAGTTGGCGCCGGTGGGTATCCGGGTCAACACCATCGCTCCCGATTTCGTGCCCACCCCCTCCCTGATGGGACTGGCCCCGCTCTCCGACGAGGCGAAGGAAGTCTCCGACTTCGCCCACCGTATCGGGATCCCGATGGGCCGCGATGGGACGTATGAGGACGTCGGGGGCTGCGCGCTGTTCCTGGCGTCGGATCTCTCGTCGTTCGTGACGGGGACCACCTTGCACCCCGACGGCGGAGCCACGGCGTCGGCGGGCTGGTTCAACTGGCCCGATGTCGGGTTCACCAACCAACCACCGGCTGGCGTCGTCGAGTACCTCATGGGCAACTCCCTCACGCCCGGGGATTCCTGACCGGATCCCAGTCATGACCCGCGGCCTCCGCGCAGCAGCGAGGCGAGAGCGGCGAGGACCGACAGCGCGATCGCCGCGCAGAACACGACCACCAGTCCGTGGTGAAACGGTGCCAGAAGCAGGCTCGGGAAGAACTCCTTGCCGATGATGACCTGCTGCGCGGCGATGGGCAGGGAGGACAACGCGTGTATGGCCGACAGCAGGTGCTGCAGCGGATTGACGCCGAGAACCGCGGCGAACAGCGACGACACGGGTGGCAGGGTGGCCACCTGATGTGCGATGCGATGCGGCACCCCTTGCTGTTGCAGTCCGTGCGCCATGCTCTGCGGCAGGCTGCTGGCCAGACCGGCAATCATGAGCGAGAAGAACACCCCGATCGACAGGGCCGTACCAGAGTTTTGGAAGGTGGCGCGCATACCCGAGGCCACACCCCGTTGACTGGCGGGAACGCTGCTCATCATGGACGACGTGTTGGGGGCGGCGAACATGCCGTTGCCCACGCCGTTCACCAGTAGGAGAACGGCGAAGGCCGGGTAGGGGAAGTCGACCGGGAGGAACAGGAGCCCGGCGTAGCTGGCGGCGGAGACGAGCATGCCGGCGGTGGCAAGCCCCCGCGTGCCGAACCGATCGGACAGAAAGCCCGAAGCCGGGCCCGAGACGAGGAACCCGGCGGTGAGGGGGATCAGGAAGATCCCGGCCCACAGAGGCGTCTCGCTGTAGTTGTAGCCATGCAGGGGCAGCCAGATTCCCTGTAGCCAGATGATGAGCATGAACTGCAGTCCACCTCGGGCGATGGAGGCGGCGAGAGCGGCCACGTTACCGGCAGTGAATGACCGGATGCGGAACAGGCTGAGCTGAATCATCGGCTGAGCGACCTTTGACTCGATCGCCACGAAGGCAAGGAGCAGGGTGATCCCGAGGGCGAAGAGGATCACGATCTCGGGCTTCGTCCAACCCATTGCGTGACCCCGGTAGGGCTGTATGCCGTTGGTGATGGCGATCAAGATGGCGCTCAAGCCCAAGGCGAAGGTTATGTTGCCCCACCAGTCGATCCTGCCGGGATGTCGTTCGCCCGTATCCCTAAGTTTGCGGTAGGCCCATACGGTTCCGAAGACACCGACCGGCACGTTGACCCAGAACACCGCGCGCCAGTCCAGGGCGGCGAGCAGTCCTCCCGCCACCAGACCGATGAACTGGCCGGCCAGACCGGCGACCTGGTTGATGCCCAGTGCCATCCCACGCTGGTTGGAGGGAAATGCATCGGTCAAGATTGCCGTCGAGTTGGCGACGAGCATGGAACCGCCGATGGCTTGTAACACTCGCCATCCGATCAACCAGAGCGCGCCGTGCGTTCCGGTGAACGGGTCGAACGACAGGAGGATCGATGCGAAGGTGAAGACGGCGAAGCCGGCGTTGTAGATCCTGACTCGGCCCAGCATGTCGCCCAGGCGCCCGACGGTGACGACGAGGACGGCCTGAACGAGCCGATATCCCATGATCATCCACAACAGGTAGCCGATGTTCCCCGGCGCCAGCGGGTCCAGATGAATCCCCCGGAAGATCGCCGGCAGTGCGATGATGACGATCGATCCGTCGAGCGCGGACATGAACACCGCAGCCGTCGTGTTCGTCAGGGCCACCCATTTGTTGTGCTCGTCGGCCACCAGGTCGCGTGTCGACCGGGCACCCCCCCCGGCCGACGTCAGACGCACTGCGCCGGTCGCTCAACGCTCGAACGCGACAGAATTGCCCTCAATGGAAGCGCTCCGGCCGCGTGGTTGACGACCGGGTAGAGGCTCACGGGCCAAGGCTAACCTTGGGCAGAGATCGTCTACGCAGCCTCGCCGAGCCGAGCGACGGTGACCCCGGCGAGCACGCTGAGCAACTCGAGAGCTTGCACCGCATCGGCCTGCATGATCCCCGAATCCGGTCCTGCCACCACCAGCAGCCCCGATGGCGCACCGCGGTCGCGGATCGCCGCGACGAATACCGTGCCGAAGCCGAGATCGCGCAGGAGGCCCATGGGGCCGAAGGTCCGGCTGATGACCGGCCCGGTGCTGTAGCTCGAGGCCACCTGAGAGACCAACCCCACGAGTTCCTCGAGATCCTCGCGGGACAGATCGGTAATGTCGGCCGCACGGGCGCCCGTGGCGCCCCGCAGCACCAGATCCCCTTTCGACCGGGTCCACAGCGCCGCCGACTGCAGCTGGGCGAGTTCGACGCTGGCCGACACGGTTCGGCTGCTCAGCTCCCGGAGGGACCGTGAGTCGGCAATCCGGGGTGCATGCCAACCGAATTCGGCCAGGGGGGAACTCTGCGATGTCGTGATACCCGTTCGGGCGAAGGCTTGCTCGAGCACCCGGGCGGCGGCGTTGACCTCCTTCACCTGCTTGTCGTCGAGGGGAGAGGGCGCATCGACGTTCAGGACTCCTACGACCCGGCCACCAACCGTCAACGGCACGGCCAGTTCCGCGGCGACGCCGGGAACCGCCTCGCGATAGCGAGGGTCCTCGGACACGTCCTGCACCAGAACGGCCTCGCCTGCTGCGAAGGCCCAGCCCGTGAGGCCTACTCCCCTCTCGATTCCGTCGAGCACCTGCCACTGTCCTCGCCCCGAGAGAAACCGCAGCAAGCCGGCCCGTTCGACGTAGACGCTCGGCAAGAACTCGAAGTTCTCGTAGAGGTAGGCCGTCACCTCGTCCGCCACGTCATTGCGGTCGACCATCTTGTCGACCCGCTCGCCGAGCGTCCCCACGACGACCGGGGAGCGGCCACTGCGAACGGCGGCCCCGGGCTCACTGGCGCGCCAGCGCCGGGGCTGGGCCAGCCGTCGTCGGGCCGGGCCAAGAGGAATCCCTGAACCAGGTCGACACCCACCGCCCGAAGGGCGTTGAGCTCCTCGCTCGTTTCGACGCCTTCGGCAAGCGACGCGACGCCGCACTGTCGGGAGAACCCAACGAGTCCGCGCAAGACAGCGAGCTTGTTCGGGTCGCGATGGGCCTTATGCACCAAGCTGCGATCGATCTTGATGTACTGGGGATGGAGCTGGAGGACGTGCGACATGCTCGAGTAGCCCGAGCCGACGTCGTCGATGGCCAGCATCGTCGTAGCGGCGGACCACGACTGAAGTCGACGGCGGAGCCCCTGATAGTCCGATATCGCCTCGTGCTCGGTGATCTCGATCACCCGGGGAGGTAGCCGGTTCAATATCTGGTCCACGCGGGCATCGAGGAGCGTGCGTGCGCTCAGATTCACAAAGAGGCGGACGTCTTCGGGAGGAGGTCCCTTGTCGCAGGCCGCCTGCAGGCAGGCCAGTTCGAGCTCTGTTCGAACACCGAGGTAGGCGGCGTGCGCCAGCCACTGATCCGGCCCGCTGCTACACGGAATCGAACTACGCGCCAGCAGCTCATAACCGAGCAGCGACCCGTCGGCGAGCCCGACGATGGGTTGAGCGGCCATATAGATCGCCCCTGGTCGAAGGAGCTCGTCGACCAATCTGGTGAGCGAGTCTCCTCCCGGAGGCCAGGGCGCGGCCGCGGAAGGAACGGCATGGCGCCCCGGGGGGTGATCCAGCTCTGCGCGAACGGCCATGGGTTCCCAGGTGCGGTAGAAGAAGCGGTCGGATGAGAACGGTCGACGCGCAAAGTCTGGCCCGCCTACGTGGCAGGCGGGTCGCATGCCGGTTGCGAAACGGGTGTCGGCGCAGGCGGTGGCTGACCAGAGGGGGACGTCAACTGCCCGCCTGAGGTCGCGGCACCTAGCGAAGTTGGGTCTGCGTTGGGACCGGGATGGCAGGCCATTGTCAGTCGTCGGAAACACTTGTGTTCATGAACGGGTGCGGTGAGCTGCTCTTACTCCTTCTGGAACGCCGGCTCGGGTGAGGGGCGCCGTGGGGGGGTCTTCGGAGGTTCCCGCAGAGCGAGGTCGGGGCGACGTCACCGGGGGGTCGCCGAGACATCGCCGGGTGTGGATGGCGATCGCGGCCCTGCTCGTTGCCGTCGGAGTCGGGAGCACTATTTTCGCCTTCAGCGGTGTGAGGGTCGCAGCGGCGCGGTCGCACAAGGACTTCATGTCGTCGTCGGTGGGCATCGCTGCCACCTTGCGGCTCGCGATCCAGCATGAGCAAGACCTGACCGTGAGCACGGAGTCCTTCGTGATCGGGGACCCCGACCCCACCCAGGCGGAGTTCACGCAGTGGGCGCGCGACGTAGGCGCACTGCAGCGGTACCCCGAGCTTCTGGGGCTCGTCGTCATGCGCTATGTCCCCGCGGAGCAGCTCGGCGCGTACGCCAAGGCCGAGTCGACCGAGCAGTCCACACCGTTTACGGTCATTCCCGCCGGTGCCCGGCCTTACTACTGCTTTGCGGCGATCGGGGTGGAACGCAAGGGTCAGACGGTACCGAGCAACTACAACCTCTGTGGGGGCGCCCTCGGGCCGAAGGTGCTGGCGGCTCGGGCGTCCGGGGAGAGCGCCGTGCTGCCTCTTAGCGTGAACGGTGTGAGATCGCTCGGCCTCGATGTGCCGATCTACAGCACCGGGGCGGTTCCCTCGACCGTTGCCGCTCGGGAGGCCGCATTCGCCGAGTTGATCGGCATGGACGTCCGCCCGGATGTCCTCCTCCAGACGGCGCTCAACGGACGGGCGAACATGGCGGCGGAGCTACGGTTCGGCTCTGGTGCCTCGGCGGTGGTGTTCCGCAGCGGTCAGGTTCCTGCGGGGTCGCGGAGCATGACGATCGACCTTGACAACGGTTGGAAGGTCGAGACGTTCGGAGTCGTCAACGGGGGCGGCGTCTTCGGCGACGGCGGCGGCATCCCCCTCTTGGTGGCCGGAGTAGCACTGAGCCTGCTCCTCGCTGCTCTGATCTACGTGCTCGGGGCCGGCCGGGCGCATTCGAGGGTGCTGGTCGACGCGCGAACCGACGAGCTCCGCTTCCAGGCGTTGCACGACTCGCTCACGGGCCTGCCCAACCGGACCCTGATCATGGACCGCATAGAGCAGCTCTTGGCCCGCAATCGCCGCAACGGCACGGCCGGCGCCGCGCTGTGCATCGATCTCGACGACTTCAAGAACGTGAACGACTCTCTGGGCCATGAGGTCGGCGATCGGCTGTTGGCCTCGGTTGCGACCCGCATGGCGGGCACGCTGCGCGGGGCCGACACCATCGGCCGTATGGGCGGAGACGAATTCGTCGTGCTGATTGACGGCAGCGAGCCGATGGTTGCACCCGAGCTCGTGGCGGAACGGCTCCTCGACGTCATGCACCAGCCATTCGAGTTCGACGGGTCGTCGACGTCGCTGGTCGCCTCCACGAGCATTGGGATCGCCGTGGGCGATCGCGCGACCGCTGGCGAACTGCTCCGTGACGCGGACATCGCGCTGTACCAGGCGAAGGCCAGGGGGAAGAATCGCTACGAGTTCTTCCATCCCGAGCTGCAGGCCGACATCGGCCGACGCATCAGGCTGGAATTCGATCTGCGTTCGGCATTGGCCGCCCAGCAGTTCCGGCTGGTCTACCAGCCGATCTACGATCTCGGCGATCTGGCCGTGGTGGGTGTCGAGGCACTCCTCCGCTGGGAACATCCGGCCGATGGTCTGCTCTCCCCGGACGAGTTCATACCCATCCTCGAGCAGACCGGGCAGATCCGGGAGGTCGGCACCTGGGTCATCCATCAGGCGTGTGCGCAGATGGCGGCGTGGCGCGCCCGCGGCTATCACCTCAACGTCTCGGTCAACGTCTCGGGTCGTCAGCTCGACGACGACAGGATAATCGAACACATCCGGCACGCCCTCGGGCAGAGTGGACTGCCCGCGCAGGCGTTGATCGTCGAGGTCACCGAAACCTCCCTGATGCGCGATGCGCCCGCAGCCGTACGCGTTCTGGAAGCCGTCAAGGACCTGGGGGTGAGCATCGCCGTGGACGATTTCGGCACCGGCTACTCCTCCCTGGCCTATCTCCAGCAGTTCCCCGTCGACCGCATCAAGATCGACAAGTCGTTCACGAGCGCGATGACCTCGTCGCCCGAATCGGCGGCGCTGATCAGAACCTTCGTCCATCTCGGCTCGGACCTCGGTCTGATCACCCTCGCCGAGGGCGTCGAGACCACTGATCAGGTCGATCTCCTGCGAGCCGATCACGTCGATGAGGCCCAGGGCTATCTGTTCGCGCGACCCCTCGAGCCCGAGGTCCTTGAGGCACAGCTCCTTGCGCCGATGCGCTTCAGCGGCGATGCCGCGCCACCCGAGGGTGCATGACCCGGTGCGGCCCGCCGTCGTAGTGACCCCGACGACCGGCTAGCCCTCTTCGACCTTCTTGATCGAGCCATACCCCTTCTCGATCGCCGCCATGATGATGGCTTCGAAGTCCTTGTCGGTGAGCACGCGGTGGTGTGCCCATGGACGATGCCCGCCAATAGAGCTCCGCAAGCCACTCGAGGAGCTCGAGTCGCTCGACGGCCTGCTCCATGGTGCTCCCGTAGGCGACGGAGCCGTGATTCTGCATCATGGCGGCATTGCGGCCTTCGAGCGCTTCGACGACGTTGTCAGCCAGCTTCTGCGACCCGAAGGTGGCATAGGCGGCCGTTCGGGGGGCACCCCCCAACCCCAGGCAGCTGTAGTGCAGTGCGGGCAGCTCGTCGTGACAACACGAGAGTGCGGTGGAGGCCATGGCATGGGCGTGGGTGATCGCCTGGGCGTTGGTGGCGGCGTAGATGCCAGTGTGCAGGGGCACCTCCGACGTGGGAACGAGATCGCCGTCCACGACCCGACCGTCGAGGTCGATGACCGTGACCATCTCCGCCGTCACGTCGGCCAGGTCGGCTCCCGTGGGCGTCACGGCGATCAGTGGACCCTGGCGGGCCGAGATGTTGCCTGCCGTCCCGATGACGAGACCCTTTGCCGCCAGGTGACGGCTCGCACTCGCCACGGCTTCTCGTTCAGCGCCTAAGAGCAGATCCGCCATCGTTGTCGTTCCTCTCCAAAGACGGTCACGGTAGATGACGCCGCATGCGCCGTCCAGATCCCCCGAAAACCCTGGCTGGCGCCGCGACGTGCCGGCCGAGGGTCGTGACCAATCAGCGGACGCAGGGTAGCCTGCGACCATGGCTGCCCGGTCGTGCCCCTGAATCGTGTCGCCTGGCGAGACGCGGGTGACGGTGGGCGGTCGTGAGCTCACCGTCACCAACCTGGACAAGGTGCTGTTCCCGGAGGTTGGCTTCACCAAAGGGCAGCTGATCGAGTACTACGTCAGCGTCGCACCCGTCATGCTGGCCCATGTCAGCGACAGGCCGCTCACCATGAAGCGGTATCCCGATGGAGTGGACAAGAAGTACTTCTACGAGAAGCACGTCCCATCGCACGCCCCCAGCTGGGTCCGCACCGTACGCGTGCCCGTTGCGGAAGGCGGCGAGGCGATCGAGTACTGCGTGGTGGGCGATCTGCCGACGCTGGTCTGGGCGGCCAATCTGGGGGCCATTGAGCTGCACGTACCCCTGTGGCGGGTGGCGCGCAGACGTCGACTGCCGGGTCCACCTGACTTCATCGTCTTCGACCTCGACCCGGGTGACGGGACGACGATCGTCGAGTGCTGCCGCGTCGCGGAGTACATCGAGACGGTCCTCGGTGAGCGAGCATTGGCGTCGCGGGTGAAGACGAGCGGTTCGAAGGGGCTGCAGATCTATGCCGCGCTCCCCGGCAGACCGACGTGGCAGAGATCACGGACGGAGGCTCATGAGATCGCCCGCGCCGTGGAGCGAGCGCACCCGGACCACGTCACCTCCAACATGAGAAAGGCCCTGCGCTACGACAAGGTGTTGATCGACTGGAGCCAGAACCATCCGGCCAAGACCACCATCGGGGCGTACTCCGTCCGTGGGCGGGCACGGCCCACCGTGTCCACGCCGATCACCTGGGCCGAGGTTCGCCGCTGCGGGCGGGATGGCGATCCCTCCATGTTGGAGTTCACCACCTCAGAGGTGCTGTCCCGGATCAGGCGGAAGGGCGATCTCTTCGCCTTCTCGTGACTCAGCCCACCCCGGTCAACATCACGGGGTCCTCGCTGACCGCGCCCTTGGGCGCCCGGACCAGGACGGCGGCCGTGATCGCGGCGAGTGCGAGCACGACGCCGCTGAAGGCGAACGCGGTCGTGTAGCCATGAATGGCGCCGGCCACCTTGGCGTCCGCGGAGGTGCCGTGCACGGCCAGATACGCCGCCGTGGCCCCGGTGACGATGGTGTTGATCAGCGCCGCCCCCATGGATCCTCCCGTCTGCTGGGTGGAGTTCACGAGGGCACTGGCCACCCCCGCATCGTCCGGTCGCACGCCGATGAGCGACGTGCTGCTTATGGCGACGAAGCAGAGCCCGATACCCGAGCTGACGATCAGCTCGGCCGGGAGGACGAGGCCGACGTACGTCGAGTGCACTCCGAGGAGCGTGAACACGCCGAGGCCGGTAGCGCCCAGGGCGAGCCCGGCCGTCATGACCATGCGTGGGCCGAACCTGGGGAGCAGGCGGCTGGCCGACGTCGCACCGGCGATGACGCCGAGCGAGAAGGGCAGGAAGGCCAGGCCGCTCTTCATGGCGGAATAGCCGAGGGTCCCCTGGAAGTAGAAGGTCAATGACAAGAACGTCCCCAGCATGGCCGTGCCGACGAGAAGCGACGCCAGGAAGGATCCGCCACGGTTCCGGTCGAGGACGATGCGCATGGGGAGGAGTGGGTGCTCGGCCCTGCGCTCTATGAGGACGAACGAAACCAGCAGTATCGCAGCGATGGCGAAGAGTTCGAGAGTGATGGTGGACGTCCATCCGTCGCTGCCCGCCTTGGTGAAGGCGTAGACGAGGGCGAGGAGGCCACCGGTGGAGGTTGCCGCGCCGGGTATGTCGTAGCCGTGCCGCACCGGGCTCCGGCTCTCGGTGACGAACGCCGTTGCGGCCAGGGCGGTTCCAATGGCGATCGGGACGTTGATGAGCAGCGTCCAGCGCCAAGAGGCGTACTGGGTCAGCACGCCCCCGAGGATGAGGCCGATGGCGGCTCCGCCCCCAGCGATCCCCCCGTACACGCCGAAGGCCCTCGCTCGCTCCCTCGGCTCGGTGAAGGCGATCGTGAGGAGGGAGAGCGCGGCGGGCGCCATGATCGCTGCGAATGCACCCTGCAGGGCTCGAGCGCCGAACAGCATGGCCGAGCTCCGGGCCAAACCGCCCAGGGCAGAGGCGGCCGCGAAGCCGAGCAAACTGACCACGAACATCCGCTTGCGACCCATGTAGTCGGCGATACGCCCCCCGAGGAGCAGGAGGCCGGCGAAGGCCAGGGTGTATGCCGTCAACATCCACTGGCGGTTTGCCGAGGAGATGTGGAGCGAACGTTGGGCCGAGGGAAGGGCGATGATCACCACGGACGCATCGAGGACGACCATCAACTGCGCCACGGCGATGACCCCGAGGGCGCGGACTCGCTTGGGGTCGGGAGGAGCCGGGGTTGTCGTCGGGGCGTCGTCGCGTTCGATGGTGGTGGTCATGGTCCTCCTGCGTCGTCTGGGCTCCGAATCACAGGTGCCGGCGGCAAGGTCTCGCATCGTTCGCCGGGCCGTCGTATAATCGGAGTGACAGTTCCATTTAGACTATACGGAACGTGGGTTCCGTTTGTCAATGGGGAAGGAAGCGTCTCATGGAGGAACCCCTGCGACCGCTCCGGGCGGACGCGCAGCGCAACCGTGCGCGCGTGCTCGAGGCGGCCGAATCGGTGTTTGCCGCCGAGGGCATCAACGTGCCGGTCGACGTCATCGCCGAGAAGGCCGGGGTCGGCATCGGCACGCTCTATCGGCACTTCCCGACCAAGGAGAAGCTGTTCGAGGCCATCCTGATCGGTCGCATCGGCGACATCACGACGGAGGCGCGGGCACGCGTCGATGCCGACGACCCCGGTGCCGCTTTCTTCGGATTTCTCGAGGACCTCGTCGAGGAGACGTCGTCCAAGCGCGACCTGATTCAGGCGCTGCTCGGCGCGGGCGTGGAGGTCGAGGAGGCGGTGGCCGAGACGAAGCGCGGGCTCGAGGCCGCGGTGGGGGAGTTGCTGCACGTCGCGCAGCGGGCCGGGGCCGTCCGTTCCGACGTCACGACGGAGGTGGTGCTCACGTTGGTGGGCGCCACCTGCATGGCCGCCGACCGACCCCTCAAGACGGCGACGCCGAGAGAGATGCTGAACGTCGTCTGCGACGGCCTGCGGCCCCCGAACGTCGCCCGGCCCACCGGGCCCGCCCGTGAGGCTACATAGGGCCCCGAGGGCGTCGGTAACTTGGCGCCACACCGGCCGGCCTGTCAGTCTAGGGACCATGGCGTGCTCCGAGAGGCCGGTGCGGTGGCGTCGACGGTAGACGTCGTCGCCGACCCGCCGAGCGCCGAGGTCTCGCTGCTCATCGGGGGCATGACCTGTGGCGCCTGTGCGGCCCGGATCGAGCGGCGCCTGAACCTCCTCGACGGGGTCGAGGCGCGCGTCAACTACGCCTCTGAGCGAGCGACGGCCGTGCTGCCCGCGGGTGTGTCCGTGCAGCGCCTCATGGAGGAGATCGCCGCCGCGGGCTACTCCGCCGAGCTCCCCCCACAGACTCCGCGGCCCTCGGCCGACCGGGCGGACGACATGGAGGCTCGAGTGCGGGCCCTTCGCCGCCGGTTCATCGTGTCGGCGGTGCTGTTCATGCCGCTGTGCGACATGTCGATCGCCTTCTCCGTGGCGCCCAACCTGCGGTTCACCGGCTGGCAGTGGCTGATGGTGGCCCTGGCGGCACCGGTGGTGACCTGGGCAGCGTGGCCCTTCTACCGGGCGGCGGTCCGTGCCGCACGGCACCGCCTGTCGACCATGGACACCCTGGTGTCGCTGGGCATCGTGTCGTCCACGGTGTGGTCGCTGTACGCCATGTTCTGGCGCGACACCAGCAACGCCCCCCACTCCATGCTCTTCATGCTGGAGCACCGCTCGGCCGGTGCGATCTACCTCGACGTCGCTGCCGGGGTCACGACCTTCGTGCTGGCCGGGCGCTACTTCGAAGCATGGACCCGGCAGCGGTCCGGCAACGCGCTGCGGGCACTGGCGGAGGTCGGAGCCAAGGACGTGGGGGTGATCGACGCCCTGGGGTTCGAGCGGCGCCGCCCGGTGGCGGCGCTCGGCGTCGGCGACCGGTTCATCGTCCGGCCCGGGGAGACGATCGCCACCGATGGCGAGGTCATCTTCGGCCAGTCAGCGGTGGACCGCAGCGTCTTGACGGGCGAGTCACTGCCCCTCGACGTCGCGCAAGGCGACACGGTGGTGGGAGGGACCGTATCGGTGAGCGGTCGCCTGGTGGTGCGTGCCACCAAGGTGGGGACGGACACCCAGCTGGCCCAGATGATTCGGCTGGTCGAGCGCGCCCAGAACGAGAAGGCTTCGGTGCAGCGCCTGGCCGACCGTGTGTGCAACGTCTTCGTCCCCGTGGTGCTGCTGATCGCGCTGGTGACCGTGGCCGCGTGGCTCTGGCTCGGGTACGCACCCGCCCAGGCGTTCACGGCGGCTCTCTCCGTCCTGGTCATCGCCTGCCCGTGTGCCCTTGGTCTCGCCACCCCGGCCGCGCTGTACGTGGCCACCGCTGAGGGGGCGCGGGAGGGGATCTTCTTCAAGGGCTACCGCGCGCTGGAGGCCTCACGGGAGATCGACACCGTTGTGCTGGACAAGACCGGGACGGTGACCACGGGCAAAATGAAGGTGACGGGCATCGCGTGTGTTCCCGGCACCGATGCGCCCACGCTGCTCCGTTGGGCAGGTGGGCTCGAACAGGCATCGGAGCACCCCGCAGCCGTGGCCATCGCGACCCGGGCAGGGGAGGAGCTCGGGGCTCTCCCCATGGCGCAGTCTTTCATCGCGCTGACCGGGTTCGGCGCGACCGGCATCGTGGAGGGTCACGACATCACGGTCGGTCGGGTGGGCGCCGACGCGCAATGGCCGGACGTTCCGTCAGCGGTGATGGATCGTTGCCGGGAGTGGGAGACCCAGGGTCGCACGGCCGTTCTCGTTTCATGCGACGGGACGGTTGTCGGATCGTTGGCGTTGGCCGACACCGTCCGCGAGTCGGCGGCACCGGCCGTGCGGCAGCTCCACAGGCTTGGGTTGCGGTGCCTTCTGATGACGGGGGACAACGAGGTGACGGCTCGTGCCGTCGCCTCGTCCTTGGGCATCACCGAGGTGGTGTCGGGCGCGCTACCGGTCGACAAGGTGGCCGTCATACGACGGCTGCAGACCGAGGGCCGAACCGTGGCGATGGTCGGCGACGGGGTGAATGACGGCCCGGCACTCGTGGTCGCCGATCTCGGTCTCGCCGTCGGCTCGGGCACCGACGTGGCCATCAACGCGGCGGACCTCATCGTCATGCGTGACGATCTGCGCGCGGTGGCCACCGCCATCGACCTGGCGCGCCGGACGCTTCGGACCATTCACGGCAACCTGGTGTGGGCCTGCGTGTACAACGCCACGGCCATTCCCCTGGCCGCCCTCGGCATCTTGAACCCGCTGGTTGCCGCGGCGGCCATGGCGTTGTCCTCGGGCTTTGTCGTGTGGAACAGCTCCCGGCTGCGCCGCGTCACCCGCCCCCGCCCTGTCCCGCCCGCCGCCGCGCCGTCGCTCAAGCAGAGGCCCGCCAGCGCCGTTCGAACGGAAGACGCCAGGTCCGCGGCGCGATGAGGTCCCGGATGGCGTCGGGTCCCCACGAACCCGGCTCATAGGGTAGGACCGGAGGCGGGTTCTCCAGCAACGGCGTCGAGACCTCCCACAACCGTTCGATGCCCTCCGCCGTGTTGAAGAGGGTGTGGTCCCCGAGCATCGCGTCGTGAATGAGCCGCTCGTAGGCCTCCAGGACGTCGGCATCCTGCCCGGTCTCGTGCAGCGCGAACTGCAGGCTCAGCTTCTCCAGCTTCATCCCCGGGCCCGGCTTCTTGCCGTAGAACGACAGCGAGAGCTTGGACGAATCGGCCAGATCGAACGTGAGATGGTCGGGGCCCTGGGTGCCGACTCCGGACCCCGCGGGGAACATGCTCTTGGGCGGCTCACGGAAGGCGATGGAGATGATGCGCTCTCCGCCACCGAGCCGTTTGCCGGTGCGGAGGTAGAAGGGAACGCCGGCCCAACGCCAGTTGTCGATCTCGCAGCGCAGGGCGACGAAGGTCTCGGTGTCCGAGTCCGGCGCCACCCCCGGGATGTCCCGGTAGCCCGTGTACTGGCCGCGCACGACCTCGTTCACGTCGATCGGGCGCATCGAGCGGAAGACCTTGTTCTTCTCCTCGCTGATGGCCCGCGATTCGAGCGCGGTCGGAGGTTCCATGGCCATGAAGCCCAGGATCTGGAAGAGGTGGGTGACCACCATGTCCTTGAATGCGCCGGTCGACTCGTAGAAGCCGACGCGGTCATCGACCCCCAGGGTCTCGGGGACGTCGATCTGCACGTGATCGATATGGTCACGGTTCCAGATCGGCTCGAAGAGGCCGTTGGCGAAACGGAACGCCAGTATGTTCTGGGCCGGCTCCTTGCCCAGGAAGTGGTCGATCCGGAAGACCTGTTCCTCGTCGAAGATCCGGTGCACCAGGTCGTTGAGGGCTCGAGCGCTGGCCAGGTCGGTTCCGAAGGGCTTCTCCATGATGACCCGCGAGCGATCCACCAGGTCCGCCTTGCCCAGCAGCTCAATGACATCACCCGCGGCGGAGGGCGGAATGCTCAGGTAGTGCAGACGACGTACGTCCCCCCCTATCGCCGCTTCGGCCCTTGCCACAGCGGCGGCCAGCCCGTCCGGCCCCGCCGATTGGGGCACGAAGGTCAGCCGCTGTTCGAAACCGGCCCACTGCAGCAGCGAGATCTTCCCGGTGGCGTACTGGTCGCAAGCCTGACGCGCCAGGTTGCGGAAGTCCTCGTCGGTGAGCTCGCTCCGACCCGTCCCGACGATCTGGTACTCGGGGAGCATGCCGGACTGCGCGAGGTGGAGGAGCCCGGGCAGGAGCTTGCGCGCCGCGAGGTCACCGGTGGCGCCGAAGAGAACGATGACGTGGGGGGTCAGCGCTGGGGTCCGCGATGTTGCCGAGGTGCCCTCGGCGGGCTGTTCCATCATCGTGGTCGTCCTGCCCCGAGGTCGGTCCGGGGCGCGAGGCTGCGAAGAGCGCTCTCGGCGTCAGTGACCGCTAGGTGGACAGGTTGCATGGAGTGCCTTCCAAGGTGGGGGTGGCGCGAACCGATACCCAAACATTACGTGTCGGCCGGAGCTCGGGGCGTCGCGGGAGCTTCACCACCGGGCTGCAGGTAGAGATCCGGGCGCCGCCCCTCTTCGAGCAGGGTTCCGATGCCGTCCCTCTGGTAGGCCAGCTGCAGGTCGATCCGTTGGACCAGCAGCTCAGGGGGGTAGGTGCAGCCGGGGACCGTCCGGGTGGCCTCGGCCACCACGGTTCCCGTAGGTGCCACGATCCGGCTCGCCCCCAGGAGCGTGGTGGTCGCGTGCGCACCGCACTGGTTCGACTGGACCCACCACTGGCTGTTGGCCAGCGCCAGCGCAGGATACAGGAGGTCCCAGGCGGTGGCCCGCTCGACTTCGTAGGCCGAAGGAGCCACCACCAGCCGCGCCCCGCGCGACGCCAGGGTCCGGGCCACTTCGGGAAAGTCCCCGTCGAAGCAGATCACCACCCCCACCACTCCCAACGTCGGGTCTTCGAAGGTGGTGAGGCGGTCGCCCGGGCGGAAGATGGAAGGCTCCGACGTGGGTGGGTAGAGGTGCGCCTTGCGGTGGTGGGCCACCAGGTCGCCGTGGGGGTCGAACACGAGCGCGGTGTCGTAGAGAGCGCCGTCGTCGCCGAGCTCGGGAACGCTGCCGGCGACGAGCCACATGCCCGCCGTCCCTGAGGCCACCGACAGTCGCTTGGTGCGCGGACCATCGAGAGGTTCGGCGGCGTGCCGGGCGTCCTCGCGCAGCGTGACGGGATCGTAGCCACAGGGCCAGAGCTCGGGAAGGACGAGGAGCTCGACGCCGCGCGTGGCGGCGAGCTCCATCATGTCCAGCGCAACCTGTAGGTTCCGCCTGGGCTCCCCCGGCGCGGCGAGCCACTGCGCTATCCCCACTTGGAGATCTCGCTTCACGTCGGCACTCGGTTCGCCGCTACCAAAGGCTTCCCATGGTCCTGTCCTGCACACGGTACGGGCGGACAGTTCGTGGTCGGTTTCCACCGCGTGAATGGACTGTTACAAGCGGTCGAGGCCCGTACGCCGAGGCGGACCGCTCAGCCCTGGAGCCGGAGTGCCATGAGGGTGACGAGGTCGTAAAGGACGTGGGCCGCCGCGATGGTCGTGATCTCGGCGTGGTCGTACGCCGGCGCCACCTCCACCACGTCACCGCCGACGATCGACACCCGGCGTAGCCCGCGCACCATGGCCAGCAGCTCGCGGCTGGCCAGCCCGCCCGCTTCGGGCGTTCCCGTGCCGGGCGCATGGGCGGGGTCGAGCACATCGATGTCGACCGAGACGTAAACGGGTGCGTTGCCGACGCGCTCCACGAGCCGGTCGATCACCGCGTCGATCCCTCTGGCGACGTCGTCCACCGTGATCTGCTCGAAACCCATGGCGGCGTCGTCGATGAGGTCGCGGCTGCCGTACAGCGGGCCTCGCAAGCCCACGTGGGCGCTGCGGTCGCGCAGGAGCAGGCCCTCCTCCCACGCTCGCCGGAACGGCGTCCCATGAGTGAACCGCTGGCCGAAATAGGTGTCCCACGTGTCGAGGTGGGCGTCGAAGTGCACCAGGGCGAGGGGACCGTGCCGTTTCGACGTGGCCCGGAGCAGCGGGAGGGCAACGGTGTGGTCGCCGCCGATGGCGACCAACCGACCACCCCCGGCCAGCAACGAACCGGCGGCTTCTTCAATCTGCGTCACCGCCGCGGCGATGTCGAAGGGTGAGCAGATGATGTCTCCGGCGTCGACGACCTGGCCACGTTCGAAGGGGAGGGCGTCCAGCTCGGGATGGTAGGGCCGTAGCAGGCGGGATCCCTGCCGCACCCCGCTGGGGCCGAATCGGGCGCCGGGCCGGTACGTGGTGCCGCTGTCGAAAGGGACCCCCACGACGGCGATGTCCCAGCTCGGCACCTGGTCGATGGTCGGCAGCCGAGCGAAGGTGGCCGGCCCGGCGAAGCGGGGCACGACGGTGGCATCGGCCGGGCCCACCGGCGTGCGGTCCGGCCCTTCGTCAGTCATCGAGAGCCTGGTAGACCAGGGCGCGCAGCTGCGCTCGGATGGGGTACGCAACCGAGGGAACGAGTTGGGTCATGAACACGACGAAGAGTTCTTCGGCCGGATCGATCCAGAATGCGGTGCTTGCGAGACCGCCCCAGTAGAAGTCGCCCGCCGAGCCGGCCATCGCGGTGGCGGCCGGACCCTGGCCGACCGCGAAGCCCAGGCCGAACCCGACTCCTTCGAAACCGGCTTCGCCGAATCCGCCGACGGCCAGATCCGTCAGGGTCGCCCCTCCCGGAAGATGGTTCTTCGTCATGAGCTCCAGGGTCTTGCGTCCGAGCACCCGCACGCCCTCGAGCTGCCCGCCGTTGAGCAACATCTGGCAGAAAGCGCAGTAGTCGTGGGTGGTCGAGACCAGGCCGCCGGCTCCCGAGAGGTAGGAGGGCGGGCGGAGGTAGGAGCTCTGGCCAGGTGCCTCGAGCAGTACCGGAGCGGCGCTCGGCTGGAACTGATACAGAGCGGTCAATCGCTCCGCCGATCCGGGCGGGACGTAGAAGCCGGTGTCGACCATGCCCAAAGGCTCGAAGATCTCCCGGCGCAGGTAGTCGTCGAACCGGTCTCCCGACAGGATCTCGATCAGGCGGCCGACGATGTCCGTGGACAGGCCGTAGTTCCACCGAGTTCCAGGGTCGAATTTCAACGGGTGCTCCGCCAGGAGGGCCGTGATCCCTTCGAGTGTCAGCCCCTCGCTCCGGGCGGCGCGGGCCTCGGCGAATGCGTCATCGATCGGATCGCCCGGAAGGATGCCACCGGGAAGTCCCGTCATGTGCGTGAGGAGATCACGGACGGTCATCGGACGTGGTGGTCTGACGTTGGTGGTGGAGCCGTTCGTTTCCGCCTCTGCGACGCGCAGCTTGCGCCATTCGGGGATATAACGGTGCACCGGATCGGTGAGCTGGAACATCCCCCGCTCGTAGAGCTGCATGAGGGCCACCGAGGCGATGGGCTTGGTCATGGAGTAGATGCGGAAGACGGCGTCGTCGGCCATCGGGCGCCCTCTCTCGCGATCCATCAGTCCGAGCGAGCGGTAGTAGGCCATGCGGCCCTTGCGCGCCACGGTGATCTGGCACCCGGCGATCTTCCCCGGTGCCAGGTACCGACGTTCGAAATGCTCTGTGATGCGTTCCAGACGCGCCCCGCTCATCCCTGCCGCATCGGGCTCGACCTCCACGCGCGTCTCGTTCCTCCTCCGAGTCCGACAGCAGCCTCCCCGAGGTGGGGAACGGCCTACCCGAGAATAATCCCAGTGGGGTTGGGCTCAGTCGACCCCCTGCTGCGACCGCAGGTAGGCGGCGGTGCCGCGCAGGAACGCAGGGACGTCCTGGGCCTTGTTCGCGCAGATCTCGGCGAAGTATTCGGGCACGAACACCTGCAACGCGCCGGAGGCCAGGCCGCTCAGGATGGCGTCGACGGCAACCGACACGGGTTCGGCCGGCACCGGCAGGTTGGGGACATCGTTGTCCGGCAGGGTGAAGAGGTCGGTGTCGACCACGCCGGGGTAGACGACCATGATCTTGACGCCGGTCCCCCACAGATCGACCGCCATCGCCTCGGAGAAGGCCGTCAAGGCCGCCTTGGAGGCGTCGTAGGCGGCCTCCCCGGGCGCGCTGAGGAGGGCGGCAATGGAAGAGACGTTGACGATCGTGCCAGAGCCGCGCTCCAGCATCTGGGGCAGGAGTGCCATGGTGAGCCGCATGGGGGAGAGGAAGTTGATGTGCATGACCCGTGTGATGGTGTCGATGTTCAGCGCGGTGACGTGACGACGTTTGGGGATCCCGGCGTTGTTCACGAGGAGGTCGATCCCCCCGAATGCGTCGAGCACGTCTACGCTCAATTGGTCGACGGCGTCCCGGTCGGCCAGATCGACCACCCACATGCGGCTGTCGGGTGAGTGCTCCATGCAGCGTCCGACGACATCGGCCAGCCTGTCGCCGCGCCGGGCACAGATGCCGACGACGGCGCCCTCGGCTGCCAGGGCGACGGCGAGGCCTGCACCGATGCCCGACGAGGCGCCCGTGACCAGGGCTCGACAGCCCTTCAGCTCCACCTCCATCTCTCCACCCCCGAATTTCCTCTCGCAGTTCTCGATCCTCGACTGTCCGATCCTACGTTCGAGTGGCCGGGGCCGAGGTGACCTGAGCGACGGCGTCGGCCACGAAGTCGAGGCCGGCCTGGCTCCCGGGCAGGATGTTGATCATCGTGAAGAAGCCGTGCATCTGCCCGGTGAAGCGGCGGTGCTGCACCCGTACACCCGCCTTCATGAGTCGAGTCGCGTAGAGCTCCCCCTCGTCGCGCAGGACGTCGTGCTCGGCCGTCAGGATGACCGCCGGGGGCAGGTTGGTCAGATCGGGCTGGCGCAGAGGGGAGGCATCGGGGTGGGCCCGTGCCGTTTCGACGGGCGCGTAGTGAGCCCAGAACCAGATCATCGAGTCCCGCGAGAGCAGCAGCTGGTTGTCCGGGTCCGTGTACGAGGTGGTGTCGCAGTCGCAGTCGGTGATCGGATAGACCAGGACCTGGAGCGCGATGGCCGGGCCACCGGCTGCCCTGGCTCGCTGGCTGACCACCGCGCTCAAGTTGGCGCCGGCGCTGTCGCCGGCCACGATCACCGGTACACGGGCGCCGGCCAGCTCCTCGAGATGCGAGTCGGCCCATCGCAGCGCCGCCCAGGCATCCTCGACGGCCGTGGGAAAGCGGTACTCGGGGGCCAACCGGTAGTCGACCAGGAGGACGGCGCACCCGGTGCGTGCGGCCAGCGTACGCCCCAGCGTCTCGAAGTTCGCGATGGCACCGATCACCCACCCGCCGCCGTGGTAGTAGACGATCAGTCCGGCGGGCCGATCGTTGGGCACCAAGAGGCGTACGCGGACGTGCCCGCCGGGGACCGGGACCCGGCTGGTCCGTACGGCACCCATCTCCGGTGCGGGGCCGTACCGTTGGCTGAACCGGCCCGAGAGAGCACGGGCCTCCTCCACCGTCATCTCCCGGATCGGCTTCGAGCCGGCCTGGGTCAGATCGGCCAGGAGCCGAGTCGTCGCCTCGTCGAGGGTCATCCGGTCATGAAGGGGACGAAACCAGCTGACCCGACGACAACGCGAAGCCGTCGTAGTCCCCGGCGGCCACCTCGTCGCATTTTTCCCCGTAGACCCCGAGGCCACCCACGTAGGGGAGGAACACCCGCGCTTTGCCGGGAATGTTGGCCCCCATGTACCAGGAGGCGGCTTTGGGGTACAGGGTCCGGGAAGCGACCTCCTGGACGTGATCGGTCCAGGTCGCCGCCGCCTCCTCGGTGGCCTCAATGGTGTCGATCCGACCGCGGGCCAAGCGCTCGATGCATCGCGCGATCCATTCGACGTGCTGCTCTATCGCGGTCGGCATGTTGGCCAAGACGGAAGGGCTGCCGGGGCCGGTGATGGTGAACAGATTGGGGAAGCCGGGAATGGCCAAGCCCAGATAGGTCCTCGGCCCTTCGGCCCAGGCCTCGGCGAGCGACCTCCCGTCACGGCCACGAACGTCCATGGCCAGGAGCGGTCCGGTGAGGGCGTCGAAGCCGGTGGCGTACACGATCATGTCCAGTGTGTGCTCGGACTCTGTGGTGCGGATCCCTTCGGGCGTGACCTCCACGATCGGGGTGCGCTGCAGGTCAACGAGCGTCACGTTGGGCCGGTTGAACGTCTCGTAGTAGTTGGTGTCGAGGGGCAGGCGCTTCGTGGCAAACGGGAACGCCCTGGGCTTGAGGGCGTCGGCCACCCGAGGGTCTCTGACGATCTCGTCGATCTTCGAGTGGACGAACTCGACCGCGGTCGCGTTGGCCTCCTCGTCGAGAAGGAGATCACTGAACGTGGCCACGGAGAACATGAACCCACCCTGCTCCCAGCCGGCCTCGAACGCGGCCCTCCGCTCCTCGGGCGTCACCTCGAGGGCCGACCGGTCGATGCCCACGTACGGGATCCCCCGCGCGAGAGTCGGCCTCGCCGACGCCACTCTCGGTAGTTGTCCTTCCACAGCTGCACGAAGGCCGGATGGAGGGGGCCGTTGGCGGCGGGGATCGTGAACTGCGCCGTCCGCTGAAACACCGTCAGGTGGGCCGCGTGCTCGGCGATCACGGGAATCGCCTGAATTCCCGAGGCGCCGGTGCCGATGACCCCGACCCGTTGGCCCTCGAAGCGGACCGGCTCGTGCGGCCACTGGCCGGTATGGTACGTGGCCCCGATGAAGGAGTCGGCCCCGGGGAGCTCGGGGACGTTGGCTGCGGAGAGGCAGCCGACCGCCGTGATCACCCACCGGGCCCTCACCGCGGGCCCGTCGCCGGTGGACACCGTCCATCGGCCAGAACCGGCGTCGAACTGCAGTGAGGCCACGCGGGTGTCGAACTCGAAATCCCTTTTCAGGTCGAGGCGGTCGGCGACGTGCTCGAGGTAGCGGAGGATCTCCGGTTGGCCGGGGTACCGTTCGTCGAGCGGCCATTCCTGCTCGAGGTCGGGTAGGAACGAGTAGGAGTAGTACATGCTCTCGGAGTCGCATCGGGCGCCCGGATACCGGTTCCAATACCAGGTCCCGCCGACTCCGGAGCCGGCCTCCAACCCGCGCACGGAGAAGCCCGCCTCGCGCAACCGGTGGAGCATGTAGAGGCCGGCGAACCCCGCCCCGATGACGACCGCGTCGTAGTCCCGGGGGCGGACCTCCCCGTCGTGGTGTGGTCCCATTGCTCGCCATGTTATGACGGCGACCTCGACGAGACACCATGTGATCGCCCCCGGTCGGAAAAACCAGGCGATTGATACTTTGTTGACGCCGCCACCCCCAGCGTTGACGTCCGGTTGATATCCGGAGAGCCACGATGGGCTCGTGGCAGACTTCCTCGCAGTTCTCGGCTTTCTGGGCTTTGTCGCAGTGATGCTCGGGCTGATCTGGGCGCTGGACCGGGTATGACCTGGACCCAGGGGATCCTTCTCGCGGTGTCGATAGTGATGTTCCTCTACCTGGGCGTCGCCATGTTCAAGCCCGAGAAGTTCTGACGTGGGCTTCACCTGGACCATCATCACCCTGGTCGTCGCCCTGGGCCTGACCTGGCGCTACCTCGGCTCCTACATGGCCGCCGTCTTCGACGGGCGGGTGCACTTCCTCGGCTGGGCCGAGCGGCCCGTCTACCGGCTCCTCGGGACCGGCCCCGAGAGGGAGCAGAACTGGAAGCGCTACGCCGCTTCGATGGTCATCTTCTCGGCCGTCGTCATGGCCGTGACCTACCTGATCATACGGATTCAGGGGTCGCTCCCCCTCAACCCCCAGCATCTCGACGCCGTGCCCCAGGCGCTGAGCTTCAACACCGCTGCGTCGTTCATGACCAACACCAACTGGCAGAACTACGGCGGCGAGACGACCATGTCGTACTTCTCCCAGATCGGCGCGCTGACGATGGAGCAGTTCGTCAGCCCGGTCATCGGCATCGCCGTGGCCATCGGCCTGGTCCGGGGCTTCTCCCGCCGCAACTCCCCGACCATCGGGAACTTCTGGGTCGACATGACCCGTGGCCTCCTCTACATCGTGTTCCCGATTGCGTTCGTCGCGGGGATCATCTTCGTCGGGCAGGGCGCCGTGCAGACCCTGGCCGGGACGGTCACCGTCCACGACTACCTCAACGGGGTCACCCAGACCATCGCCCGGGGACCCATCGGGTTCATGGAGGCCATCAAGCAGCTCGGGAACAACGGCGGCGGGTTCCTCAACTCCAACTCGGCCACGACCTTCGAGAACCCGACCGGGCTCACCAACTGGCTGTCGATCTACCTGCTGTTGGCCATCCCGTTCGCCCTGACCTACACCTTCGGCAAGATGGTGGGCAGCATCCGTCACGGTGCCGCCCTGCTGGCGGCCATGGTGATCATCTTCGGGGTCTGGGTGGGCGGCGCCAGCTACTACGAGCACCAGAGCAATCCGGCGGTAGCCGCGGCGGGGGTGCACTCGACGGTGGGGAACACCGTGGGTCACGAAGTGCGCTTCGGCGACACGTCTACCGCCCTGTTCGGGGTGGCATCGACCAACACGTCCACCGGGTCGGCCGATGCCAACTACGACTCGTTCACCCCGATGGGCGGCTTCTTCCTCATCAGCGGGATGATGCTGGGCGAGGTGACGCCGGGCGGCTCGGGGAGCGGCCTCTACACCATCCTTATCTACGCCATCATCGCCGTGTTCATCGGTGGCCTGATGATCGGGCGAACGCCGGAGTACCTGGGGAAGAAGATCCAGGCCAAGGAGGTCAAACTGGCCGGCCTCGGGGCCCTGGTCATGCCGCTCATCGTGCTCATCTTCACGGCCATCGCCGTGTCGATCCACGCCGGCCGCGCCGCCCCCCTCAACGCCATCCCGCACGGGTTCACCGAGATCCTCTACGCGCTCACCTCGCAGGGCAACAACAACGGCTCGGCCTTCGCGGGGCTCGGCAGCAACACGACCTTCTACAACGTGATCGGCGGCATCGACATGCTGATCGGACGGGTCGGCATCATGATCCCTGCCCTGGCCCTGGGCGGCGTGCTGGCCGCCAAGCCCCAGGTCCCCGCTGGGCTCGGCACCTTCCGCACCGACAACTCCATGTTCGTGGGGCTCACCATCGGCGTGATCGTGATAATCGGTGGACTGACGTTCTTCCCTGCCCTCGCCCTCGGCCCGATCGTCGAGCAGCTCAGCCACGGAAAGTTCTTCTAATGACCATGACCACCACCCAGGCGGCCCAGCCGGAACCGGAGAGTGCGCCACACGGTGTGGCCGAGGCGCGGGGCCTGTTCGACGGTCCCATCATGCGCCAAGCGCTGGTCGACTCGTTCACCAAGTTGAACCCGGCGGTGCAGATCCGCAACCCCGTCATGTTCGTGGTGCTGGTCGGCTCCGTCATCACCTTCATTGAGGCGATCGCCCATCCCAGCACCTTCACCTGGTCCATCACCATCTGGCTCTTCCTGACGGTCATCTTCGCCAACTTCGCCGAAGCCATGGCCGAAGGGCGCGGCAAGGCGCAGGCCGACACGCTCCGCAAGATGCGGTCGGAGACCGAGGCGCGGCGGCTCAGGGCCGATGGGACCGAGGAGCTGGTGCCGGCCGCCGAGCTGAACAAGGGCGACACGGTCGTCTGCGAGGCCAACGACCTCATCCCCTCCGACGGGGAGATCGTGGAGGGGATCGCCTCGGTCGACGAATCGGCCATCACCGGCGAGTCGGCCCCGGTCATCCGCGAGTCGGGCGGCGACCGCTCGGCCGTCACCGGTGGGACGAAGGTCCTCTCCGACCGGATCGTGGTGCGCATCACCGCCGAGCGCGGCCACACCTTCTTGGATCGCATGATCACCTTGGTGGAGGGCGCCAACCGGCAGAAGACACCCAACGAGATCGCGCTGACCATCCTCCTCGCCGTCCTGACCATCATCTTCATTCCGGTCGTCGTCTCGCTCGAGGCGTTCGGGATCTACTCCGGCGCCGCGGTCTCCGTGGTGATCCTGGTGGCCCTGTTGGTCTGTCTGATCCCCACCACCATCGGCGCGCTGCTCTCCGCCATCGGGATCGCCGGCATGGACCGGCTCGTCCAGAAGAACGTCCTGGCCATGAGCGGACGGGCCGTGGAGGCGGCCGGGGACGTGCAGACACTGCTTTTGGACAAGACCGGCACGATCACCATGGGCAACCGGATGGCGTCAGACTTCTTCCCCGTCGGTGAGCACACCGAGCGCGACCTGGCCGACGCGGCCCAGCTGGCCTCGTTGGCCGACGAGACACCCGAGGGCCGCTCCATCGTGGTCCTGGCCAAGCAGCGCTTCGACATCCGCGAGCGTCACCTCGAATCCGGGCATGTCTTCGTGCCCTTCTCCGCCACGACGCGGATGTCGGGACTGGACTTCGACGAGCGTCAGATCCGCAAGGGAGCGTCGGAATCGGTGAAGGCGTGGGTCGGCGAGCAGGGAGGGACGGTGCCCGCTGATCTCGATCCGATCGTGGATCACGTCTCGCGCGCCGGATCCACGCCCCTGGTCGTGGCGGACGGTCCGGTGATCCTCGGGGTCATTGAGCTCAAGGACGTGGTGAAGCAGGGCATCAACGAGAAGTTCGCCGAGATGCGCTCCATGGGGATCCGTACGGTGATGATCACCGGTGACAACCCGCTCACCGCGGCGGCCATAGCCGAGGAGGCGGGTGTCGACGACTTCCTGGCCGAGGCCACGCCCGAGGCCAAGCTGGCCCTCATCCGCCAAGAGCAGGAGGGCGGCAAGCTGGTCGCCATGACGGGCGACGGGACCAACGACGCCCCGGCGCTCGCCCAGGCCGATGTCGGTGTCGCCATGAACACCGGGACCACGGCGGCCAAGGAGGCCGGCAACATGGTCGACCTCGACTCCAACCCGACCAAGTTGATCGACGTGGTGGAGATCGGCAAGCAGCTGCTCATCACCCGTGGCTCGCTGACCACCTTCTCCATCGCCAACGACGTGGCCAAGTACTTCGCCATCATCCCGGCGCTGTTCCTCGCCACCTACCCGCAGCTGGAGCCTCTCAACGTCATGAAGCTGCACAGCCCCCAGAGTGCGGTGCTGTCGGCCGTCATCTTCAACGCGCTGGTGATCGTTGCCCTGATCCCGCTCGCCCTCCGGGGCGTGAAGTTCCGGGCCGCCGGCTCCGCGGCCATCCTGCGGCGGAACGTGTGGATTTACGGAGTGGGCGGGATCATCGTGCCGTTCATCTTCATAAAGCTCATCGACCTCATCCTCGTCGCGCTGCACGCCTACTGATGGAGTCCTGCTGATGCTCGTGCACATCCGCCGTGCGGTCACCCTCGCCGTGGTGGCGCTCGTCCTCACCTTCGCCTTCGCCTTCGTCGGGACCGGCGTCGCCCAGGTGCTCTTCAAGCACCAGGCCGACGGGTCGATCACGGCCAACGGTTCGACCCTGATCGGGCAGAACTGGTCCCAGGCGAAGTGCCCGGGCCATCCCTTGGGCAGCTGCGTGTTCCAGGGCCGCCCCGACGCGCTCGGCCCCTATGCCGGCTCGCTGAAGCCGGTCGCCGGCGGAGGGGACAACCCGCTGGCGGCCAACAACATCCCGGGCAAGCCCGGCGTCCTCAACCCCGGCGAGTCCGGAGGGAGTAACCTCGGGCCGCGCTCCAAGACCCTGTTGGAGAACACGCAGACACTGGTGGCCTACTGGAAGGCGCGCGGCGTCAAGCCGACACCCGACCTGGTGACGAACTCGGGCAGCGGGTACGACCCCGACATCAGCCAGCAGGACGCCCTGGTGCAGATCCCCATGGTGTCGAAGGCCACCGGGCTCTCCGCCGGGGTGCTCAGGCACCTGGTCATCAGCCAGACGCAGGGCGCAGAGCTCGGCTTCCTGGGCACCTCGTACATAGACGTACTCCGGCTCAACGAAGCACTGGCCAAGCTGGAAGGGTGACTCCCACCGCCATTGCGGCGGTGGTGCTCCGCAGACCCACCGTCCTCGTCGGGCGGGTTGTCGCGGTGGCCGCGTACGTGCGGCCCTGGGTCCGGTTCCACGTGGAGTTGAGCGACGGGACCGGCAGCATCACCCTCCGTTTCATGGGCCGCACCGAGATCGCCGGCATCGTCCCCGACGTTCGTCTGTGCGTGGAAGGGGCCCCGTCGATGGAGGGCGACGTCATCATCATGCTCAACCCGCACTACACCTTCGCCGTCGACGAGGCTCAGTCCGAGTGGGCCTCGGACACCAGCTGGTAGCCGATGCCGGGCACCGTGCGCAGAATGCGGCCCTCGTCGTCGTTCAGTTTCTTGCGCAAGCGGTGGGTGTAGACGCGCACATAGTTCGACTCGGCCCCGTACCCGGCCCCCCATACGTCCTTGAGGATCATGTGGTGCGTGCACACCTTGCCGGCATAGCGGGCCAGGTACGCCAGCAGATCGAACTCGCGGCTCGTGAGGGACAGCGCAGCTCCCTTCAGCGTCGCCATGTGGTGCACCATGTCGATCTCCAGGTCACCGACCCGGATGGTGGCGGACGACGCGCTTCCATTCGCCGGAGGGGCCGAATGGCGCAGGGCCACCCGTAGCCGCGCCTCGAGCTCGGCCATTCCGAAGGGCTTGGTGATGAAGTCATCGGCGCCGCCGTCGAGCGCCTCGACCTTGCGGTGTTCGTCGCCGTAGGCCGAGAGGACGACGATCGGGACATTGGAGAACTCCCGAATCCTTCGGCAGACCTCAAGGCCGTCGAGATCGGGAAGGCCCAAGTCGAGGATCACGAGATCCGGGCTGAGCAGCGCCACCTGGCTGATGGCGTCGGCTCCCGAGTGTGTCGTCGTGACCTTGTCCCCGCGCGCCGTCAGCCCGATCCGCAGCGCCTTGACCAGCGCAGGGTCGTCATCGACAACAAGAACCTTCGTCATCTCACCCCGCCCGGGTCACGCATGCAGGGACACACTCACTGCTCCGGGCACGGTGAACACCACGGTAGCGCCCTGCGTCTCGTCGGGCTCGACCCAGATGGAGCCCCCGTGCGCTTCGACGAACGCCTTGGCGATGGCCAGCCCCAGTCCGGCCCTGGCCCCACCGCTGTTCTGGCTGAACATCTCGAAGACTCGCTCCCTGTCCTCGCTGGCGATCCCGGGACCCCTGTCGGCCACGGAGATCTCGACGAGCGGTGCCTCGGGCCCAGCCACGGCTCGGGCGCTGATGCGGATGGTCGTGTCGCCCGGGCTGTGCCTCGCCGCGTTCTCCAAGAGGTTGGCCAGGACCTGCCCTATCAACAGATGGTCGATCTCCAGCAAGGGGAGGTCCGGGACGGTGTCGACACAGACGCGATCGGGGGGAACGAGCCCGCTGACGGCGGCGAGCGCTTCGTCGACCAGCTCGTCGAGGGGGATGAGGATGGGCCGGATGGCCAGCGCGCCCGACTCAATGCGGGTCATGTCCAGCAAGTTGGTCACCAGCCGGGCCAGGCGATCGGACTGCAGCTCAATCAGCTCGAGCAGATCGGCCCGGTCTGTCTCGCTCAGACGGACGTCCTCCTGGCGCAGGCTGGACACCGCCGCCTTGACGGACGCGAGGGGCGTGCGCAGATCGTGGGAGACCGCGCCCATCATGGCCCGGCGCCAGCGGTCGATCTCCTCGAGGAGCCGGCTGCGCACGGCCTGCTCCTGCAGTTGGGCCCTCTCGACGGCCAGCGCCGCCTGGTTGGCGAAGGTCCCGAGCAGGGCACGATCCCGGCGGGCGAACTGCACCTCTTGGAGGACGAGCAGTCCGACGGGTCGGTTGCTGGCGACCAGCGCCACGGCGACCCGGCCGGGCGATCCTCCCGCCATGCCCAGCGACCGGGTCTGCCCGCTGCTCGTGGTGAGCGAGCGCACCTCTTCGGGGGTGAGCGCCTGTCCGGCCCGGGCGGCCACGGAAAGATCCGGGCCTTCGGATCGAGCCGTCCAATCGACCCCGGGCAGGAGGAGGGCCGTCCAGCGCGGGGTGAAGACGGCCTGCACCGTGCCGGCGATGTGCTCGAGCAGTTCTGAAAGGGTGAGATCGCCGATCAGGGCCTGGGAGAGCTCGAAGAGCCGGTCGGCGTCCCGCTCCCGGCGCTGCGCATCCTCCCGGGCGGCCTGCTGGGTGGTCACGACGCGGGTCACGACCAGCACGACGATCACGTAGACGACCAGAGCGATCCAAATTCTGGGTTCCGTGGACCGTCACGGTGTCATAGGGCGGGATGAAGAAGACGTCGTAGAAGAGGAAGCCGGTGACCGCGGCGAGCGCCCCGGGCACGATGCCGCCCACCACCACTCCGATGACGACCGGAACCACGAAGACCAAGGGTGGCGTGGCCAGGCTGAGATGTGCCCGAAACGGCACCATGATGGCCAACAGGGCGGCCTGGCCGGCGATGGCCACTACGGCACCGAGAACGGCTCGCCACTGCGCTCTGGTGAGGGCATCCACGCTTCGCATCGCGTCGGTCACGTCTTTCCCCGGGATAGGTTTCCCTGCGGCCGAGTGTACCGACGACCCTGACGGACTGGGTGAAGCGAGCGATCCATGACCGAGTCGACCGAAGCACCCGATCCAGACGAGGTCCGACCCGCGGGCCGCTTCCGGGTGTACCTGGGAGCGGCAGCCGGCGTGGGCAAGACCTGCGCCATGCTCGACGAGGGATGGAGGCGCTTCCAGCGTGGGACCGACGTCGTGGTCGGGTTCGTCGAGACCCACGACCGGCCCTATACGATCGAGCAGCTTCGCACCTTGCCCGTGGTGCCGCGCAAGAAGGTGGAGTACCGGGGCTCTTCCTGGGAGGAGTTGGATCTCGACGCCGTCCTGGCTCGGCGTCCCGAGGTCGTGCTGATCGACGAGCTGGCGCACACCAACGTGCCGGGATCGGGGCCCAACGAGAAGCGGTGGCAGGACGTGCTCGCCATCCTCGACGCGGGGATCGCCGTGATCAGCACGGTCAACATTCAGCACGTGGAGTCGCTGTCCGAGGCCGTCGAGCACATCACGAACGTCAGCATCCGTGAGCGAGTCCCCGATTGGGTGGTGCGCCGGGCCGACCAGCTCGAGCTGATCGACTCGTCGGCTGACCAGCTGCGTCGCCGCATGCTGCACGGCAACATCTATCCCCCTGCCAAGGTGCATTCGGCGCTCTCGGGCTTCTTCCGCCTGGAGAACCTGGTGGCGTTGCGTGAGCTCTCGCTGCGCTTCGTGGCCGACGAGACCGACGAGGAGCTGCTCGAGTTTCTCCGCTCCCGCGGGCCCTCGGCCTCGAGCGACGTGTGGGACACGGCGGAGCGAATTCTCGTGGCGGTGACCGGTGCGCCGGGGAACGACACCGTCATCCGTCGGGCGGCCCGTATGGCGGCCCGAATGAAGGCCGACCTCATCGTCTTGCACGTCGTCCCCGGTGATGCTGATCGAAGATCGGACAACACCGACAGGCTCGAGGAGCTGGTGCGCGATGTGGGCGCCACGTGGCAGGTGGTCCAGGGCGATGACATCGCGTCGACCATCATGGCGACCGCGATCGATCACCAGATCACGCAGATCGTGCTCGGCACTTCGAAGCTCTCGCGCTGGCAGTCGTTCACGCGCGGGTCGGTCATTCAGAAGATCCTGCGCATGGCGTCGGACGAGTCGATCGACGTTCACGTCATCGCCCGCATGACCGAGCGCAACGGACACCCGACGGGGGGCGCCGAAAGCTAGCTCCGGGCCAGGTCCCCCAACGCCGCGTCGGCGGCCACGGTGGCGGCCCGTCCCGTGCAGCGGTTGAGATGGGCCAGTATCTTCGCCCGCCGGGGATCGCGTGCCAGGTACCGGCCTACGGCGGCCAGATCGGCCGAACCGTCGGGCTTGCTCAGCGCCAGGATGGACTGGTCGACGATGTGCTCGTCGGGACGATCGCTGATCCCCCGATAGACCGACCATTGGACGCCGGCGCGCTCGCAGATCTCGGCGACGCCGGCCGCCTCCATGTCGACCGCTCCGTAGCCCGATTCGAGGATGGACCGCCAGACTGCTTCGTCGGAGATGAGGCCGTCGACCGTCATGAGGCAGCCTTCGGGCGTCCGGGAGGGCAGGGGGTGGGTCGCGTAGAGCGGACCGTCGGGACCGAGCCGGACCTGGCGCGGCACGATCAGCTCCCCGACGGCGAGCGCGGGATCGAGGCCGCCGGCGATTCCCACCACCATCACGTGGTCGAAATGGCCTCCCTCCAGCATCCGCACGGTGGCCGCTCGTGCCGACGACGGGCCTATGCCGATGATTCCGGCCACGACCGACCAGCGTCCGGTCGTGCCGGAATGGGAGAACCAGGGATTAGCGGTGGTGCGGGCCAGACCGCCGGCACGGACCACGGCCTTGAGCTCCGGGCGCATGGGGGTGAGCAACGCGACTCGTCTGGGAGCACGGTCGTGGGCGATCACCATTCCATCTTGGCGGACGAATCGATAGCGTGGTGGACAAGCCTGATCGGTTGTCCAGCGAGGGAGTCGGAGGAGAGAGATGCCGAGCGCCGAACAAGTCGTGCGGGACTTCTGTGCTGCAGCCAGTCGGAGGGATCCCGAGGCGATGCGGGCGTTCTTCTCGGAGGACGTGGTCTACCACAACATCCCGATGGACCCGGCCGAAGGGATAGACGCCACCATGGACCTGATGAAGGGCTTCATGGACGTGGTCGAAGAGGTGGAATTCGAGATCCACCACCTGGCGAGCGATGGCTCCACCGTGCTCACCGAACGGACCGACCACTTTACGGTGAACGGCCGGTCGGCGCCCCTCCCCGTCATGGGCGCCTTCCACGTGGTGGACGGGAAGATCACCGCATGGCGGGACTACTTCGACATGGGGCAGGTAACCGCCATCCTGGGTGGGGGTTGACCTACAGACCGCAGGCGAAGCGCGAGCTCCACGGGCGGAAGCCGTAGCGCGCGTAGAGCTCCAGTGCGACCCGGTCCTGCAGGCTGGCCGGTGCCTGGTACGCCCAACCGGAGAGTCCGAACGAGCGCCAGGTGCTCAGCAGAATGCCGTAGGCGCCGTCCGGGGCCGCCGGGCTGTTGTACCGGTCGCTCGATTCGTGCACCCTGATGCACATCCAGTCGGCCGTGGCGACGCTGTCGGCATCGGTGATCGGCACCGGCGGCGGTGCCGGTGGCGGTGGCGGTGGCGGTGGCGGGGGCCCCTTCCATCCCACCGGGAGTCTCACCGGTAGGGCGAATCCCGCTAGCGATGCATGGGACAGCACCGTGGTGTGCGCCGCGTGGCGCGGGCGATGCGTGGCGACCTCGGCGGACGCGGCGTGCCGAGTGCCCAATGAGAAAAATCCTGTGGTCATTCCAATGATGACGGCAACTGCCGTCGTGAGTGCAATGCGGATCCGCACGGCACCTCCCTTCGTCGGGCGCGCGCGGGCGCCAGGCTCTGCTCGGTGGGGGCGGGCTCCGGCCATTGCATTCGCGCCCCGAACGGAGAGCGGGGAAGGCGTCGTCCGTTCTGGCATATCGCCGCAGGGTGTGCGGCCGGTTTGGTGAAGGCCCGGGGATGGTCCTGGGTGTGTCCTCGCTTCGTCGCTTTCACGCCCCCCAGGTGGCGGGGGGGCGTGCCAAGACCCGGACAGGTCTACGGTGGGGTTGAAACGAATCACTTTCTGGGAAAATCTCGTTTAGACGGCTCCACCCATCGACCAGAAAGCGTGATTCGGTTTTGTGTCGGAGACTGTAGCAGGAGAAGTCGTGGCGCAAGGCCGCGGGTCAAAAAGGGCCGTCCACCTGGCTCTATGGACATTCGGGTTGTGAAGGTCGTCCGAACGTTCGGTCCAGACGGGGGCCATTTGCCTCTATGCGGGCTCAGTTAAAGCACGGTTATTACGTGAAGTGAATTTGACGGTGCCGGTTCGCATCCCTATCATGCGCCGCCCTTGACGCACCGGGGTGCTCGCGGGGAGGGAAGATCACATTGGCGCCGCCGGGCGTCGCGTCGGAGCAGACTGTCACCCCGTGATCAACGTCCACTTCGTGTACCTGGGTGCCGCCATCGGTGCCTGCGGTTCGGCGGTGTACGTGCGCGACACCTTGCGCGGCACCACCCAACCCAACCGGGTCACCTGGCTGTTGTGGGCGTTCGCGCCGCTCCTCGCCGCGGCGGTGGAGTTCCGGTCGGGGGTGGGTCTGCGCACCCTGACCACCTTCATGATCGGCTTCATGCCGCTGCTGGTCTTTGTCGCCTCCTTCCACAACTCCGCTGCGGTGTGGAAGGTCCGCCGTCTCGACTACGCCTGTGGTGCCATGTCGCTGGCGGGCACGGCGGCCTGGTTGGCCACCCGCAACGGTGTCATCGCCATCGTGGCCGCCATTGCGGCCGACTTCTTGGCCGGAATCCCGACCATGTTGAAGAGTTGGACCAATCCCGAGAGCGAGACGGTCGCGTCCTATGCCGGTGCGGCGATCAGCGCGGGGATCTTGCTCCTGACCATCGACCACTGGACCACCGAGGTGGCCGCGTTCCCCCTCTTCATCCTCTGCATCGCGCTGGTGCAGGTGGCGGTGGTCGGGCTCAAGCTGGGCCCACGGCGCAGCGTCGCACGGAGCCGCCGTCGCGGTGGGCCGGCGGCACATCCGACGCCCACCACCTGAGATCGCCGGCCGCGGCCGCCCGGGGCCTGCTAGGCAGGGTCTCCGGTCGTGCACCTCGGCCAAGGGAGGAGACCGTGCCCACCGCACACGTCAACGGGATCGACATCGAGTACGTGACGAGCGGGGATCCGAATGCCCCCGCGCTGCTTCTCGTCATGGGACTGGGTCAGCAGTTGATCACCTGGCCCGAGGCGTTCGTCGAGCGGTTGACGGCGCACGGCTTCTTCACCATTCGCTTCGACAACCGTGACTCGGGCCTCTCGACGAAGTTCGAAGGCGTGCCGGACTTCGTCTCGCTCTTCGGCGGGGACAGCCGTTCGGTGCCCTACCGGATGGAGGACATGGCCGACGACGCCGCGGCTCTGCTCGTGGAGCTGGAGATCGAGCGCGCCCATGTCGTCGGCGTGTCCATGGGGGGAATGATCACCCAGGCGCTCGCCATCCATCACGCCTCGCGTGTCCTTTCGGCGTGCTCCATCATGGCGACCACGGGGGACCCCAGCGTCGGCGCCCCGACGGTCGAGGCCCTCGCCGCCCTTCTCCGCCCCGCGGCCCGCAGCCGGGAGGAGGCGGTGGCGGCCAGCCTCCGGTCGAACGGAGTGCTCAGTTCCCCCGGCTTTCCCTTCCACGTCGATCTGATGACGCGGAGGGCGGAGGCCGCCTACGACCGGTGCTACTGCCCCGAGGGGACCGCTCGACAGGTTGCGGCGGTGCTCGCCTCGCCCGACCGCACCGCGGGGCTCCGGGAGGTGAAGATCCCCTTCCTCGTCATTCACGGCGAGGAGGACCTGCTGGTCACCGTGAGCGGGGGCACGGCCACGGCGGCCGCCGTCCCCGGGTCGACCCTCATCCTGGTTCCGGGCATGGGGCACGACCTCCCCGAGGAGGTCTGGGACCAGATCATTGAGGCGATCGTGGCCAACACCGGGTTGGCCAACGCCTGAGCCGAGAGCCGGCGTCGGTGGGCACGGTATCGTGCCCTCACAATGGGGTCATGCTCGTCGGCGGCCACCGAAGCTCCCGCGCCGCGCCACCAGGGGCCGGCGGCCGCGACGCGATCGAGCGGCGACGGCGCGTCGCGCCAGCCGCCGATGGTCGAGGCACACCACCTGGAGAAGCGCTTCGGGGACTTCGTGGCCGTCGACGGGGTCGACTTCACCATTGAGTCCGGCGAGTCGTTCGGCTTCCTCGGCCCGAACGGGGCAGGCAAGACGTCCACCATGCGGATGATCTCGTGCATCAGCCCGGTCAGCGGCGGGACCCTGCGGGTGATGGGCATGGACCCGGCGACCCAGGGCGCACAGATCAGGGCGCGTATGGGCCTGGTCCCCCAGGAGGACTCGTTGGACCTCGATCTCACGGTGCTCGACAACCTGATGATCTACGGCCGCTACTTCGATCTGCCCAAGAAGGTCATCCGGTCGCGGGCCGATCAGCTGCTGGAGTTCGCGCAGCTGACCGATCGCGCACACGACCGGGTCGACCCTCTGTCGGGCGGGATGAAGCGGCGGCTCACCATCGCCCGCGCCCTGATCTCGGACCCCGACCTTCTCATCTTGGACGAGCCGACGACGGGTCTGGACCCCCAGGCCCGCCACCTGCTCTGGGACCGCCTCTACCGCCTGAAACAGCAGGGCGTGACCCTGGTGATCACCACCCACTACATGGACGAGGCCGAGCAGCTCTGCGATCGTCTCGTGGTGATGGACAAGGGGCGCTTCGCCGCGGAGGGGAGCCCGCGCGCGCTCATTGAGCAGCACGCCACCAAGGAGGTGGTCGAGCTCCGCTTCCGCCCGGGCCAGCACGAGTCCGTGGCACCCGGCGCGGCCGAGCTGGCCGAGCGGCACGAGGTGCTGCCCGATCGCATCCTCCTCTACACCGATGACGGGGATGCTGTGCTGGAGGCGGTGACCGCCAAGGGCCTGGCCCCGCAGAGCGCGCTCGTGCGCCGCTCGACCCTCGAGGACGTCTTCCTCCGGCTGACCGGCCGGACCCTCGTCGACTGAGATCGCTCTGCGGCCATGGTCACGCCAAGCACCGAGACCGTCATCTTCGCGCACGGCGAAGCGGTGCCGCCGCGGCGGGTGGCCACTCCCATGTGGATGCGCGCCGCCCTGTACTGGGCCTATCAGTACAAGCGGACGTGGCGCAGCTCCATCTTCACCAGCTTTCTGATCCCCGTCCTGTATCTGACGTCGATGGGGGTGGCGTTGGGCTCGCTCATCGACAGGCACTCCCACGGCGTGGACGGCGTCACCTACGTCGCCTATCTGGCTCCCGGCCTGCTGGCTGCCACCTGTATGCAGATCGGTACCAACGACACCACCTGGCCGGTGATGGGTGCCATCAAGTGGATGCGGACCTACCTGGCCATGCTGGCGGCGCCGTTGGACGTCTACGACGTGCTGCTCGGGCACCTCGCCTGGGTGGCGGCCCGCATCGGCATCGTGGTCACCATCTACCTGGCCGTCATGGCCGCCTTCGGCACCGTCTTCTCCCCCTGGGCAGTCCTGGCCCTCCCGGCCGGGGTCCTCACCGGCATGGCCTTCGCCGCGCCGATAGCCGCGTTCTCGGCCACGCAGGACACGGACACGGCCTTCTCCACGATCTACCGCTTCGTGGTGATACCCCTGTTCCTCTTCTCGGGCACGTTCTTCCCCATCTCCCAGCTGCCCCACCTCCTGGAGTACCTGGCCTATCTCACGCCGCTCTACCACGGCGTGGCGCTCTGCCGTGACCTGACGCTCGGGCACGTCCACCTGTGGGTGGACCTGGGTCATGCCGCCTATCTGTGCGCCTGGGTCGGCGCAGGCTACGTCCTGTGCCGTCGAACGTTCTCCGGTCGGTTGGTGGTGTGAGCGCGACCCAACCCGTGGCCCGCGGGCGATCCTCGGGGGTGGCGGCGCGGATCACGCCGCTCGCGCTGCTGGGCGGCCGCCACGCCGGCCGGGTCCTCGAGCGCAACATCCTCGTCTACCGTCGCTCGTGGATCTTCCTCGTCTCGGGCTTCTTCGAGCCGCTCTTCTACCTCCTCTCCATCGGGATCGGGCTGAGCCACCTGGTCGGACCGATCCCCGTCGACGGACGGCTGGTGGCCTACACGGCGTTCGTGGCCCCGGGGCTGCTGGCCTCGTCGGCCATGAACGGGGCCATGATCGACTCGACCTTCATGGTCTTCATGAAGTTGAAGATCGCCAAGACCTACGACGCCATGCTGGCCACCCCGCTGGGTGTGGGGGACCTCGCGCTGGGCGAGTTGAGCTGGTGCGTACTGCGGGTGGCGCTGTACTCGGGGGCTTTCCTGTGCATCATGGCCGCGCTGGGCTACATCGTCACCCCGTGGGCCGTCCTTTGCTGGCCGGTGGCCGTGCTCATCGGGCTGGCCTTCGCCTCGGTGGGCATGGCCGGGACCACGTTCATGCGGACCTGGCAGGACTTTGACATGGTCTCGCTGGCCTTCATCCCGCTGTTCTTGTTCTCGGCCACTTTCTATCCTCTGACGGTGTTCCCGGGGTGGCTCCAGGAGATCGTGCGGTGCACGCCGCTCTACCAGGGTGTGGTGCTCGAACGGGCGGCTGACCTGGGAATCTTCGACTGGTCACTGCTCTTCCACGTCGCCTACCTGGGGGTCATGGCGGCCGGCGGCGTGCTCGTGACCCGCCGCCGCCTCGGCGGGCTCCTTCTGCCGTAATGCGCGCCCTAGTCGGTTGACTACCCTACGGACGGAGGTCCTCAGGCAATGAACATTGTGGTGAGCAACGTCAAGGGTGGAGTGGGCAAGACGACCACATCGGTCTATCTGGCCGGAGCCGCCGCCCTACGGGGGCGCGACGGCGCCGTGTACCTGGTGGACGCCGATCGCCAGGCTTCGTCGGCCGAATGGTACGAAACCACGCCCATTCCGGGGGTGGAGCTGCTGGAGGCGCCATCGGAGCGAACGGTGGCCAAGGCCATGGAGCGGGAGGCCGGGATCATGATCGTCGACACGCCGCCGGGCGACGAGCGCATCGTGCGCTCCGCCCTGGCCCGGGCAGACGCCCTGGTCATCCCCACCCGGGCCGGCGGCGTCGAGCCGACACGGGTGGTCGCCACCTTGGAGATGACCCCGGCGAACGTCCCCGCCGGCGTGGTCGTCTGCTCGGCCCGGCTGGGCACCAGAGACCTTGAGGCGACCATCGAGTGGTGGTCCGAATTCGATGTGCCGGTGTGGGGGGTCATCCCCGAGAGGGTCTCCATTGCCAGTGGCCCCTCGGCCCGGCTCTCGGGCGAAGGGCTCTTTCTCTACGGGCAGGTGCTGAAGAGGGCGCTGGGCAGGCGCCGCTGATCGCTCAGCCGAGGCTGGCGCGATGCGTCAGCTCGCGGTGGACGAGGCTCTCGCTCCACGGGACCGGTGCCTCGCCTCGTAGCTGGCCGATCATCTCGGCCAGGAACCAGCGCCGGACCGCGACGCTGGCGGGTGAGGCAGGAGGGGTGAGCAGGCGGGCGACCCGCGCGAACTGGTCCGCCTCGTCCAGCATGGCGTCGTACATCTCGCACGCCGCCACGGCGGACCTCGGCAGCTCGAGGTGCCAGTCGTAGGTGGGCAGATTGCGGTCCACGACGTCCTGCCACCTCTCGTCCATGCCGGGCCCCAAGCCGTTGAAGCGGGTGCCGACCGCTGCGACGAGGACGGAGAGGCGTTCGGGCAGCAGTGGTGATGACGGCGTCATCGATCCGGCGTACTCCTTGACCAGCCGCAGCTCGCGCAGGAGCGCCTCGTACTCCTCGCCGGCCGTCTGAAGCAGCGCGACCGGAATCCCCAGCAGGTCCACCTTCATCGGGGACGCGTGTGTCGTGACGACGTGCCGCTCGGGCCCGGCGAGACCTATCAGGTCGAAGCGGAAGGACCCGTCGGAGACGCCGGCCGGCGCGCTGGAGTAGTCCACCGGGAGCTCGAACCAGACGATCTTCCCACCCTCCACCGGCTGTACGCCCCAGTTTTGGGCCAGCGTGTCGAACAGCGTCAGGCCCCGTCCCGTCGCCGCATCGGCGGCGTAGTTCTTGATGGAGGGGATGACGGGACTGCCGTCGGCGACATCGACCCGTATGCGGTCGGCCATCAGATGCAAGGTGACGGTCAGGGGCGTCGCGGCATGCAGCACGGCGTTGGTGACCAGTTCGGACGTCAGCAGGGCGGCACACTCGGCCACGTCGCCGGGGACGTCGCGCAGGTGTGCCGCCACCCAGTGACGCGCCGTCGGCGTGCTCTCGACGACCGGGTCGAGGTGAAGTGTCGACATCCCAGCTCGTCCTGTACCCTCCTCCGCTGACTTTGTATCCTGGGAGGGCACACCCGCGTAGCGAAGGGCCAGGACCACGACGTCGTCGGCCTGCTCGCCGTCGTCCATGTGGCTGGCCAGTGCCGCGGCGGGCTGTGCCGGCCACCCGGACAGCGCAACGGCGGCGGCCTCCGCCAGGCGCCGCATGCCGAGGGTGATGAGCTCGCCGCGTCGTTCGACCAGCCCGTCGGAGTACATGACGAGGGAGTCACCGGGGGACAGGGTGAGCGCGAGTGCCGGTCGCTCGGGCCCACCCAGACCGGCCGCGATGAGGAGCGAGTTCTGGGAGGAGAAGAAGGTGCTGTGGCCGTCGGCCCGGAGGATCAGCGGCGAAGGGTGACCGGCGTTGGCGAGTCGCACCGACCCCGATTGGGGATTGACCGTGCCGACGATGGCGGTGACCACCCGATCCTCGCCCAGGACATCGAAGAGCTGGTCCAGCGACGAGAGCACCTCGGACGGTGTCTGCCCGGCGGCGGCGTAGGCGCGTATGGCGCTGCGCACCTGGCCCATGAGCGCCGCCGCCGGGGCGCCCTTGCCCATGACGTCGCCGACGCTGAAGACGATGCGCTCGTCGTCGAGCCGGAACACGTCGTACCAGTCGCCGCCGACGTAGGTGCCGGCTGCGCCGGCCCGGTACTCGGCGTCGAGGTGCAGCCCCCCCACGGTGGGGAGGAAGTCGGGCAGCACGGCGCGTTGCAGCACCTCGGCCACCACATGCTCGCGCTGGAATCTGGTGGCATTGGAGAGCGCCACCCCGGTCCGTCCCGCCACCTCGGTGGCCAGCGAGATGTCGTCCGGCTCGAACTGCCGTTCCGGTCCGTCAATGAACGTCATGACGCCGATCACCTGGCCGTTGGCGGTGAACGGCACCGCCAGGGCGGTCGAATCGTCCGTCTGCTCCCCGTCCGCCGCGGGCGAGGAGACCTGGGCCAGCTGGGCTTGGCCCGTCCGGTAGGCGAGCGCCGCGGGTGCGTCCGATTCGTAGGGAATGCTGTCGGGTCCGATGAGGTGCTGGGCCGCCCTGGACGCGAAGATCTCGGTCCCGCGCACGTTGAGTCGTTGCAACCCGTTCTCACCGGGCACCTGCACCACGCAGGCATCGGACAGCCGCCCTACCACCAGGCGCATGGTGCGCTGCATCACCGTCGTCGGGTCGAGGCTGGAGCTGAGCAGCTTCGTCACGTCGGAGAGCAGCGAGAGGCGCTCGCGACCAGCCTCGGCCTTCCGTAGGGCCGAGCGCTCCTGTTCGAAGAGCTGGGCGCGCTCGAGCGCCTGCGCCGTGAGGCCGGCCAGCGTCGCCAGGAAGTGAAGCTCGGACTCGCTCGGCTCGGGCCGTGCCACGAACGCGAAGGCGAGGACGCCGAGCGGGCCGGCACTGCCCATGAGGGCCTCCATCACGACGGTGACCGGTTCGCCCACCTCTTGGGCGGCGCTGGGCTCAAGCTCGGCCCGGAGGTCGGCCCCGCCGGCCTGGGTCGCCTCCAGCGTGGTCATCACCGTGCGGCCCCCGGCAAATGCGGATCCCGATGGGGTGCCGTCCACCGGTATCGGGCCCGCTGCGAACAGGCAGGGATGGCCGTCGCACGCCAGGCACGACAGCGCTCGCTCGTCGGCCAGAGGGACGCGGCACACGGCGGAATGCGCGCCGAGGGCGCGTCGCCCCCCTTCGACCGCTTCGCGGGCGACGTCGCCCGGTGTGGTCGCAGCGGCGAGAGCGGAGCTCAGGCGCTGCAGGTGCTCGCTGCGCTCGAGGTTGGCGAACTCGGTCACGGTGAGACGGGCGCGCTCGACCGCTTGGGCGGCCGCGCCGGTGATGGTGAAGAGGAAGCTCTTGTCGGCCTCGGATATGGACCGGCGCCGGGCCCAGTGGACCACGACAGCCCCGACGGCGTGGTCGGAGACGACCAGCGGCACGACGGCCAGCGAGGTGAATCGCTTCGAGGCGGTGGACGCGGCGAGCGTCGACCACCCGCGACGCTTGTCGACGGACTCGGCGAAGAGTCCCTGCCGGTTCTCCATGACGTCGGCCAACTGGCCGTCGGGCGCCAGGGCAGTCAGCAGTGCACGCTCCGACTCGCCGGGCTCGTAGCCGAAGCGGCGATGCACGAGGAGCACGCCCCGATCGTTTGTGGCGAAGGTCGCCGCATCCACGCGCAGCTCTTCACGCAGGGCACCGAAGACGGCGTCGGCCACCTGGGACGGATCGGCCGCCGTGGTCAGCGCCCTCGCCAGCGCCTGCATGCTCTGCGCGGTCTCTGCCGCCACCCGCCTACGCCGCTCTATCCGCGTCTGGCTGCGGGCCGAGCGCAACTGCTGGTTGCGCTGCGCCCGCAAGTGCGAGATCCAGATGGCGACGCCCGAGCTGGCGACCAGGGTCATCACCCGGAAGAAGTGGTTCAGGTCGTCGTACTGGCGCGGCGGGGTGTGGAGCACGAGCGCGAAGAAGGTTGCGTACAGGCCGACCAGCGCCGTACGTCGGACGCCGGCGAAGGAGGCAGCGATGAAGGGGCCGATGGCCAGGAACCCGATCAGTCCCAACTGGCCGCCGTACAGAGCGTCGATGAGGGCCACGATCGAGACCCAGAGGACGGCGACCGCAGTGGCCAGCGTCTCGGTGCGATCCACCAGTGGAGGTCCGGATCCGGTCTGCGTGTCTTCGCGTTCTACTTCCGCCACGCCATTCTCCCCCCGACGAGCCAGTCGTGGGCATCGATCATCTACGTTGCAACGCTATTGCGAGGTGCGGCCCGATGAAATGCATCGGGAGTTGTGGTGGGATGGGATCTACCCCGGTGGGGGCGCTAAGAAACACGCCAGGTTTACTTTTGGCCCAGATGGCAATAGGTCGTGCGGGCCAATCCTCATTGCAGCACGTCCCACCTACGAGAGCGGGAGCCATGGAGCAGGAGTTTCACATCGAAGAGCGATTCGATCGGGGCCGCCCGGTCGTCTCGGTCACCGGGGAGATCGACGTGGCCACGGCGCCTCAGCTGCGTGAGTGCCTGCACCGGGTGATCGCCCCGGGCCAGGCGACGGTGGTGCTGGACCTGCTGGGCGTCACCTTTCTCGACTCGACCGCGCTGGGAGTGCTCGTGGGGGCCCTGAAGCGCTGCCGCGAGCTCGGGGGCGAACTGCACGTGGTCGTGTCGGACACCCGGATCAGGAAGATCTTCGAGATCACCGGGCTGAACAAGATCTTCCCGCTCGCCGAAGCGTTGGCCGAAGTCGGTGCGTCGTGATGGAGCAGCCCCCCGGCCTCGCGGAGACCGACCCACTCGGTGACGGTGATCGGGTCGTGCTCACGTTTCCCGCCCGAGGCGACCTGGTGGTCCTGGCCCGTCTCGTCGCCTCGGCAATATCGGCCCGAGTCGGATTCGACATCGAGGAGCTCGAGGATCTCCGTCTGGCTGTCGGCGAGCTCTGTCTCCTCGCCCTTCAGGGAAGCGACGTGTGCCATGGTGATCTGCGATTGGAGTTCACCGTGTCGGCCGACGCTCTCGACATCTCCTGCACGTTGGGTGGGGCCGCTCCAGCCCGGCGGAACCGTGGCGAAGAAGGCGCCGAGGCCGATCAGCTGAGCCAGCAGATCCTGGCGGCGCTGGTCGACGCCCACGGCCGGGTGGAGGAGGACGGCTCGGTGCAGGCTTGGTTGCGCAAACGGAGGAAGGGGCCCTTGGCGTGACGCGGCGCGGGCACGCCGATCCCGCGGAGAGAGTGGCCAGCCCCGAGGCGGCGCGGGAGGCCATGATCACGGACAACCTCGGCCTGGCCCAACAGCTGGCGCGCCGCTTCCTGCATCGGGGCGAGCCTTTGGAGGACCTGGTGCAGGTGGCGTCCATCGCCCTCGTGAAGTCCGTCGATCGATTCGATCCGGGCCGAGGAGCCGACTTTGCCGCGTTCGCCACCAGCACGATCATCGGCGAACTCAAACGCCACTTTCGCGACAAGGGGTGGGCCGTGCGGGCCAGCCGCCGAGTGCAGGAGCTCTATCTGGAGTTGGGCCACGCCACGGCGACCCTCATTCAGGAGCTGGGGAGGAGCCCGACGGTGGCCGAGCTGGCCCGGGCCACCGGGTCCACCGAAGAGGCGGTCATTGAGGCAATCGAGGCGGGCCAGGGGTACCGGGCGACGTCCATCGATGCGTCGGACAACGAGGACGAACCGCTCTCCTTGCGCCTCGGCCAGCACGACGCGCACTTCGACTCGGTCGAGGAACGCGCGCTCCTGGCCCCGGCTCTGGCGAAGTTGCCCCCACGGGAACGGTCCATCCTCCGCATGCGCTTCGCCCAAGGCCTTACGCAGTCGGAGATTGCCGGGGCGATCGGCGTCAGCCAGATGCACGTCTCGCGGCTCTTGGCCGCCAGCCTCACGGAGCTTCGACGCCACATCGACGGTCGGGGCGGCGACTGACAGACGACACCACCGAACGACGAATCCCTTCATGTAAGAGGGCTTTCATGTCGAATTCGACGGCCCAACGCCCCTTGGCGTCTGGGATCGGTGGCGGATAGGGAAACGGACGGCGCATTCCGCACGTCAATTCGATAGGGTACGGGTCACCACTCCGAAGACCATTTCCCGAGAAGGCATTACCCGAAAGGATCGTTATGACAGATCTGACGGCGCCGGCGCAGTCCCAGGAGGACATCGGTGAGAAGGGCCTGAAAGGCGGGGCCCTCGGGCTCATCTCCTCGACGGTGGTGGGTGTGGCCTCGACGGCACCGGCCTACAGTCTGGCGGCCACCCTGGGCTTCGTGGTGATCGCCATCGACGGCCTCCAGGCACCCATCATCACGATCCTGGCCTTCGTCCCGATGCTGTTCATCTCCTACGGATACAAGGAGATGAACTACGCCGACCCCGACTGCGGCACCACCTTCACCTGGGCGCCGCGGGCCTTCGGGCCGAAGACCGGGTGGTTGGGAGGCTGGGGCATCGTGGCCGCCGACCTGCTGGTCATGGCCAGCCTGGCCCAGATCGCCGGACAGTACGTCTTCCTCCTCTTCGGAGCCAACGGGATCGGCCACGACGCCAACAGCGGCTGGGTGCTGCTGGTCGGGATCCTGTGGATCGTGGCCATGACGTGGATCTGCTACGTCGGCATTGAGATCTCGGCCAACTTCCAGAAGGCGTTGCTCGGCATTGAGCTCACCATGCTGCTGGTGCTCTCCATCGTGGCCCTTGTGAAGGTAGGCAACGGGTCCGCCCCCCCCGGGCACCTCACCCCGAGCCTGTCGTGGTTCAACCCGTTCCACGACTTCAACTTCACCGGGTTCATGGTCGGCTTCACCCTGATGCTCTTCATCTACTGGGGCTGGGACACCGCCGTGTCGGTGAACGAGGAGACCAAGGACTCCCAGACCACGCCGGGCCGGGCGGCGGTGCTCTCCACCTTCATCCTCCTCGCCACCTACGCCCTGGTGGTCATGTCCACCCAGTCCTACGCCGGGATCGGGACCACGGGCATAGGGCTGCGGAACCCGGCCAACACCGGTGATGTGCTCTCCATCCTCGGACACAGCATCTTCGGCACGTCGGGCTTCGGTACCGTCCTCACCCACCTGCTGCTCCTCATGGTGCTGAGCTCCGCCGCCGCCTCCACCCAGACGACGATCCTCCCCACGGCCCGCACCACGCTCTCCATGGCCGTGTACAAGGCCATACCCTCGACGTTCGCCCGGATCCACCGCCGGTACCTGACCCCGACCGTCTCTACGCTGGCCATGGGCGGGATCTCCATCGTCTTGTACGTCGTCATGAACTCGGTCTCCAACGGCAACAGCGTCATCGTCGACTCGGTATCGGCCCTCGGGGTCATGATCGCCTTCTACTACGGGCTGACCGGCTTCTGTTGTGTCTGGTACTACCGCAAGACCCTGGGCGAGAGCGCCCGGAGCCTGTGGATCAGGGGCATTCTCCCCCTCATCGGGGGCCTCATCCTCTGGTTCTGCATGTTCTGGTCCTTCTGGTACTACTGGAACAACGCCAACAGCGACACCCGATGGACTATTCCGGGCACGCACCGGGTCATCGGGGGCGTCTTCATTCTCGACGTGGGCGTGCTCATCCTCGGGGTGGTGCTCATGTACCTGTACCGGGCCCTGCGCCCGGCGTACTTCCGCGGCGAGGTCCTCAACCGTGACACGCCCACCCGTGTGCCCGAGGACATCGGTGTACCCGTCGGTCTGTTCGGGATCGAACCGTTCGACACCGACGAAGCCCCCTCTGACCGAACGGAGTAGCCCCGGCGCGCCGCCGGAGCAATCGATCCGCTAAACCATGGACGTGGCCGATACGGCCACCTCGAGTGACGTGGAGGGCTTGTGGCACAGAGCTTGGCGGGAACGGTCGCGCTGGTGACCGGGGCATCGAGCGGCATCGGCGAGGCCACGGCGCTCACGCTGGCGCTCGACGGCGCCGCGGTCGCGCTCGTGGGGCGCCGGCGGGACCGGCTCGAGACCCTGGCGGCGCGGGTGGGCGCGGGTGGTGGCACGGCGCTGGTCGTTGCGGCCGATCTGTCCGACCAGGAGCAGGCGCGACGGGCCGTCGAGACGACGGTCGCCGAGCTGGGACGGCTCGACACGCTGATCAACAACGCCGGCCTCATGTTGCTGGGCCCCATCGTCGGCGCGCCGCTCGAGGAGTGGCGGCGGATGGTGGATCTCAACCTCCTCGGGCTGTTCTACTGCACGCACGCCGCCCTGCCCCACCTGATCGTGGCGGCCGAACGTCGGCCCCGCGAGGTGGCCGACGTGGTCAACGTCAGCTCGGTCGCCGGCCGGAGTGCCGGCCGCAACGGGGCGGTCTACAGCGCCACCAAGTTCGCCGTCGGGGCGTTCAGCGAGTCGTTGCGCCAGGAGGTGGCCACCCGCCATGTCAGGGTCACCGTCATAGAGCCCGGCGCGACGGACACCGAGCTGGCGTCTCACAACCGCCCCGAGGTCCTCGAGCAGATGGCCGTTCACTTCGTCGGTATACGACGGCTCGACTCCGACGACATCGCCAACGGCATCCGCTATGCCGTGACGCAGCCGCGCCACGTAGCCGTGAACGAGATCCTCATCCGGCCGTCCGAGCAGGAGCGCTGACGCGGTGACAACCGGGGAGTCGGAGTGACGCCGTGGATCTCGAGCTGACCGGAAAGGTGGTGGTGATCACCGGCGGGACGGACGGCCTCGGCCTGGCGTTGGCGAACCGGCTGGTGGAGGAGGGAGCAGCCGTCGCCATCTGCGGTCGCGACGCGCAGCGCCTGGCCGCCGCCGAGAGCGGTTTGATCGCCAGGGGCGGTGACGTCCTCGCGGTGCGCGCCGACGTGGAGCGACGTGAAGACATCGGGCGCTTCGTGGACGAGGCCGTGGGCCGGTGGGGCAGGATCGACGGGATCGTGCACAATGCCGGGCGCAGCGCCGCCGGACCCCTGGCCGCCGTCGACGACGCAACGTGGGAGAGCGACTTGCAGCTCAAATTGATGGGAGCGGTTCGGCTGACCCGCGCCTCGCTGCCGCACCTGCGCCGGAGCCGGGGCGCAGCCCTCTTCACCTTGGCCATGGCGGCCAAGGCGCCCGGTGCGGCGAGCACGCCGACTGCGGCCTCCCGTGCGGCCGGCATGGCCCTCATGAAGTCCCTGTCGAAGGAGCTGGGCCCCGACGGCGTCCGGGCCAACGCGATCCTCATCGGTCTCGTCGAGAGCGGGCAGTGGGTGCGCCGGGCGTCGGAGCTGGGGGTGGAGCTGTCGGCCTTCTACCGTCGCCTGGCCGAGGACTCGGAGATTCCACTTGGCCGAGTGGGTCGGGGTGAGGAGTTCGCCGACCTGGCCTGCTTCTTGCTCTCTGCCCGGGCCTCCTACCTCACGGGGACGGCCATCAACCTCGACGGTGGGCTGTCACCGGTCGTCTAGGAGCGGACATGGTCGAGTTCGTGCCGTGCGACCCAGAGGTGCCACCGGCAAGTGAGCTCTTGGCCGAGATGCAGGCCGAGCTCAACGACCTGTACCGGACGTCGAGCCGATTGGACCGCCCCGGGCTCGAGCCCCGGGAGCTGCGCCCACCGTGGGGCGCGTACCTGGTGGGACGGGAGGGCGCGGTCGTGGTGGCCGGAGGGGGGTTCCGCCACCTCGTCAGCGGCGTGGCCGAGGTCAAGCGGATGTTCGTGCGTCCCCCGGCCCGGTCACGGGGCATCGCCGGCGAGCTCCTGGCGGCCCTCGAGTCGGCGGCGTACGCACTCGGCTACCGCAGGGCCCGCCTCGATACGGGCCCCAAACAGCTCTACGCCATCCGGCTCTACCAGGGGGCCGGGTTCGTGCCGATCGCGTCGTACAACGACAACCCGTTCGCCAGCTTCTGGGGGGAGAAGGAGTTGGCGCCGCCGGTCGCGTAGGGTCACTCGGAACATCACGACGCGGAGGGGCTCAGTGCACATTGGATTCACCGGGGTCGGGGTCGACTCCCCGTGATGATCCTGACCATCGATTTCGGCACCACGGTCACCAAGGTGGGCCTGTGGGGCGACGAGGGCGTGGTCGCGCTGACCCGCTCGGAGCTCTCGACCTCCCATCCGCAGGCCGGTTGGGCCGAGCAGGACCCGCTGCGCTGGTGGACATCGGTCGTCATCGCCTGCGCCGAGTCCCGGGCGCAGGCCCCCTCCGCCTTCGGCCGGGTCGACGTCGTCGTCTGCTCCGGCGCCCGGCAGACGTTCGTCCCGGTGTCCGCGTCGGGAGAGCCCATCGGGAAGGGCATCTTGTGGTCCGACCGGCGCGGGGTGGCCGAGGCGTCGATCCTGACCGAGAGGCTCGGCGGGGAGGACATCAACCGGGCCCGGACCGGGGTGCCCCTCGACGCGGGTGCCGTGGCGGCCAAGCTGGCCTGGTTGTCCGAGCACGAGCCCGGCCGGTTGGCGGCGTGTGAGGTCATCCTCTCGGCCCGTGACTTCGTCCTGCGGCGGATGACCGACGAGGTGGTCACCGACGTCACGTTCGCCTCCCGGAGCGGCCTCTACGACTTCGACGGGAACGCCGTCCGCGAGTTGGCCGGGCCCGTGCTGGGCAAGCTCCCCAGCGTCGTGCCCTCCGACACGGTGATCGGTCCGCTCAAGCCGGTCCCCGGCGCGGAGCTCGGGCTGCGCCCCGGCATCCCCGTGGTCATAGGGGCCGGGGATCGCCAGTGCGAGGTACTCGGCTCGGGCGCCTCGGAAGAGTGCCCGATGGTCAGTTGGGGCACCACGGCCAACGTGTCGGTCCCGGTGCACGAGCGGCCGGTCCCCTCGCCGGCCGGTGCGGTGGTGACCCGTGGAGCCCAGGACGGCTGGTTGCTGGAGGGCGGGCTCTCGGCCGCCGGATCGTTCCTGTCCTGGTTGGGGCGGCTGTTGCAGCGAACGGTCGACGAACTGGCGGCGAGCGCGGCGAAGAGCCCACCGGGCGCCCGAGGTGTGACCGCCATGCCGTGGCTCGACGGCGCCCGCGCTCCGTGGTGGCGCGACGACGCCCGCGCCGGTTTCTTCGGCCTCGGCGCGACGCACGGGGTGGACGACCTGTCCCGAGCGGTGATCGAGTCGGTGGCGTGGGACGTCCTGCGTTGCATGGAGGTGGTCACCGCCGGTCGGTTGGGCGGCAGCACGGCCCAGGGGGTCACGCTCGGCGGGTCGGGCACCGGTCTCCCGCTGTGGGTCGACGTCCTGACATCCATCCTGGGGATCCCTGCCGTCCGGCACCGCTCCGGCGAGGCGGCACTGGCCGGCGCAGCGCTGCTCGCCGGCCGAGCTCTGGGCATGGGGCTGGTTCTCGATCAGCTCGATCCGGTAGAGGCGGTGGTCACGCCCGATCCGGCCACCGTCGATCTCTACCGACGACTGCGGCCCCACGTCGAGCACGTCACCGCCGCGGTCCTGGCCGCCACCGAGGAAGCTCCCCGGTAGATTCCCCGGTGTGCGACAGGATGCGGGCACCGAGGTCCTCCGCCAGTCCTTCGGTGAGGTCGCCAGCGACTACGACCGCTTCCGACCCGGCCCGCCCGACGAGGCGGTGCAGTGGCTGGTTCCCGCGGGCGCGGTGGACGTCCTTGAGATCGGGGCCGGGACGGGTTCCCTGACCCGCCGGCTGACCGAGCGGGTCGCCCACGTCCGTGCCGTCGAGCCCGATGCTCGCATGCGCGCCGTGCTGAGCGCACGGACGCCGGCCGCCGAGGTCGTGGCGGGGCGGGCCGAGGAGATCCCCGCCCAGGACCGCTCGTTCGACGTCGTGATCGGCGCGTCATCGTGGCACTGGGTCGACGAGGAGCGGGCCCTGCCCGAGGTGGCCCGGGTCTTGCGCCCCGGCGGTGGGTTCTCGTTGCTGTGGGGCGGGGCGGACCGCTCCGTCGACTGGCTCCGATCGCTCTGGGCCGGAGGCAAGGAGCTCGGTCATGACCGGACCGGGGCTGGGGAGGCCCGCCGCGCTCGCCACGCCGTGCACCTGGGCGCCGCCAGCCCCTTCCACGAACCCGAGCGCCGGGTGTTCGGGTGGACCCGAGCCATGACGGAGGACGAACTGGTGGGGATGGTCGGAACCTACAGCGCCGTCATCACGATGGGCGTGGCGGCGCGCCAGGAGTACCTCGACTCGGTCAGGCGCTTCATCGCGTCGCATCCGGTGCCGACCAAGAACGGATCCATTCAGGTCCCCATGCGTTGTCTGTGTTGGCGGACGTCGCTCCGCTGAGGAGCGACCGATCCCCGGGGTGCGGGCCGGAACGCTACCCTTGGCGCCCTAGGGGTCAATGTTCGCGGCCGTTCAGTGGCGCGGAGGCCGCGGAGTTCTCGACGTTGGGGTGAACGGGACATGACGAGGATCGGGGTCGGATTGCGCCTGCCGCGGCGCGCGGGCTTTGCCGCCTTGGTGGTTGCATCTCTCCTGCTCGCGGCCCCGCTCGGCGCGGTCGAGCGCGCCACGCAGCACGCCGCCCAGCCTCCTCAGGCGAATATGGCCGCTCCGGGGATCTCCATCGCCTGGGCCAAGTTCGATCTCCCCGACCCCTTCCTCCTCGACGTGGGGGACGTACTACCTGTATCTGTCGAGTGCGTTTGGCGACAGCACACAGAACGTGCCGGTTCTGAAGGGTGCGCCGGGGCACTGGAGCAAGAGACCGATCGACGCCGTGCCGGACCTGCCGGCCTGGACGGCCGGTGATCCGACGAAGAGCGGCCTGACGGGCTTTTCGTGGTCACCGGCGGTCTACAAGATCGGTGACCACTACGTCATGTACTTCGCGCCGCAGGTCAGGGGCTCGACGCCCACGCAGCACTGCATCGCAATCGCCCTCTCGCCCGACCCGGCAGGGCCGTTCCTCGTCGACCCCGCGCCCTTCGTCTGCCAGCGGAACCTGGGAGGCGATATCGACCCCCAGCTGTTCGTGGATCCCCACGGCCCCGACGGCCCGACCCGACCCGACTACCTGATCTGGAAGTCCGACAACAACTCCACCCCGGGCGACGGCGTGGACACCATCTGGGCTCAGCCACTCTCCAACGACGGCTCCACGCTGGAGGGCCGGCCGGTCCCGATCTTCACCCCCGACGAGAGCTGGCAGCGGCCGCTGGTCGAGGCTCCCCAGATGGCGCTCTCCCCGACGGGAGCGCTGTGGCTGTTCTTCTCGGCCGGGGAGGGCTTCTTCACCCCCAACTACGGCATGGGAGCCGTGCGCTGCACCGGCCCGCTCGGCCCGTGCTCCGACCCGCTGCCGGGACCGCTGATCACGTCGAATGCGCAGGGAGCCGGGCCGGGTGAAGAGACGTATTTCGTGGGCCCGCAGGGCAGTGACTGGTTGCTCTACAGCCCCGTGCACACCGGCGACCTCGCCTACCTCGTCCGCCCGGTGGAGGCGGCCCGGATCGCCTGGCGCGGATCTGTGCCCTACGTGGCCCAGCCAGGCACATTTCCCGCCCCCGTGCGCGTGCGTGGCAGACCGTCGCGGGCCGAGAGCGCCGCAATCGATCCTGTAGATGAGCGTTGATGGCCTGTAGCTCCAGGACCATGTCCACCGCAGCCAGGTTGAGCCCCGCCCCCAGGAGGTGGCCGATGTCCCGTAGGCGCTCGAGATCGTTCTCGCTCCGTGCCGGCGTCAGCAGGCCCCTCGCTTCATAGAGTCGGAGATTCTGCGGCTGATTGCCGACAAGGGCGGCAGCCACCGAAATGCCGTAGACCCCGCGCGAGGGGTCGGGCTCCGGATGTCGAACCATTGGGCCGCTCTCCTTTTCCCTTGCCGTTCGTTCACGCCGATCTTTTCGCATGGCCGGATCTATATTTTTCTGTGATAAAATCTATCGTAGTTACCATAGATCAGTCGGGCATCCCATGGCCAGGAAGGCCACGAGGGTGCCCGATCACGAAGGAGGAATCACCGTGTTGGTACGTACCGATCCGTTCCGGGAACTCGACCGAGCCGCCGCACAGCTGTTCGGCACCAGGGCTCGCCCGGCCATCATGCCGATGGACGCCTGGCGCGACGGCGACACGTTCGTGATCGAATTCGACCTTCCGGCCGTCAACCCGGACTCGGTCGATCTCGACGTGGAGCGCAACGTGCTCACCGTGCGAGCCGAGCGACTCTCTCCCACCGGCCCCGAGGTCGAGCTGATCGCCTCGGAGCGCCCACGGGGGGTGTTCAGCCGCCAGGTGATCCTGGGCGACGCGCTCGACACGGACAACATCCACGCCTCGTATCAGTCCGGGGTGCTCCGTCTCAACATTCCCGTCGCCGAGAGGGCCAAGCCGCGCAAGATAGCGATCGATTCGGGTGCCGAACGGCGCGAGGCGATCGACGCCTGAGCAGGCCGGCTGGCCGATCTCCGGGGCGGGGCTGGGACAGACTGGGGCGATGCGCGTGGTCGCCCCGCCGGAGGAGTGGCACCGCGCCGCGGCCGAGGAGGTCGTGCGCAGGTACCTGGCGACCACACCGGTGGTCAAGGCGCCCCAGCTCGGCCCCAACGTCTCCGTCAAGGTGGAGACCTTCCAACCAACCGGCTCGTTCAAGGTTCGAGGTGGGTTGGCGGCGGTGGCGGCGGCGCTGGCCACCGATCCCGGTCGGGAGGTGGTCGGCGCCTCGGCCGGCAACCACGGGCTGGGCCTGGCCTTCGCCGCCGCGCAGCTGAAGGCACGGGTCACGGTGATCGTGCCCCGGTTGGCCTCGGCGGCCAAGGTGTCCGCGCTCCAGCAGTTCGACGTGCGACTGGTCCTCCATGGGGAGGGCTACAGCGAGGCCGAGGCGCACGCGCTCGACCTGGCGGCTCGGGAAGGCTCCCACTACGTCTCGCCCTACAACGATCCCGACGTCATCTCCGGTCAGGGGACGATCGCTCGGGAACTGCTCGAGCAGGTGCCGAATCTGGGGACCGTGGTCGTGCCGGTGGGTGGGGGCGGGCTGGTGTCGGGCATCAGTCTCGGGCTGTCGGGAACCGACGTCCGCGTCATCGGGGTGGAGTCCGAGGCCTCGCCGTCGATGAGCGCCGCCGTGGCCGCCGGGACCATCGTCCCCATCACGGTCGAGCCGACGCTCGCCGACGGTCTGGCCGGCAACCTCGAGCCGGGGGCGGTGACCGTCGACATCCTCGTGCGGCGTGGGGTGGAGATTCTGACGGTGAGCGAGGCCGACATACGCTCGGCGATGGCGTACGCCGCCCACAAGATGGGGCTGGTGCTGGAAGGAGCCGGCGCGGTCGGCGTGGCGGCCGTCCGGGCGGGACGTATCGATCCCCAGGAGGACGGCCGTGAGACCGTCGTCCTGCTCTCCGGGCGCAACATCGCCCCGCGCTCTTGGACGAGGTGCTCCGTTCCTCATAGGAGCTACCAGTCGGCCCACCCGGAGGGCGTGACCGAGCCGGTCATGGTGCGGGGATCGACCGGGGCGCCTATCTCCGAGGCCCGGTACACCGCGAAGCACAGCTGGAGGACCTTGGCGGCGTAGGCCGGCGACATGTCCGCCGGCGTCCCGTTGAGGAGCGAATCGACGAAGTGCGTCGCGGAACGGACGAAGCCTGCCCCCCAGTCGGCCTCGACATCTCGGAACTCCGTGGTTTTCCGGCCGCGCTCGTTGCCGGTGAACAACATGACCGGAGGGAGGTCGAGCATCTCGCCGGTGGCGCGGGTGACCCAGATCTGCCCCTCGTCGCCCGTGATCTCGAAGAACTCGTCGGCCCCGTAGTAGCTCGAACGCAGGTAGAGGCCCGGTGCGTACTGGACCTCCATCGTCCCGAGCACCATCGGGTCCTCGTACTCGAAGATGGCGGCACACGGCTCCATGAACAGGTCGCGCCGCCGCACCACCGCCTGCACGGAGGTGATGTCGAGGTCGAGCAGCCACAGCGCCAGGGCGTACTTGTGCACCATGTCGTCGAACAGGTGGCCGCCCGGGCTGCGCGCGTCGAGTCGCCAGCTGTATCCCTGGGGACGGAGGTTGGCCTGGAAGGCCGAGTCGGTCTGCCCGACAAGGGTGCGGATGCGGAGACCGGTCGGCCTCCCGATGGCGCCGTCGGCCACCAGCTTCCTGGCCAGCTCGATCGGTGGGTAGTGGATGAAGCACTCGCTGATGCGGAGCGTCCGACCGGCTCGTTCCGCCGCCGCGCCCATTGCCAGCGCGTCCTCAATGGTGGTGGCCGCGGGCTTCTGCACCGAGACGTGCTTGCCGGCCTCCAAGGCCGCGACGACGTGGTCATGATGGAGATAGGTGGGGGTGATGACCTCGATCGCGTCGAGCGACGAGTCGTTCAGCATGGCGTCGAGGTCGGTGTAGAAGGAGGGTGCCCCCCACTCCTCCGCGGCGCGCCGACCGATCTCCGCATCCGAATCGCACACGGCGGCGACCTCACAGCGGGGATCGAGCAGATACCCCTTGACGTGTGTCGCGGCGATGTTTCCCGCACCGAGAACGCCCAATCGGACCTTGTCCACTGCCCCTCGCTCCCCGTCGTCACCCCAGAGCGGGTCGGGAAGGGCGCTGCCCTCCGTAGACGACGGCGAGATCGTAGCGGCCGTGGCAATGGGCGCAGCGACCTCGCCGCCGACATACTGGGTCGATGGAGACCAACCCGCTTGACCGCGCGCTGGGCGAGCTCGCCGCCACGGCCCCCGAGTATGGAAGATTCGGCCTGTCGAACCACGGGCCGATGGTGGCGGAGGTACTGGGGCATCTCGGACGCGCCGATGCCATTCCCGCCTGGGTCGCGGCGTACCGGGAGCGGCTCGACGCCGCGCCACCGGCCGCCGAGAAGCCGCTGGCCGAGGCGGACTGGCCCGCTGCGCTGGGGGCCGCCGATCGCTTCCCCGAATGGTTGGCCCTCTTCGAGACCGAGATGGCCGATCGCCCCGTCTCCGCTGTGGTCGGGGAGTGGGTGCCGCGCCTCGTCCCCGGCACGGTGGCCGCAGCGACGCACGGCCTGATCAGGACCGCCCACGGTCTGCGCGCCCTGGGCGAGGCCGACACGACACCCCGACGCGTGGAGGTGGCCACGGGGCTGGCCTACTGGGCCTCTCGCTATCAGGAGCTGCCCGGCCCGCCGCTGCTGATCGGGCACCAGAACGTGCCCCAGGCGTTGGCCGATCTGCCCTACCTGCCCGAAGAGACGCCGCGGGAGTTCCTCATCAGCGCCCTGGTGGCGCACGTGGCGGACATCGCCGACGAGTTCGAGCAGGCCGTGGCGTCGTTGGGGCCCGGTGGAGATGCCGTCGCCCTGCTCGATGCCATGGCGGTCGAAGGGGCACGGGCATACCTGCGGAACGCCGAGAGCGACAACACCATCGCGCTCATCCACACCGTCACAGCGCCCTTGGCTCTCGAGCTCGTGCTCCCCTGGCTGGCCCAGGAGGACCACGACGCCGCCCTGGCGTACACCTGGCAGGCCGTGGCGTCCATCCACGTCGCCTACGACATCGACCGGCATGTTCCCGACGCAGACGTGGGCGCAGCCCCAGGGGCCGATGCGCTCGTGGCGAGTGCCCTCGAGTCGGGGGACGCACACGCACTGAAGCTCACCGAGGCGGCGCTACGCTGCCATGCCCGCACCCACGAGGCCGTCCTCTTGCAGGCGGCCGCCGCTGCGTCGCTGCGCCGGTCGGTCTGAGCCCGGGGCGCCCATCTTCTCGGGAACCCAGTGGCTACCATCGGCCCGATGGACTATCGCACGCTTGGCCGCACCGGTGTAAAGGTAAGCCCGCTCTGTCTGGGTGCCATGATGTTCGGCGCCTGGGGAACGTCCGATCACGACGAGGCCATCCGCATCATCCACCGCGCCCTCGATGCGGGGATCAACATCATCGACACCGCCGACGTCTACTCGTTCGGCGAATCCGAGGAGATCGTCGGCAAGGCACTGGCGCAGAGGGATCGCCAGAAGGTCGTTCTGGCCACCAAGGTCCATGGCGTCATGGGGAAGGACCCCAACGCGCAGGGAAACTCGCGGCGCTGGATCATGGCCAGCTGCGAGAACAGCCTGCGCCGGTTGGGAACCGACTACATCGACCTCTATCAGATTCACCGACCGTCACCGGACACCGACATCGATGAGACCCTGGGCGCGCTGACCGACCTGGTGCGGATCGGCAAGATCCGCTACTTCGGCAGCTCGACCTTTCCCGCTCATGAGATCGTCGAGGCGCAGTGGGTGGCGCAGCATCGCGCCCGCGAGCGGTTCGTCACCGAGCAACCGCCCTACTCGTTACTGGTGCGCGGGATCGAGAAGGACGTGCTGCCGATGTGCCAGAAGTACGACATGGGGGTGCTGCCATGGAGCCCCCTCGCCGGTGGGTGGCTCTCGGGCGCATTCGGCGCCGGCCGGGAGAACACCAGCCGGCGGTCGGCCATGGTGCCCGGGCACTACGACATGGCGCTGCCCGGAAATCAGCAGAAGCTCCAGGCGGTCACGGCGTTGAACGAGCTGGCCCAGGCGGCCGGGTTGTCGCTCATCCAACTGGCCCTGGGTTTCGTGCTGGAGCATCCGGCGGTCAGCGCGCCGATCATCGGTCCGCGCACCATGGAGCACCTCGAGTCGCAGCTTCCGGCGCTCGAGCTCCGTCTCGGCAGCGACGTGCTCGACCGGATCGACGAGATCGTGCCCCCCGGGGTCGACCTGAACGCCGCCGACGTCGGATGGGTTCCCGCCGCCATCGCCCAGCCGTCGTTGCGCCGCCGCCCTCGCTGAGCCGGCGGGTCAGACGGCCCGGCCGTCCTGACTCGCGGCCGGTGTACCCTACGAAGAGCTGATCACCGACCATCGACGAGAGGGAGTGGGGGGTATGGCGACGAAGCGGGTCACCAAGCGGGGCATCTCGTTGTTTCGGGCCAAGGACGCGGTGAACCTCGAGGACACCGATTTCATGTCGGCGCCCGAGATGTCGCCCGATACCGCGGCGGCCATGATCGCGTGCTTCGGGGCCGGCATGGGGAAGGGGGCCCAGACCAAGGTGGTGCTGCGCCAGAGCGAGGCCGAAGGTGGGTTCAGCCTCGTGACCATATGGCTGAAGCCGGGCTTCCCGCTGCCGCGCCACACCCACGACGCCGACTGCCTCTACTACGTGCTCAGCGGCACGGCGGTCATGGGGCGCCAGACCTTGCGGGCCGGCGACGGCTTCTTCGTCCCCAAGGACGCCCCCTACCAGTACAGCGGGGGCCCCGACGGCGCCGAGGTCCTCGAGATACGCCGCGGCGTGGAGAGCTTCGACATGAAGATCACCGACGTGACCCCGGAGAGCGTGAGCGCCATGATTGAGCTGACCGAGGCCCGACGCGACCTGTGGGAGGACATGGACGTGAGCCCGACCATGGCGGCCAACACGGCTCCGCAAGGCTCGCGGTAGAAGGGTCCGAGCGCATCACCGATCCGTGACGGGGGCCACGAGCTCGGCGTCGTTGTTGCGCACGTTGCCCACCCGCTGACTCACGGCGTGGTGTGTGACGGTGCCGCCCGGCGGGGCGCGCAGGAGCGACCGTAGTTCGCCGACGTCGTGGGTATCGGGGTCGAGCCACACGTCGAACGTGTCGGGATTCAGGATCACCGGCATGCGGTCGTGGATCCCCTCCATGTCCGGTCCGGCCGTGGTGGTGATGATGCTGCAGGAGCGGATAGGTGTCGCGTCGGCGGTCCATTCCTGTCCCGCCACCACTCGGCGAGACCGGCCAGCGCCAGCGGCGCACCGTCGGCACGGGCGAAGTAATGGGGCTGCTTGCGACCGCCACCCAGCGCGTGCCACTCGTAGAAGCCGTCGGCCGGGACGATGATGCGGCGCGCCTCGAAGGCGGAGCGGAAGGACGGTTTGCTGGCCACGGTCTCGGCTCGGGCAACTGGGCGCCCGTTCGGGTTCGACCCCGTCGTCAAGGGTGGCCTGGAAGTAGCGGGCCAGGCGGGCCGGTGGACGAGGTTCGCTCGTGAGCGGTGCGGGGATCTTCTCTGTAGAGTACGAACATATGTTCGCCTTCAGTCCACGGAAGGGTCCTTCCCCGCGTCCACGGGAGGTGCCGGTCGGGCTGGCCGACCGGGTCCGGCCGACCACGCCGGTGGCTGGCCGCCTGTTGCCGGTGCCGGTACCCCTGGCCTCCCTCTTCCCCGATGGGGCGTTGCGGCGAGGGACCACGACCACGGTGGCAGGCCTGCCCGGCCATGGCGCTACCACCCTGGCACTGGCCCTGCTGGCTGCGGCCTCGCAGGCCGGGAGCTGGTGTGCCGCAGTCGGCCTGTCCGATCCCGGGGTGGTGGCGGCAGCCGAGCTCGGCGTCGACCTGCGTCGGGTGGTCTTCGTGCCGCATCCGGGTAGTGGGTGGGCCGAGGCGGCGGGAGATCTGCTGCCCGGCGTCGACGTCGTCCTGGTGCGACCGCCCGGTCGGGCCCGTCAGACGGCGGCCCGGCACCTGAGCGCGCGGGCACGGGAGCGCCAGGCCGCACTGGTGGTGCTGGTCGAGCACGTCGGCGACTGGCCCGAAGGGGGGGACCTGGCCCTGTCGGTGGGATCGGTCCAGTGGGAAGGGGTCGGGTGGGGGCACGGGCACCTACAGGGGCGGCGAGCCCAGGTCCGGGTGAGTGGACGGCGGTCGGCCGGCCGGGCCATGGAGCGCTCGCTCTGGCTTCCCGCCGGCTCGGGGGCGGTGGCGGTGGCACAGGGGGAGCACGGACCGGTGGGGCCCGGTCCCGGTCACGGGCCCGAGGCGGCCTGAGGTGAGGCGATGGAATTGGAACGGTTGGTGGTCGTCTGGTGTCCCGAACTTCAGCAGGAAGGGGCACGCGGAGAGGAAGCACGGCGCTTCGTGCAAGTGGTCGCCCGCACCGGAGAGCTGTGTCCCTGGGCTCATCCCATCCGGCTCGGGGTCTGCGCCCTGCCCGCACGCGGGCCAGCCCGCTTCTTCGGCGGAGAGGAGATGGTTGTGTCCCGCCTGGTCGAGGTCGTGGGGGAGGAGGTCCACGTCGGGGTGGCCGACGGGCTCTTCGCCGCGGTTCTGGCCGCCCGGGCCCAGCTGATCGTCCCGGCCGGGGAAGTGCGCCAGTTCCTGGCTCCCTGGTCGGTGGCCACCCTGGCCCGGCCCGAGTTGGCCGTCACCCTGCAGCGGCTCGGTGTCACCACGCTGGGGCAGTTCGCCGCCCTGCCGTCACCGCATGTCTCGGACCGCTTCGGGGCCGACGCCGCCGCAGCCCACCTCGTGGCCCGGGGCGAGAGCGGTGAGCTGGCCGGCCTCCGTGATCGGTCCATTGAGCGGCGTCTGCGCGTCGCCCGTGGTGAGGATCCCGACCGGGGGTCCGAGCCGCCGCCCTACCAACCGGGCTTCTTCGGTGGAGCATCGGCCGCGGACAGGCGGGCCGCCCTCTCCTTCGCCCGAGTGCAGGGGCGGTTGGGCATCGAGGCCGTGCTGTTGGGGCGGATCCAGGGAGGGCGCGACCCGGCGGAACAGGCGGCGATGGTTCCGTGGGGGAGCCCGGAGGCCGGGACCGCCGGAGGGGGCGGTGCACCCTGGCCCGGACGGTTGCCACCCCCTTCCCCCGCCGAGGTGCTCCGGTCGCCCCGGCGGGTCGAGGTGATCGACGCCGCCGGCACGACCTGCGGAGTGAGCGGACGGGGGCTGCTCAACGGTGAGCCGGCTCGGCTGTCGGTCGAGGGTGGCCCCTGGCAGCCCATCATGGCGTGGGCCGGCCCGTGGCCGGTGACCGAACGCTGGTGGTCGGTGCGCCGACGCCGGGCCCGGGTGCAGGTGGTTACGGCCGACGGCGTGGCCCGGCTGCTCTGCACCGAGCGGGAGCAGTGGTGGGTCGAGGCTCTCTATGACTGAGCAACCGGCCTACGCCGAACTGCACGCCCACTCGGGCTTCAGCTTTCTCGATGGCAGCAGCGATCCCGAAGAGCTGGTGGCCGAGGCTCACCGGTTGAAGCTGGCCGCGCTGGCCCTGACCGACCATCACGGCTTCTACGGCGTGGTGCGGTTTGCCGAGGCGGCCCGGGCCTATGGTCTGCCCACCGTTTTCGGGACCGAGGTGACGCTGGCGCCGGCCGGGCCCCGCACGGGTGAGCCCGACCCGCGCGGGGCCCACCTCGTCGTGCTGGCCCGGGATCCCGAGGGCTATGCCCGGCTCTCGACCGTCCTGGCCGAGGCCCATCTCGAGGGCGGTGAGAAGGGGCGTCCCCTCTTCACCCTCGACGCCCTGGCCGCGGTGGCGCGGGACCATTGGCTGGTGCTCACCGGATGCCGGAAGGGGCCGGTGGCCGCCGCCCTGATGGAGGCCGGGCCGCGGGCGGCCTCCCGGGAGGTGGGGCGACTGGTGGAGGCGTTCGGGCGGTCCAATGTGGCGGTCGAGCTGTGGGACCACGGGGATCCGCTCGACACGGCACGCAACGACGCCCTGGCCCTCCTGGCCGCCGAGTGGGGGCTCGACGCCGTTGCCACCAACAACGTGCACTACGCCACCCCGGCCGGGTTCCGCCTCGCCACCACCCTGGCCGCCATCCGGGCCCGGCGTCCGCTGGCCGACCTGGAGGGCTGGCTCCCCTCGGCCCCGTCGGCCTGCCTGCGCGGGGCGGGCGAGCAGCTCCGGCGCTTCGCCCGTTGGCCCGGAGTGGTCGAGCGGGCGGCCGAACTGGGGCTGGCCTGCGCCTTCGACCTGCGCCTGGTGGCCCCCCGGCTGCCCGACTTCCCCGTCCCGCAGGGTTCGGACGAGCAGGGCTACCTGCGCCAGCTGGTGACCCAGGGAGCGCTCGAGCGCTATGGCCCGCCCGACGACGAGCGGGTGCCCGGGGCGTGGTCCCAGATTGAGCACGAGCTCGAGGTCATCGGCGAGCTGGGGTTCGCCGGCTACTTCCTGGTCGTCTGGGACATCGCCCGGGTCTGTCGCCAGCTGAACATCTACTGCCAGGGCCGGGGCTCGGCGGCGAACTCGGCCGTCTGTTACGCCCTCGGCGTCACCAACGTCGACGCCGTCGACCTCGGCCTCCTCTTCGAGCGCTTCCTGTCCCCGGCCCGGGACGGGCCGCCGGACATCGACGTGGACATCGAATCGAGCCGGCGCGAGGAGGTCATCCAGTACGTCTACGAGCGGTACGGGCGTCGCCACGCCGCGCAGGTGGCCAACGTCATCACCTATCGCCCCCGCTCGGCCGTGCGCGACGTGGGCAAGGCCTTCGGGTTCACCCCCGAGCAGGTGGACGGGTGGGCGGTCGACGGTGGGGGCGAGGTGATCCCACCCCTGGTGGCCCAGCTGGCCGCCGAGATGCTCGATCGCCCCCGCCACCTGGGTATCCACTCGGCGGGCATGGTGCTGTGCGACCGCCCGGTCACCCAGGTCTGCCCGGTGGAGTGGGGGCGTATGCCCGGGCGCAGCGTACTGCAGTGGGACAAGGACGACTGCGCCGCCATCGGGCTGGTGAAGTTCGACCTGCTCGGGCTGGGCATGCTCGAGGCGCTGCACCGCATGGTCGACCTGGTGCGCTCCTTTTACGGGGTCACCGTCAATCTGGCCCAGTTGCCCCAAGAGCCCGAGGTCTACGACCTCCTGTGCCGGGCCGACACGGTCGGGGTCTTCCAGGTCGAGAGCCGGGCCCAGATGGGGACCTTGCCACGGGTCCAGCCGCGGACCTTCTACGACCTGGCGATCGAGGTCGCCCTCATCCGGCCCGGGCCCATTCAGGGTCACGCCGTCAATCCCTACATCCGCCGGCGCCGGGGCGAGGAGGAGCCCACCTACCTGCACCCGTTGCTCGAGCCCATTTTGAAGCGGACGCTCGGCGTGCCCTTGTTCCAGGAGCAGCTGATGGAGATGGCGGTGGCGGTGGCCGGTTTCAGTGCGGCGGAGGCCGACGAGCTGCGCCAGGCCATGGCGGCCAAGCGCTCGGCCGTGCGGATGGAGCGGCTGCGGACCCGTTTCTACGAGGGCATGGCCAGCCGGGGGGTGGTGGGTGACGTGGCCGATCAGATCTTCGCCGCCCTGGCCGCCTTCGCCAACTTCGGGTTCCCCGAGTCGCACTCGGTGTCGTTCGCGCATCTCGTGTACTCCTCAAGCTGGCTCAAGCTCCACTACCCGGCGGCGTTCACCGCCGGCCTGCTGAACTCCCAGCCCATGGGCTTCTGGTCCCCTCAGTCCCTGGTGGCCGATGCCCGCCGCCACGGGGTGACGGTGCGGCGTCCCCATGTGAACCGGTCCGAGGTGGGGGCCTCGCTGGAGGCGGGCCCGGCGCTGCGGTTGGGGCTGGCCTCGGTGCGTGGCGTGGGGGAGGCGACGGCCGAGCGGATCGTGGCCGGCCGGCCCTGGTCCGGGGGTGAGGACCTGGTGCGCCGGGCCGGGGCATCGCGGGCACAGCTCGAGACGTTGGCCGCGGCGGGCGCGCTCGACATGGAGGAGCAGGCCACCGCCGCCTCCCGCCGCCGCTTGTTGTGGGCGGCCGGCGCGGCGGCGCAGGGGACCCCGGACCGGTTGCCCGGGATCGTGGTGGGCGCCGAGGCGCCGCCCCTGCCCGAACCGACCCCGTACGACTCCGTGGGCGACGACCTGTGGGCCTTGGGGCTCGCGCCGGAACGGACCGCCATGCATCTGGCCCGGGAACGACTCGAGGCCATGGGCGTGGTGATGGCCCGGGATCTCTACGGCTGTACCGATGGGGACCGGGTGTCGGTGGCCGGGGTAGTGACGCACCGCCAGCACCCCGAGACGGCGCGCGGCGCAGTCTTCGTCAACCTCGAGGACGAGACCGGCCATGTGAACGTGGTCTTCTCGCGCGGGGCCTGGGCGCGCTGGAAGCCGGTGGCCCGCCACTCGCCCGTGCTCCTCATCCGGGGCCGGCTCCAGCTGGCCCAAGGCACGGTCAACCTGACGGCCGAACGGGTGGAGACGCTGTCGGTGGGGACGTCCGTGCCGGCCAGCCGCGACTTCCGCTGACCGGCACTCTTGACGGCGGCGAGCGCGGCGCACCAGGGTGGATCGCCATGAGCCGCGCATCGGGGGGACCTCGTCGCCGCGGCGCTGGAGGCGGCCCGTGACGGGGGGTGAGGGCGTTCCCGCCGTCACCGTGGTGGAGCATCCGGTCCTGGCCCACCGGGTGGCGGCGTTGCGCGACCGGCGCACCGACCGGGACTCGTTTCGCCGGCTGGTGGCGGAGATCACGCGGTTCTTGACCTACGAGGCGCTGCGCGATCTGGAAACGGTCGAGTTCAGCGTCGACACGCCCGTCGCCGCCGGAGCGCCGGCGCGCCGGGTGAGCGAGGACATCCTGGTGGTGCCCGTCCTCCGTGCCGGGCTGGGTATGGTCGAGGCCATTCAAGAGGTCGTGCCGTTGACCGAGGTCGCCCACGTCGGCCTGCGCCGCGACGAGGCGACGTTGCGATCGGAGGTCTACCTCAATCGGCTGCCCGGCGACCTGCGCGGCCGGCGGGTCATCGTGTGCGATCCGATGCTGGCCACCGGAGGCTCGCTGACCCAGGTGTGCGACATGGTGGTCGAACGCGGTGCCCGGGAGGTGATGGTCCTGTGCATCCTCGCCTCGGTGCCCGGCATCGGCACCTTCGTGGCCGCCCACCCCGAGGTACGGCTGTTCTGCGCTGCGGTGGATCCCGAGCTGGACGGCGCGGGCTACATCGTGCCCGGACTGGGCGACGCGGGGGATCGGCTCTTCGGTCCCCCCGACTGAGGCGCTCAGAGGCCGATGTCCTCGTGCCAGAGGTCGGGATGCGCGGTGATGAACGTCCCCAACAGTGTTCGACACGCCTGGTCGTCCAGGACGATCACCTCGGTCCCGTGCTCGGCCAGCCAGTCGTGGCCCCCGTGCAGGTTCTCCGACTCGCCGATGACGACCGCACCGATCCGGAACTGTCGGACCAGGCCGCTGCAGTACCAGCACGGAGAGAGCGTGGTCGCCATGACGCAGTCGGCGTAGTGCCGCCGCCGCCCGGCGTTCCGGAAGGCGGCGGTCTCGGCATGGGTCGAGGCGTCGCCATCCTGCACCCTCCGGTTGCGGCCCCGGCCGAGCAGGGTCCCGTCGCGCCGGAACAGCGCGGCGCCGATCGGTATGCCGCCCTCGTCCCGGCCGGCCCTGGCCTCCTCCAGCGCGACGGTCAGGAAGGCGCGGGCCATGTCGTCGGTGAGCGGCTCATTTGCGGACATCGGGCGCTCCGGCGAGAGTCATGGGCATGGCCGCCGATCGTAGCTACGCCACCACCGTCGGGAGCCAGGCGGTCGAGCTGCCGCTGGTGGCCCTCTCCGACGAGCTGACCATCGCGCTTCTCATCTGTGTCGACCTCGGCGTCGCCTTCGCCGAGGTGGCGGGGCGTGAGCTGGCCGATCTCATGCGGCCGGCCAACCCCGAGATCGTGGTCTCGGTCGCCACCATGGGCATACCGCTGGCGATAGAGGCCAGCCGCGCCCTGGGCCTCGACGACTACGTCATCCTGCACAAGACGCCCAAGATCCACCTGGGCGAGACCTGGTCGGAGCCCGTGACCTCTATCACGACCGAGGCCGCGCAACGGCTGCGCATGGACCCGGCGCGGGTGCCCGCGGTCAGGGGCCGCCGGGTGGCGGTGGTCGACGACGTCATCTCCACCGGCGCCTCCACGCTGGCCGCGCTGCGGCTGGTCCGGCGCACGGGGGCCGATCCGGTGGTGATCGGCACGCTGATGACCGAGGGTTCGCTCTGGCGCAGCACTCTTGGTGCGGACGCCCATCTGGTCCGCTCCCTCGGGTCCATGCCGCTCTTCCGCCCCGCCGCCGACGGCGAGCTGGTCGAGATCTGGGACTAGGGCTCAGAGGAGCCCTTCGGCCCTGAGGAGCACGTCCTGCTCGTCGGCCTCCTTGCGTACGGTGCGGAAGGCCAGGGCCAGGTAGACCAGCGAGCCGACGGCCATGCCGAGGAAGACGCTGAAGTCGGCCCCGTAGTGGCCCGCATCCTGGGTGTGGTCGGTGACCTCGTTCAACCACCGTGGGATGCTGAAGTAGTAGGTCGGGTTCACGTACAGCGCCGAGATGGCGGCGAACATCCCGGCCACCTGGGCGATGAGCGCCGGCCAGTGGATGCCGTTCCATCGCCAGTACATGGAGTCGCGCCCCGTCTTCTGCAGCTCGCCCGGGGCATAGCGGTACCGCCGCAGTGCCCAGTCGGTGAGGAAGATGGCGCACCAGGGCGCGATCCAGACGATCACGATGTCGACGAAGTCCGAGAGGTACTCGGTGAACGAGCCGCTGAAGATCGCCCACATCGTGATGCCGAGGGCGACGGCGCAGTCGACCAGCACGGCCTGGTAGCGCTTCACCGGCAGGCCCAGCGCCTGCAGGGTGACGCCCGAGGAGTACATGTCCAGGCTGTTGATGGCGAAGAGCTGCACGACGGCGAAGACGAGGAAGACCACCACGAACCAGGCGGGGATCTTGCTCTGGTGGGCGAAGGGGAGGAAGCCGCCCGCACCGGTCCCGATGTTGAGGACGAAGGTTCCGACGACGGCGCCCAGGGTCATCACGAGAACCTCGGGTACGAACGTGCCCACGAAGACCCACCCCACGATGCCCTTCCTGGACGTGTCGGCCGGGCAGTAGCGGGTGTAGTCGTTGCCGCACTCGGCCCAGCCCAGTCCGCTGAGGGCGATGGTGAAGGCCAGTGCCTCCATGAATGTCTGCCAGTCGCCGCTATGGGCGACCACGTGCACGTTGGCGTGGGGGATGGCGAAACCGAGCATCACGGCGAAGAGCACCACGAAGGGGACGACCAAGGCCCGCAGCGTCTTGACGATGGCCGCGTGGCCCAGGAAGGGGATGATCCCCTGCACGAGCACGGCCACGATCACGAGGACGACCTTGGCCGGGTCGGCCGGGGTGAAGCCCGCCTTGACCATCAGCACGAGTCCGGCGCCGACGATGAGGATGAGCCCCTCGACCTCGAAGCCGATCTGGGTGATCCAGTTGAAGAAGGAGATGGGCCGCCCCCCGTTGGGCCCGTAGGCGGCCCGGTTGATGGCGAACACGGTCGTCCCGGTCTGCGGACCCTGCAGGGAGCACAGACCGAGGAGGAGGTAGGACAGGTTGCCGAGCACGATGACGAACAGGACCTGGACGAAGGTCAGCCCGAAGGTCATCAGGATGGCGCCGTAAATGAAGTACTCGATCTGCACGCTCGCGCCGGCCCACATCCCGAAGATGTCCTTCGGCCTGGCCCAGCGCTCGCTCTGCGGGATGTAGTCGACACCGTGCTGTTCGACGTGGAACGCCTCTTGGGCGTGGGGGTCGTGAATGACTGCGAGTTCCCCTACATCCTCCGCGACTGCCACCGTGCCTCCGTTGTGCTCATCGTGGTGTCCGCCCCAAACCAGATCGGCGCGTCACGCACCGGGGGGCACCCTCCTCCGCTCTCGCCTCACCGCTCTCGCCTAACCGCTTCGCCTCGTTCGGTCGGCGCGCTCTTGGAGCAGCGTGACCGAAGGATTGTCAGCCCTCACCTTGTTGGGTGCAGCGTCCCACGTCAAGCGCGGGTTCGTGAACGCCGTGAGAACTGATCCCGGTCCTGCTGTAGAACAGGTCATGGACCGTGCCCGCAAACCGCGCGCCGGCGCACTGATGGTGTGCGGGACCACGTCGGACGCGGGCAAGTCGACCGTAGTGGCCGGACTGTGCCGACTGCTCGCCCGGGAGGGAGTGTCGGTGGCTCCCTTCAAGGGCCAGAACATGTCGTTGAACTCCGTGGTGACGAGCACGGGCGCCGAGATCGGCCGGGCGCAGTGGCTGCAGGCCGTGGCGGCGCGCGCCCGGCCCGAGGCGGCCATGAACCCGGTCCTCCTCAAGCCCACCGGCGAACGCTCCTCGCAGGTAATCGTCATGGGCCGCCCTGTAGAGACACAACGGGCGACCGACTACCAGGCGGCCAAGGCGGGCCTGGTCGATGTCGTCGACGGCGCGCTGGCCGAGCTCCGCTCGAGGTTCGACGTGGTCGTCTGCGAAGGCGCCGGCAGCCCGACCGAGATCAACCTGTTCGACCACGACCTCGTGAACCTGGGGCTGGCCGCCCGGGCCGGCATCCCCGCCGTGGTGGTGGGCGATATCCACAGAGGCGGCGTGTTCGCGCACCTCTTCGGCACGGTGGCGCTGTTGCCCGAGGACCTGCGTCGCTGCGTCCAGGGCTTCGTCATCAACCGTTTCCGAGGCGACCCCGAGCTGCTGGGCGACGCCATGGTCGAGCTGGAGGCCCGATGCGGCGTCCCCACATTGGGTGTCCTGCCTCACCTGCCCGGCCTGGTGCTCGATGCCGAGGACTCGCTGCACCGGCTGGTCGACGCCCGCCCCGAGCCGCCCGCTCCGGCGGCCGGGCGGCTCGACGTGGCGGTGCTCCGCCTGCCCCGACTGTCCAACTTCACGGACTTCGATCCCCTCGTCGTCGAGGCCGCAGTGACCGTCCGCTTCGTCGACCACCCTTCGGCTTTCGGCGATCCCGACCTCGTGGTGCTACCGGGGACCAAGTCGACGGTTTCCGACCTCGGGTGGCTGCGGGCCGGCGGCCTGCTCGAGGCGCTCGAGGCCCGCCGGGCCGGCCCCTCGCCGCCGGTAGTGCTCGGAGTGTGCGGCGGCTTCCAGATGCTGGGCCGCGCCATCGAGGATCCCGGCGCGGTGGAGTCCTCGGTGGCGTCGGTGGCGTCGGTGGCGGGACTGGGCTGGTTGCCCGTGGTCACCCGGTTCGGTGCCGAAAAGACGACGCGGCTACGGACGGGATTCGGCCCGGGGGGCTCCGCCGTGAGCGGCTACGAGATCCGACACGGCCGCACTGCGCCGCTGGCCGGGTGGGAGCAGTGGCTGTCGTGCCGGGCCGGCGACGGGGAGGGTGTGGAGAGCGCCTGTGACCGCAGCGGACGGGTGTACGGCACGACGCTGCACGGGCTCTTCGAGGAGGACGCCTTCCGGGGTGAGTTCCTCCGCCTGGTGGCGGAGGCCCGGGGGCGGACCTGGAAGCCTTCGGGCGCCTCGTTCGCCGAGGCGCGGGAGCGTCAGATCGACCGCGTGGCCGATGCGTGCGCGGCGCATCTGGACCTCCATGCGCTGTGGCGGCTGGTCGAGCTCGGGCAGCCCGCCCCCTGATCACTGCCCGAGGAGGCGTTCCATGCGGGTGGCCAGGCCGCTGGGCCGCCCGCTGCGTTGCTCGGCGCGGTCGGCCAGCCTCATGGTCCAGAGCCCGGCGTTGACGCCCAGCCAGCGCAACGGCTCGGGCTCCCAGGGCGGTGATCGGTGATTCACCCAGGGCAGGCAGGTCAGCTCCGTGTCGGACCCTGTGATGAGATCGGCCAGTGTCCGGCCGGCCAGGTTGGCCGTGGCGACCCCGTCGCCCACATAGCCCCCGGCCCATGCGATGCCTCGGTGGTGATCGAAACCGACCGAGGAGTGCCAGTCGCGCGGGATCCCCAGCGGGCCGCCCCAGGCGTGGGTGAAGCGACGTGAGGAGAGCGCCGGGAAGAGGCCCGCGAGCGTGGCGCGCAAGAGCTCGTGCACCGCGGGCGCGCCGTCGAACGACGGCCGCACGGCCGAACCGAAGTGGTACGGAGCCCCGCGACCGCCGAAGGCGATGCGGTCGTCGGCGGTGCGCTGACCGTAAATGATCATGTGCCGGTAGTCGGAGAAGGTCGAGCGGCCCCGCAGCCCGGCCGACTCCCAGAAGTCGCCGCTCAACGGCTCGGTGGCCACCATGAGCGAGTAGACCGGCGCCAGGGTGCGCTTCTCACCCGGCAACGTCGGCGTCCACGCCTCGACGGCGCGGACCACCACCTCCGCCCTGATCACGCCCGAGGTGGTGTGGACCACGGGAGCGGCCCCGGGGCCGCCCGGGACGATGCCGGTCACCTCGGTCCGCTCGTAGACGGTGACACCGAGGCGCTCGACGGCCTCGGCCAGGCCGCGGGCCAGGAGGGCCGGCTGTATGGCCGCGCAGTGCGGGGTGAAGGTGGCGCCGACGATCCCATCCATGCCGACCATGGCCTCCGCTTCTCGGCGGTCGAGCCAGCGCAGGTCGCCCTCGCCGAAGCCCAGTGACCGGGCCTCGCCGATCTCCGCCAGGGCCCGAACCCGTTGGGCGGCACTGCGGGCCGCGTGGACGGTACCTCCCTTGGCGAAGTGGCAGTCGATCCCCTCGTCCACCGCCGCGGCGCCGACCACGTCCACCGTGTCCTGCATGGCCCGGCGCATCTGCCGCATGGCGCCGATGCCGTAGCGCCGGGCGAGTGCGGCGTCGGAGGTGGCGAACAGCGCGGAGCACCAGCCTCCGTTGCGTCCCGAGGCCCCGAAGCCGGCTACCTCCCGTTCCACCACGGCGATACGGAGCGAGGGATCGGCGCGGGCCAGCGCGTGCGCCGACCACAGTCCGGTGAATCCCGCCCCGACGACGCAGACGTCCACCGCCAGGTCGCCGGCGAGCGGCGGGCGCAGCACCAACGGCGCGGGGACGTCCTCCCACCAAAGAGAGAGACGCCGGTAGTCCGACGACTCTCTCTTTGGGCCGTCTACACCCGGTGCCACGCCTCGGTCAGCACCTCGCGCAGGGTGGAGACCATGAGGTCGATCTCCTCCTGTCCGCAGATGAGCGGGGGGGAGAGCTGCACGACGGGGTCGCCGCGGTCGTCGGCCCGACAGATGAGACCGGCCTCGAACAACGCGCCGGAGAGGTAGCCCCGCAATAGGCGCTCGGACTCCTCGTCGTCGAAGGACAGGCGCGTGTCCTTGTCCTTGACCAACTCGATGCCGTAGAAGAACCCCGCACCGCGGACGTTGCCCACGATCGGCAGGTCGTAGAGGCTGTCGAGACCGGCCCGGAAGGCCCCTTCGGTCGCCCGCACGTGCTCCAGGATCTTCTCACCCTCGAAGACATCGAGGTTGGCGAGGGCCACTGCGCAGCTGACCGGGTGGCCGGCGAAGGTGAAGCCGTGCAGGAAGGAGGCGCCCTCTTTCAAGAAGGGCTCCATCAGCCGGTCGGCCACGATCATGGCACCCAGCGGCGCGTAGCCCGAGGTGAGCCCCTTGGCCACGGTGATGATGTCGGGTTGGTACCCGTAGCGATCGGCGCCGAACCAGTGCCCGAGACGGCCGAACGCGCAGATCACCTCGTCGGAGACCAAGAGGGCACCGTGCCGGTCGCAGATCTGGCGCACCCGCTCGAAGTACCCGGGCGGCGGCGGGAAGCATCCGCCCGCGTTCTGCACGGGTTCGAGGTAGACCGCGGCCACCGTGTTCGCTCCCTCCCGCACGATGGCCCGCTCAATCTCGTCGGCGGCCCACTGACCGAAGGCCACCTCGTCATCGGCGAAGAGGGGTGCCCGGTAGAAGTTGGTGTTGGGGACCTTGATCGCTCCCGGGACCAGAGGCTCGAAGGGGGTCTTGAGGTCCGGTATGCCGGTGATCGACAGCGCGCCCATGGAGGTCCCGTGGTAGGCGATCTCGCGGCTGATGACCTTGGTGCGTTGCGGCTGCCCGGTCATGCGGAAGTACTGGCGGGCCAGCTTCCACGCCGATTCGACCGCCTCGGAGCCACCGGAGGTGAAGAAGACACGGTTGAGGTCGCCGGGGGCGTAGTCGGCCAGTCGCTCTGCCAGCTCTATGGCGCGTGGGTGGGCGTAGGTCCAGAGGGGGAAGTAGGCCAGCGTGCTCGCCTGCTTCGCCCCCGCCTCGGCCAGCTCGGTGCGCCCGTGGCCGATCTGCGAGGTGAAGAGGCCGGCCAACCCGTCCAGGTAGCGCTTGCCGTGCTGGTCCCACACGTAGGCCCCCTCGCCGCGCACCACCACCGGGACCTGGTGGGTCTCGTAGGAGCCCATGCGGCTGAAGTGCATCCATAGATGGCGCCGGGCCTGGTCGCTCAGGTTGGAGTTGTCCGGATCGGAATTCGTCATTGGTCCTCCGCTTGGGTCAGCGCGTGCCCCATGTATAGGTTTGCTTGGCCAGCTTGAGATACAAGAACGTCTCGGTGGCCCGTACGCCGGGGATCGATCGCACCGAGTCGTTCAGCACGTGCAGCAGGCGGTCGTCGTCCTCGCAGACGATCTCGGCGAGGAGGTCGAACGAGCCCGCGCACATGACCACGTAGTCGACCTCCGGCAGGGCGGCTAGCTTGTCGGCCACCACCCGGACGTCCCCCTCCACATTGAGGCCGATCATGGCCTGGCGGGTGAAGCCCAGCTGCAGGGGGTCGGTGACGGCGACGATCTCCATGACCCCCGACTCGCGGAGGCGCTGCACCCGGCGTCGCACGGCCGCCTCCGACAGGCCGACGGCCTGGGCGATGGCGCCGTAGGGCTGCCGCCCGTCGCGCTGCAACGCCTCAATGATGGCCCGGTTGGCCGCGTCGAGGACGAGCGCCACCCCGGCGCCGTCGCCCTCTGCGCCTGCCGGCTCCGCCGGCTCGTCGTTCCCCGACATTCGACTCCTCACGCCAAACCCGGCCACAGCCACTCCCTAGCTATTCTGCCGAATTCTTTCACATTCTGACCATCATTCAAGCAGAATTCGGCGTCCCAGGTCGAATACATTGCGGAATTGCTTGTCGCGCCGCTCCCGGTCTGTGATTGTGTAGACGCCGAAACCATTCACACAGGAGGGGACGACGTGCGGCGTTTGCGGAACTTTATCGGTGGGGACTTCCACGACGCGCTGGACGGTCCGATGGCCCCCCTGGTCGATCCGTCCACCGGGGAGGTGTTCGCCGAGGCGCCGATGTCGGGGCCGGCCGACGTGGATCGCGCCCTTCGGGTGGCGGCCGAGGCGTTCACCTCGTGGAGGCGGAGCACCCCCTCGGAGCGGAGCCTCGCCCTCTATCGCATCGCCGACGCCCTGGAGGCTCGGGGGGAGGAGCTGGTGCGGGCCGAGTGCGAGAACACGGGGAAGCCGTTCCAGCTGACGATGGACGAGGAACTCCCCCCGATGGTGGATCAGATCCGCTTCTTTGCCGGTGCGGCGCGGCACCTCCAGGGTCTGTCCGCCGGCGAGTACATGGCCGGGCACACCTCGTTCATCCGTCGTGAGCCCATCGGCGTGTGCGGTGCCGTGGCGCCGTGGAACTACCCCATGATGATGGCCGCCTGGAAGTTCGCACCCGCACTGGCGGCGGGGAACACGGCGGTGCTCAAGCCCTCGGACACGACGCCGGTCTCTGCGCTGCTCATGGCGGAGATCATGGCCGAGCACCTGCCCCCCGGCGTCTTCAACGTGGTCTGCGGGGATCGGGACACCGGCCGGGCGCTGGTCGTGCACGAGATCCCCGCCATGGTCTCGGTGACCGGCTCGGTGCGCGCCGGCATGGAGGTCGCGGCGGCCGCGGCGCCCACGCTCAAGCGCGTCCACCTCGAGCTGGGCGGCAAGGCACCCGTCATCGTCTTCGATGACGCCGATCCGGCCCTGGCGGCCGCCGGGATCGCCGGCGCCGGCTACTTCAATGCCGGGCAGGACTGCACGGCCGCCACCCGGGTGCTGGCCGGGCCGGGAGTGCACGACGAGCTCCTCGCCGCACTGGTCGAGCAGGCCGAGGGGACCGTGGTGGGAGGGACCGACGTCGAGGGCGCCGATTTCGGCCCGTTGAACAACCGCACCCAGCTCGAACGGGTGTCGGGGTTCGTCGACCGTGCGCCCAGCCATGCGTCGGTCGTGACCGGGGGCAGACGGGTGGGGACCCGCGGCTACTGCTACGCCCCCACGGTGGTGGCCGGGCTGCGCCAGGACGACGAGCTGGTGCAGTCCGAGGTATTCGGGCCGGTCATCACCGTCCAGAGGTTCACCGACGAGGCCGAGGCGTTGCAGTGGGCCAACGGGGTGGAGTACGGACTGGCCTCGTCGGTGTGGACGCGGGACCACGGGCGCGCCATGCGGGTGGCGCGGGATCTCGACTTCGGCTGCGTGTGGATCAACACCCACATACCGCTCGTGGCGGAGATGCCCCACGGGGGGTTCAAGCGGTCGGGCTACGGCAAGGATCTCTCCTCGTACGGCTTCGAGGACTACACCCGGATCAAGCACGTCATGAGCAACATTGAGGAGTGATCGGTGATCATCGGCATACCCAGGGAGGTCAAGGACGACGAGTACCGGGTGGCCATCACGCCGGCCGGGGTGCGGGAGCTGACCTCGGCCGGCCACGCGGTCTACGTGGAAGCAGGGGCCGGCCAGGGATCGTTGATGCCCGACGAGGACTTCGAGCGCACCGGCGCCCGGATCATCGCCTCGGCGGAGGACCTGTGGGCCGAGTCCGAGCTGGTGTGCAAGGTCAAGGAGCCGGTGCCCGAGGAGTACGGGCGCCTCGGCGCGCGGTCCGGGCAGGTCCTCTTCACCTACCTGCACCTGGCGGCCTCCCGCGACTGCACCGAGGCGCTCGTCGCCGGGGGCAATGTGGCCATCGCGTACGAGACGGTCCGCCTGCCCGACAACTCCCTCCCCCTCCTGGCGCCCATGAGCGAGGTGGCCGGACGCATGGCACCGATCGTGGGGGCGCACCATCTGATGCGTCCCGGTGGCGGCCGCGGCGTGCTGGTCGCCGGCGTCCCCGGCGTGCGGGCGGCCCGGGTGGTCATTCTCGGCGCCGGTGTGTCCGGCATGGCGGCTGCGACGCTGGCGGTCGGCATGCATTCGGACGTCTACGTGCTCGACCGGAATCTCGACCGGCTGCGCCAGGTCGACCACCACTTCCGCGGGGCGCTCGAGACCGTGGCGTCGTCCCAACATGCCATAGAGGAGATCTGCATCGACGCCGACATCGTCATAGGGGCGGTCCTCGTAGTGGGCGCCCGTGCCCCACGCCTGGTGTCCGACGCCCTGGTGGAGCAGATGCGCGTCGGCTCGGTCCTGGTGGACATCTCGGTCGATCAGGGCGGCTGTTTCGAGTCGACCCGCCCGACGACCCACTCGCATCCCACCTTCGAGGTCCACGGGTCGATCTTCTACTGCGTGGCCAACATGCCCGGCGCCGTGCCCCACACCTCGACGCACGCCCTGGCCAACGCCACCCTGCCCTACACCCTCGGCATCGCCTCACAGGGGTGGGCGGATGCAGTCCGGCACGACCCGGCGCTGCGCGAAGGGGTCAACGTGGTGTCCGGGCAGATCGTCTACGAGCCCGTGGCCGCCGCCCATGGGCTGCCGTTCACCCCTCTGGCCGAGCTGATCGCCTAGGGACGCTCAGGACACCAGCACGATCTTTCCCAGTTTCCCTCCGGCGGAGAAGGACTCGTAGGCCGCACCGGCCTCGCGCAGGGGAAAGGTGGCACAGACGGGCACCCGGATCTGACCGCCCCGCAGGAGGGGCAGCACATGGGCCGATACGGCGGCGGCGACGTTGGCCTTCTCCCGCCGGGTCCGGTTACGCAGCGTGGCGCCCCCGATGGTGGCCCTCGTGCCCATGAGCTGGAGCAGGTTGACCTCCAGCTTGGCTCCCGAGCCGACACCGATGACCACGACGCGCGCGCCGATGGCCAGGTGGGGGAGGACGGTGACCAGGCTGGCGGCGCCAACCAGCTCGAGCACGACATCGTAGGGACCGTGCGCCTCCACCTCGCCCGGGTCGACGACCACGCCGGCCCCGAGTCCCATCACCCCCGAGTGCTTGGTGGCGTCGCGCACCGTGGCCACCACGCCCGCACCGGTGGCCGCGGCCAGCTGGACCGCCGCAGTGCCGACCCCGCCGGCGGCACCGGAGATCAGCACACGCTCCCCCGTGCGCAGATCGGCCCGGGTGAACAGGGCGTCGTGGGCGGTCGAGAACACCTCGGGGAACCCCCCGGCTTCGGCCCAGCTCAGCGACTCGGGGACGGCCAGAGCATGGGACTCGTCGATCACCGCCATGGTGGCCTGCCCACCCCCACCCAGAAGGGACATGACCCGGTCGCCGGGGGCGTACCGCGTCACCCGTGCTCCCGCCGCCACCACCTCGCCGGCCACCTCCATGCCCGGGATGTCGGCCGGGGCATCCCGAGGAGCCGGGTAGCGCCCGGCGCGCTGCATGATGTCGGCTCCGTTGATCCCCGCCCCACGGACGGCCACGAGGAGTTCGGTGTCGCCCGCCACCGGATCGTCCCGCTCCTCCCAGTGCAGCTGACCGTCCCGGATCACCACGGCGTGCATGGTGATCACCATAGGCAGAGCGGTGACCCCGCGGGGGCCGGTATCCTCGGCCGGATGGCCCTTTACGACATCCCCCTCCATACCCTCCAGGGTGACGACGCATCGCTCGGCGACTACGCCGGCAAGACCCTCCTCGTCGTCAACGTGGCCTCGAAGTGCGGCCTGACGCCGCAGTACGAGGGGCTCGAGCGCCTGCAGAAGATGTACGGCGACCGTGGCTTCTCGGTGCTCGGCTTCCCCTGCAACCAGTTCATGGGGCAGGAGCCGGGCACCCCGGAGGAGATTCAGCAGTTCTGCTCCACCACCTACGGCGTGAGCTTCCCTCTGTTCGAGAAGGTAGAGGTCAACGGCGAGAACCGCCACCCCCTCTACGAGGAGCTGACCGTGACGCCCGACGCGGAGGGTACGGCGGGCGATATCACCTGGAACTTCGAGAAGTTCCTGGTGTCGAACACGGGCGAGGTCATCGGGCGCTTCCGTCCCCAGGTCGAGCCCGAGGATCCGGCCATCGTGGACGCCATCGAGGCTTCGCTGGCCGCTTGAGCGGGTTCGCCGCGTCCATCTTCGACATGGACGGGCTGCTCATCGACTCGGAGATCCTCTGGCACGAGGCGGAGATCGACATACTCGGCGACCTCGGCGTGCCGCTGTCGGGCGACGGCTGCCGCACCACCAAGGGGATGTTCGTGGGCGAGGTGACCGAGTACTGGCATGCGCGGTACCCGTGGGCGGGCCCGACGCCGGCCGAGGTGGCGGTCACGATCGTCGACCGGGTCATCGCACTGGTCCTCTCGAAGGGCGAGCTCAAGCCGGGCGCCGAGCACGCCATATCCCTGTGCGCCGAGCGTCACCTGGCCCTCGCCGTCGCCTCGTCGTCGCAGTACCGCCTCATCGACACCGCGCTGGAGCACTTCGGCCTACGCCACCACTTCGCGCTCGTGCACTCGGCCGAGGACGAGCAGTGGGGGAAGCCGCACCCGGCCGTCTTCCTCACCACGGCAGCCAAGCTCGGGGCCACCCCCCGTCGCTGCCTGGTCTGGGAGGACGCTCCGGCCGGGGTGCTGGCGGCGAAGGCGGCGTCCATGACCTGCATCGCCGTGCCCGAGCGCGGGGAGCAGAACGAGCCGGCGTTCTCGCTGGCCGACGTCGTCCTCGGCTCCCTGCTCGACATGGACGGGTATCGCCTCGACGCCCTCTCCCGCCGCACCGTCGGGTGAGGGATCAATCGGAGGGGGATCAATCCGAGCGAAGATGTCGTAGTGCGTGCGCCCGGGCAGGACGGCCAGCCGCATGTCCTGCCCATCTGATCTTCCGGCCAGCACCTCGGGGAACCAGCCGTCGCGCCGGAAGGGGAAGGAGACCAGGGCCACCGTGCACACCACCACGCAGTACACGTCGACGCCGTCGACCGGCGCGTACCCGCTGGAAACCTGCTGGGACATCTCTTGAACGTAGACGGCGCCAGGCGCTCCGGGTCATCGCGGCGTCGCCCGCAGCCTCTAGTCTTTCCACGTCACGGGTCCCCGGCCCGTCGATCACCATTGAGCTCGCGTGTTCACACCCGTCCCCCCCGACACTGACTTCGTCGCCCTCGAGCAGGCCGAACTGGCCCGCTGGGCCGCGCAGCGCGTCTTCGAACGCTCGGTGGAGCAGCGGGCCGGGGCGCCGAAGTGGGTCTTCTACGAGGGCCCGCCCACGGCCAACGGCCGGCCCGGGCTCCATCACGTGTGGGCCCGTGTGTACAAAGATCTCTTCTGCCGGTTCCGTGCCATGCGGGGTGCGTACGTGGGCCGCCGCGCCGGGTGGGACACGCACGGCCTCCCCGTCGAGGTCGAGGTCGAGAGGCAGCTGGGCATCACGGGCAAGAAGCAGATTGAGGAGCAGGTCGGCATCGCCGAGTTCGTCCGGCTCTGCCGCGAGTCCGTCTATACCTACGTCGGCGAGTTCACCCGGTTGACCACGAGGATCGGGTACTGGCTCGATACGGACGCGGCCTACTGGACGCTGAGCCCGACCTACATTGAGTCCGTCTGGTGGCACCTTCGCCAACTCTTCGACCAGGGACTCCTCTACGAGGACCTCAAGGTCGTCCCTTACTGCCCGCGCTGCGGCACCCCGCTGTCCAGCCACGAGCTGGGCCAGCCCGGCGTCTACACCGACGAGGAGGACGAGTCCGCCTACGTGCGGCTCCCAATCGTCGACCCCGATCCCGCGGTCGTCGGTGACGCCACGGCCCTGGCGATCTGGACCACCACCCCGTGGACGTTGCTGTCCAACACCGGCGTGGCCGTGAACCCGAACCTGACCTACGCCGCCGTCGACGGGCTCATCGTGGCCGAGGACCTGGTCGACCAGGTGCTCGGGGAGGGTGCGTCCGCCCGCATCACCCGGCGCATGAGCGGGAAGGCACTGGTGGGCCTGCGCTACCGGCGCCCCTTCGACGACCTGGAGCCGCCGCCCGGAGCCGACGGCTGGCGCGTGGTGCCCGCCGACTACGTCACCACCGAGGAGGGGACGGGGCTCGTCCACCAGGCTCCGGCCTTCGGGGAGGTGGACCGCCAGATCGGGCGAGAGAACGGGCTGCCCTCACTCAACCCGGTGGGGCCGGACGGGCACTTCACCGGCGAGATCGCGTGGTTGGCCGGCCAGGAGGTGCGGGCCTCCAACACCGCCATCAACGATCGCCTTGAGGCCGCCGGCCTCCTCATCCGCCGCCATCCCTACGTGCATGCCTACCCGCACTGTTGGAGGTGCGGCACCCCGCTCATCTACTGGGGCAAACCGAGCTGGTACATCGCCACCTCGACCCGCAAGGACGACCTGCTGTCGGCGAACGCCACCGTCGACTGGCACCCGGCCTACATCCGCGACGGCCGGTTCGGTGAGTGGCTGTCCAACAACGTCGACTGGGCGCTCTCCCGCGACCGCTACTGGGGCACTCCGCTTCCCATCTGGCGGTGCGGCCGCGGCCATCTGCACTGCATCGGTTCGCTCTCCGAGCTCTCCGAGCTCTGCGGCCGCGACGTCACCGGCATCGATCCTCATCGGCCGGTCATCGACGACGTGGAGTTCGACTGCCCGACCTGCGCCGCCGACGGGCTGCGTGACGAGGACGCCATCTGCCGCCGGGAAGCCCCCGTCATCGACGCCTGGTTCGACTCGGGGTCGATGCCGGCCGCCCAGGTGGGCTACCCCCATGCGCCCGGCTCCGAGGGGGCCTTCTCCTTCCCGGCGGACTTCATCTCCGAGGCGATCGACCAGACCCGCGGCTGGTTCTACTCCCTGCTCGCCGTCAACACCCTCGTGTTCGGCGCGAGCCCGTACCGGCACGTGGTGTGCCTCGGCCACATCATCGACGCCGACGGCCGCAAGATGTCAAAGTCCCTGGGGAATGCCATCGACCCCTGGACGATTCTCGACACCAGGGGCGCGGATGCGCTGCGCTGGTGGATGTTCAGCCAGGGCTCTCCGTGGACGCCGACTCGAGCCAGCCTGGAGGCCATCGACACGGCCATGCGCGACATGCTGCTCAAGTTGTGGAACACCTTCAGCTTCTTCACCACCTATGCGTCGCTCAACGACTTCGATCCGGCCGACGCCGCTGTCCCACCGGCAGGCGCCCGTGGTGCACTCGACCGCTGGATCCTCTCGCGGCTGGCCGGCACCGGTGCGACCGTCACCAGCGCGCTGGAGGCCTACGAGCCGTTCGATGCCGCCACCGCCCTGGGCGACCTGGTCGAGGACCTCTCCAACTGGTACGTCCGGCGCAGCCGGCGCCGTTTCTGGCGCACCGATCCCGACGCTCCGCCCAGTGACACGTTGGCCGCCCAGGCCACGTTGCACGAGGTGCTCATCCGCGTCTCGCTCCTGCTGGCTCCGTTCTGCCCCTTCGTGGCCGACTCCATGTGGCGGGCGCTGTGCGGGGCCGACGAGACGGACTCGGTGCACCTGGCCGACTGGCCCGACCTCGACCCCGGGCTGATCGACCGCGACCTCGAGTCGCAGATGGCACTGGCCCGGCGCCTTACATCGCTCGGCCGTGCCGCCCGCAGCGAGGCCGGGGTCAAGGTGCGCCAGCCACTGTCGCGGGCGCTCGTCTTCCTGCCGGCGGACGCGCCGGAGATCCTCCACGACATGGTGGCCGAGGAGCTCAACGTCGACGAGATCGACGTGACCGACGAGCTCGGCCAGGTGCTCGAATTCGAGCTGGTGGCCAACTACGAGACGCTCGGCCCCCGCCTGCGAGACCAGGTGAAGTACCTCAAGCCGGCGTTGGCCGCGCTGGACGGCGTCGAGGCAGCGGGGGCGCTGGAGGCCGGACGGACCATCACGCTCGACCTCCCCGGAGGTCCGGTCGAACTCGGCGCCGACGACGTGCAGCTCAGGGTCCGGAGCCAGCAGGGGTTCGCCGTCTCACGTGAGGGGGGAGAGGTGGTGGCCCTCGACCTCGTGCTGGACGACTCCCTCCGCCACCGCGGCCTCGCCCGCGAGGTGGTCCGCCTGGTGCAGGATCTGCGCAAGAACAGCGGGTTGGACGTGTCGGACCGCATCGTGCTCAATCTCGAGGGGCTGGACATGATCGCCGGGCACTTCGGCTTCATCGCCCGCGAGGTGCTGGCGGTCGCCATAGTGGATGGTCCGGGCGAGGGCGAAGGGACGGCGCTCGAGCTCGAGACCGACGAGGGTGTGATTCATGCGAAGGCCTGGGTCCGCAGGGCGGCGGCTGGGCCGTAGGCTCAGCAGGCGGGAGGAACGAGCTTGGTGAGCGTGGAGCCCAAGGCAGCACGCTCCGAGTCGTCCAGCGGGGCAAAGAGATGGCGTTCGATGCCCTCCATGTGCGCCGCGATGGCGCGCCGCAGGGTGGCGTGACCGGTGTCGGTCAGCACGACGTGGACGCTGCGCCTGTCCGACGGGCAGTTCTGGCGGGCCACCAGCCCGGCGTCCACCATGCGGTCCACCAGCCGGGTCACACCACCGGTGGTCAGGGCCACGTCGGAGCTCAACGCGCTCATGGTCAAGCGGCCGTCGGGCGCACCGCCGATGTGGATGAGGACGTCGAACCAGATCAGTGGGATGCCGACGGCCTGCTCGAGCTCCCTTGCGAGCAGGAAGGTGAGGCGACGGTGGGCGCGCACGAGCAGGCCCATGAGCCGCAGCCGGTCGTCGTCCATCTGCGCCAGGACCCCGCAGCCGCCACCGTCGGGCGCGGGGCGCACCCCGTCGTCGTAGTCGCTGCGCTGGTCGCCCCTCATCATGTCCTAACTCTGCCTCAACTCCGGTAGCAGTGCCTATTCATTGGCCTGATTTATTGTCTGAAAAGTATCTGTGCAAGTAGCATCTGCTTGACAAGTATCTGTATACTCAGATACTATCACATCAATCAACAACCCAGGAACGTCATGTAAGGAGGCACCAATGTCCACCGACACCGCCAGCTCCACCACCACCCTGCCCACGCCCGGCACGTACATCGTCGACCCGGCGCACGCCGAGGCCGGCTTCGTCGCCCGCCACCTGATCGGCACCAAGGTACGGGGCCGGTTCACCGAGTTCTCCGGCACGTTCACCGTGGCCGAGAACCCCGAGGAGTCCACGTTCGAAGCCGAGGCCAAGGTGGCCAGCATCGACACCAACCAGTCCATGCGTGACGACCATCTGCGGACCAACGACTTCTTCGACGCCGAGAACTACCCCACCATCACCATCAGGAGCACGGGGCTCGAGAAGGTGACCGACACGGAGTGGAAGCTCTCCACCGACCTGACCGTCCGTGGTGTCACCAAGCCGGTGGTGTTCGACCTGGAGTACCTCGGGGAGGGACCCTCCATGCAGGAAGGCAAGTCGGTGGTCGCCTTCTCGGCCACGGCGGAGATCGACCGGCGAGAGTTCGGCGTGAGCTTCAACCACTCCCTCCTCGACGGCAGCGTCGTCGTCGGCAACAAGGTCAAGATCGAGCTGGAGGCAGAGGCCAGCCTGGCCGAGTAGGCGGGCGAAGCACCACCTGCGGCGGGCGGCGCAGTAGTCTCTGCACCGATGCCGACGAGAGGTGCGCGAAAAGTGCTGAAGCCGGTGGCGGCCACCGTCGGCATTCTCGGAACGATGGCCAGCATCTGGTGGTTCGCCCTCAAGCCCCGGCGGAAGAACAAGACGGAGGGATAGCCGATCCGTCGACCAGGGCGGGCAGGATCTCGCTGATGGAGCCGTTGACCACCACGTCGGCCAGCGCGTCCATCTCCGTTGGCGCGCCGTTGACGATCACCACCGACGCACCGTTGTGGACGGCGATGGGTACCAGCCCGGCAGCCGGGAAGATGGCGAGCGTCGAGCCGACGGCGAGGAGCAGGTCGCAACGGGCGGCGGCCGTTTGGGCCCGCTGAAGATCGTGGGCGACGAGGCTCTGTCCGAAGCTGATGGTGGCCGACTTCAAGATCCCTCCGCAGTCCTGGCATGCGGGATCGACTTCGCCGGCCCGAACGCGCTCGTGGACCGGCCACGCCGGCTGGCGATGGTCGCAGCGGAGGCAGACGATCTCCGAGGAGTTGCCGTGGATCTCGACGATCAGGGCGGGGTCGGAGCCGGCCTTCTGGTGGAGACCGTCGATGTTCTGGGTCACCAAGGTGTCCAGGCGGCCCGAGCGCTCGAGGGCGACGATCGCCGCGTGCCCGGGGTTGGGCTGCGCATCCCACAGCGGTGAGGACAGGCGGTTCTGCCATGCCCGGCGGCGCACCTCGGGATCGTTCACGTACACGTCCAGGGTGGCCGCCCTCTCGGCCGCGGGATCCTTCGTCCACACCCCGTTGGGCCCCCGGAAGTCGGGTATCCCCGAGTCCGTGGAGATGCCCGCTCCGGTGAGGACCACGATCCGGCCGGCCCGTGCCACCAGCGCTCTCGCCCTCTCCGCGTCGGTGCGTGGCATCGGTCCACATCGTCGCACGAGGCGGGTCCCCACTGGGTAAGAATCTGGCCATGCCCTACGCCACCGTCAACCCCGCCACCGGTCAGACCGAGAAGACCTTCGACCTCCACAGCGCCGACGAGGTGGAGGCTCTCGTGCAGCGGGCCGTCGACGCCTTCGCCGACTACCGCACCACCACCTATGCGGAGCGGGCCCGGCACCTGGTCAATGCGGCGGACCTCTTTGAGGGTGAGGCGCCGGAGATGGCCCGCATCGTCACGACGGAGATGGGCAAGACCTTCGCCGCCGCCCGGGGCGAGGCATCCAAGTGCGCCATGGCGCTGCGGTGGTTCGCCGAGCACGCCGAGTCGCTGCTCGCCGACGAGCCGGTCACCACGGCTGCCTCGCGCTCCTACGTGCACTATCAGCCGATCGGGCCCGTGTTGGGCGTCATGCCGTGGAACTTCCCGCTGTGGCAGGTCATCCGCTTCGTCGCACCGGCGCTCATGGTGGGCAACGTCGTCCTGGTCAAGCACGCGTCGAACGTGCCGCAAACCGCCCTGCTCCTGGAGGACGCCTTTCTGCGGGCCGGGCTCCCACCGGGAGTGGTGACCAACCTGTTCGTCGGCAGCAAGGACATCGCGGCGATCATCGAGGATCCCCGGATCGCCGCCGTGACCATCACCGGCAGCGAGCAGGCCGGCATGTCGGTGGCCTCCACCGCCGGTCACGCCCTCAAGAAGAGCGTGCTCGAGCTGGGCGGGTCGGACCCGTTCATCGTGCTGGAGTCGGCCGATCTGGAGGTCGCCGTGCGGACCGCGGTGACCGCACGGATCCAGAACAACGGGCAGTCGTGCATCGCCGCCAAGCGGATCATCGTCGTCGATCCGGTGGCCGACGAGTTCCTGGAGCGCTTCACCGCGGCGATGGACGCCCTCGTCGTGGGTGACCCGTTCGATCCACAGACCCAGGTCGGGCCCATCGTCTCCGAGGCCCAGCGCGAGGAGCTGCTGGGGCAGATTGAAGAGGCCCGCAGCCAGGGCGCGACGGTGCACGGCGGTGTGCCCATCGACGGCCCGGGGTGGTACCTCAAGCCAGCGGTGCTCGCGGGCGTCACCCCCGACATGGCGGTGGCCCAAGAGGAGCTCTTCGGGCCGGTGGCGATCGTCGAGAGGGTCCCCGATCTGAGTGCGGCCATTGCGGTGGCCAACTCGACCACGTTCGGGCTGGGATCGAGCGTGTGGACGAGCGACGAGGAGGAGCAGCGGCGGTGCATCGAAGAGCTGGAGGCCGGCGCGGTCTTCGTCAACGCCATGGTGGCCTCGACCCCCGAGCTGCCCTTCGGGGGGATCAAACGGTCGGGGTTCGGGCGTGAGCTCTCCGAGCTGGGGCTCAAGGAGTTCACCAACGCCAAGACCGTATGGATCACGTGAGTGGTTGCCCATCCACGTATCTCGATCACGGGGCGACCACACCCCTACGACCCGAGGTGGCCCGGGCCATGGCCGACGCCCTGTCCCAACCGCTCGGCAACCCGACCGGGAGCCACCGGCCCGCCCAGCGGGCGCGACGTCTCCTAGAGGAGTCCCGTGACGAGGTGGCGGGCCTGTTGGGAAGGTCGCCGGGCGACATCGTCTTCACCTCGGGCGGCACCGAGTCGGCGAACCTTGCCGTGTTCGGCACGCTGGGCGCCGCGGTGCACCAGGGTCGGCCCGCCTCGGTATTGAGCTCGGCCGTCGAGCACCCGGCGGTACGGGAGTCGTGCCGGGCGGCGGCACAGTCCCCCCCGGTGACGTGGCGGGAGGTACCCGTCACTGCGTGCGGACTGGTCGAGCTGGACGCGCTGGCCGAGCAGTTGGAGGACGTCACGGCACTGGTGGCGGTGATGCTGGCCAACAACGAGACCGGCGTGGTGCAGCCAGTGGCCGATGTCGCGGCCATGGTGAGAGAGCGCAGCGACACCACCCGCGTCTTCACCGACGCGGTGCAGGCGGCCCCCTACCTGAGCCTGGCCGACGCCGCCTCGGGAGCAGACCTCGTCGCAGTGAGCGCCCACAAGGTGGGGGGACCGGTCGGGGTCGGCGTGCTGGCCGTCCACCCCTTGACGGAGCTCGTCGCCTATCAGCACGGGGGAGGCCAGGAGCGTGGGCGGCGCAGCGGTACCCAGGACGTCGCCGGGGTGGTCGGTCTGGCCACCGCGTTGCGGCTGGCGGCCGAGGAGCGGGACGAGGCGGTCCGCCGGGTCGGCGCGCTCCGCGACCGGCTGGCAGGAGGGCTGGCTGCGGCGATCGCCGGCGCGCACCGCACGGTGCCCGCCGGCGTGGCGACCCTGCCCGGTCACCTCCATCTGTGCTTCGCCGGCGTCGAGCGTGAGGAGCTGCTGGTGGCGCTCAGCGAGCGGGGAGTGTGCGCGTCGGGGGGATCGTCCTGCGCCAGCGGGGCCCTCGAGCCGAGCCACGTGCTCGCCGCCATGGGCCTGCCCGACTCCCTGGCGCGCGGGGCCGTCCGCTTCACCCTGGGCCACGACACCACGGGCGCCGACATCGATCGTGCCCTGGCCGTGGTGCCCGGGGTGGTGACCTCTCTGCGACATGGTTCCTGAGAACCGGTGGCACACTGGTCGGGTGCGAGTGCTGGTCGCCATGTCAGGGGGGGTCGACTCGTCTGTCGCGGCCGCACTCTTGGTACGGGAGGGTCATGACGTCGTCGGGGCGACGCTCAAGCTCTGGGGCGGTCCATCGGACTCCGGATGCTGCTCGGTGGCCGATGTCGATGACGCCCGGCGGGTGGCGCAGCAGCTGGGCATCGACCATCACGTCTTCAACCTGACCGAGGAGTTCGACCGCCACGTGGTGGCCCCCTACGTCAGGGCGCACGTGCAGGGGCGCACGCCGAACCCGTGCATCGAGTGCAACCGGGCGATCAAGTTCGATCGGCTCTTGGAGCGCTCGGACCGGTTGGGGTTCGACGCCCTGGCCACCGGCCATCACGCGCGGGTGACCGGTGAGGGCCCTCGCCGCCTCCGGCGGGGTGCCGACGTCGCCAAGGACCAGTCCTACGTGCTCTCCATGCTGGGACAGTCCGAGTTGGCCCGCGTGATGTTCCCGGTGGGGGAGATGACCAAGGCCGATGTCCGCGCGCACGCCGCCCGGCTGGGCCTGCGGACGGCGGCCAAGCCGGACAGCCAGGACGTGTGCTTCATCGGCAGCGCGCAGGGACGGGAAGGGTTCCTCGCCGACCGCGTGGAGCTCCACCCCGCCGAGGTGGTCGACGGGAGCGGCGAGACGGTGGGGACGGTGGGTGCGGTGGAGCTGGTGACCCTCGGTCAACGGCGGGGCATGGGCCACGGCACCGACGGTGGGCGCCACTACGTGGTGGCCGTCGACGTGCCGGGCCGCCGGGTCACGGTCGGGAGCGCCGCCGAGGCCGTCATCACCTCCGTGGTCCTGCCCCGTGCCACCCTCACCTGGGTCGACCAGGCCCTGCAGCACGGGGACCGCGCCGTGGCCCAGGTCAGCGCGCACGGCCGCCCGGCCGCGTGTGCCGTGGCCGATGTGGACGACTCGCTGGTCGTCCGGTTCGACGCACCCCAACGGCCCGTCGCCCCGGGTCAGACGGTCGCCCTGTACGACGTCGGCGATCCGGACACGGTCGTCGGCGCGGGCATCGCGGCCTGATCATGGTGGAGCGGGCGGACGAGCTGCGCCGGCTGATCGAGTACCACAACGAGCGGTACCACGCGCTCGACGCGCCCGAGATCCCCGATTCCGAGTACGACCTCCTCGTGCGCGAGCTGAGGGCGATCGAGGCCGCCGACCCCTCGCTCGTAACCGCCGACTCGCCGACCCAGACCGTCGGAGCTGCGCCGCTCGGTCTGTTCCAGGCGGTCCGGCACCGGGTGCCCATGATGAGCCTGGACAACGCCTTCGAGGAGGCGGAGGTGCGGGCCTGGGCCGAGCGGCTGCGCCGCCAGATCCCCGAGCTGGACCCCGAGCGCCTCGCCTTCTCGTGCGAGCCCAAGGTCGACGGCGTGGCCATGTCGCTGACCTACGAGGAGGGCCGGCTGGTCCGGGGGGCCACTCGGGGGGACGGGGTGATCGGCGAGGACGTGACGGCCAACGTGCGGACGATCAAGAGCGTCCCCCACCGGCTCCATGCGAAGGAGGGTCCCTACCCCCGCCTGCTCGAGATCCGGGGCGAGATCTACCTGCCGCTGGCCGACTTCGCCGCCATGAACGAGCGCCAGACGGCGGCGGGGCTGAAGCCGTTCGTGAATCCGCGCAACGCGGCGGCGGGCGCCCTGCGCCAGAAGGACCCGGCCGTCACCGCCACCCGCCCGCTGTCGTTCTGGGCCTACCAGGTGGGGGAGGTGGAGGGGATGGCTGCCGGGAGGGAGTGGCCGGCACGGACGCAGTGGGCCACCCTGGCGCTGCTGGAGCGGGCCGGCTTCCCGGTCACCCCCGACGCCCGGATCGTCTCGGGGGTTGACGCCGTGGTCGCGCGCTGTGTGGAGATGGCGGCGGCGCGGCACGACCTGCCCTACGAGATCGACGGGGTGGTGACCAAGGTGGACGACCTCGGCCTCCACCAACGCCTGGGCGCCACGTCGCGGGCCCCACGCTGGGCCATCGCCTTCAAGTTCCCCCCCGAAGAGCGGACCACCAGGCTGCTGAGCATTGAGGTGTCGATCGGACGCACCGGGCGGGCCACGCCCTTCGCCCGGCTCGAGCCCGTCTTCGTCGGCGGCTCCACCGTGCGGGTGGCGACGTTGCACAACGAGGACCAGGTCGAGGCCAAAGACGTCCGGCCGGGCGACCTGGTCATCGTGCGCAAGGCGGGCGACGTCATCCCCGAGGTGGTCGGACCGGTGCCGAGGGGCCCCGCTGCGCCCCGCCGCCGCCGGCCCAAGTGGAAGTTCCCCCAAGCGTGCCCGTCCTGCGCCATGCCCCTCGTGCGGTTGCCGGGCGAGAGCGACACCTACTGCACCAACATGGAGTGTCCGGCCCAGCGCGTGCAGCGCATCGCCCACTACGCCTCCCGCTCGGCCATGGACATAGAGGGCCTGGGAGAGGAGCGGGTGATCCAGCTCGTGGGGGCCGGGCTCATCGCCGACCCGGCCGACCTCTACGACCTGGAGGCCCCGCAGCTCGCCGCGCTGGAGCGCTTCGCCACGCTGTCCGCCTCCAACCTCGTGGCCAGCGTCGCGGCCTCGACGCGCCAGCCGCTGAGCCGGCTCCTTGTCGCGCTGGGCATCCGCCACCTCGGGCCGACGGGGGCCCGGGCGGTGGCCCGTGCCTTCGGCACCCTCGACGCCATCATGGCGGCCGAGGCCGCGCAGCTGGCCGCAGTGGAGGGGATCGGACCGGTCATCGCCGCCAGCCTGGCCGAATTCCTGGCCGTGCCCACCAACCAGACCGTGGTGGAGCGGCTGCGGGCGGCCGGGGTGGCGACCGAGGAGCCGGGGACGGGCGAGGGGCGAGCGGGCCCGGGCGTCGATGCCGGAACGGGCCAACCGCAGACCCTGGAGGGCTTGGCCGTCGTGGTGACCGGCACGGTGCCCGGCTACACCAGGGAGGAGGCCGAGGAGGCGATCACCGCTCGGGGGGGAAAGTCCCCGTCGAGCGTGTCGGGGAAGACCTGGGCGCTGGTAGTCGGTGACGCCCCCGGTGCGAGCAAGCTCAAGAAGGCCGACGACCTAGGCATCCCCGTCGTGCCGGCCGAGCGCTTTGCGTCCTTGCTGGAAAAGGGGGAGATCCCGGATTGAGGGCGGGGGTGTCCACCGACGGTGCCCAAGAGATCGGTAGCCTACAGATGCCCGATGCCCCTCATATCTGATTCCATCGGCCGGGTCCTTGGGAAGCGGTACCGGCTGCTCTCCGCTTTGGGCACTGGCGCTTCGGCACACGTCTTCCTGGCCGAAGACGTGTCCTTGCAGCGCCATGTCGCCGTAAAGGTCCTTCAACCAGCGCTGGCCAGCGACGAAGCGTTCCTGAAGCGCTTCGGGGCCGAGGCGCGCTCGGTGGCGTCGCTGAACCACCCCCACGTGCTGCGGGTCTTCGACTGGGGCGAGGACACCGACGGCCCGTACCTCGTGCTGGAGTACCTGGGCGGCGGATCGCTGCGCGACCTGCTGGACCGGGGTGTCCGCCTCAGCCACTCCCAGGCGGCCCACCTGGGCACCGAGGTCGCCCAGGGGCTGGCCTATGCGCATGCCCGGGGGCTGGTGCACCGGGACATCAAGCCGGCGAACCTGCTCTTCGACGAGGAGGGACGGGTCCGGGTGGCCGACTTCGGAGTGGCCCGGGCGCTGGCCGAGGCGGCCTACACCGAGCCTGCAGGGGCCATGGTGGGAACCGCCCGCTACATCTCGCCGGAGTCGGCCGAGGGCAAGCCGGTCGACGGCCGGGCCGACGTGTACTCGCTCGCCCTGGTGCTGTACGAGGCGCTCTCGGGCACGGTTCCCTTCGTGACCGACACCACGTTGGGTACCCTGGCGGCGAGGGTCGGGTCCCCCCTCCCCCCGCACGAGGCGCTCGGACCCCTCGACGACGTGCTGGCGCGGGCCGCCGCCCCCCAGGCTTCGTCCCGGCTCGACGCAGCAGGCTTCGCGGCGCGGCTGGGGGCGTTGGCCAGCGCACTTCCCGCTCCCGCCCCCCTGCCCCTGCACCCGCCAGAACACGTCGCACCCGAGGTGGTGAACGGATTCCACGCCCCGGGCGTCTCGGAGCTCACGCAGATCGCACCGATCGCGGGGAAGGGAAAGAGCTCGGGCCCCGATCCGACCCCGGTCGGCACCAGGGCCGGTCCGGGGGAGATCTTCGACGCAGAGCCGGGCGCACGACGGACCACGGGGGGTGGTCCGGTGATAGCGGTCCGCCGCAAGAGCCGCCGGAAGCTGTGGTGGATCATCGGCGTCGTGGGCCTCGTGGCCGCACTGGCGGCCGGGGCGCTGATCGTGGTGCACGACCGGGTCTTCACCCCCTCCCATCCGATCCCGCCCCTGGCCGGCTTGACGCTCGCCCAGGCCAGGTCGGCGGCGGCCGCTGACCACTTCACGGTGCGCGTCGGGAGCGGGGTCACGTCCATCGTGGTACCCCGCGGGTCCGTCGTGAGCCAGAGACCGACCCCCCGGCGCGGCGTGACACTCAAGCAGGGCTCGAAGCTCTCGGTCGTGCTCTCCCTGGGCCCACCCCCGGTGGCGGTGCCGTCTCTCACCGCCATGACCTGCGCACAGGCGATCGCGGCCCTCAAGAACGACCACCTGGTCGGGGCGTGTGTCACGGCCCAGTACAGCCCCACCGTGCCCAACGCCCAGCTGATCTCCTGGTCCTACGGGACACAGGTGAACCCGACCAGCGCACCCTACGGATCGACGATCGACCTGGTGCCGTCCATGGGCCACCCACCGGTGAACGTCCCCACCACCATCTCCAATGCGGACACGTTCGACGAAGCCCAGGCCGCCCTCCAGGCCGTCGGGCTCACGGCCACCGAGACCTACGCCACCTCGACCACGGTGCCGGCGGGTTACGTGCTCCGCACCGACCCCCTCGACGGTCAGCCGGCGCCCTACGGGTCGGCCGTCGTCGTGACCGTCTCCAGCGGGCCCCCCATGATCCCGGTGCCCAACGTCCTCGACGACACCGTGGCACAGGCCACCGCCGCCCTGCAGGCCGCCGGGCTCACCGTATCGGGCGTCGACGGGAACCCGACCGGACCGGTCGTCGGGACCGATCCCGGCGAAGGCACCTCGGTGACCCTGGGCTCCTCGGTCACCATCCTGGCCCAGTGACCGGCGCGGGCTGCGACCTCTGCGAGGCGGCGCACCTCTCGCCCTGGCACCACGAGGACGACGTCTGCTGGGTGGCCGACTGCGAGGTGTGTGACGTTCCGATGGTGGTGTGGAAGCACCACGGACCGGTGCCGCCCGACGACGCCGTCGCCTACATGCTCGACCAGCTCAGCCTGGTGGCGGACGCCCGCTTCGGCGCCGGCGGGTGGTCGATCGACCGGGTCATGCGCCAGATCCCCGACCACTTCCACGCCCACGGGCGGGACCCCGGCTGGTGGTCCCGGCGCTTCCGCTGACGCCCTGCCTACTCGGTGATCTCCTTCAGGCGGACGGCCATCTCGGCGGCCGCGGAGCCGGCCCCGGGGGGAGCGGTCTGGAGGGCCATCAGCTTGGTCATGTCCCCTTCGACCCTGATCTTGCCCGCCATGAGCGCCTGCAGGCCGGCCTGGGGATTGCCCTCCACCAGGATGGCCTTGGCGGTCTCATACTCGACCGTGATCTTGAGGTCGGGGTTCTCGAGGTGACCGGTGTCGAGCTCGAGCTCGTTCCCCGACGTGTCCAGATGGGCGTCGATGTCCGTGCTGCCGAACGGCACGCTCGTGACGACCAGGTTCATCCGCACCGCGTGGGGGATGGACGTGTCCTTTCCCTCGTACTCCGAACGGATGTGGCGGGCCTCTTCCAACCACTCGTTGCTCAAGAACGGGTACGGCATGAAGATGCTCCTTCGTCGCTCCTCGGTCGGCGGAACGTTAGTCGGCCCGCCGGTAGCATGGCTACGCGTGACCGCTCCCATTCTCCCTGGCGCTGAGCCGTATTCCGCCGTCGGCGACCAGCGCGGCGCGCTGGTCCTGCACGGCTTCACGGGCAATCCGCAGTCGATCCGCGGGCTGGCGTCGGCCCTGGCCGCCGCCGGGCTCACCGTAGAGCTCCCGCTCCTTCCCGGCCACGGCACCGACGTGGCGGACCTGGTGCCCACCGGCTGGGACGACTGGTCGACCGCCGCCGAATCGGCGTACGTCGAGCTGGCGGCCCGGTGCACGTCGGTGGTGGCCGTGGGACTTTCGATGGGAGGCACGCTGAGTCTGTGGCTCGCCGAGCGGCACCCCGAGATAGCCGCCCTGATCCTGGTCAACCCCCTCGTGGTGCCGCCCGAAGCGGACACGGTGGCCTTCATCGACTCGCTCATCGAGGCGGGAGACGAGCTGGCCCCCGGTGTGGGCTCGGACATCGCGCTGGAGGGGGCCCGCGAGTCGGCCTACGGCGAGCTGCCCCTCCGCCCGGCACGCTCGCTGTTCGACGCCGCGGCAGCGGTCGAGCGGGGGCTGGGGTCGATCAGCTGCCCCGTCCTGCTCTTCTCGAGCATCGTGGATCACGTGGTCGACCCCGTGTCGGGTGATCGCCTCGCCGAGGGCGTGGCGGGCCCGGTGGAACGCGTCCGGCTGGAGCGCAGCTACCACGTGGCCACCCTCGACTACGACAAGGACGAGATCGAGGCGCGCACCGTGGCCTTCGTCGCCCGCCGGTTGGCCCGAGCGGGGGCATGAGCGGCTCGGAGGAGCCCCGACCGCTGAGCCGGGAAGATGTGGTCCACGTAGCCCGCCTGGCTCGCCTGTCGCTCAGCGCGCAAGAGGTCGACCTCTACACCGCCCAGCTGCGTACGGTGCTCGAGCACGCCGCGGACGTGGCCGCCCTCGACCTGGCCCACCTGGCGCCCACGGCACATCCGCTGCCGGTGGTGAACGTCCTGCGGGCCGACGACCCCCGGCCGAGCCTCGACCGCAGCGAGGTGCTGGCCGCCGCACCGTCGGTGGAGGACGATCGTTTCCGCGTGCCCCGCATCGGCGGCGAAGCGCCATGAGCGCTCGGGAGCTGGCCGCGCGCGGTACGGGCTGGGGAGCGTTCGGCCCGCACCGCAACCGAGGAGGCGCTGGCGGCCGTGGCGGCGCGCGACGGCGAGGTGCACGCCTTCCTGACGGTCCTGGGGGACGAGGCGCTGGCCCAGGCCGATGCGGTCGACGCCCTGGTGGCCCTGGGGCGCGATCCCGGCCCGCTGGCCGGTGTGCCTGTCGCCCTGAAGGACAACCTGTGCACGCGGGGGATCGCCACCACGTGCGGGTCGAGGATCCTCGAAGGTTGGCGCCCCCCCTACGACGCCACCGTGGTGGAGCTCCTGCGGGCCGCAGGCGCCATCGCCCTGGGCAAGACGAACATGGACGAGTTCGCCATGGGGAGCTCGACGGAGAACTCGGCGTTCGGGCCGACCCGCAATCCCCGAAGGCTCGACCGGGTGCCCGGGGGGAGCAGCGGCGGCTCCGCCGCTGCGGTGGCAGCCGGGTTCACGCCGCTCGGTCTGGGCTCGGACACCGGCGGATCCATCCGCCAGCCGGCGGCCCTCTGCGGCGTGGTCGGTCTGAAGCCTACCTACGGCAGCGTCTCGCGCTACGGGCTGGTGGCGTTCGCCAGCTCCCTCGACCAGATCGGTCCCTTCGCCGCCAACGTCGAGGACGCCGCCCTGCTCTTCGACGCCGTGGCCGGGCACGACCCCTGCGACAGCACCTCGCTGCCGGGCGGATCCGCCCCGACGCTCCATGCCGTGCACGCCGGGGCCGATGACGTGCGCGTGGGGCTGTGCCCCGAGCTCATAGAGGGTTGCGCTCCCGACGTGGCGGCCCGGGTCTACCAGGCGGCCGAGGCGCTGTCGGCGGCCGGGGCGAAGGTCGACGAGATCAGGATGCCCGAGTTCGCCTACGGCCTGTCGGCCTACTACTTGATCGCGCCGGCCGAAGCCTCGTCCAACCTGGCTCGTTACGACGGAGTGCGCTACGGGCTGCGGGTGGAGGCGGAGGACGCGGCGGCCATGAACACGGCGACGCGGACGGCGGGCTTCGGGGCGGAGGTCAAGCGCCGGATCATGCTGGGGACCTACGCTCTGTCGGCCGGGTACTACGACGCCTACTACGCGCAGGCCCAGCGGGTCCGCACACTGGTCGTCCAGGCCTTCGACCGGGCCTACTCCTCGGTCGACGTCTTGCTGGGCGCCACCGCCCCGACCACGGCGTTCGCCCTGGGCGCCAAGGTGGACGACCCGATGGCCATGTACATGAACGACGTCTGCACGATCCCGTCCAACCTGGCCGGGCATCCCGCCCTCTCCGTACCGTTCGGCACGGGGGCCGATGGCCTTCCCGTCGGGGTGCAGATCCTCGCGCCGGCCCTGGGGGAGGGGTTGCTCTTCCGGGTGGCCGGCGCGCTGGAGGCCGCCGCCCCGGAGCCGACGCCATGACGGCCGATGCCTGGGAGACCGTCATCGGTCTCGAGGTGCACTGCGAGCTGGCCACCAGGACCAAGCTCTTCTGCGGGTGCCGGAACGCGTTCGGGGACGAGCCGAACACCAACGTGTGCCCGGTCTGCCTCGGCCTGCCCGGGTCGTTGCCGGTGCTCAACGAGCACGCCGTCGAGCTGGCGATGCGGATCGGGGCGGCTCTGCACTGCGAGATCCGCGCCTCGAGCTTCGCCCGCAAGAACTACTTCTATCCCGACCAGGCGAAGGACTATCAGATAAGCCAGTACGACGAGCCCATAAACGTGGCCGGCTGGCTGGAGCTGCCCGGGGGCTCACGGGTCGGCGTGACGAGGGCCCACCTCGAAGAGGACACCGGGAAGCTGACCCATGTGGGGGACGGCGGCCGCATCGGCTCCGCCCGCCACGCCCTGGTCGACTACAACCGCTCGGGCGTGCCGCTGGTCGAGATCGTGAGCGAGCCCGACGTCCGCTCAGCCGCCCAGGCCCGCGAGTACGCCTCGGAGTTGCGGGGGATCCTGGTGGCGACCGGGGCCTCCGACGGGCGGCTGGAGGAAGGGTCGATGCGGTTCGACGCCAACGTCTCGGTCCGGCCGCTCGGCGCGGCGGGGTTCGGCACGCGTTGTGAGATCAAGAACCTCAACTCCCTCCGCTCGTTGGGGCGGGCCATCGACTACGAGGCGGCCCGCCAGAGGGCGCTCATCGCGGCCGGCGAGCCGGTACACCAAGAGACGCGGCACTGGGACGAAGCGGCGGGTCGCACGGAGTCGATGCGGTCCAAGGAGGAGGCGAACGACTACCGCTACTTCCCCGAGCCCGATCTGGTCCCCCTGGTCCCCGGCGCGCTGTGGCAGGAGCGGGTGCGTGCCGGCCTGGGCCCCATGCCGGCCGATCGCCGGGCCGAGCTGGTGGAGCTGCTCGGCGGTTCGGTGGGCGACGCCGCGGCCGACCAGGTCCGGGCCGTGGTCGATCTCGGGCTGGATCCGCTGGTGAGGGCCGCCATCGCCATCGGCGCTCCGGCGCCGCTGGCCCTGGCCCGGGCGGCCAACGAGCTGGCGGCCGAGGGGGAGGCGGGGACCGCGCTGCCGGCAGAGTCCTTCTCCGCGCTGCTCGTGAAGGAGGGCAGCGGCGAGCTGACGGCCACCCAGTCAAAGGCGGTGCTCCACGCTCTGGTGGAACGCGGCGGAGGCGATCCCGCCGCATTGGCCCGGGAGATGGGCTTCGAGGCCCTGGCCGCCGACACCCTGGCCGCCGTGGTGGCCGACGCGATCGCCGCGCACCCCGCCGTGTGGAAGCGCTACGTCGAGGGGGACGACAAGTTGACCGGGTTCTTCACCGGGGAGGTCATGAAGGCGACATCGGGCAGGGCCAACGGCAAGGAGGTGGCGGCCGAGCTCCGGCGGAGACGGGAGGGCGGGGGCCGGCCGTAAGCTTCTCCGACATGAGCGACGTCCAAGGTGAGCGAGAGGGAGTCAAGCCGCGCAGCTACCAGGTGACCGAGGGCGCCACGCGGGCGCCGGCGCGGGCCATGCTGCGGGCCGTCGGCATGACCGACAGCGACTGGGACAAGCCGCAGATCGGCGTGGCCAGCAGCTGGAACGAGGTCACGCCCTGCAACCTGCCGCTCGACCGCCTGGCCAAGCGCTCCAAGGACGGCGTGCGCGATGCCGGGGGATTCCCCTTCGAGTTCGTCACCATCGCCGTGTCCGACGGCATCTCCATGGGACACGAGGGGATGCGCGCCTCGCTCGTCAGCCGTGAGGTCATCGCCGACTCGGTGGAGACCGTCATGCACGCCGAGCGGTTCGACGGGCTGCTGACCTTCGCCGGGTGCGACAAGTCACTGCCCGGAATGCTCATGGCGGCGGCACGCGTCAACCTCCCGAGCGTGTTCCTCTACGGTGGCTCCATCATGCCCGGCCGACTCGGGGACCGGGCGCTCGACGTCGTGAGCGTCTTCGAGGCGGTTGGCGCGCACGCGGTGGATGCGCTCAGCGACGAGGAGCTCTCGCTCATTGAGCGCAACGCCTGCCCGACCGAGGGCTCGTGTGCCGGCATGTTCACCGCCAACACCATGGCGTCGGTCGGGGAGGCGCTGGGGATGTCGCTGCCCGGTAGCGCCTCGGCTCCCGCCGTCGATCGGCGGAGGGACGACTTTGCCTACCAGTCGGGCCTGGCCGTCGTCCATCTACTGGAGGCGGGGATCCGGCCGCGGCACATCATGACCAAGGAGGCATTCGAGAACGCCATCGCCGTGGTCATGGCGCTCGGCGGGTCCACCAACGCGGTGCTGCACCTGCTGGCCATCGCCTACGAGGCCCGGGTCGATCTGGAGCTGGACGACTTCAACAAGGTGGCCGCCCGGGTGCCCCACCTGGCCGACACCAAGCCGCACGGCAAGTACCACATGTTCGACATCGATCGGGTGGGTGGTGTCCCGGTGGTCATGCGGGAGCTGCTCGAGGCGGGTCTGCTGCACGGGGACTGCCTCACGGTCACCGGCAGGTCGGTGGCCGAGAACCTGTCGGCCCTGGACCCTCCCGCGCCCGACGGTGAGGTCATCCACCGCCTCGGCGATCCCCTGCACGCCGACGGGGGTATCGCCATCCTCACCGGGACGCTGGCGCCCAAGGGATCGGTGGTCAAGGTGGCCGGGCTCGACGCCACCCGGTTCGACGGCACGGCCCGGGTCTTCGACGGCGAGATGGCGGCCATGGAGGCCATACTGGCGGGCTCCATCGCGCCCAACACGGTCGTCGTCATCCGCTACGAGGGCCCCAAGGGCGGCCCGGGGATGCGGGAGATGCTGGCCGTCACCGGCGCCATGAAGGGCGCCGGACGGGGCGCCGACTGCGCCCTGGTCACCGACGGTCGGTTCAGCGGGGGGACGCACGGGTTCTGCATCGGCCACGTGTCCCCCGAAGCGGTCGACGGCGGACCCATCGCGCTGGTTCGCGACGGTGACCGCATCGTGGTCGACGTCGCCAGTCACACCATCGACCTTCTGATTGGCGACGTGGAGCTGGCAAAGCGGGCGGGCGAGCTCAAGGAGTTCCAGCCCCTCTACACCTCGGGCGTGCTGGCCAAGTTCGCCCGCCTGGTTTCGGGGGCCGAGACGGGGGCGGTCACCCGGGCCTAGCTAGGCTGGGTTGTCGGCGGGTCGGCCGCGTGCCACAATGGGCGCCCATGCAGAGCGCGAGCCGTCGGCAGCCCCGGATTCTGGTACTCGTAACGTAGGCGCGCGCCCACACTGCAGCGCGCGCCTTTCGACCTCCCGAACGGGGGGTCGTTTCATTTTCCGGACCGATTCAGAGAGAACAAAAGAGACACAAGAGAGACAGAGGAAGCAACGAATGCAACTCACCGGAGCACAGGCGCTCATCAAGAGCCTCGAGATGCAGGGTGTCGACGTGATGTTCGGCTTGCCCGGCGGGGCCATCCTGCCCGTGTACGACCCGATCATCGACTCGTCCATCCGACACATTCTCGTCCGGCACGAGCAGGGCGCCGGCCACATGGCCGAGGGCTACGCCGCGGTCACCGGCAAGCCCGGGGTGGCCATGGTGACCAGCGGGCCCGGGGCCACCAACATCGTCACCCCACTGGCCAACGCCTACATGGACTCGACGCCGCTGGTCGTGGTCTCGGGCCAGGTGGCGACGGGCTCCATCGGAACCGACGCCTTTCAAGAGTGCGACATCACCGGCGTCACCATGGGCATCACCAAGCACAACTGGCTGATCAAGGATGTCGACGACATCCCCCGCGTGGTGGCCGCCGCCTTCCATGTGGCCACCACGGGACGACCGGGGCCCGTGCTCATCGACCTTCCCAAGGACATCGCCAACGCCACCATGGAGTGGTACTGGCCGTCGTCGGTCGACGAGCTCGACCTTCCGGGCTACCACCCGGTGACCGAGGGCGACCCGGCGCTCGTGCGCCGGGCGGCCGACCTGATCCGCGCCGCCCATCGCCCGGTTCTCTACGTCGGGGGCGGAGTCCTGAAGGCCCGGGCGGCCGAAGCGCTGCGTGTCCTGGCCGAGCGGACCGGGATCCCGGTGGTCACCACCCTGATGGCCCGGGGCGCCTTCCCCGACTCGCATCCCCAGAGCCTGGGTATGCCCGGCATGCACGGCCACTACACCGCGGTGACCGCCATGCAGCGCAGCGATCTGCTCATCAGTCTGGGCGCGCGGTTCGACGACCGGGTCACCGGCAAGATCAGCGCGTTCGCGCCGGAGGCCAAGATCATCCACGTCGACATCGACCCGGCCGAGCTGGGCAAGGTCCGCACGCCCGATGTGGGGATCGCCGGCGACTGCCGGCTGGTGATCGGTGAACTTCTGTCGGCCCTGGACGCCAGCGCCGACGCCGACGCGGCAGCCGACGCCGCGGACCTCGAGCCCTGGTGGGCGCGGATCCACGAGTGGCAGGAACGGTTCCCCCTCTACTACGACCGCACCGAAGGGGGCCCCATAAAGCCCCAGATGGTGGTGGAGCAGCTCCGCGACGCCGCGCCTTCCGACACCATCGTGGTGGCCGGCGTCGGCCAGCACCAGATGTGGGCATCGCAATACTGGCAGTTCGACCACCCGTACACCTGGGTCAACTCCGGGGGTGCGGGAACGATGGGCTTCGCCGTCCCGGCGTCCATCGGCGCCAAGGTGGGGCGTCCGGACCGGACGGTGTGGGCCATTGACGGCGATGGCTGCTTCCAGATGACGGCGCAGGAGCTGGTCACCGCCACGGCGGAGCAGATCCCCGTGAAGATCGCCATCTTGAACAACGCCTACCTGGGCATGGTGCGCCAGTGGCAGGAGATGTTCTACGAGGAGCGCTACTCCGAGGTGTACCTCTCGCCCGATCTTCCCGACTACGTGAAGTGGGCCGAAGCCATGGGATGCGTGGGCATCCGGGCAGAGTCCCCCGAAGATGTGGCCCCGGCCATTGAGAAGGCCAACTCCATCGACGACAGGCCGGTGGTGGTCGACTTTCGCACGGACGCCTTCGAGAAGGTGTTCCCGATGGTGGCCGCCGGTCAGTCAAACGACGACATCGTGGTCCACCCCGACCAGGCGGCGCCGGCCCGGTGAGCCCGGCGCCGCCCCAGTTGGCCGCCCAGCCCCGCCACCACATCCTCTCGGTCCTGGTCGAGAACAAGGCCGGTGTCCTGTCGCGGGTGGCCGGACTGTTCAGCCGCCGCGGCTTCAACATCTACTCCCTGGCCGTCGCCCCGACCGATGAGAACGAGCACTTCAGCCGTATCACCATTGTGGTCGACGTGGAGTCGGCGCCCCTCGAGCAGGTGATCATGCAACTGGACAAGCTGGTCAACGTGGTCTCCATCGGCGAACTCTCGCCGTCCCAAGCGGTCGAGCGCGAGCTGCTCCTCGTCACCGTGGACGTCGGGCCCACCGAGCGCTCGCAGGTCATTCAGCTGGTCGACGTCTTCGGGGGCGAGGTGGTCAGCGTCGGCTCGGACCGGCTCACCGTCATGCTGGCCGGCCGTCCCGAGAAGATCGACGACTTCGAGGGGCTGTTGGAGCAGTACACGGTGGTCGAGCTCCAGCGGACGGGGCGGGTCGCCCTGCCTAAGCTTGACCGCCACTGAGGACCGAGAGAAACCGAGAGAAAGAGCACACGATATGGCGACCATGTACTACGAATCCGATGCCGACCCCAGCCTGATCGCCGGCCGAAAGGTGGCCATCCTGGGCTACGGATCGCAGGGGCACGCGCACGCGCTCAATCTGCTCGAGTCGGGCGTGGACGTGCGCGTGGCGCTGCGCGAGGGGTCGAGCAGCCGACGCAAGGCGGAGGAAGCGGGACTCAGGGTCACCTCGCTGGCCGACGCGGCGGCCGAGGCCGACGTGATCATGATCCTGCTGCCCGACACCGAGCAGAAGGCGGCCTATGACGAGCACGTCGCGCCCCACCTCGCTGAGGGGGACTGCCTCATGTTCGCCCACGGGTTCAACATCCGCTTCGGGCAGATCGTCCCGCCGGCCGGTGTCGACGTGGCCATGGTGGCGCCCAAAGGGCCGGGCCACCTGGTGCGCCGAACCTACGCGGAGGGGGGCGGGGTTCCGTCCCTGATCGCCGTGCACCAGGACGCCAGCGGCAAGGCCCGCCAGCTGGCCCTCTCCTACGCCCACGCCATCGGGGCCACCCGAGCCGGCGTGCTCGACACGACGTTCGACGAGGAGACCGAGACCGATCTGTTCGGCGAGCAGGTGGTGCTCTGCGGTGGGTTGACCGCACTGGTGACCGCCGGCTTCGAGACGCTGGTCGACGCCGGCTACCAGCCCGAATCGGCGTACTTCGAGTGCCTGCACGAGCTGAAGCTCATCGTCGACCTCATGTACGAGCAGGGCATCGCCGGCATGCGCTACTCCATCTCCGACACGGCCGAGTACGGCGACCTGACGCGGGGGCCTCGGGTGATCAACGCGGCGGTGCGCGCCGAAATGCAGAGGATCCTCGAGGAGATCAAGAGCGGATCCTTCGCCGAGGAGTGGATCGACGAGAACAAGGCCGGGCGCCCGAACTTCGAAGCCCTGCGCAAGGAGGGCCAGGCGCACCCCATTGAGAAGATCGGCCAGGAGCTGCGCGCCATGATGCCCTTCATCTCGGCCGGCAAGACGCGGGTGCAGGACGCGTCGGGAGGCTGACCCCCACCGGTCCGCAGGACAAGGGCAAGCGGGCTCGACTACTGAGGGCCGGCCCTCGCTGCTGCCTTCGCCGCCGCCAGTTTCCGGGCCCCAGCGATGTAGCGGGCGCTCTTCGGTCGGGCGGGGGCGATCCACCTCCATCGGCCCGGCGCCCCCTCCAACCGCCAACCGCCGTAGGTCTTGAGGTCGTGGTGCTCGGGGCACAAACGTGCGAGATTGTCGAGACACGTGGGACCACCGTCAGCGAAGTCGACCCGGCAGTGGTCGGCCTCGAGCCCTTGCCGTTTCCCGCATCCCTCTACCGCGCATGTGCGGTCTCGGACCATCAGCGCGGCAGCCACCCGCTGCGGAGGATGCCGCGTGGTCCCGGTCACCGTCCGGATGTCGACGCCGTCCCGGACCAGCAACTGCACCCCGCCCTCGCCCAGGAGCTCGGTGGCCGCCTCGACCGAGACGGGGCCGACTCCCTCTATCTCGCAGAGCTCGCCGCTCTGGACCGACCCCCGGCGCAACGCTTCGGCATCCACGATCACCAGGGCGTGGGGCCGGCCCGCACCGCCTGGCCCGGCCGCGCCGCCTGGCCCGGCAAGGAGATCCAACAACGCGTCGAGCCGGTGGGCGTCGAGAGGCTCGCCCTTGCGGGCCTTCCAGCGTCGCTTGGCATCGGCTTCGAGTCGGGGGGCCACCTTGGCCCAGGCGACCTCGTCGCAGAGGAACTCGCCCCCGATGCCCCCACCGGGACGCTGGTGCCATCGAAGGTGGCGGCACACGTGGACACGGGCCCGCCGGGCGTGCTCGCTCTCGCGGCTGCGCGCGGCGGCCCGCAGACGGGCGGCTGCGGCGCTGAGCTCACGGTGCGACGCCCCCTGGGCGCTCAGGTCCAAGAGGGTTCCAGCCGCGCCGCCCGCCGCCGCCGTCTCGCTCACCAGCTTCAGCTGCGCCGCCGAGAGGTCGCCTTCGTGGAGGGCCCCGGTGAGGGCCGGATCGGCGGCGGCCCGCCCGGCGGCGGCCAGCCTCGACCTGGCTACTCCCGCCGAGGAGCCCGAGACGGCACCCAGCCACTCCGCCGCCGACCCGTGACCGGCCTTGGCGTAGGAGCCGGTCTCGACCACGACCGGAGAGAAGAGGGCGATGCCCGATGCGGCTGCCCGCTCGACCTGCGCGAAGAGGTCGACCAGGGATCGCGCCTCCTCACCGGAGACCGAGCCCGGGGAGGAGTTCCGGACCAGCCGCTGGATGGTGCGGACCACGCCCGAAAGCTCTGCGTGGACCTGCCTCTGCACGACGCTGGAAGACTGCATACCGGAAGACTGCATACCGACAGCCTAAGAAACGGTTGTATCACGGTCGCCGACAAGGATCATCGACAGAGGAGCAAGGCATGTGCCGAAACATCACCACCCTCAGGGGTCTCCAGCCGGAGGCCACGCCTGAGGAGATAGAGGCGGCGGCCCGACAGTACGTCCGCAAGGTCAGCGGCGTGCAGGCCACCTCGGAGCGGACGCTGGACGCGTTCGAGCGTGCGGTCAGCGTCGTCACCGCGGCCACGGCCGAGCTCTTGGCCGAGCTGCCGCCTCGGCAGCAGCCGCCGCCCACCCTGCCGCCGCTCCGGCGGCTCCGCACAGCCGGCCCGGCGGCGGGCGCTACGCCAGCGCGCCCACCACGTGGTTGATGCAGGCACACAGCGAGGCGACATCGTCGGGCTCAATGGCGGGGAACATGGCGATGCGGAGCTGATTCCGGCCGAGTTTGCGGTACGGCTCGGTGTCCACGATGCCGTTGGCCCGCAGCACCGCCGCCACGGCCGCCGCGTCGACGGCGTCGACGAAGTCGATGGTGCCCACCACGTGGCTGCGCTGCAGCGGGTTCTGGACGAACGGACGGGCGAAGTCGGACTGCTCGGCCCAGGTGTAGAGGATGTCGGCCGAGCGATCGCAGCGTGACGCCGTCCACTCCAGGCCGCCGTTGGCGTTCATCCAGTCGAGCTGCTCGGCCAGCAGGTAGATGGTGGCGAGGGCAGGCGTGTTGTAGGTCTGGTCCAGCACCGAGTTGTCCACGGCCGTCTTGAGGTCCAGGAAGGTGGGGATCCAGCGCCCCGAGGAGACGATCCGCTCGACCCGTTCCAGCGCCGCCGGCGACATGAGCGCGATCCACAGCCCGCCGTCGCTGGCGAAGCACTTCTGGGGGGCGAGGTAGTAGGCGTCGAACTCGGTGGCGTCGACCCGCAGGCCACCGGCACCCGACGTGCCGTCCACGGCCACCAGGCCGCCCCCGTCTGCGGGGAGGGCCGCTCCCTCGGGGCGGCGGATGGGCATGGCCACCCCGGTGGAGGTCTCGTTGTGAGTGAGGGCGTAGAGATCGACGGAGGCGTCGGCCAGGGGGAGAGGGTGGGTCCCCACCTCCGACTCAATGATCTGGGGGTCCTTGAGGTGGGGAGCCGTGGCGGCGCAGGAGGCGAACTTCGAGGAGAACTCACCGAAGCTGAGGTGCTGGCTCTGCGCCTCAATCAGGCCGAACGTGGCGGCATCCCAGAAGCAGGTCGTGCCGCCGTTGCCGAGCACGACCTCGTACCCCTCGGGCAGCGAGAACAGGTCCCGGAACCCGCTGCGAACGCGCCCCACCTGTGCCTTGACCGTCCTCTGGCGATGGCTGGTCCCCAAGTACGTGGTCGCGACCTCCGCCAGCGCGGTGACCTGCTCGGGTCGGACCTTGGACGGTCCGGAACCGAAGCGGCCGTCGGTGGGCCTGAGCTCGGCGGGAATGATGATGTCGGGGGTATCGGGCACGTATGGAATCATTGCATCCGTGACGACGACCCCCGACGCGCCGCCCAATTTCGCCGCATCTCTCGACGTGCCGCCGCGGTGGCGCCGTCGGCCACGTTGGCCGTCGACGCCAAGGCGAAGGCGTTGCAGGCGGCGGGCGAGCATGTGATCGGGTTTGGGGCGGGCGAGCCCGACTTCCCCACTCCGGCCCACATCGTCGAGGCGGCGGTCACCGCCTGCCGCGACCCGGCCAACCACCGGTATACCCCGACCGGCGGGATCCCGGCCCTGCGGGAGGCCATCGCCATCAAGACGGCGAGGGACTCGGGGTATGCGGTCACGGCCCAACAGGTGCTGGTGACCAACGGGGGGAAGCAGGCCATCGCCAACGCATTCGCCGTCCTGTGCGACCCGGGCGACGAGATCCTCGTCCTGGCCCCCTTCTGGACCACCTATCCCGAGGCGATCGCACTGGCCGGCGGGGTGCCCGTCGTGGTGGCCTCCGACGAGAGCACCGGATTCCGCTCGTCCGTCGAGGACCTCGAGTCGGCGGTGACGCCCCGGACCAAGGCGCTGCTCTTCGTCTCGCCGTCCAACCCGACCGGGGCCGTGTACCCCCCCGATGAGATCGCCGCCATCGGGCGCTGGGCCGTCGATCGCGGCCTGTGGGTGCTGACCGACGAGATCTACGAGCACCTGGTCTACGGCGGGGCCGTCCACCGTTCGATGCCGGTGCTGGTGCCCGAGCTGGCCGACAGGTGCCTGGTGGCCAACGGCGTAGCCAAGACCTACGCCATGACCGGATGGCGCGTGGGCTGGCTCATCGGCCCGGTCGACGTCGTCACGGCGGCCACCAACATCCAGAGCCACGAGACCTCCAACGTGTCCAACGTGGCCCAGCGGGCGGCGCTGGCCGCGGTCTCGGGGGGATTGGACGACGTGGCCATGATGCGCGCCGCCTTCGACCGTCGGCGTGGCACGATCATCCGCATGCTCAACGAGATCGAGGGCGTTGTCTGCGTCGAGCCCGAGGGTGCCTTCTACGCCTTTCCGTCGGTCAAGGGAGTCCTGGGGAAGTCGCTGCGAGGGAAGCGACCCCAGACCAGCGCCGAACTGGCCGAGCTGTGCATCAACGAGGCCAAGGTGGCGGTGGTCCCGGGCGAGGCGTTCGGTGCTCCGGGTTACTTCCGCATGTCCTACGCACTGGGCGATGACGACCTCGTGGAGGGAGTGTCGCGCCTGGCGGCCCTCTTCGCACAAGCGCAAGACTGAGTGAGGAGACCACTGCGGTGGCACGTGTACTCGTAACGGAGAAGATCGCCCAGAGCGGGCTGGACCTGCTGGCCGATGCCGGCCACGACGTCGACATCCAAGAGGAGCTGGGCTCCGAGGAGCTGCTGGGCGCCATCGTCGGGGCCCAGGCGCTCATCATCCGCTCCGCCACCCAGGTGACCGCCGAGGTTCTTCAGGCTGGCACCTCCCTCCAAGTGGTCGGTCGCGCCGGGGTCGGCCTGGACAACGTCGACGTGGCCGCGGCGACCGCGCGTGGGGTCATGGTCGTCAATGCGCCGACCTCCAACATCCTCTCGGTGGCCGAGCAGGCCATGGCGCTGCTCCTGGCTCAGGCCCGCAACATCCCCCAGGCGCACGCCTCCCTGGTGGCCGGGCGATGGGAGCGTTCGAAGTGGGAGGGCGTCGAGCTCCACGGCAAGGTCCTCGGGGTTGTCGGGTTGGGCCGGGCCGGCTCGTTGGTGGCGCAGCGCGCCCACGCCTTCGGCATGGAGCTGATCGGCTACGACCCCTTTGTGGCACCCGAGCGGGCCCGGGCCATGGGGGTTCGACTGGTGACGATCGACGAGCTGGTGGGCGAGGCCGACTTCGTCTCCATCCATACGCCCAAGACTCCGGAGACCATCGGGCTGTTCGGACGGGAGCTCCTGGCCAAGGCCAAACCGGGCATCCGCATCGTCAACACCGCCCGGGGAGGAATCGTCGACGAGGAGGCCCTGGCCGAGGCCATACGCAACGGCATCGTGGCCGGTGCCGGGCTCGACGTCTTCGCCAAGGAGCCGTGTACGGAGTCCCCGCTCTTCGAGCTGCCCCAGGTCGTCGTGTCCCCGCACCTCGGCGCTTCGACCGAGGAGGCGCAGGACAAGGCCGGGGTCACCATCGCCGAGCAGGTACTGCTCTCGCTGTCGGGCGACTTCGTCCCCTACGCCGTCAACGTGGCCGCCAGCGATGTGTCCGACGTCGTGCGCCCCTTCATGCCTCTGGCCGAGCAGCTGGGGAGGATCTTCGGCTGTCTGCACGATGGGCTGCCCGACGGCCTGGAGATCGAGTGCCAGGGCGAGCTGGCCGCGGAGGGCACCGGCATCCTGACGCTCTCCGCGCTCAAGGGGGTCTTCGGCGGCTCCACCGACGACCCGGTCTCCTACGTCAACGCCCCCCAGCTGGCCGAGCAACGCGGCCTGGACGTGCGCGAGATTTCGACGGCCACCTCACGCGACTACAAGTCGTTGATCACACTGCGCTCGAAGTCCCATTCGATCGCAGGGACGCTGAGCTCGGTGGGCCGCCGTAGCGAGCGCATCGTGATGGTGGACGACCACCTGGTCGAGGTGCCGCCCTCGCCCCACATGCTGGTGGTGCGCAACGACGACCGGCCCGGCATGATCGGGCTGGTCGGGACCTCTCTCGGCGCGGCCGACATCTCCATCTCGTCCATGGCGGTCGGACCAAGCCCAACGGCAGCGACGGCGATGATGGTGATATCGACGTCCGCGTCGGCGCCCGATGCCGTGGTCGATCAGCTGCGCGGGGAAGAGGGGATCCTCGACATCCACCGCGTCAGTCTGTAGCGCGCCGGGGGACGCTCGGCCACGTATCGAGGCTGCCGACGACCGGTTGGGTGCCGCTGAGGGGGCGCTGCGGGGAACGGTCGAGGAGCACGGCCCGTACGACGCCCACGAGGGCGGCGACCACGGCGGCGCGCAGCAGAACGGTCAAGGGGCGTCGCATCGGGCCAGGCTATCCGCGTGCGCCGCCCCCCGTTCTTGACGTTGGTCTCCTCCGATGGGACAATTGCGACAATTATGGTGCGGGCGACATCGACCAACCTGCTGCTTACCTGACGGCGAACGCCACATCGCGTTCGCTCGCAACCTCCTGAGCCAAATCGGCCAGGGGGTTTTTTGTTGGGCGGACCACTGGGCGGACCACGACGGGAAGGAAGAGAAAGATGACTACGGAACAGAGAGGGAGCGGTGACGGGGGGAGTCGCGGCCGCCTGGCCCTGCCCTGTGATCCGTCGCCCATGCCCTTCGGCAAGTACCGCTCCCACGTCCCGCTGGTGCTCGCCGACCGGACATGGCCCGACCGCCAGTTCACGCGGGCCCCACGCTGGGCCAGCGTCGACCTGCGCGACGGCAACCAGGCCCTGATCGACCCGATGGACCCCGAGCGCAAGCTGGCCCTTTTCCGGACGCTGGTCGACGTCGGGTTCAAGGAGATAGAGGTTGGGTTCCCATCGGCCTCCCAGACCGACTACGACTTCCAGCGGCTCATCATTGACGAGGGGATGATCCCCGAGGACGTCGAGATCCAGGTGCTGGTCCAGTGCCGAGAGGAGCTGATCGAGCGCACCTTCGAGTCACTCGTGGGAGCGCCGCGGGCCGTCGTGCACTTCTACAACTCGGTGTCGGAGCTGCAACGGCGCGTCGTGTTCGGCCAGGACAAGGCCGGCATCGTCGACATCGCCGTGCGGGCGGCCATCCTGTGCAAGAAGTTCGAACAGTCGGTTCCGGGGACGGAGATCCGTTACGAGTACTCCCCGGAGAGCTTTACCGGAACCGAGCCCGAGTTCGCGGTGGAGATCTGCGAGGCGGTCATGGAGGTGATCGGGCCCACCCCCGATCAGCCCATCATCCTCAACCTGCCGGCGACGGTGGAGATGTACAGCCCCAACGTCTACGCGGACGTGATCGAGTGGTTCGGGCGCACCATCAACCGGCGGGACGCGGTCGTCCTGAGCCTGCACCCGCACAACGACCGGGGCACCGCGGTCGCCGCGGCGGAGCTGGCCGTGCTGGCCGGGGCGGACCGGGTCGAGGGCACTCTGTTCGGCAACGGGGAGCGAACGGGCAACGTCGACGTCGTGACGCTGGCGATGAACCTGTTCTCCCAGGGCATCGACCCCGCGCTCGACTTCGGCGACATCGAGCGGGTGCGACGGGTGGCCGAGTACGCCACCCGCCTGCCCGTCCATCCTCGGCACCCCTACGCTGGCGACCTCGTCTACACCGCCTTCTCGGGATCGCACCAGGACGCCATCAAGAAGGGCATGGGCGCCATCGGTGACGACTACGCGCAGTGGGAGGTGCCCTACCTGCCCATCGACCCCAAGCACACCGGGAGAACCTACGAGGCGATCATTCAGGTGAACAGCCAGTCGGGCAAGGGGGGTGTGGCCTACCTGATGGACACCGAGCACGGGCTCGACCTTCCCCGCCGGCTGCAGATCGAGTTCTCCAAGAAGGTGCAGGCCATCACCGAGGCCAGTGGGACCGTCATCGGCAGCGGCGAGATGTGGGACGTGTTCTCCGAGGCCTACCTGCCCGAGGATGCGGGACTGCGACTCGTGGGCAGCGAGGTGTCCACGGGCGGCGGCCACACCTCGGTCACCGCCCAGCTCCTCGTCGACGGGCAGCACCGCACGATCGCCGGTGTGGGCAATGGGCCGATCGACGCCCTCGTGTCGGCCATAAGGGCCGAGCTCGGTATTGTTCTGGAGGTGAAGGACTACTCCGAACACGCCTTGACCGAGGGCTCTGGCGCGTCGGCGGTGGCCTACGTGGAGGTCGCCGGCCCCGACGGCTCGACATGGTGGGGCGTCGGGCGGGACTCCTCCATACTCGATGCCTCGCTCGCCGCCGTCGTCTCCGCGGCCAACCGGGCCCGCACCGCGTGATCCGACCGGCGACCGAGGAGGACGTCCCCGAACTGCACGCCATGGTGCGCGAGCTGGCGGAGTTCGAGAGCCTCTCCGACCAGTGCGTCTGCACCGAGGACGACCTCCGGAAGGCGCTCTTCGGGCCCGGTGCGGTGATCCATGACACGGTCGCAGTCGACGACGGCGCCGACGGTTCGGTGGTCGGCCACGCCCTGTGGTTCCGGACCTTCTCCACTTTCTTGGGCCGGTCGGGGATCTGGTTGGAGGACCTCTACGTCCGTCCGGCCCATCGCCGAAACGGCCACGCCGGGGCGCTCATGGCGGACCTGCGAGCGCGGACCCAGGGCCGGGTGGAGTGGGAGGTGCTGGAGTGGAACGAGGAAGCCATCGATTTCTACCAGCGCCTCGGTGCCCGGCCGATGGCCGGGTGGACGAGGTACCGCTGGACCATGCCGGCGTTCGGGGCCGACGGTCCCGGCTAGGCCGCTATCCAGGCCGCTAGGCCGAGGGGAGGAAGGCCGGCCGCCGCTTCTCGTAGTCGGTGATGGCGTCGACGTGGCGCAGCGTGAGGCCGATGTCGTCCCAACCGTTGAGAAGACGCTCCCGCGTGAACTCGTCCAGGGAGAAGGTCGTCGAGAGTCCCGCAGCGGGCACCTCGAAGCTGCCGCGGGCCACGTCGATGGTGATCTCGAGCGAGGGGTCGGCTTCGACCGCCGCCAGGAGGGCGTGGTCGAACTCGGGCGTGACCTGCACCGGGAGCAGCCCCTGCTTGGTGCAGTTGTTCCGGAAGATGTCGGCGAACCGGGATGACACCACGGCCTCGAAGCCGTAGTCCATCAGCGCCCAGACGGCGTGCTCCCGGGAGGAGCCGGTGCCGAAGTTGTGCCCCGCCACGAGGATGTTTGCTCCGGCGAATTCGGGGTGGTTGAGGACGAACTCCCGGTCGTCGCGCCACTCGGCGAACAACCCGGCTCCGAATCCGGTCCGCTCGACCCGCTTGAGCCAGTCCGAGGGGATGATCTGATCGGTGTCGACGTCGGTGCGATTGAGGGGCACGGCGCGCCCGGTGACGATGCGGACGGGCTTCACCGGTCCAGGTCCTCGGGAGTGGCGAAGGTCCCGGCCACCGCCGTCGCCGCGGCGACGATCGGTGAGACCAGGTGCGTACGCCCGCCGCGGCCTTGACGGCCCTCGAAGTTCCGGTTGGAGGTCGAGGCGCAACGCTCGCCCACGGCGAGCTTGTCGGGATTCATGGCCAGGCACATCGAACAGCCCGGCTCGCGCCACTCGAATCCCGCGCTCACGAAGATCTTGTCGAGCCCTTCCACCTCGGCTTGTGCCTTTATGCGGTGGGACCCGGGCACGGCGAGGGCCCGCAGGCCCGGCCGCACGTGCCGCCCCCGTAGCACGGCCGCGGCCGCCCGGAGGTCCTCTATCCGGGAGTTGGTGCACGACCCCAGGAAGACGGTGTCGACCTTCACCTCGCGCATCGGGGTGCCGGCTCGCAGACCCATGTACGCCAGGGCCCTCTCCGCCGCTTCGCGCTCTCCCGCATCCTCCATGTCGTCCGGATCGGGGATGGTCCCGCTGATGGGGGAGACCTGGGCCGGGTTGGTGCCCCACGTCACGTGCGGGGAGATGGTGGTGGCGTCGATCACCACCTCCTTGGCGAAGGTCGCCCCTTCGTCGGTGGCCAGGGTGCGCCAGTACGAGACAGCGGCCTCCCAGTCGGCGCCGGAGGGCGCATGGTCGAGCCCGCTCAGGTAGTCGAAGGTGGTCTGGTCGGGCGCCACCAGCCCGGCCCGGGCGCCCCCCTCGATGCTCATGTTGCACAGCGTCATTCGACCCTCCATGGACAGGGAGCGGATGGCCGAACCTCGGTACTCCATGACGTGCCCGACACCGCCCCCGGTGCCGATGGTGCCGATGATGGTCAGTGCCACGTCCTTGGCGGTCACGCCCGGAGCCAGGTCGCCCTCGACGGTGACGGCCATGGTGGCCGGGCGCTGCTGGGGCAGCGACTGCGTGGCCAGGACGTGCTCGACCTCGCTCGTCCCGATGCCGAACGCGAGCGCCCCGAACGCGCCGTGGGTCGAGGTGTGGCTGTCCCCACAGACGATGGTCATGCCCGGCTGCGTCCAGCCCTGCTCGGGACCGATCACGTGGACGATCCCCTGGTTGGGGTCTCCCATGGGGTAGCAGGTGATGCCGAACTCCTCGCAGTTGGCGCTGAGCACCTGAAGCTGCTTCGCCGAGATCGGATCGGCGACCGGGCGGTCGATCCCGGTGGTGGGGACGTTGTGGTCGGCCGTCGCCACCGTTAGATCGGGCCGCCGCACCGGCCGGCCGGCCAAGCGCAACCCGTCGAAGGCCTGGGGCGAGGTGACCTCGTGTATCAGGTGCAGGTCGATGAAGAGGAGATCGGGCTCGCCGTCATGGGCGTAGACCACATGGGCGTCCCAGATCTTCTCCGCCAGCGTGCGGGGGGCCTTCATTGGTCGACCGCGACGATCTCCACGCGCAGGAGACCGCCCGGTGCCTTGTATTCGACGGTGTCGCCGGCGGTCTTTCCCAGCAGGACCTGCCCGAGCGGAGCACTCGGCGAGAGCACCGGGAGGTCGCCCTGTCTCTCCTCGATGGACCCCACGAAGAACCGCTGCACGTCGTCCTCGTCGTCGCCCTCGTAGCGCAGCGTCACCGTGGTGCCGGTAGCGACGCTCCCGTCGCGGGGCTCGGACTCGTCGACCACCTCGACGTTCTTCAGCAGGGCCTGCAGCTGGCGGATGCGGGACTCCATCTTTCCCTGGGAGTCCTTGGCCGCATGGTAGTCACCGTTCTCGCTCAGGTCGCCCAGCGCCCGGGCCGCTTCGATCTGCTCCGCGATCTCCACGCGCCCCCGAGTGGTCAGGTCCTCCAGCTCGGCCACCAGGCGGTCGTAGGTGGCCTGGGTGAGGCTGGCCGAAACGGTCTCATTGGTGGATGGGTTGGTCACGAGGCGTCCTTCTGGTGGGGGTTGCCGGCGGCGACGTGCGGCTCGGCGGCGGGTACCAGGCTATCGGCTCGGCGCGGCGAGGGCCTGCGATGTTGACGGGACCTGCACGCTGGGGGAGACTGTGAGGGTCATGTACCGTCTCACGCACGTCGTAGGCATTATTCACTAGGCGCGCCACACCCCCGCGCGCCGTCGAACCGTCCACAACGTGGACGGTTTTTCAATTTCCGACGGACTGCGCGAAATCCGGTCGGTAGCGGCATGACGAGCACCAGGACACCCGAGAGGAAAAGGGCAGGACGAGTGAGCACAGGCACGGACAGGAGGCGGATCGCCGTCATCGGCGGGGACGGCATCGGGCCCGAGGTGTGTGCCGAGGCGCTAAAGGTGGTGGCGGCGGCCGGCATCGAGCTCCAGGCCACCGAGTTCGACCTTGGGGCCGCCCGTTATCTGCGGGACGGGAGCGTCCTCCCCGATGACGTGCTCGACGACCTCCGGGGCTACGACGCCATCCTGCTCGGGGCGGTCGGGCCGCCGGTGGGCGACACCACGGTGCCGCCGGGCACCCTGGAGAGGGGCCTGCTTCTCAGGTTGCGCTTCGAGCTCGATCTCTACGTGAACCTCCGGCCGTTCACCGGTGTCCCGGGGTCGATCGCGCAGGGTGCCGACTTCGTGGTCATCCGTGAGAACACCGAGGGCGCGTACGCGGGCGAGGGCGGATTCCTGCGCCGCGGCACGCCCCACGAGGTGGCCACCCAGGGCTCGGTCAACACCCGGATGGGGGTCGAACGCTGTGCGCGCTTCGCCTTCGAGCTGGCCGATCGGCGGCCGAGCCGCCATCTGACCTTGGTGCACAAGTCCAACGTGCTCACCTACGCCGGCGATCTGTGGACCCGCACGGTCACCGAGCTGTCGAGCGAGTTCCCCGATGTCGCGTGGGACTACAACCATGTCGACGCCGCGTGCATCTACCTGGTGGAACAGCCGAGCCGCTACGACGTCATCGTGACCGACAACCTGTTCGGCGACATCCTGACCGACCTTGCCGGGGCGGTCAGCGGGGGGATCGGCTTCGCCGCGTCGGCCAATCTCAACCCGGCCCGTACCGGACCGTCGCTCTTCGAGCCGGTGCACGGCGCGGCCCACGACATCGCAGGCCGGGGCGTCGCCAACCCGCTGGCCGCCATCCACTCGGCCGCCCTGATGCTCGACCACCTGGGCGAGGGCGACGCGGCGCAGCGGATCCTCAAGGCCCTGACCGAGCAGTCCAACGCCATGTCGACCACGTCCGCCTCTCCTCTGTCCACGACGGCCGTGGGCGACGCCATCGCAGAAAGGCTCTGAGAATGCCCATTACACCGACCGACAAGATCTGGATGGACGGCGAGCTGGTCGACTGGGCCGACGCCAAGGTGCACGTGCTGACCCACACGATGCACTACGGCTCCGGCGTGTTCGAAGGCATCCGGGCCTATCCGACCTCGAGGGGGGTGGCGGTCTTCCGCCTCGGCGACCACATCCGGCGGCTCTTCGCCTCGGCGAAGGTCTTCATGATCGACGTGCCCTTCACGGTCGATGAGATCATGGAGGCCAGCCGCGAGGTGGTCAGGGTCAACCGGCTGACGGACGGCTGCTACCTGCGCCCCCTGGTCTACCTCGGCTACGGCGAGATGGGCCTGAACCCGCTGCCCTGTACGACCAACGTCTCCATTGCCGCCTGGCCGTGGGGCACCTACCTGGGCGACGACGGCGTGGCCAACGGCGTGACGTGCAAGGTGAGCTCGTGGCGGCGTCACGATCCCAACGCCGTTCCCACGGCGGCCAAGGGCACGGGGATGTACGTGAACTCCTCGCTGGCCAAGGTGGAGGCGATCAAGGCCGGCTACGACGAGGCCATCCTCCTCGCCCCCAACGGCACGGTGAGCGAGTGCACCGGGGAGAACATCTTCATCGTGCGCGACGGCGTGATCGTGACCCCACCCACCTCGGACGCGGGCGCCCTGGCCGGCATCACCCAGAGCTCGGTGGAGACCATCGCCGCCGATCTCGGCTTCGAAGTGCGCCACGAGCCCATCATCCGCACCGACCTCTACCTGGCCGACGAGGCGTTCCTGTCCGGGACGGCAGCCGAGGTCGTGCCCATCCGCGCCGTTGACGACCGACCTGTGGGTGACGGGAAGCCGGGGCCCATCACCCTCGAGGTGCAACAGACCTACTTCGCCAGCGTGCGCGGCGAGGTCGATCGCTACAAGGACTGGCTCGACCATGTCGACTGAGGCCCACGCCCACTCGCATCACGCCCACGACTACGAGGTGCCCACCCTCCCCGAGTCGGTCGACATCTTCGACACCATCCTGCGTGACGGCAGCCAGCAGGAGGGGCTCTCCCTCACGGTGGACGACAAGCTCCGGGTGGCCGAGCAGCTCGACCATCTGGGCGTCACCTTCATAGAGGGAGGATGGCCGGGCGCCAATCCGAAGGACATTGAGTTCTTCGCCCGGGCGCGCCGCGAGCTGATGCTCTCGACCGCCACCCTGGTGGCCTTCGGCTCCACCCGCCGCGCCGGTGTGCGGGTCGAGGACGACGCCGTCCTGGCCAACCTCATCGACGCGGGCGCACCGGTCGCCTGCATCGTGGCCAAGACCTGGGATCGGCACGTCGAAGAGGCACTGCGCACCTCGCTCGACGAGGCGGTGGCGATGGTGGGCGACTCGGTCCGCTACCTCGTCGCCCACGGCCTGCGGGTGTTCCTGGACGCGGAGCACTTCTTCGACGGCTACCGCAACAACCCCGAGTTCGCCCTCTCCGTCCTGGCCGCGGCCGAGGAGGAAGGGGCGGAGGCGCTCGTGCTGTGCGACACCAACGGGGGCTCGCTGCCCGACTACGTCGGCCAGGCCGTGGCCGACGTGCGGGCCCGCTCCAGTGCCCAGCTCGGGATCCACTGCCACAACGATGCCGGGTGTGCGGTGGCCAACTCGCTGGTGGCCGTCCAGGCCGGCGTCACGCAGGTCCAGGGGTGCATCAACGGGTACGGAGAACGGGCCGGCAACACCGACCTGTCGGCCGCCATCCCCAACCTCTCGCTGAAGCTCAACATCCGCACCATCCCCGCAGACCGCCTGGAGCGCCTCACCCCGGTCTCCCACCACATCGCCGAACTGGTGAACATCGCGCCCAACCCCCAGCAGGCCTACGTGGGCCACTCGGTCTTCGCCCACAAGGGGGGGCTGCACGCCAGCGCGGTGGCCCGCAGCGCCGACCTCTACGAGCATGTGGTGCCGAGCTCGGTGGGGAACGGCACCCGGGTGGTCGTCTCGGAGATGGCCGGTCGTTCGACGCTGGCGCTCAAGGCGGCCGAGCTCGGGCTCGAACTCGACGGCGAGGTGCTCGGGCGGGTGCTCGACGAGCTGAAGCGACTGGAACACGAGGGCTTCCACTTCGAAGTGGCCGACGGGTCGCTCGAGCTGTTGCTGCGGAGGGCCACGGGCTGGAACTCGGACTTCTTCGGGGTCGAGTCCTTCCGCATCATCACCGACCATGGCAGCACATCGTTCGGCGTCACCACGGAAGCCACCGTCAAGGTGCGCGTGGGAGGGGAGCGCATCGTGGCCACGGCCGAGGGGAACGGCCCGGTGAACGCCCTGGACGCCGCGCTGCGCGGCGCCATCGGCCCCCGGTTCCCCGTGCTCGCCAACATCCACCTCACCGACTACCGGGTGCGGGTGCTCGATACGGGCAAGGGCACCGGCGCCGTCACGCGTGTGCTGGTCGACACCACCGACGGGGAGGCCGTCTGGACCACGATCGGGGTATCCGAGAACATCATTGAGGCCAGCTGGCAAGCCCTCTACGACTCGGTCGTCTTCGGGCTCCTGCACGCCGGCGCGACGCACTAGCCTGCCCGCGTATGACCCAGCCGACGTTTGTCCCCATCAGCGAGGCCGACCAGGTTCGGCCGGCCCGCCACCTCCACGTCCCCGGGTCCTGGACGGTTACCCGGCCCGCCGAGCTCAAGACGCCCACCGCGCTGCGCGGGCGCAGCGTGGGCACCCCGGGTCCCGACGCCGGGTTCGCCCTGCGCCTTGCCCGGCGTTTTGCGCACGACCTGAGGCTCACGGAGGGCGAGTCCGAGCACGACGTCCTCGTGGGGTGCGCCCTCATCGCCGCCCGTCGCGCCGCCCGCTTCGGCCGTGGTCCCAGCATCTACGACGTCGAGCTGGCGCTGGGGCTGTGGGGGTTCCTGGTGGACGCCCCGGCGGCATTGGTCGCGGCCCGCAGGCAGGCCTTCGCCTCGGTCTCCCACGACTATGTGGCGCAACGCGCGCTGGTCGACTCCATTCCCGAGGAGGACCTCACGCGTGCCTGACCAGGCCGGGGGACGACCTCTGCGAGAATGTCAGCATGACCGACTCCACCTTCGCCCTCACCGAGGAGCAGCGCCAGTTCCGCGAGACCCTGCGCCACTTCGCCGAGGCGCGGATCGCCCCCCACGCGGCGGAGGTCGACCGCACCGCCGAGTTCCCATGGGAGTCCTTTGCCGCCTGCCGCGAGCTCGAGTTGCCGTCGTTGGGCATTCCCGAGGCGTATGGCGGCGCCGGCGCCGACATGGTGACCCAGGCCATCGTCACCGAGGAGCTGTCCCGCGTCTGCGCCTCGACCTCGCTGACCATTCTCATCTCCAAGCTCGGGATGTTGCCCGTGATCAACTGGGGCAGCGAGGAGCTGAAGCGCCACTACCTGCCCAAGGTGGCCTCGGGGGAGATGCAGGCCAGCTACTGCCTCTCGGAAGCCGACGCCGGAAGCGACGTCGCGGCCATGCGGTCGCGGGCCGTGCGCGACGGGAGCGACTACATACTCACCGGCTCGAAGTTCTGGATCACCAACGCCGGGATCTCCGACGTGTACGTGGTCTTCGCCAAGACCGACCCCGACGCGCGTGGGCGTGGGATCTCGTGCTTCTTGGTGGAGCGCGACTGGGGTGTCACCGTGCCGAGGCTGGTGGAGAAGATGGGAATGCGGGGGAGCCCCACCGGTGAGGTCGTCCTGGAGGAGGTGCGTGTGCCGGCGTCGCATCGCATCGGCGAAGAGGGCCAGGGCTTCATGATCGCCATGCACACCCTGGACCGGAGCCGGCCCACCATCGGCGCCCAGGCGGTGGGCATCGCACAGGGGGCCATCGACTTCTCGGCCTCCTACATGAAGCAGCGGCACGCCTTCGGCGCGCCCATCGCCGACCTGCAGGGACTCCGCTTCATGCTGGCCGACATGGCCATGCGCAACGAGGCGGCCCGGGCGCTGGTCTACCGGGCCTGCTCCATGGTCGATCACGATCCCACCGGCGAGCTGACGCAGTTCGGGGCCATGGCCAAGGCGTTCGCCTCCGACACGTCTATGTCGGTGACCGTCGAGGCGGTCCAGCTCCTGGGCGGCTACGGGTATACCAAGGACTTCCCGGTGGAGCGGTTCCTGCGCGACGCCAAGGTCACCCAGATTTACGAGGGGACCAACCAGGTGCAGCGGATCGTCATCGCCCGCGAGCTCCTGAAGGACGCCTGACCGCTCACTTGGCCCCGATCTCCTTGGCCCGCATCTCCTTGGCCCGGTCGATCTGCCTGCGCCGTGACTGCGCGACGAGCCACTCCTGCGCCCGACCCACCTGGCTCGGATGCGGAGCGTGGTTGAGTCCCAGCGGGCTGTCGGTCAAGATCCCGCAGCGTCGGCACACCGACATCCGCCCGTTCGTCTCCGGTGCGTGATCCGCATCGAGCTGGGCGCCTACGTGCGATGACTCGGCTGAGGCCATGATCCTCCGATCCACCCACCCTATGCCGCTCCCGGCGGCGCTGCATCGGGCTCCTAGGGTGCCGGCTGGGCCACGCCGAGCTGGGCACTCGCGGGTGGAACCGCCCCTTCGACCTGTGGGGCGGGGGTGTGTGTGCGCAGCCACTCCCGCCAGCGACGGCGGGTGCGCAGCAGGACGGCGATGCCTCCCACGACGAGGAGCAGCCCGGCGATCTGCACGAGCGCCGAGCCCAGCTTGCCGTCTTCGCCGAGCCAGAGGTGCTCGTCGAGCGTCCGCTCAATGCCCCACAGGACCATGGCCGTCCCGATGACGGCGCCGGAGGGGTATCCCGAGCGCGGCGAGCCGTCGGGCCAGCGCCCCAGGCGCCGTTCGAGATAGATCAACACCAGGAAGACAGCGAAGTCCTCCGCCGCCTGGAACACGGGAACCGGCAGGCGTCGCCCGGCCTGCCCGGCGTAGTACATGCCGAACCACTGGTGGGTGGGGTGCCCGCCGCCGGCCACCATCAGCTGCGGCCCGAGCAGCCGGCCCAGGGCCCACGAGGCCATGAGCACGGGGGCGACGAGGTCCAGGGCGCGCCCGATGGGAAGCTCCGGACAGCGCCGCCGGGTCAAGATGATGCCGGTCGGCACGGCGAAGAGCAGGCCGCCGAAGGACGACAGGCCACCGTGCCAGATGGCGAAGACCTGCCCGGGGTCGTGGGCGTAGTAGGTCAGGTTCGACAGTACGTGGAGCGCCCGGGCCCCGACGATGGCCGCCAGGAGGATCCACAAGAAGACACCCACCAACCAGGCGGTGCGGTACCCGTTGCGCTTCAGGCGCCGCTCGAAGTAGGTGAAGGCGAACCAGAACGTCAGGGCGAGCCCGATGCCGTAGGTGTGGACCTGGAGCGGCCCAATGTGGAAGAGGACGGGGATCGGTTTCATGGTAGGCCCACAGGAAGACTAGGGCAGGTGCCGCGACGGGCGGGACGCGCGCTACGGGCGGCCGGCGCCGACGAAGTCGCCACCGAGGCGCAGGGCGGTCAGATGGACCACCTCCCCGGTCTCGGGAGCTTCGATCATGGTGCCGGAGTCGACGTACATGGCCACGTGCTCGGACCCGCCCGGTCCGTAGAAGAGGAGGTCGCCCGGTTGGAGGTCGTTCAGCGGCACCGGTGTGGAGTCGCTCATCTGCCCACCGGAGTAGTGGGGGAGGTCCACGCCGACCTGAGCCCAGGACCAGGCGGTCAGGCCGGAGCAGTCGAAGCCCGGGTCCGCGGACCCCTTCGGCGACTCACCGCCCCAGACGTAGGGGACACCGAGCTGGGATTCGGCCGCCTGCACCGCACCCTCGCCTCCGGCCGCGGTCGGGGGCGGCGCCGGGTCGTTGTTGGCGGACTGGGTGGACTGGGTGGACTGCGATGTGAAGGTCGCCTCCTCCTGGGCAGCCGCGGCGATCCGTTGCGCCGTCTGCGCCGCCTCGGCCTGTAGTTGCTGCTGTTGCTGCTGCGCGATGAGGGCCGCGATCTGACCGTTCTCCTGCGCGAGGGCGTTCTTCTGGTCCTCCACCTCCTGGGCGTTCTGCTGCACCGCTTCCCGCTCCGCGTTGACGGCCTGCAGTGCCTGACCCTGCTGGCTCTGTAGCTGGGACTCCTGCGCCGTCAGCGTGCTCTCCGCCGTGTGCAGGTTGTCCATGGCCAGGTTGATGTTGCCGTCGGCGATCTGGTTGTACTCGGTGGCGGCACCGTTCGTCTCCTCGTTTCCGCTGAACAGCGAGTCGCCGCCGCTGGCCGTGCCGTCGGAGACGTAGTTCGCTATGGCGGCCTTCGAGAGCCTGTTGCGGTCGTTGGCCACCTGGCGTTCGTCGGAGGCGATGGTCGCCTTGGTGGAGGAGATGCTGCCGTCGATCTGACCGAGCCGAGCGGACGCGGCGTCGTACTGCTGTCCCAACGCCGACATCTCGTTCTGGGCGGCCGCCAGCTTGGCCTCTATGGCGACGGCCTGCGCCCGGGCGCTGGAGATGGAGTCGCCCGAAGCGGGGCGCGTGGCCAGGACCACAGTGCCCGACAACACTGCGACGAGGGTCATAACGGGCACCAGCACCCGCCGGGGCACCCGAGCGCTCCGAGCTGACCAGGGCGTGGAGTGGCCACGGAGCCGCTCTACGTCAGTCACGATGGCAGGCATTCTTACCTCCAGCGTGGGTACCGATCAAACACACCCCAGCTCAGATGGCCATTGTTGCTCCTACCGGAGGTAGCAAATGCCTGGTCACAGCGTGATGCGCCAGTTTCTCAATTCTCCCGGGAGGGAGCCGAGTACCGTCGGGCGACATGGGTGAGATGATCGAATTCCCGAGCAACGGGGCAACGGCGGTGGGATACCTGGCCAGGCCGGAGGGGGGTCGCGGGCCCGGGGTGATCGTGATACAGGAGTGGTGGGGACTGGTGGACCACATCCGCGACGTGTGCGACCGGTTCGCCGCGGCGGGGTTCGTCGCGCTGGCGCCGGACCTCTACCACGGGGTGACGGTGGCCGAGCCCGACGAGGCGGGCAAGGCCATGATGGCGATGAAGATGGATCGGGCCGCCAGGGACATGAGTGGAGCGGTGGACGAGCTGTGCCGACAGAGCGGCGCCGATCACATCGGCGTCATCGGATTCTGCATGGGCGGTGGGCTGGCGCTGGTGCTGGCCACGCAGCGGCCGGACGCGGTCACGGCCGTGGTGCCCTGCTACGGCGTCATCCCGTGGCCCGATGCGCAGCCGGACTACGCCGCGCTCTCCGCCGCCGTGCTGGGGCACTACGCCGCCAACGACGACTTCTTCACGCCGGCCGCCGCCGAGGCCCTGGGGGAGCAGTTGCGCACGCTGGGCAAGGAGTGCCAGATCATCGTCTATCCGGGGACCGATCACGCCTTCTTCAACGACAGCCGGCCCGAGGTCTTCGACGCCGAGGCGGCCGCCGCACTGTGGGAACGCACCTTGGCCTTCTTCCACGAGCAACTGGGTTAGCCCAGGCCCGGAGGCCGGAGGGGTTTGTTACCATCGGGCCATGTCCGCCCGCTCACGCGATCTCCCACGCCGATCCTGTCTCTCCACCCCGGGCTCGAACGAGAAGTTCTTGGCCAAGGCGCCCACGGTGCCGGCCGACATGACGTTCCTCGACCTCGAGGACGCGGTGGCTCCCCTGGAGAAGGAGCGCGCCCGCTCGAAGGTCGTGGATGCCATCAAGAACCTCCCGTGGGACGATCGGGTGCTGTGTGTCCGGATCAACGCCTGGGACACCGAGTGGACGTACGGCGACGTGATCGAGGTGGTGGGCAGTTCCGGCGAGCGCCTCGACGAGATCATGATGCCGAAGGTGCAGTCGGCGGCCGAGGTCGTGGCCATGGACCTCCTGCTGACCCAGGTCGAGAAGAGGTCCGGCCTGCCGGTGGGCCACATCGGGATTGAGGCGCAGATAGAGACGGCACGGGGCCTCATCAACGTCGACGACATCTGCGCGGCTTCGCCCCGGCTCGAGACGATCATCTTCGGCCCGGCCGACTTCGCCGCCAGCGTGGAGATGCCGGTGCTCACCGGTGGCATCGAGGTCCCCGAGTACCCCGGTGACCACTTCCACTACGCCTTCAGCCGCATCCTCATGGCCGGACGGGCCAACGGGCTCCAGGTCATGGACGGCCCCTACCTGAAGGTGCGCGAGCTCGATGCGCTGCGCCAGTACGCCCTGCGCTCCCGCATGCTCGGCTACGACGGCAAGTGGGCCCTCACGCCGGACCAGGTCACGGTGGTCAACGAGGTCTACTCGCCCACCCAGGAGCAGTTCGACCGGGCCTATGACATCCTCGACGCGTACCGTCAGGCCACCGAGGGGGATCGAAAGGGGGCGATCATGTTCGGTGATGAGATGATTGACGAAGCAAGCCGGAAGATGGCCGTCAAGTTCGTGAGCCGCGGCGAGAGGGCCGGACTGACCCGATCGTCAGCCGATCAGGCGGCGGGCGATCACCTTTAGGGCCAGCGTCTCGTCGGCGCCCTCGAAGATGGACAGCACCCGGGCGTCGACGAAGTAGCGGCTGACCGGGAACTCCTCGGCGTAGCCCATTCCGCCGTGAATCTGCATCGCCTCGCGTGTCACCCACTCGGCGGCCCGGCAGACGTAGGCCTTCACCATGGAGGCCTCCAGGGCGCCCTCGCCCTGCGCCATGAGCCGCGCCACGCGGTACGAAGACTGCCGCGTTGCCTGAATGACCGCAGTCATCCGGCCCAGCTTGACCCGTGTCAGTTGGTAGTCGCCGATCGGCGACCCGAACACCATGCGGTTCGACGCATAGGCGGAGGCCGCCTCGTAGGCCGCCTGCATGAGGCCGAGCGCACGGGCCGCCGTCTGCAGTCGCCCATTCTCGAAGCCCTGCATCTGGAGGTAGAAGCCCTTCCCCAGGCCGTCGGGACCGCCCACCAGGTTGGCCTCGGGAACGAACCAGTCCTCGAAGGACAGCTCGTAGGAGTGCATCCCCCTGTAGCCGAGCGTGTCGATGGGGCGTCCCTCCAGCCGGCCCGGGCCGAGGCCGGCGGGCCGATCGCCCCCGGTCTGCGAGAAGACGAATCCGTGCCCCTCGCCTCGTGGCTTCTCGACGACGAACATGGAGAGACCTCGATGGGCGAGCGATCGGTCGGGATCGCTCCGGGCCAGCAGCATCAGCACATCGGCCCGGGCGGCAAAGGTGCACCAGGTCTTGACCCCGTTGATCAACCACCCACCCTCCGCCGGGGTGGCGGAGGTGACGATGCCGGCGACGTCGGACCCGAAGTCCGGTTCGGTGACCGCCACGGCGGCGAGCACCTCCGCCGTGGCCAGCCGGGGGAGCCACTGCTTCTTCTGCTCCTCGGTGCCGCCGTGCACCAGGGCGCGGGTGAGAATCTCGGGGCGGGTGATCAGCGATCCGCCGATGCCGAGCGAACCCCAGCTCAACTCCTCGGTGGCCACCACCATGCCCATGTAGTCGCTCTCCCCGCCGGTGGCGAAGCCGTCGTACTCCACCGGGACCGACAGGCCGAACCCGCCCAGCTCGGCCAGGCCCGAGATGATCTCCTCGGGGATGTCGCCGTTGGTGCGGTGGACGTGCTCGGCATGGGGTCGGACCTTGTCCGCGGCGAAGCGGTGGAACGTCTCGCGCACCAGCTCGAAGTCGGGGCCCAGGTGACGTGGCCCCTCGACATCGGCCAACGCCGCCAGGGCGACCGGATCGCGATGGGTCGTCAGGAAGTCGCCGGCCGGAGCGCTCCAGCCGGGCTCCATCCCCCAGGCCGTCTCCCTTCCGCTCACCTTGCCCACCAGGTCGGCCAGGACGTCGGCCACGAAGGCCGAGGCCAAGCGCTCTTCGGTCTCACCCAGGGCGCCGTAGTCGAGGGCGTCCCGCGCGATGGCCACCGCGGCGGCGGCGTGCGCGAGGTCGTACGCCACGGCCTGGTGGGCGTCGACCCCGCCGGATTCGCGCACGGCGGCGCAGCCCCGCTCGACCGCCCGGTGGGCGAGGTCGACGGCCGCGGTGGCCGCCGCCAACTCTGATGACGAGGTCCGCGTCACGGCAGAGACCCTACTGGCTCGCCTCGTGGGCATTGTCTGGGTGGCGGCGGCCGACGACCGTCACCAGTGGCGGGAGCACGACGGGATCGTCGCCCGGATTGACACCGGTCAGCGACTCCAGATAGCGCGCCACCTGTCCGGGTCCCACCCCCGCCGGCGCTTCCGCCCAGGCGTCGATGACCTCGAGGCCGGCGTCGCGCACCAGCGCCGGGAGCAGTGCCCCGATGTCGGGATGGCGGGCGTCGGGCATCGACATCGGGGCGCCGGCGATGCGACCGGCCGAGGTGATCGGCTCCTGGGCCACCACCCACGACCCGGGTTTGACGACGGCGGCCATCCGCCGGACCACCACGGCGGGGTCGTGCACGTGCAGCAGCAGGAAGCGACAGAAGGCCAGGTCCACCTGCTCGGGCAGGATCAGGTCCTCCCCGGCCTGGGTCAGGGCGATGACCTGGGTGTGGGCCGCCGCGGTGCGTGCCACCTCGTCGCGGGCGCGGGGGTCGCTGTCGACGGCGTAGACCCGTCCCTCGCGTCCGACCATCTCGGCCAGGGCCACCGAGACGTCCCCGCCTCCGGCGCCAACGTCGAGGCAGCACCAGCCCGGGCCCAGCCCCAGCCGCGCCAGGGCGGTGGCCAAGGGGCGGCGGTAGACGTCGTCGCGCAGCCCCCTGAGCTCGCCCGTGCCGTGCTCCGCTCCGGGCTGCCCGCTCATCACACCGCACTCTACGCGTGCCCGCCTCGCGCGGCCGATATCCTCCTGCAGGTGAAGGTGACCATGCTGCTGTGCGACGCCGCGCAGGTGTCCGATGGAAAGCTGTACATCCTCGGCGGGGGGTGGAGCATGACGGGGCCCGACCCGGTGCCCTCCGCCGTGGCCCTGAAGATCGACGTCGACTGGCACGAGGCGGATTCGTCGCACCACTGGGAGCTCTTCTTGGAGGATGCCGACGGCCAGCCGGTGTTCATGGAGACTCCGGAGGGCGCGCAGCCGGTGGAGGTGCGGGGCGAGTTCGCGGTCAGCCAGCCTCGGGAGATCCCGGAAGGCTCGCCCATCGACGTGGCCCTGGCGGTAAACCTGGGGCCGATCCCCCTGGCGCCGGCCACACGGTTCGCCTGGCGTCTCACCATTGACGGCGAGTCGCTCCCCGGTGCCTCGCTGGGTTTCACCACCCGGCCTCGACCGGAGCCGGAGAGCTAGCAGCCGTGACCATCTACGACCGGAGTTTCGGACGTTATCTGGAGGACTTCGTCCCGGGCGACGTGTACCGGCACTGGCCGGGCAAGACGGTCACCGCGGCCGACGACCACCTCTTCTGCATGATCACCATGAACCATCACCCGCTGCACACCGACGAGTGGTTCGCCGAGCACGAGACGGTGCACGGCAAGAACGTCGTGGTCGGCAACCTCGTCTACTCCCTGGCCCTCGGCATGAGCGTGCCCGACGTCAGCGGGTCGTGCATCGCCAACCTCGAGGTCGAGTCGCTCGTGCACCGATCGCCGACCTTCCACGGCGACACCCTCTACGCGGAGTCGCGGGTGCTCGCCGCCGTCCCCTCTTCGTCCAAGCCCGACCGGGGCATCGTCACGGTCGAGACCAAGGCCTTCAACCAGCGGGGCGAAGAGGTCTGCTACTTCCGGCGCAAGCTGATGGTGTGGAAGCAGGCCCATGCACCGGCACGCCGCCGCCCCTACGCCGACGACGTCTGGGACTGAACCCCCCTCGGCGGGCCGAGCCCGGCGCTTCCGAGGCCGGATGCTCGAGTGGGGGGCGTCGAACCGCCGCGATCTCCCCTGGCGAGCCACGCGTGATCCGTGGCGGATCCTGGTGAGCGAGGTGATGTTGCAGCAGACGCAGGCCGATCGGGTCGTCGGGTACTACCGTGCGTTCCTGCGCGCCTACCCCAACGCCGGCGCATGTGCCCGGGCCAGGCCGGGCGACGTGGTGCGGCTCTGGTCGGGTTTGGGCTACAACCGCCGGGCGCTCAATCTGCACCGGTCTGCCGTGGCGATCGAGGACGAGCACGGAGGTGCCGTCCCCGCCGACGAGCGAGCCCTGCGCGCGCTGCCCGGCGTCGGGCCCTACACCGCCCGGGCGGTGCGGTCGTTCGCCTTCGGGGCCGACGTGGCGACGGTCGACACCAACGTGCTGCGAGTCCTGGCCCGCGGCGTGGCCGGCGCCGGGGTGACGATGGGCGAGGCCCAGTCGATCGCCGACCGCTTGCTGCCGGTTGGACGGTCGTGGGAGTTCAACCAGGCCATGTTCGATCTGGGTGCCACGGTGTGCACCGCAGCCCGCCCTTCGTGCGGCCTCTGCCCCCTGCGCCGGCAGTGCCGATGGAAACGCCGAGGCCTCTCGGATCCCGACCCCTGGCGCGGCTCGCCCTCGGTGCGCCCGCAGGCTCCCTTCGACGGATCGGACCGCCAAGGGCGCGGCCGTCTCGTCCATGCGCTGCGCCGCAGCGCCGTGCCCGAGACCATGGTGGCGTCGGCCTGCGGATGGCCCGATGACCCGGCACGGGCGCAACGGATCACGGCATCCCTCGTCGAGGAGGGCTTTGCCGAGTGGACCGCCGGCCGGTCGCCGGTGCTGCGACTGCGCTGAGGTACCGGGTGCGCCGCCAGACGACTGCGGTATCGTCGGAACGGTGAAAGTGACGTTCTATGGCGTCCGGGGGTCGTGTCCGTGTTCGGGGGATCGCTACCGGCGATACGGGGGGAACACGTCGTGCCTCGTGATCGACGTGGAGGGGGACGAGCCGCTCATCGTGGATCTGGGCACCGGGTTGCGCCCTCTGGGCGAGGAGTTGCGCCGCGAGGCCCGGGCAGCGGGGAGACCGGTGCATGCCACCGCCCTGCTTACCCACCTCCACTTCGACCACATACTGGGCCTGCCGTTCTTCGCCCCCCTCCATGACCCGTCGACCCGGCTCACCGTCCATGGCCCGGCACAGGCCAAGGGAACGCTGAAGGATGCGCTGAACGCCGCGGTTCGCCCGCCCGTCTTCCCCATCCTGATGGACGAGTGCCAGGGCGAGCTGATCACCATCGACACGAGGGACGAGGACTTCTCCATCGGCTCGGCCAAGGTGATGGCGCGGGCCGTCCCCCATTCCGGCACCACCTTGGGCTACCGGATTGAGGCAGAGGGCCGATCCATCGCCTACCTGCCCGACCACCAGGCGCCGGCCGATCGCCGCACCATCGCCCCCGCCGTCCTCGAGCTGTGCCACGACGTCGATCTCCTGCTGCACGACGGCCAGTACACCGAGGAAGAATGTGCGTCGAGAGCCGACTGGGGCCATTCGACCGCAGAGTTCGCCGTGCGCGTGGCGGTGGAGTCCCACGCCAAGCGGCTCTTGCTGACCCATCACGACCCGGCGCACGACGACCCCGAACTCGACCGCATCCTGTCGCAGGCTCGTCGGCTGCCCGAGGCCGAGGCGATCGAGGACGTGTCCTCGGCCGTGGAGTCCCAGTCCATAGACCTCGGGCGGGTGTAGGTGACGGGCCTCGATCAGGCCCGGTTCCGTGAGGTGCTCGGCCACTTCGCCACCGGCATCACCATCGTCACGGCAATGGATGGTGGGGAGCCCGTCGGCTTCTCCTGCCAATCATTCGCCGCCCTCTCCCTCGATCCACCCATGGTGATCCTGGCTCCGGCCAAGAGCTCGACCAGCTGGCCGCGCATCGCGCGGGCCGGCGCGTTCTGCGTCAACATCCTGGGGGAGCACCAGGAAGCCGAGTGCCGCGCCTTCGCCCTCTCCGGCGCCGACAAGTTCTCCGGCGTGGACTGGACGCCCGGCGTCACCGGCGCCCCCCTCATCGCGGGTTCGCTGGCCATCGTGGAGTGCCGGCTCGGGGCGATTTACGAAGGCGGCGACCACGAGCTGGTCACGGGGCACGTCGTGACCGTGGGTGTCGGGCAAGGCTCGCCGCTGCTGTTCTACCGCTCGGGGTTCGGACGCTTCGTCCCCTGACCACACTGCTACGGTTCCCCGATGCCCGAGCTCATCTCCTCCACGACCATTGACGACGTCGTGCTGGTCCGGCCGGACGTCCACGGGGACCAGAGGGGACGTTTCGTAGAGACCTACCGTCGCAGCTGGCTCCCCCTCGGCCGGGAGATGGTCCAGGGCAACCGGTCCGAGAAGCAAGCCGGCGCACTGGTGGGACTCCACTACCACCTGCACCAGGCCGACTACTGGTACCTGCTACGGGGGCGGGCGCGGGTGGTGCTGCACGACCTTCGCCAGGGCTCCGCCACCGATGGTGCAACCGAGGTCATCGATCTCGACGGTGACGTCGACCAGGGCCTGTTCATTCCGCCGGGCGTGGCCCACGGTTTCGCCGCGTTGACGGACGTGCTGCTGTGGTACCTGGTCGACGGGTACTACAACGACTCCGACGAGCTGGGCCTGGCCTGGGACGATCCGGCCGTGACCGCCGACTGGGGTGTGACCGATCCCGTCATGTCTGCGCGCGACCGGGCCAATCCGCGGCGCGAAGCCATCGCGGACGGCCTGCGACCCCGAACGGTCATGCGCACATAAGACGCAGAAACGACCGCTGCCGCGGTTCCGTGTCGCCGACGCGTCCTGTTGAATAGAAGGCGGTGCTGATCGAAGGGATCGTGGCGGCGGTAGTGGTGCTGGGGCTGGCGATCGTGGTGCTCACGAGGCGGCGCTCGCACGACGACGTTCACTCGGTCGAGGGCTACCACCGCTCGCTGCACACCCTCGAGCACATCAACGCCCATCCGACCGCCCCCGCACGGGAGCCCGAGGGCGCCGCCCGCCTGGCCGGAACCCCGTCGGTCCGAGTGACCGACCCCCAATGGGCCGCTCCACCTCCCGATCCGGGCGTCCCCGTGCGCTTCGACGACACCGATCACGAGGCGGGCGTCCCTCCGCCGCGCGTCGTGGTCCAGCGGGACAAGGCGATGAGCTCCATCGACCATCGGCCCCGGCGCCTCGCCGCTCCGGCCATGGCCGTCGCCGCCGTCATCGTGCTCGTCATCGTCCTCCTGGTGACCGGTTCGCACACGGTGTCCCCCCCGGGACACCATCGCGGCACGTCCACCCGCCCGAAGGCGGGCGTACCGGCGTCGACGACCACCTCCACCACTTCGGCGCCGGCACCGGCGGTCTCACTGCCGCAGTCCGTCACGCCCTCGGTTGCGACGTATGAGGTGCCCACCAGCGAGTTCACCCTGGCCCTCTCGGCCACATCGGGCGCGTGCTGGGTCGACGCCACGAACTCGGCGTCCGGATCGACGCTCTTCACGGGCACCCTGCAGCCCGGGGACAGCCAGACGGTGGCGGCCAGCGGACCGGTCACCCTCCTGGTCGGGGCGCCCACGGTGCTCGCCGCATCGGTGGACGGGACGGCGGTCACCCTGCCGCCCGGCTTCCACACGCCGTTCACCATGCGCTTCGTGACGGCCGGTTCGCCGGCGACCTAGGTCATACCCAGTGCGTCGAGGAGGAAGGCGAAGACCAGGGCCTCCTCCTTCCACGAGTCATAGCGCCCCGACGGCCCGCCATGGCCCGCCCCCAGCTCGGTCCGCAACAGGACCTTGGTCGAGGGTGAGAGCGCCCGGATCTTGGCCACCCATTTGGCCGGCTCCCAGTAGCCCACCCGCGGGTCGTTCAGGCCGGCGGTGACCAGGAGGCTCGGGTAGGTGCCGGTGGTCACGTTGTCGTACGGCGAGTAGGACAGGATCCGGAGGTAGGCCTCCTCGTCGGCCAGAGGGTTGCCCCATTCCTCCCATTCGCCCACCGTGAGCGGGAGATCGGCGTCCAGCATGGTGGTCAGGCAGTCGACGAAGGGAACCTCGGCCACCAGGGTCGAGAAGAGCTCGGGCGCGATGTTGGCGACGGCGCCGATGAGGAGCCCCCCGGCGGACCCACCCCGACCGGCCAGGGCGTCCGGTCGGGCGATGCCCGCGGTCACCAGGTGGCGGGCGCAGGCGATGAAGTCACCGAACGTGTTGGCCTTGTGCTCCATCCTCCCGCTCTCGTACCACGCCCGTCCCAACTCCCCGCCGCCACGCACATGCGCCACGGCGTAGACCATGCCGCGGTCCAGCAGCGAGAGCCGGTGATGCGAGAACGCCGGATCGATGGAGATCTCATAGGCACCGTATCCATACAGGAGGCAGGGGGCGGGCAGTTCGAGCCCCCGGCGGTGCACGAGGGAGATCGGCACCCGCGTCCCGTCGTCGGCCACGGCCCACACCCGTGCCGTGGTGTAGCACTCGGGATCGAAGTCGCCCAGTACCGGCGCCTGCTTCAGCAGGGTCTCGCGCCGCGTGTCGAGCGTGATCTGCAGCACGGACGACGGCGTCGCCATGGAAGTGCGGCCGAATCGGAGAGTGGTCACCGTCGGTTCGGGGTTGGCGCCCAGCCACGACGACGACGGGCTCTCGGCCGAGGGCACGACCCAGCTCTGTGCCAGGAGGTCCCCGCCCAGAGGATCGTCGCCGGGCGCGAGCGGCACGACGCGGACCAAGGTCTCGGCGTCGGCCCGCTCGCTGAGCACGAGCACGTCGCAGAAGGCGTCGACATCCTCCACGCGCACGCCGGGGCGGTGGGGGATGACCTCCCGCCAGCCGTCGGCCCCGCCGGCGAGGACCGTGTCCGGTGCGGCCAGGACCCGGAAGTCCTGCGCCTCGGCGTTGGTCATCACGACGAACCAACCCGGCGCGCCGCTCCTCTTTGGACCGAGGTGGTCCACGGCGTACTCACGACCCTCCCGGCGGGGAATGACGACGCGTGGCTCGGACGTCGGGTCGTCGGCCGATATGGCCAGCCACTCGGTCGCGTTGGTGCTGTGCAGGGAGACCAGGACGAACGCCCCGTCACGGGTGCGACCGGTGCCGAGCGAGAAGCGTCGGTCGGCCTCCTCGACGACCATGCGGTCCACCGCGGGATCGGTGCCGAGCCGGTGCCGCCACAGCTGGTACGGGCGCATGGCCTCGTCGAGGCGCACGTAGAACACGACGTCTGACCGGCTTGACCAGGCCAGGCCGTACCCCGTGTCGGGCACCACCTCGGCGGGGCCGTCGGACAGCCCGTCTGCGCCGATCGATCGGAAGCGGAGCTCGTAGCGCTCGTCCCCCGCCGTGTCGGTCCCGTAGGCCAGCACCCGGTGGTCGGGGCTGACCACCGCCGTGCCGAGGGCGAAGTAGTCGTGCCCCTCGGCCAGCACGTTCTCGTCCAGCAGGATCTCCTCGTCCCCGCCCGGTTCGCCCGCCGGGGGGAGCTCATCGACATCCGCGGCGGGCCGGCGGCAGTGGATGGGGTAGCTCTTGCCCTCCTCGGAACGCCCGTAGTACCACCACGGCCCGCGCCGGGAGGGCACCGACATGTCCGTCTCCTTGATCCGGGCCTTCATCTCCTCGAACAGGTCGGCGCGCAGGCCCGCCAGCGGGCCGAGCACCTCTTCGGTGTGGACGTTCTCGGACTCCAGGTAGGCCCGGACCTCGGGGTCGTCGCGCTCGGCGGAGCCAGTACCAGGGGTCGACCCGGTCGCGGCCGAAGGCGGTCAGGACGTGGGGCCGCGGGGCTGCGCGGGGTGGTGTTGCCATGCCAGGAGCCTGCCACGCGGGCGACACAGCGGTGACAGGGGTTACCGTTTCGGCTGGCCCGGGTAGTTGTTACTATCTACATAGGGGAAATACCTCCCCCTGACCTGAGGAGCCCAATGGCGACAACGGATCTCGATCTCGGTCGCTACCAGCTCGGCTGGAGCGACGCCGAGGACTACATCTTCAAGCCCAAGAAGGGCCTGAACGAGTCCATCGTGCGTGAGATGTCCGAAATGAAGAACGAGCCCGAATGGATGCGGGACTTCCGCCTGAAGTCGCTGCGCCACTTCGAGCGCAAGCCCATGGCGCCGTGGTTCGCGGCGCGCATGCCAGCTCTCGACTTCGACGACATCTACTACTACATAAAGCCCACGGGCGGCCAGGTCGACGACTGGGAGGACCTGCCCGACGCCATCAAGAACACCTACGAGAAGCTGGGGATCCCCGAGGCCGAGCGCAAGTACCTCTCGGGAGTGACGGCGCAGTACGAGAGCGAGGTCGTCTTTCACCGCAACCGGGCCGACCTCGAGGAACAGGGCGTGCTGTTCTGCGACATGGACACCGCGGTCCGGGACTACCCCGAGCACGTCCGCCGGTGGTTCGGCACCCTCATCCCGCCCAACGACAACAAGTTCGCCGCCCTCAATTCGGCCGTGTGGTCGGGGGGGTCGTTCATCTACGTGCCGCCCGGTGTCAAGGTCGACATGCCCCTCCAGGCGTACTTCCGGATCAACGCGGAGAACATGGGCCAGTTCGAGCGCACCTTGATCATCGCCGACGAGGGCTCCCAGGTGCACTACATCGAGGGATGCTCGGCCCCGGTGTACTCGACCGACTCCCTGCACTCGGCCGTCGTTGAGCTGGTGGCGCTCCAGGGCGCGCGCATCACCTACACGACGATCCAGAACTGGTCCACCAACGTCTACAACCTCGTCACCAAGCGGGCCCGCTGCGAGGCGGAGGCGCATGTCGAGTGGATCGACGGGAACATCGGCTCGCGCCTGACGATGAAGTACCCGTCCGTCTACCTCATGGGCCCCAAGGCCTCGGGCGAGGTCCTCTCGGTCGCCTACGCCGGCGCGGGCCAGCACCAGGACGCCGGGGCCAAGATGTTCCACGTCGCCCCCGAGACCACCTCGACCATCGTCTCCAAGTCGATCTCCAAGGACGGCGGCATCACGACCTACCGGGGCAAGGTGCACGTCGATCCGGGTGCCACCGGCGTCAAGTCGTTCGTGCGCTGCGACGCCCTCCTACTCGACGACCAGTCGACCTCGGAGACCAAGCCCTACATGGAGGTCGGTGAGCGCGACGCCCGCATCGGCCACGAGGCCACCGTCTCGAAGGTGGGTGACGACCAGCTCTTCTACCTGATGAGCCGCGGGCTCTCGGAGAGCCAGGCGATGGGCATGATCGTGAACGGTTTCATTGATCCCGTCACCCGGACCCTTCCGATGGAGTACGCCGTCGAGTGGAGCCGGCTCATTGAGCTGCAGATGGAGGGCTCCGTCGGCTGAACGGCGCGCCGATTGGCGGCGTGGCACCATGGTGCGGTGCCCATGCGTGAGGAGTGCATCCACTTTCAGAGCCGCACCTACGCCTCGGGGGAGGCCGCCCGCTTCTGCGTGCTCGACCTGGCGCCAGAAGCACCGTGGCGCTGCCCCGAAAACTGCCCCTCGTACCACCGGCGGCTGGCCGACGTCGGCTGGGTGCACGGCAGCCTGGTCGAGCCGGCCCTGGAGGAAGAGCCCGGAGCGGGCGGTGCCGATGTGGCCGCCTTCTTGAACTCGGTGGAGGACATCGTCAACGACGTCGCCCCCTCGGTGTTGGCCGAGGTCCGCGCCGAGGACGCCCGCAAGGAACGTTCCAACAGCCGGTGGTGGCGCCGGCGGCGCTGACCTGGGCCGGCGGTACTGCTAGCCGCCGGTGAATTTGGGCGCCCTGCGCTCCATGAACGCGGAGACCGCCTCCGTCAGGTCGTCGGAGGCCAGCATGCCGGCGTTCCAGGTGGCCACGTACTCCAGCCCCTCGCCGACCGTGCGGCCGTCGTTCGCCGCCAGCACCGATTTGGTGCCCTGGACGGCCAACGGTGAGTTGGCGGAGATCTCTCGGGCCAGCGCCGTGGCCGCCTCCAGGGCGGACGAGGCGTCGGCGGCCACATCGTTGACCAGGCCGATCTCCTTGGCGCGGGCCGCTCCGATGTCCTTCCCGGTGTAGGCCAGCTCGGCCAGGTGACCGGCGCCGATGATGGCGGGAAGCCGTTGCAGGCTGCCCAGATCGGCCACGATCGCCACCTTGGCCTCCCGTACCGAGAAGACGGCGTCGGCGGAGGCCAGGCGGATGTCGCATGCGGCGATGAGATCGACCCCTGCGCCGATGCAGTAGCCGTGGACGGCGGCGATCACCGGCTTCGGGCACAGGGCCACGGCCGAGACGGCCGCCTGAAGCCGGAGGACCTCGCGACGGGTGCTTCGGGCCCGGGCCGCCGCCGAGGGTGGGGGCCCGGAGCCGTCCGCGGCGGCGGCCCGTCCACCGACGAGCAGGCTTCCCATGGCCTTGAGGTCGAGTCCCACCGAGAAGTGCGGCCCCCGCGCCGCCACGACCACCACCCGCACCTCGTGGTCCTCGCCCACCGCGCCCATGGCTCGCGGCAGGTCGCGCCAGAACTCGGGACCCATGGCGTTGGAGGCCTCCGCCCGGTCAAGCCACACGGTCGCCACGCCGTCGGTGCGCTCAATCGTCAGGACCGGTGAGTCGAACGGCGAGGCCTCTCCCATGTGCGCAGGCTAATCCCCGTCGGATTCGGCCCTGCGGGGGGCCACTAAGGTGCAGCGCGCCCACATGCGTCCGAAAGAGGTTCACCTGCCCACCTTCACTGCCGACGGCTCTGCCGAGCTGGCGGGCCCTGAGTGGCTCCGTGACCGGCGCGCCGCCGGCATGGCGGCGTTCGCCAGGTCGACCATGCCCGCCGAGAGCGAGGAGGTCTGGCGGTACACGCCCATCGACGACCTGCATCTCGACCAGTTCGTCCCGGTGACCGAGGCCCCGGGTCCACCGGAGCAGGCGGCCCTGGCCCTGAGCGATGCGGTGGCCTCGGTGCTCGGACCCCTTTCGGGGCGGGTGCTGGTGCACAACGGGTTCCCGCACAGGTTCGACGTTGCGGGCGCCGGCCCCCTCTCGTTCGGCGGGAGCGACGGCGTCGCCGGCGGCTCCACGATGGTGGGCGGCGTGCAGGTTGGTGGCGACGCGCTGGTACTCCTCAACGACGCCTTCCTGCCCGACCCGGTGCTGGTCGACGTGCCCGCCGGGGTGGTGCTGGCCGACCCGATCCTCGTCGTCCACTGGTGTGGCGGCGAGCAGGGCCCGGCGGGCGCCGCCCTGTTCCCCCGGACCTCGGTCCGCCTCGGTGCCGGAGCGCGAGCGGCGCTGGTCGAGGTCTATGCCGGGCCCACAGGCGCCAGGCGGTCATTGGTGGCGCCGGTCACCGAGCTCCATGCCGGAGCCGAGGCCACCCTCTCGTACGTCTCGCTGCAGATCCTGGGCGACTCGGCGTGGTTCATCGCCCGCCTGGCGGCAAGCGGGGACACCGACTCGGTCCTGCGGACCTTCACCGTCGGACTGGGGGGCGACTACGACCGTGTTCGGTCAGACGTCTCGGTCGTCGGCCGCGGGGCGCGCAGCGAAATCCTCTCGACCTACCTAGGCAACGGCACCCAGGTGCACGACATCCGCACCCTGCAGGATCACGTGGCGCCCCGCACGAACAGCGAGCTGCTGTGCCAGGGCGCCGTCGCCGGAACCTCGCGCTCGGTCTACAGCGGGCTCATCCGGGTACACCGGGGGGCCGTGCGCTCCGACGCGCGGCAGACCAACCACAACCTGGTGCTCGACGAGGGTGCGCACGCCGACTCGGTCCCCAACCTGGACATCTTGGAGAACGACGTGAAGTGCTCCCACGCCTCCACCGTCGGCCCCATCGACGAGGACCAGCGCTACTACATTGAGTCGCGCGGGATACGGCCCGATGTGGCGGAGGGGCTGATCGTGGAGGGGTTCTTCAACGACATCATCGACCGGGGGCCCGTCCCGGCCGTGACGCCCCTGCTCAAGCGGGAGGTCCTCGCCCGTCTGGACGTCGCCTTCGGCAATCGCCGTGAGGCCCGGGCGGCGGCCGATGCCTGAGACCGTGGTGCTTTGCCGGACCGACGAGCTGTCCTCCGGTCAAGCCAGGCGCTTCGACGTCGCCGGGCATCGCATCGCTCTGGTGCGCACGGACGACGAGTTCCACGCCGTCGGGGATCGCTGTAGCCACGAGAACTACTCGCTGGCCGAGGGCGAGGTGTGGGTGGACGAGCGCGAGATCGAGTGCCCCCGGCACGGGAGCACGTTCGACCTGCGAACCGGCCGTCCCTGCTCCCTGCCGGCCACCCAGGCCGTAGCGGTCTACGAGGTGGCCGTCGTCGAGGGAGAGGTCTGCGTGGTCCTGCCATGACGCCGCACACCCTGGTCGTCCAGGGGTTGCATGCGTCCGCCGGCGGGCGTGAGGTGCTCCACGGCATCGACCTGGAGCTCCACAGCGGCGAGGTCCACGTCGTCATGGGGCCCAACGGCTCGGGCAAGAGCACGCTGGCCCACGCCCTGATGGGCCGGCCGGGAACGACGGTGACGGCGGGCAGCATTCGCATGGACGGCCACGAACTGGTCGATCTACCGGCCTGGGAGCGGGCCCGGGCCGGCCTGTTCCTGGCCCTCCAGAATCCGGTGGAGGTGCCCGGCGTCGGGCTGCGCTCCTTGCTCTCTGCGGCCCTCGACGGCGCCGGAATCGCCACCCTCGACGAGCGGCTGGTGGCCGAGGCGGAGGCCGTGGGTCTCGAGAAGGGGCTTCTGTCCCGGCCCCTCAACGTGGACCTCTCGGGAGGGGAGAAGAAGCGTACGGAGATGGTCCAGCTCGGGGTCCTGCAGCCGTCGATGTGCATTCTGGACGAGATCGACTCCGGGCTCGACGTCGACGCGCTCGGTGACGTGGCCAGGCACCTGCAGCTGGCCACGGTCGAGTGGCACGTGGGCATCCTGGCCATCACCCACTTTCCCCGCTTCCTCGTCGAGCTGGAGGCGGACGTGGTGCACGTGATGGTTGACGGGCGCATCGTGGCCAGCGGGGATGCCGATCTGGCCCTCCAGCTCGAGCGCACCGGCTACGCCGGTTACGGCGACAGCGGGAAGGCGTGATGAGCCGTTTCGACGCGTAACTGCAACCTCCCTGCACCCTAGGTGAGGCCAAAGCGGCATGGTTGGGCTGTAGCGTGTGGTCAGCTCACAACGAGCGAGAGCGCTTCCGGATACGGAGGCAAGGAGTGGCGGGACCCCATGGAGCAAACGGGGAACGCTGTCGCGGGTGGAGTCCGGCGACAGCTTCCACACCTCACGATCAGCGCCCACGCGTGCGGCAAGGCCGGTGGCATCCTCAGGATGCCGGCGCCGCGAACGGCGCTCCGCCACGCCGCTCCGGTGGTTCTCGAGGCCGTCCTGGCCCCGCTCGCCCTGTTCTACTCCGTCCTGCTCCTCTGGGGGTTCCGCGGCGCCCTCATCGCCGCCCTCGGATGGTCGTTCCTGGCCCTGGGCCGCAGGCTGTACCGGGGGGAGCGGGCCTCCATGCTGCTCCTGCTCGGGACGATGCTCCTCACCGTGCGCACGGCCGTGTCGTTCATCACCGGGAGCGCTTTCCTCTACTTCGCCCAGCCCACGGCCGGCACCATCGTGATCGCCCTGGTGCTGTTCGGCTCGGCCATCATCGGACGCCCGTTCACCCAGCGCTTTGCCGGCGACTTCTGCCCGATGGACCCCGAGCTGCTGGCCCGACCCCTCGTGCAGCGGTTCTTCGTCCGCATCTCCGTCCTGTGGGCCACGGTGCTCCTGTTGAACGCCGGCTTCGTGCTGTGGCTGCTGGTCACCTCGTCCCTCCACGCCTTCGTACTCGAGCGGGCGGCGGTCACCTACACCCTCACCGCCTGTGCCATCTACCTCTCCATCCGGCAGTTCGTGAGGATGATGCGCGGCGACGGCATCACCGTGCAGTGGGGCGCAGAGCCGGCGCTCCTGGCCGTGGAGGCATAGCCCTCAACCGTCCCACGAGGACTGCCGTTCCGAACCCGTGTCGAAGAAGGCGTCGAGGTACTGATCGGTGGCGAGCTCGCTGTCGCGGTGAGGGAGAACACCTCGGCCCCGCTGGTCGGGTGACCGGGTAGGAGGCACACCTGGGCCAGGTTCAGGTACTCGACGCCGTTGGCGGCTGCATAGGTGGCGGCCTCGGTCTCGGCCAGCGAGATGGCGTTGTCGAAGCTGTCCGTGCACCAGAGCGTCATCCGCTCCTCGTAGACGAATCCCTGATCGGCCTCCGATCCGAACAGGCATCTGACCGTGTACCACGTCGGGGCGGGCGACTCTTTGGGCATCTCGAAAGGGTAGATCGAACCCGGGCAGGCTCTGGACGTGGGTCGTAAATTGAGTGTATAGTTTGAGCAATCACTTAAAAAATATCCGCAAACCTCGAGTCGAAAGAGGTGGAGATGGCCAAGGCCGGCAGGCCCAGCAAGGTGACCGACGGAGGGACCGCCCGATCGAGCGAGACCCGGCGCCTCCTGGTCGAGGCCGCCGTCGCCACCCTGAGGGAGGAGGGCTACGCCGGGGCGAGCGCGCGGGCCATCGCCGAGCGGGCGGGTACGACCCAGGGCCTGGTCTTCTACCACTTCGGCTCCGTCGCCAACCTGCTCCTCGCCGCCCTCGATGCGGTGAGCACCCAACGGCTGGAGCACTACGGCACGGCCGTCGCTCTCGCCGGCTCGCTGGAGGATCTCGTCGATGCGGCGACGGCCATATTCCGGGAGGATCTCGACGCGGGCTACGTCACCGTTCTGGCCGAAATGATCGTCGGCGCATCCTCCACGCCCGGTCTCGGCCACGAGGTGGCGGCCCGGATCGGTCCGTGGACCGCATTCGCGCAACGGGTCCTCGACGCGACGCTGGGCGACTCCCCCCTGGGCTCCGCCGTTCCCTCCGCAGAGGTGGCCTACGGCATCGTCGCCCTCTACCTGGGCCTGGAGATGCTCAGCCACCTCGATGGCGAGCAAGCCCCCGCGTTGGCGCTCTTCGCGCGGGCCAAGCAGCTGGCGCCGCTTCTGTCCGCGCTCGGCGCCGTCGCACCGCGAGGGGGAGCGCTGTGAGCTCGACGCCGGGCGGCGACCGCGGCCTGCATGCCGTGACCGGGGCGTTCAGCTACTCGGGCCGCGCCATCACCGCCACCCTGCTGGACTCGGGTTGCCGGGTGCGCACCCTCACCGGGCACCCGGGCCGTGCACCGAGCGGATCTCCGGTAGAGGTCCGCCCTCTCGACTTCGACGACCAACTGGGCCTGGTCGGGTCGCTCGAGGGCGTGACCACGCTCTACAACACCTACTGGGTCCGTTTCGCGCACGGGAGCGTCGATCACGAGCTGGCCGTCGCCAACTCCCGCGCCCTGTTCCAGGCTGCGGCGCGAGCGGGCGTCCAGCGCATCGTCCACGTCGGCATCACGCACCCCAGTGCCGCCTCTCCCTCGCCGTACTTCCGGGGCAAGGCGATGGTGGAGCGTGCGCTGGTCGAGACGGGAGTCCCCTTCGGCATCGTGCGGCCGGCCATCCTCTTCGGTGGCGATGGTGTTCTGTTGAACAACGTCGCCTGGTTGCTGCGTCACCTGCCCGTCTTCGCCATCGGCGGGCGGGGGGACTATCGGATACGGGGCATCCACGTGGACGATCTGGCCCGGCTCTGCGTCGCCCTGGGAGCCGAACGGGACGACCGCGTCATCGATGCCGTCGGCCCCGAACGGCCCACCTTCCTCGAGCTCGTGACGTCCATCCGGAACGTGGTCGGCAGCCGGGCCCGTATCGTCCGCGTGCCCGGCATCGCGGTGCCCTTGGTCGCCCGCCTGGTCGGTCTGGCGGTGCACGACGTGCTCCTCACGCCCGACGAGTACTGGGCCATGGCCAACGGCTTGGCCGACACCGAGGGACCGGCGACGGGCCAGACCGCCCTATCGGAGTGGTTGGTCGAGCATGGCGACACCTTGGGGCGCCACTACGCCAGCGAGCTGGCGCGGCACTTCTGAGCTTCGGCCGGGCGTACGCTCAGGAGGCCTCGGCGGCCACTTCATCGAGCCCCTGGGCCAGCGCGATCCAACTGAGGGTGGCGCACTTGATCCGCACGGGGAACTTCACCACGCCCTGGAGGGCGGCCAGCTCGCCCAGGCCGTCGACATCGATGGCCTCGGGCTCATCGGCCTCGCCGTCCTTGCCCAAGAGGGCCTCGTGGATCGACATCATCCCCTTGAACGTGTGGATCAGCTCCCGCACCTCGTCCAGGGACTTCCCCTTGACCGCCGATGACATGAGGGAGGCCGATGACTGGCTGATGGAGCACCCCGAGCCGCCGATCTTCAGATCGGCCAGCTTGCCGTCCTCGACCAGGAGGCTGAGGACGACCTCGTCGCCGCAGAGTGGGTTGAACCCTTCGACCCGGTGGGCCGGTGGCGATTCGAGCTCACCGCGGTTGCGGGGCGATCGGTAGTGGTCGAGAATGATCTCCCGGTAGAGATCGTCGAAGTCGCCCATCAGTCGGCCTCGGGAAGAAGTGAAGTCACCCGAACAATCTACCGGCTTCCACCAACCCCTCAATCAGCACTTCGATGTCGTGCTCGTCGCTGAACAGGGACAATGATGCCCGAGCGGTGGCTTGGACGCCTAGTTTGCGCATCAGCGGCTTGGCGCAGTGGTGTCCGGGCCGCACGCAGACACCGAACTGGTCCAGCACCTGGGCGAGATCGTGCGCGTGGATGTCGCGATAGCCCAGGGAGATCACGCCGCCCCGATCGTCGCCGGCCGGCGGACCGAAGATCCGGCAGTCGCCGCCGAGCTTGTCGTCCAGCCGGCCCAGCGCGTAGGCGGTGAGCTCTCGCTCGTGGGCGCGGATGCGGTCCATGCCGATGTCGCTCAGGTAGTCGACGGCCGTCGAGAGGCCCACGGCCTCTGCGATGGGGGGCGTCCCCGCCTCGAACCGGGCCGGCGGCGCCGCCGCTCGGAAGGAGTCCAGCTTCACGTCGAGGATCATGCCGCCACCACCCAGGAAGGGCGGCATGGAGGCGAGCAGCTCGCGCCGGCCCCACAGCACACCGATGCCGGTGGGGCCCATCATCTTGTGGCCGGAGAAGGCGAGGAAGTCGGCGCCCATGGTCTTCACGTCGATGGGCGCGTGCGGGACCAGTTGTGCCCCGTCGACCACGACGACCGCACCGGCGCTGTGGGCCACGGCTGCGATCTCCGCCACCGGGTTGATCGTGCCGAGCACGTTGGACATGGCCGATACCCCGACCAGCTTGACCCCGGCCACCAGTGTCGAAAGGTCGCTCAGGTCGAGGCGACCCTCACCGTCGACGGGTATGTGGCGCACCTCGAGCCCGACGTCCTCGGCCAGCATCAACCAGGGGACGAGATTGGCGTGGTGCTCCATCTCGGTCAGGAGAATGCGATCGCCTGCCTTCAGGTTGGCTCTGGCCCAGGTGTGCGCGACCAGGTTGAGCGATTCGGTCGTGTTCTTGGCGAAAACGATCTCGTGGGCCGGGTCCGGCGCGCCGATAAAGCGACCCACGACGAGTCGGGCATTCTCGTACAGGTGGGTCGACTCCTCGGCGGTGGCGTAGACGCCGCGGTGCACGTTGGCGTGGGTCGTCTCGTAGTACCTCGCCATGGCGTCGATCACGGCGTGGGGCTGCAGCGCGGACGACGCCGAGTCGAGGTAGACGATCGGGCGGTCGTGCACGCGGCGGGTGAGCAGGGGGAAGTCCTTGCGGAGCGCTTCGACGTTCAAGGGAGTGGCCACCGTCATCGCCAGGCCTCGTAGCCCTCGGTCTCCACGCGGCGGGCCAGCTCGGCATCGCCGCTCTGCACGATCCGCCCGTCGACGAGGACGTGCACGACGTCGGGTAGCAGCTCGTCGAGGAGTCGCTGGTAGTGGGTGATGGCGAGCACGCCGAGCTCGGGGCGCTCGCCTCGCACCTCCCGCACGCCGCGGCCGACCACGCGGAGGGCATCGATGTCCAACCCGGAGTCGGTCTCGTCGAGCACGGCCACCCGGGGTTTGAGGAGCGCCATCTGCAGAATCTCGTTGCGCTTCTTCTCGCCTCCGCTGAATCCCTGGTTGAGATGCCGGCTGGCGAACGACGAGTCCATGCCCAGCCGCTCCATCCACTCGGTCATCAGGACCCGCACCTCGAGCGCCGAGACGTCCTGCTCGGTGCGCGCCGCCATGGCCTGGCGAAGGAACTGGGTGACCGAGACGCCCTCGATCGACTCGGGGTACTGGAAGGCCAGGAACAGCCCCGCCTTGGCCCGGATGTCGGTGGCCCAGGTCGTCACGTCCTCGCCGTCCAAGAGGATGGACCCCGACGTCACCTTGTAGGAGGGGTGCCCCATCAGCGCGCCGGCCAGGGTGGACTTCCCCGCCCCGTTGGGGCCCATGAGGGCATGGACCTCTCCTGCCTGCACCGAGAGGTCGACCCCGCGCAGGATGACGCGGCCTTCGGCCGCCACATGGAGGTCGCGGATCTCGAGCAGGGGGGTCACTTCTAAAAGTCTACTATTTTGGTCAGGTATTGCCGACCGGGTCGTGGGTCACCAACCACGATCTACCCATTCCTGCAGGTGGGGAGCCTCGTTTCCCACGGTCGTGGCCGACCCGTGGCCCGGGAGCACGATCGTGTTGGGACCGAAGGCGGCGAAAATTCGACGGTCGATCGACGTGATGATGGAGGCGAAGTCCCCCCCCTCGAAGCTCGTATTCCCCGGACCGCCGGGAAAGAGCGTGTCCCCCGAGAAGAGGAGGGGCGTGCCCTCGACGGCGAAACAGATGGAGCCGGGCGTGTGCCCGGGTGTGGCCAGGGTGCGAATGTGCAGGTCACCCACCCTGAGCTGCTCGTCGTCGGTGAGGAGGAGGTCGTAGCTGGGCAACATCGCGGCGTCTGCCTCGGTCACCGCCACGGAGATACCGGCCTCGCGCACCGCCGGCACCGCCTGAATGTGGTCCCAGTGCCCGTGCGTCTCGACGACCTGGCGCACCCCGAGGCGCGTGCAGATCTCGAGCAGCGCCTCGTGCTCGTTGGCCGCATCGACGAGGAGCGCGTCACCCGTGCTGCGACATCGGATCACATAGACGTTGTTGTCCATCGACCCCACCACTATCTGGTGTACTTCGGCCTCCGCACTGCTCCAGATCATCTCCAGCTGTCCCATGCCTCCAGAATCCCACAGACGAGCCTTCTGGTCGCACAGGTCCCGGTTCTGGTAGACAGCCAACCGGGGCCGTCGGGGTCGGTGGGGCCGCCGGAGGGAAACCGCAACTAGCAGAAGGAGCCTCGAATGAATTTGGCCTTCAGTGACGAGCAAGAAGAGCTCCGCACCGCCGTCCGGCGCTTCCTGGCAGAGAAGTCGCCGGAGACCGAAGTGCGTCGGTTGATGGAGACCACCGACGGCTATGACCCTGCGGTGTGGCGGCAGATGGCCGACCAGCTGGGGCTGCAGTCGCTTACGATCCCCGAAGAGTTCGGCGGCTCGGGCTTCTCCTATGTGGAGCTGGTCGTGGTCCTCGAGGAGATGGGTGCGGCGCTGCTGTGCGCCCCGTTCTTCTCCACCGTGGCCCTGGCGTCCAACGCCGTGCTGACCTCGGGCGACGACGGGGCCAAGAAGTACCTGTTGCCCGGCATCGCGTCGGGGGAGACCATCGGGACGTTGGCGATCACCGAGGACAGCGGGCGGTGGGACTTCGGTGCCGTCGAGTGCCGGGCTGAGCCGAAGGGAGACGGTTGGATCCTCGACGGGCACAAGAGCTTCGTCATAGACGGGCACGTCGCCGACCTGATCATCGTGGCGGCGCGCAGCGAGGGGGGGATCTCGCTCTTCGGAGTCAAGGGTGAGGCCGAGGGCTTGACCCGGACGCCGCTTGCCACCATGGACCAGACGCGCAAGCAGGCCCGCCTGGAGTTCGCGGCCACCCCGGCGTGGTTGATCGGCAGCGACGGCGGAGCGGAGGCCGGACTCTCCAAGACTCTCGACCTGGCCGCGGTGGCGCTGGCCGCCGAGCAGGTGGGCGGGGCCCAGCGCGTGCTCGACTCCTCGGTGGAGTACGCCAAGACCCGGATGCAGTTCGGGCGTCCCATCGGCAGCTTCCAGGCGATCAAGCACAAGTGCGCCGACATGCTGCTCGAGGTCGAGTCGGCCAAGTCGGCGGCGTACTACGCCGCCTGGGCGGCTTCCGAGGACTCCGACGAGCTGCCCGTGGTGGCCAGCTTGTGCAAGTCCTACTGCTCCGAGGCGTACTTCCACGCCGCGGCGGAGAACATCCAGATCCACGGGGGAATCGGCTTCACCTGGGAGCACCCGGCTCACCTCTACTTCAAGCGGGCCAAATCCTCCGAGCTCCTGCTCGGCGACCCGGCCTATCACCGAGAGCTCTTGGCACAGCGCATCGGCATATAGGTGTCGGGACCGTTCCGGCCCCTGCGCGGCCATGCCGGAGACCTCTGGTCGTATGCCAGCGCCACGACCCCCGGCGCTCCGGTGACCGGCCATGTCGTCCTCTGTCATGACCTGCCCCGAGCCAGCGGCTCGGCCAGCGACGTAGGCCAGACCTACCCATCCTTGGCCGATCGGCTCACCCGCGAGACCGGCCAACGGGTCGTCGTGGGCCTCCTGCGTGGCGCCGGGAAATCCGACGGGGACTTCTCGGCCCAGGGGTGGTTGGACGACGTGCGGGTGCTGATGCAGGCGGAGATCCCCGACGACGCGCCCCGCTGGCTGGTCGGGTTCGGGTTCGGTGGCGCCCTCTCGCTCCACCTGGCCGCAGGCGATGACCGGGTGGCCGGCGTGGCATGCCTGGGCACGCCGGTCTACCTCGACCTGCTCGCACGGGATCCGGAGGCCCTGGTGGAGCGGTGCGTCCGCTCCGGTGTGATCCGCAACGCGGGCTTCCCCTCCTCTCCCGCGGTGTGGGCCAAGGAGATATCGGACCTCCATCCCACGGAGGACGCAGAGCAGCTCAAGGGTCGCCCGCTCCTCGTGGTCCATGGCGCCGACGACCCCGACATCCCCGTGGACGACGCACGCGCGCTGTCCGAGGCGGCGACCGGTCCGGCCGACCTGCGGGTGGTCCTCGGTGCGGGCCACTGGCTCCGGGCCGATCCCCGGGTCGTAGCCATCCTGGTGGGCTGGCTGGAGCGTCGGCGCTGAGGCGTGAGGGGAAATAGTCGGTAGCGTTCTTCGCGTGTTCGAGCGCTTCACGGACCGGGCCAGGCGGGTGCTGGTGTTGGCGCAGGAAGAGGCGCGACTCCTGCACCACAGCTTCATCGGCACCGAGCACATCCTGCTCGGCCTGATTGGCGAGGGCGACGGCGTGGCGGCCCAAGCGCTTGCGGCACTGCGCATCACGCCCGAGGCCGTGCGCGAGAAGGTCCAGGAGACGATCGGCATGGCCGGCACGCCGCCGAGCGGGTCCCCCCCGTTCACCCCGCGGGCCAAGAAGGTCCTCGAGCTTTCGCTGCGCGAGGCCCTCCAGCTGGGCCACAGCCACATCGGCACCGAGCACATCCTCCTCGGGTTGGTCCGCGAGGGCGAGGGCGTGGCCGCCACGGTCCTGGTCAACCTGGGCGCCGACCTCTCTCGGGTGCGCCAACAGGTGATGCGGCTGGTATCGGGGCACGGCTACGCGGAGGACGTCAGGTTGGGGGCCCTCCGCCAGCGCCTCGAGTACCCTTCGGCGAGGACCCGGGTCAGCCCGGACACGGCCCCGGAGCCACGCTGCCCGCAGTGCGATGCCGGGCTCGGTGAAAAGGCACGGTTTCGTACCATCAGCGTGCCGGCAGATGACTCCGAAAGCGACAGGGAGTCGATCACGCTCGACGTCGTCTACTGCAGCCAGTGCGGGATGACGCTGCACATGTTCACCGCGTAGCGGCGCCACGGGCCCCTGTACTACGTTGCGTGGCATGACGACCTACACCACGACGCGCCGTGTCCGGGGACCGGACACGATGGGGGTGGCATCAGCTCGGTAGCCGCTGGGCTTCACGCCTCGTGGCCGACGCGGGGATCGGTCCGGGTGATCTCGTCGTGGACATCGGCGCCGGCAACGGTGCGCTCACAGGACCGCTCCTCGAACGTGGTGCCCGCGTCATCGCAGTGGAGCTCCACCAGCGGCGAGCGGCCGACCTGAGGGCAGCGCTCGCCGGCCGCCGCGCCATCGTCGTCGTGGCCGACGCCTCGGATCTCCGTCTCCCCACGCAGCCGTTCCGGGTCGTGGCCAATCCACCGTTCGCCCTCGCCACTGCGATCCTCAAACGGCTGGTGGCACCCGGCAGCCGGTTGGAGCGAGCCGACATCGTGGTCCCGTGGCACACCGCGCAGCGGTGGACGACCGGGGGGGCGCCCGGCGAGAGGCGGTGGTCGAGGGAGTTCACGACCAGGACCGGACGACCGCTACCCCGTTCGGCGTTCTCACCGCCCCCGCCGAGCGGGATAGCCCTGCTCGTCGTCGAGCGAAGAGGTCGCCCCCTACGCCCACCCGTCGGGTGATCCACCCGGGCTCGGTTTTCTGTAGCGTCATGCCCCTAGCGGCCAGTGACGCTTCGCATCATGGAGAACGATGAGGGTAAGAGGAAGCACCGGGACGCCACGGGAGGGTGAGCTACCGGGTGGGGATCGGGAATCCCGAAGAGCATTGCGCGTACGCCGGAGGGCCACACACGCCAGGCCCCGGGGTCATCGCAAGCTCAAGTGGACGCTCGCCGTCATCGGCCTCGTCATCGTGCTGGCAGCGGGCGCCGTCGTCGGCGACGCGTGGTACCTGAACCACAAGATCCACCGCGTGGTGGTCAAGGGTCTTCGGCACGCTCCCACCAAGGGTATCGACGTCGGGACCGAGAACATCCTGATGGTCGGCTCCACCTCGCGCTGTGCCCTGGCGGTGCAGAGCCAGGCCTTCGGACTCTGTTCGCAAGGGGTCACCGGGGTGAACAGCGACGTCGTGATGATCCTTCACGTCGACCAGTCCACCCACTCCGTCTCGATCCTCTCCATTCCCCGCGACCTCTTCGTCCCCAACGCCCGCAAGGAAGGGGCGTACAAGATCGACGCCGCTCTCTACGAGGGACCCACGCAGCTGGTCGACGCCGTTGAGGAGGACTTCGGGATCCCGATCCAGCACTATGTAGAGCTGAACTTCGACAGCTTCATCAACGTGGTGAACGCCCTCGGGGGAGTCAAGATGTACTTCCCCGAGGAGGTGTTCGACTCGTATTCGGGGCTGGATATCCGAACGACCGGCTGCATCGACCTCGACGGAACCCAGGCGCTCCAGGTGGTTCGGGCTCGACACCTCCAGTACAAGGGCCCCGGGGTTACCAGCGACCACCCGGCGTACTGGCCGCAGGAGGCGTTGAGCGACCTCGCCCGGATCCGCCGTGATCACGAGTTCCTCCGCGTCCTGGCGGCTGCGGTCGAGGCCCGCGGTCTCGGGGATCCCCTGACCGACCAGGCGATCGTATCGTCAGTCGTGGGCCAGCTCGAGGTCGACTCGGGATTCTCGGCCACCGACATGCTGGACCTCGTGCTGGCATTCCGCTCGGTCAACGTCGGCGGCGTCCCCGAGCTCACCCTTCCCGTCTCCGCGGACGAGGCGGGGTCCTACTACTACAAGGGCGGCGACTACGGAGACGTCGAGTTCACCGCCGAGCCCCAGGACCACCAGGCGATCGACCAGTTCTTGGGTCTCGGCGCGAGCGACGACACCTTCTCGGGCGGAACGCTCCCACCGGCGGCGTCGGTGACCGTGTCGGTGATGAACGGGACTGGTGTGTACAGCGAGGGTGCCGAAACAGCCGACGGTCTCCAGGCCCTCGGATTCCACGTCGGGGTGGTTGCCACCACCACGCCGGTTGGCGGCCAGGCGGAGACCGTCGTGGCCTACTCGGCCGTCACCGGCAGCGAACTGGCCGCGGCCCAGGCGGTGGCCGACTCCCTGTCGGGGGCGGTGATCCTCGCCGACGACCCCTCCCAGGTCCCGCCCGGCTCGCAGGTGACCGTCGTGACCGGAACCGACTTCACGGTCAATCCGCCGGCGGTCCAGACGACCAGCCCGACGGTGAGCACGGTGGCGCCCAGCACGACCACCACTACTGCACCCGTCGGGAGCGCCGCGCTCGCCCCACCCAATCCAACCGTCCAGCCCCTTCAACCCTGGGACCCTCGTGCCTGCACCGCGTCGGGAGGCGAAGGGACGTAGGCCCGGGCCAGCCGGTGTTCAGGAGATCTTCCGAGCCAACAAGGTCCATCGGGTAGAACAACAAGTGACCTCCGCGGAAACGGCCGCCTCAGACTTCGGAGGCGATGAGGACGGCCAGCGCCTGTGCGCCCGGTCCCCCGATCGGAAGGTGGGTGCCGTCCGAGTACACCCAGTCGGGATGTTGGGACTCCAGTGCGTACCAGTTCGCCAGGACGGTGTTGGGGTAGCGGGCCACCCCACTGCCGAGTACCTCGTTGTTGGGATCCTGCCACGGCTGGTCGACCACTATGTTGACGAACACGACGCGTGATGCCCCTGCGAGGATGGACATCATGGCGTCGAAGTCGGCGTCGGTGATCGGCCCGTTGGTGCCGAGCGCGACCACCACCACGGAGCCGAGTCGTCCTTCGGCCCGCAACTGCTGGAGGATCTCCTCGCCCTCGTACCACTGCCGGCTGACCGCGGCCTCGACATCGACTCCGGGGATGTCCTGCTCGAGATCGGTCTGATAGTCGAGCATCACCGAGTCCCCCACCGTGGTCACGTGGCCGGCGACGAACCCGCCGGCCGCAGGGGCCAGCGGCGGCAATGTCGTCGTCGGAGCAGGGGTGGTCTGTGGGGGAGCGGTCGTCGGGGCCGCTGCCGTCGGGTGAGCGGCCGTCGTGGGGACGACGGTGGTCCGTGGAGCGGCCGAAGTGGGCGGAGGGACGGCCGTCGACGTCCTTGCCGTCGTCGATGTCGTCGAGGTGGTCGAGGTGGTCGAGGTGGCTCGCTCTTTCTGCTGGGCCTTTACCGCCGCTGGTCCAGATGAACCGCAGGCGGCAAGCACGACCAGAGGCAAGGCCACAGCGACGACGGCCAACGAGTGGGCGCGACGCCTACCCGAAGGAGTACGTGCTCGGCGCCCACGGGGCCGATTCTTGGCGGAGGAGAGAGGAAGCATCACGGGGCGCCGACGTCGGGTCGACCTGCACAAGGTACCCGATGGCGGACCGCTGATCTCCGGCAGGCCGTGGTCGTCCCGCGCGGCCAGGGAGTAGATTTCGACCGGCAAAGACTCCCGAGCGAGAGGAGCATCATGGTGGACGTGCGCGCCGGACTCGTGGTTGCCGCGGCCCTCGGCGCCATCGCTCTGGCCAGTTGCTCCAACAGCCCCGCGGCGTCGCCCGGGACTACCACCTCCACGAGCACGACGACCGCCGCCGCCAGTTGCACTCGGGCCGCCATAACGGCCGGGGCGATGAGCGCGCCGAGCGCGGGCCCCGTCAGCGCGGTGAACGGGTACGGCTGCTCGGGAGCCTGGGCCTATGCCGACGTCGTGGTGGGCACCACCAATTCCTACGAGGCGGTCCTGGTCCTGCAGGCGGTCGGGTCGAATTGGACCGTGGCCGACCGAGCCACGGCGTGCTCCAACCACCTCGTGCCGACGGCCATCTACACGCAGGCGTGCACGACGAGCTGAGCGGTGCGGTCCTAGAGCGGCCGATCCTCCAGCGCGAACGCCTCGAGGCGCCCGCCGGTCCGTCGTCCGAACGTCCGGTAGTGGCGTCGGGAGAACCGCCAGGTGCCCTCGAACAGCCTGTACTCGTCCCGATAGACGCCGTAGAACTCATTCCAGTCGCCCGTCTCGCCGTCCTCGGCCACCTCGAGCGAGTAGGACCGGCCCTCGGCTGTTCCGTCCGAGCCGATCGTCACCACGAAATTCAAGGGGATGTACTCGTAGAACGTGAAACTCTCGGTCATTTTGGCGCCGAACTCGCCGAAGGCCACAGGACCTTGGATCTCGAAGACCTCGCCGGAGCGCGTATCGAACGAGAAGTGTGCGTCGGGCGTGGCCAGCAACGGCACCTCGTCCCAGGCTCGACGGGTTGATACGTCGGCGTAGGAGCGCTGCAGCTGCATGATGGCGGAGTAGTCCCGTGTGTCGTCGTTCATGACGCAACTTTGACACAGCCGCCGGCCCGAGGACCGTGGACCGCTTGGACCGGGGCCCCGATAGGCTGCGCGGGCAGGAGGACCACCACGATCAGGAGGACCACCACGATCAGGAGGACCACCACGATGCCGACTCTGACCGATGAAGTCCGCGCCGCACATGAGGCTGGCCATCTCGCGCACGTGGCCACGCTGAACAAGGATGGCAGCCCCCACGTGACGATCGCCGCCCAGCCGGGCCAAGGGAGAGGTGACGCTCGGTGAGCTTCGCCTGCGCTGACTCGACCGCATGAACGACGGAACCGAGGCCTGGCACCGTCCGCTGCACCACACGAGTTCGGACGAGCTGAGCGAGGACACCGCCCAGACGACCGGGATGCGCCGGCGAGAGGCTATCTCCGGCCGGATGGGAGGGTCCTCGAAGATCTGGATGGGGGAGACCCACGTGTCGCCTGGGACTCGGTCGGCGGACCACCATCACGGGGGATCGGAGACCGGGATCTATGTGGTGTCGGGCAACCCGGTGTTCGTCTTTCTCGAGGATGGCGCCGAGACTCGCATTGAGACCGGTCCGGGTGACTATGTGTACGTGCCGCCCTACGTTCCCCACCGTGAGGAGAACCCTGACCCGCAACGACCGGCCGTGGTCGTGCTGGCCAGGAGCACGCAGGAGGCCGTGGTGGTCAATCTCAAGGACCTCCTCGACCCGAGCGGACGACCAGAGCCGACCGAGGGGTAACCGGTGAGCGCCGAGCGGGTGTCGCGGCGATACCCTTGGCCCCTGTGACTGAGGGGCGCCGCACGAACTGGGGACGCTGGGGCTCCGAGGACGAGCGGGGCGCGCTCAACCTGCTGGACGCATCGGCGGTCCTCCGCGCCGTCGCGCGCGTTCGGAGCGGCCGCGTCTACGCCTTGGGTCTGCCCATCGATGCCCGGGCGGCCCCGATCATCGATGGGAGGGGTGAGCCGCGGCGCTTGACGTTGACCTGCGACTCGGACGACGAACGTTACGCGAGCTTCGGCGCACCTCAAGGCGTGGGCGGCAATCAGGACGTAGTGATGATGGCTTCCCATCACGGAACGCACATCGACGCGCTCTCACACGTGTTCGCCGATCGGGCGATGTACAACGGGTTTCCGAGCTCGACGTTCAAGTCCTTCTCCGGAGCGTCGCGGCTCGGCGTGGAGAAGCTCGGTGTCATCGTAGGACGGGGCGTGCTCCTCGACGTGGCCGCGCATCTCGGGCAGGAAGTTCTGCCGCCCGGGTACTGCATCAGCGGTCAGGACCTCGAGTCGTGTGCTGCGGCAGAGGGGATCGCGGTCGGGGCAGGCGACATCATGCTCGTCCGCACCGGGTGGCTGGAGTGGTGGCAAAAGATCGGTGCGGGCGATCCGACGCCTTCGGGCCAGCCCGGCATCGGCGTCCAGGCCGCGGAGTTCGTGCGAGATCGTGATGTCGCAGCGGTCGGAGCCGATAACTCCGCGGTGGAAGTGACCCCGTTCGACCAAGGGCGGTTCCTCGCGGTGCACATCGAACTGCTCGTCAATCTGGGTGTGCCCCTTCTCGAGCATCTGTTCCTGGCCGACCTCGCCAGAGATCACGTGCACGAGTTCCTTTTCGTGGCGGCGCCGTTGCCCGTGACCGGTGCGGCCGGAAGTCCACTGAATCCCGTTGCCATCGCGTGAGGCCAGTCGCCGATGACCCGCCGCCACCGGACGTGACCGCGCGGATCATGCCGAGCGGATTCCGACGAGCGCCCTGAGCCCGACGGGAAGTTGCTCGTCTCCGAAAGAGTCTCTGACCTCCGCCTCGACCCCCGCCGATGCGAGAAGGTGAGGAAGGCGGGCCGTGTCAACGAGAACGTTGTCGTGTCGCTCTTCGTCTCGACGCCACGAACCGTCTTGGTTGCGGACGAAGGTCGTCATCTCGCGCACGAACCGGTCCGGCGACGGTGTCGAGAAGCGGGTCACGATGGCCCAGTCGTCACCGACCAGCCCCAGGTTGGGGGCGTCACGGCGTGCCTCTCCCCACCGTCGGTCGCAGATGTCGAGCGCCAGCACACCCCCCGGTCCGAGCGCCCTGGCGATGGCAAGGAGGGATCGGTCGATGGCCTCGACGTCGCCGAGGTAGTTGAGGGCGTGCCCGACGCCGACGATGGCGTCGGCGAAGGGCAGCGGATCGTCGGGCAGCGTGAGGCGGTGGATCTCCTCCGCACCGTCGGCCCAGTGCGCAGCGAGGTCGAGCATCGCCGGGGAGGCGTCGGTGGCGACGACGCGGTGGCCGGCGCCGACCAGGGCCTTGGTGAGCAACCCGCTCCCGCAGCCGATCTCGACGACCAGCCCGTTGCGCCGAAGCACCGGTTCCAGCAGCTTGAGGATGCCCGGGGCACACACCTGAGCGTGGGACGCGAAGCCAAGGTGGTGAACATGGGCCAGATCATGTCGGTAGTAGGGAGTGGAGGGTTCGTTCACGGTGCGGACGTTCCCCGTGTCATGGCGCCAGCTTCATGATCGTCGGGACGAGACGCGGCCGATCTGCGGACTCCACGACGCACCGGGCGAAGAGCCACTGTCGGAGGCGTGCGGGGTGGAGGTCGAGCAGGTGTGCCATGCGCCGGCAGAAGCCGACCGGGTCGGCCGCAAGCCGGTCGGGGAAGTTGAGCATGTGCTGGAGCGGATCGTAGGTCGGGTCACCGACGTAGGGCTTGGGATCGATGGCCAACCACGGCTCTCGCTCCGCCGCCAGGACGTTGTCGGGATGCAGGTCGGTGAACAGCACGACACACCGGTCTGCCGTGCCCGGCAGGCTTCGGAACAGCCCGATGCCGGCCCTGGCCACTCCCGGGTCGAGCCGGGGCCCCGAGAGGCTCCCGACGTCCTTCTGCTCGTACGCCTCGGCCCAACGATCGCACATGGTCTGTAGCGGGCGAAACGGATGGCCCGGCGGAGGCTCTATCCACAACCGGCGCAAGAGGCCCGACACGGTCTCGTCCTGTGTCTGGGGAGGAAGCATCTGCGACAGCGCACCGCCGGGATGGCAGCGCTCGAGCAGCAGGGCGGTGGTCTCGTCGTCCACCACGGCATCGAAGAGCCGCACGGTGCCCTTTCCGTTCCATTCCCGCAGACCATGGGGTTCGTGCTCCGCCTCGTCATGACGCCAGCCGAGCTTGAGCACGACCGACTCCCCGGACCTCCTTCGCGCCGGTGCCACCCACGAGGCGACACCACCAGGCTGGAATGGTCGGCCCACTTCGAGACACCAGCGTCTTGCCAGGTCGTCGACGAGACGCGGCAGTCCCGTGACCCAGGTCCGGCGCGGGACTGCCGCCCATCCTCGAGCGACCAGCGCGGCGTCATCCGCGCCGCCGGCGGCCTCGACCAGATTGGTCGGGAGCTCGAGGTGGGACACGTCCATATCGTCGCAAAAAACCGGCGGTCCTTGCTCGCCGAGCCAAAGAGTTCCATCGGCCGGCGAACGTTGCCCACCGCCCGACGTGTCGGGCATCGCGACTGTCGGCTGACCGCCGGCGTCCGACCGATTTTGTTGACAAGGGGAGCATCCCTGCCTAGCGTCGTGGCGTCGGGCATCCGAGCGATCCATCGGAGAAGTAAGGGTGCAGGGGAGGGGGATCGGACCTTCACCCGCAGTCTCCCGCGCGGTGTGGTGTCATCGGAGTCGGTGGTGACGCGGCCCGCCGGTAGGCGACGAGCTCGACGGCCGGAACCCGCTCCGGCCAAGGAGGGAACGCACGATGACTGTCCACTACGAGCAACGCGGTCATGTCGGACTGATCACCATCGATCGCCCCGAACGGATGGGCGCTCTCAACGGCGAGGGCTACGCCGAGCTGGCCCAGGCATGGAGAACCATTGAGGCGACCGGGTCGGTGCGGGTGGCCGTCGTCACCGGTGTCGGAGACTCCTACTGCGCCGGCTCGGATCTCAAGGAGCTGATCCCACTGGTGACACAGAACGCCCGAGCCAAGCGGGGGGAGGACGAGGCGCGCAATGGGACTGGGGCGTCGAGCTCCTCCTCCGGCAACCGCCGGGACGCGCTCATGGGGGACGGGGAGATGGCGGTGCTGCGGAACGTCGACTTCCCCAAGCCGATCGTGGCCGCCGTGAATGGTCCGTGCGTCGCCAGCGGGATGGAGATGTTGTTGGGAACCGACATCCGCCTCGCCAGTCCCGACGCGATATTCGGCCTGCCCGAGGTCCGTCGCGGGCTCTTCTCCGGAGGAGGGAGCTCCGTGCGGCTCCCCCGGCAGATCCCATTCGCGCCTGCGATGGAGATCCTCCTCACGGGGCGCTACTTCTCCGCGGAGGAGGCGTTGCGGATCGGACTGATAAATCGGGTGGTGGAGAAGCCCCTCCTCTTCGACAGTGCCATGGCCATGGCGGAGATGATCGCCTCGAACTCGCCGGTGGCCGTAACGGCGACGAAGCTCAGCGTCGTCCATGGCCTCAAGGTCGGCGTGCGCGAGGCCTACGACATCGAGCTCGAGTACGGCAGGGGGGTCTTCGCCACCGACGATGCCATCGAGGGCCCCAGAGCGTTCCTGGAGAATCGCGCCCCGCAGTGGTCCGATGGGTGAGTCACGTGCGCTGAGCCACCTGACGATCTGCGACCTGACCGGCCAGCTCGCCGGGGCGGGCTCGACCCGTTATCTCGCGGCGTTGGGCGCCCGGGTGATCCGCGTGGAGGACCCCGTCCGGCAGGGTCGATGGGACATCCTCCGCGGGTCAACGCCCCATGCCGATGACCGCCGTGGAATTGAGCTCGGCGGCGCGTTCAACAATCACAACGTCGAGAAGCTGGGCGTCACCTTGAATCTGCGCCTGGAGTCGGGCCGCGACCTGCTCCGGCGCCTGGTGGCGGCCTCCGATGTCGTAACCGAGAACTTCGCCGCCGGGGTGATGGCGAAGCTCGGCTTTTCCTACGACGAGCTGCGGGCCATCAGGTCCGACATCGTCTACGTCTCCAACTGCGGGTTCGGCCATGTCGGGCCCTACTCGAACTTCAAGACATTCGGCCAAGTGGTCCAAGCCGTGTGCGGGCTGTCGTTCGGCGTAGGCGCGGCGGACGCGCCTCCGGCCGGTTGGGGCTTCTCCTACATGGACCACATGGGGGCCAACATCATGGCGGTCGCGATCCTGGCGGCCGTGGCCCACCGCAACCGGACCGGGGAGGGCCAGTGGGTGGACATGTCCTGCACCGACGCCGGCCTGGGCCTGACCGGACCGGACCTGTTGGACTACACCGTCAACGGCCGACCGCTACGCCGCGCGGGCATGCCCGACTCCAATCACAGCGACCAGCCGGCGATGGCCCCGCATGGCATCTATCCGACGGACGAGGAGGACCGCTGGGTCGCGATCGCCTGCCGGGACGACCAGGATTGGGTGACGCTCGGCGAGGTATGTGGGGAGCCGTGGGCCGGCGACGCCCGCTTCGCGACGGTGTCCGGACGGATGGCCGGACAGTCAGAGCTCGATCGGCTGGTCTCGGAATGGACCTGCCGGCGCAGCGGGGACGAGACCGCCGTGAGGCTACGTGCCGCGGGTGTCCCGTCGTCGTCGGTCGCCATGTCGGAGGATCGTATTGAGCATGACGCGGACAACTCGGCGTGGGGAATGTTCCCCTGGGTCCACCATGCCGTGATCGGCGACATTCGCGTCGACGGAGTACCGGCGCACTTCTCCGAGACGGACTGGAGCATCACGCGGGGGGCGCCGCTGCTCGGCGAGCACAACCACGAGGTCTTCTGCGGCCTGCTCGGACTGAGCGACGAGGAGTTCTCCGCACTGGTCGAGGAGGGTGTGTTTTGAGCGGTCCGCTGCAAGGGGTACGCGTCGTCGAGCTGGCGAGCTTCTGGGGCGCGTGGACCGCCAAGACGCTGGCCGACCTGGGGGCTGACGTCGTGGTGGTAGAGCCCCCCGGCGGGCACTTCACCCGTACGCTCGGACCGTTCGTCGACGACGAGCCCGGGGCCGATCGCAGCCTCTGGTGGTGGTACTACAACACCTCCAAGCGCGGCGTGGTCCTCGACCTCGGATCGCCCGACGGCGCGGAGGCCTTCCGCCGGCTGGTCGCCGACGCGGACATCGTTGTCGAGGGTGAGAAGCCCGGGAGACTCTCGGCGCTCGGGCTCGACCACACCGAGTTGCGGGCCGGGCGCCCCGAACTGATCTGGACATCGGTGACCAGCCACGGCCGAGCCAGTGAGCACTCGGGCGAACCCTGGACCGATCTGACCATGGCCGCCGCTTCGGGCCTGGCCTGGCTGAGCGGTTACGACGACCACACGCTGCCCCCGATGCGCGGCCGCGGGAACCAGACGCTGCAGATCACCGGCACCCATGCGACGATGGCCACGTTGACGGCCGTGCTCCACTGCGACGCCACGGGCGTGGGCCAGCACGTGGACGTGAGCGCGTTCGCCGCGTGCAACGTCACGACCGAGACGGGCACCTTCATGTGGCTGGTGAGACGCGAGACGGTACAGCGTCAGACCGGCCGCTTCGCCTGGCCGACCCCCACCCCGCCGGTGCAGGCCGAGGCCGGGGATGGCCGCTACGTGACGACCGGGTTCCCTCCCCTGGAGGCCAAGGACTTCCGGTCGCTGCTCGACTGGCTCGACGAGCTGAACCTGCGCGAGGCCTTCCCTGACGCGCATCTCCTTGAGCGGGCCGTCGAGCGCGGTGGTATCGATATCGCCAAGGTGGGCGGAGACCCCGAGGTGCTGGCCATCTTTGCCGCCGGCGGGTCGGTCTTGGTGCACATCGCAGAGAACGTCGCCGCCTTCGAGTTCTTCGAGGGAGCGCAACGCCGAGACCTCCAGTGTGGGGTCATGTTCTCCCCGGACGAAGCCTACGAGAACCCGCATTTCGTAGCGCGCGGCTTCCAGGTGGCGGTGACCCACGACGAGCTCCCGCGCGAGGTCCGCTACCCCGGAGCCCCGTTCAAGATGGGTGCGTCGCCCTGGGCGATCACCCGCCGGCCGCCGCTGGTCGGTGAGCACACAGAGGAGCTGCTCGGACCGAGCCGACAGGAGACGTGAAATGAGCGGCCTTGAGTTGGTGGTCGACGGCGGAACCATTCGGGGCATCGACGAGGCCGGTGTACGGGTCTTCAAGGGAGTGCCCTACGGGGACGACACGTCGGGCGAGGGGCGCTTCCAGCCTGCCCGGCCGCCCCGGTCCTGGAGCGGCGTCCGGGACTGCACCGGGTACGGGCCTTCGTGCCCGCAGATGACGGTCGAGCAGATGCTCGGCGTCCCCGTGCCACCGCAGAGTGACGGCCACATGGGAACGCGCAGCTTCGAGCCCGTCACCGGCGAGGACTGCCTCGTGCTGAACGTCTGGACGCCGACGGCGGGACCGTCCGCCGGCCTGCCCGTTCTGGTCTGGCTGCACGGGGGTGGTTGGAGCACGGGGTCCGCGTCGTGGCCCCTCTACGACTTCGCCAACCTGGCGCGACACGGCGACGTGGTTGTGGTTGGCATCAACCACCGCGTCGGCCTACTCGGGTTCCTCGACCTGTCCTTTGTGGGCGAGCGGTTCGCCGACTCGGGCAACGTCGGAATGCTCGACGTGGTCGCCGCACTGGAGTGGATCCGCGACAACGTCGCCGGCTTCGGGGGCGATCCGGGCAACGTCACCGTCTTCGGTGAATCCGGTGGCGGCGCCAAGGTCGCCACCCTGCTGGGCATGCCGGCCGGCCGCGGGCTCTTCCACCGGGCCGTCGCCATCAGCGGCTCCATGCTGGCCGCCCAGCAGCCCGACCACGCGGCAGGCAATGCCCAGGCGGTGCTGGAGCTCATCGGTGTGGGCCACGATGAGGAGAAGCTGCGGGCCATAGACGTCGCGCGACTGATCGACGCCGAGATCGCGCTGCCCGGGCGCGAGGGGAGCGCGCTGGTGCGCCGGCGAGGCTTCAGCCCGGTTCTCGGCCGGTCTCTTCCGGAGCACCCGGCGGAGGCCATCCGTGGCGGTCTCAGCAGCGACGTCACCCTGCTCACCGGGTGCAACCGCGACGAGGCGTTGGGTTTCCTCCTTCACGACACCGAGCTATGGACCTTGAGCGCCGACGCCGTGCTGGAGCGGCTTCGGCCGATGCTGGGCGACAACGCCGAGCGTGTGCTGGCGGCGTACCGGGCGGCGCAGCCCGGGGACAGCCCCACATCGACGTTCATCGCCGCCAGCACCGACGCCATGTTCCGGGTCCCCCAGATCCGACTGGCCGAGGCCAAGGTGGAGGGGGGTGGCAAGCCCACCTACATGCACCTGTTCACCTGGGGGCCCACCGATCCCACGGGCCGCATCCGCTCCCCCCACGGCATCGACATGCCGTACTTCTTCGACAACGTCGACAAGGCCCCCATGTCCCAGGGACCCCACGCCGAGCCGCTGGCTTCCATGATGAGCGGCATACTCAGCTCCTTTGCCCACACGGGAGCGCCCGGCCACGACGGGCTCCCCACCTGGCCGCCGTACACGCTCGGGACACGGGCGACCATGCTCTTGGGCCTCGAACCGATGGTCGAGCACGACCCCGGTGGCAGGGAGCGGGCCAGCTGGAGCGACATACGGCTTCCGGGCCTGCGCGGCTGACCGCGCGTCGTGCTGCGGGGACCAGGGCCTACGCGGACACGGCCTCGTCAATGGCATCACGCAGTGAGCGGGCGGCCCGTCGGGGATCCCCGGCCTCGGTCAGGTAGCGCACGACGACGAAGTGGCGGGCGCCGGCGCGAGCCAGGCCGCGCACCTTCTCGGGGGTGACCCCGCCGGTCACGAAGACCGGGAGGGGGGACCGTTCGGTGGCCAGCCGCAGGTAGTCCAGGCCCGTACCGGGACGGCCCGGCTTTGTCGGCGTGGGTTCGACGGGTCCGGCCGAGAGGTAGGTGAGGACGGCCCCCGACGGACCGGTGGCACCGGCCAGATCGACAGGGCCATGGGTCGAGAGGCCGATGACGGCGTCCGGACCGAGGATACGGCGGGCGAGTGCGGCCGGGGCGTCGTCCTGCCCCACGTGGACGCCGTCGGCACCGACCTCCAGGGCCAGGTCGGGTCGATCGTTGAGGATGAAGGGCACCCCATGGTCGGCACACACCGAGCGGGCGAGCCGAGCCCGCTCGATGAGCTGCCTGGCCTCCATGTGTTTGTCGCGCAACTGCACGACATCCACCCCGCCGGCGATGCACGACGCCAGGAAGTGGGCCAGATCGGGGCGGTCAGCGGTGCACAGGTACAGACGTCGATCCGCGACGGCGCGGGGCGAGGTCACGCTTTGGTGCGCGCCTTGGCCTTCATCGCCTGCTTGTGCGCCCGCACCTTGTCCAGGCTCTCGGCGTCGGTGATGTCGGCCACGGACAGGTACGAGCCCGCCTCGCCGAAGGGTGCGGTGGCGGTGCGCCACCCCTCGGGCCGGACCCCGAGTTGCTTGCCCAGCAGGGCGGCGAAGATGCGTGCCTTCTGCTCGCCGAAGCCGGGGAGAGCCGTCAGTCGGTCTACGAGCGCATCGCCGTCGGGCAGCTTGCTCCACAGCGCGCCCGCCTTCCCCCCGTACTCGTCGACCACGATGCGGCAGACGGCCTGCACCCGACCGGCCATGGACCCGGGGAAGCGGTGAAGCGCCGGCCGCTCCTTGAAGAGGGCGCTGAACTGCTCGGGATCCATGGACGCGATCTCCGCGGCATTGAGCGAGCCACCCATCCGCCGAGCGAGCTCCGCCGGGGCCCAAAACGCTCGCTCCATCGGTATCTGTTGGTCGAGAACCATGCCGATGAGGAGGGCCAGGGGGTCCTTGCTGAGCAGAGCGTCGGCCTCCTCGTCACCGGTCAGGTGGATATCCGCTTTCGCCATGAAGGAATCTTGGCATGTCGTGAACGTGCCCACTACCGGCCGGAGGGGCAGAATCACACCATGCACATTCCGGCCAAGGTCGACTACGGCATTCGAGCGCTACTGGCCCTGGCGGCCGCGGGCGCGCCCCAGACGGCGGAGTACCTGGCCGCTGAGCAGGGCCTTCCGCCCCGATTCCTCGGTGCGATCCTGGCCGATCTGCGCAGAGCCGGCGTCGTGGCCAGCCAGCGGGGCGCCGAGGGCGGCTATCGCCTGGCTCGCGGTGCCGACGAGATCACTATCGCCGACGTCATCCGGGCCTTGGACGGACCACTGGCCGAGGTCCGCGGTTACCGGCCGGAGATGACCACCTATGGCGGTGCGGCCGAGAACCTCCAACAGGTGTGGGTGGCCGTGCGGGCCAGCCTCCGATCCGTTCTCGAGAAGGTCACCCTGGCCGACGTCATTGCCGGCAGCCTTCCGGCCCACGTGAAGAAGATGACGGCCGACCCCGACGCCTGGGTCGCGCACTGAAGCCTCACCTCCTGCGGGTGGTTCCTGCGGGTGGTTCCTGCGGGCGGTTCAGACGACGAAGGGGGCGATCCGTGAGGCGTCGATGCCCAGCTCGCCAATGGCGCTCTGGACCACCGAGGACTCCAGGCGACCCGCCCGGGCGAGCTCGTTCAGGACCGAGAGCGCGAGGTGTGCGGCGTCGACCTCGAAGTGCTCCCTCAGAGCCTGGCGGGCATCTGAGCGACCGAAGCCGTCCGTTCCCAACGAGGTGTAGGGGCGGGCGATGAAACGGGCGACCTGATCGGGTACGGCGCGCATGTAGTCGGTGATGGCCACCACGGGATGGGGACCGGAGCCCAGCACATCGGTGATCAGGGCGCGGCGGGGTACGTCAGTGGGGTGGAGGCGGTTCCAGCGCTCGGCCTCCAGGGCATCGATGCGAAGGTTGCTCCACGAGGTCACCGCCCACGTGTCGGCCGACACTCCCCAACGCGTGGCCAGCAGCTCCTGGGCTCCCTCGGCCACGCTCCACATCGGCCCGGAGAAGCACAGCGAGGCCCGCAGCTCGTTCCCCGTGTCCGGACCGGCGGAGAATCGGTAGATGCCGTCGACGATGCCCCGGCGGATCTCCTCGCCCTGCGCTCCTTCGGGAAGGGCCGGCATGGGGTAGGTCTCGTTGTAGAGCGTGAGATACCAGAAGCGGTCCTCGGGATGCCGACCGAGGATGCGGGTGATGGCGTCCTGCATGATCACCGCCACCTCGTAGGCGAACGAGGCGTCGTAAATCACGGCCGCCGGGTTTGACGAGGCCAGGAGGGGCGAGTGCCCGTCGTCGTGTTGCAGCCCCTCGCCCTGCAGCGTGGTGCGCCCGGCCGTGCAACCGGCCAGGATGCCCCGTCCCCGGATGTCGCCCAGGGCCCACGCCAGATCCCCCACCCGCTGGAACCCGAACATCGAGTAGAAGAGGAACACCGGGAGCATCGGATGCCCCCAGGTGGCATAGGCGGTGGCCAGCGCGGTGAACGACGCCAGCGCGCCGGCTTCGGTGATCCCCTCTTGGAGGAGCTGTCCCGACGTGCTCTCCGCGTAGTGAAGGGGGAGGTCCGCGTCGACCGGCACGTAGTGCTGACCCTCGGGGGCGAAGATCTTGGTCTCGGCGATGATCGACTCGAGGCCGAAGGTCCGGGCCTCGTCGGAGACGATCGGCGCGACCAAGGAGCCGATCGTCGGGTCCCGCACCAGGTTGCGGAGTAGTCGGGCGAAGGCCATGGTGGTCGAGACCGACTGCCTGCCCGACCCCGAGGCGAACTCCTCGAAGACCTTGTCGTCGGGGAGAGCGGCCCGGACGGGGCGAACCACGCGGCTGGGGACCGGACCGGCCAGCACCCGCCCGCGCGCCCGGAGGTACTCCATCGCATCGGATCCCTCGGGTGGACGGATGTACGGTGGGTCACCCTCGAGCGCGGAGTCCGGGATGTCGTCGGTCAGGTAGAGCCGGTCGCGCAGCGCCATGAGCTGGGCGCGGGTCATCTTCTTGATCTGGTGGGTGGCGTTGCGTGCCTCAATCTCGGGTCCGAGCGTCCAACCCTTAATGGTCTTGGCCAGGATCACGGTGGGTGCGCCGCGCTGCTCGGTGGCCAGCTTGTAGGCCGCGTAGAGCTTGCGGTAGTCGTGACCCCCCCGCGGCAGCGAGACGAGATCGTCGTCGCTCAGGTCGTCGACCAGCTTGCGCAGCCGCGGATCGGGTCCGAAGAAGTGCTCACGGATGTAGGCGCCGGACTCCACGGCCAGCTTCTGGTACTCGCCGTCGACCGTGGTGTTCATGCGGTCCAACAGGACGCCGTCGACGTCCCGAGCCAGGAGGGCATCCCAGCGCGAGCCCCAGATGACCTTTATTACGTTCCATCCGGCGCCGCGGTACAGGGCCTCGAGCTCTTGAATGATCTTGCCGTTGCCCCGCACCGGTCCGTCAAGCCGTTGCAGGTTGCAGTTGACGACGAAGATGAGGTTGTCGAGGTGCTCCCGGCCGGCGACCCCCAGGGCGCCGATCGACTCGGGCTCGTCCATCTCGCCGTCGCCGACGAAGCACCACACTCGGCTCGCGCTGGTGTCGACGAGGTGACGGAGGTTCAGGTAGCGATTGATGTGGGCCTGATAGATGGCCATGATGGGCCCCAACCCCATGGACACGGTGGGGTACTCCCAGAAGTCGGGCATGGACCGCGGGTGGGGATAGCTGGGAAGTCCGTCGCCACCGACCTCGTGGCGGAAGTTGTCGAGCTGTTGCTCGGTCAGGCGCCCCTCCAGGAAGGCGCGGGCGTAAATGCCTGGCGAGGCATGTCCTTGAATGAAGACCTGGTCGCCGCAGCCTCCGTCGCTCTTGCCGCGGAAGAAGTGGTTGAAGCCGACCTCGTAGAGCGCGGCGGAGCTCGCGTAGGTGGAGAGGTGCCCGCCGATGCCCTCCGTGCGGGTGTTCGCCCGGACCACCATGGCGGCGGCGTTCCACCGGCAGTAGGCCCGTATCCGGCGCTCCTGGTACTCGTCGCCGGGGAACCACGGTTCGGCGTCAGCCGGAATGGTGTTGACATAGGGGGTGGAGACGGCGGCCGGGAAGTCCACCTGTTTGGTCCGCGCCCGCTCCAACAGCTTCATCAACAGGTAGCGCGCCCTGGCCCGGCCGCGGACGTCGACGATGGCGTCGAACGAGTCAAGCCACTCCTGCGTCTCGCCCGGGTCGGTATCGGGTACCTGGTGGCTTATCCCGTCGAACAACATGCCTCCACGGTACCGTGCGGCGCCGGGGCCCCCGTGACCGCGCGGGGTGGGGTGTTACACATAAGGGATGGACAACTCGGAGGCTGCCGTAACCGTGTACACAGACGGGGCGTGCCGGGGGAATCCCGGCCGCGGTGGATGGGCGTGGGCCGTGCCCGATGGCCCGTACGCCAGCGGGGCCGATCCGGCCACGACGAACCAGCGCATGGAGATCATGGCGGCGCTCGAGGCGCTCCGCTTCCTCACGGCGCTCACGAAGTCGGACATTGAGGTGAGGAGCGATTCGACCTACGTCGTCAACTGCTTCAAGGACCGTTGGTGGCAGGGATGGCAGCGCAGGAACTGGCGCAACTCCCAGAACAAGCCGGTGGCCAACAGGGATCTCTGGGAGCCCCTGATTGAGCTGGCGGTGGCTGCCGAGGCCAGGGTGACCTTCCGATGGGTGAAGGGTCACTCGGGCGACCGCTGGAACGATCGGGTCGATGAGCTCGCCACCGCGGCGGCCGACCTTGGCGTGGGCGAACGCCGTCTGGAGATGTAGCGCCTCGGGGGAATCGGGAGTTGCGGTGGGGACCTGAACGGTAGTCTGGGTGCGCGGCCACCCCTATGGTGTGGCATCGAAGGCTCAATTGGCGCGGAAGGGGAAGTAGGGGGGGACCGATCGCGCGGCTTGTGGACAGGGAGAAGGGACGCCGATGAGTGGAGAGGACGAGTTCGACATCGTCGTCATTGGCGGCGGCCCGGGCGGGTACGCCACCGCGCTCTACGGAGCCGCTGCCGGGCTCTCGGTGGCCATCGTCGAGCGGGACAAGGTCGGCGGTACCTGCCTGCACAGGGGATGCGTGCCCGCCAAGGAGTTCCTCGAGACCGCCGCGGTGTACCGGACCGTCGGTTCGGCCGCTGATTTCGGTGTACGCGTGGGCGAACCCACGCTGGAGTTCTCGATCAGCCAGGACCGGAAGAACGGCGTTGTCGACAAGCTGTTCAAGGGGCTGTCGGGGCTGTTGAAGGGTCGCCGGGTCACGACTCTCTCGGGCACGGGCACGCTGGAGCCCGACCACCGGGTGCGCGTCCTTGACGGCGAGGACGCCGGAAGGGTGCTGATCGGAACCAACGTGGTCTTGGCGGCGGGGTCGGTGCCCCGAACCCTGCCCGGGCTCGAGGTGGACGGTCGATGGGTGATGACCTCCGACGAGTTCCTCGACCTCAAGGAGGTGCCCTCGTCGGTCGCCGTCGTCGGCGGCGGGGCCATCGGGTGTGAGTTCGCGTCGCTCCTGGCCGACCTCGGGGCCAAGGTCACCGTGCTCGAAGCCCTCGAGTCGCTGTTGCCCGGGTGCGACGAGGACATCGTTCGCCTGATCGCGCGCTCCTTCAAGAGGCGCGGCATCGACATCGTCACCGGGGTCCAGGTCGAGGGCCACACCCCGAACCCCGACGGCGGCATCACCACCCTGGTGGCAGGTGACGCGTCCTACGACGTAGAGGCCATCGTCGTCTCGGTGGGGCGCCGGCCTCGAAGTGAGGGTCTGGTGGCCGAGGGTGTGGCCGTCGAGATTGACGCCAGGGGCTTCGTCGTCGCCGACGAGTACCAACGCACCGCCGTGCCCGGCGTATGGGCGGTAGGCGACGTGGTGGCCGGGACGCCGCAACTGGCCCACGTGGGCTTTGCCGAGGCCATCGTGGCGGTGAAGAGCATGCTCGGGGAGCCGGTTGTGCCGGTGGACTACGGCAAGGTGCCCTGGGCCATCTACTGCCATCCCGAGGTGGCCTTCTGCGGGATGACCGAGGCCCAGGCGTTAGCCCAGGGGATCGCCGTCGTGACCAAGAAGGACCCGTTCGGCGGGAACAGCCGGGCCCAGATCATCGGCGACACCGAGGGTGTGGTGAAGATCGTGGCCGAACAGCGACCCGACGGCTCTGCGGGTCGGATCCTCGGGGTCCACATGGCCGGTCCGTGGGTGACCGAGCAGCTGGGTGCGGGATACCTGGCGCTCAATTGGGAGGCCTTGCCCGATGAGGTGGCGTATTTCGTTCAGCCGCATCCGTCGCTCTCCGAAGCGTTCGGCGAGACGATGTTGGCGCTCACGGGAAGGGGACTGCACGTTGGCTGACGTCACGATGCCGCAGTTGGGCGAGACGGTGACCGAGGGAACCGTGACACGGTGGATGAAGGCCATCGGCGACACCGTCGTTCGCGACGAGCCGCTCTTCGAGGTGTCGACGGACAAGGTGGACTCCGAGGTCCCGTCGCCGGCCGCCGGCGTCCTGACCGAGATCCTCGTTCCCGAGGGCGAGACGGTCGAGGTCGGGGTGCGCCTCGCCGTCATCGGCGAGAGTGTGGAGTCGGCGGCGCCGCCGCCCGCGGCCCCGCCCCCGCCGGCGGCCCCACCCCCGCCGGCCGCCCCGGCACCGCCGACGCCGCCTCCCCCTGCGGAGGTCGTGGAGGTGGCCGCCGAGCCTGCGCCGCCCCTCGTTGCCGCGGCCAACGACGGTCCGGCCAACGACGGTGCGGCCGGCGTTGCTGCAGCCGACGTCGCGCCCGAGCCGCTGTTGCTCTCCCCGATCGTCCGCAAACTATTGGCGGAGAACGGGCTGAGCGCGTCGGAGGTGCCCGGCACCGGCGCCGGCGGCCGCATCACCCGGGAGGACGTGCTCAACGTCGTCGACGCTCGTCACGGGGCGGCGCCACCAGCGGCCGCGCCGCCCCAACCGGCAGCGGAGCCGGCCGCCCCATCGCAGGCTGCGCCTCCACCACCCCCGCAGGCGGCGCCGGCGCCTCCACCACCCCCGCAGCGGACGCCGGCGCCCGTTGCGGCCTCCGTGGTCCAGGCCCAGGCCCAGTCCCAGGCCGCGGCCGCGCCCTCGACGACGATGGCGGCGTTCCGGCGCGACAGCGACCAGGTGGTGCCCTTCTCGAACATGCGGCGCCGGACCGCCGAGCACATGGTGCGCTCCAAAGCGACGTCGCCCCATGCGTTCATCGCCAACGAGGTCGATTTCGAGAGCGTGGAACGGGTGCGCAAGGCGTGGGGCGAGCGGTTCAAGGCAGAGGAGGGCTTCTCGCTCACCTACCTGCCCTTCATCGCCCGGGCCACCGTGGAGGCCCTGCGGGACTTCCCGCTGCTCAACGCCTCCGTGGCCGACGACGCCCTGGTGGTGCACTCCGAGATCAACCTGGGCATCGCCGTGGACCTGGCGCACCAGGGTCTGATCGTTCCCGTCATCCATCGGGCAGAGGAGGTGACCCTGCGTGGCGTCGCCCGCCGGATCCGCGACCTGGCCGACCGCGCGCGCGGTCGCCAGCTGAATGCCGACGACATCACCGGAGGGACCTTCTCCATCACCAACGACGGTCCCTTCGGCACCTACTTCACGGTGCCGATCATCAACCAGCCACAGGTGGCGATCCTGGCCACCGACGGCATCGCCCGCCGCCCGGTTGTCGTCACCCAGGCCGACGGATCGGAGTCGATCGCCATCCACTCGACCGGCATTCTCGGGGTGAGTTGGGATCATCGGGCGGTCGACGGCGCCTACGTCTCCTCGTTCCTCGCCCGGGTTTCGGACCTTCTGTCCGCCCGCGACTGGGCTGCCGAGCTTTAGCCTCGTGCTTCGGGTCCGGACCCTGGGGCTGGTGCCCTACCACGAGGCCTCCGTGCTCCAACACGCGCTGGCCGCCGGCCCGGGTGACGACTACCTGCTGGTCCTCCAGCACCCGCACGTCTACACCCTGGGCGCCCGCGCGGACCCGGCGCACGTCCTGACCGACCCCGCGTCGGTCGGGGCCACCCTCGAGCAGACCGACCGGGGCGGCGATGTCACTTACCACGGTCCGGGCCAGCTGGTTGTCTACCCGATCGTGTCGGTCCCGGACCACCCATCGGCCGGACCGGCGCACGTCCATCGTCTGGAGCAGCTGGTCATCGACACGCTGGGCGACGTCGGTCTCGACGGTGCGTCTCGGGTGAAGGGCTACCCGGGCGTATGGGTCGGTGCCGAGGGCGCCACGCCGCGCAAGATCGCCGCCGTGGGGGTCCGCACGGTCCGCACGCCCTCGGGTGCGCGGCGCACGCTCCATGGTGTCGCCCTCAACGTCGAGTGCGACCTGGCCATGTTCGGGCACATCGTGCCGTGCGGGATCGCCGACCGTCCTGTGACCTCGCTGCGTGCCGAGGGGTCGGGGGTGCCGCTCGCCTCGGTGGCCGAGGCCTTCATCACGCGTGCCATCGCCATGTTCGGCTCGGGCGGGGTCGATCGCCAGGACGTCATGACCGGGCCGACCCTCGGCGGCGACCCGTTGCCCGTCGAGCGGCCGCTCCTCCGACGCCTGCGACAGGCCGGCGTGGCGCCCGAGGCGGGGCTGCAGATCTCGCGGCGCAAGCCGGAGTGGCTGCGGGTGCCGGTGCGCATGGGCAAGGAGTACCTCGCCCTGGGCAGGACGGTGCACGATCTGGGACTGGCCACGGTGTGCGAGGAGGCGGGCTGCCCCAATATTTACGAGTGCTGGTCGGAGGGGACCGCCACCTTCATGATCAACGGGGAACGCTGCACTCGGGCCTGCGGTTTCTGCCAGGTCGACACCCGCCATCCCCTGCCACTCGCGGCCGACGAACCCGATCGGGTATCCCGGGCGGTCGAGCGCATGGGTCTGGCGCACGCCGTGGTGACCTGCGTGGCGCGGGACGACCTGGCCGACGGCGGGGCGGGCGCCATGGCCCGGACCATCGTGGCCATCAGGGAGCGGTCACCGGCGACCACCGTCGAGGTGCTCATCTCGGACTGCCGGGGCGACGCGTCCTCGCTCGAGGCGATCTTCGCCGCCCGCCCCGACGTGCTCAACCACAACATCGAGACCGTGGCCCGGCTCCAGCGCGCCGTGCGACCCTCGGCCGGCTACGCCCGCAGTCTGGCCGTGCTGGCGCGGGCCGGCGCCTCGGGTCTGGTGGCCAAGTCGGGGCTGATGGTGGGACTGGGAGAGCGCGAGGACGAGGTCGCCGCCACCATGGCCGACCTGCGGGCGGTGGGCGTCTCGATCGTCACCATCGGCCAGTACCTGCGGCCGAGCGCCGCGCACCTTCCGGTCTCCCGCTACTGGGCTCCCGAGGAGTTCGACCGGCTCCGGCAGATCGGATCCTCGCTCGGCGTGCCGCACGTGGAGGCCTCGCCGCTCACCCGTTCCAGCTACCATGCCCGCGACGCCGCGGCGGCGGCTGGGCGCTACCAGCCCGCCCTGCACGCCTGACCGCCAAGAGCCCGATCGGCGGCCTCAGGCTACGAAGTACTTGGCCTCGGGGTGGTGGCAGACGATGGCGTCGGTGGTCTGCTCGGGATGCATCTGGAACCCCTCGCTCACCGTCACACCGATGCGATCCCCGCCCAGGAGCTCGACCACCTTGGCGTTGTCCATGAGGTCCGGGCAGGCCGGGTAGCCCCACGAGTACCGCCCGCCGCGATATCCCTGGCGCAGCAGGACGTCCAGCGGCGGCCCGTCCTCGGCGGCGAAGCCCAGCTCCTCGCGGATGCGGCGATGCCAGTACTCGGCCGTCGCCTCGGCCATCTCGACGCCGAGGCCGTGTAGGAACAGGTAGTCCGTGTAGCGGTTCTCCTCCTTGAGCCGCGCCGCCTCCTCGGTGGCCCGGGGGCCGATGGTGCACAGCATGAAGCTGGCGAAGTCCTCCTCGCCCGAGTCGGTCGAGCGGAAGAAGTCGGCGATGCAGAGCCAGGGCTCCTTGCGCTGGCGGGGGAAGGAAAAGCGCATCCACTCCGCCGTGCGAGTCTCGTCTTTCCAGACGATCAGATCGTTGCCCTCGGCGTTGGCGGCGAAGTGGCCGTAGGCCACCTGGGGGATCAGCAGGTCGCGTTCCTTGGCCTTGGCCAGCTCCTCGCGCAGGGTCGACCGCACCCGGTCCTTGAACTCGCCGTCGTTCTCGCCCTTCTCGGGCCGGTAGCCCCACTGGTTGCGGAAGAGGGCGGTCAGGTTGAGGTACTCGGTGACGTCGTCGAGAGCGATTCCCTTGGCGATGCGGTTGCCCACGAAGGGGGGGGCGAAGAGGGGGTTGTCCGCCGCCACGGCGGAACGGGCGGGCTGTCCCTCGACCGGGGTTGTGTCCTGGGGGTCGAGCCGGCTGCGCCTGGGCACGTTCTTGGTCGAGATCTCCCGCCCGAAGAGGGGGTCGTCCTCCCCGGTCTTCTTGAGCTCCACCAGGCGGTCCATGGTGCGCAGCCCCTCGAAGGCGTCGCGGCCGTAGAAGAGGCGGCCGCCGTAGACCTCCCGGAGGTCGCGCTCGACGTAGGTCCGGGTCAGGGCGGCGCCGCCCAGGAGGATGGGGTAGTCGGCCAGCTCACGCTGGTTGAGCTCGACGAGGTTCTCGCGCATGATCAAGGTCGATTTCACCAGTAGCCCGCTCATCCCGATGGCGTCGGCGTCGTGCTCCTGGGCGGCGGCGATCATCTCGTTGATCCCGACCTTTATGCCGAGGTTGACGACCTCGTAGCCGTTGTTGGTCAGGATGATGTCGACCAGGTTCTTGCCGATGTCGTGGACGTCGCCCTTGACGGTGGCCAGCACCACGGTGCCCTTGCCACCCTGGTCGGCCTTCTCCATGTGCGGTTCGAGGAAGGCGACGGCGGCCTTCATCGTCTCCGCCGACTGCAGGACGAAGGGCAGCTGCATCTCGCCCGAGGCGAAGCGTTCGCCGACGACCTTCATGCCTTCGAGCAGCACGTCGTTGACGATGGCCAGGGCACCGAGGCCGGAGTCGAGGGCCTCGGTCAGATCGGCCTCCAGGCCGTTGCGGTTGCCGTCAATGATGCGTTGCGACAGTCGCCGGTCGACCGGCCAGTCGAGGTGCTCGTCGGTCGCGCCGTCGCTGACCTTGACCCCGTCGAAGATGGCCAGCAGCTCTTGGAGAGGGTCGTAGGCACCCGTGCGCCTGTCGTACACCAGGTCGAGGCTGACCTCCTTCGCCCGCTCGTCAATGCGGGACAGCGGGAGGATCTTCGAGGCGTGCACGATGGCGGAGTCGAGGCCGGCCTCGACGCACTCGTGGAGGAACACCGAGTTGAGGACCTGGCGGGCCGCCGGATTGAGGCCGAAAGAGACGTTGGAGAGGCCCAGGATGGTGGAGACGCCCGGCAGCTCGGCCTTTATGGATCGGATCCCCTCAAGTGTCTGAATCCCGTCGTTCCGGCTCTCTTCCATGCCGGTGGAGAGGGGGAGCGCCAGCGGGTCGAAGAGGAGGTCCTCGGGCGCCAGGCCATAGCGCTCGACGGCGATGTCGCGGATGTTGCGGGCCGCGCGGAGCTTCCACTCGGCCGTCCGGGCCTGCCCCTCCTCGTCGATGCAGGTGCACACCACGGCGGCGCCGAACTCGCGCGCCAGGCGCAGGAACGTATCGAGCCGGGTGCCGGGGGCGTCGCCCTCCTCAAGGTTGACCGAGTTGAGGATGGGCCTCCCGCCGATCCACTCCAAGGCGGCCCGGGCCACCGGGCCCTCGGTCGAGTCGACCATGAGCGGCACGCTGGCCTGGGTGGCGAACCGGCTGGCCACCTCGGTCATGTCGGACACGCCGTCCGCTCCGGTGTAGTCGACGCACACGTCGATCACGTGTGCGCCCTCCTTTATCTGGTCCCGGGCCATGGTCACGCAGGTGTCCCAGTCGCCCTCGAGCATGGCTTCGCGGAACCGCTTGGAGCCGTTGGCGTTGGTGCGCTCGCCCACCACGAGGAACGACGTGTCCTGACGGAAGGGGACCGCGGTGTAGATGGAGGCGGCCGAGGGCTCCTCGACCGGCGTGCGGAGGGCGGGGGTGGCGTCGGCGCACCGCTCGACCACCGCGGCCAAGTGCTCCGGTGTGGTGCCACAACAACCACCGATGGCGGCCACCCCGAACTCGGTGACGAAGCGGTGCAGGTGGTCGGCCAGCTCGCCCGGGGTCAGGTCGTAGTGCATCTTGCCGTTGACCACCGAGGGGAGGCCGGCGTTGGGGATGCAGGAGATCGGGACCAGGCTGGCCGAGGAGAGATGGCGCAGCGCCTCGCTCATCTCGACCGGACCGGTGGCGCAGTTGAGGCCCACCACGTCGACCTGCATGGCGCTCAGCACGGTCAGGGCGGCGCCGATCTCCGTGCCGGGCAGCATGCGCCCGGTCAACTCGATCGTCACCTGGACCTGGAGGGGGACGACCCGGTCGAGCGCCACCATGGCCCGGCGGGCGCCGTTTATGGCCGACTTGGCCGAGAGCAGGTCGAACACCGTCTCGATGAGCAGGAAGTCGGCGCCGCCCTCCAGCAGACCGAGAGCCTGCACTTCGTAGGCGTCGCGCAGGTCGGCGTAGGAGATCTGGCCCAGGGTGGGGAATTTGGTTCCCGGGCCCATGCTCCCCGCCACCCAGCGGGGGCGCCCGGGTGTGCTGAACTCGGCGGCGACCGACCGGGCGATCTCCGCTCCGGTACGGCTGATCTCACGGGCGCGGTCGGCCAGCCCGTACTCGGCCAGCACCACCGGGGACGAGCCGAAGGTACCGGTCTCCACCACGTCACAGCCCACGGCGTAAAAGGAGCGGTGAACCTCGGCGATCAGGTCCGGTCGGGTGACGATGAGGTACTCGTTGCAGCCTTCGAGGTCGGGACCGCCGAAGTCTTCGGGGCTCAGCCCAAGCAGCTGCAGGTTGGTGCCCATGGCACCGTCGAAGATCACCACCCTCTCGCGCAGTGCCTGGAGATAGGTGGACGCGGCGGGGTCGAGGCGACCAAGCAGTTCCGGGGAGGACGTCATGATCACACCAAGGATACAGGCGACTACCTGGCATTCCGTGACGCCCCCGCTAGCATCGCCATGATGACGCCGAAGATCTACACCAAGACCGGCGACGACGGGACCACGGGCCTCTACTTCGGAGGACGGGTGCGCAAGGACTCGGCTCCCATTGAGATCAACGGCGCAGTGGACGAGGCCCAGGCGGCCTTGGGCCTGGCCCGGGCCGAATCGGCACCCGGGTCAGAGCTCAACCAGCGGCTGGCCGCCCTGGAGCGAGAGCTCTACGTGCTGATGGCCGAGGTGGCCACGGCCCCGGAGAACAGGCACAAGTTGAAGCCGGGGGCGTCGCTGGTGACCGAGCAGATGGTGCTGGCACTGGAGGGGGCGATCGACGAGCTGCGCGGGCGGCCGGACATCCCGAGTGACTTCACCGTCCCGGGCGAGAACCGCCCCGCCGCGGCGCTCGACCTGGCCCGGACGATCGTGCGCCGGGCCGAGCGGCTAGCGGTGCCCCACCCGGTGGAGGGGTCCTACGTCCTGCCGTACCTGAACCGCCTCTCCGACCTGCTGTGGGCCATGGCCCGCTGGCAGGAGGGGCCCGATCACATGCTCTCTCGATCGTAGATCTCGACCGCGCGCGCCAGGTCCTCCGCCGTGAACTCCAGCCCGTTCGGTGTACGCCGAGCCTGCATGTCGTGGGTGGTGAGGAAGCTCGACACGCGCTGGAGGCAGTTGGGCTCACCGCCGATACAGATCGTCTCCAGCCGGACCGTGACCGTCTTGCAGCACGGGTGCTGTCGCTTGAAGGCGTTGAGCAGCTCTTCGAGATCGACGCTCATCACCCCGAAACGCTAGTGCCGAGAGGCGTCAACCCGGTGGCAATGAGGCGCCGGTCGAACGGGCGGGCCGGCTCATCTCGTGTGGGCCGACTGGAGCATCGCCCGGAGCGGGAGGCGTCCGTGCACAAGTCCGTGTACAAAACAGTGCGCTGGCTTGCGCCAGCGCACTGTTTTGTACCTATTTCCCCCCGACGGGTGTGGCTACTTGGCGGCGCAGAAGTCCTTGAGCCCGTACGGGGTCGAGTACTTGCCGTCCTTGAGCAGCGCGTAGTACCAGCAGTCGACCGGGTGGGGCTTGCCGGCTGTGTAGGTGAGCGGCGGGGCGAGGCCGTCGAGCGTCGATCCATGCAGGGAGTCCAACCCCTTGGTCACTTCGGCGGCGGTCGGTGCACCGCTGATGTGACCGGCAGCCACGGCGGCCTGGAACTCCTTTCCGGCGATCCAGGTTTCGGCGGCGAGCTCGTTGTAGTTCGAGTTGGTCAACACCCCCGCTCCCGAGTACTTCTTGATGGCCGAGTCCATGGCCTTTATCGCCGAGGAGTTGGCGAAGTAGGGGAGGTTGGGCACGGTGAAGTACGTCGCCTGGTTGAACGCCGCGCTGGTCGCCATGCCCGGACCGATGGTCTCGCCGTCGACCACGACCTTGGGCTTGTAGCCCTGGGCGTAGCAGTCCTGAATGATCTTCTCGTCGACGGTCTGCACGTCGGCGACGAAGGCGACGGTGGCGCCGGCCTGCTTGGCGGCGATGCACTGAGCCGTGTAGTTGGGAGCGCTCGCCGACACCTCGAGCGCGGCCACGACGTCCTCACCGGCCGTCTTGGCCTGGGCCTCTAGGGGGGCGATGCCCTCCTGGCACTGGACCGCCTCGGCACAGTAGAAGAGGGCGAAGTCCTTCCCGCCCGCCTGGTGGACCGCGGCGGTGATGCCGAAGAAGAGGGAGTCCTCGGTCTGGCCCTCGGGGTAGAAGTCAGGGTTCGTGTAGAAGGGCTCGGTGGAGGTGTTCAGGCCCACCACCGGCACCCCCTGCGCCTCGACGTAGGAGGCCCAGGAGAAGTCCTCGGAGGTGGCGTCGATGATGGCCACCACGTGGTCGGACCCGACGAGCGTCTGGGCCTCGGAGGTCGAGGTCGACGGGCTGCTGGCGTCGTCGTCAATGATCAGGTCGACCTTGTGGCCGTTGATGCCCCCCGACGCGTTCACCGAGTCGGCCCAGGCCTTGGCGACGGGCGGCACTTCTTCGATGCCGGCCGACAGCGGCCCCGAGCAGCCGCAGATGAGGCCGATCTTGACCGGAGTGCTCGAGCCGCTGGCCCCGGCAACGCCGGGCCCGGCCAGGGCGGCGGTCGCCGCCAAGCCGCCCCACAACAGCACCACCGCCATGCCAGCAGCGACCTTACGTAGCAGTGTGGTCATGAACCGGGCCCCCTTACGTCGTGGATTGTTGCGATTGGATGTCGTTTTAGCATGGATCGATGTCAATGTCTAGGAGGCTCTGCACATCTCCACCGGCCGGCTCGCCACCGACGAGGGGTGAAGACAAGACGGTGCGCCGGCTTGCGCCGGCGCACCGTCTTGTCTCTCATTCATCTCCCCCGAAGGGCGTGGCTACTTGGCGGCGCAGAAGTCCTTGAGGCCGAACGGCGTCGTGAACTTGCCGTCCTTCAACACTGCGTAGTACCAGCAGTCGACCGGGTGGGGCTTGCCGGCCGTGTAGGTGAGCGGCGGGGCGAGGCCGTCGAGCGTGTTGCCCTTCAGGGAGTCCAACCCCTTGATCAGTTCGGCGGTGGTCAGTGCACCACTTACGTCCGCGGCGGCCACTGCGGCCTGGAACAGCTTCCCTGACATCCAGCCTTCGGCGGCGAGCTCGTTGTAGTTGACGTTCTTCAACGTTCCCGGCTCGTACTTGTTGATGGCCGAGTTCATGGCCTTGATCGCCGAGGTGTTGGCGAAGTAGGGGAGGTTGGGCACGGTGAAGTACGTCGACTGGTCGAGCGCCGGGCTGGTGGCCATGGTGGGACTGAGGGTCTCGCCGTCAATCACGACCTTGGGCTTGTAGCCCTGGGCGTAGCAGTCCTGAATGATCTTCGAGTCGACCTGCTGCGAGTCGGCGGTGAAGATGACGGTGGCACCGGCCTGCTTGGCGGCAAGGCACTGGGCCGTGTAGTTGGGTGCGCTCACCGCCACCTCCAGCGCGGCCACGACATCCTCACCGGCGGCCTTGGCGCCCGCCTCCAGGGGGGCGATGCCCTCCTGGCACTGGACGGCCTCGGCGCAGTAGAAGAGGGCGAAGTCCTTCCCACCCGCCTGGTGGACCGCGGCGGTGATGCCGTCAAAGAGGGAGTCCTCGGTCTGGCCCTCGGGGTAGAAGTCCGGGTTCAAGAACATCGGTTCGGTAGAGGTGGTCATGCCCACCACGGGCACGCCCTGCGCCTCGATGTAGGAAGCCCAGGAGAAGTCCTCGGAGGTGGCATCGATGATGGCCACGACGTGGTCGGTGCCGACGAGTGTCTGGGCCTCGGTGGTCGACGTCGCCGGGTTGCTGTCGTCATCGTCGACGATCAGGTCGATCTTGTGGCCGTTTATTCCTCCCGCCGCGTTGACCGAGTCGGCCCAGGCCTTGGTGGCGGGCGGTATCTCGAGAACTCCGGAGGCCAATGGCCCCGTGCAGGCGCAGATGAAGCCGATCTTGATCGGAGCGCTCGAGCTGCTTGCCCCGGCCACCCCCGGCCCAGCCAGGGCGGCCGTCGTGGCCAATCCCCCCAACAACAGCGCCCCCGCCATGCTGGCGGCGACCTTACGTAGCAGTGCGTTCATGAACCGTGCCCCCCTTTGCTCTGCATTGTTGCAGTTCGATGTCGTTTTAGCATGGATCGGTCTGGGTGTCCAGGCATGCTCCGGTCCAGGCATGCTCCGGCTGTCCTACCCGTTCACCACGAACGATGGTGGATCCGGTCCCGGGCCTGGGGCTCTGCTCGGTCCAGTGACCGTGAGGGATGGTCGTTGGCGTCGGGGTGGCCGAGGAGCACGGCGCAGAACAGCCGCCAGGCCACGGGCACGGCCAGCGCTCGGGCCAGTTCCGCCTCGCCCCTGAAGTTGCCCAGGACGCAGGCGCCCAGCCCGGCGTCGACGGCGGCCAGGAGCACGGTCATCACCCCGAACGCGGCGTCACCGATCCAGTAGGGGACCGGCCAGCGCGTCGCGTCCGTCCCGAGATCCGGAGCCGGCCCGACCTTGTCGGCCTCGGCATAGCGGGAGACGTACGCCTCCGCCGAGGCGTAGGAAAGGAGTATCACCGGGGCTCGGCGGAGCCCCTCCCAGCGGGGACTGGCTTCTCGCCACGCCCGGTCGGTCGTCGCCTCCCAGTAGCCCGTGGTCTCCGGCTCCCCGGCGAGGACGACCCACTCGGTCCCCCTCGTGTTGCCGGCGCTCGGCGCCCGCAGGGCCGCCCGCACGATGGTGTCGACCACCGCAGGGTCGACGGGATCGGTGGCGAAGCTGCGTACCATGGCCCGACGGCGGACGACCTCGTGGAACTCCATCGGTGCAGCTTTTCAGGCCGGTGCCCTCCGCCTGCGATCACCGTGTGCCCGTGTCGTGCCCCCTAGATTCCCGCCCCCGGTCGGAATACGCTCGTCTTGGGGGAGGAAGGAGCGGGCGAACTTCGTTCCTCCCTTGTCGGGATCGTGCCGTGGGAGGGGAGGTGTGCTCTCGGGGCGCTCCGCGAAGAAGGGGAGGATGCCATGTACATGTTCAGCCGTACGGCCCGCCTCGCGCCCGGGAACATTGAGAAATCGATGGCCTGGGCCGCGCAGATCACGGAGAAGGTGAACCAGGTCACCGAGCTCAATGCGAGCCTGTGGGCCCGGGTGTTCTCCCCGGGTTCGGGGACCTTGGTATGGACGGCGAGCCTCGAGGACCTGGCCGTCCTAGAAGTCAGTCAGGCCAAGATGATGGCCGACGCCGGCTACCTTTCCCTCGTTGACGAGGGTGCCCGGCTGGGGTCCGGCGATCCCGTCGACGACGCGCTCCTCCACGTTCTTTACGCCGCACCCGCCGTCGCCGATGCGCAGGCCCAGTACGCCACGCGGGTACAGGGGACGCTGGCTCCCGGGAGCTTCGTGCGCGGCATGGAGCTCGGGGTGGAGATCGCCCAGAGGGCGGGCCGGGTCACAGGGTGCCCGACGGCGTTCGGGGTGGCCACCACCGGGCCCTATGGTTCCGTCGCGTTCATGACCGCGTACAGCTCGGTCGAACAGCTCCAGCAGGCGCGTGAGGCCCTCGCCGCCGACGCCGACTTCGCCCAACTGCTGGACAGGGAGGCCAGCCAGGTCTACCAGGCCAACGCCCTCCAGATCACCTACCGGCGGATCATCTGAGCGATGAGGGGTGGAGGGTCACCGGGCGGAGTGGCCCTCCACCGGGGGAATGTTGACCCCGCTGGTAGTGTTTAACCCTTCGGTGCGCTAGAGCTGGCCTGGAGGTAAAGAGTGCCCACACCGCGAGATCTCCTGAACGAGGCGAAGAGAACCATCCGCGAGGTGGAGCCACCGGACGCGGAGGTGACACTGGGTCGGGGTGGTGCGACCTTCCTCGATGTGCGCGAGCCCGACGAGTACGAGCAGGGCGCCATCCCCGGCGCCGTGCACCTGCCCCGGGGCCACCTCGAGTTCCAGGTGGAGGGCAAGCTCCCCGACAAGGAAGGCCCGATCGTGGTCTACTGCGCCGGGGGCGTCCGCTCGGCCTTCGCCGCCAAGACGCTCGGCGAGCTCGGCTACACCGACGTGCAGTCGCTCATCGGCGGGTTCAACAAGTGGAAGGACGACGGCCGGCCGTGGGTCGCCCCCCGCACGCTGAGCCCGGTTCAACGCAACCGCTACCAGCGCCACCTCCTCCTGCCCGAGATCGGCGAGACGGGGCAGCTCAAACTGCTCGACTCCAAGGTGTTGCTGTTGGGCGCAGGGGGGCTCGGGTCGCCCGCCGCGCTGTACCTGGCCGCCGCCGGCGTGGGCACGCTGGGCATCATCGACATGGACGTGGTCGACGAGTCGAACCTGCAGCGCCAGATCCTCCACAACATGGACCGTGTCGGGGACCGAAAGGTCGACTCGGCCAAGAAGACGCTGACCGCCCTCAACCCCGACGTCAACGTCGTGACCTACGACGTGCGGCTGGGGGCCGACAATGTGCTCGACGTGATTGACGGTTACGACGTAATCGTCGACGGGACGGACAACTTCCCCACGAGATACCTCGTCAACGACGCCGCTCTGTTGAAGAGGATCCCGGTCGTCCACGGCTCGATCTTCCGCTTCGAGGGTCAGGCCACGGTCTTCGACCCCTACAACGGCCCGTGCTACCGCTGCCTCATACCCGAGCCACCCCCGGCGGAGCTGGCTCCCTCGTGTGCCGAGGCCGGGGTGCTCGGCGTGCTTCCGGGCATCATCGGATCGATACAGGCCATTGAGGCCATCAAGATGCTGCTCGAGCTCGGTGACCCCCTGGTCGGCCGGCTGCTGGCCTACGACGCCCTGGAGCAGTCGTTCCGAACCTTCAAGGTGCGGCGCGATCCGGCGTGTCCGGCCTGCGGGCCCGACGCCGGCGAGATCGTCATCGCCGAGTACGACGATCTCTGCATGCCCCACGCCCACTGAGGGCAAGCCGCCACGGGTGGGCCGTCCGCGGCGGCAGCCGTCGTCCCGCCTCGCTGCACAGGTTTTTCATTGCACAGGTTTGGACTGAGACCTTAAACTACGAGTTCACAACGGCTCGGGGGTCTCTGAATGCGTCAGGTTCCGCAGACGACTGCAGTCAAACTGATGGCTGCAGCCGACCTCATCGCAGACCGTGGCTTGGACGCGACGAAGATCGATGACTTCTCCTCGGCTACCGGCATACCGAAGGCCACGCTCTACTACTACTTCGACGGCAAGGAGGAGATCCTCTCCTACATCTTCGGGGTCGTCCTCGACGAGCTCGGTGTGGCCGTCCGGCAGGGCCTCGCCGGCGAGGGCACGGCCGCGACGCGCCTGGCCCGCGTCATTGAGGCCCACCTGGCGGTCTTCGAGAGGTACCCGAAGGCGAGCCAGGCGCTCTACTTCGACCTGGGTCGAGCGGTTCGCCGGCCGGAGCTGGCGACACGCATCCGGTCGTCGTACGTGGACCCGGTGGGCAAGCTGCTGGTCGAAGGGGTGTCCGACGGCAGCCTCCGGCGGGTGGAGGACGCCAGTCTGAGCGCCGTCGCCGTGCTCGGGGCAACCTGTACCGCGGCCATTCATGTGCTGGCGATCGATCCGGCCCTGACGATCAAGGGCGTGTCGAAGGTGATCGTGCCCCTGGTCCTCCAGGGGCTCGCGTCCAATGGGTAAGGGGGGTCAGGTGATTCCGGTAGTCGTAGGTGGTGGTTCGGGGATAGGTCGGGCGATCGTCGAGGCGTACCAGGCGAGGGGCGCGTCGCCGCTCGTCTGGGACATCGCGGGCCCGCACGACGTCGAGTGTGACGTCTCGGATGCGGACTCCGTCCATGATGCGCTTGCCCAGACACTCGAGCGAGTGGGTGTCCCGGATCGGTTGACGATCACGGCGGGCATCGGCCACTCCGGCCTCCTCCTCGACTGCGCCGTCGAAGAGTGGGACCGTGTGATGGCCGTGAACACCAGGGGTCCCTGGCTCGTCATGCGAGCCGTTGCCCGGGCGCTGGTCGCGGAGAAGAGCACCGGTTCGATGGTCGCCACGTCGAGCGTGAGCGCCCACCTCGTCGACCGGGCCATGGGTCCGTACTGCGCGTCCAAGTCGGCTCTGAGCACGGTGGTCAAGGTGGCCGCCTGCGAGTGGGCTCCCTTCGGGATCCGGGTGAACGCTGTCGGTCCCGGCGTGACCGAGACGCCGATGCTGGGGAGGGCCCCCACCGATGGCGGGTGGTTGCAGGCGGTCAGGGACCGTACCGCCCTCGGCCGGTTGGGCCGGCCGGCGGATATCGCACAGGCCGTCCTCGCACTGCACGACCTGGAGTGGGTGACGGGCCAGGTGCTCGACTGCGACGGTGGCCTCTCCCTTCACAGTCCCATCGACGCGTTCGGCGAGACTACGCGCGCGAGGGACGCCATCGGATGACCCGCCTCTCAAACTCTCGGCCCGATCCGACGATCGCCGTCATCGGCGGCGGATTCGGTGGCATTGCCGCCGGCGTCAAGCTGAAGAAGGCCGGCATCGAGACCTTCACCATCTTCGAGAAGTCGAGTGGCCCGGGCGGAACCTGGTGGGACAACCGCTACCCGGGGGCCGAGGTGGACGTCAACTCTCACCTCTACTGCTACTCGTTCAAGTCCCACGACTGGGCCCGTACGCACGCCAGACAAGCCGAGCTTCAGTGCTACCTGGAAGAGGTGGTGGACGACTACGGCCTGCGTGACCACATTCGTTTCGACACGGCGGTGGAGAGAGTCGTCTGGGATCCGGACGCGAACGGCTACGCCCTGTACGCCACCGACGGGTTCACGCAGACCTTTCGGGTCGTGATCAGCGCGGTCGGCATGCTCAACATCCCCTCCTATCCGGACTGGCCCGGACTGGACGCGTTCACCGGGCCCAAGCTTCACACGGCACGATGGGAGCCGGTGGATCTGTCCGGCAAGAGGGTTGTCGTGGTGGGGACCGGCTCCACCGCAGCGCAGCTGGTCCCCGCGATCGCCGGCGAGGCCCGGCGCGTCACCCTGTTCCAACGGGAGCCCGGCTGGGTGATTCCCAAGCCGGATCGGGACTTCACCGATGAGGAGCGCGCCGCGCTGCGGAGCCCGTCGGCCCACCGCAAGGAGCGGCTCCGCCTTTTCTGGCAGATCGAGAAGGGTCAGTTGTTCGGCAAGATACACCGGCCCGGTACCAAGACCAACGCCCTTCGCGAGCAGCAGTGCCGGTCCTACTTGGCTGCGACCTTCAGGGATCGCCCCGATCTGGCGTCGGCCCTGACCCCGAGCTATCCCTACCCGGGCAAGCGGCCGATTCTGAGCAAGGACTTCTACCCGTCCCTGCTGAGGGACAACGTGGATCTCGTCCCCTACGCCGTGCAGTCGGTGACGGCCACCGGAGTGGTAGACGTGCGCGGCGTCGAGCATCCGGCGGACGTGCTTGTCATGGCAACCGGATTCCAGCCTTCGAAGTATCTCGCCTCCTACGAGGTGGTGGGCCGAACAGGCGTCACGCTGCAAGACTTTTGGAAGGGGGAGCCGCAGGCGTTCGTCGGCATCACCGTGCCGGAGTTCCCGAACTTCTACATCCTTTACGGACCCAACACCAACGGCGGCGAGATCGTCTCGCACCTCGAGCGGCAGTCGGAGTTCGCCGTGCGGTCGATCAAGCGGCTACGCCGGGATGACGCTGCGAGCATTGAGGTGCGACCGTCCTTCTACCGCAGGTACAACCGCTGGGTCCAGGGCGCCATCGCCAAGACGGCGTGGGTGAAGTCCAACAACTACTACAAGGCGGAATCCGGCCGTGTCGTGACCCAGTGGCCCTACGGCGCCCTCGTCTACGGCGCGCTCACCAAACTTCTCGGGCCGCCTTCGGAGAAGGTGACCCGTCGTCGTTCGCCATCGCACGGTGGGAGATGACGTGGATCCGGCCGCCAACGACCCGCTCATCGTCGCATTCGACCACTACAGCCACCGCAGCCTGCAGGAGTCCGACCGTGCTTGGGAGGCGCTCCGCAGGAGGTGCCCGGTCGCGTGGACCGAGAGCAACGGGGGGCATTGGGTCCTCTCGGACTACGCCTCGGTCTCGGAGGCCTTCAAGGACTGGGAGACCTTCTCCTCCGCCCGGACCGAGCCCGACGTGTGCTCGCTCGCCATCGCGCCGAACAAGCTGCCTCCCCTGTATCCCGAGGAGCTCGATCCCCCCCGGTGGCATCCGCTGCGCCGGATACTCAGCGAGCTTCTCTCGCCCGGCGCGGTGGAACGACTGCAACCCCGCATAGAGCACTGGGTGACCTACTACATCGATCAGTTCATTGAGAGCGGTCACTGCGAGATGGCGCACGACATTGCCTGCCCGGTGCCCGCGGCGGTGATTCTCGAGCACCTCGGTTTCCCCGGCGACGAGTGGCCCCGCATCTCGGGCGCCTTCCACGGCATCGGAGCGTTCCCACGCGAGAGTCCCCAGTTCGCACGCGCCGTGGTCGACATGACTTGGGTCACGGCGCGGGTCTCCGAGGAGGTGGCCCGGCGCCGGAAGGCACCGAGGGACGACGCCCTGTCCTTTATCTCCCGACGCGACGTCGACGGCCGTCCCATCGCGCAAGAGGAGGCCGAGGCCGTCGTCATGCTCGTGATCGGCGGTGGCGTGGACACGACGACGGCGCTGACCTCCGCCGCACTTCTCCATCTGGCCCGCAACCCCCACGACCGGGAGAGGCTCCTGCGCGACCGTGGCCTCCTCAGGGGAGCGACGGAGGAGTTTCTCCGCGTCTACCCCCCCGCCCGCTCTCATGCCCGGACCGTCGTCAACGACTGCGAGTTCGCAGGTCAACGTCTGGCCCGAGGAGACCGGGTCCTCCTGAGTGAGGTGTCGGCCTGCCACGACGAGCGTGCCTTCCCCGACGCCGGCCGCTTCGTGATCGACCGCTTCCCGAACCGGCACCTGGCGTTCGGGCTCGGCATTCATCGCTGCCCCGGATCGCATCTGGCCCGAGCGCAGTTCCACGAGATCATGAGCCAGGTTCTCGACCGCCTGCCCGACTACTCGGTCGACGACGATGGGATCGTCGAGTATCCGAACTGGGCGACCATCGGGGGATGGGCCGCCATCCCCGCACGCTTCACTCCGGGCGAGCGGCGTTCACCGCCGCCCCGACGGCCCGCCGCGGGACCCGATGGCGCACGGGGGAAGGCCTAAATGCGAATCCGGGTCGACACCGCCGCCTGCACGGGCCACGCCGTCTGCCACCGCGAGGGACCGGACGTCTTCGTCCTCGACGAGCTCGGCTTCAACGTCACCGAGCCGGGCGTGGTCCCGCCGGAGAACGAGGGACAGGCCCGCCGTGGCGCGGCGGCTTGCCCCGAGCGAGCCATAGCCATCGAAGAGCCATAGCCATCGAAGAGCCATAGCCATCGAAGAGTGAAGGGGATACGGGGAGGCAAGATCAGATGCACGATCTCGTGATTCGGGGTGGGGTGGTCGTCGACGGCTCGGGAGGGCCGGCGCGCACGGCGGACGTTGCCGTTGACGGCGGCGTCATCGTCCATGTCGGGGCGGTGGAGACGTCGGGTCGGAGGACCGTGGACGCCGACGGCCTTCTGGTCACGCCCGGCTTCGTGGACATACACACTCACTTCGACGGCCAGGCGACCTGGGATCCACACCTCACGCCGTCGTGCTGGCACGGGGTGACCACGGCGATCCTCGGCAACTGCGGAGTCGGCTTCGCGCCGGTCCTGCCGCAGGGCCAGCAGACCCTGGTCGAGGTGATGGAGGGCGTCGAGGACATCCCCGGCACGGCGCTCCACGAGGGGATCCGGTGGGAGTGGGAGTCCTTCCCCGAGTACCTGAACGCCCTGGAGCGCACGCCACGGGCACTCGATGTGGGCGCCCAGGTTCCCCATGCCGCGGTCCGGGCCTATGTGATGGGCGAGCGTGCGCTCGAAGACGCCACGGGGGACGATCTGGCGGCCATCCGCTCCATCGTCACCCGGGCCCTCGAGGCCGGCGCCCTGGGCTTCTCGTCGGGACGGACGCGCGGTCACCGGGACGTGAATGGAAAGCCGGTCCCCGGCACCTTCGCGGCCGAGAAGGAGCTGGAGGTCATATTCGGAGCCCTGGCCGAGACGGGACGCGGCGTGTTCCAGGTCGTGCCCGCCGGTATCGGGGGTATCGAAGGAGGCGACCCGGAGGGCTCCATGAACGGCGAGCTGGAGTGGATGATTCGGCTGGCCTCCTCCGCACCCGTGCCCCTCACGTTCTTGGTCATGCAGAGCTCGTTCGACCCCGACGGCTGGCGCCCCTGGTTCGAGGCGGTCCGGGAGGCCAACGCCCGAGGCGCCATCCTGAGGCCCCAGGTCGGAAGCCGGTGCTTCGGCGCGCTGCTCGGCCACCAGTCGCGGCTCAACCCCTTCGGCTACACCGATGCCTACCGGCGACTGGCCGATCTGCCGCTGTCCGAGCGGATCGTACGGCTGCGCAGCCCCGAGGTCCGAGGAGCGATCCTGGCGCAGGCTCCGTCGGCCAACGCCCTATCGACCACGCTGGATCGCATCTCCCCGGGCAAGTTCGAGCGCCTGTTCCCCCTAGGGGAGCCCCTCGACTACGAGCCGGCGCCGGACCGGAGCGTCGCCGCGGTGGCGGCCCGGACCGGCCGCGACCCGTGGGAGGTCACCTACGACCTGATGCTGGGCGCCGACGGAAAAGAGTTCCTCCTGTTCCCGCTGCTCAACTACGCGGGAGGATCGTACGACGGCGTGTACGACATGATCACCGCTCCCTACACCGTCCAGGGCCTGGGTGACGGGGGCGCCCACTCGGCGATCGTATGCGACGCCAGCATGACGACGTACCTGCTCACCCACTGGGTGCGGGATCGAGTTCGAGGGCCTCGGATCCCCCTCGAGCAGGCGGTGCGCCGCCTCACCAAGGACGGGTCCGACCTCTACGGGCTGAAGGACCGGGGGCTGGTCCAGGCGGGGATGCGAGCCGATCTGAACCTCATCGACTTCGATCGACTGTCGCTGTCGTACCCCGAGAGGGTCACCGACCTGCCGGCCGGTGCCGGACGGCTGATCCAAAAATCGGAGGGATATGTCGCCACCCTGGTGGCCGGCGAGGTGGTCGTGGATCATGGGGAGTTGACCGACGCCCGGCCGGGCCGGCTCGTCCGGTCGACCTCGTAATTGACGGGGCGACCTGGCCTGCGTGGAGGGGCGGCGGTACGGTGCACGGGCATGAGCGCGCTGTTGGTCGTCGTCCGGCTGCCACCGTTGCGCGGGGGCCAGCTGCTCTCCACCACGTTCAACGCCGTCCCGGTCGTGATGATCCTGGCCGCCTTGGCCCTCTACCTCTGGGGCGTGCAGAGAAACAATGCGTTGCACCCACGTCATCCCTGGTCTGCGACCAAGACGGCTTCGTTCGTCGGGGGGCTGGCGGTGACCGCCGTCGCCATATTCAGCTTCGTGGGCGTCTACGACGAGGAGCTGTTCTGGGACCACATGGTCCAGCACCTTCTCCTGATCATGGTGGCAGCCCCGCTCTTCGCCATCTCGTCGCCGATCGACCTGGCCTGGCGGTCGACGACGGGTCCGCCGCACGCGCGGGTCACCCGCGCGCTTCGTTCCCGCCCGGCCAAGTTCTTCGGCCATCCCGGTGTGGCCTTCGTGGCGTACGCGGTGCTGATCCCGCTGACCCATCTGACGGTCTGGTACAACTACACCATCGGGCACCCGCTGGTGGACGATGTTGAACACCTCGTCTTTCTCGGCCTGGGCTACCTCTTCTGGCGGCAGATCTTCGGCAGTGACCCCAACTGCTACCGCCTGCATCCGGCGCTCAAGTTCGCCTACCTGTTCCTGGCCATCCCCATCGACACCTTCACCGGGCTCTCGCTCAACCAGGAGGTCCACGAGATCTTCCCGGCGTATCTCGCCTTCCATCGCACCTGGGGACCTTCCCTGGTCGACGACCTCCACATCGGCGGGGTCCTCATGTGGGTGGCGGGGGACACGCTCATGCTGTGGCCCATGATCCCTGTCGCTCTGAGCTGGATGCATCTGGAGGAGCGCAAGGCCACCCGCATCGACCGGGAGCTCGACGCCGCCGAGGCGGCCGAGACCTCCAGGCTCCTGGGGGGATCGCAGGGCTGGGCCGTCGACGCCTAGGTTCGCCGGCCCAGCCCTGTCAGGGTCTGGCCAGGCTCAGGTCATCGTCGAAGGTGGCGGTGCTGAGGGTGGCGAGGACCGTCGAGACGAACAGCACGAAGGTCAGCACGTGCACCGCCGTGCACCACAGGCAGATGGCGTCTATCGCGAACAGCTCGGTGTAGAGGAGGTAGACGACGGTGCCCAGGCCGACCATCGACCATGTCACCCGCCCGGCGCGGACGAGCCGTTCCCCCCTGTCCCACATGACGGGCAGCTGGAGGACGAGCATCACCGCGAAGAAGACCAGCCCCAGGACGGCGACGGGCACGCCCGCCACCCTGGAGTAGGTGCTGGTGGTGACGGCCAGGCAGTCGACGATGCCCTTGTCGGAGCAGACGAGGCTGGTCGACCCGGTGTAGTGCTCGTAGGTGAGGTAGCCCGCCACACCCAGGCCGGCGAGGCTGGCGGCCGTCCCCACCAGTGCCGGCCAGCGGGGACGTGGCCGCTCAGCCATGGCCCGTCGCGCTGCAGACGTCGGCCGGTTGGTGGCCGGTCATCGTGCTGCAGATGGTCTTGATCAAGACCTCGGCCGAGGCGTCGATACCGGCCCCGACGGCGGTGGAGTTGTTGCCGACGTCCCGGGCGATGTCGGCGAAGGACACGCCGGCGAGCACGTTGGGGTCGTACTGCGCCGAGGCCAGGAAGGCCTTGCCCCCGAAGTCGATGAACGGGACCGTTCCCAGGGTGCTGTGGGCCGCCCACAACTTGTCCTGGGCCGCCGTCGGAGTCTGCAGCGCCACGTAGGTGTTGCCGTCGGGCTGATTGGTGGTGGTCTCCACCGGGGTGAACGTGAGGTACGGGCTGGTGTACGTCGTCTTGTAGAAGGTCAAGGTCTGTATGTCCCCGTCCCGAACGGCGGAGTGGATCTGCCCGGGCTGGGGGCTGAACGTGCCGAACTTAGAGAGAGCGACGTACATCGCCCAGCGCTCGGTCGCGCAGATCGGGCAGAACTCGGCCCCGATGTAGAGCAGGTCCGGCTTGCCGTCGGCCGTCAGCTTGGGATCGCTGATGGACTGGGGCGCGAGCACCTCACCGGTGGGGGCGGCGGCCAGGGTGCTGAGGGGCACGGACGCCAGGTGGGCCATGGTGGCGGCCGGCACCGGTGTGCCTGCTGGCGGCGATGCGCCGGCCGCGGACGCGCCGCCTCCACCCGCCACCTTGACCAGGACGAGGGCGATCACGATCACGGCGACAAGCACGACGGACGCCAGTCCTACCGTGCGGTTGCGGGCCCGGCGGGCCTGGAGGGCGGCGCGTTCCCTTGCGGCTTGGCGCTCGCTGTACTTGCGGCTCGCACTGGAGCGGTTGTTGGTGGGGTTCGGCGCCCCGGGCTTTCCGGACTTGGCGCGTGAAGCTCGTTGTGACTTGGGCATGTGGGTTCTCTCCTTGTAGGGCGAGATGGCGCGCGTGGCACATCTCGGGCAGTTCTGATGGGCAACGGCCGTCGAGCTGACGGGTTGCGAGCTCGCACCGCGCCGGGGGCGACGGTGCGGATGAACTAGGAGAACTGTGGTGGCCGGAAGAGGACCACGGCTGCGCCTCGGGGCAGGGCGTGCACGAAGGACCTCATGCGCCTGGTGGCGCGGCCCGCTGCGACGCCGACCACGATGCCGGTCATGGCGACCACCGCCGCAATGGTGAGCACCGGGGTGGGGGCTACCGGCGCGCTTCGCCCGCAGTCGTCACCGGCACAGCCGGAGGGGAAGGTGGGTGCTGACTGGGTGGACACGGGGGCCAGGCCGCTCGCCGTGAAGCTGCCGGTCAGCAGGGCGCGGGGCATGAACCCGCCGAGGACGATGGCGACCACCGCCACCACCAGGCACCAGCGCAACCGCAACGACATGAACCCAATTTAGGGGAACGTCCGCCGGATTGGCTGTCATGCCCGGGCGTGGGCGAGGCGGGGGAACGAATTCCCGCTCGGATGGCCCGGACGCCCCGACCTCCGTAGTCTCATGGGTATGACGCTCGAAGAACAGGGTGACCCGGAGCATCGAACGGATTCGGGGATCGAGATCCATGCCGTCTACCGCGCGGTCGATCTCGACGGATGGGACCCCCAGGTCAGGCTGGGTGAGCCGGGACGTTTTCCCTACACCCGGGGCGTGCACCGCGAGATGTACCGCTCGAAGCTGTGGACGATGCGCCAGTATGCCGGGTTCGGTTCGGCGGAGTCGACCAACGAGAGGTTCAAATTTTTGCTGGAGGCCGGCCAGACCGGGCTGTCGTGCGCTTTCGACCTGCCCACCCAGATGGGCTACGACTCGGACCACCCCCGGGCCGAGGGCGAGGTCGGAAAGGTGGGCGTGGCCATCGACTCGCTGGCCGACATGCGACTGCTGATGGCCGATCTGCCGATGGACAAGGTCACCACCTCCATGACCATCAACGCCACCGGTGCCATCCTCTTGCTGCTCTACCAGCTCGTGGCCGAGGAGCAGGGTGTTCCGGGGGAGAAGATCCGCGGCACGATCCAGAACGACATCTTGAAGGAGTACATCGCCCGCGGCACCTACATCTACCCGCCCCGCCCCTCAATGCGGCTCATCGTCGACACGTTCTCCTACTGTGCGGCCAACCTCCCCAACTGGAACACCATCTCCATTTCGGGCTACCACATCCGCGAGGCGGGTTCGACGGCCGTGCAGGAGATCGCCTTCACGCTGGCCAACGGGATCGCCTACGTCGAAGCGGCGATGGCCGCCGGCATGGACGTCGACGCCTTCGCCCCCCGGCTGTCCTTCTTCTGGAACGCCCACAACAACCTGTTCGAGGAGGTGGCCAAGTTCCGGGCGGCGCGCCGCATGTGGGCCCGCATCATGACCGAGCGTTTCGGTGCCAAGGACGAGCGATCGAAAATGTTGCGTTTCCACACCCAGACCGGCGGCTCGACGCTGACGGCCCAGCAGCCCGAGAACAACATCGTCCGCGTCACGCTGCAGTCCTTGGCCGCCGCGCTGGGCGGAACCCAGAGCCTGCACACCAACGGATTCGACGAGGCGCTCGGTCTGCCCACGACGCGGGCGGCCAAGATCGCCCTGCGCACGCAGCAGATCGTGGGCTTCGAGTCCGGGGTGGCCGATACGGTGGACCCGCTGGCCGGTTCCTACTTCATCGAGTCCCTCACCGATCAGGTCGAAGAGGCCGCCAACGAGTACCTCGACCGCATCGACGCGCTGGGCGGTGCGGTGGCGGCCATTGAGGCCCGGTTCATGCAGGACGAGATCGAGCGGGCGGCGTACAGCTTCGCCAAGGCGGTGGACAGCGGCGAGAAGATCGTCGTCGGCGTGAACCGCTTCACCGATGCCGAGAGCGAGCCGGCCGAGGTGTTCCCCATTGACGTCGCCCTGCAGCAGACGCAGATCGAGCGCACGAGGGCGGTCCGAGCCACCCGAGACCAAGCGGCGGTCGACCGGGCGCTGTCCGCCGTCGCCGAGACCGCCAGCGGGGAAGGGAACCTGCTGGTGCCCATGAAGGCGGCGCTGGCCGCCATGGCGACGCTGGGGGAGGTGGCCGACGTGCTGCGCGGTGTGTTCGGGGTCTACCAACCGGGGGGATGAGACGACACATGCCCCACTCCCTGGCCCACCGGCGCGGTCGTTGATCGTTGGGCCGCCACGAGGCGACGTTCAGGCGGTCACGACGGGGGCGAAGTGCTCCACCACCGGGGCGGGGTCGTAGAAGTGGTGCAGCAGGGCGCGCCACGTCTGGTACGCCTCGGAGTTGCGGAACCCCTGGGTGTGGGCCTCCACCGACTCCCACTGCACCAAGAGGAGGAACCCGCTGGGTCGCTCGACGCACCGCTCCACCCGCAAGGAGATGAACCCCGGGCTGGCGGCGATGATCGCCTTGGCCCGGCCCATGGCCTCGAGGAACTCGGACTCCTGGCCGGGGATCACCTGGAGCAGCGCGTGCTCGGTGATCACTCGGGCCGAGCCGGGGGGTCGTCGCGCCTCACGCGCCGACAAGCCTCCGCCGCATCGTCGGGTCGGTCGCCGCGTCAATGGCCGTCCAGGCCAGGGCCAGCACGCCGTCGCGCACGGCGGCGTCGGCGGAAGCCGTGACGCAGGCGGCCGCGAACTCGTGCTGATGGTTCACCGCGCCCTCGGTCTCTATCCCTATGAGCGGATGGATGGTCGGCACGGCGAGCGACACGTTGGCCATGTCGGTGGAGAACGTGGGCAGCGGGGCGTCGGCATCGTCGGCGTCGAACCGTCGTCCCAGGGACTCGGCATTCTTCCGGTACGCCGCCACCAGACCCGGATCGGACTCCATGTGCGAGTAGTCGGGTGACAGCTTCTCGTAGCGCACCGTGCAGCCCGTGGCCAGCGCACCGGCCTCGAAGCAGGCGCGGACGCGGCGCTCGAGGGCCTTGAGCCCTTCGACGGTGCGCGAGCGGGCCATGAACCGTCCGGTGACCATGGCGGGGATCACGTTGGCCGACCCCCCGCCCTGAGTGATCACCCCGTGCACCTGGTCCCCGGGCGGGAGCTGCTGGCGCAGCAACCCCAGGGCCACCTGGGAGACGGTCATGGCGTCGAGGGCGTTGACGCCCCTCCACGGCGCGGCCGACGCGTGGGCTTCCCGGCCGCCGAAGTGCACGTCGAAGTGGGCCACGGCCAGGCAGGCGCCGGTCAGTCGCTCGGTCGGCCACGGGTGGACCATCATGGCGGCGTGGACGCCCTGGAAGGCGCCCCGCTCGAGCATGAGGACCTTGCCCCCGCCGCCCTCCTCCGCCGGCGTGCCCAGCACCCGGACCTGCAGTCCGATCTGGTCGGCCACAGCGGCGAGGGCCAGACCGGCACCGACGGCGCTGGCCGCGATGATGTTGTGGCCGCAGGCGTGCCCGATCTCGGGCAGCGCGTCATATTCGGCGCAGACGGCGACGACCAGCTGGCCATCGCCCGCCCGGGACTCGAGCGCGGTGGGAATGCCGTAGACGCCCTCGGCGACCTCGAGGCCACCGGTGCGGAGCGCCTCGGCCACGGCGCGGGCCGATCTGACCTCGTTGAAGCAAAGCTCGGGTGTCGAGTGGACGGCGTGGCTCAGGGCGAGCAGCTCGGGCAGGCGTTGCGCGACGACCGCCGCCGCCGCGTCCTTGGCCGCGGGTGCGTGCATCGACTACTCAATCACCGCGACGATGTCGCCCGCGCCGACGGAGTCCCCCGCGCCGACCCGCACCTCTTTGACCACGCCGTCCTTCTCGGCGTTCACCGCGTTCTCCATCTTCATCGCTTCGAGGAGGCAGATGGTCTGACCGACCTCCACCTTGTCGCCAACGGCCACCAGCACCTTGACGATGGTGCCCTGCATGGGCACGGACACCTCGCCAGAGCCCGAGGCCCCGGCCGAGGCGTGCGCCGCCCGCCTGGGTCGGCCCGTCGGATGGGGCAGGGCGGTGGTTCCCGGGTCGGGCACCCAGAGCTTGAGGGAGAAGCGCCGGCCGTCCACCTCCGCGGTGACCGCTCGCTGCACCGTCGGGATGGCCTCGCCGCCCGTCGCCGGGGGAGTGGCATCGGCCGCCTCCGTGCTCAGCCCGCTCAGGTCGAGCACGTCCTCCACCCAGCGGGTGGAGTGTTTCGCCTCCGCGAAGTCCGGGTGGGTGAGGATGGCGACATCGGCCGGGATGGTGGTGGCAAGCCCGCTGATCTGGGTCTCCGAGAGCGCCCGCAGCATGCGACGGCGGGCGGACTCCCGATCGGGTGCCCAGACGATGAGCTTGGCGACCAGGTTGTCGTAGAACTGACTGACGGTGTCGCCCGACTCGTAGCCCGAGTCCAGCCGGACACCGGGCCCCGCGGGGGCGGCGAACTTGGTGATGGTGCCCGGTGAGGGGGTGAAGCGGCCCCCGCTCGGGTCCTCGGCGTTGATGCGCACCTCTATGGCGTGCCCGCTGCGCCGGATGTCACCCTGTCCGAACGTGAGCGGCTCGCCCGAGGCGATACGGATCTGCCACGCGACGAGGTCGAGCCCGGTCACCAGTTCGGTCACCGGGTGCTCCACCTGCAGCCGGGTGTTCATCTCCAAGAAGAAGAACTCGCCGTCCTGGTAGAGGAACTCGACCGTGCCGGCGTTGTGGTAGCCGCAGGCCCGTGACACCTTGACCGCGGCCTCGCCCATGGCCTGGCGCACCTCGTCGGGAAAGGCCGGCGCCGGGCTCTCTTCCACCAGCTTCTGGTGCCGCCGCTGGGCCGAGCAGTCGCGCTCGCCCAACCACAACATCGTCCCCTGGGTGTCGCCGAGCACCTGCATCTCGACGTGCCGGGGCCAACCGAGGTAGCGCTCCACGTAGATCTCCGGACGGCCGAAGTAGGCCTGGGCCTCGCGGGCGGCCGACTCCATCGCCTCGGCGGCCGCGGAGGCGGAGTCCACGACCTTCATACCCCGCCCCCCGCCCCCATAGGCGGCCTTGATGGCCAGGGGCCAGCCCACCTCCTCCCCGAACGCCACGACCTCCTCGGGCGACGTGAGCGGCTCGGAACGGCCCGGGACCCCGGCCACGCCGGCTTTCTCGGCCGCGATGCGCGAGCTGATCTTGTCGCCCATCACCTCAATGGCTTCGGGGGGCGGGCCGATGAATGTCACCCCACGCCCGGTGATGGCCCGCGCGAAGTCCGTGTTCTCGGAGAAGAACCCGTAGCCCGGATGGACGCCGTCGGCCCCGCTCTTCTCGATTGCCGCGAGGATCGCGTCGGTGTTCAGGTAGCTCTCGGCGGCCGTCTCGCCGCCCAGCGCGTACGCCTCATCGGCCATCCGAACGTGGAGGGCCTCCCGATCGAGGTCGGAGTAGACGGCGACCGTGGCGATGCCCATCTCGCGGCAGGTCCGAATGATGCGGACCGCGATTTCGCCGCGGTTGGCGATGAGGATCTTGTTCAGCACGGAGGGCCTTTCGACTCGGGAGAGGACATCACAATTGCATGGACCCTAGGGTGTCTGCCATGTGGGGCGGAACCTGGGACGTGCGCCGGTTCGACGAGATCGACTCGACCAACCGCTATCTGTGCCGCGAGGCGCGCCAGGGAGCCCCGGAGGGCACGGTCGTGGTGGCCGAGCACCAGAGCGCCGGCCGGGGCCGGATGGACCGCCGATGGGAGTCACCCCACGGTGCCTCCCTATTGGCCTCGGCGCTCTTCCGACCCGATTTCGATCCCGCTGAGCTGCATCTCTGTACTGTGGCGATGGCCCTGGCGGCGGCCGAGGCCTGCCGCCGGGAGGCCGGTGTCGGCCCGGTCCTCAAATGGCCCAACGACCTCATGGTGGGAGGGGAGAAGCTGGCGGGGGTACTGGCGGAGGCCGATCTGGAGGGAGCGGGAGGCTGCGCCGTCGTGGTCGGGATCGGGCTGAACATCGACTGGCCCGGGCCTGCCGAGGGAGCGGGAACCTGCCTGCGTGACCTGGGCGCCGCCCCCGTCGACCGCGAGCTCATGCTGGCCTCGCTGCTCGGCGCCCTCTCCGCCCGCCGCGCCCTGCTGGACAGCGCAGCCGGCCGACGCGAGGTGGCGGCGGAGTTCCGCAGCCGCTGTTCGACCCTGGGCAGAAGGGTGCGGGTGGAGTTGGTGGCCGAGGCCGTCGTCGGGGTTGCGCTCGAGGTGGACGATGCCGGCCACCTGGTGATCGGGACCCCCTCGGGTCCCCGGACGGTGTCGGCGGGAGACGTCGTCCATCTGCGTCGGGGCTGAACCGCCACGCCCGACGGCGGGACGGCGGGGGCGTCCCGTGAGCCACGGGGGCACGGTGGAGGGGGACTACACTTTCGCCCTTATGCGCCTTCTCGTGACGGGAGGAGCCGGGTTCATCGGGTCGAACTTCGTCCGCTACTGGGTGGAACGACATCCCGAGGACCACGTCGTCGCCTACGACGTGCTCACCTATGCCGGCAACCGACCGAATCTGGCCGACGTCGAGGACCGGATCGTCTTCGTGCAGGGCGACATCTGCGACCGCGCGGGTGCGGAGCAGGCGCTTCGTGACGAGGCGATCGACACCATCGTCCACTTCGCCGCCGAGTCGCACAACAGCCTGGCCGTGCTCAATCCCGGGCTCTTCTTCCGCACCAACGTGCTGGGGACGCAGACCATGCTTGAGGCGGCCCGCCACGTCGGCATCGCCCGCTTCCACCACATCAGCACCTGCGAGGTGTACGGCGACCTGGCGCTCGACACGGACGAGCTCTTCTCCGAGGAGTCCCCCTATCGCCCCCGCACGCCCTACAACGCCAGCAAGGCGGGGGCCGACCATGCCGTGCGCGCCTACGGCGAGACCTACGAGCTTCCGGTGACCATCACCAACTGCTCCAACAACTACGGGCCCTACCAGTTCCCCGAGAAGGTCATCCCGGTGTTCACCACCTCCGCCCTGGACGACAAGAATCTGACCTTGTACGCCACCACCGAGAACCGCCGCGAATGGCTCCACGTCTACGACCACTGCACGGCCATTGAGGCAGTGCTCCTGCGGGGCAAGGTGGGCGAGACGTACCACGTGGGAAGCGGCATTGAGGCCTCCATCATGGAGATCGCGGATCTCGTGCTCAAGATTTTGGGCAAGCCGGCGTCTCTCAAGGAGATCGTTCCCGATCGGCCCGGTCACGACCGGCGTTACCTGCTCGACTCCTCCAAGCTCCGCAGCCAGCTCGGTTGGGCGCCCGAGATCTCGTGGGAGGACGGCCTGTCCCGGACGGTCGAGTGGTATGCAGCCAACCGAGCCTGGTGGGAGCCGCTGCGCGCCCGCGCCCCGGTCATCGAGGGCGGTTGGAGCACGGCGGGCTGAGCCCGGCATCTTCATGCGAATCCTGATCACCGGAGCCGATGGACAGCTCGGGCGCGACCTGCTGGACGCGCTGGCGGGGAGGGTGCCGGTCGGCGGCCGCCGTTGCAGCCTGCTGGCGCCCGATGGGCCCTTGCCCGGGCTCGACCACGAGCTGCTCGCCACCGACATCGGCAACATGCGTCTCGAGGATCGGGACGCCGTGCAGCACGTCTTCCGCGCCTTTCGGCCGGACCTGGTGCTCCACGGCGGCGCGTTCACCGCCGTGGACGCCTGCGAGACCGAGGTGGACCTGGCGTTCGCCGTCAATGCCATCGGCACGCGCCACGTGGCCGAGGCCGCCGCCGCCGTCGGCGCCCACCTCCTCTACGTCTCGACCGACTACGTCTTCGACGGGACGTCCGAACTGCCGTACCGGGAGTGGGACGCCCCGAATCCCCTCTCGGTCTACGGCGCGAGCAAGCTGGCCGGCGAGAGGGAGTGCCCGCCGGGATCGACGATCGTACGTACCTCGTGGGTCTGCGGGGCCCATGGGGCGAACATGGTCAAGACCGCACTGCGGCTGGCCGAGGGGACCGGCACGCTGCGGTTCGTCGACGACCAGCACGGCTCACCCACCTTCACGGCCGACCTGGCCGCAGCCATCGTCACGCTGGGGACCGACCGCCGCCCCGGCCTGTTCCATGTGACCAACGTCGGGACGACCACCTGGTGCGGCTTCGTCCGCGCCACGCTGGAGGCCGCCGGCGCGGATCCGGGGCGGGTGCAGCCCATCACCACCGCGGAGCTCGACCCGCCCCGCCCCGCCCCCCGCCCGGGCAATTCGGTGCTCGACAACATGGCCCTGCGCCTGAGCGGGCTGCCCCCGCTTCCGGGCTGGAAGGACGGACTGGTGAGACTGGTCAACGCCCTGACCGGGGAAGCCTGAGCATGGCGGGTCGCACCAACATGCGCATCGTCCCGTTCAGCGGCCCTCGCTGAGCTGTCATGCTCCTCGAACCCGAACAGGTATTCCCGGGCGATTCCGGAGCCGTTGAATCGGAGCCGTTGCAGAGGCGACGTCACCGAAGGGTCCCTCGGCGCACCTGGCGTTGGTGGGCAGTAGCGATCGCCCTGACGTTGGCCACGGTGTCGCTCTCGGTTGCCCTGGGTGGCCATCGACGGCACGATCCGACTCTCGGCGTATATGACGAAGCCGCCCACTACGCCTATGTGGTCGCACTACGCTCCGGGCACATCCCGGCATGGGGTGACACCCTGAGTCGTGCGGACCGCGAGCTCGTCGACTGCTTAGCGGTGATTCCCCCACCGCCGGTTCCATGTGGCGCCACGCCGCTCGCCGCGTCGGACTACGCGGCCAAAGGATACAGCTACGAAGCGCAACAGCCTCCGTTGGGGTATCTGCCCTTCGTGCTCACTGCGAATCCGCGAGCTGCGCCGCAGGCAGCGCTCGCTGCGGCCCGGCGTGGCGGCATCGTGTGGGTGGCTATCTCGGGCGTTCTTCTGCTGGTGTTTGCCGTTCTCGACGGGCTGTCCCTCTTGGCGCTTGCCGCGTTGCTCGGGACGTGTCTCCTCGATCCCGTCTTCACGTACGCGGCGGGCACTGTCAACAACGACGCGGCAGGGGTCGCGGCGGGAGCCGTGGCTCTCCTGGCGTGGACGCTCAGTAAGCGCCATCCCCGTTGGGGACTCGGGTGTGGGCTGGTCGCAGGTGTCTTGATCGGATTGACCAAGGGACTCTTCGTGGTCGTCCCCTTCGCATTGGTGGTGGCCGCCGTGGTGAGCGAGCATCGCGTGGTCTCAAGCCCCTCTGGGGCGTGGATGGCCTTGAAGAGAAATGTGTGTGTCGTGGCGATGTTCAGCGCGGCTTGCCTCAGCTACATCGGGTGGGCGCTCTTCCAAGACCATAGGGCCATCGTGCCTTCGTCAACCGTGCTGCACGCCGTTTTGGGGTCCACCCACGTGGCCACCCTGCAGCTGAGCACCATCGGAAGCGGTGTCATGCAACTATTCGGTCTCTTCCAGCCGTACTACCCTCTCGACACGATCAATGTTGTCTGGTCCTTGGCCGTCTTCGGCGTGATCTTCGGAGCCTGGTGCTTGCCGCTTGCCGGACCACAGGCGCTCTCGGTTCGAGGTCTCTCGGCGGGAATCCTGGCCGCCATCCTGGCCCTCGCCGTCGGGTGGCCGCTGCTCGTCTATCTCCAGGGCCACTACAACTTTGCCGCCAACTCGCGGTACGCCATTCCGATCTTGCCCCTCGCCGGTTACGTGGTGGTCAAGGGATGTCGCCGGTTCGGCGTCATCGCCATAGGGCTCGTGCTGCCCCTGAGCTGTGCGATCCTTCAGCTGGCAATCGGAAAGTACTGACCCGTTAGGTCTGGCTCGATGCGGAGGCGACCACTCAATCGTGGAGGCGCCCTGTGCCATAATGACGGTCGATGGCGTCAGGATCCGTTCGGTATCAGCCGAAAATGGATAACATCGCTGGAACTGACCTCATTATCCCCGACCCGACCGGGCTATTCTTCGATCTGGACGGGGTCTTGTGGGACACGTCGGCAGTCCACGAGAAGGCCTTTGCCACTGTTTGTGCCGACGAAGGCCTTGCACCACTGCCCTATACCCTCCTCGCGGGTCGAGCGACTCCGTCGGCGTGGACCCTCGTGTTGGCCCACAACGGCCGCACGCGCCACCCAGACCTGGTGGCCCGGCTCTCGGCCGCAAAGCAGGTCCTCGCCCGGAAGTGGTTGTGCGACGACCCGCCGCTCTCAGCAGAACTGGGCATCGTCGCAGCCCTTACACATTCCGGGGTCCTACGAGGGCTGGTCACTGGTTCTTCGTTGGCGACCGCGTCGATCTTCCTCGGCGCGTCGGGCCTCTCCTTCGACGTCGTCATCACTGGCGAGTCGGTAGAGGTGGGAAAGCCGGGTCCCGCCCCGTACCTGGCGGCAGCGTCCGCCGTGGGCCTCGAGCCTGGCCGATGTTGGGTTCTGGAGGACAGCCTTCAGGGTCTTGCCAGCGCCGCGGCGGCCGGTGCTCGCGCCGTCCACTTCACCGCTGCCGGCGCGTCCTGTCCCGGACTTCACGTTGCGACCGAGGGGTGCGTCGCGAGCATCGATGCGTTCGTCCGGCTGGCCGGTGTCGTGGTGGCGGCTTGACGACAGCGGTCGTGCCCGCGGCGGGTCAGGGCACTCGCCTTCGACGAGTTGAACCGAAGGCTCTGGTCGAGGTCGCCGGGCGGAGTCTCTTGGGTCGCGTCCTCGACGCCGTCGCACCTTCTGTGGACGCTTTGGTGCTCGTGGTCCAACCCGGAGTGGAGGGTCTGTTCGAATCCGAGTTGCGGCACCTTGGTTGGGGCAAGCCCGTCGCCATGGTGTTCCAGGCGCAAGCCACCGGCAGCGCCGATGCGGTGGCCCTGGGTCTCGGAGCCGTATCGAGCGATGAACCCTGCGTCGTCGTATGGGCGGACCAGGTGGGCGTCAGTCAGCGCACCATTGGTGGCGTGGTCGAGCGGCTGAGGGAGGGTGCCCGGGGAGTGGTTCTCCCGCTGGTCGAGGTGGAGAACCCCTACGTCTGGTTTCACGTGGTCGGCAACACCGTGGTAGTGCAACGACAACGCGACGGCGACGTACCACCGGTGCGGGGCAAGAGTGACGTGGGCACCTTCGGGCTTCTCGCCGGGCCGGGGAGGGAGTGCATAGCGCGAGAGATGGCCGGGAGGCCGCCGTCGAGCAGAGAGCGCGACTTCGTGTACGTCGTGCCCCGCCTTGCCCAGTCCTATGGGCTCCGGGTCATTGAGGTCGACGATCCTGGGGAGGTGCTCGGCGTGAACAGCCCGGCCGACCTCGAAGCGGCGGGCCGGGCGTTGGCGGCGCCCAAGCGATGACCCATGTGGTGGTCTTCGCGGGCGGACGGGGGGCGACAACCATCCTGGCCTCCCTGGCGAGGACGCGCAACGTGCAGCTCACGGTGGTTGTAAATGCCTACGATGCCGGCCTCTCCACCGGCAGGATACGAAGAGCGATTCCGGGCCTGCTCGGACCGAGTGACGTGCGTAAGACGGCCGGGACGCTGGTGGGCGCGGTGGGAACCGATGATGAGCGCGCCTTGGCCTCTCTGCTCGAGATGAGGCTGCCGGTGCGCTACGAGGCGGCCACCACTCGCGACCATGCGGCCGAGGCCCAGTTCTCGGCCATTCTCGACGGCCGCCTGAATGAGCTCGAGGGTGCGCTGCTCCCCCTCGTGAAACGCTTGTCGCTGGAGCGATGGTCCACGTTGCGACAGCACCTCACTTCCTTTCAGAAGTTTCTTGCCTCCACCGATGAGCCTTTCGACTATGACGACCTGGCGATCGGCAATGTCGTGCTGGCGGGCATGTTCATCGCCTCTGATTTCAATCGTTCGGTCGAGAGCTATCAGGACTTCGTTGGCTTACGCGAGCAGCGCATCCTCAACGTGACGGAAGGCGAAGACCTATGGCTGGTGGCTCGGGCGGGGGACTATGTCTGCCCCGACGAGGGAACCCTGGTGACCGAGGTGCCACCTGCACCGATCTCCGACCTGTACCTCTTGCCCAGAGTGGCCCAACATGCCCTCTTTGGTGGGAAGAAGGAGTGGCATGCCTCGGCCATCGATGCCGCTGCCCTCAAGGGGGCGGAGGTCTTGCCGAAGCTGAATCCTCTCGTCGCCGAAGCGATCGGCGACGCCGACGTGATCGTCTATGGTCCAGGGACCCAACACTCGTCGCTCTTCCCCACGTATCTAACGATCGGACTGGGCGAGGCCATCAGGGACAACGGGGCGGCGGAGAAGGTGTTCGTCGCCAACATCACTCGAGATCAGGATCAACATCCCGCCGAGAACGTCGCGAACACACTGGAGAAATTCCGCTACTTCATGTCTCGTCGAGAACGGATCGAGCTGAGTGGCGGCGATCTCATCACGAGCGTGCTCGCCGACCTTGAAGACGCCGAGCGCCTCGGGGACCTGGACGCCTCAATCCGGACGAGGTCCGCCGTGTGGTCCGATCCGAGTGGCCGGCACTCAGGCTCAGCCGTCAAGGAGGAGATCTCGAGTGTGGTGCGGCGGCGGAGTGGTGAGCACCTGCCGGGCGATTCGGGACTGGTGACCGTGATTGTTCCCGTCCTCGACGAGGCTCCGCGCATCGGCCAGGTCCTCCAGCAGCTCAGATACATAGACCTCGGATTGGACGATCTGGTCCACGAGATCTTGGTCGTGGACGGCGGTTCGACCGACGGGACGTTGAAGATTCTTCGCGACGAGCCGGACATCCGAGTGATTGAGGCAAAGTGCCGAGGACGAGGTGAGGCGGTCCACCTCGGTTTGGCGCACGCCCACGGTGAGTACGTGGTGGCGTTCCATGGCGATGGGGAATATGACGTTGCCAGCATCGCTGAAGTCGTCCTTGAATTGCGTAAGGACTCGGACAGTGTGGTCCTCGCATCCAGAACACTTGGAGGATCGAGCGCCAGCCACCGGCTGCGTGCCGTGTACGGCGGCAACCGCCTGCTGTACGTGCTCAGTCACTGGGGCGGTGTCATGGTCACGCTCTTGCTGATGGTCAAGCTCGACCGGATCGTGAGCGATCCCCTTTCGGGGGTAAGGGGGGCCAGAAGGGATGTGTTTCGCATGCTCGACAATCAGGGGAGAAGTTTGGATTACGAAGTGGCGTGGGTGATACGGGCGGTCGAATCAGGTCACCGTGTTGCAGAGGTTCCGGTTGACTACCTACCTCGGAGCTGGCGAGACGGAAAGAAGACGAGCATCGGTGACGGTCTACGCGCCCTCGTTTCGGTCTTTGCTCGCCCAGTCAGGTCGTCGCAATGACCCATCGCCTTTCCGTAGTCGTGCCCGCCTTCAACGAGGAGGTCCGGGTGGGCGAACTGCTTCGGCTCCTGCAAGCCAGCTTGGCGCCGCTGGGGGATGAGCATGAGATCATCGTCGTAGACGACGGTTCAACGGACGCCACGGCTGAACGGGTCGCGGCCACCGGCGCGACGCTCGTGATTCACGAGCGGAACCAAGGCAAGGCGGCGGCGGTCCAGACCGGGCTGGCCGCCACGAAAGGCCAATTTGTCGCGGTCCTCGACGCGGATCTCGAGTACTTTCCCGAGGACCTCGTTCCGATGCTCCACATGGCCGAGTCGGCCGGCATCGTGGCCGTCTACGGAAGTCGTTATCTCGAAGGAGAGAACTTCAGGCCCGGACCCCTGGGCCGACTGCGAGTACTGCGGGATCAGGAGTTGAGCTCATGGGTGGCCAACTGGACCCTCACCGGCCTGGTGCTCGGCCTGTACGGCAAGAAGATCACCGACACGCTGACGGGCCTCAAGGTGTATCCGGGTGATTTCCTGCGAGCGCAGCGATTGACTTCGGTCGGGTTCGAGGGTGACCACGAAATCACCGCAAAGCTCATTAAGGCGAATATCCCCGTTCTGGAGACACCGATCAAATATGCACCCAGAGGTCGCGAGGAGGGCAAGAAGATCGGTCCTCGTGACGGGGTCAAGGCCGTCACGACCTTTGTGGGGCAAAGGTTCTCCCCGAGCAAGGGGGACTCGGCGGACATCTCTGCGCCCTACAAGAACACTGCGGCCAGCCCACCCCTGATGGCCCTCGCCGGGATGACATCCCGACTCTTGCGAAGCGTCGGTCCTGCGCGGACCGGAGCGGCCCTTGTCGGGGAGATGGCCGACTATGTGGCTTGGCAGAAGCGCAATTTCGATTCACCCTGGCCGCTGTATTCGCAACGGGAGCGGCTGTGGCGGGAGATGGCGTCGAGGATGCGTCAGGACACACCGGTACTGGTGGTCGAGTTGGGAGTTGCCTGGGGGTACACCACGGCGTACTGGTTGCAGAACTTGGTCGGCCCGAATCAGGAGATCGAATGGCACGGTTTCGACCGCTTCACCGGGCTCCCGCGCTCGTGGCGTCGTTTCCCGGCCGGAGCATTCGATGCCAACGGTGCGCCACCGGCCATTGACGACACCCGCGTGCACTGGCACGTCGGTGACGTGGAGGTCACCATGGACGAGATCGACTTTTCCACGTACGTGGGTCACCAAAGGGTGGTGCTCTTCGACCTCGACATTTACGAGCCGACCGTCGAATGCTGGAACCGTATCTCGCCGCATCTTCGGCCGGGAGACCTTTTGTACTTCGACGAGGCATTAGCCGAGGACGAGCGCAGGGTGCTCGACGACCTCGTTCTGCCGTATGGCTCCTACGAGCACCTCGGGAGCACCTCACTTTCGCTCGGGCTGCAGGTACTCGACGTCCACTGAACGGCTCGACGTCACATAGGTTCACGATGGGGGTAAGGTGACCGATTTTCGGGGGACCGTCCACGTCGGCGGCGTCCGCAAAGGCCGTTTTTGGTGCCAGAACGTGTCGACTCTGTTGCACGGCTATCGGCCACGCTCTCGTGAGCTCGGTCCGAGCGAGCACGGTTAGCGTTTGAACGGCCCGTAGTGCGAATGATTTGGGAGTCTGCCCGGCTCCCTGAGACTCCTGAGATTGGTGGGACTGGTGAGATTGGTAAACGCCGTGAGTATCGGGGAAGCTTGAGCATGGCGGCTCGCACCAACAAGAGAGCCAACGATCCACCCTCGCGCTCGGTGGCGGTGATCGGCGCAGGCTACGTCGGCCTGCCCACGGCGGCGACTCTGGCCCACTTCGGTCACCAGGTAGTACTGGCCGAACGGGAGCCGGGGCGGCTGGCCGCACTGCGTCGCGGTCGGATGCCGATCGTCGAAGCCGGATTGGACGAGCTGGTGGCCGAGGGTGTCTCGGCCGGCACCCTGCGCTTCACCGACTCGGCGGCCGACGCCGTGACCGGTGCCCAGTTCGTCTTCTTGTGCGTGCCCACTCCCCAAGGTGACGACGGGTCGGCCGATCTCTCCTACGTGGAGTCGGCGGCCAAGGAGGTGGGGTCGTTGCTCGCCCCGGGCGCCATCGTGGTCAACAAGTCGACCGTTCCCGTCGGCTCGGCCACCTTTGTGGAGCAGGTGATCGGACGTCCCGATGTGCGGGTCGTCTCCAATCCCGAGTTCTTGCGGGAGGGCTCCGCCGTGCGCGACAGCCTGCATCCCGACCGGCTGGTGGTGGGGGGCGACGACACCCAGGCTGCCGCCCTGGTGGGTGCCCTGTTCGCCTCCACCGGAGCGCCGCTCATCGTCACGGACGCCACCACGTCCGAGACGATCAAGTACGCGTCCAACGCCTTCTTGGCCACCAAGCTGAGCTACGTCAACGCCGTCGCCGGTCTGTGCGAGGAGGTCGGCGCGGACGTGCGCGACGTCATGCTGGGGTTGGGCTACGACAAGCGCATCGGTTTCGACTTCCTGCGTCCGGGACCGGGGTGGGGCGGATCGTGCCTGCCCAAGGACACCCGCGCCCTCCTGCACATCGCGCGGGAGGTGGGCTATGACTTCTCCTTGCTGGCCGGCGCCATCACCTCCAACGACCAACAGCTGGCCCGCGTGGTGGCCAAGGTCGAGGTGGCCAGTGGCGTGCCCCTCAAGGGGGCGAGGGTCGGCGTGTGGGGCCTGACGTTCAAGGCGAACACCGACGACCGGCGGGACTCTCCCGCCCTGCAGGTCGCCCACCGCCTGGTCGCCCTCGGGGCGCGGGTGCAGGCCTACGACCCCACGGTGAGGATGGGGCCCGACGACCTGCCCGACGCGCCTGACGCGCCTGATGACCTCGTCGGGCTGTCGCTGTGCGCCGATCCCTATGGGGCGGCCACCGGAGCGTCGGCGGTGGTGGTGCTGACCGAGTGGGACGAGTTCCGTTGGCTCGACTTCTCCCGGGTGTTCGAGGTCATGGCCAACCCGTCCATCGTGGACGCACGGAACCTCCTCGACCCGGCCGCGGTCCGGCGCATGGGCTTCGCCTATACCGGGATCGGCCGCCGATGAGCCGCATCGTCGTGGCCGGTGGCGCCGGGTTCTTGGGCTCCCACCTCTGCGAGGTCCTCGTCGCCCGAGGCGACTCGGTCGTGTGTCTGGACGACCTCTCCACCGGGAGCCGGGAGAACGTGGCGCACCTGTCGGGCAACGACTCGTTCAGCCTGGTGGTCGGTGACGTGAGCCAGAAGGTGGAGCTCGAGTTGGACGAGAAGGTCGACGCCGTGTGCCATCTGGCCAGCCCGGCCTCTCCGCCGGCCTACCTGAGCCGCCCGCTCGAGACACTGGCCGCGGGCAGTGAGGGGACGCGGCGCCTGCTGGCATTGGCACGGGCCCACGAGGCGCGGTTCCTCATGGCCAGCACCAGCGAGGTCTACGGAGACCCCGAGGTGCATCCCCAGGTCGAGTCGTACCGGGGGAACGTCGATCCCACCGGACCGCGCAGCGTCTACGACGAGGCCAAGCGCTTCGCCGAGAGCATGACCATGGCCCACTACCGCACCTACGGGGTCAACGTCGGCATCGCCAGGATCTTCAACACCTACGGCCCCCGGCTCTCGCCCGGCGACGGGCGGGTGGTGTCGAACTTCATCTCCCAGGCGCTGCGGGGCGAGCCGTTGACCGTCTACGGCGACGGATCGCAGACCCGGAGCCTTTGCTACGTCGAAGACGAGATCGCCGGGCTGGTGGCCTTGCTCGACTCTCCCCTCACCGGGCCGATCAACATCGGCAATCCCGACGAGCGCACCGTCCTCGAACTGGCCCACCTGGTCCTCGAGGTCTCGGGGTCGGGCTCGCCCATCGTCTTCGAGCCCCTGCCGACCGACGATCCGACGAGACGCTGTCCGGACATCACGTTGGCCACCACGGCGCTGGGTTGGCGGCCCACGGTCGAGCTCCGCGACGGCATCGCCCGCACGATGGAGTACCTTGCTTCCCGGGTGGTGGCAGCGTGACGGTCGACCTCGGCGAAGGAGGCGACGAGCTCGCTCCTCGGAAGGAGTACGCGACGCTGTCGGTCATCGTCCCCGTGTTCAACGAGCGGTCGACCGTGGCGGAGATCCTCCGCCGCATGCGCGCCGTGGAGCTCCCTCTCGTGTTGCAGATCATCGTGGTCGACGACGGGTCGAGCGACGGCTCGGACAAGGTCCTGGGCGCCCTGGAGGACTCGACGGTACGCGTCATCACCCACCATCGCAACCAGGGCAAGGGCGCGGCCATCCGTACCGGGATGGCGGCGGCCACGGGCGACCTCCTGTTGATTCAGGATGCGGACCTCGAGTACGACCCCGACGACTGGCCGCGACTGATCGACCCGATTCTCAAGGGCAAGGCGCGCGTGGTCTACGGCAGCCGGTTCACGGGGGAGCGCAAGAACATGTTGCCGCTGCACTGGCTCGGCAACCGGGTTCTCTCGCTCACCACCAACATCCTCTACCGTTCGACCCTGTCGGACATGGAGACCTGCTACAAGCTGTTCGACGCCGACGCCATCGCCGGCCTCACCATCAGGTCGAATGGATTCGACTTCGAGCCGGAGATCACGGCCAAGGTGCTGCGCCGCGGGCTGCGGATTTACGAGGTGCCGATCTCCTACGCCGGCCGCGAGCTCGACGAGGGCAAGAAGATCACGTGGCGCGATGGGATCAGTGCGTTGGTGGCGCTCGTCCGCTTCCGCTTCTCCAAGGAGCTCTGAGCCCGCAGTGCCGGGCGATCTCGGCGCCGTCGTCGTCGACCACGATGCCGGTCCGCTGCTCGCGGACTGCGTACGCTCCCTACTCGACGACGGTGCTGCGCCCGTCGTCGTGGTGGAGAACGGCGCTCCGGGAAGCGCCCGGACCGCCCTCGCCCCGCTCCTGGCCGAGCATCCGGCCCCACCGGTGGTGCTGCTGAGCCCCTCGAAGAACCTCGGATTCGGGGCCGGGGTGAACAGGGGACTGGCCGTGCTGGCCGGCCTGTCACCCCCGCCCCCGTGGGTGATGGTCTCCAACCCGGACCTGCGCGTCCATGCCGGGGCACTGGGCGCGCTGCGCGCCGCACTCGAGGCGCGTCCGGCCTGGGCCATGGTGGGGCCGCGGATCTACACCGGCGAGGGTGAGGTCTACCCCTCGGTGCGCCGCTTCCCCTCCCTCCTCGACGCGGCGGGCCACGCCCTTCTGGCCTTGTTCAATCCCGACAACCCGTTCACCAGGCGCTACAACCCGGGCGCGCCGGAGGGCGAGGGAGTGCTCGAGGCGGGATGGATCTCGGGGTCCTGCTTCCTGGCCCGGCGGGACGCGCTAGAGGAGCTGGGGGGTTTCGACGAGGCCTACTTCATGTACGCCGAGGACATGGACCTGTGTTGGCGGGCCCACCAGGCCGGGTGGGCCGTCGGGTTCAGTGGCGCAGCCAGCGTGACGCACGTCCAAGGGGTGAGCACGGCTCGGCACCCCTACCAGATGCTGGTGGCCCATCACCGATCGGCGCTGCGCTTCACCGTCCGCACCACCTCGGGATGGCAGAGGGCGGCGCTCCCGCTCGCCGTCGTGGTCCTGGGGCTGCGCCTGGCCATGGCCAGCGTGCGCGTGGCCCTCCGAAGTCGCTGAAATCGATGTTGCGGCGCGTCGCCCCCCTCCTCTTGCTCCTCGTAGGGGTCGCAGTCGTGCTCGGCACCGGCGCATCCGGTGCAGCGGCGCTGGGGGCGGGGGCGGGGGCGCTCGGCAGCCACCACCGCACCGTGCACGTCGAGCCGCTGGTGAACTTCGCTCTGCCGCCGGTCACGGCGGGGTGCGGCGGTGCCGTCTCGCTGGGCGGCGGAGCCGAGCGGGTCCCGATCACCGTGAGCACCGTCGCCGGCCAGGTGGCCGAGGCGGTGAACGTCTGCATTGAGGGGAAGGGCCCGTACCCGTTCGTCCTGGATACCGGTGATGGGGAGTCGCTCATCAGTGCCGGCCTGGCGGCGCGCCTGCACCTGGCGCACGATGGAGCGCCCAGCACCTACGAGGGCGTCGGTTGCACGGGCACGGCGCAGCCGGTCCGGGCGCGGTCGTGGTCGGTGGCCGGCGTGGCCCTGGCGCCGCAGGATCTGACCGCGGCCACACTGCCGGACTTCGGGATCCGGGGACAGCCGTACGGGCTGTTGGGCTCCGACGTGCTGAGCCGCTTCGGTGCGGTGCGCATCGACTTCACCGCGCAGACGCTCACCCTGGGTGGTCCACAGGGGCCGGCGGCGACCGATCAGACGCCCGAGGTGCGTGGGCCGACCGGCCCCCCGCCGTCCGCCGTGCTGACCGAACAAGAGGCGGGGACCACGGTACCGGCCACCGTGGTCCTCACCCCCGGCGACGTCGCCCTGAACGTCCGACTGCGTTTCGGCCGGGGGCCGGCGCACGTCTTCACCGTCGACACCGGCTCGTCGCAGTCGGTCGTGGCCGGCGACCTGGCCCGATCCGCCCATCTGGCCTCCACAGACCTGGCCCAGCGCCAGACCACCGTCTGCTCCACCATCACCGCTCCGCTGGTGCGCAGCGGTCCCTGGTCGATTCCCGGCGTGACGCTCTATCCGCAACTTCTCGGCACGGCGAATTTCGGCACCATCGCTGCGAACGGATTGGCCGGTCTGCTCGGCTCGGACCAGTTACAACGCTTCGGTTGGGTGATCTTCGACTACAGCGGAGGGCGCCTGGTACTGGGGTGAGTCACGCCATCGCGGCCGGGCTCCGAGCGCGGCGGGAGGCGCAATGCAGAGTTGCGACAACTCCTCGCGAGCGGGTCGAGCATCTCCAAGCGTCCCCTCAGCCGCCGGCAGTGCCGCGTCCGGCCGAGCAGGACAACGTTCGCGGCCTCACCGGCGTGAATCTGGTGGATGATGAGGTGGCTCTGCGAGGCCGAAAATGGCCTGGACTGGGGGAATGGGGACTCACGTGAGGGCGGCCGCACCGAGGAACGGGCCCTGATGCCCCCGCAGATCCCGGCCGGGTTCGACCTGGCGTTCGACGGCCTGTACCGCCTCGCCTACCGGGTGGCCTTCCGTATCCTGGGCGACCGGGGGGACGCCGAGGACGTGGCGCAGGAGGCCCTGGCGCGCGCCTCTACCCGCTGGCCCCGCCTCGCAGACCGGCCCGAGGGCTGGGTCTCTCGCGTGGCATCGAATCTGGCCATCGATCGCTATCGCCGCCGCCGCCGCCGACCGCCGCCGATGACCGGGCCCTTGGGCCTGGTGGATCCCCTCCTCGGAGAGCGGGCCGATCTGGTGGCCGCCCTGCGGCGGCTGCCCCGACGACAGCGCGAAGCGGTAGTGCTGCGCTACCTCGCTGATCTGAGCGAGGCCCAGGTGGCGCTCGAAATGGGATGTTCGGTGGGTGCCGTCAAGAGCCACGGGTCGCGCGGCCTGGCGTCGTTGCGCCGCCAGCTCTCGGGGTCGACGGGAGGCGAGGGGGACGATGTTTGGGCATCTTGACGATCCGGCGGGGGTCGCCCCCGGCCGGCGCGAGCTGGCCAGCGTCCTGCGGCGGGCGCACGGCATCCGGGTGCGACGGCGCCTGGGCGCGCTGGCCGCCGCCCTGATCGTCATCGCCGGTGCGGCAGGGCTCCTCGTCCCGCGGCTGACGGCAGTCGGCTTCCCGTCGACGCAGACGGCCTACCAGTTCAACACGCTGACGGGGCCCCTGGCCGTGGGAACGCCCGTTCCGACGACCGCGCTGGTGAACGCCGTCTTCGACGACGCCCAGGTCGGATTCGCCCTGGCGGGACACCGCGGTCACGCGGTCCTGGCCGAGTCGACGGACGGCGGCAGCACCTGGAGCGTGCAGAACGACGACCTGCCGCCCGGCTACGGGGAGGACACCGGGTACGCCGGCCAGTTGGAGTTCGTGGGTCCGAACGGGTATCTGTGGGGCGGGGCGCCGCAGTCGGACGGCGCCGTGCCCTTGTGGGTCACCGGAGACAGCGGCGTCACCTGGCACCGGGCGCCGATCGGACCCGTGGTCTACGACGTGAGCGCCATCGGCGACAACGTCTGGGCGCTGACCAGCTCGTGTGGCACGGCACCGGGCGGGGGTTCGACCGCCGGACCGTGTGCCCTGGTCCTCCAGCAGTCCCTCGACGGCGGCGCGACGTGGAGTGCCGTCGCCAGCGCGGGGGCCAGCGACGTCGCCTTTGGGCCCACCATCGCCCAGCACGTCGAGCTGGCCCGCATCACGCTCGACCGGGCCTACATTCTCACCGCCCGCTCGGGGCAACCCGGCACCGACATGGCGTTGGTGTACACGGCGGACGGCGGGCGGAGCTGGCAGCCACGGCCGGTACCGTGCACGCCCCCGTTCGCCCTCGGTGCCGAGGTGGCCGCCTCGGGCACCGACGATCTGTGGTTCCTCTGCGGGAGCCAGGCGTCGGCCGGCTCTCAGTCCAAGGCCCTCTATCGCTCGGGTGACGGAGGCTTCACCTGGTACCTGGCCGCCTCGGCCACCGGCCTCGGAACGCCGCCTCCTCCCGCAACGGAGCCCAACACCCTGCCGCTCGGCGGCTACATCGCCCCCTTTTCCATCGGCCACAAGAACCTGGCGGTGGCCAGTCCCACCACGGCATGGCTCTACCCGACGAGGGCCACGCTGTTCGAGACTGTGACCGGCGGCCGCTCATGGGCCATGGTGCCCGGGCTCGACACGGCTGGGTTCGGCAGCGGATCGCCCGGGAACGTGACCTTCATCAGCGCAACCCAGGGTTGGATCTGCGAGTACGGGGTCGGTCTGTGGCACACCGATGACGGAGTCCACTGGTACCCGCTGGGCGTCTGAGGGGCCAAGGGGTCCGATCGTGACACCGCCCCGACCGCCCCGACCGCCCCGACCGCCCCGACCGCCCCGACCGCCCCGACCGCCCGAGGCGGCGCTTGTTCAGAGCGGCTCGTCTGCGGTGAGCTCGGCGTGGCGAAAGCAGCTGACCAGATGGTCGTTGACCAGTCCCGCCGCCTGCAGGTGGGAGTAGCAGACGGTGGGCCCGACGAAACGGAAGCCACGGGCCCGCAGGTCGACGCTGAGCGTCTCGGAGATGGGGCTGATGGCGGGGATCTGCTCCATGCGGCGCCACCGGTTCACCTTCGGGCACCCGCCCACGAACTCCCACAGGTAGGCGTCGAACGATCCGAGCTCGTCCTGCACGGCGAGGAAGGCGCGGGCGTTGCCGACCGTGGCCTCCACCTTGGCCCGGTTGCGGATGATGCCGGGGTCCAGCAGGATCTTGTCGATCCGCTTCGGCGTGAAGCGGGCCACCTTCTCCACGTCGAAGCCGGCGAAGAGCCGCCGGTACCCCTCCCGCTTCTTGAGGACGGTGAGCCAGCTCAGTCCCGCCTGGGCCCCTTCGAGAACGAGGAACTCGAAGTGGGTGCGGTCGTCGTGCACCGGCACCCCCCACTCGGTGTCGTGGTACGGGACGTTCCACGGGCCCTGCGCCCACTGGCAGCGGGTCCGGTCGTCGGGGACGAACGCGTCGGCGGAGGCGAGGGTGGAGGGGGACGGCGTCACGCACGCGACCTTACGCTCGGGGCGTCACGGGGTGCCACGCGGGCCACGGGCGTGGGGAAGACCTGGGGATTGCCCGGCATCGCTTGGGGATGACCCAAAGAAAGGTGGGGAGAACGGGGGGATTTCGCGCTACGGCATTGACCTTGCGAGGCGGGAGGCGCAATCTGTCAGCAGTTCGGAGACGAAAGCCCGCCGAACCCTTACGGACCGCCGCAAGGTGGGGCGTAGGGATGCCGGAAGGAAAGCCGCAGGGTGGACCGGAAGGTGGCCGAGAGAGGGTCGCAAGGCCGGATCGAGGGTCGGCACTGAGTTCCGTAGGGAGCTCGCGGCCGGAGCGGGTGGCAGTTTTCGGCAACAGATGGTCCGTGTTACGGAACGGTGACTTCCCTGGAGCCACCGAACCAGGCCCGGGCTGGGATTGTCCGACACGATCCCAACCCAGAGCCGGCGGCCCGTCTCAGACGTAGCCCCGAGGAGCACGGGAGGCTTCGGCCGAACGGTTACTCGGGGTTGCGTCGCGTCCGGATCCTGTTTCCCGACCCGCCCGGACGGTGGTCCGGCCCAGCGCTCACTCGACCCCGGCCGGACCCCACAGGGCGGCGGGCCGCACCCCCTGGCCCACCTCCCGCGCCAACTCGGCCTGCACCAGGGCGAGATCGTCGGGATGCGTGACGCCGATGCAGCGCCCCGTCCCGGGCAGCACGGTGAAGGTGGTCGAGGCGAGCGATTCGGCCACCACTTCGGGCAGGAGGACCTCGGACTCCTCGGACGCATCGGTGGCGGCCGCCATGGCCGCCTGAAGCTTCTGGTGGAACTTCGGGGTGAACCCCCACAGGTTCATCGACACCCTCTCGTCGGGTGAGAGGGCAGAGGGCTCCCGCCCGTCGGCGGAGGTGAACCCCCCGTCGGGCAGAGCGGTCACGAGGCGCCGTTCGACCACCCCCAGGAGGTGGCCGTCCGGGCCCACCCGGCAGACGCCGCGGGTGACCGGGGCGTGGCCGATCACGGCGTCGGCGAGGCGGAAGCCGACCAGGGCGTTGGTGGGGTCGGGTCCCCGCAGGTGGCCGGCGAGCAGCGCGGCGGCGGGCCGCCCGTAGACGTCGTCGGCGTTCCCCACCCCATAGGGGGCGCTGCCCACGTGCTCGGAGGCGCACAGCACCGCGTGGACGGTGCCAAGGGGTGCCTCTTGTAGGGCGAACCGGACGTCTACGTGCGAGGGCCAGGTGTGCTCCACGTGGTAGCGGATGGCCGGACCCGTCGCCGGGCCGAGCACGAGCACGATGGGTCCGAAGCCGCCGGCCAGGGCGTCGCTGGCAACCAGGTCGATGACCGCCTCACCCCGTGGGCCCACCGGCGCCAACGGCTTGCACCCTCCGTAGCGGCGGGCCCGCCCCGCAGCCAGGATGACGAGAGGCGGCTTGGTCGGCGGCGCGCTCACGCTCCCCAGCGCAGGACGGCGCTGGCCCAGGTCATCCCGCCGCCGAAGCCGGTCAGGAGGAGGTGGTCGCCGTCGTGCACGCGGTCGTTGGTGATGGCGTCGTGAAGGGCCAGGGGGATGGAGGCCGACGAGGTGTTGCCGTAGCGGTCGATGACCACCACGGTCCGCTCCTCGGGGATGCCGAGCCGCTGGCAGGCCGCCACAATGATGCGAAGGTTGGCTTGGTGGGGCACGAGGAGCGAGACGTCGTCGGGCCCGATCCCGGCATCGGCCATGGCCCGCTCGGCCGACTCGACCACCACTCGGACGGCCTTGCGGAACACCTCCTTGCCGTCCATGAAGAGTGTTCCGCCGTGCTCGCAGTAGAGGAGGTGGCGCAACGACCCCTCCGAGTTGAGGTTCCAACTCAACAGCTGACCGGGCCCCTCAATCGGCTCAATCAGCACGGCGCCCGCGCCGTCGCCCACGATGATGGCGATCGAACGGTCGTCCATGTCGGTGAACTTCGAGAGGGTCTCCGCGCCGATGAGCAGGATGGGGCCGGAACCGGTGGCGATCAGCCCGGCGCCGATCACCAGGCCGTAGACGAAGCCCGAGCAGGCGGCGTTTATGTCGAAGGCACCGCCCGTGGTGCCGAGGGCGTTCTGCACGGTGGGCGCGGTACCTGGGATGATGCCGTCGGGCGTGGTGGTCGCCAGTATGAGATGGTCCACCTGGGACCCCGTCCGACCGGCACAGTGCAGCGCCTCCTGACCGGCCTCAATGGCCAGGCCCGATGTCGTGCCCCCGATGTGGCGCTCACGAATGCCGGTGCGTTCGACGATCCACGCGTCGCTCGTGTCCAGGCTGGCGGCCATGTCGTCGTTGGTCACGATCTTGTCGGGGAGCGCGATGCCCCAGCCCGTGATGCGGATGCCGGTCACGAGGACCCGGCGCGGACTGCGTGGATGCCGACGAATCCGGCGTCGCCCTCAATGATGCCGCCGGTGTTCACGGCCAGGCCGAGCCGGATGCCGCGGATCTGGCGGGCGCCGGCGCGATGGCGGAGTTGGGTGGCCAGCTCGACAACCTGCGCCAGCCCGGTGGCCCCCAGCGGGTGACCGCGTCCCACCAGGCCACCACTGGAGTTGACGACGAGTCCGGGAGTGTCGATCCCGGTGTGCCCCGCCTCGGTGGCCGGGCCGGCGTCGCCCAGCCCGAAGAACCCCAGGGACTCGAGGGCGTAGAGCTCCTCGGGCGCCGTGGCATCGTGCAGTTCGACCAGGTCGAACTCGTCCGGCCCAATGCCCCAGGCCTCCCACGCGGCGTCGGCGGCTTGCGCCAGTCGGTCGTGGTAGTCGAGCAGTCCATTTCCGGAGCGGGCCACCGAACCGATGATACGGGGGGCGGAGGCCGGGGCAGAAATCGCCGATCCGGCCACCACGATGGCGGCGGCCCCGTCGGTGAACGAGCTGCACATGAGTCGGGTGAGCACGCCGGCTACCTGCGGAGCGGACAGCACCTCCTCAATGCTGGCCGTGCGCTGGCACTGGGCCAGCGGGTTGCGCGACGCGTGGTCGAAGGCCTTGACCGCTGCAGCGGCCATCTGCCGGGCCGTCACCCCCCGATCGTCCATGATGCGTTGCGCCCAGCCGTTGTTGAGCCCCATCAGAATGCTGCCCGCCGGATTCTCGTCGGCGTGACGCAGGTCGTGCAGGTCATGGCGGTAGTCCGCTGGCAGCCCGTCCTCAATGCCGGCCATCGTCTCGGCCCGGTTCCCCGTCCACATCTTCTCGACACCCAAGGCCAGCACCGCTCGGTCCGACGCAGCCGCCACCCTGGTGGCCACGTGCAGGGCCGAGCTCCCCCCGGCACAGGAGTTGTCCACGTTGATGACGGCGACGTCGTTCAACCCGGCCTTGCGCAGCCAGGACTGTCCCCGCACGCAGGCCTGGTCGTTCAACCGCCCGGCGGTGGCGTTGGCGAAGATCACCAACCCGAGCTGGTCGGGGGCGATCCCGGCATCCGCCAGCGCCTCGTGGGTGGCCTGATAGGCCATCGCCTCGGGCGAGAGGTCACGCCGGCTCATGTCGGTCATACCGGTGCCCAAGATGGCGACCTCGGGCAGCGTCATGAGGCGAGGCTCATCCGCCCACACCGGCGGGGACCGCCTCGGTGCGGGCCACGAAGGCGGATCGCAGCAGGGCGAACTGGCCCACGGCACCGGTGCCGGCGATCATGACGACGATGTGTCGGGCGCCGGCATCGACGTAGCGACGCAGCGCATCGGCACACGTCTCGGGCTCGCCGGCCACGAGGTGGCGCTCGAAGGCCTTGGCGGGCACGCCGTAGAGCTCGGACAGCCACCGCGCTCCCTCTGCGGGCGCGTCCTCGTCGGGACCGACCCGGGCGAATACCACCACCGCCGGCTCCACCGAGTCGGGGTCACGTCCGGCCTCCTCGCTCGTGCACCGCAGAGCGCCCAGGGCGGGTCCGTAGTCGTCGGGAACGATGAAGAGAGGGGCCCAGCCGTCGCCGACCATGGCCGCCCGCCGCCGCGCCGCCGGACTCGCCCCCCCGATCCACAGTGGCACCCGGGTCGACGTCGGCTCCTGGCGGTAGCGGACCCCGTCATCGCTGCCCGTGGACCAGGCCTCGAACAGGGCGGCGATCCCCTCGTCCATCAGGCGGCCCCGCTGGTGGAAGTCGATCCCGGCACGGGCGTACTCGCCCGAGTGGCTTCCCACGCCCACGCCGAGGATGAAGCGTCCGCCGGAGAGATTCTGCAGCGACGTGACCTGCTTGGCCACCGCGGCCGGGTGGCGCAGCGGCAGCTGGAGTATGCAGCTCCCCAGCGTCGGACGCCGGGTCGCCGCTGCCGCGATGGTCAGCGTGGTGAGGCACTCGTTGATCGGGTGGGGCCAGTACAGGTGGTCCACGGCCCACAAGGAGTCCGCTCCGGTCGCCTCGGCCCGCTGGCAGAGCTCGAAAACGGCCCTCGCGCTGCCCGTGTTACTACCTGAGGTACTACCATCTTGATCAGGGAGTTCATCCTGCAAGGTGGCAGGCAGGATAAGTCCGAACCTAGGTTGCCGCGCTCCGTTTCCTACCGGCGTCACACCGCCATGTTACGCCGGGAAGGGTACGGTGCCCACTCATTCACGAGGAGGGCGGGCAGGCTCCTCTGCGACGGCCGGCGGAGACAGGACGGCCAGGGTGCAGCGCGCCGCACAAACGGCCCGCCCCTCGTCGTCGCTCACGGCGATGGACCAGACCTGCACGGTACGGCCCACCCGCAGCGGGGTGGCGGTCGCGGTGAGGTTCCCGTCCTGGACCGAGCGGAGGTGGCTGGCGTTGAGCTCAATGCCCACCACCCGTCGGCCTGGTCCGGCGGCCAAGGCGCCTCCGAAGCTGGCGGCCGACTCGGCCAGGAGGGCAGACACCCCCCCGTGGAGGATGCCGTGGGGCTGGTGCACCTTCCATGTCACCGGCAGGGAGAGCACCACCCGCTCCGGGCCGGCCTCGACCACCTCCACGTCGAGCAGCTCGTGGATGTCGTGCCGGCCCGTCGGGAAGAGTCGGAGGTCGTCGGGCTCCGGCGGGGAAGGCGTAGGCACGGCCGGATGTTACCGGCGCGTTGTTAGGGTGGCCGCGTGGCCGATCTGGTCGACCTCCGCAGCGACACCGTCACCCAACCGACCCCGGCCATGCGGCGCGCCATGGCGGACGCGGAGGTGGGGGACGACGACTACGGGGAGGACCCGACGGTGCTCGCCCTGGAGGAGGCCTTCGCCGCGCGCCTCGGGAAGCCGGCGGCCGTCTTCGTCCCCTCCGGGACGATGGCCAACCAGATCGCCATCCGCGTGCTCACGACGGCGGGCGCCGCCGTCGTGGCCGGCCGTCGCCAGCATGTGGTCTCCTACGAGCACGGAGCGGCCGCCCGCAACGCCGGGGTGCAGTTTCTCCCGGTGGACGACGCCGGCGGCGTGCTCAACCCCGACGACGTGCGCTGGTTCCTCTCGGCGGGGGCGCACCATCAGCCTGCGGTGTCGCTCGTCTGCATTGAGAACACCCACATGGCGGCGTCGGGCGCCCTGTGGTCGGCAGCCCAGCTGGCCGCCCTGACCGCGGCCGCCGGCGACCTGCCCGTCCACCTGGACGGCGCCCGTCTCTTCAACGCCGAGGCGGCCACCGGGGTGCCCGCCTCGAAATGGGCCGCGCCGGTCACGACCGTGATGTGCTGCCTGACCAAGGGCCTCTGCGCGCCGGTGGGCTCACTGCTGGCCGGACCCGAAGAGGTGATCATCCGTGCCCGCCTGGAGCGCAAGCGCCTGGGAGGCGGGATGCGCCAGGCGGGCGTGCTCGCCGCACCTGGCCTCGTCGCCCTCGGCCAGATGGTCGAGCGGCTTCCCGAGGATCACGCCCGGGCGGCGCGTCTGGCCGACGCCGTGGCGCAGCGCTGGCCCGAGTGCGGTCTCGATCCCTCGTCGGTGCGCACCAACATCGTCGTCTTCTCCCACCCCGATCCGGGCGAGCTCCTCGCCCATCTGCGGGTCGAGGGGGTCCTGGCCGGCACCGTCGCGCCGCGCACCGTGCGACTGGTCACGCACCATGACGTCGACGATCGCGGGGTGGATCGGGCGATCCGCGCCCTGGCCGGTGCGCCGGGGTGACCGAGTGAAGGGAGCACGATGAAGGTACGGATCGGCATCGGCGCCGGGGGAGACGACCTGGGCCCCGAATCGTTGTCCGCGCTGGGTCGCGCCATCGCGGCGTACGGCTTCGACTCGCTGTGGCTGCCCGAGGTTCTCTCACGCCCGGGACCGGACCCCCTCGTCGGTCTGGCCTGGACGTCGGCTGCCTGCCCGGGCCTCAAGATCGGCACCACGATGCTGCTGCCGGGGCGGAACCTGGTGTGGCTGGCCAAGGCGACGGCGACGCTCGACCTCCTCTCGGCTGGGCGCTTCCTGTTGACGTTCGTCCCGGGTCTCTCGGTGGGAGGGGAGCGCGCCGCCGTCGGGGTCCCCCCGTCCGAGCGCGGCGCCCTCATGGACGAGGCGCTCCCCATCCTGCGCCGGCTGTGGGCCGGCGAGACGGTCACTCACGACGGGCCGGCGGGTTCGTTCTCCGACGTCGCCGTCTCGCCCCGCCCCGTCCAGGACCCCTTCGACGTCTGGCTCGGGGGCAACGCGCCGGCGGCGCTCGAACGCTGTGGCCGGCTGGCCGACGGGTGGCTGCCCGCACTGTGCACGCCACCAGACGCGGCGGCGGGGAAGCGGGTGATCGACGAGGTGGCGGCCGAGCACGGACGTGCCGTCAGCCCCGAGCACTTCGGGGTGAGCATCACCTACGCACCACCCGGCACCGACCTGGGAGCCGAGCCGCTCGCCACCCTGGCCCGGCGCGCCCGGGGCCGCCCGCTCGACCAGATCGTCCCTGTCGGGCCCGACGCGCTCCGCCGCCTGATCGGGTCGTTCATCGACGTCGGTTTCTCCAAGTTCGTGCTTCGGCCGTTGGCGCCACCGGCCGACTGGCGATCCGAGCTGGAGTCCCTGGCCGCCAGCGTGGGAGGGATGCAGACCTGAGGCTCACCCGCCGCGGCGGCCTGCATCGGCGGTCACAACCCCTACGCTCCTTCCAATGGCAGACCGACCTCTCACGCTCATGGCCGTGCACGCCCACCCCGACGACGAAGCGATCTCCACGGGCGGGATCCTCGCTCGCTACGCCGACGAAGGGGTGCGGACGGTGCTAGTCACCTGCACCAACGGCGAGCTGGGCGACGCACCTGGGGAGATAAAGCCGGACGACCCGGCGCACGACGAGAGCGTCGTCGTCCCCCTCCGGCGCCGGGAGCTCGAGGCCAGCTGTCGGGCCCTGGGGGTCTCCCACCTGGAGCTCTTGGGCTACCACGACTCCGGCATGGAGGGTTGGCCCCAGAACGACGCCCCCGGCTCGTTCTGGCAGGTGTCCGTCGAGGAGGCCGGGCACCGCCTGGCCTCGCTCATGCGGCGCTACCGGCCCCACGTCGTGGTGACCTACGACGAGCGGGGCTTCTACGGGCATCCCGACCACATTCAGGCCAACCGGATCACGCACGCCGCCATTGCAGAGTGCCGGATTCCCGACAAGCTCTACTACACCGCGCTGCCACGTTCGGCGCTGCGTGGATTCCGCGAGACGATGGGGGAGGCCGGGATAGAGATGCCGAGCGAGGTCGAGGAGCGCCCCGACTTCGGCACGCCGGACGAGCTCATCACGACCTACGTGGACTGCTCGGCCGTGACCGGTCGGAAGTACGCCTCGCTGTCCGCCCACGCCAGCCAGAGCGACAACATCTTCTTCCTGCGCATGGGGGAGGAACTCTTCGGCAACGTCATGCGGAGCGAGGCCTTCGTCCGGGTGCAGGACTCGACGAACTCGCCCACGCCCGAGGACGACCTCTTCGCCGGTCTGCGGCCGGGCTGAGTCGGGCCCCGGACCGGGCCCGACGAACATGGGGCGACCAATGGGGAATCTCCGGGTCGCCCTGACCCGTAGTGCATGACATGGCAGAGTTGCCCGTGATCGACAGTGGGTCTACCGATGAAGCTCTCCTGGCGGGCATGGCAGTGGGCGATCAGGCTGCGGCCGTCGTGTTCGTGCGCCGCTACCAGCGCCGGGTCTTCGGGCTGGCCTACTCCATGACGAGCGACGCGTCGGTGGCCGAGGAGGTGGCGCAGGAGGCGCTGATCCGGGTGTGGCGCCACGCACCGGTCTTCGATCACCGCCGAGGCTCGGTCACCACATGGGTCCTGACCATCACCCGGAATCTGACGATCGACGCGCTCCGCATGCGGCGAGCGGTGCCGACCGATCCGGACGACTTCGCCGCCTCGGCCATGATGTCCCTGGAGAACAATCCCGACGATGTGGTCCGCCGGGGCGACGTCCGCGACGTCATGCGGGCCGCCCTCGCTGGCCTGCCGCCCGACCAGCGGCGATCGGTCATTCTGGCGGCGGTCTACGGGCGCACGGCGTCCGAGATCAGCGAGGAGGAGGGCATCCCTCTCGGGACGGCCAAGACGCGCATCCGCAGCGGCCTCATCCGGCTCCGCCGCGCCGTCGAGCAGTTGAGGGCGGCCGAGGAGGGACGATGATGGACGACCCGCGCACAGGGCGGTGCGACCGCTACGAGGACGGCCTGGCCGAGCTGGCCCTGGGCGTCCTGACCGGTCGCGAGCGGGCGGCCACCTTGGCCCATGTCGATTCGTGCGCCCACTGCGCCGAGGAGCTCGAGCAGTTGTCTCGCGCCGCCGATGCGGTGGTGCACGTCGCCCCTGAGGAAGAACCGCCGGTGGGCTTCGAGGTCACGCTGTTCGGCCGCATGGGGTTGGCCGAGAGCGGGCCAGGGGCCTCGACCCCCCGCCGGCGCAGTCGGGCCCGCTGGGCCGCTGCGCCCCGCTGGGCGCTGGCCGCGGCCGCCGCAGCGGTCGCCCTCATCGCCGGGTTGAGCATCGGGTGGGCGACGGGGTCCTCAGTGAGCCATCCGACTCAGGCAGTCAGCGGCCCTCACCCCTCCGGAAGAGAGGTGGCGACGGCAGAGCTGACCGAGGGGGGGAGGTCGGTGGGCCGGGTTCTTACCTACGGCGGGTCCACGCCGTGGATGGTCGTGACCCTGGCCGACTCGTCGATCGACGGGAAGGTCTCGTGTGAGGTCGTCACCGCCGACGGCGAGGTACACAAGGTCGGTGCCTTTACCGCCTGGGAGGGTTACGGCGCCTGGGGCGCACCTCTCCCGGTGGCGCCTCGCGACGTGCACAAGGCCGAGGTGGTGTCGTCCGACGGCACGGTGATCGCCACCGCCACGTTGGGGTGACCGCCCCTAGTACCTGTAGGTGTCCGGCTTGTAGGGCCCGTCGACCGGCACGCCGATGTAGTCGGCCTGATCCGGGCTGAGCACGGTGAGCTTGACACCCAGCGCGTCGAGGTGCAGCCGCGCCACCTTCTCGTCGAGGTGTTTGGGGAGGACGTAGACCTCGTTGGCGTACTGGCCGGTCTGGGTGAACAGCTCCAGCTGGGCCATGGTCTGGTTCGTGAACGAGTTGGACATCACGAAGCTGGGGTGCCCGGTGGCGTTGCCCAGGTTCAAGAGCCGACCCTCGGAGAGGACAATGACGGCGTGGCCGTCCGGGAAGACCCACTTGTCGACCTGCGGCTTTATGTTGATCCGTTCGATTCCCGGGGTGTTGGCCAGTCCGGCCATGTCGATCTCGTTGTCGAAGTGGCCGATGTTGCCCACGATGGCCTGGTGCTTCATGGCGGCCATGTGCCGGGCGGTGATGATGTCCTTGTTGCCCGTCGTGGTGATGATGATGTCGGCCACGGGGAGGATGTCCTCCAACGTGGTCACCTGATAGCCCTCCATCGCCGCCTGCAGGGCGCAGATGGGGTCGACCTCGGTCACCACAACGCGTGCCCCCTGCCCGGCCAGCGACTGGGCGCAGCCCTTGCCCACGTCGCCGTAGCCGCACACCACCGCCACCTTGCCGCCGATGAGCACGTCGGTGGCTCGGTTGATGCCGTCGACCAACGAGTGGCGGCAACCGTACTTGTTGTCGAACTTCGACTTGGTCACCGAGTCGTTCACGTTGATGGCCGGGAAGAGGAGCTCGCCCCGCCGCTGCATCTCGTAGAGGCGGTGGACTCCGGTCGTGGTCTCCTCCGTCACACCCTTGATCCCGTTGGCGATGGAGGTCCAGCGCTGGGCGTCCTCGGCCAGGCTGCGCCCCAGGAGCGCCAGCACGAACGTGAACTCCTCGGACTCGGCGGTCGAAGGATCGGGAACCGATCCCGCCTTCTCGAACTCGACGCCCTTGTGGACGAGGAGGGTGGCGTCGCCTCCGTCGTCGAGGATCATGTTGGGCCCACCCTCGCCCGGCCACAGCAGTGCCTGCTCGGTGCACCACCAGTACTCTTCGAGCGTCTCGCCCTTCCAGGCGAACACCGGGACTCCCCGCGGGCTGTCGACGGTTCCGTCGGGCCCCACGGCCACGGCCGCTGCGGCATGGTCCTGGGTCGAGAAGATGTTGCAGCTGGCCCACCGCACCCGGGCCCCCAGCGCGGTCAACGTCTCAATCAACACAGCGGTCTGCACCGTCATGTGCAACGACCCGGTGATGCGGGCGCCGGCCAGTGGTTGAGAAGCGGCATACTCCGAGCGCATGGCCATCAGGCCGGGCATCTCGTGCTCGGCCAGGACGATCTCCTTACGGCCGAACTCGGCCGCGGCGAGATCGGCAACCTTGAATGGCGGGGCGGTGTCATCAACGGGCATGGCTTCTCCTTTTGGCTCGGACATCTCGTGCGCGGGCGCGAAGGCCCCGGTTCGGGCCATACGGCGGAAGCGCATCGCACGTGCTCCGACCTCTGTCGGAGGCCGTTTACCCGCCCCCAGGATACGTCCTGGGGGCGGGTGGGGGGTAGCACCCGCCCGGAGAACGCCGATGGCGCCGCCGCCCTCCTGCACGCGGGGGCTTGTTAGCGTGCCGCACATGCACGGCGGCAGATCCTCCGTACGGAAGAAGCGCGCCGGGCTCGCCCTCTTCGCTCTCGCCCTCGTCGCCTCGCGCTGGCTCGCCGCGGCGCCGACCGCCGGGGCACGGACCGCGGCGTCTACCGCAACCGACTCGTCCGCGTGGACGGTCTATCACGGTGACCCGGCCGGATCGGGCGTTGCGGCGCCGGTGACCTCCGTCGACACATCGAGGCCGGCGTGGACGTCGCCCTCCCTCGACGGGCAGCTCTACGGCGAACCCCTGGTCTCCTCGGGGGACGTCTACGTCGCCACGGAGAACGACACGGTCTACGCGCTGTCGACGACGAGCGGGGCGGTGATCTGGTCGCACCACCTTGCTAGCCCGGTTCCTGCGTCGTCGCTACCCTGCGGGGACATCACGCCCACCGTGGGGATCACCGGTACGCCCGTTATCGACCAGTCGAGGGACGAGATCTTCGTGGTGGCCGACGAACTGCTGAACGGAGCCCCGGCGCACATGCTCGTGGGGCTCGACTCGGCCACGGGTGCGATGGAGATGACCCAGGATGTGGATCCGCTCGGTGCGGATCCCGCCGCCCTCCTGCAGCGCACCGGGCTGACCCTCGACGCGGGTCAGGTGGTGTTCGCAATGGGTGGGAACTACGGAGACTGTGCCTCCTATCGTGGGCGGGTCGTCGCGGTCAACGAGGCCGGCGGGACCCCGGCCATCTTCACGGTGGACGCGGCCGTAGGGGACAGCCAGGGCGCGATATGGATGGGTGGGGCCGCCCCCGCCATCGACGGCGCCGGCAACATGTGGGTCAGCGCCGGCAACGGTTCGGTGTACTCGGCCAGCGAGCCTTATGACGACAGCGACTCGGCGCTCGAGCTCTCCTCGTCGCTCAAGCTGCTGCAGTACTTCGCACCGACCAACTGGCCCCAGAACAACGCCGACGACCTCGACATGTCGATGGCACCCGCCCTCCTCTCCGACGGCCAGGTGGTGCTGTCGGGGAAGGACCGGGCCATCTATCTCCTCAACGGCGCGCACCTGGGCGGGATCGGCGGCCAGGAGGCGAGTCTCGCCTCGGGGTGCGGCGACGACATTGACGGTGGTAGCGCCGTGGTGGGCACGACGGTCTACCTCCCCTGTCTGGCCGGCACGATCGCCGTGCGAGTGTCCACCTCGCCGCCGGCGCTGAACGTCGTGTGGAGGGCCGATGCCGGGGGCGGCCCCCCGATCGTCGCCGCCGGATTGGTCTGGACCATCGGCCAGGACGGCGTGCTCTTTGGGCTCAATCCCACCAACGGGTCCGTCCAGCAGCGGGCGTCCATCGGTGTCCCGGCCAACCACTTCCCCACGCCGAGCGTGGGGGACGGCTTGCTGCTGGCGCCTTCGGCGGACCGCGTGGTCGCCTTCACGGCAACCGCGGAGAGCAGCACGACGACGGCCACGGGCGCTTCCACCAGCACCACGACGAGCTCCACCTCGCCCCCCGTGACCACGAGCTCGGTGCCGACGCATACCGCCAGCCCCACCACGTCCGGCGAGGGGAGCGGGATCTCCACCGGCGAGGTGGTCGCGATCGTCATCGGCGCCCTGGCCGTCGCCGGCGGCGCCGGTTGGCTCGTATGGCGTCGTCGCCGGTCCCCTCCCTCTTAGCCGACCGTGTCCCTAGGAGGGGGGTGCAACCTTTGGGCCCAGCGCCTTCGGCCATTGCACGGGGCCGCGTTCGGGTGTACACCTGATGATCATCTATCGAAGCGAGAGGGGGAGGGCCACCGATGAGCGCTGATCGGGTAGCGATCGTGACCGGCGGCACCCGAGGAATCGGCTTGGCCATCACCGAATCGCTTGCGGTGCAGGGGATCCACGTCGCAGCCGGCTACTCGACCAATGACGAGGCGGCGGCTCTTACCAAGGAGAAGGCGGATGCGGCGGGCTGGTCCGTCTCTGTACACCGGGGCAATGTAGGGGTACCCGAGGACTGCACCCGGGTCGTCGACGAGGTGCTCGACTCCTACGGGCACGTTGACTACCTCGTGAACAATGCCGGGGTGACCGTAGACCGTTCGGTCCGCAAGATGACCGTCGAAGAGTGGCATGCCGTGCTTCGGGTCAATCTGTCCGGGGGCTTCTACATGATAAAGGCCGTGCTCGACCACATGATGGACCGAGGATCGGGCCGGATCGTCAACATCACCTCCCTCATCGGCGAGACCGGGAACATCGGCCAGGCGAACTACTCGGCGGCGAAGGCCGGCCTGGTGGGTCTGACCAAGACACTGGCCCTCGAACTGGCCCGCAAGGGGATCACGGTCAACTGCGTCTCCCCGGGATTCACCGAAACCGAAATGACGGCCAAGGTTCCCGAGGAAATCCTCGCCGGTGTGATCGAGCGCATCCCGTTGCGGCGTCTGGCCACGACAGCCGAGGTCGCCCACGCGGTGGCCTTCCTGCTTCATGATCGCTCGGGCTACATAACGGGCGCCGTGCTGCCGGTGAACGGCGGGATGGACATGTGAGGGCGAGGCCGATGCAACGGATCGGCGCAGGGCCGATCTGACCCGGGCCGATCTGACTCGGGCGTGCGGACGGAGGGCCGACTCGCCCGGTCAGGGTGGAACGGAGCTGGTCGGCCCCACGCGTGGGCAACGCCCCATGGAGGAGTCCCTCATCCGTTGCGCATTTGGTCGCAGGGGCAATGGAGGTTCCCTATTTTCTTGCGCGCTGATGTCGGCGGGAGAGCCCCGTGGCAGGAGGTGTGGCGACGATGGTGGGTACCACCCGTATTCCGGATAGACCAACAAGCGCGCCCCTGCCGAGGAGTGCATCGGACTCGGTGGACGTTCGAGTCGGTATTGGCCGCGATCGGAATCGAACTCCAAGAGCGCATACTGCAGACAGCCGCAGGTTCACGCTAGCTCGGGCCGGGAGGAAGGAGGAACCGATGTTCCATCACCACAAGGGGACCAAAGGGAAGCCCATCGTGTCTCCACCAGAGGAGACGGTGCGGTTGTTGCACGGCCCCGAGGAGCTCCATGCGGCCATTGAGAGGGCGCGGGAGTTCGAACGACGAGGGGTCGACGAGTACCGGCGACGCGTCGGCGCCTACGACCGCTCCTTGGAGCGGGTGGACGATTGGAGGGCCAATGTGGGGCCGCTCGACTCATCCGCGGACTCCGCCGGCTAGGCCTTACCTCTCCGCCTCAGAGGCCCGTCTCCGCCTCAGAGGGAACTCGCCGCAGAGTTTCCTTCGCGACCTGCTGTCCGCACGCGGCCCAGCGCTGACCTAGCTAGGTCGACACCTTGCCGGGGTGCTCGACCATCGCATCGGGTCCCGGGAAGAACATGGTCACGTGCTGACTCTCCCCCCAGCGCACCATGTAGGGCGGTCCCCCGGCGACCCCCAGTACCTCGGTGACTTCACCACCGCGCTCTGGCTGTCCGGGCCGATGTCCGCAGACCTTTATGTGATCACCCACAGTCGCTTGCATGACTGCCTCCTCGTGCATCGCTCCTACCATTGTTCAACCCGGGGCGGCAGAAGACAACGCCCTCCACCTGGGAATTTCGCGATTGAGCGCACGGGTTTCGATCCCTTCAAACCAGCCGTCCGGTTGAACCCGTCGGGCGTCTCGTCGACGCTGAGACCGGCCTGCGCCCCGCGGGTTCGTCTACGTCCGGTGAATCCAAGCGTATTTGCCGGCGAGGCTGAGGCGGTGCGTGTCCATGGCGTTGAATGTTCCAGGTCACAGTCGTCGTGACGGTGAGGTGCCGACGGGCGACGTACAACGTGGGATGCTATTGCTGGCCCATGGCTGACGCCTACGTGCTGTTAGCCCCCGTAGCTCAGGGGATAGAGCATCGGTTTCCTAAACCGTGTGCGCAAGTTCGAATCTTGCCGGGGGCGCCAGGGAAAAGCCAGGTGGGATAGGAGAGAGGGGCAGCAGAAGGGGGCCAACGGCGGGGCGTGCAGGGCGGGGACCAGGGCGGATGGGTTGAAGAGATGGGCGGGGGGGCACGAGGGCGACAGCGACGGCGGCGACCGTAGGGAGCCGACCGGAGACTGGAGCCCGAAGGTGCCGCATGGGGGGTCAGGGGCCGAACGGACGGCCGCCTCGCGGCTCGACCACTGGGCAACGGTGCAACCCGGCGGAGCCCACCCGGGAAGCGGGGCGAAGGGGGGCGGGATCACAAGATCTGACGGGCAGATCCGACCTTCCTTCCCATCGAGTTGAACGCCTGGAGTTCGATGGGACCGACCCCCACGGACATGACAACAAATGCTCCCACTTGCGAACTGACCGTGATTTGTCGGCGAAGGTCGCCCTGCACTATCTGGATGTTCTCAACGCTCGGACCGGCAAACCCGACGACGGCTTGAAGCATCTGGTTTTCAGCGGTCGCAGTGTCGACGCTTTGGCCACCTGTCAAGAGGAGCAAGAGCGGACCACCACCCATCCATTCGTCGGGTGGCGGAGACCACGGAATGGGCCATTCAGTGCCATGGGTGCCATTAGTACCCATATCTGCCCAGCGCCCATCATTCTGGCGCAGTGCCCTCAGGCATTCCGCACACCACTCGCCCGTTTCGTCAACGGAGAAGATAAACGCTGCTCCCCAATGGTCGAACTGGTCGATGGCGAGGACACACTCGTCGACCGGCGAATCCTGGACGAGGTCAACATCAAGACGCTGACGATCGAACATCTCGGTCACGCTTTGCCTGGACACCCCCATAACGCTCCCACACGGCGGCGAGTCGCCGACCAAACCGTCCCCGACCACCAGCAGGCGATTGACTGGGAGCCCCTACCGCCGGGACTGGGTCCCTCTCAATGTAAGGCCCCGAGCCCTGGTCCTTCTAGACGAGGGAGAACTTGTCGTCTGTTGGCAACGAAGAGAACGAGGTCAATGGTTCTCCCTCTTATCTCCGTTCCACTTCCACTGGACCAGTCGAGGTCCGTCGCCACCAAGCGGTGCCCTCGGTGAGGTGCTGCATGGACGACGATTCGCGCTCTGTTCCAGTACGCATCCAAGACGGACGCCGCAACGTCGGGGCGTACGTCGACATCCTCGCCAAATGGCCTAAATGCGTCTGCACTGTGCACCACAACGTCACCCATGCCGAATGGCTTCGAGGAGCCGCCGGAACGAAGGCGCTTGTCAGCCGCACTACGGAGCCGATCAGCTAGCTCCGGAACCGGCACGCCGCTGAGGCGCTTGGCAGCTTTACTCACCGAGTGGTCGGGTCGAAATCCACCTCGAAGTAGGTCACTCATTAACGACCACGGAGTGGACTCAGCATTCTTTACAAGGTGGGCGAGCAGGTCCCGCACTTGCCAGCCCGAACACCAGGACGCTTCATCCCACGCTGTTTCGTCCAGTGCCACAATGCGGTCGGCGAACTGGTGACGTAGGCGAGCGACCTCTCGTGGTACCTCAGCGGTCTCCACGGCACCGACTATTACACCGGAGACGGCACCGAGGCGAACTCGACCCTCGCCCCGAACACCGGGAGGGTGGGATGGTCCGGCGTTTCGCCCTCTTGCTGTCCACATTTCTGCGCGGGAGGACTACCGTCAACTCATGGCAACCCATGATGTCACCGTCGACCTCCCCACCCGTTTCGTGCTCCGCTCGGACGTGACCTTCGTCGTACGGAGTGACGACGTCAAGCTTGGGGAACTCCAAGTGAGCAAAGGTTCTATCGACTGGCTGCCGGGTAACGGCCGGACCTGCGCTCGGATGCGGTAGGAGAAGTTCAACGACCTCATGAAATCGGCTGGCGTTTTACGCAGAGGCTTCGCGTGTACGTCACAGGGCGAGTTGAAGCTAACTTTCGATCGGAATCGGCCTTCAACCTTGATTTATGTGGGCGTTTGTGGTTGTGACAGCCTTGAAGGCCAGTCTCTTTGCTTGCCCGAAAAGCTTGATGCCATGCAACGCGGTCTCGATGTCCGCAGCGCTGTCCAAATGACCGATGGTGAACATCAAGTTTTGCTCGATGAGGGAGTCTGCAAGATCGAGTGCGCGTCTTCCACGTGTCGTTAGCGCATGGATGACGCGCCTGCGATCTGCTGAGTCTGGTCGTCGCGTGATATAGCGCTTCTCGACGAGGCCATCCACGATTCGAGTGACGCTTTGCTTGCTCACGGTGATTTCGAAGGCGAGGTCCGATTGGATCGCCCGGCCACGCCGGAGGTGGTGCAGGATTCGATACTGGGTGACCGAGAGGCCGGTGTTCGCCAGTGTCAAATCCGCGAGACGCCCGAGACCGACAATCGCTTCGCCAATTTGAAGGCTCGTTGCTTGCGCGGTCGCCGTCTGAGGGTGGATGAGGGCGAGGTTCGCCACGTGGAGCAGGGGACTTCGGCACCTCCCAATCGTACTTCCGGTCGCAACTCGGGCGCCGTTCCCGGTTGACGTGTCAGTGTGCTCTCAATTAGTCTCCTGAACGGAATTATTCTGATATGTGAACTATCCTGAGGGAGGAACCATCATCCGGCGCTATTGGGTCTGGGAGGGTCGGAGGCGCGTCGTTGTGAGGGCGGCGTGCCTCGGGGCGGTTGCGGCAGCCTTCGCAGCGATGACTTTCTTGCCGCCGATTTCTGTCGGCTCAGCCGCTCCAAACATGGCCGGGACCTCAAACTCTGCGGCCACCGCAATCGACAGCTACTCGGGGCCGGCCCGCGAAATCAGCCTCAACGATTTCGGTGGTCCCATCCAAATCGATCCGTTCAGCGATCCCGATAATGAGGAGAACCTCGTCAGGAATTTGCTCTATTCCAATGAGATCGATCTGCAGGGCATCATCAGCACTACGTCCATCTGGAAGAAGAAGCTCAACGGCTACAGCACGTCCGCTCCTATGCATATCATTAACGCCTACTGCGAGGTCCGCTCCAACCTGGCGGCGCACGACCCGGCTTACCCGAGTTGCGCCCATGTCAGATCCCTATTCGCCCTCGGTCAACCTAACTTTGGTCTGGCGGGCATCGGTCGAGGGCAACCACTCAGCCAAGGCGCCAAGATGATCATTGCAAGGGCCGATGAGCGCGATCCCCGACCTCTTTGGTTGGCCATCGGCGGCGGCGCGAACACCTTGGCCGAGGCTCTCTGGTGGGTTAAGAAGTCCCGCACTCCAGCCGAGGTCGCCGCCTTCGTGCGAAAGCTACGCGTCTACTCGATCTCGGACCAAGACGATACGGATGCCTGGATTCGGCGGGAATTTCCGCAGCTTCTCTGGGTAGGCACCCCAGGGAGCAACTACTCCACTGCCACGTGGTCTGGGTTGTCCGGCGAGGCGTTCTATCGGCCGACAACCGTCAATCAAGGGCCAAACAGTTCGCTCGTTACCCTGCAGTGGCTTCGGGTGAACATTCAAGACAAAGGTCCACTGGGGGCCGCTTACCCAACACCTTTCGCTATCGCTGAAGGCGACACCGCTGCATGGCTGAACCTGGTTAGCAACGGCCTTGACGCTGCCAGTAACCCGACATGGGGCGGGTGGGGAGGAAGGTACGTCTTCTGTCAGCCTCCGGGGGAACCACGACCCTTCTTCACCCAATGCAGCGGATCTGCAGATACAGTTGTAGGTTTCGACGGTCAGCTGCACACTGATGACTTTGCCACGATCTACCGCTGGCGGCAGGCGTACCAGGATGACTTCGCTGACCGAATGGATTGGACTCTGAGTGCGAACGTAGCGGATGCCAATTACCCACCAACCGTGAGGGTAAATGGGGTCGGTGGAACCGGCGTGATTTACGTTTCAGTGCGGCCCGGTACACCGGTCCATCTCCTCGCCCGCGCAACGGATCGGGCTAAGGGCCACCTTGTTTACGCTTGGTTCTGGTATCCGGAGGCGGGGCGAAACGAAATCGCATCCTCACCGCCCGTCCGGCTGTCGAGTGCGACCGGACAACGCACTACCGTCACCGCCTTAAAGCTCGGAAACGGAGAAGCGCACGTGATCCTTGCCGTCACCAACACTGGAAAAGGGCTACCGGAGACGTCGTATCGCCGGGTGGTGTTGCTCGTTCGACAAAACGGAGCGGATCAACCAGCTATTTCCTCACGCCCTTGAAGGTGGACCCCTCGGGCTGCTGCAACGGCTGAACGGCTACAACGAAGTAAACGTATTGCTTCGTCCTGCCTGACGCCGGAGATTTTCGACCAGAGGCTCTGCCGCATCGGTCAGCTGTGGGACGAGCGGATCGGCGTCATGCGAAGCCACTTACATGCTCCTTTGGTCTGTGGTCGAGCACTACACGGCGTTGCGATTCGGCCCAGGTCTCGATGCCGACGATTTCCGAAACTCCCCAGGGGCGATCAACGAAATTCCCCAGTTGAACCAGCCCAGCAAGGTCGAAGAAAGCACCCACTACGGTGTGCAGGTGCTGACGGGAGCCTGGGTCTATATTGCCGCCCTGGGGGCGTCGTTCACGATCGCGACTGTTGCCAGCCCGGCAGGGGTGTCGGGAGCGGTCCTCCTGCTGCCATTCCAAGTCGGAGTGCTGGGCACTCCCAGCCCCGCAGTAACGCCAACTAACCTGCTCTACAACGTGGTAGCGACCCCTGGGGCGTTGTACCGCTACTGGCGGCAGGGACAGGTCGGAGGCCGGTTAACACGGCTGCTGGTACTAGGAACGCTGCCCGGTGTCATCGTCGGCTCGATAATCAGGGTGGAGCTGCTCCCCGGTGCGTTGGCCTTCGATGTGGTCATCGCCATAGTCCTGGTTCCTCTTGGAGCATGGCTTCTTGCCGACCGGCGATTGCCCTCGGGCGTGCATTTCTCTACCTCGACGCTAGGGGTAACGGCGGCGATCGTGGGGTGCGTGGGCGGGATCTACGGGATCGGGGGCGGTTCGATCCTCGCCCCGATTCTGATCGGCTCAGGACGGTCCGCTGCCGAGGTTGCGCCCGCCACCCTCGCTTCGACATTCGTAGCCTCCGTCGCGGGCGTCGTGACGTTCTTTCTGCTCTCGACGCGCCACCACGGCCCCATTGCCCCCGATTGGGGAGTAGGGATCGCGCTCGGCATCGGCGGCCTGCTGGGTGGATACACAGGCGCTCGACTCCAGCCACGCCTTCCCGAATCGGCGATCCGTCACCTACTCGGACTGTTGGTTCTGGCGATCGGCATTCGCTACGCCTGGCTCGCCGCCGGCTGAACTCTGGCTTGAAGCCTGGGGTGCCCCACTCGTGCCTGCGCTGGGCGACTACCTATACCAACGTTCGCCTAACCCCTACCAACTCGCCAGCGTGCCTCTCGCACGACCAGACGGGCTTCCACCCAGTGGCGTATCGGTGACGACCCCGCCAGGAGACGGGGGCCATACAGTGGCCCGCCTGGCCTGAGGGTTTCTCGTAGACGAATCGCCAGCAACGGCCCGGCTAGGCGAAGATCCCCGGAGCCACCGTGCCCACGATTCCGAGATGGTCGATCCGGCTGTTGAGCGTCGAGAGGACGAAGGGCTCCACGTTGGCAGGGTAATCCGGAGTTGCTCAACCCCTTCTCAAGGTGCTCGGTCGGTCAGCCCCGTCGGGGCCGGCCGGTGTTTTCGTAGACGAAAGTCGGTTGACGAGCCCCTTGCCCTGCGGCAGCATTCCCAGCGACGAGCAAGGGGGTGCGATGTACCCACGGGTCTACGCGGAGAGCAGTCCGGACAAGCCCGCCGTGGTCATGGCCGCCAGCGGCGAGGTCGTCACCTACAGAGAGCTCGACGACGAGTCCAGCCGCTTTTCGAGTGCCTTGCGCGCCGCCGGCCTGGAACGGGGCGATCGTGTTGCTGTCCTCATGGCCAATAATGCTCGGTACCTGACCGTGTGTTGGGCGGCACGGCGCGTCGGGCTCTACTACGTACCCCTGAACTGGCATCTCACCCCGCACGAGCTCGAGTACATCATCGACAACTGCGGTGCCAAGGTGCTCGTCACCGATGCCATGAACGCCACGGCCGCAAGGGCACTGCTGTCCCGATGTGCATCCCTCCATCTGGCCGTAGCCGTCGACGCCGATCTGGAAGGCTTCGAGTCGTTCGGCGCGTTGATCGACCGCCGCGAGCCGATCCGTTCCGAAGACGAGACGCTCGGCGACGCCATGATGTATACCTCGGCGACCACTGGTCGCCCCAAGGGCGTCGTACGTCCCCTCATTGACCTCCATCCCGCCGATTACCCGGAGGGTCCGCTGAAGCGATTCCTGGACCTGTTCGGGCTGAGCGCGACCTGCCGCTTCTTGACCCCCGGTGCCCCGCTGTATCACGCCGCACCTCACGGATTCTCCATGGGCGTAACCCGGCTGGGGGGCACCAACGTCATCATGGAGCGATTCGACGCGGAGGCCGCCCTTGCCACCATCGAGCGCTACGGAGTGACCCACAGCCAGTGGGTGCCCACCATGTTCATCCGGCTGCTGCGTTTGCCCGCGGCGACCCGAGCAGCCTACGACCTGTCGTCCCACGAAGTGGCCTTCCACGTCGCAGCACCCTGCCCGGTACCGACCAAGGAACAGATGATCGACTGGTGGGGTCCGATCGTCCAGGAGTACTACGCGTCCTCGGAGGGCGTCGGTGCCTCCCACATCGATTCGGCGGACTGGCTCGCCCATCGGGGTTCGGTCGGGCGGGCTATCGTGGGAACCCTGCACGTCCTGGACGATGACGGCAACGAATTGGCGCCCGGCGCACCCGGAACCATCTACTTCGAGAGCGGTCTCCGCTTGGAGTACTTGGACGATCCCGAAAAGACGAGGGCAGCCCACAGCTCCCAAGGATGGGTGACGATAGGGGACGTCGGCTACGTCGACGAGGACGGCTACCTGTACCTGACCGACCGCAAGGACAACATGATCATCTCCGGTGGGGTCAACATCTACCCCCAAGAAGCCGAGGACGTGTTGCTGCAGCACCCCAAGGTGGCTGACGCCGCCGTCATCGGCGTCCCCAACTACGAATTCGGTGAAGAGGTCAAGGCGGTCGTGGAGCTCGTCGACCCAACCGATGAGTCCACGGCTCTGGCTGCGGAGCTCATAGCCTTCTGCCAGTCCCAGCTGGCCGCTTACAAATGCCCCCGCTCGGTCGACTTCGAAGCCGAGCTGCCCCGTGCCCCTTCGGGGAAGCTCTACAAGCGCCGCCTTCGCGATCGTTACTGGGAGGGACACTCCAGCAAAGTGATCTGACGCTGTGCCAGAGCTGTTCTCTAATCCAGAGTCGACCGCCAACTCAGACCCCTCCCCAAGGTGCTCCGCCGGTCGGCCCCCCCTCGCCCCGCCCCCTGAGGTCGATCCGAGCCCCCCCGACCCCCTTTACCGCACCTTCGGGCTCCAGTCTCCGGTCGGCTCCCTACGGTCGCCGCCGTCGCTGTCGCCCTCGTGCCCCCGCCCATCTCTTCACCCCATCCGCCCAGGTCCCCGCCCTGCACGCCCCGCCGTTGGCCCCCTTCTGCTGCCCCTCTCTCCTCTCCCAGGGAAAAGCCAGGTGGGATAGGAGATAGAGGGCAGCGAAACGCCGCATACCCGGTCAGTCTCAGGGCGCGGCGTCGGCTGGCATCGGGGCTTCGGCCTCGTCCGGCGTATCGACCCATGCGGCGAAGAGGGGCAGACCGAACATCTCGCTGTGCCCGGCTCGTGACCGGTAGAAGTCGGACTTGCTCCCCGCCAGCGCGAGGGCGGCATGGGGATGATCGAAGTAGAGCCGGGCCCGGCGTTCGAGACCCGTCGCTGTTGGGGGCGTCTCTTCGCCGAGCAGGATACCGAAGGCGGTGAGGGCGCCCGCCTCGAAGCCCGTGGGCGTGTAGGAGGCGACGGCCGACTGCACGGCATCGGTCCCATCCCCGTCGGGATGGGACCCGATCTGCTCGATGAGCGCCCGGAGCGCCGGCTGCGCGGCGAAGAGCTCGGAGGCCTTGAGGTCGAGCCGGCACCGGGCGTGCCACGCCGCGAGCACCGCACTCTCGACCTCCTCCGAGCGCTCCCCGGCGACATGGGTGCGAACCTCGCGTTCGGTCAGCTCCCAGGAATGGCCGCTGCCCAAGGGGAGATCGAAGAGCGAGCAGCGAGCCGACGCCAGATCGTCGTCCCGGTACCGGGCGGCGATCTCGTAGGCGGCCTCGACCACCAGCCGGCGTTCGACCTCGGGGGCCGCTGCCACCGACACAACACCCAGGTCCTCCTCGGCCAGCGCCAGGTGGACGGCCACCACGCCGACGGCCTCGGTGGTGGCGAGCATCATGGGGATGCCCGTCTCGCGGGCAAGGAGGACTCGGCTGAGCGAGCCGCGCCAGGGGCTCGAGGCGCGGAGGTGCTCGTCGCCGTCTACGACCTCGAAGGGCGTCTTCCACGAGACCCTGGTGGCGATGGCCGAGGCGAGGACGAGCCGGGTCAGCGGCCCGATCTTCAGGGGGAAGCGCTTGATAAGCCCCAGCGTGTGCCGGTCCGCCCACACGTCCGCCTCCGCCTGGGAGGGCATCGCCCCGCGTTCGATCTGGGAGGGGAGCGTCGCGTTCCAGTCCAAGAGGGCCGGGGTGATGTCCCAGTCGCGCACCCACAAGGCCATCGCCGTGTGGATGGCGGAGGGCGGGTGGTCGAGGAATCGGCCGAGGAGGTCAGCCGCCTCGCTGACCGTACACCCGAGTGCCTCCTCCAGGGCGTCTCGGTCCCCGCTGGACGCGCCCGACGAACAGGCAGCCAGCAGTAGCCAGATGCCGAGCGGCGAGGCGACAGAGTTCCGCTTGTGTTGCTCGAGTACTGCTGGGCAGACGCGCCGGCCAAAGGCGTCGATGAGTGCTGCAAGGGACGTTTCTGATCTCGCAGGAGTGGCTGCCACCAAAACAGTCTCGCAGGCAGCCAAGTCAAACGCTTGAAAGGGGTCGACGCCTTGTCGAGAAAATCGCTCGGAAGGAGGAGGGGGTGTAGGGGAGTTCTTGCAGCGCCCTAAGCCGTCCGGTTTCGCCGCTCGGCGGAGGCCTCACGCCTCCGGCATGGCTCGTGGGCCGAAGGGTGGGCGGTGAGCCACGTTGGCTGCCCTGATGCTCACCGGGCTAGCGGCGACCGCGTCCGATCAGGTTCGAATCCTGCCACCGCTCCCCATCGTTCCATTGTTGAGAAGGCAAGCACAAGCACACGGGACGGCACCGGAACCGCCGCGCGCCCGCCCCACCGGAAAAGGGGAAGACACGGCGCCAAGAGCGGAACGGGGGGGGTAAAGCGGCCGGCTCAAACCGCCGTTATAGAGCTATAAGCCCAGTTCAGCCGCTTATTTAGGCACTGCTTTAGGGTCTATGGCATGCCAGTGACCCTGTCCGCTATCCGCTCTATGTCCGGCCCCGGACCGGCCCGGCCCGGACCGAGCAGTTTCGCCGAAAAGGGTGACCACGCCCCATGTCGAGTCTCCATGGGCTCGTACGTGCCCCCGAGGCTCGGGACAGCGGGCCATCGATCACGTGATCCTCGCCCAGCGGCGCTGGACTTCTTGGCCGACAACGCCCCAGCACCCGAACCGCTCGTCCCGGCCGGCGGCGCCGCGCACTCGGCCACCGGGCAGGTGCGGCAGAGCACCCGGCGGCACTCACCCGAGGGGGGGTTGTGGTGCGAGGGGTTAGGGCCTAGGTCGCTGCATTTGCGCATGCGCTCGCCGAATAGGGCTCCGGGGTGTCACCACCTGAATAGTAGGTACCACCGCTCCATATACCGCCGAGCGTCACTTGCACCATGCCACCACTGATACTGATGGCGTAGTTGGACGCGGTGTTCTGGGGCCAGGACTGCAAGTAGTCCGGCACCAAGTAGTTGAACCAATGGCTTCAAGATGGCATCGAGTTCGTCGATCTCATCTTGGAGCGAGAGAGCCCGCAGGGCCAGCATGCGGAGCGTCAGTTTGGTGAGCGAGACAACGTCGCGCTTGGTCCCGGGTCGGTAGAGCGACGCACGCTCTAAGAGGCGGGGACACCGTTCCGGGCTGGCCGACCGCAGCGACCGATGGAATTTGTAACTTACCGCCCGGTGTTGGCGGGTCAGATGGCATCCCAGGACGCCCATACGGGAACAGAAGCACGTTCATTTCGGGGCAGAAAATCGAAACTACATCCGTGTATTTACCCTGGTCACAGGTAAGTACGCAGAAGGAGGGACCGCCCACTGGACGTCTTTCCCCATTCACGAGAAACTAGTGACTGATGGAGGGTAACTGGTGGATCTAGCCGTGGACTGCGTGGACGTCGTTGGCGACCTGCTCTTCGGGCGACGCCTCCGGCTGCGAGTTCTCCTTTGGGCGTCCGACCAGACTCGGGCCTTCAACCAGTCGGAGGCGGCACGCGGTGTTAATTACAACTCGTCGGGCGAAGTGGCAAAGGAACTTGAGCGTCTCGTTCAGCTTGAAATGCTCCAGAAGTTCGGACGACCCTCCCGTGTCGGCCCACAGAACTACTTGCGTATCAAGGATCATCCCGGCTGGGGGATTGCGGCCGCAGCGCGCAAGATGATCGACGGAGAGGCATCACAACCTCAAGGGGGTGACGCACCGCTTCAAGTCTTGGAGGTGGTCGACGGTGGAGAACGGCTCCAGGGACCCCGAAAGGGTGTACATCACAAAGGTAGCCCGGCATGATCAGACCTTGGGAATGGAGCCAGGTTGTCGAGGACATCTTGACCCATTGGCAGGCGCACGTGCGTTAATCCTAGGCTTCGCCACCCGGAGGACGCCGAGAATGCCCGGGAGGCGTACCCGACTAACTCGCCGGGTACGCCACAGTCTCGACCTCCGAGGCACACCCAGGCCTCACCGCTTCCGAGACGGCGTGAGCGGGCAACAATCCGGGTCGGTCCATTAAGAGACAGCTCAGCGCGAATACGGCGTTTTGGTACGGGGGCATGGACCACCCTTCAACCGCTGATCGGAATCGGGCTTCGCCGCCAACGCGGAGGCTGCCGCCCGATCAGGTTCGAATCCTGCCACCGCCAAGGCAAGGGGCAGCACCGGGAGAGAGGGGGAACCACGGCCGGGCGGGCCAAAACCGCCACGCACCCCTCGACCGGCCGGGAGCGGCGAGGGCGGGCAGCGACCGGGGAGCCCAAGGGACGGAGCCCCGGAGCGCACGGGGGCCGCCACCCGAGACGCAGGGCGGGGCGGAGGGGGGGCCTAGCTCTGGGGGGTCGTGTACTGATAATCAGGGTCTATGCCCTGCACTTCGCATAGGTCGATTTGACTCCCGGTGACAATGGGGATTTGCACCGTCCAGTAATAGGTCCGGCTGCATCAGGAATCTGCGCAGGCTGACCGTATGCCACCCTCCCATCTTGATCAACCGCCCATGCCTCAATCTCGCCAACCACCTGTCCACGCTCCACCAGCGACGGAACCGTTCGGGATCCGGACACTTGAACTTGCGAGAGGCTGGTTACCCGACACGAAGTGGGTTGGATTACGAAGCCGGTCGAGTCGAGTGACGTCGTGGCCGGTGGGATCAGCTGGATTAAGACTTGATATCCACGTTGCAGCGACCGTCGTCCTTACCGTCACGTCATAGGGCGCAATCGAGTTGCCTGGCGGTGCGAGCCCATCGCGTTCTGCCTGGCCAGCGGTAGTCCCGGTGAGCTCGTCTGCCTCGACAGGTTCTACGCCGCGGAGGTGCTACAGCGAGCGCCTGAAATCGTCGAAGGAGGGTCTTCTCAGTCAGCCTCGTGATCGAGGGCCCAATTCCAGTTCGCGTGCCAGTTCTCGACCCCGAGAACTCGAAGTTGTCGGCTAGCGATGCGCCAGCCTTCTGGTGTCCTCACGACCGAGTCATGGTAGTAACCCCACAATCTCGGATGGTCTCCGTCAGCTGTCTCGTGCCAGGCGTACACCGAGGCGCGCACGGTTGCGCGATCGTCGGTTTCGAACGTCACTAGGACGTTTGCATTCTGGTGGCTGGTTCGCTTGTAACCTCCGCCAGGATTGCCAAACATCGAGCGGAACGCGGAGCGGGATCGCACAGGTTTTCCGACCTCTGGTCCGTAGTCAACGACGCAGTCCTCGGTGAACAAGTCGGCAATCTCGTCGTAGAGCTGATGATCGACGCAATAGGAGTATCGATGCACCACATCGATAATGCTGTCCTTATCTAGGAGCCTCTGAAGGGCGACATGGTCTTCGGTGGTCATCTGCACGCCTTCACGTCAAGCAACTCAAGGTGTTTTCCGGCGCTGGCGTCCCTCACCGTGCGGCTCGGTGTTGATCGTCTTCTCATCCCGGGTCGAGGTCAAGATGAAGCCGGAGCAGGCTTCTCGTCAGGAAGTTCGGAAGGTATTCGTACTGGCGCGAACCAGCTGGTCCATGCTCGAACTCTGAGATTCCGATAGCGCCAAATCGAGAGAGCAGTTGTTCGACTGCGATTCGACTTTCCACGCGCGCCAAGGGAGCGCCTAAGCACAAGTGCGGGCCTCGCCCGAAGGCGAGATGCTGGCGTGCGTTGAACCGGTCAGCGCGAAACTCTTCTGGACATTCGAACTTCAGTGGGTCTCTATTGGCAGCCCCAATGAGGAGCATGACGGTCGAACCACCGTGGATCTCAACGTCCCCCACCCTCTCAGTCGTGCGACAGAATCGAAACGTACCCTTCAGTTCGCTGTCGATGCGCAGGGCCTCTTCGATGAAGCTGGGGATCAGCGTCGAGTCATCTCGCAGCCTCTGTTGCAAGGCGGGATCTTCGCCCAGCACCTGGAACCCCGTGGCGATCAAACCTGCCGTCGCTCTGAATCCTGCGATGAACAAGAGGGAGGCAATACGAATTGCGTCGATCTGTTCCGGCATCGATCCATTCGGAAATGGGGTCGTCACAAGCTTGGTCATGACGTCGTCCCGAGGCTGCGTCATTCGCTCCGCAATGTACGTGCTAAATCGCTCGTGCAAGAACGCGAAGGGATCGACTGGCATGTCGGTGGAGACGTCTCCCCCGGTGAGGCCGCGGCCGGGATCGAGCATCTCGTCAATGAACGCTTGATGGTCGGAATCGGGAACGCCCAGCAGCTCACAGATATTGATTACCGAGAACGGTCCAGAGAAATCAGTAACGAGCTCGCACTTTCCCTGATCGACGATCGCGTCAATGAGTTCATCGGCGATTCTTCGAATGGTGGGCTCCATGGTGCTCACGTGCTTCGGTGTGAGATACCGGGCCACGAGGGCCCGATAGTCCGTGTGCTCGGGAGGATCCATTGCGGTGATCTCGTGACTCATCGGGAGCTGACCGCGGTACTTTTCGACGAGGTCTGCGACGTCATCGCCTTCGAGCGGGAACGGGAAGCCAGGGAAGGGACCACTCATCGCGTTGCACGAAGAGAAAGCGATGGGATCCGAGAAGATGGCCGCTGCTTCGTCATAGCCGGTGACCATCACGACGTCGTGGTACGGCTCACGCTGTATGGGAGAGTGCGACCGGAGCGCGTCGAGGTAAGGGTATGGGTTCTCGATGATGGATTTGTCGAAAAAGAAGTCGAGCTCTTCGGAGTTCGCGCTGCTCATGAGATCACTTCCCTCCATTCCTTGTAGCAGCACAAGCTGCTCGATTGCTCTGACTGAGGGCGTAGCCGTCCCGCTTGGCCAGCTGGACTCCGGCCTCCACGCCCTGCACGGTGGTGGCGTTGTCCGAGGAACCCGGTCCGGTGACATCGGTGAGCACGCCGACGTGATGGGCGTCAAGCTGCCCGAGACGCCCGCCATCGTACCGCCTCACGCCGACCGTCACGCTACCGGCGACTGTCGCCGCGACGGCTGCGCCGCCATGAGTCTGCTGATCCTATTGGCCATGTTGTGGTCCCACCCCTTATCTGACTGGGATTGTCGGCACGGTGGCCCCGGGGATCTTCGCACAGCCCGGGCGGTGCTGGCGATTCGTGTACGAGAATGCTTCCGGCCAGGCGGGGCATTGTATGGCACCCGTTTCCTGGCAGGGTCGCCACCGGTACGCATCGGGTTGGAAGCCCGTCTGGTCGTGCGAGAGACACGCCGGGGAGCTGATAGGGGCGAGGAGGGCGGTGGTTTGAGGGTTGAGGGGACCTGCCCTCAGGCACTTCGGGGATAGGCGATCAACCGTGGCACCCCGCGGAAATGGCGGATAGTGGACGGGGTTTTCGGCCAGACTGCGACCGTGGTGAGTGTTCTTTTGTCCGCGACCTTCGCATGTGGTCTCCTCATAGCTGTCGCCCATGTCATCAACCAGCGATTCATCGCCCCCGTCTACGACGTCGCGGCGAATCTAACTGCCTTCGGGTGTGCCATCGGGGCCTCCATTCTGCTTGATCACCCAGTCCCTGCGATCCTGTCCGGCGTGGCCGTCCTGTGTTGGCTCGTTCTCGCACGGCGAACGTTCGTCGATCGCCGCGAACGACGTGACGAGGAACCTCGCTGACTAAGGGTGCAGAAATCTCGATACCGACCATCCGGAGTGACCCTCTACGCCGGGACTGGGCCTCGGTTAGCGCGGCGACTGGTTCTGCCAGATAGCTTTTACTCCCCGAGAGTTGCCAACCAAAGAGGTAGCATTCGCTGCGTCCACGAGGTGTGAAGGGGAGAAAAGAGATGCCTGAGTTCCCTGCGATTACTCATGTGGCGCTAACGGTTACGAGCCTTGAACGGAGTGTGCCTTGGTACAAGGATCTGTTCGGCTCGGACCCAATCCTTGACGAGGACACAGGTCCGTTCCAGCGCGTCGCTTGGCTTACCGGCGGCACAATCGTTGGCGTAACTCAGTTTCCTGACTTGGACAGCACTGAGCCGTTCAACGAGCGGCGGCCGGGGCTCGATCATCTGGCTTTCGGCTGTGCCAACCGCGATGAGTTAAAGGCATGGGAAATCCATCTTAACGAACTCGGCATCCCCAACGGTGGCATCGTGGACACGCCTAACTATTCGGCATTGTCGTTTCGAGATCCCGACAACATCGCACTTGAGTTCTTCGCACCCAGGGGCTAAGACCGGCGATACCCACTGCATGAACACCAGGCTACATTTTGGCGGACGTTGGCCTCACTGCTCGTACCTATCGGCCGTCCATTCTGGGCCGTTCGGTCGTCGCAAACTGCTCACGAGGCTGCGTGTGCTGAGGTGCCCCCATGCGCCGGATCTCGGGCGGGTCACGTCACGCCGAGACGGTAATCCGATCGCGATTATGCGCCGCCTACTTCGGACGCGGCTGCTTGGTGGCGGGCTTGCTGGATGTGGTGTCGGGCGTAGGCGACGGCGTCGGCGACTTCCATGGCCGCCCCGGTGGCGACACACCGCTCGAAGGTCGTTTCGCCGAGCACGGCTCGGAGGTGCTCCAAAGCGGTGGGGAGGTTGACGACCCGACCGACTATGGGGTGGTCGCGGGTCGTTCCGTAGACCGTCGCCGCGGCCTGAGGTCTGTTGAGGCGGTCGAAGAACACGGCCAGGTTGGCGAAAGCCATGGCCAGGTTGGCGACGCCACCGGCGCGGTGGAAGCTGTCGATGGCGGTGTCGAACATCGACAGGGCTTGGCGGAAGTCTCCGTGGGCGGCTTCGAGTTCGGCCGCGTCGCGGGTGATGACTGTCTCGTAGAGCAGGATCCGGTGCTCGCGGGCGTAGGCGAGCCCCTCGCGCCAGGCGCGGAGGGCTCGGGTCGGGTCCTGTTGGGCGAAGGCCAGGCCGTACGAATAGAGCGTCATGGCGATCAAGTGGGGGTTGGCGTGAGCGCGCGCGGCGGCCAGCGTCTCCTCCGCGATGGCCATCGCCTCATCGGCCCGCCCGACAGAGGGTAGGGCGGCGAGAACTCCGCCCAGGCCCACGACGTGAGCGGTCCCAGGTTGGGCGGCCAGAGCGGCAAAGATCTCCAGGACCCGGTCGTACTGAAAAGCGAACCCAATGGCGGCTCCCTCCATCATGTTGCTCCACGGCGCCTCGAACGGGTCGTAGCGGGGGTCGCTCTCCAAGGCGATCGCCGTCTGGGCGTAGCCGACGGCAGCCTCGTGGCGTCCCGTCATGAAGCAAACGCCGGCAGCGGAGTACAGCCGGGGGAGTTGGGCCACGTCGGCGTCGGTGGCCGCAGCGAGGATCTCTTCGGCCCAGCCCACCGGCTCGTAACGCATCAACAGCCAAGCCAGCAACGCAGTGTGAGCGGCGATGGCCGCCGCTGTCACCAGGTCGGCCTCGTCGACGGCCCAGCGGAACCCGGCCCGCAGATTGGCGAACTCGACATCCACCCAATCCAGCGCGACGCGCTGGTCGGGCCCCTCCCACATGTCGAAATAGGCGACGGCTTGGCCGGCGAAAAAGCGGGCGTGGCGGTCCCGGACCTCGCCGATAATCGCGGTGGCGGCTAGCTGTTCCTCGGCGAAACTCCGGATGGTCTCCAACAGGCCGTAGCGGGTGCGCCCAGCGGCACTATCTGCGGTAATCAGCGACTTGCGGACCAGCGAATCCACCACGTCGAGCAGCGCGAACTTGTCCAGGCTGTCACACACCGCCACCAAGGCGCCGAGGTCGAACCCGCCTGCGAACACCGACGCATGGTTCAACACCATCCGTTCGTCGTCATCCAGCAGGTCATACGACCATGCCACCGCGTGACGCAGCGTTTGATGGCGTTCCAGTCCCCGCCGTGATCCCGACAAGAGCCGGAAGCGGTCACCGAGGAGATCTCTGACCTCGGCGGGGTTCATCGAGACCATCCGCGCCGCCGCCAACTCGATCGCCAACGCGATCCCATCCAAGCGCCCGCAGATCTCCGCCACCGCCGCCAGGTCATCAGGGTCGTCGACAGAGAAGCGTGGCGCCACTGCACGGGCCCGCTCGACGAACAGCTCCACAGCCGCCGAGCCCGCCCCTTCGGACACTCCCAGCGACGGCACCGGCCACAGATGCTCGGCACCGACCCGCAGCCCCTCCCGAGACGTGGCCATCACCTTCAACGACAAGCCGCGAGCCAGGAGCGTCTCCACCACATCAGCCGCCGCGTCGAGCACGTGCTCGCAGTTGTCGACCACCACCAACATCCGCCGGCCCGACAACGCCTCAGCGATGCTCTCAGCCACTCTCAACCCGGCCTGAGTGGTCACGCCCAGCGCGGTGGCCACCGCGTCAGGCACCGCCGCGGGGTCGCCGACGGGGCCCAACTCGACCAGCCACACCCCGTCGGGAAAATCGCCTGCCAGTTCCGCCGCCACCTGGACCGCCAAGCGGGTCTTGCCCACCCCGCCCACCCCTGTCAAGGTCACCAGCTCATGAGCCCCCACCAGCCCGACCAGCTCCGCCACCTCGCGGTCACGGCCCACAAAGCTTGTCATCTGCCTCGGCAGGCTCCCCGGTACCTCGTTCAAAGACCGCAAAGGCGGGAACTCGACCCGAAGCCCCTCGATACCAACCTGGAACACATGCATCGGACGATCCAGATCCCGCAACCGATGCTCACCCAAATCCACCAGGACAACTCCGTCGCCGACCAGCTCCGCCGTCACCGACGACACCAACACCTGCCCGCCATGCCCGATCGCCATCAACCGGGCCGCCCGGTTCACCGCGGAGCCGAAGTAGTCCCCGTCGCGGAGCTCCGCCTCGCCGGTGTGGAGCCCCATCCGCACCCTGATAGACGACACGGTCGGCCACGCCTCGACCTCCAGCAGCCTCTGGGAAGCCAACGCCGCAGCAACCGCTGAGGATGCCGAAGGGAACGCCGCAGCGATCCCATCCCCCATCGACGAGAACACCACCCCGTCATGCTCAGCGACCGTCTTCCGCAACAACTCGTCATGGCGAGACAACGCAGCCCTCATCGCCGGCTCGTCGGCCTGCCACAGACGAGTCGAGCCTTCGACGTCCGTGAAGAGGAAAGTGACTGTCCCCGACGGTGCACTCACCGGCACAGCATCCCACGCCTGGTGGACCGGTTGCTCGGACAATGGTCAGGCGAGCGATCTGCTCGCGTCCCCGAGGGCCTCGCCAACCATCGACACGAGCGCGAAACGCCGGTTCGGTGGGACGACCTACAATCTGCAGTGTGATCCCGGAGCCTGATGGATGCCTTCGCTGAGCGTCCACGGGGTCCTATTCGATCTCGATGGAGTGTTAGTTGATTCGACACCCGCAGTGGAAAGGCATTGGCGTTCCTTCGCCAATCGGAACAATCTCGATGCCGAACTGATTCTCAATTGCGCTCACGGTCGTCGGAGCCGAGAGGTTATCGGCGACTTCGTGCCAGCGTCGCTCGTCACGTCGGAGTTGGCGTGGTTCGAGAAATTGGAGATCAGAGACGTTGAGGGAGTAGAAGCGCTACCGGGCGCCGAGTCGCTGACGGCATTGTTACCCCTGGGGTCCTGGGCAATCGTCACTTCTTGTGGCAAGGCTCTTGCTCATGTGCGTCTAACTGCAGCGGGACTATCCGAGCCCGAATGGATGATCACCGCAGACGACGTTGAAAGGGGCAAGCCTGATCCTGAGGGCTACCTCAAAGGACTGGAGTGTTTGGAATTGGGCTCAGAAGCTGCCGTTGTTTTCGAAGATGCCCCATCGGGAGTCAGGGCCGCACGGGCAGCAGGCATTCGAACAGTGGGTGTGGAGTCGACGTTCTCGGCGGGGGAACTCGCCAGCGACTTTGTCGTTGCCAATCTGGCGAGCATCGAGGTCGATAGCTCCCGATCGCCAAACCTGATGTTCGGCTGGATCTAACCGCTCCCGGTCGGCAATGGGCGTCCCTAGGTTGCCCTAGTTCGCCGGGCCGTGGACGGTCTCACCTTCTGGCCGAGAACACTCCTACAGTTAAAGCGGAGGACCTGATGGAACTAACGGCATCGTGCTTGGACTATCTCTTCGCCGACAGGTCGGTACGACGCTTGAGCTGGATGGCACGATCGGTTGGCGAATGTGCCATTGCGACCCCGAGCACCGGAGTCTTGGTTCAGGTGGCCAACGTCGAGCTCCACTGCGTCGCCACATCTCTCTGGAGTCTCGAGCATGAGGGGCTTCTCAGAATCTCCCAAAAGCCCGGTAGTGGCCACTCGAGTATCTGGAACAAGGATCTTTCGAACCCCGAGTTCACTTTGCTTTTCGAACGAGTGGCGGATCCGGATGAGTTGGTGGGCCTCGACGCCCTCCTCCTCTCGTCGTTGCCAGAAGAGCCCGTCGATGCTCGGGGGTTCCTTAACCCAGATGCCCTGGGTCGGTCGTTACTGCCGATTGACGCTCTTCTGGTCCCAACTCAGGATGAGGCAATTGCAGCTGGTGTCATCTGTTTGTCAGAGGCGAATCGGCGATCAAGTAAGTCCTTCCCCTGGTCGATTCATTCGCAATATCGAATAGACGAGGATGCAAGAGTGCCGCTCGAAACGCAGTACCAGGATGCTGCAGAACGGGGACTGTTTGGGCGGGATCAGCTTCGCGAGTTTTCCAAGCTGAGGCAGGAGTGTGGCTTTGCGCTGGCGGAATCTCGACCCCGGCAACAATACGGAGGTGCTGGTATCGGTTTCGGCTGAACGCCCAATTTGGGCACCGATACCGGCCCCTGCCCCAGTCCGCCGGTTCGGTGGGGCAGTTCGGCACATAGGGGGCAGCCGACCAGACCAACTCCCCGCTCGGCAACCGCGACGATGAGCACGACGGCGATGACCAGACACACCCACTTAGTGACGTTGAACGCCTTTTTCTCGATCCAGATTTGCTGGGCTGACGGTCACCGTGAGGACACCGAGCGCGCTATCCATTGTGCGAATCACCTTGTCGGCGTCAACCGATGCCACTGGCGTGGGCGACGACATTTCGACCGCCGGTGGTCACGGACAGGCGCGGGCGACGCGAGCTATCTTTCACCTTGTAGGTGCCCTCCTGGTTGGTCTACTGGTGTTGTGGTGATTCCAGTTTCACCCGCCAGGAGGGCCTTTTCGCGGCTTTCGCCGCGTCTCATCAGCGAGTTACTGCAAAACCAGGGCGAACCGGCGCTCCGGCATCCTCGTACTCCGAATGTTCGGGCGTACTCCTCGTTCCGTTCGTGGTGCTCCCACGTCACCCGAACGGGGGCAGCTCCGGAAGCGGCCCTCCGCTCGTACAACGCATGCCTTCAGAGGATCTTCCCGTCAGCCACGCCAAAGCTGCGGCGAGGGAGCCGCGCACGACGGGGAGATCCCCACTCTTGACCCAACCGACGCCTCCGGGACTGTCGTCAAGCTCAAGAGCAAAGTGAGCGCCCTTGCGGTCGTAGCGTTCGACGAAGTCGACGAGCAGCTGACCCGCCAGAAGCACGGGCACGTCGGCGAACGAGTAAACGAGATCGAGGTCGACGTGGTGGATTTCAACCTCGGTGAGTCGAAGCTCGACGATTCGTTCGGCACTGACGAGGGGTGGATTTGGCCCACCGGAGGTGAAGGCCACCTCGTTTGGCCAACAGCTCTCAGGGAATGAGTGAGCCTCGACAAGGAAGCGTCGCGAGGCCTCGACGGCATCGGCCAGGACGACCTCAGCGGGGCGCGTTACCCCGGCGATGATGTCGGCCTCTCGTGCGCCGGGGGAGGGATACATCCGTAGTGGCTCGCCCGTTCGGGCGCTGAGCAGCAGGTTCCGCAGTCCGTCCGCGTTCCTGGAGAGGTGAACCAGCACGTTAGCTCGACTCCAACCGGGAAGGTGAGACGGCTGAGCAAGGTCCTCAGGTCGCATCTGCTCGACCGACGCGGTAAGCCGTTCCGTGGACTCGGTCAACCAGTTCAGCGCTCCAAACACAGGGCACAGGCTAGCCCTGTCTTTGCAGTAAGGGACTGAAGGCCCCGGGAAGCTGCTCGCATCGACCGGCGAATGGCTGACCCTGCTGTTGCACAGCGTCGACGGTCAGGCGCGACCGGGGTAGCGGTGTGAGGCGGCATTCCGGGATCGCATTGAGGGCGCGTTCGACCAAGGGTTGGTCTGTCACCCTGTTGTGCGAAGCAGCGGTTCAGGTCGAAAAGCGGGGCAATCGGGAAAAGGCGGCGACGAGCTCGCCCGCCCACGGCCAGCCCCCGGCGACACATTCGCGAATCGGCAAGCGGGCTATGCGCTTGCTCGCATTCGAATGGAAGAGGTATCCCCAAAGTGGTTCGATCTTGACGAACTTTCGGTGGCGGTCCAGATTGCGGGCCGCATGCTTGACATTCTGAGCCAACGGGTGAATCCAGATCCGAAGGAACCTACCGAGCCAACCGGGCATCGCTGTAGCGGACAGACTTTGGCAATGACCCACCTTTGAGGACCTGCCCCCATACATTGATCGGAGGGCGCTATGGCAGCCGTCCTCGTCCTCTAGGAGTCGGCCCCCTCTCCACCCTCGATGACCCTCGTTATTCGCCTGTCGGGCACAAGCCAGACGACAGCTACCCCGACGTATATCGCAATGGCTACCCATGGTTCGAAGAGCGCCACAACGATCCCCGCCATATATGCAATAGCCGAAAGCCGGCCCTTACGGTCACTGCCAATCGCCACGGCCAATTGTGAACCCGCCGGATGCAGTGCTAACAGCGCCCGCGTGAGCAGGAAGTAGGCGATGGCCGAAAGAAGCAGCACCAAGCCGTACACGACCACCGGGGCGGTGTTACTCGGATGCTCACCCAACCACGCCGTGGCCGCGGGCGTCAGTGAGAGTGAGAACAGCAGTCCCATGTTCGCCCAAAGGACCCGACCATCGATGCGCTCAACGACGTGCATCAGATGGTGGTGGTTATTCCAGTAGATGGCCAAGAAAGCGAAGCTCAAGGCGTAGACAAGAAACTTTGGCACCAGAGGCTTCAGGTCTCCGAAACCGTGACCAGCAGGTGGCCGGAGGTCGAGCACCATGATCGTCATGACGATGGCGATTACGGCATCTGTGAATGCCTCAAGCCGCCCTTTTGTCACAGCGAGAGCATCGCATACCAAGTCGCCGTTGACCGAGAATCGTTACGACCAAGACGACTTGAGCCCGGTGTCCCCGAACGCTGCCGGTTCGGTGGGGCACTCCGGCATTGATCAATCTCCCGGTGGCCACCAACTGTCCTGGGCTGCAACTTTGGTACATTATGACGCGGTGTATAAGCGGCCCCCGGCCCCCGATTTCGACTCCCTGCCCCATGAGGTCAGCGACGACCTCGATACTCGATTTTCGCGAATTCCCTTCAGCAGAGTGCGCCGATATGCCGACTACTGGGCACTTCGAGATATCGAAGCAGACCATATTCGCAAGCTCGCTTACCGAAACGGTCTTTCCGATGATGATCGCAAGATCGTCGAGGCATGGTGGCTGGCTCGGGTAGCAACAGAGCACGTCGATACGATGGACCGCCTCGGGACTGAGCGTTGGGCCAGGAGGACGCGTCAGAGGCGACGCGACGCACGGCGACCGCGCTCAAAGGTGTTCTCTCAGATTTGGTTCAATACGATTGGGCCAGGCGGTAGGTGCTGGTTTGGTAATCGCTACACGACGGTACGCCACTACACATTCAGGCTCCGCTGGCGTGCCTAGAGATGTTCGAACGCGAACCTGGTGGAAGTGGACGATCATCGCCAACCTCACCGGGATCGCAATCCTCTTGACCGGCTGGGCCACGAACTCGTCCACTCTTATTGCCCTGGGCTTCGCCGTTTTGATTGTGTCGCTCGGAGTGCGAATCACGGTCCAGGTGAGTCGGCAGAGGCGCCGCCATTGAAAATCCAGGGGTGCCTCGTTCGCCGACTTACAACCAAGCGACTATCTGGACCGCTTCTTTGACACGCCACCGGACCGGAAGCGCACTGGGTCACCCTCAGCTTCCCCGAACCTCCAGCGCTCGAATGGCTGCGACGACGGCGTCCTCCTGGAGCCAGTTGGTCTCGAAGTGGAGGTTCGGGTCGTTCATCTGGTTGTAGTACCACCAAAAGAGGTAGATGCCCAACGAGAAGACCGTGGCCACGATCCGCCCGACGTAGTTGTTCTGCCCCTTTACCCGAGCTTGATCAGGTGCGGGTACGGCTTGGCCAAAGCGTCCGAAGATCAGCGACAGCTCATACTCCACGCCCACCTCGGCGCGATCGTGCTTCACCAGATCCTGGTCCAAGAGCACGAAGGCGATGATCTCCACGATGCCGCGTGCGATGATCGCCAACACCAGCCAGACGACGGGCTCGCGGAAGTCCCTCGTCATGCGCCGGAGGACGTCCATATGGGCGCCGGCGCGTTGGAAAGACGGCGTCAACTCCTCTTGGAGTCCTCGTCGTCCCGCCTCCTCCCAGGCGACGGCAAGGGTGGCATCAAGAAGTTCCAATCTGCGCGAATTGTGGTCGCGCATGCGACGGACCAATTGGTAGAACACGTACAATCCATAGATTCCAAGCGTCAGGATGGTCCAGCCGAGCGCCGTCCAGTAGTTGAAGATGTAGTCCGTTTCGTTGCGGCGCTGGTAGGCGCCGTAGACGCGATCCGAGGCCGGCGTCGGCGGTGGCCCGGGTACGGGACCCGCACCAGGAGCGACAGGCGGCTGGGCGTCCTGTGGCGGGGGTTGAGCACCAGTTGGCTCATCGACGCTCTCGCCCGAAGCGGGCGTCCTGTCTTCCTGCTCGTCATCAGCCATTCCGCCTCCTCGAATGTTGACAGAATCCGATCCTATGAATCTGCGTCGTTCCTTCGCAGAAAGAACGTGCCTGCAGAACGATCTTCGCCGTCTCGGTCCTGGCGACGACGCACCGTACCTCGGTATACGACTCAACTCCTGCCACGGGCCAGAGTAGCCCCGATCGCCGGGTAGGTGAACAGTCGGCGCATCAGGGATACCGAACAACACTTCCCCGGTGATCGACTGACTGCCCTAGTGAACTGCTCCCACGGCATCGAGTAGTCGATGCGCGGCTCGAGCGCCACGACCCCAGTCATAAATGGCAAACGACTCTCCAGTAGAGATGGTGAGCGAGGTAGATGAGGGAGATTCTGATTTGAGATTCACCTTCAACTCTGACCCCCAGGAGAACGCCGAGACACCCTTTTTGAATACCAGCAGGACTGGAGGATTGCTATCGCCCTCGGATAGCAGGTAGCCATGTTGGGCTGCCTTCTGACGAGTCGCCGCCGCGGCATCATCTAGGGATTGGGAGAGAGTTCCGTGCACGGTGGCCACAGCAAAATGGTATCCCGCACGCTCCGACGTGTCCCCATACGCCGGGAGGGTGGGGCAGTTCGGCACTTCGGTGGCACTTCTTCTCCCGAGTGTCGCCGCGTAGAGCGCTGGTCAGGGGAGGTGCTGGCATCGTCTGGCCGGCCGCGGGCTAACTGGGACGGCGGGCATCCCCCCCTCGCGTGACTAGTTGCTGTGTTTCTGCTTGTTTTGCTTGAACAGCTTGAGGAGAGGAATGGCTTGAGCCGGATCCAACTGTTGGAACTGTTGCAACATCTGGGCCTGCTGTTCCGGGGCGAGTCGTAGGAGGGCCGCCTCAAGCTCTTTCGGCCGTGTGACGTCGATTGGCGTCCCATCGGGAAACGTCGGCTGGGTCGTGGGCGTCGGATCCTTGACAAAATCGGGTGGCAGCGCCGCGAGGAGCGATTCCAGGACCCCGAGCCGATCCTGGACGTCGGCTACGTCCTCGTAGCACTTCGGACTGACACAGGTGACCTCATAGCCGAACATCTGGAAGTACCAGTCATCACGGCGCTGGAGTACGGCGCGGACCGCCGGAACGAGCACGTGGTCCGCAAGAGCCGTGTCCTGGGTCTGCACGGTGAACTGACGATCGAACTCGGAATCACCGGTCTTGTGGGCGCGGGGTGGGGGAATCCGGATCGTCTTGTGGGGGAAGACCGAGAGCTCGGGCATCGTGGGAAACCAGAGCTGGGCGACCGAGACCCATGATCCCGTGATACCGGTGGTGTACGCGTTGGCGATCGCAAAGCTGCGCCCGTTCAGGTCGCCGCCGAATGCGCTGTAGAAGCTGGTCACGGTCGCCATGGGTGTACCCGGCCCGCCGGTGTTCATGTGGACGATGTCGCACGAGGCCCATCTGACGAACTGGTTGAACGGCGACTTGAAAGGCTGGGCACCAAGCGGCTTCCAGCCCACCTCAGATGCGTGCTCGGCCAGGCCGGGCACCCCGGATCGGGAGTCAGTCTCCGACTGGGTGTCGGCGGCAGGCTTGTTGCGACTGAACAGCCCCATCGCGACTCCTTTGCTGAGGCGGTTTCCTGCCGGTGTGGCGAGGGCGGCTCCCAAGATGGTAGCTCGTCCCGTCAGTCAGGAGGCGTGGTGCCAAGGGCCCAACAGCGCGATGTGACTGAGAGAAACCCCCGCCCCACTTCGCCGGGCCGGTGGGACCCCCCGGGGCGAGGGCTGTCACAGCCGTGTGGCACCGTTCAGACAAGGAAAAGGAGCCCTGATGACCGTTACGCGTCGATCGTTGCGTGAACTCGAACGCCTCGCCGCGGCCGCCCGACGTCAATACGACCGGGACGTCCTCAAGCTCCCGATGGGCGTGCAGGTCAACGTTCCGGCGAGCGAGGCCATTTCGCCGTCCGGCCACCACGGCGACGCCGCGGTCGCCCATTTCGAGCAGGTCCACCGGACGGGCGTGGCGCTGTCCCAGGTCCTCTCGGACGCCGACGAGATCCTCGCCCAGTCGGACGATGACGAACCGGACGACGAGGACCTGCCGCCAGCCTCATAACCAGGAAGAACATCACTTGAGCCGAAAAAAAAGAGACGGATCATGTGGGGAATCATCATCAGCATCGCAGCCTTGGTGGTCGCGGGCATCGCCGCGGTCTACGCCAAGCAGTCAGCAGACGGATCGAGGCGATCAGCCGTCGCCGCCGAGGCAGTCGATCGTCGGGAACGTACGCCTCAGCTGCGGCTCATCCTGGACAACCCGGTCGAGGCGCCCTGTGATCGAGTGATCTACCGGCTCCGCAACGAGGGACCGCAGGACCTCGACTCAGTGACGGTGTACCGACCGAAGCCCCCGGATCGCATCACCTACCCGATAGCCGCGACGGGCAAGACGTCGTGGGTCGACGACGAAGTCGACCTTGGGGCCGTGGCACTGACAAAGGAGGTGAGGTTCACGCTGTGCTGCAGCGCCGCCGAGGAGTTGCCCGAATTCCTGGTCCGCATCGAGTGTGCAGCGGGCGACGACGCGTGGGTGCTGACCCTTGCGCTGCCCTCTCCTCGCCCCGAGCGAGACCCGATTGGCCCGGCACCCCACGAGGCGCGAGATGCGCTCCTCGATGCCCGCAAGGCGTTCGAGGAGGTCGGCAACCATGGCGGGGCAGACAAGCGGTTTTTCCTCGACGAGTCCCGCAAGCACATCCCGCAGGTGTTGGAGGACAATGCCAAGCGCGTCGGCGACCGGGATCTCCAAGAGCGGTTGCGTGCCGTCGCCTCGATTTGGAACGAGTGCTGGCGGGAGGCTCCGGTCGCCGAATACGTTCACATGCTCGGTGCGCCACGGGACCCTGCTCGGTCACTGGCCTACGCCACGGTCGATCTGGCGGGGCAGCGAGGGCTTGAGGCGACAGAGGCGGCCCTGGCCCGTTTGACCCTGCTGGGGGGATAGCCCTTTGCAGGCTTGCCTCAGGGGTGCCCCCGATCACCGGGACGGTGGGGCAGTTGGCCCGGCTGGAACCGATGCGTCCATCACTGGCAAGCTCGTTCACATGGAGCCGATCGACGTCGATGCATTCGAGGCCCTGGTGGCCGATGCCTTGGCGACAATCCCCGACGAACTAAGGGCGGAGATGGAGAACGTGGCGATCATTATCGACAACGAGAGTCCGCCGGGCTCGCTCTATGGCCTTTACGAAGGCATCCCCCTAACGAGTCGGGGCCGCTACGCCGGGGTAAGTCCTGATCGAATCACGCTCTTCCTCGCTACGATCTGTCGGTCCGCCAGCACGACCGAGGAGTTGGCCCGTCGGGTGCGAGTCACATTGCTGCACGAGGTCGGGCACCACTTCGGAATAGGTGAGGCGCGTCTGCGAGAGTTGGGCTGGTCCTAAGCCCGGCGGTCAGCTTGCCGACCTGATTTTGAACGACGCCCACCGCCCCTTCGCCGGAATCTAACTGGGCTGACTCGCTGCTGTGCAGTCAATACAAATCGGGTGTTCGCTGTCTTCTTCGACACAAGGAGGAAGGTATGAGCACGATGAAGATGAGCAGGGCAGTCCTGGTGAGCGTCAGCGAGGGCGATCCCGTCAAGCAGGCCCAGATGGCAGCGGCGGCATTCTTGGCGCGCTACGGCGGTCGAACGCTGGAGACCTACCGCTATGACCTGCGCGCCTTCTTTCAGTGGTGCGCCGATGTGGGACTGCCCGTGCTCGACGCGAAGCGTCCGCACATCGAACTGTGGCGAGCTGCCAGTGAAGAACGCGGCCTGGCGGCCTCGACGATTGACCGGCGTCTGTCGACCATATGCGGCTTCTTACGCTTCGCCCACATCGACGGGCGGATCGCTGCCAACCCAGCTCAGTATGTGCGGCGCCCGAAGGTCCACCCGAGTGAAGGGCGCGGACTTGACCGGGGCGAACTCGGCACCTTCCTTTTCACCGCCGAGCGTTATGACCGTGACCATGCGGCTCTTGCCGTCCTGCTAGGACTCAACGGGCTTCGGGTGAGTGAGGCCTGCGCCACTAACGCCGAGGACCTCGGATTCAATCGGGGGCATCGGACCCTGCGCATCATCGGCAAAGGGAACAAGCCGGCTGTCATTCCCCTAGTTCCACGGGTCGCCAGAACCATAGACCTGACCATCGGTGACCGCTGCGAGGGGCCGATCCTGCACCGCTACGACGGCGAGCGTCTCGATCGGCGCACGGCACACCGCTGGGTGCGCTCCATCGGCAAGAGAGCGGGACTTGGGATCGTCCACCCGCACATGCTCCGGGCCGCCTTCATCATGGCTGCGCTCGATGCCGGTGTCCCCCTACGAGATGTCCAGATAGCCGCCCGGCACGCTGATCCGAGGACCACCACTATCTACGACCGACGACGCGAGAACTTCGACCCCCATGCGGCCTACGTTGTCGTCGCGTTCGTGGCAGGCGGTTAGGAATCCCCGGCCGAGCCCAGCTCGATGCCCCGGCGCTTCGCTATCGCGGCTACAACGGCTTCAAGCGGTCGCCCTGTCCGATCGGCAGCGACCCGGGTGTAGAGCACCAGGGCGTAGAAGGCGTACTTCCACATGTCGTCGGGACCCCTCCCGTATGCTTCGTCGAGGAGATCGGGGTAGACGCCGGCCCTGATCATGGCGGCGGCCATCAGGGCGTAGTGGCTCTTGTGCTGCGGTGACTTACCACGGAAGTCATACCTCGGGGAGATAGCGGTTGCACATTCCTTCGTACATGATGGGTCGGCCGCTGACGCCCCGGACTCTGCGATGGCCTCTCCCGCGAGCTCGAGAAGAACCTCGGCTGGGAACGTGTCGTTGCGGGGATGCAGGGCCGCCAGCTGCTCCATGATCGAGTCCAGATCCTGTGGAGCTGTCAGACCGAGTAGTCCCAGGCGAGCCGCATTGTCGTGTTTGTCGTCGGTAGGGCCAGCACTGGAAGCCATCGTCACCAACGTTAGATCGCAGACCGGAGTGCTGGGGATGGCCTCCTCCCGGCGATCTGGGGCACCCCTGTCCTAGCGGTCGCGGGCAGACCGGTCATCAGCTCTCGTGCTCGTGAGGCTGACGCACTCTAGCTATCAACTCGTTCACCGTTCGCTCGGCATTGGCTCGCGTCCAGTCCGCGCAGATACAACCCTCAGCCCCGCTGATCTGACCGTCGTCGGCTATAACGACTGGTCCGTATGCACCGATCGGGATGTCAAGTTCGTCGCCGGTTTGCAACCACCGACGGCTTGTGTGACCCACAACCCAAGTCCCGTCGGTCCGAGTGACTGAAGTGATCGCGTCATTCTCGTCTGACCACCAGCTTTGACTCTTCAACCAGGTGTGTGCCAGCTCCAGAGCTTCTTCTATCTCCACCGTCTGAAGTCTAGAGCCTGACCCGAACCGGCGAAGTGAGGCAGGTAGTAGTTAGCGTTGTCGACCCTTGTGGCCGATGGCTAATCCTCTGGCTCCACCAGGGCCAAGGCATCACTCACCGCCCGGGTCGCTCTCTCCCACGAACGCCGCGCTCCCGCTACGTCTTCATTCTCGCGGGGCAGTCGGCTCTCTAACTCGACGAGGGCGCCCTGGGCGTCGATCAGGAGGTCGGCAAGGCGCTGCTGCTGCTGATCAGTCATGGACCGATGGTACGCCTTTGTCCGTACATGCCTCGATGATGTCGGTGCTTCACCGTCTCAGTCGAGCCGACCGGTCCCACACCCGGCAATGTACGGGGGCACCCTGCCCGGTCCGGTGGGAGCTCCACCTTGGAACCCACAAGAACCGAGTTGGACCTCATGTCTAGCGAGTCTGAGATGAACGACGAGGAAGCTTCCAACCGGTGCGAACGAAGTGACACGACTCGCCATCTGGATGCTTCTGCAGGTAATCCTGGTCGTCCTCCTCAGCCGCCCAGAATGAACCTGCAGCGACCACCTCAGTCACGACGTTTCCGGGCCACAGGCCGGATGCATCGACGTCGACGATCGTGTCGAGGGCAGTGAGTCTCTGCTCTTCACTCGTATAGAAGATGGCCGAACGGACGCTTCGCCCTTGTTCGCTGCCCTGTCGGTTCAACGTCGTCGGATCGTGGATCTGGAAGAAGAACTCGAGAAGATCTCGGTATGAAAGGGCGTTGGAGTCATAGATGAGCTCCACCGCCTCGGCATGATCTCCGTGATCGTCGTCGGTAGGACTCGGGTTGTTCCCGCCGATCCACCCGACTCGGGTCGAGATCACCCCCGGATGTCGACGTAGCAACTCCTGGACGCCCCAGTAGCACCCACCCGCCAAGATTGCCGTGTCTTCGCTCATCGATGCCTCCTCCGAGCTAGAGTCTCCCACCGTCCCGGCGGTATGGGGCACCCAGTCCAGATCCAAGTAGTGTGTATCGAGTGACCAGGAAATTCGAGATCCTGTGTGAAATCGAGCCAGCCACACGCCCCGATCTGACGCACGTTCGGCATCAGATTGGGGTGCTCAGTCCCGTCGCTGATGCCTTCCTCATACCCGACAACCACATCGGAAGATCCACCGTGTCGAGCATCGCCGTCGCTCATGAGGTGCAGCTCATGGGAGGCCACTCGATTGCGTGCATCAATGCCCGCGATCGCAATGTTCTCGGCTTTCATCGAGACCTACTGACCGCCACGGCGTATGGAGTAAGGGAGTTCCTCTTCGTCTACGGTGACCGCCCAGAGACGGGAACCCGATCGGACGATCTGACGGTCCGATCGATGATTGCCGATGCGCGTCAGTTTGCTCAGCGTCGGGACGTCAGCGACGGGTTCCGGATCGGAGTCACGACTGGCCTGCGGCCGATTACGACCTGGAAGCACGAGGCCGACTTCCTGCTCACTCAGGTGACCTTCTCAGCTCCGGATCTAATTCGGTGGCGCCTATCTCAGGACTTTGCGGGTCCCGTGTACGCGGGCGTTATGGTCCTGCCCAGCGTCTCAATGGCAAGGAAGCTGTCAACCGTGATACCCCAGCTTGCAGTCCCCGAATCCGTCATTAGGCAAATTGATGGTGATAAAGGAGCTGGCGTGACGATCGCATGTGAGCTGATCGAGCGGATCCGGGAATCTGAGGCTTTCGACGGTGTGCATCTCATCCCCGTCAATCGCTATCGGGAGATCGCCGCCCGGTTGGAGACGATCTAGGCACAAAGCCGGCGATAGGGGGCACCCAATGGGTTCCACCGCCAGCGGGTGGGTCAGTCTCGAAGCGACTGACCGTCGACTGTCACCTCGGTACGGTCGGGGTAGAAGGACAACATCCCTCTCACTTCGGCGGCCTGAGCCGTCGGAGTCTCGTAGCTCCAAACGATGCCGTCATGGATCTCTCCGTCGATGTCGAGAGACCAATAGGACGCCTCACCCTTGAACGGACAATTGGTATGGAACGTCGTGGGCCTCAAGAGATCCATCTGCACGTCGTCTGGCGGCAGGTAATAGCGGGCGGGCAGCCCAGTCTCGTCGAGCTTCATGGCCCGGTCGGTGGTGGCGAGCAGCCGGCCACCCAGCCGGACTTCCACATGAGCGACGGTTGGGGCGATGCTGATCGTGTGGCCTGGTGTCATGACGACAGGCTACTGGTGGGTTACCGCGAACTGCTCCTCACCTGATCTTCCTATCGTCGAAGATCGGACAGCACCAGTCGAGTCAGTTCCTGCTCCAGGTGACGCTCTCCCGGCGCATTGGGGCACCCCGGCGAACTCCTGATCAACGCTGCGAAGCAGGCCGGTCGCTCGGTGGTTCCCAACTGCCAGCCAAGCGGAGATGCATCCATTCACCCATTTCGAAGTGTCGGACGGATCCATCTGGAAGGGCTACGTCCAATGTTCCACCCGCATGGTTCGTGTATGAGGTTGCTTCGAAGGTCCAGACCTCTCGGGCATCCCAAAGCAAATGACTTCGATACTCATGGTCTCCATAACCCAAGTCTCTCAGTCAGTATGCATCCCCGTCATACCGAAGTGCCCCACCGAACCGGTGTTCGGGGGCACTCTGCAACCAACTTGAAACCGACGCCGGTCGCATAATGTTGGGATGAGTTGGAAGACCGGTGTCAAGCGGTCGGCCCTCGCTGTGTGGGCGATGGTCACTGCCCTGTTCGCGTGTGGTGCTATTTTATGGCGCGATCGCTCTCTATAACCAGTACAGGATCCAAGAGAGTTCCATCGGGCAAGCGGTCCAAATCGCCAGTAACAATACGAATGATGCCAACATGTACCTCTTTGGTGTCGTCGCCTGCATCGCCGCAGCCGGTCTGTTGATCTGGAACACCGTCTACCATTGGAAGGCAGCGGAGCGGCTTGACGACGACCGTACGACATAACCAGGAATGGAATCTGGACGCGGGGATGGTATCGATGTCGCATAGACCGGCATCACAGAACCTCAAAGAGGCAGCACCGTCGTTGTTGGCGATGGGAGCGATTGCTGCCATCCTGCTCGGCACCTTCATGACCATCAAGACCTATCGGACGGATAACCAGGTCTCCGATTTGGAGCGCCACGGCGTAGCTGTCACGTACCACATATCCGTTTGCTCGGATGGCGGCGATAATGATGGACTTACATGTCAAGGGGAGTTCCAGTTTCGGGGTTCTACCTTTAGCGAGGACATACAAGGAATTCTCAATCAGCCAAGTAACGGCACCAACGTCACTGCATTGGTAGATCCCCTCCATCCCGGCTCGTATGTCTACATTCGCAGTTCGGTGTTCGGGCCAAATGCGGCTGGACGCGGAAGTTGGCTTGTGGGTGCCATATTGCTAGGTCTTCTTGCTCTTGGTATGGCTTCGGCTTCATATCACTTGACAATCCAACGCCGTAGAGCATCGCCGCATCCGATAGCGCTGCTCGGAGTCCCGATGACAACGCTTCCAGCTGACTATGGGAGAGAAGGCACCCTCCACTTAGCGACCTCTGGAATGGAAGTACAAGTGGTCGAGCGCCGTCGGTGGCATCCGAGTCGCTGGTCGCTTCTCACCATCGGCCTAGCCTGCGTCGCGTTTGGGCTTATCGCCGTCACCGAGACCGTGCTCGGCCCTGGACAAGATACATGGAGTCAGCAGGCTCTCATCGGAGCAATCTTCACGGGTGTGATCGTCGCCATCGGAATCTTCTTGATTGTCTGGTCATTTCGCGCGGCCCGGCGAGATCGCGATCGTGACGCTCGACGCCACACGTAGCCATGCAACAGGCCGACCATGGTGAGTCCGACCTCCGGCGGACTGCATTCACGAATCTTCCTGGAATGCATGTCCACGTCCGTTCTCTGGGGGGTACGAAGCGCCAATATGTCCGAGGCGATGAGACAGTCCTGGCAGCGCGACGAACCCGATGGCGAAAGAACCCGCTCTATCCGAATCCTCAGATCACGGTAAATGGAAGAGTGTTTGAGGAGCGTCTACTCGGAAAACGGCGGAATAATCATATGCGGACTCCTCGGGAGGTCGTTGATCTCGAGACCGGGGAGCGCCTATTCCGGATCGACGGACTCAACTTCAACGGCAGCGCAAATGCAGTCATCCAGTTTTCCGAATCACGCAGGTACACCTTTCCGGTTGAAGGAACCAAGCAACGCTACAGTCGGGTCTCGAAGCCGGAGAAACGCCTGGGCTATCCCGTGATGTCAGCCGTAGACGATGAGGGAGATGTGGTCCTCACCTTCGCGGAACCCCATCAACTGGAAGCCCGGGAGATTGTTATTGCTCCGGATCAGCCGATCACGTCCGAACTTCTCGTGATGATGGCAACAGCATCACCCTTTCTTGCATTCTTCTTCGTCAGACCTGGCGATTAAAAGCGGAGATAAACGCATGCGCGTTCACCCTAAACACCGCACATTGCCAGCCCGGCGAACCTCACACGTCCTTGGACTACTCCGATGTGCCGAACTGTCTCACCCACCCCGCGTTTCGGGCGACCCCGGAGTGACGATCCCCAGCAAGAGTTGATCGGCCCGAATGGAGTTGGACTCCGCCCGAAGGGCTCGGAACGGCGACGACACAACAGATCCGCATGTGTGAAATCGTCCGACACGTTGTTTGATTTATTTAGAATTCCTACCTTATTTGTATAGATGCTTCGGAAGCCGATGGGCTGTATTGTCGCGGCACCATTTGACCCATCGCGAGAGATCGGCGGAACGGAATGACGCTAAAAGTTGTAGGTGCCGGCGTCGGTCGTACGGGTACCCATTCATTGAAAATCGCCCTCGAACAATTGTTGGGCGGCCCGTGCCATCACATGGTCGAGATCCTCGGGGATCCGACCCAAGCTCCAGGCTGGATCGACGCTATCGAAGGCCGACCCGTTGACTGGGCAACGATGCCTGCTGGCTATGTTTCTCTTGTCGACTGGCCCGGTTGTTCATTCTGGCCCGAGCTGTCAGCCGCTAACCCGGACGCGCTCGTGTTGCTTTCTGTGCGAGATCCGGAATCTTGGTACCGCAGCGCATCCAACACAATCTTTCAATCGTTTGACAAGGTTCCGCCGGAGTTGGCGCCCTGGATGGCTGCTGTCGTTCAGCTGCTACACGATCGCTTCAGTGATGCGTTTGAAGACCCCATCGTCATGATGGACGCCTACGAGCGGCATAACGAAGCGGTGCGGCAAAGTGTCCCAGGCGATCGTCTGCTGGAATGGTCCCCGGCGGACGGGTGGGATCCCATCTGCGACCGGCTAGGCCTCGAAGTGCCAAGCGAGCCATTCCCAGTCACGAATACGACTGACGAGTTCCGCGCAATGGTTGGGATGCCAGCGATCTCCTGACCGGTTCGACGGGCACGAGACGCTTCGGTTCGTCTGGGTTCACGCTTGTGCACGAACCTCGACAGCATCGACCCATGCGCCACGACGCTGGACCTCCGCAGGGGACCAACATCTGCCGGAGGGCCGCGCCTCAAGCCGGCGACGGCGAAGTGGGGCAGGTCCTCGGGGATGACGAAGGTCACACTCCATCGCGTGCATAGCGCGACACTGCACGGCGACTTGTGCCCCACACACCGGCGCTTCGGTATGGTCACCAGCCCGAGGACCCGTTTAGACCGTAACGCATCTGTACCGGAACGATCCATATCGCCACTCTTCCGATCTGGGACAGGCACCTCTGCCTTTCCGTTTAGGAAGGATCATCTGCAAACGGGTCATCGAAAATCCTGAAAATGAAGGATTTGATCTCGTCACACACGTGCAACCTGGGATCGGACCATGCGTAGAAGCCGAGGGCTGATCCGATCCCATCGGTAACGGCGAAGATGTCGCTCACGAGCTGACGCTCAGGCCCGTTGTGGCTGTTGGCTGTACCGACCAGTCCTCCTTCACCGTCTCCGACCAAGTCAAGGGTTCGATACGGGTCGGCGCCACCGAACTTGGGAACCTCGTCAGACTTCACCCTCTCGACATCTTCCAACAGGGAGCGCAGCCCCTCCACCGCAGTCTCGATGCACGCCTCGCTCCATCCGATCGAGCGCTCCGCGGCTGAGAGTGGCTCTTCCAAGCAGTCGATGGCCGTGTGCGCCATCGCGGTGAGCTGATCGAGCGCCTCGGGGCGCTCTGGCATAGGAGCAAATGGGCTTCCCCAGAGGTTGGCAGGCTGCCACATGGGAGCTGGCCGAGTTGTCACACCCTGTTCGTCGAGCCACTTCCCAATGCCATCGTCGATCTGTTCTTGATCCCGACGCAAAGCTTCGAGTATGTGGGCGGGCACCGCGAACCCTTCATCGCGGTGGGTATCCAAATGCTCCAAGAGGTCCTCGGTGTTGTAGAACTCGACGCTTCGCCCCTCATTGAGCTTGCAGTCGTCGCAGTACAGGGGGTTTCCCGGCAGGGCGAGAAGAATGAAGAGACCTCCATCCTGCGCTCTGCCCGGCCAGGCGTAAGTCCGCTGGATCCTGCCTTCGTAATCCTTGTCACGGCGCCATTTCTCTAGGTCCTCGTAGTACGAGTTCGGTACACGATGGCCGCTAGCTCGGTGGGCGTCGAGGTGCTGCCTCATGGCGGCAGCGGTGGATGTTTCAGTCGTCTCACCCTGGTTCAGATCGCACTGGAGACACACGAGGCGCATTGCCTCGCGGCTGAAGAGAACAATGACCTCGCTGTCGGGGTCTGGGTTATTGCTCCCAAAGGGCATCGCTGTACGGTATTACACCCTCATGACCGGCGAACGGGGATACCCTGGGCCGGTTCGTGGCTCACTGATTTAGCAGCCGGAGTATGGCGAACCCAGTCATGATGGGAGCGAACAGAAGGAGGAGTCAATGTCAAGATTGCTCGTGCGCAACTTCTCGATCTCGCTCGACGGTTACGCAGCCGGACCCCGCCAGGATCTCGACCATCCGCTCGGCGTTGGGGGCACCCAGCTCCACGAATGGATCTTCGCCACCCGCAGCGGCAGGCAGATGATCGGAGAAGAAGGCGGAAGTGAAGGACTCGACGACGACTTCTTCTCGGAGCGGGCATCTGGTGTGGGTGCCACCATCATGGGTCGGAACATGTTTGGCCCGATACGTGGCCCGTGGGGCGAGAGCGACTGGACCGGTTGGTGGGGAGAGGAACCCCCCTTTCATCACCCGGTGTTCGTGCTCACTCACGAACCGCGTGCTCCTATCGAAATGCAGGGCGGAACAACCTTTTATTTCGTTGACGGTGGGACCGAAGCGGCTCTCAGTGCAGCCTTCGAGGCGGCCGGTGACCATGATGTCCTTGTCGGAGGTGGCGCAGCCACCATCAGGCAGTACCTGCGTGCTTCGCTCATCGATGAAATGCATATGGCGATTGTGCCCGTCTTGCTGGGTAGCGGCGAACCACTCTTTGACGATCTCGGCCCCAGCACCGGTAACTATCGCTGCGTCGAACACGTTTGTTCGCCGGCCCTTATCCACGTCCGCTTCGCACGGGCCGTTCGTGGTGTCGACGACGGATTACAAGGCTGAGGAAATCAACGCCGTAAGCGAATCGGCTCCGATGGTGTCCATGCCCTATCCCCGAAGTGCCTGATGGGCGTATCAACTCTTGGATGGCGGCAATGGGCACGGAGACTCCTGTGAGGGGCGGCACCCACCCACACCTCCCACACCTCATAAACGGGCGGGCGGGCAGGTTCGACCCGGCGGGCGTGGGCGCTACCGGCCCGTTTCCGGCGGCCGTCCTCCCTGCGCGGGGAAAACCCAGGGGCGCAAAACCCAGGGGCGCAAAACCCAGGGGCGCAAGGGAGTAAGAGGCCTGGGGGCGAGCGGAGGGTGGACGGCTGGGAGGGGTAGGAGGGGCCCTGTGGGATGAGGGGTCCCTGTGGGCCGCCCGGCCGGCGAGCGGAAGGCGGACGGTGGAGCCCGGAGCGCCCGACGACCCACCCGAGAAGCGGGGCGAGGAGGGCGAAGAGGGGGGGCTAGAGCGTGGGCCCGCATAGCAACCGAGAAACTGGCGGCAGAGCGATGAGTGATCTGGACAGTCTGCTCCTCGACCAAGCTGAATACCGACCCGGCGGACAACAGTGAACTCCTCGCCAGTAGAACTCACTGCACCAGTTCGCACACGGGGATACCGCTTCACCCCAAGCCGACGCCTTCGATGTCTGCGGACGGAGTGATGTCTGGAAGGCGACGCATTCGGAATGAGTTGCCCAGACCGAGGAGGGAGGCGATGGCGGGAATGAGGAGCGCCACCTGCAGGGAGCGGTTCCGGGCGTGGGTGTTGATGGCGAGGATGTCGGCTTGGACGGCGGGGGGCTGGCCAGCGATCTGCTGCTGAAGCTGGGTGTTGCTCATAACCTCGGCATCGTGCTCGAGATACGCCGAGATCTGTTGCTGCTGAGCCGGGGGGATGATGGTGCTGGTCTCGGTCAGGTGGGTGAAGCTCAACGCCAAGGCCCACAACATGATGCCGCCGGCCAGGGCCAGACCGAACGACAGCCCGAACGAGCCGCCGGCGGAGTTCACCCCGGCGGCCTCGCTGACGTGCTCCTCGCTGATGGGGGCGAGGGTGAAGTTGTTGAGTTGAGAGACGAGCAGGCCCAGGCCCGCACCTGTGATGACCAGGGGGATGACCAGATACCACCCCGAGTCCACTCTCGGCACCAGGGGGATGATGGCCACCATGCCAACAGTGCTGAGGGCGAAACCCGCCAATACGATGTTGGCCGGGCGTCGCTTGCCCGCCTTGCGCCCGGCGAGCATGGCCATGCCGAACATGGACAGCGACAGTGGGGCCAGCGTGAGACCGGTCTTCATGGCGTTGTACTCGAGTGTCATCTGCAAGAAGAGCGGCAGGGCGATCATGGCGCCACCGAGGGTGATCTGCTGGAACATCTGCTGGGAGACGCCGATACGGAAGTTCAGGTGCTTGAACAGATCAGGATCCAGCAAGGTGGGCCTGCCGCGCCGTTTGCGCCGTACCAGCCAGAAGGCGAAGGCGGCCAGGGCGACAGCGCCGATGCCCATGAGCAGCCCGACGTACGCACCACCTTCCTGCCAGACGAGGATGCCGAGGACGATGCCACCCATGCCCACCACCGAGAGCACTGCGCCGACTAAGTCGACCTGGCGCGGCCCGGTGTAGGGCACGTCTTTGACGATTCGCATCTGGGACAGCACGACGAGGATGATCACCACCTCCAGACCGAAGCCGACACGCCACGACAGGTAGGTCGTGAGGAACCCACCGAGGAGAGGTCCGACAGCGGCGGCGATCGCCGCGGAGGCGCCCACGAGCGCGTAGGCGCGCTTCTGGGCATCACCCGTGAAGTTGCCGTGGATGAGCGACTGCATGGCCGGCAGGAGCAGGGAGGCGCCCAGCCCGCCGATGATGGCCCAGAAGATAATGATGGCGGTCAAGCTCCGGGCGACGGTCATGGCCAGAGCGCCGACGGCGTAGGCGAGCAGGCCGATCACATAGGCGCGCTTGCGGCCCATCAGGTCACCCATCTTCGAGTTGATCAGGATGAAGGCCGCCGAGACGAGTGCCTCGAGGGCGATGGCCGACTGGACACCACTCGCCGTTGTGTGCAGATCCTTGATGACGGCCGAGATCGACACGTTCATCAGCGAGGTGTCGACCACCAAGACGAACATGGCCGCAGCCAATAGGAGGGCGAGGCGCGGACTGGCGCTATTCCCCTCTTCCTCGACGGCGTCGTCGGGCCCGGAGCTCATGGCGACGACGTTCCTTTGAGGCTTCGGCCATGCGTAGCCCAGCGTGGTGAGGCCATCAGCTCCATTGTGCTTGGTCGAGGATTCGCCGGCTAGGGACGATGGTCCGTAGCCGTCTGTACTGGAAGTTTCGTGGCCTTCGAGGAAAACAGTTCATTGAGCAGCTCTTCTCTGGCGTCGCCCGCTGTCGCCCGGTCCGCCGTCGTCGCCGTGCCCCCGTCGGACCGAGGTCATCTATGCCAAGTGCACTTAGCCGCCCTGGGAAGCACCGGGTTTGGCTTAGTGCCCTGTTTCCCGCTGTCACCCTTTGTCCACCTCGGTAGCCAAAGGGTGACGGGAGAGATCCTGCTGTAATCAACCACGCGTGGAAGCCCATGCTCGAGAAAAACCGGTGCAGATGGCCTACTGACTGCGAACGCACCGGGAATGTACTTCGGGCGAGCACGTCGCTCTACCTCTCTCTGCGGCAGACAGCTTCTTGCGATTCTGGAAGCAGAATCGAGGTGCAGTGTTCAACTGGTTGCCAGGAGCTTCGCCTTCTGCGCCTCGAACTCGGCGTCGGTCAGAACACCCTGGGACTTGAGGTCGGCCAGCTTGCTCAGTTCGGAGGCGACGCCGCCTCCTGAGGTTCCTGCGGCCTCCTTGACGTATTGGTCGAAGGCGGTTTTCTGCTGCGCAGCCTCCTGCGCCTTGCGCTCCTGCATCTTGCCACCACGAGCGATGAGGTAGACGAACACGCCAAGGAACGGGAGGATGATCACGAAGATGACCCAGAGCGCCTTGATCCAGCCGTTGAGGTCGTGGCTACGGAAGATGTCGAAGAAGACAGTGAAGAGTATCCAGATCCAGATGAAGAAGAGGAAAAAGTAGAGCATTGACAGGAATATGCCGCCAAGTGGGTAAACGTATGCAAGCATGCGATCCTCCTGATCGTCAGAGATACCGCCCTATTTCTACCGTGCGATCTGGTCAATTGCGAGGACCGTTGGGGAAGATGCGCAATGCAACTCAAGCGGTGCCTAAGGTGGTTTTGTGGAGAAGCTCACTCGAGAGTCACTCCACAGTGAACGCTGGCGTCCAAGATCCGAGCCATTGCCTCGATGCCGTGAAGCGGTTCATGCCGGCGCATTGACACTGGTTGCTTCCAGACTAATAGCCGAGGATCCCGCAAAACGTCGCCCTTCCACGAGTGATTGTGTTGACTCGACGCCAACAGTCTCCCGACCGAGAGGGTCTTTCCGCGGACGCGAAGCGATCCTCCCATGAGGGCCGCGATTACCCCGGGCTAACCTCGTCGGCCGGAAGCTGGGGCTGAGTCCCAGTTCCTACAGGGGGCGGACGCTAACATGGGAGTCGCTGGGGCACAAGGTCGTCAGCCAAGAGACGTAGGGGTGATGGTCGAGTCGGACTCGTGACGCAGAACGTGCAGTGGTTGATGCTGATGGGAACGTCGTTCGTCGTTTCCGCCTATCTCCAGGTCGTTCGGGGGTACAGCGCCATCAAAACCGGTGTGATCTTCACTGCAGCCACCCTAGGCATCTTGGTGTCCTCGCTTGCCGCCGGCGCACTAGCGAAGCGCTTCCAGCAGCGAACGTTGATCCTGGTTGGTTTCGTTACCACCATCGCTGGTGTGGTCTTCCTTCTCCTGATCGTCAAGCACTCACCGAGCGAATGGGCCTTTGCGCCCGGGCTGCCGCTCATCGGGTTGGGCCTGGGGGTGATGCTCACCCCCTCGGTGAATGTGGTGCAGTCCGCCTTTCCCGAGGACCAGCAGAGCGAGATCTCCGGTCTGTCCCGCTGTGTGTCGAACCTAGGCTCCTCCCTCGGCACCGCTATCGCCGGCACCATCCTCGTCTCCGGGCTGACCAGCCCCACGCGTTCCTATGCCCTTGCCATGATCGTGGTCGCGGCCGTCGGTTTGGTCGGCCTCGGGGTCACGATCTTCCTCCGCAGCCCGGAGTCCGTGTCGGCGGCGTAGCAATGAGCCCGCGTGACGCAGCGCATGAGAGGGCGAAGGAGATCAAGACGGTCGATCCACTCGCTGCTCAGGATGCCAATCAGCGGGAAGGATCACCGGGCAGGACTTCCAAGTGGCGTCAGCGTTGGGAAGGATCAGCCTTCCAAGATCTGGGCCGTGCTCTCGGAGCGCTCGAGTTTGGAAATTCCATCATCCTGTTCGGAGCAGCACTTTTGCTCTCGGTCCTCCCGCTCGTCATCCTCCTCAGCGCACTGGCCAGTGAGCGGGTGGATGACGACTTCGCCAGGCATCTCGGGTTGAATCGACAAGGATCTCGTATTCTCGAAGGACTCTTCACTACATCGAATGTCTCGTTCAATCTCGGCGTCTTCGTTAGCCTCGTCCTGTCCCTCGCCGGCACGATCGCCGTAGCGAGGTCGGTCCAGGTGATTTACGAAGGTGCCTTTGAACAGGCACACGCCCGCGGAGCCCGTAACCTGCTTCGTTGCTTCGTTTGGGTTGCGGGCCTCGCTGGGTTGCTCATTTTGGACGGCGAGATCAGTGGATCCTTGCGCAACGGGCCAGCCGGCCCCCTGGTGCTCGGGCTGGTTGACTTCGTCCTTCTGACCCTCTTCTTCTGGTGGTCGATCCACTTCCTCTTGGCCGGAAAGGCATCGTGGAGTGGAGTTGGTCCCTCGGCAGTGACGACAGCGGTGTTTTGGATGGGTCTCGGGGTGTTCGCGTCGTTCTATCTTTCCTCGACCCTGGTTTCGGACAGCAGGTTGTACGGGAAGATCGGTGTGGTATTCACCCTTGTAACGTGGTTCATTGCCATCGGAGCGGTCATTACACTCGGTGCCGTTGCTGGCGTGGTGTGGCAGAAACGGAGATCGCAGCGTGCGGAGCAGTCGAGACGCGGCTAACTCTCGATGCGTTCGGCGAACCTAACGGCACCGTGCACCTTTACGTCCAACAGCGCGGAGGGTTCCGAGACTTCCAATCTTTCCTCAGGTGAGCAATTGCTATCAGTCCTAAGGACCTGATGATTACGCTGAGTGCGTGGAGGTGAAATCCGGCTCCGGGTTGGGCTCGCCTAAACGGGCGTAATGATTCTTGTCGTCCTAGGGCTCGAAACCGAAGCTAGCGCGCCAGCCTCTCCGGCAAAGCCATAGAGCAGGCCGAATCTTTAGGTGGTCTTCGATGCGGGCTCAGCGGCGGGCGCAGAGCGCCTATAGGGCCACGGACCACCCGAATTCGACCCTGAGTGGTACGAAGCCACGGTCCAGCCGGCTCTGGCGGGCTTCACCCTGCCCGCCATCGCCAAGGCCACGGGCGTCTCGACTTCGGCCGCGGCGAAAATGGCGTGCTGGTCGAGCAAGCCCGCACGTTCGACATTGGGTAGCGCTGGCTGGAGCTGGCGGGGGTCGAGGTGCCTGAAGCTGACAGCGCCAGTCCGGGAGGTTGCTGATAGTGACGCCGGACCGGCGAAACGGTTTCAGGACCTGAGCCCCGATACGACGCTCGCTATAAGTCAATTTGGATCGTAAGAAAGTCGAGCGGGAATGTGCCGCCGGGCCGCCGAGCCGCCGAGTCTTGCCAATGGGGGAATGGTCACTCGTGGGAATTGGGTCCTTAGCCCCTATCGCCTACACCGCCACAGGATTAGCCTTTCCAGACCAGTCACGTTGCAATTCCAGCCATAGACATCGAACTCACCCCTTGCACAAGAAAGTTGAGGTCGGAAGATGAGTTCGACGAGTCAGAAAGGCTCCTGGCGCCAGTTGCCGCCACCCCCCAGCGAATTCGCAACGGCGGCGGCACACCCGTGGTGTTCCCGTGCCGTTCGGGTTCTGCTCGATGTGTTCATGAGGCTTGGCGCCGATGGCGCACCTGATTTCCCAAAAGGGTCCGCTGTGGCGGCGGACGCCTGCGCATGAGAAGGCGTACGAGACATAACAGCAGCGCCTTCTCGGCATGCCCACAGCGAATTCGCCGGCTCGTGACGTGCGTCCTTCCGGTCCTGTGCGTCGTTGGGGCTCTCTCGGTCGTGGGATCCGAATCCGCATCTGCGGCCTCACCGACTCCAGCGGCGAGTTCGTTGGATCTGGCCCACTCAAACGCTACCCAGCAGCAGCTCGCCAACGGATGGCTGGTGGCCTCCGACGGCGGCATCTTCTCCTTCGGTGATGCCCAGTTCTACGGATCGACCGGCGCCATCCACCTCAACCAACCGATCGTGGGCATGGCGGCAACCCCCTCGGGGAACGGCTACTGGCTGGTGGCCTCCGACGGCGGCATCTTCTCCTTCGGTGATGCCCAGTTCTACGGATCGACCGGCGCCATCCACCTCAACCAACCGATCGTGGGCATGGCGGCAACCCCCTCGGGGAACGGCTACTGGCTGGTGGCCTCCGACGGCGGCATCTTCTCCTTCGGTGATGCCCAGTTCTACGGATCGACCGGCGCCATCCACCTCAACCAACCGATCGTGGGCATGGCGGCAACCCCCTCGGGGAATGGCTACTGGCTGGTGGCCTCCGACGGCGGCATCTTCTCCTTCGGTGATGCCCAGTTCTACGGATCGACCGGCGCCATCCACCTCAACCAACCGATCGTGGGCATGGCGGCAACCCCCTCGGGGAACGGCTACTGGCTGGTGGCCTCCGACGGCGGCATCTTCTCCTTCGGTGATGCCCAGTTCTACGGATCGACCGGCGCCATCCACCTCAACCAACCGATCGTGGGCATGGCGGCAACCGCCTCGGGGGACGGCTATTGGCTGGCCGCTGCTGACGGAGGCATCTTCAGCTACGGAGGGGCAAGTTTCGACGGCTCCATGGGTGGGACTCTCCTTAATCACCCCATCGTGGGAATGGCCGGGTTCGCCGATGTGGTAACCCCAGACACCACGTCCACGCCGCCCAACGGTGGCAGCAGCGGCGGCAGCAGTAGCGGTGGAGGCACCGGCAGCGGTAGCGGCGGTAGCGGCAGCAGTGGCAGTGGCAGTGGTGGCAGTGGCAGTGGCAGTAGCGGCGGTGGCGGTGGCAGTGGCAGTGGCAGTGGCAGTGGCAGTAGCGGCGGTGGCAGTGGCAGTGGCAGTAGCGGCGGTGGCGGTGGCAGTGGCAGTGGCAGTGGCAGTAGCGGCGGTGGCAGTAGCGGCGGTGGCAATAGCGGCAGTGGCAGCGGAACTCTCGCAGGAGTCGTGAGCGACGGCGACAGCTATTGCGCCGTGCTTTCCTCCGGCGGTGTGGACTGCTGGGGGGAAAACGGTAAGGGCGAACTGGGGAACGGGACCACCACCGACACCGACGTGCCGGTGGCGGTGGTCGGCTTGGGTGGCACGGGCACGCTGACCGGGGTAGCGAGCCTGAGCAGTAGCGATGATGAAGACGGCTATTGCGCGTTGCTTACCTCGGGCGGTGTGGACTGCTGGGGGGCAAACACCTGGGGGGACCTCGGGAACGGGACCACCACGGAGAGCGACGTGCCGGTGGCCGTGGTCGGCTTGGGTGGCACGGGCACGCTCTTTGGTGTTACGAGCCTGAGTAGCGACGACGACTACGACTATTGCGCCGTGCTCACCTCCGGCGGTGTGGACTGCTGGGGGCAAAACCTCGGGAACGGGCCGACTAATCCCGACAGCGACGTGCCGGTGGCCGTGGTCGGTTTGGGTGGCACGGGCACGCTGTCTGGTGTGGCGAGCCTGAGTAGCGACCCCTACAACAACGGCAGCTATTGCGCCGTGCTTACCTCGGGCGGTGTGGACTGCTGGGGGTTCAACCTTATCGGTGAACTCGGGAACGGGACCACCATCTACGCCGACGTGCCGGTGGCGGTGGTCGGTTTGGGTGGCACGGGCACGCTCTCTGGTGTTGCAAGTCTGAGTGGCGACGGCGGCTATTGCGCGTTGCTCACCTCCGGCGGTGTGGACTGCTGGGGGGTAAACAGTTGGGGGGACCTCGGGAACGGGACCCTCACCTACAGCGACGTGCCGGTGGCCGTGGTCGGTTTGGGTGGCACGGGCACGCTGTCTGGTGTGGCGAGCCTGATTAGCAATGACGACTCCAGCTATTGCGCGCTGCTTACCTCGGGCGGTGTGGACTGCTGGGGGTTCAACGCTGACGGCGAACTGGGGAACGGAAGCGGGGATACCAGCGACGTGCCGGTCAGCGTGCCCGGTGTGGGTGGCACGGGCACGCTGACCGGGGTAGCGAGCCTGAGCAGTAGCGACTATGACGTGGGCTATTGCGCCGTGCTTACCTCCGGCGGTGTGGACTGCTGGGGTTCCAACGCTGACGGCGAACTGGGGAACGGAAGCCTGGCTTCCGACAGCGTGGTGCCGGTGGCCGTGGTCGGTTTGGGTGGCACGGGCACGCTGTCTGGTGTGGCGAGCCTGAGTAGCGACCACTACAACAACGACGGCGACAGCTATTGCGCCGTGCTTACCTCCGGCGGTGTGGACTGCTGGGGGTACAACGGTGATGGCGAACTCGGGAACGGGACCACTACCTACAGTGACGTGCCAGTGGAGGTGGTCGGTGTGGGAGGCACGGGCACGCTGAACGGGGTGAGCTGATTCTGTGCGCGGTCGACTCGTCTCTGCGGTCAGGGGATAAATCGGCGACGCTGATGCGAAATCGATGAGATCTTGGACGTTGAACCAGGCGCTCGATTCGCCTGAGAACCCACCTGCACCGGATCGAAGCCTCAAGCCCTCGCCATCTATGGTGCAAATCAGCGACGCCCAAGTCCGAACTGGGCTACCTCGGGAAGGACGTTCCGGCGTAGGGTGAACGCCCGACGTTCGATCAGCGAGAAGGGATGGGCGTGGCACCAAAGAGGACGGTCAGCGCACTCCTCTTGGTGGCGTCGACATTCGCCCTAATGACTTCGGCATCGGCACGTACGGTTCCGTCAAGGACCTCTATTGCCAAAGGCTCGATGGCCGACAGCAATCTGACTGACACCACACTCGGCACCGATGCCTTCGGCGAAAGCGTCGCTATAGCGGGCAACACAATCGTCGTCGGCGACGAGGATCACAACAACCGTGGCTACGCGTACGAGTCTGACCGCGCTGGCCTCGGCTGGCAGCTCTCCGGCGAGCAGTCGGGTTCCAACGGCTTCGGCATCACTCTTGCAGGATCGGGGCCGAACCTCGCCGTCGGCACCTACAGCGGGCGCGCGGTACGTGTACGCGCAAGGCGAACACGGTTGGCACATCACTGCCGCTTTGAAGAGCCCCGCTGGGGACGATGAGTCGTATTTCGGCTATTCGGTCGCCCTCTCAGGTGCCACTTTGGTGGCGACTGCAGATAGCAAGCCCTCGAACTCCGGCCAGCTCTTCGTGTTCACCGATGGGCCGACCGGGTGGGCAAAGACGGCCGAGCTGGGTGACCCGGACATCCGCCGGTACAGCATCTTCGGCAGTTCCGCGGCCATTTCCGGCAACACCATGGTGGTCGGCGACCTTTATGGCGCCTCAGGGCAAGGCCGAGCCTACGTTTATTTCGATGGGTCAACGGGTTGGGACCAGGCCGCCGAACTGGTTGACCCGGACGACGGCCGAAAAGATACCTTCGGCGCTCCGGTGGCCATTTCGGGCAACACCATCGTGGTCGGCGACCCCACTTACGCCAAGGCGCGCGGGCAGGTCTATGTGTTCACCAAGACGGCGACCGGGTGGGCACAAGACGGCCGAGCTGCAAGGCTTGAATACGGCTGTAGGCGACCAGTTCGGTTCTGCCGTCGGTATCTCGGGTTCCAATATTTTGGTCGGTGCAGACTACAGCGAGGGACTGCGCGGGACGGCCTACGTCTTCGCCAAGTCGGCCGGCAGCTGGAAGCAGGTCGCCGAGCTCAACCCCTCCGGCACGATTCCCAACTCCGACTTCGGCACAGCGGTCGCCATCTCGGGCACCACCATCGTGATCGGCACCGACGGCGACACCGGCTGCTCAGAGATGAGTATCAACGGGGGGCCCAGCCAAGCCGTGGACTGCGCTCCTCCTGGGAGTTACGGCGCGTACGTGTATGCCGAGACGGTCAGTGGGTGGCATGAGGTGACCGACCTTCACCGGCCCAGCAAGTAGGCAAAGCGCCCCCCTCTGCCCGTTGCCCCGCCCCGCCTCCCGGTCCCGTCCGGTCTTTCGGGTGGGGTCCGGCCGTCTGGCTACGGCCGTGGCGGTCGTCGGGGTCGTGCGTGGCGGTTTGGTGCCGTTCTGGGTGCCCCGCCTTGCCTTCTCCCTTGGAGTGGACACCCCTTGGAGTGGACCCAAGCGAGCGGCGTGATTCCGCGAATCCGGCGTTCCGGCGGCCTCTATCTCCTATCCCGTGGGAAACCCAGGTGGGAGAGAGGGGCCACGGCAGCGAGACGGGCCAAAACCGCCACGCCCCCCCCGACCGACCGGGGAGCAGCGAGGGGCCGGGACCGGGGCAGGGCGACCGGGGCCCGGAGCCCAGAGCCACCCGAGGGGCGGGGCGAGGGGCGGAGGGGATGAGGGGATGGCGTTTGTCCGTGCGACTCTGGCACGTTGCCAGGGCGGCATTTAATGTTCGCTGGAGGGCCGATTGGGTAGTTCGGGTTGTTACTCCCGCCATCTCTTTCGTCAAGCAGACAAGAGAAAAGCAGGCACATCGGGGATGCCCCCGGCTCGGGGAGTGGCCACCGTCCCGAGCTCAACGCCACGGGATCAAGCGATTCGCTTGCGGACCCACCAAAGGCTCAGGGCAATTAGGGCAAGGGCACCGCCAACGAAGATTGCCGCCTCGGACCACTGCAGCGGCCAGTAGCGGCTTGACGGCTGGTAGCTGATCACTTGGCGCAGGTGAAAGCTGTCGATGCAGCGCTGAAGGGCAGCTTGGGTCGCCGGGATGGCGTGCCGGTGGGATCCGGTAGACACGGGGATCCGGTTCGGGCATCGGCCTACTCCGACGAATACCGCCGTTCCATTGCCCTTCAGGTTGAATCCGCCCAAATTCTCCCAGTTCTCACCTACAAGCTTCCCCGTGCCAGTCGCGATCTGATTCGAAAGCACCCAGTCATTGGGCTGCGGAGGTCCGATGGTGGCCTCAACGCCGGTGCCGGTCAATCGGAGTCCGAACGGCAAGCTCGCCCTAAGTGGCGCAATCAGGTTCGGCCGGACGTACTCGGTCACCAGGTAGCGCACAACCGCATAGCCCGCGATTGTTACGGCCATGGCAGGAAGCGTCCGACGGATGATCGCCCCCAGGGCGACCCCCAGCGCGAACGCGAAGAGCGCGTAGGCAATCGGGACGATGTCTCGCTGATCGAAGAGCGAGTAAGGGGAGTCAACGAGGCGGTCATGAGGCGAGGCCCACCAGGTGACCATGAGGCTCAGCAGGCCCGCGGTGATCACGCTCGCCACTGCCGTGACGGCGACTTTGACCAGGAACCAGCGCGACCTGGTCACGCTCTGGGTCCAGGCGAGAAGGTTCGTCCGTGTCTCGAGCTCTCGGGCGATGAGCGGTGCGCCCCAGAAGGCGCCGAGGAGGGCCGGGACTGCCAACATCAAGAGATTCAAACCGGCGTGCCACTTCGCCCGAGCCTGGAAGAGCGCCCTGGCTGACGAGCAGTCGTTGTGTTGGGCACAGTTGGCCACGGTCGTGTCGTAGAGGTGGAGGAGATAAGTTCCATTAATCGCGAGAGCGATGGCCAAGACAACGAGCAGTCCGGCGACGACGAGCGCCTGGGTCCGGAACTGCCGCCAAACCAGCCAAATCATGCCGTCACCTCTCCATCGATGTGGTGGCCGGAGCGCCGACGCTTCCCACGGGCCATGTAGGCCAGGACGAGGTCTTCGAGGCTGACCGGCTCGATGGTCCATGCCTCTTCCAGCACAGGGCCATCGCTCCGCACGATCAAGCTGCTCTGTCGGTCGGTGTGGCCTGCGTCGATCACCTCTTGATTGCCCGGGTAGCCGTCGGGATCGCAGCGGGCGCCGATGAGCCGGTGATGAGTGGTCACGAGTTCATCGACGTCACCTGCGAGTTGGACCCGTGAGTCGGCCAGAACAATAAGGTAGTCGCAGACCCGTTCGATGTCGGAGACGAGGTGGGACGACAGCACGATGCTGACGTCCTGGTCTGCGACAGTCTCCATGAGAATTTGGAGGAACTCACGACGAGCGAGGGGATCCAGGCTGGCAACAGGCTCGTCCAGGAGCAGAAGCTCTGGACGCTTGGCGATTGCCAAGGTGAGCGCCAGCTGGGCGCGCTGACCCCCAGAGAGTTTCCCTGCTCGTTGCCTCGGATCGAGACCGAGGTCGTCGACACGGTTCTCGGCCAGTTCGGCGTCCCAGCGGGGATTGAGATGGGCGCCCAGGCGAAGATGGTCGCGGACACTGAACGCGGAATACACGGGGGGTTCCTGCGCCACGAAGCCCACGCGACCAAGGGCGGTGGCATCACGTGCCGGAGTTCCTCCCAGCACATCGAGTCTGCCTGCACTGGGCGCCAAGAGCCCGGCTGCAAGGTTCAGCAACGTCGACTTTCCAGACCCGTTCGGTCCGACAAGCCCCACGACGTGACCTTGAGGGATGCTCAATGTGCAGTCACTGAGCGCCCACTTGTGGCGGTACCTCTTGCCGAGATCGGTCGCCTCAAGGACAGCGGTCACGGTGCGACTACTGAGGAGGCATCCCGAAAGGACTCGATGAACAGTGCTTCGATGCCCTCGTCATCGAGACCTGCATCACGAGCCCGTGCGATCCAGCGCTCAAGATCTCGTCGTAACGGTCGGAGCGTCGCAGGGGGTCCATCACTCGGGGCAACGGCGACGAACGTCCCGACCCCGGTGCGGGGGACGACCAGTCCCTGGTGCTCGAGCTCTCGATAGGCCTTGGACACCGTGTTGGGATTGATGGCGATCTTCCCGACGACGTCTTTGACGGTCGGGAGCTGGTCGCCGTCGTGCAGGAGGCCCAGCTTGACGGCGCGCCGGACCTGCTGGACAAGTTGCAGGTAAGGCGTCACGCCTGACTTCTGATCCAGATAGAACTCGATCATCAGACCTCGATTTCACTAGCTAGCTAGTGAAATCATACGCTACGATCCCCGCGCGTCAAGTCGTGAGGTCGAACGTCCGAGGTGCCCCTAAACGCCAATCGGGCTCAGGGATACCGTTGAACCGTGGATCTGCCAGAGTTGGTGGTTGCTAATGCCGCAGAATGGCGAGCGTGGTTGAGTGCCCAGCACACCGAGTCGCCGGGCGTCTGGCTCGTCCTGGCTAAAAAAGGCACGACCCATCCGACAACGCTCACATATGACCAGGCCCTCGAAGAGGCCATCTGCTTTGGCTGGATTGATGGGCAACTCGGACGTCGTGACCCGGCAACGTTCCGTCGACGCTTCACGCCCCGCACACCCAGGAGTCCCTGGTCTCAACGGAACGCCGCCATCGTTGAGATGCTGACCGCTTCGGGCCGGATGCATCCGTCTGGCGATGAGCAGGTACGTCAAGCAAGAGAGGATGGTCGATGGGATGCGGCCTATGCCGGACAAGCCAATATGGAAATTCCAGAGGACTTTGCGAACGCCCTACGTGCCAATCCCAAGGCCCAGGCGATGTTCGAGATTCTCACCAGGGCGAATCGGTACTCCGTCCTCTACCGAATCGGTAGCGCAAAGAGCGCCGACACCAGGACTCGGCGCATCGAACAGTTCGTCGGAATGCTGGCCCGAGGAGAAACCGTCCACCCTCAGGCACCACGACCGATTGAGTAGCGATCCACTAGAGCTGGGGCACCTCGTTCGCCGGGTGGAGGGCATGGTCATCGATCGGGCCAGGGACGTTTGGGCTAGCCCTTGTGGGGATGTAGCTCGACCAACGGGTGAATCTCAGCCATGGTCAGAGTGCGTCCGCAACTAGGGCAGGACGGATATTGATCCGACCAATTCACCTTTTCTCCGTCGAATGGGCACCACCAGTCGCCGCCGATTCGGAACGTCAGTTTCCTCAACTGGTCCTCGGACACCGGAGGGGCTGAGGACCAATCATCGATCAACCCCTGCATCTTTTCTGACAGGCGCATTTCCCCGACCGGACACTCCCAACGATCCTCGATCACCATCATCGATTCGCCGCATTTCGGGCAGTACACGCTGGCAATCGTAGTTCTGTAGGTTCGCCCCTGCCCCAATACGCCGGGACCAGGTGCCACCATGGGACAACCTAGATAGGCGGCAAAAATGTCACCTCGCTGGGTTCCGGACGGCTCTTGCTCGCCCAGCTCGCCGACCCCAAAGTCCGAGCCGGCGATCGACCCTGAATGTGCCATGGCTCTCCGGCCCTTGCTTCCAGACGAACATTTATTCGGCCGCTCACTCATCTCCCTGTCAACCCCGCAGCCGTCCCCAGCGTGGAACAGGGGTGGGAGCATTCAAGGCCTCTGGTCGGGGCGTCAGGGAGCGTCATGGACGGGAACGCCATTGGGTTCGAGGAGGAGCTTGCGGACGGCCCAAGGCCGGGGCGCACCGCGAACCACACGTTACGAATCGCGCTCTCGGGGTTGCTCGTCTTATTGGCCACGACCTCGGTCGTCGTGACGGTGGTGCGTGCATCGACCACCTTGTCTCCGCTGGCGCAGACAAGACACCGCCAGGCCCCGGTGCAAACACCGGTACCGCACGTGGCTAGTCCAGCCTCGGCCAACGTGGTCAGGGAGTTCGGGGGCTGCCAGCTGTCGCTCAGCGCCGGCGCCCCGGTGTTGCCGGTCGGTTCTTGCACGGTGCTGGAGATCGGTGACTCGTTGGGAAACGACCTCGGGTGGGGTCTGGCCCGCGAGCTTCCGTCGGGCTCCAGCCTCAACCTGGTGCAGCTCGACAAGTCGGCGACCGGGCTCGCGAACGCCGGGTACTACGACTGGCCGACCGAGCTGGAGACCGACCTGGGTCTCTACCATCCGCAGCTCGTGCTCATCTGCCTCGGGGGCAACGATGAGCAGGGTATGGAAGTCGACGGCTCCGCGGTCCAGTTCCCCTCGTCCGCCTGGACGGTCGCCTATCTGACCCGGGTACGGCAACTGATCAGGGAGGCCGCGGCGAGCGGCGCTCTGGTGATGTGGGTCGGGATGCCCGTAATGGAAGATCCCGACTACAGCCAGGGCATGGAGATCTTGAACTCGCTGTACCAGCAAGGAGTGCGCGCCGATCCCAATGCGGTCTTCGTCTCCACCTGGCAGCTCTTCTCCGAACAGGGTGCCTATCAACCGGTGGCGGACGTCAATGGCATCCCTGAGAACCTTCGAGAATCTGACGGCATCCACTACTCGTTCACCGGCGAGGATGTGATCGCGACCTATGTGATCGACGAGATCGCTTCGATCTTCCACGTGCGGCTCGCCCCCACGAAACCCGCGGTGATCACCGACTGGTGACCGCCGACCTCGGGAATCCCTCATACGGCCATTTCGCTCGGAGGTTCCAATATGGAAGCGGATCATCTTTCCACCGTGCCCGAGCTCCCGAGGACGCCGGCCCAGGCCGACTCCGAGGCGGAACAGGCCGCATCCTCCCAGAACGAACGTCGCCAGGACATCCAGGGACTCCGAGCCTTGGCAGTGGTGTTGGTCATCGCCAACCATGCCGGGGCTCCAGGCTTCAGCGGAGGTTTCGTCGGCGTCGACGTCTTCTTCGTCATCAGCGGGTATGTCATCACCCGGCTGTTGTTGCGAGAGGCTCCCAAAGGTGCTCGCCGGGGGCTGGCGGACTTCTACTCCCGACGCATTCGCCGTATCGTGCCAGCTGCTACCGCAACCCTCGTCGTCACCATGGTGGCGGCCGGACTGTTGCTCGGCGCTCGAATGAACCCGCTGTTGCCCGGGGACGTTCGTTGGGCGTCACTGTTCGCCGCCAACTTCCGCCTCGTCTCCACCGGGAGCAACTACTTCGTACCTGGTATACACCCCTCGCTGGTGACACACTTCTGGTCACTTGCAGTAGAGGAGCAGTTCTACATCGTCTGGCCGGTCGTCGTCTTTTCGATTGCCCGGTTTGTCGATCCGCGCTATCTGCACCGGACCTTGGCAGTCACGCTCACCGCGGGTGTTGCGGTTTCCGCCTGGTGGTCGATCCACCTGTCAGCGGGAGATCCCGTCGCCGCCTATTACTCGCCGTTCACCAGATTCTGGGAACTCGGTTTGGGTTGCTTACTCGCCACAGTGGCAAGCAGCCGGCCCATTCGATTCGTATGGCTCGAGCGCCTGGCCGCGGGACTTGGCGTGGCGCTTTTGGTCGTGGCCTTAACCACGTTGAACTCGGCCAGTGTCTACCCGGGCTGGCGCGCCTGGCTTCCGTGTGTCGCGACAGCGGCGCTCATCTGGGCGGGAGTCGGCGGTGGCCGCACCGTCGCGTCGTGGCTGCTGTCGACCCGACCCCTCGGCTACGTAGGTGACATCTCGTTTTCGCTCTACCTTTTTCATTTTCCGTTGCTAGAGCTGGCCAAGGAAGCCCCCTCTTGGTTGAGCAGCGTGGATTGGCGCCTGCTCGCAATCGGCGGCACCGTAGTGTGCGCGATCTGCTCGTATCACCGACTGGAGAACCCAATTCGTCGGTCACAGAAGCTCGATGCCGACCGGGTCGCGGTGGCACTCCTCCTCGCCGTGTGTGTCGCCGCTTCGTGGACGGCGACGATCGTCGTTGGCTGACGGAAGCGCCTGAACCACTAGCACCGCCGCGCAGAGGACCGATCGAACTATCCTCTTGCGCCGAGTTCGTTTACAGCTAATGGGGGTCGACCACCTCGCCTGAAAGACGGGTGAGGCTGGTTCCGAGCCTGCCACAAGTGAGCACTGAAGCCAGCCGGGCCTCGAGCCTTAGGGTTAGATCGTGCCCCTGTGGTCGGTGAGGTTGCCGTGACGGCTGGTGGGATGTCGTGCCGCGAGCACTGATTGCATTAGCGGGCTGCTGGCCACCTCGAGGCTCAGAGAAGCGGGTCCGACGAGCGAAAGGTGGCAAGCAGATGATCTTTGTTGGCGTGGACTGGGCTGAAGCCCACCACGACGTGCACGTGGCCGACGAGGAGGGCCGTCGACTGTCCAAGGCCCGCCTGCCCGAGGGGGTGGAGGGCATCGCCCGCTTCCATGAGCTCGTCGGCGCGCAGGCAGAGGATCCCTCCGAGGTGGTGATTGGGATCGAGACCGACCGAGGGCTCTTCGTCAGCGCCTTGGTGGCCGCCGGCTACGGGGTCTACGCGGTCAACCCGATGTCGACGTCGCGCTATCGGGACCGCCATTCGACCAGCGGCGCCAAGTCCGACGCCGGCGACGCCCAGGTGCTCTCCGACATGGTGCGCACGGATCGCCACCATCACCGGCTGGTGGCGGCCGACACCGACGAGGTCGAGGCGATCAAGGTGTTGGCCCGGGCGCACCAGTCCATGGTGTGGTCCAAGGGGCGCCAAGCTAACGGACTGCGTTCGACGCTGCGCGAGTTCTATCCCGCTGCCCTGCTGGCCTTTGACGACCTGACCAGCGGCGATGCCCTCGAAGTGATGCGCATCGCCCCGACGCCCACTCTCGGCGCCTCTCTGTCGCGACCCAAGATCGCGGCCGCGCTGCGCCGCGGCGGACGCCAGCGGCGGGTCGACGAACGAGCGGCCGAGATCCAAGCGGCGCTGCGCTCCGAGCAGCTCGCCGCAGCTCCGGCGGTCGAAGCCGCCATGGGAGCTTCGGTCGCGGCCAGCGTGGCGGTGATCGCGGAGATGGTCACCCAGATCGGCCACCTGGCCGAGGAGCTCGACTCGAATTTTGATGCACACCCAGACGCCGAAGTGGTCCGTTCCCTGCCAGGACTCGGGACCATCCTCGGCGCCCGGGTGCTCGGCGAGTTCGGCGACGAGCCGAACCGCTATGCCGATGCCAAGTCTCGCAAGAACTACGCCGGCACGTCGCCCATCACCCGGGCTTCTGGCACCAAGAAGTTGGTGCTCGCCCGCTACGTGCGCAACCGCCGGCTGGGCGACGCCATCTACCTGTGGGCCTTCGCCTCCCTCAGCGCCTCGCCGGGTGCCCGCGCCTACTACGACGCCCGAAGGGCAGCGGGAGAAGGGCACCACCAGGTGCTACGGGCACTGGGCAACTGCCTCGTCGGCATCCTCCACGGCTGCCTCACCCATCACGTCACCTACGACGAATCCATTGCCTGGGGGCATCGCCCCGAGAACGAATTTGCGAGAGCGGCTTGACTTTTCAAGCCGTGGGATATCTAACCCGCCTCAAACGGCACCTCGGGGACAGGGGCGACGTCCTCCCCCTTGGTGCTCTCAGTTACCATCCTGAGTGCGATGAGGCCGTGGTTGGTGGTACCGGTGTCGGTGGTAAGTGGAGTCATTGCACTCGGCTGCAGCAGCGCCACCCCGGCAGCGACACCACGCTCGACACCAGCGTCACTGAAGGTAAAGGTGACATCCGTTACGCCAACTCTCAAGCCGTACAACCCGCAACTCTCTAACCATGGCATACCTGCTGAGAAGGTCGACTTCACCGTTATTGGCTCTGCAACCGACCGAGCTGTACCTTCATTGCCACGTCGCCGTGTCCCATTCGGGCCAGCAGGTAGGAGCGACGTCGATAGTTGCCGGAGTGAGTTCACAGGCTGAACCGAGTGACGGGAAATCCCGACAGTCGGTGAACGTAGAGGTCACCGGGGACAACTTCGAAGGACGACCTTCCGACGCACATGTGGCGTGCCACGCCAATGCAAGCCCGAATTACAAGTGACTCAGTTCGCTGCCGGGTCGGGGTGCGGCTTGAATATCGACCACCCCATGATCCGAACACCACCCTTCTGGAAAAGGTTGCCTGCCAGGGTTTCAGTCCCTAAACCCGAAAGTTTTGAATCCAGGACTTCAGCCCATTGTGCTTTTTACCCTCGATATCCTCGAACGAGTACCACTCAAGTGGCTCTTCCCGATCGGACGTGGGAGTACGGATGGCGCCGTGTATATAGGTCCTGAATGACCCTTCCTTGACCTTGAGCCAGTGATCAGCCAGCAGCACCTCGTCCACCTTCGACGTGTCGGCTGGTTCCATCGACATGGCCTCCGTTTAGCGCTCTCACCTTGAGAGTGCAAACAACGCTACAGAGGGCTGCTGCCCACCTTGGCACCTCAGCTTCGTTGCGCCGCCCGTACCATTCAACGTCCTTGCTGAGGCCTCAGCGCCCTGCCTGAATGTCAGGATCAACAGGGACAGTGGGACCGCCTATGTGCGGCACGACGGAGGCACCCGTCCAACACGCAAAGATGCCGAGTCCCCATGCAGAATTTGCCGTCTCCGAATTTGACGGTCAATGCGCGCTTCAATCCACGAATTGTCGTAGCGAGTGTGTAAGCATCATTGCCGCCAGAGCAGCTCTCCACTCTCTTCGCCAGCCCGGATTGGACCAATTAGATATGAGTTTTTTCGGCATTAATGTTGTAAAACAGTGGGAACGTGGGGTCGTCTTCCGCCTCGGGCGCGTCCGACCCAACATCAAGGAGCCAGGGCTACGATTTACCATCCCATTCTGCGACAGGCTCCGTAAGGTCAGCACGCGAATTGTGACACTTCCGGTCGATAGCCAGAAGATAATCACCCTTGACAATGTATCAATTGATGTGGCTGCGGTTGCGTATTACCGAATCACCGACCCCGTTAAATCTATCGTCGAGATTGAGAAGAAGCATGACGCAACATACCAGATCGCCCAGACTACTGTTCGGAATGTTATTGGCCAAAGCAGGTTGGATGATGTGCTCAGTGAAACGGGGGTCATCAACGAAAAGATCAAGGACATCCTGGCGACAATCACCGAGGAATGGGGTGTCTACATCAGCACTGTCGAGGTAAAGAACATCGAGTTGCCAGAGACACTGCAGCGAGCCATGGCAAAACAGGCCGAAGCGGAACGTGAGAAGCGTGCGAAAATAATCGCAGCCGAAGGGGAGCAATTATCCGCCACCAAATTGGGTGAAGCTGCGGACATTATCGCCCAACATCCTATAGCGTTGCAGCTCCGTAACCTTCAAGTGCTCGCGGATGTAGCAGGAGAACATAACAGTACGATTATCTTTCCAGCACAGTTCATGGACACGATGCAGAGCGTGAAGGCTTTCATGAATAGCGAAAGGTCGGAGTAGGTGTTTCTCGGGAAGGAGCACCCAACTCTTAACAGGCCGCAGGCTGTACTGGCTTGATCGACCTGCACCAATCAGTGAGGGTGCCCCAGAACAATGAGGTGGGGCAAGCAGCTGCCTCTGAGATTGCCCGCTCCGCGGGGAGGCCCGAAGTTCCGCTGCACTCGCCGAGGCTCCTGACCTGTGCTCGATTGCACTCATGCGGCCGAGACCCTCAGGTCATGAAGTTCGCAGCCACTGTGCAATGTGCTCTGCGACCATGATGGTCGGAAGGTTGGGTGTCCCGGTCGGGACGGTCGGCATGATCGAAGCGTCGGCGACGGTCAACCCTTCGATGCCATGGACCGACCCTTGTGCATCGGTGACAGCGCCCTTCTCGGGTGCTGGCCCCATGGCGCACGTGCCAACAGGATGATGGAAGGTCGAGACCGACGCCAATGCCCATGATGCGAGTGCCTGGCGATCACCGGCTGGCACGGCCGGTCCTGGAGAGAGTTCCGCGCCGGTAACGATGGAGGCAACAGGGCTGCTGATCGCGATCCGCCTTGCCTCCGTGGTCCCATCGAGGATCGCATCGAGATCTTCGGGGTCGGTCAGGTGGCCGAGGTGGATCCAAGGCGGATCAGTCAGATCACTCGTGGTCAATCGAACCCATCCCCGAGACCGAGGTGCCATGAGCCCGACCACAATTCCGAACGCTGCTCCACTCGAAATCTGCTCAGTGTCGACATCGAACGGACCGGCCGTGAACATCATCAGATCAGGTGGGTCGTCAGGATCCGCGATCGTTGAGTGCAAGGTGGCATGGACTCCGAAGCGACTGGGGCTCGGAGACGGTCGGGTGGGTAGCTCGATGGAGAGCAGCGCATGATCGGAGAGATTCGCCCCTACTCCGGGGAGTTCGAGGACCGGTCGAATGCCCAGCCTCTGCAGTTCGCCAACAGGGCCAATGCCCGAACAAGTGAGAATGGCAGGACTGGCATAGGTCCCAGCGGCGAGCACCACTCTGTCCGCTTCGACAAGGGTTCCGTCGCCCAGCCTGACTCCCGTAGCGCGGGTACCCTCGCACTCGATGGAGGCAACCTGGTCTCCGGCCTGATCGAGAGATTCGCCCTGCCACGAGCCTGAGCGAGGTACGTCATCGCCGTGCTCATCCGAATCCCGTCCCTCGCGGTGCGAGGCGACGGTCCAACACCGACCGCGCCCGGTTGATTGTGGTCCTCAGCGTAGGCGTGCCCTGCTGCCGTGGCGCCGTCGATGAACGCCTCCTGGATTGCGTTCAGTTCGCTTCTCGGGTGTCGGCGAACAGGAATGGGCCCGTCCGAACCATGCCACTCACCAGAGAAATCGGCGTCGCTCTCCAATCGCCGGAAGTCTTCGAGGACGTCTGCGAACGTCCAACCAGGAATGCCCAACGCAACCCAACCGTCGTAGTCTTGGGCGGCACCTCGCTGAGCGAAGCATGCGTTCGTGGCTGAACAACCCCCCATGAACCGAGCGCGGGGCACCGAGATCCCTCGGTCGAGCTCGTCATCAGCGGTGTAACCCCAGTCGTGCTCGACCGAGGTTGAGAAGCATCCAGGATGTCCGCTGGAAGGGTGGCGGCGTCTGGGTGGTCGGGCCCTGCCTCGATCAGCAGGATATTGCGATCAGGGTCCTCGCTCAGGCGAGATGCAAGAGTGCAACCGGCAGATCCCCCGCCAACAACGATGACGTCGAATTTCATCGCGAAACGATTACGGACGGGTCCGTGTGGCGCTCGAAAGAAGGACTGTCACGGCCCTACGATCGTCCCGTTTGGCCCGCTCCTGATCGTAGATGTGATCCACAGGCAGTGGCATGCGATCATGAATCTAAGCACGGCTGTGCGACTGTTCCCCTGCCTCGCTGCCGGACGTGGGTGCGGCCAGGCGGGCAGTCGTTGCTCGCTCGTTCTGCGAAATCCTCGGATGGAGACGGAGTGCGTTGCGGGAACGTGCCAATCAGGTCAACGTGGCGGCGACCGTCGCCTCGTTTCCGTCGGGAAAGGTCACTCTATAGAATGTTGGGTCCGAATCCTCTGTTGCATCTGAGGAGATCCGAGCACCGTTGTACCGGAGCGCAAAGTTCGAGGTCAGCACCAGCGACATGTCAGCGCTTCCGAGTAACTGGGCAAGGATTGGGAGTGAACTTGCCGAAAGGCGCAGGTCGATCCTTTGAACCCATCTGCCGTCTGTTGGAATACGCACCTGGTGAGACCGGGCCCAGGCGACCGAATCGTCGTACGTGGCAAGATTCGGAATCGTTTCCTCTTCATTGCGCCGTCTAAGGCGGGCACGAAGCGGCGGACTTGGGCGACGGAACATCTCTTCAAGCAGTTGCCGATTTCGTTCTTCGCTAGGTTCCCCGTCAGGCATGGGTGTCTCTCGATTCGGTCCATCGATACCAATCACCCTAACAATTGACTGCACACCCTGCTCCATACCGCCGGGACGCGGTGCGGCCATCCGCACCTTGGGAGGGCAGGCGGAGTAGCTCGTTCTAGGTGGTTTCCCGGTTTCTTTCTATGCCCTTTACTACCTCAGATATCCATCGGCGAACGACGCTGCTGTTGCGACTGGCGTGTTTCTGACTATTCCACGTCTCGACCGTATCGGCGATGGCATCTACTTCGCCAAGTTCTGGCTCAATGCCTCGTTCTTCGTATGCTCGACGCAGCTCCGTCAGTAGGCCATCCCTACTCGCGAGGTTTTGCAGCCGGATTTCGTCGAATATCTGAACAACCAGCCGGCCGCGCTCCATCGACGCTGCATCGAATGCTGGCCGTTCTGCCTTGGCTCTTGTTGCGCCAGGGCAGTTGCAGGCAACCCTCCATGACTCAATCGGAACCCATTTCGTCGATGCCACGGGACACCGCTCGTGACACTGGCACTGGCACAGAACAGCCTGAGGTATTTCATCGTTCGCCAGGTTCCCGGCACGGAAGTAGTGAGCGCACGCGCCGTGGCGATTTTCCTCACACTCGACGGACTGAGTCCATCGGAATTCGCTCCATGTCGCGTTGCCCATTGGCTACAGTCTGGCCGCCAGAAGGCGCATGCTGCTCGTGGCTAAATGGGTTACGTGCCGATGCCACGGCCCCCGATCCCCGGTCGTGAGGCATGGGCCGTCCGGCGCAGCGGTGGCAGTCTGAGCCAATATTCAGACCATGTGGCTGACCTCTTTCGACCCGAACGGTGGATGGCCACCCACCGAAGTTACGCTTCTATACAGAGTCCAGATCGGCAACAGGACGGACCATGCCCGGGCACACCTCTCAACGCCCATCCCGCTCCCCCCGCGTTCATGGTCCGAGGTGGATGGCGTAATTCTCGGGGCACGTCCCTAGGGGTTCGATGTTTGGTCGCCGAGGACCTAGCCAATTCACGTCTATATCTGCACTGTTCCTTCGGAGCTGGCTGATCGCACTGTCTTCACAGCTGCCGAGGTGACTATCGCTCGATGGGGCCTTTCGCATGAGTCATTGGAGCGAGCGGAAATCGACGAGTTCTAGGAGCCGATGTCATGACCGCCTGCGTGCCCCAAAAACGCCGGTTCGGTGGGCAAAAGCAGTACTCGTTTTGTGACAAGATCAACGTGATTAGCATGATCTCCATGGCTGGTAACGAGCCCGAGGCGAGCTTTGGTAAGCGCCTTCAGGCTCTCGCTCTCACCCTTCTGCTATTCGTTGTCACGCTCGGAATCGGCTGGATGGTCTGGAGCGTTTTCGAATGGCGGCACGGCCGGACCCCGAGCTATCGAGTCTTGAAGCTGCATGTTGTCCGATTGTCAGATGAACAACCAATACGTACGGGGAAATCAATCGTCCGGAGCGGCATTTGTTGCCTCTTGCTCGTGCCGACGATCGTGGTGAGCGCCGTCATCGGTATTTCTTTTGTCTTTGGCGCCTCCGCTCCCGACAACCTGTTCCGCGATCCTCGGAGGGCTCCGTGGGATCATTTCACAAGCACAAAGGTCACCAGTGAGCAAGCGGCACCTTTCGTCGGAGGGGAGTTCGGGCCGGTTCTGGAGCCCATCGATCTTGCAGCAGCAGCGGAAACGGCATCCAACGCGCGATACAACTGAGTTGCCGACTGATAGCTAGGCGCAGCGACAAACTCCCATCTGGTCACTGAAGCTCCCGCAATCGAGGTGCCTTGCAACGCCGGTTGTGCAGGTGATCCTCCTCCTGAACTATTCGATGCGCCGAAGCTCCGCAGAAAGGTGGTGAGTAAGCGGGTGCCCGACGGCTGACATTCGGAGTGAGTATCGAAGAGTGTCGCCATCAATGAAGAGATCACGTTCGATCACCCTGACTTCCTTGGCCGATCCAGTGCAAGCAACAATGATCGATCGGAGCTCAATGGTTGAGCCGACGAAGGTTCCTTCACAGACTTCTGCGATGCCGGTTGGGTGCGACACAACCAGTTCCACCCAGCCAGGACGTGCCATGCGCCAGTAGCCCGCTTCTGTGTGAAGAGGGCGACCATCGACTGCATGCTTGGTCCGCTGGCTGTAGGCGAGGAATGGCTTCCCTACATGCGAGAAGCCGACGGTCTCCTCGTAGTCGAACGACTCGATCGTCGGATACTCGCCATGTCCGTGCCCCGACCAGGTGCCGAGTAAGACAGCGAGAGGTTCAACATCTGGGTGCAGGGGAGTCATCACACACCGAGCCTTCCATCCCCGCGACTCCGGCGCTTGACTGCCCCCGTCCGCCGGACCGGCGACCGCTCCAAGAGCTACAGTCCGGACGTGGCCAAGACTTGTGCCTGCCGTGGGTCCCCCCTCTCGTGGGGCCAGGCTCGGGTCGCACGCAATGCTGCAGCGATTCTCGCTCGGCTGCCGGTAGCGAGACGCACGCCGGGGATTGGTTGGGGCTAGGGGGATGGCGACGTGAGCCTGCGCTAAGTTCGACGAACCGTACTCCTCGCTAGCGAGAGTCCGGTGCCCATACCACACCATGGGGACACCTGGCTCGTTCGCTTACGACACGGGATTCCGGTGTACCGGAAGGCGACGCTTCGCTTCACGCTGGGCGTCGAGGATGGAGGTGAGCTGGCTAAGGGCGTCGGGGTTATCTTGGACCCGGTTGTGCCGTTCCTCGGGGTCCAGCTCAATGCAAACCATGGCTCGTCATGGCATGATCGACGGGACGGGCTAAGCCATGAGTGGGTGAGGGTGACCAAATGAGCGAAATGGACTCCCAAGAGGGACCGGGCACCACCGCAGCGGTCGAGTCTGGGCAATCGGGAACTCCCAAGAAGAAGCCCCGCGCCCGTCGGGTACGCGGGATCACCGCCTGGATCCTCATCGTCCTGGCATCGCTCTTGATCCCCATCTCGGTGATCTCGGTCTGGGCGATACGCACGGTGACCAACACGGACCAGTACGTCGCCACCATGGCACCGCTCGCCCGGAATCCGGTCATCGTCGACCACCTGGCGACGAGGACTACGGACCTGCTCTTCTCGTCGCACATCGTCCAGAACAAGGTCGAGGAGGCGCTGCCCGCCAAGGCCAAGACCATCGTCACACCGATCGTGAACGAGCTGCACAGCTATGTGTACGGGCTTGCGCTCAAGGTTTTCGAGAGCCCGAAGTTCGGGCAGCTGTGGGACTTGCTCAACCGGCACACTCACGAAGCGGTCCTCAACGTCCTCACGGGTAAACAGTCGGCGCTCACAAAGAAGATCGAGAAGGGTGGGGCGATCGTCCTCAATCTCACGCCCACTATCAATCAGGTGATCGACAAGGCCAACGCACGGGGCATCACGGTGTTCAACCCCCTCAAGGCGGTGCTGGGCACGGGCGACAAACTCGGCCTGACCGTCGTGTCCAAGGACGAGGTCGCCAAGTTCTCGGGCTGGTTCAACCTGATCGTGAAGCTCAAGTGGGTCATACCGGTTGTCTCGTTGGTGCTAGCGGCGCTCGGCATCCTCATCGCCGTCCAGCGACGCAAGACATTACTCAGGATGGCGATCGGCGTCAGCCTGGTCACGGTGGTGATCCTGGCGGGCATCTCCCTGGGCCGGATCACGTTTGTAAATCAGGCGACCAAGCACCACTTGGACACGGGCGTGGCCGGCGCCCTGTGGGACACTCTGCTGGCGTACCTGAAGACCGACCTCCGCTGGACGGTCCTCATTGCCGTCCTCGTCGCCTTCGTCGCCTGGGTGGTCGGCCCCGCCCGCTACGCCGTGTGGATCCGATCGACGTGCGCCAAAGGCGGCCGGTGGGTGGCCGCTCAGGCGAGGCAGCTGGGCGACCGCACCGGAAAGGCCGCCGCCGGCTCGTCGGGAGCCCGCCGCACCGGAGGGTGGATCCTCGAGCATCTCAACGGCCTGCGAATCGTGGGTGTCGTCGTCGCCGGGCTCATCGTGGTGTTCGGAGGTAACTTCACCGGCTGGGGCCTGCTGGTCATAGTGATCGTGCTGGCCGCATATCTCGGTCTGTTGCAGCTCGTAGCGGCCTGGGCACGCAAGGTGGCGAACCCGATGGCGAGCCCGGGCACGACATAGGGACCATAATGACCCGGGAACCCGACTGAACTAGGGGGCGACGGTCCAAGCGAACAGCTCAACCCGCATGGAGCGAGCCGCGATCGCTATCCAAGTCGAGCCTCCGGGGAGGCCCTTCGCACAGGCGACGAAGGATGGTCGGGGTGCCCCGTTCGATGGCGGGTAGGGGCGACAGCTGTGGCAGATTCGATGCTGTTGGCTTCGAGAAATTCTTCCCATAGAACCTTCGCCCATAGGGCCTTCCCCTACTGCCCATAGCCCTTACCCCATAGCCTCCGTAAACCCCCGATGGCCCTATCACGTCTATGGGTTGGCTGCCTCCCGCATAACCCCCTGGTCCCATGCAGTAGGCTCCACGCATCACCCGAGCCGTATGGCGCCCGCCCGTCGAGCACTACGGAGCTTACGTCGATCACATCAGAGCTGCGAACTGACTTCGGCTGGCGAAGCTGGTTCGCTCTCGAAAGAGATTCAGACCATTCGCAGCCCCAAACACTCATGATGTCCGGTGATCGTGATCGTCGCTTCATGTTAAACGGGTGCGGCACCCCGACGAGACACCCTTTGGAACGAACAACCTATGGTCTCTGCCGGACGGGACTCCTCTCGATGCCCATTGCGTTGGGCGTTCAACTTCAAGGTTGGTGAAGCCATTCTCGATGACGAGGTCCCCGACGCAAATGAAGTTCTTCCACCGCTCATGTTTGCCTTCGAGTTACTCCAAGCGATGAACACCATTGAACGAGGGGCGGAGGATGAGCCGCCACGCACGAATCCAAAGACAGCCTCGGAGTCAGCATTCGAGAGTGGATTATCCGATCACTCGACCCGCTGACCTCATACGACACCTGCCGGAGTTCCTTCGCCACTGGCGACGTCAATGATGGGTAGGGTCATAGCTGGTCATGACGAGTTGACCATCTATCAATGCATCAACTCCTATTCAGTTGGTACGGGCGAAAAAAGTGCCCGTTGACGATGCCGCTCCATTTCTCACTCCATTTCGCCGCTGAGTCAGCGGAGTCCTAGGGGTACAAGGTTGCGGTGAATAATTACCTACGGCTCCCACGTAGACGGCGTCAATGAAATGCGCAACAAATGTGCGCCCACCAAATGATCCGGACACGCCGACACTGATCACGGCAAAATTAAGATCGACAGCCAGCACAAATGCAACAAAGAGCGCGAGCACGGTCAGAAAGCCAACGCCGCACACATAACCGGTGGCGGGCGGAAGGGAGTCACCGCAGACCGGCGAAAAGATCGTCCTCGGGTACTGGAGCCCCGGTGCGATCTTCGGCCTTTATGAAGCTCTCTTGCCCGAAGACCTCGACGAAGGCGTCATCCGGGAAGGCGACCCACCACGAATGGTCCAACTGGCTGGCGTGAGCCGCCAAGGCGTCCCGCTTACGGGCGGCCACAGATACGGTGTCCACGGTCGTGGTGATGCGTTTCTCTGCCTGCTCCATGCGCCGCACGATCTCGGGGTCGAGCATCCTTTGTGGACGGGGCGGGACCTCGAGGCCTGCGGCCTGCATGCGTTCCCGGAGCTTGTCCCAGTCCCGCATCCTCCGGGCGATGAAGTAGAGCTTGGCCGGGATGCCGCTGCGCCGGAATGCCTCCGACGCTATGCGATGAGCCTGCACGTGGTCCGGGTGGTTCCGGCCATCCATATCGTCGTAGGTGACCATGACGTCAGGCCGATAGAGCTCCACCAAGGCCACCAGCTGTTCCACCGGCTCGTCCAGCGGGACGTTACAGAACACGTGCGAGTGGTTCCTGTAAGCCCAGTCCGGCATGCCCGAGTCGTGGTAGCCGAGTGTCTCGAGATGAGTCACCCCCAGGTGCTGGCACGCCACCTTTAGCTCCGCAAGCCGGATCTTGGCGACCTGATCCGGGTCATGGCCATCCTCGCCGGGCTTGACGTGGTCGGGACCATCTCCGTATTCGCCGTTGGTACAGGTCACGACCACCGTCGTGATGCCCTCATCCGAGCAGCGGGCCAGAACCCCGCCCGTGCTAGAAGACTCGTCATCGGGATGGGCATGGACCGCCATAAGGGTCAGGTGCGCCTGATTCCGCATCTCAGCAGCATGCTCCAGGAGGCTGCCCGGCGCCAGACCGCCCATAGATGGCCAACACAGGACCTGACCACCTGTGACAATTAGCCAGGCGCCTCTCTGAGCTTGACCAACTGGTTGTCGATTTCAAATTGACCTGACCACAAGCGCCACCGTCGAGGCATGCAACGAGGCACTCCGGGGTCGGCATTGGATGAGCGCAGCTATGACGTGTTTCGAACCTTCACCTTGTCGATTTGGCCCGTGAACGGAAATGGCGCTCGGTCGTAGCAATCGAGTGGGTCTCGGCCACCCAGGCACACGCCAATGTCGAGACAGTCGTTCGCACTGAACAAACAGCGGAGCGCTTTCGAAGTGCTCTGCTTCATCTCGATCCTCGAGCCGTGACCACTCAGCACGATCTCGTCGATTTCTGAATAAGGCCGACCAATGGTTCCAAATCCGTGGTCGCCTTGGCCTGACTACTGGTACCCGGCCAGAGGTCAACCTGTTCGTAGGCCTTGCCTCCTAGTAGATCGACCCCATCTGGTTGGGCGCCACACGAGGTTGCGGAACCGTCCCTCCCATGTACGAGGTCTACGTTCCCAAATCCATTTTGACTTGGCGCCACCCATGGGCCATTAGGGCTTGAGGCCAATGCCAAGCCCATACCGGTGCTAATGCAAAAGCCACAGTTTGGATCTGAATACGTGAGCACCCAGCCCATTTCTGGGTCATGGAATACTCCCGGCGACTCGACATTGGCTAATCCGGCCAGATTGACCTCTGCCGTATTCGGGATGCCATCGAGCGTACTGTCGAGCTGTATGGAGGCCAGGGTCTGACCGATGGTGGCGCAGTACAAATAGATATCGCCGTTGAAGGTCAACACCTGGTACCCGCTGGCCTCTTGGGCACACGGGCCTAGATCCGCCGGTGTGTGGGCCAGAGAGGCGTTGCACGGGCCACCTGGACCCGTACAGGGCATGGTGAGCAGTGCAGGAGTACCGGAGTCGACCAGATTGTCCACCACATTCATCCACAGGGTCCAGGTGCCATTGAGGTCGTACATGCGTGGCTCGAAGCAGCCGTCACCATCTGAGCGTATGCAAGCGTTCTCAAAGTCATCCTCGGCGTCATTGAACGTGGTGCTCACGACCAAGGCCTTGGGCGCACTCCACTGACCGTTGAGTGATTGGGAAGTGGACACGCCATAGCCGCACCACTGTGATGCCGGATCCCGCCACACGAAGGGAACCGTGCAGTTCGTTTTTGCCTGGTTCGGCGCATACATGGTGCCGTAGTAGTAAAATGTCTTGCCGACCTCGATCACCTGGCCATCATGGAGGTCAACGCCTCTGACGTCTGCCCCGTGGCCGGAAACTAGTGTGGTCAGCGAGAGTATTACCGCTATGGCGGACCGCATGACTCCTCCTTGGTCCCTATCGATGAAGTGGGGGGGCTGACGGATGCTCCACGTCGGAGCCCTCTCGTAAGCGCGATTGATACTTCATGACTGGTATCGATTTCTGAAGAGATGACGGCCCCGCTCTGGATCACCGTGAGCCCGCCGCTCGTTGTCGTGCTCGACTGCCTATAGGTGGTGGTACCACCCGGCAGTATCGGGATCGTGGTTGGAGTTGTGGTTGTGCCCAACATGGCGGAAATCATCGGACGACCGGTCCATTCCCCCGTGCCTCAGTAAAACAAGGTTCACATCATCGCTTGGCGGCATCCGGACTATCTAGGGCATTAAGTCCCATTTTGGGGCTAGCCGACCGTTCCGCCCACTCGCCTCACCTCAACGATGATCAGATTGCAAGTGATGTCAGAGGGCTTTCCCCACACTCACCATTTGAGGTCGGCGCTTTCGTGTCAGGCCGGCCAAGCGGGAACCCATCGCCCGTGGCAACAGTAAGGATGGGAGGAGTCATACGTGGTCACGACGAGGCGACTACGTGTGACACGGCTGGGCCCTCCTCGCTATTACTCGTCTACTACGAATGGGACGTGCAGCGATTTGGCCGCCCTCTTTTTTGGTGTGTTTTCATCGGGGGTCGTGCTGGGCGGCAGTGGCCACATTTGCAACTGTGCTCCTGACCTTTGGGGCTTGTGCTTACATGCACAAGCATGGGAGTTTTGAACGGTCTGGTTCTTATTACGACCCCGGTCGATGGTGCCCGTTGACGCCTCGGCGAGTAGGTAGTACCTTCACCATCATGTCAGGCGGTGAAGCGCTCGGAATCCTCCTCGGTAGTGTGGCGGGTGGGCTGGTGATCATTGCGATCTTGGTCCGTCACCCGATCCGCTGGCCGCACTACAACTAGTCCCCTCGGGGGGCGCCTTGCCCCCTGTGCCGCAGACGACCGATTAGCCGCTGTGATCGGACAGCGGGTTAGCCGATTACGTCATTGTCGTTCCCCGCTTGGCACCACCCGGGTCTCCCGCCTGATCAAGACCGGTAAACATGGGTGTCCTCGCACCGTGCGCTCGTTCGTACTTACAGATGTTTACTGCTGTATTTCACTTCCGGGTTAGTGCGGATTGTGAAGTGTGAGTGTCGCTCAGTGACCAGGGGTTCCGGGTGGTGCGGACCTAGATCGGATCGGTGAGGACGGGGGCGACAGCCACGCAGCTGATCTCGACTAATGCTTCTTGGGGGATGCTCAACGGCGGTCCACGCTGGATACGGGTCCTCCAGGAGCTCGGCAGCGACTTTGAGAACGGATTCAGCCTGGTTCAGGAGGCCAACGTGGTACGAGTGGATCTCAACGACGTCACTCGAGTTCGATTGGACTTCAGCAAGAGTGAACGTGATATTACGAAAACCTGTCGGATTTGCTCCTCGGCGTCGTCAGAGAACACGCCGTCGGCTGTCTCTCCAGTGTGTCCAGTCACACGCAGAGTGTTACCGACTCGCACCGCAGCCGGAGTGTGGGTCTCCTCGTAGAAATCCGCCCAGGCGGCGGGCACGATCGCTTCACGTGGTGGCGGCATGACCGATCCCTACGAGTTAGCGGGGAGAACATCGAGATCGAACTCGTTACCCTCAGGGTCTGCTATGCAACGCCAGCGAAAGCCTTCAAGTTCTCGGGTTCTAACCATCGGCCTCCAAGTTTCTCAACCTCTGCCGTGGCCTCGTCCAGGTCATCGACGACGAGATCGAGGTGGACTCGGTTCTTCCCGGCCTTCATCTCCGGCACGCGTTGAAAGCCGACAATGAGGCCTTCGACTGAGGGCGACAGAATAAGGAAATCACCCTCACCGACGGTGGTGTCAACGTGAACGCCGAGCAACCCACACCAGAAGGGAGCAATGCCATTTGGGTCAATCGTGTCAATCGCCAGATACCCCACCTTTGCGGGCATCCTCGCTTCCCCTTTTGTGGCCGGGACTAACTCCGGCGCTTTACCAACTTGAGATGGACAGTTCTCAAGGATACTGGCATCTGGAGTTTCCAGGAAGGTGCCCCGGTCCGATACGCCGGTTTTGTCAGTGACACCTCTAATCAACGGTGAGTGGCGAGATCACGAGCGGTGGGCGATTACCTCCGATAAGTTTCTTGTAATCGAAACCTGCTAGTCATGGGCTCAGTTCCACAAAACTGGGACACTTGGTCAATGTCCACCAGCTACCAGTGGCGTGGTGATATCGAGAACGCTGAACTCAACCTGCAGAGCCGGATGCTGAAGTCTGGACCATGGCCGAGTACCCCGAGCGCTCCATTGGTCAGCGCCAGCGGCTCGCTATGTTCCGAGCCGCTGGCTACGTGAGCGACGGTCCGCTAAGGTACCGGGGGCGATCTATCGGTGCTCCCGAACGCTGCCGGACCGGCGGCAACTATGCAGTAACGGACGTGCCACCTGAGGATGGCAAGGAATGCCTCGGTTCCCGCACATTTGCGTTGCCGCCACCGTTGCCCCGGATGATCTCCTGCTTTATCCACCAGGTTGCGTATGTTGAAAAGGCAAAGCCTTTCGACGGATCAAACCGCTCAATGGCCGTCTGCAAGCCGGATTCTCCCTGCCTCAGGAGGTCGGCGAGCCGTTCATTATGGCCATACGTTTTGCGAGTGATACCACGAGTCGAAGATTCGCATCGAATAGGGTGCTGTGTGCAGAAAGATTTCCAATTTGAGCGAGCTTGCATAGTCCGACTGCTTGGGACAGTCCGATCCGGGGTGTAATTCCGGCACGCCGGACATAATCTGCAACTCCTTCGTCGTCACTGGTAACCACTGATTCACGACAATGGTCGACCTGCCACAATACAATCTCCTATGGATGTCAAGGGGTAGTTTGGTGTCGTTGGTGATGCTACGAGGCACGACATGAACGGGTCACTCGAGATGTCGAGGACAGACTCTTATTAGGCCATCGGCGCAATCACTTCGACGAAGTCGTGTGCAGCTCGGAACGGCGGGCCGACAAGTCGTATGCAGGCCAACGTGAACGCGGCAGCCGGAATTTGTGGGCCAGACCCGCCGCTCCGAGCAGCTCTAATCCCGGGGTAGGTAGTGGTAGACCTCCCGGGCGACGTAGCGCTTGAGGATGCGCATGATCTCTCTTTTGGACTTGCCCTCGGCGGTGCGGCGCGCCACGTAGACCTTGGTCGGCGCGTGGCATGACATCCGGGTGAGGACGATGCGCCAGAGGGCGTGGTTGGCCTGTCGGTCGCCGCCGCGGTTGAGACGGTGTCGGGTGACCTTGCCCGAGGAAGCTTCGAGCGGCGCCACGCCGCAGAGCTTGGCCCAGGTGGCCTCGCTGCGCAGTCGTGAGGGGTTGTCGCCGGCAGCGACGAGGAGGAGCGCGGCGGTGTCGGGGCCGAGGCCACCAGCTCGACGAGTTCAGGGGCCACCTTGTCGACCAAGCGGGCGATCAGGACGTCGAGGTGCTTGCCTTCCTCTCCGAGCGCGACCGCTCGGCGGCCGAGCGTGGCGAGGGCGCTCTTGGTCGCCATGCGCACCGGGTCTTTGTCAGCGTGCACCCGCAAGATTGCGACTCCTTCGGCCAGACGCCACGAGGGAACCCCGACGAAGCGTTGCCGCAGCTCATCGGGGGCGGTGTAGACGAGCTGACGGATCTGGTTGATGGCTTGGTTCGAGACTCGCCTGCGCTGCGCCGAGCCACCATGAGGGCGCGGATGGCCTCGACGTTGCCGTCGCGTGTCTTGGCCACGCCGAAGGCGCGTCCGGACAACGCCGCCCTGGCCGCCTCTATGGCATCGAGTGCGTCGGACTTTCCCGCCCGGGCCCGCTCTTGGCGGTTGGGCCGGTCGACCTCGACGACGATCAGACCCTCTCGACGGAGGTGACGGGCAAGGCCGGCCCCGTAGGAGCCCGTACCCTCCACCCCGACCAGGGCGATCTCTCCAAAGGCGCACATCCAGCCACTGAGCAACTTGTAACCGGCGAGGTCGGTGGCAAAGGACTCCACGCCGAGCAAGCCGCCCTCGGGGTCGATCACCGCCGCCACGTGGACATCAGCGTGCGTATCGACGCCGCCCGTCAGGGCGCGCTGGGTATCTACCATGATTGTCACTGCCGCTCCTTCTCCTCTGAATCGGTCAAGGGGTGGCAACCGCTGGGACGGCGGGATCGTGAGATGTCGGCCTGCGCTAACAGGACGACTGATCACACCGCCCGACCAGTGGTGCCGGGTGAGCCTGGGTGTCGGACGACGAACCAACGTGAGACCGCATCTGGGCAAGCATGGGTATCGAGTCAGGCCGAAGCTCAGGGAAGCCTGACCGTAATGTTGAGACCTCGGTGACTGGTGGATGCTCCGACGGGAAGGCACTCTCACACTCTTCATGCCGGGAGCAGGGCGTAGCAGGCACTTCGGTGGCAGTCCTCGACGCACTCGAATGGGCCCCCATTCGGCAGAGCCGGTTGTGGGCTAGGTGCAGCTAACACGCATCAACCACTACCGCCGGGCTTGAGCCGTTGGCCGGAAGGGGCGGTAGGGGCTAGCAAGCGGCCGGGCGCTATCCCCCGACTTTTTGGACGGCCTTAACGAGCTGGAGATAGGCCTGGGCAGCGTTGGTCATGTGGTTCTGGGCGGTCTTGAGCAGATTCACGTTTTGCTGGTCGACGCCTTTGACGCAGTCGTTCGCGGTCGTCGAGAGGTTGGAGAGGATCACCGACCACTGGCTCTCAAGCGAGCTGATCGGCATGCCCGGATAGGACTGCGCCTTGCCAACGTCATCTTGCAACTTGACGCAGGCGTTCCGCAGCGAGGAGGTGCTGGCGGCCGCGTTCACGGTGCCGACGTCGTGGGATACGTCCAGGTAGTTCGAGCCGTAGCTCGACATCCAGTTCCCCATGGCGGCGTCGCTGGACGAGTTGTTGTTGGTCAACGCGTTGGCGACCAATGTGCCACCAACCACACCGGCCAACACAGCCACGAAGGTGACGACCAGGCGCTTTGGCGCGAAACGTCGATCTCTCTTGGCAAAGGTCTCCGGCATTGGAAGGGGCGGTGGTGGGGCCAGCGTCGCGTCGTCGCCAACACGGTCATGAACATCTGTCATCGCGTTCCCCTTCGGCCTGAGATTCCAACCATCTCGTGCAGATCCCGCAGAGTATGGGCCAACATGCACAACTTCTCCCCAACGCAGGCTCAACGCTGAGCCAACGACACACCTGTGATGGCTACGACGCGTGGAAGCAGGTGTTCGACGATGGGCGGGCAGTGCGAGAGGAATACCGTGCTGCCGCCAAGATGGTGTTCCTCCATGGCAAACGACGTGCTCGCGCTCGTAGAGATGCCGGGTTGGGGGCACGTGACCCCCATTGGGGCAACTCGATTGATATCTTCCTAGCTGGCGAAAGCACCGGTGTTGACCTACTGAGGCCTTACCGCCAATCAGGACAATGTTCCTCGGATCCGCAGACCGACGATCGGCTCGCGGGTGCACGACAGGACGGACGGAGGAAGGCTCGCTATGACGGAACTCAACCAGGATCGGGGGGGCGAGCCAGGCCTGCCTAGAGGCTCAGAGGATTTCCCTTCCAAGGGGAAGCTCACGCTCAAGCGGCTCATCTTGATGACATTCGTCGCTCTGAAGACGAGAAACGCCATGAAGAAGGGGATGACGGTTGTCGGCGCGTTCTGCGCGCTGATGGCGTATGTGATCGTGGTCGCTCCTCCCGCGATCGCAGCGAGCAGTTCAACCTCCGCCGCACTTAAGAACTGGTATCAGCAAAGCGGCCATCCCGTCTTAGAGCAGTTCCTTGCCGATGGCGAACGATTGGATGGAGCGAACGCATCCACGACGGCGAGCGTTGCACGTCAAGACTGCAATGATTTCAAGCGCGATGCTCTTTCGGCGTCAGAGAGAAAGTTTCCTCCCCAGCCTGTCTTGGATCGGGAGTATCGGTACTTCCTTCTCGCAGCGGTAAAGAGCTTCACTGAGTGCATGACGGGCATTAGCTCTTCCAATAATGCTCAAGTGTTCGAGGGGGTCCAAGGTGGTGCGCAAGCGGTCGGCGCGGCGATCAAGATCATAAAGGGGGCGCAAAACGGACGAGTTGTCGCCGTCCGACCTTCGAGCGTCAACCTCAAGCCGTCCATTCCAGCTTCAGTGCTTGTTCCGCAATGCCAATCAGACTTCAAGGTTCTCGAAGTCGCAGTCTCCGCTTACGACGCGGAAAACAATGCCAACCCCGTTCCGCCCGCCCCCTGGAGTGCTTCAACGTACATCCACAACTTCACACCGCTCCTGACGTCGAAGAATGGTGGTCCGTTCATGGACCAGCCGTTCGAGACGACTTACTACGTGCTGGAGTACGACGCGTCGGGGAACGTATGGGTCGAACCTCCCGGACAGTACGACACGAGCTACAACCCGGCTCACGGGTCGTTCAATGCCTGTGCTGCCGTTGTGAAATAACTGCGGCACGGTGCGATTTCGGGTGCCCCCGTTCGACAGCAGGTGCCCCCGATCCGCGAGCAGAACGTCGCCCGGGGTCGCCCCGGTTCGGTGGGACACTCGAGCAGCATCACATCGGGGAAGGTCCTGAAGGACCCACTCACGTTCATTGATCAACGCTGCGTAAGAGGTATTTACTTGGCGCTCTTCAGAGCAGGGACATTGAGGAAGGCTTGCAGGGTCGTAGGGGCGCTACCTGCGATACCGATGGCATTGGTGATTCCCAGTCCCCCGGCGCTTCCGTCAAATGGAGCATCACCGAAGTTGAAGACCCCGCCGTCGGAGGCCGTGAGCCAGTAACCACCACCGTCCGGCGTGGCGGCCATACCAATGATGGGTTCGTTCCGAAGCTATCCCCGAAAATCGGCCGGTCTCGGAGCGACCGGGGACGCCCCTAACGTCGGGATGACGGCACACTCAGGGCGCCCCAATGGAGTTGCTGCTGTGCGACGGCTACTCGCCGGGGGCTGAGTTCTCGTGGTGTGCGGGGTGCATGTGAGACGGCCCGGTGTGGCCTCCCTGACCCTTCGGCGGTGCGACCTCACCCCGGAAACCCAGTACACGGAGGAAGAAGAGTCCAATCCGGTTTGGGCGTTTGCGCAACTGCGCCGCCTTGGCCTCGGCCTCATGACCGTCAGTCACGAGAATCTTGCGTCGTCCGTACCCTGCGTACCGCACACGTCCGCTCACACTCGAAATCATAACCAGCTTGCCAAGCTGGTCCCAGGGCCACTTGGCGGCAACACGATGCTGCCCCAGTCGACGGGACTGTGACTCATACCGGCGCTCCTCGACCGTCGGGTATCCGGCAGTTGCGGATGGCCTGAGGCGGTGACCTTGCGAAGGAAGGGAGTCCACCAATGGCGGAATCATCATGGCAACGGACGGGTCTGAAGCTGCGATCGACGCGGCGCGACGATCAAACAGGCGGACCGGGATTGGAAAAGATCGACCGTCAAGGGACAAGCCGCGCTTGATCGGACGGCGGCGGTGCTCGGACCTGACGTGGAGGTGCGCCTCGTCCCGGACGACGAGTCAACTGGGGCCGCTCTCGACCGAGTTGCCTACGAGATGAACGCAGACGTGCTTGTGATCGGTTCCTCAGGCAAGAACTGGTTGAGCCGACACTTCGCGGCTCCGTCGGGGTGACCCCAAACGTTGCCGGGCCGGGGTGCGGCACGACGGGGGTGTTCGTCACCAGCACCCAGGCGCCGACCCTCACCAATACTCGCGTAGCTCATTTCACGCGATCACGCTCACCATCGCTACCGATCGGTCGATTCAGGGCTCAGTCGCTGTTGTATCCCGGTGACCTCCCATGCTCGTCCCAATGCACTCCCGAACAACCCCACCAAGACCAGCACCAAAGCGCGCTGCAATGCAGAGCTTTGAGCGTCGGCCAGGAGCGCAATGGCAAGGACGAGTTGGATTGAAAAGCCCCCGACCGAAATGACTGCAAAGACGATGTTCAGCCTCCGAGTCGGAAAGCCACGGGAGAAGTTCCCGGCTCGCTTCGCTCGCGGTATTAAGCGGCTAGTGGCCAGCAAGCCGACTATCGCCATCACGAGGTTGGATGTCGCGAAGACAGCGGCGCCTCCGGTCAACGCGACAATCGAGACCAAGAAGGCGTCGACCAAAGCAAGGAATGCGCTCCCGGCCAGAACAGTCCGCCTCTCTCGAGTCTTGGCGTCCGCATCGTCGGCGTTGACGACCGACACGGCCACGACTAGCAGGCCGAGGATGGCAGCAGATGCGCCTGCGCTCGCAGCGAAGAACATTTCGTAATGGCTCAGCAACAGCGCCATCTTACGAGCATCACCCGGCTGCACACGTTCACGACCAGCATTAGCGATGGTTGGACGCAACGCACGCCGTTAGTGGCTAGGCCAGCGCAGCGGGAAACGGACCAGGATGGCAATGATGACCAAGCCGCCAGCGGCGCTACCGAGAAGGATGCCGAGTGATTTTTGCCGATGATATGGAGCCTCCTTGTGTGCTACTCCAACTGCCAGTTCCAACCTTTCCCCGGCCACGCACGGCGACACCTTTGAGGCGGTCGACATCGAGCTGTACACGTTGGGTGGTGGGCCGCCGCTGGCACTCCTGACCCACATCGAATCGAGAACTGGCTGTGCTCGTGTGGGAGAGACTCTCGGCTCTCCCCGTGGGCCTGGGCAAACGTCCGACGCCACGTCCGATGTACAAGTACTCGGCTGTTATTCCCGCGAGCCACCTCTGGTCGACCACACCAGCGGACACCCGTACACCGGAGGTGTTGTTTCGTTGTCCTCGACGATTACGGGCGACCTGTGCGGAGTGGCGAGCCGAACATTGACTCGCCGGTTATCGAGGCGATCACCATTCCGGTGATTACCTCCGTTTCGGTGGGCAATCAAGATGGATTCGCGCATGATTACTCGCTGTGGGTCGTGATGCCTCTCTGAAAACAGGATCTCGATCATGAAAAAGGAATCGTAACGACGGGCAATTCATCGACAAAGGCACCACATGTACTTGGGAGTCGACGAGGTTGAGTCCCAATGTGTTTATCCTCCTCCGCAAAGCCGTAGGAATATTCACCTCCCGCCCTGCCGCTTCTCCCGCAAGATTTCGAGAAGGTGAGGGTGACACCCGCAGTCCGGCTAGAACGGCCGATATTTAGGGACCTTTGCCTCTTGCGATCTAGCCGTACCTACGGTATGCAGGGGGGATCTTTACAATGAGGGGCCGGAACGATGCGTCAGTCGGGGGCAGATGGGCGATGGTTGAGCACAGGAGGTCCGCAACGGCGAGTGAGCACCGATAGGACGCGAATCGTCCTGCTAACAGTCATCGGTCTCCTGCTGGCTGTTCTCAGCCCGTTGGTAGTCTCAGGATCACCGACCTCAGCGGCGACAGTCGTATGGGGCACGCCGACGCAAATCCCGGTCCCTGTATCCGATGAAGGTGGGTACTTTACATCAGTGAGCTGTAGTGACCCTCTTGACTGTACGGCTGTGGGGTACACAGCAGTAAGTACCAATGCTGGCAATGGCCCTCAACCCATCGCCGTCACAGAGACAAACGGGGTGTGGGGCAATGTCGTGTTGTTTGCTGTTGGACTCAAGGATCAGGAAGAGTGGAGTTCGGTTAGCTGCGCTTCTGCTCTCAACTGTGTTGCAGTCGGTGAGAGCGGAGAGTTTGGTGGGGCGGGAGCGCGCCTCCCGGTCTATGCAGACGAAACGAATGGAGCATGGGGTCCAGTCACCACGTTCCCCGGCACCGTCGGAGATGGCAGTGCAATGGACGGTATTAGTTGTCCGGCTCTTGGGTACTGCGTGGCGGTCGGCTCGATCGGCTACGTCGAGTTTCCCAACCCTGTTCCCGGCCCAACCGGACCTTCCGCAGCCATTGAAATAGATGGGGTTTGGGGTCCAGATAACGTCCTTCCAACGTCGACCATAATCCCTGATACCGTGTCGAGTGTCAGCTGCGTGGCGGTGAACGTCTGCTACGCAGTCGGGATGGACAGTTCTGATCAGCCCTATTCGGTGGCAGATACAGGCACTTGGGGTGCACCGAAGATTATCGGTGGCAGTTCTGTAAACGCTATTAGTTGCGCCGACGTCTGCACTGCAGTGGGTAACGGCACCTACAGCATCGAGAGCGGTGGGGTATGGAACACCTATTCTCTGCCCGGTATCAACGCGACTGCCGTGAGTTGTGTTGATCCTATTGACTGCACTGCCGTTGGCGCCGTTGGCTACGTAACCGAGACGGGCGGGGTATGGGGAGCACCGACCGCGATCGTTGGGTTCCCGAGCGGTACGGAGTCGATCGCAAGCATCAGTTGTGCTGATGCGACCGACTGTACGATGGTGGGCAACGACGGCGACATTGGTAGCCTCCCGCAGCCGTTCTACGTGACCAGCCAGCCCGAAAAGACGGACCAGGCACCGCTCACGGTCACCTCGACGAGCGGAGTCTATGGCACGGCGCTCGCTCTCACGACGAGCGGCGGCTCGGGTACGGGCGCCGTCTCGTACGCCGTCACGAACGGCACGGCCTCGGGCTGCGCCCTCTTCTACGCTGCACTCCTATCGACGAGCGCCGGCACCTGCATCGTCGTTGCCACTAAGGCTGGGGACGCCACGTATAACGCGACCTCGTCGCCAGCAGCAACGGTGACCTTTAGCGCTCCGCCGCCGCCGTCGACTCCGCCTCCGATCGTTACGTCCCCGACAATCACGCCGAATCACGGCTACTGGCTGGTCGGATCCGACGGGGGGATATTCAGTTTCGGATCGGCGCAGTTCTATGGGTCGACGGGGTCGTTGAAGCTCCAGCGTCCCGTGGTCGGGATTACTCCCACCGCAAATGATGCGGGCTACTGGCTGGTGGCTTCGGACGGAGGGGTCTTTACCTTTGGCAATGCGGCCTATTACGGTTCGATCCCCGGACTTGGCTATGCCCCTGCCGGGTCTGCGAGTGCCAAGAGATTGGATGCTCCGATTGTCGGCATGGTGCCAACCGCCGACGGCGGCGGATACTTCATGGTGGGCTCCGACGGGGGGGTGTTTAGCTTTGGTGATGCCAAGTTCGAGGGCTCATGTCCTGGTATGGGAGGGTGCTCGGGGGCGGCTGTGGCAGTGATGCCCGATTCGACTGGTCATGGCTATTGGCTGGTCACAGCCACTGGACACGTCTACACCTTCGGAGACGCTCCCTATTACGGAGCACCCGGACCCCAACGGTCTCCCGTCACCTCGGCGGTGCGCACCACTGACGGCCAAGGGTACTGGATACTCCTGGCCAACGGCACGGTTTACGCCTATGGCGATGCCGCCGATCTCGGTGGACCCGTCGGCTCGGTCGATGGGACTGACCCGGCTACGACCATTTTCACCACCGCAGATGGCGGAGGTTATTGGGTGGCCTCGGCCAGCGGCTCCGTCTTCACCTACGGTGACGCACCCTACGACGGCGGAATGTCCGGCGTGCATCTCAACGGGTCGATTATCGCCGCCACTGGGTGGTAATCCGTTGGACCATTGGACAGCAGGTTTTCCACCAACGACGCTCACGACAGGTGGCTGACTCTTGTCGTCAACTGAGCCTCCATGACCACAAGGATCGGGTACAAGGCCGCGGGCTGATTGCACGCAGCCGAGAGAAGCCATGTGGTTTCTTCGGCTCAAAACCTTGAGTTTCTCACCGAGTGGGCGTTCTGTCACCGCCACCGACAGTCTCTGCCCATGTGCCTTTCCGTATTCAGCGTGAACACTTGTAGGGCAAATAACGACGTAGTCGATTTCACGCTCATTACGGTGAGCAGCCAAAATTTCGTTCGAGCACTGATTCGAGGGGTGCGGTCTGCCTTGGCTCTACGGCTTGCGTGGGAACGCTCTCACCGGGTTGGTTGCTGGCGAGGTGGTTGTATTGGGCCAGCGTTGGGTCAGCGTTGGCCGCAGGTCACGGCCATGCACGATTTTGGGTCTGGTAATCCGGGCATTTGTCGGCGAAACTATTGGGATGCCACGCACGACATGGAAGGGCTCGTTGAGCTTCGGGCTGGTCAACGTTCCCATCGGCCTATACCCGGCGACTAGGGACAAGAGCATTCATTTCAATCAGTTCGAGCGTGGTACATCGGATCGAATCCGATACAAGAAGGTAAACGAGCGCACCGGCAAGGAGGTCGTGGCCGCCGACATCGTAAAGGGTGTCGACCTTGGCGGAGGCGAATACGTAATGGTCACGGAGGCCGAGTTGGCCGCCGCCGAACCCGAGAAATCCCGGTCCATTGAGATCACCGACTTTGTTGACCTCAAGGACATAGACCCCGTCTACTTCAACACGACCTACTACCTGGCGCCGGAAGGTGAAGCCGCCACGAAGGCATATGGACTGTTGCGCCAGGCGATGAAAGAGTCGGGCAAGGTGGCCATAGCTACCCTCGTAATGCACAACAAGGAATACCTGGTCGCCATCCGACCCGAGGTCGACGTGCTGGCACTCGAAACGATGTACTTCGCCAACGAAGTGCGCTCGCCGACCAATGAGCTGCCTAATCTGCCCGGTGCTGCAGAGGTGAGCGCCCAAGAGTTGAAGATGGCGAACCTCCTCATCGGCTCTATGGAAAGCGAATGGGAACCAGAGCGCTATCACGACACTCACCGTGCCAAGGTAGAGGCACTCATTGAGGAGAAGGCGCAAGGGAAGACGATCGTCAACGCTGGCGCCAAGACTGCGCCCGCCACGAAGGTCGTCGACCTGATGGAGGCCCTGAGGGCCAGCATTGCGGCGCAGCCCCAAACCGAGAAACCGCCGACCCGGACAAAGAAGCCAGCACCCGTCGGAGCGCCCGCCAAACGGGCGCCAGCGAAGTTCACTGCGGCGAAGAAGTCGGCGAAAACGACCGCTGCAAAACCGGTCCGACGGAAGGCTTCTTAACCCATTCGTTCCCAACCCGATCGGACCGATCGCTCCAATGGGTGCTTTGCCTCCATTCTAAATGGGATCGGGCCTGCCAACGTGTGCGCCATCATTCGGTCAGGCCGATCGACACCTGTGTTGTGAATCCGTTGGGCCAGCGTTCGCCGGAAGTCGTGTCGACCTTCGTACGCTACGTCCGTGTCTGTCTTGAGCCGAAGGACAACGGGAGCACGTAGGCGGATGCGCCAGGTTCTTGGGATCATTGCGTTCCTTGGGGTGGGAGTGAGCTCAAGCTTCGTTTCGCTCGAGCCATCTCGCCCTGCGGCTGCTTCGATCCCGGAATCGGGAGCGTCTCTTCACGTCGTCGGCGGACCGGTCGGTGTTGGCAACCTAGCGGTCGTGATCTACGTTGATTCGACTCGGAATCTGCACCTCGCCGGGGTTGATCCGGTGAGCGGAAGAGTCCTATGGCAATACCCGTACTCCGCCACCGGGGTCACGCCTGGCGTGGCGCTTTACCCTGACGCCATCGGCAACATCGTGATGGACGTCGCTCCCGCCGGGAACTCCAAAGACCCGTTTGTCCGACTTTCGGCAATAGACGCCACGACCGGGGCGGTGGTGTGGCACAGCCCCGGAAGCTTCATAGCATCAGACGCTCCCTCCCAGTGTGCCCGAGGCAAGTACTTCTGTATACCCGGATACAACCAAAACGGCAGCACATCGCTCCTCTTGATCGATCCGACTACCGGACTCGGTCAGGGGTTGCTCAACGGGCCGTCTCGTGAGATGGGCCCAGACCTCTACGAGACCGACGCCTCCACACCTACCCTCGAGCAGATCTCTCCTAGCGGTACAGAGGCCTGGCGAACCTCGGTGGCCTCCTTGTTCGGGCCAGGGTTCAGTCCGGACTATGGATGGGACATTAGCCCGACAGCAACCCTCGACGTCGGGTCGTTCGAGCCGATCGTAAAGGGAAACGGATACGACGTGTCCAATGAGAAGACATTGGGCTTCGATCTGGCGACGGGTGCCCCTACATGGAGCCTCAATGACGAGTACCTCTGCGGCGGGGCGCTCTACTTCTTGAGTACGCAGGTGGCCTGTCAGTATGGCGGCGTCACGACTAAGCCCGCCATCCGAAACAAGACCCCGTCGTATAAGGGACTTACGGTCGCCCTGATTGGGTTTAACGCCAACACTGGGTCGGTAACCTGGAGGGTCCCGGTGCGCAACATCGATGCGCTCATGAACGGCAACGGACTGCCCTTCCTTGACGATACCCACGTCGTGGTCACCTTGAGCGACGGGCAAAATGCGCTGCTCGACACCTCCAATGGAACAACGAGTCCGTTGTCCAAAGGCGAGATCCTATGGTGCCAGAGTGATCCAAATTACAAAGTCAACGTGCCATCGGGCGACTCCTATGAGGCAGAACGAACGAGCACCCCACTCTTTTACGGATGCACGGCCAATGGAAGGGCGTCAGAGAAGGAGCCTGTGACAACGCCGGACAGTGTCGGCTTCGACGTAGATGGGACGTTCGTCTGGCCGGCTCCCGGTGGCCTGCACGAACGGGTTGTTGGCTTGCAACAGTCCATTGCCTGAGGCGACACCTACTGACCAGCGGAGTCGGCGGGGCGGTGGGCAGTCCTGATGTCGGTGTGCTTGACCCCTCCGGGGGGGGTGCTGGGATACTTAACTCCCGCCCCGCCGTTTAGCCGCCGAGATCTCGTGACGGAGAAGGATAATATTCGCTGGCTGAACGAATAGGCGACGACGGGCACGGCCGTTGCCGGTGACAACCTCCTTATGGTGGGTCGTCGCTACATCCACTCGGCCCCAGACCGCTCTGTCGCCTCATGAATGGTCGACTCGAACCTGGGCATAGCGGCTCTGCATGAGCGGCGCTACGCTCGACACTTTGATAAGGAGGTCGCATGGCTGACAACGTCTACTCGATATCGGAGATCGTCGGCACGTCCAAAGAGGGCGTCGATGATGCTATCCGGGGGGCGGTGTCTCGGGCTTCTAAGACACTGCGCAACCTTGACTGGTTCACTGTCAGCGAGATCCGGGGCCACATCGACAAGGAGCAGGTGTGTCATTACCAGGTCACGCTGAAGGTCGGCTTTCGGCTTGAGGAACCTTCGTAGGGACCCAACGACACACGAGGAGCACGATAGTGGATATAGACCTGGAACCCACCGTAGAGACACTGAACAAGATCGTCGAGCTGGAGCTTGCTGGTGTCGTACGCTTTACCCAGTACTCCCTCATGGTATTTGGGCATGCCCGGATTCCAATAATGCATTGGATGCGTGAGCAGGCCCAGCAATCTCTTGCTCACGCCATTCAGGCCGGTGAGGAAGTTACTGCGCTTGGAGGAAACGTATCGCTGAAAATCGGTGAACTGGTCGGCACACACCATGGATCGGTCGATGACATCCTTCAAGAGATGCTGATTCAAGAGCGCCGAGGCATTGATCTGTACCGCCAACTATTGACCCTGGCTGAGGGCCGGAATGTATCGCTCGAAGAGTTGGCTCGTCAGATGATCCGTAGCGAAGAACTCGACGTCGCCGAGATTGAGAAAATGTTGCGCAAGAGGGGCGACGCATAACCGACTCATAACCAAACCATTGGCAACACAAGTCTCCGGGAAGTCGACGTCGTCGCTTTCGCCAACAAGGCACAACCCCCATGCGCCGAGTCAGTGAGCCACACCGGCAGCGTCGTGCCAGCGACGCAACGCGATGCCAGACCAGATCAACTCGACAACCCCGAAGGGCCACGCCCCAGACAGAAACCCATAGGCACTGGATAGCAGGCAACCGAGAGCAAAGAGGACGATGAACCGTTTGCCTCTGCTCTCCATGGCATACATGGCCATCATGAATGAGAGGGCACAAACCCCGTAGATGGTGATGCCGACGCTGGACATCCGCTTATTTAAGCGGACGAGTGAGATTCGCTGCATGGCCTTGCGTCTCCGGGGGACCACTTGTCTTTTCGGCTGGCGAAATCGGGTCTAGCTGGTCGATTGTCGATGGCCGAGACCCATTGCCTATGTTTTGGGTATCGCCGATCACCGAAAAACGCTGCGGAGGCTCGCAACCCTCATTGGCACAACTCTCGTTGTAAGCCTCGCTGCTTGGTACCTGGTCGGGGCAGCAGGTGGGGCTGACGTGCCCGGGGTTCACGAACCCCGGAGCACCGTCGCCGTCCATAGGCAACACCATGAACAATGCCGTATCAAAGGCTGTCGCAAGCCTTCCCCTGGAAGATCAAGAGGGTCAGCCGGTAACACTCAGCCGGTTCAAGGGACGGGTCGTGCTTCTCGCCCCCTTTCTTACTTCGTGCCAGGAAGAGTGCCCCATCACGACCGCAGCATTGTTGGCCGTGCACCGAACCATCATCAGTGAGGGCCTGTCGAAGAAAGTGGACATCGTCGAGATCACGGTTGACCCCGGGAGAGACACTCCCCAACGCATGGCGGCGTATGCTCAACTCACCGGATCGAGTTGGCCGCTACTGACCGGTTCACCCAGCGTGCTCGCTGCGTTGTGGCACTTCTTCGGCATCTACTACCAAAAGGTTCCTGAGGGTTCGCCACCGGGAATCGACTGGGAGTCCCACCTTCCCTACACCTACGACGTCGACCACTCCGATGGCTTTGTCCTCCTCAGCTCCGATCTCCACGAGCGGTTCATTGCTGGTGGGATGACCAGCATTGGCAAGATTCCACAGAATCTGAAAAAGCTTCTCGACAGTAAATTCTGACCAGAAAGCTGATAGCCCTCGTGGATCAGGCAGTCGAATGTCACGTATTTGATGAATGCCGTCACTTCGCGAACCCATATCAGAATCCGCGCAAACGGCTCGCCAAATGCGTAAGCGAAGTCGTGCGGCCGACGTCGCGGTTCGAACTTCCTCGTCTGCCTGGTGCTGCGGCACCACCTACCTCAGGTGCTCGTCGAAGAAGGAGGTGATGCGCCTGCGAGCATCCTGGGCTGAGGGCTCGTGGTAAGCACCACCGATGACCCTCCCCATCACTGCGAACAGAGCGCTGTCGTGGTCGTTGAGGAACGAGTGCCCGGCATCCGGGTACTCCTTCACGTCATGGGCCACGCCGCTTGCCGTGAGCGCTCGCTCCAACCGGTCCGCGGCACCACGAAGCGTACGATCCTTCGCGCCAAAACTGCCGACAATCGGACACGCCCCGGACAAGAGGGTCTCGGCGTCCTTTGGAATCTGCCCATAGTTAACGCTCGACGCCGAGAACCCGTGGCCCGGGGCAAGCAGCAGGGCGAACCCGCCACCCATGCAGTAGCCGATAACGCCGATGAGGCCCGTACAGTCATCCCGGTGCGCCAACCAGGTGCGCACCGCGTCGACCTCGTCGAATGCCCTTCCTTGGCGGGCACGCAAGTCGCGGAAGATGGACCGAAGACAAATCATCTTCTTGCCCCAATGAAACAAGTCAGGTGCGACGGCCAGATAACCTTCGCCGGCCAACCAGTTGGTCTGGTTCCGCAGGTCTTGGTTCATCCCGAGGGCATCGTGGATGACGACGATCCCCGGCCACGGCCCCTGGCCCGGCGGAGTTGCCAGGTAGGTTGGCAGCTCACCGTGGATGGGAACTCTAACTTCGACCATTGCCTACCTCCACATCTTCCAAGAGCACATGTGCCTTCGTAGCCACCCTCATGATGCATGTCAAGGAAAGCGCTCGCGATCCGCCGCCGGCCAAGAATGGATCAAGCGGGCTGGCAGCAAGCCAGGTTTCACGACAATTCAGGTGAGCGCGCGCTGAGCATTCCCCTCCCTGCTAAGGCCGGGGATTGCCCGACAACCCGGCCGACGGCGGCAACCCTGACTGCGGAGGATTGGCGTACGTGCCTCTGTGTCCCTCAACCCCGACTCAGGTCAAGAGCAGCGATGAGCTTCTTCGGTGCGACCGTGCGGAAGGCCTCTTCGCATATGACCACGATCTCTTCCCAGTCGATTTCGCCGTCAAGACGAACTCCGAGCCAGCCACGTCCCCCGACATACGGTGGCCGGAAGAATCGGTCGGGCTCCGTCGTGACGAGTTCATCCTGGACGTTCGGTGGAGCCGCACACCACAAGTGAGGGAATTGGTGATCGTGGTGGCCATAGAGCCACAGCATAAGGAACTGCCTACCGGCAAAGAACGCTGGTGCGCCGTGGCTCAGGCGCTCCGTCACGCCCGGCAGACCCATGCAGATCGCCCGGATTCGCCCTTCGGGGCCAGGCTGGGACATCAAGCGGACACTAAGTGCGGCTGGCCGCGTCGGTGATACGGCCCGACCCTCGTCACTCGCTGCATCGTTGTCGGCGACCGCCTTCCGGTTGGATGGGCGGTCCAGGGACCGTTGACGACCCGTCTTTGATCGCTCTCGCAAGGAGACCACCCACGGCGTCCGATCATTGAGCAAGGTTATTTCGGCCAATCAGGCGCCGGGCGCAACGTTGCCATGGCCAATCTCGCCGCGGCGAGCGACGAGGCCATCCTGGCTAGCCGCTGGTGGCGCTCGTTTCGATCGGGACACCTGGCTCGGAGCGCGCCATTGTTGGTGGTGGGCGGCTTGGCAGGCTGGTGAACTTCCTGTAGGATACTCAGTATGCTCTGTGGTACCGAACCCTGGTGATCGAGTCCAAGGCCGGGTCGTCCCTCGAACGGCCTGCCGACCGCCGGACGAAGTGGGGCACTCGATCCCGTTTCGCGGTCCATCTCGGCCTGCTGTGCTCGGCCGCGGCCGCAATCGGCACGCTGCAGCTACTGCACGTGCGGGTCGCATACCACACCGACGTCGGCCTCGTGTTCGGCGGTCTGGTGGCCGTACACCTGGCCCAGCGCCGCCGGACCGTCGCTCGCATGGCCAACCAGATCGTCCGGGCCCGGACGTTCGTCGAGCGGGGGATCCGCCTTGCGGTCTCGGACCTCCTGCTCCTCTTCTTCACCCTGAACGTGCTCGTGTCGGGAATCGTGGACTGGAGCCGCGGTGCGCCGACACAGTTGCCACTCCCCAAGCCTTTCCACAGGTGGCACCTCGACTCCGGGCTCGTCCTCGTCGTCTACCTGGCGGTGCACGTCTGGCGACGGAGGAAGCGCCTCCGGCGGTCGACCATCCGATAGCGGAGGAGCCGGCTGGCGAGTCGAGCGATCGGTCGCACGAAGGTCCGACGACGCTCACTCCCGTGCGGCAAAGCATCGTCCGCCGACGAGCGCCCCGTAGGACAGTTGAACCGGGGGCGCCGCGTCACCACGTCGGCGCTATCGGATCGTCGCGGTTACCATCATCGAACCCGCCGGACGGATAGAGCACCCCAGCGTTCATTGATAGCCAGGAAGGAGGGCAAACGCGCATGAGACCGGTCGAACTGCGGGAGCTCCTTGTGGTCGAGATCCGGGTGCGACCCACCGTCGATCTCGGGGGTGGGCGGAGGTGTATCCCCTTCGAAGGGGGGATGTTCAATGGGGAAGGGGCGTTGGAGGGGACGGCGGGTACCGTGCTCGAGGGCGGCGTCGACTGGCAGACGATCCGCTCCGACGGCACCCTTGACATCGATGCCCACTACACGCTCCAGTCCGACAAGGGTGAGGCGATTGAGGTGCGGTCCCAAGGGATCCGCAAGGCCTCTGAGGCCGTGGCGGCACGGATCACCCGAGGGGATGTCGTCGCCCCAGACGAGTACTACTTCCGTACGCACGTCCGGCTGTCGACGTCGTCGCGCCGACTCGGCTGGCTGAACGACCTTCTCGCCGTGTCGACGGGCGAGCGGGAGCAAGCCACCGCCCGAATTCACGTCCATGAGATCCTGTGAAGGTGAACGCCGGACTTCGTTTCGCGGTCGTCGGAGCCGGTATCGGGGGCCTGACCACGGCGCTGAGCCTGCACGAGGTCGGAGCAACAGTCGATTTGTTCGATTCGACGCAGGAGCTGCGGCCTCTCGGCGTGGGCATCAACCTCCTCCCCCACGCGGTACGTGAGCTCGATGCCCTCGGGCTCCTCGAGGAGCTGCGACAGCGCTCCATCGCCCCATCGCTCCTCCTCTACTGCACCAAGCGCGGGCAGGAGATTTGGCGCGAGCCCCGCGGGGTCGCCGCTGGCTACCCTTGGCCCCAGCTCTCCATCCACCGCGGTGTCCTCCAGGAAGTGTTGCTCGAGGCCGTGGTCGATCGTCTGGGGACCGAAGCGCTCCATCTGAATCGGAGGCTTGTCCGGGTCGGTGGGAGAGGCGATCGACCCGTGGTGGAGTTCGAGGACGGGGAGTTCGAGACAGACGTCGTCGTCGCCGCGGACGGCATCCACAACGCGGCGCGGGCCCAGCGCTATCCGTCCGAAGGGCCGGCCCTGTGGAACGGGTCCTTGCTGTGGCGCGGCGTGACAGAGATGGAGCCCGTGATGGACGGGCGGACGATGATCTGGGCCGGGCACCCAGAGCAGAAGTTCGTCGGCTACCCGATAGCCGACTCGACGGGGGGCGGGCAAGTGTTCAACTTCATCGCCGAGCTACGACGGCCTGGCTCGGATCTCGCGGAGAGAGAGGACTGGAATCGCAGGGGGTCGCTCGACGACTTCCTTCCCCAGTTCAAAGAGTGGGACTTCGGTTGGCTGGACGTGCCGGCCATCGTGCAGGCGGCGCCCGAGACCTTCCTCTTCCCGATGGTCGACAGGGACCCCGTCCCAAAATGGACCTTCGGCCGGAGCACCCTGCTGGGCGACGCTGCGCACCCAATGTACCCGATTGGCTCGAATGGCGCCTCCCAAGCGATACTCGACGCCCGCGTGCTGGCCGGCTGCATCCGACGTCACCGCGACGACGTCGACGTGGCCTTGCACCGCTACGAGGAGGCCCGTCGACCGACTACTGCTGCAGTTGTCCGTGCCAACCGGGGCCTCGGACCCGAGATACCCATGAAGCTCGTCGAAGAGCGTGCGCCTGAGGGCTTTGCGGACATAGCGGACGTGATCACGCCCAAGGAGATCGCCGAGGTAACTGAGGAGTATCGGCGGACGGCGGGCTTCTCACTCGCTGCTCTCAAGCGGGGCCAGTCGCTGCTCGACGAGCCCTACTGACTCCGATCCCGGAGAACCACTCCGGAAATCGGCTGTCTCACGACCCAATGCACCGGTGGCCCGGTTACTTGGCCACCGTGTTCGCGCAGGTGGGCTGTGCCGTGTTCTTGAGCTCGATGAACTTGGCGTCCTTGATCCCCATGTAGAAGAAGCAGGCGTTGGAGGTGGGCTCACCCTTCTTGAAGTGGAGCGGCGGTGTGAGACCGCCCAGCGTGGTGCCTTGCGGGAGGTCGTACATGCCCGTGGTCACCTCGGCGGGCGTCGGGGTCGAGGCCAGCTTGACCTCGCCGATCGCGTCTTGGAGCAGGATGGCATCCGCCCAGTTCTCGACCACGATCTCCCCGAAGTTGGGGTTGGTGAGCTGTTGGGGATAGTACTTCTTGAGCGCCGTGTACATCGGGTCCGTCGCAGAGTTGTGGACGAAGAAGGGGATGTCGGGCTGCGCGTCCACGTTGCCGTTGAACTGGGGGATGGTGAGCCACGAGATGCCCACCGTGCCGTCGGCGCTGAGCTGAATGGGCGTGTAGCCCTGCGCCGCGCAGTCCTGCACCACCTTGTTCACGATCTCCGTGGCGTCACCGACGGTCATCGATGTGGCGCCGGCCTGTTTGGCTGCGAGGCATTGGGCGGCGTAGCTCGGGGCGGCGAAGCTGATGGCGGACGTATAGACGAGCTTGGACCCGAACTTGGGGAACTCTGCCCTGAGAGCGCCGAGTGTTTCCGAGCAGAGGGCGACCTCGGCGCAGTAAAGGTCGGACGTGGCCTTGGAGTGCACCAGCTTGGTCATGTAGGCCTCGCCATAGGTGTAGTCGTTGAAGGTCGAGCCCGGGTCGAAGAAGTCGGCGTTCTCGTAGGGGCCGTCCTCGGTCTGGCCGCCGATGACCGGCACTTTGTTCTGCTCGACGTAGGTGTACCAGGAGGTGTCCACGTCAGAGTTGTCGATGAGGGCCACGATATGGTCCCCCGTGACGAGGCCCTCGACGTCGGCGAGGGACGTGGCCGGGTTATAGCCGTCGTCCTTCACGATGAGGTTGACGTGATGACCCTGGAGGCCGCCCTTGGCGTTGACCGTCTTTGCCCAGGCCTCGAGCACCTGGGTCGTCTGGTCGATGGAGGAGGCCTCCGGACCGGTCAAGCTGGCGATGTCGCCGATGTTGATCGGTGACGAAGTCGTCGCGGCCGCCGGCTGGCTGAGTGCCATGCTGGTGACACTTGCGATCGGCGCCACCAGAATGGCCACGGCGGCGATCATGCGGACACGTAGAGGCCTCATCGGCACCCCCTCCCCTTCGACGTGCCGGCACCGGCCCTGGCAATCCTGGCCCGGTAACCGACCCGCCCCAGGATTATCACCGTATGACGGTTCAGTGTCAAGGGCGCAAAGAACCCAGAAATAGAGCTAGGAGTCCATACGCGCCGACCCGAGGGACGCTGAGCCACAACCGGCCCCACCCAGGTGCGACTCACTTGGTCAGGCAACCACGCGATGAACCGAAGACTTGCGCACTACGACGAGCTTCACTTTTGCGTGCCTAGCTCGATCGCTTTGACGAACAACAAGATCACGGCAACCACGAGGTATCCGCGCAGCAGGTACATTCCGATGAGCCTTCCGCGGGACCACTTTGGTCGAGCGAGGAGGCTGAGCGCCGGCATTCGCCACGTTTCACGAGGTTCGGCAGGGCGGGGCGGTGCCGGCACCGGGTGCTTCAGCCTCGTCCACAGGTAGATGGCCCCGGCGACGAGATAACCGAGGATCAGCGCCGCGCCGAGAGCGAGTGAAAGCGTCGTCACGTTGATGCTCGAGAACATGGTCGTCGCCATCAGGATGAGCGACATCATGAGCAAGACGGAGACGATGAACACGGCCACGGCGTTCAACCACGGCCGGTTGACCCACGGCCCGAGCACGTCTTTGTCGTTGCACAGCAATAGCAGAAACACCGTTGCGCTTGGCAACAGCACCCCGGCGAGCGCCTGGACCGCGGTGGTGATCACCCCGAGCGGCGCGCCGGGAATGAGGATCAGTCCGGCAGCGAGCAAGACCATCCCCGAGAATGTTGCATAGAAGAACTTGGCGTCACGCCACGATCGGTGGAGCGAATGCCGGGCGCCGAAGACGTCACCGAAGGCATACGACGTGGAGAGTGTGACGGCTGCCGCTCCGATGATAGAGGCGTTGAGGAGGATGATGGCGAAGATCGCCCCTGTTCCGTGTCCGACGTACTTCTCAAATCCGCGGGCAACCCCGAGCGCGTTGGTGAAGCTTCCGAAGAGAGAGGTACCGGTGAAGGCGGCCGCCGGCACGGCCATCAGGACCGACGCCGCAAACACGACGACCAAGGAGCCAATGAAAGTGTCGGCCCGCTCGTAGTTGAGCCACCGGGGGGTGATCCGCTTGTCGATAATGTTCGACTGCTGGAAGAACAACTGCCAGGGAGCCACCGTTGTGCCGATGATGGCGATGATGAGTAGAACCGACGTGGACGTGAAGCCACCTCTGACCCCGGGTACGGTCAGACCGTGCAAGAAAGGCCCCGTACTGGGGTGGCTGAAGATTGCAAGGGGTATCACCAAGAAGTTTACGATCACGAAGAAGTACATGAACCGCTCCCAGCTCCGAAAACTGCCTGAAGCGGTCATGAGGATCAATGCCACGGCGGCGATGGGAACGGCAATGTACTCGCTGATGCCGAAGTACTCGAGGGCGAGGCTCACGCAGATGAACTCGGTTGTGATCGTCAGGAAGTTCAAAATGAAGAGGTCGCCAACCGAGAACGCCCCCCAGACTTTCCGAACCGCTCAATAATCAACCTGGCGTGGCCGACGCCGGTGACCGCACCCAATCGTACGACCATCTCCTGGTTGACGATGAGTACCGGGATGAGAAGGGAAGAGTCCAGAGGAGGGTGAGACCGAAGTTTTGCCCGGCTTGCGCGTACGTGGAGACCCCGCCGGCGTCGTTGTCGCCCACCATGACGATGAGCCCAGGTCCCATGATCGCGAGCAAGACCAACAGTCGCGCCCTCCACGTCCGCCGCCTCTCGGTGTCGTGCTGGCGGATCGTCCCGAACGCTCCCTCAATGTCGCCTACGTGGGCTTCATCGAGCACGGCAAAGTGGGACTCGCCCTCCAACTGCGTCTTATCGATTGTTCACCTCCCCGGGTTGCGTGCTCCGCATCGACTCATGGCGCGAGAGCGAGTCGTTCGCTCGGTCAGGGCGGCTCATCCCTGCCGGGCTGGTCTACGTCGGGCGAGCCTCAAGTTCCGGGCCCTGGCCACTCCCCGCGATCACATGAAGATGCGGCGGTCCTGCCGATTTCAGTCGCGCGTGGCCGGATGTCGATCACCGTGGACCGCACTTCGGGGTTTTCGTTCCCGGCGCACGGTCACTCCTCGGGTGAGGCGGTGCCGAAGTCGCGTCGCCATCCGGTCGGGAGTAGGAGCTCGAGCACGTCATCGACAGTGACGACGCCGAGCATCTTGTCGTGAGCGGCATCCATGACGGGTGCGACCGTCAGATTGAAATCCGACATCTTGCGAACGGTGGTCCCGAAGTCCCAGTCCGGATGGACATGCGGGGGATCGGGTGAGATCACCGAGAGGAGCTGTGCTCCCGACTCCGCTCGGAGCAGGGAGATGAGGGATACCGAACCAACGACTCGACCCTCGTAGTCACTCGCAAAGACGACGTGGAGTGCCTCGGGAGGAGCTTGACTGGTCCGGACGGAGTCGAGAGCGGCGGCGACCGTCGAGTCAAAGGGCAAGCAGACGAAATCGGGCGACATGAGGCCACCGGCGGTCTGCGGATGGTAGCTGAGTAACGAGCGAACCTTGCGCTGCTGGGGCTCGGGCAGGAGATTCAATATCGGCAGGCGACGCCCCTGGTCGACCTCGGTAATCAGGTCCGCGGCATCGTCGGGCGCCATAGAGGAGAGCAGGCGGGCGGCCTCGGCGTCGGAACGGGTCGTTATGAATTCAAGCTGGTGTTCGGTGTCGAGTTCCTCGAAGACGTCCGCTTCGAGCTCGCGGTCCTGGCCGACTGCCTCAATGATCTCTTCGCCCTCTTCGTGAGATGCCGACTCGACGAGATCGGCGATCTGTGCCGGATGGAGCTTCCTTAGCTTTCGGTAGGGGATCCGCAAGCGAGCCGTCGGGACGTGGGCCACGAACGGTTCCACGCTGGCCCAATCGACGATCGACCCGATGTCGGTGCGCCAGCGCAGGCGATGCGGCATGAGGCGGCGCAACACCGGCCGGCTGGAAGGGTCGACTCCTACCACTTCCCAGGTGCCCCCGATGTTGGCCAGTTCGATCTCGTTCGCTCGAACCAGTCGACCACCGACGAAGTTGATGAGATGGCGGGCCAAGAGGTCTTGCCCGAGCAGGAGTTCGCCGGGCCTGCGCTCGAATCTGCGAAGGTCCACCCGCTTGCCTTTGAAACGGATGTGACCCGGATCGAAGCTTGCCACCTTGGAGATCGGAACGAAGAGGTCGCGGCCCCCGACCTTCACGACGAGTCCCACAACTGGCGGATGAGGGACTTCCCCCACACGAGCCACCAGGTCCTGAACCCGGCCCAAACGGTCACCAGCCTCGTCGACCAACGGGCGCTTAATGACGTTCGAGACGTGGACCACTCCAAGGTCTTGGCTGGAGGTCAGCTGCTCAGTCATTTAAGAATCGATTCACTCTTGCTGTGTCGTCGTTGGTGCTCACCGGCCTTGCGCATCGCGTCGAGCCTGGGTTGCCCGCTGGCACCGGGCCCCACGACCGCATGCTATTGCGTCCCGGTCAGGCCGAGCGGCGCAGTCGACCAGAACGGCCCCTGGACCGACCACGGCGGGGTCGGTGCCGGACTCGACCAGCGCGACCTGGCCGGCAGCGGCCAGGTCGAGTCCGGCCTTTCCTTCGGGGTGGAGCTTTGACGGTCCGTGCCGAGGTGCGGTCGGGCTGCCGGTCCGGATCCGCCACTCGGTGGTCCCACTCTGGGTCCTTCGAGCCTGCTCCCGACGTCGGGGGCGAAAATGGTGAGCCGACACAGGGCAGTAACCTCGCAGGGCTGTGCACGCGGTTTGGGCCGACAGGCAGATCGAGGGAGGTAACTAGACCGTGCCGGGCATGGGCCGTTCGCTGCAGACGGGGAACCCCCTCATCGTCTCGTCGTTCCATTCGGCACTCTTCCACCAGTTGCTCGTCGTTCTCTTGGTCCTCGCCCTGTGTGCCGTCGGCTTCAACATCGTTCGGACCCTCCAGTTCCGGAGACTGAGGGAGCACGGCCAAGGTTCGTTTCCCAGTTCGCAGCGTTTCTCCTCGCCTGAACCAACCGCTCGCCAGATCCTCCGCATCGGTTTCGGCTGCCTGTGGATACTCGACGGACTCCTTCAGATCCAGTCGTCCATGCCCCTCGGCCTTCCATCGGGTGTGATAGAGCCAGCGGCCGCCGGCTCGCCGAGCTGGGTCCAGCACCTCGTCAACAGCGGGGTGACCATCTGGTCCAACCACCCGATCCAGGCGGCAGCGGCCACCGTCTGGATACAGGTAGGACTCGGACTCTGGTTGATCGTCGCTCCCCGCGGCAGGTGGTCACGGCTGGCCGGGCTGAGCAGCGCTGCCTGGGGACTCCTCGTGTGGGTCTTCGGCGAAGCGTTCGGTAGCATCTTCGCTCCCGGGGCGACCTGGCTGTTCGGTGCCCCGGGGGCCGCTCTCTTCTACTGTGTCGCGGGCGTTCTGATCGCGCTGCCCGAACGGGCCTTTGCCACTCCCCGCCTGGGGCGCATCGTCCTCACGACCGGCGGTGTCTTCCTGATGGGCATGGCTCTCCTGCAGGCCTGGCCGGGCCGGGGGTTCTGGCAGGGGGGCGCGCCGGCACGCTGACAGGAATGGTCCAGTCGATGGTGCAGACATCGCAGCCCCACTTCCTCTCGTCGTGGCTGGCGTCCTTCGGTTCGTTCGATGCCGCCCACGGCTGGTCGGTCAATCTCTTTTCCGTCGTCGCCCTCGCTGGCATCGGGACGCTGCTGGTGAGCGGCCGTCGCCGCTTCGTACTCGTGGGACTGCTCGCCCTGGTGGTGCTGTGCCTGGCCGATTGGGTGCTGATCGAGGACCTGGGGTTTCTGGGGGGCGAGGGCACGGACCCGAACTCCATGCTGCCCATGGCCCTGGTCTTCATCGCCGGCTACGTCGCTATGGTCAGGCTCCCGGTTGCAGCCGAGGTCCCGGACACCAGCGACACCGGGACCACCGGGACGACGAGCTGGTGGGAGAGCGCATCGCTGTCGTATGTCGCCCGCACGATCGCCGCCGTCGCGGCCCTGGCCATCGTCCTGGTCGGCACGGGCCCGATGGCAGTGGCAGCGGTCAACAACAACGCCGACCCGATCTTGACCGAGGCCCTTGACGGCAGCCCCAACTCCGTCAACCTCCCGGCCCCGCCCTTTGCCCTGACCGACCAGCGCGGCAACCCGGTGAGCCTGGCCAGCCTCCGAGGGCACGCCGTGGCGCTCACCTTCCTCGACCCCGTGTGCACGTCGGACTGCCCTCTGATCGCCCAGGAGTTCCGTCAGACCGACCAACGGCTGGGGGATCAGGCCCGCGACGTCGACTTCGTGGCGATCGTGGCCAACCCGATCTACCGATCGGTATCGTTCACGAACGCCTTCGATCGACAGGAGTCCCTTACTCGCCTCCCGAACTGGTACTACCTGACGGGCTCGGCGGATGATCTCCGAAGCGTCTGGAACTCCTACGGCGTCGAGGTCGCCACGGTCGGCGCAGGGGCGATGGTCGCCCACAGCGACCTGGCCTTTGTGATCGACGCTCAAGGTCAAGAGCGCGACGCCCTCATCGACGACCCCGGCCCGACCCAGGAATTCGCGTCCTCGTTCTCCTCGCTGCTCCTGAGCCGGATCGACCAAGTCCTCAATTCGTGAAGTGCCGTTCCACCGGTCGGGGCAGTCCGCGCCGTTGCGGGCTGACCGTGACCGTTGTCGTCGTGGTGTCCGGGCTGTTGGCCGCGGTCACGCCGGCCCCGGCCGGTGCGTCGGTGACCCGATCACCGCTGCAGAGCGCCGTCTCGACGGCCGGCGGCTCCTGGGTCATCCTGCCGATGGGGATTCTCTCCGATCCGAGCAACACATTCTGGGAACTGTTCCATTCGGACGCCGGATCTTCCCACTGGTCCCTGGTCACGCCACCGGGAGTGGCGGACAACGGGGGCCTGGTGGCGGGTGCCTCCGCTGCGTCGGTATTGGTGGGAGTGCTGCCGAGCCAGCTCCTCCACTTCTCGCCGCTCGCGCAGAGCAGTGACGGCGGGGCCTCCTGGGCTCCGCTCCTCTTTCCTACTGGCTTGGCGCCGCTTCCCGATGCCCTCGCCTATCAGGCCGCCGCGCCCGGCGGCGCCATCGCGCTGACGGGTAGCGGGCGCGCCGTGGTGGCGCCGGCGAACCTGTCGTCGTGGTTGCCGCTCGTCTCCGCCACCAACCTCCGGCGCGCCTTCCCCGGCTGCCGTGTCACGGCGCTCGACGCGGTGGCGATCCTGCCCAGCGGCGCGCCCCTGGTGGCCACGGGTTGTAGGGGCGGGCAGGTGGGCATCTTCACGCAGTCCACGGGTTCGTGGCGGTCGAGTGGGTTCACACTCGGGGGATCACTGCGCGGATCCACCACCGCCGTACTCCGCCTGCAGGTCACCGGCACGACCATCACGGCGCTGGTGGCGGCCGGCATGGGCGGGCGCCGGGCGTTGGTCGCGCTGTGGCGCTCGGGCAACTCGCCGTGGAGGGCATCTGTTCCGCTCGGGCTGAAGCCGGGGGAGTCGGTCCGGGCCAGTTCGGTCGGCGCCGAGGGCGCGCTGGCGGTGTTGCTCGGCTCCTCGTTGGGCGGACCCGTAGCCTTCGACGTCGTGTCCGGCGGTCCGTGGTCCCGACTGCCCCCGCTCCCGTCCAAGACCACCGCCCTCGCCGAACCGGCTGGTCTCTCGACGATGGGCAGTGACGCGCTCGACGCATTTACGGTCGACGGCGGGTTGCTGGGGGTCTTCGCGCTGACACCCTCCGGGACGGCGTGGATCAGAGTGCAGTCGAGCCGAATTTCCCTGGCCTATGGCTCTTCATCGTAGTCCCCGGGGGTCTGACGGGCTATCGTGACGCGCACCCTGGCAACGGATGGATGGGCCCGTTGAGCTATCTGGTGGACAATTGGAGCTTCGACCCCTTCGGGGTCGTCGTCGCCGTTCTCGTGGTGGTGCACGAACTGGGTCTGGCCAACCTTCGCCGCCGCTCCCTTCCGGCCCGGACCAGGACGCGCCGCCTGCGCTCACTCTTCTTCTACGGGGGGTTGTTTCTTCTCCTGATTGCGGTCATGTCACCCATCGACTACTGGGCCGACGACTACTTCTTCGTCCACATGATCGAGCACATACTCATCGCCTTCTTCGCCCCGATCCTCATCGTCGCCGGCGCCCCCTGGTTGCCCCTTCTTCACGGGTTGCCCGTTGGGCCGCGAAGACGATTGGTCCGGTTCCTCCTGCTCGGGCGCTTGTCTCCCACCTTCCGGCGGGCGGGCCGTATCGTCGTCAACCCGTGGACCGCGCTCGTCTCCTTCAACGCCGTCATGGTGCTCTGGCACATCCCCGCCTTCTTCGACGCTGCCGAGGAAAACCAACTGATCCACGTTGGGCTGATGCACACCAGCTTCTTCGTGACCGGCGTCCTGTTCTGGCTGCAGATCATCCCGTCGTACCCCTTCCGGATGAAGGCGAGCCCGCTCTGGCAGGTGGGAGCGATCATCTCGACCAACGTCGTGATGTTCGTCATGGCCATGGTGCTCTCGTTGTTCTCGGCAACCAGTTGGTACTCCGTCTACGCCCATGTGCCCGGTGTGACCCTGTCGCCCTATGCGGACCAGCAGATCGGGGCGGCCATCTTGTGGATCTGCGGGGACTTCTGGGCCATCCCGGCCCTGGCGGTCACCATCCGGCGGGCGATCGACAGCGACGGGGGGTTCTCCCTCGGGGTCGACCGCTTGCTCCACCGGGACCCGGGCCCCTCGCTTGAGGCGTTGCGGGCGTCCGCCGAGCAGGCGCCACGGAGATGATGGTGCCACGGGGGTGCCGTTGGGCAGCGTACCGGTCGCCACCTGCTCATTTGGGCGGGGTCACTGCGGTCGGCTCAGCTCCACCGTAGGCTCTTCTCAGGACAAGAACAGTTGACGTTAAAGATGCCGAAACGTAACCTGTCCTCGGTTGGGAGCATCGACCCTGGATCGTGCGGATGCGGGGTGTCCCCCGGGGCTCCGGGGGGACGGGGGTGTGAATGAGCTTGGCGTGGAAGGTCACCGTCACGGTCGCTCTCTTCGCCCTGGCGGTGGTCGCCGCCGTCATACTCATCGTGAATCTCGTGGGGAAGCCGCCGACCGTCGACTTCACGGCCAGCGCTCCGGGCCAGCCGGTCGATGTCACCCTGCAGAGCGTGGGGACCTACGGCTCGGGGGACCATCCCACGTGGGTTTCGTACCTGGTCGCGTCGCCCCAGGGCCAGTGGGTGCACACCACGCTGTTCCAGGTGCCGCCGCACGCGCGCATCAACGTCACGATCATTCAGTACGACTCGGGCAGCCCGCTACGCAACCAGCAGGTCGGCCAGGTGTCGGGAACGTACGGCAACGTGGCCACCCTCAACGGAAAGACGTTCCGGGTGATCAACTCCAATGCCGGCAACGGTGTCGGGCACACGTTCTCCATCCCCTCGCTGGGCATCAACGTGCCCTTGTACGGGAACGGCTCCAACGCCAACCTTTGCGCGGCGGCTCCCTGCACGACCAGCTCACCCCACAACGTGATCCGGTTCTCCTTCACCAGCCCCGGGCCGGGTAGCTACCGATGGCAGTGCTTCGTGCCCTGCGGGCTGGGATTCCTCTATGGTAACGGCGGTCCCATGTCGACCTTGGGGTACATGGCAGGGTTCATGCAGGTGTCGGCGTGAGCGAGCCAGAAGGATCTGACTCGGGGGTGGCCGACGACGGGTCCGAGTCCCCCAAATCGCCAGACGAGACCCACCACTGGTGGCGTCTGATCGCAATCTGGGTGGTCCTCTCCGCCATCTTGGACCCGCTGTTCTACTTCCTGGCCGGGCCGCACATCCCGCCCGGCACCATGACGAACACGGCCCAGGGCGCGCAGTTCGACTTCAACGTCCTGTTCATCATCGCCCTGCCCGTCCTCCTCGCCGTCTGGATCTACTTGGTGTACGCCATCATGATGTGGCGGGCGTCGCGAGGCGGCCCCGAGCCGGTCAGTGACGATGCGGCGAGGGGTCACCTCGGGATTCAGGTGGGCTGGATCTTGGCTACGACGGTCATTGTGCTGTTCCTGGCCGGCTTCGGTACCTACGAGCTCGTACAACCCGGTGGAGCAGGCGGTGGGCAAGGATCGAGCCCGATCTGGACCCCGACCTCCAAGACGATCCTGCCCATTCAGGTCATCGGACAGCAGTGGAAGTTCACCTACCGGTACCCGACGTTCGGCGGGTTCGAGACCGACCAGCTCGTCATCCCGGACGACACGACGATCGAGTTCAACGTGACCTCGCTCGACGTGGTGCACAGCTTCTGGGCCTACCAGCTCGGCGTGAAGGCTGACGCCAACCCCGACTACAACAACGTCGCCTACACGACAACCCAGCAGCTCGGGTCCTTCATCGTACGGTGCGCCGAGCTCTGCGGGATCTGGCACGGCGCCATGTACAACTCCGGCACGGTCGTCACCCCCCAGCAGTTCGAGACGTGGGCGAAGCTCACCGAAGTCCGACTGCGCGTGAACACCAAGCTGCTCCCGCCCTACGCCCTCACGTACACACCGGACGCCAACGGCTCAGACGGCGGCTACTACCCGGACAACGTCGACCCTTACTCCAAGGTCGAGCAGTACGGTGCGCCGCAACCGAAGGGGGGCGGGTGAGATGAGCCACACCACGAGTCGATTCGCGTCAACTCACTTCCCGCGACGGGGGACACAGATCATGGCGATTGACACGGCAAGGGTCGACGAGTTCGAGTACCCCGGAGAGGAGGACGTCGGCTCCCCGCCCTCGTCACCGCCGGCGTGGCGCCGCTCCGAATGGCTGCGCCCCAACGTTCTGTGGGCCATGGCCGGGGGTGTGATCGGGTACCTCATCGGCCACTGGCTGGGCAACGTCATCGCGAGCGGTTACACACAGGTGCAGGACACCGGGCAGAACGACGTCGCCATCGTGCTCGGTCTGTCGATTGGGGTGGCGGGATGGATGGGCGGAATCGGTGCGCTGAACTACCCGCTGGCGAAGATCCTCGGCTACGAGCTCCCCCCCAACCTCCCGAGCAGAGCTGGGTGCGCTACTTCCGCATGACCGACGACCACAAGGTCGTCGGGATGCAGTACGCCGTCGGGGTCCTGCTGTTCCTGTTCACGGGCGGGCTCCTGGCGATGCTCATCCGCACGGAGCTGCTCAGCCCGACCAGCCACGTCTTCGGGCCGGGCACGTACATCGAAATCGTCGGGGAGCACGGCACGATCATGATGATGATGGCCTCCTCGGCGGTGGTCGGCCCCCTCGGCAACTGGCTGATCCCCCTCATGATCGGCTCGCGGCGCATGGCCTATCCCCGGGTGGAGGCCTTCTCGTTCTGGATCTTCATGGCCGGCTACCTGGTCATCCTGAGCGCGCTCTTCTTCGGTGGGTTTCCCACGGGTTGGACCGGCTACGCCCCCCTCCAGACGCAGGCGTCAGGTGGCATGGACGCATATCTGGTGGGCTTCGCCGTCATCGGGATCGGCATGATCATGGCCGGCTTCAACCTGGCCGCCACCATCATCAACTACCGGGCACCGGGTATGACCTGGGGCAGGCTGCCGATCTTTGCCTGGAGCATCCTGGCGACCACCGCCCTCCTCACCCTGGCCACCCCCACGCTCGTGGTGGCGGGGCTGTTCGGCATCCTCGACCGCACGGCCGAGACAGCCTTCTTCGTGAACGAGCATGGCGGCAGCAACTTCCTGTGGCAGAACCTCTTCTGGTTCTTCGGCCATCCCGAGGTGTACATCATGGCCCTCCCGGGTTTCGGGATCGTGATGGAGATCATGCCCGTCTTCACGCGCAAGCCGCTCTTCGCCTACAAGGTGGCGGCGGCCGGCATGCTCGGGGTCGCGCTCCTGTCCTTCTTCGTATGGCAGCACCACCTCTTCCAGAGCGGCATCAACCCGGACATGCGGCCGCTGTTCATGCTCACGACGGAGCTCATCTCGATTCCCACCGGATTCCTCTACCTCGTCACGCTCGGCACCCTGTGGAAAGCGAAAATTCGCTTTGACACCCCGATGCTCTTCTGTCTCGGGATGCTGTTCAACTTCCTGATCGGCGGGGTGACCGGCGTGTTTCTCTCCGACGTCCCGGTCAATGTCACCGTCCACGGCAGTTTCTTCGTGCTGGCGCACTTCCACTACACGATCATGGGCGGCCTCATCTTTGCCCTGTTCGGGGGGTTCTACTACTGGTTCCCGAAGATCACCGGCAAGACCATGAACCGCCGGCTCAGCAAGTGGCACTTCTGGACGTTCTTCGTCTTCTTCAACCTGACCTTCTTCCCGCTCTTCCTGGTGGGCCTCCTCGGCCAGCCGCGGCGGGTGTTCGAGTACGCCCCAAACCTGCAGACGTTGAACGACATCTCGAGCATCAGCGCCTACTGTCTCGGTGCGTCGTTCTTCTTGTTCATCATCAACTTCATCTGGTCGATCTACCTGACGCCACACGAGGCCCCACCGAACCCGTGGAACTCGCTCGGCCTGGAGTGGCAGACGCCCACTCCGGTGCCGTGGTTCAACTTCGAGCGCATTCCGGTGGTCTTGAACGATCCCTACCACTACGGCGAAGCCGATGCCGCACCGGTGGCCGATCTGGGGATGGCGATGTCAACGATCGCCCCTGCGGGGGCGGTCGAACCCGACGACCTGGCGACCGGGGTGGATGGTGACGGCGATCCACGGCCCCCGATAGCGTGAGGGGGTAGAGGATGGAACGCGACCCGGCGGACAACCAGCGATTCGAGAGCTTCGCGCAGCTGCAGGAGACGCCGGAGGAGATCGCCTTCGAGCTGCGGGCCCAGGAAGGAGCCCTTTGGACCGGAGGCAGACTCCTCATCGGCATATGGGCCTTCGCCTTCGCCGCCCTTGCGTTCGCCTACTTCTACCTACGCTCGGCCAACAACGGGGACCTGTGGCGACCCAATGGGGTCACCGCGCCCACCGCGGCCGGTGCGGCCATCTTCGCCATCACGGTGGCCAGCGCCCTCCTGGTGCAGTTCGGCGAGCGTCGGTTCCGTGACAGCGAAACCCTGGACTGGCAGGTGGCCGGCTGGACGGCTGTCCTCGGAGGGCTCCTGGTCATCGGCCTCCAGATCTGGCAGATGACCGACCTGCCCTTCTTCCCGGGCTCGAGCGGCTACGCCTCCTGCTTCATCGCCTGGGGCGCAATGAACATCGCCCTGGTGCTGGGCGGAACCTACTGGCTCGAAACCATCCTGGCGAGGGAGATGCGACTCCGACGCGCGATTGTCCAAGACGGAGGGGCACCCAACTCGACCCTGCCGGTGGCGCGCCTCTTTCGTGCCAACCTCAACGGTTGTACGTACTTCTGGGGGTTCATCGCCCTCGTAGCCACGTTCTTTTGGGTATTGTTCTACGTCATCTGAGCCTGGAGAGTGAACCTGTGATCACGGCATCCGACATAGCCGGCACCCAGGCACTGACGTTCGCCATCCCCCTTGGCGTCCTGTGCGTCGTACTTCTCTGGGGCTTCTTCCAGCGTCGACCGACGCGATGAGCAGCGGGGTTGCCAGCGTGCGGCCCCCCGAACCGACCACACGCTGGCGAGCCTGGTGCCTCTTGGCCGCAGTCGCCGTCGCCATCATGGCCCTTGTCCCCCCACTCTCGGCCACGGCGCGGCATGCGGAGTACGGCGCGGCGCTCCAGTTCTCACTCCTGGCGATCGTCCTACCCGCGCTGTTGACGGTGGGTGCCCCGTGGCGGTACTTGGGACTAGCCGGCGACGGGTCCCCCGACGGACGTCGAGGGATCATCGACAGGGTCGCCGACCGCCGCCGTCGGCACCGCGAGCTGCGATGGTCGCTCGGCTTCATCGCCAGTGACCTCTGCGTTGTCGTAGCGTGGCACGCTCCCGGTGCGGTGGCAGCGGTGGCCGAGCACGGCTGGATGGCGCTGCTGGAAGGGGCCAGCCTCGTGATCTTCGGGCTGGGCCTATGGCTGGAGCTTGCTGCATCGCCGCCACTGGCACCACGCTCAGGTTATCTGCGACGAGCGGTGCTGGCGGCCTTCGTGATGTGGGCCTTCTGGATCCTCGCCTACGTGGTCGGCCTGTCCAACCACGATTTCTACCGGAACTTCCACCATGTCGTGGGGGGGCTCAGCGCCGCCGCCGACCAGCAGATCTCCTCGGCGGTGCTCTGGTTCGTGGCCGCCGCGGCCTTCGCCCCCGTGATCTTTTGGAACGCCCTCCTGTGGTTGAAGTCCGACGAGGACCCTGATGCGGAGCTACTGGCGCTTTCGAGGGCCGAACGCCGGCGGGGATTACCGCCGGTGGGGGGGACCCCCGGCGGCCCGGCCACGACCCCCTGACGGATCGTCAGCCGGCGCTCGTCCCGTCAATTGCCGGTAGGTCGACGGGTTGCAGGTGGGTATCGAGCGTTCGGTCCGCCGCATCCTCCTCCGCGAGAGCGCTGCGACGGTCCGCGGCTAGCTGCTTCTCCGCGGCCGAGAGGTTGTGCAGGACCGATGCGTTGTTAGGGTCGTTCATGAGCGTCTGCACATCTTCGATCGCTCGCAGGGCGTCCGACGTCGTCCACAAGGTCGCGGTCGAAATAACCTGGCCGAGGTGCTTCCCGGCAGGAGTCCCCGGAACCTCCATGTTCACGAGGTCGAAGATCTCTTCGCTGGTGAAAGAACAGGCCGACTGGTCGTCGTTCAGCAGTCCCGGTGTAGGCGAGCGCTCGGCCGGAGTGAGCTCGTGGGCGGCCTGCAGCCGCCAGATCCCGATCGCCTGTTGGGTTCCCAGGGCGCACGGAGCGAGATCGGTGTTGACCTCGCTCATCACACTCCGTTCGGCGCTGATGTCATCCGTCCTTGAGGTCCCGACCGGTAGGTCGGTCAACACCGTGATCAGGAGCACGACGAAGACTGTGAGCCCGACGAGCAGCCCGCGGTGGCGGTGCCATATCCGTGCCTTCCTGTCCGACGGGGTCGGGTCGCTCACTGCCTGATCAGCTGCGCGGCGTAGGTGGCGATGCCCTGCCCCCACCGTGCGATAGTCGCGGCGGGAAGGCTGAACGTCCCCGTCGAGCTCTCGTCGGCGTACGGTGTCGCTCGATAGCGCAGGTCTCCCCGGGGGTCGATGAAGGCCATGACATCGTTATGGGCTTCCAGGCCGGTCTTTTTTTCAACGGAGATCGACACGCCGTAGGCCTTCCAGGTCGAGTCGAGGGTCGCCAGAGGGCCCGTGACCATGTGCCAGTTTGGCAGCGAAGCGAGCCGGGTCTCGGCGAGCACCGGGGCGTCCGCGGACTGCGCAAGGGCAAGCGGGTCGGTGTTCACCGTGACGAACTCGACATCAGCCGCCGCCGCGCCCAGATCGGTGTCGGCCTGTTCCAGCTCGGCCGCCTCCACCGGGCAGATGTCGTTGCACGGCGCATTGAAGAAGGTGAGGACGACCACACGTGGCGGCTGGGCGGGCACCGATGTCGGCTGGCCGCTCTGATCAGTGAGGGTGAACGGGGAGGCCGGGTGGGGCGCCAACACGGTGACACCCATAAACGACGCAAGCGAGGAGTCGATTGAGCGCTCCGGCGTGACGATGCTCGGTGTCGGGACCGGCACGGTCGTGGCCGCCGTGCTGGGCACGGTTGTGGCGACCGGGTTGAGGCCGGCCGATGAGAGCAGGTGTTCACCGAGCAGGCCGCCCAGGCTCACGACGAGAACCACCCCCAGCGCCCAGTAGACGAACTTGGTCGGGATCCCGGGCGCGCCCTGGGCCAGCGCTGCCGTCCGGTCGATGGGCGGGTTCTCCGGGCTCGGCGCCCCATCGCCGGCAGCGTCCGTCGATGGGGGGGCACCTTGCCCGCCCCCACCCCGCTCGACGGGCTCATGCGCCTACACCGAGGCGTGCCACCCAACGCTCCAGCGACGACACGGTCTGGGGGCCCAGGGCCGCCCCCACGACCCTCCCCGAGCTGTCAAGGAAGTAGCTGACCGGGAGGGCCTGAACCAGATACTGGGTCGCCACCTTGGCCTGGGCGTCCACGGCCACGGGGTACGTGGCGGCGGCGGCGGCGAGCAGCCTCGTTGCGGTCGCGTCGGATGTCTCGTTGGAGTCCACGCCGATTACCGTCACTCGCCCAGCAGTGGCACGGGCGATCGTCGCCATTGCCCCGAGCTCGGCCCGACAGTCCGGGCACCATGAGGCGAAGAAATTGACGATCACCGGCCTTCCCCGGTAGGACGACAACGACACCGGACCACCACCGTGAAGATTGGGCAGGGAGAAGCCGGGCGCCAACGTACCCGGCTTCAGCACCACCGGCGGCGGCGCCTCAAGGGCGGAGCTTCCGACGGGCGTGCGGTGAGGGGATCCACGGACGATGACGAATACCACGAAGCCGATGAGGCACGCGGCGGCGAGCGCGGCGACCCACTTGAAAACTCCGTCCGGTGAGCCCCTTCGGGAATCCGCTATCTCCGGCGTCGTCATGGGCGCGCCCTGCACTTGACCGTGGGCTGTCCCCCCGAATCCACGGGGTCAGGCTAATGGCATCCGATCGGTTGTATCGGCAACGCCGATCCCCAGCCGGCCAGCAGATGAGCACTCCGGTGACCTGGGTGGGGATCCCGGTGACCGTCTCTTGCACCTGCTGATCCGTGGGACGCCAAAACGGCTGGTGGGTGACGTGCGAGCCGAGTGGCCTACGGGAGTTCGACCTACCATTCGGCCTTGCGCTCGGTGGGATCGATCTCCGCCCTCTCCCTCTTCCGGGCGGCGCGTTCCTCTGGGTCCTCGTGGATGAGGTGCCACCACGCCGCGACGGCTATCCCGGCGAAGATCGGCCATTCAAAGGTGTAGAACCAGCTGAGCCCGTTGCCTCCGAGAGCCCGGTTCGCCTGCCACCAGGTGGCAGCTGCGCAGCCGGCGACGATGAACCAGAACTCGAGATGGAGGAGGAGAGCTCGAGGCGAGAACCAGCGATTCATGGCGATCAGCATCGTACGCCCGGTCCGTGGAGCGAATCGGCCAAGTTCATTTCGGCCTCGGGTCAGCTGTGCCCCTCCAAGTAGTCAAACCAGTCGAAGGAGGCGTTCCCCCCAACGGCGTACATCCCGATGACCCGACCAAGGAAGCCACCTTGGGCTTCGGTGGACAGGTAGCGCCCGTCCAACTCGGCCAGGACATCGCCGCCCCCACCAAGCCGCACGATGTCGGGGCCCGCCGCCCCCGCGGTGGCTGAGGCGGCCGAGGCGGCCGAGGACTCCACGGTCTCGATCTCGAGGACTACCCGGCCCCCCGCATAGGGCGCCGTCGCCATCACCTGGTCGAAGGGCCCGCACCGGGCCCTCACCACGACCTGGTCCTCCCGGAGCGAGACGTCGTAGTGCGCGCCGTCGTCAAGGTAGATCGTCAGCCCCGCTTCGATCGACGTATCGGGATCGACCAGCGCGCGGACGTGGCAGCCATGGTGCTGCTGGCGGCGGGCGACGAGCACAGGGTCGGGCGAGTCGAGCGTCCTCTCGGCGCCGTGCAGTGTGAGCCGGCCGCCGCGGAGTGAGCCCACGGTGGTCGGTGACCGACGCGGGGTGATCCAGCGCGGGTGCAGCGATGGCTCGTCGAAGTCGTCGCGGCCGCTCCACGGTGCCGTTGCCGTAGCCTCCCCGCCACCCATGACCACCTCGTCGACGACCGGCCACCCCTCGACCCAGTGCACCGCTGTCAGGAACGTCTCTCGGCCGAGGACGTGGAAGCCCGGAGTGACCCCGCGGGGGCGCACGCCGAGCAGCACCATCCACCACCGACCGTCGGGGGACTGCACCAGGTCGGCGTGGCCGGTGTTCTGGATCGGCCGGTCCGTCGAGCGATGGCTCAGGATCGGGTTCGCCGGGCAGGGTTCCCATGGCCCCACGGGGGCCGGTGCCCGAGCGACGGTGACCGAGTGGCCGCGCTCGGTCCCACCCTCGGCGATGAGGAGGTACCAGATGCCGTCGCGCCCGAAGAGGTGTGGCGCTTCGGGATACTGGAGACCGGTACCGGCCCAGGCCTCGTGAGGGCCCTCGAGCACCTCACCGGTGACGTCGTCAATGCGGACTCGGCCGATCGCTGCGCCGCCCGAGTAGTGCACCCAGCAGCGGCCCTCGTCGTCCCACGCCATATCGGGGTCGATGCCAGGGGCGGCGACGGCTACGGGGTCGGACCACGGACCGGCCGGGTCCTCGGTGGTCACGAAGAACGTCGTGGCGCCCTGTCCTCCGACGACGGTCGTGATCATGTAGTACCGGCCGTCGCGGTAGCGAATCGTCGGGGCGAAGACACCAAACGACGACCAGTGCGTCGTTCCCGAGAGGTCGAGCTGTGAGGGCCGGTCCAGGACGTTGCCGATCTGTGTCCAGTCGACAAGGTTCGTCGACCGAAAGATGGGCACGCCAGGGAACCAGGTGAACGACGACGCCACCAAGAAGTACTCGTCACCCACCCTGCAGACGCTGGGATCGGGATAGAAGCCGGGAAGTACAGGGTTACGCCAGGACATACCGTGAGCCCAGGTTGGAGTCATGACGGGTCGCTGGGGAACGTTCAGTCAACGGACAGGGACCTCAATGAACGACCTCGGCCGAAGTGATCATCTGGGTGGGCACACGGGGGCCGACGAGTTCAACGGTGACGCCGAAGAGGTCGCTGTTGTCCGTGTAGGTGAAGACGGGGGTCGTCGCGTGCGTTGCGAGCAGTTCGAGCTCGATCCCCGCATCCTCCGCCCGCTGCGTCACGACGGTGAGATCGGGCACGCGAAAGCCAAGGTGATAGAGGCCTTCGCCGCGGCCTTCGAGGAACTCCACGGGAGTCCACGACCCCTGAGTCGGCTGCACGAGCTCCAAATTAATAGGCCCCATGGCCGCCGTGGCGACCCTGCCGCCGATGATCTGCTCCGTTCCGCGATAGGTCGAGGCGATCGAGAAGGTGGAGAGCACCCAGTCGTGCAGGCCGAGGCGGGTGCCGAAGCGCTCCATCGCCGCATCCACGTCGTAGACCGCCAGGCCCACGTGATCGAGGGCGAGCTCCCCCAGGGATCCACGATCGTCTCCGAGCGAGAGCCATGCCAACGAGCTTGGCACGGGCATTTCCATCCAATCATTCAGCGGTGAAGCCATCAACGTACCCTCCGCTCGGGGTTCTTCCTCGGCGATCCCATGTCGGATGTCCTCCGGCGATCTTCGACTATTCGAAGATGGAGTCGCTCATGGCCGCGAGACCCTCGCGATACACGGGATCGTCGGAGTCGTGTCTGCGAAACACCGTTGGGACCGCGGCGGTCGTCTTCGCGAACTCCAAAAGGTGTACACCCTCTGCACCGGTCTCGAACGCTCCAACCTCGGCGTCCGGCTCAATGATGAGCAGATCGTCCTTCGTGAGCGGCTCGTTCCCGACTCGCATCGCTCCCTCCCAGATCAAAACGCCCCGCCAGTCGCGGTGGTGGTGGCTGGGGATCACCACGTTGGGCGGAATTATCGTGTCAAGCAGAGCGCCGCGCTCAGGATCGTCGGATCCGCCCAACTCGAAGCGCTGGTTGCCAGTGAGTCTGCCGGTCACGGCCCCTGGCACGGCGGCGAGAGGTGTGGTCTGGCTTCCAGCGTTTCCCTCGGAGATCTCCGGGCGCGGCAGAAACTGGGCAGGCCCCGCGCTTTTGAGGCTCTGTAGGTAGGTAAGTGTCGGATGGTCGTGGTACTCGGGGGCGTAGCCGCCCGCCGCGTGGATGTCCTGGGCGAAGACTTCGAGCATTTGGCAACCGTTCGGTCCGTTCAGCAGTGGCCCATACTCCACCTTGGCGGGCGTGATCACCACGTCCCCTCGCTGCATCCACCAGTCGCCAACCAGACACGAACCGTCCAGGATGATCACGGCGATCCAACAATCGTGCCAATGCAGCGGCCAGATCTGGTTACGAGCCATACGAATATCGGGGATCCCAAGTCTCCACGGGTCGTCGGGTGCGCCGACAAAGAACATCTCGGTCCAGACCCCTCCGCCAGGCTGCTGACTGTTCAGAACGATATCGTCCGGTCCGTTCCTACCCCCGGGCATCAGCCGGTCAAGGGTCACGCCCCGAGACAGCATCTGCACGGTCGGGGTGTCGGGCATCATTACCATGGCGCCATCCTCTCCGCCCGCAGGAGTGATCGACAGACCAACTGAGGCGAATCAGATCCGGTCAGCATCGCCCGGGCCCGTGGGACATCTCACCCCTTCTCGTACGTTGCTCGTCGGTCCCTTGGCACTGGTTTCCAGGAGAACCGGGTACTGTCTATGATCATAGTAACCACCTCAATATATGGGCAAGCGCAGTGAAGCCAGGAAGGCCGCCTCTGCAACGCGTCCCAACACCGACAGGAGGGTGGACCTGATGGGCCTGCTCGAGGGCAAGGTAGCGGTGATCACCGGAGCCGGTTCGGGAATTGCGAGGGCTGCGACGATGGTGTTCGTTCGTGAGGGCGCCAAGGTGGTGGCGGCAGACGTCAGTGGCGCAGAGAGGAACACCGCGACCGAGGTGGGACCCCGGGTTCTTCCCTTTCATTGCGACGTGACAAAGGAGTCTGACGTTGCGGCGATGATCACAGCGGCGGTGAGTGAGTTCGGGCGAGTCGATGCCATGTTGAATGTGGCCGGCACGGTCGGGTCCCGTCAGCTCCCCGAAGTGACGATGGCCGAATACGACCACCTGATGGACGTGAACCTTCGTGGGGTGCTCCTCGGTCAGCAGTATGCCGTCCGGGCCATGCTCCAGTCAGGAGGCGGGGCCATTGTCAACTTCTCGTCGGTCGGGGGGCTCAACGCCGAGGCGATGGCTTCCAGCGCCTACATGGCGGCGAAGGCGGGTGTGCACGCGATCACCAAGGCTGCGGCCGTGCAGTATGGCCAACGGGGTATCAGAGCGAATGTCATCGCCCCAGGGTTCACCCTTACCGAGACGATGAGCGGGATCGCCCCGGAGAAGCTCAGCGAAATGTGTGCAAAATCTGCCCTCAACCGAGCGGGTCAGCCTCACGAGGCTGCCGAACTCGCCGCGTTCCTCGTTTCCGATCGCGCGTCCTACATCACCGGAGTAGTCATTCCTGTCGACGGCGGCTGGTCGGCCAAGCTGGCCTGAGACGAGCGGGCTGCTCCTCTGCATTGCAGCCAATTCATGATCATGATAATCTGGTGGCGAGTCCTGGGGAGGAGAGTTCATGACGTATTCGGTGATCTCCACTGACAACCACATCAACGAACCGCCGGGGACCTACAGCGATCGGCTTCCTCGCCATCTTCGGGAGAAGTCTCCAAAGATGGTGCGTGCTGCCGATGGTGGTGACGGCTGGAGCTTCAACGGCGAGCCGCCGAGAATGACGCTGGGGCTATCGGCGATCGGAGCGATCACAAGAGGGGACTACCGTCAGTATAAACCAAGCGGAATTACATGGGAGGAGCTTCCTCCCGGGAACTACGAGGGTGCAGCGGCAATCAAGGACAACGAGTTGGACGGGGTCGACGCCGCAACCATCTATCCCGCTTACGTGGGTGGGGCGTACAACGATTTGAAAGACAGGGAACTGGCGGTGGCGTGCGTGCGCGCGTACAACGACTGGCTGATTGACGACTTCTGCTCGGCCGACCCAGAGCGCCTGTGGTCGCTTCCATTCATGCCGGTCAACGACGGCATTGCGGCGCTAGTGGACGAGGCACAACGCGTGATCGCCAAGGGGGCAAAAGGCCTGTACCTGCCGCTGCCCGATTTGGCGTATCACGACCACCAGTACGATCCCCTGTGGAAAGTGGCCGTCGATGCTCACGTGCCCGTCACCATCCATCGCAGCGGAGTGAGCCGCGCCGAACTGCCACTTACGATGCCCGACGCGGCTCCAGGACTGAATGTTGTCGGTACGGTACAGCGCTTCTTCTCGGCGATCAACCCGATCAGCAACCTGATCTTCACCGGTGCCTTCGATCGCTTCCCGGCCCTGGTCTTCATCGCCGCCGAGGTCAATTGCAGTTGGGTGCCCGCCCTGGCCCAGCAGATGGACCAGGAGTTCGAGCGCATGCAGCATTGGGCGAAACTTCCGTTCGCGTCAGAGCCCAGCTCGTACCTCGGCAAGAACGTGTTCGTCACCATGCTCGACGATTTCGTCGGCTGCCGGCTCGCCAAGGACGATCCGGTGCTGGCTCGGACGACGACCTTCTCCACCGATTACCCTCACTCCACGACCCTGTGGCCGCGCAGCAAGGAGTTCATCGCAAAGATGACGGAGGGAATGAGCGATCAGACCAAGCACGCGATTCTCGCCGGGAACGCCTTGCGGGCCTATTCGCTCAACTAGCCACGCTCTCCGCGCAAACCAGCTGATCGGTGCCTCAAGAATCTCAACACGGTGGGCTACTATGAGCCCTTGTTGACCCGGACGCCGCGCTCGAAGCCCAGTCGCCCCACGGCGAAGTCGAAGGCATCCTCAGACCGGGTCGTCTCGAAAGAGGTGGGGGCCACGCCACGAGAACGACCTGGACCCATTGTGTCCATACTCGGGCGCACCGAGAAGAAGTCGGAGCGCGTCGCTCAAAGGATCCTCGATGACACGCTGGCGCGGGGTCTCCCGGCCGGCACCCCTCTGCCGAATGAAGTGACGATGTTGGCGGAGTATGGCGTCGGCCGGATCACCCTCCGGGAGGCGCTTCGGATCTTGGAGGTGCATGGCTTGCTCACTATCCGTCCTGGGCCTGGCGGGGGACCGATCGTGGCCGAGGCGAACAGTAGGGACTACGGACGAATGTCCTCGTTGTTCTTTCGCTCCGCCGGCGTGCGGCTGGTGGATCTCATAGAAGCGCGAACGCTGATGGAAGTCACCGCCGCCAGACTCGCGGCCGGGCACCGAGACGCGGACGGCGTCGAGCGGTTACGCACCCTGACCAAGACGCTGGAAGCTGGACCACCCGATGAAGACAACGCCGACTTCCTGGCCGTCAGCCGGGAGTTCCACGATCTGGTGAACTCAATGTCAGGCAACAAGGTTGTTGACCTGATGTCCTCTTCCCTCGTCCATATGGTCCTTGACCGAATGGTCGAGTACACGTACCCGGCCGCTCGTCGCGCTGAGATAAATCAGCACCACATCGCCATAGCAAAAGCGATACTTCGAGGCAACGCTGCCGCAGCGGAGCGCCACATGCTCGAGCACATGCAGGCATACCATGAATACGCATGGCAAGGACGGAGCGCCGATGCCAGATTCGAAACGATCTTATGGGCCTAGCGGTCCGTCGCCTGACGTTTTGGCGTGCTGGCTAATCCGCGCGCCACGAGGTGACCGCCATGGCGAAGTTGGTGTGCTCGGCAATCATGTTCTCTCGAAGGCCACAGGGCGGACGCCTCGGTGAACGAGAGCTGCGTGCCTCGCGACGTGTACCTTGCTATCCATGATCATGGTGTCTAGTGTTGGCGCCTAGCGAGTTCGTCCGCGGGTCAGTTATCGGGGGTGCCTGTTGGCAAGTCAGGCCTTGGAAGGATTGCGGGTACTCGATTTTACGAGAGGGATGGCCGGGCCCCTGGCCACCATGATCATGGCCGACTTCGGCGCTGAAGTGATCCGTGTCGAGCCGCCTGCCGGTGATCCACTGTGGTCTCATCCCGCATATCTCCTGTGGAACAGGGGCAAACTGAGCATCGACCTCGACCTCCGTACGACCGAAGGGAAGCGGCACCTTCCGGACCTGGTCGCTGGCAGCGATGTCCTGGTGGAGAGTTTCAGGCCCGGTCAGGCTGGGCGTCTCGGCATCGGATACGAGGATGTGGCTCGGCTGAATCGGTCGTTGGTCTACTGCTCTATTTCGGCATTCGGCCAAGGAGGCCTCTACCGGAACATCAAACCCTACGACGGCATCGTCAATGCCAAGTCCGGGCGGATGCGGGATCAGGTGGGCCATCACAGAAACCGCCCGATCTACCGAGCGGTGAACGACACCTCCTACCACACTGCGATGTTCGCCCTCCAAGGCGTGCTCGCGGCGCTGCGAGTGGCATGGATCACCGGTGAGGGACAGCACGTCTGTACGAGCCTCTTGCGCGGGGTGACGGCCCCGAACAATCCGTGGCGCCAGCTAGACGGAGTCCCCCTTCCTCCCGATCTGTACGCTGGCCAGACGAGTACCGACGACCAGCGCCGAGGCGAATTGGTCCCGGACCGGCGCGAAGCGGACCCCCGCCGAGCCATCCCATCGCAGCTGTGCACCGAGTGCAAGGACGGCCGATGGATCATGCACTCTCATGTCCAGCCGGAGCTCTTCAGAGCGTGGATCCACACGATCGGATTCGACTGGATTTGGGATGATCCACGCTACCGGGGTGCACCGCTTTCCTTTCAGACCGAAGGGGACCGGGTTGATCTGAACCTTCTCATCCTCGAGCGTATGAAAGAGAAGACCTCCGTGGAGTGGATCACCCTCTACACGGAGAACCCTGACTGTGCGGGCGAGATCATGCAAACGACGCAGGAGGCGCTCCACCACCCCCAGTTCCGGATCAACCGGCACGTCGTGACCGTCGACGACCCCCGAGTGGGACCGATGGAGCAGCTGGGCCCATTTGCCACGATGAGCGGAACGCCCGCGGTGGTTTCGCGGCCCGCTCCCGTTCCAGGGGAGCACTCGGACACGATCTTCGCCGGCACGCCACCGAACCGGTCTTCGTTCCGTATCGCGGGATTGAGGCCGCAGCGCCCTCTCGAAGGAGTGCTCATTTTAGAGTTGGCGTCGTGGCTCGCCGCACCCTTCGGCGGTGCATTGCTTGCGGACCTGGGAGCTCGGGTGATCAAGGTCGAGCCGCCGGCAGGCGACCCGTTCAGGCGAATGCCCGCCAATGAGAACATGGTCCGTTCGATGCAGGGCAAGGAATCGATTGCCGTTGACTTGAAGGCAACCGCCGGGCGTGAAATCTTGCACCAGCTGATGGCCAAGGCAGATGTGCTTTTCCACAACTTCCGGCCGGGCGCACCCGAGCGGCTGGGTGTGGACTACGCGTCGGTCAGAGAAATCAAACCCGACATCGTGTATCTGCACGCCGCGTCATACGGGTCCGCTGGTCCGTACTCGAAGCGGGCCGCGTTCAACCCCACGATCGGCGCGTTCGCGGGGAACTCTGTATTCCAGTCAGGCGAGGGGAACATCCCGATCGGTGACCAGTCACCCGACCCCATCTCGGGGAGCGGCGTCGCCACCGCCATCATGCTCGGCCTCGCTGCTCTATGGCGAACCGGGCTCGGTCAATACATAGAGACCACCATGATGAATTCGGTCGTCTACTGCAACTCGGACGACGCCATGGCCTATGACGGTAAGGCTCCGCGACGCTACCCGGACGAACTCCAGCTCGGGCTCGAGGCCACCTACAGGCTCTACGAGACCTCGAATGGGTGGGTCTTTCTGGCTGCGCCCTTCGACGTCGAGTTCAACCGATTGTGCCGGGCCGTCGACCTCCAGGAACTCGAGCGCGACCAGCGGTTTTGCAACTGGACGCGGCGGTATGAGCACCGCCATGCGCTGGCAGAAATCCTCGAGCGGCTCTTCGCCTCGCGATCGGCCGACGAATGGGAGGCGGACCTGACGGCGGCGGACGTCGCGTGTGTGAGGGCTGACCGGATGGGACATCGACGGTTCCTTCATGAAGATCCGCACACCCGGGCCATCGACTTCATGGTCCCGACGCAGCACCCGTCGGCTGGGGCATTGGCCCGTGGGGGCAGATATTGGCGCCACGGGCCGGTCTGCGACTTTTCTGTAACGCCGTGCGAGGCGGGCAAGCCCTTCGCTGATGTTGGGGAGATGACCCTGGGGATACTGCTCGAGCTCGGCTACTCACACGACGAGGTGCAGCGGCTAGCCGCGGAGGGAGTCATCAATGCGCCGCTCGCTGAGAAATCTCTCGCCACGCCGTGAACGAACCCATGCACCGACCGTCGAGAGCAGGCGAAAATCGAGCGCTCAAGCCGCGCCCCGTTCCCGACGGTCTCGCTCAACCCTTCTGGAACGGCGTGTCCGAGCATCGGCTGGTGATCCAACGCTGCCGGGCGTGCAAGAGCTACGTGCACCCGCCGTACCCCGAGTGCACGAGTTGTCGCTCCGGTGACCTGACCTTCGAACCGGTCAGCGGTCGGGGCATTATCTTCGAGCGGGTCATCGTCGAATCCCCGGTTGTGGTCGGCTTCGAAGACGACGTGCCCTACGTCTGCCTCTTCGTCGAGCTCGACGAACAGGCAGAGCTGCTCGTCGCCGGCAACCTGGTGGACGCCGCTCCGTACGAGGCACAGATTGGGTGCGCAGTCGAAGTGGTCTTCCGCGAAGAGAGCGACGGTTTCATCCTTCCCACGTTCAAGCTAGTCGGAAACGTCTCCGGGTGACTGCCGCAGCATTGCGGAACCGGGTTGCCATCGTCGGCGTCGGGTATTCTGATGTGCAGCGCCACAGCGAACGAACCGTCGGGCAACTCGCGGTGAGTGCGTGCACCAGGGCACTTGACGATGCCGGGCTGACCGCCGACGACATTGACGGTGTGAGCAACTACCCGACGCCATCGGGACCCTTTAGGGGCCCGATCGTCAACGGCGTGCACGTCGTCGACGTCGAGTACATCGCGCAAGCAATGCGGCTCGAGAACCTCAACTGGTCTTGCTCCATAACCGGCGGCACGATTGCCGCAGCCCTAGTCCAGGCCGTCCACGCTCTCGCGGCAGGCGCATGTAGCCACGTGCTCGTATGGCGGGCCATGCACAACCCTCTCGGGACGTTCGGAAGGGTCAGCCAGCCTCGAGTCGAAGGGGTCGGCCAGTTCACGGCTCCTTGGGGATTCGGGCACAACGTGATCCGGTTTGCCATGCCGTACTCCCGCTACATGGCCCTGTACGGGGCGACGCGCGAACATCTCGCCACCTTTATCGTCCGCAATCGCGCCAACGCCGCCGACAATCCCGACGCCGTTTTCAACGGCCGGCCGATAGGGATTGATGACTACCTCGAGTCGCGAATGATCGCCGAGCCCCTCAGTCTCTTGGACTGCGATATGCCCGTCGACGGTTGCGGCGCGGTGGTGCTCACCACGGCCGATCGGGCCCGCGACCTCAGACAGAAACCCGCCTACGTCACCGGCTGCGCAAGTCTTGGGCTACCACCAAGGCGGTCGCTCGGTGTCACCCTTGAGGACATGATGATCTCCGGCCGGCGACTCGCTCGGGCCCTGTGGTCCAGCGCTGGTCTGTCGCATCACGACATCACTCATGCCCACCTGTATGACGGATTCTCCTACTTCCCCTACCTCTGGCTCGAGTGTTTCGGTTTCTACCCCGAAGGGGAGGCCTACCTGGGTCTCCAAGACGACGCCACCGCTCGCGGGGGCACACTGCCTCTGAATACCAGCGGTGGTGCCCTGGGAATGGGTCGACTGCACGGCAGTCCGCAAGTGATTGAGGCTGTACTCCAGATACGGGGACGATCGGGGGCACGCCAGATCGCTAACCCGGACGTCGCGCTGGTGCAAACGGGCGGCCCTGCGCACCACTGCGGAGCCCTCGTGTTGAGTGCGTAGCATGACGAAGGTATGGCGAAGGTACGACGCCGCCTCTACGGCAGCACGGCGGTCGTACCACCGTCGACTACAAAGGTAGCTCCCGTCACGTAGCTGGACTCGTCGGATGCCAAGTACAGCGCACAGTAGACGATGTCTTCGGGCTTTCCGATTCGGCCGAGCGGTATGGACCGAGCAATCTCTTGACCAGCTTCGGAAGACAGGTAGTCGGCACTGACGGGAGTCTCTATCACTCCCGGGCAGATGCTGTTCGCTCGGATGTGATGTGGAGCACCCTCAGCCGCCAGCGCGCGGGTGAGCCCGTTGACGCCGGCCTTGGCCGTGGAGTGTGCCGCCATCGGCAGCGAACGGCTGACAAGCAACCCAGCCCCTGACGAGATGTTGACGATCGAACCACCACCCCCGTCGACTAGATGCTTCCACGCGTATCGGGTAACCAGGAACGGCAAGTACAAATCGTTCCTCATTGTGAAGTCCCAATCGTCGGAGCTGATTGAACCGAATGGGGTGAAGCGTTGAGCCGACGCGTTGTTGTAGACGATATCTAGCCCATCCCACTCGGCAGCCGCGCGTTCTACGAACGCCTCGGCCTGAAGGGGATCGCCCAAGTCCACCGGCTCCAGTCCGAGCATTGAGCCGCCCTCTGAACGCACCAGCTCCGTCGTCTCCCGGTTGCCTTCGGCATTGAGGTCACAACCGATCACGCTCGCTCCCTCCCGGGCGAAAATGCGCGCTGCAGCTCTACCTTGTCCGCCCGCTGTCCCCGTGATCAGGGCGACCTTGCCTTCCAAGCGTCCCATGTCCCTCCCTTCTTGCCACTGGCCCCTCAGGCGGTGAGGACCTGGCCCCTTAGGGGCCCGATGCTTTCCACCACGGGTCGGAGAGAATCGACGTCGAGGTTGTAGGCGTCGACGGCGTTGCCGCCGATCATGGCGAGAACCTCCTCCTCGGGGAGTCCTTTCATGAGGTCGCGGAGCCGCTCGCGGGCATGGGGCCAGTGCGACTCCAGGTGCGGGAAATCGGAGCCCCACATGAGCTTCTTGACGCCGATGGCGTGCCGTAGCTCGAGCTCGGGGCGGCTGAGCAGGGTGGCGCCGATCCAGACCTGGCGGTGGAAGTAGTCGCTCGGCTTCTGGGTGAGCACCTCGTGCGCTGCGGAGGCGAACGTTGGATTTTGGACGTGGCCGTCCATCATGGCCAGTGCTTCGATGACCCAGGTGACGGGGGGCTGCTCGGTGAAGATCAGCCTGAGCTCGGGATGCCGCTCGAGGACACCGCTGAGGATCAGGAACCACAGCGGCCGGTGCGGCCAGTAGGTGGATTCGTAGGCATAGAGCAACGGCGCCTCGGGACCCTGGCCATAGTTGGGACTGCCGGGGCCGACGTGGGTGTGTAGCGGGACGCCCAGGTCCGAGCACGCTTCCCAGAGGGGGTCGTAACGGCGGTCGTTCCAGAACGGCTCGCTCGTGTTGTAGTAGAAGACCGGCAGCAGCGCGCCGCCGTTGATCCCATTCTCCTTGGCCCAGCGCACCTCTTCTATCGCCGCGTCGACATCGCCGAGTGCGCCGATCAGCGAGATGCCCAACAGGCGCTCGGGGGCTTCGGAGCAGAACTCGGCGAGCCAGCGGTTGTAGGCGCGGGCGCCGGCCAGCTTCAGCTCGGTTGGGTACTCACTGTCCCACGGCCGGTCGAAGTCCCGCGCCAGCCCGATGAACGGCGGCGAGTTCCCGGACTGGTCATCTGGGAATAGGAGGTCGACGGCGACGCCGTCGGTGTCGAGGGCCTCGAGGCGACGCCGGGCGTCCCATTTGCCCACAATTCCCCAGCGGACCTCATCCTGCTCCAACCAGTGCTTCTTGAACTCCTCTGACCAGGTCACCGGGATTTCCGGGTCCTTCTCCTCCGTCGCCAGCCACTGCGGCACATAGTGGAGGAGCCACTCGTCGAATGCTCCCAGGTGTCGTGGATCGACGTACTCCCGGTAGCTCTCCGCCGGCGGCCCGACGTGTCCGTCGGAAGACACGACGAGCAGACGCTCTTCGAGCTCAGACATGACGCCGACCTCCCCCTCGCCGGGCCCATGCCGGCGAAGATTCTCCACGGTTCATGGGCAGGGCTCCGCGGCCAACCACCGCGCTTTCTATGATCATGATCGTAGGAGGGCTGTCCCGATCAATGCAAGCGGGCGCAGAACGCTCGGAGGGCTGATGTGGCCCCTATGCTGGTCTTTTCCTTTTATGGAGGTCAGCTCGCATCATCCTTCGAGCTCTTCGTCGATCTCAGCTTCAATGACGGCGATGGCCAGGCCCAAGGCCTCGGTGATCGCGAGGGACGCCGACATCGTCCTGGCCGTGCCGACGATCGGTGCCACCGCCACCAACACGTCCTGAACCTGTTCGAGGGTCACCCCGGCGTCCACGGCGGGCCCGACGTGCAGGAGGTAAGAAGCGGCTTTGGCATCCACGGCGGCAAGAGCAGCGATGCGCACCAACAGCAATGTGTCTGCGTCGAGGCCACACCGCTCGACCGAATCGAGGGTCATGGCGGCAATCGTGTCGAGCACCGGTGTTTCGTTGGCCATGATGGTCTCCTGTCTCTCACGCCCGACCGGTCGGCCGGGTCGCTAGTAGGATGCTTACCAGATCAGAGCCCAGGCCGACCCGCCCGGTCCGGCGTCGCAGGTCCGCCCCCTTAGCGGCGAGCGAACGATCTGGAGCCGTGCGAATCTATCCATATATGGCTTGGGTGGCGATCGTTCTGGGCGGAGTCTGCGCCTTGGGTCTAGGCGTCTCGTGTACTGCGCCGGAGGCTGGTGCGCAGCCGACGGGCACGCACCTCGCCGTTCCTCCATGCTCCACCGGGGTGGCTTCTGCACCGAATCTCGGTGGCGTCGATACCAGCTTCGTGCCGGTCAACGGTGCGCCTTTTGGCGTCGCCTTTGTCGACAAGAGCAACGCCTTCGTTGCCAGCCCGACCGGATCCGTAATTGAGTACGCAATCAGTGATTCGATCCCTCACCTCGTCCGGATCGACACCTTTGGCACGGTGCAACCGCACGACGCGCCCACCGGAGGGACGTCGCCGACCGGACTCGCCCTCACACCGAACGGACGATACCTGGTCGCTGCCGCAGGGAGCGGAGCGGTGGTCCTCAACGTGAAGCACCTTCAGGAGAAGGGCTCATCCTCTGCGTCTTGGTCTGTTGGAACGCTCGCCAGCCCTGGGACCGGTGCCATCGAAGCTGCGGTGTCACCTGAGGGAGACTTTGTGTTCGTCTCACTCGAGGACAGCAACGAGTTGGCTGTGTTCGATCTGAGGCGAGCACTTGCTCGCGGCTTCGGTCGATCTGACTTGGTGGGCACCGTTCCACTTGGAATCGCCCCCGTCGGTGTCGCCATATCTCCCAATGGTCGCTACATTTATGTGACGAGCGAATCGGTGGGCCCTGGTCAATCGGAAGGGACCCTGACGACAATCGACGTGAACAGAGCCGAACGAACACCTGCTCGTGCGATCCTCTCGACCGTGCTCGCGGGCTGTAGCCCAGTGCGAGTGGTGGCGACGAGGACATCCGTGTTCGTGACTGCCCGTGAGAGCGATGCGGTTCTCGAGTTCTCGGCCGACGACCTCGTTTCGGATTCGAACGGTGCCCTCAAAGCTGACATGCAGGTCGGGGAGGCACCCGTCGACCTGGCCCTGGTCGATGGCGATCACACCCTAGTCATCGCCGATTCGGATCGCTTTGGCATACCCGGCGCGCACCCAGATTTAGCGGTCGTCACACTCGCTTCAGGGGGAAACCTGATTCTCGACGGATATGTCGAATCGGGCGACTTTCCACGCGACGTGGCGGTGAGTCCGGACGGAGACACGCTCCTTGTATCCAACTTCGCCTCTGCTCAACTTGAGGCGGTAAAGGTGAGCACCCTGCCGTAGAGCAGTTGCGTGTCCCCGCTCTGACCTACGACGGTCGTGTTTGTGCAAGTGGTGTTGACTCGCAGGAGGTCGAACGGGCGTTTCCATCACGTCGGCTCTCGACCGTCGCCGACTACCGTGACGGATGACCGATGCGTGGGGCGGCATCGATGGTTTTCGAGGACGTTCTCCGTCGGAGCCACAGGGATGTGAATGGCTCGACAAAGGGGTGGAGAATATGTCCGATGACGCCGAACTGCAACCCGCCGTGGCCGCTCAATTCGTAGCCCTGGCCGAACTGCTCTCAACTGCATCTGATGCCGCATGGAACACCGAATCGCTTTGTGATGGGTGGCGAGTTCGCGAGGTGGTCGCCCATATGACCATGCCGGTCCGCTATTCAGATGGCGAATTCATGGCAGAGCTTGAGCGCTGCGGGTATAACTTCACACGACTTTCAAATGAGATCGCCGCCAGGGATGCCAACGTCCCATCTGGGCAGCTCGTCACCGGTCTGCGTTCGGAGGTGCTGCACCATTGGACGCCACCCGGAGGTGGCTTCCATGGAGCCCTCAACCATGTGGTGATCCACGGTCTCGACGTAACCGTGCCACTCGGTGAGGCACGCCTAGCCCCCGATGAGGTCATCCGGGTTGTGCTCGATGACCTCACCGAGGGGGGAGTGCACCAGCATTTCGGCCTCGACATTGAAGACCGGATCCTCCAGGCCAGGGACATCGACTGGACGTACGGATCGGGCCAGGCCCTTCGGGGAGCAGCCGAAGCCCTGGCACTGGCGCTGTGCGGTCGAAGACTCCCGGACGGACTGCTTGCTGGCGCTCCTCTTCGGAGGAAGGAACCAGCCCAAGGGGTCTGACTCCGGACTCCAACTCGGACCCCGGGGTGCCTTTTGAGCCACCGAGTGAGGCAATGACCAACGGACGAGCTCCCCGCCGCCCGACGCGAGCTCGAGCACCGGCCGGGCGTGAGTCGGATTCGGGCCCGCCTTGATACGGTTGCTCGAAGCGCGCCCGACGATGTGGCGGCGGGAGCGTGTGCCCGGCTCGCCGCGGCACCGACCACTGACACTCGGGAGGAATCGGATGGCTCGACCCACGACGATTGAGGAGCTGGCGGACCGGCTGGAGATCGACGATCTGTTCAATCTGTATGTGACCGCACTCGACGACAACCAGTTCGAACTGTTGGAGAGCGTCTTCACGAACGACGCCCACGTGTCGTACGCCGACGCGGGCATGGAGGGCGACTACGCGACGGTCAGTGAGTGGCTCGCGAGGCAACGTCTCCATCAGCGGGTGTGGCTCCATCTCGTCGGGAACCGCCGAGTCTCACTCGACGGAGATCGTGCCCAGGCGGTGTCGACCTTCTTTTTCGTGGCCGTGAGCCACGAGGGCAACACCTTCTTCACCGGGGGCGAGTATCACGACAATCTCGTTCGCACCGACGACGGTTGGCGTATCGCCGATCGGATCGAGCGCAATCTCTGGAACTTCGGAGAACTACCAGAGGTCCCACAGATCTGAGGCTCGGCACGTTCGGACCGAGCGTGGCGCCCATTGATACAGACACGGGCAGAGTTGCGCTCGTTCGAGAAGGTAACAATTGGTGAATGGACCTCGTGTGTGCCAAGCAACGGGTGCGCGACGCTCGGGTGGGACGGCTGGGCACTGTCAGGCCAGACGGTCGGCCTCATCTGGTGCCCGTTTGCTTTGTGCTGCGTGAAGAAATCGTCTACACGGCCGTTGACGCAAAGCCGAAGTCGACTCTGCTTCTGCGCCGGCTCCAGAACATAGAGGCGACGCCATCGACCTGTCTGCTCATTGATCACTACGACGAAAGCTGGGCGCAGTTGTGGTGGGTACGCCTCGATGGCTTCGCGCGGGTCGTTGGATCGGGACCCGAAGCGCAGCTTGCCAAGAACGACCTGAAGGCTAAGTACCCTCAGTACCAGACGGTCGACATCCCCGGGTCGGTGATCGCCCTTGAGATCGCGGCGTGGGTGACGTGGCCCTGATCCCAATTGGGTGTTTCGGGGTACTACGAGCCTTCTCCGAGGTCGATCAGTTCCACGGTCACGCCGTTCGGGTCATGAACCACCGCCATCTGCACGCCTCCGTCAAGCGAGATCCGCGCTGGGGTGCCGCCCAGACCCGTTGAGGCGAGGCGGGCAAGCGTCGGTTCGATGTGCAGGTAGACAGAGACGAGAAGGAAGCCGATGGCTGGCTCCGACGATGGTGTCGGGGCATCGGCCATCCCGCCGGCAAACTCGACCAGCTCGATGATCCCCGACGCTTCAATGTCCGGATCACCCAGAAAGATCGACCGCAGTCGGGGCTGGCGCGCCCCGAAGAGGGTAGGCCAGTCGCCTTCGAAGCTCGCGTCCATCTTTTCGGCAAAGCCCAGTCCCTCCTGCCAGAAACGTAGGCTGGTGTCGATGTCCCGTGTGCAGATGGCGGTGTGGTGGATCTTCATTGCCCCCCTTGAGGCCACTGATCGCCGAATCGGTTCCTCGGACTTCTTGTAGAGAGTGTAAGCGGCCGCGGTGGGCTTGTCCTCGCCATGACGCGGTCCGCCACCGAAGCGCACAACGGCGAGCTGCGTGAAGTCTCAGGACCGCGCCGACGCGGAGGAAACGTAGTAGAGGATTCCGCTCGTGCTGCCTCCGTAGACGCTCGCCGGCACGGGGCTTCCGTGGGCTTGCACCCACTGGTCGATTGCGGTCGGGCCGGACCGGCCGTCACCAAGGTCGCTGCTACGCAGGAATTCCTGGAGGCCGCCCTCTCGCCGGATCAGTTCGATGAAGTAGCGAAGCATCTCGGGAGAGATCCGAACATGGCTGGTTCCGAATCCAAACGATGCGAACGCACTGCCCACGAGGACGTAGTGGATCTTGCCCCGGGCGACCATCGCCTCGAAGGCCGAGAGGGTCGGGGATGGGTCCATGCCGGTGTAGCCGCCCATTGCCATGACCGGCTGGCCGGTCGAGATGATGTACGGCGCCGCCGTGAGGGACCCCGATACGGCCAGCAGATACTGCGCACGATCACGATGGCCCACGAGGTATCGGAGCAGTCTGCTCGGGGGCTGTGACCTGGCGCTGCCCTCTCGCTGGAGGGACGCGACGGAGATGGAGAACCCGGGTAGACCAAGGCCCACGCCGGCGCCGGTGGCCGGCGGTCCGGCCAGCGCAAGGGGCCCCGACGTGCCCCGCTGAATGCTGGTCACCGAGTAGGCGAACGGTCCGGCGAGAAGGGCCAGGCAGGCGAGGGCCGCAGTGCCTGCCCCGAGCCATCTGCCGACGGTCGAATCCGGACGGAGGAGAAGGGCGACCAGAATCCCCAGGGCGGCGACGCTACCGCTCACGACGATCGCCCCGGCGAGGCCGGGGGCGTAGCCGGGCGTGCGCCCGAGCAGCGCCGATGCCCAGACCGCGCTGCCGACGACGGCGACCGGGAGAGCGAAGGCGAGCCAACGCCGCTCCCGGCCGAGACGCCAGAGGACAACTGCTCCCACTCCGGCCAAGGAGGCGACCGCCGGAGCCAGGGCGACGGTGTAGTAGGCGTTGAAGATGCCCTTGGTCTCGCTGAAGACCGCAGCGGTGCAGAGCAGCCAGCCACCCCACAGGAGAAGACCGGCCCGCCCCAGGTCGCGGCGCGGGCCGCGGCGGGTGAGCCACAGCCCGCACACCAGACCGGCGAGGGCGAGCGGGAGGAGCCAGGCGATCTGTCCACCCACGAGGTCGTTGAACATGCGAAGCCAGCCCGATTGGCCCCCGGTACCCAGGGAACCGCCACCGAGCGAACCGATACCACCCAGGGGCCCGCCTCCCGAACCCAGCAAACGCCCGAAGCCGTTGTAGCCGAAGATGAGATTGAGCTCGGAGTTGTTGGTGCTACTCCCGATGTAGGGCCGCGAGGAAGCAGGCCAGAGCTCGACGATCGCTACCCACCAGCTGCTCGAGACGACCAGGGCGAGGCCGCCCCAGAGCAGTTGGAGAATTCTTCGGCGTAGTCGGGGCTGGCCGGCCCACAGGTAGGCGAGAGCGAAGGCCGGTACGACGATGAAGGCCTGCAGCATCTTCGTGGTGAAGGCGAAGCCCAGCAGAGCACCACAGATCACCAACGGCAAGGTGCGCCCCGACTCGAGGGCCGACCAGAGCGCCCATGCGGCGAGCACGAGGAGCAGGGTCAACAACGCGTCGGGATTGTTGTCGCGGAACATCACGACGGCGATCGGTGTGAGGGCCATGGCCAACCCCGCGAGCAATGCCGCAACCTCGCCGAACCAACGACGCACGAGGTGGTAGAGCACGGCGACCGTGGCCGCCCCGGCCACGGCCTCTGGGAGGAGCATGCTCCAGCTGGAGAAGCCGAAGATCCGTGCCGAGAGCTCCATCAACCACAGCGAGGCCGGTGGCTTGTCGACGGTGATGAAGTTGCCCGGGTCGAGGGAGCCGAACAGAAATGCCTTCCAGCTTTCCGTTCCCGATTTGACCGCGGCTGCATAGAACGTGTTGCCCATGCCGACGGAAGACGACAGACCCCAGGTATAGAGCACGGCCGCCAGGATCGTGACCCCGGCGTGGGCCGGAAGCGCCCAGGCCGGGCGGCCCACGCTGACCCACCAGTGGTTGCGGTGGGGGCGGCCGGTGGCCTCGGGGAGCGGTGTAGCCCCGACCACCGCGCTGGGATGATCGACGATCGTCATGTGACCGCTTCGCGTGTCTGGGTCTCGTCCTCCATCGGTCGGACGAAGCCGATGTTTGACTGAGCAGCCATTGGTCCCCCCACCTCCCCTTCTTGCCATGCGACCGGCGAGGAGGGACAACGCCCCAACTCGACGACATCTGCCGGAAGGAGGTAGCCGGCCCTTTCCTGCCTCGTTCTTGTCGTCCGATCCCATGGGACGACATCCATGAGTCTCGAGTGGTTCCCCCAACCACGGCGACCGTGACCCTCAGGACGAAGCTGCGCCACATTCTGCTAAGAAAGGGACGTTGGGTCCAGTCACGTGGAGCGGGCTGGCCACGTGAGCGAGTTGGTCGCGGCGCACCGCCCCAGCTGCCCGGCTCGCGCCGCACGGCCGAGCGGCACCCTCGACGAGGTTTTCAACCCCGTTCGGGTTGCCTGATCGGGTCGCCGATGAGCGTCCTCGCCCACCCGGTGGAGTCCGCTTGACGAGACGGCAGCTATGGTGACAGTATACTGCCGTGAATAGGGGGAGGGGGAGCGTTCGAACCGTGGCGGTGTGCGACGACGGGGCTCCGATGGCCGTGGACCTGCCCGGTGGTATGGGGCCGCCCAGAAAGGGGAGCGCAACGTGAGATTCGCCATGACCCACCCGATGATCCTCCATCCCTACGACCCGGGGCTCGTGTCTGGACCGGGGATCATCGCCGTGGCGACGGCTGCCGAGTCCGCGGGTTTTGACGGGTTCGGCTTCACCGACCATCCCGCACCCTCCCAGCGTTGGCTGGACTCGGGCGGTCACGACGCCCTCGACCCGTTCGTGGCGATGGGTTTTGCGGCAGCCAGTACCACGACCCTGCGTCTGATCCCCAATATTGTGGTTCTCCCGTACCGCAACCCGTTCATCGTGGCCAAGGCCGGCGCGACCCTCGACCTGCTCTCGGGCGGGCGCTTCACCCTGGCGGTCGGGGCGGGGTACCTCAAGGGAGAGTACGCGGCGCTGGGGGTGGACCACGCCGAGCGCAACGACCTCTTCGACGAGGCAATCGATGTGATAAAGGCGATATGGACCACCGACGACGTCTCCTTCGCCGGCCGTCACTTCAACGCCCGCGGCATCACGGCGCATCCGCGCCCGCTGACCGACCCCCACCCACCCATATGGATCGGCGGCAACAGCAGCCAGGCCCGCCAACGGGCCGTCGACCGCGGTCAGGGCTGGTGCCCCTTCTTGGCTCCACCCGGCGTGGCGCAGACGTCCCGTACCGTCGCCCTCGACACCTTCGAGCGCCTGGCCTCGGCCATTGACGACCTGCGCCGGCGACTCGAGGCCACCGGTCGCGATCCGGCGTCGCTCGACATCGCCTTCTCCAATCCGGCCGGGGGCCACCCGGGCACCGACTCCTTCGATCCCGACGCCCACCTGGCCGGCCTCGAGCGTCTCGCCGCCCTCGGCGTCACGTGGGCCCAGGTCTCGGTCCCCGGCGACAGCGTCGGGCACGCCGTAGAGGCCCTGCAACGCTACGGTGAGCAAGTCATCGCGCATGCCTGAACGTCGCGGTCGCGTCGACCCTCGTGGTCCGTTGGCGAGATGGCGCGGGGCGCCGGTTGGCGGTAGGTCACCACGGATATGACGAGGCTCACGCATCTGCAGCGCCTTGAGGCCGAGAGCATCCAGATCTTCCGCGAGGCGGTCGCCGAGAGCGAGCGGCCGGTGATGCTGTACTCGGTGGGCAAGGACAGCTCGGTGATGCTCCACGTGGCCATGAAGGCCTTCTATCCGTCCAAGCCGCCGTTCCCCCTGCTCCACGTCGACACCACGTGGAAGTTCCGGGCCATGTACGAGTTCCGCGACAGGCTGGTCGACGAGCTGGGCGTCGACCTGCTCGTGTACCAGAATCCCGACTGTGTCGAACGGGGCATCAACCCGTTCGACCACGGTTCGGCCACGCACACCGATCTGTGGAAGACAGAGGGGCTCAAGCAGGCACTGGACCTCCACGCGTTCGACCTGGCGTTCGGCGGCGCCCGCCGTGACGAGGAGAAATCACGGGCCAAGGAGCGGGTGTTCTCCATCCGCACGGCCCAGCATCGATGGGACCCCAAGCAACAGCGGCCCGAGCTGTGGCGCCTCTACAACGCCCGTAAGCACCCCGGAGAGAGCGTGCGGGTCTTCCCGCTGTCGAACTGGACCGAGCTCGACGTCTGGCAGTACATCCACCTCGAGGACATCCCCATCGTGCCCTTGTACCTCGCCGCGCCCCGTCCGGTGGTCGAGCGCGACGGGACCCTCATCATGGTCGACGACGACCGGATGCGCCTCGCCCCGGGCGAGGAACCCCAGATCCGCTGTGTTCGGTTCCGAACACTCGGGTGCTACCCGCTCACCGGTGCCGTCGAGAGCACCGCCACCACTCTCACCGCGATCATCCAAGAGATGCTCCTCACGACGACGTCCGAACGCCAAGGGCGGGTGATCGACCACGACTCGAGCGGATCGATGGAGAAGAAGAAGCAGGAGGGCTACTTCTGATGTCCCATGTGTCCAACGACCTCCTCGCCGCCGACATAGAGGCCTACCTCCAACTTCACGAGCACAAGTCGATGCTGCGCTTCATCACCTGCGGCAGCGTCGACGACGGCAAGAGCACGTTGATCGGCCGGCTGCTCTACGACTCCAAGCTGGTCTTCGAGGACCATCTGGCGGCGCTCGAGTCCGATTCGAAGCGGTTCGGGACCCAAGCCGGCGACCTCGACTTCGCCCTCTTGGTCGACGGCCTCGCCGCGGAGCGTGAGCAGGGCATCACCATCGACGTGGCCTACCGGTTCTTCTCGACCGAGCACCGCAAGTTCATCGTCGCAGACACCCCGGGCCACGAGCAGTACACCCGGAACATGGTCACCGGAGCGTCCACCGCGGACCTCGCGGTGATCCTGATCGACGCCCGCAAGGGTGTGCTCACCCAGACCAAGCGACACAGCTACATCGTGTCGTTGCTCGGGATCCGCCATGTGATCCTGGCGGTCAACAAGCTCGATCTCGTCGACTACTCCGAGCAGGTGTTCGACACCATTGAGGCCGACTACCGGAGCTTTGCCACCGAAATCGGGCTCGACGACATCGTCTGCCTCCCCATCTCGGCTCTGCGGGGTGACAACATCACCGAGGCCAGCCCGCACACGCCCTGGTACGACGGGCCCACGCTGATAGGGCACCTCGAATCGATTGAGATCGCCGACGACCTGCACATAGGTCCGTTGCGCATGCCCGTGCAGTGGGTGAACCGACCGAACCCCGACTTCCGCGGATTCTCCGGCCAGATCGTCGGCGGCAGCGTCCGTCCGGGCGACCGGGTGCGCATCGTGCCGTCGGGCAGAGAGTCCACCGTGGCCCGGATCGTCACCGCCGACGGCGACCTCGACGAGGCGATCGCCGGTCAGTCGATCACGCTCACCTTGGACGACGAGGTCGACGTGAGCCGGGGCGACGTGATCGCCGCGGCCGGCGACCCGCCCCACGTGGCCGACCAGTTCGAGTGCCATCTGGTCTGGACGAGCGAGGCACCGATGCTACCGGGGCGCCCCTACCTCTTGAAGCTCGGCGCCGCCACCGTCGGCGCCACCGTCGGCCATCCCAAGTACAAGGTGAACGTCAACACGCTCGAGCATTTGGCCTCTAGAACCCTCGAGCTCAACGAGATCGGCGTGTGCAACCTCACCCTCGATCGCCAGATCCCCTTCGACCCCTACGTCGACAACCGGGACATGGGCGGCTTCATCCTGATCGACCGGTTCACCAACAACACCGTGGGTGCGGGCCTCTTGCACTTCGCACTCCGCCGCGCCGACAACGTGCACTGGCAGGCGGTCGAGGTCGACAAGGAGGCCCGAGCCCGACTGAACGGTCAGCGACCAGCCGTCGTCTGGTTCACCGGCCTCTCTGGTGCCGGGAAGTCGACCATCGCCAACCTCGTCGAACGCAGCCTCCACCAACAGGGCTTTCACACCTACCTGCTCGACGGGGACAACGTCCGTCACGGGTTGAACAAGGACCTCGGCTTCACCGACGTCGACCGTGTCGAGAACATCCGACGAGTGGCCGAGGTGGCCCGCATCCTGGTCGACGCCGGCGTCATCGTGCTGGCCTCCTTCATATCGCCGTTCCGCGCCGAACGTGAGCTGGCCCGTCGCCTGATCGGCGACGGCCAGTTCTTCGAGGTCCATGTCGACGTCCCGCTCGAGGTGGCCGAAGCCCGCGACCGCAAGGGTCTCTACGCCAAGGCCCGCCGGGGGGAGCTCGTGCACTTCACGGGGATCGACTCGCCCTACGAGCCACCCGAGAGCCCCGAGCTCCGGCTCGATGCGAGCGGCGCCGTCGCGGCCGAGGAGTCGGCCGGGCTCGTCATCGACCAACTGCGCCAATGCGGCGTCCTCGCCCCGCCACAGGAGCTAGAGCCGAGGGGCAACCCGGCCTGACCTTCAGCGCGGTCGCCGGACGCTGAGCCAGCACTCCCTTCCGGCAGCCGGCCGGCGATCGTCAGAGTGGTGCGTCAGCCACCCGGGCCGGCAACGGGGTTTATGTCGTCGGCAAAGCGGTCTATGTCGACACCATCGCGCTTGGGCTTGTCGGTGTACACCCGCGCCCGGCGGATCTTGCCGTCCTCTACCTCGAGAATGTTCATGTGGGGCACCATCGTGCCGTCGGACATTTCGGTGAGAGCCTCGAGATAGACGCGATCGCCGACCACCGCTGAGGACACCACCTCGAAGCGGCTGTGCGGCGAGCGTTCCCAGATCAGCGCCCATTGCCGTCGGTAGGTGTCGAGCCCTCGCCAATTCCGATCCGGTCGCATCGGATGCTCGACCTCGACGTCGGTGTGCCAGCACGACACCAGGGCGTCAAGGTCCTTGTCCTCCTGAGCCTTCAGGTAGCGCTCGAGAAGCGCTGAAGCGTCGTCCACCCTTGCCCCCTTCCCCGGAATATCGGGATTGCCGACACCCAGCGTTACGCGTCGCCGCTCAGAGAGTGGCCCTTCGCCTAGCGAGTGTCGATTCCCAGTGCATTGGCCCACAGCAAGCTGAGCTGCTCAACGGCCTCGTCGAAGTCGTACTCACGATAACCCTGCGTGAGCCAAAGCTCGGCGAAGCGGCCCATCATGGAGCCGAGCGCGTCAGAGGCGATGGCCGGGTTCACCCGTTCGTCTGCCTCGCCTTGACTCTGCAGTCGCCGGATCATGCGCTCGGAGCGCGCCGCGAACTGCCTCATGCTCGCCATGCGAGCGGCGTTCACGTAGGCGTCGTAGCGCGATACCTGCTCGATCACGCCCATCAGCCGAGCCTCGCTGCGGTACCTCTCCAGGTACCGCTGATTTGCGCGACGGATCTGCTCGTAGGGCGTGATGCCGGGCGGCCTCGGCTGGCCGTCGGGATCTGGAGGTGCGCTCAGGCGGTCCTCCTGGGCTTCGGCCACCTCCCTGAAGATCTGCTCCTTCGAATCGAAGTAGTGGTAGAAGGCGCCGTAGGACACCTTCGCTCTTGCGGCGATGTCCACGATGCGTGCGTTCAGGAAGCCGTCTCGTTCGAACACCTCCTTGGCCGCCTTCACCAACTTGGCCCTCGTCTGTTCCCCTTTGCGAGAGCGCGGCGCGCTGGCGGCCACCGGTAGCTGGTCGGCACGAGCTCTCGGCAATTTGTCGGTCCTCTCCTCGGGCGGCTGGTCAGTGGCTCACTCCCGGCCACCAGGAACACCCCTGATTATGCCCCTCGGTGCACATTGGCTTCAGGGATCGTTGGTGCCGGCGGCCCGGGCACGCCGGTGGGCCTCCTGCTGTCGTCATCCGGCTCGTCCGGGCTGATATCGACGTCGATATCTGTGTCAGGATAGTATCCGGCCCGTGCCTCGGCAACAGGACTCGGTCGTAAGCTACCGACTGGAGGGGTACCTTCGTCCCGTCGTCCGAGAGTCGTTGGGGGTGGGCGAGCACGATGTCCGTTGATGTGCAGTCGGCCGGGGCTCCGACACGACCGTGGTCGACGGATCAACCTGTCATCGACACGTTGATCGGCTTTAGCGCCGACCCTGATCGCCTCTATGCCGGCATCCGGCGATCCCTGAGAGACAGGGAATCGCTCGAGGAGTTCGAGATGCCGGCCGGCTACATGTTTCACGACCTTCCACCCCGCGCCGTCGCAGACGAGCAGGATCCCGTCGCCGTGACGCTGGGCGAAATGGATCGATTCGGCATACGCACGGGGCTGGTGAGTCTGAGCAGCAACACCGAGGTCACCGAGTCGGCGCTCACCAGGTACCCGGGTCGGTTCGTTCCCTCGTGGACCTTCGACCCCAATGACGGCATGGAGGGACTGGCTGCCCTGGTCCGGGCGCACAAGCGGTGGGGAGTGCGAGCCGCGTCCTTCTTTCCTCACGGAACCTCGCCCCAAATTGCGATCGACGCGCCGCTCGCCTACATCTACTACGCGAAATGCGTCGAGCTGGGCATACCGGTGTTCGTCACGGTCGGGATAGCCGGGCCCAGGGTGCCTTCCATGGTGCAGAGCGTCGAGCGGCTCGACCAGGTGCTCTACGACTTTCCCGACCTGGTGTTGGTCATGCGCCACGGAGCCGAGCCCTGGACCGAGCTCGCCGTCAAGCTCATGCTGAAGTGGCCGAACCTCTACTACTCCACGAGCGCGTTCGCCCCGAAGTACTACCCGAAGCCCATCGTGGACTATGCGAACACGCGGGGAGCGGACAAGGTCATGTACGCCGGCTACTTCCCCATGGGGCTCTCACTGGAGAAGATCTTCGCGGAGTTGCCGTACGTGCCGTTCAGGGACAAGGTGTGGCCAAAATTCCTGTACGACAACGCGGCTCGAGTGCTGGCGCTGGGATGAAGACGACCATCCACGAGCCGCTCGATTTCGAGGTGCTGGCGTCCGACCTGGGCTTCCCCGAGGGTCCGGTCTTCCTCGGGGACGGATCGGTGCTCCTCGTCGACATTGAGGGCGCAAGGGTCGTTCGGGTCTCCGACGGTGAAGTATCCCTGGTTGCAGCTCCGGGCGGTGGGCCCAATGGTTTGGCCCTGACCGGTCCGAAAACGGCCGTGATCGCCAACAACGGGGGCTTCTTGTGGACCACCGTCAACGGAACGACGATCCCGATTGACCACTCCTCCCACACCAACGAACCAATCGGATTCAGTGGTGGTTGGGTCGAGGAGCTCGACCTCGGCACGGGGCAGATCCGCAGACTCTACGACGAGTTCGAAGGCCGCTCGCTTCGCGGCCCCAACGACGTCGTCGTCGACGAGAACGGCGGAATCTGGTTCACCGACCACGGCAAGGGTCGTTTGGAGAGCGTGGATCGCGGCGCCCTGTTCTACGCTCCGCCGGATGGGGGGGAGTTGGAGAGAGTCGGATTTCCGCTTCTCGGCCCCAATGGCGTCGGTCTGTCACCGGACCAGAGGACGGTCTACGTGGCCGAGACGCACACCGGCCGGCTCTGGGCGTGGGAGCTCGGCGCGCCCGGTGTGGTGAATCCGTCTGCCGGGTCCTTGGCCGTCCGACATGGAGGTCGATGTGTCGTCGCGACTCCGTATTCGTTCGACTCCCTCGCCGTGGAGGCAGACGGCCGGATCGCCATCGGTGCCATAGGCGACGGGATCGTCGTCGTGACTCCCGATGGCCAAGAGGTCGACGTCTATCCCATCCCGGGTGACGTGACGACGAACATCGCGTTTGGCGGCGACGACATGCGGACGGCGGTGATAACCCTGTCCAGGTCTGGACGTCTCGTGCAGTGCACCTGGGCTCGCGCTCGGTCTACCCCTGAACGTCTGATGGCTCACGAAGCCGGCGAAGAGCGCGAGCGGTTCCAGTCGGAGGTCGAGAGCTGGTTCGAGGCTGAGGCGCCGCGAAAGGGTACTGTGGGGGACTTCTCGGCGATCCATATAGTGTCGGCCGAGTCGGTGGAGGAGTACCGCCGGGCGGAGCGCCTTGCGCTCGACAAGAGCCTGCAGTGGCAAAGGAAGCTCTACGCTGCCGGACTCAGCGGACGCTCCTGGCCCGAGCCCTACGGCGGACAAGGGGCGCCGGCCTGGCAGGACGAGGCGGTGGCGGACGTGCAGTCCCGCTACGGGGTCTCGACAAAGGTACTGTCGGTCGGACTGGAGATGCTCCCCCCGGTGTTGGTGCGGCACGGCTCCGCCGAGCAGTGCCTGCGCTACCTGCCCCCGGTCCTGTCCGGCACCGAGACGTGGTGTCAGCTGCTCTCAGAACCGGACGCCGGATCGGACCTCGGGAGCGCCACGACCCTTGCCGCGCCAGCACCCGGAGGATGGACCGTCTCCGGCCAGAAGGTATGGACCTCCGGTGCCGGTACGAGTGATTTCGCCCTCCTCGTCGCGCGGACCGACCGAGAGACGCCGGGTATGGCCGGGCTCTCCTGCCTGATCCTCGACATGTCAGAACCCGGAGTCGACGTTCGTCCTCTCCGTCAGATGTCCGGCGCCTACCACTTCAACGAGGTGTTCCTCACCGACGTCTTCGTTCCCCAAGAGTGCCTGATTGGCAAGGGTGGTGACGCGCGCCAGATCCTCCGCACGATGCTCACCAGCGAGAGGGCGGCCATCGGCGGCGGCACCAGCGCTCGCTCGGTTGTCGAGCTGATCCAGCTCGCCCAGAGCCTGGGCCGACACCACGAGCCCGTCGTCCGCCAATCCCTGGCCATCGCCTACATCAGGGAGAAAGTGCTCGACCTCACGCAGGCTCGTATCGCCGCGGGGACCGCGGTGCCGGCGGCAGGCTCCATCACCAAGCTCATGTACAGCGAACACGCTCGCCTCAACGCTGATGCCGGAGCACGACTGCTCGGTCCGGCCCTGTCCGCCGACGTGGGAGGGGAGGGCCGCGCCTGGCGAGAGAGGCTCCTGTTCGCTCCCGGCCTTCGGATTGGAGGGGGGACGGATGAGATTCAGCGGAATACGATCGCCGAGAGGGCGCTGGGCCTACCGCGTTGACCACTTTGCTGGACGTGCCTCCCGATCGTTTACAGTTTCCGATATCGATATCGGACAGTGCCGGCCTGGGCGCGAGCAGCAATCCAGAGGGGAGGCCCCGTGAGTGAGCACTACACCATCATTTCCGCCGATACCCACGCCGGCGGCAGCCACGCGCAGTACCGTGAGTATCTCGAGTCGAGGTATCTCGAGGACTTCGATGCGTGGAGGTCTCGCTACAAGAATCCCTATCGTGACCTGGGCGACGACCGGCGTCTGCGCAACTGGGACAACGACATGCGGTCTGGTCAGCAGCTGCGCGACGGGGTCGTCGGTGAGGTCATCTTCCCCAATACCATCCCGCCGTTCTTTCCGAGCTTCGTCCTGTCCGCCCCGCCGCCCAAGCCCGACGAGTACGAGCACCGTCTGGCGGGGATCCGGGCTCACAACCGGTGGCTGGTCGACTTCTGCGCCGCCTTCCCCGAGCAGCGCGCCGGTATCGGACAGATCTTTCTGAACGACCTCGACGACGCCCTGGCGGACGCCAAGTGGATCGCGGATCACGGTTTGCGAGGTGGGATCCTGCTGCCGAACATCCCGCCGGATGCGGTGTGGATCGAGCACCATCTGTACGACCCCCATTGGGAACCGCTCTGGAGCTTCTGCGAAGAGGTGGACGTGCCGCTGCACAGCCACGGTGGCACGGGCGTCCCCGACTTCGGGAAGGTCCCGGCGGCCGAGCTCCTCTACATCGGGGAGTTCTGGTTCTACCAGACGAGGCCGTTCATGCACCTTCTCTTGTCAGGGGTGTTCGAACGCCATCCCGGACTCAGATTCGTCATGACCGAGCAGGGAGCCGCCTGGCTCCCCCCGCTTCTCGAGCGACTCGACCGGTCGATCATCCGCATCCGGCAGACCGGTGCGACCGGTGAGTTGCGCTATGGGGCGGAGTCGATCCTCCCGATGACCGCGACGGAGTACTTCCGACGCAACTGCTGGGTGGGGGTGTCGCAACCCAAGGCGCCCGACGTCGAGGCCATCCTGCAACTGGGCCTGGACCGTTTCATGTGGGGATCGGACTTCCCCCACGACGAGGGCACGGCGCCCTTTACGCGCGAGCACCTGCGGCAGCTCTTCCACTCCTGGCCCGAGGGTCGCATGCGACAGTTCCTCGCCGAGACGGCCAGCCGCACGTTCGACTTCGACCTCGACGCGCTGCAACCGATTGCCGATGAGTACGGGCCCACGGTCGGCGAGGTCAGTGTGCCCCTGGTGGAACTCCCGGAGAACCCCAACGAGGCCCTCGTTCGCGGACTCGTCGGCTGAGATGTAGGTGGTTTGGACCGATCGATGCCAGGTCACGTGCAGAGACGATTGACGGCGGCGAGGGGAGAACGGTGACGACGGCCGGAGAGCTGCTTTTGAGCAGGGCCGAGGACGACAACCCCGCCATCTTGTTCGCCGACCAAGCATGGACGTTCCGACAGCTGCTGACCGAGGCGCAACGTCGGGCCGCTCTCTTTTGGAGTCGAATGGATCCGACTCGGCCGCCCCATATCGGCGTCCTGTTGGACAACCTGCCGGAGTACGTCTTCTGGCTCGGGGCAGCGGCGATATCCCGGTCCGTCGTCGTCGGCATCAACTCGACCTACCGCGGTGACCAGCTCGCGCAACTGGTCAGGCATACCGACTGCCAAATGATCGTCACGTCCTCCGATCTGCGGCAACTGCTGATGGGCTTGGATCTCGGACCCGCAAGCGATCAGATCGTCGAGGTTGATGCGGGCGAGTACGACGGAGCACTTCGGCGCGAAGATACGGTCACCGAGGGCCCGACGCCGGTCGACGACGACCTGTTCTTGCTGATCTTCACGTCGGGCTCCACCGGTGCGCCCAAGGCGGTCCGTTGCACCCAGGGACGCTTCGGCCGGACCGGGATCCACGTAGCAACGGTGACGAGCCTCTCCTCGCAGGACGTCGTCTACTCCCCCTTGCCCTTCTTCCACTCCAGCTCGCTCTTCACCGGGTGGGCCTCATCGCTGGCGGCCGGTGTTCCCATCGCCTTTCGCCCGAAGTTCTCCGCCTCGAACACGTTGGACGACATTCGGCGATTCAACGCCACGATGATGACGTACACCGGCAAGGTGCTCAACTACATCCTGGCGGTGCCCGAAAAGGAGGATGACGCGAACACCGGCCTGAGGCTGGCGATCGGTAACGAGGCGTCGGGGCGAGACATCGTCGAGTTCGCTCAGCGTTTCGGTTGTGATGTACGGGACAGCTACGGCGCAACGGAGGGAATCATCATCATCCGTCGGGATCCCACCATGCCCGCCGGAGCATTGGGCCGAGGTGCCGATTCGGTGAAGGTCATGAACCAGGACACCGGCGAAGAATGCCCTCCCGCCGAGGTGGGCGCGAACGGACGGGTCACCAACCTGCTCCAGGCGGTCGGGGAGATCGTCGAGACCGAGCCCTCCAGCGGGTTCGAGGGCTACTACAAGAATGAAGAAGCCACCAAGGCCAGGTTCCGCGACGGCTGGTACTGGTCCGGCGACCTTGCCTACCGAGATGGCGACGGCTGGTTCTACTTCGCCGGCCGCAGCAACGAATGGCTGAGGGTGGACGGCGAGAACTTCGCAGCTGCACCGGTCGAGACCATCATAAGTCGCCACCCCGACGTTCGATCTGTCGCCGTGTATGCGGTGCCCGATGATCCGGTGGGCGACCGCGTCATGGTCGCGATGGAGCTCCAGGCCGGCAGTTCGCTGAGCCCCTCTCAGTTCGACGACTTCTTGTCCACCCAGACGGATCTGGGCCCAAAGTGGGTGCCGCAGTTCGTCCGCCTCGTCGCGGAACTACCAAAGCTGGCAAGCATGAAGATCGACAAGCAGCGGTTGCGCCAGGAAGCGTGGCGCCCAGCGGACGTGTGGTGGAGGCCGATCCGCAAGTCGTCGCTCGTGCCTATGGAGGAGTCCGACAGGGAGCGCCTCAGAGGCCTTCTTCCGTGAGGAGATTGCCGCAACGTCCTCGGTCGGCGCCGCGCGAGGTCAAGCGATGAGGCTGTCGATGGATGTGACCCGTCAATCGGGCGCCGAGGCCGCGGCGGCGTGGGTGGCCGACATGGAAGCGGCCGGTATCGACACGCTATGGATCGGGGAGGCCTACGGATTCGACGCGGTCTCCATGCTCGGGTATCTGGCCGCCCGCACGAACCGGATCCAGCTCGGAGCGGCCATCCTCCCGGTATTCTCCCGCTCTCCCGCCCTGGTGGCCATGACCGCCGCCGGTCTGGACTTCGTGTCCTCCGGGCGATTCCTGCTCGGTCTCGGTGCGTCCGGGCCGCAGGTCGTCACCGACTGGCACGGCGTGCCCTATGACCGCCCGTTAGCTCGTACCAGGGAGATCATCGAGGTGTGCCGGAAGGTCTGGACGCGACAGAGGCTCGAGTACCAGGGAGAGACGTTTCGGGTCCCCCACCGAGAGGCATCCGGGGAGGCCGGTGGCAGGTCGCTGAAGCTCATGGACCACCCCGTGCGCCCGGAGATACCCATTTACGTCGCCGCCCTCGGGCCCAAGAACGTCGCGCTCGCCGCCGAAGTCGCCGAAGGGTGGATCCCGCTCTTCTTCCATCCCGACAACGCCACCGTATGGGCGGAGGCGTTGGCCGACGGCGAACGGAAGAGGAGCGCGGCGCGTGGTCCACTCGAGGTCGTGGCCGGTGGACCGGTGGCCATCTGCGACGAGGACGAGGCCCGTCGGATCAGGGATGCGATGCGCCCGCGCACTGCATTGTACGTCGGCGGGATGGGCCCCCCGGGTCAGAACTTCTACAACGACCTGTTCGTTCGCTACGGCTATGAGGCCGAAGCGAGAGGGATACAGGAGCTGTACCTTTCGGGCAACAAGAAGGAGGCCGAAGCGCGCGTACCCGAGGAGTTCCTCCGGGCGACCTCCATGGTGGGCGACGAAGGCCAGGTTCGGGAACGGATAGAGGCCTTCAGGGCTGCGGGGGTGACCTGCCTGAACGTCGAGTTTCCCGGTAGGCATGCCGAGGCGGCCGTCGTGCAGAAGATCCGGGAATGGGCGGGCGACTGACAGCCCGAGCGACCGACAATCAAGGGAGAGATGATGGATCCCGAGCCCGAGGACCACGTGGCGATCACCAACCTGCTGGCCCGTTACTGCCTGTGCCTCGATCACGACGATGTTGAGGGGTGGGTGGCGCTGTTCACCCCCGACGCCTCATTCGAGGTCTACGGCCGATCCTTCGACGGCCACGATGGCCTGCGGGCCATGGCGAGAGCGGCTCCCGGGGGCCTCCACCTGGGGGGACCACCCGTGGTGGAGATGATCGACGGGGAGCGGGCCACGACCAAGCAGAACCTGCTTTTCATCGACCGCGAGGACGGGTCGTCCCGCAGTGCCCTCTACGACGACGAACTCGTGAGGACGCCGGATGGATGGCGCATCGCCGCGCGACGCTGCCAGTTCATCGTCGCCGGCGGGTTGAGCGACCGACCCTCGCACTAGCACCGCCATACTGAGATCGGCTACACGGGGAGAGTTAGATGGCCAGCGGCACCGATGAGACCAGACGCCTCGACGGAAGGGTGGCCATCGTCACCGGGGCCGCCAGGGGGCAGGGCCGGGCCGTCGTGGGGCGCTTCGTGGCGGCGGGAGCCTACGTGGTGGCCGGCGACGTCCTCCCCGAGGTTGACGGCCTGCAGGAGGAGTTCCCGGGCAGAGTCCGCAGTGCGAGGCTCGACGTGACGGACGGCGCCGCGTGGCACGACGCCCTTCAGACGGCCCTGAGCCAGTTCGGGCACGTGGAGATCCTGGTGAACAACGCGGGCGTGTTGCGCCGCATGGAGATCGCAGACGAGACCCGGGACGCCTTCCAGCGCATGCACCAGGTCAACTGCGTCGGTCCCTTCATCGGCATGCAGGCCGTGCTGCCCCATATGCGCGCCGTAGGACGGGGAGTGATCGTGAACACCTTGTCGACGGCGGCGATGACTGCGTTCTCCGGCCATGCCGCCTATGCCTCATCGAAGTGGGCACTGCGCGGGCTGACCAAGGTCGCCGCTCTCGAGTTCGCCGGGATGCACATCCGGGTCAACTCCATCGTGCCCGGGCCCATTCTGACGCCGATGGTCGTGCGAGAGGACGATCCAACTGCCAGCGAGCGGCTGGCGAGGACCCCACTCGGGCGTGCCGGCCTGCCCAGCGACATCGCCGACCTCGCGCTGTTTTTGGTCTCCGATGATGCCGGGTTCGTCACGGGGGCCGAGTTCGTGGTCGATGGGGGGCAGACGACGGGGATCTACACTCGATAGCCGTTGACCTGTCCTGAGAGCCGTCCAGGGCGCTCCTGGGGACTACGTGGTCGACCTCACACCGTCGGGGCGCGGGAAAGGCGTTCGCCAAGCTGGTGGATGACCTGGGCCTGCCCCCGTTCACACCTCACCAGGTCCGCCACAACGTCACTGAGAGGCTCGTGATGGAGTTGGGTGTGCCGATCCCCCAAGCGGCCTATCTGCTCGCCCAAGGGGACGGTGGTGCACTGCTCCTGAAGATCTATGCGTCCAGGTTGAGCCACTGGTTACACGACCGGATCCCTGCCACTCGGCACCCAGAGCATCGTGGGAGACCTCAGCGGCGGCGGCTACCTCGTCAGCTCTGAGGACAGCGCCTCGGTCACCTTCCTGCCGTCCTCGGGAACGACCACCCTAACCGTCACCGCCCCGGTGGTTACGTCTCCAACAGCGAACGATGCGGGTTACTGGCTGGTGGCTAGTGACGGCGGCATCTTCAGCTTCGGGAACGCTGGCTTCTACGGGTCCATCCCCGGACTCGGCATCTCGCCCGCTGGGTCAGGACTGCCACACAGCTTGAACGCTCCCATTGTCGGGATGGTGCCCTCAGCGGATGGCGGCGGCTACTTCATGGTGGGAGCGGACGGGGGGGTGTTCACGTTTGGCGACGCCAAGTTCGAGGGTTCGTGTCCGGCGATCGGTGGTTGTGCTGGCGGCGCAGCCGTGGCGGTAATGCCCGACGCCACGGGCGACGGCTACTGGGTGGTCACGGCGGGCGGCGATGTGCAGCCCTTTGGTGACGCCGCCGCCTACGGCGGTCCCGGCCAAATGGGTGGACCAGTTGTCGCAGCTGTACGCACGCCCGATGGTGGTGGTTACTACGTCCTGTTTGGCAGTGGTGAGGTCTTCGCCTACGGGGATGCTGTGTACCACGGCGGCGCCTACGGCGAGGTCGGAGGCTCTAACCCCGCCACGGCCATATTCACCACGGTAGACGGTGGCGGCTATTGGGTGGCTTCGGCCAATGGATCCGTGATCACCGAAGGTGACGCTCCCTACTTGGGCGGCGCTAATGAACTTCACTTGAACGGGGCGATCATCGCCGCCACCGGGTGGTAGCGGTTGGGTTCTTGACTGTGAACATCTGAAGTTGCCAGCCGAAAACGGTATTTGACCCAGCCCCGGCGCCACTCGTGCGGATTGGCTACGTTGATCTTGAACTGTGCCTTGATCATGGCACTCTTGGTCGCCCCCTCCCCCCCTCCGCACGGCCTGGCATCCCCATGGTGCCTGTAGGCCATGCTCAGGCCAAGGGCATGGGCCACTTCACTGGCTCTGGTTGACCGAGGTCCTATGAGTGCAAGTTGTCGACAACTTCAGCCATCTCCAAGAAGTTAACGGTAGGCGAAACGCCGTACAATCCAGTCACCCTGTTCCGCAGCTCCTCGGTGAAGAAGGCTTCCGCCGCCGCCTTTGACTCCCAGACATAGAAGTTCATCGCCTGCCCTCGCTTCTCGTCCAATGTGAAGAACTTGAAGCGAAGATCCGGCATGCCCTCGAACATCTTGCGAGCGTTCTTAGCCACCTCGATAATTCGAGTGCGATCAAATCCGTCTTCGTAGTCGAATACAACACTGACACCAATCATGGTGCCTCCTCTCTTTGCGGGATTGAAGGACCTCGGAGACGTGACCGCCTGGTGAGATTCCCACATTTTGGGGGTCTACGCACCTGACTATGGAGGTTGCTCGATCTCACTCACCTTGAACACCAGCCCGGAGAGCGGGACGCCCTATTACGATTGCCGAAGGCTGAGAGCTTCGTAGACCGACGCCGGAGAGCCGCCTTTGGGTCCACGTTCACATGGGCCGTTGTGCTTCCTATGCTGGGGTGGTTCCAACAGGGAAGTCCATTACAGAACCGAAGAGGACCCCACCCCGAATCACAAAAAAGGACTCCATCATGCCTAATGCCCGTGACCTTGCACTTCTCTCTAGCCGACTTGTCCTCGGTGGCTACCTGGCTGCCCACGGGGCCCAGAAGCTGTTCGGATCCTTCGACGGCTACGGCATTGAGGCCACGTCGGCAGGGTTCGACCATCTCGGACTCAAGCCGGGTGGCTTTTTCGCCCGTGTCGCCGGATGGTCCGAACTTGGAGGTGGAGCGCTGGTGGTCCTTGGGGCGGGTGACCTGGTGGGTCCTGTGACCCTGGCGGCCGCCATGGCCGTAGCCAGCTCGACGCATCTCGACAACGGCGCCTTCTCTGCCAAGTCAGGCTTCGAGCTGCCGCTGACCAATCTGGCTACCGCCCTTGCCTTGTGGGTTGCGGGGCCGGGATCGATCTCATTCGACCGACTGACAGGGTTCAGGCTTGCGCCGTCGCTCCGCCGTGTCATCGCCGCAGGGGCAGTTGCCTCATCGGCCGCCAGCCTGGCCATGGTCCTGAAAGCCCGGCGGAGTACAGACGATACGGCCGAGACGGAGGCGCCAGATCAACCCGCTGAGCGACCCGATGGACAGAGCGCCGACAGCGAGGCGTAGGACCACTGTCGCTCAGTAGGCTTCCCCATCGTGCCGAAGCGTTCCACCATCAGCGACTGGGGCACGTGGATCACCCGTATTACCGCCGATAGGGATGGTTGCCTCTGGGACGACGGATCAGAATGGGGCAATGACTCAAGAGCACGGGCTGGATTAGCTACACGGGCAGCAACAACTCACATATGACCGAGGAACAGCGCCAGATGGTGGGAGAGCGGATCCGCCTACGGGGTCAGCTACTGGGCGTCGTCCAAGTGAGGGTCTTCGAGAATGAGTGCGAACCCTTCGTTACGTTCCCTCAGGATGCGGTTCTCGGCGTTGATACGGATCAATCGGTAATTGCGGAGATGGTCGCCAGCGCCCGCACTGAGCTGGTGGACTGGCGGTAGCCAGGCACTCCCCGCCGGCGTATGGGACACTCCACGCTGATCCTGGGATAATCAAGGCGATGCTTCAGAAGGTTGCCTGGCGGCTTTATTGCGACCCGATTTGGAGATCCCCCCTTTCAGGGTGTTGTCGGACCCTTTGGCAAGCCAGGGGTCGGCGCCAGGATCGAGCTGTGACCCCCTCACCTTCGGCTAACGCACCAGGTTCAGCGGGTTGACGATGTCGTCCCCGACTGCCGTAGGTAACCAACCGACACGACCCTGAGCCGAAAACGGTGGTATTTGACCCGTTTTGGACCTCGGCCGAACCGTCCCACCGGCCCAGCGGACAGCGGGCGTTGCTTGCAACTGAAGCATTGGGAACGTCGGCCTCTATTGAATGTGTCGGCAGTTCCGCTGAAGTCCGATAGGTGTCGATGCGAGTGCCGTCACCCATGGCTCCTCCGGGCTCGCTTGGCGTTGGTGTCGACCAGTACCGCCAGCACCTGGCCAATCGTTGCTTCTCGGCCGATGGCTTCTCGCAAGGGCAGGTGGGCTTGGACCTGGTACCGATTGCGACGCCCGTCCTTGTCCTTGACCACGTAGCCGGCTTCGGCCAGGTCGTTGACAATGCCAAAGGCACTGCGCTCAGTGATGCCCAGCGTGGTGGCGATGTCACGCAGACGCACCCCGGGGTCGTGGGCGATGCAGATCAGGGCCCGGCCATGTTTGGTGAGAAAGCTCCAGTCTCCCATCCCCATGAGTTTAGACTACTTTTTCCAGAAGTAATTTGCTAGTAATCAAAATCAGGAGTACACTTGCATATATCGAGCCTGACTGTCGCCGACAGCGAGTTGCTCGAGTGCAGTGAAAGGATTCAGCCATGTTGATGCGATTCGAGCCATTCCGAGAGTTCGACCGGGTGTCCGAGGAACTGTTCAGGCAACGCAGTGCCCGCCAGATCCCGGTGGATGCGTACCGTCGGCTCACCGATCTCAAGATTCACCTCGATCTACCTGGTGTCGACCCGGGTTCCATCGACCTTACGATCGAGAAGGACGTCCTGACCGTAGTTGCGACCCGCAACTGGACACCAGGCGAAGACGATGTGGTCGAGCTTCGGGAGCGAGCCCAGGGCGAGTTCAAGCGCCAGCTAATGCTCGGGGAAAGTTTGGATCGTGAACATATCGCTGCCACGTACGAGGACGGCGTACTCACGATCACCATCCCCGTGTCCGAGCAGGCCAAGCCCCGCAAGGTCGAGGTCACCCACGCCGCCAGCGTGGCGCAGCCCATCGAGGCCGCCTCCGCCGCTGCTTGAGAGGAGCAAAGCCTGTAGTAACAGAGGGGCTCTGAAAGGAGCCCCTCTGTTATGTCTCGGGCCTGGGTCCGAAAACCCGCTTCGCCGATGAACAGGGATCTTGTACTTCCGATCAACATCCCCTTCCCACCCCTGGCGCTATAGGACAAGGGATCCTCGTGGCGACGGCGGGTTATCCGAAGGGCTAAAATGAAATGCTTTGGAAACGGTTTCTTACCACGCTGTACGGAATGGTCCTGATCGTTCTGGTGCCTGTAGTGGTAGTTATGTGGGCACACGTTCCGATTATCTGGGACGTTTTTTATGGAGCGTTGCTGCTGCTGGTCGTAACACTGTCTATCCCGAGACGTGGCCGTAAACGTTCGGCGAAAGGTCAAGATGACTTTCATGCCCGGACGCAGGCACACTCGAAAGAGGTGCGTAGGGGGTCGGGGGCCTGAAGAGCTTGGCAATTACCGAACAGTTCCTTTTCGCAACACCCAAATCGAGGAAGCACTTGAGAACCAGAAACAACGAATACAGCGAATCACAGGTAGAAGACACCGTTCTTGACGAACAGGACGGCGCACACTACATAGCCGCCCCGCGAGCTTCCGTACTCAACAACGTCGGATTCACCGATCTTGCCGATGAAATGGCGTACTTGGTCGGAGCTATGACCGACTTTTTGGACCTGCCCGCAATCAGCAACAATACTTATTAGCCCGAACCGCTGCCCGTTCGGTTGGGCTATCCGATTAACCGCTGATTTTGACCAAAGAGTTGTTGATTAACCGCACAATTGGATGGTCGGCTTCGTCAGTCTGTAGTCACAGCGATGACTCGATCCTTCGGAATAGCAGCCACGATATTGTGTGCGTAGGGAGCTCCCTCAGTGTGAAACTGAATCCAATCAGGGCTGGTGACCACAGAGTCAGCCTCAATGGAGATCGGATCCACACCGGACTCTCCGTTGGCGTCATATCCAATCAACACTTTGTATGTAGTCATTGAGCTACGAGACTCCTTCTTGACTGGTGGATAAGCACCGGTTCCGTGCCCGAGAAGTACCGAAGCACTACACCGACCCGGCGGACGGCAACAGGTCATTTTGAAATGATCGAATTCTCAGCCGACGGTGACGGCTTTCCCACTACGGCGGCGGCGCAAGATGCGCCCTCTCTCTCGCTCCGAGCAGCCGCCCCACACGCCGTGATCGATGTGGTTCTTTAATGCGTATTCTAGGCAGTCCTCTAACACTGGGCACTCGACACAGATCTTCTGTGCCGCCGACAGGCCACTTCCATCACGTGGGAAAAACATTTCCCATTCAAGTTCCCTGCACTTCCCCTGGGACATCCAGTCGGTATTCATTGTGCAGCTCCATTCCACATCTGCCACAATTTTGACAAGGCCCGACGGATGTCGGCAGGGCCTAAGGTCCCCTCGTAGACTCCAGATCCAGCCCTGCGCTCTTGGTAGTGGCACAGACCGCCGTGACGTTCCGAAACGAGAAGAGGAGACATCCGTGCGTCGGCGTCCGCCGATTGAGAAGGAGAAAGTAGGGACTTTCGGCCCTGCTCAATCTCAATCTCTCGGATGAATATGACGGGTGAAGGATCCGCCAGGATCCAAAAGGAGGTGCTTTATGCGACGTAGCAGAGGCAACTCATCCTGAGAGTGGATGGCTGAGGATTGACCGGGAGTGATTCCGGTAGGCCCCATGAGTAAAGAGAGCGAGCAGCTCGGAGTTTGAGCGTTGCTATCGCACGGAACAAGGACGTTTCGGTGGGTTGCCATTTCCTCAGACTTATCCACTCTGGGAGTACAAGTAAATGTAAAGCACCGACCCCATCACCTGAGGTCGGTGCTTTCGTGTTAGGGCGACCCTCGGTTTTGCATGGTAGATCAGCAGCGGTTGAGGTTGTGCTGAAGTGTCCCATCGGTTCGGCGAACTGAGACAGCCCGTCGTCGGCTCGAAACCATACTGACACCAGGGGCCACTCCCTGGAAGCAGATACACTTTGCCCATGACAAGGCGAGCCCTCGAAGAACTCTCTTCAGATGAATGTTTCACCCTGCTCGGGCAAGAAACCGTAGGACGGCTCGTCTACGTGGACGACCTGGGACCGGCAGCGATTCCAGTCAACTATGCCCTCGCTGGTCATGGCATCGTCTTCCGTTCCGAGGCTGGATCCAAAATACGTGCATTACCGGACCACGATGTTGCCTTCGAGGTCGACCACATCGATGAAGTCAGCCGTTCGGGATGGAGCGTCCTTGTTCGTGGTACCAGTGAAGAGGTTGAATTCGAGCACCTTCACGAACTGTTGGGCCGGATCGATGGCTACGTGCCGCTGCCTTGGAAAAAGGGTATCCACAAGATCTGGGTGGTGATTACACCGAAGACGGTTACCGGTCGGCGCTTGGCGGACTTCGCCGACGAGGACTTCTTTTGAGCCCTTCACCGTCGCCGCTGGGTGCTTCAAGGAATGAATGAAGGACATCGCCCGACGAGATCACGTAGCTCATGGCCTCAAGACTCGGCCCGTCCACGACGTAGGGCGCACCGGATTCCCCATCTACCACCTGCAGGGTGATCGATCGGCCCGTTCGCCGGGCATCGGCCAGCATGCTCAACACGTCCGTCGGGTTCGTCCCCCTCGCCAGCTCGATGGTGCGCTTCGCCCCGTCGCCGAAGTGAAGTGTGAACGAGGTGGGGTACATGCCGCTATTGGAGCACCCCCAAGTGAACTCACCGTGAACGAGGGCCGTTACCGTTGCGCACCATCCGGGGTTGCGCTATCGTCCGATTAGACCTTAGGAGAATAGGGTTTTCTCAGGTCGGGACGTGGTTTTGTCCGACGATTTCCATGGTCTTAAGGTGGCCTTCATGCCCTACCACTCGATTGACGACCCCTCCAGGTTGCGGCGAATACTCGATGCCGTACTACTCATCGAGAAGGACCTTGAACTGCCCGCACTCCTGCGCCATGTGATTGAGGAAGCGTGTTCGATGACCGGCGCTCGTTACGGTGCGCTCGGTGTCCTCAACGATCAGCGTTCTGCACTGGCCGAGTTCATTACCGTCGGGCTTGAAGCCGACGAGGAAGCACTGATCGGACCACGCCCGACCGGACAAGGGGTACTGGGCTTGCTCGTCGCCGATCCTCAGCCTCTGCGACTGGCGAGTATCGGGGACCATCCTGAGAGCTTCGGTTTCCCGCCCAATCACCCTCCGATGACGTCGTTCCTTGGTGTGCCCGTCAAGGTAAAAGACGAGGTCTACGGGAACCTCTACCTCACCGACAAGGTCGGATGGTCAGAGTTCACCCAAGACGACGTGGCCCTAGTCGAAGCCTTGGCCCTAGCGGCTGGTGTCGCCATTGAGAACGCTCGACTGCACCAGCAGGTCAAGGTAGCCGCCGTCTACGACGATCGAGATCGGCTGGCTCGTGATCTGCACGACCACGTGATCCAACGCCTTTTCGGCGTAGGTTTGAATCTCCAAGGGCTGGCCGTGCGGGCGTCAACTGATATCTCCGACGCACTACAAAGGCAAGTGAGTGACGTCGACGAAATCATCGGAGAGATTCGCAGCACCATCTACTCCCTCGGCATGGGTGGGTCGACTCGGGGTGTTCGTGACGATGTCGTCGTTCTGGTCAAAGAACTGCGGAACATGGTGGGCTTCGAGCTGCACGTCTCATTCGACGGGGCAGTCGACACCGCCGTTTCGGCGCAGGTGGCTGAACATCTGATGGCGGTCATCCGTGAAGCCGTGACGAACATCGAACGACACGCCAATGCCACCGAAGCGACCATCGTGCTGAGCGCCAACGACGGCTACTGCCAACTACGGGTCACCGACGATGGCCGAGGGATCGAGAGCAAAGACGAGGGAGGCTTGGGACTGAACAATCTTCGACGTCGGGCGGAGAAGTTGAACGGCAACTTCGAGGTGGCGAGCCTTACAGGCGGAGGAACCCGTCTGATATGGCGGGTCCCGTATTCGGAGTAGCGGTCACCCGGGAGCCGATGAAAAGGCCCCCTAAGAGATGTCCTCCGTGATGTGGATGGTCGTTCGACCGAATGGGAATCCTTCCTTGGGACCTATGGCCCTAGGTGGTCCCTATCCAACTCCGTAAGCTTCCAAAAAACGGAGGAGTCATGATCCCAGATCAAACGAGGAGTGTCCTTCTGGGACTTTCCGAGGTGCTGCCAGAAGCGGGACTCAATGTCCTCACGGGTGTCGACATGCGCGCGGGGTGGGGAGACACGATCTTCGTCACGGTGCGCTCCGGAATCCCACGCCATGAGAACAGGGAGGAGGTCGGGTCCAGATACAAAATGGCGGTAGCTGTCGCTCTCGGAGCCGCTCGCCACCAGATTCAGGTCAAATGGGATGACTGATCTGAGTGATCAAACGACCAGAAACCAGTCCTACAGGTCAGACGCCACGAACCGGCAGCGGGATACCCAGTCAGGCGGGTGGAGTGACTGGCGGTACCGCCAGCATCCATTGCTTAGCCCGGATGTTTCGTTAACCATCCGATCCTGAATCCAATCGGCCAGTAGGGCGGTCGGAACATGATGGAGTGTCGCGTTGCACTGTTGAGTTGACCAACGCCACCAGACGACTCCTTGTTGGCATCAAAAATGACCTGGTCGTCCGATTGAGGGACGTGAGGAAGCGCCGAGGCGGTGATGTTCTTGTCCTCGACAACGCCTCGTCTCAGGTGGTCAATGGCAACGAGCGAAGCTTGGCGAAAGCATCAGCCAGTGCGGCGGCCCAGGGCCATTCGCGCTGGAGAGCCAGCGTCGTCTTGCGTGAGGTGGTGCTGAGCCGCCCCGCCGTATGCAAAAGGGAGTAGCGCAGTCGCTTGGGTTCGACCTTGGCCAGTTCGCCCTCGAGTACCAGGCCCTGGGTGAAGGCGATGAGGTCCTGGGCCAGGCATATCAGCTCGACCCAGCAGGCGTTGTTGGCGAAGTCGCCGAAGGGCAGGTTGCGCAGCCCGGTGTCTTTGGCGCAGCGGATGCGGTCCTCGATTCGGGCGTGGCCGCGGTGGCGGGCCTCGAGGTAGGCGATGTCGGCGTCGGTCGAGTTGGTGATGAAGACCTGGTGGCGCCAGCCGTTCGGGTCAAAGAGGTTGAACTGGGCCCCGTTGTGGGGCTCTTCTCGTCGGACGATGGCCCGGGTGCCCACGGGCCAAAGCGACAGATCGAGGTTCGTCAGCTCCGCCACCTCGGCCCCGTCGCGGATCTCACAGTCTGCGGTGATGGCCTCGGTCCACGCCGCCTTTGGAAGGGCCACTATGGCCAGGCGGACGGCCTTTCGCATCTCAAAGCCGATGGAGAACTCGATGCCCCGCTCGACCAGGGCGTCGACGAATTGATGACTGGCACCGGCACTGTCGGTGCGGGCCAACATGGCGACCCCGTTGTCGGGGTCGAGACCCAACGGTGAAACGGGCAACTGGGCCAACGCGAGATCGAGCACCTCGACGTGGTCATCGGCGTTGTGCGGGGCGCGGTTGCCCGCCCGCAGCAAGAGGGCCAACGCCTCGTTGGTGGCATCGAGGAAGCAGGCCAACGGTGAGAAGCCATAGCCCCCCTTGTAGGTAGGCCCAGCTCCGGTCTTCTCCGAATGGGCCTCGACCAAGGTGGCGTCGAAGTCGAGGATGAGCGGCCCGGTCTTGCGCACCGGGAACAGCCCGGCATCCCAGGCCCGCTGCCGCGCCTCACGCGGGCCGCTCGCATGGCCCCGAGTCGCTCGGCGTCGACAGAATCGACCACCCGGCTGGCCGTGGGCGTCGACGCCACGGCGCCGAAGAGCGCCGGCTGATCGCGCAGGACCGAAAGGTCGGAGAGACAGTCGCCCCCGTCGGCCAAGGTGAGCGCCACGTCGAGCAGGACCCGGCCCGGATCGTGACGCCGACTCCGACGCACCGTCGGCGCCAACGCATCGCTGAGGGCGCTGGTCAGGCCCACGAAATCGGCCATCTCGGCCAGCAGTCGGGTGCCCGCATGGGCGGCGATGCCCTTGCCATCGGCGGTCACTGACAACGACGGACGCGGGTTGGTACGCTTCACCTTGGAAGTGCCCTTCTCTCGGGGATATTTGTTGCTTCGCAACTTCAAGTTTCCCAGAGATGAAGGGCTTTTCCGCGTCTATCAGACCATGTTCACGCCGGCTTCATGAAACGTGCGGGTTAGGTATCGTCGACGAGATGTTTAACCCTGAAGACGTCGAGGATGTCCTCGCTGTCATTGGTTTGCATGAGGACGGTGACGAAGACTGCAACAATGCCCTCATCGACCACGAGACGGGCCTGGCCTCAAGCGTCGTGGATGAGATACTGGAATATCTCTGGAAGTCGGATCAGATCGAAGGAGTCATGATTGTCGGAGGTCGCAATCCCTCATTGGACGATCTGCGGCGAGTGCTGCCCGCAAGGGAACCGCTGTGGGGAGACGAGGGTCGGTACCACGCCCACCCGTAGCGATTGCGGGCGTCAGTTTCGAGGATCCGGTCAGTAGCAGAGAAATGACTGGGAGCGCTGAGGCGCACCCCGACCCCGCTGCGTTATGAGGAAGGCATGCCGTTGGCTGTTTCCCTATTGCACGGTTCCCGCTTTCGAGGATCAAAGTTATTCGTCAGGCTGGACAACAGGTTCCACAAGCAGACACAGTGACGCCACCCCTCACGGCGTTCCGGGCTGAGTCAACTTATAAACCAAACGTACTCTTGTGGTAACTCTCATATTTGACCCGCTCCGTGCCGACGACATTGCGCACGGACCCGGAGAACTGGGACTCCGGTAGCAAAACGTTTACGCTGATGGAATGGTTCGGCGCAGCCTTCCTCAAGGTCCCCGGATTCCGCCGGAGCTACCAGCATCTTTCAAGATCGTTCCCACCGACGACTTGGAACTCTTTCAGCTAACGGTCAAGGGCGATTTCTCAGATCTGCGCTGTCGGGAAATGACAGTCCAGGAAGCGCACGTCCTTCACGCCTCCTTTCTCGGAGCAGACCTCCGTCGACTACGGCTCGTTGACGTCTTGGTCGAGGGAGCAAACTTTTCAGGAGCGGATATGGAAGAGGCGTCGTTTTCACGAGTCGAGTTCGTTGATTGTCGAATGTCTGGAGCGCTGATCCCGCAGGCCACGCTGCAGGATGTCACCTTTACCGAGTGCAAGCTGGATGGTGCCAACTTCCGAATGAGCGAAGGGGAGCGAATCCTCTTCGATCATGCGAACTTACACGGTGCCGAGTTCTCCGCTGGTCGCTTCACGTCGGCGTGCTTCTTTGATTGTGATCTCAGCGGGGCCGAGTTCTCCCAGGCAGTAGTGCCTGGTGCTCGATTTCACGGCTCGAAACTTGCCGACATCAAGGGAGGCGAATATTTGAGGGACATCGTGATAGATAGTTCTCAGGTGCTGCCTTTGGCCCTTCGTGTCTTCTCTGCCTTAGGCATACAGGTTGACGACGAACGGACTGTTCCTGATCCCTGAAGGGAACTGCGCTGTAGTCAATCTCGTGACTACGCCCACCATCCCGGCGGACGGGGCACTCTTTCCAGGTGTGGTAGTTCAACTGCAATCGGCAAAAACCGAAGCATGAGCAACCCCACCGGATTGCAACGTCACATGCACAGGAACGACACCGGACTGGTTCGTTGTCACCCTGTATTGTCCAGCCGGCAGAGAAAACTTGAAGTTGAAGGAGCCGAGTTTGGTCTGTTTGACCACGATACGACCACCTCGGTAGACGATGACCTGCACGGGATGAGAAGGTGCACCGGGCTCGCCCGAACATTCTCCCGCCACTCCCAACAGCGCGCCGAGATGAGGGCTTGCAGTCTTGGGCGACGTCGTCGAGCCTTCGCATCCTGCGACGGCAAATGCACCGGCGACACAAAGAGCTGCTGCCGACTTCCTCACCCTGGCCATTCTTCCCTTTTCCGGCGTCGTCTCTATTTATGACGAGTCGTCCCGCCTGTTGGTTCGACCGCCCCGAAAGTGCCTGCTGTGGGCGGGGTTACACGGGTGAGTGTGTCCTGAAAGGGGAGTGGTGACGATGTAGAAGATCGCCAGCACGAACCGTGCTGTGCCAGTGATGGAGGTAGGTCCTCCGGATTCGCCGTGCAGGCGGAGATTCCAAACTGCCGCAGTGTCATGCCGGTCAAGAGCCGGGGTGGGAAGCGACTGTGGAAAAGGCCCGCTACCAGCGGGTCAGGTAAGCGACGAGAAGACGAACATGTGTGAACCACTGCTGACGCATCGTAAATAATGAGCGATGACATCGAAACCAGGGCTGTCACCTGCCCCTGGGATTATGGCGCGCCTACAGGCGTGCCTTCAGCTGGGGAGCTGCCTGCATGTGGCCCCAGCGGTGTCCGGTGTAAAGGTGGCGTGAGCTCGTCGCAGGCGCTGGCATGGAACAGGAGAACCTGTCGTCTCGATACGAACGGCCAGTTTCAACGGACGAGGTTTTGTCCGGTTTTCCGTTCAGAGGGAGAACCCCAAGTGTCAAACACCATAAGGGGCAGAGTACCGATGCGAGACACAGGGGCGGACCGACTCGTAGTAGCGATGAAGGCCCTGTAATGGGGCTGGAGCCAAGGGGTCGGGCAGGTCAAGATCAACCGGTGGTCAACCCTTCGGGGGAGGAACCGACGGAGAGATCACAGCTGAAAGTGAAGCCGTTTGCAATCAACAAGCGCCTCATTTATGGGGCGTGGGAGAAGGTCCAGGCAAACAGAGGTGCGCCGGGAGTGGACGCCGTCTCCATCACCGAGTTCAAGGACGACGAGGTCAACAACCTCTACCGGCTCTGGAATCGGATGTCTTCGGGGAGCTACTTCCCCGGAGCGGTGCGCGGCGTGGAGATACCGAAGGATCATGGAGCGGGGGTCAGGCTTCTCGGAGTGCCCAATACGGCAGACCGAATCGCCCAAACCGCAGCAGCGATGCTGCTGGAACAGGCTCTCGAGCCGATCTTCCACCAAGACAGCTATGGCTATCGTCCTGGGCGATCCGCCCACGACGCACTGGCCGTGGCTCGAAAGCGCTGCTGGAGACAGAACTGGGTGCTCGACGTCGACGTCCGGGCCTTCTTCGACAGCGTTCCCCATGATCTGATGATGAAAGCGGTTGCTCACCACACCGACGAGGCATGGGTTCTGCTCTACATCTCTCGGTGGCTTACCGCCCCCATGAAGATGCCGGACGGAACCATCGTCGCCCGAGAGAAGGGAACCCCGCAAGGCTCCCCAATCTCGCCGCTGCTCGCCAACCTCTTCATGCACTATGCGTTCGATAGGTGGATGGACCGGACATATCCGAGATGTCCGTTCGAGCGCTATGCGGATGACGTGGTGATCCACTGCGACACCGAGGTCCAAGCCCGGAAACTCTGGGCCGATCTCGCCGAGAGGCTCGGGTCTTTGGGACTTGAGCTTCATCCCGAGAAGACGAAGATCGTGTACTGCAAAGACGCGTCACGCCGAAAGGACTTCGAGCACACCAGCTTCGACTTCCTCGGCTATACCTTCCGGGCACGTCGGGCCAAAGGCCGGCGAGGGTTCTTCTGGAACTTCTTACCGGCCATGAGTGTCAAGGCGAAGAAGGCGATCGGCAAGACAATCAGGGACTGGCACCTCAGGCGTCGCACGAGTAACGACCTGTCCGACCTCGCCCGTGGCATAAACGCCCAGGTGCGGGGATGGATCAACTATTACGGAGCCTTCTATCGCTCCGAGTTGAATTCCGTCGCATTACGCATCGACCAACACCTGGTCCGTTGGGCAATGCGGAAGTTCAAACGACTGCGAGAACATCCGAAACGCGCATGGGCTTGGTGGCACGCTGCTCGTCAGCGCTCTCCCCGGCTCTTCGCCCATTGGAATCTCTCGCCCACTTCCAGCCGACCCGCAAGAGCCGGATGAGCTGAGAGGTTCACGTCCGGTTCCGTGAGAGCCGGGGGGTGAGATTCCCCCCGGCTACTCGACTGGCCAATCGAAAACGTTCGGTTTTCGGAAGCAAGACGTTCGACCGCAGCCCTGAACAAGGTAGTGACGTTCGGCCTTACTGATTGGACGCTGGCGTGCCTATCCTGCCAGGAAGGAGGTGTAGCCATGAGGGATTTCGTAAGGGTGGCAGCAGCAGGGCCGATGTTCTTCGTCAGTGCCTGGCTATTGATGATCTTCGCAGGCATCGTCTCCACGGATGTCGGTATCCACCCGTTTGGCTACGTCACCTCAATGGTGGCCACCATCGGCCTGTGGTTGACACTTGCACCGGCCATTGGTTCAGTCGCCCGAGTCTCCGGATCCAAGCGGAAGGTCCACTGACGACTACAAGCGACGATGGCGGCATGAGGAAGATCGCCAGTTGACCCGCCCAGCCCGCCGCCCTAGCTCGCGTAGTCTGTCCCGAAGGGATGAACCGAAGCTGCTTGTAGCGTGGCTCAACCATCGCTCAAAGGTCGCTGGTTATCGCATCTTCTGCGGCCCCACATCACCGGGATGAACTCTTCGTCCGCTCTGACAGCAAGGCCCACACGCTCCAGCCCACTAGGGCCGAAGGTCACCAGGTGGGCACGAGCGAACGGACGCACCGGACGCACCTGGCACGAGCCGAACTGAACATTGCCAACATTGGCACTTCGGGCACGAGCAGGGCTGTGCAGCGAGTGCAACCGGTGGCAGTCAGTTGGGCGTTATCCAGGTGCTATGTCGTTGAACAGGAATACTAAAAATACGGTCGCAGAAGGCGGGGATCTACACCGCGGCGCCGCCCCTCAGATAGTCCCCCCGGCGCCCGACCGTCGGGGGGGCGGACCTTGCGATATATTGACGTCGACATCGGATATGCCGGCGGGTACGCTGCGGATGATGCGCCTGGCCCGTGGGCGTTACGGCTCACGGGGCGGGTGACGGCAGGTCAGCGACCTGGAGTACGGATACTAGGGGGAGGACGTACGTTGAGGAAGCATCGGAAACTGTCGTGGGTCACCGTGGCCGCCGCAACGCTGGCGGCCGGATGCGTAGTTTCGGCGGGTACGGCCGGGGCCTCCTCGGGGGGCGCCAAGGAAACCCTGACCATCGGAGTGCTCACCGACGAGAGCGGCCTCGGGGCGTCGGGCAATCAGACCACGCCGCTCGGGGTCAAGGCAGGCATCCTGCTCGCCGCCAAGGACGGCTACGACATCAAGTACGTGGTGGGCGATACGACCACCTCGCCGACCGGGGCCCTCACGGCCGCCCAGAAGCTCGTCGAGGAGGACCACGTCTCGGCCGTCATCGGCAACTCCGCGGTGTTCTTCGGTGCGGCCCCCTACCTGACGGCCAACCACATACCGGTGATCGGCGTAGCCGAGGACGGGGGTGAATGGACCACAGCCAAGAACATGTACTCCGTCTTCGGCTTCTTGAACCCGGCCGATGTCTCGAGCACGGCCGGGTTGTTGTACAAGCTGTTGGGAGCGCACATCATGGGCACGCTGGGCTACGGCATCTCGCCGAGCTCGGCCGACTCGGCCAAGGGGACGGCCGTCTCCGCCCAGGCCGCCGGGCTCAAGGTCGGCTACCTCAACGCCGACTTCCCCTTCGGGGGCACCAACGTGGCGCCCGAGGCCCTGGCCATGAAGACCGCCGGCGTCGACGGCCTCTACGGTTCGGTGGACCCCAACACCAACTTCGCCCTCATCACCGCTCTTCGCCAGGACGGCGACCACCTGAAGGTGGCCGTCCTGCCCGACGGCTACGGCGGCGACCTGACCCAGGCCGGACCGGGCGCGCTGGCGAGCGGTCAGGGGGTCTACTTCGAGCTCTCCTACGAGCCGGTGGAGATGCACACGGCCGCCACGGAACAGTTCGCGAGCTACCTGAAGAAGGCCGGCGTCTCCGGCCTGCCGACGTACGCCGAGTACAACGGCTACATCTCCGTGGCAGCGCTGGTCGACGCGCTCAAGACGGCGGGGACGAACCCCACCCCCCAGAAGCTGATCAGTAGTTTGGCGGGCGTCAAGAACTTCAACGCCGCCGGGTTGCTGGGGAGCCACAGCTTCGATCTCAACGATCGTGCCGGCACGGCGGTAGGGATCGGCGCCTGCGAGTACGTCACAAAGCTCTCCGGCACCAACTTCGAGCTGGTGAAGGGCGCAGACCCCATCTGCGGGAAGCAGATTGCCGGCAAGAAGGTCTGAGAGTCGCGCCGGAGGCCCTAGGCGACGGTGAAGCCCCCGTCGACGACGATCGTCTGGCCGGTGACGTATCCGGCTGCGTCACTGGCCAACCACACCACCGTCGCGGCCAGCTCTTGGGGGCTGCCCTTTCTGGTGAGGAGGACGCGGGGCGTCATCGCGTCGAGGTAGCCCGGCGGGTACTGCTCGGTCATCTCCGTGGTGAAGAAGCCGGGGGCAACGGCGTTGACGCGTATTCCCCGACGTGCACCCCACTGCTGGGCCAGGTCGCGGGTCAGGCCGAGCAGCCCCGCCTTGCTGGCGCTGTAGGCCGCCTGGGGGAGCCCCGCCGTCGTGAGGGCGAGCACGCTCGAGACGTTGATGATCGAGCTGCCGGGCGCCATGACCCGGCCACAGGCCTGGGCGAGCCAGTACGAGCCGTTGAGGTTGACGTCGATGACCCGGCGAAACTGCTCGGGTGTCTCGCGCAGGGCGGGATGGGCCGTTCCGATTCCCGCGTTGTTGACCAGGACGTCGATCTGACCGTACTCCCCCATGACGCGGTCGACGAGACCCTGGCACTGTGCGGGGTCGACGATGTCCGTCTGGTAGGTCCCGACCCGATACCCCTCGGACTCGAGTTCGGATGCGACATCGGCGAGGCGATCCATTCGTCGTGCCGCCAAGGCCACGATCCCCCCAGCTTCCGCGCAGGCCCGGGCGAACGCCACCCCGAGGCCGGACGAGCCGCCGCTCACGACGACCACCCGGTCCTCGAGTCGAAACATGTCAAGAATGGTCACTACGTTTCCTTTCGCTTCATGGAGTCGAGGAGCCGGTGAGCGTTACTTTTAGCCGGAAAGAGAGGAACCATGTCAATCGAGTTCGAGCCGGACGACAAGACCGTCGAGATCGCCCGACGAACGGCTGCGTTCGTCCGGGAGGTGGTCTTGCCGGCCGAAGCCGCACAAGGCGCCGTGCTGCATCACGGTCCCGAGTCCCTCCGTCGCGAGCTTCAGGACGCCGCTCGCAGCTGGGGGGTGTTCGCCCCGCACGTGCCCGAGGCCTGGGGTGGCCTGGGTCTGGACCTGCGCGGGCAGGCCGTCGTCTTCGAGGAAGCCGGCTACTCGCTGTTCGGTCCCCTGGCCGTAAACGGAGCTGCGCCCGATGAGGGCAATATGCACCTCTTGGAGGTGGTGGCCGACGAGGCGCAGAAGGCCCGCTACCTCGGTCCGCTGACCCGGGGCGACATCCGGTCCTGTTTTGCCATGACCGAGCCGGCACCAGGTGCGGGATCCGATCCCGACCTGCTCGCCACCACCGCCACGCCGGTCAAGGGTGGATGGCGACTCGACGGTCGCAAGTGGTTCATCACCGGTGCACGCGGGGCGGAGCTGCTGATCTGCATGGCACGCACCGGAGGGGTCCCGGGCCAATCCGGCGGAACGGGAGCCACCATGTTCCTCGTCGACGCCGACAACCCCGGCGTGGAGTTGGTGCGGGACATCGAAAGCATTGACGAGGCGATGTTCGGCGGCCACTGCGAGGTGCTCTTCGACGACTGTGTCGTGGGCGACGAGTCCGTGCTCGGCGAGGTGGACAGGGGGTTCCACTACGCCCAGGTCCGCCTCGGACCCGCTCGGCTGACCCACTGCATGCGCTGGCTCGGGTTGGCCCGACGCGCCCGGGACATAGCCCTCGAACGGTCGGTCGAACGGGAGATCTTCGGGTCCCGACTGTCCGAGCTCGGGGCGATTCAGCAGATGCTGGCCGATACCGAGATCGACCTGGCCGCTTCCACGCGCGTTGATCTGGCAGGCGGCCTGGACGCTGGATCGGGGCGAGCGTGCGGCCCAGGAGACGTCGATCGCCAAGACGTTCGTGGCCGAAGCCGTCGGCCGGGTCGTCGACCGTTCCGTGCAGATCTGCGGTGCCCTGGGCGTCTCGGGCGATCTGCCCCTGGCGCGCTTTCTGCGCGAGGTCCGCCCGTTCCGCATTTACGACGGACCTTCAGAGGTCCACCGTTGGTCGATAGCCCGTCGGGCGGTGCGACGGATGCAGCCGAGAGCACTCGCATGATGGGTGACACCGGGCGCGGCGCGGCGGTTCTCGACCGCGAGGCGCTGGCAGCCTTCCTTGCGCGCCACGTGCCCGGGTTCGCGGGGTCGATCGAGGTCGAACCGGTCCTCGGGGGTAGGTCGAACCTCATTTACGACATCACCGACGGCGCTCGGCACTGGATCCTGCGCCGCCCACCGTTGGGCCTGGTGGCACCGTCGGCCAACGACATCGGGCGCGACTACCGCGTCGTCAAGGCCCTGGGCCCGACCGCTGTGCCCGTCCCGCGTGCCGTCGCCTACTGCGATGACCCGGGGGTGATCGGCGCACCGTTCAGCGTGGTGTCCAGGGTGGACGGCACCGTCGTCCGTTCGGCGGCGGACGGAGCGGCGCTCGACCCGGCCGATGCGAGAGAGATCGCGCGCGCGCTGATAGGGGGGTTGGTCGCGGTCCACGGTGTCGCCTATCAGGAGGTCGGCCTGGGCGACCTGGGCCGGCCGAAGGGCTACCTCGCTCGCCAGGTCGCGCGCTGGATGAGCCAGTGGGACCTGGTCGCCACCCGGGACCTTCCCCAGGTCGAACGGCTCCACGCCGCGCTGGAGGGCGCCACTCCCCCCGAGAGCGATGCGACCATCGTCCATGGCGACTACCGCCTGGACAACACCATCTTGGATCCGCTCCATCGGACCACCCTTGCCGCCATCGTCGACTGGGAGATGGCCACCATCGGTGACCCCCTGGCCGACGTGGGGCTCCTCCTCGTCTACTGGGACCCCGTGTGCACATCGGTCCTCCCCGAAGGCCATGCCATCGCCGCCAATCGGGGCTTCCCGCCGGCCGAGGAGGTGGCCCACACCTACGCCACCCTGAGTGGGCGCGACCTCGACCACCTCGCCTTCTACCGGGCGCTCGGGTACTTCAAGCTCGCGGTCATTGCCGAAGGGATTCACAACCGGTTCCGGGACGGGTTGACGGTTGGACACGGATTCGAGACCGTCGGCGACGCGGTTGTGCCGTTGGTCGACGCGGGGCTCGGGGTGCTCCGCTCGTAGTACTCGGTAGTAGATTCCTCTAGCGCCGAGGAGGGGGAGACATGAAGCCAGAGTTGTCGCACACGCTCCAGCCGGAGATCGATCCTCGGGTCCCGCGATGATCGATCTCGGACTGCAGGGGAAGGGCGCCATCGTCTCGGGAGCCGGCTACATACCCGAGCGGGCCGGGCACGGCCGGATGACGTCCCTCAAGCTAGCCGAGGCCGGTGCGACCGTGGCCTGCGTCGACATCGACAAGGGCCGCGCCGAGGGCATCGTCGCCGAGGTCGAGGCCGGTGGCGGCAAGGCCTTCTCCGTCGTGGCCGACATGACCGATCCCGCCCAGGTCCACAGGGCGGTCGACGAGGCGGCCGCCCGGCTGGGGTCCGTCGACGTCTGTGTCGACATCATCGGCGGTGCCAGATGGGACAAGGCCCAGGATTTCTCGCCCGAGGATTGGAACTGGACGATCCAGAACAACCTCAGCCAGGTCTTCTACCTCTTCCAGACGGTCGGCCGGGCGATGATGGAGCAGGGCACCGGAGGTTCGATGGTGGCGCTCGCTTCCGTGGACGGGGTCAACGCCGCGGTCATGCATGCGCCCTATGGGGCGGCCAAGGCCGGCGTCATCTCGCTGGCCAAGACCTTCGCCCAGGAGCTGGGCCGTTACGGGGTACGGGTCAATGCCGTCGCCCCAGGCAACGTCGGTTCGGGGAACGAGGACTGGCCCGAAGGGCAGTGGGCGGTGAACGACGTGAACCCGCTGGCGCCACCGCGGTCGCGCGACATCGCCAACGCGGTGCTGTTCCTCTCGTCGGCCCTGGCCGAACGCATCACGGGGCAGACGCTCGTGGTGGACGGGGGCGCCATCATCCGCGACCTCTGGGGTATGCACGAGGGGATACTGGCCCAGTTCAAGACGGGAAACTACGACCGATCGAGGTGACGACGGACGCCGGCCGGCCCGCCGAGGTGGAGCCGTATGTTCGGGGTGTGGCCTGGCCGGCCGGCGCGGGTGTCGCCTATCCGCGCGCCGATCCGTTGGACGCCCGTCGGCTGCCCGCCGACACGTGGTCCGCCGCGCAGCTTCCGGCCGGCGTCCGGCTCGAGATCGCCGGCGACGCCCGCCACGTCAGGGTGGACTACGTCACCATGACGGCCGATCTCGGCCGGAGGGGGCGGGCCGCGGGGACGACCTTCGAGGTGTGGCGCGAAGGCCGGCAGGTCGACCAGGTGGTTGCCGACCTGGGGGCACGGAGCGTGCGCCTGCATGTCGGCCGGGGCGCGGGCCGGGCCATCGTCTACCTTCCGGAGGCCATGAAACCGCTCGTCACAAGAGTGATGGGGGAGGACGGGCTCATTGAGCCGGCGCCACGGCAGCCTCGGTGGATCGCTTACGGCGACTCCATCGCCGAAGGATGGATCGCCAGCTCGCCAGCCGCATCGTGGGTCGCCACGGCCGGCCGCCGCTACGGCTTCGACGTGGTGAACATGGGCTATGCCGGCGCCGCCCGGGGTGAGATCGTCTCCGCCGAGCAGATCGCCTCGCGGGAGGCCGACGTGATCTCGCTCACCCACGGGACGAACTGCTGGTCGATGGTCCCGTACTCGACCGACATGATGCGCTCGACCACGGAGGCCTTCCTACGGGTCGTTCGGGCCGGCCATCCCGGGGTGCCTCTCGTGGTGGCCAGCCCCCTGGTCCGACCTGATGCGGAGGACCGTCCGAACAGGCTCGGTGCCACGCAGGCCGACTTGCGGAGGGCCATGGAGGAGGCGGTGCGGGCAGTCGGCGACGCTCGCACGACCCTGGTGCCCGGTCGTGACGTGCTCACTCCCGAGATGCTCGGCGACGGCGTCCACCCTGACGACGGCGGCCACCGGGTCCTGGTCGAGGTGTTCGGCGGCGCCGTGCGATCGGCCTACCGCTCGGCCGCCTCCTCGGGACACTCAAAAGGTGCACCCCCCGTGCCGTTGCTGGGCGGAACGCCAGCAAGCTAGCCGGCCGGGGCCCGCCCGCCGCTGCGGCGGGTGGCGACGAGGCACGCATCACGGACGCTCTCGCCGAGCGCCGCCACTCGCTGAGCAGGTAGGCCCGGCTCCATGCCGAGGAGGGTGAGGGAGACCACCGCGTCGCCTCCGCGCCCGAACACGGGGGCGGCAATCATCACCACGTCGTAGGCGCGACGGGGATCGAGCGTTGCCAGAGCCTCGTAGTCCGTGCTGGGGGGGTTGCCCAGCGCCGCTGCCCAGCCCCGTGACCGAACATCGGCCAGGACCCGCTCCATGCTCGTGCGGTCGTCGGCGCGGGCGAGCCACGACTGGGCGTCGTGCCACGCCACGAACACGGCACCCACCGGCGGCACCAAGGGCACACGCTGGCCGACCTGCACGCCGATGTCGCGTGGTCGATGTTCGCCGACCCGCTCGAGGAACAGGATGTCGTCGCCGGCCAGCGCGGTCACCGCCACGCCGAGGTCGAGCTCCTCGCTGAGCCGGCGAGCCTCTTGGTGAGCGTGCTCAATGGCGGGGTGCCGCTCCCGAGCGGCATTGCCCAGCGCCACGACCGAGGGCCCGAGCGAGTACGTCCGCAGCCGTTGGTGCCGGGTGACGTACCCGGCGTCGGTGAGGACCGCCAGGAGGGCGTGTGCGGAGGCCAAGTTGATGCCGAGCCTGGCGGCCAGGTCGGTCAGGGTGAACTCCTCGGCGGCGTGGGCGGCCAGGTAGTTCAGGGCCGCCACGGCGCGGGTGGCGGAGAGGGCGGGGCGTGTCATAAGGTGCGTCAAGTCTACGAAGATTACTTCGATATTGCAAAATGATAGGAGAAGCCGGTGAAGCTTGATCTGTTGTACGAGTTCGCGCCGAGGATCAAGCCGTGGAAGCTGCCGCATCCCTACGGTCAGCGCGACGCCGAGCAGCGCACCTACGACGAGGCCATCGCCGAGATCCACTACGCGGACAAGCTCGGCTTCAATACGGTGTGGGTCGTCGAGCACCACTTCCGCGACGGGCGGTCGGCGTCGCCGTGCAGCGAGGCGATCCTCGGCGGTCTGGCCCTGAGCACCGAACAGATCAAGCTCGGTTTCGGTGTCACCCTCATGCCGTTCGGCTTCATCCATCCGGCCCGAGTCGCCGAGAAGGTGGCGACCGTGGACGTGCTGAGCCATGGCCGCGTCGAATGGGGCACGGGTCGCTCGACGCCGATGGAGCAGACGGCGTTCGGCGTGCCGACCGACGACCGATCGCGCGATCAGTGGCGCGAGGCGATCGAGATCGTGGTGCGGATGTGGGAGGAGGAGCTGTTCTCTTGGGACAGCCCGAACCTCACGTTCCCGGCCCGGATCCAGACGCCGAAGCCGTTCCAGGACCCCCACCCGCCGGTCTGGCAGGCGGCGGCCTCGGAGCGGAGCGCGGTCACCGCCGGAGAGCTGGGGCTCGGGCTGCTCCATCTCAGTCTGGTGCAGCAGGTCGAGAAGATGGGCGACACCATTCGCGCCTACCGTGCGGCTCAGGCCATGGCCCGACCCGAGGAGATGCTCACCCGAGTGAAGAACGACCGGGTCGGCGCCTACACCCTCGTGCACTGCTACGACGACCCCGACGAGGCCGCGGCGTACGGCCTGTGGGAGGCGGTCAACTGGTGGTACCAGAGCCTGGCCGAGTTCACGCTCCAGTGGGAGCTGGCCACGCTCAGTGACCAGGAGAAGGCCAAGGTCTTCCCGCACCTCGACGCCATCATCAACGGCGAGGTGCCGGTCCAGAAGTACCAAGAGGAGGACATGATCATCATCGGCACGCCCGAGGAGTGCCTCCGGAAGATCCTGCGCTACGAGGAAGCGGGTGTCGACCAGCTGCTCTGCTACGTGCAGTTCGGCGACCTTCCCCACGACAAGATCATGCGGGGTCTCGAGCTCCTCTCCAAGGAGGTCATGCCGAAGTTGGAGGAGCGCGGGCACCGCGTCGGCGCCACCGTCTCGGTCTAGTGGACCTCATCTCGGGGCTGCGCCAGGCGGCGGCCGCGGCGCCCGCCCGATCCGTGGCCGACGAGGTCGTCGCCGCCTTCTCCCTGGAGGACCGAACCGCCGTGGTGACGGGGGCGGCGTCCGGCATCGGCCGGGAGACCGCGGTCACCTACGCCAAGGCGGGCGCCAGGGTCGTCCTGGCCGATGTCGCCGCTGAGGCGCTGGAGGCGGCGTCGGAACACGTGCCCGAGGCGATCGTGGTGCCGACGGACGTGAGGGACAAGGCGGCCGTCGACGACCTTGCCCGCGCCGCTCTGCGGTCGAGCGGACGGATAGACGTGTGGGCCAACGTCGCCGGGATCATACGGAACTCCTCCATCGTCGACACCGCCGAGGAGGAGCTCGATGCGGTCTTGGCCGTCAATCTCAAGGGCGTCTTCTGGGGCACGGCGGCCGCAGGCCGGGTCATGGCGGCCGCCAAACGGGGAGCGATCGTCAACGTCGCGTCGTCCGGCGGCGAGACCGGAGTACCGACCCTGTCCATGTACGGCGTCGCCAAGGCGGGCGTCATACAGCTCACCCGCGTCGCCGCAGCGGAGCTGGGGCCGCTCGGCGTCCGGGCCAACGTCGTGTCACCGGGATACGTCGAGACGCCCATGACCCAGCGCGCCTGGACCAGGGCGGACGGCTCGGTCGACGAGCAGAAGCGGGCCGAGACGATCGCCGCCATCGGCTCCCGGTCCCCGCTCGGGGTCATCGGCGACACTCGCGACATCGCGTGGTCGATGCTCTTCCTCGCCAGCGACGCATCGCGGTTCATCACAGGACAGGTGCTACGCCCCAATGGTGGGGTGCACATGGCATGAGGGAGGGACCATGACGGATCTGCTGGGATTGCAGGACCAGCCGACGCTCGTAGTCGGCGGCGGCTTCGGCATCGGGCGGGCGACCGCGGTGATGTTGGCCCAGGCCGGGGCGCGAGTGGCCGTCGCCGACATCATCGGCGAACGTGCCCGGGGCGTGGCCGAGGAGATCGGTGGGCACGCCATCGTCGGCGACGTGACCGGCGAGGACGGCGCCCGAGCCATCGTCGACGAGGCACACGACGCCCTTGGCGGCCTCACACGCGTCGCCAACATCGTCGGTGGCGCCAGCTTCCGCGACTTCGAGGCGACCGACCTGGCCCACTGGGAGGCCGAGTTCCGCTTCAACCTGGTCCACCACGTGCTCGTCTGCCAGGCGGCCGGCCGGCACATGCTGGCCGAGGGCGGAGGGGCCATCGCCATGGTGGCCTCGGTCAGTGGGCTGTGGGGCGCTCGCAACCACGCCGCTTACGGCGCCGCCAAGGCCGGTCTCGCCTCGCTGGCCCGGAGCCTCTCCGACGAGTGGGCGCCCCGAGGCATCCGGCTGAACACCGTGGCGCCCGACATCATCGCCACCCCCCGCCATGTCAACAGGCACCCGGCCGGCCCGGAACAGGCCATCGCCGAGATGGACGCCCTGGCCGTCTCGGACGGCGTCCCCATCCGGAGGTTCGGCCGGCCCGAGGAGATCGCCGGGCCGCTCGTCTTCCTTCTGTCGAATCTTTCGTCCTTCATGACGGGACAGTGCCTGGTCGTGGACGGCGGCACCATGGTCCATTTCCCGCACCGCGGGGTGGGCGACCCTCAGCTGCGGTCGTAGTCCCCCTGCACGACTCGCCAGTGGTCGGCCGGTGCCCGGCTCAGCCCCGGTCTATGTAGGTGATGCCCTGGGGACCTGCGGCGAAGATGTCGATGACCGTGCACCCACTCTCGCCTATCTTCAGGGGCCCATAGGCGGTACCGGCCTTGACGATCCGGACGCTGCCCACCTCGTGGAGCTTGCGGGTCACCTCGACGGACCCCTCGACGACGAGCGAGCAGTAGTCGGAGGGGTGGTGATGGACGGGCACTTCGCTGCCCGGGTCGTAGCGCACGAGCACCGCTCGCGTCTCGTCGCCTTCGCTGCCGAACGGGAGTGACTTGTAACGCAGCCGGAGCTCGGGTACTTCGACCCAGTCGTCGGTCTCCTTCCAGGTGGTGAAGAGCTGTCCCTTCGGAGCTCGCTCGGCTGTCTGGGTCGGAGTGTCTGTCGCTTTGCTCACGGTGCGTCTCCTTCTGCATCTCCGTACGGAGCCCTTGCCTGAGCCCTCACGTTACAGAGGGACCGCCGGCGGATGGGAGCGGCCGCCCCTAGGTGCTGGCCAGCTCCTTGGCCAGCCCGGCTCTCTCGAAGGCGGCGCGGATCTGGGCCTTGGCGACGTCGGGGAGGATCGCCTGGGGAGGTCGCGAGTGCGGGTAGTCGCCCATGGGCAGGCCGATGACGGCCGCGGCGTACCGGAAGGCCTCGCCCCAGTGCGTGAAGTAGTCCGGCCGCCCCGGGTAGCGCGTGTACCAACCGCTCACCGCTTCGCTGAGCTCGTCGAGCCCGAACGTCTTGGCGTATTCGATCGCCTCGGCGATCCGCCCATCCCAGATGCGAATCCAGTACTCGGTGAGATGCCGCTTCTCGGGCGTCTCCATCAGGTAGCCGGCGGTGCCCAGCTGCGCCGGTCCGACGACGCCTTCTTGCAACCAACCGGCGCGGTACACGATGGTGTCGCACTCCCAGACGACGAGGCCCGGGGCGAGCGCGTGGATGGCGCGGCTCCGCCAGTGCTGCAGCAGCCCTTCCTTGATCGCGCACACCGCGGGGACCTCGTCGTAAATCCGAGCGACCTCCTGGGGGCTGAGGACGTAGCCCGAGGAGGCTGAGTTGAACATGCCGAGCGCGATGTCACTGCGATCGGCCACGTACTTGAAGAAACGGAGCACACCCTCGCCGCCGTGCACCTCCATCGGCGGCGTCTGCAGGTAGCAGATGTCGGCTCCGTAGGACTGCGCGTGCTGGGTGAGCTCGACGCACTCCTTGGCCGAGGCAGCGCTGGTGCACGCCTGAATGACCGTGTCCCCACCCACCGCGCGCGACTCGTCGATCGCCACCTCGACGAGGCGCTTCCGCTCGTCCATGGTCAACGACCACCACTCACCGATGCCACTGGTCAGCCACAGCATCTGATGGTGCAGGTCGCCGACGCAGTACCGCACCAGCGCGCGGTACGCGTCCCAATCGATGTCATCGCCGTCCGGGCCGCTGAACGGTGTGTACAGGGAGTCGCCTATGCCGCGCAGCCCACCGCGGGCGGTCCATTCACGGGCGTCATGTGCAGAGGGCATGTCTCTCCTTTAGAGCCGACCCAGCTCGGCGAGAAAGGTCTGGGTGTGGGCGATCCTGCCCGTCATCGTTGCCGGGTCACCGGTGCAGAGGGCGAAGACGGTCTCCGTGATGAGGCTGATGTCCTCGGTGTCGGTCTTGGCCAGGTCGAGGGCGCCGGCCCCGGGCGTGGCCACCGGGTTCGAGGGCGCGGCGGCGTTGACGGCGATCCCGTCGTCGTAGAGCTCGGCCGCCAGTGACACCGTCATGCGGTTGAGTGCCGCCTTGACCGTGCCGTAAATGCCGAATCCGGCGGTCCGGTCGAACTCCGAGAAGGGCGGACCCGGCGGCTGGTCTCCGGCGATGGAGGTCAGGTTGACGATCCAACCCCGCCGGCGCTCGCGCATGGCGGGCAGCACGAGCTGGATCAGGTGGAGCGGGGCGACGACGTGCATCTCGAACATGAGCTTCACCCGGCGCTCGGGGAACTCGTCCAACGGGCGCAAGAAGGTGACCGCGGCGTCGTTCACGAGGATGTCGGGGTGCCCCACCTGTTCGACGACCTCGGCCACGAGGCGCTCCCGGTCCTCGCTCTTGGAGAGGTCGGCCTGCACGGGGACGGCCGTCCCACCTGCGGCCCCTATCTCCTCGCAGGTCTCCCGCAGCGAGCCCACGTAGGCCGCATCGGGCTCCATCGTGCGGGCGGCGATGGCCACGGTCGCACCCTCCGCAGCCAGTCGTTGGGCGATGGCCTTGCCCAACCCCCGGCTAGCGCCGGTAACCAGCGCGACCTTTCCCTCGCAGTGCCCGGCCAACTGACCCTCCCCTCGGAACTCGGTCATAGTACATGGATGGCCGGCATAGAGCTCGATCCCGCGGATCTGGGGCGGCGCCTGGCGGGGGCGGGGATCGAGGGCATCCGCCCCCTGTCGGGCGGGGCCTCGGGTCTCACCTACGCAGCCACCATGACTACCGGCCATCGACGGCCCGTGGTGATAAAGGTGGCTCCGCCGGGGGTCGCTCCCGTGCTGAACCGCGACGTCCTGCGCCAGTCGCGGCTGCTACGAGCGCTGGGGCCGACGCCCGTACCCGTACCCGAGGTCGTCTGGGAGGACGCCGGTGATCCGCCCGAGGTGCCCCCGCTGTTCGTCATGTCCTACGTGGCGGGCGTCTCTTTCGAGCCACTGTTCGACCCCGACGATGGTGCGTCGGAGGCCGAGGTGGCCGTGGTGGCGCAACGGATGGCCAACGCGGCGCGCACCCTGGCGGCGCTGCACGCGCTCGAGCCCGACACCCTGGGTCTGGCCGGCGAGCCCCGGGTCGGCATGGACCAGGAGATCGACCGCTGGGTTCGTCTCCTCCAGACGGTCGACCCCACCCTGGCGCCCGGTTGGGCCGATGTGGCCTCGGCCCTGAGAGCCGGCGTGCCCCCGTCGCCGGTAGACGCCGTCGTGCACGGCGATTTCCGCCTGGGCAACCTGCTGGCGGTCGGTGCCGACATTGAGGCGGTCGTCGACTGGGAGATCTGGTCCATCGGCGATCCGCGCGTCGACCTGGGCTGGTTCCTGGTCAACGCCGACCCGGCCACCTATCGCCGCACCACCCGCTACGCGGGCGCCCTCCCGTCGGCCCAAGAGTTGGGCGGGATTTACACCGAAGCCGTCGGCCGACCGGCTCCCGACGTGGCGTGGTTCGAGGCCTTGGCCTGCTTCAAGTCGACGGCGACATGGGCGTTGATCGTCAAGCACAACCGCCGGCGCACCGCCCCCGAGCCGGCTCACGAGGAGATGGCGGCCGCGCTGCCCCGCCTGCTCGAGCGGGCGTCCACGCTCCTCGGATAGCGCCCGAGGTGGACGCGGGCGAACCGCTCGTTCAGGTCGACTGTGGTACGCCCCACAGTCGGTCGGCGAACTTGGCCTCGGCCGCGGCGCGGAGGCGGGGCAGGTGTTCGGACGGGAACATGTCCGGGGCGGGCTCATAGCCCTTGAGCACCTGGCGGGCCAGCGTCACCTTGTGGACCTCGGTGGGGCCGTCGGCCAGCCCCAGGACGAACGACTCCACCAGGTCGCGCACGAAGGGCATCTCGTGGGTCGTGCCGAGCGAGCCGTGGAGCTGCAGGGCGCGCCCCGAGACGTCGTGCAGCACCTTTTGCATCATGGCCTTCACCGCGGAGATGTCGATCCGAACGGCCTTGTAGTCGCGCAGTTGGTCGATCTTCCAGGCCGTCTGCATGGTCAGTAGCCGGAAGGTCTCGATCTCCATCCACGAGTCGGCGATCATCTCTTGGACCATCTGTTTGTTGCCGAGCATCTCGCCCTGGGTGTAGCGGGACACCGCCCGCTCGCACAGCATGTCGAAGATCCGTCGGACGAGGCCGACGGTGCGCATGGCGTGGTGGATGCGACCTCCACCGAGGCGTGTCTGGGCCACCACGAAGGCGCCGCCTCGCGGCCCGAGCATGTGGTCGGCAGGGACCCGGACGTCCTCGTAGCGGACATAGCCCTCGTAGCCCTCACCCACCGGTTCGTATCCCATGCCAACGGTGCGCAGCACCTTGATGCCGGGCGTCTCGGCGGGGACCACGAACATGGAGTGGCGCTCGTAGGGCGCGGCCTCGGGATCGGTGACGGCCATCACGATGAGGAAGGAGGCCAGCGAGGCGAACGAGGTGAACCACTTCTCGCCGTTGATGACCCATTCGTCGCCGTCGAGGGTGGCGGTGGTGGTGAAGACCTTCGGATCGGCGCCGCCCTGGGGCTCGGTCATGGAGAACGCCGAGACGATCCGGTTGTCGAGCAGTGGCTCGAGGTAGCGCTGCTTCAGCTCCGGCGTGCCGTAGTGGGCGAGGATCTCGCTGTTGCCCGAATCGGGTGCCTGGCAGCCGAACACGATCGGCGCGCACACCGAGCGCCCGAGGATCTCGTTGAGCAGGCCGAGCTTCACCTGCCCGTAGCCCGGTCCGCCCAGGTGGGGACCGAGGTGGGTGGCCCACAGGCCGCGCTCCTTGACGACCGCCTGCAACGGGGGGATGAGGGCCTGGCGCACCGGATCCCCGAGATCGTGGGACTCCTTGACTACGAGGTCGAGCGGCTCGCACTCCTCGCGGACGAACTCTCTGGCCCAGGCCAGCTTCTCGGCGTACTCGGGCTCGGTGGAGAAGTCCCAGGCCATGTCGGTTCCTCCTCGTTTGGGTCTTTGACGCCCCGACTGTGATAGAGACAAGGACGTCAGTCAAGTTCAACGTCAAGTCGAGAGGGAGCGGGACAATGGTGGCTGGGGGAATGTGCGACGGGCGCGTCTGCATTGTGACCGGCGGCGGTCGGGGTCTGGGGCGTGAGTATGCCCTCCTCCTCGCCGCCAACGGGGCAAAGATCGTCGTCAACGACCTCGGTGGGAGCCGCGACGGCGTGGGACAGGATGTCGGGCCGGCCGAAGAGGTGGTCTCCGAAATCCGCGCCGCCGGCGGCGAGGCGGTGGCCAACACCGACGACATCAGCACGTGGGACGGAGCCGCCCGCCTGGTGCAGCAGGCGGTCGACACCTTCGGCGGCCTCGACGTGCTGGTCAACAACGCGGGCATCCTGCGCGACCGCATGATGTTCTCCATGTCCGAAGAGGAGTGGGACGCCGTCATCCGCGTCCACCTCAAGGGGACGTTCGCTCCCAGCCATCACGCGGCGGTCTACTGGCGGGAGAGGGCGAAGGGCGGCGGCACCAACGACGCCCGGCTCATCAACACCACCTCGGTGTCGGGTCTCTACGCCAACCCGGGCCAGTCCAACTACGGGGCGGCCAAAGCCGGTATCGCCGCATTCACCCAGATCGCGGCGCAGGAGCTCGGCCGGTACGGCGTCACCGCCAACGCCATCGCCCCGGGTGCGATGACCCGCCTCACCTCCGACCTCCCGGTCTCCGACGAAATCCGCGAGAAGTTCTCCCCCGGGTGGGTGGCCCCGGCGATCGTCTGGCTGGCCTCGACCGACTCCGCCGACGTGACCGGCCAGGTCATTGAGGCCTCGGGCCTGGTCCTGGCCGTGGCCGAGGGATGGCATCGCGGGCCGTCGACCGAGCCCATCGGGTCACCCGCAGAGGTGGGCCCGGCGGTTCGCAAGCTGCTCACCGAGGCGCGGCCCCGCACGCTGTTCAGCGAGACGAGCTGACCGTGGCCGAGGCGTGGATCGTCGACGCGATGCGCACCCCGCGGGGCAAGGGACGACCGGACGGCGCCCTGCACGGCGTGCACCCGCAGGAGCTGCTGGCCCAGTGCCTTCGGGCGGTGGCGGCGCGGGTCGGGTTCGATCCCCTGGAGGTGGACGACGTGGTGGCCGGCAACGGGCTGCTCATGGGGGATCACGGCGACGACATCGCCCGAATGGCCGTGCTGCTCGCCGGGTGGCCCCAGACCGTGCCCGGCATGACGCTTCACCGGTTCTGCGGGTCGGGGCAGAACGCGGTCACCGTGGCAAGCATGGGCGTCGGCAGCGGGGCCCAGGACCTGGTGGTGGCGGGCGGCGTGGAGTCGATGTCCCGTTGGGGCGTCGCCGTCGGCGCGCCCACGATCGACGGGGGCAACCCCGACCTCCGGGCTCTGTTCCCCACGGTGCCCCAGGGGATATCGGCCGACCTCATCGCCACGCTGGAGGGCTTCAGCCGAGAGGACCTCGATGCGTTCGCCGCCGAGAGCCAGCGCCGGGCCGCCGTGGCCATGGCGGAGGGCCGCTTCGAGCGGGGCATCGTCGCGGTCACCGACGCCGCGGGGGGCACGCTCTTGGATCACGACGAGCATCCCCGTCCCACGACGACGCTCGAGGGTCTCGCCAAGCTGCGACCGGCGTTCGCCGAGATGGGCTCGTTCACCGCCAAGGACGAGTCACTCACCTTCGACGAGCTGTGCCTGCGGCTGTACGGGGGAGTCGACCGCATTGAGCACGTCCACCACGCCGGGAACTCCTCGGGGGTGGTCGACGGCGCGGCGGCCGTGGTGGTGGCCTCCGACCGGTGGGTCCGGACCAACGGCGTCACTCCACGGGCTCGCATCAGGGCGACGGCGGCCATCGGCTCCGAGCCGGTGATCATGTTGACCGCCCCGGGCCCGGCGGCCGAGCGCTGCCTGGCCAAGGCCGACATGGAGGTGGGCGACGTCGACCTGTGGGAGATCAACGAGGCCTTCGCCGTGGTGCCGCTGAAGGTCATGCGGGACCTCGGCCTCGACCCGGACCGCGTCAACGTGAACGGCGGTGCCATCGCGCTCGGTCACCCGATCGGGGCGACGGGGGCGATGTTGATCGGCACCGTGCTCGACGAGCTGGAGCGTCGCGACCTGACCACCGGGTTGGTGACCATGTGCACCGGCGGCGGCATGGGCACCGCCACCATTGTCGAACGGGTCTGACGGCGGCCGAGGGGTGGTCACGCTCAGCGTCGCGCCTTTTGGGCCCGGCATCGTGGTCCTGCGACTCGAGCGGCCCGAGCGGCTCAATGCGATCAACGAGGTCATGGTCCGTGAGCTCCACGAGGCGTGTGACCGTATCGCCGCCGACCGGGACGTGCGCGTCGTCGTCCTGACCGGCGCCGGACGCGGCTTCTGCTCGGGCATCGACATGCGCGACTTCGGTCCAGCGATGCTGGAGCCCACGGACCCGGCGATCGACCGCCTGCGCTTCCAGGAACAGATGGCGTCGCTGCCCAAGGCGATCCGGGAGTTGCCCCAGCCGGTGATCGCCGCGGTCAACGGGCCGGCCGTCGGCGGTGGCCTCGCCCTGTGCCTGGCCGCCGACGTGCGGCTCTGCGCGGCGTCGGCGTCGTTCGGGAACGCCGCGGTCGTCATCGGTCTCAGCGGGGCCGAAATGGGGATGAGCTACCACCTCCCCCGGATCGTCGGTACCAGCGTGGCCGCCGACTGGATGCTCACGGGTCGGACCGTGACGGCCGAGGAGGCCAACCGGCGCGGTCTGGTCAGTGAGCTAGTAGAGGACGATCGGCTGCTCGACCGGGCCCTGGAGCTGGCCGGGCAGATCTCGGCGAACTCGGCCCTCGGCGTGCAGATGACCAAGAGGGCGTTGCAGCTCAACACCGATGCCCCCGGTCTCGACGCCGCACTGGAGGTCGAGAACCGCAACCAGGTCATCACCCACGCCACCGCCGAGGCCGCCGCGGCGCGGGCGAGGTGGGCGGGACGATGAGATCGGGTCCGCTGAAGGGCGTCCGGGTCGTGATGCTGGCCGGGCTGGGCCCCGGCCCGTTCTGCGGGATGGTGCTGGCCGACCTGGGTGCGGACGTGGTGCGCATCGACAAGCTCGCCGAGGTCGACCAGGGGGCTCCCATTGACGGGGTCATGCGCCGCAACCAGCGCTCGGTGGCCATCGACCTCAAGGATCCGCGGGGTCGTGACCTCACGCGTTCGTTGGCCGGGAATGCCGACGCCTTCGTCGATGTGTACCGACCGGGGGTCGCCGAGCGTCTCGGGGTCGGTCCCGAGGACCTGCTCGAGCGCAACCCGCGGCTCGTCTATGCCCGCATGACCGGCTACGGGCAGGACGGGCCGTACGCCGCGATGGCCGGTCACGACATCAACTACATCGCCCTCAGCGGCGCACTTCACGCCATCGGACCAGCTGACGCCCCGGTGCCGCCCCTCAACCTGATCGGCGACTTCGGCGGAGGCGGCATGCTCCTGGCCGTGGGCCTCTTGAGCGGTGTTCTCGAGGCGAGGGGCACCGGCGTCGGTCAGGTGATCGACGTGTCCATGCTCGACGGCGCCGCCCTTCTGTTGGCGCCGATCTACGGCTTGCTGGCCCAGGGAGAATGGCGGGACCGGCGCCAGTCCAACGTCGTCGACGGCGGCGCCCATTTCTACCGGACCTACGAGACCGCCGACGGCAAGCATTTCTCGGTGGGTGCCATTGAGCCGCAGTTCTACGCCGAACTGTGCGCCCGCCTCGGTGTCGACGTGCCCCAGGCCGGCGACGATCCCACGGCTTGGGCAGCCCATGGCGAAGTGATGGCCGCCCGGTTCCGAGAGAGGACGCGCGCCGAGTGGGTGGACCAGCTGGTGACGCCCGGTTCGTGTGCGGCACCGGTACTGAGCCTCTCCGAAGCGCCGCTGCACGCGCAGAACCTGTACCGACGCACCTTCGTGGAGGTCGACGGGGTGGTGCAACCGGCACCGGCCCCGCGCTTCTCCCGCACGGTGACCGAGGACCCGGGCGGGCCTGCCCTCCCCGGCGACCACACCCTCACGGCGCTCGCCGAGTTGGGGCTCGACCACCATACGGTGGAGGCCCTCGTGGCCGACGGCGTGGTCCGACAGAGCGCCGCCCCACGCTGAGACCGCGCTCGGACGCGCTCGCTCGCGGTCGCGACCTCGGTCCCGGGAGCGTCTAGGACCCCACCTTGGCCCCACGCGGCTTCCAGAACGAGATGGCGGCGTTCGCCGCGTCGAGCGAGTCGCTCATCGTCATCTTCCCCGACGTCGCCGCCTCGGCCAGGCTCGACATGATCTTGCCCACGTCGCCGTCCACCTCGTACACCGTGAGGTAGCGGTGGGACGGCGCCGGCGGCGCGGCGTCGGCGCCGTCCGGTTCCTCCAGATCGAACCGCTGGGCGGAGAGGATCCCCGGGATCGCCAACACCTCCGGCGCGTGCACCGTGTCGTACCACTCGTTGAACTCGCCGTCCCGGCCTTCCACCGGATTGGAGAAGACCAGGAAGAGACCGTTGTCGCTCACGTGTTTCCTTTCGCTCGAGTGTCTGCCGCTACTGAGTCAACCATGATTTACGACGCCGGCGCAGGGTCGCGACCCCACGTTCGACGTAGGGTCAGTCACCGCCGACGCTGGAGCTGCCCGACAGCTCGCGCTCGTCCGCTCCCGCGCTGGAGGGCGTGGCCGGCTCCGGGGGCGTGGCCGTGGCTCCCTCGGCCCTGTCCCAGCTGCGCCACACGAGCCGGTGCACCGGGATGAACCGGGGGATGTCGCGCAGGCCGGGGATGAAGGGCACGGCGAGGAGGAGGATCGTGGCCGCCCCGGTGAGGTAGATGGCGATCAGGTCGACATTGGCGGAGTTGTCGAAGCCCGGCACCTGGTACCACAGGGTGTAGAGCCACAGCCAGGGCTGGCCTGGGTAGCTGCCGGTCTCGTTCATGACGCCCTACTGGGTGCCGCTCAGGTGGTCGGTGGTGGCCTTGGTGCTGAAGTACTGCCCGTCTTCGAGGAAGAGCAGCGGTTTGGTGAAGTCGGTCCCGTAGAACGCCTGGTTGGAGATGAGGTCTGCGTCGAGGGCCCCGCTGCGAGCCAGGGTGAGCTCGGTGGCGATCAGCTCGGGCACCGGGCCGTCGGCGGCCGTGGGCACGACGGCGCCGCCGTCGTGGAACGTGACCTTGGTCAGCTGACCGGCTGCAGCCCGGCAAACAACCTGTCAGGTCACCTACTTCCTATCCCGTACCCTGTACCGGCGCCGCACTTGGAGCTCCTGTTGGTGGCTCCTTCCCGAAGCCAACCCTGCCTGCGGCGATGTCCCGGTAGTGCTGGCGCCAGATCAGGCGATAGACCCGGCTCCAGCGAGGAATCGAGCGGAGTCCGGGGATGAAGGGAACCAGAACCAACAACACCGTGAGGACCATCATGATCGCCCAGACCTGAAGGTCGCCGTTCGACGATGTTTTCATCGGAGGCACCTGGTACCACATGGTGTAGAGCCACAGCCAGGCCTGACCGGGGAAGTTCCCCGTCTCGTTCATCATTCCCCACTGGCTGCCCTGGAGGTGTTGGGCGCCGGCGAGCGTGTCTAGATACGTGCCGTCGGCGAGGAAGAGCAGCGGCTTGGTGTAGTTCGTGTTGTAGAACTGGCCCTCGCTCAACAGCGTGCCGTCGAGGCCCCCGGTCTGTGCCATGGCGGTGAGGGAGCCGATGATGACCCCGACCGGGCCGTAGCGACCGGAAGGGACCCGAAGGCGGCCGTGGAGATCGGCCGCGTTGGCAACAGCCTTCTCGTACGCCGTCGTCCACGCGCCCTGCTGGGTCGGCGACGCACCTTCGTACAAGTTAAGCGCGCCCTGCACGAGCGGCTGGTTGGGCAGCGTCCTCAGCGGGCCAATGACGAAGTCCTGCGCGGTGTCGATGGGCTGGTGGACGCCGAACCACTGGTCCGGCTCGAAGAAACCGATGTGCTGCGAGGAGTCGGGCGTCGCGTTGTAGGGCGGGCCGTAGGTGGCAACGGCGCTCGTGCCGTCGAGCTCGGTGACGGCAGTCTGGGCGAAGTCGACCGGGTTGGCGATGGACCAGGTCTTGAGCGTGATGGCCGGCTTGTCCGGTGAGGAGAAGACGACGGCCAGGAGCACGATGAGGACGGCGACCGCCAGGAAGGCGACGAACGCCTCCTTCAAGATGTCATAGGGGACGTAGGCACCCTTCCACTCGGCCACGTCGCGGTCGGGCTTGAACCGGTGCACCCGCTTGGCGGCGTTCATCCCGAGGCGTCCGGTTGGGCCGGAGCTGGGTCGAGGGTCTCGGGCGTGCGCTCACCCTCGGCGAAGGGCGGTACGATGCCGTGTCGTCGTACCAGGAGCACATGGAGCGCGGCGATGACGGCGACGGCGATGGGGAGTAGGACGATGTGCCACATGAGCATCTGCCCGAAGTTCAAGACGTTCCAAAAGGCTCCGGCCCCCGTTGCGTTGATGCCATCCTTGGCCTGGGTGGAGATCCACTGGGAGTCGAAGTTCTGTTGCGACAGGTAGCCGGTGAAGGCGGCCGCAACGGACATCACGAAGGAGATGACGCCCGTGACCCACGTCAAGCGGCGGTTTCCTCTCCAGGCCGCCATGAAGAATTTGCCCCACAGGTGGATCACCATGAAGAAGAAGAAGGCCTCGACGCTCCACAGGTGCAGGGAGTTGACGAAGTGCCCGGCGGTCGACACGTGCCACCAACTGGGGCCCATGATGGCGAGAACGCAGCCCGTGATGATGACCCAGGCCAGGCTTACCACCGTCAGGACGCCGAACACGTAGATCCACGAGGCCATGTAGGCCGGTTGGCGGTCCGGTAGGATGCGGTCGGGGGGGAAGGCGGACTCGGCCGCTCTCCGGGCGCGGGCCGTCCATTGGCGTGACTCGTCGTCGGTGGCCGTGCTCCTTCTGTCTTTCCCGGTGTCGAGGCTCACTCGTTCCGCCCCTTGCGCCGGGGGAAGGGCAGGAGGATGGCGAGCACGAAGACGGCGATCATAAGGATGATCACAACGAAGTTCGCGACCGACATCTGTATGAAGCCCCAATGGATGTAGCGGCCGTTGCCGTTCAGGTTGATCAGGCTCCCAAGCAGGCTTGCAACCGCAACGCCAATCGTGTGCATGGCATGACCTCCGAATCTGAAGGCTAGGTATCGATGGGGGTTCTAGCAAGCGATAAGGATCTCGATTAGGCCCCGATCGCCGGACCGGGGTGCGGGTGTATCGCACTTCAGGGATTCGCCGACACCGGTTGACATGAGGGGGCCCCTTCGAGTTGGCGGTCTACACGAGCCTGTCCCACACGAGGCCGGGCTGGCAGGGCCATTGGTCCCGGGAATCGGCCACCATGCCGCGGAGCTGTCCCGCCGCCGGCCTGGCGGCCTACCAGTGCACGAAGACGGCCAGTGCGACGAGCAACGCCACGGCAAGCACGACAACGGCCCACCCTCGGTTGCGGCCGCCCCGCAGAACGACCAGTCGAGGTCGGCCCGAGTCGTGGCGGTGGGGGGCGATGAGACAGACGATACGTACGTACCACGGGAGGGACATCCCCCGTGAGGATGAATTTTGAGCCCGAGAGCACGCCGCACGCGCAGTCGGTCCATGCGCTCCGCGCGGCCCCCGGCTCGCACTCAGGCCAATCTCAGCTGGCACACACATGGCCCACCCACGATGCGGACCATGCGAAGACGTTGGAAGTGGCTCGTGGGAGCGGTCGCCGCCGTTGTCATCCTGGCGGTCGCCGTTCCTTTCATCTACATCCACCTGATTGAGGGGCCGGCGCCGGCCAAGCTCGTCTTGCCGGCCACCCACTCGACGTCGACCGCCGTGGCTTCCGGCGCCAGCACCGGCGCGGTCGGTGTCGAAGGGACCTACCACGTCGGGGCGGGTTCGGAGGCGGGGTACCGGGTGACCGAGGTGCTGATCGGCCAGCACTCGACCGCTGTCGGCCGCACCTCGAAGATCTGGGGCTCCGTTACCATTTCGGGGGACAGCGTCACGGCGGGAAGGTTCACCGTGGACATGGCCAGCGTCGTCAGTGACCAAAGCGAGCGGAACGCGCAGTTCGACGGTCGCATCATGAACGTGTCGCAGTACCCGACGGCAACGCTGAAGCTGACCGCGCCGATCTCGCTCGGGACGATCCCGGCCGTCGGGGCCAAGGTGACCTACGCGGCAACGGGGGACCTGACGATGCACGGGGTCACCCGCTCCGTGACCTTCCCCTTGTCGGCGGAGCGAACCGCCAGCGGGATCTACGCGCTGGCCGATCTGCCGATTCAGTTCTCCGAGTGGAACATCGCCAATCCGAGCGTCGGCGGGTTCGTGACCACCGACAGCTCCGGGACGCTGGAGGTGCTGGTGTTCTTGACCGCTGGTGCCGGCAACCCGGTGACCACCGCCACCGGCGGGTCGTCCCAAAACCCCGGAGGGGCACCCGGTCAGGTCACCGTCCCGAGCACCACCGTTCCCAAGATCACCATTCCCGCGGGGTGAGCAGGCCGGTGGTCTACTCCAGGCGGTTGGCGCGAGCGACCCGACCGAGCCAGTGACCGGAGGGCTTCACCGTGCGGCGGAACGTCCGGCGGTCCACGGCAATCAGGCCGAACGTCTTGGAGTATCCGGACGTCCACTCGAAGTTGTCGAGCAGCGTCCAGTGGACGTAGCCGCGGACGTCAACGCCGTCGCCGATGGTGCCGGCGAGCCCGTGGAGCGCCGCCCGTGTGTACGCGATCCGGGCGTCGTCGTCGTCGGTGGCCATCCCGTTCTCGGTCACGAGAACGGGAACACGCGCGTGCGCAGCAGCTAGCCGGACCGTGTGCCCGAGCGCTTCGGGGTAGACCTCCCACCCCGTCTGCATCGCGGGCTCGCCTTCGGGTGGAGGCACCCTGCCCTCCGGGCCGATCCGGTTGCGGGAGTAGGTCTGGACGCCCACGAAGTCGTCGTCGCGGGACACCGACAGCCAGTCGATCTGGCCGCGGCGCCGCGCCTCGTCGCATCGCTGCTCACCTCCCTCCACCGCCTGCAGGTCGACCAGGGCGAGCGTCCATCCGACCTTTGTGTCGCCGGGACCCGACTTGATCGCCTCGACGGCTCGGCGGTGGGCGTCGGCCATTCGCTCGACATCGCCTGTGACCAGGCCCATCCGGTACCGTGAGGGATCGAATCCTCCGATTCCGGGGTCCGCCGCCCTGGCGCCCTGGGGGACCGGGCCCCGGTCGCCCACTCCCATGGGCAGTACCCCTGTGTGTTGCAGCATGGACATCACGTTCGGCTCGTTCAGCGTGCAGACCCACGCCAGGAGATCGCCCAGGTGTCCAGTGGCCCGCGAGGCGTAGCGCGCAAAGCGCGTCGGCGCCGCTTCGCTGCCCCATCCGCCCTCTCCGGCGAACCATCGTGGTGCCGAGAAGTGGTTGTACGTCACTATAGGCGTCAGCCCGAGTTCCCGGCAGGTCCCGATCATCCGCCGGTAGTGGTCCAGCGCAGCGAGCGAGAAGTAGCCCGGTTCCGGTTCTATGCGGGACCATTCCAGGGAGAACCGGTAGGCGTTGCACCCCAGTTGGGCGAGGAGGGACATGTCCTCGGCGTAGCGGTGGTAGTGGTCGCAGGCATCCCCGGAGGGCTCGTTGAAATTCGAGTTCTCCATCCACTCGAGCGGCCACAGGTCCGCGTTGACGTTTCCGCCTTCTACCTGATGACCGGCCGTGGCCGCACCCCAGAGGAATCCGTCGGGGAACCGACTCATCACCCCGGAGCGGGCGTCGAGCCCCGCGTCGAGGCACCACTGCCCTCGGGTCCCTCCAGACCGAAGCGCTTGACCACCATCGTTGTTAACGCTAACAGACCGTCCGGCGAGGGCTCCGTGTAGCCCCGCGCCGGCCACGTGACAGCGCGCCGGCCACATGACAGCGCGCCGGCCACATGACAGGATGTCGCCTCGGTGCCGCAGAATGGAACTGCTCCGGCGACGGTCGTCGCAGCGCGGACACTCGCCGAGCGAGCCATCGAGTACGCGAGCGAGGCGGTCACGGGCGGAACGATCCGACCAATCGGAGGTGCCTCTTGAGCGACACTGAGCCTCTCGTCCTCGTCGACACCGAGGACGGTATCGCCACGCTTACGTTGAACCGCCCCGGGGCGCGCAACGCCCTCAGCCGGGCCGTGACCTATGCGCTATGGGACGCGGTGGCCGCCGCCGGGAACGATCCCGGCGTGGCGGTGGTGATCCTGACGGGAGCCGACCCGGCCTTCTGCGCCGGCGTCGACCTCAAGGAGGTCACGGGTGAGACGCCCCCTTCGGCTGCGCCGCGGGGCCTGGGCGAGGGACCCGAGCGGGACACCAACGGCCTGTTCAGGTTCCTTCCCGTCATCGACAAGCCGGTGATCGGCGCCATCAACGGGGTGGCGGTAACCGGTGGGCTCGAGATCGCGTTGCAGTGCACCTTCCTAATCGCCTCGGAGCGAGCCCGCTTCGGCGACACCCACGCCCGGGTGGGCATCATGCCCGGCGGGGGAATCACCGTCCTGATGGCCCAGTCGATCGGGCTCCGCCGTGCCATTGAGGCGTCGTTGACCGGGAACTTCCTGACGGCCGACGAAGCGCTCGCCCTCGGGCTGGTCAACCATGTCGTGCCGCACGGCGAACTGCTCCCCTGCGCCAGGCGACTGGCCGCGGACATCGTCAGCAACGACCAGGTGGGGGTACGCCGGCTCCTCCGTCACTACCGTCAGATGGCCAACGCGGCGACCCTCGACGAGGCCCATCTCATTGAGGGGTACATGGCCGAGACCTGGCTTCCGGGTACCAGCCACGTCGCCGATCGGCGGGCCGACGTCACCGCCCGCGGCCGCTCGCAGTCCTCCTGATGTTGGTCGACACGACGTTTGGGCAGCTCGAGAGCGCGGCGGCCGACGCCGAGGCGGCCGAGGCGGAGGGGTACGACGGCGCCTTCACCGGCGAGGTCAGCAACGACCCCTTCCTACCTATCGCCTTGGCCGCGACCTCGACCGAGCGCATCGACCTCGGCACCTCCATCGCGGTGGCCTTCGCCCGCTCGCCCATGTCGCTGGCATACACGGCCTACGACCTTCAGCGCTTCACCCGGGGACGCCTGGTGCTCGGGCTGGGCTCACAGGTAAGGGCCCATATCACCCGGCGTTTCTCCATGCCCTGGGGCCGGCCGGCGCCCCAGATGCGCGAGTTCGTCCTCGCCCTGCGCGCCGCGTGGGGGAGCTGGTCGAGTGGCGAGACGCTGGACTTCGAGGGTGAGTTCTACCGGCACACCCTGATGCCGCCCACCTTCGTTCCCGCCGCCCACCCCTACGGGGAACCGAAGATCCTCCTCGCCGGCGTCGGCGACGCCATGACCCGGGTGGCCGGAGAGGTCGCCGACGGCTTCTTGTGCCACGGCTTCACCACCGAACGCTGGATCCGCGAGCACACCCTCCCCGCCCTGACCGAAGGACGCCGTCGGGTCGGCAAGTCGCTGGACGGCTTCACCGTCAAGGCGGCCGTCTTCTTGGCCACGGGGAGTGACGAGGAGATGGAGGCGGCGGCCACTGGCATCCGAACGCACCTGGCCTTCTACGCCTCGACGCCCGCCTATAGGCCGGTGCTCGATCTTCACGGCTGGGGCGAGTTGGGCACGGAGCTGACCAGGCTGTCCAAGGAAGGCCGCTGGGACGAGATGGGAGGGCTGATCGACGACGACGTGCTCGACGCGTTCGCCGTCGTGGCGCCGCTCGACAAGGTCCCCGAGCTTCTGGCCCGGCGCTGCGCCGGTGTCGTCACCCGGGTTTCGTTCATCTCCACCGTTCCGTCGCCGGCGCTTCTCGAGGCCGTCCGTGCCGCAGGGCCGGCCAGCTGACGGCCCCGTCGATCCTCCCCGGCCGACTACCGGTTCGGGAATTGTGTTCTTTGCCACCAGAATGTTATTCTTGAACGGACCACGAGGAGGCGCACATGGCGTGGGATTTCGAGACCGATCCCGAATACCAGAAGAAGCTGGACTGGGCGAACGAGTTCGTACGGGAGGAGGTCGAGCCGCTCGACTACCTGTTCCCGCACCAGCAGTTCATCCCGATGGACGAGACGCGGCGCAAGATCATGGACCCGCTGAAGGAGGAGGTCCGCCGGCAGGGCCTGTGGGCGACCCACCTCGGACCCGAGCTGGGTGGTCAGGGCTTCGGCCAGTTGAAGCTGGCGCTGCTCAACGAAATACTGGGCCGATCCCCCTGGGCCTCGACGGTCTTCGGGACGCAGGCGCCCGACACCGGTAACGCGGAGATCATCGCCCACTACGGTACCGAGGAGCAGAAGAAGCGCTACCTGCAGCCGCTGCTCAACGGCGAGATGTTCTCCACGTTCTCCATGACCGAGCCCCACGCCGGTGCCGACCCGACCATGTTCAAGACGCAGGCCGTCAAGGACGGCGACGAGTGGGTGATCAACGGGTGGAAGTACTTCTCCTCGAACGCCAAGACGGCGTCGTTCCTGATCGTGATGGCGGTGACCAACCCCGACATCAGCCCGTACAAGGGCATGTCGATGTTCCTGGTGCCCACCGATACGCCCGGCGTGAACATCGTGCGCAACGTGGGCCTGTACGGCGAGCCGCTCAACGAGGGGTTCCATGCCCTCATCCACTACGAGGACGTCCGCGTTCCCGAGGAGGCGCTTCTGGGCGGCGAGGGCCTGGCCTTCGTCATCGCGCAGACCCGTCTCGGCGGTGGGCGGATCCACCATGCCATGCGCACGATCGGCATGGCGCAAAAGGGCATCGACATGCTCTGCGAGCGCGCCCTCAGCCGGCACACCCAGGGGAGCCTCCTCGCCGACAAGCAGTTCGTGCAGGGCTACATCGCCGACTCCTACGCCCAGTTGGTCCAGTTCCGGTTGTTCGTCCTCTACACGGCGTGGGAGATCGACAAGTACAACGACTACAAGCGAGTCCGCAAGGACATCGCCACGGCGAAGGTGGTCATGCCCACCCTTCTGCACGACATCGCCTGGCGGGCGATGCAGGTGCACGGCGCACTCGGTACGACCAACGAGATGCCCTTTTTCACGATGATTCACGGCGCGGCCGTGATGGGTCTGGCCGACGGCCCCACCGAGGTGCACAAGCTGACCGTTGCCCGACAGGTGCTCCGCGACTATCGCGGCACGGAAGAGATGTGGCCCACCGAGTGGATCCCGGGGAAGATTGAGGCGGCGAAGGCGAAGTTCGCCGAGTACCTCGAGCTAGAAGTCGGGAACCTGTGATCGATTTCGAGCGTCTCGCCCGCTGGATGGACGACAACGGCCTGCCGGGCAAGGGTGAGCCGATCGAGGAGCGCTACCTCTCGGGCGGCACCCAGAACGTGATTTACGAGCTCCGACGGGGTGAGGAGACCTGCGTCATTCGGATCCCGCCGCCGAACGCGCCGGCCGACCGGGACGAGGGCATCTTGCGCGAGTGGCGAATCGTTCAGGCCCTGGACGGGACCGACGTGCCCCACACACCCGCTCTCGCCGTGTGCGAGGACACCTCGGTGCTGGGCCGGCCGTTCTACCTGATGGGGTTCGTGGACGGCTGGTCGCCCATGGGCCGCACGACCTGGCCCGCCCCGTTCGACACCGACCTCGACGCTCGTTCCGGCCTCGGCTACCAGCTGGCCGAGGGCATCGCGCTCCTCTCGAGGGTCGACTGGCGGGCCCGCGGCCTGGTGGGCCTGGGCCGACCCGAGAACTTCCACGAGCGCCAGGTCGACCGGTGGACCGCCTTCTTCGAGAGCGTCAAGACCCGCGAGCTGGAGGGCATGGACGTGGCGTCGGCCTGGCTGCGGGCCCACAAGCCGATCGACTACATCCCGGGCATCATGCACGGTGACTACCAGTTTGCCAACGTCATGTTCAAGGACGGTGCGCCGGCGCGGCTGGCGGCCATCGTCGACTGGGAGATGGGCACGGTCGGGGATCCAAAGCTCGACCTGGGCTGGATGGTCCAGAGTTGGCCCACCGACACCTCGGCGGCCGAGGCCTCCGAGGCGAGCTACGTCGATCTGCGAGGCATGCCGAACCGGGACGAGGTGCTGGCCCACTACGCGGAGGTGTCGGGCCGGCAGGTGGACGACATCGACTACTACGTGATCCTGGCCAAGTGGAAGCTCGCCATCGTGTTGGAGAAGGGGTTCGCGCGCGCCGGTGACGACCCCAAGCTGCTCTCGTTCGGCCCGGTCATCGCCCAAGCGATGAAGGCGGCCGCGGACCTGGCCGAGACCACGGACTACGGGCGATGAGCGATGAACTGGTGAGCGAGCGGCGGGGCAGCACCCTTGTCGTCCGACTGAACCGGCCCGAGGCGCGCAACGCGCTGAACGGCGCCGTGATCCGGGGGATCAGCGCGGCGATCGTCGAGGCCGATTCGGACCCCGGGGTCCGTGCGGTCGTCCTGACCGGCACGGGCGACCGTGCCTTCTGCGCCGGCATGGACCTGCGGGGCTTCGTGGAAGGGCAGGGTTCGGGCGGCGAACCGGGGGACATGGACGGCTTCCGCCGGTTGATCGCGGGGGAGGTCTCGGTGCCCGTCATCGGCGCCGCCAACGCCACGGCGGTGGCCGGGGGCTTCGAGCTCCTCCTGGCCTGCGACATCATCGTGGCGTCCTCGGCCGCGCGCTTCGGCCTTCCCGAGGTGAAGCGCGGGCTGTTCGCCGCCGGGGGCGGAACCTTCATCGGGACCCGGCTCCCGCTCGGCATCGCCCTGGAGATCACGCTGACCGGCGACAGCATGGATGCGGAACGGGCCTACGCGCTCGGGCTGTTGAACGCGGTGGTCCCTCCCGAGGAGGTGCTGCCGAGAGCCCTCGAATTCGCAGATCGGATCACCGCCAATGGACCGCTCGGTGTGGCGGCGACCAAGGAGCTCGTGCGGTTGGCGGTCACCGACCCCGCCCGAGCCCACGAGCGACTGACCGAGCTGCAGCAGTCGGTCTTCGGCAGCCAGGACGCCAAGGAAGGGGCCCTGGCTTTTGTCGAGAAGCGGGCGCCGGTCTGGCAGGGGCGATGAGCTGAGGGTGCTCGCCGCCGTCTGCCCGTCCTACGGCCCGCCCGAAGTCGTCGAAGTTCGGGACGGACCGTCGCAAGAGCTGGGTGTGGGACAGGCGCGCATCGCGGTCAAGGCGGCTGCGGTGAACTTCTCCGACGTCCTGATCGTCGCCAACCAGTACCAGGTCTCGGTGCCACCCCCGTTCATTCCCGGAAGCGAGTACGCCGGTGAGGTCATTGAGGTGGCCGACGGGGTCAGCGAGATGGTGGTCGGCGACCGGGTCTTCGGTGCCGGCATGGTCGGCGCCTTCGCCCAGGAGGCGAACGGGACGGCGCAGAATCTCACACGGATCCCGGAAGGGGTCGATGTGCGCCACGCCGCCGCCTTCGGTGTGGCCCACCGCACCGCCTACCACGCGTTGCGCTCGTTCGCCCGGCTCGAGCCGGGGGACGAGCTGATCGTCCTCGGGGCCGGGGGAGGGGTCGGACTGGCGGCCGTGCAGCTCGGCGTGGTGATGGGGGCCTCGGTCACTGCGGTTGCCTCCTCGGCGGAGAAGCTCGAGGCGGCCAGCGCCAACGGCGCGAGCCGGCTCGTCGACCACAAGGCGAGCGATCTCCGCGAGGCGTTGAGGGAGGCGCTTCCCGATGGTGCCGACGCCGTGCTCGACCCGGTGGGCGGTGATCTGTCGGAACGGGCGCTGCGGGCCTTGCACTACGGCGGCCGGTTCGTGTCGGTCGGCTTCGCTGCGGGCATTCCTCGCATCCCGCTCAATCTGGTCCTGCTCAAGGGCATCAACGTCACGGGGTTCCAGATGCGCGACTTCGGCACCCACCAGCACGACGAGCTCGCGCGCAACGACGCCGAGCTCATGGCCCTATTCTCGTCCGGACGGGTCGTGCCGCACATCGGCGCATCCTTCCCCCTCACAGAGGCCGCCGCCGCCCTGCGCTTCGTCGCCGACGGTAGGGCCATTGGCAAGGTGGTCCTCGACCTGAGCTGAGTCATTACGCCGAATTTGGCGTGATGGTAGCGGTAACATCCCCACAGGGCTTAGGATGCGCCCGTGCAGCGCATCTCCTTCAACGAGGGCTGGGAAGTTCGCCCGAAGACCAATCGATTCGCCGAAATGGTCGGAGGCGGCGCCGAGTGGAGGGCGGTGACGCTGCCGCACGATGCCGTCATCGGCACCGAACGGACCCCGTCGGCGACGGCGGCAACCGGATTCTTCGCCGGCGGCACGTGGGAGTATCGCAAGAGCTTCGAGGTGACCACCGAAGAGGCGGGCACGGCGATCGTCCTCGAGTTCGAGGGCGTCTACCGCGACGCGACGGTGTACGTCAACGGCAGCGTGGCGGGTCAGCGGCCGTATGGCTACTCGTCCTTCTCCATTCAGGTCGATCACCTGCTCCTCTTCGGAATGCAGAACGAACTTCGCGTGGAGGCGCGCGCGCACGACGACAGCCGTTGGTACTCCGGCGCGGGGATCTACCGCAACGTCTGGCTCCTGCGTGCCGGGCGTCTCCACCTTGCGGCCGGCGGGGTGAGGATCGCAACCCCCGAGATCGACGACGAGGTGGCCGCCGTCACCGTGGATGCCGTGGTCCGAAATCAGTCGGCCGGGAGGGCCGTTGCCGACTTACGCGTCGAGTTGGTGGACGCGAGCGGCGCCACCGTGGCGCGCGGCGAGTGCCCGGTCACGACGCTGCCCGGGGAGGCGCTCTCGGCGCGCCAGCGCCTCTACGTCGAGGCTCCCCAACGCTGGGGTCTCGACCACCCCTACCTGTACTCGTGCCGGGTGTCGCTGCTGAGCGACGGTGAGGTGGTCGATGACGAGCACGCCACGTTCGGGATCAGGTCGCTGGCCCTCGACCCGATTCGTGGGCTGCGCGTCAACGCCGAACCGGTGCTCCTCCGGGGAGCGTGCGTCCATCACGACAACGGTCCGCTCGGTGCCGCCACGATCGACCGTGCCGAGGAACGTCGCGTGATGCTCTTGAAGGAGGCCGGGTTCAATGCCATCCGGAGCGCCCACAATCCCATGAGCAACGCCATGCTCGCCGCCTGCGATCGCCTGGGGATGATCGTCATGGACGAGGCGTTCGACGTCTGGACCCAGTCGAAGAGCGATGACGACTACGCCCTGCGGTTCGCACGATGGTGGGAACAGGACATTGCGGCGATGGTCAACAAGGACTTCAACCACCCGAGCGTCGTCTTCTACAGCATCGGGAACGAGATCCCCGAGGTCGGAGAGCCTCTCGGAGCGCGCCGCGGGCCGCGCACTGGCCGATGCCGTGCACGCCCTCGATGGCACCCGGTTCGTGACGCAGGCCATCAGTGGCCTGCTGGTGGGCGGGGCGGAGCTGCTCGCCGTCCTGCGAGGCCAGATGGAGGCCGATTCCGGGGCGGATGCCGGTCCGGATGCCGGTCCCGATGCCGGTCCCGACGAGGAGACCGGCGTCAACACCGCGATGACGGATCTCGCGAGCCGGCTCTCCACGCTCATGCTCTCTCCGGTGATCGCGGAGAAGTCGGCGGAGACGGCGTCGTACCTCGACGTTGCCGGATACAACTACATGGAGTTGCGTTTCGAGATGGACGCGGACCAATTCCCCAATCGAGTCATCGTGGCGAGCGAGACCCACGCGCCCGCCATTGATTCGGGGTGGTCGGGAGTCCTCGCACATCCCCACGTCATCGGCGACTTCACCTGGACCGGCTGGGACTACCTGGGCGAAGCCGGCATCGGGCGCGTCGACTACGGCGAACCGGGGAAGGGGATGTCGGGATTCCTCGGTGAGTTCCCCTGGCTCACCGCATGGTGCGGGGACATCGACATCACCGGTAACCGTCGTCCGCAGTCGTACTACCGGGAGATCGTCTTCGGGCTGCGCCGCGCCCCGTACCTGGCCGTGCGCCGGCCCCTTCCACCGGGCCAGGTGGTGGTGCACTCGAGCCCGTGGTCGTGGAGCGACGTCGTGGCGAGCTGGAGTTGGGATGGGCATTCGGGTGAACCGATGACCGTCGAGGTCTATGCCGGCGACGACGAGGTGGAGCTTCTCCTCAACCGAAGATCGCTCGGCCGTCGGCCGGCCGGGGTCGCCCACCGGTTCCGCGCCGAGTTCGAGGTTGAGTTCGAGCCGGGCGTGCTGGAGGCGGTCGGCTGGCGAGACGGCGAGGAGATCGGGCGGACGAGCCTGCGGTCAGCGGCCGGCCCCGTGCGGCTCGACGCGCGGGCCGATCGAGCGGAGGTACGGGCTCGTCCGACGGACCTCGCCTTCGTCGACCTGATGCTCGTCGACGGGGAGGGGACCCCGTGCATGTCGGTTGCCCGGCAGATCACGGTGGAGCTCGACGGGCCCGGGCATCTTCAGGGGTTCGGCAGCGCCGACCCCCTCGGGTACGGGCGCTTTACGGGCACCACGTGCAGGTCCTTTGAAGGCCGCGCCCTCGCCGTCATCCGCCCCACCGGCGAGGGGGTGATCACCCTGACGGCCACCGCAGAGGGATGCGAGCCGGGGCGGGTCCGTATCGATGCCCGACGCTGAGACGGCCGTGGGGCCGCCACGGATCGCGTCGCACGCAACGTGACCTGGGAGTTGCGATGGCACCCGTTCCGCGCCGAATGGGTGGTCTTCGTCTCGGATCGGGGAGCTCGGCCGTGGCATGGCGAGGTCGCCTCCAACGGGGTGACGGTGCCCAAGGACACCGACACCGCACTGGCGCCCCGGGGTCGCAGACTCAACACGACGAACCCCGACTATCGCGGCGTGTTCCTCTTCACCAACGACCTGCCGGTGTTCTCACCGGATGCGCCCGAACCGTCGTCCGGCGACGAGCTGTACCGGACGCGCCGCGCCCTGGGGACGGCCGAGGTCGTCTGCTATCACCACGACCCCCGCACGTCGATGGCGGAACTGGACGACGAGGAGGTGACCGCCGTGGTCACGACGTGGCGGGCCCGCACGCGCGCGCTCGAGGAGCTCGACGGCGTGGCGCACGTCTTGATCTTCGAGAACCGGGGCGCTGCCGTCGGGACCTCGAATCCCCATCCACACTGCCAGATTTACGCCGGCCCCCTGGCCTATGCCACGATGGCGCGCGAGGCAGAGGTGGCCGCCGAACACCACCGGCTCACCGGACGGTCGTTGCTCGAGGAGGTGGTTCAGCGCGAGGCGGGTGGGCCTCGGGTGGTGGCCGAGGGCGAGCATTTCTTCGCCTGCGTCCCTTGGTTCGCCCGGTATGCCTACGAGGTGCACGTGCTGCCCCGACGACCGGTGACGTCTCTCGTCGACCTCGACGACGGGGAGTGTCACTCTCTTGCCGTCGTCATGCGCCAGGTCGTCCGACGCTACGACGCGCTATGGAAGGTCCCCATGCCCTACGTGCTGGCGGTCCATCAGGCTCCCGTCGGCGACCACCCGCACTACCCGTTCCATCTGGAGTTCCATCCCCCCCTACGGGCACCCGGACTGCTCAAGTACCTGGCCGGGCCCGAAGTCGGTGGGGGATCGATGACCAACGAGTCCGATCCCGACGAGAAGGCGGCGGAGCTCCGTGATGCTCTCACCTGACCAAGCACGCGGTCGCCTCTGCGAGCTCGGCGACCACATTCGCGCCGTCGTCGCCGAGGGGCGCGGCATCGACATGGCCGCGGTCGCCGGGGCGACGTCGGCCGACACGATTTACGCCATCGACCGGATCGCCGACGACACGCTGATCGGCTGGTTCGAGAGGCAGTGGCCCGACGCAGAGGTTGTCTCCGAAGGGCTGGAGGAGCCGGTGCTGGTCGGAAGGGATCCGCAGTGGACGGTGATCGTGGACACCATTGACGGCACACGGGGCCTCATGTACGACAAGCGCCCGGCGTGGTGCCTGGCCGCGGCGGCTCCCCGTGGCGGCTCGCTGCGGGATGTAGTCGCCGCGGCGATGACGGAGTTGCCGACCGTCAAGCAAGGAGCGGCCGACCAGCTCAGCGGCGTCCGGGGTGGTGGCGTGCAGGCGGAGCGCGTCGACCTTCGCGCCGGTGCCCGCCGCACCCTCGGCGTCCATCCATCCTCGGCTCACGACCTCGAGCACGGATTCGCCACGGTCGCCAAGTTCTTCCCACCGGGGAAGGTCGCACTTGCAGAGCTGGAGGCCCAGCTGTTCGGGAGGCTCGGCTGCCGGAACGTGTTCGACGACGAGTACATCTCCTCGGGTGGCCAGCTCTACGAGCTCATCACGGGCCATGATCGATTCGTCGCCGACGTCCGTCCCCTGGTCACCGCCGAAGGCCTCGCCTGTCATCCCTACGACGTCTGCACGTCCATGTTGCTCGAAGAGGCCGGTGGGGTGGTGGCGGACCCGCGGGGCGGACCGCTGGACGCACCGTTGGACACCACGTCGCCCATCGCCTGGGCAGGCTACGCGAACCAGGCGTTGGCCTCCCTGATCGGACCGATCCTCGAGGAGCTCGTCAATGGCCTGCTCGATCGGTAGGGCCCCCGGCCGCCTCGATCTTCTCGGGGGCGTCGCGGACTACTCCGGATCGCTCGTGCTCGAGATGCCCACGCGCGCGGCCACAACCGTCATCGCCGAACCGGGCGAGGCGCTGGTCGTGGGTGAGGCCGTCCTCTCGGCGGCCGAGGTAGCGGCGCTCGCAGGCCAGGCCTACCCGGCGATCCGCCACGCCCTCGAGGGGCTGCCGAGGTGGACCCACTACGCCCTCGGCGTCGCCATCGTCCTGGTGCGTCACGGAGTGATCGAGCCACCGCGGGTTGGACTTCGCGTGCTGTCGGACGTTCCCCAGTCCGTGGGGGTGTCGTCGAGCGCGGCGCTCGAGGTGGCTACCGCCCGGGCATTGGTCGGCAATACGGTCGAGCCGCTCCGGCTGGCTGCCCTGTGCCAGGAGGCCGAGAACCACGTCGTGGGTGCGCCGTGCGGGATCATGGACCAGGTCACGGTCTCGGTGGGTACCCCGGGCATGCTGCTTCCGATTCGGTGCCGGCCGGCGTCGGTGCTTCCGGCGCTGTCGTTGCCGACCCGGGTGGAAGTCGTGGGCTGGCCGACCGGTGTCAGCCACGACGTCAGCGGGATCCCCTACCGGCGCGCTCGCGTGGCGGCGTTCATGGGGAAACGGATGATGGAGGAGGCACTCGGCCGGACGTGGGCCTGGGTGAGCGACCTGCCCCGAGCCGCGCTCGACCTCCTCCCCGAGGAGCTCGACGGATCCACATTCCTCGGTCGGTGGGGCGACACGTCCGATGAGGTCACCGTCGTCGACCCGTCCACCACGTACCCCGTGCGGGCGGCGACGGGGTTCGGCATTGAGGAGAACGCCCGCGCCCAGGTGGCCCTGGCGCACCTGCAGCGTGGCGACATGGACGGGTTGCGGCCGCTCCTGGCGGCGAGCCACGCCGCCTACGACGCGATGGGACTCGGCCATCGGGCATGTACCTCGGTGGTCGATGAAGCGCTGAGCCGGAAAGGTGTCTACGGCGCGCGGTCGGCTGGAGGAGGATGCGGCGGCACCGTGAGTGTCGTCTGCGACCGCGGCGCCCTCGACGACATCGACTCGTTGATTCGCTGATCGGTCTGCAGTCCCGAACCGCAGGGTCAACCCTTGAGCGGGGCCGGGGGCGCCGCCGAGCTTTCCCGCACGATCAGCTCGGGTGCAATGGTGATGTGGAGATGGTCGCCCGAACGGTCGTCGAGCCGCGACAGCAGGAGCTGCACACTGCGTTCACCCACATCGGCGAAGTTCTGCCGGATGGTCGTCAAGGGCGGCAGGTAGAAACCGGCCTCCGGGGTGTCGTCGAATCCCACCACGCTCACATGGTCGGGAACCGACCTTCCGTGCTCGTCGAGCGCCCGGAGCACCCCCAGGGCCGTCTGGTCGTTGGCCGCGAAGATGGCGGTCACGCCCCGGTCCCGGGCTAGACGAGTGCCGACGACGTAGCCACCACGCGCGCTCCAGTCGCCCTCGTACAGCCTGCCGCCGCCCGTTCCGTGTGCTCGGAGCGCGTCCTCCCAGCCCCGGACCCGCTCCGAGGCGTCGATCCACGTGCGTGGCCCGCTGATGTGGTGGACGGCCGCATGGCCGAGCGCCAGCAGGTGCTCGGTGGCCAGGCGAGCCCCGGCGTGTTGGTCGATCGTGACGGTCGAGGCCTTGGTCGACGGGTCGCCGCCCACCAGCACGAGAGGTAGGTCGACGTCGAGCCCTCGTACCGCGTCGACCACCTGACGCACCGGCGCGATGACGATCACTCCCTCGACCCGCATGTTGCGCAGATGGTCCAGCGTGGACCGCAGGTCGTCGCGGGTCGATCTCCTCAGCGTCACGAAGGTCAAGGCGAGATCGGCCGTCCGTGCCGCCGCTTCAATGCCGAAGAGCATGTGGGAAGGCCCGAACTGCTGCGTTTCGACCGCGATGACACCCAAGGTGCGTGATCGGCCCCCAGCGAGGATGCGGGCGGCGGTATTGGCCCGGTAGCCCAGCGCCTCCACCGCATCCTCCACCCGCAGGCGCGTCTCATCGGCGACGCCGGGAAACCCGTTGAGGACCCGGGAGACGGTCATCACGGAGACCCCGGCCTCCCGGGCCACGTCGGCCATCACCGCGCGACGCGCCATCATCGGCTCAACATAGTTTTCTCCTGGGGTGGATGGCGGGCTCTGAACTCTCAGAGCGCGGCTCGGGCGCTGGCGGCAGCGTAGGAGGTGCGTAGGGCGGAACGATCAACGCTCCCGTCGGGCTCGAGCACCTCCCCGGTGCCGAGGCGCCACGCCGCTGCGAGCGCGTCCAACTGGCAGCCGTGGAAGACGGCCGCCGCCTGGAGAGCGGCACCACAGGCCGCCAGCTCATCCTCGGCGGGTACCACGACGGGCCGACCGGTGAGGTCGGCGACGACCCGACGAAAGGCGGAGCTGCGCGCCCCCCCGCCGACAAGGTATGTGCGCTCCAACGTGGGCTGGCCGAGCGCTTCGGCGCCCTCAAGGAGGTTGCAGACCACCCCTTCCACCGCTGCCCGGGCGAGTTGCGACGGGCTCACGTCGCTGCGGAGTCCGCTCAGCGTGCCGCTCGCCTCCGGACGGTTCGGTGTGCGCTCCCCGTCGAGATGGGGCACGAGCACGAGTCCGCCCGCACCGGCGGGTGCTGCCAGCGCGAGCTGGTCGAACTGGGCCAGGCCGACCCCCAGAAGCCGGGCGACCGCGTCGGTCACCTTCGTGGCGTTCAGGGTGCAGACGAGCGGGAGGAATCGGCCCGTCGCGTCGGCGAAGCCGGCCACCGTCCCCGAGGCATCGGCGCTGGGCCGGTCGCTGACGGTGTAGGCGGTTCCGCTGGTCCCCAGGCTGAGGGAGAGGTCACCCGGCTGCAGGCCCAGAGCGAGTGCACTGGCCATGTTGTCCCCGGTGCCGGGCCCGACGATCACCCCGCTACCCGCCCACTCCCCGGCGACCTCCCGCGGTCCGAGCACCGTCGGGAGTGCCCCGTTCCAGTCGACCGCGTCATCGACCATGGCCAAGAGGTCCGACCGGTAGCGGCCCTCTGCAGGGGACCAGTAGCCGGTTCCCGACGCGTCACCGCGATCCGTCGTCCGCCGCCCGGTCAGACGCCACGTGAGCCAATCGTGGGGGAGCAGAACGGCGTCCAGTCGGCGAAAGGCCTCCGGCTCACAACGCCGGAGCCACCGGAGCTTTGTGATGGTGAAGCTGGGGACCGGGACGCTCCCGCAGGCCGTCGCCCATGCTCCTGCGCCGCCCGGTAGCTCCCCGAGCAACTCCTCGGCGTCAGGTGCCGACTCGGTGTCATTCCAGAGCTTCGCCGGCCTCACGACGTTGCCGTGAGCGTCGAGCACCACCGCACCGTGCTGCTGTGCGGCAAACGCGATCGCCACCGGCCGATGCCTGTCCGGGACGCCGGCCATCGCACACGCCGTCGCGAACGCCATCGCCCAGTCGGCCGGGTCCTGTTCGCTGCGGGGCGGGGCGGTCGCCGGGTGCGGCGCGTGCCCGGACGCGACGAGTGTGCCCGAGTCGGCATCGCGAACCTGAACCTTGCATGCCGAGGTCGAGGAGTCGACGCCGACGACAAGAGGCACTAACGCACTCCCAGAAGCAGCTCGGTGACCAGCTGGTCGAGCCGCTCGTGACCGTACCCCTGTGCGGCCAGAGCGTCCTCGTCGAAGGTGGAATCTCGAATTTCCTCCACCCCGCCCGCCGGCGCCGTAGGCTCCGAGAGCGCGGCGGCTTTCGCCTCCAGCAACGCATCCTGGATCTCCTCGTCCTCGCGGAATCGCCGGACCTTGTCGGCGAGGACGAGATAGGTGCGCATACATCCTCGTGCGAACTCCCACACACCGTCGCCGTCCTCCGTGCGGTAGGGGTGAGCATCGAAGTGCCTCATCCCGTCCCAGTTGGAGTCCTCGAGAACCTTCACGACGTAGAAGGCGTCACGTATGCCCTCGGAGCCAAAACGGAAGTCTTGGTCGTACTTGCCAATTCGCTGGGCGTTGAGGTCGATATGGAAGAGTTTCTTGTGCCACATGGTCTGCGCGACGGCATGGGAGAACGAGAGCCCGCTCATCGTCTCGTGGGCGAATTCGGGATTGAGCCCGACCATTTCCGGCCATTCCAGCTCCCCGATGAAGGCGAGCGCGTGCCCGACCGTCGGCAGGAAGATATCTCCCCTTGGCTCGTTCGGCTTGGGTTCGAGGGCGATACGCAGCTTCCAGCCTCTGCCGCGAATGTACTCGCAGCAGAGGTCGACGGCTTCCTTGTACCGGTCGAGCGCCGCCCGCACGTTCTTTGCCGCGTCGGCCTCGACTCCCTCTCGACCTCCCCACAGGACGAAGACCTCAGCACCGAGTTCCGCGCCGAGGTCCATGGCCGCGAACGCCTTCTTGAGCGCGAATCGACGCACTTCGGGGTCGTTGGCGGTGAACGCGCCCTCCTTGAATATCGGGCGAGAGAAGAGGTTGGTCGTAGCCATAGGAACCTTCAGGCCGGTCGCATCGAGGGCGACGGAGAACTCCTTCAGCACGATCTCCCGTTCGGAAGGTGAGGACCCGTAGGGCACCAGGTCGTCGTCGTGAAAACTGACGCCATACGCGCCGAGCTCGGACAGCCGGTAGACGGCCTCGACGGGGTCGAGTCGGGGTCGAACCTCATGGCCGAAGGTGTCGCGACCCTGGTTCCCCACGGTCCAGAGACCGAACGTGAAGTGGTGCTCAGGCCGTGGAGTCAATGGATCGCTCATCTTGCATCCTCTCTTTCGTGCACGTCGTCACTCTTGCCGTAGGCCTCCGGGACGCGCGTCGGGTGGCGAAGCGGCGATGCCGCCTTGTGGTCCATGAGCGAGCGGGGGCCCGGCAGTGAGCCGAAGGGAAGGTCACCGTAGCGAGCTGAGCCGAAAGCAGACCGAGGCAAGAAGCTGATGATAGCGCTATCATACGGTCGATGATCAGATGGGGCATCGTGGGGCCGGGCGCGATAGCCGCCGGATTCGCGGACGCCATGTCGATGGTCGATGACGGTGAAATCACCGCGGTGGCCTCGCGATCAATCGAGCGCGCCGCAGCCTTCGGTGAGAGATTCGGCATTCCGACCAGGTACGGCGACTATGCCGAGCTGGCCGCTGATCCCGATGTCGACGTCGTCTACGTCGCCACGCCACACTCCCGGCACGAGGCCGATGCCCTGACCGCCCTGCGGGCCGGCAAGCACGTCCTTTGCGAGAAGCCGTTTGCGCTCAACGCGGAGCAGGCGCGGCGGATGGCCGAGGAGGCCCGAGCCCGCGGGCTGTTCCTGATGGAGGCGATCTGGAGCCGCTTCCTACCGGCCTATAGGTCCCTGGTCGACCTGATCGGCGAAGGTCGCATCGGCGATCCGCTGCTCGTCGAGGCCGACTTCGGGTTTCGCTCGCCCGTGCAACCCGAGCACCGGCACTTCAGTCGGGAGCTCGGGGGTGGTGCCCTTCTCGACCTCGGCATCTATCCGGTCCAGCTGTGCTCCCTCGTGCTCGGGCCGGTCGAACACGTCGTCGCCGCCGGATCGATCGGGGAGACCGGAGTTGACGAGCAGGTCGTGGCGGTGCTCACCCACACCGGCGGCACGCTCGGGGTCGTGAAGGCGGCGGTCCGAGTGGGAATGGCCTGCACGGCCCGGATAGCCGGCACCGAGGGTTGGATCGATATTCCCGCGCTCATGCACTGCCCCACCTCACTCACCATTTCGACCCGTGCCGGGTCGGAGCACATTGACGGCTCCTACCAAGGCAACGGTCTACGGTTCGAGATCGCCGAGGTGCACCGGCTGCTCGCCCTGGGAAGGACCGAGAGCGACATCATGGCGCTGGACGAGACGATCGCTCTCGCCTCCGTGCTCGATTCGATCCGCGCCAAAATCGGCCTCGTCTTCCCGGGGGAGTGACCGAGCCCGCCCGAGCTGTCCGTGTCGTGGGCGTCACCCGTCAGCCACCGGTGCGGCAACGGGGGCAACGGAGCAGACTGGTGCGGTGCGGGTCGAGATACACGTCCGTCCCAATGCCTCCACCACGGCCGTCGGCGGAGCACACGACGGAGCTCTCGTGGTCCGGGTGTCCGAGCCCGCCGACCGGGGCAGGGCGACCGCGGCGGCGCTGCGAGCCGTGGCGGACTCGCTGTCGGTACCCGTTCGTTGCGTGACCCTCGTTCGGGGCGCGACGAGCCGTCGGAAGCTCATTGCGATCGACGTCTCGGGCAGCGATGCCCAGTCGATCGAGAGTCGCATGGCGTCGCTGCTCGCGCAACGGGAGTGAGCGGGGACCTAGGCCGGCCACCGAGACCGGGAGGTGTCGCAACCGCCGCGGGCGGCGCGTGGTCTACTCTCGTGCCCGTAGTGCTGCTGACGTTGTGGTCGACTCTGCGAAGGAGGACGGGTGCGGTGTGAGATGCGTTCGATCGGAACGGTCCGAGGTGGCAGGTCGACCGTCTCCGACGACGATTGGGGCGCTGTCCGATCACGCATCGAACTCGATGCCAGGGTCTTGGACCAATCCGCCACAGCCGGCCTCGACGAGTTCTCGCACGTCGAGGTCGTCTTCCAATTCGACCGAGTGGCGGAAGCCGAGGTCTGCAGGGGTGCCCGTCACCCACGGGGCCGGGAGGATTGGCCCCTCGTGGGAATTCTGGCGCAACGAGCGAAGGATCGACCGAACCGGATTGGAACCACTGTGTGCCGCATGCACGATGTCGGTCCGCTCTGGCTCGAGGTGAGTGGACTCGATGCGATAGACGGCACGCCCGTCCTCGACATCAAGCCGTTCATGCTCGGCTTCGGTCCCCGCGGGGAGGTCCGAGAGCCTTCGTGGGCAACCGAGCTCATGGAGGGCTACTGGTGACCGTCCGCGCAAACGCGCGCTGGTTCGGGCTCGCCAACTGACCACTGTGGTGGCGCGCCGGGGCAGGCAGTGGGCTCCGGGTGGGTACAATCCGGACCGAGCAGAAGGAGAGGATGATGGACGAAGGACGCCCGGTCTCGTACGAAGCTCTGCCGAAGGGTGCGGCGGTCCTTAGCTCGACCGGCACCCAGTTCGGAACCGTCGAACATGTACTCCAGGTCCCCGAGCTCGACCTCTTCGACGGCATCGCCGTGAAGACGAAGCAGGGGTTGAGGTTTGTCGACCGGGACCAAGTGACGGACATCACCACGACACTGGTTCGCTGTGCCTTGACGGACGAGGAGGTCGCCAATCTCCCCGCGCCCAAGGGATCCCTCGTGCTGCATCCCGATACCGCTCACGACGAAGGGCCATCACTCACGGCCAGATTCGGACGCCTGTTCGGCCGAGAGCACTGGAAGGAACTCGAGTGAGTAATGGCGGCCTCGTGGCCGGAGGTGGCGATCGCTCGTTCAGCTCGAATCGCTGACGGGAGAGACCATAGAGCGCATGGAGCGCATAGAGCGCATCGGGACGAGGAGCTGAGCGCCTCCAGCAGGATCAGACTCGGAAGATGACGACGTAGCTTGCGGCGGTCTCGGCCTCGAAGTCGTCGTGGCGGGAGCCTGCTGCGGCCGCGTAACCGTCACCGGCGGTCATCGACCGACCCCGGTTCCTCAACGAGCCGCTGATGAGGTACATGAACTCGGCGTGCTCATGCTTGTGGGGTGTCCCCTTGTAGCCCGCCTCGGCCTCAATGAGAGTCACCAGATAGCCGTCGGCGTTTCCGAGGATCTTCGCTCTGGCATCTCCGGTTTGCCCCCAGGGGAACCACTCGGCGCTGTCGGCGTGGGTGATGCTCCAACCCTCGAGTACGGGTTCCACGTTGCGATTCTCCTTCGTCGGCGTTGGGCGAATCTTCCCAGGTTCACCTTGTCCATGCACTGGCGGCCGATTCGTCGCGGCGAGGGGCCCGCTATGCGCCGGCGGTGACGATCTGGAACGCCAGTGGGAATCGGTAGGTCCCCTCGTCGTTCGCAAAGCGACCCATCAGGGACATCACCGCTTGGCGGGCGTCGTCCATAGCCTGGGCGTTGACTCCCATGAAGGTGAGCTGGGCATCGTTCACGGCGGCACTCAAGGGAACATTGACCTCGTGGGCATAGGGGTCGATCTTGATTCGGGCAAAGCCCGCATCGTGCAGGATTTGGCGAACACGATCGGGATCCGCGAGCGCGAAGGGTCCAGTCGGGCTCTTGCCGATTGCCAGTGGAGGAGGAGGCGCCACGAACGGGGCCAGCACCGGACCGACGAACCACGGATTGCGCTCCATGGCCTGCCAGCAGGCGAAGCCCAGCCGGCCACCCGAGCGCATGTGCCGTGCAATGTTGGCGAAGGCCACGACCGGCTCGTCGAAGAACATCACCCCGAACTGGCTCATCACCACGTCGAACCCTCCACCGCCGACCCAGTCGACCTGCATATCGGCGGACTGAAAGGTGGCCCCGCTCTCGGTTGACGCTCTGTCCCTCGCCAGGGCGAGAAGCGCTTCGGAGATGTCGGCGCCGACCGCGCTTCCTCCCGGCCGCACCTGTCGAGCAGCGGCCATCGTCGCTTTGCCGCCGCCGCAGCCCACGTCGAGCACCCGCTCTCCCGGCCGAAGCTCCAGTGCGTCAAGGAGCGAGGGCGTAACGCTGTCCGTGAGAGCCTCCCGCTTCTGCCACGCCTTCGTCCAGGCATCGTCGTTCCACCTGGCACGCTCCGCAGCGTTCGAATCCACGACTTCGCACAGTAGCGGCCGCAAAGGCAGTCGGTGCTAGTCGGTCACCCCGGTCGCCTCCGCCGTCTCAGGGCCGAGCCCCGCCGACCTGACCGAGTTGGCATCTACCCGTCACAGGATCGGTGTGCCGCGGCGTCGACGTCATCGGACCTATCCGGAGCGGATCTCGTAGTACAGCTCCGCCGACCGTGTGACGATGCCGTCCATCCACCCAGCCCATTCCGTACGCTCCGCGTTCGCCCCCCTGACTCGCCGGTGCGGCAGGCTTCGAGGTCCCTCATCGAGTCGAAACCCTGCTCCCAGATGTGGGTCCACTGAGAGGGGGCGGTGATCGGCGTGACGCCGTCGAACCAACGCGACCCCATGGTGTTGCGGGCCACCGTGCAGACGGTCATTCCCGCGGCCTGCCGGGACACAAGTGCGAGCTCCAACTCGTGCACGGCCCCCGGTGAGGCTGCCTCGTCGACGCCCAGCAGGGTCACTCGTCGGACTCCTTCGGACATGCGATACGGCGTTCCCTCGCAGGAGTACCCCACGAGTCCGGCATCGCCCAGCGGACTGTCCGCGACGATGCACTCGGGGCTATCCCTCAGCAGGAACCGATCGAGCACGGCCGCGTGGTACGGATGGACCATGTAGCGCTGATAGGCCACCGGCGACTCGTAGGCATGCTCCCAGATGACGTCGAGAGGGGCGGCAGACAGATTCCTCCCCAGCGCAGAGTGGAGCAGCTCGGGGATGTAGCGCCCGGCCTGCAGGAAGGCCGCCTCCATTGCCGCGGCCGCTCGTGGATCGGCATCCGGACGAAGCGAGTACATCTCGAAACGCCTCAGCACGTCGCCACCCCACGACCGGTCACCCGACGAGCCTCACGGCGTGGGAGAGAACGATGCCGGATAGTAGAACCGTCGATCTCCCCGCTTGCGCAGGCTGGCCGCCCGCGCGGCGTAGGAGTAGTAGCGAGGGTCGAGAACCAGATTCTTTCGGATCTCGTTCCAGGCGACGTGATCGGCACACGACCAGACGATCTTGACGGCGACGTCCTCGCCGATCTCCTTGGACGTGGCCCAACAGGCGACCAGTTGCGCACCCGCCTCCCTCATGAGGGGGACCGCTTCCTCTTCCACCAGCTCGACATAGCGGTCGGCCAGCTCGGATCCGACCTCAATCGTGTCAACCAGGTACACCACGCGCTTTCCCCTCTTGGAAGGTCGGCTGCCGCCACAATGTAACCCACACCGAGTGCGAGGGCGCGGGGCTGGCGCTGACGGCCATCATGGACAGCACTCGCAGCCTGGCACCGAAGCTCTACCAGAGGTATCTGACGATGGTCCTCGACGGCATGCGTGCCGAGCAAGGAAACCCGACTCCGCTGCCTACTCCCGCCCTGACCGCTCATCAGACGCACAAGGTCATGACTCAAAAGCGGCGCTAAGCCACTGAATAGCGGAGACGAAGTTGGACCCATGGGCTGGGCAGATGTTGTAAATCTGCCAACACCCAGTGGGCGCTGCGGGAGTCGAACCCACGACCTCAACCGTGTAAATCCGTCCGAGCCACTTTCGGTTACCTGGAATTACCAAGGGCAGCCCGGGTCGGTCGGACGGCAAATGGGGTGTCCTAAGTTACGCGTTGATGCATGCAGCAGTCTGTTGCTTCGCGACGGATCGCGCACGTTTGCTGACACGAATGTCTGGGAAATCAAGTCTTTGTTGGCGAGCAGGCGCCGAACCAGCACGGTTTCTCCCTGACCGCCTTGGCGAGGTCGCGGCCCGCGTCAGCTCCTCAGGGCACGTAGCGGTGGGATGACCTCGCCGGCGAACTGCTCGCGTTCCGCCGACGGTAGCGCCGTCACGAAGAAGTCCAGTCCGAGCTCGACCAGCTCTCCGATGCGGTCGACGACATAGGACGGGGGGCCGCCGATCCCGAACCAATCACCGAACTCCTCGTCGCAGGCCGCCGTATTCGGATTCTGCGCCGACGCGCCGGGGTGGTGGTAGCGGTAGTCGTAGGTGTCTTGGAGGACCGAGGTGACTCGGCGCATGATCTCGGGTTGCTGGGACAGGTCGTTTCCCTTGAACGACGACATGTGCGCCCATCCGGCCGTCCTGGGTCGGATCGCCTTGCGTCCGGTCGCCCGATCGGTGGTGATGGCCACCGGCAGGAAGGCGCCGATACGGACCTCGTCCCGGGATCGCTCCGCCTCACCAAGGGCCGCATAGACTATCTTCAATGCCCAGGTGATCCGCTCCGGGTTGGCGCCGACACTAAGACCGATTCGGTCGGCCAGGCGTGCGGCGACCGCGATGGCACGGGGCCCGCTGCAGACCATCTGGATGGGCACCGGGTCGAACGCGAGGCCAACGGTCCATTCGAGCCGGCTCGTGAGATTGCCGAAGGTCACATCCTGTCGGTGCAGGTATGAGCGGAGGATGCCGAGATCGCGTTCGAGCTCCTTGACGCGCTGGGGGCGCTTGCCGACCACGGCGACGGCCGAATCGCCGCTCGCCACCCCGCATATGGCCCGGCCGCCGCTCAGCATCTGGATCGGCGATATGCCGGAGGCGATGACGCCGGGATTGCGTGTGACGAAGTTGAGGGGTCCGCACAGCAGGTTGATCGAATCCGTCGAACGGACGGCGTCGCGCATCTCGCCGAGGCAGTCCGGCACCCTCGTGTGGTTCTCGCTGAACATCTGGAAGTCGAAGCCGAGCTCCTCTGACCGCCGCGCCATCTCGGCGCCAGTGAACGGCGGATAGAAGCCGGTGGTACCGAACTCCAGTGGCCGGAAGGATGAACCCCCCCTCATCGTCATCGGGACAAACCCCCCGTCTTTCGACCATCGCGGCCCGCCAAGTGGATTGCTTGGCGGGATCGGCATATCAGCCGGTGACCGCGGCCGGTGGCTCGAGATCGTAGAGCCGAGCGTAGCTGTCCCACATTACCTTTCGCGTAGTCCCTTCGGAGAAGGGCAGCTCGAGGAACGATTTCGTCGCATGTGGGACTTCGAGTCGGCGTGCGGGTAGTCGGTCGAGCAGACGACGTTGCGGTCTCCGAATGCGTCGAAGCAATACGATGCCCACCTTCTCAATCCGCCCCCATCGGAGTATGGATTTGGTAGACCGAGGGGCTCACCGTTCACCCCCTCAGACCACGGCGGCGGATTGGTCACGGCAACAATCGACAACGACCAGCCCAGGTCAAAACTCAAGAATGAGGCGGCCCCGGGTGCCACCGGCCTCCAGGATGCGATGAGCCTCGGCGGCCTCTGCTGCTGGGAAAATCCGAGCAACTCGAAGCGACACCTGCCCGTCTTCTACCTGTTCCCGCAGACGGTCGAGCTTGGCGTGCTCCCGAGCGTAGGTGCGGACGTACACCGGATGAAAGGTGATCCCGCGTTCTGCGTCGCGCGTAAATCCACGAACCGTGGCGATGCGGCCCCCATCGCAGACTGCCCCGACGACAAGTTCGTTGAGCAGCGCGCCATCGACAAGCCCGTCGGCCCCCTGGGGAACGACGCTGCGAACTCGCTCGGCGAAATCCGGACCTCGCCGCACGACGATGTCAGCGCCCAGGTCGTTGACGAGCTGCTCATCGTTCGCTGAGGCATCAGCGATAACGACCAAGCCGTCCGCCTTGCCCAGCTGTATGGCGTAGCCGCCCACCGCGCCGGCGCCGCCGGTCACCGCCAGCGTCTGACCAGGCTCCAACCCCAGCGTGTCGAGAGCCTGGCGGGCAGTGAGGCCGTTCATCGGCAAGGTCGCTGCTTGCGCCTCGGTCGCATCAGTGGGCGTCCGGGCAACTGACTCAGCGGGGACGACAATGCGTTCGCAGTAGGCTCCATGCGTCGCGTGGGGCACCACGATGGCCATGACCAGGTCGCCAACCTGCAAAGCTGTCGACGCGCCCTCCCCGATCTGCTCGAGTACACCGGCGGCATCCATGCCCGGGACATAAGGCGGTGCGATGTCCTTCAGCAGGTCGGCGCGGCCGCCGCTGCGCAGGAGCGTATCTGTAGGATTGACCGCCGCCGCACGGACCCGGATGCGCAACTCCCCGGGCCCGGCTTCGGGATCTGGCAGGTTCACGATGTGCAGTACGTCGGGGCCGCCGAACTCCGTCACTCCCACAGCTCTCATGACGACAGCAACCGCCACGATTGGCTCATACGCCGGAGAGGCTGCAAAACCCCGCGTCATCAGGGACGACCATCTCCGGCGATGGCTCACCACTTCCGGCCGCCGCAAGCCACCGTTCACGCATCGTTGCCTCCTGCCTGCTTTGACGCATCGCTGGATTGGCCAACTCGGCCAAGTTTTGATGTGAGCAGTACTCCATTCACATAACATATTTAAGAAGGGGGCACCAATGGCAGTAATCGAATCGGCTTGGGAGAGTCACCCGGGCTACAGCATTGACGTAGTGCCCTACCCTGGTGTCGCCCGCGTCTGGCACGCAGACCTACTTCTGGCAGAGAGCGCCTCCGCCCTCCGCGTCATCGAGACCGATCATGTCGAACGCCTTTATCTCCCCGAGACCGACGTTCGCGTAGACCTACTTGAGGGAAGCGACGGCCACACTGTCTGCCCGTTCAAGGGCGAGGCGGACTACTTCTCCCTCATGTCGACCGCTCCGCCGGTTGAGGACGTGTTCTGGACCTACCGCGATCCTTTCCCCCAGGTTGCGGGACTCAGGGGCTATCTCGGCGTCTACCACGAGAAGGTCCGGGTCGAGCTCGAGACTCGCTGGCCTGACGACCGCCGAGCCGTGACTGTGAGTCGCTTCCCCGTCTGGGGTGACCAGTCCGATCTGCTGACACTGATCGACGTACGAGAGAGCGGCCCCTATCAATTTATCGCTCCGGCATATCACGAGCGGTCTCGCAATGTCGTCGAAGGTGGCCAGCTACTGGCACAGATCATCGTGGCGGCGTCCAAGGCGAACCCTACTCAGCGCGTGACTTCGGCCTACATGACCTTCCCTAAAGCAGCGTCGTTTGATGATCCGATCAACCTGACTGTGGAACCGATTCGCAGCGGCCGTACCTTCTCTACCCTGGCTGTCCGAGCGGAGCAGAACGGGTTGTTGGTCGGCCCCGGGTTGGTGCTGATGGACTCGGGCGTCTCCGACACGATTCGGGGGACAGTGGAGATGCCCGATGTCCCTGGGCCGTATGAGTCAGATCCATACGACATGCGGGTCACCGGGCGCGATCTTCGGATCGTGGAAGGTGCATACTCGCCGGACCCCGACCGAGTTGGTCGTCCGGTGATCTACGCCTGGATGCGATTCCGAGACGACCCGTTGGAGCCATACCTGCGTAGCGCGTTGTTGGCTCAAGCCTCCACTCACTGGACGATCGCCGCCGCCATGCGCCCGCACGAAGGGTTTGGCGAGGCATTGGCCCATGTCAGCCTGTCGACCGGCATCATGTCGATCGCGATCGCCTTTCATGAAGACGCCCCAGTGAACGAGTGGTTCCTTTACTCGAACCCGGCTATCTGGTCGGGCCGCGGTCTCGCCCAGGGCGAGGGGAGGGTCTTTAGCGAGGGCGGCCGACTCATTGCCTCGTACACCGTGCAGGCAATGATCCGCCGTTTCACTAAGGAGCCCCGCGCGATGGGCATGGATTCGACCAACGCGATGTGATCTGTCGAGGATGTCGGGGCTGGCGGCGACGATCCGCTCCACCAGTGCGTCGGGATAGCGGGGCCGGGTACGGTCGTAGCGTTCGGCATCCGAGCCGAACGACTCCGCGACCTGCCGGGCGCGATGAGCCTCACGAGGCTCGGGCTGTTGAACCGGCACTTCCGACACGGCCAGGATCGTGGGCGGGCCCGAACACCTTTCAAGCAGTTGCCATCGCGGCCACGTTCGACGATGAACAGCTCGCCCGAGCGTGCCGTACACGGACGGACCCCCCCGTTGGGCGACCTGGCCCGTGCCTCGTCGAACCGCTACGTCGGTCCGGGGACGAGGAGCGAGCGACCGCGGCAGCGCATCGTGCGAATGACGGCGCTATGCCGGATCGGCCCCGGCTAGCTGGAGGAGAGGCTCGAGGTCGGCCAGGACGCGGAACGAGTCGTTCAGGTGGGTGCAGGTGCCGGTGCCCACGAACTCGGACCGCACCTCGGCGCGAAGATCGGCCAGCAACCGACCGGGCAGGCGATCTGCACTGGCGACTGCGCCGGGGCACTCCACCCAGGGCAGCACGAGGGCCTCGGCTCGCACGTCGCCTAAATGCCGGCCGTCTTCGTCAATCCACCCGTCGACCAGGTACTCGTGAATCGCAGTCTCGAGGCCCTCCGCGTCGCAGTAACTGTCGCGGAAGTGCGAGTCGAAGGCCCAGGCCCGTGTGCCCTGGGAGGGCGGCAGCAGGTCGAGGCGGCGACGCCGGCGGGTGGACTCCGGCGGCAGCGGGACCATCTCGTGCCAGGAGAGGGGGTCCCCGGGCCGCTCGAGCGACGGAGCCGGTGGCCCCATGGGGTGGGGGATCTCGCCGGTGGCGCGAAAGGTGACCACGATGGTGGCATCGGACGCCCAGCCCGCGCACATGTCCTCGGCCACCTTGACGTGTCGAGCGTAGCGACCGGGGGCAGCGGGGAGCACGGGCGGATTGGTCCGTTGTATGGCATAGCCCGAGACCAGTGTGGCGCCGGGAAGATCGTCGAGGAGCGTGTGCAGCAGGGTTCGCCGGCCGGCATGGTCGGGCAGGACTTCGGTCATGCGGGCTCGAAATCCCGGGCCCGCCACCGCCCCCACGAGCCGTGCGAGACGTGGTTCGGCGGGCTGGGCTTCGATGGCCACAATGGCCCGGTCGGCTCCCAGGGTGGCCGTGAGCCGCTGCTCGTCGGCCCATGTCCCGTCTCCCGTTCCCAGGTCACGGGCTCGGGCATCGACCTCCATCGGTCCCGACATGCCGTGGGGGTGGCTCGAGTCGATGCTCGTGGTACGACGGACCGAGCCCAGTTCCCGGGGCGGCGACGAAGCGCGCGGACGCGCTGGCCCGGCTCGGTCGGGGACGATCAGCATGGGCCGTCCCGATCTTCCCGCCCCAGCCCCATGGTCGGCCCCTCTGGGCGCTTCAAGGTCACGGATCACTCTAACTGCCGAAGGCGGAGCTCACCCCAGGGTGAGGGTGAACCTGCGTCAGCCGCGGGTCGCCGTGCGCTCGCCGGTGATCTCCGCCCAGGCCTCGGTCGCCGCCCGGTTCAGCACCTCGCCCTTGGCGAACCCGTAGTACGCAGAGAACTGCAACACGATCTCGTTCATCTCGGTGATGGAGATGTCTCCCGACCGCAACGCCGAGCCGACATGCGACTGGATCGGCGTTGCGGCGTCGGAGAGTCCGACACAGGGGATGGTGACGAACCGGCGATCCACCCGGCTGAGGTTGGGCCGCTGCCAGACGTGGCCGAACACGAAGTTGAGGATTCCCGCCTGGAAGAACGGCGTCGTTCGTGGTGGCGCCGGCGAAAGGTTCACCTCGACGAAGCACTCGTCGCCCTTTCGTAGGCGCTCCTCGTGATCAGCGGGACCGAGCGAGGCGAGAGGCAGCTCCGGCCACGGCGCCATCTCTTCGCCTCGCTCCCCGCCGAGGCGATGGAACTGAGCGAGGAGCGACGCCTGAGCTGCCGAAGCCTTGGGCCAACCGCAGTAGACGGCGAAGTGCAAGATGAACTCTTGGAGCTCCTCCACCCGCAAGTCGCCGCTGGCGAGCGCAGCGTACATGTGGGCGTCCATCGGGCCGGCGGTATCGGCGGCGCACACGCAGGAGAGTGTGACGAGTCGCCGCTGCCTTCGGCTCAGGCCGGGTCGGGACCACACCTGCTCGAAGAGGAACTCGAGTGTGGCGGATTCGTACGGTGACGAGCTCGACGGGGGTTCCGTCATCATCACGTCGGAGTAACTCTGCGCGCCGGTCAAGGCCATGTCTGCCCCCAAATGTGTTAAAGACGAGATGAATTTACGGTAGTTGAGCCACTCTGTCGGACACCGTGCCAGCGACACCCTTCGAAAGGCTCGCTCCCGCGTACCGATCCGCGCATCGGACCAGCGTCCGGACGATGAAAGGCTCTTGGGCTCCAGACAGCGATGCGTTCATCGTCGGGCCGACCGAGGCGGAGACAGCTGCGGACCGACCGCTGGCATGCCCCGGCGATTCTCGCCGACATGCCGCCGACCGGGTTCTATCAGCGCATGTCGATCAGCGCATGAAGTGGATGATGCCGTCAGGACCGTGGTCGAGGTGATCGCAGGGGCGACCATCCCAGCAGTGACCCTCAAGGTCACGTGATCGGTCCTCCACGTACATGCTCAGTTCGACGGCGGCTAACTGCTCCTCAACATGGACCCGATGTTCGGTGATCACCACGACTACATTCCCTTCACGCAACCCCCAAACGGCATTCCGAGAGTACATTCAACGGGCCCGGGATAGGGGGATGGTGGCCACGACACGAAGCGCCTGCTTCGGCAGGGCGCCGCGCCCCCGGTGCCGGTCTTCGCGTCGTCACCCGTCCCTGTTGCCGTGCAGCTCGACCCGGACGGCCACCTCGGGATAGACCTTCAACATGAGCATGCTCGGGGGTTTCATGTTGAACTCCCGGATGTCGAAGACGCTCTCGCCCTTCAGCTCAATGCTGGAGTCGTCGGGCATGGTGATGGCCATCTCGTGCGTGAACCGCCGTGTCGTGCCGTGAAAGGTCAGGTCTCCGGCCACTAGATACGAACCGGCCGTGTCGGTCCCCGTAAGGCTGACGATCTCCCCTGCAATGAGGGGGTAGCGCCGGGCGTCAATTCGCCGTTTGAGCTCGCGGTCGTAGAGCTGGTTCCCCGAGGAGAGACCGTCGACCGAGAGCTCGAGGCGGCCTCGGACCGGCACCGCCAGATCGAGGGTCCCGTCGGCCCGCGCGGCGGCCTCCATCCAACCCCGCAGGCCGCGAGTCTCGGTGTTGATCGGATGGAGGTTCGACCGCGCGTCGACCCACACGCACGACCGGACCGGATCGAAGGAGAACCGTGCGGGCGTCATCCCCCCATCATGGTGCCCGACCGACCCTCCCCGCCGCTGGGGCGGTTCTCTCAGGAGGCCCACAGGGGAGCCTGCGTTAGCCCGGAACCGGCGATGTTGGTATGGGGACAGTCAGCTACAGGCAAGGTCCCCATTCATGAACCGATCGAACGAATCGAACTCGCCCGAGGCACGCGGGCGGGCGATGCTGCGCTTGCGACGCGTGACGCGGTCCGCCGTGCTCGGAACCGCCGGTGCCATCGCGCTGATCGGGGTGGTCGTGGCACGGGAGCACCCAGGCGCGAGCAGCTCGACGACGTCCGGCACGACGACGTCCGGCTCGACGACATCATCGAGCGACGCCACGACCACGACCTCGGGGACCTCCTCGGGGACCTCCTCGGGTGGCACGTCGCCGGACACGACCACGACGAAGACCTCGACCACCACGGCACCCACGACGACGACCACCACCACCAAGGCGGTAACGACCTCGGGCGGATCGTCGCGATGACGACCGCCGTCGCGACCCGCGGGCCGGCACCGTCCCTGGTCAGCCGCTCACTGCCTGCCATCGGCACCATCGCCACGGTGGTGGTGCAGGACCCCTCTCGGGCCGACATGGCCGAGCGGATCCTGTGGGCCGAGCTCCGGGCGATAGACGAGGCGTGCAGCCGTTTCCGCCCCGACTCCGAGCTGCAGACGGTCCACGCCCAGGCGGGGAAGACGGTCCGCGTGAGCTCGCTGCTCTTCGAAGCCCTTGACGTGGCGTGCTCGGTGGCCGAGCGCACGCACGGGGCAGTCGACCCGACCGTGGGCAATGCCATCGCCATCCTCGGGTACGACTGCGATCTGGACGAGGTGTCCGATCGACCCGCGGTGCCCCCCGAGGCCCTGTGCCCGGTGGCTGGCTTCATGCACGTGCAGTTGAACCGTCTCCAGCGCACCGTCCGCATTCCCCATGGGGTGCGCCTCGACCTGGGCTCATCGGCCAAGGCGCTGGTCGCCGACCGGGCCGCCAGGCACATCGCCGGTGCGCTCGGCTCGGGGGTCTTGGTGAACGTCGGTGGTGACGTCGCCGTGGCCGGTCTCGCACCCATGGGCGGGTGGCCGGTCGGCATCGCCGTCGAGTCGTCCACGCCGGTCGACGACGTGGACCAGGTCGTGAGCGTTCGCCACGGGGGCCTGGCCAGCTCGTCCGTCTCCGTGCGGACGTGGACGGCCGGTGCACGGACCGTGCACCACATCGTCGATCCCCGCACGGGAGACTGCGTTGCGCCCTACTGGGCCCTGGTGTCCGCGACCGGTGCCAGCTGCGTGGACGCGAACGCGCTCACGACCGCCTCGCTGGTCTGGGGCGATCGGGCTCTCGGCCATCTCGCCGAGTTCGACCAGGCGGTGCGCCTGGTGCGCCACGATGGGCAGACGTTCTTCGTCGGCGGTTGGCCCGAGGAGCCATCGGCATGAGCTCCACCGCCCTGTGGTACTCGACACGGGCGAGTGGGATCGTGGCCCTCGTCCTTCTCACCCTCACCATGGTCCTGGGACTGGCCACCACCAGCCGCGTCCGGGCCCGGAGTTGGCCGGGCTTCGCCCAGCAGGAGATCCATCGCCGGATTTCCATGATCGCCATGGTGGTGGTGGGGATCCACGTGCTCACGAGCGTGCTCGATACGTACGTGGACATCTCGTGGGCCGCCATCGTCGTGCCTTTCACCTCGTCCTATGACCGCTTCTGGGTCGGGGTCGGGACCGTCGGCCTCGACCTCATGGTGGCGGTGTTCATCTCGAGCGTCTTGCGCGCTCGCATGAGGCCATCGACCTGGCGTGCCCTGCACTGGCTGGCCTATCTCTGTTGGCCCGTCGCTCTGGCGCACACCTTCGGAATGGGGACCGATGCCGGCGAGCACTGGGTCATCGTCCTCGGCGTACTGTGCATCGTCTCCGTCGGGTCGGCCCTGATCTGGCGCCTCCGGGCCGTCGGGCGACGGGGCCCGGCCGCAGCGGCCCGCGGGCCGCACGCGGCACTCGAACCAGCGGGGGTCATGAACGGAGCACGACATGACGCCTAGCGCCTGCGCGGCCCCACAGGAGACCAGCCACTATCAGCTGCTCGGCCATCCGACCGATCTGGCCGGACATCTGCGCACGCTGGGCCCGCTGCCCATGCCGGCGAAGTCCAACCGAGAGTGGAAGGACTGGCTGTTGGGCGCCGTGCACGCGTCGGGCCTGAGCGGCCGCGGCGGTGCCGGATTCCCCACCTCCATGAAGCTCGACCTCGCCCGCTCCGTCGGCGGCGGAGTCGTGGTGGTCAACGGGATGGAAGGCGAGCCGGCGAGCCACAAGGACAAGGTGCTGCTGACCAGGGTTCCGCATCTCGTCTTGGACGGGGCCCAGCTCATGGGGGCCGTCTGCGGGGCGAACGAGGTCCTGGTCTGTGTGCCGGCCGGACGGGACACCGTCGCCGATGCCGTACGCGTGGCTATCGCGGAGCGCTCGGCGCAGTCGCACGGCCAGAGACCCGAAGTGGTCGTGCGGCCCCCGGACCGGTTCGTCGCCGGCGAGGAGTCGGCCTTGGCCCAGTGGATCAACACCGGGTGGTCGCTCCCGTCCTTCCGGCCCGACAAGGGTGTGTCCCTCCGTATCGGGAGGCGGCGCGCCCTGGTGCACAATGCGGAGACGCTCGCCCATGTCGGCCTCATCGCCCGCCGCGGTCCCGAGGCCTTCCGCTCCCGCGGGATGTCCGAGGAGCCCGGTACCACGCTCGTGACCGTTTCGGGCGCAGTGGCACGACCTGGAGTGGTAGAGGTGGATCGTGGTACGCCGCTGCAGGACATCGTGGCCAGGGCGGTCCCCGTCGACACCATCGGAGCGATGCTGGTCGGAGGGTACGGCGGGACATGGGTCGGCCCGCAGGACTTCGGGACGCCCTACGCATCGATCTCGCTGCGCACCATCGGTGCCTCGGCCGGCGTCGGCGTCGTCGTGGCGCTGAGCGCGGCCGCCTGCGGGATCGCCGAGTCGGCGCGCATCGCCCACTACATGGCCGGGCAGAGTGCGGGTCAGTGCGGCCCCTGTGTGCACGGGCTGCCGGCCATCGCCACCGATCTGACCACGCTCGCCCGGGGACGACCGGACCCCGAGCTCACGTTGCGCCTCCTACGCCGGCTTCATCAAGTGGAGGGACGCGGGGCATGCCGTCATCCCGACGGCGTGGTGGGCATGGTCCGCAGCGCGCTGCGTGTCTTCGCCACCGATGTGTCCGCCCACCTGCGCGGAGCGCCGTGCCCGTGGAACGATGCCTCGCAACTCCACGTTCCGCCGGGCACGAGCGGTTGAGGCGGCCATGATCCGCATCACCATCGATCCTGTGGCGTGCGATGCGTACGGCTACTGCGCCGAGCTGTTGCCCGAGGCCATCTCCCTCGATGAGTGGGGCTACCCCATCGTCGAAGGGGCGCCCCTGGCGCCGGAGTTGGTCGCCGCGGCCAAGAGGGCCGTGCGGGACTGCCCCCGCCGGGCCATCACCCTGCGGGAGAAGAAGAGCAGCTCCTAGGTGCAACGGCGGAACCCGACCGGCGGCGCGCCTCGAGTGGTGATCCGTAAGGCGACCGAGCGCGACCTCCCGCGCATCGTGGAGCTTCTCGAGCTCGGATCGCTGGTCGCGGGCAAGGAAGATCCGACCGAGCTCGTCCCGTACCGCACCGCCCTCGAAGAGGTCGGCCACCAACCCGGAGCCGTGGTGGTGGCCGAGGAGGGAGGCGAGGTGATCGGGGTGTGCCAGCTGATCGTCTTCCGGCACCTTCAGGCCAGGGGCGGTCTCTGCGCCGAGGTCGAGTCCGTGCACGTCCACCCCGACCATCGTGGCCGCGGCGTGGGCCGCCTGCTCATGGGCGCCGTGATCCAACGGGCTCGGGAGCTCGGGTGCTACCGGGTGCAGCTCACCTCGAACGACGAGCGGACGGAGGCCCACCGGTTCTACGAGTCGTTGGGGCTCCGGCCGTCACACAGGGGCTTCAAGCTGGAACTGCCCTGACCCGGCCCGAGGTGCCCGCGTGGGTTGACAGATAAAAGTAATCATGTAATCTTGTAATATGAAACCAGGACACGACCCATCAGACTCTCCATGGCCCGGCCGGCGCGGCGGGCGTCGCCGCTCGAGCGGGGCCCCACCCTCGGGCCCCGAGCAGGAACGGCTCATCGCCGCCTGGTTCGCCGGGCGCATCCCCGAGGGGTGGTTCGAGGGTCCGCCGGAGATCGAGATCGACTCCGACGAGATCCAGGTCGTGGGCACGCTGACGTCGCCCCAGCTCCCCGAGGGCGCCGGCCACGAAGAGGTGCAGGTGGCCGAGCAGGCCCGCATCGGTGGGCACCGGGAGGACAGCCGCGCGGCGCGCATGCGCATCGCCGAGGAGGCCCAGCCGGCGTTCGGGCGCACCGTCTCGTGGGGTGCCCGGTGCGGCGGCTCGCGGGTACTGTTCACCACGGCGGGCGTGCCGGTGATGACCAGGCTCCGCCTGGCGGACCGGCGGGTCCTCGACACCCTGATCGACGGCGGGGTGGCACGGAGCCGCAGCGACGCGCTGGCGTGGACCGTCCGACTGGTGGCGGAGCACGAAGCCGATTGGATCCAAGAGCTGCGCGACGCCATGGAGTCGGTCACCGAGGTCCGATCCCGCGGACCGCGGGGTGCGCAGTCCGACTGAGGAACTCCGGGCCATCGGATCCTCCGCGCTCGGGGCGCGCCGTACGGGCGCGGGCGTGCCAGCATGCACCATGGAACATTTTCACCAGGTCACCGACGAGCTCCGCGCCCCGTACCGTGAGCTCTCCGAGGCCCTGCCCGAGGTCATGTCTCGCTACAACTCGTTCACCTCGGCGGCGATGGCGGACGGCGCGCTCCCGGCGCGCATGAAGGAGCTCATCGCGCTGGCCATGGCCATCACCCGCGAGTGCGACGGGTGCATCTCGGCCCATGCCCGAGGGGCGGCCCGCCGGGGGGCCACCCTGGGCGAGGTGACGGAGATGATCGGCGTGGCCCTTGTCATGAACGGCGGGCCGGGCACGGTGTGGGGTCCCCGCGCGCTCGCCGCCTTCCACGAGTTCGCCGACAAGCCGGCCTGACCGTCGCAGCCCGGTCGCGCTCCGGGGTGGGGCGCAGGGCGAGGCTCGTATGCTCGGGTCCGTGTCCGACACGCTGTGCGGCCCCGGCCGGGGGGGCATGATCTTCGCCACCAACTCCGATCGCCCGGTCGGAGAGGTGCAGCTCGCCATGCCCTTCGGCCGTCGCCCCACCGCCGGCTGCACCCTGCGCACGCAGTACCTGTCGATCGGCGACACCGGTGCGTACGCCGTGTTCCTCTCCTGCCCGACCTGGCTCTGGGGCGCCGAGCACGGCGTCAACGAGTTCGGCGTAGCCATCGGCAACGAGCGCGTCGGCACGGTGCACGAGGCCGCCGGGGCGCGTCCCGCGCTCGTCGGCACGGACATGGTGCGCCTCGGCCTGGAGCGGGCCCGCAGCGCACAAGGGGCGCTCGACATCCTGATCGACCTCCGCGAGACGTACGGCCAGGGGGGTATCGCCGACGCGGTCCACGGCGCGGTCCACGGCGCGGTCGACGACTCGACCTTCCTGATCGCCGACGCGCGGCAGGCCTTCGTGCTCCATGGGTCCGGCACCACGCACACGGCCGCCTCGTTTCCCCACGGTACGGCCATAGGTGACCGGCTCTCCGTGGAGTCGGCGTGGACTGCCGCCTCGCCCGACCTCCATGCCCAGAGGGCCACCGCAGACGCGCTGACCCCGGCCGCGGCCGCCGCCCACCTCCGTGACCACGACGTGGGCGTCTGCAGGCATGGCCCGGAACGGAGCGTGACGGCCGCCTCCCTCGTCGCCGTCCTGCCCTACGACCTCGACGAGGGTGCGCCGTTGCGGGCCTACGTGGCGCTGGGCAGCCCGTGCGTCAGCGTCTACGTGCCCGCCTTCCTGCGCACGGCGGCCGGCCCACCCCCGTTCGTTCCCATTGAGCTGTCGAGCGAGACGATGTGGCGCAGCGCCGACACGCTGCGGACGCGTGTGGAGGCCGATCCCGACGCACTTGGGCAGATCAGAGAGGTCCTCGACCCAGTCGAGGAGGAGCTGTGGAGCGAGGCCGACGAGATCGTCGAACGACCAGACCGGTGGAGCGAGGTGGCGAGCTCGTGGGGCCGGCGCACGCTGAGCGCGCTGCACTCCTGCGCGCGCTGACAGACTGGGCGCACCATGCGACTCCTGAGCTTCTCCCCTCACGCCGTCCCGCCGGGGGCGTCGGCCGCCGGGGTGCGCCCGGGCCTCGTCGTCGGCGACGAGATCGTCGACCTCAGCGACCCGGCGGTCGGGTTGCCCACCGACATGACGGATCTGCTCGCCCTCGGTCCCGCTGGCCTCGACCGCGCCCGCCAGGCGCCCTCGGGGAAGGCCGCCCGCCACCCGTTCGAGTCGGTGCGGCGGCATGCGCCGGTTCCCCACCCGCCCAGCATTCTGGCCATCGGTATGAACTATCGGGCCCATGTCGCCGAGATGGGCCGTGAGCCTCCCGACTACCAGTACTGGTTCAACAAGCAGCGGACGTCGATCTCCGGCCCCGGGGATCCGATCGTGCTCCCGACCGTCTCGACGATGGTCGACTACGAGGGCGAGCTGGCCATGGTGATCGGCCGGCGGTGCCAGCACGTGCCGGCGGCCCGGGCTCTCGAGGTGGTCGCCGGATTCACCGTCATCGACGACGTGAGCGCCCGCGACTGGCAGTGGCGCACGCCCACCTTCACCATGGGCAAGTCCTTCGACAGCCACGCTCCGTGCGGGCCGTGGCTGGTCACCACCGACGAGCTCGGCGACCCGGGACACCTCGGCCTGCGCACCTGGGTCAACGGCGAGCTCCGCCAGGACTCCTCGACGGAGGACCTGATCTTCGGCTGCTCCGCCATGATCGAGTACCTCACGACGGCCTTCCCCTTGGAACCGGGCACGATCATCGCCACCGGAACCCCGGCCGGGGTGGGCGCCGGGTTCACGCCACCACGGTTCCTGGCCGACGGCGACACGGTGCGCATCGAGATTGAGGGGGTAGGGGAGCTCGTCAACCCCGTGGTCCAGGGTGCGGCGCCCGTCCCCATCGGGCTCGGGGACTGACGCGGGTCGCACCCGGGTCACGACCCGCCCCGGGCACGGCAGAATGGTGGGGTGCCCGATCCCGAGACAGACCTCACCGATGACGAACGTGCCGACCGGCTGAGCAAGCTGCAGGGCGTCATCGACCTCATGCGGCCGGCCGTGCAGGAGGACGGGGGCGACCTGCTGCTGGTACGGGCCGACGTGGCCACCGGCGTGGTCGAGGTCCAGCTCCAAGGCGCCTGCAGCTCGTGCGCCGTCAGTTCCGCCACCCTGTCCGAGGGGGTCGAGCGCATCCTGCGGGACCGCCTTCCCTGGGTGACCGAGGTGATAGGTGACCTCGACGACTCGCTGAGCTTCGACGAGAGCGCGGCGCTCGGCAGTGGTGGGTACGTCCCGAGCTTCTGATCCGCCGGCCGCCTCGCCGGCTCATTAGTTAGCGAAACTAACTATAGTGGGGGCGTGCACCGGGCCACGGACACGCCGACCCCCGTGGGGCTGGCGGACGATTCCACGGAGGAGTTGGCCAGCCGCCTTCGCCTCTGCGTCAACCGGTTGCACCGGCTGCTGCGCCAGGAGTCACTCGACGGGCTGTCGCCGGCCCAGGCGTCGGCGCTCGGCGCGGTCAAGCGCCTGGGCAGTCCCACGCTGGGCGAGCTGGCCGCCGTCGAGCAGGTGCAGCCCCCGAGCATGACCCGCATCGTCGCCACGCTGTCCGACGCCGGGATGGTGACCCGGGTCACCGACCTGGCCGACCGTCGGAGCGCCCGGGTGCGGATCACCCCCGCCGGCGAGCGGTCGCTCCAACGGATCCGCACGTTGAAGAACGCGTTTCTCGCCCGTCGGCTGTCCGAGCTCGGTCCGGACGAGCAGGCTGCCGCAGCCGACCTGGTGGAGCTCCTCGAGCAGCTGGTCGGGCGATGAGCCGCATCTCGCGCGCCGGCAGCCGGACGTTCCGGGCCCTCACGGTGCGGAACTTCCGCCTCTACTTCATCGGGCAGGTCATTTCGGTCTCCGGGACGTGGATGCAGACCCTTGCCCAGAGCTACCTCATCCTGTTCCCCCTGCACGGCACCGGCGTCGATGTCGCCATCTCCGTCGCCCTGCAGTTCGTGCCCATCCTGTTCTTCGGTGCGTTCGGAGGCCTGATCGCCGACCGCCTCGACAAGCGCAAGGTGCTCTACGCCACCCAGTCCGCGGCGGGCATCCTGGCCCTCGCCCTGTGGTTCTTGGTGGTCTTGCACTCGGTCTCCCTGTGGCAGGTCTACCTGATCTCCGCCCTCCTCGGCGTGGTGAACCTCTTCGACAATCCGGCCCGGCAGTCCTTCGTCTCCGAGATGGTGGAGCGGGATCTGCTGTCCAACGCGGTGAGTCTCAACAGCGTGCTCCTCCAAGGAGCCCGCCTGATCGGCCCGGCCGTTGGCGGCGTCCTCATCCTGACCGTGGGCGTGGGCACCTGCTTCCTGGTGAACGCCCTCTCCTATGTGGCGGTGATCGTGGCGTTGTCGTGCATGCGGGCGTCGGAGCTCCACCGCAATCCGGGCGTGGCCCGGGGCAAGGGCCAGGTCCGCGAGGGGCTGCGCTATGTGTGGTCGATCGCTGACCTGCGCTCACCGCTGCTGTCCGTGGCCGTCGTCGGGCTGTTCGCCTTCAACTTCACGGTGACGCTCCCGCTCCTGGCCAAGTTCACCTTTCACGGCGGCGCCGGTCTGTACGGCGCCTTCATGGCCGCCATGGGTGCCGGGGCGGTGGTGGGCGGCCTGTACACGGCCTTCCGCAGCCGTCCCTCGGCCCTCCTGTTGGCGCTGATCGGCGTCTTCTTCGGGGCGATGATCCTGGCCGTCGCCCTGGCCCCGACCGAGCTGGCCGCCATCATCTTGTTGGCGCCCATGGGGGCCGGCAGCATCTGCTTCATCGCCACCAACAACGCCAACCTGCAACTCCGGGCGGACCCCTCCATGCGGGGTCGGGTCATGTCGCTCAACGCCATCGCCCTGCTCGGCAGCACCCCGATCGGTGCCCTGCTGGTCGGTTACGTCAGCGACGTCGGCAGTCCGCGCGTGGCGCTGGTGATGGGCGCCGTCGCCACGTTGCTGGCCAGCATCCCGCTGTTCCTCCTGGCCAATCGCCAGCGCGCCGAGCGGTCCGCCGTCACGGTGGCCCACATTGACGTGGCAGCGGAGATGGGAGCGGGTGTGGTGCGCCTGCCAATGGCCGATGGACTGACGTCGCCCGCCCGACGCCGCTCGAGGTAGGGCCTCGGTGTCCCTCGACAGGACGCTGCACGGTGACCGGCGTCGGGCCGGCTCGTTCGGCGAAGTGGCGGAGCAGTACGACCGGGTCCGGCCTGAGTATCCGGCCGAGCTGGTCGACGCGCTCTTGGCCGGCCGGCCCCGGACCGTGCTCGATGTCGGCTGCGGGACGGGGATCTCCTCCCGCCTGTTCATCGCCCGGGGCTGCGCCGTGGTCGGCCTCGAGCCCGATCCGCGCATGGCGCAGGTGGCGCGACGCAGGGGCGTGCCCGTCGAGTCCGGCACGATCGAAGAGTGGGACGCCGGCGCCCGCCGTTTCGACCTACTGACCGCCGGCCAATCCTGGCACTGGGTCGAGCCGCAACGGGGGGCGGCCAAGGCGGCAGCGGTGCTCCGACCGGGCGGGCGCATAGGGCTGTTCTGGAATCAGGCCAAGCCGGATCGCTCCGTGCGCCCCGCCCTCGACGCGGCGTACGCGCGGCACGCCCCCGAGCTCAGCAGGCAGTCCGTGCTGCTGGGCCGGCGCGACCCGTCCTTGTACCAGTCGTGCGCCGACACCCTGCGGGCGACGGGCGCGTTCGCTGACGTCTCTATTGGCGTGTTCGGCCACGAGGTCGACTACTCCATCGGGGAGTGGATCGACCTGGCGGTCACCCACAGCGATCACCGCACCCTTCCTCCCGGCCAACTGGCCGGGCTCCTGGCGGACCTCCAGAAGGAGTTGGAGCGCGCCGGCGGCCGCGTCCCCGTCCACTACGAGGCGACGCTGGTCACCGGAGTGCGCCGCTGACGGGCCCTTGTCCGCTACGGGCAACCGATCCCGTCGATGGCTAGCCTCGTCTTCCATGCACGACGAGGACACCGCCGCTGGTGGCGGCCCGCTCTCGGGCAAGGTTCTCGAGTACGACCGGATCGTCCGGCGAGTGGTTCGAGCGGCCAAGGAGCCCGGATTCAGCCCGGCGCAGTGGGCCCCGTTGGCCGACCTCGTCGCAGTGGGCGAGTTCGAACGGGTGGGCATCTGGCGCGAGGTCATGAACTGGCCGGAGTACGCCGAGTTCCTGACCAAGTTTGCTACGGCCAAGGGGTTCGACTCGAAACTTCGGAGGATCTCCGAGCTGCCCGGGCTCGTCTACCTCGAGCTTGAAGAGCACCACATAAGGGGTGGAAACGTCAACGTGGTCAACTCCATGAACGTATTCGAGTTCAACGGAGAGGGCAAGATTCGACGTCTCGACGTCTACGTGCAGGGCCACGTGGAACCGTCGGTCCCGATGAAGGCCACGAACTAGCGCACCCGCCTCGCCATCGCGACGGAGTGCCTCCGTTCACGTCCTGGCCAGCAGCCACGCCTCCCCGCCGCCCTCCCCCTCGGCGATGATCGCCAGAGCACCGAACGCAGCGCGTAGCTCGCCGGCTGCGGCACGAAACGGCCCCGGGCCCTGACCCACCTCGCTGAGCACGGCTACGGCCAGCAGACCCCCGGGGGCGAGACGTTCGATCATCGCCCCATAGAGGCTCGGCTCCCTGAACCGGTGACAGACGATGAGGTCGACCGGCGGCCCAGCGGGGAGGCCGGTGTCGAGATCCACCACATCGAAACCGCAGCGGTCAGCGACCCCGTTCCGCTCCGCCAGGTCGCGTGCGAAGCGCACCGCCACAGGAGAGACGTCGACCCCGCAGACCGTGAGCCCTCGCACAGCAAGCCATACGGCCGTTCGTCCCCGACCGCACGCGAGGTCGAGCGCCCGTCCACGTGTGGGGAACAGGCGCTCGTGGGTGGCGAACGACGCCGGTGGACCCACTGCGCCATCGGACGCGGGCCCCTCCGCGGAGTATCTCTCGTCCCAATGGAGGCGATCCCTCACGGTCACCGGACCACCATAGGAGCGACCCAGACCCGAGCTAGCTCGCTTTGGGCTCCTTGGGGAGCCCGAGCACCCGCTCTCCGACGATGTTGCGCTGGATCTCCGCTGACCCGCCCCAGATCGTCTCCGAACGGGAAAAGAAGAAGAGGGCCTGCAAGGTGTCGACCGGGTACGACACATGGGCCTTGCGCGCCCCGGCGAAGCCCGCGTCGTCGGGGGTGCCCAACAGGGTTTGGCCGCGCATGCCCAAGATGTCCATGCCGAGCAGCAGCGTTTCCTGGTGCGCCTCGGACCAGAACATCTTGTTGCAGGCGCTCAAGGGAGCGGTGGCGTTCGTGCCATTGAGGGCGTCGGTCAGGGTCCGGTAGCCGTTGATCTCCATGATCTTGATCTTCGACCACGACCGCGCCAGTCGCTGGCGAATCAGTGGATCGCGGTCGGCGCCGGACTCCCGGGCAAGACGGAGGATGTCGTTGAACTCCTTGAGGAATCGTTGGTACGACGTGGTCGCCGAGGTGCCCCGCTCGAAGCCGAGCGTGGTCATGGCCACCTTCCACCCGTTGTTGACCCCACCGACCACGTTGTCCTTCGGGCAGCGCACGTCGGTGAAGAACACCTCGTTGAACTCGGCCGATCCGTCCATCTGCTCGATCGGGCGGACCTCCACCCCGGGCTGCTTCATCGGGACGAGCAGGTAGGAGATGCCGGCGTGCTTGGGCAGGTCGGGGTCGGTGCGCGCCAGCAGGAAGATGTAGTCGGCGCGGTGCGCCTGGGTGGTCCACACCTTCTGACCGTTGATGACCCACTCGTCGCCGTCCAACACGGCCCGTGTCTTCAATCCGGCCAGGTCCGAACCGGCATCGGGCTCGCTGAAGCCCTGGCACCAGGCGATCTCGCCCCTCAGGATGCCCGGTATGAACTTCGCCTTCTGTTCCTCGGTGCCCCACTGCAGGAGCGTCGGTCCCACCAACGTGTCCCCGAAGAAGTCACCCCTCAGCGGAGCTCCGACGCGCGCGAACTCCTCGTTCACCACGACCTGCTGGAGGATGGTGAGGCCCTTGCCGCCGTACTCGGCGGGCCAACCGGCGCAGATCCAACCGCCGGCGAAGAGCTTCTTGGTCCACTCCCCGTAGAAGGCGTTTCGTTCGTCGGTCTCCATGGAGAACCCCGTCGTCCCCCACCCTTCGGGCAGGTTCTCCTCCAGCCAGGATCTGACCGTGCCGCGGAACTCTTCCGCTTCGGGTGGGTACGACAGATCCATACCGGCACGGTACCCGTACGCGGCCCCTGCCGCCACACGCCGTGGCGACGATCTCGAGCGGTAGAGTGCGGGGGCGATTTCGCCCGGGGCGAGTGTTCATGCCCCCGGCACGAGGCTCGAGTGGAAGGAGGCGGCCGTGCAACGGGACGAACCCCCCAGTAGCTCCGCCGGCGCACCTCATCACGCCCCCGTCGCCCGGGCCGCCTGAGTCTCTGCAGCAGAGTCCGTGCGGTCTGTCCGTTGCCGGGAGTGACCGACGTGCCGGCCCCCGCCGCATTCGCGTGCCCGACACCGGGCACTGACCCGTCCGATCCGACCTGACCACCCTCGTGGCGCCGTACAGGAGGTAGCACCGTGCCTTCACCGCCCCCGCCCTCACCGCCCCCGCCCTCACCGCCCCCGCCCCCGCCCTCACCGGCCCGGTCCCGACTGTCCATCAACCGCCGCCGCGCCGAGCCCGAGCGCCAGGCTCACCTCCGGCGCCGGCGCACCCGCCGGATCCTGGCATCCGAGGGCGTCTTCGACTCCATCGTCTCTCTGGCCGGCATTCTCGGCCGGCCGGTCACCAACCAGACGGGCCAGGAGATCGGTCGGCTCGACGACGTCGTCGCTCGCTGGTCCGACGGCCAGACCTACCCGCCGGTGAGCGGGCTCACCATCCGCGTCGGCCGACGGCTGGCCTACGTCCCCGCATCGGCCATCGACCGGATCGGGCGCGCCGAGGTCCTGCTGCGCTCGGCTCGGCTCGACCTCCGAGACGTCGTTCGCCGGCCGGGCGAGGTCCTCCTGGCCAAGGATGTCTTGGACCACCAACTGGTCGATGTCGACGGCGTGCAGGTCATCCGCGCCGCCGATCTGTACCTGGCCGAGGTACTGGGTCGCATCCGGCTGGTGGGCGCCGACGTGTCGACGGCGACGCTGCTGCGCCGGCTCGGGCCGCGCCGTTGGCGCCCGATGCCCACGCCCGAGCGGGTCATCGACTGGGCTGCCATTCAGCCCTTCGGCGAGGAGACGGGTATCGACGGATCCACCCAGGTCCGCCTGAAGACGACCCACGAGGGCCTCCACCGGCTCCGCCCCGGAGAGCTGGCCGACCTGCTGGAGGACCTCCGTCGTGACGAGCGCCGGGAGCTGTTGGCCGCCCTCAGCCCCGACGAGGCGGCGGATGCCCTGGAGGAGATGCAGCCCGACGACCTCGAGCAGCTGTTGCGCGAGTCCGATCCCGACGAGGCGGCCGGCCTTCTCACGGCCATGGAGCCCGACGAGGCGGTCGATGCGCTGCGCGATCTGCCCGCCCAGGACCGTGCCGAGATCATGCAGCGCATGCCCCCCAATGCCGTCTTGCCCCTGCGCGAGCTGCTCGGTTACCCCGAGAACGAGGCCGGCGGCATCATGACGACCACCCTGGTCACGGCGACCACCGATGACACTGTGGCGCAGGTGGTCGACCGACTGGCCGAGGCCCGCTCCCACGACATCGACCTCGACGCCGTGGCCGTGGTGAACAGGGACGGGTGCCTTGTGGGCGACGTGACTCTCCTCTCGATTCTTCTCGCCCTGCGGGCCGCGCCCCCCACCCGGATGTCGTCGCTCCTGGAGGACGAAGACGTCGTCACCGTCAGTCCCCACGCGTCGGCGGACGAGGCAGCCATCCAGCTCATTGAGGCCCGGGGGCACTCCCTCGTCGTGGTGGACGACGACGGGCGACCCATCGGTCGGATCCTGGCCGACGACGTACTTGATGCGCTCGTACCCGGAAGGGGTCGCTTCCACTTCCCCAAGCTTTTCTGACGTGAGGGTGCCGACTCGCCGGACGAGTCTTGTCTACCTCGCCGCCGCCGGACCGGGATTGGTGGCGGCGGCGGCCGGCAACGACGCCGGCGGGGTCGTGACCTACGCCTCGGCCGGTGCGGAATTCGTCTACCGCACCTTGTTCCTCATGGTGCTGATCACCATCGCCTACGTCGTCGTCCAGGAGATGGTGGCCCGGTTGGCCGTGCACACCGGAAAGGGCCTGGCCGCCCTCATCCGCGAGGAGTTCCCCCTGCGGGTGACCGCCTTCGCCGTCACCGCCTTCGCCATCGCCAACATCGGGCTCATGGTGACCGAGTTCGGGGGGATCGCTACCGCGTTCGATCTGTTCGGTGTCTCGCGCTACATCTCCGTACCGATTTTCGCGATCGCGATCTGGTCGCTCGTGCTCTTCGGGTCCTACAGCTATGCCGAACGGATATTCCTGCTGCTTACGGTGGTCTTCGTCGCCTACCCCATCGCCGCCGTGCTCGCACATCCCGACTGGGGTCAGGTCGCGGCCAATACCCTCTGGCCGCACTTCGTTGCCAGCAAGTCGTTCCTGCTCCTCTCCATCGCCCTCATCGGCACCACCATCACGCCGTACATCCAGCTGTACGAAGCCGGAGCCGTGGTCGACAAGGGCGTCAAGCCCGAGGACTATCGCTTCCAGCGCGTCGACGCCATCGTCGGCGCGATCATGGCGGCGTTCGTGGCCATGTCGATCATCGTGGCCACCGGTGCCACCATCGGGGGCACCGGTCCCCTGACCTCCGCCTCCCACGCCGCGCACGCGTTGCGTCCGGTGGCCGGCGCCGCAGCCGAGTTGCTCTTCGGGCTCGGGCTCCTCGGCGCCTCGGCCCTGGCCGCCGCTGTGGTGCCGCTCTCGACGTCCTATGCAGTGGCCGAGGCCATCGGGGTGGAACGGTCGGTGTCGTCGAGCTTCCGCCAGGCGCCCATCTTCCTGGGGCTCTTCACGGCTCAGATCCTGGTGGGTGCAGCCGTCGTCCTGGTGCCGGGCAACCTGATCACCCTCATCATCAACACCCAGGTCCTCGAGGGGGTGATCACCCCCATGACACTCATCTTGATCCTGGTGCTGGCCAACCGGCGCTCGCTTCTCGGAGCGGCGGCGAACGGTCCCTGGGCCCGCTGGATGGGCGGGATATCGATCGTCTCGGTAGCGGCCGTGGCCTCGGTCTTCGTGGCCCTCACCGTCCTGGGCTGGTTCGGCATCCATTGAGGCTGCGCCGGGCACTCTCGGAAGGACCGTTTGCGCCGGAGCAGGGGGTTCAGGGAGGCTATGGGCCCATGGCCGGACGCGTCGGGACACCCATTGCCTAAAACGCCCCGCCAGAAGTGGATCTGGATCAAGGAGTCCTGGGAGCGCTCGCGGCATATAGAGACTCCCGCCCCGGTTCCGGCTGCGCCGCCACGGCCTGGCGGTATGCGGGTGGCCTTCCTCATCTACCGCGGCAACCCCCGCTGTGGCGGCCAGGGGGTCTACACCCGCCACCTGACCCGCGAGCTCGTCGCCCTGGGGCACTCGGTGGAGGTGTTCGCCGGGCCCCCTTGGCCCGAGCTCGACCCCGGAGTCGGATTCACGCCCGTCCCCGGGCTCGATCTCTACAGGGACCCCGACCCCTTCCGCGTGCCCCATCCACGGGAGTTCCGCAGCTGCCAGGACTGGATCGAGTTCGGCATCATGTGCAGCGCAGGCTTCGGGGAGCCGCTGGCGTTCTCCCAGCGGGCGAGGGTGCTGCTGTCGGGCCGGCTCGGCGACTTCGACGTGGTCCACGACAACCAGTGCCTGGGTACGGGGATGCTGGGCATGGTCGCCGACGGCTGGCCCTTGCTCACCACCCTGCACCATCCGATCACGGTGGACCGTGAGCTCGACCTGTCCCACACCACGAACCATTGGCAGCGCTTCACCAAGCGTCGTTGGTATGGGTTTCTGGGGATGCAGGTCCGCGTGGCGCGCGCCCTGCCCGCGGTGGTCACCGTCTCGGACTCGTCGCGCCGGGACATCGCGGCACAGATGCAGGTTCGGCCCGAGCGCATGACCGTCGTGCCCGTCGGGGTGGATCACACGGTCTTCCGTCCTCGCGACGACGTCACGCCGATTCCGGGGCGGATCATGGTCACTTCCTCGAGCGACGTCCCCATGAAGGGACTGGTGCCCCTCCTTGAGGCGGTCGCCAAGCTTCGCAGCGAACGCTCCGTGGAGTTGACCGTGATCGGCCGGCCGCGTCCGGGGGGCCGCGTCGACCGGGCGATCACCCGGCTCGGACTGTCCGACGTAGTGCGGTGCGTGAGCGGGATGGACGACGACGAGCTGGCCGCGCTGTACGGCGAGGCCCAGGTCGCGGTGGTGCCCTCCCTCTACGAGGGGTTCTCCCTTCCGGCGGTCGAGGCGATGGCCTGCGGAGTGCCCGTCGTCGCCACCACCGGTGGGGCGCTGCCCGAAGTCGTGGGGAGAGACGGCGAGACCGGCCTCTTGGTTCCGCCCGACGACCCCGGCGCGCTGGCCGGGGCCATCGCAGTGCTCCTCGACGACCCCCAACTCCGCGCTCGCCTGGGTGCGGCCGGCAGGAAGCGGGTGATGCACCACTTCACCTGGCAGGTGACCGCGGCCGGCACGGCGGCCTGCTACGAGGCCCTGCTGGGCGGGAGGCCTCTACCGGGGGCGCCCGTCGCTGCGGCAACCGGCTTCCCGGCGGAGAAGGGAGACATCGCATGTTGACCGTGGACTACGAGAAGCTGGGCGTGCAGCCGGGCGATCGACTCTTGGACCTCGGCTGCGGATTCGGTCGTCATGCGTTCGAGGCGGCACGCCGCGGAGCGGCCGTGGTGGCGCTCGACGCCGGCTCCGACGAGGTGGCGAAGGTGCGTGGCACCTTGGGCGCCATGATGGAGGCGGGAGAGCTGGACCCCGAACACCCGGCCAGCGTGGTGCAGGGGGATGCGCTGGCGCTCCCGTTTCCCGACGGCGCCTTCGACCGGGTGATCGCCTCCGAGGTGCTCGAGCACATTGCGGACGACCTGGCGGCCATGAGGGAGCTCTCGCCGCGTCCTGCGTCCCGGCGGGACCATGGCCGTCACCGTGCCCCGCTGCGGCCCCGAGGCCATCAACTGGGCCCTGTCCGACGAGTACCACGACACTCCGGGCGGGCACGTGCGCATCTACCGGCGCTCCACCCTCGAACGGCGACTCTCCTCGACCGGCCTGCGCCCCATGGGGTTCCACCACGCCCACGGCCTGCACTCGCCCTACTGGTGGCTGCGCTGCGTCGTCGGTCCCAGCAACGACGCCAACCCGGCCGTGGCGGCGTACCACAAGGTGCTGGTGTGGGACATCGTCAAGGCCCCGTTCGTCACCCGCGCCGCCGATCGCGTTCTCAGTCCGCTCATCGGCAAGAGCCTCGTCGTCTATCTGGCCAAGCCCGGCGCGGTGGCCGGGGGAGTGCCCGTCTTGGGCACGAAGGCGCCCCGAGGGGTTCCCGGGGGCCGGGGGCCGACCACCAGCGACCACGGTGCGGCGGCGTGACCACCGAGCGGCTGCACTCCGACGAGAGCACGATCCCCGCGGTGCCGGGCGTTCTCAGCGCCTCCGACGTGCTGTCCACCGCCCACGCCATCGCCGACGCCCAGCGGGCCGACGGGATGATCCCGTGGTTCGACGGCGGCCACTGTGACCCGTGGAACCACGTGGAAGGGGCTATGGCGCTCTCGGTGTGCGGGCTCTGGAGCGAGGCCGTCGCCGCCTACCGCTGGCTGGCCGACCGCCAGCTGCCCGACGGGAGCTGGTTCAACTACTACCAGGGTGCGGGTGTCAAGGATCAGCGTCTCGACACCAACGTCTGCGCCTACCTGGCGGCGGGTGCCTGGCATCATCACCTGATCACCGGTGACGTCGAGTTTCTGGGCGAGCTGTGGCCGACTATTGAGAGAGGGGTCGACTTCGTCCTGCGCTGGCAGCAGCCGGACGGTTCGGTCCTCTGGTCGCTCGATCCCTCGGGGCGAGCGGAGGGGTACGCCCTCCTGACCGGATCGTCGTCCATCTACCACTCGCTGCGCTGTGCGGTGGCGGTGGCCGAGTGCCTGGCCAAGGATCGTCCCGACTGGGAATTGGCCGCCGGAAGGTTGGGCCACGCCGTGGCCCACCACCCCAACGCGTTCGCCCCGAAGTTCGAGTTCGCCATGGACTGGTACTACCCCATGCTCTCGGGGGCCCTGGAGGGAGAGGCCGGGCGGCGCCGCCTGGCCGAGGGTTGGACGACGTTCGTCATGGAGGGCCTCGGCGTTCGATGTGTCTCGACGGGCGACTGGGTCACCGCGGCGGAAACGGCCGAGTGCGTCCTGGCCCTCGACGCCCTGGGGATGGACGGGCACGCCCGGGACCTCTTTGTCGCCGGTCAGAACCTTCGGCTCGCGGACGGCTCGTACTGGACCGGGATGGTCTATCCCGAGACGGTCACCTTCCCGGACAACGAGCGCACGACCTATACGTTCGGTGCCATGGTCCTGGCGGCCGACGCCCTCTCCAACACCACGCCGGCGGCAGGGCTCTTCCGTGGCGAGTGCCTGGCCGCCGGGCTGGACCTGGCCGAGCCTCACTGCATCGGGGAGGCTGCGGTGGGGTGCACCGCGACCTGACCCGCCCTCACCCGGCCGCGGGCGCCACCCGACGCAGGACGCGCAGGCTCCCGCACCCGCCGTCCTCGGTGAACTCCCCCGAAGCCAACGCCGCGCAGAAGAGCTCATAGGGCGGGCGGCCGCCGTCGGCGGGGTCGGGAAAGACGTCGTGAATGGCCAGCCAGCCGCCGAGCGTGACGTGGGGCGCCCATCCCCCGAAGTCCGCCCAGGCCGGTTCCTCGCCGTGCCCACCGTCAATGAAGCAGAAGGCCAGCGGGTGCGCCCAGCGGGTCGCGACGGTGGGGGAGTCTCCCACCACGCCGACCACCGATGTCTCCAGGCCAGCGTCGCTGATCGCCCGCCTCCAGTGCCCCAGCGTGTCGATCCGGCCCACGTCGGGGTCGACGAGGTCGGCCTCGTGGTGCTCCCACCCGGGCTGATTCTCCTCGGAGCCCCGATGGTGGTCGATGGAGAAGAGCACTGCCCCGGTGGTCTCGGCCGCCGCGCCCAGGTACAGACTCGACTTCCCGCACCACGCGCCCACCTCCACGAAGGTGAGCGGTGCGGGTCCCGGCGGGGCGGCCCGTCCCGCTCGCAGGGCGGCGAGGAGCAGCGCCTCGCCCTCGTCGTCGGGCATGAAGCCGCGGGTGTGGCGGGCCGCCCCCATCAGCGACTGCACCCGAGCCGTCCCCAGTGCGGCATCACGAGGTAGGGGGTCGGCCATCGGGGCGGGTGAGACGGACGCCGCCGTTGTCATCCGGGTCGGTCTCAAGCCGGCCCGACGGCCGCGATGGCTGCCCGGCAGGCCTCCGCCAACCGGTCGCGCTCGCGGGCGGCAAAGGCCACGTTGACACCCAGGCGCTCCACCGACTGGGCGACCCGGCGGGGACCCGACGCCACCGGATGGTCGGCCAGGAACTGGATGACCGACTGGGCAAAGTCGGCGTCACCGCACAGGGCCGGGATGGCCTCGGCGATGCGCGCATGCGCATTCTTGGGGAACCGCTCGAGGATGACGTCCCACGAGTCGGCCACGCGGCGCCAGACGGCCTGTCCGGCCACGGGATTGGCCAGCAACCCGGTGATGACCATCCATCCGTTCTGGGTACGCACCTCGGTCATGGCCAGGCCGAAGGTCCGCTCGGCCAGGTCCGTGTCGGGGAAGGTGCACAGTGCGCTGAGCGATCGCATCTCTTCCTGCGGCGTCGCCGCCGCCCGGTAGCGCGCCAGGAGCGCATCGTAGTCGCCCGGCCGCAGCAGTTGGGCGACGACCGCCAGCGTGGCGGCTTCCACGTCGGCGGGGATCGGATCGCCCGTGCCGCCCCCGACGGGCGCGGCGTCGAATCGCCGCGCCGCCTCGGCGCGCACCACCGGATCGGCCCCGACGGTGCCCAGCAGGCTGATGGCCAGCGACCGCAAGGTCGGCGTACGGTCGCTCTCGCCCGGCCGGGCCTCGAACCCCAGGCGCCGGTGCTGCGGGCCGACTAGTGCCCCGACCGCCTGGCGCAAGGTGAGCTGGTCGGCGTCGCTCGCGATGCGGTGCGCCAGGTGCAACGCAGCGGACACGGGGGCCCACGGCGTCGGGTCCGGCTCCAGCCCGAGCTTGGCCGCGAGGATCAGGAACTCCTTGAGCGTCGAATGGCCGGCCAGCGTCGTTGCCCAGGTGTCGGCGAGCAGGTTCGCCCGCTCGAGCGGGGTCAGCTCCGAGAGATGGTCGGCCAGGGCCAGGCCGTGCTCGGCGTCGTAGCCGACCCGGAAGACGCCCCACCCGCCGGCGTTGAGCACGGCCAGACCGCGGGTGGCCTCCGGCAGTGGGACCGGAGCGGTGTCGAGCACGAGATTGCGCGTCGGCGCCCCCGGGCCTCCCTCCACGCCGAGGGCGCGCACGGCCACCGGGACGAGCCAGGCCTCGCCGATGGCCGACTCGGTGCCCTCGGGCGGGGGGCCGTAGGAGAAGGGCTGCTGCCCCAGGGTGCCCTCGTGCAGGGAGACCAGCGGGTGACCGCCCTGGAGGATGAACGTGTTCATGACGTCTCGAACGGGCTGGCCGCTGGCCTCCTCCAGCGCGTCCCACAGGTCGGTGGTCACCGTGTTGGCGTAGGCGTGGGCCTTGAGGTACGTGCGCACCCCGTCGCGGAAGACCTCGGGCCCGATGTGCTGTTCGAGCATGCGCAGGACGGCAGCGCCCTTCTCGTAGGTCAGCAGGTCGAACATTCCTTCGGCCTCCTTGGGCGGGCCGACCGGGTACTCGATGGGCCGGGTGGCGTGCACCCCGTCAATGGCCAGGGCGGCTTCGCGAGGGGGCGAAGCCGACCCAGCGATCCCACGACGGCCGGAAGGCGTCCACGCAGAGCATCTCCATGAAGGTGGCGAACGCCTCGTTGAGCCAGATGCCCTCCCACCATCCCATGGTCACCAGGTCGCCGAACCACATGTGGGCCATCTCGTGGGCCACGACGTCGGCCACCCGCTCGAGCTCGGCTCGGGCCGCGCTGGCCGGATCGATCAACAGAGCCGTGTCCCGGAAGGTGATGCAGCCCAGGTTCTCCATGGCCCCGGCGGCGAAGTCCGGGATGGCCACCAGGTCCACCTTGTCGCCCGGGTAAGGGATGTTGAAGTACTCGGTGAAGAAGCGGAGCGAGAAGGCGCCGATGGCCAGCGCGAAATCGGCCAGCTTGCGCTTCCCGGGCGTGAAGACCACCCGCAACGGCACGCCCTCGACGTCGACGGTCTCGGTCGTCTCGAGCTGCCCGATGACGAAGGCGACAAGGTAGGTGGACATCTTCATGGTCGGCGAGAAGCGGACGACGTTCTTGTCACCCACCCGGTGGACGTCGGCGATCGGGGAGTTGGAGAACGCGTCGACGTCGCGGTCGACGGTCAGCGTGACCTCGAAGACCGCCTTGCGATCGGGTTCGTCCCAGCACGGGAAGGCCCGGCGGGCGTCGACCGACTCGAACTGCGTGGTGGCGATGGTGTGGGTGTCGCCGGCGTCATCGGTGTAGGTGGAGCGGTAGAAGCCGCGTAGCTTGTCGTTGAGGGTGCCGCTGAACCGGCACGTCACCGTTGCTGGCCCGGGGGACAGCGGGGTGGGGGAATGGAAGGTCGCCTGCTCCAGCTCGTCGTCGAAGGACACAGAGCACCCGATGACCTCACCACTGGCGGTCCGCACCTCCACGTCGCTGACGGCGAGCTCGGCTGCGTTGAGGACGATCCGGTCGATCGCCTCGTGCACCGTGACGTCGATCGCCACCGTTCCCGAGAACGAGGCCGATCCCACGTCGGGCTCTATCTCAATGTGGTACACGTGAGGTTCCACGGTCCGCGGCAGGCGAAAGGGGTCCGCTGACGGCGTCGATGAAGGTGTGGCGGGCAGGGATGGCATCGTCGGGAAGGCTACCCGTCTCGCTCCGAGTAGGTTCTCGCACCGTGCATGCCGACGAATCGAATGGAACCGCAGTGAGCGACGAGGGGAGCGCATCCGAGCTGGATCTGGTGGCCGTGGGGTCACCGTTGCTGGACGTTCTCGACTCGACGGGCGACGAGGTGCTCCAGCAAGTGGGGTTGACCAAGGGGTCGATGACCCTGATCGACCGGGACAAGGCCGACGCCATTCAGGCGATGATGCGGGCGCCCCGGTACGTGTCGGGCGGATCGGTGGCCAACACGGCGGTCGGGCTCGCCGAGCTCGGTGGCCGGGCGGGGTTCATCGGCACGGTGGCCGACGACGACGTGGGGCACACCTACGTCCACGACCTGCGCGCCGCCGGTGTCGCCGTCGAGCCCCACTTCGGCGGGGTGCACGAGGGGGTGCAGCTCGGCACGGGGCGGTGCATGGTGCTGATCTCCGAGGACGCCGAGCGCACCATGGGCACCTACCTCGGAGCGGCATCCACCCTGACCGCGAAGGGCGTATCCAGCGCCTTCGTCGAGCGGGCGGCGATCGTCCTGCTCGAGGGCTACCTGTGGGACGTGGATGCCGCCAAGGAGGCCATGCGCCACGCAGCCGCCATCGTCCACGACGCGGACGGCTCGGTCGCCCTCTCCCTTTCGGACCCGTTCTGTGTCGCCCGACACCAGCGGGAGTTCCTCGACCTCCTGATCGACGACGTCGACATCTTGCTGGGGAACGAAGAAGAGATCACCATGCTCTTCGGAGCCGCATCGCACGCAGGCGCCGTGGCGGCCGCCGAGGAGACCGGCCTCCTCGTCGTCATGACGAGAGGGGCGCAGGGATCCGTGGTGCTCACGGCGCACGGCGCCGAAGAGGTGGCGGCGGCGCCGGTCGACCGGGTGGTCGACACCACGGGCGCCGGCGACCTCTTCGCGGCGGGCGTCCTGTACGGCCTGACCCATGGGATGGACCCGGTGCAGTGTGCCCGTCTCGGGGGAGTGTGCGCCGCGGAGGTGATCTCGCACACGGGCGCCAGACCAGAGTCAGACCTGCGGGCCCTGGCATCGGCAGCCGGCCTCCTGGTGCCCTAGGGCGGTCGCGTGTCACTCTCCATCGGCATCGTCGGGCTGCCCAACGTGGGCAAGTCGACGCTCTTCAACGCGCTCACCAGCAACGAGGTCCTGGCCGCCAACTACCCCTTTGCCACCATCGACCCCAACGTCGGGGTCGTGGCGGTGCCCGACGGCCGCCTCCAGAAGCTGGCCGCGCTCTACGACGGGGCGCCGATCGTCCCGGCCACGGTGACGTTCGTGGACATCGCCGGCATCGTCCGCGGCGCGTCCCGTGGGGAGGGGTTGGGCAACAAGTTCCTGGCCGCCATCCGGGAGAGCGACGCCATCTGCCAGGTCGTCCGGGTCTTCCACGACGACGACGTGATCCACGTCGACGGCCGGGTCGATCCCGAGTCGGACATCGGCACGGTGAACACGGAGTTGATCCTGGCCGACCTGCAGACGGTCGAGAACCGCCTGCCCAAACTGGCCAAAGAGGCACGGGCACGGCCCGAGCTCAGAGCCACGGCCGACGCGGTGGCCGCGGCGGCGCGCCTCCTCGACCAGGGCCGCACCATCTCGAGCGCGGCAGCGCTGGGCGAGGTCGACCCCGGGCTGCTCCGCGATCTCCATCTGTTGACGGCGAAGCCGTTCATTTACGTCTTCAACGTCGACGAGGACGCGCTGGGCGACCGCGAGCTGGGCGCGCGGTTGGCCCAGAGCGTGGCGCCGGCGAGCTCCATCGTGCTGTGCGCCCAGATTGAGGCGGAGCTGGCGCTGATGCCCGCCGACGACGCCAGGGAGCTCCTGGAGAGCTACGGCCTGGACGAGTCGGGATTGGAGCGGCTGGTCCACGTCGGATTCGCCACGCTCGGGCTCCAGACGTTCCTCACCGCCGGCCCGAAGGAGGCTCGGGCCTGGACCATCCACGTCGGCGACACTGCGCCCAAGGCCGCCGGTGTGATCCACACCGACTTCGAGAGGGGCTTCATAAAGGCCGAGGTGGTGAGCTTCGACGATCTGATGGAGGCCACGTCGGTGGTGGCCGCCCGGGCGGCGGGAAAGGCGCGCATGGAGGGCAAGGACTACGTCATGCACGACGGCGACGTCGTGGAGTTCCGCTTCAGCAACTAAGGGTCCTCGTCACCCATTGACCGTGAACGGGGTGCGGATCTCGTTCCCGGCAGGGGTGAGGACGTACCACGGGCCGCCGTCCTGATCGATGGCCTGGCCGGTCACCATCCCCGGCCGCGAGTCGAGGATGTAGGTGTAGAGGGGGTGACCGTTGTAGGAGAGTTGGGTCGATCCTCCGGGTCGTCGGAGCGTGCCGATCAACGTGCGGTTGACGCCCGGCCCGACCAGGATCGGACCGTGCACGACCAAGGGTGGCCACTGGTAGACGCAGCCGTCGTTGAGGCAGGTGCTCCGGTTGCGCGTATCGGGCCCGAAGTCATAGAGCGTGGCGCCCGTGCCCGTCGCCAGGATCGGCCCGGCCGGTGATCGCTGGACCGTCAGCGTGAGCAGGGCGTCGGTGGTGGGTGGTGACGAGAGCGTCGTCACCGCCCCACCGCCGCAGGCCGCCAACATCGCTCCCAGACCGAGGCCGAGCCCCAGTGGCAACCTGCGGCGCCCTCTCGTCCCGGCGGACGCAGAGCAGCAGAGGCGCATCGCTCCCATGTATAGCAATCGGTCACCGGGCGCCGACCCCGGCCCCGGCGTGCGGCGGCCGGAATAAATCCGATCCGGCCGCGGTTTGGGCTGACGAAGGAAGGGAGCATCGCGATGCCGCTAGCCGTGAGGTTCGACCAGTACGGCGACGTGGACGTCTTGAAGGTCCTGGACGTGCCCCGCCCGGTCCCCGGGACGGGCCAGGTCCTCGTCTCGGTGATGGCCGCCGGTATCAACCCCGGGGAGTCCTCCATCCGCAAGGGTTTGCTCCATGACCGCTGGCCGGCCACGTTCCCCTCGGGCCAGGGCTCTGACTTCGCCGGGATCGTGGAGGAAGTCGGTCCCGGGGTGACCCGGTTCGCCCCCGGTGACGAGGTGCTCGGCTTCGTCGAGACCAGGAGCAGCCACGCCGAGCTGGTGATGGCGGAGAGCGAGGACCTGGTGCCGCGCCCGCCCGAGGTGCCCTGGGAGGTGGCCGGCTCGTTGTTCGTGGCCGGGACGACGGCGTACGCCGCCGTGCGGGCGGTCAACCCTGCCCACGGGGAGACGGTGGTGGTGTCGGGAGCGGCGGGCGGCGTCGGATCGCTGGCCGTGCAGCTGGCGGTCGATGCCGGCGCCACGGTGCTCGGACTGGCCAGCGAGGAGCACCACGGCTGGCTGCTGGGGCACGGGGTGATTCCGTTGGTCTACGGGGAAGGGGTCGTCGAACCCATCGCGGAGGCGAGCGGCGGCCACGTCGACGCCTTCATCGATACGTTCGGAGGGGGCTACGTGAAGATGGCGGTGGAGCTCGGGGTGTCGCCCCAGCGAATAGACACCATCGTTGACTGGGCGGCGGCGCAGGAGTACGGGGCCAAGACCGACGGCAACGCCGTCGCGGGGAACGCGCCCGTGCTGGCAGAGCTGGTCGCCATGATCGTCGCGGGACGCCTGGAGGTTCCCATCGCCAGGGTCTATCCATTGGCCGAGGTGCGCGGGGCCTTCCGGGACCTCGAAGAACGTCACACCCTGGGCAAGATCGTCCTGCGTCCCTGACCCTCTGAGCGGTGCGGGAGGGACCGGCCGCCCGCCGCGGCGTACGCTGACGCGCCATGGCGACCCAGATCGCAGTCGTCGGCGGGTCCAGCGCCACGCCGCCGGTTCTCGCGTCGGCGGAGGCGGTCGGCGCCGCACTGGCCGCCGCCGGAGCGGTGGTTGTCTGCGGTGGTCTCGGAGGGGTCATGGCCGCCGTGTGCCGAGGGGCCAAGTCGGAGGGCGGTCTGACCGTGGGGATACTGCCGGGCGTCTCGGGCGCGGCGGCGAATCGGTGGGTCGACGTGGCCGTTGCCACCGGGCTCGGCGAGGCGCGCAACGCCCTCGTCGTCGGCTCGGCCGCCGCCGTGATCGCCATCGACGGCGAGTACGGCACCCTCTCGGAGATCGCCCTGGCGCTGCGTGCCGGGACACCGGTCATCGGCCTCGGCACGTGGGCCCTCACCGGGCCCGGCGGGGAGCCCGACACCGGGATCGTGCCGATGGACGATCCGCGTGAGGCGGCGGCCCTGGCGATGCGTCTGGCCTCGGCCCGCTAGCCGACTCCCGGACAACGTCGCATGCCAGTATGGCGGCGTGCGGGTGGCCATGGTGTGCTTCGGGAACATCTGCCGCTCCCCGATGGCCGAGGTGGTCGCCACGGCGATGGTCGAGGTGACCGGGCTAGGGGGCGAGGTCGTCGTCGAGTCCTTCGGCACCGCCGGCGACCACGAGGGGGAGCCCGCCTACCCGCGGGCCACATCCGCACTACGGCGCGGGGGATGGCCCGAGACCGAGCACCGGGCGCGCCGATTGCGTCCCTCCGACCTCTCGGCCGCCGACCTCGTCCTCTGCGCCGATCGGGCGATCCTCGCCTACGTTCGGCGGCTGGCCGGCACCGACGGCGCGGCGGCCAAGGTGCGGCTCCTCCGCTCCTATGACCCCGAGGCGAGCGTCGGCGACGACGAGGTCCCCGATCCCTGGGGCGAGGACGATGCCGAGTTCGACGTGGTGCTCGCCCTCATAGAACGGTCCTGCCGTGGTCTCGTCGCCGAGCTGGCTGGCGCGCCTCTCTAGCGTCGTCGGGCCGACCGGGCCGCCGAGCCGGCTCGGCGGCGACGCCTGGGCCGTGATGGCCGGCGCCCGCACGTACGTGGTCAAGCTGGGCGCCGGCGCACTCGACGAGGCGGACGGGCTCGAGCGCATCGGCGGGGTGCCCGGGGCGCCCCCCGTGCCAGGGGTCGTCCTCGCCGAATCCGGACTTCTGGTCACCACCTGGGTCGATCACGGGCGGGCGACGCCCGGGCACCACGAGTCGCTCGGTCGCTCGCTGGCCACGTTGCATGGCGCTGCCTTCCCCCACTGGGGTGGTGGCGCATCGTGGATCGGCGCCTGCCCGGTCGGGTCGTCGCCCGCGCCCGATGCCTCCGGCTTCTACGGCGCTCGGCTCCATGAGCTCTCGGCCCGTTGCGGGCTCGAACGGGCCGTGGACGGGGTGGTCGCCCGATTGGACGAGCTCCTCCCCTCCGGTGGACCGTCGCTCGTGCACGGCGACCTGTGGTGGGGCAACGTGCTCTTCGGAGGCGACGGCCGCTCCTGGCTCATCGACCCGTCGGTCCACGGCGGCCACCCCGAGGAGGACCTCGCCATGCTGGCGCTCTTCGGCGAGGTGCCCGACCGCCTGCTCCGCTCCTACACCGAGGTGCGGCCGCTCGGCGCCGGTTGGCAGGAACGAGTGGCCCTCTTCCAGCTCTACCCGTTGCTCGTCCACTCGGTCTTGTTCGGCGGCGGTTACCGCGCCCAGGCGCACGCGCTGGCACGGCGCTACGCCTGACGGTGGACCACCATCGTCAGGGGGCGAACAGATCGGAGATCGCCGGGGCGACGTCGTGGTAGTCGTGCGCCTGGACGAGACGGCCTCGGCCGACGCGGGCAAGGTCCCGGGCCAGGTCGAGATCCTGCTCGCCCGAGGAATCGAGCAGGACGTCCAGGCGCGGCAACCCTGCGGCCGCGGTCCGTGGATCGGGCCCCGCGTTGTGGACGCAGTCGGACAGCAACAGCACCCGGCCGTTACGAGCGGCGAGACGGGAGAGCTCCCCACGCGCCACCTTTAGGGGGAACGAGATGTTGGTGAGCCCGTGTGCCGGTGTGCGCAACAACGTGTCGATCACCTGGCCCGCCGGCACGCGCCGGCCGAAATGGGCCAGAACAGCGGCATCCGACCAGAAGGCGACGACGGCGAACTCGTCGTGAGCCAGCTCCGCGACCAGGGCTCCCACGGTGGCTGCGGCCGTGCGGACCCGCTCGCCGCGCATCGATCCGGAGGTGTCGACCACCAGCACCACCGACCGCCGGGTGCGGATCCGCTCACGGACGATGATGTCGTCGTCCTCGGGCACCGGATGCTCGACGAGGCGGTCCATGGTGGCGTCGAGGTCGATCTCGTCGGACCCACCGCAGAAGCGGACGCTTCTCAGCTCCCCCGAACCGCTCCCGCTCGACGTGTCGCGACGCGGGCGGGGCAGGATGAGGCGAGCGGCGATGCGCTGGGCCAACAGCAGGACCTCGGGGTGGGGGTCTTTGCCCCGGGGTATGTTCTTTAGCAGTTGCGCCGGTTCGTCGGCGTTGTCGCGCGCCGAGCGGGGTGATGAGGCCGTAGCCGGCCCGCCGTGGTGGCGCGGCGGCGGGGCGCGCCAGTACGTTCGCGGCTCCGGTGACGGAGCGCCCCGGCCGGGGCGGCCCGGCGTCGACCTCAGGGGGACGATGGCGGGGCGAACGGGTCGCGTCCTCCCGGTCGGCGCGTCGACCGTGACGTCCGAGAGGCGCGTGAGGAGCATGGGCCTCCACATCCCTTCAGCCGGGTGCCGCGGCGGCAGGATTGAGCACGAAGTGGTCCTCCCACAGCTGGCGCAGCACCTCCTCGGGGCTGAGATCGCTCGTCTCGTCGAGGTGGATGCGTCCGGAGAGGGCCACGACCATGGCATCGAACACGGTCGTGGCGTACGCCTGTCGCGCCGGATCGCCGATCACGGGGCCGTCCCCGACGTCGCAGATTCCCCGCAAGGCCAGTAGCTCGCCCGCCACCAGCGTCGTGTCGATGGCACCCCGGACGCTGCTGCCCTGCCGGACGCTCGCATGGTGCCGAGTTGCCCGGGTCAGGGCCACCGCATCGGCGATCAGGACGCGTGTCACGTCGGCCGGCACCCCGGCGGCGCTCGGGTCGGCCCGCAGGGCGACGATGCCCCGCTCTGACTCCTCGTCCTGGTAGGTGACGGCCAGCCGGCAGAGCCGGTCATGGACGCTGGTCGAGATCCGAGTGGTCCCGACGCTGTCGAAGGGGTTCATGGACGCGATAACCCGGAACGTCGACCGGGCGGCCACGCGACCCACCCGCGGGACGGACACCTCGCGCTCGGCCATGGCCGCGAGGAGCGTGTTGAGCGTGTCCTCCGGCGCCCGGTTGAACTCCTCAATGTAGAGGAACCCGCCTGCCCGCATGGCTTCGAGCAGCGGGCCGTCCACGAAGTTGTCGGTGCTGTAGTCCTCGCGGAGCACCCGCGCCGGGCTGTGGTGGCCGACGAGCTTGGCCGGCGTCAGATCGGCGTTCCCCTCGACGAACACCAAGGGGATGCCCCACTCCTCGGTGATGGCCCGCAGCAAGGTGCTCTTGGACGTGCCCGGAGGACCTTCGAGCACGAGATCCCGCCCGGCCGATACCGCGGCGAGGATCAGTTCGAGCTCGCGCCGGCGACCCACGACCCGGCTGGTGATACGCGAGCTGACCTGGAGCAGGCTGGCGTTGCCCGTCCCGACCCCTGCATCGGGGTGGGACCCGTTGCCGCTCGCCAGGTGCGTCACGGCCACCGCGCGCCATGTGGAGTTGTCATGTCGCCTCAGGTTAGCGACAGGGACCCGGGGGCGGCACCGACGGCACGTCGCCGCGCGGGATGGCGCTCTCTACCGGCCGGGCGCGGCGTGCTGGGTGATCTACTCCCGGTCCGATGAGGCAGCTCGGGGGTGATGGGCCTTCGATCGGAAGCGGGTGGTGGCGTCGATCACGTCGGCCAGCTTCGGGCGAAGGCGGTGCCGGAGCCGGTCGAGGGCACCACGGCGCTCGGGTGGCGCGGCGGGGGCGGCCCCGACCGGCTTCCGGCCGGCGACCTCGGAGAGCGCACGCACCAGGAGGTCGATGACCTTCGTGGAGTCGGTCAACGCCACCGGGGTGGACGCCATGCAGACCTCACCGTTCCAGTGGCTGAAGACGATGGTGGCGGAGTCGGCATGCCATGTGGCTCGCAGGTACAGGTCGCCACCGCGGGCATCGGGCAGAAACACACGATTTGGGGGCACGTCGGCCACGTCCGAGTATGCCCCTCGCCGTCGAACGGCGCCAGTGGAGGCGGACACCGAGGGCAGACGGTCGGCAACCGGGAGTCAGGCGAGGCCGGTCAGCCAGGAGGCGACGATGTCGGCGACCTCGGCGTCACGCCTCCGCAGGGAGTGGTCACCGTCGACGTGGACGAGGGTGACGGGTCCGGGAATGACCGCCGTCTCGCGTTCCAGCTCGTGGGGTGTGGCGAAGGCGTCCCGCCGGCCGGAGACGAAGAGGCACGGTAGCTGCAGGCGGGAGAAGTGGGCGGTCCGGAGGCGATCGGGTCGTCCGGGAGGATGCAGCGGATAGCTGATCAGGACGAGGGCGGCGACGTCGAAGCCCTCGCCGGCGGCCATGGAGCACATCCGGCCGCCCATGGAGCGACCGCCTATCGCCACCCGACCGGTCGGGACGCCCAGCCGGTCGGCCAGCTCGACGGTGGCGGCACGAACCGTCCGGATGCACACCTCGGGCGGGTCGGCCCGGCGCTTCCCGGACGCCTGGCCGGGAAACTCCACCCGCTCGACCGCGATGTCGCGTCGCGTCACCTCGTCGTCGATCGCCACCAACCCGGACTGGTCCCGTCGAGCGCTCGCTCCGGGCGTGAGCACGAGGCCGGCGGGCCCGGACCCGATCATGGGTGTCCCGATGCGCCGCCACCCGACGCCGCTGACATCCGGCGATAGCGGCGGGCCATCCTTCGCGGCAAGCCGTCAATGGTTCGACGGGCGTGGTCGCGGTGTTCGGCGATGGCGTGCGTCGACTCACCGATCAGGGCGTCGATGATCTCGCCATCGCCGCGCGGCTTGCCGCAGGTCCAGCCCGCCGGGAGGGGCGGTGCGCTCCGCACCGCCGCGTAGTCGACGATCGTCTCGGGCTGCACCAGCGGGTGGCCGACGGGCCGGAGCTCCCCCTCGTTGACCTCGTAGACCCTCAGCCCGGCCGTTTCGATGGACCGGACCAACTCCTGCGGGCTCGTCCCGTGGCCGTGGAGTGCGTACCCGTTCGACTCAATGACCATTCCCCGGACGCTCCCCAGCATTCTCCGGCCCCCGCCCAGAACGGCGTGCTCCTTGCCCTCGATGTCGATCTTGGCCCACGTGATGGGCGCCCCCGGCAGCTCATCGACGGTCGTGGTCACCCGTCGGATCGTCGGATATCCCGTCTCCGAGCAGATGGTGGGTGTCGAGATGGTGCCGTAGGGCCCGAGGTCGACGAACTCGACCTCGGCCGTGCCGCCGTCCACGACCGCCTCGACTATCTGCACGTTCTCCAGGCGGTTGTGCTCGCAGGCCGACCGGAGGACGGCCGCATTCCGGGGAGAACCCTCCACCGCGACCACCTGCGCACCGAGCTTCGCCGCGGGGATGGCGAAGGTCCCGTAGTGCGCTCCGAGGTCCAGCACGGTGTCGCCGGGCTCAAGGGAGGCCAACAGCCACAGGAGGGCGGGGCTCAACTTCCACCCGCCGTCCACCACCTGCCTACCGATCGGATCCCCGAGGTCGAGGTCGATGACCAGCTCATAGGTGATCCCGCCGGCACCCAACGGCAGCGCACACGGAACCACCCGATTGTCCACCGCCACGACACTAGCCAGACCCTCGGTGGCTTCCCCGCCCAAGATGCGCGGGCCGATGCACGGCCGCCGTGGCGCTCAGTCGTCGTCCCCGTCGGGGGGCAAGAAGGAAAAGGGGAGGTCGGCCAGCTGTATCAGGATGGAGGAGATCCAGCGGGTGAGCCCGGCGATGAGGGGCTCAATCTCATCGGGCGACTCCAGTTGGGTCTCGCTGAACCGGATTGAGCCCTCGTACGTCGCCTCGACGGCCCAGCGCACGCTCTCGCCGGCGTGGACCTGCTCAATGGTGGTCGCCGTTCGGACGAGGGGATCGACCCCCAGGAGCGGGCTGGCCTCCGGCAGGGCGTGGAGGACGGTCTGGGTGTCGGGCGCCTCGGCCAGGCGCTGGACCCGAAGGGCCACCTCCACGACGATCTCGGGTAGCTCGTCGGGCGGCTCACCGATCGACCAGCTCCGGTAGGAGGTCTGGCTCCATGTGGGCCAGTCCACCGAGATGTCGGCCCTGACCCGCGGTGGCTGCTCCTCTCCGGGAAGGCTGTAGGAGGTCTCCCACGAGACGTCGCCCAGGAAGACGTCGACCTGGAACCGCTCCTCGACGGCTTGGCGTTGCAGCAGCGCCTGGTCGAAGGATCCGCGGATGCTACTGATGACGTCGACGAGGATGTGATCGAGCACGACGACGAGAGGCTACCGGTGATCGGCCGGTACCATCGGTCCGGTGAGTGGCGGATCGGCGTGGCTGGAGCGAAGGGTGCTCGCCTACGCTCACCAGGGTGGGTCGTGGGAGTCGCCCTCCTCCACCCTGTTTGCCATCGACCGGGCCGTGTCCGGCGGGGCCACCGGAATTGAGCTCGACGTGCACGCCACCGCCGACGGCGAACTGGTGGTCTGTCACGACGCCACGGTCGACCGGACGACGCCGGCGAGGGGGAAGATCGCCGATCTCACGCTGGCCGAGCTGCGCGAGCTCGACTTCTCGTTCTGGTTCGTGCCCGGGTCCGACGTCACGCCCGACCGGCCCGAAGGTGAGTACCCCTACAGGGGCCGCGCGCCCGAGGACCCTCGGTTCGGGATCGCCACCCTGCGGGAGGTGCTCGAGCGGTTCCCCGAGGTGATCCTCAACCTCGACATCAAGCAGACGGCACCGGCGGTGAAGCCCTATGAGGAGTCGTTGGCGCAACTCCTGGCCGAGTATGGGCGGACCGAGGACGTCATCGTCGCGTCGTTTCTCGACGCCGTGACCGACTCGTTCCGGAGCTTCGCTCCCGAGGTCCCAACGTCGGCGGGAACGATCGCCACGGGCCTGTTCTGGCGGGCGCTGCAGAGCGGCGGGGCGATTCCCGACACTCCGGCGGTCGCCTACCAAGTTCCCGAGCGCGTGGGCGACCTCGTCCTGGTCGACGAGGCGTTCGTGGAGGCGGCGCACAGCCGGGGGAAGGCCGTCCACGTCTGGACGGTCAACGACGCCGAGAGCATGGAGCGGCTCGTGGCGTTCGGGGTTGACGGGATCATCTCCGATCTACCGACGGTGCTCACCCGGGCGCTCGAAGACCTACATGTGGCGTGGGGCGGCGTGTGAGCGCATGCCCGGTGCGGGGGACTAGCCCCTCCCGCAGTTCGGCTTCTTGCCGTGGTTGGCCTTCTTCTTGGCCCTGAGTTTGCGCTTCACCGTCCGTTTCGACATAGCCGGGCAGCCTACTTCGGATCCGGCCGGGCCCGTGCTCCGCCCCGGGGAGGCTTGCCGGCACAGCTCCCCGAACCCATTAGCCTCGGTCGCCTATGCGGTCCGGCTGGCTGCTGCGCGACGGCGACGTGGTGTGCGCGCTGGAGATGACCGACTCGTTCGCGGAGCGGATCAGGGGTCTGCACGGGCGCGACGGCTGCGAGGGCGGGCTGCACATGCCCGGGGCGCGCGCCGTGCAGACCGTCGGGATGCGGTTCGCACTCGACGTGGCCTTCCTCAGCGGTGACCTGGTGGTGATCAAGATGGTGCGACTGCCCCCGTGGCGGATCGCCATTCGGAGAAGTGGCGTGCGCAGCGTGCTACAGACGCGGGCGGGGGCGCTGGAGCGATGGGGGGTGCAGCTCCACGACCGGCTCGAAATTCGCGAGGTGCGGTGAGTGACGCCGAGGATCGTCGCCGCGGTCGGCTGGTGCTGGTGGCCACGCCCATAGGGAATCTGGGTGACATCTCTCCCCGGGCGCTGGAGGTGTTGGCCACCGCCGAGCTGGTCTGTTGCGAGGACACCCGGAGGACGAGGGCGCTCCTATCGGCCATGGGGATCGCCGCCGGAGGCGCCCGAGGCGACCGCCTGGTGTCGCTGCACGGCCACAACGAGGGGTCACGGGTCGAGCGCGTGCTGTCGTGCGTGGCCGGAGGGGGGACGGTGGCCGTGGTCAGCGACGCGGGCATGCCGGGCATCTCCGACCCCGGCGCGCTGCTGGTCTCGCGGCTGGCCGACGCCGGGGAGACGGTGAGCGTCATACCCGGCCCGACGTCGGTGCTGTCTGCCCTGGTGGTCAGCGGGCTGGCCACCGAGCGGTTCTGCGTGGAGGGGTTCCTGCCCCGCCGGGGCGGGGAGCGGCGCGAGCGGATCGGCGCGCTCATGGCCGACCAGCGGACGACGATCGTCCTCGAGGCGCCCGGGCGGGTGGCCGGCACCCTGGCCGACCTGGCCGCGGTCGATGGGCCACGCCGTGTCGCCGTGGTGCGTGAGCTGACCAAGGTGCACGAGGAGGTGTGGCGCGGGACGGCCGCCGAAGGTGCGGCGATCTTCGCCGATCGCCCGCTCCGGGGCGAGGTCGTGCTGGTCATCGCGGGCGCTCCCCCGAGTGGACGGCTGAGCGAGGAGGCCCTCGGCGCTGCCGTGCGGCGGCGACTCGACCAGGGCCCGGGGGACGGACCGCGTCAGATCGCCCACGAGCTGGCCGAGACGTTGGGCGTTCCCAAGCGCGCCGTCTACGAGGAGGTGCTCCGTCTCCGCGACGAGGGCGAGGTCCCCCGGGGCCCGTGACCTGTGGGTGGGAAATCCGCCGGTACGCTACCGGCGGTGCCGCCCTACTACCTGACCACGCCGATCTACTACGTCAACGACGCCCCGCACGTGGGTACGGCGTACACGACGGTCAACGCGGACGCCCTGGCCCGATGGCACCGGCTCCTGGGCGACGACGTCTTCTTCGTGACCGGTACCGACGAGCACGGAGCGAAGATCGTTGAGGCGGCGGAGGCCCACGGGACCACGCCGAAGGAGTGGACCGACCGCACCTCGGCGCGCTTCGTCGAGGCCTGGAAGCGGCTCGACATCAGCAACGACGACTTCATCCGCACCACCGAGCCGCGCCACTACGCGGTCGTGCAGCAGTTCCTCCAGCGCGTGTACGACAACGGCTTCATCACGCTGGGGCAGTACACCGGGCTCTACTGCGTCTCCTGCGAGGACTACTACACCCCCGACCAGCTCGTGGGCGGCCGGTGCCCCGTCCACGACCGCCCGGTGGTCGAGATGGAGGAGGACAACTACTTCTTCCGTCTGAGTGCCTTCGCGCGAGCCCCTGCTCGACTACTACGACAGCCATCGCGACTTTGTCCGTCCGATCTCCAAGCGCAACGAGGCGCTCGGCTTCATCCGTGGCGGTCTCAACGACGTCTCCATCACCCGCACGTCGTTTCGCTGGGGGGTCCCGGTGCCCTGGGACGACGGCCACGTCTTCTACGTCTGGTACGACGCGCTGATCAACTACCTCACGGTCGCCTCCTACGGGGGCGACCCGCTGCGCTTCGCGTCGCTGTGGGGTGCGGCGCACCACCTGATCGGCAAGGACATCTTGAAGTTCCACTGCGTCTGGTGGCCCGCCATGTGCATGGCGGCCGGGGTCGAGCCCCCGGCGGAGATCTTCGTCCACGGCTACCTGCTCATGGGTGGGCAGAAGCTCGGCAAGACCATGATCCAGTCCGGCGTGGCGGGCGTGGGCGACGATGCCCGCCCGCTCAGCATCACCGACGTCTCCCCACTGGCCCTGGCCGACGACTTCGGGGTCGACCCCCTGCGCTACCACCTGCTGCGCGACGTGCCGTTGGGGGGAGACGGCGACTTCTCCTACGAGGGGATCGTCGGGCGCTACAACTCGGACCTGGCCAACAACCTGGGCAACTTGCTCTCGCGGGTGGCCACCGTGGTCAACTCCAAGTGCGGCGGGGTGGGACCGCCTCCCGAAGCCGACTGCGCGCTGTCGAGGACGGCGGCCGAGGTGGTCTCGGCCTCCGGTGAGGCCTGGGGCCGCTGGGCCCCCCACGAGGCGTTGGAGGCGACCTGGCGCCTCATCGGCGCGACAAACGCCGAGCTGGAGGCGGCCGAGCCCTGGAAGATGGATGCGGGGCCCGAGGTCGACGCCGTCCTGGGCAACGCGCTCGAGGCGCTGCGGATCGTCGCCATCCTGGCATCGCCGGCCATCCCCTCTGCGGCCGCCGAGATCTGGCGGCGGATCGGAGTGGCGGGGGACCCGTCGGGGGCGCGGCTTCCCGGAGACGCCCAGTGGGGCGGGTACCCCGGAGGGCTGCCGGTGCTCAAGGGGGATCCGCTCTTCCCGCGGCGCAAGGGGTGAACGGCTGGTTCGACTCCCACTGCCATGTGCAGGAGGAGTATCTCCGAGGCGCGGAGGGTCGGCGGGACGATGGGGATCTCGCCCTCGTCCTCGAGCGGGCCAGGGCCGCAGGGGTGGGCCGCCTCGTCTGCATCGGCACGGGCGTCGTCACCTCGGCCCAGGCGGTGGACGTGGCGCGGGCGCTGCCGGGAGACGATGAGCATCTCGGGGCGTGGGCCTCCATCGGGCTGCACCCCCACGAGGCGACCGCTGGCGTGGACGGGGTCGCCGCGCTGCTCGAGCGGGAGCTGGCGGTCGGCGACGGCGCGGTGGTGGCGGTCGGCGAGTGCGGGTTGGACTACTACTACGAACACTCGCCGCGCCCTGCGCAACGCCAGGCCTTCGCCGCCCAGATCGCGCTGGCGCACGAGTCGGGCTTGGCTCTGGTCATACACGCCCGGGACGCGTGGGACGACCTCTTCGACGTCCTGAGCGCCGAAGGCGTACCCGAGCGCACGGTGCTGCACTGCTTCACCGGCGGACCCGATGAGGCGGACCGGTGCCTGCGCGCCGGCATGTTCGTCTCGTTCAGCGGCATCATCACATTCAAGAACGCCTCGGGCGTGCGTGAAGCCGCGGCGCGCTGCCCCCTCGATCGGCTGTTGGTGGAGACCGACAGCCCGTTTCTGGCACCGGTGCCGCATCGCGGACGGGTCAATGAGCCGGCTCTGCTGCCCCTGGTCGGAGCGACGGTGGCCGAGGTCAAGGGGTGCGCGGTCGAAACGGTGGCGGCCAGCACGGCGGCGGCGGCCGCCGCCGCCTTTGCCCTCCCCACGTGAGCCTCGGGGCTCCGCGCCGGTCGCAGAGACCGCTGACCAGGGAAAACGATCTCGGCGACGACCATCCCGGTTGCCTTTCATTTGCGCCGGTCCGGGTGAGTCCCTAAGTTCTCCGCATCCCCCTCGCCGACGGTATGCCGGCGCGGGTGCACTGTCCCCGGAGAAGGGTGGAGCCCTGCGGAAACAGAGCACTCAGGGGAGGCGCCTTGGCGTCGCCGCGGCTCTCTGCGGTGGCGTGCTCGTGGGGCCTCTCCTCTTGCTGCAGCTCGGCACGGACCACGCGCCACGCGTGGCGGCCGCCGTCCCACGGGTCGTGGCACATGGCGCGCATCGCGCACATCGCGTCGCGTTCCCCGACAGCGAGGTGCTCCCCTCGCAGCTGGTCCGATTCGAGGCGGAGCAGGGGACGGCCGCGGCGCAGGCACCGGCATCGGGTACAACCGGCTCGCCGACCCTCGGCCCGACGCCGCCGGAGCCGTCCTCCCAGCCCGCTTCACAGACACAGACACAGATACAGACCACTTCGCCCCCTACCACCACGACGACCGACCCGGCTCCCGTGTTCGCGGCGACGGCGGACAGCGAGGAGGGCCAAGCGACCTGGTACGCCGCGGCGCCTCCGGGGCGGTGCGCCAGCCCGACACTGCCGTTCGGGACGGTGTTGACCGTGACCAACCTCGCGACCGGTGCGCAGACCGTCTGTACGGTCGACGACCGTGAGCAGGCCGGGTATCCCCGGGTCGTCGACCTCTCGCCATCGGGGTTCGAACAGCTGGCCGGCCTCGGACGGGGAGTGGTGGACGTCATCGTCTCCTGGTGACCCTCTCCGGCGCCGACATCGCCTCCCTCCTCTCTGCCCACGGACTCCGTCCGAGCCGGGCCCTCGGACAGAACTTCGTCGCCGACCCCAACACGGTCCGGCGCATCGCCCGGTTGGCCGGCGTGGGACCAGGTTCCTCGGTGATCGAATTCGGGGCCGGCTTGGGCTCGTTGAGCCTCGCCCTGGCCGAGACCGGTGCGCGGGTGGTGGCCGTCGAGGTGGACCGCCATCTGCTCCCGGTCCTGCGCGACGTCGTGGAGCCGGCCGGGGTCGAGGTGGTCGGAGGTGACGCCATGACCCTCGACGTGGGGGCGCTCCTGGCCGAGCGGGGGGAGGGACGTGGTCGCTGGTGGCCAACCTCCCCTACAACGTGGCGACCCCCCTGGTGGTCAAGACGTTGGTCGAGGTGCCGGCCATCGACCGGTTGTTGGTCATGGTGCAGCGCGAGGTGGGCGAGCGCATGGCGGCCACGGTGGGCGATCCGGCCTACGGTTCGGTCTCGGTGCGCGTGGCCTACTTCGCCCGGTCGACGGTGGCCGGGAAGGTTCCGGCGTCCGTGTTCATCCCGCGTCCCCGCGTCGAGTCGGTGCTGGTGCGCATGGAGCGGCGCCTCGAGCCGGCCGTGCCGCCCGACGAGGTCACCTACGAGCGCCTGGCGGCCGTCGTCAAGGCCGGGTTCGGCCAGCGGCGCAAGATGCTGCGGAGCTCGTTGGCCGGCGTGGTCGATCCCGAGGCCTTTGCCCGCGCCGGCATCCGCTCCGAGGCCCGCGCCGAGGAGCTCACGGTCGAGGAGTGGGGGAGGTTGGCCACGTGAACCGCATCGTCGCCCCCGCCAAGCTCACCCTCTCCCTGTCGGTCACCGGTGTGCGCCCCGACGGCTACCACGAGCTGCGGTCGGAGATGGTCAGCCTGAGCCTGAGCGACGAGCTCACCTTCACCGAGGGTGCGAGCGGGCTGTCCGTGGTGGCCGATCCCGGCACGCGGGCCGAGTCGATGGGTGACGATCGGCACAACCTGATCACGCGGGCCCTCGACGCGGTGGGCCGTCAGGCCGCCGTGCACGTGGTCAAGCGCATACCGGTCGGGGGGGGACTGGGCGGCGGCTCGACCGACGCGGCTGCGGTCCTGCGCTGGGCGGGGTGCTCGGACCCTGCCGTGGCGCTCGGGCTGGGATCGGATGTGCCGTTCAGCGTGATCGGTGGTCGAGCCCTGGTCGAGGGGACGGGCGAGAGGGTGACGCCGCTGGAGTTCGAGGCGCGGCGGTTTCTGCTCCTCGTCCCGCCGTTCGGCGTCGACACGGCGAGGGTCTACCGCGCCTGGGACGAGCTGGACGGCGATCGTCTGCCCGAAGAAGGGGGTCAACGCGCTCACCGCGGCGGCGCTCGAGGTCGAGCCGAGGCTGGTCCGTTGGCGTGACGCCTTGCAGGAGCTCACGGGTCGCCCGGCCATGCTGGCCGGGAGCGGATCGACCTGGTTCGTCGAGGGCGCCGCGCCCGAAGGCGCTGGAGGGGAGCCCCGCTGGCTGGCCGACCGCGACGAGCGAGCCCGCCTGGTCGCGGTGCACACGGTGCCGTCGGGGTGGGACGGGGTGTGAAGGCGGTGGTTACTTGCCCGCCCGGCGTTGCCAGCGGGTGGCCTTGAGCATCTTCTTGTGCTTCTTCTTGCGCATGCGCTTGCGGCGCTTCTTGATCAGTGATCCCATGTCGTGCGGCAGGCTAGCGGTCTAGTGGGCCGACTGCCAGGTCGGCCCGCCGCGAGGCGGCACGGAGGCGCTCATGACGGGACGAAGGGCCGGTCCTCGGCCGAGTCGGCCGGCGGGTCGACCGTGGGCAGACGCATCGACATGCGGGTCCCCCCTCCGGGGTCCGACTCGGCCCGGATGGCGCCCCCCTCCGCCTTGACCACCTGGGCCACGATGGCCAGCCCGAGGCCCGAGCCCGGGAGCCCGCGGGCGGACGGGGCCCGGTAGAAGCGGTCGAAGATGTGTGGGAGATCGGCCGGAGCGATGCCCGGGCCGTGGTCGCACACCACGACCTCGCCACCGCGGCAGACCACCGAGACCACTTCCCCCGATGGGCTCCACTTCCGGGCGTTGTCGAGGAGGTTGCCCACGGCGCGGGACAGGCGGTCCACGTCCGCTGCCACCCAGCACTCCTCGGAAACCAGGTCGAAGGTAACGTCCTGCGTCCGCCCGTGCGTGGCGGCGACGGCCACGGCGTCGCGGACGAGCAGGTCCAGGCGCAGTGGCTCCTGGCGCACGGGCAGCTGGTCGCCGCGCGCCAGCTCGGCCAGGTCGGCCACCAGGTCGGTCAGCTCCTGGAGCTGCACCAGGACGTCGTCGACCAGTACGGCACGGTCGGCCTCCGTGAGCTCGTCGATCCTCCGGATGACCTCGAGGTTGGTGCGCAAGCTGGTGAGCGGGGTGCGCAGCTCGTGCGACGCATCGACCACGAGCTGGCTCTGGGCGCGGCGCGAGGACTCCAGGGCCTCGAGGAGGCGGTTGAACGTGCGACGCAGCCGTCCCAGTTCGTCGGGGCTCCCCGGCGAGAGGCGGCGGGTCACGTCGGTCGTCTCCGCCAGGTCCTCGACCGTGTCGGTGAGGGCGTTGAGCGGTACCAGGGCGGTCTGGGCCACCAGCCATCCCAGCACGACGGCCAGAAGGACGCCGATCAGCACCACGGCCCCCAGCACCAGGCCCAGGCGGGTCAGCACGGACCCGACATTGAGGAGGGTGGCGATCTGCAGCGCGCCGCCCTCCTCGAGCATCCCGGTCTCGAGCAGCGTCCCGGCGGGCAGGGGCTCGACGTACTCGCGCAGCTGCTCTCCACCCACGTCGACGGTGGTGAAGAAGGCCGGAGCAGACCCGGCCGCCACCTGGCGCACCTGGGCGGTCACGGGTAGGGCGCCGTCGCCCGAGACGATGGCGCCGCCGGGCTCGACGACCTGGCCCAGGGTGGCGGTCGTGGCACTGATCTCCTGCCCGGCGGTGATCTTCTTGGCGGCGGCGGTGAGCGAGTTGTCGGCGGCGCCGAGGAGTGAGTTGCGGGCGGCCAGGAAGGACGCGGTCGAGGCGATCAACACGGCGACCACGACGGCGACGGTGGTCGCCAGGACCAATCGGGTGTGGAAGGTCACGTGTCCCTGAGCACGTATCCCACTCCTCGCACGGTGTGAATGCAGCGCGGCTCGCCGCCGGCCTCGGTCTTGCGCCGGAGGTAGCCGACGTAGACGGCGAGGGAGTTCGTGCCGGAATCGAAGTCGAATCCCCACACCCGATGGAGCAGCACCTCGCGGGTGAGCACCTGGCGCGGGTGGCGGAGGAAGAGCTCCAGAAGGTCGAACTCGATCCGGGTCAGGGCGAACGCCCGCTCGGCCCGGTGGGCCTCACGGGAGGCCAGGTCCAGGGTGAGCTCGCCAAAGCGCAGCAGCCCACCCTCGCCCTCGAAGCGGCGCCGTAACAGGGCGCGGAGGCGGGCCAGGAGCTCCTCGAGGGCGAAGGGCTTGACCAGGTAGTCGTCGGCGCCGGCGTCGAGTCCCTGGACCCGGTCGTCGATGCTGTGACGAGCGGTCAGCATCAGGATCGGTGTGTCGTCGCCGGCATCACGAATGCGCCGGCATACCTGCAGGCCGTCGAGGTCGGGCAGCTGGAGGTCGAGAACCAGCGCGTCGGGCGAGCTCGTCGCCATGGCTTCGACCGCCTCACCCCCTGAGGTCACGGCGTCCACCTCGTAGCCCTCGAGGCGCAAGGCACGATCGATGGACCGGCAGACCGCGAGATCGTCGTCCACCACCAGGATGCGCACGGGATAGGGAGCCTACCGCGGCGAGGTCGCCCGACCAGTTGAGCGGCGGCCTCTAACCTCTACCCCGCACCTCTTCTCCCGCGAGGGTGGCGAGTGCGGTCCGGGGTAGTTCAATCGGCAGAACGTCGGCCTTTGGAGCCGGATGTTGGAGGTTCGAGCCCTCCCCCCGGAGCGGCGGTCGTCGTCGGCCATCAAAACGGTCGTTGGACGCCGACCACGGGACCGGGACTGAAGGTGGCCGGCATGGTGACCACTCCGGCCAGCTCCGGGTTTCCCCGATAGAACTGGGTGGCATCCCGGTCGACCCGGTAGTCGGGGATTCGCGTGAGGACCTCGCGCAGCAGCACCTGAAAGATCGCCCGGGCCAGGTGCATGCCGATGCACCGGTGGGGGCCCACCCCGAACGCCAAGTGGGGGTTGGGGGCCCGGTCGAGGATCAGCTCGCCGGGGCGGTCGAAGACCTTCTCGTCGAAGTTGGCCGAGAGCCAGCTCATCATGAGGAAGTCCCCACGTCTCAGCCGCTGGCCCCCCAGTTCCACGTCGGCGGTCACCGTCCGGGTCAGGGTCTCGTTGACCGAGGTGAAGCGCAGGAACTCCTCGGTGGCCGGGGCCAGCAGATCGGGTTCGTCGATCAATCGGCGGCGGAGGTCGGGCTGCGCGTCCAGGTGGAGCATGGCCAGCGAGGTGAGCGCCGTGGTCGTGTCGAGACCACCGCCGATCAGATTCCACAGCACGCCGATCAGCTCGTCGTCCCGCAGCGTGCGCCCGTCCTCCACCCGGAGAGCCACCAACTCGCTCAGGATGTCGCCTCGGGGGTAGCGTCGACGCTCCTCGGCGACCGACAGCAGCTCGGCGACCATGTCGTCCATCAGCGTGGCGGCGTGAGCGGCCTGCTCCGAACCGGCCCCATAGGCGTTGACGAAGTGGAAGACCTCGGCGTAGTCAGGCCAGCTCTCGCAGGGCAGACCCACCATCTTCATGGTCAGAACGGCCGGCACCGGCCCGGCGTACTCGCCCACCACGTCCATATGGCCGTCCCGGATCCTCTGGTCGAGGAACCAGGTGGCGCACTGCTCCACGAAGGGCAGGTGTTCAGAGACGGCGGAAGGAAGCATGAACGGGTTGAGGAGGCGGCGGAGCGACGCGTGGGTCGGCCCGTCCTCCTCGGCGATCAGTGCCGGGGGCACTCCGGGCATCCGCGGCACGCCCATGATGCCGAGGTAGGTCAGGCCGTCCGGCGAGTCCTCCACGTACTTGCCGGTGAACGTGGAGGCGTCGCGGGAGACGGCGGCCACCTCCTCGTAGCCGCTCACGACCCAGAAGCCGCCGTAGTGGGGGTTGTAGGCCACGGGGCACCTGCGCTGCTTGGCCCACTCGTCGTGCCGGTGGTCGAAGAACGCGTCGGAGTGGTGGTCGAAGTCCGAGGTCGCCCGTTCGGCGGTGCTCACGCGTCGGGCCTTTCGCCCCTGGTCAGCAGCTCGGGACCGTCATCGCCCACCAGTACCAGGTCCCGTAGCAGGTAGCCGCCCGTCCCCTCGGCGCTCACCCAGGCCTGGACGTTCAGGACCGATCCCCGCCCGATGGCCGCATCGGCGCCTCGTCCGAAACCGATCAGTGGCTCCTCGGCGCCGATGCCGATGCCGTGGGCCAGCGCCACGACGGGCTCGGGCTCGCCGGCGGCCTCCCACGCCCGGTAGAGGTCCCTCCCCACGTTGCCCGGACGGCAGGCGGTCAGCAGGGCGTCGAGCGCCCGGCGGCACCGCTCGGCCAGCTCCGAGCCCCCTGGGGGGGTCGTCGCACCAGACCCCACGGTGCGCCCCACGGCTCCCTCGTAGCCGGCGTAGAGCGCACCGGGCGTCAGGACGACGAGCTCGTCGTCGCCCAACGGACGATCGGTGACCAGGTTGCGGTAACGCACCGGACCGGACCGGGGCGTGGCAAAGACCACGCCCTCGCTGGGCGGTGTGGGCGCCCCGAGGCGTGAGATCGCCTCGTCGAAGATCCCCAGCAGCTGGCGCTCGGTGACACCGGGCACGACGGCGTCCCTGAGAGCGGCCAGACCCGCCTCGGCGACGGCCGCCGCGCTGGCGATGCAGGCCACCTCGTCGGGGGTCTTGGTGGCGCGGACCCGGGACACCACCGCCGAGGCATCGGCGAGCCGGGCATCAGGGGCCACCTCGCGGAACATGTCGCCGAAGAACGGGGTGATCGAATCGGTTCCCACGACCCTGGCGGCGGTCAGCCCGGGGATGCGGCGCAGGGCCTCCAGCAGATTCAGCGGATTCCACGAGATGCCGTACAGATCCTCGTGGTCGATCTCCGAGGGGATTCCGTCATCCCAGACCGACAGGAGGTGCACCCGTCCCGTCTCGCGGACGACGACGCTCGCCGGAGCGAACGGGGAGGCCCCGGAGCGCCACAGCTGGCGGGCGCCCGAGGCGTAGCGGACGTTGGCCGGTCGGCCGAGGGCCAGGGCGTCGAGACCGGCGGCCCCCATGGCCTCCAGCAGCCGCTCCCGGCGCTCCCGGCGCAGCCGGCCGAAGTCGACGCCGGCCCCGTCCTCGAGCGACATCGCGCCCGAGGCGCCCGGGCGGGCGGGCGGGCGCCTCACGCCGGTGCCTCGAAGGGGTCGTAGCGGGAGCTGCTCAACGGCACCCACCCGGTGTCGGTGACGGCCACGACGTCCTCGGCCCGGTATCCCGAAGCACCCTCGTCCCAGATCACCGGCTCGAACACCAGCACCATCCCCGGCGCCATGACCAGTGCCTCGTCGAAGCTCTCGCCGAGGTCGGTGCCGATAAGCGGCATTTCGGCGCTGTCGGTGCCCACGCCGTGCGCCAGGTAGAAGTGCTCAATCCACGGCCGCTCGCCGCCGTTGGCGGCGATGGCCGCCCGGCCGAGGTCGAGGGCCGACGCGCCGGGCTTGCAGACGGCCAGGCACGCGTCCACGACGGCGCGCCAGCGGTGGAACTGTGACGTCTGGCGCGGCGTCGGCGTGGGGTGGCGGGCGGTGATCCAGGTCCGCCCGTAGTCCGATGCGTAGCCGTGGTGCGAGATCCCGGCATCTACCCATATGACGTCGCCCTCGCGCAGCACCCGATCGGTCGTCGAGAGGGGGAAGGCGAGCCCGCCGTGGATCGTCCACGGGCCCTCGTCCAAGGTGGCGGTCATCACCTGCCAGATGGGGTCGATGGAGTTGGACGTGGCCCCGAGCTCGAAGACCCGGCGAAGGAACGTGCCCGTGAGATCGGTCTGACGGAGACCGGGCCGCAGCGACCTCCTTGTGATCTCCATGGCGAGCTCGGTCGTCCGTTGGGCCAGCCGCACGCAGGAGATCTCATCGGGCGTCTTGAGCAGCTTGCAGGGTCCGAGCACGCGATTGGCGTCGGACCACTCCACGTGCGCCAGGGCGCGCCGCATCGGGTGCGTGAGCTCGTCGGTGCCCAGCTTGGGGGCCCCGCTGAAGAGCGCTCCGAGCGCCTCTCCGACCGCCCCTATCCCGTCGTCGAGATCGGCGAAGAGCGGGCCGTGCAGGTGGTCCGACGGCAGGTCGGCGGGCGCCGCGTCCCAGTACGGCGTGAACAGGTGGGGGGCATCGGCTCCGCGCACCACCACCGCGATCGTCCGGAAGAGGCCGGCCCGGCCGGCGTCCTCGCCGGGCGGTTCGGCGCCCGAGGCGTACGCCACGCTCGATGTGCCGAGCAGCACCAGGCCGTCCAGTTCCTGGAGCTCCAGCTGTTCTTGGAGGCGGCGGTGCCGCTCCCGGCGCATCCGGGCGAGGTCGGGTAGCCCCGGGACTCCGAGGCCGGCGATGGTGGCTCCGGCGGCCCAGTCGTCGACGTGCAGATGTTCGATCACTGCCCAACCCCCCGGACGTTCGACGACACGGTGGCTACGACCACGGGACGAACGAAGTGCAGATGGCTCTCCTCACGATGACACTAGACCAGTTGCCGTTCGCACGAGGAGCTCACTTCCACTGCTTGCGCCCGCCGCGCCCGGCGGAGGTGGCAACGATGACGATGATCACCAGGTGCAGACCGATTGCCCGGCGTGACAGCCATGTCCGCCTCACCGGCGCAGCTAGCGGTCGTGGGGGAAGAGGAACTCCGAGAGGACGGCGGCCAACTCCAGTGGCCGATCTCCTTGAATGCTGTGGCCGGCCCCCTCGACCCCGACCACGCGGCACGTCGGCTGCCGCCGCAGCAACTCGGCGACGTCGTCGTCGTCGACCACCGACCACGCCAGTCCGCGCACCAGCATCATGGGCATGGTCAGGCCCGAGACGGCGTCCCACCACTGCCCGAACTCGGGTCGGGCGCTGTCGCCGTCGGAACCGAAGCGCGCGTAGCGCCACACCCAGCTCCCATCCTCGCGCTGCATGGCGTTGTGCAGGATGCCGCGGCGCAACGACGCCTCCGAACGCGTCGGGTTGTGCTCCATGGTGCGAGCCAGCAGCTCGTCGAAGTTGGCGAAGCTGGCCGGGCCGTTGACGAAGGCGCTGATCGGAGCGGACTTCTCCTCGTTGACCCCGGGCGTGACGTCGACCAGCACCAGGGAGCGGACGAGGTGGGGAGCGTTCGAGGCGAGCGCGATGGAGGAGAGGCCTCCGAGCGACATACCGACCACCCCGGCGGCGTCGGGTGCCAGGGCGGCGACCACCGTGGCCAGATCCTCGCCGACGCCCGAGAGGTCGAACGGGCCCCCCGGGGCGACGTCGGAGTGCCCATGGCTGGGGAGGTCGACGGCGAGCAGCGGTCGATCGAGGGCCAGCGCGACCGTGTCCCAGGTGTGGGCGTTCTGCGCACCGCCATGGACCAGCACGAGCTCGGGAGCCGAAGTGCCCCAGACCAGGCTGCTGACGTTGCGGCCGGGCCCGACCTCGACCTCCGCTCGCCGCACGGCCGGCGGTCCCTTGTAGGGGAGGCCGTACTCGGCGGCGTTCTCCGAGAAGAGGGCGAACTCGTCGTAGGGCACCACGTCACTGCACAGTAATCGTGCCCGGTACCACCCGACCATCGGGTGTCCGCATGTGAGCTCGCCGGGGCGTTAAGAATGGCGCCATGACACAGCGCCGTCTCTCCGCCGTGGTCCTGGCCGCGGGGGAGGGCACCCGCATGCACTCGGAGCGCCCCAAGCCGCTTCACCTCCTGTGCGGCCGTCCCATGATCCTCCACGTCCTCGACGCCATGGCCGAAATCGACGTCACCCGTGTCGTCGTGGTGGTCGGGCATCGCGTGGAGTGGGTCACCAAGACGCTCGTGCAGCTCGCGCCGTCGTCCATGCAGATCGAATTCGTCGAGCAGGAGACGCAGTCGGGAACGGGTGACGCGTTGGCCGTGGGGCTGACCGGCCTGCCGGACGACGACGACGAGGAAGAGGACGTCGTCGTCCTGCCCGGGGACACCCCGCTGCTGCACCCGCAGACGTTGGCGGCGCTGGTGCGCCACCACCGGGCGGCGGACGCGGGCGCCACCCTCCTCACGGCCGAGGTCGAGGATCCCCGGGGCTACGGCCGTGTGGTGCACGGCAAGGACGGCGTGGTGTGCCGCGTCGTCGAGGAGGTCGACGCCACCGACGAGGAACGGGCCATCACCGAGGTCAACACCTCCATCTACTGCTTCCGCCGCAGCATCCTGGCTCCGGCCCTCCGACGGTTGACTCCGGCCAACAGCCAGGGCGAGTACTTTCTCACGGATTCGGTGAGCGTGCTCTACAGCGCCGGCTACCGCGTCCACTCTCTCGTCCTGGCCGATCCGATGGAAGCCGCCGGCGTCAACGACCGGGCTCAACTGGCGGTCGCCGAAGCCGAGCTGCGGGACCGGATCAACGAACGCTGGATGCGCCGGGGGGTGACCATGTGGGACCCGGAACGCACCTATGTCGACGCCGGGGTCCAGCTGGCGACCGACGTCTCCCTTCTCCCCGGAGTGATCCTGCGTGGCCGTTGCGTGGTCGGCGAGGGGAGCGAGATCGGCCCTAACTGCGTCCTGACCGACACGACGGTCGGGCGACGGGCGACGGTGTCGGAGTCCACCTGTGTCCGGGGGAACATCGGAGACGGGGCGCAGGTCGGCCCGTTCTGCGTCCTGCGACCGGGGGCCGAAGTGCCGCCCGGGGCCGTGGTGCCGCCCTACACCGTGGTCGACGCGCCCGAAGAGTAGGCGGCCCGCAGACGGTGCGGTCTCGGGCGCACTAGCGTTGTCGTCGTGGAGCTCATCCCGCATCGCCGGCTCGAGCTGATCTCGGGTCGGTCGCATCCGAAGTTGGCGCAGGACATAGCCCGGCATCTCGGGGTGGAACTGGGCGAGGCCAACCTGCGCGAGTTCGCCAACGGTGAGATCCACTGCAAGTACGACATCTCAATCCGTGGCTCTGACGTGTTCATCATTCAGACCCACAGCGGCCCGGTGAACGATTCGTTGATGGAGCAGCTCATCATGATTGACGCGGCCAAGCGGGCCTCGGCCAAGCGCATCACCGCCGTCTGCCCCTACTACGGCTACTCGCGGCAGGACCGCAAGACGACCGGGCGTGAGCCCATCACGGCCAAGCTGGTGGCCGACATGCTCTCTGCCGCCGGGGCGGACCGCGTGGTCAGCGTCGACCTGCACTCCGGCCAGATCCAGGGGTTCTTCGACACGCCGTTCGACCACCTCGTGGCCTTCCCGGTGCTGGAAGCCTACATGCGGGAGCGCCTCGGGGGTGACGTCGTCGTCGTGGCTCCCGACGCCGGACGAGTGAAGGTGGCCGAGCGTTACAGCCAGCACCTCGGGGTAGACCTGGCCCTGGTCCACAAGACCCGTCCCCGGGGATCGCACAACGAGGTGAAGGCCCTCCACGTGGTCGGCGATGTCGAGGGCAGGCAGTGCGTGCTGATCGACGACATGATCGACACCGCCGGCACCATATGCGCCGCCGCCGACCTGCTGTCCGAGGCCGGGGCCTCGGACATCTCGGTGATGGCCACGCACGCCTTGCTCTCCGATCCCGCGGTCGACCGTCTGAAGGCCGCCCCGATCTCCCGGGTCGTGGTGACCGACACTCTTCCCGTGGCCGAGGACCGCTACTTCGACAAGCTCGAGGTCCTCTCGGTGGCCAAGATCATCGCCGACGCCATCGACGCCGTGTTCGAGGACACCTCGGTGTCCGAGCTGTTCGGTGGAGACAACCTCGTCTGAGGGTTCTCGAGGACAGGCACCCCCGCCTGCATCCCTCACGGGGACGTCGACTACCGGTGCCGACGGGGGTCGGCCCGCCCGATAGTCTCGGCGACCGTTGTGCGACACGCCAGACTGACCGCCGCCAGCCCGCGGCGGGTGTTTGCCGTGGTGCTCGTCCTTGCCTTCTTGAACATGGCGGCGTGGTCGATCGCCACGCCGCTGTTCGCTTCCCCCGACGAGCCGGCGCACGTGGTCAGAGCGGTGGCCCTGGTGCACGGCCAGCTGATCGGCAAAACGGTGAGGAACGCCGGCAATGCGATCACCGACGTCACGGTGCCGCGGGTCTACGCGTCAGGACCGGCGTACGGTGGCTGTTTCGCCTTCAGGGGCGCCATATCCGCCGCGTGTGCCGTCCCGATCACCCATTCGAGACGGATCGTGCAGACGACGACCTATGTGGGACGTTACCCCCCGCTGTACTACGCCATCGTCGGACTACCCTCGCTCCTTACCGCCTCCACCGCCGGCCTCTATCTCATGCGTCTTGTCAGCGCACTCCTCAACGCCCTGTTCATTGCGCTGGCGGCCGCGTCGGTCGTCGCCTGGTCACGGAGCCGATTCCTGCTGATCGGACTGCTCCTGGCGGCGACGCCCATGACGTTCTTCCTGGCGGGTGTGGTGAATCCCAGTGGTCTGGAGATCAGCTCGGCGATATGCCTGTGGTGCTCGGGCATCGTGCTTGCATTGGAACGCTCCCACGATCCGCCCCCGGGCCTGGTGACGGTGGTAACGGCCTCGGCGGCCGTGCTGCTCCTCTCCCGCGCCCTGTCACCGCTCTGGCTGGTGCTCATCGTCGCGCTGCTCGCCCTCTTGTCCGGACGGAAGGGTGTGGCAGCGATCGCACGAGCCCGCAGCGCGCGGTGGTCACTGGCGGTGCTGGTGCCGTGTGGCATCTTCGCGGTCGGCTGGATCGCCGGCGCGCACGGGCTCGATGTGTTGCGAGTCGGCGCGCCGGTGAAGGCGGGTGAGACGGGCCTGACCCTGGCGGCGAACATCTTCGGCTACACGGGCACGTGGCTGCAACAGATGGTCGGCTTCTTCGGGTGGCTCGACACGCCCTCCCCGCTCCTCACCTACCTCGTCTGGTACGCGGCGATCGGACTGGTCGTCCTGCTGGCGATGAGCTGCGTCACACTCCGGTACGGGGGCGTCCTCTTGCTCCTCATGGCGATCGTGTTGTTCGTCCCGGTCATGATCGCGTACTCCCAGGCGCACCAGCTGGGGATCGGCTGGCAGGGGCGCTACACCATGCCCATGGCCGTCGGGGTCCCGCTCATGGCCGTCGCGCTCATCGAACGCTCCCCGGGCCTGCGCTGGATCGGGCCGCGGCTGGCCACACCGCTGTGTGTGGCGGTCGGGGTGGCCGAGTTCGCGGCCTTCGCCGAGGCGCTGCGGCGCTACACCACCGGCGAAACAGGACCGATCGACTACCTGCACGGCCCCTGGCAGCCCCCCCTGGGAGCCACGGTGATGACGGTGGCGGCGTTCGTCCTGATCGGTCTCCTGGTGGCCTTCATCGGTCATCTCGTCACCGCCGACCCCGCCAGGGTGGATCCGAGCCCGTGGCCACCGAACGATCCCGACGAGCCCATCCTCGCGACGGGCCGGGCGGTCTTCGGAGCCTGAGCGCTGTGAACTGGCGTTATGGAACGCCCCCCTGGGGCGGCTACGCTTGTGCGTCCTTTGCCAGGGGCCTCGCACCGACGGCGCGCTCCCGGCCCTGCCCCGACTCTTGAGGAGATCCGTTATGGCCGATGTCATCCTTGCCGCCGAGGTGGGACGCCCCCTCGGATCGCGCGCCACCCGCCGACTGCGCCGAGAGGGCAAGATCCCCGGGGTGATCTACGGTCACGGGACGGAACCGGTCCCCGTGGCGGTGCCCGCCCGCGAGCTCCGCATCGCCCTGAACGGAGAGGCGGGAGCGAACCAGCTCCTCTCCCTCCGGACGGGGTCGACCACCTACCTGGCGCTGGCTCGCGAGATGCAGCGCCATCCCGTCGCGCAGACCGTCACCCATGTCGACTTCCAGATCGTGCGGCGCGACGAGGTCATCGCGGCCGACGTTCCGATCGTCCTCGTCGGTGAGGCGCTCGAGGTGCACCACGGCGACGGGCTGGTCGACCAGCAGATGTTCACGCTGGCCATCAAGGCTCGCCCGGCCGACATCCCCACCTCTCTGGAGGTCGACATCAGCGGCCTGACCATCGGGGCGCAGCTGCGCATCTCCGATCTCGCCATGCCGGCCGGCGTCACCACCGAGATCGATCCCGAAACGGCCATCGCCATCGGTCAGCCTCCCCGGGTCGTGGCGCTCGAAGCCGAAGGGGAAGGCGCAGAGGAGGGCGAGGACGCGACACCGGCGGCCGCAGCCGAAGCGCCCTCCGACGAAGGCTGAGCCCTGCGCCGACTCTTCCCCCGATCCGAGCGCCGGGGCTCGGCCGCCGAGCTGTTGGTGGTCGGGCTCGGAAACCCGGGACGAGACTTCGTGGGCACGCTCCACAACGTTGGCGCCGAGGCGGTGGATCTGCTCGCCGCAAGGGCCGATACGTCGCTCAGGGCGGAGAAGGGCGTCCAGGCCCGCGCCGCCCTCGTCACCCTGGGAGCCAAGAAGGTCGCCCTCGCCATTCCCACGACATACATGAACGAGTCGGGGGTGGCCGTGCGGGGCCTGGTCAAGCGGTTCGGGATCGAAGAGCCGACGTCCATCGTGGTGGTGCACGACGAGCTCGACCTTCAACCCGGGACCGTCCGGGTCAAGGCGGGTGGAGGACTGGCTGGTCACAACGGGCTGCGCTCTTTGGAGTCGCACCTCCACACCACCGACTTCGTCCGCGTGCGCATCGGCGTGGGCAAGCCACCCAGCGCCCAACAGGGGGCCGATCACGTGCTGAACCGTCCGCCCAAGGCCGTCAGGGCACTCCTGGCGGCCTCCGTTGAGACCGCGGTGGAAGCGGTCGAGCGCATTGCCGGCGAGGGGGTCGAGGCCGCCATGCGATGGTGCAATGCCATGGCCTGATGCGGGGACCGACACGCACCTCGCTCCGAACGACGAGATAGCTGCTCGTGGCAGTTACCCTGTCATCAGCGGTACTGGTCGGCGTATGGGTCGTCCCGGTCCCGACCATCCACCACACGACATGAACCTCCCGATCCACCGCCGCCGCGAACCCGTCCTCCGTTGACGGGCCAGCCCCAGGGCGCCCTGGGCGCCCTTCCCCGACTTCTCCGTTCGGAACCCGCGTTGGCGGTGCTGCTCGGCTCGGCGGACGCCACGCTGGCGGTCGCCGCCCCCGCTCAGTCGACGCTGATCGCCGCCCTGGCGGTCTTCACCGAGAGGTCGCCCATCGTCGTGGTGACCGCCACCGGGGTCGACGCCGATCGGTTGGCCGACGACCTCACGTGCCTGCTTCCCCGGGTGGGGACGGAGGATGCGGCGGTCCTCGGCGCGGTCACCGGACCCGTTGCCGTGCTCCCGGCCTGGGAGACGCTGCCCTTCGAACGCGTGAGCCCAGAGGTGGAGACCATGGGGCGGCGGCTGGCGCTCCTCTGGGGCCTCACCCACGCAGACGACGACCCGTCGTTGCCTCCGCCGCCACGCGTGGTCGTGGCGCCCATACGGGCCCTCCTCCAGCGGCTCGGACCGCAGTCCTCCGAGGGCGCCCCGACGACGGTGCGCCCCGGTCAGGCGCTCTCGGCCGACGAGCTCCTGGCCACGCTGGTTGCGGCCGGCTACCGCCGCGAGCACCAGGTCGAGCACCGAGGGGAGTTCGCCGTCCGGGGCGGGATCATCGACGTGTTCCCGTCCACCGCCGACGCGCCGGTCCGGATCGACCTGTGGGGCGACGAGGTGGACCGGTTGACCGCCTTTGCGGTCAACGACCAGCGATCGCTGAACGCGCTCGACGCGGCGGTCATCTTCGGTTGTCGGGAGCTCGTTCCCACCCCGGCCGTCAGGTCCGCCGCGAGGGCGCTGGAGGCCGGCCACCCCTGGGGCGTCGCGCAATGGGAGCGGTTGACCCGGGGGGAGACCTTCGACGGGATGGAGGCGTGGCTTCCCTACGTCCACCCCGACGAGGACCTTCTCCCCGATCTGCTCTCCGTCGGATCGCAGGTGGTGCTCGTCGAGCCCCGGCGGATTCGAGACCGGGCGGTGCAGCTGCTCGACGAGGAGGCCGCGTTGGCCGCGGCCCTGGCGGCCACCTGGGGTGCGGCGGAGGAGGAGTCGGCGGGATTCCCCCGCCTGCACCTGCCGTTCGAACGGCTCCTCGCGGCGAGCAAGGCCGGCGTCCTCTCCCTGCCGTCGACCCCGGAAGGCCCGGGCACGCCGACGGTGACGGTCAGGGGATTCACTCCGGTAGCGGGGGACCCGTCCCGTCTGGCCGGCGAGGTGGTCCGGCTGGTCGGCGCCGGCTACGCCGTCACGCTCTGCGCCGCCACGGCCGCGGGCGCTGACCGGTTGTCGGCGGTGCTGGCGGAAGAGGGGGTGCACGCCCCGGTGCTCGAGAGGAGCGGCGGGGCGCCGGGGGCCTGCGTGGTGGCCGCGCCGCTCTCGAACGGCTTCATTCTCCCGGACAGCAAGGTGGCCGTGCTGTCCGAGTCGGACATCACCGGAAGACGCCTCCCGCACCGGCGTGCCCGACCACGAGCCCGAGCGACCGACGGCTTCTTCGACGATCTCGCCGTCGGGAGCTTCGTGGTGCACCGGCAACACGGGGTGGCCCGGTTCGAAGGGGTGACGTCGCGGACGATGGGTGGGACCACCCGCGACTACCTGATCCTCTCGTACCGCGGCAGCGACCGGCTGTACCTCCCGGTGGACCAGATAGAGGCCATCACCGCCTATAGCGGGGGGGAGACGCCCACGCTCTCGAAGATGGGCGGCGCCGACTGGCAACGCACCCGGGCCAAGGCGCGGGCCGCCGCCGGTGAAGTGGCCGAGGAGCTGGTCCAGCTCTACCGGCGCCGGCTTGCGGTGGAGGGTCACGCCTTCGGTCCCGACACGCCGTGGCAGGCCGAGATGGAGGCGTCGTTCGAGTTCGTCGAGACCGAGGACCAGCTGAGGGCCATCGCCGATGTCAAGGGGGACATGGAGGAGCCGCGACCGATGGACCGCCTGATCTGCGGCGACGTCGGCTTCGGTAAGACGGAGGTGTCCGTGCGCGCCGTCTTCAAGGCGGTCCAGGACGGGAGGCAGGCGGCTGTCCTGGCCCCGACGACGCTCCTGGCCAGCCAACACGCCCAGACCTTCGCCGATCGGTTCGCGCCCTATCCCGTCCGGGTCGAGCTGCTCAGCCGCTTCCTGTCGCCGCCCCAGCAGAAGAAGGTGATTGAGGGACTGGCCGACGGCAGCGTCGACGTGGTGATCGGCACCCACCGCCTCCTCGGTCAGGACGTGGTCTTCAAGCGGCTCGGCCTCCTGGTCGTCGACGAGGAGCAGCGATTCGGCGTCACGCACAAGGAGGCGGTGAAGCGGCTGGCCGAGGGCGTCGACGTGTTGACGCTCACCGCCAGCCCCATCCCGCGCACCTTGGAGATGGCGTTGACGGGCATCCGGGACCTCTCCATGGTCAACACGCCACCGGCGGACCGGCGGCCCATCTTGACGTACGTCGGGGAGCACGACCCCGCGGCGGTGAGCGAGGCGCTCCGGCGAGAGCTCCTGCGAGAGGGGCAGGCGTTCTACGTGCACAACCGGGTGGCGGACATCGACTCGGTGGCGAGAAAGGTGCGCAGCCTCGTACCCGAGGCCCGCGTGGCCATCGCGCACGGTCAGATGGACGAGGGCAGCCTCGAGTCGGTGGTCCTCGACTTCTGGGAGCGCCGCTACGACGTGTTGGTGTGCACGACCATCATTGAGTCCGGTATCGACATGCCGTCGGTGAACACCCTGATCGTGGACCGGGCGGATCTGCTGGGACTCGGTCAGCTGCACCAGATCCGCGGCCGGGTCGGTCGCGGCGGGCAGCGTGCCTATGCCTACCTCTTCCACCCCGCCGACATGGTTCTCACCGAGCAGGCCTACGAACGGCTGAGGACGATCGGCGAGCACACCGAGCTCGGATCGGGGTTCAAGATCGCCATGCGCGACCTCGAGATCCGTGGTGCCGGCAACCTCTTGGGCGCCGACCAGTCCGGCCACATCGCCGCCGTCGGCTACGACCTGTACGTACAGCTGGTGGCCGAAGCGGTGGCAGAGGCTCGGGGAGACGCCCGGCCGGCTCCGCCGACGGTCGCCCTCGACGTGCCCGGGGACGCCCACCTCCCCAAGGACTACGTCACCGCCGAGGATTCCCGTCTGGAGGCCTACCGTCGACTGGCGTCGGTGTCGTCCGACGCCGATGTCGAGGACATCGGTGCCGAATGGGCCGACCGCTACGGGCCGCTCCCCGGCCCCGCCGTCGGGTTGCTCGCCCTCGCCCGCCTGCGCACGGCGGCGATGGCTCGGGGGATCCGCGAGATCACGATGAGCAGCGTCCGTCCGGTCGGCTCCACCAACCCGGTGGCCCGGGTGGTCCCGGTCCGACTGCCGGCCAGCGCAGAGGTGCGCCTGCGACGTCTCGCACCGGGCGCGAGCTACCGCGAGGACTCGTCCCAACTCCTGGTTCCGATCCCACGGGGCGCGCTTCCCGCCGACGCGTTGCGGGAGCTGCTGGTGGAACTTATTCCTGGGCCTGACACCGGAACAGACCCGGACTGCTTGTAGAGTGCCCGGCGCGTGAAGCGACTCATCGTCCTCCTCATCGTCCTGGCCGGCGCCTTGGCGGCTGCGGCCTTTGCCATTCCGTCGACTGCGGCCTCGGTCAACGGCGCCTCCATCAGCCAGCAGTCGGTCAACTCCGATCTGGCGGCCATTGCCAACAGCCCGGACTACCAGTGCTACCTGAAGGCGGAGCAGGCGATCGAGTCCAACGGGGAGGAGAAGCTGCCGCCCGTCGAGGGTGCCGGCCAAACCGATACCGGCGGGTCTCACCCCACGGTCAGCACTGGGTTCGCCGACAACTATCTGGACATGGAGATCCTCCACCAGTTGATCCTCGAGCTGGCCGCGAAGGACCATGTCGACCCCACGGCCAAGGACCTGTCGGCGGCGCGTGCCTCCCTCGCCGCGCAGATCACCGAAGTCCTGCAAGACGTGGAGGGCTCTGCGTACGCGTGCGGGTCGACACCGGCGACGGGGACGGTCGTCCTGGCCACGATGCCGAAGTCCTTCGTCGACGAGAACGTGCGGTTCTACGCCGCGGTGAGCCTGTACGAGGATGACGCGGCGGGTGTCGGTTCCTCGACGGCGGACCTGGAGCGGTACTTCGGAGAACACGCGGGTGAGTTCGCCACCGCGTGCTTCACCGTGGCGGGCTACTCGAGTCAGAGCGCAGCCCAAGCGGCCCGGGCCGGTGTGGCGTCGGGCACCCCCTTCGCCACGGCGGCGTCCGCGGCCGGTGGCGGGCCCCGTGGCTGCGGCATCCTCTATGGCGTCGCTGACCAACTTCCGGCCGGGGCCAACCTCGACGATCTCCCCCTCAACACGGTCTCCCAACCGCTCGACGACGATGGGAACTACTTCCTCATCGAGATCACCAAGAAGACGCCGTCCACATTCGCCTCGGCCCGGTCCGCAGTCGAGGACGCGGTGCAGAACGTCGGGGCCGACAACGCCCGTGTGACGATCAACGCGGCCGAGAGGCGGGCCGTGGTCGCGGTCAACCCCCGCTACGGCCGTTGGGTGCCCGCTCGGACCCAGATCGCCGCGCCGACCTCCCCGTTGCCCGGCGACCTGCTCAACCGGTCGGTCGACCGCCCGCTCACCGTGACGGCCGCGACCGCGACCCCCTCGAGCGGGCAGACCCCATAGTCGGTGGGAGGACGCCGCCCCCGGATCACCGTGGTGGGTCTCGGCCCCGGAGGCCATGAGTACCTGACCGAGCAGGTCCGACGCCTCATGGCCGACGCAGGCCGGACGTTCCTGCGCACGGCGCGTCACCCGGGGACGGAGGACCTTTCACCCTTCGTCTCGCTCGATCATCTCTACGAGTCGGCGGCCTCGTTCGAGGAGGTCTACGTGGCGATCGTCGAGGAGCTGGTCGCTGCGGCGAGCGCCCTGCGCCCCTGCGCCGATCGTCTACGCCGTTCCGGGCTCGCCTCTGGTGGCCGAGCGGACCGTCGAGCTATTGCGTCTGGACGACAGGGTCGATCTCACCGTCGTGCCCGGACTCTCGTTCCTCGACCTGGCCTGGGAGCGACTCGCCATCGACCCTTTGCGCGCCGGAGCGCGGCTGGTCGACGCCGAGCAGTTCGAGGCACAGTCCGCCACGGACGGGGGTCCGTACCTGGTGGCGCAGTGCTGGTCACAGACGTTGCTGTCGGACATAAAGCTGTCCCTGATCCTGGAGGACGGCGACCTCGCTCCCGACGTGGTGCTCTTGCATCATCTCGGGCTCCCCGACGAGCAGGTGGTGCGGGTCGGTTGGTGGGACCTGGACCGCACCCTCGGGCCAGACCACCTCACTTCCCTCTACATTCCCGAACTCCCCGCGCCCAACCGGGCGGGGCGTCAGATGGTCCGCTTGGAGGAGCTGGTGCGCACGCTGCGCGCACGCTGCCCGTGGGATCGCGCCCAGACCCACGGCTCCCTCATGCCCCACCTGCTCGAGGAGTCCTATGAGGTTCTCGACGCGCTCGGCGCGCTGGACACGGCCGAGGCTCATGGCGAGGATGCCGCCGCACCGGCCGGCCATCTGGAGGAGGAGCTCGGGGACCTCCTTTTCCAGATCGTCTTTCACGCGCAGCTCGCCCACGAGGCCGGGCAGTTCGACCTCTCCGATGTCGCCCGTGGGGTGCACGACAAGCTGGTGCACCGCCATCCGCACGTCTTCGGCGACGCGGAGGCCGCCACACCCGATCAGGTGGTCTCCAACTGGGAGGAGATGAAGAAGGAGGAGAAGGGTCGCTCCAGCGTCACCGAGGGCATCCCCACCGATCTGCCCGCGCTGTTGCTCTCCACCAAGCTGCAGCGCAAAGCGCTCTCCGTGCGCATGTCCGATCCCCATCCCCACGGAGGGGGGAACGGAATTGCCGACAGGGTGGCGGCGCTCGAGAGGGCGGTGGGCCACCTCCCCGAGGGCGAGGCTGCCTCCGACCCGCCCGGAGACGGCGCCGCCGCCGAACGGCTCGTGGGCGACGTGCTCTTCGAGATGGCCAGCCTGTCGCGTCGCCTGGGCATCGATCCCGAGCGGGCCCTTCGAGCCCGTGCTCTGGCGTTCCGCGACAGGGTGAAGGCGCTCGAGGAAGAGGCGTCCGGCGTCCGCCTGCCCGACGCGGGCACCCACTAGTCTGGTGGGCCGGCGTCCAACCAGGGTCGACGTCGAGGGAGTGACGTTGTGAGCGCCATAGAGCACGTGATCGCGAGGGAGGTTCTCGACTCCCGCGGCAATCCGACCATTGAGGCGGAAGTGATGCTCGATTCCGGCGCGCGGGGGCGGGCCATCGCTCCCTCGGGTGCCTCCACGGGGAAACGAGAAGTGGTCGAGCTGCGAGACGGAGGGGATCGCTTCGGCGGCAAGGGCGTGCTCCACGCGGTGGCCAACGTCAACGGTGAGATCGCGGACTCTCTGCAAGGTCTGGACGCGCTCGATCAGCGGTGCATCGACTTCACGATGATCGACCTGGACGGGACACCGGACAAGGGAAGGTTGGGTGCCAACGCGGTCCTGGCCGTCTCGTTGGCGAACGCCAAGGCGGTGGCCGACGAGCTCGGGTTGCCCCTCTACCGATCCATCGGCGGGACCAACGCCCACGAGTTGCCCGTGCCGATGTTGAACGTGGTGAACGGCGGCGCGCATGCCCGCAACAGCATTGATTTCCAGGAGTTCATGTTGATGCCCGTGGGCGCGGCGTCGTTCGGCGAGGCGCTTCGCTGGGGTACCGAGACGTACCACGCGCTGCGCTCGGTGCTATCCGAACGCGACCTCGCCACGGCCGTCGGCGACGAGGGGGGATTCGCGCCGGACCTCCCCTCCAACGAGGATGCGCTGCAGCTGTTGATGGAGGCCATAGAGCGTGCGGGGCGCGTCCCGGGCGACGAGGTTGCCCTCGCCATGGATCCCGCAACCAGCGAGCTGTGGGACGGCGGATCGTATCTCCTCGCCGGAGAGGGGCGAAGGTTGACCTCCGCGGAGATGGTCGACTACTGGGTGGATCTGGCCGGCCGTTTCCCGATCGTGTCGATTGAGGACGGTATGGCCGAAGAGGACTGGGACGGATGGGCCGCGCTCACTGCCGCTCTGGGCGACCGGGTCCAGTTGGTGGGCGATGACGTGTTCGTGACGAACGTGGCGCTGCTCGGCCGGGGCATACGCGAGGGCGTGGCCAACGCAGTGCTGGTCAAGCTCAATCAGATCGGGACGCTGACCGAGACGCTCGAGACGGTGTCGTTGGCCAACCGATCGTCGTACCGGGCCGTGATCTCGCACCGTTCGGGCGAGACCGAGGACACGACCATCGCCGACCTCGCGGTCGCCGTCAACGCGGGGCAGATTAAGGCGGGCGCACCGGCCCGATCCGATCGCGTGGCGAAGTACAACCAGCTCTTGAGGATAGAAGAGGATCTCGGCGAGTCAGCGGCGTTCGCAGGACGGGCAGCACTGGCGGCGACGGCTGGTGATTTCGGTGCGCCGGGCTAAGCGGCCCGAGGGGGAAAAGCAGACGCGGGTGATGCGCCGGCGCTCTCGTGAGGCCCGGCGATCCGCCTTCATGCTGGTCGGCGGAGCCCTGCTGTCGCTCATCATCCTGGGCGCCTGGTTTCCCGCCAACGCCCTCTTCCACCAGCGTTCCAACCTGGCCACCGCCAACGCTGCGCTGAGTCAGCTGCATCAACAGGACGCGGCATTGGCCCAGGCGCGCAAGGATCTCAGCGATTCGTCCGAGATCGCCCGAATCGCCCGGGAGCAGTACCAGCTGGTCAACCCCGGCCAACAGGCCTACGAGGTCCTTCCTCCGACCAGCGCGTCCAAGTCGGGCACGACCTATGCCGGCGATCCCGCGCTGAAAGGCCCGGTCGCCCCCTCGTCGGCGTCGGTCCTCCCCCCGGGTTCGGAGTCCGGCACCACGCAGACCGCCTCGCAGGCGCATCCGGGCGTGTCGCACGGCGACCCGTCTCCGCAACCCACGGCACAGCCGCGCGGCTTCGTGGCCCGCGTCCTGTCCTCGCTCGAATTTTGGCGTTGAAGACCGGCGAGCGACCTCACCGCGGCGCTGCCGCCTCTCCGGCGGACGTCGAGGCGGTGAGCGCGCTCCTGGGCCGGGTGCCGAACGGAGAATTCGTCGTCGTGGTCCGCCGTAGGGACGGGAGGCCGGCGGTGATCGCCAACGATCCGCACCTGCGCGATGGGGCGCCCATGCCGACCCGCTTCTGGTTGGTCGATCCCGAGATCCGCGCCCTCGTGGGCCGACTCGAGTCGCGGGGCGGCGTCCGCAGGGCGGAGAGCGACATTGGCCCCGAGCTCTTGCAGGAGGCGCACGCCCGCTACGCGCAGGAGCGTGATGCCCTGATCCCGCCCGGTCGACCCGGTCCGCGGCCGCACGGTGGCGTGGGGGGGACGCGCAACGGCGTGAAGTGCCTGCACGCCCACCTCGCCTGGTGGTTGGCCGGCGGCGACGACCCCGTGGGCCGCTGGGTGACCGAGCAGGTGGACCTTCCCACGTTCGACCTCGTGGTCCAATGACACCGTCCGCCGTGGCGGCGATCGACTGTGGCACGAACTCCACCCGGCTCCTGGTGGCCGATGCGAACGGGCGGCAGCTGACCCGCCTCATGCGCATCACGCGCCTGGGCCAGGGTGTGGACAGGCAGAACAAGCTGGCGGCCGACGCCATCGCCAGGACGCTGGATGTGCTGCGCGAGTTCCGGGGGTCGATGGACGCGTTCGCCGTCGGCCGCACGCGCATGGTGGCCACATCGGCGGTGAGGGACGCACGGAACGGCACGGCGTTCGTCGAAGCGGCCACGGCGGCGGTCGGCGTGGCCCCCGAAGTCCTGTCCGGCTCCGAGGAGGGCCAGCTGGCGTACCGGGGAGCCAGCGCCGATCTGAGTCCGTTCGAGGGCGACACCCTCGTGGTGGACATCGGTGGCGGCTCGACAGAGATCATCCTCGGAAGAGGCGGCGCGGTGACCTCGGTGTCCCTGCAGATCGGATGCGTACGGCTCACCGAACGGTGCCTCTCCAGCGATCCACCGACGGACCAGGAGATTGCCGCAACGCGGATTGTAATTGGGCAGGCGCTCGACTCGGCCGAAGAGGCGATGCCCGAGCTTCGCGCCCTCGTCCCGGCCCGGCGACTGGTGGGACTGGCCGGTACGGTCTCGACGTTGGCCGCGCTGAAATTGGGGATCGCCGAGTACGACCAGGACCGGCTGCATCACGCCGCGATCAGCCGTAAGGAGATAGAAGGCATGTGCGAGACGCTGGCTTCCCTGTCGGCCCGCGAGCGCTCGGGTCTCGTCGGGATGGTTCCCGGCCGGGAAGACGTGATCCTGGGGGGCGCGCTGATCCTCGAGATGGCTGTGTCGCGGTATCGCGTGCCCGAGGTCATCGCATCCGAACACGATATTTTGGACGGCATCGCGCTGAGCCTCCGGTGAGTGTGGTCCCCGACCCTTTCGAGACGGGGCCGTCGTCGGATTCGCCTCTTTCGTGGCCGGACCTGCTTTACTCTTCTCAAGCCACGTACCCGACGAGGTCACGATGCCGATGAAGGACGAAGATGCCACGCCTCCCGTGCCCGGCTCGCCCGACGAGTCGGCGCTTCTGGCGCGGCTGCGCGCCACCGAGGCCGCCAACGAGGCCCTTCAAGACGCGGCGAGAGGCCAAGAGAGGCTGGCTGATCAGCTCGCGCTCGCCATGCAGGAAGCGGCCGTCGCCCGACAGGCCGAAGCGGACGCGATTGCGTCGAACGGCCTGCGAGCGGCGTTGGTCGCGATCGCGCGGCGATGGTTGGGCCGGTTGCCAGTGGCCAACCGGCGACGACAGGACGACCGACCGCCGGTAGCCCGCGTGGAGCTGCTCCTCGACGCGGGCATGCACGACACCCGGTATGCCCACTGGATTGAGCTGTACGACACGGTGGACGAGGATGAGCGGAGTGCGTTGAGGGCGGCTCTCGGGGAGGTCGGCGAACTACCGCTGGTCTCCATCGTGTTTCCGGTGTACAACACGCCCGAGGTGTTCCTGCGCGAGGCGATCGACTCCGTCAGGGCGCAGCTGTACTCGAACTGGGAGCTGTGTATCACGGACGACTGCTCGACCCAGCCCCACGTGGCCAAGGTTCTCGACGAGTACGCGGCCCTCGATCAGCGGATCCTGGTCCATCGGCGGGACACCAACGGACACATCTCGGCCTCCTCCAACTCGGCCATCGCGCTGGCCAGCGGCACGTGGATCTGCCTGATGGACCACGATGACGTGCTGGCCGAACATGCGCTTGCCTTGGCGATGCTGGCGGTGTCGAGAACGCCGGACGCCGCCATCTTGTACAGCGATGAAGATCATCTCGGACCGGACGGGGTGAGGACAGACCCCTACTTCAAGCCCGACTTCGACCCGCTGCTCATACTGGGCCAGAACTACTTCTCTCATCTCTCCATGGTGCGCGCCGATCTGGTCAGCCTGGTGGGCGGTTTCCGCGAGGGGCTCGAAGGCAGTCAGGACTGGGATCTCGTACTCCGGGTTCTCGAGCAGGTCAGACCGGACCAGGTGGTGCATGTGCCCCGCGTGCTGTACCACTGGCGATCTCACCCCGAGTCCACTGCGTCATCGGTGTCGGCCAAACCGTACGTGGTCGAGGCATCGCGCCGGGCCGTGCAGGAGCACCTGGACAGGATCGGGGTGTCTGCACAGGTGTCGACGGTCTGGGGCAGCAGCTTCAATCGGATCACGTGGGCGCTGCCGGAGGAACCGCCAAAGGTGAGCGTGATCATCCTTGCCCGTTCGGGGGCCCGTCTGCGCCGTTGCATCGAGAGCGTTCGGGTCTTCACCACGTACCCCAACGTGGAGGTTCTCCTCCTCGACGACGGAGGATTTCGCTCTCCCCTACGCCAGTTCCTCGCAGATCAGTCGAGCTGGTTCACGGTCGTGGAGCAGACCGATGATCTCGGGGATTCGGCGCAGCGGAACTTCGCCGCCCAGGCGGCCAGCGGGGACGTCCTGTGCTTCATGAACGACGACATGGAGGTCCTCACGGACTCCTGGTTGGAAGAGGTGGTCGGGATGCTCTGCCATCCCGGCGTCGGCTGTGTAGGGGCAAAGCTGCTCTACCCGGATCTCACCATTCAGCACGCCGGCATCGTCCTCGGCATAGGTGGCACGGTGGGGAACCCTCACCGCTCACTCTTCGACCGGCTCTCCTACGGTTACTTCGGCCGATTGAGGTTGGCCCAATGCCCGACCGCAGTGAGCTGGTCGTGTCTGGCGGTCCGCCGAGCGGCGTTCGACGATGTGGGGGGTTTCTCCGAGGAGCATTTCACGGGAATGTTTGGCGACGTCGATTTCTGCCTTCGACTTCGCGAAGCGGGGTGGCGCACCGGATGGACCCCGCATGCAGAACTGCTCCACTACGAGCATCCCGCGGACTCTCGGGGCACCGACGGAGCGAACGCCGTCAGGTTCGACCGCGACATCCGCTACCTACAACGACGGTGGGGGAACTGCATCGAAAACGATCCTTCCTACAATCCCAATCTCTCCCTCGCCCACGAGTCGTTCTCCTTGGCATGGCCCCCGAGGAGACCGTTTGGCTGAGAAGGGGGCATCCGCGCCGGTGCTTGCGGTGCAGGTTGTGCTCTACCGTCACGACGTGGGCACCGTGACAACCCTCCTGGACAGCGTGGACCGCTCCGTGGCGCACGCGCAGGATCGCGGTTCCATAGGCCCGAGCTCGGTGCTCATCGGGGACAGCTCGCCCGAGCCGGCGTTGGACTCCGATGACGTGGCCGCCCTCCAAGACAGGCTGGATCCCGAGGGAAGCGGGGTGGTGGCCTATCGTCACTTCGGCAGCAATCGCGGTTCGGCCGGCGGCAACAACGACCTCTTCGACCTCGCCGACAGCGACCTCGTCCTCATCATCAACCCCGACTGCTACGCCAGCCCAAACCTGGTGTTCGAGCTCTGCCGCGGCATGGACGACCCTCACGCGGGCATCGTCGAGGCGAGGCAGGTCCCGCTCGAGCATCCGAAGGAGTTCGACCGCCGTACGGGCGAGACGAGCTGGGCCTCCGGTGCGTGCATGCTGATCAGGCGCGGCGTCATCGACCGGATCGGTGGCTTCGACGAGGAGAGCTTCTTCATGTACTGCGATGACGTCGATTTCAGCTGGCGCGCTCGCCTGAGCGGGTACCGGGTCTTGTACCGGCCCACTGCGTGCGTGTTCCACGACAAGCGCCTCGATCCACACGGACAGATAGTGGCGGGTGAGGCCGAGGTCTACTACTCGGCCGAGGCCTCGCTGATGATGGCATGGAAGTGGTCGCATCCGGAGTTGGCGGAGCGTCTGTGCCATGCCCTGTCGGACTCGGGATCCGAACCCCATCGCCGGGCGGTGGAGGCGTTCGAGACCCGACGCGCCGGCAATCGGCTCCCCCCTCCGCTCGATCCCCAAGGGAGCGTGTCGCAGTTCATCGGGGCCAACTACGCCGCCCACAGGTTCGGCTATGACGACTGAGGGGTCGCAGTATCCAGCATCGAGTGTGAGCGCCCTCCTCACGTGCCGGTCCGGCGACCTTCCACGGATTGCCGAGACGCTCCTCTCGCTGGCGGCCCAGTCCGTCCCGGCCTTTGACGTCCAGATCGTCGTGGTGGGCGGGTCGGAGCGGGAAGTGGGTGGCGTGGTGGAGCTGGTCGGATCCTTCGAGGAGGCGTTCTCCAGCCGGGTGGAGGTGATGTCCATGGGTCCCACGGGCCCGGAGACTCCCTTCGCCCTCGCGGTGGGCCGATCCCGGGCGGCGTACGTCGCGGCGCTCTATCCCGACGACGTCGTCTTCGCCCATTGGGCCGAAACGTTGGTCGCACATGCGCCTGCTGCGGCCGGCCGGGCGATATCTTCCCTCGTCGCCGTGCAGCCGGCGGAGGAAGCGTCGTGGGGTGGTGGGCGGATCGTCACCACCGTCGAGCGACCACGGGTACCCGACCTGCGCGGCTTCGAACTCCTGGAGTTCTTGGCCTCCCCTCCCGGGTCGCCGCGCGGGCTGGCGCTGCCCCGCCGGGCGGCGCGGCGCCTGCTGGGCCGGGGCCTTCCCCCAGCGACCGAGGCGTGGGCGGTGCACGTCGCCGTCGCCATCAGCTGTGGCGTGCTTGAAACAGGTGAGGTGACTCACCTGAGCCGATCGCTACCTTCGGGCGGTGGGCCCGCCATCGATCAGGACGATCGGGAACGCAACATCCGCGCCGCGCTCGAGGTCCTCGACGGGTGCGGCCTCACGCTGGGCCACGGGGTGCTCGAGTCCCTGCGGGAATCATCCCGGCGGTCGAATTTGCGGCGGCTCGAAGGGGAACTGGACCTCCTCCGTGAGGAGCTTCGACGGGCGGACGAGATCGGTCGTGCCCACGCCGAGGCCGAGTCTGCCGCGCTCGGGCGTGTCAGTGGCCTTCTGTCCTCATGGAGCTGGAGGGCCACGGCGCCACTGCGCCTGCTGGGAGGAGCGGCGCGGCGACTGGGTTGGAGGCCCGAACGATCGCCCGAACCGTGAGAGTCGGGGCTGTCAAGGGCGCGACTACGATGGGCGGCTGGTGACCTGGGAGAAGGCGACGCGACGGATCTCCCTGGGTGCCTCGTGCCCCATCTGGTCCCAGTTCCAACAGAAGATCGACGTGCTCGCCGGCGGGGGGCCGGTGGGTCGTTCAGCCGAGGGGCTCACGGGGGGCGGATTGATGACGGACCGGGTGGGAGAGGTCGTCTCCAGCGGGAACTGCTGCGATCCCTTGGCCGATCCGATCCGGTCGAGCCGGTGACCCGCCCCTCGGGAGTGCTCTACATCGTCTCCGCGTTCGAAGCCGCCGGCGGCATCCCGAGCTGGATCTCCCACGTTCCGTCCCGGCACTTTCGCCAGTACCTGTTGGCACTCGACACTTCTGACAACGGTTTTGTGCGTCTGTCCTCGGCGTGTGCCGGCGAGAGCTGGCATCTCGATTCGTTCGTGCCGCCCGCCCTGCGGGCCGAGTTCGTCGTGGAGTTCATCGGTAGCCGGGAGATCGATGTGGTGCAGGTGGTGAACGCGCGGGCTGGGGGTGGATCTGGTGCCGACCCTGCGCTCCGCCTATCCGTCTGTCCGGGTGGTCGTCGATGTGGACGGGGAGAGCGCACAAGGTCGCGTGTGGCTGACCTACATCACCTCGCGGTACGGCAACGTGGTCGATGCGTTCTTCGCCTGGCAGGTCGACGATGTCGCCCGATTGGAGGCGGCACTCGTTTCCCCCACCAGAGTCGTTCACCTCGGTTCGGACCACGAGGACCGGGACGGGGCGGCCGCGGCGCTGCACGAAGAGCTCTACGGACGACTCATCGCCGAGCCGGCCGGCGAATGGTGCGGGAGCGGCTCGTGAACCGTAGGGTGCGCCCTGATGCCGACGCCACGGTGAGCGCCGTCATCCCGTTCTTCAATCACGGCATGGTCGTCGACGAAGCGCTGGAGGCCATACGGCGACAGTCCCGGCCGGTCGACGAGATCGTCGTGGTCGACGATGGGTCGACCGACCCCTACAGCCTTTCCGTCCTCGCCCGGTTGGAAGCCGACGGCGTTGCCGTCGTGCACCAGCACAATCAGGGTCCGGGATCGGCACGGAATCTCGGGGCCGAGCAGTGCGCCGGGGATGCCATCCTCTTCCTCGACAGTGACGACACCGTGAGCGAGCACCACGTGGAGCGGGCGCTCGGGGCGCTGGCCGGCGCGCCGGCCGAGGTGGGGTTTGTCTACCCGGACATGCAGTTCATGGGCAACGAGCACCATCTGGTGGTCATGCCCCCCTACAACCTGTACCTCCTCTTGCACCGCAATTTTTGTTGCATGGGGGGGTTGATCGATCGATCCGTCTTCGACGCCGGGTTCCGGTTCCGCTCCGACCGGTTGGTGGGGCACGAGGATTGGGACTTCTTCGTCAACCTCGGCGTGAGCGGGATTTACGGCCGCCCCTTTCACGGGGCGCCGTTGGGATATCGCCGGTGGGGATTCTCCCGCTCCGATGCCGTGAACGAGAGTCAGACGGGGCTGGCAGAGGTGCGGGAACACCACCCCGACCTGAGCGACAGCGCCCGGATGATTGCCATCAAGAGGGAGTGGGCGCCCGCCCTGAGCGTGGTCGTGCGCAACTCCGATGTGCCGGTCGTGGCGCACCAGAGCTGTGACGACTTCGAGATCGTGGTGTACGAGGGCGAGGAGGCTCCCCCGGCGAGGGGCCGTTGGATCCTCATGCTGGCCGAGGACGGCATCGGCGCGCTGGGCGACCCGTGGTTCGTGGAGAGGGTGATCCGGCTGGCGAGCGGCCTGGCGCACCCGGCGCCGCTCTACCTCTATCGGCCCGAGGGCACTGCGGCGACGACCGCGGGATGGCGGCGGATGGCCCGGCCGGCCGCCCCGCGAGCGCCGTTCGGCATCGTCGCTGGTGGGTACCTCTACTCGGACTGGAGGGGGATGGTCGGTGGCGGCACCGTCGACCGGGCCCACTTCTGCGCTCAACTCGATGCGTCGGTCGGGACCGAGCTCGGGCCGGCGGTGTGCTGGGAGCACGCCGGGGTGCCCGATGCGGCCGATCTCCCCCTCCTCACGTTCCGGCCGTCGCGCCCTCCGCCCGACCGGCCCAGCGATCCGATGGAGGCATCCGGGAACGAAGTGGAGCGAGCGTTTCGGCACCTGGAGGCACCACCGCTGTTCATGCCGGCCCACAGCGCCCCCCGACTGCCCGAGGCTCCGGGCTCGACGCGTGACGGACTGGAAGCGATCATCGAACAGGCCTGGTTGGACTGGATGCCGTCTCGGTCGCTGCAGCTCAACCTGGTGGTGAGCGTCCTCGGTCAGTCCACCCTGGAAACCTGCCCCCACCCGGACCCGGGATCGGTGGACGCCACGCCGACGGATCCTGCGACGGTCCCGATCGGTTGGATATGGGCGCAGCCGTTTCCCGGAACTGCGTGCCTGTTGTCGCACCGCGACCCCTCCACGCTCGCCATCTCGTACCGGGTGTCGCTCGACGGTGCCGCCGCACCCGGTGAAGCGGTGCTCGGCTACGTGCCGACCGAATTCCTCCCGGGCCGAGTCGCGCTCCTGTCCTCTCTTGCGAAGGCCCTCGGCGCGGTAAGGGGGCTCCAGCGGGTGACGCCCCCACCGCTCGCTCCTCCCAGCTTCGAGGTCTTCGTCGAGCCGGCCGCCGTGCGACCGGCGCCGAGGGGCGTGGTGACCACCGAGGCGGTGCCCCCGCCATCGCATCGCTGGCCACTCGTCGAGGCCGCCTTTCGAAATTGGTCACGATCCCCGAGATCCTGGCCTGGGCGGGCTCGACGGGCCATCGGTTGACGCTCTCCTTTGCGCCCCCGTCAGGCCCCTGAATCGGCCCGTCCGTTATAGTGGTCCTGCCTCAGCCGCCGGCATTTGGGACACCACCAACCGCGGCGCTCGATCGAAGGGGGGCGCGTTGGCCTTTGTCTACGACATGCCGGTCGACCCAGAAGCCGAGAACAACACCCATGCATACTCGCTAGCCCTCGTCGGCTACAACAAGTCGGTCCTCGAACTCGGGTGCGCGACGGGGTACGTCACCAAGGCGATGGCCGACAGGGGATGCAAGGTCGTGGGGATCGAGCTCGACCCTGCCGCGGCCGCCGTGGCCGGCACGTCGGCCGAGCGGGTGCTCGTCGGGGACATCGACCGCGGTGGGGTGTGGGACCAGATCGATGACGAATCCTTCGACGTGGTCCTCTGCGGCGACATCCTCGAACACCTCCGTGATCCTCTGGGAGCCCTGAGGTCGGCCGTCCGCAAGCTCAAGCCCGACGGGTACGTGGTGACCTCGTTGCCCAACGTGGCGCACGGCGATGTCCGCATGCTGCTGCTCGGTGGGGCGTTCCGCTATCGCGAGGTGGGACTACTGGACCGGACGCACCTGCGCTTCTTCACTCACGAAACGATCCGGGAGCTCCTGCGGGACGCCGGTCTGCTGGTCGTGGACACGAAGCGGGTCGTCGTGCCGCTCTTCGGCACCGAACTGGAGGTCGAGCGGGACGGAGTCCCTCAAGCGATGATCGACGGCATTCTGTCCGATCCCGAAGCAGAAACGTACCAGTTCGTCATGAAATCGGTCCGCGACAACGGGTCGCAAGCCGTGGCCGACCTCGCCGACCGGGTGGCGACATTGACGACGCGGTCGGCGATCGTGGGCCGGGACCTGCTCCAGGCGTCGGCACGGAACGCCGACCTGAGCGAACAGGTTTCCAGCCTCCAGGGCCACATCGGCGCGTTGGACGGCCACGTCGCGGGCCTGGAGGAGACCATCGGACACCTCCATCAGGCGTTGGCCGAGAGTGAGCAGAGGTACGCAGCCCTACTGGCCACCAAGTCATTCCGGGCCCTCGCGCCGCTGCGCCGGCTGTACGCAGGCTTCAGGTGGGATCGCCCACCCACGCGCTCGGGTGGGAGCTGACCTCCGGGAGACCGAGCGCCCGCGCCACGGTGCGCACGAACGCCTCGGGGTCTCCGTAGCCGGCATCGGCGTAGAGGCGGCCCCGCTCGGACAGGCTGTCGCGGACCCCGCCGTCGGAGAGCTTTGTCACGCACGCCAAGAGCTCGGAGTAGTCCGAGAACGACATGCCCGCTCCTGCGTCGGCATGCGGTTGCGCGGCGCTTCCGACCGGTACGAGGATCGGGGTTCCGAACCTGAGCGACTCGACACACTCACGGGCCACGATGGGCCCGGGGGCGAGGTCGATCGTGACCAGTGCGTGCGCCACCAGTCGCCACAGATCGGTGCGTGTGTACACGCTCACCACGCCTCGTAGCGCACGGCCTCGCCAGACGGCGGCGACGGCGTCCTCGACAACGACGACGTGCATGTCGGGGAATCGAGCGGTCAGCCACGCCGCCATCGGCGTGGGCGGCGACACACCCGGCGGGCCGGTGCGATCGGAGAGCACGAGGAGGTACCCGGTGAAGCCGAGCCCGTTGTGCCGGTGCGTCGCGGCGAGGGGATTGATCGGCACGTGTAGGCGTATCGGCTCGGATCTCCCGCCTTCCGGTGAGGCGGTAAACCGCAGGGGAGTGATCGGGTGCCCATAGCCGGCCGCACCCGCCCCGGCGATCGCATGCGCCGGTCGCCCCGGCGCGAAATGGGCGAGGAGCGCCAGCGCGTCGTCGCCGGGTTCGTCGACGACGATCGTGGTCCCCTGCGGGAGGCCCTCCGGCCACGTCGCCGCCGCGGGAACGGGCCAGGATCCATCGTCGCCGGCGCCCGCCCCCAGGAGGTCGAATGCACCGTCCGGTTCGGGCCGGCCCGCCGGGACGGGGATGACGACGCACACCTGGCTCGTGCGGGACGCAGCGCCGGCGACCGAGCGAGCGACGAACGACAGCTCGGATTCGGGTGACTTCCAGTGCCGGCTGAGGATGAGGGTCGTCCGCTCGAAGCGGGGATCACGCATCGTGCATGGGCGACAATGGAGACGGTTGGCGCGCCCGGCCGACAAGGGGAGCGGATTCCGCCCGGAGGCGAGTCAGCTCCTCTCCCAGGATCGTGACGGCGTCGTTGAGGACGATCTGCTGCTGTGCCAGCCGCTCGGAGATCTCGTCGCACCGTGCGGCGACTGCGTCGACCGCCCGGATGAGGTCGCCGATCATCTCACGATCAGGGCCGCCCGGCCCTCGGCTTGCCATCCTTCGCACGCGGCGGCTCAACCGGTGCCACGGTGAGGCGCCATCACCCGCCGGGGTGGTCGTCAGGCGGAGCCACTGTCGGTGGAGCGAGGCCACGTGCTCATCGCCGCGGATGGACGGGAGGGGATCGGGAGCATCGGAGGGCCGCGTAAACATGGTCGGCGCGGACTCGTCCGGGCGGCCGCTCAGTTCTGGGAAAGGCTCGCGTACCATCGATCCCACATTCCCCCTTCATCTGGGCCACGCAGAGCGCAGGACGAGTCTATCCGAGTGAGATTGGGATTCAGATAGGGATCACCGGCGTCAATGGATGATCTCCAACGTTCGACAAACAGCCCGATGTCCCGCGCCCCTCCGGCAAAGCCCCGACTGGGCGATTCGTGGTGAACGAGCTCGGCGGTTCCCTCGTAGAGCACTCTCATGCCGGCGCGCTGTGCCCGCAGGCAGAAGTCGACGTCGCTCAGATCGACACCGAGCGCCTCGTCGAACCCACCAAGACTCTCGAACACGGCGCGGCGAGTGGCCAGACACGCTCCGGTTACTGCGGCGCACTCACGAGTTGAGATCGCCATGTTCAGGTAGCCCGGCTGATCGGCGTCAAGACCAGCGAGGGGATGGCCCGCCGCTCCCCCGAGGCCTATCACCACGCCGCAATGCTGCAGACGTCCATCGGGGTAGACCAGACGTGCCCCGACCGCGCCGATCCCCGGCCGCACGGCCTGTGCCGAGAGGACGTCGATGGCGCCCGCGTCACGTGCCTCAATGTCGTTGTTGAGGAAGATCAGCACATCACCGGTCGCAACCTTGGCGGCGGTGTTGTTGAGCGCCGACCAATTGAACGGTCGATCGTCCCTCAGCACCGTGACGTCGTCCCGCCGGGCCAGACGTTCCACCAGCGTGAGCGTCTCGGGTTGCACGGAGTCGTTGTCCACCAGTACGAAGTCGAACCTTCGTCGCTCGTGCGTCGCGTCAATTGACTCAATACACGTGCGCAGGAGCCGGGGTTCATCGCGAAAGGGGACGATGACCGTTGCCGTGGGCTCGCCGGACGAGCGGCGCCGGATCCGATAGGTGCCCTTCGCGGGGCCTGGCAACACCTCCGCCGCCTCCCCCCTGCGCTGCACCGCGGCCTCGACGTGGCGCACGTCGTGGCCGCCGGGACTCGGCGTATCGGGAGGAGCGACGAGTCGATGACAAAGAACCTCGGGGAGATGCACAACCTCGTCCGCGAGCTCGCAGGAGCGCAACGCCAGGTCGTGTTCCGCCAGCGCAAGGTCGTCGGTCGCCGACGTCAGTTGGCGCGTGAGATCCGAACCGATGGCCAGGGGTCTCCCCATATAGGAGGACGAGAGGAGAAACTCAGGTGAGTAGACCGGCTTGAGCCGAGGATCGACGTGAGTGCCGTCCGCCGCCACGGAATCCTCGTCGGCATAGACCACGGTGCGAGGCGAGAGGCGGCCGGAGAGCTGCGCCACAGCATCCGGCGCCCAGAGATCACCCGGAAAGAGCAACGAGAGGTGTGCGCCGCGGGCGGCGGTCAGCCCGAGGTCGAGCATGTGATGCGCCGGGGACGTGTCCTCGGCGCATTCGACCCTGACGCGCCGGCTGGAGCGCTGGAGCCCCGATACGGTGAGGAGGGCGGTGAAGGCGACCTGCCAGGAGCGCCGGACGACGACGGTGAGCGACCATTGGGTGGCGGTCTGTTGCTGCAGCGCGTGCAGCGTGCGAACCGTCTCGGGGGGCGGTTCCCCGGCCATCACCATCACCATGTGGAGCGGCTCGGGCTGCGGCCTTCCCACCGGCGGGCGGCGCAGCTCACGGCGCAGGACCCACTCGGAGAACGGGCCCGGATCCTGGGCGACGTCCGGACGGGGGGCGGGAAGGACCCGGTGTGCAAAGAGGACCCGTTCCACGCAGGCAATCTACCGGACGGTGCTGTGCGAGCAGGGCGCGTTGGCGCAGGTGAGGGTGGACCTGCCACGATGCGCCGATGCCGATATCCGACCGCCTGCTGATGGGCCCGGGTCCCTCCAATCCCTACCCCGAGGTCATGGCGGCCTTCGCCCTTCCGGTGCTGGGGCACCTCGACCCCGAGTTCCTGGCCATCCTCGATGCCACGAACGAGCGCCTGCGCCAGGTTTTCGCAACGAGGAACGCACTGACGCTGCCGGTGAGCGGCACCGGCTCGGCGGGCATGGAGGCCGCCTTCGTGAATTTCGTGCGGCCCGGCGACCAGGTCGTGGTCGGGGTCAATGGTGTGTTCGGCCAACGAATGTGTGAGGTGGCGGAACGTGTGGGGGCGGCGGTGACCAGGGTCGACGCTCCGTGGGGGCAGCCGATCGAGCCCGAGGCGCTTCTCTCGGCCCACTCGAGTCCTTCGATCATCGCGGTGGTGCACGCCGAGACGTCGACCGGCGTGCGCAACGAGATTGCGCCGTTGGGAGCGGGGAAGGGGGAGGCCCTTCTCCTGGTGGACATGGTGACCTCGTTGGGGGGAATCTCCGTGGCGGTCGATACATGGAGCGTCGATGTCGCCTACAGCGCGACCCAGAAGTGCCTGGGTGTACCTCCGGGCCTCGCCCCGTTGACGATATCGGCGCGCGCCCGCGAGCGTATGGTTGAGCGTCCATCGAGTTGGTATCTGGATCTCAATCTGCTGTCGCGCTACGTGCAGGAGGGGGGTGAGGGCGGAAGGGTGTACCACCACACGGCACCGGTCACGATGATCGGCGCGCTTCACGCCGGTCTGGGAGCGGTTCTCGACGAGGGCATCGACTCGGTGCGTCTTCGCCACGCTGAGTGCGGCCGACTCTTGCAGGACGGTCTCGAGTCGCTCGGACTGACGCTCTTTGCCGAGGCCGGGCACCGCCTGCCACAGCTGACGACCGTCCACGTACCCGACCGCCTGCCCGCCGGGATGACCGAGGCCGACTGCCGCCGGCTGCTCCTCGACCGCTACGGCATTGAGATCGGCGCCGGCGCCGGGCACCTCGCGGGGCAGATATGGCGCATCGGCTGTATGGGCCACACGGCGCGTCGCCGCAACGTCGTCACGCTGCTCGGCGCGCTGAGGGAGGTCATTGAAGGATGAGTGCCGCCAGGTCGGTTCGCCACGCTCCGCTGCAGCTCCACGGACGACGGGTCGTGTTGCGTCCGCTCACGGAGAACGACTTTGACGAGTGGCACGAGGTGCGCACCCGGTGCGGCGCCTGGCTGCTGCGCTGGGAGCCACGCCCCAAGGGGGCACCGATCCCATCGGAGGACAGGGCGAGCTTTGCGGCCCGCTGTGGCATCCGCGAGAGGGAGCGGCATCTGGGGACGGGCTACGGGTTCGGTATCTTCGTAGGGGAGCGTTTCGCCGGAGAGGTGACGCTCTCGTCCATTCAGCGGGGACCGTTTCAGAGTGCCTCCATCGGCTACTGGATCGACGAGTCCCTGGCCGGCCGAGGATTTGTGCCCGAAGCGGTCGTGGTCACGCTGCGGTTTGCCTTCGAAACCATCTCGCTGCATCGGGTGGAGATCTCCATCATCCCGAGGAATACCGCCAGTCGACGGGTGGTCGAGAAACTCGGCATCCGCCAGGAAGGGATCGCCGAGCGATTCCTGGAGATCGACGGTGTGTGGGAGGACCACGTGCGCTATGCCATCACCTCCGAGGAGTGGGCGGTGCGGGAGCCCGAGCTGGCCAGAGAGTGGTTGACGTCCTGAGGCCGCCGCTCCACCCGGCTCGTCCGCACCGGCCTGCCTCCTGACCGGTCAGCTCTTGCCGGCGGCCAGCGTCGGCGGCGTGGGGGGCACGTCGACCCCGGCGGCGTCCTCGCGCCACGCCAGCGCCAGCGGGGCCATGCTGCACAGCTGGGCCAACGTCACCGCCGACCTCTCGAGCACGGCTCCGTCGTAGCGAGCGGATACGGAAGCGGCCGTCTCCGCTACCTTCAGCTCGTCCATCATCGGGCACAGCACCAGGATGCCTCGGTCGCCCCGGGGCAGCACGGGCAGCCAGGGGGCGAGCCCACGCCGGAGAGCCTCGAGCGACGACGACGCATCGGGGCCCCGCCGGTCGGGGAACGTGACGGCCAGGGCGGGAACAGCCGGGACCGACGCCGCACCCCGTCCGGCACGGAGCACGTCACGGGTCATGGAGCGGGCATCGCTCCACGGCCGAATCCGGCTTCCCTTCACCCGTAACCATCGCACGGGAACCTCGGCGATCGGCAACCCCAGGCGTCGAGCGAGGGCCAGTATCTCGACGTCGAAGGCGAATCGCTCGGTGACCGTGCAGTGGAAGAGCAGCTTGGCGGCGGGTGCCCGGAAGGCCTTGTAACCGCACTGGGTGTCGTTGAGCGACACGCTGGTCAAGGCGTTGACGAGCTTGCTGAAGATGCGGTTCATCATCGACCGCCGGAAGCTGGAGCGGTCGACCGATGCGCCGTACGCGGCGCGCGAGCCAATGGCCAGATCCGCCCCGCCCAGGGCACTTTGGAACCTGGGGGTCTGCGCCGGGTCGATGGCCATGTCGGCGTCGGCGAAGGCGATGCTCGGAGCGGAGGCAACCGCCACGCCGGCCCGGACGGCGGCGCCCTTGCCCTGATTCTCGGGCAGTCGGATCAGCCGCACGTGGGGAAAGGGGGCAAAGAGAGCGGCGGCCTGCTCGGACGTGTCGTCGGTGCTGCCATCGTCCACCACGACGAACTCCGTGCTCCCGGGGTCGATGGCGCCGGACGCGACGGCGTCGCGCAGCCGGGAGAAGCCCGCAGCCAGGCGATAACCCTCGTTGTAGGCGGGGATCACGAGGGACAGCGACAGCCGGGACCCCCCCGGCGCCAACGCGGGCGAGTCGGCATCCTCCTCGCGCCGGTTCATCCACCTATTCTCCACCGATGGATGCCGCGTTACGAGTCGGGTACCCGGCGAGGGAGACGAACCTACGGTCGACCTGCTCCGATGAGCCCCTCGGTGAAGATCGGCGAGTACGAGACCGTCGCGCCGGTGAACGGAGCCTGAATGATGGTGTCGGTGCCGTACGGGCCCGACCCGACGTACATCACCACGTGATCGACCTCGTCGTCACCGTCCAGGTTGTAGTAAAAGAGCAGGTCGCCAGGCTCGAGTGCGCTGAGCGAGACATGCGCGAGGTCGGGCCACTGCGTCTCGGTCGTTCTGGGGATGGACACCCCGGCCTGGGCCCAGGCCCATTGGGCGAGACCGGAGCAGTCGAAGCCCTCCGACGGGCTTGCCCCGCCGAAGACGTAGGGGACCCCGAGCTGGGACTCCGCCGCATCGACCGCCGCCATCTGTTGCGCGGTGCCCGATCCGGTCCCGCTGATGGTGCCAGTGAAGGAGCCGCCCGGATCGTCGCCCGGATCGCCGCCGGGATCGCCGCCGGCACTGCTACCGGACGCGCCGGACGCTTGGTTGGCCGCCACGGTCGCCGCGGCGCCGCTGGCATCTCCCCCCACCGACTGGGCGACTGCCGCCGCCGCCTGGGCCGCCGCCGCGGCCCGCTGGGCCTGTGCCGCACTGGCCGCCGCCGCCGCCTTCGCGGCCTCTTGTTGCGCCTCCTCGACTGCGGCCTGGGCGACTTCCTGCGCGAGCTGACCCTGAACCTGGTTCAGCGTGGCCTTTGTGGTTGAAGCCTCCTGTTGGTTGGCCACGGCCAGCGCCTTGGCCTGATCGGCCTGGGACTGTGCTTGCGCGGCGAGCCCCTTCTCCTGCGCCTGCTGGTTCATGAGGCGCGACTGAGTGGTCTCGAGGGCGGTCCGTGCCTGGTCGAGGTCGCCGACGATCTGTTGCACGTACTGGGTGCGCGCGTCACCGAGTGTGGCGGAGGACGAGAACAGTGAGGCGAAGTTCGATTGTGGCGTGCCGTAGATGTAAGCCTTGATGGCGTCGTTGGCAACGTGCTTGCGATCCACCGACACGGCAGCCTTGGTGCGGACGATCGACGCGTCGATCGTCTGCAGGGCGTTCTGCGCTTCCTGAAGATTCTGGACGGCCGTGTCGTAACGGTTGTCGAGCGCCGAGGTCTGCTGCTCCTCCTGTGACAATTGCGCCTCAATCGTGGCCACCTGCGACTGCGACGAGTTGATCTGCGATTGGTTGGGGGCTGGTCCCGGTGTCGTCGTCTGTGTCGAGGCACCAGTAGCGCCAGCGGCCGTGGCGGTAAAACTCGCGAGCGCGACTGTGGCGACGAAGAGTGCGCCACGGGCAGCTGGAGCACGGCGCGTTCGGCATGCAGTGTTCCGACAAGGCACTGATGGCACCCTAAAACAGTAACCCCTCTGCCGTGGCGATCGCCTTCGACCATGCGCCGGCATGCGCGATCGTGGGGTCGATCGGTCGAGCAGACACACTCGGTTGTGGTTGACCACCATAGGACACACTCCATATGGTGCTTCCCGTGGACGGTGTCGTAACGGTTGCCGGCGGACGGGTCCGAGGGGTGTGGCAGGGCGATCAGTGGGCGTTTCTTGGAGTTCCCTACGCCCGTGCTCCCGAAGGGGACCTCAGGTGGCGCCCACCTCTTCCACCGGTGCCCTGGGACGGCGTGCGCGATGCGTCCACCTTCGGACCGATAGCTCCCCAGGCCGAGGCGACCGACGGATTCGCCCGACCCTCTGAACCCGGGACCGGCCACACGCTGAGCGAGGACTGCCTCTCGGTGAATGTCTGGACCCCTGAGCTTCCTATGGACCACACGGGGGGGCAGGAGCGCGGACGACCGGTCATGGTCTGGATCCACGGCGGCGGGTTCACCTCGGGGAGCGGCTCGGTCTTCCTCTATCGGGGGGGCCAGCTGGTCCGCAACGGTGACGTCGTCGTCGTCACAATCAACTATCGCCTGGGCGCGCTTGGGTTCCTCGGCCATGGAGCTCTACGTGACCCCGGTGGCTTCGTCGGCAACTGGGGCCTGCACGACCAGGTGGCGGCCCTACGCTGGGTGCGGGACCACATCGCGCGGTTCGGAGGTGACGCCGAGCGGATCACCATCTTCGGCGAGTCCGCCGGCGGGTTCAGCATCGCCGCGCTGATGGGTGCTCCCTCCGCCGCAGGACTCTTTCGTCGGGCTGTCGTGCAGAGCGGCGGAGTGCACGTGCACTCCCTCGCGGAGGCAGAACGCGCCGCCAGTCGCCTCGCCGTTGCATTGGGAGTGTCGGAGTGCACCCGCGAGACGCTGTGCTCGGTCCCCTTCTCCGAACTTGTGGCCGCCACCGAGGTGATCGCCAAGGGAGAGCCGGACCCGGGCCTGATCCCCCTGCCGTTCCTTCCCGTGGTCGATGGCGTCTTCTTGCCCCGCGACCCGCTGGAGGCGGTGGAGGGCGGTTCCGCTTCTGACGTTGAACTTCTGATTGGCACGAACCGCGACGAGTTGACGCTCTTCGGAATCGGCCGGCCAGAGTTGCTGGCAGACGACGAGGCTGGAGTGCTGCGTTGGGCGGCCCTCGCCGCCCCGGACGTGCCGAGCCAAGAGCTCCTGGAGGGGTATCGACTCGCCCGGGCGAACCGGTCGGAGGCAGTCGATGCGCGCTCGTTGACGGTTGCGATGGGAAGCGACGGCGCCTTCCGATGGCCCAGTCTCCGGTTGGCCGCGGCTCACGGATCCTGCGGGAACCCGACCTACGTCTACCTCTTCGAGTGGGAGTCGCCGGCCTTCGGCGGAATGCTGGGCTCGTGCCATGGCCTGGAACTGCCGTTTGTCTTCGGCGCCGTCGACCTGCCGGCGGTGCGGTTCTTCACCGGCGATGGTGCCCAGGTGCAGGTGCTGTCGGCGCAGATGCAGCGGGCCTGGCTGTCGTTTGCCCGTTCGGGCGATCCATCGCACGACGGGCTCGGCGTCTGGCCCACGTGGGACACACGCAATCGATCGACCATGGTCTTCGGGCCCCGGACCGGCGTGGTCGACGGTCCACGGGATCGGGAGCTCTCCGTCTGGGAGCAACACCGCCCGCTCCCCTCCGGCGATCCCGCCTAGCGCCAAGTCCGTCGAGAGAACAGCGTCAGGGGCGTTGGCAGAATATGTGCCACCCGGCCGCCGCCCAGGCGGCCAGGACCACCAGGCGCGGCGGCCACGACGACAGGAGCCAGTGGATCACCCGCCTGGGACCGACGAAGGTCCCTGGGACCAGAGCGAGGACCGCCAGCCACGCCACCACGCCGGCGACAAGCGCCAACCAGACCACGCTCCCCGGCTCTATCACTGCCACCATCAGTGCGGCGCCTTGCGTCGCCATGCCGAGACGAGGTACGACCCGACGCCGAGCCAGAGGGCGAACAACAGGCCACGGCCAACTTCGTAGCGGGTGACATGGCCAATGAAGTAGCTGAGCGTCGGAACTCTCGGAGAATGGACGATGAAACTCGCCAGGTCCCAGGCGAGGACGCCGACGATCAAGACGGTCCAGACGATAGCGGAGACGACCGCGCCAACCGACTGCGATCGCCACGCCCGTATGGCCCGTACACTCCCGGCAACCCAGGCACGTGCTGTCTGGCGCTGGCGACCGCGCCCGATGACGATCGCCACCACGGTGGCGGCGACAATCACCAGCGCAACGATCCAGTGCGCTGCGGATGAGTCCCGGGTCAGCTGTGCTTGCCAGGCCGACAGCGCCATGGCGCCGGCTACGAGCAACGCGTAGCCCATGAGGGTCACGGCCCCAGAGCGGGGCGACGGACGGTGCTCGGGGACACGACGTAGCACGCGGGATCGGGGTACGGCGCCAGCGTACCGGGTGTCACTCCTCGCCGCTGTAGCGGGTGGCTTATGATCCGGTGTCACCGAAGGGTCCGGTGTCACGCAGAAGTACAGCTAACGGGGGCGTAGCCCAATCGGCAGAGGCAGGGCGCTTAAACCGCCTCCAGTGAGGGTTCGAATCCCTCCGTCCCCACTGCAGCGCCACACACAAAAGAAGGCAAGGCAGGCCGAAGCGGCCGACGGCAGGGTTGACTCCTAGGACGTGAACCGGCAAGCTTCCCGAAATGGAGGTGGTGGTCCTCTCAGACAGCCATCTCTCAGCTGGGCTCGATGCCGTAGGAGGTCGGGTACTTCGTGCTGTGGCCAAAGCGGATGTCGTGCTCCACGCCGGAGATGTCACGTCACGAGAAGCTCTTGAGGAACTAGGGGCCATGGTCGACACCTATGCAGTGCTCGGTAACAACGACCATGACCTCGTGGGAATCTTGCAGGAGACTCGGATGCTCGAACTGGGAGGAGTTCGTATAGCACTTGTCCATGATGGCGGCGCAACGAAGGGCAGGGCCAGACGCTTGTACCGTCGATTCCCGAACGCCGATCTCGTCGTCTTCGGGCATAGTCACGTCCCGGTTGACGAGGTCGGGGAGCAAAATCAGATTCTCTTCAATCCGGGTTCGCCCACACAGCGACGTTCCCAGCCGCATCGGACATTCGGCCGGATGAGTTTCGCCCGAGGTCGCGTACAGCGTCGACATATAGAGATCGTGGACTGAGGGTCGCACCGCGCACAAGGTCGAAGGTTCCGGACACCATCGCTGTCGGGAGTCCGCCTGTGGAAGACCCACCGAGCACGTTGGGAAGGGCGACCAGGCGCTTAGGGCAGGAAGCCGTACTCGGCTCCCCGGGAAGAACGAGAGGGGCCTTGGGGCTAGGGGTGCCCTAGCCCAATGCGCCACCATGGGGGCAGGTCAGAGCCTCCAGGAAGCCCGCGCAGTTCACACCGCCTGCGGTGGAGCATCAGGCTCAATTACCAAGGGTCGGCTCCGCTGCGGTATCCACGGGGTGGTCCCTCGCCCTCGCAATGCGCGCCGGTAAGCAAGCACGTCTAGGACGCTGTCCTTCGCGTACTTCATTCCGTTCACGTAGCAGATCTCGTCACCGTAGAAGGTGGGTATCGGGATCTCCTTGATGCGCCCACCGACGTCGAGCACCTGAAGGATGATCTGCGTGTCGAAATTGAATCCATCGCTATTGGCCCGCAACGGGATCTGGCGGAGAATGTCGGTTGTGTAAGCCCGGTATCCGGAGTGGAACTCGGAGAGCCGCGTGCCGAGCATCCGGTTCTCGAACGCAGTCAGCAACGTGTTGCCTACGCGCTTGTAGAGGGGCATTCCCCCACGCCGAGCTGCGCCTTTGATCAGCATTCGAGAGCCGAACACGGCGTCACAGCCGCCGTCCTCGAAAGGAGCGACCATCTCGGGAAGGAACTCGGGTGCGTATTGACCGTCGCCGTGCAGAAGTACGACCACATCGAGGCCGTGATCGATCGCCAGGTCGTAGGCGACCTTCTGGTTTCCCCCATAGCCCAGGTTCTTCGGGTGACGGACGATATGGGTCCGCAGGGAGCAGTGGTCCATGGCCCAGGCCTGAGCAATCTCGAAGGTGGCGTCGTGGCTGGCGTCGTCGCAGATGATGATCTCCGAGATGCGGCTCCGGAACTCGGCCGGGATGCGGTCCAGGGTCCCAACGAGCGTCGACTCGGCGTTGTACGCGACCACGGCGATCCCGATTCGCAGGGAGGAACGACCACTCGTCGCCATATGCCGGATGCTAACGGAAGTCGCCACCGGTCCGCGATCCCGTTGGGATTCTGTCGAAGACACTCGGGCGCCGAAAACCGCCGCTACCGAACCCAGCAGCAGAAAAGCCTCGTACAGCACGAAGCGAAGCTGTCCAGCCAAAATGGACCCTCCGAAGCCGAAGAACGGCGACGAGAAGAGGGCGCACACCGAGGCAGCAACGATCAGCGCCCGGGCGAGCAGGCTGGGGCTGCGAGCCAGGATCAGGATCATTCCGGCCGCAGTGGCGTACTCGTAGTGAACCTCCGAGAGAGCTCCGGCCAGCATCCCCGCCGCGTAACAGGCGTTGGCGACCGCGAAGAGTTCTACCGGATCGTTCAGGCGAAACCGCCACGCCCGCCATACAGCGGCGATCGCCAGCCCGACGCAGCAGACGCGCAGGAAGTCGACCAACCCATGAGAGAGATGCTGGGTCACGCCAATAGCCACCAGTGACTCGTTGAACATCGACCCGATCGGGCCAACGAGATCGGATCCGCCGAGTATCCGGTGCGAGGCGGTCGTGAACTGGCTGAAGCTGCCGACGATCGGAAGTGTGGCAGCGACGACGATCCCGACTCCGAGCACCAAGAAGATCAGCTCCCGCCAACGACGGGAGACGAACAGGATCACGGCGAAGGGAGCAAGCAGAGGCTTCACCAGGATGGTCAAACCCAGCACCAGTGCGAACCATCCCCACCGTTTCCGGTAGAGCGCCGCGAGCATCACCACGGTGGCGGATGCCAGAAGAGTCGAGGAGTTCTCAACCCAGAGCCAGTTGACAACGGTGTCGCTCCTCAACACGGCTATCGAGGTGAGGGAGCCTGCGACAAGCCACAGGGGGCTTCGCATCGCCAGGTAGCACGCGCCGCACAACATGGCGGTGATGAGCGCGGGCTGAAGGTAAGCCTCCACCACCACCACGGTGTGAAGGGTGGCGATCTTCGCGACAAGCGCCCACAAAAGGGCGTCGGGTGGCGGGTAGGTGAACCGCCAATCGAGGTAGGGGGAATGGCCGGCGGAGAGAGCGACGCCGTCGTTGTATTGCCATTGGGTGTCCTGCCCCACCTGGGAGTTCCCAAGTTGGCTGTGGGCGGTCAGGATGATCTCGATACCCGCGACGATGAGGATCGCTGCGCCGATGAGAAGGGGGACATACTGCCGCCATCGCTCGTCGGCCCGCCTCGATGCGACCATCGGGGGCGATGCTAATGCCGTGACCGGCAACGTTCCACCACTTGGAGCCCTTGGTCGCGCAAAGGGGAATGATCTGCAGAGCCGAATCCTGAAGTCTGGACCATGGCCGAGTACCCCGAGCGCTCCATCGGTCAGCGCCAATGGCTCGCTATTTGCGAGCCGCTGGCTACGTGAGCGACGGTCCGCCTAAGGCACCGCTGACGATCTATCGGATGCCCGAGAACGCCGGGAGCGGGAGCACTGTTCACGCTTAGGATTGCGCTCGGGCAGGGAGGGTAGGATCGCATGGCAGCGGGTACCGACGACGAAGCGCAAGAGTGGAGCAACGCTTTTGCGACAGCGTCGACCGATGGAATGGAGGCCTACGAAGAGGCCCTCGTCGGGCCCATGTTCACACGTTGAGGTGAGTATCTCCTCGATGCTCTGGGGCCAACAGCGGTTCGCCAGGACCGGCCTGCTGGGGGACACACCCCTGACCCTCGCGCCAACTTGCGCAGTCCCGCGTATTTCAATAATCTGTACGGAAATGAGCCGTCCTACTCAGGCACCGTGACAGTCGTTGATCCGCTATTCGATCCAGCGGTGGTCGAGGAGCCCTACGAGTACTACGCACAGCTCCGAGAGCTTGATCCCGTGCACGAGGTCGAGGGGGCCGGCACGTACCTCGTGACCCGCATGAGTCTCATTCAAGAAGTGATCGCCGATCCGGCAACCTATTCGAGCGACACCATCAAGTTCTTACACCTCGACCGGAACGGCCGCCCTGAGCTCTGGTCAGTCAGTAGCGATATGGTGCAGGACCTCGACGTTCCGATGGTGCTTGCCACCGCCGACCCGCCGGATCACGGCCGCCAACGCAAGGCGCTGAGCCGGCTGTTCACTCGAAGCTCCATCGAACAGAGAGAGACCGAGGTCAGGGCGCTGGTGGACGACCTCCTCGACCCACACCTGAAGGTCGGTGCGATGGAGTGGATGACTCAGGCCGCGATCCCACTGCCCGCTGTGGTGCTGTCGCGCTTGCTCGGCCTGCCCGACGAGGCGGCCGAATTCGTCCGGGACTTCGGTTATGCGTCGGGCGAACAGATCAGCGGGTTCGCGTCTGAGGAACGATGCCGCGAGATCCAAGAGATCATTGGCGACCTCGGCCCTGTCGCGGACGCCTATGGGCAAGCACGTGCCGCAATAAGTTCCGATCAAAACACCGTGATCGGGCTGTGCGCCGACGCCGTCAAGTCCGGTGAGTTGAACGACCTGGAGGCCCTCATCATCCTCTTGCTGTTAGTGTCAGCGGGAAGCGAATCCACGACCAGCCTCATTGGGACCGGCGTCTCGATTCTGGCCAGAGACCCGGCGCTTCAGGAGCGACTCAGAGCGAATCCCGCGCTGGTGGAGTCGTTCGTTGAGGAGGCCTGTCGTGTCGACCCACCCTTTCGGGGGCACTACCGCCGGGTGACCCGGGACACACAACTCGCCGGCGTCAGTCTCCCCGCCGAGGCTCGGTTGGTGCTGATCTGGCCCGCGGCAAATCACGATCCGTCTGCCTTCGAGAGCCCGGAATCGATCGACGTGGAACGCGGCGCCCCGCGCCGCCACCTCGGCTTCGGGTGGGGCATTCACCTCTGCATCGGAGCCCCGCTCGCGCGGCTCGAAGCGAGAGTGACCTTCGAGCAGCTCCTCGCTCGGACCTCTCGGTTTGAACTCGACGTGCCGGCGGAGGACCTACACCACCACAAGAGCCTCTTGATTCGCCGCCTGGTGGAGCTGCCACTACGTCTCAAGCTGTAAGGCGAAGCGTCTGGAGGCGACCTTCGGGACGAAGATGATCTTCTGGCCTACGTGCCCCTGATGCGACCTCGCCGCTCACTACCCCGCCTGCCCATGTTCAGGTTGATACCGGCGATCACGGCGTCCAACCCGATCTCAAAGAGCTCGTCTCGGGACAGATCAGCGCTAGACGTCACACTTTCAAAGGTCGCTTCCCCTCCACCACCCATCGAATCGGATAGAACGTCAAGCTCGATCTGTCCGAGCATGAACGTGAACAGTGTGGCGAACGCCATCGATGCCTCGCCCGGAGCGAATCCCCCAACGTTAAGGATCGACATCGCTTCTTCGGCCAGTCGCATGGCCTCCCTGCTGCCGCCGCCATGACGGCTGAACGAGAGGCCCGGGTGCTGGCGCATCGCTCCTCGGGCGCTGCGCTGAAGCTGGCGCATCCGCTCCTCCCACGGTCCCGCCTCTGGGGGAGGCACCTCCACCGGACGCAGCGCATGGTCGACGACCAACTCGTTGAGGGCCTCCTTGCTGGCGACGTAGTTGTAGATCGTCATGACTGGAACGCCCAGTTCGTTCGCCAACGACCGCATGGAGACATCGTCGAGACTCGATTCGTCGGTGAGCTTCACCGCAGCCTCGACGATCTGCTCTCTCGTCAATGACCGAGGACGGCCTCGGCGTCTGACGCCTGGTTCATCTGACTCCTCCTTCACGGTCATCCCCCCTAGTACATCATCTAGGCCGAGCCCTTGTCCCCAAGGGCCGGACCAGGGCAGAGGTCACGCCGCCGCGATCCTCAACCTTCACACCACTCGCCTTGCCCCAGGAGTCCTTCTGCGTGCCTCTCGCACGACCACACGGGGTTCCCAACTCGTGCCGCACCGACGCGGCCGCTACTCGCTTGGCTCCATGCAGTGGCCCGCCGGTCCCGACGGCGCCAGCATCGCCCCCTCCTGAGCGAAGATGCCAACGCCCCCGCCCCCTCGGTCCCGAGTGATCAACGCCGCTGAATCGGGTCGGAAGGACGAAAGGGCTCCACGTTGTCGCAGGGTAGTCCCGAGCTGCTCAGTCCCTTCCCAAGGTGCTCGGTCGGTCGGCCTCCCTCGGGGTCGGCCTCCCTCGCTCCCGGCGTCCCTTCCTGCCCTTTGTCCGGGTTCCCGCCGCTTCGGCCTGCCTCGCCTTTTTTTGTGTCACTGCAGCGGCTACACACGAGAAGGCAGGGCGGGGCACACGAGGCGGCACCAAACCGCCACGCACCCCCCGAAGCCCACGCCTCACAGCCACCCGAGACGCGAGGCGGGTCAAGGAGCAGGGAAGAGCTTTGGGGGGGCCTAGCGCAGTTCGCACAAGTGGGGCAGGCAGTCGCAGTCCAAATATGGCATGGGAAGGTAGTCAGGCAGGTGTGGCCGAGACCGCGCCCTCAGTACTGGCATCAACGACGACCCGAGCGCCGAGTGGTGCCCTCAGCTCCGCCGTCGCGTGCCGCAGGTGCGCCTCGGCGGTGCACGCCACCACCGTTCCACCGTTCTCGCCATGTGGGTGTGGGATCACAGCCACCGCCACTGCCTGCTTGGACTCCTTGACAGAGAGCGTGTAGCTGGCGGTGCAGGGTCCGGTGCCGGAGCTAGCTCCTGCGAAGTTCGCGATGATGCGCCGACCGCCGACCCCAACGGTCACTGAAAGTTGGGCGGGCGAGGTGCCCGCGTGCGTGACGGGCGCCATGTACATGTCAGACGGAGCGACAGCAAGGACCTTGGCTGGGTCATGGATACCACCCAAGGAGAAGAGCCAGGCGGGCAGAACCTGCCACCCTCGATCGGTGAGAAAGAGCCCCGATCCCAGCTCGATACTGGTGGTGAACAGGGGTGGTGGAGATCCCACCACGCTGGTCGGGGCTGCAGCCGTCACAAATCGCTAAGGGGCCCACGGACGAATGGTAGCGAAATGCCTGGAAGTCGTGCCCCTAAATGGTCGTAGACCTTCTCGCACCGGACGCCCGCCAGACCCGGACCCTGATGGCGACCGCCTACACGATTTATGCCGAGGGGCGCTCGTTGTCGCCCTGGACGACGGGTGTCCTCAGACCGCCCCACATGGAGCATGTGACCAAACATGTGAAGAGGCGTCACAATGAAGTCATGGATACGACGTCGTTGTTGGTAGTGGGTGCGGGGCCATACGGCTTGGCGGTTGCGGCTCGAGCACGGGAACGCGGTATCGACACCGTCGTCGTGGGCCACCCCTTGGGCTTTTGGACCGACCATATGCCCGCTGGCATGTTCCTCAGATCAGGAGTCGATTGGCATCTCGATGCGTCGGGCATGCATACCTTCGAGGCATTCGTCGAAGAACGAGGGCTCCTTCCCACCGAATTGGATCCGATTCCAATTGGCGTCTTCCTCGACTATGCAACGTGGTTTCAGGTGCAAAAGAAGCTCACCATTCGTGATCAGTTCGTGTCAGCCCTGGAAAAGCGCGATGCACAGTTCGTGGCGTCTTTCGAAGACGGATCGCAGATCGGCGCTGAACGGGTCGTCGCAGCTCCGGGTATCGGATACTTCGCTCACGTTCCGGAATGGGCCGCAGCGCTGCCCGCGGGCCTGGGCTCGCACACGAGCGACTTTGTTCGATTTGACGAAGTTGCTGGACAGCGAGTGTTGATCGTTGGCGGCCGCCAGAGTGCCTATGAGTGGGCTGCACTTCTCGGCGAGCACGACGTCGAGCGCGTGGACATTGTTCACCGTCACGACGTCCCGCGCTTCAAGCGCGTGAGCTGGCGTTTCGTTGACGACTACATGGACGCCACAATCAGGATCCCGGGGTGGTGGCGGTCCCTTTCACGGACAGACCAGGAGCAAATCGCGCGAAGGTTCTGGGAAGTCGGTCGCTTGACGCTTGAGTGGTGGCTCTCTCCCCGCTTGACCGGTGACCGCTTCCACCTCTGGCCCAACGCAGAGGTCATCGGAGCAATTGCTGAACCCCGAGCCACGGTGGTGACACTTTCGAACGGTGAGCGCCTCAGTGTGGACCGGGTGATCTTTGCCACTGGGTACAAGGCCGAACTGGCGAATGTTCCCTACCTACGTCCCGTAGTCTCGGACATTGCCGTTGTCGATGGGTTCCCAGCGCTCGACGAGAACTTCGAGTCGTCCGTTCCGGGCCTGTACTTTTCCGGCTTCGCGGCGTCCCGTGACTTTGGTCCCTTCCTCGGATTCACAAAGGCCTGTCCGGCGGCAGCGACGCTGATCGTCGACAGATTGAACGCCGGGTAGGCGTCGTGTGCTCCGTGGGCAACCTCGTTGTGTGGGCTTGGGGATCCCTGAACGCCTGGCTGCTGAGACCACCACCAAGTTGTAGGTTCCTCTCCCCAGGCCGGGCGAGGTGTCCCAGTTCGGGTGGAAGGCGGTAGCAATCTTGCTGGGCCAACACACTAGGCACGTTCACCAGGCAGACTGATGGTGTGTTCCGCTCATTCTTGATCGCATTGGCCATTCTTGTTCTCGCCTCCACCACGCGGGGAGAGGTCTCCTTTGCGGCGACAACGGGCCAAGGCACCACGGGGTCGACAGCCGTCGGATCGTCTCGACAGATCGAGCCCTCAGGGTGCGCGCTTTCCCAGCCTGCAGTTGGCCGTCCGTCGGTCCTGGCAGTAAGGATCGTTCGCATCGACACTGGCGCTGCAGTGCTCGTCAATGCGTGTATCGATGGAGCTGGGCCCTTCCCTTTCGTGATCGACTCCGGCTCTTCGTTCTCGGTGATCGACAAGCAGCTCTCACGGCGATTCAACCTGCACCAGGTCGGAGCACCCGAACAGGCCGTAGGCATCGCTTGCAGCGGGGCGGTAGTTCCCGAGCAACTTCCGAGCTGGTCAGTGGGCGGGCTCGCCCTACGCCCGCAGGTCGTCTTCAACGCTTCACTGCCGAACCTCGAGCCGAACCAGCCCTTAGCCGGGGTAATCGGTTCAGACGTGCTGAGCCGGTTCGGCTCCATCCGCATCGACTATCAGGCACGGACGGTGAGCTTAGGGGCCGCCGAGAGCGCATCTCCGACGGCCAACGGTGTCGTCCGAGGACCCACCTCGACGCCGACACCGGCGCAGTTCGTGAAGAACATACGCGCCGAGGCCGAGCTTACAGTCGTGTCCCGACAGGGCGGAGTGGCGGCCTACGCACCGATTAGCCTCAACGGGTCTGGGAGACAGCTTTTCCTCGTCGACACCGGCGCAGCAGTCTCCAACATCTCGCCTCGTCTTGCGAGCTCCCTTCATCTTGTGAATGCACATCGGAGTCTCCATCTATCCGCGGCCTTTGGGTGCCCAGTGAACCTGACTGAGGTGAAAAGCGGTCGCTGGACACTCGGTTCGACTTCGCTCACGCCTCAGTTGGTAGCGAGACTTCCGGCCTCTGGATTAAAAATCGCAGGCCTGCTCGCGTCAGATGTCCTGTCCCGCTTCGGAGCAGTCGTGATCGACTACCGGGCCGCGCGGATACTGCTCGAATCGGGACGAGCTTGACACGCCTCGACGGAGTAGCTCCCACGATCCTTCGGTGTCTGTCGACTTCAGATCATCCCTACCGCTGGACTCGGGCGCGGCCCTGCGGCACAACTGGGATACTCGGTGGCCGTGGTGGGCAGAGCCGACGTTCGTGAGTTGATGCCTAAAGGTTCATCATCGGGCAACGATTAGGTCTATGTCGACGCCGTCCTCGCCCCGCTGACTCATCCAATCTTGAAAGTGCTCGTGACTGAAGGCTTCGCCGTGAACTTGAAGGAGATCCGCCACATCTGAAAGGAACGACGCGATACGACGCAGCTCGTCTGCATCATCCGGGACGATCGTAACCTCCCCCAAGGTGCGAAGGTCGGGGGAATCGCCGACGTCATATCCGAAGAGTCTCATACCGAACAGCGTAGACAACCTTGTCTTGTACGGCTCGCGCGCCTCAAGGGTGCCCCACTCCGCCGGGACGGGGTGCCGCCAGGCACATAGGGGCGTGTAGACAACAACGACTTGCCTCGGACGACGGAGACCCTCACGCGAATAGGCCCTTGGCCATAAAGCCAAGGGCCTATTGCACGTCGAAGGAAGTTCAACGTGATCGTGCCCGTCTTTGAACCAACGCCGCGTAAGGCACTACTCTCGATCATTGCGGGCAACAGGGGGTTACCAGATAATGTCCAACTTTTGTACCCGAGCCGATCCGAATTGGCTCCATGATGCTGGCGCTGACTCTGGTCGGCTTGGCAACAGGGTCAGCCCTCTTCATGACGACCTCGGCCAGCGCTACCGCTCAAGATTTCATGCCGATGACCACCTTCAACGGCGTCGCCTGTGCTTCCGCAAGCCAATGCATCGGCGTCGGAAACGTGGCGTCGAGCGAGAACTCGGGGGCAGCGGCGTCACTAAATCCGGTGTCGGGTGACCTCTCGACCGGGCAATCGCTCCAACTGATTAGATCGAGTGGGTTCCTCAACGGAGTGAGCTGCCCATCCGGTTCGGTCTGTGTGGCAGTGGGAGAAAATCCCAATGAAACCAGGGGCATCGCGGTATCGCTCAACCCGGATACTGCAATGGTACGCAGTGGGCAAGAGCTCCACATGATCTCGGGCATCTTCATGTCCGGCGTGGCATGTGCGTCAAGGAGACAATGCCTCGCCGTGGGACACGACTCCAGCGGGTCGGGTGTCGTGGTGGCCCTCAGTCCCGCTACAGGAGCCATCTTGCGCGGCCAGAGGGTGCAGACCATTCCGGGGACGGGTGGCGTCGGACTCGAAGGGGTGGCCTGTCCCTTGGCGAACCTTTGCGTGGCTGTCGGGGAGAACTCCCGAAGGTCGGCCGGGGTTGCCGTACCGCTGAATCCGGCCACCGGAGCGATACGGCGTGGGCAAAGCGTCCAAAACGTCACCCATAAAGGCATTCTGGTTGACCTGGCCTGTCCGTCGACCACTGTGTGTCTGGCGGTGGGTTGGGGTGCCAGCCAACCGTCGGTGGCTGTACCGATCGACCCGAAAACGGGCGAGCTGTCAAAGGGCCAAAGCGATCGATCCATATCGGCGCGGGCGGCAATGTTGACGGCCGTGAGCTGTCCGTCCATTTCCTTGTGCCTGGCCGTGGGCAACGACACCGGTGACCCCTCCGTTGGGCAAGCGGTGCCGATTGATCCGACAACCGCCACGATTGTCGCCGACCAAAGCATTCAGACACTGGCGGGAACCGGTGCCCTAAACGCAGTGGTGTGCCATTCGACGGCTCAATGTGTGGCCGCAGGATCACGTTTTGAATCCGCCGGGGCGGTGACAGAAATCCTTGACCCCGCAACCGGTCGGCGCCCATGAGCCCATCACATCCATGACACCCAGCATCACCTCAACGGTGGCCACTCCCGGCGCGACTTCAAGCGGTCAAGTCCCAGCCATTGCTTGTAGCGACATCGCAGAGTTGTCGATGGGGACTCAGGTCACCCGTCATGGAAGTCAAGGGGCAGTTTGGGATCGATGGTGCTGCTGCGAGGCACGATATGAAAGGGCCACTCGAGATGTCGAGGGCAGACTCTTTATTAGGCCATCGGCGCGATCACTTCGACGGAGACGGGGACACGGTGGATGCGGCATTATTGGTGCATGAATGCGCTGATTCTCATTGGCTACTGGCAGAGTACGCAAGAACCAGAATGGCCAGATCCCAGGGAGTTTGTCGACGACGCTTGGGACGATACGGAGCGTGACATCGTCGCGAGATACCTAGACAGTGGAAGAGTCCCATGGATCCAGATGGGCATTTCCACTTGTCGATTCTGCGGCCGCGAGAATGGTTGCGCAGAACTTACTGATGGGACTTACCTTTGGCCTGAAGGTCTCTCCCACTACGTGAGCGACCATGGCGTGCGACTACCAGCCCCGGTCGTAGACCACATCTTGGCATGTGCAGCGCAGACCCCGGATCAAGTGGACCATGCTTGGTGGAACTCCGTCGTTCCAGATTGGCGAACCTAACGGACCCGCATCGCGAGAGGAAGCTTCTGAGCCGCCCGACCCGTAGCATCCCGGATCGCCGGGTCGGTGGGACACTTCGGCACACAGGGGCTATCGGATCGAGGCCGCTTTGAGACTCCGGCGTGCTCAAGGTCCTGCACGAAGGTCCGCTTCTTTGTATGCGTAATGCATTGACCGGTCGCCGGTCTCCCAGTTCTCTCGTAGCCCAGGGGCGCTCGGGTCCCAATCAGGTCGGATCTCTCGCGTCACCTCGTAAAGATCACGACGAAGCTGTTCAATCGAAGGCCGACCCCAGTACCAATAGCCGTTGTAGACACTGTGGATGACGAGTCCTGGTTTGAGAACCAGGGTGTGCGGGATCATAGGGTCGTCGTGCGGATCCGTGTACTCCTGAATGTCGAGATCCTTCTGCACCTTGCGGCCAGCGTCGGAGAGGAACGTCCACTGGGCGCCAACTGAGGCTCGAAAGTCATTCACGCCGGGCACGATGTCGGCACGCATCTTCGTCCTCCTCGCTGTCTTCGCTCCAAAGGCGTTGTGAAGCTGACGGGGGGTTTGGCCCGAACAGCCCTATCCGAGATCTTCCCGCCAAAGGAACAGGCGATCAAGCCCTATTGAGGTGTCCCGACCACCGGTAGGGGTGTCACGCTTGGGTACGAACTTCGCGGAGTCCAGTTCCGATTTCGCCCGCCTACCGCTGCAATGTCTAAATGTCCGGAACGTAGAATTCCAATGCGATGTTGTCTGGGTCGCGGCAGGACAGCGCAGAGCCGTAATCCGCATCGACGATGCCACCGTTGGCGACTCCGAGTTCGTCGAGCCGGATCTTCCATGCCTCAAGGTCACTTCGACTTCGACAGGCGAACGCCAGATGGTCCAGACCAATTCTACGTTCATCAAAAGGTAGGGTGTCAGAGGGATCAGGAAACTGGTGGAGCCCGACGAGGGTTTGACCTCCGACAATCCAGACAGCTCTGCGAAATGGTCCAGGGCCTTTGTCTATGAACATCTTCATGTCGAAGAGTCGTTCGTACCACCGGACACTGAGGTCGAGATCACTGATCGTCAGCGTCACATGGGCGATCGTCGGGACCTCAAGCATGGAACCCTCCTCGTGGGGCCGATTATTTTGCCGTTGTTGGTCATTCTTCCCGGGAGATGCCCCAGTTCGCGGATGAGGGGGCCAGCTCGACGGGACCGTGGGGCGTTAGGTCCACGGTGCTCGACCGTAGCCCGGGGGCAGGGTCGGACCGCGCCCTAGACTTCGCTTGCCGCTGAGCCGCGGGAGGTGGCGAGTTGGAGGTTGTGGTTCCCGTAGGGGTCGACTGGGGTCCGGCCGGAGTGTGGGTCGGGGCTGCTGCCACGGCTCTTATCGTGATCACGACGGCGTCGATAGCACTGGGTTATTTTCGGCTCGTTGCGCGGTCCGCGGAGTGCACGCCCTGGCTAGAGCAGGGCGGTGACCTCGGTGTAGAGGTCAGGCGCTGCGACCTTGGTCCCCTGGCTTCAACTGCTCGGATTCGGCTGCCTTCTCCGTGGAGAACGCCTGGAACGCCTCCATGGCGGCTTGGTCAGGGAAGAGGTTGATAGCGGGAAATTGGGCGCGACCTACCGGCGGATGCGGGCTAGTGAGTTCGGTGCTGCCGTAGCGGGTGCTCGTCCTAGCTGCGGTAGGTGACCTCGTAGATGTGTCCGGAGTCGATCTTGGACCCGGCTCCTTGCTGGTCTGCGGTGATCTCGTGGCGGCGGCCCGCCCAGGCGTCGTACGAAGCGCGGTCCTTCCACAGATGGATCACGTAGCCTTCGCCGGTACTGGCGTCGAACATTGACAGGAGCTGCTCCGATCCCGGAGCGTGTGCCGCCTCGTCGGCCACCTTGTTGGCCTCGTCCGACTGAGCGGTAACACCGGCGGGCAAAGTGACCTGATGTACCTCAGCGATCATTTCGCTGACCTCCCCACTTCCCCCTCACAACTGGCGTTGCGAGTCTTGCATGAAGCCGCCACAAGGTCAACCAGACTGGGTCGCGATCCTTTACGCCGGTAGACGGTGGATCCGGACGCCTCGAGTTTGCGGTGTCCCGGTTCGCCGGGAGCGCGGCGAAGATCGACGTCGCTGAAGGTCACGGTTTCGCGCAGTTGCCGGATCGGATGGGGCCAACGCACGTGGACCCGAGAAGGAATAACGTCGCGAGTGTCCACCCATCCGGTGGATGTCAGAAGCGAGGTAGAGAGATGACGGTAATTTCCGCAGCAGCATTGACCATGAGGCCAGATCGCTATGAGGACTTCCTAACATCGACCCGGAAGTCGAAGTCGACCTTGGAGAAGTGTGGAGCGAGGAACGTTCGGCTGAGCGTGGCCACGAGCGCAGGCCACAGTTTCGTGCTCTCATACGAAGCGGTGGATTTTACCGATGCGGGGGCCATCATGGATAGGTTCTTCGCCGATCCAGAAGGGGTGGCGGTGATGGCGGAAGCGAACAGCGACTCGGGTCCCGTGGCTTCCTGGCAGTCATCTACATGGATGGAGATTGAGCTTTGATCAGAAGAAGGTCCTGAAGCTGACAGCCAAGGGGGTCCACCCCGATTCGGGATTAGGGAGCGTCTGCATGGGTGGGCGCTCCCGCGTCCGTCTCGATTCAACAAGATGAGGGTCCGTCGTGGGCGTTCCTCGATCCCGAGCTGGGTGAGGCTGTCCCGTTGCCCCCAAACGGGAAGGAGACCGTTCTCGGCGCGATTGTCTCGTCGGAGCCGAAGCGAACCTCGCGGCGGCGCCGCCCGGACTCGAGCATCACCAACGAGACTGCGTCCTCGGCGCGCTGGAAGGACCCAGTGCGCCGGTAAGCACACGTCAACAGACGTGCGCGTATCGGTCATAGACAATGACGAAGGCCTGCTCGTCGCCGCGTAACGCCCTGTCCCGGAGTGCCATGTCGGTCGGGGCGGCATCGCTCACGACAACTAGGTGTCCGTTGGCGTCCAAAGGTTCCAATTGTGACGCGCAGAGCGAGTTGCCCCATTCCCGCCGTCGTCGCGGCAGGGGCTCAGTTGCAAGCATCAGGTTCCTGCCAGCGCCCGTCGAAGTGCCATATTGTGCCGGGTCGTGACCGACCACAGAGCACGAGTCACTCGTATTCGGCTGTTGTCGCTCAGTCGGGGCGCCCGTAACGAGCCCCGACTCTGGCCCGACGCGTAGCCCCGAGGTGCCGATCAGGTTGGTCGAACCATGAACCAATTCGGAACGCCAATTACCTGCTGCTCTTGGACCACCTCGAAACCGAAGCGCTTGTAGAGCCGCACTTTGGCCTCGGAATCGGTCTCTAGATACCCCATGAGTTTCGCATCATCTAGCTGTAGACAGTAGTGATCGAGAATCTGTGATCCGATGCCTCGTCCCCGCAGATCAGCGTCCACTGCCAGAGGGCCGAGGTGCGAGTGAGGTTCCTTTGGATCGAGTGCACCCCAGGATGAATTCAACCGTGCCGTACGCGCGAGAGAGCGAAGGCCTATTGGAAAGAGGGCCGGCACGTAATTGAGGAGCTGAACGACGCTCGGTTGACAGGTCCCCGGAGGCGCCACTCCGGTCACGCCCACCATGGTTCCTCCCTCGAGCGCGACAAGTGGGGTTTGCCCCTTCATGACGTCGAACATGGCTGCGAACAAGACCAAGAGACGCTTATGGCGGCGCTCCGGGTCCGGACCCAGTGAAGCGATCTGCAGTGGTTCATCTCGAAACCCGCGTGCAAGCAATCTGATAGCTGCCGGACGTTCATCGGCATGGAGGTTACGGACTTCTACGATTGGCCGTTTCCCGTTCACCACGTGATGTGACCCCTAGAGAACGGCGCCCAGCCGGGCGACGAGCCGGATATCGAAACCTCGTCGGCTTCGAGTGAAGGAAGGTTCATTTGACGTCTCCTTCGAGGCAGGCGGCTCTCAATGGTGATGGTACAGATTGCCAGTTCGACACCAAGGTTGGTAGCCCCATCCCCGTCGTGGTAGTAGCACGACGGGGATGGGCATCGGTATGGCAGACCGACTCCCCACCTACCTCAGAGGGAGTCCCAGGTCCGGGGTACTGGGCGATGGTAGACCATGCGCCAACCACGCCAAACCTTCTGCGGTCCCACCTCTGTCCGGGGAACTAACGGAGATGGTCAAAGCTCGCCCGCTCGGTCCGAACGGAGGCTCCCTCGACTGACTGAGTTCGTCGGGATGGTGGGTGCTACCACGTACCTTGCCCGAGGTGCTGCCCTCCTTGGAAGCCGAGGTTCGATGCGTAACACTGGCGGTGGAGGTCATGTTGGCTGCTGTCATGTTGGTGTTCCGTGCAGAGTTCCGCCGTCGGTGGCGATCATGGCTGATTCTGGTCGTCCTCATCGCCGTTGTGGGCGGACTGGCCCTGGCCGCCGTCGCGGCCGGGCGCCGTACTGCCTCGGCTTTCCCCCGCTTCGTTGCCGCTCACGGCTATGACGTCTACATCTACAATCAGAGCCCCGTTGGCGGACTGGGCAGGTTGCCCGGGGTTTCCTCTGTCACGGCGATCGGCAACCCCGCGAGCGGGCCACCGACGTGTGCCTGCACCACCCAAGCCATCAATCCGTCGAACTTCTACATCAATGAGCTGTCCACCACGGCATTGGATCGGGTGGTGAAGTTGGTCGCCGGCCAGATGCCCGCCCAATCGTCACCGTATGACGTGCTGGCCTCCTTCACGTTCCAACAGGACTACGGCGTGCACATCGGGTCGGTGATCCATGCGCCCCTGTATGCATCCTCACAAATGGCGGCACTGGAAAGCGGCGCCAACGTGGCGCCGTCCGGGCCGACGGTTGCCCTGCATGTCGTGGGAATTGGTGCAGCCGAAATGGAGTTTCCATCTGGAACGACACCCGAATACGACCTCTTCACAACCCCCGCATTCGCACGGGCCGTCAACAAGCGAACTGTGCTCGCTTCTGTCTACCTCGTTCGCCTTCGTCAAGGGACTTCCACCCTCCCTCGATTCGCCGCGGCCGCAGGCTCACTTCACCTCGACTATGTCTCAAATCAGGCCACTGCTGCCGCGGCGATAACAGCATCGATCCACCCCCAAGCGGTGGGGTGGTGGGTGCTCGCCGTACTGGCCGCGCTTGCCGGCCTAGCCGTAATCGGCCAGGCGCTCAGTCGACAGAGCGTCGTCGAGAGCGAAGAGTATCCCTCTTTAGTGGCCTTGGGCTTGGCCAGGCGCCAGCTCATGGTGCTCGGCACGGCGCGGAGTTTGATGGTGGCGCTCGTCGGCGCGGCCGGCGCCGTCATCGTTGCCTTTGCCCTCTCTCCCCTGACTCCGGTCGGCGAGGCACGCCTAGCGGAGCCTTCGACCGGTCTTGCCTTCGATCCGTTGGTCCTCCTCCTCGGAGCGCTGGCAACGGTTGTGGTGGTTCTGCTCCTGGGGATCTGGCCGGCCGTACGAGCCTCGCGTGTGCACATCGGCGGCGAGCGGGCATCAGAAGGGCACCCCTCACTCATCGTGTCGAAAGTGGTCGCCGTAGGCGCGCCGCCGAGCGCGGTGATCGGAGTCCGTCACGCCTTGGAACGCGGACGCGGCAGCGCCTCGGTCCCGGTGGGCACCGCACTGTTCGGATCGGCGTTGGCGGTCATGGCCCTGTGCGCAACGGTGGTCTTCGCCGACAGCTTGACGCACCTCACAACTACTCCCGCGCTCTACGGCAGCAACTACTCGTTCTCGTTTTCGACCTCGAACGGGGGGCCGGTCAACCCCAGGGTGTCCAGCCTGGAGCACGACCACTCCATCACCGCGATCATGCTGGTGGCCAGCGATGAGGTGTCGATCAAGGGGCATGATGTCCTCGCCGTTGCCGGGAAGGCTGTGCGTGGACCAATGCTCCTGTCGACGGTCGACGGTCGGCTTCCCACTGGTGACCACGACATGACGCTCGGAGTCACCACGCTGCACCAGGTCGGCGCCCATGTGGGGTCGGTTCTCAAAGTGACCGTGCAACTGCCGACCGGTGGATCCCGTAGCGTGCCGTTTCGCGTCGTTGGGACCGCATCGTTCCCCAGCGACGCCGGGGGCGGAGGACTCGGCACCGGCTCGGCCTTCACCATGGCCGGCTACCTGGACGCAGTGTGTCCGCCCGGACGTGAAGAGAATGGGTGCCAACGGGCGTTCGCTGCCAGTCAAGACTTCGTCGTCTTGGCAAGGGCGACTTCCGGTCCGAAGGGCCAAGCCGACATCGCCCGCTATGTCGCTCAGGACAGCGCGAGCCGGCCGACCATCCCAACCTCGTTGCTCAACTTCGGGGAGGCGGTGAACTTCCCACTCATCCTCGGGTTTGTGCTGGCCCTGTTCGGCGTGGCGACTCTCCTCCATCTGCTCGTGGTCAGCGTCGGCCGGCGGCGCCGGGAGATGGGACTGCTCAGGGCGCTCGGCTTCGTGAACGTGCAGGTCGGCGCCACCGTGCTCTGGCAAGCCACGACGGTTGCCCTGGTGGGCATCGTTGTCGGGGTCCCGCTTGGCATCATCGTCGGCCGGGCGGTCTGGAACGCCTTTGCCACCAACCTCGGTGCTGTGCCCGTCGCCGCTGTTCCCGCGTCGACGCTCGCCGTCTTGGCGATCGCCGTGCTCGTGGTCGCCAATGTGCTGGCCGTGATCCCGGCCGTGACCTCTGCGCGCACACGGTCGGTGGGGCAGCTCTTGCGGACTGAGTGAAGGCAGTCTCGGTTCGAGCCCGGGAGGAAGAGGGACCCGGCATTGGAGAGCAAGAGGCAGCCGTAGAGCAGGGGCGCCTCGCCCCCGCCCCTACTCCGGGCGGTGTAGACGAGCACGGGGGTGAGGAACGCCACTGACGTGTCGAGGTTCAGGACAGCAGTCACCGTGCCGACCATGACGGCGGCTCCCAGGAACAAGGCGCCGCCATCCGTAGCTACTCTGGCGAGCTGCTGACCGGCGGCAGAGAAGAGCCCGTCCTCTTCGGCCACCAAGCCGACGAGGATGAGCCCGCTCACCAGCACGAAGGGCGACCAGTCGATGCCCACCCCTGCAAGCACCCACCGGAGGTAGCTCCCGATCGGAGCACGACGTGTAGCCTCACTAGGGGAGTGTTCCACCGCAAGGAGTTTTCCAGAAACCTCCTCGGCCGTTTCTCGCCCAAGTACCCCTGCTAGGGCGACGTACTCCGATCGTAACCTTCCTCGCGGGGTGTTCCGTCGGGACACTGCCGGGTGTGATCGCGGCGCTACGCCCCTCGACCGTACTCGTCGTCGGTGACATAGTCACCCCAAGTGGCCGCACCCTGAGTGACGGAGATGTGTGTCATGAAGCGGTCGGGGGCGGCACCGTGCCAGTGGTCCTGGCCGTCCGGGGTGACGTGGACGTCGCCTGGACGGATCTCGACGATCTCCTCGCCCCGTGACTGCACGAGGCCTGTGCCTTCGGTGACGTACAGGGTCTGGCCGCCTTCGTGCGCGTGCCAGGCGGTACGGGCTCCCGGGGTGAAGTGCACTGCACCGACGTTGAGCTGCGAGTGGTCGTGTGGCTCGACGATGCGATCGATCCAGACATCGCCGGTGAACCACTCGGCCGGTCCCTTGCTGGTCGGCTTCTTTGGCTGGACTCCCATGATTTCTCCTTCACATTCAGCGTTGGGCGGTCTCGTCCGCGCGGGTAACCGTCGATGTCGTGGCCCAGCTCGCGAGCAGGTCGAGTGCCTGTCGCGAGGGGCTTCCCGGTTCGGCACTGTAGACGAGGATGCGCTGCCCGGTGTCGCCCGGGAGGTCCAGCGCCTCGTAGTCGAGGGTGAGATCGCCGACGACAGGGTGGTGCAGCGTTTTTGCGCCGGTGCGATGGAACTTCACATTGTGGGCGGCCCAGCGGACACGGAACTCGTCGCTGCGAGTGGAGAGTTCCCCGATGAGATCGGATAGCGGCTTGTCGTAGGGGTCGCGACCCGCTTCGGTCCGCAGGATCGCGACTGCATCGTTGGCAATCTTCTCCCATTCATGGAAGAAATCGCCGGCCCGAGACGTCAGAAAGATGAACCGGGCCATGTTCGGTGTTCGGCTCGGATCCTCGAACACGGGCGAGTACAGGGCGTGGCCGAGCGCGTTGGCGGCGATGAGGTCGAGGCGGCCGTTGCGGGCATACGCTGGAGCGGTCATGGAGTCGAGGATTCGCTGCACGGTGGGACGGACCCGTTCCTGGGCCGGACGACGGCGCGTCGGACGTGACGTGGCATAGGCGGCGCGCACCAGGTCGAACAGGTGGGCTCGCTCGGCCTCGTCCAGTTGCAACGCTCGCGCAACACCTTCGAGCACGTCCTCGGAGGCGCCGGCTGCGTTCCCCCGCTCGAAGCGCGTGTAGTACTCGACGCTGATTCCGGCGAGCATCGCGACTTCTTCTCGGCGCAATCCCTTCACCCGGCGATTGCCGCCATAGGCGGGGAGTCCGGCCTGCTCCGGAGTGATCTTGGCTCGCCGCGAGGTCAGGAACTCCCGGATGTCGTGTGGTGCGTCCACACCTCAACTCTACGGGTGGTCGGCGCGAAGAGGGAGGCCCTGGTAGTACCCCCCCTCAACACAGCCTCCCCCGCGAAGCGCACTCCTGGTTCGATGGTCGACGACTCGTTCGAGGCGAACTTCTGGCGCAGTGTGGGCTAGCAAGGCACGTCGCACCGGCGCGCGCGTACGTCCCCGCGTGGGTTCGATTCGATGGCCACATAAAGGTGCGAGGAGCTTGACCAATGGGCACCGCCGATGATTTTGCAACTCACCTGGCTTCGCGCCGACAGGAGTGGTGGGGTGGTGGCAGCCGGTCGTCACTTTGCTAGAGGGCGAGCGAAGCTCAGCTCATGACCACTGGGGTCGTGGATGTGGAAGTAGCGCTCGCCCCACGGGGCGTCCGCGGGCGCGGTCTCCGGGCGGAATCCGGCCCTGATTGCGCGTTGGTACATCGCGTCCACGTCGTCGACCCACAACACGACTCGGCCCCAGAGGCCCCTTTTGAGAGAGCGGCCTGCATCTAGCTGAAGGTTGAGGTAGCCAGCGCCGACCCGGAAGCTCGTAAAGGTCGCATCCTCTCCTCCGTAGATCAGATGGAACCCCAGTGCTCGATAGAAGGCCACAGCCTCAACCATGTCCACTGTCAGCAGCGTTACCGCGCTAATGCTCTCCACTGGCTCCCGTTGCGCATGCACACGCATAGCCTTGCACGGGCTCGGGGCGGCGGCTCGCTGCCGGGCCAGGGTGCGGTTTGGTCCGGAGCCGGGCCAGGAGCCCGTCCCGCAGTGCGGGCTGGTGGAACGCTCCACCGGCGTCATGGAACACCTCGCTCACTTCGACGCCACCGAGGTATCCCCACTGCCGAAATCGATCGAACACGCCGCTGGAGACGTCAGCTGCATAGAACGTCGCCCTCGCCGGCGAATCGGCACCGATCCGGCATCCCCACACGGGCACGACGACCACTTCCAGCTTCACGACGGCACTCCGCTCACCTGATGCCGCCAGCCAGTCGGACATGTCCTCCTTGCGGCCGGCGACCATCCGTGCCAGCGTGGTCACGTGACCATCTTGATCAGGTGCGAGCAGACCGCGCCAGAGGACGCTTGAGGCATGTCGATCGTCAACCTCGATCCCGAGCTGCGGCCGACCCTCGAGGCGTATCTCGGTACCGGACGAACCTTCGACGCTGATGGCCTTCGCTTGATCCGTGAGGAGATGAGAGCCCGGTTCGCGGCCACACCCCCGGTCATACCCCCGACCGTTCGCGTGGAGGATGTCACCATCCCAGGTCCAGACGGCGATACCGAGCTGTTGCTGCGCGTCTACCGGCCGGCCGGTTCGACGCTTGTCCCCGCCCTGTACTGGATGCACGGCGGCGGGATGACGATCGGCTCCATCGACATGGACGACACGCTGCTGGCGAACACTGTCGACAAGCTGGGGTTGGCGGCGATCTCGGTCGAGTACCGGTTGGCCCCCGAACATCCGGACCCGGCTCCTGTGGAGGACTGCTATGCGGGGCTGGTCTGGACCGCGGCACACGCCCACGAGCTCGGAATCGACCCCGAACGCATCGCGGTAGGGGGCCCCAGCGCCGGGGGAGGCCTGGCCGCGGGCACGGCGTTGTTGGCCCGGGACCGCCGTGGGCCGCGGGTGGCGTTCCAGCTCCTCTTCGAGCCGATGCTCGATGACCGCGCCATCACACCTTCGTCGAACGCCTACGAGGACTCCGTCGTCTGGGATCGCAACGCCAATCGATTTGGCTGGAACGCCCTCTTGGGCGATCGGGCAGGGACCGATGCCGTATCGCACTATGCCGCCCCGGCGCGGGCAACCGACGTGGATGGCCTCCCACCGGCCTTTGTCGACGTGGGTGAGATCGAGACGTTTCGTGACGAATGCATCGTCTACGCCCAGCGCTTAATGATGGCGGGCGTGTCCACGGAGCTCCATGTCTACCGGGGTGCGGTTCACGGCTTCGACCTCATGGCGCCCGACTCGACCGTCGCGCGCGTGGCGTGGGGGCTGCGGTGGGCCGCCCTGGCCCGAGCGTTCGGGCTAAGGCAACCGAGGTTCAGCCTCGATTGATCGCCGGACCGAGCGATCGATCGAGGTCCAGCCGGATGCCCGGAAGCCTCTCGACTCGGTTAGGGCAGCAGCGAGGAGGCATCGCCGTAAATGTCCCTCCAGTTGAAGACGGGCTCGAGGTTGAGTTCCCCGCCGTTGTCGTAGTGAAGAGCCTCCGGCGGAATGCGCAGTCGCTCTCGCCATGACTTCATGTTGTCGTAGTGATAGTTCGACTGTCCCCGACGCAGGTTGGCTCGGTCCCTCTCGAGGCGTCGCATCATCTGCTCCTCGCTGCGCATCGGGTAGTGACGCAGATTGCAGAGCATGGGGGCCCGCTGGCCGTTGGGAGGGTTGTGATTGAACTCGCGCTCGTTCATGGCGGATGCTCGCCACGAACGGATGCGGGGGCCACAGTCTGCAAACAGGCTGTAGTGGCGGACCCGGTCGACGGCCGAAGCAACCGAGCGGTTGTCACTCTCGGTCCACCAGTAGTTGAAGTTCCTGAACTGCAGCCAGTCGTAGGGTGACTCGACGAACTCGTCCATCCACGATCGGTACGAGCGCGTCCGGTCGGGACCCTCCAGGAACTCGTCCTGGTCGGGCCAGGATATCCAGTCGTAGCGGTGCACGTAGTCCGCCAAGAGATGCCTCGACATCTCCGGATACAGTCGGTAGAAATCGAAGCTCCTCGGAATGGTCTGCAACTCCACCAAGTCGCTCTTGAGCCGACGGAGAATGTCCCCGGTTTCATCGTCGGAGCCGTGGTCCCAGGCGATCACATCATGACCCTGTTCGATCAGGTAGCGGACGGCGTCGGCGACGAGGTCGCCATCGTTGTAGCACAGCAGGACTCCCAGTAAGCGCGGGCGGCGCGTTCGTCTCGTGCCGGCCCTGCCGGCCCTGCCCCACTTTCGCGTCACGGCGTAGAGGTTAGACACTGCGCCCGAGCGCACTTGACGGTCACTCGGGGCGGGGTCGTCGTCTCAGCCGCCCGTAGGCGGACCGCAACGCTCGGCTGTAGCGGAAGGTCCGCGTGTTGTGCACGGCATTTAGGTCTCGGCGAACCGAATCGAGTTCCAGGCGCAAGGCCGCTTCGGCTGCCGCCACCGACGCCGCGGTGGCGGCAGCCGAAGCCTCGGCTTGGGCAAGCTGCGCCCCTAGCCGCGCCGCCTCTTCGGCGGAGGCTCGTGACCTCGCGGACTCTTCGGCGATGCGCGATTCCGAGGTGTTGAGGAGTCCGCCGGCCCGAGCGATTTCGGCTCGGAACTCGTCCACCGTCGCGGACGTAACCGGTAGCGCCGTTGGTTCGGGCAGGGCGAGGGGTTGTGCCAATTGGGCTTCAAGATCCGATCGCATCTTGCGGTTCCGCTCCTCGCCATCGATCAGGTTCGACTCCGGCACGGTGATCTCGGTCTGGAACGAGACCTCCCGGTCGATCGTTCTGGCCAGCCAATCGCCGCCCGGGCCGAGGCCCAGAAGTGCGCCGAGGTGGAGGGCGAGGCCTTCTACGGTGACGGCCGGCCAACGGCTCGGCGACGTCACCGCGGCCAAGCGCAGCGCTGTTTGGTAAGCAGCGCGGGCCATGACCTCGGCCCGACCGAAATCGGGGAGGTCCCACTTGGAGTCGACAAATCTTATGGCGCCTCCCGAGGTTCTGAGGGCGTTGTGCGGGAGGAGGTCCATGACGGGGAGCGAACCCTCGGCGATGGCGTCGCCGACCGCAGCGGTCCAGTCGTGCAGGAGGCTGACCAGTTCGTCGTCCGAGTCGGTGAGGGCCATCAGGGCGATCAGGTCATCGCCCTTGAACAGGGGTGTGGTTCCTTCCACCCGGAATCCGACCTCCTTGGGAGGATCGCCCGGGTGGACCAAGGGGCGCCGCAGGATCGATGTGCCGTCAGGACCACGAACGACCGTCGACATGGCGGCGTACGCCATCCGTCTCCCAGTTGGTGGGTAGTAGGCGGCCAGAACCTCTTGTGGCCACAGGAGGCTGGCACCGGGGCCCTTGTGCGCAAGGGTCAGGAAGGAGTTGGCGCTCTCGCCCCCCAGGCCGCTCTGGACCAGATTGGCCCAGACCCGCGCTTCGCTGGCAACCCGGGGCGAGAAAACGGCCCAGTCGGGGCTGGGAAAGTGGGGTATCTGGATCGCCAGATGTGGCTCGAACTCGAGAAGGCCGTCGCTGAACGCCAGCCTGGTCAGCTTGTAGTCCGGAAAGAGCCCGAAGGTGGTGGGGCTCAGGCCCACGGCGCGGACCATACTCTCGAGCACCTGCCGGCTGAACGTCCGCGCCGGGCTGGCGCGGCCATACCCTTCAACCGAGTCGAATGGTCGACCGGTGTGGTCCTCGGGAGCTCCGCAGAGGTACTTGACGCCCAGTGGGTTCTCGATCCCCACGATGACGGTGCCTCCGGGTCGGAGGAGCTCGGCGACCTGACGGAGGAACTGCAGATAGACGTCAGGGTCCGAACTTCCCTCGCCCACATACTCGAGGACGCCCATGATCACCGCGACGTCGTAGACCCCGGCCGAGGGGACGGCTTGGAGGGTTCCGATGAACACCTCCACGTTGTCGAGGTCACGTGTCCGCTGGCGGGCACAGATCGCCCGGTCGGCCATCGGTTCGACGGCGTCGACCAGAGCGCACTGCTCGCCCAGATACCGGCTGAGGGCGCCGCATCCGGCACCGATCTCGAGGACCCTGGAGTCCGGCGGCAGGAGTAGGGAGCGCAGCGCGTGAGCGCGTGCCGGGTCGAGGTGGTAGCGCTCGGCCCAGCTCGTCGCGTTGGACAGCAGCTCGTCGCTCGTCGACGACAGATCCTTGGCGCAGGTCAGAACTTCGAGGACCCTTTTCTCGTACCCATCGTGGTACACGATGTCCGGTTCGTTCAGGGCCCTACACCCGTCGCGGAGCTCCAACCCAAGGTCCCGCAGAGGCGTCGACTGGTCATCCAACATGTTGGGCGGTGCCGGCCCTCACATTGCTCCGGGTGAGCTGTGACCGTTCACCTCGTAGAGGATAGTGACGGATCGCGCCGGGAACGCGAACGGTCGCGAGGTCGGCTCAGCCCCGAGGACGACCTGAGGGCAACACGGGACCAGATCGAGATTTAGGAGTTGCTCTACCGCCACGCCCGAGCGTGCGACTCGCGGGACTGGGCCCGGCTCACCCCGGTACTTACCATCGACGCGCAGTTGGTCGAGGAGAACCAATGGTTCGTGATCCCCATCCCCGGGACTCACCAATGAACCCGGGCGTAGCGACCGAGGTCGTGCCGGCTCTCGGGGCCTAAAGGCGGTCTTGCGCCACAACGGTCTCGGAGGGGACGCGTTGCAATCCGGTCAGCACACGGTGAGCGGCCGCCTGGAAGCTGGCGATGTCGCCCAGCGGCCAGGCAAGCAGCATGGCGCCCTCCATGCCGCTGACGATCATGCGGGCCACCTCGCCGGTCGGTCCCTCGAAATGGAGCGTCCCCTCGTCCAGTCCCTGCTCCAGGACGCCGCTCACCCATGACTGGTTGTCGCTGAAGAATCGGACCACCGCGTCCTGCATCCCCGCGGGGAGCGTCTGGTACTCGGCCGCGAGCATGCCGCACAGGCACATGCGCTTCTTGCGCAAGACGTCGAGGTACAGATCGGCGTAGGCCTTCAGTCGGGCAGGTGCATCGCCGAACCGCGACTCCACCGTCGCCAATGCTGACGCGAACCGAGCCGAGTAGCGGCTGATCAGTGCCTCTCCGAGCTCCGACTTGCCGGGAAAGTGGTAGTGCAGGGCCGGTTTGGTGATGTTCAGCTCCGCGGCAACGTGCGCGTAGCTGAAGGCGTTGAACCCGCGCACTTGAATGAGCCGCTCGGCCACGTCGAGGATCTGCGTCGCCGTATCGTCCCCTGCGTCCCTGGTCGTTCCGGTCTCCACCGCGTGCCCCTTGACTCTGACTTACTAGTAAGTAAAGATACCACTGTTGCTGGTCATGAGGGGAGGAGCCATGCAGGAGACGGAGCACCGGAGCTTTGCCCGGCCCGACGAGATCCGTGAGTTCCCCAACGGCAGGGCGGAGATCGTCAAGGTGGGCGGAGGCGAGGTCGGGCGCCTGATCTTCGAGCCGGGGTGGCGCTGGTCGAACGACGTGAAGCCAATCGCCCGTACGGAGAGCTGCGTGGCTCCCCACTTCCAGTACCACGTCAGTGGGCAGCTGGCCATCCGCATGGACGACGGAACGGAGTTCATTGCGGGCCCGGGAGACGTCACATCGTTGCCGAGTGGCCACGACGCCTGGGTGGTCGGGGAGGCGCCGGTGGTGACCGTGGACTGGTACGGGGCCAGCAACTACGCCAGGTAGTACGAGTGCCGATTCGCCGGGGTTTCCCGGCTCCACCAGAAAGGGGGCTGTCATGGCCCGGAAGATGATCGACTGCCGCAAGGTACCCAGTGAGATCAACTGCACACTGACGATCGCCGGAACCGAGGAGGAGGTTCTCGACGCTGCGGTGGCGCACGCGGTGGCCAAGCACGGGCACCCGGACTCCCCCGAACTCCGCGAGATGATCCGGTCGGGGTTGGAGGAGGTCACCCCCGCGATGGCATGACGCCTCGTCCGGCGTCCGCGGCCCGGCAGCCGGCGTCTGGCGTCCGCGAGCCGGCGTCCGCGGCCCGGCGTCCGCGGCCCGGCGTCCGCGGTCTCGCTGCAGAGACGGGTCGTGAGTCCGGGCAAGATTCGGGCCGAATTCATGCGCACGTAACACGAAGGTCGGCACGAATCTGATATTGCTTTTCGTGTGCCCGCACCTCCGGTCAGCGACTGTCTCTCTGATCGTGACGCGGGGGTCCTGCACGTCTGTCGCCGAGGTCGGCGCCTCCCATGACGGACATGCTCGCAGCGACCCGGCCGGTCGACACCCATCAGAAGGCCCTGCGGATAAATCTTGATCCCCGTTGGTACGGGACGGTGGCGGAAATTGGGGCCGGTCAGGAGGTCGTCCGGTGGTTTTTCCGCGTCGGTGGCGCCGCGGGAACCGTGGCCAAGTCGATGTCCGCATACGACATGGCAGTGAGCGACGCCGTGTACGGCGAAGCCGACCGCTATGTGTCGGCGGCGCGGCTCCAGGCCATGCTCGATCACGAGTACGGCCTCAACATCGACCGGCTCGGTGACCTGCGCGGTGACTCCACCTCGTTCTTCGCGTTCGCCGACACCGTGGTGGCCCGCAGCTACAAGGGGGGCAACGAGTGCCACGGGTGGATGGGTGTGAAGTTCCAGTCCCACCCCCGTGATGAGCCGAGCCAGATCATCCTCCACCTCCGGATGCTCGACGTCGAAGCTTCAATGCAGCAGGAGGCGCTCGGGATCGTCGGCGTCAACCTGCTCCATGGGGCCTTCTTTCAACACCACGAGCCCGAGGCCTTGGTGGAGAGCCTGCTCGATCGCCTGAGCACAGGCCGGATCGAGATCGACATGATCCAGTTCCGAGGCATTGAGTTCCGCAGCGTCGACAACCGGCTCATGGCGCTCAAGCTCGTGCAAATCGGGCTGAGTGGCGTCGCGATGTTCGGTCCCGACCGCGAGGTGCTCCAGCCGAGCGAGACGCTCCGCCACAAGGCGGTTCTCATCGAACGGGGGAGCTTCCGGCCAACAACGGTGGTCAATGTCGACATGCTCGAATGCGCGCTCGCCAAGTTCGAAGCCGACGAGGCCGTCGCGGGCGGGCCGGTACTCGCCCTTACCGAGATCACGATGCGCAACCTGCTGGCGGAGGGAGCCGAGGTCGATCGGCGGGACTTCCTCGCCCGGGCCGAGCTGCTCGCAGCGTGCGGCATGACGACGATCATCTCGGACTACGTCGACTACTACCGACTGGCCGCCTACATCGGCGCTCGTACGAGCGAGCGGATCGGCATTGTCATGGGCGTGCCCAGCCTGCTCGACCTCTTCGAGGAGTCCAACCACGCACATCTACCGGGAGGGATCCTCGAGAGTTTCGGCCGGCTGTTCAAGAACGATCTGAAGCTCTACATCTACCCGCTGCGGCGTAGCGAGAACGAGGACCTGCAGACGGTCCATCATCTGCAGGTCGAGGAGGAGTTGCGACCACTCTACGCCTACCTGGCAGGTCGCGGCAGTTTCGTGGATCTCGATAATTTCCGGCCTGAGTACCTCTCCATCTTCAGCCGTGATGTTCTGAAACGAATCGCGTCGGGCGACGAGGCATGGGAGACGATGGTGCCGCCCGGCGCGGTCGAACTGATCAAGAGGCGTGGGTTTTTCGGGTACGCGCGGTCGGTGAGGGTGTAGCCGGAGCCGGTCATCGGGGGCCGCGCGCTTCCAGGCGAGCCAACTTGTCGACCAGTTCGGTGAGTACCGTGTCCTGGGCGGCGAGGTGATCTTGGATCTTCACCGCCTCGTGGAGCACGGCATCGGCATCTTTGTAGGTGGCCTCGGACCGCGCGTCGGCGGCCTTCGCCTGAATGTTCTGACCCACGATGATGACGGGCAGAAGGATGAGCTGCAAGAAGTTGGACGAGATCCAGGCGACGATGATGGTCAGGTTGTGGCTGGAAATAGCCGAAGGCAAACTTACGAAGGCGATGATGGCGAAGATGTAGCCGCAGAGCATCGTGCCGACCAGCAGGGTGATCTTCAGCCCGATCTTGGCGTTGACCCGCTGCCACGCCGTGTCGCTCGGGAGTTGGTCGTGCACCTTCACCGGCCCCGGCACCTCTCCTTCGATCTGGGCCTTGGTTCGGTGGTGCGGGATGTAGGCGTAAATCGTGTGGTCGGTCACGGAGACGCTCCTCGGGTTGGCGCGGACGCTGGCCGGGCGAATTGGCCAGTTTCACATTCTGTCCCGTTCAGGGCTGGACGAGAGGACATGTTGTGGTCTCTGACCTCGGAGTGAAGGGCTCGACGTCCGCCGCGGGGGCGATCGTTCGCGGTGGCAATAGAGTTGGCGTTCTGGTTGCAGAGGGAGGGCCACTGGCAAACGATGAGTGTCGAAGCGTTGGACGTTTGCAGATGACCGGGAGTCGGGTCGGGAAGTCCAAATCCCCCAGGATCGAAGAGATGCTGGGTCCTCTCGAAGCCGAAGTGATGAAGATCATCTGGTTTCGCGGCCCGGCCTTGGTCTCGGAGGTCGAGGAGATCCTCAACAGGCGCCGGAGCGTTCCGCTTGCCTACAAGACGGTGCTCACCATCTGCACGCGCCTCGGCGAGAAGGGAATCCTGGGCCACGACAAGGAAGGGCGGGCCTTCCGGTTCCACCCGACGATGACCGAGTCCGAATTCGTCGCGGTGCAAGCCTCGAAGGCCACTGCCGCGCTGTTGAGCCGCTTCGGTGACGTCGCGCTTACGACCTTTGTCGACCAGGTCGTCGCCGATCCCGACAAATTAGCCGCGCTGCGCCGCCTGCTGTACGGGGCCGAGCTCGCCTGATCGCCGAGCGAGCTCTTGGCTATTTCGGGCCGATGAACCGGTCGATGGCACCCTGGTCCTCGAAGAACACCGTGATCTCCTCTATCTTGTCGGCCGCGCTGAAGCGCACCACCGTGAGGTGATGCCCGGTGTACTTCCGACCTCCCGCCTGGGCGTGCACCGTGGACATGCCGGCCACATGGTGCTCGCCGACCATCCAGTCGTCCCATTTGAATGCGGGAATTCCCCCGGTCTCGGCGGCGAGCTTCTGCAGATGAGCCGTGACCTCTTGGGGACCGGTGAACGTTCCCGCCAGCTTGTTCTTCCCCGGCACCCTGTAGACGACCCGCTCTGAGAGCAGACTGGCGGCTCGGCCGAGATCGCCCCGCCCGATGTGCGTAAGCAGTTCCTGGGCAGCGACCAATCGAAGATGGTGGGTCGATTCGGACACATCGCCTCGCTCAGCCGGTGCTGTAGGGCGGGTGCTTCATCCCAGACCCAAGAACCTCATGGTGGCGTCGATCGCACCGAAATCCGATGGCGTTGCGAAGTGGTCCACCCCCGGCAGCATCACCAAGGTCGCTGACGGCAGTTCGGCCACCAACCGGTCGGCGCGTCCTCCCATATCGCGATCCCCGAGCACGACGAGGACCGGGCACGTCACCGCAGCGAGATCCTCCGTACGAACGGGACTCCGGGGCCTTCGGAGGAAGGCCGACAGAGACTGCGGATCGTTGCCGGTCGAGAGGGCCAGCCGGTGGAACAGGCGGGCCTGTATGTCGTCGGGTTCCTCCTCGCTCTCCAGTGCGGCGACGAGCGCGCTCGCGTCGCCGGACTCGAAGACGTGATCGCTCAATCCGAGCAGAACAACCTTGTCGAAGCGACCGGGATGGCCGATGGCCAGGCGCAGAACGAGATCGGCCCCGGCCGAGAATCCGACGGCCGGCACCGGGGTCACCGGTGGCAAGGCCCGCAGGAGCTGGGCCTCCACGTCGTCGTAGGCCTCCGGATCAGAAAGGCGGGGCGACGATCCGTGACCGGGCAGGTCGATTTCGGGGACCTTGCAACCGAAGTCGGCCAAGATGTCCACCCAACCGGTCTGTCGCCAGTTGTGGTCGAACGACGAGGCGAACCCGTGGACCAGGACGACCGTGGTGGGCGGCTCAGGCATGTCGGCCCAAAATAGCGGGCTCGGCGCAGCCTTGCCCACCGTATCCATCCGCCGGCCTCCTCCCAGGCTTTCACCAATGGATGGCCACGATCCGTGCGGCCGGCGACGACGAGCCACGGCAATCCATATTGCAGGAGAAAAAAAAGCTCTCCCGGTGATCTTTTTGGAGCTCTCTGCCGTATGCCCCGTGGGACGAGATACGGGCGGAGCCGACACGTGGACGCAGCGACCGGCAACCGACCACCTTCAAAGACCCATGCAAAGTGGGACCACGACCGATGAGGAGACAAGCCATGAAGCACGGACGGCAGGGCTGGGGCTCGACACACAGGGCGCCAGGTGGACGAGCGGTGAGTGCCCTCTTGGCGTGTGCAGGGTTGTGCGGATTGGTCGTGGTCGACGGTACGGCAGGTGCGGCGACGAGCGTCGTCGTCTCGACCACGAAGAACCCCCGGTTCGGCACGATCCTCGTGAGCGGCAAGACGGTCTACACCTTGAAGGCGAGCTCGGCGCCCTGCAACGCCTTGTGCCTGAAGATCTGGCCCGCACTGGTTCTCCCCAAAGGGGTGACCAAGGCCGCGGCTGGGTCTGGCGTGAGCGCTGCAAAGCTCGGCACCGTGAGGCGCCATGGTGGCGTCCTGCAGGTGACCTATTCCGGCAAGCCGCTCTACTGGTTCGTCGGTGACAGGGGTGCCAACCAGGTACATGGAGAGATCACCGACAAGTGGGGAACATGGTCGGTCGTGGTGACGTCGAAGTCGGGACAGACCAGCTCGGGATCGGGCTCGGGATCGGGATCGGGCGGGACGACGGCCGGGTCGGGGGGAGTGTCCTTCTAGTGCCGAGATTCGGCCCGGGGATGAGGTCATGTCCTCCGTTCTAATTGCGCCGTCTCGAGCTCCCAATCCGTCACCCGAGGAGGCAAGACGTGGGGAGACGGATCCTCCGTGGGCCGCTCCGTCGTCGCGTGTCTACCTCCCGGCGGCCGCGATAGCGACTTTGGCCGCCGTCCTGGTCGGGTTCGGGTGGTCCGATCACTGGGGTGGCGACCACTTCACCGGATCCCTGACGAGTCTTCGTGCGGTGCTGGTGGGCCCACTGACCGTGGGGATGATCGGGATCGTTCTCATCATGGAGCGAATATGGCCGGCACAGCAGAGGCCGCTCTTCGCCCGCGGCTACCGTCACGACCTCCTTCTCACGGCGGTGAACGTACTCCTCGTGGCGCCCCTGGTGACTGCGCTCACCCTCTCCTCTGTGGATGTGGTTCGCAGGACTCTGCCGTGGATCGTCCTGCCGAGGATCGGCGCACTTCCACGCTGGGGTGCGATCGCGGCAATCGTCGTCGGAATGGATGGTTGCAACTGGTTCGTCCATCGTGCGAACCACCGCGTCCGAATGCTCTGGCGCTTCCACGAGCTACACCATTCCCAGGAGGACATGAACGTGTTGACGGTGTTTCGCACCCACCCTCTGATCCACGTCTCGTATCTCGTGGCGTTGCTACCAGGCCTGGCGCTCCTGGCGAACGGAGCGATGTCGGTCACCGTTCTCGCCGTGTACGGGGGGATCGTGGCGTTTGCCCACTCCAATACCCGCGTGGCCTTCGGGCCGCTGGGGCGAATCATCGTGAGCCCGAACTACCATCGCATCCATCACCGGTTGGACGGACCGCAAGGCGTCAACCTCGGTTTTGCCCTGACGATCTGGGATCAGATGTTCCACTGCGCGGTGTTCCCCACCACCGAGACGGTCAGGATCGACACCGGACTGCCGGGCCGGCCGCTGAGGGTCGAACAGGCGGGAGTGCGTCCGCAGCATCTCGCCGTCCTCGCCGCGCAGCTGGTGGCACCCTTCCGCCCGATGCACGACGTCACGGTGCCGTCATCTGTTCGATCGCTCCCCCTTCGGCGCTCCAAGCAGGTGTCTCCCCGAGGTGCTGGCAACCCTCGGGGCGACCGCGACATGCGACTTCCGAGGTGACGTGATGGTCACTGCGTCGATCGGTGAGCACCGGCGAGGGGGACGCGCGTTGTTGGCGACCGTGGTCAGCACTCGCACCGCGCCGATCGCGGCCGACGGAGCGCTGGTCGCAGCGCGCGTCGTGCTCGCGTGGATCTTCATCTACTACGGGGCGGGGAAACTCTTCGGGGCGTTCAATGGGCCGGGCATCCATCGGACCTCCCTCTACTTCTCACAGACCGCTCACCTTCATCCGGGCGGGCTGTTCGCCGTCCTCGGCGGGCTGATCGAGTTCGGCGGCGCAGTCGCGCTGGCCCTTGGCTTCTGCTCGCGGATCGCCGGTGCCGCCCTCGTCGGGGACATGGTGATGGCGATGATCACCGTCACCTGGTCGACCGGGATCAACTCGCAGACGTCACCTCCCGGCTACCAACTCAACATGGCGCTCGGGGTGCTGGCACTGGTCGTGGCCGTCCTCGGCTCTGGCCGCTTCAGCCTCGACGCCATCATTGAGCGCCGCCTTTCGGGGAGGTAGCTGCATCTTCGTCGGCCACCCGCGTCCGGCGCGGGCTCCTCGAGGAGTAGAGCGGATCCCCTAACGTGGGAGTCGTGGCCGCCACGACGCAATGAGCCTGGCCGCGGGTCTCCTGTTGGCGCTGGGGGCGGCGCTGGCCCTCAACGTAGGGTTCTTCGTCCAGCACGGCGCCACGCACACCATGCTCTCGTTGACGCCCCGGCGTCCCATCCGGTCGGCACGCATGTTGGTGACCAATCGGCAATGGTTGATCGGCTACGCCACGGGGTGGGTCGGTTGGGGTCTTTACATCGCGGCTCTCAGCTTGGCCCCACTCTCGTTGGTGCAGGCGGTCGCGGCCGGCGGCGTCGGCGTCCTGGCCATGCTGGCCCACCGGTTGGGCACACCCCTGGTGCGCCGGGAACAGGTCGGGGCATGGATCGCCGTCGGAGGCCTGCTCTTGCTGGGCGCATCGTTGACCGTCGGGGTCCCGCCGGCATCGACCGCCCGCAGCGCGTCGCTGCTCATCGCCACCGGCGTCGGCGCGGGAGTGGCGGCGCTGCTGGTCGGCTTCCGGACGAGAACACGACGCCCCGCGGCCGCGCTCGGATGCGCGGCCGGGATCCTCTTCGGGGTCGGGGACCTGGCGACCAAGGGTGCGGTCAGCGGGAACGGCCCGGTGTTCATCCTGGTATTCGGTTCCTGCACCGCCTTGGCATTCGTCATCCTCCAGCTGGCCTTTCAGCGAGGGCGAGTGCTCGAGACCGCAGGCCTGTCCACCCTGGTGAACAACATCATCCCCATCGCCGGTGGGCTGTTCCTGTTCCACGAGGCGCTGCCCGGCGGTCTGGCGGGTGTGGCGAGGTTGGCCAGCTTTGCCTCCGTCGTGGCCGGTGCCGTCCTCCTGGCCCGAGCGCCGGAGACGCCTGTGGCCGATCACGTAGACCCGGACGGCCCGGCAGCGTACGACGGATCGCCGTCGGCCTGATCGCCGTCGGCCTGATCGCCGTCGGCCTGATCGCTGTCGGCAGAGCATCCGTGCGGTGCCGACCGTTCCCCGTCATGATCCAATCAGAGTTGGCGCCGTCCGAGCCGGAGATTGAGGTCGCAGTCCTCGGCCCGCTCGAGATCCGGGGAGCCGCCAAGACCTTCTGCCGGGCATCGGCGAGGGAGCTCGTGGTGTACCTGGCGTTTCACCGGCACGGAGTGCGGAACGACGTCTGGGGGGCGGCCCTCTGGGCCGACCGGTGCGTGGCACCGTCCACGCTCCACTCCACGGCATCGGTGGCCCGTCGCGCACTGGGGCGATCGAAGAAGGGGGTGGAGCACCTGCCGCGCAGCGGACGGCGGCTGAGGCTGGGGGACACCGTGGGCACCGATGTGGACCGGTTCTCCCGCGCCGCCGCCGATCCCGATCCGGCCTGTTGGAAGGAGGCGCTCGGTCTGGTGCGGGGACGACTCTTTGACGGCCTCAGCCTCACCGACTGGGCGATCCTGGAGGGCATCCAGGCCCAGGTGGAGTCGATGGTCGTCGATACGGCGCTGAGGGCGGCGGAGCACTCCCTGCTTCGGGGCCAGGGGGAGGAGGCAGAGTGGATGATCCGGCGTGCCCTGCGCGTCTGCCCCTACGACGAGCGGCTCTACCGGGCGCTGCTCCAGGCTGCGGAGACCATGGGGAACACGGTCGGGATGCGGGTCGCCGTGGCCGAGCTTCTTCGTGTGGCCGGCGGCGGGGCGTGCCCCGGCACCACCACGACCCTCCGGGAGCTGGCGCCCGGGTGGCCCCCTGCAGCCGGCGGGGGTCCCGCAAGGCTGTAGGGTTTCGTCCCGCCATGGCCAGAAGCTCCTCGGGTAAGTCCGTCGCACGCGCCGCCGCGACGGGGGGAGGTGCGTCCTACCGAGGGCAGATGCCGGTGAACTGGTACGCCGCGCTGGTCGTGATCGTCATCCTGGGCATCGCTTCGGTCGCGTGGGCCCGGTACGAGTACACGAAGAACACCGCCTCGACGACCGAGCCCCTGGTGGGGCAGACCTGGCACGCCGGCCTGGCCTTCGACATCTGCGGCACGGCAGAGGCCGCCCTTCCGGCCAGCCCATCGGGCACGAGCTTGGGACTGACGACCACCGGCAGCGGTGTCCTGCTCATCGCGCCCAAAACCAGTGCCGAAGCGGGTAACAACGCCACCTTGGGCAAGTTCGCCTCTGAGTACACGGGCCTGACCCTGTCCAATTCCGCCGTGAAGTACCCCGGGGGCACGGAGTACAAAAATGGCCAGAAGTGCGCCGCCGGCACGCCGGACGCGGGCGAGAGGGGCGACGTTCGGGTCCGATCGTGGTTGCTCTCCAGCAAGAGTGGCAGTAGCGAGCTTTCGCAGGTCGGCGGGGTCTACTCCTCGAAGCCGGCCGATCTCAAGTTGCGCAACAGCCAGCTGATGACCGTGGGCTTCGGACCGACCACCCAGGCGCTGCCCAAGGTGCCCGCGACGACGGAACTGGCCCTCCTGCAGGCCATCGAAGGCACGGCGGCGCCCGTGACCACCACCACCGCTGCCCCGACGACGACCACCACGACAGGGGCGCACGTGACCACCACTACCAAGCCGTCGGGCTAGTGAAGGCGGTCGTCCTCGTCGGTGGTGAGGGGACCAGGCTTCGTCCCCTCACCTTGTCGACCCCCAAGCAGATGCTGCCCATCGTCGGGGTGCCGATGATCGAAAGGGTGCTGGCCTACCTGCGATCGTACGGAGTGGACGAGGCGATCTTGTCGCTGGGCTACCTTCCCGACGCGTTCATGGAGGCCTATCCCGAGGGCCACGCCGCGGGGATCCGTCTGACCTACGCGGTGGAGCCCGAACCGCTCGATACGGCCGGCGCCGTGCGCTTCGCAGCCGTGCACGGGAAGGTCGACGACACGTTCGTCGTGGTCAACGGCGACGTTCTCACCGACCTCGACCTGGGCTCCCTCATCGACTTCCACCGCCTGCGCGGGGCCGAGGGGACCATCGCCCTGCATCCGGTGGCCGACCCGTCGTCGTTCGGCGTGGTGCCCACCGACGAGGACGGACGGGTGACGGCCTTCGTCGAGAAGCCGGCGCGCGACGAAGCCCCGACCAATCAGATCAATGCGGGCACCTACGTTCTCGAACCCTCGGTGCTCGACCGGATACCGGCGACGGGGCGCGTCTCGATCGAGCGCGAGACCTTCCCGGCCATGGTGCGGAGCGGAGTGCTCTTCGCCAGGTCGGACGACGGTTACTGGCTCGATACGGGAACACCGGCGGCGTACCTGCAGGCCAACCGTGACCTGGTTTCGGGCCAGCGGAAGGGGGAGCTGGCGCCGGGACTGCACGACCGCGGCGACGCCGTCTTCCTCGACGGCCCGGGTGAGATAACCGGAAACGTAGTAGGGCCCTCGGTTATCTTTCGAGACTGTGAGATCGCCGAGAGCGCCCGGGTCGAGCGCAGCGTACTGGGCGCCGGGTCGGTGATAGAGGCCGGCGCCGCCGTCCTCGACTCCGTGCTCATGGAGGGCTGCCACGTGGCGGCCGACGCCAAGGTCGAGGGCTCCATCCTGGGGCCGCACGCCACCGTGGGGCAGCGGGGCGATGTCCGACCCATATCGGTGTTGGGGGCGGGCTCCATCGTCGCCTCGGGAATGGTCGTCGATGGCGAACGCGTCGCCGGCTAGGGGGGCCTTCACATGCGCACGATGGTGACCGGCGGAGCGGGGTTCATTGGCTCCACCCTGGTGGACCGACTCCTGGTGGAGGGGCACGAGGTCGACGTCATCGACGACTTCTCCACCGGCTCGCTTTCCAATCTGGCCGACGCCCGGGGGAGTGCGGGGAGGGCCCTCACCATCCATCACCTCGACATCACGGCACCGGCCGTGATCGACCTCATGGTCCGGCGCCGTCCCGAGCTCGTCTTCCACCTGGCCGCCCAGGCGGACGTGCGGGTGTCCGTTGCCCGGCCGGCCTTCGATGCCGAGGTGAACATCGTCGGATCCCTGCACATACTGGAGGGTGCTCGTCACGCCGAGTCCGAGCGCGTGATCTTCGCCGCCAGCGGGGGGACCCTTTACGGCGAGCCCGTCCCCGAGGATCTGCCGGTCCGCGAGGCCCATCCCCAGCAGCCGCTCTCGCCCTACGGCGTGTCGAAGAAGGCGGTGCTCGACTACCTGGTGGCCTACCGGGAGCTCCACGCCCTGGAGTTCTCTGCGCTCGCCCTGGCCAACGTCTACGGTCCCCGCCAGAACCCGCACGGCGAGGCCGGCGTGGTGGCCATCTTCGCCGACCGCCTGCTCAGAGGCGAGCCGGTGACGATATTCGGTGACGGGGGGCAGACGCGGGACTTCGTCTACGTGGACGATGTCGTCGATGCCTTCGTCCGGGCGGCCTCGCGGGGGGAGGGCTGGTCTGCAACATCGGGACCGGCCAGGAGACGTCGGTGAACGAGCTCTACGCCACCATGGCCGAGCAGATCGGGGTGGTGCCGGCACCGGTCATGGCGCCACTGCGGCCCGGTGAGCTGCTGCGCTCGAGCCTGGACATTGAGCGGGCCGCCATTCAGCTGGGGTGGCGCCCCTGGACCCAGCTGGCCGACGGTACCCGTGCGGTGGTCGAGTTCGTGCGCCGGCAGCTGGCCTGAGGCGGGCTCAACGGAAGAGATCCTCCTCGGGCGGCCGCACGATTTCGGCCCGCACCGAGGAGCGGCGCAGCCAGCTCTCGGGCACGCCGCGCACCACGGCGGCGGGGATGCCCCTGTCCTTTCCCATGACGAGCTCGGCGGCCGACGCCAGCTCGTCGGCCAGACACACCTCGGTGGCCAACAGCTCGCGGCCGTTGGCGTCGGCCGTTCCCCGCAGATCGACGACCGCAGCGATGCCGGCGCAGCCGATGGCCACGTCGGTCACCCCGCGACGCCATGTCCGCCCGAACGTGTCCGAGACGATCACACCTACATCGACGGCCAGGAGCGCCCGCAGGCCGGAACGGATGCGGCGCGCGGAGCGGTCGGCATCCTCGGGGAGGAGCGCCGCCGTGCCCAGGGCGACGTTGGACAGATCGACACCGGCGTTGGCACAGATGAACCCGTGCCTCGTCTCGCTGATGATGAGGTCGCCGCGACGGCGCACGATGCGTACCGACTCCCGCTCGACCAAGGCGGCCTTGGCCGCCGGATCGTCGGGGTCGATGGGGACGAGACGCCCTTCGGCCTTGGAGACGACCTTCTGGGTGATGACCAGGACGTCGCCCTGGCGCAGGTCGGGTCCGTCCGTGGTGGCCGGCGCCAGCGAACCGGCCACCACGTGGGCCAGATCGGCACCGGGCATGACCTCGCCGATGCCGGTGAGGGGAATGATGGTGATCCCCTCAGCCACCGTCGATCACCACCTTGGCCAGGTCGGCTGCTCGTGCCTCGGAGTCCATGACCGTCGGGGCCACGAGGCAGCGGACGCCCTCCCTCTCGACGGCCCGAGCGCTGGCACGGTCCGCCTCGTCAATGACCAGGGTGCCGACCCAGGGTGCGTACAGCCGAGCCACCCCGACCACCGACGGCTCGGTTCCCAGCTCGGCCATCAAGCGGTCGGCCGGGCCCTTGAGAGCGGCACCGCCAACGATCGGCGAGACCGCGGTGATCTCCTCCCGGCGGGCGGCGAGCGCCGGGAGGATGCCCCGAACGGCGACGAGCGGTCCGATGGAGACGATCGGATTCGACGGGCAGACCACGATCTGCTCGGCGGAGGCCAGGGCGTCCAGGACCGGCGCGCTCGGGCGGGCGCTCTCCGCGCCGGCGAACCGGACGGCGCTCACCGCCACGTCGTGGCGCAAGCGGACGAAGTAGTCCTGAAACGCGACCTCGGTGCCGGGCGGCCCCAGCTCCGAGGTCGCCGCCAGGGTCAACCGGGTCCGTAACGGATCGTCGGTGACCGGGAGAAGGCGGACGCCGATCCTGCGGCGGGCGGCGATACGCGCCGTGACCTCGGTCAGGGTGTCCCCTGCCTGGAGCCGTTCGGTGCGGAAGAGGTGGGTGGCCAGGTCGCGGTCGCCGAGCCGGAACCAGCTCTCCCCCCCGAGCGTGGCCAGCTCGTCCATCACGGTCCAGGTCTCTCCGACCACGCCCCAACCGGTCTCCCGATTGTCCATTCCGGCCAGCGTGTAGGTGATGGTGTCGAGGTCGGGACTGATGTGCAGGCCGTGGAGGACCGTGTCGTCGCCGACGTTGACGACGGCCGTGATGGAGCGGGGGGGACGACACGGACCAACCCGGAAAGCATCCGGGCAGCACCAACACCGCCGCAGAGGGTGACGAGCACGGTGCGAGCATAGAAGGCGGCCCCGGAGGGCCGATCGGGTGATCGCCGCACCGTGTTTGCTACGATCTGCGGCCCCATGCCGGTGGCCAGCATCATCCCGAGCCTCGTGGTTCGGGGGGCGGTGTGCAAGGCTCCATCGGTGCCGCGCACGACCAGCCCATGAGCGTCGGAGATGCGACGGGTGCGCCACTCCGGGTGGCCCTCGATGCGACGCCCCTGCTCGGTGTCCCGACCGGGATCGGAGCCTTTTGCAGCGGAGCCCTCCACGCCCTGGGGACACGAGCGGACCTCGACGTGCGCGCCTTCGCCGTGAGTTGGCGCAGGCGGCGGGGGATAGAGGCGCGCCTGCCGGCCACCGTCGTCCCCGTCCGGCGACCGATGCCCGCCCGCCCGTTGCACGCGATGTGGAGTCGGGGTTCCCTGCCCCCCGTGGAGTGGTTCGTTGGACGCGTCGACGTGGTGCACGGGACGAATTTCGTCGTGCCGCCGACCAAGAGGGCCGGGATGGTGGCCTCCGTGCACGACCTCACGCCACTGCACCACCCTGAGCTCTGCAACCAGGCCACGTTGGCCTATCCCCAGCTCATACGGCGGGCGTTGGGGCGAGGCGCGTGGGTGCACACGGACTCGGCCTTCGTCGCCGGCGAGGTGATGGAGGCCTTTGGCGCCCATCCGGACCGCGTTCGGGTGGTCGCGCCGGGAGTGCCACCCTTTCCCGCCGTCGCGCCGGGCGCAGCGCGGGCCCTCGTGGAACCGCTCCTCCCCGCCGGTACGGCGCGTTTCATCCTCGCCGTGGGCACCGCCGAACCTCGCAAGGACCTCCCCGGCCTCGTGCGAGCCTTCGACCAGCTGGCCGATCGCCACGCCGATCTCGCCCTCGTGCTGGCCGGCCCACCGGGTTGGGGGGACGATGCCTTGACGTCGGCCATACGTCGGACCCGGGCGGGAGCGCGGGTGGTGCGGACGGGGTGGCTGGAGCCCCCCGCACTGGCTGCCCTTCTCGGGGAGGCGGCGGTGCTCGCCTTCCCCTCGCTCTACGAGGGCTTCGGGTTCCCGCCGCTCGAGGCCATGGCCTCGGGTGTGCCGGTGGTCGCCACCCGTGCCGGATCGCTGCCCGAGGTGCTGGGCGACGGGGCGTCGCTGGTGGAGGTGGGGGATGGAGACGGGTTGGTGCAGGCCCTCGACCACGTTCTCACCGACGCGGCGTTCCGCCAGCGCCTGGTGGCCGCCGGCACGGACCGGGCGGCGTCGTTCAGCTGGGAGCGCTGTGGTGCCGGACTAGCGCAGCTCTATCGCGACGTGGCGGATGACCGCCGCCGCTGACCGCGCCCCGCTGGGGGTGCTCGTGGCCGTCGAACAGCTACGTCGGGCCCTCCCCGGCGGCATCGGCACCTACTCCCGTGGCCTGTTGGACGGGCTGGTGCAGTGCGAGGAGGAGGGGGACGACGTCGGCGTCGCCCTCTTGGCCAGCCGCGCTCCGGGGAGCCACCTCGGCCGCAGGGCATCCGGCGCCGACCCGCTGGCCCGCTTCGGCCGCCCTCTCGCCCTGTCGCGGCTTCCGGGACCGTTGCTGACCCGGGCCTGGGATCATGGCTGGGTGCGCGCGCCGGGAGGCTACGACATCGTGCACTCGGTCTCCTTGGCCTTCCCTCCCCTCCGCCCCGGCGGCCGGGCCCACTCGGTCGTCACGGTCCACGATGTGGCGTGGCGGCGCCAGCCCGAGGGCGCCACGGCCCGGGGGGCCGCGTGGCACGAGGCGGCGCTGCGCCGGGCCCGCGACTCGAGTGCCGCGCTGGTCGTGACCTCAAAGCTGGTGGCCGCCGATCTGACTCGCGACGGCGTGGACGGCGACCGCATCACCGTCGCGCGGGGGGAGCGACCACCTGCCGCCCGAAGACCCCGACCGCACCGACGCGCTGCTCCGGGGTCTCGGAGTGGAGGGGGACTTTCTTCTCACGGTGGGCACGCTCGAGCCGCGCAAGAACGTCGCCCGCCTCCTGCAGGCGTACGAGCTGGCGCGCGCCGCGCTCCCCGAGCGCTGGCCGCTGGTGATCGTGGGACCGGCGGGATGGGGACCCCGACACGAGCAGGGCGGCGACCGGAGGGGGGTGGTGTTCGCCGGCGCGGTCGACGACGCCGTGCTGGCTGGGATCTACCGGCGCGCCCGGGCCTTTGCCTACGTCCCGCTGACCGAAGGGTACGGGCTGCCGCCGCTCGAATCCATGCGCGCCGGGACCCCGGTGGTCGTGGCCAAGGAGGTGCCCAGCGTGGTGGAGCTCGACGAGCCCGGCCCGCCACCCGCGCTGGTGGTCGACCCGTTCGACGTCGAGGACATCGCCGGGGGGCTGACGGCCATCCTCACCGACGACGCGCTCCGGGCCGACCTGGTGGCACGCGGGGAGGAGCACGCGCGCTCGCGGACCTGGCGGGAAACGGCCCGGCGGCACATCGGGCTGTGGAGGTCACTCGTGTGACCGCCGGGCGGTTGGAGCTGTCCCTGGACGTCTCGGCGGTCCCGGTGCGCCCCGGAGGGGCAGGGCACTACACCATTGAGATCGCGCGTGGCCTCAGTGCCCGCGAGGACATCGCACTGACCATGGTCTCGCGCCGAGGCGACGAGGGGCGCTGGCGGGTGGTCGGCGCGCGTGGGGGCCGGGTGGTGGGCGCCGTCCCCGTCCGGCGACCGGGTCGTCTCGTGTTCGAACAGGCCCGCTTTCCGGCTCTCCTCGGTTCCCTCGGCGTCGACGTGCACCACGGTCCCCACTACACCATGCCCGAACGCGCCCCCGTGCCCTGCGTCGTGACGATTCACGACTGCACGTTCTTCGATCACCCCGAGTGGCACGTCAGATCCAAGGCGCTGCTCTTCCGCCGGGCCATTCGACGGGCGTCCCTGCACGCCGGGGCTCTCGTCTGCGTGAGCGAGGTAACGGCCTCCCGCGTCCGGGCGTGTTGCGACGTGCGGGCCCCGATCGTGGTCGCCCCCCACGGGGTGGACCACGATCGCTTCACCGCCAGCGAACCGACACCGGGCGCCGATCGGGCCATGCTCGAGCAGAACGGGATACCCGGCGACCGGCCGCTCGTCGCCTTCGTGGGCACGCTCGAGCCGCGCAAGGGTGTGGCGTCCCTCGTGTCGGCCTTCGATCGCGTGGCCGAGGCCCAGCGCGACGCCGTGCTGGTCTTGTGCGGGCAGACCGGCTGGGGCCTGGCCGAGACCGAACGGGCCTTGGCCCGCGCCCGGCACGCCGAGCGGATCGTGCGCGTCGGCTACCTGGCCGACATGGTGGTTCCCGCACTTCTCCGACAGGCCACGGTGGTCGCCTACCCGGCCCTCGAGGAAGGATTCGGCCTGCCGGCCCTCGAGGCGCTGGCCTGCGGCGCACCGTTGATCACCACCGAGGGCACGGCGATGGCCGACGTGGCGGGTGGAGCGGCCGACCTGGTGGGCCCGGGCGATGACGCCGCGCTGGCCGATGCCCTGGGGCACGCCCTCGAGCAGGGCAAGGCGGCGCCCGAGGCGAGACGGCGGAGATCGCTCGGCCTTGCGGTGGCCGCCGGCTTCACCTGGACCTCCAGCGTGGCTCGGCACGTCGAGGCCTATCGGGTGGCTCTCGTGGCGTCGCAGTAGGGTTCGTCAATGCGCGCGCTGATCACCGGTGGAAAGGGGTTCGTCGGCCACTGGTTGGCCGCGCACCTCAAGGACTCCGGTGACGAGGCCGTGGTCACCGACATCGAAACCGACATCACCGATGGGGCCGCGCTGCGCAAGGTCGTGGGCGAGGCCTCCCCCGAGGCGATCTATCACCTGGCGGCCCTGACCCACGTCGGCGAGAGCTGGGAGAACCCGAGCCAGGTCCTAAAGGTCAACGTGCTGGGGACCGCAGAGGTCCTGGCGGCCGCCCGCACGCTTCCGAGCCGGCCGGTGGTGCTGGTAGTGAGCTCGGCCGAGGTGTACGGCGCGGTCACCCCGCAACAGCTTCCCTTGCGAGAGGACACGCCGACGGCGCCGGCGACGCCGTACGCCGCGAGCAAGCTGGCCGCGGAGGCCATCGCCCTGCAGGCATGGCGCGGCTACGGCCAGCCGGTGATCGTGGCCCGGGCGTTCAACCACATAGGTCCAGGACAGTCGCCCAACTTCGCCGTCCCGGCGCTGGCCAAGCGCATCATCGACGCACGGAGGTCAGGGTCTCATGCGCTGCGGGTGGGTACCCTCACCACGAGGAGAGACTTCACCGATGTGCGCGACGTCGTGGCGGCATACCGGCTGTTGGTCCGGCACGGCGCCCCGGGCGGCATCTACAACGTGTGCTCCGGGCGGGACGTGGCCATCTCCGAGGTAGCCGATGAGCTGCTCACCCTGGCCCACGCCCAGCTCGAGCTGGTGACAGACCCCGAGTTGGTGCGGCCCGTCGACGTGCCCGTGCTGCGCGGTGATCCGACCCTCCTGCAGGCGGCGACGGGCTGGGCCCCCTCCATCCCCCTGGCGAGGACCCTGGCCGACGTCCTGGCCTCCTGGGAGGCCGACTGACCTCGGTCGCCCCCGGCCTCGGGGAGGTCGCTCAGCTTGAGGCGGTCCTCTGGCGGATCTGGCTCCGCACCTCGCGCGACTGGTCGAGCGCCTTGGTGGTCAGCTGCGTGACCGCGGTGGGCAGCTGCTCTTCCAGAGGCCGAATGCTGGTCTCGATCAACTGGGTCGCCGTCTCAAGGAGGTCGTCGAGCTGCGCGATGCCCCTGGTCAACTCGGCGCGCGCTGCGGCGAGACGCTCCTCCTGGGCGAGATGGCTCTGCAGCTCCACCCGCTGCACCTGGGCCCGCTGGTAGGCCAGCACGCCGAGTCCGACCGCCACGTAGGCGAGGTCCCTCGCCAGGTCGGCGATGCTTTTCGACAGCCCGGTCACCTTCGACACCTCCGGCATCTCTGCCTCCTCGCCCTCGTCGTCTCTTTGTTACTAGAGTATCGCTTTTGTTAAACAGTTGCAAGCGCTACGTCGCCCGGCTCCAGCCCTCATCGGCGGACCGGAAGCGGTTAGCGTCATGCACCTTATGGACGCCCGAGTGCCGGCAGTAGTGGCGGTCGTTGTGACGACGGGGGCGAGTCCGTGGTTGGAAGAGACCTTGTCGTCCCTTGCCGCCCAGAGCTACGAGGAGCTCTCGGTCCTGGTGCTGGTCAGCGGCGACGAATCGGATCCGACCCGGCGTGTGGGCCGGATACTGCCCGACGCCTTCGTCCGCCTGCTGCCCGGAAGGCCGGGCTACGCCGCGGCCAGCAACGAGGCGCTCGGCATGGTCGAGGGCGCCACCTTCTTCCTCCTCTGCCACGACGACTGCGCGCTCGACCGGGACGTTGTGCACGATTTGGTCGAGGAGTCCTTCCGCTCGAACGCCGGCGTCGTATCCCCCAAGTTCGTCAATTGGGACGATCCCTCCATCCTGCTCCACGTGGGCATGCACTGCGACAAGACGGGAGCGGTGGTCGACCGCATTCAGGACGGCGAGGTGGACCACGGCCAGCACGACGCGGTGCGCGACGTCTTCGTCGCACCCGGCGGGTGCGTTCTCATCCGGGCCGACCTGTGGCGGGAGCTCGAGGGTTTCGACGCGGGCATCGTGGCCATGGGGGAGGATCTCGATCTCTCCTGGCGAAGTCAGGTGGCCGGGTCTCGTGTCGTCGTGGCGCCCGCCGCCCGGGTGCGCCACCGGGAAGCGGTCGCCAGCGGGCTCATGCCCCTCACCGCCGCCGGCGCCGAGGTGGACGGGCGTCGGGTGACGCTGCAGGCGCTGCAGCGGAGGCACGAGCTGCGCACCGTGTTGAAGTGCTACACCTGGTTCCACCTCATCCGGGTCCTTCCGCAAGCCGCGGTGCTCGCCATGGGCGAATGTGTCGTGGCCGTGCTGGCGCGAGACCCGCAGAGAGCCAAGGCGGTGGCGGGTGCGTGGTTGTGGAACGCACGGCACCTCGGCGAGCTGCGGCCGCCCCGACGACAGGTCGCGGCGCATCGTCTGTTCCCGGACGCCGAGGTGCGGCGCTTGCAGTTGCACGGCAGCGCCCGGCTCTCGCGCTACGTCTCACGACTGTCTCATCAGGGGTTCGCAGCGGCCAATGCCGTGGTCTCATCACGCGCCGTGCCGCTGCTGCATCACGAGAAGCCCGAACGGCCCGAGCTGACGGGCAGCGTGGGCGCCGCGTTCAGTGAGGACGCCGACTTCGACGACCTCGACGACCTCGACGACCTCGGCCATCGCTCGGGGCGTGACCGGTTGGGCGACCGAGGCCGGCGTTCGTTCCTGAGCACGGGCCGGCAGCGCTCGGTGGCCGTGGTGGTGGCCGCGCTCGTGGTGGCGATCGGCACGAGGGGGCTCTTCTTCGGATCCTTGCCCATGGTGGGGCAGCTGGCGCCGTTGCTCGGATGGTCGTCGGGCTGGCTGCACTTCTTCTCGGGTTGGCAGCCCTCCGGGGTGGGGACCACGGCTCCCGCCTCGCCCGCGTTCGGGATCGTGGCCCTGGGGGGAACCGTGCTCCTCGGATCGATGGGACTGGTGCAGAAGGTCCTGTTGCTGGGTTGCCTCCCACTGGGAGCGCTTGGCCTCTCGCGCTTCATGCGCCCCCTCGTCTCGCCTCGGGCACGGGTGGTGGCGACGATCTGCTACCTCGGCCTGCCGCTCCCCTATGCGGCGTTGGGCATGGGGCGCTGGGACGGGCTGGTGGCCTACGCCGCGCTCCCCTTCATCGTGGCGCGGCTGGCCCGGGCGGCGGGCATGGCTCCCTTCGACCAGGTCGTCGGCTCGGGCTGGCGGTCGGGGCGCTCGGGACAGATCGCGGTGCTCGGCGCCATCATCGCCGCCGGATCCTCGTTCGCTCCCGCCCTGCTGCCGATGACGCTCATGTGCGCGGTGGCCATGGCTCTCGGCTCGGTCCTGATGGGGCAGAGGGAGGACGTCGGTCGTGTGCTGGGTGCCGCCGGCGTCGCCTGCGGGGTGGCCGTCGTGCTGTGTGCCCCGTGGGTGGTGGGGACCCTCCTCGCCGGCCGGCACGCCGTCGAGATCTTCGGCCTGCCGATATCACCGGCGACGGCTCCGGGCTGGGGGGAGGTGACCAGGTTCGCCGTGGGCCCGACGGTCCGATCGCCACTCGTCTGGCTCCTGGTCGCCGCGGCCGCACTCCCTCTGTTGCTCGGGCGAGGGGTCCGCCTGGCCTGGGCCACCCGTCTGTGGTCGATGGCGTGCCTGTCGTGGGTCCTCGCCTACGCCAGCACCCACGGATGGACCGACAGCTTCACGCCCTCCGAGACGGTGGTCTTGGCACCCGCGGCGATCGCCATTGCCTGCGGGGTTGGACTCGGCATCTCGTCATTCGAGAACGACCTGGCCGGGCTGGCCTTCGGGTGGCGCCAGGTCGTAAGTGGGCTCGCCCTGGTCGCGGCGGCGCTGGGTCTCCTTCCCGTCGTCGCCGGGGCGATCAACGGCCGCTGGGGTCTGCCGTCCAGCGGGGTCGAGCAGCCGCTGGCCTTCTTGGATCGGACGGCTACCGCGGGCACGTCCCGGACGCTGTGGTTGGGTGATCCCCGTGCGCTGCCGGTAGGCGGGTGGTCGGTGGAGCCAGGGCTCTCCTACGCCCTCACCGGTCAGGGGCTGCCCGACTCGGCCGACGTCTGGACGCCCGCAGGCCCCGGTCCCGCGGAGATGGCGTCTCGTGCCATCGGACTGGCCATCGACGGAGGGACGATCCATCTGGGCCAGCTTTTGGCGGCGCTTGGGGTGAAGTACATCGTCGTGGTGGACGGCCTCGACCCCACCGCCATTCTGGCCGGGACGGTCCAGGCGCCACCCCCGGCAGGGCTCGATGAGGCGCTCTTGGACCAAAGCGACCTGCAGGTCGTGCCGGGCGAGTTCGGCGTCCAGGTCTTCAAGAACGAGGAGGTCATCCCCACCAGCGCGCAACGCTCGACCCCGCTGATGCCGACGGCGACGACCTCGTGGCCCAGCTCCGAGGAGATCGCAGGGTGGCGTCCGGTGCTGGGCGGGCTGGCGAGTGGCCACGGAGCGAGCGGTGTCCTTGCGTCGGGCACGGTGTACGCCGGTTATGCACCCGCCGGGAGCCTCCAACTGACCCAGCACGGACGAACCTTGGAACGCCAACCGGCTTTCGGGTGGGCGGCGCAGTTCCCCACGGCGTCCGCGGGCACCGCAACCATGGCGGTGCGGCGGGCCCCGTACGTCCCCCTGTCCGTCACGCTCGAGGTCATCGTCTGGCTGGCGCTCGCCGCGGCCGTGCTGGGTTGGGCGCGCCCGCTCGGGCGCCGCCGCGCGGAGCGGACCGAACCGTGAGTCCCGCCCATCAGGCCGGGAAGCGACGGTGGCTCGTGCTCACCCTGGTGGCGGCCGTACTCGCCGGGCTGGCCGTCGCCGCCCGCTCGCCCGGGAGTGCCTCACCCGGTGGACCCCCGCCGGAGTCCGCCGCGGCGGTCAGTGCGCCCGACGCCGAGTCCTCGGCGTGGTACTGCACTGGCCAGTCCACCGCCGCGGGGCAGCTCGCCCCGGGTTCGGTGATCCTGACCAACACCGGCTCGCGATCGGTCTCGGGCACCATCGATGCGGTGACGGACACCGGGGCCAAGGTCGAGGTCGGCGTGTCGGTTCCCGCCCGGAGCCAACGGATCGCCGCCATCCCGGTTCCCAAGACGGGCGCCTGGATCTCCGAGGCGATCACCCTCTCGGGGGGCGGGGTCGCCGTGACCCAGGCCACCGCCGGCCCGTCGGGCTGGTCCGAGTCCCCGTGCCAGAGCAGCACGTCGCGGCAGTGGTACTTCCCGAGTGGGGTGACGACGGGGTCCGACGCCCTGTTCGTCGCCCTCTTCAATCCGACGTCCACCCCCGACGTGGTCGACCTGGGTTTCGTCACCCCGGCGGGACCCATGCACCCCATCAACTTCCAGGGCATCGTGCTCGAGCCCGGCCAGATGCAGGTGGAGAGCGTGGCCCCGTTCGTGCAGGACAAGTCGAGTGTCTCGACCACCGTCGTGACCCGCACCGGCCGCCTGGTGGCGAGCGAGCTGCAGCTGCTCTCCGGAGATGGATCGGGGTTGTCCATCGTGCCGGGTTCGCCGCGCCCCGAGGAGGAGTGGACCATCCCGCAGAGCACGGAGGTCGCGGGTGGATCGTCGTCCATCGACGTGTTCAATCCGGGGCCGACCACCGAGGACGTAAAGGTGCGCATCCGGTTGGGTTCGGGTCCCGTCGCGCCGTTCGTGGCTCGCGTGTCCCCGGGCTCCACCTGGGTGCTCCCGACGTCCCTGCAGACGCGCATCCCCCAGGGTGACCCCTACTCCACCGAAATAGCGGCAAGCGGGGAGCCGGGGGTGGTCGTGGGCCGGATCGTCATCGCGCCGACCACGTCGCAGGCACCCCAGGGCGGGCTCTCCACCGCCGTGGACGGCCTGACCTCGGCCTCTCCCACCTTGCGGTGGGTGGTGCCGTCTCTCGGATCGTCGACCCAGTCCGCCATCCCCGTGGCCTCGCCGAACACGCTGGCCCTGACCAACCTGAGCGCCGGGCCCGAGACCTACGTGATCGACGTCATGGGGCCTTCGGGGCTCCGGACTCTCGCGACGGGGACGATCGGGGTGTCGGCCTCCCTGTGGCTTGGTTCACCCGTCCTGTCCCTCGCCGGGCTCAGTCCTCTGATCGTCGGGTCGAGCGGTCAGGCGGCAGTCAGCGAGGACGTCGGCCCGACGGGCACCCTCGGCGTGGTGACGATGCCCGGGCTGCCTCTGTCGGCGGCCCTGGGGAGCTGATCGTCAGAGATTGTGCCGCTGCAGGCGTCGCCACGACAGGCGACCGCCGATCACGAGCGCCCCCAGGCAGAGCAGCACGAAGAGGACGGGTCCGGCGATCCGGACGACTCCCTCCATCCCGACGATGAAGCCGTGCACGCTGTCGTGCCAGGCCTTGGCCAGGCTGGAGCTCTGGACGGGGACGGGTGGGTGGTGGACGGTTCCCGCCTCACTCGCCGTCACGGTCAGCGTGGAGTACGCCGTCTCGTTCGAGAGGACCTGGAGCTGGCCCTGGAGCTGCTGGATCTGCGACTGCAGGCTGTCGAGTTGCGCCTGCACCGCCAACACGTCACCGATGGACGACGCCCTCGTCATGATGGTGAGGTACTGCTGCCTGCTGGCCTGTAGCGAGGTGATCTGATCCTGCAGATCGACGTACTGGCCGGTGACGTCGGTGGCCTTGGTGGAGAGCTGGGAGGTCTTGCCCAAGGACTGCGCGTCGGCGAGCGCCGCCGAGAAGCTGGCCACCGGGATCTGCAGCGTGATCGTCCCGCTCGGCGGCCCGCCGCCCGCGCTCCCCGACTGGGTCTGGAGGTTGGCCACGAAGCCGTCGTACTCGGCGGCCAGCGAGCTCAGCTTCGCCATGGTCGTCGAGAGCGAGTTCCTGGCGACGGTGAGATCGAGTGAACCGGTTTGCTCGATCCTGGCCGACTGCCCGACCTCCCCCGCCGGGAGGGCCGGCGTGGTCGACCCCGTCGACCCCGTCGACCCCGTCGACCCCGTCGACCCGTCGACCCCGTCGATCCCGTACCGGTTCCGGTTGCCGGCGCGGCGGACGTGTTCGAGGCCGACGGCGCCGCCAGGCGCGCCGTGCCCGTGGAGGTGGACTTCAGGTCGGAGGAGGCGGGCAGGGAGAACCCCCGTGCGCCAGCGGCGGGGGTGTGCCCGGCGGCCTTGACCGCGCCCTGCGCCGGCCCGTGCGAGCCGCCGTGCGCTCCGGTCAGGATCACGCTGACGGCGATGACGGCGAGGGCGATCAAGGCCGCCGCGACGGAGAGGGCCCGATGCGAGCGGATCGTGCCGGCCCATCGGCGCGAGATCGGGGCGTTATCGGCGTCGCCGTGCTCGGGGTCAGCGCCGCCGGCGCCCTGGTCGGGTCGTGTCCCCGGGCCGTCGCCCCCGCGAATGCGCTGCAGAATGTCGGCGGCACCACTGACGGGAACGGCGAACGAGTCGCCTGCCTCGTGGAGCAAGGTGCCGAGGACCTCGTCGTCGAGCATCGTCATGTCACGCCTCCACCGACTCGTCGAGCGCACCGTCGCCGGCCAGGCCCACGATGCTCGGATCCTCGGCCAGGCGCCGGCGAGCCTCGTGAAGCCGGGACTTGACCGTCCCCGGGCGGCGGCCGATGGCCAGAGCGATGTCGCGCTCGCTCAGATCGGCGTAGTAGCGCAGCACGACCGGCACCCGCAAGGAGACGGGAAGCCGCTGCAGCGCCCCCAAGACCGTCTCGGCCGTCTCCGATCGCTGGGCGACCACGGCGGGATCGTTGTCATCGGCGGCCAGTTCGGCCAGCGGGCCATCGCCGTCCCGACGATCGCGATGAGGGATCTCCTGGCGCAGCTTGGAGTAGCACGAGTTGACCACCACGCGATAGAGCCACGGCTTGACGCTCGGAACCGAGGTGAGCGAGTCGCGGAACCGCCAGGCCCGCAGGAACGCCTCCTGGACCGCTTCCTCGGCATCGGAGCGGTTGCCCAGTATGAGGCAGGCCGTGCGGAAGGACACGGCGTACCCTTCGTGGAGCCAGTCCTCGAGCCGTTGTTCCACCATCGTCCTCTATGACGCCGGACGGCGCGAATCGGTTCGCGCCATGGCGAGACCTAGGGGGTGGGGGCCGCCGAGGGATCCTCGGGGGGAGCAGCGGCGGTCGGCCCCTCCGGCACGGGCCACTGCGGCGCCGGCCACTTCCCGGTCACCTCGTCACGCCGAGCGCTGGGGGCGATGGCCAGGCCAGCCGGCTCCGGCGCCGCGCCGTGCGGTTCGTCACCGTTCCCGTTGGACAGCGAGCCGTTCACGAAGTGAGGGACAGACTTGGCGCCCTCGGTGTGCACGGGCTCGCCGTACGCCTCGTCCACCAGCCGGTTGACCTCCTGCCCGTCGATGATCTCGTTGTCCAAGAGCGCCCGGGCAATGGCGTTGAGGCCACCGCGGTGCTTGCTGAGGACCTCCATCGCCCGCTCCTCCTCGGCCCTGAGGATGCGTTCGACCTCGTCGTCAATGACCTTCGAGGTGTCCTCGGAGTAGTCCCGCGTGTGCATCAGATCCTCGCCGAGGAAGATCTGTCCCTGCGAGCCCCAGGCCATGGGCCCGATGGCCTCGCTCATTCCCCACTCGCGGACCATCTTGCGCGCCAACTCGGTGTTGCCCACCAGGTCGTTGGCCGCTCCGGTGGAGAGGTCACCATAGACCAGGAGCTCGGCCACACGACCGCCCATGCGCACGCACAGCGTGTCCTCAATGTATTGGCGGGGGTGGATATGGCGCTCTTCCATCGGGAGCTGGTGCGTCACCCCTAGGGCCATACCGGTCGGGAGGATGGTCACCTTGTGCACCGGATCGGCGTGCTCGAGGACGTAGGCCAGAACGGCATGGCCCCCCTCGTGGTAGGCGATTCGCTCCTTCTCGGCGTCGGAGAGAACCATGCTCTCCCGACGCTGGCCCAGAAGGACGCGGTCCCGGGCCGACTCGAAGTCCTCCATGGCGATGTCGAGGCTGCCCCGCCGCACCGCATGCAGTGCGGCTTCATTGACCAGGTTGGCCAGGTCGGCGCCGCTCATTCCCGGCGTGCCGCGTGCGACAACGGTGAGATCCACATCGTTGGACATCCGCTTTCCCTTGCAGTGGACCTGCAGGATGGGCAGTCGCTCCTCCAGGTCGGGCAGCGGCACCACGATCTGACGGTCGAACCGACCCGGACGCAGCAGTGCGGGGTCGAGGATGTCGGGACGGTTGGTAGCCGCGATCATCACGACACCCTCGGACGTGTCGAAGCCGTCCATCTCCGAGAGCATCTGGTTGAGGGTCTGCTCGCGCTCGTCATGCCCACCACCGAGCCCGGCCCCCCGCTTGCGGCCGATGGAGTCGATCTCGTCGACGAAGACGATGGCCGGCGCCTGCTTGCGGGCCGTTTGGAACAGGTCGCGCACCCGGCTGGCGCCCACGCCGACGAACATCTCCATGAAGTCCGATCCGCTGACCGACATGAAGGGCACGCCCGCCTCGCCCGCCACGGCCCGGGCCAACAGCGTCTTACCCGTTCCGGGCGGCCCGACCAAGAGCACGCCCTTGGGGATCTTCGCCCCGATCTCCTTGAACCGGGCGGGCGTCTTCAAGAAGTCGACGACCTCGCTGATCTCCTGTTTGACGCCCGCGTAGCCGGCCACGTCCTCGAAGGTGGTCGACGGCCGGTCACTACTGAACGTCTTGGCCTTCGACCGGCCGATCGACATGATCCCCGACATCTGCCCCTTCGTCTGTCGGCCGATGAAGTAGATGAAGAGGGCGCCGATGCCGATGATGAAGATGTAGGGCAGGAGGTCGCTCAACAGATTCGTCGAAGCCGGCGGGAAGCTCACCGAGACGCCCTTGTTGCGCATTTCGGTCACGTCGTTGGGCAGCGAGGGGCTGGGTCCTTGGACCTGGTAGGAGGTCCCGTCCTTCAGCTTCCCGGTGATCTCTCCGGTGCCGTTGCTTATCTGGGCCGAGCTCACCTGCCCGCCCTGGACCTCCTGCAGGAACTTGGTGTAGCTGATCTGCTTGGCGTCGGTGGTCTTCAGCGATCCCACGGCGAGCAGGATGGCGATCACGCCCAGCACGGCCACGCCCCACAGCCATCGCCAGTTCTGACCGGGGGGAGGTCCCCCGGACGGCGCGTTCCCATCACCCGACGGCGTGTGTGGCGGGGTGGGGGGCCGATCGGAACGTTGGGGACTCACCGAACCAGACTATTCGGCGCTTCCCCTGGTCGGTGACCGCCCCCCACCTGCAGGTCATCGGCGCCGGGGGTGTTAGTAACGTCTGGGCGATGACCGGCATCGACCCCGACGACGTGGGCCCCGGGGCGGGAGCGGCACCCCTTCGGCCCACAGTCCCTGCTCCCGACGGGTTTGTGCCGGCGGATCGGGTCGATCCGGGGCCGTGGCGCCCCCCTGCTTCCTGGTCCGATCCCCGTCCCGCGTCCCCTGGCGGCGATCGGGACGGGCCGTTTCTCGATCGCCCCGGAGCCCCTCCCTCCAGCCGCTCCGTGGCCTGGCGGTGGCTCCTCTACGCCGTCATCGGTTTCCTGGTCGGGCAGATCGCCGGAGCTGTCTTCGGAGTCGTCGCCGGCCACATCGCCGGAAAGAGCGCCGCCCAGATGTCGGCCATCACGAAGGCCGCGGTGCCTCCCGAGTGGTACGTGGTGTCCACCCTGCTCGGGGTGTGGGTCGGATTCTTCGGTGCCCCGTGGTTGGCCAGCCGGCGTCAGGGCACCGGGCACTTCCTGGCCGACCTCGGTGTCCGGTTCCGCTGGGTCGACCTGTGGGGGATCGCCATCGGCTTGGGGTCACAGGTCGTCATCTCCCTGCTCTACGCACCGTTTCGCCACGACATCCACGACTTCAACGGTCCGACCAACAAGCTGACCGGAGGGGCCCACGGCGGGGGGTACCTGTTGATCGCGTTGGCCACGGTGGTCGTGGCACCCTTCATGGAGGAGCTGTTCTTTCGCGGGCTCCTCTTCAAGGGGCTGGCCCGCCTCATGACGCCCGTGCCCGTCGGCGCCACCACGGCCCGGGGCGTGGGCGTCGTCGTGGCGGTCGTCGTCGATGGCCTCCTCTTCGGCCTGGCCCACGGAGAGTGGGTTCAGCTGGCCGGGCTCGCGCTCTTCGGAATGGTGCTGGCCGCCGTCTCCTACCGGACGGGACGTCTCGGCATGAACATGGTGTCGCACGCGACGTTCAATCTCGTCGCCGTCCTGGTGATCCTCCAGCAGCGGGGCGGTGTGATCCACTGACCAGCACTCTCGAGGGACCAGAGACGGTCGAGGTGACGCCCGCACCGGCCAGCCACCATCGACCCCGGCTGGCGCGGCCGTGGCCGCCCTCCGCCCTGTGGGCACCCAAGGTGGCAACGGCCCTGTGCGTCGCGTCGGTGATCGCGGTCGTGCTCTGGCAGCTCCATCCCAGCCTGCTCATGTCCACCTCGGCCTCGACCGGGGGCGACAACGGGGGGCACTACGCCATGCCGGCGTTCCTGCGATCGGGCCTCTTGTCGCACGGGCAGCTCACCGGCTGGGATCCCCAGTGGTATGACGGCTTCCCCCTCTACACCTTCTACTTCGTCCTGCCGGACCTGTTTGCGGCGCTGGCCAGCTACGTCATCCCCTACGCGCTGGCCTTCAAGTGGATAACCGTGCTCGGCTCGGTGCTGCTCCCGGTGGCGGCGTGGGGCATGGGGCGCCTCTTCGGCCTGCGACGCGCCGTGCCCGGAGCGCTGGCCGCCCTCACCCTGTGCTACCTGTTCGACTACACCTACACCATTTACGGGGGGAACCTGTTCTCCACCCTGGCGGGGGAGTACTCCTACTCGTTCAGCATCGCGTTGGCCCTGGTCTTTCTCGGCCTCATGGCCCGGGGACTACGAACCGGCCAGTACCGGGGGTGGGCGGCGGTCACGCTGGGTGCCTGCATCCTGGCCCACTTCGTGCCTGCGCTCTTCGCCTTGTTGGGGGCCGGATTCCTCATCGTCATGGAGATGCTGCCCGATCGCATCAGGCCGCGGGACAGCTGGCACGTCCACCCCACGGACCAGGTCGTCCCGCAGGTCCTGAGCCGGCGTGAGGCGCTGTGGTGGGGAGCCTCGACGGTCGGCATCGGCGGGCTCCTCGCCGCGTTCTGGTGGGTGCCTTTCGGAGCCGATCAGGCCTACACCACGTCGATGGGCTACCAGAACGTGCACACGTTCATGGCGATCCTGTTTCCCCAGGCGGACTGGTGGGCGCTCATCCTCGCCGGTATCTCCGCCCTAGCGGCGATCGCACTGCGCAGCCGCTTCGGGATCTTGATGACCGCCCTCGCGGTGTCGGCCGCCCTCGCCGTCATCTTCGACCCGCAGGGCAGCCTCTACAACGTCCGCTTCCTTCCCCTGTGGTTCCTTCCGGTCTACCTGTTGGTGGGGTGGGGGATCGCGACGGCGGTCACCGGGGCCATCGACCTGTGGGAGCGGCCGCGGCGCGGGGGACGCACGGCGCTCCACGCGCTTCCCCGCCGACCCAGGCAGACCTGCTCGCCGACGGCCAACTGCACCGCGCCCGGTCGTCGTGGCCCACGGCGGCCGTGGTCGGGCCGCTCGTGGCCCTGGTGGTGGCCTTGGGGGTGGTCGTGACCCCCTTCGTGCTGTCGTACTCGGACATGCGGTCCATCGGGATCACGCCCGGGCCCAACCAGGTGACCAACTGGGCATCGTTCAACTACAGCGGCTACCAGGGGCAGGCGGCCTATCCCGAGTACCGGGCACTGGTGGAGACCATGGAGCGGGTCGGGGCAACCCACGGGTGTGGGCAGGCCATGTGGCAGTACGACCCCAGCCTCAACCGGTTCGGGACGACGATGGCCCTGATGTTGCTGCCGTACTGGTCGGGTGGCTGCATCGGTTCGATGGAGGGTCTGCTGTTCGAGTCCTCTGCCACGACCCCCTACCACTTCCTGAATCAAGCGGAGCTATCGATCAGCCCTTCCGAGCCCGTGGTCGGGCTGGACTACTCGGCGCTGAACGTTGCGCAGGGGATCGAGCACCTGCAGCTGATGGGCGTCCGCTACTTCATGGCATCGAGCCCGCAGGTGCAAGCGGCAGCCTCCGCCGATCCCTCGCTCAAGCTGGTGGCCGAAACGGGCCCATGGTCGTCCGGCCAGAGCGGGGTCGCCGGCACCACCTGGAAGATCTACCAGGTCCTGGACGCACCGTTGGTGACCGGGCTGGCCAACGAACCCGCCGTGGAGTCTGGCGTGGGGGCGGACCAGTCCTCGTGGCTGCCCTCGTCGGAGAGCTGGTACAACGACCCATCCCGCTGGAGCGTCTTCCTGGCCCAGAGCGGGCCGGCCGGGTGGCCACGGGTGCCTATCGGAGACCCTTCTCCGCCGAAGGTGGCGGTGGCGAAGACCACCGTCACCGAGGTCCGCGAGACGAACGACACGGTGAGCTTCCACGTGTCGAGGACCGGTACGCCCGTTCTCGTCAAGGTGTCGTACTTCCCGAACTGGCAGGCCACGGGGGCCAGCGGCCCCTACCGGGTCACACCGAACCTGATGGTGGTGGTGCCCACGGCGCACGACGTGGTGCTGCACTACGGGTCCAGTCCGGCCGACCGGGTCGGCAAGGCGTTGAGCATCGTCGGCGTCCTCTGCCTCGTGGCGGCGGCCATCTGGGGCCGGACGAGAAACCGCCGGAGTCGGCACCGGAGGACCCGCCAGGGGACCGACCCATCCGTCGCCCCCTAAGGTTGGGTGGACATGACACGAATGGATCGGGTATTCAAGGCGTACGACGTCCGTGGCACGGTGCCCGAGGAGCTGGACGCGACGATGTGCCACGCCATCGGCCGGGCGATGGCGCGCTTTGCCGGGGTGCCCGAGATCCTCGTGGCGCGTGATATGCGCGCCACCGGCGTGGAGCTGTCCAAGGCCTTCTCCGACGGCGCGCGCTCGGAGGGTGTCGCCGTGACGGATCTGGGGATGGCGTCCACCGACTTCCTCTACTTCGCCGCAGGGCGACTGGACGCCCCGGGCGCCATGTTCACCGCCTCGCACAACCCGGCGCAGTACAACGGGATCAAGCTCTGCCTGTCCGGTGCCCGGCCCATCGGGCGCGACACCGGCCTGGCCGAGATTCAGGCCATGGCCGAGAGCTTGCTGGACGCGCCGCCAGGCGGCGCGACGGCCCCATGGCGGGAGCTCAACCTGTTCGCGGAGTGGGCCGAGCATGTGATCTCCTTCGTGGACCGGGAGTCGTTGCGGCCCCTCAGGGTGGTCGCCGACACGGCCAACGGCATGGGAGGACTAGTGGTGCCCACCGTCTTCTCCCGCCTCCCGTTCTCGGTCGACATCCTCTTCCCCGAGCTCGACGGCAGCTTCCCGAACCATCCGGCGGACCCGATCCAACCTGAGAACCTGGTCGACCTGAAGGCCGCCGTCCTGGCCCAGGGAGCGGACATCGGCCTGGCCTTCGACGGTGACGCCGATCGGGTCTTCCTGGTGGACGAACGCGCCGATCCGGTGTCGGGCTCGCTCACTACGGCGCTGGTGGCGGCGTCCATGCTGAAGAAGCACCCAGGGGAGACGATCCTCTACAACCTCATCTGCTCGCACGTGGTGCCCGAGGTGATCACCGAGCTGGGGGGCACGGCGATCCGCACCCAGGTGGGGCATTCGATCATTAAGCAGGTCATGGCCGAGACGAACGCCGTCTTCGGCGGCGAGCATTCCGGCCACTACTACTACCGCGACAATTTCCGGGCCGATTCGGGGATCATCACCGCGCTGCTGGTCTTGGAGCTCCTGAGCGTGAGCGACCAACCGCTGTCCGAGCTGCTCGAGCCCTTTCGACGCTACAGCGATTCGGGGGAGATCAATACCCTCGTGCACGACCCCGCGGCCACCGTCGGCGCCATTGCCGATCACGAGCGTGAGGAGGGCGCCTCCACCGACCTGCTGGACGGTCTCACGGTCGACCACGGTGACTGGTGGTACAACCTCCGGACATCGAACACCGAACCGCTGCTCCGTCTCAACGTCGAGGCGAGGACGCCGCCACTCTGCGCCGAGCACGTGGCCGAGGTCCAAAAGCTCATCGCCACGTACGCGAACGAGACCGCGAAGTAGAAGTAGAAGTAGAAGTAGAGGACCGAAGGTGAGGACGAAACATGCCCCTTGACCCGCTCCTGCTCACCGTGTTGGCCTGCCCCATCGACAAGGGGCCGCTCCTGTGGTTCGCCGACGAAGAGCTCCTGTACAACCCCCGGCTCCACAAGGGCTACCGGGTGGTCGACGGGGTGCCCGTCATGCTGGTGGAGGAGGGAACGGACGTCGGCGACGACGAGCACGAGCGCCTGCTCGCCAAGGCGGCGCGTGACGGTGCGCGGTCGACCGGAGTTCCCCCGGGGTGATTGCGGCACAGTACCTCGACTCCCTGGGCATGTGGGAGGCCACCGCCGGCCTTCCCGAGCAGGGGATCGCCGCGCTCGCCGCGTCGGCCGACCGGCTGGCCGACGCCCGTCTTCCCCCCCCTCACGGCATTCGTGCCGTGGTCGTCTTCGGCACGGGTGGCAGTGGCGCGGCCGCCGACCTGGTTGCCGCCCATGGCGCCGGCCATTCCTCCGTACCGGTCTTGGCCGACAAGGGGTACGAGCCGCCGGCCTTTGTCGGGCCGGGAACGCTCGCCTTCGCCCTCTCCTACTCGGGCGACACCGAAGAGACCCGTTCGGCCGTGGCGGTCGCGGCGGAGCGGGGCGCGCACGTCGTGGTGGTCTCCGGGGGCGGAGCGCTCGCGGAGATGGCCGCGGCGTCGGACCTCACGCGTTTTGACGTTCCCCGCGATCTGCCGGCGTCACGCACCGCACTGGCGGCTCTGGCCGTGCCCGTGCTCATGACCCTCTCTCACCTCGGGATCGTCCCCGACTCCGGCCCTTCGCTGGAGCGGGCGCTCACCTCGTTGCACCGGCGTCGAGACGTCCTGGCCGCACCTGGAGGTCCCGCCGAAGAGGTGTCCCTCCGCATCGGGCGCACCATCCCCCTCGTCTACGGCGCGACCGGACCGACCGCCGTCGCGGCGCAGCGCTGGAAGACCCAGATCAACGAGAACGCCAAGGCGCCTGCGTTCTTCGCCGTGCAGCCGGATCTCTGCCACCACGAGCTGGCCGGCTGGGGCCAGCATGGCGACGTGACGCGACAGATCCTCACCCTGGTCACCCTGCGCCAGGCCGGGGAGCGCCCGCAGATCGCGCGCCGCTTCGCGTTGGTGGTCGACGCGACCGACGAGGTCATGGCGAGCGTGATCCCGATCTGGGCGGAAGGGGATGACGCGCTCGGTCGGTTCTTCGACCTGGCCCTCTTCGGGGACTTCGTGTCGCTCTACATGGCCGGTCGCGAGGGGATCGACCCGGGGCCGGTCCCGGCGGTCAGCGACGTGGAGGCGGCGTTGCAGTAGCCCGCCGCGCCGCGAGGGCCGCGTCCGCGGGGCCTAGCTCAGGCGCTCGACGATCATGGCCATGCCCTGGCCACCGCCGACGCACATCGACTCCAGCCCGAACGCCTTGTCGGCGTCCTCCAGCGCGTTGAGCAGGGTGGTCATGATGCGCGCACCGGTCTGGCCGAAGGGGTGGCCGAGGGCGATGGCCCCCCCCTTCACGTTGAGCTTCTCCCAGCTGATCCCCAAGTGCTTGGCCGACGGGATCACCTGGGCGGCGAAGGCCTCGTTGATCTCCACGAGATCGATGTCGTCCATCGTCATGCCCGCCCGCCGTAGCGCCTGGCGGCAGGCCTCTATCGGGCCCAATCCCATGATCTCGGGGTTCAGCCCGGTGACGCCGCTGGCCACGATCCGGGCCAGGGGTGTGATCCCCAAGGCCTTCGCCTTTGCATCGCTCATGACGATCACCGCAGCGGCCCCATCGTTGAGGGGGCAGGCGTTGCCGGCCGTGACCGTGCCACCCTCGCGGAAGACCGGCTGCAGCTTGGACAGTCCTTCGAGGGTCGTGCCGGGCCGCGGGCCGTCGTCCTTGGTGACCACCGTGCCGTCGGCCAGCGTCACGGGGATGATCTCACGCTCGAAGAAGCCGTTCGCCTGGTTCTCCACCGCCCGCGTCTGCGAGAGCAGGGCGAACTCGTCCATTTCGCCGCGGGTGACCTTCTCGAGCTCGGCGACGTTCTCCGCCGTCTGCCCCATGGCGATGTAGACGTCGGGCAAGCCGCCGACCAGCGGGGTCCATGGCTCGGTGACCGCCGGGCTCCGCTCCTTGGTGCGCGTCCGGGCCACGGCAAAGGCTGGGTTGTGCGGTCCGGTGTCCGACGCGCCCTGCGCGTAGCGGCTGACCGTCTCCACGCCGGCGGCGACGAAGACGTCGCCCTCGCCTGCCCGGATGGCGTGGGCCGCCATGCGGATCGCCTGCAATGAAGAGGAGCAGTAGCGGTTTACCGTGACCCCGGGCACGTCGTCCAGCCCGGACAGTAGGGCGGCGACCCGGGCGATGTTGTAGCCCGCCTCGCCGGCCGGCTGGCCGCAGCCGAGGATCACATCCTCGACGTCGTCGGGACGAAGTTGGGGCACCTTGCCCAGGACGGTCTTGATGACGAGGGCGCTGAGGTCGTCCGGGCGGCATTCGACCAGGGAGCCCTTGTTGGCCCGGCCGATCGGTGTCCGACCGGTGGCGACGATCACTGCTTCAGGCATGATGGAGAGCTCCCTCGTTAGGCCGCGCTCGGGTGCTGCCCGAGGCCGACAGCAGGTTACCGGCTGGTGGCACCGGTCGATCGGGCCGGCCGGGTCGATCGTCGGGCGCCCGCCGCCTGGCCTACGACGGCGAAGCGGTCAAGCCCAACCCGTAGCCGGCCAGGAACAGGCCGGCCTCGTGGTGACGCGGGTAGCCGTCGGCCAGCTGGTGAAAGGCCTTCGAGTGGTTGGGGTGGATGAGGTGTGCGAGCTCGTGGACCAGAACGGCGTCCAGCACCCATTGGGGGACCGATCGCAGGCGGTGGGAGAGCCGGATCTCCCCCGAATGAAACGAGCACGACCCCCAACGGGCGCTCTGGTTGGTCACCCATCGCACCGAGGTCGGGCGGGCACCGATCCGGTACTGGTCGCTCAGCGCGACGGCACGATCCATCAGTTCGGTGTCTCCGATCGCGGACCGGAGCGGGTGCTTGGCCACCAGCCGGTCGACCAGCCAGGCGACCGCCTTGTCGCGGGCTTCGGCCGACAGGTGGGCGGGCAACGACACCACGATGCGGCCACCGACCCAGCGGGCCTCGGAGGTCTTGCGCCGCCGAGCGCTGACTCGGATCTCCACCTCGGGCCAGCCTGGACGCTTGGGGCCCGGCCCTTCGGCAGCGCCCCCTTCGGGGTCGGGGGTCCGGGAGGGCACCGGGCCCGGGGGAGGCCGACGGTCAGCGTCCTCGAAGAGCGTGGGTTCGACTGCGTCAAAAAGGCTCACCCCGCCATTGTGGCGCGGGGGTGTGTCAAACCACGGCACCCTCCGGGGCGGCGCCGGCGGGCCGTGGGCCGGTCGATCTGCAACCGAACGGAACCCGAATTACGAGACTCCATTGTGATGTCCGACGTAGCGTTTCGGTGAATGTCGGAGGTCGGAGGAGAGTCGTCGGGAGCATGGCGCCCCCCTGCGGAGTGGGCGCCGCCCGCACCAGCGCCACTCCCGCCCCCGCCCTCCCAGTTCGCACTCCCGCCCCCGCCACCGTCCCCATGGCCGCCGGTGGTCGGACCGTCGGCGGCCACCGGCCCGCCCCCGAGCCCGGCCGTGCAGCTGCAGCCGACGACGAGAAAGGTCCTCGTCTGGGAGACCACGTTCGTCATGGTCGTCTTCCTCTGGCCGGTGGTCATGGCGGCTGTCATCGCGCTGGCTCAGCACTTCAACGGAGCCGGTTCGGACACGCGCTTTCCCGTGTTGCTGAACCACGATCCGGTGGGCAACCTGGTCCTCGGAATCTTCGCCTACCTGCCCGTTGCGGCCGCGGTGCCGTTGGCCCTCCACCTCCTTGCGCGCACGGGACAGACGCCGCCCACGATCGGGCTCGTGCGCCCCACCCTCCGCGGGGACGTGTGGCCCGCCTTGGGCCTCATCGGCGCGTCCTGGGGCACGGAGGTCGTGCTGCTCGTGGTACTGAACCCGTTGTTCACGAGCCACCCCTCGCTGGTCAGCACGACGGGCATCGGGCATGTGCCCGCCTACTACGTGATATACGGCATCGCCGTCTCCGCCACGACGGCCGTCGCCGAGGAGGTCATGGTCAACGGCTACCTCCTCGTTCGGCTCGAACAGCTGGGGTGGAGGCCCCAGCGGGCGTTGCTGCTGAGCCTCGCCCTGCGGACCAGCTATCACGTGTACTACGGCCTCGGGTTCATCCTGACCGTGCCGTTCGGTTACTTCGTGACCCGATCGTTTCAGAAGAACCGGCGCCTCACCCGCCCCATCGTGGCGCACTTCCTCTTCGACGCCACCCTGTTCACCATCGCGGTCCTGGTGAAGTAGGTCCGCGGCAGCCGACTCCGGCCCCCGCGCGCCGCGGGGTGGGCGTCCTCGGGGTGGTCCCGCCGTGGTCCCGCCGTGGTCCGGGCAAGGGTGGCGGACGGATCGTCGCCGGCGACGCCACTACGATGCATGTCGTCCGGGAGCCAGGCGGCGGCAGGAATGTTGCGGGCGGCCCGAGGCGTATCTAGGACGATCCCATGACAACCCCGCTCCCACCGACCCACGTAGGATGACTGCCGTGCCTACCTGGACCCCGGACTCGTGGCACCTGTTCGACGGCGAGCAAGACCCGAGGTGGCCCGATCACAAGGCGCTGCAGGAGGTCACGAAGAAGCTGGCCGCACTGCCTCCGCTGATCTTCGCGGGAGAGGCGCGCAACCTCAGGGATGAGCTGGCCCGTGCCTCGCGCGGCGAGGCGTTCGTGCTCCAAGGGGGCGACTGTGCCGAGACCTTCAGCGAGTTCTCCGCCGACAAGCTGAAGAACGACTTCAAGATCATCCTGCAGATGGCCGCCGTCCTGGCGTTCACCTCCGGTGTCCCGACCATCAAGATCGGACGGGTAGCCGGTCAGTTCGCCAAGCCGCGCTCGAACGAGATCGAGACGATCGCGGGCGAGGTGCTGCCCGTCTACCGCGGCGACATGATCAACAGCGCCGACACGCTGCCCGAGGCGCGCCGGTCCGATCCGAGGAACATGGAGAGGGCGTACATGCAGGCGGCGGCCACGCTCAACCTTCTGCGGGGATTCGCCAAGGGAGGGTTTGCCGACCTGCGGTCGGTGCATGCATGGAACCGGGAGTTCGTGGCTTCGAGCAGCGAGGGTCACCGCTACGAGGCCACCGCGGCGGGGATCGAGCGGGCCCTGCGGTTCATGCGCGTCTGCGGTGTGGACTCCCCGAACCTCCACCAGGTGGACTTCTACGTGAGCCACGAAGCGCTCGTGCTGGACTACGAGGAGGCCTTGACCAGGCAGGACTCGACGGACGAGAACAGGTGGTACGACTGCTCCACCCACATGCCGTGGGTCGGGCGGCGCACCAATCGCATCGACCAACGCCACGTCGAATTCCTGAGGGGGGTCGGCAATCCGCTGGGCTGCAAGATCGGCTCCAACTCCACGCCCGACGAGGTTGTCGAGCTGTGCGGGAAGCTCGATCCCGCCCGGGAGCCCGGCCGCCTGACGCTCATCAGCCGCATGGGGCGCGCCCAGGTGGCCCGGCGGCTGCCGGCCCTCATTGAGGCGGTGCGTGAGGCGGGACATCCCGTCACCTGGATGTGCGACCCGATGCACGGCAACACGTTCACCAGCGAGGGCGGCCTGAAGACCCGGAACTTCGACGACATCTTCGGCGAGATCACCGAGTACTTTGCCGTGCACGAGCGGGCAGGGACGTGGCCCGGCGGGATCCATCTGGAACTGACCGGAGAGAATGTGACCGAATGCCTCGGTGGGTCGGACCCGGTAGCGGATGGCGAGCTGCACACTCGATACGACACTGCCTGCGACCCGCGTCTGAACGCCCGCCAATCGCTGGACCTGGCCTTCCGCGTGTCGGAGCTGCTCGAGAGGTTCCCGACCTTCAGGCCGTAGCGCGCCCCGGTCGACCGGCGCAGCCGATACACGTGGTTGTCGCCGGCCTCGCCGCCAGGCGCTCCCCGGCAATCGGCCCGCCGCACCCCTCGCACGCCCAGTACCGTCCGGCCTCGAGCCTGGCCGACGCCCGATCCAGCTCACCCAAGGAGGCCCGTGCCTCGCGGAGCAGCGCGGCGATCTGGGCCCGCTCGAAGGCGACGGTCGATCCTTCGGGATCATGCTCGTCGTCCAGGTTCGCCCCGGCCGACCCGGTGACGATCGCGTCGAGCTCTCCGGCCAGGGTGCCGGCGCGCGCCAGGGCCGCCTCCCGCGCCGCACGCAACACAGCGCGGACGGTCGCCTCTTCGGCCGCCGTGTCCCGCTTCTCCGGCTTCTCCCGCCTCTCCCGCCTCTCCCTCATCGGAAGAGGACCGAGACGCTCTCGCGCCGGGCGATTCTCCTGATCGCCTCGCCGAAGAGCGGGGCGACCGAGATGACCTCGATCTTTTCCGACAGCGTGACGGGTTGTGTCTCGACGCTGTCGGTCATGAACAGCCGGACGATCGGGCTGGACTCAAGCCGCTCGAGGGCCGGTGCGGTGAGCAACCCGTGGCTCACCGCGGCGTAGACCGCCGCGGCTCCCTTCTCGATGAGGACGCGTGCCGCGTCCACGATCGTTCCGGCCGAGATGGTGAAGTCGTCGACGATGAGGGCCGTGCGGCCCTCCACGGATCCGATGAGGTCGACGACTTCGGCCGACTCGGAGTGGTCGACCCGGCGCTTGTCGGCGATGGCCAGAGGTGCGTGGAGCCGCTCGGACCACAGGCGCGCCTTCTTCGCGAACCCGGCATCGGGAGCCACGACGACGAGGTCTGCGAGGCCCTTGGCGACGATGGCGTCGCAGAGGACCGGAAGGGCGTAGAGATCGTCGACCGGAACCTTGAAGAAGCCCTGCACCTGGGGTGCGTGGAGATCGAGGGTGATCACGCGGTTCACGCCGGCCGCCTCTATGGCGTCGGCGCACACCCTGGCGCGGATGGAGACCCGCGGCTCGTCCTTCTTGTCGCCCTTGGCATAGCTGAAGTAGGGCATGACCGCGGTGACCGAGGCTGCGCTCGCCCGCTTGAACGCGTCGATCCAGAAGAGGAGCTCCATGAAGTTGTCGTTGGCCGGGAAGGCGGTGCCCTGGACGAGGAACACGTCGCGGCCCCTGACGTTCTCGAGCACCCGGACGAAGAGATTCCCTTCCGAGAACCGCAGCGTCTCGCTCGCCCCGAGCGGGCAGTCGAGGTAGTCGGCGATGGCGTAACCCAGCTTGCGGCTGGCCGACCCGGAAAAGAGGAGGAGCTCCTCGGACATGGCCGCCAACCTAGTTGCCCGCTCTTCCGGCCGGGGTGGGCGCGGTGGTCCGGGCCTACCTCAGTCGAAGAGGTCGGGATCGGTACGGGTGATCTCGTCCCAGAGGGGCTGGAAGGAGAACCGACCCGCTTCGTGTGATCCCGTCAGGTCGCGGGTGAAACGCGCCGCCTCTGGGTCAACGAGGTGAGGGGTGCCGGCCGCTTCGGCCAGGAGCTGCGCCTGGCAGGAGCGCTCCATGGTGATGAACCACCAGGCAGCCTCGTCGACCGTGTGACCGACGGTGAAGTGCCCGTGGTTGCGGTGGATGGTGGCCTTGTGGGGTCCGAGCGCGGATGCCAGTGCCTTGGCGGCCGCCTCGTCAATGACGATGGCGCCGCCCCCCTCGGTGCAGACGGTGTGATCCTCGAAGAAGACGCAGGCATCCTGGGTGAGGGGATCCAACTGGCGCCCGAGCGAGGACCACGCCTTGCCGTAGACCGAGTGCGCGTGGGCCGCGGCGTTCACGTCGGGGCGAGCGGCGTGGACGGCAGAGTGTATGGCGAAGGCGGCCGGGTTCACCGGCCGCGAGCCCTCGACCACCTCGCCGGTGTGGCTTACCAAAATGAGGTCGGAGACCCTCACATGGCGGAAGCTCATGCCGAAGGGGTTGACCCAGAAGTGGTCGGTGAGCTCGGGGTCGCGAGCCGTGATGTGCCCGGCCACTCCCTCGGAGAAGCCGAAACGGCCGAAGAGGCGCAGCGCGCCGGCCAACCGCTGCTTGCGGTGCAGGCGCTCCTCGTCCAGGCTGGCGGATGTTGCTGGCGTCGGTGAGCGCAGATCCTGCTGGTCGCCGAGCTCGTCTCTGGCTGGCGTGGTCATTGGCCCAACCTACCCTTCTGCCGGCTCCGATCCAACGCCACCTGCCCCTGCCCCGCGCCCCCGTGAGCGGCCCCGCATTCCCGAAACCCTGGCGGACGCCCTGGCCGGCCCGTGCGATCAACTTCTCGGGCTCGTACAACATCTGGTAGGCGTTGATCGCGTGGTCCCGCGAGCGGTTCTTGAAGACCGAGGCCAGGACGGCGGGGTCGTCGGCCTCGTCCTCGTGGACGAACACCTCGAGTATCGGCGTGCTGGTCATGAGCTGGGCCGTCATAATCCCGGTGGAGGCCTCGTGCGCACAGACCTTGTCGATGGCCTCCTTGCCCGGCATCCCGAGGGCCACGACGATGCGGCAGCCCTCTTCCTCAATCAACTTCTTGGCCGCTACCGCCAGATCCTTGAAGCCTGGGACGGTACGGCGGATGGTGGTGAAGCGGGTGCCGTAGCCCGGGCACTGCTTGAGCGCATCGAGCGCCTCGCCGCCCATGTCGTAGCGGGCGAACATCGTGTCGACCACCCCGATGTTGTCCATGAGCCATTGTCGCGCACCGGCCGGCCGGACGCCGACGGGTCACCGTGTGTCACACCCCGGCCGCATAGTGCAAGCCATGGTCGTTGGACTCATTGCACCCTCGCCGCCTCACCTGCCGTCGACGTCGCCGTCCGACTCGCCGTCACCCTCGCCCATGCCGCCGCCGCCATCGCCCATGCCGCCGCCGCCATCGCCCATGCGCCGGCGCCCGCCGTGCCGTGATTCGGGCGGCGACCAGCGCTCGAAGGAGCTGGCCGCACGCATGGCGGAACGCGGGAGGGCGATCTCGGCCCTGCAAGGGGCCCTGTTCGCCGACATAGCGGAGTTCGACCAGGCTGAGTCGTGGCGGGGCGATGGGGCGGTGTCGATGGCGGCCTGGCTCACACAACGCTGCGGGGTGGGTCGATCGACGGCGGCCGCCTGGGTACGGGCCGCGGTCAAACTCGAGTCGCTGCCCCACCTGGCCGGCGCCCTGGCCGAGGGAGCACTCTCCCTCGATGCGGTGGCGCCCCTCGCCGAAGTCGCAACTCCCCAAACGGACGCCGAGCTGGCGAAAGCGTCCGTGCACTGGAGTGTCAAGCAGATCCGGGAGTTGGCCGCGTCGCACCGTGGGACCGTGGACGCGGCGGCCGCTCGTCGGTTCCAACATCGCACACTGCGCTTCGACGATATCCGGACCACCGTGTGGGTTGCCTTCACGAAGGACGACTACGCCGTGGCCAAGGGGGCGTTGATGGCTCGCATGTCGTGGGGTTCGAACACTGCGTCCGGCGGACATGGTGCCGCGACTGCGTCCGGCGGTGGGGATCCGTCGGAATACGTGCCGTTCGATCAGCGCCTGTACGACGCCTTCATGAACCTATGTCGGGAAGACGGTGCATCGCGGAGCGGAGGCGGGGGTGGGTCAACCGGATTCCGCCCGACGGTCGTCGTGCACGCGGAGCTAGGGATGTTGACGGGCCTCAATCCCGAAGGTGTGGCCGAATTGGCGGGTGTTGGCCGGGTCTCGCGCGAGGTGGCACGGCGTTTGGCCTGCGATGCCAACATCGTCTTCTCGCTCGAACGCAGTGACGGCTGCATTCTCGACCAGAAGCGGGCGCGACGGAGCCCCACGACGTTCCAGCGGATGGAGATCGCCCGTCGGGACAAGGGCTGCCGCTTCGCGGGCTGCGGCTTCACCGACTTCACGGAAGTACACCACGTGGTTCCCTGGACACTTGGCGGGGAGACGAATCTCTCCAACCTCATCACCCTTTGTGGTCGTCATCACCGTGCCGTCCACGAGTTGGGGTGGTCGATGAGCGGTGATGCAGATGGGGTTGTCACCTTCAAGGGTCCGCATGGCCACCGGATGACGTCGGCGCCCTCGCCGACGTGGCGATCGCCCCGAACTACGCCGATGCGGCGTTGACGTCGGGAGAGCGGAGCTCGCCGTGGGCCTGGCAGCGCGCGGCCCAGCCGGTCGGAGCGACGCGCACGGCCATCCGCCGCCCGCACTCGGGGCAGAACCTCGGCGGGTCGAGCGTGCGCCCGCAGCCCGGGCAGCCCGGGTCGCTGGTCGTGCCGGGGGTCGGCTGCCCGCAACCGGTGCAGTAGCCGCCGGCCGTCGGGCGACCGACCTTGGGCATCTAAATGACGGCGCCGAGGGCACCGATCGGCATGCGCAGGTCGGCGAGCATCTGGAGATCCTCGGCGGAGGAGCGGCCGAGGGTGGTGAGGTAGTTCCCCACGATGAGGGCGTTGATGCCGGCGGTCATCCCGATGGCCTGAAGGTCACGCAGGGTGACCTCGCGCCCTCCGGCGTAGCGCAAGATGACCGACGGGAGGGCCAGTCGGAAGAGGGCGATCCAGCGGACCGCTTCCCAGGCGCCCACGACGGGTCGGTCGCCCAGGGGAGTACCCGGTCGGGGGTTGAGGAAGTTGATCGGGACCTCGGTCGGCTCCAGCTCCTGGAGTTGGGTGAGGAGCTCGACACGTTGCGCGTCGGTCTCACCCATCCCGATGAGGGCTCCGCAGCAGAGTTCCATTCCGTTCTCCCGCACCAGGCGGCAGGTTTCCGCCCGCTCGTCCCAGGTGTGGCTGGTCACGACGGACGGGAAGAAGGAGCGTGACGTCTCGACGTTGTGGTTGTAGCGGTGCACGCCCCCGACGGCCAGTCGCCGGGCTTGATCCTCGGTCAGGACTCCGGCGCTGACGGCGACATTGAGCCCCGTCTCCTGAGCGACCAGCGGCACGAGCTCCAAGAGGCGCCGCATGAGTCGTTCGTCCGGGCCGCGCACGGCCAGCACGATGCAGAACTCGGATGCACCGAGCGCTGCGGTCTCGCGTGCCGCGGTGAGCACCTCCTCCGTATTCAAGAAGGGTGTGGCCTTGACGGGGGTGTCGAAGCGGGCGGACTGCGCGCAAAAGTGGCAGTCCTCGGGACAACCGCCGGTCTTGGCCGAGAGGATCCCCTCTATCTCCACCCCGGGACCGCACCAGGCCAGCCGGACCTGGTGGGCCAGCGAGGCCAGGGCCATGACGGCACCGTCGGGCAGCGCCGCAAGCGCAGTCAGCTCGACATCGGTCAGGAGGCGCCGCTGGTCGAGCAGCGCCTGCTCGGCGCCAGCGATCACCGACCGCTCGGTCTGCGTGAGGGGGGTCTGGAGAGGAGCGATGGGGCGCAGGGAGAGGGGGGTGGTCGTGGGCACGAGGCACACGGTAGTGGCAGCGTGGCCCTTGCCGGAAGCCGATCGGTCAGTCCGTCGACGAGTGTGACGAGAACGCCGAGGGCGAGAGCCCGTCCACCACCTGGCCGAGGTCGGCGCCCATGGGGATGATGGCCAACGCGGGGACGGTGACCCCGTTGTCGAGGTAGCGTCGAACGTGCGCCCGGCACTCGGCCATCGAACCGTGGATGACCAGGTCATCCACCACTTCGTCGGGAATGGCGGCCAGAGCCGCCTTGCGCTCGCCCGCCGCCCAGGCGTCCCACATGGGTTCGAGTGCGGGCCCACGGCCCAGCCAGCGCTGGAACTCGGCGTAGGCGGGGACGTTCAGGTAGGTCGTGATCATCCGGCGCCCGACCGTTCGAGCCAGCTCCACGTCCTCGGAGGGGGCCACGAAGATGCGGGCGACGACCTCCTTGCCCGTGCCGCCGGCGCGTTCGAACTCACCCAGAGAGGTGCGAACGTCGTCGGCGCCCAGCCAGTTGAGGATGACCCCGTCGGCCTCCCTGCCGGCTAAGCGAAGCATCCCGGGGCGCAAGGCCGCCAGATACAGATCGGGGCGTTGCTCGGGAACTCGGGCCAGGCGGAACCCGGTGACCGAGAATCCCTCGTAGGCCTGTGTGATCTTCTCGCCGGTGAGGGCCCGCCGGAGGAAGCGCAAGGTGTCGCGCACCCGCCGGTAGTGGTTCTCGTACGCCAGACCGTTCCACCCGGCCACGATGACCTCCGAGGACGCGCCGAGACCGAAGGCGAACCGCCCCGGTGCGGCGTCCGCGATGGACGCCACGCTCTGGGCCAGAAGCGCAGGACCGCGTGTGTAAGCCGGTGTGATGGCCACCCCCAACCTCAGCTCGGGCTCCCACGCCGCGGCCAGGGCGAGCGGGGTGAAGCCGTCGGACCCGTCAACCTCGGCCGTCCAGAGGTCGGTGTAACCGAGCTCGCGCAACCGGGTGAACCACTCCTTGTGCGTGTGGAGGGGGATCCCGTCAAAGGGAATCGTGATGCCGTAGCGGGCGATCCCCACCTGACTGACCGTTACCGGGGCCCGCGGAGCACGACGACGGACCGGGGACCGACCGAGATGCTGCCCCCGGCGGCCGGTGGGGTGGGGGTCGGTCGTGCCGTGGGATCGAAGGTATCGAGTTCGCCCCACCACCTCTGGCCGTCACGGGTGGGCGGGATGGTGAACTCGAGCGGTTCCCACCAGCCGTTGACCAGGACGAGGAAGTCGTCGTCGACGAGGGGGCTGCCGTCCTCGGCGTGGTCGGGGGCGTCGGCGCCATCGAGATAAAGGGCCACGGCTCGAGCGTCGGGGTCGGCCCAGTCGGCGGCGGTCATGGCGGTACCGCCGGGGGTGTGCCAGCCCAGCTCCGAGGCCTCCATTCCGGCCAGGAACCGGCGGCGTCGGAAGACCGGGTGGGCCTTTCGAAGGGCCAGTAGCCGCCGGGTGAAGGCCAGCAGCCCCGTGTCGACCTGGGACCAGTCGAACCAGGTGATCGGATTGTCCTGGCAGTAGGCGTTGTTGTTGCCCTGTTGGGTGCGGCCGAGCTCGTCGCCTCCCAGGAGGAGCGGCACTCCGAAGGAGAGGAGCAGGGTTGCGAGCATGGCACGCTGTTGGCGTGACCGGAGGGCGACGATGTCCGGATCGTCGGTGGGCCCTTCGGCGCCGCAGTTCCAGGATCGGTTGTCGTCGGTGCCGTCCCGGTTGTCCTCGCCGTTCGCCTCGTTGTGCTTGGTGTCGTAGGAGACCAGGTCCGCCAGGGTGAATCCGTCGTGCACGGTGATCAGGTTGACCGACGCGGTGGGTCGCCGTCCGGGGTTGGCGAAGAGATCCGATGACCCGGTGAACCGGGAGGCGAATTCACCCAAGAGCCCGGGGTGGCTTCGCCAGAAGTCTCGCATGCTGTCTCGGTACTTGCCGTTCCACTCCCGCCACAGTGGCGGGAAGTGGCCTAGCTCATAGCTGTCCCCCTGGCCCACGTCCCACGGCTCGGCGACCAGCTTGGCTCGGGACACCAGTGGGTCCTGGGAGATTAGATCGAAGAAGGCCGAGACCTGCGCGAAGCCGCCCTCCTGGCGACCCAGCGCCGGCGCCAGGTCGAAGCGGAAGCCGTCCACGCGCATCTCGGTGAGCCAGTAGCGCAAGGAGTCCATGATGAGGCGCAGGGAGACGGGATCCCCGGCGTTGAGGGTGTTCCCGCAGCCGGTGGTGTCGACGTAGCGGCGCAGATCGCCCTCGACGAGGCGGTAGTAGGCCGGGTTGTCGATCCCCCTGAAGCAGAGCGTCGGTCCCGCCTCGTTGCTCTCGGCCGTGTGGTTGAAGACCACGTCGAGGATCACCTCGAGGCCGGCCCCGTGCAGGGAGTCGACCATGGCCTTGAATTCGGCCACCTGACCCCCCGGCCGCCCGGCGCGCACCGCGGCCGAGTAGGCCTCATGGGGGGCGAAGAACCCGATGGTGTTGTAGCCCCAGTAGTTGGTCAGCCCCCGATCCAGCAGGAACGGCTCGGGGACGCTCTGGTGGACCGGGAGGAGCTCGACGGCGGTGACACCGAGTTCGGTGAGGTGGGCGATGGCGGCTTCGTGACCGAGCCCGGCGTAGGTGCCCCGCAACTCCGGCGGAATCTCCGGGTGGGTCATGGTGAAGCCCTTGATGTGCACTTCGTAGAAGATCGTGTCGGCGTAGCGGCGGCTCGCCGGTGGGCGGTCGCTCCACACGAAGGTGGGGTCGACGACCAGGCTGAGCGGCACGAAGCCGGACGAGTCCAGGGCGCTCGGGGCATCGGCGTCGTCCTCGGCGTATCCCAGGACCTCCGGACCGAAGCGAACCTGGCCGGTGGTGGCGCGTGCGTAGGGATCCACGAGAAGCTTGGCCGGGTTGCAGCGCAGCCCACGGCCGGGGTCGTAGGGACCGTTGATCCGGTAGCCGTAGGCCTGTCCCGGCCCGACTCCGGGAACGAAGCCGTGCCACACCCCTGCGTCGAAGTCCGGCAGGGGGAGGCGGGTCTCGGCGCCGGACGCATCGAACAGACACAACTCCACGCCGTCGGCGAACTCAGCCACCAGCGCGAAGTTGGTGCCCCCTTCTTGAGGGGTGGCGCCCAGCACATGCGGACTTCCCGGCCGCACCGCGGGGACCGGCGTGGCCAGCAAGGCCGGCGTGGTCACGGCTTGGCCACGCCGTTGGCGATGCTGCGCAGCACGTCGCCCAGGGACGCCACGTCGCCGTGGCGGCGGCGGATCGTGTCAGCCACCACCCCGGTCCAGCCGGTCTGGTGGGAGGCGCCCAGCCCGGCGCCGTTGTCCCCGTGGAAGTACTCGTTGAACACCAGGTTGTCCTTCCATGCCGGGTCGGTCTGGAGCCGGTCGGCCCCCCCGAAGCAAGGACGGCGGCCGTCCGGGCCGACCAGGAAGATCGAAACCATGCGCCGGCGCAGGTCCTGGGCGATCTGGCCGAGGGTCAGTCTCTGCCCCGACCGCGTCGGGTACTCGACTAGGAACTCTTCGCCGAAGAAACGGTCGTAGCGTTCCAGCGACTCAATCACCAAGTAGTTGAGGGGAAACCACAACGGCCCCCGCCAGTTGGAGTTGCCACCGAACATGGCGGTGGTCGACTCGGCCGGCTCATAGTCGATGGTGGCCTCAATCCCCTCCACGTCGAGTCGGTAGGGATGGTCGCGGTGGTAGGCCGAAATGGCCCGCAGGCCATACGGGGACAGGAATTCGTCCTCGTCGAACAGCTTGGTGAGGATCCGCTCCAGGCGGTCGACTCCCACCACGCCGAGCAGCATTCTCCGGCTGCCCGGCTCGCCCTTCAGCAGCCCGGCCTCGGCCAACCTGTCCTGGCTCTCGAGACCCTGGCGGCGGAGTAGGCGGGGGAACCGCTTGGCGACGGTCAAGCCGAGGCCCAGCAGTTCTTCGTCGACCACCGCGGCGGCCAGGGCGGGGATGACCCCGACCATGGAGCGGACCTTCACCGCCACCTGGGACCCGCTGGGGGTGACGAGCCGGTCGTAGAAGAGACCGTCGGCGTCGTCCCACAGCCCTTGGGTGTCGATGGCCTCGCTGATGGCCGAGAAGTGCTCGACGAACTTGAGCACCAGATCGAGCCCGGGCCGCTGACCGCTGCGGTTCAGTATGGCCGCCATGGCGGTCATGGCCAGGGCGTACGAGGCCATCCACCCGGTGGCGTCCGACTGTTCCAGCGTGCCCCCGACGGGGAGATGGGAGCGGTCGATCGGCCCGATGTTGTCCAAGCCGAGGAAGCCGCCCTCAAAGAGGTTGTTGCCTTCCCGGTCCTCGAGGTTGATCCACCACGTGAAGTTGACCAGGAGCTTGTCGAAGACCCGGCTGAGAAAGTCGATGTCACGGCCGCCGTCGATGGCGAACACCTCGAGCGCCGCCCAGGCCTGCACCGGGGGGTTGACATCACCGAAATCCCACTCGTAGGCGGGCAACGCCCCGTTGGGATGTTGGAACCACTCCCGGCACAACAGGATCAGCTGGTACTTGGCGAACGCCGGGTCAAGGTGGGCCAAGGCCACGCAGTGAAAGGCCAGATCCCAGGCCGCGAACCACGGATACTCCCATTTGTCGGGCATCGACATGATGTCGAAGGCGTCGAAGTTGCTCCATCGAGCGTTGCGGCCCGAAAGGCGCGACGCCGGCGGCGGAGGTTGGGTGGGGTCTCCCGCCAGCCATCGGGAAACGTCGTAGTAGTAGAGCTGCTTGCTCCACAGCATCCCGGCGAACGCCTGGCGCATCACCATCGCCTCGTCGACCGACGCCGCCTTCGGCGTCAGCTCGCCGTAGAACTCGTCGGCCTCGGCTCGGCGGGCGGCCATGACCTCGTCGAAGGAGCTCCCCAGCGCGGCCGACGCTTCGCGAACATCGCGAGTTGGACCCCGGGGGCGCAGGCGCAGGCGCAGCTCGACGGTCGCGCCCGGCTCCACCTCCACCTGATACCAGAAGGCGCACTTTGTGCCCCGACCCTGGGGGTTGACCGTCGCCGCGCCCGCCACCACATGGTCGTTGATCCCGTCCTTCGGATAGGGAGGGCTCGAGGACATGCCGTAGAGCCGGCCGTGGTTGGTCTCGTTCTCACAGAACAGCAGAGTCGGCTCGGTTCCCGCCATTCCGGGACCACCCAAGAGCTCGAGCTCACCGAGGAACGGATGCTGCACGGCGACCGCCGCCGCACCGGTCGCGGCCAGTCCCGGCTTGGGCGCGTTGAACTCCCACGACCAGGTGTTGCGGAACCAGGCCGTCGGCAGGACGTGAAGGGTGTCCACCTCCGGACCGGCGTTGGTGACCTGCACCGACATCAAGAGGTCGTGGGGATCGGCCTTGGCGTAGTGCACCTCTACGATCCAGTAGCGGTCCTCGTCGAACGCGCCGGTGTCGAGCAGCTCGTACTCGGGATCCAATTTGGTCCGCCGGCCGTTCTCTTCTCGGAGATCCTCGTACGGGAAGGCGCCCTGCGGGTAGTGGTAGCGCCACCGATTCCAGGCATGGCTGGGGAGGGCATCGAGGTACCACCAATACTCCTTCACGTCCTCCCCATGGTTGGCCTCGGCCCCCGTCAGCCCGAACGCCCGCTCCTTCAGGATCGGGTCACGGCCGTTCCACAGCGCCAGACCAAGGCACAGACGCTGCTCGACATCGCAGAATCCGGCCAAGCCGTCCTCACCCCAACGGTAGGCCTGAGAGCGGGCACGATCGTGAGGCAGGTAGTCCCAGGCCTCGCCGTCCGCGGAGTAGTCCTCACGAACCGTCCCCCACTGGCGCTCGCTGACATAGGGACCCCAGAGGTACCAGTCACTGGCCTGGCGCAGCCCGTTCTCGAGTCGCCCGAAACCGCTGACCCGCTCGGACTCGACACCCATGGCGCAACCGCCTTCCACTGGAAAAGTTGGTGGTGGCGACGATCTTTGCAAACTTCTCCGGCGGTGTCAGACAGCCCACGCCGTCTCGCGTCGGGTGTTCATTTCCAGTTCACTTCCAGTTCGCGTCCGGTTCACATCGAGCGCCAATGCGCCCGTTCACACCTCGAGCCGCACGGGGAGATCGGGCTCGCCGTTGGAGCCGGGCGCAGGTTCGGGGTCGGCCTGATACTCGGCGTCGTCGAACGCGAGGGCGAGCTCGGTCCGCTGCTCCGCCTCGTCGTGGGAGGGCACGACGACGCCCCAGCGCGCCATTCCCTCTTCCATCCGGCGGATCACCGTCTCGATCACCTCGACCCGCCCGTTGCGCTTGTTCTCCGATGAGATGACGTCCCATGGTGCCAACTGCCCGTCGGTGAGCCGGAGCATGTCGGAGACGGCCTCGTCGTACTGGGGTCGCTTCTCGCGGTTGCGCCAGTCCTCCTCGGTCAACTTCCACGACTTGAGGGGGTCGTCGCGCCGCCGCTCGAACCGTCGCAACTGTTCCTCGTGCGACATGTGCAACCAGAGCTTGATCACGATCATGCCCTCTTCGGCCAGTGAGTGCTCGAAGTCGTTGATCTCGTCGTAGGCGCGTCGCCACTGCACCTCGGTGGCCAGGCTCTCCACGCGCTCGACCAACACCCGCCCGTACCAGCTGCGGTCGAAGATGGTCATGCCACCCCATCCGGGCAACGGCGGCCAGAACCGCCAGAGGAAGTGGTGCCGTAACTCCTCGGTGGTGGGGGCGGCGAAGGGCGCGACGTGGACGTGGCGCGGATCGAGCGACTCGACCAGGCGCTTGATCGCCCCTCCCTTGCCCGCGGCGTCCCATCCCTCGAAGACGATGCAGACCGGAGGGCCCAGTCTCCCCCCGGAGAGCTGCCCACCGTTGATCAAGCGAAGGTGGAGCACACGGAGCTGGGCCTTCTGCAGGCGCTTGGCCTCCTCGTCCTTCGACATCCGCGCCGAAAGGTCGGCGTCTTCCAACCGGGCGTGGGCGGGGCGGGCGGTCACGACGCCTATTGAAGCCGATATGGCGTTGGCGCGTGGGCGATCACTGCCCCCCGGTCCCTACCTGGCCGCCCACCCGGCCGCCCACCCGGCGCCCCACCTGGCCGCCCACCTGGCCGCCCACCTGGCCGATCGCATCGATGACGTGGCGCACCATGGACCTCTCGCCGGCGACGACCAGCAGTTCTCGGTTGGAGATATGTGAGACCTTCCCCACCTTGACCCCGGACGGGTCGAAGATCCCGATGCGGGCTCCCACGTAGCGAGCGGAGTCGAAGGCCAAGGTGGCCACCTCCCGGCCCTCGCCGCACAGCGTCTCGAGCTCCTCGACCCCCAGCCACGACTCGTCGTTGTACGACAGGACCAGCAGCTCGCAGTCGATGCTGCGCACCACGTGGCGGAGCGCGTCGGGCATGGTCCGCTTCGAGTTGAACGCGCTCTTGGTCGACGGATCACGTGCATCGAGCCGCTTGCGGGCCACGCCGTAGGGGACGGGCGCGTCCCATGCCACCAGGGTCTCCCAGACGTGGTAGTTCGTGAAGTAGCGGTGCTGGTTGTAGGGCGGGTCGAGGTAGGCCAGATCGAACGGGCCGAGTGCAGGCGCCACCGAGAGAGCGTCGCCGAGAATCGCCCGCCCCGTCCCCGCCAAGAGCTCGGGCACCCGCAGCTCCAGCGGGTTGGCCGATCGGGGTGCCCACTGCTTGACGTACGCCATCTGTACCCCGGTGGTCGAGTCCACCCGGTCGGCCGCCTCTATCAGGCTGGTCAAGAGGATGGGGTAGAGAGGCGACCCCGCATAGTCGCGTTCAATGGCGTCACGGGCGGCATCTATCCTGGCGGCGTTGAACGGTTGGAAGAACCGAGCCTCCACGCTGAAGGTGTCGTGCACGTACCCCGGGCACCCGTGGAGCTCGTTCAGGTGCGTGATGGCAGCGGTCAGCGCGGTCATGTCGGTCGCGGCGGCATCGGTCTCTACGTAACACTGGGCGAAGACGTGGGAGTACCGAGCCGTGTCGACGGCGGTGACGGCGACGCCCTTGGACTTGAAGGCCTGTGCCACTCGTGTCGTCCCGGTGAAGAGGTCGAGTGCCGTGCGGGCCCCGGAGGCGGCGCACACCTCGGAGAGGACGGGGACGAGCCGGCGCTTCGATCCCAGGTACTTGATCATCCCCACAACCCTACGATGGCCCGGTGGCGACGGAGTGGACCGACGAAGCGCACTGGGTGCGTTGGCATCGGGCCTACGAGGATCCCGGCTCCGCGCACTCGGCCCGACTGCGGCACGTGCAGTCGGGAGTGCGGGCGGCCTTCGACGAGTGCGCGCCTGGGACCATCCGCGTGCTCAGTCTCTGCGCCGGACAGGGGCGCGACGTGATCGACGTGGTCGCCGGCCATCGGCGGCGCCCGGACGTGCGGGCCGTCCTTGTGGAGCTCGATCCCGAGCTCGTGGCGTTCGCTCGCGACCGGGCCGAGGCGGCGGGAGTGGACGGCCAGGTCACGGTCGTCGAGGGCGATGCATCGTGGCCGCGGCTGTACGGCCACGCCTTTCCGGCCGATCTGGTGCTGGTCTGTGGCGTGTTCGGCAACATCAGCGACGAGGACATCCGGTCGACGATAAGAAGCCTGCCGTCGCTGTGCGCGCCGGGAGCCACCGTGCTCTGGACCCGGCACCGTCGCCCGCCCGACCTGACGCCGGCCATCTTGGAGTGGTTCGACGACGCCGGGTTCGAGGTGCAGTCGTTCGTCGCTCCCGAGCAGTACGTCTTCAGCGTGGGGTCGCATCGCTTCGTGGGGGCTGGCGCGGTCTCGCCGGGTTCCAGCTCGCCGGGCGACCTCGATCCGTCGCGACGGCTTTTCGATTTCATCGGTGACGGCCACCTGCCGGCGTAAGGGCCGGCGAGGGCAGGGTGGAAGCGGCGCCAGGCGTCAGTCGGCGCCGTGGTGCACGTACATCGTCTGGATGCCGACCCGACCGGGACCGCGCAGCTCGGCCAGGTAGAGGTCGTGGCTGAAGGCGCCGGTCCGGACCTTCTGATGCGACGTCTCGAGGTTCACCGACGAGTCCTTGTAGAGGAACGCCCCCGGCTCGACCAGGATCGTCTCGGCGGCGCCGAGTGTCCGTTGGAACACGTTCCCGCAGCCGTGAAGGAGCAGGAGGCCGGTCTCGGCATTGGTGACGAAGCGGTCCATGAACATCCCATCTCCACCGTGGAGCACGTTGGCCAAACCCTTCAGGCGCACGAATGAGTAGTCGAGGGAATGGGTGCCGGCGAGGAACGCGTGACCGCGCACATCGATCTCCATGCCCGGGTCAAGCGGGAGGACGATCAGCTCGCCTGCGGCATCGCGGGAGACGGCTATGCGGCCGGGGCCGGTCGCCACGTTGAGGATCCGGGGCATCCCGCCGACCATGCGCTTGATGCCGCCGCCGGTATCCATCACCGAGATCGCCAGACTTGGCTCCTTCCAGAGGACGACGTGGTGCTCGAAGAACACGGCGTTCCCCTCGGCCAACGCCAGCTCCGCTACCGGGACGATCCCGCCGTCGACCTGACATGTCGAGTTGGAGAAGCCGAAGCGGGTGAGATCCCGGAGTTGGGGTACCTCGGTCCACCCGCCGTCGGTGACCTTGTACTGCTCGTCGAGCGGCGCACCACAGGTGTCGCACGTGGCCTGTCCCGAGTCGTTCTGGGTCCTGCACCACTGGCATTCGATCTTGTCCATGGTCCAGTCCGTCTCAGTGGCCCGGGGTCGGGCCGGTCTCGATCAGCTCTCGCACCGGGGCTACGCGACCGCAGTGCCACAGGAGTCGCAGAACTTGGCTCCGGGCCGGAGCTCGGCTTGGCAGCTGGCGCACTGTGCCTGCATCTTGGAGCCACAGGAGTCGCAGAACTTGGCTCCTTCCCGGACCTGCGCCTGGCAGCTTGGGCAGGCGACCGTGGCCGGTGCCGCAGGCTGGGCATCTGCGATCGGGGCCCCCGGCGGGGGTCCGGTGGGGACAGTTGTCGGGGGTGCTGCGGATGGCGCCGCTGGGTACCCGGCGGCATCCGCCTGAACACCAGCGAAGTTCGGGGCCTCTGGCGTGCCATACGGGGCCTGACCGGGGGCGGCGGCCACCTGGCCCGCCATGCCCATGCCCATGCCCACGATCATCGGATTTCCGGCGCCGCCACCTTCGGCCATGCCCTGGCCCATCCCTTGGAGGGCTTCGCCCTGGGCCGCCTGGAGGAAGCCGCCGGCCAGCTTTGAGTAGGCGTAGTCGTTGGCCAGCTTCTTCAACTTCATGCTGTCCTCGTCGGACAGGTTGACGTCGAGGTTTCCGAACCGGCAGATGGAGACGCCGTAGTCGGCGAGCTGGAGGTTGGCGGCGGGCATCGTTGCCGCCTCAATGTCCGGGCTGTGCTGGGACAGGCCCAGGATGGGCCAGGCGCCCGACGCCAGCTGCGTGATGACCGAGGTGCGGGTGACCTTGAGCAGTTGTTGGGCGACCCAGTCGGTGACGGCGGCGTTGTCCGCGACATCCACGGTTCCCACCAGATTCAAGATGAGCTTCGTCGGGTCGTCCACTCTGAGCGCGTACTCACCGAAGGCCCGCATGGTGACGATCAGGCCGGACATGGGGTCTTGGATGTCGTCCAGCCGGCCGCCGAAGCGCATGCTTGGGTACTCACGCGTTCCGACGAAGTAGAGCTCTGCTTTGAAGGCGTTTCCAGCCGAGGCCCAGTCGATGAACATACCGAGGAAGGGCAGCTCTGAGGCATCGAGGGTGTGCTGGCCCGGTGGCAGGACGCCCATCAACTTGCCCTGACTCATGAAGACGGCCTGTGCATCGGGTTCGACGATGGCCCGGGCGAACTTCCGGATGTTGTCGTCCGGCCACTTGTAGACGATCTGGCCCTTCGATGTGTCAGGCGCGGCGATGAATTCTCGTCGTGACTCGTGCAGCAAACCCATTGGATCGCCCCTTCCTGCCGTCGGTAGGCTAATGGTAGATGCGTTTGAACCCCGGTGTCGCCCAATGGGAGCTGCGGTGAGCACCCGTGACGGCGAGGTGATTGCCGGTGACGGCGAGCAGTTCCCGGTGACCGAGCAGGAGCGGAGCGCCGCCTTGGCCGCCCTTGTGCGGGCCACCGGGGTCGGCCAGTTGAGCCTCGAGGAGTTCGATCGACGAACCGACCTGGTGCTGACGACGCCATCGCGCACCGAATTCGCCGCCGCCTCGGGTGGCCTGGAGGAGATTCAGCCGGGGCGAGCCAAGAGATACTGGTTTGTCCCGTTCGGAAACCGGCTCGTGCGGGGGCGATTCTTTTTGGCCGAGCGGACCAGGGCATTTATGCTGCTGGGCGAGATCCACCTGGACCTTCGAGGAGCGGTATTCCTCGTCCCGGAGCCGAGCCTGAGAGTGACGGCCCTTGTCGGCAACGTGCGGGTCCTCGTGCCGAGCGGGGTCCAGGTGACGGTCGACCAACGGTCCCTGTTCGGCGGCCGCACCATCACCACCTACGGCCCACCGGCGACGGCGTCACGCCCGCGGCTTCGGATCTCCACGCTGGACGTCCTCGGGAGCGTCAAGGTCACCAACGACGAGGCAGCGTGGAGCCCGGCGCTCATGGCACGGGGATGACGGGGATGACAGGACCTGGCGAGATGGGCATAGCGGCGGTGGATGGTGAGGCGTGGATGGTGAGGCCACCGAGCTCCAAACTGTGGCACGCTTGACCCGGACCACTGGGATGGGTGCAGCCCACGATGCGCTATGGCGCAGAACGCCTTGGGGGAGCTTGTGACTGTGACTGACGTCGGACAGCGGGTGGAGTGCCAGTGGTGCCACGCCCATAACCTCCCCGACGCTCGAAGCTGTGACCGCTGTGGAGCGCCGCTGGACGAGCGCGACCGGGTGAGCGACGCCGGGTGGCGCCAGGCCCCCCGCCTCAGGGACTTGACCCAGATCCACTTCGGGTCGAGCACGGTACAGGTCGACGGCGACATGGTCCCGGTCGCCGAACTGGCGCTCGACGCCGCCGACTCGGTGTTCTTCGAGCATCACGCCATGCTCTGGAAGGACGAGACCGTCCCTATGTCGGTCATGGATACCCCGGGTGGGGCGAAGAGGCTTCTCGGGGATTTGCCGTTCGTTCTGAGCGTTGCCCGCGGGCCCGGGCACATTGCACTCTCGCGGGACGCTGCCGGCGAGCTCGTGGTGTTGCCCATCGATGGCACGGCGGCCGTCGAACTGCGCGGCCACGCGCTGTTGGTGGCCTCGGGCACGATGTCGTACTCGTTCTCCAAGGTGCCGGGTCTCAAGACTGCGCTGTTGTCCGGGACCGGGCTGTATATGGACCGGTTCGAGGCGACGGGTGAACCCGGGGTCATCGTGGTGCACGGTTTCGGCAACGTCTTTGAACGCACGCTGGCCGAGGGCGAGAGTATTCACGTCGAGCCGGGAGGGTTCTTGTACAAGGACGCCTCGGTCTCCATCGACATGGTGTCGGTCGACCTGGCCGCCGTCGAAGGTGAGATGAAGGCGACCCAAGGGATGAAAGCGGCTAAGGACCTGGCCGGGCGAGGGTTCCGAGGCCTGAAGGCGGCTCGGGCGCTGATGAAGGACGGGGTTGCCGGTGCCGCCGCCCAAGTACTCGGCGGAGGCGGTGCCGCCGTGCTGGGTGACGCGCTGTCGTCCAGCCGAGCCGCCACCTTCATGGCCCTAACCGGTCCGGGGCGGGTCGGTATCCAGTCGATGTACCAAGACCGCGCGACGGGCTGACGGCGCCGGCGCAACTGAGCGAGGACCCGACAACGATGACCGACACCATGACCTATACCTGTCCCTACTGCCGCCGGCCCTCGACCGGAGAGGGCGCGAGTTGCCCGAACTGTGGCGCGCCGGTCGATATCACCTTGCGGACGACCGCCGGCGGCTGGACCGAGTTGCCACCCATAGCTGACATGGCCAGGATCCAGGTTGGTCACTCACAGGTGGAAGTGAGCGGCCGGTCGGTCCCAGCGGCGGAGTGGACGCTGGCTGGCGGGGAAGGGGTCTATTTCCCGCACCACGTCCTGTTGTGGCAGGAACCGTCGGTCGAGCTGGCGCCGATGTCGATGCATGGTGAGTGGAAGCGAATGCGGGCCGGCCTGCCCCTCGTCATGCTCACCGCCAAGGGCCCGGGCCGGATCGCCTTCTCGCACGACACCCCGGGTGAGGTCATCGCCCTGCCTCTCGAGGCCGGCGTGTCGATCGAGGTCTGCGAAGGGCGCCTGCTGACGGCGAGCGAAGGGGTCGCGTACGGCTGGCAGGACTCAAACGTCTGGTACTCGACATCGGGCGGGACCGACGCCGCGGATACCGGTGCCGGCCTGAGCGTGTTGAAGGTTGGGCTCCAGCTCGGCGGCATGGCCGGCGACCGCCGCGACGACCGCCGCGACGACCGCCGCAACGAGCCCGAGTGGCATTACCCGCTCGGGCGCTACGTCGACACCTTTACGGCGGGGGAGCGGGCGGGAGTGGTGATGATCGGCGCGGGCGGCGCGGCGTTCATCAGGGACCTCGCCGAGGGCGAGTCCCTCTTGGTCAAACCGCCGGCGCTACTGTTCAAGGACCCGACGGTCAACATGCAGCTCCATGTCGAGTACCCGAAAGCCGGCATGAAGCTGTGGCGTTCATGGGGCAACCGGTACCTGTGGTTGCGGCTCTTCGGCCCGGGCCGCGTGGGGGTCGAGTCGTGCTACGTGGCCGAGGAGGATCCGGGCACCGACTTCCACGACACGTCGGGAGCCACGCAGCAGCTCTGGCGCTGACGGTCGCAATTTCACCATCACGACCTGCCCTTGGCTGATCTGGGTGCATTGCAGCTGTTCTTCCACGATCAGGCGCTCTACCCACGACAACCACGCCGACAACCAAGCCACCCACGCCGACGACGACCACGACGACCCCGCCAACCGGAGGAGCCGGCTACGAGCCGAGCGTCGGTCCGTCTGAGGAGCCGTCCCTCCCTATGGGGGCCTGGTGGTCCTATCGGAGCGGAACCTCCACTCGGATCGTTCGAGGTCGCGGTACCGTCACCGGATGGGCTCAGAGCTTGGCGGGGGTAGCGGGGCCGGGAAAGCGTCCGGTGCCCAGGAGATCGCTGCGGCCCCCCGGTTCGCTCGAGGGAGCGGTATGGATCGCCGCACGTTCCTCCAGCGCGCCGGCACCACGTCGGCGGCGCTGGGGGCCACGGTCCTCGTTGGCGCCGCGGCTGCATGTTCGAGCCCATCGGGCCACTCGCAGTCGTCGGATGGGACGAGCACGACGACGAGCAGTTCCGTGTCTCCTCCGAAGTGGAGTGCTCTCGCCGGGATGCTCAGCGGGACCCTTGTCGTGCCGAGCGACGCGGCGTACCCCTCAAGCGTTGAGCTCTTCAACGAGCTGTTTGCGCCGCAGCCGGCGGCCGTGGCCTACTGCGCCACGGCGGTCGATGTGCAACGGTGCGTGACCTACGCCCGCAACCACGGCATCGAGCTGGCGGCCCGATCGGGCGGCCACAGCTATGGGGGGTACTCGTCGTGCCCGGGCCTGGTCATCGACGTCTCGTCGCTCAATGCGATCTCGGTGGAGCCGGGTATGCGCTACGCCACGGTGGGCGCCGGTGCGCAGTTGATCGACATCTACAGCCAACTGGGGGCGGACGGCGTGCTCCTTCCCGGTGGGTCATGTCCCACCGTGGGGATCGCCGGCCTGGCGCTCGGCGGAGGCATCGGGGTGTTCGGACGAGCGTACGGACTGACATGCGACAACATCGCGTCGCTCGAAGTCGTGACGGCGGATGGGTCGCTGCGCACCTGTTCGCCCAGCAGCCACGCGGATCTCTACTGGGCCAGCCGGGGCGGGGGTGGTGGGAACTTCGGAGTGGTGACGTCGTTCACCTTCCACGTCCATCCGATCCCGGACGTGACGTTGTTCACGCTCGAGTGGTCCTGGGGTGAGGCCGCCACCGTCCTCGATTCGTGGCTGCGGTGGATCCCCACGGCGCCCGATGAGCTGTGGTCCAACTGCCAGCTCGCCTCCAGCGGGACCCCTCAAGGTGGGATTGTCAAGGTCACGGGCGTGTTCGCCGGTTCGACCCCGGCGTGTACCAGCGCCCTCGCCCCGCTGCTCGCCGCCGTCGGAGTGGCGACGACCTACCAGTTCGTGGGGCCAGAGGCGTATATGCGGGCCACACTGCTAGAGGCGGGGTGCGAGGGATTGACGGTGGAGCAGTGCCACCTGCCGTCGCGCAACCAGGGTGGGACGCTGAGTCGCTCCGCCTTCAGCGCCAAGTCGTCGTTCATCGACACGGCCCTTCCGGCCACCGCGACGACGGCGATGATCACTGCGGTGGGGGCATTGGCGAGCGAGGTGCCCGGGGTGGGCGGTGGCATCGTCTTCGACAGTTACGGTGGGGCGATCAACCGGTTTGCCCCCGCCGACACCGCCTTCGTGCATCGCGACGCCATCGCCTGTGCCCAGTACTCCGTCAGCTACGGCAGTGCCCGACCGTCATCCTCCGTCGTCGCCGCGGCCCAGGCCTGGCTTGAGCAGACGCAGAGCAGTTTCGCCCCCTTTGCCCGCGGCTCCTACCAGAATTACATCGACCCGACGCTGCCCGACTGGGCCCAGGCGTACTACGGAACGAACCTGTCCCGGCTCATGGAGGTGAAGCGGGCGTACGACCCCGACGATCTCTTCCATTTCGCTCAGTCGGTGCCCCTGCCGCGATGACCACGCGCCTGCAGCACGCCATGGCCGATCTCGGTCTCAAGGTCATGAGCAGGACCCACCGGGCCATCATGGGACGCAGCGGGGGAAGGGTTCTGCGCTCCGCCTTCGGGATGCCGGTGGTCGAGCTGCGCACGATCGGTCGCAAGACGGGCCGGACGCGCTCGACCATGCTCACCGCGCCGGTGCACGACGAAGACCGCTTGGTGTTGGTCGCGTCGAAGGGGGGAGACGACCGTGATCCGGAGTGGTACCGCAACCTGGCGGTCAACCCCGACGTCGATGTCGTGATCCACGGTGAGACTCGAAGGCTCCGGGCCCGCACTGCCTCTGCGGAGGAGAAAGCCGTGCTCTGGCCCCGGATTGTTGGTTCGTACGAGGGTTACGGCCGCTATCAGGGCAGGACCGAGCGCGACATCCCGGTCGTGATCTGCGAAAACCGCCCTTTTCGAGATCTCGGGTGAACGCCCGGTGGCGTCGGGTCGACGTCCAGGTCAAGCACTACAATGCCGAAAGTGACCATTGAGCCGGCCGGCGACGGAGGGAGCGACGCCTTCGACCTCTCGATGGCCCTCTCCTCGTTGAGATCCAATGGTACGGACTCACGCATCATGCTCAAGCTGCTCGTCGCGCAGCTCTCCGAGGTGTTGGGCGACCGGATCCGGGTGGAACGCGCCGGTGGCCGCCTCAGGAAGTCCGAGGAGATCAAGTCGGTGCAGATCGTCCTGGGGGACGACACCCTGCGGGCCGATGTCGAGGGCGCCACGGTACGGTGCAGTATCGGTCACGCCTCGGGCGGCATCCGCATACGGAGTGAGCAGGTGGGAATGGATGCCTGGCTCACGCGCCTGCTCACCATTCTGCACAGCGAAGCGGCCCACAGCGAGCAGACTCGGCTCGCACTAGAGAACATCGTGATCGGAGAGTCGTCGTGACGCAGCCTCAGGATCTACCCAAGGATGCCGCCCATCGCCTCGAGGAGCTCGAACACGGGCTCTTCACGTCCGACCTGTCGGTGAACGAGTTCCTCCTTGTGAAAGAGGCCGGGTTCCACCCCCTCGGCTTCGTCATGGGCTCTTCCATCTACCACATCGGCCTGCAGACACGGAAGTGGGGGGAGAGCCAGGAGCTCACCAAGCTGACCGAGGCCATGTACACGGCCCGCGAGCTGGCCATGAACCGCATGGAGGAGGAGGCAGACGAGCTCGGCGCCGATGGAGTGGTGGGCGTGCGGCTCGATGTGAACTACTACGAGTGGGGGAACGACTCGGCAGAGTTCATCGCCTTCGGGACGGCGGTCAAGGCCGAGGACGGAACCTCCTACCGCAACGCCCTGGGGAAGCCGTTCACCTCTGACCTCTCCGGGCAGGACTTCTGGACGCTCATGCAGACGGGGCACGTGCCCCAGGGCCTGGTGATGGGGACCTGCGTCTATCACATCGCCCATCGCAAGCTCACCCAAGCCCTGGGCTCGGTCGGGCAGAACGTGGAGCTGCCGAACTTCACCCAGGCGCTGTACGAGGCGCGGGAATTGGCCATGACCCGCATGCAGGACGAGGCGGGTCAGCTCAACGCCAGCGGAATCGTGGGCGTGCGACTCGAAGAGAAGTCACACCAGTGGGGCTCGCACACGATCGAGTTCCTGGCCCTGGGCACCGCCGTCACCAAGACGACCGGCCAAGTCACGCTGCCGCAGCCGATCACCATCATCTCGCTCGACAACTGATGAGCACCGGAGCCGCCGATCTCCCAGAGGCCGCCGTTCGCCGCCTCGGTTCAGCCGCGTTCTCCTCGGGGCTGACGGTGCCGGACTTCGCCGCCTGCCTCGAACTCGGGCTGCAGCCCCTCGGCTTGGTGCAGGGCTTCTGTGTGATGCGGTGGGGCTGGTACGGGGCGGGATCCGGCTTCTCCCGCGGGATAAACCCGTATTCCTTCGGCGGTCAGGGCGCGGGAGCGTACTCGGAGACCTATCGGTGTCCGCACGGGTACGTGTCGGCGGAGCACCGCACCTGGGGACAGAACCTGGAGCAGACCTGGGTCGAGTCGGCGTGGTCGGAGGGATACGGATCGGCCTACAGCCGGATGCTCGAAGAGGCGGTGGCGATCGGCGCCCACGGGGTTATCGGGGTGGCCGACCGTGTGGGCAACTTGGCGGACACCGGGAACACCGAATTCCATTTTCTGGGCACCGCGGTCAAGGTCGAGGACGGGCCGCCCCCATCGGGCAACGTGCCATGGACCACCTATCTCGCCGGGCAGCGGCTGACCAAGTCGATCGAAGCCGGGTTCATGCCCGTCGCGGTGGTGGCCTCCATGGCCTCGGTGCGGGTGTGGGCCTACTGCATGACCGAGTACCTCATGGAGGGAAGCCGGGGTTGGGGCGGCCCGACCTCACCCTACGAGGTCGAGCAGGTGAGCAAGGCGCACATGGCGGTGCGGCAGCTCGCCCGCAAGCACGTACGCGAGAAGCTCGCCGGCGACACTCTCCATGGCGCCCGGATGGAGGTGGTCAGACGCGAGCTCGCGCAGGGCGACGAGGTCATCGACTGCACGTTGCGGGGCAATCGAATGCGTCGGTTCAAGGATTTTGACGTCGTGCCGCCCCCGAGGCCGACCGTGCGACTGACATGAGCGGTACCGAGGCCCCCGACGTGAGGGCGGAGATGCTGAAGGGAGCCCAATCCCTCGCCGTCGCCTCCCCGCCCGGCCGGTCCCGTGGAGTGACCTCGGATCTGTCGATTGACGAGGCACTTCTCCTTCACGGGGCAGGATGGGAGCCGGTCGATCTGGTCTGTGGCGTCTCGGTGGTCTCGGTGCCCACCGGAGTGTGGAACTGGGGACAGGGGGAGATCTCCCTCGCGTCCATGGCACACAACGCGGCCGTCAACGATGCCGCTGAACGGCTGAGGGGCGAATGCAGCAAGGTGCACGGCCATGGCGTCGTGGGCGTGCACGTCGAGGTCGAAGTGAGCACCCATCACATCGACGTGGAATTGATCGGGACGGCGGTGCGGCCGCTCACCGGGGGAGCCCCCCCGTCTGTGTCGTTCGTGTCCGATCTGTCGGCCCGCGATTTCACCCTGCTCATGGGCGCGGGATGGATGGCGGTAGGTTTGGCTTTCGGCGCCAGCTTCGTCTACGCTCCCCGCCGTTCGGCCGGGGACACGCTGAAGCAGAAGACGCAAAATGTCGAGCTCACGAACTTCACCGAGGCAATGTACTCGGCGCGCGAGTCGGCCATGGAGCGGATGCAACGTTCTGCGCTCGACGTGGGTGGACAAGGCGTCGTCGAGGTGAAGGTGACCGAAGGTCCGATGCACTTCGCCCGTCACGCCGTGGGCTTTACCGCTTGGGGTACCGCCGTGCGCCTGGTGGCCGACGCTCACCAGTTCATCAGCCCCGAAGTCGTCCTTCCACTCGATGACGTGGTCGTGACCTTCGAGGCAAAGAGTCTCCGAGGGTCCTAAATTCAAACCAGGTACGGACAGTGCCGACATCCGATCTGGCAGCAACTTCCACGCGCCTGGAGATAGCCTGCGGTCAAGACGGACAGACCACTGGGGGGATCGATGTACGTCGTCCACCCCTGTCGAAGAGCAGCGGCATGCGCGGCGAGAATCTCCCGGTAGGCCGGGTGGGAAGGGGACAACCGAGCTCGATGAGGCTCGGTGAGTGGGCGATCGGCGATCGGTTGGCCCACGGGCGCCGATCGCCGATCGCGGCCCATTTCTGGGCTCAATCGGTCAACGAGCCCGCGCGGCGGTCTTCTTGGCCGGAGCCTTCTTGGCCGGAGCCTTCTTGGCCACCGGGGTGCGCTTGGCGGGAGCCTTCTTGGCCGGAGCCTTCTTGACTGCCTTCTTGGCCACCGGGGTGCGCTTGGCGGGAGCCTTCTTGGCCGGAGCCTTCTTGACTGCCTTCTTGGCCACCGGGGTGCGCTTGGCCGGAGCCTTCTTGGCCGGAGCCTTCTTGACTGCCTTCTTGGCCACCGGGGTCCGCTTGGCCGCCTTCTTGGCCGGTGCCTTGGCGACCGTCGCCTTGACCGGCGCAACGGCAGCGGACTTGCCTGCAGCGGCAACGGCCGCGCTGTCGAGCGGGTAGGCGCCCTTCTTCAGCTTGGGGGCGGTGGCCGGAGCCAAAACGGCGTCCTTGAATGCCTTCACCGGCGTGATGCGCGCCTTCTTCGAAGCCTTGATGTGGATGGCCTCTCCGGTCGCCGGGTTGCGACCCATCCGGGCCGCTCGGTCCACCTTGACGAATTTGGCGAACCCGGGAATCGCAACCGGCTCTCCCTTGGATACGACGGCGGTCACCACATCGGTGAATCCATCGAGGACGGCTGTCACGGTTTTCAGCTCAACATCGGACTGCACCGCAACTGACTTTGCTAGTTCTCGTTTGTTCATAGCTACATTCTGGCCGAAACGCGCACCATTGTGCACGTTTAATTGTGTTTCTTTCACTGGGTGGGCACAAAATTGTGGTGCTGATGGCGCAATACTCTCGGATTGGGCCGCCACATTCTCGGATGGAACCGCCACATTCGAGGTTTGATGTGACATGAGTACGTGGTCGTAAGGAGGTTCTGCGGTGCCGCGACCGAGAGAGAAATGGACGTACTAACGGCCAACGGCGGCCAGATGCAGGCGCCGGAACAACGCCGACATCTCCGGTAATTGATACCGCGCTTGGAGGCCGCTTGGATTGGGGAGCAGCCACAACATGGCGTCCGCGAGCAGCTCCTCCTGCTCTCCGACCGTCCCCTTCGGGCGTTGAAATGCGGTGCGGTAGGCCTGGAGTCCGAGAATTGCGACGAAACGCGGTCGTAGAACTCGGACCTTCTCTTCCAGTCGGCGAGCCCCTTCACGTAACTCCTCGCCGCCGAGCTCGTCGGCCGTTGCCGTGACCCTGTCCACGAGATTGGTTATGCCGATACCCAGGGCAGGGAGGGCGTCTTGTTCCGCCGGCGTCATTACGTGATCGGTGAAGCCGCCAACATGCAGCAGTCTCCAAAAGCGGTTTCCCGGGCGGGCGAAATGCTGCCCCAACTCGCCCGACATCCGTCCGGGATTGATGCCGCAGAAGAGCACATTGAGGTTCGCGCCCACGACGTCGGGAATGCCGACCGGGCCGGACGACCGTGATCTTGTCCCCACCTACGGAGTCCTAGCACCGACAGCTCACCGCCGTCGATCATCGCCCGGTAGTGTCCGGCGATCATGGGACGCGCAGTCGGAGATGCCACCTCCGATCCCGGGTGGTTGTCGGATCGGGGCCCGTACCGGTTGCACGCTGTCACCAGCGGCAGCGGCCCTCCGCTCGTTCTCATCCACGGCGTCGCCGGGAGCAACATGATCTGGGATCGCATGGTCCCCCTCCTCGAGCCGCACTTCACGGTGGTGCGCCTGGATCTCCTCGGGTACGGGCACTCACCGAAGCCCTGGTTGACGTACACGCCACGTCGCCACGTCGCAGCGATCAGGTTCACGTTGGCACAGGAGGGAGTCGCTCGGCCCTACGCCTTTGTCGGACTCTCGATGGGCACCGTCCTGATGTTGGAGTATGCGGCTCAGTGGCCCGATGAGGCTCAGGAGATGATCGGGATCGCGTTTCCGTACTTTCCGTCCGAGCGGGCGGCTCGCGCCGGTCTTCGACACAACGTCTGGACGAGGCTGGCGCTGGAACATCGGTTCACGGCCGGTGTCATGGTTCCGACGTTGTGGTGGGCGGGTCGTCTGGCACCGGGACTCATCTCTCGAACGTCGAGCATCTATACCCGGGCCATGGCCAAGGACGCACTTCGCACCCGATATCGGGCCTTCCGCTCGAGCCTGCTGAACTGCATGGTGGACCACCGGCTGGACGAGCCCCTGGCGGCCAGCGGGGAGCGCGAAGGCTGTTCATCCATGGAGGGGCGGACGAGTGGGTAACGGTCGAGGCGGTCCGCGAGGCCGTCAGTCTCTACGAGCTCTCGATCCTCCGCGTCATTAGGGACGGGCCGCACAACCTCGCCGTTGCCGAGCCCGAGCGAGTGGCGGCCCTCATCTTCGACCACCTGGGGGTCACAAAGCCTCGACCGCAGGGCTGAACCGCCGGGCGCAGTGCCCGTCGATGGCGCTGCTCTATGGCTGACGCAGGTCTATCGCTGACGCAGGTCGTTGTTGGTCGTGCGGTCGCCGCCCGTCCACCGGGACAACGTCGCATGCGCCGTCTCGACCTGCCATGCGGCGATATCGGACGCGTCGTGAGGATCGGCGGTGAACTCCAGGACCATCTGATCAGGATCGTCCACATACAGGGACTGGCAGTACCCGTGATCGATGAAGCGCGTCGAATGGCCGGCGGCCTCCAGCCTGGCCTTCACCTGGCGCTGCGCCTCGGGAGTGACGGCGATGGCGGCGTGGGTGAACCCGTTCCGAGGGTTGAGCCTGATCGCCTCGTAGACGTCGTCGTCTGCGAAGGCGAAGAAGGCCAGCGCGGCGCCATCGTCCAGGCCGAAGAAGGTGTGGCAGAACTCGACCTTTCGGCCCGGGAACGGTGAGATCTCGCCGACCTCCGCCCAGGTCGCCAGCAGCGGCAAGCCGACGACGTCCTCGTAGAAGTGACGCGTCCGCTCCTGGTCCTTGACGACGTAGGCGATGTGGTGCATCCGGCGCAGATGCGCGTGGGCGCCCCCCGAGCTCGGCAACGGGCGGTCTGCTCCTTCCGGCTTGGTCATGGCGCCTCCCCTCTACTCCTCAATTCATCGACCGCTCAGGGAGGCTATACGGAGCAGGCAGGGACGTCGACGGACTGGTGGTCACGGCGCCATCGATCGGTCTCCTCCACCCGCCTAGCGCAGGGCCGACGAGATGATCGATCCCACCTGCTCGAGTTCCAGTAGGAATCCGTCGTGACCGGACTCCGACGCAATGACCTGCACCTGTCGATCGCCGGGTAGGTGGCGCGCCAGCTCCCTCTGTTGGGCCAGCGGGTAGAGGCGGTCCGAGGAGATGCCGGCCACGGTCACCTCGGCGCGAACGGCCCGCAGGGCGTGTTCCACGCCGCCGCGTCCCCGGCCAACGTCGTGGTGGTTCATCGCCTCGCTCAGCACGACGTAGGAGTTCGGATCGAACCGCTCAATCAGTTTTTCTCCCTGGTGGTGCAGGTAGGACTCAATGGCATATTGACCACCCTTGAGGGGATCCTCCTCTTCCTGTGGCGCTCGCCCAAAGCGAGACTGGAACTCGGCGCCGGAGCGGTAGCTGAACTGCCCGAGTCCTCGGGCGATCGAGAGCCCGTCGACGGGGCGTGACCCGGTCGGGTAGTAGTCACCGCCCAGGAAGGCCGGATCGGAGCGAATGGCTCGGATCTGGAGCGAGCAGAGGGCGATCTGATCGGCGGACGCCACTGCGCCCACGGACAGGACGACGGCACGCTGCACTCGATCGGGCTGACCAACGCACCATTCGAGGACCCGCATTCCACCCATGGAGCCACCGACGACGGCGGACCACCGCTCGATCGAGAGCTGATCGGACAGCGCCACCTCAATCGCCACCTGATCGCGGATGGTGATGATGGGGAACCGTGAACCAAAGGGCCTCCCGTCCGGGCCCGGTGATGCCGGCCCGGTGGTTCCTTGACAGCCTCCGAGCATATTTGGGGTGACGACGAAGTAGCGGCTGGTGTCGATGGCCGCTCCTGGGCCAATGAGCCCATCCCACCAGCCAACGGCGGCATGGCCGGGCCCGACCGGCCCGGCCGCGTGGGAGTCGCCGGTCAGTGCGTGGAGGACCAGGACCGCATTGGTGCGGCTCTCGTTCAGCTCACCCCACGTCTCGTACGCCACGGTCACCTCGGCCAGCTGACCGCCGCCCTCGAACGAGAACCCCCTCCCACCATCACCGGCCAGCCTGGCGAACTTCCGCCGTCCCGGGTCGTCTCCTGGTCGCCAGACACCCGGGAACTGCGTGGGTGTCACGTTCCCTTGGCGGCGCGGAACCCGGCTTCGAGGTCGGCCAGGATGTCCTCTATCGACTCGATGCCTACGGAGAGTCGAACGAGGTCCGGCGTCACGCCGGCAGTCTGTTGCTCCGCCTCGGTGAGCTGGGAGTGGGTGGTCGAGGCGGGGTGAATCGCCAGGCTCCGCACGTCCCCCACGTTGGCCAGGTGGCTGAACAGTTCGAGGCCCTCAATGAAGCGGCGCCCCGCGTCTGACCCACCGGCAATCCCGAAGGCGATGATGGCGCCGCCGCCCTTGGGGAGGTAGCGCTTCTGTCGCTCGTGCCAGGGGCTGGACTCCAACCCGGGGTATGCCACCCACGACACCTCGTCCCGGCGCTCAAGCCAGTTCGCCACCGCGGTGGCATTTTGCACGTGGCGCTCCATGCGCAGACTCAAGGTCTCCAGGCCCTGCAGGAAGAGAAACGAGTTGAGGGGCGCAATCGCTGGGCCCGTGTCGCGCAGGTACTGCAACCGGGCCTTGAGGACAAAGCGAGCCGGAAAGAGCGAGTCGGGGAGATTGCCGTAGACGAGTCCGTGATAGCTGTGGTCGGGCTCGGTAAACCCCGGGAAACGACCGCTTCCCTCATAGTCGAACTTGCCGCCGTCGACGATCACGCCGCCGATGGAGGTGCCGTGGCCGCCGATGAACTTGGTCGCCGAGTGCACGACGATGTCGGCCCCGTGGAGAAGAGGTTGCGCGAGGTACGGCGTGGCCACCGTGCTGTCGACCACGAGGGGGATCTGATGGTCGTGCGCCACCGCAGCCACGCCCTCGAAGTCCAGGACGTCACCCTTGGGGTTGCCGAGGGTCTCGGCGAAGAAGCCCTTGGTCGTGGGGCGGATGGCTGCCCGCCAAGCCTCGAGGTCGTCCGGATCATCGACGAACGTCACCTCTATGCCGAGTTTGGGCAGGGTGTAGTGGAAGAGGTTGTAGGTGCCGCCGTAGAGCGAAGCCGACGAGACGATGTGCCCGCCGTTCTCCGCCAAGTTCAAGAGAGCGATCGTCTCGGCCGCCTGTCCGCTGGCTACCGCGAGCGCAGCCACGCCACCCTCCAGCGAAGCAATTCTCTCCTCGAAGACGGCCTGAGTCGGGTTCATGATCCGCGTGTAGATGTTCCCCAGCTCCTCCAGCCCGAAGAGCGCGGCGGCGTGCGCCGTGTCGCGGAACGTGTAGCTCGTGGTCTGGTAGATCGGCACCGCACGAGCCCCGGTCGTGGGGTCCGGAACGGCGCCGGCGTGAATCTGGCGGGTCTCAAAGCCCCAGTCGGGCATCGGTCGTCTCCTTTGGATCGGTTCCCACGCAGGCAGAGGCGTTGGAACGCCCAATTTTGACAAACCCGACTTATTTAGTCAACTTCTGCGGGCGGTATGGGGCGAGATCTGCACCGGTTTGTCCATGGCGATCAGACGATCCTGCGAGCGCTCAACAACATCAGGCGAGGGATGGAGCACGCATCCCCGAAGCCACCGGTCTCCCGCACCACCTCGGGCGGCGGTGGCGGTTCCACCATGTCATCGACCAGCAGCCCGCACCGCCCCATCTCGTGGACGTACCTGCTCAGCGGTCGATGGGCGAACGACAGATGGATGCCCGGCCCGACCTCGTCGGTGGAGACGTCGTCCCCGAGGTAGGAGCCGATTCGCCAGAAGTGTTCGTCCGAGCCGATGACCTCGACCCATCCGCTACCCGGCGACTGCAGGAGCGGGTGGACGAGAAGCAACACGAACCGGCCCCCGGGGACGAGCACTCGGGCGACCTCGTGAATCGCCGCCTCGAAGGGATCCACATGCTCGAGTGCGAGGCACAGCACGACGGTGTCGAACGCCGCGTCACCGACCGGGAGGTGCTCGGCTCGGGCGCGGAGGAACTGAGCCGGTCCTCCCCGATCGTGGGCCACCCGGATCTGTGACGAGGTGGGGTCGAGTCCCACCACGTCGGTTCCGTGTGACGCGATTCGCCGACTGACCTGTCCCTCGCCGCAGCCGATGTCCAGCACTCGCCGGGCTCCCCGGGTGTGGCACTCGATCAGGGGGAGGATCTGCTCTTCGTACTCGGCGTCGGCTCCGGCGGTGAACTCCCGCTGCCACCAGCCGGCGTGCCGCTCCCACAGAGCGTCTTCCATTGCGACGACACTACCGCCGCGGTCTCGACAGGGGCTCGAACGGCGACCGCCGCGCCTGAGCTCGTGCGGCCGGTTCTTCGGTCGGGCCTGGCCGGGGAGGTCCAAGCCCTACTAGTCGGGCGGCGTCCTGGTCGGGCGCGTCTCGGCGAGTCGTGCGGCAGCGAGGAGAACGCCGTCGACGATGCTCTCGTAGCCGGTGCAGCGGCAGATGTTGCCGGACAGGGTCTCGCGGATCTCGTCCTCGTCAGGCGCCGGATTTTCGGCCAGGAGAGCGACCGTGCTCATCACGAAGCCCGGGGTGCAGAACCCGCATTGGAACGAATGGCTCTCACGGAAGGCTTGTTGCAGGGGGCTGAGCTCTTCGCCCTGGGCGACGCCCTCCACCGTCGTGACCTCATGGCCGCGTGCCTGCACGGCGAGCATGAGGCACGAGCGGACGGCGACTCCGTCGAGGAGGACGGTGCACGCGCCGCAGACGCCGTGCTCGCAGCCCAGGTGTGTGCCGGTGAGGCCGAGCTGCTCCCGCAGGAAGTCGGCGAGAGTGACGCGTACCTCGGCGGTCCCGGCTCGGGCCGTGCCGTTGACGACGAGTTGGATCGGCTCGTTCGTATCGGTCATATCGGTCATATCGGTGCTCCTGCTCGCTGCGCCGCCATGGTCAGCGCCCTTCGCACGGTTACCCTGGCGAGGTGCCGCCGGTAGGCGGAGCTGCCGTGCATGTCCGATGCCGGCTCCAGGTTCTCGGCGGCGTCGGCGGCGGCAGCGTCGAAGGTGGCGGGGGAGGCGGTTGTTCCCGCGAGGGCCGCTTCGACCTCGGTGGCCCGCACCGGCCGATCGGACACCCCGAACAGGCAGATGCGGGCGCGGTCGACGGCGCCGCTCCCGGCGAGGGCGACCATGGCGGCCGCACCGACGAGGGCGAAGTCCCCAGGGCGGCGCGCCACCTCTTGGAACGACCAACCGGCGCCGGGTGGTCCGGTCGGCACCCGGACCTCAACGACACACTCGTCGTCGCTCAGGGCTGTCGTGTAGTGGCTGATGAAAAACTCGTCGGCCGCTATGGACCGCTCGCCGCGCCGGCTGCGAGCGACAATCTGGGCGTCGGTGATCAGGGCGATGGCAGGAAGCTCGGCGGACGCATCGGCGTGGGCGATGCTGCCACCAATCGTCCCCCGATTTCGGATCGACACGTGGCCGATGAACGGCAGGGCCTCGGAAAGCACCGGTAGGCGCTCGGCGACGAGTCGGGAGCGTTCGACGTCTCGCTCCCGCGTGGTGGCGCCAAAGGCGACCAGGTCGCCCCGATCGTCGATCCCGTCGAGGGAACTGACGTCGTTAATGTCGACGAGCTGGGCCGGTCGGGCCAGCCGCATTGCCATCATGGGCATGAGGCTCTGCCCGCCAGCCATCACCTTCGCTTCGTCGCCGTGTTCGAAGAGGAGGTCGAGAACGCCCTCGAGCGTGCTCGGCGCGTGGTACTCGAGCGGCGGCAACTTCATCGGTCGACCACGGTACCCGTGAGCTGGAGTATGCGCGCGGGTGGCAGGTGCTGTTCGAGGATCCGAGCGCCGAAGGGTGCCAAAGCGTCCTCTATGGCGTTGGTGATCGCCGCCGGAGCGACGATCATCCCGCCCTCGCCGACGCCGCGGAAGTTGACGTCGGGATCGGTGGCGACGGACTCGACGTGGTGGATCTCCATGCGGGGCACGATGCTCGAGGTGGGCATCAGGTAGTCCATGAAGGACGCCGCAACGTACTGGCCCTCGTCGTCGTAGGCGGCGTGCTCGAGAAGCACCGCGCCGATCGCCTGTGCCACGCCACCCCGGATCTGGCCCTCGACGATGGCGGGGTTGACCGGCACGCCGCAGTCCTCGACCACCAGGTAGCGCTCGAAGGTCACGAGGCCGGTATCGACGTCCACCTCGACGACGCAGCAGTGCGTGCCGCCCGACCAGCCCTGCCTGCCACCGTCGAAGGTGCGGGTCACCGAGAGGCTCGCGTCGGCACCGGACGGCAGCCGTTCGGGCTCCTCATGGACGATCCGGGCCAGTTCGGCCAGCGAGAGCGTGACCGTCGGCGATCCCTTGACGGAGATCAGGCCCGCCGCAAGCTCGAGGTCCGCGGCGTTCGCCTCGAGCACCTCGGCTGCGAGGGCGATGACGTTGTCGCGCAGCTCCCGGGAGGCGTGGAGGACGGCCCCGTTCGCCATGGTGGCGGCCCGACTGCCGCCGGTGCCGACGATCGCCATCGGGGTGATGTCGGTGTCGCCGTAGCGCACGGTGATGTCCTCGAAGCGGACGCCAAGCTCATCCGCCGCGACCTGGGCGAGGGTCGTCTCATGGCCCTGGCCGTGGGGCTGCTGGCGAGTGACGATGACCACCTTGCCGCCGTCTTCGACGGAAAGGTGCGTCGTCTCGTAGCCCATCACGTCGGGACCCTCTTGCCCGGGCGCACGGGGCCCCGGCGCCGCCTCGAGGTACGAGGCCATGCCGATGCCCAGGTACCTGCCTTCGGCGCGAGCGGCTCGTTGACGCTGCCGGAACCCTTCCCAACCGATGAGGAGGGCGGCCTGCTCCACCGACTCCTGTGTCGTCACCCCAACGAACGGCTGCCCGGTCAGCATGGCCAACGGGGGTTGGTCACGTACCACGTAGTTGCGCCGTCGAACATCGAGCGGGTCGATGCCCAGCTCGTTCGCAACGATGTCGAGCAGTCGCTCGCGCAGGAAGTCCGCAGTCGCCCACGGTCCCCTGTAGGACACGTAGGTGCCCTTGTTGCTGAACAGCGCAGCCGACTTGGCATCGAGCGCCCGCAGCCGCGTCGGCCCCTGGAACATCATGATGATCGTGTAGCACTGGATGGCCCCGGGGAAGGGATCGCTCGGGTAGGCGCCGACGTTGACCTTGACGTCCATGCGAACTGCGAGAATCACCCCATCGGCCGTGACGGCCGCCTCCAGGTCCGCCTTCTCCTCCCGAGCCTGGCCGCCCGTCGCTAGATGCTCGAGACGGTCTTCGATCCACTTGACGGGGCGGCCGAGATCCTTGGCGGCCGCCACGATCGCCACATCCTCCCGGGTCACGCTGTTCTTGAGGCCGAAGCCGCCGCCCACGTCACCGGCGAGCACCCGGATCTGGTCCATCGGGATCCCCACCTGGGCCGGCAGGATCATGCGCATCATGTGGGGCGATTGGGTCGACGCGTGGATGGTCAGCTTCTCGGCCACCGAGTCCCAGCTGGCGATCAGCCCGCGGCACTCCATCGGTACCGGCTGATGGCGGTGCACGTCAATGGAGGCACGCACGACCCGGTCCGCCTCAGCGAAGGCGGCATCCACGTCGCCGAATGACATCGCCGCCGTGAGATAGACGTTGTCACCGAGCTCGTCGAAGACGGGAGGCTTGGTCGGGTCGAGCGCGTCCGCGTAGGTCACGATGGGAGGGAGCATCTCGATGTCCTCGACGATGAGCTCGAGCGCGTCCTCGGCGATGTAGCGGCTCTCGGCGACGACCAGTGCCAGTGGATCGCCAACGTGCCGCACCTTGTCGGTGGCGAGGGCGTAAAACGTCGGCGACTTCATGTTCGGCGTTGCATTCATGCCGGTCACGGCCCCGGCCTGCGCCGCTGTGGTCAACCGCTGGAGGTCCTCACCGGTGTAGACGGCCACCACGCCAGGCAGCTTTCTCGCTTCGCTGGCGTCCACCCCCAGCAGCCTGCCGTGCGGTACCGGGCTTCGAAGGAAGGCGGCGTGCAGCATGCCCGGCAACACGACGTCGTCGACATACCGACCGCGCCCGGTCAGGATCCGAGGATCCTCCACCCGCATGACCCGCGCTCCGACCGAGCGCGCCCCGAGTTGTTCCATCACTCACGTCCTTCCGACGGCCTCGCCCACTGCGTCTTCCCGGCCGATGGGCGAGATCCCCCTGCTCGGTTGACAAGCAGTTGACACGTGCGCCTCGATACCCGCCCCTCCCGAACCCACATCTCGCTTTCCTGGCCACCTGGTCGAATGAGGTGAGTGGAGGCGATGGGGTCGCACCCCACGAACCTCCCGGCCGACTGGTAGTGGCGCCCAGTCCTCTGGGTCAGATTCAATCACTCCGCCCCTGGTCAGACGCCCAAGTCGTCCTCGCGACCCCACCGTATCACTTAGGGTCACGTTCCTTCGGCGGTCAAAACGGCGATTGAGGCGAAGGTGCGGAGGAGCGCATTCTCGGCCGGTGCGACTCGCCGCGTGGCGCAGTCGACCACCAACGGCCGCCCCGCCACGCGCGATGTCGGGTTCGGTCGGGCCCTTGACGCCCGGGGTCAATCAAGTCAGACTACTCTGATTAGAGTATCCGCCTAAGGAGGGCACAGTGGCATCTCGCAATCGATCTAACCCACTGGCACTTGCGGTGCTGATCTGCCTCTACGAACGTCCCATGCACCCCTACGAAGTGGCCACCACGCTGCGCCAGCGAAATAAGCACGAAAGCGTCCGCCTCAACTACGGCTCGCTGTACGCGGTGGTCGCATCGCTCGAGCGACGAGGACTTATCACCCCCCTGGAGACCGCCCGTGAGGGACGGCTCCCCGAACGCACGGTGTACGAGCTCACCGATGTTGGACGTGTCGAGACGCACGACTGGCTCACCGACCTCATCGCTACTCCGGTGAAGGAGTACCCCTCCTTTGAAGCGGCGTTGTCCTTTCTCCCGGCGCTACCGCCGGGCGACGTCATTGGCCTCCTGAGGGAGCGGGCGCTTCGCTTGGAGACCGAGATCGCCCAGGCGCAGGCGTCCGAAGACGTCGCCGAGAAGATGGGGCTTCCCCGGCTCTTCTCCATCGAGGGGCAGTTTCGAAGGGTCCTGCTCGAAACAGAGCTCGACTTCGCCCGTCGCTTGGCCTCCGACATCGAGTCCGGCGCGCTGGATGGAGTCGACTGGTGGCAGGCCGTTCACCGTGGCGGCGGCGATCCTCTCCAGCTGCCACCGTTCACCGACCAACCCTGAGACCATCCGAGGAGCCCCACGATGCTCACCACGCACGCCATCCACGCCGAAGAGCTTTCCAAGACCTTCCCGTCTCGCAAGGGGCCGGTAGAGGCCGTCCGGGGAGTGGACCTCGAGGTCGAGTCCGGGGAGATCTTCGGGCTCCTCGGACCGAACGGCGCGGGGAAGACGACCGCCATGCGCATGCTCACGACACTGCTCCCGATCGGAGGCGGCACCGCCACGGTGGCCGGGTTCGATGTCACGCGGCAACCCAGGAAGGTGCGGGAGAACATCGGGTACGTGAGCCAACTCGGTGGCGCAGACGAGTTGGCCACCGGTCGGGAGAACCTGATCCTCCAAGGTCGCCTTTACGGTGCGAGCCTGTCCGACTTGCGCCCACGGGTCGACCGGCTGGCCGACATCTTGGACCTTTCGGCCTTCCTCGACCGGCGTGTGAAGACATACTCCGGTGGCCAGCGACGGCGTCTCGACGTCGCGCTGGGCATCGTTCACCAACCGAGAGTCCTCTTCCTCGACGAGCCGACCACCGGGCTCGATCCGCAGAACCGGGCCAATCTGTGGGACCACCTGCGCGCCCTGCGGGACGGGGGCACAACCATCGTCCTGACCACGCACTACTTGGACGAAGCCGACGTCCTCTGTGACCGGTTGATGATCGTCGACCATGGTCGGGCCGTGATCCTGGGGACGCCGCGTGAACTGAAGCATCGAGTGGCGGGCGACGCAGTCGTGATCACCCTCAAGGATGACGTGGAATCTATCGGGCGAAGCGTGTCCCTCCTGGAACGGGAGCCCTATGTGCGGGAGATCTCCGCCTCCGGCGACCAGGTCCGGCTTTATGTCGAGGACGGCAGCGCCGCACTGCCGGAACTGCTCCGCATCCTGGACCACGAGCGGATCGGCGTCCGCTCCATGAACCTCTCGGAGCCCACGCTCGACGACGTCTTCCTCCGCCAGACGGGTCGGTCGCTGCGCGACACCGAGTTCGGCGCAGGCAGCGCGGAAGGATCGGAGGCAGCCGCATGAAGCTCACACGCGACACCTGGCTCCTGTTTCACCGCTACACCGTCCAGATGCTTCGCAACCCGGTCTGGCTGTTCGTCGGGTTCTCGACGCCCCTGCTCTACCTGGTCCTCTTCACGCCGCTGCTCAAGCACCTCTCGAGCTCGCAGACCGGGTCGTCGGTCAGTGTCATCGACCTGTTTCTTCCCGGCATACTCGCCCTGCTGGCATTCGCCAGCGGTATGGCGGGTGGCTTCGGGACCATCTTCGAACTGCAGGGGGGAGTGATCGAGCGCCTCCGGGTAACACCGGCGAGTCGGTTCGCCATACTCATGGGACCGGTGCTGTCGGGGATGCTGATGATGTTGGTCTTCGACGCTGTGGTGGTTGGGGCGGCCACAGGCTTCGGCTTCTCGATCAACTGGGGTGGGCTCGCCGTCCTCGTCGTGCTGCTCAGCGTGCTCATGATCACCATGTCGGCCTTCTCGGTCGCCACGGCCCTCGTGACGAAGGACATCAGCAGCTTCGCCGCCATCATCAACGGTCTCAACCTTCCGGTGCTCCTACTGGCTGGTGTGCTCCTGCCGATCACCCTGGGTCCCACCTGGATGCGCGTGCTGGCGCACTTCAATCCCCTGTACTACGCCGTCGAGGGAGCCAGGGCCCTGTCCGCTGGGGCATACGCCAACCCGGCGGTCTGGCAGGCGTTCGCCGTACTCGGCCCCCTGTGTGTCGTCGTGGTGGCCTGGGCGACCGGCGTCTTCCGGCGGGCCGTGGCCTGAGATCGCACCTCCGCACACCGGCACGGGAACAGCCAGGCAGTCTCGACGATCCTGCGCCGAGAGGCCTATGTCGCTCGAGATTGTTTTGAAGCGGACCATCTGATCAGGAGGTGACGGGACTATGTTCGAACCCCATCGGCGACTGCCACGATCCCGGCGGCGAGGGCGATCAAATCATGCTGATGAGCCGATGATTGCCAACAAGTGACAGGACTCTCGAGCACAGGAAGGGCATCGTGCGATATGGGGAGATCGCGGGACGACCACCTCTGGGCGCTGGCGCACGCCGAACGAACTGCGCTTGCGGAGGATCTGTCGGGCCTCAATGCCGAGCAGTGGCGGCACGGCACCCTGTGCGGACGGTGGGACGTCGAGGAGGTCGTCGCTCACCTCACCGCCGCGGCAAGCATGAATCAGTGGCGGTGGGTGCGGAGCATGCTCGGCGCTCGTTTCCGTGTCGACGTGCACAACCAGCGCCGGATGGTCGAGCATCGAGGCAGCACTCCCGCCGAGACGCTCAAAGGATTCCTCGCCATCATCGGCACCACCACCGCCCCTTCGGGGCACACTCCGGCCTACCTTGGCGAGGTCGTCGTGCACGCCCAAGACATCCGTCAGCCGCTGGGGTTGCTCCGGACACCAGATGTCGACGCACTGACGCCCGTGGCTGATTTCTTTGCACGCCGCAACTTCACCGTTGCCAGCCGGACCGCCGTCGCCGGTCTGGACCTGCGCGCCGCCGACGGGCCGTTTGCCGCGGGCACCGGACCGCTGGTCACCGGATCGACCCTCGCGCTGGTGATGAGCATGGCTGGCCGCACCCCTTACGTTGACCAGCTCGACGGCCCGGGCGTACCGACTCTGCGGGCACGCGTCAACGGCACTGAAGCGTGAACCGTAGCGCCATTTGGAGTTGATCCGCCCTGACGCGCATGCAGCGGTCGACCACCGACGACATGAGTGCCCCGATTGGCATCATCGCCGAGAATCTGCCGGCAACCACCGACCTTAAGCGAGATGGAGGCCAAAAACCTGCATCTACCTGGGAAACATTGAAATACCTACAACATCGGTGGAGGCGATGGGACTCGAACCCACGAACCTCCTGACTGCCAGTCAGGCGCTCTACCAGCTGAGCTACGCCCCCAGTGGCGAGGGGCAACGCTAGCAGTCGCCGGGGGCGCCGCCCGTCGCCCGTCGCCCGTCGCCCATGAACCGCCGCCCGCCGCTCGTCGCCAGCCGCCCGTCGTTCACCGTCCGCCGTCCACCGCCACCCGAGCCCCGACCTGGCCCCGGCTCGAGACGAGAACTCGGTGCCCCAGCGCCCTCGCATACCCTGGTGGGATGGCCCGGGCGTACGACGTCGTTGCGATCGAAGAGAAGTGGCAGCGCCATTGGGAGGAGGAGGGGACCTACCGCATCGACAACGACGACCCGCGGGAGAAGTTCTATGCCCTGTGCATGTACCCCTACCCCTCGGGGTCGGCGCACCAAGGTCATGTGAGGAACTACACCTTCGGTGACCTGGCCGTTCGCTACCAAACCATGCGGGGCAAGGGCGTTCTGAGCCCCTTCGGGTTCGACTCGTTCGGTCTCCCGGCGGAGAACGCCGCCATCAAGACCGGCATGCACCCCCGCACCTTCACCGAAGCGCGAATCGCCGAGCTCAAGTCCTCCATCGTCAGGTTGGGGGCCGTCTACGACTGGCGACGGGAGGTCCGCAGCCACGACCCCTCCTACATCCGCTGGACACAGCTGATCTTCCTGCGGTTGTGGAAGGCGGGCCTGGCCTACCGTGCCACCGCCCCGGTCAACTGGTGCCCGGGCTGCCAGACGGTGCTGGCCAACGAGCAGGTGCTGCCCGATGGCACCTGCGAGCGTTCGGGTGACCTCGTCTACAAGCGCGACCTGGAGCAGTGGTTCTTCCGCATCACCAACTACGCCGATCAGCTGCTGGAAGGGCTGGACGACCTGGAGTGGCCCGAACGGGTGAAGGCGATGCAGCGGTACTGGATCGGGCGATCGGAGGGTGCGGAGTTCGACCTCCGGGTCGAGGGCGACGAGCAGTTGAGCTTGCGCGTCTTCACCACCAGGCCCGACACGAGCTTCGGGATGACCTATGCGGTCGTCGCTCCCGAGCACCCCATGCTCGACCTGTTGACCACGGACGCCCAGCGGGGGGCGGTCGAGAAGGTGCTCCTGCGCGCCGCCACGACCAGCGAGATCGACCGCTCGGCCACCGGCGACGCTGCGGCCCTCGAGTCTCGAGGAGCGTTCACCGGCAGCCGGGTGCTGAACCCCTTCACGGGTCGCCCCGTTCCGGTCTACGTGGCCGACTACGTCCTCATGGGATATGGAACCGGCGCCATCATGGCCGTGCCGGCCGAGGACGAGCGGGACTGGGAGTTCGCCAAGCTGCACGACCTCGACATCGTGCGCACAGTGCAGCCACCGCCCGGTTGGGACGAGAACGGTGGGGGGGCCTACACGGGCGAAGGGGAGAAGATCAACAGCGACTTCCTCAACGGGCTCGACGTCGAAGCGGCCAAGGCCCTCGCCATCCAATGGCTCGAGGACAAGGGCATCGGCGAGCGCAAGGTCAACTACCGCCTCCGGGACTGGTTGGTCTCACGGCAGCGGTTCTGGGGCTGCCCGATCCCCGCCGTCTACTGCCCCGACCACGGCGTGGTGCCGGTGCCCGAGGACCAGTTGCCGATCGTGGCGCCCGATGACGTCGAGTTCCTGCCGACCGGCCAGTCGCCTTTGGCCCGCCACGAGGGCTTCCTGCACACGACGTGCCCGATCTGTGGCGGCCCGGCCCGTCGTGAGACGGACACGATGGACACCTTCGTCGACTCGTCCTGGTACTTCCTGCGCTACTGCGATCCTTGGAGCACCGACCGGCCGTTCGACCCCGAGGCGGCTCGGCACTTCATGCCCGTCGACCAGTACATCGGGGGCATCGAGCACGCCATCCTGCACCTTCTCTATGCCCGTTTCTTCACCCGCGCCCTCATCGATGTCGGCCTCGCCCCGGGCGTTCCCCCCGAGCCGTTCCGTCGCTACCTTGCCCAGGGGATGATCCGCATGGACGGCACCAAGATGTCCAAGTCGAAGGGCAACCTCATCGCCCCCGAGCACTACTACGAGTCCGTGGGCGCCGACGGTCTCAGGCTCTTCCACCTCTTTGTGGGGCCACCCTTCGACGACATGGACTGGACCGACCAGACCGAGCAGGTCATTGAGGGATGCGGTCGCTTTCTCGACCGCCTGTGGCGCACCCTCTCGCCGGGTGAGCAGGGCATGCCGTCACGATCGGGCGCCGAGTTCGAGGGTGACCGGGTAGTTCGCCGGGCCACCCACCGCGCCATCGCCGACGTCACCAACGACATTGAGCGGTGGTCCTACAACACCGCGGTGGCGCACTGCATGGAGCACCTCAACGTCCTCAGGGACTACGCCAGGAGCGATGATGGTCCCCACACGGCGGTGTGGAACGAAGCAGCCGACTCCCTCCTGTCGCTGCTGGCTCCGTTGGCCCCGCACATCACGGCGGAGCTCTGGGAGCGGCGCCATCCCGGCGAGCCCTCGGTCCACCTGCAGCGGTGGCCTTCCTTCGATCCCGAGCTCCTACGCGAGGAGACGGTAACGATGGTGGTGCAGGTCAACGGCAAGGTGCGCGACAAGTTGGAGGTCGCCCCCGACATCAGTGAGTCCGAGGCGCAAGCCGCCGCCCTGGTCTCGTCCAAGGTGGTCGAGGCATTGGCCGGACGAGAGCCTCGGCGATTGGTGGTCAAGCCACCCAGACTGGTGAACGTCGTCGTCTGAGCGAGCGGTCCGGCCTCCGCGTCGAGGGCGAGGACCGCGACAAAGGGCTCCTAGCGGAACCCCGCCAGGACGGCGACCCACGCCTCAGCGTCCATCATGTAGGGGGTGTAGAAGCTGAAGCGGTCGATGGTGTCGCCGTAGCGAGCCTTGATCCGGGTGCCCACCTCGTCGAGCGGGCACACCACGGCGAAGGCGTCGAGGACGTCGTCGTCGATCAGGTCACCCATCTTCACCCATTCGCCCTGCTTGGAGAGGCGGTTGAGCTCGTCCTGCAGGTCGCCCCAGCCATGGAGCTCGAGCACCGGTCGATAGGCCGGCGTGGAGCCGTAGAACGCGATCTGCTGCCGCACCGCCTTGGTCGCCGCCACCACATCCGACTCGGTCGGCCCGGTGACCACGAACCCTGGATACGACACCGTCAAGTCCGCCCGCGTCTTCCCGGCCTTGGCCGCACCGCGCTCGAGGGCGGGCAGGCTCACCTCACGCAGGTAGCGCTCGGTCGAGAAGGCATGCACCAAGAGCCCGTCTGCCGCCTCACCCGCCACCTCGGTCATCAGCTCACCGACGGCGGCCAGCAGGATGCTCGGGTTGCCGTAGGGGTTCTTCCCCGGGTCGAAGAAGGGCGTCATGAGCGTGTGGGTGTAGAACTCGCCCCGGAAGTCGAGCTTCTCCCCGGTCTCCCAGGTCGCCCAGATCGACCGTATGGCCATGATGAGCTCGCGCATCCGCGGCGCCGGATGCGACCACGGCATGGAGAAGCGCTTGGTGATATGCGGCTTGATCTGGCTGCCCAATCCCAGCATGAAGCGGCCCTTTGACAGGAGCTGCAGATCGTTGGCGAGGACCGCCAGGTTCATGGGGTTCCGGGCGAAGGCCACGGCGATGCCGGTACCGAACTCGAGCATCTCCGTGGCAGCGGCACCTAGGGCGATGGGCAGGAAAGGATCGTGTGAGGTCTCCGACGACCACACGCCGTCGTACCCGCTGGCCTCCGCCCTACGTGCCTCTTCGCCTATCCCGCTCGGGTCGAACTCGATGCCGCCGTCTACCTTCATAGTGCCTGCACCCTACTGCTCTTCTCCTCGCAGGAACTTCTCCAGCTCTGCCGCGATCTCGTCGCCGGAGGGGACTCCCTCGACTCCCATCGCATTCCCTTCCGAGGAGTCGATGCTCTCTTCGAGTTTGCGCACCATGGCCTGGTGCTCGACGTTCTCGGCGATGAGCTGGTCCACCTGTCGTCGTGAGCTGTCCGCAGCGTGGCGCAGCGCGGTCGTGTCGAAGGTCAGGTCGGACAGCGCCGCCGCCCCTTCGACCAGGGCGACGCTGGCCTCGGGGAAGGGCATGCCCGCCACGTAGTGCGGCACCCGGGCCCACAGGGTGACCACGGGGATGCCTGCGTCGGCGAAGGCGATCTCGAGCGCGGACATCGCCCCGGCCGGGACCTCGAGCTCGCCCTGCACGCTGCCCATCCGCTCAATGAGGTAGGCCGAAGCCAGCGGCGCCGTGGCCGCCAGCTTCACGGGTCGCGTATGTGGCGCCGGCGCGGGGAAGGCCCCCAGACCGACGACCATCCGCACCCGCCAGGACTTCGACAGTCCCACAACGGCATCGGTGAAGGCCCGCCAGTGGAAGTCGGGCTCGGGGCCCACGAGATAGAGCACGTCGGAGCCGGCGGCATCCCGCCCGTGTCGCACCACCGTGTGCGGCCACGTGAGCTCGGTCGTCACTCCATCGACGATGCGGGCCACCGGGCGACGCGCTCGCTGGTCGAGGAAGTGATCCCCGCTGAAGGTGACCAACGGGGCGGTCGACCGTTGGCCGAGGAGGGCGGCGATGGCCGTGGTCGCACCCAACCCGGCGTCGACCCAGCCTTCGAGGGCGACGACCAGCACCGGTCGGTTGAGCTCGGGCTCGCCGTGGATCTCCATGATCTCTGTCAGCCCTGGCACGTCCCCCGACGCTAATCGGTGCCGGGGCACGGGAAACGGAAGGCGAGGCACGGGAAAACGGAACGGTCACCGCCGGCGCGACCGCTGGCTAGCCTCAGTGGTGATGGACGTCACCGATGCAACCTTCCAAAGCGCCGTAGTGACCCGGAGCAGCGAGGTCCCTGTCGTCGTGGACCTGTGGGCTCCCTGGTGCGGCCCGTGCACCACGCTCGGTCCCATGCTGGAGCGGGCGGTGGCCGCAACCGCTGGAGCCGTCGAGCTGGCCAAGGTCAACATAGATGAGAACCCTCGCATCGCCCAGTCGTTCGGGGTGAGCTCCATCCCGGCGGTATTCGCCATCTGGGACGGCAAAGTCGTCGACCAGTTCATAGGTGCCCTGCCCGAGCAGCAGGTCGTCGCGTTCGTCGAGAAGCTGTTGCCGGCGCGCAGCGAGGCCGACGTGCTCGCATCGGCCGGTGACGAGACCTCCCTCCGTCGGGCGCTCGACCTCGAGCCGGGTCACCAGGGGGCGACGGAAGCCTTGGCCAAGGTCCTGATCGACCGCGGGGAGGCGGCCGAGGCATTGGCGCTGCTGGCGCGGGTCCCCGAAACCGCAGGCGTCCGTACCCTGGCCGCCCAAGCACGACTGGCCGAGAACGGCGTGGACGTCTCGGCCACGGACGATGGGGCGGTCGACGCCCGGCTGACCGCGCTGCTCGAGCGTGTGCGGGACGATGACAGCGCACGTCAGGAGTTCGTGGACCTTCTCGAGACGTTGGGAGCAGAGGATCCCCGGACGAACTCGTTCCGGCGGGCATTGGCCGCTCGCCTCTACTGATGGCCGGGGGGCGGCGGACCGACCTCGATGGCCGGCGGACCGACCCCGATGGCCGGCGGACCGACCACGGGCGGCAGCTCGACCTGGGGGGCCGGCGCCACGACCTCACCCACCGGGGACTGGTGATGGGCATCCTCAACCGGACGCCGGACTCGTTCTACGACAAGGGAGCCACCTACGCCCTCGACGCCCTCTACTTCAGGGCCGAGACGCTGGTCGCCGACGGCGCCGACATCCTCGATATCGGCGGAGTCAAGGCGGGCCCCGGCCCCGAGGTGACGGAGGCCGAAGAGATGGACCGGGTGGTCTCCGTCGTCGCCGGGTTGGTAGCCCGCTTCCCCACGCCGGTCTCCGTCGACACCTGGCGGGCCTCGGTGGCGCGCGCCTCGTACAAGGAGGGTGCCCTGATGGGGAACGACATCAGCGGGTTTGCCGATCCCGACTACCTCGCGGCCGCCGCCGAGTACGGTGCCGCGGTTGTGGCGACGCACATCCGCCTGGCGCCACGCGTCGCCGATCCCGAGCCCCACTACGACGACGTGGTCGGCGACGTCGGTCGGTTCCTGAGCGAACGGGCCGGGCGGGCCCGCGCCGCCGGGATCCCAATGGAGCGCATCGTGCTCGATGCCGGCCTCGACCTAGGCAAGACGGCGGACCAGTCCCTCACCCTCCTCCGGGCGTCATCGACGCTGGCCTCCCTGGGCTTCCCGCTGCTGCTCTCCGCGTCCAACAAGACGTTCCTCGGCGTCACGTTGGGCCTCGAGTTGACCGAGCGCGGTCCCGCATCCCTCGGCGCGGCGGCACTCGGCCTCGCCTGGGGCTGCCGCATACTGCGAGTCCACGACGTCAAGGGCACGTGCCGCGTCCGCGACGCCCTGGCCGCCGTGAGCGCAGCCGAGTGAAGGACGTGAGCGGGCCGGGTGAACGACCGGTGAGCGCGGCCGTGTATCTCGTTCGAGGCGACGACCCGTCGCTGGTGGCCCAGGAGGTCCGTGGCTTGCTGGCCGAGGTGGTGGGGGACCGCGACCACTCGCTGGCGGTCGAGGAGATCGGCGGCGGGCCCGGCGACGACATCAACGTCGGCGCGGTGGTCGATGCCTGCTTGACACCGCCCTTTCTGATCGATCGGCGAGTGGTGGTCGTGCGTGAGGCCGGCCGCCTGCTCACGGCGGACGTCCCCCGGCTGGTGGAGGTGATCAAGGACCCGCTCCCCTCGACGGTGCTCATCCTGGTCGGCGGCGGGGGTGCCGTGCCGTCCCCGCTGGTCAAGGCCATCTCGTCGGGCGGGAAGGTCATCGACGTCTCGGTGCAGCGCCCCGGAGACCGCAAGGCGTGGCTGCACGACCACCTGCGCAGCGCACCGGTCAAGCTCGAGCCGCAGGCGGCCCAGCTGCTCGGTCAGCACGTAGGGGAAGACCTCGGCCGCGTCGAGGGTCTGCTCGGTGCCCTGGCCGCCGCCTACGGACCGGGGTCGCGCATCACGGTGGCCGATCTGGAGCCGTACCTGGGTGAGGCCGGGGCCGTGGCCCGCTATGAGCTGACCGACGCCATCGACTCGGCGGACGCGGCCGGTGCCCTGGGGGTCTTGCACCGAATGACCGACGCGGGTGGGCTGAGTGCGGTGGAGGTCCTGTTCTCGTTGCAGCGGCACTACGCCAACCTGCTGGCCCTGGACGGCGCCATGATCTCGACCGGCGAGGAGGCGGCACAGCTGCTCTCGGTGAGCAGCGCGTTCGTGGGGAAGAAGGCCCTCGACCAGTCGCGCCGGCTCGGGAGCGCGCGCATCGCGCACGCCATTGAGCTGCTGTCCGACGCCGACCTCGATGTAAAGGGGGCGACCGGCCTTCCCCCCGAGCTGGTGGTCGAGATCCTCGTGGCCCGGCTCAGCCGCCAGACCCGCCAGAGCCGTTCGGGCGGCCACGGCCGTCACCGAGTGGGCGCCTCGCACCGTTGAGGGTCGTCACTCCGGGCAGCGGCGTGGTGGAATCGGGCCGTGCACGAGACACCCGACGAACTGGCCCGGCTGCAGCGGGTCCTCGACGCCAGCGCGGCCGGGGCCGGACCACACCTCCGGGCCATCATCACCCGAGACCGCCGGGTGGATGCGGCGTCGCTGTGCGAGGAGCTGACGGGAATGCGCCTCCTGGTCGTGGCCACGGTCACGGCCGATGGCCGTCCCCTGGTCGGCCCGGTGGACGGGTACTTCCTCCACGGTTCGTTCGCTTTCAGCTCGGGCCGGGACTCCGTGCGGATGCGCCACCTGGCCTCTCGACCGGCGGTCAGCGCGACCTACCTCGCGGGGGAAGCGTTTGCCGTGACCGTTCACGGCCGGGCCGAGCTCTTCGAGGTTCTCGATCCGGAGCGCGGCGACCTACGTCAGGCGATGCTCGACTACTACGTACCGAACCAGGGGCCGGCCTTCGAGACGTGGCTGCGCAGTGAGAACCCGCTGGGCGCGTGGATCGCTCCCGAGAAGATGTTCACCTTCAAGATGAGCCCGTGAGCTACTCGGCCTCTTCGACCTCGACCTCGTAGTCGTCCTCGACCACGTTGGCCGCTTCGAGGGCGGCGACGCGGCGGACCAGGCGCGACTTGTGGTTGGCCGCGGTGTTCTTGTGGATGACGCCTCGGGCGGCGGCCTTGTCGATCCGCTTCACGGCCAGGCGTAGAAGCTCCACGCTGTCCTCGGCCCCGGCCGCCGCGGCGGTGACGGCGCTCTTGGTGCGGGTGCGGAGCTCGGCCCGCACCGACTTGTTGCGCAGTCGGCGCTTCTCGTTCTGACGGTTCCGCTTTATCTGGCTGGCGATGTTGGCCACGTGAGGATCCTCGGTGCTTTCGAATGGGCTGGCTGCAAATGGGCTGGGGGCGAGTGGGCGGCGGGGAAAACGGGCTCCGGGCAAGCAGGCTGTCGGGCGAACGGGCGCCCGCTCCCGGTGCGGGGGGAAACACTAGCAGGCCGCGGCCTCAATTCGCCCCCGGAAGGGTTTGGCGAGCACGTGGGGCGCAGGCCGCGCCCGGCGCGAGGGGGCGGTCCGGGCCCGCGGCGCCGGCCGGTACGATCGACGGACCGTGCCGCCCCCTCTCACCGCCAGTGGCCCCGTCCCCATTGAGCACATCCGCAACTTCTCCATCATCAGCCACGTCGATCACGGCAAATCGACGCTCTCCGACCGGATCTTGGAGATCACCGGGGCCGTCGATCCCCGGCTGATGCGCGAGCAGTACCTCGACTCCATGGACATAGAGCGGGAGCGGGGCATCACCATCAAGGCCCAGAACGTCCGGGTCCTCTACAACGGCCACGTCCTCCACCTCATCGACACCCCGGGTCACGTGGACTTCGGGTACGAGGTGAGCCGATCGCTGGCCGCGTGCGAGGGAGCGGTGCTGCTGGTGGATGCCTCGCAGGGGATACAGGCCCAGACGCTGGCCAATTGCTATCAGGCCATTGAGAACGACCTCGAAATCGTGGCCGTGCTCAACAAGATCGACCTTCCGGCGGCCGATCCCGAGCGGTGCGCCCTGGAGATTGAGCACGTGCTCGGGCTGGCGGCCGAAGACGTGCTGCAGATCTCGGCCAAGACCGGCGCCGGGGTGCCCGAGCTGCTGCAGGCCGTCATCGATCGCATCCCGGCCCCCGAGGGGAACCCCGAGGCACCGTTGCGGGCGCTGATCTTCGACTCGTCCTACGACCAGTATCGAGGCGTCGTGAGCTCCATCCGGATCGTCGACGGCACGCTGAAGGCGGGTGCCCGTCTGCGTTTCATGCAGGCCAACGCCGTGCACGACATGGAGGAGGTGGGCGTGCGCACGCCGGTGGGAGTCCCGGTGGAAAGGCTCGGCCCAGGCGAGGTCGGCTACCTGATCGCCGGGATCAAGGATGTCGGCGAGGCCCGTTCGGGAGAGACCGTCACCACGTCGGTCCACGGCGCCACCGAGGTGCTGGCCGGCTACCAGGATCCCAAACCGATGGTCTTCTGCGGGCTCTACCCCCTTGACGGCGACGAGCTGCCCGACCTGCGCGACGCCCTCGAGAAGCTCAAGCTCAACGACGCCAGCTTCACCTTCGAGCCCGAATCCTCCCATGCGTTGGGCATCGGCTTCCGCTGCGGCTTCCTCGGCCTGCTGCACATGGAGATCGTCCGGGAACGCCTGGAGCGCGAGTTCGACGTCTCTCTGATCGCCACGGCACCGAGCGTGGCCTACCGGGCCTTCCTGACCGACGGCTCCAAGCTCGACGTGGACAACCCGACCGAGCTGCCCGACGCCAGCCGGATCGACCACATTGACGAGCCCATGCTGACCGCCACCATCCTCACGCCGTCGGAGTACACCGGGACCGTGATGGAGCTCTGCCAGAGCAAGCGCGCCGAAATGACCCGCATGGAGTACCTCTCGCCCGAACGCGTCGAGCTGGTGTACTCCATCCCCCTGGCCGAGGTGGTGCTGGACTTCTTCGACCAGCTGAAGAGCCGGACCAAGGGCTACGCCAGCCTCGACTACGAACCCGACCGATACACCACGGCCAACCTGGTCCGGGTGGACATTCTGATCAACCACGCACCCTGCGATGCCTTCTCGACCATCGTGCACCGCTCCTCGGCCGACAGCTACGGCCGGCGTATGGCCGAGAAGCTGCGCGAGCTGATCCCCCGACAGCTCTTCGACGTCCCGATTCAGGCGGCCATCGGGGGCCGGATCGTGGCCCGGGAGACGGTCAAGGCCAAGCGCAAGGACGTGCTGGCCAAGTGCTACGGGGGTGACATCACCCGCAAGCGCAAGCTGCTCGAGAAGCAGAAGGAGGGCAAGAAGCGCATGAAGAACATCGGCCGGGTCGAGGTGCCCCAGGAGGCGTTCATCTCGGCCCTCCGGCTCGACGACTGACCAGGGTGGGCGGGGTGTTCGGAAGGTACGGACTGGCAGTCGGTACACTGGAGTGCCAGGCATTCCATGACCACGAACGCACACCGAGCGACATCCGTCCACATCAGCGCTGACGAGCGCGCCCTGAACGACCGCCAGGCCGCCATTCTCGAAGCGGTGGTGACCGAGTACATCGGGAGTGCGGAGCCGGTCGGGTCCTCGCACGTGGCCAACGCCCCGGGCGTGCAGGTCTCCTCGGCCACGGTGCGGTCGGAGATGGTGGCGCTCGAGCGGGACGGCTACCTCGTGCAGCCCCACACCAGTGCCGGGCGCATCCCCACCGACAAGGGCTACCGCTTCTTCGTGGACCATCTGACGCAGCCGGGCGTCCTCGGCCCCACCCAGCACAAGCAGGTGTGCAGCTTCTTCGACCAGGTGCACGGCGAAATGGAGGAGATGCTCGAGCGGGCGACGGGGTTGCTGTCGGAGTTGACGTCCTACGCCGCCGTCGTCGTAGGGCCCTCGCACGACACGGCGACCATTCGCTCGGTGCAGGTGGTGGGGCTGGCGCCGCACCTGGCGCTGCTGGTCGTGGTGCTCTCCGATGGAGCGGTCGAGAAGCGCACGATCGAGTTCGACACCACCGTCACCGACGACGCGCTGGCCCAGAGCGGCAGCCTCTTGAACGCCCACCTGGTGGGGCGCACGGCCACCGCCAGCTGGTCGGTACCTCCGACCGGGAACGCGGACGTCGACCTCGTGGTCGCCGCCGCGGGAACGGCGTTCGGCCTCATCGAACGATCCATGGTGGCCGATCAGGTCTTCGTGGGCGGCCCGTCCCGCCTGGCCCAGTCGTTCGACGCCGTCGAGACGGTGCGCTCGGTGCTGGGGATCCTCGAGCAGCAGCTGGTGGTCGTGACCCTGCTACGCGACGTCCTCAACCGGGGGCTCTCGGTGGCCATCGGCACAGAGCACGGCTACGAGCCGCTGGCCTCGTGCGCCGTGGTCGTCTCTCCGGTCTCGATCGACGGCCACGAACTGGGAGCGGTCGGCCTCTTCGGCCCGACGCGGATGGACTATCCGCGGGCCCTGGCCGCCGCCCACGTGGTGGGCGAACGGCTGGGTGAGCGGTTGGGGGAGTCAGGGCGGGTTGGGGCGGCGGGATCTGGGAGCCACGATGGCGGGAACTGAAGGACTGGGCGACCTTTACGGGCTCTTGGGAGTCCAACCGGGTGCCAGTGACGAGGAGATCAAGAAGGCTTACCGGGCGCGGGCGCGGGAGCTGCATCCGGACACCAATCCCGGCGACGCCGTCGCCGAGGGGAGGTTCAAAGAGGTCACGGTGGCCTACGAGGTGCTGCGCGACCCCGAGAAGCGTGCGCGCTACGACCGCTTCGGGCCCGAAGGCGTCTTCGGCGGCAACGGCGGCGCGGGCGGCTTCGGCTTCGAGGGCGGCCTCGGCGACATCTTCGAGGCGTTCTTCGGACAGATGTCCGGCGGCGGAGGCCGTCGGCGAGGTCCGGCGCCGGGCTCGGACGCCGAGGTGCGGCTGAACCTCGAGTTTGCCGAGGCGGTATTCGGCTGCCGCAAGGAGATCTCCGTTCGCCTTCCGGCCACGTGTGCGGCCTGCGACGGCCAGGGCACGGCACCGGGCACCGAGCCCGTCCGGTGCAGCGACTGCCAGGGGACGGGTGAGCTGCGCCGCGTCCGCCAGTCCCTGCTGGGCCAGGTCGTCACCAGCGTGGCCTGCCCGCGATGCGGTGGCCTGGGGGAGACCATCCCCCATCCGTGCCCCGAGTGCGCCGGCGAGGGCCGCCGCATGGAGGAGCGCACCTTTACGGTCGAGGTACCGGCCGGGGTCGACGACGGCTCGACCCTGCGCCTGGCCGAGCGTGGGGCGGCAGGACAACGAGGCGGGCGCACCGGATCGCTGTTCGTGCACCTGTCGGTGACGCCCGATCCCCGCTTCGAACGGGAGGGCGACAACTTGCATACGACACTGACGATCGGGTTCGCGCAGGCGTCCCTGGGGACCGAGGTGGACGTGGCCACCCTGGAAGGGACCCACCAGGTCTCCCTACGATCGGCCACCCAGCACGGTTTCATAGAGCGGATCCGGGGCGAGGGTGTTCCCCACCTGCGCGGTCGGGGCCGTGGCGACCTGTTCGTGCACGTCCTGGTGGAGACGCCGTCTGCACTCACCGATGCCGAAGAGGAGCTCCTCCGCCAGTTCGCGGCCCTGCGTGGTGAGCACGTCTCCCCACACGGCGGTGGCGGTGGCGACGGCGTGTTCTCCCGCCTTCGCTCCGCGTTTGGATAGGCCGGTGACGGCCTACGCCGCCATCGCGGTGCGGGCCGCCGCAGCCGCGCAGGTGTTCGTGGAGGATCCCTCGCATCCGGTCCTGTCGGCTGACGACACCCATCACCTGGGTCGCGTGCTCCGGCTGCGCAAGGGCGAGGAGGTCATCGTGAGCGACGGGGCGGGCCGTTGGGCCCGCACCCGCTGGGTCGGGATCGGGGGTGTGGCCGTCGACGCCGGCGCCGGGGGCGCGAGCCGAGACCGGCGCGAACCGCTCGAGCCGCTCCGGGACGGGACCGGGCCGGGGGGCGACGGCAGCGTGCAGTTCGAAGACGCCGCGTCCCCCACCTTGACGGTGGCGTTCGCCCCGGTCAAGGGGGAGCGGCCCGAGTGGGTAGTCCAGAAGCTCACCGAGCTGGGCATCGACCGCGTGGTGCCGCTGGTCAGCGAGCGCAGCATCGTCCGCTGGGAGGGAGTGCGGGGCAAGCTCGCCGTGCAACGACTGCGCCGGGTGGCCCGCGAGGCCGCCGGCCAGTGCCGCCGGGTCTGGTTGCCCCAGATCGTCGACGTGGCGGCCTTCGCCGAGCTGCAGGGGCTGGGCGCGCCGGGCGAGGTCGTGCTCGCCCAGCTGAGCGGCGACCGCCCGCGGGCGACACAGCGGGTGGTTGCGGTGGGGCCCGAGGGTGGATGGAGTGGGGCCGAGCTCTCGGCCGGCCTGCCCACGGTAGGCTTCGGCCTCAGCGTGCTACGGGCCGAGACGGCGGCGGTGACGGCCGCCGCCCTGATGGTCTCCCTCCGGACCGGTTCGGTGGCACCCGTGGCCCCCGTTGTACCTGTGGCACCGGTGGCGTCGGAGGCACCCGTGGGAGAATCGTCCTAGTGGCCGAAGAGACGGGGTGGCTGGGGACGAAGGAGGCCGCCGCACGGCTGGGCATGACGTTGCGGACCCTTTACCGCTTCATAGACGAGGGGGACCTGGCGGCCTATAAGTTCGGGCGGGTGATCCGGGTGAGGGAAGAGGACGTGGACCGGTTCATGGAGGCGTGCCGGATAAAGCCCGGTCAGCTCGAACATCTCTACCCCCCGCTCAAGGGAGGCGACCAAGACCGATGCGCCACGCCGGCCGGTGAGCGACTGGACGACCCATCACAGTGACCGACTGCCTCTTCTGCGGGATCGTGGCGGGCGACGTCCCCGCCGACATCGTGCACAGCACGGCGACCACCGTCGCCTTCAACGACATCCGGCCGGCGGCACCCCTGCACGTGCTCGTGGTGCCTCGGCTGCACATCGACAACGCCGCCGAGATCACCGCCGCCGACGGTCCCGTCCTGGCCGACATGTTGATGGCCGCCCGTGCCGTGGCCGATGCGGCGGGCGTGGCCGGCCCCGACCGGGGGTACCGGCTCATCTTCAACGTCGGTCCCGACGCCATGAACTCCGTTCCCCACCTTCACCTCCACGTGCTCGGTGGCCAACCCCTCAAAGGACACTTCGCACTCGCATGACGACGACCACCCACGCTGAATGCCTCGTACCCGGGAATCACCTGATGGCGGGGCTGCTCGGGACCCGGGACGAACTTCTGCGCCAGGTCGAGCAGGCCTTCCCCGACGAGCGGATCGCCGTCCAGGGAAACCGGATCACGGTCGAGGGTCCCGACGCCGACCGGGTCGTGCGCCTCTTCGACGAGGCCGTCCTCCTGCTCCAGTCCGGTCAGAGCCTCGACAACTCCATCATGTCCCGCACTATCGACATGGTCCGGGACGACGTTCGCCCCAGCGAGATCATGCGCTCCGAAGTGGTCCGGGCCGCCGGGGGAAAGATGATCCGGCCCAATACGGCCGGTCAGAAGCGCTACACCGACGCCATCACGAAGAACATCATCACGTTCGGCATCGGGCCCGCCGGCACCGGGAAGTCGTATCTGGCCGTCGCCCAGGCCGTCAGCGCCCTGCAGACCCGCCAGGTGTCCCGCATCATCCTGACCCGGCCCGCGGTCGAGGCGGGAGAGCGTCTCGGCTTCCTGCCCGGCGACCTGATGGCCAAGGTGGATCCGTACCTGCGCCCGCTGTACGACGCGCTCTACGACCTGCTCGAGCCGGAAGGGGCGCAGAGGCTCCTGGACCGGGGCACCGTCGAGGTCGCCCCGCTGGCGTTCATGCGGGGCCGGACGCTCAACAACTCCTTCATCATCCTCGACGAGGCCCAGAACACCACGCCCGAGCAGATGAAGATGTTCCTGACCCGCATCGGATTCGGCTCGCGCTGCGTGGTGACCGGTGACGTGACACAGATCGACGTGCCGGGCGGCCGCTCCGGGCTGGTCGGGCTCGAACCGGTGCTGGGGGAGGTGGAGGATATCGCCTTCGTGCACCTGACCCGCCGCGACGTCGTGCGCCACAAGATCGTGGCCGACATCGTCGACGCCTACGAGGTGGCGGAAGGGCGGGCGGGACCCACGCAGTGAGCATCGACGTCTTCGTCGCCGACGAGCAGGACGCCTACCCCGTAGCGGTGTCCCGCTGGGCGGAGCTGAGTCGCACCGTCCTCGCGGCGCGCGGGGTGAAAGGGGAGACCGAGGTCTCCCTGCTCTTCGTCGACGAGGAGGCCATGGCGGCGCTGAACGAGCAGTTTCTGGGCAAGAGCGGGCCGACCGACGTCCTGTCGTTCCCCATTGAGGACGATCCCGGGCCCACCGGCCGCTCGCCCGACCTGGGGGGTAGCGGGCCCGGCGCCCCCCCGGCCGAGGGAGTGCTCACCCTGCTCGGCGACGTGGTCATCTGCCCGGCGGTGGCGGCCCGTAACGCGGTGGAGCACGAGGTCTCGCTGGAGGACGAGGTGGCGCTGCTGGTCGTGCACGGCCTGCTCCACCTGCTGGGCCTGGACCACGAGGAGGATGCCGAAGCCGAGCGCATGGAGGCCCTCGAGCAGGAGCTCCTCGCCCGCCACTACCGCAATCGGGTGCCCGAGAGTTGACCGCCGTCACCGGCTTCCACGCCGAGGACGCTGTTCTCGTCGTTGTCATCGCGTTGCTCCTCGTGGCGTCGGGCCTTCTGGCGCTGGCCGAGACCAGCCTGGTGCGCATGAACCGGATAAAGGCCAAGTCGCTGGTGGACGAGAAGCGACGGGGAGCCCGGCAGTTGGCCCGCCTGGTGGAGCAGCCGGCCAAGTTCCTCAACCCCATCCTCCTGCTGGTCCTGATCTGCCAGCTCGTGTCGGCCACCCTGGTCGGCGTGGTCGCCGAGCACATCCTCGGCGGCATCGGCGTGCTGGTCGGCGCCGCCTTCGAGGTGGTCGTCATCTTCGTGTTCTTCGAGGCGGTGCCCAAGAACTGGGCCGTGCACAATCCAGATCGGGCCGCCCTGCTCAGCGCGCCCATCGTGTCGGCCATCGTCCGCTTCCCCCCGATCCGCCTCGCCTCGTCGCTCCTCATCGGCTTGGCCAACCTGATCATCGGACAGTCGGGCGAGAGCGAAGACGGCATCCGGCCGTCGTACATCACCGACTCCGAGCTCAAGGCCATGGCCGACGTGGCGCACGAGGAGCACGTGATCGAACGCGACGAGGCTGCGTTCATCCACTCGGTCATCGACTTCGGCGACACGGTGGCGCGGGAGGTCATGGTGCCCCGACCCGACATGGTGACGATTGAGGGCGCCAAGTCGGTCACCGTGGCGCTCGAGTCCGCGTTGACCGCCGGATTCAGCCGGATCCCGGTGCACGAGGGGCAGATCGACGACGTCGAGGGCATCGCCTACACCAAGGACCTGGTCCGGGCCGAGCGCGTGGGCCGGGGCGAGGACCCGGTCCGCGAGGTGGCGCGCCCCGCCGTGTTCGTCCCCGAGTCGAAGGTGGTGTCCGCGCTGCTGCGCCAGATGCAGGAAGAGAAGATCCACATGGCCATCGTGGTCGACGAGTACGGCGGCACGGCCGGGCTGGTGACGCTCGAGGATCTGCTGGAGGAGCTAGTCGGCGACATCATCGACGAGTTCGACGTGGAGGAACCGAGCGTCGAGCGCTGCCCAGACGGATCGGTCGTGGTCAGCGCCCGTTACGCCGTGGACGACGCGGACGACCTTTTGGGTGCCCACCTTCCGCAGGGGGCCTGGGACACGGTGGGCGGCCTCGTGCTCGACCTGGTGGGGCGGGTTCCCGACGAAGGTGACTCGGTGGAGGTCGACGGCTTCCGCCTCACCGCGCTCGACGTGCACGGCCGGCGCATCGGCCGGGTGCGCATTGAGCCGACCGTCCGGGTTGCCTCGTCCGACGACGCGGACGGCTGACCCCGGTGCGCTCGGGCTTCGTCGCCGTGGTCGGGCGTCCCAACGTGGGCAAGTCGACGCTGGTCAACCAGATGGTGGGCACCAAGGTCTCCATCACCTCGTCTCGCCCCAACACCACACGCCACCGCATCCTCGGGGTGCTGCACCGGCCCGATGCGCAGGTCGTCTTCGTCGATACGCCCGGCCTCCACCGCCCGCGCAGCGTGCTCGGGGCGCGGTTGAACGAGACGGCCACCAGCGCGCTGGCCGACGTGGACGTGATCCTGGCCCTGGTCGACGCCACCGCCGCCGTCGGTCCGGGGGACCGGACCGTCCTCGAGCACTCGTGGCGCGAGGTCCAGCGGGGCGACGCGCCGCCCGACGTGGTGGTGGTCGTCAACAAGATCGACAAGGCGACCGGCGACCAGCTCCTCGAGCGCCTGCTCTCGGTGCAGGGGGCGGTCGAGGCCCTCTTCGGTGCGCCGGGGGCCGAGTCTGTCGAGTATTTCCCGGTCTCGGCCCGCAGCGGCCAGGGGGTCGAGGCGTTGACGGCGCACATCGTCTCGAAGTTGGGGGAGGGTCCGCCGTTCTTCCCCGAGGGCGTGGTCACCGACACCCCCGAAGCCCTGTGGGTGGCCGAGCTGGTACGTGAGCAGCTGCTGGCCAAGACCCACGACGAGCTACCGCACTCCATCTCCTGCCGGGTGACCGAGTGGGACTGGCCGCACATCCGCTGCGAAATCATCGTCGAGCGCGACTCGCAGAAGGGCATCATCATCGGCAAGGGGGGCGAGGTCCTGAAGGCGGTGGGCACCACCGTGCGCGCCTCCCTGGCCGAAGGGGCCTACCTCGACCTCCACGTCAAGGTCGAGAAGCACTGGCAGGACCGCGACGAGGTGCTCAACCGCCTCGGCTACTGAGGGAGACACTCGCGGAGGAACGCCTCGACCTCGCCGCGCTCGACGGTACGGCGCATCGGCGGCAGCACGGCCAGCAGCACGCCCCGGTAGCTGGCGGTGGCCAGGCGGGGATCGAGGACGGCGACGACCCCCCGGTCCTCGGCCGAGCGGATGAGCCGGCCCGAGCCCTGGCCCAGCAGGGTGGCCGCCCGAGGGAGGTCCACCAGGGAGAAGGCGCCCGGCCCGGCCCGGTCCCGGCGGGCCTGGAGCAGCGGGTCGTCGGGGCGGGGGAAGGGCAGACGGTCCACGGTGACCAGCGACAGCGCTGGGCCCGGAATGTCGACCCCCTGCCAGAAGCCGAGCGTGGCGAAGAGGCAGGAGGTCTCGTCCCGGGCGAACTCCTCCAGCAGGCGGCCCTTGGGCAGCTCGCCCTGGAGCAGCAGGTGGTAGGGCAGCGTGGGGGCCAGGGCGGCCGCCGCCGCCTCGGTGGCCCGGCGGCTGGTGAACAGGGCCAGCGTGCGCCCTCCGGCGGCGGCGATCAACAGGGCCAGCTCCTCGTGCAGGGCCGCTTCGGCCTGTGGGGCCCGCCGGTCGGGCAGGTGCCGAGCCACGTAGAGCAGCGCATGCGAGCGGTAGTCGAACGGGCTGCCCACGTTGAGCTGATTGGTCTCGAAGCCACCCAGCCCGACACGCTCGACGAGGCGCGGGGGCACGGTGGCGCTGGTCAGCACGGCGGTGACCTCCCCCCAGAGCACGCCGGACAGCACCGGGCCCACGTCGATGGGTGAGAGCCGCAGGCGCGCACTGCGGCGTGTGCCGTCGACCCAGGCGACCTCCCCGTCGCCCCGGGAGATCAGTCGGTGCAGGTCGTCGGTCAGATGGGCGGCGGCACCGATCGCCCGTGTCTTGCGGGCGCCCCGGTCCGGGCCGCCTCCGCCCTCGGGTAGTAGGGAGCCCTGCAGGTCGGTCCGGCGGATCGCCTCGGTCACGCGCCCGGCCACCTCGGCCGCCCGCCCCAGCAGCCCGGCCAGCTCGCCGTCGTCCACCGGAGGGTCGGCGCCGTCGTGCAGCACCCGAGTACCCACCCGGTCGGCCAGCACGGCCGCCAACTGGTCGCCCACCGTGAGCAGCGACGTCAGCGTGTCGGCCTCGTCGGCGTCCACCAACGAGCGGGCGGAGAGGGCCAGGGCCCGGAAGCGGCCGGGCGCCAGCTCGACCCCCAGGCTGGAGGTCATCACCTCCTCGAGCTCGTGGGTCTCGTCGAAGACGACCACCTCGTGCTCGGGGAGTACGGCCCTCCCGCTGGCCAGGTGGGCGCCGTACAGGTGGGTGTTGACGACCACGACATCGGCCGCCGCGGCCCGGTCCCGGGCCGCCTCGGCGAAGCACCGGGAGCCCGAAGGGCAGTTGAAGGCGCCGGGGCACTCCCGGGGGCCGACGCTGAGCATGCTCCACGCCCGGGCGCTGGGCTCGAAGCTCAGGTCGGCCCGGTCGCCGCTCGTCGTCTTCTCGGACCAGCTCAGCAGCGTGCGCACCTCGTCGACCAGGCCCTCGGGGCCACCCTCGGGTGAGTCGGCGGGCTCGAAGGGCTCGGCGTCCGGGGTCGTCTCGTCGCCCAGCTCGGGCTGGATCCCCCCGCTTCCCACCTCGGCGACACGCTGCCGGCAGATGTAGTTGCTCCGGCCCTTGAGCACGGCGAAGGTGAAGGGGAGGCCGAGCCCCCGTTCCACCTGGGGCAGGTCCTTCTCGGCCAACTGGTCCTGCAGGGCCTTGGTGGCGGTGGCCACCACCACCTTCTTGCCGCTGAGCACGGCGGGCACCAGGTAGGCCAGGGACTTTCCCGTCCCGGTCCCGGCCTGGACGACGAGGTGGGTGCCGGTGACCAGGGCCTCCCCGACGGCCCGGCACATCTCCTGCTGCTCGGGCCGCTGCTCGCCGTTGGACATGCCGGCCGTCACCTTGGCCAGGGCCTCGACGGCGTCGTCGCCGGCCTGGCGTGCGTCCACGCCCGGACTTCCCGCGTCGGGGTCCTCGTCCCAGTCCTCGTACACGCCTTGATCATGCCCGCACATGGTGACAAGGCCGGCGCGGTAGGTTCAGCGGGTGGCCACCTCCGCGCATCACGAGGGCGTCGACCCTGTTCCCGACGCCCTGGACCGCGCTCGCGTGCCTGTCCACGTGGCGTGCGTCATGGATGGCAACGGGCGTTGGGCCAGCGCCCGGGGCCTACCCCGCACCGAGGGGCACCGGGCCGGGGAGATCGCGCTGCTCGATGTGGTCAACGGAGCCCTCGAGATCGGCGTGCGCTGGCTTACGGTGTACGCCTTCTCGACGGAGAACTGGCGCCGGCCGGCCGACGAGGTGCGCTTCCTGATGGGCTTCAACGAGTCCCTGCTCATGCGCCGGCGGGACGAGCTCAACGACAAGGGGGTGCAGATCCGCTTCGCCGGGCGGCGCGACTGGCGGGTGCCCCGCCGGGTGCTGCGCCGGATGGACGAGGCGATCGAGATGACCGAGCACAACCGGACCATGACCTTCACGATGGCCTTCAACTACGGCGGACGGGCCGAGATCATCGATGCGGTCCGGGCGCTCATGGCCGAGGGGATCCCGCCCGAGAAGGTCGATGAGAAGGCCATCCGCCGCCACCTCTACTACCCCGACATGCCCGACCCCGACCTGGTCATCCGCACGTCGGGAGAGACGCGGATCTCGAACTTCTTGCTCTGGGAGATCGCCTACAGCGAGCTGATCTTCCCCGAGGTGCTCTGGCCGGACGTGCGGCGGGGGCACCTGTACGACGCCATCGTCGAGTACCAGCGGCGGGTGCGCCGCTTCGGTGCGGTGAATCCGTGAGACCGGATGCATGAGAATGGGGGGGTGACGATCACCCGCATCGCCCTGTTGGCCGGCACCCTCCTGGTGGTCGCCTTCATGGTCGCGGTGGTGGTCGGCGCGCATCGCGACGCCACCCCGGTGGTGGCGCTGGTGGCCCTCGTCGTCCTCATCGGGGTGGGCAACCTGCTGTACGGCAAGAACTCGCACGGGGCCATGGCCAAGGACCGGGTCCGTGCCGCCCAGGACGCGCAGAACCGGGCCATCGACGAGGCCCAGGCGGCCCGCCGCCGGGCCCGCGAGGAGGCCCGCGAGGAGGCCCGCGAGCAGGCCAGCGCCAAGGGTTTACGGGATCGTCACCGGCTCTGGCCGGCCCGTCACCGTCGCGCCGAGGACCCCGGGCGGTGAGCCTCTTCCGGGACTCCGGGGTGGTGCTGCGCACCTACCGGCTGGGCGAGGCCGATCGCATCATCGTGCTCATGACCGAGGAGCATGGCAAGGTCCGGGCCGTGGCCAAGGGGGTGCGGCGGACCTCGAGCAAGTTCGGGGCCCGGCTGGAGCCGCTGACCCACGTGGACGTGCTGTTGTGGCAGGGGCGCAGCGACCTCGACATCGTGAACCAGGTGGAGGTGATCGACACCCACCGGGCGGTGCGCGAGGACCTTTCCCGCGTGGCCAAGGGCCTGGCCCTCCTGGAGGTGACCGACCAGATGGCCCAGGAGCGCAATCCCGACCGCCGGCTCTACGCCATGCTGGTGGGCGCGTTGCGCGCCCTGTCGGACGGCAACAACAACGCCACGCTGGTCGCGCCGTCCTTCTTCATGAAGGCCATCGCGCTCGAGGGCGCCTCGCCCGTGCTCGACGCGTGCGCCTCGTGCGCCGAGCCCGAGGGCGCCATCGAGCTGGTCGCCTTCGACCTGGTCGAGGGCGGCGCGCTCTGCCGCCGCTGCCGCCGGGGCCGCCCGATGAGCGGTGCGGCCCTGGTCCTGCTGCGGCGGATCCTGGGCGGTGACCTGGCCGCGGTGCTGGCCGGGCCGCCTCCCGAAGGGGCCGACGAGGTGGCCGAGCTGGCGACCGAGGCGATGGAGGTCCATCTCGATCGCCGCATCCGCTCGGTGCGCTCGGCCGTCGGGCTCTGATCCCCGGCCGCGCCGTGACCGCCCGCCCGTTCGGCGTCTACGTCCACGTGCCGTTCTGCCGGGAGCGCTGCGACTACTGCGCCTTCGCCACCTACACCGACCGCGACCACCTCATGGAGCGCTACGCCGACGCCTGCGTGAGCGAGCTGCGGTGGTGGGCCCGGGAAGGCGGCCTCGCCCCCGCCACCAGCGTCTTCTTCGGAGGAGGCACCCCCTCGCGCCTGCGGCCCGACACCCTCTGCCGCATCCTCGACGCCATCCCGCTCGCCGCGGACGCCGAGGTGACCGTCGAGTGCAACCCCGAAGATGCCGACCATGAGCATGTGGACACCTACCGCGCCCGAGGGGTCACCCGCATGTCGTTCGGCCTGCAGTCCACCCAGGCCCACGTGCTCGAGGGACTGGGCCGCCGCCACGTCCCCGGTGCCGCCGGGCGCTGTGCCGCCGCCGTGCGCGCCGCCGGCTACGACAGCTGGAACCTGGACCTCATCTTCGGGGGCGCCGGGGAGAGCGACGACGACTGGCGCCGCACCCTCGAAGCCGTCCTCGCCCTCCCGAACCCACCCCCGCACCTCAGCGCCTACGCCCTGACCGTCGAGCCGGGCACCCCGTTGGCCCGGGTGCCCGACCGGCACCCCGACGAGGACGGGTTGGCCCGGCGCTACGAGATGGCCGACGAGATCCTCTCCGGCGCCGGGTACGACTGGGAGGAGATCTCCAACTGGGCCCTCCCCGGGCACCGCTGCCGCCACAACCAGCTCTACTGGGACCAGGGGGACTACCTCGGCATCGGCTCGGCGGCCCACAGTCACCGGGGCGGGGAGCGCTGGTGGAACGTCCGCACGCCCGACCGCTACGTGCAGGCCGTCGAGGCGGGCCGCTCGCCCGAGGCCGGCCGTGAGGTGCTCACCGACGGCCAGCGAACCTTCGAGTCGCTCTCGCTCTCTCTCCGCACTCCCCGGGGCGTGCCCTGGGCGGAGCTGGATCGGGCCGACGAGCTGGACGGGCTGGTGGAGCGCCAGGGGGGCCGCGCCGTGCTGACGGTGCGGGGTCGGCTCGTCGCCAACGAGATCACCACCAGAATTACCTCCGGTAGTCTGCACCGGTGACCGACGACCTCGAGGCCGGCCCCGACGCGCCGGAGGGCGAGGACGACCTGATGGAGAAGGTCGTGCGCCTGTGCCGCCACCGGGGGTTCATCTTCCCCTCGGCCGAGATCTACGGCGGGTTCCGTTCCACTTACGACTACGGCCCGCTCGGCGTCAACATGCTGCGGAACGTGAAGAACGCCTGGTGGCGCTCCATGGTGCAGCTGCGCGACGACATCGTCGGCCTGGACGCGGCCATCCTGTCGCCCCCCGCCGTGTGGGAGGCCTCGGGCCATCTGGCCACCTTCACCGACCCCCTGGTCGACTGCCGCAACTGCCACGAGCGCTGGCGCGAGGACAAGATCGCCGGTGTCTGCCCGAACTGCGGTTCGACCGACCTCACCGAGGCCCGGGCGTTCAACCTCATGTTCAAGACGCACGCCGGCCCGGTGGAGGACGAGGGCCATGTGGCGTACCTGCGGCCCGAGACCGCGCAGGGCATGTTCGTCAACTTCGCCAACGTCGTGCAGACGACGAGGAAGCGGCCGCCCTTCGGCATCGCCCAGGTGGGCAAGTCCTTCCGCAACGAGATCACGCCCCAGAACTTCGTCTTCCGCACCCGCGAGTTCGAGCAGATGGAGATGGAGTACTTCGTGCCGCCGGACGAGAGCGGGACGTGGTTCGACTACTGGTTGGCGGAGCGGTTCCGCTGGTACGTCGAGCTGGGCATCCCCGAGGAGAAGCTGCGCCTGCGCCACCACGAGCCGAGCGAGCTGTCGCACTACTCGCGTGGCACGGCCGACGTGGAGTTCCACTTCCCCTGGGGCTGGGACGAGCTCGAGGGTATCGCCAACCGGGGCGACTTCGACCTCTCGGCCCACGCCCGCGCCTCGGGGGAGCGTCTCGAGTACTTCGACCCGCAGACCAACGAGCACTACGTGCCCCACGTGATCGAACCGGCCGCCGGGGCCACGCGGACGATGATGGCCTTCTTGCTCTCGGCCTTCGACGAGGACGAGGTGGGGGGCGAGGTGCGCAGCGTGCTCCGCCTGCACTGGCGGTTGGCGCCCTACCAGGTGGCCGTCCTCCCTCTCTCGAAGAAGGAGCCGCTCGAGCCGCTGGCCCGCCAGGTGCTCGCCCGCGTGCAGCCTCACTTCATGTGTGACTACGACACCACGCAGGGGATCGGGAAGCGCTACCGCCGCCAGGACGAGGTGGGGACGCCGTGGTGCGTCACCGTCGACTTCGATTCGTTGGAGGACGGCGCGGTCACCGTGCGCGACCGGGACAGCACCGACCAGGTGCGGGTGCCGATAGAGGCCCTCGTCGACGAGCTGCGCCGCCGCACCGGTGACGGGTAGGTCACAAGCTGGTCTTGCGGTACTTCCACACGCCGAGCGGCACCAGGACGACCAGCAGACCGAAGATCCAGGCCAGGGCGTGCCACACCGAGGTGGGGGAGTGGTAGTAGCCGCCGACCATCAGTGAGCGCGCCCCGTTTACGACGACCGAGACCGGCTGATGGCTGGCGAAGGCCTGCATCCATCCGGGCATCGCGGTAATGGGGACGAAGGCCGTCGAGGCGAAGGCGAGCGGGAAGACGATCGGGAAGGCCATGACCTGGGCCGTCTCACTGTTGGGCGCGGCCAGGCCAAGAGCGGCAAAGCCCCAGCTCATTGCGTAGGCGAAGGCCAGGACCATCAACAACCCGAGGAGGAATTTGGCCACCCCGGCGCCGATGCGGAAGCCCACCAGGTACCCGACCCCCGTGATGATGATGACCACGACGACGTTGCGGACGGCATCGGCCGAGGTGCGGCCGGCCAGCACGGCCGACCGGGCCATGGGCAGGGCGCGGAAGCGCTCGATCAACCCCTTGTGCAGATCCTCGGCCATGCCGACGGCGGTGCTGATGGAGCCGAACAGGACCGTCTGCACGAAGATGCCCGGCATCATGTAATCGACGTAGGGGACGTTGCCGGGAATGGGGATGGCGCCCGCGAAGACGTAGCGGAACAGCAACGTGAACATGATGGGCTGCAGGCACGAGAAGAACAGCGCCTCGGGAATCCGGGTCAACGCCACCAGGTCGCGCCAGGTGACCGTGAGGATGTCGGCGAACAGCCAGCGGAGGCGACCGCCCGACGGTGCCGGACGCACCGCGACGGGGAGGGAGACGGTGGTCACGGGAGGTCCCGCCCGCCCGCCGCGCCGATGCGGTGACGACCCTTGCCCCTGCTCTTGGTCTTGCCCCTGCTCGTGGTCTTGCCCTTGGTGTCGCGGCGGGTGTTCGGAGCCGGCCGATCCTCCTCGGTCGTGTGGCCGGTGAGGCTCAAGAAGACGTCATCGAGGGTCGGCTCGCGCAAGGCCAGTCCGGCCAGGATGATGCCGGCTTCGTCGAGCACGCGCAGCACCTCCACGGCGACCTTGGGCCCGTTGTCCACCGTCAGCTCCACCGTTGCGCCGTCGATGGTGGGGCGCTTGTCCGAGAGCGGGGCGACGAGCTCGGCGGCCCTCGGTGCCATGCCGTCGTCGCTCAAGGTGATGGAGACCACCGAGGTCCCGAGGGTGGCCTTCAACTGCGCCGGCGCGCCCTCGGCGATGACCCTCCCGTGGTCGACCACCACGATCTCCTTGCACAGGCGGTCGGCCTCTTCGAGGTACTGGGTGGTGAGGAGGACCGTCGTGCCCTCGGCGACGAGTCTCTCTATGACGCCCCACAGGTCTTGGCGGCTCTGGGGGTCGAGCCCCGTGGTGGGCTCATCGAGAAAGAGGACGGGCGGGCGGGCGACGAGCGCAGCGGCCAAGTCGAGCCGCCGCCGCATGCCCCCCGAGTAGGTCTTGAGCGGGCGGTCGGCGGCGTCGACGAGGCCGAAGTCCCTCAGGAGCTCGCCGGCGCGCCGCGAGGCGTCCCGCCGCCGCATGTGCGAGAGCCGGCCCACCATGCGGATGTTCTCCATGCCGGTCAGGTTCTCGTCCACCGCGGCGTTCTGCCCGGCCAGGCCGATCATCCGCCGCACCGTCTCGGCCTCCCTGACCACGTCGTGCCCGAGGATGGTGGCGTCGCCCGAGTCGGGGAGCAGGATGGTGGAGAGGATGCGCACCGCGGTCGTCTTGCCGGCCCCGTTGGGGCCGAGCAGCCCGAGGATCGTCCCCTGCTCGACGGCCAGCGACACCCCGTCCAGTGCGCGCACGTTGCCCTGCGGGAAGACCTTGACCAGGTCGCGCGCCTCCACGGCATAGGGAGAATTACCGCTCATTTCCAAAGAAACTTAGTGATAAAGTTGTTTCCGTGTCAAGGCAATGGACCCGCTCCGATCTGATCGCCCAGCTCCGTTCGGAGATCGTCGGGTATTTCGGGGCGGCGAGCGACTTCGACGAGCGGGTGGCCAAGAGGTTCAAGCTAAACCGGAACGACATCCGCTGTCTGGAGCTTCTAGGACGCCGCGGGTCGATGACGGCCGGCCAGCTCTCCGACGAGAGCGGGCTGAGCACGGGCGCGGTGACCTTCCTGCTCGACCGGCTCGAGGAGGCCGGCATGGTGAAGCGGCGCCGGGACACCGATGACCGCCGCCGGGTGTGGGTGGAGGTGGTGCCCGCGGCCTACAAGCGCCTGCTCCATGCGCAACAGCCCCTCATTGAGGAGATGAAGGAGGTCACCCAGCGTTTCAAGGCGGAGGAGCTGGCGATCGTGCGTGACTACATGCGGGAGGCCAAGGAGGTCTTCCAGCGTCAGATATCCGCGGCGCCGCAGCGCCAGGAGCAGCTCCATGGGGACCGCGCACAGCCGCGTCGGGACCAGTGAGGGTGGTCGGCGGCCGGTAGGCTGTGGCGGTCCGGCCCCGGCAGGGGCCGGAATCGTTCACCCACTTGACCGCCGCACCCACGCGGCTTGCCATGCCAGGGCAAGGAGGCTCCATGCCGTACGTCTTCGACTTCGACCACCGACACGCACGCCCGCCGATGGAGCTCAAGGACCTCCTCGGCGGCAAGGGCGCCAACCTGGCCGAAATGACGTCGGTGCTGAAGCTCCCTGTCCCCCCGGGTTCACCATCTCCACCGATGCCTGCCGGGACTACATGGCCGGTGGGTGGCCGAGAAGCCTCGAGGCCGAGGTGGCCGCCGCCCGCACCCGCCTGGAGGCGGCCATGGGCAAGGTGATCGGCGACGCCGACGATCCCTTGCTGGTCTCCGTGCGCTCCGGGGCCAAGTTCTCCATGCCCGGCATGATGGACACCGTCTTGAACCTGGGGCTCAACGACCGATCCGTCGAGGGCCTGGGCAAGCAGACCGGGGACGAGCGGTTCGCCTTCGACTCGTACCGCCGTTTCATCGCCATGTACGGCCGGATCGTGCTCGAGCTCCCGGGCGAGGAGTTCGACGCCCTCTTCGACGCGGCCAAGGAGCTGGCCGGGACCACGTCGGACGCCAAGGTGCCGACCGAGCTGCTGCGCTACCTGGTCGACTCCTACCAGCAGATCGTCGAGCGCCACACCGGCGTGCCGTTCCCCCAGGATCCCGCGGCGCAGCTGCGCGGCGCCATTGAGGCGGTCTTTCGGAGCTGGAACGGTCCCCGTGCCATTGCCTACCGCGAGCGCGAGCGCATCGCGCACGACCTGGGCACCGCCGTCAACGTGCAGGCGATGGTGTTCGGCAACCGCGACGACAACTCGGGCACCGGCGTCGGCTTCACCCGCGACCCGGCCACGGGGGAGAAGGGGGCGTACGGTGACTTCCTGGTCAACGCCCAGGGTGAGGACGTGGTGGCCGGCATCCGCAACACCGAGCCCATCTCCGAGCTGCAGAAGCAGTTTCCCCGGGTCTACCGCGAACTGTTGGACATCTTCGCCCGCCTTGAGGGCCACTACCACGACATGTGCGACACCGAGTTCACCATTGAGCAGGGCAAGCTCTGGATGCTCCAGACCCGGGTGGGCAAGCGCACCGGTGCCGCCGCCCTGAAGATGGCGGTCGACATGCAACGCGCCAGCGACCTCGGGATCTCCAAGGCCGAAGCCGTGTCACGGATCACCGAGGACCACCTCGACGCGGTCCTCCATCCGCAGTTCGCCGGCTCGGGCTACACAGTGTGGGCCAAGGGCCTCGGCGCCAGCCCCGGGGCGGCCGTCGGGCGCATCTACTTCACCGCCGACGATGCCGCGGCGGCGGCGGGCCGCGGGGAGAAGGTTGTTCTGGTGCGCAGCGAGACCTCGCCCGAGGACGTGCACGGCATGTTGGCGTCCGAGGGGATCCTGACCGCCCGCGGCGGGCTGGTCAGCCACGCGGCGGTCGTGGCCCGGGGCTGGGGGAAGCCGGCCGTGGTCGGCGCCGAGGCCCTGCGCCTCTCCGACCGCGCGGTGACCGTCGGCGACATCACCTTGGAGGAGGGCGACTGGGTGTCGCTCGACGGAGGGGCCGGCATCGTGGTGGCGGGGCAGGTGCCCCTCACGGCCGCCTCGCCCCCTCCCGCCTTCACCACCGTGCTCGCGTGGGCGGACGCCATCCGCAAAGGCCATCTGGCCGTGCGGGCCAACGCCGACACGGGGGAGGACGCCGCCAACGCCCGCTCGCTCGGGGCCGAGGGCATCGGCCTGTGCCGGACCGAGCACATGTTCTTGGGTGAGGACCGCCTACCTGTCGTGCGCCGGATGATCCTGGCCGACACGCCGGCGGACGAAGCCGCCGCGCTGGAGCAGCTGCGCCAGGTCCAGCGGGAGGACTTCATCGCCATTCTGGCCGCCATGGACGGGCTGCCGGTCACCGTCCGCCTGCTGGACCCCCCGCTGCACGAGTTCCTGCCCAGCACCGAGGAGATGGCGATCAAGGACGCCACCGTCGGCCTCAGCCCCGAGGAGCGCCGGCTCTACGCCGCCGCCCTGTCGTGGAAGGAGTCCAACCCCATGCTGGGCACCCGCGGGGTGCGCCTCGGCGTGGTCAAGCCCGGGCTCTACGCCATGCAGGTGCGCGCCCTCATGGAGGCGGCCCGCCAGCGGGTGGTCGACGGCGGTCATCCGATCGTCGAGATCATGATCCCCCTGACGGTCAGCCGGGAGGAGTTGGCCCTGGCCCGCAGCTGGGTCGAGGGGGCGGTGGCCGAGGTCGCAGCCGAACCCGCGCCGCGCCCGTCGAAGGGTGTGGCGAAGGAGCAGGTCAAGCCGGGCAAGCTGGATGTGACGATCGGCACCATGATTGAGACGCCCCGCGCCGCCCTGCGGGCGGGCGAGATCGCCGAGGTGGCCGAGTTCTTCTCCTTCGGCACCAACGACCTGACGCAGATGACCTTCGGATTCAGCCGGGACGACGTCGAGGGGCGGATGATGGGGGCCTACCTGGAGCTCGGGCTCCTGCCGCGGAACCCCTTCGACGTGGTGGACGCCGACGGGGTGGGCGAGCTGGTGCGCCTCGGCACCGAGCGAGGGCGATCCATCCGACCGTCGCTCAAGGTCGGCGTCTGCGGCGAGCACGGCGGGGATCCCGAGTCGATCGCCCTGTTCTTCGACGCCGGGCTCGACTACGTGAGCTGTTCCCCGTTCCGGGTGCCCGTGGCCCGGTTGGCCGCCGCCCAGGCCGTCCTGTCGGGGACGCCACCGGCCCCCAAGACGGCCGTGTCCGCCAAGAAGGCGGTGTCCACCAAGAACGCGGTTTCCCCGAAGAAGGCGGTGTCCACCAAGAAGGCGGCGTCCGGCAAGAAGTCGGGCCAGAAGGCCTCCAAGCCGAGCTGACGCCGCCGGCCGCCGGCCGGGACCAGCGGGGACGGCGGCGCGGTACCGTCAACACATGGGCATACCCGACGAGGACGTGGCCCAGGTGCGGGCCGCTACCGACATCGTGGCGCTCATCGGCGAGCATGCCGCGCTCGAAGCGGGTTGGACGCCGCTGGACCGGGCTCTGCCCGTTTCACACGGAGAAGAGCCCCTCGTTCAGCGTCAACGCCGAGGAGGGCTTCTACTACTGCTTCGGCTGCCAGGCATCGGGTGACGCCATCACCTTCGTGAGGGCGATGGAGCACCTCGACTTCGTCGACGCCGTGCGGCTCCTGGCCGATCGGGCGGGCGTGGCGCTGCACGAGGATGCCGAGGTCGGCAAGGACCGCAAACGCCGGGCCGATCTGCTTGACGCCATGGAGCGGGCGGTCGTCTGGTACAACGAGCGCTTGTTGCGCGCGCCCGATGCCGGCCGGGCGCGGGACTACCTGCGCTCGCGGGGCTACGACGGGGAGGTCGTCCGTCACTTCCGGCTGGGATGGGCGCCGGACGAGTGGGATGCCCTGAGCAGCGCCCTCAAGCTCTCGGAGCGGGTGTTGACCGACTCGGGGCTGGGCTTCATCAACCGGAGGGGACGGGCGCAGGACGCATTTCGGGCCCGCGTCCTGTTCCCGATCTGCGACCCATCGGGACGACCGGTGGCCCTGGGCGGTCGGATCCTCCCGCCGCGGCCGGGCGGTCCCCCGGCGGCGCGTCCCGAGCCCAAGTACAAGAACTCCCAGGAGACGGCCATCTACTCCAAACGCCGGACGCTGTACGCCCTGAACTGGGCCAAGCAGGACGTGATCGCACGGGGGGAGGTGGTGGTGTGCGAGGGCTACACCGACGTCATCGGCTTCTTCCAGGCCGGCGTGCCACGGGCAGTGGCCACGTGCGGCACCTCCCTGGCCGAGGAGCACTTCACCTTGCTGCGTAACTTCGCCCGTCGCATCGTGCTGGCCTACGATGCCGACGGGGCGGGTCAGAGCGCAACGTCGCGCGTCTACGAGTGGGAGCGCCGCCACGAGGTCGACGTCGTGGTCGCGGACCTGCCCAGCGGGAGCGACCCCGGGGACCTCGCCCGCAGCGATCCGGCCACCTTGGCCCGCGCCGTGGCCGAGGCCCGGCCCTTCCTACAGTTCCGGGTGGACCGCATCCTGGGCGCGGGAGATCTGACCACCGCCGAGGGCCGCGCCCGCGCCGCGGAGTCCGCCCTGCGCGCCGTGGCCGAACACCCCGACGACCTGGTCCGTGACCAGTACGTCATGCAGCTCTCGGACCGCTGCCGGCTCGACGCCACCCGATTGCGGGAGCGGCTGGAGCACCTGCGTGCGCATCCCACGGGCGATACGACCGCGCCGCGGTCGCGATCCGCTCACGATTCGCCGAACGGCCGGGACGCCCACGGAGATCCCGGCGAGCTCCGGGATCCCGACGAGGGGGAGGGCGCAGAGTGGGAGGACGGGCTCGCGGCGTCGCAGGCCTCGGTACAGCGGGCCGGCCCGGGGCTCGAGGCGTTGAAATTGGCAGTGCATCGCCCCGAAGAGGCGGCCGACAGGCTGCAGGCGGTGCTGTTCAGCGACCCGTTGCAGCGTGAAGCCTTCACGGCATTGGTGCAGCACGACGACCTCCATGACGCCATCGCCTCGTCGTCACCCGAGGTGGCAGGGCTGCTGCGCCGGATCACGGTGGAGGAGCCACTGGCCGGCGATCCCGCGTTCGGGGATCCCGTCGACCTGGTGGTGGGGGTTCTCCTGCGCGAGGCGGTGAGGCGGGCGCTGTCCGAAGTGGAGAAGGAATCTCGCGGCCTGGAAGAGCAGTGGAAGGCAGGTGCGGCGTTGACCGCTCAGGTACGGCGCTGGCTGGCCGAACTGGAAGATCCGGACGCTGCGCGCAGCGCGGCCGAGCGGTTGGTAGCGTGGCTTATGGCGCGGGAGTCGAAAGAGGGATGACCAGTCAGGAATGGTGCGGGTGAACGACGACTCGGCATTCGCAGTCGACGACGCACCCGAGGCTACGCCCGCCAAGAGACGGTCGGTGCTCAAGGCGGTGAAATGCGACCCGCTGCCCGTCGGGGTGTCGCAGGTCGATTTCGATGCCGCGCTGGCTGCCGGCAGGAAGAAGGGTCACCTCACCCAGGACGAGCTCATCGATGCACTGCATAACGTCGAGCTGACTCCCGAGGTGCTGGGCGCGCTGCTGGCCCGAATCAACGCCGAAGGTGTCGCCCTGGTCGAAGACGACGTGGAGGAGCTGACCCAGGAAGTCGAGGAGGCTGATCCGTCCCCGGCCCCGTCCCGAGCGACGGCCAACGGCCAAAAGGGGACACGGCGCAAGGCGAACGGCAAGCGGCCGGCCGCTCCGACCACCGAGTCCTCGGGCAGCGCGGAGGACCCCGTGCACACCTACCTCAAGGAGATCGGTCGGGTACCTCTGCTCAATGCCGCGCTCGAGGTGGAGATCGCGCAGGCCATTGAGGTGGGGAACGAGGCCGCCGCCAAGTGCGCCGCGCACGAACTGGCCGAGCGGGGAGAGGGACCCGCGTCAGACCTGTTGAAGGGCACCGAGCTGAGCCGCAACCGCCGCCTGGCGCGCCAGGGCCAGAGGGCCAAGGACGGGCTCATCGAAGCCAACCTGCGCCTGGTGGTCTCCATCGCCAAGCGCTACCGCAACAGGGGCCTGGCTTTCCTCGACCTGATTCAGGAGGGCAATCTCGGCCTGATGCGTGCGGTCGACAAATTCGACCACACGAAGGGGTTCAAGTTCTCCACCTACGCGACCTGGTGGATCCGCCAGGCCATCACCCGGGCGATCGCCGACCAGGCCCGCACAATCCGCATCCCCGTCCACATGGTGGAAACGATCAACAAGGTGGTCTGGGCGCAACGACAACTGCTGCAGGAGCTAGGGAGGGAGCCCACGATTGAGGAAGTCTCGCATCGGGTCGAGTTCCCCATCGACCGGATCAGGGAGATCCTGCGCATCAACCAGGACACGGTCTCCCTCGAACAGCCGGTGGGCGACGAGGACGACTTCAATCTCTCGGATCTCATAGAGGACCGGGGTGCGGTCGTCCCCGACGACGCGGCCACGCGGTCTCTCCTCGACGTCGCTGTGCGCGAGGCGCTCGCGCACCTCTCCGAGCGGGAGCAGGACGTGGTGCGCCTCCGCTTCGGGCTCGACGATGGGAAGATCCGAACGCTCGAAGAGGTGGGCAAGGAGTTCGGCGTCACCCGTGAGCGGGTGCGCCAGATTGAGTCAAAGACACTGGCCAAGCTGCGCCGCCCCGATGCGGCCCACCTGCTCCGCGACTACCTCGAAGAGTCCTAAGCCACCAGGGAAGCCACCCCTCGACCTCGGTCCGGCGCACCACTGATATCGTTCGGGCCGGCAATGCGCTCCTTCCGGGGTAGCTCAATGGCAGAGCAAGCGGCTGTTAACCGCTAGGTTGAGAGTTCGAGTCTCTCCCCCGGAGCTTTCGGCCTCGTAGGCCCCTTCTTCTACGTCGAAGGACCGCACCTGATGTGGGCTTGGGGTCCGCGCGACCTATGACGCGAGCCCAGACCTGAGCGCGGCAACATCGTGCGCGGTGAATCTGTGGCTGTATCCATTGCGATACGACATTCCGACTATCGCTTTGCCCCTGCAGATGGACGGCACGGCCAGGTGCCATGACGAGTCGGACCGATCCCACTTGGCGGTTGGAAGGCCGTCGTCGAGCGCACGTTGGGCGACGTCGGGCAACGGGTCGTATCCCACCCCCAGCACGTCGGGGCATTGCCGAGGAGCCGGATCGGGGGAGGACGAATCCTTCCAGGAACTGAGTACCTCAACGTTGGCCACAGCCTTGTCGACGGCGGACGCGAGTCGTGATGGGTGAGGTGACTGCTCGGCCCCGACGCCGAGCCGAAGCTCAATGATCAGGTTACCGCCTTCTATCTCTTGGAACTCGGCGTGCGCCGGTAGCCCAACAGCGGACTCCACGTCGGAACAAGCAATATCTACGGCATGGGCTGCATCGGGCGTGGCGATACGGAGCATACTCTCAGCGGTCATTGCACCTCCATTGTGAACCGCACTCTGACCGGTGCGGTTCGGGGACTACCTTCAACATATGGGGTGTAGGTAAACGGACTGCGATCTCAGTGTTGCGATTGCCTAAGATCTTGGTGACGTGTTTACGCCCTGAGGGGAACTCCCGACTCCGGGCAAGCCATTGTGGATGGATCGCTTCCAGGCCCGATCACACGTTGCTCGGGGACGCAGATAGAGCCGGCAGAGTGAACCCTCCCGTTACAGATACGGCATCAAGTCTTTTTGGCTGCCCGTTCGAGGTTTTCGACGGACTTTTCAACCGGCCAGGTCACGCGGGAGTGGAACTCTTCGGTGGCATTTGACCAGTCGCAGTAGTTCGTGACGTCGGTCTCGGTTTGCTTGACGGAGTCGAGAATCACAGAGCAGTTCTCTGTCCATATCGATGTCGAATGTCTCACCAACCTTCGTCACAGGGCGGTCGTTAGGAGCCGCGTCGAGCAGCCTCCGGCAGTGAGGCTTTTCCGATGCGCGTCGCCGTGCAATGGGCCTTACGGCCCGACGGCGTAGGTGATCGTGATCATGCTCACTGCCGAGACTTCTCCTGGTTCGATCGGAACGGTCGGAGACGAACCCCCCGACGCCGCCATGGCGCGACGTACCGTGGGAACCCCTGGCCGGGCACTGTCCTCTTCCAGTGCCAGAATCGCGCCCAATCGGATCCCCGCTGCTTGCGCCAGCTCCAAAGCCTTCTTCTGGGCGTCCTGGACCGCCAGCCGACGTGCCTCACTCTTTAGGGGCTCTGGATCTCGGACGCTCAGTTGGATCTCGCGCACCTGGAGCGCATCGCCCGCTGAGGTGCCAACGTTGGCCAGGATCGGGCCGACTGCCTCAATCGGGCTAACGGTAACTGATAGTTGGTACGTGCCGATCTTGGCGGTCACGCGCTGCTTGCTCTGGTCGTGGAAGTCGTGAACGGAGAGTCCGACGGTCTGTACGTCACACTCCTCTACATCGGCCTCCCCGATGGCAGCAATAGCCGTCGCAGCCAACTCGGCGCACCTCGCGAGGGCATCGCCGGCGTTATCGGTCATGCAGTTGAGGGCAATCTGCAGCCTGCACTGGTCGGGAGCTCCAGTGGCCACTCCCATTCCGACCACGGCGATGAAGGGCTGGTCCGGCACCGATTGACCATAGCTCCAAGTGATCCCGATCGTTAGCCGACGATGCGAGAAACCTCCTTGAGGTAGGAGGGACAGGAGATGAGTGTTCTCGGATCGCCTCCTAAACCTACGCGACCGCTTTGCGTACTGTTCGTCGAGAACGATTGGAGGAGCGAATGCCCGCCACCCCCGCAGCCACTGAAGAGGTCATTGCAGCATGCTCGTTCTGCGGCAAATTCAACACCGAGGTGAAGACGATCGTGGCCGGACCAGGAGTCTTCATCTGCAACGAGTGCGTCGACCTCTCGGTCACGATCGTTGACGCCACCGCCCATATCACCTCGGAAGAGTCAGCGCGTCTGCGAGCCCTGGCGCTCGACCAACCAGTTCGAGACATCCTGGACATGCTTCCAGGTCTGGCCCGGAGTGCCTCGCGTGCTGAAGCCGAGTTGGCTCGCTGGGTCGGACGCCTGCGCGACAAAGGAGCCAGCTGGCAGCAGATCGCCGGCGCCCTGGGTACCAGGGCCGACGATGCTCGGAACCGCTTCGGCCCAACGCAGCCCGCGTAGCCCTCGGGCATGCCCGTCGCCGATGATCAAGTCATTGTCGGTCCAGGAAATGTTGCACGCGAGGATTGTGCTCGGTCGAACAGCACCTGCGGGCAACGCAGAGACTCAAGGAAGTGCTTGACTGTAGTGCTCGCAGGTCCATATACTTAAGTACATGGTTAACCAAATTATCGACCTGGATCGAACCTTCCAGGCGTTGGCGGACAAGAGCAGGCGCACCATGGTGGAACGACTCACGATGGGACCCGCCTCGGTCAGTCAACTGGCAGAGCCCCTGGCCATGTCCCTTGCGGCCGTCGTCCAGCACGTGCAGGTCCTCGAGGCGTGTGGGGTCGTGAAGACCGAGAAGGTCGGAAGGATACGAACGTGCCGGATCGAACGTGCGGCGTTGACCGAGGCCGAGGAGTGGATCGCCGATCGGCGCCGGGGCTGGGAAACCCGCCTGGACCGACTGGGCGACATCCTGAACGAAGTAGCCACCACCGAGGAGAGACCATGACCCCGACCGTTGCCCATGACACGTTCTTCATTGAGCGGACCTACGACGTTCCGGTCGCCCTTGTCTTCCGGGCGTGGGCGGACCCCATGCTCAAGGCCCGCTGGTTCGCCGGCTCCGCCGATGCACTGGGGGCTGGCTACGAGCTCGACTTTCGCGTCGGGGGCCGAGAGGTCAATCGCGGTGGTCCCCCGGGCGGGCCGCTCTATACGTATGAGTCGAAGTTCCACGACATCATTCCCGAGCAGCGGATCATCTACACGTATGAAATGTACGCCGATGAGAATCGGATCTCCGTGTCCGTCGCCACGGTCCAGTTCCACAGCCAAGATGCAATGACGCAACTGGTCCTTACGGAGCAAGGCGTGTTCCTCGATGGCCACGACACAGTGGCCCAGAGAGAAGAGGGAACCCGCTCCCTTCTGGACTCACTGGCTGGCATCTTGAACGGAGGTTGATCGTGAGGAAGCTCTTCCTGCAGCTCTTTGTCTCGGTGGATGGCTATTTCGACGGACCCGATCAAGAACTCGACTGGTTCATCTTCGACGACGAGTTTTCGCCTACGTGGAGACGATGTTGGGATCGATCGACGGCATCCTCTTAGGCCGCACCACGTATGAAGGGTTTGCTGCTCGGGTGGCGAGGTCAGACCCGGCGGGCGGCTTCTGGCCGCGGCCGATAGCTATCACGCCCGGCTCGAGCCACGGCCCCACCGCCCCGCCATGACACGGGATCAGGCGGCAGAAGAGGTGAGGGCCGAGGTGCGCGCCGGGCGTCTCGACGGGGATGCTGTGGCCGCTGTCCTCGGCTCGGGGGGCCGCCGGGACAACCGCCACCGGGAGTGGCCGGCCGGCCTGACGAGGCGCGAGGTCGAGATTCTCCGACTGGTCGCGCGAGGCTTGTCGAACCGGCAGATTGCCTCGGAGCTGACCATATCCCCAAAGACGGCGAATGCCCACGTGGAGCACATCTACACCAAATTGGGCGTCAACAGCCGGGCGTTGGCCAGCCTGTTCGCGGCAAAGCACGGCTTGATCACCGTCGAGCACCAGTCCTAAGCGGAAATATCGGGTGAACGCCCGATGCCGCCAAGCAAGCTTCTTCTTACAATCTCCTTCGCTGGCCCACCCAAGTTCGGAGGATCGATCATGACCACCGGTACCGATGTCGACATGGACAAGTTGATGAGCTTCGTGTTCCGAGCCGTCGATGAGGTTGGTGCCACCCTGAACACCGCTCTGGTGGTCATGGGTGACAAGCTCGGCCTGTACCGGACCCTGGCCGGCGCCGGACCGCTGACGCCGGCCGAGGTGGCCTCTCGGAGCGGCTGTGCCGAGCGCTACGTTCGCGAGTGGCTCAACGCCCAGGCCGCCGGCGGCTACCTCGAATACGATCCCGGAGTCGGTCGCTACCTGCTGCCCGCCGAGCAGACGGTGGCCCTGACGGACGAGTCCAGCCCGGCCTACTTGCCCGGCTTATTCCAGATCGCCCTCGGGTCGGTGCACGACGCCCCGCGAGTGGTGGACGCCGCCCGAACGGGCGCCGGGATCGGCTGGCACGACCATGTCGTCGATGTGCATGAGGGCTGCGAGCGGTTCTTCCGGCCCGGTTACAACGCCCATCTGGTCGAGGAGTGGCTCCCCGCCCTTCATGGCGTGGTGGCCAAGCTCGAGGCCGGCGCCAATGTGGCCGACGTCGGTTGCGGTCACGGCGCGTCCACCATCCTGATGGCCCAAGCCTTTCCCGCCTCCACCTTCTCCGGGTTCGACTACCACGAGGCTTCGATAGAGGTGGCCGCCGAGAAGGCCCAGGTAGCCGGGGTCGGTGACCGGGTCTCGTTCGAAGTGGCCCCGGCGGCCGCCTTCCCCGGCGGTGGCTACGACCTGGTGACGATGTTCGACTGCCTCCACGACATGGGCGACCCCGCCGGCGCCGCCCGACACACGCGGGGCGCCCTGGCGGCCGACGGTACGTGGATGATCGTCGAGCCCGCGGCCGGGGACAGGGTGGAGGAAAACCTCAATCCGGTCGGGCGCGCCTTCTATGCCTTCTCGACGCTGCTCTGCACACCCTGTTCGCTGTCTCAGGAAGTTGGCTTGGCCTTGGGAGCCCAGGCGGGGGAGGGCCGCATCGGCGACATCGTGACCGGCGCCGGGTTCGGCCACTTCGGCCGAGTGGCGGAGACACCTTTCAACATGGTCTTCGAAGCCCGGCCCTGAGCTCCCACATTCCCGAAACGAGAGAGGAGACTCCGGTAATGAGGTTCATCCAGATGTTCGAGTTCACGACCACCCGCATCAATGAGGTCGAGGCCCTCATGGAAAAGTGGGTGGCCCAGTCCGAGGGGCGCCGCAAGGCCGACCGCTCGGTTCTCACTGCTGACCGAGATCGGCCGCAGACCTACGTGCAGATTGTCGAGTTCCCCTCCCACGATGGGGCCATGCAGAACTCCGCCCTGCCCGAGACCGCCGAGTTCGCCCAGAGGTTGGCCGCGCTTTGTGAAGAGCCCCCTCGGTTCCGCAACCTCGACCTCGTCCGCATTGACGAGTTCGTCTGACCGCGGCTGGACACGCCGAGAGGAGTAGTCGTGCCCGGCGCAGCCACGAAGAGCTTTTGCCAACCCTGACGAAGTGCGCACACCCCCTTTCCCGGCGACTGCCAGTCAGTTTGTGGGCGCCTGTCAGCCTCGTAACGCGGAAATCGGTAGTTCGCCGACCGCCCCCGCCAGCATTTGGAACGCTGGTCGGCGCGTCTCGTGCATAGGGCACAGGCGCCTGACCAGCGGTTTCGCGTTCGGGCTAGTAGGCGGAGATCGGGTTGAATATGGAGACGAGAAGGGAGCCGGTCGATGCGGCTGAGTTGATGAGCCAGTTTGGTTCGGACCAGCCCCTGCGCACTGTGGTGCTTCCCGATGGCTGCACCCAGAGGCTGGGTAGGCTGCGACGGGAACTCATTATTCGCGGCGAAGAGTTCGCCGATCTCTGAGGGTTGCATCCGGTTCAGTTGCGGCGGCCAGTCCAACCGACACTGAGATCCCCGCAGGCATCGTCGAGTGAAAGGCAGTCACCCCATGCGATCCGACATCAGACCAGGCAGCGTGTTCCCCGACTACTCGTTGCCGGATCACACCAACATCGTTCGCACACTCAGTGAGCTCCAAGGTGACGGCTACTGGTTCTGGGGACGCCCGTCGTTTTACGACCTGTGGTCCGACTTGTGCGCCGCGTCGAGCGAGATCCGCCCCGACTGGGACCCGAGCAAACCGGGATTGCGCGAGGCCTGGTGATGCAGGCGACTACTCGAGCTTTCACGGTTGGAACAAACGGGCCGCCCAGTCGATGCCCACATCGTATGAGTCCTAGAAGAATATGGATCTGTCCGTGTTGGGTGGAGGACGGCCTGGATCGAAGGGATAGGTGGCAGTAGTGCGAACGCCGGTCTGCGAACTGCTCGGGATTGAACAACCGATTGTCTTGGCGGCGATGGTGGCGGTGCCCGAACTGGCGGCAGCGGTCTCGAATGCCGGTGGGCTCGGCATGGTGACGCTGACGTGGTCCGATTCGGCAGGAGACGTGGTTCGCGAGACGGCGGCGCTCACCGATCGTCCCTTCTGCGGCAATCTGGTTCTCACCTCCGATCAGCACCGTCGCCTCGACGAAGCCCTCGAGGCCGGTTTGCGGATCGTGTCACTGTTTCTGGGAGATCCCGCTGGCTACATCGAGCGGGCCCACGATGCGGGCGGACTCGTTCTGTGTACGGTCGGAAGCGCCGAAGAGGCGCGGCGGGCGGTCGCCAGCGGAGTTGATGTCATCGTGGCGCAGGGTTGGGAGGCTGGGGGGCACGTGGGGAGTCAGATTGCGACGCTCCCCTTGGTGCCCGCCGTCGTGGACGCGGTGGCGCCGGTGCCAGTGATCGCGGCCGGTGGGATCGGGGACGCTCGCGGAGTGGCCGCCGTCCTCGCCCTGGGCGCTCAGGCGGCTTGGGTGGGTACCCAGTTTCTGCTTGCCCAGGAGATGCCCATCCACCAGGAGTACCGCACTCGCCTGATCAACGCGGTCGAGACCGACGCGGAGTGGTACCCCGACCTCTACGACGTCGACTGGCCGGACTCGCCCCACCGCGCGCTCCGCAACTCGACGGCCGAGATGTGGGAGGCCGCGGGCCGGCCGCCTCTGGAGAGTCGGCCCGGAGTGGGCGATGTCATCGCGCACTTCGCTTCGGGCGAAGCAATCGTCCGCTACGAGCCAGCGCCGCCGATGGTTGGCACCACCGGTGACATCGAAGCGCTCTCCATGTGGGCCGGACAGAGCGTCGCGCTCGCCAGGCAGCCACGACCAGCGGCGGAGATCGTGGCTGAGCTCGTCTCGCGTTTGTGAGCCAAGGCGGCCCGCCGGCGACGGCGACGATCAGAGACTTGAGAGAGAGTCGTCATCAGTCGTCCATTTGAATACATATCAAGTTCCCAGAGCGTTGCCGCGCTTGAGGTACCGACGTATCTGCGCAGTTGTCAAACAAAACCATGGGTCCGCACTATCTACACCATGGCACGCGGGAGCTGCGTTCGGACGACGACATCGAAGCGCCCGTTTGACAGTTGTACATCGACCGGGAGATTGCAGCGACCTTACGCAACAACAAATACGACCCAAAAGGCGGACTCATCGCTGTCCAGTTACCATCGGCCGCGGAGAAAGGCTGCAGGAGGCTCCCACCGAGGTTGCAGCGAAGGGTCGTCCACGAGAACGGCACCGATATCGGTCACCGCGCTTCTCTGGACCGGCCCCAACCGATGTCACTCTCGCGACGTGGTCGAGGTGGCCATCGAAGGACCAGACCTTGCTTGCTCACTGGTTCCGGGGATCGTCGATCGGGTCGATGTATTCGAGGCCGAGCGGTCCGACGGCCGATACTTGGGTGACGTAGGTTCCAGATCTCGCCCAGTGGAAATGCGGGGTACCACCGGGGAGCACAATGACGGCTCCCGGTGGATATGCCTGCAGCCGCTCTTCATCGAACACGCTTCCCAGGCCGATGTAGAAGACGCCGGAAATGACCGTATAGACGCGGTCCTCCGGGTGCTGGTGCGGCATCAGCTTGATGCTCGAGGGGACCTTGACCCGGATGACGTATGGCCCTGGTTCCGATGGATCGCCGACGACGATTGCCAGTCGCGCCGATGGCGGAAACGCTGGAAACGGCTTCCAATCGATCTCCTCGGGCAGAACTGACCTGTACTCGGCCTGGTCTGGCTGGTGGATCACCATCGTTGGTCGACCTCCCGACTTCTGAGGGTGAGTGGCCGAACGGCGAGACAACTCACCTTTCAGGGTGATGCCTGACCAACCCTAGCGTGGCGCGAACGGTTTGGCGCCGCCCGCCAACCCGCTACCCCGTCCAAGTCGTTTGGGCTAGGTTCGCTGAGCATGCCAGTCCGATAGCCGATAGCCCATCTCCAGTCGCAGTTGGGCAGATCTGATCTGATGCTCATCGGCGCTGCCAGATCGGATCTTGCGCATCCACGAGCGAAGGAGTTCACGTGACCACGACCCCCATAGCTGACTATGCGCTCCTGTCGGATCGGCACAGCGCTGCGCTGGTCAGTCGGGGCGGGTCGATCGACTGGCTCTGCTTCCCACGGTTCGACAGCCCCTCGACCTTCGGTCGCCTCCTCGACGAGAAAGCCGGGCACTGGTTCCTCGGCGCCACCAACCCGACGGAAGTGAGCAGGCGCTACCTTGACCGCACCATGGTGTTGGAGACCACGCTGCGCACACCGACCGGTTCGGTCACGATCACCGACGCACTTGCCATGGGTTCTGGCAACCGGGGACACGAGCTCGGCAAAGGAGCGCCTCACGTTCTCCTGCGGCGCGCCACGTGTACGGAGGGACGGGTCGACTTGTCCCTGGAGTACGTCCCGCGCCCCGATTACGGGTTGAAACATCCATCGCTCGACGCGGTCGACGGTGGAATGACGGAGTCAGGGAGCGCTGACGGGCTGGTGCTGTCGACGTCCGTGGCCCTGACGCTCGACCAGGACCGCGCCGCGGCCTCGGGCCGGTTCCAGCTTGCCCAAGGCGAAAGCATGGGCTTCGCCCTGCATCACGGGAACCAGACTGAGGGCAGTTCGGCCAGGGTCTGGAGCCCGTCGGAAATACGCGCCCGGCTCGAAGACACCGTGGCGGGGTGGGAGTCGTGGTCTGAGCTCCACCAGGCCTACGTGGGTCCGTGGCAAGACATGGTGCACCACAGCGGCCGGGTGCTCCAGTCACTCTCCTTTGCACCCACCGGCGCCATCTGCGCGGCGGCGACCACGTCGTTGCCCGAGGTGGTGGGCGGCTCCCGGAACTGGGACTACCGCTATGCCTGGGTCCGAGACGCTTCCTTCACCATCCAGGCCCTTTGGGTGGCGGCTTGTCCCGACGAAGCCAACCAGTTCTTCGATTACGTCTCCTCGTCCGCGGCCGGCTCGCTCGACCGGGGCGGTGCCTTGCAGATCATGTTCGGCATCGGCGGTGAACGGGACCTGACCGAGCGGGAGCTGCCGCAGCTGGAGGGCTGGCGGCACTCGGCGCCGGTCCGGGTGGGCAACGCAGCCTGGAAACAACGCCAGCTCGACGTCTACGGCGAGTTGCTCAACGCGGTGTACCGCATGTCTGACCACCTGTTCGACGACACCCACCGGGTCGGGCCACTGTCCGACTCGGGCAAGTGGGATACGCCCACCGACCTGGCACCAGCCACGCGAAAGTTCCTCGTGCAGCTGGCCGACACCGCCGCCCGCCGGTGGCAGGAGAAGGACCAAGGAATCTGGGAGATCCGGGGGGAGCCGCGTGATTTCTTGTATTCCAAGCTGATGTGCTGGGTGGCCCTCGATCGAGCGGTGATCCTGGCCGACCGTCTCAACGCCTCCTCTCGAATCGGGTCATGGACGCAGACGCGGGACCAGATCCGTGAGGCGATCGTGACCAAGGGCTGGAGTGACCGGGCCAAGGCTTTCACCCAGTCCTTTGGCTCGGACGAGCTTGACGCCTCCAACCTTATGGTGCCCCTGGTGGGATTTCTCCCCGCCGACGATCCGAGAGTGCTGGCCACGATCGACGCGACAGAGGAACGGCTCACCGACGAGCGGGGATTGGTGTATCGCTATCGGTCCCACGACGGGCTCGAGGGCGAGGAAGGCACCTTCCTTCTGTGCACCTTCTGGCTGGCCCAGGCCCTGGCCCAGGCAGGCCAGCCGGTTCGGGCCCGGGCCGTTTTCGAGCGTGCCGCCGCCTTCGTCAATGAGGTCGGCCTGCTGGCCGAGGAGGTCGATCCCGTCAGCGGGGAGCTCTTGGGCAACTTCCCCCAGGCGTTCAGCCATATCGGGCTCGTCAACGCGGCCTGGGCAATTTCTGAGAGCGAGCGACAGGCGCAACAGACTTGAACATCTGCTGGACTCCGGTGGGATCTTTGGACCAGACCCTTTCGAGTTTGGAGGCCACATGCGCAGCGACATCCGTGAAGGCGAGACGTTTCCCGACTGCGAGCTCGCCGATCAATCCGGCCGCCGTTCCTGTCGGACCCCGATCGAGTCGTCCAGGATCTGGACATCAAGAGGAGCCGATCCGGTACACCGAAGGCAAGAGCATCGGTATCAAACGCTGACCCTGGGGGGTCGGGGCGCCCGTCCTCCGCTCGGGTTCTCGACCATAGGAACTCGAGCTGCTCGCGGGCCGGGCGGAAAGGTTGAGACGTGCACCGGTGCATCGCCATTCGACCCCGTACGCTGGAACGACGTCGAACCCCGAGTGCGAGGGATGTTTCAGGTGCAAGGCGTTCGCCTGGGTGCGACAATGCTTTCGGGACCAGACAGAGGAGAGCCGGATGAGCACCGTCGATGGACAGAGCGCACCCGGGGGATCGCCGAGCAGCGAACCGGCCGATCTCAAGCTGGAGGCGGTCGTCATCCCCGTGGCCGACGCCGATCGCTCCAAGGCGTTCTACGCCGGCCTCGGCTGGAGGCTCGACGCCGACTTCTCCTTCGACAACGGCTTCCGGGTCGTGCAATTCACGCCACCGGGATCGCAGTGTTCTGTGCAGTTCGGCACCCACATCACGGGGGCGCCACCCGGATCTGCCCATGGCCTGTACCTGATCGTGTCTGACATCGAAGCCGAGCGCGACGAACTTGTCAGCCGGGGAGCCACGGTCAGTGGGGTGTTCCATTCCGGAGCGCCCGGAGCGCAACTCGACCCTGAGGGGACGGGTGATCGGGTCAACGGGCCGGATCCGGATCACAAGAGCTACAACTCCTTTGCCACGTTCGAAGACCCCGACGGCAACAGCTGGCTGCTCCAAGAGGTGACCGATCGCCTCCCGGGCCGCCTCGATCCGACCACCACCTCGTTCAACTCCGCCGGTGACCTGGCTGCGGCATTGCGCCGCGCCGAGTCGGCCCACGCTGAGCACGAGAAGCGCATCGGCCGGGCCGACCCGGACTGGCCCGACTGGTACGCCGAGTACATGGTGCGCGAACAGAGCGGCCAGGAGCTTCCTGTATGAGCGATTTCGACGTGATCGTGCTGGGCGGCGGTGCGCCCGGCGAGCACTGCGCCGGGGCCATCGCGGCGCGTGGGCTTCGGGTCGCCGTCGTCGAGCGGGAGCTGGTCGGCGGCGAGTGCTCCTACTGGGCGTGCATCCCGTCCAAGTCCCTCTTGCGTCCGGGGGAGGCGGTCCAGGGCGCCCGCGACGTCGGCGCCAGCGCCGAGGTGAACGTGCAGGCGGCGCTGGACTGGCGGGACTACATGGTGTCCGGCTATTCGGATGCGGGGCAGGAGAAATGGCTGGCGGATCGGGGCATCGCGCTGGTCCGGGGCGTGGGCCGGCTCGCCGGGCCCGGCGTGGTCGACGTGGACGGCACTCGCCACACGGCGGAGCATGTCGTCGTAGCGACGGGCGCGGATCCTTTCGTGCCACCCATTCCGGGGCTCGACGGCCTGGTCGGCGTGTGGGGCACGCGCGAAGCGACGGCCATGAAGACGGTTCCCAGCCGCCTCATCGTGCTCGGCGGTGGCTCGGCCGGTGTCGAGATCGCACAGGTGGTACGGCGGCTCGGTGGTCAGGCCGTGCTCGTCGAGGGCGCCGATCGGCTGATCCCACGAGAGCCGGCCCCCCTCGGCGTGGCTCTGACCGAGGCACTGCGGCGGGACGGGATCGAGTTGCACCTCGGAGTCCAGGCCGCGGAGGCCTCGCGCGACGGCGGCGACTACGTCCTGAGGCTCTCGGACGGGACCTCGGTACAAGGAGAGCGACTGCTCGTGGCGACCGGCCGCCGTCCCCGTGTCGAAGGGATCGGGCTCGAGACGGTCGGTATCGAGGCAAACCCACACGGCGTCGTGGTGGACGAGTATCTGCGTGCCGGCGACAACATTTGGGCCATTGGGGATGTCAACGGGATCTGGCCCCTGACACACGTCGGCGAGTACGAGGGAGACGTTGTGGCGGCGAACATCGCCGGAGAGAGCCACCCGACGAACTACGAAGCCGTGCCGCGCGTCACGTACACCGATCCGCAGGCGGCCGCCGTCGGTGCCGCGGAGGCACCCTACAGCAGCACAACGCTCCTGACCGACGTGTCCAAGACCGCGACGTACAGCCACCAGTACGCCCAGTCGAACGGATTCTTGACCCTGCTCAGCGACGGCGCCCGGTTGACCGGCGCTTACGCCCTCGGACCCGAGGCCGGCGAGTGGCTCCAGCAGGCGACGCTCGCCATACGCGCCCGCGTTCCGTTGGAGGTGTTGAGCGACGTCATCCAGCCGTTCCCGAGTTTCTCGACCATCTTCGATTCGGCTTTCAAAACCCTTCGAATGGAGATCGCCAAAATGCCGCCGCCTTTGCAGCCCATGCAGGCGCAGATGGCACGGCTATGACCGTGGAAGACCATCGGAGGTAGCAGATGGCCGAGGTCCCACCGCCCCAAGAGGAAATCCTGCTCACACACTTCATCGTGTCGGACGACGTCGAGCGCTCTCGGCGCTTCTACACCGAAGTCCTTGGGGGCCGGGTCGCCTTCTCCAGCCCCGGAGGGCCGACCAACGTCGCACTGTCCAATAGTTGGATCGTCATCAATGCCGGCGGAGGCCCGACCGACGACAAGCCGGAGGTCACCCTGGAGACGCCCGGCGACCCAAATCGGGTGAGCAGCTTCGTCAACATCCGGGTCAAGGACATGGAGACGGTGTACTCCGAATGGAGCGCGCGGGGTGCTCAGTTCCTGACGCCCCCGAAGCAGCACCAGTACGAGATCCGTTGCTACATCCGTGATCCCGATGGTCACCTGATCGAAGTGGGGCAGACCACCGACCCGCAGGGGGACTGGGTGCCCGATCACTGGCCATCGAGTACGCCCGCCGACGAGCTCCCAACGCCCCCAGAGGGAATCGTGCTGGCCCACTTCATCGTGTCGGACGATGTCGAGCGCTCTCGCCGCTTCTACACCGATGTGCTCGGGGGCAGGGATGCGTTCTCCGGACCCGGAGGGCTCACGTATGTCCAACTGTCGAACAGTTGGATCATCATCAACGTCGGCGGAGGGCCGACCGACGACAAGCCGGAGGTCACCCTTGAGACGCCCGCCGATCCCAACCGGGTCAGCAGTTTCCTCAATATACGAGTGACGGACATGCACGCTGTGTACACCGAATGGAGCGCGCGCGGTGCGGAATTCCTGACGCCACCGAAGCAGCACCAGTACGAAATCCGTTGTTATATCCGCGATCCCGATGGTCATCTGATCGAAGTGGGACAAACGACGGACCCGGGGGGAGATTGGTTCCCCGATCAATGGCCATCGAGCAAGTCGGAGTGAGCTTCCTGACGGGGCGGAGGTCTCCATCATGACCACGGCGATCATCGGCACCGGAGGCATCGGATCGGCCATCGCGCGTCAGCTTGCTGCCGGTGGCGAGACCCTCCAGCTCTCGAGCGCCGACAAGGAGTCGGCGCGAAAGCTGGCCGCGGCAATCGGCGGAGCGGCGGTCGTCGCGCTCGACAACCGGAGCGCTTTGCAGGGAGCCGATGCCGTCGTCCTTGCGCTGCGGTTTTCCGTGTTGAAAGACGTCATCGACGAGATCGCCGACGCGCTGGGAGACACGTCTCTCGTCGTTCCGAGCAATCCGGTCGGACTCGACGCACAAGGCAAGGTCGTGCGACTCCTACCGGAAGGGCAGTCATCGGGCCAAGTTGTTGCTGGGTGGTTGCCGACCGGGACACGCTTTGCCATTGCGTTCGGCACCATGTCGGCCGATCTCTTCGAGTCCTCGAGCCACCGGTCGCCCGAGCCCGCGGTTCTGTTCTACGTGTCCGAGGACGAGCATGGGAGCGACGAAGTCGAGCACTTGATCCGAACGGCGGGCTTTGAGCCGATGAGGATCGGCGGGGTCGAACAGTCGAGCCGACTCGAGGTGGGCGGCGATCTTCACGATCTTGTGGTCGGCTCCGCAGAGGCGCGGTCCCTCGTCGTGGGGGCCTGATTGCCTTCCGACGTGGCCGGGGACGGAAAACGAGACCGAATCAGAAGTGATGTCGTGAACAGTCGTCCTTCCCGATCCACGTCTCGACCTGATCTACCGCTTGGAAGCGAGCGTCGGCGACCCCCAGGACGTTGGCCAGATCTCCGTTGGACACCGGCGGATCGTTCCATTGAACGGCGGGACGTTCAGCGGACCTGAGCTGCGCGGGACATTGCTTCCCGGAGCCAGCGCCGATTGGCAGACCGTTCTTTCTGATGGCACTGTGCTCGGCGACGTCCGCTAGTGCGTAAAGAGCGCGGCCCGGGTGGTCTGCCCTCTTGCTGGTGCCCTCGACTGCAACGGTAATGGTCGTCCCCCTCCATCATCGGAAGGCGATCTGCATGGGCGGCGCAGTGGCACTCTCCGACCCGGTGTAATCCGGGCGCCATAGGAAGGTCTGGGCGCATTCCCAGCCGCACCGTAGTGTACGTATGGGCTGCCGGGTGGTTCGAGCGAGCGGGAAAGGGAGAAGCATGACCGAGTCGAGCTGGAATGAGATCACGATTACGAACCGAAAGACGTTCAAGGAGATCGGCGACAGAGTGGAAGTCGAGTGGGAACTGAGCACTCGGCCGCGCCTTGAATGGGCCGAGATCTTTCAGATGGCTTCCATCTCAGACCGTAAGGGGCCTCGGGAGTGGGTGATGGGCGGGGGACCCGATGTGATCGGATCCGTCGTTCGCTGGTTTGTACCAATCTCGCAAATCGAGAACGCGGATGCCGAAGTCCTTCACCGAGCATCAGTAGCCAACGAAAGATTCGAGTCGTTGCTCTCTTTGCCCGATGCGAAGGCACCAAATGAAAGTCCACCGGTGGTGCCAGATGAAACCGGTGCCGAATGAAAACGTCTCAAGGTGAGTCCGCGGCGGTGGCCGGCGTGTCGCTCCTACGAGAGCGGCCACGCCTAGAATGATCTCCCACCCACCCCCGCTTAGGGCGCGGTGGCGTCCACCCCCGCATCACGTTGTCGTTGAACGAGCACACTGTGAATCTCTCCACCCAACGTTGCCAGCGGCCTCATTTGGACGCTGAGCGTCTGCAGCGCCGCCTGAGTCATCTCGCGATCCCTTAACCGTAGGGTCGGTGTGTCTTCAAGACAGTGAAGAGTGAAGAGCGCCACCGCTTGGGCTGTGACGATTCCTCGAGCAGCAAGTTCTCCATCACGACTGCCAGTGTCGGGTGAAACGGCCAAGATTCGGAGGGACCACTGATAAACGTCGACGCAGTAGGCCAGCGCAGGCAAGCAGGTCGAATAGGCGTCGAAGGCAGCCGAGTCGGTGGCGTTGTCAGCGATGCATCGATTCTTCCACTCGGTAAGCCACGCCGTGCTTCTCGCCGTGACCTCGCCGGCGTTGTCGAGCACGACATCGGATTCGGACGGATTGCCTTGGTCAATGCCGGACTTGAGTTCGACCAGCGAATCGAGCACGGCCCGTAAAATCTCGGAGTGAACCAGGGCTTCGCTCTCCCAGGTACTGACTCGTTTACGAAACACGCCGACCACCTTAGGCAGAACCAGGTGCGTTCTTGGTGGATCGCGACTGTCCTGGGTTGATGTCGGATGGAGGTCTTCGAGGCCATCTACTCGGCAGGCGCGGCAGACCGCTCGGATCGAGGCGGACAATGGCGGCACTCTGCCCGCCACTCGGGCATCCTTGTGGTGTGCCCGCCGGTGCGCGCTCGAGCCATGGTCAGCCGGGGCCGGCGGCCGTCCGGCGGGGTCCGGTGCCCGCTACCGCGCCAGATCGCGAGGCGATGCTGGGCCATCTTCGACGGTCTGACCCGGTGCTCGCCCAGCTCATCGATGCCCGACCTGACTTCGACCCGCGAGCGTGGCTCCGGGAGCTCCCACCAATGGACCTCTTTGGCGCACTGGTCTTTCAGGTGATCGGGCAACAGCTCTCGATCCAAGCGACGCGGCGTATCCTTGAGCGCATCCAAGCAAGGTTCGATGGACAGATGCCGTCGGCCGCGCAGCTCCTGGCGATGGATCCACAGCAACTCAGAGCCGCGGGCTTGTCGAGACGCAAGGTTGGAACCGTTCGTGAGCTTGCCCAGCACTTCGCGGATGGACGACTGGACGAAGGAGTGCTCGGAGCGCTTCCGGACGACGAGGTGGTCAGCCGGCTGACGGAGATCTCGGGAATCGGGCCATGGACCGTTCACGGTGCTCTGATCATCGCATTCGACCGTCCCGATGTGGTTCTGCCCGGCGACTTAGCCTTGCGCAAGGCCATCGAGAGCACCTACGGCCTCGGGCGCCTTCCCAGCCAAGACGAGGTGCTCGCCATCGCCGACGTATGGCGTCCGTATCGATCGTTGGCGACCGGCTACCTCTTCCAATCGGCGTTGGGCGTAGACGACCGGGAAAGCAACTGAGGCGGGTCAACTCCAGTTGATGTGGTGGCCGGCCGGTCGAGCACGTACTCTGCAGGGATGCCAATCGATGGAGACTACGAGCCGAGCTCGTGGGACTGGGTCCGAGAGCAGGTGGCCGAGTATGAGGCGTCCGGTGGCGAGCGGGCCAATACGCTGATGGACACCGGTCTGCCGATCATCGTGTTGACCACACGGGGCAACAAGAGTGGCAAGGTCCGCAAGATGGCCTTGATGCGCGTCGAGCACGAGGGCGAGTACGCCCTCGTCGCCTCGCAGGGCGGGATGCCAACGAACCCCTCCTGGTACTACAACCTCACCGCCGATCCGACCGCTCTGGTCATTCAGGATGGTCGCGAGCCCCACGACTTCGTGGCGCGCGAGGTCATCGGCGACGAGAAGGCGGTGTGGTGGGACCGGGCCGTTGCCGCGTACCCGCCGTACGCCGAGTATCAGGCCGCTACCACCAGAGTCATTCCAGTACTTCTCGCTCGTCGGGCAGACGCATAGGGCCGACGAGCTGGGAACGGCCCGAAGGTGGCTGTTCAGAGGGAAGGCTTCGAGATGGCTGATACGTCGGCACCGTCACCTGCGAAGAGTGGCGTCCTGGGTAGTCCGTGGTTGACGCTCACCACGGTCGCCCTGGGCGTGATCATGGTGGGAATCGACGGATCGGTTGTAGCCGTGGCCAATCCCTACATTGGCAAGGACTTCCATGCCTCGCTCGCCGACCTCCAATGGGTGACCAACTCCTATCTGCTGGTGATCGCCGTGACCCTCATTCTCGGGGGGAAGCTGGGGGACCGCTTCGGTCGCCGGCGGGTGTTCCTCACGGGGGTGGTGGGCTTCGGCGCCACCTCGCTGGCCATCGGCTTCGCTCGAGACATCAACACGGTGATCGCACTGCGCTGTGTCCAGGGCGCGTTCGGGGCGCTGCTCCTCCCCAACACGCTGGCGCTCCTTAAGGCGGCCTTCCCCGGGGACAAGCTCAATCGGGCGGTGGGAATCTGGGTCAGCGCATCGGCAGCGGCTACCGCATCGGGTCCGATCGTGGGCGGCATCCTCGTCGAGCATCTCTCGTGGCGCAGCGTCTTCTTCGTCAACGTGCCCATCGGCACCCTGGCGTTCATCATCGGGATGCTCACCCTCACCGAGTCTCGAGAGAGCGTTCTCGCCCGCTTCGACATCGCCGGCGTGCTCACGCTGGCGTCCGGCCTCTCCGCTGTCGTCTACGGGTTGGTCAAGGCGCAGAGTTGGGGCTGGGGGAGCAGCGGGACCTGGCTGCTCGTCGCATTCGGCCTGGTCCTCTTGGCCATCTTCGTCCGTATAGAGAACCGCGTGAGCCACCCGCTGGTCCCCATGGAGATCTTCCGGATCCGAGCCGTGTCGGCGAGCACCGTTATCGTGCTGCTGAACTTCTTTGCTCTCTTTGGCGTGCTCTTCTTCGTCTCCCTCTACCTCCAGAGCGTCCACGGCTTCAGTCCGACCGAGGCGGGACTCCGTCTCCTGCCCCTCACCATCACGTTCGCCCTCTCGGGTCCAATCGGATCGCGCCTGGTCGAACGGTGCGGAGCCTGGGTGCCGATCACCGTCGGCTTGCTGGCCACCTCGGTGGCGCTGTTCTCGCTGACCTCGCTGCAGGTCGACTCTTCATACGTCCACCTCTGGCCGCCGTTTGTCTTGATCGGACTCGGCATCGGCTTCGTCGTCACCGCGGCGACCGATTCCATCGTCGGCGAGGTCTCCGAAGACGAGGCGGGTGTGGCCGGAGGGATCCAGACGACCTCCATTCAGTTGGGTGGGGTCCTCGGCACGGCCATCTGCGGCTCCATCCTCTTCACCTCGGTGGCCCGTGCGCTGCGGTCTGAACTCACGTCGCACGGGGTCCCGAGCTCGCTCGCTCGGCACCTCTCGACGCAGGGCACCACGGTCTCACAAGGCCTTGCGCCCATCCCGGCGGGCACGTCAGCCCGCGTGGCAGCGGCCATCACGCAGGGAAGCCATGCTGCCTTCATGTCGGGCCTTCACACGACGATGCTCGTGGCCTCCTTCGTCGCTCTGGTCGGCGCCGCGCTCGGGCCCCTGGTGAGGTCGAGCGATGGATCCGGCCAATCGCCCGAGGTGGATGTTCGCAACGCGCCGACCTCGGCAGATCTCCCGGAGCCCGACCACTACTCGAGTTCCAAGCCGGGCGAGCTCGTCTGATTGGCCATACGTAGCGCGGCGCCTGCCGCGAGTGGCCGTCGAGCGGGGGCGGTGAATTCCCCGCGCGGATATCAGGAATCGGTTCGGTCTGGGAATGCTTGGCGAAGCCTCACTGCGATCAGATTCTCGACCAACTCCGCCGGTAGGGGCGTGTCGACCCGGAAGCGCAGCGCGCCCGTGGACCTCTCGTAGCCGGTCAGCTCTTGGGCGAGCTCGGGGAATACCGAGCCGCTGTGAGGCAGGTAGCTCAGATGGTTCTTGAAGGCGGCGAATCCGGCAACTGTCTTGCCGGACACCCGGAAGCCCGGAACCGCGTAACTGATGCACTGCTCGGCGTCGGGGATCACGGCGAGAATGTCTCGGCGCAGCTGGCGCAGTGTCGAACGCTTCGGCTCGTCGAGACGGCGCAGGTATTCCTCGACCTCGGCGGCCGACATCAGTCGCGGTCCCGATGGATGCGCTCGTGGAGCACGACCGTCACCCGGTCCCCGGGCCTCTTGCCGATCGCTTTCCGCAGATCCGCTTTGATCGGCAGCTTGTGGCGACCGTCGCCCAGGGCCATGAAGGAGCTCTCGAAAGGATGACCGTCGACCATGCCCCGCACCTTGACCAGGCCACGAGTTCCAAAGTACTCGGCCGAGCCCGGCATCACCACGTAGGTCCAGCCGCCCCGGTTGGGGCTCTTCTCAAGAACGGCGTCGAACGCCTTGCTCAAAGCGGTCATGGCCTGAGCTCCCTCCACCTGCGATTCGTCGACCTGATAGACGTCCTCGGTGGCTCGAACTCATCGGCGCGGTCGCCGCTCCGAGCCCGCCTACGGACTGCGCCCGACGTCATCCGACAGATCGCCGAGGGCGGCCGACCAGAACCTCCGCCAGCGCGACCCACGCGCGGCGGTCCCATCGGCCACCGGCGGGACGAACGTCGCGGCTGGCGTGTTTCCTGAAACAGCGCACGCCTAATCGGCCATGGCGGGTAAGAAGCTGAAGCGCACATGACGGCGGGGGTTGTCGACGTTGAGATCCACGAGCACGAGGGACTGCCACGTCCCGAGCGCCACCCGTCCCTCGATCACGGGGAGAGTGAGCGAGGGGCTGACGAGAACGGGCAGGAGATGGTCGGCCCCGTGACCCGCTGACCCATGGGCGTGCCGGTAGCGGCCGTCTCGAGGCAAGAGTTGTTCGAGGGCGGCCAGCAGATCACCTTCGGATCCCGATCCCACCTCCATTAACGCCAATCCGGCCGTGGCGTGAGGAACGAATACGTTGACCAGCCCGTCTCCGTGTCCTGCGCAGAATCGTTCGAGCCGGGTGGTGAGGTCAACGATCCGCTCTCGGGAGCTGTCGATGTCGATTTCGATGGTCTGCATCGAGCGCTAGTCTGCCCGGTCGACGCCGGGCCCGGGCTCGGCCGATCCGGATACCGGTCCGTGGGCCGCATGGCCAGTGGTCGCTGCGATACTACGCCGGGCCATGCCGTGCCACCGCCTGGCGGACCCCCGGGAACACGACCTCGAACAGCAGTCGCCTCGATTCCTCGACGACCTCCGGGGCGGCATCCCGGGTCGGCCCGACGATGGCGAGGCGGTCGAGTCCGAGCGCGGCGAGACCGGCGAGCCGGTCGATGCAGTACTCCGGCGTTCCTGCCACCCCGAACCGCTCGAGGAAGTTATCGGTCAGGTAGGCCAGGTGTGAGGCGCCGCCCCTCCCGTGCCGGGACATGTCGTAGTGCTCGTCGACGGCTCGGATCACCGACCGGTCCTCGGGATCGACTTGGTCGGCCGGCAGTCCGCGGGAGAATCGGGCGTACACCGCGGCGACCGGCTTTATGAGCTCGAGTGCGGTGTCACGGTCGGGGTGGGGAGCGACATTGACGTACGCGCCGAACGAGACGCCGTCGGGGGCAAGGCCGGCCTCGCGACGTGCCCGCCGGGCCACCTCCAAGCTGCCCCGCACACGATCGGGATCGGCGCCCACGTTGAAGGTGACCCGCTCGGCCAGCCGTGCGCCCACCCCGATGACCGCCGGGCCGGTCGCGGCCACGTCAACCGGCACCTTTGGGACCGAGAGGGCGTCGATCCAGGCTAACTGGGCCGATGGGCCATCCTCTTCGACTATGGCGCCCGACAGATACGACTGGAGTCGAGCGATGTAGTGCTCGAGCTCCGTGGCGGTCGCCGCCGGGAGGCCGATCTTCGTCACTGCCGAGTCGCCCCGGCCGATCCCGAGGATGGCACGGCCGCCGGACTCGTGCTGGACCGTCGCAATGGCACAGGCCAAGACCGCCGGGTGGCGCGTGACGGGGTTGGTGACGCCGATGGCCAGCTGGAGCCGTGTGGTGGCGGCAGCGGCGATGGTTAGTCCTATGAAGGCATCGGGGTTCTGACACTGCGTGTCGCCGAAGCTGACGCCGTCGAAGCCCTGCGCCTCCGCCTCGCGGGCCAGCGATACCGCCTGACCCCCGGTATTGGCTGTGGCCATCCACAGCTCTATCCGGCGCGTGCGTGCTTCGTCCATCGTCGTGTTCCTCTCTCGTAGATGCCGTCGGCATGCCCCGCGTTGCGGTGTCTTCGGTGATCGGCGACGTTATCGTCAGCTGGAATCATCCGCTCGCCGGCTCAATGCCCAGGCGGGCACTACCGCCGCTTTATCCAGCGCAGCAGAGTGAGGGGATGCAGTGGGCGCGGGAGGATCCCGTGTCTTTCTCCGCCTTGGCGTGCCGAACGCGTGACGATGAAGCGCAAGCAGTACGAGCGCCCTGGTCCGCGCCGTAGGGCCACAGGGAGCCGATAGCTCCCTTCGGCAGGGTGCCCAGCTGAACGCCGGCCGTGGCTGACGGAACTCACCGGTCCCGGCTAGTGGCGTCGGCGCGAGATTCCAGCACGGCACGGATGAACAGCGCGAACTCCTTCGGATGGGTTCGGTTGGCGAAGTGTCCGGCCTCGGGGACCACGTGGAGGCGAGCCTCGGGTAGCTGCTCGGCTAGCCATGCGGCACCGCGCGCGTGCTCCCACGATGTCGCCGTGCCGTAGCCCACCAGCGTCGGGACCGCCACGTCACCCAATTCGAAGGGGGCGACGAGCTCCGAGGCCATGTCGACCTGGAACGCCGGGCCTTCTGCTCGACGTTGCTCCCGCACCTCGGGAGACAGCGCTTCCCATGTCTCGTCACCGAGCAGCAGCCGGTACATCGACTCGATCTCACCCTCGGGATCCGCAGATCGGGCGATCGCCGCGCCGACTTCCCTCGTGTGTGGAGGCCACCAGTCGACCCAGGGCAGCGGCGGCTCCCAAACTCCCAATGCAGCGAACACCTGGGGACGGAGCGTTGCGGCGAGCATGGCCGGGTGGGATCCGAAGCTGTGGGCGATGACCACGCAGGGCGGTCGGCAGCGGTCGACCACGCCGAGTAGGTCCTCGGCGTGGTCGAGCATCGATCGCGCCGGCTTCATGGCCACCGACCGGCCGTATCCTCGCCGGTCGTAGAGGACCACTCGGAGAGGCGACACGTGGGGGAGCACGGATCGGAAGCTCGCACCACGATCCGGCGCACCGTGCACCAAGACGACGGATGGACTTGATTCGGATCCGCACACCTCAACCTCGAGATCTGTCCGGCTCTCGCGTTCACCAGCAACGCCACCCCGGGTGTGCCATGGCTCATCGTCGAGATCACCCAGCCCCGCCGGCTCCGCGTTCATCCGTTCACCCTAGCCAGGTGGACTCAGGGACTCGCTCGTCACTGGCTCTCGCGTCCGCCCCGCACGGTTGTGTCGCCGGCATATGGCGAAGCGTCCGGGACGTGCTCTGACGCGCTGCGTTGGGAGAGCGTTGGGAGAGGGTTCGGCGGACGTAGTGACGTCCTCCGTACAGTTTTCCGAGGTCGGCACGCTCGGTGGAACCAACGTTGGGAGGCATCCTTTGACTATGCGGCAATCGGGGACCCTGAGAATCGCTCTGAGAGTTGCCACGATTGCTGGTCTCATCGGCGCGCTTTCGACAGGGGTGCTCGAAGGCACGGCCGGCGCCACCTCCCACGGTTCGACCCCGATCGCCAGGGCGAAGAAGGCCCTGTTGGTCCTCTCCGACATGCCCAAGGGTTGGACATCGGCCAAGTCCTCGAGCAACACCAACACCCCCTTTCCCGGGGCGGCGCAACTGGCTAGCTGTATCGGCGTTCCGACCAGCGTCATCACTTACAACGCACCGTCGGTCAGCAGCCCGGAGTTCGACAGCAAGAATCAGCAACTCTCGGCACAGGACAGCGTGCAGGTCTACCCGTCCCCCAAAGCCGCTCAGGCTGACTTCGCCTCCCTTGCCAACCCCAAGACACCGGGCTGTATGACTTCAGATCTGAACGGATCGGGGAAGGCCGCGTTCGACGCGCAGGTCGGTGGTGGCCTCAACGTCGGGAGCGTCACGGTCACGAGGACGCCTCAGTCCTACTATGCGGCCCGAACGACCAACTTTACGATGTTCTTTCCCGTCACTCAAAAAGGGGTGACGGTCAACGTCGAGCTCACCCTGATCGACTACGTCAAGGGGAACGAGGAACAGACCGTTATGCTCAGCGCCTTCCAGGCGACCTTCCCGATCGCACTGGCGCGCCACCTGACAACTGTGGCCGACGGGCGCATTTAGCGGTCGTTCGGGTGGGGAAGTGAGGAAGCTACGTCGGCGGGAAGCCAGCGTGCTCGAGCACGGCGTGACCCGGCGGTCGCAGTTTGGTGATGCTCAGGTGGCGGCGGCAACCAGCTTGTCGATCGTGGTCGCCATCTGATCGGCAGAGACACGGGGGAAGTTGATCGCGGCGAGCAGACCCGGGTCCGTGACACCGGACCAGTCGCATGAGTGGCGCACAACGGTCGACTCGCCCTCGGAGCTGAACTCCCACGCCCACACGTGACCGAGCGGTTCTTGGCCTGCGCCCGCCGTTGTCCAGGCGATCTTCCGACCTTGCTCCAGCTCGACGACGTGGTTGTCGGCCTGGTAGTCGCCGAAGGCGGGCTGGTTCATGTCCATGGTGAAGACATCGCCCACATCGGTGACGAGTTCAGTGGTGGCGGCACCCCGGACCATTCCTGAGCCGTCGATTTCCGAGTGTCGACGTGGGTCGACCAGGATGGCGAACAGGCGCTCCGCGGGGACAGGGACCTTGCGGGTCACCGTCTGGATCGTTACTACGTCGTCCGTCATTTCTGAAACTCCCTCTGCACGATGGCTAGATGCTCACCTGGCGGTCCCTTCACAACGTACTCCGAGTGTCTAGGAGAGGAACCCGGAGGGCACGCCTGCCCCGGACAGGGTCTCGAGTCCCTCTCAACCCACGGCGAAGGCGCGTCTAGTCGCTTCCATACCATGAGACGAACACGTTCAACGACGTCGTGCACAGTGCATGGTCGGCCGGCGGCAGGGTGCACGTGTCGAGCCAACTTCCAGAAGATGAGTTCGGGTAGAACGTCATCACGCCGTCGGCTGGGTACTGCCCTCCAGAAGGCGCGGCATCGCCCGCCACCCCCGCCGGGTCCTCGAACGCGACGACCCCGTGGTCGATCCGCTCCACCGTCTCTGACGGAGGCCGCGTGGGGCACTTGCCGAAGGCCGCATTGAGCCGTGCGGCATCGGCAAAGAGCCGGCACGCCTGCCCTTCGGCGCACCCCATGCACGCTCCCGTCTCGCTTCCCTCAATCGTCTCGACCGACGAGCCGGCAGGCAGCGACGCAGGCCAAAGGCCGCCGGGCTCCGAGCTCAACCGGCCGGGAGGAGAGATCACCACGCCCCCGCTGCCGTCCGCCCCAAAGGCGGCGGAGCACTCCCAGCCGTCGGGCCCCAAGAGCCGGATGCGGCCGAGGTCATCGGTGTACACGGCCACCTTTCCTACGAACGATGTCGGGATCGTCACCTCCATCGATGTCGGCAAGTGCCCGGTCGTCGGGTTGGTCACCGCGTTCTCGGTGGGGCAGCTCACTGTCGGGGCGCTCACGGCGCTAGTCCGTGCAGCCGCGTGTGTGCTCGCCGTGGCGGAGTGCTGCGTGGTAGCAGGCGGGTTCGGTCCGGTCGTGCTGCATGCGGCTGTTGAGGCCACGACGATGCAAAGCCCGGCGAGAAGCCCCGGGCTTCTCGCGCCCGCCAGCGACCACCGTCGGAGCTCCGAGATCCTCACCTCTGAACACGATATCGGCGGGCCCGGACCGCCGGGGAGAGCCGTCCCTTGACGGGCAGCCAATTAGCCGAGAGGACGCAGTGCGCGGTGGTTCCCCACGTCCGGGGCGCCGGTCAGGAACCGATGACTCCCTTTGCGATGCGATCGCCGGTCTCCTGATCGATGGTGTGCCAGTACTCGATGGCCCGTTCCAGCACGCGCTCGGTCACGGCGTTCGTGAGGTGCCCTATGACGTTCGCTACGAGACGATCTCGTTGGGCGTCGTCCATGACATGGCGTACCAGCGTGCCGGCTTGACCCCAGTCGTCGTCGTCCCGGTGAAGGGTGTAGGCGGCATGGACGAACTCCCCGTCGGCCTCCCACTTCTCGACGTACGGGTAGTGCTCCGGATCGGCCGCCGGGCCACCTTTCGAGTTTGGCGCGTACACAGGATCCGAGACGTTGTGGACCCGCATGGCCCCGTCCTTGCTGTAGCTGTGCACGGCCGCCCTAGGCGCGTTCACGGGGATCTGCTTGTAGTTCACCCCCATCCGGGCGCGATGGGCGTCGGCGTAGGAGAAGACCCGGGCCAAGAGCATCTTGTCCGGGCTGACGCCTATCCCGGGCACCAGGTTGTTCGGCTCGAATGCGGCCTGCTCTATCTCGGTGTGGAAGTCGGTGGGGTTGCGGTCCAGCGTCAGGCGGCCGACGTCGTGCAGCGGGTAGTCCTCGTGGGGCCATACCTTGGTCAGGTCGAACGGGTTGAACCGGTACGTCCGGGCCTCCTCGAACGGCATGATCTGGACCTTCAGGGTCCAACTTGGGTGTTGGCCGCGTCTGATCGCCTCGAACAGGTCGCGGCGGTGGTAGTCACCGTCTTGTCCCGCGATCCGGTCGGCCTCCTCTTGGGTGAGGTAGCCGATGCCCTGGTCCGTCTTGAAGTGGTACTTGACCCAGAATCGCTCGCCCTGGGCGTTGACCCACATATAGGTGTGGCTGGAGTAGCCGTTCATGTGACGCCACGTCTTGGGGATCCCGCGGTCGCCCATCAGCCAGGTCACCTGGTGGGCCGACTCGGGCGACAGGGTCCAGAAGTCCCACTGCATGTCGTGATCCCGCAGGTCCGAGTCGGCCCGGCGCTTCTGGGAACGGATGAAGTGCTGGAACTTCATGGGGTCGCGCAGGAAGAACACGGGGGTGTTGTTGCCCACCATGTCGTAGTTGCCCTCGGAGGTGTAGAACTTGAGCGCGAAGCCACGCGGATCGCGCCAGGTGTCCGGGCTGCCTCGCTCGCCGGCCACCGTGGAGAAGCGAGTCAGCGTCTCGGTTGTCGTGCCGGGCTGGAAGACCGCCGCCTTGGTGTACCGCCTCACGTCGGCAGTGACCTCGAAGTGGCCGAAGGCGCCCCCACCCTTGGCGTGGGGCTGGCGTTCGGGGATGCGCTCGCGGTTGAAGTTCGCCATCTGCTCAATGAGGTAGTGGTCCTGCAGCAGGATCGGCCCGTCAGGCCCTACCGTGAGCGAATGCTCGTCACTTACAACTGGGATTGCAGCATCTGTCGTGGTGATCTTTGGGCCGTCGCTCGCCATGGCCGTCCTCCATTTCGGTACGGGTGTCCGTGGTCAATGTATGCCCACGTCTGGGGCGGGCCGAACATCACGCGGGCACCTACGGACCACCCCCCGCACGGCGTTGTCAGGCTCCAGCCCTCGGAACCGGTGGCGGACGGCCTGGTTCCGAACTCCCGCCCGGCAGTGTGCAGGTGCCCCGTGGGCCCCTCTGATTTTTTTGTCATCGGCGACGGATGCGAGCGCTGGACCACGTCCCCACCACCCGACGCCACCGGCGTGCCCGTGCGCCCGAGGACCGTGTGCTAGCCGCGGACGAGGACCCGTGTGCCCGGCGCGGACGAATTGGGCCGGCGTTGAGAGTGCGTTGCCCCTGCGGTGATGTTCGTCGCGCACGCTTGCCGCTTACAAGTTTGCTGGCGACCGCCATTTCGAGCCCGGAGAACGCGAGTGATCATCATATTCGGATTTCGCCGTATGTTGGCCCGGTTGGGGACCGTATTCGTCATGTGTGGGAGCTGTAGCACTCCTGCCGCGCACGCACTCGTGCGGACACGCCGTTGGTTCACCCTCTTCTTCGTGCCGGTCATCCCGTTGGGTACGAAGTACTTCACCACGTGCGCGCTGTGCGGTCGCGCCACGCAGATCACCAAGGAGGGTGCAGATCACTACGTGGCCTCCGCCCGAGAGCAGGCGGCGGCTTCGAGCGGCATGGCGGCACCGAACCCGCCACCGGTAGCCGCCGGTGTCGCGGCCTCGCCCGGGCCGCTCGCGGCAGAGGCATCCATGGAGCCCTCCGCTCCCGAGGCGGGCGAGTCTCCCGCCGACACGTAGTCTCGGCTCCCCGAGCACGCGCTGACGCGGTGTGCGGGCGCCTCAGCGCAGCGGTCAGAACCCGGACGCCGCGATGATCGATCCGTTGAGCTTGGTGCCGGCCATGCCCCCATCGTTGGGAGCGTCGCCGTAGCTCCACACGGCGCCGTTCGCCGCGGCGACCCAGTAGCCGCCGCCGTCTGCCGTCGTGAAGATGGCCGTGGCAGGATTGGCGCCGCCGACGGAGCCGACGGGACCGCCGATGTTGAGCGCATCGCCGTAGCCGTAGACGGCCCCGTTGGCCAGAAGTATCCAGTAGCCCCCACCGTCGGGGGTGCGCACCGCCGAGGTGACCGGCGAGGCCTGGGGCCCGGGTGCGCCGTAGTACGCCGCGTCCCCGAACGTGTAGACGTTGCCCGTGGCGGTCACTAGCCAGTAGCCGTTTCCGGTGGCGTCGGGCATGACGGCCACCCCGGCACCAGCGCATCCCCCGATCGCCGCGATCCCCGGGCAAGAACCCTCGAACTTGGCGTCGCCGAAGGCGAAGACCCCGCCGTCGGAGGCCACCATGAAGTACCCGCCACCGTCGGAGGACGGGACGATGCCGACGATGGGGGCGTTCAACTTCTTGCCGGGGCCGGCGCTGCCCGCCGGGGCGATGGCCAGTCCGGGGATGGAGCCGTAGAACCCGGCGTCACCGAAGGTGAAGACGCCACCATCGGAGGCCACCAACCAGTAGCCCCCGAGGTCGGAGGTGGGCGAGATGCCCACGACGGGGCGCTGGAGCCGGAGGGATCCGGTCGACCCGTAGAACTGCGCAGAGCCAAAGGTGAAGATTCCCCCGTCGGATCCGACGAGCCAGTAGCCGTGCGCCGGTGGGGGGCCTGACGAGGGGGCCGTGGAGATCGGAACCGGTCCGACATAGGTCACGGTGAACGAACCGCCGGCGAGGGAGCCCGGTGTGGCGATGGTCGCGCCCTCCTGGTTGATCATGTTGACCGGGGTTTCCTTCACCGAGCTGCTTTTGGAGTCGGTGACGCCGATGCTGGTGAACCGGGCCGTCCCGAAGTCCGCCAGGGTTGACTGCTGGTTGTCGACGTTCGGGGCCTCCTCGATCCATTCAGCCGAGTCACCCGGAGTGCTGTAGGAGACCGTTGTGGAGAAGGGGCTTGCCCACGCCGTCACGTCGTCGATGGTGATCGTCCATCTCCCCGGGGAGTCCTCGACGATGTTGGCCTGCATGTCATCGCCGGGTGCGACGTTGCCGACGGGCACCGCCGCACCCGGGAGCAGCTCGTACCAGGCGAAGTAGTCGGTGGTGTTGGCCGAGGTGTCCTGCGCGGTACCGGTCTGGATCAGCGTGTTGGTCACCGTGCCGTCTATGCCGATCCACGTCGAGGAGTACTGGCTGGCCTGCGTCGTCTGCACGGTCGGGACCACCCAATCTGCGGTCACCTGCGTGAAGGTCGGCCCGTCGTCGATGTAACCCGACCAGTTGGTGGACTCGGCCGTATTGGTGGTGCCCGAGCCTCGAGTCTCCAGGGCTGGGGCATGGGTGGACGCCCAGTGCACCGGCTCGGAGTGGGGTATCACGGTGGCCGCAGCGTAGGCGTCACCCGACGCAGAGGCGGCCGCCTCCGTGTCCGCGCTCGAGCGCCCTACGCCGTGCGCAACGACGGCGGCAGCGTCCGCCGCCAGGACCAGAGCGGCGATCACCATCACGATGCGACGTCGACGGTGCGTGGAGCTCCCGGACAAACCCGCCCTATTTCTCACCCGCGGATTAGATCATGGAGCGGGTGGTGAGCGCATCCCCAGGCGTCACGAGCGGGCACTGGCCACCTTCTCATTGAGCTCGTTCAGCGTCGAGGCGTCGGAACGCAGGCGATCGGCCAGCTGGCGCCCGCGATCCTCCACGGTTGACTGCGCGACCTGCGCCAGGCTCGACCACGGGTCGCGGTCGCAGTCGATGGTGGCGCGCAGCTCGTCGACCAGGTCGTTCGAGCCGGCGCCGTCGGGGGGCCCTATGTGCAGCCGGTAGGAGGAGGCGTCCTCGCTCTCGGTGTAGCAGCGGAGCGACGCCACGTTGAGCTGCTCGTCAATGAGGACCAGCGAGGCTCCCTTGAGGGGGTTTCGCTGGGGTGTGTCGACGACCCAACCGCCGGTATTGAGCACATCGACGGTCGGGGCGAGCGTCGTGGTGTCTCGAGGCTCGACGAAGGGCTTGTGGGTGTGGCCGAAGACGAACGTGATGTCACGGGGGCTGCCGATCTCGGCGCTGATCTGGGAGGCCACGGGCCCGTTGAGGTAGGTGAGGAGGCCGTCCTCGGCGTGTGGGCTCAAAAGGACGCCCGGGCGGTGACGCTCGCGGACGGCGGTCCCGACGCAGGCATGGAGCAGCCCGGCCACGGCATGGGCTTCGGCATCGGCCCGAGCACGGGACTGACCGCCCTCCTTTATGGCTCGCTCAATGGCGGCTATCTCGGCGTGCATGGCCTCGTGGCTCTGCAGGGACTCATAGAGCGACCGCGTGACCCGCATGATGTCGCCGCTGTCACCCATGGAAGACCAGAAGAAGTCGATCCAGCCCCCGTTGTCGGCCTCCAGCTGCCAGGCCTCAATGGGTCCGGACCGGGGGGACCCGAACACCCTGTCGAGGAGCGACATCACACGGTAGAGCGGCTCAATGAAGTGGCCGTGGCTGAGGACGACGGCCCGATCTCCCGACTCGTCGACGAGGCCGAGGTTCGGGTAGCTCTGCTCGACCGTGACCGAAATCCCGTTGCTACCCCGCTTGGCGAGGATCTCGACGAATCGATCGCGCACCGGTACCCCCTCATTCGACGGGAGCAGGTGGGTGGCATGACGATCACGGGGCCTCGGAGTGGACGCGAGGTCGTCTTCGAGCATGCGGAGATAGCGGTCGTCGCTCCCACGCGTCCAGAGGTGGTGATCGTGATTTCCCGGGACGAATCGGAGATGGGACGCGACCGCGGCATCGTCGGTTCCAGGACGCAGCGCGGCGATCAATCGGGAGAACGTGCTCGCTGCGTCCTCCGGTGCGGTGAGGGCCAGCTCGAAGAGGTCCCCCAAGACGATGAGCTCGGGGGGATCCTCGCCCGGGCGGCGGAGGGATCGGAGACATTCGCACAACGACGTCAGGAGGGGCGAGGCCGCCGAGGGGTCGACGCGCTCGCCGTCGGAGGTGACGTTGGTCAACAGGCTGTTGAGCGCACCAAGATGGAGGTCGGAGATGCACACCCAGCGTATGGGGGCCATGGGGATCCTTTCCGCCGAGAACGTAGCGTAACAACCTCCCCGGCGCGGGCGGCGCGGGCGGCGCGGGCGGCGCGGGCGACGCGGGCGGCGCGGGCGGGGCGGCGGATCGACGGGCAGCGCTAGCTCGCCGGTATCTTCCACCCCATCGACTCGGCGATCTCCTTGCAGGTGGGGCAGAGTCCGTAGCGACTGGGGTTGCGTCCCGGCACCCACTCCTTCCCGCAGAGGGCGCGCACGGCCGTGCCGGTCACGATGCCCTCCACGACGCTCGGCCCGGTGGAGACGAAGTCGCCCTCCTCGGGCGTGTAGCCCTCAAGAACGATGTGGGCCATCCGGTCGTGGTCGCCCTCGTCCAGCTCCTGCTCGGGGCGGGCCGGGGCCAACGTGGTTCCCGCCTCGTCCCCCGGGGCGAAGGATCCGCGGGGACACATGGGTCTCGGGTTCGTCGCCGTTGCCATCGGCCCAGCGTAGGCCACGACTCGGGCCCAGTCTCGGCCGGAGCGGCTCGCGGCGGGCGCTCGGGAATCAGTTCCGGACAATTATTGTTGACCAGTCAGACAAGTAGAGAGGACCCTGAGGGGACTACACATGACGATCGAGAATGTCACACTGCCATTGCTTCCGCTGAAGTCCGGGGTTGTTCTCCCCGGGATGGTCTTCACCATGGCGCTGGAGTCCGGGGAGTCCCGGGCCGCCGTGGAGGCCGCCCAGTCGGCCGGTGGGAAACTGCTGCTCGTGCCCCACATTGAGGGGCGTTACGCCAGCGTGGGCGTGATCGCCGAAGTGATGGAGGAAGGGGCGCTGCCCGGTGGGCTGCCGGCGGTCGCCGTCCGTGGTGACCAGCGCGCCACCATAGGAACAGGGGTGCCCGGGACGGGTGACGCCCTATGGGTCGAGGCTGAGCCGATCACCGACGCCGAGCCGTCGGAAGAGGCCGGCGAGCTGGCCCGCGAGTACCGGGCCGTTCTTGAGAACATCCTGCTCAGTCGGGGCGCCGGTCGGATCGCCAACCAGCTGCGCGACATCACGGACCCGGGCCGATTGGCCGACGTGGCCGGCTACTCGCCGGACCTGACGCTCTCCCAGAAGGTCGAGGTCCTCGAGACGCTCGACGTCGAGGACCGCTTGCGCAAGGTCCTGGGCTGGGCACGTGACACCCTGGCCGACCTGACGTTGCGCGAGCGGATCAAGACGGATGTGGAGGAGGGCATGGAGAAGACGCAGCGGGAGTTCTTGCTCCGGCGTCAGCTCGAGGCCATCCGCAAGGAGCTCGGCCAACTGGGTGAGGGCGACAGCGCCGAGCCCGATGACTACCGGTCGAAGTTGGCGGAGCGAGACCTGCCCGAGCACGTGCGCGCCGCCGTCCAGCGTGAGGTCGACAAGCTCGAGCGCACCAGCGAACAGAGTCCCGAAACGGGGTGGATCCGCACGTGGCTCGACACCGTCTTCGAGCTTCCCTGGGGTGTCGAGTCCGAGGACCGTCTTGAGGTGGCCGAAGCGGCTCGCATCCTCGATGCGGACCACGATGGGTTGGTCGACGTGAAGGAGCGGATTCTCGAGCACCTCGCCGTGCGCAAGCTCCAGTCCGAAAGAGGGCTGGTGCCGGTGGACGGGCGCGGCTCGGGCGCCATCCTGGCCCTGGTGGGCCCCCCGGGAGTGGGCAAGACGTCGCTGGGCGAGTCGGTCGCCCGCGCCCTCGGGCGCAAGTTCGTCCGGGTCGCCCTGGGCGGAGTGCGAGACGAGGCGGAGATCAGGGGCCACCGCCGCACCTATGTCGGGGCGCAGCCGGGACGTTTGGTCAGGGCCCTTCGGGAGGCGGGCACGATGAATCCCGTCATCGTGCTCGACGAGGTCGACAAGCTCGGAGCTGACTTCCGGGGGGATCCGTCATCCGCCTTGCTCGAGGTTCTCGACCCGGCGCAGAACCACACGTTCCGTGATCACTACCTTGAGGTCGACCTCGACCTGTCGAAGGTGATGTTCATTGCCACGGCCAATGTCGTGGACACCATCCCCGGAGCGCTCCTCGACCGGATGGAAGTCATCCGCTTGGACGGGTACACCGAGAGCGAGAAGGTGTCGATTGCCCGCCACCATCTGGTGGGACGTCAGCTCGGACGGGCGGCACTGCGCGAGGACGAGGTGGAGATCAGCGACGAGGCTCTCCGGAGCATTGTGGCCGACTACACCCGCGAAGCGGGCGTGCGTTCGCTCGAGCGTGAGCTCGGTCGGCTTCTGCGCAAGGTTGCGACCAAGCTGGCCGCAGGCGAGCGCGAGGCGCCGGTGACCGTCGACGCGCCCGATGTGCGATCGTGGCTGGGCCGGCCTCACTTCTACTTCGAGGCCGCCGAGCGAACGAGCGTTCCGGGCGTGGTGACCGGTCTGGCCGTCACCGGGGCGGGGGGCGACGTGCTCTTCGTCGAGGCGAGCGTGTCGGAGGGCCCGGACGGGCTGACCCTCACGGGACAACTCGGGGACGTGATGAAGGAGTCGGCCGAGATCGCGCTTTCCTACGTGCGCTCACACGCCGAGGAGCTCGGCATCGACCCGAAGGTCTTCGCCGGCAAGCGCTTTCACCTGCACGTGCCGGCCGGCGCCGTTCCGAAGGATGGACCTTCGGCCGGCGTGACCATGACCACGGCTCTGGTCAGCTTGCTCCGTGATGTCCCGGTGCGCTCCACCGTGGGCATGACCGGGGAGGTCACCCTGCAGGGCCGGGTCCTCCCGATTGGCGGCGTCAAGCAGAAGGTGCTTGCCGCTCACCGGGCCGGCCTCAAGGAGGTCGTTCTCCCCGTGCGCAACGGGCCCGACCTTGAGGACGTCCCCGAAGAGGTCCGAGAGGTCATGACCTTCCATCTGGCCACCACCATCGCCGACGTCCTCACCCCGGCGTTGTCCGGGGAGGGGGCGGCGGATGGTGCGGGTGACGAGGCCCCGTTGCCGGCCGTAGCCTAAGGACATGGAAGACGAGGAGATCATCGCTCAGATCAGCGCGCTGGCCGAAGATGAGCAGCGGCTCGAAGAGGCCCACGTCGGTGAGGGTCTCACCGACGTGGAACGCGCCCGGCTGCGGAGCATCGAAGTGACGCTGGACCAGCTTTGGGACACCCTCCGGCAGCGCCGAGCCCGGCGCAACGCCGGAGGCGATCCCGAAGACGTGCGGCCGCGGTCGGCCGATACGGTGGAGGGCTATCTGCAATAGGGCTATCCGCAGTGAGGCGGTCTGTCGTAAGGGGAGCTACTTCTTGGCTCTCCTGGCTTGGATCACCGGCCACCCCAGCGGGAACACGGCCACGATCGAAGCCGCCAAGCGCCACGAACGGATCCGAAGCTCCATCCGACACCGGAGAATCCGAATAGCCCGCGGGCTTGAACACGAAGGCGATCAGGACGAGGACGAAGTTGATCCCGTGGCGGATCAGGAGAACTGGTCACGTTCCACGGAGAGGTGGCCGGTACCTTCCAGACGCCCGAACGCCTCAGACGGCAAGAAGAGCGATCACGCCCAGCGACAGGAACAGCGTGATGTAGAGGTAGCCGTGAGCCTTCAGGCCGTCCCAGGTCACCGTGCCGACGATGCCTCCGAAGTTTGAAGCTGTACCACGGCAAGAACAGATCGAGATGAAGAGGACGAACGTGCCGATCCCGACGAGTCGATCCACGTGGCTGACCGATGCCAGATCGAACTTGGCTTGAGGTTTGGGCGACGCGGCAGGAGCCGGGGTGGGCGGCGGTCCAACGGGCGCCGGCGGCGGCCGCCGGCGCCACGCCCGATTGAGGGCTGCCGCAACTGGGGCAGTTGGCGGTGCCTGCGTCAAGTACCGTCTGGCAGTTGGGGCAGGTGATAGAAGCCATAGCCCACCTCCATCAGTTCGTAGGGTTGTACGCAGACGGAGGATAGCGGCTCAACTGGTATTCCGCTGGGATGAACAACCGGGCGGGACGGTGAGGGTCGCCGTGTTGCGAGGAGTGCCGTTTCAATGGCGGCGGGGTGACCCTTCGTTATCATCAAGCGCCGGTCAGGGGCTGTAGCTCAGTGGTTAGAGCAGGGGACTCATAATCCCTCGGTCGTGGGTTCGATCCCCACCAGCCCCACGAACGCCCCACGAACGCCATGAACGAACGCCAGGCCCACGAACGCCGCCACGAACGCCAGGCCCACGAACGCCTTGTTGGCGTCCCGCTCTCGCCTACTGCGTCACGTGCCCAGTGGCGCGTCCGTCACGCCGTCTCGGGTTCGGTGGCCGCCCACGCGATTGCCCCGCCCGTCAGGTTCTCGGCCGTCCACCCCGCATCGCTGAGCGCACCCGCCGCGGTGGCCGAGCGACTGCCGGCGTGGCAGGCCACCACGATGGTGGTGTCCTGCGGCAGCTCACCCAACCGATCTGCCAGCTGCCCCAGCGGGATGTTGATCCCCAAGGGGTAGGCCCATTCGTCGACTTCGGAGGGCTCTCGCACGTCGAGGAGGAACACCTCCTCGCCCCTCGACAGCCGGGCGCGGATCTCCTCTGGTGCCACTTCTCGGTACGGCATGGGTCCAGGTTAATGGCGTCGGGCTCCGATCGGCATGGATTATCCGGGACTCGCAACTACTCTCGGGGGCATGCCGTTGCCCCGGAAGTTCCTCAACGAGGACGAGGAGCTTCTGGTCGAGCTCCGCCCCCACTGGGTCTTCTTCGCCATTCCGCTACTCGTCGCCTTCGTCGCCGCAGCGGGGGTCATCGCCCTGCTCGCCGCCGTCTCCATGCCCCACTGGGCGGCCGACGCACTGCTGATCCTGGCCGCCATCCCCGTCGCCTGGTGTCTCGGGCGGCTCCTCCGCTGGCGGTGCTACACCCTGGCGCTGACGACGACCCGCATCGTGGTGTGCCGGGGTGTGATCAGCAGGGAGATCGTGCAGGTCCGGCTGCAGCGGATCACCGAGATCAGCCTGTCCCAGAAGTTTTGGGAGCGGATGCTGTCGACCGGCCGGCTGATCGTCGACGTTCAGGGTGAGGACGATGCGGTGGTCCTCGAGTTCGTCCGCAAGCCGGCCATCGTCCAGCGAGTGATCAACGGCAAGATCAACGAGCTGACGACCGGCGCACAGGCGGAGGAGATACCCGACGAGCTGCGCGACATCGACTCGCGGGTGAAGGGGTCCGGTGCACAAAGGAGGCAGGTCGACGACACGCCGCCCTTCGGCGTGCCTGCCGTCCCAGGCACGGGGCCCCCGAACGCCGCCCCGGCCCCGCGGGCTCCCCTCCCGACGACAGCCCCCCCTCCGACGGCCGCGACTCCGGCGGCCGCGACTCCGGCGGCCGCGACTGCCCCCATCGGCGGTGCCGGACCGGGGGAGATCCGCATCCGGCTCATAGAGCTGGACGACCTGCGCCAGAGGGGGATCATCTCCGAGCAGGAGTTCGCCGCCAAGAAGGCGGAGCTGCTGAGCCGCATTTAGGCTTCCGGACGTTCGCCGGGCGGCGACTACCGTGGTGCGGGTGGGCGAGCCTCGATACAGGTGCGACGGCTGCGGCAACCTGACCCGTTTCGATGTGACCACGTCGGAGACGACCAGGTCGTTCTATCACTACACCGTCGGGGGCGATCTCAGCGTGGAGGAGACGTCGGTGCTCTCACGCCACGTCGACGAGGTCGTGTGTCGCTGGTGTGGGAACGGGCGCAGTGTCGTAGAGGTCAGCGAGGGCGAGTCTCTGGCCCCGTGACCGACCCCACGTCGGCCGAGTTCCTGGCCCGGCTGCGACCCATCCCCACCTATCGGGATCATCCGGCGACCTCGCCGGTCGATGTGGAGGGTGTCGATCCATCCGGGGCTCCGGTGCGCATTGAGGTTTTGGGGTCGGCCGAGCCGGTTCTCCTCCTCTTCCTCTCGGCGGCTTGCCTCGGCTGCCGCGACCTGTGGGATGGCACGGCGGAGCTGCACCGTTCGCTGCCGGTGGGGGTGAGGATCGTGCTGGTCACCAGGGGCGCCGAGGAGGAGGACGCCGGGGCGATCGCCGGGCTGGCACCGGCGGGCTGTGCCACCGTGATGAGCTCGCAGGCCTATCGCGACTACCGCGTCGGCGGGCCGCCCTTCCTGGCCGTCGCCTGGGGGGACGAGGTGCGGACCGAGGGGGTGGCCTGGGGAATTGCCGAGACGGTGCGCGCCACCCGCCGCGCCCTTGGCGAGGACCCGTGACGGTGGTGGCCCGGCCCCCGGGCCCGTGTGTCACGGGCCCGTGTGTCACACCCTCCTGCGACGCTGGTGCTGAAGAAGGAGGATCACAACCATGCCCGATCTGCAGATTGTCAACCCGGACGCGAGCGGACCGCTCACCATCGACTGCGACTGCTGCGAGCTGCAGGGGTCAGCTGCCTGCGACGACTGCGTGGTCACCTTCCTGTTGGGGCGCGAGCCGGACGACGCCGTGGTCATCGATGCCGATGAGGCCCGGGCCATGCGGATGCTCGAGCGCGCCGGTCTCGTCCCGTCTCTGCGGTTCAGCAACGGGAGCCGCTGACCCACCGCTCCCTCATGGCGCCCACCCCCGGCAAAGGTGGGCGCCATGAGACGACACCTGCTGGTGACGAACGACTTCCCGCCCAAGGTGGGAGGCATCCAGAGCTACCTGTGGGAGCTGTGGAGGCGCCTCGATCCGGACTCCTTCGTGGTCCTCACTGCGTCGTCACACGCCGACGCTCCGGCTTTCGATGCCGCCCAGGCGGCGCGCGGGGTCCGCATCGTCCGCGTGCCAGAGCCGATCCTCTTCTTTCCGACGCCCGGTGCGTTCGCAGAGGTGCGTCGGTGCATCCGCGAGCACGACGTCGATCTCGTCCTCTTCGATCCGGCCCTCCCGCTCGGACTCCTCGGTCCACGGGTCGGCGTGCCCTACGGCGTCATCCTTCACGGAGCCGAGGTCACCGTGCCGGGCCGGGTCCCCGGAGCCCGGTCGGTGCTGACCAGGGTGTTGCGCGGCTCGTCGCTGGTCGTCTCGGCGGGTCCCTACCCGGCGGCCGAGGCGCGCCGTGCGGCCGGCGCCATCGCCGCCCCCATCGTCGAGGTGCCGCCCGGCGTCGACACCTCGGCCATCACGTCGCTGCGGGCCCCCCAACGCCGCGCCGCCCGCGCACGGCTCGGCCTGCCCACCACCGGTCCGCTGGTGGTCAGCGTCAGCCGGCTGGTGCCCCGCAAGGGCATGGACGTGCTCATCGCCGCGGCCGGACGGCTGGTGCCCTCCTATCCCGACCTGACGGTGGCCATCGCCGGAGAGGGCCGCGAGGCGGAGCGGCTCGGGCGGCAGGCCGCCTCCAGTCCGGCCGCGGTCACCCTGCTCGGCCGGGTGAGCGACGACGACCGCGCCGCGCTGCTCGGCGCGGCCGACGTCTTCGTGATGGCGTGCCGCAACCGCTGGCTGGGCCTCGAGCAGGAGGGGTTCGGCATCGTCTTTTTGGAGGCTGCCGCCGCGGGAACGCCCCAGATCGCCGGCGACAGCGGCGGAGCGGCCGATGCGGTGGTGCACGGAGTGACGGGGCTAGTCGTGGACCAGCCGGACGAGCCGGGGTGCGTGGCGACGGCCCTGCGCACGCTGCTGGCGGATCCCAAGCTGCGACGGCGTATGGCCGCGGCCGGCCGCGCCCGCGTCTCGGGATCCTTCGACTATGACATTCTCGCTTCTAGGCTGGCCAGGACCTTGGAGAAAGTGGCAGGCTGACGCTCCGCCCCGATACCTCGGGGCGGGACGGCAAGAGATATCAACCCAAAGACGAGAGGAACACGAGGCCGTGGCCGATCAAGCCACTGAACACATGTCGGTGTCGGCATCGCCGGAGCGGTGCTTCGCCGTCGCCGCGGACATTGAGCGGTATCCCGAATGGGCGGCCGACATAAAGGAGGTCGTGGTGGAAGAGCGCGACGACCAAGGGCGACCCGTGCTGGTCACCTTCCGGGCCGCCGCGTTCGGCCGGAGTGCCAGCTCCACGCTGCGCTACGACTTCTCCCAGGCGCCGCACGTCCTCTCGTGGAAGCTGACCAAGGGCGACATCACCTCCAAGTGGGACGGGAGCTACGTCTTCGATCCCGACGAGGGAGTCGGGACGGACGTCACGTACCACTTGGAGGCGGAGCTGCGCGTGCCCATTCCGGGCTTCATAAAGAATCGAGCCCAGAGCCGCGTCATGTCGACGGCCATTCGGGAGCTGAAGGCGCGGGTCGAGTCGTCGTCGTGACGTCGGACGCCGGATCCCCGGCGGGCGACGGCATCTCATTCGGCATCGACATCGGCGGGACCAAGGTTCTCGGAGTTGCCCTGGACGGCGGCGACCGGGTCGTGGCCGAGTACCGCGTCCCCACTCCGAGGGGCCGGCACCGTGCCGAGCAGGTGGGGGGCGGCCCGGGGGAGGGGGGCGAGGTGGCGGCCGTCATCAACGACGTGGTGGCCCAGCTCCGCGCGTCCACCGGCTCCGCAGCGAGGGGACCCGGTGACGCCGCCCCCGTAGGCATCGGAGTGCCGGGGATGCTGGATCGGCAGGGCAGGCTCCTCGTCTCCCCCAACCTCTCCGACGCGCAGGGCGTGGACTGGCGGGAGCTGATGGGGGCCCGCCTGGCCGGGCGGAGGCTCGTCATCGAGAACGACGCCAACCTCGCCGTCCTGGCGGAGCACCGGCTCGGTGCGGCCCGGGGCTACCGGCACGTGGTGATGGTCACGCTGGGGACCGGCATCGGGGGAGGGGTCATCGTCGACGGCCGCGTCCAGGTGGGCGCCAACGGCTTCTGCGGGGAGATCGGCCACATGGTGGTCGATCCCGCCGGCCCACCCTGTCCCTGCGGCCGGCGGGGCTGCTGGGAGCGTTTCGCGTCGGGAGGCGGGTTGGGCCTGCTCGCCCGCGAGGCGGCGCTCGCGGGAAAGCTGCCCGGGGTGGTCTCCCTGGCCGGCGGCGACCCCGAGAGCGTGCGTGGTGAGGACGTAACGGCGGCCGCCCTGTCCGGAGACGACGACGCCCGCCGCGTCGTAGAGCAGGTCGGTTGGTGGGTCGGGTTCGGGTTGGCCAATCTGGCCAGTGTCCTCGATCCCGAGTGCTTCGTCCTCGGTGGTGGCGTGGCGAGCGCCGGGGCCCTGCTTCTCGACTCCGCCCGTCGGGCCTACGGGGAGTTGGTCCTCGGGGGCGTCGCCCGCCCCCCGACGGCCATCGTCGCCGCGCAGTTCGGCGAGCGCGCCGGGGCGGTGGGTGCCGCGTCGGCGGCGCGTCACGGGGGGCTGTGGTGAGCAGGGCCGGCAGGCCCGAGGCGTGCGGTCGGTGATCCGGACCGGTGTCGTACTGCCCATCTTCCGGGAGACACCCGACGACGCGTTCGAAGTGGCCCACCGGGCGTTCGCCGCCGGGGTGGACGGCGTGTTCTGCTACGACCACCTCTGGCCCTTGGGGGAGCCCGAGCGACCGGCGCTGGCGCCGTTCCCCGTGCTGTCCACGCTCGCGGCCACGGTCGACATTCCACCGGGCCGAGGCGGCGGGCCGTTCTTCGGGACTCTGGTGGCCCGGGTGGGCCTGGTGCCAGACGCGGTCCTGCTCGGTCAGTTCGGCGCCCTCGAGCATCTGGCCCCCGGGCGCATCATCGCCGGTCTGGGCACGGGGGACCGACTGAGCGAGGCGGAGAACCGCGCCTACGGCCTCCCCTTCGCCCCGGCCGCCGAGCGGCGGGCCGACATGGTGGACCTGGCGCGCCAACTGCGCGAGCGCGGCCTCACGGTGTGGTTGGCCGGGGGCCCTCGAGCGCGGGTAATTGAGGTCAGGGCGGCCGGCGTGGCGCTCAACGTCTGGGATGCCCGACCGGCCCTGGTGGCCAGCCGGTCGCAGGGGCCAGAAGCGGTGGAGGTCACCTGGAGTGGGCCCCCGCCGGCGCCGTCGACCCTGGCCGAGACGGTGCGCGGGCTGGCGGGCGCCGGTGCCACCTGGGTCGTCTTCGGCTGGCCGGTCGACCTTGACGAGGTGGTGGCCGCGGCCCGCGTGGCATCGTCGGGGGAGCCCGAGGCGCAGCCGTAGACTCCCCAGATGGAATTCCGCCGGATCAACGGGCTGCCGCCCTACGTCTTCGCCACCATCGACGGCCTGAAGGACGCGTCACGGCGAGCCGGCCGTGACGTCATCGACCTCGGGTTCGGCAACCCGGACCTGCCCTCGCCCGAGGTCGCCGTGGACAAGCTGGCCGAGGCGGCCCACAACCCAAGAAACCATCGCTACTCCGCCTCACGCGGCATACCCAAGCTGCGCAGCGCCATCACCGACTTGTACCTGCGCAAGTTCGGGGTCGAGCTCGATCCCGAGACCGAGGTGGTCACCACCATCGGGGCCAAGGAAGGCTTCTCGCACCTCATGTGGGTCCTCGTCGGGCCGGGGGACACCGCACTGGTTCCCTCCCCGTCGTATCCCATCCACATCTGGGGCCCGCTGTTCGCCGGGGCGGACGTTCGACAGGTCCCCCTCAGGGGTCCCTCGGTGGACGTGGACGGGTCGGGCACCCCCGATCCCGGCGACGACTTCTTCGACGGGCTCATGCACGCCTGGGAGGAGTCGTGGCCCAAGCCCCGCGTCATCGTGCTCTCGTTTCCCCACAACCCGACCACGGCCTGTGTCGATCTGTCGTTCATGGAGCGTCTCGTGGCGTTCGCCCGCGAGCACGAGGTGGTCCTGGTGCACGACTTCGCGTACGCCGACCTCGGCTTCGACGGCTACGACCCGCCATCCATCTTGCAGGTGCCGGGGGCCAAGGACGTCGCCGTGGAGCTCTACACGATGACCAAGTCGTTCTCCATGGCCGGGTGGCGCGTCGGCTTCGTGGTGGGCAACCCCGAGATCGTCCAGGCGCTGACCAAGCTCAAGACGTATCTCGACTACGGCACGTTCCAGCCCATTCAGATCGCGGCCATCGTGGCCATGAACGAGGCGCCGGACTACCCGCGCGAGATCAACCAGATCTACCGGTCGCGGCGCGACGCCTTGTGCGACGGCCTCAACCGCATCGGCTGGCAGCTCGTACCGCCCAAGGGGACGATGTTCGTCTGGGCTTCCATCCCGGAGCCCTACCGTGAGATGGGCTCGCTCGAGTTCGCCAAGCACCTGATCAACGAGGCCGACGTCGCCACCTCGCCCGGCGTGGGGTTCGGTCCCGGCGGCGACGGCCACGTGCGGTTCGCCCTCATCGAGAACGAGCAGCGCATCGGTCAGGCCGTACGGAACCTGCGGGGCGCACTGACCAAACTGGGTTAGGCCCGCCAAACTGGGCCGCCAAAATGGGCCGCCAAACAGGGACAGGCCGGCCGGGATAGGCCGGCTTTGTCCGATGGCGTTGAGGGTCAGGGCAGGCCGGCCCCCGGCACCGAGGTGTCGGCCCGCTCTATGGCGCCGTTGCGTTCGACTCTGGCCTTGGCCTCCTCGGACGTCGGGGCGGTGACCAGGTAGAGGGTCGTGCGGTCCGGGCCTCCGAGCATGCAGGCGTAGCAGTTCTGGCTGGTGGAGACCCGCTCGACGATGGCACCCCCCTCGGCCACCCGCACGCACTCGGGGCCGAAGGCGTTGGCCACCCAGACGGTGCCGTCGGCGCACAGGCAGATGCCGTCGGGGGCGATGCCGGGCGGCGCGGCCCACTGACGCCGCCCGCTGAGCGTCCCGTCGGGCCCGCGGTCGAACGCGCTGAGCACACCGCCCATCGACTCGGCGATGATCAGCAACGCGCCGTCGTCGGTGATGACGGCGCCGTTGGGAAACGCCAGGTCGGTCGCTGCCTCATGGCTGGTGCCGTCCGGGTCCACCCGCACCAGTGACGTGGTGGGCCGTGTGGTCGTGAGGTCGAGTGTTCCGTCGTAAATGCGCTCGAGGTCGAAGCCGAAGTTCCCGGCGTAGGCCTGCCCGTTGGCAGCCACCACCATGTCGTTGGCGTACCCCTTCGCCCAGGGCGCGAGCTCCCCGTGACGCACCAAGGTCCCGTCCGGCTCGCGGCGCAAGATGGCCTGATCGAGGCGGGAGTTGATGAGCAGACGTCCGTCCGGCAGCCAGCCCAGGCCGGCCGGCTCCCCGTCGAAGGCCACCTCGGTCCTTCGCTCGCCCCCCGTGGACACGGAGAAGACGGCGTGATCGAAGAAGTCCGAGTACCAGAGGCGCCCGTCGTGCCAGCGGGGACACTCGCCGAAGCAGAGCCCCGAAACGAACGGCTCGGCGACGGCCGATTGGATGGGCATGGCGCTGACCTCCTTGAGGACCCCCCGGGGCCCGGTACCGCAGTTCAGCACATCGCCCCGCCGCCCGTTGCCCCTTTGCCCGTCGCCCGTGACACGCCCAGGCGGGGCCAGGGTGTCAGGGCTACGTTGGACCGGTGACGTACTGGGTGCTCAAGGTGATCCTCACCCCGATCTTCCGAGTGCTCTGGAGGATCCGGGTGGAGGGCCGGGAGAACATTCCCACCTCGGGCGCGGCCGTGCTGGCCGCCAACCACCAGTCCTTCTGCGATTCGTTCTTCATCCCGCTCGCGGTGAGGCGGCGGGTGACGTTCTTGGCCAAGGCGGAGTACTTCGACTCCAAGAGGACGGCATGGTTCTTCCGCGCCGTCGGGCAGATCCCCATTCGCCGGGGCGGCGGCAGCGACAGCGAGCGGGCACTCGAGACGGCCCGCACCGACGTGCTGGGACGGGGCCGGATCCTGTGCATCTATCCCGAGGGGACGCGCTCGGTCGACGCGTTCGTCCACAAGGGCCGCACCGGCGTCACCCGGATGTCGCGTGAGTGCGGGGTTCCCGTGATCCCGGTCGGCGTGGTGGGGACGGTCGAGGTGCAGCCGGTCGATTCGTACTTCCTGCGCCCCTTCAAGAGGGTGACCATCCGCTTCGGCTCGCCCATGCAGATGCCGGGTCCGCGGAACCCCGACGATCCGCTGGAGGGGCACGACCACGCCGAGTGCCGGTCGTTCACCGATCGCCTGATGCACGAGATCGCCCGCCTCTCCGAGCGTGAGTACGTTGACGAGTACGTGCCGTCACGTGCCCCGACCACGCCGACGTCGCGATCGATGCGGCGGCTCGGGCCGGTGTGAGGGTCAGGCCGCACCGAAACAGCCTATTTACACCGTCCGAAACAGCCTGTTTACATTGATGGCCTAGCCTCTGGCGGATGGCCGGCTACGTCGTACGCATCTCCCTGCCCGACCGTCCGGGCGCGTTGGGGTTGGTGGCCAGCCGCATCGGGGCAGTGGGTGGCGACATCGTCGCCATCCACATCCTTGAGCGGGTGGATGACAACGCGATCGACGAGTTCGTCGTCGAGCTCCCGGGCGCGCAACTCGTGCCGCTCCTGCGCAACGAGATCCACGAGGTGGACGGCGCCGAGGTGCTCGACGTCTCGCCCCTACCCGCTACCTCGTCCCCGCCCGCTCCGTCGTAGGCGGGGCGATGCGGTAGGCGCACACGTGGGCGCCGTCCATGAGATGGGCCACCCGCTCGACGCGCGCGCCGGGCAGCGCGTCGCGGATGAACGAGAGCTCGCTGGAGCATGCCTGGGAGAACCCGTGCGCCACCGTCAGGATGGCGCAGTTGTGCTCGGTGACGAGCCAGCTCCCGTCCTCCTGGCGCGTGGCGTCGGCCAGGTAGCCGTCCTCGTCGAGGATGGCCGCGAGTGCGGCCACCTGCTCGTCGAAGGAGAGGTGGGCCAAGCGGGGGAGGGCACCGTCGACCCGCCGCCGCCGCCGCTGCTCGAACAGGGCGTCGACCTGTGCGCCGTCTGGCCCTCCTAAATAGCCGAGCAGCTCGGTGGTGAGATCGCCGTAGCGCTTCGGGTAGAGCGCCTCGGCGGCCGCCGTCAGCGTGTAGGTGTAGGCCGGACGGCCGCGGCGGGTGGCCCCCCCCACCGTGTCGCGCGCCAGCAGCCCGTCCTCCTCTAAGTGGGACAGCTGCATGCGGATGGCCGCCGCAGTGAGCCCGAGGGCGTGCGCCACCGCGCTCGCTCCGAGCGGCCCGTTGCGCTTGAGCAGGTTGAGAATGGCTCGACGGGTCGTCGGCAGGGTGTCGAGCGGGGTCTCGGTCATGGCACGATCAGATGGACGTCGCCGAACTCGTGCCACAGGTAGCCCCCGTCGAGGGCGGCGGCGTAGGAGGCTTCGAGGAGTGGGCGGCCGGCGATCGCCTCCAACATGGCCAGATGGGAAGCCTCGGGCTCGTGCCATCCGGTCAGGAAGCCGTCGATGGAGCGGACCGGGTGGTCCGGGGTCACCACCGTCTGCGTCCAGCCGTCGCCCGGGTGCACCTGCCCGTGCTCGTCGACCACCGTCTCGAGGGCACGGACCACGGTGGTCCCCACGGCGACGACGCGACCGCCCCGGCGGTGGGCGTCGTTGACCCGGTGTGCCGTCGAGGAGGACACGCGGAAGTACTCGGCGTAGGGCGGCTCGTTCGCCTCCAACGACGCCACCCCGGTGTGCAGGAGCAGGGGCGCCACGCCGACCCCCTTGGCCACCAGACGGGTCAGCACCTCGGGGGTGAACGGTCTTCCCGCGCTGGGCATTTCGGCCGATCCCGGCTCGGTGACGTAGACGTTCTGGTAGGCCGAGAGGGGATGGCTGCCCCGCACGTACCCGTAGCGGATCGGCCGCCCGTTGCGGGCCAGGTAGGCGTGCAACGGCTCGGGGGTGTCAATCAGGGAGACCCAGAGACGCACGCCGACCCCCGCCGGCCCGGGCGCATACGGCGCGAGGAGCCGCGCCCCACCACCACCGGCGAGCGCAATGCTCGATCCGACGTCGGCGCCGAGGAAGGCCTCGCCCTCCCACCGCACCTCCAGCGTCCACAGCCCGGCGGGCAGCTGGGTGGAGAGATGGACCTGCACGCTGCGTCCGTCGTCGGAGGTGCCGTCGACCTCCGCCGCCAGGGTGCCCGACGTGTTGAGGACGACCAGGTCGCCTTCGTCCAAGAAGCGGGGGAGCTCCGAGAAGTGGGTGTGCACCAGCGAGCCGTCACCCTTGTGGGCCACCAGCATGCGCACGGCATCGCGGGTCATCCCTCGGGCCTCGGGAGGCGACGGGGCCTCCAGCTCGGGCGGAAGCTCGAACCTGAGCGGGTGCAGCCGGGGAAGGGCGGGCCGGGCTCCGGCCATCCCCGCCGTGGCCGTCACGGCGCTCACCTTGCCGTCCCGGCGCCGGCGACCTCGGCGGCGCGGTAGCGACCGCTGGGTCGATCGCTCCGGATCAGCGCGAGGAAGGCCGGTACCACCGACGCCGGCTCGGGCCGGTCGGAGATGTCCTCACCGGGGTAGGCGGCCTGGTGCATCTGCGTCCGCAGATCCCCGGGGTCGACCGACCAGACAGTGAGCGCCGGAAGCTCGACGGCCAGCACGGCGCCGAGCTGCTCGAGGGCGGCCTTCCCGGCGCCGTAGCCACCCCATCCCTCGTAGGCCTCGACCCCGGCGTCGGAGGTGACGTTGAGCAGGCGCGGCCGTGGCGAGGCCAGCAGCAGAGGGAGGGCGGCCTGGGTCATGCCCAGAGGAGCCACTACGTTGACCTCGAGGGCGACGCGCAGGACGTCGAGCGGGTAATGGGCCAGCGACGGGAGGGGTGACGCCCCGAGGGTGCCGGCGTTGTTGACCAGGAGATCGAGGCCCCCCACGGAGCCGGCCGCGGCGACCAGTGCCCGGCGGTGCTCCTCATCGGTGACGTCGCCCGGCAGGGCGCGGAGGGCCGCCCCGGGCGCCAGCAGCGGTTCGAGGCGCGCCGCGGCCTCGTCGAGGGTGGCGGCATCCCGGCCGTCGATCACCAGTGACCATCCCTCTTCGGCCAACCCCTCGGCCAGTGCCTGCCCCAGCCCCCGCGAGCCCCCTGTCACCATCGCCACGCTCATGGCACCCACCCTTTCCGAACGAGACGTCCGTTCCCGGGCCATTATAGCAATGGAATTCTTGTTTAAATCGGCTAGCGCTTCAAATCGGCCCCGCTTGCGGCGCGCCCTCAAACTCCGGGCGTGCCGGCTCGGCCCAGCCCCGCGCTCGACCGACGGCCCGCTGCCAGACGGCATAGAAGGCGTCAGTCAGCTCGACCGGGAGCTCGGGCTCGAACCGGGCCGACGCGCTCCACAGGCCGGCCAGATCGTCGAGGGAGCCCCACATCCCCTCGGCCAGCCCTGCCAGGGTGGCGACGCCCAACGCGGTGGACTCGGTCGACCTCGGGCGGGCCACGGCCATCCGGCTCTGCTCGGCCTGCAGGCGCAGGAGGAGGTCCATTGCGGCCGCACCCCCGTCGGCCCGCAGCTCGGACAGGGGGTGGGCCGAGGCGGCCGACATGGCATCGGTCATGTCACGCACCTGGAAGGCCATGGCCTCCACGCAGGCCCGCGCCATCTGGGCCCGGCCGGCGCCACGGGTGAGGCCGGTGACGATGCCGCGCGCTGCGGGGTCCCACCACGGGCTGCCGAGCCCGGTGAGGGCGGGCACGAAGGTGACGCCGCCGCTGTCGCCGACAGACTCGGCCAGGGTCCCCGCCTCGGCGGCATCGTCAACGATGCCCAGGTCGCGCAGCCATCCGATGGCGGCGCCGGAGACGAAGGTCGACCCCTCGAGCGCATAGGCCACCCGACCGGTCCCCGCCCGGCCGGTGGCCGGCGCGGCGAACGGTCCGCTCACCGAGCCCAGGTCCCAGGCCACGCTCACGGTGAGCCCGTCGGGTGCGGCCGGCCGCTCGGGCCCGGCGTGGGCCAGCACGAAGCTCCCCGTACCGTAGGTGACCTTGACCATGCCGGGATGGAAGCAGGCCTGCCCGAACAGTGCGGCCTGCTGGTCGCCCAGCACGGCTGAGACGGGAACCCCGTTCAGCACCGCACCGGCCGCACCCAGGCCGGACAGATGCACCCGGCCGAACCGCCCGGCCGACGGGCGGAGGGCGGGCAGCGTCTGCGGGGGCACCTCGAAGAGGGCACAGAGCTCGTCGGACCAGGTGAGGGTGGACGTATTCAGCAGCATGGTGCGGCTGGCGTTGGAGGGGTCCGTGGCGAACTCGCCCCCTTCCGTCCCCCCGGTGAGGTTCCACAGCACCCAGCTGTCGACGGTGCCGAAGGCGAGGTCGGGCGAGTCGGCGGGGACGGCGAGCGCTCCGTGGCGCAAGAGGTAGCTGATCTTGCTGGCGGTGAAGTAGGGGTCGAGCACCAGCCCAGTGCGCTCCCGCACCAAGGGGAGGTGGCCGTCGCGCTCGAGCTCGGCACAGATGTCGGCGGTCCGCCGGTCCTGCCAGACGATGGCCCGGTGCAGCGGCCGGCCACTCGCCCGGTCGAAGGCGACCAGGGTCTCGCGCTGGTTGGTGATGCCGATGGCCGCCACGGTCTCGCCGGCCTCGCCTAGGCGGCCCCCCACCTCGGCCAGTGTGGCCTGCACGGCCTCCCAGATCTCGGCGGGGTCGTGCTCCACCCACCCCGGTCGCGGGTAGTGCTGGGTGATCTCACGGTAGGCCATGTCGGTCACCCGGGCCCGCTCGTCGACGACCAGGGCCCGAACCCCGGTCGTCCCGGCATCGATAGCCACCACCCTGCCCATGGCGGCAGGCTAGCGATGCCATGGCGCCCTGTCCGGTGTCGGCGCCGGGGGTGGGTGCAGGGAGCGGCGCCGGGGGTGGGGTGCCGGGGGTGGGCGCCCGGAACCTCCGGGCCGCCGGCCCCGGGAGGCCCCGCCGCGCAAACCATCGCGAGCACCCCGTGACCTGCGCCGATGGTGGTGATCTACCGTTGACAAGGACGTAACTACAGTGCTGTAATGAACACAGCATCTCGTGTCTGCTGGGCGGATCAACCACTACATCTTGTGGTTAGGCTGTCACCGTCCCCCTTGGGCGCGGGGTGATGAAGTGCGCCGGGAGAAGCCAGTTCCGCAGTTCGGGCTGGCTCCGCTGTCGGCTCGGACCAGAAACGAGATCAGGAGGATCCCAGCGCTATGGCCATCGCCCCCCAGCGATCAGGAATCGGCATCCGGCGGCACTTCACCACCGCCGGCGTGCACCCCTACGACGAGGTGCGCTGGGAGCGGCGCGACGCCCGCATCACCAACTACCGAGACGGCAAGGTCGCCTTCGAGCAGCTCGGGGTCGAGGTGCCCGAGTTCTGGAGCCTGAACGCCACCAACATCCTGGCGCAGAAGTACTTCCGCGGCACGCTGAACACCGGCGAGCGCGAGTGGTCGCTGCGGCAGGTGGCCGACCGGGTGGCCGACACGCTGACGGCGTGGGGGCTGAAGGACGGCTACTTCGTCGACAGCGAGGAGGCCCAGATCTTCAACCACGAGCTCAAGCACCTCATCATCCACCAGAAGGCGGCCTTCAACTCGCCGGTGTGGTTCAACATCGGCGTCCCGGGCGTGCCGCAGCAGGGCAGCGCCTGCTTCATCCTCTCCGTCGAGGACACGATGGACTCCATCCTCAACTGGTACACCGAGGAGGGGATCATCTTCAAGGGCGGCTCGGGGGCCGGGGTGAACCTGTCGAGGATCCGCTCCTCGCACGAGCTGCTCAAGGGTGGCGGCACGGCGTCGGGCCCGGTCAGCTTCATGCGCGGTGCCGACGCGTCGGCCGGCACCATCAAGTCGGGCGGCAAGACCCGGCGCGCCGCCAAGATGGTGATCCTCGACGTCGACCACCCCGACGTGGAGGACTTCATCTGGTGCAAGGCCATCGAGGAGCGCAAGGCCCGCGTCCTGCGCGACGCCGGCTTCGACATGGATCTCGACGGTGCGGACAGCCACTCGACGCAGTACCAGAACGCCAACAACTCCGTGCGGGTCAGCGACGAGTTCATGGAGGCCGTCATTGAGGATCGCCAGTGGGAGCTGCTCGCCCGCACCGACGGTCGCGTCGTGCGCACCGTGCCCGCCCGCGACCTCTTCCGCCAGATCGCCCACTCGGCGTGGGAGTGCGCCGACCCGGGCCTGCAGTACGACACCACCATCAACCGCTGGCACACCGCACCGCTGGCCGGGAAGATCAACGGAAGCAACCCCTGCTTTCCCGGCTCGGCCAAGGTCCACACGGACAAGGGTCTCATCGCCTTCTCCGAGCTGCTGGCCCGGGCGAACGCCGGCGAGAGCTTCGGCATCTACACCCACGACGCCACCAACCCGGAGAGCCCGACCGAGGAGATGGTGATCACCTCCCCCGAGGCGTTCATGATCACCGGCTTCAACGACATCGTGCGCCTGCGGCTGGACAACGGCGTCGAGCTGCGCTGCACGCCCTCGCACCGGATCTTCACCGCCAACCGTGGCTACGTCGAGGCCCGGCACCTCACCTTCCGCGACGAGGTCAAGCTGCTCGATCTGGAGGCACCCGCGGTGGACGCCGATCTCGGGCTGCCGGTCTCCTCCGATCCGGCCGACTACTGGACCAAGGGCGACCACGCCCTGCCCCTGCGCTTCCCCGACATGTGGTCGGACGCCTTCGCCCACTACCTGGGGTGGGTCATCGGGGACGGCTCGACCTCGGGGACGACCGTGGCCACCATTTACGGCAGCGAGGAGGACCGCCAGGAGATCCTCCCGGCCCACACCGAGCTGCTCGACTGGATCAACTGCGAGCGCCCGATCAAGCTCTCCGAACAGGCCAACGGCACCGCCCAGCTGCGGCTGGCCCGCCGCGCCTTCAAGGGCTTCCTCGAGGCTCTCGGTGTGCACTCGGTCAAGGGCCCCGAGAAGAGCGTCCCATGGGCCATTGAGCAGGCGCCGGCCGAGATGGTGGCGGCCTTCCTGCGCGGCCTGTACGACGCCGACGGGTGCGTGGTGACCAGCGGTCAGAACCGCTACGTGGGATTGGGGTCGAGCTCCCCGGAGCTGCTGCGCGGCGTGCAGCGCTTGCTCAGCACCTTCGGCATCATGAGCCGCGTCTACCAGACCAAGTCGGCGTCGAAGACGGGATCGTTCTCCTACACCAACAAGGCGGGCGAGACGGTCACCTACGGGCACTCGGCTTCCTACGACCTTCGCATCACGTCGGGTTCGCTGGTCCGCTTCGCCGAGCACATCGGCTTCTCGCTCTCCCGCAAGGCCGCCCTGCTGCGGAGCGCCGTCGTCGACGCGCCGAAGGGTCCCTACACGGCCCGGACCACGGCCCATCTGCTCGAGCGCACCAACGACGGCGTCGAGCTGACCTACAACCTGACCGAGCCGCGCAACCACTCCTACGTGGTGGACGGGGTCGTCGTGGCGAACTGTAGCGAATATGTTCACCTCGACAACTCAGCCTGCAATCTGGCCTCCATGAATTTGCTCAAATTCCTCAATGAAAACGACGAATTCGACATCGAGGGATTCAAGGCCGGCGTCGCCGTCATGTTCACCGGCCAGGAGATCATCGTGGGCAACGCCGACTACCCGACCGAGAAGATCGGCGAGACGACGCGGGCCTTCCGCGAGCTGGGCATCGGCTACGCCAACCTGGGCGCGCTGCTCATGGCCCAGGGCCTGCCCTACGACTCCGACGCCGGGCGCGCCTGGGCCGGGGCCATCACGGCGCTGCTGACCGGTCACGCCTACGCCACGTCGGCCCGCACCGCCGCCCGCATGGGACCGTTCGCCGGCTACCACGACAACTCCGACGCGATGCTCAAGGTGCTGCGGATGCACCAGGCGGAGGCGTCGCGGATTGACGAGGAGGTCGTCCCGCCCGAGCTGCTCTCGGCGGCCCAGGAGGCCTGGGACGAAGCGGTGGAGCTGGCCGAGGAGTTCGGGGTGCGCAACTCGCAGGCTTCGGTGCTGGCGCCGACGGGATGCCTCGTCGGAGGAACGTTGGTGTCGACCGGGCGGGGGCTGGTCCGTCTGCGCTCGCTGGGTGATCCGGACGGTGCGAAGTGGCAGGATCTGGACGTCCCGGTGGCCACCGACGACGGGCCTCGCCAAGCAACGAAGTTCTTCGTGAACGGTCTCGAGACCGTGGTCACGGTGGAAACCTCCCGTGGTCATCGGGTGCAGGGGACCACGACGCACCGCATCAAGGTGGTGGATCCCGACACCGGCGAGTGGGTCTGGCGACGGTTCGGGGACGTCAGGGTGGGCGACCTGGTCCCGCTTGCGCTCGGCTCGCTGCTGGGTGAGCCGCAGGCAGTGGAGCTGCCACCGCTGGCCGACGCGTACTGGACCGGGGAGCACCACGTGCAGGTTCCGCGCCAGATGACGGCGGCGCTCGCCGAAGTCGTCGGCTACTTCATGGGTGACGGCTCGCTGCACAGCAGGGGACTGCGGTTCTGCGTTGCCGGCACGGACTTCGATGTGCTCGAGCGCCTGCAGATCCTCTCCAAGGAGTGTTTCGGCGTACCGACCAAGGTGACGCCGAAGCGGGGGTACAACGAGGTGCGCATCGATTCGGTGCGTCTCGCCCTGTGGTGGGAGGCCTGCGGATTCGCCAAGCGCCGCCCGCAGGAGGGCCACGTCGGCAAGGGGTACGTTGCACACATCCCCGATGCCGTGCTCCACGCCAATGACCGGGAGGTCTACGCGGCGTTCCTGCGCGGGTTGTACGAGGCCGACGGGGACACGAGTGCGGGGTACCCGACGTTGAAGAACACGTCGGTGCAGATGGTGCGCGACGTCCAGTCGATGCTGCTGGCCCTCGGCTTTCCGACGACGTTGTCGGTCAAGGACCGGACGACGCACTCGAGCTGGGGCAATGCTCCCTCTCGCGGTACGTGCGTCTCCTCAACGCTTCGTACAGTGCGAGGTGGCTGGACGAGGTCGGCTTCATGGGAGATCGGAAGAACGGCGGCGGTACATGTGGCCGACCCCGCGGTCGCCCAGACTGGCCGCAAGGACTACGTGCCGCTCAGAGGGGACTTATCGACAGGCTGGCGCCGGTCAACGACCGGCTGCGGAGGGTCCTGCTTCATGGAGCAGTCGCGCGGCCGGGTCAGCCGGCGCATCGCCACTGAGCTCTTCGAACGGACCGGTGACGCCGAGCTCGGGCACCTGCTCCAGTTCTTCTACGACACCGTGCAGTCATCGGAACTGGGCGGCGAGGAGTTCACCTACGACCTGTCGGTGCCCGACAACGTGACGTACATCGCCAACGGGTTCGTGAGCCACAACACCATCGGCCTGCTCATGGACTGTGACACCACCGGGGTGGAGCCCGACCTCGGTCTGGTCAAGACCAAGAAGCTGGTCGGCGGCGGCACCATGTCGATCGTCAACCAGACCATCCCGCGGGCGCTGTCCAAGCTCGGGTACACCCCCGATCAGGTGGCCGAGGTCGTCATGTACATCAACGAGCACATGTCGATCATCGGAGCGCCGCACATGGCCCCCGAGCACCTCGCCGTGTTCGCCTGCTCCATGGGCGACAACACCATCCACTACTCGGGCCACATCCGCATGATGGGCGCGGTGCAGCCCTTCATCAGCGGGGCCATCTCCAAGACGGTCAACATGCCCGAGGACGTCACGGTCGAGGACGTCGAGCAGCTGCACATCGACGCCTGGCGGTTGGGGATAAAGGCGGTGGCGATCTACCGGGACAACTGCAAGGTGGCCCAGCCGCTCTCGACGACCAAGACGGCCGGTGCGGAGGCCGCCCTGTCCGCCGGGCTGGGCGGTGACATCGCCCCTCCGGGATCGGCCGCCGAGGCCAAGGACCGCGCCGTGGCGGCGCGCATCGCCGAGCTGGAGGCGGCGCTCCTGCACGAACAGGAACGCAAGACCGAGTCGGTCGTCGTGGGCGCCATCCGGGAGCGCCTGCCCCGACGCCGGAACTCCAAGACGTTCGCCTTCCGGGTGGCCGACTGCGAGGGCTACGTCACCGTGGGTGAGTACGAGGACGGCCGGCCGGGCGAGGTCTTCATCAACGTCTCCAAGCAGGGGTCGACCCTGGCCGGCATCATGGACGCCTTCTCCATCTCGCTCAGCCTGGGCCTCCAGCACCAGGTGCCGCTGGCCACCTACGTGCGCAAGTACACCAACATGAAGTTCGAGCCGGCGGGCATCACCGACGACCCCGAGCTGCGCATCGCCACCAGCCTGGTGGACTACATCTTCCGCCGCATCGCCCTCGACTACCTCTCGGTCGAGGAGCGGACGGAGCTCGGCATCCTGTCCACCTCCGAGCGCATGCAGCCCACGCTGCCCGGCGTCGAGGAGATGGCCACGCCGTCGGTCGGCCTCATCGATGACGGCCTCGGCGGGGGAGCGGCTCCCGGTTCGAACGATGCCGGTGGATCGAGCGGTCACCAGGTCGGCGTGGCGCCCCCTTCGGCCGGTGGACCTCTCGCCGGCGGCCCCGGTGCGTACCCGGTGGCCCGTGCCGAACAGCGCGACGCCCCGTACTGCTACAGCTGCGGCAACGCCATGCAGCGGGCCGGCTCGTGCTATGTCTGCGCCAGCTGCGGGACGACCAGCGGGTGCTCCTAGCCTGCCAAACGAGACCTCCTGAAGGAAGCCTCCTGAAGTCAGAGCTCAGCTGGCCCACTGCGCCGTCCACTCCCCGGCCTGCTGGCCGGTGATGACGTTGAGCCGGTTCCACGTGTTGATGGCCGCGATACAGACGACCAACGCCGCGAGGGCCTGTTCGTCGTAGTGCTTGGCTGCTTCGTCGAACACCGCGTCGGGCACCGGGTCGGCCTGGTCGGCGAGTCGGGTCCCGGCCTCGGTCAAGGCCAGAGCGGCCCGTTCGGCCTCGGTGAAGTACGGGGCATCCCGCCAGGCGGACAGGGTGAAGAGGCGCTCGTCGGTTTCGCCGCCCTTCTTCGCTCCGCGGGTGTGCATGTCCAAGCAGACGGCACAGCCGTTGATCTGGCTGGCGCGCAGGCTCACCAGTTCCATGGTGGTCTGCGGCAGACCGGCCTGGCTGGCCGCCTCGTTGGCTGCTCGGCTGAGGCTCTGGAGGGCATTAAGGACGCCCGTCACGCTGAGGGCGGGACTGGGAATTCGGGGTTGCATCGCGTCTCTCCTTGCTGCATCGGGTTGGTTTCGTTGCGTTACCCTCCTTGACACCTGGCAACCGAGGATTGTGACGGTCTCCCCCATGTACGTCGTTGGCCAGCGGTTTCAGGGCATTCGCCTCCGTCAGTCGGCCCCTGTCCATCCGTCCTTGTCACATCGATGGTCCCCGTGGGGTCATGGTGGTGGGCCCTTTCAGCGAGGATGCGCGTGATGGACGAGAACGATTGGCTGGCGGATCGCTTCGAGGAGCAGAGGAGCCACCTGCGGGCGGTCGCCTACCGGATGCTGGGCTCCCTCTCGGAGGCCGACGACGCCCTGCAGGACACATGGGTGCGAATCAGCCGGGCGGGGGCGAGTGAGGTCGAGAATCTCGGCGGGTGGCTGACGACGATCGTCGCCCGGGTGTGTCTCAACATGTTGCGGTCGCGTGGTGTTCGGCGCGAAGAGTCCTTGGAAGGGCACCTCCCCGATCCGATCATCAGCCCGGAGGGAGGACTTCGACCAGAAGACGAGGTGGTACTCGCCGACTCGGTCGGCCTGGCACTCCAGGTGGTACTCGATGCGCTGACTCCCGCCGAGCGCCTGGCCTTCGTTCTCCACGACATGTTCGAACTGCCGTTCGAGGAGATCGCCCCCATGGTGGGTCGATCCCCGGCGGCGGCCAGGCAGCTGGCCAGCAGGGCACGGCGCCGGGTCAAGGGCTCCGCCGTCCCCGTACCCGACCCCGACATCCCTCGTCAACGCGCCGTGGTCGACGCCTTCTTCCTGGCGGTACGTAGCGGTGACTTCGACGCACTGCTGGCCCTCCTCCATCCCGACGTCGTTCTTCGAGCGGACTTCGGACCCAGCCGTCCCTCTGCGTCCACGGTCGTCCACGGGGCAGCGGCCGTCGCCAGACAAGCGCGCCTGAGCGCCAATCCGGCGGCACAGCTCCACCCAGCGTTGGTGAACGGGGCGGCCGGTGTCGTCATCACATTGGAGGGGCGAGCTCACGCCGTCATGGCATTCACCGTTGCCGAGGGCCGGGTCGTCGAGATCGACGTGATCGCCGACCCCGAGCGCGTCCGCAGAGTCGCATCGGTTGCCCTCAACGACGGGTAAGCGAGCGCAGCGCAGGCGCAGCGCACGGCGCAGCGCAGCCACTCGACTGCGTCGCTCCTGCGTCGCTCAACGCTTGGTGCGACCTCCGCGGCCGCCGGCTGACTCGGGTTCCCCCAGCAGTGCCACGGCTTTCTCGATCCGCCGAGCCCGCGTCTCGGGCTTCTTTGCACTCTCGATGGCGCGCACATGCTCGCGCTTGTGGCTGTCCGACAGGCGGTCGTAGGCGGTACGGGCGACCGGGTCGGCGTCCAGGGCGCTGGCGAAATCCCCGGGCTCGACCACGACGCGGGGCTCGGCATCGAACTCCACCTCGACCTCGACCTCGTCACCGGTCACGACTCCGGCGGCCCGCCGGTTGGCGTTGCTCAGACCGAGGAGGTATCGGCCACGCATGACGGCGACCCTGCTTCTCCATGAATGACCGTTCAGGGTGATGGTCACCCTCGGCCGCTTGCCTCCACCGAGTGCCTCCACCACCCCTTGGGGAACCTCCAACCCCCTCATGGGCTCGGGCGGCTCGACGTAGGTTCGAAACTTCATCATCTGGATGATGGCACCCCCGAGTCCCGCGTTTCGGGGACGGATGGGAACCCGGCTGTGATCACTGGACTGACGGCGTCGTGATCGAACCGGCGCTCAGGACGGTGTGGCCCATCGGCGGACCGGCGTCCGATGGTCTCGGGATGCAACTGTCGCCTTCGACTCCTCCAACTTCTGGAGCAAAGAGGTCAGCATTCGCACCTCCTCGGCTTCCCATTCGGCCACGAACAAGGCGAATCGATCCAGACCTTCCTCGGTGAGCCGGCCAAGCTCGGCCAGTCCCGAAGATGTGAGCGACACCCGACACGAGCGTTTGTCGTCCGGGTCGGCCTCAACCTGCACCAGTCCCAGATCTTCTAGCTCGCGCACCTGCCGGGTGACCTGCGACGGATGGACGTTCTGCGCACCGGCAATCTGAGAGGGGCGCATGCCAGGGGTGGCCGCAACCACCTGCAAGAGGCTCAGGATCGTCGCCCCCCTCTTCTGCCGTCGGGCTCGGTCGAGGGCGGCATTTGTGGTGAACAGCGCAGCCACCATGGAGCGAACGTCGTCTCGACTGGGCTTCATGGTCGAACATGGTACATTTAGTTGATTGACGCAATCAACTAAATGTATTGGAGCAACGCCATGGAGCCGAATGCCTTGAATCCCATTGAGAAGCTGATGGTCGACAAAAGCACCACGTTCAAATTGGCTGTGGCAACGACGGCGCTGGTGCTCGTCCTGTGGGCGTCGGGATCGCCCACCCAGTCGCTCTGGATCACTCCCATCATCATTCTCGTCGCATGGATCGGGGTTCAGAGCCTCTTGCGCTACAGGCGCCGCCATCGCCACGTGTAGACCCAACCGCCAGCCGGATTCCGAGCGGTTCCCGTGTTGGGGGATTGAAGAGAGCGGCGGGCCCGGACCGCCAGTTGGAGATCGGACGACGACCGCATGCACCGAGCGGCGCTATCTGCAGTCGGAGCACACGCCGAGCACGGCAAAGTGGTGGGGGTCGATGGCGAAGCCGAACTCGGCGTCGGCGGCCTCGGCCAGACCACGGAAGAGACCTTCCGGGGCCTCGATCAATTTGCCGCACGATTCACACACGAAGTGTCCGTGGGTCGATCCGGCCAAGTGATACGCCGCGGGCCCATGACCCAGGTGGGAGTGGACGATGACCCCAAGACGCTCCAGCTCGTCGAGATTTCGATAGATCGTCGAGATGTGAATGTCCGGTGCTTGCGCCTGCACCGCTGCGGCAAGTTCTTCGGCGGTGTGGTGCCCCGTTCCGTCGAAGAAGAGTCGCAGGAGAAAGCGCCGCGACGAGGTGATCCGACCCCCGTGCTGGCGGAGGAGGGACAACGCGCCTTCGAACGTGCCGGGGTCCCCGGGACCGCCCTCGGGTGGATCCTCGGTGTTCGTCATGCGAGCTCGGTCACGGACGACTCTGACGAGACTGCCGACGGATCCCGATTGCCGGCGAGGAAGGAGGTGCGGGTCGTGGGCTAGGCGTGCGCGTGGTCGTGCCGGTCTTCGAGGTCGACCTCGTGAACGTGCTCGTGGACGTGGTGCTCGTCGCCGTGGACATGCTCGTGGGTCACGTGGGCGTGGTCGTGGCGGGCATGGGGGTGGTCGTGGACCTTGTCGCCATGGGCGTGGTCGTGGTCGTGCGGCCCGTCATGTACATGCTCTGTGGTCACGTGGGGACCTCCTTCAGTGGTGGGGTGTGAGAAGCGTGTGGGGTGTGAGAGGCGTGCCCATTCGGGGCGGGGCCGAGGACATCTGTCGCAACGTGGTCGATGTGGCGGAGCGCCTCGTCGATGAGCGAGGCCACGTGTGAGTCGAAGAGCCCGTACACCACGTGGCGCCCACTGCGGTTTCCTACGACGAGCCCAAGGTCTCGCAGCACCCGCAGCTGGTGCGAGACGGCAGGCTGCTCCATGTCCAGTTCTGCGCTGAGCTCGCCAACCGGACATTCGCCGGCCCGCAGGCGCGCCAGGATCCGAACCCGGGAAGCCGTCGACAGGGCGCCCATGAGGCGCGCCACGTCCTGGGCGGTTGCCGGCGAGAGCGGACGGCGGATACCCGAGTGGTTGGTCTCACCCATGTATACATGCTTACATGCGCATAAATACATGTCAATGCACCCGTCACGGGCATTCTCGAGGGTGAGCCGGCGGATCGAGGCGCTCGCATCGCATCCGGAAGTAGGCGTGGAACCGAATGGTGAGAGGCATGCGCATTTACCTAATAAAAGTAGTTGCGACGAATTCGCACCTGCCTTACGCTCCTAGGGACCCATCTGCCGGCGGGGCATGAGCGGAGGAATGACCGTGGTGGCAACGTTCGAGGCGTCAGCCAAGCTGGGGATCGTGGGCCACCTGAAGGCCTTCAGGAAGGACATGACGCCGACGCAGTGGCTGCAGACCAAGCTCATGGTGGCGTCGATCCTCTTGCTCCACGTCATCGGGTTCGGTGTGTTCCTCGCGTTCGTCGTCCCCCATCACTACAAGGGGCTGGCGCTCGGAGTGGCGGCCACCGCCTACACGCTCGGGCTACGCCACGCCTTCGACGCCGACCACATTTCGGCCATCGACAACACCACCCGCAAGCTGATGAACGAGGGCAAGAAGCCGCTCAGCGTGGGCTACTTCTTCTCGCTCGGTCACTCGACGATCGTGATCGCCATCGGGGCGGGCATCGTGGTCGCCGAGAAGGCGGTCTATGCCGCCGTCTCGCACAACAGCTCGGGGCTCGAGCAGTTCGGCGGGGTCTTCGGCACCATCGTCTCGGCCGCCTTCTTGTATCTGATCGCACTTCTCAACGTCGTCATCTTGGCCGGGATCATCCGGGTCTTCCGGTCCATGCGCCGGGGCGACTACGACGAGGCAGAGCTCGAGCGGCAGCTGGAGAACCGTGGCCTCATGTACCGGTTCTTCGGCCGGTGGATGAAGTCGATCACCAAGGAATGGCAGATGTACCCGGTCGGCGTGGTGTTCGGCATGGGCTTCGACACGGCGACGGAGGTCGCCCTGCTGGCGACGACGGCCCTGGTGGCCTCCCAGTCGCTGCCCTGGTACTCCATCATGTGCCTGCCCGTCCTCTTCACCGCCGGAATGAGCCTGATGGACACCCTCGATGGTGTGTTCATGAACGGGGCTTATGGATGGGCCTTCTTCAACCCGGTTCGAAAGGTCTATTACAACCTGGCCATCACCGCCTTGTCGGTCGCCATCTGCGTTGTGATCGGCACCATTGAGGTGCTCGGCTTGTTGCCCACCGAGCTGCACCTGAACGGCGGCTTCTGGAACGTGATGGCCAACTTCAACATCAACACCGCCGGCTTCATCATCGTGGGGATGTTCGTCCTCACCTGGGCCGCGGCCCTGACGATATGGAAGTACGGCCACGTCGAGGAGAAGTGGACGGCCAGGCTCGCCGATCAGACGATGTCCGCCTCGTACGAAGAGGCCCTCGTGGCCCAGGAGTCCTAGGGCGCCGGGCCAACTACCCCGTGGTGGAGGTGGTGCTCGACTTGGGGGCCGGGGCGAAGTACTGCTCGACGGCGGCGGCGATGCCCTGGGCGATGACTGTCTGGTCGGCGCCACTGGCGGCGATGGAGCCCTCGAAGGGGTCGGTGAGGTAGAGGGGCTCGATCACGGCGCCGGGCATCCGGCTCGGCGTGGAGAAGTAGCCCGGCGCGGCCGGCCCGAGCAGCAGCAGATGGTTGTAGTTGGCGGACTCGGCGGCCAGGCCTCCCAGGGCGGGGTCGCCCACCGTGGATCCTTCGGACGCATCGGAGACCACTCCGTCGTCGGGGATCCCCCAGCCCTGGGCGTTCATGGCCGACAGGACGTCGCCTTGGAGCAACGTGGCGAAGGCCAGGCTCTTCGCCGAGAACGGGCGATCGGTGTCGTAGGTGGTGACGCTTCCGGCGTTCTGCGGGCTCCCTCCGGCGTCCATGTAGATGCCGACCAGCAGGTCGGCGCCTGCCATGTTGGCGCAGACATCACGGGCGGCGACGTCGTCGTGGGAGCCCTGGAGTGAGAGCAGTTGCCCGTCGGTGTCGCCCGGCCCGAGCTTGAGCACGGTCGTGTTCCCGGTCCGCGACACGACCACCCGGAATCCCCGTGCCCGGAGGATCGCCATGGTGTCGAGCTCTATCGCCAGGTTGACGGCGGACTCCTCAATCTGCTGTCCCGACTCGGTCTCGCCGACTCCGCCGGGGTCGAGGCCACCATGGCCGGCGTCGAGGAAGACGGTGACGTGCCGATCGCCGCCGGTCGGAGAAAAGCTCATGCAGGCACCTCGGGCGAAGTACGACGGGTCGACGGCAGTGCCGGTGTGCCTGGCGGCCAAGGTCGTCTTGGCGGAACGCTTCCTGTGGGACCCGGTGTTGTGGGAGGAGCTCGAGGCGCCGGAGATAGAGCTCTTGGCCAGCTGTTCCTGCAGCACCCCGCCGGCTACCAGCACAGCGATGATGGCCGTCAAGACGACGGCTACTCGCAGCAACCGCGGGCGATGCCCGGGTTGCTCGGGCGGCCGCTCGGGTGGCCGCCCGAGCGCAATCGGCTGGTCAGACACCGTCCAGTCTTCCACGGGCTCCTCGTAACCGGCTGGCCGTCGCCTGTGAAGCACCTGGGTGTGCCCAGCCCGGCCCCGTATCGTAGGGCCGCCGTCGGGGCGAGGGTGCCACAGCCGGTCTGCTCATGCGGTCTAACGTTGCCGCATCTTGCGGTCGCTGGTGGTGTTGGTGTGCGTGGCGCTGGCCGCGCTGGCCATCCCGCTCTCGGTCAGCGTGGTGTGGGCGACCAACTCCATCGACAACGAGGGCACGTTCGTGGGCACCCTTGCCCCGCTGGCCGCCGACAAGACGGTGGCGACCACCGTCACGGACGACGTCACCTCCTCCCTGCTCTCCTTGGACGGACAGAGCCCGGATCCGGTCTCGACCGCGCTGGTGCGCTCCGGGGTAGCAACCTTCGTCGGGGGGCCGTCGTTCCCCGCGATCTGGACGGCCGCCCTCCGCTCGGCGTATCCGACGGTCCACGCACTGTCCACCGGGCAGCTCGGCCAGGGGGAGCCGGTGGTGGTCAATCTCACTCCGGCCGTCGACGCGGCCGTCGCAGCGCTTCGCGCGCAGGACCACGGGGCGTTGGACCAGCTGTCCTCCACGGTGACGCCGCCACCGGTGGCGGTGACCCTGGTCCCTACATCACGGGTGGCGACGGTCAGCCGGATCGCCCACGATGCCATCAACCTCGAGTGGATCCTGCCGGTGAGCGCGGCCGCCGCCGCACTGTTGGCGTTGTTCCTCGCTCGACGTCGAAGGATCGCCGGGCTCGGTCTTGCCATCGGCACCGTTGTGGCGTGCGCCGTTCTGCTCGGCCTCCTCGGCGCCCTGCACACGGCCACGGTCAACGAGACACACAAGGACAACGGGTTCAGCGCGGCGTCGGTGTCGGTGCTCGACGTGCTGAGTGGACCTCTCCGTACCCGCCTCTACATCACCATAGTGATCGCCGTCATCGTGGTGCTCGGCGTGCTCGCATGGTGGATCGTGCGTCCCCTGTTAGGAAGGTCGGCACGCGGCGACGGGGGCCTGCACCGCGCCAGGCGGCTCAACCGATACCGCGTGTAGCGCGCCGCAGCTCGTCGAGCGAGAGCTCGGTCGTCTCGTGGCCTCCACACTCGACGCAGTCGTGCGTGTGGCGCCAGGAGCACAGCCGTCGGGTCCCATCGGCATTGAGCAGCACGGTGAACGTCTCCGAGCGGGGATCGAGTTCGAGCGCGTGGTACGGCCGCCACTCGGTGACCACCGGGAGTTCCTCGGCGCCGATGCCCTTGAGGATGCGACGGAAACGACGATGGTCTGTGTCGAAGAGCCAGGTGCTGTGACACGACTCGATGACCAACGGATCCATCGTCCTTCTATTACCCGCCCAGCTGGCACTCACCGCAGCGCCGTATTGGAGCTGCCTGTGAATCACCTTCGCGTCGGTCAGGCCAGATTAATGATGAGGATTAATGATGAGGACATCGGTTGGCATGGTTGTCACCTTTCGTGTGGGGTACACCTCAACCGTCACACGCGTGGGTGAAAAACGAATCGGCCCGGGGGTGGCTTCCCGGGGCGGAGCCGTTGGTCGGAACCTCCACCCAGGGGTGGAGGCCGACGTGGGGCGGACGAACACATCTGCAATAGTGTGCTCCGCAATGCTCGGCAGAAAACGCAAGGGATCAATGCTGCAACGGGTATTGGCAGGTACGGGCTTAGCGGCCCTCGTTGTGGCCGCGACCCTCTGGCCGGCGGCAACGGCGTCGCCCGCGGCCGACAAGACGTCGATCTGCCAGGCCTACCAGGCCGAGGAGACCAAGCAGACGAAGGCGAATGCGAAGCTCACCAAGCTGCTGGAGACCGGGAAGTGGACGGCGGGCAAGAAGGCCCTCGTCTCGACGGCCAGTCAGGAGTCCGACGCCGAGAAGCAGTTCGCCGGCGTGTACCTGAAGGGCGCTCCCCGGACGGTGAAGGCGGCCGCGGCGGTTGCCCTGAAGCTCGATGCGACCTTGAGGAACGTCGTCGCGAAGGCGAAGAGCCTGGGCCAGTACGAAAAGAGTGTCACGGCGGCCGAAGGGACACCCAAGGTGCAGGCCGCACTGCAGGTGCTCGACGCCTACACGAGCGAGCTCTGCGGCTCGACGACCCCATCGGGCTGACGAAGGCGTCCTCCCGGCAGGGTCCGTGCCCTCAGAGGTGGCGGTCGACCACGTCGCCGACATAGTGGGCCAGGGGGAGGGTGGCCAGCTCGTCCCGCCCGACCCATCGGACGGCGTCGGTGGTCCCGTTCTGCTCCGCCCGCAGTGAGCCCGTCCACAAGGAAACCCGGTAGATCATCCGGACGGTGTGCAGGTTCGTCCCGTCGGGAAGAGTGCGCACGTCGGAGAGCACGTCGAGCAGGGGGCCGAGCACCACCGTCAGCCCCGTCTCCTCCTCCATCTCCCGGTGCAAGGCATCGGTCGGATGCTCACCGTGGTCCACGCCCCCACCAGGCAGGAACCAACGTCCCCGCAGGCTCAGTGAGGGAGCCGCACGGGTCAGCAGCACGCGGCCCTGCGGATCGACGCACAGTCCATAGGCGGCGATGCGCTGTCGGTCGGGCATGGGGGAATGGTGGCGTGCGCGGTCTCGGCGCGCAAAGGCGAGGAGCGAAACCACGGGGTCGCCCGCAGGGATGGGCGATCGGCCGGGTTGCGCGCGACAATGGCGGGCCGGGTCGGGCAGCGCGATTTGGCAGGTGGAGGTCTCAGACATGGCATCGTCCCAGCCAAACGACGCTGAGGAGTCGCACGCCCGGACGGCCCTGCTCGAAGCGACCGAGCGCCTGATGCTGAGCGACGGGTATGCCGCCGTAACGTCGCGGCGGGTGGCGGCCGAGGCGGGCGTCAACGCCGGGCTCGTCTACTACTACTTCGGGCCGATGGACAGCCTCCTGGTGGAGGTGTTCCGCCGCCGGGCGGCCCGCATGCTGGAGTGCCAGGCGGTGGCGCTCGCCTCGGAGCAGCCCCTGTGGGCCCTCTGGGACCTGATCCGCGACCAGACGAACACGGCCCTCAACCTCGAGTTCCTCGCGCTCGGCAAGCATCGCAAGGCGATCAAGGCCGAGATGAAGGCGTTCTCGGTGCGGTTCCGGCGCATGCAGTTCGACGGGCTGTCGAGGGTCCTCGCGGACTACGGGGTCGACACCGAGCGATGGCCGCCGGAGGCGGTCATGTTGTTCATGGACGGCGTGTCCCGCTTTCTGTTGGAGGAGGACTCCTACGACCTGAACCTCGGTCACGCCCACGCGGTCGCCGTGGTCGAACGGCTGATCGGCGAGGTGGAGGGCGAGCGTCGCCGGCGGCGGCGCCAGGCCCGTCGCTGATCACCGAGGGACCTCCAGCATCGGGCGTCGCGCCCGGCCCGCGGACCGGCGTGGGCCGCTGCGGGTCAGCCGATCGGCGTGAACTCCAGGTGGAGCTCGCTGATCCGGCGCAGGGAGTAGGTGGGGTCGTAGCGGTACCGCCGCTCCCCCGGTGGTCCATGGTGCTCCTCGGAGATCCGGATGCCGGCCATGCGGTCGAGCACGCGGCTCAGGGTCACCACGGCCTCGGCGCGGGCCAGTGGCCCGCCAGGACATGCACCGATGCCCCGCCCGAAGGCGATGTGCTCCCGTGCGTTGTGCCGGCCGACGTCGAGCGCGTTCGGGTTTTCGAAGTGCCGCGGGTCGCGGTTGCAGGCACCGAGCAGCATCATCGCCGTCGCACCAGCCCGGACGTCGACACCGGCGAGGTCGGTGCGCTTGCGCGCCAGCCGGAAGTCCGCCTTGATGGCGCTCTCCAGCCGGAGCACCTCTTCGACGTAGTTCGGGATCTTCCGCCGGTCCTCGCGCAGGTCCGCCTGCAGCTCGGGATCCTCGGCGAGGAACTGGAGGGCGGCGGCGAGCAGGTGGACTGTCGTGCCCCGTCCGGCGGCGAACAGGAAGGTTGCCAGCGAGACGACCTCGGCGAGCTCGGGCGTCGAGCCGTCGGGGAAGGTGGCGATGGGCGATCTTGGTGAGGGTGTCGTCGGTGGGACTGCGCCGGCGGTCCTCCATGTACTCGGTGAACCACCCCTCGAGGTGTGTCACGTGGCCACCCGAGTACTGCGACCCGTCGATGTTGCCCAACACCGGCGTGTCGAACGCGTCGCGGAATTTGGCGTGGTCGCTCTCGGGCACCCCGAGGATGTCGGCGATCGTGAGCGTGGCGTACGGCTCGGCATAGCCGTGCACGAACTCGCAGCGACCCTGCACGAGGAACGTGTCGATCTCCCGGTCGGCCAGCCGCCAGAGGAACTCCTCGTTCTCCCGGAGGCGTCTCGGGGTGATGAGGCGCGTGAGCAGGTGACGGTGCCTCTCGTGCTCCGGCGGATCGAGCGTGACGACGTGGTCGCTGAGCGGATAGAGGTGGCGATACCGCTCGATCAGCTCGGTGATGTCGTCGCCGCTGGGCTCGACCGGCAGCCCCGGCAGCGGGCCCCCGACGGTGTTGCAGCGAGAGTACGCATCGTTGTCGCGCATCACCTCAATGGCCTCTGCGTAGCCCGTGATGGTCACCACGTTGCGTGTGGCGTGGTGGTGCACCGGGCATTGGCTCCGCAGCCAGTCGAAGTACGGGTAGGGGTCGTCGACGACCGAGGGCTCGGTGAAGTAGTCGACGGCATCGAAGTCGCAACTCATTCGATCTCACTGCTCATTCGATGTCACAGGTCGTCGTCGGACCCCCCCACGTTTCATCGTCGGTTCGCCTCAGGTTGTGCAACGGCACCAGGACGGGGCCACTCGTGTAGTGCAGCACCCGGCGTAGCCTTAGTCAAGTGCATAAGAGCGATCGGTGGCGGCGTCGGACAGCGGGAGGTTTGCGGCGACCCGGTGGCCTGAGTACATTCGTTGCGGTTAGGCAATCGACTAACACCGTGGGGGTGCCATGAAGGTCGTCGAACAAGGTTCGGGGGCGGGCGGGCCGGCGGAAGCGCCCGAGCTCGAGGCGACGGCGCGTGGGTTCGTGCCGCGGATCCGCACACTGGCGCGGCAGATGGAGCTGGCCCGTCGTATGGACGACGACCTCGTCGAGGACATGGAAGCCGCGGGCCTCTTCTCGGTCGTCGTGCCCAAACGGTGGGGCGGCCCCGGGCTGGGGCCGCACGAGCTCAACAAGGTGATTGAGGTCGTCGCCCACGGCGATGTCTCGACGGCCTGGGTCACCGGCTTCTACAACTTGCACAACTGGCTCCTCTGCCGCTATCCCCTCGACGTCCAAGAGGAGCTCTTCGCCGACCGGGCCTCGGTGCGCACCGCCGCCATCCTCTCGCCCCCCGGCACCGCCGAACGGGTCGCCGGTGGGCTCCGGGTCAGCGGCCGATGGGGCTACGCGACGGGGATGCTGCACGCCTCGCACGCACTGGTGCCGGTGATGGTCGATGGAGAGCTCTTCTGGGCCATCGTGGCGCGCCAGCAACTCGAGGTCGTCGATGACTGGGACGTGGCGGCCATGTCGGCCACCGGGAGCGTCACGATCGTGGTCGCCGACGCCGTCGTCCCGGAGAACCGAGCCATGCCGTTCGGCAAGATGATGTCGGCGACAGAGCACGACGGGATGTTTCACGAGGAGGAAGCCATGCGCCTCCCCTTCTCGGTGTTGACCTATGGCACGGCGTCACTGTACGTGGGTGCGCTCGACGCCGCCGTGGAGATGATGCGCGAGCGGATGGAGACCTCATCGGGCCAGAACAGCCCGCCCCGCAAGGAACGCTCGCTGATGCGAGTGCGGTGGGTGAACGCCTACCAGACGGCGCGGATCATGCATCTGGTGCGGGACGCGGCAACCGAGGAAGCGATCCTGATCGCCCGCCAGGGTCGGCCGCAGACCCTTGAGGAGGAGTCGCGGGCCCAGCTGCACATACTGACCCTGCGTCACACCGTGCGGGACACCCTGCGGGACCTCGTCGACGGCAATGGGACCAGCGGGTACCGCTCGGACAACCACCTGCGCAGAATGTCGGCCGACATCGCCATGGTGTCGACGCACGCCATACACGGCGAGTACGACGTGATGATGGACCGGTACGCCCGGTGGCTCCTCGGGATGGGGTTCGCGCCGGGCGATCCCGGCTACCGGATGACGTAGGGGAGCCGGGAGGAGCCGGGAAGAACCACGACGCTCCACGAGCCTGCGCCCCGCCGCCTCGCTAGACGATCTGCGCCCCCCGTGACTTCCAGACCGCCAGCTGCTCCACCGCCCAGGGTGCCGGATCTCGGTTGTAGCGTTTGACAGATTTGTGTCTGACCCGCCATCCCTGAGGGGTACGGACGACGACATCGCGGTACTCGAGGTCGACGATGATGCGGCCAGGCATCGGACAGAGGGCCTTCGACCGGACGATCACTTCGTCGTCGGAGACGTCCTCAATCTGATGGTTCAAGATCATGTGCTGGTACGGGTGCGTAAAGACGTCGCGGAAGTACCGCTCGATCTCGTCGCGACCGACGATGGGAGCGACCCCGCTCGGCGGGTTCGCACCCTGATCGCGATAGTCGACCACGGCATCGTCGGTGAACACCTCGTCGATCCTGTCCCAGGCTCGGTCATCGATGACGAATCCGTAGCGAACGACGACGTCTTGGATCGCGAGAACCTCCTCCGCGCTGCGACGTGCACGCTGTGGCTGTTCTCTACTCATGGCGGATCAACTCCCGTGGTGGCTAGGACTCGGAGAAGTGGGGGATGACCTTCCTCGCAAAGAGCTCCATCCCCGTTCGGATCTGTGACGGTGCCATGCCCGGCAGGGGAAGGGCGCATACGAAGTGGGTCAGCCGACCGCGCGATCGATAGTCCTCGATCTGCTCTATGGCGTCCTCGGGAGTGCCGATGATGGCCTCCTCGCCGAAGAAGTCGAACGACTGAGAGCGAATCATCTCCTCGACGGTCGGCATCGTCGACGTCGCGTTCTGGAAGTCGGGATCGCCCTTCGCCTCGGCGGTCCACTGCACGTAACCCGATGCCATGTGGTGCAGTGGGCGCGCGGCAATGGCCCAGGCTTCCTCGCGGGTCTGGGCCACGTAGACCGGGCGCATGGCGGCAATCTGGTAGTCGGCCGGATCGCGGCCATTCGCCTTCAGCGCATCGTCGTAAATGGTGGCGGAATGGGCCGAGCCACCGTTGAGGTAGTGGAAGCCCATCCTCGCTGCCCGTTCGATCGCCTTGGGCACCGTTCCGCCGGCCCACATCGGCGGGTGCGGCCGTTGCAGCGCGGGAGGGGCGATGCGAACATCACGCAGTGTGGTGAAACGGCCGTTGATGGTGACCGTCTCGTCGCTGAGCAGGCGTCGGACGATCGTGAGGCCCTCCTGCATCCGTGCGGCCCGCTCGCTGGGGGATATGCCCTGGCCTTCGAACTCGGCACGGCGGTACCCAAGTCCGACGCCCAGGTCGAAGCGACCCCCGGAGAGCAGATCGAGGGTCGCGGTGTCCTCCGCGACCCTGACCGGGCTGTGCAGGGGCAGGAGAAGAAGAAACGTTCCGATGCGGATCCGCGTGGTCCGTGCCGCGACGGCCCCCCCGATCGGGAACACCGAGGGCGAGTAACCGTCTTCGATGAAATGGTGCTCGGTCAGCCACGCGTGGTCGAACCCGAGGCGTTCGGAGTCGACGATGAGATCGACGTGGGATCGGTAGAGCTGCTCCCACGGGACGCGCGCGAACTCAGGGTTGCGAAAAGGCCACAGGAGTCCGAAACGGATGCCGGTCAAAGAACTGTGGTCGCCGTCAGACCCGCTCGGAACCGATCGGTTCCTCGCCGAGCAGTGTCGTGCGGTGCATCTCCCGCCGGGATCCGGCGTCGTAGGGGAGGGCACGGTGGAAGACGCCGCGGTTGTCCCAGATCACCGTGTCACCGACCCGCCACTCGTGCCGGTGGACCCGGTCCGGTGTGGTGGCCCGTCGGACCAGGTCGTCGAGTAGCTCGTGCCCCTCGTGGTAGCCCATTCCGACGATGTAGTCGGTCGTGGGTGTCAGAACGAGCGACCGGCGACCGTTCTGGTGACACCACACGAGCGGGTGCTCTCGCGCCGGACGGGTGCGCCACCGGGCGATCTGCTCCGGAGTGGGATCCGGATACACGATCCACTGGGAGGCCTCGAACGTGTGCACCACCCGCAGCGACGCGAAACTTTCCTTCTCGTCGTCGGTGAGATCGTCGTAGGCGGCGTAGCTGCTGGCGAACTCGGTCACGGCGCCGTCCTCACCGAGGGAGACCGCGGTCAGAACCGACGCCTTGAGCGGGTACTCGTCGCCCATGGGGGTGCAGCCGTCTATGTGCCAGGCGAAGGTGGCGCGCAGATAGTCGCCGTTGGGGTTCTTCGACCGGTCCATGGTCAGCCAGTAGATGCCCGGAACCCGGTGGTGTCCGGGCGACATGTCGACCTCGCCGAGGCGTCGGCAGAAGGCCACCTGGGTCTCGGGGTCGGGGAAGAGGTCGTGGAACACCAGCACCCCGTGCCGGTCGAGGAGCTCCAGCAGCACCTGTGGCAGCTCCTGGTCCTCCAACAGACGCTCGGGGTCGAGACCCTGCACTTCGAGGCCGATCGTCTCGGTCAGCTTCGCCGCGGTCATCGTCGCCACATCGACCCCCAGGGTGTTCGCCGGCCATGCTACAAGGTCGGCGAGAGCCTCAGCAGGCCTGGTTGCCTCGCCGCCATTGTCCGGGCCGGCGCCCGGACCTAGGCTGCACCCGATGCCCAACGCCCAGACGCCACCGCCAAGCGGGCCCGGGCGCGCGAGCGAGCCCGACGCCCTCGAGGTGCTGCGGGCGTCGCGCGGCGAGGGCTGGCAGTGGCCCCGGATCCAGTACGAGCCCTGCCCCCAGTGCGGCTTCGATCCGTCGTCGATCCCCCCCGAGGAGCTGGGCGGGCTGGCGGTGGAGCTGGCGGCGGGCTGGCGCGAGTTCTTGGAGGGGGCCGACGAGGGGTACCTGCGGGCCATCCCCGAGCCCGGGGTCAACTCCCCCCTGCAGTACGGGGCGCACGTGCGCGACATCCTCATGGTCTACGGCGAGCGCATGGTGCTCGCCAAAGAGCAGGACAACCCCACCGTGCCCATCTTCAATCCCCCCCAAGAGGTCTGGGAGGCCTACAACCGCCTTGAGGTAGAGGACCTGGCCGCCGACATAGAGGCCCGGGCCGCCCGGCTGGCCGAGATCGTCGAGGGCACCGAGAACTCGCAGTGGTCGCGCATCGTCATCAACGACCGGGGACAGTACGGGGTCTACACCTTCACCGTCGCCGGCCTGGCCCGCAACTCGGTCCACGAGGCCCACCACCACCTGCTCGACGCCAAGGGGACCCTGTTCACCGACGCGTCCACCTGAGCGCCCGCCGTGGCCGGGGTGCGAGCGACGCCGTGAACCTCCTGGCCCGGGTCGGCACCTAGCCGAGCCACGAAGTCGGGTACTCGGGGAGACTCCGAGGTACCACCGGGTGGCCCTACGCTCAGACAATGGAGCCCGAGGATCGGAGCGACGGCGTCGAGAGCCCGACGGTGGAGCCCGTCCCGGGCAGCGCGCTGCGCGTGCACAAGGCACTGGCCATCCCGATGAGCGAGATCACCTGGCGCGCCACCACCTCGGGAGGTCCGGGCGGTCAACACGCCAATCGCACGCTCAGCCGTGTCGAGGTCCAGTTCGAGATCGCCGGGTCGTCATCGCTCGGCCCGCGCCAGCGGGCGCGTCTCTTGCAGCGCTACGGGCCCGTTGTCCGAGCGGCTGCGTCGGAGTCGCGGTCCCAGTCACGCAACCGGCAGCTGGCCCTCGAGCGCCTGGCCGCCCGGCTGGCCGAGGGACTGAGGGTCGATCCCACCCGGCGACCGACGCGGCCGACGAAGGGCTCGCAGATCCGCCGGGTGGAGGACAAGCGACGCCGGTCGGAGGTGAAGCGCCGCCGCCGGGCGCCCGACGCGGGCGACGACTGAGCGGCGTGCGTGGCGCCGGGGGAGCGAGGGCGATGGGCGAGACGGCGAGGAGTCAGCCGGCCAGGCCGAGAGGCCGCAAGGCCGCCGCCAGACCCTTGTCGAGCAGGCCGAAGAGCTCGGGATCGTCGTCCGACCTCGGTCCCCGCAGCGCGGTGAGCGCGGCATAGCCTCGGACCACCAGTGTGGCGTCCTCGTCGGGGTCGGCCAGGCCGATCTCGCCCGAGCCCGGGAAGGGCGACCCGACGCTGAGCACGATCTCGCCCTCCTGGGCCTGTCCATCCTCCATGGTTGCCCGCGCCGCCTCGGCGGCGGCCGGACCCTCCATCTCCGGTCGATTGGGTGTGTCCCAACCGCCGCTCCCGGCAGCTGACTTTATGAGACCCGACCCGCCGACGCGAGCCCAGCGCAGCCCGAGGATCTCGTGGAGCGGCAGCGAGGGGACGTTCAGGTTCAGCACGGTGCTCGCCGGCGCACCGGCAAGCAGCGGCAGGAGGGCGACCGCGAGATCGGCCGCCGACTCCCACGGGGCCGGCGACACCCCGGACCGCAACGAAACGGCCAGGGCGCTGATCCCCAGCTGCGATGCCGTCAGCGCCGCGCCCACCGTCCCCGAGTGCAGGACGGAGCGGCCGACGTTCACACCGTGGTTGATGCCGGAGAGCACGAGGTCGGGTTTGGGGCCGACGGCTCCGAGGGAGCCGGCGATGACCGAGAGGGCGGGGGAGGCGTCGAGACCGTAGGCATCGACGCCCTCCGCCCCACTGACGGTGGCCCGGCGGTAGGCGATCGTGGTGTCGTCGGAGACCGAGCCCACGGCTGCGCCCGCCCCGCTGTAGTTCGAATTGGGCGCCACGACGACGATCTCGTGGAGGGGCCCGCCCGAAGCGGCGGACGACCGGACCCAGCCAAGGAGCGCCCTGGTCAGGGCAGCCAACCCCGGCGCGTCCACCCCGTCGTCGTTGGTCACCAGCACCCTCACGGCTCCGCACCCTACCGTCCGACGGGCCCGGGGCCGATCGCGGCGGGGACGCGTCGCGGTCTCTTCGCGGCGCGATTGGCGCCCTGTCACGCACCGTCGGCCTCCTCGCCCTCCCCGGTCTGCTTCAATTCAGCGCACCATGCGTCCTCTCTCGCCCCGGATCTCCGTCGCCTCGCCCACCGGACAGCAGTGGCGCATCGGGCACGGTGACCACGACGTCGTGGTCTGCGAGGTCGGCGCCACCCTGCGGAGCTACAACGTCGGGCCGACACCTGTCATCGACGGTTTCGGGCCGCACGAATGGTCCCACAGCGGGCGGGGACAGGTGCTCGCCCCGTGGCCCAACCGGCTGGCCGACGGCCGCTACGAGTTCAACGGGGTACGGGCCCAGGCGGCGCTCGATGAGCCCGAGCGGCGCAACGCCATCCACGGCCTGGTGCGTTGGCTGCCATGGACGCTGCAGACCCGGCACCAGAACCAGCTGTCGCTGAGGCTGCAGCTACACCCGTCCCCGGGCTATCCCTTCTCGTTGCTTCTCGAGATGGAGTACCACGTCGGCCGGGAGGGACTCAGCGTCACCACGACGGCGCACAGCACCGACGGCGGCCCCATACCGTTCGGCCTCGGGTTTCACCCCTACTTGTTCGCGGGGTCCGAGAAGGTCGACGGGGCGATCCTTCACCTCCCGGCCCATCACACGGTCGACCTGGACGCCAGGGGGGTGCCGACCGGAGGGCTGACGGCGGTGGAGGGGACGGAGCGGGACTTCACCATGGCGCGCGCCGTCGGGACCACCGTGCTCGATACCGCCTTCACCACCTTGGACCGCGACACGGACGGCCGGGCCTGGGCGAGCCTCGACGACCCCAGCGGCAGAGCCGGCGTCGAACTGTGGGCCGATCCGGGGTTCGTCTACCTCATGGTTTACACGGGAGACACGCTCGGCGAGCCGTCCCGACGACGCCGGGCGGTGGCCATAGAGCCGATGACCTGTCCCCCCAACGCGCTGCGTACCGGGAAGGACCTCCTCGTGCTCGAACCGGGCCGCGAGTGGTCGGGCCGCTGGGGCCTGGCGCCCCGCTGAGGAGGGTAAGCACGACGCTGGCCGGCCCTACCGGGGCGCGGCCATCCAACGCAGGCCGGCCGACACCGCCCGGGTGAGCGGAATGACAGCGACGGTGTCGAGCAGGAGATCGAGCGGGCCGGGAGCAGAGAGGCCCAACTCCGAGCGAGCCCAGCGAGGCAGGACCCCGATGGCCGCCGAAAGCAGCACCACATAGACGGCGTGCTCGTTGGGACGCCGGGCCACGCCACGCCGCAACCAGTCGCGCGCCTGAAGCGCCTGCGGGCCGGCGTGGAGATGGGGCCGAAGGCGGCGGAAGTAGCCGTCCACGTCTGCGGCGGAGCGCGGCACCCACTCGGCGCCGAGGGCCAACGCCACGGGGGCCATCTCCACGTAGTACCGATCGCACTGCTCGGGGGTCAGGTCGCGTGGGCCGAAGCGTCGCGCGGACTCCAAGAAGCTCCACGTCTCGGCCGCATGGATGAACGTCACCAGATCGGGGTCGTCCGCCGAATAGGGTCGGCCGTCGGCCGCGATCCCGCTCACGCGGCGATGCACGCGCTGCACCTGGGCAATCGCATCCTCGGCCTCCCGCACCGTGCCGAACGTGGTGGTCCCGACGAAGTGTGCCGTACGTCGCAGCCTCCCCAACGGGTCCGCCTGGTAGTTGGAGTGCTCGGCTACGCCGGCCATGGCCAGGGGGTGGAGCGTCTGGAGCAACAGCGCGCTCGAGGCCGCCGATCAACATGGCGGGGAGATCGGCGTGGACCATCCGGGCCACCCCGTCGGGCGGCAGGTAGGACTCGGCCGGGTCCGTGGAGACGGCCACCGGCGCTCGTCCGAGGCCGATGGACCGGCGGACCGTGTGGGCCAGATCGGCGCGTGCCGGAGCGGCCAGATCGTGCAGCAGGCGCAAGGGTGCGTTCGCCACCGCTCCACCGAGGGCGGTGGCACTCGCAAGCGGGTTGACCGTGGTCACCGCTAGAGCTTGGCATGGCCGGCGCGCGAGAGTGAGGGCATGCGTGTTGTCGTGTACGGTGCCGGCGCCATCGGCGGGCTGGTGGGGGCGCGACTCCATCAACAGGGATTGGACGTCACCCTGATCGCGCGCGGTGCCCACGCAGAGGCGCTGACGGCGGGGCTGGTGCTCGAGTCGCCCGCGGAGACCGTCACCCTGTCCATTCCCGTCGTGACGCAGCCGGCGGCGGTGGAGTGGAGCCCCGACACGATCGTCCTCCTGGGTGTGAAAGGGCAGCAAACCGAGCAGGTGCTGGCCGAGTTGGTGGCGGTCGCTCCGTTCGATACGCCCATCGTCTGCATGCAAAACGGTGTGGAGAACGAGCGCCGCGTCGTGCGGCGCTTCCCCAACACCTACGCCATGTGCGTGGTGTGCCCGGCCACCCACCTGAGACCAGGGGTGATTCAGGCCCATTCCGCTCCGGTAAGCGGGCTGCTCGATCTCGGTCGCTACCCCCACGGGGTCGATGACACGGCTCGGGGCATGGCCGCCGCGCTCGGCGCCTCCACCTTCCTGTCGGTGGCGCGGCCGGACATCATGCGTTGGAAGTACCGCAAGCTCCTCCAGAACCTGTCCAATGCGGCGGACGCCCTGTGCGGGCGCGATGGCCGCGACAGCGCGCTGGCGAAAGAGGCCCAACGGGAGGGCGAAGCGGTGTTGCAGGCGGCCGGGATCCCGGTGGCGACGGCCGAGGAGGATCGTGCCCACCGGGCGGGTCATCTACAGATGCGCAACACCGCTTCCGGCGGGTGGAGCGGAGGATCGAGCTGGCAGAGCCTGGCTCGAGGGACAGGCTCCATCGAGGTGGAGTACCTGAACGGTGAGATCGTCCTCCTCGGTGCCCTCCACGGCGTTCCCACGCCGGTGAACGCCCTCCTCCAGCGTTTGGCGCTCGAGGCAGCCCGCGAGGGCCGCCCACCGGGCAGCTGGCGAATCGCCGAGCTCAGCGCGGCGGCAGGCGTTCCCGCCCCTTAGTCGTTAGCCGCGGCCATGTCGCCGACCCGGTCGAGCGGCGCCCGGTGGCCCGGATCGTGTCGGCAGGGTATAGCCTCGCTCTTCATGCAGGGACACCTGCCGACACCGCCGCACCCCGTGTACCCCGTGGGGCTTGCCCCTGCCATCGGATACCTCGCGACCCGAGAGCCCCGGCCGCTCGAAGACCGGGAACCGGTCGAGAGGGAGTGGTGGGAGATGGAGGACGACGAGGAGGAGGAATGGGCCCCTCGCCACAGGGGAGTGGTCAAGGTCACGGCCATCGTGCTGAGCTTCTCGCTCATCGTGGCCGGTCTCGGAACATTGCTGGAGGTCGTGCTCTCCGCCCGCTGAACCAAGCGTCGCGCACCGTGGTGAGCGCACGAGCCGGCCGTGTTGGCGAACCCGAGCCATCCGTGCCACCCTGAGCGCCGTGACGTCGCCCGTACAGCTCGTGGTCTGTGAGGGGGACGAGACCGGGCAGGAGTTGCTGGAGCAAGCGCTCCGTGTGCTCGACCCGGCGGTGGTCGGCATCGACTGCGAGCTGATCCGGTTCGACCTCTCGTTGGAGAACCGGCGAAGGACGGCCAACGCCGTGGTACGGGACGCCGCCGAGGCCATGCGCCACTGCGGGCTGGGACTCAAGGCCGCGACCATCACCCCGGAGGGGATTGGAGACGTCGGGAGCCCGAACCGGATCCTGCGCGAAGGCGTCGGCGGGTCGGTGATCGTCCGGACCGGTAGGCGGATTCCCGGGGTGTCTCCCTTGGCTCCCGTGGTGCACCCGATCGTGGTGGTGCGCATGGCCGTGGGCGACGCGTACGGAGCCGAGGAGGGCCGCATCGGGGTACCCGGAGGACCCGATGAAGGAGCCTGGCGGACCGAGCGGATCGAGCGCCGGCTCTGCCGAGAGGTCTCCGAGTTCTCGTTCAGGACGGCGGCCGCTCAAGGTGCATGCGTCTACGGCGGCCCGAAATGGACGGTCTCGGCCACCTATGAGGGGATGCTGAAGGAGGAGATGGACGCTGCCGCCGCCCGCCATCCCGACGTGCCCTACCGTCCCATCCTCATTGACGCGGCCTACGCCGGGCTCCTGACCGAGGCCGGAGACCAAAGCCTCGTGATACCGGCCCTGAACCGGGACGGCGACTGCCTGTCGGATCTCGTGCTGGCACTGTTCGGTTCGATCGCCGGAGCCGAATCGGTGCTGTTGGCCCTCGACCTCGAGCTGCGCCCCGTGGTGGCGATGGCCGAGGCTCCGCACGGAACGGCGCCCTCGCTGGCGGGAAAGAACGTCGCCAACCCGATGGCCATGCTGCTCGCCTGTGCGGCCGTACTCGACCACGCCGCCCAGAAGGGAGGGGCCGCGGTCGCCGTCGCGGCCCGCGCCATCCGCCGCACCACCCTGCGCGTGGCCGCCGACGGGATACGAACCTTCGACCTCGGCGGAGGCCAATCCACCTCGGAGGTGGTCGACGAGGTTCTCCGCAGATTGAGCACCGAGATCAGCGACTGAACGCCCACCCGAGGCCCGGGGCCCCGGGCACCCGATCGGGCGGCCCGCCGGTGCGATGCGCCGGATCGGTTGGCTAGCGTGCCTGCTGTGCCCGAGCCCTCCCGTCCACCATCCGACCCCGTCGGTGGGGAGCCGGCCGGCGGACCCCACCCGGGGCAGCGAACCCCCGACGAGAGGGCCGGTCGGCTCCTGGCGCAGTCGCTCCGCATCGTCTACATCCCCGTGGTGATCCTGCTCCTGGCCGCTCTCGGCGCATTCGTCTACGGGACGATCGTGTTCGCCCACTCCGTCCGCCAGATCGTCGATCGTCCCATCCCGGTCGGCCACCAGATCGGCCTGTTCTTCCTCGACGTCGACCTCTTCCTGATAGGGGCGACGCTGCTCATCTCCGCCATCGGGCTCTACGAGCTGTTCATCGGGAGGGTCCATTCCGCTAGGGACGCCCGGATCCCGGCCTGGATTGAGATGAGCGACCTCAACGACCTCAAAGGGCGGATCATCGTCATGATCGTCTTGGTGCTCTCGGTTGCCTTCGTCGAGGTGGTCGTGGATTCGCCGAGCGGTGGCCGGGCCCTCGATCTCGGGGGTGGCATCGCCGCCGTCGTCGTGGCGCTCTCGATCTTCATGCGGCTGGGCAGTCACGGAAGTTGAGCCTCCAACCGTGACGCCGTCCTACGCTGGGCTTCATGGCCTGGCGTCGTAAGCGACATCCGGATTCGAGCCGTGCGACAGAGGGCAAGGTCATGGGCTGGGCGCAGCGCGCCGCGCAGACCATGGTTCCCGGACCCGACGAAGCACTGCAGCAGTCACAGGACGTGCTCAGCTGGTCGATCCGCAAGAACGGCGCCGACTCGCCGATCTCGATTAAGGCCATGGTCGAGGTGGCGAACCAACTGGCGGGACAGGACCGGGTCACCGAGGAGCTGCAGATGCGAGAGCGGATCGTGGCCGCCGTCCGTCGGCAGCTCGGGCCCGAGGACGAGACCACCCTGAGCGCGGAGTGGAAGTTGGCCACGTGCCTGACCACGCTGGATCGAAGCGAGGAAGCCGAAGCGCTACTGGCCCATGTGGTCGAGGGCCGAACCCGTGACCTCGGTCGGAGCGATCCCCAGACGCTGACGGCCTTGGCGTGGAGCGCCAGCGTGGCGAAGAAGCTCGGAAAGCTGAATGAAGCCCGATCCCTCCAAGAACAGGTCGTCTCGGGCTATGACGAGGGAGGGGACGGGGAGAGTGACCAGGCGCTGCTGGCCCAACTCCACCTGGCTTCGACTCTCACCGATCTCCACGATCTCCACGGGGCGTCCCGGCTGTTGCGGCACGTGCTCCACGTGCGCCAGCGCGTCCTCGGAGCAGATGACCCGAAGACGCTCGACGTCCTGAGGTTTCTCGATTCGATTGGGGCAGACGGCGAAGCAGGGTGACGGCAAAGGACTGTCCCACATGCCACCAGTTGCTGCAGGACTGGAACGGTGCCACCACGACGCTGCGCCAGATGCGGCGCTCGGCGGTGGTGTGGGACTACGGCCCGCAGATGAAAACGGTCGAGGAGAAGCGTCTGCGCTACGTAGAGCACCAGGCGAGCGCACATCCCGACGAAGCGCCAGGTGAGGCGCTGCCGCCCCCCCGTTCGGCGAGGCGATCCCACCGGACCCACCTCCTTCGCCGTGTCGACCGGACGAGGGCGGCGATCGCCGTGGCGGCGATCGCGCTCGATTCTCCTCGCCATCTTCCTGCACAGCGTCTGAGCCGCCGTCGATCCGCGGCGTCGCGGAATCTCGAGATAGCGGCATCCGGGTTGCCCGAGCGTGCCGAATGTCTATCGGTAGGCCGCGCCGGGCGGATACCGCAGAGGAGACCGGTCCGGTTTTCGAACGCACCAACTGCTATCGCAAGGAGCACGACATGGACAGCATCAGCCGCCGTCATTTTCTCAGGACCGCGTCCATCGGAGCCGCGGCCACAGGAGTCGTTGCCGCCGGCGGCATGAGCTTGCTCGCCGGCACCAGCGGAGCCGACGAAACGCCGCCAAAGCCGACATCTCCCGACGCCCCCATTCTGGACGGCTCGGACATCGTCGCGCACGTCGTCGACGCCCGGGCGGGGCAGATCTCGCTCTTCGTCGGCACAAAGCACATCGACTACACCAACCAGGCCCTGGCCCAGGAACTCCTCAACGCCACTCGTTGAGGCCCATCAACTGACCGAGACTCTCCCTACTCACCACGAGGTGAACTGATCATGTCATCCCACAAAGAAGCACCCTCAATAGCGAAAGATCCGGCCGCCGACAGTACGGATCTGTACGCGTTCGTCAGCCCCGACGCGCCCGACACCGTCACGATCCTGGCCAACTACGTACCCCTACAGGATCCCGATGGCGGGCCCAACTTCTTCGAGTTCGGCGCCAAGACCGTCATCGGCACGGCACCGCCTGTGGGTGACGATGTCCTCTACGAGATCCACATCGACAACACCGGCACCGGCATCCCATCCATCACGTACCAGTTCCAGTTCACCACGACAATTCTGAATCCGTCGACGTTCCTCTACAACACGGGACCGATCACCTACTCGCCGATGAGCGGTTACAGCTCCACCTGGAACCGCCGGCAGACGTACACCCTGACGATGATCGAGACCGATCCCGCCACGGGGTGCTCGACGGCGACGCGTATCAACCCGCCGTGGGGCAGCGGGGGAGTGTTCGCATGCCCCCCCTGCAATGTCGGCATCCGCTCCACTCCGAACTACCAGGAGCTCTCGGCTCCCGCCGTCTACCGGCTGCCCGGCGGCCTCACCGTCTTCGCCGGCCAGCGCGCGGACGGTTTCTTCGTGGACCTCGGGTCCATCTTCGACCTGGGCGACCTGAGGCCGATCTCGAGCCATCAGCTGATCCCCGGCGCCAACGCCACGGGCATCAACTCACTGGCCGACAAGAACGTCCACTGCATCGCCCTGCAGATCCCTATCAGCTCGTTGACCGCGGACGGGGCCGCACTGACCATGGGCGCCAATGACCCCCACGCAGTGGTCGGTGTCTACACCACCGCCAGGCGCCAGACCGTGCGAATCTTCAACCCGACGACCGGTGTGACCCAGGCGACCGGACCGTACGACCAGGTGTCACGCTTGGGCAACCCGCTGGTGAACGAGGTGGTCGTCCCCATGGCCTCCAAGGACTACTTCAACAGCCAGCCACCGGTCAAGGACAGCCAATTCGCTGCCGCGGTGGAGCATCCAGAGTTGCAGAGCCTGCTCCCTGTCCTCTATCCCGGCGCGTTCCCAGCCTTGGCGGCGTACACCAAGCCACGCGCCGATCTGGTGGCCATCTTCGCCACCGGCATTCCCGGCAGCGTCATCGGTCCCGCCTTCGGTCAAGGGACCTATCAGGGCGGCCAGGTGGTCGCCGAGATGCTTCGCCTCAACATGGGGATCGCGCCCACCTCGACCGACGGCACCCAGCCTGGGACGAGCAACCTCGGACTCCTCGGCAACGACCTGGCCGGTTTTCCCAACGGCCGTCGCCCGACCGACGACGTGGTCACCATCGCCCTGAAGGCCGTCGCCGGAGCGACGATCCCCCTGGTCGATCCCACCTTCACGCCCGACCCCGACGTGGCAGTCGTGAACCAGGGCGTCTCGGCGAGCCCACGGTCGTATCAGGCTCACTTCCCGTATCTGGCCGATCCGCACGGGGGCTTCTCCAACCCGCCGGGCACGCCCGCCTACAACCCGAACCCCGAGCTGTAGAGAGTTGGGCGTGAACATGAACCTGACGACGCACAGCCATCCCTCTCCTGGCACCGCTCACTCCCACGGCAACGCCGAAGCACCGTACGTCGATGACGGGCCGCTCGCCGGGCCGGCCGAGTCGCTGGTCCTCGACATCGGCGGGGACGTCGGCGCCCTCGTCCTGTACGCGCAGGAAGCGTGCCTGGGGCTAGAGATCGATGTGACGCCGGCGGGCCTTCCTCGGTCACACCACATGCACACCATGATCCGCAGAAGGCGGGCCGCCGACCGTGAGTTCATCGCCGGCGTGTATCCCGAATTGGTGGAGGGTACCTACACCGTATGGGGGATGGACGGCCTTCCCCTCGGCGAGGTGGAGATCGCGGGCGGTCGCGTCAGCGAGTTTCACGCGGGGGAGTGCCGTTCGCATGGGTAGCGCTCGGCGACTCACCCGAAGGTGAAGGTCAGCGGGTTCGAGGTCCCGCCGTCCGTCGTGACGGTGACCGGCACGGACGCCGGCGAGCCGGTCATCGCCGGCACGGTGACCGTGCAGGACGTCTGGACCGGGCAGGCGGTCGGCGCCAACTGACCGCCGAAGCGCGCTTGGACGACGCCGTCGGCACTGATGAAGTTGGCTCCGGAAATGACCACCGTTTGGCCGGCCACTCCCGTCGACGGACTGAGCGCCGACAGAACCGGGACACCTCCCCCAGCTGCGGGTACCGTCGAGGTGGGCGGGGCCGACGAGGTGGGCGGTACCGACGAGGGGAGCGGGGCCGACGAGGTGGGCGTCGAACGGCGCCCCGTTGGTGCCGGGCGGCTCGAGTGACCCGGCGAACGTGCCGGGCGCCCCGGGGCCGCACGGGCGTTGACGGGCGACGAAACGGGGCTCTCTCGGGTGGCGAGGGTGATCGCCAGCACGGTCGCCGCCAGCAGCACCAGCAGGGCCACGGACAGCACCGCCGCCCGAAGGCCGCGCCCCTGCCGGACGTCGCGGGCCGTCTCGTCCGCTTGAGGCGAGGTAGCGGCCGGGGGCGCCTCGGACCCCCTTGCAACGACGATGGGTTCCTCGGAGCCCACCACGCCTGTCGGGTCCGACGCCTCGCGCGCCCTCCTGGCTGCCTCGGCCATCGCCACCAGGGCGCGCTGCCCGACCGCCCCCCCATGCCCGCTGCCGCTCTCGACGTGGTTCACGCTAGGACGCCTGGGACTTCCTAGACCCAACATCGCGACCGTCCTCCATGTGACCCGGTCCTACTCAACGCACTGACAATGTCGACGGACGTTCTCAACGCACCGACAATTTACTCGTAGCCCTACCCGCACCGGTGCCGCGGAAAACACCGGGACTCGGGTGCCAGGCGGCCAGGTTGGGGGCCCGATCCCACCGTTGAGACCCCTGCGTCCGAGGGGAACGCACCATTACGTGCCGAAAGGGTGGCGCAACTCCCAGCCCTGGCGACAGTAGAATTGGCTGCGTACGCACCACAGGCAATGGGGCATTGGAGGGCCGGCTTTCGACGCAATTCGTTTGTAGCTGGCTCGGATCGGTAAGAGGGCTGGCGAGAGAGGTGGTATCCGACGAATGGCGACAGGCCGCGCTGCTCCTCGCAGCGCCGATCCCGAATCAGCGCGCACCGAAGGAAACGAGGATGAGGGTCGCTCTCACCTCGTTCCGGCGAGCCGCGTGCGCCCTGTAGTCGCCTCGGTCCGCCCACAGGTCGACGGCGGACGGCGACCGGCCAAGGCTGCCGTGGGTGACACCGTGGTCGTCGAGGCGGACGCATTCGCCGACGGCCACGACGTCCTCACCTGCGGCCTTCGCTTCCGGCACGACGGAGATCACCAGTGGTCGTCGGTCTCTATGGCACCCATCGGGAACGATCGCTGGCGCGCGGAGTTCGCGGTCAAGACGATGGGCCACTACCGCTTCGTCGTACACGCCCGAGTCGATCACTTCCTCACCTGGCGCCGCGACCTTCGGGTGAGGCTGGACGCGGGTCAGGACGTGGCCGTGGAGCTCCTGGTCGGTGCCGGGCTGATCGACCTGGCCGCCCAGCGCGCCACGAGCTCCGACCAGCGCACGCTGTCGGTGGTCTCGGAGCAACTGAGGTCCCGAGCGAGCGGTCTCGAGAGCGCCGTGTCCGATGAGGTCCTCCGGTGGTCGGGCGTCTCCACCCTCGGCGATCTCATCTTCTCCGAGGAGTTCGGCGACCTCATGTCCCGCTGGTCCGACCCGGACCAGTCGGTCACGTCGCAGATCTACACGGTGGCCGCCGACCGGGAGCGGGCCCGTTTCAGCACGTGGTACGAGATGTTCCCTCGCTCGGCCTCCCCCGACCACGCGCGCAGCGGCACGTTCGCCGATGTCCGGGCTCGGCTGCCCTACGTGGCGCACATGGGGTTCGACGTGCTCTATCTCCCGCCGATCCACCCCATCGGCCGGACGGGCCGCAAGGGGCGCGACGGCGTGACCCGAGCGGGAAGTGGGGACCCCGGGAGCCCGTGGGCCATCGGTGCCTCCGAGGGCGGCCACCGCGCGGTGCACCCCGAGCTCGGCACGCTCGACGACTTCCGGGACCTGGTGGTGGCGGCAGCGGCCCGGGGCATCGATGTGGCGATCGACCTGGCGTTTCAGGCCTCGCCCGATCACCCATGGGTAGACGAGCACCCCGAGTGGTTCAGGCATCTCCCCGACGGGAGCATTCGCTACGCGGAGAACCCTCCCAAGCGCTACGAGGACATCTACCCGCTCGACTTCGACACGCCCGACTGGCAGGCGTTGTGGACCGAGCTCCTCGACGTCGTCCGCTTCTGGGTTGCTCAGGGCGTCAAGGTCTTCCGGGTGGACAACCCGCACACAAAGCCCTTCGCCTTCTGGGAGTGGATGATCGGGCTGATCCGGTCGGAGACGCCGGAGGTCATCTTCCTGTCGGAGGCCTTCACCCGCCCCAAGATGATGCAGGAGCTGGCCAAGGTGGGTTTCACGCAGTCCTACACCTACTTCGCCTGGCGCAACGCGAAGTGGGAGCTCGAGTCGTACCTGAGCGAGCTCACCCAGACCGATATGGCCGAGTACTTCCGGCCCAATTTCTGGCCGAACACCCCCGATATCCTGACCGACGCTCTACAAACCGGAACGCGCGCGGTATTCATGTCCCGTTTCGTGCTGGCGGCCACGCTCGCGGCGAGCTACGGGATATACGGCCCCGCCTTCGAGCTGCAGGAACACCTACCCCGGACGCCGGGCTCCGAGGAGTACCTGCACTCCGAGAAGTACGAGGTGCGACAGTGGGATCTGGCGCGCCCGGACAGCCTGGCGGAGTTCATTGCTCGGGTGAACAAGATCAGGCGGGACCATTCGGCGCTGCAGTTCAACGACTCCCTTCATTTTCACCACGTCGACAACGACCAGATCATCGTCTACTCGAAGGTGCGGGACGCCCTGTCCCCCGAGACCCTGGCCGGAGAGTCGGGCCGGGACGTGATCCTGGCGGTCGTCAATCTCGACCATGCAAGCGTGCAGTCGGGATGGGTCGAGCTCGACCTCGGCGTGCTCGGGGTCGATCCGGTTCAGCCCTACGTGGTGCACGACCTTCTCACCGGCGCCCGTTACAAGTGGCAAGGTGCCCGCAACTTCGTGATGCTCGACCCGGCCGTCGTGCCCGCCCACCTGTTCTCGCTCGAGCTGGCGGTCGATCCGCCACCTCGTGGCGCGGCGGCATGACCGCCACGGATCTCAAGGCGCCCCCGAAGCCCACGCGGGCTGGTGCGGTCGTCGTGCGATCGAGCGGGTGGTACAAAGACGCCGTCATTTACGAGGTTCATGTCCGTGCCTTTCACGACGGCAACGGCGACGGCGTGGGCGACTTCCGGGGGCTCATTGAGAAGCTGGACTACCTCCAGGAGCTCGGGGTCACCGCGCTGTGGCTTCTCCCCTTCTATCCGTCGCCGCTGCGCGACGACGGCTACGACATTTCCGACTACCGCCAGGTCCATCCGTCCTACGGCTCGTTGCGGGACTTCCGCGTGTTCTTGCGTGAGGCGCACCGGAGGGGCATGCGGGTCATCACCGAGCTCGTGCTGGCGCACACGTCGGACGAGCACCCGTGGTTCCAGCGGGCGCGGCTGGCAAAGCCCGGGTCCGTGCATCGCGACTTCTACCTGTGGAGTGACACGCCCGATCGGTTCTCGGGCGCCCGGATCATCTTCAAGGACTTCGAGGCTTCCAACTGGTCGTACGACGCTGTCGCGCAGTCGTACTTCTGGCATCGCTTCTACTCGCACCAGCCGAGTCTCAACTACGACAATCCGACCGTGCAGCAGGCCATGCTCGACGTCGTCGACTACTGGCTTTCCATGGGGGTCGACGGGCTGCGGCTCGATGCCGTGCCCTACCTGTACGCGCGCGAGGGCACCACGTGCGAGAACCTGCCGGAGACGTTTGCCTTTCTGCGCCGCCTCCGTGCCCACGTGGACGACCGTTTCGACGACCGCATGCTTCTGGCCGAGGCCAACCAGTGGCCCGAGGACGCCGTGGCCTACATGGGTCACGGCGACACGTGTCACATGGCGTTCCACTTCCCGCTCATGCCGCGAATGTTCATGGCGGCCCGTCAGGAAGACCGGTTCCCCATGGTGGACATCCTGGCCGAGACCCCGGCGACCCCGCCGGAGTGCCAGTGGGCGCTCTTCCTCCGAAATCACGACGAGCTCACGCTCGAGATGGTCACCGACGAGGAGCGGGACTACATGTACCGCGCCTACGCGCAAGATCCCCAGGCGCGTGTCAACGTCGGCATCCGCAGGCGGTTGGCGCCGTTGCTGGGGAACGACCGCAAGCTCATTGAGATGATGAACGGGCTTTTGTTCTCCATGCCCGGGACTCCGATCATCTACTACGGCGACGAAATCGGGATGGGCGACAACATCTACCTCGGCGATCGCAACTCGGTCCGAACACCCATGCAGTGGAACAGCGATCGGAACGCAGGTTTCTCCGGCGCCAATCCACAGCGGCTCTTCCTCCCGGTCATCATCGACACCGAGTACCACTCCCAGGCGGTGAACGTGGAGGCCCAGCAGGAGAACCCCAATTCCCTGCTGTGGTGGATGAAACGGCTCATCGCGCTGCGTCAGCGCTACAAGGCCTTCGGCCGTGGTTCGCTCGAGGTCCTCCGCCCCGACAACCGCAAGGTGTTCGCCTTCATCCGCCGCTACGAAGACGAGCGCATCCTCGTGGTGGTCAATCTGTCGCGCAACGTGCAGTGCGTGGAGCTCGACCTCTCGGAGTTCTGCGGCGCCACCCCGGTCGAGCTCTTCGGAAACACCGAGTTCCCTTCCGTCGGCGATCTGCCCTACTTCATCACGCTGGGGCCTCACGGCTTCTACTGGCTCTCGCTCGAGCGTGAGCCCGACGAGGGGGCTCCGCAGCGGCCGTCCTTCGAGGTGACGGGGGAGTGGGACGATCTCTTCAACGGGCGCGCCCTGCGCGAGTTCGAGTCGTCCCTGCCGGCCTACATCTCAACGCGTCGATGGTTCGCACAGAAGGTTCGAACCATCACCAAGGCGACGGTGGTCGACTCCGTGCCGCTGCCCCCCAGCCCCGGTCGGCGTAGCGCCCCGGTGGCGCAGCTCCTCATCGTCCAGGTCGAGTTGGACCACGGGAGCCCGGAGCGCTACCTGATGCCCCTCTCCTTCGCCACGGGCGCCAAGGCCGAGGAGCTCAAGAAGTGGCACGCAGACTCGGTCGTGGCAGATCTGAGGGCCGATAATGTCGACGGTGTCCTGTTCGACGCCGTGTTCGAGCCGGCGTTCACCAACGTGATGGTCGAGTTGCTGGTGCGACGTCGTTCTCTCGGAGCGAGCGGGGGCAAGCTCCTCGGCCTCCCCTCTCCCTCGCTCCGGCAGTTCGACGGGTTCCTGGCCGAAGGCCACACGCCGGTCCCTCTCTCCGCCGAGCAGTCCAACAGCTCGGTGATGCTGGGTGACGGGGCCATCATGAAGTTCATCCGGCGATTCGAAGAGGGCGTGAACCCCGGGGTCGAAGTCGGCCGCTTCCTGAGCGAGCGGGCGAACTTCCCTCATGCTCCTCGCTGCGGGGGGAGCGTCGAGTACCGATCCGATGCGGCGCGAACGGCCCCCGCCACCGTGGCCGTCTTGGAGGAGTTCATCTCCAACGAGGACGATGGGTGGAGCTACGTGGTCGACGCCCTGACCCACGGGCTGGAGGAAGCTCTTGCGCATCGCCAGGACGCCGAGCTCCGCCTGGCGCCTCCCCGGAACCTCTTCGCGCTCGATCGGAACGAGCTCGAACCGGGGCATCTCCTGGTCGGTGCGCACCTGGAGTGGGCGTCGCTGCTCGGTCGGCGGACGGCGGAGCTCCACCGCGCCCTCACGTCGGATCGCCGCGACCCCGACTTCGCGCCGGAACCGTTGACGGCGCAGGACCGCCAGGCGCTCTACCACGGGGCGCGCAGCATGACCCGCAAGGTCTTCCACGACGTCGGGTCGCTGCCGGTGGGATCGCGCGCGGTGCAGTTGGTGCTGCAGCGCGAGAACGAGATCATCGACCGCATGCGGAAGTTGACGACGATGTCCATCTCGGCGGAGCGCATCCGTTGCCACGGCGACTACCACCTGGGACAGGTTCTCTGGACGGGGAAGGACTTCGTCATCATCGACTTCGAGGGAGAGCCCAGCCGCTCGCTCGGTCGCCGGCGTCTCAAGCGCCCAGCGGTGGTCGACCTTGCCGGCATGGTGCGGTCCCTGCACTACGCCGGCAGGACGGCGGCCCTGCGCCTGACACGCGATCTCGGCACATCGATGGTCTCGGTCGACCGGACCTCCATCGACACCTGGCTGACCTTCTGGCACCGGTGGGTTTCGGGGACCTTCCTCGACTCGTACCTCGAGGTGTCGGGACATGCGGCCTACCTGCCCGGCGACCTGGCGGAGCTGATTGAGCTGTTCGACTTCTTCCTCCTCGAGAAGGCCGTCTACGAACTCGGCTACGAAGCCAATAGCCGGCCGGACTGGGTCGACATCCCCGCACGGGGCATCCTGGACATACTGGACACCGGTTCGTGAGGTCAGGCGGAGCCTCGGCGACGGCGGTCGCCGAGTTGGCCGCGCTGCACGGGGTGCAGGCGGTCTACGAGGGCACAGACGGCCGGGCGCATCGCGCCGACGACGAGGTCGTCGTGGCCATCTTGGGGGCCATGGGGGTGCCGGCCGGCTCCACCGCCGAGGCGGCTGAGGCCCTCGTGACGCACCAGCGGGCGTCCGCGCTTCGTCCGCTCGAGCCCGTTCTCGTGTGCCGGATAGGGAAGGCCGCCGCGGCAACGGTGACCCTGCCGAGCCGTGTCCACCCGCGCGATGTGTGGTGCAGCGTGGAGCTCGAGACCGGCGGGATCTTCCGCCAGAGATTGACGGCGATGGTCGCGGCCATGGCGGCGGGGTCCGAGCTCGGCGGGGAGCGTTTCAACCGGTACCGGGTACGGCTCGACTGCCACGATGCCGAACCGCTGCAACCCGGCTACCACCGGGTGATCGTGGAGTGGCCGGGGTGCCGCGCCGAGGCGCACCTCGTGGTGGCCCCCTCCTGTCCCCCCGCCCCGAGGGGCTGGGGCGTCTTCCTCCCCCTCCACGCGCTGCGCACGGGCGAGGACTGGGGCGTCGGCAGCTACGCGGACATGGCGGCCCTGGGGAAGTGGGCGGGCGAGATCGGCGGCTCCATGGTGGGGGCCCTGCCGCTCTACCCGTCGTTCCTCTATCCACCGGCTGACCCCAGTCCATACCTGCCGGTCAGCCGGCTGGCCTACAACGAGCTCTACGTCGACCCCACGTCGCTGCCTGAGCTCGAATCGGCGCCCGAGGCGCGCCGGTTGTTGGCGTCCGACGAATTCCGCCGCCGGATCATGGCGGCCCACGAGTCGGCCCTCGTCGACTACGAGGAGGTGTCCCGCTTGCGCCGCCAGGTGCTTGCGCCGATGGCGGACGCGTTGGCCGCCGGGAGCTCGGCTCGTCGGGCGTCCCTCTGCTCCTTCGTGGACGAGCACCCCGAGCTCGTCGCCTACGCCAGATTCCGTGCGGCGGCCGATCGTCTAGGGCGCCCGCCTCGTGGCGGAACGTGTCAGGGCGGCCCCCCCGAGGAGCCGACGCTGGGCTACCACCTGTACGCGCAATGGGCCGCCGCCGAGCAACTGGCATCGGCCGCCGACTCGACCCCGCTCTACGCCGATCTCCCGATCGGCGTCCATCCCCAGGGCTTTGATCCGACCTGGTCGCCGGGCTCGTTCGTTCCGGGCGCGCACGGCGGCGCGCCACCGGACCTCTTCTTTGCCGGTGGGCAGGATTGGGCGTTTCCGCCTCTACACCCCGAGGCGATGAGGGAGGATGGGTATAGCTACTTCATCTCCATGCTCCAGCGCGCGTTCCGTCACGCCGCCTACGTGCGGATCGACCACGTCATGGGTCTCGAACGCCTGTACTGGATCCCCGATGGATTCGACGCTCGGCACGGCGCGTACGTGTCGTACCGGTTCGATGAGCTCCATGCCTTGGTCGCGCTCGAAGCGCACCGCGCCGGGGTCGTCGTCGTGGGCGAGGACCTGGGCACGGTGCCCGATTCGCTCCGGAGCCGGATGGCCGAGGAGCGGATGCTGCGCTCGTGGGTGTTCCAGTTCGAATCGACCACCGAGCAGCCGCTTCCGATCCCTCCCGAAGGCGCCCTGGCGTCGTGGGGAACGCACGACCTGCCGCGGTTCTCCGCCTACTTCTGGGGCGATGACATCGACGACAAGGAGCGAGCGGCGTGCCTGACGCCGGCCGAGACGGCACACGAGCGCGCCCGGCGGGGGCGCTGGCGCCAGGCCTTGCTGGAGTCCATCGGCGTCGAGGAGTCCGACGGCGCTGCCGAGCGCGCGGGGGCCGACGAGCGGGCCGACAGCGCAGCGAGGGCGCTGCGGGGTTGCCTGGACCACCTGGCCCGGAGCCCGGCCGACCTCGTGCTGGTCGATCTCGAGGACCTTTGGGGCGAACGCCAGCCCCAGAACCGTCCGGGAACGGGAACGGAGGCGGCCAACTGGCGTCGCCGGGCCACCCGCACCCTCCGCCAGATGCAGCACGACACCGGGATCGCCGACTTCTTGCGCCACCTGCACCGGCTCCGTCACGCCAGCGCCGGTCCGTCCACCCCGGTCGGGGGTGTCGCATGACCCCCCCGCGACGTTCCGCGGCCCGGCGTGCGCCGGCCTGCACCCCTCTCTCCGACGACGACGTGTACCTGTTCAACGAGGGAACCCACCGGCGGCTGGGCGACAAGCTCGGTGCGCACACTCGACCGGGTGGGGGCGTCGACTTCGGCGTGTGGGCCCCGAACGCCATCCGGGTGGCCGTCGTCGGCGACTTCAACCACTGGAGTCGCGACACGGACCTTCTCCGGCCACGGGGAAGCTCGGGCATATGGGAGGGGGTGATCGATCGCGCCCAGGCAGGGAACGTCTACAAGTACGCCATCACTACCACCGCAGGAGAGGTCCTCGAGAAGGCCGACCCGTTCGCGCGTTGCACCGAAGTCCCGCCACGCACCGGATCGGTCGTATGGGATCTCGACTACGAGTGGAGGGACGGCGAGTGGATGCGCTCTCGGGGGGAGCGGGCCGGTCTCAACGCCCCTCTCTCGGTCTACGAGGTCCACCTGGGCAGTTGGCGGCGGGATCCCGCTGATCCCGGCCGGTTTCTCGGCTACGCCGAGGTGGCGGAGCCGCTGATCGCCCATGTCCTTCGCGCCGGGTTCTCCCATGTGGAGTTCCTCCCGCTGACGGAGCACCCCTTCTACGGTTCGTGGGGCTACCAGTCCACCGCCTACTTCGCGCCGACCCGCCGCTACGGAACCCCGCAGGAGCTCATGTACCTGATCGATCGGCTCCACCGGGCCGGCATCGGGGTGATCATGGACTGGGTGCCGTCGCACTTTCCCGAGGACGCGTTCGGACTGGCCCAGTTCGACGGGACGTACCTCTTCGAGCACGCCGATCCCCGCCTCGGTTTCCACCCGGATTGGAAGAGCCTCATCTTCAACTACGGACGACACGAGGTGCGCAGCTTTCTCGCATCGTCGGCCGAGCACTGGCTGTCCGCCTATCACATCGACGGCTTGCGGGTCGATGCCGTGGCCTCCATGCTCTACCTCGACTACTCCCGAGGACCCGGAGAGTGGATCCCCAACGCGCACGGGGGGCGGGAGAACCTCGAAGCACTGGACTTCCTCCGCCAGCTGAACACCGGGATTTACGCCGACCATCCCGATGTCCAGGTCATGGCCGAGGAGTCCACCGCCTTCCCCGGGGTTTCCCGTCCGGTCGATGCCGGAGGCGTCGGGTTCGGCCTCAAGTGGGACATGGGCTGGATGCACGACACGCTGCTCTACCTCTCACGCGATCCGGTGCACCGGCGTCACCACCATGGAGAGCTCACGTTCCGCAGCGTGTACGCGTACAGCGAGAACTTCATGCTCCCCCTCTCCCACGACGAGGTCGTGCACGGCAAGGGATCCCTCCTCACAAAGATGCCGGGCGACGATTGGCAGCGCTTCGCCAACCTCCGCCTGTTGTTCGGTTACCAGTACGGGCAGCCGGGGAAGAAGCTGCTCTTCATGGGGGACGAGCTGGCGCAGCGGCGCGAGTGGAACCATGAGGGCAGCCTCGATTGGCATCTCCTCGACCTCCCGGCACACGATGGGATCCTGCGCTGGGTGTCCGATCTCAACCGCCTCTACCGGGAACGGCGTGCGCTGCACACCCTGGACTGCGAGCCGGGCGGCTTCGCCTGGACGTCTCCCAACGAGCCCGATACCAGCCTGCTGAGCTTCCTCCGCCTGTCACCGGGGGATCCCCCCGTCCTGGTGGTCTACAACTTCACCCCCGTGCCCCGGACCGACGTCGTGGCCGGCGTCCCGAGCGGGGGAGCCTGGCACGAGCTGCTCAACAGCGATGCCGGTGTCTACGGGGGGAGCGGCATGGGGAATCTCGGGGTGACACCCGAGGCGCGTCCGAACCCGGTGCACGGCATGCCGTGGGCCCTCACCATTACCGTCCCCCCCCTGGGCTGCCTCTTTCTCGGTCCGCAATGAGGGCCGCGTCCGCCACCTGGGCCGGCGCGTACCGCCCCGCAGCCGGACGAGCGGGGGAGCGGTGAGGGTCTGGCCCGGGCGGCCGCACCCCCTCGGAGCCACCTGGGACGGCCAGGGAGTCAACTTCGCCCTCTTCTCGGAGAACGCACGCGATGTGCAGCTGTGCCTCTTCGACGATGCGACGGCGGGGGAGCCCACCGCCACCATCACCATGCCCGAGCGGACCGACAACGTCTGGCACGTCTACCTTCCCGATGTCCGGCCCGGCACCCTGTACGGCTACCGCGTCGATGGCCCCTACGACCCGAGGAACGGCCACCGGTTCAACGCCAACAAGCTGTTGATCGATCCCTACGCCAAGGCGGTGAGCGGGCCGATCCGCTGGAGCGACGACCTCTTCGGCTACACCATCGGGGATCCCGAGGAGGACCTCTCCTTCGATCGGCGGGACTCGGCCGCCGCCATGCCCAAGTGTCTGGTGGTCGACCCGGCCTTCACCTGGGACGACGACCGGTCTCCCACCACCCCCTGGAACCAGACGGTGATTTACGAGACCCACGTCCGCGGCATGACGGCTCGCCATCCGGGGGTCCCCGAGCACCTGCGCGGCACCTACCTCGGTCTGGCCTCGGACCCGGTCATCGACCACCTGCTGACCCTGGGCGTGACGGCGGTGGAGCTCATGCCCGTCCACCACTTCGTCGCCGACCGCCACCTCGTCGAGCAGGGGCTGACCAACTATTGGGGCTACAACTCCATCGCCTTCCTCGCCCCCCATGTCGGGTATGCCACCGGTGGCCTCGGCCAACAGGTGAGCGAGTTCAAGTCCATGGTGCGCACCCTGCACCGGGCCGGGCTCGAGGTCATCCTCGACGTGGTGTACAACCACACCGGCGAGGGCCATCAACTGGGGCCGACGTTGTCCCTGCGTGGAATCGACAACTCGGTGTACTACCGGCTGATGCCGGACCAGCCCCAGTACCACCTCGACTACACGGGAACCGGGAACAGCCTCAACATCTTGCACCCGCGGGCCATGGGGCTGGTGACCGACAGCCTGCGCTACTGGGTGACCGACATGCACGTTGACGGCTTCCGCTTCGACCTCGCTCCGGTGCTGGTGCGGGGCTACGAGGCGGGACAGCCCAGTGCCTTCTTCGAGATCATCCAGCAGGACCCCGTGCTCTCGAAGGTCAAGCTGATCGCCGAGCCTTGGGATGCCAGCCCCGACGGCTATCAACTGGGCCGTTTCCCCACCGGATGGTCGGAGTGGAACGGGGCGTTCCGGGACTGCGTGCGTCGCTTCTGGCGGGGCGACCCTGGCCAGGTACCGGAGCTCGCCTCTCGCCTGACTGGCTCGAGCGACATTTACGCGCCCAGCGGTCGCCGCACCTACGCCAGCATCAACTTCGTCACCTGCCACGACGGTCTCACGCTGACCGACCTGGTCAGCTACGACCACAAGCACAACGAGGCCAACGGCGAGGAGAACCGTGACGGGGCCCCCGACGACTTCAGCCGCAACTGGGGTGCCGAGGGTCCGAGCGAGTCGGCCCGGATACAGCGAGCCCGTGACCGCATGAAGCGGAACTTCCTGACGACGATCCTGTTCGCACAGGGAGTGCCGATGCTGCTCGGCGGCGACGAGATCGGGCGGACGCAGCGTGGGAACAACAACGCCTACAACCAGGACAACGAGATCAGCTGGTTCGACTGGGACATCGGCGAGTCGGGCTACGACATGTACAACTTCGTGCGCGACCTGATCGCCATCATGCGGAGCAACCCCATCCTGCGCCGGCGGGGGTTCTTCACCGGAACAGCGGTACCGGGCACCAACACCAAGGACGTGACGTGGATCCGGTCCAACGGCCAGGAGATGACCGAGGAGGCGTGGAGCGACCCGAACAACCACAGCATCGGCATGCTCCTGTTCGGCCGTGCGGCCGACGAGGTCGACAGCCGGGGTCGATCGGCGCCGGCCGACACGCTGCTCCTGCTGCTCAACGCCAGCCCGAGGTCGCACTCCTATGCCCTGCCGCGCATGGAGAGTCCGGGGGTCTGGGAGGAGCTGCTCAACACGGCGCGACCCGGACCCTGGGCCCGACAGGTGCGCAACGAGGCGGTGAACCTCACGGCGCACTCGAGCCTCCTGTTGCGCCATACCGAGCGCCCCCGAGGGTAACCGCCGCACGGCGGGAACATCCCCGGCCCGTCCGGTGTTACAACGCGTTATGCCAGATGCTCTCGGAGCTGAGACGGCCGCGCCAATGACGCCCGCCGGGCGCCGGGTCCCCGACTGGGTGATCCTGTCCATCGCCTGCGTGGCGCAGTTCATGGTCGTGCTCGATGTGTCCATCGTCAACGTGGCCCTCCCGTCCATCGGCCGGGATCTCCACTACAGCTCGACGGGTCTGCAGTGGGTGGTCAACGCCTATGTGCTCACTTTCGGCGGCTTCCTGTTGCTGGGTGGCAGGGCGGCCGACCTGTACGGGCGCCGCCGCGTCTACCTGTTCGGCCTCGGGCTCTTCACCCTGGCCAGCCTGGTCGGGGGCTTCTCCCAGAACTCCACCTGGCTCACCACCGCCCGGGCGGTGCAGGGCATCGGCGGTGCGTTCTTGTCCCCAGCCACCTTGACCATCATCATCACGACCTTCACGGGCGTCCGGCTGGCCAAGGCGCTCGGCGTCTGGAGCGCGGTCGCCGGAGCGGGCGGTGCCTGCGGCGCCATTCTCGGCGGCGTCCTCACCGCCGAGCTGTCCTGGCGCTGGGTCCTCTTCGTCAACGTCCCCATCGGCACCGCCGCCGCCCTGGCCGCTCTGATGTTCCTGACCGAGGCCAAGCGGCAGGAGCGGGGGGAGGACACGCCCCGGCTCGACATCGGCGGGGCGATCACCGTGACGGCCGGCCTCGGTGCCCTCATATTCGCCATCGTCGGCACCGACACCCACGGGTGGACCTCGACCTACACCCTGTCGATCCTGGCTGTGGCCGCCGTCCTCCTGGCCGTCTTTGCGTTCATCCAGCTCAAGGTGGCCCGCACCCCACTGGTTCCCTTCCGCCTGTTCCGGTCGCGCTCTCTCAGCGGCGCCAACGTCGTGATGTTCCTGGTGGGAGCCGGCTTCTTCTCCATGTGGTACTTCCTGTCCCTCTACATGCAGAACGTCCTCGGCTACGGGCCACTCAAGACCGGGCTGGCCTTTTTGCCGATGGCCATCGGCATCATCATCGGCGCGCAGCTCAGCTCGCGCCTGCTGCCCAAGTTCGGCGTCCGTCCCTTCCTCTTGGTGGGGACCGCGCTCATCACCGTGGGCTTCGCCTGGCTCTCGCACATCGGGGCCGACTCCAACTACTGGACCCACGTCTTCGGCCCCGGGTGCCTCGTCGCCTTCGCTGTCGGGGTGCTGTTCGTCCCGCTGGCCTCCGCCGCCACGGTCGGCGTGCACTTCAGCGAGGCCGGTCTGGCCTCGGGCATCCTCAACACGGCGCGGCAGGTGGGGGGATGTCTCGGGCTGGCGGTGCTGGCCACCATCGCCATCGACCACACCCACTCGGCGCTACTCGCCGGCCATGGGCCGGCGGCGGCCCTGACGGCGGGCTACGCCCGGGCCTTCCTCATCGCCGCCCTCCTGGGTGCCGTCGGGTTCCTGGCCGCCTTCATCGTCCCCTCCATCCGGCCCAAGGAGGCGCCGCAGACCGAAGCGCACGAGAGCCTGGAGCCGGCGGCGCAGGGCGACGCCGGCATCCTGCCGGAACTGGCCTGATCGGTGCCGCCCGTCCGGCCCGATGGTGATGGCGTAGGGACGCGCCCCGGACCTTCGCTCGGGACGTCCGCCCTGGTGGCGCGCTTGGGCGACGTCTCGGAGTGGGATCTGGAGGTGACCGGTACCACGGCGATCACCCCCACCATGCGGCGCATCCGCTGCACCGGGCCCGGCCTGGCGGACCTGTCGTACCTGCCCGGTCAGGACCTCATGCTGACGGTCCCGGCGGCGGGGGGCGCCACGTACCGTCGCCGCTACACCATCCGGTCGTTCGAGCCCGAGGCCCCGGCCGTCGACCTGGACATGGTCCTGCACGGCGACGGCCCCGGTGCGGCCTGGGCGGCGTCGGTGCGGCCAGGTGCCCACATTGGGGCCATCGGGCCCCGCGGCAAGGTGACCGTCGACCCCGCGGCCGACTGGCACCTCTTTGCCGGAGACGACTCGGCCCTGCCGGCCAGCCTGGCCATGGCCGAGTCCCTCGACGGACCGGACCAGGGGCTCGTGGTCCTGGAGGTCGACGGCGTGGAGGACGAGCAGCCCGCCCGCGCCCCTGCGGGTTGGGAGGTTCCGGTGCGGTGGCTGCATCGGGGCGGTGCCGACCCGTCGTCGGGGGCGAACCTGGTCGCCGCGCTCGGAGCCCTGTCGCTCCCCGCCGGCCGGGGCCACGCCTATCTGGCCGGCGAGCTCGGCGTCGTCGCCGCCATGCGCACCGCCCTCCTGGCGCGGGGCATGGAGGCCGATCAGATCTCGGCCAAGCCCTACTGGCGTCACGGCAGGGCCAACGCCCCGCACGGAGAGCCCGAGCGCACCTGATGGGATTAGGCCGGCTTGCTCGAGACAAGCTGGTCCCCGAGCCACCGGGCGGGCAGCACTCGTAGCGCCCGGCCGGCCCGTCACCCTCGCCCTGCTAAGTTCCACGGCCACATTGCCCGGCCCGTTGCGATGCCGATAGACCTAGGGGTCCGAACGGGCACGGAGTGGGGGCAAGGGGAATCATGGAGCTCAGACCTGCGATGCGAGAGACCGGCCGGATATGCACCTGAGCTCGCTCCTCGAAATCGCAGCCGACGCGCTCGGCGACCGGGTCGCCGTGGCGGCGTGTGACGGCCACGACGACATCACCTACCAGGGCCTGTTGGCCCGCGTCGAAGCGGTGAGCCGCAACCTGGCCAGCCGGGGTGTCGAGCGGCTGGTGGCCGTCGATGTGAACTCGGAAGCCGTTCCCATCGGCCTCTTCGGTGCCGCCAAGGCGGGCATCCCCTATGTCCCGGTGAACTACCGGCTGGCCGACGCCCAGCTCGCCGCCGTCCTCGAGCGTGCCGCTCCGGGACTGGCCGTGGTGGAGCCGTCGGTCCCACCCCGGCTCGGGGGCGGCGTGGCCGGCCTGACCCTGCTGGACCGCTCCGAGTTCCTGGCCATCGACGGTCCCGAGCCGTCGGCCGCTCCCAGCACGGACTCGGAGGACCCCGCGGTGCTGCTGTTCACCAGCGGCACCACGGGGGAGCCCAAAGCCGCCGTGCTGCGCCACCGGCACCTGACGAGCTACGTCCTCGAGACGGTCGAGTTCATGGGGGCGGAGCCCACGGATGCGGCGCTGGTGAGCGTGCCGCCCTACCACATCGCCGGCATCGCGGCGGTCCTGACCTCGGTGTGGTCGGGCCGGCGTCTGGTCTATCTGTCCCAGTTCTCCGCTGAGAGCTGGGTGGACACGGCGGCGGCGCAGGCGGTCACCCACGCCATGGTCGTTCCCACCATGCTCGGCCGCATCCTCGAGGTGCTCGAGGAGCGCAAGGAGACGCTCCCGGCCCTCCGGCACCTCTCCTACGGTGGCGGCCGCATGCCCATTGCGCTGGTGGAGCGGGCGCTCGAGTACCTGCCCCACGTGGGGCTGGTCAACGCCTACGGGCTGACCGAGACGAGCTCGACCATCGCCGTCCTCGGGCCCGAGGACCACCGCGAGGCGATCGGCTCGGCGGACCCCGACGTGCGGGCCAGGTTGGGGTCGGTGGGTCGGCCTCTCCCGATCCTGGAGGTCGAGATCCGGGACCCCTCGGGTGTGCCGGTCGCCCCGGGAACCCACGGCGAGGTCTGGGTGCGCGGCGACCAGGTCTCGGGGGAGTACCTCGGGCGTGCCGCGTCGCTGTCGGCCGACGGCTGGCTGGCCACCAACGACGGCGGCTGGATCGACTCGGGCGGCTACCTGTTCGTCGAGGGGCGCCTCGACGACGTGATCGTGCGGGGCGGCGAGAACCTCTCGCCCGGCGAGATCGAAGAGGTGCTGCTGCTGCACCCATGCGTGGCCGACGCCGCCGTGATCGGCGTCCCCGACGACCAGTGGGGCGAGGCGGTCGCCGCGGTCGTCGTGCTGGCCCAGGGTCGGGACGCCGACGAGGACGAGCTGCGGGCCTGGGTGGCCGAGCGCCTGCGCTCCACCCGGGCTCCCGTGCGCATCGACTTCCGGACCGAGCTCCCCTACAGCGAGACCGGAAAGCTGATGCGGCGGATCCTCAAGGCCGAGCTGAGGGAGTGATCTGACCGCCTGCGGCATAGGCCTGGCCGACGTCGTCGGTGACCTCGTCGACCAGGCCCCAGCGCAGCGCGGTGGCGGCGTCGATGGAGGCACCGCACAGGGCGAGCAGGGCCATCCGGTGCCGCCCGATTCGCCGGGTGACGCTCGCCGTGCCGCCGGCACCGGGTATGAGTCCCAGGCCCACCTCGGGAAGCGCCGCCGAGAAGTCGGCGCGGGCTACCACCCGGGCGGCGAACGCGGCCAGCTCCACCCCGGAGCCGGCGCAGGGGCCGTGGACCCGGGCGACGAGCCTGGGTCCGAGGGCCGCGATGGCCCGCCCGATGCTCGCGGCCACACGCACCAGGTGCGCCGCGGCCGGATCGGTGAAGCTGCCGAACTCGTCGAGGTCACCGCCGCTACAGAAGCTCGGGCCAGCACCGCGCAGCACGACGTCGGTGATGGAGGCGTCCGCCGCGGCGAGGGTCAGCCCCTCCAGGAGGGCGTCGCGCATGGCCCGGTCCAGCGCGTTGCGGACGCGGGGACGGTTGAGCACGAGCTCGAGGCGGTCGCCGACGCGCTCCATCTGCACCGCCGGTCCCTCCCCGTCCCGAGCCTTGCGAATGCGGTGGGCGGCGCGCCACTCCTTGAACTCCGCCCCGGACTGCAGCACCGAGTAGGTGGCGGACTCCGCCACCAGCGCGCGGCCGAGGGAGGGCGGCGCCTGCCGCAGGCACAACACCAGCGCGGTGGCGGCCACCGGGTTGCGCTCGACCACGGCGACGATGTCGTCGACCGTCGCCACGCCGGCTTCGGCCGTCACATCGGCCAGGAGCGGCACGTCGTCGGCCGAGCGGTCCACGGCGATCACGATGCACGGCAGTGAGGCCAGCCGCTCCATGGCGGCGGGGTCGACCGTCCCGGCATCGGACGTCGTGAGCACCACGAGACCTTCCGGATCCGCGAGCGACTCGGGGGCGAACGGTGAGCACGCGAGCGCCGCCAGCTCGCTGTCGGTGGTACGGAGAGTGCGGATGCGACGACGTTAGTGGAGACCGATGCGCCACTCGCCTTCGACCGGTGGCAGGATTCCGCGGTGGACCGACGCGGAGCGGCATGGGCGGCAAGCGGCGCCATGGCGCTCACCGGATGGGCCGAAGGCCCGGCTCTGGCCGCGCCCTGCGCCCTCGTCGACCTCGTCGATCGCGCGGCCGAGGTCTTGCGCCGCCACAGCGGCACCGGCACCGGCGTCGACGGTCTCGCCCTGCTCGGGGAGCGCGCCGCCGTCGCCCACCTGGCCCGTCGGGGCGACATCAGCTGTGGGGGCGGCGCTCGCCTCGTGCGCACCGCAGACGGCTGGCTCGGCGTCTCCCTGGCCCGACCCGACGACGTGGCGGCGCTCCCGGCCTGGTTGGGCCGTGACGTGCCCGCCGACGATCCGTGGCCGGTGGTGGCCGACGCCGCCGCGGGCACGGTGTCCTCGGTCCTCGACGAGCGGGCGTCCCTGCTCGGCCTGCCCATCGCGGCGCTGAGCTCGGTACAGCCGCCCGATGCCGGCGTGTTCGACCTGCCCGTCGAGGCCCGGCGCGTGGACGGGCGGGACGGCGCGTCGCTCCCGGTCGCCGGGTCGCTCGTCATCGACCTGTCTGCGCTCTGGGCCGGGCCGCTGTGCGGCCAGCTCCTCGCCGGGGCGGGCGCGCTGGTGATAAAGATAGAGTCGACGGGGAGGCCCGACGGTGCCCGAAGGGGACCAGCGTCCTTCTTCGACCTGCTCAACGGCGAGAAGCGGTCGGTGGCCCTGGACCTGGCGACCGCCCAGGGTCGGCGCCAGCTCCGCACCGTGGTGGGCGCGGCCGACGTGGTGATCGAGAGCGCACGTCCCCGGGCGCTCCAGCAGATGGGGATCGACCCGCTCGAGGTCCTCCGAGGAGGGCGCGGCCCGCGCGTGTGGGCGTCCATCACCAGCCACGGCCGGGGACCGGGGCGGTGCCAGCGCGTGGGCTTCGGGGACGTGGCGGCGGTAGCCGGCGGCCTGGTCGCCGGTGAGAGGGCCGCCCCCTGCTTCGTGGCCGATGCGGTGGCCGATCCCCTGGCCGGCCTGGTCGCGGCGGCCGCCGTGCTCGAAGCACTCTCGGCCGGCGGGCGCTGGCTCATCGACGCGGCGATGGCGCCGATGGCCGCCAGCGCGGCCGGACCGGCGCTCGTCGACGTGCGCGGCGCGAGCGCCCGGCCGCCGCGGGCCCGACCCGCCGTCCGCCGGGCTCACGCACTGGGGGCCGACACCGCATCGGTACTGGGCGAGCTCCTCTCGTGAGCACCCTGGTGCTGCGCCCGTGAGCACCCTGGTGCTGCGCCCATGAGCACCCTGGTGCTGCGCCCATGAGCACCCTGGTGCTGCGCCCATGAGCACCCTGGTGCTGCGCGACGCCGAGGTCGATCGTCGCCGGGTGGACGTGGGGGTGCACGACGGGCTCGTCACCTCCATCGGGGCCGCCCGGTCGCTGCCGGGGGCGGACGTGGAGATCGACTGCGCCGGGGGAGCGGTGCTCCCGGGGCTGCACGACCACCATCTCCACCTCCTCTCCATGGCGGCGGCCGCCGGATCGGTCGACGTGGCCGGCGATCTGGACGGTTCGGTCCGCGCCGCCCATGCGGGGGCCCCGCCCGGCGCCACGATCCGGGCGGTGAACTACGACGAGATTCGGGAGGGTGCGCTCGATCGCTGGCGGCTCGACTCCCTGGCGCCCGGCCGCGCCGTGCGGGTGCAGCACCGCTCGGGCGCCCTGTGGGTGCTCAGCACGGTGGCGCTGGAGCAGGCCGGCGTGCCGGATGCGCGCGAGGGGGGCGTTGAACGGGACGAACTGGGCCGGCCGACCGGTCGGGTGTTCCGTCTCGACGGTTGGTTGCACGATCGGCGCTCCCCGCCGGGCAAGCCCCTGACCGGGGAGGCCTCCCTCAACGGGCTCGGCGCGGTCGGCCTCCGCCTCGCTTCCTACGGTGTCACCGGGGTGACCGACTGCACGCCGACGGCGTCCGTCGACTACTTCGAGGCGCTCGCCGGCGCGGTGCGGACGGGCGTGCTGCCGCTGACCATCTCGAGCACGGGCGGCCCCGAGCTCTGCGCCGTCCACCCGCCCGCCCCCCTGCGCCGCGGGCCGGTGAAGGTAGTCATCTCCGACCACTCCCTCCCGGCGCTCGGCGAGCTGAGCGACTGGTTCCACAGCGCCCATCGTGCCGGTCGGCCGGTCGCGGTGCACTGCGTGACCCGAACCGCGCTCCTCCTGGCGATGGCGGCGTGGCGCGAGGCCGGAAGCGTGCCGGGCGACCGCATTGAGCACGCCTCGGTGACCCCCGCCGAGGCGGTCGCCGACCTGGCCGGGCTCTCCCTCACCGTGGTCACCCAGCCGGCCTTCGTCGCGGCGAGGGGCGATCTGTACCTCGCCGAGGTCGAACCGTCCGACCAGCCCGACCTCTATCGCTGCGCTTCCCTCTTGGACGCCGGGGTGGCCGTCGGTGGGAGCACGGACGCCCCCTTCGGTCCCGAAGATCCCTGGGTAGCGGTGCGGGCGGCGGTTGAGCGCCGCGCCCCGAGCGGTGCGGCGGTGGGGTCCGATCGGGGGCTGGCACCCTCCTCGGCCCTCGATCTCTTCCTCGGCCCGCTGGAGCACCCCGGCGGCCCCGCCCGTAGGGTCCGCCCGGGTGCTCCAGCCGACCTCTGCGTGCTCGACGCGCCGCTCGCAACGGTGCTTCTCGACCCGTCGAGTCGCCATGTTGCCGCGACGATATGGGGTGGGACGTGCACCTTCGCGGCCTGAGCGGTGTGGTTGGACGTCGTTCCCAATGGGTAGTGTGAGGCGATGGCAAGCGAAGGACTACACGAGCCCGGCTCGCTGCTCGACGAAGCCACGGTGGATCACCACCGGGCCATGACGTCGCTGTGCGAGGAGCTTGAAGCGATCGACTGGTACGACCAGCGGGTCAAGGCGACGGCTGACGCCAGCCTGGCCGCTGTCTTGGCCCACAACCGTGACGACGAGAAGGAGCACGCCGCGATGACCCTCGAATGGCTGCGCCGCCGAGACCCCGCTCTCGACGACAATCTGCGCAGGTTCCTCTTCAGCACCGAGCCGATCACCGAGATCGGAGCAGTCGGAACCTCCGCCGAATCCCAGTCCGCAGGGACGCCGGCTCCGTCGGCCACGGGATCGCTGGGCATCGGGAGCCTCAAGGGGGCCGCGCGATGAACCACCTCTACCGGGAACTGGCGCCAATCTCCGAGGCGGGATGGCAGGCCGTCGACCAGGAGGCCACCTCGCGGGTCACCACTCACCTGGCGGCGCGCAAACTGGTGGACTTCGCCGGGCCTCACGGCTGGGAGCACTCGGCGACCAACCTGGGTCGGAGCGCGGAGATCTTCAGCCCCTCCGAGGGCGTCGCAGGGTCGCAACGCCGGGTGCTGCCCCTGGTCGAGCTGCGGACCGAGTTCCGGGTCTCGCGCGCCCAGCTGGACGACGCCGAACGGGGGGCCACCGACATCGAGCTCGACGAACTGGACGAGGCGGTCCGCCAGATTGCCGTCGGGGAGAACGTCTGCGTCTTCCATGGCTACCAGGCTGCCGGGATCCGGGGCATCACCGAGAGCTCGTCGCACGCGCCGATCGGCTACGGAGACGACATGGAGCAGTACGTGAACGTCGTCGCACGGGCGGCCGACGTGCTGCGGCAGACCGGCATCGACGGCCCGTATGGTATGGCCATCTGCCCGCAGGTCTACACGAGCATCGTCGAGACCACCGAGCACGGCGGGTACCTCCTCCTGGACCACCTGCGACAGATCCTCGGCGGTCCCTTGGTATGGGCCCCGGGCGTCGACGGGGGGATCGTCCTCAGCTTGCGGGGAGGCGACTTCATCCTCGACTGCGGGCAGGACCTGTCCATCGGGTACCTGGACCACGATGTCGACACCGTGCGGCTCTATTTGGAGGAGAGTTTCAGCTTCAGGGTCGACGAGCCCGACGCCGCCGTCGCGCTGATCCCCGGCGGCTGAACCCCGGCTGATGCCGGGCGCGCCCACCGAGCGAGGAGCTACCCGCGGGATCTCGCGGTGGCGATGCCGGCCGCTCTACGACGTGCAGCGATCGCCCAGCCAGGGGCGCTCACCGTCGAGGGTGTAGAGGGTGATGGCCACGGTGTCCTGCTCCGCCTTGGTGGCGTCATTGGGGGGGACTCCCACCAGATAGTTCAGTCCGGCCGCCTCGGCGGCATAGTTCCACGTCGCCTGGCTGAATTGGAAGGCGCCCATATAGAGGCCGTTGGGCGACACGGCCTGGTAGTCGTCGCCCGACTCGGCTTGCGCCACGCACTGCAGGAACGGCGGGAGGGTCGGATCGGACAGATCGGAGCCGGCGGGCGGGTCCGATGACGATGTTGTCGTCGAAGGCGTCGAAGGCGTCGGTGGGTCCGGTGTCGACGCGGTCGACGTGGACGTGACCGATCCGGTTCCCCCGGTCCTGGCGATCGTGGTGCGTTGCGCCGCGGCCACGGCGGCGGCGGCGGCGCGTGCCTGCGCGGCGTCCTGCTGGGCCACCGCCGTCGCGAGTTGGCCCGTCACCTGAGACTGCAGCGACTGCAGCTGGCTCGCCGTGTCGTTGGCCTGCGAGAGATAGGAAGCCTGTTGGATCTGCACCGACCGATCCTCATCGCTCTGGCGGATCAGTGTCTGCTGCTGTCCCTGTTCGTTGTGTTGGGCCGTGTGGAGCTCGTCCACGTCCTTGGTGAGATCGCCCTCGGCGATATCGGCGTACTCGTTCGCCGTCTGCACGGTGTTCACGTTCTCGGCGAACGCCCCGGCCCCCGAGGCGGACGAGGCGCTCCCGTTTACCACATAGGTCTCGATCGCCAATCGACGGACCACGTCGAGTCTCCTGGCGATCTCCAGCCGGTCAGCGCGGATCTGCAACTGAGTGGACGCGATGGCGCGCTCGTCAGCGGCCACTCGAGCCGACGCCACCGAATACTGCTGCTGGTAGGCGCCGACCTCGAGCTGCTCCTGGACCAGCTCTTGCGCGATCTTCTTCGCTTGCGCACTGAGACTGCTGACCTGATCGGCCGCAGCTCGGCCCGCAGGCGCCATCACACTCAATGCACCGGCGAGGGCGACCATGGTGACGACTGCGAGGAGCGGTGCCTTCATGCCGCGCGGTGAGGCCCATGCCCTCGAACCCACCCGTACTCCCGACCTCGCGAAACGCACAAGGGGAAAGAATTTAGCCGTCTTTCACCGGTTCGGCCCCTCGCGACGATCACTGCGCCGGAAGGGATCGTCCTCTCGAGCACCCGGACGAGGGTTTTTGACCGTTTCTGTGCCTACACCGCAGCGCCGGCCGTTCTCCTAAGGGACGCTTCGCCGTGCTGCGGGCTGACACTCTGCCTGCGCCTAGCCGTCACGACCGGCGAACGCAGAACGGGTCTCTGGTCATGGGAGGTCCGGCTCCTCGTTGCTGGCGTACGGTCGAGAGGAGCGGGCGCGCGGCCCACACCAGCGCGGGAGCGACGAGCACCACCTGCCATAGCCTGAGCGAGACCAGCTGACCCAACGGGTCGAGCCCCCAGGGCAACGGGCCGAAGACCAGAGCCACCAGGGCGAGCCAACCCACGAAGTACCCGCTGAGCCGGCCGCGAACGACGTCGAGCAAAACGAGTACCACGGCGACGGCCATGAAGTAGTAGCCGTAGAGGTTCTCCTCGAAGACGAGCCGAAGACAGAGCGACGTAGCAACGAGGGAGAGCAGGGGCACCGGCTCGAGCACGAGGGAACCCAGCCGTCGCACGGCCAACCACGCAGCCACCATGGACAGGACGATGGGCAACTCTCGGGAGGCGGCGACGCGCAGTGGTCCTTCAAGATGCACGGCCCCGAGCACGGTCACTCCGGACCACGGTCCATTGCCCGAACCGAGCACCGCCGCGTGAATCACCCCCTCGGAGTGGAGGGCGACCAGTGGGAGGACAACGAGCACCGCGGTGCCGATGGCCGCACCAGCGATTTGGAAGCGCCGCTTCCACGGCACGATGACCAAAAGGGGAGCCAGGATCAACAGCGCAAACTGCTGTGAGGTGACGGCCAAACCGAACAGCACGCCGACCCATATCCACCGGCCCCGCCGAACGCAGGCCAGGCCTCCGAGAGCGAGTCCCATGGCCATGAGGTCTTGAGGGTGAAAGTACTCCGTCAGGGTCATGAAGACAGGCGGGAAGCAGGCCATGAACATGACCGTGGCTGGTTCCCAACCACAGCGCCCCCGCCCCGTGGCGCGTAGCACCGCCACCGCTCCGGCCATCAGCACCAGCCAACCGAGGCAACCGATCCAGAGGGTGGGCACGTTGGCACCAGAGCGGGGAATCCAATGGTCCATGGCGATGATGGCGTTCGAGCAGTGGGCACCGAGCGATGGGAACGGGACGGTGTGGCCGATCCGGGCCAACGCAGCGACGCCACCCGAGAGCAGCGGGTAGAGCGGTGCGATGAAGGGCGCAAACGTAGGGTCCCCGGCGGGATATGCGCACGATAGCTGCCCATGGGCTATGGCCCACGTCGAATAGATGGATTCGGGCGAGTCGTGGAAGGTCGGCCCGCCCACGATCTGGACCAACCCCATGAAGATCATCGTGGCGGCCAGCCAACCGACCGCACACCACCACCCCGACAGCGGCCGATTCAGCCAAGCGGTCCACGCCGAGGCGCGACCAGCATCTGGGTCGATAGACGGAGCCACCATCCGTTTGAAGGCCGTTGGCTCGGCCGTCCCCATCGGGCTTCTCACCAGTGCTCCCTGCCCATCGTGCGCATCTCGTGCTCCGGCTCCCGTCAGGCCAGATCAAGCAAGAAGTATGAGATCCTCGGCTCTACGTTGCCCTAACGCTTGCACAACGCTCACCCAATCGATCGAATCGGAGCGCGCGCGTCTTGGGTCTTAGGCCCAAGCCCTCCTGGTGGGCGGCATGTAACTCTCGCCATTCGCTCCGGTCTTGACCCCGAGCACCTGGTGCAGCGAGATTCCGCCGTCCTCGAAACCGTTGGCCGAGGCCGCCATGTAGAGGTGCCAGACCCGCGCCCGCTGACTGCCGACCTCCGCCACGGCGGTATCCCAGTTGGTCTCCAGGTTCTCGACCCAAGCCCGCAGTGTCCGGACATAATGCTCCCGGAGCGACTCGACGTCCCGAACCTCGAAACCCGCCCGCTCCATGCCCAGAACCACATCTCCGACATCGATGAGCTCGCCGTCGGGGAAGACATAGCGTCCGATGAAGGAGTCCCGGGCCATGCGCGATCCGCCCACGACCGATATGGCGTGATTGAGCAGCCGCCCGCCGTCGGCCAGCAGCGCATGAAGGGTGCCGAAGTAGGCGCGCATCTTCTCCGCGCCGACATGCTCGAACATGCCAATGGACGAAATGGCGTCGAAGCGCTCACCGCGCAGGTCCCGGTAGTCCTGCAGCCGGATCTCTACCTGCCCGTCGAGGCCCGCCTCCTTGACCCGCAGTCCGGCCAGCTCGGCCTGGGGAGCACTCAGCGTCACGCCCACCACCTTCGCGTCGTAGTGCCGCGCCGCGTGCAGGGCCATGGAGCCCCAACCGCAGCCGACGTCGAGCAGGTGGGCACCGCGGCGCTCGTGCAGGCCGAGCTTGCGGCAGACCAGATCGTGTTTGGCGTCTTGGGCCGCCTCCAGTCCGTTGGACTCGTCCTCGAAGCGGGCGCAGGAGTAGGTCATGCTCGGCCCGAGCACGAACCGGTAGAAGTCGTTGCTTATGTCGTAGTGGTGGCTGATCGCTTCGGCGTCGCGCCTCTTGGAGTGGCGCCGGCCATGGGGCGAGGCCTCCACCGCCGGATGGGGCAGGGGCCGTCCGAGAACGCCGAACCGTTGCGCGGCCCGCACGGCCCGCACGGGGAGCCGGAGGCCGACCTTCAGGTCACGCCCGACGACACGGTGCAGTTCCCGGAGCACACGGCACATGTCGCCGTCGATCTGCAGTTCTCCTGTTACAAAGGCCCGGGCGATTCCCAATTCGCCGGGGGCCCAGAGCATCCGGCTGATGGCGTTAGGCGAGTGCACCCGTACGGTTCCGGGCCCGTCGGTGGGCCCGAGCGCGCTGTGGTCCCAGAATTCGAAACGAACGGGCACCCGGTCACCGAAGAGTCCTTGGAGAAGGGGAGCCACCACGTCCGCTGCGCTGCCCCATGCCGGGGATGGCGGCGGTACGTTCTGCGCCGCTGCCTCATCGGCCGGAGATCGGCCGCTCAGTGCCGAGTCTCTCTTGCCCAGTGCCGAGTTCATGACGTCGGGTTCCAAGGCTCCTCCTCACCTGTACCCTTCCTTCCCCGCCTGTACCCTTCTTCCCCCGTTTTACGCTCAGGACTGCGGCAGCGCCGGGGGGCCGACGCTGCGGGCGATCAGTTCGGAACGTGAGCGTGGCGCGAGCAGCTCGTCGTAGACGTCGTCATCTCCCTTCATCCCACTGACCAACGGCGAGTGCGCGAGGGAGTACGCGCCGGCGAACATGATCAGGAGGGAGATCGCTTCGAGAGGCCCCCAGGCTCCCCCCGTGCGCAGGTCGTCGCCGAAGAGCCCCACGCCGATAAGGATGCTGGCCAACGGGTCGACCATCACGAGCGTGGACTGGGACGCGACGATCGGCCCGGCCTGATACGCGTTCTGGGTCAGGAACACCGCGAGCGCACCGAAGACGATGAGGCCGTAGGTCTCCCCGTAGCGGTAGAGCGAGACCCAGTCGGACGCCGCCACACCGGCGACCACCTTGGTGCAGGCCGCCGTGAAGGCGAAGCTGATGGCAGCCGCGGTCCCGAACATGGCCGCCCGCCACCACCGGGGTCCCCGCAGTGCCAGCACGATGGCCAGCGCGATGCCGGCGCTGCACGCGCTGCCGGCAATCACCCAGTTCCAAAAGGTGGGCGTGAGGTTCCCGTCCTGGGGGTGAGCGCAGTACAGGAAGCCGGCCAGGCCACCGACCACCGCAGCCGAGCCGATCCACTCGCGCCGACCGACGGAGAAGCCGAGCCAGACGGAGAGCACCGCCACCAAGAACACCAGCTCGAGCGTCATGATGGGCTGCACCTGCGAGAGCCGGCCGAGGTGGAGTGCGATGGCCTGGAGCACGAAGGAGACGATCATGAGGGCGAACCCGAGGAGCCAGATCCCCCGCTTCAGCGCGTAGGCCATCAGGCTGAGACGCAGTTTGGACTCGGCGGGGGCGTTCTCGACTCCCATGCGTTGGAACACGCTCGTCAGCGCATTCGACAACGACGCTCCCAGCGCCAGGAGAAAGACCATCAAGTCCCGCTTTCTTCGGAGATACATGTATCATGCATGTATCGTCTGTAGTGTAGTGGGCGATCGGGGGGAAGGATAGAGAAAATGGTCACTACACCATGCGATACCGACACCATCGGGGTGATCGAGCTGGAACTGCTCAAGCTCGTGCGGCATCTCGAGACGTTCGGGCGTCGCAGCTCGCTCTACCTGCGGGTCGACCGGGCCGGCTATCTCGCCCTGCGCACGCTCGAGGCTCAGGGCCCTCTCAGCACGAAGGCTCTCGCCGGCACCCTGCACCTCGATGCGTCGACGGTCACCCGGCAGGTCACCGCGCTCGAGTCCGAGGGCTTCGTCGAACGGCGGCCGGATCCGACCGACCGGCGCTCGTCGACCATTCTCCTGACCGCCGAGGGTCGCCGCACGATGGAAGGCGTGGAGCAAGAGCGTCGCCGCCGCATGCAGAGTCTGATCGGCGACTGGTCCGAGGAGGAGAGGGTCACGCTGGGTCTCATACTGAACCGGCTGAACGCCTCCCTCCTGGAGAATGACCGCTCGACCAGAGAGCTGAGCTAGCCAGCGCGCTGCACTGGCCAAAGAGCTGAGCCGGACCGAGCAAAGAGCTGAGCTAGACACTTGGGTATGGCCGCTCAGTCTCAGGGGCAATCGGTCGAGACGAGCGCATCGCCACCGGCTCGGGCCTGGCTATCGGGCCTGACCTTCCACCGCGTCTGGCCGTTCGTGCGGTACCTGCTGGGCATCGTGGCCGTCGTGCTCGCCCTGTGGGCCCTCTCCTCGCACAGCAGCGAGCTGTCGGGCGTCTCGGAGGTCTTCGACAATCTCAAGTGGTGGTGGATCCCGCCCGCTCTGGTCGCCGAGTTCGCCTCGTTCATCTGCTTCGCCGGTGTGCAGTACGAGCTGTTGAGGAGCGGGGGCCTCACCGCCCCGGAGGTTCCGTTGGTGAGCATGACGTTCGCCTCGCAGGCCATCACCAACTCCCTGCCCGGCGGGAGCGCCGTGGCCACCGTGTACGGGTTCCGTTGGTTCCGCCGGTTCGGCGCCGACGATCCGCTGGCGGCGTGGTCGATAGTGGGAGTGGTCGTTGCCTCGACCGTCTCGCTCGCCCTGGTGGCGACGGCGGGGCTTGCGCTGGCCACCGGGGAGGGGGCCTCACTCGATCTCGTCCCGGTCATCGTCGGCGTCTTTGTGATCACCGTGGCCATCGGGGCGCTCTTCGTCTACGAGCGCCCGCTCTTCGTGGTCGTGACGTGGGCCATCCGCACGTCTCGCCGATTGGTGGGGCGGCCGCGGGGCGACGTGGCGGAGCAGATACAGAGGATCATGCGTCTCGTCACCGCCGTGCGCCTCGGGCCACGGGAGGTCGTCCGCATCATGCTGTGGGGCTGTGCGAACTGGCTGTTCGACTGCGCGTGCTTCGCCATGATGTTCTTGGCGGTGGACGCGTCCATCCCTTGGAAGGGGCTCCTGCTCGCCTACGGGGCGGGCCAGCTCGCTGCAAACCTGCCGTTCACCCCGGGTGGACTGGGCGTGGTAGAGGGAAGCATCACCATCGCGTTGGTCGCCTTCGGAGGCGCACAGGACTCCACCGTCGACGCCGTGCTGATGTACCGCATCATCAGCTTCTGGCTCGTCCTGGTCGTCGGCTGGATCCTCTGGGGCCAGCTCGCCTACCAGGTTCGCAAGGGACGCTGGAGTCGGAGCGCGCTTGAGGCACCCGTCGAGGCAGAGCTAGGCGCCGCCGCCAAGGGAACGTCCCCGTGGGGGGCCGTGGTCGGAGAGACGCTGGGGGCCGGAGTCGAAGAGCGGCGGGAGGCCGGGGTCGGAGAGACGCCGGGGACTGACGGGAGCACGCCGGGGGTCGGGGAGTCGACCAAGGGTGCGGGGGAGAAGGCCTCAGGAGCCGGGAACACCCCGGGGGTGAAGACGTGACGTCTCGGACCACAGGCAGCGCGCGGCGGTTGCGCGCACGTGTCGGCGGTACGGCGGTCTGCGCCCTGCTGGCCATCGCCGTCACCGTGGCCGGCTGCTCGAGTGTCCGCAGCGACCTGGGCACGTCGGACAGCTCCTGCTTCCTCGCCCTGCCGACGGCGACCAAGGCCGTGCACACGCACGGGCGCATGGTCGGAGTCCACCGCTACACCTTGGCAACACTGCGCAAGAAGGCCCCCGGCCTCTACCGGCAGCTGGACACGGCGGACCATCCCTCCCAGGTCGTCTGCGTGGTCGCCTTCGAGGGGCGGTTCGCCGCCGCCTCGGTGTCCGATCCGCACGGCCGATCCTCGGGGTCTCTGGCGGTCGTCGTCACGGCGACTCCGGGGAACCATCTGCTGGGAACGGTCATCTTCACCCACCCTCCTATCCGCTTCGGGCACTCCCATATCGGCTGAGCAAGGACCGCCGGCGCCAGCGTCAGCGCCGACGGCCGAACGCCGACGGCTTAACGCCGACGGCGAACGCGGACGCTCAATCCCGCGGCTCGAACCCCGTCGCGGCGCCAGGACGGATCACCGCGTCATAGCCGGCGACCGGTGGGTACGCTGATCGCTGTGGGTTCGACAGAGAGCCTCTCCGCCAGCGTCGCTGGAGACCGGTACGGGTCGCCCGCGTTCGTATTGGGCGGGGGTGGAAATCTGGGGGCCCTGCAGGTGGGCATGATGTGCGCCCTCGTCGAGAGCGGCCTTCGCCCGGGCCTGATCGTCGGGACGTCCGTCGGGGCCATCAACGGCGCGTTTCTGGCCAGTCGGACCGACCTCCACGGAGTTGCCGAGATTGCCCGACTGTGGTCGTCCCTGCGCCGCAAGGACATACTCGGAGTCGACCTCGGCACGCTCGTGGGGGGACTGCGCAGAACGCCGCGACACCTCTTCGACTCGTTGTTCATCCGCCGCATCATCGAGTCGTTCCTCGGCTTCCGGCGTCTCGAAGATGCCCCCATTCCTCTGGCGGTCGTCGCCACCGCCCTGGGCTCGGGCGAGGCCGTCCTTCTCAACTCCGGCGACGCCACGACGGCGCTGCTGGCCAGCAGCGCGATTCCCGGGATCTTTCCGCCCGTTGAGATCGGTGGCAGGCTTCTCGTCGACGGAGCGGCGTCGGCCGACGTACCGCTCCGCCAAGCCGTCTCGCTCGGAGCGCGCGACCTGTACGTGTTGCCCACCGCTCCAGCGCAGGTCGTGTCCTGGGTGCGGCCGCTGGGTGAGGAAGAGCACCGGGCAGCCGACCGGGGGGATCGCCGCTGCTCAAGGCACGACCGTTCAGATCCCGACCGATCAGATCCACTCGTCGTGCGCGTCGTGCCACCCCCGGCGATGCACCTGCCCTTGGCCAATCTGGGCCAGTCCAAGACCCTGCTCAGGCTCGGCTACGAGGAGACGAGAACCTGGCTCGACGGAGGCCCCATGCCGGTCGTGTCACGCGGTTTGGGACGGCCGGAGTGTTTGGCGACGGGGCTCTCCGCAGCACGTTCGTAGCGGCGTGAGGGGACGCCCCGGAGTCCGGGCCACACCCGATGACTCGAACTCGGCTCTGGGCGTCCGCGATCGTCGTCCGCACGACCCGTAGGGTGACGTCGACGGCCCCCGAGGCCCGCTGGAACGCCCAGGCGAGTCGGCTGGGACGGAGACGGGCCGGAGGGTCAGGCTCGCTCGCGTCCCCTAGGTATGGCCCGTTGACCAGCTATGTCGCATATGAGCGACACTCTATTATTGCCGTCATGTCTGTCGCAGAATAGCGACAGCCGAGCTAATCCTTGCCGGCGCCCTTGCGCTTCGCCGACTTCCAGTAGGCCTTGGGATTGACCGTTACGCCTCGCATCTCGTACTCGTCGGGATGGACCCCGAAGGTCTGGCGGAACCGGCTGATCTTCCGGTAGATCGTGGCCCGGTGATAGCCATAGCGCTCCAGCCCCTCGAAGCCGCCGTAGAGGTGCCACAGGACCCAGAAGCCGAGTAGGTCTGCCAGCCAGTCACGTGCGGCAGGGTCCACGCTGGGCTGGACGACCGGAACCAGCACGGGTTTGGCGTTTTTGTTGAGCTTCTTGGCGTAGTCGTTCCACGCCTGGCGAGCGTTTCCCGCGCCCTCGGGAGACAACCGGTCCGTTCGGTAGTCGGGGCTCACTCTCGCACACTAGCGACAAGAAAGTTGGTCCTGCGGGGATCCTCCATCGATCTCGCTCCACGTGTCACGCCGGCCTCGCCGGGTGCAAACGCCGGACGAACGCGGGCGGCCGGAGGGCTCAGCCATCGGAGAGGACCACCCTTCTCTCGCCGTGCCGACCCCGTGGAGGCGGAAGCGGAATTGGGTTGCTGTTGGGCCGCAGTGGACGGTCCGGAGACTCTTGGTTGCCACGATTGTCCCCATGAGCCAGGCAGCCCTCGCCTCGACCGTCGCGAGGTCGAAGTGATTCTCAAGCGCAAGGACCGAAGCGGCGCTGACGCCGTGGGGCCGAACGACGGCGCCGCCGGGCCGAACGACGGAGGCGCGTCCGCCGTACCGAACGCTCCGCTGCCTTCCGCCTCCACCTTCGCACAAGAGAGTGGGTTCGGAGATGCCGCCCAGGGTCAGGTGTTGCTGGCGACTCGGGTGACCACCGAGGAGGCGGCCTCCTTCGACCGAGAGGCCGGTAGCGCGGGCAAGCGCCTCGGGGACGTCCTTGTTACTCGTGGCCTCGCCACGCGAGCACAGGTGGAGCGCGGCGTCGAGATGCAGCGGGAGGGGGGCGGAAGGCTCGGCGACATTCTCGTGCAGGCCGGCGTCGTCAACGAACGAGACCTTGTCGACGCGCTGGCCGAGTTCTTGGGCATGGTCGTCGCAGACCTCCGACGCTTCAAGCCGGACGCCGAGGCGCTGGCTCTGGTTCCCGAAGAGTTGGCTCGTCAGCATCTCGTCGTCCCCATCAGTCTGGACGAGGCGGGCTTGCGCGTCGCGGTGGCGGAGCCGAGTGACGAACTACGCGCCTTGCTCGCCGAGAAGACCAAGAGCCAAGTGATCCTGATGCTCGCTCCGTTGTCCGACATCCGTTGGGCCATTGACGACAACTATCAGGCACTGGGTGGCGTCGCCCAACTGGTGCAGGCATTCGAAGTGGTGGAAGGTTCGAGGAGGAAGCAGACCGAAGCGTCAGCCTCGGACGGGGGCGCCGACGATGCTCCCGTCGTCCAGGTGGTCGACCGCATTCTCACCCAGGCCATGCGCGACCGCGCCTCGGATGTGCACATTGAGCCGTCGGACCACATCGTGAGGGTCCGCTTCCGGATTGACGGCGCCCTCAAGGAGGCCTTGGTGCTCCCCGCGTCGATCGGTCTCGGACTAGTGAGTCGCATCAAGATCATGGCGGGCATGAACATCGTCGAGCGCCGTCGACCCCAAGATGGTCAGCTCACGACGAACGTGGATGGGAAGGACGTCGACGTCCGGGTCGCCACGACTTCCACCATTTGGGGTGAGAAGTGCGTCATGCGAGTACTGGACAAGACCCGCTCGGTCCTTCGACTCGATGACCTCGGCATGCCGGCCGACACCCACAAGACGTACTCCAGGCTCGTCCGTGCTCCGTTCGGCATGGTGCTGTGCGCGGGACCGACCGGGAGTGGGAAGACGACGACGCTCTACGCCACTATCAGTGAGGTCAACAATCCGACCCTCAACGTCATGACGATTGAGGATCCCGTCGAGTACGTGTTCCCGACCATCAACCAGATACAAACCAATGACCAAGCCGGACTCACCTTCGCCACCGGGCTGAAGTCGATCTTGCGCCAGGACCCCGACGTCATACTCGTGGGCGAGATCCGGGACGTCGAGACCGCTCGGGTGGCCGTGCAGTCGGCGCTGACCGGTCACTTCGTGGTCTCCTCCCTCCACGCGACCGACGCGGTCTCCGCGCTGCACCGATTCCTCGACATGGGGATCGAGTCGTTCCTGATCGCCTCATCCGTGCTCGCCATCGTCGGCCAGCGTCTCCTCCGTCGCACCTGCCCGTCCTGCAAGACCCCCTATGTCCCCACGGACGAGGAGATGGCGTTCTACGAGGACAGCGGAGGGCCGCCGAAGACCGAGTTCTTTCGCGGCATCGGCTGCAACTTCTGCAGTGACACCGGGTACCAAGATCGCATTGGCGTGTATGAGGTCCTCGAGATGACGCCCGAGATCAGGCGCCTCATCGTCGGGTGGGCGACCCAGGAGGAGCTGCGCAACCTCGCCCAGAAGCAGGGAATGCGCACGCTGCGCACGGAGGCGGTCAACCTCGTCGCCCAGGATGTGACGACCGTGGCCGAAGTCATAAGGAGTCTGTACACACTATGAAGAGCAAAAAGGGACTTTCCCGCTTCGCCTACAGCGCGCTCAATGAAACCGGCAAGACCGTTTCGGGTGTCGAGATGGCGCTGTCGTCCGGCGCCGCGCACCTCGCCCTCGTCCAGCGCGGCTTCCAGCCCCTCGAGGTGCGGGAGAAGAAGAGCATCGGAAGCCTCGAGGTCACCAAGAAGAAGGTGTCCCGCAAGGAGGTCATGCACTTCTCGCGCCAGCTCGGCGTGTTCATGAAGGCGGGCATCCCGATCATGGAAGCCCTCGAGGTGATCCAGCTCGAGACCACCGAGAAGCTCATGAAGAAGGTCCTCAGCGAAATGATCGACGACCTCCGCTCGGGTGACACCTTCGCGGCGGCCGCCAAGGGGCATCCGGAAGCTTTTCCGAACTTCTATGTCGGAATCCTCGAATCGGCCGAGCTGACCGGGAACCTCGACACCGTGCTCAACCAGTTGGCCGATTACATAGAGCGTGACGTCGAGGCCCGCTCGACCTTGACCTCGGCTCTCATCTACCCGGGCGTCGTGGCCTGTATGTCGGTCGGCGTTGTCGTCGTGCTGGCCACCTTCGTCATGCCGCGCTTCGTGGTCTTCTTCAAGTCGTTGAACGCCAAGCTTCCCCTCCCGACGCGCATGTTGCTCGCCGGTTCGGGCTTCGTCTCCCACTTCTGGTATGCGATCCTGGGGGTCATCATCGCCCTCGTCGTCGGGTTCGTCGCCATGCGCCGTAACCCCAAGGGCAAGGCCGTGCTCGACAGCCTCATACTGAAGATTCCCGTGCTCGGTCTTCTCGTGCAGGCCGCCATCCTCGAGAGGATCTGCCGCGTGCTGTCCTCAATGCTGAAGGCGGGCGTCGACCTCCCCCAGGCCATGGCGGTCACGGCGGAGTCCTCCAATAACGCGGTGTTCCGCAACGGGCTCAACCAGATTCGAGAGCAGATGATGGAGGGGCAAGGTCTGGCGGACCCCTTGGCACAGACCGGGATTTTCCCGGGCGCGGCCAAGCAGATGTTCCGGGTCGGCGAGGAGACCGGAACACTCGACACACAGCTCGAAACGGCCGCGGCGTACTATCACCGCGAGCTCGAAGTGCGGGTGAAGCACTTCACGAGCCTGTTCGAGCCGGCCGTCATCATCTTCATGGGCGTGGTCGTGGGCTTCGTCGCCGTGGCTCTCATCTCGGCCATGTACGGCATCTACAGCCAGGTCAAAACGTGACACGGAGGGATCCGCTCCACCGCGACTCGCCCACACCGTGGCGAAGCATGGCCGATGACTCCCCGCGCCGCTCCGAGGGTGGATTCACCCTCATTGAACTGCTCATCGTCACGCTGGTCCTTCCCATGGTCATCGGCGCCATCGCCGTCGCGCTCGTCGCCGTGTTCTCGCTGCAGGGCAGCGTCTCGGGCCGCATCACCGGTTCGAGCGATGCGCAGCTCGTCTCTTCCAATTTCGTGAGCGATGTACAGGATGCCTCCATGATCATCGCACCCTCACCCACACCCGGTGCACCCTCGGGCCAGAGTCCGGGTACCTGCGGGACGGGTGGCACCGAAGTGCTGAGCCTGCAGTCGGTGACCTCGAGTGGCACCCCGACAGAGATCTCGTATCTGACCGTTCCAGAGGGCTCGACGTACGCCCTGGTACGGAACGTCTGTCAAAACGGATCGTTGACGCCCACGAGCACCTCGACCGTGTCCAACAACGCGCCGAGCAGTCAGACGGTATCGGTCACGTGCGCGTCCACGCTGACCGTTGCGCTCGCGGGCGGCAGCGGAGCGACCACTCTGAGCGTCAGCCCCTTGCCAACTGCGGTGGCGTCTGGGGACACAATTCAGGTTGGCTCCGGAGGAACAACGTTCACTGCGTCTGCCGCCAGCGCGGGCGCCACCTCTCTTACGGCGACACCCGTCGGTTCCAGTCCGGCCTTCCCACTCGGCACCTCGGTCGTTGATTCGAAATGGGCGACCCCGAACATCAACTGTGGCGCCGCCACGGGCTGGATCTCGACCGCCGGCGTCACGGGCGTCAATATGACGATCACCGAGCCGAACACGAACGCGGGCCTTAGCCCCTACACGTACACGCTCGTCGGGGTGCCCGCGGCGAACTCCTCCTACGGCCAGTCCTCGACGCTGGCCACCCCTCCGTCGACCAGCTGCAACTTTGCCACGGCGGGGACGGGCACGTACGCGAGCGAGATGTGCTTCGTCGATTTCACCCAGTGGAACGACCAGACCACCGACGGTCTGCCCACCTGCAGCCAAGGGGCGACCACGGGGCGGCTGATATCCTCCTACGTTGCCAATACGCCCTTCACCCTGCAGTTCTGCCTCAGCGTGAGCAGCGTGGACTCGAACGGGCATGCCATCACGGGGACCAACGCGTCGGCCCCGTCGCCCTCCAGCTGCAACGTCATCGGCTATGACGACATCGCTGCCTGTCCGCTACCCACCTACGTCGACGCCTTCTTGGGCAACAACATCAACGGCACCAACTTCTACACCGGCGTCGTCGGTGAGCCGGCGCTCTACACGGCCGAGCAGGGTTCGACGTCCACGATCACCATCACCGGAATTCAGGTCTTCGATCAAGACGGCAATCCCGCCACTGGCTGGGATCTGGTGACCGGCGACGCGGAGACGACGGACACCGGCGAATCGATTACCTGGACCACCACGGCCACCTCCGGATTGCCCCCGTCGCTCTACCTGCTTCCCAACAGCCCGACCTCGCCGGTCGGCAACGCCTGCGACAGCACTCCGCCGACCTACAACATCCTCAACTTGACCGGTATCGGCACCACCACGGTGGAGTGCTCCGCGACCCAAAGCAGCCTCAAGACGGGCACGGTCATGCTCGAGGCGGCGCAGCCGACCGGTCTCAAGGCGACCCTGGTCGGGACCGGTCTCCAAGCAGTATTCGTCGGGCTGCTCCTGCAGGCATGAGACTCGCCCCGCGTCACTCCGACAAGCGTGCCGCACGCGCCAGCGTGCCCGAGGACCCGCGCCGCTCCGAAGCGGGCGACACCCTCATTGAGGTCCTCCTTGCGCTCGTCATACTCGGCCTCGCTTCGGTGGCCCTCCTCTTGGCCTTCGCCACGTCGATCGCCGGTTCGGCCGAGCACCGCACCCTGGCCACCGCCGACACGGTGCTCCGGACCGTGGCCGAGGAGACCATCTCTCAGATGCAGCAGAACTCGAGTGCCGCGTTCGCCTGTCCCAGCACCTTTACGGCGTCCCCGACCGTCCCCACCGGCTACACCGTCACGTCTGTCACGGTGCAGTACTGGAGCAGCACCTCGAGCTCGTTCTCCTCCAGCAATCCCTGCGTGGTTGGTTCACCCCAGCTGGTCACCATCACGGTGAACTCCAACGGCGTCAGCTACAGCATCAGCGTCGTGGTCGAAGATCCGGTGGCCCCGGCGGTGGCGACAGCGACAACCGCCACCAAGCTGGTCTTCTTGAATCAGCCCGCGGGCAACGAGGTCGCCGGCGCATCCCTACCCCTGGTGGTGGCGGTCGAGGGCTCGAACGGCGGGATCGTGACCAGCGACCTCTCCCCGGTCACGCTGACGGTGACCACCGGGCCGATCGGGGCGACCCTAACGGACACCTGCTCAGGCATTGAGTACGACGGTGTGGTCACCTTCTCCAACTGCGCCCTGACCGAGGTCGGGACGGGATACTCCATCACGGCGAGTGAGGTGGCCCCCAACGGCGTCGCGAACCTCACCCCGTCGACGACGGGCACCTTCAACGTCGTGGCTGCTCCCCCCGCCCAGTTCGTCTTCACCTCGGTTTCGGTATCGGGGGTGGCGGCGGCAAGCGCCACGCTCGGACCGATCACCGTGCAGGAGCAGGACGCCTACGGCAACCCGACCACCGCGGCCGAGACGGTCAACCTGACCTCGAGCTCCACCGGAACGGCCATCTTCTCGGCCACCGCCGGCGGTGCGGCCATCTCGACGATCTCCATCCCTGCCGGTTCGTCGTCGGCCTCCTTCTACTACGGCGACACCATGGCCGGAACGCCGGCCCTCACCGCCGCTGGGACACTCACGGCCGGCACCCAGACCGAGACCATCACCGCGGGCCCGGCCTCCCAGGTCTCCATCACCCCCAGCCCGCCGACGGCGACGGCCAGCGGCACGAGCAACGTCACGCTCGGCCTTCAGCTACAGGACCAGTTCGGCAACGACACCACGAGCAGCGGCACGACCATGCTGGCCTTGAGCAGTCCGTCGGTCTCGGACTTCTTCACCGCCTCCAATGGGGCCAGCGGCACCCTGGGGAACACGATCGCCGCGACCTTCACCAACGGGGTGGGGACGGCCACCGTCTACTACGGCGACGAGACGGCGGAGACCGACACCATCACGGCCAAGTACGGCTTAACCACCTGGGGTACGGCGACGGTCATCGTCAACGCCGGCACAGCGACCAAGGTGGTCGTCACCCCGAGCCCGACGACGGCGACGGCCAGCGGCACGAGCAACGTCACGCTCGGTCTTCAGCTACAGGACCAGTTCGGCAACAACACCACGAGCAGCGGCACGACCACGCTGGCCTTGAGCTCGCCGTCGGCCACGGACTTCTTCACTTCCACCCTCGGGGCGAGCGGGACCCTGGGGAACACGATCAACGCGACGTTCGCCAACGGCGTGGGAACGGCCACGGTCTACTACGGCGACGAGAAGGCGGAGACCGACACCATCACGGCCAAGAAGGGCGCCGCCACCTGGGGCACGGCGTCGGTCACCGTCAATCCGGGCGCAGCTGCCCAGGTGGTCATCACCCCGAGCCCGACGACGGCGACGGCCAGCGCCACGAGCAACGTCACGCTCGGTCTTCAGCTCCAGGACCAGTTCGGCAACAACACCACGAGCAGTGGCACGACCACGCTGGCCTTGAGCTCGCCGTCGACCACGGACTTCTTCACCGCCACCCTCGGGGCGAGCGGGACCCTGGGGAACACGATCAACGCGACGTTCGCCAACGGCGTGGGAACGGCCACGGTTTACTACGGCGACGAGAAGGCGGAGACCGACACGATCACGGCCTTGAACGGAGCCACCGGGTGGGGCACGGCGTCGGTCAACATCACCGCCGGGGCCGCCACCCAGGTGGTCTTCACCACCCAGCCGAGCGCCACGGCGACCGGCGGCACCGCCTTCGTCACCCAGCCGGTGGTCACGGTCGAGGACCTCTTCGGCAACACGGTGACCACGAACACGAGCGGGGTCAGCCTGGCGATCTCCGCCGGGACCGGGACGAGCGGAGCCGCGCTCACCTGCACCACGAACCCGGTCACCGCCGCCGGCGGCGTGGCCGGATTCGCCGGGTGCTCCATCAACAAGTCGGGCGTGGGCTATACCCTCACGGCGACCGACGGCACCCTCACGGCCGCCACCAGCAGCGCCATCACCATCACGGTCGGCCCGGCCACCAAGCTGGTCTTCACCACCCAGCCGGTCGGCGGGGTGAACGAGGGGACCAACTTCGCCACCCAGCCGGTTGTGACGGTCGAGGACGCCGGCGGCAACACGGTCACCACCGACACCGGCGCGGTGGCCCTGGCGGTCGCCTCGTACACCGCGGGCAACGGCGGCTCTGCCTCGGGCACGCTCGCCTGCACCCCGGCCAGCCCGGTCAACGCCGTCGCCGGCGTGGCCACCTTCGCCAACTGCCAGATCACCGGCACGGCGGCCGCCGGCACCTACACGCTGAGCGCCACCCGTAGCGGGTTGACCACGGCGACCTCGTCCAACGTGACCATCACCACCGGGGCGGCCACCAAGCTGGTCTTCACCACCCAGCCGGTCGGCGGGGTGAACGAGGGGACCAACTTCGCCACCCAGCCCAAGGTGACGGTCGAGGACGCCAACGGCAACACGGTCACCACCGACACCGGCGCGGTGGCCCTGGCCGTCACCAGCTACACGGCGGGCAACGGCGGGTCCAACATCGGGCACGCTCGCTTGCACCCCGGCCAGCCCGATCAACGCCGTCGCCGGCGTGGCCACCTTCGCCAACTGCCAGATCACCGGCACGGCGGCCGCCGGCACCTACACGCTGAGCGCCACCCGTAGCGGCTTGACGACCGCGACCTCGTCCAACGTGACGATCACCGCCGGGACGGCCACCAAGCTGGTCTTCACCACCCAGCCGGTCGGCGGGGTGAACGAAGGGACCAACTTCGCCACCCAGCCCAAGGTCACCGTCGAGGACGCCAACGGCAACACGGTCACCACCGACACCGGCGCGGTGGCCCTGTCCGTCACCAGCTACACGGCGGGCAACGGCGGGTCCAACATGGGCACGCTCGCCTGCACCCCGGCCAGCCCGATCAACGCCGTCGCCGGCGTGGCCACCTTCGCCAACTGCCAGATCACCGGCACGGCGGCCGCCGGCACCTACACGCTGAGCGCCACCCGTAGCGGCTTGACCACCGCGACCTCGTCCAACGTGACGATCACCGCCGGGACGGCCACCAAGCTGGCGTTCACCACGCAGCCGGTCGGCGGGGTGATCGTGGGGGCCAACTTCGCCACCCAGCCGGTGGTCAGCGTCGAGGACGCCAACGGCAACACGGTCACCACCGACACCGGCGCGGTGGCCCTGTCCATCGCCTCGTACACCGCGGGCAACGGCGGGACCGGCATGGGCACGCTCGCCTGCACCCCGGCCAGCCCGATCAACGCCGCGGCCGGTGTGGCCACCTTCGCCAACTGCCAGATCACCGGCACGGCGGCGGCCGGCACCTACATGCTGAGCGCTACCCGTAGCGGCTTGACCACCGCGACCTCGTCCAACGTGACGATCACCGCCGGGACGGCCACCAAGCTGGCGTTCACCACGCAGCCGGTCGGCGGGGCCAACGGCGCCGCCTTCGCCACCCAGCCTACGCTGACGGTCGAGGACGCCAGCGGCAACACCGTCACCTCGTCGGGTGCCTCCATCACCCTGGCCATCGCCTCGCAGCCCGGGAGCGGCGCGACGCTCAACTGCACCAGCAACCCGCTGGCCGCCACGGGCGGTGTGGCCGGGTTCGCCGCGTGCAACATCGTCGGCCAGACGGGCAGCTACACGCTGACCGCCACCTCTGGGACCTTGACCTCGGCCACCAGCAGCGCCATCACCATCACAGTCGGCCCGGCCACCCAGCTGGTCTTCACCACCCAGCCGGTCGGCGGGGTGAACGAGGGGACCGCCTTCGCCACACAGCCAAAGGTCAGCGTCGAAGACAGCGGCGGCAACGTGGTGACAACCGACACCGGCGCGGTGGCCCTGTCCGTCGCCTCCTACACCGCGGGCAACGGCGGCTCTGCCTCGGGCACGCTCGCCTGCACCCCGGCCAGCCCGGTCAACGCCGTCGCCGGCGTGGCCACCTTCGCCAACTGCCAGATCACGGGCGCGGCGGCGGCCGGCACGTACACGCTGAGCGCCACCCGTAGCGGGTTGACCACGGCGACCTCGTCCAACGTGACCATCACCACCGGGACGGCGACCAAGCTGGTCTTCACCACCCAGCCGGTCGGCGGGGTGAACGAGGGGACCAACTTCGCCACCCAGCCGGTTGTGACGGTCGAGGACGCCAACGGCAACACGGTCACCACCGACACCGGCGCGGTGGCCCTGGCGGTCGCCTCGTACACAGCGGGCAACGGCGGCTCTGCCTCGGGCACGCTCGCCTGCACCCCGGCCAGCCCAATCAACGCCGTCGCCGGCGTGGCCACCTTCGCCAACTGCCAGATCACGGGCACGGCAGCGGCCGGCACGTACACGCTGAGCGCCACCCGTAGCGGCTTGACCACGGCGACCTCGTCCAACGTGACCATCACCACCGGGGCGTCCAGCAAGCTGGTCTTCACCACCCAGCCGAGCGCCGCGGCCACCGGCGGCACCGCCTTCGCCACCCAGCCCAAGGTCACCGTCGAGGACGCCAACGGCAACACGGTCACCACCGACAGCTCTTCCGTCTCCCTGGGCATCACCGTGGGGACCGGGACCAGCGGAGCCGCGCTCAACTGCACCACGAACCCGCTCGCCGCCGCCAGCGGCGTGGCGACCTTCGCCGCCTGTTCCATCAACAAGTCGGGTTCGGGCTACACCCTCACCGCCACCGACGGCACCCTGACCTCGGCCACCAGCACCGCCATCACCGTCTCGGTGGGCGCGGCCGCCCAGGTGGCCTTCACCACCTCGCCGGGGGCCTCGACCACCGCGACGGCCTTCACCACCCAGCCGGTGGTCAGCGTGGAGGACGCCGGCGGCAACGTGGTCACCACCAGCACGGCCTCGGTGACGCTGGCCGTCAACAGCGGAACCGGCACGTTGGGTGCCTGCACCACGAACCCGGTCACCGCAGTCGCCGGCGTGGCGACGTTCGGCGGCTGCAAGATCACGCTGGGAACCCAAGGGGCATTCACCCTGAAGGCCACCGCGACCGGTCTGACGACGGGCACGAGCGCGAGCTTCACCGTCGCGGGCGCGGCGACAAAGCTCGGCTTCGCGACGTCGCCGGCCGCCTCGACCGGGGGTACCGCCTTCGGCACCCAGCCGGTGGTCTGGGTCGAGGACTCGAGCGGTGATCTCGTGACGACCAACACAACGGCATCGGTGACGCTGGCCATCAACAGCGGAACCGGCACGTTGGGGGCCTGCACCACGAACCCGATCACCGTGACGAACGGCGTCGCCACCTTCGGCGGCTGCAAGATCACGCTGGGAACCCAGGGGGCGTTCACCCTCAAGGCCACCGCGACGGGGTTGACCGCGGGTACGAGCTCGAGCTTCACCGTTGCGGGGGCGGCCACCAAGCTGGTCTTCACCACCCAGCCGAGTAGCACCACAGCTCACGGCACACCCTTCACCACCCAGCCCGTGGTCAGCGTCGAGGACTCCTCGGGTGACGTGGTCACCACCAGCGCGGCGTCGATCATGCTGGCCATCGGGACCAACCCCGGCGGCGGCACGCTGAACTGCACCACGAACCCGCTCGCCGCCACCAACGGCGTGGCCACGTTCGCGGGCTGCAGCATCACCGCGGCGGGCACCGGCTACACCCTGACGGCCACTGCGTCCGGGCTGACCACGGCCACGAGCAGCGCCTTCAACCTGACGTAGAACGACCTGGAGCACGAGAAATGTCAATGACGAGAGCCAACCGACACGCCTCACGGACCGCAGACACGCGCGCGGCTCGGCTCCACCGTCTCATGGGCGACCGGCGCGCGGATCGCACGGGCACGGCGAACGACGAAGCGGGCGCGGTCATCGTCTTGGCACTCATCTTCCTCATCGTGGTGGGTGGTGTCATCGCCTCACTGTCGAACTGGACCATGAACGGCCTCAACAACACCGGAAACTTCTCGTCGGCCCGCTCGCTCCAGTACGCGGCGACGAGTGCCACGCAGTTCGCCATGCAGAGCATCCGTTACACGCCGATGCTGGCGACGGGCCAGACGTGGAATGCCAGCCCACCCCAGCCTTGTTGGGGGAGCGGATCCACCTCGCAGCTCACGCTCGCCGAGGGCACGACCAGCGAGACGGTGGCGGTGTGGTGTAGCACGGTTTGGAACCCAACCAGCCTGAGCACGCGAGCGGTCACCTTCTACACGTGTCCCGCGACGGTGACCAATTCGGCGTGTGCGGCAAACCCAACGCTCAAGGCCGTGGTCACCTACGACGACTACCCGCCGGGGACGAGCGAGCCCACCTCGGTGGAGTGCTCGATCTACTGCGGCACCAGCATGACGGTAAACAGCTGGGTGTACTCGCAGTAGGCCGGACACATGCGAACGGCCGCGGGCTCGCGGCCGGATCACCGTTTTCACCCGAAATACGCACCTTTTTCCCGCCCGTTCTTGTTGGCACGAGCGTCGTCTTTGCGTTTACGAATCGATCGATGAGTTGGGGGAACGTTGAGGTTGCGTAGCCGGGGAAGTGATGTGCGTGCACCACTCTTGTAGACGAAGGGGCAGGCACCCGCCGGCACCTCATCGGAAGCGAGACAGGGCAGCACCGAGTCCCGGCGAGCCCCTAAACGAAAGGCAAACAAAAATGATTGAGCGGTATCGTGAAATCCAGCGCCAGAAGGACGCTGGCGAGCGGGAGGAAGGGTTCACCCTTATCGAGCTCCTCATCGTCATCGTCGTGCTGGGCATCCTCGCCGCGGTCGTCGTCTTCGCCCTCGGCGGAGTCACCGGCAGCAGCGTCGTGTCCGCGTGCAACGCCGACGCCAAGACCGTGCAGACGGCCATGGCGGCGTACCAGGCGCAGAGCACAGTCGCACCAGTTGCCATTGATTATGGCGGTACGGCAACCGGACAGGCCGCCAACAGCCATATCAACTACCTGGTGAACACCTACTTGCAGACGTGGCCCCAGAACACCGGGTCCAACTACGCCATCAGCTGGACGACAACTGGGGCTAACCCAGGGCTGCAGGTGACGATTGCAGGAAATGCAACCCCGTGGTCTGGTGGGGTGTTCACGCCCGGCACCGGTGCCGTGACGAACGCTTACTCAGCGACCGCCTGCGCTGGCGCCGGAACCTGATCAGACAGTCAACAGCATCACCGTTTCAAGACGCTCTGATGAGCCCGGCCTTCGGGCCGGGCTCATCGGCGTTCCCCCCTCTGTCATCTCCTCCCTCTCCTGAAAGAAGCGATTCCGTGAACGAAGTCGACATTACGGCGATCACGCCGTGGCTACAGACCCTCTGGGACCACAAGGGCTCCGACCTTCTTCTGTCCGGCAACTCCGCGCCACGGATCCGGGTCAGCGGCAAGCTCCGTCCGGTCGAGGGTGCCCGGATCCTTTCTGGCCCGGAGATCGACGCGCTGGTGCGGCCTCTGCTGAATCCGTCGCAACGGAGCACGCTGGACACCGAACAGGACGTCGACTTCGCCTTCTCGTGGGAGGACCGGGCCCGGCTCAGAGGAAGCGCCTTCACGCAGAGGGGCGAGACGGCCCTGGCGCTCCGGATGATCCCCTCCCGGGTTCCGAGCTTCGAAGAGCTCCAACTGCCACCGGTAGCCGAGTATCTGGCCAACCTGCCCCGTGGGTTCGTGCTCGTCACCGGGCCGACCGGGTCGGGCAAGTCGACGACCCTGGCCTCCATCATCGACCGCATCAACGAGACGCGGGCGTGCCACATCCTCACGATTGAGGACCCGGTCGAGTACGTGCACAATCACAAGCTGGCGGCCGTCAGCCAGCGTGAGGTCGGCCTGGACAGCCCGTCATTCGACCGGGCGCTGCGCTCGGCCCTGCGGGAGGACCCCGACGTCCTGCTGGTCGGTGAGATGCGCGACATTGAGTCGATCCAGATCGCCCTCACGATGGCCGAGACGGGCCACCTGGTCTTCGCCACCCTGCACACCAACGACGCCCCCCAGGCCATCGACCGGATCATCGACGTGTTCCCCGCCTGGCGCCAGGACCAGACCAAGGTGCAGCTCTCGGCGTCGCTGGCGGCCATCGTCGCCCAGCGCCTCGTCCCCAAGGTCGGCGGCGGGATGGTGGCCGCCTTCGAGGTGCTCATCGCCACCAACCCGGTGCGCAACCTGATACGAGAGGGCCGGTCCAACCAGCTGCTCAACATCATGACGACCAACCAGAAGGAGGGGATGCGTACCCTGGAGACGAGCCTGGCCGAGTATATCGTGTCCGGCACCATCACCTACGAAGACGCCCTCGACGTCTCGGCGCACCCCAAGGAGCTCGCACGCGCCCTTGAGGCCGTGAACTACAACGGTCGGGCCTGAGGACACCATGCCAGCGCGTCCCGGACCAGAACTGCCGTACAAGATCGTCGCCGGGGTCACCCCGTGCGCAATGGGTTGGCTCGTGGCCAGCGCCAAGCTGCACGGCGCGACCTTCGCCCCCGAGCTGCCCAAGGTCGTCGAGACGTTCATAGAGGTGCTCGACGAGCGACCGTCCTTCGACGTCATCGCCCTGAACGCGCCGATCGGCTACGTCGAAAAGCCCGACGGAGGTGTGAGGGCCTGCGACGCCCAGGCCCGGGCCCTCCTCGGTCGGCGTGGTTCGACGGTCCACAACGCTCCGTCTTGGGCCCACCTCAAAGAGGGTGTGGCCGACATGACGGATCACCTCGATGCCGTGAGCACCGCCCTCCTGCCCCGTTATCGCGAGGTAGCGGCCGAGATGGCACCCTACCGGCAGCGGACCGTCTATTCGGTCCATCCCGAGCTCAGCTTCTTCCAGATCAACAACGACGTGCCGCTGCGCTGGACCAAGAGGTTCGAGGCGGGGCGGGAGGAGCGCAGGGCGATTCTGGAGAAGAGGATTCCGGGGATCGACCGGGTTCTCGACTTCGATCTTGGTGACGTGCCGCTCACGCACAAGCTCGACGCTGCGGCGCTGATGTGGACGGCCCGGAGGATCTTCGCCCGAGCCGGCACCCGCCTTCCCGCCGACCCCGAGTGGGACGAAGAGGGACTGCGCATGGAGTTCGTCCGGTAGGTCGGCAGTCTGCCGGCCGGCCAATGCGCCGCCCGGCTCAGCGTGTTGCCCGCCCACGTCGGGTCCCTACGAAAGGCAGAACGGAAAAGATGACCGAGCACTGTCGGCGACGGCTAACCGGTGACAGCGAAGAGACTGGTTTCACCCTCATAGAGATCATCATCGTCATCGTGGTCCTCGGCATTCTGGCCGCCGTCGTGGTCTTCGCCCTGGGCGGAGTGACGGGACAGGGTGCCACCTCGGCCTGCAACGCGGACGCCAAGACGGTGCAGGTGGCCCTGGCGGCCTACGAACAGCAGTCCGGGGTTGTGCCAACCGCCGTCACGGCGATCACCACCACCGGTGCTGGTGACGGCTACCTGGTTCCGGCATACGTGCAGACCTGGCCGTCGAATTCCGGCACCAACTACGCCATCTCCATCTCGGCCGGCGCGGCCGGCTCCCCGGCGGCGGTGCAGGTCAGCACCGGTGGTGTGTGGAACGGCGCCGGGACGACCTACACGGGTGGCACGGCGGCCAACTACGGTCCCACCGCCTGCAACGGGACCACCTGATCACGTAGCGACGGGCGAGGATTTCCGCCTCCGCCTCACCATTCCACGTCAGATAGGGCGAATACGGTTACGCTGGTCGGGATGGGGGTGAGTTCGGAGGCTCAGGTGAAGATCTTGATCGTCGAGGACGATCCTGACATATGTGACCTGCTCAAAAGGGTGCTCGAGTCCGACGGCTACGCGGTCGAGACGGCCAGCGACTCGGCGGGTGCGCTCAAGGCCGTGGCGATGGGGGTGCCGGACCTGGTCCTGCTGGACGTGGTGCTCGGCGGCGACGACGGGCGAGACCTGCTGGTCAAACTGCGCGAGAAGAGCGACGTTCCCGCCGTCTTCCTCACCGGGCGGGGCCTGGAGGGCGACCGGATCGCCGGGCTGCGGATGGGCGCCGACGACTACATCGTCAAGCCCTTCTCCCGCGGCGAGCTGACGGCGCGCATTGAGACCGTCCTGCGTCGAACGCGCCACACCCCGCCCAAGTCCGACTCCTCCGAGTCGAGCTTGAACTTCGGCGAGCTGCGCATCGACCTCACGACACGGGAGGTCGAGCGCTCCGGCGAGGTCATCGACCTGACCGCCATGGAGTTCAACCTCTTGGCATTCCTCGCCTCCTCGCCGCGTCAGGTGTTCTCCCGCCAGCAGTTACTGCAGAACGTGTGGGCGTCATCGAGCGAGTGGCAGGACGAAGCGACGGTTACCGAGCACATCCGCCGCGTGCGCCGCAAGATTGAGGTGGATCCCGACCATCCGCGTTGGATCACGACGGTCCGGGGCGTGGGCTACCGGTTCGAGCGGCGCGGCCCGATGCCCGAGTCCTGAGTCATCCCCTGAGCGACTGAAGAGGCTGGAGCAGCTCGGGCCCGGCGAGGACGGCCACGAGCGTGCCGACGGCGAGGAACACCCCGTAGGGGATCTGCTGCTGGCGGCTCATCCGCTTGGTGGCGATGAGGGAGATGGCGACGACGGCGCCGATGAGATTGGCGGAGAAGAAGCCCAGCAGGACGTAGCGGAGGCCGAGCCATCCCAGGGCGAGGCCGAGGACCGGAGCGAGGCGCACGTCGCCGAAGCCGAGCAGGCGGGGACTGGCGAAATTCAAGGCGAAGAAGACCACGAACCACGCCATGGCGCAGATCCCGGCGATGAGGAGATCGTGCCAGTGGTCGGTGATCCCGGCCGCCAGGGCGAGGAGCACGGCCACCAGAATGAGGACGGGGTAGACGATCCGCTTGGGGAGGATCAGGTGTTCCAGATCGGTGCAGGCGAGGGCGAGCAGCCCCGCCGCCAGGGCGAGGAAGGCCGGAAGGGCCCATGAGAAGCCGATGCGGGCCGCCACTGCGGCGAAGAGGCAGGCCGTCGCGGCCTCAATGAGCGGATAGCGCGCCGAGATGGGCGATCGGCAGTTGCGACAGCGCCCCCGCAGGAACAGCCAGGAGAAGATGGGGACGTTGTCCCGAGCCTCGATGGCGACCCCGCACCTCGGGCAGGCCGAACGGGGCGTCACCACCGACTCCCGACGTGGGACCCGGTAGATCACGACGTTCAAGAACGAGCCGATGACGAGCCCGAACAGCGCGCAGTAGCCGATCAGGAGCCCTAGCATGGCGGCGTCCTCGATTGGTCGGTGATGAAGAGGTCCAACAGCTCGGGGTCGAGCTGGGTGCGCCTTCGATTTCGGAGGGTCTCGAGCGACTCCTTCTTGGAGTACGCCTGCTTGTACGGTCGCTTGCTACGCAACGCGTCAAAGACGTCGGCGATGGCGACGATGCGGCCCTCGAGCGGGATGGCCGTGCCCACCAGCCCGTGGGGATAGCCGGTCCCGTCGAACCGCTCGTGGTGGGAGAGGGCGATGATCGACCCCAGCGCGAGCATCGGGGAGTCGAATCCCTCGAGCAGCTTGAACCCCGTCTCGGTGTGGCCCTGCATGATGAGGCGCTCGTCGTCGGTGAGCAACCTCGGCTTCAGCGCGACGGCGTCTGGTATGTCGACCTTGCCGATATCGTGCAGCTGGCTGGCCAACCGCAGCAGCTCGACCTCCGCGGGCGGCAGGCCGGCCAGCATGGCCAGGCGTGCCGCGTGCGCGCCGACACGTTGTAGGTGGCGATCGATGTCGGGATCGCGCCATTCGGCGGCCACGGCGATGCGCTGGACCGCCTCCTCGCTCGTCGGTGAGCCTGCGCCTTCGGCCGCCGCGAGACGGCCGAGCGCGTGGCCCACCTCGGCGACGCGGTCGGCGATCTCGGGCGTCGACCGCGAGGCCCGTTCGATCTCGGCCAGATGCTCGGCCCGCTTCCTGAGTGCGCCGACGATGTTGATGAGGATCACGTTGGTGTCGAAGGGCTTGACGATGTAGCCGTACGCTCCGTAGCGGGCCGCAGGCTCGGAGGCGTGGGGGGCGTCGACGGCGGTGACCATGATCACGGCCAGGTCGGGATGCGCCTGGTTGGCGTGCGCCAAGAGCGAGAACCCGCTCTCGCCGGGCATCGTCACGTCGCACAGCATCAGGTCGAACCTCTTCTTGGTCAGCAGGTAACGAGCCTCGGCCGCGTCGGACGCCGTGGCGCAGGCATACCCGGCCCTCTCCAGGAGGCGGGCGAGCGAACGGCGGATCGGCTCCTCGTCATCGACGATGAGGAGCACTGCGTCGGGCTCCGCCCGCGGGAAGGTCACCGTCGAGCTCATCGGGACACCGAGAGCGGTTCGTGGATGATCGCCTCATCGGGAGAGTCGGGCACCTCGCACAGGGGCAGCAGCACGGTGACGGCCGTCCCGGCCCCGTCGGTCGTCGAGATCGAGGCGCTTCCCCCCGCCCGCTTGGCGATCCCGTAGACCACGGCGAGACCCAAGCCCGTGCCCCGACCGGTCTCTTTGGTCGTGAAGAAGGGCTCGAAGGCCTTGGCCGCCACCTCGGGGGTCATGCCCTGGCCGTCGTCCCTTACCTCTATGCGGCCGAAGGGGCCCGGATGGAGACCGTCCCGCCCGTCGTGCGCCACGGTGTCGACCGATATGGACAGACTGCCCCCGTACGGCATGGCGTCGCGGGCGTTGAGGGCGAGGTTCATGAGCATCAACTCGAGCTCGGCGGTGTCGGCGAGCACGAGGCATGGCTCTTTGGCGACCCGGCAGTCGAGCTGCACCTCCTCGCCGAGGGTGCGGCGCAAGAGGTGTTCGGTGTCGCGGACAGAGGCGTTGAGGTCCGTCACGACGGGCACGGCCACGTGCTGGCGACTGAAGATCAAGAGCTGGCGCGTGAGGCCCGCCGCCCGGTGGGCGGCCTTCTGCACCTCCGCCACATCGCGTTGCATCTCGCTCTCGGGGTCGAGACCGTCGGAGAGGAACTCCGAGTAGCTGATGATGGACTGCAGCAGGTTGTTGAAGTCGTGGGCGATCCCCCCGGCGAGTTGGCCGACGGCCTCCATGCGCTGCGCCTGCCGGAGGCTCTGCTCGGCGTCGGCCTGCCGGCAGAGCGCCTCGTCGAGCTGCGAGTTCCTCGTGGCGAGCTCCGCCATGAGGCCGAGCGCCTGGTCGCGCCGGCCGACGGCGAGGCCCACCAGGATGGCGGCGATCAGCGTGGCCGTCAGACCGACCAGGAGGGAGATCTCGGGGAGCCCGTGCGCCAGGAACCCCCCGACGCTCGCGGCGAACCCGATGAGCACCACCAGGACGGCGATCGGGGGAACCTTCACCGACCTCAAGGTGGCCTCGGACGTGCGGTCGGCGGGCATGCGTACCAGCCTGACGACCGAGGCTCTCCTGGCCATCCACCGCAACCCAACGGCAACCCAACTTTCGGGCCGGACCTGGCGGGCGAATTGAGGCGACCGGAGTGATCCGGACCTATGGCAGCGGGTCGGATGTCTCCTCGCGCAGCCAGGCCGGGGCGTGGCGAGCCGCCCAGGTCTCGGTCACCCAGCCCTTGACCATGGAGCGCAGCGACTCAGGGTGCGTCACGGCGAAGAGTATGTGGCCGATGACGACGGCGAAGATGGCGTAGGCCATCACATCGTGGACAAAGGTGGCGCCGGTGCGCCAGTCGATCGGGAAGAAGCGGAACCACTTCATGATGGAGCCCGTCGCCAGCATGACCACGATGGAGCCGCCGACGAAGATGGCATTGAGCTTCTGGCCGGGGTTGAACTTGTCGACGACCCGCGGCGCGCTCCAGCCCAACGTGCGGAGCCACTTGAGCTCGTCCCTCGTCCACACGTTGATCCGCCGCAGGTCACGCCGCATGCGGGCTCCCCAGGGGCCGAGCAGCGAGATGATGAGCGGCACCGGCAGCGCGACACCCGTCCACACATGGATGTTCTCCACGAGGACCCGGCGGCCGATCACCGTGGACAGCCCCGAGAAGTACAGGGGCAGGGCCGTGAGCATGAGAATGCCGAAGAGCAAGGCGTTGGCCCAGTGGGCGGTGCGCTGCACCCGGTCGAAGCGGAGGATCCGTGCGACAGCGTGTGGGTGTGCCTCCGTCCGGGCCGTCACGTGCGTCTCCGACTCAACTGTCCGTAGGTCCGGTCGAACCGTCGCGCCACCCGTTGACCGGGTAGCCGTTCTGTTCCCAGTATCCGGGGATGACCTGGTCGACGACGCGGATGGCGGACAGCCACTTGAGAGACTTGTACCCGAACATCGGACCCACATAGAGCCGTACGGGGCCTCCGTGCTCGGTGGTGACGGGAGCCCCCAGCATCCGGTAGGCGACGATGATGTCCGGGAGATGGGCCTGGTCCAGGGTGAGGCTCTCGGTGTCCACCCCGTCGTAGGACTCGAAGGCCAACGCCACGGCCCCCTTGCGGACGCCGGCGCGGTCCAGTAGGTCGGAGAGCTTGACGCCCTCCCAGTGGACGTTGGTGACGACCCACCCGGTGACGCACTGAAAGTTCTGTACGAACGCCGTCGAGGGAAGGGCCTTCAGATCGTCGAGCGTGTAGGTCCGGGGGTTGTCGACGAGTCCGCTGACCTCCAGCCGGTACTCGGAGTCGGAGATCTGGGGTAGCGAGCCGCTCACCGAGTAGATGCGGAAGTAGTTGCCCCCCGGGATCAGTCCGGCCAGCCCCGAGCCGACGGCCTTGCTCAGGGCGTTCTGCACCTTGGCCCCGAAGAGGATGCCGGCCGCACCCAGCGCGGCCATGCCGAGGAACACCCTCCGGCCGACGGCGACCGGCGCTCCTCCCTTCCCCGCCTGAGCTTTCGAGGTAGTGGCCACCTCCCGAGCCTACGGAGTGCGACGATCCCCGGGGCGTCACCCGTGCCACGCCGTCGACGGGCGTGCTTGGGGCCGGACCCGTTTAGGATCGGGTCCGCGGCCGATCGGTCCTAGAGTCGGGAGAAATGCCAGTGGTTCAGATATCTCTGCAGGTCAACGGGGTTAGACGCCGGCACGACGTCGAGCCGAGGCAGCTCCTGGTGCAGTACCTGCGGGAGACACTCGGGCTCACGGGCACCAACATCGGCTGCGACACCAGCTCCTGCGGCGCCTGCACGGTGCTGCTCGATGGGGTGTCGGTGAAGTCCTGCACGCTGTTGGCCGCTCAGGCCGACTCGACCGAGATCGTGACGATCGAAGGTCTCGCCGGTTCCGACGGGACGCTGCACCCGGTCCAGGAGGCGTTCCGTGAGAACCATGCGCTCCAGTGCGGGTACTGCACCCCGGGGATGGTCATGGCGGCCGTCTCGCTGCTCGACGAGGAGGACCACCTCGATGAACGCGGCGTCCGAGAAGGGCTGGAGGGCAATCTCTGCCGCTGCACCGGTTATCACAACATCGTGAAGGCCGTCCTGGCCTGCGCGGCAGACAGGGGAATGCTGGCGGAGCCGGGATCGTGATCCCCGCCGAGTTCGAGTACGTGCGGGCCGCCTCGGTCGAGGAGGCGGTGGCGCTGCTCGCCGAGCACGGCGAGGATGCCAAGGTCCTCGCCGGTGGCCATTCGCTGCTGCCGCTGATGAAGCTGCGGCTGGCGACCCCGACGGTGCTCATCGACATCGGCCGCATCCCCGACCAGTCATATATAGAGGAACGGGGCGGGGAGATCGCCATCGGTGCGCTGGCCCGTCACCATCAACTCGAATCGTCGTCGCTACTCCGGGAACAGGTCCCCTTGCTGGCCCACACGGCGCACCAGGTGGGCGACCCGCAGGTGCGCCACCGCGGCACGCTCGGGGGCACGCTGGCCCACGGCGATCCCGCCTCGGATCTCCCGGCGGCCATCCTGGCCCTGGGGGGCACGCTGGTGGCCCAGGGTCCGGCGGGCCGGCGCGAGATCGCCGTCGCCGACTTCTTCCAGTCGTTCCTCCAGACGGCCCTCGCTCCCGACGAGCTGCTGGTCGAGGTCCGGGTGCCGAAGGTGCCCGATGAGGGGTGGTCGTTCCAGAAGTTCAACCGGCGGGCCCAGGACTGGGCCATCGTCGGGGTGGCGGCGGTTGTCAACGGCACCACCGGCGTGGCGCTGGTCAACATGGGATCCACCCCGTTGCGGGCGACGGCGGTCGAAGAGGCGATGCGTAACGGCGCGTCCGCCGCCGCCGCCGCCACGCTCGCCCATGAGGGGACCGATCCACCGAGCGACATCAACGCCTCGGCCGAGTACCGCCGTCATCTTGTAACCGTGCTCGTTCGCCGGGCGCTCGAGGAGGCCTTGTCATGACGTCTGGTGTTGGTGTTGGTGCGGCCGCGGGTTTGGGCGTCGGAGTGGTGGCCGGCGCCGGCACGTTCTCCGGCAAGCCGGTGCGCCGCGTCGAAGATCCCGACCTCCTGCGTGGCGCGGGCACGTACGTCGACAATCTGAAGCTCGACGGCATGCTCACCCTGCACTTCGTGCGCTCGCCGATCGCCCACGCGGCACTCCTCTCCGTCGACGCCACGGCCGCTCGAGAGATGCCCGGAGTGGTGGGTGTCTACAGCGCCGCCGACCTCGACCTGCCCGACGCCCCGGCCTTAATGAAACTGCACCCCGACGCCGTTCGTCCAAGCTTGGCGAAGGGCACCGTCAACTTCGTGGGTGATCCCGTGGCGGTGGTCGTCGCCGACTCCCGGGCGCACGCGATGGACGCCGCCGAGCTGGTGGAGGTCGACTACGAGCCCCTCGGTGCCGCGGTCGACATGGAAGGAGCGCTCGCACCCGACTCTCCCCTCCAGTTCGAGGCGATCGGTAGCAACGTCGTGGTCGGGATGCGCTCGGGCAGCGACGATCCGCTCGCCGGCGCAGAGGTCATCGTGCGCGGCCGGTTCGAGAACCAGCGGCTCGCCGTGGTGCCGATGGAGGGGAGCGCGATCGTGGTCGATCCGACCGCGCCCGGGTTCGACCTCACCGTGCACCTGGCCTGCCAGATGCCGCACATGATCCGGGGATCCCTCTCGGGGCTCCTGGGCCTTGAGCCCGGACGGGTGCGCGTCATCGCACCGAACGTCGGCGGCTCGTTCGGGGCGAAGCACCTGTCGGTGGAGGGCGTGGTCGCCGCCAAGCTGAGCCTGGAGCTCGGCCGTCCCGTGAAGTGGGTCGAGACCCGCTCGGAGAGCATGGTGGCGATGCCCCACGGCCGGGGCCAGGTGCAGTACGTGGAGCTGGGCCTGACTCGCGACGGCACAATGGTCGGGATGCGCTGCCGGATGATCGGGGACGCCGGTGCGTACGGGGGATTCGGCGGAATTCTCGTGGTGGCCATGACCAAGCTCATGGCCCAGGGCGTGTACCGCATTCCCAAGATCGCCTACGACGTGGGGGTCGTCGTCACCAACACCACGCCCATGGGGGCCTATCGAGGGGCCGGCCGTCCCGAGGCCGCTGCCTTCTTGGAGCGGATCGTCGACATGGCGGCCGACGAGCTGGAGATGGATCCCGCCGAGCTGCGGCGTAAGAACTTCATCCGGCCCGACGCCTTTCCCCTCACGACGCTCATGGGGGCCGAGTACGACAGCGGCGAGTACGAGGTGGCGTTGGACGAGGTGTTGCGCATAGCCGACTACGACGGATTGCGCCGCGAGCAGGAAGAACGTCGGGCGCGCGGCGATCGCCTGCAGCTCGGGATCGGATTGGCCTGCTACGTCGAGGTGACGGGCGGTGGTGCGGAGTTCGCCGAGGTAGAGGTGCACGACGACGGCATGATCACGGTCCGGGCCGGCACGTCGGCACACGGCCAGGGTCACGCCACGGCCTTCTCCCAGATCGCCGCCGACCAGTTCGGCGTGCCCATCGAGCGGATCCGCTACGTGCAGTCCGACACGGCGCTCGTGGCGCGCGGCGGTGGCACGGGGGGATCGCGGTCGGTGCAGCTGGGTGGGACCGCGGTGCTCGAGACATCCCGGTTGGTCGTCGAGCGGGCCAAGAAGCTAGTGGCCGACCTGCTCGAGGCGGCGCCCGAGGACATCGTGGCCACGGGCGACGGGATGCTCGGTGTCGCCGGTGTCCCCGACACGTCGCTCGGATGGGCCGAGATCTCCCGCGCCGCCTCGGCGCAGGGCGAACCGCTCCTGGTGCAGCACGACACCGAGCGCTCGGGCTCGACGTTCCCCTTCGGCGCGCACATCGCCGTCGTGGAGGTCGACACGGAGACCGGCCGGGTCGTGCCGGTCCGGCACTTCGCCGTCGACGACTGCGGCGTCATCGTCAACCCGTTGTTGGTCGACGGCCAGGTGCACGGTGGACTCGCCTCGGGCATCGCGCAGGCGCTGTGGGAGCAGTTCCTGTACGACGACGACGGCAACCCGCTCACGTCCACCTTGGCGGAGTACGGCATCCCCAGCGCGGCGGAGCTGCCCTCCTTCACGACCGCGCACACCGAGACCCCGTCGCCGCTGAACGGCCTCGGCGCCAAGGGGATCGGCGAGTCGGCCACCGTCGGGTCCACCCCGGCCCTGCAGAATGCGGTGGTCGACGCGCTGAGCCACCTCGGCGTCCGGCACATCGACATGCCCTGCACCCCCGAGCGGGTCTGGCGGGCAATTGAGGCGGCGCGGGCGGGGACACTGCCCGATCCGTGGCGCGAGCCGCCGGCGGCGATGGCGGCGTTCGCCGTGGAAGGCGCCGAGGGCGAGGACCTCGAGAGTGGGGCCGAGAGCGTCAATCTTTGAGCGCCGGCTCAGGCGCGACAATGGTGGGATGGGCAAGACGTACGAGGTCATTGACGACGGGTTGGCCGAGTGGCTCGTGCGGCAACCTGTCTTCTTTGTCGCCACCGCGCCGCTCGCCGGCGATGGGTCGGTGAACTGCTCGCCCAAGGGCAACCGGGACGAGTTCGCCGTCCTGGGCGAGCGCGCCGTCGCCTACCTCGACCAGACCGGCAGCGGTATCGAGACCATCGCGCACCTGCGGGAGAACGGGCGCATCGTGGTCATGTTCTGCGCCTTCGACGGTCCTCCGCAGATCGTGCGTCTCCACGGGACGGGACGGGTGGTCGTGCCCGATGGGCCGGACTTCACCGAGCTCGCCCGCCACTTTCCCGGCGGGGCCGGTGTCGGCGTCCGCTCGATCATCGTGGTCGACGTTCGCCGCATCTCCGACTCGTGCGGCTACGGGGTCCCCCTCATGGCGTTCGACCGGCACCGACCGACCATGGACCAGTGGAGTACCCGGAAGGGGGCCGAGGGCATCCGGGACTACTGGACCGAGAAGAACGCCGCCAGCATCGATGATCTGAGCGGCCTGCCGCTCGGCTACAGCTAGTCGTGCGTCATCCGGTTGTCGGGACCCCTTCGCTCCCAGTCACCGGACCGTCCACCCGACTTGTGCCACAGGGTCAGGTCTTCTATGGAGGCGGCGGGGTCGAGGTCGGCTAACGCCTTGACCAGGGTCAGAGCGGCGACGGCGCACGCCGTCAGGGCCTCCATCTCCACGCCGGTGCGCTCGACGATCTCGGTGACGGCGCTGACCTCGAAACGATGGGCGTGCCGGACCACGTCGACCCGGACTCCGTCGATCCGTATGGGGTGGCAGAGAGGGATCAGTGAGGCCGTCTGCTTGGCCGCGAGCATCCCGGCGACACGGGCCGCCTCTATGACGTCGATGTCGATGCCCTCTCCCGCCCGGGACGCGTCCGCCCCGGTGACGACGGAGCACTTGGCCACCGCCACCCGGCGGGTGAGCGGCTTGGCCGTCACGTCCACCATGCGGGCCCGGCCGTGCCCGTCAATGTGGGTGAGCCCGCCGGGACGATCGACGGCGCTCACCCGCCCGACACCGGGGGGATGACGGCGACCTCGTCGGCGTCGTCCACCGGTGTGGTGGACGCCACGGCGTCGCCGTTGAGCCACACCTTGGAGACGGCCAGGACCTTGCAGAACTCCTCGCCGTAGCGCTCCTCGGCGGCTGCGATCACCTCGGCGACGTCGCGTCCGGCCAGGTTGACGCTGGCCACGCCGGCTGCCTCGCGCGCCGGCCCGAACAGCAAGAGCCGCGCCACCCTCAACCGCCGATCATCGACATGGACCGTGCCGGGCTGAGGAATCCCGGCTCGTTGATCCCGTGGCCGGGGAACTTGGCCCAGACGGCCTGGCGGAAGAGCAGGGCAAGCTCGGCGTCGGTCCCCCCCCGGCGCAGCACGTCACGCACCGTGCGCTCGTCGTCGGAGAACAGGCAGTTGCGCACGCCGCCGTCGGCCGTGAGGCGCAGGCGGTTGCACGTACCGCAAAACGGTTCGCTGACGCTGGAGATCAGGCCGATCTCACCTCGCCCGTCGGCGAACCGGAACCGCTCGGCCGGCGCCGACCCCGACGTTCCGGCCAGCGCCACGAGGGGCCAGACGGCGGTGATCCGCTCGAAGACCTCTTGTCCGGGGACGAGACGATCCCTCTCCCACTTGCCCTCGGCGTCCAGTGGCATGAACTCGATGAAGCGCACGATTCGCCCGGTCCGCCGGGCCAGATCGGCGAAGTCGAGGATCTCATCGTCGTTGTGGCCCCGCAGGAGCACGACGTTGACCTTTATCGGGGCCAGCCCGGCCGCCTCGGCGGCGTCCATGGCGTCGAGCACGACGGCGAGGTCTCCCCGGCGACGAATGGTGGCGAAGCGGTCGGGGCGCAGCGAATCACAGCTGATGTTGACCCGGCGGAGCCCGGCCGCGGCCAGCTCATTGGCCACCTGGGCCAGCTTCGTGCCGTTGGTGGTCATGGCCAGGTCGTCGAAGCCGATCGCCGCCAGGGCGCCCACGAGCTTGGGCAGCCCCTTGCGCATGAGGGGCTCGCCCCCCGTGATGCGCAGGGCCGTGATCCCCAGTCGGTGGGCCACCCGGGCCACCCGGAGGATCTCGTCGAAGCTCAGCAGCTCCGCCGGCGGGAGAAATGTCAGGCCCTCTTCGGGCATGCAGTAGACACAACGGAGGTTGCAGCGGTCGGTGACCGAAATCCGCAGGTCGCCGTGGACGCGCCCGTAGCGGTCCACCAACGGCCCCTCGAGCGGCATCGCCCTGCCGTCCTGCCCGTTCACGTGGGGCTTCACCGAGATCTTCACCGGCACGGCAGCCGTCATGGCCCGGCCTCGTCGGCTCCCAGCCGACCGGGGTCGAGGAGGACCACGTCGACCTGCCCGCCCGCCGTCACCCCGCCACCGTCGGGCAGCAGGAGGAGCGCGTTGGCCTCCGCCATCGCGTGGAGCTGGTGGGACTCCTGCCCTCCGGTCGTGCGAACCAGCCAGCTTCCCTGACGGTCCAGGGTGACCAGTGCCCGCAGGAGGTGGAGCTTTCCATCGCTCTGACGGTACAGGTCGTGTTGGGCGGTGGCGCGCACGATCGGCCTGTACAGCGAACGGTGCCCGCCCGAAATCCGCAGCGCCGGACGGACGAACAGCTCGAAGCTGACCATGGCCGACACGGGATTCCCCGGCAGCCCGAACACCGGGAGACCCGAATCGGCCAGGATCCCGAAGGCGAACGGCTTGGCCGGCCTGATGGCCACCTGCATCCAGCGCATGGTCCCGCCGCTCAGCTTCTCGAGGACGACCTTGACCAGATCGAGGTCGCCGACGCTCACACCGCCGCTGGTGAGGACGGCGTCGCACGTCGTGGCGCCGCGGGTGAGCGCCTCGACCAGCGCGGCCTCGTCGTCGCCGGCGATACCCAGGTCGACGCAGTCCCACCCCTCTCGGGCGCAGAGGGCCAGGAGGGTCGCGCGGTTGGCGTCCCGTATCCTTCCCGCCGGGAGCGGTCCCGGTCCCGTGAACAGCTCGTCCCCGGTCGACAGCACGCCGACCCTCGGGTGAGGATGAACCGGCACCAGCGTCAAGCCCTGATTGGTGAGGACTCCCAGGTGGGCTGGTGTGAGGACCGTGCCCGCGGGGGCCACGACATCGCCGACCGCCACGTCGCGCCCGGGTGGGCGGACGAAGTCGCCGGCCTCAAGACCACGGAGCACGGTGACCGTGCCTCCCTCGCCCTCTTGCTCGGTCTCCTCAATCATGCACACCGCGTCCGCTCCCGACGGCAGCGGCGCCCCCGTCATGATGCGGACCGCTTGGCCCGGTCCGACGGTCCCGTCGAAGACGTGACCCGCCATGACCGAGCCGATCACCCGCAGGCTGACCGGGACGTCACCCGTGTCCCGGGCCCGTACGGCGTAGCCGTCCATGGAGGAGTTAGCGAAGGGCGGGACGGGCTCTGTCGCCCGCACGTCCTCGCTCACGACGCACCCCAGTGCGGCACGGAGGGAGAGCGGGCGGGGTGGAAGTGGGGCGAGCCGCTCGAGAACGAACCGTCGCGCTTCGTCGAGGGGGATCATCGGGGACCCACGGGACGGACGTCGGGGGCCGTCTCCTCTTGGGAGCAGAGGCTCCAATCGGAGCCTCCCGCCCAGGTCTCGCGCTTCCAGATGGGGACCGTGTGCTTGAGCGTATCGATGCAGAACTGTGCGGCGGCGAACGCTTCGCCCCGGTGCGGGGTGGAGGCCCCGACCACGACAGAGACCTCCCCGACACGTAGCTGTCCGATTCGATGGAGCAGCACCAGCCGGCCGATCTCCGCCCAGCGGGCTCGGGCCGACCGGGCCACGTCGGTCAGCTTCGGGACTACCTGATCGACATAGGCCTCGTACTCCAACTGCGTGACCTCGGGACGGCCATCGGAGTGGTCACGCACGGTGCCGCAGAAGATGACGATCCCTCCACAGTGGGGGAGGTTGGTCCACTCGAGGGCCCGCCCCACGGGAAGCTCCTCCTCGCTCACGTCGATCCAGTCGGGGCCCTCGGGAGGGCACATCGCCGTCTCGCTCATGTCGCCGGCCGCCCGATCGAGCGGCGCACTACGTGCTCCCGGCGGCGCACCGCGGCTGGGTTCCTGGCTAGTGGCACATTCTCAAGCTATACGGCTCTGTGACGGGGAGGATCGCGTGCACCTCAATGGGGATGACCCCCGGCGAGCAGCTCGAGAGCGTGGGGCAGGACGTCGATGACCGCCTCCATCGACTCGACGGCCCCTCTTGGCGAACCAGGGACGTTGAGGAGGAGGCACTGACCCAGGGTGCCGGCAACCCCCCGTGAGAGGCGTCCCAGAGGGCTCACCGCCCGCATGGCCTCGGCCAGACCAGGAGCTTCGCGCTCCATCACGGCGCGGGTGGCCTCCGGTGTCAGGTCGGTGGGGGCGAAGCCGGTGCCACCGGTAGTGACCAAGAGTCCCGTGAACGACGTGGCGAGTTCGGCCAACGCCTCCGAGACCGGCGCCACGCCGTCGGGCACCGTGCGCCGCTCGACCACCTGGAACCCACGTTGCGACAGCACGGCGTCGAGCGCATCCCCCGATCCGTCCTCTCGAGTGCCACGGCTGACCGAATCGGAGACCGTGAGCACTTTCGCCGCCAAGACCATGGAGGGGACAGTACCGCCCAACGGTGCCCGCTGGTCAGGAGTCAGGAGTCAGGAGTCAGGGAGAAGGACAGGGCGCGGGCAAGGATCGGTCCGGCGACCTCGGCCCAAGGCCGGACCACTGCGTCGAGGTCGTCGAACTGCTGCTCGGTCACGTAGAGACCCCGGGTGGGTGTGGACGCGCCCAGCTCCACGAGCAGCGGGCGGAGGTGGATCTCGGGGGCGAGCGCATGGATGGGCGCTGCTCCGGTCATGACGGCTACCGCGACCGATCGGGCGAGCGCGTCGGTGGTGTAGCGATCGAAGAACGACTTGAGGAGGCCCGTGTACGTGGCCTTGAAGGTGGGCGAGGCCACGATGATGAGGTCGCTGGCGGCGACGGCGTCCACCAGCTCGTTCACTCGCCGCGCCTCGGGGTCGAACAGCTCGGTCGCGACGACGGCCAGATCGACAACCAGGCGGCCGGCGCTGTCACCCAACCGTTCGGCCAGCACGTCCGCCACCGCCAGCGCGACCCGCAGGGTGCGGGACTCCGCCTTGGGATTTCCTACCACTACCGCCGTGCGCATTCCTCTTCGTCCCTCGTTTCGACCCATCCCATCCGGCCCGGTCCCCGATCTGGCGCCAGGCTATCGGGCCCCCGCCGGATCGGACCGGGCCCCTGGCGGTCCGGCCTGCCCCGCCGGATCCTGCCCGGCTGTGTCACCAGATGGTTCGTTAAACGAACTATCCCGCTAGCGTCTTGAGAGTGGACCGGGGTGAAACGACAAGGCTAGATGAGCCAGGTCAGGTGTCACGGGGGGTCGAGGCGGTTCGCGCCCTCGCACGAGCTACGCGCGTACTCGAACGGGCGTCGGGCGAGTTGAGCCTGGCGCACTACCGCGTGCTCTCGGCCGTCGCCTCGGGCGACGAGCGAGCATCCCGGGTCGCCGACCGGCTGGCCATCGGCAAGCCGACGGTGAGCGCCGCCGTCGAAGCCCTCGTCGAGCGCGGGCTCCTCGTCCGGTCGGGCGTCGATGGCGACCAGCGGGTCGCGGCGTTGCACCTGACGCCCGACGGGGTGGCGCTGCTCGCCCGAGTGGAGTCGGACATGGTCCGTCGCATCGACGATCTGTGTGCCCGGACGCCCGACGGGGACCAGTTGATGGAGTCACTGGTCTGGCTCGGAGCGGCCATCGATGAGATTCAGGCGCAACGGGCTGCCGAGCGGCGGGGAAGCTGATGGACCCTGACCCCGCTGCAGGACAGGTCCGTTGGGTCCGACGGCTGTTCGGGTACATGGTGCTCCACCGCCGGGACCTCGTACTGGCATTGTCGGCGGCGGCGCTCTCCAGCGTCTGCCTGACCATCGTCCCGTTGGTGGAACGCCAGATCGTCGACGGGGTCATCGTCTCGCAGAGCTCGTCGCTGTGGCCGTGGCTCTCGCTTCTCGTCGCCCTCTCCGCCGCCGCCTTCGGCTTCCAATACGTGCGCCGCTACCGGAGCGGCCGGATGGCGCTCGGCGTCCAGTACGACCTGCGCAACGCCATGCACGAGCATCTCCAGGTGCTGGACTTCGCCAACCTCGACCGCATGCCGACCGGCCAGCTCGTGGCGCGGGCCAACTCCGATTCGGCCCTCGTGCAGGGCCTCCTCAGCTTCTTCTCGGTCATGAGCGGCAACCTGCTCCTCATGCTGTTCTCGCTCGTCGTCATGGTCTACCTCTCACCCCTGCTCGCGGTGGTGAGCGTGGTCATCGCGCCGACCCTCCTCCTCGTCTCTTATCGCATGCGACGTCGGGTCTTTCCCGCCACCTGGGACGGACAGCAACGCGAGGGCGACATGGTGCAGGTCGTCGACGAGGACATCAACGGCGTGCGGGTCGTAAAGGCGTTCGGCCAAGAGCAGCGTGAGCTCGAACGCGTGGCCGACGCCTCGCAGACCGTGTACGGCTCTCAGATGCGGGCCGTACGCCTCCAGTCCCGCTACCAACCCCTCCTGGAGGCCATCCCCGCCATCGGCCAGGTGGCCATCTTGGCGTTCGGTGGTTGGCTGGCCCTCCGTCACGAGATAACGCTGGGCACGTTTCTCGCCTTTTCCACCTACATCGTCCAGATGGTGTCACCTGCCCGTCAGCTGGCCGGCGTCCTCACCATCGGCCAGCAAGCCCGCGCCGGGATCGAGCGCATCTTCCAGCTCCTCGATCTCCCGCCCGCTATCGCCGACGGTCCCGACGCGGTGGAGCTCCCCCGGCTTCGAGGAGAGATCACCTTCTCCGATGTGCACTTCGCCTACAGCCCCGAGACACCTGTGCTCCGAGGCTTCGATCTGCAGGTCGGAGCGGGGGAGCGAGTGGCCATCGTGGGTCCGAGTGGGAGCGGAAAGTCAACGGCCACCATGCTCGTCTCGCGTTTCTACGACACCGACAGCGGCACCGTGCGGGTGGACGGCCATGACGTACGCCAGGTCGCCCTGGGCTCACTGCGCCGCCAGGTCGGTGTCGTCTTCGAGGAGAGCTTCCTCTTCTCTGACTCCGTGCGGTCCAATATCGCCTACGGCCGTCCTGACGCCACAGACGAGCAGATCGTGGCCGCGGCACGTGTGGCCCAGGCCCACGACTTCATCACCCAGCTCCCGCGTGGCTATGACACCGTCGTAGGCGAGCGCGGCCTCACCCTCTCGGGCGGTCAGCGGCAGCGCATCGCACTGGCCCGGGCGATCGTGTCGAATCCGCGCATCCTGATCCTCGACGACGCCACCAGTGCCATCGATTCGAAGATCGAAGAGGCCATACACGAAGGCCTTCGGGAGGTCATGGCCGATCGGACGACGCTGCTCGTGGCCCACCGGCGCTCCACCCTCCATCTGGCCGACCGCATCGTGGTCCTGGTCGACGGGCGGGTGGTCGAGCAGGGCGAGCACGACGAGCTGCTGGCCCGCAGTGCCGTCTACCGCTCGCTGCTGTCGGGGATCGAGGTCGAGGAAGAACTAGGGGTGGGGGACCGCATCGAGGCGCTCGCCGCCCTGTCGGCGCAGTCCGGAACCACCGAGTCGGCCTGGCTGGCCGATGTGCCCATAGCCGGTGCGGGCCCAGGTGCGGTGCGCGTGGTCGGCCCCCCGAGCATCGGGGCGGGACTCGGCGGCGGGGGAGGACGCGGCGGCGGGGGTGGCGGTGGAGGTTGGCGAATGAACCTGGCGCCGACGCCCGAGCTCTTGGCCCGCGTGGCGGCGCTGCGGCCTATACGCGATGTCGCTCGTGTCGACCTGCCCGAGGAGTCGCGTCACATCCGGGACTTCAATCTCGGGCGGCTACTGCACGAGTTCCGCCGGCCGCTCCTGGCCGGGTTGGTCTTGGTTGTGCTCGACGCGCTGGCCAGCCTGGTCGGCCCGATCCTGGTCAAGACCGGCATCGACAACGGTGTCCGCATGGACTCGCTGGCCGTGCTCTTCGGGGCTTCCGCCGTCTACCTGGCCATCACGCTGGCCGACCTTGTGGTCGAGATCGGGGAGACCTTCGTCACCGGTCGGGCCGCCGAGCGGATCATGCTGTCGCTGCGCATACGCATCTGGGCCCAGATGCAGCGTCTCTCCTTGGACTACTACGAACGGGAGATGGCGGGGCGCATCATGACGAGGATGACCACCGACGTCGACCAGTTCGAATCTCTCATCGAGAACGGCTTGCTCTCCGCGCTGGTCTCGATCGTCACGTTTGTCGGTGTGGGGGTTGCTCTCCTGGTCCTCAATCTGGAGCTCGGACTGTGCGCGCTCTCGGTCGTCGTTCCCCTCGCGATCGCCACCGTGATCTTTCGTCGCAAGGCGGCTCGTCTCTACGATCTGTCCCGGGAACGGATCGCCATCGTCAACGCCGACTTTCAAGAGAGCATCTCGGGTGTTCGCGTCTCCCAGGCCTTCGTGCACCAGGCCGAGACGATCGAGCGATTCCACCGTCTCGGCCGCGACTACCTGGAGTCCCGTGTCGGTGCACAACGCCTCGTCGCCGTGTACTTCCCCTTCGTCCAGTTCCTCTCGGGGATCGCCGATGCCATCGTGCTCGGAGTCGGGGCGGGCCTCATCGCATCGGGACACCTCACCTCGGGCGCGCTCATCGCGTTCATTCTCTACATCGACCTGTTCTTCTCACCGATACAGCAGCTGTCCAACGTCTTCGACTCCTGGCAGCAGACGAGGGTGTCGGTCAACCGCGTCTCCGAGCTGATGAAGCTCGAGCCGCTCACCCCGGTGGCCGAGCCGCCCATCGTGCCGGGCCGGATGCGGGGCGAGATCTCCCTCGAGCACGTGCGGTTCTCCTATCCGGCCGTACCGGAACGTGGGGAGAGCGGGTTGCGCCGCGGGCCGAAGGACCCTCGCCTCCTGCTGGCCGCCGACGCGCTGTCGACCAGGCCGCCGGAGGCGCTACGCGGCATCGACCTGCACGTTGCGGCGGGCGAGACGGTGGCGCTCGTGGGCGAGACCGGCGCCGGCAAGTCGACGGTGATGAAGCTGCTGGCGCGCTTTTACGATCCCGATCAGGGAGCGGTACGCGTCGACGGCTTGGACCTCCGTACGCTCGATCTCCGCGAGTTCCGGCGTCAGCTCGGCTACGTCCCGCAGGAGGCGTTCCTCTTCACGGGCACGATCAGGGACAACATCGCCTACGGCAGACCCGAAGCGGGCAACGACGTCGTGGAGGCGGCGGCCCGCGCCGTGGGGGCGCACGACTTCATCGCCGAGCTGCCCGGTGGGTACCTGCACGAGCTCCTCGAACGTGGGCGGTCTCTCTCATCGGGGCAGCGCCAACTCATCGCCTTGGCCCGGGCGGAGCTGGTGGACCCCGCCATCTTGCTGCTGGACGAAGCCACCTCGAATCTCGACCTCTCCACCGAGTCCCGTGTCGCCGAGGCGATGCAACGGGTGTCCAGCCACCGGACCACGATCATCATCGCCCACCGCCTGCAGACGGCCCGATCGGCCGACCGGATCGTCGTTCTACACGGTGGACTGATCGCCGAGGTGGGCACGCACAACGAACTGCGCTCCCTCGGTGGGCGCTATGCCTCCATGTGGGACGCCTTCGAAGTCAGCGGGCAGAGGGCTCAACGCGCCGGCAATGCCGCCTGATCAGGTCGTCGGCGTTATCGTGCCGCACAACGACGTGACGTAGTTCTCCAAGGTCATCGCGTCCGCCTGCAGGGTCGCGTTGTTTCCGAGGGACTGGAGGGACTGTTCGAGCTGCGTCAGGTTGGTGGCACTGGCGACCGCCGACTTGAACGACCCGAAGAACCCGATGATGCCCTTCATGGCCGCTTGGACGTTGGCGGGTGCCGAGCTCAGGACGGACAGGGCCTCTCCCTCCGCCTTGAGCGGAGCGTTCAACTCGGCGAGTAGCGCCTGTTGCAGCGACGCGAAGCTTCCGGTCGCGCCGCTCTCGAACGCTTTCTCGAGGCCCGGTGCGAGGCTCGCCGAACTGGTCTGCGAGTTCTTCACGTCCGTGCAGATCGTGGCGGACGAGTCGGACCCCTTCGACGCAGACTTGGTCTTGGACTTCGCTTTCGGCTTCGACTTGGAGTGGTGGTGGCTCTTGGCTTTGTGGTGGTTGTTGTTGTTGTTGGCGGAGGCGACGGCCATCGGGGCGCACGCTAGGGCAAGGCCCAGAATCGCCACGCTGATGCCCTGCAGTAGTCGCCGCTGCCTCATACCGCCGACCTCCCGATTGTGGACTGCCAGACAGTCAACCATAGTTGTGAGGCCGACCGGATGGAGGTCAGGACAGGTATCGGTCGAACCATTCGAGCATGGCACCCCATGCCTGGGCGGCGGCAACCGGGTTGTAGACGGCGGGCCGGTCGTTGCAGTTGAAGCCGTGGTCAGCGTCGGGATAGCGGATGATCTCGGTCGGCGGAGGGGCGGCCGCCACGGCCTCGCGGAGTCGCTCGACGTCGAGGGCGGGGATGCCCTGATCGAGGTCGCCGTACAGCCCGAGCCACGGGGTCTGGAGGTTCGTCGCCTGGTCGATGAGGGAAGGCAGCCCGAACCGGCCTTCGGCCACCCCGCCGCCGTAGAAGGACACCGCCGCACCCAGAGGCTCGAGTGTTGCGGCGCGGAAGGTCACGCTTCCCCCATGCAGAACCCGACGACGCCGATGCGGGATGCGGCGAAGCCCGACGCCTCGAGATGCGCGATCGTCGAGGTGATGTCGGTTGTGATGCCGGCCGCAGTGAGCTCCTTCATGATCGGCATCACCGACGCCAGATCGTCGTAGGCGGCGACGGGAGACCCTTGACGATGGAAGAAGGACGGCGCCACGGCGTACCACCCGGCGTCGGCCAGCCGCCGGGTGATGTCCTCAATGTGCGGGGTTACGCCGAATCCCTCGTGGACCACCAGGATGCCGCCGTTGGACCCTTGGCCCGGTGACGCCTCGAACGCCGGCATCGCACCGTCGGGCGTGGCAATGGTGATGTGCGTCATTCGGGTATCCCCATCAGGGCCACCACGTCATCGTCCACCGTCTCCGCGCCGTCCACCGTCGACTCGTCACGAACGACCGGTCCCCTGACCCAGGATGCGACGGCCGCCACGAGGCTCATCACGATGGCAAAGTACAGCGCGGCATGCAGTCCGGAGCGGAACGGCTTGGCGATGAGTCCGGGGAAGAAGCGGCGCCCGGTCAGGGCTGCCTGCTGGGCGGTCGGGAGGTGGGACAGCAGGTTGGGGCCGAGAAGGTGCTGCACGGGGTTGTACCCCAAGAACGCGGCGAACAGGGTGGCGACCGGTGGCAGGTGCGAGATGTGCGAGGAGGCGCCCGTCGATACCCCGTGGGCGACCAGCCCGCTGTAGAGGCTTGCGGTGAGCGAGCCCGAGAGCCCGAAGATGAGCAGCGAGAAGAAGATCCCGATGGAGAGCACTTGGGCGGAGTTCATGAAGGTGGTGCACATCCCCCCGCCGGCACCGCGATGCTCGGGCGGCAGGCTGTTCATGACCGCCGCCCGGTTGGGGGAGCCGAACATGGACATGGAGAGCCCGGTCGCCAAGAGCACGATGGCCAGGAGCCAGTAGGGACAGTCGATGGGCAAGAGCGCGAGCAGCCCGAAGCAGACGGCGCTGCCGACCATGCCGCCGCTAGCGAACGGCCTGGCGCCGTAACGGTCCGAGAGGTGGCCGGAGAGAGGCCCGGCGATGAGGAATCCGGCGGTGAGCGGGAGCATGGCCAGCCCGGCCCACAGCGGCGTGCGGGCGAAGTCGTAGCCGTGGAGCGGCAGCCAGATGCCCTGCAACCAGATGATGAGCATGAACATCAGCCCACCACGACTGAGTGCGGCCAGGAAGCTGGCGATCACCCCGCAGGTGAAGGGCCGGATCTTGAAGAGCTGCAGGCGGAACATCGGCTGCGGGACCTTGGTCTCGATGATGGCGAACAGCACTAGCAGGGCCAGGCCCAGGGACAGGCAGATCTCGACGAACGGGTTCCTCCAACCCATGGTGGCGAGGTGGTACGGCTCGATCCCGTAGGTGATCCCGACCATGACGAGGACGAGCCCGGCCGCAAAGGTGATGTTGCCGGGCCAGTCGATCTTGGCCGGCTGCCGGTCGGCCAGCTCGCGCAGCTTCACGTACCCGAAGATGGTGCCGAAGAGGCCGATGGGCACCGATACCAAGAAGACCAGCCGCCAGTTGAGCGGGGCCAGAACGCCGCCCAGGACGAGGCCGATGAACATCCCGCTGAACGCCGCCCCCGAGTTGATTCCCATGGCCGTACCGCGCTGATGCGCCGGGAAGGCGTCGGTCAGGATGGCGGCGGAGTTGGCCATGAGCATGGCCGCGCCCACGGCCTGAAAGAGGCGCATGACGATCAGCCACATCCCGCCGGCGTGACCCGTGAACGGGGTGATGGTCAAGAGCAGGGAGAAGAAGGTGAAGACGGCAAACCCGAGGTTGTAGGTGCGGACCCTCCCGTAAATGTCGCCCAGCCGGCCGAGAGTCGTCACCAGCACGCTGGTCACTACCAAGAATCCCAGGATCATCCACAGCAGGTAGAAGCTATTGCCGGCCTCCAGGGGGTCGATGCCGATCCCCCTGAAGATGTCCGGGAGAGCGATGAGCACGATGGATCCGTCAATGGTCGCCATGAGCATCCCGAGCGTGGCGACGAACAGGGCAGTCCACTTGTAGTTGTTGGGAAGAGGCGCATCCGACGACGGTCGGGCCATCCGAAGCCGCGGGGGCGCCGCGACCGTCACCACGGGGGCGTCCAGACGATTATCGAGCATCGGCGTCGGCGAGTTGGCCTTCGAGTGCCTGCAGCAAGAGACGCTGCAGGAGGCATCGTTCCTCGGCGCTCAGTGCACCGAGCACGTCGTCCTCTACGCTCGCCTGAGCCAGTTCTGCGCGTTCGAGGGCGACCCTGCCTGCGGTCGTGAGCTCCACCAGGTGTCGCCGGCGATCCACCGGGTCGCGCCGCCGCTCTATGTACTGCAGGGCCTCAAGGTCGTTGAGCAGGAGCACGCAGTTGTTGGCGTCCAACGACAGCGCCTTGCTCAGGGCGGTCTGGGTGGCCTGATGGTGGTCGCGCAGGTAGGTCAGCGCGCCGAGCTCCTTGAGGCGCATGCCCACGAGCTCGACCGTGCTGCGCTGGTAGACGACGCGGGCGAGCCTGGTCAGCAGGACGATCGGTCCGGTAGCGGTCCCTGTTTTCATGTCAATCACTATAACAGTGATGATCCCTTATTTATGGAGTACCTGGTGAAACGGCGGTGGCGCCCTCAGAGGACGACGACCGAGCGGAGGACCTCACCCCGCTGCATCCGGTCGAAGGCCTGCTCCACCTCGTCGAGGGCGATGGTCTCGCTGACGAAGAGGTCGAGGTCGAGACGGCCGGCCAGATAGAGGTCGACGAAGGTGGGAAAGTCCCTGGTGGGAAGGCAGTCGCCGTACCAGCTGGGCCTGAGTGACCCGCCCCGACCGAAGAAGTCGATCATGGGTATGTCGATCCGCATCTCGGGCGTGGGCACGCCGACCTGGACGAGCGTGCCGGCCAGGTCCCGGGCGTAGAACGCCTGCTCCATGACCACCGGGTTGCCCACCGCCTCGATGCAGACGTCGGCACCGTGGCCATCGGTGAATCCCCGCACGGCCGGGACCGGATCGGTCGTGCTGGCGTCGACCGTGTGCGTGGCGCCGAAGCGCTTGGCGCCCTCGAGCTTCCGTGGGTCGAGGTCGACCGCCACGATCGTCGTGGCCCCCGCCAGACGGGCACCGGCGATGGCGGCGCACCCGACGCCGCCGCAACCGAAGACGGCGACCGAGTCACCAAGGCCCACCTGCCCGGTGAACATGGAGGCGCCCAGCCCGGCGGTCACCCCGCAGCCCAGGAGGCCGACCGCCTCGGGACGAGCGCGCGGATCGACCTTGGTGCACTGCCCCGCCGCCACCAGCGTCTTGTCGGCGAACGCGCCGATCCCCAGTGCGGGGGAGAGGGGGGTGCCGTCGGCCAGTGTCATCTTCTGGCTGGCATTGTGAGTGGCGAAGCAGTACCAGGGCCGGCCGCGGCGGCAGGCCCGGCACTCACCGCAGACGGCCCGCCAGTTCAAGACGACGAAGTCGCCGGGTGCGACGGAGCCGACGTCCGCACCCACGGCTTCGACGATGCCGGCCGCCTCATGCCCGAGGAGGAACGGGAACTCGTCGTTGATGCCGCCCTCCCGGTAGTGCAGGTCCGTGTGGCACACGCCACACGATTGGACCGCAACGACCGCCTCTCCGGGCCCGGGCTCGGGCACCACGATCTCTTCGAGAGTGACCGGCGCGCCCTTTGACTTCGACACCACGCCCCGCACCACGGAGGTCATGTGCCTGCTCTACGCCGCCTTTTCCAGTATGTGGATCCCACAGGCGGAACCCAGTCCGATGACGTGGGTGAGACCCACCTTCGCCCCGGGGATCTGACGGTCGCGGGCCTCGCCACGCAGGTGGGTGGTGACCTCCCAGACGTTGGCCACGCCGGTTGCGGCGATGGGATGACCCTTGGACTCCAGACCGCCGGAGACGTTGACCGGGGTGGTCCCGTCCCGCCAGGTTGCACCGGAGTTGAAGAAGTCGACCGCCCCTCCCCGCTCGCAGAGCATCAGGTTGTCGTAGTGCACGAGCTCCGCCGTGGCGAAGCAGTCGTGCAGCTCCACGAGGTCGAGATCGGCCGGGCCGATGCCGGCCTGCTCGTAGGCCTGCGTGGCGGCGTTACGCGTCAGGGTGTTGACGTCGGGCAGGATCTGGCACGCCTCCTCCCACGGGTCGGTGGTGAGGATGGAGGCCGAGATCTTCACCGCTCGTCGCTGCTGCTCGAGGGAGAGCGTCTTGAGCTTGGAGCCGCTCACCACGACCGCCGCCGCCGCCCCGTCGCAGTTGGCCGAGCACATGGGCCGGGTGTTGGGGTAGGCGATCATGACATCGCCCATGATCTCCTCCAGGCTCATCCGCTTGGTGTAGGCCGCCAGCGGGTTGAGGGTGGAGTGGGCGTGGTTCTTCTCGCTGATTTTGGCGAAGAGCTCGAAGCTGGCGCCGCCATAACGGTGGCCGTACTCCATGCCGATCTGGGCGAAGACGCCGGGCATGGTCTCGGTGCCGATGCGACCGTCGACGGCTGCCACGGCCCCGTAACGACCCGACGGCTCCCAGGTGGGTGAGTCCTCCTTGCGGGTACCGCCGGCGAGCAGTCCCGCCCCCGCCAGTTTCTCGACCCCGTAGGCCAGCCCCATGTCCGTTTCCCCCGCCTTGATCGCCATGACGGCGACGCGCAGCGCGGTGGCACCGGTGGCGCAGGCGTTGGACACGTTGTACACGGGGATCCCGGTCTGGCCGAGCTGCTTCTGCAGCTGTTGGCCGCTGCCGCCTCCAATCAGGTTCCCCGCACCTATGACGCCGATGTCCTTCATCTCGACCCCGCCGTCGGCGAGCGCACCGAGCACGGCCTCCGACGACAGGTCGACGATGTCCTTATCGGGATGCTTGCCGAACTTTGTCATGTGGATACCCAGTACCCATACGTCCTCACTCGCCATGGTGCTCAACCTCCCAGGGGTTCGAAGCCGAACCCGATCGCCTCGGTGCCGCTTTCGTCCGTGCCCATGATGTTCGTGGCCAGCCGGACCTTCATGCCCAGCGTAACGTGCTCGGGATCCGGTTCGACGTTGATCAGGTTCGCTCGCACGCTCGTGCCCTCGCAGTCGACCACCGCCGCAACGTAGGGGACCGGTACCCCGGGTGCGGCGAACGACACGATGGTGAAGGCCCTCACCTCGCCCGTGGTGGCCACGTCCGCCTTGGTGAACTCGGTGTGGCCGCAGTTGGCGCAGGCATTGCGCCTGTCGAAAAAGCGGGCCCCACACGAGGTGCACTCGTTGGCCACGAGGTGCGGGGAGTCGCCCAGCGCGAGATAGTCGACCAGCGGAACTTGCTCAGACATCATTTCCCCCAGTTGTCGGGTACTCCGCCACCGTAGCGGGCCTGGGAAATCGGGCGCTAGTTCGGGGGCGTCCCGCCGTCCGCGAATCTCGCTAGGTTGCGTCCATGGACTACACGCACCTTGGACGTACCGGGCTCCGGGTCAGCCGGCTCTGCCTGGGCACGATGAACTTCGGTCCCGAAACCGATGAGCCGACCTCGTTCGAGATCATGGACAATGCCTTGGAGGTCGGCATCAACTTCTTCGACTCGGCCAACGTCTACGGGCGCACGAAGGGGCGTGGTGCCACGGAGGAGATCGTCGGCCGCTGGTTCGCCCAGGGCGGCCAGCGCCGGGAGCGCACCGTGCTGGCCACGAAGCTCTTCGTACCAATGGGTGACTGGCCCAACGAGGGTCGGCTCTCGGCGCTAAATATCCGCCGCGCCTGTGACGCGTCCCTGCACCGGCTGCAGACGGACTACATCGACCTCTACCAGATGCACCACGTAGACCGGGACACGGGATGGGAGGAGATCTGGGAGGCCATGGGGGTGTTGCGGGCCCAGGGCAAGATCCTCTACGTCGGCTCCTCCAACTTCGCCGGCTGGCACATCGCCAAGGCGCAGGCTGCCGCGGCGGCGCGCCACTTCTTGGGGCTGGTCAGCGAGCAGTCGATCTACAACCTGCTGGCCCGCACGGTCGAGCTGGAGGTTCTACCGGCGGCGGCCGACTACGGGCTGGGCGTCATCCCGTGGTCGCCGCTGCATGGCGGGCTCCTGGGTGGCGTGGTCCGCAAGCAGCGCGAGGGCAGCCGGCGCTACGGGGGGCGGGCGGAGGCGGACATTGAGGCCAGCCGGCCCCAGCTCGAACAGTATGAGGACCTGTGCGCCGAGCTGGGCCATGAACCGGCCACGGTGGCGCTGGCCTGGCTCCTCACCCGGCCGGCAGTGACCGCCCCCATCATCGGGCCACGGACCGTCGAACAGCTCGAGGGGGCGCTCGATGCCGTGCAGATCACCCTGGACGACAAGACCCTTCGCCGACTCGACGACATCTTCCCCGGCCACAAGACCGCCCCCGAGGACTACGCGTGGTGACCGAGTCGTAGACGACTCGTCTTAGACGAGTTCGGCGTCGAGTCCGGGCCGCCCGGACTCGGGGAGCGAAGGCGGAGCCAGGGCCGACAGGTCTTCGGCCTCCACCGACAGTTGAGGAAGCACGCGGTCGAGCCACCCGGGTATCCACCAGTTGGCCTTGCCCAGCAACATCATCAGCGAGGGGACCACGGCCATCCGGATGAACACGGCGTCGACGAGGATGCCACCGGCCAAGCCGATGCCGAACTCCTTGATGATCAGCTGACCGCCGAGGATGAACGACCCGAACACGAGGATCATGATGAGGGCGGCGGCGGTGATCGTCTTCCCGGTGGCGGCCAGGCCGTTGCGGACGGCGATCCGGTTGTCTCCCGACTTGAGGTACTCCTCGTGCATGCGCGACACCAAGAACACCTGGTAGTCCATGGACAGCCCGAAGAGGATGGCGAAGAGCATCACCGGGAGGAACGATTCGACGGGACCCGTCCGGTCGATGCCGATCACCGAGGCCCCATCTCCCCACTCAATGACCGCCACCAGTATCCCGAAGGCGGCGCCGATGGAAAGCAAGTTCATCGCCGCGCCCATGAGTGGGATGACCAAGCTCCTGAAGACCATGGTCAAGAGGATGAACGACAGGATCACCACCAACACGATGAAGAGGGGCAGCTTGGCGGACAGAACGTTGGCGAAGTCCACGAAGATGGCGGTGTCGCCGCCCACCAGGATCTTCACGCCGCTGTCGTCCACCGCATCGGGGATCGTGACCTGTCGCAGGTGGTAGACGAGGTCCGTCGTCGCAGCCGCCTGCGGAGATGTCGTCGGATAGACGTTGATCAGGGTGACCTCTGCGTCGGCCCCGGTCTTGCTCGGGAAGTAGATGGGCGGGGTCACGCTGGCCACGCCGGGTAGCTTCTTCACGTCGTCGACCACGGTCGTGATCGCGTCCTTCTGAGCCGGTGACGAAACGACGGAGACCAGCTGGAGCGGCCCGTTGAACCCGGGTCCGAATCCCTTTGCCAGCAGGTCGTAGGCCGTTCGGGTCGTCGTTCCGAGCGGGTCGCTGCCCTGGTCGGCTGAGCCCAGCCTCAGGGAGAAGAACGGCAGGGCGATCACCACGATGATCACCAAGGCGAGAGCCCCCGAGACGGCGGGACGACGCTGTATCCGGTCGGCCCAGCGCGGCCAGAACCCCTTGCCGTCGGCGCCCACGATCCGAGGACCATTGACAGCCAAGTTCTTCTTCTGGCTCCGGCTCATGACCTTGGGGCCGATGAAGCCCAAGAGGGCCGGGAGCAATGTCAGCGCCGCCGTCATGGTCAAGAGGACGCCGATGGAGGCAGCCACCGCCAAGCCGTAGAGGAAGCTGACGCCCAGGGCGAGCATCCCGAGCAGGGCGATGCAGACGATGACGCCGGCGCAGAGCACCGCCCGGCCGGAGGTGTTCACGGCGTTGATGATGGAGCTCTCGGTGTCCCGGCCCGCCACGAGTCCCTGGCGATGCCGGGTCACGATGAACAGGGCATAGTCGACGCCAACCCCGAGCCCAATCAGCAGGACCAGCTCGGGTGAGAACACCGGCATCTTGAGCAGGTGGCTCAGCATCCCGACGATGTCGACGGCGGTACCCAAGGCAAAGAGTGCCGAGATCAGGGGCAGCACCGCTGCGAAGACCGATCCGAAGATGACGAGGAGGACCACGAGGGCGAGGATCACGCCGAGGCCGGTCCCGCCGATGGATGGCTTGTTGGCGTCCTCGGCGAGCAGGCCCGAGACGGCGACCTGGAGGTGGGGTCCCGCCGCCGATGTCGCCGTGGACACGAACTTCTTCGCCTCCGACTGGCTCAGGTTGTTGGCCTGCCGGTCGAGCGTCACCGTCACGAACGCGACCGTCTGGTCCTTGCTGACCTGGTGGGCGCCCTCGGCGCTGTAAGGGCTCGTGACTTGGGTCACATGGGGGAGCGCCTCGACCTTCCCGATCATCGTGTTGATGCTCGCTTCGACGGACGGGTCGGTCACCTTGACACCGCCGGACGTGGCGAAGACGATCTGCTCCGTGTCGCCCGAAACCTTTGGCGCGGCCGCTTGCAGGAGCTTGATGGCATCCGTTGACTGCGTGTTGGGCAAGGTGAACGAGCTCGTGTAGGAGGTCCCCACCAACCTCAACAACCCGAACGAAGCGACCAGCACGATCGCCCAGATCACGACGACGTGTCGGCGATGGTGGACACACCACCCGGCCAAGGTGCGCATGTAGAGAGCTCTCCCGAGGACTGGACTGGACACGGCGGCGGGGGCCCGCCTGGCTAAGACGCTATCCGCCCGAGCGGCACCCCAAGGATCGGGTGACGCGATTTATCGCACACGATGGTGGTGGTGCGGGCGCCCAGCCCGGTGCCACAAAAGAAGCCCGACAACGGCGATGAGGAGCCACGGGATGCGCAGGGCGTGCCAGACCGAGAGGGTGGAACCGGCCGCCAGTGCCAGGAAGGCCACCATGACCAGGACCGGGACGATGCGCCGCCTCCGCGCCACGGGGGGCGCCGACTCGGTGGCCAGCGGTGGCAGGTCATCGAAGAGGCCGGCGAGGTCGCCCTGGGTCTTGGCCGACATGGCGGCGTCGAGGCGTTCCTTGAACTCTCCCTGGTCGAGCCGGCCGTCGGCGAAGTGGCGGGACAGCTTGTCGGCCACCTCGTTGCGCTCCGAATCGGAGACGCGCAGGTGGGCGGTCTTGGGGGTACCCATCCATCGGGCGGAGTCGGTGCGCAGGTACATGATGTGTCCTCTCGGTAGGTAGCGGTCCAGCAGGCCGTCGATGTCGATGTCGTTCAAGAGGTGCCGGCGACGGCGCCCGGGGTCAGTGGGCTCGCTCACGGGCCAACAGCTCCTCGGCCACGGAGACCTCGGCGCCCTCGTCGGGCATGAGCAGCCATCCGGCCAGGTAGAGGGGGACGGCGAGCCCGCCCATCAATGAGAGGACGACGAACCCGATGCGGACCAGGGTGGGGTCGAGGTCGAAGTACTCGGCCAGCCCGCCCGCGACGCCGGCCACCATGCGGTTCCCTCCCGACCGGTGCAGGGTGTCCCTTGGGGCGGCGGACTCGGGCTCGCTCGTGATCGGCTCGGGGTTCGGCAGGGCATTCGGTGTAGTGGTCATGTCACGAGCTTGAAGGGTCAGCCGCCGGAGGGAAATCCGGAATTACCCTGGTCGCACCCTTGCCGGACGTCCCGCGCCTCGGGGTTGTCCCTGATGGTCATGGGGGTGTCGGCGCGCGATCATCGTGGTATCCCCGAATCGAACGACCCCGCCATGCGCCGAAGCGCCGCCGCCGAGACCTCCCTGGACAGCTGCAGGTCCAACGGGCACCTCGGTCCTTGGTCCCGGTACCGCTGGGAAGGGTCGTCGTCGCACCTCCGACATAGACGTCATCACCCCCTGCGGGGCCTGCGCCGATCGTCCGAGACCCGCGTGTTGGCCGGCATCTGCGGCGGTCTCGCACAGACAACCGGCATCGACGTCACGCTGCTTCGGATCGCGTTCGTCGCGTTCGGTCTGATGAGCGGGTTCCCCGTGCTGATATATGCCGCCATGTGGCTCGTGGTCCCGCTGGACAAGGAGACCACGAACATCTTCTCTCGGGCCGTCAATGATCGCCGCGGGATCCGGCTGTTCGTCGCCGTCATACCGGTCGTGGTGGTCGCGCAGGTCGTCGTCTCACTCCTGCATATCGGCTTCATCGGGATCATCGGCTGGCCGGTGTTCCTGGCTGCGGGCCTCACGATCCTCATCTGGCGAAATGCCAGCGAGCCCGAGCGGGTTTGGATAAACGACGACGTCGCGCCCATGCTCAGTGTCGGGACGGAGCGGCAGGGGCGCTCCAAGCTGTTGTTGCGCGCCGGCGCGGGGATGCTGTTGGGCGCCGCGGGCATCGTCGTCCTGATCATCGGGCACACGACGGTTGCCGCACTGCGCCCGATCGGCGGGGCGTTGCTGATCATCGCAGCGATCGTGGTCATCTTCGGCCCTTGGTGGGTGAGCCTGGTGCGCGACCTGATGGCGGAGCGCCAGGCTAGGGCGTTGGCTGAGGAGCGAGCGCAGATGGCGGCCCACGTGCACGACTCGGTACTGCAGACACTGGCCCTCATCCAGCGCTCGTCCGACGACCCGAGGCAGGTGGTGCGCCTGGCTCGGAGCCAGGAGCGCGAGCTGCGCGCCTGGCTGTTCGAGGGCCGCGCCCCCGGCACCATCGGGGACGAGGCCACGACGCTGGCGGAGGGAGTGGGGTTGCTCCAGCACCAGGTCGAGGACGATCACGGCGTCACCGTGCAGGTGGTGATGGTGGGGGAGTGTGCGCTCACCGATGGCCTGCGCGCGATGCTCGATGCGGCTCGAGAGGCCACGGTCAACGCCGCCAAGTGGTCGGGTGCCGCCCAGGTCTCGTTGTACGCCGAGGTCGAACCCGATGTCGTCATGATGTTCGTGCGCGACCGCGGGCACGGGTTCGATCCCGACCAGGTGCCCGGCGACCGCCAGGGGATCGCCCAATCGATCCGGGCCCGCGTGGCTCGGTACGGTGGCACGGTGGCCATCAGATCCTCGGTCGGTGAAGGGACCGAGGTCGAGCTCTCCATGCCCAACCCGACGGCGTCGGCCGATCGCCCGCCGGTGTCCCGATGAGCGAGGCCGCCCGGCCACGGCTCTTCCTAGTAGAGGACCACGCGGTCTTCCGGGCCGGAGTCCGTGCCGAGCTGGGTGACGCCGTCGAGGTGGTCGGCGAGGCGGACGAGGTGGGTCCCGCCATCGAGATGATCAACGAGCGCCTCCCCGATGTCGTGCTGCTCGACGTGCATCTCCCCGGCGGGGGCGGCCAGGCCGTCCTCCGTGGCGTCCTGCCCCTCCATCCCGGGGTGCGGTTCCTCGCCCTCTCGGTGTCCGACGCGCCCGAGGATGTGATCGCCGTGATCCGCGCCGGCGCCCGTGGCTACATCACCAAGACGATCTCCGGGGGCGAGCTACTCCAGGCGGTGTACCGGGTCGGGGCCGGCGACGCCGTCTTCTCGCCCCGCCTGGCCGGCTTTGTTCTCGATGCCTTCTCCCAGGGGGCCGCTACAGGCACGGTCACCTCCGGTCTCGACCCCGAGCTCGACCAGCTCTCACCGAGAGAGCGACAGGTGCTCCGCTTGATCGCCCGCGGGTACACCTACAAGGAGGTTGCCCGGGACCTGACCATCTCCGCCAAGACGGTCGAATCGCACGTCTCGTCGGTCCTGCGCAAGCTCCAGCTCTCGACGAGGCACGAACTCACCCGCTGGGCCACCGATCGTCGGCTCGTCTAAGACATGGACGTCCTGACCGAGGAGCACCGCGACGCGGCCGTGCTCGCCACCATGGCCGGGCAGGCCTTGTTGGAACTGCGGGCCGGGCCGACCACCAACGGCGACGTCGGGGCGGCCGGAGACCGATTGGCCCACCGGCTCTTGGTCCGGGAGCTGAACCGGCTCTATCCCGAGGACCGCGTGCGCTCCGAGGAGGGGCTGGAGCATGTCTCGGGCGACGGTCGACTCTGGATCATCGACCCGCTCGACGGGACCCGCGAGTTCCGCCAGCTCGGGCGTCCGGACTGGGCAGTCCATGTGGCGTTGGCCGAAGGCGGGGTTGCCGTCGTCGGCGCCGTTGCGCTGCCGGCCGTGGGCGTCACCCTGTCGACGGCCGACCCACCCCCACTAGCCGCCTTCGACGCCACTATCGCGCCGCGGCTCGTGGTGAGCCGGAGCCGCCCCCCCGACGTGGCCTACGACGTGGCCGAGGCCATCGGCGGGGTCATGTTCCCGATGGGCTCCGCCGGGGCCAAGATCGGTGCCGTGATCATGGGCCTGGCCGACGTCTACATCCACGCCGGCGGGCAGTACGAGTGGGACTCATGCGCACCGGTGGCGGTGGCGACGGCCTGCGGGCTGCACGCGTCCCGCCTGAACGGCGATCCGCTTCGCTACGGCGCCAGCGACGCCTGGCTGCCGGACCTCATGGTGTGCCGGCCGGAGCTGGTGGAGGTCGTGCTGCGGGTCACCACTCTGTACTGAGACGGGCCAACCCCCCAAAAACCAGTCAGGGCCCTCGCTCGGCGAGGGCCCTGCAGTCTGGCTGTTCATGTCCGAGCCGGCCTGGACCGCTCACGATCCGGGCCGGCAGATCGGTCTCAGATGGCGCGCACGTTGGCGGCCTGCAGCCCCTTGGGGCCTTGGTTGGTCTCGAACTCTACCTTTTGTCCTTCTTCGAGGTTGCGGTACCCCGTACCAGAGATCGCGCTGAAATGCACGAATACGTCGGGGCCGCCACCGTCCTGAGTGATGAAGCCGAAGCCCTTCTCACCGTTAAACCACTTCACGGAACCAGTTGCCATTGAAAATCCACTCCTTCCCTGGCCAGATTTGACCCCAGTATGGGGGGGTCATGGCCGGTGACTCTCTCGAGCCAGAGGGATTTCCAAATCTGTAATGGTGGTGCCCTCGCTCACAACAATAGCGCGCTGCGCTGCGCAGACGTGATCAATTGGAAGATTTCCGCTCCGGCCAGCATCTCCATACGGTTTGCGGACGAGAGATCCGGCTGGTGGAGGCCGTGAACGCGCACGATCATTTGCGACGCGTCCACAGCGGCGACGGGCGCGAGGTCATCATCCGGCCGCTGGGCCCGACGAAACGCAGAGTCCCGTTGGCATTGCCCGCCACCCGCCACTTCCCCTCGTGCACTCGGTGGTGGTGGTGGTCGCACAGCATGACCAGATTGGGAAGATCGGTCGCCCCCTGGTCCACCCAGTGCACGATGTGGTGGACGTCGGTGAAGATGTTGTTGGCGCACCCGGGGAACCGACATCGGCGGTCGCGCCGTTGGACCTCTCGCCGCTGGGGTTCGGTGGCGAACCGCTTGGAACGGCCCTCGAACATGGTGTGCCCGAAGGCGTCGTCGAGTGCCAGGGCCACCTCGGCGTCGCAGCTGATCCGGCGGATGGCCTCGCCGCTGAGCAGGCCCAGCCGTTCGATCTCTGCTCCGCCCCTCCCACCTCGCAGGAACGAGAGATCGGTGTGCGCCACCACGAAGAAGTTCGACCCGGCCGCCGGGCGCCGGGACGTCGCCGACCCACTGCCCCGCCCGGATCCACCGCCACCGACGCCGGACGCACCGCCCGTCGTGCCGCCGGACGCACCGCGGCAGATGTCGATCAGGGCGTCGGCCCGCCGCTGGTCGTACCGGGTCTCGCCGTCAGAGGGGAAGAGCCGTGCCCGCTCGGTGACCGCGGCTCGCACCTCGGCGTAGGCGTCTTCGGGAAGCTGCGCGCTGATGACGCGTCGGGCGTCGTTGAAGCGCAGGTAGCGGTAGTCAAATCGGGACTCGGCCTGCTCGTCGCTCGTGCCCCGCATGGCGCGCACCAGGTCCGTGAGCTGGCGGACCGTGCACTCCTCGGCCTGGCGCAGGACGGACGCCTCCGATTCGGGCGTGGCGATGTCGACGGCGGCGCGCACCTTGTCGAAGGTCAGTGCACCAACCCGCAGACCCTGGGCCAGGTGGGGCAGGTCCCACAGGCGCTCGGCCACCTGGGACCACGTCCGCCCCGTGGCCTCGGCCACCCCCAGCCGCTGGGTCAACCAGGCCCCCGACGAGGTCGCCCCGTCGATACGCCAGGCCTCCCGCCGGTCCAGCTCGCCGACGACGCTCAACAGCGCGCCGAGTGCCGATGACATCACCGCCCCGAGCCGCTCGGCCTCGTCCATCAGGTCTGCCGTCGACGCCTTCTCCACCACGAGCTCCATGACTCAAGAACCGTCGCCCGACGAGGCGATGGGGAGCGGGCTTCTCTGGCGGGGCCCGCCGGGACCCGGTCGGCTCAGCTCGCCTGGCTCACCGAGCTCATGTTGAAGTCGGGGATGCGCAACGGCGGCATGACGCAGCGGTTGAGGTACTCGCCGAGCTCCCGGCCGAGCGTCCGGACGCTGGCGCCGACCTCGGTGGCCCGGGCCAACAGGTCGACCGGGCTCTCGTTGAAGCGAAAGTTGTTGGCCGCCCCCACAACGGCGCCGTTCTCAATCACATAGACGCCGTCGCGCGTCAAACCGGTGAGCAGCGCGGTGGCCGGGTCGACCTCCCGGATGTACCACAGGCACGTCAGGAGGAGGCCTCGTTCGGTCCGGGCCACCATCTCTTCGACCGACCCACCGCCGTCCCCCTCGCCGCCGCCGCCCCCACCACCGCCGTCCCCCTCGCCGCCGCCGGCACCGCCGTCCCCACCCCGTAGGACCAGGTTGTCGATGTAGGGCGCCGCCTCCCTGCCCGAGCGGGCGGCCCCGGCCCGATGGTTGCGGAGATGGGCGAGGACCCCGTCACGGATCCAGTCCGTCCGCGCCAGGGGCAGGCCGTTGTCGAAGACGGACGACTCCGAGTCCGACGAGCCGCAGGCCACGAACGGGAGGCACTCGATCCCGGGCTCATGGGGGTCGCTGTAGAGGGTGAACGGCACGTCGGTGACCCGCTCACCGACCCGTGTGCGCCCGCTGGAGCGCCCGCCGCTGTCCCCGCCGGAGCGCCCGCCACCGTCCCCGCCGACGGGGGTCGAGGCCGAGAACACCGTCCGCCCGTCCTCTGCGTCCTGCCCGCCCATGGCGTAGAAGTACAGCGAGCCCATCATGTCGGCCACCCCCGAGGGCGGGAGGATCACCTCGTAGCGGCCCGCCTCGAGCGAGAGTGATCGCTGGGCCCACTCCAGCCGCCGCCACAGTTCCGACTCCATGGCGTCGAAGGCCACCTCTCCCATCCGCTCGGCCCCCAGCCCGACCCAGGCCGACCGGACCCCGTCGGCCGACCGACCGACCAGGTTGACGGCGCCCGTCGGCTGCGAGAACGACAGCCGCAACCCGGTCGAGCTCCCTACATACAGCGTCGACACCCCGTACTCGGCAAAACCCGCCAGCACGACGTCGCGGGCCGCGGCTCGACGGAAGGCCGAGGAGAGCCCCGAGAGGACGCCGCCCAGCACCGACAGGTCGGTCTCGACCGGGGCCAGCCCGAAGGCCACGGCAGCTGCGGCGACACTCCGCGTGCGGATGCCCATGCCGTCGACCAGGGTGAAGGCATCCTCGGCGGGCGGCGCCCCCCGGGCATCCGTCAACGCGGCCGACACCATCTGCTCCACGTCGACGACACCACTGCGCCGGGCCACCCCGACCGACGGGGTCGCGCCGGCCGACGAGACGATGGCGATGACCGTCACGGAACGGTCCCGGCGGACGCCGTTCGTCGTGGTGGTGTTGAGGGCGAAGCGCACGTCGGCGTGGCTGGTCTCGTCGACCAGCACGACGCACCCCTCGGCCCCGCTGCGCCCCGCTTCGCGCAGCGCCACCTCAATGACCTCCTGCGCCGGTATCACCGTCCGGCCTCTTCGCGGGCGTTGAGCACCCGCACACCGCGCACCAGCACCGACGGGCAGCCGTGGCTCACCGGCGCCACCTGGCCCGGCTGGCCCTTGCCGCAGTTGAAGGCGCCGCCGAGCACGTAGGTCGATGCGTCGCCGAGGGCCTCCATGGCGCCCCAGAAGTCGGTCGTGGTGGCCTGGTAGGCCACGTCCTTGACCTGCCCGACCAGCCGACCGCCCTCAATCTTGTAGAACCGCTGGCCGGTGAACTGGAAGTTGTAGCGCTGCATGTCGATGGACCAGCTCTTGTCCCCCACGATGTAGAGGCCGTGCTGAACGCCCGCGATGAGGTCGGCCGTCGTCGTCCCGTCGGGTGCGGGCGCCAGCGAGACGTTGGCCATGCGCTGTATCGGCACGTGCAGGGGCGAGTCGGCGAATGCGCACCCGTTCGATCGCCCGAGCCCCATGCGCGCCGCGATGAAGCGGTCGAGCTGGTAGCCCACGAGCACCCCGTCTCGGATCAGGTCGAAGGACTGCGCAGCGACGCCCTCGCTGTCGATGGCCACGGTGGCCAGGCCGTGCTCGACGGTTCGGTCTCCCGTGACGTGCATGACCGGCGACCCGTAGGCCAGCGAACCGAGCTGGTCGAAGGTGGCAAAGGACGTGCCGGCGTACGCCGCCTCGAAGCCCACGGCGCGGTCGAGCTCGGTGGCGTGGCCGATGGACTCGTGGATCGTCAGCCACAGATTGGAGGGATCGACGACCAGGTCGTAGACGCCCGCCTCTACCGAGGGCGCCGCCAGCTTCTCGGCCAAGAGCTCGGGCATGCGAGCGAGCTCCCCGGCCCAGTCCCAGGCGCCCACACCGCCGGCCAGGTACTCCCACCCCCGCCCGACCGGCGGCGCCAAGGTGCGCATGGTCTCGAAGCCGTCCGGCCCCACCGCCAGCGCCTCGACCTGGGGGTGGACGCGGACCCGGCGCTGCGTGGCCCGGGTCCCGCCCAGGTCGGCCAGATAGGTCTCCTCGCCGACGCTCAGCACCTCGGCCGTCACGTGCGAGACGGCGTCGTGGGCCAGGAGCCCCCGGCTCCACCCCTCGAGGAGGGCGACCTTGTTGGCCAGAGGGACGTCGCACGGGTCGGTCGCGAACGCGCTCGTCCAGTGCACCTCGCCGTGCGAGGGCTCGGGAGCCAGCTCGACACTCCCCCCTCCCGCCCGCGCCGTCACCCGTGCCGTCTCCATGGCGCCGTGCACGAGGTCCGCCGCCCCCTCGGGAGTCACGTCGACCGTGGCGGCGAACCCGAGGGCCCCGTCGACCACCACTCGCACGCCCATGCCGAACTCGGTGTCGTCGGACGAGCCTTCCGGTGTGCCGTCACGGAGGCGGAGCCGCTGGGAGCGGATGCGCTCCACCCGGAGTTCGGCGTGCGTGCAGCCGGCGCCGGCCGCCGTGGACAGGGCGGCGTCGGTCAACGCCTCCAGTGCCGTCGGCGTCAGGGCGTCGTCGAGGGTCATCGCGCCGGGGACGTCACCGCGTCGAGGGTTGGCGGATGGGGAGACCGGCGGCGACGTAGGTGGCGTCGATCAGCTCCATGGTGCGGATGGCGTCGATGGCGGTGGTGGGGAACGGCGCGCCGTCCTCGACGGCGGCGGCGAACGCCTCGAGCTGGTAGTCGTAGGTGGCCCGGCGGGAGAACTTCTCCCGCCGCGTCCCCGAGGCCGTCTCAATGCGCACCCGGTGCCCGTACTGGGGAAAGAAGGGGTTCAGGACGTTGAGCGTCCCCTCCGTGCCGACCACCACGGCGCGCAGCCGGAAGAGGGACGACGACAGCAAGGAGCAGCGCACCCGGGCCGTGCCCCCCTCGGGGAGGGAGAAGTGGGCATCCATGGCGCGGTCGACACCGGGCGACGAAAGCTTGGCCGATGCGCCCGTCACCCGCGGGCCGGCGGCCAGCAGGCGGAGGAGGGAGATCGGGTAGCAGCCCATGTCCATCATGGCCCCGCCGGCCAGACCCAACTGGTAGCGGATGTCGTCCCGCTTGAGGTTCGGCGCGGAGAACGAGATGTCGATCTCCCGGATCGTCCCGAGCGCCCCAGACTGCACGATCTCCACCAGTCGACGGGTCATCGGGTGGTACTCGTAGTGGAACGCCTCCATCACCACCTGGCCCGGGTGGGCGGCGCTCGCCTCGGCGACCTGGCGCGCCTCGTCGGCGTTGGCGGTGAACGGCTTCTCGCAGAGCACGTGCTTGCCCGCGCCCAACGCGGCGATCGTCCAGTGCCCGTGCCAGCCGTTGGGCAGAGGGTTGTAGATGGCCTCGATCTCGGGATCGCCCAGCAAAGCCTCGTAGGAGTCGGCGACCTCGGGGATCTTGTGCTTCCCGGCGTACTTGCGCGCCCTGCGTGGGTCGCGTGACGCCACCGCGACCACCTCGGCTCGGCCGGTGCGTCGGGCCGGCTTTATCAGCGCCGCCGGCGTGATGCGGGCGGTGCCCAGCACCCCGATTCTCAACATACGGCCTTCGTCCGACACTTCGCCGCGCCGTTCGTCCCGGCGCCCGACGCCCGCCGCCCGAACGTCATCGCCAGGCCGGCCAGGTGGATGGCCTCGGAGCGGCCCACGGTCGTGGTGCCGACGTGAGGGTCCATCGACGCCTCGGGCGGCACGTTGCTGAAGACAAAGGGGGCCAGGCCGCGGGATGCATGGGTGGGAACGACGCCGATGGGGGCGACGTCGAGGGGGATCGTTCGGCTCAGCATGGTCGCCGACGCTAACGCACGTTCATCGGTTGGGGTGAATGCCCTCCGGCATGGAGAGCGGATCGCTCACTACAACGCCCAGGACGTCGATCACCGCCCGCACCGGTGCCGAGGGGAGGCCTCGCCGCCGTTGCGCGATGCCCACCCGCCGTCTGGGCAGCCCGACCAGGAAGATGACGGCGAAGCGCTCGCGCAGATGGCCCGGCACGGCGGTGGCCGGGAGGATGGCCGGCCCGTAGCCGTCGAAGGCGAGCGAGGCGATCATGCGGACGCCGTCGAGCTCCATGGCGGGTCGCAGCTCCACCCGGGCCGGCACCACCGCGCTGTCGATCTCGGCCCGCAGGGCCGTCCCGGGCGCCGGGAGGAGGAGCTCCATCTCGGCCAGCCGGTCCAACGGGAGTGACGTCTCGTGCGCCAGGGGATGCTCCCGGGGCACCACCAGCACCAGGTCCTCCTCGAAGAGGTGTGCCACGATCACCTCGTCGCCGCTCAGCGGCAGGGTGACCACGGCCAGGTCGAGCTGGCCCGAGCCGAGCTGGAGCTCGAGCTGGGCGCTCGATCCCTCGGCGATGTTGAGGTGGATGTGGGGGTGCCGGACTCGCAGGAGGTCGAACAGTTGTGGCACCAGCCAGCGGCCGGTGGTTCCGATCATGCCCAGGCGCACCGTGCCGACCACCGTCTCGCGCAAGGCGGTGACGTCGGCCATCATGTCCGAGAGCTCGTTCATGATCCGCCGGGCCCGACCGACGACGACCTCGCCCTCCTCGGTGAGGCGGCCGGAGGCGCGGTCGACCAGCTGTACATCGAGCTCGCGTTCGAGCCGGGCGATGTGCGCCGACACGTTGGACTGCACCGTGCCGATGGTGGCGGCGGCGGCCGAGAAGCTGCCGGTGTCGGCTATCCCGAGGAGTGCCTGCAAGTGCTTCAGCTCCATGGCATCTCCTCCTCTTCCGACGTGTCTATCATGATATCAGATGGTAGATATCTCTTGAAGCTGCTTGACAGATCATGCGGAGCACGCCAAAATGGATTCAGACCACAGGGAACGGAACCCCCCCCTCCAGACCCTGGTGAGTCGTGAGAAGGGATCGCCACCCCCCCGGCGATCCCTTCTCCTTTTTCCGGGACAGTTTCGGGCGTCCCGTTTCCGGGACGGTTTCGCCGTACCGTCGGGGACGTGGCCGGCCCTTGCGGGGGGGTCGCCGGTTCGCCGAGAGCGGCGTTCGACATTAGGTTAGAAGCGTGCTCTACCAGGCCTACCAGAGGCAACGCGATCTCACGGCCCCGGCCCGCGCGTTCGCCGGGCTGGCCTCATGGACCCTGCGCGAGATGCCCGACCGGTGGACCGACAACCGGATCGCCCGTCAGCTGTCCGCCGCCTACGAGATGGTCGAGCGTTCCCACCTGACGCACGAGCGGCCGCCCTTCGGCATCGACGAGGTCGTCGTGGCCGGCGAGGTGACGCCCGTGTGGGAGGAGACCGTGATCTCCACGCCCTTCTCGTCGCTCCTCCACTTCCGCAAGGAGGCGACTGAACCAGAGCCGGTCGTCCTGTTGGTGACCGCCCTGGCCGGGCACTTCTCCACCCTCTTGCGGGCCACCGTGCGCTCGCTGCTCCCCGATCACGACGTGTACGTGACGGACTGGCGCAACGCCCGGGACGTCGGGCTCGAGCACGGCGGCTTCAGCTTCGACGACTACATCGGCCAGGTGATCTCCTTCCTCGAGCACATCGGCCCCGGGGCGCACGTCGTCGCCGTCTGCCAGCCCTGCCCGGCGGTGCTGGCCGCCACGTCGCTGATGGCTGCGGGTGGCCATCCGGCCCAGCCCAGGAGCCTCACGCTCATGGCCGGCCCGGTCGACACACGGGTCAACCCCACCAAGGTCAACGAGCTGGCCCACTCCAAGCCCCTAGGGTGGTTCGAGCGCAATGTGATCGCCACCGTGCCCCTGCGCTACCCCGGGGCGCTGCGCAGGGTCTACCCCGGCTTCCTCCAGGTCGCCGGGTTCGTGACCATGAACCTCGAGCGCCACGTGCGCCAGCACGTGCACCTCTACAACGATCTCGTCCGGGGGGACTACGAAGAGGCGGCGGAGATCTCCGACTTCTACGACGAGTACTTCGCCGTGCTCGACATGCCGGCCGAGTTCTACCTCGACACCATCGACCGGGTCTTTCAGCGCGAGTTGCTGGCCCGGGGTCAGCTGACGTGGAGGGGGGAGCCGGTGGACCCGCGGGCGATCCGGCGCACCGCCCTACTCACGATCGAGGGGGAGAAGGACGACGTGTGCGGGGTCGGCCAGACGCTGGCCGCCCAGGAGCTGTGCGCCGGGATCAAGCCGACGAAGAAACGTCACCACCTGCAGGCCGGCGTCGGTCACTACGGTGTCTTCAGCGGCAGTCGCTGGGAGCGGCAGATCTACCCGATCGTGCGCAACTTCATACTGGCCAACCAGTAAGGGGGGCGGTCCGGGACCCGCTCGTCAGAACTCCATCTCGAGTTCCTCGACGTCGTGAGGTTCGAGGCGAGCCGCGTCAAACCACTCGACCATCTCGGGCAGGGCCAGGATGGCCTCGACGTACTGGGAGGCGACGGCCCCCACCTTGACGTCGTAGGTCTGCAGGCGGGTGCAGTCCGGGGCGTACATCGCGTCGGCCACGGTGCGGGTCTCGCCGAAGAGGTACGGGCCCCCGGAGGCCGCCAGGCACTCGTTCCAGACCGTCTCGATGCGGTCGATGTCTGCCTGGACTCCCGCCCACACGGGGAAGCCCGGGTGGTAGGCCTGAATGTTCATCGGGAGGCCGGCCCGAAGGTTGGCGAATCCCGAGTGGACCTCGCCCGACACCGACCGGCACGAGGCCTTGGCCCTCGGCTCCGCGGGAAGCAGGGAGCTGTCGATGTACTCGTAGAGGTACTCGCCGATGGCCAGGGTGTCCCAGACCACGAGGTCGTCGTGGCGTAGACGGGGCACTAGGAACGACGGCGAGAGCAGCAGCAGCTCGTTGCGGGCATCGGGGTCGTCGTTGTCAACCGTCTCGACGGTGAAGTCCAGTCCGGCGAACTTGCACAGGAGCCAGCCCCGGAGAGACCACGCGCCATAGTTGCGGCTGTTGATGGTGAGTGTGGCCTGCGACACGAGGGGCTCCTTGGGCACCGCGCTCGGCCACGCGGTGTCTGCCACCTTAAATTAGGCCACGGCGCTGACTTCCACCAGTGCCGGATTTCGGCCACGCCGGCCCGGTGGACCGCTCTCCCTTCTGCCTGGAGGTACTGCACCGACCCGGTACCACTCCGGCACCGGGTCGGTGCCGCTGCCCTCGGCCCATCACCGGGCCGAGGGCATCAGACCTTCTTGGCGGCGGCGGGGACGACCTTCGCCGGGGAGGGCACGTAGATGTCTACGACCCCCGAGAGAAACGAGTGCTGCGCGTCGAGGAGCTTGCTCCAGAACCCGAAGGTGAGGTCGAGCGTCTCGGCGGCGGTGGGGATCTTGTCGGCGAACGGGACCAGCGAGGGGTCCGGCTTGACGGCGACCGAGTCGAACGCCGAGGACGTGGACTTCAGGGCCCCCAGGGTCCAGGCCTGGCTCGTCTCGACGGCCTTGAGCACTCCACCTTGGATCTTCTCTGTCACTTCAATGGCGGTCACGGGAAACCTTCCTCTCAAAAGCACTTGGTATATATGGGGTGATGCTTACTATATCAAGCACACGACCGCTTGGCAACAGCACCGCACGTCGTCGTCACCTCCGACCCCTTACCGCCCGCCCGTCACCCGAACCGTTGTCGCAGTGCCTTCTTGTCGAACTTGCCCACGGCGGTGCGCGGCACGGCGTCGATCACCTCTATTCGGTCTGGGAGCTGCCACTGGGCGAAACCGCCGCCCAAGAGGTACGCCCGCACGTCGTCGGCCGAGAGCGTTTCGCCGGGCTTCACGACGACGCAGACCAGCGGCCGCTCCTGCCACTTGGGATCGGGCACGGCGATGACCGCCGCCTCGAGCACCGACTCCATCTGCATGACCCGATCCTCCATGTCGACCGACGAGATCCACTCCCCCCCGGACTTGATGAGATCCTTGGTGCGGTCGGCGATGACGAAGTAGCCCTCGGCCGAGCGGATAGCCACATCGCCGGTTTTGAACCAGCCGTCCTCGGTGAAGTTCTCTGCGCCCCGACCGTGCAGGTAGCCGTCCACCACCCAAGGGCCGCGGACGAAGAGGTCGCCCATGGACGAGCCGTCTGCTGGGACCTCTTCGCCCGACTCGTCCCGGACGGTGACCTCCACGCCCGGGAGGGGCAGGCCGGCCTTGGTCCGGACGGCGGCCGTGACCTCGGCCTCGCTCCAGTCGCGCATGCGCTCCTGCGGCCAGGCCATGGAGGCCAGGGGCGACGTCTCGGTCATCCCCCAGGCCTGCACGATACGGATGCCGAACTCGGCGGCGTAGCGCTCGATCAGGGAGCGAGGCGGTTGGGCGCCGCCGCAGACGATGTGGCGCAGGTCGGGGAGGGTATCCGCGCGCCGCGCTAGCTCTTCGGCGATCCCAAGCCACACCGTGGGCACTCCGGCGGCGACGGTGACCCGCTCGTCGCGCAGGAGGCCGACGAAGGACGACGGGTCGAGCGGCCCGGCGAAGAAAACCTGCTTCGCTCCTACGGCCGCCGCCGCGTAGGGCATGCCCCAGGCGTTGGCGTGGAACATCGGAACCTGGGGGAGCACGGCGTCGCCCGGACCGATGGACATGCCGGCGTGGGAGGTGACGGCCAGGGCGTGGAGGAACGTCGATCGATGGGTGTAGACGACGCCCTTGGGGCGCCCGGTGGTCCCCGACGTGTAGCAGAGCCCCATCGCCTGGCGCTCGTCGATGGCGCGGCGCGGATAGTGCGTCGGCTCGTCGGCGATGAGGTCTTCGTAGGCGACGACGCCGGCAAGGCGTGTCTCGGGCACACGGCCACCGAAGACGATCACGTGGGTGGGCGCGGTTACGTGGTTGAAGGCCTGCTCGAGCAAGGGGAGCAGGTCCGGGTCGACCAGCACGGCGCGGTCGTCGGCGTCCTTCAGCATGTACGCCAGCTCCTCCGGCGACACGCGCAGGTTGAGGGTGTGCAGCACCCGACCCGAGCAGGGCACGCCGAAGTACGCCTCCAGGTGGTTCGAGCTGTTCCAGGCCAGACTCGCCACCCGGTCCCCCTCCTCAAGGCCCAGATGATCCAGGGCGTGCATGAGCTGTTGGGTCCGGCGGCCGAACTCGGCGTAGGTCAGCCGGTCCAGGCGGCCGGACGGGGAGCGGCTGACCACCTCGGCGTCGGGGGCGTGGTTGGGCGCGTGGTCGAAGAGGAGCCAGGCGTTCAGCGGCGTGTCCATCATCATGGGACGACGGTATCCGATCCTCCTACGCGTCCCTGGCGACGTGTGCGGCTGCTACCCCGATCGCCTGCTACCCCGATCGCCCGCTACCCCGATCGCCCGCTACCCCGATCGCCCGCTACCCCGATCGCCCGCTACCCCGATCGCCCGCTACCCCGATCGACCGACGGCCACTCGCCGCTCGGGCGCGGCCTCAGCGGGCCAAGACGTACTTCCCGGGCGCCGCGTCCCCGGCCGGGTGCACGGCGCTGCCCAGAGAGGAGGGCGCGGGGTGACGATCGCCCGAACGCGCCGCGACCCACGACGCCCACGGCTCCCACCATGATCCCTGCACCGCCTCCGTCTTGGCCAGCCACTCGTCGGGGTCCGCCTCGGTCGCTTGCGCGATGGACACGCTCATCTTCGGATTGCCCGGAGGATTGACCAGACTCTGGATGTGGCCCGAAGACGACAGGGCGAACCGGCTCTCCCCCCCAAGCAGCCGGGTCGTGGCGTAGCAGGCCTTCCAGGCAGTGAGGTGGTCGTTGCGGGCGCCCACCACGAACGAGTCGCACTCGACCTTGCTCAGATCGATGGGGTTCCCGTGCACGGACCAGCCGCCGTTGGCCAGCTTGTTGTGCATGAACAACTCCAGGAAGTCGGCGTGGAGGGCGGCGGGCAGACGGGTGGGGTCGCTATTCCAGGCCATGACATCGAAGGTCGCCAGGTCCTCCCCCAACAGGTTGTTGTTGACCCAGTAATTCCAGATGAGGTCGTTGGGGCGCAACAGGGCGAAGAGGGCGCTGGCGTGGCTGCCCTGGAGCACGCCGCGTCGCTCGGTGGTTCGGCGGGTGTGGTCGACAATGGTCTGTTCGCCCAGGAGGCCGATCATGGTCGGCACGGAGAAGTCGAGGAGGGTGACCGCGAAGGTGGCGCACCTGATGAGGGAGTCTTGCACGGAGGCGAGGTATCCCAGCAGGGCCGCGGTGGTGATGCCACCGGCGCAGAGCGAGACGGTGTTGGCCTGGTCGGTACCGGTGATCTCGCAGGCGGCGCGCACCGCCTCGTCCACCGCGTCGACGTAGGCGTTGAGCCCCCACTCACGCTGCTCCTTGGTCGGATTGCGCCAGCTGATGGTGAACATCTGGAGGCCCTGCTTGACGCAGAACTCCACGAAGCTGCGGCCGGGTGCCAGGTCCATGAAGTAGTACTTGTTGATCTGCGGGGGGACCAAGATCAGCGGAATGGTGGAGACGTTGTCGGTCATCGGCGTGTACTGCAGCAGCTCGCACACCTCGTTGCGGAAGACCACGGCGCCCGGGGTGACCGCCAGGTTGCGGCCGACCTCGAAGGCCGCCCGGTCGACGTAGCGGGGGAAACCGTGATTCGTCACTACGTCGCGCGTCACGTTGCCGAGCCCCCGGAGCACGCTCTTGCCGCCGGTCTCGAAGGCGCGCTCGAGAACGGCGGGATTGAGCAGCGGGTAGTTGGTCGGCGCTAGGGCGGAGGTGACAACGGTGGCCGCCAGCTTGGCCCGCTCGTTGGTGCGCCAGTCGAAGTGGGCGTCGTCGACCAGCTCGAGGGCCGTGCGGGAACACGCCAGATAGCCCTGGCACAGGCGGTGGAAGGCCGGGTTCTCCTTCCAGGCCCGGTTCTCGAACCGCCAGTCCCTCGGTTCTGGGGTAATCGACGAGCGGCCGACGGCCACCTTGGTCATCTCGACGCCGAGGCCGAGCATCCGGCGGGGGAGCGCGTTAGTGGCGGTCCGGGCGCCGACCTGCATCAGGGCACCGGCAAAACCGAGCGGATCCACCCGCCGCAGGAGGCGTCGAGGCCCGAGAACCCGACCGGCACGCTCGGATATCAACCGTTTCGCCATGGCCACCTCTTTACTGCATCACAACCTCCGGGTACTGCCCCCTTCAATCCCGGGTCCTCGTCTCAGTCAAGCACAACGGAGCGGAGAATGTACGGGTGAATCGCCAGAAAACGAACGATCGGAATTCACCCCCGTAGATAGAGTCTTGTCGTGGCCGACAAGCCGGAGACCGATCAGCGATGGGATGCCTTCGGAACCTATCTGCGCAGCCAGCGCCAGTTGGCGCAGTTGAGCCTGCGGCAGCTGGCGGCGCTCACCAAGGTCTCCAACCCCTACCTGAGCCAGATCGAACGAGGGCTCCACCGTCCGTCCATCAACATCATCAAGTCGCTGGCCGAGGCCCTCAATCTCTCGGTCAGCGACCTGCTGGCCCACGCGGCCGACATCGCGTCGGGTGAGGAGCGGACGACGACGACCCGCACGGCCATCCTCAACGATCCTCACCTCAACGACACCCAGAAGAGCGCCCTCCTGGCCGTGTACCACTCCATGGTCGACGCGGCGCCCGTCGACGAGCCGGCGGCCGACGAGCCGGCGGCCGACGAGCCGCCCGTCGACGAGCCGGCGGACGGGAGCGGACGAGCCGGCGGACGGGCGGTGGTCTAGCTCGGGCGGTCTGGCTCAGGCGTTGTAGTTGAGCCGGAGTCCCCGACAGTGCCACTGGGTGGCGTACAGGCGGCCGCGCCCGGCCGAGGTGATGAAGGCGGTCCGCATGTCGGGACCGCCGAAGCAGACGTTCGTTACGAACGGGTCGTGCACGGGTACGGTCACCTTGGCGACGACGCGCCCCTCCGGGGAGACCGCGGTGATGCCCGACTCCTGGAGGTCGGCGGCACATACGTTGCCCTCGCTGTCGATGGCCAGGCCGTCCCAGTGATGCCGCCCCTCGGTCGAGTACAACACGGCGAAGGAGTCCGAGAGTGCTCCGACCCCCACGACGTCCCAGTAGACGATGCGACCGGTGTAGGTCTCGGAGGCGTACAGTCGGCCCTGGTCGGGCGAGAGCCCGAGACCGTTGTTGAGCTGGAGATCCCCGGCCGCCAGGTGGATGGAGGAGCCGTCGGCCAGCCCGTAGTACACCAACCCGGCGGAGGTGTCGTTGAAGTAGAAGCCGCCGTGCGTGTCGAACACGATGTCGTTGCCCGAGGTGATGGGGGTGTCCCCACAGTGGGTGTAGAGCGTCTGGAGGGAGCCGGTGGCGAGGTCGATGCGCTGGATGGACCCGCCGTGGTAGTCGGCGGCCTGATCGAAGGGCTGACGGATGCCGGCGACCGTCTTGAAGGCCAGGCCACCGTCGTTGCTCACGTAGACGGCTCCGTCGGGCCCGATCGCCGCCCCGTTCGGTCCTCCGCCGCACGGACTGACCACCGAGACGCTGCCGTCCGGGGTCACCCGGACCAAGCTGCCGCCCTCGATCTCGACCACCAGGACCGAGCCGTCGTCCATGGCGATCGGGCCCTCGGGAAACTGCAGACCGCTCGCGAGCTCAATGATGACTCTGCCCCCCACACTGTTCGACGGCGCCGGCGCGGGCCTCGACCGTACCAGCCCCTCGCGGGCCGCACCGGCCCGGTCGGGTGGGACTTAGGCTGGTCCGCCATGGGCAAGAGCGCCGTCTTCGTCGATCTTGACCGCACGCTCCTCGGCCACGCCTCCGGTCAGGCCCTCAGCCGGGCACTCATGGACGAGGGTGTCGTGCCGCAGGGACGCACGCTCCCCGGAGACCGGTTGCTCTACGCGGTCAACGACCATCTGGGCGAGAACCTGCTCTCCATGGGTCTGGTTCGGGCGGCGGCCCGGGTGGCCAAGGGGTGGCGCCAGGACCAGGTGCAGGCGGCGGGCCGGCGGGCCGTCGACGACCTGAAGGCGCTGGTGGCTCCGTTCGCGCCGCAGTACCTGGACGCCTTTCGTTCGGACGGCCACCAGCTGGTGCTGACCACCACCACACCGGTCGACATGATCACGCCCTTCGCATGGGCGATGGGATTCGACGCGGTCGTCGCTACCACCTACGAGACCCGTGACGGCCGCTACACCGGGCGCCTCTACGAGGGCTTCGTGTGGGGCACGGGCAAGCTGAAGGCGGTGAGGGCCTGGGCCGAGGGCGAGTCCGTCGATCTGGGTGACTGCCACGCCTGTAGCGACAGCGTCTTCGACACCCCGCTCTTGGCCAGCGTGGGTTGGCCGCACGCCGTCAACCCGGACCTGCCGCTGACCGCGATCGCCACCGCCCGACGCTGGCCCATTGAGCACTGGGACCGCCCGCCGGGCGTGCCCAGCCTGATGGGGCTCGAGCCCTACGACGTGCTGCGCCCGTTCGTGTGGCCGGCTTGGTTCCCCTACGCGCGCTTTGACATCAGCGGTATGGAGCACATCCCCCGGAGTGGGCCCGTCTTGCTGGCCGCCAACCATCGGAGTTACTTCGACGTGGCGGCACTCGCCCTCGTGGTCGCCCGGATGGGCCGGCCGGCGCGGTTCTTGGGTAAGAAGGAGATCTTCGACGCGCCGGTGGTCGGCTCCATCGCCCGAGCGCTGGGGGGGATCTCCGTGGAACGAGGCGGCGGATCGGACCAGGCGTTGCGCGCCGCCGAGGCGGCCCTGCGGGCGGGCGAGGCCGTGCTGGTGCTGCCGCAGGGGACCATTCCACGAGGCCCCGCCTTCTTCGACCCCGAGTTGCGGGGAAGGACGGGGACAGCCCGCCTGGCCGCCGCAACGGGAACGCCGGTCATACCGATCGGCATCTGGGGCACCGAGAAGGTGTGGCCGCGATCGTCCCGTACGCCCGACGTCACGTTGGTGTTCCGTCCAGCCACGGTGACCGTCCGGGTGGGGAGCCCGCTGTCGCTGTCGCTGACCGATGCAGAGGCCGACACGGCCACGATCATGTCGGCGATCTCCGCCCTGCTGCCCGAGGAGTCCACGACGCGACCAGCGCCTACGGCCGAGGAGCTGGCGCACACCAAGCCCCCTTCGTGAGGTCTCGCCTGGCCGTCGCCACCACGCGGGCGGTCAACGCCGCCTCGCGTCGCCTCGGGCGCGGAGAGGGCACGGTGGCCGGCGGGCGCTGCGGCCTCAGGATCGACCCGAGGCTCCTCGAGCACCTCACCTCGGGGCGCGAGGTGGTGCTGGTGACCGGCACCAACGGCAAGACCACCACGACTCGGCTGCTCGCCGTCGCCCTCGGGAGCGATGGGGCGGGGGTGGTCAGCAACGAAACGGGGTCCAACATGCCCCCGGGCCACGTGGCCGCCCTCGCCGTAGACCGCAGGGCCGGCCGGGCCGTGCTCGAGGTCGACGAAATCTACCTTCCGCGGGTCCTAGCCGCTACCAAGGCATCCGTTGTCGTCCTTCTCAACCTCTCGCGCGACCAGCTGGACCGGACCAACGAGGTCCGCATGGTGGCCGGGACATGGCGGGCCGCACTGGCTGCCGCACCGCACGCCACCGTCGTCGCCAACGCCGACGATCCCCTCGTGGTCTGGGCCGCCGGCGCCGCCCTGCGGGTGCGCTGGGTCGGTGCCGGCCTGGGCTGGCAGCTCGATGCCGTCGGCTGCCCCGCCTGCCAGGGGCGCATCGCGTTCGACGTCGGAGGGTCCTGGGCCTGCGCCAGCGACTGCGGCTTCGCGCGGCCCGACCCCGTGGCGACGTTGCAGGCCTCGGGCGACGGCGCCTCCTACGAGGCGGTCTGGTCCGACGGGGGATGCCAGCAGATAGCGCTGGCCCTGCCCGGCCGCTTCAACTACGCCAATGCCCTTATGGCGGCGGTGGCCGCCGCCGCGTTGGGGGTCGACGCGGCGGCCGGGTTGGCCGCCATGGCGATGGTCGGCGACGTGGCGGGCCGCTTCACCGTTCGCCGGGTGGGCGGCGTGCGCGCCCGCCTGATGCTGGCCAAGAACCCGGCCGGGTGGAGCGAGCTCCTGCAGCTGGTGGGCGACGACGAGGGACCGATCGTGGTCAGCATTAACGCGCGGACGGCCGACGGCGCCGACCCGAGCTGGCTGTGGGACGTGCCCTTCGAGCGCCTGGCCGGGCGTGCGGTGGTGGCCACCGGCGACCGCTGCCGCGACCTGTCCGTACGCCTGCACTACGCCGGGGTGACCCACCTGGTGGAGGCCGACCCGGTCGTCGCGGTACGCACCGCAGCCTTGAACGGCGCGACCGCCGATGGCGTGGCCGGTGACGGTGCGCCCGCCGATGGCGTGCCCATCGACGTCATCGGCAACTACACGGCCTTTCATGAGCTGCTCGGGGCGGGTGCGACCGCCCCGTGAACGTCGCGCCATGAACCGGGCACTGCGCGTTTGCGTCGTCTATCCGGACCTCCTCGGCACCTACGGCGACGGCGGCAACGGGTTGATCCTGGCTCGGCGGGCCCAGTGGCGCGGCGTAGAAGCGGAGCTGGTGCAGGCGCCGTCCGATGCCCCGCTGCCCGAAGCGGACCTCTACTGCCTGGGTGGGGGAGAGGACGGACCGCAGGTGCGCGCCGCCCGCACGCTCGTCGACGATGGCACGCTGGCCCGCCGAGTCGCCGGCGGCGCCGTCGTGCTGGCCGTCTGCGCCGGCTACCAGATCGTGGGGACGACGTTTCCCGGTGCAGACGGCGTGCCCTACCAAGGAGTCGGCCTCCTGCAGGTGGTGACGAGCAAGGGAGCCGGCGCCCGCGCCGTCGGCGAGGTAGTGGCCGAGGTGAGGGCCGAGGCGGCGGTCGAGGCCGGCTTGGGGTCGTTGCCCACGCTGACCGGGTTCGAGAACCACGGCGGGCGGACGGCACTCGACGGCGCCGGTGAAGCGGCTGCCGACGGCGCCGGTGAAGCGGCTGCCGACGCCGCCGGAGCGGCGGGCGGCGGGCCTGCTCGCACCGTGGCGCTCGCCCGGGTCATCACGGGGATCGGCAACGGGGACGGCTCGGGCAGTGAGGGCGCGGTGTGCGGCCGCGTGCTCGGTACCTACCTGCACGGGCCGGTGCTGGCCCGCAACCCGGCCGTGGCCGATCTGCTGCTGGCCTGGGCCTTCGGTGTCGAGGTCGACAAGCTCTCGCCTCTCGACGACTCAGCCGCGGAGGAGCTGCGCCGCGAGCGGATAGCGGCCATGGGGCGGCGGGGCCGTACGAGCCGGCGGCGCAGCCGGGGAGGCCTGCCGTAGGCCGACGGCGGCCGACCGGGTCAGGGCCAGCTCTTGGCGCGGCGCTCCGGGGGCGGCGCGTCGAGGGCCCAGGCCCGCCGCCAGGCGGGAGCGTCCGGGCCGCGGTGGGCGGTCACGGCACCCGCCACCGGGTCGACGGCGCTCACGTCGCGCCGGGCCTGCCACCAATCGGTGCGCACCTCGCGGGCGAGGGTGGCAACGGCCGCCTCGACGCGGTCGGCGAACCGGTGGGTGCTCTCCCCCTCGTCGGGGGTCAGCGGCGCCCCGAAGAGGACCGAGATCGGCGAACGACGCAGGCGGCCCGCTCGCGCCGACTCGGTGCCCGATCCACCGGGGGTGTGGGCCGACTCGCCGGGCGTCTTGGGCAGGACGTGCCGGGTGCCCTGCAGGTAGACGGGCACCACCGGGCGGCCCGTGCGCCGGGCCAGGTAGGCCGCGCTCGCCCGATGGAACGGTTGCATCCAGCCGTCGGACGTGCGACCGCCCTCGGGAAAGATCACGAGGTTCCATCCGTGCCCTATGAGATCCGCCGCCGTGTCGGCCGAGCGGCGGTTGACCTTGCTGCGCTCGATGGGGATGGCTGCCAGAGAGAAGGACCACAGCACCGACTTCCAGGTTCGGTCGAAGAAGTAGTCCGACGCCGCGGCGACGACGGTGCGGTGCCGGAACTCGACCGGCAGGTTGGTGAGCACGAGCGGGGTGTCGACGTGGCTGGCATGGTTCGCGGCGAAGATGACCGGGCCTTCGACGTGCCGGAGGTGCTCCAGGCCGCGCACCGTGGCCGGCGCCAGGACCCGGGCCACCGGGCGGGCGACGTTGTCCATGATCACGGCGCGGGCCACTCGGGCGGGGTACCGCCGCGACCAGGCGTGGTCGTACTCGAGCCCGATCTTGCGGTCCCGCGCCGGTCGCTCCACCGACGTCGGCCACGACGGCGCGGCCAGCGGAAAGCGCAGGCTCCGGGCCATCAGTGCACGTCCGCCATCATGATGGGTGGCGCGTGCAGGTGGGTCAGGGTGGGGGAGGGCCCGACCACGTCGGTGGCCATCTCCAGCGCGTCGTTCAACGACGACGCCGGGGAGAACCCGAGACGTCGCACGGCCTTGGGGTCGCCGCCGACGACGATGACCCGGCCCAGGTGCTCCAACGCGTGGGCGCACCAGTACCACATGTAGAAGGGGTGCACGCCGTGGTAGGCGTGGCCGGTCCGGTAGAGGTGGATGTACCACGGGTCGGTGGCGAACGACTCCTCGAACTGCTTGTGGATGGCCACCGGGTCGACCGTCTGGGTGAGCACCTGCTCGTAGAAGTCGATGTAGCTGGGGTGATGCCCGGGATGGAACTCGGGACGGGTCGGGTGGCGCAGGATCAGCACGCCGCCCTCGCGCACCAAGGGCTTGCCCCGGTAGAGGTTGAAGAAGTAGCCCAGCCCGAGGCACGCCACCAGGATCGGGTTCATGATGGAGTTCACGTTGTAGGGGCAGATGTAGGGCAACCCCATCGTCAAGATGTCGGTCTGCCCCTGGACGTCGACGCCCTGTTGTTTCCATACGTTCTCGGTGGTGAGGGCGTGCACCGCCTCGACCTCACCGGCTTGCACCGAGGTCATGGCGTGCGGCGACGCGATGGAGTGGAAGATCTGCCGGGCCAGCCGGGGCGGCACCCCCCGCAGCGAAGCGGACGAGGCGGCATAGGTGGCGCGGTCCCGCAGGTTCCACTCCCACTCGCGCTTCTGCAAGAAGGCGAACGACGACGGGAAGGTGTTGGTGTTGAGCGTGGTCTCGATCTGGAAGACCCGGACCCCGGCATCGGCGATGTACCGCCCCATGCGCCAGTTCGAGGTGTGCAGCTCCGAGGCGGGGGCGTCCATGAAGGAGCGGGAGTGTTGCATCGTCTGGGGGTTGTGGTGATGCCGCAGGCTGCGGTAGCTGGCCAGCCCGGTGGCCACGCTCTTGTGGCCGCCGTCCATGGCCACCAGGTTGATGTTGACGTAGACCAGCAGGTCCGAGGTGGCTGCCCGCTTGTTGATCTCGACGTCCTCGCCCAGTTCGGTCTGCCCGAGGTGGATGAGGTTGTCGGGGTCTTCGGCGTCGTGTTGGGTGAGGAGTCCGTGCGGGGCGAAGGCGTCGTAAATCCGATCCCCGAGGGCGTGGCGGAGCTCGGCCTCGGTCATGCGCCGGTGCAGGGCGAGGGCGGCGATGAGCACGACGTCGTCGACCCCGGCATCGGCGGCCAGGTCGAGCACCGTCTCTATGACCATCTGGCGGATGTCGGGCGCCTCCATGGGCGGCAGGGGGAGCGAGACGTCGTCGAAGCAGATCGTCAGCTTCATGCCGGCGTGGAGTAGGGCCGGCAGGGGATCGCGGTCGCCCACGGGATGGAGCAGGGCGTGCCGAACAGCGGCGTAGGGGTCGTCGAGTGCCTTCATCGGCTCCGGTGCGTAGACCACCCGGCTGCCCTCGGGGAGGGTCTCGAGCGTGAAGCCCTCGCCGTTCCAGAAGAGCGTCGGGGGCGTGGACTTGTCCACCTCGAGGACGAATCCGGGACGGCGGCTCATCGGGTGTGTCCTTTCGTGATGTCGAAGGCGATCTTGACGGCGCCGCGGCGACCGGCGGCGCCGGCGTGGGCCACGGCCTCCTCGAACCGGGTGAGCGGGTACGTGGCCGAGACGAGGCGGCCGGTCGATTGGGCGGCCACCACTTCGAAGGCGAGGGCGAACGTGGTCATCTCCTCCACCTCGGCGGCCGCGGTGGACCTGGCCGCGGTGGACCTGGCCGCGGTGGACCTGGCCGGGGTGGATTTGGCCGCGACCGGTGTGGGGACGGCCTCAGTGCCGTAGGCGTAGGCGCCGGCGAGACGGACCTCGCGGTGCCAGAGCGGCGCCAGGTCGAGGGTCACCCGGCCCGGCATGCCGACCAAGGCGACGGTGCCCCGGGGGCGGACCATGGCGATGGACTGTGCGATCGACTCGGCGCTGCCCACGCAGTCGATGACCACGTCGGCCCCTCCGGACAACGTGGCCGTCTCGCCCGGCACGCCACCGAAGGAGAGGGAGCGGCTTTGCCGGCGCACGGCGCGCGGCAGCTGATCGGGAGCGAGGGCCTCGGTGGCCCCCAGCTCGCGAGCGAGCCGTTGCTGGTGGCCGTACTTGGCGCCGACCAGCAGCGCCCGCGGGGCGGGGCAGCGCCCGGTGGTGGCCAGGTGGGCCAGCGCAGCCGTGACCATGAGCCCCACCGTGCCCGCGCCGAGCACGGCGACGAGGTCGCCCTCCGAGATGCCCGAGCGGAGCACGGCGTGCACGGCGCAGGCCACCGGCTCGGTGGTGACCGCGTCGGCGTCGCTCAGCCCTTCGGGGACGGCGAACAGCTGGCTCGAGTGTGCCACCAGCCCGGTGGTGGACCACCCGCCGCCGGTGTCGGCGCAGTAGCCGGTCTGCAGACCGGGCCGGATGTGCCCGAAGGCCAGGTGACCGCAGTTGCCAACCTGCCCGGCCCCGCACCACGCGCAGGGCGGTGTGATGCCGCGGGCGGCGCAGCCCAGCACCGGCTGGAGCACGACCCGGGTGCCGGCCACCAGGGTGACGCCCCCGGCGCCGATGGCGTCGCCGGAGAGCGTCCCGACGACCTCGTGCCCCGGGACGAAGGGGAAGGAGACGATGTCCTCGAAGTAGCGCGAGCTGCGCCCGTCCAGGGTGGCCAGGTCCGAGCCGCAGATCCCGGACAGCACGGGGTCGACATGGGTCCAGCCCTCGCCGGGCAGGGAGGGGGCGTCGTGCTCGACCAGGCGCAGCGGTCCGACTGCGGCGCCGCGCCCGGAGCCGAAGCTCGAGGCGATGCGAGCCGCGGCGAAGCGGGGCAGGGACCGCTCGAAGAGGAGGGTGGTCATGTGCGCCGTCTCATGTAGCGGTCACCGCCTTGGGCGACCTGACGTCGAAGGGCCCCAGGGGCAGGGGTCGGTGCGAGCCGCCCTTCGCCTTGGACCAGTGCTCCACGTGCCATCCCCGCCGGCGAGCGATGGCGGCCAGGCGCGCCTCGGGGTTGACGGCGACGGGGAACCCGACCGCTTCGAGCATGGCCAGGTCGCTGGCCGAGTCGGCGTACGCCACCGACTCCTCGAGCGAGAGGTCGTGCGCGTGGGCGTAGTCCGCCAGCACCAGGGCGCGGGCCTCCCCGATGGGGGGGAGGTTGGTGAGGTGCCCGGTCAGCAGGCCGTTGCGCTCTTCCATCTGGGCGCAGACGATGTCATCGAAGAGCGGCCGCACCGGCTCAATGATGAAGTCGAGCGCGCCAGTGATCAGCAGGGTGCGATGGCCCAGGGCGCGATGGGCCCGCACCCGGGCGAACCCCTCGGGGAAGGAGCGGGTCAAGAGCTGCGTGTGGAAGAGCTCCCACGAGTCGGCGCGCAGCTGGGCGATGGGGGCGTCGGCGAACCGGCGGTAGAAGGACCGCAGGAAGTCGCCCCGGTCGCGCCGGTCGAGGGCCAACAGCGACGGCGCCTGGCGCAGCAGGTCGGCGACGAACTTGGCCCGGCGGGCGACCGGGAGATGGCGGCTGGCCAGCCAGGCGTAGGTGTCGACCACGTTCGACGCCATCAGGGTGTGCTCCAGGTCGAAGACGGCCAGATGCCGGTCGCCCGACAGGATGGCCCGCCGGGCCCGCTCGGGGCGCTTCTCGACCACCGAGCGGCCCGACGTCGTGCGCACCCGGGCGTGCTCGACCACCGACGGCAGGTGGACGTTGTGGACGTAGTGGTCCCAGTCGATGACACCGGGATCGAAGCAGAACGCCGTGTGGTCCTCGTCGTCGAAGGTGTCCCACAGCGCGAGGAGCCGGTCGACGCGGTAGCGGGCGTCGGTCTCGGTGTACGCGCCGTAGAGCTCGACGTAGCCGAGCGCTCGCTTGGCCAGCGCGTGGCGATCCTCGATCCGGGCGGCCAGCTCGGCCTGCTTGCCCCGCACGGGCAGCGTCGTCAAGAGCCGCTCGACGATGGTCATGGCCTGATCGGCCCGCCGCAGCTGGCGTTGGACCCGCCCGCGGCCGGGAAAAGACCACTCGGGCACGCTGATCGGCTGCCCCCGGTCGTCGTACAGCGGGTTGCGGCTGAACCAGTCCTCGGCCAGGTCGACCAGATGACCGTAGGGGAAGGGGTTCCGCACGCCCGAGGCCACGTGGTAGACCGTCGGACCGCCCGGGTCGGGGCCGTGCGCGGCCACGCCGAGGATGGCGGCCACCACCAGGTCCACCGGGATGACATCGATGATGCCCTCGGGGACGCCGGGAAACTCGCGCAGCAGGCCGCGGGCGTAGGAGACGATGATCGGTTCGGCCATGCGGAAGCCGCGGATCCAGCCCGGCCGGGGTTCCGCCAGCGCCGACTCAATGATGGAGGGCCGTACGAAGGTGATCGGCACCGTCCCGGCCCACCTGGAGACCAGTGCCTGCTCTCCCAAGGCCTTGGTGAAGGGGTAGGCATCGGGCCAGCCCAGTGAGAGGGCGCGGGCCGTGCCGGCATCGACCAGCTCGCGGCGCACCCACTCTTCTCGGACCTTCTCGGCGCGGGCGGCGATCAGATGTTCCCCGGCCCCGCCGATCTCGGACCGGGCCTCCTTGGTGAAGCCTTTCAGTCGATCAGGACGGCGGGAGGCCGCCTGCAGGTCGTCGCGCAGGCGGCGGGCGGCAGTGACCTCTTCCTCCCAGTCGATGTCCAGCGTGAACCGGTTCTCGGAGAGCAGCTCCTCCTTGGCCTCACCCTGGTGGGTGCTGGCTACGTACGCCGTCGACACGGAGATCAGGTGAGCGGCCGAGCCGGTGGCCACCATGGCTTCGGCGACCCGGGCGGGACCGAGCAAGTTGATCTCGACGGCCTGGGTGAGGGGGGCGTCGAAGGAGACGGTGGCGGCCGAGTGGATGACGATGTCGCTGGCGGCCAGGGCGGCCCGGCCCCCGTCGTCCAGCCCGAGGCCCTCCTGCCCCACGTCGCCGGACACGGCACGGACCCGGCGGGCCACCTCCCCGGCGAAGCCGTCGCCGAGCTCGTTCCGGAGGCGGTCGAAGCAGTCGTTGCGGATCACCTCGCGGGCCAGCCGCGCCGCGGCATCGGCCCGCCGGCCGGGGCGGACGAGTACGGTTATCTCGGCGTCCTCCACGCAGCGCAGGATGCGTTCGACCAGCGCAGTGCCTAAAAATCCGGTGGCACCGGTAATGAAGAAACGCTGGGCACGGAGGTCCCGGGCGATCGGCACGGGAATTGTCGAGCATCCGACACCGATGTTGTCTACCATTTGGTAAGTGAACACGACTGGCATGACCGGGGGGTCCGTCCCGGGGCCGGGCCGCGTCGGGGAGCGGCCGGACGCGGTGAGCGGCGGCACGGTGTCGACGGGCAGCTCGAAGACGACGGGCAGCGGGAAGGTGTCGACCGGGGACGGGAACGGGGCGACGAGCGGGCGGCCGGCGGCGACGGTGGGTCGCCCCGTATCGACGAGCGACCGCATCCTCGACGCGGCGCTGGCCTCGTTCGCCACCCGCGGCTACGACGCCACTTCGCTGGACGCCCTCGCCAAGGTGCTCGAGCTGACCAAGCAGAGCATCTTGTACTGGTTCCCCTCCAAGGACGCCGTGCTCGAGGCGGTGATCGCCCGCAGTGCCGCCGACCTGTCGGCTGCGCTGGAGACCGCTCTGCAGGGCGCCGGCGCCGGGTGGGTGCGCGTCGAAGCCGTGGTCCGCTCGGTCTTCCGGCTGGCAGCGCGTCAGCCGGAGCTGCTCGGTCTGTTGCGGGAGGTATCGAGGCTGGGCCCACCTGCGGCGACCCAGATGACCATGGCGCTCGAGCCCCTGGTCCGCCGCGCCTCCTCCTTCCTGGAGGCCGAGATGGACGCGGGCACCATGCGCCGGCACGACCCCCGGCTGCTGCTCCTGGCCATCTACTCCACGGTGATCGGCATGGTGACCGAGGTCGAGGTCCTGCGCGCGCTGGGCGAGGAGCCCACGGCCCGCTCTCTCGTACGCCGGCGCACCGACGTGCTCGCGCTGCTGCGCTCCGCCCTGGTAATCCCCGTCGAGGGCCCGACGGGCTGAGCGTCGGTCGGCCCTACTCGGCCGGCTTGGCCACCTTGCGGCGGGGTGCGGCCTTGGGGGTGTAGCGCTTGTTGGCCGTCGGGGGCTTGCGCTCGGCCGTCGTGGTCGCTGAGGCGCTCGCCGCCCGCTTGCGCTCGCTTCGGCTCGGTCGGGTCGCCGCCTCCCGCGCCGCCTGCTTGGCGTTCGGAGTGCCGAACTTCTGGATCCGGTAGGCCCGCAGCATGAGCCAGCCGCCGCAGATGATGACCCCGAGGCCGAGCGGCGCGAAGACCAACGTGAAGGCGAAGCCACAGAGGAAGAGGGAGAACGCCACCAGCGTGCGCCGGCGACGCCGCACACCCTCGAACCCGACGAGGCACACGGCCACCACGATGGCTCCGAGCAGCAGGTAGGTGTCCGAGATGGGCACGACGCGGATGTGGTCGACCCCGTGGATCTTCTGCGTCACCTTGCGGGTGGGGTGGTCCGCGGCCAGGTAGATCACTATGATCGACCCGATCAGGGCGACCAGGGTCAGCGCCGCCTTGGACCACTTGACCTCGGTCGGATCGAGGCCGGTCATGGCCGCACGGCGCTCCGCCGGGGTCAGTACGCCATCGGGCTCGGGAGCCGGCACAACCTTGCCGTCCTTGCTATTCGAAGCCGATGCCATGTGCCTACGAGGGTACCCGTCCCGTCTGCCCCACCCAAATCACTGGGCTATCCTCGGCCCTCCGGGGTCTGGCATGCGTGGTTGACCCGCCCGACCCGGGCGCTTAGCTCAGCTGGTTAGAGCGCAGCCTTCACACGGCTGAGGTCGTGGGTTCGAGTCCCGCAGCGCCCACCATCTTCTCCCTGGTCAGGAGCTATGAAAGGGAGGACGTCGGCGTCCGATTCGGAAACTTCGTCCGTCATTCGTCCGTCAGAGTTTGAGGAGGTCTTCATCTCGGCCCCATCCTCAGGCACCTTCTCCGCAGAGGTAATGCGAAGAATGAGTGCATCGAGACGGTCAGCGACCTCACGGTCGGCTTCTGGGAACAGATGCCCGTAGCGGTCCTGAGTAAAGCTGGCCGAGGTGTGTCCAGCCCGCCTCGACACCTCGAGCGGATTGGCTCCCGTCTTGATCCAGAGGGCCACGGCGGTGTGGCGAAGATCGTGCGGCCGAAGGGGCACGAGCCCTGCCGTAATGACGGCTGGTCTCCAGAATCGCTGCCGCCACAGAGGTACCCGGATGGGGCCTCCATCGGGGGCTTGGAAGACGAAGGCGTCTGGATCGGCTGGCGTGAACCTCTCCATGTGATCGACAAGGATCTTCATGACCGAGGCCGGAAGCGTCACTGAACGACGACCTGCTTTTGTCTTTGGCTGTCCGTACGTGAGCTGGCCCTCTAGCTCCACCACTATCTCGGCCACGTTCACCCTGGCATTCAACGTGTCCACACGAGAACGCCGAAGTCCGGCAAGCTCGCCGATCCGAAGACCCCCGTAGGCGGCCACAAGGATGAGCGCCTTGTACCTCTCGTCGATTGACTGGGCCAGGGTGTCAACTTGGGCGGGTGTCAGGAACCTCATTTCCTTGACCTCGACGCTCGGTAACTTGACTCCGGTGGATGGATTGGTTTTGCGCTTGCCCGCTCTGACCGCCGCCGCCATGATCTTGCTGAGGATGAGGTATGCCTTCACTGTGGTCGCCGCACCTAATGGTCTTGATGTTCGTTCAGGTTGCTCGGCGATGTCCCACCACGGGATCGGACCCTTGGAAGTAAGCCGAGAGACCCACTTCTGTACAGCAATGAAATCGATCTCACCGAGGGTTAAGTCCCCGAAGGTGGGCAAGAGGTCGCGCTCCAAGTAGTCAAGATCACGGACCTTGGTTGATGGACGAAGATCGACGAGGGTCGTCTTCCAGGTCTCGGCCCAGTCTTTGAATCTCACTCGGGATTCGTCAGGATCAAACCATTCATGCCGTACCAGGTCGGCGACATTGGTTTTTAGCCACCTCTCCGCATCAACCTTCCTTTCAAACCGCTTAGTACGCTCACGGCCGTCTGGTGCGGTAAACCGAGCCTGCCAGCGAACCGTGACCTTGCCGGTTACTGCCGATCTGTACGTCCTCTTTTGTATGTGTGCCATTTCAGTCCGACGGGCTTTCCAAGTATCTCTCTAGCTTGTATTCGGCAATGGGTTCCGCAAGCTCGTCATACAGATCACGAGTGATGTGGCCACGTAATGCCTGCAGACTGCGGGCCGAGGATGGTTTTGGCTTTACGGCCCTAATCCTGAAGTCTCGTTCACGGGTCAGTGACCAATGCCATAGCTCATAGGCAATCAAACAAAGGTCCTCCACAGGGAGACCAAACTTACGAGCTGCTTTCTGCTCAGCGTCCCCCCTTGAATCCTGCTCGACCCAAAGGCTCTCCTGTTCCTCGGCCACTCGCTCCATGAGGTCGACGTCCTTACCTATATGTATTCCTCTCTGACGGTAGAGGCGTCTTCGCACCTCATCGATTACCGTCTCCCGAGAGCCACTCTCGTCGGCCAGAATCGCCCTTACGTCTTTGAGCCCCAGTTCCGTGTCCTGGTTGATGGCGACTGGCCCTTTACCGGAGAGGAGTTGCTTTAGACCGCCGACGACCACGGCCAGTAGGACCACCTCTGCAAAATCAAGGGTCTTGTTCCCCAACTCAACTGCCGCTACCGATGAGCGTGATGGCTCGTGTAAAGAGCTCCGAGGGTAATGATGCCGGCAACAACGGCTGCCTCGTTCCGTTTGTCGGTCAGCATACGGTGGACGTGGGAAGTGATCCTCGACGAGGAGGCAGTTGGAGAGGGCGACCCTCTGCTCGCACACGGCGTGGCGCCGACGCTGGAAAAGGCAAAGGCAGACTGTGGTGCCGCCGCCCAGCAGCTGATCGCCCAAGAGGACGAACGGTCGGCTCGTCGTGAGGAAGAGGAACGAGAAGCAAGCTTGAACCCAAGGTGGTCCTTTCCCTTCTGCCCTGATGTGGTCGAGCCCGCTCAAGAGTGGAACTACGTCTATTTCGATTTCAAAAAAGAAGACGACGATGAGTATTAGGATCCGATGGTGGACGAGAATCGACGATTGGTCTACGGCATCGTCAATGACAATCTGGTCCTGCTACCCAACTGCGTGACATTTGCAGCAATCCCGAGATCCGCCACCGAATCACCGTTCACCTCCGTGATCAGCCACGACGACACCGTCGCCGGGTGAAAGTCCAGGTGCTCGGCGATCCGTTTGATCGTCCAGTCCGCCACGTGGTTTAATCGACCCAGCCCAGGTAGATGCTCCGGCCAGGGGACGTTGGCTTCGGACCCGGTACAGCGGGATCAAGGAGCAACGCCATGTCAGAGGCTGTCCTTACCATCAACAGTAAGAACTATGGTGCCCGTTCTCTCGAGGGATGGCTGCTGTGCAAGTTCGCCGAACTCGACTTCGCCGTTGAGGTAATCGACTGCGAAGGCTCGGGAACCCGGACCGAACCGCTATTCCTCTCCCCATCCTCCTTGGCGCCCCGGTTGCGCCACGACCGGTACGACGTGTGGGACACCCTGGCCATGGGCGAGTACCTCAACGAGTCCCTGGCGAAAAGTCCGCTTTTGCCAGCTGACCCAGCGGTGCGGGCGCGGTGTAGGTCGATATGTGGTGAGGTCCATTCAGATTTCGCCAACCTTCGTTCGGCGCTCCCCATGAACATAAAGTCGTACCACCCGGGCTTTCCGCTGTGGGACGGAGCGCAAGCCGATATTGACCGCATCGAAACGATCTGGAATGAGTGCCTGGACGCCTCGGGAGGACCGTACCTGTTCGGGGAAGCCCGCACGGTTGCCGATGCCATGTATGCGCCGGTCTGCGTTCGCCTCTACACCTACGACATCAAGGTGGGGGCTGCTGCCTCCCGGTACATCGAGACCATCATGGGGATGCCCGAGATTCACGAGTGGATAGCTGCCGCCCGCCTCGAACCTGACGATGGCGAGGAACTCGACGAGATGGAGTTCTGAAGCAGTAGCCCTGAACGATGGCGCTACGGCCAGCCTCGCCGGCAACCCTCGCATTGGGTGCGCTCACCGAGGATCTGGCCGGCATAAGAGAAGAGCAAGTTCGTTTCCCTGGCTCGCCGATTCTGTACATCGATCCCGCCACTGAAGCAGCTCTGGTCCAGACATTGCGGGCTCGAGGGTACGACGTTCGCCCGGACGACGCCTTGATCGGGCGCATATGAGATCCATACAACGTCGTTACGGCGGTGCGCCGCCGCATCCATCGGGGCGATCTTGGCGGGGGTAGAAGAGAAGCAACGCCATGTCGCACGGTGAGCACTGGTTGGGTCGGTACGTCATTTGCCCGCAGTACGGCATCGGGGTAAACGGGTGCGACTCGTTTTGCCGGGGCTGCGGCCGTTCCCGCTCTGTCAGCCAGCCCATCCCCTCCCTGGACTCGCCGGGGTGATGTCGATCACCTCTGAGCGTGGGACGGTCCTGCGCACCTCCGCCCCAGTGGTCGTCGTCCAGTGGATGACGTACACGTCTCCGTCCATCTCCCAGTAGTCAGCGAGGACGACTTCGGGGGAGTCGTCCTTCCAGTTGATCGTGAACTCGTGCATTCACGGGACCGTAGTACCCCTACGTTGCCCACTGAGAGCGACGCCTCCCACGCTTCCGCAGCGTACCTCCCGACGGACCTTTGGTGTGGGAAGAACTAGCCCGGACCTTTCAATAACCCTTGTGGTGAAGTCGTTCTGTCGTTCAGCGGTCCATGTGGTCGCCTGCAGGCCTTGGTTGATGTAGGCGCGGCCACGGTAACGGCCGATCGAGGTGTCTACGCTCCCTAATGGTGTCCACGCCCGATCGATGAGCGTGTTCGATCAACTCCGTGTCCTGCGACAAGAGGAACGGCGGAACGTGCTCAGGCGCTGGACCAGTTCGGCAGTCTGGTGAAGGCCACCACGAGCTCGTCGGCCCATGGCCATCCCTCGGCAATGCGCAAGGTGGTGCGCCGGGCCGAGCGCACGAGCACCCCGGCCGTGTGCAAGAGCGTGTAGCGCAGACGCTTGGGCTCGGCTCGGGCCAGTTCACCCTCGAGGCACAGCCCCTTCATCCAGACCAGGAGATCGCCGGCGACAAGGACGAGGGCCAGCCAGGCGGCGTTGATGGAGAAGTTGGACGAAGGCAGGTTCGACAGCCCGGTGTCTTTGGCGTCGCATATTCGACGCTCGCAGCGTCCGCGCCCTCGGTAGAGGGCTTCTAAGAAGCAGATGTCGTCCTCTTCGTGGTCAGTGATGAAGACCTGGTAGCGATGGCCCTCGACATCGCTGAAGGTGAGCTGGGCCCCGGGGTGGGGCAGCTCGCGCCGGGCGATCATCCGGGTGCCCTCACCCCAGTGCGACAGGTCCACCAGATCGGTGATCTCGGCCACCTCTCCGGAGTCACGCTCTTCGGTCCCGTCGGCCGAAATGGCCATCTGCCAGCGATTGTTGGGCACTTTGGTCACGATGGCCGCGATGTCGGCGCTGAGCCTGTGGCCGACCACGAAGCGGACGCCGCGCTCTTGGCAGGCGTCGACGAAGAAGTGCGAGCAGCCCGCCGTGTCGGCCCGGGCGATCACTTCTTGCACGCTCGGATCGACCGGCAGCTGAGCCAGGGCCTCGTCGAGCACCACGATGTGGTCGGCCGCATCACCCGCCGAGGCGTTGCCCGGACGCAATCGAGCTGCCAGAGGTTCGCCCGTCGCGTCGAGGAAGGCCATGAGTGGGTGGAACCCGAAGCCGTTCTTGTAGTTCGGGGAAGCACCTTGTTTCTCGGAGTGGGCACCGACCAAGGTGGCATCGAGGTCGATGACGTAGAACCCGGGGTCCAACCCCGCATCCCAGGCCTGAGCTCGGGCCTTGGCCCTCGCTCCGGCGATGCGCTCGAGGGCTGCGTCGTCGGTCGCTTCGAGGGTCCGCCACGCCGTCGGCACCGACGCCACCTCGCCAAAGAGGCCAGGCTGATCGGACAGCACCCGAAGGTCGCTGATGGCGGTCGCCCCGTCCGCGATCGCCACAGCCAGATCGACGAGCACCTGACCCCGGTCGAGGCCTCGTCGGCGCTTCTTCGTCGGCGCCATCGCCTCAGAAAGTCCTGTTCGCAACCCAAGTTCATCGGCCAGTTCACACAACAGTCGCGCCCCCGCATGAGCGGCGACACCCTTGCCGCCGGTGGTCACCACAATGTTGGGTCGGCCCGCGTTACGCTTCATCTCGGAAGTGCCCTCCTGGTTTGGTTCCTGTTGGCTTCGCAATCAACAGTTTCCTTCACCACGAGGGCTTTTCCGCGTCAATACGGCAGGAACGACGGGCCTTTTACTGAAAGGTCCGGGCTAGGCCTCACTGCTGAAGGCTTCAGGCCGACCGTATGTCCGCTTTGCCACTCTGACTTGGCTGCCTGATCAGCAGTTATTCTGGACCTGTGTGCGGTCGCTTTGCTCTCTACACCGAGCCGGCCAAGGTCGCCCGACTCCTTCAGGCCCAACTGGTCGGCGTTGACGAGTGGCAGCCGAGCTGGAACGTGCCGCCGACGGATCCAATACTGGCCGCCCGTGACAGGATCGACAGTGAGGGCAACCTCACCCGGGCACTGCAGCCGTATCGCTGGGGCCTCGTCCCGTACTGGGCCAAAGACCCTTCGGCCGTCAAAGGAACCTTCAATGCCCGAGCGGAGTCCGTGGCGACCAAACCGATGTTCCGGTCAGCCTTCGAGCGCAAGCGAATCCTGGTACCAGCCGACGCCTTCTACGAGTGGAAGAAGGTGGTGAACGCCAAGCAGCCCTATGCCTTCCGCCGCTCCGATGGCCAGCCCATGGTCTTTGCAGGATTATGCGACCACTGGAAGGCCCCCGACGGGCACTGGTTGGCGTCGGCCACCATTATCACGACATCGGACAACCCCGACATGCACGAGATCCACGACCGCATGCCGGTCATCCTTGAGAGTGACGTGTGGGATCGCTGGTTGAATCCGGCCCTCCATGACCGTAGTGAGTTAGAGGCGATGCTTCGGCCCCCACCGGGCGGGACCCTTGAGCATTACCCAGTGAGTAAAGACGTCGGCAATGTGAATAACAACGATGCACGCCTGCTGGAAGTGAGTAGCGCCTGATTGAACACCGGCGATGGCTCTTGGCGTGGCCGCTGACCTCGTCAAGGGGTTCAGAAGCTCAAGGGAGGTCGGGATTGACGCCTTTACAAAGCGGGCCGGCGTTTTCCTGGCAGAGAACTTTCAGTTCGGCGGTGGGGGGCGGTCGATCATCTCTTGGATCACTCTCATGGCCTCAGTTCGGCTTTCTTTCATTCGCCGTTGGGATTCTTCGATCACCTCATTGAACGTCCATCCTGCTGGGAACACTTCGACCTGAAGATCCCGGGCGAGGATCTGGCATGACCCATCTTTGGAACCGACAAAATAGTGATGAAGCGGACCGATTGCGCTATACGCATCCCCGAAGGAGCGTCGGTTGTAATCGTTCAGATTTGCCTCCCACTGCGAACCTTCAATCTCGTAGCACCCGTGGCCCAGTTCTCCTCGTGGATCTTTCCAGAAGGCATCCTCATTGGGATAGCCGAACACGCTCTGCACGAATCCGACTCCAGTAATAAGTGCCGAAGTCTCAATGCTCCCGGCGGCGGCAAAGTCGGGGGTGTAGCCGAGCATGACCAGAAAGCAGTTGTGCACCTCCTCCTCTTGCCAGAAGTACATCTGCCCGCCAGAGGGAGACGGCGTGAAGCCCACGTCAAGGCGTCGAGGTGTTCCGCCCAAGTAGTCGAGCATGATCAAAGAATGCCATGGCTGCGGGAACGGCCGGGGGCGGATAGAGGTCTTATCAGACTACACACACGCTTCAGGTCGATGAGATCATTTGCATGATCTGGCGCTCTGCGTCACTCCACGTTGGAACCGGGACTACCCAGTTGGGAGCCGGTCTCTGCTGCCGGCCGAATAAGAAGAGATGAGGCACGATGCCCTTCAGTGCCTGAAGGACCTCTATACGATCGTCGACAAAGTGGGTAATGCCGAGTTCCCTGCACACCGCCGCCTTGTCTTCCCGCCTGCGAACGAAGCGAATATGGTCGGCTGGGATTGATGTAGTAGCGAAGAACCCGTGGTGTTTGAGCCACAGTTCGGTGTTTGCCTGTATGCGAGGGCCCGCCTTGGACACGATCCAGACCCGCCCTTCAAAGACACTCGTAAGTCGGGTAAGAGCGTCAAAGGCCCCAGGCATTGCCGGTGTGGCCAACATTTGCTTCTCACTGCTTGTCAAGAATGTCGTGTCGTCGCCCGATGGGTGTGACGAGCCGTCGTTGATTACTCGTCCGAAATCGACCCCGAGCGTCTGTTCGTCTTTCTGCATCATTACGAGCATCCGCTTGTGACGATGTTGCCCGATGCCTTTGCAGTTACGTTCGGTGGGGCGGTGATACTTACAGGTTCCCCAAAGTCAAAGAGACGAACGAAGGACGTCTGGGTCGATCGATGTGCCTCACCGGCGATTCCCTTCGGTGGGTGTAGTACAACGGTCTGTGTGGCCTCGCCCTGGATTAATCGTCCCTGAAGGTCCACCCACAGTGTGGTCGGGGTGGTCAAATATGTTTGGGTGAGGCCGCTCGCCGACGTTTGGCAGGTTGACTGCCCCATCTGGTACTCCGTCGCCGCTTGGCCACCGACAGTGCTGGGACCAAGATCTTGGAGAACTTGGGTCGAACCGGGCAACTGTAGAAAGCCCATTGGGCCGTACAAGATGCCAGACCTATTATGTAAACCGGTTGGCAAGGGTTCCCTCTGCCACGAGTAGGCAACCGGGCCGGTAGTTGTCCCGACGGAACCGGACGCAGAAAAGGTCGGAAGGTACACGTAGAGGAAGCGTCCAGTCTCTATGACTTTGAAGTAGGGATTTGGAAGCGCATCAGCGTTGGTTGGGTGCGTGCCCCCTATTGAATAGTGCGCCGTCATGCTGACCGAGCCGGTCTTGAAGTTGACCTCGCCCGATGCGGTATACCTAGTCACAAGGCCAACAGTGCGGGACGAAACCGTAAATCGTGCCGTACCAGCACTTTCGGTTGCTCGTAGGATCTGTGAAATCTGCGCCTGAGCGGATGGGGACTGACCCGCAATCCCGATCCCCATGCCGATACCGGCACCCACTGCAACGAGGCCAACAAGTAGCCAAGGCAGGGCTCTTCTCACGGCGTAATCCTCCCACGGGTCCAACCCCGTAAATAGAGCCTTTAGTCCCGCCACCAATATCATCGAGGCGTGACAGAGGTTCGGTTCTGGTTGGTCGACTGGGAGCATCAGTGCTGTGGCGACCACCGCAAGGTCGGCGACATCATTACGGTCAGTCTGTTCTGCGAGGGGAGCGCAAAGGCCTGCGATGAGCCGTTGGGCGTGGAAGCATAGAGACGGCTCCATGGTCCTCGTCGGTGATGTGAGCGATCTCGGCCGGTCACAACCAGCCTGGTTGGTCAATGCGGGAGAGGCCTCAGTCGCTTGGGCGGGGAAATACCCCGGTGATCGTGTCCGAATACAGGGACGACTGTACGAAGAACGTCACAGCGACATCTCCGCTGAAGTCGCAGGCTGGATTACGGGAATGCGCTGGCACAAGGCCGTCTCCCAAAACGAGGTCCAAGGCGCTCGACGGATCAGCTACGTGGAGCCGACCGTCATCTACAACACCGACAAGTTCCCCGGACACCCGCTGCCCATCCCGCCGGGAATCCTCCGAATGAGGGAACTCGCCGAGCGCAGCGGCCTCAAGGGCCCAATGATCATCAAATCATCGAAGACTGACCGCCAACCACCGGCCTGGGCGTTTGAGTTCATCCTTGAGGTCTAATCATTCGACGACCACATTTGTTCTGCAGCTTGACAATGGCTTCCTATCAGTGCTTCGCTGCGACCGACACAACGTGAACGTCACCCCGTGCACTTACTCCTCGCAAAGAAGAATGACATTGCTCCAGTTGCGCCGGTAGGAGCCCTCACCTTGACTGCAGCCCCGAAATCGAAGAGATGAATAGTGACTGTGACGGTTAAGCGGCTGTTGAGATTTCCAGATCTGTGGGGGCTGTGCACTGCCACTGTTTGCGTCGCCACGGCCTGGATGAGTCGGCCATGACTATCTACCCAAAGTGTCGTTGGAGCCGATGAAACACGCTGCGTAACGCCGTTGGTTGTGGATTGACAGGTCGATGTACTGAAGTGATACTCGGTGGCCACTTCACCGTGGACGATGTCGTGACCGAGATCTTCATACTGCACGACCTTGATGGCATCAGGAACCTGCAGAGCACCAAACGGGCCGAACGAGTTCAAGACCTCTGCCTGTTCTGACGAACGGGTCGAGATAATGTCCTCGGCCCAAGAGACACCCTTCGAGCCAGGGTCAGTTAGTGACTGGTACACGAACAATGATCGGCGGGTCACTATGAGCCTCGTGTCCGAAGCCCCAGAACCGCTCCCGTTGCCTGCCGTCGGGATTGCGGGGACACTGAACTCCATATCGCCCGTCCTAAAGCTGATCTCACCCGACTCGATGTACGAATACCGATTTTCGGGATTCGTACTAGTGCTGACCATTGAGAGGGTGAAGTGCGCCGTACCGGCGCCTTCGGTTGTGCTGATGATCTGGGAGATTTGTGCCAGGGCCGACACAGGTGACTGATCGGCAATCCCGATCCCCATGCCCAGCCCGGCACCGGCTGCGACGAGGCCGACAAGCACCCACGGCAGTGCACGTCTCACTGGGTGATCCTCTCACGAGGCGAACTACTGCAAGTAGGGCATTAGATCATGTGGGTGTCCGTGGCGCCTCACCCGTCGGCCACGCCCACGTCCCGGCCCTTGGGTATACGTTGAGCGTGAGCGGTTGATGGCTCGATTACACAGGAGGCACTCTGGATATGCCGAACGACTCGGGAAATCTTCAAGGCATGGATGACCTCGACTTCGTGGGCTGGAACAATGCCGATTGGACCGGCGTCTTCGCTCACCATCACACCGATGATGTCCTAGTGGACTGGCAAGGACAGCCCACGACCCACGGCATCGAGGAGCACATCGAGGCCATGAAGTCATACGTCGAACACAGCGGCGGCGGTACACCGGCCCAGATCACGTCCCACCCGATCAAGTTCGGATCCGGAGAGTGGACGTGCGTCATAGGGGAGTTCGCCAACGGTGCCCGTATGGTGACGGTTGCGAAATGGAGCGGTGGCGCCATCGCAGAGGAGTACATCTGGGCGTAGCACTGCTCGGCCTTCGAGCGCAAGCGGATTCTGGGTCCACCCGCCGACTTCTGGATTCGGTATCCCTGAGTACCAACCGACCGCTGAGTATATTTTCACCGCCATGCCGGGGGGTCTTGGCTGGACGACAGTGTCCAACACAAAGGAGAGAGCATGAAGATGCTTCGTCGGTGCATTGGCGGTCCCCAGAAGTGCGCCGTACCACGGACAGCCGCCGCCCTGCTAGCTGCGTCGTGCACCCTGCTCTTCGCCCTCGGCGTAGGAGTGACGGCGAGCGGCGCCGCCAGCTGGGGACCCCACAATGCGGGTGTTTCTCCGCATGCACTGACACCGTCGACGGTGCAGCACCCCACGCCGTAGCGCCGCTGACGTTGGCCAACATCGTCGTAACGGACCTGTCGACGAACAACGCCACCGTCTATTCATACGACAATCCAGCGCCCATCTACCCGACCGACATTAACTGCAACACCGGCCCGACCGACCTATTGTGCCTGAACTACGGCGATGGTCCGGGGCCGAACGGTGGTTCATTCATGATGCTGCCGCCGTTCAACATCCAGCCGGGCCAGCCGTTCAGCGCCATGATGAGCGTATCGGCCGATAACACGACCTGCGGCACAGGGACCTACAACGGGGGCGACACTTCCGCCACTGCCCTCGTAGAGCGGGATCAGTATGTGTTCACGCCGGGCCCGACACCCGTAACAACCGTGGCCGTGCAGTTTGACTGCACCAACTCGACCGTCGACATCTCGGGCACGATCGCCTACAACATCGTCCCCACCGACCCGGCGAGCGGGTACTACCTCTATGGGCAGCAAGGTGAGCTGGCCGGCTTCGGCAACGACAACTTCCTCGTCTACCTCGATGGGGCCATGTACTCCAACCTCAACGCCCCGATCGTGGGCATGGCGGCCACTCCCGACGGTGCGGGCTACTGGATGGTCGGTGGCGACGGCGGCGTGTTCGCCAGCGGTGACGCAGGGTTCTACGGCTCGACCGGGGCCATCCACCTCAACAAGCCCATTGTGGGCATGGCCTCGACCCCCGACGGAGGGGGCTATTGGCTGGTGGCCTCCGACGGCGGAATCTTCACCTTCGGAGATGCGGCCTTCTACGGCTCGACCGGGGCCATCCACCTCAACAAGCCCATTGTGGGCATGGCCAGGACCCCCGACGGCAAGGGCTATTGGCTGGTGGCCTCCGACGGCGGAATCTTCACCTTCGGCGATGCCCAGTTTTACGGATCGACCGGCAACATCAAACTGAACAAGCCCATCGTGGGAATGGCGTCCACCCCAGACGGAAAGGGGTACTGGCTAGTGGCGTCCGACGGAGGGATCTTCACCTTCGGCGACGCCCCGTTCTACGGCTCGGCCGGGAACCTGACGCTCAACAGCCCCATCGTCGGTATGACCCCCACTTCTGACGGGAAGGGCTACTGGTTCACCGCCTCGGACGGCGGTGTCTTCTCCTACGGTGATGCCCCGTTCTTCGGGAGCCTGGGAGGTACCGGAGTCGACGACGTGGTCGGGATGGCCCGCTGACGTTTGGAGATCCGGCGGTGATATAGGCACCGCTGGTCTCTGTATATGAGGGACGCTTGGGGTTTGAATCGGGCAATGGCCACTGAGATTCTTCCAGATAGCTGGCGGACATACTTATTGGGGCGGATGTGGGCTCATGCCCCCTGGGCTTCATTTGCTGGAGCGCCTAAATGGAGCCGGGACAAGCGGCAAAGCACGCATCATCGGACGTTGTAGCCTCAGCACCAACTTCATAGGAGACCGACGCTCTGAACAACCGCAGATGGTCACTTCGTCATGGTCCCCCAACTTGACGACCTCGATTCCGGCAAGCGGACTTACTAGGCGCCTCCGCAACCATTTGTCAGGAAATGAGGGCGCCCCCGGCGGCCACTAGCCGGGTCGTCGGGGGCGCCTTTCCGGTCCTTCCGCCGTCTGTCATCTTCTCGTCATGGAACTCGTATCTGGTTCCAAGCTGGCCCGAATGTTCCCATGTTCTAATGCAGTGCAGATGTGCTCATGTTCAACACAGGTGAAGCCACCGCTTCGCCACAAGGGAGGTTGGAAATGAACCCCTTCGGCAAGATTCTGCTGGGCCTGGGTGTCGCAGGAGGAACCTTTGGGATAGGACTCGGTATCGGAGCAATAACTTCCGGGGCGGCCAGCACCCCGTCAGGATCATCAACGACTGCGCCAAGTTCAACCACGACGGCCTCTACGGCAGCGCCCTCTACCACCACGCCCTCAACCACGACAACGCCGTGTCCGCATATGAACGGTGCGGCGACTGGGTAGCGGTGTCGACGACGCTGGCCAATACCACGGCCCCCGGCATTCCGATAACCTGGAGGAGGCGGTCAACCAGTGCACGAGGTCAAGTGCGCAACCAGGCCGGACAGTTCAATTTGAATTGGTCCGTTGTCTTTGGCATACCACGTCTGGTATCCCATTTCCTTCTTTAGCTCTGGGTATAGAGCAGAATCGAACGCCCCGCCGGCACCCTTCGCAGCGTTAGTGACCTCGATATGACCGAGTGAAGTGGTTACCTCAAGGACATTGTGAAATGTGTCGAGAGGGACCGTCAACGTCGGGATCAAAGTCCCTCTTTCCCTAATGGACAGTGTGATCTGAATCGACGTCTGCCCCGACTTCAGTGCGCCGCCCAATTGGTTGAGGTCCGGCTGCGAGAGGTGCACGAGCATATGCAGCGTGGAAGTGAACACCCCACCAGAACTGAGATGTGTAACGCTCGGCAAGACGGTGTTCCCGACAAGCTGGGCCGCCACACCGCCAACCATTTCACTCGACGGACTGCTTACGAGATCGCCGTTGTTGGTAATTGTGTAGTGAAAAGCGGCATTGGTTGGGATGTTCTTCCCGTCGACCTGTGTGTCGCTACCCTCATCGACGGTGATCTTTGTTCCCTCAGGGGTTCTGATCACGTCCGCTACTCGTAGCGTTTCGGTTGCAGTTATTCCATTTGAATCAAGGGTCTCCTGACACGTTCTGCCTACTCGGGCTGGATAGAAGTACGACTTCCATGTCGGATCATTAGATAATCTGACATGATCCTTCTGCGTTGCATAGGCCAGGGTAGGTTCGGCCAGGAGAAGCAACAGAGTCAAGGTAAAGAAGCTACGGCGGAGACCCTTCTGGGTCAGTTGTCTGGGTCTCACGGCAAGCCAAGTTTAGCTGTCCATCTAACAGCGATCAGGGCAGCCATCGAAGTGATCGTCGATACCCATTCATGGTCACCCCGTCATGCATGGAGGTCACCAACGGTGACCACATTGGTTGGCCATCTATACCCCCCATCTTCACGATCCTGATTACCGATGGGACTCCGCCAGGTGTCGTTCAGGGTAGGTGGTACGAGTAATCGGATAATCCACGTCGGGGGACCGATCTATGAATCAGTCCGTCCTGCCGCTGTTTCCCGGCACGACCGGATGGACCTCGATCAGGCTGCATCCGGGCAGTCCGGGGGGATTGGTGCCCAAGCCTGAAACGGTCACTCGTACCGACTCCGTGAGATTCGGCGGTGTGACAAGGAGGAAGGGATAGTACGGACAGGATGTGGCCGATCCAATCGGATTGTCCGTACCCTCGACCGTCGCTGACGCCATCTGTCTGGGAGCAAGCGTGACGGTCGGAGCAGTGGTTGCGCCGGGCTGGATGCCGCCAAGGTAGCCGCTGAGCGTGCGTTCGGCCTGGACGACTTGATTACCTTGCGCATCGAGTCCGGCCACACCGGGATAGCCCGACAGGGTGCAGGTCGATTGACTTTGGTTGGTAAACAGGATCACCTGGTCTTCGTGCCCGAGGCCTGCACCGCCCCCCGCATTGGAGACCGAAACCTGGCCGTCACGGCAAGGCGGCCCAGCACTGGCCGCCGATGACGTCGTCGAGGTCGTAGCCGTTGATGGCACGGTGGTTGTGGGGACCACCAGCGGCGCCACGGTCCCAGAAGTGGTGCTTGGAGTCGTGGGAGGGTTGGCCGTCGAGTTCGTACCACACGAAGCCAGCACGAAACTCAGGACTAATCCGCCAATGGAGAGAGCGATTACTGTCCATGTTCGCCTCACTCCGACGCCCGCTCGAAGGTCCCTTTTCGTTCCGTTGTTGGTGCTCACCTTCGTGCCGTCTCGCCCCTTTGAGATTGATGGTTGTGCTCCCACCTACAATCACGATCAACAGCTTCATATCGTTGTCAAGAAAAGGAAGGACCCAATTCCAAGACGGCAAGTGACTGGGCGATACCTGGACGATCGTAGGGTGACCTGCTCTTATATTCGTGGTACGTGCCAACGGGGTTGAGGTGTGGTGCGTGATACTCGTGGGTACCTTTGTGGTCCGTCTACCGTGCCCATGCATGGTCAACCTCTGATGACCATGCATGGCGAAACAGGTGACCACATGGCTCGGCCATGTGTGACCGAAGTACGTCTCCTCTTGGACGATCGACTCCCATACATGGTCAACGTCGTGATGACTATCCATGGCGGACAGGTGACCATATTGGTTGGCCATCTATTACCCCCACCTCCATCGATCCTGATTACCGATGGGACTCCGCCAGGTGTCGATTACGTCCATATGATTGAGCAGTGGGTTAATACCTACGGATCTCGAAAACTCGTTCGTGGCATCACCCTTCGACTTGCAGCCTCGCCTTCAGGCCACGCTGACTGTAGATATCCCCGTCGGAGCCAAGTGCGGAGAGGTGGTGACCGTCGCCAAGCACATAATCGGCTGATTTCCGAAGTGTCCCACCGACCCCGGCGTTACTCGGCTACCAGCTGAGTGTCCAGGGGGTCGGGTATCTGTTGGAACAACTAACCAGCGTTTGTTTGGATTGCCGCCCGCTCCGTGAGGCCGCCGGAGGCGCCGATATCCCCGTTTCGGCGGGTACCTTGTTTTAGGATGCCCACGTCCTGACAGAGACTGAGATCGGATGGTGGGAATCATGAATGGTGGCGGGCGGATTTCGAACGTGTCGAAGCTACGGCACTTCCTCGGAAAAAAGATCAAGGGTCTGTCGTCGTTCGGCGCAGCGATTTCGGTGATGGCGTCCCTCGTTGTTGTCTTGGGGCTGGTGTCGATCCCCACGGCGAGCGCAGCTCCCTACCGGGCACACTCGATCTACGGCGGCGACACGAAAGCCAGCCTGACCTCGCCGCACGTGCCGGTCGACAGCGACGCCCCGCTCAACCTGATCGTAGGTGAGGCCTACGTCGGTGATGCGGCTCCCGTCGTCTACACGCAGACTCCAACACAACCCACGTACACGCCCGGCATCGACGGGTACGTTCTGTCGACTGGATCGCTGTCCACTCAATTCCAGTTCACTTCGAGCACTCCCTTCGTCGCTGGTCAGACGTACACGTTGAATGGTGCTGCAGGCAGCTCCAGAGTCGGCCTCACGACCTGCGGCGGTCCCGGCTCGATCACGGCACTCACTGTCGACCAGTTCGTCGTCGTAGGAGGGGTCGTCACGACGATGGCGATCCAGTTCGACTGCCTTGATTCCAACGGGATAAACGAGCTCCTCGGCACCATCGCCTACAACGCCTCGCCGAGCACTCCGGGGCAGGGCTACTACCTCTACGGAGCGGCCGGTGAGCTCGGGGGGTTCGGCAACGACGAGTTCTTGAACTATCTGGGCGACCTGACCACGGTGAACCTCAACCAGCCCATCGTGGGCATGGCGACCACGCCCTCGGGTGGCGGCTACTGGATGGTAGCCACTGACGGTGGCATCTTCTCCTTCGGCGACGCCGCCTTCTACGGCTCCACCGGGGCCATCCACCTCAACAAGCCGATCGTGGGCATGGCGTCGACTCCCGACGGCAAGGGCTACTGGCTGGTCGCCTCCGACGGCGGGATCTTCACCTTCGGAGACGCAGCCTTCTACGGATCGACCGGCGCCATCCACCTCAACAAGCCCATCGTCGGTATGGCGCCGACCCCGGACGGCAACGGCTACTGGCTGGTGGCTTCTGACGGTGGGATCTTCACCTTCGGTGATGCGGCTTTCTACGGCTCGACGGGCGCCATTCACCTCAACAAGCCAATCGTTGGTATGGCGTCGACTCCCGACGGCAAGGGCTACTGGCTGGTGGCTTCGGACGGTGGGATCTTCACCTTCGGCGACGCCCCGTTTTACGGCTCCACCGGGAACCTCACATTGAACAGCCCCATCGTCGGCATGACCCCCACCGCTGATGGCAAGGGCTACTGGTTCACCGCCTCGGACGGCGGCGTCTTCTCCTACGGCGATGCCCCGTTCTTCGGGAGCCTGGGAGGTACCGGAGTCGACGACGTGGTCGGGATGGCCCGCTGACGTCTGAAGACCCGGCGAACGGGGCAGGGCACCCCATGCGGTGAACCGTTAGAACCCTGACGCTCACGTCGAGATGACCGTGGCCCTCTCGGCTGCGGCTCGGACGGCAGATCCGTCCACCACAGCGCTGAACTCGCCTGTGGCGGGAGCCGGAGGCGCCACGAAGATCTCCAGAGGTCCATCGCGTGGCAACGGGAATACCCAGGCGCTGAAACGCCATCCACCCGTCCCGCCGCTCCGAAGGCCACTCGGGTTCTGTCCCCACGACCGGCGAGGTTACGTCATCCCGCTGCGCCAGGTCATTGTCATTTCACGCCATGCCTTCTCTCTTCGTGTATTGCCCGAAGGATCCGAAGCCCGCCTTGAACGCCTTTTCTCTTACTGACACCGAATGCTGGACTTCGTTCGACACTGGGAACTTCGGCCACCCTCACTCCTGCCTTGGCACATCGCACGCTGATCCATGTCTCGATCTCGACTCCGTCGCCCAACCGCATGGAGTCCTTATCGATCTCTGCGGCGTCCTGCTCATCGAGACCCAGTAGAAAGAGACACTCTCGGCGAAATGCGATAAAGCCGTAATCAATGTCCGTGTAGCGGGTGCCGCACAGGAGGTTGACGACCGTGTTCAAGATGTAGATACCGAGCCGTTGCAATGGGCTGACGTCGCCGCTACCGCCGGGTAAGAAGCGGGAACCCTTGGCGAAGTCGGCCCCCTCTTTGAGGGCGTTGACGAAGCGGGGGATTTCCGCAGGATCGGTCGACCCATCGGCGTCGATCATGACGATAAAGTCCCCCGTCGCCTCTTGGAAGCCACAGGCCAATGCATTGCCTTTCCCCGTGCGGCTCTGGCGGACGACGATGATGTCGGGCCTGTAGCGTCTGGCGACCTCGACCGTATCGTCCGTAGAGCCGCCGTCAACGAGGATCACCTCGTGCAGGTCGTGGGGCAATCCCCCAAGAGCATGAGGCAGGTTGAGGGCATCGTTCTTGGCCGGAATCACCACGCTGACCAACGGTTCGGGCCAATTTTCTTTTGGATTGAGCTGAGCCGTCCTCGTAATCGAAACCACCCCAGATCGTTGTATTCGAGGTTCGAGTAGTAGAGATTACGTGACGAAGCCGACTGTCACCGACAGGTGGCTACCTCAGCACGGCGCTCGGCCGTCCATCTCGCCTGCGGCGATGGTCGGGTGCCGGATCAGCTCCCCGCCCATTGAGGCAACTCCGCTGTCGGCGCCCACGACCATTCATCGAACCTGCGCAACATCTTCTCGAAGGATCTCTGAAATCTGATAGCACAACAGATCAACTTTTTAGAGTAATGGCCACCCACCATGAGAACTTCAGGGTAGGTCGGCGAAATACCGCACTACGTGTCTGTCGGATACGAGGCGGCTCAGCCCAAGCGGAGTCAAGCCGCTGTGGTTGCTCCTTAGTGGATCGGCGCCGTGTCTTCTAAGGAGGGCGATCATGGCACCGTCCCAGCTGCAGTTGTACACCGCCACGTGCAACGGCGTATTGCCAAAGGAGTTCGGTGCGTCCACAGCCGCTCCATGCGACAGGAGGGCCTCCGCTGCGGCAAATGACCCTACTTGTACGGCGAAATGCTGTGGTGCGAATCCAGCGGCATCCCTGACATTTGGGTCCTCGCCCGCAGCTAGTCTCGCCAAAATCTCCGCCACATCGTTAGCCAATGCGGCGTAGTGAAGGCTGGCACGAAACGCTGCCTGATCCGATTCCGACCTTGGTCTAAATGTACCCTGAGTGGGGATAATCTCCCTGCGCCACCACCATTCCGCCCGGCGAAGCAGCACAAACAAGGCTCTCCCGTACACATGTGGGTAGTGTGCTTCCAACTCGACCAAGGCGTCGGTTCCCTCATGTGTGTAAAAAGAGGCGTACGTCATGTCGGTCACGTTGAACCCCCCCGGAGCACCCTGGGTGCGGGCGTACTCACGGGTCACCTCAAGTATCTCTTCTCCGATGGAGACAGCGACCTCAGCGGCATCATCGATCTTGCTTCGAGGCGTCGTGTCGTGCATCGCCTGAAGACGATCAGCCACCTCGGTCTTGACGGAAGGCCCGGTCCCTGCGAGGCGTTCAATGGCATCGCCCTGGCGCATGAGTCTTATGGCATCGGTGACGAGAATGCCCTCTTCACTGGCGACTTGTTCCCATTCGGTCCGCTGACCATTGGCCTTCCTCTTGCGCACCACATCAGCATGCCGTATCGAGCGCACCAGCACCAGGAGCTGACAATCAGATAATCTGCCCTCTTCGTTGGGCAAATGTTGGGAACCGGTAGTTCGTAAGTTGTCATGTCTGATCGACAGTTCAGTTGAACCTGCCGAACGATGAGTCTGCGAGGGAGACCCGAAAGCGATGAGCACTCCCGGTCGGGTACTGAGCGCTGCCGGGTAAATGTCAAAGCGTCGGTGGATTCCAACAGGGTCCATGGCGGCCTTGGCCATTCTGGTGGTGGGCTCTGCGCTTCTCGGTATTTCAGCCAATCCGACCTCCGTCCATGTTCAAATGCTTTCACGAGCCGATATTGCGAACTCACTGGACCCTCCCTTGTTTCCGGCCCCTCAGTGGCGTGCCGTAAAGATCCCGAACGCATTTCCAACAATCTCGTGTTCTGACACGGCGGCCGAGTCCCCTTCCCTGCCACCTCCGATTACACAACAAGAGACGCTTGTAGGACCCGGCGGGACCGTCTTCATGGAGCAGGTTGTTGCTACGAGCACGCCCCAGTCGCTTTACGATTCGGCCACACGCCCTTTCAATCGGTGCTCGAAGGCGAAAAGTGCCGACTATGGGGGCCACACTGTGATGGTTAGCCCTTTTTCCGGGGATCGGCTAGTCAGCTTGTACTCGATCGACGGAACGAAGAGTAACGCTGCGGGTAATGTTGGCTTCGTCCGCCTTAGTAATGCAGTCGTGGCCGTAGCGGTTGTTATACCAGCGGGTAGAACTGCCAGGCGGGAGGGGGGGTATCTCAGCCTCACAGTTGAGGCGATCAACACCGCCGATCCTTCCGATGGTTTGCCGTTCGAGAACGGCTAGGGCTCGTCGCAACAGTCCGCAGGGGGGAAGCAATCATCGTTCACAGATGGCACGCCATCTGTGCGTTGCTCGACGACGCCAAGGAGGGAAGATTGCGGCGTTCGCCGAAGAGGCTGTATAGCGCCAAGATTAGATTACGTGCGCTGCTCCACTGCTGAATGGCCCGCCGCTGAGGCGAACGGGGATCCGATCCGCTACGTTCTGTGAGTGTCCCAGTCGCTCCTTTCCTCTATCCGAGTAATAGCGCCCTCTGATCCCTTGTGTCGGCTCCATGCGTACCTGGCCATCCGCCACGAAGAGTTCGGTCCTCGCAGCTCCTTTGCCGCTTCAGGCTGATCCTCAAATCGGCCGCCGTTGTCGCCACACCCCTGGCAGATCACTTCATACTTGTGCTCATCTTCAGTAGTGGAGATCCACTGCCCATCGGGCTGCTGCTCCCAGCCACCTTGAAGCGGCCGTTCATGGGGGTAATGACCCTCGTCTGGGTCTTGACTGATCTTCGCCCGCCCCCTGTCTCCCGCCTACTGCGTCAAATCATCCATACAAACCCGAGGAGTACCATTTATTATCCGTTCAACTCCGGAATGGGAGGTTGAAGCATGGATGAGCATTACAACATCATGGATCTGATCCGCTCCGATCCAAGAGGCAGCTTTCACGCTGCATCCGAATCCTATCTGCGCATCGAGTTCTTTAAAATGACTCCCGGCGGATCCCTTGGTCCTTTTACGTACGGGGTAGTGGTTCTAACCTGCTATCAGGGCCAGTTCCGTGTTGATTTTGATAATTCGACCGAACATCTGCGGCAATTCGATCAGATTGTTCTAGCTTCTGGGACCGAGATAACTGTGTCCTGCGAAGAACAAGGAACGCTGCAAGTAATTTGGACTTTCGATCGGGCGGCAACAACACTGGGTTGACTGCTCCCACGTATCATTGCCTGGGTATGGGTCACCGCCCAGCATGAGAACTTCAGGGTAGGTCGGCGAAATACTTTGCCACGTCCCCGATCGTTATGAGGCGGCTCAGCGCAAGCGGAGTCAGTCCGTTGTCGTTGCTCCTGAGGGGATCTGCGCCATGCTGCCTAAGAAGGTCGATCATGGTCCCGCTCAGATCGCAGTTGTAGACCGCTACGTGCAGCGGCGTATTGCCAAATGAGTTTGGTGCGTCCACGACTGCCCCATGTGAGAGGAGAGCTTCGGCTGCTGCCGCTCGCTCGTTCTGTGCGGCGAAATGCAGTGGTGCAAATCCAGCGGAGTCGCTGACATTGGGGTCCTCGCCCACAGCGACTCTCTCTAATATCTCCGCCACCCTGTTGGCCAATGCTGCGTAGTGAAGGCTGACACGAAATGCTACACGTTCCGACGTTGCACGATCCAACATCGGGACGCCAGCGCCCTCAGTGGGGATCATCCCCCGACGCCACCACATTTCCGCCCGATGGACCAGCGCATTCAAGCCCGCAGGATACACAGCAGGGTACCTAGCCTTTACTTTCTGGACGGCGTCGATTCCCTCCTGAGTTGAAAAGCATGTGTATCTCACTCCGTCGAAATACCCCGGAGAACCCTGGGTGGGGGCGTACTTTTCAGTTAGCCCAAGTATCTCTTCTCCGATGGAGACAGCGACCTCGGCGGCATCATCGATCTTGCTACGGGGCGTAGTGTCGTGGCTCGCCTGAAGCCGATCAGCAACCTCGGTTTTCGTGGCAGGCCCGATCTCAGCGAGACGTTTGATGGCGTCTCCGCTGCGGAGAAGTGTGATGGCGTCGCTGATGAGAATCCCTTCTTCGCTGGCCGTTGAGCTCCAGCCGATCCGGTGGGCACTGGGCACCACTTCAGAATGCCCGATCGAGCGCACCGGCACCAGCATGCTGAGGTGACTCATGGTACGGAGGCCCCTTGGGACCCGCCCGGTATCAGCAACTCCAGTGCCCTACAAGGGGCCACCTGAGTCCCTGAAGGACACCCATTCGGCGTCGGTCCAGAGATGGCCGTCGGCCTTGTCGACAGTCACCAAAAGGTCCGATTGGTCCAAGTGCCTCGCCAGGCAGGATCCACCACAGATTAACTCGCGAGATAGTAATCTCTCGGTGTGGAGCTGTCTCCTGAGGATCTGAGTGGATTCTTCGACACCGTGCTGCCACACCTCAATGAGCTGCAGGCCCGTGTGGTGGCAGGTGCCATGGCCGAGGCGTTAGGTCGGGGGGGCCAGGCTCGGGTGGTCGAAGCGTCGGGGATGAGTTCGTCGACCATCTACAAATCGGTCGCAGAGGTGCGTACCGGGATCGACCCGTCGGATCGCCAACGTGCTGTCGGCGGAGGGGACAAGCCGGCGATCGATAAACAGCCCGGCTTGCTCGAAGCGCTCGACGAACTGGTCCATCCCTCCACGTGTGGCACGCCGATGTCGGCGCTGCGCTGGACGCTGAAATCGACCTACGACCTGGCAACCGACCTCCAGGCCCAGGGGTATCGGGCCTCGGCGGAGCTGGTGCGCAGGTTGCTCCACCAGATGGGCTACAGCCTCCAGGCGCCGGCCAAGCAGAACGAGGGCACCTCGCATCCGGACCGTGACGGCCAATTCCGCTACATCAACGACCTGGTCGTCCGCCGGCTGAAACTCGGTGAACCGGTCATCAGCGTGGATACCAAGAAGAAGGAACTGATCGGCAACTTCGCCAACGGTGGGCGCGAATGGCAACCGGCCGGCGAGCCGACCCGGGTCAACGTGCACGACTTCGCCGATCGAGCGTTGGGTGAGTTCGCCAAAGCCATCCCCTATGGGGTCTACGACGTCGGCAATGACGAAGGCTGGGTATCGGTCGGCGACACCGCGGATACCGCAGAGTTCGCCGTCGAGTCGATCCGCCGCTGGTGGAACCAGATGGGGCGGGCCCGCTTCCCCGAGGCCTCCACCTTGTTGATCACCGCCGACGCCGGCGGATCGAACGGACCGAGGGTGCGGGCGTTCAAGTACCACCTGGCCAAGCTGGCCGCGGAAACCGGCCTCTCCATCACGGTCTGTCACTATCCACCCGGCACGTCGAAGTGGAACAAAATCGAGCACCGTCTCTTCAGCTTCATCTCGATCAACTGGAGGGGTCGGTCGCTCACCGACGTCCGCACCATCGTCGAGCTCATCACTGCCACCAAGACCAAGACCGGTCTCACCGTCCAGTGCGGCTACGACCCCAACTGGTATCCGACCGGCGTCAAGATCAGCGGCCCTGACTACGCCTCCATCCCGCTGCGCCCCCACGACTGGCACGGCGAGTGGAACTACAGCATCGCTGCGTGAATCGCGCGAGATATCCCGCGGCGGGCCCGCACTTGGGCAATCCGAGCAAAACAGCCACACTCGACGCAGAAAGCTAGTGGCGAGGCGCGGAACGTTGACGGGGTAATTGCCACGCACTGATGTCACCGAGATAGAGACCGCATGCGCAGTCCATCGCCTCTTCCACCGTGCCAACGAGCGAGCCACTGGGTAGCACCGATCTCTCGTAGCCGTCCTTGCTTGCCAGCCATATGGCGAAGGCCCACTTTTGTTGGGGGTGACCGGTCCAGCGCAGTCGGAACAGCGGCTGGTCGTAATCGTCAGGCATGGTGGCCTCGACATAGGCGTAGGGGGCGTGGAAGCGGACCCGAGCCTCTTTTAGTGAGGGCCAGCGATCCTTTCGGTGCGCCTCGAGGCGTCGTTCGAGTTCGAGGCGTGCTCGCTCGGGGATGGCCACAAAGGCGATGCTATGGGACAGCTCAGGCCACAGGGCGGAGGCGCTGGGCGGCCCGGCGTCGGCGCAGGCGACGTACCTGTTGAGCGGCCCGGCGTTCGTCCCGGTTCCGGCGGGCTTCTACGTTGCGGCGCCGCAGGTAAGCGGACACCGCGGCCTGGATCTCTTCGTGGTCCAAAAAGTCCGAGCCGGCGAAGACAGCCTTGACCATCACCCCGAAGTGGCACTCGATGCGGTTGAGCCAGCTGGCGTAGGTGGGCGTTGGCACCAAGGTGATCGACAGCTGGCGGGCCGTCGTGCGCACCTCGTTGGTCCAGTGCGAGGACAGGTTGTCCTGGATCACCCAGATGCGCTGACCCGGATAACGGGCCCGAATCATCTTTAAGGTGGCGATCACATGGTCGGCTCCCTTGCGGAAGTACCAGCGGCCGAAGAGCTGGTCAGCCCCTACGTCATAGACACCGAAGAAGTGGGCCACTCCGTGAGGCTTTCGGTAGTTGGCCCGGATGCGCCCAGGGCGGCCGCGCCTCCACCAGCCCCGCCCACCTTTGGGAGTGGGGGTGACCGGGCCGTGCTCGTCGAAGCACACCAGCACTCCGTCGAGGCGTCCGGACTCGGCCGCCGCGTACAACCGTCGCAGCCGCGCCGCCTTGGTGGAGAACTCGGGGTCAGGCGAGTGCTTCCAGCCCTTGGTGGACTGGGTGGTGTGGCCCTCTTCGAGGAGGATCACCCGCAGGCGCTCTTTCGAGATCGTCTTCACCACGCCGGCACGCATCAGATAGGTACGAAGGTGCGAGAGCGACCAGGTCGTGTAGGGCTCGCCGAGTTCGTGGGGGCGTGAGTCGACGATGTCGATGATGCGGGCGCGGATCTCGTCGGTGATCACTTTTGGCCTGCCCCCACCCCACGCTGGCACGAGGGCCTCGAGTCCGATGTCGTTGAACTCATGGATCACCTTGCGCACCCAATCGCCCGTCGCGTCGAGGGCGTCGGCGATCTCAGCAGCGCTGTAGCCACGCCTGGACATGTCGATCACCTGCGCTCTGCGCACCATCACGGCCGAGGCGAACTCGGTGCCTCGCCGTCGAAGCGAGCGCAGCCAACGCCGCTCCTTGCCGCGCAACGTCCTGACGAACACTTCCGCTGGCCGAGCCATGCACGTCCTCTTTCAACGTGCCAACTCCAACCTCTACATCATGCGCGACTGCGCGTCAAAATACAAGGGTGTAGTTTGCCTGCCGACCTTCATTGCCGCTGCACTAGATCTTTGGTAGGTAGGGCCGCAAGGCTGGTGTGGGTGAGAGGCCCGTTGCTCGTCCATCTCCGGTTCAGCGATCCGGCGAGCCTCGTCAAGCGTGATCACGCCGCCATTATTACCAAAGCCGGGGCCGACGTATTTGGGGCACCCTTGTGTTCACTCCAAGTGGCACAGCCACCGCTCAAAAATCCTAACCAACTCCCAAGCGAACGGTCGGCGCAACCTGACTCACACCCTTGGTCAGAGGTGGCCGAAGGCTATGGAGTCGAGATGCTTCGCCAGCGAGGCCGGGAAGCTGCGGTCGTATGAGTTGTAGGAGATCGACTGACCGAGTCGTCCCTTGATCGCATTGACGTTGATGATCTGGGTGCCCACGGTCACCCCTTTATACGTGACGGGCAGGCTCATCACGACGCCCACCACGCCGGGACCGTAGACCTTCGGATCGAGCGGCGTCACCGTGACGGTGCCTATGGTTTCTCCCTTGGTGCCCTGGGCCTCGAGCAAGGGTTTCCCCGGCCCGTTCAAGTATGCGGCCAGGCAGCCCGGTGCCTTGGGGTTGGCCATGGCGGCGAGCTCGGTCCGGCCGTAGGAGGCCGACGGGAACACGGAGATGCTGTCCTGGACCTCTAGCGATTGGTCCTTGTTCTCGTAGTACGGACTGGTGAAGCCTGGGGAGTCGTCGTTGATGAAGGAGGCGGGGACCCCGATGCAGGCAGCGACCTGCCTTCCCCCGTCGGGAAAGCCGCCCGACCCGCCCCCCGAACCTCCGGTGCCCTTCTCGACGGTCCATCCCTTGGGCAGCTCGGAGAGGACGAGCAGGTGCTTCTTCGCCTGCGCCACGCTCGACGACGTCCCGGCGCCGGCAGGGGCGCCCGCTGCCGACAGTAACAGTCCCACGGCGACCACGGCGCCGCCGATCCCGCCCATAAGGCGCCTTGCGCTTCGGTGTCCCCCTCCGACCATCGACGGCCTCCTTCTGTCGTGGGGACTCGGCATCCCGCGTTGCGGAAGACTACTGCTTGGGGTGTCCGAGAATCCGGCGTCCTTTATCCCGAATAAGTGCCGTTAGAGGGCAAGTCTCCTCAACCCTCAAACCACCATCCTCCTAACCCCAACCAAGTCCCCGGCGTGCCTCTCGCACGACCAGACAGGCTTCTAACCCGTGGCTTACCGGTGACGCCCCCGTTCAGACGCTCTTGCCTTCCCTGCGGATGGCCCGCTACCGCCAGCCGTCTCAGAGTTCCGTAGCCTTTCTCCGTGACCTCAGATCGGATTGACAATCTTGTCGCTGGTCCCCGGACTCGACTCGTGCTGATCTGCGGGCTCCCAGCCACGGGAAAGTCGACACTCGCTCGTCAGCTCGCACCCAAGATCCCTGCCATCCGGTTGGATAAGGACGGGTGGGTCACTCAACTAGGCGAAGATGTGTGGGACGACGAGTTTCGAGTCCGTATCGAACGTCAGTTGTGGGCTCTCACCCAGGAGCTCCTTGCCCAAGGTCAGAGCGTGATTCTGGAGTGGGGCCACTGGGCTCGAGTTGAACGAGGCGAGAAACGACTCAGGGCACGAGCATTGGGGGTGGGAGTCGAACTGCATTACCTCGATGCGCCTTTGGATGTGTTGATCGAGCGATCTGATCGTCGCACTACGTCGGGCGAGTGGACGGCCTCGCCAATAACACGGGCTCACTTTGAAGAGTGGGCAACGATCTTTCAGGCTCCCGACGAGGAGGAGTTCCTGTTGTTCGACAAGCCTGTTGTCGAAGTTTGATTCCGTCGTCCTTGCATTGCCCAGGGATTAGGGGTGCCCCACTCGTGCCGTACGTAGGCGGCGTTATAGGGGTAATCCGTGTGGCAAACGATCGGTCCGCCGCTTATCCGTGAGACATGATGGCGCCATGGCCCGGCCGATGCGACGAACCGATGTCGAGGAGCTGGCGGTGTCAATCAGGGCCCTCCTCGCCGACCCCGATGCGGACATAAATGAGCCCCTGCGGCGTCGCTGGGAAAGTGGCCCTGGTCGCCCTGGAGGTGGTGATTGGGGAGAACAAATCGTTCGGCTTGCGACGGCACCGGGTTGGATGCCGCAGCCTGAAAGTCAAACGACGTGGTCTTGTGGGTAAGCCTTAGGAGCTGCCTTGGTTCTCCAGCTGCTGCAGGTTGAGGCCTCCCGCCGGTTTCGTAAGCCTCACGGGACGGTCGTAGCGAGTAAAGGAAATGGTGCCATTAGAACCGCCCTTGGTCGCCTGAACCCTCACAACGAAGTGCTCACCGGTCGTGGCGACGTACAGTGTGCCAGAACCGGCACCTGTGATGGCGATGACCCGCTGACCGTCGACCGTCGACGTTCCACCTTTCTTGAAGGGCCCCTGCGGATTGCTGAAGAACGAGCTGATCACCTGACGGGGGCTGAGGAACTGTTTGAAGGTCGAGAAGGGGGAGCTGTTCATCGGGCCGTAGACCCATCTCCCGGCGAGCAGCTGAGCGGCCGCAGCGTTTGCATACTTGGTCCAGAACTTCGTGTCTGCCTTGAAGTACCCGACATCGTCGATCTCGATAACCTGGACGGATCCTCCATTGATCGAGATGGTCCCTTCAGACATCCCCGAAGCGCTTACCGACAGGTCCAAGGTGATGTTGGAACCGGGTTGATTGACGGTGCCGTCGACTGAGAAGGAGCTGGCCGCCGCTGAGTCTTTTACGGCCGTCGAGACAATCTGTGCGGCGCTCATGGAAGTGAAGCCACTGGCCCCAGCAATGGTCGGAGCACCCATTGATATCGCCGTTAGCAATAGAGCGGTAAAGATCGTCAACCAGCCCAATCGGAAGCAATGGGTCGCCGTGGTCCTGGCCGTTTTCTCCCATTCAGTCCGGTGGGCCTTGGCCTCTTCGTGCACCACTTAAGAATGCCCGATCGAGAGCACTGGCACCAGCATGTAGGACCACCATCGCTCACGTGTCCTTGCCGGGGCGTCGACGGCTGGGTGTTACGGACAGCCTTGATTGGCAGGTCCCGGCGGTTGCCATTCGGCCGTCAGAACCCAACTGTGCGAATCGGCGGGCGCAGGAAATGCGAAGACGGTGCCCTTAGACCCGGTGGGTTCTTTGTGAGTCCAATGGGCGATACGGCCCTCGTGGGGACCCGGTGCGACGTCCATACGTACCCAACCCTTGCGACGTAGTACTGAGTCCATCTGGTCGGCGAGCGTTGAGCGGGAATCCCCATCGACAAACTGAACGTTTACCTGGACTCGACTCCAACCAGCATTTGCATTATGAAACTCTGGACAGGCTGGCAGCCACTGCGCAGCAAATGACTGAACCCGCACGTGCGATGCCGTCGGTGGAACTGCACCCTCGATCTGTTGCAGACTCCTGAGCACCTTGTTGCCCGGATCACCGCCCGGTCGGCCGTTCCAAAATACATGGACCACAGCAAACGCCAATGCGCCCATCCCCAAGACCGCCCCCAACCACCAAAACGCCTGCCGCCTCCGGCTAGTGTGAAGATGAGCCGGTTGTTGCGGGCCCGGCGGAAGAGGTTCTTTCCAGATCGGGTCGTCGAGAGATCCAACCGTCGGGCCCCGATGCGTCACGAGTCACAGATTACTGAGACTGACCGGTGTGAACCCGTGCCCGACAAGCTGGAGCCGAAAGTGCGATCTAAACTTTCTGGGTGGCGTCTCAAGATGAAAATGCACCGAGATACCGGTTTACACCCTTTGACGGCATAGATCCGTTGTGGTGGTTGTCGTCGCAGAACAACCCCTCAGAGGATCCGCATACCTTTGGCGGCCATCACCCGTACGCCCGCCCTCTACAAAGCGGCTGGAGTAAGGATGCCGCCGGGCACTGGCAATCGGCCCGAACGGATGCCCACTCTTGGGAGGTCATCTGTGAAGAATGCGGTGACAAGGACGGACCCGTCGAGATGCAGCCAGATGCGGTGAAGGCTCGTCGTGGCCCTTACTCGTCGAAACACAAGGCCGAACATGCGGCGACCAAACACTTCCATGAAACCAACTAGTCGGGCCGATGTCACGAAATGAGTGCAAGAACCGGGATGACTCTTCGGATCGCAGTCGGCATTACTGTTCTGCTGGTGGCATCAACGTTGGTAATGGGTTCGGCTGGTGCCAGTGGCCCACCGAGTGGCGGTGTCATTGAGGTCACGGGCTACAACCATCTGGCGGTCGCACGTGTTTTGGGATCCGTAACGGTGGAAGCCACGGGAACGAACGCTAAGACCATTCGGGCCGCTTTGTCGGGATTGCCAAAAACCACGCCGCCGCTCTGCGTTGATAGCCCGATTACATTCACGATCCGACTCGAGCGCCATGCCGGTGAATCCCCAAGGTATACGGCCACGGAATAGGCTGTCCGACCCCCGGTGTGGTCTTTATTGGCAACGGAACATCACGGCCGACGATACTTGGGCAAACCTGCGCACTAAAGAGAGCGGTCCTCGCCGTCCTGCTCGCCGGCCGAGCTAAGGGAACCAGACACATTCTGGCGATCGCCCTGCACGAGGAGGGTTGTGATTAGCGCTCCACGGGCACCCCGTAAGGCGACCTTTCGACGCACAGGTGAGAGATACACGCAAGACCTGCCTTGATACCGGCATCCGGGGCAGGCAATCGCTCAGTCCGCCGCCACACCGCCGAACATCTCCAGGCAGCCCGATGAGGACCTCTACCGCCTTAATGAGCTGGCGGACCATGGGGTCCATGACTCCGCCACCATGCCCTTTGAAATCCCGTGGACAGACACCCCAGCACCGTTGCGCCACCGAGAGTCGCTCCAGCACTGGTGGTCAGCACGGGCCAACTGGAAAGCCGAGAACTGGGCGTTCACGGGGGCGGTGTTCGTCGCCGGTGCTCCTGTCGGGGTGCAAAGTCTCATGGCGAAAGACTTCGCTGTTCTGCGGACGGTCGAAACTGGCTCGTGGCTTGGTCTTCAGCATCAGGGTCAGGGACTCGGGAAGGAGATGCGATCCGCCATCTTGCATTTGGCGTTCGAGGGTCTCGGCGCCGTCGAGGCGAGGAGCGGCGGCTTTTACGACAACCACTCCTCGTTGGCGACCTCACGGTCATTGGGCTACGTGGCCAACGGCGAGCGGCTGGTGCTGCGACGAGGCAAGGAGGATCGGATGATTGACGTGAAGCTGGACCGATCGACCTGGGCATTACGACGACGAGACGACATCGAAATGGAAGGATTAGCCAGGCGAGGAGTACGGATTCGGAGGTCAAAGAGTGGCCAATAAGGATCGGGACGTTGTCCCGTTCACTGTTGAAGTGAAGTGGTGGCCACAGCGTGTTCAGGCTGCTGCCTGATCGTACTCTTCGGTTGTATCAACAGCCGGCGTGACGTTGCTGGCAACTTCGCGGCGAAGGGCGTCGACCAGCTTGGGCATGCCTTTGTACCCCCGCACTCGTCGGAACGAACGCTCGGCTTCGAGCATGCCGGCGGCGACCCAGCGCTTCTTCATGGAGCCGTCCTTCCACTTGGTCACCCGACCGGTGGTGCGCTTGGCGATCGAGATCATCGACTCGATGCAATTTGTGGTGGTGAGCGTCTTGGCCAGTGTGCCACCGACGCCGAGACGCCGGACGGTGAACATGTCGTCCAGCCCTTCGCGCAACGACGCCGCCGCATCGGGATGGTCGGCCTCGAGCTCTTTGGCCAGGCGTCTGGCGGCCGCCAACCCCTTGGCCGCGTCGGGCTGGGCGAAGATGAGGGCCAACCGCTTGTCGACGGTCGCGGCCAGTTCCTTGGGCAGGTGACCTTCCACGTTCCTCCGCTTGTGCAATACACATCTCTGTACACAGGCGGCATCGCCGAACACCTTTTTGATGCCCGCGGCCAGCGCCTTAGCCCCGTCGATGACGCACAGCACGCCGGAGTCGGTGTCGAGACCCCGGCTGACAAGGTCGGCCAACAGGGCGGTGACCACCGTCTTGTTCTCGGTGTCACCCAGCCACAGCCCGACCGGCACCTTGGTCCCGTCGGTGGTGATGACCAGGCACACGACTACACATGAACCAGCGACATCGAGCCCGTCGATCATGAGCACGGCGACATCGAGGTCGGCCAAACTCCGGGCCATCAGCTCGCCCATGGCTTTGGTCGTGGCCGCCACGAAGCGCCGCGAGATGGCCGACTTCGACATGGACTTCGCCCGTGCCTCGAGCTCTTCTCCGACGGGTTCTGCCACGTCTTGGTGGCGCCGAGTGGCCACCCCGGCCAGCATGCGCTCGACGACGAGCGAGTTGAGCAGGTCGGCCGAGCTGAAGGCCTTCCAGGTGTCGAGTTCGATCTCGCTCCCTGCGGCGGTCCGGCCCCGTGGACGCTCCGTGCTCACCCTACGTCCGCCGAGCACGACCGAGCCCTTGGTGGTCCCGTGCCAGTTGCCCTTGCGCTCTGCGGCGCCGATCTTGGCGTGCTTCTCGCCGATTACCTCGGTCAGCTCGGCCGCCATCATCTGGTGCATGACGACGAGCCCAGTGGCCGAGGCGAATGCCAGCAACCCGTCTTTGATCGCTCCGGCCACTTCGGCCAGGGCGACCGTCGCCTCCAGCGGCAGGTCAGCCAATCGGGCTGCCTCCTCCGCGTCCGCGACGTCCACAACAACTATCTTTTTCTTCATTGGTGGTCCCCTTTCTGGGTGGTTCTTGGATTGGTCTCCTGAAACACCTACCTCACGGCAGGGCTCAGGAGGGGGACCACCACTTCACTTCAACAAGCTTGGGGACATCGTCAGGATCGGGCATGGATCCAGTTTGCCAGCACTGCGAGGATCCGTTATCTGGGCGGGTACCGCCACCTAAGTGGTTTACTTGATCGATGGCCGGGACAAAGCACATCGCGATACTCCTCTTTGACGGCGCAGAGGAGCTTGACGCCGTTGGACCGTGGGAGGTCCTGGCCTTCTGGACCCGAACCTTCCCCGATGACGGATTTGACGTCACGACCCTGTCTAACTTGGCAGGGTCTGTTCGTTGCGCAAAAGGTCTGGTGATCGAGGCCAAGCACTCCTACGAAGACGTCCCACCCCTTGAAGTGCTCGTCTATCCAGGTGGACAGGGCACCCGCCCGCAGCTCGTCGATGAGGCCCAACTCGATTGGGTCCGTCAAATGCGGAGCGACGTACCTCTGATGACAAGTGTCTGCACGGGTTCGTTGGTCTATGCCGCCGCCGGGCTGCTCAAGGACCGTCCCGCTACAACCCATTGGGCATCACTTGAACACCTCGGACGGTTGGACCCCTCGATTGACGTTCGCCGAGATGAGCGCTACGTCGACGACGGCAACATCATTACGGCCGCTGGTGTCTCTGCTGGAATCGACATGGCTCTGCATCTCGTTAAACGACTTGCCGGAGTAGAACGGGCCCGCCAGGTCCGAAAGGGCATTCAGTACGATCCTGAACCCCCCGTATGAGGAAGTTTGATCCTGGTCCAGATCAAAGCCGAGAGATTGACACCATGGCGAATGAGATCGAACTGCTCGGCGGCCAAGAGAAGCGATCGATCGTCATCGTTGCCTACGACCCGTCGTGGCCTGACCGCTATGAGGCTGAACGGGCCAAAGTAGACGGCGCCCTAGTGGGTACGGACCACAAGATTTGGCATGTGGGATCGACCTCAGTGGCGGGGTTAAGCGCCAAGCCCGTCGTCGACATTCAGATCTCGGTGCCCGAGCCTGAGAGCGAGGAGGACTACCTGCCGTTTCTGGAGGAGGCTGGTTACGTACTCCGTGTTCGAGAACCGATGCATCGAATGTTGCGGACACCGCAGCTAGATGTGCAGGTTCACGTCTGTGCGGCCGGGAGCGACTGGGAGCGAAGGCACCTTCTGTTTCGTGACTGGTTGCGAACGTCCGAGGAGGATCGGCGTCTTTACGCACGGCTCAAATCCTCCCTAGCCGAGACCGATTGGCCAACGATGAACCACTACGCCGAAGCGAAGTCGGCAGTAATCCACGAGATTACCAGCCGTGCTGAGGAGTGGGCTATAGCAACTCAATGGAACGTGGACCGCACAACGTAAGCAGATCTTCATGTCGACCGCTATGTACTACCTGATCTGCGCCAATGCTCGATGCGGATCCACGCTGTTGTGCCGTGCCTTATCGGATACTGGGATAGCAGGCCATCCCGACGAGTATTACGTCACCGGCCCCCTAGAAGCATTCGCACCTGGAGCAACATTTTGGGAGGACGGGCCGCTGGCTCGCCAGCATGGAGTCAGTGGTCGAGAAGAGTTTCTCCAGCTGGTCTATCGGATCGGGTCGACGCCAAATGGCGTCTTCGGGGCGAAGTTCATGTGGAACTACGTCGGTTGGGCTGTTGAGAACTTCCAGGAGATTCAGCGTTTCTCCCGTTCAACAGTCGACGAGATCTTCGCCCACATGTTTCCCAGTCTGCAAGTTGTGCACGTCATTCGTCGAGATCGACTGCGCCAAGCAATCTCATGGCTCCGTGCAGCTGAAGAAGAGGTATGGGTCGTCTCAGACGACGAGCCAGCTCGCCCCGACGTGAACCCGGGTTCCAGTACGACGTGATTGCCGGAATGATGGATCTGATTGCCCAGGGCGAACAGGCATGGCTCGACCTGTACGAGAAGTTGGGTGTCACACCTCTTGTGGTCGTGTATGAAGACTTCTCGACCCCCGCTGGCTACGAGCTGACGGTTCGCCGAGTGTTGCGGCATCTCAACCTTGACGGCACGATCGATATTCCTGTGCGCGATCTCCGAAACCCGCGTTCTGTAATCACTGAAAACCGCGATCGGCGATCAGCGAAACCCGCGTTCTGTAGTCAGCCAAACCCGCGTTGAGCTGACTCCTGCGTTCCTCCTGGCCGGGATCCCCCCGGCTGGTCATTGGCCCCTCCAGGGTCTTGGGCATCCACTGCACCAAGCCCCACTGGAGGGACCACCGAAATGATGACTCAGGAGGAGTTCATGGACGTCATGGCAATGAAGCGCCAGGGCCTCAGCATCAAGGAGATCGCCGAGGAGACCGGCTATCACCCCAGCACCATCAGCAACTGGTTGAAGAACGGGGGTCCAACCGAGAAGCGGTCGAGTGTCGCCCCAGCGGTGATCAACGAGCGCTGGGCCGCCAGGATCGCCGAGCTGTTGCGGGCCGCACCGCGACTGCTGGCCACCAGCGTGTTCGAGCTGATCCAGGCCGAGGGGTATGCCGGCTCCTATGCGAGCGTGGCCCGGCACCTGAACGAACTGCGGGGCCCGAGGTTCACCGCGTCTGCGGCGGCATCGACGAGGATTGAGACCGCACCCGGCGAGGAGTGCCAGTTCGACTGGTCCGACGTGTCGCATTGGACCAGAGAGTGGGGACTGGGGGACATCCAGTGCTTCTCGGCCATCTTGTCGTGGTCCCGGATGCGGATCTGGTGGTTCGCCCGTTCCATCGACCAGGAGTACACCTTCGAGGGCCTGGTGCGGTTCTTCGAGGCCGTCGGCGGTGTGCCCAAGGTGCTCCGCACCGATCGGATGGGCGCCCTCGGCCAGTCCCAGGGTCGGCGGTTCAACCTGCACCCGCCAGCGGCTGCCTTCGCCCAGTTCCACGGCACCGAGATCCGGGCCTGCCAGGCCCGAGACGCCAAGCGCAAGGGCAAGGTCGAACGCCCCTTCCGAGACGTAAAGGAGCGATTCCTCCAAGAGTGCGCCGCCACCGGCGCGCCCAAGAGCGTGGGCGAGCTCAACCGGTGGGCGGGTCTGTGGATCACGGACCGCATCCACGGTCGACTCCACCGAGGCATGGGAGAGGTCCCGGCCGAGCGATTCATGATCGAGGCCCCGATGCTGGCGCCACTGCCTCGCCGACGGTTCGACACCGCCTATCGAGAGACCCGGCGGGTGCACGTGGCCATTCCCCGGATCGAGTGGAGGGGCGTGCAGTACTCGGTGCCACCACAGTGTCTCGGCCAGAAGGTCGAAGTCCGCCACGAGGTGGACTCGTCTGTCATCGAGATCCGTTGGGCCGGGGAGGTGGTGGGAACCCACACCGTCGGCGATCCCGCCACCGGCGAGGTGTGGGATGCCCGTCATTGGGAAGCAGCCCAGCAGGCGGCCCTCGGCCGCAGTCGTGGCCGTCACCTGTCGGTGGTCCTTCCCGACGAGAAACCAGTCCAGGTTCCACTGCGTCTCGACATCGAAGGAGACGTGGACGTGGAGGTCCCTGACCTTTCCCGCTATGGGACCGAGGCCGGGTCGTGACCAACTCCCTCTATGAGCAGCTGAAGGACGACCTCGGGTACTTGGGACTCAACCGCTCGGCCGAGTGCTTCGCCACCCTGGCCGAAGAGGCAAAGGCCCAGGAGTGGAGCCACATCGAGTTCCTGGCCCGTGTGGTGGGTGAACAGGCGTCGGCCACGGTCAACCGGAAGCTGGCCGCACGCCTGCGCTTCGCCCGGTTCCCGTTCCGCCGGTCGCTTTCCGACTTCGACTTCCAGTTCCAGCCCACCCTCGACCGCAAGCTTGTCGACGACCTGGCCACGCTCCGTTTCATTGAGGAGAACCGACCGATCCTGTTCCTCGGCCAGCCCGGGTGCGGCAAGACCCATCTGGCCGTGGCTCTGGCCACCTCTGCCGTCGAAGCCGGCTTCCGCGGCTACTTCACCACCGCCGATGACATGGTGAACACCCTGGTGAAGGCCAAGCGGGAAGGAACCTTTGCCACCAAGCTCAAGACCCTCACCGCACCGAGCGTGCTGGTGATCGACGACGTCGGACTGCTCCCCATCGAACGAGGCGGAGCCGGCGTCTTCTTCCACGTGGTGAACACCCGTTACGAGCGAGGACATCCGACGCTCATCACCACCAACCGGGGACTGCCCGAATGGGGCGAAATCTTCGGCGACCCGGTCGTTGCCGCGGCCATCCTCGACCGGCTCATGCACAACGCGGTGGTCTTCAATATCAAAGGCCCGTCCTGGCGGATGCGCGAACACCACGCTCTCGAGCAGGCCACAACCGACCCCGATCAGGACTCAGGAAGGAGGCGCCGCTAACATTTCCCCTCGAGGAACCCGGATCAGCTCAGCGCGGTTTTCGTTGATCGCCAAACGCGAGATTCACTGCTCGCAGATCGCGGGGTTCGGTGAGAACGCACAATTCCGCCCTCAAGGACGAATCGGCAGTCGAATAGCGTCAACGACGAGTGGGTGGACCGATTCCTTCGTGAACGACAGGTCAGAGGTGCTGGCGAATAGAGCAGCCTGGATCACCCGCCATGTATTTGGTCATGAGCTTCTCGGTACGACAGAACGGCCGCTGCGGGTGCCACCGGCAATCCGAGCCGACTGTCCCACTCAAGAGCCGGCCACACGTGGACGTGATCGTCCCAGAAGGTTGTGGACCATTGACCGTTGATGTGGTGCACGATAAATAGCTCTACGAGGACACCCGAAGTGGTGTAGGCCCTCTTGTGCGGCGAACGCTTGTCTTCGACTTCATTGTACTCGCTGAGGAAGTAATCCAGCGTCTCTTCGTGTGGATCGACGATCAGAAGGTCGATGTCACGGGGGGACGTGGCACGGTGAGGCCGAGAAGCTCTTCTGCCATCCCCCGAAGACGTCGACATCATAGTCAGCATCAAGGAGTTCCACCACCACGCTGGCGAGAAACTGGAAATCGTTGGTCATAGGTGGGCAAATGGTCTACGCCAGATGGATGAGCCCGGCCGGTGTGGGCGTAAAGCCACAGGCCTGGTAGTAGAAGGGTCCGAGTCGATCCTCAAAATCGACATGTAGCCACTCGCATCCAGCTCTGGTTGCCTCCTCCCGTGCAGTACGGATCAGCTGGGTCCCTACTCCTTTACCACGGAAATCTGTGGCCACCATCGTGTCCTGGATCCATGCGTGCGCATGGCCGTCCCAGACCACATTGACGAACCCTACGAGTAGGTCTGCCATCCGAGCCGTCACCCACCCCAGGCTGTGCCGGTCAAGTTGGGATCGCCAGTTCCACTGGTCCGTCGTAACGACTTCGGTCTCGAACGCCTCGGCATGGAGGATGTCGAGTTCAGGGTTCTCGAAATCTCCACGCCACTGGAAGGTGGTCATTGACGCAGTATTCCAGTTTTGAGAATGTGAGCCCACTTTCAACCAACGGGTTTCGACTACACGAACTTCTCGGAAGTAATCGCCCACCGCTCGTGATCTCGCCACTCACCGTTTATCAGTAAGTACCTCTCGGAGAAACCCTCCTTGACGAATCCCGCCCTCTCGACCAGTCGAAGAGACGCTGTGTTGGCAGGCTGAATATTCGCCTCAAGACGGTGCAGCCCGAAAGGACCGAACGCATGTGAGAGGACCAGTCGCAGCCCCTCACTCATCAGGCCTCGGCCTTCATAACCGATGAAAGCGTAGTAGCCGAGATAGCCGGAGCGTAGTGACCCCATCACGATGTTGTTGATGTTGATTACCCCCACGAGTTCATCTTCGCAGCGAATTAGAAACCCCCGATGGTCGTTACTTTGCATTCGGGCAAGGTATGACGTGAAGGCGGCAACGTCGGCCGGCGGTGATATCCATGGGAAGTGGAGGGCAGTACTTGCGCCGACCTTGGCGAGGAACTCCTCCACATCTTGTGCGCTAGGAGGATTAACCTTGACAAGATCATGCCCGCAGGTCACATCCCCCATTATGCCGGGAGAATATTCCGGAGTGCCTCATAGCCTTGCACCACGCCATCAGCAACTCTCTATCGCTCCTTTGACTGCTTCCATATCTCCTGGAATGCCGTCGGCGGAGTATTCAGACGAACCCGTATCGCAGCCGCACATTCCTGTGGGGACTGGACGGCGGTATCCACTTCGAGGTCATAGATACCTGGATCGTGGACCGCACGTTCCCAGCGCAGCACAGGTTCGGGGATTTCTCCGTGTGGACCCCGAGTTAGGTACTGCCCCTCTGGTCCGATTTCCGCTGCCGCCCTCCGGTCCATGATTACCTCAACGGGACAGTGGACCCCGATGAAGTACGCCTGCCGGTCTTCTAGCCGCTCGCTCACCCGCCCTAAGATTCCCAAGGGCGTCGAGTAATCGTCGTGATGGCCGACGTCGACGACGACACTGAACCCAAGGCGGCTTTGAGCGAGCACCGACTCGTACAGGGCATCGAATAGACCGGGCAAGAGAGGTTCGAGGTCGGGTCGCTCGCCGCCTGGACGCAAACCGATCCCCGGGAGGTACCGCATCGGCGTAATGCCCCCTGCGAAGGCATCGACCCCCAGGTTCAGCCACACCCCATCGAAGGAGTTCTGGATTGCCGAGGCGATGCTGGACTTCCCTGACCTGGGGACCCCGTTCAACACGACGATGTGCCCGATCTCCGCCATATCAATATTTCAGCCTAAATGGATTACCAACACCACTAAGTCGGAGCTCCATAATAGGTGGCGGTCGAAGGAACGATCGGGGGCAACCGGACGTCGCCCTCCGATGGGCGCTCTGTGACGGGTTGCTACCGTCGCCGACGGGAGGTGAACGATGGCCGACGACGAAGAGGCAGCGCAATCTCGTGTGACTCTGGGCAAGGGCAGGATGGAGGCGTTCAGCGATGGTGTGCTGGCGATCGCCATCACATTGCTCGTGCTCGATCTCGCAATTCGCCCACCCGGCTCCCCAACCGAACAGTTCCTACGTGGCTGGCCGTCCTATCTCGCCTACCTCGTGAGCTTCCTCACCATCGGCGCCGCCTGGGTCGCCCATCACGGCCTGACCGACGGTCTCGATCGGGTTGACCGAATCTTCCTCCGGCTCAATCTGCTGTTCTTGCTGGTGGTCTCCTTTTTGCCCTTTCCCACGAGGCTCGTCGCAGAGGCAATCGACAAGAGCACGGACTGGCAACGGATGGCAGCCGTGGTATACGGAGTGACACTTCTGTTGATCCGACTCGTGTTCACCGCACTGTCCGCCTACGTACGAAGAGCGCATCTGCGAGGACCAGGTGTTGAGGACCCTGACCTCACAGAAGCCCGCAGTAAGTTCCGGTTCGCCGTAGGCGGCTACGTGATCACGATCTTGCTCAGTTTCTTGGTTCCGATCGTTGCGATCGGCCTCTACTTCGCAATATCGGTCTTCTTGATGGTGCCGTTCCGGGTTGTCGCTCGAGCAGCATTCGGACGTGGCTCGACCTGAACGCCGCCCGCAACCGTTGCCGAGGAAGATCGTTGTACCGGGAGACTCACAAGTCTGAAGTGGTCCCGATCCCGGTGGACTGGGGGCATCCTCTTCAGTCGAACCAGAAGTTCCAGGTCGGACTATCCAACAGGACATCCGCCAGAGTGCGGATCGAGTCGACGTACAGCGGGGGCTGGTATGCCTGGAACCCATCAGACCCGGCAAAGGCAAAGTGCTCAGCGGCCAACGCAACTGCGCTGGCCTCGGTCGATGCAGGACGCCCGACGAGGAACTCCACGGTGTCGAAGCCCAGACGGAACAGGCAGGCACCAAAGCGGTCTTCCCAGCTGCGCATCATCACCGAGAGTGGGGTCGCTCCTGTCTCGGACATGAAGTGATTGACGGCTCCCATCCAACCGATCGTGTAGGGGATGTCGGCGGCTCGAGCGGTCTCGACCAGACCAATACGGCCCGGTGGCGACTCGAGCGCCGCCCGATGCCTTCTCTCGGGGTCACCGACCGTACGCTGGGCCAAGGCCAACCCTGGAAACCCGACGCCCCATGGAGCGACCTGATCGAAGAACATGGCCCCTTCCTCCTCGTCGAGATCCATTTCCTCGAACTGAGGTAGGCGCCCTGGGATCTTGGGTCGGTCTTCAGGTGCCAAGAGGCTCACCGGTACGGCCCCGTTCCATCGCTGGCGGAAAACGATTGCCTCGTCGAGGTCATCAGGCCTTGGGTTGCGCTGTGGATCGAGTTCACCACTGTCCCATGGCCGGCCAGGATTTGTAACAGGCTCCAGGTCGTCAAGGATCACCGGAACCAGTCCCAGTTCGGTGGACGAGTCGGAGAGCTCCAACCACAAGGCGCCCGGACTCTCTACCTGACCATCGGTCACCCACAGCACGGGAGCACCAGTGGCCGGACCCATGAGTTGTGGACGAACGAGCTCGCCGGGGGGAACCACTACTTTCCCGAACTGGAGGGGTACTCCTTCCGCCAACTCTTGGAGGTGCACCCGTAGATCATATGAGATGATTCCGGCTCAGATCTGGTTGAGGGGCGGAGGCCATCTCCGGACGACAGAGGCATCGTGCTAAGGACTTCGCTGGGCGCATTTTGAGAGGAATGCATCTCACTCTGCGTTTCGATTCTTGCGGACAAGGGTGTCGAACTGCCGCCGCCCTATCCCGATTCTAGCTAGCCAGAGGGTCCAGAACCGGCGGCGGACTACTCATGGTCGTTGCCGACGGGAGTTTCTGGAAACGTCCACGGGATCGCAGGGGATGCCCCTCCGGCGGCGGCATCTAGGCCCCACTACCGTGAACGGCCGGTCAGGACTATTCTGGTTCACGTGATGCTGGCACGGGCTTTCGTGGACATGGTGCTCGTCTGGGCTGTCTCAGTCCCATCCATTCAGCCCGCCTTGGCGCAGTTCGTCCCACTGATTTTGATCGTCACGATCATTAGCTCCCTCGCTCTCGTCTCGCTCAGCACGACCTCGGTTTTTGCTCGCCTCCCCGACTCGCTTCGAGTGCAGTGGTTGCGATCTATCGGGGTTCCCGCCACGGGGCTCTCGGGTTCCGTTCCGTCTCTCGTTCTCCTGACACAGCCTCGACGTTGAGTCGACCCGACGGGCCTTGTGACCGTCGTCGTCGACTTCAACCTTTCGAGACCAAGGAGAACTCATGTTTGTATGCCGCACCGCATCCACCGTCCTGGCGGAGAGCTCGCTCATCCATTTAGTCGGGGGGCTCTTCCACCCCGTGTTTGTGGTGTTAGCCACAGTTTTGGCAGCCATCTACGGTCTGACTGCCAGCTACGGCTTCGCCATCGTCGTCTTGACCATAGTGATCATGGCGTTGCTGATGCCCCTCACCATCTCGAGCACGAGATCGATGATGGCGATGCAGCGCCTACGGCCCAAGATCACCCGTCTGCAGCAGAAGTACAAGGGACCAGAGAACCGAGAGCAGTTGAACCGAGAGCTGATGCGGGTCTACAAAGAGGAGGGGATTAACCCGGCCGGGAGCTGTCTCCCGCTGCTCTTGCAGATTCCCTTGTTGGTCGTCCTCTATGACGTGATCAAGGGCTTGACCAACAGCTTCGTCGCCATGGCGCAGGGCCACCCAGTCGCCGTCGCACAGCCCCGCTACATCCCAACCTCGTCCAAGATGTACCACAACTTGGTGGCCAGCCACGGAGCGATGAACTGGCTCGGCATCAATCTGGCCTTGCGGCCATTGTCAGCCCATCCCCAGTGGTTCGGGGTCCTTCCGTACCTCGCTCTCGTGTTCGTTGCAGTGGTGCTTCAATGGGTCCAGTTGGCCCAGGCGAGAAGGCACACCCCCGCTGCCGCTCAAGCGAACCCGCAGATGCAGACGGTGCAGAAATTTCTGCCGCTTCTCTTTGTCTATGTCTACCTCGTGATCCCTGCGGCCGTGGTCCTCTACATCGTCGTTTCGACAATGGTCCGCATAGGGACACAACACTTCCTGTTCCGTGGAGGGAACGCCGAGCCCCCACCCTCCGCCAGAGCGGGCCCGGTGGCTTGAGCCGAATCCTCGTATTCCAAGTGGGGCCGCACCCGAGTCCGGCGCCAGGGGGCACCCCGATGCGTCACCCAGGCGTGGCATTGTCAATGAATGCAGAATGATCCGATGGGCACAACTGGTGAAAGGGTCGTTCCATATGACCTGGGCGTCGAGTGGGAACCCAACACCTCCGACCCTGTGCTCATGCAGCATGGGGTCAATGCCCATCTCGCCGTCGATCCCTATTTCGACGATAACGATCGACGGCTTGTGGTCATTCGCTTGCGTCGTTGCCAAGGAGTGTGGCTCGGCTACCCCAATGATGAAGGCATCTCAGGTCATCGGTTATACCGAAGGGGACTCTCCGACTGCCGCTGGACAGGTGAGGTGCTCGAAAGCGAGTGGATTGAGAGCATCGTGACAGTAGCGTCGGCTCACCGGCGGTTTAGTCGAGAATCCTGGGTCGGTCTCAGGCATTGGATCTTGCTTTTCAAAGACAAGACTGCGGAGTGCATCGCTCGTGAGATTTCGGTGACACGAGTAACCAAGGCCGATCTCACGATCTCGCTTCTCGACTATCCCTAAAGTGCCTGCCACGCCCTCCATCCGGCGTACGGAGGCAATCCATTGGAGTGATCATTTAGACTCTCTTCGTGGGGATATACGAGCCGCACCAGTTGGAGAACCTCCTCTTCGCCTCAACGGCCACCTTGACAGAGGGATTGAGCGACTCAGAGTTTGAGGAGATCGAAGGCCGATTCGGCTTCAAGTTTGGCCCCGACCATCGTGAACTCCTTGCCACCACATTGCCGCTTGGTAAAGGTTGGCCAGATTGGAGAGGCGACACGAATGCCAAACTCCAATCACGTTTGGATTGGCCAATAGAAGGATTGATCTTTGACATCAAGCACGATCAGTTCTGGCCTCCCTCCTGGGGTGCACGGCCCGAAGACACTACGGAAGCAACAATCCTGGGACGAGAGAAGCTCCGCTCGATACCCATTTTGGTCCCGGTGTTCAGCCACCGCTGTCTGCCTGCCGCACCTTGCGAACCTTTGTCACCAGTGTTTTCGGTATACCAATCAGACACCATCTACTACGGCTGCGACCTTGCCGACTATCTGAAGAACGAGTTTGGTGGAATGTGTGTGATCGAAGGGACTCCTAAGTACGTACCCTTCTGGTCCGAGCTGGCCGAGGGTCGGGAAGACGAGATCTGAACGGACCGAAACAATTGCTGACGGCTCCCCATGGCGCCGAACGTGGGCGGCGGCGGGTGATCGCCAGTCACAACCGGTGGTATATCTGCCCAATCCGGACGCCCTATGAGCGCCCCACCGTCCCGGCGCTTGGGACCCACGATCAGGACGTGGTGTGATACGAGAAGAGAGTTTCCACTCCTGCTCTCGGGAAGTCTCCACTGAACATTGATGGTGGATAATCGCCCTCGGGATCCTCACGTCCAGCAACGGCTCCGCAGACGACCCAGCCGTGGGAGTTTCGAGAGTCGACCGTGAAGCAGCTCTCGAACTTGTTATGTGGCCTTCCAAGGACGGCAATCGCCGCCGAAAGGTCAGGCTCAGATTCCGTCTTTGAGATACGCAGGCCATCAAGAGATTGACCTATGCAAATTGCTCGCACGGGTTTGAACGAGATTTCAAGCGTGGACGGTGTCTCATCCGTCCTGAGGCTCCGGAGAATCAGCCATGAGTGACCGATTGACCATCTTTCCACTCTGAACGTGCGGTCGCTCTCGTAAATCGTCACCCTGTTGATTCTTCCACCCGTGGACTTGCGTGGCTCGCTCCTGGTGGCGGACTGGGCCACCTCCTACGAATCCCACATCGGATACCCGTCGCCAATCGTTCGGGCCACCTCTGGGGCTGTCTGCCTTGCTATCTGCGCCAGCCGTTCATGTGCTGGCGGTCCAAAGACATCGAATGCCAACGGCACCGCAGAGCACAGGACGGCGTCAATGATTCTCTGCCCGAGACCCTCCATGGCGTCGGGCGAGTGGTACCTCCAGCCACCACTGTCGGGTTCGTGTCTTGGCTTCCAGATCCATTGCACTCTGCGGCTGTCGGTCTCGACCATCCAAATCGAGAACAGAACATCAAACTTCTCGGTCCCGAACTTATTCCATTTCGATTCCCGGATGTTTGTGGCGAAATCAAGATCGTTATTCCACCGGAGCAGATAACCGCCCCTGCCCTTTATTTCGAACCCAAGAGCCGAGAGTGCTGGTTCGACTTCTACATTGAGGGCAGCTCGGAAGAGCCGTCGGAACTTCTTCTCGTTACTCTCCTCGCTGTCCACCCGTCAACTGTCGCATAACAACGACCCCGCCGAAAGCCGAAGGTCCACTCTCCCGGCGTCCTGGAATACCCCCTATCGCCGATGTGTTCGAGCATTCAACTGTGCTACGACCCTGACTCCAAGCGACACGACTAGGACGACGATTCCCAAGCCAAGAACAAGGCTGGAGTTTGTTCCCCAGCCGATCAGCAGGATTGCGATGCCGACAAAGTTGGCGACGATGGTCCATATCCACCAGGTCCTGAGCGTCCGAGGTGCCATGGAGGTCATTCTTGCCCATGTTCCAACTGATCGGCTCCCGGCGGACGGGGATACCCTGTACAAATCCAGTCTTCCCCCCGAGGGGATGGCGAAATGCGGAGATAGTCTTGCGGTGTGACCCCGAGCGGCCTACCGGCAGACCTGCAGATGGACGTAGCCGATATGGAGCGGACCCTGGAGCGGTTGCGAACCACCACTTCAGTTCCAGGTCCGCCGTTCGAGCTAAACGACGACGTTATGGAACTGAATCGTCAGTTCATAAACGTTCGTAGGTGGCTGACCCGTTATTTCGTCCGCCATCCACTCAAGTGTGCGTTCTGCGACAAGACGGCCAATCAGGTCAAAAGTCTCATAGCGGGTCCGGGCGTCACCATCTGCGAGGAATGCATCTCACTCTGCGTTTCGATTCTTGCGGACAAGGGTGTCGAACTGCCGCCGCCGTATCCCGATCCGGCTTAGAACGCCACACCCGCTTCCAGCGGACGGGGCGAACCAAGCCACAGACACGCTCGGGGAGCGGCGAATAACCTGGGCTGATGGCACCTTCCGGCTCTCAGCCGCCCCCAGCGGGTGCAACGCCAGAGGAGGTGGCCCTCTGGGGTTTCCCACCCGATGATGGCGCATACGCCCATGGCGTGTCCTATTTCCCAGATGGCGTGGCGGCCGTCACGGTGAGCTTCCCTGGTAACCGTCCGACCGTCAAGCAGTTCGTTCGTTGTCATGGAGAGAATGACTGGCGCCCTGTGCCGCCCGAGGGGTGGCCACCCATCGAACTGGATGCCAGTAAGGATCTGGCAGAGCAGCTCTTGGGCCAGACCCTCGGGGCGGTCAGGGTCATTGAAGCGAGAGGGTCACGAGGTACGAGTGCCGACGGCACCGACGTGTACAACCTGGAGCTGGAACTGGAAGTCGTCCCCCCGTTCCCCAGCAATCTGATGCATCTCAAGCAATGTCAGGCGTGGTACCAGATCCATTCAGGCGTCAAGGTGTTGATGCGTACGCATTCGAGGCCGGCATCTTCCGAAGATTGAACTTGCTCGCTTGCCAAGGAGCGTCGTGTGGCTCGGAAAGTCCCCGACAGGGCCGGATCCCGCTCAAATCCGAAGCGCCGGTAATGGTCCGGACATCTGTGGAGATTTGACAACGAACCGATCCGTTCCTGCGTGAAAAGACGGTGCAAGTGCAAATGCGTCGATTCTCCATTGTCGTCTTAATGTTGCTTCCGTCACTGATCCTGGCGGGCTGCTCGTCGTCACCGCCGTCGGTGCCCCACCTGACGACGACCTCCGCTCCGCCTCCGACGACGACCTCTGCTCCAGCACCGACGACTTCGACCAGCAGTCCCGCATCGGCGAGCGAGACACTCACGGCCATCGCCTTCTTCAATCCGAAGCTGGGCTACGGGGTGTTCACCAGGCAGGGCGCTGTCGACTGCCAGGACTTGGTTGGCCCGACAAACGACGGAGGGGCCATATTCGGTCCACTGGTCCCGGTCACGTCGTGGACCTGCGCTAACGGAGCCTCTGTGGAGTCCTTGGCCTTCGACGATCACGGCGACGGGTTTCTCTACGGTCCGGACCTGATGGTCACCCACGACGGCGGCACGACGTGGGTGCGAAGCGTCCAACCCGGAGCCGTTCTGAGCGTGGAGGCACTCGGATTGTCGGTATGGATGCTGGAGGCTCAATGCCCGTCGCCTTCGATCTCACGAACCTGTGCTGTGCGACTCTTCGAGTCGACCGATGGAGGACGCACCTGGTCATCCTCGTCATCTCCCCCCAATGCCGTCGTTAATGCCTATGCCGGGTCGCAAGGTCAGACCTGGATGGTGCGTATCAGTCAGTCGTCCGCCTACGTGCTGCAAAATGTCGTGAGCAGCCCGCAGGATCAGGCAAACACCGCCCCGCTGTGGTTCACCACGGACGGTGGGACATCGTGGTCAGAGCGGTCGATCCCCTGCGCCGTCGTCTCTTCGGACAGTGCGGGTCAATCCATCTCGCTCTCAGCTGCGCCGGACGGCACACTGCTCGCCGTATGCGCAGGTGAAGGGGGAGCCGGAAACCAAGCGAAATCAGCTCTGCGGTCATCCAACGGCGGAGTCACCTGGGCAGTGCAATCGTCGTGCCCTATAGCGAGCCCGTCGTCGGCGCCAGGGACGAGTTGTGACATCTTTGCCTTCGGCTACCTAGGAGGAATCGACGCCGTCTCGGCGGACACCGTGTTCCTCTATGGCGGCCGCAGTTCGCTCCTGGTCAGCCACGACGGTGGCGCACAGTGGCAAGCTGTGCAGCCCCTCATCGGCGACACTTCCGGCGGGACTCAGCAGGCGATCTTCTTCAACGCCTCTGATGGCGTAGTGCTCGGGGAAGGCGGCGATACCGATGAGGCAGTAACCCTGTGGAGCACAAGTGACGGTGGAACGCAATGGACTGCGATAGTGCCACAGACGAACTGACGACGCACCAAGTTCACTTAATTGACGATGTCCTCCCGATTACTGCACAGTGACCGACACGCCCGGCAGTCGAACACGGCGGTATCTGACCCAATCCGGACCCCGCAGGAGTGTCCCACCATGCCAGCGTTCTGGGACAGCCGTCTCAGAGTTCCGTAGCCTTTCTCCGTGACCTCAGATCGGATTGACAATCTTGTCGCTGGTCCCCGGACTCGACTCGTGCTGATCTGCGGGCTCCCAGCCACGGGAAAGTCGACACTCGCTCGTCAGCTCGCACCCAAGATCCCTGCCATCCGGTTGGATAAGGACGGGTGGGTCACTCAACTAGGCGAAGATGTGTGGGACGACGAGTTTCGAGTCCGTATCGAACGTCAGTTGTGGGCTCTCACCCAGGAGCTCCTTGCCCAAGGTCAGAGCGTGATTCTGGAGTGGGGCCACTGGGCTCGAGTTGAACGAGGCGAGAAACGACTCAGGGCACGAGCATTGGGGGTGGGAGTCGAACTGCATTACCTCGATGCGCCTTTGGATGTGTTGATCGAGCGATCTGATCGTCGCACTACGTCGGGCGAGTGGACGGCCTCGCCAATAACACGGGCTCACTTTGAAGAGTGGGCAACGATCTTTCAGGCTCCCGACGAGGAGGAGTTCATTGCCCAGGGATTAGGGGTGCCCAACTCCAGCCGTACGTAGGCGGCGTTATAGGGGTAATCCGTGTGGCAAACGATCGGTCCGCCGCTTATCCGTGAGACATGATGGCGCCATGGCCCGGCCGATGCGACGAACCGATGTCGAGGAGCTGGCGGTGTCAATCAGGGCCCTCCTCGCCGACCCCGATGCGGACATAAATGAGCCCCTGCGGCGTCGCTGGGAGGGTGCGTTGGTGGCCCTGGAGGCGGTCCTCGGGGAGAGGACCTCGCTTGTGGATAACTTGGAGATGGATCTCTTGTAAACGCAGGACCGAGCGATTGCGAGGATCCTTCTTTTCGGACCAACTAGAGCCCCACATTTTCGCATTTGACCAGGGATAATGGGTCGGATAGACTACTTATGAGAATGAACCTTCTAGAAAGCAGTCGGATGCCTGATTCCCGCCTCCAAGCGCTCCCCGATGACCTGATTCCCACCCCGGTCGGCGACCTCACCAGGCACCCAGTGGCGGTCTACTTGGCACGCCTGGCGCCAGGCTCCCGTCGGTCCCAGAGAGCGGCCCTCGAGACGATGGCGGGGATCCTCACCACGGGCCGGCTCGGCATCGACGAGCTTCCCTGGCACCGTCTCGGCTACCAGCACACCCAGGCGCTCCGGGCGGCCCTCGCCGAGCGGTTCAGCCCCGCCACCGCCAACCGGCACCTTGCCGCCCTCCGTGGGGTCCTGCGAGAGGCGTGGCGGCTCGGGCTGATGTCGGCCGAGGATCTCCAGCGCTCCATCGACCTGCCCGCCGTACGGGGTGAGCGCCTACCACGGGGTCGGGCCCTCTCTCGTGGCGAGCTGCGGGCCCTGTTCGAGTCCTGCCGCAAGGGCCGGCCGGCCGACCGGCGTGACGCCGCCCTCATGGGCGTCCTCTACGGCGCCGGTCTCCGCCGGGCCGAGGTCGTGGCACTGCAGCTCTCCGATTACGACCCCGAGACCGGAGCGCTTGTCGTTCGGGGCAAGGGTAATAAGGAGCGCACCGCCTACATCGATGACGGTGCCGCCGAGGCCATGAGCACGTGGATTTCGGCACGAGGCGAGGACCCTGGCTCGTTGTTCTGCCCCATTACTCAGCGGGGAGAGGTAATCATCCGCCCGATTACGGACCAAGCGGTTTACTCCATCCTCCAGACTCGGGCGATCAAGGCGAAGGTACGACCGTTCTCTCCCCATGATTTACGCCGGTCGTGCGTGTCGGACCTCCTCGATGCCGGGGTCGACATCTCTGTGGTGCAACAGTTCGTCGGCCATGCCAACGTCACCACGACCGCTCGTTATGGTCGCCGAGGAGAGCACGCCAAGAAGAGGGCGGCCAAGTCTCTGCACGTACCCTTCGTGGTCGACCAGTAACGAAGAGGGCGCAAACAAGCCGTGCCATGGGTGGTCACTTGGTCGTGACCATGAAAGACCCCTCCCATCCTCACGGTTGCTGGTGGCGATGGGACTCCGGCAGGTGCCGAGCAGGGAACGACGATGACGTAATGGGATAACCCCGTTCACAGTGTCTAGTCGGTCGTTTGCAGCACGGGGAAGGCGGGTGTTCCCCCTCGAGGGAGCTAGCCTCGAGGTGAGGCCAGCGGATTGGGTGACGGACCAAAGATCGAGATGATCACCAAACCGCCTCCGCCAGTCGAAAACGGTCGTATTTAACCCGCCGTGGGCCTCAGGTGTCGATGGCCGCTCGGAGCTCGGCCAGACGATCACGGTTAAGCGAGTACCACACCCACTTGCCTCGCCGGTCGCCCTGCACGAGACCAGCCTCGCTAAGGATCTTCAGGTGGTGTGAGACGGTGGGCTGGCTCTTCGCCAAAGGCTCAACGAAGTCGCACACACAGACCTCTCCCTCTGGTGAGGCGGCGAGGATGCTCAGTACCCGCAGCCGGACCGGGTCCGCCAGTGCACTGAACCCGTTGGCCAGCTCGGCGGCGTCGGCGGTGTCAAGGGGTGCAGCGAGAACGGATGCGCAGCACTCGCTCGATCGGACCTTTGTAGCTGCCGGCTTGCTCACGGGTCACCTCTTCTAAACGATATTGACATCCGTCGATGTATCGGCAATACTCGATCCATCGACTGCGATCAATACTATAGGGAGGTCACAATGTCGAGGGTCCAACTCGCACTGAACGTCAGCAACATCGACGAAGCCGTCGAGTTCTACTCAAAGCTCTTCGAGACCGAGCCGGCCAAACGCCAGCCGGGCTACGCCAACTTCGCCCTAGCGGACCCGCCGCTCAAACTCGTCTTGATGGAGGACGTCACCGCACGGGGCCACGGCGTGGCCGGCGCACTTAACCACCTCGGGGTCGAGGTCGAAACGGCCGACGAGGTGACGATAGCGACGGGACGCCTGATCGACACGGGCCTCGAGACCGAGGTCGAGGAGCAGACGACGTGTTGCTACGCCGTCCAGGACAAGGTTTGGGTCAGCGACCCCGACGGCGCCCCCTGGGAGATCTACACCGTGATAGCCGATGCTCCGGCAGAGACAGGCATTGCCGGCGACGGGTCCTGCTGCGTCCCCGAGGCAGTCGGGAGCGTCCCAATGGCGGTGGGTTCGTCGCAGGTCGGCTCGCCCTGCTGCTAAGCAGCGACGGCGATCGGGGGACAGGCCGGTGAGGGACACAGTCTTGTGGCGGCGCCTACTCGCCGAGTTCTTGGGCAGCGCCTTCCTGGCGGCCATCGTCATCGGCTCGGGCATCGCTGCCCAGAACCTGTCACCGGGCAACATCGGTCTCGAACTTCTCGAGAATGCAGCGGCCACCGCTACCGGCCTGTTCGCCATCATCTTGATGTTCGGCCCGATCTCGGGCGGACACTTCAATCCGGTCGTCTCCTTTGTCGATGCCGGATTCGGGGGTTTGAAGTGGAAGGACGCCGCTGCGTACCTGCCCTTCCAGGTCGTCGGGTGCGTCTGCGGGGCGATCCTGGCCAACGTGATGTTCTCCGAGGCCGCCATCTCCATCTCGACCAAGCACCGAGCGAGTGGACCGCACTGGCTCTCCGAGGTCGTCGCCACCGTGGGACTGATCCTCGTGATCTTCGCCCTCGCACGCTCGGGGCGGTCTCATCTCGCCCCGGCGGCGGTCGGGGCCTACATCGGCGCCGCCTACTTCTTCACCAGCTCGACCAGTTTCGCCAATCCGGCCATCACAGTCGGGCGCATGTTCTCCAACAGCTTCGCCGGTATCGCCCCCTCGTCGGTCCCGAACTTCATCACCGCCCAGATCGTCGGAGGCGTGCTGGCCTTCGGGTTGATCAAGGGCCTGTATCCCGGCATGACCCGGGCAGAGGCGGCCGACGTCATAGAGCCTCACCTGCGCAGCGAGAACGACCTTGAGACCCACTGATCAGGCTCGCACCAATCCCGATTCGCAATATTTACCCCGAAGGGACCATCCATGCACCTCGTAGCGATCGGCGGCAGCGACGCCGGGATCAGCGCCGCCCTCCGGGCCAAAGAGCTCGACCCGACGGCCGAGGTCACCGTCGTCGTCGCCGACGCCTATCCGAACTTCTCGATCTGCGGCATCCCGTACTACGTCTCGGGCGAGGTCACCCACTGGCGCAACCTGGCGCACCGCACCCTCGATGACCTCAAGGCCACGGGGATGCAGGTCCGGCTCAACACCCTGGCCACCAAGATCGACGTGCAGGGACGCACACTCCACGTCGTCGATGAGTCAGGGGGCGTGGACAAGATCGCCTACGACCAACTCGTCGTGGGCACCGGGGCGGTCTCGGTCCGCCCGCCCATCAAGGGCCTCGAAGGAGACGACGCACTTGGTCCGGCCGACGGCGTACATCTCTTGCATTCGATGGGCGACACCTTCGAGCTGATGCGCACGATCGAAGATCTCCAACCAGCGAGTGCGGTGATCGTCGGCGCCGGATACATCGGCCTCGAGATGGCCGAAGGCCTCACTTTACGGGGCCTACGGGTCACCCAGTTCGAGCAGCTCCCCGAGGTACTCCCGACTGTAGACCCGAGCCTGGGTGCCAGGGTCAAATCTGAGCTCACCTCCCACGACATCGTGGTGAGGGCTTCCACCACTGTCAGGCGGATCGCCAAGGCACCTGCCGGGTCCCACGGACGCCTCCAAGTCGATGCGACCGACGTCTCGGGTGGGCGGATGAGCACTTACGCCGACATGGTCCTGGTCGTGGTGGGCGTGCGCCCCGACACCGCCCTAGCCGAGTTGGCGGGCGTCGAGTTGGGCATTGGCCGTGCCATCGCCGTGGACCCCACGATGCGGACCAACCTCGATTGCGTTTTCGCAGCGGGAGACTGCGTAGTGACCCATCACCGTCTGATGGGCCTGACCTACCTGCCCCTTGGGACCACGGCCCACAAACAGGGCCGGGTGGCCGGCGAGAATGCCCTCGGGGGCGATCGCAGGTTCGCCGGCAGCCTCGGGACACAGGTGGTCAAGGTCTTCGACATGGTGGCGTCCCGGACAGGTCTGCGAGACCACGAGGCGCTAGCGGCAGGCTTCGACCCAGTGACCGTCGAGTCCGAGGCCGACGACCACAAGGCGTACTACCCCGGCAGCCACCGGATCATCATGCGCTACACCGGCGACCGCAGGACCGGTCGCCTGCTCGGCCTCCAGCTCTTCGGTCACCGCCACGCCGAAGTGGCCAAACGCATCGACATTGCCGCCACGGCCATCTTCAACGAGATGAGCGTGGACGAGCTCAGTGACCTCGATCTCTCGTACACGCCGCCTCTCGGTAGTCCCTGGGACGCCGTCCAAGCCGGGGCGCAGGCGTGGGTCAGAGCCGCCGAGTCGCAGCGCCGAAACGTCGGGGGTGGATGAAAAGGCGTCGGGTCATGTCGAGTCGATGCCAACGAAAGGGGATGGAAGATGAGTGATACAAGCTTGATGACTCCGGGTCAAAGGACGGCACTTGAGCATGTCGCCCAGGATCTCCAGGCCAAGTTCAAAGGGGTGTTCGGCCAAGAGACGATCATGGCCCTTTTGGAGGACAGCTTCGACGAGCTGGCGGCCACGGCCAGGATCAAGGAGTACCTGGTCGTGGGCGCCAAGAGATTCGCCACACAGCGTCTGAAGGCTCTGGTCCAGGCCGCCGACCAGACTCGTACAAGGGTCCCTGCCGTGCTCTTCCTGTGCGTCCACAACGCCGGACGGTCCCAGATGGCACTGGGTTGGTTCACCCATCTGGCCAAGGACCGGGCCATCGCCTGGTCAGGGGGCTCCGAGCCGGGGAGCGAGATCAACCCGAGCGCCGTGTCGGCGATGGCCGAGCTCGGCATCGATATCTCCGAGGAGTTCCCCAAGCCCATGGCCGACGAGTTCATCGGAGCAGCCGACGTGGTCGTGACGATGGGGTGCGGTGATGCGTGTCCGCTCTTGCCCGGCAAGCGATACGAGGATTGGGAGCTCGAGGACCCTTCCGAAATGTCGCTAGAGCAAATTCGACCGATCCGAGACGAGATAGGGCGCCGAGTAGAGGCGCTTCTCGCCGAGCTCCTCCCACCTCCTACGCTGTGATGGTCGCCGGAGGGTGAGCCCAAGATAGATAAGGGCCATCACCGCATTCGACTGGCTGCACGAGCATGCATTGATGGGATGGGGTCGCCAGGGGTTTCCGCTCTAGGGCGATCGACATCATGCATGGTCAACTTCATGGTGACCATCTGTAACAGCCTTGCCGACAGATGTGGTCATGCTGTTTGGCTATGTGCACCCCCCATCTTCATGCCCTTGATTACAGATGGGACTCCGGCAGGTGCCGTCTACGGGTAATTCTCCGGGTGATCGGATAATCCAGAGTTAGGAGAAGATTCCAGTGGGCTGCTCGGTCCCCTTCGAGCGGGCCTTTTTGTTTCGCCCAACCGAGCTTATCAACACACCGACACAACGGTCTGCCATCCGCTGTCCGCTGAGTCCGCTGGAGAGTGGGTGCGCCCGCTGCCTCCTTCGTGCGGAAGGGTCACGCACAATACCGATGCTCGGTTCGGGGCTACCCACGTCCAGCGGGTGAGCCCAATAGCAGGCCATCGCGCGAGACAATCAGAACTGCCATGAGTGAGCCCGCCACAATCCTAGGTGCAAGGCGACGGTTGGTGCTCGCCATCCTTGTTGGGTCATGCACGTTGCTCACTGGCTGTGCAACGTCGAGCAATGGTGTCAAGAGTTATGCCGTGGTCTCAACCGATATTCCAGGACCTGGTCATGTGCTCGCCGATGGAGCGGGCTACACCCTTTACATGTATACGCCCGACCTACGGGGGCCATCGAAGTGCTACAGCGTGTGCGCTAATGACTGGCCACCGCTCCTGTTGCCAAGCGGCGTACGACACCCCGTCGCCGGTCGAGGTATCGATGACGCCCTACTCGGCACGACAAGGAGGAAAAATGGTTCGTTGCAAATGACGTACAACGGCTGGCCCCTCTACCTCTACATCGGCGACACGCAGGGTCAGGCAAACGGCCAGGCTGAGGACATGGGCACCTGGTACTTACTGTCAACGAGTGGCGACATCGACAGGCACCCGGTTACGGGGTCCTCAAAGAACTGACTGGACCGATTAGCCACAGGACAGGCGCTGCGCCGACACCCATCCCGATTGGGCGTACGGGCTGCGTGTTTCCGACCGATAGGAGCACGCCGGTCTCATTTTAAGTGAGATTCAATCCTACTTGTAATGAGACTCAGTCTCATTCTACGTTCTGGAGATGAGCACTCTATGGCGAGCATCAGGATCACTTCACAAGTCACGGTCTCTCGGACGACGTACGGCGGCAGCGGCGTTCCTGGGCGTCACCACCCTCCTCCTTGCCAGCGGCACCCCCCCGCCTCGGCGAGCGGCGCCAAACCCGTCGTGATCAACGCCATCGGGGCGGAGAACGAGTACGCCAATGTGCTGGGCCAGATCGGGGGCGAGTACGTAAAGGTCTCCTCCATCCTCAACAACCCCAACACGGACCCCCATACCTTCGAGGCGAGCACGAGCGTGGCCGAGGAGGTGAGCCACGCCGAGCTGATCGTGCAGAACGGCGTCGGCTACGACGGGTTCATGAACGACATCGAATCCGCCTCACCGAATCCCAGGCGCAAGGTTATCGTCGTCCAGCACGTCCTGGGACTCCCCGACGACACGCCGAATCCCCATCTTTGGTACAACCCAAAGACCATGCCGGCGGTCGCAAAGATGATGGCTGCGGATCTCTCGGAACTCGACCCGGGTGAAAAGGCGTACTTCGAGCAAAGATTGCAATCGTTCGACGCCTCACTGAAGTCATGGTTCAGCGCCATTGCGACCTTCAAGGCTAAATACGCCGGCACGGCCGTGGCAACAACGGAACCCGTCGCCGACTACCTGCTCACCGCCATGGGCATGAAGAACCTCACCCCGTTCGTCTTCCAGGCCGACATCATGAACGGCGTCGACCCCGCCCCCGAGGACATCACCCTCGAGAACGGGTTCTTCACTAAGCACATGGTGAAGGTCTTCTGCTACAACCAGCAGGTTGTCGACTCGCTCACGACGTCGATACGAGAGACCGCACAAACGGCCGGGGTGCCCGTTGTCGGCGTGTACGAAACAATGCCCACCCCCGGCTACGACTACCAGTCCTGGATGCTCGCTGAGGTAGCGGCCATTCAAGCGGCCGTGGTGCATGGAACATCAACGGAGCACCTGTGATCCCAGGTACTCCAGCACAGGGGGGAACGTGTCCCCCCCCGAGGCTAGTTGTAGTGCGGCCAGCGGATCGGGTGACGGACCAAGATCGCAATGATCACCAGCCCACCCGCCACGCTACCGAGGAGGATTCCGAGTGCTTCACCACCTGACATGTTGGGGAAGGTACTACCGGCTCGCCGAGGCGTCAACGGACACCATCAACCGTGGGGTCGCAGTAAGAGCAAGACCGTTTAGAACTCCCACGCTTGTGCGTGTAAGCACAAGCCGACAGGTCAGGAACACGGTTGAAAATGGTCACTACCGCCCGGCACGCCCGCCGTGGTGAACACGCCAAGAAGGGCGGCCAAGTGGCTGCACGTACCGTTCGTCATCGACTCGCAATAGCTCAAATCCATATTTCATAAGGTTCGGCGTCTTAGCCTTGTAGGCATGACCCAAAGGCAGCCTCTGACCCCCGAACAGAGCATTCTCAGGGCACGGATTGGTGCCTATGCAATGCATGCAAAGCACGATCCGAAGGAGACGACCGTCAATGGCCGCAAGGCCTTTCTCGATCGATTTGAGCGTGAGGTGGACCCCGATGGTGTCCTTCCTCCCGCCGAAAGAGCACGACGAGCCGAAGCGGCTCGCAAGTCTTACATGACCGGACTTGCATACCGCTCATCGGTCGCCCGTCGCCGGAACAAGAGGTAACCGCCGGCCGCACCGACAGCCGGTAAACAGGGATCCCTACCCCTCCCACCTTCACGAGATCTCAGCGGGCAAACAAATGAGGCAGGAGGTAAACATCCGCAGCATTCCTAGTAGGAGGCAAACACACTGGAGAGGTAGATTCCCCGCCTGCACCGTTGAATACCGCCAATGGTCACGCACAATGCCGCCGGTATGGCGCCAGTCGGGGAGCGTCAACGTTGATGGCAGAGGACCCGGCATTTGCAACGCCCCGTCACGAGCAGCGGACTTTGTCGTTGGTGTCTATAACGCTTGCGATCACCCTGTGAAAAGAGGTGGCCTCGGAGAACCACGAGGCTTTGCCAGTGCGTCCGGGCTAGAAACCAGCGGGACTGACACACTTGACACACCCTCCACCTAGGTGGGGTCAAGTCCGATCTTGAATCTCGCTTCTTGGGCCTTGTTCGCAAAACGCAAGAACTTGTCGGCATCTTCCTCGGGGAGGGTCCTGCCGATCCGCTCCCAGACCGACTGCTTGGACTTGCCAAGAATGGTTCCGATCTCCTGCCATGAATGCCCTTGCGCCCGTGCTGCCTGGATGGCTTGGCGTTCAATGGCCTTGAAATACTGCTGGAACGATGCGATAGCGGCAAGAACCTCCATCGGATCTGGGTCGGCGCTTGTCCGCAGGGCCTCCCAGCGCTCCCAACTGAATGATGACTTCGTCAAGGTTTCAATAATGCGGATCCTGGAGGGGTTTGTCAAGAGATCCTGACGACCCTGGCACGTTGAGCTAGCGCATAAGTGCCGAGCAGCCGCACCCCAGCCTGGCGGTCGGGAGGCAGGGCTACTTTGGCTTGAAAGCTTCAATCAAGAACCGGCTGGCGTGGGCGACGTAGTGTCCCTCCCGCTCTATCTGCTGGTGTAGGGACCAGAGTCGATCGTGGTAACGCTTGACACTGAAGTTCGGCACAATCCAAACGACGAGTCGCAGGAAGTAAACGACAGCGCCTACGTCGTAGAACACCGTCGGTAGTCGCTCCTCCCGAAGGTCGGTGACCACCAGTCCGGCGTCAGCGGCCTGCTGCTCCGCTAGACGTGGATCTCTGGCCGAACCTTTGAGCCACGGCCCCATGATGTATTCGCTGAGTTCCCTCAAGCTATTCGGCCCTACCTGCTGCGACAGATACGAGCCACCGGGCCGAAGAACCCGCTCGATCTCCTTCCACCACGTCGTGATGGGATGGCGGCTCGTGACTAGGTCAAAGACGGCATCGGAGAACGGAAGCAGCTCGTGTCTATCGTCGGTGCCGACGACGTGCACTCCTAATGGTCCGAGCCGTTGAGCGGCCACAGTGAGGTTCGGACGGTAGCCCTCGGTCGCCACGAGCAACGCTGGCAGATGAGGGAGCGCTGCGAGCATTTCTCCGCCACCAGATTGCAGATCCAGGACCTTATCCGCATGTCGGTAGCGCTCAGCGAGTAGTCGGGAGTACTCCCACGATGGTCTCTCCTCGGTTGCACGGCCGTTCAGCCAGTCGAAGTTCCATCCGACGATCGGAGCGGTCTCCGCCTCTGCGATCAGCAACTCAAAGGACCGGTCCACACCCCCTATGTTTGCATTCTCGGATCGACGACGGAACTGGTTTTGGGGGTCGTAAATCGGGCCCAAGTGCCGAACAGCCACGCACGTTCCCGGCGCTCGGGGCGACGCATTGCGACGGGAGATGTCCTCTGGGATTCTGTTGCCTATGCCCCAATCTCTCGAGAGCGACACCGCAGAAACCGCAGTGTTCAATCTTGGCCCCATGGATGGGCAAGAACACCCCATTGAAAGGGAGACTGATGAACTGTGCGTCGTCATGACCGATGGCCAGCAGCATCGCTACCTACGTACGAGCGAGATACAAGGTTTGCCCGATGGTCGTTCTGCGGTGGTGTTTGACTGGGTTGGTCGTTTCTACGGACCAAAGTGACGAGGGTGAGCACCCATGCGCACCATCCGGCGAAGTGGGCAGGGAGGCCCCGCTCATCCGACACTCGATTGGACGGCCGGTATGTCTCCTCGCTTCGGCTATGCCTGAAAACCGGCGGGCCACTGCTGCAGGGCCCACATGTTTCCGTCTGGATCGCTGAAGTATGAGTAGAGAACCCCACTCATGTCATCAACGTCGCTTAGTTCGACGTTGCGTGCCGCAAGGGCGGTTCGGGCCGCAGCCATGTCCTCCACTACGAGGTGAAGGCCCTTTACCGAGCCTGGCACCATATCGGTGATCGGGCCCATTCCAGTACCGAAGACAATGGCGCAGCTCGATCCCGGCGGCGTGAACTGAACAACCCGCATCGTGTCCGTGACCTGGGTGTCGTGCAGATTCCCAAATCCAACCCGCTCGTAAAACGCCTTCGCCCGGTCGACATCGGACACTGGTATTGGTACAAGCTCCAGCCGCATGTCGGGCACTTCAGGTAGCGCTGCCATAGGGTCAACCTCCTCGATCGTGTGACTACATCATTCTCCTTCTATATCCAGTGCACCATCCATGGTCGCTCCTCTGTTGGGTTCTGCATGGTGTTGTGACGCTCTACACGAAGAAAAATCATCGGCCAGTCGGCGTTGCAGACCGCCGGGCCGTGCCTAACGGGGGTCTAATGCGTCGGCAGCGTGTTCGAGGGCGTGAATCCGTCGACCCAGGAGGCCCCATCGAGCCTCGCCCAGCTCGGTATTCCTCTGCTCCGTCGTCATGCGTGTCCGACCTCCTCGATGCCGGGGTCGACATCTCTGTGGTGCAGCAGATCGTCGGTCATTGCAAACGTCAATACGACTGCCCGGTACGACCGCCGAGGAGAACACGCCAAAAAGAAGGCGGCCAAGTCGCTGCACATCCCGTTCGTGGTCGATACGTAACAGCGACTTCATGACATAGGTGGTAACTCGTTGTAGCAATGAATGACCCCCCCATCCTTACGGATGCTGAATACGCATGGGACTCCGGCAGGTGCGGTGTACCGCCAAGCGCACGGGTAATCGAATAACACCGTTGGCCTTCTGGCTGGATGAGCCCGATCGTTCGCAATCAGTACCCACTCGACGGCGAGAAGACCCAGATATCCCTCACGACAGGTTGTCCACTTGGGTAGATCACCGTTAGCGCTTGGAACTCGATATTCACATGCAATGTGTCTAGAACCGTCCAGTCGACGCCACCGGTCGGATCACTTACGACGGTGTAGTTGCACATTTGCCAGGTGGTAGAACCTTGAACCTCGCACTCAAGGGCATTGGCCGTCGGAGTCTGCTCACCCAAGGGCAATGTCCAAATAGTGCCGTTGGTGAAGGGCCTCCCGATTATGTAGTGCGTAATAGGACCGTTTGGCAGGGTTGTGGTGGTTGTCGGTAAGGAAGTGGTCGGAGGAGGAGTTGTGCTCGCCGAACTAGTGGCAACAGTGTCTCGTGTTTGAACAGTGCTGGGCGGGACAGATGTTGTCGCTACAGGGGCTGCCGAGGCAGTGCTCGTCGGAACGCTTATGGTCGTAAAGGGCGAACTCCGATCCTTCTGGGTGCTCGCCGCACTGATGTGGCTCGCTGACGGTGATCCACCTGTAAGTCCGATCGCCAATCCGATCCCAACCGCAAAACACGCCAGGGCACCGATTTCCACCCAAACCAACGTTCTCCGACGAATGGGCGCTACGTGGTCGGCGGCCATGGTTGGTTACGTTACAGTCACTACCGCTTATTTCGCCCGGCGAACAGGTGCAAGGCTTAGCGAATGGCCGCCGCATGCATCCCCCTGGAGTGGCATGACTTCTTCATGGAGACGATTCGATATGAAGACCAGCCTCAGCATCTGCGTGCCCGTGACAGAGGGGCGAGAACGGCCCGAGGGTCCATCGTTAGCGATCAGGGCTTCGACCTCGGGGCTTCGGGCGTCGAAGTCTGGCGACATCACATTCTCATGTTGCCTCCTAATACTCAAGCACCACACCCTGAGAGCTGCTCTCTCCTCCGTCTGTAACCCAGGTGGCAGTGAGAGGAGATGATGACGGAGCCACCTGCCAAGCAGCCGAGGTTCCGTTGAAGAACGACCAGTACCCCGAGTTGTAGTACGTCCAGGGTGCCGCAGGCCCGGTTGTGTAGGCGTCGAGGGTGTCGACTCCTATAACAGCGATGTTTCCAGCCGCTCCGGGTGAAACGGTCCAGCTCTGATTACCGAGGTAGGGCAGATTGACGACCTGACCACCACCGTTCATGAAGCCAGTGGCGGGAGCGTTGAACTCCACGGCAAAGGCGTTCCACGCATTGGTTGGCGTGGTAACCGTGACCGTGTCGGCAGCGCCGGTCGTGTCCGTGCAGACCCATATCTCGAAGTCGGCAAGATCGTTGTACGAGTTGACGAACTGGAAGGTGCCCATCCCTGAGGAGACGCTGGTGACGGTATCCGTCTCGGTGCCGGGGTCGGTATCGGTCTGGATCATGAGAACGACAGAGTGGCCGATCCCGGTGTCGTGAGCGAGCACTTGGTTGGAGTGGCCACTACTGATGCTGGTGGTGTTCCCGTTAATGGTGCCTGTGTCGTCGGCCTGAACGAAGGCAACTGATGACGACGAAGGGGTAGTGGTCGTAGGCCCAAAGAATGGAGCGTCTCCGAACGTGAAGACGCCGTCGTCGGTAGCCACCAACCAATAGCCCATGCCGTTCAAAGTCGCTGCAATCCCCACCACTGGCCCATTAAGCCTCGTCCCGGCCATCGAGCCATAGAACGGCGCATTTCCGAAGCTGAAGACACCACCATCAGCCGCAACGAGCCAGTAGCCGCCCAACACGCTGGCCGCCATCCCCACCACTGGCGCATTGAGCTTTGTCCCGGCCATCGAACCGTAGAACGCTGCGTCGCCGAAGCTGAAGACACCACCATCAGCCGCCACGAGCCAGTAGCCACCGCCGTCGGGCGTGGGCGCCATGCCGACGATGGGTTGGTTCAGTTTGATCGCCCCAGTGGATCCGTAGAAGTGTGCGTCGCCGAAGCTGAAAACACCACCATCAGCCGCCACGAGCCAGTAGCCACCGCCGTCGGGAGTAGCGGCCATGCCCACAACCGGTGCGTTGAGAGACACTCCGCCCATCGAGCCGTAGAAGGGCGCATCCCCGACAGTAAACACGCCGCCATCCTTCGTTACCGTCCACCACCCCCCTGGATCGTCGCTAGCTTCGGCGATACCGACCACGACAACCACGTCCGAATTCCCAACTGGTTCTGACGCAGTAAAACCATCTCCGTATCCGGCCACAAAGCCGTTCGCCGTAATGGTGCGGTAGCCCTCGTCGTCCGGCGTCGGCGAGATGCCCACAACGCTATCTGGAGTGTTGGGTACGAACGCCCCATGAGGGGAGAGGTCCGAACTGCGCACCACAGCAGCCGACGCCGCCGTCATTGAGCCACTTACGAGACCCCATCCCGCTGCGACGACGGCAAATGTAGTGGCCACCATTGCCACCAATTGGATGCAGGAACGAGCGCCAGCCGTGCGTTCCATCCGCTTACGCCGACACAACCAGTTACTTCTCCGCAGGTGAGCCATTACGAACGTCCTCGACTAGCCGCTTCAGATGTTCACAGTCAGGAACCCGACCCCTACCACCCCGTCCCGGCGATGATCGCACCGTTCAAGTGAAGCTCGTTAGCGCCGCCCTCATACGGTGCGTCACCTTCAGTAATGACAGATCCATTGGCTGAGACGATCCAATAACCGCCATTGTCTGCCGTGGTGAAGATAGTGGAGGCCGGGTCGTATCCTCCGACCTCGCCGTAGGCGCCACCTCGATACACAGCATCGCCGAAGGCGAAGACCTCCCCACCTCCAAACAGGACGTAGTAACCACCACCATCGGGCGTGCGTACAGCTGCGACGACTGGTCCACCGACTGGGCCAGGACCGCCGTAAGCGGCGGCGTCACCAAAGGGCTGCACGTCGCCGCCCGCCGTGACCACCCAGTAGCCGTTGCCCGTGGCGTCGGGCATCACGGCAACCGCTGCGCCGCCTGCACATCCACCGATTGATGGACACGAGCCCTCAAACTTGGCGTCGCCAAACGTAAACACCCCTCCGTCCGCCCCCACCATGAAGTAGCCATTTCCGTCAGAGGATGGGACCATGCCCACGATAGGAGCGTTAAGGCTGTGAGGCAGGCCGGACCCGGCAGGCGCAATGCCCAACCCCGGTATTGAGCCGTAGAACCCGGCGTTACCAAAGGAGAAAATCCCTCCGTCACTGGCGACGAGCCAGTAGCCCAGGTCGCCTTCTGTCGGTGTGATGCCGACCACGGGGCGCTGCAAGTGCAGGTTGCCGGTCGAGCCATAGAACTGCGCTGAGCCGAAGGTGAAAATGCCGCCGTCAGAGCCGACCAGCCAGTAGCCGTGATTGGGCGTGGTTGTCGGGGACGTAACGACGGGAGGCGGAGTTGGCGTGGGTGTCGGAGTCGGGGCAGGAGGAGGCGGAGCGCTGAAGGTCACGGTGGTCGGTGATGAGGAGGCAGCGTTGTAGGTGGCGTCACCGGCCTTCGTCACCACGACGATGCAAGTACCAGCACTCGTTGCGTTGAGCGTGCTATCCAAAGCGATCAGACAGCCCGTTGCCGTGCCGTCGGTCACGGCGTACGAGACAGCCCCGGTGCCCGAACCGCCGCTAAACGTGAGGGGCAGTGGTGTGCCAGAACCTCCATTGGTCGATGTGAGCGTGAGAGGGGCCTGGTTGGCCCTGCTGAAAGTGACAGTGGTCGGCGCAGAGGAGGTCGGGTTGTAGTCAGCATCCCCGGCCTTCGTCGCCGTAACGATGCACGTGCCAGCGCTCGTCGATGTGAGTGCAGCGTAGAAAAGGGCGCAGCCCGAGGCCGTGCCATTCGTGACGATGTACGAGACGGCGCCCGTACCCGAGCCACCGCTCGTCGTGAGAGCGAGCGGCGTGCCGTAGACTCCGCTCGTCGAGGTGACCGTAAGCGGTGTCTGGTCCGTCTTGGGCTGGCTGGTCACGTAGAACGGCTGTGCGTCGACGTAAAGGGTGCCGCCGTCATAGCCGACCGCCGTGCAGTCGGTGGCGTCAGTGCAACTCACACCGTTTACCGACGAGGGTCCGACCGGGAATCCGGCGAACGCTGTCGGTGCTCCCCACACCCCAGCCGTCTCGGTGGCGTAGCCACCTGAACCGACAGCGGTGCAGTCGGTGGCGTCAGTACAACTAACGGCACTCATGGCGAAGATCCCGAAGGAGTAGGTGTCCCACACGTTGTCGGTCCCGACCCAGTACGTGCCATTGCCAACAGCCGTGCAGACGTTCGATGGAGAGCAACTAATCCCGGTGACAACGCTGTTCTCGACGGGGCTGATGACCTTTACGTTCCCCCATGTCCCAGACTCGTACACCGTCACGTACGGCTGGTTGAACATGTCCTGTCCGACGGCGTAGCAGAAGCCGACCGCCACGCAGCTCACGCCCACCAGGGGAGCCGTCGCTGACGCTGTGTCACCGATGTCGGGGGTATCCGGTCCCCACACTCCGTTCGTTTCAACCGCTCCGGCGGCACTGCTCGGACCGGAAAACTCGGCGTAGCCGACCTGGCCAACCGCCACGCAGTTCCCGAGAGAGGGGCAACTGACGCTGTTCATTGAACTTTGAGATCCGGTTGTGCCTGAGAAGCCCTCGACCGGACTCCACACCCCGTTTGTTTCGTTGGCGTACAACGGGCCACCCGCTCCACTCGCACACCCACATCGGCTCTCCCCGACTGCTACGCAGTTACCGGCACTCGTGCAGCTGACCGAGTTCCATTGCTCGGATGCAAGTTCCCCAACGGGTTGCAGCTCCGGGTTACCCCACACCCCGCCCGTCTCTGTGACGGCGATGGGTTGGGTTCCCTCGTAACCGTCGGTTTCATAGTTGACACTCTGTCCGGTGTACCCGACCGCCGTGCAATCGAGAGGGTCACTACAGCTCACTGAGGTAAAGGTCGCCCCTTTATCTGTGGGCGGGGACGGGATCTGTGTCGGCGTCCCCCACACGGCGGTCGCCGCCGAGGCGGCTGACCCTGCGATTACCAGTGGGCTGAGAACGGCCAGCAAGAGACCGAAGACTGCCAGCAGGACGATTCGTGTCCTACCGGTCCTGACCCGTCCCGGATTGCCACCGCTCAACCGTGGCTCGAGCCCTGCGGCCGCTTTTGCAGTCATGATGCACCTCTTCTTTGATACAAAAAAGGCGTCAAGCCTGCACGGGGCGGCAACCAAATAGTGGTCGTCCTGCCAAACCGGGCCTTCAGCAGGACCGTACTAGTCTTTGCCACTCTTAGATAGAGGCCGAAGATTCTAAAAAGATGCCAATCTCGCCGTGCCCCCCATTATCGCCGTCGGAAATCGAGTTGGGGCCCCAGGCAGGCGCCATTCACAATCGGATGTACTTCAAAGAAGATAATACCTGTTGGCTACGGCCTTTTAAGTTGAGAACGGGCACCTGGATCAGCCGTGGCCATTCTCGATATGGCTCGAATAGGTGAGACAATCAAGTACATGTCGGGTTACGACATCATTGGCGACGTCCACGGCTGTGCCGACAAGCTGGAGGGGCTACTCCTGAAGCTCCGGTATGAGAAGCGGGATGGCGTGTACCGGCACCCGGAGCGCCAAGCAATCTTCGTGGGTGACCTAATCGACCGGGGTACCCAGCAGGTCGAGACGTTGGAACTGGTCCGGGCAATGGTTGAAGCACAAACCGGTCAGATCGTGATGGGTAATCACGAGTTCAACGCCATTTCGTATTGGACGCCGTACCCTGAGGTCCCCGGAGGGTTCATTCGGCGCCACAACAACAAACATCGAAGACAGCACAAGGCCTTCATCGAGCAGGTCGTGGTCCACGCAGAGTTCTGCGCTGAAATCATCGAATGGTTCAAATCCATGCCGCTCTACCTCGATCTCGGGGGTCTGCGGGTTGTCCATGCCTGCTGGAGCGTTGAACTGATCAAAAAGGTCGATGAGTGGATCGAACCCGGAACACCGATGCCAACAGATTTCCTCGTTCGGGCGAACCAAAAGGGATCCGCTGAGCACCATGCGATTGAAGTATTACTCAAGGGGCCGGAGTTGAATCTCACCAAGTACGGACAGCCAGGCTTTAAGGACAAGGACGGCACCATCAGGCACGAGGCTCGTATTCGTTGGTGGGATGCGACTGCAGAGACCCTTGATCAGCTGGCTGAAATCCCCCCAGGAGTGCAGACGCCGACAGGTGCTCCTTACCCTCGCCTCCCAAATGAGGAGTGTAAGGACGAGGCGGAGTATGACTACCTCGGCGACGTGCCGGTTATCTATGGGCACTACTGGCGATGGTGGGAGCCAAAAAGGGGTCAGGACTGGACCACCAACACAGCGTGCGTCGATTTCAGCGCCGTCAAGGGCGGTCCTCTGGTCGCCTATCAGTGGGATGGCGAGTCAGAAATATCCCCGAAGAAGTATGTCGAATACCATTGACGGCCAAGGCTTTCGGGATGGCAAATGAGCTGGTTCGTCACGCTCAGCTCCAGCGGTGCGATCTGGTATTCGCTGTGAGCCGATTGGACCGTTATCTGATAGCTGTCACACCGGGCCGCCACTATGGAGCCATGCGTTCCGTGCACCTCAGACCGCCCGACCGATCCTCGGCACCACCACGATGGTGATCGGGCCGGAGCCATCCAATACGGGCCCGATTACGCCGCAGGGTGGCTACTTAGCGAAACGATGTCCCGAAGCAGTCCAACTCGATGTCCTGCGGCCACTCGAGCCCCTCCCGACCTCGGAGTTCATAATGATGTTGGCCGATGCCGGCGTCGCCTTCGAGAACGAGGTCTTCGATTCACTGCGGTCGGTTCCAGGTGTCGTGGAAATGGACCGCCGGCTCCCGAAGACCGATTTGGAGGAACTCACCGGGAGCGCAATGCTGCACGGCGCCCGTTTAATCATTGGTGGGCGACTGCCGGTCGATGTCTTGGGTCACCGGGTCGGTGAGCCCGACCTGCTTGTTCGTGTCGGCGATACACCCAAGGACAAGGGGCGATGGTCCTATGTCCCCGTGGATGTCAAGCATCACATCGTGTTGGACGACGGCGAAGACGGCAAGGAGACAGTCGCTGCCTCCCTGCTGGTCCCTCCATGGGTACAGACGGGTGCTGCGGACAGCACTACATCGGCACGATGGATCTACGGAGATCTGGTTCAGCTGGCTCACTACCAGCGAATGCTTGAAGCGTGTGGGCACGAGGTCCTGGGCGGTCGGTGGGGCGGGATTATCGGAACCGGACATTGTCTGGCTTGGTACAACCTGGACGCTCCCCGGTGGGCACCATCGGACTACCTGGAGTACCCACCCGTCGGGCCCCTATCGACAATGGACTCTTATGATGCTTCCTTTACGCACGGCCTCGGAGTGATCGATGCGGCCATCGAGCATCTCGAGGATCCGGCTGTGCCACTGCTAGCCCAGCCCATCCTCATCGATGCCTGTCCTGAGTGCGGTTGGCGCAACTGGTGCTATCCCAAGCTGGAAGAGACCGCTGAACTGAGCCTCCTCCCCGGTCTGAACCTCCGAAAGCGTCGCCTGCATCACGAGCGTGAAATAACCAACCTTTCTGATCTGGCGGCCCTCGATGACCGCACCGCTCGGCTACTCGCAGGCCGAGTTAGCCTGGGAGATCTCATTAGGCGCTCAGCCACCTGTGAGCCGAGCCGGCTGATCGCCGAGGTCATCCCCAAAAGGCGACGGCAGATCGCCGTACTCGCCAAAGAGGGCTACCGAACCGTCGGAGACTTGCAGGAGATTTCCGACCAGACCCTCCTGTATGAGGACTCGGGAATGGGTGATCTCCCCGAGCAGATAGATCGAGCACGGGCACGCCTGGGTCCTCACGTTGCGTATCGCCGGCGTGGCTGCGATGAACTCTATGTGCCTCGTGCGGACATCGAGATCGACATCGACATGGAGAACGTGGGCCGAGGAGTGTATCTGTGGGGTGCTCTGATCACCGAGCGCCACCTCCAGCGGCCGACCGTCCAGTACTTGCCATTTGTTTCCTGGGACCCGGCGACTGAGGTTGGTGAACTCGATGCGTTCACCAGGTTCTGGAGTTGGCTGAGCGCCCAGCGCTCAGGCGCCGCTTCGGCTGGCCGGTCACTCTACGCATACTGCTACAACAAGGGAGCCGAGAACGGCGAAATGCGACGCATCGCTCGGCGCCTAGGACTTGAGGATGAGGTCGATACTTTCCTTGCGTCCGACCACTGGGTGGACCTCTACGCCGTCTTTCGACGCCAACTGATTACGGGATCGAAAGCTGGGTTGAAGGCGGTAGCGCAGTTGGCCGGCTTTCATTGGCACGTCGAAGACCCTGGCGGGGGAATAGCCATGGTCCGCTACTCCGAGGCCATCGACGATCCTGATTTGGTCGTGCAGTCGGCGGCCAGACACTGGCTTCTCGAGTACAACGAAGACGACGTGCGTGCAACCGCAGCATTGCGAACTTGGCTCGACGGTGACGCCAGGCGTCTGCCATCAGTTGCGGAGATCGGCGCTGCTCCCCGGCACGAAGCGCCATGAGGCCGAACTGGGCTATTGAAGGTCGCCCAGGTCCTCAACCGTCTCCCCCAAAAAATCTGGCGGTCCGTGGATTGGCCGAGCCGTCCTCCTTCCCCCTAGCGGGGAGTTGCGGTGATCGAGGGGGCCCCATCATTGAGGAACCAAATCGGGTTGGGGCCCCAGGCAAGGGTCATTCACGGTCGACCCTGCCTAAAGTCCGATAACACCACGAATGCCTCAGGGCGCTGGTGGCAACTCCACTTTGGCATTCAGGAGGCGAGCACGAACCAGAGCGCTAGTGCTGGCCTTCGCAGGTGGTGAAGATCCTCGCTAGATCCTTCAGTCTGAGGGTTTCATTCGCCGTCTGCGGCGCCCCCTCCGGGAGTTCTGCCAGTCGCTTGTTCAGGCAGGCTTCAACGCCCGTCGGGAGCGAGGTGCCGGACGGTGCGATGCCGATGGACGATGATGACCCTTGGACACCGCTACTGCTACACACCGTCAGAGTCGGGGACTCCGTACAGTGTCCTGGCGCCGGCACCGGCACCGGCACCGAAGACAACGGCGCCGCCGTGTGCGTTTCCGGCGCTTGTGACGCTCCCAACGCAATGCCCAGTTCCGTGGCGACGAAAAGGAGCGCCAGGAGCAAGTAGGGCATCAGATCCCGGTTCGAGTTCACGAAGTCACGCTACGTCCTCGTTTTGGGGTCGACCCGCTCACCGGCCGCTAGAGGTCTGATGGATCGCTTGAACCCGTGCTGCGCCCACCCGAGCCACCGAACGGCCCACCACCGCCAGCAAACGGACCTCGCCTACCGCCGCCTCGGCGCAAGAAGCGGAAGCTCAGGGCGAGGGCCAGCGCCACGATGATGAAGTACCAGGGGGCCGTGGAGTGCGTCGCAGCAAGCACCGTGATGAGCGTAAACGACAATCTGCTGATCACGAGGCCGCCCCTCTTCATGGGGACGTGAGTTTGTCAACCCGTACATTCCCTCGCTTTGAGTGCCCTTCGACGAGGGATTACCGTCCCTCGTCGCACCGGGTACAGCTAGCCTTTGCGAGTGGCTATCGGACATGAGGTCGACGAGGAGCAATCCGGCAGCACCTATGAGTGCTGCTGGCCTCTGGTCCTCTGCTCATGCGGTGAGCAGTTCCAGGAGGGACCTAAGTCTGACCTCACGGCTGCCAGCGCCAGCTTCCTTGCTCACAATCGTGGAAACGTCACCTCCACGGAGCTAGGTGAGGGCTAGGGCTGTTCAAACTGACCCACTACCTCCCAACTGGTCATCGAAGGATACAAACTGATGATCGCCGCTAGCTGGTGGACAGCCAATCACGTACTCCTCGTCTTGAACGCCATTTTGGCAGCCGCTGCTGTCGGAACAACCGTTGTGGCAGCGATGACAATCAAAGCATCCAACAAGGTGACGGCGGCGGCGGAGCGACAGGCTCAAGCGACGGAGGCCACCGTGGCGACCGCTCTCGAACAACTCGAACTTGGTCGTAATCAGCTGACTCAATCGATCCGACCCTGGCTCACGATTGGAAGTGGGAAACGGAGGGGCACCCTGGTGTGGGTCCCGTGTCAGTCGACGACCGTCCCGCAAGTAACGACGGGCCTGAGGGCGTTTATGCCTTTGTGCGAGTCCGTAATGTGGGATCAGGCCTAGCCATTCTCCCGCCGGCGGATAGCAAGATTTGGGGCTGGGACGGTGGTATGGAGCCGAGGGAGTTCACTTCGGGTGGGGTTCAAAATCCAGTGCTGCCAGAGCAAGAGGAGCAGACAGTGTGGTTCGTGGTCGTGCGCAAGATCATCGGGTGCCTGGACCGACATTAATGCGGCTGTCCTAACCAATCAGAGGATCGGGTCGATGCAAGGGACCGACGGTCGGTTTTACGTGGACATCGTCTATGGCGATTCGATGAATGAACTCGTGACAAGAGCCAAGTTCCACTTTGCCTTCGTGAAGGGCAGAGGATGGGTGACAAACAGCGTCTCCTATTTCACACCACCCGACTCGCCCCACCCGCTCGTTGCCAGAATGCGAGGTTGAGCGGATGGCGGGGGCATACGGCGCTCGTTTACTCATCGCTCGCATTCGGTACCAGAGCCCTTCGTTGACTTGTCGGTGTCCGAGAGCAAACGGTCGGCCTCGAGGAGGGGTATTAGCGTGCTGATGTGAATCTGAGCCGAGGTCTCACGCCCTACCTGCTCCTCGGTGTGCTCGCTCTCGGCACGGGACTGGGTGCGGCGTTGGGGGTCTCTGAGGGGAAACTCGTAGGGCGGGCCGAAATGAAAGTGGCGTGTTCGTCGATGGACGGGGGGTACCAGTGCCTCGTCTCGTTCCCAAACATCAGCAACCCCCCAAAGGACTTCGGTCAGTGCATGGAAAGAATCCAAGCCCATGACAATCCGAGCGGAGTCGTCGCGTTCAAGAAGGATGCCAGGAGAGCCTTTTTGAAATGCGACCCGACGGGCCAGGGGTAGCTCCCGGCTCGTCGTCGTCGAGCAGGCGCTGCCCGTCCGTCAGCCGTCAAGCATCTCCTCGGCGGCCGCAAGAGCAGCTGTGGCCCAAGTTTCGGGGGTCGGACTCGGCATCTCAAGGATGACCATTCGCTTGGCCAGTTCGGGCGGGACAAAGTCCGCCACGGTAGGCCACTCCACCATGTGGATCACGGCTGCCACCAATGTTGGTACCAGCGGAACCTGACCGGCAATCTTGACGGGATGGACTCCGTCGAAGCCAGCGTCGGCTCTGTAGGCCAGTTGGGTCCAGTCGAAGTAGAAGCGCACGGCTGGCGGGTAACCGGGGGTCAGATCGGTTGGAACAAGGTCCCTTTTCAGCTGGTGGCTATAGGCAACAGCCTCGGGCGCCGTGCAGCTGCCGTTGGCAAACATGACATATTCGAAGTAGTCCGCCGGTTCACCCCAGGTCCTCCCACGGGCGAGTTCCACCCCAGAGCGGCCAGTCCGTTCGGTGGCAGGGACCAATGCCCCATGGCGAAGGATGCGGCCGGCCGTTTCTGCGGTCGTGCCATGACAGACCAGACGGCCGCCACAGCCCTCGCCATACACGTCGGAGCAGCACTGCTTGGGATAGAGGCCCGGATGCGGCCGGGCCAGTGGAGGCCTCCATTGGTCCCACCCTGCGAGAGGGGGGTCGGCAACCACGGTGACCATCCGTCCATGCGCTCTCTCATAGCCGAGAAAATCGACAACCGCCTGGTAGTCGACAGGACTGGGGCCCTCAGGGCGGACGGCGTGGCGGTAATACCAATCACCGTTCGAAAGCCCGTGCGGCCATGGAAGGCCGCCCGCCCCAAGCTCAAGCACAGACCGTTGCATCAGACACAGCTTGCCAAGCGCTGGAAGGGCGGGGGTTCGTTGCAAATCCAGCCGACCAGACGCTCGGGCACGGACCCCCCATCCTCGCCGTTAGTGATCGATCTGAGGTCCCACCCAGGCGTCCAATACGTCTAGACAGGCCGGGAAAGGGTTAATACCATTCGGGCGACCATTACGGCCCAGGATCGTCGAGCAGGCGCTGCATGCCATCCCGTAGCCGGCGGATCTGGCTCTCCAGCTCCTGGAGCTCCCTGACGAGCTTCATAGCCGCCTCTCGATCGAGGGCGGGCGCTCCCACCCTGAGCATGGCGATGGAGCGCCTCAGGTTCTCCAGCTCGAACTGACGGTCCATGATATACGAACATATGTTCGGTTCTGTAAGACCGCAAGGGGCTCGCAGATGGTCGGGGATACGACACAAACACCCCTGCATCAAGTTCCGAGGCGAGGGGCGCAAATAAGGGTGGTGGAGGCTCGTTGGGGAGAAGGGCGGGGGAGTCGTGGAGGGTTGCGGGTGGTACGTGAGCACCCTGCCAACTCAGGCCAGCCCGGCGAGTGGCCAACCCCTCAAACTTCGTCCGTATTTCGTCCGTCAGAGGTCGAAAAACAGGGCAAAACAGTGCGAATGGCTGAAGGGTAAAAGTGCAGTTCAGTCCACATTTCCGCTGGTAGGGGAGTCGCTCGGATTCTCTTCACACGGCTGAGGTCGTGGGTTCGAGTCCCGCAGCGCCCACCCGATTCCTTGACCAGCAACAACGTGGATCGTGGTGCACGGTGCACGAACCGCCCTCGCTGTCTGCCAAGGGGGACTATCGAGAGCAAGCCGTGATCCAGTCGAACTCGGAGGTGATGCGGATCCCGATTCCAGGAACCTGCATCGGTTCGATGACGCTACGTAAGGCGTCGCAGAAGTCGTCGAGGCCGACTGCCCGTATCGCCGGAACCGAAGGGCCCGCCGCGACGAGCGCGCGTACGGCGATTTCGGTGTCGGGCCATTCGTTGACGACGGTGACGGTCCCCCGCTCGAGGCGTTCGAACCCAGTGGCCCTCAACATGTCCTCGATCACGTTCTGGGTGTCGCCGTGTTCCACGTTGGCCGCGGCGTGGGAGGCTTCTGAGAGCTCGATCACCTTCACGAAGTACGGCATGAGGCCGAGGTGCTCGAACCGGCCCCAGAAGGTCAGGCCGAGCCGGCCTCCCGGGACCAGTACCCGGCGCGCTTCGAGCAAGGCCGCCTCGCAGCCTTTCCAGATCCCGTTGAAGCTGGTGGCCGCATCGAAGGACGCGTCGGGGAACGGGAGGGCGAACATGTCACCCACACGGAAGTCGGCTTTGGGCGTGCGGGCGCGGGCGATGGTCACGAGGCCCTCAGAGGCGTCGATGCCCGAGACGGCTGCGCCACGCTCGCTCGCCAGGTGGGCGGCGAAGCCTGACCCGCAGGCGATGTCCAGCAAACGCGTGCCATCGGCGACGGCGAGTTGGTCGAAGACCGCCCGGTTGGCCGATCGGGCGTAGGGCTCCCACAGGTACGCCCAGTCGGTTGCCCGGTCTCCCCAGGCTTCCCCGGCCTCCAGCCAGTCGTGGCTCGTGGTCGTTTCCTGGGCCATGGTCAACCTCCTTAGACGAACGGTCGTATAGTACACCATGAATGATCGTTCGTCTAGCCTTGAACGGGAGTCCTAAAGGACCGAGAGCAGATGGCAGACGAGCAGGGACGAGCAGCCAGGCAAACCCGGGAACCGGGGGACCGGGCGCGGGCGCGGATCGTCGAGCATGCGGCGCGTCTGGCAACCATCGAGGGGCTTGAGGGGTTGTCGATCGGTCGGCTCGCCGTGGCCAGCGGCGTGGCGAAGAGCAGCGTTCATGCGCTCTTCGGCTCGAAAGAGGAGCTGCAGCTGGCAACCATCAACGCGGCGCGGGAGAACTTCATCGCCGAAGTCGTCGGACCCGCGCTCGCCGCGACCTCGCCGGGTCGTGAGCGGCTCCTCGCGCTCTGCGAGGGGTACCTGTCCTACGTCGAGCGGCGAGTCTTCCCCGGAGGGTGCTTCTTCGTCGCCGCATCAGCCGAGGTAGGAGCGCAGCCTGGACGCGTACACGACGAAGTCGCCCGCGTTCAGCAGCAATGGCGCGACCTCCTTCTTCAAGAGGCCCACGCTGCCGCCGACAGGGGCGAGCTGACCGCCGCCGACGAGCCCGCACAGCTCGCCTTCGAACTCGGAGTGATCCTTGCCGGGACTGACATCGTCGCCATCCTTCACGACGACCCTGGTGCCGTTTCCCGCGGTCGAGCCGCGGTGGTGACCCGCCTCAAAGGTCCTCAGAACTGACGAAGCCGTGACGCTGCCCACGACTGCAAGGATCCGGCGATCCCGAGTCGTTCGCACGTGGTGGGGGGTCCGGCATGTCGATGTGGACGACGGCGGATCGGTCGCCGAGCTGCTTCTCCCAGATGGTGTGCAACGAGAGGCAGCCGCGTCCGAGTCCGCTGAAGCCTCTCAATCCATGTGGATGTCCGGACCGGGAATGATCGGTCAGTTGACGTTCTCGCAGTAACTACAACCGCGGTGTAGCCCATGGTGAAGCTGCCGTCGGCGTTCTCCGAGGTGCCGTTTGCTCCGCTTCGCTCACCGAACGTGAGACCGCTCGCCGTGTGTCCTCACCCGCATCGGAGGATGGCGTCAGCCCAGGTCGATCAGTGGACCAGTGATGGTAAAGCGTGCGGTGCCGGCCCGTTCCGTTGCTCGAAGGATCTGTGAAATCTGTGCCTTTGCCGACGGGGACTGATTCGAGATTCCAATCCCCATGCCCAAACCTGCACCACCGAGGACGAGGCCGACGAGTATCCATGGCAGTGCTCGTCTCACCGAGCAATTCTCTCACGAGGTGAACTACGGCAAATAGGCATCAGGTCATCATGAGTTGGCGCTTCTCCCGTCGCTGTCGCAGGGAGCCCCGTGTAGCCGGTCACATCGGCCCTCCAATGGCCGGAGCCCAAGAGGTGCTCGTGGGAGGTGAATCCGATTCTGGCCAGAGCGGCTCAGCTCTTTGACGGTTGGCTCCACGATCAGAATAACGTGTGCTCATGACCGATATCCCTAAGCAGAACAGGGAAGATCACCCATCCTTTGATGAGAGCTACCAGGGCACTCCTCCCTGGGATATCGGACGTCCTCAACGAGCATTCTTGGCTTTGATGCATTCGGGTGTGTTGGTTGGTCGGGTCCTCGACATTGGGTGCGGAACGGGCGAGCACGCACTGATGGCCGCCCAACTCGGCCTCGATGTGACCGGGATCGACTCATCGGCTCGGGCTATAGCGCTTGCCGAGCACAAGGCCAATGATCGAAATCTTGCACCCCGTTTTTTGGTGGCCAATGCCCTGGAGCTGGAGTCCCGCAACGAGCGCTACGACACCGTATTGGACTGCGGCCTATTCCACGTGTTCGAGGACGTCGACCGTTCGAGCTTTGTTGGAAGCCTTCAGGCGATCATCGTGCCAGGAGGCCGCTACTTCATGCTGTGCTTCAGCGACCAACAGCCGGGAGATTGGGGACCACGACGAGTCAGCAGGGCCGAGATCGAGTCGAGCTTTACAGAGGGCTGGCGCATTGACTCCATCGAGCCGTCAACGATCGATATCACCATCGACCCCGAGGGTGCCGAGGCTTGGCTGGTGTCCATTACGAGGATCTAAGTCTCACGGGGCTGAACCCACGACGGGCTGGCATTGGGCTGGCATTAGTCCGGCGAGCTGAGAGCACCGTCAGTCCGTTTGGATTAGCTGGGCGGTATCAGCTTGTGCGCTAAGCGCCTTGTTTGCGTGGGCCCACAGCGAAGATCCCACGATCAGCGAGATTAACCCGGCAGTGGCGAAAATGATTTCCCACCAGCCTGCAAGGTCGAGGTCGGGTGCGTTTTCGAGGATCGCATCGGTCGGTCGCGCTGGGTTGTAATAGATCAAGGTTCGTGACCCAACGGAGAGGTTCGGACAGCCCTGAGCGGGAAGGTGGACGTGGATTCGCTGTCCATCTGAGGTGGTGAAAGTCAGAGGAACATATGCGTTACTTCCGTCCGAGCTACAGCCTGTTACTTCACCATTTACGGTTGCATGGATCAGCACGCCGTGTGCACGTAGCCAGTGTTGGTGCTCGACCTTCGACGCAACGAAGGCAACTCCTACTACCAGGGCCACGAAGCCAATCGCACAAGCAAGTCTGGCGATACGGACCCGCTTTCGCAACATTGCGGTCAGCACCCGACCCGGAGCGCTCGTAGCCTTCTGATCGGGGTGAGTTGGTCAAGGGACGGCGTCGCACACGGGTAATCCGTAGTCGAATGCAGGTTTGCATCGTTGAGCGCCAGCCACAATTGGACCACGAGGGCATTCGTGGTTCCTTATCCATTTAGCGATTCCAGGACAGCGTTGGCGATATCCCGTTGGCCGACCTGGTTGGGATGAGCGGTCCGCCACGAGTGTCTTTGGATGTCAATGGTGTCGGCGGCAGCCCGGACGCAGGTTCGGCCGTTTGCCTCCGATGGTCCAAGGACCAGCTTGAGCGCAGCACACATCCCGATAGTCGACAAGTCAGCAGCAAAACTGGAGTCGCTCATCGGCTCACCGGAGAACAGCGCCGGTGAGCTTGTGCACATCTCATGATGTAGCTCCAGATTCGAGATATCGACGAAACCGACATTGGTTACCCCAGCGGCCTTTGCAGTGTCCACTGCGGCGAGAATGCTCTGGTTCAGCGCAGTAGTCAGCACGACTCCGTCGATATTGGCCTCAGTTTCATTGGTCTGCAGACCCAAACAAACCGGGTCGACGTTTACACCGCTATGTGAACTCGACCCATCGAAATCATTTGGGCTTGGCACTGGGTCGTAGTAATCGACCACCAGCACTCGCCGAGTATCCGGGCTGACCTTCTCGATGATTGATGTGAGCGATGACTCTACATTTGCGAGATCACTTTCTACCGCTGCGGTGGGTGCGCCATCCACGACGCACGAATGGTCAAGGACGTGATCGGTCAATACATACGCCAGGCAGTCGCCGAAGTCGATGTCGTCGGCTCCGGCCTGGATCGTTACGAGCGAAGCTGGTTGGGAGAGAAGCCCGTCGTTGGAGATCTCGGTTCCTTGAACTGAGCGGTTCGCACCGGGACATTGGTAGTTGACGGCCGTGCTTAGCGTTTGCGGCCTGATTGCCGCATCCATAGCAGCCGCCTGCGCTCCGCTAATCGACAGTTGGTCGCCGGTGAGAGCGCAGTTGGATTGCCGCACGTTCATGGAGTCGCCCAGCGCTTTGTTGACGAGGCTGGGCCACGCACTGGGAGAGGGGCCCTGCGAAACGGCACTACCTGTTCCTATCTGGGGAGTGGTGTATGGGTTGGCCAAGCCGTGTCCGTAGGGTACGGAGTCTCCGAGGGCGACGTACCTGTTGGTGAAGGTCGCTTTTCGAGCGGTCAGTTGTGGAGAGACTAGGGTACGTTCAAGAGTGAAGTAGGCGGATGCTCGTGGCACGACTCCACCCGTAAAGTCGACGTCGGCCGAATCGGGTAGCGAAGGGTGCGGTGTTGTCGATTGGTGTGTCGCTGCAGATGTCGTCGGACATATAACACCGAGTGCCGCAGCCAATGTCAATGCGGTAAAGGTGGAGCCCACGCGTCGCCCGGCAATCGAACTCATACCCTTCCCCCCTGTAGCGCTGACGTCGGCGCAGACCCTAGGTCGGATTGCAAGAGGAAAAAGGTCGCCCCCGATGGGCCGAGTACACTCACGAGGCGACTGCGAGCCCCGGTTCGAGTCCTGTCGAAATGGGTCCTCGTGGACGGTGCTCCGTGGTGACCATCCATGACCTCCCATCTTCACGAGACGAGATCTCAGCGGGCAATGGCCGTCGTGAAGCGTTCCGCAATACCCCAATGGGCCTCCCTCGGGTTCACAGCAGTGCTTCTCACTCTTGGAATCCTGCTCGTTCTACCGTCCGCCTATTTGTCCGCTCGCCAGTACGGAGTTCGTCACTGTGCCCGAGGCTGATTGTCCATGTCCACAGCCTGGTGAACATGGACACGCTCATCCGCTCAGCTCAGCACAACCGAAGGCTTGCTGACGATTTCGCACTGACCGGCCTAGGCTCCAAGCCAAGTCGGCTGTGGAGGCGCAAACGTGAAGGCTCGGATTGCAGGACCGGCGGACATCTCGGGGGTCGCAAGTACGCTTGCCGAAGCTTTCTACCTGGATCCGGTGTGGAGCTGGGCTTTTTCCGATCCACTAAACCGCAAGGCCCAGCACTTTGCTTGGTTCCACCTCCTGGTGGGTAGTGCGATCGAACACCAGTGGACATGGATGACATCGAGTTACGAGGCCGTGTCCGTGTGGGTGCCGCCCGGATACCCCGAGCTGAGCGCAGTTGATGAGGCCAGGCTCGGGTCGATGCTCAAGCACATGGTTGGCGAACGCTTCGCTCTGATCATGGACGTGTTTGAGTGCTTCGAGGCTGCCCATCCTCGTACTCGTGACCACTATTACTTGAGCCTGCTCGGGACCCACACGGACCACCGTGGCTCTGGGATTGGAATGGGTCTACTTGCCGCCAATCTCGCCCGCATCGACGCCGTCAAGATGCCTGCTTACCTCGAATCCTCAAACCCCGGCAATCTTTTGCGATACGAGTCGGTTGGTTTCAAAGCATGCGGATCGTTCGATCTTCCAGACGACGGACCCACAGTTACAACTATGTGGCGTGAGCCCTCTCCTAGCTGACGCAAAATCCAACCATCGGACACGATGAAAGTGATTACAAGCCTTTCGCGGGCCGGGTGTTGCCCCAGCCGTATTCGTCGTGACCTCGCTGGCGCAGCTCAAGCAATTCCCCCGAGAAGGCCTTACCAGGCTGGAGAAGGACCTGAAGTAGGAGGATCACGACCCCGACCAAAAGACCGGCGACCACGACCCCGACCATTCGCCAACCGACAAATCCGGCCCGGCGCCCAGCCACAAATCCCCAGTAGCCCAACGTTGCAGTTCCGAACCACAGCGTGGCCTGAATAGCATCGGTCAAAGAAACGCCAAGGGCGTACAAGACCGTGACGATCACCAGCGGGGGAACACACAGAAGGAGAAACGGGGCTTCAGCCCGAACGATGCCCTTCCACTCTTTGCCGGAGAGAATTCTGCCTAGCGCAACGTGCTTCGCCGTTTGCCGCGGAAAACACGTGTGCGAGGAACATGGTAGAACGGGTCCAATGATCACACCGCCAACTTCAATTAGCCGCAGCTTTTGCCACCCGTCATAGATGATGAGCACGCTCATCATGGTGATCGTGGCGTTAGATGATCCGATCCACCAGGACGGGGCGAGAGAGTCTTTCGAACGGTTGGGTCATGGCGTCGAGTGTTCGATCAAACGGGAGTCACCTCAGTCGGTCGCCACGACTTGTCGAAGAACGAGGGCAGCGGGTTGTAGAGCCGCAGAATGGTGAAGAATCCCTTGCCGGGTACCGTTTGCAGCCAGTTGTTGGGTTTAGCGTCTGGAGCAGACGGCCCAAAGTAGATGTCGGTCGAACCATCGGCATTTGTCTCGACCGTTCCCGATTGACTTCCAACGTCGGGCTTAGCCTGGCCGGTTTGGAGCATTGAACGGGTCTGGCGGCCGTAGACCGTCACTGACCAAAACCGGCTCTCAGGAATTCCCGGTGGGAGGCTGAGCCGGTAGTTGCGCCCACCGTCGAGGTACTCGCCCTCACCGTCGCACATGGCCATGAGGTACTGGGACCCGATGCCGGTAGGCCCTGGTTACCCTGGCTCATCGAGCTACCGCCGCACCCCAGCATTGGGACGGTCCTGCAAGCGGTAATGCACGTACGACTGCCTCTCTGTCCAACCAACCGCATTCCTCGTGGTGGTGCGGTAGATTCCTGAGATGGGTAACGCCCCAAAAGGCGAGGGGTGGTGGTTGGCTTTTGTCGGAACCTACTCGCCACAGCAAACTATTCCGCCCTTAGCTGACGCCCCTGGTCTGAATCTCGGTGTGCTCACTACCGGCATCTCGCGCGAGCGCACCTTGCGACGCACATGACCTCATTAGTTCGTTCCCGAGAAGCAATGATCATGGCATCCATAGCGGCTGGGATTTGGGCCCTTGCCAACGTACTCGCCGGGATTGCGTTCGCTACGTTCTCTGGCCCCTTAGACACGACTTTCAGCAACCTTGCCACCGCATCGGGTTGGTTGACCTTCGGCTCTGCTCTCGTCGCCCTTTGCGCTATCTGCTTCGTGGCATGGTCCTTGTATCTGGCTCGTCAGTGGACACATCTGTGGGAAGTAGGCGGAGCATCTCTTTCGACTTTGCTCGTGGCGATTGGGCTTCTGGTTCTCGCCGCCCAGTCTCAAAACAGCACCAGTAATGCAGGCAATGTCGTCGCTGCCGTTGGATTAGGCGGCTGGGCTATTGTGATCGTCGTTGGCGCCGCCCGTCACGCCTTGCTGGAACAAGAAAACGCCGGTGTGACGCATCAGGCCACCTTGCGACTTGGCGCAGCGGGGGCGGTCGTGCTGATCGCCGTCAGCGTCGGACTCCCGAATCCGACTATCAATGATGCTGCGGTGGCCATTGCGACCGGGGCGCTTTTTGCCGTCGGATTCGCCGGACTGCTTGTCGTCCTTTCTCTCGGACGCAGCCGGTACCTAATCAGAACCCGACAGGCTCCGATGATCATATTGGGTCTAGCGGTTCTCGTTGTTGCTGGGGTAGCCCATGCAGTCGGCTACGGGGTTGCTTATGGTGCGCCGCCGTATTCGCTCCTCACGTTTCGGATCGCCCTTTCAATTCCCGCTTTTATCGAGTCAGTGGCCCTTCTGGTTCTTGCATGGGCCGCCGTTGGTCGCCTGAGCGAACTGCCGTCTAGTAGTCCAACGATGTCGCAGCCGGGTTGGATGTCACCGTCGGCACCACCAACGGTCCCGCCTTCATGGCAATCCGACCCAACCCGTCGACACGAAGTTCGTTGGTGGGATGGTGTCCGTTGGACCGAACATGTGTTGGATGGGAATCGGCCCGCATCCGATCCGCTGAGCAGTGACGATCGCCCGTAGCTCTGCGATAGCTTCGTCCCCCGATGGCATTTGGGGCCCCACGCAAGGGTCATTCACGGTCCACCCTGTCGAAAAGGTTTAACACCACATGTGCCTCGGGGGCGCTGGCCGCACACTCCCCGGCATTCGGGAGTAGACGGTGGGGCCGGAGACGGGCGCAGCGTGGTCACGTGAATCTGCCTCGAGGGATCACGCCCTAGCTGCTCCTTGGGGTGCTCGCTCGGACAAGGATGAACCAGAGCGCTAGTGCTGGCCCTCACACGTCTGCCAACCTGGACCTCGTCGCCAAGCCCGGCACGACACAGGCGCGCTGTAACTCCCTGATGACCGAAGTTGGCCAACGTTGAGTCAGGATTGTGGGCCTCGGTAAAGGCCTTCACGTCCTGAAGGCGCTCCTCCTCATTGGGGATGGGGACAGTGGCCACCGATCATGTGCTCGCGCGTAATGGGAAACCCGTCGGAGGTCTGATCCGTCGAGATGATCCATTGGAAGACTGGCCCGGCAAATCGGGGGTCAAAGCAGAATTTCTTACTGCGATGCTGGATCTACGAGTTGTCGTCGGAGCGGAAAACCGGCCAACAGATCTCGGTCACCCATTGGTCTGGATTGGCAATGTCAGCGGCATCGACGACGTAGTACTCGCGTACAGGGCCATCGACGCTTATTTCGTGGGTGGTCACGTAGGAGCCGAGCCGGCCGTAGGAGATGTCGATGTCCTCATGCGATCCCCGATGGGTGAGAACGGCAAGTTCTGCTTTGGGGATCACAAGCGGCGTGACCCGCCCGATCGGGCGTGTCTCCCCTTCGGTGGGAACGAAGACGGTGGCCCGGCCGCGCCCGTGCTGGAAGAGCTCACTTGCAAAGAGGCCGCCGCTCGGTCCGGTGACGTCAACTCCCTTGGCTCGGACCACGCCTCGCAGCTCACCGAGTGCTCCCTGCCACCAGGCGACCAGGTCGTCTCGATCAACGACCTCTCCCACTCCGAGGGCGGTGATCGCCCCGGTGGTGCGGTGTTCAACGGCGACTGCTGATTCGGGTGTCTCGATGATGCCCCTCAGTGAGTCGACCGCCGCGTGGATCTTGTCCAGCTCAGTCTCGAGCCGATTGAGGTGGGCGGCGATCACTGCGTTGCGGGTCGATTGGTCTTCGGCCGCCAGAACCGCCTTGACCTCTGCGACAGGCATCTCGAGATCCCGTAACCGTCGGATGACCTGGGCCTGGGGGATCTGCTCCGGTGTGTAATACCGATAGCCGGTGTCTGGGTTGACGTCGGCCGGTTCCAAGAGCCCGACCTGATGGTAGTGCCGTAGCGTCTTGACGCTCAGGTGCGTCATTCGGGAGAACTCGCCCACTGTGACCTCCGCTGGCATGCCACAAGTCTGAGCTCTCCCCCTGCTGGAGAGTCAAGTTGGAAACAGGGTCTTGACCCTCCAGCAACTGGATCACTCAGTATGGGTACCGGTCGTCAACAACGACCGAAGCTAGGCACCGAACCACCAAAGCAAAGGAGCACCACCATGATGGAGCACACCGCCCTGACGCCTTCGGGCGTCGTCGCCGACCACCTCAGCGCAGTCAATTCATTCGACGAGGGCGCCATCGTAGCCACCTTCTCGTCTGATGCCCTCGTCAACGACGCTCGCCGGGAGTTCTGGGGCACCGATGCCATTCGCCGTTGGGTGGCCAAAGAGATGGTGGGTGACCACGTGACCATTGAGGTCATCGAAGCCATCGACCACCACGGCCAGATCATCGTCCGCGGGCGTTACGACGGAGACTACGATAGGACCAATCTTCCCGACGAGCTGATCATGACGAGCTACTTCACCATCCGAAACGACAAAATAGACAGTCTGTTTGTCATTCGCAACGTCCCAGCTGACTACTAGCGCCAAAGGACCCACTCAGACGGGGTGAACTCGAAGGTGCCGACCGTCAGGCCAAGGATTGCCAGACCGTGACGAAATCTCGTCTCCAACGCCACGTTCAAATATCCCACAGCGCTCAAGCGTCTTGTAGCTGACCGGTAGCCCACTCGTGCGAACTGCAGCAGGTGGACGTCTGCAAGCACGAGGCATACGCGTCGAGGACACCTTCACCCGTCGCCAGTGGCAATAGGACTCTGGCGGGGACAATTGACTGCAAGCTCCACCCAGAAGTAGATGACACGTTCGTATCTGTTGGGCAAACGTTGGGAAATAGTTGCCTGGAAGTTGTGTCTCCTGATTGACGCTTTACCTGTCCTGCCAAAACAATGAGACCACGAGGGAGGTCAGACGGCTCATGAGCGCTCCCGAGCGGGAGGGATCGAACGTGTTTGCATTGTTCAAAAATTGAGGAGTGCGAGTCTGAATCGGGATGGACCAGACGGAGGTATCTGAATGATGTCCAAAATCAAGCACTGGAATCAGCGTCAAAGACAGCGCACGCTGGCATTCTTCGGCAATGCGAGACGCCTGGTCATATGCTCTGTCATCGCCGTGCTGGTGGTGGTTGGGGTTGGTGTGGGTCTCTCGGAGGGCGCATCAACGGGACTTGCACTGACGGGCGGTCAATCTGCCAGCGTGACGTGCTCCGGCAAGGAACTCACCACGAGCAGGGTCTCAAAGACTGCGGTCAATCTGACGTGCGTGGCCAGTCAGACAACGACGACGACTACAGCGTCGGCGTCGCCACAATCCGGCGGCAACTGTACGAGTCCGGTTTACTCCACCAGTGACGCCGAGGGCACGTACAACACCGACCCCAACGACGCCCAATATTGGTGGGTAAACAACGATGCGTGGTCAGGTTCGCACGGTCCTCAGACCATTTACGTGTGCAACCAGTCGAGCTGGTACGCCACGAGCAATCAGCCGAACAACGGCGGACAGGTAGAGACCTATCCCGACACTGAGTACGACGTCGGTGGGCGCAACACCCCATCAACCACGCCAATCTCGGGCTTTAGCTCAATCACGTCCACCTTCTCTGAGGCCTACCCCTCGGCTGGCGGATGGGACGCTGCCTATGACCTCTGGACCGACAACTGGACGAACGAGACCATGATCTGGAATCAGTGGGCCGGGAGCAACGCCTACTGGGCACAGTGCGCCAACAACGAGATCAGCGGTGGTTGCGGTACTGAGCCTGGCGTGGCGCTCAGCCTTGACGGCGTGCCATATCACTTCCTCGCCAACGGCCCGACCAATGCCAACGGAACTCCCATTCCTTGCACGGCCTCCAATGAGAGCCAGTGTGAGTACATGTTCTTCCGGGACACCCAGGTGTCGTCGGGCTCGGTGGACGTCCTGGCGGCTTGGAAGTGGGAGGTAGCGAACGGCTACGCCAGTGCGAGTGACATCCCCACACAGCTCGAGTACGGCGTTGAGATCTCGTACACGAGTGGCACTGAGACGTTTCCGATGACAGGACTGACCTTTAGCTCGACTTCATGATCGTTCAAAGCGATAGCGCGCAATCACAGCGGCGATGTAGGCCCGGACGGTCTTGCGGTCCCGGCGAGTCATTCCGGATGAAAGAAGCGCGCGAGGGGAGGAAACTCTAGGCTGATCAAAAACTCACTCCAAGGTGTGGAGACTTTGATCGGCCCACGGCGTTCCGCCACATGCGGCCGGGGTGCTTCCTCGGCTCTCTGTGATCAACTACCCATCATTTGTCGTCTCAAGTGGGCGATGGGACTCCGGCAGGAGACGTATCGAGCAGATGAATCGGGTAATCGGATAATCCACCAGAACCACTCATGGAGTGCCCGGGCTATGACGGGTTGACCAGTCAATTAACCGCATGGGATTACCAAATGCGATGTGATCATCTGCAGACAACTCTGTGGTCCCCGCTACTCATCGTCTGGTTCGTCCGCCAGCCCGTGAGGTGTTGCCAGCCGTCAAGAATGATCAGCATGTCATCAAGGTGATCGTGGCGTAGACAAGTACAACCTATACATCCTCCAGCGGACCAAGGCGTGATCCACGGAGCCCTTTGCGGGCGGTCGGGCACTTATTGAGATCGAAACGGTCTACGAAGAGGTGCGACCAGGAAGGCCACTGGCGGTCGCAATGAGGGTCAACGGAGCGAACGTCGGCTCGCGTACCGTTCCGATGAGCGCACCTCCGTTGTTCAGTGCGAAGGACTGTCTCGACCTCGGAATCGGCCTCGGTGGCCGAGTCTCACTCGACTACTACTACCGAGCACCCTTGCCGTTCACTGGCCAAATCGACCAGGTGAATGTTCGATACACATCATAGCTGCACTCATCCAATACCGTCTCCGCAAGGCCCGGTTTGCGCGCCATCCTGCTGGGTACCTATCGATGACCCGAATAGGAAGAGACAGATGTAACGAGTGGTGATGAGCGCCGAGAGAGTGAAGGATCTCTCTATGGGTCGACCTTAGGTGGCATGGGAATCTTGTCCGACAATGAGGCATGAATCCTGCTGGTACACATGCGACGGCAGTATCGGCACCACGCCGTGCGAACAGGCGACGCCCCCTAAGAGCACCCGACAGGCGGCAAGAACGAGCGCTCTGATGGCTGGATGGTATATCGGCGATCATATCCACATGTGCCCACAACACAGCTTCCCCTACAGGGCTCAGCAGGATCGTTGGCAAGGAGCCGAAGCCCCACCGCCCTCATGAGGAGCATTGAACCGGGGCTCGGTATGGGAATTGCACCACCGAAAGCAGCCGTGGCGGCCGACTTTACCTCAGCGACGAGCCAGCCGCCGACCGCTCTGTGTATCGATCGGCGTGTAGTTCAGCTCGAAGTGATGATAAAGGGTTGACTCGTCGGACTGAGAAAGCTCACCACCATGGATGTCGATGTCGGGAGCGGATTCGACCTGCTCTTTGGTCACTGCGACTTGTAGGTCGTCGGGACCGATCTTGATTCCACCGAGCGGCACGAAGGTCAAATGACGGCCGATGATGCCTTCCTTGACCGTGGCGAACTGCGGAATATCGGTCTCGACGTCGACGTAGACATCTTGTAACTTACCGATCTTCTTGCCGTTGACGTCGACGAGCATCTTTCCTTGCCATTCAGCTACATTCCATTGGGCTTTATCCTGCTCGTCAGCCATTGTGAGCTCCTTCCCGTAGGTACAGCGTAGCGCTCAGACATTGATACAGACCACCAGCGCAAACATGCCTGAACTCTTCCCATTGTCGTTGCGTCCCAACCACCGGCAGGGTCGGCCCTCGGACCTCGCCGCCGGAGGCCGGAGGAGATCTGGGGACGCCCGGGCCCGAGCACATCACGGACGACCTTCCATGAGTCGGCCCCGTTCCACTTCATTCATCTTGCGTGTCTCGCAACCGAAGTTGGTTATGGTGACGCAACCCCAGAGATCGGTTCGGCCAGGGTCGTACCGTCCGCCGATCCGAGATAGGCGGCGTCGCCATAGGCGAATACCGCACCATTGGTGCCAACCAACCAATAGCCCATTCCACTCGGCGTTCGGGTGATTCCGACAATCGGTGGTTGGCCTGAGATACCTTGTCCCGGCACGGAGCCGAAGAAGGCGGCATCTCCGAATGAGAAGATCCCTCCGTCAGAAGCGACCAACCAATAACCTTGATCGTCCGCCGTAGTCGCAATGCCGCTGATTGGCTTATTCAAAGGCTTGCCGCCGGTAGAACCGAAGAACGACGCATCTCCGAACGAAAAGATCCCCCCGTCGGAGGCGACTAGCCAGTACCCCACACCATTCACTGTTGAGGCCATTCCGACAATGGGCTGGTTGAGGCGTTGACCGGCCATGGAACCGTAGAAGTGGGCGTCACCGAAGGAGAAGACGCCGCCGTCCGACGCCACTAGCCAGTAACCGCTGCCGTCTGGCGTGGGTGTGATCCCCACGACGGGCTGGTTGAGGTGCTGACCGCCCATGGAGCCGTAGAAGCGAGCGTCGCCAAAGGTGAAGACCCCACCGTCGGATGCCACCAACCAATAACCGCCACCGTCTGGAGTAGAGGCAATCCCGACGATTGGCTTGTTCAGATGTTGGCCAGCCATAGAGCCAAAGAATGTCGAAGTGCCGAATGTAAAGACGCCGCCGTCCCCTGCCGTCATCTCCATTCCTTGAGATGAAGCGGGGGCCAGGGTCATCTGCTCAATCAGTGATTGAAGCCCTGGATCGTTTTGCTGGGCCTCCGTCGCAGCGCTCCCGACTGCCCAGCATCCGTTATCCTGTAGGCAGGTCACAGAGTTCAAGAAGCTGAGCGCCGCTACGTTGGGGCTCGGATCAATCGACCACGCAGATCCATTCCAGTTCTCGACAAGACTATTCGGCTGAAATCCCGATCCGCCGCCACCTCCGAACGAACCTGACGATCCGACGGCCCAGCACTGTGAGGCGCTGATGCAGGAGATACTGCTGAGAATGCTGCCCGTGGTGGTGTCGGGAACAGCAGTTGGCATAGGCGACCACACGGACCCGTTCCAGTGCTCCATGAGCACTCCCGAGGCCATGCCGGTGCTGTCCGTCGTGGACCCCGATGCCCAACAATCACTGCCATCGACACAGGCGAGGCCGTTGAGGTAACCCCCGCCGGGAGACGGCTCGCTCGGGCTAGGCACAACGGACCAGGCGCTTCCGTCCCAGTGCTCAATCAGCCCCTGATCGCCAACGGCTCCGGGAAAGATAGGGAGGAAGTTGGGATTCTGCTGCACCGGTCCCGCATTCCCCACAGCCCAACAGTCCGTCCCCGAGATGCAGTAAACGTTGTCGAGTTGGTCGTAGGACTGACCCGTTGATGCACTCGACACCAGTGACCACGACAACCCATCCCAGTGCTCGGTGACGCTATTGAGGTTCTCCCCATTCTGGTCAGTTCCAAATCCGACCGCCCAGCAGTCCGATGCCGACGTGCAGGTGACCCCTTGCAGAAGCGCCCCGACATCCCCGGTCGGGGTTGGGCTGGACACTATTGTCCACGAGATCCCGTTCCAGTGCTCGGTGAGCGATCCACTAGGAGATCCATCCCCGGCCGCACCGAGTACTGCTCCGACAGCCCAGCAATCAGAGCCATCGTGACAGGTGACGCTGAAGAGGCCGCCACCGTTGCCGGTGGGAATCGGTGGAGTAGCGACAAGAGACCACGACGAGCCGTTCCAGCGCTCGACGAGGGGTGAAAAAGTTGCGTTCGAGTTGATGTTGTCGATTGTGACGCCGACCGCCCAGCACGAGAGGCTATTAGCGCACGAGGATCCAAGCACGATGTCGTCAGCCGTAGGGCTGCTGCTTGGGGCAGTTACGATGGTCCAGCCGGAGGAAGAGGCCTGACTCGGAAGCTGAGTCGACATGGCCATAAGTCCAATGACTGCAGTAACCAAGGAGGTAGCGATCAGTCGTCTTGATCGACTATGAAAAACTCCATGATCACGAACGGAGGTGCGAATGAGCATGGTAAAGGCTGACATGTACGTTCGCTAAAATTGAGGATGGTCCTCGCTGCTGAAGCGATCACGTCTGAGACTTCGCCGCTACTCTTCTGCGCTCATTGCCACAAGGAACCCGATCAGCGCTCTTGGCGAACGCGGCAAGGTGACCGCTAGCTTGCCAATCAGGATTGATCCCACTCGCCAACGATGAACATGCCCGAATTGCTAGCCCGGTTGAATGGACGAAGCTTCCTACAGTCTTCCTGGAGTGCTCGTCGCTGTCCATTTTACAGTCGTCACCGGCGATGGGACTCCAGCAGGTGCCGTATGAGGTACAACAGTTGGGCAATCGGATAATCCACCGCTAAGAAATGAATCGAGTGGGCTGTTTTATGTCCGCTAAGCGGCCATGCGCTCGTTTTGCCCAACCGAGCCGAACCAACTCCACGGCCGATAGGGCTGCAGTTGTTGCGCCAATCACTGCCCCATACCCAGTTCCATTCTTGTTGGAGAGGAGGCAGCTAACGAGTACAAAGACACCCAGAGCAAAAACAAGCGACCATGCCACAAACCCAGACCAACCCGGGCGATCGCTGGCTTGTCGATAGGAATAGTCCTCTTCGCCCCGAAGATAGGCGAAAACGTGGCGAAAGCGCTCTGACATTACGTGCAATCTAATCACCATTGAAGTGAGGCGAGCGGGCGGAACGGTCAGCTAGCCGGAAAATGGGACTTAATGCCCTAGATAGCCCGGATGCGCCAAGCGATGATGTGGACCTTGTGTTACTGAGGCACAGGGGAATGGACCGGTCGTCCGATGATTTCCGCCATATTGAGCACAACCACGACTCCAACCACGATCCCGATCCTGCCAAGTGGTACCGCCACCTATGGGCAGTCGAGCACGACAACGAGCGGCGGGCTCACGGTGATCCAGAGCGGGCCGTCAGCCTTGGGCATTTTGGCGGATGTATTGAGCGTTGTCGTGGTCTTGGCGCTCGTAGGGCTCTTGGTCATCATCATTATCGCCAATCGAGCAGATCCTGATCCGAGTGGTCGCCGGCCACAGTCCGTCTACTTCTTCGCCGTTTCGTTCGTGACCCTGCTGACCTCGGTTATCGGTTCCTACATGGTCGTGTCCGCTCTGGTGCAGCTCATCGGTCACCATCCGATGTACCCAGGAGAGGGCTCTCACGTCGTCGGTGATTCGGTAGCCCGCACCGCCACGCTGGGTGGGCTGATTACCGTGGTTAGTCTGGCTCTTCTCATCGTGCACATGCGTCGTGGACTTGACCTCGTGCATGGCGCAACCGAGCCGACCGGCCCCTCGTTACGAGTCGGGCAGAGTTACGTGTCGGGCGTAGGGTTTCTCGCAGTTCTCGTGCTTCTGGTTACTACGGTTCTCGCCGCCTACTTGATATTTGCCATTATCGGACCCGGCGTATTCGGCTCCGTTGGCGGCAGAGTGCCCGCATTGCGCTACTTGATTGACGCCGTGTATCTCGGGGCGGTTGCAGTGATCATTCTTATAACGCACCGCAACCTCGTGCCCCCGGGACTCCATTTGCTGGGGCGCCTGAATGCAGCCGGATCGAGCGGCAAGCACGCATCCTCGAACGCCCCTGCGCCCCAGCCAGCTCCGTAGCGTTCCGCTGTACGTATACAGTCAGCCATCCGTAAGCTGCGCTACCGATATCGGTCGCTCCGAGTGCCCCCTACGTGTGTGTCGGCTTGCTCGCCACTCTTGTGAGCTTTTGGTGTAAGGGTGCAGTCGCGGCCTTCTACGTTCGGTCAGTTGTCCCGGCATCCGTTGACGGTTCTGCATTATCTAGCGCTTATTACCACCCAGTGGCGGCGATAATCGACCCGTTGAGATGCACGCCGGACATTCCGCCGTCGTAGGGTGCGTCACCGTAGGTGAAGACGGAGCCGCTGGCCGAGGCCACCCAATAACCTCCGCCATCTGCGGTGGTGAAAATGGTCGTAGCCGGGTCAGTCCCATCGACCGAGCCGACGGGTCCACCGAGATCGGCGGCATCGCCATAGGCGTAAACCGTGCCGTTGGCCAGGAGTATCCAGTACCCTTGGCCGTCAGTGGTGCGCACCGCCGAGGTGACGGGAGACCCTTGGGGTCCGGGTGCTCCGTAATAGGGAGCGTCTCCGAAGGTGTAGACGTGCCCAGTGGCTGTGACCAGCCAATAGCCATGACCAGTCGAATCGGGCATCACTGCCACAGCCGCCCCCGAGCACCCTCCCATACCAGGACATGAGCCCTCGAACTTGGCATCACCAAAGCTAAACACCCCCCCGTCGGAGCCCACCATGAAGTATCCGCCGCCGTCGGCGGTTGGCACCATGCCGACAATCGGAGCATCCAATCTCTTGGCACTCGCAGACCCGGCAGGGGCATAGCCAAGTCCGGGGATCGAACCGTAATAGGCCGCATTGCCAAAGGTAAAGACCCCTCCGTCCGAAGCCACCAGCCAGTAGCCCGCATCATTTGCGGTGGGAGTAATCCCGACCACGGGACGCTGGAGCTTCAACGACCCCGTCGACCCATAGAACTGCGCCGATCCGAAACTGAATATCCCCCCGTCGGATCCGACCAGCCAGTAGCCGTGATCGACGGTCGTTGGAGACCGAACCACCGACGGCGGTGTACCTGTTGTAGTCGTCGTCGATGTTGTCGTCGATGTTGTCGTCGATGTCGTCGTCGGTGTCGTCGTCGTCGGTGTTGTCGTCGTCGATGTTGTCGTCGTTGTCGGTGCACTCACGGGAGGTGTGCCGTAGACGATCGTGAACGATTCGTTGGCAATAGCGCCGGGATAGGCGATCACGTTGCTGCTGCCGTTAATCATGTCCACCGGAGTGAGAACACCGGAAGTTAGATCTAAACCGTTAACTCCGAGATTGCTGAACTGTGCGGTACCGAAATCTGCCAAGGTCGATTGCTGGCCATTGACAGATGGAGCTTCTTCGATCCATTCTGCGGAAGCGCCAGGACCATCGTAAGGAACCTCTCCCGAAGCGCTTTGTCCCGATGTTAGATCGGAAATGGCGATGGTCCATGTGCCCGTGGAGTCTTCGACGATGGAGGCCTCCATTTGATCACCCGGCGAGACGGATCCAATAGTGATCGATGCAGCTGGGAGGATCTCGTACCAGGCAAAGTACGTGGTGGAGCCATCGGAGGTGTCCTGTGAGGTACCCGTCTGGATCAATTCGCTATTGGTCGCCCCATCAATCCCGATCCACGTTGCCGAGAACTCGCTGGTTTCTGACGGCTGCACCGTTGGAACAACCCATTGTGCGCTGACACCCGTGAACTGCGGTCCAGTTTCGACATACCCTGACCAGTTGGTGGACTCATCCGTCTCTATGGTTCCCGAAAGGTGGGGACCGTGAGAATGAGACCAGTGGGCGGGTTCGGGCTGCGGCTGTCCGGAAGCTGACGTTTTAAAGTGTCCCCATTTGGTCCAGACCGTCCCAGAACGTGCGCTTGCGCTCTGGAAGACCGTTACCGAGGCAGCGGCAACGAGGGCCAAAGCGGCGAGCACCATCATGGGCCGACGTCGATAGTGCACTCAGCCTCCCAGCGATATCGCTTCGGGTTTCAAGGTCATGTCCCAGTTCTAACTAAGGCACGGCTGAGGCGGCCGGAGGTCGAGCACCTCAGCCCGGTAGATTACCTGTCGGCCATATCGGAAAGCCTGCAGTCGACCTTCGTTCGTAACCCGCGGACTTACGTATCCCTTTTCCGGCCCCTAACGGCGACGATCCCCCATCTGTGCAACCGCAGTTGTC
>CAVZZJ010000005.1:0-155969 GCA_963779735.1 uncultured Acidimicrobiaceae bacterium
ATGCCGGATCAGGCGCGTGATCACACCACACCACCCGGGCCGGTGATCCGGGCCGTCAGAGCGTCGTCCGGATACGGGAAAGTTCCGTACTCGATAATGTCGATCTCAACGTCTTCCCGGGCGAGATTGTCGCACTCTTCGGCGCCAACGGAGCCGGGAAGCAACCTTACTGCGAATGTCTCGAGGGTGTGCTTCCGACAACGGACGGGGCCATTGAGCTCAACGGGCACCTGACGACCAAGCCCCTCCACCAACGAAGTCGAGAGGGTCTCTCCTATGTAACGGAGGAGCGATCGATCTTCAGGGGCTTGACCACCGCCCAAAACCTCCGTTTGGGACGTGGTGGCGTAGACATGGCGCTGGAGTTGGTTCCCGAACTTGGCTCCCTCCTGAGCCGTAGGGCGGGTCTTCTCTCGGGCGGCGAACAGCAGATGTTGACATTGGGCCGTGCCCTTGCAGCTCAACCTCGCATCCTCCTTGCGGACAAATGTCAATCGGGCTGGCTCCAATCATCGTGCGACGCCTTTTTGTCGCCGTGCGAGCGGCCGCTGACAACGGCCTGGGGGTCCTTCTTGTCGAGCAACAACGCGCCTCCGTGTTGCCCTACTGCGATCGAGCGTACGTGCTCCGCCGAGGGCAAATCGTGATGGATACGAGCGGAGACGATCTTCTTTCGAGAGTGGACGAAGTGGAGGCTCATTACCTTGGTGATAGCGGCTGATGTTCACAGGCCGTCATGCCGAGGCCGAGGCACGGAAGGTATCGACGACGGCTTTTGTCGGACCATACCAAATCGCATCGGTTCCCCAAAGGACGTTCAGGGCCGAGGGATAAGGCGACTCAGGGTTTTTCAGGGCGCTTAAGAGCTTTGGGTCTTTCGGACCTTCCCGGATGGGCCGCTAACCGCCTCGAGGAGACGCAATTCCTCCGAGAATGAGATCAATGTAGCAATCTGCGATCTCAGCGGGCGAGAGCGTCCCGTCTGGCTGCATCCAGCGGGGAACCGAGTTGAGCATCCGAGAACGCCGCGCACCTCAACGGGTTGCAGCGGACGCCACACCCGAGCCCGTGCACCTTTGGCAAGTTCCGTCCGCCAGAGAGCTTCGTATTCGTCACGGCCAGCGATCACGAGTCTCCGGTGCTCGTCGGAGAGAGACCCCGACTCATGGAGAGCGACCGACCACGCGTCTCCGTGTGTGGCGTGGTGCTCGAGAAGCGCCCGCGCCAGAGACCGCACGGTGCTTTCGGGGCCGACGTTCGTCGCCGTGATGTCGTTCGCCTGAGCGATGGCCGATTCGAGAAGCGACATGGTGATCTCGAAGAGCAGCTGCTCCTTGCTGCCGATGTGATGGTAGAGGGTTCCACTTCCCACTCCGACGGCTTCGGACAGTTCACGGACACCTGTCCCGTGAAATCCCTTGCGCACGAAGAGTTCCGTTGCCGCAGCGAGAATGCGGGTTCGAGAATCCGAGGGGACGGCCACAGCGGCCCAGTATTCCAGCTGTATCAGCGCTGGGTGGCACTGCCTGTCCCCAGAGCTCCGAGGACCTCCACGGTGTGCTCACCTAGCCCCGGCGCCGGTAGGCGCCCCTCGTCCGCTGGGGTGCGGGAGAAGTGCACGGGGTGGGCAAGCGTTTCGAAGGTGCCGTCAATCGAGGGTTGGGACGCCTCGGCGAGCGGGCCCATCTCCCGGGCGAGATCCGAGGACAACGCCTCGTTCAGCCCTTGGAGCACCGTGAGGCAGCATTCGTGGCTCGCTGCGAACTCGGCCCACTCGGCACGGGGGCGTCCGGCAAAGATCGTCGTCAGCGCCTCGTGGGTGGGCGAACCGACCTTGTCGTAGCGGTTCTCGCACAGGTCGGGGCGCCCGAGACCGTCACACAGTGTTTGCCAGAACTTCTCCTCGAGTGCCCCGAGGGCCAACCAGCCGTCCGCGCAGCGATACGTCTGATAGCAGACGACACCGCCGGTCCACGGCCCTCGCGGCGGGCCGGCGCACTCCGTGCCGCGAGCGCACCGGCGAGCGGCATGGCCATGGACCACAGTGCAGCGTGGGCGAGCACCACCTCGATGTGCTGGCCCACACCCGAACGGTCCCGCTCGTGCACGGCGGCCATAATCCCGACCGCCGCGAAGAGCGCCCCTGCGGTGTCCGCCCACTGGCCCGTAGGGATGAGGGGCTCATCGTCGGGGTCACCGCTCGGGGCGAGGATCCCGAGCATCCCGCAGTAGTTGAGGTCGTGGGCCGGGACCTGAGCCATCGTCCCCGTTGAGCCCCATCCGTTCATCGAGCAGAGGACAATGCGAGGATTCACCACCCGCAAGGCCTCGTATCCAAGCCCGAGCCGGTCTAGGACTCCGGGCCGGAAGGATTCAATCACGACGTCGAAACGCTCGACCAGAGACAGGGCCACGGCCCGGCCCTCGTCGGACTTGAGGTCGAGCACGGCCGACCTCTTGTTGCGGTTCAGGCCGATGAAGCTGGCCGATGCCACCTGCGGATCGCCGGCCTGGCGCAGCGGGGCTCGCGTGCGGGCGTAGTCGCCCGCTCCGGGAGCCTCCACCTTGACGACGTCTGCGCCGAGATCGGCCAGGATCACGGTACACAAGGGTCCAGGAAGGAGGCGGGTGAGGTCCAGTATCCGGACGTCTTCTAGTGGAAGGTTGCTCACTTTTGCTAGTGTATCGAGCGCTCGATACAGTGCTCAGCGAAAGGGGGCCCGTGCGGGACGCGGTCATCGTCGAGGCCATCAGGTCACCATTTGGCAAGCGCAATGGGGGTTTGAACGAGAAGCACCCCGTCGACCTGTCGGCGGACATCCTCAACGCCCTTCTCGCCCGATCCGGTCTGCCCGCCGAGCTGATCGACGACGTCATATGGGGCTGTGTCACCCAGCTGGGTGACCAGTCGAGCAATATCGCTCGTTTCGCGGTATTGGCCGCCGGCTGGCCCGAGCAGATCCCCGGGGTGACCGTCAATCGAGCCTGTGGCTCGAGCCAGCAGGCCTTGGATTTCGCCGCAGCAGGGGTGATGACCGGCCACTACGACCTCGTCGTGGCTGGAGGCGTCGAGGTGATGAGCCGGGTGCCCCTCGGAGCTGCACGGGAGATGGGCTTCCCCTAGGGTCCCCGGGTCATGGCCCGATACGACGACTTCAGCTTCAACCAGGGGCTGAGCGCCGAAGCAATCGCCGAGAAGTGGGGCATGAGCCGCACCCAACTCGACGAGTTCGCCGTCCGGTCACACGAGAACGCTCCGCGTGCCGTGGACTCCGGCGCCTTCGAGAGACAGATCGTCCCGATCGAGACACCCAGCTCCACCGTGACCGTCGATGAGGGCATTCGCCGCGAGACCTCGGTCGAAACCCTCGCCAAACTGAAACCCTCCTTCAAAGAGGGGGGGCTCATCCACGCAGGCAACTCCTCGCAGATTTCGGACGGGGCGGCGGCGCTGCTCGTCACCACCGAAGAGCGTGCCCGCGAGCTCGGCCTAACGCCTCTCGTGCGCTACCACAGCGGCGCGGGTGTTGGGGAAGACTCGCTACTCATGCTCACCGGGCCAATCCCGCTACGCACCGACTACTTGCCCGATCCGGCGTCTCCGTACGCGACATCGGGGTGTACGAGGTCAACGAGGCCTTCGCCCCTGTACCTCTTGCTTGGCTCGCCGAGACGGGCGCCGATCCGGACAAGCTCAACCCCCTCGGCGGCGCCATCGCCCTCGGCCACCCGCTCGGGGCCTCGGGTGCCGGACTGATGACGAGGATGATCCACCACATGTGCGACCGGAACATCCGCTACGGACTTCAGACGATGTGCGAGGGCGGCGGCACGGCGAACGCGACGCTCGTGGAGCTGATCGGCTAACGCCGATGGAGCGCACCCTATTCTCGGCAGAACATGACGGCTTCCGTGCGATGTTTGCCGACTTTTTGAAACGAGAAGTCGAGCCTTTCTATCCCGAATGGGAACTCGAGGCGCACGTCCCGCGCTCGCTGCTGGTGCGGCTCGGCAACATCGGAGTGGTCGGAATGAACATGCCGACCGAGTACGGCGGGGGCGGCGAGTCGGACTATGCCTACAACGCCATCGTCCAAGAGGAAACCGCCAAGGCCCTCGTCACGCTGGGAACACTGCGGACCCATATGGACATCGTGCTGCCCTACTTCCGGACCTATGCCAATGAGGAGCAGCGGGAGCGGTGGTTCCCGGGAATCTGCCGAGGTGAGCTGTTCACCGCGATCGCCATGACCGAGCCCGATACCGGGTCCGATCTCGCCGGCGTGCGCACCTCCGCTGTACGCGACGGGGCATCTACGTCCTCAACGGGACCAAGACCTTCATCTCGGGCGGAGAAGTGGCAGACCTCATCATCGTCCTCGCCCGCACGTCAAAAGACGCATCCAACCGGCGCCACGGGCTCAGCCTCCTTGTCGTCGAAGACGGCATGGCTGGTTCACCAAGGGCCGCCGTCTCGACAAGCTCGGCCTGGACATGCAAGACACGGTCGAACTCTCCTTCGACGACGTCCGGGTGCCCGTCAGCAATCTCCTCGGAGAGGAGGACATCGCATTCTCGTATCTCGGCCACAATCTCGCCCGGAACGGTCGCCTTGGCCACCGGTGCCGTGGCCCAGACGTCGGTGGCGCTCGAGCTCACGAAGTCCTATGTCACGCAGCGCTCCGTTTTCGGTACGACGGTCAGCTCCTTCCAAAATACGAAATTCGAGCTCGCCGCCGTGGCCACCGAGGTCCAGGCGGCTCAGACCTTCCTCGACCGGGGCATCGCCGAGCTCTCCCAACGGCGCCTCGGCGCAGCCGACGCCGCCATGATCAAGCTCTTCTGCACCGAGGTGCAGGGGCGGTCCATCGACCGTTGCCTCCAGCTCTTCGGAGGCTATGGCTACGTCCGCGAGTACCCCATCGCCCGCCTGTACGCCGACGCCAGGGTGACACGCATCTACGGCGGAACGAGCGAGGTCATGAAGAGCATCATCTCCAAGTCCTTGGGTCTTTAGGGGGAAGGTCATATGCAGATTGAGGGCATGTCGGCACTGGTGACCGGGGGCGCCTCGGGACTCGGCCTCGCTACGGCGAAGCGACTCATCGACCGGGGCACGGGGTCGGTCGTCCTCGCCGACCTCCCGGCATCCGACGGTGCCGGGGCCAAGGACGTTCTCGGCGAGCCGCGCCACGTTCTTCCCCTGCGACGTCACCGACTCCGACGGCTTCACCAAGGCCCTGGCCGCTGCGGCCGAGCACGGGCAGCTCCGGGCCGTTGTCCACTGCGCCGGCAGAGGCGGTGACCGTGTGCGGATCATCGACAAGGAGCGACGGCCCGGAGACCTCGACACCTTCACCGAGGTGCTGCGTATCAACCTGATCGGGACCTACAACGTGCTTCGCCTGGCCGCTGCCGTCATGAGCGGCAACGACGTAGTCGACGGCGACCGTGGGGCCGTCGTACTCACCGCCTCGGTCGCAGCCTTCGAGGGGCAGATCGGCCAGACCTCCTACACCGCGGCCAAGGCCGGGTCCATGGCATCACCCTGGTCGCCGCTCGCGATCTCGCCAGTTGGCAGATCAGGGTCAACACCATTGCTCCCGGGGTAATCGACACGCCCATGCTCGGCCGGCTGCGCCAAGACATCCGGGAAGGTTTGGCCGCTGCCGTCCCACATCCCAAGCGTCTCGGAGAGCCGGCCGATTACGCCCACCTTGCCGTCAGCCTGCTCGAGAACCCCTACGTGAACGGTGAAACCATTCGGCTCGACGGCGCCATCAGGATGCCACCGCGATGAGCGAGCCCGAGCTGCGCATTGAGACGGACGGCTCCGTCCTTATCCTCACGATGAGCCGTCCCGAGCGTCGCAACGCCATGACGCGAGCCCTCGGTGAGGCCATCGCGGCCGCCCTGGACGACCTGGACCAACGCCCCGATCTTTCCGTGGGGATCCTCACCGGGGCCGGAGGCACGTTCTGCTCGGGCATGGACCTCAAGGCCTTCCTCGCCGGCGAACGTCCCACCATCCCGGGCCGTGGCTTCGGCGGCCTGACCGAGCGTCCGCCGGCGAAACCGCTGATCGCCGCGGTCGAGGGCTACGCCGTAGCCGGGGGGTTCGAACTCGTCCTAGCCTGCGATCTCGTGGTCCGGCCTCCGACGCCATCTTCGGGCTCCCAGAGGTGCGTCGGGGCCTCGTGGCCCGGGGCGGGGGGTTGCTGCGGCTTCCCGAGCGCCTGCCCAAAGGAATCGCCCTCGAGCTGATCTTGACCGGCGATACGCTGAGCGCTGAGCGGGCGGGTGCTCTCGGACTCGTGAACCGCGTGGTGCCACCGGGCACCGCCCTGGACTCTGCCGTCGCCCTGGCCCGGGACATCGCGGCGAACGCCCCCCTGGCCCTGCAGGCCTCCAAGCAGATCGTCAACGAGAGCCGCGGTGGCCCCCCGAGGAACGATTCCAGCGCCAACGGGCGCTCACGGACCCGGTTTTCGACTCAGAGGATGCAAAGGAGGGCGCCCGGGCTTTTGCCGAGAAGCGGGCGCCAGTGTGGACCGGGTCATGACGCCCCCCGGGCCCGCCCCAAAGACCGACGTCGACCACTCCAGGACCGCACCTTTGGATCCCCTCGACGAACTCGTTGCCCGCTCGAAGATTCAGCAGCTGGCGGTCCGAGATGCCGTCGCCGTCGACGGGAAGGACCTCGGCACCTGGTGACGGCCGCTCGGGCGAGGTCAGACGCCACGGACCTCACCGGCCCTGATCCTTTACGTGCCTGTTCCCAGTTGGTTGCCTCACGCGATCCTGAGACGGTAGCGGTCGCACATAGCTACCATTGGAGCGGACGAGCCAGTCGCCAGTATGCAGATGCCGAGCGCAGCTCGGTCGGCGTCGCAGAGATCAAGGATTGACCTATGGATATCGACTACCTCTTGACCGCCACTCGGTCCGTGCGTCGGCTGCTCGACGTTCACGCGCCTATCGATCAGGGCGAGATCCGTGATTGTTTGCGCATTGCCTGTCAGGCGGCGAACGGTACGAATATGCAGACGTGGCGATGGGTGGTGGTGAGCGATCCTGATCTCCGCCGTCAGATCGCCGAGCTGTACAAGGCGTCATATCTCACTCAGACCGGTCGGGAGGAGATAGGTCTAGGCCCGTTTCCTCCGACTCCTCTCGGGAGGATCATGTCATCGACGGAATGGCTGGTGGCCCATCTCGGCGAGGTCCCTCTGCACGTCATACCCTGTTACGAGCCCTACCTGCAGGACGAGGGGGTCGACTCGTTCTCGACAGCGACGGTCTATGGCTCGATCTTTCCTGCGGTCTGGAACTTCCAGCTCGCGTTGCACTCCCGCGGCTACGGGTCGTGCATCACCACCTTGCACCTTCACTTCGAGCGACAGTTCGGTGAATTGCTGGCTATACCCGAGAACTACGTGCAGGGTTGCCTCCTGCCGGTTGGACGACTTCGTGCGGGTCAGATGTTTAAGCCGGCTCCCCGACGCCCGATCGAAGAGGTCGCCGTGGTGGATCGGTTTGACGGTCGGTCGCTCTGATCGAGCGCACAGCTGGGAGAAGCCTTATGGATAACAGTGATGGGAGAAGCCTTATGAATAACAGTGATTCGTTCGCCGCTGAGGTACAGGCCCTGGTCGATCGGTCTGCGATTACCGACCGCCTGCACAGATACACTCGCGGGATGGATCGTCACGACCGTGAGATGGTTCGATCTGCGTATCACGACGATGCGATCGACGTGCACGGCTCGATGGCGTTCGGGGTCGAGGATTTCATTGACTGGGCCTTTGCATATCATGCGGAGCAGTTGCACCATCAGCACTACCTGACGAACGTCACCATCGAATTGGATGGTGACACGGCACACAGTGAGACGTACTACCTCTTCGTCGGTCGCTACCCAGATCTTGAAACGCCCTTGACTTTGGCAGGCGGGCGATATGTGGATCGATTCGAGCGCAGGTCAGGACAGTGGGCAATCTCGAAACGGGTGTGCACAGCCGAATGGCGAACGACGCCTCCGTCGAAGCTCCCCGGTCGCGGAGGAACCCCCACGGTGGTACCGGAGGTTGTGGTGAGCCATGACGTGAACGACGTGTCCTACGTCCGACCGCTCGCGGTTGAACTCATTGTCGACTCCCGTCAGTAGCCACAGGTCAATGGCTCGGGCCTTGCACCTTCCGGCACGATGACAGGATCGGATCTGATCAGGACGCGCTTCACGGCCGAATCCACGGCAACAGAGGTGGTCACCGGTGTGGATCTGCACGGTCGTCGCGCCATAGTAACTGGCGGGTCATCGGGCATCGGCATCGAGACAGCGCGGGCGTTGGCGTCCGCTGGTGCAGACGTCACGCTTGCCGTGCGCGACACGGCTGCAGGTAAGCGCGCCGCAGCCGACATAGTGAGCGGAGATCCCGCAGCGCGGGTATCGGTAGTGGCGCTCGATCTCGCCCAGGCAGGATCAGTTCGCGACTTTGCTTCATCCTGGGAGGACCCGCTTCACATGCTGGTCAACAACGCCGGAATCATGGCCATCCCCCTATCGCGAACTGAACAAGGTTGGGAGATGCAATTTGCGACAAACCACCTTGGTCACTTTGCGTTGGCAACCGCCCTCAGATCGGCGTTGTCGCGAGCTCAGGGTGCTCGCATCGTCGCCGTGAGCTCCGCGGGCCACTTCTTCTCTCCAGTAATATTCGATGACATTCACTTCGAGCGGCGGCCGTACGATCCGTGGTCCGCGTATGGCCAGTCCAAGACAGCGAACATTCTCTTCGCGGTAGCCGCCAGCAGCCGGTGGGCTGACGACGGCATTGCAGCCAACTCTCTGATGCCGGGAAATATCCGTACGAGGCTGCAGCGCTATGTTCCGGCGGAGCAGATGGCCCAGTTGGCAGCGGGCGCTGAGTGGAAGACCCCGGCGCAGGGGGCAGCTACATCGGTATTCGTCGCGTGTTCACCTCTGCTCGAAGGCGTCGGCGGTCGGTACTTCGTCGACTGCAATGAGGCTGAGATTGCGGACCGGAGCGCGAACTCGGTGGCCAGCTACGCCGTGGACCCGGAACAGGCGGGTCGCCTGTGGGAGGTATCGTCCGAGCTCCTGGCCGACGGCTGATGATCTGGAACGATCAGGATTCCCCACCCCTGGCGGAGTTTTTGCTCTTCAGGCGTCGGGCAGTGGGGTGTGCACCCGGTAGAAGTTGTAGACGTTAGGCCTGAAGGGTCCACAAACGCGCAGCGGAGCTGTTGGATGTGTGTAATAGGGGCGGATGGGTCCCGGTTTAGGGGCGGGCGTCGCGAGGGGTAGCGCTGTTCGCTGCTCGAGGACGGACGGCAACAGGGTGTCGGAGCGGTGCCGTCCATGGGCTGTGGGCTGGACTTTGACCTCCAGCGCCTGATGCGGCGAGCATCCGGCGAGGCCCCCCCCGTTCCTGTACCGGGCGTTCTGTCGCGTCCTCCAGCTGATCCGACTCTTCTGTCGAACGGACACGGACCTCGCGATCGAGGTCGTCATGCTGCGCAATGAGGTGACGGTTCTCCACGCCAGTCGTTAATGGACGTACTCAGAACTGAGGTGACCGTTCGGCGGCAGTACGGCCACAAAAACAGCTCCTTCAAACAATTGACCAGTTCTCCCATTTCACCGACCGTTCTCCTGATGTGGCCATCCAACACCGGCGCGCACCGTCCGATAACTCGATCGAGCTTCTGAACAGGGACTTTCCTGCCCAGGCTCCGACCGGCTACCGTCCGCCCGATGCGAGGCGGACGGACACGGGGACAGCTCTGGGCATTCGTCTATTTCGCCCTTCAGCGCCTGCTCGAACTCCTCATCCTCCTTGGACGATCCGAGGAGAAGAAGGAGATCGAGCTGCTCGCGCTCCGCCACGAGGTGGCGGTGCTGAGGCGGCAGGTTGGGCGTGCTTCGTACCGACCGGCTGACCGGGCACTGGCGGCGGCGCTCAGCCACTTGCTCCCCCCTCTCGATGGAACGCGTTCGGCGTCACACCGGCCACGTTGCTCGCCTGGCATCGTCGACTCGTGGCTCGACGCTGGACGTACCCGCAGCGCCGGCCTGGTCGACCAACGGTGGACGAGGAGACCACTTCCCTGGTGCTGCGCTTAGCCCGCGAGAACCCGAGGTGGGGATACCGACGTATTCAAGGTGAGCTCGTAAACCTCGGCCTCCGGCTGGCCGCGAGCACGATCGCCCGGATCTTGCACGAACACGGTCTCGGGCCAGCTCGTCGTCGACGTGGACCCACGTGGCGCCAGTTCTTGCGGGCCCAGGCTGCTCATGTCGTCGCCACCGACTTCTTCACGGTGGACACCGTGCTCCTCAAACGCCTGTGCGTGCTCTTCTTCATCGAGCTCGGTCGTCGGAGGGTATGGATCACCGGTGTCACTGCCCATCCCAATGCCTCCTGGGTCACTCAACAATCGAGGAACATGACCGCAGACCTCGAGGATGCAGGGATTACTGCCAAGTTCTTGGTCCGCGATAGGGATACCGAGTACGTGGCGGGATTCGACGAAGTCTTCTCCTCGGAGGGCGTCGAGGTCCTGAAGACGCCGTACCGGACGCCAAACGCCAATGCCTTCGCCGAGCGCTTCGTGCGCACGGTGAGATCAGAGTGCCTCGACCACCTCCTGATCGTGAATGACCGACATCTCGAACGGGTGCTTCGCACCTACGTCGGCCACTACAACCGACATCGACCGCACCAGGGCATCGGCCAAGAGATCCCAATCGGTGGAGAGCCGGCCGTCGAGCTCACGATGGCATCAACCGAGCGGTGCGAATGTCGGGGCCGTCGTCCCTCAGGTCGGATTGGCCGACATGATCGATTGGGCGGACTGATCCACGAGTACGAGCTCGTCGCGTGAGTCCGCATCGAGTTTTCGGATAGTACAAGCTGGCCGCACTCCGCCCAGCCCTGGACCCGGCGGCGATAGCGCCGGCACGGTCGACGTCCCGATCCGTACCCGGTGCAGATGGATCCATCGACATTCCCAAGCGGTGCACCTATAGTGTTCGCAGGCCAATCGTGGGGATTCGGTTGAGCAGTTCTGACAGGTAGCCGAGCGCCTCATTCAGTCCGGGCTTGTAGCCGCTCGGGTGAGCCGACTCGTTGCGCTTAGAGAGCAGCCCCTTGAGTATCTTCTCCTCGGCTTTGGTTAGTAGCTTCAGCACGCGGGCCGCGTCGAGAATCGCGAACTCCGTCTGCGCTTCCCTCAGCTCGTCCAGCGTCGCTAAGTGGCTCCATGCTGGGCGGGCGACATGGAGCTGTACGAACCCGTCCGAGGCAATCTTCTCCTGCAGAAAGTCCATGAAAGCAGCCCACGCCATGATGATGGCGGGTCTATACAGCCCATGCTCGATCGATCGTACAGCTTCCTCTAGTAGCTCCGTCTGCTTGAGGTTGAGGATCCCGATCTGCCTACGGGTTTCGGTAATGGAGATGACTCGGGACGGGGCCGATTCAAATGCAGCGAAGAGCACGTGAGCGTCGCGTTCAAACCCGGCAACCCGCCCCACGATCTCCTCGAATGTCGGGTTCACGGAGCGTTGTCGTCGATTAGGTACTTCCTCATGGATTTGAAGAATGCCTCAAAGACTTTCTCGTCGCTTGTCTCGGGCAGCGTCAATTGAACATTCACGTTGATCGTCATTCCATTCGCGGTGACCGTCCTCGTGACGACGCTGGCTTCGCTCCCGATTTCAGAACCGTTGGAGCTGCCTTCGGGTTGGCCGGACCCGTTGCTCGATTCACCAGAGCCCGGTTCGGCCGGCGTGGCGCTGAAGTCCGCCTCCTTGGCCAGGTTTTTGAAGGTGTTCACCATCTTGTCGACGGCCTGCTTTCCGGCGTCGGTCTTGGTGTTTAGGATGTGCGCGAGCTCCGTGCTCGACCGGTTGTGGGCGTCAGGGTACGTGTCATACAGGGACGAATAACCGAGAACGATCGCCCGCCCCAAGACGCTCCGGTAGCCTGCTCCCCGGTACTCCCGCCACGCAGGCTGCGGGACGCCCGTTGTGTCGACGAAACCGATCTGACGGAGGACGCTGATGAGGGTGCGGTCGTTGCTCGACGTGAAGCCGACTTGACGTAGCCAGTCAATCGTGGCCTTCGGAGGGACCGCTGTGTCGCGCACTTTCCCGAGAAGTGCGGGAATCCGTCCTGGAACTGTCGTGTAAGACGGCCCTTCAGCCATTGGTCCTCCCGTAGTCGCTGGTGACAGCCTAGGGAGCCGATGTGACATGTCAGAGATACCGCTCTTCGCGCTCAGCACTCAATGCCGGATACGGAGACCCAGAATTCTCGCAAAAATCGCTCTGACTAGCCCGCACGTTTCATGAAGCCGGCGTGAACATGGTCTGATAGACGCGGAAAAGCCCTTCATCTCTGGGAAACTTGAAGTTGCGAAGCAACAAATATCCCCGAGAGAAGGGCACTTCCAAGGTGAAGCGTACCAACCCGCGTCCGTCGTTGTTAGTGACCGCCGATGGCAAGGGCATCGCCGCCCATGCGGGCACCCGACTGCTGGCCGAGATGGCCGATTTCGTGGGCCTGACCAGCGCCCTCAGCGATGCGTTGGCGCCGACGGTGCGTCGGAGTCGGCGTCACGATCCGGGCCGGGTCCTGCTCGACGTGGCGCTCACCTTGGCCGACGGGGGCGACTGTCTCTCCGACCTTTCGGTCCTGCGCGATCAGCCGGCGCTCTTCGGCGCCGTGGCGTCGACGCCGACGGCCAGCCGGGTGGTCGATTCTGTCGACGCCGAGCGACTCGGGGCCATGCGAGCGGCCCGCGCTGAGGCCCGGCAGCGGGCCTGGGATGCCGGGCTGTTCCCGGTGCGCAAGACCGGGCCGCTCATCCTCGACTTCGACGCCACCTTGGTCGAGGCCCATTCGGAGAAGACCGGAGCTGGGCCTACCTACAAGGGGGGCTATGGCTTCTCACCGTTGGCCTGCTTCCTCGATGCCACCAACGAGGCGTTGGCCCTCTTGCTGCGGGCGGGCAACCGCGCCCCGCACAACGCCGATGACCACGTCGAGGTGCTCGATCTCGCGTTGGCCCAGTTGCCCGTTTCACCGTTGGGTCTCGACCCCGACAACGGGGTCGCCATGTTGGCCCGCACCGACAGTGCCGGTGCCAGTCATCAATTCGTCGACGCCCTGGTCGAGCGGGGCATCGAGTTCTCCATCGGCTTTGAGATGCGAAAGGCCGTCCGCCTGGCCATAGTGGCCCTTCCAAAGGCGGCGTGGACCGAGGCCATCACCGCAGACTGTGAGATCCGCGACGGGGCCGAGGTGGCGGAGCTGACGAACCTCGATCTGTCGCTTTGGCCCGTGGGCACCCGGGCCATCGTCCGACGAGAAGAGCCCCACAACGGGGCCCAGTTCAACCTCTTTGACCCGAACGGCTGGCGCCACCAGGTCTTCATCACCAACTCGACCGACGCCGACATCGCCTACCTCGAGGCCCGCCACCGCGGCCACGCCCGAATCGAGGACCGCATCCGCTGCGCCAAAGACACCGGGCTGCGCAACCTGCCCTTCGGCGACTTCGCCAACAACGCCTGCTGGGTCGAGCTGATATGCCTGGCCCAGGACCTCATCGCCTTCACCCAGGGCCTGGTACTCGAGGGCGAACTGGCCAAGGTCGAACCCAAGCGACTGCGCTACTCCCTTTTGCATACGGCGGGGCGGCTCAGCACCACCTCACGCAAGACGACGCTGGCTCTCCAGCGCGAATGGCCCTGGGCCGCTGCACTGGCTGATGCTTTCGCCAAGCTTCGCTCGTTGCCATTGACCACCTGAGACGAGGCGTTGTCGAGGACAAGAACATCACCGCCTCGGCGCTTCCTCACGTCCCTCAATCGGACGACCAGGTCATTTTTGATGCCAACAAGGAGTCGTCTGGTGGCGTTGGTCAACTCAACAGTGCAACGCGACACTCCATCATGTTCCGACCGCCCTAGTGGCCGATTGGAATCAGGATCGGATGGTTAACGAAACATCCGGGCTAGGGAAACCGTACGCTCCTGGCAGACGAGGAGGCGACGTGGTGTCGACGCAGGAGACGTGCCCGCGCTGCGGTGCGCCGCTCGAAGACGCTGAAGGCGAGTCCTGGCCGTACTGCCCTCGCTGCGGCTACCCGCAGGTTGATGTGCACCGGGCTAGGCGATCCAGCCAGTGGGCGGAGAAGTAGTCGTCGGCGAAAACCTCACACTGGTCGTGTGGGATCGACTCGCGGTGATGCGTTCCCCATCGGAACGGTCCACTGTGGGGGCGTCCGGAAGGCACGAGTCCAGTGGCGACCTTTAGCCCGACTACGTTGCAGCCCCTATGCGAGATACTTCATCCATGGCCGTGGTTGTCCCTCCAGAAGTCACGACGCCCAAAAGTCCCGACGGTGAGAAGAAGAAGTGGTACGCCCCACTACTTGTTTGGCGGTACCGTACTGAAGCAAATCAGAACCCCTGATCAGCAGGTGTCGGTTTATCGAACCTAAGCACTGCCCAGGCGTCCGGTTCCTCGTCCTCATCAACGATCTGGCAACACCATCCGTCCCCCACCTCACGGGAGCCAACTCCGCCCAGCACGGAGTAGTCCATCCGCAAGAACTGGGCTGTGATGCGGAGTAGAGGATAGGGACCGCCCTTGGTGGCAACGCTCCATCTCCACTGATGGCCGTGCCGCTCGACATAGAAGTTCTGGTGGCTCTCCGAGGCCACCGAGACAGCTTCTGCCACCTCTTCGAGCGGGGATGGGTTGAAGACGCTCAGGAAGAGTCGCTGCCGCTCAGGGTCGGGCGCTGTGACGCCGTCATAGTAAGGATCAGACATATTGCCTCCTCATCGAACTTGGCGTTGCCACCGTGCCCGAAGGTCGGTTGGCCGGAGGTCAAAGGCCCAAGCGCCTCACCCCGTCTTGATGTGTCGCCCGCCATTGTACGTCTAGACGACAAGCTCTAAGCATGAACTCAGTGCCAGCCTCAAAAGGCATGCCACTTAGAGTTAATCACAAGCCTTATGCCAAGACTTAACTTAAACGATTGGTCCAGAACCGGACTGGTCGGCGACAGGGGTTGTCGTAGCGCCTGTGACAAGGACAAGGACAAGGGCAAGGACAAGGACAAGGACGAGGACGAGAACAAGGACAAGGGCGATGGCTCCGATCAGGACAATGACGGCCGTTCCGGCAGGACGATCGAGGCCCCGGACGGCGGGACGCGTCGAAAGGAGCATCCTCACCGATGGGGCCGTGTCGTCGCCACCCATCGCTAGTCGCCACGAGAAGGGTCTTCGCTAGATTCTCGAACGTGATGTAGGGCCAGGTCAGCTCGCATGAAACCTTGTGAAGTTGGAGGGGTGTGCGCCGTACCGTTCTTGTGACAGGCGCTACGACAACCCCTGTCGCCCGGCCCAGAGTGGTTTCTGGACCCATCGTTTAAGTTAAGCCTTGCCATAAGCCTTGTATGGGCTCTCCACTTAACCGGAGTAAGGTCCGGCCATGGTCCCAGGGACACCGGTTCATCCCCGATCGGGCTTGGACTACCCCAGGTCCGTCGGCGAGTTCCAGGCTTGGTTCTCGACCGACGCCGACTGCCTCGACTACCTCGAGTGGCTGCGCTGGCCCGGCGGCTTCGTCTGCCCGGAATGCGGGCATGGCGGCGGGTGGAGGCTCGGCGACGGACGGCTGATGTGCGCGGCCTGCTCGTATCGCACGTCGGTGACGGCCGGCACGATCTTCGATCGGACGCGGACGCCGCTCACGGTGTGGTTCAGCGCCTGCTGGTCGTTCGCGACGGCCAAAGACGGGATCTCCGCCCTCAGCCTGCAACGCACCCTCGAGATCGGCTCCTATCAAACAGCGTGGGCGATGTTGCACCGGCTGCGCTCGACGCTCGTGCGCCCCGGCCGCGATCGTCTCAGCGGCACGGTGGAGGTGGATGAGACCTATATCGGCGGCGAGGAGCCAGGGCTGAGCGGCGGCCGGGCGAAGGGCAAGAAAGCCCTGGTGGGCATTGCTGTCGAGCTGAGAGATGCCAACGGGCTTGGCCGGTGCCGCATGGGGATCCTCACCGACGGGTCCTCGGCTTCGCTGCACCCGTTCGTGACCGACCACGTCGAGCCAGGCGCGACAGTGGTCACCGACGCGTGGCTGGGCTACCGCGGCATCGACAAGCTCGGCTACGTTCACGACCGGCGCAGCCAGCGTGCGGCACGCGCCCGCGGCGAGGACCCAGGCGCGCTCCTGCCCGGTGTTCATCGCGTCGCCTCGCTTGCCAAGCGCTGGCTGCTGAGCACCCATCAAGGAGCGGTGGACCGCGAGCATCTCGAGAGCTACCTAAACGAGTTCGTGTTCCGCTTCAACCGTCGAAACTCGCGCAGCCGCGGGCTCGTGTTCCATCGGGTCCTCGAGCTCGCCGTCGCCCACGACCCGGTGCGCTACCGCAACCTCGTCGCCCATCCGCGGCCGCGGAACGAGGCGCCAAAGCCGCCGCGCGCGACAGGTCACCCGCCCAGCCTTGACCGCCCGGCTTCAGATCGGCCCTGGCGCCGCTCCTTGCTGCCCTACTCCGGTTAAGTGGAGAGCCCCTAGCCTTGTAATAACCGCTAATGAGGCTTCCAGCGTGAAGGAGGCCTCATCCGTGCGGTCGGCCCGTTGGAGGCGCCAGTGCAGTGACGAAGGGGCGTGCACCGTGGTGCAAACGCCACCGCCGCACCAATCACGTCCACAGCCGCACCGACCTCCTTAGAGACGGTCGTGGGAAGGCGAGCTCGCCCACCCCGTGGCCGGGCTTCGGCGCCGGCGCGTACCGTGCGCAGTGCTCTGACCGGGACCGAGAGAGGAGCTTGAGTGCGGCTCGGGGTTTCACGGTCAGCATTGGCGCAGCGTACGACGCGTCGGCCAGAGGAGGCGGGCCGAACGCCCGAAGGAGGCTAGGACCCAGCCGTCGACACGCGTGCGCGTCTGGGCCAGCGCTCCACGACGCAGCGGCAGATCCCACGGTGACCCTCTGCAGCGGTGATGCTTGACCCTTCCGATGAGTGCGCTCATGAAGATGACGGCGCGCTGTGCCACCAGCTCCAGGTACTGCGAAGAGGTGAAAGACCATTCTGCAATCAAAGGAGCGCAGGCTATGACCAATACCGGACAACCCTTCACCAACATCGCCGACGCTTGGCGCAAACCTCTCGACCCGACCCCACCGGATCGAGAGGAGGGAACTCCTCCTCAGGTCAGCGACCGTGGAGCCAACGCCAACAACGAGGGCACGACACCGATCTCTGCCAAACAGCAGGCGGCCAACCAACGGAACGCCCAGAAGTCCACGGGACCTCGGACAGACGATGGTAAGGCCCGCAGCTCCCTCAACGCTCTCCGCCACGGCATCTACGGTCGGCCAAACGCCATCCGCCGCGGGGAATTGGCCGAGAGTGAAAAGGAGGTCACCGAGTTCATCGAAGCCCTCATGGACGACCTCGATCCCCGCGATGCCCAAGAGCTCGTCGTGGCACGGCGCATCGCCGAGGGCGAACTCCGCCTGGCCCGGGCCGATCGCTTCGAGAGTGCCGGTCTGGGTGCGGCGGGACGACTGTCTGGGTACGACCGAAAGTCAGGGCTCGGACAAGAACAAGAAGAAGATCGCGGCTACCTCATTCACGATTTGCTAGAGGCCAGCCAACTCCTGGGAGGCGCCGAAGCGGATGCTGACCACAATGATTGGTTCCAGGCTCTCGCCGTGACCTACACGATAAAGGGAGTGCCTCCCGCGCGCCGCGAGTACCCCGAGGCTTGGGTAATCGGGGGGGAATGGTGGAAGGAGGCGGACATGTGGAAGCGCTTCGTCCTCGACAAGCTGGTGCCTCGCTATTGGCCGTCCCGAGAGGCGGCCTCAGCCGCGCTAGAGGAAACTGCCGAAGGACTGGAGATCAAGGCCCGAGATTTAGATGGAGTAGCCGAGGAGCGGGCCGTCGAGAGCGCCTTCAAGGTCGGGGGGGTCCTGGACCGGGCCAGCATCCTACGGTCGCGCATTCAGCGGACCGTAGAGCGGGACCGAGCAACCTACGCCGAGCTTCGGGAACGTCACCTTGGCGGCAACGACGAGGGGGGTGAATCCTAAGTCCGGTTTCCGGGTCGGTGACCCGGTGGCCGGTGGCGCGGTGGCCCGGTGGCAAGCCTCACAGCATTTCGCGAAACGAACCCATTTGGGACACCAGCGCCCACCTGGGATTGTGGAGACCCCCCTCCTTAACCTGTGGAGACACCGCTCCCCCGCCGGCATAGACCCTGGCTGCGGGGTTTCATGAACACCCCACTCTCTCTCTCACTCTACTCTCGTGACTGGACCGGCAGCGCTGTCCGACATGGCGATGCCCGAGCTCCTCGTCGAGGTCGTCGCAGTCGGCTAAGACGGTGAGCCCTGGGATGAGCTACTCCGGCGCCTCGTCCTCCCTGCCATAAGGAACCTCTCGGACGCCATCGCGTCGGGCCAAATCCATCGGCGTTGGGCCACCATCGGCATCGGGGTCCCTTAGAGCCTGTCGCGATTATTTTCCCAGCGCGATCACGCGATCGGCGATTGGGTGAGTCGCCGCAGAAGGTAGCGGCTATGGGCGGCCCAGATGAAACCCTCGGTCACGATCGGATTGCGCTCGTAGTCGACCTGGAGGCGCCGGCTGTTCATGAGCCACGACCAGGTGCGCTCGACGATCCAGCGTTTCGGTAGAACCTCGAAGCGACCGGGGTGAATGCGGTTGACGACTTCGACTCCGACGTGATGGTTGCGGCAGTACTCGATGAAGGAGCGCTTAAACCCAGAGTCGCACCAGAGCTGGGCGAAACGAGCGGAGCGGTCGCGGGCACGGTTCGCCACCGTGATGCCGCCGACGTTGTCCGACGTGCTCGCCGCCACGACGACCACTGCCATGAGGAGCCCCAGGGTGTCGACGATGCCGAAGGTCTTGCGGCCGTTGATCTTCTTTCCGGCGTCAAAACCCTTGGTTTTCTTGGACACCGTGGCCGCGGCACGGACCGAGCGCGCATCGACGATGCCGGCCGAGGGTGCGCCGTGTCGTCCCTCCCTTTGGCGCACCGCCGCAGCGAGACGCTCCGCGATGCGTTCCCAGGTGCCGTCTGTGGACCACTCGAGGTGGTAGCGGTGCACCGTGTTCCAGTTCGGATAACTATCGGGAAGCGCGCGCCACTGACAACCCGTCGCCACCACGTAGAAGATGGCGTCGACCACGCGGCGGCGATCGACCTTGACCGGTCGGCCCATCGACCCCGGCGTCCAATACGGAGAGACGAGATCGCCGATGAGCTCCCACTCCTCGTCGGTCATGTCGCCGTGTGTCGTTCGCCAGGTCTGCGCCACTGCAACCGCGTCGGACTCCATGGCAAACGCTACGCGATCACCGACCCTGAGGAGGCGTATTTACCCCATGAAGTGCGCTAATTTTCCGAACAGAGTCTTAGAACCCCGCCTTGCGGCGCCACCCCATCCCCGATGAGATCGCCGCCGAGGCCGTCGAGGACACGGTGGCGGAGCTGAAATCAACGATCCTCCCCCAGGGTGCCTGGAGCCCTGCCGGGCCGAGATCCCTCGAGGATTCGTTCGCCTGCTGGTGCCTCAAGCCCGCCGCCAACGGCCTACCGCCGGGCCCACACCGAGAAGCGCCGGGAGGTCCCCATGGACCCCTCTCCGAGGGCACGGTGCTCCAGGGCGGTCGGCTGGGACGTCGTCTTCGGCAGTGACTTCCCGTTCGTGCCCGAGCTCGCCGCGCAGCTGTCCGTCGTGAGGCTCGAACCCGACGAGCGCTTCGACGGCGGTGCACTCGATGGGATCAGGAGGAGCGATGCGCTGCGGTTGCTCGAGGAGGAACGCTGATCATCCCGGATCCCGCGCTTCCCACGGTACGGCGCCGGAGACGCCTGGGGTGACGGACTCGTCTCCCGCCTTGTGGGGTCGCGGCTGGGAAAAGGTCTCGTAAGGGCGACAGCGCAACACGACGCGGTCCTCTTGGTCGGCCATCGACTCGAAGGAGGGGCGGGTCTCGTCACTCGGCACCTCACCTGACATGCGGCCGACCACCGCCACGAGGACGTCCACCGCGAGCTTCCGGTCGCGGTCGATCACCGCATCCGCGTAGACCTGCAGGTATGCGAACGGCCAGCGCTCGTCGAGGACGCAGAGGCTGATCTTCGGATCACGGAGCACCGCACGAGCCTTGGCCCTACCGGCGGTAGTGGAGATGAGCAGGTGGTCCTCGTCCGTCGGAACGTAGTACACGACGGACATCGCCGGTCCGTCATGGAGGCGCCCGTAACCCAGCACACAGGTGCGGTGCGTGCGCACGAAGAGGCGACGTTCCGAGGGCAGCATGTCTCGATCGGTCGGGGCGACAAACGGTTCAGGGCTGATGGGCAGCAGCACGGGGACACGCCTCCTCTTCTCGAGTCATTGTACGAACAGCATCGAGATCACGGCGTCGACATGGCGCTCGACTTCGGACGGCTCGACCGGCTCCATGCCGGTGAGGCAGCCGGCACTCGGGCGCCAACAAGAAGATGGTGGCCACTGCTCCGGTCAAGAGGTGCGGTCAACGTCCCGGCTCAGCTGGGACCCGACCGGATCGGATGGCGTCGAGGAAGGACTCGTAGTCCCGGTCGTTCTGGTCGGCGTATGACACCGCGAACGCGGACAGGCTGTCGTCGAAGGCCGTGCTCTTTCCCAGGTAACCGGCGAGGAGGGCGGGCTGGCCAGCGCGGGCATGAGCGCGCGCCAGGGCGGCGCCGCAAAGACGCCCATACAGCGTCAGGCCCTCGGGGCGGGCGTCGTCGAGCGGTACCGACCCCTTCATATCGCGTAGCTGGCGCACATAGGTGTCGAATTCACCGGCGCGGGCCCAACCTAGGAACGCATCGCTGGCCGCCTGCATGATCCGCTGGCCGACCACGACGCGCTCGCCCTGATTGGCGTAGCGGGAGCGGCCGACGTAGGGAGCGAGAACGGACGGCTGGGCCTCTTTGACTTGAAGGAACAGCGGGTCGAGGTCCGCCTTGCCGGCCAGCAGCACAACGAAGCAGCGAGTGCCGACGCTTCCTACTCCGACCACCTTCAGAGCGGCGTCGACGAACTCATAGCGATCGAGCAGGAGGTCGCGGTCAGGATCGAGGGTGGCCAGATAGGCCCTCACGAAGCCTTGCGCCTGTTCGAGTTGGTCGTCGGTGAGTCGAACGACCACCGGCGGATCCTCCACGATCATCCGGCGGCCGTCGCGCACCGTCGTGAGCTTGGACAGCGCTTTCAGGCTGGTGCGCTGGCGGGCCTTGGCCGCGGTCTGTTGGACACGGGAACGGGCCGGCTTGTTGGGAGCGGCGGCGATGATCGACTCGACGTCCAGACGGGAGTGCCACACCTCGAACGCGGACAGCTTTGCCATCTTCGCTATCTCGGCCCGATACTCCGCGGCGCAGCCCTCTACCGCGGCCCTGCCGTCGCCATCGGAGAGTCCGGCCGTCCTGGCCGCCACCACCAAGCTCGCCGCCAGCCGCTTGACGTCCCATTCCCACGGACCGGGCTGGGTTTCATCGAAGTCGTTCAGATCGAAGACCTGGTTGCGTTCGGGCGTGGCGAAGATACCGAAGTTGTGAAGATGCGCGTCGCCGCAGATCTGCAACTGGATGCCGGTGGACGGTGTCCGGCTCAGATCGGCGGCCATGACCGCCGGGGAGCCCCGGTAGAGGGCGAACGGTGACGCCATCATCCGGCCGTTCCGGACGGGAACCAGCTCGGGCAGCCGGTTGGCGTTGGACCGGGACAGGATCTCGAGCGGATCGGGACGGCCGTGGGGCGCCGTCCACTGGCCATGAGCGCGGCGGGGAACCCGAGCGCGCAACGCCCGCCCGGCCTCGAGCATCTCCGCTCGAGTCCTCGGCGCTCCGTTGGGAGGACTCATTGGACGTGCATCACCAAGGCTCGGTGGCGGGCAGCGGCAGCCGGGCCAGGCGTCTGGCCTTGGCGGCAGGCAAGCCGAGCAGGCGGAGGCAGGCCTCGGCGAGCTCGTCGACCGAGCTCTCCCCGACTTGTTCGGGATGCCGCTGGTGGAGACGCAGCAACCCGATGAGGCCACCCGCAACGGCGCTGAGAGCGACCTCGGGGTCAGCCACACTGAACTGACCAGCGGCTCGCCCGGCCTGGATGTCCCGCAGGGCGCGGGGGGCCAGGCCGCCCGGCACGTCGAGGAGATCGAGGCCGGCGCCGGTGATGAACCGGGCCACTTCGGGATGGGTCCAGCTCAGGCGGGCGGACAGCCGCAGGGATAGCGAGAACACCTCTGCTGGGTCGCTGATGCCAGCGGAGGCGCCATCGATCATGCGACCCCAGCGCTCGAGGACCTCGCTCGACGCGGTTTCGAACAGCTGGTCCTTGCTCTCGAAGTGGTTGTAGAACGACCCGAAGCCGATGTCGGCTTCCTCGGTGATCTCCTGGATGCTGGCCCGTTCCCCGCGCCCTTCGGCGATCAATCGGACTGCCGCGTCGATCAGTGCCTGGCGGGTCCGGGCCTTGCGCCGGTCTAGCCGGGTCGGGCCCCCCTTTGTGCTCGCGGATACCGAGCTCACATCATCATCCTCCTAATTCTAACGTCGTAGACGGGTTCCCCCCGGCGGTTCCGCTCGGCCGAAGCTTGAGCGGATCCCGCCGGGGTGGGATTCCCGATCACTACTGAGGGATTACTACACGACCGACGCTAGGTCGCGCTGCCGCGGCTGCTCGTCGACCAGCGAGCCCACTGTGCGGTGGGCCCGACGCAGGTCGATGCCCTGCACGAGCGCCCAGAACCCGTAGACCAGGTTGAACAGGCCGAACAGCAAGGCCAGGGTCACCGCGCCGACGCCGGGACGGGCGAAAAGGACGATCCCGAAGGCGATCGAGATCAGCCCGCTCACGAAGAAGAGGGCGCGGGTTCCGGCTGTCTCGCCGACCTCGAAGCCGGCGTAGATCTCGACCAGACCGGCCACCATCGCCCAGGCCCCGACGAGCAACACCAGCACCAGCGCGGTCGGCCCCGGCCACGCCAGGGCGATCACCCCGGCGCCGACGTCGACCAGACCGAGCAGCAGATGACCCATCACGGGACCGGCCCTTTCGCTGCTGAAGGCCTTCACTGCCTCCATGCCGGCGGCGATGAACGCGTAGATGGCGAAGAGAATGACCAGCGCCAAGACGGTGATTCCGGGCCACGCCAGCGCGACGATGCCGATCGCGACAGCCAGAATGCCCCGGGCTATGAGGGATGTGCTCAATGACTTCAACATGACAGCTCCTTTCGGTGGTTTGGTAGCTGTGGCAACCCAATTCTTGTTATATCACCACAGAACTGATGATAGATTACAGAAACGATGAGACAGTGTCAAGTGATTGGCCGACTTCGCGAGAGGAGATGTGAGATGACGGATTCAGCGACCACCGGGCCGGTGCACCCGGTCCTCCTCGTCAACCCGAGGTCAGGCGGCGAGAAGGCCCAGCGTTACGACCTCGTCGCTCGATGCCGCGCCCGCGGGATCGAGGCGGTCGTGATGAAGGAGGGCGACGACCTGGCGTCGCTGGCCGCCGCCGCCGTGTCGTCGGGCGCCGACGTCGTCGGCATGGCCGGGGGCGACGGTTCCCAAGCGATCGTGGCCGCCGTCGCCTCCAGGCACGACATCCCCTACGTCTGCATACCGGCCGGCACCCGCAACCACTTTGCCCTCGACATCGGCGTGGACCGAGACGATGTGATCGGTGCCCTCGACGCCTTCCACCGAGGTTCCGAGCGCCGCATCGACCTGGGCCAGGTCAACGGCCGGGTCTTCGTGAACAACGCTTCGATCGGCTTCTACGGCAAGGTCGTCCAATCACCGGAGTACCGGGACGCCAAGTTGCGCACGGTCATCGAAATGCTCCCCGACCTACTCGGGCCGGGTGCGACACCCTTCGACCTGCGCTTCAGCGACCCGGGGGGACCGGAATACGAGACGGCTCAGCTCGTCCTGGTGTCCAACAACCGCTACCAGCTCGACCCGCTCGGCGCTCAGGGCACCCGTGGGACGATGGACGAAGGGACGCTCGGCGTGGTGGTGGTGCCCGACGGACCGCCGTTGCGCCGCCCGCGGGAATGGACCACCCCTCGCTTCGAGATCGACTCCGGGGCCACGATCGACGTCGGACTGGACGGCAAGGCCGTCAGGCTCGAGCCGCCGCTCCGATTCGAGGCGCTCCCGGCGGCCCTGCGCATCTGGACTCCGGCCGGCGGCCGCCATCCCGGGCCGCCGCCACTCAGGCGGGAGCCTTCTTCGTCGCCATAGGCTTGGGCTCGACGAGGGCGACGACGACCCGTTGCTGCAGGCGACGGCCTCGGGTTCACATCTCAAAGCTGTGCGTGCCGAGAAGGTCATCCGCAGCTGCCACCAGGACTTTCCGTACGATGGTCCCGGCGGTGAGGATGCCCATATGGTCTCATTCCACTACGTGGCGTTCGTCCGTGTGGTCCAGCTGATCCGCCTTTCGTGCCGCGCTCAGGACGATCTGGCGATCGAGATCGTCATCCTGCGTCGCGAGGTGGCGGTTCTGCGCCGCCAGGTCGGCCGACCAGCGTTGCGGCCCGGGGACCGGGCATTGCTCGCCGGGCTGTCACGGCTCCTACAGCGGGCGCGCCGGAAAAGCTTCCTCGTCCAGCCAGCCACCCTGCTGCGCTGGCACCGAGACCTCGTCCGCCGACGTTGGACCTACCCACACCGCCGATCCCGTCGACCGTCGGTCGCGGCAGGCACCGTCGCCCTCCTCGTCCGACTGGCACGCGAGAACCCGACCTGGGGATAGCGGCGTATCCACGGCGAGCTCGCCACCATGGGCGTGGTGCTCGCCCCCTCGAGCGTCTGGGCGATTCTGAAGCGTCGGGGCATCGATCCCGTTCCGAGACGGTCGGGTTCCACCTTGGCCAAGTTCCTCCGGGCCCAGGCGAAGGGCCTCATCGCGTGTGACTTCTTCTCGGTCGACACCGTCTTGCTCAAACGCCTCTACGTGCTGTTGTTCATCGAACATGGCACCCGCCGAGTCTGCATCGCCGGCATCACGGCCAACCCTGCGTGGCTGGGTAACTCAACAGGCCCGCAACTCTGCTTGCGACAACCTGATGGAACGGACGACGCCGGCCAAGGTTCCTCATCGAGATCCCGACGCCAAGATCACCTCCTCCCTCTACGCCGTCTTGGCGGCCGGCCCCCGCATCACCGCCGGCATCCAGGACGGATACGTCGACACGACCGGCTGGGCGGACTGATTCACGAGTACGAACTGGCGGCTTGAGGTTCGAGTTTTCGGACGGTACGGCCTGCTTCACCGAGATCTCTCGCCGCGCAATGTCCTACTCGATGAACGAGGCAATGCCTCTACTCGTTGGGTGGTGTCCTGCGCGTGTTGGCGAATGGAGCCGATCGCCCCGAGGACCCAGCCTCGCTTCGTCACACGCGTCGGGATCTATCGACAGCATATGCAGAGCTTGTAGAGTCGCTCACTGCGGAAGAGCCAGGCGACCGCCCTCAGGACGCCGAGGCCGTGTTGGGGTGGCTTAACGATATTCGTTACATGTCGAACGTCGAAGCATTGATTGCCCTGGGCGAGGGCAGCGAGGTTGAGTTCAAAAGTTCACTTCACCACGCCTATGAATCCCTGCCCGGCAAGCCAGAATCAGAGGTAAAGAAGGACCTTCGACTCGCCGTGAAAGACGATAGCGGCGTTCCTCAACAGTGAGGGCGGGACCTTGCTGATCGAGATAGGCGACAAAGGAGATCTTCTCGGAATCGAAGCCGATCTCCCATATTTGAAGAAACGTGACCTTGACTCTTGGTTCTTGGAGCTAAAGGACGTAGTCACGGCTGCCCTCGGTAAAGAGATATGGGCTTCTGTCCAAGTGACCCTCGTGCTCCATGGCGAAGCGACGGTGGCTGTCGTTCGCTGCCAGCGCCGAGTGGTCAAAACCTGGCATCGCAAGGATGGCAAACAGGTCCTCTATGTTCGGGCGGGCAACGGTACAATAGATGTCGATGGGCCTAACCCCAGCTATTCACGGAGCCCCATGAGCTGACCGGACCGCTGTCCGCGGATATGCCCTCCCAGTAGGGGAAACTGAAGGTCTCGAATCAGCAGCTTCCTCTTCCAGAAGGGCACTTCCAAAGTGAACGGTACCAGCGCGCGTCGCGTCATTGTGGAACCCGGTGGGGCTGGTGTGGTGGCCCACGTCGGGCTACACGCTCTGGGGTGTTTTGCCGACCGATTGGGACTGGGCGATGCATTGTCGTCGCGGATTCCATGGAACGGTGAGCGGGCCCCTCTGCACGACCGGGGCAAGGTCCTCGTGCAGTCGTGCCTGATGCTGGCCGGTGGCGGCGAGAGCTGTGCGGACATCGAGCACCTGCGTCTCCAAGAGGACCTGTTCACCTCGGTGCCTTCTGACACCACGGTGTTTCGGACCTTCCACGAGATCACGCCGTCGACGAGGACGGCGATCGCCCAGGGCATGGCCGAGGTGCGCGCCGAGGTCTGGCGACGCAGCGGCGCCACGACCGGGAACGCCCCGGTGCTCTTGGACATCGACGCCTCGCTGGTGGACATCCACTCCGAACACAAGGTCGACACCGCTCCCACCTTCAAGGGCGGATTCGGCTTCCATCCGATGTTCTGCTTCGCCGACGCCACCGGCGAAGTGCTTTCGGGGCTGCTGCGGGCGGGCAACGCCGGAGCCAACACGGTCGCCGACCACGTGAGCGTGCTCGACGCCTCCGTCGGACAACTGCCCGAAGAGATCGCGGCCGGTCATCACGAAGGTGACGAACCCACACTTGTCAGTCGCGACGTCATCGTCCGCGCCGACTCGGCGGGATGCACCGAGGGGTTCTTGAGGGCCGCTCGGGCGCGCAACATCGGGTTCTTCGTCACCGTTCGATCCAACGCCCAGGTCACCGGGGCCATCTTGGCTGCTGTTGGGATGGAGGAACTCTGGGAAGGAGCCGTCACTCAAGACGGCGAACTGCGAGAGGGGGCGGCGGTGTGCGAGGTGACGTCGCTGATCGAGGATGCCAAGTTGCCCGAGGGCACCCGGTGCATCATCCGTCGTGAACCGCTACACCCCGGGGCCCAACGCAGCCTGTTCCGGGCCCTCGACTACCGCTATTGGGGTTTCTACACCGACTGCGAGGGCGACCCGGTCGCCCTCGATGCCACCATGCGGGCCCACGCACACGTCGAACAGCACATTCAAAGGCTCAAGGACTCGGGGCTCTTGCGATTCCCCTTCACCAACTTCAGCGCCAACGCCAACTGGATGATGGCTGTCGCAATGGCCGCCGACCTGGTTCGCTGGTTCCAGCTGCTCTGCTTCGACGGACCATGGGTGAACGCCCGACCGAAGGCTCTGCGCTGGGGGATCTTCCATGCACCGGGTCGTCTCGTCCACCGCTCGAGACAGCGCATCGTGCGCATCATCGACGGCTGGCCCGGCACCGACGCTCTCCTCAACGCCTACCGGCGCATGGCCCTCATCACCTGAGCGCCCTCCAGACCCTCCCCACTCGGCACCAGATTGACGGTGCGCGCCCCGAACCCATTCGCCGGTCATCTTTGACCCCTCCAGAAGCCCAAAGAGCGGCACTTCCAGCTCGCAGCACAAGGAAATCACCGACGATGTCGATCAACCAATCGAAAGAATGCGGTCAGGCCTGTGTGCGGGATTCTCGTGAATAGCTGGGGCTAAGCTCGTGAAATATGTCCGAGAGCACTGGCCTGCATGAAGCACTATTAAGGCGACAGCCAGCTCGACCGCCGTGCGGGCGTCCGACACGATGCGGGTTGCGATGCCACAACCTGGACTGAAACCTGAGTTCTTATCAAGTCTCAACCGGCAAGGTTGCGGCCATCACCGGGGCCGGGGGAGAATGGGTAGGGCCAATATAACCGTTGGGGGGCGTAGACGTATGGATAACGCGACACTGCTGGATCGTTTCGTAGCCCTAGAGGACCGTGTCCGATGTTTGGAGGACCAAGCGGCACTCGTTCGGTTGATCGCAAGCTGGGGGCCGGCGGCCGACACGGCGAACGGCCAGGCGGCGTCGTGGTTTTGGACCGAGGACGCGGTGCTCGAGACCGAGTCGACCCGTCACGATGGCGCTTCGGGCGTCCGAGCGATGATCGACGGCGAGGGCCAGCAGGCGTTAGTCCAAAAGGGGTGCGCCCATGTCCAGGGCGTTCCTATCGTGCGGATCGATGGCGATCGTGCCATGGCGATCAACTACGGACGGGTCTATCTGCACGCCGAGGACGGATATGAGATCTGGAGGGTCTCTGTCAACTGCTGGGAGTTCCGGCGAACCGTGGACGGATGGCGTGTGACGCGCCGACGAGCACACGTCATCGACGGAGGCCCTGAAGCCCGTGACCTCCTCAGCCAAGCGATCGATGTCAAAGGTGTCAGCTGATGGGACGCTTCACGGACAAGGTGGCCGTTGTGACGGGCGCCAGCACGGGTGTGGGCCCGGTGATGGCGAAGATGCTCGCGGATGACGGGGCGAGGGTGGTCGTAGCCGCCCGCCGGCTCGAGCTCGTTGAGAAGGTGGCCGCCGACATAGGCGACTCAGCCGTCGCCATCCACGCTGACGTCAGCCTCGAGGACGACGTTGCCGCCATGGTCGAGGCGGCGATGGGCCGATGGGGCAAGGTCGACATCTTGATCAACAACGCGGCTGTTCCAGGCACCGACATGTACGTGTGGGAGGAGACGCTTGAGAACTGGAACGCCACGATCGCCGTCGACGTCACGGCGGCGATGCTTTGCAGTCGTGAGGTGCTGCGCCGGTCGATGCTCGAGCGGCGCTCGGGCGTGATCGTGAACTTCTCGACGGGGGCAGCCTGGACCGGCATGGCGAGAAAGAGCCACTACTCGGTTGCCAAGGTGGGCCTGCACGCGCTTACCAAGGTGATCGCCCTGGAGGCGGGACCGTACGGCATCCGATGCAACTGCGTTGTGCCTGGCGTCATTGACACCGAGCTCTTCCGGAACTACGTACAGCGAGTTGCGGCGGAGGAGGGCATTGGAATCGAGCAGAAGCGGGCAAGCCTGGTCGCTGACTCGGCGTTGAAGGTCCCGAGCACGCCTGAGGACGTGGCGAACCTGGCCCTGTTCCTGGCCTCCGATCAGGCCAAGTCCATCACGGGACAATCGATCGCCGTCGATGCAGGCCACGTGATGATGGGGTAACACACCATGACAGAGTAAGAGTCATGACTGACGACGCAATTGCCTACATCGTGACCGAGCGTTGCAGCTGAAGGACACCAAGTCTCATACCGCCGCGTAACGTTGGACTGTGACGCTAGTACGACCCGATCAACATTCTCGTCGTTGACATCTACATCTACATCTACATCTGCATCGGGACTGGGGGCAAAGTTGCAGGCGAGCCACCCGTCCGAGTTTGAGATTTTTGATGTCAACCGCCTTCGAGATGTCCGGGTAAAGGCCGATGGGCACGTTGACCAGCCGAAGCCCAGCGAACCCTCTCATGCCGTGCGCGGTATTCCAATAGTCTCGCGGAGAAATAGCCGGATTACCAGACCCGGATCGTCCCTGGAAATGATTGCGTCGGCCTATCTCGGTCACATCGCCGTCACGCCTCCGCGAGAAACCTACCCATTACGACGGTCGTGGTAATAGCGACCCAAGAAAACCTCGCACCCGGCATGATGATTTTGACCCGCATTGGCACAGGCCCCACATGTTCACCGGAATCCCGACACCGAGCCTTCGTCCGAGACTGCTCTTCCCAGACCCACTGGGATACGAGCACCTTGCGGGGACTCCGATATCGACTCGTTGCGCTCAGGGTGTTGGAAGATGCGATGACCCGCTGTTGGGAGAGCGTTGAGAGAGCGTTGGGCAAACGTTGTGACCTCATCCGTAAAGTGCGCGAAAGGCGGCACCTCCAAAACAGCTGACAAAGGGAGGGCTTCCTTACGGGGCGGCGGGGAGGCATCCACGTGAGAAAAGAGCGAGCGATCGGGATCTGGATGCCACGACAAGGTGTGCCGGGTCCAGGCGTTCTTCAAAAGTCAGCCCAGCGCGGTCGCCGCCCAGAGGGGTTAACGGCGTACCGCCCGGGCACTCTTTCCATTTCAAGTGTTCTAGGCGAACTAAGAAGAAATCAACCGATTTCAACTTACTCCGCCTTTACCAGCTTCCTTTAGGATTCGATTCGTTGCAGGCGGGAGTGGTCAATTTTCCAGTTCCGATGCATGAAATTGCAGGCTATGCGAGGAGATTCCTCGGCCACGGACGAAAGGAGCACCACAGGTGCTGAGCGGGGGAGTGTTCAAGAATCTGGTTCGGTTAGCGGTCGCGGTCGCTCTCGCTTCGGCGGTTTTGGTCTTCGCTTCGGTGTCGAGTTCTCCGGTGGGAGCGACTCCCATACCCCTGGTGTGGTCAACAGCATCGAACATCGACGGAACCAACAACCTCGTCTCCGTGTCGTGCGCCACGGCATCGTTCTGCGTCGCAGTCGACACCTCGGGCAATGCGCTTACATGGAACGGCAGCTCCTGGTCAGCGCCGTCGAACATCGATCCTGTGTCTCTCACGTCGATCTCGTGCCCCACCACGCTATTCTGTGCTGCGGTAGACCAGAGCGGCCGTTCCCTGACCTGGAACGGGTCCTCGTGGTCAGCACCATCGAGCATCGATTCGAACGGATTTGTGTCGGTCTCATGCGTATCGGCGTCGTTTTGCGTAGCCGTGACCAGTTACGGAGGGAGCACGCTTTACGGCAACGCCGTTATCTGGAACGGCTCCTCGTGGTCGACCGAAGAGGCGCTGTCGGTGACCTCGTACCTGTCCGTGTCGTGTTCTTCGTCTTCCTTTTGCCAGGCGGTCGGCGCTTTTGGCACCGTAGAAACCTATTCCGGCTCGTCATGGTCAGGAACGCAGATCGACGTTGACAATCTCACCTCCGTCGCATGCGCTTCGGCCTCGTTCTGCGTGGCTGGCGATCAAGCGGGTGTGCGAACTGGAGGCAACATCTACACCTGGAACGGTACTTCGTGGTCCCCGCCATCGAGCGTCGACCCCGGCTACGTCCTCAACTCAATATCGTGCTCCTCTTCCGCCTCTTGTGTGGCGGTCGACAACGCCGGTGGCCTTCTGAGCTGGGACGGCAACTCGTGGGCCTACCCCGCCGATGGCGACGGCGACAACGACCTCGCCTCGGTGTCGTGTCCCTCCGCGTCGTTCTGCGCGGCCGTCGACTCGTCGGGCAACGCGCTGACCGCCGCACCGCCGACGCCGTTGCCCTACACGCCGGTCACCCCGACCCGGATCTGTGACACCCGGGCGGCGGGACCGGGCATCGCCGCCAACCAGTGCAACGAGGGCGGTCCGGGCACCTTGGCCGGTGGCGACACCCTGACCATCACCGTGCCCGGCCTGCCCGCGGGGCCACCTCGGCGGTGCTGAACGTCACGGTCGTCGACACCGATGCATCGAGCTTTCTCACCGTATGGCCCGCCGGGGTGCCCCAGCCCACCGCCTCGAACCTCAACTGGGTGCCCGGGCAAACGGTCCCCAACCTGGTGGAGGTGACGTTGGGGGCGGGCAACCAGGTCAGCTTCTTCAACCAGAGCGGCACCGCCGACGTCATCGTCGACCTCGAGGGCTACGTGGCCCCGGTGGCCACGGCGGGCACCGGGCTCTACAACCCCCTACCCCCCGCCCGGATCTGTGACACCCGCGCCGTGCAACCCGGCGTGAGCGCCAACCAGTGCGACCACGACGGGGTCTCCTCGGGCACCTTGGGCTCGGGAGGCACCCTGAGCGTCCAGGTCACGGGCGAGGGCGGGGTGCCGGCCAGCGGGGTCGCCGCCGTGGTGCTCAACGTGACGGTCACCGGCACGTCGGGGGGCAGCTACCTCACGGTGTGGCCCACCGGGGTACCCCGCCCCACGGCGTCGAACCTCAACTGGGCGACGGGCCAGACGGTGGCCAACCGGGTCATCGTGCCGGTGGGGTCCTTTGGAGAGGTGAGCTTGTTCAACCTCGACGGGTCGGCCGACGTGGTCGTCGACGTGGGGGGCTGGTTCACCGATTCCTCGAACCCCTCGGCCACCGGAGCGCAGTACGTGGCGCTCTCGCCCGCCCGGATCTGTGACACCCGCGCCCTGCAGTCCGGCGTGAGCGCCAACCAGTGCGACCACAACGGAAGTGCTCCGGGCACCTTGGGCGCGGGGGGCACGACCACCGTGCAGGTGACGGGCGTGGGCGCGGTGCCCAGCGGGGCCGTGGCCGTGGTGGCCAACACCACCGTCGCCGACACGACCAACGCCAGCTTCCTCACCGTGTGGCCCGACGCCACCACTCGGCCCGACGCCTCGGACGTGAACTGGACGGCGGATCAGGTCGTGCCCAACCTGGTGGTGGCCAAGCTCGGGAGCGACGGGGCCGTGGACCTCTACAACCTGTTGGGCTCGGCCGACGCCATCGTGGACGTGGAGGGCTACTACACGGGATGAGGCGGGACGAGGACGCTTTGTCCATGAGCTCTCCGACGCCTCATGACTGGGCGTCGCCTTCTTGACACCGCCACGGCGGGCGCGACGCACCAGAAACCTGCATACCGGCGCACCGGCTATGGCAGGTCCACGAGATCTAGAAACATACGGCATCGGCTATCCATCGAAGCATTCAATCCGAGTGTTACGGTCTCGGGACTTTCGTCCAAAAAAGGAGGACTTCATGAACGGCCGACCTCTGGGTGTGCGTCTGGCAGTGGGTCTCAGCCTCGGCGTCCTTCTAGTGGCGTTGGGCGTGTCTGCTACCGCGGCCACGTCGAGCCCTGTGTTCAGCGTGCAGACACTTCCAACGGTGGCACCGAACGCCTTCTCGGGGCTCAATGGCGTGTCGTGCCCCTCGCCCGGCTCGTGCGTGGGTGTTGGCACAACCCAGCCGGAGGGGACATACTCGGCGCTCGCCGAAACGCTCAGCGGAGGTGTTTGGACACCCACCCAGATCAGCCCGGCCGGGATCGATAGCCCGGTGTTGACTGCCATCTGGTGCGCTTCCGCCATGTCGTGCATCGCCGTGGGCTCCTACAGCCTTTCAGACACGACCGAGCCTCTGATCGAGACCCTCGCTAGCGGTACGTGGACCGCCACGACGGCGGGGCTCGACCCTGCGGGGTATAACGGCGTGTCGTTGAATTCGATCTCTTGCGTTGCCATCACCTCCTGCGTCGCCGCCGGTCTCGAGAGTTCTGGCCTCACCGAACATGTCCTCATCGACACGCTGTCCGGATCGACCTGGACACCTTCGACTGCGGCTGACCCTTCGGAGTCGACCTACACGGACGTCAACAGCATTCAGTGTTTCTCAGCCACGTCGTGCCTGGCCGTCGGCTATTGGGCCGATGGCGGCGTGCCGTTCTACCCCTTGCTCGAGAAACTGTCGGGATCCACTTGGACCGCCTCGACCCTCGGTGACAGTGGCGACACCTTGACGTCGCTGTCGTGCCCGTCGTCCACCTCGTGCTTGGCGGTCGGCACCAGCACCAGCTTGGGCGGTTACGGCATCTCCGAAACCCTCTCTGGATCGACGTGGACCCGGAACACGTTCCCTGGCCCCGACGGCGTGAACATCAACGGCGTCAACGGGGTCTCGTGTACCCCCGACGCCTCGACCTGCGTTGTCGTGGGCACGTACAACAACGGCGTCAATCATGCCCTGGTCGAGTTCTACTCGGGCGGGTCCTGGACGCCGACCACCGGCATCGATCCGCCAAATGGAGACGTGACGCCCAGCGGGGTGTCCTGCCCCGACATTGAGTCCTGCGTCGGCGTGGGGAGCATGGCGATCTCGGGACCGAACCAGCTTGCGGTTGCGATCACGTCCACGCCAGCTCCTCTCCCGGTCGCTGGCGACGGCTACTGGCTGGTGGCCTCCGACGGCGGCATCTTCAACCATGGGGACGCTCTGTTCTACGGTTCGCACGGCGGGTCACCGCTCAACCAACCCATCGTAGGGATGGCAGCCACCTCCGACGACGGTGGCTACTGGCTGGTGGCCTCCGACGGGGGCATCTTCAACTATGGGGACGCCGGGTTCTTCGGTTCCACCGGCGCCATCCACCTGAACAAGCCGATCGTTGGGATGGCAGCAACGTCCGACGACGCCGGGTACTGGCTGGTGGCCTCCGACGGAGGCATCTTCACCTTCGGCGACGCCGGGTTCTACGGTTCCACCGGCGCCATCCACCTGAACAAACCGATCGTTGGGATGGCGGCCACACCCGACGGCAGGGGCTACTGGCTGGTGGCCTCCGACGGAGGCATCTTCACCTTCGGCGACGCCGGGTTCTCCGGCTCCACCGGCGCCATCCACCTAAACAAGCCGATCGTTGGCATGGCGGCGACCCCCGACGGCAGGGGCTACTGGCTGGTGGCCTCCGACGGAGGCATCTTCACCTTCGGCGACGCCGGGTTCTACGGTTCCACCGGCGCCATCCACCTAAACAAGCCGATCGTTGGCATGGCGGCGACCCCCGACGGCAGGGGCTACTGGCTGGTGGCCTCCGACGGAGGCATCTTCACCTTCGGCGACGCCGGGTTCTACGGTTCCGAGGGCGGGACTCCGCTGAACAGACCCATCGTAGGAATGGCCGCCACGTAGGCCAAGACCCTTCTGAGGTCATGGTTCGATGTTTATCGAATTCAGACCCGGAGCCGAGTCCATCCATCACCCAGCGGGCCGTCTGTCGGATCCGGCGCGGTAGTTTGGAGGACCTGTCCGCCGAACCGGTTCCGGGGTCGTGGGACTCCGAGTCGAAGTCTTCGTCGATCAACAGCCTTTCGGGACAATCCAAGGAGAGACGCGTCTCGTTGCACCGGTGCCGCCCGAGCGCGCGATCTGCCCGAGTACCCTGAACGCTGCTGCTCAGTCGGGCCTTTGGTCCACTATGCCTTCAAAGATCATCTGCGCCAACCGATGAAGGGTCAGGTCTTGTTCGGCTGCTGAGAGCTCATCGAAGTTGGCGGGAAGGCTGACCAACTGCCCGCTCTGGGGAACTCCTCGAAGCCGAGGCCTCCCGCACGGAGTGCGGAGCTCTTCCGGACTTACGCAGAAGACATACTTGCCGTCGCTGCTGTTGGTCCTGATGAGCTGGAGCCCGAGTTGCATCGGCCGCCGGAGGATCTAGATCACCGGGGTCACCGCTCACCCCAATGGAGGATGGGTCACCCAACAGGCCAGGAACGTCACCAGTGACCTCGCCGACGAAGCGATAACCACCAAGTTCCTGGTCGGCGACCGGGACACCAAGTACGTGGCGAGCTTCGACAACGCGTTCAGGGCCGAGGGCGCCGAGATCCTCCAGACGCCCCATCGGCCCCGAACGCGAACGCCTTCGCGGAGCGGTTGGTGCGCACCGTGAGATCGGAGTGCCTCGACCACCTCCTGGTCGTGAACGAAGCCCACCTCGAGCGCATTCTGTGTAGCTACGCCCGCCACTACAACGGACAACGTCCGCACCAAGGAATCGCTCAGGAGATCCCGGCGCCGGAGAGCCCTGTGCCGCTACGGGTGGTGCCAAGTTCTGTCAGCCGGCACCCGCATCACCGCCGGCATCCAGGACGGATACGTCGACACGACCGGCTGGGCGGACTGATTCACGAGTACGAACTGGCGGCTTGAGGTTCGAGTTTTCGGACGGTACGAGCACCCGACAGGCCCACCGACCTTCGAGCGCGGCGCGATGAAAGCGGGCAGCCTCCCTCAAAGATCAGCCAGCGTCGGCTACCACCAACACTTCAAGCCTGACTCCGAACTTGTCTGCCAAGGTATGGGCAGAAGAGAGGATGTCTTTGCCCAAGTCGTCCCCAAGTGCGACGTGAATCTCGTCCAGGCTCGCGAAGTTGACCTCAGTCATTCTGAAATACGGCCCATCGAGACATCTTGACGTTATCGATCGTTGGGCGTTTGAAAGACTCTGCAGCTTGGGGAAGTGCGATCCGAGGTATTCTCGCTCGAAGGCATCAATGTCGGCTGGCTCGGTCCACAGACCGACGAGGCGTACCACTGATCAGGCCTTCAACGGCTCGAGAACCGCAACCTGCCCGCAGATAGGCCACATAGTTCGGGGTCGAAGGTAGCGGCAGTTCTTCTGTGATTTCACGTCTGAAGGACTGCCGACAGTTTCACCTCGGCTGCCAACACGAGACCTATGGCCAACCACAATCGAAGATCGGATCCACGCTTTCACCCTTCGCCTCCCTCAATGTCGACGGAGTAAGCCTCGTAAATTAGATCAGCCCCTCTTTGGCGGTGGGCGGCAATGTCCTGCAACAGCCGCAGCGACTCCTCACGTATTTTCTCGATCTGAGTTCCACCATGCGGCCCGGCGCAAACCGATCCCAGCCTAGCGATCTCGGTAAGTAGGAGTTGGTGCTCGTGCTGGACTTTCTCCACGGCAGGGATCAATCGAGGAGTGCTTTCGGCAATCTCGTGCAGAAGACCATGCTGATCTTCGCTTTGTTCTACGTGTCGCTGAAATGCCTCAGCCAGCTGACGGAAGCGGGTTGCACTGTCCGCCGACCATTTCCTTAGATCCTGACCGGCCGGCTGAGCCAGCGAATTCTCTAGATCGATGCACGCCTGTCGAACACCGCGGCGGTGCGCGGCCGACCTCTCGAACGCCTCCGGTCCGTGCATCCAATCAGCGCTCATGTCCAATTATAGAAGCTGGGCGTTGCCACGCGTCGAGAGATTGCGTTGCATATCGAAACCGGCTCGTCCAGATTGCCTGATCTGTGCGACCGACCAAGTCGAGTAGCCGGGGGGAATCGCACCCCCCGGCTCTCACAGAACCGGACGTGAACCTCTCAGCTCATCCGGCTCTTGCAGGTCGGTTGGGAGTGGCTGCGAGAAGGTGCCAGTGGGCGAAGAGCCGGGGATTGCGCTGTTGTTCCTCACGCAACCGGTCCCATGCCAGCTGAGGCTTCCCTCGCAGTCACTTGAACTTCTGCATTGCCCATCTGACCAGATGCTCGTCGATGCGCTTTGCGATGAAATACAACTCGGAGCGATAGGGGAGGGTGGCGGGGAGGTGTAGGGCACAATTATTCGATTCGTGCTCTGGACAGGTCAAACACCCGACGAGGTGGCGTCTTATCCCACCACCGATAGGAACATCCTGGGTCGACCGGCATGGTGTTCCTACTCAGACGGCTTTCGTGAGCTCGTCGGTGAGCGCGTGCACCTGGGGAGCCGGGTCAGTGACCGGGTCCCCGGTGAGGCGGACGGCGCCCTTCTCGTAGTCCTCGTACTCCGCTCAGTGCTCAACTAGGCCTCGCGCGAGCTCCGAGGCGAAGTAGAGGTACTCCCAACCGGCGTCGTGGTCCCCCGGAGCGATGATCGTCATGACGCGGGTTCAGCGCCGGTGGGGCCGAGGCCGATGGAAATGCTTCTATTGCAAGCGATGTCATCGCGAAGTCCCGGTATTGCATTACTCGATCGTCGTCCGCTAGAGCCATTTCACTCTCCTTGACCTCCCAGCAGATGCCGATCGTGAGTGTTCGTGCTGTGGCACCAGAGTAGGCCCCATATGTTGTCCCCTACTTAGGAGCGGCCATTCAGGGCCAGAGATCGAACCGATGGCTAATGATTGCGTCTACATCGGCTGCCGTGGTTGGTCCATCAAAAGAGAGGATGGCCCAAGCGTCAGGTTCCAACGATTCCGTCTCATTGCCGTTTAGTCCCGACCAACCATCCCCCACCTGCCTGTATCCGACGATGATCGAGTGGTAATCGACTTCGAGGTACTTGGCCGTGATCCGCAGCAGTGGGTACGGGCCACCTCGGTGAATGAGGCTCCACCGGTAGCGGTCTCCCAGTCGTTCCACGTACACCCTGGTCTGGAACTCCGTCGCCACCGAAACGGCCAGCGCCACCGTTTCGATCGTGGACCAGTCTCGGGAGCTCTTGATGAGCTGGGACCTCTTCAGGATGGGAGTTGGGACACCCTCCACTTGCTCCTCCATTGCGTGCCTTTCGCACCTTGCCTCTCGGTAGGTTGCGGCGGCGTCGTGGGGGCACGTCCCTCGACCGCTCTAAATGGTGGATTGAAGTGTAGCAACTGGCGCAGACCCGGTCGTAACGCCGGGCCACGCGCTGCCGAAGTCGCGCGAAAAGTCGTACTTAACGTAACTTTCTTCTCGTATAGCGAGTGTTCAGCATCGCAGGATCCGCGCCGCGTTGTCATGACCAACCTGGTGAAGTTCTTCTTCCGTTAGGGGGAGGGCTCGCAACGCCTCGGCGTAGGCGACCTGATCGACGAGCGGGTAATTCGTGCCGAAGAGTACGCGGTCAGTGCCGATGCGACGAATGAGCTCGGCGGTGTCCTCTGGTGCTTCGATTCCCAGCCGAAGTGACGTGTCCGCAACAACATTTGGATACCGGCTGGTGAGCCTTGCCACGTCACCCTCCGCTCCTAGACCGAGATGCGCAAGCTGAACCGTGACGGTAGGGAATGACCGCAACACATCCTCGAAGTAGGAGGGGTGGCCCCACACCAGCTCGTTGGCGAACCCGTGGGCGCCGCTTTCGCTCAGTACAAACACACCGTTGTCGCGAGCGGCTCGCCAAACCACCTCCATGACCTCGTCGTCGGGTCGACGGCGAATGAACTTGGGGGCCACCTTGAGGCCGCTGGCGCCGCCGGCGAGCCGCTCGGCAACCTCGGCCTCGATGAGATCCTCGTCCATGAGGACGGGGTCCAGTCCGACGAGGCAGGAGAGGCGCTCTGGTTGGTCGGTGACCGCCTCGGCTCCCCACCTATTGAGGTCCCGCCACTGGTCGACCACCTGTGCCACGGCTGCGTCTCGGTCGACACCGGCTGCAGTCAGCTCCGAGACTATGTCCTGCGCGGGCAGCCACGGTACGATCAACGTTCGCGTCACGCCGGCTCGATCCATACTTTCGAGCAGCTCACTGACGGTGCCGTCACGGGCCGAGCCGAATCCGTAGCGAGCGGACAAGGCGGAGGTGGCCGCCGCCGTCGGCTGGGTATGCGAGTGCGCATCGATGAGTGGCATCTGGTGTTCGGAAGCCATCAGACAAAACTATCGCTGTGGGATTGGTCCGACCGTACGAGACGCGCAGACCCGGCCCAGGACAGCCGCAGAGCAGGAGTGGCTTTCCTGGATTGCCAACTACGTGAACTTCGGCTCGACCGACGACGCGTTCGTCCGCGTAATCTTCGGAGAACTGAAGCCCCAGCGGAAGCTACCCTTCGACATACCGTCATCGATGGCGGCGGTCGAAGCCAGTCAGTCCGACGTGCCGTTCGACACGGCCAACCCTGTGTTCCGATTCGGTCACGGCTTGCGATACGAGGACTGGGTTCCCACAACTGCGCCAGAACCCATCGAGGCGCCCGGCCCAGTCGCTGATGGCTACAACCTCAACACCACACCTCTCGGAACTTTGCTCGACGATCCGAAGGTGAAGGCAATGCGCACACCCCGTCGAGCACAGATCTCCCGCAAGAGCGTCCGGAACGAGATGAGGACTTCGACCGCATACTCGTCACCTTCCCGTTCGGTCAGAGCGGTAAAGCCTGAAACGTCGACGAAGGCGAAACTGCGATGGACTCGCACCCACCGATCGTGCCACGTTTTCGACTGACGTCCCAACCGGAGGCCCACCTGGCCCCGCAATGTCGCTTGAAGGCGGTATCACCCTACCGAGTCTGCCGTGCGGCCCGTCCTAGCCTTCCGACGAGGCGAACGTCGGGATCACGTCGGTGGCAAAGCGAGCCAGGACCTCCTCCTCCATCGGTGCGCGCAAGGCGATGATGACCCAGTCGGCTCCCGCGTCCTGGTACTGGCCCACCCGGTCGATGATCTGTGCGCTCGACCCTTGGAGGACGCCGTCGGCCACCCCGACGTCGGCCGAGCCATATCGTCGGATGAGGAACTCCCGACGGTCAGCCTCGCTCAGTTCGCCCATCAGGCCGACGTTGACCCCGGTCACGAACTCATCCGAGCGGGGAGAGTTGGCTCGCGCCACCTCGCGGGAGCGACCGAATTGCTCCGGTGAGACGTAAGCGATATTCCATGCATCTCCGACCCGGCCGGCCAGGGCCAACGCCCGAGGCCCCCGGGCACCGATCCAGATGCGAGGAGAGGGTTGCAACGGTTTGGGATCGCAGCGGGCCTGCGCGAACTGATAGAACTCTCCCTCATAGTCGACCGTGTCCTCGGTCCACAGCAAGCGCACCACCTCGGCGTACTCAGCCATACGCCGGAGCCGTACGGCTGGTGGTTCGAAGGGTATCCCGTAGGCGCGGTACTCGGTTTCGTGCCAACCCGCCCCGAGCCCGAGCTCGAACCGACCCCTTGACAGATGGTCGATGGCCACGCCGGAATTGGCCAGAACGCCGGGATGGCGATAGCCAGCCGAGTACACAAGACAGCCAACCCGCACGCGCGAGGTTTCCATGGCTAGGGCGGCATGTACCACGGTGGCCTCGAAAGAAGGCTGCTCCCAAGGAGGAGCAGCGGCATAGAAGTGGTCCCATACGCTGATCCAGTCGAAACCCATAGCCTCAATCTGCCGCCAGGCTTGACGGAGTTCGTCCATCTCGAGCCCCTGGGGTCCAAGGTGCACACCGAATCGCATCGATTCCCTCCCATTGGTGACAGCGGACAACCCTCCCAGACTTAGCACATCAGAGGGGCACATCGGGCAGTACCGTGTCACCATGTCCGTCACCCCACCTCGCGCCGGTCCGTACCATGACCTGCGCGTACTGGATGCCAACACTGGGGCCGCCGGCGCGATGGCGGCCATGTTCCTTGCGGACTACGGGGCCGATGTCGTCAAGATCGAACCGGTGCAGAGCGGGTCGCTGGACGGCGATCCGGGTTGGCTCTGCTGGGATCGGAACAAGACACTGACCTCGTTCGACCCAGCCGGACGTCACGGGCGTCGTGAACTACGACGGCTTGTGGAAGCGGCCGATGTGGCCGTCTTCGATCGGGTGCCCGGCGAGCTGGAAGCCGTTGGATGGGACGGGGCCACTCTCACTACCGAGTATCCGAATCTGATCCACGCCTGGCTTCCGCCCTACGGCACCAGCGGGCGGTGGAGTCAGTTGCCCGGTGACCCCCTTCTCCTGGCCGCGGCCGCCGGGGTGTGCGACTTCCAACAGGCTCTGACCGACGTGCCCGTTGCCCCGGTGGTCCCAACGCTGACCTACGCCCACGGCGCGCTGGGTGCGACGGCCATCGCTGCAGCCCTGATCGAGCGCCGGCACAGCGGACGCGGTCAGGCCGTCACGGTCACCGGTCTCCATGCCGTGGCAGCTATGCATTCATCCGTGATGAGCCGGACTCCGGGACAGATCATCCCGCGCCGCAAAGGAGGCCTTGGCATCCCGAACTACCGGGTATACCGCTGTCGCGACGACCAGTGGCTGTACCTGGGCACCCTGATCCAACCCTTCTTCCTCACAGCACTGGAGGTCCTAGGATTGCTCGAGGTCATGGTCCTGCCCGGTATCGACGGCGATTTCACCAATGTCATGAACCCCCGATTCAACGAAGAGGTCGGGGCGCGTCTGGAGCAGCGCTTCGCCGAGCGGGACCGGGCCGACTGGCTGCACGCACTTGACGCATCCGGCGTACCCGCCGCGCCGGTCTGCACCCGAGAAGAGTGGTTCGACAGCGAGACTGTGGTCATCAACGGTCTTCGGGTTGGGCTAGACCACAAGAAGTTGGGGTGGGTCGACCTCCCGGGTCTCCCGGTGTCGCTCTCGGCCACGCCGGGTGCAATTCGGCACGTACCCGACGACGACCATCGGTTCTCCTCGGGCGACCTGTGGAACGAGGAACGGGCTGACATCGGCCGTCCGCCGACGCTCGCCGACGCGGGCGACCTGGGAGCAACCTTCCCGCGAGCACTCGAAGGGCTGCGGGTTGTCGATGCCAGCTCCTTTATCGCCGGAACATTCGGACCGGCCCTTCTCGCCGACTACGGCGCCGATGTGATCAAGGTCGAGCCACCCGATGGCGACCCCTATCGGATCTTCTCGTTGGGCTTCATGGCCGTGAACCAGGGAAAGCGCGGGGTGGAGCTGGACCTGAAGGACCCGTCAGACCGCCAGACGTACCTGGAACTGGTGGCCAGGGCCGACGTGGTGGTCGACAACCTCCGGCCGGCGACCGCGGCACGTCTGGGCATAGCGTCGGCTGACCTGCACGCCACGAACCCGCGACTCGTCCACTGCTCGGTCAGCGCCTTCGGGACAAAGGGGTCGTGGGCACCCCGCAGAGGCTTCGATCCACTGGTCCAGGCCCTGAGCGGGCTGCTCCACGCCCAGGGGGGCGACGATGTCCCGATGATGGCGACCATGCCGGTGCATGACATCGGCGGGGGCACGGTGACCGCCTTCGGCGCCCTGGCGGCCCTGTACGCCAGGGAACACACCGGTCAAGGTCAGGTGGTCCAGACGTCATTGGCGAGCGTGTCGGTCCTGCTGCAGTCGGGTGAACTCGTCTCCTACCGGGGTCGCCCGCCAGCGCCGATCGGTGGACGTGATTTCGCCGGCCCGCGGGCGGGTCACCGCCTGTACGAATGCCGGAATGGCTGGATATGCGTTGCCGCGTCGACGCCGGACCAGATGGCAGCTCTGTTGCGGGCACTCGACCTTCTCGGATCAGCCGACGGAGCCTCTGGAGCAGAATTGCTGTCCGCCGAAGGAACCGGGACGTTGGCATCGAAGATCGCCGACAAGCTCGCACCGCTGCCTACCGAACAGGCGCTCGACTATCTATCGGCGGAAGGCGTGCCCGTAGCCCGGGTGCTCACAAGGGCGGAGACCCTCGACGATCCGTGGTTGGAGGCCAACCGGTTCTTCCACATTGTTGACGACCCGGCCTTCGGGCCGTGCAAGATCGTCCGCTCCTACGCCGAATGGTCGCGCTCGGGCAATGCAGCTCCAACGCCCGACGCTTCGGCCCCGACGCTCGGTCAGCATACGCACGAAGTTCTGGCCGAAGTCGGCATTGAGCGACACCGCTGAACCCAGATCGAATGACGATGTCCAAGTGCGATGCCCTGTGCGCGCTGCTCGGATGACGGTCGTAATCTGGAGAAATGGGGCTTAAGAAGCTCGTCTTGTCTGGTCGTCTTCCTTGGACTTTGGTTCATTGGGGAAACTTGAAATTCGACTCAAGCCAGTCGTTCCAGCCCCCGCGCCTCGACCGCATCCTTATCCTCGGGCACCGTCGCCTAGAGGTCGTCCTGACCGAGTACGCCGAGCACTACAACGCGCATCGGCCCCACCGGTCCCTCGACCAGCGATCACCGCGCCAGCAGCAGTCGCCTCCAACCGACGAAGTCGACGCCGCACACCTCCTTAGAACTCACGTCCTCCGCGGGCTCATTCACGAGTACCGACTCGCCGCGTGAGCTAGGGGAATGAGTTTTCGGCACCCACAACAGGTTCGTTCAAGCGCTCCTTGTTGACAGAGTAGAAGTTCCGTGCTCGCACCGATTCCAGATCTCTGCCACGAACGGTCCGGTCTACATTGATCAGCCCAAAGTCGACACGCTCTCTCGTCGCCCGCGTCCAGCTGTCGGGCGATAGTCCGTAATGCAACCGCTGATTGGGGGTCACAGACTGCTTTGGCGAGCGAGTTTTTCCACCAACAAGCTCGAGGAGAATCAGAAGGAGCGCGATGGCGGTTCCTGAAAGCCGCGTAATCCACTGCTGCTGCCAGAAGCCCAAAGGCAACGTGATGTAGGGATATCCGGGGCGGACATAGGGTGATCCGTCACCCGAAGGATTGAGCATCGTAATCTTTGGCGGATAGCTCGGGTGCCGCTCGAGCTTCACCATACGGTGGACATCGAGCCAGTTGAGTGAATCGGACACCCTGCGGGCGCCGTTGGTGTCGGGCTTCGGTAGCGCAAGCATCCTCCGCCCACACTCTGGCTGATATGGGACGGCTGATGCTGTAGGGAGCTTCGACAGCCAACAGAGTGAGGCAGCAGTACAGCTTGAGCCGCACCTCACCACCACGCCCCCCTCGGATCATCACGATCGCCGGTGGGGGGGACGCTGGTTGAATGGGAGCGCACGAACCCGACGGGCAGCTGGATTCCCGTCCTCCGTTTGAGGCAGCCCGGTTGATTGTGGTTGTCAGCCACTGCTCTGATGGGGTCGAGGGCGCCAATCCTAGTGACAACAGGCTGATTGTTCGGATACTGGGTCGAGGCGGGATGCGTCGACTATAAAAGTAGCCGCTACGCACCGCCCGGGGAAGGAAAGACCAATGACCAGTCTGATGGGACGCGTTGTGCTCGTGACCGGCGGGGCGCGAGGCATCGGCGGCGCGACCGTCCGTCGCCTCGTCGCCGAGGGGGCGAACGTTGTTATCGCCGACATCCGCGACGAGCACGGCAAGCGGCTGGCCGCCGAGCTGGGAAGCGCGGTCGACTACCAGCACCTCGATGTCGGATCGGAGCAAGACTGGACACGGGCAGTCGACGCCACCGTCGGGAGGTTCGGGAAGCTCGATGGCCTCGCCAACGTCGCCGGCGTCTTTGAGTGGATTCCGCTACGTGACTACCCGCTTGAGAATTTCATGCAGGTTGTGCGGGTCAACCAGGTAGGCGTGTTCCTCGGCATGCGCGCGGTCATACCAGCCATGGAGGCGGCCGGCAGCGGGACGATCGTCAATGTGTCGTCCGGCGCCGGGCTCACCGGCATCGCCTACGCGATCGCCTACACGGCGTCGAAGTTCGCCGTCACCGGAATGACAAAGACCGCTGCGTTGGAGCTGCGGCCGCTGAAGATCCGAGTGAACTCGGTCCACCCGGGCGGCGTGCGGACGCCGCTTACAATGGGCGACGAGTTCGAGGAGGGCGGCGGCACCATGGACGGCGTCAGCATCGACGGTCGAAACCGTTGGGGGGAGGCGGCGGAGATCGCCAACGTGATCTGGTTCCTTACGTCCGACGAGTCGTCGTTCTGTACCGGGGCCCAATTTGTCGCCGATGACGGGGCGACGTCGGGCGTACTCCCAGCGATGGACTAGATTAATTTGGTACCTGTGGGTGCCGAGAAGGTCATCCGCAGCTCTAAACAGGATTTTCAGTACAACGGTCCCGGCGGCGAGGATGCGTCCCCATGGTGCTCTCGTTCCTGTACTTGGCGTTCGTCCGCATGGTCCAGCTCGTCCGCCTCTCGTGCCGCGCTCAGGAGACTTGGCGATCGAAGTTGTCGTGTTGCGCCACGAAGTAGCGGTGCTGCGGCGCCAGGTCGATCGACCTGCTCTGCGGCCACCAGACCGGGCGCTGCTCGCAGGACTCTCGCTACTTCTCCCACAAGCCCGTCGCGGAGGCTTCTTCGTGCAGCCGGCCACGCTGCTGCGCGACCCCATCCGCCGACGCTGGACCTATCCACAGCGCCGGTCCTGTCGACCGTCGGTCCCCCCAGGGACCTGTGCGTGCCGAATACTCATCCGATCAGGTCACGCCACGAGCCGGTACTCGTGAATCAGTCCCCCGAGAACCTCGCTTCGTCGTAGTCGCATAGGGTCGGGCTCGTCGATCGAATTCGACGGATCTCCCAGATTGAGTGGCGCCTGCTGGTCGAGAGCGCGATGCGGACGGTGCTCGTTGTAGTGCGCGAGGTACTCGGTCAGGACCTGCTCGAGATGGGGCCGACCGAAGATGAGGAACCGATCGAGGCACTCTCGGCGGACGGTCCCGACGAAGCGCTCCGCGAACGCGTTTGCTCGAGGACATCGAATCGGCGTCTTGATGGTCCTGACACCCTCTGTGCGGAAAACTTCGTCGAAGCCGGAGGTGAAACTTCGTGTCTCGGTCTCGGATGAGGAACCTGGCTGATCGGGAGCGCTCAGTGAGGTCCAGGCTCAGGTTGCGGGCCTGCTGGATGACCCACTCCCCCGCTGGTTTGGCGGTGACGCCCGATAACCTTCGAGGAGTGGGCTCGATGCCATCAGGCGGCCCCATAAGAAGCGATTTAACCGTGGCTCGTTGCTTACTCTCAGCCACTTCCCCGACGATCCGCTTCGCTGCCTGGCGAGGCAAGTACTGCAAGCGTGCCGGCAAGTTCTCGACGGGATGTGATGCCAAGCTTCCGGTAGACCTTGCGCAGGTGATAGTCGACAGTGTTCGCGCTGATAAACATGCGCGTGGCGATCTCCGCATTTGTCGCGCCGGTGGCAGCAAGTCGCGCCGCTTGGGCCTCCTGCGGTGTCAGGTCCATGACAGGCCTTTGTGCCCGACGGGAGATATTGTCGCCGGTTGCGGCGAGTTCCGCTCGCGCGCGCAGCGAAACTCTTGGCGCCCATAGTGTCAAACGCATCGTGAGCTGCGTGCAGCACAACGCGTGCCTCGGTCTGCCGGTTACGCCGTCGGAGCCATTCCCCGTAGTTAAGCCTGGCTTGCGCTAGTTCTGTGGCGATCGTCGTCGACTCCAGTCGTACAATTGCTTCAAGATAGAGGTCCTCGGCGTCGGAGTCGTCGGCAACCAGCGCGCGGCAACGTGCCAGTTGTCCCAAAGCCCAGTCTGTCCCCGCCGCAGTTGCGCGTTCCTCCAGATCGGCGAGGTAGCGAGCAGCGCGCTCGGCCTGGTTCGTGCGCGCTGCGGCCTCAACGGCAGTCGCTAGACCGAGGCAAGTCCACCCCAGTTGCTGATTGGCGACCAGAGGCTCGACTGCAGCCAACGCTTCCGGATAGCGGCCAGACCCAAGCTCGAGAATCGCGATCGCGAGGTCCGCGACGTTGACGGCTTGTGCGTTGCCAACTGCAGAACCCATTTCCCGCAGAGGTGTCGCCATCCCCCGGGTACGTGACTCGTCACCGCGCCATGCGAATACATCGGCCTTGAGAAGCTCGAAGAACTCGGATGGCCCACCAACCAACTTGGCGACCTCTACTGCTTCGTCGTATGTCAATTCGGCAGCAGTCAACTGCCCGGTACGCACTTCATGCCTGCCCTTCCCGAGGAGCACGACCTGGAGCATCATCCACGCACCGAAATGGCGAGCATGCTGCTCAATTCTCGTCACCCACGCGTCAAACGATTCGTCGTCAAAGAGATCGGCGGTAATCATTATGCCGAGGTGGAACCAGCGAGCGAGATCCTCAGGAGCCATCGGTTCATCACGCATTATGCTGACTGCGCGCTGGAGCAGCGGCATGGCTTCGGAGAAGTCCGATAGAAAAAGCGAGGCAACCCCCCGGAGCAGTAAGTCGGAAAGCGTCGGTGGGTCAGTTGCAGCCCTCGGCATCGCAAGTGCGGCGCGCGCGACATCCTCTGGACTGACGACTGCAGTGAAGTGTTCTGATACGCTGCACGCCTCGAGCGCTTCGAGATACGCCCCACACGCCAAGCTTGGCTCGAGTGATTCAAGTTCGCGTGCGGCTGTGAGTAGGCGTGCTGGCGCCGAACGCGGATCCGCAAACCCGATACTAAGACGACCGTCGAGCCGCTTTGCCTCCGTCAGCAGTACCGGATCCTCCAAATTGGGCGCGCCTGCTCCAGTAACGCTTCTGCCCGGTCATGAGACCCAGCGTTGAACGCGGCCGTGGCGGCAAGCAGTAGCCGACGCGCCTGGTCCCCACGTGCGGGAGAGGCGGAGGCTGCCTCCAGCATGAACGATACCTCGGCTGCGTAACCGCCTCGACTGGCGGCGCGTACTGCCGCATCCTCTAGCTGACGCGCGAGTTCTTCGTCGGGCTCCCGCGCTGCCGCAGCCAAGTGCCGGACTCGACGATCCGGATCAGTTCGATCAATGAGGCGAGCAAAAGTCTCGTGAACAGTGCTCCGCACCGACTGCGGCGCATTCGAGTACACCGCAGCTCTCACCAACGGATGACGAAATGCCACGTTCGGCCGAAGCGTAAGGAGCCCGCTCATGACGGCCGCATCCTCCGCCATGTCATCGGCGCCCAGAGCAAATGCCGCACGACGAACGAGGAGCAGATCGCCTGATGATTCTGCCGCGGCGACCAACAGGAAAGTCTGCGCGCCCGGTTCAAGATCCCGGACCTTTCTCAAAAAATGATCTTCGAGTTGGCGACCGATCGGGAGTTCCCTCGGGAGGTGCTCATCACGCGGCCGCACAAAACGTCCGCCGCCATTAAGAGCCGGGGTGGGGGACTCCGCCGGGGGACCCAACTACCACCGCCCTGGCTCGTCCTCGCCCCTGGTCTCATGCATTGGGCTCTGGCACACTGGCGGTGGAGTTCGTCCAACAGATTCCGCGCTCCGCGGCCATGAACGGCCATGAAGGTCAATCGGGCGCTGCTGATTGAAGAGAGGACGGCAGATGCCCCCAACTGACCCGGCCACGCCGCCGGACGACATCGCGGGGCGCGACCCCAGGATCGACCTCGGACCCGAGAGGTTTGCGGGGGGCGTTCCCTTCGATGACTTTCGCTATCTGAGAGAGAACGCCCCGGTGTGGTACTCCACGGACATGAATTGCTGGGTCGTGACCACCTACGAGCTCGTCGAGCAGTGCAATCGAGACTGGACGAGGTTCTCGAGCAGTGACGGGGTGGTCGATCCGGCTGACGCCGGGAAGCCCCAGTGGAAGCCGATCACCGGCCTCGATCCACCCGAGCACGGTCGGTACCGCAGGGTGGTGATGGCACCCTTCACGCCGGTCCCGATAGGGCGCATGGAAGAAATGGTGCGCCACATCACCCGCGATGCCATCAGGTCGTTCGTCGGCGACGGTGGTGGCGATTTCGTCAAGGCGATCGCCTGCGCGGTGCCCTTCCGTGTCATGGCGACGCTGACCGGTGTCCCGTTCGTAGATGAAGACCTGATCGTGGGATGGACGAATAGCGTGATGCCGAATGCGGATCCCGACTACCGTCCGACCGAGTCGACCGCCGAGACGTCCCGCATCGCCCTGGGCGAGTACTGCCTGGCCCTGGCGCGCCAGCAGCGCTCGGGCGAGCGACCACTTTTGTCACAAACCCTGTTCGAGGGGCGATTGGGCGAACGGGAGCTGAGCGATGAGGAGATCGCCAACTTTCTCGACACGTTCATCGTCGGTGGTACGGAAACCACGCGCCAGCTGCTCTCCCACGGGCTGCTGGCGTTGCTCGAACACCCCGATCAGTGCGGCCGGCTGGTGGAAGGATCGGTCACATCGGCCATAGCGGTGGAAGAGATGCTGCGCTGGGCCAGTCCCGTGCTGCATCACTCGAGACGGGCCACCGAGGAGTCGACCTTCGGCGAGGCGACGATCGCCGCCGGCGACCGGGTGACGTTGTGGATCGTCTCGGCCAACCGAGACCCGTCGGTGTTCGTGCAGCCCGATGCCTTCGATGTCGAGCGGTTCCCCAACCCTCACGTTTCTCTCGGAGCGGGAGGGCCACACCATTGCCTCGGTGCCCACCTTGCCCGGCTGGAGGCACGGGTCGTGTTCGAGGAGCTCCGCCCGCTCTTGCCCCAGATGCAGATGAGCGCACCTCCAGTCAGGGTCGCGTCCAACTTCTTCAACGGAATCAAGCGGCTCCCGGTCGAGCTCAGCGTATGAGTGGAGTTCGCGGCCACTTCCCACGGTGGAGGGGAGCGTCAGGCGTCCCCGGTCGACGGGCGAGGGGACCTGTGGGTGCCGAAAACCTCGTCCGATGCTGCAACTAGGGACGATGTCCAAGGCGGGAGCGTCGATCGTCGCCGGGTGACGCGGGTCCTGGATTCGGTAGCACCAGTGGTAGGAGCGAAAGTGGTCGGACCTGCAGAGGTCCAGGTCAGAGTGCACCCACCAGGCCGGCATGGGCAGCTTGAGGTGTTCGTGCCCACACCCCTCAGTTGGATGAGCAACGGCCCCAGGCCCGGACGCTCTGCGGCATGGCCCGCCGCGTCGATATAGTCGTCCATGCGGCATGTCGGTGGTGGCACAGTCCTCCGACCGTCATGGCCGGCCGCGTCGTTCGGACTAGCAACGGTCGTCGACGTAGGGGGGGAGACACAAGTGAACAGGAACGAGAAGTCACCGCTGGGTGCCACCGGGATGGCGTCGCCGCCGGCCCGCCGGAGCCGCCGAACTCTCGGGGGACGCGGGCCCCGGGTCAGGGCTGCGGTGGCCGGCGCCGTCGCGACGGCCATGCTGGTCCCTCTAGCCGTGGCCGGCGGGGGTTCGACCGCCGGAGCGACGTCGTCTGACATCAACCCGAATGGCGTCCTGAAGTACGGCTACGACCTCAACAACGAGTTCGCCAACGACTTCGACCCGGGCACCGAGCAGAACGACTGCTCCTACACGGTGTACCAGAACATCTTCGAATCGGTCACCGCTCCGGACACCAACACCAGCATCGCCCCGGGCGTGGCCCAGAGCTGGACGATCGACAACCCCTCAATGGTGACCCTGCACATCCGGCCGAACATGGTGTTCTCCAACGGCGACCCGGTCACCGCCACCGACGTGGAGTTGAGCCTCGAGCACACCAAAAAGAGCCCGGAGCGCTCCTCGCTCAGCGCCATCCAGACGATGACGGTGGTGAACCCGACCACCCTCGTCGTCAACCTCAACCGGCCGACCGCCGGTGACTTCATGTGGGCCATGACCTACATCGACGGCTCGGTGATGGACCCCTCCTCCATCGGGTCCACGCTGCACCCGATCGGGGCCGGGCCCTTCATGCTGAAGAGCTACTCGCAGGGATCTTCTCTCGACATCGTGAAGAACCCAAAGTTCTTCGACTCGGCGGCCTACCCCCTCGGCGGCGTGGACTTCATCGAGGTGCAGTCGGGGCCCCCGTCGGTCAGCGCCCTCACCTCGGGCGCGGTGGACTACATCCAGCTCGAGCCCGAGGACTACCCTGCGGTGAAGAACGACCCCAACATCGGCATCGCCACAACGCAGTCCTTGGACTACATGGTGGTGCAGATGCGGGAGAACACGGCCCCGTTCGACAACCCAAAGGTCCGCGCCGCGCTCGAGTACGCGGTGAACCGGCCGGCCATCAATAAGGTGGTGTTCGACGGCCTGGGTGAGCCCGCCTTCCAGCCCTTCCCCAGGTCTTCGCCCGGTTACAACAAGCAGATCGGGAATTCGTACACCTACCAGCCCGCGAAGGCCAAGGCCATGCTGGCCGCCGCCGGCTTCCCCCACGGCGTGAGCTTCAAGTTCATGGTCCCGGGCGGCGACGCCACCTTCACCCGGGCGGCGGCCATCCTGCAGGCCAACATGGCGGCGGCGGGGTTCAACGCCAACATCGAGGAGATCCCCCCGGCCGACATCCTCCAGGACGTCTACCTCAACAAGACCGGCAACGCCCTCCTGAGCGACGACCTGACCAACGGACCGGACATCTCGAACAACTTCGAGTCCGAGTACGAGCCCTCGGGCTTCGGGGCCCAGGAGCTGGGCTCCGTCAATCAGGCGATGTCGAACCTCACCATTGCGGCCAACGCGTCGCTCAGCCCGAGCGTGCAGGGACCGCCGATGCAGCAAGCGGACAAGCTCGTCATGGGGCAGGGCCTTGAGGTGCCGATCGAGTTCATCCCCTCGATCGTCGCCTACAACAAGAGCGTCGTGGGCGGCCACGTCGTCGCTCCCATCGGGAACTGCCGCTCGGACCTCGCGGGCATCTACATCAAGAAGTGAGCTGACGGGCCGCGATGGCGTCCGGTGGGGGTGGCTCCCTTCCTTCGTTCATCGCGAGGCGCCTGCTCATCACCATCCCGCTGCTGCTGCTGATCTCGTTCGCCGTCTTCAGCCTGGTCTTCCTCCTGCCCGGCGACCCGGCGATCGCCATGGCCGGGGGAACCAAGGCCAACCTCGGTGAGATCGCCAAGATCCGTCAGCAGCTGCACCTCAACCAGCCGTTCTGGAAGCAATACCTCGAATGGCTCAATCAGGTGCTCCATGGCAATCTCGGGAATTCGATCTTCAAGCCGCACAACTCAGTGGCCTCGGAGCTCGCGTTGCGCTTCCCCGTCACCCTGAGCATCGCCCTCGGCGCGATGGTCTTCTCCATCATCTTCGGGATCCCCGCGGGCATCCTCTCGGGGGTCCGTCAGGGGACCTTCCGGGACCGCACGGTGACCTTCGGCAGCAGTCTTGGCGTGGCCATCCCCGACTTTTGGTTGGCCATCATGCTCGTGACCATCTTCGCCGTCGACCTCCACCTCCTCCCGGCACTCGGCTACACGCACTTCACCCAGTCCCCGGCCGAGTGGGCCGAGGACCTCTTCTTACCGTGGCTGGCGCTCGGCCTCGGCGGGGCGGCCGTGATCGCCCGCCAGGTGCGCGGTGCGATGATCGACACCCTCGACCAGGACTACATGCGGACGGCCCGGGCCAAGGGTCTGGGTCCGCGCGCCGTCATCGGCAAACATGCCCTCAAGAACGCACTCAGCCCGGCGGTCACGGTCATCGGCATCTCGTTCGGCTACCTACTGGGGGGCACGGTCATCATCGAGCAGATCTTCTCGCTGCCGGGCATCGGGACCTACGTGCTCGAGGCCATCTCGGTGAAGGACCTGCCGGCTATCCAGGGGGTGGTCCTGGTCACGGCGGTGGCCTTCGTCCTGATCAACCTGGTGGTCGACATCATCTACGGCTTCTTGAACCCGAAGGTCCGCCTGGGATGAGCCTGGCCCTGCCCCCCGAACGCGAAGACCCCTTCGTCGGTCTGGCCGAGTCTCCCCCGCCGATCGACGAGGCGGCGGAGATCGCCGGCGTGGGCCGCAAGCGAGCCACCTTCTGGCACCGATTCCGCAAGGAGCGGTTCGCCATGGGGGGTCTCGTCTTCCTCCTGGTCGTGATCGTGGCGGCGATCTTCGCCCCGCTGATCGCCCCCTACAACCCCAACACGCAGAACCTCAACCTGATCAACGCCGGCCCCTCGCTCGCCCACTGGTTCGGCACCGACGACCTCGGCCGGGACATCTTGAGCCGCTTGATCTGGGGTGGCCGGACGTCGCTGCGGGCGACCTTTGAAATCGTGGCCGTCGCTGCGGTGATCGCCATACCCCTCGGGCTCATCGCCGGCTTCTTCCGGGGGGCGGTGGACAGCATGATCATGCGCCTCATGGACGCCATGTTCTCCTTCCCCCCTCTGATCCTCGCCCTGACGGTCGCCGCGCTCCTGGGTGCCAGTGTCAACGACACGGCGCTGGCCATCGGCATCGTATTCGTGCCGGGCTTCGTCCGCCTGATCCGGGGACAGGTCATCGCGGTGCGCGAAGAAAATTTCATTGAGTCAGCGCGCTCGCTCGGCGCCACATCGCCTCGCCTGATCCGCAAGCACATCGCGCCGAACGTCGCCTCACCCGTGATCATCCAGGTGGCCCTGGCCCTCGGATTCGCCCTCTTGGTCGAGGCCGGACTCAGCTACCTCGGTATCGGCGAGCAACCGCCCACGCCCAGCTGGGGCGGCATGCTCCAGGAGGGTTTCAACTTCATCGACTCAGCTCCATGGGCCCTCATATTCCCGGGCCTCCTCATCATGTTCACCGTGCTCTCGTTCAACTGGGTGGCCGACGGGCTGCGCGACTCGCTCGGTCGTGAGCGCCCTAAGGCGAGCACGGCGTCGACCGCGGAGGAGAAGGAACGAACCTCGCGGCTGGGGCGCTTGCTCGGCCGAGGCCAGGACCCGAGTACACCGGCCACTCCTGGTCCGACCGAGGAGGAGGCCCCGCTGCTGTCGGTCGAGGACCTGCGGATCGAGTTCCTGACCAACGGAGAATGGCTCCCGGTGATGGAAGAGGCCACGTTCTCCGTCTCCCGAGGCCGGACCCTCGGTCTCGTCGGGGAGAGCGGGTCGGGCAAGACGGTCTCGGCGCTGGCCGTGATGGGTCTCCTGCCGCCGAGGGTCTCGAGGGTCTCGGGATCGGCCCGCTTCGTGGGTCGCGACCTCATGCGCCTCAGCCCGGGCGAGCTCCGTCAGATCCGGGGCAACGACATCTCGATGATCTTCCAGGAGCCGATGACCAGCCTGAACCCGGCGTTCACCGTGGGGAACCAGGTAGCCGAGCAGGTGCGCACGCACCGCCACCTCAATCGGGACGAGTCCTGGAAGATCGCCGTCGAGATGCTCGAACGAGTGGAGATCCCCAACGCCAAGAACCGGGCCAAGGACTATCCCCACGCCTTCTCGGGCGGCATGCGCCAACGGGTCATGATCGCCATGGCCCTGTCCTGCTCACCCAAGCTGTTGATCGCCGACGAGCCGACGACCGCCCTCGACGTCACCACCCAGGCCCAGATCGTCGAGCTCCTCCACAACTTGCAGCGCGAGGAGGAGATGGCCATGATCTTCGTCACCCACGACCTCGGCGTGATCGCCGACGTGGCCGACGACGTCGTGGTCATGTACGCCGGACAGATCGTCGAGCACGCCGAGGTGCACGATCTGTTCGCCCGGCCCCGGCACCCCTACACCGAGGCCCTCCTGTCGTCTATACCCCAGCTCACCCCGCCCGGCGAGCACCTCCACGCCATCCCGGGCATGGTGCCCCGCCCGGACCAGTTCGCCGCAGGCTGTCGCTTCTCCCCCCGATGCCCCTACGCCATCGAGCGCTGCGCGACACCACCGGTGGTCCTTCGTCCCCCCCTGCGGCCCGAGCTCGACCGCCCCACCGTCGACACCCCGACCGACGACGGTCCGGGTATCGACGGGCAGGAGGCCGACGTCCCCGGTACCGATTGGAGCGGTGCCCAGGGCCAGGGTGCCGACGGGCACGGTGCTGGCTCGGCCGAGCCGTTGCGCGGCCGAGCGAAGAACGCGCTTACCCGTTGCGTGCGCCAGGACGAACTAACCCTGGCCGGCGCACCGGTGGACCGGGGGGACCAGCCCTTCGCCGGCGATGCCGCGGCCGCGGTCACTGGGCAGCCTCTCCTCGAACTCGTCGAGCTCTCCAAGCAGTTCCCGATCCGTACCGGCTTCCTGCGGAGGGTGACCGGCAGGGTCACCGCGGTCGACGGCGTCGACCTCAGCCTGCAGGCAGGCACCACTCTGGGCCTCGTCGGGGAGAGCGGCTCGGGCAAGTCCACGCTGGCCCGTCTCGTCCTTCGCCTCATCGACCCGACCGGAGGCTCCATCGTGCTCGACGGCCAGGACATCACCACCCTCTCGGGCCCTCCACTCCGGCGCAGCCGCCAGGCCATGCAGATGATTTTCCAGGACCCCTACTCCTCGCTCGACCCCCACCAGAACATCGCCGAGATCGTGGGTGAGCCCCTACAGATCCACACCAAACTCCCGGCAAAAGAGCGCGAACAGCGGGTGATCGAGCTGCTGGGCCAGGTGGGCATCGGGCGCCACGTGCTCGGGCGACAGCCCCACGAGTTCTCGGGCGGGCAGCGCCAACGAATCGCCATCGCTCGGGCGCTGGCCCTCGAGCCGAGGCTCCTCGTCTGCGACGAGCCGGTCAGCGCTCTCGACGTGTCCATCCAGTCACAGGTCATCAACCTCCTGAGCGAACTGCAGGACCGGCTGGGGTTGACCTACCTGTTCATCGCCCACGACCTGTCGGTGGTGCGGCACCTGAGCGACCGGATCGCCGTCATGTACCTGGGAAAGATCGTCGAGGAGGGTACGGCCGACGACGTGTACCTGCGACCCACCCACCCCTACACCGCGGCCCTCCTGTCGGCCATCCCCGTCCCCGACCCTCAGCGGCAAAGGTCCCGCGAGCGCATCGTGCTGACCGGCGAGGTCGGGACGCCCCTCGACGCCAGCACCGGCTGCCGGTTCCGGCAACGCTGCCCCTTTGCCATGCACGTGTGCGCCCGGGTCGACCCCGAACCCTTTACTACCCCCGCCGGCACGGTCGTCCGCTGCCACCTGCACACCGAGGGCCCGGCACTGGCCGGGGCCACCGTCGCCGGTCTGCGCTCGCCGGTCTGACCTCCCTGCTGGCCGTCGCGCTTCGCTGGGGTTCCGCCCCGCTTCCCAAGGTGCCGGTCGGTCGGGTCGGTCGTCCCTGGGTCGGGCTCCCGCCTCCCTCGTGTCCGCCTCCCGGCCGTCCCGCCCTTTCCTGGATCCCGCCTCCCGGCCCAACCCGTTCAAGATCTACCCAGACCTCGAGCCCGTTTCGTTACCGAGGGAGATCATCCCATCGTCGGTTCCGGCTCGCCTGGTCCTGTCGGGACGGCGCGGTCCTCCACGACGCCTGGGTGACCGCCTGTTGGGGACGCTCCTTTTCCTGGCGGCGGGCGTCACCCGGTTCACCACCAAGGGGGTCAAGTGTCAGAACGGACACAGCGTCGTCTGATCAGGTCGTTTACTCCTGCTTGATGTCCCGTCCGGGCCTATCTGCTCGCACGGGCGACGATGGGCTGGCTTCTGCGGGCTACACGAACAGGTGTTCGCTTCCGTGCAGACCGGTCCACGTACTCACGGTCCCACGGCGCCGTCTGGGGTGGCGCAGGGCGTACACCAAGGCGAGAGTGGAGCCCCACGAGACGCGCACAACCACCCAGCGGTCGATGCCATCTCGTACCACGTGCACCACAAGCGGGTCGCTGGCGGGGCTGACCATCCCCACTAGCGACACTCCGCTTTCGACTGCCACTTGGTGTCGGGGGTGCTCCCCCGTCGCGCACCTTCGGGCTTCGGTAAGTGCCCCAGTTCAGTGACAATGCTTTTTAGGGTTCGCGAACAACGGTGGATCGAACAGTCGGCTAGAACCGCCGAGCTGAATCGCGCTTTAAAAGTTGCTTTCGAACTGTCCGGGTGGCAGTCGCCAGATGCCTTGACTCTCGGTTATCGCGACGAGTTCGTTGGCCGTGCACGTCCCGAAGCCGAAGTTGTGCTCGGCCGAGACGCCGGGAATCGGGCCGTCGGGTCGGCGAGGAGATGCCAGATGATGACCGAGACGGAGCGGGCGACCGCCACGAGCGCCTTGAGCTTGCCGCGACGCTCTACGAGCAGGTAACGCTCGCTCAAGAAGGTGTCGGCTCTCGCCGCGGCCACCTCGCCAAGGACGCGCTTCAAATAGGGCTTGCCTTGCCGGTTTTGGCCGAACGGTTCCGCGTCCCGGACTGGATGGTGCGTGGGGGAGATTGGCCCACAACACCGGGTGGCCGGCATCGCCGAACTCGGCCATGTCGAGGCCGACCCTCGGCGATGATCGACTGAGCCGCGCCGTGACGGGCGCTGGGATCTGCCGAGGGCGCCGAAGCGGCGGCAGCTGGCCGACGCGGATCGTGAGCCTGTGATCTGGGCGCTGATCGCATCCTCATCAAGCAGCTTCGGATCAGCACCGAACCGAAAGCCACCCCACCCCCGACCTCTTAACAAATCCGGTCACGGGGACGGCGTGGTGGAGCGGATACCTCCAGCTCAGGCCCCCAATCAGCGCTGACCACTCGTTTCACGCCAGCCACCTAGCGCTCGTTGCCTCCAGAGTGACATCTAGCAACCTATCGCTCGGCGCGGGAGTAAAGTGGAATTGTTCGCCGGCGGTGCATTGAAGTGTTTTCGTCATCTTCGAGGAAGGTGAGCATGGCAACGTCGACGGACAGTAAGCGGCAGGAACAGAAGAATCATTTGGAACGCGCCTTCGACGGGCTCGAGCGGGATGGGTTTGCAGTGGTACCGGATGTCTTGTCCGGCGAACAGGTTGCTCGGCTGCGGTCGCGGCTCGTCGAGGTTGCTCAGCGTGAGCGGGAAGCAGGCATCGATCACGATCCGCGGTGGGAGGACGGACCGCAGAACCAGCGCGTGTTCGGATTGCTAACCAAGGGAGCGGAGTTCGTCGAGCTAGTCGAACACCCGGTGGCCTTAGCGCTGATGGAGCATGTGCTCGGTCCCACGTTCCTGCTGTCGAGCATTACGGCCAACATCACTGGGCCCGATGGGTACCCGATGTACATGCATTTCGATCAGGACTATGTGCCACAGCCGTGGCCGCCGGTCTCTCTCGTGGCGAACATCATCTGGATGCTCGATGACTTCACTGAGGAGAACGGGGCCACGAGATTCGTCCCCGGATCGCATCACGAGGATCACACCGGTTGGTCACCCGAGTACATGAGTCGGCGGAGCGCGGAGACGATTGCAGTCGGTGGGAGTGTGGGATCATTGGTGTGCTTGAACGGTCGCGTCCTACACCAGACGGGTGCGAACATGACCTCGAATCAGCGACGCCACGGTATCATCGCGTACTACTGCCAACCTTGGATACGTCAGCAAGAGAATTTTCGCTGTCGATCCTTCCTGAAATGTGGCCATCGCTCTCACCTAAGGTTCGGGATCTGGTTGGGCTCAGGATGTATGAGGGACTCGGCTGTATCTCCGGACCGACCCAGCGCGGGTTTCGGTACGATTGCCAGATCCTTGGCGTCGACGGTATGCCAACGCGACCACGACCCGAGTGACATCGGGCTCAAGTGTCCGGCCAACGGGGGGATGGTCACTGTTTGCCTACCCATCAGCTCAGCCTCTAACGTCACAATATTCGTACGATTAGGAGACTGCACGATGGCTGATGAAGCCTTTGCTCCACGGCTGAACCACGTAGCGCTCACGGTGGACCCGGCGCTTCTCGACGAGGATGGCCGCAGGCTTCTCCTCGACTTCTACGGGGAGGTCTTCGGCTGGACCGAAGGCGACAACTCAGGCGAGAAGGGCAATCCGCTTATTCTATATACGGGGGAGTTTGCCCAATTCGTGTATCTGCTGCCCGGCGAACCGTACTTGGTTTCGCCTCGGCTCGACCACTTCGGATTCCAAGTGTCAAGCGTGGCGGAGATTGAAGGAGTGCTTGAACGGGCCAAGCGGTACAAAAAACGAGACGATCGGGTCAACATCATCGAACTCGATCGACGACCACCCGTTTCAGTTGGCACCGTCGATTTCACCCTCAGCAACGCCTACATCGGGTTCGTTCTGCCCCTCATGGTAGAGCTGCAGCACATCGGGCGAGAGGATCACTCGGCCTGAAGGCCCAAGGCCTCGTTACTACCTCGCCAATCGCGTTGACCGCGTTCGCCTCGACGGGCCGCCTGATGAACTTGTGTGCGTTAGGCACCTGAAGGGTGCCACCAGTGCCCTGCGTGGCTGTCAGGGTCAACAGGGACGGCGGGACCGCCCACGTACGAATCCTCGGGGTCACTCGATTCATCAGATAACTGGGCGCACTACCTTGGGACGAAGTCCGATCCACCGAAAGGTGATCACGATGGCCAAGCTGATCTTCTCAGCGATCACGTCGCTCGACGGGTATATAGAGGACGAAGATGGCAACTTCGACTGGGGGGCGCCTGACGAGGAGGTGCACAGCTTCGTCAATGACCTGGAACGACTGGTTGGCACCTACCTCTACGGGCGCCGGATGTACGAGACGATGGTCTACTGGGAGACTGTGCAGGCTCTTGCCGACGAGCCGCCCTGCGTACGGGACTTCACGGAGTTATGGCAGGCAGCCGACAAGATCGTGTACTCGAAGTCGTTGGAAACCGTGTCAAGCGCCAAAACGCGCATAGAGCGCAAGTTCGACCCGATGGTGATCAAAGAGATGAAATCCTCCCAGGAACGAGACATCACCGTGGGCGGCCCCAACCTGGCAGCGCAGGCTTTCAAGGCTGGGCTCGTCGACGAATGCCAGCTTTTCCTGACGCCCATTGTCGTGGGAGGTGGCAAACCATCACTGCCCAACAACGTCCGCCTTGACCTCGAACTGCTCAGCGAGCGCCGTTTCCGCGGCGGCGTTGTATTCCTCCACTACCGCACCAGGATGGCTGACTCAGAGCATCCCTGAACGCCGGGGTGGGGCGACTATTGATCTCTCCTTCAGCTCAGCTCGCGGCCGAGGAAGGCCGCTACTCGGTCCGCCGCTGGGCGCTCGTCGCCGCAGGGCTGCTCCTCACCGAATGGACGGCCATCACCGCGGAGCCCAGGGAGGCTCATCATCTGTTTCGAGAACGCGAGTACGTATTCCGCCAGTTCCGGGTCGAGGTCGGTCGGCTGTCCGGTCGCGCTGGCGAGGTCCCAGGCATGGGCGAGAAGGTCACTTGTCCGTAACTCGATGAATGCGGTGGCGGGAAGTTCCCCGATGGTCAACTGGTAGGTGCGGGTAAGGGCCTGGGGCTCCGCGAAGGTCTCCTGCGCCGCCTTGGCAGAGGCGCGGTGGGCGGCGCCGAGGTCTTCGGGGCGTGGCGCCACTTGGCCACCGGCTCGCTCTACGACTCGCTGGTTGCCCGCTATGACATGGTCGATGAGGGCCTTCACATCCCATTCAGGACACGGCGTGGGTGACGACAGCTGATCGGATGTCACGTTGACAAGCACATGGGCGAAGGTGTCCTGCGCCCGCTGGTGGGCGACCAGGAGGTCCATGCCCATGGACCATACAGTGCATACGGTCGCCACCCTCGCCACGGTCGGCCTCGGGGCAACCGAGGCACCGGAGGCGACGCCCGCAGATCAGGCCAACGCGTACCAGGGTCGCCCAATAAGGCGCTGGTCTCGGACGGCCAACTCGACCCATGCCGCCGGGATGTGGCTCCTGTAGGGACAGCCCCATCGGGCAGACTTGAACGGTGCACAACGACCTTCGAGCGGCGCTTGAGATTGTCCTCCCTGAACCATTGCCACCGGATTGTCGCCGGAAGTACGGGATGACGAATAGGCGGAGTCTCCGCAAGAGGCTGCGATGCTGGTATCGGTTGACGGCACCGGGCAAGGCATCTGGGTCATGCGGGACGAGGAACAGTCGGAGCAGGTCGCGTGGCTTGCGGAACACGTCCAAGACTGGGCGGTCGAGGAACTTCGGGAGGTTGGTCGGTCTCCGACTTGGCCTGAGTGCCCGGAACATCCGGATTCGCATCCTCTGGAAGCCGTGGTAAGCGACGGGACAGCCGTTTGGAGGTGTCCGAGATCCCGGGACTGTGGTTGCTGGAATGGGCCACCTCATCGAGAGCTAAGCCGGGTCCGGCGGTGCCACCATTAGCGCCGACTTGGGGGGCGTTATCGCACGGGTCCGCTTCCTGGGGGCTAACCGCCCTCGACCGGCACCCTTGGGGCAGTCCGGTTTCTCCAGATTATCAGGGATCCGGCGCTGAGTTCGCCAAGATGGTGTCGAGACCCAGGACCGCTGCGAGGTCGCGGGCACTTGACTGCACACAGGACGCGACGACCTCGTCGAAGTACTTGACTAGCGAGCGCTTGCCTTGCTTGAAATAGAGGCGGGTAGCGGTGATGAACCAGCTCTCCGCCATTTCCGTCAACGCCACGATCTCGTCAGACGAATGCCGCTTGCCCGCACGGCTCTGGAGTGTGGTCAGTAGATTCGCCTCGAACGCTCGGACGCCAAGCAACAACTGCTCTCCGCCAAGTTTTGGCTCCATCGCCAGGACCGCACGGATCTGACTTAGTAACGGTCGCTCGTACCCCTGCTCGCAGAGTTCCCGCAGCACGGCGTGCAAGCTGACGAGCGTCGGCTCAGATGGAGGCCGCTCCGCCAAGCGACGCATCGCAAAATCCCTCTTGAGGGCCAGATGGTCAAACAGAATCGCCTCTTTGGTGGCGAAATGGCGAAAGACAGTGCGTCGATTGACATCGGCCACCTCGGCGATCTGATCGATCGTGGTCTCCGCGTAGCCGCGGCTCACGAACAAGTCGAGGGCCGCCTCGGTTATGCGGGCCCGCGTCTCCTGCGCCTTGAGATCGCGAATCGGGGTCTCAGCCACGCACTGGGAGCGTAGTGGATCAGTCCCGGATACAGGAGGCGATGGAGTCAACCTAAGTCCACTTCTAGCTCCCGATGTCTACTTTCCGAAACTTGTCCTCTTGACGCCTGCACTTCGCGCCACTAGTGTCACCATCACAGTTCCCACAGACCGTTTGCTGCAATCAAGTGGGGAACGACCGGGGAGGGTCACATGAGTCGTCGCCGTTTTGCCGCGCCTGCCTTGGTGCTCAGCACCTTGATGTTGACCCTGCTTGCCTATCCCGTCGGGGTCTTGAGTGCCGGAACCGCGGCAGCGCTGCCAAGTGTCACCGTGTCCGGACCTATGCCAGTGGGTTCTTCCACCTTTAACGGCACCCTCTATGGCACGAGCTTCGACCTGTCGCAGGTCGGTTATGAGAGCTCCCAGTACTTCATCTCGGGCACCGCCAGCTCCTACGTGCCCGTGAACCCCTTGACCAGCGACGGCAAGTGGAGCGTGACGCCCGGTGTGAGCGCGCCGTACACGACCCGGATTGCGGTATACCGCCCGATCGACCCGAGAAAGTTCAACGGGACGGTCATCGTCGAGTGGCTCAACGTCTCGGGCGGCGTCGATGACAGCCCGGAGTGGACGCTGTCGCATAACGAGCTGGTCCGGGAGGGCTTCGCCTGGGTGGGGGTTTCCGCCCAGGCGGTGGGCGTCGACGCCGCCAAGGCGATCGATCCCGCGGAGTACTCGTCGCTGTCGCACCCGGGCGACAGCTTCTCGTACGATATCTACTCCCAAGCGGGCCAAGCGGTCCGCGACGATGCGTCGCAGATCCTCGGCGGCTTGACGCCCCACAAGGTGATCGCGGCCGGTGAGTCGCAGTCGGCCTTCCGTCTCATGACCTACATCGACGCGGTACAGCCGATCGCCCACGTGTACGACGGATTTCTCGTGCACAGCCAGTTCGGCACCGGCGCGGCGCTCTCCCAAGCACCGCAGGCCTCCTATCCGACCCCGACACCAACGACCATCAGAAGTGACCTCGGCGTCCCGGTGCTGGAGTTCGAGACCGAAACCGACGTCTACAACAGCAACCTGACCGACCGTCTGTTCTATGGCAACCCGCGCAACTTCCGACTCTGGGAGATCGCCGGCAGTTCGCACTTCGACTACTACGGCCTGGAGGTCGGGCCGACCGACATAGGCAACGGTCAGGGTGCGGTCGAGAACTTGGCCGCCGAGCTCAACCCGCCAACGGTCACCTCCGCCGGCACCTGCAACCTGCCGATCAACACCGGCGGCACGCACTGGGCACTCGACGCCGCCGTCTTCTGGCTCAACCGCTGGGTGGACGACGGTAGACCGCCGCCACAACCTCCGTATTTGCAGACCACGCAAGCATCGCCAGTGGCCTTCAAGCTTGATGCCAACGGGAACGTCCTGGGTGGAGTTCGGTCGCCACAGGTGGACGCCCCACTCGGGGCGCTGGGCGGGACCGGCAACACACCCGTACCAAACTGCACCCTATTTGGCACGACCGTCCCCTTCGGCGCCAGCCAGCTCGCCACCCTCTACCCGAGCCATGCACAGTTCGTGTTCAAGTGGGATCTGGCCACGCTGCGGGACTTACGGGCCGGCTACCTGGTCCCAGCAGACGCTGTCGAGCTGGCGAACTCCGCCGCTACGTCAACGATCGGCTAGAAGCCGCAGACGACGCACGGGGTCACATTCCAAGTTGACGTGGTGCGACGCAGCGGCCCGGTCCAGCGCAGTGACCGCCAGGAGGCCCTTGGGGTCAGTCTCGGGATCGGTGCGGCCGAGCAGGACGCCCGACCGGTTGATGACGTCGTACCACCGTTTAGTTTAGTCCGCAGGGTCTGGGCGAACTTGCTCGAGGAGTTGTGCCCCCAGCACGTGGGGCGACGAGCCGAATGCGGCCGTACCACGAGACCCAGTTCCCGGTGGCGGCGCCCTCCAGCTCATCGTTGACCGTGGGCGAGGCCCTGATGAAGACATCGCCTTGGAGCGTGCCTCCCTTGACGCTGCTGGCGATGGCATCCGAGCGGACGAAGGGAGTCTTGACAGGCGACCATTCCAGACAGGCATAGCGCGGCGCGGCTCAGGGAACCCCGGCGTTCTCGGCCTCGGCGCGCATCCCATCGGCGTCCTCCGCCAGGAACCAGCCTTGGGCGATGAGCTCGTCCAGTCGACGATTGAAGCGCTCGACATAGGCGGCGTGATGGGGATACAGCTCTTTGAGTGTCTCGGGCGGCAGAGGCTCCTCGATCCCGACGACACCGAACGCCGGCGTCCCGTCCTCCTTGACGCCAGGATTGGAGAAGTATGTCAATCGGGGGACGTCCATCTGCGCGCAGCGGACACCACCCCGACTGTTGCCGTACTCGTCCTTGGCCAGGAGCCCGTTCGGGTCGACCTCGATGCGGTCGGCGCGTGGTGGGGCGACGCCGTCGGCCACCCACCGAACCAGGTGGTGCAGGGCCATGCTGAACAGCTCACCGTGCGGCAGGCTGTTCATCGGCGTGTCCCTCGGAACGCTCCCGGCGGTGCCCAGGGGGTCGTTCTGCCACGTCGCGTTGTCGCTGTAGGGCGGGTATCTGGTGCCCATGTGGCCCACGCCGGCGAGCTCGTACAACCGGTAGCGATCGCCCGGATCGTCGCCGTCGTCCCTTCGATATTTGCGGCCCTCCCGCCCCGGTCGGTTCGGGTCCGAGATGTCTCCGTCGCTGAGCACCTGGACGATCGGCACGTCGCAGGGTCCGAACGTCACCGACGGTGACCCTGTCGGGAAGAAGCCGTCATAGGAAGGCGATCCGTCCTGGAGACGCGGAGCGTCGTGGCCGTTGACGATGTAGTCCGTCACGACACCTCCGGTCTGGGAATGTCCAGCCAGAACGACGTGACGGAGGTCGAGGCCGGCGAAGGGACCGGCGCCACCGCCGAGCGCGGCCCCGACCTGGGTCAGGATCGGAGTCGAAAGCACGTTGATCCGCCGCATCTGCTCCATCCGCGCCTGCATGGCGGCGGGTTCTCGGGGCAGGCCCATCAACGGGTTGATGCCCGATGCTTCGGGCCCCCCCGCATCGGACCAGATCTCCAATGAGGCGTACCGCTCCGGGTTGGCCGGCTTCACGAATGCCTCCAGCGCGCTCTTCTGCGAGCAGATCGCGGCCCAACCGTGCCCCGAGCGCATGAGGAAGGTCGAGGTGTAGATCCAGATCGGTGCCGCACTTGCCGCGTGCACGGGCTCGACGACGACCACGCCGCTGAAGCGGGACCCGTCCCGTGGTCGGCGCACCGTCATGGTGGTGCGGTAGATATGACCCTCGACCTCGCCCGTCGCGAACCACTCCTCCTCGACATAGTCGAACTCCTCGAGGCTGCCTCGGTACTGACCGGTCGGGGCGAACCACGCTGCTCCCTCCGCCAACGGTGGACAGCTGAGCTGGGCAGGGTGAACCGTCATGGCTCCTCCTCGAGTGGTGGTGGAGAGGAATCCCTGAAGCCTTTCCTTCCTACTTCATTCCGGCGGCCGGCTCAACCGGGTGGAGGCGAGGTCACGCGTTCACGCCGGGTCGCGCCCACACCTCCCTGCCTCGGAATATGGCCCAGCAAGGGGTTCCCGCCTCCCCTGGCCGAGCACAGGGGCCGCACGTGTGCCAGAGTTCCGTTGTCAGACAGTCTCGTTCCGTTCGCCGGGCGAGATGCCTCTGTCCAAAGGGGGGGCTGCCATGCCCAAGCGCAATTCAGTCATTGTCGCAGCGGTTCTCGGAGGCCTTTCCGGATTCCTCTGGACCGGCGGGGCGTCCGAGGCCTCGACTAGCACCCCGGGGGTGACGGCGACGACGATTCGTATCGGGGTGCCCTACGTCGATGTGGCGGCGGTCGCGGCCGTCGCGTGGACATCGATTGGGGCAGCGTGCCCGATGCCTTCGACGCGATCATCGCCAACATCAATGCACACGGGGGGATCAACGGCCGTCACATCGTTCCCTACCTCGTCGCGGTGAACCCGACGGGCACCGCAGCCGCCGCCACGGCGTGCACGCAGCTGACCGAGGACGACACCGTCTTCGTGGCCATCGCGCCGCTCCAGGCAACGTGTTACCTGCAGCACGGCACGCCAGTCATTGCATCTCTCTATGCCCCCGGCATTGCCACGGGACCGGCACAGGATTTCACCTTGACGCCACCGCCTTCGGCCTACGACCCCGTCCAGCTGTCGGTCTTCGCCAAACAAGGCGTGTTCAAACACAAGAAGGTCGGCATCTTTGCCGGCGTCACGAGCGATCAGCCTGAGATCCCGGTCGTGCAGGCGGCGCTGGCGAAGCTCCATGTCCCCGTCGTAACGACGGCCGTGGACTCCGCGCCCGAAGGCGACCTCCCCGCGTCGAATGCGCAGGTCACGGCGATTGCCCTACGCTTCCAGTCCGACGGGGTCAACGAGGTCGTCGCCGTGGGCGACGGCTCGGCGGTCTGGCCCCAGGGGCTGTCGGCCATCCAGAGCACCTACAACCCACCGTGGGTCGCGACCAACGAGAGCGACCTCTCCGGCGATGTCGGGGGCGATGACAACCCGACCTATCTCAAGAACGTGGTCACCTCGAGTCCGCTGACCCCGCCGCCCGCGATTTGGAACAACGCGGGGACGCAACAGTGCGTCCGCATCGTCAAGAAGGCCTATCCCTCGGACCATATCAACGACTACAGCCCGACCTTGCCCGAGTCAGAGATCACCTACATGTCAGTGGAGATCCTGTACGGACATGGCCCTTTTCGCCGCGATCGCCAAGGCGGCCGGCAAGGACCTCACGGTCTCGAGCTTCGATGGTCCATTACGACGCGTACACGAAGGCCCTCATCTTCGCATCCAAGTCATCCACCGGGTGAAGCCTCCGGGTCTCATCGCGAGCCGTTCTCGGGTGATCCGCGATGCGGATGTACGTCGGAGCCTGCCACATATCTGTCGAATGGTGTGAGTCGATGAGCGGAGAGGCCATGCCTTCCATAACGGCCCCGGTGAACGTGTGTCGTCGGTCTGCGTCACGCATCCTCCCCCCTGCTGCAATCGCGTGACTGTTGGCTGCGGAGAGGGGCATTGTCAAGTACTTTGACTGCTGGAGATGGCCGCGGCGGCTAACGTCCGAGGGAGGGAACGTGACACGCGTGAGCGGACCGGTGACCGGTGGCACCAAGGGGTGGGCGTTCGGCGGCCCGGTGGTGGACCTGGCAGCGATGGGGTACCGGCAGGACGAGTACTTCCTTGAGGGGGAGGCGACGCGCTACGGGCCCATTCCCGGCTCCTCGCTCGGGTGGGACGGTCGGTGGCAGGTGGAGCCGGTGGGGACCGCACCGTACAAGACCCGAATGGTGGTGGTCCGGCCCGATGACCCGGCCGCATTCAACGGGACCGTGATCGTCCTCTGGAACAACGTCTCAGCGGGGTACGAGAACTTCGGGGGTGGTGACAGCCTCCAGCTGTTCGAGGATGGGTACGCCTATGCCGCCGTGTCTGCCCAACGGGTGGGGATCCACGGCGTACCCGTCAACCCGCAGGGACTGCGGGCGTGGGACCCGGAGCGCTACGGATCGCTGTCGATTGCCAGCGACGACTACTCCTTCGACATCTTCACGCAGGCCGCCAACCTGGTGGCGCCGGAGCGCCCGAGTGGAGACTTCGACCCCTTGGGGGACTCGGCGTGCACCGGCTCTTCGCCCAGGGGGCTTCGCAGTCGGCAGCGCGGCTAGCCACCTATCTCAACGCGGTTCAGCCGATCACGGAACGCTTCGACGCCTACTTCTTGGTCATGTACTTCGGTGGAGGAACGCCGCTCAATGTCGGTGACGCCGTCATGACCGTCCGAGAGGCAGCCAGCGACGAGAGCCAGCCCCGGATCCCTGAAGGGTTGCACCTCCTGCGGGACGACCTCGGGATTCCGGTCATGGTGCTGAACACCGAGTGTGAGGCCACGTCGTGCTACGGCGTACGGCAGCCCGATACCGACCTCTTCCGCTACTGGGAGGTGGCCGGAGCGTCCCACGTTTCCTTGCCGGCGATGGCGTCGGCCGCACCCAGGGTCGAACGGGACTTCGGATTTTCCATCCCACTCGACGAGACCATGGAGGGCATCAACCAGGTATCGGTGGCGCCAGTCGTCGATGCCGCTCTGCACCACTTACAGGCGTGGGCGTGCGAAGGAGCTCCGCCCCCCATCCAACCCCGCATTGAGTTCGGCGGCGATCCGCCGCAGATAGCGAGAGATCAACACGGCATCGCGCGCGGAGGCATTCGACTACCTCAGGTCGAGGTTCCGTTGGCGCACAACAGCGCGATCCAACGGTCACCGGACGTTTTCGCTCGCCTCGTGGGGTCCCATGAGGCATTCTCGGTCGAGACGATGCGCCAGCTCTACGGAAGCCGAGACGACTACCTCGCCCGCTACGAAGAGGCGGCGTGGGAGGCTGCTCGGAGGTCGGTGATCCTTGCCCGCGACGTCGGGCCGCTCGTCACCGAGGCTGGCGCCAAGGTGCCGTTGTGAGCAGGGCTCGGCGCGGTCCCGCCCGAGCTACCCCTATGGTGCCGAAACAGGCGCATGCAAGTATCGCCAACACCGAGGCCGCTGACCAGACTTGTGGTGATCGGTCAACGATCCCCTTTTGACGACGGATCGGGAATCGACCGAATGTGCCATTTAGCGTTCCGCTTACGGAAATTGCCCGCAGGCTGGAGGTCGTGGGCGGAGCGGACGGCGCTCGCGCAAGGAAGCAGTCCGGGGAGCCGTATCGCCACGCTATGTCATGCTCCCGAGTTCAACGCGAAGGGCCAGGAAAACCCGGATCGGGCCGAGAGGATGCCCGACGGTTGGAGGCGCCATTGCGCCCGCGGCCAGGCTGAGGGCGGCCACAATGACAAGCCTGGAGAGGATCAGGGCCGCCAGGGTCTCAATGGGTGGGAGGGGCAAGTGTCAGAATAGATATAGGGGTATGAACTGCGGCTATCACGCCAACTACATCAAGGAGCAGGTTATTCACATCCATGTAACTACAAAGATGTGATTAATCCCCAACTTCTTACTCTCGCTACCCGCAGGGATGGTAGGTGCAGAGTTGAAGGCAGGGGCGAACGGCGCGTCGGTTGAGGCAACCCCGATCGGTCGTACGACCGCATCGACCACTGGCTCTGGTTCGGTGGCCCCGTGCCTCCTCCCGTGGTCAGCGCTTCTCGGTCTCGCATGGACATCAAGACACAGGAGGCTGATCTCGGAAATCCCCCAAACCCGTAGTCGCGTCGTTGCGTGATTCGGCGGCGAAGTCGGGGCTGGAGCCGTCATGTTGAGCATTGGGGTTGTCGTGCCTCGTGCTCTGTCCGCCCACCGGACACGGCCCTGGGCGTTTGTACTCGTGTGGGCAGGTGTGGGCGTCGCTGGGGCGTTGCTCTTGGGCCTGGCTGTCTTCCGTGAGGATGTTCAAATCGCATATCAGCGAGGAGAATTGACCCTAGCCAATAACCGGCTAGCGGTAACGCACGAGCGTCACGCACGAGAGATGAAGGACGAGCGTGATCGCTACGAGCGGTTCGTTAGCCAATTCGGTCACTACGTAACGGGGATGGATGCGACTGGCATCATTTCAGCTAGCGCGTCCGTTGGTCTTACGAGACCAGCCGGACCAGTTCCTGACGGCAGAACCGTGCAACCAACCACTGCGATTGTTGCGACCAGTACGGCGCGACACCACGGCACCGGCGTGGGGGTCAACCCAGTTGTCACCACTGAAGACAACGTCTCAGAGGCTGGACCAGATGCAGCCCCCTGACACCCTGCTCCGACCTGTGCGTAGCGCTCAACGTCCTTCCGGAGCAACCAACGCCCTGCGTGGCTGTCAGGGTCAACAGGGACGGCGGGACCGCCCACGTGCCGCACTTCCGGGCGTATGGCACGCCTCCCAGCCTGCCCCCTACGATCGCCGAAGCGTGCGTCCGACCTGGCTGGAGCGCGGCCGGTCGGGCGGGGGACCGTTATCGAGGCCATCAGGTTCGGAAGCAGCCTGGTGCCTTCTGTCGATCGAGCAGATCATCCGAACTCGCGGTCGTGCCTTTCACGCGCCGTCTGAATGTCGTCACGATGCATGTTGGCCCAGTCATACAGGGCACCCAGCGGAACGAGCAGCGTTCGGCCTAATTCGGTCAGCTCGTAGTCGACCCTGGCCGGCACGGTGGCATAGACGGTACGGCTGACCAGTCCATCGCGCTGGAGGGCGCGCACGGTGAGCGTGAGCATGCGCTGGCTGATGCCCTCGACGGCGCGGTGCAACTCGTTGAAGCGGTGAGTGCGCTGACCGAGAAGGACGATGACTAGGACGCTCCACTTGTCTCCGACACGGTCGAGGATCTCGCGAGCCGGGCAATCCTCGACCACAAACCGGGGGGGGAACGGCTCTCTGTGCGTTGCTGACATGAAAGTGCCTCCTTGCGCCTACCCCGATGATGACAGATGATGCAGTTACGAACAAAAAGTAACTAGATGGTAACCTTGAGAGAAAGGCATCCCCATGTCCCGCATCACCGTTATCGGCGGCACCGGCTACGCCGGATCGGCCATCGTAGCGGAGGCCGCCGCTCGCGGTCACCAGGTCACCGCACTGAGCCGCTCGCTCCCCAACGCGCCAATCCCGAACGTGACCTATGTCCAAGGCGACGCCACCGACGAAGCAACGCTCTCGGCACCCATTGAGGGCGCGGACGTCGTAGTGGGCGCACTCGCCCCACGCGGCCCGCTGGCCGACACCTTCCGCGACGTCTACCGCACGATCGCGCGTCTCGCCGACGCCGAGGGGGTTCCGCTGTTTGTCGTCGGCGGCTTCTCGTCGCTACGCCCGGCAGCCGGGGCCCCGCGCTTCGTGGAGGACCTCAGCCACGCTCCCGCCGAGTTCCACGATGAGATCGTCGCCGTGTCGGCGCTCGTCATCGACGACCTCCCCGCCACTCCGGAGACGCTCGACTGGGTGTTTGTGAGCCCGGCGGGGAAGTTCGGCTCGTTCGCGCCCGGCGAGCGGCTGGGCCAGTATCGGGTCGGCAACGACGTCGCCATCCAGCCCGAGGACGGCGGAGCGATCTCCGGAGCGGACTACGCGCTCGGGTTCGTCGACCTCATCGAACAGGGGAACCACCACCGGGCTCACGTCAACCTGGCGTATTGAGAGCGTGCCGGCTGACGATTTTGCAGACCGCCCCAGAACGCCAATGATGTGACAACGCTGGCATAGCAGTACTTGGTCCGACGAAGACTTGAGAGACTGATGTGGTGGTCGCCGTGGTCTCTCCCTCCATCTACTGGGCTTCGGTGCTGCTCGTGGCTGCGATCTGTGCCGCGGTTTGTACGGCAGCGCGGCGACGGCCTGGGCCTTGGACAGTCACCGTGGCCCGGGTTCTCGCCCTGATCCTCTTCGCCGACGCGTGCAGCTACACGATCGGGCTAATAGTCGCGGGAACGTGGTCGGCGCGATACTCGCTCCCCCTACAGCTCTGCGACATGGCAGTGATTGTCGCCGCCGCCGCCTGCTGGTGGCGAATTCCGGTGCTCGTCGAGCTGACCTACTTCTGGGGTCTCGCGGGCACCTTGCAGGGCGTGCTGACTCCCGATCTGTCCATCGGTTTCCCCCACGTGGTGTTTTGGCAATACGTAGTCGGCCACCTCGCCATTGTCCTCGCCGCTCTGTTTCTCGTTATAGGAATGCGGATCCTGCCTCGGCGCTACGCGGTTCTTCGGGTCTTCGCAATAACCCTCGGATATACCGCGGTGGCGGGCTTGGTAGACCTCGTCACGGGAGCCAACTACATGTTCCTCCGGGCCCCGCCTTCCGAATGGACCCTCCTTCGACTCCTGGGACCCTGGCCGTGGTATCTGCTGAGCGCCCCTGGTGTCGCCCTCTTTCTTCTCATCGTGCTCGATTTGCCTTTCTGGATTGGTCGTCGGCGCACAACGGGAGCGGGCATGGCGCGGTCGCATGGGGTGGTCTGAGGGTATCTCCGATTCTCGCCTGAACTCTTGAGATCCGACGTGCCCATGCCGGGACTGGGTGCCACCCGTGTAACGGCACGAGGGACAGAGTGTTGGTGGACTCGAACTAACCGGGATCAGGTCAGATTGAGTCTGTCGTGACCATAGATCTGGCGGGGGCAGTGCGTTCCCGAGTCGCCGCGGAAGCGACAATGACGAGGGTGCTCATAGGCATCGCCGCCCTGGCACTCGCGGTAGCGGTCGCCACGCTGATAGCGACGCTCGTCTAGCTCGCGGGCGGCATCCTCTGCCGCCCCGCCGCCTCCAGCAGCATCGTTCCCAGCTTCTCCGCGTCGCTCACGCTCAGATCCACGCTCGCCTCCGTGCCGTCGTTGACAACCGTGGTCAGCCGTACCGCTCCCCTCTCGAGCCCTGTCACGGACACGGCCTCCGTGCCGCCGCCGAGCCCCAGCGTCTCTATCGTCTCGTCTGCCATGCGCGTAACGCTAGCGCCCACCGCGCATCCCGCGCAGTAGCCTGTCGTCATGGCTGATTACCCAGTCCTGATCCCAGGGCCAGACGGCTCGCGGCACATACGCCTGCCCGATGGGACCAACAGGTTGGCGACGATGCGCGAGGTCGTCGAGTATTCGACCGAGCGGGCGGCGCAGCCGCGGCCCGGCAACAAGGCGCACCGTAGGAAGACACCTCGCAGGTCTGGACATCGAGGGCGCTGAGCGCCCCCGCCCGATGCCGAGCACCAAGCGCGAGCGGCGCGTACCCCCGTGGTGCTTGCGAAAGTAAGCATGCGACACTGAATGGTCCGGAATCCGTCCCACCCCTCCCGGCAGCGAGGACGTGGGCATTGGCCGGGTCACACAAGCCCTGGGCGACGGCCCGGGACGTTCGCCTCTACCCGCCGAAGCGTGTCGGCCCAATCATGGTCTTGGGGCGCACGCCGCCCCAAGGAGAAAGAGGGGCGCTATGACAACAGCGAAAGCACCGGAGGTGTCTCCATGCGGGCGGTGATCATCTACGAGTCGATGTTCGGCAACACGCACGCGGTTGCCGATGCCATTGGTAAGGGCCTCGAACCGCTGGACAACGTGGTCGTGGTCCCGGTGGTTGAGGCAGGCCGCGAGCGGTTGGCCGACCCCGACCTGCTCGTAGTGGGTGGTCCCACCCATTTTCACGGCATGAGTCGAACCCGCACCCGCAAGTGGGCGGCCGCCACGGCGCAAAAGCCCAAGAACGATCTGGTGCTCGATCGCGACGCCCAAGGCCCAGGCGTGCGTGACTGGCTCACATCGCTCGGTCAGGGCCACACAAAGGTTGCTACCTTCGACACGCGCTTCAACGGTCCGGCAGTTCTCAGAGGGAGGGCGTCGAAGGTAATCAGCCGAAAGCTTCGGAGGCACGGGTTCGAGGTGGTGGCCAAGCCCGAGAGCTTCTTTGTCACCCTGGAGAATCAGCTCGAACCGGGCGAGGAGGCCCGCGCCCAAGAATGGGGCAAACGGCTCGCGACAAGTGTTGTAACGAACGGCGTCACCAGTGCGGACCGGCCGGAACGACCAACCATGTCCAAGGAGACGTGATGGCTGAGGTGATGATCCCCATCCCCGGTGAGCTGCCCTCCTACCTGGCGACACCTGGGGGCGTGGGCCCCTGGCCGGGTGTCGTCCTCATCCACGACGCAATGGGGATGAGCCAGGACTTGCGGAACCAGGCTGACTGGCTTGCGAGCGAAGGGTACCTCGCCGTAGCGCCAGACCTTTTCTCTAGGAGAGGGATGGTGACCTGCATGATCTCGGTCATACGCGACGTGCGCGCCGGACGGGGACAGTCGTTCTACGACATCGAGGCAGCACGCCTCTGGCTGGCGGCCCGGGAGGACTGCACCGGCAGGATCGGCGTGATCGGCTACTGCATGGGAGGGGGGTTCGCCTTGATGCTCGCAGCCGATCGCGGGTTCACCGTATCGAGCATCAACTACGGCACCGCTCCGAAGAACGCCTACACGGCCAGCTTCCTGAGACGGGCTTGCCCAATTGTCGGAAGCTACGGTGGCAAGGATCGCACACTGCGCGGGGCCGCCGATCGCCTCGACCGGGCATTGACGGCTGTCGGGGTCGAACACGATGTCAAGGAGTACCCGGAGGCCGGGCACTCCTTCCTCAATGACCACGAAGGAGCTGGAGACAAGAGTCCATTCCCGTTCTCCATCTTGGAGCCGGTCTTCGGAATACTCTCGCCCGGATCGGGCTATCACGAGGGCTCTGCGCGAGATGCACGGCGGCGCATCCTTGCGTTCTTCGACGCGCACTTGAAGTCGTAGAGGGCGAGACCGTTGGGGCCGCCCTCTTCCTCTTCAATGTATTGGGATACCTCCCAGAATCGCGGGAGGATGGAGGGATGGGTTCTGTAAGCGCGGAAGTGAAATATGTTCTTGCCTTCGGTGACGGAGAGGCTGAGAACCGATCGGTAGAGGGCTATTCGCCGAAAGACCCAGAGGACTTTGGCTTCAACGCATCGAATTGGAGAGCCCATGTGGTAACGCCCTTTATCGTGGTAGGAAGCATCAACTTCGATACCGTCACGACGGTTGAACGAATTCCTGGAAGACACGAAAAAGTTCGTGCTGAGCTGACAAGAGACGCCCTTGGAGGAGCAGCTGCGAATACGGCCTCGTGGTTAGCACGCCTGGGTTGTAACGTCCGCATTTACGGCAGCGTAGGTAACGATGACAACGGGTCACGCTGTCTCCGCTGGTTGAATGAAGCAGGGGTTGACACCTCTCACGTGGCCATCGATGCCGATTCACCCACGGGTAGGGCGTTTTGTATTTCCACGACAACTGACAAACGGATCGTTACTAGTGGAGGCCCGAAGTTACCGCCGATAGCAGAGGCAATCGCGAAAGAGGTCCCACAACACGGCGGGGTTATCCATATCGCGACGTCCGAAACTGAGGACCTCATAAACGTCTGTCGAGCTGCCACTGACGTCGGCTGGACTGTCTCAATCGAACTGAACGGTCGCGACATGAGCGAGCTGCGTCAACTAGCGACTCTCGCATTCCTGAATAGAGATGAGCTGGAGCGCACCTTTTCCATCACACCCTCGGAGCTTGGACCAGAGAACCTGGACTCGGTACTGCCGAGATCCGAATCAGTTCTCATCATCACTCTCGGACGCTCCGGAGCACTGAGTGTGGAACGCACTGGGGTGAGCACAGCACCAGCGCGGCGGATTCGTGTCGTCGAGCGAACCGGAGCTGGCGATGCCTTCGACGCAGGATTTCTGGCGGCATATGTCAACGGCTGCGAACGCAGTACATGCCTTCAAGAGGGCCTTCGTGTGGCGGCCATGGTACTCGGATATATAGGAGGTCATCCCTAATGATCGCTGGCATTGCTCTTCTTCCCGAAGACGAAGATGCAACCCTTTGAGCCGTTTTCGGCGCAGGGCCCCCTCATCCGTGACTGCAACGGTGAGCTGGGCGTCCACAGGAGCGAGAGTGGAGCCCCACGAGACGCCCACGACCACCCAGCGGTCGATGCCAAGGTGCTCGCGGAGGGACTCGATGTCGGAGACGAGATGGTTTGTGGTGTTGGTGGACAGACCGACATCGGCGGCGCTCGCGAGGAGGCGGCTGCGGCCACATCCCCGCTGATCGAATAGGACCGCTCGGAAACTGTCAGAGTCGAAGTACCGTCGGGCGCCGACCGTGGTGCCGCTGCCCGGCCGCGTTGACCGTGCGGGTTCATCAAGGAGCCGTCAGACTGGGAGGACTGAACGGTTCGACGCCAGGCGATAGGTCACTGCGTTGAAGCCGAACACATTGCGGTCGGCGCGATCGCAGGCGGTCGTGGTGGATACCGCGGTGGGGACGTAGCCGGCGGGGATGGTCGAGCGCACCCCGACCCCCGAGCAGACGGTCATCGGGTTCGATGCCGGGCTGTAGGTCACCGCGTTGAAGCCGAAGCGGTTGTAGTGCCCACAGCCGCTGCGGTTGGCGTAGACGGCCGTGACGACGAAACCGGCCGGAGCGAGGTTCCCGATACAGACGATCTTACTAGTTGGTGTGTTGACAGTTAGTCGGAAGCTCCATGTGCCGGAGTCGCCTGCCGTGTCATAGTCGGCACCGCCCACGATGTATGTGCCCGGGTCGAGCGTGGTTGCCGCACTGACGGCGCCACTCGAGTGCACGACGACCCCAGTCGATGCAACCGAGGCGTTCTCCGTGTATCTCACCACGCCATTCGCGTTCGTGACGTTCAGTTTGCCGGTGTAGCCGATCCCAGCGACGACGGTAGCCGAGACGGGCGGACCCTGCGTGAGTGTTCGCGTGTTCCCACTACATCCTCCGACGGTACTGTTCCCGCCGACGGTACTGTTCCCGCCGACGGTACTGTTCCCGCCGACGGTACTGTTCCCTCCGACGGTACTGTTCCCTCCGACGGTGCTGCACTCTCCGACGAGCCCAATGGTGAGCCCCGACTTGGCGGCAAGAACGGGAATCCCCAATCCGAATACGAGCGCGGTAAGAGCGGCGACAATCCAGACACGCCGACTTTTCATCATGCCTTCTCCTTGTCTGTTGCGTCTGTTGCGATCGAAAGTCCTGCGACACACCCGCCGACGAGTGCGATCATCGGAAGATGCCAATCAAAATCGACTGCACCGCCAACGGCGAAGGCGACCAGCGCCCCCACCGCGCAAGACGACGCCACGTCGCGCCTTCGCACCGTCGTCCCGATGGCAATTGCGGACAGAGCCAACAGGCCAAGACCAACGACACCCGTGTCGGCACCAACCTGTAGGTACTCGTTGTGGGCAAAGTGCGCCCAAGTCCCATCGATGGCCCGAAACACCAGGATGCGATCGGGGCCGACTCCAACAAGGGGGGCGCCTTCGAACTGACGAATCGCAGCCGACCACTCGACCGATCGATCCTGGTCGCTCGGCGCGAATGCCCTGAGCTCGATCTCGTGCCGAAGGAAGAGACCTGCCGAACATGCGACGATGAGAACCACGGATCCGAGAGCCACCTGACGGGCCCGACGCCTGGGGACGACTCGTCGGCTCCTCCCCTCTGGGCCGGGCTTGGCCAAGACGGAGACGACCAACGCAGCGGTGATGACCAGGCCCACCACGGGCGTGAAGGTGGAGCGGGAGGATGTTCCTACTGCCACCAGACCGGCGGCGACACCGGATACGAGCGGAACCGCAAACCGGCGAAACCGGAGCAGGGGGACAAGCGGCAGACCACAGGCCATGGCCACCAAGGCCCCTCGGCTTTGGGCGGCGATCGCTCCGGCAAGACACAGACAGACGATGGCCCGCGACAGCCACTTCGACTCATTCAGCCCGAGTCCCAAGAGGAGCGCGAGGATCAACAAGAGGCCCGCCGCATCCGAATACGTGAGCGTGCTCGAAAGCCGCCATAGCCCTTGCGCGGGCATGGCCATCGGAAACCAACGTTCGGTGAGCCCGGCGAAGCCCACCACCGACACGGCTGCTCCAATGCCCCCGATCACCACCGCCATGTGGTGTTTTGCGGTCTCCGAGAGCGGCTGTACGACAGCAAGAGCAGCGGAGAATCCGAGAATGGATGCCCCAAACGGAAGAAATGATGCTGGGGTGCCGGACCCGATGGCCCGAGTGGCCCACCATAGGGCAAGGGCGATGAGCGCAGTGAGCGCCAGTACCGCCCGACGCTCGATCCGGCGAGCGATGAGCTGCAGCGCCAAGAGGACCGTGGCCGCAATGGCCACCGCTAGCGCGTCCGATGGCCAAAACCCGCCGTCGCGCGCGCCTTCGGAGACCATCAATCCAACGACGACGCCAACCGGAATCCAACTCGCGACCCTGGCCAGAGGAAGGCTATCGGACTCAGTCAGGCTGCATTGATTCGGGTCGATTGGCGACAAATCCGCTGCCTGCACCCAACGGGACGACGCCACGGACACCGGCACCTAGGCAGTCAGTGCGACGTTGGCGACAGGGATATCAACCATTTCACAATCGCTCGTCATCGTGCTTGATGAACCGACATCGTCACCCACTAACTTTTGACTATCAACCCATGTTGGAAGCGTGTTGTGAAGCCTGCTGAGGCGAAGAATCCGATTGGACGGAGACGGACCGGCAGTGGTCAAGAGCTTGACCCTGGCCAGCCGCGAACCCCGCGCGACACTGCAATCGAACCGTTCCTGAGCCCGCACTGAGTGGTGGTGTCCCGTCCCGCCTCTTTCTGTTCGCTGTCGGACGAAGTTTGGTGTGGAGTGCCCAACGCAAACCAAACTGTTTCCCAACGCTCACCCAATTCCATTACCGCGAAATGAATGCCCGCAGGTACCAGATCGGAAGTCGGAAGTGCCCGATACGGCCCGGGCGAAACCAAGAAGGTCGTTGGACGGCAACGATCGGGTTGCCGCCTGGAGCGTAGGAGCATCTCTCGTGCGACTGTGCTCAGACCTCCCCGTCGCCATTGGCGGTTGAACCGAACGGGTCAGGAGGGCCGGTCATCGACCGCGACCCCTACCTGCCGGGGTGACCCGGAACGGACCACCTCTAGCGCCCAGGCGTAGTCGGGCTTTCCCGACGGCGAGGCGCTCACCCACTACGGGATCGTCGTCGGCCAGCAGAGAATCATCGAAGGTGCCAGCTGGTCGAGCGACACGGTCCGGGTGACAGAGCAGACGATGCCCGGCGAGACGGTGCGTTGTGCCGAGGTCCGGGTGTTGCGCCCCTACCCCGAACGCTGGGTGGCGCCCGAGCCTGCTCAGGAGGTCCGCCGGGTCCAAGGTGACGAGCGAGCCCGAGCGCTCTTCATGGACCAGATGGAGCACCCTCTGGCCGTCGGACTCGACAACCCTCGGGCACGATGGTGACTTCGAGTGCTCATGCCCACGATGACGAGCTTGGAGGGGATCAGGGCCGCCTGGGTCTCCACAAGTCGGTGGGTCAAGTGTCAGAACAGGCATAGGGTCTGACTCCGATTTCACGTGACTGGCCCTTTAGGTCCCCAGTAAATTAGTCCCCATAAAAACGACAAGCCGCCGACCTAAAATGGCTGGTCAGCGGCTTGTGCGTAATGCAAAGAGGGCGCGAAATCGCATGGCGGGGGTTCCATTGGTTCGATTCGGCGTCAGATCAGAGGTGGAATACCGAGCATCTCGCGGAACTCGTCCGTCGAGTTCGTGATGGGGAATGGCTCTGCGGGAACTGGTAGCCCGAGCCGTTCACAGATCGCGTCCCAGCCGTCGCCAAGATTCCATTCGAGCAGGCGGCTCGCCGGCACTTTGGCACGCACCTCGTCGTTGTGGCGGATATAGGCATCGATCATGGCTGTCGGGTCGTCGAAGCGATCGCTGAATCGGTCCCGCAGGAGCTTGCGCACCTCCTCCATCCATGGCGCGACCTCCGGCGGCATGTTGTCGAAGGTCAAGAAGATCGTGTTCGAGGCGCTGCGGTACCACTCTTCGGGATCGCGAACCGACAGCAGCACAAGCGCACGCGGATTGGCCTGTGACAATTCTCTCCAGAACGCCCCACCCGGCCAGTCCACGATCGCCCCATAGCGCGCCAACATTCGTGACCAGTCAACCGCTCGACCTTCAATGGCGTCGATCCAAGCTGGTATTTGGTCGGGGTCCCCGAGTATCTCGAGCATGTGGTGACACGGGGCATCGAGGAGCTGCTCGAGCGCCAGCTTGAGTGAATGCGTCCCCGTTCGGCCGACGCCCGCACCAACGACTTTGAGTTCCACAAGTCCCTCCTCTTGACGTGACAAACACCGGAGGCCGACCACTGACCGCCAGACCCATCGAGCAACCCCTTGCGCCGGCAGATCCTGCCATAGATCTACGGCTCAGGTGCTCTCTGGATTGATCCGGTCTCCGATATCGCCGCCGTGGCGGACCGCCGCCCCACCCAGCGGCGATGCTGAGCCGAACTATCCCACATCCGGCGTTATACGGGGCGACCCCGTGCCCGTTGTTCGGTCGGCACTCACATGCATTCATAACGTTGAGGTACCGGTATTGCGTTCACCTACGTCGGCGAGCCTCCAACTCTCGATGGCGCGAAGCCACTATCACGGGGACCTCTCGGAGGCCTCGCCACTTCGGTCTGACTCAATGCCGTCCGCACCGCGACCAGCTCCGCGCCTGGATCGCATCCGATACCGGAGCATTCGCCACATGAGAAGCGCCCCCGCCGCTGCGAGAAGGACACCGGCCACGTGCCCGAGAGCCGCCAGACCAGCACCGCCCAGGATCATCGCAGCGCTGATCACGTACCGTTGCCAGGGCTTGGCGTGAATGAGCGCTTGGCGGATCGCCTGCCCGGAACCGTAAGGCATCAGATTTCCTTGTTTGTCATTTGTGAAGGTAGTCACGCATGCGAATCTGCTCACCTTGACCCCCCAGCGCGTCGAGGAGCGTGCGCAGAGCGGAGAATCCCGCCTCTCCGAGTTCGGCACGAAACTCGGTCTCGATGCTCTGGGCGGCGCTCCTTTGGGCTTCGAGATACTTGATCCCCCGCGAGGTGACGGTCACCGACTTCTCTCGTCCGCTTGATGCTGAGTCGGCAACCGACACGTAGCCACGGTCGCTGAGGTGGGCAACGACCTTGGCCGCACCCTGGCGTGTGATACCAATCTCCCGCCCGATGGCTGAGATCGTCGATCCTGGGGGATTCGAGCACAGGCGCAGCACTCGCCCGTCCGGGAACCGGCGTTCGCCGAATCCCGCAGCCGCCATCGCCTGGTCCAGTCGAAGCTGGTAACCGATCCAGGCGCGTCGCAACGCCGGTCCGAGGCCAATCGATTCCTTTTGCGAGGCGATGCCCTCGCCGACATCGGTATCGGAAGGATAGGGACCGGCGTGCACCTGGAAGATCTTAGCAGAATGTAAACTCAGTTGACAATCTGCCGCCGGGCGCCGCATACTGCGGTGATGGGTCGTCCTCTCGGATCACACCCCCGAAAGGCGCGAACGCTGCTCGCTGTCCCTTTCGTGGCGGCCCTTCTACTCGCCAGTTGCGGAAGCTCCAGCGTGGCCTCCGCTCCCCCGTCCAACACCGTCGTCTACCGATTCGGTGTCGTCGGGAACAGAGGCAAGATCGCCCAGCTCGAGCGCAGCAGGCCGACTGTCGTCGCCGGCATCAAAGGGGTCGTCGTCCAAATCGCCACCTCCAACTCAGACGGCTACGCACTCAGCTCGAACGGCACGGTCTGGGCATGGGGTGTGAACAGCTACGGCGAGCTCGGCGACGGACAACTGACCCCGTATGAGACCGAGGCCGTCAAGGTCGACTTCCCCGTCGGCGTCAAGATCACGGCCCTCGCCAACCCGATGCCCTTCGACGCCGGCCTGGCGATCGACTCGAATGGTCACGCCTGGGGCTGGGGCCTCAACGGCAACGACGATCTCTGCCTGTCCAGCCTCATCGAGACCCGTCCACAGCAGCTACCCCTCTCCGACGTGACCCTCGTCACCGGCGCTCGCACCCACGCCCTCTTCGACTCGAACGGCATCCTCTACGCCTGCGGCAGCGGCGACGCCGGAGAGCTCGGCAACGGGTCAACAACCTCGACCAGCACCCCCACCGCCATCATCGGGTTCCCGAGCGGCGTCAAGGTCACCGCCCTCACCTCATCGTGGGAGGGATCCGGCGCGCTGCTCGCCAACGGCGACTACTACGACTGGGGCTACAACGCGGCAGGCCAGCTCGGTATCGGTACCACCACAAACAGCGCATTGCCCGCCAAGGTCGAGCTCCCCGGCCCCGTCACACGGGTGTTCCAAGGCGGCAGCGGGCCGAAGAACGGACAGACCGTCGCCATATTGAAGAATGGATCTGTCTGGACGTGGGGGAGCAACGATCGAGGCCAGCTCGGCATCGGCACCCGCACCAACTCCGACGTCCCTGTGCAGGTCCACGTCCCCAGAGGGGTCACCTTCGTCAAGGTGAACTCGGGTGGTTACGCCAGCTACGGCATCGACAACGCTGGACGGCTATGGGCTTGGGGCGACAACAGTGACGGGCAGCTTGGCACCGGATCGCGGCACCGCAGTGAAACACTTCCCGTGGACGTCCGCATCCACCTCACCCAAGTCTCATCGACGGCACAAAACGTCGCCGGGCTCGAGGAGCGCTCCTGAAGAGAAGCCTCGGCACGAAGAGCGGGATCGATAACGAGGGCATTTTCGAAGTAAGACTGGCCTTTCGAGAGCGAGACGTCGAGCCATATCCTCGACGGTCCGGGTCAGCTGTGGGTGCTCGCCGAGCGATCGCGAACGGGATTCGCGAAGCAAATGACAGGTGCTTCAGGTCCACCTGCTCTCAGCAGGACCCTCCGTACCGTCGAGGAATCGACAGTAAAGTGAATCCACAGAAATTCGTCTAGCTCTTGAATTTCACGGCACATCTGTGTATTCGGGGTTCGCCACAAACTGCTGCGCCCGCGCCATCGCTCCGGTCCCGAAAAGGGACCTTCGGCCCTGCCGCCCTCAAAGCGGCACTGTCAGGCTCGGAGTCGAGAGGATCGGAGTCCCTTCGTGCATCGCATCGTCATCTTGGGTGGGGGAACCGGCGGAACACTCACCGCCAACCGCCTGCGCAAGGCGTATGCCCTCGACGAGGCATCCATCACAGTGGTCGATCAAGACGATCGCCATGTCTACCAACCGGGGCTGCTCTTTGTCCCCTTCGGGCTTACCCATCCTGAGGACATAACCCGCCCCCGTGGACGTCAGCTCCACCGTGGCATCGAATATCGGATCACCGCAGTGGATCATGTCGAACTTGACGCACGGACCGTGCACCTGGCGAACGCCAGCCAACTCGCCTATGACGTCTTGGTCGTGGCCACCGGTGCGGTCCTGGCCCCCGAAGAAACCGAAGGTCTGACTGGGACGGGGTGGATGGAGAGGGTCTTCACGTTCTACACACCTGAAGGGGCAGCGGCACTCCAGGACGCCTTCACGTTCTTCGACGGAGGTCGTGTTGTGGTGAATGTTGTCGAGATGCCGATCAAGTGTCCGGTGGCGCCACTTGAGTTCTGTTTCCTGGCCGACTGGTTCTTCTGCGAGCAGGGGATCCAGGACCGGGTAAAGCTGACCTATGTGACTCCCCTTGATGGGGCCTTCACCAAGCCCGTGGCTTCGAAGGCGCTGGGCGGGATGCTCGCCGAGCGAGGTATCGAACTTGTAACCGAGTTCAACACCGGATCCGTCGACGGGGAGGCGGGCAAGCTCGTGTCATGGGATGACCGTGAGGTCCCATTCGATCTAGCCGTTGTCATCCCAGTCCATAACGGGGCACCGTTTGTGGCCAACTCCCCAGGGCTCGGCGATGAGCTCGGCTTTGTCCTAACCGACGAGCACACGCTGCAGTCCAAGGCGTCTCCCAACGTGTTCGCCATAGGCGACGCCGCAGCACTCCCGGTTTCCAAGGCGGGCTCGGTGACCCACTTCGAAGGTGAAGTACTGGTCGAAAACATCCGCCGGTTCCTCGCCGGGAAGCCTCTCGATGCCTCCTACGACGGCCATGCCAACTGCTTCATCGAGACCGGCTTTTCCAACGCCATGCTCATCGATTTCAACTACGACGTCGAGCCGTTGCCGGGCCACTTCCCGGGTCCGCTTGGCCTGCCCCTCTTGAAGGAATCCCACCTCAACCACCTGGGCAAGCTGATGTTCCAGTGGCTCTACTGGCACAGCCTCCTACCCGGAAGAGACATCCCCGGTGTGCACAGCGCCATGCCCCTCGCAGGCAAGGTGCGAGCTTCCGAGCCCAAAGAGAAGGAGCGTGCGTTATGACGACCGACATCATTGCGGGTGTGCAGGTCGAGCTGAATGAGGAGGGCTTCCTCACCGATCCCAGCCAGTGGAACGAAGAGGTGGCCATCGAGCTCGCCCGCCGCGAGGGCATCGACCCGTTGACCGATCGTCACTGGCAGGTCATCCATTTCATGCGTTCGGAGTACACGTCTAAGGGAACCGGGCCGACCGTCCGAGTGCTCGGAAAGACGTCGGGGGTGTCGATCAAAGAGCTTTACCAGCTCTTCCCGAAAGGACCGGCCAAGCTGGCCGCCAAGATCGCCGGCATCCCGAAGCCTCGCGGCTGCATCTGATCTCGAAGTCGACAAAGGAGCAGCAAAATGTGCAACCGCATAGAGAAAGTTTCGATCATCATTTCCAAGGGCTCTCTTGAGGGGATCTATCCTGGCCTCATCATGGCCAACGGCGCCCGAGCCGAGGGAATCGACGCCAACCTCTTCTTTACCTTTTTCGGTCTCGATGCCATCCATGCCAAGCGCCTCGAGCACATCAAGGTGGCTGCTGTCGGGAACCCAGGAATGCACATGGCAAGCCTGATCGGCGTCCTTCCTGGAATGTCGGCGATCGCCACCCGCATGATCGAGAAGAAGATGGAGCAGATCGACATACCGGATCTCCCCGAATTCATTGAGATGATCGCGGACACCGGGTGTGGCATGTACGCGTGCAAAGCCTCGGTCGACCTCTTCGGATTCACCAAAGACGATTTCATCAGCCAGGTCCAAGACATCATCACCGTGGGTGAGTTCTATGAGAAGGCTGCCGGCGGGCAGATCATTTTCACCTAATAATGTCAGCGTCGAAATCTCCACTTCGCGTCGTCATCGTCGGTGGCGTCGCCGGCGGAATGTCAACAGCAACGCGTCTCCGACGCCTCGACGAGACAGCGACCATCACGGTGATCGAGCGATCAGGTCACGTCTCTTATGCCAACTGTGGGCTCCCCTATTTCGTCGGTGGGGTGATCGAGGATGAGGGCGACCTGTTGCTCCAGACACCCGAGAGTCTCTTCGACCGCTTTCGGCTCGACGTCCGAGTGGACACCGAGGTGGTCGGCATCGACGCTGCCAACCATGAGGTCATGACACGATCCACCGTCGATGGTCAATCAGCGTCCCTAAGTTACGACAAGCTCGTCTTGAGTCCCGGTGCCGTCGCTATCCGCCCACCGATTCCTGGCTTCGACCGCGCACGGGTGCTTCGGACCGTCGAAGATGCCGAACGGCTTGCCTCCGACGTGACAGGACGACCGGCAACAGCCATTGTCATCGGGGCCGGGTTTGTCGGACTCGAGACCGCCGAGAATCTGGCGCGCCAGTCGATTGCCGTGACGGTCGTCGAGGCGGTCGACCAGGTCCTCTCCCCACTCGACCCCGAGTTGGCGATTCTCGTGGCGGCCGAGCTCGTTTCTCACGGCGTGGTGGTCGAGACCGGCGTCGCCGTATCCGAAGTGACCACCACCGGGATCGTTCTGGCCGACGGTCGAGTGTTACCCGGTGAGCTCGTGGTCGGGTCCATCGGCGTTCGACCCGATGTCCGTCTGGCTGAGATGGCCCACCTGGTCCTCAGCTCACATGGTGGCATCGCTGTCGATGAGGTGAATCGGACGAGTGACCATGACATCTATGCGGTCGGCGACGCCGTCGAAAAGGAGGATTGGGTGGGAGGTGGACACTCGCTCGTCGCGCTCGCAAATGTTGCCAACCGTCAGGGGCGGCGAGTTGCCGACCACATCTGTGGCCTTCCCGCGAGAGGCACCCCCTCGCTCGCGACGGCAATCGTCAAGGTGTTCGATCTCACTGCGGCGGCGACGGGATGGAACGAAAAACGACTCCGGGCGGCCGGACGCAGGTACCGGGCCATCCACTCACATCCGATGAGCCACGCCGGCTACTACCCAGGCGCGCAGCAAATGTCCCTCAAGCTCCTCTTCGACCCTGATGATGGAACCATTCTCGGAGCCCAAGCCGTCGGGGGGGAGGGCATCGACAAGCGTATCGACGTCATTGCGACGGCCATCACCGGTGGCATCACCGCGGACGAGCTCGCCGACTTGGAGCTGGCGTATGCCCCCCCGTTCTCGTCGGCCAAGGACCCGGTCAACATGCTCGGCTACATGGCGGAGAACGTCCGCACGGGAGCATGCGACGTCGTCGAATGCGACGAGCTCGCGACCTTGACCGGGGCGGGCTGGACACTGCTCGACGTCCGCACCAGCGAGGAGCACGCTCGGGGAGCGATCCCCGGCTCCGTCAACCTCCCACTCGACCAGTTGCGCGAAGACCTCGACGGTGCTGCGGGCCCCTTCATCGTCTACTGCGAGGTCGGCCAGCGGGGACACACCGCGACGGCACTCCTCCACGAACTTGGGATCGAGGCACGAAACTTCGACGGTGGCTATCGGACGTGGCTCGCAGCTGAAGCTGCTTGCGCGCAGGAGCCCTTTCGCCTCGTGAATCGGGCGTTGTAGGGAGGCTCGGGCGACACATCGTCTACGAGCTTCGCGACCCAGGGAGAGCCATGACTCAATCCAACACCTCACCGGATCACGCTAGACCTCATCATCGGCACAATGCCCCCTTCGAAATGATCGTCGCTCTTTCGATGACGGTTGGTCGTGGTTCCGTGGCCAGACGCGTCGCAGGTCTCGCGGAACTAACCCTGGATGATCAAGTGGTCGACATCGGATGTGGTCCAGGCGCAGCGGCTCGGGTCGCTGCCCGTCAATGTGCCAAGGTCACGGGGGTCGATCCATCGCCTGTCATGCTGCGCATCGGACGACGCTTCAATGCTCTCCGTAACACGCGCAACGTCACCCTCGTTCAGGGTTCTGCCGAACACGTTCCGCTTCCCGACCGGAGTGCCACGGTCCTCTGGTCGCTCAGCTCCGTCCACCACTGGAGTAATCGCTCCCTCGGGCTTGCCGAGGCCCTCCGCGTCCTGGAACCAGGAGGGCGTTTGCTCCTCGTCGAGCGTCTTGTCGAGCCTGGCGCCCACGGAGGACTCACGGGCGATCAGATTGAGCAACTCGTAAGGGACGTAGCCGCATCGGGCTTCACGGATGTTGGCCGAGTTATTCTGACCGCAGGTCGCCGAACTCTCAACGTCGTCGGCGGTTCACGGGACATGTCAGCTGACTAATGCGCACCGTCCCGATGCTCCTATGGACTTTGTCAAGTCATTTTTGAGGGAGTTTTTCGGGAGTAAGGACAGCGGACAGACCAATGATGGGCCACTCGTGTTGGAGGGCAAGCTCTTATTAGGTCACGCGTCTTTGCGAACTCGGTGAACCCGGGCCATGGACCGGCAGATCGGGACGAAGTCAGTCCCGAAGGACGACAGGCGTTTAGTGAGCCAAGTCCATGGTCCGGGGATCTAGCCACGAGGCAAGTAGCGGTAGACCTCGCGGCTAATTCCCCGGCCGCGGGTGTGGCTCAGCAACTATCTGCCGCCCAGCGTGGGTTGGCTTTCTCGCGAACCGTCCACCCGCAGCCCGGATTCTTCGATCATGTGAAACGCGTGGCTTGATAAGAGTGCGCCCCCGAGTGGCTCCTGATTGATCCGCCCGCTGTTTCCACTCCCGAAACTCCCCAAAGCTGAGGCTTGACATCAATAGGAGGTTCGCGAGCGCGGAGGGAGCAAACCACCAGACTCCGCAGAAATCCGGGGAGCCGGATTGCCTCGCTATGTCATGCTCCCCAGTTCAACGGGAAGAGCCAGGAAAACCCGGATCGGGCCGAGAGGGTGCCCGACGGTTGGAGGCGCCATTGCGCCCGCGGCCAGGCTGAGGGTGGCCACGATGACAAGCCTGAAGAGGATCAGGGCCGCCAGGGCCTCCACAAGTCGGTGGGTGAAGTGTCAGAACAGACATATGGTCTGACTGCGGCTATCTATCCACAGCAAGGAACATATTGACATCCATGTAACTACACAGATGTGATTAATCCCCAACTTCCTACTCTCCTTACCCAGAGGGATGGTAGGTGCAGAGTTGAAGGCATGGGCGAACGACGCGTCAGTCGGGGCAACCCCGATCGGTCGTACGACCGCATCGACCACTGGCTCTTGTTCGGTGGCCCCGTGCCTCCTCCCGTGGTCGCATGGACATCCAGACACAGGAGGCTGATCTCGGAAATCCCCCAAACGCCCGTAGTCGCGTCGTTGCGAGGTTCGGCGGCGAAGTCGGGGCTGGGGCCGTCATGTTGAGCATTGGGGTTGTCGTGCCTCGAGCTCTGTCCGCCCACCCGACATGGCCCTGGGCGTTTGTACTCGTGTGGGTGGGTGTGGGCGCCGCTGGGGCGTGGCTCTTGGGCCTGGCTGTCCTCCGTGAGGATCCTCAAATCGCATATCTGCGAGAGGAATTGACCCTAGCCACATAACCGGCTAGCGGCAACGCACGAGCGTCTCCCACAAGAGATGAAGGACGAGCGTGATCGCTACGAGCGGTTCGTTAACCAATTCGGTCCTACGTAACGGGGATGGGACCAGTTCCTGACGGCAGAACCGTGCAACTGCGATTGTCGCGACCAGTACGGCCCACGGCACGGGCGTGGGGGTCAACCCAACTGTCACCACTGAAGACAACGTCTCAGAGGCTGGACCAGATGCAGCCCCCTGACACCCTGCTTCGACCTGTCCGAAGCGCTCAACGTCCTTCCGGAGCAACCAGCCCCCTGCGTGGCTGTCAGGGTCAACAGGGACGGCGGGACCGCCCACGTACGGCACCTCGGAGGCATGCCCCACTTGATGTGCCGGCGTCAAAGCAGGGCACCCCTCGGCGCTGGCGCGCGAACTGTTATGGGAGATTCATCCAAGCGCTAATCGCCGAATCTGGCGCAGTGACCTGACTTCGATGTCGCCCTCGCCGACGGGTTCCTGCCCTTCGCCCGCTGTCACCGGGCATGACTGACCCAGGGTCGACCGGGGGAGGAGTCGTCGCCGAAATTGACCGTGGCGGAACATGCACTGCAGGAGTAGGCTCCGACGCAAGTGCCCCCTGGACAGGGACACCATTGACGCTTTCTTTAAACCTAGGCGGGCGCCGAGGAAATAGAGGAGCGTTATGAACCGCAAGCATTCCGCTTCGCTGGTTTCGGCTGTCCGCACGCACGGGCAGCCCCCGATGATCGGGTTCCAACGTGACTGAGCGCGAGCAACACCTCATATTTGGAACTGGTCAAGTCGGCCTGGCCCTGGCCGCCTGCCTGGCCAGTTCGGGATGCTAGAACCGTCATGAGTCTCAACGATCCTATTCGCCGGGTGTCGGTCGTCAGCACCGGCCACGTGCAGATCCGTCCTGATCACGTGTCATCGACCTGGCGGCCCATGTTCTGGTGGCTGCTCACATCTCGTCAGTGGACGGGTCCTCGCCCCATAAATGCCTACGTCATCGAGCACCGCGACGGCGTCGTGTTGTTTGACACCGGTCAGGACCGAGCCTCGATCACCGAGCGCGACTACTTTCCGGGCGGGATTACCAAGGTGCTCTATGACCGCCTGGCCCGCTTCGAGATCAATCCGGAAGAAACACTGAGCGTCGGATTGGACCGCCTCGGCTACGCAGCGGGTGACGTGCGCACGGCCATCCTCTCCCATCTTCACCAGGACCACATCGGGGGCCTTGGTGAGCTGGGCCAGGCCGACATCGTCGTCAGCCAAACCGAATGGGACACGCTGTCGAGTCCGCTCCCCCAACAGCGCGGCCTCATGACCCGCCACATTGACCTGCCAGGACTGCGTTGGAACCGGATAGAGCCGGCACCGACCGATGACCCGAGCCTCTCGCCCTTTACTGGAAGTCATGATCTCTTCGGTGACGGCACTCTGGTGCTGTTGCCCACGCCGGGGCACACTCCGGGCTCGCTCTCGCTGCTGGTCCGCCAGAGTGGTCATCAGCCGCTCATGATGGTTGGCGACCTGACCTACGACGTGCACGTGTTCGAAGACGGTCAGGTTCCGGGAGTGGGGAGCCGTCGCAAGCTGCGTGCGGCAAGCGCCTTGGTCAATAAGTTGCGCCAGCAGATGCCGGGTCTCGTGATCTTGCCGGCACACGACCCCGGTGCGGCCGACCGCCTGGCCCTGGCCACGGGTCAACCTCCCGTGACGCTCGCCAGTTAAGACCCCAGACATCACGCCAGATCCACGTTGGGAGAGAAGACGGTGATCGATACCCTTGAGGCAATCCAACTCGGCGATAGCACGCAGTGGATCCGCGTCCGTGGGGCGAGTGCATCTAACCCAGTCCTGCTGCTCATCCAACAGGGACCGGGACTTCCGATGCTCAACGAAGTGCGCCGCTTCGAGCATCTCCTCGGCCTGGAACAGGACTTCACGGTCATCTACTGGGATCAGCGCGGCTGTGGTCGCTCGCTGCGGGGAATCAAAGACCCAGCCGACATCAGCGTGGAGCGGATGGTGGGCGACACCGTCTCGCTTCTCGAGGTCCTCCGGGACCGATTCGGCGGAAAGCCGTACGTCGCCGGGTTTTCGTTTGGAGCGACGATCGGAGCGCACGCCGCGGCACAGCGCCCCGACCTGGTGGCGACGCTGGTGGCGGTTGGGATGGATATCGACGGCGTAGCCGCTGGCAACGGAGCCTATGACTTCGCGCTCGATACCGCTCGCCAGCGTGGCAACAAGCGCGCTATCCGCCAGCTTGAGGCCATTGGACCGCCCCCGCACCTCAAAGCGAAGCAGTTCGGTACCCGGGTTCGTTGGGCATCCAATTTCGGCGGAGTCACCCACGACGAAACCTACGCCAGTGTGGTGCGTCAGCTCCTGGTCAGTTTGGTGCGCTCGTCCGACTATTCGATAGGAGATGTCGTTCGCGCTGTTCGTGGCATCACCGCCACCCAGGCCGCGCTGCTATCAGAGATGGCAGAGCTGGACCTCGTACGCACCTTGCACCGCCTCGATGTGCCCGTTGTGATGGTCCAGGGCCGCCTAGACCAGGTAGCGCCGGGTGAGGCGGCTCAGCGGTACGCCAGTTCCCTGGAGGCACCGAGCAAGCAGCTCGTATGGTTCGAGAAATCGGCGCACACTCCGCAGCTCGAGGAGCCCGAGAAGTTCCGGGAGCTCCTCGTGCGGGTCAGAGCTGGCCAGCTCGCGACTACGTGACTTGGAGCGTTTTGACGCGAAGCCAGCCACTACCGAGACACTTGAGAAGTAGGAACTAAGAATGCGAGAGGTCGTCATCTTCAATCCTGAGATCGGAGAGTAGTCATGAGCGGTACCCAGACCTGGATGCTCTACGGAGCTGCCGGTTACACCGGCACCTTGATCGCACGGCACGCAGTCGAGCTCGGCCACCATCCGCTGCTCGCGGGTCGGAGCGCGCCATCAGTCAGCGCGCTGGCCGAGGAACTCGACTTGCCGTGCCGGACTCTGACCCTGGACGACCCAGCCGCCCTGAGCGCCGCACTGGCCGATGTCGACTTGGTGCTCAACGCCGCCGGGCCATTCCTACACACCGCAGCATCGCTTGCCGAGGCGTGTCTCAATGCAGGCGTGCATTATCTCGATATCAGTAACGAACTGCAGGTGTTCCGAGCCCTCTACGATCTAGATGAGCGTGCTCAGCGAGCCGACGTCACCATCATTCCCGGGGTCGGTTTCGGTGTCATCGTCACCAACTGTTTGGCTCGATATGTCAGCGAGGCCGTTGGTGGCGCAGAGCACCTCGAAGTGGCTACCCGGATCGCCTCCGCCCAACCGGGGCCCGGCGCTGCTCTAACCATGCAGCACAACCTCCCCTACGGAGGCTGGATCCGCCGAGCCGGACACCTCGTGCCCTTGGAGCTCTTCTCCGGTATCACGACAATCGAGTTCCCCGACGGTCCTTGTGAGGCGATGCCCGTCCCCACCGGGGACCTTGAAGCGGCCTTCCGAGCCACGAGCGCTCCTAACGTCATAGCGTACGCTGCCAACCCTCCCGCCCTTGAGCTGCCAGCTTCAGATGAGGTGGCCGCCGGGCCCCAGACCTACCGATCATTAGGGTGGGCAAGAGCGATCGGCTCTGACGGCACTACCGCCGAAGCACTGCTTCAGACTGGCGATTCCTACGCCTTTACACCCGCTGCTGCCATCCGAGCCGTGGAGGAGACTCTCGCGGGGTCCCCGCACGGAGCCCTCAGCCCCGCCACCGCGTTCGGCGGGGAATTTCCCCTCACGATCGAAAACACCTCTCGGATCGAGGTCGCTCCCGTCGAGGCATCGCAGGCCGGCAGTTCCTGACGTTCGAATCTGGCCATTTGCCGACCAGAGCTTGAAGCGACGACCACAAAAATATCCTTATGCGCCGGCTTTGCTTGGAGTCCCGTTTCTCTGGTCGCCGAACATATGGGGGCACCTGCAAGACCTTGAACGAGCAGCACAACTCCCGCTTGACGCTCTGCCGAGTCATGAGCTCGATGCTTCCAGGCATCGAGTTTCTGGACCCTTCCGGTCGCCGACGTCGATGCTGTCCAGCGCGCCGGCCCCGACCGCTGACCTAGTGAGGAGGCCTACTCCTCGAGGGTAATGGCGCGCTCCGGGCAGGCAACGACGGCCTTACGTGCCTGCTCGACTTGGTCCTCGGTGAGAACAGCGTCACCGATGACCTGGCCGTAGCCGCGCTCGTCGTCGGCGAACAGGTCGGGCACCAAGGTGTAACACCGGCCGTTGCCGCTGCAGACGCTCTGATCGATGACGACGCGCATCAGACCACACCATCCGCGACCGGGAACACGAGCGGCAGCGAGCGGAGGTGCAATGTCCCTGACGGCCACATGATCTCCGGCTCGAACCCCTCCGCGATTTCGTAGTCCGGGATCAACTTGTGGAACTCCTCGGCGACGAGGCGCATCTCGCGTCGGGCGAGGTGCGACCCGAGGCAGCGGTGGATGCCGCCGCCGAAGGTCACGTGCCCGCGGTCGGCCTGGTTCAAGTCGATCTCGTTGGGGTGGTCGTAGCGCTCCATGTCGCGATTGACGCTTGCCAGGCACATCATCACGCGCGCGCCCTTCGGGATCGGCACGCCGCAGACCTCGACGTCCTGGGTCGTCAGCCGCGGGAACGTCGGTGCCGGTGGCTCGAGGCGCAGCACCTCTTCGATCATCGGGCTGACGAGGGCAGGCTCTGACATGACGCGGTGCCGGAGCTCGGGGTTCCGGGCGAGGTAGAAGAGCATGAAGCCGACCGCGGCGGTGACGGTGTCGAGGCCGGCGAGCGAGAACAGGATGCAGGTGCCGATGATCTCGCCGTTGGTCAGCGCGTCGTCGCCGTCCTTGGCGATGATCTGGCTGAGCATGTCGTCCCCCGGGCGCTTGCGCTTCTGCTCGACGAAGTGCTCGAGGTAGCGGTAGATCTCCCACGCCGCCGCCTCCGACTCGTGGGCGAACTCGGGGTTGAGCTGCGGCGACTTCTCGATGAGCGTCTTCACCCACTCGATGAGCTGCTCGCGGTCGGAGAGGGGCAGGCCGAAGATGGAGAGGAACACCGTCGTCGGGTAGGGCACGGCGAGTTCCCCCATAGCGTCGCAGGAGCCCTTCGACGCGAACGCGGTGACCAGGTGGCGGACCTGCCGCCGCAGCTCGTCCTCCATCGCGTTGACCACCCGCGGCGCCAACATCGGATCGAGGATGCGCCGGTACTTGTGGTGCTCGGGAGGGTCGACAGCCGACGGGACGTACTTGATGGGCAGGTCGAAGAACCCCATGATTCCCTCGGACGAGAAGAGGTCGGGGTTCCGGTGGGCGTACTGGACGGCCTCGGGGCTCGTGAGCATCCATGTGCCGTTTGAGGCCTCGAACACGTCGCCCATGGCGCGCATCGCTTGCCAGACGGCGGTGCGTTGCTCCTGTGTCGCCATCTTCAGCGCCGCGAGATGGGTCGCCATCGATGTCCCAGACTCTTGACCCTGCATGAGCTACCTCCAAACGGCCAAGTACAGCGATCGTCCCACATGCAGTTCCACGGGACCACCCCAGTCTCGCACTGGGCCGCGCCTGCTGCCATGCGCAGTTGGACAGCGGTAGTTCCGACGTTCAGCTCTGTCCCGTCGCCTCGGCCAGGTCGGAGACGTGGACCAGTCTGGCATGCATAGTTGATCTCCCTTCTCGAAAGTTGACTCATTACGTAACCGCGCTCAAGCACGATTTCTGGAGCGTGACGAAACACTGGACTGCCCCCGAACACTGGCGGTGGGCGTGACCCATTAGCGCCTCGGGAATAGTCCTGACAGTACAAATTTTCCGCTCGGTGATCGGTACATCGCCTGGGCAACTGCTGCAAGCCGCTGGGATCGATAGCATCGATCCGAGCACCGGGAGGGGCCCATCGATGGACCAACCGCCAGAAATAGACCGTTCAGATTGGATCAGCTCTAAACCGGTTCGTGCCACCATCTTCCCCTTCTGGTTCCCACAAGTTCCGCCTATCGTCGTGTTTGTGCTCCTTGCGACATTCAGCAGTAGTGGGAGGGCCACTTTCCTTTGGGCGGTCCTGGCGGGGTTCTGCATCATCATCACCATTGTGCGGGTCCGGCTCGCCTGGTCTGAACGACGGGCAACCGGCAGAGCGTTTTGGGATGCAGCGCTCCTTCGAAAGCAGCGGACTCAATAATGGGACCCTACAGGTCAACTTCGACGCGGGCCGGCGTTCACGCTCTTTCTCGAGAAGCCGCAGGTCAATCGGCGCATCGAGTATTTGGACCCAACGGGGTGATGTCAGGCCCTGAACGGGCGCCGCTGAGGTCTATCTGCCGTGGTCGGTCCTATAGACCGAATGCCTGGTTGCCCACCGAGGGGACTGCCGGTTCGATCTCGATCGGAACGGCCGAGTTGTGGGCCATGCCGCCGAGTGGATCCATGTCGAACCTGCTGGTCAACTCGTTGACGTTACCTTCAGCGTGGCCGTGGGAGATCGAGCAGACCCCCCTGAGCATCTTCGGGTCGACCTTGGCGATGAGGGTGATCTGACCGGCCTTGCTGCGCACCCTGACGTCCTGACCGTCGACGATGCCGTGCTCTTCAGCAGTCTGCGGGTTGATGATGATATTTGCCGGCTCGCCCAGAAGGTCCAAATTGCCGTTGAATTGCTTGAACTGGCGCCGCGGGGTGAAGACGAGCGGCCTCGGTTGGCCGAGGTTCGCATCGTCGGCCACGCGGAATCCGTTCCACTGCTCGACGAGCTCCGGCGGTGTGAGCATCCAACCGCCGACGCGCTCGAAGTGCCGCTCGACCCAGTCGGCCGGATGCTCGTAGGGGAACTCCACGTAGCGGTTCTCCTTAAGCTCTTCGAAGCTGCAGCGCGCCTTGTCGGTGAACAGCTGCGAGAGCATGAACTCGTCGGCACCCTCGACGCGGTCGTCGTCGGGAACGTGTGCCGGCACGGGAATACCGGCTCGCTTCATGAACTGGGAGATGACCCACCAGGCCGAGCGGCGCTCACCCATCGGTGGGACGAGCGGCGGGCTGTATTGCATCGACACGTTCCATCCGAGTGAGTCCCAGCGGGTGATCTCGTGGCGCTCGACGCAGTCCTTGGTCGGTAGGACGTGGGTCGAGAGCGGCACGACGCCGTTGTGGCGGATCTCGGTGACGACGTTGAGCTCGAGGGTCGGCAGCAGACGTGTGAGTGCGTTGGCGTCGGGGAACGACCGGATGATGGTGCCACCGAAGTTGAAGAAGGCGCGGATGTTGCCCGCCTCGATCTCGGGTCCGAGTGTCGCGCACGGCCAGTCCGGGCCGCCCCCGGGCCCGATGATCGCCTTGATATCGGGCCGGGTCCTCGAGCCGGGGTAGAAGGTCTGCTTCGGTACGTATGGGCCGTTGATCTCGAGCGGGTAGAAGAATCCAGGGTGGAACCAGGCGCCGCCCTTCTCGTTGGTCGAGCCGGTCAGGATCATGATCAGCCAGCAGAACCAGGCCGTCAGATTCGCACCGGGGCTCATGCCGATGCCGGTGCCGGTTTCAGTCGACACGACGCCAGCGCGGCGAATGGCATCGAGCAGGTCCTGGATCTCCTGCTCGGCGACGCCGGCGACCTCGGCGGCCGTGGCTCGGTTGTAGCCCTCGAGCGCGGCGCGTAGCTCGTCGAGACCCTGGACGGGCTGCTTCGGCTTCAGCGGACCGTTGTCGATGATCTCCTTCACGATCCAGGCGAGAATCGCATAGTCCTTGCCTGGGTAAGCGGCGATGTGCCGCGTCGACAGGTTCGCCGTCGCGGTGAATAGCGGATCGATGGTCCAGATCTCACCCCCACGCTTGGTGATCGAGCGCAACCAGGTCGCCGGGTCCCACATGCCGTTGTTGTCGGCGTGGCTGATCATAGGGTTGATGCCGACGTACAGCACCATCATCGTGTTGTGATAGTCCACCTTCGGCGACAGGCCCCGCCCGACGGCCGACGTGAGCATCGCTTCGTAACTGCTGTCGTTGGTCAGGGGCGAGAACTTCGGTGGCGTGCCCAGGTACTTGTAGAAGGCGTCTTCCATCGTGTAGCCGGAGGAGTCGAGCCCCAATCCGCTGCCGAAGTAGATGCCCACGTAATCTGGACCGTACGTGTCGAGGACCTTGCGCAGCTTCGCGGCGACGTCGTCAAGCGCTTCGTCCCACTCGACCTCGACCAGCTCGCCATCCTTGCGCATCAGTGGACGGGTGATCGCGTCGTCACGATGATGGAGTTGCCCGGTGGCGCGTCCCTTCGGACACGTGTAACCCTCGAACAGAGGGTGGTCCTTGTCGCCTCGAACTCGCAGGATCTGGTCCCCCTGGACTTCGGCCACCAATCCGCAAGCCGTCATGCAGATCTTGCAGTAGGTGCGCTTGATCTCGACCGATGCGTTGGTCATGCCTTTCCCCTTCGATTCGATGGCCGTATCCCGCCAAAAGAGGTTACCCATCTGGCGGCAAATCAACCGGTGCCATCAGCTGACTATCAGCTTCAGACGACCGCACCTGACCCGGGGTTGAAAGTGCGCTGTTGGTCGCGCGATCGTACACGCGATGGGTATCCTCACCAGGTACGTTGCTCGATAGGTGGTACGGCAGGTACGAAGCAGGCCCCAATGGTGAAGCAGGCCCCAATGGTACGGAGAAGGCAAGGCGGGGTACGCAGAACGGCACCAAACCGCCACGAACGGGGGCGGCGACCACGACCGCCGGGGCAGGGAGCCCACCCGGAACGAGGGTCGGGGCACGGAGGGCGGAGAGGGGGGCCTATGCGGTCCCGGTTGCCGGCGGAAGCTGGCGTCGGGCTAGGAAGGACCCCTCACCCCGTTATGACGTCGCCCAAATAGTGGCGCAACAGCTGACCGTCTGCCGCGGCGGCCGGCCCAGCCCAGGCCAGCGTTCCTCGCTGGAGCACGATGCACTCGTCGCCGAAAGTCAGCGCGCGATGGACGTACTGCTCAATCATGATCACGGTCACGCCCGCTTCCCTGACTCGCGCAAGACTGTCGAAGACCAGGTCGACAATCTGCGGAGCCAGCCCGAGGGACATCTCGTCGGCGATCACGAGCTTAGGGGACGTGACGAAAGCCCGGGCCAACGAGAGCATCTGCCGTTCACCCCCTGAAAGAAGGCAAGCAAGATGGCGCCGCCGATCGGCGAGTTTCGGGAAAATCTCTAGCGCCCGCGCCACTCCGTCCCGGCGCGCCTGGCGGCCCCCGAGAACGGCTGCGGCCATCCGGAGGTTTTCGATCACGGTAAGGTCCGGAAAGACACCCCGGCCTTCAGGTAGGTACACGAGCCCGAACCGGCGAATCCGATGCGCCGCCCAGGAGCCGATCTCTTGGCCGTCGAAAACGACTCGTCCTCCAGAGGGGCGCACCAATCCGCAGAGAGCACGGGCGAGACTGCTCTTCCCCGCTCCGTTGGCGCCCAACACTACGAGTGCCTCGCCTGTCCCGACGCTGAAGGACACCCCCGAGAGAGCGACAGCCTTCCCGTAGCTAACCGAGAGATTCTCCACAGCGAGAGCTGGTGAGCGTCCCTCCGGCTCCGAACTCTGCGCATGAGGGCTCAGCGCTGGCAGGGCGGACGATGAAACGCTCATAGTCCCGCCATCGCCCTTCGCCCCCTCGCCGGGAGAAAGTTCCTCGCCCAAGTAGGCGGCGCGCACCTTGGGGTTCGTCAGGACCTCGTCAGGCGATCCGCTGGCGATCAAGATGCCGAAGTCCAGGACATAAACGGTGCTGCACATGCGCATCACCAACTCGACGTCGTGCTCCACGAGCAGCACGGATATGCCGCGCTCGCGGGCGACGCTGAGCAGAGAGCTCTCGAACTGCTCGGTCTCTGAGGAGTCCATACCAGCAGAGGGTTCGTCCAAGAGCAGCACAGTCGGCGAGGTGGCCAGAGCCCGGCCCAGCTCCACCAGCCGAGCCCACCCGAGGGGCAGTCCAAGGGCCGACCGGTCCGCCATGGCGCCCAGGCCGAGCAGTTCGAGCAAGCTTTCGACATTTGTTTGCTCGTCCTCTTTGACCGGGCGCAGACTGCCCATCGTAAATATGTCAGACCAGATGCGCGCTCTGGCATGCCTGACCCGATAGGCGAGCACTAGATGCTCTCTGACGGTTAGACCCACAAACAGCTCGGGCTGCTGGAACGTCCGCGCCACCCCTAGGCCCGCCCGCAACCGCGGACGGGCGTGGGTGACATCCTCGCCGTTCAACAGCACCCTCCCTGCTGAGGGATGAGACAAACCGGACAACACGTTAAAGAGGGTGCTCTTCCCCGCACCGTTTGGGCCGACCAGCCCGACAATCGTCATCGCTGGCACGACTACATCTACGTCGTCGAGAGCAACGAGACCGCCGAAGCGCACGGTCACCCCCCGACACTCCAGACGTGGTCCACTCAGCGATCCCGTATCGCCAACCGTCAAACCTACGGGAACGCCCGTCACGGTGCGGCCTCCTTGGCACCGGATCCGCTCCGACATGCTCCCAGCGCCCGCCGCCGTTCGGGCTGACCCCGCCCGAACGGCGCCTTTGCGTCTGATCAGGACAGGTCGATCTCCTGAACGAGAGCGGTGCTCACCATGACATTTGACTCCGCGCCCCGACGGCGCAGCTCCACCAGCTCCGGATCTTGGCTGTCGACCAGCTTGCCCCATGCCACAGCGTTGGGGAACTCATACGCCACCGTGGCGGTACCTGACTCCGCGCCTGCCTCAATGGCCCAGAACGCCCGCACACCGACGCCCTTGCCTTCCATCAACTTCTTTATCCGCTTCATCTCCTCAAGCGCCGCCTCGCCGCCGGTCTCGATCCTGAAGGTCGTTGACTGAATGATCTTGCTCATCGCTGCTCCTTTTGCTCAGGCGACCCGCCCGATGCGAAAGTCGCACTAGTAACTGCTTTACGCCGATGACACCAGAAGGGTAGGGCCATAAGTCCCGGGATTGCGTGTTTCAAAAAGACGACCGTGATCGACCTCGAAAGCCGTCGGGTGGTCGGTTTCGCCATGGCCGAGTACATGCGGGCCGACCTGGTCTGCGACGCCCTCGCGATGGCCATCGAGCGGCGACGCCGGCGCCGGGATTGATCTTCCGCGCCGACGCGGATCGCAGTACAACCTCGGGAGCGTTCCGCAAGGTCCGGAGCCATCTTCGAGTTCATCGAGGTCTTTCTACGACCGCGAGCGGCTGCATAGCTCGCTCGGCAATCTCAAGCCCGTCGAGTACGAGCGGAGGAGGAAGGCCCAGAACCACACCGACACTCAAGCGGCAGTCAACCTGCCCGTCAAAACGGGTCAAGCCCAAAGGGCGCCCGGCGCCGCTCGGGCTGACCCCGCCCGAACGGCCGTGCAGGCGTCTTCGCCCATCGGGCCGGAGACATAGCGCTCTGGAACAAACCGGGACACTGAAGACAATTGCCTTCAACCGGTGGGCCGATGTCCCTGGCACGCACCCTCGTACCTTTGGTCAGGAAAGGTCGATCTCCTGCAGGAGAGCGGTATTCACCGTCACATTTGACTCCGCGCCCCGACGGCGCAGCTCCACCAGCTCCGGATCTTGGCTGTCGACCAGCTCGGCCCACGCCGCAGCGTTGAGGAACTCAAAGGCCACCGTAGCGGTGCCTGATTCCGCGCCCGCCTCGATGGTCCAAAACGCCCGCACGCCGACGCCCTTACGCTCCATGAACTTCTTCACCCGCTTCACCTCCTCAAGCGCCTCTTCGTGGTTAGCCTCAAGCCTCAGTGTCGTCGACTGAATGATCTTGCTCATCGCTGCTCCCTTTGCTCAGGCGACCCGCCCGATGCGAAAGTCGCACTAGTAACTGCTTTACGCCGATGACACCAGAAGGGTAGGGCCATAAGTCCCGGGGGGAGGGGTCGCCTTGCCAGGTATGCCTGGCCTTGCGGTCCGGGGGTGATCTCGACCCGATCGATCACTCGCGTGGGAGTTGCTTGACGGCGTCGGGTTTGCTGTCCTCGACGACCCGGTGGACCTGGGCCAACCGAAGTCGCCCCGACTGGTCCGACCCTCGACGAACCGACCTGGTTGACTGAAGGCCTCCGACCCCGTCGTAAGCGGGGCATGAGCTCCAACGAGTGGAGGTGGCAGTGGCCGAACCCACGCAGATCGCAGAGCGAATGGTAGTGACCCACTTCATCGTCTCCGATGACGTCGAGCGCTCCCGGCGCTTCTATACCGAGTTACTCGGCGGCACGGTGGTCTTCGGCCCAGAGCCGAGCGATGTCGCGCTCGCCAACAGCTTCATCATCAATGTCGGCAGAGACCCCACTGACGACAAGCCCACGGTCATCCTTGAGACGCCAAGCGACCCCGACCGGGTCAGCAGCTTCCTCAATATCCGGGTCGCAGACATCCACGCCGTGTACGCCGAATGGAGCACCCGGGGCGCGCAGTTCCTGACGCCGCCGAAGCAGCTCCAGTGCGATATCCGTTGCTACATCCGAGATCCCGGCGGTTAACATCATGGAGGTCGGGCAAACCACCGACCCACAGGGAGACTGGTGGCCCCACCGGCTGGCCACCGATCAACCCCGGCGGGCAATCCGACTGAACCCCGTCTCCTCGGCGTCACGAAGAGACCATGCACCTGTCCCGGAAAGCAGCGCGGAACTCGGCACGCGCGCCGACCCAATCCAGTCCGTCCATTAATTTAGTTAGTTCTGGCCTGAAAGAGTTCAGAAGGCGGGAGGGATTAGAGATACCGGGAACGCATCCGGACACTCGGTACCGATCCGGGCCCACCCGGTCGAGCTGTAGGTACGGCGGCCGACGGGCCGGACGGGTCATACGCAGCATGGTCTTCGCTACCGTGGCCCCCGGGCCCAGACGGTGCCGCTGGGGACCATCGCGGCATAGACCTTCGCCCGGCGTGAGGACCCCTCTCCCCCGCCGACCGCCAGTAGGGTCGCCGGTTCCGCGTCAAGCGTTCCTTGAGTTCTCGCGTCGGGGCGCCACGGAACGTGACCTCAAGATGATGCGTCGGTGCTTTCGAGACGCGGTTAGTCGGGCGGGCCGGTCGAACGCGGGTCTGCTCGATGCTGCGTGGTGCTAAAGGTTCTCGACTTCGCACCGGCGGGTGCGGATGCGCCACTCTGATCCCTCGCGGACGAGCGTGTCGTGGTAGCGGCCGGACGCGAGCACGGACGCCGGGCCCGCGTCAGCACCAGCATCGACCCGTATGAAGTAGCTGGTCACTGTGGCTGTGTCGCCGTCTGGAACGATCGTCGGGTTGGTGGTGATGTGCTTGTGCCAAGCCGAGGGGGCGTGGGTGTGGTCATCGAAGTAGGCACCGAGCTCTTCGTGACCGTGGAACTCCATGCCACTTGGTCCGCTGATCCGCATGGAGACGTAGTAGTCGGCATCGGTGGTGAAGCAGTCGAGGAACTGCTCTCGGTCACCGTAGTCGAGGGCACTTCCGTAGGCGTAGAGCGTGTCTCGGATGGCGGCCTCGTCCTCAAGGCGCCTGAGGCGATCCAAAAGTTCGGTGATGGTCTCATCTGACATCGAGCCTTCTCCTCCCTAGCCGGCGGGGTGGACGATGATGCGGGGCGGCCCCTGCGCCTTTCGGGCGACGTCGATGGCGTCGGGCACCTGGTCGAGTGTGACGACCATACCGATGCTGGGACGAGGGTCGAGGCGGCCCGAGACGATGGCGTCGAGTGTGGAGTACCACGCCTGAGCGCTGGGCGCACCACCGAACTGGATGAGGACGCCATTGGTGGTCGCAGTGGTGACGTCGATGGTGTCCCCGGTATACCAACCGCCGGCTGCGTAGATCCGAGAGCCGTACGGGCACTCCTCCACGATGCGTTGAAGCAGACCGGGAGTCCCGACGCACTCGAAGATGACCGGTGGTGTCATCACGCCGCGCTCGGCGGCGGTCTTCTGCCAGGCCTCGTAGGGCGAAAGGGCGGATGGGTTGACGCCGATCGTCGGGCCGAACTTGGCGGCGAGCTCGAGCCGGTCGTTGTTGAAATCGGCTATGAGGATCGGGTCGATGCCGCGCGCCGCCAGCGCAGCGACGGCCGACAGGCCGATGGCGCCGGCGCCGATTACGAGCGGGAGCTGCCCCGGCTCGATGCTCGACAGCGCAACGTAGCCCTCGCCGACCGCGAACGCGTCGCAGACAGCGACGGCGTCGGGATCGGCGTCCTCGGGCACGCGCCGAGCGAGCATCTCGCTGACGCAGAAGAGCTCACCGAAGCTGCCGGTGGCCTCCGGGTGGGCGCCGATGACCTGCCTTCCGTTGGACCGAATGAGCGTGGGTATGGCCGTCACCCTCGAACCGACGGGAAACTGGTCGGTGCAGCCCGGTCCGTGACCGACAACCTCGCCGACGAACTCGTGGCCCATGACCACATCGCGGTTGGCGTCCCACACAAAGAGGTTCCCGGTGTTCGGGTGGTCCATGTAGTGGATGTCCGACGCGCAGATTGCGGTGCTGAGGGTGCGGAGCAGCAACTCACCCTCGCGCGGCTCGGGGTCTGCGGTCTCGCGCACCTCCAGATTTCCACTGCGAAGTACGACTGCTCGCATCGCTTCTCCTAGTTCACTCGGTGAGAAAGACTACTTGGCTTATCAGAATGGCCCGAAACGGGTACGGCTACGAGTTAGCTACTTTGCTATCGGCTCTCCCAACCAGGGCTGGCCACCGGAGTTGGCACTGGGGAGTCGTCAACCGCATCCCCGACCACATCGCTGCCTTGTATTTGTTGACCATCGGGCCGAGAGGTGGCCACGAACGCAGTCGTGCGTAGAGGGATCTCCTTAATTAGCCAGCTCAGGATGAAGCCGAGGACGATAAAGGGAACAGCGACCAAGAAGGCCGTATCGACGGAGTGGCTGAAGGCGCTGACGACAAACGTGCGCTGGGCGGCGGGAAGATGGTCGATCTGGGCAGGGTTGGCTGTGACGTTTGAGCCGCTGACTAACTTCAGCTCCGCCGACGTGGCGTGCAGTTTAAGTTGTGAGAGCAGGCGGTTGGCGAAGACGGCGCCGAGAACGGCCACCCCGAAGGCTCCCCCAATGGTCCGGAAGAACGATGCAGTTGCCGTGGCCACTCCCAGCGCGGAGTACGGCACCGCGTTCTGCACGGCGACGACCAGCACCTGCATGACCAGGCCCACGCCGAGCCCGGTGATGAGCATGAAAACTGCCACTTCTCCGTAGGCCGTATGCGGCCCAAGCTCGGCAAGGGAGAGCAGGCCGAGGGAGAGGACCCCCGTGCCCATGATCGGGAAGACCTTATAGCGCCCGGTGCGGGTCACAATGCGCCCGCTCGAGATGAAGGTAAAAAGCATCCCGACGATCATGGGCAGGAGTTCGAGGCCCGATAGGGTCGGCGAGGCTCCGTGGACAACCTGGAGATACAGGGGCAGGTAGATGATGGCCCCGAACATGGCGAAGCCGATAATGAACCCGACGCCCGATGTGGCGGTAAAGGTCCGGTTCTTGAAGAGCCAGAGCGGGATGATGGGTTCGGACGCCCTTGTCTCTATGAAGCAGAAGATGCCCAACGAGGCCAGGGCGACCAGTCCGACACTGATGATGACGGGCGAACCCCAGGCATATTGGGACCCGGCCCAGGTGGTGAGCAAGATGATGCAAGTGACGCCAACGGAGAGGAAAGCGGTTCCTGCCCAGTCGATCTTGTGCGGTACCCGCTTGACCGGGAGGTGCAGCGCAGAGGCCACGACGAATAGGGCGACGATGCCGAGCGGCAGGTTGATGTAGAAGATCCAGCGCCATGACAGGTGCTCGGTGAAGAAGCCGCCGAGCAGCGGACCCGCCACGTTGGTGACGCCGAAGACGACGCCGAAGTAGCCCAGGTACTTGCCCCGCTGCCGGGCCGAGATGACGTCGCCCATGATGGCCTGGGCCCCGACCATCAGACCCCCGGCCCCGATCCCCTGGATCGCCCGGAAAGCGATGAGTTCGGCCATGGACTGGGACAGTCCCGACAACATGGAGCCGACCAGGAAGATCACGATGGCCAGCTGGAAGAGCGCTTTGCGGCCGTAGAGATCGCCCAGCTTTCCCCACAGCGGCGTGGAGATGCAGGTGGTCAGGAGGTAGGCCGTCACCACCCACGACAGGTGGTTGAGCCCGTGCAGGTCGCCAGCGATGGTGGGGAGTGCCGTCGCCACAATGGTCTGGTCGAGGGCGGACAGGGCCACCCCCGTCATGAGAGCGCCGAGGATCACGAGGATCCGGCGGTGCTCCGCACCGGCGGCCTCTTCATCAACCGGGGCTGTCGTCAGATCAGTCATGGGCATCGTCGAGGTCTCGCTCGAGGCTTTCCGCGAAACGACAGAGCAGGTCGGCCAAGGTGGACAGGTCGTCGTCGTCCCACTCTTGCAGGAGCTGCTCGAGCCAGGCCCGGCGGGCCTGCCGCACCCGTTCTGTGGTCCGGCGACCTGCTGGGGTGAGACGAATCCTTGAGGCTCGGCGGTCGTCGGGGTCGGTCTGGCGAACCACCAACCCGTCGCGCTCGAGCTGCTGGACCTTACGGGTCACCGTCGGGGAGTCGACTCCTAGTATCTCGGCGAGGTCGGTGACTCGCAGGGAGTCGCCGTGCGCAGAGAGCTTGAAAAGTAGAGTGGCTCCGGCCCGGTCGAGCCGGACCCCGGCCAATCGCAGGAGCCGCTCATGCAAGCGGACCTGGGTGATCGACCGGGCGACGGTCTGTAACACCTCGTCGAACCGGTCGACCTGACGAGCCGCCGGGCCCGACTCCGCATCACCCTTGATAGTTGCTTTCAGCACGTAAATAATGTACCAGCCCTTCTCGGCGCCACTACCGCGACGCCGATGCTTCTAGTCGCCCTGCGAGCGCCATCTGGCCTGATGCCGCAACGGAATCCGCTACCACGGGCAAGGTGTCCCGAGCACAGATTCGAAGCTGGTCCGAATCCGGTCGGCGACACGGTACGAGCGGGTGAGGTGGACCAACGCAAGAACTGTCTGACCCAGGCCGAACACCCTCTGTGGTGGGATTCAGTGGCGGTCGGACGAGCAGCTGGGGCCATTCACGAGCAAGAATCCCGCCTACGCTTAATCTCTTGCGACGCCCAAGGATTGGAGCCCCACATGACCCGGACTGAGAGCGATATCAGCTACGACCCGTACGACCTCGAGATTAACGCCAATCCCTACCCCGTCTACCGGCGCCTCCGGGAGGAGGCGCCGCTCTACTACAACGAGGAGTACGACTTCTGGGCGCTTTCGCGCCACGCCGATGTGGAGGGGGCGGTCTCCAACTACACAGCATTCTCCCATCGTTACGGAGCCATTCTCGAGATGATAAAGGCCCGCATGGTGAGTCCGCCCGGAAATGTCCTCGGCGAAGACCCGCCTATGCACCCGGTACACCGAAAGCTCATGTCGCGGGTGTTCACGCCCAAGAAGATGAACGCGTTGGAAGAGCAGACCCGCGCCTACTGCGCCTCGTGCCTCGACCCACTGGTCGGGGAGGAGAAGTTCGACTTCGTGAAGGACCTCGGCAACGAGATGCCGATGCGAGTCATCGGAATGTTGCTCGGCATCCCCGAATCCGATCAGAAGGCCGTGCGTCACATGGCCGACCGCGAGTTGCGCACCGAGCCCGGCAAGCCCATGGTTATAACCGACCGCACAACGATTCCCATGGCCAAGATGTTCACCGAATACATCGACTACCGGGAGAAGCACCCGTCGGACGATCTGATGACGGCGCTCCTAACGAGTGAGTTCGAGGACCACACTGGCGCGGTGCGAAAGCTCACCCGCGAGGAGGTCCTCGTCTACGTGTCGGTCGTTGCGGGGGCAGGCAACGAGACGACCGGCCGGCTGATCGGCTGGCTGGGCAAGGTGTTGGGCGAACATCCCGATGAGCGTCGCGATATCAACGAGAACCGGGAACTTATCCCGAACGTCATCGACGAGATGCTGCGCTTCGAACCCACGGGCCCGCACCTCGCCCGCTACGTCGCACGAGACGTCGAGTATTACGGTACGACGGTGCCCGAGGGGAGCGCTATGTTGCTGCTGGTCGGCTCGGCGAACCGTGACCCGCAGCGGTGGACGGACCCCGATCGGTTCGACCCGCGACGCAGCGAAGGGCAGCACCTCACCTTCGGCTTCGGCATCCACTTCTGCCTCGGTGCGTCGCTTGCCCGGATGGAGGGCCGCGTCGCGCTGCAGGAGGTGCTGAACCGGTTCCCAGACTGGGAAATCGACTACGACAACATCAGGATGGCCTCGACCTCCACCGTGCGCGGTTGGGAGACACTTCCCGTATTCGTTCGCTGAGCGCAGTGCTCATCGTCGACCAAAGAGTTGTCATTAGCGCAGCCATCTTTAATACGAACCCACATGGGTTCTCCAGAACACAACGCGAGTTCCACATTGAGTTCGACCCGGGCTAGCGATCTCCTATTTGATTCCGCGTCTCTCGGCTGGACCGGTCGATATCCGAGATGCGGAAGGCGGACTTCGTAAGTATCATAAGACGTTGGCGGCGTTCGATGACGGGAGGGAATGTGGGAAAGCTCGAGGGTAAGGTTGCGTTCATCACCGGAGCGGCGCGGGGTCAGGGTCGCAGCCATGCGGTCCGCCTAGCCCAGGAGGGCGCGGACATTATCGCCATCGACATCTGTGCCCAGATCGCCACGGTGTCGTACGACATGGCGACCCCCGAGGACCTGGCCCAGACCGTGAAAGAAGTTGAGGCCGAAGGACGCCGCATCGTGGCCCGCCAAGCCGACGTCCGAGACGTGGATGCGTTGCGTGCTGCGTTCGACGACGGCGTGGCCGAGCTCGGACCGGTCGGGATCGTGCTGGCCAATGCCGGGATCGGCGTCGGGGGGCCCAAAACGTCCGATCAGGACTGGCACGACGTCATTGCCGTCAACCTCACCGGCGTGTGGAACACCGGCCGGATCGCCATCCCCTCAATGATCGAAGCGGGCGCAGGCGGGGCCATCGTGCTGACCAGTTCGACGGCCGGTCTGTTGGGCGTAGGGACAAACGAGACCGGAATGTTGGGCTACACAGCGGCAAAAACTGGTGTCGTCGGGTTGATGCGATCCTGGGCCAACTTCCTCGCTCCGCACAACATCAGGGTCACCTGTATCGCGCCGACCGCTGTCCGGACGCCAATGGCGCAAAACCTGTCCATCGCCGATCTCTTCAAGGTGAATCCCGCATTGGCATCCGCCATGCAGAACGCCATGCCCGTGGACATGGTCGAGGCGATTGACATCTCCAACGCCGTCCTGTGGTTGGTCTCCGACGACGCCCGCTACGTCACCGGAACCGTCATACCCGTCGACGCCGGTCAACTCAACCGCCGATAGGCCGTTCGTGCTCTGCGGCAGCGCCGGGAAAGCCGACGGCCAGCTCGGCGGTCAGCGGCCGGGCGCCGGATGTCATGGCACAGTCGATGGCGAGGTCGGCAACTCAGATGCCGATGTCGTGGGGCTCGGCGTTGATCCATCCGTGAACCTGTTGCGTCGCCGGGACGAGCTTATCGTAGGGCAGGCCGGCGAGATAGCCATCGATCAGGCGCTGGTAGTTGGCGATCATCCCCTCAATCTGGTTCGACAGCCGCATGTACTCAAAGCCAACGGCATGCAACCCCTTCTGCTGGATCGGTAGGTTGGAGTAGTCCTGGGCCGGTATGGGCGGCCAGCGTGGGTCGTCCGGGAGCATCGGGATCGGACGAGGCGGCGCCGGCGGCCGCTGACCCGGCGGGTAGCGGGTGAGCGACCAGAGCTCGAAGAGGCACTCCTCGGGACCGAGGGGTCGGATCCGGTAGGCCGAGGAGCTCGAGTAGGTCGGCAGCAAGAAGTAGTGCGGGAAGCAGAATTCGACGCCGAGGACCATGCCGCTGTTGGTGATGAAGTTCAGGTCGGGCATGTCGATGCCCTGGCTCGTGTGCCAGTCCATGACGGCGTCGTTGAGCGTCGTGTTCCAGACTCTCACCGCATCCGGCAAGTTGTCCGGGAGCTCGAGGTTGGACAGCCCCTCGGCGATACGAACGTCCTTCTCGTGGGTCATTCCCGCCATCCCGATGCTCAAGGTCCGCATCGCGTGGAGCTGCTCTTGGATGAACTGTCGCGGGTCGAACTGGCCCGTCAAACCAAGCTTCTGGCGGATCCGCGTCTCGGGATCCTCGCTGGCGGCGTTCAGATCCATGTAGACGTTCCGATTACCCGTCTTCGGATACAGCTGGGGGTGGGTCTGCATGACATGGTAACCCTCCATGAAGGCCTCCATGGCGAGCTTCCAATTCACCGGCATGCGGCACGAGACCCACCACTCGGGCCATAGCCCTTCGACCTTCCACACGTCATGGAAATCGGCGTAGGCCCCGATGCACTCGAGAAGCGGCGGGGCGTTGTCGTCGAGGTTGATGAAGGCACAGCCGCCCCAGGTCTCGACCCGGCAAGCCACGAGGGCGAGGTCCTCCGGACGGCGGTTCGACTCATCGAAGAGGTCCGGCTGATACAAGAACGTGTTCGCCCCGTCAAGGCCGTAGCACCAGCCGTGGAACGGGCAGATGAAGCCGCTCCTTACGTTGCCATGACCCTCTTTTACGACCTCGACGCCGCGGTGCCGGCAGGCGTTGTGAAAGGCGCGTACAGTCGTGTCGTCGACGCGTACGACGATGATCGACTTGTCCAAGATCTCGTACGTGGCGTAGTCACCGGCGTTGGGGATCTCGGCGAGGTAGCACGCCATCTGCCAGACCCGAGGCCAGAGCAGCTCGTTCTCCATCGCGTAGAACTCGGGGTCGTAGTAGCGCTTGGCCGGCACGCGGTCGGTGCGGGTCATCGCGTACGGTACGGGCAGCGCGGGCAGCTCAAGGGGGGCCCTCGTGAACTGAGGCTTCTCGTACTGGGGCTTGTCGAGGGTCGTCACGTCATCACTCCCCTCCCCAAAGTCGCCGTGGCAGACCCTGACGCCGCACCGGCGAGCGCGACCACTTGTCTGCTCAGCATAGACGCACTGGACAGACTCGCCCAACCTCGCCAGCCCACGGCACACCTCCCACGCTTCCCACGATTGGCTGCGCCGGTTGAGTACCGGTGCTAGGTTTACTGAGCGCTTACTCCTCGTGGAGCGGGAGTTCGGTCGGCGCCGACAGGGGGCCACGCCATGGACAGAAAGCAGATTCTCGAGATGCTCCGGGGCGCGACGCTCGAGCCCTACCAACTGGGTCTCTCGTTCCGCTCGCAGATGATCCAGCCGGTCCCCGAGCGCTGCGTCTCGGTCCCGGCCGGGCCGGTGTGCTTGGTGGTGGAGGCCCGCTATCTCAATGACCGGGCGGTCTCGCAGACCCTGGGTGACGAGCCGGCCGAAGGGGACGACCCGCTGTTTGACGACTACGGGCCCACCGTTCACGTGTACGGCAGCGCCGACGGCATCGAGCACCTGCGCTTCGACTGCTTCGCCCACAAGCCGCACTACCACTACGTGCACGAGAGTGGTGAGGTCAACACCGTCTGTCGCATCGACCAGTTCGCCGAGGGCGACGTGGTCGAGTGGACAATCGGCCGGTTGCGCGAGCGCCTGCCCGAGATGCTGGAGCACTGCGGCCTCCCCGATCTGGCCGACCAGACCCGCTGCCAGCGCGCCGAGATCCTCGGCGCCGTCGAGGAGGTGGCGTCCCTGCTCCGAAAGGCCCGCGAGCTGGTCACGGCCGAGCGCGCGGCCGTCTGAGGGCGTGCACGAACTTCCCCGTTTCATCTCGGTGGACGACCATGTCCTCGAGCCCCCCGACCTGTGGTGGTCCCGGTTGCCCGGCGACGTGCGTGACCGGGGCCCGCAGGTCCGTCGCGAACGGGGGGCGCTCGTCAATGCCCTCTATGGCCGTTGGGCGGCGAGCGACGACGGTGAGTGGGCCGACCTGTGGTACTACGACGACATGCTCAGGCCGCTGCAACGAGGCCTGGCCCAATCCGGCTTCTACGACGAGGAGACGAGCCGACCGATCACCTACGAGGAGGTGCTGCCCGGCGCCTACCGCCGTGACGCCCGTCTCATCGAGATGGACCGGAACTACACCGAAGTGTCATTGTGCTTCCCGAGCGTAAGCCGCTTCTGCGGCCAGACCTTCCTCGAGCGCAAGGAAAAGGACGTCGCCCTCTTATGCGTCCAGGTCTACAACGACTGGATGATCGACGAGTGGTGCGGCAGCACCAAGCCGGCGCGGCTCGTCCCCATGACCCTGGTTCCGCTGTGGGACGTGGAACTGGCCGCGGCCGAGGTGCGGCGCTGCGCGGCAAAGGGTGCCCACGCCGTCAGCTTCCCTGAGGCCCCGCCGGCGCTCGGGCTGCCGAGCATCTACTCGGACTACTGGGATCCCTTCTTCCAGGCATGCCAGGAGACTGACACCGTCTTGAACCTCCACGTCGGCTCCTCGTCGACCCGGATCACCACGGCGCCCGACGCACCCATCGACCTGGCCATCTGCTTTCTGTTCGTGAACTCCCAGCTGGCCTTCGCCGACTGGCTCTACTCGGGTGCCTTCGAGCTGTTCCCGGGTCTTCGGGTTGTGCTCTCGGAGGGGCAGGTCGGCTGGATGCCGTTCGTCGCCCAACGCATCGACAACACCTGGCGCAAGTGCCTGAAGGGCAACCAACCGGGCGGCCGACGGGCCAAGGCGCTGCCCAGCGAGTCGATCCCGGGTCACATCTTCGGCTCAATCTTCGACGACCTGCAGGGACTCATCGACCGCGAGGCCATCGGGATGGAGCGAATCATGATTGAGACCGACTTTCCCCATAAGGACTCCACCTACCCTCACTCCGAGAAGGTCGTGGCGGACCTCGTGGCCGCCGCCAGGCTCGACGAGCGCGAGACCACCATGCTGGTCCGCGCCAACGCCATCGGCGTCTACGGTCTCGACCGCTACTTTGGCATCGTGAGTTGAGAGGGGTGACCCGGATGGGGACGGTCTCCCATCTCGGCATCGGCGTACGGGACCTGGAGGTCGCGCTGCCCTTCTACTGCGACCTCCTCGGCATGCGAGTGGTGGTCGACCGGGAGGAACGCTTCTTGAGCCCCTCCACCGACCCACCCACCGAGCTGGCTCGACGGGCCGTCTACCTGCGCTGGGCGGACGGCGACGACGGCCAGTTCCTGGTGCTCGACCAACACCTCGGCTCACCCGCCCCCGGCCAGCCGGCCAAGCTCTTCCAGATGGGGCTCCACCACGTCGGGTTCTGGGTGGATGACCTTGCGCCGTACGTCGAGTCGGCCCAGGCTTTCGGGGGACGGGTCGTGGCGCCTCCCGTCGAGACCGGCGGGGCCTCGTACGCCGCCGAGGAAGGCACCCGGGTCAAGACGGTGTATCTCACCGACCCGGATGGCAACCTCATCCAGCTCGATCAGCCGCTCGCCTAGAACCAGGCAGAGCGTGACCAGACAGAACCGGCTTTTCGAGAAGGGCGGGGGGCGAGGGCGGGGGGCGACCTTCCCTACCGGAGACGCATTTGGATCTATCGAGCGTTGAACCTCGGTGCCCGACGCTCAGCCGCAGCGCGAACTCCCTCTCGGAAATCCTCGGTGTCAAATAGCACCGACTGCTCGCGGCGTTCTACTTCGGTCGCCTCTCGTATCTGATCCGGATATCTTTGCGCCCACATCGTACGGCGAATCGCCCGTACCGCCAGCGGAGCGGCCTCTGCAATCTTCTCGGCAAGAGCGACGGCCTCGGCCCGAACGTCTCGCGTAGACGCCAGTCGGTCGCAGAGGCCGATCTCGAGTGCCCGCTCGCCAGCGATGTCAGCGCCGGTGTAGAGCAGTTCAAGGGCACGTTGCTGCCCCAGCGCCGCCGGCAACGTAACGCTGAGGCCGAATCCGTGATGAGTCCCGAGACGAGAGAAGTTACACACGAAACGAGTCGCCGGCGCTGCCACTCGAAAGTCCGCAGACATCGCCACTCCGAGGCCGCCGCCGATAGCCCGCCCCTGGACAGCGGCGACCACTGGAATGCTGAATGAGAACAGGCGAGCGGCTTGTGAGTAAAGGTCGCGTGTTGCGTCATCCGAGAGCCTACCCTTGGAAAAATCGGCGCCAGCGCAGAAGTGCTTTCCTGGGGATGCCAAGACGATCGCCCGGCATCGAGGATCCGCATCGAGGTCCGAGTACGCGTCCCCGATCGCCCTTATGAGCTGGGCATCGAAGTAATTGAAAGGCGGATGGGAAAACTCCACGACTGCGACGCCGGTCGGCTCGTCGAGTTCGCTTCTCACTACCGAGCCTTGCGTGGTTGTCATCAACGCTCCTAGCCGACCACCGCGAGCGGAAGGCGCCCCCAATGCGATCATCTCGATCCTAGGTGAACCAGTAGGAGCGGATCACGCCGTCCGACGACTCCTCGTCCGCCAGCCGCTCACCCTTTGCAGCGGCGGGCGAGCAGTAGTGAGCGCTTACTGCCGACGCTTGGGCCAGGCACTAGAATCGCCCTGACCACTGACGACCGGCTGTGACCGAGCGTCGGCGCGGCCGATCGCCCAACAACAGGAGAGCCCACAATGCCGAGGCCGAACTGGCAACTGCTTCCCGATCCCGAACCGCAGGAGCGGAGCTTCTCGATCGTCTCGGTGGATGACCACCTCACCGAGCCGGCCGACGTCTTCTTCAAGCGGTTCCCTGCGAACCTGCGCGACCAGGCGCCGCAGCTGATCACGACGCCTGACGGGTCGGAGGCCTGGGTCTACCGCGATCGGCTCTACCGCGACAACGGCATGAGCGTCGTTGCCGGGCGTCCACAGAGCGAGTGGACCCTGGACCCCCTCAACTTCAGCGAGATGCGCCGCGCCGCGTGGGATGTCCACGCGCGGGTCAAGGACATGGACCTCGACGGCATCTGGGCATCGCTCTGCTTCCCGTCCGGAGCCTGGGGCTTCACCGGCCGCGCACTGTCCATGAACGACAACGAGGAAGTCGGCCTCGCCGCGATCCGGGCATGGAACAGTTGGATGATCGAGGAGTGGCACGGCGCATACCCCGAGCGGTTCATCCCGATGCAGCTCCCGTGGCTCAAGGATCCCAAGGTCGCTGCGGACGAGATCCGTCGCAACGCCGAACTGGGCTTCACGTCGGTGTCGTTCCTCGAGTCGCCGCACCTGCTCAAGCTCCCGCCGATCACGAACCACAGGCACTGGGAGCCCTTCTTCACAGCCTGCGTGGAAACCGACACGGTCATCTCGCTGCACTGCGGCGCCAGTGGCTTCGTCCTGCAGGGTTCACCCGGTGGCGGCCTGAACGTGCAGACCTCTCTCTTTCCGGCCACTGCGTTCTGCGCAGCGGTGGACTGGGTATGGGCGGGAATCCCGGCGATGTACCCCGACCTCAAGATCGCCCTCAGCGAGGGCGGCATCGGTTGGGTGCCGATGGCCATCAACCGCCTGGACTACGTGCTCGAGCACTCCGGTGCCGGAGGCACCCCGTGGATGTACGACGTCACGCCGAGCGAGTCCCTGCGCCGCAATTTCTACTTCTGCATGCTCGATGACCCGGGCACAATCGACCAACGCCACATGATCGGCATCGACCACATCCTGTTCGAAACCGACTTCCCGCACGCCGACTCGACGTGGCCGAACTCGCAGGAGCTGCTGCGCAAGCGCTTGGGCGGCATCCCACATCATGAGGCCGTGCTGATCGCTGGCGGCAATGCCGCCACGCTGTTTCGGCACCCGCTACCGCTTGGCGACGACTGGCCGGCGATTGCTTTCCGGTAGTGAGGCGGGTCGAGCCCCTCGATATTGGTCAACAGGAATGTCAATGTCCCCGACAGTGCACCCAACTCAGCAACAGCGCACGACGGGAACCTTTCAGCCCGGGTAGGGATAATCGACTGGCGGAGGAGTGGGTGGCCAGACGACGTCTGTCTCGCCCATATAAGAGAACCGCTGCCGACGGCTCACGAAGCGCCACCCCGTCGGGGTCCTACGGTACTCATCGACGTAGGTGCCAGCTCCTTGACCGTTCGGCGACCTCCCGGTATGCACGGCAAACCGACAAAATCCTCTGGCGCTATCCGGTCCGGTGAATTCGGTGATTTCATCGCTCGTAAAATGGAGGGTGAACTCCATCCGGCCCATGCTGGCGTGCACCATCCTCCGCAGCTGGTCGCGTCCCGTTACAAGTCCCGCCGTGGCGGCCTGCAAGACGCCATCTTCTGTAAAGAGCCCAACAAATCCTTCAGCGTCACCGTCATCCCAGTAGTGGCTGTATCGGGCACGGAGCTCGCGCAGCGCCTCACGGTCGGCCAACCTTGCCTCGCCCGGCACGCCAGCTCCGGGTGTCCCGCCCGTTTGGGCTTGCCCGACGGCATCATCGGAACGTTCAGGCATCAGTACCTCTCTCTGTCTTGAGCTACGACCGTCTTGTCTCGACCTCAACGCACGTGAAGAAGACTCGGACGATCGCATTTGACTTGCCGAGAAACATTCTCGCAGAACGTTATGGCTCTCTTCGCCCTTGTCAAAGCGAATCGCAGTCCCCTGATGTAGGAGTTTACGACTTCCGTTTGGAATCAATAATGCCAATTGAGGCTGTCGTACGCCAGTGATCGCGTCCGAAATGGTCTGCCAGTTGACCACAACCTGGAGAAGTCCTACAGTCCCAGGCTGTCGAGACGCGCCGGCTGCCACGGGCTCTCCGAGGAGGTCAGCCAGGTTCAGTGGAGGGTCGCCGCCCTCGGCAAAGCGGCGCTCAGCCCATCTTTCCGAGTAGGGGGTATGAACATGAGCAGTTTTCACCTCATCTCATCGGACTCACACGTGACAATTCCCGACGACGCGTGGCAGGAGTACCTGGACCCACGGTTCCGTGACCGAGCGCCTCGGATTGAGCGGACAGACGAGGGAGACTTTCGCATCTTCGAGGGGCAACGTACCCCTATAAATACGTTGAACAACTTGGCTGGCAAGCGCCCCGAGCAGTTCACACTGAACGTCCGCAAACTCGAAGACCAGCGCCGGGGCGCGTGGGATCCGATGGAGCGGCTGAAGGACATGAATCTTGATGGCGTTGATGCCGAGGTCCTCTACGTCGGCGGTCCGTTGCTTACCGCGGACACCGAATTGCGGTTGAACAGCGTCCGTGGCTACAACCGGTGGCTCGCTGATTATTGCTCGCAGGCCCCGGATCGACTGCTAGGGATGGCCGCGATTCCGATCGACTCGCCCGAGCTCGCGGTCGCTGAGCTCCGCTTCGCCAAGGAGCACGCGTTGGCGGGGGGATACATCCCGCTCTTCCCCGACCAGGGCGATTACGGCAATGAGCAATGGAATCCGATGTGGGAGGCGTTCCTCGAGACCGACCTGCCTATCGGCCTCCACGTGGGAGGGCGACGTCCGGGGACCGCGGTCGCCAACCTGTACGAGAGCGCTCCACGGTTCATGACCGGACTGGTGATGAGCAAGCTCACCATGGCTGAAGCTCTATCTGAGCTCATCCACGGATTGGTGATGCAGCGCTATCCCGACCTGCGCTTTCTCGCCGTCGAAGGCCAGATCGGATGGATCTCGTTCTTCGAGTACTACTCAGACCACCTCTGGGAGAAGCACCGGTACTGGACGGACTCTCCGCTTAGGGAGCCGCCCAGCTTCTACTTCCGTCGGCAGGTGGCAGCCACTTTCATGGAGGACCCAGTGGGCCTTCGCGAGTACCAGCACATCGGCGTGGACAACATCATGTGGGCGAGCGACTATCCGCATTCGGAGACTACCTGGCCCGACTCGAAGAAGCTGACTGGCGAATGGTTCAGGTCCTTCCCCCGAGAGGATCGGGACAAGATTCTCTGGAAGAACTGTGCTCGGATGTTCGGTCTCGGTTGAGAGGAGAGCAGCGCGGGCCTCGTGCGTCCCCTCGAGCCGAGCGGGACACCGTGTGTGGCTCTTACGCTCCTTTCCATATTCCACCATGATGCCACTTCGCCCCTCGGTGGCAAGCACGAAAGGCCCTCGACCCATCCACTCGGAACTCATCTCGTGAAGCTCAAGCTGGACCTGCACGAGATCTACAACCGAGGCGACGATATTGATCGCGCCCTCCGAGGCATCATGGACGAGGCGATCGAGAAGAAGGTTCGTTTGGTGGAGATCATCCACGGCAAGGGCAGCGGCCAGCTAAAGAAGCGCGTGTTGCGATTCCTCGACCAGAAGGAAATCAAGGCGCTCTATGACCGGGTCGAGAAGGACTCCCACAATTTCGGACGGGTGTTCGTCCACTTCCGACCGAAGTAACAGCGTACCGGGTTGCCCCACACCCGACGGCGATGGGGACTCCCTACTCAATGATCGGTTCAGAGCCGTCTGCACCTTCTGCAATGCGGTCCTCGGACTCTTGCAGTATGGCCTCAGCCTGAGCTGCGGCGTCTTCGCTGGATTCTTCCTCTGGTGGCCTCCCCTCAGCACGAGCTGTCACACTGTCGGCATCAGGCTCTCCACCAAGCAGCTCACCGGCGTCCTCCACCGAATCTCTGTCATTGCTCATGGCACTAACCTCCTAGAAGCATCTGTTGGTCTCTACCCACCAGCAAGTGGAAGATGCCCTACTCCGGCGTACGCGGCCACTCAAGTCAGTTTCCAACGTCATCCACCCATCATTACATTGTCCTTAATGTCAACCTCACCCGTTCTCACCGTCAGGCCAATGGAACCCGCCGAACTGGATATCCGGATCGAGTACTTCCACGGCGCCGATGACGACTACCTCCAGTTGCTCGGTGTCGATCGAGAGCTGTTGCCCTCCCGGGAAGCGTGGCGCTCGTCCTACGAAGCCGACCTTGCCCTACCAATTCGAGCCCGTAAAGGTCTAGCTCTGGTCTGGGAGCTGAACGGCGAGTTAGTTGGATTCAGCTCAGCCGATCAGATCGTGTTCGGCATACAGGCGCACATGCATCTTCACATACTTCAACCCGAGAAGCGTCGGACTGGTCTTGGGGCAGAGTTCGTCAAACAGTCAGCCCGGCACTATTTCCGTGTCCTGGAGATTGAGCGGCTCTTCTGCGAGCCAAATGCATTCAACATTGCGCCAAACCGAGCGCTTCAAAGGGCCGGCTTCCATTACCTATTCACTCATCAGACGAAGCCCGGACCGATCAACTTCTTCCAGGCGACGACCCTTTGGGTAATGGACCAATCACATCAGCCTGAGTGAAGTGGGGCGACAGCTCGTGAGACGCCAGCTCGGGTTGAGGCCTTGTCCCACATAGACGCCGAGCATGTCCAGAGGTCGTCATCCTCGTACATCGTTCGTGGTTCAGGCGGCAGATCCCGTGCCCGAACTCGTGCCTGAAGGTTCACGCCTGCTCCAGATTGAAGACCTTCACCGCATTCTCCCGAAGGAACTTCGGCCACACCTCGTCTTTGAAAGGGACGTCGGCCATCTCCCGGAAGATTCGCTCGAGCGTCAGGCCCATAGGATGGTACCCGGCGTAGAGGATCTTGTCGGCACCCCGGGAGTTGGCGTAGTCGATGATGGCCTTCGGATAGTACTTGGGAGCGAATGCGCTCGGCATGTAGTACAGACCCGGCCATTTGAGCATCAGCTTCACCGCCAGCGCCTCCCATGGCTCTGCCCCGTGGCACATCACGATTCTTAGCTCGGGGAAGTCGTAGCAGACCTGGTCGAAGTGACGAACGTCCTGGCAATCCATCGGAACACGAGGCCCGGGCACCCCGGCATTGGCGATCATCGGGATATCCAAATCGATGCACGTCTGGTACAGGGGATACATCTTCGCGTCGCTCACCGCGACCTGAGGAACGCACCCGGCAGGGAAGACCATCGCCGCCTTTACACCGAAGTCGTCGTGAGCCTTACGGATCTTGCGTACTGCAGGGGTCACCTCGTTGGGATCGACGCTGACAGACCCGGCGAAGCGGTCAGGGTGCTCGCGCAAGGCTCTAACCGCCACCTCGCTGCCGACGCCGATGAGGCCTATCGCCACCCCGAACCTGTCCATCTCCGTCAAGGTGACTTCAATCGGATCCTGCGTCTCGGTGATGTTTTCGGGAAGACGCTTGAACAGGTGTTCGGCGGGGAACTGCATCCGTGCGCTCCCCTCATCCTTCAGCAGAGATCTGAACGAGAAGTCGTCCACGCTCCGCTGGGTATGTGGAAACCCGATCAGAAGGTCCACAACTCCGACATCAGTCGGCATGCCCATCTGCTTTCCTCCCATCATCTTGTCGGTCTGTCGGCAGCTCGGCGGCCGGCTCGAAGAGTACGCCGTCGGCGAGCAGGCCGTCGATAACGTCATCGGTGTGTGACAACCAGGACTTGCAGATCTCCCTTGTATGTTGTCCGAGCAGCGGTGCGGCGAAGGTGATCGGTTCCGGAAGCGTACTGGCGTGAAACGCCGGCCCCTCAAGAAGGATAGAACCTAGCGGCGGCTGCTCCATCTCAATGATGTATCCCCTGGACCGGAAGTGAGGGTCCGTTGGCTGGTCACTGATGTACATCATCATCCCCGCCGGCACTCCTGCCGCCTGAAGCCGCGTCATGACCTCTCGGTCAGTGAGCTTCCCCGTCCACTCGGTGATCCGCTCGTCCAGATGGTCCTGACCCGCTCTACGGCCGGCGACCGTCTCGAATTCGGGAACGAGGGCCCAGTCCGGACGGCCCATGGCGTGGACCATGGCCTTCCATTCTGCGTCGCTGCGGCAGGTAATCACGCACCACCTCTGGTCGCCGCAGCAACGGTACACACCCCAGGGGACCCCCCTCGAAGACCGGTTGCCCAACGGTTCAACAGAATGAGGCTCCATCGACTCCTTGAGAAGTAGGTCGGCGAGGAGGTTCAGTGCCATCTCGACCTGAACGATCTCCACATGTCGAGCGCCGATCTGATTCTGCCTACGACCAACCAGGTCAGCGGCCACCAAGAACGCTCCAAGCCGCCCAACCAAGTGGTCGGGGAAGGCCACGTTCTGAGGTACCGGCTCCTGCATGTCGGGAAAGCTCCACAGCCAACTCATCCCGCTGGGGAGCTGGGTATTGGATCCGTATCCACGCCATTGAGACCAGGGTCCCCGACGACCCATCGACTGGCTCGACATGAGAAGCAGGCTGGGATTCACTTTGAGAAGCTCGACCGCACCAAGACCAAATCGTTCGAGTGTGCCAGGGAGCAAGTTCTCGAGGAGAATGTCGCACTGGGACACTAGGACCTTCACGATCTCGGCTCCGACGGGATCGGTGTAGTCGACACCAATGCTCTTCGTCGAACGGTTCGAAGACGCGAACACGGCGCCGATCCCTGAGGAGCCACCGAGCTGGCGAAAGATGTCGACCCGCTTGGGGCTCTCGATACGGACCACCTCTGCCCCGTACTCGCCCAGTAAGCGACCGATCTCCGGTACGGCCCCGGCCACACCGAATTCGAGGACCTTTAGCCCCTGATAGGGACGGCCGGCCGCCATGAGTCGGTGTGGACCAATCACAACCGGTGGCTGATCGAACGTTGACGGAGTTGCGCCCTGCTTGGGCAGGGTGGGAGCGGGATAGCGACGGCCGATCCGCTCTCCGTCGACGACGAAGAACCCGCTTGCGAACTTTCCTGCCGTACCCGCCGTAGTGGTGCCGTGAGCGAAAGATCCAAGCACCTCGAACTGGTCAGCCACGAGCACGTCCGCAGGGGAAAGCATGGGTGTTATCGGAATACCGCGCTCCTGTCCCTCTACGGCCGCCTCGAGCATTGTCTTCTCGCGGAAGAACTCCACGAAGATAGGTCGGAGCAGATCATCGAAGAGCTCGAATCGAAGCCTCTGATCATCCCAGTAGTCCTGTTCGATGACCTCGGAGCCGATCCCGGCCTCACTGATCCACAACTGCAGCTTCTTCCATTCCGCCAGCGTCACCATCGCCGGCCGGTCGAACCCGTCCTTGCAGGGAATGATCGGGTAAACCCTGCCTCCCCCGTCTCTGACTTCTCCGTACCGGCCTAACTTGCTGATGACGGAGTAACTCGTGAGTCCCCAGTCCGTTGTCTGTGCGACCGCTTCCATCACGCTCATGTCGATGTACTGGCCCTTCCCGCTCTGGCCCCGATCCAGATAAGCCGTCATTGTTGCGAACGCAGCACTGACGCCGACCATGTCGTATGCCAGCGACCCAGGCGGAAGCACCGGTGGGAGCTCCGGGACGCCGGCTCGGAAGAGCATCCACGACATCGCTTCCATCACCGGGTCTGTCGCCTCGAAGTTGCGGTAGGGACCTGTCTGGCCAAAGTCGGTTACCGAGATCGCGATGAGTTGCGGGAACCGAGCCGTCGTCTCTCGCGGATCGAGACCGTGAGAGGCAAGCTCTCCCGGTCGGGTCGTCTCGATCCAGATGTCTGCCTGCGCGAGCAGGCCGAGGAGCGTATCGCGGCCCCATGGAGTGGCAATGTCTGTGACCGTGCTGCGCTTGTTGGAGTTCCGGACCTCGAAGTACAGACTCTCGCCGGCGTGCAGGGGTGGATGGTTCCGTGCTGCGGCTCCGCCGGGGGGTTCAACTCGGATGACATCCGCGCCTAGGTCGGCCATCAGTCGTCCGCACAGCTCAGCCTTCACGTCGGCCATATCAACCACACGAAGACCCTTGAGGGGGCGGTAAGGGAGCGGGGCCGATCCGGGTGATGCCACGTCGAAGTTCCTCCGACCTAGGGAGATGACCCCAACGGGACATCCCTGTCGACTCTTGAGTACGTCGGCATACCGAGAACCCTCTCAGACCGACCAGTCATCCACCAAGATCTCCTGGTGCTGGGGTCCCGGAATCTCCCATGCATCCCGATCTCAAAATGTATATCCTCCCTGAGGAGAAGGCGAGCGTTATCCCGTCGTGCATCGCCAGGACCGGATCTCGCTAAAGGACGGACAACATGGTTACGGAGTTCCCGGTTTTCGACGCAGACAACCACTACTACGAGGCGACGGACGCATTCACCCGCTACCTGGACCCGTCGATGCGCAAGCGCACCATGCAGTGGGCTGAGGTAGACGGCAAAACGCGGCTTCTCGTCGGAGGCAAGGTGAACCGCTTCATTCCGAACCCTACGTTCGCTAACGTCTCTCGCCCCGGAGTCCTCTCAGACTACTTCCGTGCGAAGGACGGCGTACGTGACATGCGCTCCGGCCTAGGTGACCTCGAGCCGATCGAAGATCGCCCGGAGTATCGCAATCGTGACGCGCGAATCCGTGTCATGGACCAGCAAGGCCTGGAGTCCGCCATCATGCTGCCCACACTCGGCGTGGGCATGGAAACAGCACTCGAACACGACGCCGAGGCCCTCCAGGCCGCCTTCACCGCCTTCAACCGCTGGCTTCTCGAGGACTGGGGCTTCAACTATCGGGACCGCATCTACGCTGCTCCGTACATCAGCCTGACTAAGCCGGAGTGGGCCGCCTCAGAGCTGGAGTTCGCCCTGGAACACGATGCTCGAGTCGTACTGCTTCGACCCGGATCGGTGGCCGGTCCCGGTGGCCGTCGCACGCCCGGCGATCCCGCCCACGACGCATTCTGGTCCAGGCTTAACGAAGCCGGCATCACCTTGGTAATACATGGAGGCGACTCCAGCTATGGGCCGTACGAAGAAATGTGGGGCCTCAGTGGCGAGACCGAGGCATTCCGAATGTCCCCGTTGAAGCGTCTGCTGTCCGCCAGCCCGATCCGTGACACCATGAGTTCGCTGGTGGTCGACAAGATCTTCGAGCGCTTTCCCAATCTGCGTATTGCAACGATCGAAACTGGCTCAGAGTGGGTGGCCCCACTCCTCAAGAAGCTGCGCACGGTATCTATTCAGTTGCCGGGCGAGTTCGCCAAGGACCCGTATGAGCTGTTTCGCGACCGCGTCTGGGTGTCACCCTTCTTCGAGGACGACGTCTACGCTCTCGTCGAGCACGTAGGGGCCGATCGAGTCGTGTTCGGGTCCGACTACCCACACGTCGAGGGCCTCGCGGATCCTCGCAGCTTCATGAAAGAGATCGACGCCCTATCGGACGAGGACAAGCGCAAGATCATGTACGGTAACGCCAGAGAGCTGGTTATACCGAGACCCGTCTGAGTGACGGGCAAATCGGTCGAGTCAACCACCCCGCGCCAGGGTCACCCGCTGCGCCAACGGCTGTAGTGCGCGTGCACACTCCTTCGGTCCGTCGGGCGGCCGCTCCGTAATCGGCCAGCGGTCGACCGGCGCCGCCTACGCTCGTCAAGTCAACCATATAATATGCGCGTGACACCCGCCGCCCACAGCTCCAGCAGCAAGACGAGAGGCGAGACGGGTAGCGTTCGAGTGGTGAAGCTTGTCCGCACTCCGAGCGCGAACCACATCGCCTCGCACATTAGACAGTTGATCTTTGAAGGAGAACTTCGCCCGGGCATGCGGGTGTCGCAGGACGCCATTGCCAGCGATCTTGGTGTCAGCCGCATCCCGCTACGAGAGGCGTTGATCGTGCTCGAACGCGAGGGATGGGTCACCAACGAGATGCACCGGGGTGCCTTCATCAATGCACTGGACGAGCAGACCGTGCACGACCACTATGAGCTCTACGGGCTGATTTACGGGTTGGCAGCTCAACGAGCCCTGTCGCGTGGGGCAACGGACCTTCCCGATCGCTTGGCGGAGATCCAAAGGGAGTTTGCTCGCGCCACGACCGCTGAGGAGCAATACCGTCAGGCCCTCGAGTTTCATGCATCGATTCTCAATGTGGCGGCATCGCCCCGGATCAACGTGGCTATACGGTCGATGTCGGCACTAGTTCCCGGAAACTTCTTCGCTTCCGTGCCGGAGGCGGTAGATGTCCAAAAACGCGGGTTGGCCGGCATCGCGCGAGCAATGAGACAGGGCGACGGAGAGCGGGCTTCAGCCGAATATGTGAAGCTGATGCGGCAGGCAGGGAACAAGGTGGTGCAGATCTTCAATGAGCGCTCCTTGTTCGAGCCGTCGGCCGTCACGGCCTGACGACCGATCGGTCACACCGACCGACCTTCATCCGGAGATGTGACGTCAGGGACTTCAGTGACGAGAGTTCGGCGCAGCACCTTGCCCACCTCGCTGCGGGGCAATGCGCCGATGTGTCGGAAGGCAACGGGGATCTTGTAGGCGACCAGGTGTTCCCGACAAAGGTGCTCAAGCTCATCGTCGAGAGCGTCGCCGACGACGAAGGCAACCGGCACCTCGCCGAGCCGTTCGTCGGGTAGTCCGACGACCGCTACCTCGCTCACCCCCCGTGAAAGGCGGATCACCTCCTCGACCTGAGCGGGGAACACCTTGTTACCCCCTCGGTTGATGACATCACCCATCCGACCTTCAATCCATACGAAACCCTCGTCGTCGAGCCGGGCATAGTCCCCCGTGTGCATATATCCCTGAGGATCGAGCCGGTCCTCTAGGCTTTTGCCGTCGGCATAACCCGAAGCCATACGTGGCGCTCGGACCAGCAACTCCCCGACCACGCCGACCGGCGCTTGCGATCCGTCCCGATCCACGACCTTGAGTGCCACTCCGCGATGAGGCCGTCCGGCAGCCCCGACCTTCTCGGGATGCTCTCTGGCATCCGCCGCGGTCCACCCGATGACCTCGCCTATTTCCGCTTGTCCATAGCTGTTCAGCACCGTGATACCGAACTTGTCGGAGAAGCGGCGCGCCGAGAGCGGGGAGAGCGGTGCGGTAATGCTCCGAACGTAGCGCAAAGGCGCCAAGTCACTCACGCTTAGGTCGTCGCAGAGCATCACCATGGCCGCTGGCGGCAGGACCGTGGAACGGATCGAAAAGCGACTGACTAGGGTGGCGAACTCGGCGGTGAGGAATCTGTCCATCACGACGAGCGGTGCGCCCGCACGCAGACCGAATAGGACGTTGTAGATGCCGGCATTGAGCGCCAACGACACGGGAATGAGATTTGGCGAGGGGGGCCCTGCTGAGTCAGCGGGCTTTCCCCGCAATGGTCCGAGCACCCGGTCCAACAACTCGAGGTATCCCGCGTGTGTATGCAGGATCGGCCTGGGTTGCCCGGTTGTTCCCGACGTCCAGGTCACGAAGGCGATGCCGTCCGCATAGCGGTTGGGTTTCGGGTCCGCACGTCGGATGCCGGCCGTGTCAATGACGGCGACCGGTGCAGTGCTTGCCACTACGTGATCGAGTTCGGCCTGGGGCTGGCGTATGTTCGCCGGTACGAACACGCCGCCAGCCAACCAGATGCCGAACATGGACAGAATGAACTCTGGCCCATTGGGCAGTTGGACGACCACTGCCTGTCCGGGCTCGAGACCTCCGGCGTGCAGCTCCGCCGCGACGGCTGCCGCACTGGCACGCGCCTCGTCCGCAGTGACTGTCCGATCCATCATGCTGATCAGAGAGGCGTCGCCAGTAAAGGGGTGGCGGGTCAACAGGTCCGCCAGAGAACCCATAGGGGGTGTCACGATTTTCTCCGACTCAGGCACGGGAGATCCTCTCCGGCTCGGCCTCAGGCCGTCCCGACCTTTCGACTAGGCGAATGCATATTGTATTCGCCTCAGACCCTCCCCACCTCGGGACATGCCACACCTTCGACATCTGTGTTGGAGCATCCGACCCATCGAGGTCAACGGGCACCGTGCCACCCGGACATGATTGTCAGTTGCCGTAACGTGTGCTCGTAATTCTCTGAACAGATGTCCAGAGTTCAGGCCGCCCCTGTCTTTGACACCGACAATCACCTCTACGAGACTCGCGACGACGTGCTGCAGTTGCTGGGGATCGCGTCATAACTCTCTACGTGCGAAGCCCGTCGAGCACCAGGTCTATCCGGAGCTGCAAGCGCTCGCGGAGGCCCCGGTTGCCCCGGTCCCCTGCCCAACGCTGGAGAGCGTCCATTGTCGCGCCGCCGAGGACATCGCCGATCTCGCGCGTATCGACGTCGCCTCGGATCTCGCCCCGTCGCTGGGCATCGCGCAGGATGTCGTCGAAGATGTCGTCGAAGAGAACGACGTCGCCTCTCGAAGGTCGGGGTTCTGTGGCACCAGCCGCCGCGCGCCGCATGGTCAGGGCCGCGAGGCTCTTCGGTATGCTCTCCATGCGGCGCACCAGCCCGTCAACGAGCGTCGTAAGCTGCTCGTCGAGTGTTTCCGCGCACACCGCGTGCTCAATGTCCCCGGCCACACCTCGGGCTGTGGCGACTGTGAGCTCGAGCAGCAGCTGCTCCTTCGACTCGAAGTACAGGTAGTAAGTCGTCCGGCCGACCCCCGCAGCAGTGCAGATCTCCTCAACCTTGGTCGCGTCATAGCCCTGCTCGGACCAGAGCCGTGCGGCGGCGCGCACCAGCTTTCTCCGAGTATCTAGCGAGCGCTCGCGTCGAAGCAACGAACGCCGGTACGGGTTTGGGTTGGCGGCGGGCACGGCTGACTCCGGGTACGCTGGACTACAGCTACATCCCCGCTGCGAAACGGAAGAGCATGCTCGCCGCGGTTACTGCGCGGTCTCCGTTTCCTTCGTCGTGCATCGTCATCTGTACGCCAACACGGCCAGACCCGTCGGCCGTGCCGAACGCTGACCCGTCGACGCGGAAGGGACCGTTCTTACCCCGAGCGAGGTGCATGACGTGGGAGCTCTCCACCTGGAGCATGTCAGTTCCAGCGAGTTCGGCGGCCAGGTCAACGGCCGCCGTCTCCAGGAGAACCTGCTGAGGGCCGATGTGCAGGGCCGCATCCGGCGACGCCAGTTCGAGACTCAACTCTGGGATGACCCAATGCCCATCGTCGCGTCGATGCGCGCCGAAGACCTTCCAGAGCGGGGGAAGGTCGGGCGAGTCCTCTATGTGCATGATCGGGTCGTCCTCGAACTTCTGCAGACCCGGTGGCACGTCTCCGATCGACATGCCTTGCGTTTCGACGAGGGCAATCACCCGCTGGTGGTCGTCGGCGTCGACGATCCTCGCCCGGCCGAAACCCATGCTCCGGCCCTGCTTCAATGACTGCACGTCAACAACTTCGATCCGGCCGACGTCGCGAGCGTCGTCGAGGACCTGCAGGGAGTGGATCACAGGGTTCGGCACCGCCTCGAGGTCCGACTTGCCACCCGCTCCAGGACAGGTGATGGCGAGGGGTGCCGCCATGACACCTCCAACCGCATTGCGCATGTCGTGCCGCAATGTGACGGCAGTGTCGACGACGTCGTTCATGGAGGAGAACTGCCGTCCGATATACCGGTAGCTGAGCAGGGCGCCCCATCGACGCCGGAGCTCCGCCCAGTACTCCTCCTCGCTCACTTTGCGAATGTCTTGCACCATGAGGCCTCCTCGAGCACCTTCCTGAACATCCGCCCACGAAGGTTCGGAGGTCGGCACCGTTCATACGATATATGAACAGGTGTCCAGAGATGACGTCGACCCTCCAGAGACGGCACGCGGTCGTCTCGGAGGTGACCCTTGCCATGTACACTGACGAGCCACGACGCATATTTGGCCACTCTGGGGGAGCAGCCTCACCGTGCCCGAGACGATCACCGATGAAGGGGTTGCCCGGCTAAAGCAGCGCATCGGCATTGCGCGTCCCCACACCAACCCGCCCCACTACCGCAGCCCCAACGAGGATGCCTTCCGGCACGTTGCAGAGGCCTACGGCGACGACAATCCACTATGGTGCGACCCGTCCTACGGCGCCGGTACCAGGTGGCGGGGCCCGATCGCCCCACCTCATCTGGTCGGAGGGGACACCCTCATCGGAGAGGACGAAGTCACCGTTCTGGAGGGCGAGACAAAGGCCCTCATGAAGGGCGACCCACTCGGAGGTGTTCACGCCTTCTACTCGGGTTCGTTCCGAGAGTGGTGGAGCCCGCTCCGTCCCGGTATGCGGGTCACCCGCCGCAACGCCCTCGTTGGCGTGCACGACAAAGTCGGCGATTTCGCCGGACGCGCCGTGCACGAATGGCTAGCCGAGGTGTTCGCCGCGGTCAACGGTCCCGTCCTCTCCGGGCAGTACCGCCTGATGATCCGTGCCGAGCGAGAGAAGGCGACCGAGCGCAAGAAGAACGATGAGGTCGAGATCCGCCCGTACGCCGATGGCGAGATCTCCGCCATTGGCGAGGCCATTGCCGGAGAGCGACTCCGTCGACGCGGCGCCGAACCACGCTGGTGGGAGGACGTGAGCGAGGGCGACGAGCTCCCACCCCTCGTCAAGGGGCCCATGCGTGTCACCGACATGGTCGTGTGGCACTCAGGCATGGGCATGGGGCTCTACGGTGTCGCGGCACTCCGTCTGGGTTACGACCAGCGCCAGCGCATGCCGCGCTTCTTCAAGCCCGACGACCTCAACATACCCGACGTCCAGCAGCGCGTTCACTGGGACCCTGAATGGGCCCGGCAAGCGGGGAACCCCGCCTGCTACGACTATGGGCGCATGCGCGAAACCTGGCTCATCCACCTCTGCACCGACTGGATGGGTGACGATGCCTGGCTGTGGAAGCTGGACTGCCAGTTCCGCAGGTTCAACTACGTGGGCGATACCCACTGGATACATGGGCGGGTCAACCGGAAGTTCCTTGCGGAAGGCGATCGCCCGGGCGTCGAGCTCGACGTGTGGGGATTGAACCAACGGGGCGAGACAACGACGCCGGGCCACGCGACCATCCTCCTGCCATCCCGCCAGCACGGCGAGGTCCGGCTCCCCCCGCCGCCGGGCGGAGCCTCCACATGTCAAGATGCGCTGGACGCCTTGGCCAAGCGGTTCGCGGCAGAAGAGCAACGGTGAAGCCGTACCCCGAGATGCCGCCCGGACTGACCCTCGCGCATGATGGTCCGGTTCTTCGACTGCGCTTCAACCGTCCAGAGCGCCGCAACAGCCTTACCGATCCCATCGTCTATGCGCTGACCGACGCCATGGACGCAGCGGCCAGCGACGAGTCTGTGAGGGTGATCCATCTGGAAGGTGAAGGCGATCACTTCTGCTCGGGCTTTGATCTCGCCGAGAGGACGCCCGGTCCAGAACGCCCCCGGGTCGGCTCGGTCCACCGGCGCATGAACGGGCACATCAACCGTCTCATCCCGGCGATCCTCACTTGCCAGACACCGATCGTTTGTACGGCCCGCGGCTGGGTCATCGGTCTCGGTCTCGACATCCTCCTCGCTTCGGACTTCGCCGTGGTGGCGGACGATGCCAGGCTGTGGGCCCCCTTTACGACGTTCGCGTTCACGCCGGACAGCGGGGCCAGTTGGCTCATCCCCCGCCTCGCGGGCGTGGCCCGCGCCCGCGAGATGCTCATCCTGGGTGAAAAGGTCTGCGGGACCGACGCCGCAGCCTGGGGCCTGGTCCACAGAGCAGTGCCAGTGCTCGACATCGACAAGACATCCAAGGAGCTGGTCGATCGACTCGCCACCGCGCCCACCGTCGCGATCGGTCTCACAAAGCTGTTGATGTACCGCGGTCTCACGTCTGAACTCAGCGGCCAACTTGCCGATGAGGCATGGGCGATGGAAGTTGCCAGCCGATCAGAGGACTTTCGGGAGCACGGGCGGGCTGGCAAGGAAGGGCGTGAGCCCCGCTTCACCGGGCAGTAGCGATCGGTAGGAATACTGCTGCGGGAGAGGTGAGATCACTACAACTCGGCCTACGCGTGACCGGTCCCTTCGCCCCGCCCGAGGCGGGCTCGTAGTCGCCCCAGCGCATCAACGAACTCGGGACGCTGCATGGACCATTGCTGCGGCTCGAGCTCAAGGGTGACCGCGTCCGACGGTTGCAGGACGGCTAGGCCGTTATCAAGTGTACTGCGTGTCCGAGCCATCAGAGCGCGGTCATGACCTGCTGCCCGTGACGCCAGCCCCCAAGCGACCTCGAGCAGATCGTTCTCCGGAACGCAGCGCCATGCCAGCTGGCAGCGGACCGCTTCCTCGCCATCCAACGTCTCGCCGAACAGCGACAGGGCAACGGCACCCTGGCGACCGATCCGCTGGCGCAACTGCCACAGGTGACCGCCACCCGGGTGGAGGCCGACATCGAGGAACCTGCTCTCGAAGCGAGCCGCGGGCGAGCACACGATCACATCGCAAGCCAGGGCCAGATTCATACCGGCCCCGAGCGCCGGACCGTTGACCGCTGCCACGGTCGGCAGTCCACTCTCCATTACGGCAACGAATCCGCTGTACATCTCACTAAGGGGAGCCCTGGGTTCGAGCAGGTCGTCGACCGATCCTCCAGAACAGAACACCGTCCCAGTCGACGCCAGCACCATCGCTCGGATGCCATCGTCGTCGGCCGCCCTGAGCACGGCCTCCGAGAGTGCCCGTGTCATGGTGAGCGAAAGTGCATTGCGGTCCGCCGGGTGGTCGAGTGTGACGATTGCCACGCCGGCGCGACGTTCGACGCGTACGTAGCCCGAAGCCTCCTGCGAGCCTCTCACTCCCCCCGGCTGCGCCATTCTCATAATATATACATCCGTGCCAAATAACAGAGAGTCCGACCTCTCGTCCGGCGATCAGCAGCCCCAAACGATCCCCGAGGCGCTGGCTCGGGCGGCCGAACGCTACCCGGACGACGAGGCCCTGGTCGACGGGGTGACCCGACTTTCGTTTCGCGACCTGGCCGCACGGGCCGACCACATGGCGCGCGCGCTGGTGGCGAGCGGCATCGAGCGGGGGGACCGCGTTGCCCTGTGGGCCCCCAACGGCGCCGAGTGGGTGATTTCGAGTTTCGCGATCTACACCATCGGTGCGGTTCTGGTGCCGCTCAATACCCGATACCGAGGTGAGGAGGCTGGCCACGTGTTGCGCACCTCGCGAGCCCGCCTGCTCTTCGCTGTGACCGATCTGCTCGGCGCCGACCTGGTGGCGATGCTGGCCGACGTGCCGGGGCTGGGGTGCCTCGAGGAGATCGTCGTGATGGAGGGACCGGCGAGGCCGGGGTGCGCGACGGTCGCCGAGTTCGCCGCCCGAGCTACCGACACATTGGGTCCGGAGGTGGAACGTCGTCGTTCCACCCTCACCGGAGACGATGCCTCCGACATCATCTTCACCTCGGGTACGACCGGCAAACCCAAGGGCGCCGTTCTGCGGCACGGTGCGAGTGTGCAAACCTATTTGGCGTGGTCCGAGCTGGTGGGCCTGCGAAGAGGCGACCGCTACCTCGTGGTCTACCCCTTCTTCCACACAGCCGGTTTGAAATCAGGCCTGTTGGCCTGTGTCCTACGTGGTGCAACCATCGTTCCCCACGCAGTCTTCGACGTCGTGCAGGTGATGGAGCGCGTGGCTAGTGAGCGGATCACCATGCTGCCCGGGCCACCGACGGTCTTTCAGTCAATTCTGAATCATCCGGATTTCGCGTCGTTCGACCTATCCTCCCTGCGGTTGTCGGTGACGGGAGCCGCTACTGTCCCCGTCGATGTGATCCGCCGCATGCGGGACGAACTGCGCTTCGAGACCATCGTCACTGGCTACGGCCTGACGGAGACAACGGGCACGGTCAGCATGTGCCGCCATGACGACGAGCTCGAGGTGATCGCCACCACCGTCGGACGACCGATTCCTGGGGTGAGCGTGCGCATCGTCGACGACGCTGGGCAGTCCGTAGCCCCGGGCGAGCCGGGTGAGATCCTGGTCTGCGGCTTCAACGTCATGAAGGAGTACTTCGAGGATCCGACGGCAACAGAGGAGGCAATCGATGGCGATGGCTGGCTGCACACGGGCGACATCGGCATCCTCGGTCGGGACGGCAACCTGCGGATCACCGACCGCAAGAAGGACATGTACATCGTTGGTGGGTTCAACGCCTACCCGGCTGAGATCGAAGGCATCATCGTCGGATATCCGCAGGTGAGTCAGGTCGCGGTGGTTGGTGTCCCCGATGAGCGACTGGGAGAGGTCGGAGTGGCCTTTGTCGTCCCTCGTCCCGGTCAGACGGTCGACCCAGACGAGCTCGTAGCATGGTGCCGGATCCACATGGCGAACTTCAAAGTCCCGCGGTCCATACGAGTCGTCGAATCGCTGCCGCTGAATCCCACAGGCAAGGTCATGAAGTTCCAGCTGCGTGAACACCTCGCCGGGTGACTTCCCAACTGTCACGTGGTGCGCTCGAGTACGGCGGGGGCTCCGGTCAACTCGCTCCGGATCGCTCAATCGGCACCCACTGCGGATCCCGCTTCTCGGCAAAGGCCAACGGGCCCTCGACCTGGTCGGGATGTCCCCACATGGAGACCAGCTCCGTGGCGCTGGCCCTGCAGGCGTCGGTGAGTCCCTGCTCGAGCGCCCCCCACAACGCCCGCTTGGTCGCCGCCATGGCGGCGGGTGAGTTGCGGGCGATCTTCTCGGCCAGCGCCTGGGCCTCTTCACGCAAGCGCTCGGGCGGGTCGACCACCTGGCTGATCATGCCCAGTGCCAGCGCACGTTCGGCCGACATGCGTTCGTGCCGTCCCACCAGGGCCATGCGCAGCACCGCCTCGAAGGGCATGCGACGGGCGAGACCGATCAACTCATAGGCGGCCACCTGCCCAACCGAAACGTGGGGATCGAGGAACGAGGCGTCGGACGCCGCGATCACGATGTCCGCATCGGCGATCGCAATGGAACCCGCCGCCGGCACAGATCCCGTTCACCGCCGTGATGACCGGCTTCCACACCGAGTTGTGCCAGGAGGTGAAGTGGAAGTCGAACTTTTCGCTCGACTCTCTATACCGCTCGAACCCGATGCCGTCGGATGCGATCTCGATCACGTCGACGCCCGTCTGAAAGGCCTTACCTTCTCCGGTGTGGACGATGACACGCACGGCGGTGTCGGCGTCCAACTCCTTCCATGCCTCGGCGAACTCATCGCGCATGGCGTTATTCATGGCATTCAGGCGCTCCGGGCGATTGTTGATCAACCAACCAACCGGGCCGTGGCGCTCGACCTTCAGGGTTTCGTACGGCATGGAGTGTCCCTCTCATGGATTCTCGACGTCATGATACGGCGGGGGCTCCGGTCAACTCGCTCCGGATCGCTCAATCGGCACCCACTGCGGATCCCGCTTCTCGGCAAAGGCCAACGGGCCCTCGACCTGGTCGGGATGTCCCCACATGGAGACCAGCTCCGTGGCGCTGGCCCTGCAGGCGTCGGTGAGTCCCTGCTCGAGCGCCCCCCACAACGCCCGCTTGGTCGCCGCCATGGCGGCGGGTGAGTTGCGGGCGATCTTCTCGGCCAGCGCCTGGGCCTCTTCACGCAAGCGCTCGGGCGGGTCGACCACCTGGCTGATCATGCCCAGTGCCAGCGCACGTTCGGCCGACATGCGTTCGTGCCGTCCCACCAGGGCCATGCGCAGCACCGCCTCGAAGGGCATGCGACGGGCGAGACCGATCAACTCATAGGCGGCCACCTGCCCAACCGAAACGTGGGTGTCGAGGAACGAGGCGTCGGACGCCGCGATCACGATGTCCGCATCGGCCACGAAATGCAGCCCGCCTCCGGCGCACGTCCCGTTCACTGCCGCGATGACCGGCTTCCACACCGAGTTGTGCCAGGAGGTGAAGCGCAGCTCTGCACGGCGCGTGCGCCCCGCCTGCTTGCGAAGTGCATCGGGGTCTCTACTGAGCTGGACCACGTCGAGGCCGGTCTGAAACGCGCCGCCCTGTCCCGTGTTCACGATGACCCGAACATCCGGATCCTCGTCCAGCTCATGCCAGGCCGCTTCGAGCTCGTCGAGCATGACGGCATCCATGGCGTTCCCGGACTGGGGGCGGTCGAAGATGAGCCACCCAACCGAGCCATTGCATTCGACCTGCAAGGTGGAGTACGCGTTCAACTTCGCGGCACCTCGCGCCAGGGTAGCGACGCATACGGGTCCGGTTCGCGGGGCAAGCCGAGAACACGTTCGCCGAGGATATTCTTGTTGACCTCGGTCGTCCCACCCTCAATCGTGTTGGCCCGGCTACGCAGCATCCCCCGAACCTCGTAGGGCAGCGAGCCAGCGTAGTCACCCAAATCCCCCAGCCAGGCGGTTGCCTCCATTCCCAGCAAGGACGTCGCCGTGAGCTGGATCCGCTGGTTGAGCTCTCCTTGGTGCACCTTGCCCACCGAGCTCTCGGGACCCGGAGGGCGTCCGGCGCGGGCCTGGCTGCGCACCCGCTGGTTCGTCCACTCCCGGACGCGCTCCTCGCAGTAGAGATGCATGATCTCGTCACGCCGTACGGGTTCATCCCATCCATCCGCCCGCCCCTCGGCGCTCCGACGCTTAGCCAACCGAATGAGATGGCCGACACCTGAGCCGCCGATGCGGTCCACACCCCCCGAGCCGGCTCCCGACACCATCTGGCGTTCCCCCGACAAGGTGGCGTTGGCGACCTTCCATCCCGCTCCGACGTCACCCACACGGCACGAGTCGGAAACCCGGGCCCCGTCGAGGAAGACCTCGTTGAAGTCGATTTCACCCCCCATGTGACGCAACGGACGAACCTCGACGCCGGGCTGGTGGATATTGATGAGGAAGTACGTCAGTCCCTGGCGTTTGGGTACGTCGGCGTCGGTGCGAGCGAGCAGCACCGCCCAGTCCGAGCGGTGCGCCCATGTGGTCCACACCTTCTGACCATTGATGACCCAGTCATCCCCATCGCGATCGGCCCTGGTGGCGAGCGACGCGAGGTCGGAACCGGCACCCGGCTCACTGAAGAGCTGGCACCAGGTCTCCTCGTTGCGAACGATCGGAGGGAGAAAGCGAAGTCGCTGCGCCTCGGACCCGTGAGCGAACAGGGCGGGCGCCGCAAGGTTGAGTCCAAGTGGGTTGAGTCGGCCCAGATTGAATAGCCTGAGGTCCTGTTCGACCCGTCGAGCCGCCTCCGGGGAGAGATCGAGCCCGCCGTAGGCGCGCGGCCACGTGGCGGTCACCAGTCCGGATCTGGCAAAGACGGGGTACCATGACTCGTACTCGGCTCTGGTTCTGACTTCTCGAACTGCGGCCGGTCCGCCCCGACGGCTCGCCTCTATCCACGCCGCAGGAACTACGGAGGCAACCCAGCCTCGCACGGCCTCGACGACCTCGTCGACCGAGGCGTTGGGTGGAACGGAAAGGATCCCCCAGGTGCCGTCATCGTTAGAGCCGGATTCGGTCGGGGATTCGGTCATCGCTTCGGCCGACCAGTGGGCGCGACCCGATTCAACGACGCGCGCCCGCTCGGATGCCACCCACCCGGCTGACCCCGCCTCCGGTCGTCGCACACGAGCGCCTCAGCCAAGTGGTCCCATTCCAGGATTGCATATATTATCATGTTTCCGCTTTGAAGCCGATCGCCGTCGAGCAGCGACCTGAGCTTCTCGCCCTCAAGACCGTTCGACTCAAGGTCATGGTGCGTCGGCGTTGAACGTCGTGCACACGGACAACGCTTGGGCGCCTACCGACCGAGCACCGGCGCGACGCGGGGTCTGTGTGGCGGCACAACAGCTACTCCCACGGCTCGAAAAGCCCTTCGAACTCGAGCTTTGCATGGCGCACCCTGCCGTAGAGCAACCAGTCTCCTCGGAACATGCCGTGCTCATGAGGCGAACAGGCGATATGGGTACGGGGACCACCGGTGGTGCTGGGCATGAACCGTATCCGCTCCAATCCGGCCTTGAGCCCTTCGCCGGTAAGTATCGGCGCCCGGACGAGACCCTCGACCAGCACTCGAGCCGTGTCGTACGCCAGAACAGGGATCGCGTTGGGCCACAGCGGAGGATCCTGCCCGTACCGCGTGACGAAGCGCTCATGGAATCCGTGGACCATCGGATTGGTGGGATCGAACTGGTCGATGCCGACCCAGCCTTCGAACTTGTCGAAGCCCATCAGGTAGAACATGAAGGCAGTGGTCATGATCCGGGGCGGGTCCCATCCGATCTCGTCCAGGGAGGCCCGCAGAAGGCCCTGAGCGGCCAGCACCCCGTAGCCCATGTAGACAAGTGCGTCCGGCTCAATGCGTTGGAGGTTGCGGAGGTTCGACGGCAGGTCCGGTGGAGCCTGCGAGACGGTCTCCACGGCAGCCACCGACACGCCCTGCCGTCGGCACTCCTGGCGGAAGTAGCGGAAGTACTCTTCCCCGTTGGGTGAGATCTCGCTCAGCACGGCCACCCGCTCGTGGCCCTTGCGCCTAAGCCAGGCCACGATCAGCGCCGCATCCCCGCCGCAGTCTCCGTTGCCGAGCCTGAAGCAATAGTCCCCCCGGAACTGCTCGGTTCCGCACCAACTGATGAGCGGCACATGCATCTCGTTGGCTAGCGCCCCGACCGTGATGCCGTTGTCCGAGCTGTAGGCGCCAGCAATTCCGATACAGCCCTGGTCGACCAGCCAGCGAAACCCGTCTGTGGCGTTCTTGGCCGATCCTTGAGGCAGACCGTTTTCCGGATGGAGAACGAACTCGACGGGACGGTCGAGAAGGTCCTTCTCGGCCGCCTCGTCGAAGGCCAAACGGTGGATCTTGTCGTAGCCACCGTCAGGTCCGTCGAGCGCGGAGCCCAGCCAGCCGATCCTTATCGATTCCATTACCTCTCCTTTTGGTTCGGGTGATCTGTTCTTGAAACGAGGCCACGGCCAACGTGGCGTACGCTGAGGCGGCCGATGGCCACCGAATCGGCCAGGTCGAACCTCGTCGAGATCGTTCGCGAGCCGACGTTGCCTAGCGCGACGGCGATCGCAACTGGACCAACGCCGGGAGTGCCTGCACAGGCGCAGGCCTCGGCCTGCCGCGGTTGCCTACGTGTCGCGTCTTCCACCCGGCCCCCAGGGTGGCGTCAGCCCGAGGCCACCTTGTACAACGTAGCAAGATTGCGATCTCGCCGGCGTCAGGGGTACGCCGTCCGGTTCTCGACACCGACCGTGCCGCCACCCTGCGGCTTCGGTACGCTTCGAGCCGTGGCTGAAGGGAGACGTCGCGCCGCGGAGATCCTCGTCCACTGCCTGGAACACGAGGGCGTGACCTGTGTGTTCGGCATTCCGGGTGAGGAGAACATTCATCTCACCGATGCCCTCTCCCGCTCGTCCATTCGCTACGTCTTGGTTCGCCACGAGCAGGCGGCGTCGTTCATGGCCGAGATCCACGGCCGAATTACCGGCAGGGCCGGAGTCTGCTCCGCCACCCTCGGGCCCGGCGCCATCAACCTCCTCTTGGGAACGGCCGACGCCTACACCAACAGCACCCCGTTCCTGGCCCTGTCGGCGCAGGTGGGACTGAACCGGATCTACAAGGAGTCCCATCAGAGCGTCGACCTGGTGTCCATGTTCTCGCCGGTAACCAAATGGGCGGATCTGGTTCTCACCCCCGGAGCGATACCCGAGATGATCCGCAAGGCGTTCAAGCTGGCCCAGACCGAGCGTCCGGGATCCGTGTACCTCGGCGTGCCAGAGGACGTCGAGGCGGCAATCGTGCCCGATGAGCTCACACCCCTTGACGTCAACACACCCCGGCCCGATGAGCCCTCGCTCACCCAGATTGAGCGGGCGGTCGCGGTGCTCAACGCGAGCCAACGACCCATCGTCCTCGCCGGGCACGGAGCAGCCCGATCCGGAGCGGCCGACGCACTTCGGTATTTCTCCGAGATGCTGGGTCTGCCAGTGGCCACCACCTTTCACGGAAAGGGCGTGTTTCCCGACGATCACCCTCACTCGCTCGGCGCGGTCGGGTTCATGAGCCACGACTACGTCAACTTCGGGTTTGACGAGGCCGACGTGATCGTCTGCGTGGGCTACGAACTCCAGGAGTTCGACCCGGTCAGGATCAACCCGGGAGGGGACAAGCAGATCATCCACCTGAGCCGCGTCCCGGCAGAGGTCGATGCCCATTACGACGTCGAGGTGGGAATTCAGGCCGACATCGCGAGGACACTCACTGCTCTGGCCGAAGCGACCACTCGCCGTTTCCACCGGGGGAGGAGTGGAGAGAAGATCCGGCGGCTGCTGGCCGACGAGCTAGCCCGGGGAGCGGCTGACGACAGCTATCCCCTAAAGCCTCAACGAATCGTGGCGGACACTCGAGCCGCCCTCGGCCGCTCCGACATCGTCCTGGCCGACACCGGTGCGGTGAAGATGTGGATGGCCCGGCTCTACCCCACCTATGAGCCGAACACCTGCCTGATCTCCAACGGACTCTCGACGATGGCCTTCGCCCTACCCGGTGCCATCGGCGCCAAGCTGGCAGTGCCCGAGTCCAAGGTCCTGGCCGCGATCGGTGATGGCGCCTTCCTCATGAACTCCCAGGAGATCGAGACGGCCCTCCGGGAGCACCTCCCCTTGGCCGTCTTGATCTGGCAGGACGATGCGTACGGCCTGATCGGTTGGAAGATGGACCTCGAGCTCGGTCACCACGTACAGGTCGGATTCTCCAATCCCGACTTCGTGACCTACGCCGAGAGCTTCGGGGCCCGCGGCTACCGGGTGGGTGCCGCGGGCGATCTCCTCCCCATGCTCCAAGAGGCCCTGGCCGCCGACACGGTGTCGGTTATTGCCTGCCCGGTCGACTATAGGGAGAACCTGCGTCTCACCGACGCGCTGGGCGAGCTCTCCGGACCGTTCTGACGACCATCGTTTTCCTCCGTTCGACAGAACCGGGCGGGTCTAGAGCCGACGGGACACCGTCGGCGCCCAACGACGTGATGCGCAGGGTATCGCGTCCCGTCCGGGCACTAGTCCCGATGGGCGATACGTTGCACCCAATCGACGGTCGTGACTACGTCGGCCTGGCGAGGAAAGACCTTGTCCATCAGGACGCGGTGGACCTCGGAGTCAGGATCGGCGCAGCCGTCTCGCAGAACCGTCAGTATCGATTCTGACGACTGATCTCAGGCATGTTGGGCCGAAAGCCAACCCGAACGTAGATCACCCGGATGCCCGCAGACCGAGCGGCCGCTGCGGCCTGTCGTACGTCATTGAGTACTTCCGTCATTCCTTCCGGCAACCTGTTTACGATGCCTGCTTGGACGTCCGTTACAAGAAGCGCGGAGCTCATCCTTCGCTCCTCATGAATACCTGATCCGCTTCGCCGTGGTCAGACTCCGTCAAGGCGGCAGATCCGACCCACTATGTCAGGAGGTCCGGGTAGCACTGCTCGACGAGCATTCGGCAGCCGTCTTGCCACCTGACCTCGCACGGGCCGAGCACCTCGTTCCTGAACGTGGTGTCGAGCACCAACGGCGGCCACGCCTCGGATGTATACACGAAGACGGGCTCCCGACCGATCAGTCGAGCCATGAAGGTGCAGTACTCTTCTACCGTCGTGAGATCGTCCCCGCACCAGTTGACCACGAGCGGCGGGATACGACCCGCCTCGAGCGCGGCCACACCTAGGCGCGCCGCGTCCGGCTCGAAGATGGGTCTGGCGTAGTTGGGCTTGTCCGTGTGCAGGGGAATGGGCTCGCCTCGGACGATCATATCGAGTCGGTCCCTCATTGGGCCACCGTCAACGCCTGAGGCATTGTGCACTCGGATGATCGTGCTGGGAGTCGTCAGGCTTCGCGACAGATAGCCGACTATCTGCTCATTCGCCACCTTCGTGAAGGCATAGGCGGCCGATGTGTGGATACCGAAAGAGTGTGTTTCTGGCACGGCGGTGGCACCGCCCGGCGGGTTGTACACCGACGCGGTAGAGGCCAACAAAAAGCCCTTTAGGCTGGGAAAGTGCGCCATCAGGCGCCCCGTCGAGTCGGCATACTTGTCAAAGGAGTCGGGCCAGCGTCCGAGCGGTTCGAACACCGAGCTCATCGGCATGGCGGTGTGATAGACGTAGTCGAAATCGGTGGGGAGGTCATCGAAGGGCTCGAGTAGATCGTGCACTATGCACGTGATACCAGAGGCCTCCAGCTTCTCGCGTGCCTTCGGATCGGAAAAACGTGCCATGGCGAACACCTGATTGTCTGCGGCCAGCAATCGTGCTGCCGGTGCGCTCACTGGACCCTGGCCACCAACAACGAGCACCTTCTGTCCCTGCATGAATCCTCCTCATCTTCAATCCACAGCGACTACTACGTCGTCTGCTCGAGGGCTCGAGCCACCTTGCCGGGCGTGGTTCAGAGTTGAGCGTCGACCCGACCTCTGGACCATCGACGTCGTGTCAGTTGTACGTCAAATTCATAGTCATCTACTCGCTGCTCGACGATCCGGAGGTTGGCGTCTGACCCCGGCTTCATGAGGTAGTGCACGTTGAGAATCGCATTGGCGCCGAAGGGGCGGGGGCTGTCGAGCAGGTACGCAACGACCGTGCAGTGCACGAGCACCGAATCGCCCTCGGTCGAGCAACGGATGTTGGAGACCACGTGGCAGGCGGGTCGACCGGCACCCGCCGCCGACGAGTGCAGCATCGTCTGACGAATCGCCGGCTTCCCCCTCACGTCCTGGAGAACGGCGTCCTCCGCGTAGAGCTCGAGTGCGCCGTCAATGTCGCCGGCATCCATCCGCGCGTTCACCTCCGTAACCATGAACTGAGCGGCGGATCGCCGGCCTAGCTCAGCTCCGTCCGGCACATGTCCCGGATCGTCGGCCATTCTGCCCTCCCGCAATTGTTGAAATGCCGCCTCAGGCTAGCAGGGAGCAACGCCCTGTGTTGGGCATACGCCCAACACAGGGCTACATCCAGACCTCCCGGTGCTCGCTGTTGCGAGATGCTGGGCGACTGAGTAGCATCTCGTGGATGGACTCCTTGGGCACCACCGAGCTCCTGGCGATTACAGGCGTCTCGCACATCCAATTGAACGTCACGGACCTCGAGGCCAGTACGGCGTGGTACAAGACGGTCGTCGGCTTGACGCAGCTGAAGGCCGCTCCTGGTAAATACGCAGTGCTCGCACCCGAAGCCGGCGGTTTCCGGCTGGGTCTGTCCGAGACACGCCAGACGGACACCAATGGCGGGGCCAACAGCGGGTTCGGCCACTTGGCCATCGCGCTCGAGAGCATGGACGTTCTGACAGCGTGGGTCGAGCACCTCGACACGATCGGTGTCCCGCACACGGACATTAAGGAGAACCCCTTCACTCCCGGTGTCTTCTCAATCGATGTTTTCGACCCCGACGGCCACGAGATCGAGCTGATCTACGAGCCCTGAAGCGCCGTCAGCGCTCCCCGTGGTGTACGGGAAGGCGCTCGCGATACGCTCGGCTCCGTTAGCCGCCCAGTAGCGAGGTGACGTCGTCCACCTCTTCCTGCGTGAGCACCCAGTCGCCGGCGCCGGCGTTTGCTCTCACCTGGTCCACGTTCGTGGCGCCGGCAATGACCGACGAAATGACCGAGTTCGAGAGAAGCCACGCGAACGCTAGGTCCAAGATCGTGTGATCGCGCTCTTTGGCCCAAGCCGTCAGGACATCGACCTGGTGGAAGTTCTCCTCGCTTTGAAGCCCTTTTGCCAAGTCCCTGAGCGCTTCGTACCTGTCGCTGCCCCAGCGTTGCAGCCTGGTGCCTTCGGCCGGCTCCTCGCCTCGGCGATACTTCCCGGTGAGTAACCCGCTCGCAAGCGGGAAGTACGGGAGGTAGGCAATTCCGAGCTCCAGGCATAGGGGAAGCACGTCCGCTTCGTCAGCGCGATGGACCATGTTGTAGTGGTTCTGCACGCTCACAAGACGGGCGCCGTTTCCCGCTGCCATCTGCGCCTGGCGAAGCTGGGCTGCCGAAAAGTTCGAGCAACCGATCTCTCTCACCTTGCCGGCTTTGACCGCCTCGTCAAGAACGGCCATGGTGTCACCGATTGGGGTATGGGGGTCTGGCCGGTGAATCTGATACAAGTCGATCCAGTCGGTCGCCAAACGCCGCAGGCTTGCGTCCAACGCTCGCCGGACGTAGTCGGGACTGGTACCGCCCGTGTCCTTTTCGCCGCCGACCCGGTCCCCAAACTTGGTAGCAATCACGACCTCTTCCCGGCGTCTTCCCAGGGCCCGGGCGAGACGCTCCTCACTCTCGCCATAGGAGTCCGAGGTGTCGAACAGGTTGATGCCCACCTCCATGGCCGCGCCGACCACGGACCCCACTTCGTCTGCGGTCATGCCCGAGCCGAAGTTGTTCGTTCCCACGCCTACGACGGCCACTTCCAGGCTGCCGATCTTCCGGGTCTTCACATGTCCTCCTTCGTTCACGAGATTCTCACCCATGCGACGCTCAACCTTGCCAGATCGCGGTCGAAGATCGGATTTCGGACAGCGAAGGCCGTCATGGGACGGTTTCGGTAGCCGGCGACGTTGCATCGGCCGGGTCAACCCGGCGTGTACCGAGAACCTCAATGACCGCCGCGCCAGGCACCCGCCCAGCATTTGGCCAGAGAGGTAGCCTGTCCGTGTGGCAGTCGTCGTTCCAGAGGTCGGGCTAGGTTGCGCGAATCTGCTCCATACCGAGCTACCCGAGTTCATCGACGTGGCGGAGGGTGCCGGATTCCACCGCATCACCGTCCGGCCGTACGCCTTCGCTCAGGCCCGAGATGCCGGCTGGACAGAGGACGCTCTTCAACGGCGCCTGGACGATGCCGGCATCGAGGTGACCATGATCGACGCCCTGATCACCGCGCTACCCGGCCGTCCATTGAGCGCCGACCTCGACCCGGAGCTGCGCGCGCGCTTACCGATCGACGTGACGGATCCCCCCGATGAAGCAACGTGCTTCCGCGCCGCGACCGCCCTTGGGGCCTCCATCGTCAACGTGACCCACTACCTTGGCCAACCCCTCCCACTGGATGCCATGGCCGGAGCGCTCGCTGGCGTATGCCGGCGCGCTGCCCCCTTGGGCCTCCGGATCTGCCTGGAGTTCTTCCCGGACAGCGGGTTGCCCGACATCACCTTTGCGCAATCGGTCATCGAGGCCTGCGGCGAGTCGAACGCCTCACTCCTACTCGACCTGTTCCACCTCGATCGCTCGGGCGGCACGGTGGAGGACATCCGCCGTCTGCCCGCGCCGCGATCGCAGGAATTCAGCTCAGCGACCGGCGAAGGCCGCCACCCGGGACACCGCACGTGCCCTTCGGAGGTCGGCGGCTTCCGGGGGACGGCGAGCTCCCGTTGCGTGAGCTGGTGGAGGCAGCGCTGGAAAACAGCCCGGCGGCTACTCTCGACATTGAGGTCCTCAACGAGGAGCTGCAGAAGCTGCCCCCAGATAAGGCGGCAGCCCGTTTGGCGGCCGCTGCCAGCGGATGGCGCGCCGCAATGAGCTAACGCGGCGCCATGCCCTGTACGGTTGTGCGAGTGCTTAGCAGATGGGCGCGTGCGGCCGCCCGGGAGGTGTTCGGCCATGGAATGGCACCCACGAATCTCCGTTGACGAAGTGTGCGCGGGTCCGATCCCCTTCGACGAAGAGGTCGGGTTCTGGAATGAGCTTGGCGTGAAGACCATCGGGATGGTCTTCACGAAGCTCGAGCCGATCGGCTGGGACGCAGAGCTGGTCCGAAGGACTGGGCTCCGTGTGTCAAACGTCGTCTGTGCAGAACGCATCGCGTTCGAAGCGCTGGAGTTCGGAGCTGCGATGGGTTCGGACTTGGTGTGGCTCGGGTCCACGGGCAGCATCGGCTCGCGCTTCTGGGAAGAGGCCGCTGACGACTTCTGCGAGCGGATCGCGCCGGCGGTGACCCGGGCCGGTGAGCTGGGAGTTCCGTTCGCCATACAGCCGACAAACTCATTGCGACTCGACATCAGCTTTCTGTACACCTTTCGTGACGCGTTAACCATCGCCCGCGCCATCGGTTCGGGCGTCGTACTGGAGCTGGAATGCTGCTGGTACGAGCCCGGGCTCAAGAAACTCGTGCGCGACAACATTGAGAGCATCACGCTCGTCCAGATCGACGACGTTACGATCGGCGATACCTGGTCGCCGAACCGGTCCGTCATCGGCGACGGCCACATGCCGTTGGAGCGCCTGCTCGCGATGATCCTGGAGGCCGGCTACGAGGGCATGTTCGACCTCGAGCTCATCGGCCCCCGGATCGACGCGGAGGGCCACCTCTCCGCTACGCGGCGCAGTCTGGAGCGTGCAAGCGAGATCCTCGGCCGGATCGGCGCATGACGCCGCTGCTCGTGCTCGGATCGGCCTGGTCTCGGCATGCCGAACCTCATGTCCCGTCCCGGGCCGGGGCTTCAGGCGGAGCCTTGTCGCCGAGCACGTGCCGCAGGTTGACGATGACCCCTCCCCTTACTCGCGCGGCGCAGGCCATGCGGAGCCGTATGGGCTCGACCCCGGCCAGCCGGGCGAGTGGCGCGACCCTGAGCGATCAGCGTGGTCGGTCTCTCCTCAACCGGAGGGATAGGGCTCCGTCGGCTCCGCCGGCTTCGTCCGCCAGTGCAGCCTGAGGCCGCTCGCCGGGCTCATCACCATATCATCGTCGTCCGCTCGCTGATCTTTGTCGCCGTCTCAACCCAGTCCCTCCATCCACTCGTCGATCGCAGGGCCACCCCGATCAACCCGCTCGGAGTAGTAACGTCCCGACCGAATGGTGTCGGTCGCCGGGTCGATCTCGAAGATGACCACCGCGGCCATCTCGAGCCCACTGCTGACGTAACTGTTCTCAATCCACACCTCGGAGGAGGTCTCCACCATTCGCTGCACCTCAATCCTCCCCTCCGGGTACTTCGTCATCAGGTAGCGCATGTTCTTGACTTCTTGATCCTTGCCTTTGAAGCCGCGAGCCGGGTGCTGTGGTACGACCATCTCGAAATCGGGATGGATGGTGGCTGCCAGCTCGTCAATGTCCCCGTTGTTGACCGCCTCGACGAAACGGAGGACCGAGTTCACGCCGGCTCCCATCGGGTCATGCCTGTCTGCTCCCGGTAGAGGTTGTGGAAGTGCTGCACGACCGGCTCGTTTCTTCCGAACACGACGTGCGTGGCCGCCGCCGCGGCCCGGAGGCCCGGCTCCGACTGTCCGGTGATCCAGAGGTCCTCGGCGTTGACCACGTTCTCGCAGCCGAACCGCACCGCCTCGTCGAGCTTCTTGCGCTCCTCCTCCGTCTCGGGCTGTGTGGCCACGTACACGGCGTGAATGCCGCATCCCTCCGCTGGGTGACGCCCGGGAAGGATCCAGTACACCTCGATCTTCTCCGGGAAGACGGAGAAGCTGACCGATGGGTAGAGGCGGTACTGGACACTGATGTGCTGTGCCGGCTCCCACTCGTCTTCGGGCTGCTCACGCAGGGCGTCGATCGTGCGCAGTGCGGACACCATGCGCACATGGGGGCCGAAGAAATCCACCGCTTGTCGGCGGGAATAGATGTAGTCGGAAAGGGTCTCGGAGTGCAGGGTCGCGAAGTGGTAGTTCTCACAGAACGTGTCCCAGGCGAACTTCCAGTTGCCACGGAAGGGATGCAAGTGGTGTTCGGTGTAAAGAGAGAACGTGTCGAATCCCCACTCCCCGAGCTCCGGCCCGAGCCCGCAGAGCAGTTCGTCCACGTCGATCGCCGGCCCCGGAGTCGCGCGACCGAAGATCATCCCGTGCTTCTCTGCCGAGGGGAGCTGAACGAGCCCGTGGTCCTCACGGCATAGCTCCTCGAAGCCTTCGGGCTCGGGGACGCCACGCAGTGTGCCGTCGAGGCCGTATCGCCAGCCGTGAAACCTGCAGACGAGGGAGTTCGTACGGCCGGACCCTTCGGCGATCTTGACGCCGCGGTGGCGGCAGCTATTGAGGTAGAGCCGGGCGGCCCCGGCCCCATCTCGGCAAAGGAGAAGTGGGGTATCGGCGATTTCGAACGCCCTCCAGGAGCCGGCGACGGGGATGTCGGCGCTCAGGCCCAGGAACATGGGCGTTCGCCCGAAGACCGAGTCCCGCTCGCGCCGCTGCTGCTCGGGCGAGGTGTAGACCTCCGTAGGCTCGTACATGATCGCCGGAGCCAGATCGGTCTCCCTCCGATCCAGAAGTCCGAGCATCCGCTTGGCCAAGCCCATGGTCAACGCCGTGTTCATGAAGCGCCAACCGCCATGTGCACCCCTCCTCCGCTCATCGGGTCGGCCGCGAGCCTCCTCCACGGCTCTTGGTGAGCGAGTGTACGCTCATTTTCCGGATCGGGACGATCCGGGATCGGGGTGGCCGGGAGTGGTCTGCACAGCATCAGTCGAGTCTCCCTTCCATGTCGGGATCGCCAGTCCCGACGTGGACGCTCTGATGGGTTCCCTGGGGCCGGCTCTCGGTCTGAGGTGGGTCAGCCTCCCTCGTCCCCCGATCAGTCACGACACGCCGACCGGCCCGGTCAGCCCGTCGAGCCAGGTCGTCTGGTCGTCGGAGGGACCGCTCCACATTGAGCTCGTGAAGTCAGAGCCCGGGACGGTGTACCGACCCGAGCTAGGAACTCACGTCCATCATGTCGGCTACTGGACCGACGACATCCCTGGCGCCGTCTCCGCTCTCGAAGGGAACGGCTGGACGCTCGAGGTGACGATCGACGACGACCGGGGTAGGCCGTCCACGTTCGCCTACCTCTCCCGGGCCAGAGACCTATGGATCGAGCTGGTGGATGTGGCCGGACGGGCCTGGCTGCAAGCCCTCCTGGCCGGGGAGGGTTCTCCGTGAGCGAGGTGGTCGATTCCTTCGCCGCCTTCGACCCCTTCGATCCGTCACAGGCGAGTCGACACCACGAGATCATGTCCGCGTTCCGTAGCAGATGCCCCATCGGCCGTCTTTCATCAGGGCTGGACGTCGTGAGCCGTTGCGACGACGTGAGGGCAACCCTCAACGAGGCGACGCTGCGCAACTCCCACACGACGAGAGCACCCGGGGTATCGGTCCCCGCGGACGACCGCCTCTTCTTCTTCGAGTACGACCCACCTGAGCACACGGCTCTGCGCCGGTTACTGGTCGACCTTCTGTCCCGGCAGCGCTCGGAGCTGAGGGCACCCGCCATGCGGGCCGTCGTCGAGGACCTGCCGGCACCCCTCGTGAGCGCTGTCAGAGTCGACCTCGTCCAGGAGTTCAGCGTGCCGCTCGCAGGCCGGATCATGATGCAGGTCGCCGGCTTTCCCGACGAAGACGCCGGCCAGTGACGGCAATGGATCAAGGCTATGGTCATGTCGGGCTTCTCACGGACTGACGGGCACGAATCGCGAACGACCCGGCCGGCGGGAAGCTCTGGCCGCGTGTAGTGAAGGCGATACTCTGGTGGTCACCAAGGTGAATCGATTGGCGCGGTCTCTCTCCGATGCTCGCGCCATTGCCGACGAGCTGTCGGTCCGACGCCTCAACCTGGGCGGGTCCGTCTACGATCCGAACGATCCGGTCGGGCGGCTGCTCTTCAATGTTCTTGCCCTGGTGGCCGAGTTTGAGTCCATCCCCTGACCGACCGGCCGCTTCGCTGCGCCTCTCAGGTAGTCAATCGTTGATCGGTGATTCATGCAAGTGAGTCAATCCAGCGATCAAGGCGACGGCCTTCGCGAGTCACGAGTTCCGGGTCCCCTAGTGTGTTGGCGAGTAGCGAGATCCCCTGGTAGGCCGCGACGAGAGCAATCCCGAGATCGCGAGCGTCGTTTCGGCCCATTAATTGGAATTGCTGTTCCGCCCAATCAATGGGGGCGGAGAGGAGTTCGGCCGCGATACGGTCGAGGTCATCGTCGCGTTTGTCCAGTTCAGAACAGAGCGTTCCCATTGGACATCCGTATTGCGAGGTCAGCTCCCGCTGATCCGCTAAATCCCGCACGAGTGCCTTCAGTCGCCCTTTGGGAGTGCGATACCGATTGAGAGCAGACAGCCTCGTTCGAAGTTCCTGTGCGTACGCGTCGATTACCGCCCGCACAAGCTCGTCCTTGGTCTTGAAGTAGTAGTAGATATTGCCCAGCGGCACGTCGGCGACGTGCGCGATTTCCGCCAGCGTTGTCTTCTCGACCCCCTGCTCATGAAACAGCCGGCACGCAGCGACCACCAGCCTTTCTCGCTTGCCCGGCTTTGATCCGGCCGCTGCGCCTTGATGTTCTTCGCCTGAGTCAGTCATCTCACTACCAGTATAGACAACAGACGTCCCTTTGTGTAAGTTGGTTAACTAACCAACTCCGTACCCACCTGGAGGCTTCCCTCAATGGCCATACCGACCTCTCAGCCGTCGTTCTTGGCAACCCGGCGAGGCCGGCTCACGCTGGCTCTGCTGTGTGCCGTCGGGTTCCTCGACTTCGTCGACACCTCCATCGTGAATGTCGCACTCCCCTCCATACGCCACGACCTGCACTTCTCGGTGCAGAACCTGCAGTGGGTCCTCAGCGGCTATCTCCTCACCTACGGCGGGTTCCTGCTCCTAGGTGGACGTGCCGCAGACCTGCTCGGGCGCCGCCGCATTCTCGTAGCCGGCACCTCGCTGTTCGCCCTCTCGTCCATTGCCTGTGGTCTGGCACAGAACTCCGGGACCCTGATCGGCGCTCGCCTCGCTCAGGGACTGGGCGCCGCCATGATGACTCCCGCCGCGCTCTCGCTCCTCACGACCACGTTCAACGAAGGTACCGATCGTCTTAAAGCGCTCGGCGCATGGGGTGCTCTGGCCGGTCTCTCGTCCGGCGTCGGGGTCTTTCTCGGTGGCGTGCTATCCGGGGGTCCGGGTTGGCGGTGGGTGTTCTTCGTCAACCCGCCAATCACCGTGATCGTGCTCCTCGCCACGTTCCGGCTGGTTAGCGACGATCGGCGGCGAGGCGAACTGGCCCACTTTGACGCCGGTGGAGCCATCCTCGCCACCTGCGCCATGCTGCTGGCGATCTATGCCCTGGTTAGAGCACCCGAGGTCGGCTGGAACACCACCCGCACGATTGTCGAGCTCACGGGCGTCGTCGTCTTGGTGGCGCTATTCATTCTCAATGAACGACGGCATCCAAATCCACTCGTGCCGCTATCGATCTTCCGCATCAAGGGCTTGGCGGCGGCTGACGTCACGCAGATCATCGCCATGGCTGGCTTTTACTCGATGTTCTTCTTCGTCACTCTTTACGTACAAGATGTGCTGCACCTGTCGCCCACTCGGGCCGGCGCGTCGTATCTCCCCGTCACAGTCGGCGTCGCCGTCTCTGCCGGTCTGTGCTCCAAGCTCTTCGTCCGCACCGGCACCCGACCTATCATGGTCGCCGGGGCGCTGCTCGCTGCCGCTGGCGTCTACTGGCTCTCACGGATCCCGGTCGACGGCTCGTATCTCGCCAACGTTCTCCCGGGTCTCATGGTCATGTCGATTGGGCTCGGTGCCGTATTCGTGGGCGTGCAAACCGCGGCCAACGCCGGCGTCCCCCCGGATAAGGCGGGACTCGCCGCAGCCCTCATCAACGCCTCCTTCCAGCTCGGTGCAGCACTCGGGCTGGCGATTTTCTCCGCGATCGCCACTTCCCGCACGAGTCACCTCCTGGCCAGCCACGCCCCCCTATCAGAGGCCCTCACGTCGGGCTTTCATCTCGCGCTGTTGGCCTCGAGCATCTTCCTGGTCGCCGCGGCGCTGATCGCGCTGCGTGCCACAAACACACACGGCGAACCGATCCCGGGTGCCGGACCCACGACCGCAACGAGAATCGATCTTGTGCCCGAAGTGGCCCCCACCGCCGGCGGCCAATCAGGGGCCGTTTGACCTGCTCAAAGCTCCTGGATGAGTGACGCGCCCGCCTCATCCATAAGCTGCCGGTACCACGTACTTAGCGTGTTGTTCCTCTCTGGTTCTTCCCGTACCTGCCGTGCTCGGACCGGCGGCGCGTTTGGCGCCGCCTTGAGGGGTATACGACCATAAGAGTTCACTAATTCTCTGGGGATCAGGATATATTACGAACCGGTTGCGGTATCATGACATACAGGGGCCGACCGGCGCAGAACCGGTGCCCCTTTCAGGAGGGGGTGACGCGATGCCCAAGACAAGGACGCGGCCGGCGAGCAAACTCCGCCCGTGGAACGGTTGGGCCGTGGTGCCGGCACTGCGGGAGCCGATTGAGATCTTCTCGCGCGACTTCATCGTTGAAAAAGAGGCGGAACAGTGGTTGGGGAACCTCCTCGAGTCCTGGTCAATCCAGCCCGCCGCGCGTGCCCAGATGGAGGTGGTCCTCCACGAACTGTTGTCGAATGCGACCATATTCGGAAGCGGCTCAATCCAAGTTGAGGTGCAGCGTCGGGCCGGACGGATATGGATTGGAGTACGTGACGACGGCCAGGGGCCAATGCGAGCTGAAGGCGCTTTTCCGCCCCTTAGCGGTATCCATGGCCTAGGACGCGTCGCCAAGCTGTCCCACGTCTGGGGCGTGACCCGCCACCCTGGCGGTGGGACCACAGTATGGGCGGAACTGGATCCCTGAGTCCGTCGCTTACGCGTTAATGACTTGGTTGTTTGGCCGGAGCAGATGTGACGGCGAGAGCCGGAACAAATAATGGAGGCCTGGCAACCTCGTCAGGAGGGTGCAGTCGGGGGCGAGGATGGACCGTTTGAACCACGTCAAGATCGTTACGCCTGATCCCGAGGCTATCGACGGCTTTCCGACAAGCGCGCCGAAAGGAGTTGCGACAGTTCCGATTACAGCTCTAGTACCGACCGGAGTACTTGCCCGCGTTCAATCGCTTCCGCGGTCCGGCCAAGTAGAAGACAGAGACGATGGCTCCGATGATTCCGAATAGGAACCACCCACCAATCATGCCAGCGATCCAAAGTACCTTCCATCTCAGTGCTAGAGCCACAGCGGGTCGTCTCGCCACGTCGATGGTTGCCCAGATGACTACCGCGAGCGATGCAAAATTGATGAAGACCAACAGCCTCAAACAGCATCTTACCGCCGAACCTCTGAGCACCATCAGAAGTTCGTAAATTTCGCATCAAAAAGCGGGGCAGCAAGCATCACAAGTGGCATCGTTGGCGAAAAATAGGTCTTTGTGCCCAGCCCGTTGCAGGACTTATTCCTCTGGTGCCGGATACCGCTGATTCATATGGTGGCAATGCTCTGCGACATCATCCCGAGCGCTGACGCGTCGCGGCACTCAGTCGAAAGGACATCGAATGATCACGGTCCATATCCATGCGCAGCTGATCGCTGCATTTCTCGGCAATGACGAACCCTGTTACGGCGAGTGCCAGTGTGCCCCGTGCCGGGCATGGCCACCCAACGGTAAAACCACTGGGACTGAGCCCATCCGCCGCACTGGCTAATCAAACCAGCGGCCTACCTCACCACCCCCTCGACGGCAACCTTCAACCGTCATGCCCGGCAGTCCTAGACGTTAAAGCCCGGCGGCAAGGTGCCGCGGCCGGTGAGTGCCCCGAGCACTTCTAGCCCGCGGCCATTTTCGCACAGGGCGCTCGACAAGAAACGCGCCGCACGCAACCAACGCCTCAGGCGGTGGGTCAACATTTGTTCCGAGGTCAAGTCCGTGGAGTAGCAGTTCCGCTGTGCGGGACCTCAAGTGAGTGTCGAGCCTCTGTTCGCCAAATGGAGTGCCGACCTTGGCATCGTCGGGTGCAGCAGCTACCACGGCCAACCCGCGGTCCGAAGCGGCTCGCACCGCGGCCACCAGGTCGAGGCGCACTTTTCTACGGTGAACCCACTGTCTGCTTGCCACCCAGCAGGTCAGCGGATTGTCTATTCGTTCGAAGGCGGTCAGGGAGTGACCCTACCGGTACGGCGCCTGCTCGCCAACAATGACTCGATTTCCCAGACACTGGTGTCAGCAAACGTGCACGATCCAGGCGCGAAGCAACGGAACACTGAGTGCATCAACGCGTAACTTAGGACACCCCATTTGCCGTCTGACCGATCCGGGCTGCCCATGGTGATTCCAGGTACCGAAAGTGGCTCGAACGGATTCACGCGGTTGAGGTCGTGGGTTCGACTCCCGCAGCGCCCACTCCGCTGCGACCACCAGGAATGGGTCCTGTGAGGAATCTTGCCGGCGCACGGGGTCAGCCCCCCGTGCGCCGCTCCACGTGCTGTAGCTCGATCCACATCGGGATCAAGAACCAGATATAGGCGTTGGTGAGCATGTACTCCTTGTCCTGGTAGCGCGTCACCATCGCGCCGACATCGGTGACGCGCACGCGGTCGTCCTTGCGCTGGTACTCCTTGACCCGGTCCAGAATCTCCACCAACTTCCCCTTGGATGACACCTCCATCCCGAAGTGATCCATGTTCGGCGTGATCATGAATTCGTCCTTCGCCGGCAACAGATAGAGGAACTGGCCCAACGACCCGGTGTAGAGAATGAGGGGATTCCCCTTCTCCGTGCTGTTGTCTCACTCGATCCACCCGAATACGTCCGAATAGAAGTCCGACAGCGCGGCCCGACCCTCCTCGTCCATGATCTCGGCATCAACGCTGATCGCGACGTGATTGATCCGCGGGGCGAAAGGGGTCGGACTCATGAGGACAGGCTCGGCTGGACCATCACCTTGCTCGGTATCTCGCCTCGCGCCAGCCGCTCCATGGAAACCATCACCTCGCTCAGTGGGATGTTGTCGGGTTCGATCAAGGCGTCGAGCGGCAACGACCCACCGTCGAGGAGGTCCACGGCCGGCTGGAACCCTTCGTCGTTGTAGTTGTACGCCCCGATGATCTCGAGCTCGAAGATGATCATGCGGTTCTGGTTGATCCGGGGCGGATCGAAACCGGTCCCGACCAACACGAGCGTGCCTGCGTAGTCGAGCTGTCCGAATCCTGCCTCGGCCGCGCTGGCGTGGCCCGAGCATTCGAACACCACCGCGTAGGGCTCCGCGACAGGAAGAGTCACGGGCGGTTGCTCCAGCATGTCGGGCGTCACGACCCGGGTGGCCCCGAGGTCGAGGGCCTGTTGGCGCCGGACGGCGGAAGGCTCGCTCACGGTGATGTCGGAGATCCCCTGGGCACGCAGCACGGCGACGAGCAGTAGGCCGACTGGGCCGACCCCGGTGACAAGCACGCGATCGTCCGGGCAGACGTCGGCCAGCCGCAACGCGTGCAGGGTGATGGCCATCGGCTCGGCCAGCGCGGCCACCCTGGTCGGGAGAGAATCGGGAATCCTAATCAGGCCTTCGGCTGCCACCGACTTGTACTGACAGAAGGCACCGCGGTACCCGGCGAAGTCTGCCGTGGCACGGTTCAGGCATACCGATGGGCGGCCCCGTCGACAGGGCCGGCAGACGCCGCACCCCGGAGCCGGATTTCCGACAACCCGGTCGCCGGGAGACCAGCCGGAGCCGCTGGGCGCGGCGGCCACGATACCCGACCATTCGTGGCCGAGAATGGCACCCGGTTTGGCGTACCGCTCTAGGACCATGTGCAGATCGGAGCCGCAGATGCCGCACTCGGCAATCTCGATGAGCACCTCGCCGGGTCCCGGCTCCGGACGGGGCACCTGCTCGACGGCGATTCTGCCGTCGCCTACATAGACGGCTGCAGGCATCAGTGGTGATGGCACGACGGCAACTCTAGGCACTTGGTCCACCAGGCGCGCCCAAGTCGCCGGTTTCTCGACGTAATAGCTCGGTCATAGCTGACCGTTTTGCCTGGCTGCCGTCAGAAGTCCAAGCTCCAGCCGATCTCTCCGCATCACCTCTGGGAGCCCCCGACGACCTGCCGACCTGGTCACCCATGTCGGCCACGCTGATCTACGGCGAGGAAGACGCCATCCTCATCGACGCCTGGGCGACCTACGACCAGGCGGACGCACTGGCCGGCTGGATCGAGACGAAGGGCCGTCGGCTGTCGCGCGTCTACATCACCCACGGCCACGGCGACCATTGGTTGGGTCTGGCCCGACTAGCTGAGCGGTTTCCCGGCGTACGAGGGCTGGCGACTTCCGAGGTTCTCACCCGTGTGCAATTCGAGGCTGGGTCGGGCATGGCGAGGTACTGGGAGGGCATCTTCCCCGATGAAGTTCCTACGGGCGACGGCAAGGTCCTGCCGGAGCTCCTGACGACCGACACGATCGACCTTGAGGGCAATGAGCTGCGTACCATCTGAATCGGTCAGGCCGATACGGCAGAGTCCACCGTTCTGCATATCCCCTCGCTAGGAGCGGTCGTCACCGGGGATCTGGCCTACAAAGAGGTGCACATGATGACGGCCGAAACCGTCGACGCCGAACGAGCACAGTGGATTGCCAATCTCGACACAATCGCTGCGCTCGAGCCGACGTTTTTCGTCGCCGGCCACAAGAAGGTCGCCAACGACAACGATCCGAAGATCATCGCGGAATCCCAGCAGTATCTCCGGGACTTCTCGGCGTCCGTGGTCGAGGAGACCACGGACGCCGGCATAGTGTCCCGGATGGTTCAGCGCTATCCCGGCTGGGAGAACCTCCGCACGCTCTGGTATTCCGCCCGAAACGGCCGTCGCACACAAGAGCACCTGGCAGCCCCCTATTGCAGGGCCTTGGCTCTTGCCCGTAGGTGTTGGTCCGTTCGCTATCGCCGTAGCCATCGGGCGCACTTCCATAGCGGCGAGGTCGAGGAGGGCATCGTGAGTGACGTCAGGTAGCCTCTCGCTCGCCATGGCAGACGGTGCGCACGAGATGATCGAATCCAGCGGCGGCGTGCGGATCGCCCTGCATGATCTGGGGGGACCGAAGAACAACACCCGCGCTCCGGTGCTGCTCTTTGCACACGCCACCGGCTTTCACGGTCGGGTCTTTGGGCCTCTTGCGTCGTACCTAAACGATCAGTTCCGATGTGTGGCACTCGATCTGCGAGGCCATGGTGCGTCCGAGTTGCCTCCGGGAGCCGGGTTGGCGTGGTCGGGTATGGCCGACGACATCGTGGCGGCCCTGGGCAGCGATCGCCTCCCGATTGGACCACTTCATGGCATCGGCCACTCCATGGGTGGAGCGGCACTCGTGCTGGCAGCGGCACGACGACCCGACGTATTTCGTTCGTTGTGGCTCTACGAGCCAGTCATCGTCCCGACCGAGGACGGACTGCCAGATGGCGACAACACGATGTCTGAGGGGGCAGCCCGGCGTCGCGAACGCTTCGACTCGCTGGAGCGGGCCTATCAGAATTATCGGTCGAAGCCGCCTCTCGACCGGCTGCATCCCGATGCTCTCAGGGCCTATGTCGCCGGCGGATTCTCGTCTGATCCGGACGGCTCCGTCACGTTGCGGTGCCGGCCGTCCATTGAAGCCGAGGTCTTTCGTCACGCTGCGACGAGTGGCGCGTGGGGCAACGTCGCTGCAGTCGAGATTCCGGTAGCCGTTGTAGTCGGACGCCCGGAAGGAGTTGGGCCCGGGGCCTTCGCTCCAGTCATCGCCGACGCTCTCCCTCATGGCAAGCTCATCGAGCGACCCCGTCTTGGCCACTTCGGGCCCTTGGAGGACCCAGGCGCCATGGCCGAAGACGTGTCCGCCTGGGTCCAGGCGCACCGGTCACCATAGGAGTGAGACCTCTTCGTACGGATCCTGGCGTGAGCACAACCTTCTCCGCCCTACACCATCCGAGGGTTTCCCCGTATACGGCCTGGGAGCGACTTCTTTCTCCCCTAGGGCGCCCAGATCGGCCGGGTCAATGACACCCTTTTCAGAGTTCGGACGGCCAAATGCTTGCTCCCGCTGCTAGCGGCCGAGATGCCTGCGTCAGATCGACCGCGCAATCAGCGTCCGATACCCTCGCGCCAGTGGCCCCATGCTTCGTGTGAGACAAACTGCAACGTGGTGCAACGGTAGTTACGTCTTCCGTAGCGGTTGTGGGCGCAGATCAGAGGTGCTTTCAGATAATTGCAAGCGAACATGCGTTCGGACCGATCGCTCGGTCCTCCGGCTTACCATTTTTAAACGTCGATGGGGCCAGGTTCTTGGTCATCCACAAGTCGGCTACCTGCCCCTGCAAAAATGAAGCGGCAGCCTCGCGATCCCCGATGAAGACGGCCGTGCTCATTCTGGTTGGGTGCCAGAGAGCAGCAAGAGATCGATGAAGACTGGACCCGATCCTCCCCCCGAACACAGTGCGATCTCTGCGCCTGACTTTTGATTGGATTTGCACGTCCCTCGCAACTGTTGGACGCCACGGATGACTCGTTGTAACTTTTGGGTTGTCTCACCAGGGTGGCTGAATGACATCGTGCCGCCATCAGTGGTAACTGGGAACTCACCCTCAGATCCGATGTTCCCCTCGAGCACAAAATCGCCTCCCTCTCCGACGCCACAGAATCCGAAGGCTTCAAGCTGGCGGATGATCTCATACGAGAACGGGTCATAGAGCTCCAACACATCGATATCCGCACGTTCCAACCCGGCCTGACCCAGGGCCCTCTCGAATATCCTCTTGCCCAGATTCTGGAGAGTCAGATCCTTGCGTCCGGCCAGATCGAGACGGGGTGGGTAGCGATACGCCGGCCCGAGCTGTTCCGCCCCAGCGGCCAGGAGATAGACGGGTCTCTCACACATTCCCCGTGCAATATCAGCGCGTGTCAAGACAACTGCCGAGCCACCCTCCGAGGTGGATGCGCAGTCGAGCAAATGGTACGGCTCCGCAATGAGGCGACTCGCCAATATGTCTTCCAGGGTGAACGGGCCTTTGCCGTAGTACAGAGCATCTGGATTGACATGCCCGTTATTGCGAATCGTCGCGGCGACAGCGGCCAGCGCCTCAGCTGGTACGCCGTACTCGTAGAGATAACGTTGCGCGACCAGCGCAAATTGTGCCGCGGTGAACATCCCAAACGGTTCAACCATCTCATTACTGGGTCGGGTCCAGGGAGCCGTCGCCTCGCGTGCCGTATATCGACCGGCGGTACCTGACATCACCAGCACCATGGAGGCCATGCCGGACTGAATCGCAAAGGCGCTGTCAAGCAACGTCGGGATGCCCAGTCCATTTTGGCTGAACCATGCGGGCCCGATCCCCGTCTGATAGATGAACTCGCCACTTTGCGGCCCAGCGACTCCGTCGAGCTGGCTCGGGGACAATCCGGCATCAGAAAGAGCCCCGAATCCCGCCTCGAAGGCAACGGACATGGAGTTCCTACCCGGCAGGTATCGAGACTGCTTGGTGTTGTGAACGCCGACTATCGCTACGTCAGAGAGTGGTGGCGATTTCAATCGACTCCTCCTATCGGTCCGGATCGATACTTTCCTATGCCCTAATCT
>CAVZZJ010000006.1:0-734364 GCA_963779735.1 uncultured Acidimicrobiaceae bacterium
GTCAGACACGCTTCTTGGCGATCCGGACGCCGTCCTCGGCCAGCCTGGTGGTGATTCTCGGTGCCCGTAGGTGCGGCGGCTCTTGGTGCAGATGTCGACGACCTTGTCAGAGAGTTTGGCGTCGGAGAGTTCCCTCGCCGAGGGCGTGCCCTTGGGCCAACTCGTAGTAGGCAGACCGGGAGACCCCGAGCAGGTGGGACGCCTTGGCGACGTTGCCCTCTTGCTCAGCCTTCTCCGCCTCGATGAACGGGTTGATGTCACCGGGTCTCCTTGTTGCTCCTGTCAAGCGGCAGCGAAAGACGGCCGAGGAACCGGGACTTTGAACCGCTTCGTCATCGAGCAGACGATGGAAGACATCGTCGGAGATCGTCGGCGCAAGATGACCGCTATGGGCTCTCCACTTAACCGGAGTAAGGTCCGGCCATGGTCCCAGGGACACCGGTTCATCCCCGATCGGGCTTGGACTACCCCAGGTCCGTCGGCGAGTTCCAGGCTTGGTTCTCGACCGACGCCGACTGCCTCGACTACCTCGAGTGGCTGCGCTGGCCCGGCGGCTTCGTCTGCCCGGAATGCGGGCATGGCGGCGGGTGGAGGCTCGGCGACGGACGGCTGATGTGCGCGGCCTGCTCGTATCGCACGTCGGTGACGGCCGGCACGATCTTCGATCGGACGCGGACGCCGCTCACGGTGTGGTTCAGCGCCTGCTGGTCGTTCGCGACGGCCAAAGACGGGATCTCCGCCCTCAGCCTGCAACGCACCCTCGAGATCGGCTCCTATCAAACAGCGTGGGCGATGTTGCACCGGCTGCGCTCGACGCTCGTGCGCCCCGGCCGCGATCGTCTCAGCGGCACGGTGGAGGTGGATGAGACCTATATCGGCGGCGAGGAGCCAGGGCTGAGCGGCGGCCGGGCGAAGGGCAAGAAAGCCCTGGTGGGCATTGCTGTCGAGCTGAGAGATGCCAACGGGCTTGGCCGGTGCCGCATGGGGATCCTCACCGACGGGTCCTCGGCTTCGCTGCACCCGTTCGTGACCGACCACGTCGAGCCAGGCGCGACAGTGGTCACCGACGCGTGGCTGGGCTACCGCGGCATCGACAAGCTCGGCTACGTTCACGACCGGCGCAGCCAGCGTGCGGCACGCGCCCGCGGCGAGGACCCAGGCGCGCTCCTGCCCGGTGTTCATCGCGTCGCCTCGCTTGCCAAGCGCTGGCTGCTGAGCACCCATCAAGGAGCGGTGGACCGCGAGCATCTCGAGAGCTACCTAAACGAGTTCGTGTTCCGCTTCAACCGTCGAAACTCGCGCAGCCGCGGGCTCGTGTTCCATCGGGTCCTCGAGCTCGCCGTCGCCCACGACCCGGTGCGCTACCGCAACCTCGTCGCCCATCCGCGGCCGCGGAACGAGGCGCCAAAGCCGCCGCGCGCGACAGGTCACCCGCCCAGCCTTGACCGCCCGGCTTCAGATCGGCCCTGGCGCCGCTCCTTGCTGCCCTACTCCGGTTAAGTGGAGAGCCCCTTGACCGCTTATTGAGGCGGCGAGAGTGGGCGTTTGTGAGGTATCCCAAGGGGGGAGGAGCCTCATGTAGGGGCTGGAGCCCTAGTGATGACATCACCGTAGTGGGTTGTGATCCACGACCAGTACCTTTCGATTGCATGGTTGTGCGAATCAAGATCAAAGCCCAGCACGTTCAACGTAATTCTGTCGGTACGAAGCTGGATACAGCGCTCAACGTCCGCCGCCCAGGATCGGTAATCGTCGGGCTTATAGCTGACAGCAATGTCAATGCCGAACGTGTTAGGGTCACGATCCAACTGATCAAGATTGCTACGAAGCGCTCTGACCGTTGATTCGGGATTAGTGAAAACGAGGAAACCATCACCGAGGCGCGCTGCCCGACGAAACGCCGGTTGGGAAAAGCCCCCAAACCAGATCGGAACTTTCCTCAGTGGGCGGGGGGCCAAGGCTGCTCGGTCGATCCGGTGCCAGGACCCTGAGAAGTCTACGAGAGGCTCACTCCAGAGTCGCCGGAGGAGGTCTATCTGCTCTTCGAGCCTGTCGGCTCGGTCCGTGAACGTCTGGCCGAGGCCCATATACTCAACGGGGTTCCAACCTATACCGACGCCCAGCCTTAGGCGCCCCCGTGAGAGGAGGTCCACTTCGGCGGCCTGTTTGGCCACAAGGGCCGTTTGCCGTTGCGGCAGGATGACTACGCCGGTCGTTAGCTCGATGGTGTCCGTCATAGCCGCCAAGTAACCGAATAAGACCAGCGGTTCGTGGAACGTCGTTTCATGGCTGTACGGACCCCACAGCGCCGGCTCTCGATCTGGGTGAGCGCCAAGAACGTGGTCGTACGCCAGGACATGAAAGTAGCCGAGTTCTTCAGCCGTTCTAACGAAGGACGCCACCCGATCCGGATCGGAACCTATGGGAATGTCAACCTGAAATGGCCCCCACCGTGCTCATCTAACTTGGCCCCACCCCCTGGGGTTCTGAGCGAGGAGCGCCTGCTCGCATAACCTCGCTGCATGGCTCCGAATGCCCCCCAACCTCCCGGCCAAAGTGTGTTCCGTCTGCGGATCCAGCTCAGGGATGTGAACCCCGTGGTCTGGCGGAGGATCCTGGTCCCTGGGAGCATCCGGATGGCGAAGCTCAGTCCGATCCTGCTGGCCGCCATGGGCTGGAACAACTCGCACTTGCACGCCTTTTTGATCGGGGACAAGCGAATCGGGATGTGCTTCGACGACTATCCCGAGGGCGAGATCGACGAAAAGGGCGTGACCGTCCTCCAGGCTCTCCGAGAAGAACGACGCTTCGTCTTTGAATACGACTTTGGCGACAGCTGGGAACACGATGTGGTCGTCGAGGATCTGACCTGGTCCTACTTCGGCTTGAAGTTCGGCGTCTGTCTTGACGGCGAGAACGCATGCCCGCCCGACGACGTCGGTGGCACTTGGGGTTACAGCGAATTCCTCGAGGCGGTGACCGATCCCGAGCACGAAGAACACGATCGGATGGTCGAATGGGTCGACGGTCCCTTCGACCCGACCGAGTTCGACGTGGCCAGCGCCAACGCGTTGATGCAAAAGGTGCGCTGAATCAGGTCGCCTTGCCTCTGGTGCGCTTGGCTCGCGTGGTGGCCAGACGGAAGCTCTCGCTCCCGGTCTCGACGATGTGGCCATTGAAGGTCACCCGGTCGACAATGGCGGCAACCAGGCGGGGATCGGTGACCACTTGGCCCCACTCTGAGAACGGCAGGTTCGAGCCGATGGCAACTGATGCCTTCTCTTCACGCTCGGTCAGGATCTGGAAGAGCAACTCGGCCCCTCGGGTGTCGAGCTGGACATAGCCGAGTTCATCGACCAAGAGCAGGTCGAGTCGCCCATAGCGGGCCACCAATCGAGCCAGTCGGCGTTCGTCTTGGGCTTCGACCAGTTCATTGACTAATCCGGCGCAGGTGACGTAACGCACCCGTTTGCCCAACTCGCACGCGGCCAGGCCCATGCCGATCAAGAGATGCGACTTGCCGGTTCCTGAGTCTCCCAACAAGACGACCGGTTCGCCCCGGTCGAGATAGGTGCACGAGGCCAACAAGGAGACGGTCTCGGCGTTGACTCCTGGGTTGGCGGTGACGTCGAAGTCGCCGAGGCGTTTGATCCGCGGGAAGCGGGCCTCGGTGACCCGTCGGCCCCGACGACGTTCAGCTCGCTCGTCGACTTCGGCGGCCAGCACGTCGGCCAGGTAACCGAGATGTGAAAGACGGTCCCGTTGAGCCGCTTCAGCGAGGCGCGCCGCTTCGGTTCGAACAATCGGGAGTCGCAGCTCTCTTGTGGCCGCTCCGATGGAAGCAACAGCGGCGGTGTCGGAGATCTTGGTCACGAGTTGACCTCGAGCAGTTCGTCATAGGGAGACAGCACGGGCATCGGGCGGTCAAAGAGGTGCAAGGACCCAATGGGAAGGGGAATCGAACGCCTGCCCTCACCTGATCGACGGGCTTCGACCAGGACCACGGCTGGGTCGACCGAGCCGGCGGAGAGGGCCCGTTCCATTCCCTCGACGAGCACCTGATGATGGACGTTGCGATGGGCCAACAGCACCTCGATCAGGGCCCTGGTCCCGGCCGCGTCTCCTAACTTTCGACGGGCGGCGCTCCAGAACCGTTCGTGGACAGCGGTGAATGAACCCGAAGCCCGAGCTGCCGAAAGGGCGGTGGCGCCAGCCAAGGCACCGGGTTTGTAGTTCAGTACTTCGAGATAGTGGTCGAGGCAGAGCTGTTCGGTCCCTTTGCGCACAGCTCGTTCATGACGAGCGACCAGTCGTCCTTCCTCACGGGCTTCGACGTGCTCGGCACCGAGATAGACGTCGATGCGCCGTCCGACAAAGCGGGCCGGGACCGAATAGAAGCACTGGCGCACACTGACGCGGGACTTGTGGTCGACCCGTGGGTGCAGAGCCAGCATCATCTCGAAGCGTTCGGACGGCAACGGGCGCAGTGCCGACAGTTCCTGGGCAAACTCGGTGCCGACGCTGTGAACGTGGCCAAAGATGTGGCGGGCATCGTCGGCGGCGTCAGCCAGAGCGATCAACTCGTTCAGCTCGGAGAGGGTCTCGACCTTGGGTAACGGGACCAGGTGGCGCCGGCGGAAGCGCCCAACCTCGCCTTCCACGCCGCCCTTTTCGTGGGCGCCTCCGATGCCAGGGAGGCAGAAGAACGAGTCGAAGCCGTAGTGACTGCGCATGGCCACGAAGCGCTCGGTCTCTTTGCGATCCCGGCCTTTGAGCACCCGGACGACGGCGGGCTTGAGGTTGTCATAGCGAATGCGGCCCGGCACCCCGCCGAATTGCTCGAAGGCTCGGACGTGGCCGTCGATGAAGACCTCTTGGGCCTCGTTGGCGTAGATCCGGTGAAAGGCTTTCCCCGATGCGGAAAGACGCATGACGAACATGCGACCGATGACTGGTTCGCCTGAAAGCTCGAAGCTGATCTGGCCGAAGTCGACTTCGGCCTCTTCACCAGCCGGATGCGACTGAGGCACATTGACCTGCGCCAAGACCACCGGCCGTCGAGCCTTCACCTCGGCCACGTAACGCCGCACGGTCGATTCACCGATGTCGCACCGTGCTCTTCGATCAGACGCTGATAGACCCGCCGAGCCGTGTGGCGCTGCTTCTTCGGCGCCTTCTCGTCGTCGGTTAGCCAACCGTCGATCGTCGGCTTCCACGGATCGAGCAACGGCGCCGGGCGCACCACCGCCTTTCGAGGCGGAGGGATCGGTGACTCCAGAGCCTGACGGACGACCCGTCGATGGACTGCGAACCGGATGGCCAACGCCCGGACACCCAGATCCTCGCGGTCGTGCGCCTTGCGAATCTCTTCGAACAGTTCCACTCGTGACCTCGCCATCTACCCACTGTGAGATCACCGACCGCCGTGGTGGTGGATCCTGGCGCCGTGCTCGAGGTGGGGCCAAATCAGACGAGCACAACCCTCAGAAGTGGGGCCAGATCAGATGAGCACACTCAGAACCTATTTCGGTTTGAGGAATTACTGTCCCGATGTACATATCGATTCCACCTCGCGAAGGTCTGGACGTCCAAAGGATCCGAGCGTTTCAATTGGGGCCAGCTATTGTCCGAGGAACTAACATACCTGGCTTCGACAGGCTGTCTTTCGAAACGAATTGCCGTGTCCCGACCTATGGTTGCTGTCAGGTGGTTGCTGTCAGGCCAACGAGGGGCCGAGGTGAGAATCACTCTATCCCTCACCGTCCATCCGACTGCACGTCGTGTGATCGGGCTCGTGTGAGGATGTCATTACGGATTCGGGTCGGCGGTGTGCTGAATTGTGGCCAGCAGGTGCTTCTTCGGGACCCCGACATCGATCGTTGCGCAGGGTATGCCGTCGTACGTTTGGGACCAGCCGCCTGTCAACGCCGTCAACAAAATGATGATGCGAGAAGCTGTGGTCGATGTTCGATGCGCTGTCGCAGGATCGGGACATCTCATCGGTAGTCCTCAGCGCTGTCGGCGATAGAGCGTTCTGCGGAACCCTGGACTTCAGCGAGATTGCCGGTTGCGAGAGGGACGCAAATACCGTTGATCTTCGAGCAGAACTTGATCCAGCGTGGGAATGGCGCCAGGCGCAACGCTCTTATGGGAATGCCTTGGACCGGTTGTCGGCGCTATTGACGGCCAGCAATCGGTGTCGTTTTCGGCCTGGTAGGAGTACGGGGTCTAGTTGTCGCAAGCGAACGAGCCACCTTCGGGTCGACAGAGATCAATGTCGACGCTCTAGACGGAGCCAGCAAAGCTTTGCGGCTTGTCGGTTCGAATAGAACCTGCCGAATATTGCTTATGGGCGAGTCGATTCCGGTGAGGTTGCCCAGAAATTGTGGACACGGTTTATGCGGCTTGTTGCTTGTGGGCCAACGTTAACTCGTAGCGGATGGGGCTGAGATTGTCGGCCTTGGCGCAACGACGCTGGTGGTTGTAGAAGTTGATGTAGCGACTGATCCCGGCTCGGAGTTCGTCGATGGTGGCGAAGGTGTGTCGGTAGAAGTACTCGTGTTTTGAAGATCGACCAGAAGCTCTCGGCGCTGGCGTGGTCATAGCAGCTGCCGGTGGCACCCATGGAACGAACCAGACCGGCAGCCTCGCAGAACTCGGCCACCTTGCGATCTGAAAATTGGCTACCTCGGTCAGTATGAAACACCGTTCCCGCCATCTGGCCGAATCGGGTGTCTGTCGATTGCTCCAACGCCTCGAGGACGATCTCGGTCCGCATGTGATCGGCCACTGAGAACCCGAGCACCCGAGATGACCCTTCGTCGCGGACGGCGCACAGGTAGGCCTCGCCGCTTCCGAGTGTGAGGTAGGTGAGATCTGACGTCCACAGTTGGTCGATGCCCTCGGGATGGAAGTCGCGGTGCACCAGGTCTGGCGGGTAGGTGGCGCTGGGGTCGGGGGTGGTGGTGACCTTGAACAGCCGTGGGCTGACCCCCACGATCCCGAGGCTGGCCATGCGGGCCGCCACCGTGTTGGCGCTCACCCGCTCCCCGGCTTCATGCAGGTCGAGGGTGATTCGAGGGGCGCCGTAGGTGCCGTCGGAGCTCTTGTGGAAGCTGATGATCTTGGCGTCGAGATCGGCCCGGCGCACCTCGCTCGGCAACGGGGAGCGGTCCTGAGCCGCCCTCCAGCGGTAGTAGCCAGCCGTGGAGACCTCCAGCAGGCGGGCCATGCGGGTGATCTCGAAGTTCGCGCACTCGGCGGCCATCAACGCAAATCTTTCTGCTTTGGTGGATTTGAAGCGAAGTACGCGGCAGCTTTTCCCAAGAAGGCCAGGTCCTTGTCCTGCTCGGCCACCTGGCGTCGCAGTCGCAACAATTCGCTCCGCTCTGTCGCGCTCAACGGTTCATCGGAGGACCCAGCCACCGTTTCCAGACGGCGACGCTCATCGCGCACCCATCGGGCCAACGAGCTGTCCACCACCGACAACTCGGCGGCCACCTCGGCAATCGTTCTTCCCGTATCGATCACGCGGTGCGCGGCCTCGGTCTTGAACTCCAGCGTGAACTTACGCCTCGTAGCTCCCATAATCGAACATCCTTCCAGCCGACCAAAGGTCAGCTTGTCAGGTGTCCACTAAATTCTGGGGAGCCTCACGGCATCGGAAAATTATCGGGTGGGCGGTATCGATTAGTTTGTTGTCTGGGATGTGCGGAAGCGCGTGCGGGTGAACTGGCTGCGATGCTCTCGACTAAGCGTCAGACAGCGCTGACTTGCAAAGGAGTCCGTCGTGCGCATCGAGGGCGACGACATGATGGAGAGGGATATCGGACCGAGAATGACTACACAAGCCGGTTGAGGGGTTCAGCGATCAGCGGAAGCACTTCGTACCTTCCTTGAGAAGCGAGACCCAACGTGGAACTGGTCATGAGCAATGGTCTCGGCCAGAGGAGCGAATGTGTGGTACAGCTCTATGGTGGGGTTAAGGCTGAAATGTCCGGTTTGAGTCAAACCACTGTCGTGTGTCCACTTTCCTCCGGGGCTTCCGTGACGGTCGATAAGCTCGGCTGTGAGCAGGAACTGGAGGCGTTCAACCCACGATGACGCTCGTCTACACGAACAATACGTGGGACCACAAAGGGAGGGAGAAATGTCGGTAACCAAGCCCCCAGCACGGGAATTCGAAGAAGGGGGAGCGTTCGTCGAGGATGACCCATTCGTCTATCACGCGGAGTTCGCTGAGTCGGCCCCGTTCTGGACTGAAGCTAACGGCGGTGCTTGGGTAGTCACACGCTTTGCCGATGCTCGGCGGATCTTGCAGGATCCCGTAACATTCTCATCCGTCAACCAGACTCCCGAGGGCTATGAGATGGAGCATCCCCTCTTGCCGTCGTTCTCCGACCCACCGGAACTGCAGAAGTACCGCAGCATCTTGTTACCAAGTATGACTCCCGCAAAGGTGGCGCCGCTCGAAAAGAACATGCGTCTGGTGTGCAAAGAGCTGATTGACTCGTTTGTCTCCAGGGGGCGTTGCGACGCCGTCGCCGACTTTGCGCGCAAGTACCCGATCGCAATCTTCACAGCGTTTTTTGGCCTGCCACCAGACCGGAGCGAGGAGTTTCGTCAATGTGCTCATACCTATCTCAACAGCAGTCTCGCCGAGCAGGAGGAGCCATGGAATAGGATCCGGGGGATCGTCCAGGAGCAGATCGAGCTCAAGCGAGCAGATCCTGCGGAGGATCTGCTGAGCGCGATCGCCACCGGTACCATCGACGGCGAGCTGGCTGAACTCGACGTCGCGGTCAACCTTGCTTCGACTGTGTTTCTGGGTGGCCTCGACACCCTACCCTCAAACATCGGGTGGTCCCTTCGTTACCTAGCTGATCATCCTGATCTCCGCCATCTAATCACGGCAGACCCCGCGGTGATTCGCCCGGCGGTCGAGGAGTTCCTCCGGCGGTTCTCGGTGGCGAATCCGCAGCGGCGCGTTACCCAAGACGTCGAAGTCGGCGGCTCCCAGATGCAAATTGGCGACCGAATCAAGGTTTTGATCTCTGATGCTAATAGGGACAGCGCGGAGTTCACCGATCCTATGGTCGTCGACTTCGATCGACCCAACAACCGACATGTCGCATTTGGTGCTGGCCCCCACCGCTGTCTGGGCTCGCACCTGGCTCGCCACGAGCTTGAAGTCGGGCTTGAGTTGTGGCACGAGGCCATCCCCGACTATCGGGTTGTCGAAAATGAGCGCATCCTCTACCACCGAGGCGTATTGGCGATGGAGAACCTCCCGTTGGAGTGGGATGTCTAGCTCCGGTCATGGATTGCGGATATCGCGAGTCGGCCCTGCTTAATGGGCAAGGCTGCTAAAGATGTCCACGCCCGATCGACGGGCGTGTTCGGTGTCGTGCGACAAGAGGAACGGTGGAACGTGGTCAGGCGCTAGATCAGTTCGGCAGTCGAGTGAAGGCCGCCACGAGGTGATCGGCCCAGGGCCAGCCCTCTGATGCGCAAGGTGTTGCGCCGTGGTGAGCGCACCAGTGTCAACAGCCATTAGGAATTCCCCACTGACGGCCATTGGATCCGTGCAGGTTGGACTCGGGACAGAGCGTACGATCCCGGCGGTGTCCCCGCGTGTCGCGGAGCGCGTTGCCGACCCGGTTGACCGCTGCGTTGTAGTCGCGATAGGTCTCGCGACGCCCTTGCCAGACGAGGGCGGTGGTGAGCGCGGGGCCGGCGGTCCGGTGAGGATCGTCCCGAAGAAGTGGGGACCAGTCGGCTCGCGTCGGTGAATCCCTGGGCATCAGCTCTCGGCGATCGGAATTCTGCGCCCTTCGATCGCTTCGACCGCAGCCCAGAAGTCGGCGGGAATCTCGACAGCGCCTTTGCCCGGCTCGACGAAGACCGTCACCATCTCGCAGGTGTTTACCATTCGGCCGTCGTCGAGGTGCCAGAGGCCGGCGGCAAAGGTGCACGAGCGACGCGAGCGACCGGTGGCGCGTATCCCGCGCTGCAGCTTCTGCCCAGCGAATGCCTCGTTGTCGAGCACGCAGTTCAAGCGGCGCATCATCGGCCTGGCGCCGCCTCGGTCGAGCCCCTCGCGCGTCCGAGCGAGGTACGCCGACCACAATCTCGAGACCAGTTCCTGCGTCTCGTAGTCGATTAGATGGTGGGTGTCCCCTTCGGGTCCCGGTGCCACCACGTCTTCGATGATCGTGTACTCGTCTTCGTGCACCGCGACTTCCCCTCCCGCGAGACTGTAGACAGACTGCACCGCGAGGGTCGGCGCGCGCTGGTCCACCCCGCAAACGTTGACCGCAGAAATCGGCCAGCCCCTCAGCCCTAGCGTCGCCACGTTACTCCCAATCTAGGAATGGATACGATTCCCACGTGTCCAACTACCACCCGTCGCTTCAAGAACGTACCTGCCATTCGTTGTCCCACTTGCGCCCTGACCAGCCACCGGACGCTAACCAGCTCGTGTCAATTGTGGCCTCGGACGTTCACGCGTTAACCTTTCTAAGGTCAATCAACGCCGTGGAGGTAAAGACCGATGATGAGCACCGATGTCGGATGTGTGTTCACGTTCTGGGTTGATGAAAATAACATGGATGAAACGGACAGCGCCATGGCGGACATCTTTGCGGCGATGGAGCAAGAGGAGTTTCCCACCGGAGATGTGAAGACCTACACAGTCCACCGGGTGATCGATGAGCCCGGTACTTACATCATGTACGAGTACTTCACCGTCGCTGGATCGGAACGACACTCGTCGGGTCGGCTGATGATGAAGGCCGGCGCTCAGCTGACCTCGCTGATGGTCAAACCATATGACCGAGTCGTTATGAAGCCATTCCACGCAGTAGGAACCGGCGAACCCATTGCCGGACATCAGGATTCCAACTTCAAACCATCGGTGAGCGACGTCGCCGTGGTGTTCACGTTCCAGGTGCACCCTCTCGACGCGGAAAAGGCCGAGCTGGCCATGGCCGACATCTTCGCCGCCATGGAACAGGAGGAGTTTCCTACCGGAGACGTCAAGACCTACACGGTGCACCGATTGGACACTCCAGGCCGCTACGTCATGTACGAGTACTTCACCGCCGCTGGATCGGAACGGCACGCCTCGGGCCCACTCATGCAGGAAGCCGGACACAATTTGTCTGCCCTGTTCATGACTCCGTACGTGCGTTTGATGATGGAGCCCGTGTTGGCTGTGGGTGTCGGGGAGCCAATCCAAGCAGCGAAGGAGGCCGAGACGGACAAGGGGACGGAGGCAATGACACTCGACGCGGCGCGGTCGGTCGTCGCCGCCGCTCGTAAGAAGGCCGAAGAGATTGAGGTCCCAATGAATATTGCCGTGGTCGATGAGGGAAACAATCTCACCGCCTTTGCCCGCATGGACGGCGCTTGGCTGGGATCCATCGACATCGCCCAGAACAAGGCCTATACGGCTCGTGCTTTCGATATGGACACGCGTACGCTCGGCAGCTTCTCACAGCCCAATCAGCCGCTCTTTGGAATACACGCAAGTAATGGCGGCAAGTTGATCATCTTTGCTGGCGGCATCCCGTTGGTTCGTAACGGACGAGTCATCGGCGCGATCGGAGTAAGCGGTGGGACCGTTGAACAGGACCAGCAAGTGGCCGAGGCGGGCGTTAAGGCGCTCTGAGGGCTGGGCCCGGAGAGCTTGGTGGTCCTCGTGGTCGAAAGGTCAACTATGGGGCGCCATTGGCCAACTAGCGATAAACGCCAGTTGGACGCCGTTACCTAGCGCTGGAACTTGGCAGCCTCCTCGGAACCACTCGTTGCGTTTCCTGCGCTGTAGGCGTGGGCTCCTGCGCCGGCCAGCTGACCGGAGTCCACAATCAGGTATTCGTCCCGAATGGGCCGGTTGTCGAACCAGCACTCTAGAATTTCTCTCGTACCTGCCGAATACCTGGTTTGGGCAGAAAGAGATGATCCCGAGATGTGGGGCGTCATTGCATGGTGGGGCATGGTCCTCCAGGGATGATCGTTTGGAGGTGGCTGGGGAAACCAAACGTCACCTGCGTACCCAGCGAGCTGACCGCTCTGTAGCGCCCGAACGATAGCGTCACGACTACAGATCTTTGCCCTTGCGGTGTTCACGATATAGGCACCCCGCCTCATCGTGGCAATCAACGAATCGTCGAATAGGTTCTCCGTTTCGGGGTGAAGTGGCGCGTTGATCGTTACAACGTCACAGTGGGGCACCATATCGGCCGTTGTCGAATGAAACGTCAAGCCGTAAGCGCGCTCCACCTCAATCGAGAGTCGATGCCGATCGGTGTAGTGTAGCTGGACATCGAAGCCCTGCAGCCTCCGCAGAACGGCAAGGCCTATCCGACCTGCCGCGACGGTCCCTACGGCCATGCCCTCAAGGTCGTAGGAACGCTCCACGCAATCAGCGATGTTCCAACCGCTTCTCAACACATATCCGTAGGATGGAAGGTAATTCCGGACAAGTGCCAAGATCATCATGACTATATGTTCAGCTACGCTGATGCTGTTGGAATAAGTGACTTCCGCCACGGTGATTCTGCGTGCGATGGCCGCCTGGAGGTCGACGTGATCGGAGCCGATACCGGCGGTGATGACCAACTTGAGATTGCGCGCCTTGGCGATCCGCTCGGCTGTTAGGTACGCAGGCCAAAATGGTTGAGAGATCACCACGTCGGCGTCAAGAAGCTCTCTTCCGAACACAGAATCTGGCCCATCCTTGTCGGAAGTGACGATCAGGGTATGACCGGCTCCTTCGAGGAAGCTTCGAAGACCCAACTCACCGGTCACGCTCCCCAATAACTGACCGGGGATGAAGTCGATCTGACGGGGCGAAGGGGCCGTTTGGCCATCAGGATACGACGAGATTGTCGGGATGAGATCTCGTGGATACGTGGTCGGGTAGCCACCGACCGGATCGTCGTATAGTACAGCCAAGACTTTGGCCATTCCGTCCATCCTCCATTGTTCGGGTGATTGGGCTGCGGCGCCGTTACTCAATAGCTGTTCAGAACAACGCCAATTATTGTAGTCATTCAGTGATGGATCGCGATAGCCCGCCCTTGTCGCGAGGTCGCGGATAGGAGCTACAGCGGAACCGAGCCCCACACTGCAATGAGTCTGCCGGTGTTGCGGCAGCGTCACCGCGGCGGGCCTCGAAAATAACTCTAGGTATCGACGGGATCTACGGCAACGGCGTGGACGTGCTCGGCTGGAATCGGCCCAGTACCGGCGGAAGTTGGTGGATGATCCCGGTAAGGTCGCGGTGATACCGGGTAGTGGCGTTGTCCGGTGTACTGGAGCTCCCACTTTGAAGAGAGCCCTGTTCCCGTGGCCAAGAGACGACCTCGGTTGCGTAGGAGGCACGTGGCCGGCAGCGCCTGAAGTACCAGCTGCCTTCCTGCCATTCGTAATCGTCGTCGTAGCGTGCCACCCAGATGCCCCGATTCGAACCCTGCTCGTGCTCCGCACGGCAATAGACGAACCCGTGCGGTGGTCATCGTTTAAGAAGTGTCAATCACGTACCCAAAAATCAGATGGATACTGCGGCAGAACTTCGACAGCAACTCGATAAAAATCGCGAATGGTTGAACGTCCGATGCCGCACTCGGAACCGGCATCGACGTCGGGTACGAAGAGATCCCCAATGGCCACCAAGTTTCTTGGTGTCAACCGCGCTGCCAATTGGTGCACGTCCTGATGGGAAGCAATGCGTTCGATGCTCTAGGACAAACTCTGTTTGACCTCATGCCAATCGATTGTGCAGTGACAGTTGGCACGCCCGCTGGGTGCCGTGCGTCCACTCGTTAGCATGTCGTTCGGACCGTCCGATGGGTCACGTTGGACGCGCCAAAAGCAGGCTCGGACTACGCCAGGGAAGGTGAGCGATCGTGGAGCCACGAGGATGCATCCTTAATCTGATCTATCGGTACTCGAAGCTGGTGGACGATGGCGATTTCGAAGAAGTGGGAGAATTATTTCGTGATGGTGAATATGTGATTCCGAGCTTGGGCCTATCGTTACCGGGGCGCGAGATCGGTCGGTTCTTCTCTGAACGGCTGAAGATATATCCCGATGGCACGCCGGGCACGACGCATGCGAATCCGAATGTCATTGTTGAAGTTGAAGATGGGGGAGATCGGGCGAGCGCATGGACGTCAAATTCTCGTCTTCCAGCTGATTGAGACGGAGATCCGATGCATCTTCTCAGGATGGTACGAGGACTACTTCGAGCAAGTTGGCGATCGTTGGACCTGGCGGCGCCGGACGGCATACACCCGCCTTGCTGGAGAGATGTCCCATCACATGATGGCCGGCTAATCTACTTCGACCTGAAAAAGTCGACATTGGCGCGACGCCCTAACCATCCTGAGAGGTAGGCAGATCTTCGTCAGCGGCCGATCCCGACCACTCCGATCGTTTTCGCCCCGCTTTTCTGCCGTTTCGGGCATTCGATGCGCGACCGAAGAAGAGCGGGACGGGGTCAGGGGCGGCGGTCTTCGTGGGTGGTGGTGGTCGGCATGGTCCACGGACCGTTGGTTGACAAGTGCTTCGGTTTTCTTCTCGTTCCTCGACGAGCGCGGTGATCTTGGTGGCGTTGTGGGCGAGCACGCCCCAGCCGCACCAGAGCGCGGGCTCTTATCCAAACTGCTGCAGTTTGCATGTCGCGCAAGGATTCGATCGGACGTCAAGCGTCGACGGCCGGGATATCCACGTGGCACATCTCGATACTTCCGGTGCCATGGCCCCGGTAGAAATCAAAGGTCGCCTTGTCGACCGTGATGCAGTACAAAGTCCGACCGTCTTCCCCACCCAAGGCACAGGCCACTGCCAATTTCCCCGGGGTCTCGATGACTCGGGTGACTCGACCGCCGTCTTCTACCAATACGAACTCCGACGTGGAGAAGCTACCGAACCATACGCCTCCGTTGGCGTCAAGGCAGATGCCATCTGGTGCCCGCTCGCCGACGTCAGCGAAGAGTCTGCGGCCCCCTAGGGTTCCATCCTTGGCGACAGTAAATGCAGTCAGTCGATTACCGAGGGTTTCTGCGATAACGAGGGTGGAGCCATCCGAGGTTAGACCTATTCCATTTGGGATCTGGAGGCCTTCTGCGACAACTTCGGCGCTGCCATCGGGCTGAACCAGAAAGAGAGGAACAGTCGGATCTGCCATGTGTGATCCGTCATCCGGCCCAATCACGGGCTCAGGGAATGCAGAGACGTAGGCTCGGCCGTGGCTATCTACAAACATATCGTTGAGACCACCGCGATAGACGGTACTTAAGTCCGCGAAGAGTTCCTTGGCGTCAGCGGTGCACTTGTAGAGGTGACGATCGTGCGTCGACACCACGAGGAAGGAGCCGTCAGTGTTGAATCCGAGCCCGGATGGCTGTCCGGCAATGTAGGCGCGTCGCTGGAAATCGCCCTTCGAGTTCATGCTTTTGACGGTTCGGGAATGGAAATCAGAGAACCAAAGTTCGCCGTCGTGCCATCTGGGGGCCTCGAGAAAACCCAAGCCTCCCACTACCTCGGTCAGTTCAGTCGACATGCGACCCTCCGATCATTCTCCAACATTCTTTCTGGAAAGTATCACCCCGCTTCATCCTTCTCATGGTGGAAGCCTGCGATTATTGTAAGGGCCGAGCCAGACGCGAGGGGTAGATCACTGCTGAAAGTTGGACATAAATTTAGTGCCGTGTCAACATGTGACCACGAGGCCGTGGATGGCGCGACGTCGTGGACACGAGCTTGATGGTTATAGTGCGATGTGATGGCGTCGCACCACCAAGGTATGAATGAAGCACCCTTCAAGTCGGGTGGAATGTCATGCAAATCGTCAGCTCTGGCTTCGACAGGGGAGAGGGTCAGCCTCGAGCCCGGATTGTCAGCGGACGCTCGTACGAAACGTCATGCCGGTCCCAACTCCACGGCGTAAAGATGTTGGCGGTCTCGTCGGTCCTGGGCGACGGAGCGCCCAAATCCGCAGACCATTCGAGCGTTACTCGTCGGACGACAATTCCCCAACGGCCATCTCTCCGTTCCAAGCGATCGAGGTATCTTCCGCCTACGAGGGATGTGGTGCCGCTATGAAGGAGGCCGGACATTAAGTAGTACGTTTCGGCGTGAGCAAAGTTGCCATCGAGTTCGACAACCTGGTTCATCACGTAGTGCTGGTGAGTGGAGAAGAGCTTGCTGTGGACACCCGCAGATTGATTCGAGCCGTTGACATATGACACGAAGTCAGTAGCCGATCCCCGGAACGTCCCATGATCATCGTACGCATCCGAATGGTAAGCAGACATGATCAGTTCGGCGTCGTGGCGGTCCATGCCGCGGGCACACCGACGGATGCAGTCGACTACCTCTTCGTGGTCTAGCCAGTGTTGAATTTGCTCTTCTTTGGTCCTCATTTGTGACTCTCTCTGAATTTGGGTGATTACGTAGTGCCTCCGCAAACCACGCGAGCGTGCAAGACCCTAATCGAGGAGGAAATCCAAACAGTTTCAAGATGTCAGGCAGGTGCCTGTGCATTCGTCAGGACGAGGAAGACTGCGTTGGGCATTGTTTGTCCTCGAGGGTGTTTTGCGCAAGTGACCGTTTCCCTGAGGGTCAGGAGGTTGGTCAATTCCGGTGGATGACCATCACTGTTCGTGTTGCTCAATGAAACTGGTGATTACCTTCACGAACTCTTCCGGTCGCTCCAAGACGATTGCATGGCCAGCACCTTCTATTACCGTGAGCGTCGAGTCCTTGATGCCCGTATGGTACGCCTCTCCGTGAGCTACATCAACCAAGGCGTTCCGGGATCCCCACACCACATGAGTCGGAGCCTGGATTCGTCCCAGCTGGTCTCTGAGGCGGAGGTCGTAGAATGTCGGCGGTTGCCAGCCGATGCGGGCCGCAGCGTGCATCGAGTTGAAGAATCGCTCATTCGCCTTGTCTTCGGGATAATCGGGCAGGGCGGACTGTGCGACGGGGCTATCTGGGTCCGAGAAGAGGAGTTCACGTACCTCTCGCCGCCCTTCGAGTGGGTTGGGCGCCGCTGCGTAGAAGAACCGAGCCGTCGGATGTCCCTCGACTCGCAGGCCGAAGGCGTTGACAAGGGTGAGTGTCCGGACGCCTTCAGGGCGCCGCACAGCGTACTCCGCTGCTATCCAAGCCCCGAGACCCGTGCCGACGAGGTGTGGCCGCTCGAGACCGAGCCCACCGAGCACATCCTCGAGCCACATGACGTAATCACCGACTGTGCGGACCTGTTCGAGCTGGGCGAGGTCGCTGAAACCAGGGAGCGACGGCATGTGCACAGCCCGCGATTCGGCTATTAGCTGTAAGGCTTGCGGTACTTCTCCTTCTGGGCTGACATGGTCGAGCAGGATGTCGTGGAGATAGACGAGGGCGGGGCCATCGCCGAGCGTTGTGACCCTGACGCTCATAGTCGGGGTGTCGATCACAGATGCCTGTGCGGTCATTGGATGCCCGTCCATGCCACCGTCGCGTTCGTCGGCCGAGTTCTCTGCGGATAGAGGTCATCGAGAAATCTATCGGCCTCGTCGCGGACGATCGGCATGACCTCCTCGGCAAAGAGTCTCATGCTTCGCTTACACACGTCGGCCGGCATGTTGCCCCACTGGAACGAGATCACGGCATTGCCGACATGACAGTCCTTTACCCGAGCTATCAGCTCGCGAGCTACTTTCTCAGGGCTGCCAATGAGATTCATACCCTGCTGGATCGGCTGCGGACTGTCGAGGGCCTCGCGGACAGAGCGCTCGTATGCGGCGAGTCCGGCGGCCGGCATGTAGTTCGGCGGGAAGAAGGTCTTGCCCGGACCACCGAACCCGCGAGCGAGGTTGTGCCCATGCGGAAAATATTCGAAGAACTCCTCCTCCGCCGACTTGTCGTCCTCTGCCACATGGATTCCGCATAGAAACCCGATTTTCCCCGGATCAGGCGTGTGACCGTGCTTGGTCGCGGAGTCGCGGAAGATCTGGCAGTGCTTGGCGAAATCGGCTGGTCCCGTATTGACATTTACCCCGAGGTACCCGAGGTTCTCACGTGCGCACATCTCAAGCGTGGACGGGCTCCCGACACCACACAGCCAGATCGGTGGGTGCGGTTGCTGGTAGGGAATAGGCCATAGATTCACTGAGTCGAACTGGTAATGCTTGCCATCCCAGCGGAACGGACCGGGTTCGGACCAGGCCCGGCGGACCAAATCCAGCGCCTCGCTGAACTTCTCGCGGGCGTCAGTGGGATTCAGTGCGAAGCTGTAGTATTCAGGGCCGCCCCCAACGACAAAACCTGCTTCGAGACGCCCTTTGCTCAGCAGGTCAAGCATCGAGTACTCCTCGAGGGATGACAGCGGGGTTGCCCGGAGGGGAAGAGCGTTCCCGAACACGCAGACTCGGACGCGGGAGGTTCGCTGCGTCAGGACCGCCGCGATGATGTTTGGGGCTGGCATTGAACCGAAAGGCGTTTGGTGATGCTCGTTGACAGCCACACCGTCGAATCCGAGCTCCTCGGCGTAGACTGCCTGATCGATGTACTCATCGTAGTTCGCGGCCATGATAACCGGATCACAGAATGAGTTGGCTAGGTCAACCCAACCGACCCCGTGGTCCTTGATCACCTTTTCGGAGTCTATGCCTTGGTAGGTCATATAGTGAAAAGTTACGAATCTCATTTGGCAAGCGTAATCAATATCGTCCTTGTCCGCCCCGTAGACGTCCACCGGGAGATCTTGCCCCGTTGACGTAGCAGTAGGTCAAACACTGAGGAGGGGTGCAGAGGCAATGCGGGGCTGCGCGAACGCTTTGTGCAGTTTGGGATACTGAAATGGGACGGGAAACGTCTCGCGGCCGACGTCCTGGCTCCTATGCGCCGAGAATGTTGGGTTCCTGGGAGGGCAGTGGCCGGAGCTGGCAGTGCGTTGGATCCGAGCGACAGCCGTTGATGACGGTGTGCCAGTTACGCCGTGCTGCTTCACTGATGACGCGCTGTTTGGCTTGGAACTGCCCTTCTGACAGACGGAGTCCTCGGATTCGCTTTGGAAGCACGCCATAGCACCTAGAGGTAAACCGGCGCAAAGTGCTCCGATGTTACCCAGAAGGCCATTTCTAATACCTGTGCTCGGTGATAATATGGAAGGGAATAGCGGGAAATCGAATGAGTCCAGTTGCACAAAAGTCTGTTCGCCCAAGCCGTCATACGAAGCCCATGCTCCTACGGTCCAACAAGGTTCGAGATACTCGGTTGCCACGGATTGCCCGGTCCGTTCTTGGACGCGCAAGAGGGTCAGGACGTATCGGCGAGAGCGACCAACTCTGCTCAAAGGACGTAGGCTCGGAGTGGGCCTTCCTTGGCTTAATCCGAACCAATCCACCCGACGCGCCCAGGGCCGGCTGACCGGTACGGATTGCTTGTCCAACCGACCAATTTCATCGCTTGGACCGTGGTTGGCCGGAGGCCGGTGTGGGGATCGAATAGCTGCTTACCGACGGCGGGGGTGTCCCGGAGGACAGACTCGTCCTCTAGACGACGCCATCTCGCGATGGGACGCCGGCTATAGAGTCGGGCCGCTTCGCGTGCTGGACCGCGAGCCGGAGGGTCGCTCTCGGGAGACGAGGAGAAGAGGGATTGCGTTTCGATCTGTCAGATGACCAGGAGTTCTTCCGAAGTACGGGGGTCAAGTTCCTGCAACGATGGTTCCCCCGCAGCCGCATCCGCCAGATCGCCGACGGTCAAATGAATCGCTTCGACAAAGACATGTGGTCGCGATGCGCCGAGCTGGGGTGGGCGGCCATGTTCGGACCGGAGGCACTTGGCGGCGGGTCGATCTCGGGAAGTGCCATCGAGGACATAGCTATCATCGCCGAAGAAGCCGGGCGGGTACTCGCCCCACTTCCCATCCTCGGCGTCAACGTGGCTGTCTCAGCGCTGGCTGAGGCGGAAGGTGGTCAGCAGGCTGAGACCATCCTCAGACCTCTGATGGAAGGGAAGGTCACCGCGGCCTGGGCATATGAGGAGCCCGACGGTCGATGGCATCCAGGTGATCTGGCGACGACGGCGGAGGTTGACGGGGAATGGGTGGTCGTGAGCGGGCGGAAGACCCTTGTCCAATATGGGGCTGACGTCGACTACTTCCTAGTCACTGGCAAGACCGGCTCGAGACTCACACAGCTAATGATCCCGTCCGATTGTCTGCAAGTCTCGGTACGCCGGATGCGCTCGCTGGATCTACTCCACGATTACGCTCAAGTCGATTTTGACGGGACGCAGGTCCCGATGTCGTCCGTCGTGGGAGAGATTGGTGGAGCTGGCGGGCAGGTGGCGAGGCAGTTCCACCTGTGTGCCGCGCTGCAGTGCGCTGAGACTGTAGGCGGCTTGCAGGAAGTCTTTGACTTCACCGTCGAATACGCGCGAAGCCGCTATGCATTCGGGCGCCCCATTGGCTCCTTCCAGGCACTCAAACACCGTATTGCCGACATGCTGACTTGGCTCGAGTCCTGCAACGGGGCCGCAGAGGCGGTGGCATCACAGACCGACGAGAACAAAGTGGCAACGACGACGAGTGCAGCGATGGCCTATATCGGGACGTACGGCCCGCAGATTCTCCAGGAATGCACGCAGATCCACGGTGGCATCGGTCTCACCTGGGAACATGATCTGCACCTCTATCTCCGTCGTGCCACCAGCAACCGGGGGATCCTAGGTACGCCGGATCAGCATAAGGAATGGCTGTGCGCCCACCTGGAGGAACTCTACGACGCGGCCTCGTGACCACCCCGCGCAATCATCCAAGAATCGAAATGAAGGTTGGTTAATGGAAAGTATTGACAGTTTCCGGGCAAGGGCCAGAGCGTGGCTAGCAGAGAACGTGGAGCTCGCTGAAGAGGGGGTGCGGTCCCATACCGACGCGGCGGACCGAGCGCTACAAGCGAAGCTCGCCGCGGGTGGCTTCGCCGGGATCACCCTCCCGGTGGAGTACGGCGGACAGGGCCTAACATTCCAACATCAGAAGGTCTTCTACGAAGAGGCGCGCGGCTACGACCTCCCAACCGGGTTCGTCGTCAGCTTGGCGATGCTCGCGCCCACACTGGTCGACCACGCGTCGCCCGACTTTCTCCGTGAGCATCTGCCACGGATGCTCGCCGGTGAGGAGATGTGGATACAGCTTCTTTCAGAACCGGGCGGCGGTTCCGATCTGGCGGCTGCGGTCACGCGTGCCACACGTGATGGAGACATCTGGGTCGTAAACGGTTCGAAGATATGGAGTACCGGGGCAGCGACCGCTGATTTCGGGATGTGCCTGGCTCGGACCGACTGGGATGCTCCGAAACATAGCGGGCTCACTATGTTCGCTCTCCCACTGCGCGCGCCCGGCGTGACGATCACTCCGATCAAAAAGCCCGATGGCACCGACGAATTCTGCCAGGAGTTCTTTGATGATGTCATCATCCCGGCGAACAGCGTCATCGGAGGCGTCCACGGAGGATGGGCGGTCGCCCAGAGCCTCCTGTTCCATGAGCGAAACTCGACCGGCGGGGTCGGCCACGCCATCGGAATCCATCCGGAAGGAGAATCTGTGACCGGGGTGCAGGATCTGTTCGCGTTGGCGGGTCCTCGTAGGCAGTCAGCGCATACGCGTCAACTGCTGGCAGAGGCGTACATGAACGCCGTCGTACAGGAGTACGCCAGCCACCGCATAATGTCCGGCTACCGATCCGGGAAGCTGTCCGGCCCATGGGGCTCGTTGCTGAAGCTTTCGGCGGCGGTCCGAGACTACCGCCGGGCAGAGATCGCACTGACATTGGCAGGTTCCGACGGGGTCGCCTGGCGCGATACCCAGGATCTCAATGGGCCGATTGGTTCACAGTGGCTCACGGCGAAAGTGCTGTCGATCGCCGGCGGAACGAACGAAATGCAGCGGAACATAATCAGTGAGCGGCTCCTCAACCTGCCGCGTGAAGTGGCGGTCGACCGAGACGTCCCGTTCCGGGAGGTGCACCAGAGGAAGGGCGCGTAGGCCGGTGCGGAACGGCGGAGGGTTCAGATGAGCACACCATCGTTAAGTTCTTGCTGCTCGGCTTGGGTGCCGGAGCGATGTACGGACTTATAGACCAGTGCCTCGTGCTCGTCTATCGAGCATCGAGCATCGAGCATCGAGCATCGAAATCTTCTCGCCTGCACGTGGGGTGGACACGACGGGGGCACCCTATTCGGATTGACTATGAAAGCCACGGTGGACGAGTGCCTGGATGGACAAGGGGTTGGCCATATAATGACCCATAGGGTTGGTGTCCCTGCAGCCGACGCGACGATTCTAGTGATAAGTGGCAGTAGCTCGTTCTATCACAGTTACAAGAAAGATACTGAGGAGTAATGGCGCTATGACCATATTTGACTTCAGTTGGCTTGGTTTCAGAGAAGGTAGGTGGCAGTCACGAGTGCGATGAGGATTTTGACGCCATGAACAACTATCTGGACTTCGAGGTATTCACTGACTACGGGATATTCGATGCGGACCAGCATCTCCAGGAAGGCCCGGACTGCTACACGCGTCACATCGAGAAGGAGTTCGCTGAGCGCACCATCCGGATGATTGACGTTGGGCCGAACCAGGGCATGGTCGTCGACGGACGACTCCGAGCCAGTGACGCCCATGCCGGCCTGATACCTCGGCCTGGGTCGCTCAAGGAGATGCTCCGTGGCATGAAGATGGGTTCCGGGGAGGCAGGCGCCTACCAATGGATGGAGCCCGATCCCGCGTTCTCGGACCGAGATCTCCGCTTGGAGCAGCTCGATAGACAGCACGTTGACAAGTGCATCCTATATTCGAACGGACCCGGCTTATTGGCGGAGCATGCGATCCAAGACGAGGACCTCTATTATGCCTCCACGTGGTCCTATTTGAGATATCTTGATGAAGAGTGGGGTTTTTCGACCGCTTCCCGACTGTTCGTCGCTCCGATCTTCTCGTTTCGGAATGTGGAGCGCACCGGCGAGCAGCTCGATTGGTTCTTTGAACGAGGCGGACGAGTGCTGTCGTTCGTTCCCGGCCCAGCTTACGGGCGGTCACCGGGCGATCCTCACTTCGACCCGATCTGGCGCCGCATCAGTGAGGCGGGCGCTACCGTCAGCTATCACATCAATGAGTCAATCGCCGGTTACAAGGCAGGTCGATCAGCAATCTGGGGAGAGCCTGTAGAGCCGACCTTCTTTACACAATCAGCATGGCAGTGGTACTGGGCCTACGGGGATATACCGGCGCAGGAAACCTTCGCCTCTCTCGTGTATTCGAACCTGTTCAGCCGGTTTCCCCGCCTGACGATCCTCTCTGCCGAACACGGATGTGAGTGGGTGCCGCTTTTCGTGCGGAAATTGGACAAGATGAGGGGCATGGGACGGAACGGGCCGTGGGTCGGTGGTCAGCTTCGCGAGCGCCCGAGCGCGATTTTCAAGCGTCATTTTCGCGTGATCCCGTTCTGGGAAGACGACATCGACAGTGTCATCGATCGAGTCGGCGCCGATGTTCTCATCCACGGTTCCGACTTCCCCCACGCCGAGGGTCTGGCCTTTCCGACGCAGATGGTTGAACACCTAACTACCCTCAGCGAAGCTGACAGGCGGCAGGTGATGGCGGGTGTCGGCCGAGGATTGTTTGAAGGGTAGGGAAGAGAAGAACACGTCCAATATTCTGTAGGTCCCTGCCCTTCAACTGCGTCGCAGTTTCGGACCGAGCCTGGGTGGTCGATTCTGTGAACTGGGCATTAAAAAGGCGCTCGGCAGGTCGCGTGGACCTACAAACCGGGACCAGTCAACATTAAGTCAGGTCTCGGGAGCACGAGATGGCATTCTCCGGACAGTTCTCTTCAGCGAGAAGAGCCTTCTCCTCCAATTCCGCCTGTACCTCAGCCGTCACCACGAGACCCTGGCCCACCTCGTCTGCCTGAAACACCTCCGGCGCCAACGTGTAGCAGCGGCCGTGACCCTGACAGACAGCATTGTCGATAGACACCCGTAGCACGAGGTTGAATCCTCCGTCCTGTTGCTCGATTGTACTGACAATCAGGCTGATTTTAATTATAGGCGGACCAATCGCGAGGCGCGGAATGTTGACGGGGTAATTGTCACGCACTGATGCGAGCGAGATAGAGGCCGCATGCACCGTCCATCGCCTCTTCCACCGTGCCGACGAGCAAGCCACTGGGCAGCACCGATCTCTCGTAGCCGTCCTTGCTCGCCAGCCATAGGGTGAAGGCCCACTTGTGCTGGGGGTGACCCGTCCAGCACAGCCGGAACAGTGGTTGGTCTATAAATTGGATAGCCGAGGGGTGCATGTGCGGTCTGTGCTCCCGACGACCTACCCCCCTGGGTCTTGGTAAGGTACAGACCGCCGCCCCCGGCCGTTGTTCAGAGGTCCCACTCGAGACGCATGTAGTGCATTCCTGCTACCCCGCCTCCCGTGTAGGTGATCTTCTCGCGTTCTGCGACTTTGTAATCGGGTATCGCGGCATGCCACTCCTGCAGCCCGACCGCGAGTTCGTGACGGGCCAAGTGAGATCCGAGGCAGCGGTGATTGCCAATCGAGAAGGCGATGTGTTTGTTCACGGCGCGGTCAAAATCAACTTGGAGGGGATCCTCGAAGACCTGACTGTCGCAGTTGGCTAGGAATAAGACTGTCATCACGACATCGCCCTTCTTGATGTTTGCGCCATGGAACTGGACGTCGCGAGTTGCCCGAACGGGGTTCCGAGTCACGGACGGGAACCGTCGGAAAAACTCCTCGACGGCTAGGGGGATGCAAGAAGGGTCGTCGATAACCTTTTGGCGGTGAGCTGGGTTGTCTGCCAGGAACCGAAGGGTCCAGCCGATGTTCGATGGGAGCGTGTCGAGACCACCGAGGAAAACCGTAGAAGCCAGATTTACGCCAATGTCGAGGCTCACTGGCTCACCATCAATCTGTCCCGTAGCGATTCCGGTAAGCATGTCGTCGCGCGGGGCTATCCGCCGGTCCTCGAGCTCCTCACGCACGATTCGGCGGATGGCAGTCCATGCCTCTTGCGACCTCGCCTTGACATGAAGGAAGGTCTCCGCGAGCTGCCGAAATTCCTCCTGTCGAGCAGGCTCTAATCCAAATAGTTCCCCGAAGATCGTGATGGGATAGCGACGGGCAAACTCACCTATGACGTCGCACCATCCCCGATCTTTAAACTGGGAGATGAGATTTCGGCAGACCTCGTGCATTCGAGGCTCTAGCGGATCGATCTTCGCGGCCGTCATTAGGGGAAGAACGACGCCTCGGAGCTTCGTTTGGTAAGGTGGGTCGAAATAGGAGGGCATCAGCGGGGTGTCCATCCGCTGTTGGGGCTCAGCGTGGGTGAAGGTCCGGTAGTCCTGCTGAACCTCACGACACTGGTTGTACTTTGTGATTATCCACATGCCACCGTCTGAATCGGTCCAGAACGGCTCAGCTTCACGGGCTTGGAGAAGGTGCTCGAATGGGTCAACCTCGACAACGGGTTGGGCGAAAATCTCGAGTTGGCGGACAGGGCACCTATCCAAGGCGACCATAGGTATCACTTCCTTCCGGCGGTAAGTAGCGTGCCAATCCTACATGTGAGACGATTCGGCTCGAAGGCGATCCTTAGACAGCAAAAGACGAGGGTTAAGGCCGGGTAGTGTCGGTTTGTGCGGGACCTTGCCTGCCGGACGTCATGTCAGCGTAACTGCCTGTCTGCACCTGGGGAGAGCGAAGTGACAGAATAACTTTCATTTCCCATCTCAGCTTGAGGTGGTCGTTACCGGACGGGCACGGGTACGGGGATGTCCAGGACCCATTCCCGGAGTGATGGCCACGTAGTGCTGCCATCCCAAATACGAGAGCTTCTGAATCTCGTAGGCGACAACGTGTGCGGGCTGAAGGGTGGCACTGTCCAGCGGCTCCCTCCGTAGACTCGGCCGAAATTTGATCCACACCTCATCCCACAGAAGGACTCTCGTATGAATCTTGATCTCTTGGAAGGCCAGGAGCTGTTCCTCGATACCACTAGGAGATTCCTGGCCGCGAACTGGTCCACGCACCACGTTCGAGGCCTGCTCGAGGACCCAAGAGGAGTAGATCGCAGCGTGCTCAGTCGCGGAGTCGATTTGGGCTGGACGTCGCTGATGGTGCCGGAGAACTTAGGTGGGGGAAGCGTTTCTGGCGAACCGGTGTTGGACGTCGCCGTCCTAGCCGAGGAGTTAGGGCGCGCTCTGTTCTCCGGTCCGATCATTCCGACCAACGTCGCTGCCTACGCTCTCTGTACATTCGGATCGAAGCAGATCGCGGCGGACCACCTTCCCGCTATCGCTTCGGGTATGGAAGTGATTGCTTGGGCTGTAGCTGAACAAGGCACTCGCTGGGGAGCCGACGCGACGGGTGTCGAAGCAGCGCCCACGCAAGGCGGATACCAGCTTTGTGGCATCAAATCGCCCATCCAGGACGCTCAAGTGGCTCACCACTTCCTCGTATCAGCTGTGGCACCTGAAGGATTGACGCAGTTCCTAGTCCCGGCTGACTCCCGGGGAGTGACGGTTCGTCCGATGGAGTCCATGGACCTAGCCCGGCGGTACGGCTCCGTCGAGTTCGACGCTGTCGAGGTCCCAGCGTCCGCCGTCGTCGGGTCGGCTGGCAAGGCGGAAGAGGCGGTCGAGCGCCAGTTAGCACTGGCGCTTGCCCTCCAGTGTGCTGAGACAGTGGGAGCGACGAAGTTTGCCTTTGACATGACGTTGACCTACGTGAAGGACAGGAAAACCTTCGGTCGCCCCATCGGGTCCTACCAGGCCCTCAAACACCGCTTTGCCGACATGTTCTTGTGGTTGGAGGGCGCCAAGGCGGTGACCGCTGCAGCCGTCACCGCCGTACAGCAAGGTGAGCGCGAGTCCGCAACAGCGAGTCTGGCGAAGGCCTACGTTGCCGCGAAGTGCCCGCTCATTGTCAGGGATTGCTTGCAGATGCACGGCGGGATCGGCTTCACGTGGGACCACGACATCCACCTCTTCTTGCGTCGCGTTGAGTCGAATGCGTTGACCTACGGATGGCGCGATTACCACCTCGACCGGTTGGCGCCGTTCATCGGACTGTGAAGAAATGGAGAGCACCGTGCTGAGTTATCCCACAGAACCTGGGGAGTTGCGCGAATACCGCCATAAGGCAAGAGCCTGGCTTGCGGAGAACATGCCTCGCGTCGAAGGGCGCGATCCTCATGAGGACGACGAGCCGACTCCCGAACGAGTCGAGGAGTGCAAACGACTCCAGAACCGCTTGTATGAGGGCGGATACTCTGGGATTACTTTCCCCATCGAATACGGTGGGCAGGGTCTGTCGATCGAGACCGAGAGCGTTTTCTTGGAGGAGGCCGAGGGATACGACATACCCATCGCTTTCTTCGGAGTGTCCATGAATATCCTTGGCGCAGCCCTCAACGCCTATGGAAATCACGAACAAAAGGCCACCCACCTGCCAAACATCCTCTCGGGAAGGCAGCGGTGGCTGCAATTCCTCTCGGAGCCGAGCGGCGGGTCAGACGTCGCCGGGGTACTTACTTCGGCCACTCGCGACGGCGATTGCTACATGATCAACGGTCAGAAGATATGGAGCACCGGTGCTCATTTGTCCGACTTCGCGCTCTGCCCGGTCCGCACCCGCTGGGACGTCCCGAAGCACAAGGGAATCTCCGTGTTCATCGTGGACCTAAAGACCCCCGGCATCGAAGTCCATCGGATCAAGGAGATCAACGGTTCCGCGAGGTTCTGCCAGGAGTACCTAACCGACGTGGTCGTTCCCGCCGCGAACCTAGTCGGTGAAGAGAACGAAGGTTGGCGGGTCATCCGTGGCTTGTTGCAGATCGAGCACGCGTGGGTTGGCCGGGGAGGCGCACTCTCGGCAGAGAGCCAGGGTATAAGCGCGCTTGTGTCGATGGTGAAGTCGACCAAACGGAGGGACGACGCCGGCGTCAGGCGGAAGGTCACCGAGCTCTACGTAGCGCTCGAGGTCCAGAAACTAACGGCGGCACGCGTCACAAGCGGCATCGCCACCGGGAAGATGGCGCCAAATTACGGGAGCCTGCTGAAGCTGGGAAATGCTTCACTCACCCAGCACCGCGCCGAAGTCGGTCTGAACGTGGCCGAGGGTCAGGGGGTTGCCTGGAAGCCGGGCGACCACGTATGGTCCGAATGGTCCACGGCTTTCCTGGCGAGCCGCAGCAGCTCGATCGCTGGTGGGACGAACGAGATACAGAAGAACATTGTGAGCGAGAGGGTGCTCGGACTTCCTCGAGAGAGCCATCAGGACTTCGACGTTCCTTTCAACCAGGTCCCCCACAACTAGGGCACGTGCTTGGTTGTCGTGAAGCAAGACGGCGACTTGACGTCGGAAGAACACCCCCTGAAAGGATGGCTGCCGCAGCCGAAAGGGCTCGGTCGAATCTCGGTGTAGCATGTGACCGGGGATTCACCCCATTTTGCCCACCGTGGCAATCCATTGTGGCCCACCCAAAAGCCTTGGTTGGGTCCGGGCAAGAGCGGCCATCCTCAATCCCCCACAGGTCCTAAGGAGATCTCAGTTGCCCGCGGTAGAGTGGCGCAACGACCGGTCTTCCAGCTCCATATCCGTCTCGAGGACATCGACCCGCCGGTGTGGCGGCGGATCCCGGCCCCGGTGGGGTAAAGCTGTCAAAGCTCCAAGACATCTCCCAGGCCGCCATGGGCTGGACCAACTCGCACCTGCACAGGTTCACCATCCACACAACCTCTATGGGGCCCATTTCGACGACTATCCCGAAGAGGAACTGGACGAGACCGAGTACACCGCCTCCGCGTTGCGTAGCAGCCTGAATCGCTTCGTCTATGAGTACGACTTCGGCGACTCGTGGACCCGTGAGGTGGCGGTCGAAGACGTTTCTTCTCGCCCCAGGTCGTCCTCAAGCACGGGGTGTGCCTCGACGGGCAGGGGGCAAATCCGAAAACGTGGGTGGCACGGGGGTTATCAGGAGTTCCTGGCGGCGCTCGCCGTCCACTGCACGAAGAGCACGACAACTACCTGGTCTGGGTGGGCACAAATTCGATGCCGGCGCCATCTGGATCGCCTTATGCACGGTGCCATTGTCTTTAACATCAAGGGCCCGACCTGGAGGATGAAAGAGCGCCACGCTTTGGCCACCCCGTCGAGGACGTCAATCGACGATGAAGACGACCGGCACGAGACAAACGGAAGGAGGCGCCGCTGGTCTCTTTCCAAACGAGGGACTGGGCTTAGCTCACCGCGAATTCCGTTGATCGCAGAAAGCGAGACTCAGTGATCGCTCATATGGCGACATCGAACTGCTTGAGAGGCAGTGCCCGCAGGGGGGGTACTCGAGGGCGACGCTCGGTCTCGGAGCCGGTTGCGCCCCATGGCGTAGACGCGGTGACAGCCCTTGACCGCTTGTGTCAGGGTCTCCTCCCTGGCCGAACTGAACGAACTGGTGGCAGAAGGCGACCGCCTCGACGACGCACTTCGGTGCCACCCTCCAACGCGTCCGCTATGACAACACTCAAACCGACGCCCGACGCCCGACGCCCGACGCCCGACGCCCGACACTTCGACGTCCGGCGCATCGCGATATGTCGTAACCGCCGCTATGAACTGCGCTGGGCCACCATCTTGACGACCAATAGGGGGTTGCCCAATAGAGTGGCTCGCCCAGATGGCTGACCGTTCCTCGCCCAAACCGGCTCCAGTCCGCCCCCCTACGAACTCGTCCTCGACACCGGAACCATCACCGCCCGACGGCGACGTCGCACTTGACCGGGCCACCCACACCGGCCGCGATCATCTCCTCACAAACGCCGACACCACCCAGACCCGGTCCCATGCCGTTAGCGGACAAGTGCTCCCTTACAAGTGGCGGACGACACGACAGGTTCGCCAAAGGTTCACCCGTCCAAGTGGACGTAAGCTGCAGCTGGACAGCCCATCGTGCGGCCGGGCCCAAACCTCAAGAAACCGCAGCTGGAGAAGGGTCAATGCACATGACGGCGGAGTCGCCGCTGAAGAGGTAGTGGGACTCCGTGTACGCGGGCGTTGCCGTCCAACTCGATAGTCGTGTTCGTAACGTAATGTTGGTGCGGGTACAGGTCCAGCGGCGAGGGGTCGTGGGCCTCGATACGGTAGCTGATGTCCGGTGGGATATGGTTCGGCGAACGCCGAACAACGCGGAAGACCAGTGCTACCTGCGCTTCATCGCCGACGTCAGACGAGGCAGAATGACAGGCGCAGGTCAAACCGAGGTCGTGTCCTGGCGAACATGGGTCAACTCGGTGACAGGCATGTATCGAGCAGCTACGGCCTTTCCTGGGAACGGATCGGGTTGGCGGTGTCCAGTCGTCCTCGGAGCACATGCAGTAAACTCGTAGTTGAATTTCAGGGAGGGTCCGAATGACCAGGGTGGTGATCGATGCCGACTCGCACATGTTCGAACAGCCCGGGCTGTGGCGCGAACGCCTGCCGGCGAGTCAGCAGCACCTCGCTTTGGACCTCGAGGAGGATGAGCTTGGCTACACTTGGCTGACGCATCAGGGAAATCGGCTTCTACAGTGCTATATCAGTGAGCCAGGAAAGCTATGGGAGTCGTATGGGCTGCCGCATCGTCGTCAACGCGAGGGGCAGCCGGCGCTTCGTCGGTACACCGATATGCCCGCTACGTATCGTGATCCGGCGGCTCGGCGGGATGCCCTCGACGGGTGGGGTATCGATGAACAGGTGGTCTTCCCGAACTGGGGGCTGAATTTCGGCTGGTACCTCCAGGGTGACATCGAATCGGAAGTCGCGAACATCACGGCGTGGAACCGGTGGGCCCTTGAGGTACAGGCGGAATGTCGTGGCCGTCTTCGACCCGTTGGTCACCTAACTTTGAGAGCCGACCTACGGTGGATCCAGCAGGAACTCGAAATGCTCAGGGGAGCCGGAATCACCCAGGTCTTCCTGCCTGCCGGCCTGGTAGACGGGCGCCGCATGTCGCATCCGGACTTCGAGGCTGTGTGGGCCCAGATGGACGAACTTGGCCTCGCTCCCACATTCCACATCGGTGCGTTCGCTGAGCGAATCATCGATGACGGTTGGCAGGCGAACGACGTGATCCAGTACATGACGACTCAGAGTCTGGTGATGAACGGCCTCGACGCCCAGATTGCCCTCGCCGATCTGATTTTGAACGGCGTATTCGATCGCCATCCGGAGCTCATTTGGATCGTCGCCGAGTACTCCGTCGGGTGGCTACCCGAGCTTCAGTTTCGTCTCGACGTAGGCTTCGATATTCACTACGAAGTGACCGCCAAGAACAACGTTGATCTTGCTCTCCGCCCGTCCGAGTACATAAGTCGGAATCTGCGGTGTGTCTCATTCCCTACGGAGCAGCCACAAAAGGTGATGGACGTGGTCGGGGATATCTTGATGTTCGGCAGCGACTTTCCCCATGCTGAGGGCCAAGCCGATCCGTTGAATGACTATCAGGCGAAGGTGGGTGAGATGGGGGCCCGGAACCGGGGGTTCTACGGTCAGACGTTGCTCACGGCTCTTGCCTAACGAACGAGCGGGCCCGCATCAACCGTGTATATCAATTGGCCGAAGCCTATCCGGATGCGGTCTGAACGCTGACGGGATCCTTTGGCGGACTGCGAGCCAGCTTGGGGAGACACTGGCTGTTCACACGACACGTATCTCTTGAGTGAAACGAGGTTCAGGTGCCCGGACGAGCAAAGATGATCGTTCCTTCATTTCTAACGCGGTGCGCAAATGACGAGTTCGTGCCCCCGCCGCTGAATGATGTCGAACGCGCCGCTGCAGTCATCTCCGCCGAGGCGATCGAAGCTGCGAGTGGGCGCCTGCGTATGTCCGTCACGGACTTCGCAGCGTCGCGTCACGGTATCGCCACGGGGTTGATTGGCGTCAATCGTGCCAACGGTGAGGAGTTCTTCGCCGTTCCTGAAGAAGCTTCACTGGATTCGGCTGCTGCGGACGAGGCACTCGGAGGTGAGGAGTTGATCATCGACGTGCAGACGCACTACATCGCGAACCGTCCCGCTTGTGAGGCCAATCGGCAACTGATCCGGACGCTCTTCCCGATGTACGGCCCCGATTGGTGGAATGGTCTACCCATTGAGGCGTCGTTTGATTTCGTTGACTACCTCCGATGCGTCTACCTCGAGAGTGACACTGCGGTCGCGATTCTGAGTTCTGCGCCCGGCGTATCGGATGAACGTATGCTCTTCAACCACGAGATGGCGGGAACTAGGTTGCTCCTCGAGCGCCTCGGTGCTCAGGACCGAATGTTGAACCACGCTGTCGTCCACCCCGATGTGGACGGCGAGATCGCTGGGATGGCCGAGGTCGTCGAGAGGATCGGACCCGCTGGCTGGAAGGTGTACACACTCGGTCCAACTACGGCGAGCGATTTCGGAAGGTTCCAGGGCTGGTACCTCGATGACGACATAGGGGTGCAGTTCCTCGAGTCAGTTCGGGCATCGGGGGTGAAGCTCGTTTGTGCTCACAAGGGTCTTAGCGGTCTCGCCGACACCGGGTCACCGCGCGATTTCGGGCCGGCGGCGGCGATGTTTCCTGACATCAACTTCATCGCGTATCACTCAGGTTTCGAGCCCGGAGAAGGTGAGGCCACCGATGAGACGCGCGAAGGCCCGTACACCGAGCAGACAGCGCACATCGGCGTGAACCGACTCGTGCACTCGCTGGTCGAGGCAGGGATTGCACCGGGCTCGAACGCTTACGCGGAGCTTGGCACGACTTGGTACTGCTTGATCAAGCGTCCCGTCGAGGCCGCCCACGTGCTTGGAAAGCTGCTCAACGCAGTAGGGCAAGATAACGTGCTGTGGGGCTCGGACGCAATCTGGTACGGGCCCACCCAGGCCGCAGTGGACACTTTTCGTGCATTCCAAATCCCTAGATGGATGCAGGACGAGTTCGGCTACCCAGAGCTAACTCCGGAACTGAAAGCCAAGATCCTTGGCCTTAATGCAGCGAAGGTCTATGACATCGACGTGAAAAAAGCGCGCTCGAACATGGGCGTGGACGACATGGCGTGGGCCCGGGCGGCCATGGACGAGTTCCGAGCTAAGGGAACGCCGACGGTTTGATGTCAGCATTTCTCGCAGCGCATCCTGCCCTGCCCAGATTAGGTTGGCAGTTGGTGCGCCGCTAGGTGGGCACAGGCATGATCGAAGCCCAGCGCTCCTTCCCTCGCATCAAGGGCTGCCGGGACATGCAGCACCCCGTCTACGCGTCCGTGGCGAAGTGGTACGACGTCTGGTCCAAGACGAAGGAGGACTTGTCACACCTGCCAAGTACGATCATGCTGCCGCCTGAACAGCTGTGGTCCGTAACCGAAATCCGACAGGACTCGGGACATTCTCGAGAGATACGACGCCATCTTTGCTTGTGGGCTTGTGTCGGAGGCTAAAGCATCAGACACTTCATTGGCTATGATTCCTCCGTGACAAATCTCGAGGGAAATCCGGTCAGCCTGCCGGAGATCGCGGTGCGCCGGATCCGCCGAGACCCCGATGCCCCCTTCCTCCTCACGATCGAGGAATCGAGTCCGCACAACGTGCACACCCGTACCTATGGAGATATCGGACAGCGGGCTTCTCTACTAGTCTCCGCCCTGGCTGAGGCTGGAGTCGCCCTGGGTGATCGAGTCGGCTGTTATCTGCCGAATGCTCCTTGCTGGGTGGTCGCCTCCCTCGCCGCGTGGTGGACGGGTGCCTCGATCGCTGCCGTAGGCACCCTGCTCCCGGGTCCCGAGGCTGCGCGCCTGTTCGATCTGGCCAACGCCCGTATCGTAATAGCCGCTGAGGGCGCACCTGATCTGCCCGGCTTCCATGTCATCACAATCGACACCGAAGGATACCTGGTTGGTCCAACCTTGCTCGAAGCGACCACGTTCAAACGCCTCCCCGACCCGGACGACCTAGCGGCCATCTTCTTCACCTCTGGTACGACAGGCCGGCCGAAGGGAATTCCCCACAGCCACGATGACATGGTCACTGCCGCGATACGTATTGCCAGTGCATACGCTCGCAAAACGGACTACCGGCCGGATCCGGCTCCCTCGCACCTAGCTCCGGGCATCGTCGTCAACCCGTTCGGCCATACCGCGGGTTTCGTCCGTCTGGCGTTCCGCATGTGGATCGGTCGGCCGACAGTACTCATCCCGAAGTTCAGCGTTCCAGCTATGAAGGCCTATCTCAACCGCTATCCTCCCGACTCCCTGCAACTCACACCAACCATGATCCACATGCTCGCTACGAGCGAGGACGATATCGATCTGACGGGCGTTCGATACGTGACGACAAGTACCGCGCCGCTGGCCACCCCGACGCGCGAGCTGTTCGAGTCACGCTTCGGAGTGCCAGTGATGCAGGCCTATGGGATGACTGAGATCGGCACCGTCGCGCAGGAGCGGCTGGAGGACGTGCTGGCCGGCCGGCGGGGTCCCGGTTCTGTCGGAAGGCCGGCTAGCGGAGTGGAGGTCAAAATCAGGCCGATTGGGGGCGATGGCATGGCTGACGACGAGGGCGAGATTCTCGTTCGTGCCAAGGAGATGCCCAACGAGTTTGTTGGTGGCGCCGTAGTCCCCGTGGACGCCGAAGGGTGGTTCTCGACTGGAGATGTAGGTCGGCTGGACGATGGAATCGTCTACATAACCGGTCGGATTCAGGAGAAGATCATCGTCGGCGGTCTCAACGTGTACCCGGCGGAGGTGGAGGACGCTTTGAAGCGCTCGACTCTGGTCGCGGATGCCGTCGTGGTCGGACTGCCTGATGACCGTCTGGGCGAGCGGCCCGTTGCCGGCATTGTCTGGGCCGGTGAGCCGAATGAGGCGGCATTGATGGAAGAGTTGCGGAGGTCACTCGCTGCCTACAAGGTTCCCCGGCAGCTCTTCTCGATGGAGGCCATCCCTTTGACCCCACGAGACAAGGTCGACCGGAGGCGTTCCGCAGAAGCGGCCCATGACGCCCTGGCCGTGCGGGATCGCAAATGAGGTCCCCGCGATGACCGACGAGTTGAAGATCGAGCGCCTGGGTCACGTGCTCATCGCCACCGTTGACCGCCAAGATCGCATGAACGCCTTGAATCAAGCGGTGCACGATGGGCTCCGCGAGACTTGGATGTCGTTGAAGGAGGACCGTTCGGTCCGGGCTATCGTGATCACAGGCGCCGGTGAGCGTGCCTTCTGTACCGGCATGGACCTACAGGATTTCGCTCGTCGCGGGGGACCGAGGCCCGTAAAGGCAGATGTCCAGGATCAGCTGCGCCTAACGCCTCTCCAGTGCGATGTATGGCTCCCGACGGTCGTCGCAGTCAACGGTGTGTGCACGGGAGCCGGCCTTCACTTCGTTGCCGATGCAGACATCGTTGTTGCCTCGACGAGATCGTCGTTTGTTGACACCCACGTAAGTGTTGGCCAAGTCGCAGCCCTCGAGCCGATCACATTGTTGCCACGGATCGGACTCGGTAATGCGCTGCGTCTCTGTGTCCTGGGGCGCCAAGGCAGAATCGGTCCAGATGAAGCGCTCAGGATCTCGCTTGTGGACGAAGTGGTCGAACCAGAGCAATTGCTGTCGCGCTCCATCGCTCTGGCCGAGATCGCGGCGTCGGGGTCACCCGCGGCAGTCGAAGCGTCCAAGCGCGCCATCCGTGGCGCCGTGGAGCGCCCCATGTCCGAGGCGATGCAGCACGGCTGGGAGCTATTGCTGGCTCACCGCCAGCATCCGGACAGTCATGAGGGTCCGATCGCCTTCGTCGAACGGAGGGAGCCCAGATGGCAGTGACAACGACGAGAGGTCGCAGAGCTGAGCTCAGCGGATCTCGATTCGCTACTCTTAGAAAGGTTAGGTCTAGTGGGTTCAAAGGTAGCGCCAGCGCCAAGAGCGCTGGACGAGGACACCATAGCTCTCGTACGTCGGCAGATCGGAATCCCTATCAGGAGATCGCCACGTCATCACAACGAGGTCAGCTCGGTGGACTCCTTCCGGCAGTTTGCGCATGCGTACGGTGACGACAATCCTCTGTATTGCGAGCCATCATATGCATCCGCCTCTTCTTGGGGCTCCCCGATCGCCCCACCGATGTATCCCTATTCGTCGGGTGTGAACCGCCAGGCCGCTTGGACCGAGGCCGAGAGGGACATCATGACGGCGGGCGATCCGCTCCGCGGCATCGGACAGTACATGTGCGGTGATCGTTGGGTCTTCTTGAAGCCGATCAGGCCGGGAGACGTGTTGCATCGCTCCCAGTGCCTGCACTCGGTTGAGCTGAAGTCCAGCAAGTTCGGCGGTGGGTCCGGAGCGCTACTTTCGCACCTGGTCAGATGGGAGGATTCAGGTGCGTCTCCTTACGTCCATCGGTTCTTGGACTACTGGCATGCTGATCGAGACAAGTCGCGCGGGGCCGGCAAGTACAGAGCGATCGAGCGACCTTCGTACGGGGACGAAGACCTTCAGAGGATCGAATCCTTTTACCAGAACGAGCAGCTCAGGGGAGGGACACCGCGCCTGGTGCGAGACGTAAGGGTCGGCGACGAGCTCGGTCCCATAGCGAAGGGCCCGATGGCAGTGACCGATATCATCTGCTGGCACGCTGGCACCGGCTTGGGGGAGTTCGGCGTTGGCGCGCTCAAGCTGGGCTACAAGAACCGGATGCGCGTCCCGGGCTTCTATCAGCGGAACGAGTTCGGGTTCTGGGATGCGGCCATGCGAGCCCACTGGGACCAGGCATGGGCCGAACGCCTGGGACAACCGGCGCCGTATGACTACGGGGTCATGCGCAGCAACTGGCTAGTTCACCTCGTTACAAACTGGATGGGTGACGATGCGTGGATCTGGAAGCTGTCGACAGCAGTACGCAAATTCAACTACATCGGTGATGTCCACTTCGTGTCCGGGGTCGTGATCGAAGTCGACGCAAGCAAGAATGTCGTAACGATCGACCTGACGGCGGTCAACCAACGAGGCGAGACCACGTGCGATGGTCGGGCAGTCGTCATTCTGCCCCGACCAGAGGGTGGCGCCGCGGAGCTGCCCGAATTCGATCCTGACGACGTACCTGAAGCTTCGGCGCCGTGAGGGCTGCTGGCTAAGGCGCTCGAGAGTTGAATTTTGTCGACACCAGTTCCGTAAACCGATCCACATAGGGAGACAGAGGTGACGTTCCAAATGCTCGACGTCGATGTCATCGACGGAATAGCAACTGTCTGGCTCAACCGTCCACCGGTGAACGCAGTTACGGTTGCTATGTACGATGAGATCAAGCAGGCATTCCAGCGACCCGATGATTTGGGCATCGAGGTTCGGGTAATCGTCCTTGCCGGCCGGGGAGCACACTTCTGCGGGGGCAACGACCTCGAAGAGTTCGCGACAATGGAGCAGGACAATGCGGACGAGCGGATGTGGCACGTGCGTGAGGCGTTCTTTGCCATCGAGGACTGCCCGGTACCCGTCATCGCCGCTGTGCATGGCAGCGCACTAGGGACCGGTCTGGCGTTAGCCGCTTCGTGCGACTATGTGCTTGCGGCTGATAACGCCCGCTTCGGCCTTCCCGAAATCACAGTCGGCGTGATGGGAGGAGCACGCCATCTGGCCAGGTGGGTGGTGCAACCGACGGTACGACGCGCCTTCTTCACTGGTGAGTCGCTCACTGCCCAAGATCTCCACCTACTTGGTGCCATCCATGCAGTCGTCCCCAAAGCAGAACTCATGACCGCCGTCATCGCCGAAGCACAGCTGGTAGCTCGACACAGTCCAACGGCAATGCGGCTCGCAAAGCGCGGACTTAACATGATCGAGCACGCCGACCTGAAGAGTGGCTATACGTATGAGCAGCGCCTGACAGCGTTGATGAGTTCTCATTCCGACTCGAAGGAGGCATTGGCCTCGAGGCGCGAACGCCGACTACCCGTGTACGCGGCGCGAGAGGACCTGTTCTTGCCGCCGGGTGCGCCAGCACAGCGATGAGGTCACCGCGGGCCTGGGCATATGAGGAGCCCGACGGTCGATGGATCCAGGTGATCTGGCAACGACGGCGGAGGTTGACGGGGAATGGGTGGTCGTGAGTGGGCGAAAGACCCTTGTCCAAGACGGGGCTGACGTCGACTACTTCCTGGTCACTGGCAAGACCGGCTCGAGACTCACACTGCCCGCACCGAGCAACGCCAGTGTCTCTTGCTTGCTCGTGTCGTGGGACGAGGGAATCCCTTCAGGAGATGAGATCGCGGCGGAACTGGAGAAGTTCCTGCGGGCAGAGGAGTAGTAGGGTGCGGGCGCGTGAAGATTGACGGTCATATCTTCGCCGTGGTGTGCCCGCTGGACCAGGTGGGCACCCGGATTAAGGCTCGCTACGGCAATGCCATCGACCGCATCAGCTTCTACACGCCGTACACGATGGATGCCGAAGCGTGGCAGGCAGTGCTGGCGGGGTTCCGTTAGCGCGAGTTTCCTCGGTATTCTTGGATCGTTTGCCCAAGTAGATTTCCATTTTGGACAGCTCGGGTATATTACCTAACCCCCACTACCGTTTACTTGGTTACACGGGTGTTATTCTGGCGCCCGTGCCCCGAGCCGGGTGGGTCAAGCCTGAGCCGGATCAGCGATTGTCCGATCACATCTCGATCGGCGTGCTCACCCGGGTGTTTCCACCCGACCTGGTTGACCGAGTGGTCATGGAGTCCGGACGCACCGAGCAGCGCCAACGCCTGCTGCCCGCCCGTGTCGTTGTCTACTACGTACTCGACCTCGCGCTCTTTAGCCCCTGCGCCTACCAAGAGGTAATGCGCATGCTCGTCGAGGAGCTGTCGTGGGAAGGGGCCTGGGCCAGCGCCTGGAACGTCCCGACCAAGCAGCGTTGTTCAAGGCGCGGACGCGGCTCGGGCCCGAACCCATCGAGGCGCTGTACCGCGAGTGCACGTTTCCATTGGCGATGAAGCGGACCAAGGGATCGCTTTAGAAGAGCTGGTGGCTGATGAGCATCGACGCGACCTGTGTTAACCGATATCCTTCAGAGTGTCGCCGTGGTCGGCGCACTTAGAGCTCCAGCCGTGCTGAACGAGCATAGCCGTTGGCACGTTGATCGTGCAGGATCTGCGGCCGGTGACCGGATCACAGAGGGAGCGGGATAACCGTTGAGTGGGAATAGTTCCAGAAGCAAGGCAATAGACGAGATCGACACGCAAGTGGAGATGTTCCTGAGACAGGAACTGCCCGCCGCGTGGATTGCTGCCATTGACAAAGGAGACGCCGACGGACTCGCGAGGGCCCGCGACGAGCTCAACTTGGGCCAGTGGTGGGTGGATCTCGCAAGCGCCGGTTATGTGTCCCCGACGTGGCCGAAAGAGTACGGCGGTCTGGGGCTCGGGCCGGCAGAAGGGGCCGCCGTCGGACGTATGTTGACACGCTTCAAGGTTCCTCGGTTCACGAATCCCGTGGGCGTGGATCTCGTAGGTCCGGCCATCCTCCGATGGGGGACCGAGGAGCAGAAGGAGCGCTTCCTCCGTCCAATTACACGACATGAAGAGATCTGGTGTCAGCTCTTTTCGGAACCGGGCTCCGGGTCTGATCTGGCTGGACTATCGACGAGGGCTGTCAAGAGTGGCGAGACATGGCAGATTCAGGGGCAAAAGGTTTGGACGAGCCTTGCGCATGTTGCTTCCTACGGCCTCCTTCTGGCTCGCACTGATCCAACAGTGCCAAAACACAAAGGAATCACTGCATTTTTGCTGCCGATGCAGCAGGCGGGAGTGACCGTCCGGCCACTACGTCACATGGCGGGTGACATCGAGTTTAATGAAGTGTTCTTGGACGATGCTCTCGTGGACGACCGATTCCGCTTGGGCGACGTCGGAGAGGGCTGGCAGGTGGCAATCTCGGTCCTTCTCAACGAACGCCAAGCCAGCTCCGGGAGCGGGGGCGCGCTTCCAGGCACCGTGACAGGGCGCTCGGTGGAGGCACTCATTCGACACCATTCCCCCATTGCTGACCCCCACCTGCGGCAACGACTAGCACAGGCTTACATCGAGGACAGGGTTCTGCAGTTCACCGCTCGGCGTTCTGCGGCTCGCCGAAAGTCCGGACTAGGCGCCGGTCCCGAGGGATCTATCATGAAACTTATGTACAGTGAACAGGCACAGAGGCTGCAGGAGCTTGCCTGTGACCTTGAGGGAGCTGGTGGTCAAGCGTGGTCTGCGGATGATCGCTGGCGGAAGAACACTGCTTGGTCGTTTCTCCGGGTGCGGTCGAAAACGATCGCCGGTGGAACATCGGAAATCCAGCGGAACATGTTGGGTGAGCGCTCCTTGGGACTGCCAAAGGAACCGGAAGTGGACCGCGCTGTACCCTGGAATGCCGCCCGGCGCTTGTAACGGCTGATGGATCTGACTCGAATCGGCGCCGCCACGCTCGAACCTAGTTCGACGCCTGTCCACCCCATCGAGAGCGAGGGAGCAGGCGACTGAACATCGCCAAGAGTGCTCGATCGGCCGGTTGATAGATCGCACGCCCAACTTGCCGCCGGAGCACCGCCACTTCGTGGCGCAAGGTGAGGAGCTCGATCTCGTTGGTTTCCTCGGGTGTGGGTGACCAAACAGGCGATCCAGATCCTCAACGGCTAATGGCTACGTCCGGGACTACCCCGTCGAGCAGGGGCACCGATTCGGAGATCTTCCCATCTTCGAGGGGACGTGACGAGACCCAGCGCCGGTGATTGCTCGTGCAATCTCGGGCATCCACATCAACTGACGAGCTCGGGTTTCGCGGGCACGACCTTGGGGCTTGAGTCCTCCAGCAGACGATTCACGGCCTCCACGTCGAGCGGCCGGGCAAAGAGGAAGCCCTGCCCGGTGTCGACGTTCTCGGCCGTCACGTGCGTGCGTTGGGCTTCGTTCTCGATGCCCTCCGCCACGGTCTCGAGCCCCAGGGCCTTGCCCAGTTGGACCATGGTGTGCAGGAGAGCTTCCGCCTCGTTGGTGTCGGCGATCCCCGACACGAAGGACCGGTCGATCTTCAGCACGTCGATAGGGAACTGCCGCAAATAGGCCAGCGACGAGTATCCGGTACCGAAGTCGTCGATGGCCACGCGCACGCCTAACGCCTTCAGCCGAGTGAGCCGAACCCGTGTCTCCTCGACATTGTGGATCAAGGTGGTCTCGGTGAGCTCCAAGACGCACAAGGTTGGATCGAAGCCGCTCGTCGTCAGTGCCCGTTGGACGTCATCGACGATCTGGTCCCGATCCAGCTGTCTGGTCGAGATGTTGATGGAGACCGAGATGCCCTGGCCCTGGCCCTCCCAGGTTGCCCCCTGCCGGCAGGCCTCTTCGAGTATCCATCTTCCGACAGGGACGATGAGTCCGCTTGACTCGAGAGCCGGGATGAAGTCATCGGGTTGGATAACCCCTCTGGTCGGATGTTGCCAGCGGACGAGAGCCTCGACGCCGGTGAAGACCCCACTGGCCAGGTCGATGACCGGTTGGTAGAGCAGGAAGAACTGGTCGGACTCGAGAGCGGTGTTCAGATCCACTTCGAGATGTCGGTGATCGTCGACGGCCTCTTGCATTGAGGGGACGAAGACCACCGAGCATCTCTTACCGGCCGCTTTGGCTTGGTAGAGCGCTATGTCGGCGTCTCGCAGCAAATCGTCGGGTGTGGCCCGCCTGCCCTCGGCGATGCCGATGCTGGCCGTCACAGCCAGGGGCGCCTCGCTGCCGGCGATCTCGAACGGGGTGGCCATGACGTCAAGGATCCGCTCTGCCACCACGTCGACCCCGGCGTCCAGGGAGGCGCCCTCGGCCAGCACCACGAATTCGTCACCCCCTAGGCGCCCGACGCTGTCCTCTTGACGGATCGCGCTGGCCAACCTCGCCCCCACGGCGACCAAGAGTTGGTCGCCCGCGGCGTGGCCCAAGGTGTCATTGATGTCCTTGAAGTTGTCGAGATCCAAGAAGAGGACCGTCACCGGAGTGTGCTCGCGTCGGGAGCGAGCCAGCATCAGATGGATCCGGTCGAGGATCAGAGCCCGGTTGGGAAGACCGGTAAGCGAGTCGTGCAGGGCCAGATGATGGAGTTCTTTAGTCCGTTCGTTCACCAATCTCAAGGCACGGGAACGTCCGGTGCCCAGCACGTAGATCAACGCCCCCAGCAACAGACTGAGTACGAATCCTGCCAGCAAGAGTGCAAGTGCGTTCGAGTTGCTCAGCACCCCCGATCCATCCACCGCCGCGAAGGTCTCGACATGCCATCCGTTGTGGAGGTCGATCGTCCACGAGCGCGCTCCCGCTGGAGCCGAGCCAGCCCGGAAGGTGACCTTGGTCGAACCGGATCCGTAGTGGAAGGCGACAGCGGTCCCCGGGTGGCCCGAGAGGGCTTGGGCGAGGTCGAAGCCAGGCCGTGTGATCAAGCCGACCCCGCCGAGGACAGTGTCGTTGCGGACTCGCGCCGTTGCCGGAATTACTCCCCCAGGGTAGATCGGCGCCCCTACCGCGAGATAGTCGACCTTGCCCAACGTGAACGGCAAGTAGTAGGACGTAACAGATATGTTCCGGGCGAATGTCTCGGCCTCATCTGATCCGTACGCCGTGCAGGTGTCGTAGCCGAGTGGCACGAGTGGCCCACCATTTGAATAGTCCGCCTGTGTGAGGCAATAGACGGGTCGATTCCCCGCGGGTGTGACCCGATATGACTGGCCCGGCGGCAGGGGCGTCGGTGGATCGGCGAGGATTCGGGCGATGAACTGGGGCAATTGTGCAGGTCGAAGGTAAGCGATAAAGCCCAGTGCTGCCACCTCGGGATAGCGCGTCTTGACGTGCATCGACCGGATCCAGTTCAGAAATGCGGCGTTCGAGACATGCGGGTTCGTGGCAACGAACGCTTCGGTGCTGATCACCAGGTTCGCCTCTTGCTGGATCGCCAGCTTCAGCGACGAGGCGATCTCTGTGGATGACGTGACGAAGGTCTGTGAGATCGCTGGGCATCGTTTCGGGCAAGGGTCTGGGCGGCGAACATCGACCCCGCGGCGCCCAGCGCCACCAGGAGTGCTGTCCCCACCACCCATGTTCATTGTCGGCTCTTTGGCACTTTTCCCTTCAGTCCTGAGAAGCGGACCGGAGAAAATAGCTAGGTGTCGAGGGCTATTTCGGCGGCCCGGCTAACTCATGAAGTCCCGTGGCTTTACGTCTCTCCCTCTCGGAAGATTTGCCGTTTTCGATTGCTGTATCTCAAGCGTAGCGGCTTTCGCATGCCCTAACAGGGCCATTGGTCTCCTCCCTCGTCCACTCCCGAATCGCAACCGTCCCGCAATCGACGACCGCCGCGCCACGTAACCACACTGATATCGGGCGCATCGGATCACCTCCATCATGGGATCTACCCCTCATTGGCCTTCTCACATCGATTAGCCCGGACCTTTCGCGCGTCCAGAGAGTTGGAGGTGATGCCATAGAGCTGAACTGACAACGACAAGCTCGTCGTCGCCCGCCGGTGCAAGTCCGGTCCGGGTAGCTACCAGGAGGCCCGGGAGCAGACTGGCGGCTCGATCTGGAAACGGATCGGGTCGAAGCCCAGTGTCGAAAGCCCCTTTGGGGGAAGCAACTGTGCGGTCCGCAGCATGAAGCGAAGCCTGCCGCGTCGTTAGGGGCCCTGCCTTTGGGCGGGAGCAGAGAGAGCCGAGCCCGGGAAATCGGGGCGAAGGCCACGGAAGCGGTGAAGACCCTGGAGGTGCAGCCGTCAAGAACTCTCACTGTATGGGGCGTGGAACGCACAGAAGGTGGCGACGGGAACTGGAGAGGCCCTCCCCGGCCCGGTGGCCTGCGAGCAGGTGCCGCCGGAGCGTCGAGCCCTATAACCGTTCAAAGCGGGAAGTGGGCATCGAGCCGGGTGGGCGTCGGAGGCGGTCGTAGTACCGATCGAGCCGAGCGGACAACATAACCGCCGGTGAGGGAAGGGCCGCTACTTCGTCGGTGCGTCTTGACGCAGGAAAGGGCTGGTGAGTGCCTTCGTGGCTAGTCCCGCCGAGTTAGACAAGGTCCAAAGTCTGCAACGAACGCTCTACCGGACGGCCAAGGCCGACCCCGGACGACGGTTCCATGCGCTCTATGACAAAGTCCATCGCAGGGACGTCTTGGAGCGTGGATGGTTCCAGGTGCGCCGCAACGACGGTGCTCCTGGCATCGACCGCAGGACCATTGACGACATCGAAGAGTACGGGGTCACCCGGCTTCTCGATGAACTGGAAGCGGACCTTCGGGACCATCGCTACCGGCCGTTGGCGGCCCGCCGAGTCTGGATACCCAAGCCCGGCACATCCGAACAGCGACCCTTGTCGATTCCCGCAGTCCGTGACCGCATCGTGCAGGCGGCAGTGAAGACGGTCATCGAGCCGGTCTTTGAAGCCGACTTTCAGCCCTGTAGCTTCGGGTTCCGACCCAAGCGCTCGGCGCACGACGCCCTCCAAGTCCTCATCGACGAGGCATGGCGGGGTCGAAGGTGGGTGGTCGAGACCGATATCGCTTCGTGTTTTGAGGCGATACCGCACGACCGGTTGATGCAAACGGTTGAAGAACGCATCTGCGACCGCCAGATCCTCAAACTCTTGCGGGCCTTCTTGGCCGCAGGGGTGATGGATGCCGGCATAGTGCACCGGGCCGACACCGGCACGCCCCAAGGTGGGGTGGTTTCGCCCTTGCTCTGCAACGTCTACCTGAACCGGCTTGACCGGGTCTGGAAGACGAGGGGAGTAGGGCAACTGGTGCGTTATGCCGATGATCTGGTCGTGATGTGTGCGACCCGCCAGCAGGCCGAGGACGCTCTCGAGCTACTCATCGAGCTGCTGGCCGAACTCGGGCTGGAGCCCAAGGCTTCCAAGACCCGGATCGTGCACCTAGAGGAAGGAGGCGAGGGGTTCGACTTCCTCGTTGCGACACGAGGTCGCACGGTTATGAGCGGATTCGCTGATTGGAGGGTCACACATGTAGGAAACAGCGAGTGCCGGATCAGTGTTCGTGGATCTGTCCCCACCCTGACGTGCGTCGCTGATAACGGCGCGGTTCGAAGCATCAGGGGAAACGCCCAAGGGCTTCCGCTCCATCCGGGGGCGACAGGCAAGGGGAAGGCCGGACGGGTGAACGCAAGTGAACTCTTGTTGATGCCTCGTAATCGAAGCCCTCGGAGATGGGATGTGGCGCTGAGGGTAGGGCTAGCCGCTGGAAAGCGGCAACGGCGGCCGGTGACTAGGAGCCGGTCGTGTGAACACCGTCGCCTCGGGGTACAGAGAGCACCCTCCCCGGTCGGATCTCGACCGTGCGGAACGTGGAAACCCCCTCGGGGTCCGGGCGTCGGACCGGTAAGCCAACCGTGAGGAAGGCCCAATCCCCCGGGAGGACAGGATGGTCCAAGAAGCGAATGCCGGTGGCCGAAAGGCGACAGGAAAGCGGGACAGCAGGCCGCTCCCTTCTGCGGTCGTCTCGTATAACTGGCCGGATACAGGCGGGTGCCTGGCCCGAAAGGGAGCTGACGTGGACCAGGTGAGCCTTTGGAGATTTCGATACTCAAGGCGCCAGAACCGAAGGGCAAGTTGGACGCGATGACGGAGCGAGCAGCGATGGCTGTGATGACCGACAAAGTGAACGGACCGGAGGACGAGGTCTGCGACTGGGACGCCATTGATTGGCACGCCCAGGAGGACAACGTACGGCAGCTACGGCAGCGGATCTTCAAGGCGACGAAGGACGGGGATCTCCAAAAGGTCCGCAGTCTGCAGAAGTTGATGTTGCGGAGCCGGAGCAACACGCTTGTGAGCGTGCGCCAGGTGACGCAGCGCAACGCAGGCCGCAAGACAGCAGGTGTCGACGGGATGGTCGTGGTGACCAACCCGGGCCGGGTGGAGTTGGCGGAGCACTTGCAACGCCACGCACCGCCCGCCAAGGCACGCCCTGTCAAGCGGGTGTTCATACCGAAGGCGAACGGCAAGCAGCGCCCACTCGGGATACCGGTGATCGTCGATCGCGTGCAGCAGGCACGGGTGAAGAACGCGCTGGAGCCCGAGTGGGAAGCCCGGTTCGAACCGAGATCGTATGGGTTTCGGCCAGGACGGGGCTGCCATGACGCGATCGAGGTCATCTTCAAGACGCTCTGCGGCGAACGCAGTCAGCGCCGGTGGATCCTCGACGCCGACCTGGCAGGGGCGTTCGACCACATCGATCACGACCGACTCGTTGGTCAGCTCGGCTCGTTCCCTGCCAGGGAAGCGATCCGGGCCTGGCTCAAAGCGGGAGTGATGGAAAAAGGCCGGTTCAGCCCGACTGAGGAGGGAACTCCCCAGGGCGGGGTGATAAGCCCCCTGCTCTTGAACGTGGCCTTGCACGGGATGGAAGATGCCGCAGGAGTCCACTACCGCAACAGCGCCCGCAGTGACGCTGAAACGGTGAAGGGGTCTCCTGTGCTGGTGAGGTATGCCGATGACTACGTGGCGATGTGCCACAGCCGGGAAGAGGCCGAGCAGGTCAAGGCTCGGCTGGCGGCATGGCTGGCACCGAGAGGTCTCCGCTTCAACGAGGACAAGACGAAGGTCATCCACGTAGAAGAGGGGTTCTCGTTCCTCGGATTCAGCATCCGCCGCTACGTCAATCGGCAGGGCGGGAAACTGCTCATCAAACCAAGCCAGGAGTCGGTGAAGCGGTTCCGGGAACGGCTCAGCGCCGAGATGAAAGCCCTGCGAGGGGCCAACGCCTCGGCGGTGATCAGACGGCTGAACCCGATCATTCGGGGATGGTCCGCCTATTACCGGAGCGTGGTCTCCAGCCGGGTGTTCACTGGGCTGGACCACCACATGTGGCATCTCACCTACCGGTGGGCACGCCACTCGCATCCGAACAAGTCGAGGGGCTGGGTCGCCACCCGGTACTTCGACAGGTTCAACCGGGCCAGGGGCGATCGGTGGGTCTACGGCGACCGGGCAACCGGCGCTTATCTCACCAAGCATTCCTGGACCCGGATCGTTCGTCACGTCCCCGTCCGGGGAGGGGCGTCACCCGACGACCCATCCTTGGCCGGTTACTGGGCTGACCGGAGGCGCACACGCCGCCCCCCGCCGTTGGATCAGCACACCCTCAAGCTGCTTGCAGCCCAAAGGGACCGCTGCCCCGCCTGCGGGGACCCGCTGCTCAACGCCGATGATGAACCGCAGTCCCCAACACAGTGGGAACAGTGGTTCATGGCCGCCCGAAGGACGCTGCGCAAACAGCGCATCTCCCAGCAGGCGGACCCCCAGACCAGCGAACGATGGTTTTACCGACTCGTCCACGCCTCCTGTCCACCGCCTCACGGCAGCCAGGCAGGAGCCCAGCGTTGAAACCTCAGCAGAACCTTCGTCGCCCTTGTGGCTTGCTTGAGCCGGATGCCTGGAAAGCGGGCACGTCCGGTTCTGAGGGGGCCCCGGCGCAGCAATGCGCCGGGGCTACCCGGCGCTTCCACCACCGCTGGGTGCGGGCTCGCTCACAGAACACTCGCCAGGTGATGTTCCTCGCCCGCTGGCCCTCAGACAAAGCGATGCAGCGGGTGCGCAGCCGGGTGCGTGAACTCACGGTCCGGCGTCGCATGCTGATACCGATTGAAGTGATCGTGGAGGACATCAACCAGGTCATCCGTGGCTGGGCCAATTACTTCCGTAGGGGCTCTCCACTTAACCGGAGTAGGGCAGCAAGGAGCGGCGCCAGGGCCGATCTGAAGCCGGGCGGTCAAGGCTGGGCGGGTGACCTGTCGCGCGCGGCGGCTTTGGCGCCTCGTTCCGCGGCCGCGGATGGGCGACGAGGTTGCGGTAGCGCACCGGGTCGTGGGCGACGGCGAGCTCGAGGACCCGATGGAACACGAGCCCGCGGCTGCGCGAGTTTCGACGGTTGAAGCGGAACACGAACTCGTTTAGGTAGCTCTCGAGATGCTCGCGGTCCACCGCTCCTTGATGGGTGCTCAGCAGCCAGCGCTTGGCAAGCGAGGCGACGCGATGAACACCGGGCAGGAGCGCGCCTGGGTCCTCGCCGCGGGCGCGTGCCGCACGCTGGCTGCGCCGGTCGTGAACGTAGCCGAGCTTGTCGATGCCGCGGTAGCCCAGCCACACGTCGGTGACCACTGTCGCGCCTGGCTCGACGTGGTCGGTCACGAACGGGTGCAGCGAAGCCGAGGACCCGTCGGTGAGGATCCCCATGCGGCACCGGCCAAGCCCGTTGGCATCTCTCAGCTCGACAGCAATGCCCACCAGGGCTTTCTTGCCCTTCGCCCGGCCGCCGCTCAGCCCTGGCTCCTCGCCGCCGATATAGGTCTCATCCACCTCCACCGTGCCGCTGAGACGATCGCGGCCGGGGCGCACGAGCGTCGAGCGCAGCCGGTGCAACATCGCCCACGCTGTTTGATAGGAGCCGATCTCGAGGGTGCGTTGCAGGCTGAGGGCGGAGATCCCGTCTTTGGCCGTCGCGAACGACCAGCAGGCGCTGAACCACACCGTGAGCGGCGTCCGCGTCCGATCGAAGATCGTGCCGGCCGTCACCGACGTGCGATACGAGCAGGCCGCGCACATCAGCCGTCCGTCGCCGAGCCTCCACCCGCCGCCATGCCCGCATTCCGGGCAGACGAAGCCGCCGGGCCAGCGCAGCCACTCGAGGTAGTCGAGGCAGTCGGCGTCGGTCGAGAACCAAGCCTGGAACTCGCCGACGGACCTGGGGTAGTCCAAGCCCGATCGGGGATGAACCGGTGTCCCTGGGACCATGGCCGGACCTTACTCCGGTTAAGTGGAGAGCCCATACTTCCGTTATGGAAACTCGGCTCGGCACTTCAAAAAGGTGCAGGACCATGCGGTGGAGCGCCTGGCGCTCCAGGTGGCCAAGCGCCACCGCCGATCCCGGCTTTTCGGGATGTCGGTGGTGTGTTTCCAGTCCCCGAATCGTTTGGGTCTCATCGACTTGTCAGGAATCGTTGTCGCCCCCAGGCCCTTTCGGGACTGGCGGGGGAGACCGAATGCCGGCGGTGAACGGCGTCGGTGAGCCGTGTGCGGAAAAACCGCATGCACGGTTCGACGGGCGGGTGCTGGAAACGGGGCAGCCCGGTTGGCCATCTGCGGGTTCCAGGTCGGTGTGCTGAGAGAGGCCACCACGATGACCTGGTCGGAACCCAGCCAGCCGATCAGTTGCTACCGCGCCAGCGCTCGACCCTACATAATCCGGATCTGACGCGGCCCAATGACGCGGAAAAGCCCTTCTGCTCTGGGAAGCTTGGAGTTGCGAAGCCACAAGTCCCCCCCAAGAGAAGGGCACTTCCAACATCAAGCGTACACCGCGTCGACCCCCGGTTTATGGTGACCACCGGCGGCAAGGGTGTGGTGGCCCATGTCGGCGCCCGGCTGCTCTGCGAGCTAGCCGACGACCTCTCCTTGACCGAGCAGCTGTCGGTGGCGATCGCGCCGACGAAGCAACGCCGCCGCGGCCTTGACCGCGGCGAGGTGCTGGTCGATCTGGCCGTTACCGTAGCCGACGGTGCGACGTCGATCAGCGACCTGCGGGTACTCTCTGACTAGCCCGGGCTCTTAGGCGAGGTGGCCTCGGTGACACGGCGTGGCGGACCCTCGAGGCCATCGATGACGACGCGCTGGCGCGTATCGCAACGGCACGGGCCGAGGCGCGCAAGGCCGCCTGGGCGGGGGGCGGGGGGGGGATGGACCCGGGCTTCCAGGTGATCGACATCGACGCACCTTGGTCGACGCCCATTCACCTGGCCTTGACAGGTTCGTTTGGTGGAATCGCCCTGCTTGCTGGACGAATGAACTGTAACTGAGGGTCCGCATTATTCACGGTGAGATAAGCAATGTTAGGTGTCACCTTCAAAACGGTGGCAGGAAGAAGGTGTGCATGGGTAGAGACGTTCTTCGCCTTGCGTCAGGCGGCGCCGAACCAGCACAGCTCGAGGGCGGGCTATGCAATCGCTGCCATTGATCCCGTCGCAGTCCGAATGGGCGACAGCGTCACCGATCGACCTGCCACGCTCCCCTCAAGGACTTCCTGGACAGGTGGTGCCGCAGTATCGACGAGTCGTCACCACTGCGACAGAGCCCAGTCGGGCAGGGACTTGATGTGTCCTGGCCGTTGAACCAGCAGCGGTCGTAGTGGTCGGGGTCACCGGTGGCCGGATGTGTGATCGGGTCGGCCGAGGGGTGGATCGGGAAGTCGTCGAAAGGTGTCACCATCATCTCTCCTCGGTCAGGGGCGGTGCTCGGAAGTGGTCTGCGCCGCTGTCTTTATGGCAGATCTTCGACCGGGAAACCGTCCTGCTCGCTGGGAAGGTCATTGGCACGCCACCCGGGAGGCGGTGCCATGCCTTGAGCGAGGGTGTCCGCGAACGTCTTGACGTACGCGGAATCAGGCGGGATCTCGAACGCCAAGTCGTCGGAGGCAAGGCGGAGCCGGCACCCCTCGGGACCTCGGTTGCGGAAGACCTGGCCGGTGATGGCGCCGGCCTCCTCGGACAGGAGGCCGGCGACTAGCGAGGCCACCCATGTGGCGTCGATGCCGGCTTGGGCAAAGTCCGGCCACTCGCCGGTGTCCCAACGATGGCGGAGCGATTCGTGGCTCTGACCGCGTAGGGCCATGCGGGTCCCCGCGAGGGGGGAGACCGCGTTTACCGTAATCTCCTTGCAGGAGAGTGCGTTGGCCAACGCCAGGGTCAAACCGATCACCCCGGCCTTCGAGGTCGAGTATGCGCACATCTCGGGGATACCGTCCAAGCCTGCTGCGGAGGTGAAGTTGATGATGCGTCCTGGCGACCCGGCGCGGAGCCAGAGACGGACCGCCGCTCGGGACACGATCATGGTCCCGGTGAGGTTGACGGCCAGCACACGGTCCCACTCTGCGTCCGCCATGGTGGTGATATTGCCCATGGTGAGAATGGCGGCTGCGTTCACCACACCATCAATGTGTCCCCATCGAGTCATCGCCGAGTCGAGCGCGGCCTCGACCTCGGCGGCGTCCCGCACGTCAGCTGCGCTCTCGAGCACGTCGGCACCTCGCGCCTGGAGATCCCTCCGGAGCTCGGCCACGACCGTCGGGTCGGGCCGGCTCCCGTCGACGAGGACGCCGGCGTCCACCAGCAGGACCGAGGTGCCGTCCTCAAGGAGACGCTCGACAATGGCTCGTCCGATGCCCCGGGCTGCACCGGTCACCACGTAGACGCGTTCGTCGTGCCGGGTCAATCGAGACGTCTCCCAAGCAGGCCACCACTGCGAGTGGACCTCGATGGGGTCGCATCGGCCTTGTCCAAGTGCACCCCGAGGTCTACCGTCGCCGGTCGGTTTCTGGTATTGAGTACATACTATCCATAGCCTTCCGTGGCGGGGGCTGTCCACTCAGGGGGGCGACGTAATGCCGGGTGTGCTCGACGGAGTTCGCGTGATCGACCTTTCGTGGGGCGTGGCCGGTCCGGTGGCCGGCATGTTGCTCGGGGACCACGGTGCCGACGTCATCAAGGTGGAGCCCCCCGGCGGGGACCCCTATCGGGGCAGCCCCGGCTACGACGTCTGGCAGCGGGGACGCCGGAGCATCGAGCTCGACCTGCGGAGCGAAAGGGAGCGTCAGACCCTGTGGACTTTGGTCGAGACGGCCGACGTCGTCCTCGAGTCCTTCGGGCCGGGCACCGCATGTCGGCTGGGCGCCAATGCCGGGACCCTGATGCAACGCAATCCCTCCGTCGTGCACTGCACGATCAGCGCGTACGGCCAGCTGCCCGATGCACAAGAGCGCCCGGGCCTCGAGGCCCTCGTGGCCGCCCGGCTGGGCATCCTCGACGAGCAGCGTGGCCATCTGGGTGGTCCGATCCCCTTCGTGAACCGGGACACCCCCTTTTTGCCCGACCTCGACGTCCCTGTCGATATGTACCCCGGTGCAGACAGAGGCGGGCCTATCTTCACCTACACGCCCTGGTTGAGCATGTGCGCAGCGTTCCTGGCCCTCACCGGGGTCAACGCGGCTCTGCTGGCGCGCCTCGAAACTGGGCGCGGCCAGCATGTCGAGACGTCCCTACTGCAGGCGGCCTTGAGTTTGACCGCGATCGGTTGGCAACGCGCTGAACACAACGACGCACCGGGCTACCGCACCTGGATCTTTGACTCCCGGGCCCCCAAGGGGTTCTTCCGCTGCTCGGACGGGCGGTGGGTTGACAACTGGGTTCCCAATCCCCAATTCGTCCTGAGCTCGGCTGACGGCAAGACGTTGGAGTTCCGCCACAATGCCACCAGGGTGAGGGACGATCCAAGTCGGATCCCGCCCGATCCGGAGAACATCGTGGTGCTGGCCTACTACCATGACCAGATGCGCGACGCTTTCGCGCGGTTCCCGAGCGGGGCGTGGGTCGACTTGGCTCAGCAAGCGGGCGTGCCCCTGCAGCACGTGCGCACGCCGGAGGAGGCTCTCTTCGACCCGGAGCTCGAGCGCGAGGGAGTGGTGGTCGACCTGACGCACCCCGAGCATGGGACTTTGCGGCAGGTCGGCCTCGTATACGGACTGAGCCGCACACCAGGTGCGATCGAGCGGCCGGTGCCGCGCGTGGGCGAGCACAACGAGGAGTTACGGCGTGAGGCCGAGGAGTCGCGGACGCGTGGGGACGTCGCTGCAGGCACGCCGCCCCCTCGGGCTGGCTCCGCCCCGACGGCGCAGAAGGGTGCGCTCCACGGGATCACGGTCCTCGACCTGGGTTTCGCACTCGCGGGTCCGTTCGCCACGCAGGTGATGGCCGACCTGGGCGCGTCGGTGATCAAGGTCAACAACTGGCGCGATCCGTGGTGGCACGCCAGCCACATCGCCTACGGGGCCAACCGGGGCAAGCGGAGCGTCGGGATCGATCTCAAGACGGCGGAGGGATTGGCCGTGCTGCACCGGCTGGTCGAGCGGGCTGACGTCGTCCATTCCAACATGCGCCGGGAGCCCTTGTACCGGCTCGGGATCGACGAGGCTTCGTTGCGCCAGGTGAATCCGCGGCTCATCTACTGCCACACGCGGGGTTTCGACCGGGGTGAGCGATCGGACGCGCCCGGGAACGACCAGACCGGGTGCTCGCTGGCGGGTGTCACCTACGAGGACGGCGGCACCCGTGAGGGCGGGAAGCCTTTCTGGTCGCCGACATCGCTGGGCGACACCGGGAACGCCTTCCTCTCCGCGATCGGCGTGATCCAGGCGCTCTACCACCGGGCCCGTACGGGTGAGGCGCAGGCCGTCGACACCTCCATCCTCAACGCCGGGATGCTGCTGGCCTCCATGGCAGCCGTGCGGGAGGACGGTTCTGCGCTGCCCCGGTCGGTGCTGGATGGGATGCAGCTGGGTCTCGGAGCGCTGTACCGGCTCTACGAGGCGGCAGACGGCTGGCTTTGCGTTGCAGCGTGCAGCCAAGACGCCTGGGAGTCCCTGGCCGAGGCGCTCGGTCGCGGCGAGCTGCTGGAGGACCCGAGGTTCGCCGACGGGGCGGCGCGTGCGGAGCACCGACGGGAGCTGGAACAGGTACTCGAGCCACTGTTTCGGGCCCGTCCGGTTCGCGAGCTCTTCGCGCTGCTCGACGGGCGTGGCGTGGCGTGCGAGATCGCCGAAGGCGAGTTCTGTCGCCGGCTGTTCGAGGACCCCCAGATGTTCGACCTCGAGTTCGTCGTGCGGCAGCGACACCCCAAGCTGGGGGAATTTGGGCACTTCGGCAAGACCATCACCTTCTCGGAGACCCCCCAGCACATTTGGGGGCCACCTCCCGTGTGCGGGCAGCACACGCGGGAAATCCTGCGAGAGGTGGGTTACAGCGCGGACGAGATCGAGGGACTGCTGGAGCGCAAGGCCGTCTTCGAAGACCTGTGGGTCTAACCGGACAGGCGTGTCGCGGCGTCGGCGACCAGGCGACCCAGCCGCTCGTGACTGGAGACGGGCATGCGCTCCGTCGGCGCGCTTATGGCTAACACCGCAGCCGGATGTCCGCGTCGGTTGAGGACGGCGGCGGCCACGGCGCTGGCGTACTCAGCGACGTCTCCGTAATTGAGCGACCATCCCCGGGAGCGCACCTCGTCGAGGGTGGCCAGTAGCTCCGACGACGGCGGTTCTCCGAGGAAGGAGCGGAGGTCGTCGGGTTCGAGGTGTGCCAGGGCGGCGAGGCCGGCGGCGCTCAACGAGGGGATCACCATCCCGACCCTGGGCACGGTGCGCATGAGGTGACTGCTCTCGACGACGTCCAATGTGACCACCCGGTCCAAATCGAGTGCAGCCAGGAGCACCGATTCACCCGTTTCGTCGCGGAGGTGCTCCAGGGCGGCACACGCTCGTTGGCGCAGATCAGATCGGCGCTCCGCCTCGTGGGCGACAACGAGCATGCGGGTGGTCAGCTCCCATTTCGTCGCGCCCGTGTCGGCAGCCCGCCGGATCCAGCCCTCGGTGGCCAGCGTGGTCAGGGCCCGGTGGATCCCACTCTTCTCCAGCTCAAGCGTGCGGACCAGCTCGCTGAGCCCAACCGGCTGCTGGACGGCGACGGCTTCGAGCACGGCGAGGACCCGCGAACCGCTGCGAAGTTGTTTGACCGCCACGATACTCCTGCGTATAGTGAGATCACTATTTGAAACAGCATATCATATAGTGAGATGCTGGCGGAACAGGAGATGTCCATGACCGTCCTCACGTTGGATCCCACCACGAGCACGCCGGAGGCCGGTGACGCACCGGTACTGGCGCCGCGACCGGCCAACCTAGAGGGCCAGGTGCTGGGCATCGTGGCCAACGGGCTCGGAATCTCCGAGGTGATGTTCGATGCGCTGGCCGCTGTGCTCTGTGAGGAGCATGGGGTGCGCGACGTCGTCAAGGTGGTGAAGCCCAGCGTCGCCGTGCCTCCGTGGCCGGAGCAGTGGGAAGAGATCACCGGCCAGGCCACCTTGGCGGTTACTGGGTTCGGTGGGTGCGGGAGTTGCAGCACGCGGTCGATGCGGGATGCCATCGACCTGGAGGCAAAGGGGATCCCCTCCGTGTGCGTGGTGCACAGCGCGCTCGGTGCCCGCCGTCCGGGCGCTGGCACGCCTTGTCGGTGCGCCCGACTACCCGATCGTGGTGGTCGATTACCCGCATAACCCGACGGCCATGTGGGACAAGGACGAAGCCGCCGCGGTCGGGTCGCAGGTGGTCGAAGGCGTGTATCGCTGCCTAACCGCGGGGCACTGACGCCTCAGGGTCTTACGCATCGAGGCACCGTCCATCATGTCGTTTGTCTCACCGGTCCACTCGTTCGAGGACGAGGAAGCTGCGAGCGAGGGCTACTTCCAGCTCGGCTTCACCGACGGGCTTCCCGTCATCGCACCCACCGAACCGCGGGTCACCGCAATGCTCGCTTCGGCGCGCCTCGGGCCGGGAGAGGTGCTGGGGGAGGTGCCCACGCGCAACGTGACGGTGGCGGCTGAGAAGGTCGCCATCAACGCGGTGATGGCGGGGTGCCGTCCCGAGTACTTTCCGGTCGTGGTTGCCGCCGTGCGAGCATTTCTCCAGCCCAAAGCCAATGCCCACTCGACGACCGCGACACTGGCCGGCGCGGCTCACGCTGTTATCGTCAACGGACCGGCACGCACGGAACTGGACATCGTGTCGGGCCAGGCCTGCTTCGGTCCAGGGTTCCGCGCCAACGCCACCATCGGCCGTGCACTCCGACTGGTCATCCGCAACGTGTGCCGCACGGTGCCCGGCGATCTCGATCGCGCGAGTTTCAGTTGGCCCCTGCGGTACTCGTTCTGCTTCGGCGAGAACGAGGAGGCCAGCGAATGGACACCCCTGCACGTCCAGTTCGGCTACGCCCGGGACGAGAGCGTCGTGACCATCCAGTCGATCTTTTCGCTCGTGGCGCTCTTCGAGTTTGATCCCTCCCCTCAGTCGATTCTCCGGACGTTCGCGCACTTGACGCGGGCGTATGGCATGGGCCGCGACGACTTCGTCGGGAACGCTCGCAGCCTCGTCTATGTCATGGGTCCCGAACACCAGCGACGTTTTGTTAACGAGGGCTGGGCGAAGGAGCGGGTCAGCGAGGCGTTGTGGTCCCTCCTCACCGCGCCAGCCACCGGGCCCTACGACCGCCACGTCGACGTCACAGGACCGGAGAACGTGCTGCTGGTTGCCGCCGGCGGGCCCGGGATCGCGCAGTCGTGGCTTCTCCTGCCCCACTTGGCGGCGCCGACGCACGAGCGCATCGGGCGGTAAGGGTGACTGAAGCTGAGGACTTGGGACCTGCCGCACGCGGCGTGCTCGACGAACTGTCGGAGATCCTGCGGGCCGACGGAGCGGAACTCCGGGTCCGCACCGCGAGCACCGCGTCTATTACTTTCGAACTTGATCTGTCGAACTCAAGTTGCCCGGAGTGCGTCATGCCCCGGGAACTTCTCGTCGACATCTATCGCTCGCGGCTGGCCGAGGTGGATCCCGACATCCTGTCCGTCGTGATTATCGACCCACGGGAGACGTGATCGCGGACATGATCGACCACATGGATTGGCATGACCTGGCACTCGTCGAGCCGGAAGGAAGGGCCCAGGTGGAGTGGGTGCACTCCGTCGCTCAGGTGGCCGACAAGGCGATGTACAAACACGCCAACTCGTGGTACCTGGGAGCGAACTTCCCGGGCGGACTCCGGGTGTTCATGCCGCACATGGCGGGCTTCAACGGGTATGCGGAACGGTACAAGGCGATCAGAGCCGACGGCTACGCCGGAGTCAGCGTCTCGGGAGTGACGCGAGACTCCGATCAATCAGTAGGCCAACAAATGGCCCGACGCATGAGGACGGATGTCTCGAAGGGAGTCGACTAGTCCATGGCGGGCGTAGTGTTGGTGCACGGTGCCTGGCACGGCGCGTGGTGCTGGGACGGGGTGGTCGACGAGTTGGCGGCTGCCGGCGTGCCTGTGACCGCAGTGGAGCTCCCGTTGACCGGTGTCGATAAGGATGTCGCCGCGACCCGTCGAGCCATCTTGCGCTGTGGTGACGACGTGGTCGTGCTCGGTCACTCCTACGGCGGGCTGGTTGTCTCAGAGGCAGCCAGCGGCATGTCGGAGGTTTCGCACCTCGTCTACCTGGCCGCGTTGATGCTCGACACTGGGGAGGACATGGTCGAGCTCATGGCCGAGCACGAGAGTGAGATGCTGGGCATCGGCGTGCCGGAGGGTGACGGGTTCGTCGTCGAACGGGCTCGGGCCCCTGAGCTGTTGTACGGGGACTCGGACGAAGCGGTGGTCGCGTCGGTATTGCCCCGCCTGAGGCCGATGCATCTTCACGGTGAGCTCCGGGTCGAGCGCCTGCCGGCGTGGCGCGACACGCCATCGACGTACGTAGTCTGTTCGAACGACCGAGCCATTCCCCCTGCCCTCCAGAGGCAGATGGCGACGAGGGCGGACACGGTGGTGGAGTGGCCCACGGATCACTCTCCGTTCCTGACTAAGGCCGGCGGCCATCGCGGAGCTGGTTGGAGGTGCCGTTCGGCGGCTGACGATGAAGCCCCGCGCTTCGGGATCGTGATGTCGGGCGGCGCGGAGGCTCAGCGGAGTCGATACCTTATTGGGATGCTCTTGGGGCCCTGGACGAAGTTGGCCCGTATCCACATGGGCTCGCCCGCCAGTTCGAGGTGCTCCAGGCGCCCGAGGAGTTCGCTGTAAAAGGAACGGATCCCCATGCGGGGCCAGGTGTGCCCGAGGCAGAAGCGCCGGCCGAACCGAAGGCGGGTGGTTGGCCTGACTCGCCCGACGCACGTCCAGTCGGTGCGGGTCGGGAAACACCGTCTCGTCGCGAGTAGCCGAGGCGAACGAGAGCAGGACGAGCTCACCCGGCTAGATCGTGATGTCGCGAGGGGGAACGGGTCCTGGCAGGTTCACAAGAAGTCCTTCGCCGGCGCGACGTATCGGATCAGTTCGTCGGTTGCCTGGCTGATCGGCTCCGCTTCGCCTGGAGCAAAGCAAGCTGGTCGGAGTGCTCGAGGAGGGCCAGCAGCGCACCACCGATGACGTTCGACTTCGTGTCATGACCCGCCGTGGCGATGATCAGATAGAAACCAAAGATGTCCATGTCCGGCAACGGCGCCCCATCGATCTGCGCCCTGGCGATCACGGCGGGCAGGTCGCTGGTGGGATGGGCGCGGTTCTCGGATGTGATGGGTCTGTCCATATGTCCTGCCAGTAGTGGTTGTGCTGTCGGTACTGATTGCGCCAGTAGGCCGACTGCTGGACTGTCAGGGCCACGCCCGGCATTCGAGAATCGGTACGGGAGTTACATCCCCGGCGAAACCGTTGTCGTTGGATGCCCGCGCGACGTGTTCGAAGGGCATCGCTCGATTCTCTAACGACTCGATGCACGTGCTGAGCTAGGTTTCCGCCGTGGGGTACGGGCCCTCCGACTCAAGCAATCGCTTTAGTACCTTTCCGACGGCGTTGCGAGGCAGAGGTTCAGATCGAACCAATACCTCTTTCGGAACCTTGAAATAGGCCAGTCGTCCTACGCAGTATGAGCGAATCTCGGATCCGGAGAGATCCGATCCGGGGCGTAGGTACACGGAAGCCTGCACGATTTGTCCAAACTCCTCGTCGTCTCGACCATAGACTGCTGCCTCAAGCACATCGGGGTGTCGTTCGAGGCATGTCTCCACTTCAGCCGGGTAGATGTTCTCACCGCCGCGGATGATCAGGTCACGGATGCGTGAGGCCACGAATAGCAATCCACCCTCGAGCCGTCCGTAGTCTTCGGTCCGCAACCATCGGTCCGGGCCGAGCCCCGCCTCAGCGGCATCCGATGGGCCCAAGTACTCCTTCATCACGATCGGGCTTCTGACGCAGATGACGCCAATCTCCCCCTCAGCGGCCGGCGTGCCGTCTGACCACTCGATCCGCACTTCGATGGTAGGAAGCGGAGGCCCGACACAGTCCTCGGCAATTCGCAGCATGAAATTTGAAGCATGGCTAACCAGACCCCCACTCTCCGTCATGCCATAACCTGATGCGAACGTGTCCTTTAGGTGAGGAAACCGGCGCTCGGTAAGGGCTATAAGGCTCGGTGTCGAAGCCGATCCACCAATCCCGACCTGGCGAATCTGTGATCTGTCGAATTGGTCTAGGCGAGGCGACTCCATCAGTCGAGCGATGTGCATTGAGGCACCAGCCCACATGGTGATGCCCTCATTCTCCGATAACTCGATGATGCGTCCAGCCTCGAACCTCCCAGTCGGCCACACGGTCGTATGGCCGAAAGCCAGGGCACTAAGAAACGACCCGAACCCCGAAATGTGGAAAAGCGGGAAGACGGCGAGTCGGATGACTGGGACACCGTCCGCGCCAATCCCAGCCTGCGCTGCGGCTCGAGCTCCGATGAGCATGGTTAGTTGCACGAAGCCGATAAGACATCGATGTGTCAGTACCACCGCTTTAGGACGACCCGATGTGCCGCTCGTGAATAGGATCAGCGCTGGATCGTCCTCACCGACTGCGAACAGCTCCTCAGGGGCCATGAGGGGAGTTGAGCTTATTTCGGAGACATCCTGGACGAAAAGCTCACCGTCGACGACCGTCGCCGCTTGCTCGTCGTTCGGCAAAATAGCCCGTCGCTTCGAATCAACCACGATCGCAACCGGCTCCGTCAGATCGAGCGCCAGCCGCATATCTTCTGGCGTCCACCAGCTGTTCATCGCCACGACGACTGCTCCCAAAGACAGCGCGGCTGAAGCAGTGATAACCCAGCCAGGACCGTTCTTCGCACAAATGGCGATCTGGTCTCCCTTGCGGATCTTGAGCTCACGGCGCATCTTTTCCGCTGTCGACAAGACTCGATCGCGAAACTCGGCAAACGAGACGCGTGGACCACCCTCAAAGACCAAAAACTCCCTCTCCCCGAACAGCGCCGAGGACTCCAGCAGTTCAAGAAAGTTTCGCTTCCGGCTTCGGAAGACCTGCATCGGCTCGCCAAGAACGGTGCGCAACTGGCTGAGGATCTCGCGTACCGACACAAGTCGGTGAAGCCAATTGCCTACTGCGGCGACGGCTATCCCGTTGGGATTTCAATCCGATCCTTACGACCTCGGCTGGGATCCCCCTCGCATCATGTCCTCCGCATTCATGTGGTACATAAACGAGCCACGATTGCTGGAGGACCTCGAGGGTTGGAGCGGAATCGACCAAACTGCGGATCCGCGTTGATGCGGTGGCCTCTGCGGCTCGCAACCTGGCTCGCCCCCACGGGTCCCGGCGCTGGGTCGAGACGTTGTGGCAGTCCTCGTGTGCAATGCGCCCGGATGTTGAGCCAGGCCGATTCACGGCCGATCTGGTCTCCGGAGCGCTCCCCAGTTGACTTGAAGCTGGGACCGGAGCTGACTGACGAGGATCGCCGGACTCGGTACGAGGCCGCGGACGTCATGGCGGACTTCCTTGGTGCTCGGCCTGGCGGTTCTCGCCCATTCACGGGGACTACCGCCTCAACAATCTGCTGCTGGGAACGGCCGGCCGAGTCACGGCGGTGGACTGGCAGACGTTGGCGGTACGCCTTCAGGCCCGCGACCTGGCGTACCTGATCGCTGGCCCATGGCCACGCCAGCGGTGCGCGCAGCAGCAGCGGGCGTCCCGAGCGACTGATCAGGCGACCGGGGATGGACAGGTAGCGGGTGCGCACCGTGCGGGCCACCACGAGCTGGTCCTCAGGGGTGAGCTCGCCGAGCAGGGCGGACCAGCGGATGAGGTTTTGGGCCAGGGCGGCGCAGAGGAGGCAGGCGGCGTTGGCGGAGAAGTTGCCCGACGGAACGTGCTCGAGTCCTGCACCCTCCTTGAGATCCCTGATGGCCAGTTCGACGCGGGCGTGGGAGCGGTGGAAGGCGTCGACGTCGACGGCGTCACCTTGCAGATCGGTCACGAAGGCGAAGTGACGCCACTCGGGCCACAGCGTCACCTGGGCGCCGACGAGCCGGGTCCGACGCACGATGAGGCGGCGTCCTTTGTAATCCCACTCGGCCACCTCGGCCATTCCCTCGGGGGTGTACTCGATCGGGGTCCAGGCGTCCTCGTCGATGGTCGCGATGGTGCTGAGCACGGACTTCACCATGCGCACGCCCATCGTGTAGCCGACGTCCAGGCGCTCGAGCGTGGCGATGGTCGTGTGGGACCAAAATCCCGAGTCAAAGCGCATGATCAGTTCGCCCGCCGCACAGGCCCGGCGAAGCCGGGCCACCAGTTCTTCGACGAAACGCTTGGTGCCGCGCTGGGTGTTGGCCGTGCCCTTTCGCATCCGGACATGGAGGAGCTCACCGGTGGCCGCCAAGGTGGCGAGCAGGGGGTGGTAACAAAGCCGCTTGGTGTAGCCGAAGCCGGCACCGTGCTTGGCTTTGCCGCACACCTCACAGATGGTCGAGTCGAGGTCGACGACACACTGTCCTTCACCGGGACCTGCTCCGAGGGCCCAGGCCCGGTGAAGTGCCTCGGCGAGGACGGCGTCGGGGGTCGAGGGTAGCGTGACAACGTGCTGCGCCCGTCGACGGTGCCATCACCCGGTGAGGAAGCACTGAAGAAGTGGCCCCTGCGCGCAACATGTCGGCGTGGTCGATGTGGCTGGCCCCGGCCACCATGGCGTGCACCAAGGTGAGCACCTTGCGACCGGGCAGCGCACCTCCGATCCGACCAGAGAGGTCAACCGTGGCGTTGATCAGGCGCTCGAGACCGAGACGAGCGACCAGCGTCGCCACCAACAACAACCCGGCATTGGCCACCAGGTTCGGCTCGTCGAAGGTCACCTTGATGCGGTCGATTCCGCGCGATACTGGCTTCACAGAAAGTGCCTCCTGGTGCTGGAGTGAATGGTGACGTCGCAATCACAATTCTTCCAGGCAGGGAGGCACTTTCCGACGGATGCGCGGCTACCTCACCGGGTCATTGGTCGGTGGTTCGAGGCTTAGTTTCGGGTCGGTCAAACACTACGATTCGGGTCCCATCCTCGTGAGATTGACCAGCACAGGCTTACCTACTTCGCTGTCCGGTCGATCTCGGCTCATTTCTCATCTCAACTTTCGCAGCAATCGATCCGAGCAACCCATCCACTCACCCGACCTCCCGACGAGACCGGTCAAGCGGCGGACCCAATCTCGCTCGTTCTGGCCCATGCCGGCAGTGCAGAACCGGGCAGGACCAAAGGCGCTCGGGTTAGTCCGGCATCTCTGAGCCGAGCCCGGCGGGTCCCCGACGTCGATACGGTGTTGTGGGTACGCGGATCAAGACGTACAGTGTATAGTAAAGATCCGCAAATCCATATCCTGGCAATACCGAAGTTCGCATCGCGATTGCTACCAACATGAAGTCGCCCGCGATGACAACGACAGGGGGCGCGCATGCATGCCGACGACATGATCCTTATCAGTGTGGATGACCACATTGCCGAGCCCGCTGACATGTTCGAAGGGCACGTGCCGACTAAGTACCGCGACCTCGCCCCGCGGGTAGAGGCTGACGAACAGGGTTTCCAACAGTGGTGGTACGGGGACAAGAAGGGCCGCAATCTGGGTCTCAACGCTGTCGCGGGTAAGCCTCGGGAAATGTTCAATGTCAACCCTTCCAAGTACTCGGAGATGCGCCCGGGTTGTTACGAGGTTTATGAGCGAGTGAGGGACATGTCGGCTGGCGGTGTCCTGGCTGGGTTGAACTTCCCGAACTGGACTGGTTTCTCGGGCCAAGTACTGAACGAGGGACCGGACCGAGATGTCAACCTCGTGATGATCCAGGCTTACAACGACTGGCACATCGATGAGTGGTGCGCCGCCTATCCGGACCGCTTCATCCCCTGCGGCATTCTACCCATGTTCGACGTCGAGCTGGCAGCTCGGGAAGTTCGCCGTCTCGCCGCCAAAGGATGCCGGGCAGCCACCTTCTCGGAGAACCCGGTCGCGTTGAAGATGCCATCCATCCACTCTGGCCATTGGGACCCCCTCTTTGCGGCGTGCTCCGACGAGGGAACCGTCCTCTGCCTACATGTGGGTTCGTCCTCGCGCACAACTTCGACCTCCTCTGATGCCCCAGCCTCGGTGACCATGAGCTTGTCGTCGGCGATGTCGATTTACTCTTTGGGCGACCTCATGTGGGCCGATTTTTGGTGGAGATTCCCCGACCTCACGTTCTCGCTCACCGAGGGCGACATCGGGTGGATCCCCTACTTCCTCCAGCGGGCCGAGCACATTCAGGACCGGCACTCCGGATGGACGGGCCACACGTTCCCCGATGGCATGGGCCCGGCCGACGTATTTCGTCAGCGGGTGCTGTGCTGCTTCATCAATGATCCGGTGGGTGTGAGCCTGATCGAACACTTCAATATCGACAATGTGTGCTGGGAATCGGATTTCCCCCATTCTGACAGTTCTTGGCCCAACGGGCCAGAAATGAACGAGCGACAGTTTGCCGCCCTGAGCGATGAACAGATCAACAAGATCACCCACCTCAACGCGATGCGACACTTCTCCTTTGATCCATTTGCCACCCGGCCCAGGGATCACTGCACTGCCAAGGCACTCCGCTCCGAAGCCGCCGACGTGGACACGGTCACCCACGTGGGTCGCCCTCCTGACGCGAGCGATCGCGACTACTTCAAGACATTTGCTCCCAAGCAGGCTTCCCCAACACCGGCGGGCTGACTCCAGGAGAAGACCAGCGCGGTCCGGAAAGGGCTATTCAGGCACCCACAAGGCGGTCGCCCACGATCCCTCCGCGTCCGCAATTGCTCGATGTCGGGAGGTTGGAGCCCGAGATCCCCGAAGATCTCGTCGTTGTGTTGCCCGAGTGTGGGTGCCGGCGAGCGGATCCAACACCCGACCCGGCTGAAACGGAGCGGCAACACAGGAATTTCGTGGTCCCCCGTGACGGGGTGGTGCACCAATTCGAAGAGGGAACGAGCCCGAAGGTAGGGGTTGGCCACGATATCGCGTGGCCGCGTCACCACCTCACAAGGAATCCCCTCGGAGCACAATCTAGATGACACCTCCTTGGCATCCTGTCCGATGACCCAGGCGCTGAGTTCATGATCGATGAGGTCGTGTGCGCGGCGTCGACCTAAGGCGTGGTCGAGCGAGGGGTCCGTGGACCAGGCGGGCTGGCCGAGGAGTAGGCGAAGTGTCCGCCATTGGCCGTCGGTGGCCACGGCGAGGGCCACCCACCGATCGTCGCCGACACAGCGATAGACCCCTTGGGGAGCTGCCACCGGCCCGCGATTCCCGTCCCTTCGCAAAATGGTGCCTGTAGCTCCGTACTCGACTACTTGCTCGGCGGATGCGTTGAGGGCTGCCTCGACCATGACCGTCTCGACGAGGCGTCCGCCACCCGAACGGTCACGTTCGATGATAGCAAGCAGAGTAGCAAACACGGCATGCATGCCGGCCAAGGGGTCGCAGGCCCCTCGCACGAGGACCGGCGGGCCGTCGGCGAAGCCGGTCAACCATGCCATTCCGGTCAGGCACTCCATGGTCTGAGCAAAGCCGGTCCGGTCCCTCCAAGGACCGTCCAGCCCGAACGCTGGCATTCGGACCATCGTCAACTCTGGATTCATGGCATGGAGATGATCCCAGCCCAACCCGAACTGCTCCATCACCCGCGGTGTGTAGTTCTCCACGAGGACCTCAGCCGAGGAGACCAGTTGCTCGAAGACGGCGCGACCTTCCGGACGGGTCAAGTCGAGCGTGATTCCCTTCTTGTTCGTGTTAACGCTATGGAACACGGGACCCCACTCCCACCATTGGTCTTGGGTGGGTGGGCGCGTACTGGTGAAGCGCATCAGGTCGGGACGAGTCACCGACTCCACCTTGATCACGTCAGCTCCCAGACTGGCCAACACGGAAGTGGCGGCAGGACCGGCCCACCACGCCGTGCAGTCGATGACCCGCACTCCGGTCAAGGGGAGGCGCCAGTCATCTGGGGACTTAGGCCCAGCGTCGTTGCGGACGCGGCGATGCCAGTCGATGCGGCCCGTGTGTTCGCCGTTGCCCGGAGCAGGCCCGAATTGCCTCGGCTCGGTGCCCGAGATGGAGTAGGGCACCCGGGGTTGGGTGAATCGACCCGATGGGGCGGGACGAAAGACCTTCCGGGCTACGAACTGCTCGAACTCGGGAATGGTCGATCCCGCGAGCACGGGACCAGCCGGAATACGGAACCGAGATGCTTCATCGAGTACCTCATCGGTGGTGCGCTGGGTGGTGTAGTCCCGGACATATTTGAGGAATTCGTTGCGTCGGGCGAACCGATTAGCCGCCTGTGGCAGGTCGGGGTCGTCAAGGAGGTCGGCGCGACCGATCATGACCAAGAAATCTTGGAACTGCTGGGCGCTGTTGGTCGTGAACACAGCGAACCCGTTAGTCGTGGGCTCAATCGACGGCACCTCCACTGAGCGACCAGTGCCCTTAACTGCCGGCCATCCGCCAAAGGAGGCGAAGACTGACGGATACGTCACCATGGTCACGGCCATGCAGTCGAGCATCGCCACGTCAACGAACTCCCCCGCCCCGGATCGGACGGCCTCACGGTAGGCGGCGACGGCACCGACGGCGGCGTAGGTCCCAGACACCCATTCGCCGATGCGCCCCCCGGCCGCCAGGGGTGGCTGTTCGGGTACTCCCCGTTGGCCCGTCGATCCGCAGGCTGCCTGCAACGTGAACTCTGTACCGGGTCGGTCCGACCAGGGACCCTCGGAACCGAAGGGCGTAATCGCGACAACGACGAGGGCCGGATGATCCCTTCGCAGGCCTTCAATCCCGTCGGCACAGTTGGTCACCACGATGTCGGCATTTGAAATCAGTTCAGTCGGATCACCGTGCACAGACCGCTTGGAGGCGTTTAGGTACTCGAACAGGGCGCCAGACCCCCACCGGCGTAAAGGGTCGCCCGACACCGACTCCACCTTGACGACGTCCGCACCCGCGTCGGCCAAAAGTTTGGTGCAATAGGGCCCGGCGATGTCTGCAGTGCGGTCGACCACCCGGACTCCGTGGAGTATCGCCTTGCTCATCTACGGCACGTACTGGCTGGCAACGGAATCTTGGTCCGCATGTCGCATCGGGAGCACGATGCCCATCAGATGTACGATCACCGTTGGTACCACTCAACGCCGAACATGCGCGCAGTATAAGCGGCGAGCCGAGGAATCATGTTCTCGGACAGGCTGGAGCGTGTACGAGAACATGGGCACGACTCCACGGCGCTCAGAGATGCGTTGAACATCTGCGGCCCTCGCGCCGACTCGGGGATGGGTCCGTTCATCCGGGCGGGGACATCCCTGATTACTCATGGTCTTGTCGCCCAAGCTCCCCCCGGCAAGGTCGGAGAGCAGTGGTCGAATTGTTCAATTCGGTGGCGGAGCGGCGCTCCTCCCAGCGAATGACGACGTCGTCACCTGCAATGTCCTGATCGCGCGGCACCTTGGTCCGGTTAGCGAGCCGCTGCTCGAGCCAGGTTCGTTGGTCGATAACCATCCCGCGGAGTTCCGAAAGCTTCATGAGATGCCCCAGCCACACCCGCAAATTGGTCGGATTCTTAAGATGGGCAGCTCCGCCGGCTCCGTGGAGAGCCATTCAGCGACCACGCCAGCCCTGCGTCGGTGATCCGGTAGAGGCGCCGGCTCCGAAGCTGGTCCTTTGCCTCGATGCGTGAAGTGACGAAGCCAACCCCTTCCAATCGTCGCAGCTCCGCGTAGATCTGACTGGTTGCAGGGCTCTAGAAGAGAAGGTGAGGCTGTAGTCGGCCCGCTTCTTCAGGTCGTAGCCGGAGAGATCGCGGCCCCCACGAGAGCAGGCCGAGTACTGCATGTGGTGTCGCCGCCTAGGTGAGCCGCGCCGTAGCGCCACGACTCACCTGAAGCTGATCCATGTTGACCCTCTTCCTGCACGCCCTCGCGGATTGACGACCAGTTATGCTACTGATGGGTACATAGCAACGAGTACCCTCCAGGAGTAGAAGTTGTTCATGCCGATTTCCACGGTGTCGAGCCGCAACAGAGCCGTCCAGCGTTTGACGGCTCACGCCAGTGCACCCCCGAAAGCCCCCATCGTGTCGATGGTTCGTCAAGCGAGGGTTCACCTGGAATCGGTGGCCATGGTCCCAGCTGAGGCGGACGAAATCCGATGCGCCCAACCACCGAAGCAATCGGAAACCAGACCTTTCTCGGTGGCGTACGCCGCTCGCTGACCCGTGGCCCATCCCTTCCGGGGCGTCGCCATCGCGGGCGTCTACAACACCGTTCAGGCGCGGAGCCTGCCTGGCCACGACTCGTTATCCATCGCGATTGACGCAGCGATGGGGCGTTGGCCGACTGCGGACTCGCGACGGCTGACGTAGACGGTGTGATCGGCGAACGGTCGGGTGAGCTCGTCTACGAGCTACGGCTTGGGCCGTGTCGGCGGTCCTCCAACGGACTCGGAATCCCTGCCGTATTGGAGGCTGCTGCGCTCATCGCCACGGGCCAGTGTCACATGGTGCTGGTAGTGGGCGGAAGCGCCGGCATCTACACCGACCGTGCCTCAACGGCTCCCTGGACCCGACCCACAAACGAGTTCGTCGTCGGCTACGGCATGTTCACCGCAGTGGAGTTCGCACTCATGGCGAAGCGCCACATGCTCACCTCACTCCGACGGATATCCTTGCCTCGCGGCCGATCGCCGAGCCCTTCCACCTAATGGATTGCTCCACCACTTCGGAGGGGGGCTGCGCGCTGGTTCTTATTGCAGCAGAGCGGGCCACCGACCTTCGGTGGTCACCGTCATGGATCCTGGGTGGGGCAAGCGACGGCGGAGATTCAATTGGTGAGCGCAACAAGCTCGGCGAACTTCTCTGATGGTTTCATGTTTCCGAGGGTTTTGCGAGGACGGCCGTTGAGGCTTCGTTGAATTCGGGCCAGATCTGCGGCACTGTGGCGTGAGAGGTCGGTGCACTTGAGCATGTATTGGCGCAGCAGTCCGTTCGTATTCTCATTGCTCCCCCTTTGCCAGGGCGAATGCGGATCGCAAAAGTAGACGGGGACGCCAGTGGCCACGGTGAAGTCCACATGGCCAGCCATCTCATGACCCTGATCCCAGGTGACCGAGCGAGCGAGCTCGTCGGGCAGCTTCTTGATCGCCTTGCGCATAGCCCTCTCGACGTTCACCGCCGCGTAACCGTCCCGGAGGTGCAAGAGGAGCACGAAGCGGGTCGAGCGCTCGACCAGGGTGCCCACCGCAGACTTGTGTCCGACCCCTACACCAAGCTCCTCGGGCCGGCCAAGTGGACCTGGTTCTACCTCTACGTGATCATCGAGATCTTCAGCCGCTACGTGCCGGGCTGGATGCTCGCCCGCGCGGGGAACGGAAAGCTGGCCGAGATCGTGCTCGCCGAGACGATCACGAAGCAAGAGGTGGGTCAGAACCAGCTCACGATCCAGTCGGAACGCGGCTCGCCGATAACGGCCGAGCCCGGGGCCTTCTTGCTGGCCGACCTGGGGGACACCATGTCGTTCAGCCGATCCCATGTCTCAGTTATCGGGCTCCTGACTTCCGATCGCTTCGTCCGCCTCGAAACGCGAGGGACCCCCTTTGGGAATCCCTTGGAAATCAAACGCCCAACACTGCCTGGATCAACTCGTACGGATGGATTGCTGTAACGACCTGTCCAACTGGAACGCGATTGAAACAACCAGACTGGACAGACCTAATATGACAATCGAGAATTGAGGTGGCGTATCCGTGAAGCATTCCATCCGATCGAAGTCAGGGAAGACTCGTCTCGCCATGGTGCTCGCTGCCGCGGTCACGGCCGCCACCGCCATCAGTACGGGCGGCGTCTCCGCGGGTTCTTCTGGGGGCGCGACGTCCGTGGAGGGCTTCAACGGCAAGACGATCATCGTCGCCGGGCTCGCCACCGCCTCGGAGTTTCCCAACGTGCAGGTCGGTGCTGAGGCCCGGTTCGCCTACGCCAACGCGCACAACCAGCTCCACGGGATAAAGATCGATTTCGTCACCGAGGACGACGATCAATACAGCCCGGCGGTGGCCCTGACCGATGCTCGCCAGCTGGTCAACGAGGACCACGTCTTTGCCGTCGTGCCCGATCTCTCTCCGGTGAACCCGGGGTCATACTTCGCCTCACAACACGTCATCCAAGTCGGGGCGGCGTACTCCTCCTCGGGCTTCTGCACACCAAAACCGTCCACCAAGGTGTGGGCGTTCGGGTATGTGGGTTGCCAGGTGCCGTTGGACGCGCCCGTGGCGAGTGACACGGAGTTCGAGATCTACAAATATGCGGTGGCCCAGACCGGCCTCAAGCACCCCACGGTGGTCGTCTTATCCGCCAGCTCTGCGTCGGGCAAGATCTCGGTGACTGACGTGGGGTCGAGTGCTGAGGCCGACGGACTGAAGGTGGTTTCGATCAATGCCAATCTCCCCGCGACGGGGGTAACCGACTTCAGCCCCTATATCACCCAGTACATCACCGCCAACGGTGGTAAGGCGCCTGACGTGATCGACTGCGAAGCGACGACCGAGTGCATCTCAATCTGGGAGGGGCTGAAGGCTGATGGGTACAAAGGGATCTTCGACGAGCCCCTTGGCCCCATTCGGGCGCTGGCCTCTTCGTTCAAAGGCGCCCTCACCACCTCGGTGTACAACCCTGAGCCGAACGCCGGACTCACCCAGATGACCAACGAGATTGAGGCCTACTCGCCGGGCACCACCTTGACTGGGTACTCCAACGTCGTCGCCTGGTTCGCGGCGGACATGTTCATCAAGGCCATCCAAAAGGTGCAAAAGGCCGGGGAGGCCATCACCGCTGACAATGTCCAAAAGGCCCTGGCTACCAATACCTACGAGATCAAGGACCTGATCGGGCCCTATAACTACCCGGCGTCGACCGTCGTCTCGTCACCCTCATGCTTTGAGCTGGCGCTCGACACCGGAACGAGCTACACCGACGTGGAGCCGTACGCCTGCTCCACCCACCAGGCCAAGCTCCTCCACAATCTCCCGTCGGCGTCGTAGGGGGCGAGGTGGGGGTGTCGGCTCGGGTGGGACTCTCGGCGTGGCGCTTGCCGATCGCTTGAGCGACGGGGCGGTTCAGCGCGAACCTGTTCAGTTCGACACCCTCGCGACGTGTGCGCACGTCTCTTCACTCCTAGGCTTTTGATGACTGGTGTCGGGATGGAAGAGACGACAGCGCCATCTCGGGTGCCCATGCTGGACTTGGAGCACATCACGGTCCGCTTCGGGGGCGTTACCGCCATCGACGACGTGTCGATCTCGGTCGAACCAGGTGAGGTGTTCGGCCTGATCGGTCCCAACGGGGCGGGCAAGACGACGTTGTTCGACGTGGTGTCGGGCATTCGCCGCCCGGCGCAGGGCAAGGTCTTGCTCGATGGCGAGGATGTGAGCGCGCTCGCACCCGAGCGCCGGTGCTGGAAGGGCCTGCGCAGGACGTTCCAGCGGGCGCAGACCTTTGGCTGGTTGTCGGTGGAGGACAATGTGCTCGCCGCGCTCGAGTGGCGAGGTGGTGGCGGTGGACTGATGGCCGATATGCTCGGCCTGCCCTCCCGGCGCCGCCGCGAGCGCGAGCGCCGGGCGTTGGTGGAGACGGCGTTGGAGCGTTGTGGCCTCACCGATGTCCGCGCCGAGTACGCGTGGTCGTTGCCGATCGGGATCGCCCGGATGGTCGAGTTCGCCCGGGCCACGGTTGAGCCCCCGCGCCTGCTCTTGCTCGATGAACCGGCGTCGGGCCTCGACCAGGCCGAAGCTGCCCTCTTGGGGAAACAGATCGCCCTGGTGCGCCAGGACCACGGCTGCTCGGTGCTCTTGGTGGAGCACAACGCCAACTTCGTGATGGAGCAGAGCGATCGCGTCGTGGTGCTCGCCTTGGGGTCGGTGCTGGCCGACGGTTCGCCGGCGGACATCCAAGCCGACCCGGCGGTGCGCGCCGCCTACCTGGGCGAGGGCTGAGCGGTGGAAGGGCTGAGCGTGCGGCGGCTGAGGCGGCCATGAGCCTTTTCTTCAGTCTCGTGCTCTCGGGGGCGGCGACCGGGGCGATCTATTCGGTCATGGCCTCGGGCATGGTGCTGGCCTATCGGACCACGGGGATCTTCAACCTGTCCCAGGGGGCCGTCGCCTTCGTCGTCGCCTTCTTGTACTTCCAGATGCACGCAGACGGGGTGCCGTTCGCCCCGGCGCTGATCATCGCCGTCCTCCTCTTCGCCCCCCTGTTCGGATTCGTGCTGGACCGCCTGGTCTTTGAACGGCTGGCCCGGGCTCCGGTCTACGCCCGCCTGGTCGGTACCATCGGCTTGCTCGAGAGTCTCCCCGCCTTGGCGGAGTGGCTCGTGAACTCGGTCGGGATCGGCCTCTTCCACCTCCACCTCCAGCCCGACTCAGTAATCGCCGGGGGCGTCCCCACGCCCGGTGTCGGCCCATCGCCGCCCCACTTCTTCCGTCTGTTCTTCGGGGTGAATGTCAACTCGGACAACGTGGCGCTGTTCGTCCTGGCCGCTGTGGCGGCCGTGGCCTTGTGGTACCTGTTGCGCCACACCCGCACCGGGCTCGAGATGCGCCTGGTAGTCGACCGCGAAACCCTGGCCAGCCTGCGCGGCGTCAACTCGGCCCGGACCTCGTCGGTGGCCTGGATGCTGACCTATCTCTTGGCCGGCATGGCCGGGGTGTTGATGGCGCCGATCGTCGGCTTGGCCCAAGGCGGCACGAGCTACACCACCATTGTCCTGGCCTCGTTGGGTGCCGCGGTGCTCGGCGGGTTCCGCTCCTTGCCGCTCACCTTCGCCGGGGGTCTGCTCATCGGTGTGATCGAAGACCTGGTGGTCGGGTACAGCAAATACCTCCCGACGTGGCTGCAGAACCTCAACGGACTCTCCGCCGCCGTGCCGTTCGTCTTGATGCTGGTCGTCGGCCTGGTCGTCGGCCGGGACCGGTCCGGCCGCGGGTCCGGGGGCGAGGACAGACCCCCGGTCGACTACCGCCGCAACATGTCGGCCCTCCAACGTCGCTGGCCCTGGTTCACCCTCATCGTCTTCTTGCTCGTGTTCTCGATGCATTGGCTTCCGGTGCTCCAGGCGGACCCCTACGCCCAAAGCGTCATCGCCAGCGGCCTGTCGTACTCGATCATCTTCCTCTCCTTCGTGGTCGTGACCGGCATGGGGGGCATGGTCAGCTTCGCCCAGGCCTCCTTTGTCACCGCGGCCGGTTTCGGTGCCGGGTGGGCCTTGACCCGCAACTGGGGCATCAACGTCCCGCTCATCGCCTCGCACGGGCAGCTGAACTTCCTGTGGGCGACCGTGATCGCGGTGGTGATCGCCGCCGGCTTGGGGGTGGTGATCGCCTTGCCCGCCACCCGGCTGGGCGCGGTCTACTTGGCCATCTGGTCCCTGGCCGCGGCCTTCTTCCTCTATCTGGTCCCCTTTGACACCCAGGGGATCGGCCATGGGGAGGCGGGCTGGACCATCCGCAGTCCGAGCTTGGACCTGCCGGGTCTCCACTGGCTCCACCATCTGTTGCTCGGCCGGAGCGGCTCAGGCGAGGGCGGCTCGTTCAATTTCGCCAACGTCCCCGATCAGATCCTGTTGTTTCTGGCCGTCTTCGGACTGGTGACGCTGGTCATCCGCTCCTTGACCCGGTCGGCGTCGGGCCGGGCCATGCTGGCGGTGCGCAGCTCGCAGATCTCCGCCCAGGCGTCGGGGATCCGGGCCGAGCGGACCAAGATCGCCGTATTCGCCCTCTCGGCGGGCATCGCCGGTCTCGGCGGGGTGATGCTCTGCTTGTATTCGACGGCGGCGAACAACAGCACCGCCCCACCACTCTCCGGCCTGTACTGGCTCGTGCTCGTGGTGGTCTTTGGTATCCGCCGTCCCGGGGGTGCCCTGTTGGCCGGGCTCGCACTTGCTGGCGGCCAACCCATCTTCGGCTGGCTTTTCGGGGAGATCTCGTCCAACACGACGTTCACCAGCTTGGTAAACCCGTCGTCCAACCAGTACTTCATCATGATGCTGGCGGGTCTGAGTGCCATCGCACTGGCCCAAGAGCCCGATGGCGCGCTGGCGCTGTGCGCCCAGAAAAATGCCGTGATGTACCGCAAGGTGAGGGCGCTGTTGCGACGGCTGCGGTGGCCCGGACGGTACCGGGCGCAGACCCGCCAGTTCAAGGAGAGTCTGGCCGAGAAGCGCCAGGCGCGGATCTCCGCCGCCGAGGCGGCCTTGCACGGCGGCGTGGTTCCGGCGCACGAGAAAGTCCATGGCAGCCGAGCGTCGCCGGTGCCGGTGCCGGTGCCGGTCCCGGACGACGCGTCACTGGTGCTAAGAGACATCGTGGCCGGGTACGGTGACGTCGAAGTCCTCCACGACGTGAGCATTGCCTTGGAGCCCGGCAAGGTGGTCGCCTTGCTCGGGGCCAACGGCGCGGGCAAGTCCACCCTGTGCTCGGTCGCCGGCGGGCTGGTGGCGCCGACCAGCGGAACGGTGACCCTCAAGGGGGTCGACATCACGGCCGAGCCGGCCTACCGCCGGGCCGAGAGCGGTCTTTTGGTCGTGCCCGAGGCCCGCGGGGTGTTCCCCGGGCTCACCGTGGAGGAGAATCTCATGGTCTTGTTGCGCACGCCCGAGTTGCGCGAGCAGGCCTACGTGCGGTTTCCCCTGCTCGCCGAGCGCCGAAACTTCCTGGCCGGCGTGCTTAGCGGCGGGGAGCAGCAGATGCTCTCCTTGGCCTCGGCGCTGGTCGATCCTCCGGCCGTGCTCGTCGCCGACGAGCCGACGCTCGGCCTCGCCCCTCTGGCTGCCGCCGAGGTCATGCGGGCCATCCTCGAACTGCGCGACCTTGGTGCCGCGGTGCTCTTGGTCGAGGAGAATGCCCAGCATGCCCTGAAGGTGGCCGACACCTTGGCCTACATGGAACTGGGCTACATCACCTGGAGCGGGCCGCGGTCCGAAGCCGACCTCGATCAGCTCGGAGCCGCCTATCTGGGCAGCGCGATTTAGGCAGGGTGGGGTTCTACCGCTCGCCTCAGCATCCCTGCACTAAGGCGCAGTTCTCGGCCTCGCCCTCAATGGACCCGACCCGACGCCGGCTGCGCATCGTCTTGGAGGGCGACAAACCAGCAGGCCGGTACCCCGTACAATGTAGAGACAGTCGCTCTCGCGACGCTTGGCGACCTCGGCGCGCATGAGGCGGGGGTGCAAGGAAGCTTGAATGGCGACGGTCGGCTTCACGGTGGCCGCGAGCTCCAAGGTGACGGCGGCCGCGTTGTACGCGCTGACGAGCGCGACTGTCCCGGCGCGCACCGCGGGCCTGCACGTCGCCTACGGCGGCGATGTCTACCCGTAGTGTCCGATTACGCGATCACCAGCTCCATCAGGGATTCTGTGCAGAGCTTCGATCGGCTCGGCTACCTTCGTCCCGATGCGAAGGCACCGGGCACGTGGGCAACTGTGGGCCTTCGTCTACCTGGTGGTCCGTCACCTTCTCGGATTCGGTCTTTTATTCCTTCGTACCGAACAGTCGGGCGTTGCTCCTACCAGCCGGCCGATCGTGCCCTGCTGGCCGCCCTCAGTCGCCTGCTCCCCCGTTCGTCCTGGGGAACCTTCGGCGTGACTCCCAGTACCTTGCTGGCCTGGCACCGCCGGTTGGTCGCCAAACGCTGGACGTATCCCCATTGCCCACCGGGACGTCCTTCAACCGACGACCAGACGAAAGCGCTCGTTCTGCGCCTGGCTACGGAGAACCCGAGGTGGGGCTACCGGCGCATCCAAGGTGAGCTCCTGAAGCTCGGGGTACGTCTGGCAGCGAGCACCATCGCCAAGATCATGAAGGACCACGGCCTCGGCCCTGCGCCCCGGCGAAGCGGTCCAACCTGGCGTGAATTCCTGCGTGCCCAGGCGTCTGGCGTCGTGGCCACGGACTTCTTCCATGTCGACACCGTGTTGTTCAAGCGTCTGTACGTCCTGTTCTTCATCGAACTCGGCCGCCGGAGGGTCTGGATCACCGGAGTGACCGCTCATCCCAATGCGGCCTGGGTCACCCAACAAGCCAGGAACATCACGAGCGATCTTGCCGACGCAGAGATCACAGCGAAGTTCCTGGTCCGCGACCGGGACACCAAGTACGTTGCGAACTTCGACGACGTGTTCAATGCCGAGGGCACCGAGGTCCTTCGGACTCCCTTTCGGACCCCGAATGCGAACGCCTTTGCCGAACGGCTCGTGCGAACCGTCAGATCGGAATGCCTCGACCACTTGTTGATTCTCAACGAAGCTCACCTCGAACGCATCCTTCGCAGCTACGCCCGTCATTACAACGGACATCGCCCGCACCAAGGAATCTCTCAGATGATTCCGGCGCGGGAACACACCGTTCCTCTCCTGGTGGCGGCCAATCCTGTCAGCCGTCACGCGCATCTCCCGCACCATCCAAGTCAGATACGCCGACGCGACCGACTGGGCGGACTCATCCACGAGTACGAACTCGCAGGTTGAGGCGAGGTTCGAGTTTTCGGACACTACGGGATAAACGTCGAAGTGGGCTCCTCCGGGCTCGACGTGGACCTGACTCGTCTGCTCGTCACCCGACGAGATCGCACGTGCTCCGTCAGGTGACGAGCAGACGGATTCTTCCACTAGCGGGCGATATACCTATCTACCTCATGATGCAGGTTGGCAATTGCACCTTCCCACTCTGTCGCCAATCGCATGTCGTCGAAGCTGTCCGAGTGGATTCCGCGCTGCTGACGTTCTATATTGCTGAAATCCTGACGCGGAATAAGGCCCCAGTTCTCCTCGTCGTCTTGTGCGAAGCGGCCGCGTAGTGTCGCCCGGCCGGGATCGTAACCCTCGGGGTAGAGGGTAAGCGACCAAACCTCGAAGAGGCATTTTTCGGGGTCGTCGTCAAAGGGACGAAATCGGTAGCTGAGCGCGTTGCCGTACTGCGGCAGCACGAAGAAATTGGGGAAGAGAAAGATCTCACCGCCCCATTGGATCATCTGCTCGGGAGTGAGCTGCGGCAGCGGAATACCAGATCCGGTGGCGTACTCGTACAGGGCGCTGATCGCAACCGGAGCGGCGTTCTCCTGCGCGTCAGGCCGGCGCCGGAGTCCCTCGAATACTCGGACGTCGTTCTCGAGGGTCATTGCATCTTGACCCTCCCACAAAAGCCGGGCGAACTCAATGAACATCTCTATGCTCACGGGCTGGTCAGACGGCTCAATCCAGAAACGAGAGTGGCCGTGATCAAACGTCTCGTATCCGATTGAGCCGGCGGGCCAGTCCTCGCCAAGTCCCATGGTGAGTTGCGGGTGGGTGCGCATTGTGTGGTATCCCTCCAGAAACGCCTCCATCGCCATCTTCCAATTGGCGTCGAGGACAATTTCCTTCCACCACCAGACCTTCATGTCGCCGAATCCAAGTGGTTCTAGGATCGACGCGGCCGGCGAGAGCATCTCCTCCAGCGGCTCGGCGTCAGGGTCCAGATTGATCCAGGCACACCCACCCCATACGGCGGAGCGGCACTCTTTGAGTTTGATGTCGTCGGGTTTGAGACATTCGGCCGCGAAGGCTTCGGACCCGTAGACAAATGAGTTCGAACCATCGGAGTTCCAGCGCCAACCGTGAAACGGGCACACGATCTGACCGCCTAAGAGGCTGCCGGACCCCTTCAATAGCTCAGTAGCACGATGTCGGCACACGTTGTAGAAAGAGCGGATCCGCTGCTCGCTCTCTCGCACGACCAGAAGCGACTGATCGCAGATGACGTACTCCGTGAAGTCCCCGGCCTCGGGGATCTCTTCCAGGCGACACGCCATCTGCCATGTGTGTCGCCAAAGTTTCTCCTTTTCTAACTCAAAGAACTCGCGGTCGTAGTAGCGCTCGCGAGGCACTGAGATCCGATCCTGCATGGGGAAGGGATTGGTTCGATTGCCGCTCGCACGCTCGGTCAGGGTCATAGCACTCTCCCAAAGTGTTCAACCATGCACCCCAACTCCTCCAGGGGTTGGGGTGATCACACGGACGCTTACTGAGCCTCCTTAGCTCAACTACGATTTCACTCAGTTACCGCTGGCATGCAACGCGGCGAGATACCCGAACACTGCGCTGTTCGCGATGCTCGCGCCGGCACCGAGATATGCCCTCCCCATCACACTTGCGGTGGCATTTCCGGTCGCGTAGAGATTGGGGATCACGTCGCCCGAGGTCCTCAGCACCCTCGCGTGTTCATCGGCCAAGATCCCCCCACAGGTCCCGACGTCCCCCGGATAGACAGCAATAGCGTAGAAGGGCGCCTTCTCAATCGGCGCCAGGCACCCATTGGGCGACCACTTCGGATCGCCGAGATACCGGTTGTACGCACCGTCGCCTTTGTGGAACTCGCTGTCAACACCCTGCTTGGCATCCGGGTTGAACCGAGCAACTGTGGCCCGTAGGCCCTCGGGATCGATGCCACAGCTTGTCGCCAACTCCTGGAGAGTTTTCGCCTTGAAGACGGCGCCGTTCGTGAACCATTCCTGAGGGATGACGCCGGGCCGGCCTTTCGAAAAGGCATAGCGGCTCCGGAAATCATCATCAAAGATCAGCCAGGCGGGCACAGCATTCGTCGTACGATTACGCTCAAGCTGCGCCTTGCATACTTCGAGATACGAATTCGCTTCGTTAACGAATCTCTTCCCGGCAGAATCGACGTAGATCGAACCCGGTCTCTGACGATCCGCCTCGAAGACCGGTACTCCCCCCACCACCTTGACCGGATTCCAGACCACTTCGTCCATCAGGTCGGTTGCGGCCCCGAGGCCCATGGCCATCTCGATCATCTCGCCGGTGTCGCCGGGATTGGAAAAGGACCACTCATCGCTCGCTGCCGCCTCATCGAGAAAACGCTTGCGCATATCAGTATTGTGTGAGTACCCACCGGAGGCGATCAGAACGCCGCTGCGGGCCGCAATACGTTGATCTTTTCCGGCATGGCGTACCAGGACCCCGGCGACGCGTCCGTCTTCGACAATGACATCGCGTACATGAGCTTGTGTCCATACGGGTACTTCAAAAGTCAAAGCGATGTTTAGCATCTGTGCGATTAAGTTCCACCCCGCAGTCAGAGGAACCTGACCGCGTGCGAACGCCACCTTCGTCCGAGCCCATACTTTTGCGGATGTGGCGAAGTTTTTGGCGCTTCGGTTGTAGTTGGACAGCTGTGTCATCTCGCCCGTATAGGCAGCAAGGCCCAGCATCTCCCATAGCGTTCCAATCTGTAGCTTCTCCAACCAAGGCCCGAGACGCCTGCCATCAAACAAGGTGCCTTCAATCGACCTTCCTCTCGCCTTCCCCCCTTTGGCGTCCGGGTAATAGTCGGAGTACCCCTCGCAGCGGCGAAAGCTCACCCCCAGGTCCTGGAGAAAGGAGACCATTTTAGGACCGTTGGTGATGTATGCGTCTCTCCTTTGGTGGGACGATGCTGGTCCCACATCACCGACCACATCTTCGAAATAGGCCATGGCGTCTTCGTAAGAATCGTCGACTCCCTCGACTTTCATGAGAGGATTGTTCGGAATCCATAGAATTCCACCAGACTTGGCGGTCGAGCCTCCTTTGACCTCACGCTTTTCCAGGACGAGAGCCTCAAAGCCCTTGGACTTGGTCGCCAGGGCTCCGATCAGCCCTCCCCCTCCACTGCCGATCGAAATAAAATCGGTCGTAAAATTCCACTCAGCCATGACCTAACCCCTTTCGTGTACCGCCCGAGTCTGGCTGTCGCGATTCTTCTCTAATCAGCTCCCGCAAAATGGTTAGAAGTCCCTAGTGATCTGAGTCATTATTTAATCTCCAATTCGGAATTTCTGGTTGGTCGTGCGCGTTTGACCCATTGTCAGCGACGATGGGAGGCAGCAATGGGACGATGTCCCCAAGCTTGTTGAAGTGAAGTGGTGGTCCCCCTCCTGAGCCCTGCCGTGAGGTAGGTGTTTCAGGAGACCAATCCAAGAACCACCCAGAAAGGGGACCACCAATGAAGAAAAAGATAGTTGTTGTGGACGTCGCGGACGCGGAGGAGGCAGCCCGATTGGCTGACCTGCCGCTGGAGGCGACGGTCGCCCTGGCCGAAGTGGCCGGAGCGATCAAAGACGGGTTGCTGGCATTCGCCTCGGCCACTGGGCTCGTCGTCATGCACCAGATGATGGCGGCCGAGCTGACCGAGGTAATCGGCGAGAAGCACGCCAAGATCGGCGCCGCAGAGCGCAAGGGCAACTGGCACGGGACCACCAAGGGCTCGGTCGTGCTCGGCGGACGTAGGGTGAGCACGGAGCGTCCACGGGGCCGGACCGCCGCAGGGAGCGAGATCGAACTCGACACCTGGAAGGCCTTCAGCTCGGCCGACCTGCTCAACTCGCTCGTCGTCGAGCGCATGCTGGCCGGGGTGGCCACTCGGCGCCACCAAGACGTGGCAGAACCCGTCGGAGAAGAGCTCGAGGCACGGGTGAAGTCCATGTCGAAGTCGGCCATCTCGCGGCGCTTCGTGGCGGCCACGACCAAAGCCATGGGCGAGCTGATGGCCCGGAGTTTGGCCGACCTCGATGTCGCCGTGCTCATGATCGACGGGCTCGATGTCGCTGGTTCATGTGTAGTCGTGTGCCTGGTCATCACCACCGACGGGACCAAGGTGCCGGTCGGGCTGTGGCTGGGTGACACCGAGAACAAGACGGTGATCACCGCCCTGTTGGCCGACCTTGTCAGCCGGGGTCTCGACACCGACTCCGGCGTGCTGTGCGTCATCGACGGGGCTAAGGCGCTGGCCGCGGGCATCAAAAAGGTGTTCGGCGATGCCGCCTGTGTACAGAGATGTGTATTGCACAAGCGGAGGAACGTGGAAGGTCACCTGCCCAAGGAACTGGCCGCGACCGTCGACAAGCGGTTGGCCCTCATCTTCGCCCAGCCCGACGCGGCCAAGGGGTTGGCGGCCGCCAGACGCCTGGCCAAAGAGCTCGAGGCCGACCATCCCGATGCGGCGGCGTCGTTGCGCGAAGGGCTGGACGACATGTTCACCGTCCGGCGTCTCGGCGTCGGTGGCACACTGGCCAAGACGCTCACCACCACAAATTGCATCGAGTCGATGATCTCGATCGCCAAGCGCACCACCGGTCGGGTGACCAAGTGGAAGGACGGCTCCATGAAGAAGCGCTGGGTCGCCGCCGGCATGCTCGAAGCCGAGCGTTCGTTCCGACGAGTGCGGGGGTACAAAGGCATGCCCAAGCTGGTCGACGCCCTTCGCCGCGAAGTTGCCAGCAACGTCACGCCGGCTGTTGATACAACCGAAGAGTACGATCAGGCAGCAGCCTGAACACGCTGTGGCCACCACTTCACTTCAACAGTGAACGGGACAACGTCAGCAATGGCACATCCGGGCAAGTCAGCGCAAGAGGTGATCCTCACCGACGAGGAGCGTGAAGCCCTCGAACGATGGGCCCGTCGACCCAAGAGCTCCCAGGGACTGGCGCTTCGTTGCCGCATCGTCCTGGCTAGTGCCGATGGCGAGACCAATGTCGCCATTGCCGCACGATTAGGGGTGAACCGAGTGACGGTGCGCAAGTGGCGTAACCGCTTCGTCGAGCAGCGTATGGCGGGATTACATGACGAGCCTCGCCCCGGTGCGCCTCGGACGGTGAGCGATGACGCCGTCGAGCTGGTCATTGTCAAGACGCTTGAGGAGACACCAACGGACGCCACCCACTGGTCGACGAGGTCCATGGCCAAGTCCACCGGAATGAGTCAGTCGGCGGTTTCACGGATCTGGCGGGCCTTTGGATTGAAACCCCATCTGGTTGACACGTTCAAGCTCTCACCCGATCCGTACTTTGTTGAAAAAGTACGTGACATCGTGGGTCTCTACGTCAATCCACCCCAAGCAGCTTTGGTGCTGTGCGTCGACGAGAAGACTCAGATCCAAGCGCTCGATCGGACCTCACCGGTCCTTCCACTCCGACCGGGGCTGCCCGAACGACGCACGCACGACTACGTCCGGGGCGGCACGACCAATCTCTATGCCGCCCTCGACGTCGCCAGTGGTCACGTCATCGCAGACATGACAGAGCGCCATCGGGCGGTCGAGTTCAGAAAATTCTTGAACCTGATCAACCGATCGGTTCCCGACGATCTGGACGTTCATCTCGTCGTGGACAACGTCTCGACGCACAAGACTCCCGAGATCAAACGATGGCTACTTCGCCACCCTCGATTTCACCTCCACTTCACACCGACCTACAGCTCGTGGATAAACCTTGTCGAACGATGGTTTGCCGAGCTCACCAACAAATGGCTGCGGCGTGGAACCCACCGCTCAACCAAAGAACTCGAATCGGCGATTGGCCAATGGATCGACCAATGGAATAACGAACCCAAGCCGTTCGTCTGGCACAAGAGCGCAGATGAGATCCTAGATACGCTCGCTACCTACTGCCAGCGAATCTCTGACTCGGGTCACTAGATGCAACAGACAGTAGGGCTTGCCAGAGGGGGCGATGGTGGTCGCTCGCCCTCTGAGAGATGCGGGGCGAGGGCCGTTCCCGGGACCGGCCAAAGGACTGGATAGGGCAGTGATCTCGCTACGCAGGATGACCCTCGGATCGGGGTATCGCTACCTGATGGAGTCTGTCGCCGTAGGGGACGGGGCACCAGGTCAGTCCTCGAACCTGACCCGCTACTACGCCGAATCCGGAACCCCACCCGGCGCGTTCTTGGGCGCCGGACTGGCCGGTATCGACGATGGCCGGGCGTTGAACACCGGTCGTCGGTGACCGAGGAGCACCTCTTCAATCTGCTCGGGATGTGCGCCGACCCGATCACCGGAAAACCGCTGGGCCGCCAGCCCAACCGTGCCCACCTCTCCTTGTCCAAGCGAGTGGCCCAACGCATGGCCGCCATTCCGGCGACGCTCACCGACCCCGAACGGGCCGAGCAGGCGGCCCGGATTGAGGCCGAGGAACATACCAAGGCGGGTACCTTCCGCACGCCGGTGGCAGGGTTCGACCTGACCTTTTCCCCGTCCAAGTCGGTCTCCACGGCTTGGGCACTCGCCGACCGTGACACCAAGGAACAGATCTACGCCTGCCATCGGCGCGCCATCGAGGTGGTGCTCACCTACGCCGAGCGCGAGTTGTTCCACTCGCGCTCGGGCACCAACGGGGTGGTCCAAGAAGAGGTCGAAGGCGTAGTGGCTGCCGCTTTCACCCACTGGGATTCGCGGGACGGAGATCCCCGGCTCCACGACCATGTGGTGGTGGCCAACCGGGCGCAGTCGGTGTCCGACGGCACCTGGCGCACGCTTGATTCCCGGGGGTTGTTCAAGTCGCTCGTCGCTCTCTCCGAACTGCACCAGGGCGTGCTCAGTGATCTGTTGACCAACGCATTGGGCTGGGGCTGGGACGGTCGAACACGGCGCCATTCTGAGCAGCTCCGCTTCGAAGTGACTGGCGTCTCCGAGGCCCTGATGGCCGAGTTCTCACAGCGCTCGGTCGCCATTGAGGACCGCAAGACGGAGTTGGTCGGTCAGTTCGCTCTCGGTTATGGGCGCCAACCGACCACTGTGGAGGTACTCGAGCTCCGCCGTCGGGCCACTTTGGAGACCCGGCCGGATAAGGAGCACTACAGCCTGGCCGAAATGACGGAATCCTGGCGGCAGCGGGCGGAGCGTTACATCGGAGTCGACCAGGTTTCCTGGGTCGCCGTACTCGCAGAGCGCAACGACCTGCCACTACTGCACGCCGGCGACCTGGCCGACGGCATCTTGGAGGACGCGGCCGGCGTGGCGGTCCACCGCGTAGCGGAGCGCCGGGCCACGTTCTCCCGCGCCAACGTCTTGGCCGAGGTGCACCGCCAACTCCACGGGGTTCGCTTCTCCTCCCCGGAGAACCGGATCGCCGTCGCCGAGCGGATGGCGGACCTGGCGTTGGCCCAGTCCCTTTTGATCTCGGCGCCGGAGCTACACCACACGCCCGAACGGCTCCGCCGGGCCGATGGGACGACCCGATTCCGGGCCAAGGGTCACGAGGTCTACACCACGACCACCTTGTTGGAGGCCGAGGCCGAGAGCATCGTTGGCCAGCTTGACCAGGTGGAACGGGTCCACGCACTGAGTGAGGTGCGGCGCCTTGTTGTCCGTCGCCAACTTGTAGGCCCCGCCCATGTCGAGGCTGATGCTCTGCAGCCGGGCCAGCCGCTCGTCGCCCAGCTCGTCGAAGAAGGCCTCCAAGACGCTGTGGTCCTTGCCCTCGCCGACACAGACGACGGCACCCTCGCGGTCGTGATCGGCCACCACGGTCAAGTAGCGGTGCCCTTTGCGATAGGAGACCTCGTCGACCCCGATCCGGTAGAGGTCGTTCGGCGCGGTGTCGTCGATAGCCTCGGCCACCACGTCGACGACGATCTTGGCCACCGCCTCCCAAGAGACCCGCAGCAGCTTGGTGATCGTCGTCTTGTCCACCCGCTGAGCCAGCCAGGCGACGACGTCTTGGAAGTCACGGGTGTGGCGGCGGGCCGGGCCCAGGGGACCTCCTCAGTGCGCACCCGCTGACAACGGCGGCAATCGACGCGGCAGATCTCGGCCTCCAAGAAGCACCTGGTTGCGCCCAAGTCCAGGTGGCGCCAGCGGCGCACCGAGCGGTCATAGGTCGACCAGGTCTTCTCTCCACACGGGCAGCGGTGCTTGGCCCGCTTGCGGCGCAGCCCGACCACGATCCCTTCGGGACTAAAGGTGACGCTGGCAACCGATGCGCCGACGAGGTCCAACATCTTGTTGAATGCAGTGGTGACGCGCATGCGTTCTCCCAGGTAGTCAGGATTGCTTGGTTGCATCCGAAACTACGAGGGCGGCACATGCGCGTCGCTACGCGAAGAGGCCCCGGCTGGGAGGTAGGAAGGGTTCGCCACCGTCTTGGGTCGACGTTCGCCCGCCGGGAGTTACAAACCATCCTTCTCGGGCTGCTGGCCGCGGTCGACACCATTGAGCTCGACGGGGAACCGGAATGGGCTCGGGCCAACTTCGTCGGTGGCGTGAAGCGCCTCCCAGTGACCGCCACCTTTCGCTTGGCGCTAGGGGAATCGGTCCCTCCTGAACCAGGACGGTAAAGGCGCCCGCTGCCACTGGGCTCTTCGGCGCAAGGGTGCAGCCGAACCGCACTTCATCGTACCCTGCGGACGTCGTGGCGCACGAACCGAGCACTCGAGGTTCGCCTGACCCGAGATGTCAGTGCACCGCTGCCAGCTCGGTCCGGAGTTGGTCACCGTTAGGACGACATGCTTGCCAAGGAGGGCTTGGTCGAACTGGAAGTTAACCCGCTGATCCTCACCCCGGACGGGCCGATTGCGGTCGATGCGAAGGTGTCTCGGCTCGTTTAGGCTCCGGGCGGATTAGCTTGTAGAGGGCCAGGCGGTCGCGCAAGAAGGCCAGCAGCGTCTCCTCGCTCTCGGGGGCGCCGGGCCGCAACTCGACCAGGGCACCCCTCCCGGCGCCGCGCCCACCGGGCCGGAGTCGAGCGGGAACAGGGCCGCAGCGACACAAGCGAATCGCTATCCGGATCGATCGTTCCACCCGAAAGACGGGAGATCGGCAACTCTCTTCCGAACCCCTGATCCGGGTAAGATGACGCCTATGTCGTGGAGGACAACGCTCCGAGCCAAGGGACAGTTAACCCTTCCCGAAGAAATCCGTATCGCAGCACACCTCGAAGAAGGCGACCTCCTGGACGCGGAGATCACGTCAGAAGGTATTTTGCTCCGGCCTCAAAAGGTGATTGATGCACATTTTGCATGTGAGGGTCAAGGACGCGGGGTCGAGGAAGATCTAGGCTGGCGTGAAGCAGGCATTTGAGCGCACCTTCTTGGCGAGCGCCTGAATGATAGACGGCGACCGCAATCGTCCCGAATGTAACGGCCGTTTCACAACTGCGGCAGGAATGGGTTGGCAAAGCCCGGAGGGGGAACTATTTTCCGTGGGTCCTGACGTACATTGCAGTGCAACTGTCGCCGCGCTCACGGAACCTCGCGTTTTAGCGCCTGAGCGAAACAACGCGAATTTTGATGAGCGGCGACAGCAACGTGTGAGTGCCAGGAACCTGTGGGTGCCGAAAACCCATCCGTCCAGCTCAGGCCGCGAGTCGGTGCTCGTGGATGATGCCGCCCAGGACGTCGGTTCGTCGGAGATGTTCGGTGTTGACGTTGCCGGTGAGGGCAGGAGTGGCGTCGGCGTAGGACGGTGCGCACTGGCTGAGGGATCGGTGCGGTCGGTGGAAGTTGTAGTGCTCGACGTACTCGCCGAGCACGGCTTCGAGATGACGCCGTCCGAGGATGAGTATCCGGTCGAGGCGATCGCCGGGCGGTGCCCACGAATCGCTCGGCGATAGCGTTCGCCCGTGGTGCTCGGACGGGAGTCTTGATCATCCTGATACCTTCCGCGGGCGAAGACGGCATCGAAGGATCCGGTGAACTTCGTGTCTCGGTAGCGGAAGAGGAACTTGATGGCGTTCGCCTGCTCGGCGAGCTCACGCAAATGTTGCGAGCCTGCTGGGTCACCCAGTCGCTGACCGGATGAGCCGTCACGCCGGCAATTCGGATCAGGCGCGTGTCGTGGTGGATGAAGAAGAGCACGTAGATTCGGCGGAGCAGCACGGTGTCGACGCTCAAGAAGTCGCAGGACATCAGGCCCTTCGCCTGGGCGGCGAGAAACTCCGACCATGTTGGCCCTGACCGTCGAGGAGAAGGCTCGATACCGTGGCGTTTCAGGATCGCCCAGACGCTCGATGCGGCAATCGGGATGCCCATGGTGGCAAGTTCGCCCTGGATCCGCCTATAACCCCAGGCAGGATTCTCCTGCGCTAGCCGGAGAATGAGGGCAGTGGTACCAGCGGGCCGGCCGGCCGACCGGGCCGACCATGTGGGTAGGTCCAGCGCTTTGCGCCCAGGTCGCGATGTCAGCGCAACAACGTGGCCGGCTGGACGAAGCACCGTCCCTGGCGAAGGCGAGGGAGCTATCGCCACAGGCCGGCCAGCACGGCCCGGTCGGCCGGCTGCGGTGCCGGACGGTGGACCGGGCGTCGGAGTACCGCGACCGTAGGACGCGACAGAACACCCGGTACAGGAACGAGGGGGCCATCGCCGGATGCTCGCCGCGTCAGGTGCTGGACGCCAAAGCCCAGCTCGCCGCTCATGGACGGCATTCTCGGCACCCACAGGTCCGGTGCTAACTCCAGTGAGCGGTTTGAGATGGCTCAAAAGGCCCGTACGTCCGTTTGACATCGGAACAGATCTCGACTTGGCCCACTCGACGGATCTGCGATCGGTTAGCGGGCGCAGCTCCTCCACCTGCGTTCGCAGGTCGATGAACTCGGCGCCTTCGATGTTGGTCTCCTGCAGCTTGCGGAGCGTCTCCTCGTACGCCGACTGGACTTGATCACGGTGTTGACCCCACACAGTGGCGACAGCGCCGATGCCCCCCGCGCTCGAGCAAGGGCCTCGTCGATGGCCGTAGCGGCGGCGTCGAGGTCGGTGCCGAGTTGTTCTACGACCGGAACCGTGTCTGCAAGCGTCGCCGCGGCGGGAAGTTCGCGCAGGGAGTCTGCCGACAGGAAACCCACGTCGACCGGGAGGCGTTTCCGTAGATCGGTCAGGAGATTGGCAAACGGGTCGACGCGTTCGCCGGCCGTCTTCAACACCCTCTCCTCGGTGACGAGGAGGCTGCGGTCATGGAGCTGCTCCTCGACGCCCGCCTCCTGGAATCGGACGAGCTTCTCCTCCAACCCCGGGGGGCAGCCAGCTTCTCGGCGATCGTGGCAAGCTCCCGCTGCACCTCAACGATGCGACTCCGGTTGCGTTGAACCTCGCGCGGGGGAGCTCAGCCTTCTTCGACGCCGCCGACAGTTCAGGGACGACGAACCGGTCGAGAAGGCGGGTGAGTTTCTCAGGGCTCTTCGTCAACTCGGAGATTTCATGTTGCCCGTACACCTCGATCCCCGGCACGATGTCGCCCGGTCGAAGGTCCGAGGTGCCACCAGCTGCGGTGTGAACGATCGGCGGGTTGGGGACAGTCCATTGAACCAGGTATTCGGAGGGCGCGGGGTGATGAGATCGGATGAGGAGGGAGACTTGGTGCCGTTGCGCAGCACGTTGCCGACGATGTCCTTGTGCGCGGTCGTCGACTCGTCGCCGAGGGGGTCGAGGCCGAGGACATAGCGGATGCTCTCGACGACGGTGGACTTGCCCGTTCCTCGACCACCGATGAGCACGTTGAGGTACTCGTTGAATCGGATGGAGGCGCTGTCGAGGAAGCCGCCCTCCCACGTCATGGCGACGAGTTCAGAGTGGACGTCCGGCACAGGATCGCTGGCGAGCCTGATGCGAGAGATGGGATCGAGGAAGGCCTGGCGCAGGCCCTCGATGGAGACCTCGGCCATCTTCACCCAGCACGAGCCGCTCGGCTTCTGAAGGTCGGCCACGCTGCCGACATCGCTGGCGCTGATGATGGCCACCAGCTGGGCGCGCCGATATTGGGCGTTCTTATTCTCCAGAATCGGGCGAAGGTCCGGCGGGGCATCTGAGACAGGTCCCGGCAGGCAGCATGCCGTCAGCGCCGCCACTTTCCACGCCGAGATCCGGGCCGGACTGGACAGCACTTTGAGCAGGCCCCCCTGGGCGGCGACGTGGGCGGCGATGCACGCCCCGCCCCAACTCGGGGCGTGGTCGAGGAATTGCTCGGCCGTGTACTTCCCCACCGGAGAGGGGTCCGTTTCGTCGTGGATGCCACAGTCGCCCAGCACCCGTTCCAGCTCGGCAGCCTTTTTGTCCTGCTCGAACAGACAGAGGAAGTGGACTCTATCCTTCGTCACCGCCTCGAAAGCGGGAAGACGATGATGCCCGCGTCCCGACCTGCCTTCATCAGGGTCGCGGCCGTCTTGACCCGGTAATGGTCGGTGACTGCCATGACCTCGATCCCCTAGACGACGCATGCCTCCACAATGGCCTGGTTGTACGTCAACTCGTGGGGCGCTGGTGTTATCTGGCCGTGCCGTGCGAAGTAGTCGAAGGGATTGACCTGGAATGCGCAGCGGTGGAAGCGGGCGCCACCCGGGCGCACCAGGGCCTGCGATATCGCATCGGGCCATGTCACCGGAGTACGCCTGTCGCAGGTCGAGAGTACCGCCTATGTGTCACTCTATGCGGCAGTCGTTTGTCAAGAGGGCTCAGACCTCCACTGTGCGCGTTCGCCGGGTGGGCGGATTTGGTTCTTGCGTGACGGACAACGGTGCACCGCTACCTCGAATGGTCCAAGGATGGCACGTGGGAACGCATCGCCGAGCGGCTAACCACGGCGGTGCGCCAAAAGGAGGGTCGCCACGGCGAACCCTCCGCCGGCATCGTCGATGCACGCTCGGTACGCGCCGCGCCCTGTGTGAGCAAGAAAACGCGCGCCGGGCGCCGGATGAAACTGCTGGTCGACATCACTGCGAACTGACAGCCGATGGACGATCCCAGTCCGTCCTGCCATGCTGGGCGCATGCAAACCGCTCACCGCCTCGGACCACCGGTGGCCGGAATCCTCCTAACCGGGGGGACGAGCCGTCGCATGGGCTTCGACAAGGCATCTATCCCGATCGGGGGCGTCCCTTGCGCCGCGAGGGTCGCGAAGGTGCTGCGGGTGGTCGTCGCCCATGCCGTGGAGGTGGGTCCCGGCATCTTAGACTCTGTTCGGAAAATTAGCGCACTTCATGGGGTAAATACGCCTCCTCAGGGTCGGTGATCGCGTAGCGTTTGCCATGGAGTCCGACGCGGTTGCAGTGGCGCAGACCTGGCGAACGACACACGGCGACATGACCGACGAGGAGTGGGAGCTCATCGGCGATCTCGTCTCTCCGTATTGGACGCCGGGGTCGATGGGCCGACCGGTCAAGGTCGATCGCCGCCGCGTGGTCGACGCCATCTTCTACGTGGTGGCGACGGGTTGTCAGTGGCGCGCGCTTCCCGATAGTTATCCGAACTGGAACACGGTGCACCGCTACCACCTCGAGTGGTCCACAGACGGCACCTGGGAACGCATCGCGGAGCGTCTCGCTGCGGCGGTGCGCCAAAGGGAGGGACGACACGGCGCACCCTCGGCCGGCATCGTCGATGCGCGCTCGGTCCGTGCCGCGGCCACGGTGTCCAAGAAAACCAAGGGTTTTGACGCCGGAAAGAAGATCAACGGCCGCAAGACCTTCGGCATCGTCGACACCCTGGGGCTCCTCATGGCAGTGGTCGTCGTGGCGGCGAGCACGTCGGACAACGTCGGCGGCATCACGGTGGCGAACCGTGCCCGCGACCGCTCCGCTCGTTTCGCCCAGCTCTGGTGCGACTCTGGGTTTAAGCGCTCCTTCATCGAGTACTGCCGCAACCATCACGTCGGAGTCGAAGTCGTCAACCGCATTCACCCCGGTCGCTTCGAGGTTCTACCGAAACGCTGGATCGTCGAGCGCACCTGGTCGTGGCTCATGAACAGCCGGCGCCTCCAGGTCGACTACGAGCGCAATCCGATCGTGACCGAGGGTTTCATCTGGGCCGCCCATAGCCGCTACCTTCTGCGGCGACTCACCCAATCGCCGATCGCGTGATCGCGCTGGGAAAATAATCGCGACAGGCTCTCAGGACTGCCGGCGGTTCGGGAGGAACCGCCCGGCGGCGGACCCCTAGTGGCGCTCTGCGCAGGAGCGAGAGCACTCGGCGAGGCCGGAGGCGCGTCGTCGGCGCTCGTGCTGGCTTGCGATCTCCCCCTCGTAACCGAGACCGTTCTGCGGACCCTCGCCGACTGGCAGGGAAGACACTCGGTCGTGCCGATCATTGACGGGCGACCTCAGCCGCTGTGCGCGCGTTGGTCCTTCCAGGACCTGGAAGCGTCGGCAGACCTGGTCGCGGCCGGGATGCGGTCCATGCAGTCCCTCCTCGACCGGCAGGATGTCGAGCTGGTCACCGAGGACCGCTGGCCGGGACAAGTGGACCGGCGGGCGTTCACGGACGTGGACACACCCGCGGACCTAGAAAGGCTCGCCCTGTGTTGGGACACGCCGATCCTGTGGGACCCGGTTGAGCCCGGCCCGGTTGAGACCAGCCCGGTTGAGCTAGACGGCGACGGATGATTCCCGTCGTTGACGCTTGCCGATTCGTTCTCTCCGACTGCGGGGCCCTCGCCCCCACACGCGTGGCGCTACACGACGGCTCGTGTCATGTTCTGGCCGAGACCGTCCGGGCGACGGAGGCGGTGCCGCCGTTTGCCAATTCGGCCATGGATGGTTACGCGCTGCGGGCCGCCGACACGATCGCTCCGCCGGCGCGCCTTCGTGTGGTGGGCTGCATTATGGCGGGAGAAGACCCCAGGGCCTTCGTGTCCGAAGGTGAGTCGGTCCGTATCATGACCGGCGCTGCGCTGCCCCCTGGCGCCGACGCCGTCTGCATGGTCGAGCGTATCCGCGTCGAGGGGGACGGATCGTTCGTCATCGTCGAGGAGTCCGTGAGTCCGGGCACGAACGTGCGCAGTGCCGGAGAGGACGTTGCCGCCGGCGAGGAGGTGTTCGGGCCGGGGACGTATCTCGGACCGGCCCACATCGGCGTGCTCTCGAGCCTCGGTGTCCAGAGGCTGCTCGTCCACCCGTGTCCCACCGTGGGGGTACTCTCCACGGGCGACGAGCTGATCATGAGCAGCGGCCCGCGGGCGCCCGGGAAGGTCCGCGACGCCAACCGCCCGGCGCTGCTCGCTCAGCTCCGCGCGGACGGCTTCGGAACGGTCGACCTTGGCATCGCCGGAGACGACGGGGCCGCCCTGACCGCCTTCCTCGAGGACGCGGCGTCTAGGTGCGACGCGGTCGTGGCGAGCGGGGGAGTCAGCATGGGTGACCGCGACATGATGAAGGGGGTGCTCAAGAAGTTATGCGGGCCGGCCATGCGCTCCATGGAGGTGGCTGTCAAGCCGGCCAGGCCCTTCGCCTTCGGCGTGCTCGAGGCCACCCGAACCCCGGTCTTCGGGCTTCCCGGGAACCCGGTGTCTGCACTCATCTCCTACCAGCTACTCGTCCTCCCCGCGCTGCGCTTCATGGCCGGCTGCACCGTGCTCGATCGGCCCCGCCTCGCCGCCGTCGCCGAAGTCGACCTCCCCCGTCGGCGGGACGGCAAACTGCACGTATTGCGAGTGACGGCCCGCGTCGGACCCGACGGGGTGCTTCGGGTGCGGTTGGCTGGTGGCCAGGGGCCGCACATGCTGCGCGCCATGGCCCAGTCCAACGCCCTGGCGCTGCTCCCAGACGGGGACGGCGTCCGCACCGGTGGGCGCGTCGAGGTGCTCCTCCTCGACGCCGACAGGCTCTCTGCCTCAGAGGGGCCGCCATCGGTAGGATCCACGTCCGATGGCTCCTGACGCACAGACCTGGATCGAACGTTACGCGGCGGCACTGGGCGTTGGCGCGCTATCGCAGGCCGAGGCAGACGCCCTCCTCGATCTGGCCGGCACCGCCGCCCATGCATCGGAGCGCACCGCAGCGCCCCTGTCGTGCTGGCTGGCCGCCACGGCCGGGCTCACCCCGGCGGAGGCTCTCGCCGTGGCGAGAGACTTGGCGGACTCTCTTCGCCTCACCTGATAACGCCAGGAAGTTTCGCGGACGAGGAGCCCCGAAGGCGATGTCCTGCGCACGTGGGTGGCCATGAACGGTGGGTCTGGGACAACGGCTTTTCCAGCAAGAGCTTGCGCGAACACCTCGGGCCCTCACAGGACGAGACCCCATATCGACCACCCCGGGCCAGATGATCTATGACCTGCGACGTCTCCGACTGCACGGCCTCATCGAACGCGCATCCCATACGCCGACCGCTACCGGGTGAGCGACTTCGGATTGCGCAGTACCATCTTCCTCACCCGCACCCACAACAGGGTGCTGCGTCCTGGATTCGCCGAGCTAACCCTGCCTCAGAGCACCAGCAACCTCGGGCCGGGCCATCCATGAAAGTCTTCTAGAGGGAGGTGTTGACGGCGCGTCGAGATGCCCGCGCCTTCTCCCGATGCGCGCTGACCTACATACGTGGTGGCCAGTACGACTCGGAGTCAGGGCGTGAGTCCAACCCAGAAGCCGCCGTCCGCGGAGGTTTCTTTCTTCCAAATCGGTGTCTGCTGCTTAAGCAGCTCAATACTCTGCCGAGCCGTATCGAAAGCCGAAGCTCGGTGCGGCGCAGCTGCCGCGATAACTACGGCGATGTCTCCGACCGCGAGCTTCCCGAGCCGGTGAGCGATGGCAACGCGTGCGCCTGGGTACTCTTGTTCACAAGTCCTGATTATGTCAGCCAGGTTTCGCAGCACCATGCCCTCGTAAGCCTCGTACTCGAGACTAACGACAGCCCGACCCTCATTGTGTTGGCGGACGAGCCCGATGAATGTCACGACAGCTCCATACCCTGGTGCTGTCACTGCAGAGATGATCTTGGACACCTCGAGCGACTGGTCGCTAAGCCAGCACCGTGACTCTGCGGGTGCGGAGTCGCCGGATCCGCCAGCAACTGGCGGCACGAGCGCCACCTCGTCGCCCGGTGCAAGTAGATACTCGTCAATGTCAACGAAGGCCTCGTTCACTGCTATCCGTAGACGTGACCGCAGCTGTCCTAGCCCGACGTGTCGGCCTTCGAGCTCCTGCAACAATTCCGCCACCGTCGTGGCTTCGGGCACTTCGACGTTCTCATTCCGGATCTTGGTGATCTGCGCTCGGATACCCCCGAAGTACAGGACGCGGACGATCATGGGGAGCGCTTTCCGTTGGTCATCGTTCCGACCTCGGTGCCCATGCCTGCCTCCACGTTAACTATTCAGAGGGACGATGGGAGGTTATCCCCCGCGGGTGTGCATTTCGAGATGAGTGTCTTTTCGTAACACCTCGACGGGAAGCGGCACGCGGCGTCCGCGGACCCGTTGGCGGTCGACCGCGCCCTGGTCTCGGCGCGCCCGCCAGTCAGACGTCAGCATCCTGCGAAGCTCCTCTGCCGTGGCACCGTCCCGCAAGGGATCTCGAAGATTTGTGCCATTAAACGCGTAGAGACACCGATACCACAGACCGTCCGCGGTGAGGCGACTTCGGTCGCACGTTGCGCAAAACGGCTGTGTGGTCGACGAAACAATTCCGAACACTGTGCCATCGGGGAGAAGGAAGCGGCTTGCCGGCGCGGAGTCGAGCTTTTCGATAGGCACGACGTCACCATAGAGGGCCGATACCGCGGAGAGAATCTCGGCGCGACTGACAACGGAATGGGTGTTCCATTCCGTTGCTCCTCCCACATCCATGTACTCGATGAAGCGGACTTCCGCCCTGACCTTCTTCCCGAACTCGACGAGGTCACCAAGTTCGTCGTCATTGACGTCTCTGATGATCACAGTGTCGATCTTGGTGCGCGTGAAGCCAGCCGGGGCGAGCGATTCAATCCCTGCCAATACGGCCTGAAGCGAATCCCGTCGCGACAATGCGACAAGGCGTTCTGGTCGTAGCGTGTCAAGGCTCACGGTGACACGGTCGAGGCCGGCGCGGCGAAGTTCTACACTGTGCGCCGCCAACAACACTCCGTTGGTCGTCATGGCAAGGTCGTCAATGTTCGACTTTGCAGCGAGACGCTTAATTAGCTCGACAAGCCCGCGGCGCAAGAGTGGCTCGCCCCCGGTCAGGCGGACCTTTTTCACTCCTACTGAGATGAACAGGTCAACCAACGTGCTCACCTCTTCGAAGGTAAGAATATCTCTATGAGGCAGCCAGGCATAGTTGTCCTCGGGCATGCAGTATCGACAGCGCAAATTGCAACGATCGGTCACCGACACCCGCAGATTACGTAACGGTCGGTCAAGAAGATCAAGTGTCGTCGGACTCGTTTGTTGCTCGATACCTTGCACTCTAGATGGCGCCGGATGAGACAATGGCTCCTGATCCCCGTTCATAGATGACCCGCAAGGCCTGTTGACAGAGGAAGAAAGTGCTCTTCAGGGTGACGTTGATCACCCGATCCCACAACTCCCCGTGACGTCGAGCGTCTCGCGCCTCGAGGAGAAGCCACCAATGTGGGCGGCGGCATCCACTCTGTCGAAGGTAGTCATGACTGATTGATATGCGGTGGCGATGTCCGACACGCTTCCAAGGTCGACATGGACTGGCAGGGCAGCCGCCTCGACCTCCTCTACGAGGATGGCCGTCTCCGCGTTCCCCTCATCGTGGAGGTCGAGTAGGGCGACTGCGGCCGCTCCGCTCTCGGCGAACCGTACCGCCGTCGCTCGTCCGATGCCGCTCGCGGCCCCCGTGACCGCGACTCTCTTTCCGGTCATGTCCAACGCGATCCCCTTTGTCGGTCATCGGCCTGACCGAGCACCGCCAGCAGACACAGACTAATATTTGTTCGCATAGCCGTCAAGTTGGCTTGGCGGGCGCCCTTCAGCGCGACTTTCCGCCCGAATGAACTTGAGCAAAATTTAGGTACAATTCAATTCAAGCAGGATTACCAAGCCATTTTTTGTAGTCAGGCCACTTTTGGAGAACCGCAAAGATTAGCCGCTGGGAGGCGCACGTGGTGTACGGGGAAGGTGAACGCAAGGCTGAAATCCTCGATACTGCAGCCCGCTTGTTCGGCGAGTACGGTCTGCAAACGTCGTTGGATCAGATTGCGGAAGCCTCCGGGATTTTGACGGGAAGCCTGTACCATCATTTCGAATCCAGAGATGCAATCCTAGTTGGGCTGGTCGAACGCTTTCACGCCGAGCTGGACTACATCGCCGCGTCGGCCCTTGACGAACACCAATTGGCATCTCGTCCGGCACCGGAGCGGATCGTGGCACTCGGAACTGCAATAGCGGATTGCGCGGTCCGCCACCGGGCCGCCGTCCTACTGACCTTCTACGACCCGGCGACGGGCGCCAGCAGCGAATTAGTCCGTGCCACGAGCCTCACACCTACTGCCATCCAAAACGCCATGCTCGAGACACTTCGAGCAGCCCGATCCAGCGGCTACCTACGGCCTTGGATCGATGTGGAGTTACTGGCTGACCGCATCTACCAGAGCATGCTGAACATCGGCATAGGTGTGTACCACCGAAGCGGGCGGGTCGCCGGATACCCGCAGACTAAGCTGTGGATGCTCTTACATGGTGTCGCCGTCCGATCCCCTGACGACGCCGAGTTGGATTGCTCGACGGCGATGAGAGTTGCCGACGAGGCCATCCAATCGTGGAGCGACCAGGAGGACCAGGATCCGAGGATGGCCCGGATTCTTGGGGCCGCTCGATCTGAGTTCGCCCGGCGAGGCTTCGAGGCGACAACCGTCAGAGACATTGCCGCCGCCGCGAGGTACAGCACGGGTGGAATCTATCGATGGATAGAGTCCAAAGACAAGGTATTCGCCACCATCATGGACGGGTACACAGGCCGGGTTATGGAAGGCAAGGATCGCATCCTTCACTCCTCGTCTTCTCCGGTGGAGAAACTCGACGCACTGTTATGGTTCAAGATCAACCTGCTGGACCGCTTCAGCGACGAGCATAGGATCGAAATCTGGTGGCTGCGCCAATCGCCTCCGATAGGAGCCAACGTCCCTTGGCCCTTCCCCAGGCAGCTCCGTCAGGTCAAGGACCTCCTGTCGATCGGCGTCCAGGCGAGGCAGCTGCAAATTGTCGAAGGTGCGTCGATGGAGACGTCGGCTCGGTGCCTGTTCGACCTTTACGCGACACCCGAGAGCGTTATTCGTCGCGCTGGAACTCGTGGTGCGCACCGTTTCGCTCGTGACACAGTGCTACGAGGTGCTTCTCAGCGCGCGTGACGTCCGACCGTACCCGAGTTCAGCTAGGGCCCCTCTCAAAGTCGCTGGATCAGGTTCGACCTGAGCCCCCCGTACCCCGATTCTTGATTCAGCGGTTGATGGCGCCGACAGCGTGCCGGTAGTTCCTCTATTGCTATTGCGTCGCGTCTGGCTCCTTTCGGCGAGCGCGTCTCTGTGATGGATGTAACGGCGGTTGGCTTGGCAGCTGTGACCTGGGCGCTCGTCTCAGCAACCACCATATGCAGGGGCGACATGGTTATTTCGGGCGGAGGATCACCGCTGGAACTCGACCCTACCTGGCGCCCGAGCTCTTAATGTCCCGCCCGTATCGCCGAACGGCCTCCGACGCACCTGATGGAAGGCGTGGACAGCTGCAGATCGCAACTCCCGACTCGTTAACGAGCAGCCCGGATACGTACCTTTGTCTTCATCCACCCCACCCCAACCCACCTCACCCCAACCCAGCCGGCGGGACCACCGCGAGCCGCCTTGCGACGTCGTGCTAACAAAGATTAGGCTGCGTAGGATAGTAGTCACCGGCAGCACCGCTGTAGCTGTCGACGAGTCGAGGAGGCCTATTGGCGCATTCCCGCACACTGGATCTGGCCACGGTGGGCTACTTCCGCGGCGAATCGCTGATCGAAGATCCCTACCCTTGCTACGAATACCTCCGGGCTCATGGCCGGGTCACGCGTGAGCCGCACCACGGCGTCGTTGCCGTCACCGGCTACGAAGAACCATCGACGGTCTACCCGAACACGGCGACCTTCTCGTGCAATTCCCCAACCGGCCCGTTCCCACCCAGGCCGTTCCGGCAGACCGGTGACGATATAGCCGCATTCATCAATCCTCACCGGACCGAGATGCCGTTGAGCGAGCATCTTGTGACCTTCGATCCCCAGAGCACACCGCTTATCGGCGTCTCGCGGCCGTTCACGCCCACGCGCCTCGCCGAGAAAGAGGCGTTCACGTGGCGGCTCGTTGACACGGCGCATCGACGAGTTCTCCACCACAATGGCGCGAGTTGATCTCAGCCTATCCGCCCAGCTCGGGTGAGTGTACTCGTGCCATTTCGGAGGAGAAGAGATGACTGAGGACAGAACGCAACTTTTGGAGACTGGTCTCCTCATTGGCGATCGGTGGGTAAACGAAAGCCGGGGCGGCACGATTGAACACATCAACCCGGCGACGGGCAGGCTCAATAAGGTGTTTCCAGTCGCCTCGATCGAAGAGGTCCACGATGCGGTGTCAGCCGCCCGAACTGCTTTCCATCAGTGGCGTCGCTGGTCGCCCGATGCTCGTCGTAACGTGCTCCACCGTGTCGCGGAGTTGCTCGTCGATCACAGCAAGGAGATCGGAGTGATGGCGGCGCTTGAGCTTGGAGCGCCCTATAACGAGCATGGCCTTCGATACGTGGCTGCGTGGTTCGATTATTACGCCGGGTGGGCCGACAAAATATCGGGGGAGAGGATTAATGCCTACCCATTTCCAGGCATCGACTTCACGGTGCCCGAGCCTGTCGGGGTCGTCGGCCTCTTCGTGGCATCGAATGGGCCACTGGGCTTCTGTGGCATGGGCGGTGCACCCGCGTTAGCGGCTGGATGCTGCCTCGTAATCAAGGCGCCGGAAGTGGCTCCTTTCACACCAGTCACATTCGGGCGCCTCTGCCTCGAAGCGGGCGTACCTCCCGGGGTTGTCAACGTCGTAAATGGTGGTCCCGAGGTCGGTCATGCGATCGCGAGCCATCCTGGTGTCGACAAGATCAGCTTCACCGGAGGAACGGCCACCGGCCGAAAACTCCAGGAAGCCTGTGCGGCAACGCTCAAGCCGTTGGTGATGGAGCTAGGCGGCAAATCCGCGAACATCGTCTTCGCTGACGCGGATATTGACACGGTCATTCCAATGTCGGCCAGGTTTACGTCCAACGCTGGGCAGGGGTGCTCGATGCCGACGCGGATGCTTGTGGAGCGATCGATCTATGACCGCGTGATCGATCGCTTGTGTGAGGAAGTCAGCAAGGTCGTCGTCGGCGATCCATTTGATCCCCAGGTGACCATGGGCCCGGTTATGAGCGCCGCCGCCCTCGATCGGATCCTTGGTATCGTCCGGGACGCGAAGGAGACCGGTGCAGGTCGTCTTTTGATCGGCGGTGAACGAATCGGAGGAGAGCTTGCAGAAGGCTTCTTCATCGAGCCAACGATCTTGGTCGATGTCGACAACCGATCACCAGTGGCTCAGAACGAGATATTTGGACCAGTTCTGTGTGTGATGCCATTCGATGACGAGGACGAGGCCGTCGATTTGGCGAACGACACGCCGTACGGATTGGCCGCCTATGTGCAGACGAACGACATGCAGAGAGCCCATCGGCTGATCGATTCACTCCGGGCTGGCACTGTTCACATCAACAGCACGGGGCCGGGCCCTGTGTCACCTGCTTCCCCATTCGGGGGTGTGAAGCAGAGCGGGTACGGACGACAGGGAAGCCGGCTCGGTCTCGAGGAGTTCCTATCGATCAAGAACGTCTACATGAACATCTGATCACCATTGATCCCGTAGCCGATTTTGCAGGCATGATTCGTGTCACGATTGCCGAATCGTGCTCGCGGATCCGAATCTCGAAGCGGCCCGATGTAGGGGTTTGCGAATCCGCGTGGGGTGCCTCGCTCGGCCGGCTCGTTGACCTGTCCATCAGGGACACTCGAACAGGGGTCACGATGTCAACGTGAAGTCCAAGCGAGCTAGCGGCATTTCCGGCCTTCTGTGGTTTCGATTCGCTCGTGACGTCGACCGTTCCGCTCAGACGCCACGAAGAACGTGAAGGTCGTAAGTGCGATCGAGGTCCATTGATCCGTACAGCCCTGGCTTTGCTTGGCAGAGGAAAGGGATCGCATTGATCGCCGCGGATGACCCGATCAGGTTGGCGCCGAGCGCGGCGCTGCTCGTTGGGAATCCTCGCGTTTGCTCAGGGCTGTGGCGGTGGCCGACGACGTTGATGTCGACCTGAAGCGAGAGTGAACCCTCCACTTCGATGCGGTAACAGCCGGTGCCGCCGTCGCGGGGCGCGGGCCAACCGGGAGCGGCGGCGTTGTCGTAGCGGGTGACGAACCGGAACTCGATGACCGGACGTTCCTTGACGTAGCCCACGGTTGAGAGCCGGTATGCGCCGACCGTGCCGGGTTCGATGAGGAGGTCTTCCACTTCGACACGCTCGACAGCAGGGGCCACGGCCACGTCCCCGATGCGGATCTCGTCCATTTCGAGACCGAGTCGTTCGCCGAGGTTGCGGATGCCAACGCCCATTTGTTCCTTCGCATTGTGTTCGGCCAGGGCTTTCGAAAGGGCCTCTTCGGCGCCTTGGAGCGGGGCGCCGAGTCCCATGTGCCGGGCGAAGTTGACGTCGTAGTATTCGCCGTAGTTGAGGATCTCGGTGACCGTGACCTTGTCAACCCGCTCACAGCACGCGAGAAACGCCATCAGAACGGTATCGTTGATCACGCCCGGATAGATCCCTGTGCTGTAGCAACGGGAGCCGCCCTTGGCGCAGGCCGCTTCGATCGGTTCCCGGAGCCCAGCCGGCGCGTACTTCGGGTAGCACAACGGGATGAGCGACGTCTGGCAGACGTTCTGGCCGGCCTCGAGGATCGACACCAGCCGTTCTACCGCGGGTTGGACCGTCTCCGGCGCGGCGCCGAGAAGCATGAACACGTGGCAGTCGACGTCCAAGGACATGATGTGGTCGACGTCGGAGGTCGCGGTGATTCCTATCGCCGGGATGCCAACCAGCTCGCCGACATCCTTGCCATGCTTTTCATCGCTGGTGACGTAGACGCCGACCAGGTCCAGATCTGGATGGTCGAGTATTCCGAGAATCGCCTGGCGACCTAGCCAGCCTGTTCCCCATTGCACGACCCGGTATGCCAAGTTGATCCCTCTCGAGCAGCGTGGTTTATCTGCACACTAATACTTGTTCGTAAGTTCGGTCAAGCCCACGACGCCATGAGGAATCCATCCTTCCCAACGGCAGCTTCACCGGCACGCCATAAGACGCTCTCGACGGGGTCTGCGGCCTCTATGAACCGTAACTGCTCAGGTCTCAGCGACACCTGGTAGCCACACCTGACCCTCGAAGAGGAGCCGTAGTCCAACGAGGACGTCGCGGTGGTTCTTTCTCAGCGTCGAGATGTAGCTGCGAATGGCGCAGAAGTTCTGAGCGCCCGCGGTCGTGCGCCACGATCCGGAGATCTTCTGTTGGAGCTTGACCAGACGGATATCGCGTTCGGCCTGGTTGTTGGTAAATGGTGCGCGGAAGTCGTGGCAGAACCGGAGCACGTCGGCCCGTTGAGCATCGAGGCGGACAAGGAGGTTGTAGGCCTTCTTGTTGTAGCCGTAGCGCTTGCCCACGGCCGGGGCGGGGTTGGCGGCGAACCCTTTGGCGATCAGCTTGCCGTAGCGGACGCGGATCGAGTGCAGCGTCGTGGCGTCGAGGTTCGTGGCCCCACTGTCCATGGCCTCTTGGACGGTACGCTTTGCTTCGATGAGCAGGTCGGCCAGGTCGTTCGCCCAGCCCTGGTCCCACACCACCCCCACGCCCTCGAGTTCTCTGAGGTGATGGGCATTATGCGGAATTCTTCATATTGCCCAATAGGCGGAACCCGCAATTATGCAGAATGGGCTGGCCGGGGTCCTGATCTCCCCTGTTCAAGGGAGTCCCTCATGCTGATCGGTTCTGCATAATCACAGCGCCGTCAGGAACTCGAGGAGTGCGTCAGGTGGACGGTAGCGGCCGGGTTTGGTGTTGGGTGGGGCGACGCGGGCCAGGGCGCGTTCTTTTAGGGCCAGGTCGGCGTGGAGGTAGCACTGCACCGTGCGCAAATCCTCGTGTCCCAGCCAGAGCGCGATAGTGGCCAGGTCAACGCCGCTGTGCAGGAGTGCCATGGCACACGAGTGTCTCAGGGTATGCACTCCAATTTGTTTGGCGGCAATCGATTCGCACTGCGTTGCCGCAGTGTGGGCATGTTTGACCACAAGCTTGCGGATGGCATCACGACCAAGGGGCCGACCCGTCGATCCCGGAAAGAGTGCATCGTCAGGTTCCCCGCCGCGCTCACCGAGCCACGTCCGCACGATGGCCACGGTGTGGCCGGTGAGCGGAGTGACGCGCTCTTTGCGCCCTTTGCCGTAGACCCGCACATGAGCGCCGTGACCAAAGACCACGTCAACACGGCGCAGCCCAGCCAACTCCGACGCTCGTAGCCCAGTCTGGATGGCAAAGGTGAGCAGGGCATGGTCCCGTCTCCCGGTCCACGAGTCGCGGTTCGGTGCGGCCAGCAGCGCGCCGATCTCGGGTTGGTCAAGGAAGACGACGAGCGGACGGTCTTTGCGCTTGGCCGGGATAGCGAGGACCCGCGCGATCAGCGCGGCGTGCTCGGGATGGCGATATGCCGCGAAGCCGAAGAAGGAGCGCACCGCAACCAAGCGAGCATTGCGGGTGGCGACGCTGACCCCACGGTCACATTCGAGGTAGGTGAGGAACCTGCCGATTGTCGGGGCGTCGAGGTCGTCGAAGTCGAGCTGAGCCGGCGACTTGCCGCCGCTCTCGGTCACATAGGCAAGGAGAAGGCAGAAAGCGTCGCGGTAGGAGACGATGGTGTGCGGGCTGGCCTGGCGCTGGCCCATCAGCCGTTCAGTGAAGAAGGCCTCGAGGGTGGGAGCGAGTGTGCTCATGGCTGGCTCCCAAAGGAATCTTCGAGACGCTGGGCGGCCAGGGTGAGCAGCTCAGGGGTGGCCGAGAGATACCAGTTATTCCGACATCGGAATAACTGGTATTACTCCGATTCCCGGGTTATTCCGATACCGGCTTCCCGGCGCGCCTGATGGTCCTGTGGCCTGGGGTTACGTGCCCGCGCAACTGTCGCTTGTCGGGATAATCCGATGTCACTCCTTGAGCCCGCACAGGCGTTGGATGATGTCGTCGCGGTCGTGCCACATGGGGGCCGGAAGGGGACTCTGGGTTGTGGCGCTGTTTGCTTTCTCGAGAGCACGGCGCTTCATCTCAGTGTCGGCGTGGGCGTAGATGAGCGTGGTCTCGGGGTCAGCGTGCCCGAGCCATTCGGTGAGCAGGGCCAGGGGCATGCCGGCCTGGTAGAGATGCATGGCCCGTGAATGGCGCAGCATGTGAGGATGGGTCCGAGCCGGGACGTCGGGGCATCTGGTCTTGGCGGTAGCGGCGTGCTGGCGGATGAACCGGGCGACGTTGTCATCAGACATCCGTGCCGGATGGCGATTCCGCACGGTGTAGAACAGCGGTGCCTCGGGTTCCGCTCTGGGGTGGAAGACGGCGACGTAGCGGCCGAAGTGCCGGGCCGTCTCTGTCGTGATGGGCAGGCGTCTGGGTTTGGAGCCTTTCCCGAGCAGGTCCGCGGTGAGTCGCCTGGTGTCGATGTCGGCGAGGTTCAGGGCGAGCATCTCGGCGTCGCGGGCAGCGAGGTCATACATGAGGATCATGAAGAACTGATCTCGCAGCCCGATCCGTGTGCCCGGGTCCGGGGCGGCGAGCAGCGCCGTGACCGCGTCGGTGGTCATGTACTTCACCGGTGGAGCGGCCGGGCCGTTGAGCCGGGGTAGGGCGGCAAGGTCGGCGAGGTAGATCGTGAGTGCCGGCTCGGCGGCCGCCGCGTAGGTGAAGAACGACCGGATGCAGGCCAGACGTTGGTTGCGGGTCGAGGCCGTCCACGACCTGGCGTCCTGCATGTGGTCGAGGAATCCGGTGACCGTGGCCCGGTCGATCATCGCGAACGTGATCTTCTCGACTGTCACTTGGTGATGCTCGGCGACGTAGCCCAAAAGCATGTTCCAGGTGTGGCGGCACGAGGTGATCGTGTTTTGTGCTGCGCCACGCTGACGGGGCAGGAACGCGGTGAACCACTCGCGAAGGTGCCGGTAGAAGCCGTCGGTGGCCTGCTGGCGGGTCTTCATGACGTCACCGCCGGGATGATGCCGGCCGCGGAGGTCAGCCCGGTCGCGGCGAGGCGCCCGGGCAGCAGGTGGACATACCACGCGGTCGAGGAGTACTTCTCGTGTCCCATGTAGGCAGAGAGGTAGGGCAGCCAGGCCTCAATGTCCTTGCCCTCTTCGACCCAGCGCATCAGGGTGCGGGTGGCGTAATTGTGACGCAGCGCGTAGGGGGTTGAGCCAGGCGCGATCCCGCCCGCCCGCTCGCAGCAGAGGTGGTAGCCGGCGATAAGCCAGGACGGGGAATGCTGACGGCCATGGTGGTCCTCGAAGAAGCATTCCCGGTCTGGCCGCCGCAGGTCCGCCAGGTGATCGAAGCGGCCAAGCAACCCGGCCAGGTCCTCGGTGACGGAACACGGCGGTCCTTGTTCCGTTTCGACCGTTCGATCATCACCATCGCGTCGTCGGCATCGACGTCGCGCCGGCGCAGGCGGCGGGCTTCGGGCGGGCGCAGGCCTGCGCCGAGGATCAGCCGGAGGATGACCGGGATCGTGTACTCGCGGAACGGGCTGCGGTACTCGGGGCCGAGGGAGTCGGCGGCCCCGAAGAAGGCGACCAGCTCGTCGTCGGTGAATAGGTGCGGCAGGCTCCGGATCGGGCTGGCGATCCACGCCGACGGCACGATGAATCCGTCCACGCCAGCCAGCCGGAGGTACTTGCCGAACTCGCGGACCGCGCGGCTCCGGTAGGCGCCCCAGGTGCCCGTGGCCGTGTCCTGGCACCACGCGGTGGCCAGTTCCCGGGTCAGCACCGTCTCGTCGGGGTAGCGCGATGCGCAGAAGCTGTCGAAACCGGCCATCGCGTTCGTCATGTCGCGCGGGCTGTGTCCCAGCGCGGTCCGCCATTCGAGCATCGCCTCGATGTGGGACGCGAAACTGCTGGTGAACGCGCTCATCGCAGTCCCTCCTTGGTGCAGGCGAACTCGTCCAGCGACAAGCAGCACTGCCGGAGCTGCTCGCTGGCCAGGGAGAAGTAGCGGCGGGAGGAGTTGATGCGGGCATGGCCCAGGATCTGCGCGGCCAGCGGCAGCCCGGCCCCCGACTCGATGAGTCTTGTTCCTGCGCTGCGCCGCAGGGCATGGAACGACTTGCCGTCATGAGCAGCGTGATCGATGCCGGCCCGGGCCAGACGGCGGCGCATGAGGGTCGAGCCGGTCGAGTTCCCCAGCTTCACATACGGCGGCTGGAGCCGGACGAACACTTCGGGGGCGTCGCAGTCGGGCCGGCCGTGCAGGATCCATTCCGCGACGGCGTTGCCTGCCAGTGGCGGTAGCGGCAGCACGAGCGGCTTCGATGTCTTGGCCTGGACCAGCCGGATCTCGTCGCGACGCCAGTCGATCTCGTCCAGCCGCAGCGCGACGATGTCGCAGCAGCGGAGCCCGGTCGAGACTGCCAGCACGACCATCGCGTAGTCCCTCTTCCCGCACGGGGTCACGGTCTCGATCCCTTCAAGGAGACGGCCGGTCTCCTCTTGGGTAAAGCACGGCAGCGCTCGCACCCGCCGTGGAGCGCCGCGCGCGAGCAAGCCGTCGACGCGGACGTCGCTGATCCCGGCGACGTTGAGGAAGGCGAAGAACCTCTTCAGCGACCACACCACGTTGCCCATGCCTGCCGTCCGATTGGGAGCCACCTCGACCAAGAACCCCCGGACGTCGTCCACCGTGACCGTGCCGACAGCACCCCGGCCGGCTCGGTCGAGATAGGCCAGGAACTGGCGGATCTCGCCGGCCAGCAGCCTCACTGATCCCGGAGCCAGCTCCACGCTGGCCCCCGCGGTGAACTGCTTCAATACGACACGGGCGCTCTCGCTGAGCATGAGATCAGGGTTCGGGCTCATCATCCGCCAGGTCACCGCACCGGTCGTCTGGAACTCCCACATCATGCGGGCTGACTTCACCAGGGCGTTTCGCCTGTTCGGGCCGATCTCACCGCGACGCTTCCGCTCCTGCTGGCACGCGACGAACTCTTCGATCACGCTGCCTGACAACGCGTCGAAGTCCCTTTGGCCGCAGAACTCCACGACCGCCTCGCAGCACTTGCGGTAGCGGACGACCGTGTCGGCCGACAGACCCACACTCTCGACCACGCCAAGCACAGCCTCAGCCAGCCCGCACACCATCGATCCCATGGCACTGTTTCCTTTCACTCGGTGAACCCCGCCGTTCGGACGAACATGGCGGCACGATCACATGAGCAGAGACCTCAGGAAAGGGACCTCATGCGCGCAAATGGCGCATCGGATTATCCCGACAAGCGACAGTTGCGCGGGCACGTAACCCCAGGCCACAGGACCATCAGGCGCGCCGGGAAGCCGGTATCGGAATAACCCGGGAATCGGAGTAATACCAGTACGTCCACTTCGGGTCGGCATGACCGAGCCAGGTAGACAGCACGGGCAGCCGGGCTTGGACATCGACGCCATCGCGATACCAACTGACCAAGGTGTTCACCGCAAAGGTGTGACGCAACCCGTGGATGGTGGGCCGACAGCGCTCAGAGCGTGGGGCGAGCCCGACTCGCTGAACCAGGGAGCGGAACATCCGCTGCACGGCCTCGTAGTTGATCCGGTTGCCCGCTGGGTGGACGAAGAGCGAGGGTTCGCCCGGGGAAGGTGACAACGCAGAGCGCCGACGCAGATACGAGCGCAACTTCTCGACCGTGCTCGGATGGATCGGCACCTGTCGGGACTTGCCGAACTTCGAGTCTCGAATGGTGAGTAGGCCATCGGCCAACGACACGTCGGCTCGGTCGAGCCTTATCGCCTCCCCAATTCTCAGACCGGTCACGGCAAGCAAACCAACCAGGGTCTCGTAGGTGGCGGCCGAAAGCGGCCACCGGGCCCTCTCGGCGGCCGCCATCAACGCGACGATCTCGGCCTCCGAGTACAGATAGGGGTTGGTGCGCCGAACCGGGGGAATCCACCCGCGTGGTGGCACCTCGGTGGACGGGTCGCTCGCCTGAAGCCAGCGGGCGAAGCCGCGGACCATACTGAGTCGCATGTTCAGCCACGACGGGGACGCCTGGGCCGGGGTCGTCACCCAGGCCATGGCCACCTCGCTCGTGATTCGATCGGCACCGCTCTGCTGGCAGAAGGCGACGAACTGACTGAGGAGCAGTCCGTCACGGGTGAGCTTGAAGCCGAGAGAACGGCGCACAGCAAGGTAGTTGGTGAGCTCCCTCTCCAACGTGTGCTCGCTCATGCGGCACCTCCAGGCCAGGGTAGGGCCAACGGACGCAGGGCAACGCAGTCGACCTTGGCGTAGATCGCCGTCGTGCTGACGGCGGCATGTCGGAGGACCTGACCGATCTCGCCCAATGAAGCCCCAGCAGCAAGCATCTCTGTTGCGCAGCCATGACGAAGCCGGTGCGCCCCGACCTTGGGCACTCCGGCCCGCTTGCTTGCGGTGTAGACGACCATGGTGACTCCCCACGGGGTCAACCCCACCGCAGGAGCGATCGCCCGGAGGAACACGGCTCGGGTCTCGGCCCGCCGGCGACCCCGGCGCACATAGCCGGCCACCGCGGCCCCGACATCGTGAGGCAAGGGCAATCGCTTGTCGCGGCCACCCTTGCCGTGCACGACCAGCTCTCCATTGGCCCAGTCGATGTCATCGAGGCTCAGGAGGGCTACTTCACCGGCTCTGAGCCCGAGCCGGGCCAACAGCAACATGATGGCGTAGTCTCGGCGCCCCGTTGCGGTCCGCCGGTCGCAGCTGGCCAACAACGCGGTGAGCGTCGCCGACGCAACCGCTCGGGGTAATCCCGTGCCGGCGGACCCAGCCACCGGTGGCACTGCCTGCGCCAGTGGTGCCGCGAGAAGTCCCTCAACGTGCAAGAACTTGAGGAAGGAACGGAGCGCGGCAGCCAGGTTCTTCGCCGACGATCCGGCCCGCTGTGGCAGCTCGCGTGCACAGAACGCGCTTACTTCCGCTGCCCTGAGCTCTGCCGTGCCGTCGGCCAGCCCGGGGTGATCTGCCAGGAACCGTTCGGCGGCTTGGACCCACCGCAAAACCCCTTGCTCTACCATGCGGCGCTCGGTGACGAGGTAGTTCTGGTAGCGATCGAGCAGTAGCTGTTCTGCGCTCACCGGTTGAGATATCTGGGGCAGAGGCACTACCCCGCGGCTCTGGAGAAACTCTTGGAGCGGTCGAAGCGCTCGCGGGGTGCGCAGGTTGATGTAGCCCTCGCCTCGACGGACGGTGCAGAACGCCTCGATCCGCTCCGGTCTAAGTCCCGCGACTTCGATGCCCTCTGCGTCCAACCACCGACTCACGTGAGCCGCGAGACGCAGTTGCTGCGTGACCGACAGCTTCGTGTAACCACGCTTCTGCAACTCACGGCCGAACTCCGACGCATACCCTGCCAACGGCCCGACCACCTTGACCACCGACCCCTTTGACATTTTGATTCCGCTCCTTTCCCGAGCACCGCGCTCGGCAAGGAGGAGCATCTGTCAACAGCAGGGATTATGCAGAACCGATAAGGAGGTGAGACTGGCCGCGCCTCACCTACCCAGGCACGAAGGGGACCCCGGCCAGCCCATTCTGCATAATTGCGGGTTCCGCCTATTGGGCATTGCACAGGGCGTGGATGACCCTAAAGCGGCGGTAGGGACGCCAACCGTCATGGACGGCGATGCCCGACATGTGGGCGATGACGCCGAGGTCCTCCATGGCCACCCGGCCCCGCCGGGCGTGGCAGTCGAGCAGGGTCAACGCAGCGTTGGAGGCCCCGTGGACCCAGGCCAATCGACCATTTACCCTGGCCCCGGTCTCGTCGAAGTGCACGGTGTCGGCCGTGCGCAAGAGCAGGCGCACATGCTCGGTGAACTCGGTGGTGCCCTCGGCCGCTTCGCTGATCATCTTCGAGATCGCACCGACGGAGACCTCCTGGCCCAACACGTCGCCGAAGAACTGGGCGGTGCGCTCGAGGGGGAGGTGCTGGTGGACGGCGAGATAGGCGGCCAGTGCCCGGACCCCGGGGCCGTAGACAGCGGGTGCGCTGGCTGCGTTGGGAAAGCTCGCCTTGGTCTCGCACCCACAAGCACACCGTCGCCGCTCGGCGACGTGCTCGGTGACCATGAGGGCGATGTCGGGGAGGTCGAAGACCTGGCGGCGTTCGGTGTCGACGACCGGAGCACACTCCAATCCCGCTCCACACGACGTACACGCCTCGGGCCTATGGACAACGATGGCGTCGGGCTCAGCCACCTGGGCCAGATGCTTTCCTTCGGTGCCGGGTTGCTTGCCCGGCTTGCGCTTGGCCGCGGCACGACGCTCGGCCCGAGACGGCGGTTTTGGCCAATCCCTCGGCCGAGGGCGGCATCGACGAGTTACGCGGCGTACGACCGAGACGAATTTCGAGATCGGCGATGCGCGCCTCGAGCTCGGCGATATGGGCTGACTGCTGCTCAGTCACCAGCCGCAATGCGGCGACGATCTCGCTCAGCTCCTCATAGGAGGGCGTGTCATCGAACGGAGAAGGATCGCGGGTCGGAATTCCCAACGATACGCGCGTCGTTGTCCCGTGTGGTGGACTACACGATCAGAGGACCTGAGTAGTTACTATGAACCATACTCCTCACCGCCAAGGGCGGTCGTCGAACTAAACGAAGACCACTGGATTACGTACAAGAGTTCGTGGACTGCTCCCGAATTCCTGAGCCAAAGATACTCTTCGACCTTGTGGGCATGGGCTAAACCGCCCGAAGAGATCGCCGTTGGTCCGCCGATGTTACAGGCCATATCCAAGCAGTATGAGCAGTCCATCGCAGCGACAGCCGACGTCCTCGGTCTTGTACTCGACCGGATCGAACCCGGCAGAGCCCATCTTCCCGCTGGGGATGAAGGGGATCGACACTGATCAGCCGCTACGTCGGCCGCCGTGTCTTGTCGATCGCCTTGACTGCTACCGGCACATTGCTCATGCGAGGCTGACTCGTGTACGGCTGCAGGTCGCGGTCGACGCTGAGCAGGCGACCGGTGTTGGCGCCCGTCTGACGCACATCGGTTTCTCGGTCTGGTAGACCGCCAAACGCGTGGGTCATGGACACGAGTCCTCGTCTCAGGGTGTCATCGGGCTCCACGACGGCGACGATCGCGGCACGCGCGGAACGAATCTCGGCCAGATCGCCGGATTGCAACCCGAGGTGCTCGAGATCCGCGGGATGGAGAAAGGCCGGATTGTACGGTCTGGCCCGCATACCTTTGAGACTGCGTCCCGATGAATTGCAAACCTGTTGTAACCGGCGGGAGATGAGCCGAAACTCCAGCGGGTCACCGCTCGGCAACGTGCTGGACGGTTCTGCCACGGCCTCACCGGCGATGCGTTCTAGGTCACTCATCATTAGGGGATTGGCGACATCGAGGCGGTCCGCGCTGTCAGGGTCCCGTGCTTGAACAACTAGGGGCGGCTCGGGGAAGACGGCACCATGGGGATGCCGTTTGACCTCGTCGAGGGGCACCCGCGATCCAGCCGCTAGGAGTTGGAGCAGATCCTCACTGGACGGCGGGGTCGTCATGTCGAGTGTCGTTGCCGGCGTCACGGCCCAGGGGAGGTGGGGGCCGATCTCGAGTTGAAGCCCCAGCCGCTGCGCGAGACCGTAGAGGAACTGCCAGTCCTCGAGCAGATCGGAGCCCTCGGGGGGCTCTATGACGGCCTCTGAGTACTGGGCCCAGGGCACAGCGTGTCCCATGTACGCCGCGCCGTAGTACGCCAGAGCATCCTGGATGAGCGTGAACGAGGCCGTCTCTAGGCTCATCTTGGGGGCGACGACGTAATGCGCGAGTTGGGCGGTGGCTGACATGGTTATGTCGACCTGCACGAGGAGGTCGAGGTTTTGCAAGGCCTCGACGGCCGTCAACTGGTCGGGCCAGGCGGCGGCCGGGTTTCCGCCGATGCTCACTAAGGCCCGGACTCGGTCATCGCCGTCGTGGAGGATGGCGCCCGGCAGGCCGGCTACCGGCAGGCCGACGGCCGAGCCTCGCATGCCGGTGCCCGGCAACGGGTCACTTGGACGAAAGCCGGTTGGACCCACGGCCTGGGCCTTGGCCGGCATTGGCGGCATCACCGTGGAGGGGGCCCGCACGGCTTCGCCGGCGCGCAGCCACCGGCCGCACACCGTATTGAGGTTGAGGAGCAGGTACTCGACGACGGTACCTGGCCCCGACATGTTCGGCCCGGTGCCAGCGCAGGCGAAGCCGCGCTTAGCAGCAGCGAAGATCCTGGCCGCCGCGACGAGGTCCTTAGGGTCTATATCCGCGCGCGACGCGACATGGGCCGGTGTGAAGGGCTCTATGGCTTCGGCCAGCCGGTCCATTCCCGTCACATTCTCATCCGCGAAGGCCCGATCCTGCAGGCCCTCGGACAAGATCACCCGCAATATCCCGGCCAGGATAGCGCTGTCATGGCCAGGTCGAGGCTGGAGATGGATCGTCGCCCGCTTGGCCAGGTCGCTTCGCCGCGGATCGATCACTATCAGCCGAAAGCCGCGCCGCACCCATCGCTGTAGCCATTTGCCGGGATGACCCATCGGCAATCCGCCGGCATAGCTCACTAGTGGGTTGGCTCCGACAATGAGCCCGACGTCAGGGTTATCGAACCCCTGGATGGGAGCCATCCACACACCGTGAAGCCCCTTGGCCACCTGCTTACCGGCTTGGTCGATGGTATCGGGGTTGAACTGGAGCGGTGAGCCGATGCCGTGCATGAACGCATTGGTCATCGGCATGGTGATCGGGCTGACATTGGCTGCCATCGTGCCGAAATACGACGCGATCGAGGCCGGGCCGTGGTCGTCGATCAGCTCACCGAGACGGGCCGCGACTTCGTCAAGAAGTTGCTGGGAGGAGATGGGCCGGTAAGTGCCATCGGTCATCCGCTTCTGCGAATGCAACAACCGGTCAGGGTGGTTGTGCTGTTCGGGTAGTGCTCGGCCTTTGACGCACGTGTACCCGTGATAGATGTCGTTGGAAGGATCGCCCGTCACGCGAATGGCGAGACCGTTTTCGACTTCGACGAGTATGGGACAAGCGTTCGCGCAGAACCGGCAATAGGAGGGCCGGGAAGTCATGGCTGGGACATCTTCATCGGTGCAGCGAACGCATTGTCATGGCAGGTAGAAACAGATACGTCACCTGTAATCCGGCATGATCCGAGATCGCATAGGGACAGCCGTAGCGATGCGCGTAGTGAGCCGATGCATCTCAGGCTGATGATCCCTGGCGTGCCATTCAATGTAATCGGCGTCGAAACCATACTGGCTGACGACCGGACATCGAGAACATGAGCAGAGTGACCGCTTGAGAGGATCGCTGGGCACTCGTCAGCCGCGGCCCCTGCGAGGTCTACCCCCGGTGGCACCTTCATCCTCCCCGTTCACCATGTGTTGTCAACCCGATACCGGCTCGTCCGACTCGTGGTTGAGCGGCCAGCCCGTCCTGTCCTCCAGAGCCTACGCGACCTAACATATGTTTGCAACAGGGTGTCGGTTGTACATCCGCCGGGTACGCGGTGCCTTACTGGGATGCGCAGGTGTCAATGAGAAGATGACGTATGGGCCGCTGCGAGATCTCGAGGTATCGGATTTTTCGAGGTTTGCTGCCGGAGGATTCTGCGCCCTCCTTCTGGCCGATCTCGGCGACGATATCGGCCCGCTCGTCGCTTAGAGGCTGGGGCCCAGCAGTCCGCAGATCTCGACCACCTCGTCTATGATCGACTCCGGCACGGTGAATGGCTCGGTGGCTTGCACTTGGGCGAGGTGCGCCTGAATATCATCTGCGCTCGGGCTGCTGCCCCTCTCTGCCATCCAGCCCTCGCCCAGCCCGACGAACACCCGGGCGAAACGCCCGGCGCACGCTGAGAAGTTCTGGTGGGTGAATTCGCAGGCCCGACTGGCGAGGTACACGACGATCGGCACAACCAGACTGGGCTCGATGGCGCTAAGGAACGGATCGTGGGGCGCAGGTTCACTGATGCCCACGGTCTCTGTCACCATCCGGGAGAACCCGAAAGGGAGCACGCTGTTAGCCCTGATCCCGTGCTCGGCTCCGTCGATGGCGATGACGTTGGTGAGACCCACCAGGCCGGCCTTGGCAGCGGCGTAATGAGCCGAGTTGGGCTGGCCGAAGATCCCTGCCGAGGAGGAGATAAAGACGAAGCGGCCGTAGTCCTGCGACTTCATGACCCGGTACGCGGGTTGGCTCAGGTAGAAGGCTCCGTCGAGATGCACGCTCAGCATCCGCCGCCAGTCCTCGACCGACAGCTCGTCGAAGGGAATCGTGCCAAAGATTCCTGCGTTGCTGACGACGGCATCGAGGCGACCGAAGCTGTCCAGGGCGGTGTCAACGATCGCCTGACCACCATTCGGGGAAGCAACAGAGACGTAAGACGCCACGGCCACGCCGCCGGCGCTCTCGATGTCGGCCACAACCTGATCGGCGACGCCGGCGTCGGCACCCTCGCCGCGTATGGTGCTGCCGAGATCGTTGACCACCACTGAGGCGCCCCGCCGGGCCAACTCGATGGCATACAGCCGTCCAAGCCCCCGTCCCGCGCCGGTCACTATTGCAACTTGACCCTCGAAGTCGATCATCCCTGACCGGCACTCCCCTCTATAGAGCCGAATGTTTGTTACGACGTATAGTCGGATGTCCTCCACCGCAAGCACACGGGCCTTTCTTTAGGACCAGAGTGCCAGTGAATTACCGAATGTTCATTAACAGATGTATTTGCCCCCATTGGCAAGAACGAACTTTTCGTTCTTGATGCCCATCTCGTAAAAGCAGGCGACCTGATGTGGCTTGCCCTTGGCGAAGGTAAGCGGGGGAGTGAGGCCGCCGAGGGTGGTGGCGTGGAAGGTTTCCAGACCCTTCGTGATTTGGGCGGCAGTCGGCGTGGCGCTGAGCTGTCCAGCCTCGCCGGCCGCAAGCGCCTCCTGACCGCCAGCCCAGGCAGTGATGTCTGTCTCGCCGAAATCCGGACTTGTCGGTACGGAAGGCGCGTACTTGTCGAGGGCGGCGTACATTTCCTTGGTCGCCTCATTGTGGACGAACCATGGGAGATCCGGTTGCACGTCGATATTCCCCGCCATGCCGGCAACGGTCAGCCAGGAACTCGACACCGTACCGTCGGCACCGAGCTCAATAGGGTCGTAACCTTGCTGGGCGCAGTCCATGGCCACTTTGCTTACGATCACCGAGGCGTCTCCGACGGTCAGCGCGGTGGCACCGGCCTGCTTGGCGGCGAGGCACTGGGCGGTGTAGTTGGGTGCGGCGAAGGCGATCCCGGCCTGGTAGACGACCGTGGTGCCGTAGCCTACTTTCTTCATCGCCGCCTTGAACGGCGGCACGGACGAGGCACAGACCGCTATCTCTACGCAGTAGAGGTCGGCCAATCTCTTGAGGTGCGCTCTCTTCAGTGCCACTGCTTCAGCAAATACAGCATTGCCATTGGTGGTGCCCTGCGGGTAGAAGTCGGGATTGTCCTGTCCGGCAAGGGTGTCCGGGTTGCCGAAGACCGGGACCTTCTGCTGCCTTATGTAGGTAGCCCAGGAGGGATCCTCGCCGCTATTGTCGAATAGTCCGACGATGTGGTCCTGGGCGACGAGCTCGTGCACATCGGCCAGCGACGCGGCCGGGTTGAGAGCGTCGTCTTTGACGATGACATCAACCTTGTGGCCGGCGATGCCTCCATGCGCGTTGGTCCATGCTACCCACGCCTGCAAGACGTCCGACGTGGGTGCGATGGCCGATGCCTCCACGCCGGTACAGCTGCAGATATCGCCCAACACCACGGGAGCGAGGGTCGCTGCACCGGCGGGTTGTCCGATGGTGCCACCCGCCACGAGCAGGCAAGTGGCCATGGCCATCACGGTCAAAAGCCGCGCACCGAACAACTTATCCCCCACCTGAGCTGTCTCCATTAGTGCCTACCCCCATCACGTCCGGTTCTTGACTGAACAGTTCTATGCGTGCGCACTTTCGATTAACCCCTTCTTTCTTTCCGAATCCGACCGAGGGAGGGTTCCGTTCCCGGTTACCGATCGGTAACAACACGAGGGCGCTTGTCGGCACACCCGTACCAGACGTCACCAGCACGTGCTCCGTGTCGGACCTGGTTGCACGAGATCCCCCCGTAGGGGTCCTCGTACGAAGACCCGTCGCTGTAGAAGTCAACCTGGTCGTAGTTGTGCTCACAGATCTCTTGACCTCTTGGGAAAACTGATTGGGCACGGTGGCATCTATCCGAATAGCACCGGGATTTCAGTGGGTGCGCGTTCGTACATACCGATAATCCGGGGTGGCTCGGTTTTGGGATCCAATCGAAGGTTTGGCAGTCGGTCGAACAAAGCGTTGATTGCGACGGTTATCTCGGCTCGAGCGACGTGCATTCCGAGGCAGACGTGGGGGCCGCCACCGAAGCCCAGGGAGGGTTTGAGCGGTCGGTAGATGTCGTATTCGTCGGGGCGTTCCCATCGTGAAGGATCGCGGTTGGCGGCGGCTAGGCAGATATGGAGGACTGACCCTTCCGGCATTTGAACGCCGTAGAATTCGGTCTCGTCGACGACGAACCGGGAGAACATCGGATCTGTTGGCATCCAGCGCAGCGATTCCTCGATGGCGAGGCGCAGTAGGTGCCGATCGGCCATGACCGCTGAGAGGAGGGCCGGCCGTCGGAGCAGGGCGGTGAGGGTTATGCCTATTTGCTTCCAGGTCGTGCCGGATCCGGCGGCGAGAAGCAGGAGGGCGAACGAATAGATTTCGGGGTCGCTCAGCCGGTGAGTAATTCCATTTTCGTCTGTAATCTCGGCCTCCACCAAGACACTGATGAGGTCGTCCTGTGGCGCCTTGCGGCGGGCCGCGACGATGGGGGTCAGGATCTTGACGATCTCGGCGGGATTGGTGATGGCTGCTCGGATGTCCAGGGCGCGGTCGACTGGGACTCCGAAGCTGCCGGTGATCGTGAGTACGGGGATGGCAGCACAGAAATCGACGTTGAGCTCCGCATGGCCTTCGTGGATGAACCCGTCGATCAGCAGGTGAACCGTTTGCTCGATCCAGTTGTTGATCCACCACTGGGCCCTGGCAGGAACGAACGACGGCTGCACCAGTGAGCGGTATCGCCGGTGCGCTGACCCACCCGTGAACAGCATGCTGTTGAGCGGGCTCGGCTCCCCGCTGGCGGGATCTACCGGTTCCGGGGAGGAAGCGAAGAGGTCGGGAGAACGGTAGACCTTGTCACATGCCTCGTAGCTGAAAACCGTGAAATGCCAGCGGTCGGGCTCTGGAAGCCCGTGGAAAAGAGCCGGGCCGGCGAACCCGGTCAGCTCGTGGAGAATCCCGTGGTGTACCGGGCCATTCTCCCTGAGCCGGTGCCAAACTGGATACGGATCGTCCTCATAGGTTCCGCCGAGCAGGGCGTAGTGCCCACCCCGCAGGTCGAACAGCTCTCGCATGCGGACACGGTCAAGCTTCCCAAGGTCAGTCACATGGTTCTCCGTCGTGCTGGTTCGTGTGAGGCAATCGCAAACAGCGGCTAGTAAACCTGACGCACACTAACAAAGGTTAGGTTGTGATGTCGAGGCGCGCTTGCTAGAGTCCGTGCCTGATGATCGTCACGTTCGATCCCTCTGACGTCAACTTCGCGACCGAGCGAAGCTCGATCTACCGGTGGCTGAGGGACGACCACCCCGTGTTCTACGACGCGGAGCGGCAGACGTGGCTGCTGAGTCGCTTCGCGGATGTGTATGCCGCCGCCACCGACCCGGCGACGTACTCCTCCGTGACCGAGGAGGCGGCCGTGATGCTGCCAATGCTCAACCAGCTGGATGCGCCACGCCACACCAAGCTCCGGCGCATGGTGTCTCGCGCCTTTACGCCGGCGGGAATTGCGATGCTCGAAGATTCGATTCGCGTCTTGGCGCGAGATCTTCTCGATCGCCTTCTCGGCTGCGGTGGTGGCGACCTCATTGCCGGGTTCACCGGCCCATACACATCCACAGTCATCGGCCGGATGATCGGAATCCCCGAGGCCCGCTTGGACGACTTCCGTCATCTCACGGATCAGCTGTTGGTCATGGACGGCGACACGATGGCCACTGCAGCCCAGATCTATGGTGCGTTCGAGCAGCTCCTCTGCGAGCGCCGTGCCGAGCCGAGGGATGACCTCATGACTGCCCTCCTGGAGGTTCAGCGCGATGGCGAGATATCCGACCTGGAGATGCTGGGGTTCTGTTTTCTTCTTGTGGCCGGGGGAAACGACACCACCGCTAATCTGATTGCCAACGGCTGGGTACTCCTGCTGGAGCATCCCGACGCGATGGCCATGCTCGCATCCGATTATGGGTTGCTGCCGGGTGCCATCGAAGAGATGCTTCGTCTCAACCCCCCGGCTGAGACCCATGTGCGCAACACGACTTGTCAGGTGTCATTGCATGGGGTGGACATCCCTGAGCAGGCCCGGGTGCAGCTTCTTTGGGGTTCCGCCAATCTCGATGAGCGAGAGTTCGAACGGGCAGAGGAGTGTGACGTCCTGCGGCGGAACGATCGCCATCTCTCCTTCGGCCACGGATCGCATTTCTGCTTGGGATCATCTCTGGCCCGCCTCGAAGCGCGCGTGGCCTTCGAGGCGCTGCTCGACCGGGCCCGAGGTCTGACCCTGGTGGAGCCTCCCGTTCGACTTCGGTCCACTTGGGCTTATGGTTACGAAAGAGTAGAGCTGCGGGTCCAGACGTAACTGCGCCCGCGCTGCTCAGCCTTGCGGACCGACAGACCCGGCCTTATGATGCGTTCTCACAACCTAATATTTGCTTGCAGAAGAGAACACACGTAGACACACGACCGAGGATTGTTCTCGGGTCACCCGCCGCTGGTGAGGAGACGATCGAATGCTCTTTGTACACGAGGTTCATGCGCTGATCGGTGAGAGGGAGTTCGATTTCGAAGACGCACTGAGGGAGGGTGCGGCGAGGTTCGCAGGCAAAGACTCTCGGCTGCTCTGGTATCTGTCCTCGACCCACGGATCCGGCGACGCCTACCATGTGGTAACGGTCACCGCCGTCCGTGATGGCGCGGCCTGGGAGCGAATGGCCGAGCGGCTGAGATACGGTGACCTGGCCGAATGGTCCACCCAGCTGGCCAGCATGCGTTACCACGCCTACAGCTCACTGCTGGTCTCCTTGGAGTGGTCCCCTCTGGCCGAGGTGGACCTCGACGAGATAGCCGTCGGCCTGGTTGAGCACGGCTGCGACATGTTCCGTGAGGACACGCTGGAGGGCCCTGGTATCAAGTCCGCCGTCGCAGCGACCGCGGCCGATCGACTCGACGGCGTCCTCGCCGTCGAAGCGGCGTTCGAGACCGCCATGGGCGGAGACGACAACGTGAAGATTCTCTACCGGATCGCCGCACAACAGCGTTGGGAGCCGGCGCTCGCCGTCGACAACGGGTGGCAGGACTGGCCGGGGTCTCTTACCCAGACACTCCCGGAGGGCGCGCGAGGTTCGAGCCGCTTCTTGCGTTCCGCGTCCTGGTCGCCCAGGGCGTAGAAAGGACAGCCGCATGATTCCCGCCCACGAGCAGCTGATCGGCTACCTCGACGATCCTCACTTTTGGAAACATTCACGGTGCGAGCTCGAACCGCTCTGGTTGGAAGGCGCCAACCGGCGGCTGTCTGAGCAGCGGGAGCGTATCCCGGTACTGGGCCGACTCGCCGAAGACGCCGCCATCAAGGAGATCCGCTCCTTGGACGACCTCGTTCCGCTCCTATTTTCCCACTCCAACTACAAGTCGTACCCCGAAGCGTTCATCGCCAAGGGTCGCTGGGAGCTCATGAACCGCTGGCTCGACACCCTTTCATCGGTACGCGTCGAAGCCGTCGACGTCGAGGGAGTGCGCGACCAGGACGACTGGCTCGAACGCCTCCACGCCAACGATCACATGGTTTTCGTTTCTAGCGGCACGACGGGAAAGAACTCGTTCCTGCCGGCTACTCCCTTGGACCGGGACTTCTCGTTGCGCGTGCTCGACGAGATGATGACCTGGACTCACGGAAAACCGAACCAGGACCGGGCCGTGTTCGTGTTGGGCCCGAAGTATGGGCCCAATCGTGCGGCCCTCCACTTCCGGAAGCTGGCCGAGGCATGCGGCCGCCCCGAGGCGACGTTCTTCCTGACCGACGAGGCGATGCGCGTGTCCGACTTGAGCCGTATGGCCGAGCTGCGGCGCAAGATCGCGGCCGGGTCAGCGAAGCCCAGCGAGGTCGCGACCTTCGAACGGGACGCCGCCGCCCGGCAGGAGGAGATGGCGACCCGCCTCGACGAGATGATCGACAAGCTGCTCGAGCACAGGCGGGAACCCATGATCATCTGCGGGTTCTGGGCCCAGTGCTGGACGATCATGGAACAGGCTCGGACCCGCGGTCTGCGCCCTGGCGAATTCCACCCTGATACCGTGCTCGCCGTCGGGGGTGGCAACAAGGGCGTTTCCATGCCTGAGGACTTCAAGGATCAGATCCTGGCATTCTTCGGCTTGCGGCCCGAGAACGTCCCAAGCGGCGGATACGGCATGTCCGAGCTCTCGGCCCCACTCCACGGGATCGAAGGGCGCTACCGGCCGCTGCCCTGGGTGATACCGCTGATCCTCGACGACAGCGGCCAAACTCTGATCCATCGGGATGACGGCCTGGCTGAAGGACGCTTCGCCTTCTTGGACTTGGCCCTGGAAGGCCGTTGGGGGGGCGTGGTTACCGGGGATCACGTAGTGGCCGACTTCTCCACGCCCAATGTCAGCATTGTCGCCGACAGCATCACACGTTACAGCGCTATCGAAGGCGGCGACGACAAGCTGACCTGCGCCGGCACCATCGATGCCTACGTCCGGGGGGTGATGGAATGACCGGAGCGACCCGCCTGGCGGTTCCCCACATCGTCCGAGGCAGACTGCAAGAACCCGAGCTACAGACCGATGTGATCGACTACGACGGATTCACCACTCCGGGACTCGATCTAGACGACCTGGTCTGGCCCCGCTCCGAACCGCTTCCGGCCTACGGTCTGTCCCTGAGCGAGATCATCGATTTCCTGGCCGCTGTGGGGCGCCGGCTCGATCTCGATACCAACCCCTATCTCCAGCAGGCGCTGGAAGCGAGTATCTCCTGCAGCTCCCTGGGGCCCCGCATTCTGGCCCAGTCGTACCGGCAACTCGGCCGCAGCTTCGACCCGGCCACCATGTGGTTCATGGTCGACCATGAGATCGGCCGCGACGTGCTGGACGGCTGGAAGGAGGTCACCGACCTCAACGGACGGGCACGACATATCCGCGCCTTCCCGCCGCGTCTTGTTCACGTCCTCGCCGGGAACGCCCCCGGCGTGACCTCGTCCACGATCCTGAGGGGCGCCCTGACCAAGGGCGTGCACCTGCTGAAGCTCCCCTCCAACGACCTCTTCACCGGAACGGCCATGCTCAGGACCATGGCCGAACTCGACCCCGACCACCCGGTGACCCAGTCCTTCTCATGCGTCTATTGGCGCGGAGGCGACCCCGAAGTGGAGGGCGCCTTGTTCCGGTCCCAGTATTTCGATCGGCTTGTGGCCTGGGGAGGGGATGCGGCCATTCGCGGGGCGATCCGTTATGTGGCTCCGGGTTTCGACCTGGTCTCATTCGATCCGAAAGTTTCGATCTCGTTGCTTGGGTGCGAGGCGCTCGCCTCCCCGGAAGCCATGGAGGAGTCGGCTGCGGCGGCGGCGACCGACGCCAGCCTTTTCAACCAGGAGGTGTGCGCGGCGAGCCGGTTCGTCTACGCCGAGGGAGATCGGGCCGACCTGACCCGCTGGTGCGAGATCCTGGTTCGGGAATTGGCCGTCGAGCGCGAGTACGCCGACGCCGTCGTAGCGACTCCGCTTCCCCCTGAGATCAGGGCCGAGATCGACGTGCTTCGCTCCATGGATCCGATATACCAGGTCTTCGGGTCGGACGACGGTTCGGGTCTCGTGATTCTCTCGGACGAGCCCGTCGACTTTCACCCCTCCGCCAAGACGGTCAACGTCGTCTGGGTCCCGTCGCTGCAAGACGCTCTCCAGCACGTCAACGTGGCGACCCAAACCATCGGGATCTACCCGTCGCACCGCTCCACGCAGCTTCGGGACCTGCTAGCGGCCCGAGGAATGCAAAGGCTCGTCCCTCTCGGCGAGGTGATCCAGGTGGCGCCGGGATTCCCCCACGATGGTTTCCTCCCGATGCACCGTTTCGTGAAATGGCTCGTCGATGACTGCTGAAAAAGGCCTGTTAGTTGGGAAGTCGGTCGTGATCACCGGCGCCGGGTCCGGGGTGGGACGGGCATGCGCCCGATTGTTCGCCCAGCACGGTGCCAGAGTGGTGTGCGCGGACCTGCGCCCAGCTTGGGCCAAAGAGACCATCGGTCTCATCGAGTCCGAGCAGGGAACCGCCCTAGCGGTGACCGGCGACGTGGCAGATGCCGACGACGTCGCTAGGACAGTTCAGACGGCCGTCAGCGAATTCGGCCGGCTCGATATCATGTTCAATAACGCCGGGATCTCCTCCCCACGAATCGGCATGCTCCTAGAGGACCACTCCCAAACGGAGTTCGACCGGCTGGTCGCGGTCAACGGCCGCGGGGTATTCCTCGGCTGTCGCGAGGCGGTGCTGCAGTTCAAACGCCAGGGAGGGGGGGGACGATCGTCAACACCGGTTCGATCGCCGGCCTGGTCAGCTGGGGCAGCGCGGTCTATGGAGCTACCAAGGCTCTCGTGATCCAGTTGACACGGGCACTGGCAATCGAAGCGGCCCCGTATGGCATCCGGGTCAACTGCATCTGCCCGGGAGGCATGGCCACCAATTTTGCTCGTCCGGAGAGCGAGGCGTTTCAGGAGTTGACGGCCGAAAAGATCGAGATGGCAAAGAAGCTACATCCGCTGGGCGGGCTCATCACCCCCGAGGACTGCGCGTGGGCCGCCCTGTACCTGGCATCCGATCAGTCAGCAAACGTGACCGGTATCGCCCTGCCCATAGACGGCGGGTATGTGGCCCGTTAGAGCCCTCAATAACTAGGAGGCGCGTGGTGTTGTTCATTCACGAAGTTCATGCCGTGACCGCCGGAAGGGGCGAGAGTCTGGAGACCCTGCTACGCGAGCAGTGGGCACCTGCCGTTGCCCGCGATGACGGGGCGCGACTGGTTTGGTGCGCCCGGTCGATGCCCGGCGCGATCTCCTTCCCTGAGGTCATTACCTTGACGGCCGTCATCGATGGCGCGGCGTTGGAACGCATGGCGGCGCGGCGAAGAATCGGAGACCTGCGCAAAGAAATGACCGCGCTTACCGACTACCGGGTGGGAGTCACGAGCCGAATCCTCGCGCCGTTGGCGTTCAATCCCCTCGAGATTGAGCTCGATGCGATTCCGCCCGAACCCGAGCCAGTGGACAAACCCAGCGAGATTTATGTCCATGACTTCGTTCCTCCACGACTTGGGATGCAGCGGGCCTACGAAAAGGCCATGCAGCAGGTGTTCATGGCCATGCTCGACATGGAAGGTATCGAGGTCCGTATCTGGGCCGGGCTGGAGACCCTCTGTGGCGGTGGCCCCTCGCCCGAGACCCTGAACATAAGCCGTATCAGCACCGCAGCGGCGGCCATCGGAATGCTCTCCCGGACCGTCTCGCGCGACGACGTCAAGCCCGGCTCCTGGATGTACGAAGGGCTCAAACTGCGCGACACCTGGACCTCGCGGCTGGTGCGGACCGTCCCGTGGTCGCCGATTCGTTGAGGGCCAACACTTGAGGAGAGATGGATGTCATATCGGATAATCCAGTGGGGTACAGGTAACGTCGGGAAGCACGCCCTTCGAGCCATCGTCGAGCGGCCGGACTACGAGCTTGTCGGCCTTCGGGTGTACAACCCCTCCAAAGTGGGGTCGGACGCCGGCGACCTTCTCGAGGCAGAGCCGACCGGTGTGCTCGCCACCGACGACGTCGATGCTCTCCTGGCCTTGGACGCCGACTGCGTGTGTTACACGGCGCTGGGGGGGACCCTGGACGGGGGGGATCGGGCGCTGGACGACATCTGCCGTCTCCTCAGCTCCGGGAAGAACGTGGTGTCCAGCGCGGTGGAGTATTTCGCGTACTTCCGGTCCGGCCTCGAGCTCAAGGGCGCCGCCGGGGCGGAGGAGCGCCTCGCTGCAGCGTGCCGCGACGGCCGAACGACGTTCTTCCACGTGGGGATCAACCCGGGCTACGCCATGGACGCCTGGCCTATGACCATCTCCAGAATGTGCCGCCGGATCGACCATCTCAAAGTCACCGAGATCGTCGACATGAGCCGGTACACGTCCATCCACATGGTGCGCGATGCCATCGGTTTCGGTCTACCGCCGGATGCGTCCAGTCCGGTAGATCAGCACATGAGCGAAGTTTACGAGTCTCCGTTCTATCTGTCTATGCGGATGCTCGCAGATGCCATCGGAGTCGGATTGGAGGAGGTGCGCTACCGTCGAGAGGTGGCCCTGACCGATCGGGAACTCACCATCGCCGCCGGTAGCATCGGCGCCGACACGGTAGCGGCGATGAAGATCAGCCTGGACGGATACGTATACGGCCGCCCGGCCATGACCTTCGAATGGATCTGGCGTGTCTGCGAGGACATCGCGCCGGATTGGCCAACGGGCGACAGCCGGTGGCTGCTTCGTATCGACGGCGACCCCAAGATCAGCTCGGAGTTTGTACTCGCCACAGATGAGGACCAGGCCCGGGCCACATCACTTGCCGTCGCGACACTGCTGCTCAACGCCATTCCCACTGTTTGCCAGGCCGCACCCGGGCTGCTGGACAACTTGACCCTCCCACCACACGGAGGAGGCTACTTCCTCCCGTGACCGCCGCCGAGCGGTTCGTCGGCTCCAGCGTCAACCCTCGTCGACGCCATGCTGGGAATGAGCCACTACATCGCGAGCGCCCTATTCGGAAGCCACTCCATGAGCTTCGCTATGAGCTATCGGACAAGATCGCGTCAGGGCCCGACAACTCCCTATGGTTCACCCGGTATGTCGGAACCGCCTTCCAGCTGGTCCCGGGAGCTACCCCCTTGTGTCGAGAGACCCTATCCGAAGTTGACGGTGTCCGGCTCCTCCTAGTCCGCGGCGAGCATCCCCAGGGTCAGCGAGTGCTTTCTCATGACTTCGACACACACACAGCTTTGAGCGCGGCCGCGAACATCGTATGAAAGGGGGCTATCTCCACTATGCCTGTCCTTGCTGGTAATCCCTCGGACGACGTGCCGAGCATCCTGGCAGAGGGCCGATCCGGTGTCACGACCATATATATGTCAATGTCGGCCCGACACCCTCACGCTCAAGATGCCGAGTACCTGAGGTGGCACAGTTTCGACTGCCGACCAGAACAGCATCGGCTCCCACAGTTACGCGCTTCGCTGCGTTTAGTGTCGACACCGGCGTGTCGTGCGGCCCGAGCGAGGAGCGAGGGCATCTATGACTCCGTGGACCATGTGATGACATATTTCTTCGCCGATCCGGCTGGGCTACCAAGCTTCGCGAAGCTCACCGAAGCGTTGCGCTTAGCAGGTCGAAAGCCATACATGGACGGACGTGACGGCTCAGAAGAGATGCGCCTCTTGCCGCAACTTCAAACCGGCCTCTACCGCCTTGATGGGATGGCGGCTGCCCCTCGCATCAAGGTCGGAGCTGACGTACTGCCATGGTGGCCGCTTAGAGGGGCCTACCTTCTCGTCGAGCGTGGCCAATCCCCGGCGCGGGACCTTACACAGGTTCCCGGTGTGGGCGGGGCATGGTGGGGCCCAACCTTCGAACCCGACGCCGAGTTCTCGGCCCGTGCCAACCAGATGGCTGCCGCGGACCTCGTTACGGACGAACTGCACGTCACCTACTGCTTCTTGGACGACGATCCAGTGGCGGTGTCGGAATATCTGCGTCCGGTCCTGGAGAAGAGGTGGGCGGACACCGGGCTGGTGCCGCTCTTGGCGGCGCCGTTCTATCCCGTCGTTGGTTGCGACTTCGATCGCCACCTGCCGTAGTGAGCAGCATCCGCTCTCGGATTGACATGCGGATTTCGTCGTCTCCACCAAAGACTTGTTCGAAGATCGATATCAGTCGACTTCCTCCGGATTGCCGCGGGTCGTGCTCTGTTGTTCAATTCCCGGATTCGCGTTGCCTTGACGCCCGAGCCCCGACCGGATACGGTAAGGCGAACAAATATCAGGTTGCGCTAACCTGGTCCATTGCTTTGGGGGAGTAGCCGTGTCGTATTACAGCAGCGGAGAGCCGATCAAGGTCGGCTATCTCATGGACATCCTGGTTCCGGACGACTTTCCGGCGGACAAGCGGGAGGACATGATCCGGCCTATTGAACTGGTGTTCGGCGAGGGTCTTAAGCAGGGGCTCATCGACCGACCTGTAGAGATCGTGCGCCGCGACGTCGAGGGTCTACCGAAAGGTACCGTGAGGGCGGTCATCGAAGCGTACGGGGAGCTCGTTGATGCCGGCTGCCTGGCCGTTATCGGACCGTCCATCGCTGACAACTGCATTCCGACGCGCAAGGAGATCGAGCGCCGATTCCGTGTGCCCTCGGTGAGCATGACGGGAAGCGACGATTGGTTGGGGAAGTGGACCTTCGCCCTCCCAATGGGATCGCACACGGACGAGCCGATGTTCTGGGCTCATCTGTTGGCGAAGGGAGGCCACACTGAGGTTGGTGCCCTGGTAGAGCAGTCCCTTGTTGGTGAGCTCTACGCCGAGAACTTCGAGCGGGCCTGTCGCGTCGAGGGCTTGCGCCTGGTCGCGCGGGAGACGATTCCGCAGATCGCCATGGACATCAGTGATGCGGTTGGCAAGCTCTACGAAGCTAAGGTGACGGGAATCGTCCACTGTGGTTTCGGCTTCGGGATCGTGAACGTGAACCCGGCCCTCGAAGCCCTTACCTGGGACCCGCCCCGGTACCTGAGCACGGCATTCGAGAATGCCTGGATCTCCCGGGAGATCTGGCAGGCCATGCTGGGCTGGGTCGGTGTAGACCAGTACGACGAGGGCAACCCGGTGGGTCAGAGTTTCCTCGATCTCTACGAGGCGACGTACGGCCGCCGCCCCGAGTACTGTATACCGCTACAGGCGCGCGACCTCGCCACAGTGGTACTCCACGCGCTCTCCGATGCCCAGCCGTTGTCGCCCCTGGGAGTCAAGAACGCTCTCGAGCGGGTGAAGATGCTCCCGGCGGGCTGTGGATCAGCTGGTACCCGGCTGTCTTTCGGCAAATGGACCAGGCGGGGTTGGATGGGCAGCGGGTACCTGGTCGCAAGAGAGCTCGACCCAGATGGGATCAACTCCCATCTGTGGAAAACGCGTCTGGTCGCTCGGTTCGGCCAGGATTGAGGAAGCATCGTGGACTTCGGACTTTTCTGCGAGATTTTCCTACCCCGGCGCTCATCTTCCGGCAGATCTATCGACCAGGTCCGCTTCGCCGAGGAGATGGGCTTCAAATACGTATGGCTGACCGAGCACCACTTCCTCGAGGAGTTCTCGCACTGCTCGGCTCCCCAAGTGATGCTCGCGGCATTCTCTCAGGTCACTTCTACGATGCGCTTGGGCCATGGGTGATGCTCACACCGCCGGCTTACAACCACCCGGCCCGGGTCGCGGAACGAATCGCCACCCTAGATTGCATCTCGAACGGGCGGATCGAGTTGGCACCGGGAGGTCGACGACGCCTACCGAGCTAGATGGATTCAGAATCGACGCCAACCACGCACGAGAGATGTGGCTGGAGGGAATCAAGTCCATCGCCAGCTCACCGAGACCACCTTGATGCACAATGTCGAGGAAACCGTTGGCCGGCTCAACCTGCTCAAAGCACTCGGGGTGCGTGACGCCATTGACGACTTCGGCACCGGTTACTCGTCGCTGGCCTACCTACGCCAGTTCCCCATCGACATGCTCAAGATCGACCGATCCTTCGTGTCGGGGATCAGCGACACCTCCGTGGCGGTAGCTCTCGTCCACGCCATGGTCCAGCTGGGCAAGGCGCTCGGGCTCAAGACTGTCGCCGAAGGCGTCGAGAACGTCGACACCTCCCAGGGATTCCTTTTCGCACGGCCACTCGACGCGGAGACCGTGAGCAGTCTGTTGGAGTAGTCCGCAGGCCATTCGGGCGGAAGACGCGCTGAGCGCGCTCGCCAAGTCAACTTGACGGCTGTGCGAACAAATATTAGTCTGTGTCGCCGGCGCTGCTTCTTCGTCTTTCCTTCGTCGAGGCAGCGAGCCGATCCGGCCCAAATCGGACAGCACCTGCTTTCGGTCGAGAGGAGCACCCATGCGGATGGACGACATGATCATGGTCAGCATCGATGATCACATGGTCGAACCTCCAGACATGTTCGAGAATCACGTTCCGGAAAAGTGGCGCGACCAGATGCCCAAGGTGGTGCGCACCGAGGCCGGGGCTGACGTTTGGGTATTTCAGGGCGAAGCAACCTCGACGCCTTTTGGCATGGCCGCCACTGTGGGCTGGCCACGGGAGGAATGGGGTTTCAATCCGGCGGTCCTATCGGAATTGCGCCCGGGTTGCTTTGACGTCCACGAGCGAGTGCGCGACATGAACGCAAACGGCATCTTGGCGTCCATGAATTTTCCGACCATGGCCGGCTTCAATGCCCGAACCTTCCACGAATCGCTGGACAAGGAAATCGCGCTCGTGATGCTCCAGGCCTACAACGACTGGGCCATCGACGAGTGGTGCGGCACCTACCCGGCCAGGTTCATCCCTATGGGTCTAGTGCCAATGTGGGATGTCGACTTCGCCGTCAAGGAGATCCAGCGGATTGCCATGAAGGGGTGCCGCTCTATCACCTTTCCGGAAGCCCCCCACGCCCAAGGGTTCCCGAGCTTCCTCTCCGGACACTGGGACCCGATGCTTCAGGCACTCTGCGACCAGAATGTCGTCCTGTCCCTACATATCGGCGCTGGTTTCGACCTGATTCGGAAAGCACCCGAGGCGCCCTTAGACCACCTTCTCGTCCTTAGCTGTCAGATCTCCGCGCTAATAGCCCAGGACCTACTCTTCGGACCGACCTTTCGACGCTTCCCCCACTTGAAGGTGGCGCTGTCCGAGGGCGGAATCGGCTGGATACCTTTCTATTTCGATCGCGTGAACCGCCACTTTCAGAATCAGACCTGGCTGCACAACGGCTTCGGCGGCAAATTGCCGTCCGAGGTCTTCCAGGATCACGTGCTCGCGTGCTATATCACCGATCCCTCGGGACTTCTTCTGCGAGATCGAATCGGAACCGACATCATCGCCTGGGAGTGCGACTATCCCCACACCGATACCACCTGGCCCGAGTCTCCGGAGCTGGCGTGGCGAGAGTTCGAGGAGGCTGGTTGCACCGATGAGGAAATCAACAAGATCACCTGGCAGAACGCCTGCAGGTTCTTCGACTGGGACCCGTTCAAGCATACGGCTGAGGACCGAGCTACCGTCGCAGCACTTCGTTCCCTTGCCACCGACGTCGACACGAAACGCATCTCCCGCAAAGAGTGGCGCCAGCGCAACGATGCGGCCGGGATAGGAGATGTGCAGACACCGGGTGACGGTATCCGCACGGTCGTGGTATGAGATTCCGCCTGCAGACGTTCCCATGACGAATCGTTTCAAGATAACTGTTGACCGCGAGCTCTGCCTCGGCAGCGGCGTGTGCATCATGTATTCACCGCAGACCTTCGCTCACGACGCTGAAGCCAAGGCAACCGTTGTTAACCCACAAGGGAACTCTCTGGCTGCCGTTCAGATTTCGGTCGAAGCGTGCCCGACGGGAGCATTGCAGTTGATATTTGATGATCAAAACGATCCGGTGATCGATCTTTAAAGCGATCGGCGACGCCGACGCTTACGTCGAGTCGATGCGGGACGTATGCCAGAGGATGCTGACCAATAGCAAACGCGTCGAGCGACGTCGCGTCGGACACTAGGGAGCACGGCAAATGAAGTTTGGTCTGTTCTACGAGATGTTCGTCCCCCCTGAGGAGCCCGGGGAAGAGGCCCGTATCGTCCGTCACACGGTCGACCAGATCGTTCGTGCCGACGAGCTCGGATGGGACTACGTCTGGCTCACCGAGCACCACTTCCTCGGTGGGTTCTCGCACATGTCGGCACCCGAAGTGCTCTTCGGGGCGGCGGCGTACCAGACCAAGCACATCCGATTCGGGTTCGGCCTGGCACTCACTCCTCCGAGCTACAACCACCCGGTTCGAATCGCCGAGCGAGTCGCTATGCTCGATTGCCTCAGCGGCGGTCGGGTCGACCTCGGCTCCGGGCGTTCGACCACACCGGCGGAGCTCTACGGGTTCGGGATCGACCCTGAGCAGTCGCGAGCGCAGTGGGCCGAGGGACTCGAGATGGTGGTCCGCCTCCTCGCCGAGGAGGAGGTCGAGTTCGAAGGCACGTTCGTCAAGATGCCGAAGCGAACGGTCTACCCACGTCCCGTGCAAAAGCCCCACCCACCACTGTGGGTCGGCGGCGTCGGACCAGGTAACGCGGAGCGGGCGGCGAGACAGGGGCTCGGAATGCTGTTCTTTGCCATTGCCGCCGATCCCGAGTCCATCCGCGACTCGGTCGATACCTACCGGGAGCACATCAAGAGCGCTCAACCTCTGCATGGCCGGGTCAACAATGCCACCGCCGGGTTCGTCAACGGTCTCTGTGGTCGTGATCGTGACGAGGTCCGCCGCATCGCCGCCGCCAAGACGGTGGAGCACAGCCTCCACGGCAGCAGACACATGGTCACAGGCTGGCCGGAATCCGGACCAACAGCCAGCTATGCCCATGTCATGGCTGACGACGGGGCCAAGGGGACGTACGAAGCAACCAGCGCTGCCCCTGAGCTCGTGGCCGATGAGCTTCTCAAGAGCGGCTTCGTCATGGCTGGCACACCAGACGACTGCCGCCCAGTGCTCGACGCGTTCCAAGACGTCGGAGTTGACCAGATCATCATCCACATGCAGATGGGGAACGTACCCCACGAACGAATCATGGAGTCGATCGAGCTCATCGGCACGGAACTGATCCCCGACTACCGATGAAAGCCCCCGCCGACCGCCAACCAGACCTCGCCGTCGTCACCGGCGGAGCCAGCGGCATCGGACTGGCACTCTGCTACGCGCTCGGTCGTCGAGGAGCAGCTGTGCTCGTAGCCGATCGAGACGAAGCGGCGCTGAGCACCGCTGTCGGCAGTTTGACCACCGCTGGAGTCACGGCCTTTGGCCAAACCGTCGATCTCCGCGACGCCAACGGCGTCCAGGCCCTTGCCGATCGCGCACGTCAGCTCGGGCCCATCCGCTACCTCTGCGCGAACGCCGGCGTCAGCACGGCGGGCACGTCGATCTGGGAGACACCGGCGAACGAGGTCGGCTTCGTTCTCGACGTCAACCTCGGCGGGCTGTTGCGTTGCCTTCGCAGCTTCATCCCGATCCTGCTCGACCAGAGTGGGACGTCGGCGGTGATCGTCACCGCATCGATGGCAGGCCTGGTCACTACGCCGAGCAGCGGTGCGTACAGCGCCAGCAAGGCGGCGGTGATCGCCGCCACGAAGGCCCTGCGCGCCGACTTGCAGTCCGTGCGAGATGATATCCACGTCGCCCTGCTGTGTCCCGGGATGGTTGGGACCAACCTGCAACGCACCTCTGCCGACCTGCAACGGGCCGCCGGAGGAGGAACGCCGGTGAACGTCGAGGAGTATCACGCTGCGCTCAACCAGCTCGGTATAGCCCCATCCGCCGTCGCCGATTGGGTCCTCGGCGCTCTCGACGGTGGCCAGTTCTGGGTGTTGCCGCCGAAGGAAGATCTCTTCTCGACGATGCTGCAATCCGAGGTGGCCGACCTGCTCGCAGGACTCGGGTGCGAACGATGACGTACCGATCGCGGCCGCGGTGGAAGGGCGGCGAATGCCGTCACGGGCGCGCCCTTGCGTAGCGGACTCGTGGCTGTAGGAGGACCAGATGTTTGGCGAAGGAGCTCAGCATGAGTGACTGGTGAACCGTCGACTTCTTCATTGACGCGGCCACAGTCGACGATCCCTACGAATACTTCGACTCGCTCCGGATGGAGTGCCCGATACTCGAGCTGCGCACTTGGGCGTCGTCGCTGAGGCACGTCCCACGAAGTGGTGGGGATTGAGGCTGTGATCCTCGGTGGCGATCACTCGGCGGGCACGAGCTCTCCGGGTGTCGCATCGTCATCCTCGCGCGGTGGGTAGAGATCTGCCATAGAAGCTTCTGAGAAGTAGCGCCGTTCGGCGGAAGCCCACTCGTCGTTGATGTCGAGCACCACGGCGCCGCAGAGCCGGATGGCGGCCTCTTCGTTGGGAAAGATCCCGACGACACGGCTGCGGCGCTTGATCTCCTTGTTGAGACGCTCCAGTGGATTGGTGCTCCAGATCTGGCGCCAGTGGACTCTGGGGAATGAGCGAAAGGCCAGTACTTCCTCCTTGGCCCGGACCATCAGCGCGGCGGCCTTGTCGAAGCGCTCGGCGAGCATGTTCGCCACGTGATCCCATTGGGCGGAGATCTCTTCGGGGCTCACCTGGGCAAAGATCGTCCGGAAGGCGGCGGAGACCATCTCGTGGTGACCCTTGGGGATGTTGGCTAACAGATTGCGGGCGAAGTGGACCCGGCAGCGTTGGTGGCCCGCCCCTTGGAAACAGCGAGCAATGGCACCAACCAATCCGGCGTGCTGGTCCGAGATCACCAGGCGGACGCCGGAGAGCCCCCGGCGCTTGAGCGCACGCAAGAACTCACGCCAAAAGGCCTCGTCTTCGGAGTCGCCGATCTCGATGCCCAAGATCTCCCGGCGACCGTCCTCGGTGACCCCGGTGGCCACCACCACGGCCTTGGAGGTCACCTGGTGGTCACTGCGCACGTGCAGGTACGTGGCGTCGAGCCAGATGTAGGGGAACCGGACGTGGTCGAGCCGGCGTCCTCGAAAGGCTCCCACCGCCTCGTCGAGACCGGCACAGATGCGGCTCACTTCGGACTTCGAGATTCCCGCTCTCGAGCCCATGGCCTCGACCAGGTCGTCGACCGCTCGGGTGGAGACCCCGTGGACGTAGGCCTCCATCACGACGGCGTAGAGGGCCTGGTCAATGCGCCGGCGGGGCTCGAGGATAGAGGGGAAGAAGCTCCCCCGCCGGAGTTTGGGGATGGCCAGGTCCACGTCGCCGGCCTTGGTGGTGAGCGTGCGTGAACGGTGCCCGTTGCGCTCGTTGGTACGGTCATCGGTGCGCTCATAGCGCCCGGCGCCGATCAGCGCGGACAGCTCGGTTTCGATCAACTCCTGGCAGACCAGGCGGACCGATTCTCGGATCAGATCGAGTCCCTCGCCCGATTGAAAGGCGGCGAGCAGCTCGGACAGGACAGACTGGTCAAGGGCCATCGGTGTGTACTCCTTTGGTGCGTTCGGACAGGAACACACCGAGGATCACGCCGCTGGCCCCCCTATGGGTGGACCCTCGGACTCACTTCAAAATCCACCACTCTGGGGACGCTGCCCGTCGCCGTGTACGGGCTACGACGATAGAGCTTGAAGTAAGGTCGGAGCTTCGACCTTTGACGGTCTAACCTGTGCACACAACACAAAATAGGAGGTTCGCCTTGTACACGATCAAGTGGACTGGGTTGGAACCCACCGAAGCGGGTTGGAGTCCCCCCTCCGACACGTTTGTGACCCCACATGGTGAAGCGAGCGTTAGAAGGTTGAGCTTCCGTCAAGCTTTGTGAAGTCACTCGCTTGGGGCTGAAGGCCTGCGTCCCGGTTTCCGCGGATGTGATGCTGACCAACGTTCAATTGCCTCGCGTGACCAGATTCTACCGACAGCAAGATCAGCCACTGGTGCTGGAAAGTCCTCATAAGCCGACATGAGCTGATGGACTCGTTGCTGAGAGACGCCTAAAAGGTGTGCGATCTCAGGAACGCTGACCAGGTCTCGGGACACCGCGGGAGAATAGGCCAACACTTGCCTTGGTTCAAGTATTCATATACACTTGAGCTGAATCAATAGATGTGGCCCGGGCGGTGCGCAAACACCCCCGGGCCCGGCCAAGACCTGGTTTGGAGGTCCCGACGTGCCCCAGGCTACGAGACGCGCCCGGCAGCGGGCTGCCTACGACGAAGTCGGGCTTCGTATCGCCTCGTATCGACCCCGGAACATCGAGTCGAGTAGCTGGTCTGCGGTCCAGCCATTTGTCGTTGATTGCGTAGAACGACTTCCGCTCAACGGCTGGGCGAGTACCACTCGAGTCCTCCGGGCGCTCACGCAACTAGCGGCCTGGGCGGCAGGGGAGGGGTTGCCACTTGATCCTGAGGTGATCTTGGATCCCGACACCGTCGAGCGATTTACTGAGTTGGGTCTATCCGACGACCGTTCCCGTGCCACATACCGGGCGATCCTTCGCCGGGTCGGTCCACTTCTGACCGTTCGTGCTCCTTGGGAGCCACGTCCAGCGTCAGTTGCCAGACGGCAGGTGGCACCCCCCTACTCGCCGTCCGAAGTGAAGCAGTTTTGCATCGGTGCATTCCGGCAGCCGACCCAGGCTCGCCAACGGGCCGCTCGAGCACTTTTGGCACTGGGCCTCGGGGCCGGACTCGATGGCCGGTGGGTGACCCGAGTCGGAGCCGCTGACGTGGCGCATCGAGGTGACGTCGTCGTCGTGCGAGTGGGGGACCCATCGGCCCGAACAGTGCCTGTTCTTGGTTTGTGGGAGGACGAGATTCTCGACCTCGCCGCCGCCACCGCCGACGACGAGTTCCTGGTCGGCGGTCGGTCGACCTCCCGGAATCGAGCCAGTTCACTTACGGCAAGCCTGGTTGTTCCTCCCGGCCATCCACCACTCTCGGCATCGCGGCTCCGATCAACATGGCTGCTCTGGCATCTCAACACCGGCACGCGACTCCCTGAACTGGCGGTGGCAGCGGGGCTCAAGGGGGTCACGGTGCTCTCCGACCTCCTCAGTGTGGTTGCCCCGATGCGTGAGGGGGATGCCGATCTGATGCTGCGAGGCACTCCACGCTGATGCGTCCACCACTCGACACAAGTGGGGGCCGGCCGGCGAGCGGGGCAGAACTGAATCTGGCCCGCCAACTGGTCGAACGTTCGGGCGTTCCCGGCGTCCTCGAGCCGTTCATCCACGCCGAGGTCGGGCGCCCTCGACAGCTCAGCCTGCTGGGCTTCCTGGTCGCGTGCCAGCTCAACGCCTTTCATCGCCACCACCAGGCCCACCTGGTGGAAGTGTCGCGGACTTTGAACGCCCTTAGCGACGAGCAGCGCCACAGTCTCGGTATCGACAGTTGGGATCCGGCCGAGTGTTACCCTCGGGTAGAGCGGCTCTTTCTGAAATTGTGCCAGGTCCTCGAGTCCGGCGCGGCTGGCGTCGATGCCCAGTGGTTTGCCACCCAGTTGGCGCGAGCCGCCATCCCCGACGACGCCCTCGTGTCGAGCGCGGTGGCGGTCGACGGTACCGACGTCGAGACCTGGGGAGCCCTCCACGGCGAAGCGGTGACGGTCGAGCTCGACGGTGAGGCCACCGAGACCCAACTGCTGGGCGATGGTCCTTCCCGCCGCAAGACGACCCCAGCCCGACGAGCCAAGGTCCTCGGCGTCGGATCGGACGGTCGCAAGCAGTACACCGTGGACCCCAACGCCCGGGCGGGACACCGATCGGCCACCAACAGCCGTCCGGCTGGTCCCTATGTCGGCTACGAACTCCACCTGGGCGTCCAGGCCCGAGACGTCCGATGGACGAACCACATCGACCGGACCACGTTGGGACCCGAGGTCCCTGGAGTGATCACCACCTGCAACCTGGTCCCGGCCGGTACCCACCGGGGCCGAGCGATCGTCGATGCACTTCTTGAGGCCACCGTGGAGTGCCATCCCCTCGCCGACGTGGTGTGGGACCCCGGGTACTCGCTGTGTCAAGCGGCAACCACCGCGCACCCCCTGGGCCAGGCCGGCATCACCCAGACTTTCCAGACGGTCACCCACCAACGGGGGAGTAGGCCCTTCTCCGGAGAAGCCCTTCTCATAGACGGTCAGCTCTTCTCACCCCATCTCCCCCAAGCCCTCCACGACCTGCCCGTGCCACCCCGTGGGGCCTCCGAGGAGGAGAAACTCATCTACGAGGCCAAGTTCAATCAGCGGGCGCGGTGGCGCCTGGTTCGACACGCCGGTCCCGACGCCGACGGCGTCACCCGGTGGCGCTGCCCCTTTTGTGCCGGCTTGCTGCGGAGCCGGAAGTTTCCAAAGACCATGAGGAGCTCGCGCAAAGCACCCTTGGTGGAGCTGGCTGACAACGTGAATGGATGCTGTTCGGGTGTCCTGTCTGTGGTCCCCGCCGAGCTGGCCCTTTCCCAGCGCATCCCCTTCGGTACCACGGCGTGGCGAATCTCCATGGGCCGCAGACAGGTGGTGGAGTCGGTGAACTCGGCCTTGAAGGGCGCCTTCGTCGACCTCGCCCGGGGATTCTTCCGGGTCCTCGGCCAGGTGAAGATGACCGTGCTGCTGGGCTTCACCCTCGCCGCCTACAACCTCGACCGAGTTCGCAGCTTCCGGGCCAAGCAGGCACAGGACGAGGAGACCCCTCGGCGCCGGGCCAAGCGTCGCCAAGGAACCTGGAGCGACGTCGTAACAGCCCCGAGGCCAGCGGCCACGGAGCGTTCGACCGGACCCCCCGACTAGCAAAGTCTCGAAGCGCCACAGGATCTCTGGGTCACGATTCGTCGCGCTCCGATCCCAGAAATTGAAGACCGCTTGACGCGGAACTGCCGGCCCGAGGGCCGGCAGTTCGTCATTTCGGGGTGGCGGACGAGTAGTGAACTCATCGCCACCTCCAACGAGGCACTTTCATGAACACTCAACGTCTTCTTTCATGAACATGCCCGAGTGGAGGTGGCGGGAATCGAACCCGCGTCCTCCGGAGTATCAATAGGCCTTCTCCGAGCGCAGCCGACATTGGATTGTCGGGGGCGGCATCACTGCCGGCGGTTGTGCCGCCCCGTAGCCAGCAAATTTGTCCTTGGCGGTCAGCTGGAGTGAGCCGCTAAGTAAGCCCCACTAGATGGCGCCCACATTCCGATCCGCAGGGCTGAGACCGGGTGGACGTCGCTACCTAAGCAGCGAGCGCGAGCTGAGGCTCGGCGTTTGTTTTTGGTTCCGGCTCTTTAACGTGGCTCCGGAGACCACGGCTCGCTTCTCCTATATCAACGACCGGAGTCGAAGCCAATCACCCCCATGTGGGTTTCCAGCTGACCGTTTGGACAGCCCCACCAGTGTAGGGGGCTTTGCCGCCCGACTCTACGTCCCGCCCCAGCGATTGATCTCCTTGGTCGCCCGGGCAACCTCCCGCTCGGCGTCGCGGGACATGATGAGGTTGCGCTTGTCGTAGAGCCGGCGCCCCTTGGCCAAGGCCAGCTGCACCTTGGCCCGGCCGTCCTTGAAGTAGAGCGAGACGGGGATCAGGGTCAAGGACTGCTGCTGCGTCTTGCCCACCAGCTCGTCGATCTGGTCCCGGTGCAGCAGCAGCTTGCGCCGGCGATCGGGGTCATGCGCACCGAACCCGGTGGCGAACTGCCACGGGGGGATGTGCATCTGGAACAGCCACATCTCGCCGTCGTCGACCCTGGCGTAGGCCTCGCTCAGCTGCGCCTTGCCCTCGCGCAGCGACTTCACCTCGGAGCCCTGGAGCACGATGCCGGCCTCCAGCGTCTCGAGGAATTCGTACTCGCGCCGGGCGCGACGGTTGGTGGCGACGGTGCGGTCGCCACCTCTCTCCTCGCGGGCCGCCGCCCGCTTGGCAATCTGCTTCTTCGCCCTGGCCATAGGGGTCGAGGGTAGCGTGACAACGTGCTGCGCCTGTCCCGGGAGATCTACATGGAGATGATCGGGCACTGCCTGGGCGGTCTGCCCGACGAGGCCTGCGGCCTCCTGGTGGGCTCCTATGGGGGGAGGAGGCCGACCGCATCTTCCCCACGAAGAACGCGGCGGCGTCCGCCCTGATTTACGAGATCGACCCCAAGGAGATGCTGGCCGTGGACCGGCAGGCCCGGGCGCTGGGGGCCGACATCATGGGGGTGTTCCACTCGCACACCCACACCGACGCCTACCCCTCGCCGACCGACGTGGCCCAGGCGCAGGATCCGGGATGGCACTACGTCCTCGTCTCGTTGCGCGACACCCATCCGGTGGTGCGCAGCTACGCCATCGTCGACGGCGTCATCTCCGAGGAGCCCGTGATCGTGCCGGGCCTCGGGTGGGAGCCCGGTTAGGGTGAATCCGCTGACCGGGAACCGGGGGTGGGGGAGCCCGGAGTGGGGGAGCCACGCGGCTCCCGTTAGAATCTGGACCAGATCAGTCAACAATCACCCGACCTGCCCTCGGGCCCAGGTGATGACCTTGCGAGGAGGCCCCGTGGCCGTCGAAGTCCGCCTACCCACCGTCCTGCGCACCTACGCCGGAGGGGCATCCACCGTGACCCTTGACGGGGCGACCGTCGGCGAGGTCCTGGCCAAATTGGTGGCGGAGTACCCGGGCATGGCCGGCCAGGTTGTCCAGGCCGACGGCTCCCTGCACAAGTTCGTGAACATCTATCTCGACGACGACGACGTGCGCTATCTGGACGGCGTGGACACCCCGGTCGCCGATGGTGCCGAAATGTCGATCCTGCCCGCCGTGGCCGGAGGCTAGGTGGCGTTGTACCCCTCCGTGCTCGAGCTGATCGGCAACACGCCCCTGGTCGAGATCAGTTCCTTGAGCCCGAACCCAGCGGCGCGGCTGTTCATAAAGCTCGAGGGCCAGAACCCCGGGGGATCGGTCAAGGACCGTGTGGCCCTCTCCCTGGTCGAGCAGGCCGAACGGGACGGCCTGCTCATCCCGGGCGGGCCCGAGCAGGTCCTCATGGAGCCGTCATCAGGGAACACGGGCATCGGTCTGGCGATGGTCTGCCGGGTCAAGGGATACCACCTCAAGGTGGTGATGCCGACCAACGTCTCCATCGAGCGCCGCCAGCTGCTCGAGCTTTGGGGCGCCGAGATCATTGAGTCTCCCGGCTCCGAAGGGTCCAACGGAGCCGTGCGGATGGCCCAGCGACTCGCCGGTCAGCACCCCGAGTGGGTCTTCTTGTACCAGTACGGCAATCCGGCGAACCCCATGGCGCACTACGAGGGCACCGGGCCCGAGATCCTGCGTGACTGCCCCGGTGTGACCCACTTCGTCGCCGGACTGGGCACCTCGGGAACCCTGTTGGGGGTGGGGCGCTTCTTGAAGGAGAAGCTGGGCGAGGCCGTGCAGATCTGGGCGGTCGAACCACCCTCAGGCGAAATGGTCGATGGCCTGCGCAACCTCAATGACGGCTACATTCCCCCGATCTTCGAGGAGTTGGGGGGCGCGGAGCTCCTGGACCGCAAGACGGTGGTGCGCCCCCGCGAGTCGATCGAGTGGACGAGGCGCCTGACCGACGTGGGGATATTCGCCGGCATATCGACGGGCGCGGCCATCGCGGGAGCGGTCAAATGCGCGACCGCGCTCGGACCGGGCGTGGACGCGTCCATCGTGGTGGTGTCGGCCGACGGCGGGTGGAAGTACCTCTCCACAGGGGCCTGGACGGGTGACCTCGACGAGGTCACCGAGCGGGCCAAGTCGATCATCTACTTCTGAATCGTCTCGCGATCTCGGAAGCCGATCCGATCGGCGATCCACTCGGCCAGCTGCCCGATGAGGGCCTCGCTGATCGGGGCGGCGGCCAGGCCGAGGAACACGTCGGCGGTGGCCTGGCCGTCCTCGTCGCCGGGAGGCAGGGACCAGTGGAATCCGTTTCGTTCGCAGAACTCAATGGTGGCCACGAGCGCCACCTGCACGTTGCCGTCCCGGAGGGGATGGTTCTTGACCAGGTGCGCCCCGAGCACGGCGGCCTTGGTCGGAAAGTCGGGATAGAAGTCCTCGCCCACGAAGCGGGCTCGGGGGGCGTGGAGGGCCGAATCGGCCAGGTTGAGGCTCGAGTCCCGTGCGATCTCCCGGGCCGGCATCTGCAGGACGGCCTCGGCGATCAGGAGGAAGTCCGCCAGTTCGAGATAGTCGATCGTCACGTGCCCAATCGCTCCAGTGCCTTGTGGTTCTGGTGGATGGCGTCGCGCAGCCGGCGGAAGAACTCCTGATCGGTCCTCCGCCGCCGCACCGCCGTGGTGAGATTCGGGCGCGCGCCGGCTCCGTCCGGGCCCCCCGGTGCCGACGCACCGCCCGCAGCCTTCGACGCCATCGGCTCGCCGGGCCACCATTCCGTGCCGTCGCTCATGGGGCGATTTTAGGGGGGCGCCACATGTAGCCCTCGAGGCGCCCGATCGGGTCGGTGGCCTGTCGGAGGTCTGCCAGGTCGGCCCCGTGGTCGTGCATCACCAGCGCCGAGATGGCGGCATCGAACGCATCCTCCGAACCGATGATGGAGGTGGCGAACGGCGAATCGATCGACCAGGGTGCGCCAGCGAGGTAGTGGGCCCGGCGCTCACGGCTGCTCTTGTGCACCGGCCCGGTGAGCAGGCGGGGGTAGATCTCGATCACCGTCCAGGGGGAGGGCTCGTCGAAGGGCCAGATCGAAAACCCCGCGTCGCGCAGCCGCAGAAGGTGCGGCATGCCGCGCACCGAGCCGGTTCCCACCGAACCGGCGCCGCCGATCTGGAAGACGCTCTTGGGACTGATGCCACCCACGCTCACCTGCCGTTCGGCCTGCCGAAGGTGGGCTGCAAGCTCGGGTCGCCGACGCCCCGGCCGTCCCCAGAATGGAGCGGCGCATTCGGCCAGCCATCCTTCACCCTCTCGCCCGACCAACGACCAGAGCTCGCCGGCGGTGGAAGAGCCCAGGTGGCGCACGAACCACGCCGGGAAGGAGAACGAGAAGTCGAGCCCGACGACCATCGCCCGCCGCCGGGCACGCAAGGCGATGAGGTCGTCGATCACCTCCCTGCGGCCGCGGCCGTTGGCCAGCGTGACCAGCTCGCCGTCGACGACGTGCGCCATCCAGATGTGCGCCTCGGCTCTCTGAGCCGCGCCAGACCAGTCGACGGCCACGACGTCCAGGACGGTCAGCCCCCCGCGAGCTCGTTGAGCTTCATGACCGTGTTCCAGTTCCTGGTCGTGCTCAGGACGCCGAGCCGCCGCTCCAACAGCGCTCCGGTCAGCTTGGAACCGGCGTAGCCGTCCGGGGTGTGCACGTATACTTCCAGGCCGTCGACGACCAGCTCGTCGCGTCCACTCGCTGGCGCGGTGAAGGCCGCCAACCGCTCGTCGCTCGGGCGCTCGGCCAGGAACGTGACGTGGTGCCTGGAGGGATCGGCCCCCTGTCGTGCGAAGGGGCTCGTGGTGACGGTGCGCGAGAGATCGGCGACGGTGCGCAGGATCACCGCCGGGCTGCTCCCGAAGTCCCGCTCCAATTGGCGTTCGATGTCCGTGGCCAAGGTGAGCAGGTTCTTGCTGCGCGAGCGAAAGAGGACGTTGCCGGTCTGGATGTACGTCGACACATCGGTGTGGCCGAGCGAGACGAAGGACCGCCGCACCTCGACCATGGAGAGCCGTCCGTGGCCGGCGACGTTGACGCTGCGGAGGAGGGCGACGTAGGCGGCCATGGCAAACGAGAGCATAGGAATTCCGCCGCACTCCAGTCGCCGGGGCGTCTGACGGCCCTGCCTAATGTGGGGGTCGTGACGACCGGGCGCACGCTGACCGTTCTCGGATGTGATGGGAGTTGGCCCGGTCCGGGAGGCGCGGGTAGCGGGTACCTGGTCGAAGCCGGGGACACGGCGATCATGCTCGATTCGGGGTCGGGCACCTTCGCCCGGCTCCAGGCCTGGGGGGACCCGGGCCGTCTGGCCGCGGTGATCCTGACCCATGCGCACCCCGACCACTGGACGGACCTCGAGGCGTTCGCCACATGGGCGGGGTTCGGGCCCGGCCGGGAGCGATTCCGTAGGGAGGGAGGGCACCCGCTCACGGTGTACGCCCCTCCCGGGCTGCGGGAACGGTCGCACTACGCATCGGCGGAGTGGGTCGACTGGCGGGAGCTGGCGCCGTCCATGGTGCTCACGATCGGTTCGATGGAGGCCCGGTTCGGGGCCACGGACCACGGCACGCCGACCCTGGCCGTCCGCCTGGCCCACGACGGCGCCACCCTGGCCTACTCGGCCGACTCCGGCCCGAGCTGGTCCGTCGAGGAGTTGGGCTCCGACATGGGCACGTTCCTCTGTGAGGCCACCTACACCCGTGCGAACGAGGGTTCGTTCCTGCATCTGAGCGGGCGAGAGGCGGGGGCCATGGCGCGCGCCGCGGGGGTCCGCCGCCTGATCGTCACCCACCGGTGGCCTACGGTGTCGGCCGACGACGTGCGTCGAGAAGCCGAGCTCGCATTCGGGCAGCCGGTGGAGCAAGCCAGCAACGGCGCGGTCTTCGACTGGTAGTGACCGCCGCGCCGGCGCGACGAGAGGAGTGGGATGTCCGGTAACGACCGAGCGAACGAGACCCGCGGGGATCTGCGCACCGCGCGCGGCGACGGGCGTGCCCTCGACCAGCTGCGCCCCGTGAGCTTCCAACGTGACTTCACCGTCATGGCCCCCGGGTCGGCGCTGGCCTCCTTCGGCCAAACCAAGGTGCTCTGCACGGCGTCGGTCGAGGAGCGGGTCCCCCCGTGGATGCGTGGCAGCGGCAAGGGATGGGTCACGGCCGAATACTCCATGCTGCCCGGGTCGACGCCCGAGCGGGCGTCCCGCGAGGCAGCCAAGGGGAAGCAGTCGGGGCGCACCCAGGAGATCCAGCGCCTCATCGCACGCTCCCTGCGGGCCGTCTGTGACCTCGTCGCGCTGGGCGAGATCCAAGTGACCGTCGACTGTGACGTCCTGCAGGCGGACGGCGGGACCCGTACCGCGTCGATCTGCGGTGCCTACGTGGCGCTGCACGACGCGTTCAGCCGCCTGCAGCAGCGCGGCGTCCTGCGGGGGAACCCATTGACCGACTCGGTGGCGGCCGTCTCGGTCGGGATCATCGACGGCGTGCCCATGCTCGACCTGCCTTACGCCGAGGACTCCCGCGCCGAGGTGGACATGAACGTCGTCATGACGGGCGCCGGCCGATTCGTCGAGGTGCAGGGGACGGCCGAGGGAATGGCCTTCAGCCGCGGCGAGCTGGACGGCCTGCTGGCTCTGGCCGAGGCCGGCATAGAGGAGCTGTCGATGCTGCAGACGGCCGTCCTGGCCGAGCCGCCGCCGGCGCGATGAGCGGCGGTGCGCCGCTGCGTCTCGTGCTGGCTTCGGCCAATCCGGACAAGGTGGCGGAGATCTCTTCCGTTCTGGACGCCGTGCCCCACGTCGAGCTCGTTCCCCGCCCGCCCGCCGTGTCCGACGTCGTCGAGGACGGGGAGACGCTGCTCGACAATGCCCGGCTCAAGGCCCGGGCCCTGGTGGCGGCCACCGGTCTGCCCGCCGTCGCCGACGACACGGGGTTGGAGGTCGACGCGTTGGGGGGAGCTCCCGGCGTCTACTCGGCCCGCTACGCCGGAGAGGGCGTCACCTACGCGGACAATGTGGCCAAGCTGCTCGTCGACCTCGGCGCGCTGCCCGAGGACGGCGGGAAGCGGACGGCCCGGTTCCGCACCGTCGCCCTGGCCGCATTTCCCGACGGGACGGAGCTCTCGGCCGAAGGGGTGGTGGAGGGGACCATCGCGCCCCACGCCCGGGGGAGCGGCGGCTTCGGTTACGACCCCGTGTTCGTTCCCATGGAAGGCGGCGGCCGGACCTTCGCCGAGATGGCCCCGGCCGAGAAGCACGCCATCTCACATAGAGGACGAGCCTTCCGATCGCTGGCGGCGGCACTCGCCGAACGTTCCGAGGGTTGATCCCGCCGTGCTCATGAGCCGTCGGGCGAGCCCGACGCCCGCGCCGCCCGCATCATCTGCACCCCGTTGGTGAGCGAGTCCCGGATCAGACGGTCGTTGTCCTTGGAGATGAAGTCGTGCACACGCTTCTCGAGCAGCAGCCGCATGATCGGGTTGAAGGCGCGGTAGGTCTCGGAGAAGTGGACGCGGGTCCGACCGTCGCCCAGGTCCTCCAGGCGGGTGCGGCCCTCGGCCTCCGACCACAGCGGCTTGCCGACGGCGTTGTACTTCCAGGACACCTTGGGCCTGACCTCGGTAAGCCACTCCCACGACTGGCCCCGGCCGCCCGAGAGCAGGTAGCGCGGCACACGGAACGTGCAGTGGCGCACGAGGCCCTCGCCGATCTCATCGCCCCGGTGGAGGATCTCGATGGTCACCTCGCCGGACTGTGTGAGCGCACGCCGCAGCCAGAAGAGCTCCCACAGCTCGTCGGGCGTGGCGGCGATGTCGACGTAGAACTGATGCTCTTGCATCGGGCTCACCATATCGCCGCGCCCGGTGGGCGCGTCGGGGGGACTGCGGGGCCGGGGACGCGCCAGGGGGACCGCCGCGGGCGGGCCGTTATCGTTTCGTCATGGTCGCCGTTCCCTGCCGGCGTCGGAGTCCGTGCGAGCCGCCCGCCGGTGGTGGCACCACCCCGTCGTGAAGCTCGCGTCCGGGTCGTGAAGGTCGCCTACGTCGTCCCCCGCTACGGTCTCGAGATCCGGGGCGGAGCGGAGACCGGGGCCCGGATGCTGGCCGAGCACCTGGTCGCCGATCGCGGCGACCAGGTGGAGGTGTTCACCTCGGCGTCGCTGGACGCCTTGACGTGGCGCGACGAGCTGCCGCCGGGCACCGAGGACGTCAACGGGGTCACCGTCCACCGGATCGCCTCGGAGGCGGGACGCAGCCCGGCGTTCCACCCCCTGTCGGGGGTGCTCCTGGCCGATCCCCGGCGGGCGGCCGAGGAGGACGTCGAGCGCTGGGTCGACCTGCAGGGCCCCAAGTCCCCGGCCCTCCTCGATGCGGTCGAATCCTGCGACGCCGATGTTGTGGCCTTCTACCCCTACCTCTACTACCCGACGATCCGCGGCCTGCCCCGTGTCCGGCAGCGGGCCATCCTCCATCCGGCGGCCCATGAGGAGCCGGCCCTCCATCTACCCATCTTCGACTCCCTGTTCTCCCAGTGCCGAGGATTCGCCTTCCATACTCACAGCGAGCGCCGGCTGGTGGTCGAGCGCTTCGGTGTGGCGGCCACGCCGCAGGTGGTGGTCGGCCTCGGGGTCGAGGAGGTGGACGGATCGGCCGAGCGCGCCCGGACGGACTTCGGGCTGGGGGACGCGCCCTACCTTTTGTGCATCGGGAGGGTGGACGACAAGAAGGGCACGGGGATCCTCTGGCGCTACTTCCGCTCCTACAAGGAGCGCCACCCGGGCGAGCTGCGGCTCGTCTTGGTGGGGCAACTCGTCGATCCGCCCGACGAGGGAACCGACATCGTGGTGACCGGCCTGATCGACGATGCGTCCAAGTGGGGCCTGCTGCGCGGCGCGCACGCGCTGGTCGCTCCGTCGCCCTTCGAGTCGTTCTCCCTCACGGTGGTCGAGGGGATGACGGCGGGTGCTCCGGCCATCGTCAATGCGGTCTGCGGTGCCACCCGTGAGCACTGCGAGCAGTCGGGGGCGGGGCTCTGGTTCGAGGGCTTCGGCGAGTTCGAGGCGGTGGTCGAGCGGATGACCGGTGACGCCGCGCTCCACGAGACCATGCGGCAGAACGGGTTTCGCTACGTCGAGCGGGCCTATCGCTGGCCGGTGGTCATGGGGCGCTACGGCGCCTTTCTCGAGGAGTTCATTCGGCGCCGCCAGGCGTGAGCCGACCCGAACGCCGCGTGACCCGCGTCACGCGGAGCGGGTTGGAGGTAGGTTCGTCGCATGACTGTGATCAAGATCAACGCCATCACGGTGCCCGAGGAGGCCGGAGACGAGCTGGCTAAGCGGTTTGCCGCACGCGCCGGTGCGGTGGACGACCAGGAGGGGTTCGAGGGGTTCGAGCTGCTGCGACCCACCGACGAGCGCCGACAGTGGCTCGTCGTCACCCGGTGGAGGGACGAAGCGGCGTTCGCCAGCTGGGTCAGCTCTCCCGCCTTCGCCCACGGGCACGCCGGCGCCGACCGACCATCCCCCCACGGCGGTCCGGTGTCGGTTTCGTCCGAGCTGTGGTCCTACGAGGTGGCCGGAGGTTCGAGCCACGGGTGAGCCCGGCGCCGACCCGGACGAAATCGCCTCTGGCCCGGACCCATGACCAGCCTCTTCGCGAATGGCCTGTTCGAGGGGGGTTCCCATGGGCGACGAGAGGGCAGATACTGAACGCAGAGGCAGTGGGTGAGCCCATTGCCCCGAGTGGAAAGGAGCTGCCGATGACGTCGACACGCTCGACCGAGGAGGGCGATCCACCGGGTTGAACCCGCGCCACCTCGTTGGATGTCGGTGGCGCCGCAGAGCAGCTCGAAGGCAGACAGCCTTGCGCAGAGACAGGTCGTGCTTGAGCCGGTGCGTGTACCGGTCGGCGGACAAAGCGGCCCCCGCAACGTCGCAAACGGTTGGTCCCTGAGGCTGCGAAAAAGAGAAGAAAATGGGAAACCGAACGAGTACAGGACCGACCTCGGCGTCGGTCCTGCTCGCGTGTGGAGCCGGCCCGGGTCCACCGACTCCGGCCACCCTGGACTGACCGCACCGCGATCATCTGTTTCGTGACAGTGTGGTGACGATGACAGGAGTGACACCCGAAGCATCGCCGGAGCGGTCGAGGCTCCGGCGGTTGGCGATGTTCCCGCTCTCGGCCGTCCTGTACCCCCATGCCCAGATCCCCCTTCACGTCTTCGAGCCGCGCTACCGCGAGCTCACCCGCGACTGCCTGGCGGGCGACTCCCGGTTCGGGGTGGTCCTCATTGAGAGGGGGAGGGAAGTGGGCGGTGGTGACCAACGCGTGGCGGTCGGCACCTGCGCCGTGATCACCAAGGCGGCGGCGCTCTCCGATGGACGCTGGCTCCTTGTCGTCGAGGGCGAGTCGAGGATCCGGGTCGGCGAGTGGCTGGTCGACGATCCCTACCCGCTGGCCCTGGTGGAGGAGTGGTCGCCCCGGATCGACGCCGTGGCGCCCTCTTTGGTGCACCGAGCCGAACTCAGCGTGCGCCGCACCCGCGGCCTGCTGTCGGAGAGCGGAACGTCGTCGGCGCTCCCCGCCGATGCACAGTTCGACGACGACCCGGACGTGGCGTCCTGGCAGCTGTGCGGCGAGGCGCCGCTCAACATGATTGATGCGCAACGGCTCCTCTCGGCCGGTGGCACCCTGGAGCGTCTGGAGCTCCTCGTCGAGCTGGCCGATGCGCTGGAGCGTGATCTGCACCGCATGCTGGCGTCGGGATGAGCGGCCGAGGTGGGCGTCAAGGGCCGTACCTTGCGTGCTGGGCGTGGCCCTGCGTGGCCTCCTCAGTCGCAGCACGAGTCACGCCACCCGCAGCTGCTGCAGCGGTAGTGGGCGTGCTCGGGTCGCAGAACGCCGGCACAGTGGGGACACTCGGCAAACGTCCCCAAAGGTGAGCGACGGCACAGCTCCTCGGAGGGGAGCTCGCCGGGAGGTCTCGACACGACGACGAAGCTACCCCCCGTCGCCCACCGGCCCGCGCATGGTCACGGCCGCCCTGACGACCTCGGCGATCAGGTCGGCGGTCTCCCGGCGCGACCGGGCCGCGCCGAACCGAGCGGTCAGGCTGACGATCTCCATGCCCCAGGGCGGTGATCTGAGGAGCTCTCGGTCGGCGTCGCCCACGACGCAGAGAACCGGGCAGTGCCCGCGTGCCAGCCGGAGCACGCCTCCGGGCACCTTGCCCTGGAACGACGGGGGGTCGAGGTGCCCCTCGCCGGTGACCACCAGGTCGGCGGCGGCAATGCGCCGGGCCAGCCCGGTCACGCCGGCCACCAGGTCGAACCCGGGCACGATGCGCCCCCCCAGTGCGGCCAGCCCTCCAGCCAGGCCGCCGGCGGCGCCGGCGCCGGGCAGGGCGTCGACATCGACCCCGAACTCCCGCCGGTAGCGATCGGCCAGTGAGCGGAGGCGGTGCGTCAGCCGCTCCACCTGCTCGGCCGTCGCGCCCTTCTGCGGTCCGAAGACGGCCGCGGCCTGGCCGAACGGCGTGGTCACGTCGCAGGCCACCTCCAGGTCGATGCCGGCCAGTGCCTGGGGCGACCCGAGGACCTCCACCGCACCCCGGCCTCCGTCGGTGGTGGCCGAGCCTCCACAGCCCACGATGATCCTGGTGGCGCCGGCGTCTCGGGCGCCGAGGAGCAGATAGCCCACCCCGGCGGTGTCGGCCACGACCGGATCTTCGCCCTTGGGGTCGGGGAGCAGGGCCCGCCCGGCGGCACGGGACATCTCTATGACCGCCGTCGCACCCGCTTCGCCGGACTGCGGTAGCAAGCGCCATTCGGCCATGGTGGGGGCGCCGAGGGGACCGGGCACGGCGGTGAAGTGCGGCGTGCCGCCGACCACCTCCAAGAGGCCTTCTCCTCCGTCGGAGAGCGGGACCTCGTCGGCCGTCCACCCGGCGCTCCGGGCCGCCGCCCCCGCCGCAGCGGCGACCTCGGTAGCCGACGCAACGCCGCGGAACTTGTCGGGGGCGGCCGTCATGTGGGGCACAAGAGTCGAAGCTAACCGGCAGCGGGGGGTACCTTGAGAGGAATGCCAACGGTAAAGGGCGCACTGCGCCGCGTGCGCGGAGCTCCGGTCCCTGCGCCGGGAGGTCGGGGGTGGCGTGGACTCTCAGCGCTCTCGGCCCAGCAGGTGCTCGACGTGGTCTACGAGCTCATACTGGGACGTGAGCCCGATCCGACCGGGACGGCGAGCTACCTCTCGGGATTGGCGAACGGCTCGCTGACCCCACAGCAGGTGGCCGGTTGGGCGGTGGCCTCGGGTGAGTGGTGGTCGGTGACGCCCTTCCCCGGCCTGGGCCAGTCCCTGCACTTCAGCCGGATGATCTTCGTCCGCTCCCTGCCGGCGGGGAGACGGATCCTGGACCTGGGCGGGACGGCCCTGGGCAACCCCACGGGCGCCCTGGTCCTCATGGGCTACCCGTACCGGTTCGACGACCTGGTGGTGATCGACCTCCCTTCCGAGGAACGCAACGAGCTCTACCGGGAGGACACGGCCCACGCCGTGACCACGACCGCCCTGGGTCCGGTGCGCTACCGCTACCACTCCATGGTGGACCTGTCCGACTACGCCGACGACTCGGTGGACCTCGTCTACAGCGGCCAGAGCATTGAGCACGTACCGCTCGAGGTGGCCGACGCCGTGCTCTCCGAGGTACGCCGCGTGCTCAAGCCCGGGGGCCATCTGGGCCTCGACACCCCCAACGCCCGGGTGACCCGCCTGCAGCAGGCCGACTTCATCGACCCCGACCACGAGTACGAGTACACCCACCCCGAGCTGAGCGACAAGCTGGAGCGCGCCGGGTTCGAGATCGTGGAGGCCAAGGGCCTCAACTACGCCGGCCCGAGCCTGGCGGCGGGCCGTTTCGACGCCGACGCCACCGCCACCGCACGGGGCATATTCAACGAGATAGAGGACTGCTACCTGCTGGCCTACGTCTGCCGGGTGCCCGAGTAGCCGGCGCCGGGCGCCACCGGCGCCACCGACGCCACCGGCGCCACCGACGCCACCCGCGCCCCGGCGCCACCCGCGCCGACCGACGCCACCGGCGCCAGCGTCCGGGTGGCCCGGCCCGTGCCGGTGGTGTGGTGCGGGCGAGAGGATTCGAACCTCCACCCCCAGTGGGGACCGGGACCTAAACCCGGCGCGTCTGCCTATTCCGCCACGCCCGCAGCGGACCCGCAGTGCGGGTGAACAGGGAGTGTACGGCCCGGTGACCATGGGCGCCCGGCGCGGGAAGTAGCCTCGTGCCATGGCTCCTTCATCCACCATCCCCACGATCGTCGGCGCCGGAGGGGGACCCGACCCCACTTCGGACATCTACCAGCGCCTGCTGAAGGAACGGATCGTCTTCATCGGGAGCGCCATCGACCAGCTCACGGCGAACCTGGTGTGTGCCCAGCTCATTCTCCTGGAGGCCGAGGACCCCGACAAGGACATCTCGCTCTACATCAACTCACCGGGCGGCTCGGTGACCGACGGCCTGGCGATCTACGACACCATGCAGTACGTCCGCCCCGACGTGTCGACCATCTGCGTCGGCCTGGCCGCCAGCATGGGCCAGTTCCTGCTCTGCGCCGGATCTCCGGGGAAGCGGTTCGCCCTGCCCCACTCCCGGATCCTGATGCACCAGCCCTCCGGTGCCATGCAGGGGCAGGCGGCCGACATCGCGATCCAGGCCGAGCAGATCATCTACCTCAAGCGGATGATGGCCGAGCGCATCGCCTTCCACACCGGGCAACCGCTCGAGCGCATTGAGAGCGACTCGGACCGTGACCGCTGGTTCACCGCCGAGGAGGCTCGCGAGTACGGCTTCATCGACCAGGTCATCGACCGTTCCGTGGCCGCGGCAGGGAGCGTATAAACGTGGCATTGGACGTCCCGGCCTCGCCGTCGGGCGCCAATTCTCCGACAGATGGCGGCGCGCACGACGGTTACGGGTTGGCCCGTCCGGTAGCCGACGGTTCTCCGATGGCGGCCCAGGCGGCCGGGTTCAGCGCTCGCGAGGCCCGAGGCCACAAGGCCACCCGCGTCGTCTCGCCGACCATCAGCGTCTGGCAACGCATCCGCGAGATCTGGCTCTCGCGGGAGCTCTTGGTCTACCTGGTGCGCACCGAGATCAAGGTGAAGTACAAGAACTCGGTGCTCGGGCTGGTGTGGTCCATGATCGCGCCGGCCATGACGCTGGCCATCTACTTCATCGTGTTCCAGTTCATCGCCAAGAACGGCATCCCGCACTTCGTGATCTTCCTGTTCGCCGGGCTCCTGCTGTGGAACCTGTTCCAGGTGGGTGTGCAGACGGCGACCGGGGTGGTGGTGAACAACGCCGGGATCGTGAAGAAGGTGTCCTTCCCCCGCGAGATCCTGGCCCTGGCCTCCATCGGATCGGCGCTGGTCTTCTTCTTCTTCCAGGCCGTCGTCATGGCCATCTTCCTGGTCGCCTTCCAATCGCCACCGGCCTGGAGCTACCTCCCGCTCCTGCCCCTCGCCCTGCTCGCGTGTCTGGTGTTCGCCGCGGGCCTGGCCATCTTCCTCTCGGCGGTCAACGTGTACCTACGCGACACGCAACACCTGATTGAGGTGGTGATGACGGCGTGGTTCTGGGCCTGTCCGATCGTCTACTCGTTCCAGAGCCAGATCGCCCTGCGGCTGTCCCAGCACGGGCTGACGTGGGTCTACTTCCTGAATCCCATGACCCCCCTGGTGCTCAGCTTTCAGAGGGTCCTCTACGCCCAGGTCATCGTGCGCCAGACCGTCCCTCCCCACCGCCTCGTCGCCGAGCTGCCCCCGCACGGCTTCGCCTGGTACGCGGGGCTCGACGTCGGCGTGCTCGGGGCCGGCCTGGTGCTCTTCGTCATCGCGCTGGTGGTCTTCGGGCGCCTGGAGGGCAACTTTGCCGAGGAGCTGTAGGTCGTGAGCGAGGTGGCGGTCGACGTCCGGGGCGTGTCGAAGCGGTTCCGGCTGGCCCATGGCAAGTACAACTCGCTCAAGGAGCGGGTGATCCACGGCGGGCGCACGCCCTACGAGGAGTTCTGGGCGCTGAAAGACGTCTCGCTCCAGGTGAGCGAGGGGCAGACGGTGGGTATCTTGGGGCGTAACGGCTCAGGCAAGTCGACGTTGCTCAAGTGCATCTGCGGAGTGCTCCAACCGACGGCGGGCGAGGTCGTGGTCAGAGGAAAGCTGGCCGGGCTGCTCGAGCTCGGGGCCGGCTTCCAACAGGACCTCACCGGCCGCGAGAACATCTACCTCAACGGCTCACTGCTGGGCATGTCGAAGAAGGAGGTCGACAAGGTCTTCGACGCCATCGTGGACTTCTCCGAGCTCGAGGAGTTCATCGACGGGCAGGTGAAGTTCTACTCGTCGGGCATGTACGTCCGCCTCGGCTTCGCGGTGGCCGTCAACGTCGACCCCGACATCCTGGTGATCGACGAGGTGCTGGCCGTGGGCGACGAGCGCTTCCAGCGCAAGTGCATCGACCGCGTGAAGCTGTTCCAGCGCGAGGGCCGCACCATCCTCCTGGTCACCCACTCGCCCGACCAGGTGCGCGCCATCTGCGACCGGGCCCTGGTGCTGAGCCACGGCGACGTCGTGACCGAGGGTCCCCCCGGTGAGGCGGTGCGGATCTTCCGCGAGGGCCTCCTCGAAGAGGAGGACACCCTCACGGTGCCCGAAGACGAGCCCGAGGTGGCGCACCGGGTCGCCGTGGACCCGGCGACGCCGGACGCCGAGCACCCGGTCCGGATCACCTACACCGCCCACACCTACCCGAGGTTCGAGGAGGTCGCCTACCTGTCCACGGGAGACACCCTCACCATCGGGGTCGGGTATCACGCCTCCATCGCCACGGAGGACGTCGTGTTCTCACTGGAGCTGCGAGACCACGACGACAGCTGCTTCCTGCGCACCGACACCGACATTCTCGGCCTGCGGTTCGACCTGCCGGTCGGGCCCGGTCTGGTCAACTTCCTGGTGGAGGACATCCCCCTGCTCGATGGCACGTTCACCTACTGCATCGGGATCCAGAGCAAGGGCGGCGTGCTCTACGACTGGCGCGAGCCGGCCGGGTCGTTCTCGGTGATGAGCCCGGGCAAAGCGACCGGCTTCATCACCGTGCCCGTCCGGGCCATACTGGCACCCCCCGAGCCCGACGCCATTGCCCGCATGGCCCCGGAGGAGATGACCCACCTGGAGGCGCGGGCGTGACGGAGACCGGAGAGGCACGCCCGGCGCGCAAGGCGGTGAAGGTGGCGGCCGAGCCGGTGGCCGAGCCGGCCGCCGAACCGTCGGTCGAGGAGGACCCAACGGCCTACGTGGCCCGGGTCATGGCCGAGATCGAACAGGAGGTGCGGCTCCGACGCTCCTCGGGTGAACTACCGCCCAAGCTCGAGCGCGAGCTCGACGAGCTGTTCCTGGCCCACTCCCCGGTGGCCGGGCGCGGCGGGGACCTCACCGAGGCGTTGCGCATGGTCGATGCGGCCACGTTCGTCGACCCGGTCGTCCCGGTGGCCTCCGAGCGGGCCGCCGGCGCCGCGGTGAAGAAGGGGATGCGTACCCTACTGCTGTGGTACATGGGGTGGATAACCCACCAGGTGAGCCAGTTCGCCTCGGCGGTCAGCCGGACGCTGCACATCGTCGAGAGCCGCCTCCGGGAGCTCGAGCGCAAGGTGGACGCGCAGCGTGTGCCCAGTGCCGGGGTGGTGGAGATGCCCGGGGTGCACCGGGCCGATGCCTGGTGGGTTGAGCCGGCGCTCGAAGCGGTGCGGTCGGTGCCCGGTCGCATCTTGCACGCCGCCAGCGGCGACGGTTGGTTGGTGCAGAAGATCGTCGCCGCGGGCGGCGACGCCTACGGCGTCGATCCGCGCCCCGAGCTCGTCGATCAGGGGGTGCTCACCGTATCCGACCTGCGGGGCGAGGATCTGGCCGATCACCTGCGCGCCGTCGTCCCGTCCGGGCTCGGCGCCATCGTCGTGAGTGGCGTCGTCGACGGCATGGCCAGCGGGGAGCGGGCGCAACTACTGCGCCTGATCGGCACCACACTGGCGCCCGACGGCGTCCTGGTGGTGCACTCGCTGTCCCGGTCGTGGTGGGAAGGGGCCGATGCACCGCCCGAGACCGAACTGGCACCGGGGAGGCCACTGCGGGCCGAGACCTGGCGACACCTTCTTGAGCAGGGGGGCTATCACGCCACGGTGGCACACGGCCCCGGCGACACCGACTATCTGGTGACCGCCGTCCGGGCCACCGTTCCCCCGCCCGAGCCGACCCTGCCTCGGTGAGCGCCGCCGGGCCGAACGGTCCGCCGGCAGCCGTCCACCAGTTCATCCCCACGTTCAATCCGAGGGATGCCACCGGGACACATACCCTGTTGCTGCGGGACATCCTGCGCTCCGCCGGGTGGCGGTCGGAGATCTTCGCCGAGGCGATACACGACGATCTGGCGTCTGAGGCCCACAAGCACTGGATGTACCCCGAGTACGCCGCGGCTGGCGACGTGCACATCTACCAGTTCTCCACGTCGTCGGCGGTAGCCGGCTACCTGGCCGATCGGGAAGAGCCGCTCATCGTCAACTTCCACAATTTCACCGGGCCCGAGCACTTCGCCGGATGGGAGCCCCATACCGAGGAGCGTGCCCTCCGGGCCCGAGCCGAACTGGTCCGGCTGGCCCCCCGGACGTCGTTGGGCCTAGCCGACAGCCACTACAACGAGCGGACGCTTCGTCAGGCGGGGTATCGGCGGACGGCGGTGGCGCCCGTTCTGGTCGACTACGGCAGGGTGAGGGCGGCGCCCGACCGCCGGGTGGCGGCCGAGCTCGCCGGCGCCAAGGGCCGGGGAGGGTCCGACATCCTCTTTGTCGGGCGGATCGTGCCCTCCAAGGGGCAGCACGATCTGGTCAAGGCGCTCTGGGCCTACCGGCGACTGTACGATCCCGACGCCCGACTCCACCTCGTCGGTGGCACGTCCAGCTTTGCCTACCTCAAGGCGCTGCGTGGTTTCGTCGGTGAGCTGGGACTGACGGACTCGGTGCGGATCACCGGGGATGTCTCCGACGCAGCGCTGTCCGCCTACTTCGCCGCGGCGGACGTCTACCTCTCGCTCTCGGCCCACGAGGGGTTCGGTGTCCCGCTGGTCGAGTCGATGGTCGCCGGTGTCCCGGTCCTGACCAATGCCGTGGGTGCGGTGGCCGAGACGGTCGGCGACGCGGCGCTCCTGTTGGCCGGGACCGACCCCCTCTACGTGGCCGCGGCGCTCCGACGGGTCTGCACCGATGCCGCGCTGCGCCAGCGGTTGGTCGAGGCGGGGCGCCGACGTGTGCCGGCGTTGTCCCTCGAGGCCGCGGGCCCACAGTTCGTCACGGCGGTGGCGACGGTCGCCGGCGCGGCCCGATGAAGGTCATCTTCGTGACGCCGCGGTACGGGCCACAGGTGATGGGCGGCGCCGAGACGGCGGCGCGCAAACTGGCGGAGCACCTGGTGGCCGAGACCGGGTGGGAGGCCGAGGCGTACTCGACCTGCGCGCTGGACCCCCACACCTGGGCCGACGAGCTGGCTCCCGGCGACTCGGAGATCAACGGCGTGCCGGTGCACCGCTTCGCCTCCGCGCATGGGCGGGTCCCGGGCTTCTACGCCCTCGACGGACGGCTCCGCCTCGCTCCGCAGCGAGCCACCCGGGCAGAGGGGCGACGGTGGGTCGACTACAACGGTCCCGTCTCGCCCGATCTGATAGAGGCCGTCTGCGCCGCGGACGGCGATGTGGTCGCCTTCTACCCCTACCTCTACCACCCCACCGTGGCGGCGATCGGGCGCGTGCGCGTGCCGGCGGTCCTGCACCCGGCGGCCCACGACGAGCCGTGCCTGTACCTGCCCGTCTTTCGCGGGACCTTCGGCGACGCCGACGCGTTCTGCTTCCACACGGTGGCCGAACGCTCGCTGGTGGAACGCACCTATCCGGTGGCCGAAAAGCCGCAGATCGTGCTCGGTCTCGGGGTGGGCGAGTCGGCGGGGGCGGGGAGGCCTGGGGGGGCCGTCCTGGGCCTCGGTGACCGTCCCTACGTGGTCAGCGTCGGTCGGGTGGACGAGCACAAGGGTTCGAAGATGCTGGCGTCCTACTTCTCCACCTACAAGGAGCGCCACCCCGGTCCGTTGGCCCTGGCGCTGGTCGGCCCGGTCTCGGTGACCCTCGACCCGCACCCCGACATCGTCGTCACCGGGCCGGTCGACGAGTCCGACAAGTGGGACATCACCCGGGACGCCCTCGTGGCCGTGTCGCCCTCGGCACTCGAGTCGTTCTCGCTGGTGGTGCTCGAGGCGTGGGTGGACCGGGTGCCCGTCGTGGTCAACGGGACCTGCGGGCCGACGCGCGAACACTGCGAGCGGTCGGGCGGGGGCCTGTGGTTCACCTCCTACCCGGAGTTCGAGGGCGCGCTGGACCGCCTCCTCGCCCACCCCACCCTGCGCGCCACACTCGGTGCGAACGGTCGGGCCTACGTCGATCGCTTCTACCAGTGGCCGGTGCTCATCGCGCGCTACGCCGAGTTTCTGGCCACGGTCGTCGAGAGGGGCCGGAGCGCGCCCGGACTGCTCTGAACGGAGTCGGCGCGCCGAGGTCGACGATGACCTCAGAATCCCGCGATGCCGACCATCGGCGCATTGAGGCGCGTCGCACCCTCCGATCCGGCGAAGGGGGCATCGCCGTAGGTGAAGGTGCCACCGTCGGCGGCAGCGATCCAGTAGCCAGCCCCGTCATCGGTCGCCTCCATCCCCACGACCGGCGCCTGCAGACGGAGAGCCCCGGTGGAGCCGAGGAACGGTGCGTTGAACGAGAACACGCCGCCATCGGCCCCCACCAACCAGTAGCCCCCCGTGGCGGGGTCGGCCGCCATGCCGACGATCGGGGCGGCCAACGCCAGCCCACGGGCATCGCCGAAGAAGCCGGCATCCCCGAATGCCCAGACGGTCCCGTCCGCCCTGACCTCCCAGTAGCCCTGCCCGTCGGGCGTGGACGCCATGCCGACAACGTGCGCATCGGGGACCGATGCGCCCGACCCGTAGAACTGGGCGTCACCGTAGGTGAAGATGCCGCCGTCGGAAGCCACCAGCCAGTACCCCCCACCATCGGGCGTGGCCGCCATACCGACGACCGGCCGGTTGAGATGGAACCCCCCGGCCGAGCCGTAGAAGGGGACGCCGAAGCTGAAGACCCCGCCGTCCGAAGCCACCAGCCAGTACCCCCCGTGATCGGGCGACATGGCCATGCCCACCACGGGCTGGTTGAGCTTCAGGTCGCCCGTGCTGCCGCAGAACGGCTGTCCACCGAAGGCGAAGACGCCGCCGTCCGCCGCCACGCTCAGATAGCCGTCGGACGCGGCCGGGGGAGTCTGACATGTCGAGGGGTAGGTCGACGCCGTTCCGGTGAACCCGGTCAGTTGCGGGTCATGGTGGAACTGGGGCCATCCACCGGCCTGCGTGACCAGGGCACCGTTGGAGCCGTCGACGGTGAAGTGCTGGACCATGCCCTGGACGTCGTGGTTGGCACTGCCCGGGAGGGCGAAGTACCCGGCCACGGTGATGCCGATCTCGCCATCTGGGTCGGCCGTGAGCAGTGGAGCGTTCTGAAATCCGTACAGCGTCCCCGCCCCCACCCCACCGTCGCCCGACCCGTCGTCCACGTGGGCCAGCTCGGCCCCGGTCTGCCCGTCGAGGACCTCGAGGCCGCCGGTCGTGGCCACGATGACGTCTTGGTAGCCGTCACCGCTCAGATCGGCCGTGGCCACCGAGCCGATGACCGCGCCGAGGGCCGGGGTCTTCCAGATGACGGCGCCCGTGCCGGCGTCGAGCGCCCAGACCGAGCCCGACACGTTGTTCGCATTGGTGCCTTCGACGACGGCGAGCTGCCCGTTCCCCTGCACGTCGGCCAGTGCGGGGCTGCCGCCGGTGGCGCCGTCCAGGGTCTGGCTCCACACCTGGTTGCACCTCGTGTCGAAGACCTTGACCGTGTCCTCGTCGCTGCCCTGGTAGTAGGAGCCGGTGCCTATGGCGATGCCGTAGGCACCACCGGGTAGCAGCGAGCCCACGGCGGGCGAGGAGTCGATCTCCTCGTCGGAGTCGGCGGAACAGATCAGCCCGCCGTGGTCGTTGAGGATCCGGAGGTGACCACCGTCTTGGTAGTGGCGACCGAGGGCGAAGCCGGCGGTCGACGCGCCGCCGACGACGATCTCGTCGTGGCCGGTACCGTACAGGTCGCCCACCGCCGCGGTGGAGAACACGCTGTCGGCGGAGAAGAACGGCCATCCCCTCAGTGCCGCGCCGTCCGTCGCGTCGTAGGCGTAGGTCTCCTGACCCAGTGAGCCGGCGTCGACGAAGGGGGTGCCGTCGTCCGACCCGATGGAGGGCGACGCCTGCACACCGCTCACGGCCTGCGGGTCGGTCGACGGGTTGGGCGCGGGCTGGCTCCACAACAACTGGCCGTTGGCACCGTAGGCGTAGTATCCGCCTTGGTCGGGATCGAATGCGTTGCCGGCAGTGAAGTAGACGTCGCTGCCAAAGGACGTCTGCTCGACCGATGCCGTCGAGTCGATGGGGGGAGCACCGGGTACGGCAATCCCGTTTATGCCCGGGGCCGGGGCGACGGTGCTGCCGTCGTTCGTCGTGATGCCACAGCCCTGCCCCGACCCGACCGTGGCGGAGGGCGGCGCCGTGGACCAGCCGACCGGGACCGATCCGTCGGAGAGGTCGAACGCGTACAGGTCGCCGGCACGATCGCCCACCTCGACCGCCGGGCCGGAACCGGTGAGCGTGACCTCGGCCGGGGAGGCTTCGGCCACGCCGCAGGGAGCGTCGTCGAGATCCTGTATCCACGCCTGCGTCAACGAGATGGGGGAGGTCGCACCGGTCGGAGCGCTAATCGGGACGCCACCGAGGGTGATCAGCCATGCCACCGCCCCAGCCGCGCCTCCCCGGGCGAGGAGGAGCAACCGCCGCCGCCGGCATCGCCCGCCAGCCCCCCCGTTCACGTCGAACCCACGGCCGCCGGCATCCATCGTTGCACGGGCACCGTCACTCTCCTCGCACTCGACCACCGAACGCCGCGCCGCCGAACGCCGCGCCACCGACGTGCGCAAGCGAGCCCGGCGTGTCCCATATCGAAGATCAGGGAGGCACCCCAAGTAGCATCGGAGTGTGTCCGTTCCCTCCCCGCTCCCGGGCAATTCCTACCACGGCGACCGTGGGTCAGATGACCGCGACTCCGTCGTCGCAGCTCTGCGCGCTGCGTTCGCTCGCCTGCAACCCCAGGGGAGTGACGCATGGAATTTTCTGGCCGCATTCACGCACCTGAGCGATCGCTACGCTCAGTACCAGTCCGGCGCCTCGGAGCTCTCCCGGCTGGTGGAGGCCGGCCCGACCGCACCGGGCCGGACCGGGACGCGGCCACGGCGGTTGCGCCACACGGCGGTGGACAAGGCCACCGGCGGCGTCGCGCCGGCCGCGGCGGCGGCCGAGTTGGAGCAGGCGATGGTACAGGTGGTCGAGGCCTTCCGGTTCCTCTCGGCACGAGTGCGCACGCTCGAGGAGCGCGCCGCGCTCGAGGATCTGCCCGTCGATGGCGCACCGTGGTTCATGCCGACGCAGGAACTCGGGAGGTGGGTGGAACCGGTGGCCTCCCACCTCGTGGCGGCGACCCCCGGTGGCCCGGTGGTGCACGGCGACTGCGGCGAGGGAGCCCTGTTGGGCGCGCTCGAGCAGGCCGGTATCGCTGCGCACGGCGCCGAGCCACGGGGAGCGGTGGCGCTGGGGGCGCTGGAGCGAGGGCACTCGGTATCCGTCTGCGAGACGGCGGACGAGCTGTCGGCTCGACCGCCGGCGTCGCTCGGGGGAGTGGTGCTCAGCGGAGTGGTGGACCGGCTTCCCCTCCACTCCCTCATCGGCCTGCTGGCCCAGGCACGGCGCACGTTGGCGCCGGGTGCGCCGCTAGTGGTCGTGGTAAAAACACCGGGGGTGGCAGACGAACCGCTCGGGGTCGTCGCCCGCGATCTTCTCGCCCCCCGTTTCATGCACGCACAGACGTGGGGAGTGCTCTTGGAGAGGGCCGGCTTCGTCAATGGCACGCCACTGGCCGACCACTCCCAAGACGATGGGCGCCTCTTCCTCTCGGCCTCGGTGCGCCGGTGAGCGGAGTCCATCAGTTCGTACCCTTGCTGCATCGCGGGGACGCCGTAGGGCGTCACACGCTACGACTGCGCGATCTCTTCGTGGCACGGGGAGTGGCTTCGCGGATTTACGTCGAACTCGTCGATCCCGAGACCGTGGCGGAGACCGAGCTGGCCACCGAGTACCCCGAGCAGAGCGAGCCCGGCGACATCCTCCTCTACCAGTTCGCCACGGCGTCGTCCATGGCCCCGTGGCTGGCCGACCGCAGCGAGACGCTGGTGGTCAACTACCACAACATCACGCCGCCCGAGCTGCTCGCCGCGTGGGACAACAACGTGGCCGTCGGCCAACTGCGCGCCCAGGGCCAGCTGCGCACGTTGGCCCCGCGCACCGCCCTGGCCATAGCCGACTCGGCGTACAACCGCGAGCACCTGCTTGCCGCGGGGTTTGCCAACAGCGTGGTCGTGCCGCCATCGGCAGCGCTCGGGAACGACGTCCTCGGAGCGGCTGGGCGCGTGGATCGGCAGGGTGTGGAGCGCGGTGCGCGATGGCTCTGTGTCGGGCGGGTGGCACCGAACAAGGCCATTCATGAGACGGTGATCGCGCTGATGGTGACCCGTTCGTGCCGGGATCCCGACGCGACCCTGCTCATCGTCGGCAAGCCGGCTATCGCATCGTACGACGCCGCCCTTCATCGTTACGTGGCCGAGATGGGCCTGCACGACGCGGTCACCTTCGCCGGCCATGCCAGCGATGCCACGGTGGCAGCCGCCTACGCGCAGGCCGATGTGCTGGTGGTGACGTCGGAGCACGAGGGCTTCTGTGTCCCGGTCACAGAGGCCATGGCCATCGGGCTTCCCGTGGTGGCCTACGCCCAGGGCGCCCTCCCCGAGGTCCTCGGGGCGGCGGGCGTCCTGGTCGATGCCGTCCATCCCTACGGGTTGGCGTCCACCATCGCCGACCTGCTCAAGGACCCGGACCGGTGCCGGGAGCTGGCCGCCGCCGGACGCAAGCAGTTGGCGGCTCTCGACCTGGAAGGGGCCGGCGATCGGCTGGTCGACCTGGTGTGCGCGCTGCGGTGAAGCGCCGCGGTCGGCTCGTGCGACCGGCGTGGGCCTCTCAGTGCTGGGAGGCCGGGGAGCCGATGGCTTCTTGGAGCAGCGACACGAGGTGACGCTGTGAGTCGGACAGGCTGAACCCATCGGCCCGGGCGCGACCGGCGGCGGCGAGATGCCGGCGCAGGGCGTCGTCTGAGAGGATCCGCGCCACGGCGGCGGCGAACGGCGCAGGGGACTTGTCGGGTAGTACCAGCCCGGCACCCCCGACGGTCTCGGGAACCGCTGCCACCCCATACGCCACGATCGGGACGCCGTGGCCCATGGCTTCGGCCAGGGGCACGCAGAAACCCTCGTGCTCCGAGGCGCAGACGAACACGTCCGCGGCCTGCAGGTAGGCCTCCAGCTCGGTCTCGCTGACCGACCCCGCCAGGTTGACCGCGTCGTCGAGCCCGAGCTCGGCGATGAAGGCGCGCAGCGCCGGTTCATAGGTTTCCCCCAGCGGAGACCCCACCAGATGGAGGCGCGCCGCCGGGTCGTAGAGCCTGCGCAGCACGGCCAACATCTTGACCAGGTCGTGCGGCGCCTTGTGCGGGGAGACCTTGCCCACGAAGAGCAGGTCGGCACCGCCGGACTCCGCCTTTCGCCCGGCCAGCTGCTCCGCCAGCGCCGGATCGGCGGCCTCGCTCTTGCGATGCATGTCGATCAGGAGGGGGACCACCGCCGTGTCCTGGTAGCCCAGGTCCCGCAGCTCCGACTCGTTGAACGCCGAGTCGGCCACCGCGAATCGACTCTGGGGCGCCAGGCGCGCCAGCTGTGTGCGGCCCAGAGCGACCTCGTAGGCCACATCGGGCTCCCAGTCGCGCAACAGGTGCGCCGGGGTGATGTTGTGGTAGTTCACCAGCTTGGGCTCGGCCCGGGCGGCGAAGATGTCGTAGACCGGGCTGCCGATGGAGGACTGGTAGAGCAACCATCGGTCGCGCCCGGTACGCCCGAGCTCGGTGACGGTGCGCCCCTCGTCTTGCACGTCGGGCGTGAAGCTCCCGTAGAAGATGTCCGAGTCGATGCCGACGGCGCGCAGTCCGTCGCGCAGGTTGATGGTGTGAACGCCGATCGCGTCACGGCTGGCCAGCGAGGGAATGACCTGGTCGACGCGCACGGGCGTGCAGTGTACCGGCGGCACCCCATCGGCACCCGATCGGCACCCGATCGGCACCCTGCCGTCGTTAGCGTCTTTCCATTGTGATCGCGGTGGTTCAGGGAGTGCGCGCACGCGCGCGGCGCCAACGGCGGACCCAGCGCACCGAGGGCCATCATCGAACGGACGGTCCTCGGTGGCGCGGCGTCGCCCTCGGTGCGCTGATCGTCGTGCTGGCCGCCGGCGTGCCGCTCGGCCTGGCGGTCACCTCGGGAACCGCGGCGGCGTCCACCGTCACCGGCGTGGTCCTCGTGGGCCATGGGTACGGGCATGGCATCGGCATGGGGCAGTGGGGCTCGTTGGGCTACGCGCTCGGCGACGACGGCGGCGCGGGCAACTACAGCTACGGCCAGATCCTCAGCCACTACTACGGCGGCACCGCGTTGGAGACGTTGGGGACGGCGCCCGCGCCGCCTTCCATCCACGGTGGGGACGTCATCGTGGCCATGACCGAGAACAACGGCAACGACCTGATCGCCACCGCGGCATCGGGACCCCTCAGCGTCGCCGGGGTGACCAGCTCGCCCACGGCCGTCCTCTTCCGGCTCACCGGTCCGGGATCGACCTACGACGTGTACACGAGTAGCGGGTGTGCCGGGGAAGGCGGGTGGCAGCTGAAGGCCACCGGCGTCATGGATCCGACCGCCGCGGCGGCCAACGGGGGGCCGGTCGAGCTCTGCCAGCTCGGTCCGAGCATTGAGATGCACGGGTCGCTCACGGCACTGGCGAACTCCGACGGGCAGGCCAGGACCGTCAACACCCTCCCGTTGGAGGAGTACGTGGCCGATGTGGCGCCGTCGGAGTCCCCATCGAGCTGGGCCGGGCTGGGTGGGGCCGGGCCCCAGGGCCAGGACTGGGGCTTCCAGCAGTCCGAGGCCCAGACGGTGGCCGCCCGTTCCTACGTCGAGGCCGACCCCCTGGGCTACGGCGGCTACGCCGACACCTGCGACCAGACGTGCCAGTCCTACCCCGGGATGGCCAACGAGACGCCCACGTCCGTGCTGGCCGCCCAAGACACGGCCGGCCAGGTCATGGTGGTCGACGGCACCTCGACGGTGGCCACGACCGAGTACTCCGCCTCTTCGGGCGGCTACTCGGCCGGCGCGCAGTTCCCCGCCGTCGTCGATGCCGGCGACGCCATCTGCATCAGCGCATCGGTGTGCAACCAGAACCACGACTGGACGGTGACGCTCTCGGCCGCCTCCGTCGATGCGGCCTACCCGTCGATCGGAGCCTTGACGTCGCTGGACGTGACGTCGCGCAGCGGCGACGGCGACGAGGGCGGCCGGGTGAACGAGATGACGGTGGCCGGGACCGCCGGCTCCGTGTCGGTCACGGGATCGGCGTTCGCCGCGGCGATGAACCTGAAGTCGAACTGGTTCTCCCTGGCCGATCCCTCCGGGGGCGATGGTCCGGGCTACTGGCTGGCCGCCTCCAACGGCGGGGTCTTCAGCTTCGGGGGCGCCCGGTTCTACGGCAGCGCCGGCAACCTCGTGCTCAACAAGCCCATCGTGGGCATGGCTGCCACGCCCGACGGGGGCGGCTACTGGCTGGTGGCCGCCGACGGCGGGATCTTCACCTTCGGCGACGCCCGGTTCTACGGCAGTACCGGGAACCTCGTGCTCAACAAGCCCATCGTGGGCATGGCCGCCACGCCCGACGGGGGCGGCTACTGGCTGGTGGCCGCCGACGGCGGGATCTTCACCTTCGGCGACGCCCGGTTCTACGGCAGTACCGGGAACCTCGTGCTCAACAAGCCCATCGTGGGCATGGCCGCCTCGCCCGGCGGGGGCGGCTACTGGCTGGTGGCCTCCGACGGCGGGATCTTCACCTTCGGCGACGCCCGTTACGAGGGCTCTCTCGGCGCGTCGCCCCCGGCCTCGCCCGTCGTCGGCATGGCGCCCGCAGCCGGCGGAGGAGGGTACTGGCTGCTCGAAGCGGACGGCACCGTCCAGGGCTTCGGTGCTGCGCCGGCGTTGGCCCCCGGGGAGGGGTCGCCCGGAATCGGGTCGGCCGACAGCCCGGTGACCTCCATGACGCCGAGCACCGATGGCCAGGGCTACGTCGTGGTCGACGACTCGGGGCAGGCGTTCTCCTACGGCGACGCGCTGTACGCCGGCGACGTGGCCTCCGTCGTGCCGGGCTACTCGGGACTGATCGTGGGCAGTGCGGCCAATCCCGGCTGAGTCGTGCCCGACTCCCGGTTCACGTCGGCCAGACGGGGAAAGCGGCGCAGCCGCCCCAGGGGGCCCAAGAGGCTGGCGTCGACACCATGGTCCGCCGCGTTGAGCAGCCGCAGGTCGCCCCGGCTGTTGCCGTAGGCCCACAGTTCCACCTGGTCGCCGCCGCCGGCCAGAAGGCCATGGGTGCGCAGGTGGGTCAGCAGCCGCGCGTACTTCTCCGTCCCCCGGCAGTTGACGCCCTCGTAGCCGCCGGTGAGGATGTGTCCCCCGCCCACCGCCAGCCGGGTGGCTACGACGCCATCGACCCCGAGCAGCTCACCGGCCGGGCGCACGTAGCACTCCGGAGAGGCGGAGACGATGACCACGTGGTGCCCCTGGCGCTGGTGCCACTGCAGGCGCAACCGAGCATCCGGGCGCAGGTGGCGGGCCAGATGCCCCCGGGCGAAGGTGAACCCCTGGTCGTCCACCACCTCGACCGGTAGCCCGCCGACGAGGCGGGTGAGGAGCCGCTCCTTGGCGTCGTCCGCCGCCTGCCCTCCGAGAAGCGCCGCCAGCACGAATCTGGGCCAGAGCCTGCTCATGGCGCGCAACACGGGCCAGATGCCCCGCAGGTCGATCAGGAAGGGGAGCACGCTTCCGCCCCTGGTCAGCGTGCCGTCGAAGTCGAAGGCAGCCACCGTCGTGGGGTGACCCGCCTGAGAGCGCTGCACCGGAGGGTCCATCACCGGCTCATTCTCCCACGGCCGCCACGGCGGGCAGCCCTTCCCCCGTGGTGGGCCACCCCCCACGCGTCGGGTTCACCCCGGTTGCCGTAAAGGTGACCTGCGGGGTCGACAATTGCCGGGCGAGCCGGTAAGGTCGTGCTCCGACAACCCCAAGCCACATCTACAGGAGGCTCACATGGCAGTTCGACTGGGGGACACCGCTCCCGACTTCACGGCCGACACCACCGACGGCACCATCAACTTCCACGAATGGCTGGGCGACAGCTGGGGGATTCTCTTCTCGCACCCCAAGGACTTCACCCCGGTGTGCACCACCGAGTTGGGCGCCTTCTCCAAGGCCAAGCCGGAGTTCGACAAGCGCAACACCAAGCTGATCGGCATCTCGGTCGACTCGGTCCAGTCGCACAAGGGTTGGGCGGGCGACATTGAGGAGACCCAGGGCTCGGCCCTGGCCTTCCCCCTCATCGGTGACGAGGACCGGCAGGTCGCCGACCTCTACGACATGATCCACCCCAACGCCAGCGACACGCTCACCGTGCGCTCGGTCTTCATCATCGGGCCGGACAAGAAGGTCAAGCTCACCTTGACTTACCCGGCATCGACCGGCCGCAACGTCGAGGAGATCATCCGGGTGCTCGACTCTCTGCAGTTGACGGCCGACTACAAGGTGGCCACGCCGGTCAACTGGACAGACGGCGAGGACGTCATCATCGTCCCCGCGGTGAGCGACGACGAGGCCAAGGACCGGTTCCCCAAGGGCTGGAAAGCACTGAAGCCGTACCTCCGGGTGACCCCACAGCCCAACCGCTGAGCGGGCGGGGCTGCCGCTCTCTCGCGAGTCCCGGCAGCGCCGATGACGAGAGAGGGGGAACGTGACGCTCCCGCTCCGCGGTGTCACGGTGGTTTCGTTCGAGCAGGCCGTGGCGGCGCCGTTCTGCAGCCGGCATCTGGGCGATCTCGGTGCACGAGTCATAAAGGTCGAGCAGCGCGCCGGGGGCGACTTCACCCGGCACTACGACGACGCCGTGCGCGGCATGGCCTCCCACTTCGTGTGGCTCAACCGGAACAAGGAGTCTCTGACGCTCGACGTGAAGCATCCCGCCGCGCAGCAGGTGCTCGAACGGCTCCTCGACCGGGCCGACGTCGTCATTCAGAACCTGGCACCGGGCGCCGCTCATCGCATGGGAATCGGCGCGGCGGACATCGTCGCCCGATTCCCGAGGGCGATCGCCGTGGACATCTCCGGGTACGGCGAGGGCGGTCCCTACGACGAGAAACGGGCGTACGACCTGCTCATCCAAGCCGAGGGCGGGGCATGCTCGATCACCGGCCTTCCCGGCGCCCCGGCCAAGGCGGGCCCCCCCGTCGCCGACATCGGCTCGGGCCTCTATTCGTTGTCCGGGATTCTGGCCGCGCTGTACGCCCGCGAGCGAACCGGGCGAGGCGCCGCCATCCGCATCAGCATGTTCGACGTGGTGGCCGAGTTTATGGGCTTCGCGCTGCAGTTCACCCGGCACACCGGGGAGGAGCGCCAACCCAACGGGATGAGCACGCCCATGGTTGCCCCCTACGGCGCGTACCCGACGAGCGACGGGCAGACGGTCGTGCTCGGCACGACCAACGATCGCGAGTGGCAACGGCTGGCGACCTCCATGCTCGACCGGCCCGACCTGGCCGCCGATCCGAGATTTGCCACCAACATGGCCCGCTGCGAAGAGCGGGCGGCACTCGACGAGGTGATCGGCCATTGGACGCGGCAGCACCCGCTCGCCTACATACAGTCGGTGGCCGACGCCGCCGGGATCGGCAACGCGCGCTACAACACGGTCAAGGACGTCCTGGCCCACCCTCAGCTCCAGGCGCGCCGTCGCTGGCACGACGTCGACTCGCCCGTAGGTCCACTCCCTACCCTGCTGGCCCCACTGGAATCGGAGCACTGGCCACAACGGCTCGATCCCGTCCCCGCATTGGGCGAGCATACGGATTCGATTCTGGCCGAACTCGGGTACTCTTTCGATGAAATTGTTCAGCTGCGGGGTGACGCCGCAGTTTGAACGGACCTAACGGACCGGCCCACTGCCCGAGCCGTACCGATCACAGGGGTGCCGCACATGGGTTTGCTGGATGCCAAAGCCGCCGTCGTGACGGGAGGTGCGCAAGGGATCGGTCGAGCGATGGCCGAGGCGTTTGCCCGCGAGGGAGCGGCCGTCCTGATCGCCGACGTGAACGAGCCCGCCGCCAAGAAAACGGCCGACGAGCTCGTCGCCCGGGGATCGACGGTGCTGGCGGTGCGGTGCGACGTCACATCTGAGGCCGACGTCGACGCCGTGGTGGCGCGCTGCGTGGCGGACTTCGGAGCGCTCGACGTCATGGTCAACAATGCGGGCGTGACGCGGGATGCCACCCTGCGGCGCATGACCCTGGAGGAGTTCCGTACGGTCATTGACGTGCACCTCCAGGGTGCCTGGCTCGGGACTCGGGCGGCGGCTTTCGTCATGCGGGAGCAGCAGAGCGGTTCCATCATCAACATGTCGTCGATCTCGGGGAAGGTCGGCAACATCGGTCAGACGAACTACAGCACGGCCAAGGCGGGCCTGGTCGGCCTGACCAAGGCGTCGGCGAAGGAACTGGCGCACGTCGGCGTGCGGGTCAACGCCATTCAACCCGGCCTCATACGGACGGCGATGACCGAAGCGATGCGGGCCGACGTCTGGGAACAGAAGCTGGCGGAGATCCCGATGGCCCGAGCCGGCGATGTCGGCGACGTGGCCAACGCAGCCCTGTTCTTGGCCTCCGATCTATCGGGGTACATGACCGGGACGGTTCTGGAGGTCACCGGGGGGCGATACATGTGAGCGAGATTTGGAGAGAGTCGTGAGAGACGCCGTGGTGTGCGAGCCGGTCCGGACGCCCGTCGGGCGCTACGGCGGGGTGTTCCGCGACGTGCCCGCAACCGAGCTGGCGGCGGCGGTCGTCGCCGAGGTGGTGGCTCGCACCGGCGTGGCCCCCGAACAGATAGACGACGTGCTCCTCGGTCAGTGCTACCCCAATGGAGAGGCGCCCGGGATCGGCCGGGTGGCGGCCCTCGATGCCGGACTACCCGTGTCGGTGACCGGCTACCAGCTCGACCGGCGTTGCGGGTCGGGTCTGCAGAGCATCATCAACGCAGCAATGCAGGTCCAGACCGGGGCCAGCGAGATCGTGCTCGCCGGAGGCGTGGAGAGCATGAGCCAGGCCGAGTACTACACGACGGCCATGCGCTGGGGCGCCCGCTCGGAGCACGTGTCGATGTTCGACCGTCTCGCCCGGGGCAGGGTGACCGCCGGGGGCGTCCACCACCCGGTTCCCGGCGGCATGATCGAAACGGCGGAGAACCTGCGCCGCGAGTACCGGATCTCCCGAGGGGAGCAGGACGAGCTCGCGCTGCGTTCCCATCAACGCGCCGTCGCCGCCCAACAAAAGGGCGCCTTCGACGACGAGATCGTCCCGGTCACCGTCCACGGGCGAACCGGGGAAACGGTCGTCGACACCGATGAGCACCCGCGCCCGGACACCACGCTCGAGTCACTGAGCGCCCTGCGGGCGGTGATGGTTCGCCAGGACCCGGAGGCCACGGTGACCGCCGGCAATTCGAGCGGCCAGAACGACGGTGCGTCCCTCTGCCTCGTCACTCACCCCGACAAGGCGGCCGAGCTCGGCCTCCGTCCCCTGGCACGCCTGCGGTCGTGGGCCGTCGCCGGCGTGGAACCATCGCGCATGGGCATCGGCCCGGTTGCGGCGACGGCAAGGGCGCTGGAGCTTGCCGGAGTGGGGTTCGCCGATATCGGGTTGATAGAGCTCAACGAGGCCTTCGCGTCTCAGGTGCTGGCATGCACGCGGGAGTGGGGTTTCGGCGATGCCGATTTCGAACGGCTCAACGTGCACGGGTCGGGCATCTCGCTCGGCCACCCGGTGGGCGCCACCGGCGGACGGATCCTGGCCACCCTGCTCCGGGAGATGGACCGACGCGGCGCGTCCCTGGGCCTCGAAACCATGTGCATCGGCGGCGGCCAAGGGCTCACGGCCATCTTCGAAGCGGTCGACTGAGTCGTTTCCCGCCAGCCGCCGGCCGCCGGCCGCCGGCCGCCGACCAATCAGCCGATCAGCCAATCAGCCGCCAGCCGCCAGCCGCCAGCTCAGCCGTCAGCCGCCGCCCCGATCACGTGGCGCGCGATGATGACCTGTTGGATCTGGCTGGTCCCTTCGTATATACGGAACAACCGGGCGTCGCGGTAGAAGCGCTCGACGGCGACACCACGCATGTAGCCCGCGCCCCCGTGAATCTGCACGGCGCGATCGGCGACCCGGCCCACCATCTCGCTGCAGAAGTACTTGGCCGTCGACGGGCCGACCTTGCGGTCTGAGCCGTCGTCGAAGGCCCGCGCCGATTCGAGCACGAGGCTGCGACCGGCGTGGAGCTCGGTGACGGAGTCGGCGATCAGGCCCTGAATGAGCTGGAAGCTGGCGATGGGACGTCCCGACTGTTTCCTCGTGCGGGCGTACTCGACCGACTCATCGACCAGTCGTTCCGCCATGCCGACGCAGAGGGCGGCTATGTGGATCCTCCCGTGGGCCAGGCAGCGCATGGCCGTGGCCCAGCCGGTATTCGTCCCCGCATCCCCACCCACCAGGGCGGTGGCGGGCACCCGCACGTCTTGCAGGTTGACATCTGCGGTCCAGGCGCCGAACTGGCCCATCTTGTGGTCACGGGGTCCGACCGATAGGCCGGCTGTTCCCCGCGGGACCAGGAACGTCGAGATCCCGCGGGTGGCCTTGGCGGCCGGATCGGTTCGGGCGAAGACCATGAAGACGTCGGCCAGCGGCGCGTTGGTGATGTAGCGCTTGGCACCGTTGAGGATCCACCCTTCACCATCGCGGGCTCCGCTGGTCGTCATCCCCGAGGGGTCCGAGCCGGCCTCGGATTCGGTCAGGGCGAAGGACGCGACGGCCTCACCCGAGGCGATCCGCGGCAACCACGCCTCCTTCTGCGCCTCGGTGCCACCCTCCATCAGCACGTGCCCCGCGATGCCGTTGTTGGTGCCGAACATCGACCGCAGCGCCGGAGTGGTGTATCCGAGCTCAATGACGATCCGACTTTCTTCCTCCATCGACAGACCCAGGCCGCCATAGGCCTGGGGGAGTGCGAAGCCGAAGAGGCCCATGTTCCTGGCCGCTTGGCGGATGGCGGACGGGATCTCGTCCTTCTCCTCGATCTCGGGCTCGGCCGGGACCACCGTCGTGCGAATGAAAGCTCGCACCAATGACTTGATCTCCTCGAACTCTTCGCCGTCCACGCCGCTCTCCCCTTCGTCCTACCTGCTGGATCGGTTCGTCTTTTCGGGTGATCCGACGAGCTCGTCTCGCAGCTGGCGCTTGAGCACCTTGCCCGACGGATTGCGGGGGAGGGGCTGGTCCTTGAGCCATATGCGGGTGGGCACCATGAAGCCGGCGAGGCGCTGGCGCACGTGCGTGGAGAGCTCCTCCGCGGTCACCTTGAAGCCGGGACGAAGGACGACGACCGCGCCGACCTCCTCGCCCAGCGTGCGTTCGGGCACGCCGATCACGGCGCAGTCGGCCACGGCCGGGTGCTCGAACAGGGCCGCCTCCACCTGTACCGAGTAGACGTTCTCGCCGCCGCGGATGATCATGTCCTTGGCCCGGTCGACGATGTAGATGAAGTTGTCCGCGTCGAGCTGGGCGATGTCGCCGGTGTGGAGCCATCCCCGCGTGAAGACGAGCGACGTCTCCTCGGGGCGATTCCAGTAGCCGCGAACCACCTGTGGACCCGTGATCCACAGTTCGCCCCGCACATCGGGGCCACGGGGGATGGTCTCGTCGGGCTCGTCGCCCCCGAACCCCTCGGGGACGACGGCCACATCGCACACCGGGACAGGGGTTCCGACGCTGCTCGGTTTGGCGACGTAGTCGCTCCCCGAGTTCATGGAGATGAGCGACGAGGTCTCGGTCAGGCCGTAGCCGGTGGACGGGAGCCCGACCGGCCACGCCTCCCTGATCCGTCGGAGCAGGTCCGGCGGGGCCGGGGCACCACCGTAGGACACGGTGCGGACGGAAGAGGTGTCGTAGTTGGAGAAGCGTGGCGAGTCGATCACCTGCATGACCATGGAGGGCACACCTCCGAACGTCGTGACGCGCTCGCGCTCGATCAGCTCCAGGGCTCGCTCGGGTTCGAAGTGGTGCATCATGACCATCTTCCCCCCGGCGGCGATGTTTCCCACCATCATGTTGTGACATCCGGTGGCGTGGAACAGCGGCACGGAGAGCAGGACCGATGACTGCACCTTGGGCACCGGGTTGGTCATCGATCGCCCGAACCGGCGCTCACCCCTCGTATTGATGAAGAAGAGGCTCATCAAATTGGTGCAGATGTTGCGATGGGTGCCTACGGCCCCCTTGGGCCGCCCCGTGGTCCCCGAGGTGTAAAAGATGGTGGCGTCGTCCTCCGGCTCAATGGTGACGTCGGGCGGCGAGGCGTCGGCATCCACCGTCCCGAGAGCCAGGTCGAAGGGCCATTCGGCCGCCGGCGCCGCTCCGGCCGCCGGTCCAGACTCGTTGACGGGTGCGGCCTGCTGCCCGGCGGTGCGGTGCTCGTCGGTCACGATGAGGGCGGTCAGACGAGGAAGGTCACCGAGGAAGGGACGGAGCTGCTCGGCCCGCTGGGTGTCGACGAAGGCGAGCCTCGCACCCGAGTCCTCCAGCCCGTAGGACAGCTCCTCGCCGGTCCACCAGGCGTTGAGGGGAACGACGATGGCGCCGGTCAGCGTGGTGGCCCAGAACGCCATGACCCATTCGGGCAGATTGCGCATGGCGATGGCCACCCGGTCGCCCTTGGCGACGGCGAACCGGTCCCGCAAGCGTCGTGCCAACGTGCAGGCGATCCGGTAGTGCTCGGCAAAGGTCGTCTGCTCGTCCTCGTAGACCAGGAACGTGGCATCGCCGTGGGCCAGGGAGAGGTCGAGGACGACCCGCAACGACGCCGGCGCATTCCTCCACGTGCGCGTGGCGACCCCGCGGATGACGCGTTCCTGCATCTCGAACATCTGGCCCGGCGCCGTCAACAAGGCGTCCGCTTCGGCGATGGTCAACGTGGGCGCATCGCTCACCCGCCCACCTCCCGAGGTGAGGCGGGGGAGGGGGTCGGGGTGAAGATGGCGCCACGATAGAAGGCCAGCTCGGCCACGCTCTCGCGGATGTCCTGCAGAGCGCGGTGTCCCCCCTTCTTGTCCGGGGCGGTTCCGTAGACCTCGGGGTGCCAGCGGCGACACAGCTCCTTGACCGTCGATACGTCGACCGACCGGTAGTGCAGGTAGTCCTCAATCTCGGGAAGCTGGACCGCCAGGAACCGCCGGTCGGTGCCGATCGAGTTGCCCGCGAGCGGGACCGAGCGGGGCTCGGGGATGTGGAGCTTGAGGAACTCGAGCGTCTGCGCCCCGGCCTGGGCCAGGGTCAGGGTCGATGCGGCGATCGCCGGAAGCAGACCCGAGCGGGTGTGCATGGCGGTGACGAACTCGTCCATTTCGGACAACTGCTCGGGCGTGGCGTGAACGACGAGATCGGGGCCCTCGGCCAGGATCTCGAGGTCGTCGTCGGTGATGAGGCTGGCGATCTCCACGATGACGTGGCGGGAAGGATCAAGTCCGGTCATCTCGAGATCGATCCAGGCCAGCATGGGCGGGCATGCTACCGGCCCTGCCCCGGCCGTGGTGATCTTCTTGTAGTGTCCGGCGATGCTGCGTGTACCCCTGCACCAGGTCGATCCGGACCTGGAGGTGCCGGCCTACGCACGCGTGGGCGATGCCGGCGCCGACCTGGTGGCACGCGAGGACGCCCTCCTGCCGGCCCGGGGCGGCCGGGCGCTGGTCCCGACCGGAGTCGCCGTGGCCATCCCGCCCGGGTTTGCCGGCTTGGTGCTGCCCCGGAGCGGGCTGGCGTTCCGTCACGGCGTCACCTGCCTCAATGCGCCGGGGCTGATCGATGCCGGCTACCGGGGAGAGCTCAAGGTCGTTCTGGTAAACCACGACCCGTCGGAGGACTATGCCGTCAACCGGGGAGACCGGATCGCCCAATTGGTCATCGTTCGGGTCGAGGAGGCGACGTTCGACCTGGTGCCGATCGACGGCCTAGGGGAGGCGACCCGTGGACCCGGCGGCTTCGGCCATACGGGAAGGTGATGTGATGGTCGTGATGGTCGTGATGGTCGTGATGGTCGTGATGGTCGTGGGCCCGAGGGAGCGGTGATGGAACCGCTGCAGGGATTGGATGCCGCGTTCTTGTCGCTCGAAACCCCGACCACCCCGTTGCACGTGGGGGTGGTCATGGTCCTCGACGCCCCCGAGGGCACCCGGTCGCTCTTCTCGCCCTCCACCCGGTACGCCCAGATCCGGCGGGTCATCGCTCAACGCCTGCACCTGGTCGGACCCCTTCGCCAGCGGGCGCTCCGGGTGCCTCTCGGGCTGCACCACCCGGTGTGGGTCGATGACCCCGACTTCGAACTGGACGACCACCTCTCCCGCGCCAGCCTGCCGACACCGGGAGGCCGGTCTGAGCTCGACGCCTTCGTGGCCGCGGCCATGAGCCGCCCGCTCGATCGCGACCGCCCACTGTGGGAGATGTACGTCGTCGAGGGACTGGCAGGCGGTCGCACGGCCCTCATCGCCAAGGTGCACCATGCCATCCTGGACGGAGTCAGCGGTACGTCGATGCTGGCCGCATTCCTCGACCTCAACCCGCGGGAGCGGGTCGTGACACTGCCCGACGGGACTTGGGATCCGGAGCCGATGCCCGGCGGCGTGCGGATGCTGCGGTACGCGGCGTCCGGAATATCGCATCAACCGGCCCGGGTGTTGAGTGCCATCAACGCCGGCGTGGAGGCCGTGGCGGATCTGGGCATGCACAACCGCGAGTTACAGGACCGGGCCGAGTCGCCACCCCCGGCCTTTTTCTCCGCACCGCAGACGTCGTTGAACGGAACCGTTTCCAACCGCAAGCGCTTTTCGTCCATGTCGTTCTCTCTCAACGACGCCAAACTCATCCGTCGCGTCTTCGGGTGCACGGTGAACGACGTGATCCTCGCCGGCGTGGCCGGTGGGTTGCGGCGTGTGATCGGCGGGCGCGGGGAGGAGTTGGCTCGCTCGCTGGTGGCCATGGTGCCGGTCTCCACGCGGGACGCTGGCCTAGGCCACGAGCTGGGCAACCGGATCTCGGGGATGCTGGTCTCGCTGGCCACCGATCTTGACGATCCGGTACAGCGCCTCGGCGCCATCGCCGCATCGACCCGGGTGGCCAAGGAACAGGAGCAGCTTCACCGGGGACGGCTGCTCGGAGACCTGGCACAGATCGCCGCTCCGGGCCTGGTTTCGCGGCTCGCCCGTGCCGTTGTCGGCACCAAGCTGTTCGACCGGGTGCGCCCCCCCTTCAACGTGACGGTGTCGGGGCTGAAGGGCCCGGACTTCCCCCTCTTCTGTGCCGGGAGCCGCGTCGTCGCACTGCACCCCGTGGGCCCGATCGCCGAGGGTGTGGGACTGAACGTCACCGTTCTGTCGTATATCGACCAGCTCCATTTCGGGTTGTTCGCCTGCCGCAAGCTTCTCCCCGAGTTAGAGGTCCTGGCCGCAGCGGTCGATGAGGCGCTGGGTGAGCTCGGCGCCTGCGCGCTCGAGGCCCAGGGCGCGGCGGGATAGGTCGAGGGGGTGTCTCCATGAAGGTTGCCATCACGGGATCGAAGGGTTTGATCGGGTCGGCACTGACGCCTCACCTTCGGTCCGAGGGACACGAGGTCGTCCGCCTCGTGCGGGGCGAGCCCGAAGCCGGCGACGTCCTGTGGAACCCGAAGAGCGGAACCATCGAGATCGAGAAGCTGCGCGGAGTCGATGCCGTGGTGCATCTGGCCGGAGCCGGGGTGGGGGATCACCTCTGGTCCGCCCGTTACAAAGAGACGATCCTCTCGAGCCGTGTCGACGGGACATCGACGCTGGCGGAGGCGCTTTCCCGGATGTCCGATCCACCGTCCGTGCTGCTGAGCGCCTCGGCCGTGGGGTACTACGGCTCGCGGGGAGACGAACTGCTGACCGAGGAGTCAGGGCCCGGCTCGGGCTTCCTGGCCGACGTCTGCGAGAAGTGGGAAGCCGCCGCGTCGGCTGTCTCGGGAGCCGGGATCCGACTGGTCGTAGCCCGGATGGGTGTCGTGTTGAGCGGTGCCGGCGGAGCCCTGAAGAAGCAACTTCCCGCGTTCCGGCTCGGGGTTGGGGCGCGGCTCGGACGAGGCTCCCAGCAACTGAGCTGGATCACCCGGCGGGACGCCGTGGCCGCCATAGCGCACCTGCTGCGTGGCGACGGGCCGTCCGGACCGATCAACCTGACGGCGCCCCGGCCCGTCTCCAACGCCACCTTCACCCATGCGCTCGGCCATGCGCTGCACCGGCCGGCCGTCCTCGCCGTTCCCCAGGCGATTCTCCGCTTGGTGGTCGGTGCGGAAATGACCTCCGAGTTCCTACTGGCATCCCAACGGGCGGTACCGAAGCGGCTCCTCAAGGATGGCTTCATCTTCGCCGATGACGAGCTCGCCGACGCCCTCAGGACCGCCTTGGGGGATTCGGCCCGGGTGCCGCCGGGCGGATAGGAAGGTGGGGGGTCAATCTCGGAGAAACCGCAGGTGGACCCGGTGGGGCTTGCTGTGGTGTGCGCGGTCCGCGGCACGCTAGTCTTTACGTTCCACGCGGAAGTGGCGCAGCGGTAGCGCATCACCTTGCCAAGGTGAGGGTCGCGGGTTCGAATCCCGTCTTCCGCTCCAGAGAAAGTCACACAAAGGAAGGCAGAGGGACGGGAGGCGGCCGGAAGGCGGACAGGGGCCGGAGGGACGGCGACGGCCGACGGCGGCCCGGCAGGGACGACCGGCGGACCGGCGGCGGAGCCTTGGGGGGGGACTGAGGAGCGGGGAACTGGAAGCGGCACACCACGGTTCAGCAGGCGCTCATGATTGAAAGAAGGATCTTCCACCTCTGGTTTACCGAATGCGGTGACGGCACGTTGGGATCCAAGTAGGACGGCACGTTCGGATCGAACAAGAGTTCATGGATGCGGAACTCAAACGGCAGGAGATCGGGGCAGGCGTCCCGCTTTGCCGTCTCAAGATCCCGGGACAAGGCGATGAGGAAATCCACGACGTAGGCGCTTCCGACTTCGTTCCATCCTTCCAATCTCTCCGAGGATGAGATGGGCTCGTTGAAGCGGGCGATGGCCGCTTCAACCATGGCAGACACTTGGTCGAGGGCCTCTCGGCGCTGCACGGGGTCAGGCGGGGGCTCGGACGACCAGCCCACTACATGACCGCTGGCGTTGACAGCAGTCGCGTGGCTGTTTTTGAACCCGGGAAGGGTGCCGAGGTCGACCATGCCGCCAGCAGCCGTCCAGGAAAAGGCGTGATCGCTGCCGTTCGCGTCGTCGGCGGTGCCGACCACCTGGCCGCTGGCACTGACAGTCCGGGGTCGGCTGCTCTTGCCGCCCAAGGTGCCGAGGTCGACCATGCCGCCAGCGGCCGTCCAAAAGAAGGCGTGAGAGTTGCCGTTCGCGTCGTCGGCGGAGCCCACTACCTGGCCGCTAGCGTTGACGGCATGGGCCGAACTGTGGTTCGCAGTCCAGCGCTTCGACACGGGGACACGTTGGGCCCAGTATTCACCGTCATGCGCTTCGCTGTCGAGAGTGCCGAGGTCGACCATGCCGTCAGCAGCCGTCCAGGAGAATGCGTGCTCGAAGCCGTTCGCGTCCAACGAATAGCCCACAACCTGGCCGTTGGCATTCACGGCGGTGGCGATGCTGTAGTCGCCCCCGAGCGTGCCGAGGTCGACCATGCCGTCAGCAGCCGTCCAGGAAAAGGCGCGCTCGTTGCCGTTCTCGTTGGACGCCCAGCCCACGACCCGGCCGCGGGCGCTGACGGTCCGGGCCCGGCTGATCTTTCCCCCGAGGGTGCCGAGGTCGACCATGCCGTCAGCAGCCGTCCACGAAAAAGCGTGACGGTCGCCGTTCGCGTCGTCCGCCCAGCCCACTATCTGACCGTTGGCGTTGACGGCCGTCGCATGGCTGTATTTGCCGCCCAGGGTGCCGAGGTCGACCACGCCGTCAGCAGCCGTCCAGGAACAGGCATGAGAGTTGCCGTTCGCGTCGTACGCCATGCCCACTATCTGGCCATTGGATGTGACAGCAGAGGGCCCGCTAGAAGTGCCCCCGAGGGTGCCGAGATCGACCATTCCGCCAGCAGCCGTCCAGGAGAAGGCGTGATGGTCGCCGTTCGCGTTGTACGAGACGCCTACTACCTGCCCGTGGTTGTTGACCGCACCGGCGACGCTGTAGGTCCCGCCGAGGGTGCCGAGGTCGACCATGCCGTCAGCAGCCGTCCAGGAGAAGGCGTGAGCTATGACACGGGGGAACATGACAGCATTTTTGCCACCCTCGGCGTGAATGGCAACCGATTGGCGACAGGTGGCAATTGGCCGTACGACGTAGCCGGGCCATTGCTCAAAGAGCTAGGGCCGTGACTCGGCACCCCACAGCCCGACCCCGACCCCGAGGGAGGCCGACCGACCGAGCACCTTGGGAAGGGGGCTATGCGGACGGTGGCGCAAGCCGGGTACTCGCCCTCTACAGAGACCCGATCGCTACGGCGCATCTCAGACCCCTTCCTTGTGTGGGTGGTCAAACCGGTACGACTCACTCAGCTCGTTCACGTATGCCATCGCCTCGTGGTCGCAGTAAATGCGGAGTTCGGTCTCACCAACGCCGCCCATCCTCGTCCAGTCCGTCTCCAGGTAGTCGCGCGCGCTGGCCTGATCGGCGAGCTTGCACTCGTCGCAGGCTCGAACATGAACCGTCAGCGTGAACGCGACATCCATGCACTCGATGGTAAATGGCGACCTCGGTACGGACGGAGTCGTTGTCCCAATATTGGGCAGAGATTGAGCCATGTCTCGCCAGACTGACGGATGTGGTTCCGACCTATTCGGTTAGTTTCGTGGCGCGTGCGTCTCAAGTGTCCTCGACGGGCACCGAGCCCGAGAGAAACCGACCGGGCACATTTGCAGGCGCTGGATTAGGGACCTACCCAACTACAACCTGGCACTGCTACAGGCGGTTGTCGAGTAGTTAGTCGCGGTGCCAGCACCGTCCCGTCATGCCACGCGACGTTGACAATTGCGGCACCTGCGGTTCGCTACTGTCACTCGAAAACGCCATCCTGGGCTGCAGTGGCACCGCCTTTAGTCCGCCCGGTCCCGGCGGCCCGCCGCCAGCCGCCCGCCAATGATGGCAGTAGACAGCACTCGATCGTCTCGGGCGAGCACGTCACAAGCTGTGACAAGCTGAACCCGACTATGAGCGCCCCCGCCGAAGCCGGCCGTCTCCTCCGCGACCTCGAAGCCGTCGCCGGCGCCGGCCACGTCCTCGCCGGCGAAGACGCCAAGGACGACTACTTCCACGACGAGGCGCTCGGCCTGGAGCCGGTCAGGCCCCTGGCGGTCGTGTTCCCGGCCGACGTCGAGCAGACCAGGCGGATCGTCGAGCTGGCCAACCAGACCGGCACCCCGCTCACTGCCCGGGGCAGCGGTACGGGACTGGCCGGCGCCTGCATCCCCCGCGGGGACGGAATCGTCGTCTCCTTCGAGCGCATGAACACCATCCGGGAGATCGACACCGACAACCACGTCGCCGTCGTCCAGCCCGGTGTCACCCTCCAACAGCTCGATGAGGCGACGGCCACCCGCGGCCTGGTCTACCCAGTGTTCCCCGGCGAGTCGAGCGCGTCGCTCGGCGGCAACGTCGCGACCAACGCCGGCGGCATGCGGGCGGTCAAGTACGGCGTCACCCGCCACCAAGTCCTCGGCCTGCAGGCTGTGCTCGGCACCGGCGAGTCCATCCGCACCGGAGGCAAGTTCGTGAAGTCGACCGCCGGCTACGACCTGACGCAGCTGATCGTGGGTTCTGAGGGGACGCTCGCGCTGGTGACCGAGGCCATCCTCCGCCTCTACCCGCGCCCCGGCCACGCGGCCACCGTCCTCGCCCCCTTCGCCTCCCTGCCGGCGTGCATGAGCGCGGTGCCCAAGCTGATCCGTACGGGGGTCGGCCCGCTCATGGTCGAGTACATCGACCGGGGCACGATGGCGGCGCTGGCCAAGGCCGGCGATCTCGAGTTGGGTGTCCCGGCCGCGATCAAGGACCATACGGTCGCCTACCTGGTTGTCGTCCTTGAGAACACTCGGGAGGATCGGCTGGCCGAGGACACGGAGTTGGTGGCCAATCTGCTCGGGGACCTGGAGGCGCTGGACGTGTACGTGCTGCCGCCGCAGGCCGGGGCGCAGCTGATCGCGGCGCGGGAGCGGGCGTTCTGGGTGGCCAAGGCCGTCGGCGCCGACGACATCCTGGACGTTGTCGTCCCCCGCGCCGACATCTCACCGTTCATGGACGAGGTGGCCGAGCTCGCGGCGAAAACGGGTTCATGGGTATCGGGCTGCGGCCACGCCGGCGACGGCAACGTCCATCTGTCCGTGCTCCAACCCGACCCGTTGAAACGGGCCGAGGTGATCGAGGGGATACTGAGGGCAGGAGTTGACAGAGGTGGTGCCATTTCGGGTGAGCATGGGATCGGCCTCGGTAAAAGGAAGTATCTGGCCGCGATAGAGGACCCCGCCAAACTGGCCTTGTGGCGGCGGATCAAGACCGCGTTCGACCCGAACGACATCCTCAACCCGGGAGCGATATTCGAGTGAGCAGACGATGAATGGCGCCAACGCCCTCCTCCGCACCCTCGTTGCCGGCGGTGTCGACACCTGCTTCATGAACCCCGGCACTTCAGAGATGCACTTCGTCGCGGCCCTCGACGACGTGCCCGAGCTGAGGGGCGTGCTGGCCCTGTTCGAGGGAGTGGCCACTGGAGCCGCCGACGGCTACGCCCGCATGGCCGAGCGTCCCGCTGCCGTCCTCCTGCACCTCGGTCCCGGCCTCGGCAACGGGATCGGCAACCTCCACAACGCCCGCCGGGCCCACTCGCCGGTCGTGTGCGTCGTCGGCGACCACGCCACCTATCACAAGCAGTTCGACGCTCCGCTCGAGTCGGACATCGACGCGCTCGCGTCGAACGTGTCGGGATGGATCCGGCGGTCCATGAAGACGTCGGAGCTGCCCGCCGATGCGGCCGCCGCGATAGCCGCGGCGATAGGCCCCCCCGGTCAGGTCGCCACCCTGATCCTGCCCGCCGACGTGTCGTGGACCGAAGGGGCCGAGCCGATCGCAGCGGCGGCGGACGCGTCGTTTCACGAGCCCGACGCCGACGCCATCGCCGGCGCGGTGGCGGCCTTCCGCACCGGGCAACCGGTCGCCCTGCTCGTCGGGGGCGCGCCTGCCGGGCCGACGCGCTGACCCTGGCCGGCGCCATCTCGGGGACCACCGGCGCCAAGCTGCTGTCGGAGACCTTCCCGGCCAGGCTTGAGCGGGGCGCCGGGCGGGCCGCGCCGGAACGGCTTGCCTATCTCGGCGAGATGGCCGTGGCCCAGCTCGACGGCGTCGCCCACCTGGTGCTGGTGGGGGCGAAGTCGCCAGTCGCCTTCTTCGCCTACCCGGACAAGCCGAGCGACCTGGTCCCCGACGGTTGCCGGGTCCACACGCTCGCCGGCGCCGGCGACGACGTGCTCGCCGCTCTCGAAGCGCTGGCGGCCGAGCTCGGAGTCGACCGGGACGCGGGTTGGGCGACCGGGGCGATGGAAAGCCGGCCCGACCCCCCCGACTCCGGTCCTCTCACAACCGAGTCGTTGGGCCGGGCGATCGGAGCGTTGCTGCCCGAGGGCGCCATCGTCGCCGACGAGTCGAACACTTCCGGCTTGTTCATAGCCGGCGCGACCGCGGGAGCGCCGCCGCACGATTGGCTGACCCTGACGGGGGGTTCCATTGGCATCGGCCTGCCGCTCGCGACCGGGGCGGCCGTGGCCTGCCCCGACCGCAAGGTCGTGGCCCTCGAAGCGGACGGCTCGGCGATGTACACCGCTCAGGCGCTGTGGACCATGGCCCGTGAGGGGCTCGACGTCACGGTGGTGGTCCTATCCAATCGCAGCTACGCCATCCTCAACATGGAGCTTCGGCGCGTCGGCGCCACCGCCGGCGGCCCGAGGGCCCGTTCGATGCTCGACCTGCACAACCCCGAGCTCGACTTCGTCAGCCTGGCGACCGGGATGGGGGTGCCCACGGTCAGGGCAGAGACGGCCGCCGACTTTTACAAAATGCTGTCGGACGCACTGTCCGAATCGGGACCAAGGTTGGTGGAGGCGGTCATCACGCGGTAGTTCTTCGCCATTTCTCAGCCGGATGCTGCGGCAGCATGGATGGCGTGGACCGGAACACTGTAAAGACGACTTTCATCCTGACCCTTCTGATGGCGCTGTGCGTCGGCATCAGGTCGATATGGGGCAAGGCGGGCCTCATCATCGGGTTGGTCATAGGCCTGGCCTTCACCGGCGGGTCCTACTGGTTCTCCGACTCGATCGCCATCCGGGCGGCGCGGGCCGTCGAGAAGGGCCTTCACGAGGCGAATGCCGCGCCCGGTAGGGACGCCCCCTTTCCCGCAGGTCTTTGCCCATCGCAGCGAATTGCGCCTGTCCGTCTCCGGCGCCAACCTGGATGATGAAGGGCGCCGCGGCCGTCGTGGCCAGTGTTCCGATTTGCTCTGCCATTAGTACGGGACGCCAAAGCGGGGCTAGAAACAGGCAGCCGACGGGTCGCCCTTCCCATGTCTCGAGGATGCGGCCGATGAGGGGTACGTTCTGTAGGTAGGCGTTTGGAGCCAGGAATGGCGATCTCCGACGGTCAGGCTATCGAGACGTCTCAGTACGCTCTTGCGATGCCTCGGATCAGTACGTTCTGCGGCATCGTGATCTTCATCGTGTGCAGGTGATCACGATCCGCCCCAGGTCCCGCTCGCTATGGAGAGCACTAGGCACGGTTTGATCTCCGCGGGAGGTGCTGCCCGGAGAGTTACCGAGACGCGCTAGCGGGCTCGCCCGGGAATGGGTCGATCGGCACCCCGACGAGCTGGTCGCTTGTTGGAGGAGGGCGCGACGCGGTGAACCACCGCTAGAATCGCCCCGTTGGTGTGCGGAGATGACAATGGTGCAAGTGACTGGGTGTCCGAGTGCTCCAAGACAGACTCGTTCACCTTGTCTTTTCAGATGGGTCCGAACGAGATGTCGGACTACGTCAATTGATTAGGGTCCCTTGTTCGAGGGCATCGTCGACAACGACGAGGCTTTCGGAGCCGTGCGGGTCGACGAAGAAGGCGGCACGATCTGTTGGCCCAACGGGGCCGATCTCGGCGTCACCGTCTCGCCGCTCAACGGGCAATGACCCGGCATGGTAATCAACCAACTTTGCGAGCTCCGCTGGCGGCGGTTGGTCAAAGCGGGGTCATCTTGGGGATGTCGTTCGTCCGATGGAAGCTACGCCATCCGCCTAGGGAGAGTCCCGTCATGGAGAGGATAGATCCGATGGTCCACGCCAGGCTCCGCCCGCTTCCGGGACGTCACCATTTCGAATCGGAACTCGGACGAGAGGGAATACATGACAAAGTGCGAATTCACGGGTTAGGTTTTTGCAGCTATCACGGGGGCCGACCTGCGGCCCAGCAAAACATCGTCGATTCGCAAGTCTTGATGGCCATGCAGCCGAGCGGCGATCACCGGTCCAGCCCACGACGTCACCGTGCAGGCGACCGCGTTGTCACCCTTGGGTCTGTCCCGCTAGTTGGGGCAGGCTGAGGCGATGAATATCGGGTTCATTGGTCTGGGCAGCATGGGCACCAGGATCGTCACTCTCATGCTCGAGGCCGGCCACCATCTCACGGTGTGGGCGCGCCGCCCGGCATCGCTCGAGCCGTTTGCCGGCAGGGTCGACGTTGCCCCGTCGCCGGCCGGGGTGGCTGAGGCGTCCGAGCTTGTCGGGATCTGCGTGTGGGACGAGAGCGACGTCGATGAGGTGATCCTCGGGGACCGCGGTGTGCTCGCCGACATGCGGGCCGGTGGCGTTGTCGCGATCCACAGCACGATCTCCCCTGCAGCATGCCGTCGCCTGTACGCGGCGGCGGTCGATCGGGGAGTCGGGCTGGTGGACGCAGCGGTGAGCGTCGGCGCCAATCTCCCGAAGTTGCTGGTGATGGTGGGCGGAGACCCAGCCGTCGTCGAGCAATGCCGTGAGGCTTTCGAGTCTTTCGGCGATCCGGTCGCTCACCTCGGCCCCGTGGGCAGCGGCCAGATCGCCAAGATTGTCAACAACTCGTTGGTAGCGGCGACGGTCGGGCTCGCGGATGATGCCATCGCGCTGGGTCACGACCTCGGTCTGGACGCGTCGGCTTTGGCGGAGGCCCTGGCGGTCGGCGCGGCGGGCGGAACGTGGTCGGGGTTGCTCGCGAGGCGGAGGTCCGGCGAGGTGCGCCCGAAATTTACCTACGAGTGGGCCGCCAAGGACGTCGGACTCGCCCTGGAGCTCGCCGCGGAGGCGGCGATCGACCCAACGCGGGAGGTCCTGCGGCTCGCGGTTCGAGGTGTCGAGGTCCTGGGCTGAGGGTGGTGGATCCCTGGTGCATCATCGCGTTTTAGTTCTAGTGATGTGCTTTGGGCGGAGTCCGCTTCCATCGACGCGAGCTTCACGATCTGTGCCAAACGGGGCCGATCTCGTCCAGACGTGCTCCATGAGATTACGAGCCCTCGTGGTCGGGGGACCGGGTAGGGGCAGAGGGGATTCTCGTGGTGCACGTGGTACAAGAATCCATGGTTCGCGCACCTGTAGGGTGCCACCCCAGAATCGGTCCACAAGAGTTCACTCGACGGACTCTTAAACACGACCGCGGGACACCGCCCGCTGGCGAAGCCAGGCAGCCTGCGACCTTGGGGCGGTCGAGCACGTGCAGTGGACCTCGTTCGCGGGCATCTGGCGGACACCGCGAAAGTTCAGCTGGTCTTTCGATGCGACGCGCGGTGGTGGGTGGATACGCGTCCACGGGTCGCACAACGTCGACTTCATCCGGTGGAACTTCGGCGAGATTGTCGACGCGTCGGCCGTTGTGCGCACGACCATCACCGAGCGGCCAGACGCCGACGGCAACATGCACGAATGCACCGGCGAGGATGGCTTCACTATGACGTTGCGAACCGACGGGGGTTGTCTGTCGTGTTCGACGCGACCGCGACCGCTGCCGTCGATCGGCCAGTCCGCGTGACGATCGTCGGCAGCGAAGGCGTGCTGGAGGTGGTCAGCGAGAACGTACACGAGATTGGCGGGCGGATTCTGTTGCACACGGCCGACGGCACTTCCGAACTGTTCTACAGACCTTCCTGGGGCGACTCGACCACGCACGACAACAGTGCGATGGCTCCGTTCGGCAAGCTGGTTTGCGATGCCGTCGACATTCGCCGATGGGCTCGCCTGTGCTCGCGTGATGGACCATCTCACGCCGAACCGCTGAAAGGAGCGCTTTTCGCACCTTCGATACGAATGTAGAGCTCATCGCCGGGCGAATTCGGCATGGCGGTGGTAGACGAAGTCGAAGTCGGTGGGGAGGTCGTCGAAGGGATCGAACAGATCATGGGTGATGCAGATGATCCCGAGGCCTCCAGCTTGTGGCGGCCCTCCGGATTGGAGAAACGAGCCGTGGCGAACACTTGGTTGTCCAGGGCAAGCAATCGTGCGGCGGGCGCGCTCACTGGGCCCTTGCCACCAACAAAGGGCACCTTCTGTCCCTGCATGTTTCCCTCCTCAACGGGCGACGGTGGAACCGCCGTCGACGAACAGCACCTGGCCGGTGACGAAGCTGCCGGCATCGGAGGTCAGCATCAGCGCCGGCCCTACCGCCTCATCCGGATGGGCCACCCGCTTGAGCATCGTCACCTCACCCGCCACCTGCGGATCGCTCACCCCTCGCATCAGCTCAGTGTCGAAGGGCCCGGGAACGAGCCCGTTGACCCGGATTCCGTACTGCGCCAGCTCGGCCGCGGCGGCCCGTGTGTGCGCGAAAAGGGCCGCCTTGCTGGAGCCGTAGGCGGGGGACTGCCGCGAGTTCAAGAAACCCGCGATCGAGAGGATGTTCAGCACCCCACCGTGCCGGCTCTTCTTGAGGTGCGGGAGCGCCTCTTGCAGCAGGAAGACAGGGCCCTTCACGTTGATGTCGAAAATGCGCTGCCACTCGTCGACGGAGAAGGAACCGACGGGCTGGCGCCCGTTGGTCCCGGCGTTGTTCACCAGGACGTCGATCCCGCCGAACTCGCCAACGGTCCGGTCCACAATCAGCGCGACGTCTTCGAGACGCCCCATGTCGGCCGCGAACCCGATCGCGTCGCCACCGAAGTCGCGGAGGTGCCGCTCCGTCTCCTTGCAGTCCGACTCATTCCGGCTCACCACGGCCACCTTGGCTCCGGCGCAGGCGTATCCCTGCGCCAGGGCGCGGCCGATGCCCCGAGTGCCGCCTGTGACGACAACCACGCGCCCAGTCATATCGAAAAGGTCCCAGAGCAGCTTTCGGTTCATCGCCCGCGGGCTCCGGGGCGTATAGAAAGGCTTTGCCGAAGGAGTCTCGAACGCACGCATCCGGGCACTGCAGATCCACTGGACCAGCGACCACGAAGACGCAATGGGGCGGTAGGCGACGCCAGTTGCTCATGCCGTCGACACTCTCGAGACCGGCGCCCTCGACGGCTCGGGGCCTGCTCGCCGATTTTCTGTGGAGGGCCGCGCCTTCGAGGAGAGCTTGCCGAATAACTCGAGGGAGGCACGGCTCGTCTAGCAGCGGTATGTGGACAGGTCGGGGGACGAAGGATCAACCAGCGACCAGTTGACTCGCCCGGGGACCGACCCTGTCGGCGATCGGTTGCAGCTTGCTCACGTCCATTTGGTAGGCCTGCACCGCGTTCCCGGCGAGAATCGCTCGTGCCTCGTCGCCGGGTACTCCTTCCAGAACCTGGCGAATATTCTCGCGAGGTGTCAGCCAGTCGGCGGATTCGATGTGAGGGAAATCCCAACCCCACATCATCTTGTCAACGCCGATGACATGTCGTAGATCGATCTCGTGCTTGCTCACCAGGCTTGAGCCCAACCAGCACTGACGAACGAAGTACTCACTCGGCTTCATTGTCAGAGGGTTCCGCTCGCTGTACGAGAACTTGGGCATCGCGGCCATGGCGTCCATCCACATGAGCTTCTCGGGAACCCACCACGAACCTTGCTCGGTGAGCATCAACCGCAGACGGGGATGTCGCTCGAAGACACCGCTCAGAGTCAGGAACCAGAGTGGCCGATGGGGCCAGTCGGTGCACTCCATCGAGTAGAGGATCGGCCCGTCCAAGCCCTCGCCGTAGTACGGGGACCCCGAACCGGTGTGGCTGTGGATCGGCATGTCGAGTTCGGCGCAGGTCGCCCAAAGCGGTTCGAGGCTCGGGTGGTTCCAGAAGGGCTCGTTGATGTTGTAGTAGACGAGCGGAAGCAGGACCCCGCCGTTGATCCCGTTTTCCTTGGCCCATTTGACCTGCTCGACCGCGCCGTCAACGTCGGCCAGGCTGCCGACCACTGCAAGCCCGAGGAGTCGTTCGGGTGCCTCGGAGCAGTACTCGGCGAGCCACCGGTTATAGGCGCGGGCACCCGCTAGCTTCAGCTCGGGCGAGTACTCCTTGTCCCACGGCCGATTGTGCTCCCGAGCGAACCAGAGGAACGGCGGTGAGTTTGCCGACTGATCATCGGGAAAGAGGACGTCGGCCACGATCCCGTCGGTGTCGAGCGTCCGTAAGCGACTGCTCGGGTTCCACGTCCCCTCCGCGCCCTCGGCGACCTTGGGGTTCGCCAGCCACTCGCGCTTGTAGCGTTCCGAGAGCGTCTCTGGGATATCGGGTGCCTTTGGCTTGGTCGCCGTCCACAGCGGGATGTACTGGGCAAGCCAATCATCGAAATCGGTCCGGTAGTTCGGATCGACGTAAGCACGATAGGTTTCGACCGGCGCACCGACGTGACCGTCGGAGGAGATGATCATCACGCGATCCGAGAGGTCTTCGTCGACCACGCATGCTCCCTTCGTCGTTCCCCCACCAGCCAGCTCCGCGGGCGGTAGCCCCCAACTGCAGAGTTTATCCATCTCAATGGAGAAAATCACTCCGGCGATCACGAAGCGGGAGGCGCCCGGCGTGGCGAAGCGTACGATCTGCGTGATCCCTGCGCGGGCCACGCCCGAGAATGAATGGAGCGAGGCCCAGCGTGAGGCAGTGGCCAAGGCCGTGGGCTCGTCGATGAGCTCACCGAGGCGGAGGCGCTGCTCTTTGCCATCCCGCTCTACATCGACAATGGCCTCGTGAACCTTCTCCATGTCGGGCGAGTAAGGCTCGATGCGAGTTCGCTTTGCCGCAAAAGCCTGTGCTGAACTCGCTGAACAGGCAGAATGAGATCCCAAAGCACCGAGCGCTCGGAGCAGCCTGTCGATGAATCAGTCGCTCCAACAGGTCGACCCCAACACAATTCCCGGTTGTCGGGGCGGTTTGAGCCCGTGCAAGCCGAGATCGTTGCCGACGATCTTCCGGTTGAGGGCCAGGTACCTCGGGACCTCGTCGGCTCGTACCTCCGAAACGGGCTCAACCCTCGGTTCGCCCCCCTCGGTAGCTACACGACGTGCCACCCGCGAATCAGGGTGGCGAAACAGTCAGGCCCGGGATGACCTTCCCGCAGACCGGTTCTGCTCCTGGAACCAGGTCGAAGGCTTTGCCCTTCAGCTTGGCCACCCAGGAGCAGGTGTCGTAGAAGTCGGTCCGGTCATTGATCGCTATAGGGTGGCTGCCGAACAGACCGAGCGCATCGAAGCTGTGGACCTTGGACAAGGCGGCGATGACTGAGGCCTGTGTCGGGTTATTGCCAGCAGCCTTCAGGCCCTCCAGGAGCAGGCCGACCGAGACGTACCCGTTGTACTCGGCTTGGGTGGGCAGGCCCTTGATCCCCGCCGCCTTGAGGTCGGCGGCGAACTGCTTGGTGGCAGGCGTGTTCAGCTCCATGACCTCGTAGGGGTTATCGAAGGAGACGCCTTGGGCCGCTTGTGCCTCGGCCGGACTGGCCTGGTAGGTCACGTCACCGCCGTAGCCGGTGGCGAGCAGCACCGCCTTGAGGTGCACGCCGTCGATCTTGAGCTGGTCGATCAGCGCGTACGCCGTGTTGGGGTCGGTCGACATGGTCAGCCCGTTCACGCCCGCTGCCTTCATGGCCAGGGCTTCGGGCGCCACGTTGGTGCTGCCGAACGGGAAGGCCGCGTTGATGTAGCCGACCTTGATGCCTTCCTGCTTGGCCGCATCGGCTGCCGCTTCGGCGGCGTCGGCGGACGACGGCGAGATGGAGTAGCCGATCGAGCCCACGTTGGTGACGCCCTGGCTCTTGAAGTACAGGCCGAAGGTCGTGGGCACCAGGCTGAAGTCGGGGTCGCCATAGACCGAGAACATGTTGGGATCGGTCGACCACTCCGACGCGTCCTCGGCCACACCGATCACCGGGGTGCCCTGGGCCTTGAAGAAGGGTGCCGCGGCGAACGTCAGGGACGAGACGGCGATCACGGCGAACACGTGGTGCTCCTCGACGAGGCTCTGCCCAGCGGTGAGGCCACCGGTCACCGAGGTGGCTGTGTCCCCGACGACGTACTTGAGGTCGTAGCCGTCCCTCTTGGCCAGATAGACGGCGGCCTTGACACCGAGCACGCTTGTGGCGTTCCCCGAAGCGCCCAGTCCGGTGGCGTCGGTGAGCACACCGACCGTGAGGGGCGTCAAATCACCGGAGGCACCCGCCCCCGAACCGCTCAATCCAATGCTCAAACCGCTGGCGACCGTCGCCACGACGGTCGCGGCTGCCAGCAGTCTGCTCTTCCTGTGGGCCATTTCCGCTACCCCCCTGTTCTGGCGGTTCCCCTCGGGCGGCCTTGATGTCGTACAACGACACGCTCGGTGCCTCGGGTAGACAATGCATCATATAATAGATTGAACTATAGATCAATGCCGGCTGTCTTCCCGACGCCGATCATCACCCTTCCGATTGTGGAGCGGGCCATCGAGGAGTTGGAGTGGGTCGTCGAGCGCGGCGCCAAGACGGTCCTCATCCGACCCGCACCCGTTCCGGGTTTTCGCGGCCCGAGATCGTTCGCATTGAGGGAGTTCGATCCGTTCTGGAAGACGGTCATCGACGGCGACATACTGGTGTCGATGCACGCTTCCGACAGCGGCTACAACCGATACATGGGTGAGTGGACCGGCCCATCGGAGTACTTGCCCTTCCAGATGGACGCTTTCCGCCTGATGATCACGCTGGGCCGGCGGGCCGTGGAGGACACGGCGACGGCCCTGGCCTGTCATGGAGTGCTCAGCCGCTTCCCGAATCTGCGCATCGCACTCGTCGAGAACGGAGGCGACTGGGTCGCCCCCTTCCTCGAACGCCTCCAAGACGTCCACCGCAAGATGCCCCAAGGATTCGAAGGGGACCCGGTCGAGACCTTCAAGCGCAACTGCTACATCAGCCCGTTCCACGAGGACAATCTCGACAAGCTCATCAAGACGGTCGGCGCCGACCACGTCCTGTTCGGCTCGGACTTCCCCCATCCCGAGGGCCTGGCCGATCCGTGCAGCTTCGCCGACCGCCTACCGGCCGGGCTGTCCGAGGACGACCTGGCCAAGATCATGGGCGGCAACATGACCCACCTCATGAAGGTGGAGGTCCCGGTATGACGGCGGGGAGAGCCTGATGGCGGTCGACAGCGGGGGCCAGGTCTCGAGCCGACCGATAGAGACGCTGCTCGAAGGGGGGAACTTCTTCGAGTGCCCCCGGTGGCACGATGGCCGCTGGTTCATCACGGACATCTTCCGGCCCGGAATCATCACGCTGCGAGAGGATGGCAGTGACCTGCAGGATCATGCCCTGTTCGAGAAGATGGTCTCGGGCACCGGGTGGCTTCCCAGCGGGTCCCTGTTGGTGGTGGTGATCGAGGACCGGCGGGTGCTCCGCATCGACACCTCCGGGGAGGTCTCCGAGTACGTTGCGCTGTCCGGACTCGGTGCGGGCATAGCCAACGACATGGTCGTCGACAGCTCGGGACGGGCATACGTGGGGCTGATCGGGATCCACCCGGACGACATCGAGATGGGCGGGGACCGGCCCGCCGGCGTGGTCGTCCGCGTGGATCCCGATGGGACGCAGGCAGTCGTGGCCGATGGGTTGCTCGGGCCGAACGGGATGGTCGTGACACCGGACGGCGCGACGCTCATCGTCGGTGAGTCCCTCGGCTCGCGTTACACGGCTTTCGACGTCGCAGGCGACGGCAGTCTCGGCGGTCGCCGCATCTGGGCCCAACTGCAATACGTCAACGGCAAGGACGCCGCGCCGGACGGCTGTGGGCTTGACGCCGAAGGCCGCATCTGGTTCGCCGACTCGTTCACCGGGCGGTTCGTGCTGGTGGCCGAGGGGGGGAAGATCATCGAGGAACTGGAGGCTCCCCGTGACCTGAACGCGTACGCCTGCATGCTCGGAGGCTCAGACGGTCGCAGCCTGGTCATGTGCTGCGGTCCCGGGCATTCCGCGACAGAGCGCGCGTCCGGGCAGAGCGTCCTCTTCGTCGCGCACGTCGACGTGCCCCACGCTGGGCTCCCTTGATGCTCCTTTAGGGTGCCACCCCAGAATCGGTCCCGTGTGTTCACCCGACGGGCCCTCCAGTACGGCCGCCGGGCAACGCCCGCTGACGCCCCAAGGCGGCCTGCGACCTCGGGGCGCGGAGCGTCCTTCGAACTCCACCGATCTTCTGCGTGGCCGAAGCTGAGAAGTGCCTCGATAAGGATCGTTCAGGCCGCTCTTCGGTGATATTCGTGAAGCAAATCCCCCGAGAAGATCTCGGCGCTGCACTGAGTCGTCAGCGGTGAGCGCGGAGGCCTTCTTCGGACCGTCGGGCGGTTGGAGATCGAGCCTCCGATGGGGTCGTTCGCCGTTGTAGTGCTCTATGTAGATCTCCAAGACCGAGCGCAGATGTCGCTCGCCGAGGACGAGGATCCGATCGAGGCACTCGGTGCGGACGGTCCGGATGAAACGCTCGGCATAGGCGTTGGCCTTCTGAGCCAGCCAGGGGGTGCGGAGGATTTCGATGCCCTCAGCTCGGAAGACCTCGTCGAAGCTGGGGGAGAAGCGTTTGTCCCGGTCCTGGACGAGATAGCGGATGGGTTGGTCTCGACGCTCCCGGACCTCGGAGAGATTGCGGGCGATCTGGGCGCACCACGGCGCATTGGCGGGCCCATCGGTCACCCCGCCGATGTGGACCCTTCTTAAGTGCAGGTCGATGAAGAAGAGCACGTGGAGTGTCTTCAGGCGAATTGACTCCACGGTGAAGAGGTCACAAGCGACGATCGAGGAGGCCTGGGTCCGCATGAACTGGCGCCAGGTCTCGCGCTTTAGGGGCGGTCGTGGCTTGACGGCGAGGATGCGCCGGATGCTGGTGGTGGAGATCTCCGCCCCGACCTTGCGGAGCTCACCTCGGATCCGACAGTAGCCCCAGGCCGGGTTCTCGCGGGCCAAGCGCATCACCAAGAGCGCGACATGTTCGGGGATCCTCCCCCGCGAGACGACCTCCGGGTGCGGCGGAAGCTCCGGGTGCGATCCGGCGCTTTGCCTCCAAGGTCGGTCCAAGTAATGTCTGGACCATCCGATCAGTACGGGCCTCAGTGCCGCTTGACGAGCGGTTGATCTGGTGCACTTGCGAGGGGAAATGAGCCAGCAGACGACGACGTGGCCCCATCATGAGCTGGGCAAAGAGTTGAGCAACTGGGGCCGGTGGGGCGACGACGACGAGATCGGCACGCTCAACTTCGTGACACCCGACAAGCGCGTCCGAGCCGCCCAACTGGTGAAGACGGGCAAGAACTTCGACCTCGGGATGCCGTTCGACAAGGACGGACCGTTCCCATCCGGTGGGTTCCGGATCAATCCGGTGCACGTGATGACCTTCATGCCCTCGGATACCGCCAGTGCACCCGATGGCATGATCTCTGCCGACGACATGGTGACGATGGGCCTCCAGTCGGCGACACAGTGGGACAGCCTGGCACACGTCGGCTACGACGGGCTCTTTTACAACAACGTGCCGGCGAGGGCGCTGAACCACATGGCCGGTGCCACCCGCAACTCGTTCGCCAAGGCGGTCGAACACCTGATCTCGCGTGGGGTCCTGCTTGACATCGCCCGGCTGAAGGGCGTCGATCGACTGGAGGACTCCTACGAGATCACGTCAGCTGATCTGTCAGCGGCCGAGGCACGGCAAGGGGTGCGTGTCGAGTCGGGAGACATCCTGCTCGTTCGGACCGGCTCCTACCAGTGGTTCCTCGAAGGTGACCGGGGTCACTTCATGGGCGACGAGCCGGGTCCCGGGCTCGACAGCTGCCGCTGGCTGTACGAACGCGAAGTGGCGGCACTGGCGCTGGACAACTGGGCGTGTGAGGTCTGGCCGAGCCAGGTCAAGGGCGCCAATATCCCGTTCCACCAGGTGACCATCCGCGACATGGGGCTCACCCTTGGTGAGATGTTCAACCTCGAAGCGCTCGCAGTTGACTGCGAACAGGATGGTACCTGGGAGTTCCTCTTCTGCGCCCCCGGGCTGAAGGTCACGGGCTCTGTCGGCTCGCCGATCACGCCCATGGCGCTCAAGTGAGCACGGCCAACTAAAAGGGCGAGGACCGGCGAGGGTTCGTCGCGCCAGGTCCGTGGCCGACCGGTGGGATGCGGGTGTTACTGACGGGTCGCCATGTAATGCGCTGACCAGTCGTAGAGATCGGCGGGGACGTAGTAACCGGCTTCGTCGTTGATCGTCGCCCAATGCTCCGCAACCTCCTCCATCGTCGGCTGTCCCGATCGGCGAGGAACGTAGCCTTGCGTCGCTGCTATGAAGATCCGAGCGAAGCGCCCCGCTCCGGCCAGGTAGATCTCCCCGCTGACAACGCAGGATTCATGGGCCAAAAAGGCGACCATCGGCGCGACGAACTCCGGCTCCATCTGCTTCGGTGCCGGTCTTGTCTCGGGCGCCGTAGGGTCGGCTCCTCCCATGCGCGTCCACGCATTGGGGGCAATCAGGTTGACATGGATGCCATGGGCGCGACCCGCCACCGAAAGGCTGCGCGTCATCCCGACGACGGCCGCCTTGGCGGTGGCGTATCCAAGGTTGTTGACGAGACCGAACATTCCGGTGGACGTGGTCATCACGACACGGCCATAGCCTCGGTCCACCATGTGGGGCCAAGCGGCGCGGGTCGTGTTGAAGGAGCCGCCGACATGGACGGCAAGGTGGCTCGCGAGGTTGTCGGCGTCGGCCTCGGGCAGGCCACCCCATCGAATGTTGCCGGCGTTGTTGATCACGATGTCGATGCGCCCGAACTCCTCGAGGGCCGCGTCGATCAGTGCCTTCCCACCATCGACCCTGGACACGTCACTGGTCTCAGGGATCGCCGTTCCACCCGCCTCCACGATCTCCTGGGCGACACGGCCGGCAGGCTCGGGGTCGGCTCCCTCACCTTCTTTCGTCCCGCCGAGATCATTGACCACGACTTTGGCTCCGCGTTCGGCGAGCAGGTGAGCGTAGGAGCGCCCGATGCCACGTCCGGCACCGGTGATGACGGCGACCCTCCCTTCGAAGCTGTAGTTGGTCATGTCCGAACCACGTTCGGTCGGCGAAGACTCGTTGCCATGCCCCTCCCTCCGATGCCGCTCAGTCGTGTGAACGCGGATCGCCCGGCGTCAGTCTGGTCGTGAACCCCCACGGGATGCCGAGGCTCGTGAAGGGATCGGTGACGATGGTATCCGCCGACTGCATCTGGATCCGCACCCCCTGCGTCTCGAGGCGCCGCCGGGCAGATTCGAGGTCCGCCACCTTCCACGTGATCGCGTGGTACGTGTCATTGGGGTCATTTCTTGCCCAGTCGGCGTGAGCCGCCGTGCCCGGGTCGGGCACGGCGTACTCGAGGATGGAGTCGGCCAGCTTCACGAACGTACCCGTCGTGCCGCGCAACGCGTCACGGCCTTCGTGAACGATCTCGCCACCGAGTACGTCCACGACCAGCCGCAACGCCCGTTCGATCCGATCAGTCAACACCGTGTGGTGCGAGCAGCACTCGATCTTGAGTGGGTCATCGTCCGACACCGGCGGCACCGACCAGCCCGGAGTAGTCCGGGGGTCGAGAGGAAAGGGGATTTCGGGGAAGAATTCGTAGCGCAGGCCAGCGTCCTCGGGCAGCGAGAAGTAGAGCGGCATCGCCGAGCCGGCTGCAGTCGGGGGCTCGTCACCCTCGGCGAGCTCGTCGAGTTGGCTGATGACCTGGAATCCGTACCGCCTGAGCTCACGGTAGACCTCTGCGATCTCTCGGAGGTACCAACCGAAGCCGCTCAGGTGCGGCTGCTCGACGGTCGAGTAGCGCTGTACGCCGAGGAGCACATATCGCTTCGGGTCGATGGTGTCGAACAACACGTCACTGATCGGCGTGAACGTCGAATAGTCCGTGGGGTACCCACTCCGAGGCGGTCTGTCACGGCTCATTGACGCCAGGCTTGTGCTCGGGCGCCCGAAGACGCGCTCGAACCAGCGCTCTGCCTCCCCAAGATCGGGGACGTGGTGGCTCGGGTGGTACATCATCTTCACACGAAGATCCCGCTTGACCGTCCCCTCGGGCCCGAGGCTGTCCGTGGTTTCAGACATTGGTCGTCCTTTCCTCTCGTCCCCCTTGGCCAACTAGGGACCCGTTGGGGCTACGTGCACCCCGTGACCCTGTCGGGGCTTTCTAACATCTCGCGGAGCACACGCATCCGCCCGGTCAGAGAAGGAGACGCAGCTCCCGCTGATCGCTGTAAAGGTCGAGCACCATATGAGGACCAGAGGCGCCGAGCAAGTTCTCTGCGTCCTTCCCTAGGTGGGCCCTCCAGAACGCCTCTGCAACTATGTGGCCGATCATAAGGATCCGGAGCATAGAGCACATCGGATGATGTCTGAGGCTTCGGCGAACTTCCGGTTCAAGGACTCGTTCGGGATTGTACTGTCCTTCACCTCGCTGCCACTCCGTATGACATCCTCACGAGCCGCGTGGAGAACAGCGAAGACTTTGCCCAGGAGCGGTCTCGTCGGCTAGCTCACGTCGTCCAGACAATATCTCGTGTCTTCGTTTAGAGTCGGTTCTAGCTGGCGCGCCAAGTGTGGGCGGGGGAGGGGAACCGATGATCAAAGTGGGCGAGGATGTGCTCTCCGATGTGGGGTGGGTCCTTTGGGCGGGATTGCTTGGGTTGGAAAGTCCGATCGCCGCGCGGGTCGAGGCGGCTCGGGCTGCTGGCTGCAGCCGGGTGTCGCTGAGTCCCGAGGACGTCACACGTGCGACGGAGGAGGGCACCAAGCCGCGGGAGTTGGGTCGCCGACTGCGCGACTCCGGGCTGGAAATCATTATTGATCCCCTAATGACTTGGTACGACGCTCCGTCGGAGAGCCCGGGGTTCCCGATGATCGACGTTGAGAATATGATGCGGATGGCCGAAGAATTGCAGGCCGTTGCGATAGGGGCGATCGGAAATCCCATGTCCAGCCTGCCGATGGAAGAGCTTGCGGAGCCGTTTGCGGCGCTGTGCGATCGGGCCGCTGCCGTCGGCACGAACGTCCACCTCGAGTTCATGCCGATGCTTCCCATCGACGACTTGTCGGCGGGATGGTCCATCGTGAGTGGCGCCGACCGCCCGAATGGAGGGCTCCTCGTCGATACCTGGCACATTTTCCGGAGCGGATCCGACCTGGCACTGCTCGAGGACATTCCCGGCGAGCGGATCTTCGGGGTGCAGATCGCCGATGGGCCCGCTGAGGGCGGCGGCGACCTCGGGCAGGAGACGTTCCACCGGCTGATGCCGGGTGACGGCTCGTTCGACCTATCCGCGCTACTCCGAATCCTCGACAAGATAGGGGCACTTCGCTGGGTGGGCGCAGAGGTCATCTCGCCGCTCACCGCAGCCAGTAGCAGGTCAGGGGATGTGCAGGTCAGGGGTGATTTGTTAACCTTCACGACCCGGTGCGCACTCCCAAGGATGGAAGAGCGAGCACCTCGTCGAACAGCCGATGCGGAGCGGTGGTACGACGCTGACTGCCTCCAACAGCGGCTCCGGCTCCGACGCTATGAGTCCATGGAACTTCCTCAGGTGGCGGAGAGGTCGGGTGCTGCTGAGAGACGACACCCCCGTAGTGCTTATGCCGATTGCAGGTGAGCCTTTCGGCCGGATCGGTCAGGATGATCGCCCAACGGCCCGACCCTGGTCGGTAAATGGTGGCCGCGAAATTCGTTGAACCCGGCCGGAAATCTTCGTCATTTATGGCCCAGCCTCGGGTCCGCACCTCGGCGATCCGACGTCGGTCTGCGGCGTCGAGCGGGCGCCCGAGCATCTCCGCTTGTTCGTTGTCGGTGAGTGCGGCAAGGAGTGCATCGCCGACCGCGCTCTATTCGAAGGGAATGACCAAGCCCGCAAAGGGAGCGATCCGCGGAATTTGCACACCTTCGAGGCCTCGATGGTAACGATGTGACCGCTGTCAGGCGCGGCCATCATGATCGACTCGCCCGTGCGAGTGCAGACGAGAATTGGCGCTCCGCGCATTGCCGCAACAAGACTTGTCGGGACCATCACACAGATCCCGGCCTGAAAGGCAAGAGTTTGATAAGCGATCGTTCGAGAGAGCACTTACCCCCGGAAACTACGAGTGATCTCTCAGTCAACCTTGGAATGGGCCGGGCATTATGGAGGGAGGGGGAGGGCGAGGCCAGCGCCACCCTTCGCTGCTCGCCCGATCAGACCGAGGACGATGGCAGTGTGCCCTTCGGCTATCTGGCGACAATCGCCGACAACAACAACGCCATGGCCAACATCAGATCTGCCCTTTGGAGTGACAACTCGATCCTGATCGAGGTCGCATACCAGGTCACACGTGTGGCCCGAGGGACGGTGGAGGTCCGCAGCTTCAACTCGGCACACAACGAGGCCATGGGCGTCGCGGCAGGGCATCATGCTCGACGACGATGGTCCGTTCGGCCAGTCTCAGTGCACCAGTGTGACGGTACCCGGCCGACCCATGATTGAGGATCGCGGCGAGCTGCCCCGGGTCGACCACCTCTCCTTCCCATGGGAGAGTCATTTGGCTCCAGCGCCTATCGATCGATACCTGAAGGGTGGTCTCAGACTGACCGAGGGAGGAGCGATTTACACTTCGCAGCTCGACTCAGGATGGTCCTCCAACTACGGTTCCCTCCACGGGGGGACGGTCGGACTGCTGATCACCCGGGCGATGCACTACGCCGCCATCGCCATTTCGCCGGCGAATGTCGAACAGGTCCCTATTTCGTTCAACATCAACTACTTGCGCCCCGTGATGGTCGTCCCCGAGCCGATGCGGGCGGTCGCCCGGGTGATAGCCGTGACCACCCGATTCTGCACCCTCGAGGGCGAGCTGGTCCTCCCTTCGGGCAAGGCGGCCGCACGGTGCCGAGTCATCCACCGGTTGGTTCCGAGGGATTGATCGCCGCCCTCACCGGTTGGCGGCCCTCGTGAACTCGAAGACAAGTCCGGCGCTATAGTCCGGGCCTACGAAGAAGCTGCCTTTGCCGGGCGCCGCGACCCGAGCAGCAGTACGGGCTGACCACCGACCAGATCCGATCCGACTACGACTTCTACATTCGACACTTCGACGTGGCATTGGAGGGCTGACCATGACCGCACTTCCGACCTGGCAGGAGCAGCTGCGCGCCCTCGACCCCGTCGTCGACAACCTGCTCGGCATCTGGCGGCCCGATGGCCCAACGGAGGCCGAGGTCCAGGACATGAACAGGCTGGCGCTGTCCATCCTGGCCTGCGGATACCTGTGCCACGTCTACACCGACGCGGACCGCCCGGTGTTTATGCCCTTGTGGAACTACGCGCTCAACCAGGGCGGTCCAAACCCCGACTACGTGTACCTCCAGACGGAGATCGACGAGGGCGGTGTTTACGAGATCACTGGCTTCCGGGGCACGACGCGGTTCGTGGAGATCACCCAGCAGCAGCGCCGGATCATGAGCATGGACGTCTTCAACAAACCGCGACTCGGCGCCGGACCTGGTCGCGGGCCGACTACGCACGAGCTCGACGACCTGACCATTGACGCCGACGGTTCCTTCCGGGTGATCCTGAGCGCCGAACGACCTGGTGGCCACACGGGCGACTGGTGGCAGATGGACCCGGGTGTGCAGTCGCTTCTCGTGCGCAAGTGTGCCTGTGACTGGGTCAACGAGGTCGACGCCCGAATCGCCATCAACCGTCTCGACGTGAGCGGCGCGGACATGCCGCCGGAGGAGTTCGCTCAGCGCTTCTCCGACTTGCCCCGGTGGATTCAGGGGATGATCCACTTCGACACCCATCTGGTCCGCTACTACCTCGAGCACCACGGCAAGAACGTGTTGTTGCGGTCGCAGTGGATCCAGCAGGGCGGAGGCCTGGCAGTAAAGCAGGCGTACTACGACGGCATCCACGAGATCACCGACGACGAAGCGCTCGTGGTCGAGTTCCCGGTGCCCGACCCCTGCCGGTACTGGCAGATTCTCGTCGCCGACGACCGGTTCTCGACCGTCGACTGGGTCAACCGCCAGTCGAGCCTCAACGACGTGCAAGGGCACGTCGACGACGACGGGTGGTTCCGAGGCGTCGTGTCCAAGCGTGACCCGGGTGTGTGGAACTGGCTCGACAAGGCGGACTTTCCCTGGGGGATCCTCCAGGCCCGCTTCTATCAGGCCGACGAGTACCCCGAGGCGACGGTCACCAAGGTGCCGGTCGCCGAGGTGCTCGCCCACCTCCCAGTCGGGACCCGTACGGTCACAGGCGAGGAACGGGCAGCGCAACTTCGTGAGCGGCGAATCGGGGCGCAGCTTCGCCGGATCTGGTGAGGGCGCGGGGCAGTTTCGGTCGTCGACTCGGAAACTGTGGATCGGCATCCCCTAAGCGCCACTTACCTGGCGAGCCGGGTGCCGACCGTCGGCGTCGCCGATGCTTGGCCGGGGTACCCTCGCCATCCCACGGGAAATGGACAATTGATCGGGATCTCGCGGCGTGCCTAAGGTCTTAGAGTAGCGACGACTTCCGTGGGAGAAGCTATAGAGGTGCAGGCAGTGGCCGACAAGATCGAGATCTATGAATTGCTTGCGCGCTACGCGCGGGGTGTCGATACCCATGACTGGGACCTGTGGCGTTCAGTATTCACCGAGGATGCCGTCGTGGACTACAGCCAATCGGGAGTCATCTGTGGAAGTCGTGACGAGGTGGCCGAGTTCCTACGGCAAGCTTTCGACACCATTCCCTGGGCTACGCACCACATCACCAATATCGAAATCGAGCTCGACGGCGATCGAGCGACGGCACGAGCCATGTTCCTCAACCCGATGCAACTGCCCGGCATGGAGAGGGACAGCTCTGCCGGCGGCTATTACTTCCACGACTTGGTGCGCACTACCGACGGATGGAAGAGCGAGCACCTCGTCGAACAGCCGATGTGGTTCGTCAACAAACCGCCGTCATCGTAGGCTGCCCGCGACGCGGTCATCCGATAGCTGCGCCAAAGCGTGTCAGATGTGTCTCGGCAAGGGCTGACAGCCCGAGGGGGAGATAAGGGGGATTCGCAATGACGCTGGCTGCTCGGCTCGTGGTGAAGCTGAAATGAGGGGGCATAGGAGCGTGGTCGTGAGCTCATTGTCGAGAGAACCGGGGTGGCCGGTCTTCACAATCATGTTGTGGAGGATGGTCGCGCCGCGATGAGCGGGAGACCGGAGGTGGTCGTGGGCGGCCTTCTCTTCCCGGAGGGTCCGGTGTGGTGCGCGGATGGGACTGTCGTGTGCACGTCGGTCGCCGAGGGGGCGCTTTATCGCGTGTGGCCGAAGGAAAGCCGCAAGGACAGGATTGCAGACGTCGGGGGCGGGGCCAACGCGGCCGCCCCAGCAGACGACGGCGGGTTCTTGGTGACCCAGAACGGCGGGATCGACTTCGGTGCGATCGGGCTCTACGAGGACCCACCGCCGTATCGTCCGGCGACTCCAGGTGTGCAGCGGGTCGAAAGTGACGGTTCGGTGAGCTACCTCCTCGAGGACGGTTTCCTGGCGCCAAATGACCTGGTAGTTGCAGCTGACGGAACGTTGTATTTCACAGACCCTCCGCACCATCCTCCGCCCCCCGAGCCGATGGGCCGGGTGCATGCCTACCGGGACGGGCAGTTGCGCACGCTGGCCGACGGGTTCGGGTACTGCAATGGCATCGCGCTTGAGCCGGATTCGACGCTGGTGGTTGTGGAAGGAAACGGTCTAATGCGGGTGGGGCTGGACGGCTCGAAGGAATGGGTTTGCCAGCTCCCCGGTGCTGCCGGCGACGGGTTCTGCCTCGACGTGGAGGGCAACTTCTACGTCGCGACCGCAGCAGACCACGGAGTCACCATCCTCGACTCCGAAGGTGTCGTCGTAGACTTCCTCCCCATCTCGGATGGCGCCCCCGGCGGAGGGATCGTGACGAACTGCTGCTTTGGTGGCGAGGACGGCCGGACCCTGTTCGCCACGGACGGCATCCCGGGTCAGCTCGTCGCCTGGGAGGGTCTCCCCGTGCCCGGGCGCGAGATCTACCCATGGCCGACGGCCACAACACGATGATCTCCAGGACCGACGTGTCCGCGACTGGTGTCCCGATGAGCACGCTCCGGTTCCGGGCTGCGGTCGCCCTCCCGGGCCGAGTGGACCTCGTGGTCGAGGAGGTCGCAGGAGAACGCCCGAGTCCGGCGAGGCACTCCGGGCGATGCCCACGAATCGCTCGGTGACGGCGCTCGCCCGGATGAGGGAGGCGCTCGGTATGGTGATCGTCGTCTATGCAGGTGACCACGATCCGCCCCACTGCCATGCTCCCCATGGAGAGTGGGATCGTCCCGGAGTGGGTCGATCTTCACCCGACGAGCCGGTCGCTTGTTAGGGGAGGGCGCGACGCTCTGAGCCACCGGGTACAGCGACTCGTTCACTTTGTCTTTTCAGATTGGTCAGAACGAGACGTCCGTCTACGCCAGGCCACGCAGCACGGTAACCGTGCCCGTCTAGGGTCACGGCCCGGCCGGACTATCCGGACTATATAGAGTACGAAGAGCACGATCGTGCCGCCGAGATTGTGCAGTAGCATCGAGCGGCTTTGGTCCTGCGCTAAGGGGCGCCGGGGTGTGCCTTGACGGGACACATAGGGTCAGATCGAGACAGGAGGCCGATATGGGACGTGTAGACGGCAAGGTGGTGTTTGTGACCGGAGCGGCTCGAGGGCAAGGCCGGAGTCACGCTATTCGTTTGGCGGAAGAGGGCGCGACCATTGTCGCCGTCGACATCTGCGCGCCCATCGAGTCGATGAACTACCCGCTCGCTACGCCCGAGGATCTAGACCAGACGGTCAAGGAGGTGGAGGCTGTCGGGGGGCGCATACTGGCCAAGCAGGCCGACGTGCGTGAGCGGGCGGCACTGAAGACTGTTATCGACGAAGCCATGTCGACGTTCGGCCGACTGGACGTGGTACTAGCCAACGCGGGAATATGCCCAGCCAAGGACATCACCCTGTGCTCGTCGTTTGTGGACGTCGTTGATGTCGATTTCTTCGGAGTACAGAACACTCTTGCCGTCAGCCTTCCCCATCTGCAGGCGGGAGCGTCGATCGTGGTAACGGGGTCGACCGCGGGGATGATTCCCGGGCTGACAGACAACATTGCGCCGGGCGCCTCGGGCGGCGTGGGCTACGCGTACGCCAAGCAGGCCATCGCCCGCTACATCGAAGTGCTGGCCCTGCAATTGGCGCCGCACATGGTTCGACTGAACGCCATTCACCCGACCAACTGTGACACCACTCTGCTGCACAACGAAGACGTGTACCGGGCGTTCCGGCCGGACCTCGAGCACCCCACGCGTGAGGACGCTCTCGTGGCATTCCCGGCCATGCAGGCCATGCCGATACCCTTCGTCGACCCAGTCGATATCAGCAACCTGGTCGTCTACCTGGCCAGCGACGAGTCCCGTTACATGACCGGGTTGAACCTCCGGGTAGATGCCGGCGCCATGCTCAAGACGTCGTTCGGGGTACAAGGGCGTTGAGCAGCGCGGCTCCCGGCCGCTTGGGCGAGGAGTGGTTCCCAATGATCAGGATCGGCGGGTGAGGGCGCTGCACGGGCAGAGAAGTCCGGCGTAGTGGGCGACGCCCACGAACCCGCCTTCGAGGTCGATCTCCTTCCCGGAGAAGTGGGCCTTCACCAACTGGACCACTTCCTTAAGTCCTTCGCCGCTCTTGTTTCAGTCGCGAACGCACGCTACCCTCGAGCACGCGTCGTAACAAACGGCAGGCCACGATGGGGGCCTGCCCCACGGGCGTTCTAGCTGCTCGAACCCGCTCGGAGAGTTTCTGGACCTTCAGTTGCTGCAACTGGAACGGCGTCACTTCCACGAGAACTGTAGTCCCCGGTGGTGTGTCGGGCTCCGCCTGGTAGCCATCGGTTCGAGTAGGCAAGGCACGACGTGACTGTCCTGCTCGCGCCTTCCGGCGCCATTCGTTTCCTACGGCCTACCGATCGGTCAGGCGGCCGCCACGACCTTTTCGGTCGGGTCACACTGCATCAGCTTCGACAGAGTGCCGCCCATGATCTTGGCCTTGTCCTCCTCGGAGAGGGGTTCGATCTCGTCGACGAACGAGAGAGGATCGCCGAGACCCTCTGGGTGCGGGAAGTCCGAGCCGAACACGACGTTGTCCGCTCCGACCAGCTCGACGATGTTGAGGACGTCCTCCTCGAAGAAGGGATGGATCACGATCGATCGCTGGAACGTCTCCAACGGGTTCTCGTCGAATGCACCCGGTGAGCGCTCGTACAGCTTCGTGAACTGCTTCAGAGCAGTCGGGACCCACTGGCTCCCGTTCTCCACGGGCATAAACCTCAGATCCGGGAAGCGGACCGCCAAGCCGTGTCCGATGATTGAGTAGACGGTGTCGCGGATGGACCGGTACTCGCTGTTGACCAGCAGTGAAAATGCACTCGGCTTGGTGAACGGCTGATGCTCGGACGTGCGACCGTCCCACTCGTTGAGGAAGCGCTGATACCCGTCGTCCGAGGAATGCATACCGACGAGGACACCGGACTCTTGGACCAGCTCCCAGAACGGGTCGAACTCCGGCAGCGCCATCGATCGGCGGCGGGGTCCGAAGTCGGGAACCGGGGCGGGTCGGATGAGAATCGCCCGGGCGCCGCGCTCAACGACGTACTCCAGTTCCCGGATGGCCTCGTTCATGATTGATAGGTTGATCACAGGGGTCGCGAAGATCCGGTTTTCGAAGTTGAAGGTCCAGTGCTCGTGCATCCACTCGTTGAGGGCGTGTACGACCACCGCCGTGGCCTTCGGATCGTCGGCGAGTCGCTCTTCGAGCAGGCTGGCCAAGGTTGGCCACATCATCGCCCGGTCGACCTTTTGCTCGTCCATCAAGACGATCCGCTCCTCCGGATTGAAGAACCCGGGTGGTGACTCGATGTAGCGCGGTATCGAAGCCAGCCGGGGGTCGCCCTTACTCCCTATGTCGAAGCCGCCGGTACCGACGGAGTGCTTCGACGACGGATTCTTGAGCCGGAACTCCATCTCCTGGCGTCCTGGCGGCGCCACCTTGTTGAAGGTCGGGTTCGGTATGTACTCGCTGATCACGTTTCGAAGAGCGATCTTCGTCCGACCATTCACCTGCACGTACTTGACCAGGCCTTCGTACTCCTCGGGCAGGTACTTGGTGAACGCGTCCGTCGTCTCGTACATGTGGTTGTCTGCATCGAACACGGGATAGTTGAGGATGTGGGACACGGCGGTCTCCTTAAGGTCCATGACAGCAGCAAGTCAGGGGCCACGCCACCGGCCTGCCTGAACCGCGAAACTACGTCTTGTCGACAGTCTCGTCAAAATTGAGGTATCTCGGACCGACGCCGATCCGTCGACCTCCGGGCCGGTCCCATCTGCGGAACGCTGATCCCGGGGAGACGGTGTCATCGCCGTCCTGCCACGGTGCCCGCCTCGCCTTAGGCCCCAGTGCCGTGGTCCACGCCTCAGACCAGCACGGGTACCCGTAATGCAGGGTGAGACGGAGGCGAACCGTCCTCGGTAGGCGGGATAGAACCGTCAGAGAGAGGGTGGTGTCCTCTTTACGACGCCTCCCACTGGAGTTCCACGTGCTGGCCGAAGGCGAGCACCCCACTCGCTACCACGTCGGTATACACAAAGGCTTGGGTTTGGGTCGGGCTCTGTGCGCCACGATCGCCCGGACGGAACACGCCCGAGATCGAGACGCGCTCCTTCAGGGTCGGTGTGTCGGTCGCAACGTGCTCCAGTCGGTGAAGCGTCTCGTCGAACTCCGCTTCGCTGGGATAGCGGATCGCAAAGTGACACGCGTGCTGAGGGTCGGTCCGCAACCTTCGGACGTAGTCGTTGGCTGGTCCAGCCAGGGCGCCGCTCTCGCGCTCCCCCCGCAACGCCTCCTCAAGCCGCCACTGCTCGGGTGTCACCTCTGAGGCGAACACCCAGCTCTCGGAGAGTCCAGGCTGCGCCGGTGCAATCCGTGCCAAAAGGAAGGGACTCCCGGACTCGAAGACTTCGCAACCGAGCAGCTCGAAGAACGCCCGGGCGACCGGCCGGTCGCCGGGCGCGTACATTGCGGCGACATGGTGCAGCATCTTCGTGGCGGTCGTTGGCATCGGCGTCGTGGTCATGCCCGCCATGCTAGAGGTCCAGCGCACTCCGTGAGGCGCAACGTCTCTGCCAAAGCGACAGAAGGAAGTCGCGCGGATGCACTGGCCGTTCGGACCCTATCCACAGCCGGATCTGGTCCACTCGCATGCCCCGGACCCTGCACATCCTCGGAGCGCAGACTCACGTCCGGGTGGTTGATATACGTTCTTTCGGTTCGAGGCAAGAGCGCTCGCGAACGCGGCACTGGCCGCTAGGCGCAACTCGACTAGAATGGCGGCTTCGCTAGCCTGCGGAGACCGTCTTCCCAGGAACCACGGTCCCGCAGATAGGTAGGGCACCCGGCACCAGATGGAACGAGGACCCGGACCACCGTAGCATCCATTCGCAGTTGTCAGCTCCCGCAGTCCCGTGACCACGCTGATCCATCGCAAACCCTATGGTGTGGCTGCCATATAGACCGAAGCCGTTGTAACTACGGATTTTCAGCATCGCATTGATGAACGATGACTGACTGGGGCTGGATCCAGCCGCCTTGAGTCCAACAATGAACGCGTCCACCGCCATGTAGGCGTAGATCTCATTTGCAGTTATTTGGCCCGCCGAGACGTCCGCATACTTTTGCATCGCGCTTACCAGGCGTTGGGTTGAGGCAGTGTGCAGTTCTATTGGTTCGAACAAAGTTCCGAAGTAAGCGCCCTGCGCCTGTTGTTCCGCGGGCGTACAGTTCGACGACGCTTTTGCATAAGTTGATATCAGTGTCAAATCGTATTCCCAGCCATAGTTCGATATCAAGATCGGAATTGCTAGGATCGACCTTCGGACGGAGACCTCGGGGGAGGCAGACGACATGACTGAGAACGTCGGGTCGGAACTTACGAGTTCATTCGACCGCCCGCCAGACGTCGCCATTACGCGACCGCTGCAACGCCCGGGCCCGGGCCGACGGGCCGACCTCGCTGCCCGTGCCCGCCATGGGCATGCGGCCCGAGCCGGCATTCAGTCGGATCGGGCCATAACGACGATCATGACAGACATCAAAGCCGAATTCGCCGACGCCTACGAGCAGTTCGCCCAGGTGGTCGATGGCTCAGGCGAATCAGCAGCCGCGTGGGCGGGCTAGGGGGAGTTGATGGGCCACGACCAGGGCCGACTCGCGGTGGCGACGGCGCATGCGATGCCAACGCCTGTCCGCAGTCATCGTCTGGAAGGCCTGTTGAATCCCCGGTCCGTCGCCTTGGTGGGTGCATCGGAGCGCAACTACTTCTCGACCATGTCGGTCGACCAGCTGCGCTCACTTGCTTTCGATGGCGTGCTCCACGTGGTGAACCCTCGAGGTGGCATGGTCTTCGGCCAAGAGGCGGTGTTCGACTGCAAGAGCATCGGCGATCCGGTGGACGCGGCCTATCTATGCGTGCCCCGCGAGGGGATCCTAAAGGCGGCGCGGGATGCCATCGACGCGGGCATCCGGAACCTGGTGGTGATCACCGCTGGGTTCGCCGAGGTCGGTGGTGAAGGAGCCCAGCTCGAGGCCGAGCTGAAGGCGCTCTGCGAAAGCAACGGCGTGAACGCCCTGGGGCCGAACTGCCTAGGGTTCCGCAACATCCTGGACGGGGTCGGCCTGGGCTCGATTCCGTTCGTGGAGCAGCACGCACCGGGCACCATCGCCCTCGTAACCGTCAGTGGCTCGGTCGCGAACGCAGTGGCGTCCTACGGCGTGCAGCAGGGCATCGGCTTCACCCACCTGATCTCCACCGGCAACGAGATGAACATTAGCGCCGCCGATCTGGTCGACTACCTGGTGGACATTCCCGAGGTGAAGGCGATAACCCTGTTTCTGGAGGCGGTCAAGGACCCGGCCACCCTCGCGGTCGCCGCCGAGCGGGCGCGCACAGCGCGCAAACCAATCGTGGCCCTTAAAGCGGGCTTCGCGCCAGCGACCGCCGCCATCGCCGCGGCGCACACCAGCGCCGTTCTGGGTGACGATCGGGTGTTCGACGCCGCCTGCGACCGGCTCGGGATCATCCGCGTCTCGACCTTCGAGGAGATGATCACCACCGCCGCTGCCATCGTCGAGACCGGCCCCGTCAGGGTGCCGGGGGTGGCGGTGATCTCCATGTCGGGCGGCGTCTGCGAGGTCGCCTCCGACTATGGCGCGGAGCTGGGCGTTGTCATGCCGCAGTTCTCGGAAGCGACGCGAAACGAGCTCGACGAGGTGCTCTCGGATCTCGGGCAGGCGAACAATCCGCTCGACCTAACGGGCGCGGCGGTGCGGGACGAATCGCTGTGGACCAGCGTCACATCGAGCGTCTCGCATGACCCGGCCATCGGCCTCATCCTGCTCAACTGGGAAGTGCCTGCGACCGCCGAGCCCAGGCTGCCGATCACCTTGGCCCATATCGGGAACGCTCGTGACGTTGCCGCCACGCCCACCGTCATCGTCGCCAGCTACGAACGGCCTGTCAACGAACACGGCCGGGCCTACCTGAGCAAGCACGGGCTGAGTTTCACGGTTCCCGGCCTGCGCCACGCCATGACCGCCGCGGCGCATCTGGCCTGGTGGTCGGAGCGCGTGCTGCACGCGCCGGCGCGCCCGACGGCGCCATCGCCCGCCACCGGTCCCCGCCCGCGGGACGAGCAGGAAGTGCTCGCGCATCTGGCCCGCTATGGAGTCCCAGTGATCCCCACCTGCGTCACATTCACCGCAGCGGAGGCCGAACGCGCCGCCAGAGAGATCGGGGGGCGGTTGGCCATGAAGGTCCTCTCGGCCGACATCGCCCACAAGACCGAGGTCGGTGGGGTGGTGTTGAATGTCGAGGGACCGGACGCGGCGGGCCGCGCCTTCGCCGACATCATGCGCTCGGTGGAAGCAATGGCGCCGAGCGCGCGCGTGGAGGGCGTCATCCTCGCCCCCATGCGCACCGGCGGACTGGAGATGCTGGCGGGGGTGGCCCGCGACCCACACTGGGGTCTGGTGCTGGCTCTGGGGCTCGGCGGGATCTGGGTGGAAGTGCTGAACGATACCGCCCTTTGCCTTCTGCCGGCCGAATCGGCGGACATCGCCCGCGGGCTGCGTTCGATGAGGTCGGCCAAGCTCCTCGAGGGCCATCGAGGAGCGCCGGGTGTCGATCTTGAAGTGTTGGCCGACGCTGCGGTGCGCATCGGCGCCGCTGCCGCCGGGCTCGGCCCCGACCTCACGGCGCTGGAGGTCAATCCCCTCTATGTGCGGGGTGGTGAGGTGGAGGCGCTCGATGCCCTCGCCACGTGGCTGGACTGAGGGATTGGCATTCGAAGCAAGACGATGAAGCGTTTTCCTCGTGGGTTATGACGAAACTTCCACTACGTAGGCATCGCAAACGCGAGTTATCTCTTGTGCCGAACTAACGGGGAGCTCAATGGACGACAAGCCGGACAACGCCATCCTCTACGAGGAGATCGCCGACCACATTGCTTTGGTGACCCTCAACCGCCCTGGAAAACGCAATGCGGTCAACGCTGCGATCGCCCAGGGGTTGGACGCAGCGGTCAAGCGCGCCGAGGCTGATGCCAGGATCCGGGTCGTTATCCTGACCTCCTCGCACGAGTCGGTGTTTTGCGCCGGCGCGGACCTGTCGGAAGTCGCCGGGGGCAATGCGCGCACGCTGCTGTATACGCCGGACGGGGGCTTTGCGGGGTTTGTCCATCACAAGAGGCGCAAGCCCTGGATCGCGGCCGGCCGGGGGAGCATCGTGGCGGGGGGTCTGGAAATATGCCTCGCGTGCGACATGATCGTTGTGGCAGAGGGATCGAAGCTCGGCCTGCCGGAGGTCAAGCGCAGCCTCATTGCCGGGGCCGGCGGTGTTGAGCGCTTGCCCAAGGTGATTCCCCGCGCCATAGCGATCGAGATGATCGCCACCGGCAATCCCATCGACGCCCGCCGCGCCTACGAGATCGGCCTGGTCAACCGGGTGGTCCCCTCGGACCAGTTGATTGAGGCGGCAGTCGCTCTGGCCAAGGAGATCGCTGAGAACGCTCCTCTGGCTGTCTACGGCGCCGTTAGCGTCGCCAAGGCCGCCCAATTCCTACCCGACGAGGAGGCCCAGCACCTAGTGGAAGCGGCTCTCGATCTCATCCGCGACAGCGACGACTTCAAAGAAGGACCCCGAGCCTTCGTGGAAAAGCGATCCCCCGTGTGGAAAGGACGATAGGTGGCCGGCGTCCTGCGCAGGGACCGTCCCGAAGGACAAGGAGAGGTCTCATGAACGCCGATCCGGCACGCATTCCCGTCATCGTCGGAGTCGGCCAGGTCAACGACCGACCGGTCGCCGACCCCGAGGGAATGGACTCCATCGACCTGATGGTCGCCGCGGCGCGCGCCGCTGACCAGGACGCCGGTGGTCGTTTCATCGCCGTGTGCGACTGGCTGGCGTGCGTGCCGCAGATATCCTTCCGCGAGCTCGACGCGGAGACGCTGCTTCCACAGGCGCTGGGCATCTCGCCCTACATCGACCATGTCGAGTTCGCCTCCGGCGAGATGCCGATCCGTCACCTCAACGAGGCGGCCAACTTGATTGCCACGGGGCAGGCCAGGATCTGCCTTATCGCCGGCGGCGAGGCCGTGCGCACCTCCTCGCGCCGCAACCAAACATCGGGACCCGGCGGCGGCACCTTCCAGGCCGCCCGCACCGCCTCGGAGATCCGACGCCGCTACGGGCTGATCCATCCAGTCGATATCTATCCGCTGTACGAGAACGCCACCCGCGCCGCCTGGGGCCAGACCCTGGCCGAAGGCCAGGCCGAGACCGGGCTCATCTGGTCGTTGATGTCCAAGGTGGCGGCTGAGTCCGAAGGCGCGTGGATCAAGTCGCCCAAGATGCCGGCCGAGATCGTCGAGCCGGGCGTTGGGAACCGGCCAATCGCCTTCCCTTACAACAAGCTGATGGTCGCCAATTCCTCCGTGAACCAGGGCGCCGCGTTCATCGTCTGCAGTCTGGCGACCGCCCGAGCGCAAGGTGTCCCCGACGACAGAGTTGTTTACGTCTGGGCCGGCGCGTCGGCCCACGAGTCTGAAGAACCCCTGGAGCGCGTTGCCTGGAACAGGCCGCCGGAGGGCATGCGCGTGACGCTCGAACGGGTGCTGCAGGTCAACGGCATTGACGCCGGCGATCTCCATTACGTGGAGCTGTATTCCTGCTTCCCCTGCGTGCCCAAGATGTCCCGCCGGGTGCTGGGCTGGCCGGCGGAGAAGCCTGCCACCGTCCACGGCGGCCTGACCTTCGGTGGCGGACCGATCGGCAACTACATGAGCCACGCGGTGGTCGCCATGGTGCAGGCGCTGCGTAGGGAGGGACGCAACGGCCTCCTCTTCGGCAACGGCGGTTACTGCACCCATAACCACGCGATAGTGATCAGCCGGATCCCGCCGAGCGAGGACCTGCTGGGCAAGGACTACCACTATCAAGCCGAGGCCAACGCGGCGCGCGGCGCGTTGCCGCCCATCGGCGACGACTACATGGGGCCGGTTACCGCCGAGACCTACACCGTGTCCTACGACCGCGCTGGAGATCCCAGCTATGGCGTGGTCATATCCCTCGCGCCCGACGGGACCCGAGTGGTCGCCAAGGTCGACCCCGAGGACGTTGCCACCGTCGCTTTCCTCACTGATGGCAAGGTCGAGCCGGTGGGGTCGCCGGGCGTGACCCAGAAAGACGGCGATTCGCTTTACTGGCGCCCGGCGCTGTGACCCTCCTCACGACGGGTAGTGGGGTCGACCGATGAGAATCGGATTCTTCGCCCCTCACACCGGTCGGGGCGCATCCCGGTCGGAGATGGCCCGGGCCTGCGACGTGGCTGAGGAGTTCGGGGCCGACTCGCTCTGGGCCGTCGACCACCTCGTCATACCTTACGGATTCGAGTCGGTTTACCCCTACGGGACCCATCAGTTCGGCTCCGGTCCTGATCGGCCCGTGAACTGGTGGGACTGCCTGTCGGTACTCAGCTTCCTGGCCGCCCGGACGGAGCGCATCCAGATAGGGACGGGCGTGTTGATCCTGCCCTACCGCCATCCGCTCGCCACGGCCAAGGCCATCGCCACCATCGACGCACTGTCGGCCGGACGCGTGCTGTTCGGGGTGGGCGTGGGCTGGCTGCGCGACGAGTTCGACGCCCTGCAACTGGAGACGTTCGAGGCCCGGGGGAAGGTAGTGGACGAGCAGCTCCAGATCATCCGGGCCGCCTGGACCGAGGAACGGGTGAGCTACGAGGGGGAGTTCTACCGCTTTCCAGAGGTAAGCGTGACGCCCAAGCCGGTCCAGGCGGGGGGTCCGCCCATTCTGGTCGGAGGGAACAGCTCGGCGGCCCTGCGCCGCGCGGTGCGCTTGGGGGACGGATGGCACGCCCTGATGCTGCTGCCCGACGAGGTCGTGGCTCACCGAGAGCGACTGCAGAACCTGGCCGCCGCAACCGAACGGCCCAGAGGGATTCCGGTCACCATGTGTACCGCTCTCCATCTGTCCCGGGATGCCTCCGTCTACCCGTCGCTCACCCGCGAGCAGCGGCAGGCGGCGGTGGCCGGGACCCCGGACCAGGTCGTGGCGCAGCTTGTGGCCTATCGAGACGCTGGAGTTGAGCACATCCAACTGGTGGCCAGCGCCGACTCGACCTTCGGAACGTGGTCTCAAGTGGACACCATGGAGTTTGTCCTTCGCGAGGTGTGGCCAGCCGTCCGAGCCGGGTGAACGCCGGCGCCGGTGAGCGTCTGACCAGCGATGGAGTCGTCGCTCGGAGGGCAGCCGCACCGGTTGGGAGTGGGTCGCTGGATTCGGGGTGTTTTCGCCGCAACCGGCATTGCAAATGCGAAGTAGCAGCGGCAGCCACTACTGACGAGCGAGCTAGCCGTCGATGGACCGTCAGTGGCCAGCGATCTGGCCGCCGTCAATGTGGAGGACCTCGCCGGTAATGAACAGCGACGACTCCAAGAAAAGGATGCCGTCGACGATATCCCCGACCTGCCCCACGTGCCCAACTGGGGGGAGCTGCGCGCCGAGCCCGGCGTAACTCTCTGCCGGATGCGTCTGGATGATGCCTGGCGACACAGCATTCACCCGGATGCCGCGGGAGGCGTACTCCATTGCCAATGACTTGGTGGCCGAGGCAAGGCCGCCTTTGGTGAGCGAGGTCAAGACAGAGGGCGTGCTCGAGTTGGCGTAGTCGGCCAGGGTAGTGGTGATGTTGACGATGTGGCCGTTTCCTCGCTTCAGCATTTCAACGATGGCACGCTGGGTCAGCATGAAGAATCCGGTTAGATTTACGCCGACGACAGCTGCGTAGTCGTCAGCGGTGTAGTCGGTGAACGGTTTGGAGAGGTAAACCCCGGCATTGTTGACAAGGGTATCTATGCGGCCGAAGCGACTGAGTGCCCCGCTGATGATCCGGTCGGTGGTGGCGGCTTCAGAAATGTCCCCATCAACGGTGAGCACGCCCGGATCCCCTTCGGGCTTGATTGTCCGGGACGTGGCCACGACCGCCCAGCCCCGCCTCCGGTACTCGGCGACCAGGCCAGCGCCGATACCTTGAGAACCTCCCGTGATGATGGCGACCTTGCGGTCTTCTTTGTTCATGAACTCTCCCATCGTCAGCCGCTGGTAAGCGCCGGGTCACTGGGGTGTCGGGTGAGCGGCGTGGTCTGCACGCTCACCCAGCGGGACAACGGCAGCGACGCGAGGATCCCGTTCATCCCGGCCGAGTCGGGAGCCTGCCACAGGCCCAGCGCGCGGCTTTGGCCCGGCAGCGTCCAGAGTCGCACCAGGTATCCCTGCGCGGCGAGCTCCCGCGCCCGATCTGCTTCGCGCTGGGTGGTGGCATCGACCGTATCGGGAGCGGTGTCCGCCGGAACGGCCACGGTGAACGTCGTCAGAAACTCGCTGTTCCCGGGTCCGGGCGCGAGCGTTCCGGGCTTCTCGGTCTGTCGGGCGGGGTCATTCGGGTGAGGCGAGAGCGGAGTGACCTCATCGGTGCGCCACACCCGCAGCGGCATAGAGGCGAGGACTTCCTCGAGTTGGTCGCCGTCGTCGGCGGCAAATAGACCAAGCGTGCGCCATTCGCCCGGTTGCAGCGGCGGGCGCCACAAGCGCAGGAGATGCCCCTGCGTCGCCAGCTGGCCCGAACGTGCTGCCTCGCGGGTGCGGATATGTTGGACGGCCCCTTCCGATGTTCCGTCCGGAACATGAGTGGTCATCGTGACGAGATACTCCATCGTGAACGCCTCCTAGGCCGAAGTCGGGGAAGTGGTTGGTGGAAGCCGCGATGTGTTGATGCCGCGCTGCGGTTGGTCACACCGGCAGGGGTGACGCCCGCCACGGCGCCGCCTCCATGGCGGGTCACTCCACTGCACGGAGAGGGCGGCGACGTCGGCGGGTCCGATGGCTATCCCGCCTTGGACGGTTGGCGACCCTCCGTGATCTGGCTGCGAAGCGCTTTGAGCGCGGCGACGTAAATCTCGGAGAACGTGGGGAAGGGCTGGATGGTGTCGCGCAGCACCCCGAGAGGCACCCTTGCCCGGATGGCCAGCGTGGCTTGCTGGAGCCATTCGCCGGCCTCGGGTCCCAAGGCATAGGCGCCAGTCAACCGGTCGCCGTCGCTTAGGAGGGTCAGAAAGCCCGTCGATTGTGCGTAGGCTTGGGTGTACGTCGCGGTCTTGGCCACCTCGGAGAGGGGGGTGGTGGCGCTAAAGGGGGCCTCTGTGGCGCCCACCGACGCCGCTTGGGGGTCCGTGTAGACGACTGCGGGAATGGCCACGTAGTTGACCTGACGGGGCTCGCCGAGAATGTTGGCGGCGACGACCTCGCCCTGGTACTTCCCCACGTGGGTCAGCAGCCGCACGCCGGTGACGTCGCCAATGGCCCACAGACGCTCGCCGGCGCACAAGTGGGTGTCGACCGGAATGCCGTGCTTGTCCGCGTGGACGCCGACTGTGTCGAGGCCGATCCCGTTCACGCGGGGGCGCCGGCCGGTGGCGAGGAGCAGGTGGTCGCCGCGCAATTCGCGGCCGTCATCGAGTGCCAGGATGTAGTCTTCGCCGTCGCGTCGGGCCCCCGTCGCCTGGGCGCCCAACATAAGTTCGATTCCGTCGCTGCGCAGCACCTCGCCCAGCGCGTCGCCCAGCGGCGCGGGCTCATGGGCGAGCACACGTCCCGCCGCTTCGACCAGGGCCACACCGCCGCCCAGACGGCGCACGGCTTGGGCCATCTCGGCGCCGACCGGCCCACCACCTAGTATCAGCAGACGCCGTGGCACGGTCTTCATGCCGGTCACCTCGCGGTTGGTCCAGACACCCTCTAGGTCGGCCAGGCCCGGGACCGGTGGCACGACCGATTCCGAGCCGGTCGCCACGACAACGTGTCCCGCGGTATGAGGTACACCGTCCACTTCGACCACTCCCACGCCGGCCAGCCGGCCGGTGCCGCGCAGAAGATCGATACCCTTGTCGGCTAGCCAGTGTTCCTGGCCGGCATCGGAGTAGTTCGAGACTATGAAATCGCGATATGCCAGGGCCGCCTCGACATCGACTTGGGCGCTGGGAACAGCCGCTTCGCGTGCCTCGTGGGCCGCCTCCCCGGGGCGCAGCAGTGTCTTGGAAGGGATGCACGCCCAGTAGGAACACTCGCCGCCGACCAACTGGCGTTCCACGACGGCGACTCGCAGTCCACCGTCGGCCAACTCGCCTGCGCAGTGCTCGCCCGGCGAACCGGCGCCCAAGACAATGACGTCGTAGCTGCTCATGAGCTGCCCCCGAGGTTGGCCTGACCGGAGAGCCCGGACTGCTCGTCCACCATGTACTGCGCGTACCAATCCGGCCAGTCCGGGTCGGGATGCCCGAGCTCCGCTTCGTGGCGGCCGTGAGCATCCTCGGCCCTGCGGAGAGCGGCGGCCAGATCGATGGCGGAATCGTAGGTGGCTGACATCGGATTACCTCCTGGTCACTAAGAACGGCCGACCCTGCGGGTATCTGCTCTCCGTGTGGTCACCGCCCGGGAAGGCGCGTCGTCACCTCTTGAAGAAACCACCCGTTGCCGTCCGGGTCACTGAAAGAGGCAAAGGAGCCATAGGTCTTGTGCTCTGGAGCTGGGCCCGGAGCGCGTGCCTCAGCGCCGGCGTGGTGGAACACCCCGCCGGCGTCATGGAACACCTCGCTCACCTCGACACCACGGTCTACCAACTCCGCCCGGGCCGCCTCGATATCGGTGACGACGAGCTGCAGACCTTCAGCCGAGCCCGGTGCGGCCGAGGTGACCCCACTGCCGAAGATGATGGAGCACGCCGAGCCCGGCGGGGTCAACTGAACTACCCGGAAGCCGCCGTCACCGGGGAAGTCGGCGTCCAGGCGCCACCCCAGCGACTCATAGAAGCCCTTGGCCCGGTCCACATCGGACACCGGCACCACGACCACTTCGAGCCTCATGTCCACGACCGCAACTCCTCTCCGTCGGGGTCGATAGCCACCGCCCCGCACACGGGAGCCAGTCTTTCCCAACAGATTCGCGCCGCTCGTTGTCGAAGTCCAGGCCCGGCATCTGAGCAGCTGGCGGCCGCCATCAGGCCGGAGTGCGATCCGACGGGCCTGACGAATCGGGTGCAGTTTCAACAGCTGATTTCTGTCGGAGTTCGCTCTCAGAAATTGCCCAGGCCGCGTTGACGAGCCCGATATGGCTGAAGGCCTGGGGGAAGTTTCCCAAGAGCTCCCCGCTGAGGGGATCGACCTCCTCGGCCAGCAGGCCGACCTCATTGACGAAGGCGGCGGCACGCTCGAAAACGGCCCGGGCCCGAACCGGCTGGCCTGCCTGGGCCAGGGCTTGGGCCAGCCAGAAGGTGCACAGAAGGAACGTGCCTTCTTCGCCCTCGAGCCCGTCGTGCGACCGGTAGCGGTACACAAGTCCCCGCTCATCGGTGAGGCGTTCTACGGTCGCGTCGATCGTGGCCAGCACTCTGGGATCATCGGCGGGGAGAAATCCCACCAGGGGCAGCATCAGGCGGGGATCGACCAGTGGCCAGCCTTGTCACCCAGGAGGCGACTCGAAGATCGACGGGCTGTCGAAGCGTGGGAAGCACAACCTTCCGGGCTCACCAGCGCAGCACTGTGCCGATCCGAAAGGAGCGCATAGTCGGCTATGGGGGTCGTGCTCATGTGAGCTCCTTCGCCCGTACGCGGGATCGGTGTCTGGCGGGCACGAAGGATAATCTTGTGACGACAAGCCCGCCCGTCGCTGGGTGGGGCTTGCCTCCACCGCGAAGGTTTCGCGCGTGAGGCGACGAAGGAGGCGGTGATCCATGCGATCCGACATCAGACCCGACGGCACCTTCCCGGACTACGCCCTGCCTGATCACACCAGCACGGTGCGCAAGCTCAGCGAACTCCAAGGCGACGACCCGCTGGTCCTCACACTGGCGCGGGGTAACTACTGTCCGAAGGAGCACCAGCAACACCTGGAGCTCGCTGCGAACTATCCGAAGGTCGCCATCGCCTACACCCAGATCGTCACGATCTCGACCGACGACCACCACTCGACACAGGAGTTCCGCGCCTCAGTCGGCGCCCAATGGACCTTTCTCTCCGATCCCGGCCGGACGATCCAGCGCGACCTCGACATTCAGGAGTACACCGACCCCGAGCACGACCCGATGATCCCCCACACGCTGGTGCTCAAGCCTGGACTGGTGATTCACAGCATCTACAACGGGTACTGGTTCTGGGGACGCCCGTCGTTCTACGACCTATGGCGCGACCTGTGCGCTGCCTCGAGCGAGATCCGCCCCGACTGGGACCTGAGTAAGCCGGGGCTCCGCGAGGCCTGGGATGCCGGCGATTACTCGAACTTTCACGGATGGAACAAGCGGGCTCCGCAGTCGGTGCCGTCGTCGTATGAGTCATAGCTCAATGTGGAGCTGCCTGCGCTGGCCAGACGGTCCACATGAACGCTGGTTGCCGGCTTGGAGCTGGAGCGAAGGGTAGGTGGTAGTGGTGCGAACGGCGGTGTGCGAGCTGCTCGGGATTGAACAGCCCATCGTCCAGGCGCCGATGTCGGCGGTGCCCGAACTGGCGGCAGCGGTCTCCAATGCCGGGGCGCTCGGCATGTTGACCTTGACGTGGTCCACTCCCGCCGGAGACGTGGTCCGTGAGACGGCGGCGCTCATCGATCGTCCATTTGGCGGCAATCTGATCCTCGCCTCCGATCAGCACCCTCGCCTTGACGAGGCCCTTGAAGCCGGCTTGCGCGACGGGCAGCCGTCAGCGGAGTCGACGTCGTGGTGGCGCAGGGCTGGGAGGCCGGGGGCCACGTACGGGGTCAGGTCGCGACGCTTCCCTTGGTGCCCGCCGTCGTGGACGCGGTGGCACCGGTGCCGGTGATCGCCGCCGGCGGGATCGGGGACGCTCGTGGCGCGGTCGCCGTGTTCGCGCTGGGTGCGCAGGCGGCGTGGCTGGGTACCCGGTTTCTGCTGGCCCAGGAGATGCCCACCCACGAGGAGTATCGCCGCCGTCTTAAGGCTTGGAGCAAAGGATGAAGTTTCAGGGTGTCGTGATGAACGTGGTTGATCTCAACCGGTCTATTGACTTCTATCGTGAGGTGCTTGGCTTTACGCTGCTGTCCCAAGAGGAGCAATTGGCGGCGGTGGCCGCTCCGCAGAGCGATCACCCTCAGGTCATCGTGTTGCGAGCGTTTGGGAGCGATCGTATCGGGGGAGCGCGCCATACCGGTCTGCGAGGCTTCGTATTGGAAGTCGAGTCGGCCGATCAACTCGAGCGGATCGCGGCCGAGTTGGACTCTCGGAGACTCCTCGTCAGCCGCCGCGATCACAGCGAGTGGACTGCGGTGGTAGGCCGCGACCCGGACGGGGTGGCCGTCGTCGTGGCCTGGCACCCCGGCGGGGGGCGGATCACTGAGGACAGCTGGAGAACGCTAGATAATTTTCTTTACGGAATCGGCGAGTAGGCGACCTCAGAGGACCCTTTGATGAGGGGGAGTCGTCGATGTTTCGAAGCTTCTCGCGGGAAGCAACGTCAAGGGTAATGCGTGACAGTTGCGAGATAATCGGCCATTCTGCGTCCCACAGCCGTCACGGAACTCACCCCTCCGGGTTCATTCTGGGCCTTGGCGCCCACGTGGTTGAGAGCACCGCCCTCCGATCCGAATTCGACTAAGACGGGTCGGCTCTGGTTCGGGCTTGTAGCCTGAGCCGACGCGTCCTTGACAGTAGGAAGGAGGGTGGTCGATTTGCCTGCTTGTTCCCGCTGCCTGGTTGAGGTGCCGCCGGGGACAGCACTTTGCCCCAAGTGCGGCGCCGCCATCAGGTCGCCTGTCATGCCGCGACCGACGCCCAAGCGCGTCGGGAAGTCGCGCCAACGGCTGGACGCCCTGAACCTCAAAGATCGGATCGTCGGCCCTGCCACCTTGGTTCTCCTGGTCTCGTTCTGGCTGCCTTGGTACTCCTTCGGTCCCATCTCCGCCGATGGACTCAGTATCCACGGCTGGCTGTTCATTGCGGTGGTGGATTCGATCATGCTATTGCTCTACGTCCTGATCATCGCGTTCGGCGTCGGCGACCTCGCGGCGCAGGGCCGTATGTCCAAAGAGCAGCTCCTGGCCCTCATCACCGGAGTCAATCTGGTGCTCGTGGTGCTGGCCTTCCTGCTGAAGCCGGCCGGCTTCAGCTGGTCGTGGGGTGCCTTTTTCGCGCTGGCCGCCGCCATCGTGGCCTTTCTGCCCTTTGGCGTCCCTCTCGTTCAGGCCCAACGCCGGCGCTGAATCCGCCGCCGCCGGCGCGACCGAGCTCCGTCAGTGCGTGAATGCCGGGAGGGTGGCCCAACCCCGGACGGTGGTGGTGCTCGCCATGGCGGCGTTGTCGCCGTCAATCTCCCAGTTCGGGAAGCGCACGAGGATCTCCTCCAGAGCGATGCGGCCTTCGGCCCGCGCCAGCGACGCGCCCAGGCAGAAGTGCATTCCGAGCCCAAACGTCAGGTGCTGGGTGTTCGGGCGGGTGACGTCGAAGGCGTCGCCGTTGGGGAACCGCCGCTCGTCACGGTTCGCCGAGCCAAGAAGCGGAAGGAGAGTGCTGCCGGCGGGCACGGTCTGCCCGCAGAATTCGACGTCGCGGGTGACGTAGCGGGCGGCCGCCAGCCCCGGGGGCTCGTAGCGTAGGATCTCCTCGACGGCGCTCGGTATGAGTGAGGGATCTTCGACGAGTAGGCGTCGCTGATCGGGATGGTCTCCGAGGAGCTTGCCGATCCACCCGATCAGCCGCCCGGTGGTCTCATTGCCGGCGACGGCCAGCACGTTGACGTAGGTGAGGATCTCCCCGCGGGTGAGCCGGCGACGCGTTGCCGTCCCGTCCTCGAACTCCGCCTGCAGCAACTCGGTCATCAGGTCGTCGGAGGGATGCTTGACTCGCCACTCGACGTACTCGGCGAAGACCTCGCCGTCGACGAGGTCTTCCGGAGGTTCCCAGGGCTCGCCAGGCTTGGACTCGAGGGTGCTGTCCGCCCACACCTTGATGGCGTCCTGATCCTGCTCGGGGATCCCCAGAAGCATGCCAATCATCCGCATCGGCATCGTGTTGCCGAGGTCCACCATGAAGTCGAACCGACCGGCGCCGACTAGCGGGTCGAGGCACCGGGCGCAGAAGCCCCGGATACTCGATTCGAGACCGCTCATCCGCTTCGGCGTGAACACCCTCGACAGCATCTGTCGCCGATGTGTGTGGATTGGCGGATCCTCGAAGATCAAGCTGCCGGGCGGGAACGTCGTGCCGGCCTTAATCTGGTCGAGCGAGGCGCCCCGAGCCGAGCTGTACGATGCGCGGTCCACCAGCACCCGTTCGACGTCTGCGTAGTGGCTCAGCGCGTAGAAGTCGAACCGCTTGTTGTAGTAGAGCGGCGCCTCCTCGCGCAGCCGGCGGAAGACCGGGTACGGGTCCCGGTAGATCTCGATGTCGTACGGGTCCCAGTGCACGTCGTTGACGGCATCGATGGCCACAGTGTTCCTCCTCGTTACCCGTGCACGCGAGCCCCGACCTCGACTTGCAGGGTAGCATTCAGTATGCTGCGCCCGTCAATGGTGCCCGCACACCGGCCCGTCCGCGCTGACTTGAAGATCCAACTCGACCGACTGCTCGAGCGTTTCGCGGGCAACCGTAACTCCAAAGCGGATCGCGCTCCCGCCGGGCCCCCCCGGTACGACCGCACCCGGTCGTGGATCCCACGACGGCTCGGCCTCGCGTTCGGAGCACGGTAGTCCTCGTGACCCTCTCGGTACATCCCCGCATCTCGGTCGACGAGGAGTGCGCCGGGCCGCTTCCGTTCGTCGAGGAGATCGAGTTTTGGAGAGAGCTCGGAGTCACCAACGTCGGGATGATCTCGCCGAAGCTCGAGGCGATCCGGTGGGACACGAAGCTGGTCGCCAACAGCGGACTGCGCGCGTCGAACGTGTGCTGCGAGTGGCGAGTGTTGTCCGAGGCACTCGAGTTCGGTGCCGCCATGGGGTCGGATCTGGTGTGGCTCGCGATCACCGGCAGCATCGGGTCACGGCTGTGGGAGGAGGCAGCCGACAACTTCTGCCAGCAAATCGCGCCCATCGTGACGCGCGCTGCCGAGCTCGGCGTGCGGTTTGCCATTCAGCCGACCAACTCGCTACGGCTCGACTACGGTTTCATCTTCACGCTGCGGGACACCCTTGAGGTGGCCCGACGGGCAGGGACGGACGTAATCCTCGAACTCGAATGCTGCTGGTACGAGCGAGGGTTGGAGAAGCTCGTGCGCGAGAATGTCGATCGGATCGCGCTCGTCCAGATAAGTGACTTTAAAATCGGATCCACGACGAGCCCGGACCGATCGGTGATAGGGGACGGCGACATCCCTCTCGAGCGGTTGCTCGACATGATCCTTGGCGCCGGCTACGAGGGCATGTTCGACCTCGAGCTCGTCGGGCCAAAGATCGCCGCCGAGGGCTACCTTTCGGCGACCCGCCGCAGCCTTGAGCGCGCCACCGAAATGCTCGAGCGTCTCGGGGCTTGACTGCATATGGTCCGTCGCAGCTGCGAGACTCCTCCGATCTGACCAGACTCGCTGGCCGCATCACTGGTGCGCAGGATTTGGGGGTTCCTCACCGAGGGGTCGGCGGCTACCGGACGAAGGCGAGCTCCCTAGCCACTATGGGCATGAATGGACCTCGACGCGAAGTCGCTGTGCGATTGCCACGACGGGCACGGCGGCAGCCATTGCCGACGGCTCTCGCCTGCGGTTCGCCCAAGCTGACACTACTCACACCTCGTGGAGGCTTGCGGCGAGCTCGAAGAAGCGGGTAGCGGTGCGGTCGAACTCGGCGAAGGTGGGCGAGCCGCTCAAGAACGAGCACGCCGCTTGCACGCAGCCAACTTCGGCGAAGCGATGTAAGAGGTCGACCTTCTCCTGAGGGTCGCCGTTACACCGCAGCCGTATTGTTCGGGGGATTCTCCGTCCGGCCAGTTCGTCCAGCCGCTCGCCGGTCTCTCGGAATCTCTCAGGTGTCAGTAATCGTCCCTCAGTGTCGGCTTCGCTCGGATGCCAGTAGTCGGCGTACTTCGCCACCCGTTGGATGGGCGCGCCTGTAGTGGAGAGGGTGCCGACCCAGAGGGGAACCCGCCCCCCCAATTGCAGCGGCGGCGCGTCGAAGACGACGGGTGGGACATCGAACCACGTGCCCTTGAACCAGACCGTGCCGCCCTTCCAACAGGTCAAAATAACTTCTAGAACCTCATTTGCGTACGACCCGCGTTCATCGAAGATCCCACCGACGCCGAGCGCCTGGTACTCACGACTGAGCCAGCCGACACCGACACCGAGATCGATCCGACCGCCGGACAGGTGGTCCAAGCTGGCCACCATCCGGGCGGTCAGCACGGGATTCCTGTACGGCAGTACCAACACTCCCGAGCCGACGCGGATTCGCCTTGTCTGGGCGGCGAGGTGCGCCATGGAAACCATAATGTCGAGCCACTTCTGCTTGTGCAGGTGGTCTTCGGATATGCCCAGCAGATGATCCGAAAGCCACAAGCCGCCCCAGCCCATTGCTTCGAAGTGGGGACCCGAGTTCATTGCTTCTACCATGTAGTCGCCCTCGTTGGGCAGGACGAGATCAAGCCGCATCTCCAGCCTTCCTTTCTAGCGATTACGTCTCCACGCGTTCATCGGGACGGCGTCTACAGGAAGCCGTCCCACGACCCACCTCGGGCTGCGGCATTTCGATTGAAAATACCAAATGGTAATAGTACGTTGGCGGTGGTCGAAAGTGGAGGTGGAACGTTGCCCAAAATCGTGTTCGACCGTGCAAACCTCTTCGACGGTGCCGGTCCGATGCAAACCGACATGACCGTAGTTGTGGAAGGCACAAAGATCACGGAAGTGGTCGAAGGGCCGGTCGCGGCTTCGGAAGACGATCGCGTTATTGAGATGAGTGGACGGACATTGATTCCTGGCCTCATTACCGCCCACCTTCATCCGGAGTTGGGTTTTGCCACTAGCGCCAGCCGGACGATGGGGATTCCCAACCGCGTCGAGTGGCCCATCGGCGTCCTCTTTGCCCAAGCAATCCGGACCTGTTCACTTCTTCTGCAATCTGGATGGACGGGGTACGTCGGTGCGGGATGTGCGGACGCCATTGACGCACAACTCAAACTCGCGATTTCGCTTGGGGTGATGGATGGCCCTCGCATCCTTGCGTCGAGTCGCAATATCAATACAACCGCGCATGATAACGACGTCGCCAATTGGTGGTACGAATTGGGAAACCTCGGCGGTGACGTGTTCGCGGACGGTGCCGATGAAATGCGCAAGGCAGTTCGGACCGAAATAAAACGAGGTGCCGAGATCATCAAGATCTTTCCCACGGGTGGGCACGGAGTCGTCAACGGGAATACCCGAGGATTCACGGATGATGAGTTTGCGGCTATCATCCAGTCAGCTCATGATCTCGGTGTAATGGTGCGAGGACACTGCGTCGATCATGATCACATCATTCGGTGCATTGAGGGTGGCATTGACGTCATCGACCACGGCGATGAGATCGATGAAGAGATAATCGATCTAATGGTGAGCCACGGAACCTTCTGGGTACCCTCCATGAAATTCCTGAAGGTGGCCACCTCCGTCGGTCTGGATGGCAACGCGCTGTTTGCGAGATGGGACGCCAAGAAGGATTGGGACAACGTTGCGAAAATGCTTCCGATCGCCAACGAAGCTGGCGTGAAGATTCTCGTTGGGGACGACTATGGGTCTGGCTTCTTCCCGCACTCCCTTGGTGTCTATGCCTCCGAACTTACGATCTACGCAGAGGAGGTTGGGATCTCCCGCCGCGATGTACTGCGTTGGGCAACTCGACACGGTGCGGAGCTGTTGAATATGGCGGGGCAAATCGGGACGGTTGAGCCGGGAGCATTGGCCGATCTTGTGGTCGTCAACGCAGACCCGACACGTGACATCAGCGTGCTGGAAGACCCATCCGCCAATGTGTCCGCCGTCATGATTGATGGACACTTCATTAAGGATCTCCTCCCCTAAAGGCGCCGCATCCACAGCGGTGTCTTGCTGGGACGACTCCTTCGTCAAAGAGAGCTTCCAATACCGCGGTGTCGAGAGCAAGGCGTCGACTCCGCGGTATTGGAAGGAATGGTGCGAGGGCCGCGGTAGGGAACGGCCCCCGATTCGAGTAGCGTGCGAGTGGTTGTCAGTATGATCGGGGTGATGCAGTCATGAGCGTAGTGAAGGCCAGCGATGTCTACTACGACCCTTACGACTTCGAGATCGACAGGGATCCGTACCCGGTGTGGCGGCGCTTGCGGGAAGAGGCGCCGCTCTACTACAACGCCAAGCACGGCTTCTACGCGCTGAGTCGCTTCGATGACGTCGAGAAGGGCCTGACGGACTGGAAGACTTATAGCTCGGCGAAGGGCATGCTGCTCGAGATCATCAAAGCAGTAGTGGAGCAGGGCGTCGAGATTCCTCCGGGGAACACCCTCTTCGAAGACCCGCCGATCCACGACGTTCACCGCAGCATCCTCTCACGGGTCTTCACGCCGAAGAAGATGCTCGCCGTTGAGCCCAAGGCGAGGGAGTTCTGTGCCAGCGCACTGGATCCGCTGATTGGTTCGGGTGGATTCGACTTCATCCGAGACCTGGGTGCACAGATGCCGATGCGGATGATCGGAATGCTCCTCGGCATCCCCGAGGAAGACCAGGAGGCGATCAGGGATGCCATTGACGAGGGCCTGACGCTCAACGAGGACGGCAAGCCGAGGCTCGACATGATGGAAGCTCTCTCCAAGGCCGAAGAGATGTTCGCCGACTACATCGACTGGCGGGCCGAGCACCCCTCGGACGATCTGATGACCCAGATGCTCAACGCCGAGTTCGAGGACGACTACGGCAGCCGGCGCAAACTCACACACGCTGAGATCCTCGTGTATGTCAACAATGTGGCAGCCGCCGGCAACGAGACGGCGACCCGTCTGATCGGATGGACCGGAAAGGTGCTAGCCGAGCATCCCGACCAACTGCGGGAAGTTGCTGAGAACCGGGACCTTGTGCCGCAGGTCATTGAGGAGGTGCTCCGTTACGAGGCGCCTTCACCGGTACAGGCCCGCTACGTCACCCGTGACGTCGAATGGTATGGCCATGTAGTCAGCGAAGGAAGCGTGGTGCTGATGCTAAACGGTGCCGCCAACCGGGACGACCGCCGCTTCCCCGACGGGGACACGTTCGACATTCACCGCAAGATCGACCACCACCTGAGTTTCGGCTACGGCTTGCACTTCTGCCTCGGGGCAGCTCTGGCCCGGTTAGAAGGACGGGTCGCCCTCGATGAGGTACTGAAACGCTGGCAGCACTGGGAAGTCGACTACGACAAAGCGGTCCAAGCCCACACCTCGACAGTTCGCGGTTGGTACCGGTTACCCGTCGTAGCTTCTTAGCGGTCGACCCGCAAACGAGATGGACCAGACCACCTTGCCAAGGTGGGGGTCGCGGCGGTAACTCATCCATGCCCGCCAGAGCGGCCGGAAGTCGACACAGGGAGGCCGACCCCGAGGGAGGCCGTCCGACGGGATACCCAGAGAAGCCACCGCGTACCTTATGGCCGGCCTGCGCCGTCCACCGCGACCACCGGTCGATCTCACCTTGGGGGAACTGGCAGCGTCGGTAGAGATATGCCCAACGCAGCTTCAGACCATTGCGGGATACGACATCGAAGGTCGAACCGACCGTGGCGTTGGGAGGGGGTCGGGACGCGGGGCGAAGGTAGGGGGAAGTCATGCCACGGCTTGCTTGGGAAGTTGCGATTGTTAGTCAACCAGAGCGTCGTCTCCCTGCTGAGAGGTGAGCCCATTGAGCGCCGCCAAGATGGCGGTGGTCAGCCGGCCAGCGGCCGGCAACGGCAGCCCGGTCGACTCTTTCATGCCAATTCCCGCCGTGAGGGCAGTGACCAGCCAGGCTGCGGTATCGGGGTCGGCAAGTTCGGACATCGCATCACATATTCTGGCGTGACGCTCCAGGTAAAGGCTCCTGAGGCCGGCCGCGACCTCGGGATCGTGACGAGCTGCCGCCGCAGCATCGACTTCGAGCAGGCGGGTGTCGCGGCTGGTCTCTTCGTGGATCAGCGCGGCCCCGCGCTCGAGGCTGGCGCGGACCTCGACGTAATCAATTGCCTGGTCACGCTCGGCGATCTTCCAGCGGATCACCTCGACGAGGAGCTGACCCTTTGAGCGGAAATGGCCGTAGACGGCGCCCTTGGTTAGCTTTGCCGCCGAAGCGATGTCGCGCATCGACACCGCGTCGTACCCATACTCGACGAACAGCTGCCCGGCGAGGTCCAAGAGGCGCCGCCGGGTTCCCGCCGATTTCGGGGTTTTCGGAGGTGGCGGTGGGACGAAGGGACGAACGGAGTTGGGCAATGCAACCGAAGTGGCCATCAAGGAGGTCTCCCAGAGCGGTTGGTATTTATATACCGTTGGAATATAGTCTAGTGGTCGAAAAGGGGTACCCATTGGTGCCGCAGTTCGAGCTTTGAAATCCGCTGCTCCGTACATCTGCTCAAGGAAAGGCGACATGACCACAATTGACTTCCGCACACGCTCTGACAGCGACGTCCTCTCGGTCGATCTTGGCAGATTCGTCGACGAACAGTTACCGGGACTCGTCGACTCACGCGGAGCCGAAGCGGGTCGGGCAGCGATCCGCCTCGGGCTCCTTCCCCTTAGCTTTGACGTGGAGGGGGAGCAGTTCACCCTCGTCCCGAGCAATGGGGCACTCGACGTCCGCCACGGATTAGGTGAAGCATTGGTTGCCGCACTCGATCCCTTTGCATTCTCCGAGTTGGTGAATGACGAATGACACAGTCTCAACATTCGGATTGGTGATGTCCGGGCGTGCAGACATCCGGATCGGCAGCGTCGACGCGTTCGTGGAGTGGGAGCCCGTACTCCGTTGCCTGTTCGACGACCGCGCCGTGTACGAGCCAGGCACAATCGGGTTCTGTGATAGGGACGGCGCTCCGCTGGAACTCCGACGGTCGTTCACGATCGATTCCGATCCAGACGAGATGGGCCACTTTCTCGCCCAAGCAGGTTTCTTGCATATTGAAGGAGTCTTCGGCCAAGCCGAAATGGCGGCCGTAAGTCGTGATCTCGACGATGCCATCGCAGCCGCCGACCGCGATGACGGTGCCTCGTGGTGGGCGCAAACCGAAGTGGGGGAGTGGTACCCAGCGCGGATTCTGGGATTCAACCAGAAGTCGCCGGCCCTTCGCACCTTGTTGCACAGCGAACGCTTCGCGATGATCGGCACGTTCACCGACGACGAGTATCTGCAGCGCGATCCTGACGATGGCGATTCGGCCGAAGGGTTGCTCAAGAAAGTACAGGTCATTGAGGGCATCTCCGATGTGAGCTGGCACAAGGATTGCGCAATGGGTGGTCACAGCCGTCATTGCTGCGGCCTGACCGTCGGTATCTCGGTAACAGGCGCAGGACGTGACAATGGAGAGCTCGGTGTAGTCCCAGGTTCACATCGAGCGAACATCACTCCCCTCGGTGTGGAGGGTCTCGATCTACCTCGACTGCCCTTGCCAACGCGGACAGGCGACGTTACCGTGCACTCCTCATGCACGCTCCATATGAGTCGGCCACCGGTCTCAGCCGAGCGACGCGTGGTCTACACGGGGTTCGGTCTCGCCGCAAGGTCGGGCGACCGACAGACGGAGCGCACCCCAGAGGAGATACGCCGCGAACGCGCAAGGTTGGGCGATCAAGTGAGGGATCAACAGCGACGTCAACATCTGAGTTCGCGCAGCGCGAGCTTCGAGCTCTGACCTATTGATTCGGCGACCCCGAAGACCAGGAGGGCTCAGTCGAATCGGTTCCACGCGGCGACCGGGCCCAGCCAACGAGCTAAGACTGATGATATCGAGGTTGCCCACTGCGCAATCGAGCGCCCCATGGCGCGACTCTGCACCTGAGCGAGGCTCGGCGAGGCAACGCGTAAGCGGACCACGTCAGGGAGAGGCTCGACGGTCTCGGCGTCTGAGTCCTACGTGCGGCGCGGACAATGCCCAACGATGGTTCGGGTGGAACTGCTAGCCTGAGCCCGTGTCGCAGGAGAACGTCGACGTTGTCAAGCGGTTCGAGACTCTGATGGTCCCCGCTCTCGACGAGAGCGATGCGCACGCCTCTGAGAATCGCCTGGAAGAGATAAAGGCCATACTCGATCCCGATGTCGTCTTCTACGCGTCGCCCACGATCCCTCACGGCGGCACGTATCGCGGGTACGACGCGTTCTTCAAGATGGGCGAGCAATTCCGCGATCTGTGGGACATCTCCGCCGGCGTCGAGCTCAAGTACATCGATGGTGGCGGCGACACCGTGATCACGCTCGCCAAGTGGACGGGCGTCTCGAAGGTCACCGGCAGGGCTGTCCCCGTCGACATGGTGGAGGTTCTCACTATCAAGGACGGTCGTATTAAGGAACTGCGCGCGTACTACGAAGACACCGTCGCCCTTAGCCAGGCCGCCGACGGTACCAAGGGCCCTTACAACCCCGGCCTAGGCTGACGCCAGCGATCGGCGATACCCACGCCCACCGAGCGAAGGGCTGCGTCACGCCACCTTCTAATCGTATCGTTCGATCTCCTCGGGACTGCCTACGCTGAACCCATCCGAGTCGGTGGGTCGCAGCCTGGCGGGTTGGCTCTCCCCGAACTGACTCTCCGGCCGCTCCGGGTAAAGACCTGAGCGGACAGTCGCGATGCCGAACTCCAGCATTCGCACTAGCGACGGAGTCGGCGGATTTCAGACGTAGGTGGGGGCGTCGAACCCCGCGTCGTCGATCGACTCCTTCTTCGAGAGCGTCGTCGGCTTCGGTGCCGAGCTCGAGTGCCCGCTCCGACCGGTTCGTTCGCCTGCTCTGAGTAAAAGCGCAGTAGCTTGTCAAGAATCAGTCCTTGGGGGAAGGTGTCGGGGTCTTTAATGCGTTCTTCCAACGAGGAGATGTCCAAAATGCGAAGGATTTCGACCATGACCGTATGCGAGCGAGCCAACAGGAACGAGACTTTCAGTAGGGGCGAGCAAAATGGTGGCTGAGCCTTTTGAGATTGCCGTACCAGACGCGGACCTCGAAGATCTACACCAGCGCCTTGCTCGAATCCGATGGGCGGACGATTTGGACAATGCCGATTGGCGCTACGGTGTCGAGCGGGATTGGCTCGAGGACATGATCGGCTACTGGCGAGAGGACTATGACTGGCGCGCGCAGGAACGGGAGATGAATCGACTGGCGCACTTCCGAGTGACGATCGACGGAATACCGCTTCATTTCGTCCACGTGCGTGGCAAGAGCCCCAACCCCGTACCCTTGCTGTTGCTCCATGGCTGGCCCTGGACGTTCATGGATTTTCACGCGTTGACCGGTCCGCTGTCGGATCCAGCCGCGAATGGCGGCGACGCCGCGGACTCGTTTGACCTGATCATTCCCTCTCTGCCGGGATTCGGTTTTTCGACGCCGCTCACCGCCACAGGGCTTAACGTGCCGCGGCTCGCCGAGCTGTTCACCAAGCTCATGACTGAAGTACTCGGCTATTCTCGTTTTGCCGTGGGCGGCGGAGACTGGGGCGCAGTGATCTCGCTCCGGCTTGCCCATGCCCACCCGGAACAGGTCATCGGCGTCTTCACGACGATCCCGATCTTCCCAGGCCTCGACCTTTCCGGGATCAAGCCGGACCAGTACGCTCCAGAAGAGCGGTGGATGCTCGCGCGTAAGGCGGAAACTCAGGGGCTCATCGTGAGCCATTTCACCGTCCAGAGCAACGATCCCCAGACACTCGCCTATGCGCTCGTTGATTCGCCGGTCGGGACTGGAGCTTGGCTATGGGAACGGCGCCGGTCCTGGAGCGATTGCGGCGGCGACGTGCTCTCTGCTTTCGATCGGGATTTCCTGTGCACGCTGGCATCCATCTACTGGCTCACGCGTACGATCGGTACTTCCTTGCGCATCTATTGGGACAATTTCAACTCAGGTCCCACCAGGCCCCTTCACGACCGTGTGCCGGCGGTCGAGGTGCCGGCCGGCTTCGCAATCCACCCGAAGGAAGTGATGCTCGTGCCGCACTCGATCGTGGCGGCAGGCACCAACCTTCAGCGCTGGAGCCTGATGCCACGGGGCGGTCATTTCGGCTTCGCTGAGCAACCGGATGCCCTGACGAGCGAACTGAGGTCATTCTTCCGTCCGCTGCGAAACGCTGGGTGATGGTTATGACGAAGGAGAATGGTCACGTATCTTCACTGCGTATCAAATCGGAGCGAGATAAGCTAAGGGATCAATGAACAGGCTCCAGGGCAAGATTGCGCTGGTTACGGGGGGTGCTGGCGCCATCGGTGGCGCAACAGCTGTGATGATGGCGGCCGAGGGTGCCCGCGTTGTCGTTGGCGATATTGACGACAAAGGCGGACAGGCGGTTTGTGACGAGATCAACCGATCGGGTGGCGAGGCAGAATACTTTCACCTGGATGTGACGAGCGAAGCTGAATGGGTCGACGTCCTCGGGAAGGTCGAGACCCGCCTCGGCGGACTCGACATCCTCGCCAATATCGCAGCCGTCTGCGTCCTTACTCCGATCGGCCAGACCACCTATGAAAACTGGCGTTGGCAGTTTGCAGTCGATATGGACGGAAAGTTCTTTGGTTGCAAGCACGCCCTTCCGTTGCTCGCGAAGACGGGACGCGGCTGCATTGTGAACATCTCATCTTCTACGGTAATTCAGGGAACGCCAGGAGCGACAGCTTATGCAGCCAGCAAGGCAGGCGTGCTCGCGTTCTCGAAGTCTCTCGCCGTGGAGTGCGGTCAGGCGAACAACGGGGTCCGCGTCAACAGCATAGTTCCGGGACCCATTGAGTCACCGATTTGGGTCAAGATGCTCAATGGCGGGGTGCTTCCGCCTCCCGACGAAGTCGACTACGAGGCCACCCTGTCTCAGGTGCGCAACAGTGTGAGTGCCGGCAACCTCGCAAAGCGTGCAGGCCGTCCTGACGACATAGCGGCAGCAGTCGTCTATCTGGCCTCGGACGAGGCGAGCTATGTGAACGGCATCGATTTGCTCGTCGACGGCGGCGGTGCGATCGTCTGACACCGCCGAAACCAGTCAGGTCCACTATCCATCGACTTCTCGCCGATGCCGCGCGGGTGCACCAGCCGGACGGCTTGCTCGGTCGGGGACATGTGGGACACGCCGAGGGCTCTTCTTCGACCATTGTCCCGATCGCATGATCTCGTCCTCGCTTCAATCCCCGAGGAGTGGCCTATGGGGTGGCGTTCCGCAGCCTCGGGATCAGGCGCTTCGCGTCCCGCTCCGTTTCGAGCACCGACCTCATGGTCGACGCCGCCGCAGGATCTTCGAAGGTCCGGTTGTGGCGCTCCTCGGGGTCAGCGGTCAGGTTGTGCAGCTCCCATTCGGGCTCGGCGGCCGGAGCTAAGAATGGGTTCGGCGCAATGCCCTGGGCCGCGTACCAGTCGTCGAGGCGTTCGTAGTAGTGGTTCAGCTTCCAGAGCTCCCGAGCGCCGCCCTCGCCGGTCGGCAACGTTGCGAGCACTGACTCGATGTTGATCGGCGGGGCAACGGGCTCGAACGGCGCACCGCTGAGGATGTTCACCTGGGTCACGCCCCGGGTGACGTCGTCCTCCGTCATGAAGTAGATCGGTGACTCAATCGAAGCCGAGTCGGTCGTGCCACGGACGATTGCGCTCAGGTCCCGGCCCGGCAGGGGTTGGGCCTCGTCATGGCGTGCGGCCACCCCTGCGGCTGCACGCTCGACATCTATGCCGGCCAGGCCGAGAAGGGTGGGGATCAGATCGACATGGCTGCTGGGGATGGTGACCCCGTCGCCGCATGGGGAGATACCGGGACCGGCGATCAGCAGCGGTACCCGGGTGGCCTCGTCGAACGCGTTGCACCACTTCTGAATCAGGCCACCGTGTGCCCCCAGCAGGTCGCCGTGGTCAGAGGTGAACACAACGATGGTGTCGTCCGCCATGCCGCTCGCCTCTAGCGACTCGAGGATGCGACCTATCGCCTGGTCGACCAGCTTGTGCAGGTAGTAGTAGAGCCGGCGGTAGCCGAGGTCCGTGGCCGTTTCGAAGATCATCTGAGGCCAGGCCGCTTTAAACGCCTCCTGGCAGGCCGGCCGGCCGGCGAACGGGTCGGACTGAGAGGGCGGCTCGGGGACCTCGGGTACAGAGTCGTCGGGTGGGCCGAACTTGAGCATCTGCTCCCACCCGAACCCCGAGAAGGCGATGTCGTGGGGGTTCACGAAAGAAGCCACCGTCAGCCATGGACCTTCGGTGCGAGCAGCAGCCAGGTCGTCGAACAGCTCCACCACCTGCGTGGCGAAGACGCCATCTCGAACCGTCCCGCAGTCGGATTTGGCGGCGCCATGCGGCTCACGGCCGATCCACCCGGAGAACCCAAATGGGTCGAGACGATCGGCCTTCCGGTAGGCGGCGACTGCCTCGGGCAGCAGGTTGCCATCGTCGTCGGAGGCCATGAGCCCCTCGTGCGTGCCCGGAATTGTCAGATCGGCGAGGGAGACGTGCCACTTGCCCCGGTAGTGGGTGCGGTAGCCACCGGCCCGGAACCAGTCGCCCATCGTGGGTACAGAGTCGGGGTCGAGCCAGTGCATGCCCGGATCGGAGTTCTGCTTGGCCGTGCCGTCCGTGGATGTCACTCCGTGAAGCGAGGGGTACTGGCCGGTGAAGAGTGTCGCCCGGCTGGGCGTGCAGGCCGTTGAACCGGCGTAGTGCCGGTGGAACTCGAGCCCACGTGATCTGATCGACTCTCGGGCAGTTAGCTGGGAGTTGCGGAAGGCGCGCACGCTGTCGACCTCGTAGGAGGGGGGGTAGCGCTCCTCATCGGTCATGATTAGCAGAATGTTCGGCTGGGGGTCCATGCAAGAAAACTAGCCGCCGTTCAAGGGGGATGGAGAATGACCCAGCTTGCCTAGTCTTTGAAGATGTAGCGATGAAGCTGCTCGTCGGCATCACATTGTGGCTCTTGTCCCGGGTGCCCTACGGACTGATCCTAGGACTCTCCGGCGTGTGGCTCTGTGCCGCGTGGGCCGTCGAAGTGCTCCTCGGTGTCGTCGGGCTCGCGATCGCCGGCACCGAGTTCGCCCAGGCCGTCAAGGACAGAGGCTGGAAGGGTGCCCCCTGCGTGCTCGGTCGGCCAAACGTACCTCGGGGTCGGCCCCTCCCTCCCGTCCCCCGTCCGCCTCGGGGCCTTCCCCGGTCTTCCTTCTTTGGCGTCTCCTTGTGCGGTTGACCCCGTTGGGTGGACCACAAGGAGAATTGGTCTGGGTTTTCGTTGGTATGGGTTCTCGGAATTCCGGGGGGTGGGTGCGGACGAGCGGGAGTCTCGACGACCTGGTTAATCTGCAGGGGGTAGAAGGTACGTCGACGAGGAGATCGGGGGAGAGCATGGTGTCGGAGAACGAGACGTTCGATTTGGTGATCGTTGGCAGCGGAGGCGGGGGGATCGTTGCCGCGCTTGCGGCTGCGGATGTCGGGCTCAAGCCGGTGATTATCGAAAAGCAATCGGTGATCGGTGGTTCAACCGCGATGTCCGGCGGCATCATCTGGATTCCTGACAATCCGCTGATGCGAGCGGAAGGGATAAGCGATTCCTACCAGGACGGCCTGAAGTACTTCGAGTCGGTAGTGGGTCCACCGGATCAGGGTTCGTCGATGGAGCGACGCGAAGCGTTCCTCAGGTATGGGCCCGAGATGCTGTCCTTCATTCAGGGAAAGGGTGTCCGCCTCGTGAGGTGTGAGGGCTATAGCGACTACTACGACAATCGCCCGGGAGGCAATGCCCGCGGCCGGGCGGTCGAGGGGGTCCCGTGGGACGGCCGCCAGCTGGGTGCGTGGCAAGACAAGATCAATCCCGGTATGGCACGGAGCATCGGGATGGCGGTCATGACGAACGAGGTGCGGAACCTGCCTGTGTGGAACCGCTCTTGGAAGTCCTTCCAGACGACTCTGCGGGTAATGGCGCGGACGCTCCTATCGGCGAGAAGAGGCGAGGATCTGCTCACCAACGGAATGTCGCTGGTGGGGCAGTTGACCAAGATCCTCGTCGATGCTGGCATACCCGTGTGGCTGGACACCGGGGTGGAGGAGCTGATCGTGGAGGATGGCCGGGTAGTCGGTGTGCGGGCCAACCGCAACGGGCTCCCGGTGGTGGTCCGCGGAGAGCGAGGCGTGTTGCTGTCGGCAGGCGGGTTCGAGCGCAACCCAGAAATGCGCATGAAGTTCAGCGCTGAAACGCAACCGAGCGACGGTACCTGGACGATGGCCAACATGGGGAACACCGGCGAGGTCCTGTCGGCGGCCATCGCGCTGGGGGCCAAGACCGACTACATGGATGAAGCAGTGTGGAACCCCACCGCCCGCTGGGAGCTCGGGTCTGGTCTCGCCGTGGCCCGGCAGTACGCACGGTCGATGTACGTCAACAAGCACGGTCGACGGTTCTGCAATGAGTCGAATTCGTATGTGGAAGTAACCAAGGCCATGTACGCCAACGACGCCGTGCCGGCATGGCTCATCTTTGACGACCACTTTCGTCGCAACCGCGTCTGGGCCCAAGGCATGCCGAAGCTACGGGAATTCACGTCGGTGTTGCCCGGACGGATGCCCGCCGAATTCGTCAGCAAAGGCTGGATCAAGAAGGCCGACTCCATCGAGGGATTGGCCGGCCAAATAGGCGTCGACCCGGCAACGCTCGCGACCACGGTGCAGTATTTCAACCAGCATGCTGTCAGGGGGCTCGATCCCGAGTTCCATCGTGGCGAGTCTCAGTACAACCGGGTACTCGGGGATCCGGGCAGTAAGGTGAACCCGGCGGTCGGGCCGGTCGACAATCCGCCCTACTACGCAACGGAGATCTATGCCGGCGATGTGGGCACCTCGGGTGGTGTCGTGACCAATGAGTACGCGCAGGTCCTCGACCAGGCGGACCAAGCGATCCCAGGCCTTTATGCGACCGGCAATATGACCGCGACCGTCATGGGCCGGTTCTACCTCGGCGCTGGTGCCAGCATCGCTAACACGACCGTATTCGGATATGTCGCCGCCCGACACGCGGCGGGCCGGATTGAGGCGACGAGTACAGTCTGATCGCTTGTGGCCATGTTCTTGTCGAGGCCGGTATCTCGGCACGTGTCCCAAACTCCTCACGCCGGAGAGTTCGGGAGCCAAAACTCCCTCAAGGTGAAGGACGACCGGCTTGGCTACGTTGCCTGAGCGCCCACAACGACTTCCACCTCGAGTGGCCGTCCGCGGACCCGGAGTCTCCTGGATGGCGCCGTGCGGACATTGACGCCAGGGATCGGCGCCATCGGCGACCACCACCGGGTGCACGGAGAATCCGGCCGGAGCTAATTGAGCCATTCCCCAGGTTCTCACTTGATCGAGCCGGGACCGCCGTTGTCGTGACTCCCCGGAACGGGCGGGGTGATTTTCCACTCGGCCAGCTCAATGACCACGCCAGCCGGTCCGTCGAGAAAGACCAACCGCCGATCGTGGAAGTCCATCACGGCGTTCCTCGGGACGTGACCGAGTTCGGCGAAACGCCCGAGGGTCTCATTGAGGTCGTCCACCCGGAAGCAGACATGGTTGAAGCCCGACCGGCCAAGGTACCCAGACCGTTCGTCGATCTCCACTGCCGGATGATGGAATCGAAGGAGCTGAACCTCTTGGCGGACCGGGGCACCTCGGAGGACGAGGGTGACGTGATCGGACTCCCATCCGGGGATCCCCATGAACGTGGCCATGGTCTTGCCGGACGCAACCACCGCCTTGTCCCGCTCGAAGCCAAGGACGCCGAAGAAGCCCTCGGCCTCCTCAAGGTCGATCACGACGAGGGTGACATGGTCGAACCCTTCGGTCATTGCTTCCTTGACGGGTCCTTCTTTGCCCGTGAGTGCCGGTGCGTAGCCCGGGCAATGAGCGCGTCGTAGAAGGTGCGCACCTCGACGGTCCTCACGCCGCCGTCCAGGGTCGGCCGGCGGGTGACACACGATTCGACTGCCATGGTGGCCAAAGTGGCCTCCAGATCCTTTGTCTCGAGCCTACTTGCGACATGGTCAGCGAAAACGGCTCCCGGAATTGGCCTGGCGCGTTCGCTGGCCATCGTGACCTCCTTTTCGGGGGCTTTCCTCGCATGGATCTCAAGGTGTGCGGAAACGACTCTAGACGCTCTGGTGTGCCCCGTCACCGGTGACCCAAGGGTCCCCGGACTCAACAGGGTAATCACGAGCCTTCACCGCACAATGTAAACAGACCTTCGATCCCACCGCCTCCGGCAAGGTTGGATGATCACGATCGGGATCCTCAGCCTCGTTCGATTTCAACCCCGGCGGGGCGACCACTTCCATCGGCGAGCGGCCACAAGGGCGCCCGCAACACCCCAGATAGCAACGATGAGGAGATCATGCCAGGCCACGGGGACGTTCCCGCCTGGGCGTCGAAGTGAGCGAAGACGGCGGTGATGAAGTTCCCTCGGCGTTGACCTGCAGCGCTCGATCATTGTCGTCGCCCACTATGTACGCGCCCAGGTGGAGCACGTAGTCGAAGTGGTCGGGGAGGTCGCCGAATTCTCCGATCCCGAGATCGACCCGGCGCGTGATCACGCCGCCCTCCTCGACCCTCGCTCGCTGGGCTAGGTCAGCGAAGCGCGAGATGCCCCACACCTCGTTCTCGACGGCGAGGGCGCGGGCAAGTGAGAATCCGATGTTGCCCGCGGGGCCCGTCAGGAGGATCCTTTTGTCGCAGAGCAATGATCGACTCCTTCCCCGCGTGGTGTCAGTGCGTTGCTTACTCGCTGCGCCGCCTCGCCGACGGCTGCAGCGAACGCGGTGAAGCCCTGCGGATCGCTCGTTCGCAGCAGTAGTCCAATGAGGGCGACGACCTGCTCGTCGGCGGTGAGCACTGGAGCCGACGCGTATGACACCTGGGCCGAGGAGGCGTCGCGACGAATTGCGAGTTGGTCGTCTTGTGACAGAACCTTCCGCACCTCTTCGTCTCGATCAGCCACCGCCCCCAGCGCCTGACGCGTGATCGGATCGAGGATCACGCTGTATCCGAGGTCGCGCACAATCGACGCGGCCGCCCGCAAACGTGGGCGAGCCGAACGGGCGAGTTCCGGGGCACGGTCGAGCCAGCGCTCGAGGTTGCCCTCACCCCATGCCGCGAAGGCAAGCCCGAACGGCGGCACGAGCGGGAACACCTGGCCGACCGACATCGCCACCGTAAGTGGTTCGTGCGGTCCCGAGCGGGCCACGATAACGAGATCGCGACCTGACGGGATCGACGCCGTCGCCTCGTGACCCGTCTCACGGTACAAGTCGTCCACCGTCCTCCGGAGCAGTTGGACGATCGCCGTACCTCGCTGCGCGGCGATCCCCATCGCGATCAGCCCGGTGCCGAGGGCATAGGCGCCCGAGACGTCGCGCTGCACCCAGTCGTTCGCCTCCAAGGCCAGGAGGACGGCTTGGCATGTGGCGCGACTCTGCCGGACGCGAACGCGCGATTTCGGCAACCGGTAGTGCCTCTGTCGGGTGCTCGGCGAGGAACTGCACTATGGCTACCGCACGTTGGGCAGACGGGGCGGGCTCAAGTGGCATCAGGACGCTTCCGCAGGCGCGGTGAATGCAGCGAATCTGTCGCAGTAGTCGTCGAATGCGGCGCGAATGACCTCTGCGGTCAGGCTGAACTCGTCAGCGGTGTAGACGTGCGCGCCGCGCGAGCCTGGCCGGTTGGATGCAGCCCAGCTACGCATCGCGGCCTTGACGTCCTCGGCCAGCTGGAGTCCTGCGAAGTCATAGATGCGGGCGGCGGTGCCCACGGGATCGCGCTCGATGTCCTCCTGGCTCACATCGAGGAAACGCTCCTCGCCGATAGCCGCCCGGGCCTCAATGGCCTGGTGTACGCCTTGTGCGAAGTGCGTCACCATCTCCTGGCCGAGGGCTGCCTTGTCCAGCGCGACGGCTTGGAGCACGCTGCGGCGAGCGTCCAGGACGACGCTGCACGTGGACGGCAGCGCAGCGGCAGGGTCGCGATGCGTCATCACGAACCGCGCGCCCCGGTAGTGGCGGCTCATTTCGGGGAGATGGAAAAGGTATGCGGGCGCCTTCAGCAGCCAGCGGTGCGGCGGCCGCCGGGAGTGTAGGAGACGCAGCACGCGTTCTTGGTAGTCGAAGGTCCCAGAGAGATCAGCCTGACGCCACCACCTCGAGTATGTCGGCACCGGCAGAGCCAGCTCCTGGTGGCCGAAGTGCAGTGCGTGGATGAAACCGTCTTCGGTCGGACCGTCGATTGACGAGATATGGCGGACATCAGCGATGCCAGCCGACGCTGTCCGCCGCGGGTCGTCCCGCTCTGCCTCCCGGTCGGGCGGTGGGACGGGTACCGCCATCTCCCATTGGCGGGGGTACCGGAATTGCGGGTCGACGGCCAGCAGGTAGTGCAGAGCAGTCGTGGCCGTCCGCGGCAAGCCAACGATCACCAGGGGTCCCTCCACCAGCGCGGGTCTATCGCCGTGCTGCTCCGAGTACCATGCCTCGACCTGGAGCCGACTCGCGAGCCGTCCGGTGATGATGCTCTCCACGGTTCGTACCGCATCGGTATTCCCGCCCAGATCCTCCTCGACGGCGTCGAGGAGGTGTACCAAGCCGACCTGCCAGCCGTCGGCGCCTAAGTCGGTGAGCCCGGTCATGGCCATCGCCCGCCCGACGAGCGCGTCCACCAGTGTCAACGTCATGCCGTCTGTCCCCGCGTTCCTAGGTGCTGATATCCTGGCATGACTGATGACATATCGTCAACGGCGCAGTATCATCCGTTCGGCAGAGCAGACCTGACGTAGGCAGAGGAGGCACACGATGGACCTCACTGGTGGCATGGACCCCGCGGTCGACGAGGTCGTGGCCGAGGCGCCCGAACCGCAATTCATGGAGGGAGCAAACGTCTGGCTGTGGGACGACGAGGGTCGGATCGCCCTGCCCCGTGTAGCTGTCGACGCCATGGGCGCCCGGTGGGACGAGGCGCACATGATCAGCGTAAATGCCGCACTCCCCGGTGGTCGGGTGTTCGTGGTCCGCGGCTTCGCACCGCCGCACCCAGCCAGGGACGACCGGGGACGGTCGCGGGTTCGAGGTGCTGGGCCGCTGCGGTTCGAATGCCTCGAACCGTTCCGCCGGTGGCTGGTTTCCTTCGACGGTCTGGCCGGCGAGACGACCACCGACGACCAGATCGCCAACCGATTCGGCGGCCCGTCCGCCATACCGGAACCGACCGTACCGCTCCACTTCGACATCGAGTTCGAAACGACGGTCGCGCCGTGGGTCAACGGCATGTACGAGGCGGAGGGCACCACGCTGGCAACCGAGCACCGTCTCGAGCAGCTTTGCACCGCCACCGGGGAGGTCGAGATCGACGGCAGGACGGTCTCGCTCCGCGGTGGGGGACTGCGGATCCGGCGCAAGGGAACCATGCAGCGCAGCGACTACTCGGACTGGATGGGACACGTATGGATGTCCGCCCAGTTCGCCAGCGGCCGTGCCTTTGGCATCGACAACTTCCACCCACGACCAGACGGATCAGTTCGATACCACGAGGGCTGGCTGCTCGACGACGGCGAGATCCTCCCGGCGAAATTCGTCGAGACGCCGTGGAAGACGAGATGGTTGTCGAACGGCGAAGACATCTCGTTCACCCTCCGCACCAAGCGCGGGGACGTGCGCATCAAGGGCGAGACATACGTGACGACGGTGAACCCTATTGCCCAGCCGCCTACCGGCCGAGCAGCCTTTCCCTCCACCCAGCAGGGCATTGTCCGCTTCCAGTGGGATGCCGAGGAGGCCTACGGCATGATCGAACGCTCCTCACCCCTCGAACAGAAGTCGCTGCGGTAGGTTCTCTGTGAGTCCGAAGATTCCATCAACGAGCGGCATCGCATCTGTTGATGCGTTCAGCAGGGGGAGGCTTTGCGTCGAGGTGCACACGGGCAGTCGGTAGGGTGTTAGTGATCCGCTCACTCGACGAGCAGGTCGTCGAGGTTGGGTCTTCGCAGCCGATGCCACATCTCTATTCCCGAGAACGGGCAGTTGGTCGCTGAGCGGCCGTGCTCGTTCTGGTAGTAGCTCTTCGCCCGCGGGTCCATGTAGATCCTGGACTTCTCGCGCTCGTCGAGTTCGGCATTCCACCGCCAGTACGCGTCCTCGGTGACCTCGACCATGGTGCGTCGGTAAATCCGCCCTCCATCTTCACCCTGCGGTCCGACATAGCGCCGGAAATTCGGCGGCGACACCGTTTGGTTCGACTCGGTTGCTGCCTATGAGGGTCTCTCGAGCCAAGTGCGCGATTTCGTCGACATGCTCTGGGCCGAGCACGAAGACGGGGTCGAGTTCGGCCCACACAGTGGCGCCTCGATCCACGAGCACAGCCTCAGCCTTCACCCGGTTGTGCGGCTCATTCCAGAGCGGTGAGAGAGCGCTGTTCGTGACCCCCCGATTCACGACAAGGATCCGAGACCTATCTCCCGACGAGAGCCAGTGGGTTCTCCATTTCCTCTTCGGCCAGCTGACGCGGCCCGGGTATTCCGCACGCTTCAGGTGGAAGCGAGGTGACGTGGCCATTTCGGACAATCGCATGACGACCCATGTCGGGGCTCAGGATCTCGGGCCTGATGTCGACCGGATCCTTCTTCTTGCCGTGGTCGAGGGGTCGCCTCCCTACTCCATCGACGGTTGGGCCTCCATGGCGGTCAAGGGAGTACCGAGGCGCCGCAGCAAGGGCGCAGATCCGAACCGGCCGCACTTTCTTTAGTTGCTTCGCTCTGAAAAAGACTAGATGGCGTCGTGACCGATCGAACAGCTACGTGAGGGATGGGGTCGTTTGCCGTTCCGGGCCGACCCGATTATGATCATGATTGTCCCTGCATTGTGCCCGGGGCGAAGTCGATGTGGGGGTTGAAGTGAGCGATCGATTTGGTGTGCTCGCGTTGGGTCACGTCAAGTTCAAGTATTCCGCGGGACCATGCTCTGTGAATGACGGCGGAATAGCGGCCCCATGGCACGAGGCCAGGGGTCATTGATGTTGGACGTGATCATTGAGGGTGGCGACGTCGTCGACGGCACCGGTGCGCCGCGCCGCCGCGCCGACGTCGGGGTGAAGGACGGCCGGATTGCGGTTGTCGGCGAGCTCACCGGTGAGGCAGCGACGACGATCGATGCAACCGGCAAGGTGGTCACGCCCGGATTCGTGGACGTCCACACCCATTTTGACGCACAGGTGTTCTGGGATGGTGCCCTGACACCGTCACCACTACACGGAGTGACGACTGCACTGGCGGGCAACTGCGGCTTCTCGGTCGCCCCGCTGTCGAAGGACCCTGCCGACGGTGAGTACCTCATGCGCATGCTCGCACGTGTCGAGGGCATGCCGATCGAGTCATTGCGCGAGGGCGTTCCGTGGTCGTGGCGAACGTCATCGGAGTATTTCGATGCCGTTGAGCCGCAACTGGGCATCAACGCCGGCTTCATGATCGGCCATTCCGCCATCCGCCGCGTCGTGATGGGTGCGGAGGCGACGCGGCGCGAGGCCACGCCGGACGAGCTCTCGTCGATGTCGAGACTACTGCAGGACGGTCTTGAAGCCGGCGGTCTCGGCTTCTCTTCCTCGTGGGCCCGCACTCACAACGACGCCGAGGGGGACGCAGTGCCTTCGCGCTGCGCATCGGCTAAGGAGCTACTGCACCTGGCAGAAGTGGCGGGGCAGTACGACGGTACGTCATTGGAGTTCATCCCCATGATCGGACCGTTCGAGGATTGGGCCGTGGAACTCATGGGCGACCTGTCTGTCGCCGCAGGCAGGCCGTTGAACTGGAACGTCCTCACGGTGAACGCCGCCACCCTCAAGGCCGCTCGCGCTCGGCTCAAAGCCGGTGACGCCGCCCGAGCGAAGGGCGGAAAAGTGGTTGCCCTAACCGTTCCGATCTTGTCCGGCGTCCGGCTCTCGTTCGCATCGGGTTTCCTCCTCGATGCCATCCCCGGGTGGGAAGAGGCTATGCGTCTGCCGCGCGAGGTCAAACTGCAGAAGTTCAGGGACAAGGCGTGGCGCGACAATCTTGACGAGCTGGCTCAGAGCCCGCAGAACCGGGTCGGCCTCAGCAACTGGGGAGCGTTGGCCATTTACGACGTCGTGGCACCGGAGAACGAGGAGTATCGCGGACATACGGTCGGGGAAATCGCCATGGAACAGGGCCGTGCCCCTTGGGATGTCCTTTGCGACATCGTACTGGCCGACGAGTTACTCACCAGCTTCGGGAGTTTGCCGCCGGTGGAAACTGATGATGACTGGAAAGCGCGCGTCGAGCTTTGGCTGGATCCGCGCGCCGTCATAGGGGGATCGGACGCCGGTGCTCACCTGGACCTGCTTGCGTCGTTCAATTACCCCACGGTGGTGCTCGGCGAGGCAGTCCGGCGGCGCTCCCTGCTGGGCCTTGAGGAGGCGATCAGACTGGTCACGAGCGTTCCCGCCCAGCTGTACGGCCTTGTCGACCGCGGCTGCATAAAAGAAGGGTGGCACGCCGACCTCGTGGTGCTCGATCCCTCGACCGTCGACAGCGAGAAGGTCACCATGCGCTACGACCTTCCGGGAGGCGCTGGTCGGCTGTATGCGGGTGCTCACGGCATCGAACACGTGCTCGTCAACGGTGGGTCGATCGTCAGTAATGGCGCGTTGACGAGAGAGCGCACGGGTACTCTTCTGCGTTCCGGCCGGGACACTCGAACCCCTGACTTGTCGTAAGGATCTCAAGCTCGAGTCACCGATTCGAGGAGAGGGCGCGAGATGAGGGTTCCACGGCGGCGGAGGATGCGACCGTTCCAATTCGGCAACTCGGCAATTGGTACCCCGTAGCCAGGAGGAGAGGATGTCGGACCTGACGGATATATCGGCGCTCGTTCATTCGTACGCCACCCTTCTCGACCAGGGTGAGATGGACGGAGTGTCGGCACTCTTCGAACACGCGACCTGGCGATCGGAACCCGGTGGCACCGTCTTGCGGGGAAGTGCCGAGGTGAGGCCGGTCTACGAGCAGCTCACGGTCCCGGAGGGCGGCCCCCGGACGAAGCACCTCCTCACGAATTTGACCGTCGAGGTGGAACCCGAGGCCACCACGGCTTCCTCGCACTGCTATTGGACGGTTCTGCAGAACGTCCGTGCCGGCGCGCCGATCACCATGATTTTTTCCGGGCAGTACACCGACAAGTTCGAGAAGGTGGACGGCAAGTGGCGGTTCACCGACCGCCTCATTACGGCCGACATGACGGGAGACCTGGCCGCTAATGGTTGATACCTTTGCTTGCGCGCGCCTCTTGAACCGTCCGGCGTCACCTGGCGGTTACCTGTCGCCGTCGCCCACTTCGCGCGACCTGACCTCGGAGTGGAATTCCGAGTGCAGGCCAGGTGAAGCGTAAGATCTGAGCCTTGACGACTGCCCGCTTTGGACGGGGGCGATGGTAAACGTCGAGCGCAGCGTGAACCAGTGCGTGGATGCAGTAGGCGTCCGCCTCCGGCCGTAACGATTCCAACACACCGGCCCGGTGGCCTGCCCTGAGCGCCCTGGCCAGCGGAGGGCAAAATAGTCGCTGCATTTCGGGCAAAGAAGTGGCGAGCGTGTAGGAGGCCAACACGGATGGAGCAGTGAAGATAGCGGTCGTTGGTGCGATTTCGGGATCGTAGAGAAGGTCGAGGAAGGCGTCGACCCACGCCTCTACGGCGACGAGAGGGCCGATGGCGCTCTTCACCGCTTTCTCGAGATGAAAGGCCACTCGGTCCCGTTCCCGCTCTATGAGGGCCATCAACAAGGCATGCTTGGAATCGAAATGTCGATAGAACGCCCGAGTCGAGAATCCGGCCTCTTCGAGCACATCGCTGACGGACGTTGCGTCATATCCGTTGTCGGCCATCACTCGCACGGCAGCGTCCAACAGAAGTTGCCGTTCGGTGTGAACCGAAAAGCGGCGCGGCCGACCCCGTCGTGGGACGGGAGGAATCTCAACTGGGACCATCACCCTATTAGACCAGATAACTTATTGCTCATTGATCACATTCGCATTGATGGCTCGGACCAACTGGTCGTGCGCTCATCCTCTTGCCTCGTCGCCTCGTCGCCTCGCCGCCTCGACCGCCTCGGAGAGATGCTCAGATCCGAGCGATCACGTCCTTGGCGTAGTGCTGCAGCGCCAGCTCGGGATCGCTCCCGAACATCCCGGCCGGAATGAGGACCCTTGACGCCCCGAGCTCCTTGAGTGCATTGACATCCGCCAGTGCCTCTTCGCCGCTCGTGACGAAGCTGTCCATCGTCACCTCGATCTCCGACGGGTCCCGGTCCGCTTCCACGGCCGCATGCCGTACGACGTCGAGGAGAGGCGGCACGTTATCGCGGCCGACCCCGAACGGAAAGAACCCGTTCCCCACCCGGCCGGCGCGCCGAGCTGCGGTGAAACTGTGGCCCCCGATGTGAATCGGGATGGTGCCATTGCGCGGCTGTGGCCGCAGATAGCAATCTTGGAAACTCGTGGTCGAGCCTTCATAGCTGCCCAACTCTTGCGACCAAAGAGCGCGCATGGCAGCAATCGACTCCTCGCAACGATGGCCTCGCCCCTCCCAAGGTACACGCAGCGCCTCGTACTCCTCTTTGAGCCAGCCAACGCCCGCCCCTAGGATCACCCGGCCACCTGAGAGGAAGTCGAGCGTCGCCAGCTCCTTGGCCAGCACCAGCGGATTACGCTCGGGCAGGATCAGGATCGCCGTCCCGAGGCGTAGTGTCGTCGTGGCGTGCGAGATGTACGCCAGCCATATGAGTGGATCGGGAAAATTGGTGTCATCGGGACCGATTCGTCCCGAGGGGTCATAGGGGTACTTGGAGGTGTACCCCTTCGGTATTACCACGTGATCAACTGTCCAGACCGACTCGAAACCTGCGCTCTCGGCCGCTTGGGCGAGGCGAACTGCCTCGACAGGCCCCGCGGATGGTTCGATGTTGGAAAATGCCAGACCGAATTTCATCCGCTACGCGTCCCCCTCTTCTGGCGCCGATCCAGCAAAGCCACGACGAGCATTCGTGATGCCATTTGTATTGCCCGTTTTCAATTAGGTCGCTGAATGGCTACCACATTCGGATGGGTGCGTCCAGCAGGTCTGTCTACGTCGCCGGAAGATGGACGCGGGTCCTTCGGAGCGGGATCGCTCTCGGCCTCAACGGCTCGGCCTCGACCGGCGCTCGCGGCTCCAGGCCATTATGGAAACCCGATTGCCATTAGTATAGGTTTGCAAGGGCTTCCCCTATCGGTGGCGCCTATCGCCGGTCGGCACCACCGGAACGAGGAATTAATGTTGCGTCGTTTCGGGACCGCTTCGAGAGCGGCCAAACGGAGCGGTCGTCAGAGGGCACGTAGAGGGGGAGGGAGCATGGCGGACATCGAGATCGACGTGGAGTCCAGGGACTTCTTCAGCGATGAAGCGGTCTTCGTCGATCCGCATCCTTACTACGACCACATTCGGGTGTGCCCCGTGAAGCAGGAGTCGTTCCACAACGTCTACATGGTCACCGGCTACGACGAGGCACTTGAGGTTTATTCAGACACGAACTCGTGGTCAAACTGCAACACAGTCGCTGGCCCAGGGTTCCCGGTGCCTCTCGAGGGCGACGATGTCAGCGAGCTGATCGAGCAGCACCGCGATGAACTGGCGTTCAGTGACCAGCTTCCCTCGTTCGACCCACCCAAGCACACGGCCCAACGCGGGCTGCTCATGCGCTTGATCACACCCAAGCGCATGAAGGAGAACGAGGAATTCATGTGGGGTCTCGCTGATCGCGTAATGGACGAGTTCCTGGCGAACGGCGAGTGTGAGTTTGTATCGGATTACTGCAGCCCCTACACGCTGCTCGTGGTCGCCGACCTCCTCGGCGTTCCCGAATCAGACTTCGGGAAGATTCGGTCGCGCATGTCCACTTCGCCCGGCGGGCGAGGGCTCGGTGAGTACGACCACAAGCCGCTGGAGTACCTGTACGACCAGTTCACCACGTACGTCGAGGACCGGCGCCGAAGCCCACTGAACGACGTCATGACGGCGATGGCGATGGCCAAGTTCCCTGACGAAACCACCCCACCGGTGCACGACGTGGCCCTCATCGCAGCGAACCTGTTCGCGGCGGGGCAGGAGACCACCGTGCGACTTCTTGTCTCGGCACTCCGGATGCTGGGGGAACGATCAGATCTCCGGGAACTGCTGCGCACTGACCGCTCGCGAATCCCGCAGTTCGTAGAGGAGCTGCTGCGGTTAGAGACTCCGATTCAGGGCTCGTTTCGCCTGGCGCGCCGCCGCGCCATGGTCGGTTCGGTCGAGATTCCGGCTGGTTCCACGGTCTTTGTTGCTCCGGGTGCCGCCAACCGCGACCCCCGACACTTCGACAATCCGAACGAGTTCGACATGGACCGGCCCAATGCGCGCCAACACCTAGCGTTCGCCCACGGCATCCACACGTGCGCAGGAGCGCCGCTAGCCCGCGCCGAAGCCCGCGTGACCATCGAGCGCTTCCTCCACCGGGTCACGGACCTCCGGATCTCCGAGTCGGCGCACGGTCCTGCAGGCGCCCGGCACTACGACTACATCCCGACATACTTCCTCCAGGGCCTGATGAACCTCCACCTGGAGTTCACCCCCATTTAGTCGAGGGTTCTTCGAGAGCCTGGGGAAGATGGGTGACCGAGATCACCACAGGCCCAGTGGAAGAGATTGTGAGGCACCTTTCCGCCATTGATGATCGGGAGCGTGGACCTCGCCGGTAAGCGCAGAGGAGAGTTACCCGAGATCGCAGAGCGGCGCCGGGTGACACCCGTTTAGCGTTCGGCCAACAGATCTCGCATGAGGTTCGGGGGCGGACCGGCCACCGTACCGCCGTCCACGGGGATCATCGCCCCGGTCACCTGGGCCGACAGCTCGCTGGCGAAGTAGAGGACAGCGTTGGCGCAGTCAGTCACCGAGCCCTGTCGCTGGAGGGGCTGCGTCTTGCGGATGACCGCCGCCATGTCGTAGTTCGTGATATCGGTGGGGATATGCCCCGGGGCGATGCAGTTGACGCGGATGTTGAACGGCGCCAGATCGACCGCAACCGACCTGCTCACGTGGGCGACCGCGGCCTTGCTGGCGCGGTAGATGGCGACCCCTCCGCCGTTGCCGATCCCGGCGATGGAGGAGTTGTTGATGATGGAACCGCCGCCGTTGTCCTTCATGTGACGGGCCGCGCACTGCATGCCGAGCAGCACACCGTACAGGTTGATCCCCATCACTCGCGGGAATTCGCCAAGGTCGAGGTCCAGGAAGGGGCCGAGCGAGGACCCGACCCCTGCGTTGTTGAACATTATGTGCAGGCCATGGAAGACTTCCACCGCGAAGTCGACTACGGCTTGCACGTCTTCGGCGCTCGAGACGTCCGTTTTCTTGAACGCGACGGACTCGCCCATCTCCTTGGCGATCTTTTCGCCGCGCTCCACGTCCACGTCGGCGATGACGACCTTAGCTCCCTCTTCGACGAAGCGATCAACCGTCCCTCGTCCGATACCGCTGGCGCCACCCGTCACGATAGCGACCTTGCCCTCCAAGAGCGGTCCCACTGTCGGTCCTCCTCGAATTGGTTATCGCTCGACAGACTCCCGTCGAACCAGAGTGTGTGGATGCGGAATGCCGGTTCAGGCTAGTGCCGCGTGCGTTCCGGGCAGCTGCTCGAGTTCGAGCTGCTCCTCGTCCCGACGGATGGGGGTGCCGTTGACCAGCACGTGCCGCATGCCGCTGGGCGTCTCGGCCGTCAACCGCTCACCGTTGGCCGGCAGGTCACGCAGACGCTCTGTCGGGCCGGGTGCGACCGTTTGTGGATCGAATACACAGACATCGGCGAAGTACCCCTCGCGGAGGTAGCCGCGCCGGGCGAAGCCGAACATGTCGGCGGGCTCGCCGGCTAGTTTGCGCACCGCCCTTTCGAGCGGCATCAGCTCGCGGTCGCGGACCCAGTTGCCGAGGAGGTCCGTCGGCAGCGGAGCGTCGCACAGTTGATCCACGTGGGCACCGGCGTCAGTCAGGCCGAGCACCGTGTGGTTCTCGGTGAGCAGGTGGCCAACCGCCTCAGGATCGTCGTTGGCGATGTAGGCGCGGAAGCGGGTCTTCAGATCTTCCGCCAGGGAAAGGTCGCAAACGACGTCGAATGGCGTCACGCCGCGCTCCCTCGCAAGGTCGGCCACTCGCCGGCCGATGAGTTCGGGGAACTTGTCGGACTCGGATACCTCGAAGGTCTCCCAGCGCGGCTTCATACCAGTGGTGCTCGCTTCAAAGTCTTCGTTGGCGCGAGCCCGCCACTCCGGATCGCGGAAGGCGGCCTTGCGTACAGCGCGACCGACCTTGAGGAGCTCGCCGAATACCTCGCTGGTGTTCAGATTGTAGGCGTCGGCCAGCGTGAATTGCATGGTTAGGGGCCTGGGTGTGACCTGCGGCCACACATTGGCGCCGTTGGCATTGCCCTCCTGGAGGAGCTTCACCACCTTAAGGTGCTGACCGCCCGAGGAGCTGAATAGCGGGCAGGTGAAGGGGCGACCGACCCGCGGCTGCCATTTCCATACGTCGGGGTATTCGCACTGCCAACCCGGAGTTGTGAGGACGACTCCTTTGCCTGTCTTGCCTGCCGTCATGAAGAGGGCTTCGACCTCGTCCATTTCCGCGAAGCGGCTCGGGACCGGCTTGCCGTCCACTCCGCGGTGGGCGAACGAGAAGCTTGTAGAAAAGCCGGCGGCGCCGATGCCGATCGCCTCGGTCAGCAGCCGACACATCTCTTGGATCTCGTCAGGGGTGGCTGCACGTTCGTAGGCTGCGTCGCCCAGCACGTAGAGCCGCAGGGCGCTGTGGCCGATGTACGCCGTGAAGTTCAGCGCCGTTCCCCGCTGCGCGACCAGGTCTAGGTATTCGGGAAAGGTCTCGAAGTCCCAGACGATACCTGCCGTCAACGAATTGGCGTCCATTCCCTCGACACCCTCAAGGGTGCGCACGATGGTGTCGTGGTGCTCGGGGCGGCAGGGAGCGATCGTGAACCCGCAGTTCCCGGCGACCACCGTCGTGACCCCGTGGTAGGACGAGGGCTTGAGTTCGCGATCCCAGAACACCTGCGCGTCGAAGTGGGTGTGGATGTCGATAAACCCGGGGGCCACGGCACAGCCCGATGCGTCCAGTTCGGTCTTTCCCCGTAAGGCCGGAACCGATCTCCTCAATCACCCCTCCGCTTATCGCCACGTCGGCGAGGCGCCCGGGCGCGCCACTCCCGTCGTGGACGGTTCCGCCGCGAATCACCACGTCAGCTGCCACTGCCTCATCCTCCGTATCTCAGGAACTCCAAAAGGTTGCCATCCGGGTCTCGTGTGTAGACGCTGGAGCCAGCGGCCTGGCGGCCGCCCTCACGGCCCACGGGACCTTCCTCCACCTGTGCTCCGGCGCCGTCGAGTAGTTGCTTCAGCGCATCAGCGGGACCTTCCCAGACGAAGCAGAGATCGCCACAGGGTGGCCTGGCGGCGGGCGCACGAAGCGAAAACTCCTTCTTCCAGACCTCTGGGCGATGAAAATTGATCATCTGATTTCCAATATATACCTGGACTAGATGCTCGTTCTCCTTGACCTCGAGGCCGAGGGCCCGGTAGAACGCGACCATGAGTCCCGCGTCCTGCATGGGAAGGGCGACGTGGTCGAACCCAACGACGGCGCCGGCTTGCTCTTCAGGCGACATACTCGAAGCCGTACAAGCGAGCGCAGTTGAGTGCCGTGACGTTCCGACGGTCGTTGTCGGGCAGCGTCCCCAATGTCTCCTCAATAGCCCTCTGCGACTCGGGGAACGTGCTGTCCGTGTGCGGGTAGTCCGCCGCCCACATGCACACCTCGGAACCGATTAGCGGAATGGCGTGCAATGCCATCTCCTCCTCCTCGAAGGTGGTGATGATCTGGTTCCTGAACAGGTCACTCGGGGGGATCCTCGGCGCGTAGTCGATCGAGTCCTTGAGATTTCTCCATTCCATGTCCATCCGGCTCAGGTAGTAGGGGATCCATCCCACGCCCGCCTCGGCCAACACCAGCTTGAAGCCCGGGTGCCGCTCGAGCGCTCCCGAGAAGATCATGATGGCGAGGGCCTCGTCCATCTGGAGGGGGAGGAGCGACGCGAATGCCGCTGATTGCCATTTCCCGACTTCGTAGCGGAGTCTGGGTGACGCACCGCCCTTGATGTGAAAGCTGAGAGGGAGCCCCGTGGCCTCGGCGGCCGCCCAGAGGCGATCCCACTTCGACTCGGTGGCGTTGATCTCGAAGACGTCGAGGATGGCACCACGGTGTCCCATTCCCGCGACCCGCTCGAGCTCGGCTACAGCTGCCTCCGGCGAGTGGTTCGGCAAGAAAGCCAGGGCGCACAGGCGATCGGGGGCCGCCGCGTTGAACTCCTCAGTTGCCCAGTCGTTCCATGCGGCGTAGCACACGTCTTGCAGCTCGGGCTCCGGGATCGACAGCGTTAGCGGCATGGGCCCGTAAATGACCGAGGCCCAGACTCCGTCCCGATCAAGGTCCTCGAGGCGCAGCTTGGGGATGCCCGCTCTGTACCCGTCGTCCTCAATGCCCGCTCTCCCGATGGCGCTGAGCGCCTTCAAGTTCTCCGTCCCGGGTGGCCGTCCGCTACGTCCGTGAACGCGATCGCCCGAGACCCATGTTGCCGCGCCGTCGCGCTCGACGACGTGCGGACACCGCTCGACAAGCGCCCTCGGAAGCCGCGACGACCACACGTCACGTGGCACGGCATTGAGGTCCAGGTGGTCATCACACGAATAGATACTTGCTGCGTCCATTTGACTCCTCTCCTTGTGTACTTGCCCAGGCACGCCTTCGCTGCCCCGGCTCATTTCGGCTGGGTGCGGCCCCGAGCCACGCCCAACGCTTCATCATGGAGCCCTCGAGCTCACGTTCACAGATACCAACTGTCGGCCCGGACCTCCCAGCCCTTGGCCGCATTGTCGCTGTAACGGTTTCTCTCAATTTGGTCAACTCCTAGACCAGCCGGTACCGGATCGGAAGGTGTTTGATCGCCTCGTTAACGGACGCGTTCATCCGTTCGACTCTGCCGCACTGCTCGAACCAGGTCATGCGAGTCGGCAAGAGGCTGAACATGCTCTCGAGCTCGGCCCGAGCGAGGTGCGCCCCCATACACAGGTGTGGGCCGAACCCGAAGACGAGGTGTTGGTTGGGGCGACGATCGACCCGGAACTCGGTCGGGTCCTCGAACATCTCCTCGTCACGATTCCCCGAGGCCCAGAAGAGAACCAGCTTGTCGCCGGAGTGGATAGTCTGGCCTCTCAGCTCATAGTCCTTGGTCGCCGTGCGTACGAAGTAGTTGATCGGGGTCACCCAGCGAAGGATCTCCTCGACGGCGTCGGGTAACAGGTCGGGGTGATCCCGTAGCTTCTCCCATTGGTCCGGGAACTCGCAGAACGCATGCATGGCGCCGGCAATGGCGTCACGGGTGGTCTCATTGCCGGCCTCGACCAACAGCTCGCAGTAACCGGTCAGCTGTTCGAGTGTCAGGGGTACACCGTCAATCGTGGATTGCACCAATAGACTCACCAGATCCTCCTGCGGATTGGATCGGCGCTCGTCAATCAGTTGGGTGAAGTACTGGTGCATGTCAATCTGGGCTCGCATCTGGGCCTCGTCTGGGGTCTCCCCGGGCAGACGGTACTCCGCATCTTCCTTGCCGATGACGGTGTCGGTGTCCCGCAGCAACCGTTCCCAGTCCGGGCGAGGGACGCCGAGGACCCACGCGATCACTTCGAGGGGAAGACGAGAGGCAAAGCTGCTCACGAAATCGCACTCAGCCACGTCTCCGCCGGTCGCCGCGTCATCGACGATCTCGGTGGCGATGCGCCCGATATCGTCGAAGCGTGCCCGCACCCGACTTCGCAAGAATTCCTTGTTGGCGAGTTGGCGCATCGGGCCGTGGCGTGGTGGGTCGAGGAACACAATCATCTCGAAGCTTGCCAGTCTCTCTGTTACTGCCTCTGCGTCCTGGTCAAGCGTTATCCCTTTGGCGCTAGAGAAGACCAAGGGTTGCGAGGCGACCTGCACAAGGTCCGAATGCCTGGTGATTGCCCAAAAGGGCGGGTAGCCTGGGGCCTCGAAGTACGCCACCGGAGCTTCGGCTCGCAGCCGCCTCCACAACTCGTACGGGCGGCCGTTCTGCTGGTAGCGCGCGGGATCGACGAGATTTAGCGGGTCGATGTCGAGCGTCGTTGGCATGCGTGTCTCCTCCTCGAAACGAATATTCGCTGGGCGAGCACCCTGGTTGCCGTGGTCGACGACAGAGGTGTCATGCGGCTCGACATCTCGTGTTCTCCGATTTCCGGCCGAAGACTTTCGTCAGAACGCGATAGACCATGTTGCCCGAGGGCCATTGCGTCACAACCTTGCCGGTCGTGGATTTGAAGTAGTTTTTGCTCATCGTCCAAGACGTGCCCTCCATCTTCGACTGGAGCCAGGCGTACCAGATGTTCTCGTATAGCGGCTTGACCTCGACGGCGCTGACGCCTTCGCGCTGCATGCGCTTTACCGCACGGACGGCGAACTCGGCTCCGGCTTCGAGCGTCGAGACGAGCTCTCCGCCGTTTGTGCCGGGTCCGTATAGCATGAAGAAATTGGGGAATCCGGGTACCGCGATGCCGAGGAAGGCTCGTGGTTCGCCTGCCCAATGGTCATGGAGCGTCACGCCGTCGCGGCCCGTGATCCGGATACGGCCCAGGTAGTTCGCAGCCTGGAACCCGGTCGCCATGACGATGACGTCGACGGCCCGCTCTGCCTCACTGGCGTCGACTATCCCGGTCCTGGTCACCCGTGACACGGCGAGCGGCACCAATTCCACGTTCCCCTTCTTGAGCGCTGGGTAGAAGGTGCTCGCCAGGATGGGCCGCTTCCCGGGGTACGGGTAGGTTGGCGTCACGGTCTCGCGCAGATCAGGGCGGTCGGCGAATTCGCGCGCGATGTAGTCCGAGCAGGCCTGCTGACGCAGCGTATTGAGTTTGGTGCCGGGTCGGAACATCCTCCCACCCCAAAGGCTTTTCTCTATGAGGGCCCGCATCTTCGCCCGGTCGAGGGCCCGGCGCCATGCCTTGGAGAAGAGTTGGAGCTCCGTTTCGGACAGGTCGCGCTCTCCCTTGGGCATGACCCAGCCGGGCTCGCGCTGGAAGACGTAGAGCTTCTTCACGACCGGCTGAATGGCGGGGACGATCTGCGCGGCGGTGGAGCCCGTACCGACCACGGCTACGACCTTGTCGGTGAGATCGTGCTGATGCTCCCAGCGGGAGCTGTGAAATTTCGGCCCCTCGAAGACCTCCAATCCGGGCCATTCCGGGTACCGGGGTACATTTAAGAATCCCACGGCGCTGATGAGCGCGTGGCACTCGTCGACCGCCCCCGAGTCGAGGGTTAGGGTCCACACATGGCGCTCGTCGTCCCATTTGGCAGCCTCAACGGTGACGCCGAGTTGGAGGTGTTCCCGCAGCTCGAACTGATCGACCGTCTCCTCCAGGTACTTCTGGAGCTCAGGCTGCTGTGCGTGAGTCCGGGTCCACCCATGCGACTTGAACGAGTAACAGTACAGGTTCGAGTTCACATCGACCTCGGCTCCGGGGTAGGTGTTGTCCCACCATGTCCCGCCGACTCCAAGCGACGACTCGTATATCGTGAAGGTGTCGATTCCCGCCTTCTTCAGCTTCACTCCTGCCCCGATGCCACCGAAGCCGGCACCGATCACGACGACTCTGGGAGTGCCCGCGGCACCAAATAATTCTTGCCCGGTCACCCGCACCGGCCCCCATCCCAGCCGCATTTTCGCAATTCCCATTCTCTATTCCTTTTCAAGCCTACCCCCGCCGTGTCGTGTGGGGGCAAGCTGGCGAAATGCCGGGCGTAACGTGGGTGCCGATGGCTCACTTCGGCGTGCCCTGCCTGGGGGCGGGCAGGGCACGCCGGCGCCCTCAGCTGAGGTCGAGGACGCCCCTGAGGTTCACGCCGTCGAGCATGTCCTGGTAGCCCTGGTTGATCTGGTCGAGCGGGTAGGTGCGGGTGATCAGCTCTTCGAGCTTGAGCTGGCCTGCCTTGTAGAGCGACAAGAGGTTGGGGATGTCAAAGCGGGGGTTGGCAGCGCCGAAGACCACGCCTTTGACCTCCTTTTGCCACATAGCCAGTTCGAAAAGGTTGATGGAGCATTCGTTCTGGGCTTGCGGGGCCACCCCGGTGACCACGCAGGTGCCGCCTTTGCCGGTCATGGTGAGGGCCCCGGCCATGAGGTGCCCGTACATCACGCTCGGGATCAAGATCACCGCGTTGGCCATCTGGCCACGGGTGAGCTCGGTCACGAGCGGAATGGCCTCTTCGATGGAGCTTGCCGTATGCGTGGCCCCGAAGTCGAGGGCCGACTTTTGCTTGAACTCGATCGGGTCGACCGCCACGATGACCTTGGCCCCGACCATGGCAGCGCCCTGCACGGCGTTGATGCCGACGCCGCCGATGCCGACCACCACCACAGTGTCGCCGGGCTTCACTTCTGCCCGGTAAACCGCAGAGCCCCATCCCGTCGTCACCCCGCACGACACCAGGGCCACCACGCTGAGGGGCAGGTCGTTGTCGACCTTGACCAAGGAGGCTTCATGGACCACGCCGTGCTCGGCGAATGTGCCCACCTTCGCCATGACATTGAGGTCCTTGCCCTTTAAGTGATAGCGCATGGTGCCATCGGAGATCTGCCCGGGCAAAAAGGTCGACGCGCCCATGTCGCACAGGTTGGAGTGACCGGTGATGCACATCGTGCAGTGCCCACAGATGGGGAAGAAGCTCGCCGCCACGTGGTCGCCCACCTCCACGCTGCGCACGCCCGGGCCGATCTTTAGTACGACCCCGCCGCCCTCGTGGCCACCCAGAATCGGGAAGAGGCCGCCGGGGACTGCCTCTGTCTCCTCTTCGGAGGGACCACTGGTGCCGATGTCGCTGCCCCTCAGGTGCTGGTCGGAATGGCACAGACCCGCCGCCTCCCATCTGACGAGGACCTCTTGTTCTTTGGGTGGGTCGAGGTCGACCTCTTCGATCTGCCAGTCCTGCCCACGGCCATAAAGAACGGCTGCGTGCGTCTTCATGTGTCAGAACCCCCTGAGCGCTCACGGCTCGTCTGAGCCGTGCCCATAGTGTGCCACCAATCGGGATGCAGGGACAGGGGTGGAACCCAATTTCGAACCGTCTATTTCCCAATGCCGCAGACAAGGGCAGCGCAGCTCTCTACAACGTCTCGGGCGGGTGACTACGCTGGCCCACGGGGGAAGCGCCCCCCTTTGCCTGCATGAGTGTGACCGCAGCATTGACGTCATCGATTCCGCCACGGAGCAGGTGTACTTTCGGGTTCCCGAGGCGCAGCCGGCGGATATCGACCGGGCCGTAACGGCCGCGCGCCGTGCCTTCGAGTTCTACGCCGGCCTGGATGACGTTTTTCCCTTCGAAGAGAGGGCGCAGCCGTCCATGGGCGAGTTCGGTCTGCTCGTACGTTAGCCCGTCGGCGTGGCAGAGGCCATCATCCCTTGGAACGCCCCGATCGGGCTCTGACCTACAAGCTCGCCCCAGCCTTGCTTGCCGGATAAGTCCGCCGCCGTCATCCTCGACGAAATGGACCTGGGCGAGGCAGCCGCCACCCTCGCCGGTGCCGAGTGCGCGCTCAGTGGGCGGGTGTGCTCCTCCCTCACGCGCATCATCGTCAACCGGAGCCGGCATGACGAGTTCGTGGACGCGCTGACATCGGCGTTCTCAAAGTCGTAGTGGGCGACCCCTTCGATCCACAGACACAGATGGGCCCGCTCGTCTCCTCCCGCCAGCGCGATCGGGTCGAGGGCGCTACATCGCCAAGGGCACGCAGGAAGGTGCCACGCTGGCCTCCGGAGGCGGCCGTCCCCAGAACCTCGACCGGGGGTACTACGCGGAGCCGACGGTTTTCGCCAACGTTGACAATTCGCCCACGATCGCCCAAGAGGAGATCTTCGGCCCGGTGCTCTCGGTCATCCCGTCCAATGACGAGGATCAGGCGGTGCAGATCGCCAATGACTCCATCTTCGGCTTGAACTACCATGAGATGCCAAGCAGTGGTTCGCCCGGACCCGCCTAACGCATGTGCGCAGACGCGTCGCCGTTCAGGTCGACTTTGATGAAGCGCTCGGCAAAACGCCATGTCCCCTGTGCCTTCTCGAACTTGTCGACGTACTGCCCGGAAAGGATGATGTCGATGGGCCCCCCCTGCTCGAGGTTCTGGAGGACCGTCCAATAGCAATGGGAAGTGGCGGTGCCCGCTCCCGGCTTCAGGTCGATGGTCAGGTTGGTGAGCAGATGCTTGGTGCGGGGGGTGCCGTCATCGTAGATCTTAATCTGCGCGTAAATCGGTCGGACCTCCTCGCTGCCATGCAAGACGCGCTCACCCCCGGGCGACCCTGCCCGTTCCGACCTCCAGGCGGAGTGCGAGAACAGCGCCGTCACCGCGTCCATGTCGCCCCCGTCGAGCAAAAGTGCATAGGAGTTCACCAGTGCCGTGATCTCAGCAAGGTCAGTCATATGGCATCCCCCGTGTGCGCTCTTTGTGGGCAGTATTTTCCGGAGTGTAACAGTCCGAGTTGAAAGGCCGACTCTCGGAATGAAGTCCGTCGCTTAGTCAACGCACAGTCCGAAAGAAGCGCCTCACGTCGTCAATGAACAACTCGGGCTGCTCCATGGCGGCGAAGTGCCCACCCCGGGGCATGGGGGTCCAATGAGTGAGGTTGTACTGCTGCTCGACCCACGAACGGGGCCAGCGCAAGACCTCTTTGGGGAAGCGAGCCACTCCGGTGGGGGCGTCGATGAATGGTATGGCCTCACTGAGCGCGCCGCCATGCATGGTCTCCCGGTAGAGCCGAGCCGACGACGTAATCGTCTGCGTCACCCAGTACAGCATGACGTTGGTGATGAGCTGATCCTTGGTGAAGATCGTCTCGGGATCGCCTCCGCAATCGCTCCAGCCTCGGAACTTCTCGACGATCCAAGCCAAGAGCCCGGCCGGAGAGTCGTTGAGTCCTGCTCCCAGCGTTTGGGGCTTGGTTCCCTGCTCGTTGGCGTAACCCGATTCCCCTCGTTGGAACTGCTCCATATCTGCCAGGTCGGTTTGTTCCTCGTCAGTCAGCGGGCCGGGATCCGGCGGCGGCATACCGATGGGCATGTTGAGGTGGAGTGCCACGCAGTGCTCCGGATCGTACGCGCCCATGCGGGTCGAGATCTGGGCTCCCCAGTCCCCACCCTGGGCTGCGTAGTGCGAGTAGCCGAGCCGGCTCATGAGCGCGGTGAAGGCACGGGCGATGCGCCGGATGTCCCAGCCCGGGGTCCGGGGCGGCTCGGAGAAGCCGTATCCGGGGAGGGACGGCGCAATCACGTGGAAGGAATCAGCCGCCTGGCCCCCGTGTGCCTCGGGATGGGCGAGGCGGGGGATCACGTGTTGGAACTCGACGATCGAACCGGGCCACCCGTGAATGAGCAGGAGCGGAAGGGCGTCGGGGTTGGTCGATCGGGTGTGGACGAAGTGAATCGACTGCCCGTCAATGGTGGTACGGAACTGCTCCAATTCGTTCAGGTGCACTTCCTGCGCCCGCCAGTCATACGCCTGGCGCCAGTAGTGGACCAGCTCGCGCAGGTAATCGATCGGTAGCCCGTAGTCCCATCCGGTGCCCTCGAGCTGGTCGGGGAATCGGGTCCTGGCCAGTCGGTCCACGAGGTCCTCGAGGACGGCATCCTCGACGTGGATTGCGAACGGCTTTATCGCCTCAGTCGCCTCGGTCATTCCCCCCCTTTTTTTTCGCCGGGACGGTGGCTAGGCGTCGGCCAGCGAGATGGCCGCGGTCGGGCAGTTCACCAGCGCCATCCGAACCGGCTCCTCGTTCCCGGCGAGGCCTCCGATCACGACGGCGATGCCGTCGACATCGAGGTCGAACACCGCCGATGCCCAGTACACGCAGTTGCCCGAGCCCATGCAGGCGTCCCGGTCGATCACCGGCTCTCCTTGCGGTGCTTCGTCGATCACCGGCCGAGAGGCTAGCACCGTGCCATTTGCGAAGACGATATTCGCGACACCCGTGGTCAAATGCCCGGGAACATGCGATACTCGGCGTGTGAGTGCCGCCAATGTGGTCGCTGCATCCTCCGGCAACGCGTTCCTGCTGCCCGATCCCGAGCCACGTCCGGTGCGCTACACGATCATCTCGGTCGATGACCACCTGGTGGAGCCGCCCGACATGTTCGACGGACGTCTGCCGACGCGGCTCCAGTCGGAGGCCCCCAGGGTCGTGGAGACCCCCGAGGGCCACGAGGTGTGGGAGTTCGACGGCAACCGCTACAGCCAGCCGGGGGCCAACGCCGTCGCCGGGCAGAAGCGGGACCGTGGCGTGAAAGAGCCCTGCAGGTTCGAGCAGATGCGGCCCGGCTGCTGGGACATCGACGCCCGGGTGCGGGACATGGACATCAACGGTGTGTGGGCGTCGCTCAACTTCCCATCCATGATCACCGGTTTCTCGGGCCGGGTCTATTCGGCCGCCAAGGACCCCGAACTGGGACTGGCGGTCACCAGGGCCTTCAACGATTGGGTGTACGAGTGCTGGTGGCAGCCGTACCCCGACCGGATCATCCCATTGGGCATCACGTACCTGGCCGATCCCGACGTGGCGGCGGGCGAAGTGCGCCGCAACGCCGAGAGAGGTTTCCGGTCCTTGACCTTGCCCGAGCGGCCTCACCGCCTGGGCTTCCCAAGTATCTTCACGGGTTACTGGGACCCGGTTCTCGCTGCCTGCGAGGAGACGGAGACCGTGATCTCTCTCCATGTCGGATCGTCGGGACTGCCGTCCGATTTCGCTCCGGAGGCGACCGTCGCCGGCCTTTCGGCCAGCCTCTTCGGCCAGCTGTCGCTGACCGCCTGCGCCGAGTGGATCTGGTCGGCCGTGCCCGTGCGCTTTCCCGGTATCAAAATCGCCTTGAGCGAAGGAGGCATTGGCTGGGTCGCCATGTTGTTGGATCGTCTTGAGAACATCGTCGAGCGCTCCGGCTACGGAAAGGATTTCCCCGGTGATCTCACCCCTGCCGAGGTCCTCCATCGGAACTTCTGGTTCTGCACCATTGACGATCCCAAAACCATCGTCACCCGAGAGGCCATCGGGGTCGACAAGATCATGGTCGAGGTGGACTACCCGCACGGCGATACGACGTGGCCCGACACCCAGGAAATCATCCACCGCGTATGGGGCGCCCTCCCGGTGGACGATCTGCGCAAAATGACACACCTCAATGCGGCCGAGCTCTTTCGCTGGGCCCTGCCGGAGCAGACATACCCGTAAGACACGTGCTGTAAAGGCGCGCCCAACTTGAGGGCGCACCGCTCAGGACGGCCGCAGCCGCCTCGGGGCCCGATCGACGGCGCCCACCGGGAGCCGGCGCCCCACGAAACCGGCACGGGCTGGCCCAGCTCGCTATGGCCTCGGTGGCAGACGCGAGCGGTACGCCGCGGGCAAGAGCTCGAGGAGCTGGCCGTCGGGATCGCGGATGAAGAGGGCCATCCCCAGGTCGCTCTCCTCAATGATCTCCCCGCCGTGCTGTACCGCCTTTTCAGCGGCCGCCCGCACGTCGTCCACCGAGATCGAGAGGTGGGTCAGACCTGGCTCGTTCATGGTGCGCTGTCTGTAGGGGGCCGACGCGCCGGGAGCCGAATAGTGCATGAGTTCAAGCACGAAACCATCGAGGACGAGGTACGAAGCCGTAACCCCGAGAGGTGGTTGGAGGCAGTTCAGCTTGGCGGTTGCTTCGTCCGGTGGTTGGATCTCGTACCAGAATTGGAAGCCAAAAACCTCCTGATAGAAGCGCTTCGAGCGATCGAGGTCCATGACGACCTGACCGGTGTGATTGTAGGTGCCCATGTAGTGCCTCCGATCGAGCGCAACATCCCAACTGTCCGGCGTCATCGTACGCGATCTGCCGTCTTCCGCGCGATCTGGTGATAGCCTCGGCACCGCAATCGAAAGGCGAGCTGCCCTACAGGCGCCGAATGGCGCATGGAGGTATCCGTCCTTGAACAGCTTGACAAACGAGGCTTGGTGAGAGTGGACGTCGATCTCTCCGACGATCAGCAGCTGTTCCGTGATACGACTGCACGTTTCATTGAGGCACGTTGTCCGATGGAGACGGTGCGAGCAATGGCGGACAATCCGCTGTTGCGGGATCCGGGCATGCTGCGGGACGCCGGCGACCTCGGCTGGTTCGCACTGTTCGTTCCCGAGAAGTTCGGCGGGGGGACCGTCTCGGGATCTCCACTGCGTGATGCTGTTATCGTCGCCGAGGAGCGGGGCCGTCGCGTCCAGCCGGGTCCGTTCGTGGCGACGAATGTCGTGGCGTTCGCACTTGCCGAGGCGGGCCGGAAGCAGCAGCAGGAGGCGTGGCTCCCGCTCCTTGCTAGGGGCGAGGTGAACGCGTCGTGGGCGATCAGCGACCGTTCGGGCCTACCTGCCCCAGGCGCGCTCGAGAGCGCGAACCAACGGCACCGACCTGGAGCTCTCGGGCATTGCCGGACTGGTATCCGACGCTGGCACTGCGGGCCTCTTGCTGGCCACTGCTCTCCGTGATTCCGGTGAAGTGGTGCAGTGTCTTGTACCCGCGAATGCTTCTGGCGTCGAGATGGCGCGACTGACGGGTCTTGATCTCACCCGTGAGTTTTTCGACGTGTCCTTCAACGACGTGCGCGTCCCCGAGGACGCGGTGCTCGAAACCGACGATTCGAACTCGCTGCTCGACCGGCTTATAGACATTGCCGCCACTCTCACCGTTGCGGAATCGGTCGGTGCGATGAGCCGACTGCTCGAGTTGACCGTTGGCTACGCGAAGCTCCGAACGGCATTTGGTCGTCCGATTGGCTCGTTTCAAGCGTTGAAACACCTGCTCGCCGATACCAGCTTCTCTGTCGAGGTGAGTGCGGCCGGCTTGACCGCCGCTGGTGACGCTGTAGACGGCGGCACTCTCGCCGCTTCGGAGGTTGCAAGCATCGCCAAGGCATACGTCGGCGACGCCGGGGTTGCAGTCGCGCAGGCCTGCCAGCAGACCCACGGCGGGATCGGCTTCACCTGGGAGCACGATCTGCACTTCTATCTTCGGCGTCTAGCCGTCGACCGGGTGCTCTACGGCGACCCCTCATGGCACCGAGAGCGAATCTGCCGAATCCACGGCCTGTGACACGAGGACGGACACCATGACTACAACGCCGCCGGTCGACCTCGACGCTTACCGACGCGAGGCTCGTGCTTGGATCGCCGCTAACCTCGCCCCAAAGGCAGTGAGGCAGGAGTCCCTCGCCGCCAACATGCGCGGGAGCCGCGAATACACACGGGAGCAGATAGCGGCCGAACGGCCAAAGCAAAGGGCCTTGTTCGACGCTGGATACGCGGGGATCACATGGCCGGTCGCGTACGGCGGACAGGGCCTGTCCCGCGCGCACGAGCGTGCCTTCCTTGAAGAGGCCGCCGACTACGAGCTGCCCGATTTCGGGTACGCCGGCTCCATGACGCTTGGGGTTTGCGCCCACGTCATGTTGGCGCATGCTTCGGAAGACTTCAAGTGTCGGCACTTGCCTCGCATGCTCAAGGGCGAGGAGCTCTGGGTACAGTTCTTCTCGGAGCCGTCGGGAGGATCGGACCTCGCCGGCATTCGGACGCGCGCGACTCGTGACGGCGATACGTGGATCCTCAACGGCGCCAAGGTGTGGAGTTCGTTCGCACACTTGGCCGACTGGGGTTTGTGTTTGGCTCGGACGAACTGGGGCGTTCCCAAGCATCGCGGTCTCACGTGGTTCGGGGTGCCGGTCGACACTGAGGGACTTACCCTGCGGGTTATCCGGCTCATCAACGGGGGAGCCGACTTCTGCGAGGAGTTTTTCGACGACGTCGTCATACCTGACGGCGAGCGGATAGGCGACGTCGATCAGGGATGGACGATCGCGCAGACAATGCTCGTGCATGAGCGTGGCGGGAGCACCGAGGTCCCAGAAGCGCCTCTCGAGCCGGGTCGGCTCGCCCCGGACCTCGTCGCTCTGGCGCGAGCGGTTGGTCGGATCGACGATCCCGAAGCTCGCCAGCTCATCGCTCGGGCCCACAGCCTGACCTTCCTCCGCGAGGCACTGAGCCGACGCGTCAGGAGCACCCTGCGGCTTCACGATGCCAGCCCCGGCGTCGCCGCGTACTGGGCGCTCGCGCACGGCACCTTCGATGCGGAGCGGGCGAACCTCGGCATCGATCTCGCACGTGGTCATCTGGTCGCGTGGGAACCCTCGGAGACCGACAGCGTAAGTGCATCGACCGCTCTCGCTTTTCTCAACGGCAAGATCAATTCGGTAGCCGGTGGTACGGATCAGATGCAGCGAAATGCCATCGGTGAGCAGGTTCTCGGGCTGCCCCGCGAACCGAGCTTCGACCGCGACAAGCCGTTCGACCAAGTCGTGCGCGATGCCGCCAATTGGGACGGACGTATCGGCGGCCCGACGGAGCGCAGACCCAGTTAGGCGTGTCTGCCAAGAAACCACGTCTTGATGGTTCGAGCGAAATCGCAGGGAGTCATTCACTGTGACGTGGTCATTGGACGCATAGCGAAGCACGAACGCTCACGACACCGCCATGGTCCAGTAGCTGAGCACGCCACCGATGTACGGAACGTTTTGGAGATTCTTCACTGACTTGCTGGCCGCCGCCACCGTCGGAAAATAGTCCACGGGAATTATTAGTGCGTTCTTGACGATGAACTCCTGCATTTGATCCCAGACCTCGGTCAGCTGAGGACTGCCCGTTGGCAACGCCGAGGCCCTGGCGATGAGGGCCGTCAAGGTCGGGTTGCTGTAGTTGCAGACATCACCGATCTCACCGACTATGAACGGGTTGAGTTTGCCCAGACCCGTCGAAATGGTGGGGTTCACCGCCATCGCAGCGATGTGGCGCACGTAGAAGTCGTTCACGTAGTTGGAGGACTGGAGGATCTGCACGGAGACACCGATCTGCTTCCATTCCGATTGGAGAACGGTCGCTATCTGATCAGTGGCCGGCTCCGGCAACGGCAGAATGGTGGTGGAGAATCCATGTGGGTATCCCGCCTCTTGGAGGAGCTTCTTCGCTTTGCCGGGGTTGTAGGCGTAGTACCCGGTGAGGCTCTTGTCGTAGAGCGCGAGGGTCGACGGGAACAAGGTCCAGGCTGGCTCACCCTTGCCGTAGAGGAGCGAATTATTGATGGCATCTCGGTTGATCGCGTAGTTCAACGCTTGGCGTACTTTCACATCGGCCAATGGGCCCGAGGATTTGCACATTGGGACCCAGTACATACCCCCGTCTTGGAATGAGAACGTGACCTGTAGCGAGCTCTGGCCTTTGAGTACCGGGATGTCGCTGGTCGGAAGCGAATCCAGCGCGTTGACTTCGCCGGACTCGAGGGCGCTCACCTGTTGGGGGCCCGGGGGTACCGACACGAAGGTGATTCCAGCGAGATGAATGTTCTTGGCATCCCAGTACCTGGGATTCTTGACCAGAACGAGCTTTTCGGCCGTGGCGTAGCTCTTGAACATGAAGGGCCCTGCTCCGACGGGATCGGTTCCGAGCGTCCCCGCCGCAGCGGCCGTCGGGGACACGATGAAGGCCTCCTGGTTAGCCAATAGCGGATAGAAGGTGTTGGCCACCGGCTGGGAGAAATTGAGCACGAGCGAGGTTGGCCCGGTGACGTCAATGGACGAGATGTCGTAGAGTGAGGTGTTGAAGCCAGACCTATTCGTCGTAGTGATATTGCGCTCGAGCCCGGCTTTTACTGCCGCTGCCGTAAACGGGGTGCCGTCGGAGAAGACCTCTCCTGGGCGGACCACGATGGCAATGGTCGAGGGATTGACGACGTTTACCTTCGAGGCGAGGTCTGGGACGAATGTGCCGCTCGGCGTCTCACGCAAGAGGCCCCCATAGATGGGCAAGTCGTAGATGAGATTGCCCGAGGCAACGGTGAATGTCACCGGGTCGAACTCGACCGGGACGCTGCTCCCGGACAGGTCGGCTCCGACCGTGAGGACACCACCGCCGTTCGAGGCGGCACCCGCTCTGCTGTCAGTTGCCGCCAACACCTGGGCACTCAACACCAGGCCGAGGGTGATCACGACCATCGTGAACGCTCGAGAAGCTTCCATCGCCTTGCTCTTCATTTTGTGTCAGCTCATCCTTCCGATAGGAGGCACCCGTGAGCTGAGCGCCCTTTGTAGGTTGAAGATCTCGGCCGTACCCGTTGGATCGGCCAGGTGACAGCGCACGGTCTCCCCTCCGTCGTGGCTGTCCGCCGGCTCGATGGTGGGACACCTCCATGCCGGCCCGGGTCCGTTGAGGGCGAGGCCCAAAGCAGCGCCTGGGTGGGGATGCCCAGGTGTTGATGTACTCACCATCACGACGGCCGGATCGTCGCGGACCAGGGCCCGCAAAGAAGCGGCACTGAAGGGAGACGATGAGCAGTACCGAGATGACGCTCAGAAGACGGTGGACGACCAATCTGCCCACTAGACCCCCCCTCGCTAAATCTGGACTCCACCCGTCGTACTTATGACGCGAGCAGACTGGGCCGGATCCCTCCTTCCACTCCCGCCGCTGCGTCGAAATAGGGCCGGTCGCCCGCTATCTCGACTCGACGGATGCTCCGTACCTGGGGAAAGTAGTCGCCAGCGCTTCGATGGTTGGTGCAACGCTCGTCCCAGATGGCCAGGTCTCCGGGTTGCCAGCGCCAGCGGCAGTGGAAGCGCGGGTCCTCAATGTGGTGGGCGAGAAGGTCAAGCAGTGCTCGGCTCTCGTCATCGTGCATCCCCTCGATGTGCCGCATGAACCGACCACCGAGGAACAGGGATCGACGTCCGGTATCGGGATGGGACCGAACGAGCGGATGGGTAACGGGCGGGTATGCCTCGAGCATCTTCTTGCCTAGCAGTTCCATGGCCGGCCCGTCGACTTTCTTGCGCATACCGGCAACAAAGCTTTGGCAGTCATGGACGACCTCCAAACCGGCTAGGAGCTGCTGCATTGTGGGCGAAAGGGCTTCGTAGGCGGCGGTCATCGAAGCCCAGAGAGTGTCGCCGCCACGCTCTGGCACCACTTCGGCCTGGAGCAGGGCGTACTTCGGCGGCTCGGCAACGTAGGTGACGTCGGTATGCCAGTAGTCGGCTTGGGACGGGCTATCGGGACCGTCGCTGATGACCTGGAACGTGGGTTCTGTGGCCCCGGTGAGCCGCGAAAGCGGGAAGATGGCGATTTCGCCAAAGGCGGTAGCCGCCTTCATGTGCTCTTCGGGCGTCAAATTGGCTGCACGAAAGAAGATGACCTCATAGTGATGAAGGGCGTCGAGCACCCCGGCAATCTGGTCGCCGCTCAGCGAGCGGAGATCCACACCCCGCACCTCCGCCCCCAACGCTCCTGCCACGGGCACAGTCTCCACGACGTCCCCTCCCTTTCGGCTTCTACCCACAGGATCGCGCCTTGTGAGCCATTCGTCCAATAATATCTGTCCACCCGTCACATGCAGGAGATGAATGATCGCATGGAGTTACGCCACCTACAGTCCGTAGTTGCGATTGCCGATCACGGGACCTTCACCGACGCGGCGGCAGCGCTGCACATGAGCCAACCGGCGCTCTCCCATGCAGTCGCCCATCTCGAGCGCGAACTCGGCTTGCGGCTCTTCGACCGCTCCTCTCAAGGGGCGCGATTGACACCGGCAGGCACGGCCTTTCTCGGGCCGGCGCGTCGGGCGCTTGCCGAGGTAAGCAATAGCCAAGCGGCAGCGGAAGCCGTCGCCGGGGTGCTCAGCGGCGAGCTGCGCGTCACGGGCGTCCGAACGGCGACAATCGAGACGGCGCACCTCGTCGTCGAGTTCCATGCCCGCCACCCGGGCGTCCATCTCCTAATAGAGGAACCGACCGGCGACAGAAGAGTAATCGACGCCGTACGCAGCGGGCGTTGCGACATCGGTGTGATCCACTCCGTTGAGAAGCCGACCGACCTCCTCGGTGTAGTCGCGGGCTCGCAGAACATCGTCGCGATTTTCGCGGAATCTCTCGCGCCGCGAACCAAATCGGTTACAGAAGAATTCCTCGGCGGCGTCCCCCTTATCGCTCCAGTATCGGGTACTCGGGCCCGGGCGGCATATGACGCTCGATTCCGCGAAATTCGCGACGCGGCCACCCGTAGCAGCCGAGTGCTCCGACCACACCACGATAATTGAAATGGTACGCGGTGGGTTGGGCGCGGCACTGATATCCGATTCCCGCGCGGCCGCCGTCGACACAGACGGAATCGCCATCCGTCACATCCGCCCCCGACTGAGTCCCGAGCTCATGGCCATCCGAAGGCACGAAGCATCGCCATCCGCCGATGCGTTTACGGCAATGCTTCAGCAGCGACTCCACCCCGATAAAGCGTGAAGACGGCGTAGGAGACGATGAGCGGCCGGGAGATGGCGTTCGCCGGGCGACGTAGAACAACCTCCGTCCTCAGGTTCCCCGCAGATAAATCGACAAGCACAGTAATCAGGGCTATATAAGTGCTCAGTCGGCTAGCGCCGAGACCGTCCAGGTACTGTCGCCAGGAGCAAGAGATGACTGACGTCCTACGGAGAATTCCAGACTACCAAGCACCGTGGACACCGAATCCCCGGCCGGGTGCGGACGCACCGAACGTGGTGATGATTGTGCTGGACGACACCGGCTTCGCCCAGCTTGGTGCGTACGGCTCTGACATCTCGACTCCGTATATCGACCGGCTGGCCAGGGAAGGGCTTCTGTTCAATCGCTTTCACGTGACCGCCCTGTGCTCGCCCACGAGGGCGTGCCTCTTGACCGGAAGGAATCACCACGCCGTGGGGGTGGGGTTCCTCGTCGACACACCTATGGCGCTGCCCGGCTACTCGGGGCGCATCCCTCCGTCGGCTGCGCCACTGCCGCGCGTGCTGAAGGACGGCGGGTACAACACGCTGGCAGTTGGCAAGTGGCACCTCCTGCCGCGGGGTGAGCGGACCGCTGCGGGACCATTCGACCGCTGGCCTCTTGGGTTCGGCTTCGAGCGCTACTACGGGTTTCTGCAGGGTGACGCCAACCAATGGACACCGAATCTCGCGAAGGACAACCACTACATTGATCCGCCGTCGCGGCCCGAGGACGGCTATCACCTGACCGAAGACCTTGCGGACCAAGCGATCCGCATGGTCCTTGAACAGAAGCACTCGGCCAAGGACAAACCCTTCTTCTTGTACTGGGCCCTCGGCGCAATGCACGCGCCGCACCATGTGGCTGCGGAGTGGGTAGAACCGTATGTCGGGCGCTTCAATGATGGATGGGATCGATGGAGAGAACGAACGTTCGAACGACAAGTGGGGGCTGGTCTTGTGCCACCGGGGACGGTGTTGACGCAGCGGCCGTCGTGGGTCGAACCCTGGAATCAGTTGTCACCCGACGAGCGACGCATGCACGCCCGTGGCCAAGAGGTCTTCGCGGGATTTCTCACCCACACCGACGCCCAGATCGGTCGGGTTCTCAGCTTTCTCGAGCAGATAGGAGAACTGGACAACACCATCGTTGTGCTCCTTTCCGACAATGGAGCCAGCGCCGAAGGTGGTCGGCTCGGAACCTTCAACGAACACCGCTTCTCGAGTCGCATGGAGGAGTCGGTCCAAGGGAACCTGGGCGTACTCCCAGAATGGGGTGGATTTCGCTCGGTCAACCACTACTCATGGGGATGGGCTTGGGCCGGCAATACGCCATTCCGCCTTTGGAAGCGGTATACGTGGCTCGGGGGCACCCGAACACCCCTGCTCGTTCGCTGGCCCCGTGGCATTGGCGCTAGAGGGGAGGTCCGGCAACAGTTTTGCCACACGGTCGATATCATGCCGACCGTGCTCGAGGCGTGCGGCATCGCAAAGCCCGGTACCGTAGGCGGCGTTCCACAGGACCCCTTCGACGGCGCCAGCATCGTTCCCGTCTTCGACGATCCCGAAGCCCCCGCTCCCCGTCAGACGCAGTACTTCGAGATGCTTGGCTCAAGGTCCATCGTCCACAACGGGTGGAAGGCGACTACTGATCACGTCTCCCAGGGCGTCGTCGATGAGGAAGGGCTGATGACAGGCAGCCGAGACTTTGCTACGGATCACTGGGCACTCTTCAGTCCCGATGACTTTTCGGAAGCCCGAGATGCCGCTGATGAACACCCTGAAATGGTGAGGGAACTCGAGCAGCTCTGGCTGATCGAAGCAGGCCGCAACAATGTTCTGCCGCTCAGCGAGGGTCTCGCCTCGCGACTTCACTTGGTGATCCGCCCGGAGTATCCACCGGGTCAGCGGCAGGTCTTCTATCCTGGGGCGACGATCACGGACGAAGCCCTTCCGTGGTTAGGCGCAGGCTTCGTGATCCATGTCGACGCCGAAGTACCGCCGGGAGACGCCGGTGGCGTCTTGTGCGCACTGGGTGATTGGAATGGCGGCTTCGCACTCTATGTGTCGGGTTCGCGTCTGAATTTCGCCTTCCGCCCTGCAGGTGAGCTCGCCTCGACGACCGCGGACCAGCTCCTGACTGCAGGCGATCACGTGCTGTCTGTTGCCTGCGTTCCGCAGGCTGATGGGGTCGAGTTCGTGCTGAGCTGTGATGGCCACGGTATCGGCCGTTCTACGAAGAGAATGGCCATGCCTTTGGCTTTCCAACACGGCGGCACTAGGTTGCGAATCGGCGAAGACGTCGGGTTTCCGGTCGTTGACTCGTATGAACCCCCCTTTGCCTGGAGCGGTCTCATCCGGCATGTGTCTGTCGAGGCGTTGGGACCGCCGCCATTGCCATCACGGCGGGACGTCACCGACGCTTTGCGAGCCGAATAGAAACGAACCAAGAAGCCATGCCCTTTTGGCCGGGAGCTGGCATCGTGGGCCCTCCTCGGCTACCTCCTGCGAGGGATCGATGTCGACCTTGCAACCGGGAGCCTCTCTTTATGGTCTCAGATCGTAGTTTTACCTGGTCAAGTCAACCTTTTTGGAGCAACTCAATCGTACGAACTGGGTCACGAGTCGGACCAGCAATGACGGGAAGCCTGCGCTGGTTCAGAGCCTCAGCAACCGGCCACTTCACGTCCCACGCCGCCCCGGCACGTTGAAGAACCCAGATGAGGCGCGCCGTGGAGTCGAGTTGGTGGCGATCCACACCATGTCGGGCCAGGGTGGGGCACGAGTGATGGAGGTTGTGCCAGTTTTCCCCCATGGCCAACAGCGCCAACGGAGCAAAGTTCGTCGACTTGTCATCGACTCTCGTGATGAAGGGTCGGCGTCCCCACAGATGGCAGACCGAGTTGACCGAGAAGGTGGCATGGTGCAGGACGAAGACCCGGACGAGGCCACCCCAGATCAACCCGCCCAAGGCTCCGACCCACGTTCTGGTTATCGCCCATCCGATGAGCATGGGCAGCCCCAATGAAGCGACGCCGAACAACGGAAAGAGTCGACTGATCGCGACGAGATCCGGGTCCCTGACCAGGTCCGGTGCCCATCTGTCCTCGTCGGTCGCCTGTGCCTGGAAGAGCCACCCCATGTGGGCATGCAGTGCGCCGCGGATCTGGTTCCACGTGCCGTCCCCATACTCGTAGGGAGAATGCGGATCGCCCTCCTTGTCCGTGTAGGCGTGGTGCCGACGGTGGTTGGCCACCCAGCCTATGACGCTCCCCTCCATTCCAAGGGAACCAGCGACTGCCAGGGTGATCTTCACCCAGCGTGCGGCCTTGAATGAGCGGTGAGTGAACATTCGGTGGAACCCAGCCGTCAAGCCGTGGCCACTGACGGCATAGAAGGAGACCGCCAAGATCACGTCCAAGAGGGTGATGCGAGGGCTGATCACTCCTAACGCAGCCGCTAGTACCCCCAACAAAGGAGCCACGATGAGGATTGTGGTCACGACCTGCTGCTTCCTCCGATCCGGCGCCGCCAGGGGGGGAGGCGGCGACCTCCGCAAGACCGACGGAGTGCGATCCATTTCACACTGATTGACGCGGGGATCGAACGGCGCGTCAAGTGTGATTTCGCGCTCGGCACTTACTGTGGTCACTGCTCTACCTCGGTGTTCTGAAGGAGGCACCGAGGTCTGAGGCCGCCTAGGAGCGCTTTTCAGCTGCTCTGGAGCCCATTGTACCATCCGGGAGTTGAGAGTACTGGGCGGTCAGAGAACCGAGGTCACCGTCCTTCCGGCCGTTCGTGATCCGAGATGGAGCGGGGGTCTGAGGCAATCCGGGGTGAGGGGGCCCCGCGTGAAGTTCAACCTACCTGCGCCGCGAGTGGCTGCACCCGGTGGGACTTGCCCACACGCATGTGAAGCGCGATGGCGCCGCTTGTGATCGCTGCCCAACCGCACCAGACCGAGGCGAATCCATCGACCGTAAGCCACGCGATGATCCCAACCGCAATCAGATTGACGATGCCGAACACGACGACGCGGCGACGACTGGACAAGAGCAGCGTTCCGCAGATGGCAACGACATAGAGGACGACGACGAGCGCTCCGTGGTCGAGGTCGATGGAATATGCGAGATGGTACGGACGCAACCTCACGCTGACCGGACCTCGAACCATGGCTGCCAACAGGATGCTCGCCACGACAGCGCCCAATGCGACGAGCGGTGTCATGACCCTTTGCCGCCGCCGTGACGGCTCGTTGATCAAGACCGCCAACGGCACGTAAATTGGTAGAATCACGAAGGCGATCAATAGGTACACCCATAGGGCGATTCTCTCGAGCCCCTGCGATACATGACCTTGCAGTCCCAACCAGACGAACGCCTCGACGACCTGGTGTGCACCGAGCAACAGGGGCAGCGCGGCCAACGCGACCTGACCATGGCGTCTTTGGGCATTGCGAACCGCATCGACGCCGATGGCGCCAATGACGAGCCCCCCGACCAAATCAGCTTGCGGAGAAAAGCACACCTCGCTCCAGCCTAGGCCATATGGGTGCCATGATTGTGGCGAACAGGGTGAGGGCCCACGACTGCGGCCAACCGGGAGCGGGGTTCATCAGGCGACGCGGGGCAGTGCAGTGCCGGCCGCCAGCGATTGATACAGCACGACGTGGTCGGCGACCATGCGCGCAGCCGAAAACCGAGTGGCCACGGCCTCACGGCACGCCTGCCGCTCGAGGCCGGCTGCCATTGTCAGCGCATGTGCCAGAGCGGCTTCGCCCTGGCATACGAAGCCGGTTACGCCGTGGTCGACGATCTCTGGTACTGCACCCATGGGGGTGGCGACCACCGGTGTACCGCAAGCTAAGGCTTCGACCATCACCATTCCGAACGGCTCCGGCCATGCGATCGGGTTGAGCAAGCAGGTGGCGTCCCCGAGCAGGGCCGCCTTGTCGGCCCCGCCCACCTCGCCGATGTACTCGATATCGCCGCCCAGCAGGGGTTGGACGTGGTGCTCGAAGTACAGCTGCTCGGCAGCCTCACTCATCTTGGCTGCGATGCGCAGCGGCATACCGGCCCGTCGGGCTATCCGGACCGCGGCGTCGACTCCCTTCTCCGGGCACATTCGTCCGAGGAACAGGGCGTAGCCGCCATCGCCGGAACCGACGGGGAACCGTTCGAGGTCGACGCCGTGGTGGATGACGGCTGCCACAGGAATCCCGATGGCGGTTGATGCCTGGTGGTGGGAGATGGCGACGACCGGGGTGCGGTCGGCGATTGCCCGGTAGAAGTCGCCGAGCTCGCTCTGGAACGGGCCGTGGTTCGTGGTGACCACACGCAGTCCAGCAAACCGGTCGGCATACACCGGTCCGATGAGGGTGTGGTCGTGAACGATGTCAGCTCCGGCGGCGAGCTCATAGCCGTGAATCACGTGGCGCATTTCGGTGGCAGATCCTCCGTGCCCCACGCCGACGGCCTTGTGCAGCACTGACGCCCTGGGTACCGGACAGGTGCTGTCACCGGTGGTGAAAAGCAGTACATCGTGCCCGGAGCTGTGCAGGCCTCGGGCCAAAGCGTCTAAAACTGTCTCGGTGCCGCCATAGGCAGCAGGCGGGACGGTTACCCAAGGTGGGGCAATGATCACGATACGAATGGGATGTTCCTCGGTTTCCGTCGAAAAGGCATCCTAGTCGAATTCTGTGTTGCATTCTGTCCGCGCTGTTTTGACGCCGGAGCCCTCAAAGGAGGGTTGACGTGTGACAGGCCGTGGGAGCGTGGCTGGGTTGATCACCCGCTGCCGGTGACCCGCTACCGGCGAGAGCCATCGTTTGGTGTAGCTTCGGTATGGCTCATTGCGAGCACCAGCGTCCCCGCTTACGGAGACAAGATCGAGAGTCCCCATGGGACCCATCAACGCCGTTCAATCGCTCGGATCTACTCACCAAGCCGAGAAGGCGGGGAGCGCGCCATTACCGGATGCCGAGCCGCGTTCCTCCTCAGAAGCGATGTCCAGGCGTCAATGCGGCCGGTGCCGACAGTTCTTTCCCGACTACTCGGCATCTGTGCCGCCGAAGTGGTGGGCATGTCCGCCGTGCCGTGAGCGATTGTTTGGCAGCGCATAGTGGTCGGGGAGTACGACACGGGCATGGACCTTCTTATTGAGGTCGTCCAGGTGCTCGATATGGCAAGCGATGCTTGCGAGGCGTCGGAGGATGCAGCGCGCCTTTCCGCCTTGGCGGATCGAGTCCGCAGCTACCTGGCAAGCAGCCGTCCGACCACGACCCTCGGAATGCCTCGGATCCCATCGTTTGAGCATCGCCTCACCGATGAGAGCGTGGTTCACCGCTCTGAGACCGTGGAGCAGTCCCATGTACGCATCCTTCCGAACTGAGCGTCGCCCCATCATCGGGCCCGCTCCCATCCGATCGCGGGTGGCTCCCGTGCTCTCGGTCGGGAGGACTACGTGTTCTTGTAGACCGGCACCCGCCGGTCACGGAAGGCGGCCAGCTGCTCCTTCCCGTCCTCGGTGCCGAGGGTGAGCACTTGGGTGCGGGCCTCGAGGTCGATGGCGGCCGTGAGGCTCGAGATCTCCAGGTTCGACCAGAGCGTGGCCTTGCCCATCCAGGTGCCGAACGGCGTATTGGCGATGATCTGGTCGGCCAGGGTCAGGGCGGCGCCGATGACCTCTCCATCGGGTACGAGCTCGAGCACGAGGCCGATGCGAGCCGCCTCCTGCCCGTCCACCCGTCGACCGGTTAGCACGAGCTCCGCGGCCCGGGTGGCTCCGACGATACGCTGCAGGAGCCAGCTCAGTCCCATCTCGGCGCCGGAGGCGCCGATCTTGACGAAGGCGTCGACGAAGAACGCGGACGTGGACGCCAGGCGCAGGTCGGCGCCGAGGGCCAGGGCGTACCCGGCTCCGGCGGTGGCGCCGTTGACGGCGGCGATCACCGGCTGGGGCAGAGCGCGCATCCGGGGGACCAGCTCGGCCACGTACTTCTGCTGGTACATGTTGGAGTGGAAGGGGCCCACGTCGGTGGGCACCCACGACGGAGGGCGGTAGTCCACCAGGTCATCGCCGGCACAGAAGCCACGGCCCGCTCCGGTGACTACGATCACCCGACAGCTTGCGTCGCGGCCCAGCTGCTCGAAGCAGCCGTACATCTCCTCGAGCATCTCGGAGGTGAGGGCGTTGAGGTGGTGGGGCCGGTTGAGGGTGACCACCGCCACACCCTGGTGGGATCGATCGACCAGAATGTCGCCCTCTGCGGTGTTCGGTGCCATGGTGTCCCCCTTCTTCGCCCGTACCCTCCGGAGCGATGTCACGCTAGCGCTGCCACTATCTTGATGGCTGAAATGAGGGATACCAATGAGTGACGAGGACTCCGCATTCGCCATACGCGCCGAGGATGAGGGGCGTGTCCGGACACTGTGGCTCGACCGGCCGCGCAAGCTCAATGCCTTCACCGCCCAGGGCTACGACGCGCTGACGGATCGGCTCGACGCCGCAGCGGACGACCCCGGCGTGTCGGTCTGCGTGATCACGGGTACAGGCCGCGCCTTCTCGGCCGGGGTGGACCTCAGCGCCGTCGGCAGCCCCGAGGGCAGCGCGGAGCTCGGGGTCCACTTCAACCCGATGCTGCGCCGCCTGGCCACCTTCCCCAAGCCCCTCATTGGCGCCGTCAACGGCCTGGCCGTCGGCCTCGGGGCCACGCTCCTCCTCCACTGCGACATGGTGGTGGTCGACGAGGCCGCACAGGTCCGCATGCCGTTCGTCGCCCTGGGCACCTGTGCCGAAGCGTCGAGCAGCTGGCTTTTGCCCAGGCGGGTCGGCCCGCAACAGGCCATGTGGATGGTCCTGTCGGGCCGCGCGTTCAGCGCCGACGAGGTTGTGGCCAACGGCTTCGCCCTGGTCAAGTCGCCCGCCGGTCAGGCCCTTGCAGAGGCGATGCAGCTGGCCCGCCAGCTGGCCCTCCACCACGTAGCGGCACTCGTGTCCAACAAGGCCCTGTTGCGGGAGGGGTGGGCCCAGCAGATCACCGACGTCTGGGAGCGCGAGCAGGCGGCCATGAAGGCGATCGCCCTCGAGCTCGGGCCGATCGGCTGGTCCGCCGCCACCTGAGCATCGCCGGGCGACCCTGCCCTCAGGTCGGGTGCCAGGTTCGCGATCGAGCACCGGGCGGCGTCTGTTTCGAACGGCGTGGCGCATCTAACATAGGGAGTCTGCAACGGAGGGATCGGAGGCAAGGTGGCGATCGTCAACAGCGCGGAAGGCGTGACCCATACCGCGCAGAGGGCCGGGTTTTCGTGCTTCGAGGAGTCGACCGAGCAGGACTGGGCGCTCATCGTGCCGCAGCTCAACGTCACGCAGAGCCTGGTTCCGGCCCGGGTGGTGTCCTTGATGCGCGCCCTGGCGACCGACCACGGGGGATTTCCGGTCAGCCGCTTGGAACACTCGTTGCAAACGGCCACTCGTGCCGAGCGCGACGGGCGCGACGAGGAGTACGTCTTGTGCGCTCTGCTTCACGACATCGGCGACACGCTGTCCCCGCTCAACCACCCGTCCATTGCGGCCGACATTCTCAAGCCGTTCGTCTCCGAGGAGAATCACTGGATGGTCGAGCATCACGGGATCTTCCAGGGCTACTACTTCTGGCACTACATCGGGCTGGATCGCAACGCCAGAGAGCAGTTCCGCGGCACTGAGCACTTCGAGTACACCGAGGAGTTCTGCGCCAAGTATGACCAGACGGCCTTCGACGCGGACTACCGGAGCGAGCCACTGGAGCACTTCGAACCCCTCATCAGGACCCGGTTGATCACCACCGTCTCGGCGGCGTGACCCCGGCCGGCAACTGCATCCCCAGGTCGGACCTGAGTCGGCGGCAACGCCGCCACACCTCCTTTTGAACTTGATCAGCTGAGGGTGGCGATGCCCCCGTCGACGGGGATGACGGCTCCGGTCACGTAGGCCCCTGCCCGTGAAGCGAGGAAGATGGTCACGCCGACCATGTCGTCGGGACGGCCGATCCGCTTGAGAGGGGCCGATTGGGTGATCTGCTCGCCGAAGGCCTCCAGGGTTGCGGCCATCATCTTGGATTGGAAGGGGCCGGGCGCCACCGCGTTGACTGTCACGGTCGGTGCTAGCCGCTTGGCCAGGTGACGGGTGAGCTGGTGCACGGCCGCCTTGGAGGCCGAGTACGAATAGGTCTCGACGATCGGCACCCGAATGCCGTCGATGGAGCCGATGTTGATGACGCGGGACGGCTCGGCGGCGCTGGCCGAGGCCGTCAGCAGAGGCAGGAAGGCCACGGTGGTGTGGAAGACTCCTTGAACGTTCAGGTTGAGCACCCGGTCCCAGGAGGCGGCGCCGTGCTCGGTCAGAGGAGCGCCCCAGTTGGCTCCGGCGTTGTTGACCAGCACGTCGACGCGATCGTGATTGGCGGCGACCTCCTCGGCGAGCCGCCGGGCCCCTTCTTCCGTCGAGAGGTCAGCGGCGAGGCCGCCGCACGTGCCGTGCGAGGAGAGTGCGGCCACGGTGGCGTCGACCGCCTCGGCCTTGCGGGAGGCCACGACCACTGACGCGCCGGCGGCAACGAGACCGCTGGCGATCATGAGGCCGATGCCGCTCGTCCCCCCGGTCACGACCACCGTCTTGCCGGCGACCGAGAAGAGTTCGGTAGGGGGGGCGGGCACGGTGGACTCGCTCATGGATCGCATAGCCTTTCATGGTGCGAGCCGTTGGCGGCAGCTACAGCGCGTCGCGCTGGACTCGCGGTGGCCTGGAGGGGCCGTCTCAACCCGCCGACGTGCTCGGAGCGGCCCGTGGCTCGGACTCTGCCCGCGAAGAGCTCGGCTGCGGCCGTGTGTCGCCGCTGCGGGCGATGGCCCGCTCATCGGTGCCCAGGTAGCTGGCGATCACCCTCGGATCAGCGCGGAGGTCGGCGGGGCTTCCCTCGGCGAGGATGTGACCGGTCTGGAGGCAGTACACGCGCCCGGAAATTCCCATGATGAGGGGCATGTCGTGCTCTATCAGGAGCACCGAGGCGGCCAGCTCCTTTTGGATGGCGCCGATCAGCGGCCCGAAGGCCTCGGTCTCGCGTTGGGCCAGGCCCGCCGTGGGCTCGTCCAGGCAGAGCACCTTGGCCTCGAGGGCAAGGAGACCGGCCAGCTCCACGATCCGGCGGGTCCCCGTGGACAGATCGCTGACGTAGGTCTCCCGATAGCGGTCGAGGCCCAGGAAGTCGACCAGCTCGGCCACCTCGGCCAGGGCGGCCTTGGAGCGGCGCCGCACCCGGGGGGGCCCAAGACGGTGGCGACCATGCCAGAGGCGCGCCGGGCCTCGAGGGCGACCAGCAGGGTTTCGTTGACCGTCAGCTCCGGGAACAAGGTGGCCGACTGGAAGGTGCGCCCGAGGCCGAGCGAGGCCCGGTAGCCGGGGGACTTGTCGGTCACCTGCTCCCCGAGGAGGCTGACCGACCCCCTAGCGGGCACGAATCCCCCGATGGCGTTCATGAGCGTCGACTTTCCCGCACCGTTGGCCCCGATGAGGCCCACGATCTCCCCCGCATGGACGTCGAGGGTCACCTGGTCGACCGCCACGAGGCCGCCGAAGTGGACGCTGAGGTCTCTGACGGCGAGCACCGGGCCGGACGCCACGACGACCCCTTCAGAGCGCCTTCGCACGACGGCGGGAGCGGCGGGGCGCTCGGGCACCGGTCGGTCGCCCAGGCGCCGGTCGGCCCAGGCCAAGATGGCGTCGCGCAGCCCCGAGGTGAGCTGGTTGAGGCCACGGGGGAAGTACATCAAGACGATGAGGAGCCCGAGACTCGAGCTGAGGAGTCCGAGTAGGGAGTTGTTGGGGGCGAGGGCGGGGATGCCGATCACGACGACTGCCCCGATGATCGCCCCGAGACCGAGCCCATCCCCCCGATCACCACCATGGCCACCAAGTTGAGCGAGTCGTTGACCAAGAAGAAGTCCTGCGTGAAGGCGATGTTGGCGTACGCGCCGGCCAGGAGCGCCCCGCCCAGGCCGGCGAGTGCGCCCGAGAGGGCGAAGGCCTGCAGCTTGAGGCGCACCGGGTGCACGCCGTAGGCGGTGGCCGCCACCTCGTTATCGTGCAGCGCCTTGATCGTGCGGCCCACCCTGCTGTCGCGCAAGCGGCTGAGCACTACCACCACGAGGGCGAGCACGACGAGGACCACGTGTGCGATGCTCAGGGTCGACGGGGCGTCTAGGCGCTTGGGTCCAGGCTCTTCGATTTCGGTTCGAGGTGCCGCCAGGTTTCAAATCGGTAGCTGATGCCTCCCTCCTGAAGGTCGTCGCTCCGGATCTTGAGCTCGAACTGAGGCTGGTAGGCCGGGAAGAACTTGGTGCAGTTGAAGTCGCCGATCACCTGGGTCAAGACCAGCTCATCGGCCTGGGCGATCGTTTCCGCGTAGACGGTGGCGCCTCCGATCACCCAGATGTCATCGTCCGGATAGGCGGAGTCGAGTTGCTCGAGACTGGCGACTGCTCGAAAACCCGTACGCAAGGGTCCGGACTGAGAGCTGAGCACGAAGTTGTCCCTCCCGTGCAGGGGTGCGGCGAACTCGTCGTAGGTGGCACGCCCCATCAATATGACCCCCCTGGCCGTCTCGTCGCGGAAGTGGGCGGTGTCGCCGGGGAGGTTCCAGGGGATGCCCGCGTCGGTCGCGATGCCCCGTCGAGAGTCGATGGCCGCGATGAGGCGGATCATGGCGCGTGACGTCCTTGCATCGAAGACGTTGGACGGCAGAACGGGTCGAGTCTCGACTGCGAAGCGATGCCACGAGGGTGGTGGCGTGCTGTCACATGGTTCGGGTAGCCACGCTCACTCTGCGGCCGTCGTTGTAGGTTCGTGACCATCGACTCCCCTTTGTAGGGTTGAGGCGTTTCCTGATGTGTTCAACAAGGGACCTGCTCATGCAAGGGGGGTTGACCTTCGGACGCCAAACGGCTCACTCGGATTGGCGAGCCTCTTCGACCGTTAGTTCCGCAGAGGGATCGGCTTCGAGGCGATCATCCGGAATGGGCGTTCCACTTCGAACCGAGTAGCCATAGGTGCCGGCCTCGAGCCTTTTCTCCGCTCGTTCAATCGCCGCCAAACGGTCTCTCAGTTCCTCCGCAACGGCCGCATCGGTGCCTTCGGCCGTGAGGGGTTCGGCAGAGTCGAACATGTCCCCGTCCTGATCTGCCGCGTCTCTGTCGGACCGCCCCCGCTCCTCGACGTCGCTCAGTAGTTGTTCTGTCCGAAGTCGCTCCGCTCGGAGCAGGGCGCTTGCTTTGGCAGTATCCATATGTGCTCCTGACTCGATCCCGTATGTCGCGATCCTATTGACGTTGCTGGTCGACTCGACGAAATGAAGGAGAAGTCCGGCCGCGGGCCGGGCATTGTAGGGCGGTAAGGTCTTGAAGTGGATCACTGCGGCAACGGACCGGTGCCATGACCGTCACCACCCGACGTCATGTTCCATGAAATCGTTCCCGGAACTCCGAACCGTAGCGGCGTTTCTGGAAGCCAGCCAGCACGCCGGCACGCTCCTCGGCTCTGGCGAAGTCCGGCACGCCTGGTCGGATCCGAGTGCGGTGGAGATGATGAACGTGGGTGACATATGCGGTCACATGTTCCTCGTTGTCCGCCGGGTTGGCAAGCGCCTTGAGAGCGCCGTGAAGGTGGGCGAGCCGGCACCCGCAGCGTGGACTTGGGCGCGCGTGCAAGCGACCACGGACCTCCATCTACCCGAGCACCGCCAGGTGAGGTTGGACGGAGCTCACGTGGCGGGGTGGGGGTGGGAACAGGTCCACGGTGCGTACGATGCTCGGGTTCAACTCGTCGGCGCTCTCCTTCAGCGGGGGCTGCCGGCCGCGACGGAGGTGGCAGGACACGCCGTTCCATTTTCTGCCTACCTCGCGACACGGGTCGTGGAGTTGGTCGTTCACGCCGACGATCTCGCCTGCAGCGTGGGGGTTGCCAGTGCGCCGCCGGTCCTGGCTCTCACCACCGCTCTCGACGCGCTCGTCGATGGATCCCGCTCGGTGCACGGGGACCTCACCGTGCTAAGGGCCCTCTCGCGCCCTGAGCGTACCCACGGAGACATCAGCGTGTTCTAGCCTCATGCTCACATCCCGACGTCGGCGACCAGCGTCCCGGCTCGGACACCCATTTGGAGCGTCACGAAGTCGCGCTCGATCTGGTCGGCATAGGCCCTTGAGAACCTGCTCATGGCTTGGTCGAATTTGTCCGACCTTCCGAGGTAGGACGCGATTGCGATGCGATCACCTGTACGTGCGTGAGCCCTGGCCAGCGTCCACCCACACATCTGGCCCCAGAGCTCCATACCCGCAGGTGTCATGCCGGCGATATCGGCCGAACCCTTCCAGTCCCGGAGCTGGCGAATGTAGTAGTCGCGTGCCAGTCCATCGCGACTGTCGCGCACCCAACCTAGGAAGATGTCGGTAGCCGCCTGTATCATGCGTTGTCCGCACACCACGCGCTCTCCATGGTTGGAGAATCCTGCCTTCGACGTGAAGCGCTCCAAGACCGACGCTTCCGCCTGCTTTATCTGCAGGAACACCGGGGATGCGTGACCGTGGTCAAGAAGCAGGGCGATCCAGGCGTCGCTCCCAACGCTGCCGACGCCGACGACCTTGCGCGCCATGTGCACGAACCGATATTGCCCGAGGAGGTGTCGCCTATCCGGTTGGAGCGTTTGCTCGTAGGACCGGACGGCACCGAGCAGCCATTTGCCCCCCGCATCCGAGTGGATGTCTTCCCCGAGCTGCTCAATGGGCACGATGAGCGGTGGGTCGCTGACGATCCTGGGTTCGCCGTCCACAAGTTCGACGAGCTTTTCAAACGCCTGGTGGCTGTCGTGTGCCCGCGCCTTGGTGATAGCCCTCCACACGCTCGGAGTCCTCTTTGGATCGAGCAAGGCGTCGAAGCGCGGCAACAGGTCGTCGCAGTCGAGGTGGGCGTACCACACGTCGAGCATGGGTATTCCCGCGAACTCGGTCATGGCCTCCCTGTAGGTGCGAGCTGCCCCAATTACGATGTCTTTTCGCCGCTGGCCCGAGAAGCCATTCTCACGGCCGGAGATCTCGAGGCTGGCGGTCAGTCGCTTGAGGTCCCACTCCCACGGTCCCGGTGCGGTCTCATCGAAGTCGTTCACGTCGAAGAAGAGACGCCGCTCGGGGGAACCGAACATCCCGAAGTTGGAGAGATGCGCGTCACCACACAGCTGGACGGTCAGGCCAGTCGTCGGTGTGGTGGCGAGATCGGCAGCCATGGGAAGAGCGGCACCCCGGAAGTAGGCGAACGGCGAAGCGAGCATCCGTCCGTACCGGATAGGCACGAGCTCGGGGACCCGAGTCGCCGCCTGTTCTTGCAAGAGCGCTATCGGATCGCGGCTTTCGAATTCCGTCCCGCAGGCGGCGTGACTCGAGCGAGGTGACGCGTCGCGTGCTGCTCTCCCGAGTGCAATCCGCTCGGCACGCGCGACCGAGCCGGAGGGCGCGCGGCTCGCCAGGGCATCTGCCCCGGCGCCTCCTCTTGTGGTTAACGGTTCGGCGTCAGACCGTACGAGGATCCCCTTATCTACTAGCCCGGGAGCACCTGTCACTCGTTCCACCGATCCCTTGCGCCGACGACGGTTCTGTGGCCGACAGTGGGCCTGCCGGTGGGCCCCAGGCTAACCGATTCTGCCTCGGGAGCCCGAGCCGGAATGGACGTCAGGTCCCCCGAGTTCCGACACCACGGGCATGAACCGTGGCGGCCGCATCCGGGGCGGCGCCCAAACCACGCAGCGCAAAGTCGGCGAGCCGCTGGGTGGCCTCGCGCGAGGGCCGCTCCTCGCGGGAGAGGTGGCGGCGCATGCTGCTGAAGACGAAGTCATGAATGATGAGGGCGTCGGCGGCGGGGTTGCTGCTTTGCCAGGCACCCTCGGCTGCGCCGAGGGTGATGGCTTCCTCCAGCATGTGCGTCAACAGTCGCTCGGTCTCCGCCGGGTCTTCGCTGCCGTTGGCCGACTTTGGTGGTGAGACGATGAAGGGTCGGGTGCGCTCCGCGGCGGACGCCGCTTGGGCCTGTCGCATCACACCGGTCACCCAGGTGCGCACCTTGTCCTCCGGCGTTTGCGCCGCGACCATGCGCCCCATGAGGTAGGCGGCAAGAATTCGCCGTCCTTCGGCGAGCACGGCAGCAATGAGATCGTCCTTGGACTCGAAGCACCGGTAGAAGGCCTGCCTCGAGAGCCCTGCTTCACGGAGGATGGAGCGTACCGACGGCTCGGCTTCACCGGTTGCTGCCGCGACGCGGAACGCCGCCTCGACGAGCCGGCGGGCGTGCTCCTCGGTCTCCCCCTGGCTCAGTCGGGGGCGGGGGCTCATGCGGTATGGGCAGCCCGCTCGACGAGCAGACGACGCTGCACCTGGCGCGTTGCGCCCGTGCGGGGGATGTCGTCGACCACGACGAGCCGTCGAGGAACCTTGAAGGGAGCGATGTGTGCGTGGCAGTGCTTCTGCAGGTCGTCGAGCGTGAGCGACGCTCCTGGTTGGAGCACGACGAACGCCGCGATGATCTCGCCCCAGTCGTCGTGGGGGAGACCGGCGACGGCGCCGTCGGCAATGGCCGCGTGCTCGAGAAGGATGGCATCGACCTCGGCGGGGGCAACGCTCTCGCCTCCCGTGCGGATTATTTCGCTGGAGCGGCCGACGATCGTGACGTAGCCCTCGTCGTCCATCTCGGCGAGCTCGCCGGTGCGGTACCACCCGTCCACCAGCGCAGCCGCGGTCGCATCGGGGTTACGGAAGTACCCGGTGAAGAGGAACGGGCTCTTGGTCCACAGCTCACCGCGCTCGACACGGACGAGCACGTACGGGCCAGGCGGCCCCACACTGCCGGCCTTGCGGTGAAGATCTTCGAAGGGGAGCTTGCACACCCCTCCCGCCTCGGTGGAGCCGTACGTGACCGTCGTGGTGGTCTGGGGGAGTGCGTCATGGATGGCATCGAGCATCTGCAGCGTCGTCGCCGACGTTCCGGTGTCGGCCTGGCGGAGCGAGCCTAGGTCGAACTCCCCGAGGTCGAGCTCGAGAATGCGCCGCCAGACGGCGGGGATGGCGTAGAAGCGCTGGGCTCGCCGACGCTCGATGGCCTCCATCAGCCCAGCGGCGTCCGCCCCGTCGGCAAGTACGATCTCCTCGCCCCGCAACCACGGCGCGGTGGCGCTGGTCCATCCCGACATGTGGAACAGCGGGAACATGGAGACCGTGGGACCGTTCGGGAAGTCCGTGGTGCTCGACAGGGCTCGAAGCATGTTCGTTCGGTGCGACAGCTCTATCGCCTTGGGCGTGCCGGTCGTGCCACTCGTGAAGAACATGATGTGGCCGTCGGTCTCCTGGACGATTTCGGTGTCGATTCCGCTCGTCACCGTCGACCGGCTCAGGTCGGCGAGCCGTATGTCGCCCTCGTGACCCTCGTCGACGACGACGATCCTCGGCTCGGCCAGGTCGAACACGGCCCGTGCCTCGCTGTCGCTGAACCTCGGATTGGCGGGCGTGAACGTGGCGCCGATGGCTGCCGACGCAAAGTAGAGCGGGACGAGGTCGAGGTCGGTATCGCACCAGCACCCAACCCGGTCACCACGGCGCAGACCGGCTCCAACCAGCGCGCGGGCGAAGCGCGGCACGGCCTCGGCCAGCTCCCCGAACGTTCGCGAATCCTTGCCCCGTGTCACCGCCACCCGGTTGGGGTAGCGCGCGGCGGCCGCGGAGAACGCCTCGTGCAGCAGCAACGGGTTCATGCAGCTGGCTGAGCAGGGTCCTTGAGCACACCGAGCTCGTACGTGCCGGCCATCTTGTCCCCGAGGTAGTCGGGCGCCTCGCTGGTCTCGATGAACCAGCCCGTCGGGCACATCGTGAGTATCTCGACGAACGTGAAGCCGGCACCCGCCATCTGCAGCTCGAAGGCTCGGCCGAGCATGCGCCTGGTCCGGGCCACGTTGCCTGCGTTGTTCACGGCCGACCGCCCCACGTACGCCGCACCGTCGAGCTGGGCGATGAGGTTGGCGATCGGCACCGGGTAGCCATGCAGCGCGGCGTCGCGGCCGTCCAACGTGTTCTTCGTCCGCTGCCCGAGAACGGTCGTCGCCGTCATGTGGCCGCCCGTTTCGCCGAAGACGCCGTTGTTGAGCAGGATGGCGGTGACCGCCTCGCCACGGGCGGCGGTGTGGATGATCTCCTGCAGTCCCTCGTTCACCATGTCGCCGTCACCTTGGAGGGAGAACACGAAGGAGTCGGGCCGCATGCGCTTGACGCCGGTGGCCAGCGACGGGGCCCGGCCGTGCAGCGCCTGCACGACATCGACGTCGAGCGACGAGGCGAACCCGGTGTAGCAGCCGATGCCGACGACGCCGATGGCTCGGGTGGCGAGCTGCAGCTCACCCATCATTTCGGCGGCCGCCCGCATGGCGACAGGGTGGCCGCAGCCGGGGCAGAGGTGGTGCATCTCGTCGTTGAGCAGCGAAGGCGCGAAGTCCTCGACGAGCTGGGCCGGCACGCTGGGGGGCCGGTTGGTGGGCAGGATCGTGATACTCATGACACCTCACTCATCTGGGCGGTGAACGTGTTGCGAATGCGGACCAGGAGGCGTTCGACGTCGTAGTCCGGCGATATCCCGAAGCCCGACATGTCGAGGGTCAGATCCCCGATGAACTCCACCGGGGCCCGGCCGTAGACGGCGAGCCGTACGTCGTCGATCATCTGGCCGTTGTTGAGCTCGTAGACGGCGAGCGTCCGGGCGCGCTCGGCCACTCGGGCGATGGCCTCGCTCGGGAACGGCCACAACGTGATCGGCCGTACGAAGCCGATCGGCAGTCCTTCCTCGCGTAACAGCCCGACCACGTAGCGCACGTAGCGGGCGGCGGTGCCGAAGGAGACGACCACGAAGTCGGCGTCGTCCACGAAGCCGACTTCCACCATGGGCTCTATGCCTTCGGTCATGGTCGCCATCCGTTCGGCGACGAACTTGAGGTGGCCGCCGTAGCCGCTCCGGTCTTCGTGGTGCTTGGTGGCCGAGAGTGGCGAGACGAGCTTGGCGTTACCGGTCCCACCGCTGAGGCCGTCTACCACCCAGTCCTTGGCCGGTAGGGGACCGAACTCCAGAGCGCGTACGTCAGCCGACTCCTGCACGTGGGCGAGGTAGTAGTCGCCGTAGAACAGCACCGGGTTGCGCCACTCATCGGCCAGGTGGAAGGCGTACTGGGCGAGCTCGACTGCCTCGGGCAGGTCCACCGGGGCCAGCACCGGCGTGCGGTAGTCCCCGTGACCGCCGCCGCGTGTGCTCTGGTAGTAGTCGGTCTGCCCGCGCGACATGTTGACCACGACCAGCGGCACCTGGGCTCGACAGAGCTCGGAGATCGATTCCTGCATGAGCGAAAGACCCTGGCCGACCGACCCGGTGGCGGCCCGAGCACCCGTCGCCGCCGCGCCCCACGCCATGCCGATCGCCTCGAGTTCGCTCTCGGCGTTTATGCAGGTACCGCCCACTGCGGGCAGGAGTCGGGCCATGTGCTCGAGGACTTCGGTGAACGGCGTCATCGGGTAGCCGGCGAAGAACCGGCACCCGGCGGTGACCATCGCCTCGGCGATGGCCTCGGACCCCTCCATGAAGCGACCTGGCATCAGCCCTCCTGCCGCTCGGTGACGATGGGTTCGTCGTACTTCCACACCTGGAACACGTAGTCCGGGCAGATCTGCGCGCACGCCCGGCACGCCGTGCACCCCTCGGTGACCAGCTGCGGATAGCGGAACCCGCGGATGTTCCGGTCGATCTCTGTCATGGCGAGCACCCCGGGGCGGCAGGCGTCGATGCACAGATCGCAACCCTTGCACCGCTCGAGGTCGATCACCACGGTGCCCCTCGACACCACCGTCTTGGCACTCATCGCCGCGCTCCCGCCGTGCGCTCGGGCCACGCCTCGGCAACCCGCTGAGCTACGAGGGCGTATCCGGCGCGGACAGCCTCGGCGTTGGCCGCTGCGTGTTGTGCCCGGTAGGGCGGGAGTACCTCAGCGGTGGCCGCCTCGAGGGCGCCGAGGCTCACGATCCCCGTCGCAGCGGAAAGCGCGCCGAGTGCGACCATCGATGCGCCACGGGGGTTGCCGATCTCGGTGGCTTTGGCCGTCGCCTCAATCTCGACAAGCGTCAGGTCCGATCGGCCGACGTCGCCTCGGAACACGCTCCGGTCGATGACCACGACGCCGCCCGCCAGCAGCCGTGGCTTGAGCTCGGGCCAGTACTCCTGATGCAACGCTACGGCGCCCCACGCCCGCGAGACCGTCGGCGGCGTCAGCAGCCGTTCGGTGCCCACCACGACCGTGGAGTCAGAGTTCCCTCCTCGCATCATGCCGCCGTACTCGCCGAACACCATCGCTTGCAGACCGTCGGACACAGCGGCTACCGCCAGCGTGCGTGCCGCCAACTGAATCCCCTGCCCGCCGATGCCGGTGAGTAGCAACGCCCTTTCGGTCACGGTTTCCTTCCTCGGCTTTTACGGAACATTGTTCCGACAAGAGTCTGACACCGCCCGAGAGCCGTGTCAACGGGCGTCGCGGCATCCCAGGGGGCGAACCCGACTGCCGTCACATCCCTCCTTGTGCTCTCGGTTGCGGAATCATATTCTGAGAGAGGAGAACATGATTCCGAGCGTTCGGGCGATAGGCCCGAGACCCGTCTGCGTGGCGGCTGGGCTCGCTTTGCACATCTGGCACACGACGGGAGGGCTTGCATGGTTGATTTCGCAGTTGAGCCGGAGTTCCAGGAGAAACTCGACTGGATCCGAGACTTCGTCGACAACAAGGTGCGCCCGCTCGACTACCTCTACGACTACGACATGGACGCACCTTACGACGTCGGGAACGCCCCGCTGCGCAAGATCGTCCGGCATCTACAGCAAGAGGTGAAGGACCGCGGTTTGTGGGCGGCGCACCTGCCGCCGCACCTTGGTGGCCAGGGGTTCGGCGCCGTCAAGCTCACCTACATGAACGAGATCTTTGGCGGATCGAGCTTCTCGTCGGTGATCTTCGGCTGCCAGGGTCCCGACAGCGGCAACTCCGAGATCCTCGCCATGTTCGGGACGCCCGAGCAAAAGGAGCGCTACCTCGAGCCGTTGCTGGCCAACGACGTGTTCTCCTGCTTCGCCATGACCGAGCCGCAGGGCGGCTCGGATCCCACGAATCTGCACTGCCGGGCGATCCGCGACGGCGACGACTGGATCATCAGCGGGGAGAAGTTTCCGCGTCGAACGCCAATCGTGCGGCCTTCATGATCGTCATGTGTGCCACCGATCCGGATGCTCCGGTCCACGGCAGGGCGACGATGTTCATCGTCCCGACGGACGCTCCGGGATTCCAGATCGTGCGGAACATCGGACTGTGGACCGACAGGCCCGGAAGCGGCGGGCATCCTTGGCTGCGCTTCAATGACGTGCGCGTGCCGGACTCGGCCCGCTTGGGGCCCGTAGGCGAGGGTTTCAAGGTGGCTCAGTCGCGGCTCGGCGGCGGTCGTCTGCACCACGCACAGCGGACGATCGGTTCGGTCAAGCAGATGATCGACATGATGGCCGAGCGGGCGTTGAGCCGATCCTCCTATGGTCAGCTGCTGAGCGAGAAGCAGGCCGTGCAAGAGGCGATATCGCGGAGCTACATCGAGTACATGCAATTCCGTCTACTCGTTCTCTACACGGCGTGGATGTTCGACCAGCAGCTCGAGCACGGCCGCGAGGGTCGCAAGATGATCGCGGCGGTGAAGGCGGCAATGGCGAAGCTGGCCCAGGACGTGGTCCTCCGGACCGTTCACCTGTACGGCGCGATAGGGCTGTCCAACGTCATGCGTTTTGGGCAAACAGTGGCTGGGGCTCTGCACGAGGGGGTTGCCGACGGCGTCACCGAGCTGCACCTCGCCACGGTCTCCAAGCAGGTTCTCCGGGAGTACCAGCCCGCTCCTGGGCACTTCCCGACGGAGGTGGTGTGGGAGCGGAAAGTCTGGGCGCAGGACAAGCTGGCACCACTCCTTCAGGAGCTCGGCGTGACCTTCGAGGAGAGCCGGGCCAACCTTGAGTTGGATCCACCGGTACAGAAGTACTGAGCGACGGACATGGAGGCATTGAGCCATGTCCGTATCTGCGACCTGAGCGGTCAGCTCGCCGGCGCCGGCGCGACCCGCTACTTGGCCGCCATGGGTGCGCGGGTGATTCGGGTGGAGGACCCGGTCCGCCAGGGCACGTGGGATATCGTCCGCGGGTCGCCCCCGTACGTCGACGACCGCCGCGGTATTGAGCTCGGCGGAGGCTTCAACAACCACAACGTGGAAAAACGGGCTGTTACCCTCAATCTGCGTCTCGAGTCGGGTCGCGATCTATTGCGCCGATTGATAGCGGTGTCCGACGTGGTGACCGAGAACTTTGCTGCGGGAGTGATGGCCAATCTCGGATTCTCCTATGACGAGATGCGTGCCATTAAGCCCGACATCATTTACGTCTCGAACTCAGGGTTCGGCCACAGCGGGCCCTATGCCAACTTCAAGACCTTCGGTCCCGTCGTCCAGGCGGTGTGCGGTTTGACCTTTGGGGTCGGGTTGCCCGATGCGCCTCCGGCGGGTTGGGGGTTTTCCTTCATGGATCACATGGGTGCCAATCTCATGGCGGTCGCCATCCTCGCAGCGCTCGCTCACCGCAACCGAAGCGGCGAAGGCCAATGGGTGGACATGTCGTGTACCGAGGCCGGCCTTGCGCTCACAGGTCCAGATCTCTTGGATTACACCGTAAATGGGAGGCCACTGCGCCGTCCTGGCATGCCGGACTCCAATCACAGCGACCATCCGCCGATGGTGCCCCATGGAATCTTTCCGACGGAGGAAGAGGACCGCTGGGTCGCGTTGGCCTGCCGCGATGACATCGACTGGGCCGCGTTCGGGACCGTGTGCCGCGAGCCGTGGGCCAAGGACACCCGTTTCGACCTGCTCGCCGGGCGCCTTGAGGCCCAGGTAGAGCTCGACCAGTTGGTCTCGACGTGGACGTCGCATCACAGCCGACACGAGGTGGCCGACATGCTGGTCGCGGCCGGCGTGCCGGCGTCGCCGGTCGCCATGACCGCGGATCGCATTGAGCATGACCCGGACAATGCGGCCTGGGGTTTGTTTCCCATGGTGGTTCATCCCGAGATCGGCGAGGTCCGAGTCGATGGCGTCCCCGCGGATTTCTCGGGGACCGACTGGCGCATTGAACGTGGAGCACCATTGCTCGGCGAGCACAACCGCGAGATCTTCTGCGGACTGCTCGGCCTTTCGAACGAGGAGTTCGCCACCTTGCAAGAGGACGGTGTGTTTTGAGCGGGCCGTTGGGGGGGGTGCGCGTCATCGAATTGGCCAGCCTCTGGGGTGCCTGGTCTGCCAAGCTGCTCGGTGATCTGGGGGCGGACGTGGTGGTGGTCGAACCACCCGGTGGACATTTCACCCGTAGTTTCGGACCGTTCGTCGACGACGAGCCCAATCCCGATCGCAGCCTTTGGTGGTGGTACTACAACACGTCGAAGCGCAGCGTGGTGCTCGATCTGAGCTCTCCCCCTGGCGCTGAACGGTTCCGCCGGCTTGTCGCCGACGCCGACATCGTGATTGAGGGGGAAAGGCCGGGCAGGCTGTCCGCGCTCACCCTCGACCACCCCGATCTTCGCGCCGGGCATCCCGAATTGATCTGGACATCGGTGACCAGCCACGGTCGGCGGAGCGAACGATCGGCCGAACCATGGATCGATCTGACGCTCGCCGCCGGGTCGGGCCTGGCGTGGCTCAACGGCTACGACGACCACTCGCTGCCACCCATGCGGGGACGCGGCAACCAGACGCTACAGATCGCCGGTGCCCATGCGGCCATGGCGACGCTCAGCGCGTTGATCCATAGGGATGTGACGGGCGCCGGCCAGCACGTCGACGTCAGCGTATCGGCCGCCTGCAACGTTACTACCGAGAGCGGCACCTTCTTCTGGCTGGTCGCCAAGGAAACGGTCCAACGCCAGACGGGTCGCCACGCGTTCACCACCCCGACCATGGAGGTGCAGGGACGGGCAGCGGACGGCCGCTACATCACAACCGGGTTCCTTCCCCAAAGTGCCCAGGACTTTGAGACGCTGCTGGTATGGCTCGACGAACTCGACCTGCGTGAGACCTGTCCGGAAGTGTTCTTTCTGGAACTGGGTGTGGAACGCGGCGGCATCAACCTCGCCAAGGACTACGGTGATCCGGAGGTCCTGGCCATCCTTGGAGCGGGCCGGACTGCGCTAATGCACATAGCGGCCAACATCCCGGCGTTGGACTTCTTCGAAGGCGCTCAAGGCCGCGATCTGCAGTGCGGGATAATCTTCTCGCCCGAGGAAGCCTACGAGAACCGTCATTTCCAGGCTCGCGGATTCCAGATTCGAGTGAAGCACGACGAGCTCGCCCGGGAGTTCGGCTACCCCGGGGCTCCCTTCAAGATGCACGCGTCGCCCTGGGCGATCAGCCGACGTCCGCCGCTGGTCGGCGAGCACACGGAGGAGCTCCTCGGCTTCCAGGGCACTACGGATACGGGCGGAGGTTCACGTTCTTGATGTCCATGCCGATCACACGCGACGACGTTCACAGGGACGACGTGCCTTTGGAACGAAGGCCGTCGGGTCGCGTGAGGCCGGTCAGCGCCCCCTGGAGGTGGAGCGGAGCTGAGCAAAGCCCGCTCGCACGGCTTGGACCTCTTGCCCTATCACCGACGCCACGTGGTGCGAATTGAGGTTCGGGGTGGAACGGAGCGCCTCCATTGCCGCATCGGTGATTTCGTCAGCGCTTTCGGTGATCCGCTGTGTCTCCGCACGAGCCGCTTCCAGATTGTCGGCCGCAACGTTGGGGGTGAGAAAAGCGAGTTCACGATCCTGCTGGCGTGCCAGGTCCCCAAGTTGGCGCACCAGGCGCGGCAGTTCACCCAGTGGTGCATCGGCAGCCTGCGCATGAGAGAGAGCCGCGTTGGCCCTGTCGACGTGCTGCCAGAGTTCGCGGCGCAGTACGAGCGCTTGGCGCTTCGATCCCGTGCTCGAAATGAGACGGGCACTGAACCATCCCCTGCGAAAGTGGGCCCACGCCGTCGCGGCGGCGACAGGACCGGGGATGATCTCGAGGGTCGCAGGAACGGCACGGCGAATTCGTGCGCGCAGCGTGCGGATGCGGCGGACGAAACGCCAGCTCACCACCCCGAGCGCCACCAGCGCGGCCACGCCGATGGCCGCAATGGCCATTGCGATATCGGCACCTGTCATTGTAGTTCTCCCCGCTATGTCTCAGTAGACGTCGGACTCCGATAGTTCCAGGACCCCAGTCTGACTCCTCGTCACCTCCCAGGGGCATCTACCCGGAAAGACCCGTCTATGAACACCACAGGCCGACCCAGCAACTGCTGGTGGATACGCAGGGCAATTAGGTACCATAGAGCATGGCCCCAGATGTCGCCGACCTTGTCGGTGAGCTTCGGACCCTGGTTGCTAGCCGACTCTCGGGTGACGATCACCCTCTCGTCACTCTGGCGGCTCGCACTCTTGAACTGGCGGAATTGGTCCAGGAGCAGGGTAAGGAGATAGAAGAACTACAGCAGCGGTTGGATCTTCGGTCGCGCTAGCACCATTGCTGCTCTATGCCCGACGTGATCCGGGACTGAGCGGGCAGTGCCGGAGGGGTCGTAGCCCGAAGCCGACCTGCCGGCTAGAGCCTGTAGAGCTTGTCGGCGTTACCGCCCATCACCTTGCGCTGTGTGTCGGGACGCAACGAGGCGATCTTCTCGCGCACCAACTCGAGGGGGTTCGGGTGCAGGCTGGTCGGGTGCGGGAAATCGGTCTCGAACATGATGTTGTCCTCTCCGACCGTGTCGATGAGATGCTGCAGGTCCCCACGTCCCTTCTCGAACCAGAAGGTGGCGTACCAGTTGTCCCGGAAGTACTCCGACGGAAGCTTCTGCAGCTTGTGGAACCACGCCGGCGCATTCTCCTCGAGCTCGTAGTCCATAGCTTCGAGCATGAACGGCACCCACCCGATCCCGCTCTCGACGGAGACCATCTTGAGTTTCGGGTGACGATCGAACATGCCCGAGTACGCGCTGTTGAGCAGCACTCGCGAGTTGTTCTGGAAGAGCGAGGCACCGCCGATAGCCGGCTTCACGTAGTCGTCCTGGCTCGGCCAGTACGTGGTGCCGAAATACGCCATCGCCGAATCGCTCGCACCGATGTGGAAGTGCACGGGCAGGCTCAGGTCCGCGCAGACCTCCCAGAACGGGTCCCACGCCGTGTGACCCAGGTCGGGCGACCCGGAGTCCTGCGGGTCGGCCGTCATATTGACGCCCCGGTAGCCCATCTCCGCGCAGCGCTGGGCTTCACGAATGCACTCCGGGATGTCCCACGCCGGCATGATCGGCATGGGCAGGAGCCGGTTGCCCGACTCTTCCTGCACCTCAGCCATGGCGTCGTTGTAGAGCTGGACGCAGAGCTGCAGGATCTTGGGGTCGTCGATCGACTTGCGCAGGTGCTGGCCGCCGATGCCGATGGAGTTGGGGTAGAGCACCTGCGCGTCGATGCCGAGGGTGTCCATCAGGCGGAGGCGCTCCTTGGGGTCCCAGGCCGCCGGATGCACGTCGTCGATACCCCACCACCCGCCCTGGGAGTCCCGGAAGGGGTGCTTGTTGCCGTCGTGGTCGATGGTGCCGCCGGATCCGGCCTTGCCGAACGTCTTGCCGACGATGACCCACATCTCGCGACCGTCGATCATCTCCACATGGGGCACCTTGTCCTCGTACCCCTTCGGGGCCCGTGCGGTGAACAGGTCGTGACGCTCCGTCATGTGCGAGTCCACATCCACCACCCGTAGACCTTCAGCCAACATCGTCACCGCATGTCCTCCTCGTCGATCCAGCGCCAACGGCCTTTCGGCGTTAGCGAACCCTCACTCTACTTGCCCCAAGGTGCTCGCTCTACGGTGGGCAGCAGCAGATGGAGTGCCACGTCGTCCGACGACGGAGGTCTGCGCCGCCAAAGGGTGCGAGCGGGTCGTGTGCCGGAAGTCTGGGTTGGTCGCCGACGTTATCCAAAGGGGGTTGGGCGGACCGAGCGAGAACAGGACGGAACTGCAGGCCAGGGCGGCGGAAGACCCGGTTGGCGGGGGGGCACGGCCGACGGGGCAGATCAGGGACTCGCCGGCGCTAGGACGACGTGCCCAAGGGTCGCCACCCACCGCCTCTCTGCGTCCGCCACCACGGCGTCCACGTCCTCGGCCAGCAGGTGCCGCGCCACGACCAGCGCCTCGGCATCAGCCCGGACGAGGGCGAGGAACGTGGCCAGATCGCCGTAGCGGCGCAGTACCTCTTCGACGGGGAAGACGACGCGACCGCCGACGAGGTTCCATGCCTCCACCGGGATACCGTCCCGCGGCTGCTCGGGATTCCAGCCGAACGAGACGTCGAGCGGGACCGAAACGTGCGGGAGTCGCACCCCGGCCACCTCGTTGCCGTCGTCATCGAGGTCCGAAACGAGGCACGGTCGCGGTGGGCCGAGCACCACGGCCGGGTAGCGGCCGATGCCCCGAGGCTCCCCCGGTCCTAGGTCGATCGGCGGCATTCCGAGCAGCGCCTCGGCGTCAGGCAGCACCACCCCGCGGAGCCACGGAGCGGAGCGCAGCTTTTCGAGTGCCTCCTGGCGGCCGATGCCGGTGCCGTCATCGGCGCGGGGCACGCTCGACGGGGGTGGCTCGGCGCCCACGCGGACCCACTCGTCGAGTAGTGAGGTGTGGGCGCGGGTGGGAAAGATGGTGTCGATCTGGTTGCCCTCGAGTTGGACGGGCAGAGTTTCGACATAGCCCGGCATGAGGCCCGTGTGATGGGTCCCGGCGTAGAGGTACCAGCGGCAGTCGGAATCGTCGGGGTCGGGGTGCCCGAGCGAGGCATCGCCGCGCCAGTACTCCGTAGCCGTATTGGTGAACACCATCTTCGGGACGGTCCCGCGCTCGCGAGCGCGGTCCAGAAGGCCGTCGGTGGGGGAGAACGGCGGCAGGTGGCAAAAGCCGAGCGGGTTCATCGTCGATGGCTGCCCGTAGCGGTTGTTGAACTCACCCACCCGGCCACCCGCGATGTGGCAGTGGACACCGTCAAAGACACGTTGGTCCTTCTCGTCGGCGTTACCCGTATCGCGTACGAACTGGCGCAGCCACCTGCCGCTCTGCGACACCCCGAAGCCGAGGGTGTGCGTGAACGCGCCACGGAGGTGGGACACGACGTCGCGCGTTGCGGCGAAGCCGGCGCCGGTGACGGGGCAACGGTCGGTCGTGTACGTGAGCTCGTAGTGGCGCCGCGCGACGAAGCCTCCGTCCAGCTCGACGTGTTCGTGGTCCGGGAACCGCCATCGGTCGCGCGGGATCGAGCGGGGCGGACCGTTGAACCAGTCGCGCTCGGTGAGCGTCGCCTTTGCATCGTCGAGGTTGGCTACGCCAAGTGCCTGGAACTGGCCCATGATCGCCAGGACCTCGTCCGCCAGTCGTCGCCGGGGCTGATCGGCAACCGGCTGGAACCCGAGACGGGCCTGGCCGCGCAGGGGCGATCCGGAGTCGTCGAGTGCCTCGGGCGCGTCGAGCCCGACCGTGCCGGGGCGGCGTTCGATATCCCACTGCCATCCGACCCACAAGATCGATAGCCCGCGCCGCAGCGGCCATCCGTCGCCCGTGGCGATGCGACCGGTCGGTGCCGCCAGGGCCACACCGGTGCTGTTCGGCAGCGCGCCGGCCAGCCCCCGGTTGGCGACGACGTGCATGAGTCCGCCCGGTCGCGGCGAGCGCAGCAGGACCACGTCTGTCTCGAACCGTACGAGGCCGTCGCCATCGCGCCTGGCACGGTCGAGGTCGACGATGGCACCGTTGGCCGGATCGTGGGGGTCCAAGGCGACCGTCGCCACCGCTACAAGGTGCTCGTAACCGTCAGCGAAAGGGTGAGACGCAACGGTGCGCAGCGACTCGACGGCCATCCTCCTAACACTACGTCTCGAAACCAGGGCAGGAGGGTGTCGGATGCCTGAGCAGCGGTCGCACGGCCACGATCTTCACTGGTCAGCATCGCCGCCACTAGGGTCGGGGTGATATTCGACGGACAGGAGGATACATGCGCGTACTGATCACCGGTGTGGACGGGGAGGGACGTTCATGCGTCGTCGGCGAGTCGAACACGGCCGCCCAACCTTTCGGTTCGGGTGGCATTACCGTTGCGGCTGTCGCCTCCAGCGAGTCGTGCCCGCCAGCGGCCCGACCCCCAGGCCGCGGCGACCTTCTCGGCGTCGTGTCATCGCCCGGAATCGCACGGTGGTCGTTCATTGAGTTCCCGCCGGGGGTGACGACCCCGGTGCACCACACCGACAGCCTGGACTTCGACGTGGTTCTCGATGGCCGCGTCGAGCTCATCCTGGACGACGGTGCGCACCAACTCGGTCCCGGCGACGGCGTCGTGCTCAAGGGCGTCGACCACGGGTGGGAGACTCATGATCAAGGGTGTCGGATGAGCGTTGTCGTCATCGCGACACCACCACTGGAGTAACGTCACCGCCGATGTACCGCTCACCTCCGGACGGTGGCGGCCGAACCCCTTGCGTCACATGTTCCGTATCGACTCGAAGCTCTTCTGGAGACCGGGGTGGCGGCTGTTGAAGACGGAGGTATTGAGCGCCGTTGAGATCTCTTCGGCAGTCCACCTCCGGTCACCGCCCGGAACCGTGACCGCAACGTTGGGCGTCCAGGGACTGAAGTGGACTATTTTTGCACCAAACGACATGAAAATCTGGCCCGTTACGTGCGACGAAAGATCTGACGCGAGCCACACGACCAAGGGGGCGACGTTCCAGGGGTTCTGAGGGTCCCACTGCTCGTACTGCTCCGGCTCGAGCACCGCGGCCTCCCGCCCCGGCATTGTCGAGATGAGGCGGGTGTTCCCGCTCGGTGCGACCATGTTGGATCGAACCCCATAGCGCTCCATGTCCTGGGCCAGCGCAATCGTGAACATGGCGATTCCCCCTTTGGCCGCGGCGTAGTTGGTCTGGCCCACGTTGCCCAAGAGTCCGACGCTGGAACCAGTGGTTATCACCGAGGCGCTGACGGGACCACCGGTCTCCTTGCTCAGCTGACGCCAATGCTCGCAGGCGTGCCGTGCCGGGGCGAAGTGACCCTTGAGATGGACCTTAATGACAGCGTCCCAGTCCGACTCGTCCATGTTGAAGATCATCTTGTCCCTGAGGATGCCGGCGTTGAGGACCAGCGAGTCAAGGCGCCCAAAGGCATCGACAGCTTGACGGACCATGCTCCTGGCCGCCTCGAAGTCCGAGACATCATCGTAGTTGGCGAGCGCTTCACCTCCCCGTCCTTTGATGATCGAGACGACTTCGTCTGCAACTCTCGAGTCGGCCCCGCCTCCGGAGGGACCTCCACCCAGGTCGTTCACGACGACGCGGGCTCCGGCCTGAGCGAGGTCGAGTGCGTGACCCCTCCCGACTCCGTGGCCTGCGCCTGTGACGATGACGACCTTTCCGTCCATGAGTGCCATGTGGATCGCGCCTTTCGGTTCAAAGTCTCGGCATTCTACGGCCAGATGGGATAGAGGACGCAACCGCCACGATAGGGCCCGGACCTCCTCGGAGGCCACCTTGTCTGGAGCACCCCACCCTCGCCGAGCGAGAGAGGGCCGACCATGGGGTCGTCCTGCGGCGTCGGTCTGTTTAGTATGCCTAGAAGCAAATATCAGGAGGGGGGTCCCACGTTGCCGGACTCGGTCGAGACACTGTTGGCCAAGCAGGAGATCACCGAGGTCCTGTACCGGTACTGCCACGCGGTGGATCGGATGGATGCGGAATTGGGATCGAGAATCTGGCACCCCGATGGCCTGGCGCACTACGAGGGTATCTTCGAGGGAACCGGCCAGGCCTTCATGGAGTGGTGTCTTCAGGGCATGACGCAGATGGACGGAGTGTCCCATCAGCTGACCAACGTCCTCATTGATGTGGACGGTGAGACCGCGAGCAGCGAGAGTTACGTCCATGCGTGCGAACGCACTGGTGGCAATGACATCATCGTGTATGGCCGGTACTCCGACATTTGGTCGCGCCGGGCCGGTGAGTGGCGAATCGACAGGCGCTTGTACCGTCACGACGTTGTATCGGTACGACCGGCCGGGGAGCTCCCCCCGGCGGCAGGCCAGATCTAGCTCGGCCTGGCGTCGTCCATTGCGATGTCGATGGGTCGTATGGGGTCGGTGACGCCGTCCCAGCTGGCCGCCGCTGCCGCCATGAAGTCGTTGAAGGCCCGTGTGCCGTCGTTCAGCTCGGACAGCTCGATGTTCGTGCTCGTCACGCCACCGGCGTCGAAATAGGCAAACTTGACGCTGCCCCCGCCGTCTTGCACCACGGACCAACCGGCCGCTCGGGCCCGCTCCATTGCCCCCCCGAAGTCCTCCGCCCACCATGCCAGGTGGTGGAAGCCCTCGCGCCCGGCATCGAGGAACTCGCGGTAGGCACTCGGCGCGTCATTGAGCTGCTGGATCAGCTCTATCTGCAATGATCCTGTATTGCTGAAGGCAATCGAGAGCACCGGGCGGCTGGGATGCCCGCGAAACCGGAAATCCTCCTGCGGCAGTTCACGCAACGTGAACCAGGGTCCGACGCCGACGGCGCGCCATCCCTGCATCGCCGCGTCGAGGTCGCGCACGACATAACCGTTCTGACGGACGACACCCGGAAGCACCTGAGGCATTGGTCGTTGAGGGTGCGGTGCTCTGGAGCCCGCTCCCATCCTCCTTTCAGCGCGCGCGAGCGATGTCGCGGGCCGACATTAGCGACAATCCCAACGTGGCGCCTCCGCACGGGTTGGCGGGTGGACGCCCCGGTGTGGGGCAGGGGTCGTGAGCCAACCGGGGCTTCGCCGCCGCGGCGCACCGGTCAGCCGGGGGTGACCCGGACCGGGACGTTCGAGTAGCCGGCCACGTTCGCCATGTGCACCCGCCGGAGTCCGGCTTCGTCGACCTCGAAGTGCGGCCACCGCAGGGCGATCTCCTCCAGGGCGATGCGGCTTTCCATCCGGGCGAGCGCGGCGCCGAGACAGCTATGCACGCCATGGCCCAAGCCGATGGCGGCGACGCTCGGGGCGCGCTCGACATCGAACTCGTCCGGATGGTCGTAGGCCCGCGGGTCACGGGTCGCCGCGCCGGTGAGCAGCAGAACGGGATGGCCGGCCGGGATCGTTCCGCCCTGGAGCTCGAAGTCCTCCACGGAGAACCGGCCTTGGATCTGCGACGGCGCCAAGAAGCGGAGCACTTCCTCAACGGCGCGCGCGATCACCTCGGTGTTGTCGCAGACCTTCCGCCACTGGTCGACGTGCTCGGCGAAGAGCACGAACGCGTTGCCCACGAGCTTCGTCACCGTCTCGGCGCCGGCACCGCCCAGCAGGGTGGCGAACCCGGCGATCTCCTGGTCATCGAGGCCGGTCTGGGTGCCGTCACCCCGGTCGACGGTCACCTGGGTGAGCCGGGAGAGCATGTCATCGGCTGGCCGATTCCGCTTCTCCACCACGAGGTTGTAGAAGTACATGCCCGACTCCACCATGGCCTGCTCACCCTCGGGTGTGGGATCCATCCGGCCGGGCTCCCGATGCAGACCGAGGTCGAGCCAGTGGCGGATCTGCTGGCGGTCCTCGGCCGGCACGCCGAGCATGCGTGAAATAACCTCTACGGGGAACGGGGCGCTGAACTCCTCCACGGCGTCGAACTGGTCACGATCCTCCATCCCAGTGATGTAGAGGCGGATCACGTCCCGGACCATTGGCTCGACGGCACGGATGGCGCGTGGCGTAAAGACGCGGCTGACCAGGGCACGGAACCGATCGTGCTCGGGCGGGTCCATCGTGATGATGCTGCGGTAGGCCCGGATGATCTCAGGGTCCTTTGACATCATCCACAGGTCGAGACCGTGGGCGCTCGACAGGGCCTTCCAGTCCTTGTGGGCGGCCATGACGTCAGCGAAGCGCGACACGGCATAGAAGCCGTACTCTTCGTTGAAGTAGACGGGTGCCTCGTCGCGGAGTCGCCGGTAGACGTCGTAGGGATCGTCGAAGAACACCTCGGAGAACGGATCGAACTCTACGGCCGTCCGGGCCATGACGGCCTCCCCTCGTTGAGCCTCACCGCAGCGGACGAGACGATGCCACCTCATACACGGTTATCTCAAGGCTCAGTGGCGTGGGCCGAGCGCCGGCTTCCCCAGCCGCATCGTCCCGCTGGGCCGCCTGACCTTGAAGGTGCTGTTGCAGGTGGTCCATCGACTCCCACCTCTCCGATAGCACCACGCGTCCGGGATCGAGCGGATCGGCGGCTATGACGTATTCGAGGCAGCCCTCTTCCTGTCGTGAGGAGCGCATTCCCTCGACACTCGCCCCCAGGAACACCTCCCGATCGTTTGGGTCAAACGAGAACACACCCTGCACTATCACCATTGTCATCGTCTATTCATAGCGCCATTGAGTCGATCGTGCTCGGCTCATCGACATCGGCACGTCCTCACTCGGCGGCGGCCTCGGCGCCCCTGCCGCTCGGACTCAGACCTTGGCGACGTGGTCGCGCAGGGCTGCCGCCATGGCCGGCATCGATCCTCGCTTGGGCGCGTGGTGGTAGCCGGTGTAGACGTCGGTGGCCTCCGCTCTCAGCGCCTGCACCGTGCACTGCTCGCGCGAACGCCTCGGGGAGGGATCGAAGTGGAATACCCGCATCGCGTTGAGGTGGGTGATCTTGTCGATATCCGCGTCGGGGATGTGCCCGATGTCTTTCCACAGCGTCTCGGGTGAGGTCGGCCACGTCGAATCCGAGTGCGGGTAGTCACACTCCCAGGTGATCGTATCGATGCCGATGTCATGGCGCAGTTTGATGCCCGTTGGGTCTTCAATGAAGCAGGTGACGATTCGCTCCCGGAACACCTGGCTCGGAAGCTTGTCGCCGAAGTCCTCGCCCGTCCACGCCCGGTGGTGCGCGTAGTGGTTGTCCATCTTGTCCATCAGGTAGGGGATCCACCCGATCCCACCCTCGCTGAGAGCAATGGTGAAGGTGGGAAACTTGCGGAAGATGGACGAGAACACCAAGTCGAGCGCGGCACCCATTGTCCGTGTCGCTCCGTAGCTGTGACTTACGCCGAAGGGTGCCTCATCGGAGGTCATCGCGATCTGTGAGGACGACCCGATATGCATGCACACGACCGTCTGCTCCTCTTCACATGCGGCCCAGAACGGGTCCCAATGATCAGAGTGCAGGCTGGGCAGCCCGAGCGGCGCCGGATTCTCGGCGAAGGTCACGGCCCGGCATCCCTTCCCGGCCAGCCGGTGCACCTCGCCGGCCATCAGCTGCGGGTCCCACACGGGCACGAGCCCCAGCGCGATGAACCGATCGGGATACTCGCCACACCAGCCCTCGATGTGCCAGTCGTTGTAGGCCCGAAGCAGGGCAAGCGCAAGATCCTTGTCCTGCGTTCGCAGGAACTGGCCGGCAGCGAACCCCGCCCACGACGGGAAGTTCAGCGATGCCAGCACGCCGTTGGCGCTCATGTCCCTCACGCGCTGGTGGACTTCGTAGCAGCCCGGGCGCATGTCGGCGAACGCCTGTGCGTCAAGCCCGTAGTCTTCCGGTGGCCGCCCGGCGACGGCGTTGAGTCCGGCGTTGGTCGACCGCCTGCCGAGGTACTCCCACGCCTCGGTGCCGTTGTCCTGCAGGACGATCTTGGGCACCAGGTCGGCGTACTTCTTCGGGACCCGACCTTCCCACATGTCCGGCGGCTCGACCACGTGGTCGTCCACGCTGATCAGGATCATGTCCTCGAGTTCCATCGTGCCCTCCCTTGACGGCTACAACCAGGATACCCACGATGTGGCACGAGCCTCGAGCCGGAGCCCGTGGAGAACCGAGGGCGCGGACCGCCGGCACTCCACGGCTGCACGAAGGCAGGAGCTCCGAGCCATCGGTCGGCCTGTGCCGGGTGATCGGATAACTTGCAACTGGGGTGACCTAATGGCCGGCTCGACCAGCTCAGAGGTCGATCTTGGGGGCGTCTGTGAGCGGGTGCCACTCGACGTCCCAGTTCTCGTTCCCGGCCACCCGCAACTGGCGCTCGGCAAAACGCCACCCGTCGCCGGTGCGCACGACGACGTCGTAGTAGGCGCCCCAGATCCGGGGAGTCACCCCTTCCGACGTCTCGTGCCACGCGTAGCACGAGGTGCGCACGGAGGCCCGATCCTGGCCCTCGAAACTGACCAGCACGTTGGCGTTGTGATGGCTGGTCGTGACGAACCCACGTCCGACACCGAACATGGCACGGAACGCCGCGCGGCCACGCACCGGCGGCCCGACGCCGGGGCCGTAGTCGACCGTGCAGTCCTCCGTGAACAGGTCGGCGGTGTCGTCGTACAACTTATGATCGACGTAGTAGGAGTAGCGGTGTACCAGGTCGACGATCTCGTCCTTGTCCACCAGCCGCTGCACGGCCTGTTCGATCCCCTCCGCCATGGGGCCTCATCCTAGTTCTGGTGTCGAGCCAACGGGGGAGTTCGAGGTCCTTGGCGTACGCTGTCACGATGGGCGAGGCGATCCGGGTCGAGGCGGTGGACGGAACGTTCGCTGAGCCGTATGTCGATGTCGACGAGTGGCGGGATGTGCCGGTCCGGCACCGCTACGTCCACGGCGGATTCGCAAGGACCGAGACCCGATTTTCGATATACCTCCCTCCCGCCGAGTCGTACCAGGGTCGGTTCTTCCAGCACATCACGCCGGTGCCCGACAGCGAGAACCTCGCGCAACACGCGACCGGCGAGCGGGACAAGATCGGGTTCTCGATCGCCAGCGGCGGCTACTACCTCGAAACGAACGGTGGCGGGGCTTCGCACGGCTTTGGGTCCTCGGTCGACCCCACCATCACAGCGTTCCGTGCCAACGCCGAGTCTGCTCAGTACTCGCGCGTCGCCGCCGCCCTGATGTACGGCGATCATCGGCCATACGGTTACGCGTTTGGGGGGAGCGGTGGCGGATACCGCACGATCGGCGGCGCCGAGAACACCTCGGGCGTCTGGGACGGGGTCGTCCCCTACGTCATCGGGTCTCCGATGGCGATCCCGAACATGTTCACCGTTCGTATGCATGCCCAACGGATCCTACGAGACAGTCTGGACCGGATCGTCAATGCCGTCGAGCCGGGCGGAAGCGGAGACATGTTCGAGGAACTCGACGAGGAGGAGCGCGACGCACTCATTGAAGTGACGCGCATGGGATTCCCGCCGCGCTCGTGGTTCGGCCACCGCACCATGGGGATGCATGCCTTTCCGGTTCTCTACCGTGGCATGGTCATGGCGGACCCCACCTACTTCGAGCAGTTCTGGACTCAGCCGGGTTACCTCGGCTACGAGCCGCCGCCTTCCTTGCGGCGTGACCGGGTGCAACACCGGTGCGAAATAGCGGCGACGGTCACCGAGGCCGAGGCCGGGCCCGTCGGCCTGTCCGGTGGTTCACATCCCGGCCAAGCCCGTGGTGGAGTCGATACCGCCTGGCGGGGGCCCCACGAGCCATGGCCGGTCCCCATTGCAGTCCGCCTGTCGAGCGCTCCGGGCGTCGACGTCCTGGGAGCCGAGCTCCTTGTGATCTCCGGGAAGGCGGCAGGCGCAAGAGTCATCCTGCTCTCGGTGCGCGACGACATCGCGGTCTTCGGCCCGGGCGATCCCGAGACCATCGTTCAGATCCGGCCTGGTGACACGGTCAAGGTCGACAACAGTGGATTCCTCGCCGCCCAGACCTACCATCGGCACCAGGTACCGGACACGGCGGGCTTCGATGTGTGGGACCAGTTCCGCAACCCCGACGGCTCGCCCATCTTCCCTCAACGACCCCTCGTTCTAGGGCCGTTGTTCGCGGCGGCCGCGTCCGGGACGGTGCAGACGGGTCGCTTCGAAGGAAAGATGATCGTCGTCGCGTCGCTGCTGGACCGCGAAGCGCTCCCGTGGCAAGCCGACTGGTATCGCTCAAGGGTGCACCAACACCTCGGAAGCGCGATCGACGCCAACTTCCGGCTCTGGTTCACCGACAACGCGCTCCACGGTGACGATGAGATCCAAGAGAGCCCGACCCATACGGTGAGCTACCTGGGCGTGTTGCACCAGGCGCTCCGGGATCTGAGCCGGTGGGTCGAGGAGGGCGTGGCCCCGCCACCGAGTACGAGCTATGAGGTCGTGGACGGGCAAGTCATCGTGCCGGTCGACGCGTCACGACGAGGGGGCATTCAGCCCGTGGTCTCCCTCACCGTGGACGGTGACGCCCGCGCCGACGTCGCGGCCGGAGACGAAGTGACGTTGCGCGCGAAGGCGCGGGTTCCAGACGGGACAGGTGCCATCGTTAAGATGGAGTGGGACTTCGACGGTGCAGGCCTGTTCCCTTTGGCGGAGTCTGTCGACGTCGCAGGGAGCGTCGTCGTCGAGCGTCGTCATTCCTTTGCGGCGTCTGGCACCTACTTCCCGGCGGTGCGAGTGGTGGCCCAACGTGAGGGAGACGTCACCAGCCACTATGCCCGCGTCCAGAACCTGGCACACGTTCGAGTAGTGGTGAGCGGGCCGAGGTGTGCGACGGCGGCATCGGTGTGAACGTGCCCGGTCGTTAGCGTGGCTCGGGCAGGGTCGTCCAGGCGCGATCGAACCACCGCTGTATCCGGCTGGCCCCGAACTCCGCTTTTTCCGCCGCCAGCTCCTGCGAGGGTGCCTCGTACGTTCCGGTGGGTGCCTGCCCACTCGCGAAGGTGACTTCGACGCGGGCGACCTGGTCGTGGCCGAACTCGAGGTAACAAGTGCCGAAGCCGTCGTACTCCGCGGTGCCGGACCCGCCCCGGAGTACCGAGACGATGCGATCCGCCGCCACCGCTGCTTGTCGTTCGGAGAAGACGCCGGCCTTCGGCGTCCCGACGCTCGTGACGTCTCCGACGGCGAACACCCCCGAGTAGGCAGTCTCGAGTGTGAGCGGATTGACGGGGATCCATCCATTGACGGTCATGCCCGAGTCGAGAACCACCGCAGGCACGCGGTGTGTCGGGACGCCGAGAAACAGGTCATAGGGCAGTTCGCCGCCGTCGGCGAACCGGGCGACGTTGAGCACCGGGTCGAGCTCCCGTATCAGTTGGCTGGGATGCCAGCTGATGTCGCGTTGGAGGAATGCCTCCAGTAGTGCCTCCGACGCTACCGGCGACGGTGGGATGGGCACCGGCAGTGGCATCACGAGAGATATCTCCGACTGATCCCGTAGCCCACGAGCCGAAAGGTAGTCGTGCATCAGCAGGGCTGTCTCGCTCGGGGCGGGCGGACACTTGAACGGCGTGGAAGTGACACCGACGACGACTCGGCCACCGGCGAAGGTTTCGAGGACATCGCGAAGGGCGAACGCCCCCTCCACCGTGTAGAACTCGTGTCCCGCCTCGGCGAGTCCCGGTGTGGCACCGGGGTCGAGGTCGGCGCCCAAGGCGACCACCATCACGTCGGCTTCGAAGTGCCCGACGTCTGTCTCGACGGCTCGGGCCATCGGGTCTATGGCAGTAACGGTTGCCTGCACAAAGCGCACACCGGGCTTGACCAGGTCACGGTAGGGGTGACGGACCGCCTCGGCGAGGGTGCGACCGAACATCACATCGAGCTTGGAAAAGCCGAACACGAACCCATCGGCCTTGTCGATCAGCACGACCTCGACGTCGCCGGCGAACTCCTCGGAGAGCCTCGTCGTCAGCTCCAAGCCACCGAACCCGGCACCCAGCACCAAGACTCGCATGCGTTTACCCCCCTTTTGGCCGAGTGGGCGTTCCCCCGGCCTATGACACTACAGCCCGTCGGCCGATCCCTCTGGCTGGGTGTTTCTCCACCGTGGACGTTCCCCGAGCCTCGAGCTTCGTGGAGTCCAGCCGCGCGTGCCGCGTCGTTTCGCAGAGTTTCCGTTCTGTTCACCTTCCGGCTAGCTTGCCGCAACCCGCTGGCCCTAGCTTCGGACCATGGAAACCGCAGTCGTGCACGTCGAAATCGACCCGGCCGGCGACGACGCCCTCGACGACGCCCTGGTCGTCCGGTGGGAGCTCGAGGGCGACCCGGTCGCGGTGGACGTGGCGATCGGCGCCTCGGCCGACCACGTGGACCATCAGCATGAGGCCACGGTCCCGGCCGGTGAGACGTCCCTGCGGGTGGCGCGCCAACCCGGCGGCCGCCGCTTCGTCTCGGTGGCGCCTCACTCGGGTGGCCCGGCGGTGGTCGCAGCCGAGCGCCGGATCCCCTTCGAGACCGTCACCAACTTCCGGGACCTGGGTGGGTACCGTACCCGGTCGGGCCGGCGAGTCCGGTGGGGCCAGGTGTTCCGGTCCGACAGCCTGCACGGGATGAGCGAAGTGGACCTCGCCAAGTACGACCAGCTGGGCCTGCGGGCGGTCTATGACCTGCGCGGCGAAGTCGAGCGCGCCGAGCGGCCCAACCCGATGCCCTCTCGGAACCTTCCGATCCTCACGCGACCACCCGGCGACGACACCCCGGTCACGTTCGACGGGACGACGGGCGAGGACGGCGAGCGGGTCCTGAGTGGAATTTACGTCGGCCATATAGAACACGCGGCGGCGCGGATCGGGGAACTCTTTTCCGCCCTGGCCGAGCCCGACGGCCTGCCCGCCGTGTTCCACTGCCACGCCGGCAAAGACCGCACCGGGCTGGTCGCCGCCCTTTTGCTCGAGGCGCTTGGCGTAGAGCGCGAGGCGGTCCTGGACGACTACGAGCTCACGGCCCGCTACAGGCTGCGCGCTCAGCAGGACCAGACCTTCGAGCGCCTGATCAATATCGGTCTGGCGCCCGAGGCGGCCGCCGGGGTGCTCACCGCACCCCGTTGGGCCATGGACTCCGCACTTGGCTACCTCGACCGCGAGTACGGCACCATCGAGCGTTACCTCACGGGCCCGGCCGCAATGAGCCGGCTCGACCTGACGCGGCTTTCGGATCAGCTCCTCACATCGTGACCCGAGCCCTCCTTGGACTGCTCGAACGTGGGCTCAGATCCGCCTGTCCCCCTCCGGCCAGTACTTGGCGCGGATGACACCCTTACGGAGCTTGCCGTTGGGGTCGCGCTCGAGTGACTCGGTGAAATCCACCGCTCTCGGGCACTTGAAGTGGGCGACTCGCGACCGACAGAACTCGATCAGCTCAGCCTCCAGGTCGGAGGTGGCATCGACCGGTTCATACGGCTCCACGACGGCGCGAACTTCCTCACCCCATTCGTCGTTCGGGACCCCGATCACCGCTACGTCCCTGATGGCGGGATGTTGTAACAGAACCGCCTCGACCTCAGCCGGATAGATGTTGACGCCTCCGGAGATGATCGTGTCGGCCTGGCGGTCGCAGAGGAACAGGTAGCCGTCCTCGTCCAGATAGCCGATGTCGCCCACGGTGAACATGTCGTCGTGGCGGGCGGAGCGCGTCTTGGCCGCGTCGTGGTGGTACTCAAAGTCCCAGAGCGTGGGGGTGATGTAGACGAGTCCCCGTTCCCCAGTGTGGACCTCCTTGCCGTCCTCGTCGAGTATCTTTATCTCGACACCGGGGTTGGGCCGACCGACCGTTCCTGGCTTGCGGAGCCACTCCTCGGACGTCACAGACGTCCCGGCACCCTCCGTGGACGAATAGCTCTCGGTGATGATCGGCCCCCACCACTCGATCATGCGTCGCTTCACCTCGACAGGGCAGGGGGCTCCGGCGTGGCTGACGAGGCGAAGGGATGACACGTCGGCGTCACGGCGCACCTCTTCAGGCAGTGCCAGCAGTCGATGGAACATCGTAGGTACGACGTTGGCGTACGTAACGCTGTGTTGCCCAACGAGGTGAAGGAATCCTTCGGGCGTCCAGTTGTCCATCACGACAACGGAGCCGCCGTCGTCCAGGGAGCTGACGGCACTGGCGATCGGCATGCCGTGGTAGAAGGGGCCCGAGCTCAGGCAGACCAGATCGGGGTTCAACGAAGCCCGAGAGCCGGCACTCGGCGCAACCCTCCCGATCGGACCGATGCCGCTGGTGAGGGTCAGCTCGTCTGAGGCGACGGAGCGGAACGACTTGCGCACGCCTTTGGGCCTCCCCGTCGTCCCGGAGGTGTAGAACATGATTTGGCCGGCCGACCGGTCGGAGGGAGCCTCGCTGGACTGCCCTTCGACGAATTCGGGCAGTGAGCGGAATCCATCGGTGCCGTCGACGGCCAAGATCGCAGATCGGTCGATGTTGGCCTCACCTGCGGCCCGGTCAACGACATCGGTGAAGCGACGTTCGGTGAACACCGCCTTGGCGCTCGAGTCGGCGAGGATGTAGCTCAGTTCGCTGGGAGTAAGGTGCCAGTTCACGGCGACGAAGTAGAGGCCTGACTGAATCGCCGCGCCGTAGCACTCGATGACTTCTCGACGGTTGGACATCACCACGGCGATGGCATCTCCGGCGCGTACACCAAAAGCGCGCAGCCCACGGGCCGTCCGGTTCATCATGGCCAGGAGCTCACCAGCCGTGACGCGGGCGCCCGACGGCTCCACCAAAACCTCACGATCCGGGAACGCCTCGGCCGAGGCGAAGAACCCACCGGCCTTCATGGGTCCTCCTTGCGAATTCCCCCGGAGGCGCCGGTCAGCAATGTACGTCGATCTGCCACAGAGCAGAATCTAACCCCATCCCTCTCACCGCAGTAGGGCCGAACTCCAGTTTGGTCGCCTGCGCCGCGCCGCAAGGGAGTGGCACACCTCGGGTGTCGACACCGTTGTGGACGCTGTCCGGTGCGGCGCCTAACGTGGGCACGCAGGCAAGCACAAGGGCTCCGAATGCGGTCCCGCCGGATGAGGCGACGGTAGCGGTGGAGCCCTCTTCCAGCAGGGGATGACTTGGATAATCACGCGACGACAGACGACATCGTCCAGCAGCAACTGAATCCCGAGCGGCTGGCGCTCTGGCTGGACGGCCAGGGGCTGCCCGGGCGGGGTTCACCGCTCGGCATTGAGGTGATCAGCGGGGGAAACCAAAACATCGTCGCACGGGTGACGCGGGCCGATCTCGACGTGGTGCTGCGCCGGCCACCGCGCATCATCCCAGCGGGACGTGAGGCGGCCATGAGCCGCGAGTTCAGGGTGCTGACGGCGCTCGAGGGCACCGATGTGCCGCACGCGCGACCCGTGGCGTTGTGTACCGACGAGTCGGTGCTGGGCACCATGTTCTACGTGATGGAGCGGATCGATGGCTGGTCACCGGCCGCTTCGTATCAATGGCCGGGAATCTTCGCGTCTGACCAGCGTGCCCGGCGCGGACTGGCACTCGAGCTGATCAGTGGCCTCGCCAAGGTCGCACGCGTGGACTGGCGCGCGCGGGGACTCGAAGGCTTTGGCAAACCAGAAGGATTCCACGACCGACAGGTGGATCGCTGGCTTGCGCATTGGGAGCAGTTCCGATTTCGGGACATTCCCGGGCTCAATGACGCGGCGGCTTGGTTGCGTACGCACAGACCTGCGGAGTGGACGCCCGGGATCATGCACGGCGACTTTGCGTTCTTGAACGTCATGTTCCGGCATGGCGAGCAGCCCCGACTTGCGGCGATCGTGGACTGGGAGATGGCCACGATCGGCGATCCGTTCCTCGATGTGGCGTGGCTGTTGGGCCATTGGCCTTCGACCGAGGACGACGAAATGATCACCGAGTACGTCGACTACACCGGTATGCCGCTCAGAGACGAGATGCTGGCCGTGTACGAGGATCAGTGTGGACGGCCGCTACGGGACTTCGTCTACTATCAGGTACTGGCTAGCTTCAAGAGCGCGATCATTTTGGAAGGTGGTTATGCACGCTTTCTCAAAGGAGAGACGGACAATCCGAAGCTGGAGAAGTACAACGATTCGATCCTGAGGGCCGCACGGACGGCCGCAGAGCTCGTCCGAAGCGCTGACTGAGGGCATGCAGAGGAGAAGGATCGCCGGGGTCCTCGGAGGAAGGTTGCTCGTGAATGCCTGCTATTCGCATTGATGACCCAGGTCGGCCCGCGTGAGGGCGTCGAATCTGACGCCCGGGCAGCTGTTCGACCTATCGGGAAAGGTGGCGGTGGTCACCGGCGGGGCTCGGGGTCTGGGCCGGGCGCTCACCGAGGGGTTGGCACAGGCCGGCGCCGACGTGGTCGTGGCGTCCCGCAAACTCGAGAACTGTCGCATCGCCGCAGAAGAGATCGAACGTTCGACGGGAAGGCGAGCGTTGCCGTTGGCCTGCCATGTCGGGAAGTGGGGTGAGTGTCGAGGCCTGATCGACAGTGTGACGGAGCACTTCGGCAGGATCGACGTGTTGGTGAACAACGCCGGGATGTCGCCGATGTACCCCTCGCTGGTCGATCTGTCCGAAGAGCTCTACGACAAGACGTTCGCGGTGAACCTGAAGGGACCGTTTCGTCTTTCGTGTCTGGCGGCTGACCACATGGCCGCGACGGGCGGGGGTTCCATCATCAACATCAGCAGCATCGGTTCTCTGGGGGGTGGAGGTGGAGGCGCCGGGCGAGGAGGCGGCGTGGCCCTCCCGTACGCCTGTGCGAAGGCCGGGTTGAACCTCCTCACGGTCGGCCTCGCTCAGGCCTACGCACCGGAGGTCCGGGTCAACGCCGTGCTCCCGGGGTCCTTCTGGACCGATGCGTCGAAGCATTGGCCCGACGGGATGGTCGACGCCGACCGCATTCCGCTTGGAAGGGTCGCCGACCCGACGGAGCTGGTCGGGGCCGTCACCTACTTGGCCAGTGACGCGTCGAGCTACACGACCGGTGCACTGATACGGGTCGATGGTGGGGTGGCTGCACGCGCCTGACGTGGCGCCTAGCCGTTCGTCGGCTCCTCCGTAACGAGTGTCGACCCCTAGACGAACGGGGCCATGAGCCGAGGTTTGCCGGTCCGACCCCTGATTGACCGCTATGGACGGTTACCGTACGCTTTCCGCAGCGCATCCGGCCGTGGGCGCTCGCGGGAAAGAGGGGTGGTCAATGGTCGACGTCTCGCATGATCGCCTCCTCCCAGGTTCAGCCGATGGTGCAGGGGATCGACCGACCGCACTCGCCATCCCGGAATTCCAGATCGTGCCGATCAGGGGACTGCCGATAGTGGCCGTGGTCCTGGTGGGACTCGTGACCGTCATCGCCACCAACACCCTATGGGGCATTGATTTCGCTCACGTTGTCGGGGGTGCCATGTGGACGGCGCTCGACCTCTTTCTCGGTTTTGTGATCGGCCCGATCCTCGGCCGGCTTTCGATACCGGCCAGGATCGAATTCACCACGCGCTTGATGCCCAAGATGCTCCTTATCATGCCGACCCTCGTCGTGTGCACTCTGGCGGCGGGTTGGCAGCTGGCCCGTCACATCGGCGATCTGAACAGCAGTTTTCCCGAGCATGGTTGGGTGGTGGCGTCCTTCATCGTGGTGGCCATCATGGCCGTGATCGCTCTCGGTGTTCTTGAGCCGGCGAACGTCGCCGTCCTCTTCGAGCTCAAGAAACCACATCCAAACGGGGTGCTCATCGCTCGCCTGATGAGGCGCTTCATCGTGACCGCCGGGATCACGGGGGCGATGCAGGTGGCCACGCTTGTCATCATGACCAAGCTGGCCAGCTCGTGACGGGTGTCGAGTCGGCGCCGATGACGGTTCTCGACCGTCGCCTGCCACCGGTCGCGGAGCTGCTGGTGGCGTCGCTCATCCTCATGCTCTCGAGCGGGGTCTATCTGGCGGCACATCTTCCTCGCCCCCCCGCATTGGGTCCTGCCGTCGGGCTCCTTGTCAGTGGCGCCGCCCTCACCATCGTGGCCTTGGCGTTGCTCAGCCGGATCAGCCCGTTCGCGTGGGGCACCTTCTTTCTCGTCGCCCGATGGGCGCTCCTGGGTTACGGGGTCGTCGCGGGAATGTTGGCGTTCGTCTTTGTGTACGACCACACGAGTGGGAGCACGTTGGCGGTGCTCCTCATCACGCTGGTTGTGTTTGCCATCGACGTCCCCACCATCATCGCCTTCACCGTCGCCCGGTACCAAGAGGCCTGATGCGGGCGTGGATCCGCCGGCGTCCACCGGCGCACGCACGGGGGCCGAACCCTTCGACTCGCCCGGCGCAGTGACGTTCGAACGCCCCATGTCTGGTCAATTCGACACCCACGACGTCCTCAATCAGGCACCCACGCTCGAAGAGTATGACGTATTTGGTGCCGATCGGGCACTCGGCGAGGCGGTGGATCGCGAGGGCGCGACGTGGGCGAGAGCGGAGCTGCGGGCCTTGGGCGAGCTGGCTGGTTCGGCGCGGTGTCAGGAACTCGGGCGGGTAGCCAACGAGTACGGTCCTACGCTGCGCACCCACGATCGTTACGGGCACCGGGTGGATGTTGTCGACTACCACCCGGCATACCACGAACTGATGCGCACCGCCATCGCCCATGGCCTGCATGCCGGTCCGTGGTCCGACCCCCGTGCGGGAGCCCACGTGGCGCGGGCGGCCAAGGTGATCGTCTGGTACCAGGTCGAGGCGGGCCACATCTGTCCGGTCTCCATGACCTATGCCGTCGTGCCGGCTATGCGCCATGAACCCGAGGTGGCCGCCGCCTGGGAACCATTGATCTGCTCGACGACCTACGATCCCGCGAACCGGCCCGTTTCGGAGAAGGCGGGTGTTACCTGCGGCATGGCGCTCACGGAAAAGCAGGGCGGTTCGGACGTCCGGGCCAACACCACCCGAGCGCAACCGTTGGGCGGCGACGGCGAGCGCGGCTACCTCTTGACCGGGCACAAGTGGTTCTGTTCGGCACCCATGTCCGACGGGTTCTTGGTGCTGGCCCAGGCGTCCAATGGGATCAGCTGTTTTCTCGCTCCACGGTGGCGTCCCGATGGCTCTCGCAACCCGATTCGCATCGAGCGGCTAAAGGACAAACTCGGTGATCGCTCCAATGCGTCCAGTGAGATCGAATTGCTCGGCGCGTGGGCTCAGTTGATCGGCGAGGAGGGCCGGGGCATTCGCACGATCGTCGAGATGGTGAACCACACCCGGCTCGACTGCGTCCTCGGCTCGGCGGCAATCATGCGCCAGGGGGTGAGTCAGGCCATCTGGCATGCCATGCACCGGAGGGCCTTCGGCAGGCTGCTCGCGGAGCAGCCCATGATGACGAACGTGCTGGCCGATCTCGCCATTGAGTCAGAGGCGGCCACGGCATCGGCGCTTCGCCTCGCCCGAGCATATGACGCTCCTGCGACCGACGTGCCCGAGAACCTCTTTCGACGACTCCTGACGCCTGTCGTCAAGTACTGGACGTGCAAGCGAGCGCCCCAACACGCCGCCGAAGTGCTCGAATGCCTTGGGGGTAACGGGTATGTCGAGGAGTCGGGGATCCCACGGCTCTTTCGTCAGAGCCCGGTCAACGGGGTCTGGGAGGGCTCGGGAAACGTGATCTGCCTCGACGTGCTCCGGGTCCTGAACCGCGAGCCCGACGCCATTGAGGCCTATTGGTCCGAGGTCGCCCTCGCCGGCACCGGCAACTCGCTACTGGCCCGGGCGATCGACGACCTGCGTGGGGACCTCTCCCAACCAGAAGCACTTGAGTGGCGGGCACGATCTGTCGTCGAACGGATGGCGTTGGTCTTCCAAGCCTCACTGCTTGTGCGATTCGCGCCCGACGCCGTGGCCGATACGTTCTGTGCCGCCCGTCTCGGAGACCCTGCGGGAGTGTTCGGCGCACTTCCCGCCGGAACGGACGCCCTGGCGATACTGGCGCGCCATGCCCCGGCGTGAGGTTCCTTGTCGCGCCCGCGGTGTAGAGCGCTCCGGATCGGAATCGTGAACTGGGGTCGCTTGGCTTGCCCGGGGCTCTCGTCGGCGTTGGCCCGTATTACGGCGCGCCGTAGCATGTCGAAGATGCCCAATTGTCTGCGCGAGTTTGGTGGCGGGCCGTCGAGACCGCCGGATGAGTGCAGCGAGAGGTGGCGATGACCGAGGCTGCGATCCCCACCCTTGTGCTCATCGCCGCCGCAGCGGTGCTCGCGCCGATCATCTCCGAACAGACCAGAGGTCTTCGCGTCCCCTCGGTGGTGATCGAGCTTGGGCTGGGGATTCTCATCGGACCGTACGTGCTCAAGCTGGCGCACCCGAACGATGTGGTTTCCGCGCTGTCGGACATGGGGCTGACCTTCCTCATGTTTCTGGCCGGTTTCGAACTCGACCTGAACCGGATTAAGGGGCCACCGCTCCGGCTGGCTGTGTCGGGTTGGCTCATGTCCCTCGTCCTGGCGCTCGGTCTGGCCTTCGCTCTGGTGTCGACCGGACTTGCACTCGACACACTCATCATCGGCTTGTCCCTCACGACGACCGCGCTGGGAACGCTGCTACCAGTCCTCAGCGACGCGGGGGTGCTGCAGACCCCGTTCGGCCCCTACATCCTGGGCATCGGATCGGTCGGTGAGTTCGGACCCGTCGTGGTGGTTGCGGTCCTACTCACGCACAAGGATCCGGTCGTAAGCAGCGTGCTGTTGATCTCGTTCGTGGCGATCGCCGCGACCACTGCGCTGCTTGCGACGCGCGCCCATCCCCCCAAGGTCGTTGCCCTCCTCCGACGGCACCTTGACTCCAGCGCGCAACTCCCTGTCCGCGTGGCGGTCCTCCTCGTGTTCGTCCTCGTCTACCTCGCCTTCGAGCTCGGGTTGGACGTCCTGCTTGGGGCCTTCGCCGCCGGCATCGTGGTTCGGCTTCTGACCGTGGGGCCGGACAGCAAGACGATCGAGAGCAAGCTGTCCGCCATAGGGTTCGGCTTTTTCATCCCCATCTTCTTTGTCGTGAGTGGCATCCACTTCGACGTGCACGTCTTCATCGCGCGACCCAGCGCACTCCTGCGCCTCCCACTGTTCCTGGCCCTCATGTTGGTGGTCCGGGGTGCTCCGGCCCTGCTCTTGTATCGGCGAGAGCTCTCGGACGCTGAGCGGGTGCCCCTCGCGCTCTTCTCGGCCACCGGCTTGCCGCTCATCGTGGTCATCACCGCGATCGGAACCGCCGAGGGCAGGATACTTCCCGAGAACGCTGCCGCCCTCGTGGGCGCCGGCATGCTGTCGGTGCTGATTTTCCCGGCGATCGGACTGCGGAGGTTGCGTGCCGCGGCAGCTCCTCGCCGAGCGGTCGAAGAAAGGACGCCGGAGACCCAGTTCGAGCGAAGACCTCCGCACGATGACGCGGGAACCAGCACCGACGACGACGTCTGACCAGTCTGCCCCTAGGTGCGATAAGGGTCGACCGTGGGATGCCGCTCTCAGTTCAGATCGGGATCACCGGTGTCGACGGGATCAGGACGAGGGGGCGCGAACCGACTCATCGTTGGAGGGGTGACGGGATCAGTATCTTCCCCTGGGTCGGCAGGCCGGCGTGAGAGCTCGTCGAGCAGCGCTGAAGGCGAACGGGCCAGGCGGACAAGATCCGCTCCGGAGGGGAGATCGGGTATGGAGCTGCGGACCTCGGTCTCCATCCGTTGCCGAAACTCGCTCACGGCGCGCCAGGCTCCGCCCACCTGGCGCGCCACCTGCGGCAGTCGGTCCGGTCCCAGCAGGACGATGGCCACGAAGGCTATGACCACGAGCTTCGTCGGGTCGAGGTTGAGCACGCCGACTACGGCCTTCGACCACAACAGCACGACGAGCACGCGACGGTTGGCGGCGGCACCACGCCAGGCATTCGGTGCACGAGCACCGGCCGGATGTCGACGACTCGAGGTTGGCCAGAACTCGTTTCCCCACGGCAGAGCCTCCAGCGTAGGGGGGTTGTCGATCCCGGGCGGTCAGCGAGCCATCTCTCCTGCGTCGACGAGCAGGGTGCTGCCGGTCATGAACAGGGAAAGGTCGCTGGCGCAGAAGAGAACCACCCGAGCCACATCATCGGGCCGGCCGGCGCGCCCCAACGGGCCGGCGAGGGTACGCTCGAGATCGCTCTGGCCTCCTCGCGGCGAGGCCTCGACACCGGGGGTGATAACTATGGTGGGTGCGACGGCGAGCACCCGGATCCCGTCTTGGGCGAACTCCAGGGCGAGCTGCTGGGTCAGTCCGATGATGCCGTGCTTCGAGGCCACGTAGTGACTGACGCGGGGGCCTCTGCCCCGGAGACCGGCCACCGATGAGAGGTTGACGATGACGCCTCCACGAGGAGCCTGCGCCATGCGTCGTGCGGCCTCCCGGCAGCCAAAGAAGGTGCCGTAGAGGTTGACGCGAACGACGCGGTCCCACTCGTCGTCGGGCAACTCGAGAGTGGGGGTCGACGGATAGACGCCGGCGTTGTTGACCCAGATGTCGATTCCGCCCAGCTCGTTGACGGCCGTGTCGGCGGTACGGCCGATCGACGCGGAATTGGCGACGTCGAGCGCCGCGGCCACCGCCGTGACCCCGAAGGTGGCGGCGAGGTCGTCGGCCACGTGCTTCGCCCCCGGCAAATTTATGTCGCCGATCACCAGTGACGCCCCCGCCTCGGCCAATCGGCGGGCGATCGCACTGCCCAAGCCCTGGGCACCACCGGTGACCACCGCCGTCCTGCCTTGCAAGGAGACCAGTTCCCGCAGGGATCGATCGGATACGTCGGATATCGGCATGGCGGCTCGAACTTAGCCCGCCGTCGATCGCGCTGTCCCGCGGCCGCAGTGGGGTTCATACGCCGCACGGAGTAAGAGGCCTGGCCTACGATGAGACCGTCCGATGACGGGGAGGGAGACATGAAATCACGCGCGGCGCTGCTGTTCGAATCACCAGGCCGTTGGGAGGTGTGCGACGTCGACGTGGATCCCCCGAAGGACCACGAGGTGCTGGTCCGCATGACGGCGTCGGGACTCTGCCACAGCGACGTCCACTACAACCTGGGTGATCAACCGTCGCACGTGCCGATGTGCGGCGGTCATGAGGGCGCCGGGATCATTGAGGAGGTCGGCAGGGACGTGACGGGCCTGCGCCGTGGCGACCACGTGGTCACCTCCTTCGTCCCGAGTTGCGGTCGCTGCCGGTACTGCGCCTCCGGCCGCCAGAACCTCTGCAACGAAGGTGCGAACATCCTGCGCGGCCCGCAGCTCGACGGGACGTATCGCATGCACTACGAGGGGCGGGACATCAACCAGTTCTTGCTCGTCTCCTCGTTTTCGGCCTGGAGCACCGTCCACGAGCGCTCGGTCGTCAAGGTCCCCGAGGACGTACCGCTCGAAACGGTCTGCCTTTTGGGATGCGCCGTTGGCACCGGATTCGGCTCGGCGATCAATGCCGCCGGCGTTCGTCCCGGCGACACTGTGATCGTGATGGGAGTCGGCGGGGTGGGCATCAATGCGGTGCAGGGCGCGGCACTGGGAGGTGCCGCATCGGTGATCGCGGTCGATCCCGTGCAGTTCAAGCTGGACATGGCGGCCAAGTTGGGAGCGACGAGGACGTTCACCCACATCGACCAGGCGGCCGAATACGCCCGCTCTATCACCAACGGCCAGGGTGCCGACAGCGCGATCGTGACCGTCGACGTGACGACCGGCGAGCACGTGGCCCAGGCGTTCGACGCCATCGGCAAGGGTGGCACGGTCGTGGTCACGGGCATGGCCAGTATCAAGGACCCTCCGGGTATCCCCGTCAGCCTGCTGGTCTTGGCCGGTTATCAAAAGCGCATTCAGGGATGCATCTACGGCATGGGTAGCCCGGCCATTGAGGTCCTCAGGGAAGTCGATCTCTATCGCGCCGGACACCTAAAGCTCGACGAGCTGGTCACGGCCCGCTATGGGATCGACGACATCAACGTGGCCGTCGACGACCTACTCCAGGGCCGCAACATTCGCGGCGTCATCGTGCACGAGCACTAACTGGCGCCCGGCAACCCTCAGAACGGACGTTCGACGCCGAGGGGCGTACCGGGCGTGAAGCTGACCGGCATCTTCACCACGCCGTAGAGCGCCGGATTGCCTTGGTAGAACTGTGTGCTCTCGCGCTCCACCACGTAGTCGGGTATCCGGGTGAGGATCTCTCGCATCATGACGAGGAACAGCATTCGAGCGACATGCAGGCCGATGCAGCGGTGGGTGCCGACGCCAAAGGCCAGATGGGGGTTGGGGCTCCTATCGACGTCGACCACATCTGGGCGCTCGAAGACGGCCTGATCGAAATTGGCGCCCAGCCAACTCATCATGACGAAGTCGCCACGTTTGATCTGCTGACCAGCCAGCTCGGTGTCTTTGGTGCACGTGCGGGTGAGCGTCTCGTTGATGGAGGTCCATCGCAGGTACTCCTCGCAGGCGGGCATCAAGAGGTCGAGGTCGTCCACGATCCGCTGGCGCAGTTGCGGGTGCTCGGCCAGGTGCACGAGAGCCAGCGAGGTGAGAGACGTGGTCGTGTCCAACCCGCCCCCGATCAGGTTCCACAGGACGCCGATCATGTCGTCCTGGCCGAGCGGCTTTCCCTCCATCTCCAGCTCCACCAGGCGGGACAGCAGGTCCTCTCCCGGGTCTCTCCGGCGCTCTTCAATGATGTCGAGGAGCTCGGCGATCATTTCGGGGGTTCGGCTGAGGGCTTCCTGGTACTCGGGCATGTCCGGGCCGTAGGCCGAAACCGCGTGGAAATACGCCGCGTAGTGCTCCCATTGGGTCGCTGGCAGTCCGAGGAGCTCCATCGTCCACAGCCCGGGCACCGGATTGGTGAAGTCCAGCACCATGTCCATCCGACCCTCGGCGATCCTCTGGTCCAAGAACCAGTTGGCGGCCCGTTCTACGAACGCCCGATCTCTGGCGACGGCGGGTGGCAACATGAATGGATTGATGGCCCTTCGCAGCGCCGCGTGGCGGTCGCCGACGGCCTCGCCGATGCCGATGGCCGGTAGTCCTTCGGGCCGGGGGACGCCCGCGATGCCGACGTACGTCAAGCCGTCGGTCGCGTTCTCCTCGAAGCGGGTGGTGAAGGTCTCGCTGTCGCGTGCCACCGCCGCCACCTCGTCGTAGCCGGTGACGAACCAGAAGCCGCCGTAGCGTTGGTTCCAGACGACCGGACACTGCTGGCGCAGCTCGGCGTTGTGGGCATGGCGATCGGCCAGCCACGACAGCGAATTGTGGTCGAAATCCGCTTTGGCTCCGGCGCTCGTCATGCCACTAGCTCCTGTCGAGTGATAAGGGCGCCCCGACTGCTCGAGGCTGCCGCGCTGATTCGGTCGGACGGTCGCCCCGGTCGAGGTGCGTCCTGATCACGCAGCGAAGAACGGGCGAGTTGGGCGCCCGGTCGACTCTTGCACCTGCACGATACTTTCCGGATGCGGCCTCGGCACTTGGGGCACGATCAAGGTTCCCCGGTAGCGCGGGGCTTCCAGCGGGCGCCCGGGGCGGCCAGAGACAAAAGCTCAACTATCTGGTTGACAATCACGCCGCCCAGGTTGTATCCTCAACCATATGGTTGAGGATACGCAGGCTCTCGACGACGTGTTCCACGCACTGGCCAGTGGAGCGCGGCGCGACATGCTCGGGCGCCTGGCCGGGGCCGAGTTGTCCGTCGGCCAGCTCGCCGAACCGTTGGCCATGACTCTCGCCGCGGCGTCAAAGCACATAAAGGTGCTCGAACGCGTCGGTCTCGTCAAGCAATCGGTCGTGGGACGCCGACACGTATGTCGCCTGGTGGCGACGCCGCTGGCCCCCGCCGCCGCCTGGCTGCGGGTCTACGAGCGCTACTGGACGGGTCGCCTTGACGCCCTCGAAGAACTCTTCCGTGCCGGATCCGCAGAAAGGGACAACCAATGACATCGGCAACCGCCACCGTCCGACTCGAGCGCGTCATTCGCGCTCCACGCCACCAGCTCTACCGGGCATGGTTGGAACCGGACCTGTTACGACGCTGGCTTGCTCCGGGGGAACTGCAGGTGACCCGCGTCGAGGTCGAAGAGCGAGTAGGTGGGCACTTTCGGGTGTGGCAGGGTACGGGAGCAGGGGAGGTCGGCGGATTCGAGTGCGAGATCCTCGAGCTCGTGCCGGACCAACGCATCGTCATGCGTTGGGGATTTGTGGGACCCGACAGGGCCCAAGGGCCACTCTTCGACTCAGTGCTCACGGTCACATTCGGCGAGACCGACGAACGGACCACTGCGCTGACCCTCACGCACGAGCGGTTGGAAGACCTTCACGCAGCAATGCCCGAAGTAGCCGAGAAGGTGGAGACAGGCTGGGAGCGCGCGCTCGACAAGCTGACGAGTGCAACCCTTGATCGGGAACACCCCGAGTGAACCGACCGATCGAAACCGCGAGTAGCGGATCAGCCGCAGACGTCGGATCGGGCCGAGAGGATCGCCGCGAGGCGGTCTCGCACCTCACTCGTATGGTGGTCGTCGGTGAAGACATACCTTCGCTGACGCCGGATGGCGTCGACGACATTCGCTGCGACCTGCACCGGCGAGACCGTGCCGATCGGGTTCATCGCGGTCTTTATCATCCCGGGCATGACGACGCTCACGCCGACCGGCGCTGAGATCGCCTCGAACTCGGCGCGCAGGACGTCGGAAAGCCCGAGTACTCCGTGCTTGGCTACGGTGTAGGGCCCGAGCCGTTCCAACGGGAGGACGGCGGCCATCGACGCGATGTTGACCACGTGACCCTCTTCTCCCGAGGCGAGGATGAGTGGGACGAAGGTGCGGATCCCGTGGATCACCCCCCAGAGATCAACATCGATCACCCGGTGCCACTCCTCGAGAGGAATCTCCCATGAGTTCCCTCTCATCACCACGCCGGCGTTGTTGACCGCCACATGGAGATGCCCGAAGCGGTCGATGGCGGCACGACCGACACGCTCGACGGCTTCGGGATCCCGGACATCGGCAGCCACCGCATGTGTAACGGCCCCCTGGTCCTTGAGGCGGGCGGCCTGTGCCTCGAGGCTCTCCTCGTCGACGTCCACCATGACCACTCGCACGCCTGCGCCGGCAAGGGCTTCGCTGATCGCCAGGCCGATTCCGCTGGCCGCACCGGTCACCACCGCGTTGCGCCCCTCAAGCCGTTGCATGTCGGTGAATGCTACTTGGCGTTCGCGAGGGCACTGAGGGTTGACAAGGCTAACTCTGTAAGCCATAGTGGCTAACAGGGTTAGCTCCACTCTTGGGGGCCCTCGTGGAGAGGGAGGATTCCATGGAAGAAGTTGCTCGCTACACCAGGCCTGGTCTGATGGTCAGGAAGGTCATGAATCCCGTGGTCCTGGTCTTGCTGCGAGTCGGGATCAGCGTGTGGGGGAGTCGGACCCTCGAGGTCCGGGGACGTACCACCGGCACGCTGCGGCGCACGCCGGTGAACCTGCTCGAGGTGGACGGACGCCACTATCTGGTTTCGCCCCGGGGCGAGGGGCAGTGGGTGAAGAACGTTCGTGCGGACGGTGGTCGCGTGGCTCTGCTCCTCGGCCGTCGTCGCGACGAGCGGGTTGCTCACGAGATACCCGACGGCGAGAAGTCACCGATCCTGCGCGCCTACCTTCGTCGATGGAAGATGGAGGTCGGCATCTTCTTTGACGGTGTGACCGGCGAATCGCCGGACGGCGACCTGCAGCGAATCGCTCCCGACCACCCCGTGTTCCTCCTCTCGGAGTGAGGGCAACGTCGGCTGCGATCCCGAGGTCGGCCGAGGGGGACCTCCTCCGCAATGAGCTGCGCCGTCCGCTCGCGCCACCGGCGCGATCGAAGCGAGTGGCCGAAGCCGCGGTCGCTGCTCGCCGCGTGCTCGAAGAGGAGGGTGCAGGAGCGCTCACCATGCGCCGGTTGGCGGACGAAATGGGAATTCGGGCGCCGTCTCTCTACAAGCACCTTTCCGGCAAGGCGGACCTGGAGCTGCTGCTTGTCGAGGACGCGATGTTCGAGATCGGCGAGGTGACCCACCGGGCGTTGCGCGGTCGCGGACGTGGCGGTCCGTTGCTGAAGCTGCTCGTTTCCTATCGCACGTACTGCCTCGCCCATCCGAACCTCTACCGGCTGGCGACGGGTGGTTGCCTTCCCAGAGAGCAACTGCCCGATGGGTTGGAGGAATGGGCCGGCAACCCCTGGTTCGTGGTCACCGGGGACTCCACTTTGGCCCAGGCGCTCTGGTCATTTGCCCATGGCATGGTGATTCTCGAGCTCGACGAACGCTTCCCCCCGGGCTCCGACCTGACGACCACGTGGCGGGCGGGCGCCGCTGCGTTCGAGCAGGCGGCGGATGGCACTCGGGATGGCTGAGGTCGCGACGAAAGGTTCCCTACCCCGCCCTGATTTTCGTGAAATCCCAGCTGACGATCTTGTCGGGCACGAGACGGACCCAGGCGTGGCGCCCATCCGACACGAACGCGCCTCCGGCGTACTTCTCCCCGAAGAGGCGTTCGGGGACCTCGACCGCCGGGTCGGGCTCGGAGCCACGGGGGACCGTGCCGACCTGCTCGACTCTCCCGAGAAGCTCCACCCCGCGTAGGTCGAGGAACTCCACGCCGTCGTCCACGACTACCGCCACACGTGGCTCGGTCTGGAGGTTGGTCCAACGTTGGCTCTTGACGATGCTGTTGAGCCAGAGAGCGGTTCCGTCCCAGACGAACCACAGGGCCGAGTTGTGCGGGCTGCCGTCCGCACCCACGGTCGCCACACGGCACGTCCGCTGTGATCGGAGGAACTCGTCGCGCTCCTCTGTCGACATGGCAATTTTGCGACCTCGCCGCTGCTCCTTCACTGTCTCTTCCTCTCCGCCTCGCTCGTCACGAGAACGCTTGGCTGGGCATGGGAAGGTGGATCGCCTTGCCCACATCGGAGGTGGAGTCTGCGCTCCGCTTCGACGTCGACCGCTCGGCGATTCGCGCAGCAGCATCCTCGGTGCGAGGAAATTGCGTGCTCCGTCACCAGGACCGCAAATCTCCCACCAACGTCAATACGGCGCAAATGACCGGGCAGAGGACGCCGAAAGCCGGCCGCCCGCGAGGACAACTCGTCGTCGGCGGCGGCCGACGCAAGTTCGACTTGACTCTCTGGTCGAAATTGCTAGTGTACAGCCGCTCCGTCTACGCGGGATGTTTCGAAAGTGTGCTCGGATTCGCAGAGGGGGGCTTGAGCGTGAGACCGTGGTTTGATGTGAGCGACCGAGCCGGAGGGTGAGCGGATGCTGCCGTACGTACTAGCCGGATTGGCGCTCGGTTCGATCTACGCCATCGCGGCGTCGAGCTTGGTCGTCACGTACGTATCGGCGGGAGTCCTGAACTTTGCCTTCGGGTCGATGGCCTACTTCATCGCCCGTTTTTACTACTGGCTCAACTCGCAACACAATTGGGGAACCGATACGGCCGGGGCCTTCTCCCTGTTGGTCGTGGCGCCGCTCCTGGGGGTTGTGCTCTACGCACTCCTCTTCCGGCACATCCGGGGAAAGCCGACCTTGGTCAAGCTGGTCGCCACCATCGGCCTCTCGGTGGCGTTGCCGCCCATCGCGGATATCACCTTTGGCACGCAGTCCATCACCTCAGCCCCCGGTCTGGCGTCGCTGTCCGACACACCGTTCGATTTCCTGGGCACGCCGCTCACCACGGACCAGATCATCATTTACGGGTTCTTGGCGTTCGTGGTCCTCCTGGGAACCGTCGTTCTCCGACTGACAGACGTGGGCCTACGGATTCGAGCCCTGGTCGACTCGGAGGCCATGGCCTCGCTGTCGGGGACCAACCCCGGTCGGGTGGCGGTCGGGGTGTGGGCGTTCACCACCACCCTGGCCGGTCTCGCCGGCATCCTTGTCGCCCCCTCTCAGGGCCTGACGACGGCCGGCATGACGACGCTGATGGCGGCCGCCTTCGCTGCGGTGGTGGTCGCGCGGCTGCACTCGCTCACCGGGGCTGTTGCTGCAGCGCTCGCCATGGGCGTCGTGACGGACGTCATTCAGAAGTACCTTCCCCCCAACAGCCCGTTCACGGCCGCCATCATCCCGAGCATCCCGTTCGTCTTCATCGTGGTCGCACTGGTCTACTACCTCTTGAGGGCGGGCTCGCTCGATGAGAATGTCGGTCTGGCGGGGCCGTTGGATCAGGCCGTCAAACCGGCGAACCAGGAAGTCGGTCTCACGGCCGGGGGGAATCAGAGGGGCCCCGGGGCCCTGCTCGGGCTCATACCGATTGCCATCGTGGCCTTGTTGCCGCTGATCTTTCGGGGATCCGCCTACTGGCTGGGGCTGGTCACTCTGGGGATGTGTTACGCGGTCATCTTCCTGACCTTCACGCTCGTGACCGGTGAGGGGGGCATGTTGTGGCTCTCACAGGTCATCTTCGCCGGAATGGGAGCACTGGCGGCCGCCCAGTTCGTCCAGGAGTGGCATGTGCCCGTTCTCCTGGCGATCGTCATGGGGGGCGTGATCGCCGCGGCGTTGGGAGCGATCATCGGTTTGCTCACCATCCGTCTCGGGGACCTCTACGTCGCCCTGGTGACGCTGACCTTCGGCCTCTTGGTGGAGGGGTTGGTCTTTACCATGAACCAGTTCGCCGAGGGCGGGCTCGGCGTCGTCATCAACCGGCCAAGCTTCGCCCAGGGCAACTTGGCCTTTTGCTATCTGACATTGGCGGTCTTCCTCATCTTCGCCATCCTCCTGCTCAACCTGCGTCGCTCGACGAGCGGCATGGCGCTGCGTGCCGTGCGCGACAGCCAACCCGCCTCACGCACATTGGGGCTCAGCGTGCTCCAGGTGAAGGTCATCGTCGGATCGCTAGGTGCGTTCGTCGCCGCAGTCGGCGGCGGCTTCCTGGCCCTGTATTCGGGGGTGGCCCAGCCCCTGTCCTACGACACGTTCGCCGGTCTGGTGTGGCTGGCCGTGGTGGTGACCTTGGGCGTCCGCTCCATCTCGGCCGCCGCGCTGGCCGGGATGGCGTTCGCGCTCGGCCCCGGGTTGGTGGCGACCTACATGCCGACTCGGTGGGCCGAGTTGCCCGCCATCCTGTTCGGTCTCGGTGCCATCGGCGTCGCCCAGCATCCCGAGGGCGCAGTCCTCCAGAACGGGGCCCAGATCCGCGGGGTCATTGCCAAGGCATTCTCGGGAGCGGGTACCCCCAAGGGTGCTCCCGAAGCTGAACGGGACGGAGCCGGCGAACCCGTGGCCAGCGCGGCGGTAGGATCGGGCAGCGCCGATGTGAACGCGAAGGCGGCACCATGACCCTGACCGGACCTCCCACCGACGTCAGTGCCAACGGCTCGGTGGGCACTGGGGGATCGCCGCAGGACAGCGGCCGTCTGGAGTGCAGCGGGGTGACCGTGCACTTCGGCGGACTGGTCGCCCTCCGTGACGTCGATCTTGCCGTGTCGCCGGCGACGATCGTCGGCCTGGTCGGCCCCAATGGCGCCGGCAAGAGCACCCTCTTCGGGGTGCTGTCGGGGCTGCTCCGCCCCACCGCGGGTACCGTGCTGCTCGACGGCGAGGATCTGACGAACTCCCGCCCGCAGATCCGGGCGGAGCGCGGGCTGGCCCGGACCTTCCAGCATCCCGAACTGTTCACCGACCTGACCGTGCGCGAGCACGTGTTGATCGGGTATCGGGTCAGGCACGCCAAGCGGCGTATCTGGTCGGACCTCTTCACCATGGGCAGTCTCCGCCCCGTCGATGCAGAGGAGAGCGCGCAGGTCGACGAGTTGGTCGAGCTGCTGGGGCTGAGCTCATTGGCAGACCGTCCCGCCCTCGGGTTGCCGCTGGGCTTTGCTCGCCTGGTCGAGCTCGGCCGTGCACTGGCGACCACGCCCAGGGTGCTGCTCCTCGACGAGCCCTCCTCCGGTCTGGACTCGAAAGAGACGGAGCTGTTCGAGAGCACCCTTCGCCGGGTGTCCCACGAGCGTGGCATCTCCGTGTTGCTGGTCGAGCACGACGTGGAGCTGGTCATGCGTATGTGCAGCAACATCTACGTCCTGGACTTCGGGGCGCTGATCGCGAACGGGTCGCCCGACGAGGTGCGGGCGAACCCCACCGTGCGGGCGGCCTACCTCGGCGAGGAAGTCTCGTCGGACGGGGTGGAGGAGCCCGACGACGAGCTGGTCATGACCGACTCGTCCCCCGCGGCCCTCCCGGCGGAGGAGAGCGAGGCCGCCTCGGAGCCCGTGGCCGGTGCACCGGCCCTGGTCGTCCGGGATCTCTCCGTGCGCTACGGAGATGCCGTGGCCCTCTCCGGAGTGTCGTTCACGATAGGAGCCGGCCAGGTGCTTGCCGTGCTGGGGGCCAACGGCGCCGGCAAGAGCAGCCTGGCTCGTGCCGTCTCCGGATTGGTGCGCCCGCACGGAGGCAGCGTCATCTTCGCCGGCGAGGAGATTGCCAACTGGCCGGCCCACCGGATCCGCCGGGCGGGCCTGGTGCATCTGCCCGAAGGCCGCGGTATCTTCCGAGGACTTACCGTGCTCGACAATCTCCGCATGGCGGCGGCGAATGTGCACGGTCGCCACGGGCGGCGCGAGGCGGTGGAGCTGGCCCTCACGATCTTCCCCGCCCTGGCCACCCGCCGCCGCCAGGTCGCCAGCTCCCTGTCGGGGGGTGAGCAGCAGATGCTGTCGCTCGCCCGCGCGCTCGCCTCTGCGTCACGGTTGGTGATCGCCGACGAATTGTCGCTCGGCCTTGCCCCCAAAATGGTCGATCTCGTCTTCGATGGCCTGGCCCGAGCGCGTGAGTCGGGGGTGACGGTGATCATGATCGAGCAGTATGTGCACCGGGCGTTGGCCTTCGCCGATCAGTGCCTGGTCCTCCAACGCGGTGAGATGGCGTGGGCGGGACCCGCCAACGCGGCCGGCCAGGAGGTGTTGAGCCACTACCTGGGCGACGCCATGGTGGCCACCTGAGCTCACGGCGTGGCCGCAACCGTGCTCAGTCCGGGCGCAGGCTGCGCACGAAGAGCCGGACAGCGACCTCGGCATGATGCTCTTGGGCGGCGGGGTTCCGGCGTATGCCGAAGGAAGCGAGCCTCGCCGGCATGCCCCCCACCATGGCGAGAAAGTGCTCGGCGAGTATGTCTGGCTCGTCCGCCACGATCGCCCCGGTTGCCGCGTGGCGCGTGAGCAGGTCGACGACGAGCTGCTGACGGGGCCAGAAGGAAGCCGCCTGTGTCTGGCGCGCGATTTCGGGAAAGCGGGACGCTTGGGCGATGGCGATCCGGCTGAGGCTCACCATGGCCGGGTCCAGCGCCCGGCGCAGCGCCGATGTGGCTATTGACGTCAACGCACCCTGCAGATCGCCCAGGTCGGGTGGATCCGGCTCCGGCGCGGGCCAATCCGTCCGCTGTATCGCCCACTCGAGGACGGAGCGGAAGAGAGCCTCCTTGCTGGCGAACCGGGCGTAGAGCGACACCTTTGTCGTGCCGGCAGCCTGAGCGACGGCGTCCATCGTCGTGCCCTCGTAGCCACGGTCGAGGAACAGCCGGAGCGCGCATTCGCGCACATCGTGATCGAGCTGGGCGGCCTGCTTGGCTGTAGGCCTGCCACTGCCGAGGGGTCGGGTGCGCCGAAGGCGTGTGTGCGGGGGAGTCGTCATGCCGTGCGGGAGAAGTGTGCCAGAGCTAGAGCGATGACCGACTCACCGCTGGCGAGAACTATACGTCAGGGTATAGTTGGATCGGTGTCACCGTCGCCCTGCCCGCGTCGAGTGGGGGTGGCCACGCTTGTGCCCTCGGAGCCCCATCAGGGCAGGTAACGGCCCCAGTCGTGGCGCACGACGGTGTGGAACGGCGCGGCGAGGAGCGGCACGACCGGCAGGTCGCCCCATCGGCGCTGCAAGGCCGGGCGGAGGCGTTCGCCCGTCTCGGCGGGGTCGCCGTCGAGGAAGAGGTAGGTGATCCGCAGCCCGTAGTTGTCGGCATTGGGGTGAGGGGCGTTGATCGGGATTCCGGTGCCCCACCACGCGCCGGCCACTCCGTCGACGGCGATGAGCTGCGTCGGCAGTGCCACCCCTCGCTCGAGGAGCACGTACACCCCCCGCGCCGGCCACCAGGGCAGCACGTCGGCGCCCACCTTTACTCGCGCCGCCGCGGCGGCCCCGTCCAGGTGATACCCCGCGAGCTCCAACAACGGCATTTTGGGGATCGACGCATGGAAGGGCTGACCCATCCGGTAGGCGTTGCGGCCGGCATTCGTCAGGGCCATACTCAGGACCTCGAACGCCTCGAGCCCGGCTACATCGGCGAAGAAGTAGGTCATCAGATGATCGATCTCGTCGTACTTCCCCTCGCTTGCGGCGCGGGCGGCGCGACACGCCGGAGTCGACACCAACCGCCGCGAGGCCCGCAGGGCGGAGAGCCGATGCTGCTCGGCCTCGTGATCGAGGCCGTGCCACTCTATGTACTCGGCGTCCCGACCCTCGGGGTTGCGGGCCGACATCGAAACGAAGATCGTCGTGACGTCCGTGCGGCCGGTGGCGAGGATTTCGGGGACGTCGTCCGAGGGCGTTCCCACGAGGGCCGGCATGGGTCGCCTACCTCGCGTGGTGGGCGCTGGCGAACGTTCGCAATTCCCGTGCGATGTCGGGACCGGCCGGCGTGTACATGGCCTCGCTGAAGCCGGCCTCCGAGAGCCGGTCGAGCTCTCGCCGGATGTCGGGCGGGTCGGCGACCATCGTGTCGACGTCCATGTGTTCGAGCAACGGCAGGTCGCGCTCGGTCAAGTGGGTGACGTGGCCCTCGAAGGTGAGCAGGTGGCGTTCCGCTGGTGGCGCAAGCGCCTCGAGGGCGGCTCGCCAATCCGAGCCACCCGGCTTGGCGTCGACTGACTCGGCACCGCCCACGGCATAGGCGGTGTGCCAGCCGACGACTCGCCATGGCCCTATCGCCTCTTTGACCCTGCTCGACTTCCGGTCCTCTCCCGGTTCGAGCACCGTGCCGGACACCATCGTTGCGGTCGGCAGGGTCGGGTGCGGCGGACCGATCGTCCCGTCCGCGACCTCGGGTGCACGCTCATTGCCGCGCGGGCCGAGCACGCTGAGCCACAACGGCACGCTGATCGGGCGTGGCGCCGCCATACCGGTCCATTGCTCCATTCGTGCGGCCTTCCCGTCGACCCGGACCACCTCCCCGGCGAGCAACCGGCGGAGGGTCCCCACGTAGTCGATCAGCGAATTGAGCGCCATCGGCCGCTGACCGATCGCCATGCGTGCCGTATACCCGGTGCCGAAGCAGGCCCGGAAGCGCGAGTCGGACAGCCGGGCGATCGTGGCGATGCCGGACGCCATCGTCATGACCGAACGTTGGGTCGGGATGAGTACCGCAGTGGCCAGGCCGATGCGTGTCGTCCGCACCGCAGCGAGTGCCAGGTGAGCGAAGGGATCCTCCCACAGCGGCGCCGAGTCGAAGATCCATACCCGTCTGTAGCCCAGCTCTTCTGCCAGGACCGCCAAGTCGGCGAAGTCGGGCCCCGGCGGCAGGCCGCACGACAGCTCGAGTTCACTCACCTCGCTCAGGGAGCGGGCTCAACCAGGCATTCCAACGCAGCCGCACCGGAGTCGGGGACGCGGGCCTGGCCCCAGCACTCTACGGGGAAGGACACCATGATCATGGAGTACAGCAGGTGCATCAGATTGAGGACGTCCTCGGGCATCGCATCGAGGGGGTACTGGTTGCAGTAGGCGATAGCTGCCTTCGCCACCGGCGTGATGGCGTCGTAGAACGCCCGCATGTCGTCCATGGAGCTGGAGATGCGCTTGGCGTAGCGTTCGGTCTCCGTCGGCAAGCTCCATTCGGCGGCGAACGGCTCCAGTTCGGAGAACTCCTTCGGCAACATGGCGCTCACCTGACCCCGACCCCGGCCTTCTTCTTGTAGTCGTCGACCCAGTCGGCGGTCACCTTGTGCAGGTGGCGGCAGAGGACTTCCTGGTCGTTCAACGGGAACCTGTCGAGCACGCGCGACTCGAGCATGGTCTGCGTGGCTTCGAGAGTGTTGGCGTCCTGGAGGGCGTACTCTTTGAACGACACAGCGGCCATCTCGTGGGCGATGCGCTCCTCGGCCGTCTTGGCCGGGACGAAGTAGAGGGTGCCTTCGAAGGTGTGGCTTCTCTCCGACGTCGGCCAGTAGTGGTAGGTGAGGTACCAGCCCTGCGCCCAGAACAGGATCACGAAGTTCGGGAACAGCTGGAACGAGTCCAAGCCCCAGGGGTCGCACCCCGCCGGATTGAGGCCCGCCGGCATCTTGTCGACCCCGAGATCGGGTGTCTCCCAGGCGCCGAACAGGCCGCTTCGGGTGATGTCCTCCATCGGCTTGCGCATGCCCTCGTCCATCTCCCAGACGCGGATACCCGAGGTGCTGACGAGGCGGTGCGGGCCGTCGATCCGGTAGTGGGGCGCCTCGAACCCGCTCTGCCGTGCCGGTACGGCGAACTTGGCCGGCGATTGATTCGCGTGGAGGACCGGTGCGTGGTAGAACTCCTGGAAGGCGTCCATGAAGAGCTTCCAGTTGGCGTTGACCTCCGTCTTGTAGTACCAGCGCTCCGACATCTGGTCGAAGGGGTAGCCCTCCAGGGCGGTGATCATCGGACCGAGGAACTCCGTGAGGCTCTGCTCGGGTTCCTTCGCCAGGTTGATGAAGATGAAGCCCTCCCAGACGTCACAGTGGATCGGGACGAGTCCGTACTGCGACTTGTCGAGGTCGAAGAACTCGTCCTCTTGCTGGACGAAGGTCAGCGCGCCCTCCAGGTCGTAGCGCCAGCCGTGGTACTTGCAGGTGAACTGCCGGCAGGTGCCCTTGGTCTCCTCCTTGGGGAAGTCGTTCCAGACGAGCTTGTTGCCGCGGTGGCGGCAGATGTTGTGGAAGGCCCGCACCTTTCCGTCGCTGCCCCGCACGACGACGATCGAGGTGTTGGCCACCTCGAGCTCCTTGGTGAAGTAGCTGCCGTTGCGCGGCACCAGGTCCACCCGGCCCACATTCAGCCAACTCCTCTTGAAGATCGCCTCACGTTCCAGCGCGTAGAACTCCGGGGAGATCGAATCCTCATAGGACACCGGTTCGGTGCCCAACTCGGGGTAATGCTCCGTCCAGGTGCCTTCGGGCGGCTTAGGCCAACGAGACATTGCTACTCCTCCAGATCTGACGTGCGGCGGAGAGTGGTGACGATCGGGCTGTCCCTTCGGAGGATGGTTGCTGCCCTTGGCGGTCCCCCGTCCAGGCCCCGTGTCGTCGCACACCGACCTCCTCGAGCTCGTCCCAGCTGCCGGTCACTCGACTAGTGTTTCATCGACTGCTTAACACATCCGAGCAGCACGGATCAAGATACCGAGCGAGGAGCGGCGGATGCCGAAAGGATACGTGATCTTGACGGAGGCCGTTCATGATCCGGGGGGCATGGAGGAGTACAGCAGGGCATCCGGAGCCTCGCTGGCCGCATACGGCGGGACCCCCGTCGTTGTCGACGAGCACGTCGAGGTTCTCGAGGGCGAGTGGCATGGCACCCGCACCGTGATCGTGGAGTACGAATCGGTCGAGAAAGCCCGCGAATGGTACGCATCGGACCTGTACCAGGCGGCCGTTCCCCTGCGCCAGGCGGCCGCAGAGTGCAACGTCGTCATCGCCTCGGGATTCGTACCTCGGCGCTCCTGACGCCAGTGTCGGCGACCGAGGCGCTCGCGCAGTGGGCGCACCGGCTGGTCCCCGGCGCAGACGACGCGGCGCTCGCCGAGAGGTCGCTGCGAGACACCGTGGCGGTCACCCTCGCCGCGTCGGACCACCCGTTCGCCACCCATGCCCGTGAGTTGGGGAGGGCCGGGCTCTGGGCCGCGGCCGCCCACGTCTTGGACTTCGATGATCTCCACCTGGAGTCGACGTCGCACGTCAGCGCGGTCATCGTGCCCGTGGTGCTCGCCAGCGGTGGAGACGTTCGCGCCTACCTCGCAGGGGCGGGCGTCATGTCCCGGCTCGGCTCCATGCTCGGCTGGCCGCACTACCGCCGAGGTTGGCACGCCACCTGCACGGCAGGGGCGCCCGCCGCGGCGGTCGCAGCTGCCGTGGGTCTTGGGCTCGACGAGGTCGAGACCGCGCACGCCATGGCGCTGGCCATCCCCGCGGCCGGGGGCGTCCAGCGGGCGTTCGGGACGGATGCGAAGTCGCTGCAGGTGGGCATGGCCGCCGACGCCGGAGTCCGTGCGGCCAGGCTCGCAGCGCGCGGGGCTCGCACCGACCTCGCTGCGCTCGAGCAGTGGCTCCATCTCGTAGGCGCGGCCTCGACGGTGGTCGACACCAGCGGTCCGGCCGTGCCCGGAGGCCTGGCGATCAAGCTGTTCCCGTGTTGCTACGCCATGCAGCGCCCCATCCACGCCGTACGGTCCGCACTGGGTGGCGAGGAGGCGGGAGCCGTCGACTCGGTGACCATCCGAACGGCGGCGGCAACCGTTCAACCGTTGATCCACCATCAACCCAGAACCGGTCTGGAGGGCAAGTTCAGCCTGGAGTACGCCGTGGCGGCGGCCATTCTCGACCGCTTCCCGACGTTCGAGAGCTTTACCGACGACCAGGTTCGCCGCCCGGCCGCCGCCGCGTTGATGCGCTCGGTCTCCGTCGACCTCCACGCGGGCGGCGAAGGCCTGCTCGATGGCACGTGCGAGGTCGTCTTGGGGCTCCGCGACGGCAGCTCCCGCCGAGCGACGATCGACCAGCCGCCGGGTTCTCCGTCCCGCCCACCGTCCAAGGAGGTCCTCGACCGCAAGGCGGCCGGTTGCGGACCGCGGGCGGCCGAGGCGATCGCATCGCTCAGTTGGGCGGACGCGGCGGCCGCCCTCGAGGCCCGCATCTCCGACCGCATGAGAGCGAGCTGACGGCGGGACACCGGGCGCTGGTTCTCCGTTGCCCCACCGGTCAGCTCCGCTGCGGCGCCATCGAACGGCGGTCGCTCGACCGCCGTTCACCCTCGAGCTGGGAGATGTGGCGTTCGATGATCCCAATCGTCTCGGCGTGGCCGATGTCCAGGCCGTACACCTCCTCCATGAGGAGGAAGCGAGAGATGCCGGACACGAACAGGATGACGGCCGACGGCGGCCAGATGGTGGGATCGATGCCGTAGTCCGCGAGGACGCCCGTAAGTGCATCGAGCTGCACGCGACGGAACTTCCTCGAGTAGCTGGCTATCTCGGCCCGGATGGCCTTGCGGTGGTTTCCCAACGCCAGGAACTCCAGGTTGAGTGCGGTATTGGACTGGTCGTGCGTCAGGTCCCAGAGCGCCCACAGCGGCTGCTCCGATGACAGCGCCAGAGCCTGCTGCTCCAAAATGAGCTGCGCCCGTCGCCGGAACACGGCGAGAAATAGGTCGTCCATCGTGTCGAAGTAGTAGTAGACGAGTGCGGCATTCATGCCCGCCCGGCCGGCCACGCGCCGGGAGCTCACGGCCGCATACCCTTCCTCCAGCATCAACCGCTCGGCGGCGTCGAGGAGGGCGGTGCGGGTCTTCGAGTCCTGCGGACCGGTCCAGCGGGCCGATGCCATGTATGCCACCTCCACGTCTCGGGGCGGCCACAGGGGCCGGACCGAGGGCATTCTCGCGCACCTTCCGGGGATTCGATGCCTCGCCACCGAAACCGAGCGCTTCGGGTGGCGCGTCGCCCGCAGACGGGCTAGGCCGTGGTGAACTCTATGTAGAGACGGGTCAGTCCCCGGAGTATGAAGGTCGGCACGTAGGTGTAACGGCGCTCTCCAGCGGGTCCGTGGTGTTCCTCGGAGACTCGGATCTGCGTCGTGCGATCGAGAAGGCGCTCAAGGCTCACCCGAGCTTCGGTGCGGGCGAGGGGCGCGCCGGGACACGTGTGGATGCCGCGTCCAAAAGCCAGGTGCTGGCGGGCGTTGGTGCGCTCCGCGTCGAAGGTTGCCGGGTGATCGAATCGCAGCGGATCACGATTGGCGGCGGCGTTCACCACCATCACCGTGGTGCCGGCCGGAAGGTCCTGGCCCCCGAGGGTGGTGGGCACCCGTGACAGTCGGAAGTCGCCCTTGACCGGGCTCTCCATGCGCAGCATCTCTTCGACGAAGTTGGGGATCCGATCGCGTTCCCTCCGGAGCAACTCTTGGAGCTCTGGTTCTTCGGCGAGCAGCTGCACGGCCGAACTGAGCAGGCGGACGGTGGTCTCCTGACCCGCCGCGAAGAGGTTGGAGGCGACACGGACGGCGTCGATCACTTCGGGAGTCGAGCCGTCGGGGAACAGCGCGGTAGCGAGGCCCGTAAGGACGTCGTCGCGCGGGTGGAGGCGGCGATCCTCGACATAGTCGGTGAACTGCTGGTACAGGTACTCGAGGGGCGTGTGCGACATCGTGTCCTCGCCGATGCTGCCGAGGCCCCCCACGTTGAGGAGCGCCTGCGCGAATCGCGGGTGGTCCTCCTCGGGTACTCCGAGGAGGTCGGCGATGACGAGCATGGCGAACGGGCTGGCGAACTCGCTGATGAATTCGCAGCTGCCGCGCTGCAGGAACGTGTCCATCTGGCGATCGGCGAGACGCCACATGAACTCCTCGTTCCCCCGGAGGCGTTTCGGAGTGATCAACCGCATCAGCAAGGCCCGATGATCGGTGTGCTTCGGCGGATCGAACGTCGGGAGCTGATCGCTCATGGGGAGTTCGTCGCGATGTTGCTCAATGAGCTCGGTCACGTCGTCACCCACCAGCGGGACCGGAAACCCAGGAAAGGGCCCTGTCACCGATGTGCAGGACGAGAAGGTGTCCGAGTCGTTGTACACGGACAGTGCCTCCTCGTACCCGGTCACCATCACGACATCGTGATGGGGCTCTCGCCACACGGGACATTGCGCGCGGAGAGCCTCGAAGTAGGGATACGGATCAACAAGCATGGTCTCGTCCCGGAAGAAGTCGATCGCCTCGACATCCTGCACGGCCGGTCGCGAGGTCATGGGAGCGGTCCTCCGTGATGCAGGTGTTGTGCCATCTGTGTCACTCCTCCACGGCGGACGCCGCTGCGTTGTGCTTTGGTGTGCTTAGGATCTTGCGTCCGGACGGACACGATAGTCCGACGGTCGCCGAGAGAGACCACCGGCTACGGAGAGATGCCCATGCCATGGAGGACGAGCTCCCAGACCGCCTCTGCGCTGTCGAGGCCGTCGGCGCGTATGGGCTGACTGCCTATTGTCGACGCGAAGGCATTGAACGCCGCCACCTGAAGGAGGAATCCCCCGAGCCGGCGGTGATCGAGACCCTGGCGGAGCAGGCCGGCCTCCGCGGCGGCGTCGATGAGCTCCTCCAACAGAGAGACCAGTGGCATGAAGGCCCTCGCTGCCTCGTGTGGGTGGGCGAGCAACAACTGCTGAGCGAACTCCGAGAGCACGGGATCGGGGCCGCGTCCCGAGGCCACCTCGCGCACCGGGCGGCACAGAAGGTAGTACTCGACCGTGAAGCGATGGAGCCGCTCCAATGGGTCCTGCTCGGTCGCGACCACGTCGCGCAGACTCTCCGCGGCCGAGTGCATCGACTCCTCGAAGAGCGCCAGCAGGAGCTCGTGCTTGCCCGCGAAGTGCTGATAGAAGCTGCGTAGCGACTGGCCCGAGCGCTCGACCACGTCCTGGACGGTGAACTCCTTGCCCCTCGAGCCCCGTGTGAGCTCGAGGGCGGCATCGAGAAATCGTTGGACGCGGAACTCGGCGCGCGCCCGAGCGGGATCGAGCGATCGCGCCACAGCCTGGGCCCGCCAACTCGCCGTCGTCTCGCCGGGAAGATCGGTGGCCGGTGGATCGTTGCGTGTCATGGGGAGAGGGTGCGCGGCGACGGCAGCCGGACTCATGCAGCGGCGGTCGCGGGAGCCGGGTCGGGCACACACTGGTCGAAAACCGACACTCGGCCCATCCGCCTCCTCCTCTGGACTGGTGAGAATCCCATTATCATGTACGAGAGGTTTGCTTGCAACAGTGCAAAACCTCATTTCGGTGGGGGCGACCGATCCGGCGTCGCAGTACGGGTTTCGAAACTTCGTTCCCGTCGGCACCGTCGGGGGTGGGAAGGGCCGTGGTTCAGGGTTGACTCAACTTTCATTTTGTTATAACAATATGGAGTGTTCGACTTAGGGGGTCGCGTCGTAGTGGTGAGTGGCGGCAACGCGGGCATCGGCCTCGGCTTCGCTCGGGGGGTGGCACGTGCCGGCGGCGACGTGGTGATCTGGGGTCGCCGGGCCGAGAAGAACGCCGAGGCGGCCGGTGCGCTCTCGCAATTCGGGGGGCGCGTGCTGACCCAGGAGGTGGACGTGAGCGACGAAGCGCGCGTGGTGCAGGCCATGGAAGAGGTGGTCGAGGAACTCGGCCGGATTGACGGCGTGATCGCCAACGCGGGCCTCATGCGCAACGAGCGCAGTTTTCTCGACATGACCACGGAGGCGTGGCACAGCCTGCTGGCCGTCAACCAGCATGGGGCGTACCTCACCATCCGCGAGGGCGCCCGACACATGAAGAGGCGTTACGACGCAGGTGAACCTGGCGGATCCCTACTGTTCTGCGCGAGCCTGTCGGCTCTCACCGGCAGTCCGGGCATGCAGCACTACAACGCGTCAAAGGGAGCGATGGTGGCGATGTCACGGGGCATAGCCGTGGAAGCCGGACGCTATGGCATCCGCTGTAACGTGGTTTGCCCGGGACACACGGTGAGCGAGACGGTCCAGATTCCCGAGGACAGCCCGCTGATGGACCACATCCGACGGTACAACCCCATGGGCCGTATGGGCACTCCCGAGGACTTCGAGGGCATCGGCGTCTACTTCATGAGCGATTGGTCGAGGTTCCACACCGGCGACGTCGTGATCGTCGAGGGCGGTTGGATGGCCAATGCCGGCAAGACCGACATCTCCGAGCTGCCACCATGGCCGTGAAGGTCCTGCGCGTCGAGGGGATGCGCGACGACACCCGAAGCACCGCCGAGAGGGGGGCGCTCGAAGCGGCGGAGTCGCACCCGCTCGACATGAGCGTCGAGCGGGTTCTGTCCGAGGCCCGTCGAGAGATCGGCCTGGACGATTTCGGGGCAATGGACTTCACCGAGCGATTGGGCAGGTTGCTGGCCGAGGTGGAGGCCGACGACAACGTGTGGAAGGCCCACAAGGCGGCGTTCGTCGGTCAGTGCAGTAAGGCGGCCGTGAACCGCCTGTTGCTCCAGCGTTACTGGTCGGAGCATCCAGAGTCGCTCGAGGTTGTCATCGACCGACCGGTGGACGTTGTCGCGTTGCCCCGCTCGGGCAGCACGCATCTGGAAAACCTGCTTGCCTCTGACCGGCGGCTTCGTCATCTTCCGGTGTACCTGGCGTCCCAGCCGGCACCGCGCCTTGACGAAGAGGTCGGTCCCAAGGGTGTCGACCCTCGGTGGATCCGAGCCGAGGAGCGATGGCAGGTCCTGCGCCAGAACCAGATCATGGCTGCGATGCACGAGCATTCGCCCGACCATGCGTGCGGTGAGAACGAACTGCAGATTCCCGACTTTGCGAGCTATCAGTGGGAGTGGATGGCCAACGTACCGGGTTTCCGGGACTACTACCTGAGCAGCGATCAGACGCCGCACTACCTCTACATGCGCGATGCGCTCAAGGCGATCGCATGGCAGTATCCGGGCGGGGAGCGATGGATGCTCAAATCCAATCAGCACAGTGAGCAGCTAGGACCCCTGCTCGCCGCATATCCCGACGCCATAGTCGTGATGATCCACCGCGATCCGCTCGCCACGCTCCAGTCCCTCCTGACCATGCGGGGACTGGCCCTCAAGATCAGCCAGAAGTCTCCCGACATCGACTCCCATGTCGCCTACTGGACGAACCGGATGGAGAGCATGCTTCGCTCCTATATCCGCGACCGGCACCTGTTGCCGGACGGGCAACTGGTCGAGGTGATGTTCGAAGACGTCGTGACCGACGACGTGAAGGCCGCGGTCACCGTCTTCGAGCGAGCGGGCCTGGCGGTCACCCGCGAGTGCCTCTCCGACCTCAGCGGGTACATGTCCTCTCATCCCCGTGGCAGGGATGGCCGAGTCGTCTACGACCTCGAGGGCGACTTCGGCGTGAACGCCCACGAACTGCGCCAGAGGTTCGCCTTCTACACCGACGAATTTCGAATTCGTCCCGAAATCCGAAAGGTCGGAGCAGGATGAAGCAGCCACTCAACGCGCTCGTGGTCAGGGAGGGCGAGGGTCGCCAGGAGGCGGTACGGATCGGCGATCACATCTTCATGTCCAAGGGGATCTCCAACGCATACCTGGTGACGACCTCCGAGGGTGACGTTCAGATCAATACGGGGATGTACAACGAGGCGGCGGAGATCAAGCGGCGCTTCGGAGAAGTGAGCGGTAACCCGCTGAAGATCATTGTCTTCACGCAGGGTCATGGTGATCATGTTGGCGGTTGGTCTGAGTTCGATGCGCCCGGCATCGAGACGATCGCGCAGGCGAACCACGCCGATGTTCGCGACTACTGGCAGCGACTGCAGCCCTTCTACACCCGTCGGACGGCGAAACTGTGGAGCCAGGACATCACCAATGTCGACCGGTCCTATCGACCCCCCGAACCGGTCGTCACCACGACGTTCTTCGACAGCCACTCGTTCACCCTCGGTGGCCGGCTCTTCGAGTTGTATGCGACACCAGGCGGGGAGACTACCGACTCTCTCGTGGTCTGGCTTCCCGATGAGGGCACGGTCTTCACGGGCAACCTGATGGGGCCACTCTTCGGCCACGTCCCCAATCTCTACACGCCGCGTGGCGACAAGTACCGCAGCGCAATCGCGTACATCCACTCTGTCGACCGGGTCATCGGACTCGGTGCCGAGACACTGATCACGGGTCACGGGGACCCGGTTCGGGGCGTGGAAGAGATCCGGAGTCGTCTCTCGGCGATTCGCGACGCAACCGAGTACCTGCGCAACGCGACCATCAACGGCATGAACGATGGCGTGGACCTGTGGACCCTCATGGGCCAGATCACCCTGCCCCCCGAGCTGGAGATCCCCCAGGGGCACGGCAAGGTGCCATGGATCGTGCGCGCCATCTGGGAGGAGCATGCCGGATGGTTCCGATTCGAGTCGACAACCGAGCTGTACGACGTCCCGCACTCGGCAATCTGGCCTGAGCTCATCGGGCTCGCGGGCGGGCGAACCGTGCTTGCCGATCACGCGCGAGCGCACCTCGACCAGGGACGCCCGCTCGAGGCCTTGCACTTTACCGACATGGCGTTGCTGCAAGACCCGAAGGACGCGGAGGCCCTCGAGATCAAGCTCGGGGCCCTCGAGGCCCTTCTGGCGGCGAGCGGCCGCGAGAACTTCAGCGAGGTGCGCTGGCTGGAGGCAGAGATCCGCCAGACGCAGGAGTTGGTGTGACGCACCCCAGGCTGGCGGTCAGTGAGATGTGCACGTATCCGTGGTCCTTTGCCGACGAGCTCTCCATCTGGCACGAGCTCGACGTGCACGGCGTCGGCCTGATCACGGCCAAGGTGGACCAGCACGGACGCGATGCGGCCGTCGCTTCCCTGGCGGCCCGTTCGATGAGCGCCTCCACCGTGATCGCGGCGAACTTCGACCTTGGCGCGCCCGACACGTGGGAATACTCACGGGAGGCCATCAACCGGGCCATCGATCTTGCCGGCGTCGTCGGTGGCACCACCTACTTCACTCCCGGGCGCCGCGATGGCCGTTCGTTCGACGAGCTCGCCGCCTCCTTGGCCGAGGCGGTCGCGCCGTGCGCCGCCTACGCGGAGGCCCGTGGTGTGCGCCTCGCTATCGAACCGTCACTCCGCACGGACCAGTCCTTCGTCCACACGCTACGTGACGCCCTCGAGGTGGCCGATCGCGCCGGCATCGGCGTCATCGCCGACCTCGGGAACTGCTGGATGGAGCGGGACTACGAGGAGGTCGTCCGCCGGGCCGGCTCGCGCGTCGCTGCCGTTCAGTTCGCCGACGCTCTCTACGGAACGCCCCAACAGCCCTCGCCGGGAGGTCGGGCGGTTCCCGGTGATGGGGATCTTCCGATACAGAGGTTCATCGGGGCTGCGCTCGACGCCGGCTACGCCGGTTACTTCGAGCTCGAGCAGGTCGGGCCCAAGATTGAGGCCGAGGGCCATGGTGCCGCCCTGCGTCGCGCCGTCGAGCGCGCCAACGCGCTATTGGTGGAGGCCTGCTCATGAGCCGCGCCATCGTGTTCAACGGAGACGAGACATGGGAGATGCGTGAGTTCCCCGTCCCTGACCCCCGTCCCGGTGGCGCGGTGCTCCGCGTCGAAGCAACCGGTCTGTGCCACAGCGATGTCGATCACTTCCGCGGTCACGTGCACACCTCTTGGGGCGGAGAATTCCCCTCTATCGCGGGTCACGAGATCGTCGGGCGGATCGACAAGATCGATCGTGCCGCGGCGCAAGAGTGGGGAGTGTCCGAGGGCGATCGCGTCGCCGTCCGTGACATCGTGATAACGCCCGGCGGATACCGGATTTACGGCCATGACTTCTCCGTCGACGAGGGATCGGGACTCTACGGGGGCTTCGCCGAGCACCTGGAGCTTCTGCCCGGATCATCCGTCTACAAGCTGCGGGAGGACGTCGCCGCCGAGGAGCTGACCTTTTTCGAACCGCTCAGCTGCGCGGTCACCTGGGTGGAGCCGGTCAAGGAGGGCGACGTCGTGGTGGTCGAGGGACCCGGTCACATGGGGATGGCCACCATCGTGGCGGCGCGCGCGGCCGGAGCCGCCACGGTTATCGTCACCGGAGTGACCCGAGACCGCTTCCGCCTGGACTGCGCGCTCGGGGTTGGCGCCGACCACGCGATCGACGTGGAGACGGGCGATCTACGCGAATCCGTCGCGGCGATCACCGGTGGAGCGATGGCCGACGTGGTCATCGACGCCGCCTCGGGCAGTCCCGCGACCGTCAACCTTGCCATGGACGTCGTGCGGAATGGGGGGCATGTGGTCGTGGCGGGGATGAAGGACCGGCCGCTCGAGGGGTTCCACAGCGACTGGATCCCGACGCGCCGGATCACCATTCACCCCGGCGCCGGCCTCGACACCGAAGGCGCCGTCGCCCTCATCAACGACGGTCAGGTCCCGACCGCTGCCCTCCTGGGCGAGACCTTTCCCCTCGAGCGATTCGAAGAGGCGTTCTCGCTCCTCACCCGCAGCACGCCGGGACGTGATGCCATACGCGTGGCACTGCGGCTCTCGTGAGCTCTTGCCGCTCGGGGCGCTCACCGCGATGACTCCGTGGAGGCCCATCCTTGCCTGGCCGCACGTCCGGCCCTCGCCACACGGGGGTCGCGGCTGGACGGTCGCGGCCCCGGTGCCGTGCCCGGTGCCATACCCGGAGGCTTGAGCACGGTGGACGATCATGAGCTGGCGGCTTCGCTCGCCGCCGAGGCAGGCTCGCTGTTGCTCCGGATTCGCGCAAAAGGCGGCGCCGAGGGGGATCGGAGGTCCAACGAGCTCCTGCTCCGCCGGTTGTCAGAGGAGCGCCCCGAAGACGCCGTGCTGTCAGAAGAGAGCGTCGACGACCCGATCCGGCTCGAGCGAAGCCGTGTGTGGATCATCGATCCACTCGACGGAACCCGGGAATACGGCGAACCTCTCCGCTCGGACTGGGCCGTCCATGTGGCCCTGGCCGACGCTGGCCGGGCCACCGTCGGGGCCGTCGCGCTACCCGCCGCCCACCTGGTGTTCGGGACGGGCAGTCCGCCGGCGATTGCTGCGCCGACGCCTGGTCCGGTGCGGCTCGCCGTCTCTCGAACGCGGCCGCCGTCGTGCGTGGATCAACTCGTGGCGAGCCTGGCCGCGGAGGTGGTGCCGATGGGCTCGGCCGGCGCCAAGGCGATGGCGGTCGTCCGCGGGGACGCGGACGTCTACGCCCACTCCGGTGGCCAGTACGAGTGGGATTCGTGTGCGCCCGTCGCCGTCGCCGCTGCCGCCGGTCTTCATGTGTCCCGCCTTGATGGAACGTCCTTGCGCTACAACCAACCCAACCCCTACCTCCCCGACCTGCTCGTCTGCCGACCAGAGCTGGCGGCCGCCGTGCTGCAGGCATTGGCGACCCACTAGAGCGAGATCACCCGTTGCGCTCAGCGTTCGGGAATTCGGCCTCGGGCGGCTCGGGTCGCCACGGAGGCCGACTTGACCAACCTCTGACCGAGCGAAAAGACGTCATCCACGCGCATGGGGTGCGCTGGTCCGGTGATGCTGAGGGACAGCAGGACCCGACCGATCGGGTCGAATATCGGCGCCGCCACCGTCTTGATGGTGATCGCGTCGGAGCCTGAAAGCCGGTCGAAGTTCAGGAGCAGCTCCTCCGACTGCTGCAGTGCATCGGTGAGCTTCTGCTCGGCTCGTTCGTCGGACGGCTGTTCGCGCAGCCGGCGCATGGCATCGGCGATCGGGATTGCCGTGATGGACGGCAACGGAACGCTGAACCCCCGCGAGCGGACATCGTTCAGAGCCTGTCGGTAGAAGTCGGCGACCTGGGCGGTCGAGGAGGCGCGCTCCAGCCAGGCCGTGATGGCCGCCTCGTCGGCCCACGCCATGAAGACCGCGCCGAAGGGGGCCAGGAGGGGAGAGCGGTCACCGGGGTAACCGATGCTGGTTTCCAACGGCTGAGGACCCCGGCGCGCGACGAATATGACGTCCCGACCGGCGATCGCCGAGACGCCGACCTCCGCGTCGACCTCCGCGGCGAGCTTTTCGGCTTCGTCGATGGCCGCCCCAATCGCCGGGTGCTGGTCGAGCGCAGCGAAACCCGTGACGGCCAGCGCGGGTCCGAGCACATAGGTGCGGTGCTGGGGGTCGCGCAGGAGGAACCCACCGTCGCACAGGACGGCCAAGGTGGCGTGCGCCGACGCGATGTTCATCCCCAGGTGGTCGACCAGCTCACTAATGGTGAAGCCCCGTGCGGCGTGAGCGGTCAAGAACGACAAGATGCTGACGGACCGAGCGGCGGCCGGAGCAGGACGTGCCATGCCGGATACCGTAGCGGCCAATAGTGGTTTTGTCATAACAATAAATAATCGCTCGTGACGAGCGTGGCATCGGCACCGGGAGGACGTGGGGGGTCGGCTCGGCCGAGGCGGTTGGGGACCGCGGATCGGCCGAGGTCCCCAATCTTGCCTCATGGCCGGGTCATGCGAACGCCGGCAGCACCTCGTCTTCGAAGAGGCGCAGGCTCGACCAGGCCAGATCGATCGGCATGCCACCACAGAGCGGGTGGAAGAAAGCGAACGGGAACGCTGCGGCCTTCTGCTCCTCCACGAGCTGCTCGGGCGTCAGTACGCGGTACTGGTCGGTGGTCCGCAGCGCTTCGGTGTCAGCGACGATGTGATAGGGGCTTGCGACGTCGTCCTGGGCCTGCCAGGCGCCGTAGGCGTTGGTCTCGTGGAGAAAGAACGGCGCCATCTGCTCCCACCCCTTCTCGGGGTCCTCGGCGAGCGCCACCGTCTGGTTGGACCCGATCGGGCTCGGGCCGGGGTCTGGCCGGCCGAGCCTCTGAACCTCGTCCCTGTAGAACGTCCAGACGTCCGCCGTCGAGGGGATGAATCCGTCGGCGAGGCGGGCGGCCCTCTCTGCGGCCGGCTTGCTGCTCCCGCCGAGCAAGACGCTCGGACCGCCCGGCCGGAAGGGCGCCGGCGTGATGTGCACCGTGCGGTCGCGGTACTCGAACGGCTCGCCGGAGAAGGCCGACTTCAGCACGGCGAACGTCTCGGTCACCCGCTTGCCCCGCTGGTTCATCGGTACGTCGAACATCGCGAACTCCTCGTGCACATAGCCACCGGCCAGGATGATGTCGACCCGTCCCCTGCTGAGGTTGTCGAGCACGATCAGGTCCTCGGCGAGACGCAATGGATCGTGGAATGGGGCAATCAGCGCGGCCAACATGAAGCGGACGTTCGTCGTGCGAGCCGCCATGGCGGCGAGCATCGGGATGGGGCTCGGCAGGTAGCCGTCCGAGGACCCGTGATGCTCGGAGACCCCGATGGTGGTGCAGCCCAGAGCGTCGGCCCACTGCGCCATGTCGAGGGCCGCGGCATAGCGGTCCGCCATGGTCGTGTCTGCCAACTCGGGGTTACGGAAGTCGAAGCGGAGGCCGAAGTTCATGGGCGGAGCCTAATCCTGAGCGGCCGCCGTGGTGTTCCGGTTGCGAGCTACGACGGCCTCACTCCTGCAGGAAGGCGGAGCCCTGGGTCATGATCTCGACGGCCTGGCGGCGGGGCAGTGGGCCGAATGGAGAAGGGTCGGGAGGGAACGTGGGACCCTCGGCCAAGTTGTCGAGCATGTCGCGGGCGACGTCGTCGGGATCGGCCATGCCCTCGACCTCCCGGCCGTTGAGCACCCGGCGGAAGGCAGGGGTGTCGGTCTGACCCAACACCATGGCCAGCACGTCGACACCCTGCGGGCCGAGCTCGGCCCAGAGCGACTCGGCGAGCAGCAGGTCGAATGCCTTCGTTGCTCCGTAGACCGCTATGTTCGCCCCACCCGCCCACGCTGCGCCCGAGGTGACCAGCACGATGCCCCCCCTGCCCCGCTCCACCATCGGCCCTGCGAAATGGTGCGTGGCGCTCACCACCGTGGCGCAGTTGCGGGCGACCATTCCCTCCCACACCTCGACCGGCTTGTTGAGAAAGTGCGACATGTTCGGGTCGGCCCCGGCGTTGTACACGAGCAGTCCGACCTCAAGGTCGTCCACCGTGTGGGCGAGCGACGAGGCCGCTCCAGCCTCGCTGAGGTCGAGCACCACGGTCCTGGTCTCCGCGACAACCGTCGCCGCCACCTCGTCGAGCGGCCCTTGGCGGCGGGCCGCCAGCACGACGTTCACGCCGCGTGAGCCGAGAAGCCGGGCGACCGAAGCTCCAACCCCCTCTGACGCTCCCGCAACCACTGCCCACGGCCCATAGCGTTCGGCGAACTCCATGGTGGCATGCTAGGTCGCAGGCGAGCGACCTGCCCAGGCGCGGGGGTCTCCGTCTCCGGCGAAGGCTGGCGCGCCGCCGCTCTCTCTGCAAAGCTTTGCATCGTCATGCTCAATGAGAACCGGCTGCTTCCTGCCGAGCCCGGTGTGCGGCGGATCGCCCGCTCCCTGTACGAGCACACCAGGGCGCTGCCGATCGTCAGCCCGCACGGCCACTGCGACCCCGCCGAGCTCGCCGGCAACAGCGCCCTCGGGGATCCGGCGTTCGAGCTCGTCTCAAAGGATCACTACATCCTTCGGCTCCTCTACAGCCAAGGCGTCCCCCTCGAGTCTCTCGGTGTTTGTCGAACGGACGGAGTTCCACCAGAGATCGACGGGAGGCACGTGTGGCGCACGTTCGCCGAGCACTATCACCTCTTTCGTGGCACCCCCTCGAAGCTCTGGCTCGATCACACCTTGGCCGAGGTCTTTGGCGTGGAGGTGCCGCTGCGGGCCGACACGGCCGACGAGGTCTACGACGAGGTCTCCGCTCGTCTCCGCGAAGAGGAGTTCCGACCGCGCTCGCTCTACGAGCGATTTGGCGTCGAGTTCCTCGCCACGACGGACGGAGCGCTCGACCCGCTCGACTGCCACGCCTGCCTTCGCCAGTCCGGATGGGCCGGCCGAGTCGTGCCGACCTTCCGCCCCGACGACATCATCGACCCCGACCGTGCCGAATTCCAACGGAACTTGGCCGAGCTTTCCGCTCTGACGGGGGAGGACACATCCACTTGGCGCGGGTACCTCGAGGCTATTCGGTCTCGGCGAAGCCGCTTCATTGAGGCCGGAGCCACATCGTCGGATCACGGGCATCCTTCGCCCGTGACGGTCGATCTCTCCGATCTTGAGGCCGAAGCGCTCTTCGATCGCATCGTCAGCGATCGAGCGCTGCCCGGCGACGCGGAGCTCTTCAGGGGAGTGATGCTCGTGCAGATGGCGGCCATGAGCCTGGACGACGGACTGGTTCTTCAGCTGCACACCGGCTCGTGGCGAGACCACAACCCCTCGCTCAAGAGCCGTTTCGGTCAGGACGTGGGCGCCGACATCCCGACGCCGGCCGACTACGTCGGTGCCTTGAAGCCACTGCTGGACAGGTACGGCAACGAGAGGTCGCTGGTCGTCGTCGTCTATACCCTCGACGAATCCACCCTCAGCCGTGAACTGGCACCACTGGCCGGGCATTACCCTGCACTCAGACTTGGACCGCCCTGGTGGTTCTACGACAGTCCCGAAGCGATACGAAGGTTCTACAGGGACGTCATCGAAACGGCGGGGTTCGCCAACACCGTGGGATTCAACGACGACGCCCGCTCCCTGTTGACCATTCCCGCCCGCCATGATCTGGTTCGGCGCGTCAATGCGGGCTTCCTGGCCGGCCTGGTCGCCGAACATGTGCTGGAGACGTCCGACGCCGAAGAGCTCGCCGAGGATCTGGCGTACAACCTTGCCCGGCGGGCCTTCGGTGTCGCCCGATGAGGGGAATGGTCCTGGTGGGGCTCATGGGAGCGGGAAAATCGCTCGTCGGCGGGCTGGTGGCCGAGGAGACCGGCTGGGAGCTGGTCGATGTCGATGTCGCCATCGCCGCACGCACGGGCGCGACCGTTCGTGAGATCTGGCAATCCGGTGGCGAAGCCGCCTACCGGCAACTGGAGTCCGAGGAGGTGCTCCATGCGCTCCAGCGGGTCAGCCCGGTTGTCATCGCCGCTCCCGGCGGGGTCATCCTCGATCCCGCCGTCCGAGCGGAACTCGACGACGCCTTCGTCGTCTGGCTTCGCGCCGATCCGGCGACGTTGGCGGGTCGCGTGCGGCCCGGCGACCACCGCCCGCTCCTCGGGGAGCACCCATTCGACGCGCTCGCCGCCATGGCCGGCGAGCGCGCCCGCCTTTACGAGGGCGTTGCGGACGCAGTCGTCGATACCGACGACCTCGACGCAGAATCCGTCGCCGACCTGGTGATCGGGCTGCTCCGGAACCTTTCGGCGGGACCGTGACCACCAGATACGTGACCACCAGATACGTGACCACCAGATACGTGACCACCAGATACGTGACCACCAGATAAAGGAGAACGATGCTTCGGCCGCAAGACAATGAGGCGCGTGAGACCAAGAGCCTCAATGGCCTGTGGAGCTTCGCCATGGACAGGCAAGGCGTCGGTCGCGAGGAGGGTTGGTGGCGGACGCGCCTGGCCGATCCCACACTGATGCCTGTTCCCAGTAGCTATAACGACGTGCTCGTCGACCCCGCAGTTCGTACCCATGTCGGGGACGTCTGGTACCAGAGCACGGTGCTCGTGCCCCGCGGCTGGGACGACCAGCGTGTCGTCCTCCGCTTCGACGCGGCCACGCACCGGGCCACGGTATGGGTCGACGATGACCATGTCGCCGATCACGAGGGTGGCTACACGCCGTTCGAGGCCGACATCACCGCCCTCGTCCGGCCCGGTGAGAAGGTGCGGATCACTGCGGTGGTCAACAACGAGCTCTCCTGGGCGTCGATCCCACCCGGAACTGTCGAGGTGATGCCGGATGGCGATCGCCGTCAGAGGTACTACCACGATTTTTTCAACTACGCGGGCTTGCACCGAAGCGTCTGGCTCTACTCGACGCCGCGAGAGCACATCTCCGACGTCACTGTCGTCACGGACCTCGCCGGTGCGTCCGGGGTCATCTCGTACTCGGCCATCGTCGAGGGTCGGGGAGCGGCATCGGTGAAGGTTCGGCTGCGCGACGCCGCCGGCACCGACGTCGTAGGCGCATCGGGCAGCAGCGGCGAGCTACGGATGCCCGACCCCGAGCTCTGGCGTCCGGGACGGGGGTACCTGTACGAGCTCGAGTTCAGCCTCGTCGACGGAGATCGCGTGGTCGACCGTTACACCCTCCCCGTGGGCATCAGGAGCGTCCGTGTGGACGGCACGCAGTTCCTGATCAACAACGAGCCCTTCTACTTCCGTGGCTTCGGCATGCACGAGGATCTGGAGGTGCGTGGGAAGGGCCACGACGACGTGGCCATGGTGCACGACTTCGAGCTCCTGGGGTGGTTGGGCGCCAACTCGTTCCGCACGTCGCACTATCCCTACGCCGAAGAGGTACTCGATCACGCCGACCGGCTCGGCATCGTGGTCATTGACGAGACGGCGGCGGTCGGCCTGAATCTCGGAGTGGGTGGTGGGCTCTTCCTTGGTGGTCCAAAGACGACATTCAGCGACGAGACGATAGGTGCCGCCACCCAGCAGACCCACCGTCGGGCCATTGAGGAGCTCATCGGTCGGGACAAGAACCATCCTTGTGTCGTCCTTTGGAGTCTTGCCAACGAGCCAGAATCCCACACCGATGCGGCCCGTGCGTACTTCGAGCCGCTCTTTGCCGCCGCACGGTCGATGGATCCGACCCGTCCAGTCGGCTTTGTCAACATGATGTTCGCCCTCCCGGGTGCCTGTAAGGTCAGCGAACTCGCCGATCTCATCATGGTCAACCGCTACTACGGGTGGTATGTAGAACCCGGGGATCTCGCGGCCGCGGAGCGGGCGCTAGAGGCCGAGCTGCGTGAGTGGGCCAGTACGCACGGAAAGCCCATCATCGTGACGGAATACGGGGCGGATGCGATGGCTGGCCTTCACACGCTGCACGGCTCGGTCTGGAGCGAGGAGTACCAGGTGGCGCTCTTGGAGACCTACCACGGCGTATTCGATCGCGTCGAGGCGGTGGTCGGCGAGCACGTCTGGAACTTCGCCGACTTCTCGACGGCTCCTTCCTTCATGCGTGTCGACGGCAATCGGAAGGGGGTGTTCACCCGCGACCGGCAACCGAAGGCGGCGGCGTTCTATTTGAGGCGGCGCTGGCGCGGCGGCTCATGACCGGGCCGGTCGAACCCCGTACGACGAGCGCTCCGAACAGCTCCGTCCTCAGGACCCCTTCGCCGAGCATCGCCACCGCGGCCGCGCCGGCTTCTTCGGTCGGCAGCGCGATGGTCGTCAGTGGGGGAGCCACCATCGCCGCCATCGGCACGTCGTCGATCCCGACCACGCTCACATCCTCGGGAACGGAAATGCCGCGACGTGCCAAGCCAGCAATGACGCCGAATGCCATCTGGTCGTTGAATGCCATCACCGCGGTAGCCCCGCATCGAACGACCAGCTCGACGACTTCCACCGCTGCGTCGAACGTCGGACCGGCCACCCGCGGTTCGACGACATCTATTCCGGCCGCCCCACTCGACCGACGAACGGCCCGGAGGCGCTCCCCGGCGGCCCACGATCGCTGCGGGCCGCCCAGATACGCCAACGTCGTGTGCCCGAGCGAGGCCAGGTGACGGAGCGATTCGGCGACGGCGGGTGCCGTCCGCAGCAGCACGGATGCTCGCTCACGGACGGGGCGGTTGAACAAGACCGCAGGCTTGGACTCCAGTGCGTCGAGATTGAGGTGAAGCCGACGCGGCGAAAGGACTATGAAGCCGTCGACGTCACGGGCCAGGGTTCGGACAGCCCGTACCTCCTCGTCTGCGTGCTCCCCGGTGTCGACCAGCAGCGTCTGCAGACCGGCCTCACGTGCCGATCGCTCCACGGATCGCACCAACGATGCGAAATGGGGGTTGGTGATGTCCGGAACGATCACGGCGATGTTGTCGGTGCGCCCCGTGATCAGACCCCGGGCCGCCCGATTCGGCACGAATCCCAGCTCTTTGACAGCGTCCTCAACCCGCCGGCGTGTGGCGGGCGCAACCTTTTCCGGGCGGTTGAGCGCACGGGATACCGTCGCGGCATGAACCCCTGCGAGCGCGCCGACATCGAGGATCGTGACGCGTTGTCGGTGCCGCACGATGCCCGACCCTACTCGACGTGCTCCGACTCGAGATGAGCTCGTGAGCCTCCCGTCGGGGCCAAGGCTGTCCGCCGGCAGCCTGCAGAGGGCCCGCGCCTCGCTCCCCGCCTATGACCGCGTCGCGGCGCCCTCCATCGCCCACCTGGGGGTGGGCGCCTTCGCCCGGGCCCACCTCGGCGTCTACGCCGACGACCTTTCGAGGCTGGGCCGGCCAACGCTGATTCGAGGCGTGTCGCTCAAGAGCAACCGGGCCGTGGACCAGTTGGCGCCCCAGGATGGCCTCTACACCGTCTCCGAGCGGGAACCCGGTTCCGACGTGTTCCTCCGGATCATCGGGTCGATGACCCGCGTCGAATCGGGTCCGGCCGCGGCCATCGATGCCGTTGCCGCGTCGACGACCACACTCGTCACGTTGACGATCTCGGAGAAGGGGTACGACGTACCCGAGGAGCTCGAGCGTCCGGGGCACCTGCATTCCGCCGCCGGTGTCATCGCCCTGGCGCTGGCTCGGCGGCGCAGGGCCGGAATTCTCCCGCCCGTTCTCGTGTCCATGGACAATGTCCTCCATAACGGCCGCCTCCTTCGCCGACGCGTGATGGAGGCCGCCGGCCAGATCGACGAGGCCCTGCCCGGTTGGATCGCCGACGAAGTTCTCTTCCCGAACTCCGTCGTCGATCGAATGGTCCCGGCGACCACAACACAAGACCTGCAAGAGACGTACGCTCGCCTCGGCTTGCTCGACCTCGCGGCCGTCGTCACGGAACGCCACCGGTCGTGGGTCATTGAGTCGGCACCGGGGCTCCCTCCTCTCGCCGAGGTCGGTGTTCAGATAGTGGGGGACATCGTTCCCTTCGAGCGCCGGAAGCTATGGCTGCTCAACGGACCGCACTCGGCGTTGGCCTACTGCGGACTTCTTGCCGGTTGCTCGACGATCGCTGCCGCGGCCGAGCATCGAGTCGTCTCGTGCTTCGTTCGAAGGCTCGTGCAGGACATCCTCGAGGTCGCCGACCTTCCCGCGGCCGTTGAACCCGTGAAGTTCGCCCTCGGGTCGCTGGACCGGTTCCGCAATCCGACGCTCGGCCACACCTGTGTCCAAGTAGGCGCCGATGGTTCGCGCAAGCTGCCACAACGACTGCTTCCCGTCGAGGGGATCCGCCGCCGCAGGGGACTGAGCACGGGCCGCTTCGCGACGGTCGTCGCACTGTGGATAGCCGCCACCGCAGGCCTACGTCTTGGCGGCAGACTCCTGTCACCCGTTGAGGACCCGGCGTCCAGCGGACTCCGGGCGGCGGCGGCGATGGGTGATCTTCGCCACGTGAGTCACGTCGCCCTGGACGACCACTGTGACCCGCCGTTCGTCGGCGACGTCGCAGCCGCCTTGGAACACCTCGTCCGCGACGGCGTGGCGTTGATCGGCGAGCTGCGATGACGTCGACCGTCGGCGGCGCCCACTCGGTGGTGGAGGCCGCCGACGTCGAGGCATTCATTCAAACCCACATGGCTGGGCTCGATCTCGACGGACGTTCCTTGTGCCTGGTCATCCCCGATGCCACGCGCAACTGCCCGCTGCCCCTCCTCCTCGGGGCGCTCCAGGAGGCCGTCGCAGACCGCGTGCGGTCGTGCACGGCCGTCGTCGCGCTGGGCACGCACGCACCGATGACCGCAGACGCCCTCCGAAAGCTCGTCGGGACAAGCTCACTGGCGGTGGCCAACCATGCCTGGTGGGAGGATCGAACCTTCGCCCACCTGGGCTCACTGAGCTCCTCGACGGTCGCGCGCCTGTCCGCTGGGCGGCTCCGCGAGGAAGTCGACATCCGCGTCAATCGACTCGTGGTGGACAGTGACGTCACGATCATCGTCGGACCCGTCCTCCCGCACGAGGTCGTCGGATTTTCGGGTGGCAACAAGTATCTGTTCCCCGGATTGTCGGGACAGGAACTGATCGACGTCACCCATTGGCTGGGTGCGCTGATCAGCAGCCGCGAGATCATCGGGACCCGCGGCATCACACCCGTGCGCGCCCTCATTGACGCGGCCGCGGCGATGGTGCCCGGCGAGCGCCATGCGCTGTGCGTGGTGGTCGACCACTTGAGCGGTGGCTTGCGCTCGCTGGCGTTCGGCGCGCCCGCTGAGGCGTGGGAAGCCGCCGTCGACGTCGCGGCCACGACGCACGTCGAGTACCTGGCGGCCCCCGTCGGTCGTGTGCTCTCTATGGTCTCATCGCGCTACGACGACCTGTGGACGGGAGCCAAGGGCTTCTACAAGGTGGAGCCGGTCGTCGCCGACGGGGGCGAGGTGGTGCTCTACGCGCCCCACATCACACAGATCGCCGCCATGCACCCCGACCTCGCCGACCTCGGCTACCACTGCCGCGACTACTTCCTCGCCCACTGGGACCGCTACCGCGACTATCCCAGGGGCGAGCTGGCGCACTCCACCCACCTGTTCGGTGCCGGGACCTACGACGCGACGCTGGGCGAGGTCCAGCGCGTGCGGGTCACCCTGGCAACGGGGATCCCCGAGGACACCGTGGTCCGGGCCAACCTCGGCTATCTTGATCCAACCACCGTGGATCCGATCGCCTGGGGGTCCGATCCGGGTACCCTCGTGGTCCCCGACGCCGGAGAGGTCCTCTACCGGCTCCGCTGACCGGCCCCTAGGGGCAGATGTACTTGCCCCCGTCGAGGGTGACGAACTTGCCGTCCTTGATGCCCATCTCGTAGAAGCAGGCGATCTGATGGTCCTTGCCCTTGGCGAAGGTGAGCGGGGGAGTGAGACCACCGAGGGTGTCGCCCTTCAGGGCTTCCAGACCGTTGGTGAACTCGGCGGCGGTCGGCGTGGCGCTCAGGTGCCCGGCCTCACCGGCGGCCAGTGCCTCCTGGCCGCCGGCCCAGGCGGTGATGTAGGTCTCGCCGAAGTCCACGCTGCTCGGGATGGAGGGCTGGTACTTGTCGAAGGCGGCGAACATGTCCTTGGTCGCCGCATTGTGGACGAACCAGGGGAGGTCCTCTTGGACGTCGATGTTCTTAGCCATGGCCGGAACCGTCAGCCACGAGCTCGACACCGTGCCGCCGGCACCGAGCTCAATGGGGTCGTAGCCCTGCTGGGCGCAGTCCTCGGCCACCTTGGTCACGATCTCCGAGGCGTCTCCGACGGTCACCGCCTGGGCGCCGGCCTGCTTGGCGGCGAGGCACTGCGCAGCGTAGTTGGGGGCGGCGAAGGCGATACCGGCCTTGTAGACGATCTCGGTGCCGTAGCCCTCCTTCTTCAGTGCCGCGGCCAACTGCGGTACGGCCTGGGCACAGACCGCCACCTCGACGCAGTACATGGAGGCCAGCTTCTTGACGTGGTCCAGTTTCAGTGCAACCGCCTCGGAGACCACCGCATTGTTGAAGGTGGTGCCCTGGGGGTAGAAGTCGGGATTGGACTGTCCGGCGTAGCTCTCCGGATTGCCGAAGACCGGGACCTTCTGCTGCTCAATGTAGGTCGCCCAGGAGGGATCCTCGTCGCTGTTGTCGAACAGTCCGACGATGTGGTTCTGCTGGACGAGCTCTTGTACATCGGAAAGCGAGGTGGCCGGGTCGAGGGCGTCGTCCTTAATGACGATCTGCACCTGGTGGCCGTCGATGCCTCCGTGCGCGTTGGTCCACGACACCCAGGCCTCCATCACATTCGAGGTACCGGCGATGGCCGATGCCTCCGCGCCGCTACAGCTGCAGATGTCGCCGAACACCACCGGTGCCCCCGTGGACGCGCCGGCCGGTTGGCCGATTTCCCCCGTGGCGACGGTCAAGCCGGCCGCCATGGCGATCACGGTCAGGAGTCGCGCACCGAACCAGGTGCGACGCACCGGAGCTGTTCCCATAACTGTTTACCCCCACTCACACTCAGGTCTTGCCCGGCCGTCTTCGACCGAGGTGAATACTACGCAGCTGCGGCAAATGTTGCAATAGCATGTCAGTTTCTGAGGACGCTTCTCGTCCACCGGCTCACGGCGCCGGCGCCGTCCCCTCGGCGAGCGACGCCTTGTACAGGACGTTTGCCGCGAGACGCATGTGGGCCGCGTCCACGAGCTTGCCCTCCCGGCCGATCGCTCCCACGCCCTCGGCCTCCGACCGGCGGTAGGTCTCCATCGACTGGCGCGCCTCTTCGATCTCGCTCCTCGTGGGGGAGAAGACCTCGTTGGCGATGGCGATCTGATCGGGATGGATGGCCCACTTGCCGTCGAAGCCGAGCAGGCTGGCGTGCACGGCGGAACGCCGGTACCCGTCGCGGTCCTTGTACGCCGGATAGGGCGCATCAATGGCATCGATGCCCGCGCCGCGTGCCGCAGTCAACACCTGGAAGCGGGCAAAGTGCCAGAAGTCGCCCGGGTACTCGCTGATCGGGTCGAAGTTCCCGTCCACCCTGGCCCGCATGGAGGCCGAGAGATCGCCCGCTCCGAAGATGATCGCTTCCAGCCGGTCGCTCGCGCCGGCGATCTCGGCGGCGTTCGAGAGGCCTTCGGCCTCCTCTATCAGCACCTCGAGCCCGATGCGCTTCGAAAGACCGAGCTCGGTCTCGAGCTGCGTGAGGAGCACGTCGACCCACCACACGTCGCGGGCGGAGCGCGCCTTGGGCACGATGAGCACGTCCAACGACTCACGCGCTCCCGTGACGACCTCAATGATGTCCCCGTGGCACCACTGCGTCTGGAGGCCGTTGATCCGGACGGCGCGGACGGTTCTACCCCAGTCGAAGCTCGTCAGCGCACGAACCGCTATGCCACGGGCCGCCTCTTTGACGACTGGTGCGCAGGCATCTTCGAGGTCCAGGAAGACGAGATCGGCGCCCGAGCCCGCCGCCTTCTCGCACATCCGCTCGCTGCTTGCGGGCGTGGCTAGTTCCGATCGACGGGCACGAGGTTGCCGCATGGCCGTGTCAGGCCCGGTGCGCCGCAGCGGGCCGGGCGAGTCCCAGGGTCTCACGCAGCGTCGCACCGGTGTAGTGGTCTCGAAACACGCCCCGGCGCTGGAGCTCGGGCACCACGAGCCGGACGACGTCCTCATAGGCGCCCGGCGAGTGGGTCGCGGCGATGACGAAGCCGTCACACGCCTGGGCCTCCATCCACTCCTCCATCTGGTCGGCGACCTGGGGACCGGTGCCGACGAAGCGTGGGCCCTGCAGGAGCGTGGCCCGATGTCCGGCCAGGTCGCCGAGGGTGATGGTGTCTCCGCCGATGTGGGTGCGAAGGTTCTTCACCAGGCCTCGTATCCCCGACACCGACTCGATGAGCTCATCGGTGATGGGCGAGTCGAGTTCGAGCCCGGAGAAGTCATAGTTCATCAGCTCCGACAGCAACGTCAACGAGGCTTGCGGGTCCACGAGCGAGTTGAGAAACAGCTGCTCGCGCTCCTCGGCGTGCGACTGGGACTCGCCGACGACCGTGTAGACCATGGGCAGCATCTTCACCGATTCAGGATCGCGCCCGGCCGCGGCGACGATCTCCTTTTGGTCCTTGTAGTGCGCCCGGGCGATGTCGAGGTCGGGGTCGCCCGAGAAGATGAGCTCGGCCCAACGAGCGGCGAAGTCACGTCCCCGGCCCGACGAACCGGCCTGAAGCAGGACCGGCCGGCCCTGCGGCGACCTGGGCACGGTGAGCGGGCCACGAACGCTGAACCACTTGCCCTCGTAGTCGAGCTCGTGGACCTTGTCCGGGTCGGCGAAGTAGCCGCTGGTCCGATCGAGCACGAGGGCGTCGTCCTCCCACGTGTCCCACAGGCCCGTCGTCGCCTCTAGGAATTCGTCGGCCCTGTCGTAGCGGGCATCGTGGTCGAGATGCTCCTTGAGACCGTAGTTCTGGGCCTCGGAGTCGTTCACCGATGTGACGACGTTCCATGCCGCCCGACCGCCCGACAGGTGATCCAGCGTGGCGAAGGTGCGAGCGACGTGGAACGGGGCGTAGTAGGTGGTCGAGTACGTCGCACCGAGGCCGATCCTCTCGGTCGACGCCGCCAGGACACCGAGCACGATGCTCAGGTCCAGCTTCACCGGCCTCGCCCCCAGACGGACGGCGTCGGCCACCGATCCCCCGTAAATTCCGGGCATCGCCAGTCGATCGTCGAAGAACATCATGTCGAAACAGCCCTCTTCGAGGGTCCTCCCCAACTTGGCGTAGTAGCTCGCCTTTAAGAATCCGTGCTCGGTGGCCGGATGGCGCCAGGATCCGGCGTAGACGGTCGTGCTCCCCGCTTGCATGAAGCCCACCAACGACATCTGCCGTTTCTGCATCGCTCTCGAAAACGCTCCTTTGCTGGCGCCGGTCGCCATCTGCAATGTAGTATGTGATATGTCAGATTTCAAGTCGATCGGAGGAACCGTCCGGGCGCGGGCCGCGAACGAACTACGCGACCGGATTCTCACCGGTCGTCTGCGACCCGGTACCCGACTCGACCTCGACGAGATCACGCGTGAGTTCGGCACGAGCCGAACCCCGGTCCGCGAGGCGCTGCTCGAGCTCTCCTACGAAGGGCTTGTCAACGTCACCCCCCGGAGCGGGATCACCGTTGTCGGGATCACCCCCGAGGACGCGGTCGACAACTTTGCCGTCCTGGCGACCCTCGCCGGCAAGGCGGCCGAGTGGGCGACGGCTCGCATCACCCCAAAGGAGAGGGAGAACCTGCACGCCCTGGCTGACGAGGTCGCCGGCGCGGACGACGTCGTCGCCGCCAACTGGCGTTTCCACCGCGCCGTCAACCTCGCCTCGGGTTCGCGGCGGCTCTTGACCTACCTGCGCCAGGCCGTTCGGGTGGTGCCGACGAGCTACTTCGAGCTCTTCCCCGAGCAGGTGTGGCGGAGCCGAGCCGACCATGCCATCCTGCTCGACGCCATAGACGGTGGGGACGGTGTCGCGGCGCGGACTCTTGCCGAGGCCCACGTCATCGACGCGGGTGCCGCTCTCGGTGACTGGCTGCGAGCGACGACGGCCGACCTTCCGACCCCGGCGCCTGAACAGCTCGGGGCTCGGACGGACTCCCTCGTCCGCCGCCGGGACAGTGCGTAGGGCCGAGAGGTAAACGACCGCTCGAGCGCATTTTGGAGTTCAGAGCTCGAGGGCCGCCAGCTCTTGCTGCAGTCGCCCTCGGACCCGCCGCTTGGTCGTGGCGAAGGCGCGCGCCGGCAGTGCGGCGGTCGATCGCGCGAACTCGCAGGCACGGGGGAGGGGATCGTCCACGACTTCATCGAGATACCCCATGGCCATGGCGCGCTCGGGCGGTGCGAGGTGTGCGAACATCGTCGCCATCGTCAGATACCGACTCTCCAAGCGATCTGTTGCGATGGCCACGACGAGTGAGGGCAGCGCCATCCCGAACGTCACCTCGTTGAGGCCCAGCCGATATGGTCCGGCTCGCCCGATCCGGTAGTCCGCGCACAAGAGGAGCAGTGCTCCACCGGCAATGGCATGACCGGTGCACGATGCCACGACAGGAACCGGCGCCTCGACGACTTCTCTGTACAGGTGGCCGCCGTTGGACAGCAAGGCCGAGGCGAGGGCCTTGTCCCCACCTCGTATCACGGCGAGGTCGAAGCCGGCGGAGTAGTAGCCGTCCCTTCCGGTGACGACCAGGGGTTGCCCACGCTCCGAGGCGACGGCGAGTGCCGCCCTGAGACCGTCGATCACCTCGGCGGAGAGGGCGTTGGCCTTTCCGTCGTCGATCGTCGCCACCAGAACCCCGTCGACGTCCGCGGCACGGACCGTCATGCACTCGCCGCGCCGCGCCGCGCCCGTCGGAACGTCATCGACCACACGATACTTTGGATTCCGCGAGGTGTTCCTTGCCGTAACGTCCCGACGGGAAGGGACCAAAGGCGTCGCTCAGGGGCGAGGCGATGTGCTGCGGGGGACGTCGCGGAACGCGACGTCCCGATCCAGCGCACGCTCGCGGGGCATTCCGAGCACGCGTTCGCTGATGACGTTGCGGGCCATCTCGGTGGTGCCGCCGCCGATGCACGAAACCTGTCGCATGAGGAAATCGCCGCCGCGCTGGGCCAACTCCCCGTCGTCGTCGCTCCACGCTGCCCCGGCGGAACCCGATATCTCGAACGCGATGGTGGTGATCCGCGCCGAGGCGGTTCCTGAGAACAGCCGGCCGATGGCCGCCGACTGGTCCGGCATGGCACCGCTCGACGTCCCTTCTCCGATCCGGCGGCGGAGTTCGTTGCTCACAAGGCTGAGCATCCGCTCCTCGCCGATGAGGTCTCGGATGTAGGGATCGTGGAGTCGGCCCGAGTCTCGGGCGATGCCACGCACCGAGGAAGCTCCTCCACCACCGTGTGGGTTCCCGGCGGGGAGCGTCACGAGAGGTGAGTTGGTGAGCATGCGCTCGTGGAACATCCAGCGTGTTCCCACCGTCCAGCCCTCGTCTATCTGCCCGATCCGATCGGTGTCGTGCACCCGGACGTCGGTCAGGAACTCCTGGCAGAACTCCTTCGATCCGTTCAGCATCTCGATGCGGTGGACCTCGATGCCCTCTCGGCGAAGGGGAAGTATGAACACCGTGAGGCCGCGATGCTTGGGGACGTCCCAGTTGGTCCGCGCCAGACAGAGGGCCCAGTCGGACCACCAGGCGCCCGTCGTCCATATCTTCGACCCGTTCAGGACCCACTCGTCACCATCGCGAACCGCACTGGTCAGCGCGCCGGCGACATCCGAGCCACCCCCCGGCTCGGAAAGGAATTGCATCCAGATCTCGTCGCCCTTCAGGATCGCAGGGATGTGTTGTTGCTTCTGAGCCTCGGTTCCAAAGTCGAGGAGCACGGCGGCACAGGGCGAGAATGTAGGGGCCTGAAGGCGCGCCGGGTACTCGTAGCCCGACAGCTCTTCGTTCAGCACCCGCTGATGCGCATACGTGAGCGCTTGGCCGCCGTACTCCCGAGGGAAGCAGATGCCGGCCAGGCCGGCCTCGAAGAGCATCCGCTGTACCTCTCGTTCACGGGCTACCGCAGCAAGCTCTTCGTTGTCGGTCAGGTCGGGCCGCAGGATGCCCCCCGACCCGTGGGTTGCTACGGGTCGAAGCTCGGTGCGGACAAAGGTCCGGGCCCGCTGCCGAAAGCTCTCGAGATCTTCCTCCTCGGTCACGCAGCCCCCTCCTTTCGGTCCGTGATGTCGGCCAGCCGCCGGCGATGCTCTGCCGGTGTGCCGTACAGCGCACGGTTCACGGTCTGACGCCGAAAGTACAGATGGAGATCGTGTTCGAAGGTCACTCCGATCCCACCATGAAGTTGGACGCAGTCCTGCATCAGCTCAGTGCCGTAGTCTCCGATGAAGGCCTTGGCGGCACTGAGGAGCTCGTCGGCATCGGGGGAGCGGTAGGCCGCAGCGATGGTGGCGGCGTCGCTGATCGCATGACTCGCCTCGAGCCACGTCTTCATGTCGGCGAAGCGGTGCTTGAGCGCCTGATAGGACGCAAGGGGGCGCCCGAACGAGTGACGGTCGAACGCCCATTCGACGGTCATATCGAACGCCGCCTGCATCGCCCCCACCGACTCCGCGCACAGGATGGCGACGGCGATGTCGAGTTGCCGCATCACCTGTCCGGTCGCAGCCCCGACCTCACCGATGACGGCGGAGGCGGGCAGCCGGACGTCGTCGAACGTCACGGTCGAGAACCGACGGGTCAGATCGACCGTGTGCAGCGCTGTGACGGACACACCAACCGTTCCTGCGGGAACGAGCACCTGTGTGAGCCCGTCGCCGGTGCGGCCGCTCACGAGCAGATAGTCGGCGCGCTGCCCCGATTCCACTGGCCGTTTGACGCCGTTCAGCACCACGTCGTCCCCGTCGCCACGAATGTCGAGGGAGACGCTGGCCAGCTGGTCATTGGGCGGCGGCTCGCCGAAGCACCACGTCGCAATCGACTCGCCCGACATCAGTGCATGGAGGACGGCCTCGCTCTCCGCGTCGGCGTGGTCGCTGAGGGTTGCTGCGACCACGTTGGTCACGGCCAAAGGCCCAGGGGCGGCGTGACGGCCGAATTCGTGAGCCACGAGGGAGAGATCCACGAGGCCCTGGCCACTGATAGAGCCTCCGCCGTGTTCTTCGCCGACGAGAAGCGAGGTCCACCCGAGGTCCGCTCCCCGGCGCCAGTAGGCGTCGTCGAAACCGACGGGATCATCGCGCAGGCGGCGGAGCTCCCCGACGGGGACGAGCTCGTTCAGGAGCTTCGCCGTCGTCTCTCGAAAGAGCTCCTGGTCGGAGTCCGGCGTCAGCAACATCAATCGCCCTCTCGCTCGTCGTCCACTGTTGGCCAGATCAGCCGGCAGGCCAGGCGAGTGACTTGGTCTCGAGGTACTGATCGAACCCGGCCGTGCCGTTCTGCCGCCCGATGCCGCTGTCCTTGTAGCCGCCGAAGGGAACATCGGGACCGAACGCCGCCCCACCATTTATGCTGAGCGAGCCGGCCCGGACACGCCTGGCCACCGCGAGCGACCGGTCGAGCGACCCGGAGAACACCATCCCGCCCAGCCCGTAGTTGCTGTCGTTGGCGATCCTCACGGCGTCATCGTCGTCGTCGAACGGGATGACGACGAGTACCGGGCCGAAGATCTCCTCTTGGGCGATCGTCATGGAGTTGTCGACGTCGGTGAACAGGGTCGGCTCGACGTACCATCCCCTGGTCATGTCCTTCGGGCGATGACCGCCCAGCGCCAGCGTCGCACCCTCTTCGACACCCCTCTCGATGTAGCCGAGGACGCGGGAGCGCTGCTTCTCCGAGATCAGGGGTCCCATCATCACGTCCGGGCTCTGAGGATCACCGTAGGGCGCCGCCGCCAGGTTGGCCCGCAGCAGTTCTACGCCTTCCTCGTAGCGGGATCGGGGCAGGAGCATCCGCGTCGGCACCGCGCAGCCCTGGCCGGCATGGGAGCAGACGGCGAGGCCTATCAGCATGGCCGAGGGGAAGTCGGCATCGTCCAGGGCGATGGTGGCCGACTTGCCGCCGAGTTCGAGGAAGAGGCGCTTGAGCGTGGCGGCACCCTTCTCCATGATCCGCTTCCCGACCGCCGTGGAGCCCGTGAAGGATATGAGATCGACCTCCGGGGAGAGGGTGAGCTGCTCGCCGACCAGGTGATCCGACGACGTGATCACGTTCAAGACGCCGGGGGGGATGTCGGTGTGCTCGGATGCGAGGCGCCCCACGAACGTGGCGTTCCAGGGCGTGTCGGGCGCCGCCTTGAGCACCACGGTGTTCCCGGTGGCCAGGGCCTGGCCGAGCTTGTTGTACGAGACCTCGAAGGGATAGTTCCACGGCACGATCGCCCCGACCACTCCGATCGGCTCCTTGGCGATGCGTCGCGTCGTCATGATCCCCTGCATCCCGGGGGCGTCGGGGAGCTCGGTCTCCCAGGCGTACTCGTCCATCAGCTGCATGGGGTAGCGGACGGCGCTGCCGAGCGGGCCCTCGAGTTGTGGCCCGTAGGTGAGGCTGCGGGGGCAGCCGACCTCCAGGATGAGCTGCTCTCGGAGCTCCTCCTTCTCGGCCTCGAGGGCCTCTTGGAGTTGCCCGAGGCAGTGTTGGCGGAACGAGCGGTTCGTGGACCAGTCCGTCTCGTCGAAGGCGCGCCGGGCGGCGGCGATGGCACGCTGCATGTCCTCGCTCGATGCGTCGGCGACCTGGCCGAGCAGCTCCTCGGTCGCTGGGTTGACGTTCGCGAAGGTCTTGCCGCCGGTGGCATCGACGAGACTTCCGTCAATGAGCAGCCTCGACTCGGGGTTGACCTTTGGTATCGCTGCCACAGCCACCTCTTCTCCTCATTGAACGGCCGTCGCCGCCGGTATCGCCTTCGTAGCCCAGCACGTGCGTCTACCGCGGCGGTCCGTTGGGAGCGGTTCTTCCCTTCGTGCCGTCCCCACGACAATAGCGTTTCACCAGGGGACGTGCGCCAGACGACGTCCCCAGAGAGCCAGGTTGCGTCGAGAGAAGACTGTCGTTATCGTCCCGATCCTCAGCGTCGGAAGGAACCTGCCGCATGCGCATCGGCTCACTGATCGACCCGGAGCGGGGCCGCTACCGCACCTGGGTCACGCGTGTGGTTCCCGCGTCGATCGTCTCATCCCGTTGATCATGGGGGGGAGCGTCATGGTGCAGAGCGTCGGAGTGGTCGGTCTCGGTCATATGGGTAGCGTCCTGGCGGCGAACCTCGTGCAGTCGGGGCTTCCCACCCTGGCCCATGACGCCCTCGGACCCGAGCGATCGCCCGAGGGGGCCTCCTACGTGAGCGAGATGGCCGAAATGGCGCAGCGGGCCGACGTCGTGGTCTTCAGCCTTCCCGACGGCCCAGCATCGGAGCAGGTGGCGGGCCAGATTCTCGCCGCCACCGATCGCCGCACCACGCATGTCGTCGACACCTCGACCATCGGACCCGCCGCGGCCGCGGCCGTGGCCCAATTGCTGGCGGGCGGCGGCATCTCCTATGTCGATGCTCCCGTGTCCGGTGGTGTAGCCGGAGCGAGGGCCCGCACGCTCGCCGTGATGTTCGCGGGACCGGACGATGACTGTGCCCACGTGCAGCCGGTGCTGGCCGGGCTGAGCGACCGGCGATTCCGGGTGGGCGTTCGTGCCGGCATGGGCCAGGCGCTGAAGCTGGCCAACAACTTCCTTTCGGCGACGGCGCTCGCTGCGACCAGCGAGGCGATCGCATTCGGCCGTTCCCTCGGGCTCGACATGGCGACGATGCTCGAGGTGTTGAACGGGTCGAGCGGGCAGAGCGCGGCCACCAGCGACAAATTCCCCGTGCAGATACTGACCGAGCGCTACGCGGCAGGGTTCACCAACTCGCTGATGATGAAGGACGTGCGGCTCTACCTGAGTGCCGTCGAGGACGAGGGAGGGTGTGCAAGCATCGGCCGGGTGACGGCCTCCGTGTGGGAGCGGTTTGTGGCGACCGAACCGGGTGCGGATTTCACCCGCATCTTTCCCTTCGTTGAGGGATCGTAACCCTCAGCGATCCGCTCCGAGGTCCAGGAGCCGGCGAGCGATTATGTTCCGCTGTATCTCCGCGGTGCCCCCGTAAATCGTCGCCGCCCTCGAGTAGAGGAACTGACGCCGCCACCGATCACTCGCCGGGTCGTCACCGATCGCCAGCTCGGCGCCCATACCGTTCGCCACGAGGTCGAATATCGCCTGTTCGGTGGTGGCGACGAGTACCTTGTCGATGGATGTCTCGGGCCCCAGGCGTTCGCCGGCGGCCATCCGGTGCTGCGTGGCCCGCGAGCGGGCCCGCAGTGCGTAGAGGAGCTGCGTCACCTCGCCGACGTCGGCTGGGTCGAGTGCGTCGGGTGGGACGTCGTGGAGAAGGTCCTGCAGACGGCGGTGCAGGTAGGCGGCGCGATGCCAGAACGACGTGCTCCTCTCGTAGGGCAGGAGGTCCATCGCCACCGACCAGCCCTGGCCCTCCTCGCCCAGGGTGCGGTCGAAGGGTACGGCGACGTCGTCGAAGAAGACCTCGGAGAACTCGGGGGCACCGTGCATCGTCTCAATCGGGCGCACGACGATGCCAGGGCTGTTCATGTCGACGAAGAGGGCAGTGATGCCCTTGTGGGCGGAGTCCGGGGAGCCGGTTCGGGTGAGGAGCACGCAGCGATCGGCGTACTGGGCAAAGCTGGTCCAGACCTTTTGGCCGTTGACGCGCCAGCCGTCTCCGGTCCGCGTCGCTCGACAGGAGAGTGCTGCGAGGTTGCTGCCGGTGCCGGGCTCCGAGAACCCCTGGCACCAGGTCTCGTCGCCTCGCAGCAGGCGGGGCACCATGTCCGCGGCGAGTTCGGGTGCGGCGAAGTTGATCATCGTGGGCGCCAGGACCTCGGTCATGGAGTAGACACCCGGCTCGACCAGGCGACGGGCGGTCAGTGCCTCACCGAGATAGGCGCGCAGGAGCGGAGAGCCCCCCAGACCGCCCACCCGCTGGGGCCAGCCCCAGCGCATCCAGCCGGCTTCATAGGCGAGTCGCTTGACCTTGGCGAGCTGGGCCATCTGGTCGTCGAGGCTCTCGCTCTCGGGGTGATCGGGCGCTAGGTCCCGTTGGTTCTGCTGGAGCCAGGCGTCCACGGAGGACTGGAACTCTTCGATCTCCATCGGTCACCTGACCTCACTCGTAGACGACGTGCACCGCAGGGCTGGTCGGCAGGGCCTGACAGGTGAGTACCCACCCCTCAGCGACCTCTTCGGGTGTGAGGGCGTTGTTGACGTGCATTGACGCGGTACCCTCGGTCAGTCTCGCCATGCAGGTGGCACAGCTCCCCGACTCGCAGGAGAACGGTGGGGACATGCCCATCTGACGCGCCGTCTGCAGGATGGTCGTGCCGGGGTGATAGTCGGTGGTCTCGGTGCGAGCGCCGATCTGGACCGTCACGCGGGTGGTTGTGCCGGAGGCACCCGACGGCTCGGGCTCCGGCAGCCACTCCTCTGGAGTGAACCGCTCTATGTGGATCCGCGCCGCCTCCACTCCATCCTCCAGCAACGTGTGTTCCACGACGTCCATGAAGGGGCCAGGACCGCACACGTAGAACTGGGGGCCGACCGCGGTGTCCATGAAGGCATGGATCGCGTCACGATCGACGAATCCCTGCTCGACGTCGAGGTGGTGCGACACGGAGAACTGTGGGTGAGTGGCGAGGGCGTCGATCTCCGACCGGAGGATGATGGCATCCTCATCCCGGTTGGCGTAGAGCAGGCGCACCCGCTGCGCCGTCGTCGCCACGGCCGTCTTCAACAGCGACAGCACGGGGGTGATACCGCTTCCGGCGCTGAACGCCACGATGTCGCCATCGCCCTCGACCAGGCGGAAGAAGCCGGCCGGCCGGCTGACCTCAATGATGTCGCCCGGCGACAGATGGTCGTTCATCCAGTTCGACACCACCCCGTCGGGTACGCGCTTGACGGTCACCCGGAGATCTGTGTCGACGACGGGCGCCGACGACATGGAGTAGCACCTGACGAACGGTTGGTCGCCCACCCACACCCTGAAGTTGCAGAACTGGCCTGACTCGTAGGCGAACGCCTCACGCATGTCCGTGGGCACGTCGAGCACGAACGAGCTGGCGTCGGCCGTCTCGCGCACCACGTCCTTGACGCGCAGGGAGTGGAACCCATGGTCGACGGTGGTGCTGGGCGTCATGACCTCTGAGAGTGCCATATTGACATATGATAACGGAGTTCTCCTATAGCGGCAACGGAGTTAGCCAGCCGCACGGCCATGCTGCCGTTCGGCGCAGCCGAGGGGATCTCCGGGCGACGTTACTCCAGAATACCCTGCTCACGGGCGTCTCCACGCAGGCAACGCCGAGGGACGAACGGGGGCGGTGAGGGCGCTCTGGCGGCCCGATCAGAACGCGACGAGAGGTGCGCCCATCGGGCGACCGGCGGAGCGTACCGGTCCGTCACCGCAGAAGGATCCGGAGTCGGGGCTGGGCCGGCCGGCGACGCGTGCAGCACCTCCGAGGGAATTCCCGACGCGCGTCGCCACCACCGACCGCCGTCGGCACTCGTCGTTCGAGGCCCGGTATGTCCCGCATCGTCGGGTACGCTCCCTCCAGTGAAAAGAGACGATTTGGCCGCTGATCCCGTTGAGGTCGGCGGGCTCAGTTGGCGCGAGCACGCGGTGGCGCGGTCGCTCGACTCCGCTCGTCTACGTGCCGAGAGTCGGGTGCAACGCTTCCTCGATGCCGCCAGCGAACTCTTCAATTCGGGCACCGGCCGGGAGTTCACGGTCCAGGACGTGGTGGAGCGCTCCGGCCAGTCGCTGCGTAGCTTCTACCAGTACTTTGGCGGCAAGCACGAACTCCTGTTGGCCTTGTTCGAGGAGTCCGTCCGCAGCACGGCGGAAGATCTCCGCGAGCGGATCGACCGGGAAGATGACGCCCTCGAGCGCCTGCACCGCTTCGTCGTGGAGTACTACCGCATCTGCCAGCCGACCGGGAAGGGCGAGGCCCGTGGGACAGGGCGAACACCGTTCATGGCCGAGTTCGCCCAGCAGCTGCTGACCGCTCATCCCAAGGAGGCGGCCCGGGTGTTCGCTCCCCTCGTGTCGCTCTTCGAGGGTGTGCTCGAGGAGGCCACGGCGGCCGGAACCGTGCGGGCGGGTCTCCGTCGCGGCCCAATCGCCGGGGCGGTGCTGGAAGCGATCATGTTCAACACGTTCTCCTCGACGATTGCCGGTGTGCCCGTTCGGTCCGCCGACGAGGGGCCCGCAGAGGAGCTGTGGGACCTGCTCCTGCACGGCATGGCGCCTCCTTGCACGTCATGACCGCGAGCGACCGCATTTGAGGACCTCGGCCTCGCGAAGCTAGAGTGAGCAGGCCTTCATCAGCGCGTCCGACGCGGTGAGCCTGACCCGCTGGTTCGGCGAAATATTGGGGGGCCGCGGTCGTGCTGTGCCCTTCCGTGCGGAGATCTTCGGAGGTTGGGTGTGACGGCAATCCTGCGGGGCGTCCGGATCCTTGAGGTGGCCGAGCACACGTTCGTTCCGGCGGCGTCGGCACTGCTGTCCGATTGGGGCGCCGAGGTGATCAAGATCGAGCACGTGGAACGTGGCGATGCCATGCGCGGCCTCGCGTCGACCGGAATCACCGCTGTGGCCGGCGACGTGCACGCGCTCATGGAGCACTCCAATCGGGGGAAGCAGAGCCTGGGCCTCGACCTCACGTCGCCTGACGGTCTCGAGATCCTCCACAAGCTCGTGGCAACGGCCGACGTGTTCCTCACCAACAAGCTTCCCGGCGTCCGTAAGAAACTGAAGATCGGGGTGGAAGAGGTCCGCGCCCACAATTCGGGGATCATTTACGTGCGCGGCACCGGCCAGGGCGAGCGCGGTCCGGACGCGGACAAGGGCTCCTACGACTCCCTCGCCTTCTGGGCCCGCGCCGGGATCGCCATGGGGGCCAAGCGCCCCGAGTACGACCTCATCCCGGTGCCCCCCGGGCCGGGCTTCGGGGACTCCATCGGAGCAATGACGATCGCGGGCGGGATCCTCGGGGCCCTCTTCTACCGCGAGAGGACCGGAGAGGCTTCGATCGTCGACGTGTCGCTGTTCGGCACGGGCCTGTGGGCCATGGGGCAGGCCGTAGCGCTGTCGCTCGCGCTCGGGGTTCCGATGGCTCCCCCACCGGCGGAGCGCCTCACGTCGAACCCGATCTCGCGCAACTACGAGACCAAGGACGGCCATATCCTCGCGTTCACCTGTCTTCAGGCGGGCAAGTACTGGCCCCTCATCTGCGAGGCCGTCGGTCGTCCGGAGCTGGCGACGGACCTCCGATTCGCGGACTACGCGTCGCTCACGGCGAACACCGCCGACGCCGTGGAGATCTTGACCGAGGTCTTCGCTTCGGCGCCGCTCGAGGAGTGGCGCGAGCGGCTCGCCTCATTCACCGGGCAATGGGCCATCGTCCAGGACACACTCGAGGCGGCGTCCGACCCCCAGGCCGTGGCCAACGGCTACGTGCAGGAGTGCCACACCGCCACCGGGACACCGTTCCGACTAGTGGCGGCACCCGTCCAGTTCGACGAGGAGCCCGCCGTGCCGACGCGAGCTCCCGAGTTCAACGAGCACGGCGACGACATATTGGCCCGCCTCGGACTCGCTCAAGACGAGATCGTCGACCTCAAGATACGCGGCGTCGTCGCCTGAGCAACACCTCTGGCGCTCAGCCAGGCCGGCGAGGCGTGACCGCTACCGTCGGGATGCTGGCGCTTGCCCCACACCGCAGCACGGCATCGACGACGCGCACCAGCTCGTCGACTTCCATGAGGGAGCCGCTGAGGAGGTTGCTCGCCTGCCAGACCGGAAAGAGCTCGGCGGCGAGCTCCATGTCCCAGCCCGCGGAGAACTCGGTAGCGGACGCTCCCTCTCCGCCCGCGCAGTCGCCCACGACCACTCGGGTGAAGCCGATCCTCGGATGTTCGACGCGCCAGGCCTCCACGAGGGTGTCGAGCGCCGCCTTGCTCGTGGCGTATGCCCCGAGACCGGGCCACGGAGGGGTCAAGGACCCGGCCACGGACGAAAGGTATACCGCCACGCCGCTCGATTCGGTGAGAAACGGAACCGCCGCGGCGGTCGCCAGCGCTGCCCCGATGACGTTGGTGTCGAATGTCCGGCGCCAGGTCTCGGCGTCGAGATCGACGAGGCGGCCGAGGGGCCCGACGCCGGGTGTGTACACGAAGGCGTCGATCCCGCCGAGGCCGCGGGCCGCCTCACCGATGGCCGTTCGGCAGGACGACGCATCGGTGACGTCGCAGGCTATCGCCAGGGATCCCGGTCCCGCTTCCTTGGCCGCGTCGACCAGTCGATCGTGTCGCCTCGCGAGCAGCGCCACGCTCGCCCCCCTTTGGCCGAGCCCTATCGCGATCGACCGGCCCAGGCCGCTCGAGGCCCCGACGACGACTGTTTTCATGAAATTTACACCTCCGTCCGGCGGGTTCCACGACAAGCATCCCACAACTCGGAGTGCGGGCGAACGGAGCCAGAGCGGGCCCGCCGCACGAACGGTACTCTCCTATACTCGGGCGGTGCTTCCCGTCGGTGGAAGCTCCAGAAAGGGAACAGAGGGCATGCCGAACGGTGCCGGCGTAGCGGTTCGATGAGCGGAACCGGCGGCCAGTGGAGGAGCATCCCGGCGATGACCGCGGCTGCCGCTCAGCGATTTGGTGATCACCTCGCCATCGACGACGGCACCAGACGGTTCTCGTACGCCGAGCTTGACCAAGAAGCCCGATCGTTCGGCGCGGCCCTCGTGGCCTCCGGCGTCGAGACCGGTGATCGGGTGGCTCTCTGGGCCTTCAACAGCGCCCAGTGGGTGGTGGCGATGCTCGGGCTCCTTCAGGCCGGAGCCGTCCTCGTTCCCATCAACACGCGCTTTAAGGGCCGCGAGGCCGCCGAGATCCTGGCGCGGAGTGGCGCTCGCGCCCTGGTGACGGTCACCGACTTCCTCGAGACCGACTATGTCGAGATGTTGCGTTCCACGGACATCGATCTTCCCGATCTCACCACGATCGTCGTCGCCAGCGGGCAGGTGCCGTCAGGGGTCGAGCCATGGGATGGGTTCATGGGCCGGGGCAGCGACGGCGACCGCACGCGTGTCGACGAGCGCCGCGCCGCGCTGGGCCCCGAGGACCCTTCGGACATCCTCTTCACCTCGGGGACGACGGGGACGCCGAAGGGCGTCGTCATGACCCACGGACGGACACTGTGCACCGCGACCGATTGGGTGGCCATGACCGGACTGTGCGCCGACGACCGCTACCTGATGGTCAATCCCTACTTCCACATGTTCGGGTTCAAGGGGGGGATCCTCGCGTGCGTGGCCGCCGGAGCGACGATGCTGCCCCAAGCGGTGTTCGACGTCGACCGGGTGCTGGCCCTCATCGATCGTGATCGGGTGACCGTCCTCCCGGGGCCGCCGACCATCTATCAGGCGATACTGGACCATCCGGCGCGGGGCAGCCATCAACTGACAAGCCTGCGCGTGGCGGTGACCGGGGCCGCCGACATCCCGGTGGAGCTCATTCGCCGTGTCAGCGACGAACTGCCGTTCTCCGTCATCATCAGCGGCTATGGGCTCACGGAAGGGGGCACGGCCTCGGGCACGTCTCCCGGAGACGACGTGGAGACCATCGCGACCACGGTCGGTCGGGCGCGGCCCGGCTTCGAGCTCCGGATCGTCGACGAGCAAGGCGCTGACGTCCGCGCCGGGGTGGCGGGCGAGCTGCTCATCCGGGGGGCCAGCGTCATGAAGGGCTACCTCGACGATCCCGAGGCGACGCAGCGCGCGCTGTCCGCCGATGGGTGGCTGCGAACGGGTGACATCGGAGTGCTCGACGAACGGGGCTACCTTCGCATCGTCGGGCGTATCAAGGACATGTTCATCGTCGGAGGGTTCAACGCGTACCCGGCTGAAATCGAGAACGTCCTGCTCCGCCATCCCGACGTCCAGCAGGCGGCCGTGATCGGAATTCCCGATGAGCGTCTCGGCGAGGTCGGCATGGCCTTCGTCGTCACGGGATCCGGGGCGGGCTCGGGCCCCGAGATCATTCAGTGGTGTCGAGACCAGATGGCGAACTACAAGGTCCCCAGGGTCGTGGAGATCGTGGACCGGCTGCCCGTGAACGCGACCGGCAAGGTGATGAAGGACACGCTGCGAGAACTGGCTGTTCGCGGTCACTCGGGCGTGGCGCAGTGACGCCCGGCGTAGGGAGCGCCCGACTGTCGGCTTTGGCCAACTTACGGGTGGTGGAGCTGGGCGTCTGGGTCGCCGCGCCGGCGGCTGCCGGGCTGTTGGCGGATTGGGGCGCAGACGTCATAAAGGTCGAGGCGCCAGCCGGCGACCCGATGCGGAACGTGTTCGGGTCGCTCGGCATGGGCGAGGAGATGCCCAACCCGGCATTTGCCCTCGAAAACCGCGGCAAGCGTAGCGTGTCGCTCAACCTGCGCGAGCCGGCAGACCGGCACCAGTTCGAGGACCTCCTCGCCACTGCCGACGTCTTCATCAGCAATCTCCGGCCGGACGCGCTGGACGCCCTCGGCCTGGAGCCCGCCGCCACGGTCGCCCGCCATCCGCGACTCGTGTACTGCAGTATCAGTGGCTACGGCCTGCGCGGCGAGGAGCGCAACCGCCCCACCTACGACATCGGTGCCTTCTGGGCACGGTCCGGGTTGTCGATGCAGATGGCCGACCAGGAAGGCAATCCACTCAACGCCCGAGGAGGGATAGGTGACCACATCACCGGCCTCGCCGCACTAGCCGGCCTCCTCGCTGCCGTGCTGGAGCAGCGCGAGACGGGCCGTGGGCAAGTCGTCGAGGTGTCGCTTCTTCGAACCGGCACCTACATCCTCGGGTGGGACCTGGGACTGCAGATGACCCTCGGCAAGGTCGCTCGGGCCGAATCGAGGCACAGGAATCAGGCCCCCCTCATGAATCCGTACCGAGCGGCCGACGGACGCTGGTTCTTCTTCACCGGTCTCGAAGCGGGTCGCCATATCGGCGCGGTCTGTCGCGCCCTTGGACGTCCCGAGTTGCTGGAAGACCCTCGCTTCGCCGACGCCGCTGCCATCCGGCGCCACCGGACGGAGGTCATCGCCATTCTGGACGAGATCGTGGCCGAACGACCGCTGTCGGAGTGGGCAGAGCGGTTCGACCGCGAAGGGGTCTGGTGGGCGCCGGCGCAGACGCCGGCAGAGGTTGTCGAGGACCCGCAGCTCTTGGTCAACGATGGCATCGTGGAGATCGAAGGTGGGGGCACGAGCGCCGCCCAGCATTCCGTGAATGGTCCGGTGAGCTTCTCCGATCTCGCGGTGACCCCCCGTGGGCCGGTCCCGGGGCTCGGCCAGCACAACGACGAGGTGCTCGGCGAGCTCGCCGGCAGCGCCGACGATCCCCTCCCGCTGCGGCCCTAGGACTGCCTGGCGCGCGCGAGCAGACCCCGGGCGATCACCAGCCTCTGGATCTCGTTCGTCCCCTCTCCGATCACCATGAGGGGCGCGTCGCGGTAGTAGCGCTCCACGGGAAGATCGGTGGTGTACCCGACGCCGCCGTGAATCCTCATCGCCTCGGTAGCGAGCTCCAGAGCGGTCTCGCTCGCAAACAGCTTGGCCATGCCGGCCTCCACGTCGCAGCGCAGGCCGGCCATCTTGCGCTCCGCTGCGTTGCGCGTTAGCAGGCGAGCAGCCTCAAGCCGCGTGGCCATGTCGGCGAGCTTGAGCTGGATGGCCTGGTGTTCGGCGATGGGCTTGCCAAACGTGACCCGTTGCTGGGCGTACGAGAGGGCCGCATCGAAGGCGGCGCGGGCCACGCCCACCGCCCGAGAGGCAATGTTGATGCGGCCAAGCTCGAGCACACTGAGGATCTGTGCCAGGCCCCGGCCGGGCTCGCCGATGAGGTTGGCGGCGGGCACCCGGTGATCCGTGTACGCGATCTCGACGGTCTCCACGCCCTTGTAGCCGAGCTTCCCCACGTGCTTGCCGACGGAGATCCCCTCGAATCGTGGCCCGGGTTCCTTTTCCACGATGAAGGCGGAGATGCCCTCATCGGTCCGCGCGGCCAAGGCGACGATCCCGGCTCGTTCGCCGTTCGTGACCCACGCCTTGGTGCCGTTGAGCACATACTCTTCGCCGTCGCGTTGGGCGCGGCAGGCGATGTTGCGGGTGTCGCTGCCCGCATCCGGCTCGGAGAGGGACAGCGCGCCGCGCCGATCCCCGGCAGCGAGCGAGGGCAACCACCTCTCCTTCTGCTCCTCGTTTCCGTGGTGAAGGAGCAACGTCGCGACCATGGTGTGCGTGTTGACGATGCCCGTCAGGCTCATCCATCCGTAGGCCAGCTCTTCAATGACGCCGATGTAGGTCAAGAGGTCGAGACCGAGCCCGCCGTAGGCTTCGGGAATCGTGACGCCGAAGAGGCCGAGCTCGCGCATCTGCTCCACGATGTCGGCCGGGAAGCGGTCTTCGCGTTCGAGCTGGGATGCGACCGGTAGTACCTCGCGAGCAACGAACCGACGGACGGTCTCGATGATCTCGCGACGTACGTCGTCGTCGCTTCTCTCGTCGGCCATCATCGGAGGGTGGAATGTATCCGCATGGAGGAGAAGTCTACATCTGTCTCTTGTTGACGCTCGATCTCAAAAACGAGAATAATGTTTCCGATGCCAGCGGTCCTGATGCACGAGAGGCTCGAGCGAACCGCGCAACGGTTCGGAGAGCACGACGCCATTCGGGCGGGAGACGATCGTTGGTCGTTCCGCGACCTCAATGAGCTGAGCAATGCCTTCGCGCGCCACCTGGTGGCGCAGGGTGTCGCCGCCGGTGATCGAGTGGCCGTCATGATGGCCAACCGCGTGGAGTTCGTCATCGCGGTACATGGGATCAGCAAACTCGGAGCGGCAGCCGTACTGGTGAGCCCCGCCTGGAAGGCCGGCGAGGTCGGCCACGCCATCGACCTGACCGGACCGGTCCACGCCGTGGCGGACGGCGATGCCGCCCCGTTGCTGGCCGAAGCGCTCGACGCGGAGAACGTGACGGACCTCGACGACCGCTCGAGGGACCCCTATGCGTACAGCCGCGCCCGGCTGCAGCTCGGCCGAGTCCACGCCACGAGCGACGCGGTGCTGGTGTTCAGTTCGGGCACGACGGGACTCCCCAAGGCGGTGCGCCATACCCATCAGTCGATCGGCCACGCGACGGCGGACTGGTGTGCCGTGCTCGGGCTCGGTCACGCCGACCGGTTCCAGGTGGCAACGCCTCCGTCACACATCCTCGGCCTGCTCAACCTGCTGGCTGCCGCGTCGTCGGGAGCGACCGTCCGGCTGCACAGGAGATTTGACCTCGACGAGGTCCTCCATCGCATCGCCAGCGAGCGAATGACGCTCGAGATGGCGGTGGCGCCGATCGCGCTGGCCATGGCCAACCACCCTCGCCTCGAGGAGTACGACCTTTCCTCTCTCCGCTTCATCATGTGGGGAGCGACACCCGTGAGCGAGAGCGTCGCCGAGGTCGTGACCGAACGCACAGGGGTGAGATGGCTTCCGGCCTACGGCGCGAGCGAGGTGCCGGTGATCGCCGCGAACCCGGTTGAACGCCCTGACGCGTGGCGCCTCGACTCGGCGGGGCTGCCACCCCGGGGCGTCAGGCTGCGGATCGCAGACCTTGACTCCGGAGAGGTCATGACCGGCGACGACATCGGTGAGATCCAGGTTCTCAGCCCGTCGGTCATGGCCGGCTACCTGCCCGATGATGCCACGGCCGATGCGTTCGTCGACGGGTGGTATCGGACCGGCGATGTAGGGTGGCTCGAGTCGGAGGGCTGGGTCCACCTGACCGACCGGTCGAAGGAGATGATAAAGGTGAACGGCTTCCAGGTGGCGCCGGCAGAGCTGGAGGGAGTACTGCATGGCCATCCCGGAGTTCTCGACTGTGCCGTGTTCGGCGTCGCCGACGACCGAGCAGGAGAGGTGCCCGTGGCGGCCGTGAAGCTCGACCCAGACCACCCTGTCGCCGAGGGCGAACTTCAGCAGCTGGTCGCCGACTCGCTGGCGACGTACAAACGCCTGCACCATGTGGTGGTCGTGGAGGAGATCCCACGGCTGCCATCCGGCAAGGTACTGCGCCGCACGCTGCGCGACGAATGGACGGCGTCGCACCTCGCGGCGCAGAAGGCCAGTTGATGGACGTCCGCCCGTCGCCCGAGCAGCAGGCGCTGCGTGACTCAGCGGCCCAGGTCGTCGATCGACTTGGACCACAGGCCGTCGGCCAGCTCGACGACCAAGAGAGGGCGTCGAAGCTCGACGCTGCAGTCGATGCCTCGGGGTGGCGCGAGTTACGGGTGGGGATGGAAGAGGGCGCCCCCCTGGCATCCGGCGTGGAAACCATGATCGTCGCCGAGGAGCTGGGCAGGGGACTCGGTGACGTCGCCTTCCTCGGACCGACTCTGGCCGCCGAGCTCCGGAGATTGGCCGGCGCTCCGCCGAGCCCGACCGTCGAGACCGTCGCGCTGGCGATCGACCTCTTGTCGTTGGCGGGCACCGTCAAGGGCGAGACACGGTCGGCCGTGGCGATTGACGTGCAGGGCTCGTCCACGGCCCTTCTCCTCGTGCCTGGTTCCGAAGGCCACGTCCTGGCGCAGACCGACCTGAACTCCGCCGCGGGGGGGCTGGATCTGACCCGCCCGTCAATGATGCTCGGACCGCCGCTGACCGTCGCCCACGTCGAGGCGGCGGAACGGCCGATTGCGCCCGACGATCTCACCCGCTGGACAGCGCTCGGCCTCTCCTTGACGTGTGCCGATCTCGTCGGGACCATGCGCGGCGCTGTGGAGCTGGGGCGGACCTACGCCACACAACGGCGGCAGTACGACGCGGCCATCGGTTCCTTCCAGGCCATTCAGCATATGCTGGCTGATGCCCTGGTGCTGATGGAGGGGGCCCGCAGTGTCACCCTGCACGCCGCGTGGGCAGTGGACGCGCTCCCCCCGAGCGAGGCGATGGCGGCCGCCGCGGCGGCCAAGGCGTACTGTGCCCGCGCCGCGTGCGGCGTGTGCGAGACGGTGATTCAGGTGCACGGGGGCATCGGGAACACGTGGGAGTGCCTGGCGCACGTCTACCTCCGACGTGCGCTTTTGTCCTCCGACATCCTCGGCGATGTGGGCACCAACCTTGCACGAGTGCTCAGCTACCGAGGTATCGGCGGTGATGATGGACTTCGGTGATTCGCCCGAGGAGTCGGAGTTCCGATCGCGACTGCGTGCCTGGCTGCAAGAGAACAACCCCGGACTGCGGTCATCGACCGGTGACGAGTACCGGGCCGGTGCGGCGGCCTGGCACCAGTCGCTCTACGACGCCGGCTTCTTCGGAATGTCGTGGCCCACGGAAATAGGAGGCCAGGGGCGGTCGACCGTCTACGAGGTGATCGTCGACGAGGAGCTCGCGGCCGCAGGCGCCCCGGCGCGGCCCAGTCTCGGCTACCTGGTGCAGGGAATCCTTGCGCACGGCAACGACGACATACAGCGGCGGTTTCTCCCGGGCATCATTAACGGGCGCGAGCGGTGGTGTCAGGGCTTCAGCGAGCCGGACGCCGGCTCCGACCTCGCCTCGCTGCGCACACGGGCCGACCGCCATGGCGACGAGTACGTCATCACGGGACACAAGGTCTGGACGAGCTACTCCGACGATGCCGACTGGTGCCTCGTTCTGGCCCGGACGGACCATGACGTCGTCAAGCACCGAGGGATCTCCGCGTTCGCCGTGCCGATGGATCAGCCAGGGATCGAGCAGCGGCCGCTGCGCATGATCAACGGAATGACCAAGGAGTTCGGCGAGGTCCTGTTCGACGGGGCCCGGGTCCCGGGCAGCAACATGATCGGCGAGCCGGGTGAGGGTTGGCGTTTGGCGATGACCGTGGTGAGTCACGAGCGGGAGCCGGGTGAGCTCGGCTTCGTCGCCCGTTACGGCAAGATTGTCAACGACCTGACTCGCAAGGTGAGGGACAACCCGGCCGGATTCCGGGCGGAGCAAGTTCGTGACCTCGGCTGGGCGATTGTGGAGGTCGAGATGTTGCGTCTACACGTAAGCCGTCGGCTGTCCGATCGGCTCAACGGGATCACGCATGGTCCCGAGGGCTCTATCGACAAGCTGCTGATGACCTGGGTGGAGCAGGCCGTCGGACACGCCGCCCTGGCCATCGGTGGGATCGACAACGTCGGTGGAGACGACACCTGGTTGAACACGTACCTCTACAGCCGGGCGCAGAGCGTCATGGGTGGGACGTCGCAGATCCAGCGCAATCTGGTGGCCAGCCGGATCTTGGGCCTACCGTCCTCTTGAAGGGTCAATCGGGAGCGAGGTCGTCCATCAGCCGGTCGATGTAGGCCTCAATGCGCTGAGCGAGATCTACTCGCTCGGGATCGGCGAGCCACTGGATCTCGAGGCCCATCAGCACGGCGATGACCTCATGCGCGATCTGATCGATGTCGATGTCACGGCGCACCCGCAGTGCGTCGATCTCCGAAGTCAGGATGGAGCGGACGAGACTCCGAGCCGTCTCGTACCTCGTCACGAAGAAGTCGTGGAGGGGATCGTCGGGGTCGAGGCTCTCTGCGCCTAGCACGACGTACAGCCGAGTGAGAAGGGCCGTCTCGACATTGTGCCGACCGAGATCACGCAGGCTGGCGAGCGTGAAGGGGCCACCCGGATTGAGGGCGTCCACCCGGTCCCTCTCCGCCACCACCTCTTGGAGGAGGCGTTCCTTCGAGCCGAAGTAGTACAACAGACCCGTCGCCGTCATCCCCACCCGATCGGCCAGCGCCGCCAGACCCGTCCCCCGATATCCTCTCTCCGCGAAGAGCTCCACGGCCGCGTCGATGATCTGCTGTCGCCGTAAGCTGCCGCGGGCCTGGCGGTTGCGCGCATCGGCGCCGGCCGGACGCTGCGTCGGCACGTTCCTGGCACGAGTCCGTCGGTGTGGCGGTGGACGGCCGCCGTTCGGAGAGATCTCGGTCACGGGTGTATGCAATCGGAAGCCACCATCCGCGTCAAAACCGTGTCGTTTGCCTTCGGCGAGAAAAGTTATACACTCATGAGAATATTGAGTCGGCATGCCGGCCGACTGCACGAGGGGGGACATGGTGGACATAGACGCGTTGGTAGGGGCCCTGACACTCGAGGAGAAGGCGGCCCTGACGGCGGGCGACGACATGATGTCGACGGTCGGCATCGAGCGACTGGGCATCCCCAAGGTCCACGTCACCGACGGTCCGTGTGGGGCGCGGGGTCCGAGCTTCCCGGGGCTTGGTGGTCCCCCGTCGGCCTGCATCCCGTCCGGCTCGGCACTCGGTGCGACGTGGAACCCGGTCCTGACCGAGCGCCTGGGCGCCCTGCTCGGCCGGGAGGCCCTGCAGCGTGGCTGTCGCGGCCTGTTGGCCCCGACGGTGAACCTGCACCGCCACCCGCTCGCCGGACGCAACTTCGAGTGCTACTCCGAGGACCCTTTGCTCTCGGGACGGCTGGCCGCCGGCTACGTCCGGGGAGTCCAGTCCAAGGGCGTCTTCGCCACCGTCAAGCACTTCGTCGGCAACGATGCGGAGTTCGAGCGCAACACCATCAGCTCGGTCATTGACGAGCGAGCGCTGCGTGAGCTCTACCTCGTGCCCTTCGAGATCGCCGTAGGCGAGGGTGGAGCTCTCGGGATCATGACGTCGTACAACCGACTCAACGGGCGATGGCTGACGCAACGGCCCGAGTTCCTGCTCGACATCTTGCGCCACGAATGGGGCTTCGAGGGTCTGGTCATGACCGACTGGTTCGCCGTGGCCGACACGGTCCAGTCATTGGGAGCCGGTCTCGATCTCGAGATGCCCGGACCCGGGCGGTCATTGGGGTTGTCGGTCGTCCAGGCGGTCCACGACGGGATCGTGAAGGAGGCCGACCTCGACGCGGCCGTCCGTCGCCTCCTGGGTGGATTCGACCGCATCGGCGCACTCACCGGCCCGGTGCCCGACGTCGCACCCGTTCCCCCGGGACCCGATGACCTCGCTCTGTTGCGGCGGGCCAGTGCCGAGGCGACCGTCCTTCTGCGCAACGACGGCACGCTCCCCTTGGAGGTGTCTTCGCTGCACAGGGTGGCGATCATCGGGCAGCATGCCACCGCTCCGTGCGTCGTGGGAGGTGGGTCGGCGCAGGTGGTGACCTATCCGCTGAGGACCCCGCTCGAAGCGCTGTCGGCCCTTTTCGGGGCGGGGACCGAGGTTGTCCACGAGCGGGGCTGCGAAGCGGATCTCTCGGCGACGCTCGTCGGCCAACGGGTCCTCGCCGCGCCCGGCGGGTTTGGCGCCGAGTTCTACGCCGGCCTCGAGTTCTCCGGCGAGGTCACACGCCGCCAGCAGCTCGAAACCCTCAGGCTCTGTGTCTACCGCTCGTTGCAGGACGATTCCCTGGGTGACGAGTGGTCCGTGCGCGTGCGTGGATCGGTCGTGCCCGAAGAGGATGGAGTGTTCCAGCTGGCGTTGGCGCAGAGCGGCCGGGCGCGTGTGTTCGTCGACGGCGTGCTCGTCCTCGATGGATTCACCAGTCCACCACCGCCGGGAGGAAGCGACTTCTTCGGTCAGGCCAGCCAGGACCTGCGAGCGGAGATCACCGTCGCCCGCGCCGTCCCTTTGGAGGTGGTAGTCGAGTACGCCCGCATTGATGCGACGTTGGCCGGGTTCCGCGTCGGCTTCCGCACGCCGGACGGTGATGCGCTGCTCGAGCGCGCCGTCGAGGCGGCATCCGCTGCCGACGTCGCGGTCGTCGTTGTCGGCACGACCCAGGAGTGGGAGACCGAGGGCCACGACCGCAGCAGTTTCGAGCTGCCGGGAAGGCAGCCCGAGCTGATCCGGCGGGTCGCCGCCGTCAACCGGCACACCGTGGTGGTGGTCAACGCCGGGGCTCCCGTCGACCTCTCGTGGTCGGACGACGTCGCCGCCGTGCTCCAGTGCTGGTTTGGGGGTCAGGAGATGGCCTCGGGAGTTGCCGGGGTCCTGAGCGGCGAGCTCGAGCCGGGCGGCCGCCTGGCGACCACCATCCCGATGTGCCTCGAGCACAGCCCCTCGCACGACAACTTCCCCGGTGAGAACGGTGCGTTGCGCTACGGCGAGGGACTGTTCATGGGCTACCGGGGCTACGATCATCGGCGGATATCCCCGCGCTTCGCCTTTGGCCACGGGTTGAGCTACACGACCTTTGCCTTCGGGGATCCGACGGTCTCCACCCAGACCGTTCATCCCGGCGATTCGGTCACTGTCACCGTGGTGGTCACGAACACTGGCACGCGGGCCGGATCCGAGGTCGTCCAGTGCTATGTCTCCCCGACGTCCCCTCGACTCGCTCGGCCACCCAAGGAGCTGAAGGCCTTTGCCAAGGTGTGGCTGGAGCCGGGGGAATCGTTCCCGGTGGAGCTCTTGTTGGACCCCCGTGCGTTCGCCTACTGGGACCCGGGACAGGCCGATTGGGAGGAGGTGGCCGCCAAACAGATCGACATGTTCAACAGCTTCTTCGGCCGAGCCGAACCCCGGCCCGCCGGTTGGCAGATCGACCCGGGCGACTACCGGGTGCTGATCGGCCGATCCTCGGCCGACATCGCCTCGACCTGCACGATCAAGGTGGTCCAGCCCCCGGGATCTTGATGTCGGCTCCGGCGAGGAGGCGAGCTCACACGACGCCGGCCGCGGCCGCCGTAACGGTGGCGACCACCTCCTCGTTCGATACGCCCGGTCCCAGCACGGCGGCGACGCCCGCCGCCTTGAGGCGGGGGATGTCCGCTGGGGGGATGATCCCCCCGACCACCACGGGAGTGTCGAGTCCGGCCGCACGCAGGGAGTCCACCACCGCCGGCGCCAGGGTGAGGTGGGCACCGTTGTGCATGGAGACTCCGACGATGTCCACGTCCTCTTGGATCGTCATGGCGGTGATCGCGTCGGTGGTCTGGCGAAGGCCGGCATAAATGACCTCACACCCGGCGTCGCGCAAGAGGCGGGCCACGACGCGCAGTCCCCGGTCGTGACCGTCGAGCCCCACCTTGGCCACCAGCACCCGCAGTGGCCGCTCCCCGCTCATGGCCTCAGACCACGCTCCGTTCGAACCAGGTCCCGAAGACCGATTCGAGCGTCCGCATCGACTCGCCCACGGTGACATGGGCCACCGCCGCCTCTATCAGCGCCGGCATCAGATTGACGGACGGGTCCTCCGCGTCGGATGCGAGCCGGGCCAACGCCGCTCGAACGTCGTCGTCGTCGCGGGTCTGCTTCACTGCCGTCAACGACTCGAGCTGTTGGGTTTCCACGGCGGGGTCGATGTAGAGGGTCGCAGGGACGGCGTCGTCACCCTCCACGTAGCCGTTGACCCCCACTTGGATCCATTCGCCCTTGGCCAGCTTGGACTGGAAGCGGTAGGAGGCCTCGGCGATCTCGGACAGGAACCAGCCGTCTTCAATGCAGGCATACGCCCCCTCGAGCATGGAGCCCGAACCGGCTTCTTCAATGTGGGTGAAGATCTCCTCGGCCTGGCGCTCCATTTCGTCGGTGAGCTCTTCGACGAACCACGACCCGCCCAGGGGGTCCGCCACGTGGACCACCCCCGTCTCTTCGGCGATGACCTGCTGCGTGCGCAATGCCAGGCGCACGGCGTGCTCGGTCGGAAGGGCCAGCGCCTCGTCGAAGGAGTCGGTGTGCAGGCTCTGGGTGCCGCCGAGCACCCCGGCGAGGGCCTCAATGGCGACACGCACCAGGTTGACCTCGGGCTGCTGGGCAGTGAGCGACACCCCGGCGGTCTGGGTGTGGAAGCGCAGCTGCAGGGATCGCCCATCCGAGGCGCCGTAGCGATCGTGCATCCAGCGGGCCCATATGCGCCGGGCCGCCCTGTATTTGGCGATCTCCTCGAAGAAGTCCATGTGGGCGTTGAAGAAGAACGAGAGGCGGGGAGCGAACTGATCTACCGCCATGCCCGCCCCCAGGGCGGCCTCTACGTAGGCGAACCCGTTGGCCAGGGTGAAGGCCAGCTCCTGGGCCGCCGTCGAACCCGCCTCCCGTATGTGGTACCCCGAGATCGACACCGGGTGCCAGCGTGGAAGTTCCGCCTCGGTGAAGCGCATGAGGTCGGTGACGAGTCGAACGCTCGGGCGGGGCGGAAAGACGAACTCCTTCTGGGCCTGGTACTCCTTCAAAATGTCGTTTTGGATCGTCCCCGACAGGTCGGACCGGTCCACACCTGTGCCGTCGGCCACCCCCACGTACATGGCCATGATGACGGCGGCGGGGGAGTTGATCGTCATGGACGTGCTGACCTTGCCCAGGTCGATGCCCGCAAAGAGCGTCTCCATGTCCTCCAGGGTGTCCACCGCGACTCCGGCCCGTCCGACCTCGCCCTTGGCCAGAGGATCATCCGAGTCACGGCCGAGGAGGGTCGGCATGTCGAAGGCGGTGGACAGGCCATCGCCACCCGAACGGAGCAGCTCCTTGAAACGCTCGTTGGTGTCGCTGGCCGTGCCGAAGCCGGCGAACTGCCGCATGGTCCACAGGCGAGAGCGGTACATGGACGCATAGGGCCCACGGGTGTAGGGGAACTGCCCCGGGAGCTCTGCTCCCTCGGGCCCGTACACCGGTTCGAGGGGCACGCCCGACATCGTCTCGAACGTCGCCCGCCGCTTGGGCGAGGCATCAAAGGACTCCTGCCACGTTGCCCGGTCAGCCATCGAGCCATCTTAGTTCAACATCAAAGTACATACAATCGCCTATTCGAAGTCGCCCGCGGCCGAGCGCAGCTTGGCCAGGATCCCGAACAGCGTGCGGACCTCGGGTTCTTCCAGCCCCAGGTCGGAGAAGACCTGGGCGTTCATGACGACGGTCGCCCGCTGAGCCACCCGACGACCTGCCGCGGTGAGGGTTGCCAGGGTTCCCCGCCCATCATGGGGGTTGCGCTGCTTGGCCACCAAGCCCTGAGACTCGAGCCGGTCCACCGCGTTGGTGACGCTGGCCGGGTTGAGCTGCAGACGCTCCCCGATCTTGCCGAGTGGCAACAGCCCCCTCGTCGAGAACGAGAGGAGCATCAGGACTTCGTAGCGTGCGAAGGTGAGGTCGAACGGACGCAACTCGGCGTCGGCTCTGGACAAGAAGATCTGCTGGAGTCGCATGACGGAGGTGACGACGGCCATATTCGGCGCTTGCGCCGTCCATTCGTGCACTTCCCATTGGCGCTGAGCCTCGGCGATCGGGTCGAAGGACAACTGGCGTCGCTCGGGCATGTGGTCACGCTACCAATGGGGGGTCGTGGGGCCGGACCCGCTCTCGAAGGGCATTCCCTTCCGTCGCATTCCACCACCGCCACGTGGCACACTTTGCGCAGCAGCACATCGAACCGATCAGCACTGGAGATCCAGACATGGCAGACAGCGCCGTTGACCGAACACCGCCTGCGGTCACCCTGAGGATTGGCGACCAGCGACTCACCTCGGGCTCGGGGGGCGAGCACGGCCATGTGAATCCCTGTACGGGCAAGGTCGACGCGACGATTCCCCTGGCCGGCAAGTCAGAGGTCGATCGTGCCGTCGAAGTGGCACACGAAGCGTTTCAATCCTGGCGCAAGACGCGTCCGGCGGCGCGTCGCCAGCTTCTCCTCCGATTGGGGGAGTTGATCGATGCCAATGCCGCGGAACTGGGCCGGCTCGGGACACTCGACAACGGCATGCCGAACGCCAGCGGGGCCATGCCGGCGTTCTCTGCGGAGTGGACCCGCTACTACGCCGGATGGTGCGACAAGCTCTCCAGCGATGTGGTCGGCTCCCTGGCCGACGGTGGATCGCTCAGCTACACGCTCGCCCAGCCGTACGGCGTGATCGGTGCCATCATCACCTGGAACGCCCCGCTCCTCTCGATCGCCATGAAGGTGCCGGCGATCGTGGCGGCCGGCAATGCGGTCGTCGTGAAGCCTTCCGAGCTGACTCCGTTCACCGGCGAGCTGTTCATGAACCTGGTGGATGAGGCGGGCTTTCCTCCTGGCGTCATCAACATGTTGCCCGGGGACTCCTCCGCCGGCGAGGCCCTCGTCACGCATCCCCTCGTCAGGAAGGTGAGCTTCACCGGAGGCCCCGTGACGGCCAGGCGCATCTTGCACTCGTGTGCCGATTCGATGAAGCCGGTGGTGCTCGAGCTCGGAGGGAAGTCAGCCAACATCATCTTCGAGGACGCCGACCTGGACTCCGCCGCGACCATGGGAACCATCCTGTCGTGCGGCGTGATGTCGGGTCAGAGTTGCAATTTCGGGACCCGGATGCTCGTGCAGCGCAGTGTGTACGACGGGGTCGTGGGTCGGGTGAAGGGCGTGGCGGAGTCGATGAAGTTCGGGGATCCGTTCGAGCCCGGCGTCGTCGCCGGTCCGGTCATAAACGAGGCCGCCCTGCAGCGGATTCTGGGGATGATCGAGCGAGCCGACGCTGGCGGTGCCCGTCTGGTCACGGGTGGGCAGCGTCTCGGCGGCGACCTGTCGGACGGCTACTTCATCGCCCCGACGGTCTTCGCCGACGTCGATCCCGACTCCGAGCTGGCCCAGACCGAGGTCTTCGGCCCTGTCCTGGCGATCACCCCATTCGACACGGAGCAGGATGCCATCGACATCGCCAACAACAGCCAATTCGGACTGTCCGGATACGTCCAGACAGCAGACCTGCGCCGGGCCCTGCGGGTGGTGGAGGAGATGGTCACCGGTGAGGTCATGGTCAACGGGGCGGCCAATCTCATGGTGAACCGCCCCTACGGCGGCATAGGCCTCAGCGGGGTCGGCAAGGAGGGCGGCCGAGGAGGCATTGAGGAGTTCCTGCGGGTGAAGGGCGTGGGCATAGCCGTCTGACGGCCCGGACGCTCCTAACGGGGGATACGGGTGTATTTGAACTCGTTGAGCTCCGGCCACCCCTGCACCAGGTCCAGGACCCGGTCGATCGTCGAGATGGCCAGATCGGCATTGCCGGCGGGCCGGTTCATCAGACGGACGAACACGGCGCGGTCACCGGAGATGAACGTAGGGACCCCGAACACGTCGTAGGTAGCCACGGCGTCGCTGTGCTCCGCCTTCAGTGTCTCGAGGGGCCAACCCGCCTCCACCTCGGAGAGAATTCCGGCCCCGTCGACTCCCGCGGAATCGAGGACTTTGCCGACGATGGACGGGTCCCGCAGATCCAAAGCCTGGTCATGCCGGGCTGCGAACAGCGCGACGTGGACGGGCAGGAACTTCTCCGGTGCGCGGTCGCGAACCACCACGCCGGCCAGGTTGGCCACCAGGCCGGGGTGACGGTCCGGCTCTTCCCAGACCGGCGTCCCTCCTTCTTCAACGTGCGTCTGCTCGAGAGAGAAGACCAGGAATCGCGCGTCCCACTCGGCGCCGTGCTGCAAGCCGGTCACCAGATGTTCGTGGGCGTTGCGAGCGAACGGGCAACGGTAGTCCCACGTGACGCTGAATGAACTGCTCATGGTCGCAAACCCCCTGGCACGCTGCCGAGCCGCGGTTGGAGGATCTCATTGTATCGACGCCTCGACATGGTCCATGCGGGCGGCGGATCGATGGGGCCGGTCTTGTCGGCGCCTCAGGGCGTCGGGGCCGGCGCCGGGAGTCCCGGCCCATGCTTGGACCGTCGAGGCAGTGGACACGATGCACGGCAGCACTTAGTATCAAGTACTTCATAGAAGATGGGCGTCGCCGGGCATCCCACGGTGGTACGTCCGCAATGGGGACGGGAGCGGCGGTGATCGACGTGATCAAGACCAGGCAGTTGGGCGACACGGTCGGAGCGGAAGTGGTCGACGTCGACCGTGACCGGCTCCTCCACGACGATGACATTCCGGTGGCATGCCTCGAGGCGCTCGACGCTAATGGCGTCCTGCTCTTCCGGGACCTGCACATGGACGACGCCTCGCAGGTCGCGTTCTGCCGGAGGCTCGGGGAGGTGGTGGCCGTGCCGGACCACCTGATTCCCGAGATCACCGTGGTCAGCCTCAACCCCGAGAACAATCTTGCCCAGTACCTCCAGGGTGCTTTCTTGTGGCATCTGGACGGATCGATGGACGAGATCCCGTCGAAGGCCTCGGTGATGACCGCGCACGCCACCGCCGAGAGTGGTGGTGACACCGAGTTCGCCAGCACCTACGCCGCCTACGACGGTCTGTCCGCCGAGGAGAAGGAGCGGTACGGGGACCTGCGGGTGGTGCACACCTTCGAGGCCACCCAGCGCCAGATCTACCCTGATCCGACGCCGGAACAGTTGGCCGATTGGGACACAAGGCCCCCGAGGACGCACCCTCTCGTGTGGGAGCACATGTCGCGCCGCCGGTCGCTCGTCATCGGCGCAACGGCATCGCACGTCGTAGGGATGGACCGCGACGAGGGCCGCGCCTTGCTCGCGGACCTCCTGGCGCGGGCGACCGCTCCCGGGCGGGTGTTCCGTCATTCCTGGTCGGTGGGCGACACCGTCATCTGGGACAACCGAGGGGTGATCCACCGGGCGTGCCTGTACGATGCGGACTCACCGCGCGAGATGCACCGCACGACGCTGGTAGGGGAGGAGCCCATCAAGTGAGCGAGCAGCGGGTGGCCATCGTCACCGGCGGTGCATCGGGGATCGGGTTGGCGATCAGCGAGCGGCTGGCGGCCGACGGGGCGGCGGTAGCCATCTTCGACGTCAACGGCGAAGGGGCCGAGGCAGCGGCGCTCAAGATAGGGACACCCGGCTCGACCGCCATCGGGCTGGCCGTCGACGTGAGCGACCGTCCCTCAATCGACCGCGCGGTGGCCGAGGTACGGTCGCGCGTGGGGCGCCCGACGATCCTGGTGAACAACGCCGGCATCACGGGTTTCGATCCGTTCTTGGAGATCTCGGCCGAGAAGTGGAACCGGATCCTTGCCGTGAACCTGACCGGCACGTTCTTCTGCTGCCAGGCCGTGCTGCCGGACATGATGGAGGCGGGCTGGGGCCGGATCGTCAATATCTCTTCCTCGAGCATCCACAGCGGTTCGCCTCGCATGACGCACTACGTGGCAGCCAAGTCGGGAGTGGTCGGTCTGACAAAGGCGCTGGCTCTCGAGGTTGCCCCGCGCGGCATCACGGTCAACACGATCCCGCCCGGATTCGTCGACACGCCAATGCTTCGTGGCGCGGACGCCGAGGGATCCTTGAGCATTGAGCAGAACGTTCCGAGAACGCCGGTCGGCCGGGTCGGCCGTCCGGAGGACATCGCGGCAGCGTGCGCGTTCCTCGTGAGCGAGGAGGCCAGCTACATCACCGGACAGGTGCTCGGTGTGAACGGCGGTCGAAACACCTGAACCGTCCCACCCCTCCCTGTGTTCGGTTCTTCAACCCGACGGCCTGAGGATCTCGGCTTGGGACGGTTGGAGGGAAAGGTCGCGGTCGTGACCGGCGCCGGCTCGGGCATCGGGGCGGCGACAGCCCGGCTCTTCGCGGCCGAGGGCGCCAAGGTCGTCTGCGCCGATGTCAGCGGCAGGCAGGAGGCCACGGCCGCGAGTATCGGTGGCGCCGCGCGGGCGGTGCACGTTGACGTGTCGGTCGGAGCGGACGTGGTCCGCATGATAGAGACCGCCGAACAGCACTGGGGCCGGCTCGACGTCCTGTTCAACAACGCTGGCTTCGGCGGCCCCATCCTGCCGCTCACCGAGCAGTCCGAAGAGAGCTTCGACAACGTGGTGGCGGTCAACCTCAAAGGCGTCTTCCTCGGGATGAAGCATGGCATCGCCGCCATGCTCCGCTGCGGCGGTGGCTCCGTGGTCAACACCGCATCGGCCGCGGGCCTCGTCGGCTGGAAGGGCCACGCCGCCTATTCGGCGGCCAAGGGCGGCGTCGTGCAGATGACCAAGACCGCTGCCCTGGACTACGCCGAGGCCGGCATACGCGTGAACGCCATCTGCCCGGGTATGACGTGGACGGGCCTGGTGGCGGCCGCGGCGATCCACCCGGTCCCGCCACCCGACGCCAGCGTGCCGCCACAGCCGATGGGTCGATGGGGTCTGCCGAGCGAGCTGGCGGCCGCCGCACTCTTTCTGGCCAGCGACGAGGCCTCGTTCATCACCGGTGCAGTCATCCCGGTCGACGGCGGGTACGTGGCGGGGTGAGCCCCGGGTCCGGCTGGTTCAGTCCCGGGTCAGGAGGGACGATAGTGTCGACATCCCGACACGCCAACGATTGAGGACATGCACGCTCTAGACGGAATCCGCATTCTCGACCTCGGCACGTACATCGCCGGTCCCTACTGTGCAACCGTACTGGGGGAGTTCGGCGCCGACGTGATAAAGGTCGAGCGCCCCGGCACGGGGGACAACCTCCGCCGCTTCGGAACCGACACCGAATGTGGTGACACGCTCGTCTGGCTCAGCGAGAGCCGGAACAAGCGCTCGGTGACCATCGATTTTGCCCAACCGCGAGGCCGGCAGCTCCTGCTGGACCTGGTCGGCACCGCCGACGTGGTGGTCGAGAATTTCCGGCCCGGGGTCCTCGAGAAATGGAGCCTCGGGTACGAGGACCTGAAGGAGGTCAACCCGGGCATCATCCTCCTCCGGGTATCGGCTTACGGCCAGTCCGGGCCGAACCGGGACCTGCCCGGGTTCGCCCGGATCGCCCACGCCTTCTCCGGTCTGGCGTACCTCGCCGGCGAACCCGGAAGAACCCCGGTCACCCCCGGCTCCACCTCCCTGGCAGACTATGTGACGGGCCTGTACGGCGCCCTCGGCGTCATGCTGGCCCTGCGTGCCCGGGATGCCACGGGGGCGGGCCAGTGCATCGACCTGGCGCTCTACGAGACCATTTTCCGCATGCTCGACGAGCTGGCGCCCGCCTACCAGAAGTTCGGTTTCGTCCGGGAGCGGATGGGTGCGGACACCGTCAACGTCATCCCGCACAGCCATTACCGGACCAAGGACGACCGGTGGATCGCCATCGCCTGCTCCAACGACGACATGTTCGCCCGCTTGGCCCAGGCCATGGGGCGCCCCGAGCTGGCCGCGGAGGACAGGTACGGCCCGAAGCTGGCTCGTCTCGCCGACCGGGACGCGGTGAACGGGATCGTCACCGAGTGGGTCGGCTCCCTCACCTGCGAGGAGGCGCTGACCAGGTGTCGGGAGGAGAGGGTCCCGGCAGGACCGCTCTACTCCATCGCCGACATCTGGGAGGACGAACAGTACGCCCACCGGCAGAACATCGTGATGAAAGAGTCGAGGATCGGGGAGTTGGCCGTGCCCGGCGCCCTCCCATCCCTCTCCGAGACGCCGGGGGAGATCCGCTGGCTGGGGCCGTCGCTCGGTGCCCATACCGACGAGGTCCTGCAGGAGCTCCTCGACCTCACCGCGGAGGAGATCGGGACCCTGCGCACCCAAGGCGTGATCTAGCCGGTGCCCCCGTTCCGCTTTGCCGTCCAAGCCGTCAATGTCACGTCGGCGCGGGAGTGGACCGAGCTGGCCCGCAAGGTCGAAGACCTCGGCTTCTCCACCCTCTTCGTGGCCGACCACTATCTCGGGCCGGGGCCGGCCGGGGGCGGCTCGCTGATGCCGCCGCAGCAGCTGGCGCCGATCAGCGCGATGGCGACGGCGGCCGCCGTCACAACGACGCTCCGGGTCGGCTGTCGGGTGTTCTGCATCGACTACCACGTGCCCGCGGTGCTCGCCAAGGAGGCGGCGACCATCGACGTCCTCTCGGACGGACGTCTGGAGTTCGGCATCGGAGCGGGATGGCACGCAGCGGAGTATCGGGCGATGGGTCTCGTCTTCGAGGACGGCCCGCGGCGGGTGCGGCGCCTGGAAGAGGTGGTCGCGCTGGTCAAGGCCCACTGGGCCGGAGACGAGCTGCACTACAACGGCGAGTTCGTGACCGTGAACGGCTACGCCGGGCTGCCCCGCCCGGTGCAGCGACCCCATCCCCCGATCATGGTGGGCGGCTCGCGCAGGCGGGTCCTCTCCCTCGCCGCCCGAGAGGCCGACATCGTCAGCCTGGCGAACGTCCCCTGGGTGCCGTTGAACGACGCCGGTCGTACGCCCCATCAAGAGGCGGTACATCGGGTCGCGCTCGTACGAGAGGCGGCCGGCCCTCGGTTCGGCGATCTCGAGATCGAGAGCTCCCCCTACTTCTCCTGCGTCACCGATCGGCCGGACGAGGCCTTTGCGACATTGGCCGTCGAGATGCGGGGGGCTGATCCCGAGGTCCTCCGCGATCACCCGAATGTGCTCGTGGGCGCCGTTGAGCACGTCATAGAACGGCTACAGGCTCGTCGTGAGACCATCGGGGTCAACTACATTACGATCCCGCAGGAGCTGATCGAGAGCTTCGCGCCCGTCTGCGCCCGACTCACCGGCACGTAGGGTTGCACCCGATCACAGGTTGTCACAGCGGCCGACAGAGACTGGAATCGACATGGTGCAAGTTCCGTCAGGAGACCCACTAACGGATCGGATCGACTCGTCACCGTCCGACGAGCGGGTCCGGCATGAACCCTGTGGTTACGTGGCCCGAGCCCGATGGGGAGACCACCTGGTCGCTGAATCGGCCAACGCCGTGCGAGTCGACGAGCCGGGGAAGCCGCCGGCGCTGTACTTCCCGTTCGCCGACGTGCGCTTCGACCTGCTCCGCGATGAGGGTCACCGACGCTCGGTGCCCGGGAAGGGCACAGCCCGTTTGTGGAGCATCGACCCTCCGGCAGGCGATTCGTCCCGCCCATCGGGACGTGAATGGGGTGATCGGCAACCGCCGCACGACGACGGGAACGACGTGGTGTGGGGATTCGCCGATCCCTCGCCGGAGCTGAGCTGGCTGTCGGAGCTCGCAAGCTTCGATCACGACCGCATACGGGTCGAGCTGGTGGATCGGGCGGAGGGTGACGACGATCGCGATGTCACGGTGAAGCGCTTCCCGATCTGGGGCGACGCCGCCGATCTGCTCGACATGCTCGACGTGCGGCCCGACGGTACAGGGTCCTACACCGCCATCGCCCACGGCGACCATCGGCGGCCGGTCGTCGAGGGCAGCCAGATGCTCGGCCAGGCCATCGTCGCCGCCGGACGGCACTATCCGGGACGTCGCACGGTGTCCGCGCACATGGTGTTCACCAGGGCCGCCGACGCGAATCTCCCGCTCCGCTTCGAGCTCGAGGAGTTGAGCGGGGGACGGACGTTCGCCTCCGTGGAGGTCACCGTGAGCCAGGGTGGCCGGCGATGTGCAAGCGGCATCCTGTTGCTCGACGTGGTCGCCCCCGACGTGATCCGTCACGCCGCCCCCCCGCCCGGGGTCCCTGGACCCTACGAGAGCGAGCCGTGCGACATGTCGGTCATGGGCCGGGACATCCGGGTGGTGGACGGAGCCTACACAGACGACCCGGACGCGGCGGTCGGCCCGCCCGTGATAGACGCGTGGGTCCGTTTCCGTGAGGTCCCCGACGACCCGTACCTGCACGCCGGTCTGCTGGCACAGTTCACCGGCCACATGTCGATCGCCGCCGCCCTGCGGCCCCATGCCGGCATCGGCCAGTTTGCCGCACACCGCACGCTGTCGACGGCGATCAATGCCATCGGGATCTCGCTGCACGGCGAAGTGCGGGCCGACCGGTGGATGCTCTACCGTCACGAATCGACCTTCGCCGGTGACGGCATGACGCACTCGTCATGCCGTGTACACGATCAGGATGGTCACCTGTTGGCCTCTTTCGTCGTCGACGCCATGGTCCGCAAATTCCGCGACAGCTCCGCAGCGGTCGACGACCGCACCGCCCTGTGAGCCTCACGACCGGTCGAGGGCCGCTGAGCGCCACGCCGGCGGGAAGGTTCAGCGCTCCCGTCCCGCCCGGACTGTCCTACGTCGAACCGTTCCGCCGTCGCGTCCGTGGGGTCGTCGGTGATCGGACCGTCGTCGACAGCGAGCGGACCCTCCTGGTGCACCGTCAAGGCGAGCCTCCAGGCTTCGCCTTCCCGTCCTCGGACGTCCACGACATCGCCTCGGAAGCCGAACCCTCCGCCGCCGGGTACGTGCGGGTCCAGTGGAACGACGTCGATGCGTGGTTCGAGGAGGACGAGCAGATCTTCATGCACCCGCGCAATCCGTACCATAGAGTCGACTGCGTCCGAACGAACCGCCGCCTCCGCGTCGCGATCGGCGACGTCGTGCTCGTCGACACAACCGAGACCATCGGGGTGTACGAGACATCTTTGGAACCACGGCTCTACGTCGCGCGCGAGCACGTCCGATTCGATCTTCTCCAACCGAGCAACACGACCACCTACTGCCCGTACAAGGGAACCGCCTCGTACTGGAACGCGGTTGTCGGCGATACCGTGGTTCACGACGTCGCCTGGTCTTACGAGGACCCTCTCCCCGAGAGCATTGCGATAGCAGGGCGGCTCGGCTTCGACCCCGAACGGGCATCGGTCCGGCAGGATCTGCCCCCGGCCGGCCGAGGTTGGGACTAGAAAGGAGAGCCATGGAGGAGACCGAAGAGCTGCGTGCTGCTCGCGCCATGCGCCGAGCCATGCTCGGCGACGCCTACGTGGACGGCATGACCGCCGACTCGGACCCGGTGGCCAATGAGTTCCAGGACTACCTCACGTCCATGGCGTGGGGAGTCTGGGCCCGCGGCGGCGCCCTCAGCTCGCGCGATCGGAGCCTGTTGGTCATGGCGATGACGGCGGCGCTCGGTCGGATGGAGGAGTTCGCCCTTCACGCAAGCAGCTCGGTGCAGACCGGGGTCAGCGACGAGGAGATGGACGAGCTGCTGTTTCAGATTGCCGCCTACTGCGGTGCGCCGGCGGCGCTGGCGGCCCGCCGGGGCATCCGTGCCGTCCGGGCGGCGCGAACGGCGCCATGAGAACGAGCGCCGAGGAACCTTGTCGACTACCTAGCTCAGATCTCGAGATGCGAGGAGCGTGACCCCGATGGCCCTTCTGCCTGGCGAATTCGCCGACCTGGAGCCGTATGCGGAAAAGTGGAGTCTGCCGAGCGAGGCGGAGCGATACGCGCAGCGTCTCCGGAGCTCCATGACGGAGATCCGGGGTTTCTACGACGCAATCGTCCCGCGTGCCGAGAAGGCCATCGTGTACTGCGACCGGTTCCCCCTCGGCGACATGCCCGAGGACGCGCTGAACCTGCTGCACCTCTTGTACTCAATGGTCATGGTGTCGTTCCCGGTTGAAGCGTGGGGACAGCCACGGATCCCCGATACCGGAGCGGCGTACCTGGACCTGGTGACCGAACCCGTCCCGTAGGCGATCCGCCTGGCTCAATCCGCGTTGGGTCGCGAGCCGCTGTTTGCCAGCCGCCTGAGCAGATCAATCAGCGTGTGACGCTCTTGCGCGTCGAGAACGGCCAGAAATTCGTCCTCCGCGTCAAGCGAGATGGCCTTGCACACCTCCCAGACCCGGCGGCCTTCCTCGGTCAAGTGGGTGCGAACGATCCGCCCATGCTTCGCATCAGGCGTGCGCTCGACCAGGCCCCGTTTCTCGAGTGCGGTGAGGGACAGCTGCGCCGCCTGCGGGGTCACGAGCATTCTGCGAGCGAGCTCTGCGCCCGAGAGCCCCGGCTCGTCGACGAGCCGGTTGAGGGCGCCCATTTCGGTGGGGGTGACACCGTAGGGGCGTACGGCCTCGCTGACCGTTCGGTGGCCCTGGTGGAACACCCGCTTCAGAAGCCACAGGGCATGCTCGGGCACCTCGCGCGTACGCGCCTTGTCGCTGTGTGTTTGGGCCGGGCTGAGGGCGATGTCGTAGAACCATATCACCGAGCGACCTGCGGGGCGTATGCGGCCGTGCTCCACCCTGCCGAAGGGTGTGATTCGGGCGCTCGATCGGCGCCGCGGCCTGCACGCTTGGGTATGAATCTCGGTCATTCCAGGCGCTAGGGTGGATGTCCGGCACCACAATTGTTGGAGGACAGATGCGGATCGGCCTGATGATCGGCTCGGACACGGACAGGCAGAGAGCGGAGAGACTGGCCGGGCTCGTCGACGATGCTCGGGCCGCCGAGGAGCAGGGTTTCCTCTCCATGTGGATCCCGCAGATCCCGGGCTACATCGACGCGATGACGGCCATCGCCCTCGTAGGGCACAGCACCGAGCGCATCGAACTCGGCACGGCGGTGGTGCCGGTCCAGACGCGTCATCCCGTCACGATGGCTCAGCAGGCGCTCACAACCGAGGTCGCCTGTCGAGGCCGCTTCACGCTCGGGATCGGGGCGTCCCACCACTGGATCGTCGAGGACCAGTTGGGTCTCGAGTATGACCGGCCGGCGCGCCTCGTCCGCAGCTATCTCGAGGTGATGAATGCAGCGCTGGCCGGGCCGGGCCGGATCGATGTGGAGAACGAGCTCTTTCGGGTGCACAGTCCGTTCGACGTGGCTGACGTAACGCCCATGCCGATTCTCGTCGCCGCGCTCGCCCCTGTCATGCTGCGGATCGCCGGTGAGTGCGCGTCGGGAACCATCCTGTGGATGGCCGACGAGCGGGCCATCGGTGACCACGTCGTTCCGCGCATCACCAAGGCCGCCGACGGCGCCGGACGGCCGTCGCCGAGGATCGTCGCCGGGGTACCGGTCACACTGTGCGCCACGAGCGAGGCCGAAGCGGCCCGCGAGTACGCCAGCAAGATGCTGGGCCACGCCGAGCTCTCCCCGAACTACCTGCGACTGCTCGAGCACGGAGACGCCACCGATGTGGGCGATACCATGGCAGCGGGTGACGAGTCCGCGGTCGTGGAGCGCCTGCAGCGGTTCCGAGACGCGGGGGTCACCGACCTGGCGGCGCGCGTCGTTCCGTTCGGTCCGGACCGCGACGCCCGGATTGCGTCGCGTCGACGGACCCAGGCGTTCATCGCGACGCTCTGCCCGGAGCTATAGAGTCCCAGCCCGGTCATTCGGCGCACGCTCGCGACGTGAGCCGCGTCGCCATACGAAGGAGAGAGCACTGACATGGGTATCTGTGACGGGCGGGTTGTCGTCATCACCGGAGCTGGCCGGGGCATCGGGCGGGAGCACGCCCTCGAGTTCGCCAGGCAGGGCGCCAAGGTGGTCGTCAACGACCTGGGCGCCGAGATAGACGGGTCCGGCAGCTCGGCCGGCCCGGCGGGCCAGGTCGTCGACGAGATCCGGGGCATGGGCGGGGAGGCGGTGGCCAACGGCGACGACGTGTCCGACTACGACGGCGCCGGTCGGCTCATTCAGGCTGCCATCGACACCTTTGGGACCATCGATGTCCTGGTCAACAACGCCGGTATCCTGCGTGACCGCATGTTGGTGAACATGACCATTGAGGAGTGGGACGCGGTCATCCGCGTGCACCTGAGGGGCACCTTCGCCCCCACACGCCACGCGGTCGAATACTGGCGCAATCGCGTGAAGGCGGGCGAGACCAACGACGCCCGCATCATCAACACGACATCGCCGTCGGGGATATACGGCAACGTCGGCCAGACGAACTACGGCGCAGCCAAGGCCGGCATCGCCTCGTTTACCATCATCGCCGCCATGGAGCTGGGCCGGTACGGGGTCACCGTCAATGCCATCGCGCCGGCCGCGTTGACCCGCATGACCGAGAACGTGGGGTTGGGCGACCGATCGGCCGCGCGCAAGCCCGAGGACTTCGACCCCCTCGACCCGGCCAACATCGCCCCCCTGGTCGTGTGGTTGGGGAGCTCCGAATCGGCGGAGGTCACCGGCCGCGTCTTCAATGTCCAGGGCGACCACATCAGCGTGGCCGAGGGCTGGGTGGCCGGACCCGGTGCCGACAAGGGCGACCGCTGGGATTCCGCCGAATTGGGGGGCATCGTGCCCGACCTGGTGGCCAAGGCGGCGCGCAACGCCAATATGGCCGGACGGAGGAAGTGAGTCGCCGTCTCGACTGCCGACCCCGAGAGCCACGACGCGTGTGTGAACGGCAAGTGAACTCGGCGGCATGATCTGCGGCCAACGTCCTGGTCAAGGCTCGAGCGGACGGACCTCGAGGAACTTGACCGCGCGCTGATACGGCAGACTCAGACGGTGACCATCGCATACTTCTCCATGGAGATCGCCATCGACGACCAGATACCTGGCTTCAGCGGTGGTTTGGGCGTACTGGCCGGGGATTTTCTCCGGGCCGCCTCCGACCGGTCGATCCCCCTTCTGGGCGTGACCCTGGTGTACCACGAAGGATTCTTTCGCCAGGAGATCGACCCTTCGGGCCGCCAGGTGGAGCATGGAGCCAGCTGGAAGGTGAGTGACGAGCTCGAACGACTCGACGCCCACGTCGAGGTCCCGATCGGAGGCCGCCCGGTGACCGTCGGAGTGTGGCGTCGCGACCTCGTCGGGGTCGACGGAGGGACGGTCCCGGTGTACTTCCTCGATACGCGCGTTTCCGGCAACGATCCCGATGCGCGGGCGATCACCGACCGCCTCTACACCGGGGAGCCGCTCCTGCGGCTCTCTCAAGAAGCGGTCCTCGGGTTGGCCGGTCCGGCGATGTTGCGCCGACTCGGTCACGCAGATATCGCCAAGTATCACCTCAACGAGGGTCACGCCTCGCTGGTGCCCGTGGCACTGCTGGCTGAGCGGCTCGGCGGGCCCGTCGGCGATGCGTCGGAGGCCGATATCGAGTCGGTGCGCGAGCGCTGTGTCTTCACCACGCACACGCCGGTCCCCGCCGGCCACGATCGCTTCACCCCACGGGTAATGACCAAGGTCCTCGGCAAGGAGCTGGCCGACGGGTTGGCCGCGCTCGGGTACCTCGAGAAGAAGGGTGGCCTCAACATGACGTTGCTCGGGATGTTCTTCTCGGGCTTCATCAATGCGGTGTCCCGTCGTCATGGCGATGTGTCGCAGGCGATGTTCCCCGAATTTCATGTTGAGTCCATCACGAACGGCGTACACGCTCCCACCTGGGTGGGGCCCGCTGCGGCTGCGATGTTCGACCGGCATCTGCCCCGGTGGCGACACGACAACGCCATCCTGCGCTACGCCGCCTGCATCCCTCTCGACGAGATCCGAGAGGCACACGCCGAAGCGAAGCAGATCATGGTGGATGAGGTGGCGCGCCGGACCGGGCTCATCCTCCATGCGGGGTCGCTCACGCTTGGTGTCGTTCGAAGAGCAACGCCCTACAAGCGCAACGATCTTCTCCTCTCCCAGCCGGAGCGACTGCGCACGTTGGCCGACCAGGTGGGTCCGCTGCAGGTGATCTACGCCGGCAAGGCCCATCCCCAGGACGACTCGGGCAAGCAGTTGATCCAGCGGATCAACACCGCCGCTCGCCAGCTGGCCGGCGCCGTGACCGTCGTGTACCTCGAAGATTACGGTATGGAGCTCGCGTCCATGTTGGTGGCGGGGGTCGATGTCTGGGTGAACACTCCGGTCGCACCCCATGAGGCATCGGGGACGAGCGGCATGAAGGCGGCGCTCAACGGCGTTCCCAGCATCAGCGTGCTCGACGGCTGGTGGTTGGAAGGAGATGTGGAGGGGATCACCGGCTGGGCCATCGGCAGCGACCTCGGCACCGGTGTGGTTCGGCCCATCGGGGATCCGGAGGTGGACGCCCTGGACGCCGGCTTCCTCTACCGGGTGCTGGAGGAGACGGTGGCACCGCTCTACTACCGGGATCCCGACGGATTCCTCGCCGTGCGACGCTTCGCCATCGCCCTGAACGGCCCTTTTTTCACGGCCCAACGAATGGTGTCGGAATACGCGGATCGGGCCTACCGTGACGCCGACGTGTCCGAAGACCCCTCGTGGTGAGAACGAGCGTGTCAGGATGTCTCCTGTGATCGATCACATCTCCATCCAGTGTGCTGACGTCGCCGCCAGCGCAAGGTTCTACGATGCCGTTCTCGCGACGATCGGGGGCACGCGGGCGATGGACTTCGGGGAGGTCATCGGCTTCGGCGTCGCCGGCAAGCCGCAGTTCTGGATCGGCCCGCAGGCGACCGGCGAGGGGTTTCGTGAGAGTCACATCGCGTTCGCCTCACCCGATCGAGCCGCCGTGGTGGCGTTCGCCGACGCGGCGGCGGCCCTGGGCGCGGAGGTCCTGCACACGCCCAGGTTGTGGACGGAGTATCACCCGAACTACTTCGGCGCCTTTGTCCGAGACCCCGACGGGAACAACGTGGAAGCCGTGTGCCACCTTCCAGAGTGATGCCGCGGTCAATTCACGGTGACTGCTTGCGGTCCGTCGCCGGCAGTATGAACTTCTCGACCGCTCGCGCAAAGCCTTCGTCCTGGTTGGTGGTGGTGACCGCACGAGCGGAGCGTTGCACCTCGGTGGAGGCGTTTCCCATGGCGATGCTCAGCCCGGAGTGAGCGAACATCAACACGTCGTTGGGCATGTCGCCGATCGTGGCGATCTGCGAGGTCGCTACGTCGAAACGGGCCGACAGGAACTTCACCACGCTGCCCTTGTTGGCGTCGGGGTGGGTGACGTCGAGGTAATACGGCTGTGATTGCGCCGCCGTGACGTGGTCACCGAACTGGTCCCGAGCGGCTTGGGTGGCCCGGGCCATGGCCTCGGGATCGTCGCTCACACCCACGATCTTGGCCACCGTGTCGCTGAGACCGGCGAACGTGTCCGTCAGGGTGGGCCGGAATCCGACGGTGGCCGCCTCCTGTTCGACGTGTGGTCCGGCCGGGTCTCGCACGTACCACTCGGCGCCCCGGTAGATCCAGGCGGTCAGGCCGAACGTCTCCATCAGATCCACCATCGGGCTCACCAGTTCGTCGGGTATCTCCTTCTGTTCGATGACGGTCATGTCTGGCTCGACGATCAGTCCACCGTTGAAGGCCGAGACCGGGGTGGAGATCGCAAGCGGCTCTATCAACATCGACATGCCCCGAGGAGGTCGGCCGCTGGTCACCGCGAAGAGCACGCCGGCCGCGTGGAGCGCGTGTACCACGGCGACCGTGCGCTCCGTGAGGACCTTCTCCTGTGTGACCAGGGTGCCGTCGACGTCGGCCACGAGGAGCCGGATCGAGTACTGAGACATCCCGCCATCTTCTCACCTTGGTCAGACCGCTCGGGACCTGCGTGCCCGGGTCCGCAGCATGGAGAGTTGCACGAAGCGGGCGATGTCGCTCGGTGAGACGATGCCCACCAGATGTCCGGTCCCGTCCATGACCACGGCCCTTCCGTCCGGTGACGCCTGCATGCGCCGGAGGAGCTCGGGGATTGGCTCACCCGGTGCGCCCACGGGCACCTCGGACAGCGGGCAGGCGGTGTCGATCAAGCGGGTCGACCGGCGGCGGTCGGCACGGACGTCTCGAACTCTGCTCATGGTGGTCAGGCCCTGGAGCTGCCCGTCAGGTGCGGTGAGCGGATAGGTGCCGAACCGGTAGCGGTGAGGGTCGTCGAGCAGTTCGGCGACCGTCATGCCCGAAGGGAACGTGATCGGATTGCAGGTCATGAGGTCGCGGACGTGGACGTCCGACAGCGACGTTCGCATCACCGCGGCGCGTTCTTCACCGCGAGCGGCGGCCAGGAGGAACCATCCCAAAAAGACGTACCACAGTCCGAACAGCCCGACGGTGAGGAATTCGAGAATACCGAGGAGCACCAGGACGTAGCCCAAGACCAGGCCGGTGTGCGCCGCAGTTGTGGCGGCGCGCTCGCGGTCGCCGCTGTGCTTCCAAAGGGCGGCGCGCAACACCCGACCGCCGTCGAGCGGTGCCGCCGGGATCAGGTTGAACCCGCCGAGGAGGACGTTGATCCACGCCAACCACCCCAAGGCGCTCACGAGGACCGCCTCGGTCCCGCCTCCCTTGGGGAGGACGGAGGCGAGTGCCCCGAAGATCCCGGCGAGCACGAAGCTGGTGAGCGGGCCGACCACGGCGATGCGGAAGTCCGCCCCGGGGGTCAAGGCCTCGCTCTCGAGCTCGGAGACCCCGCCGAACAACCAAAGGGTTATGCGCCGGACCTTGATGCCGCTCTGTCGGGCAACGACGGCGTGGGACACCTCGTGGGCGAGCAGGGAGGCGAAGAACAGGACGGTCGCGACGATCGCTGCGACCCAGTAGACGGCCGCCGACCGGTGCGGGTGGTAGCCGGGCAGGACCAAGTCGGCGAGCTCCCATGCGAGGAGCCAGAAGATGACCAGAATGCTCCAGTTGATGCCGACGGGAACCCCGGCGATCCTGCCGAGTCGGATGTCCTGTTCCATACCTGCGTCGCGTGTCCTTGCCGGGCTCTCCCGCGGGCGCGGGCTCGGATGCCCCGAGGTCAGCTTGACCAGCGCCTTCGGCTCTTCGGTAGGGCCGAAAGGCCCGAGTCAGATGCGTCCCGGAGGTTTAGCTTTTGGAGCGAGCAACGACGAAGGGCATGTGGCCAGGTGAGCATCTTTGCGGTCGAGCGGTGAACGCAGACCTTCTCGGGTCGCCCGAGCCGCCGTCTTCGAGTCCCAGTGTCTCCGAATCGCTGCCCGCGCTGAGCGAAGAGGAGCTGGTCGCCCTGAGCCGTCTCGGTCAACGCTGGCGGGCCGCTTCGAGCGGACCGTCGGCACCGCTCCCCGTGGACCCGTCCCTACAACGCTCGGGGGAGACCCCCACGGTCTCGCGCTTCGGGCGCTTCGCTCCTATCGCGATGTTCCGGGTCGAAGGCCCCCGGGAGCTCGTGGCCTCGGAGGCGACGCAGTCCGACCGCTCCATGCCGGCCCGGGCCACGCATCGGCTGCGCCGGGCGCTCCTGGGCCCTTCGCTGGCCAGCTCGGCCGTGGTCCACGAGCGGATGCGGAAGCTCATCGCCCTTCCGGTGCTCTCCGGCGACCTGCTGTCGTCGGTGGCCTACGGCCCCGAGGCGATGATCACGGTGCTCGTCCTGGCCGGCAGCAAGGGATTGGCCCTCGAGCTGCCACTGGCGTTCGGTCTGCTCACTCTGATGGTCGTCGTCGGCGTTTCCTACCGCCAGACCATCCGCGCCTATCCCTCGGGAGCCGGGTCCTACATCGTGGCGACCGACAACCTGGGAGAGGTCCTCGGGCTCGCCGCGGCGACCGGGCTCATCATCGACTACATCCTGACCGTCTCGGTCTCGGTGACCGCCGGCGTGGCGTCGGTCACCTCGGCGATCCCGAGTTTGCGCCCCGACGCCGTGGCGCTGGGCGTGCTGGTGATCGCCATCCTGGTGGCGGGCAACCTGCGGGGCGTGCGCCAGGCCGGCAATCTCTTCGCCCTTCCGACGTACCTGTTTCTCGTGGCCATGGCGGTGCTGATCGTGGGGGGGTTCAGCGAGGTGGCCAGCCGAGGGTTCACCGCCGTGCCGCCACCCCACCTGACCGTGCTCTCGGTGCTGACGCCGCTGCTCGTCCTGCGCGCCTTCGCATCGGGGGCAACGTCCATGACCGGAATTGAGGCGGTCTCCAACGCAGTTCCGGTGTTCAGGCCGGTGCAGTGGCGCAACGCCCGGGCCACGCTGACCTGCATGGTCGGGATCCTCATCGTGCTGTTCGTGGGCCTGGTGGCGCTCATCCACCTGCAGGGACTGGTACCGACGGGCAACCAGACCCTCCTGTCCGAGCTCGCCGCGGGCGTGTTCGGCCGCGGCGTCCTCTACGGGTTCATTCAGGCCGCTACCGCGTTGGAACTGATGTTTGCCGCCGACACGGCGTTCAACGACCTCCCTCGTGTGCTGTTCTTCATGGCCCGCAACGACCACGCCCCGCGGAGCTTTCTGCGGATGGGCGATCGGCTGGCCTTCAGCAACGGCATCATTCTGTTGGGATTGGCGTCGACGCTCATCCTCGTGGCCTTTCACGGCCAGACCGAGTCGCTCATCCCACTGTTCGCCGTAGGTGTATTCCTGGCGTTCACCCTGTCCCAGGCCGGCATGGTGGCGCACTGGAGGCGTCTGCGCACTGCGCACTGGCGCAAGAGCATGGTGGTCAACGGCGTCGGCGCCGTAGCGTCCGGCCTGGTGCTGGTGACCGCGGCGGTGACCAAGTTCGTCGGCGGAGCCTGGGTCGTCGTCGCCGCCGTGCCCCTGGTGACTGTGCTGCTCCTGCGGATCAAGGCGCACTATGTCTCCGTCGAGCGGGAGACCGGCCTGTCCCAGGATCTGACGCAGGATCTGGAGCTGGTCCCGTCGTCGGCTCGCACCTCGTTGCCCCCCGACGTGGTCATATACCCGGGGGGCGTGCACCACCTCCTGGTGGTGCCCATGGCGAGGATCGACCGCCCGAGCCTCAGGGCGCTCTCCTATGCCGTGTCGTTTGGCCAACCAACCCTCGCGCTTCACGTGAGCCCGGAGGAGATTGAGGCGGAGCGGTTCCAAGAGGCGTGGGACCGCTGGGGGGCACATGTGCCCCTCGAGGTCGTGGTGTCGCCGTACCGGGCCGTCGTGGGACCGATCGTCAACTACATCGAAGCGCTCCATTCGCAACGATCGGATCTGACGCTCACCGTGGTCGTGCCCGAGATCCGGGTGCGCCGCCTGTGGCACCGCCTGCTGCATGATCGGCTTGGACACCGGCTGCGGCGGGGGCTCGAGCGCCATGCGGGCATCGCGGTGGCGGATGTGCCGTTCCACCTGACACGCTAGGCACCGACCCTGACCCCGCCTCACCACGTCGTTGTTCGGCGCCGCCCGTCGGCGGCCCTAGCATTCCTCTGTGCACCACACGTTGGAGGAGCTGGCAGCCGACCTGCCACCAGGCGCGCTGGTCAGCGATCCCGATGTCGTGGAGAGCTATCGCTTCGACCGTTCCAACTGCCCCGATGCCGGTCACCCGCTGGCGGTGGTGCGAGCGACGTGCACGGCCGACGTGCAGACCGCGCTGCGCTGGGCGAGCGCCCACGGGGTTGCGGTCGTGACCCGCGGGGCGGGTACGGGACTCTCGGGAGGTTCGGCTGCCGTCGAGGGATGCATCACCTTGTCGACCGAGCGCATGGCCAAGATCGAGATCGACGCGCCCGCCCGGCTGGCCGTCGTCCAGCCCGGCGCCTTGAATGCCGAGGTCAAGGAGGCTGCCCGCGCGCACGGGCTCTGGTACCCACCCGACCCGTCGAGCTTCGAGATCTGTAGCATCGGCGGGAATGTGGCGACCAATGCCGGCGGACTGTGCTGCGTCAAGTACGGCGTCACGACCGACTACGTCTTGGGCATGGAAGTGGTGCTGGCCGATGGAAGGGCGCTCCGCCTGGGCGGACGCACGATAAAGGATGTGGCCGGCTACGACCTGAAGCGCCTCTTCACCGGGAGCGAGGGCACCCTGGGAGTCGTCACCGAGGTCATCCTGCGTCTGCGTCCGCCACCACCCCCCGCGACCACCATGGTGGCGGTGTTCCCCGAAGCCGAAGGGGCGGGCCGTGCCATCTCGTCCATCGCCGCGGGAGGATGCCCCGCCGTGTTGGAGTTGATGGACCGCACATCGGTCTCCGCCGTCGATCAACAGTTCCACCTGGGATTGGGCGACTGCCAGGCCCTCTTGTTGGGACAGTCCGATGCCGGGGGAGAGCAGGGACTGGCGGAGGTGAATGCCATGATCGGGGCGTGCCGGGCGGCCGGAGCCGACGAGGCGTACTCGACCGACGATGAGGACGAGGGCGCGCAGCTGATGGCGGCTCGCCGCATGGCGATCCCCGCCGTGGAGAGATTGGGGACCGTCCTCATAGAGGACGTGGGGGTGCCCCTTCCACGCGTGGCCGAACTGATCCTGGGCATTGAGCGAGTGGCCGAGCGACGTGACACCCTCATCGCCACCATCGGCCATGCCGGTGACGGCAACTTCCACCCGCTCGTCGTCTTCGACCACGACGATGCCGCCGCAGTGGCCCGGGCCGAGTTGGCCTTCGGCGAGGTGATGGACCTGGCCATAGCCCTCGGAGGCACGATCTCCGGCGAGCACGGCATCGGCACGTTGAAGCGGCCGTGGCTGAAGGAGCAGTTGGGCGAGGACGTGCTCGACGCCATGCGCCGCGTGAAGCACGCCTTGGATCCCCTCGGCATCCTCAATCCGGGTAGGGCGATCTGAACCCGGCAAGCGCCGGGCGAAACCCCCTTGGTCGTCACCGGACTCAGGAGTAGCGTTGACCTCAGTACAGGCGCAGGCGCCTAGGTTGGCGCCAGCGCTAGACGTCTTGACAGGGCCGTGGCCGTTTCCTGGCAGGCCGAGAAGGGAGAGTCATGACTATCACGATCGACAAGCGGGTCGACGATTTTATTGCCACCGACCGACAGCTGTTCATTGACGGCAAATGGGTTGACGCAGCCTCCGGGCGAACCTTCGTCACTCCGAATCCCGCAACGGGTGAGGCGCTGGCCAGTGTGGCTGAGGGTGACGCAGAGGATGTTGATCGGGCGGTGCGCGCGGCGCGGCGCGCCTTTGAGGACGGCCCGTGGGCCCACATGACTCCGTCTGAACGGGGTCGGCTCATCTGGAGGATCGGTGACCTCATCCTCGAACACGTTGATGAGTTGGCGCAGCTCGAGACGCTCGACAACGGCAAGCCTTTCGGTGTCGCACAGGCAGCCGACGTTCCATTGGCAGCCGACCTCTTCCACTACATGGCGGGATGGGCCACCAAGATCGAGGGCAACTCCATCAACATCTCCGTACCCTACGCTCCCGGCGCTAACTTCCACGCGTACACCCTGCGTGAGCCCGTCGGCGTCGTTGGCCAGATCATCCCCTGGAACTTCCCGCTGCTCATGGCGGCTTGGAAGCTCGGCCCTGCCCTCGCGACCGGCAACTGTGTGGTTCTCAAGCCAGCGGAGCAGACGCCGCTTTCGGCACTACGTCTCGCAGAGCTCATCGCTGAGGCAGGAGTTCCTGACGGAGTCGTCAACGTTGTTACGGGCTTCGGGGAGACGGCTGGCGCGGCACTGGCGGCGCATGACGGAGTCGACAAGGTCGCCTTCACCGGCTCTACAGAGGTCGGCAAGCTGATTGTCCATGCCGCCGCGGGGAATCTCAAGAAGCTCACGCTCGAGCTCGGCGGCAAAAGCCCCAACATTGTCTTTTCCGATGCCGATCCCGATGTGGCGATCGCCGGCGCGGCGAATGCAATCTTTTTCAATCACGGCCAGTGCTGTGTCGCCGGTTCGCGGCTCTTCGTCCAGGGCGATCGCTTCGATGAGGTGGTGGCCGGAGTGGCGGAGATCGCCAAGTCCATCAAGCTCGGCGACGGTCTCGACCCCGGGACTCAGATGGGTCCACTGGTCTCCGACGAACAACTCCAACGCGTGACCGGGTTCCTCGACTCTGGAATGAGCGACGGGGCGACCGCATTGACCGGAGGAGGCCGGCATGGTCACCGTGGCTACTTCGTCGAGCCCACCGTGCTGACGAATACCCGTCCCGACATGCGGGTGGTGCGGGAAGAGATCTTCGGCCCCGTGGTGGTAGCGGCTCCGTTTCAGAGCCTGGACGAGATTGCCACGGTGGCGAACGATACGCCCTACGGCCTGGGAGCGGGGATCTGGACCAAGGATATTTCCAAGGCGCATGCATTGGCCAAAAAGATCAGAGCTGGCACGATTTGGATCAACTGTTACAACATTTTCGACGCTGCGCTGCCGTTCGGCGGCTACAAGCAGTCGGGGTGGGGGCGAGAGATGGGTCACCAGGTCCTTGAGTCCTACACCGAAGTGAAGGCGGTCTGCGCGCAGCTGTAGCGGAGCGTCAGCCGCGATCAGGAAACGCCGGCTAAGGGGCGATTCCGGCGCCCCGTAGCATCCGGCGCAGGTCGACGATCTGCTGCTCGTCGAGATCATGATGCCGTCCGACGTCGAACGTCTCCGTCTCGGGACCCAGGGTCACCTTGTACCTCCCGTCACGGTCCTCGGTCACGGTCGCCACCTTGTTCAGAAGGGACAGGACGTCATGCCACTGGATGTTGTGACTCGTGGGATGGTTGAAGATCTTCGCCACCGTTGCCCGGTGGTGCCCGTCGAGCTCCATGTCGTTCGTCCTCTCCTCCCTGCGGCTGATCCGCCAAGGGCTGTGGGTCCAGCGTAGGGCGCCACCGCGGGGCCTACCGCCAGGTGACGATCGGCCCTGTTGCCCGGTGGCGCGGCGGCCGTAACCTAGGGCGATGCGGATCGGCGACGCCGTGGTGACCGGGATGGACGGGCTCGACCGGCTCATCGGGACTCTACGGGACCTCGGGTACGATACGAGGGGACCGGTGGTGCGCGAGGGTGCGATCGTCCCCGGTGTGGTGTCCTCCGTGGCCGACCTGCCGGCCGGGTTCCACGACGAGCAGGCCCCGGGCCACTACCGACTCGAGCGGGGGGACGACGACGCCCTGTTCTCCTGGGCCGTCGGCCCGGGATCGTGGAAGGCCGAGATGTTCCCCCCGAGCCAGGAGCTGTGGCGGGCCACCGTGGAGGGCGGCGAGATCACCTTCACCGAACCCGAATCTCCCGGGCCACCCATCGCCGTCATCGGGGCGCGACCGTGTGAGCTGGCCGCCCTGGACGTCCTCGACCGGGTGTTGCGAGACGGCCCGGCCACGGACCCGCGTTACGCGGATCGCCGCGGCGGGGCCTTCGTCGTCGTCGCCGAGTGCGGCGCTCCCTCCGCCACCTGCTTCTGCACGTCGATGGGGACCGGGCCGGGGGCCGATCACGGGTTCGATCTGGCACTGAGCGAGCTGGACGACGCCGACGGGCACCGGTTCGTCCTCCGGGTGGGTTCCGATCGCGGAGCCGAGGTCCTGGCGGGGATCGCCGCCACCGCCCCGACCGAGGCGGACGACACCGCCCGAGACCGGATGCTGCGTGACGCCGCGACCGCGATGTCCCGGAAGCTCGAGACCGAAGGCTTGGCGGCGCTGTTGGCCCGCAACCTGGACAATCCCCGCTGGGACGACGTGGCCGAGCGGTGCCTGGCCTGCGGGAACTGCACGCTCGTCTGTCCGACCTGCTTCTGCAGCGACGTGCGCGACACGACCGACCTGACCGGCGAGATCCGCCGCCATCGGACCTGGTCCTCCTGCTTCGATCTCGACCACTCCTACCTCCATGGAGGAGCGGTGCGGGCGTCGACCTCTTCGCGCTATCGCCAATGGCTGACCCACAAGCTGTCCACCTGGTGGGACCAGTTCGACACGTCGGGCTGCGTCGGGTGCGGGCGCTGCATCGCCTGGTGCCCCGTGGGGATCGACCTCACCGAGGAGGCGCAGGCCCTCAGGGACAGTGACGGCGCCGTCCGTGCCGGACCGGGGTGACCTCGTGACGACCACGCTGGCCGAGCTCGTTTCGGCCCACCCCCTGCTGAGCGGACTGCCGGGAGACGCGGTGGCCCAGGTCGCGGGATGCGCGCACAACGTTGCGTTCAAGCCGGGCGCGCTGCTCCTGGCCGAGGGCGACCCGGCCGACACGCTCTACCTGGTGCGGCGGGGGCGTGTCGCGATTGAGGTGCACTCGCCGGGGAGCGGACCGATCGTGCTGGAGACCGTCGGCCCGGGCGCCGTGGTCGGATGGAGCTGGCTCGTCCCGCCCTATCGCTGGCAGTTCGACGCCCGCGCCGTCGAACCGGTGGCGGCCACCGCCGTCGACGGGGCGTGCCTGCGGGCGAAGGCGGAGGCCGACCCGACGCTGGGCTATGCCCTGATGAAGCGGGTGAGCGCGGTGCTTCTCGAACGCTTGCAGGTGACCCGCGTGCGCCTGCTCGACCTGTACGGGCACGACGGTGCGCACTGACCCCACCCTTGTGGGACCGGTCGCAGCCGCCGGCAAGGGTGGGTCTGGCGGAAAGGGGACCATGACCCCCGTCGCCCACCGGGTCGTGGGGTGCCACCGCGAGACCGACGACGTGACGACCCTCCGGCTCGCTCCCTTGGAGGGCGTTCCGATGGCCTTCCGATCGGGGCAGTTCAACATGGTCACCGCGTTCGGGATCGGTGAAGCCGCCCTCTCGGTGAGCAGCGCGCCGGATGAGGGGGTCCCGCTCCAGCACACCGTGCGCGACATCGGGCCGGTGACCCACGCGCTGTGCGGGGCCCAGGTCGGCGACCTGGTCGGGGTGCGAGGACCGTTCGGGACCGACTGGGGGGTGGGGACGGCCACCGGCCCGGGGAACGACGTGGTGGTGGTGGCCGGAGGCATCGGCCTCGCCCCGCTGCGTGGCGCCGTGCGCGAGCTGCTGGATCGCCAGCGCCAGGGCGGGGGCAGAGTCTTCGTGATCGTCGGCGCCCGCGAGCCGGCGCAGATCATCTTCCCACGGGATCTCGAGGCGTGGGCCCGGGGGGGCGCCCGGTTGGCCGTCACGGTGGACGTCCCCGGGCCGCAGTGGGCCGGCCACGTGGGCCTGGTGACCTCGCTGCTGGATCAGGCCGGCTTCGATCCGTCCCGCGCCGCGGCGCTGGTCTGCGGACCGGAGATCATGATGCGGTTCACCGCCCGCGCCCTGATCGCCCAGGGGGTGGATCCCGATCGGATCCTGGTCTCCCTGGAGCGAAACATGCAGTGTGCGGTGGCGTGGTGCGGGCACTGCCAGCTCGGTCCGTACCTCTTGTGCCGCGATGGCCCGGTCTTGCCGTACGCCGGAGCGGTGGCCCACCTGCTGAGTGAGCGTGAGCTGTGAGCCCGCCGGGCGCATCGGGCATTGTTCCTGCCGGTGCTGCGCCGAGCGGCCGGGGGACCATCGACCACCGTCCGACGCTGGCCGTGTGGAAGTTCGCTTCCTGCGACGGCTGCCAGCTCTCCCTGCTCGACTGCGAGGAGGAGCTCTTGGCGTTGGCTGGCGCGGTCCGCATTGCCCACTTCACCGAGATGTCCCGTGCCACCGTTTCGGGGCCGTACGACGTGTCCCTCGTAGAGGGCTCCATCACGACCCCCGACGATGCCCGGCGGATCGAAGAGGTGCGGGCGAGTTCGCATCGCCTGGTCACCATCGGGGCGTGCGCCACCGCCGGAGGGATCCAGGGTCTGCGCAACTTCGCCGCTACCGGGGAGTACAAGCAGACCGTCTACGCCCATCCCGAGTACATCGACGCCCTGGAGACCTCCACCCCGATATCCGCCCACGTCGACGTCGACTTCGAGCTGCACGGCTGCCCCATCGACCGGCGCCAGTTGCTCGAGGTGGTCACCGCTGCGCTGGTGGGTCGTCGACCGGTCATCCCCGGGCACTCGGTCTGTCAGGAGTGCAAGGGCCGTGGCACAGTGTGCCTCCTCGTTGCCGAGGGCAGAGCCTGCCTCGGTCCGGTGACCCGGGCGGGCTGCGGCGCCCTGTGTCCCACCGTCGGTCGCGGCTGCTTCGGCTGCTTCGGGCCGGCCACCACCGCCAACACCTCTTCGCTGGCCGCCCGCTTGCGATCCGGGGGCATGGCACCGGTCGAGGTGTCACGGCTGTTCCGCACCTTCAACGCCGGCGCCCCTTCCTTCCGGGACGAGTCGGCGGCCCAGGGGGGTCCCGTCCCGGTCTCCTTCGGCGGCACCCTCCGCCGCGCCTCGCCCGAGGGAAAGCAGTGAGCCATGGTTCGGGCCGGTCGCGCACCATCGGCGTGGACGGCCTGTCCCGGGTCGAGGGCGAAGGATCCCTGCGGGTGGTGGTCCGAGACGGCGAGGTGACCGACGTCGCCCTCCAGATCTTCGAGCCGCCCCGTTACTTCGAGGCCCTCCTGGTGGGTCGCCACTTCACCGAGGCCCCCGACATCACGGCGCGCATCTGTGGCATCTGCCCGGTGGCGTACCAGCTGAGCGCGTGTGCCGCCATGGAGGACGCCTGCGGGGTCGTCGTCGACGAGCGGGTACGGGCCCTGCGCCGGCTGCTCTACTGCGGGGAGTGGATACAGAGCCATGCGCTCCACGTCTACCTCCTGCACGCCCCCGACTTTCTCGGTTGCGCCGATGCGGTCGAGCTCGCCGAGCGCGACCGCACCTCGGTGGAGCGGGGCCTGGCACTCAAGCGCACCGGCAACCTGGTGATGGAGACGGTGGGCGGACGGGCCGTGCACCCCGTCAATGTTCGGATCGGCGGCTTCTATCGGGCACCGGACCCTGCATCGGTGGCCGCGCTGGCGGTGCCCTTGCGAGAGGCCCGAGACCACGCGTTGGCCACCGTCGAGTGGGTGGCCGGCTTTGACTTCCCCGACGTGAGCGGTGACTACCGTTTCGTGGCACTGCGCGACGTCGGTCGGTATGCCATTGAGGCCGGCCGTCCGGCGTCGTCAGAGGGGCTGGATCTGAGCCCGGCCGAGCTGTCCGACCTGATCGTCGAGGAGCACGTGGCCCGTTCCACCGCGCTGCACGCCCGGCTCGGTGGACGCGACGCCTACCTCACCGGCCCCTTGGCTCGCTACGCGCTCAACGCCGGGTCACTTCCCCCCCTCGCCAGCGAGGCGGCAGCGGCGGGGGGTCTGGGCCCGGTGTGCACCAACCCGTTCCGCAGCATCGTCGTGCGGGCCGTCGAGTTGGTGTTCGCCTGCGACGAGGCGCTGTCGCTGGTCGAGTCGTACATGCCTCCCGACCCCCCGGCGCTCGCCGTCTTGCCTCGTGAAGGATCGGGGACCGGCGTCACCGAGGCACCCCGTGGGCTGTTGCTGCACCGGTACGAGGTGGACGGATCGGGGACGATCCGTAGCGCTCGCATCGTGCCCCCGACCTCCCAGAACCAGATCACCATTGAGGCGGACCTGCGTCGCGTGGCCCAGGAGGCTCTGGAGCTGGGTGACGACGAGCTGCGGTGGAGGTGCGAGCAGACCGTGCGCAATCACGATCCGTGCATTTCGTGCGCGGCCCACTTCCTCCATGTCACGGTGGTGCCCGGATGAGCCGGCCCGGCCCGGGCCCGGTCGGGGCCGTGGTCGCCGACCTGCGGCGGCCGAGGATCGTGGTGGCCGGTCTGGGGAATGAGTACCGGCACGACGACGGCGCCGGCCCGCGGGTCGCCGCCGCTGTGGCCGCCCGAGCGCCGGCCGTGGTCGACATCGGGCCCGTGGCCGAGCCACTCGACCTGCTCGGGCGGTGGGATGCCGCCGACCTCGCCGTCGTGATCGATGCCATCCGCTCTGGCGCCGTCCCAGGCACCGTCCGGGTGGTCGACCTGACGGCGACGAGCGGCGAGGACGACCGGGCGACCAGCACGCACGGGATCGGTCTCCGCGGGGTGCTCCGGCTCGCCCAGGTCGTCGGTGACGCGCCGGGGCGGGTGGTCGTGGTCGGCATAGAAGGGGACCAATTCGGCCAGGGAACGGGCCTGAGCCCCGCTGTGGAAGCGGGCGTCGAGGGTGCCGCCCGGACGGTACTGGACCTGATCAGGGCGGTCACGTCGTGTGCGTGAGCCGCCTGCACCGGGTGGTGCGCAGGACCGGGGTCGAAGAAGTCGACGTCGAGGACGTCGACGGCGTCGTGCACCGCGTCTCGTTGCTCGCCCTGGACCCCCCTGCACCCGAGCCCGGCGAGTGGCTCGTCGTCCACAGCGGGTATGCCATCAACCGGGTGGATAGGGCCGAAGCCGAGGCCGTAGCGGCCGAGCTGCGACGGGCTGCCGTCGGTGGTGCGGCCGGCGCCGTACGTCGCCGATCCCCGGCGTGACGGCGGAGCCGACCACACGGGAACCGGGCCCGATCCTCTTCGCCCGCTACGCGTATCCTCCCAACGCCCTGGGCTACTGCGGGCCTCCGGACTCGGGCGCACTGATCGGGGCGGCTGCACCGGCCACCGATCTCGACGGTCTGAGCCGTCTGGCCGCCCGGTTCGAGGGAGCGTGGCCGTACCTGCGGCTGATCGCCCGGTGCAACGGCATCGCCGATCCCCTCGACCCCCGAGTCGTCGAGGCCTACTGGATCGGTAACGAGTTGTTGTTGCAGGTGCCCGCGTCCGCCCTGAGGGCGACGGTCGACGACTGCTTCGCCTCCGAGGACGCTCAGGGCCCCGGCGCTGCGGTTTCGCCCGAGTCGAGGGGCACGCCGCAGCACAGCTTTCACGTCTTCGCCGTCTACCCGTGGCTTGGGCTCCTGCGTGCCGGGAGGGACGGCCCACCACTCGAGGTTCTCGACCGCTGCCGGATCCGCTGGGGGCGCGTCGAAGCGGTCACCGGTGAGATCGTGACGGTCCGGAGCAGGAGACTGTGCGTCGAGGGGTCACGGCTGTTTCTCGGAGGCGAGCAGGCCGAGGGGGCCAGACGGGTCCTCGACGGGACCCCTCTGGCAGCCGATGTCCGGCCGGGCGACATGGTCTCACTGCACTGGGACTGGGTGTGCGACCGGCTCTCCCCGCTCGCCCTGCACTGGCTCCGCGACTGCACGCGGCGCAATCTCCGAGCGGTCAACGCTCTTGTGTGATGGGTGGACCGACGCCCGCCGGCCGAGGTCCGAGCGCATGGGACCTTCGCCCCTAGACACACGGTGGGCGGGGCCCTTGAGTGGAGTGCATGCGGCGCACACGGGTCCGAGAGTCGCTGGCGGCGCGCTCCCGGCGCTGGTGGCACGACGGCAGGGGCGTGCGACGTGGCGGTGCCGACCCCTTGTCGTCCGAGCTGCAGGCGATCAGGGACGAGCTCGAGGCGTCGGTGCGCGCAGAGACCGAGAAGATCGAGCTGGTCCACCCGAGCCATCGGTTCGACGCGGTGAACCTCTGCCACTACCTGGCCCTTCGGCGCCATGACGTCCGTGCACTCCAGCGGCAGCTGAGCGAACGGGGTCTGTCGTCGCTTGGCCGTTGCGAGCCGCACGTCATGGCCACCGTCCTGGCCGTGAGCGCGGCGGCGCAAGGGAGGAGGCCGGGCCTGCCGCCCGACGTCCCCGACTTCAAGGCCGGACGGGCTGCGTTGGACGCGAATGCCGACGCCCTGTTCGGTCCGCGGCCCGAGGGACGAGTCCCGAGGATCATGGTCACCTTGCCGACCGAGGCGGCCGACGACTACGGGCTGGTGCGGTGCCTGGTGAGCCGGGGGATGGACATAGCCCGGATCAACGGCGCGCACGACGGCCCTAGGTTGTGGGAGAAGATGGCGGACAACGTGGAGAAGGCCGTCGTGGAGACCCACCGATCATGTCGGATCTCGGTCGATCTCCCGGGACCGAAGCTCCGGACCGGCCCTCTCGAACCCGGGCCACGGGTGTCCCGTCTGCGCCCCGAGCGCGACCTCCGCGGTGTCGCCGTGACCCCGGCCAGCGTCATGCTCGCCGGTCGGGACTCGGACACGGGCGCGCCCGGGGCCGTCCTTCCGGTCGATCCGACCTGGGTGGAGCGTCGACGTCTCGGTGATCGCGTCGACCTGGTCGACACGCGGGGGTCGACCAGGCGGCTCTTCGTCGTGGCGACGGGTCCGGGTTGGTGTCGCGCCGAGGTGTGGGATACCACGTACGTCGTTACGGGCACCGTCCTTTCGAGTGGGGAGGATCGGACGATCGTGGGGCTGTTGCCCGAGGTCGAGCAGTTCCACGTCCTGCGGCCGGGAGACGTCTTGCGGGTCACCCGCGAGAGCGCGCCCGCTCGGCCGTGGCGGGCGGGGATCCCCGGGACGGCGACGCTGGGGTGCACGCTGCCCGAGGCGCTGTCCGTCCTGCGGGTGGGTCACCGGGTGCTGCTCGACGACGGCAAGATCACCGGCGCGGTCGAGCGGGTGTGCGACGACCACGTCGACGTGCGTGTCCTGATTGCCTCCTCCCGTGGGTCCCGGCTTCGCTCGGGGAAGGGGATCAATCTGCCCGACACCGACCTGGACGTCCCCATCGTGACGGCGGCGGACAGGCCACTGCTCGAGTTCGTCGCACGCCGGGCGGACATGGTCGCCCTGTCGTTTCTGCGCCACGAGGGCGACATCGAGATGGTGAGAGAAGAGCTGCGGCGCGTGTCTGCGGGGTCGGTACCGCTCATCTTGAAGATCGAAACGGCGCAGGCCTTCCACCACCTTCCAGACCTGTTGTTGGAGGCGATGCGCTCTCCGACCGTCGGTGTGATGATCGCCCGCGGCGACCTCGCCGTGGAAGGAGGCTACCCCAGGCTGGCGGAGGTCCAAGAGGAGATCCTCTGGCTCTGCGAGGCGGCCCACCTTCCGGTGATCTGGGCCACCGAGGTGCTCGACAAGCTCGCCCGGACCGGGCGACCCTCGCGCGCCGAGGTGACCGATGCAGCGATGGCCCAGCAGGCGGAGTGCATCATGTTGAACAAGGGACCCCACGTGGACATGGCCATCGCCATGCTGGACGACATCCTCATGAGGATGGCCGGTCACCAGCGCAAGAAGATCCCCATCCTACGCCCGCTACGCAGCTGGATGTGAGCCCGACCGGCGACCCGCCCGAACGACGCCGGATCAGTGTGGGCGGCGAGGCGTTCGGCGGGGAGCCAAGCCGGTGCGACCGCTGGGGCGTCCGGGAAGGGTCGACTCGAGGAGCAGCCGCCACTCGGCTCGCGCCACCGACGCGCGGACCGCGTCGACGGCGTCGGGATTGACCGACACCGACGTGATGCCGAGGCGCACGAGGTGCTCGGCGAAAGCCGGACGATTGGACGGGGCCTGGCCACACAGCGACGAGGTGATCCCCGCCGCGGCAGATCCCGAAACGATCCTCCCGATGGCATCGAGCACGGCAGGGTCGGCCTCGTCGAACAGATCGGCGCAGATCTGCGAGTCGCGATCGACGCCCAGCATCAGCTGCGTGAGGTCGTTGCTGCCGATCGAGACCCCGCTGATGCCCATCCTGGCGTACTCGGGGATCCAAAAGGCCACCGAGGGCACTTCGGCCATCACCCAGACGTCGAGCGATCCGGACAGCGGGCTGCCGTCAATCACATTGAGGCACGCCTCGAGCTCCCAGGCCGTGCGGACGAAGGGGATCATGAGCACGATGTTCGGCGTCTCCTCGAGCACCTTGGCCAGCACGTCGAGCTCCAGCCGGAACAGGTCGGGCTCACGTACGTAGCGGTAGCAGCCGCGGTAGCCGATCATCGGGTTCTCCTCCTGCGGCTCGAACCGCTCGCCACCCTCCAAGTTGCGGAACTCGTTGGTCCGAAAGTCGATGCTGCGGTAGACGACCGGCCGGGGCTGGAACGCTCTGGTGATGCGGAGCAGGGAGGCCGCCATGGAGTCGACGAAAGTCTTCTCGTCGCCGCGTTCTAAAAGCAACCGCGGATGGACGCCGGCCAGGGCGTCCGTCACCATGAACTCGGCTCGGAGCAGGCCGACACCGTCGACCTCCTCGGCCGCCACCTCTTCGGCATGCTCGGCGAAGGCCAGGTTCACGTAGAGGCGGGTGGCGAGCGGCCGTTGGTCGGCCGAGCCAGAGACCCGCGCCGCCCGCGCCGGCGCCAGGGCCGGCGCGGGCGGCGCACCCATGGCTCCCTCGCAGACCGTGCCCGAGGCGCCGTCCACCGTGACCACCTCGCCGTCACGCAGCACGGTGGTGGCGGTGCGGGCCCCCACCACGCACGGCACCCCCAGCTCGCGTGAGACGATCGCCGCGTGGCAGGTCATCCCCCCGCCGTCGGTCACCAGCGCGGCGGCGCGGCGCATGGTGGGCACCCAGTCCGGGGAGGTCATGGGGGCGACCAGGATCTCCCCGGCCAGCAGCCGCTCGCCCTCCTCGGGGGAGCGGAGCACCCGCACCGTGCCCGAGGCTCGGCCCGAGGAGGCGGGCAGGCCCTGGACGAGGACGGTGCCCGTGTCGGTGGTCGGCGTCTGGGTCCCGCCGACGGCGGTGATGGGTCGGGACTGGACGAGCATGGTGCGTCCGCCGGCCATGGCCCACTCAATGTCCTGGGGCGCACCGTAGTGAGCCTCGACGGCCAGCCCGATCCGGGCCACGTCGAGTACCTCCTCATCGCTGAGAACGCGGCGAGCACCCTGTCCCGGATCCAGCTCGACGCGTCGGTCGGCGCCGTCGGGACCGCGGACGATCTCGAAGGACTGGGATCCGACCCGTACGTGCAGGACCCGAGGGCCCTCCTTGTCCACGACGTACGTGTCGGGCTCGACCTGACCGCTCACCACGACCTCACCCTGCCCGAACGCGGCCTCAATCACAATGTGGCCCGAGTCCCCCGTGGAGGGGTCGACGGTGAACATGACGCCGGATCGCTCGGCGGGCACCATCTCCTGAACGACGACGGCGATGCTGGGCTCGTCCATCAGATCCTTGCTGGCCCGGTACGAGATGGAGCGGGCACCGTACAGGGAGGCCCAGCAGTCGACGACGCGGGCCAGCAGCTCGTCGTCGCCGGCCACGTTGGTGAAGGTGGCGTTCATGCCCGCGAAGGAGGTGCCTTCGGCGTCCTCGCCGATGCCCGACGACCGCACGGCCACCCGCGCTCCCGACCCAAGCTGGTGGTACGCGGCAAGGATCGCCGAGGCGAGGTCGTCGGGCACGGAGAGGGCGTGCAGCAGGTCGTGGGCCTCTCCGGCGAGCCGGTCGAGGCCGGCCGGGTCGGCATGCCGGGCTTCTGCCAGCAGCGACGCCAGGCGATCCCGAGCTCCGGCGCTCTCGGCGGCGCCGAGAAAGGCATCGCCGGTGATGACGAAGCCGGGCGGGACGGGAAGCCCACCCGCCGTCAGCTCTCCGAGGTTGGCGCCCTTCCCGCCGACCGCCCGCGTATCGGTGAGCCTGATCTCCTTGAACCATCGGATTGCGTGCACGTCCTGTCCTTCTCTTCCTTGTTGGCGACTACTGCTGACTGCATCGTCCTCCAGACGGTTCCACCCCGTTAGGGCCGTAGGTCACCTGCCTGGTCCAGAGGGTTCCCCGCCATTTGCCCGCCCGAGTCGTTAGCCTGGGCTCGGCGCGACGATGCTGGGGGATTTCGGTGGACGGCAGCGAGGCCGCCGTGACAGTGGCCACTCTCACTCCGAAGGAACGGCACCTGTTCAAGCAGTGCCGTCGAGCCTGGGATCTCCAGGCAGGGGGGCGGCGCAACCTGGAGCCGATCGTCTCGTCCGAACCGTTCGACGTGGACCGCTGCGTACGCGACGCGTTGGCCGTGTACTACTACCCGGGCATGTGGGACTGGACGCGGTCCGTGGTTATCCCGCTGGTGGGCGAGGCGCTCGAACGCGCCATGGCCCGGGAAGCCGAGCGCCTGGGACCCGAGTTGCCTCGGGGCTTCGACGTACGGGCCGGAGCGGCACGACGGTTGCTCGAGCACTACGTCGAGTGGGCGCCCACGGTCGAACGACTGGCCCCGGTGTTGGTCGAGGTGGACTTCTCGGCCGACCTACCCGACCCCGCAGGTGCCGACTCGGTGTTGCGCACGGCGCGAGGCCAGCACGTCCGTTACCAGGGTCGCCTGGATCTTCTGGGTGTGGACGAGCACGACGCCTACTGGATCACGCGCCACCGGGTGGTGCGGGAGTGGACGCCACTCGACGCGCTGGCGCGCGACGAGGAGGCGGTTGCGGCCTGCTGGGCCTGGGAGCAGTACTACATCGGCATGGAGGTCACCGGGACCATCCACGACGAGATGCGCCTGCCAACAGGAGCCCTGCTGGTTGGCGACGCCGATCGTCCTCCGGTCGGCGAAGCACCGCGAGAGCGAGGCGGCGTGCCACAGCACGAGGCAAGTGGCGGCGGACGCTCCATCCCCCAGCACCGTCGCCTCTATGCCCGATCCACCGAGCCGGCGGACCCGGCGCGCGTGGTGCATGACACCGCCGCGTTGTTTCGTCGCACGTGGATCCGCCGCTCCCGGAGCGAGATCATTCGGGCGGGCCGTCAACTCGCCGCCGAGGCGCGGGAGATCTTCAGCCCCGAGGTCGTCGTGTACCCCTCGCCTTCGGTTTCCGCGTGCCGCCGTTGCCCCTTCGCTGCACCGTGCATGGCTCTCTACGAGGGGAGGGGAGCCGAAGCGGACGCGATTCTGGACTCGAGCTACCGGTCGCGCCCCCGCGTGCAGTCCGAGGAGGGGCGTCTCGGGGGGGCGACGTGGAGCACCGGGAGGGGTGCGGCTCCTCCCCGTTTCGGTCGGTGAGCGGGCACTGGGGGAATGGCTCAACCGACGATGCGTTCGCCCATCGGCCCCAGAATGAGCATCGGCAGGTAGATGAGGCCCCACGATCACGATCAGGACTTCTGCCGGCCAGCGCATGCCAAAACCAGCCGCCCGGGCATCGTTTGCGGCGGTACGAGTAGCTATTGGTGGAGGGCTCGCCAGCGAAGAGATTCTCTCGCGCCTTCTGCGACGCCCTTGACCTGTTAGACGGGCGACAGACCGAATGGAGGGCTAATGGCTCTCCGGGTCGCGGCCTACACAGTTCGGGCAGAGTCCGCGGAAGATCACCTCGGTGTGACCGATCACGAACCCATGTTGCTCGGCTGCGGTCAGGGCGAGGAGACCAAGGTCCAGGTCGACATTTTCGATCCTGCCGCAGCTCGAGCACACCAGATGGTGGTGATCATCGACATCAGGGTCGAATCGGGTGGATCTGTACCCAGATCGATCTGCTGGATCGGTCCCAAGGCGGCCAAGCTGTGCAGTGTTTCATACACGGTCTTCAAGGAGATGGTCGGCATCCGCCCCTTGGCGATGCCGTAGATCGCGTCCGCGGTGGAGTGTGTGGGGTTGTCGTACAGGATTTCGAAGATGCATTGCCGCTGTCGGGTGACCTTTAGGCCGTGCCGGCGAAATAGCGCGGTCAAGGTATCGGGTCCTCCACGGTCACGTCTCTCGAAGGGTGCCCATCCAGACCCAGAGGTCGTCTTCGCTGCATCCAATCACCCGAAGTCCCAAGGACCTGGCGTCCGCCGCGATGCAACTTGGCCAAACTCTGAAGCCTGAAGCCTCGGTCATAGCCGGCGTTGGCTTGGCACTTAGGGTTTGGTGACCGGTTCGGCCTGAACCGGTCACCAAACCCAGGGATGGCATCAGCCGAGGTCGAAGCGATCGAGGTTCATGACCTTGTTCCACGCAGTCACGAAGTCACGCACGAACTTCTCCTTCGAGTCGTCAGAAGCGTAAACCTCCGAAATGGCTCGGAGCTGGGAGTTCGAACCGAAGGCGAGGTCGACAGCGGTGCCGGTCAGCTTGACCTTCCCCGTCTGGCGGTCGCGCCCCTCGTACACGTTCTCGGCCGAGACGGACACCCTCCATTCCGTGCTCATATCGAGCAGGTTCACGAAGAAGTCGTTGGTCAACGTCTCAGGCCGGTCGGTGAAGATGCCGCGTGCAGAGTGGTCGAAGTTGGCGTTCAGGGCACGCATGCCTCCGACGAGAACCGTCAGCTCGGGAGCGGTCAACGTCAACAGGTTGGCCCGCTCCACCAGCGCGTGCTCCGCCGGCAACTTCTCTCCCGCTCGCAGGTAGTTGCGGAACCCATCGGCGGTGGGTTCGAGCACGGCGAACGACTCCACGTCGGTTTGCTCCTGCGAAGCGTCCCCGCGCCCAGGCGTGAAGGGAACCGTTACGTCGTGCCCAGCGTTCTTCGCCGCTTGCTCAACGGCCGCGCACCCGCCCAGAACGATCAAATCGGCGAGCGACACCTTTCTTCCGCCGGACTGTGACCCGTTGAAGTCTTGCTGGATCTTCTCGAGGCTCTGCAGCACTTTGGCCAGTTCCGCCGGATTGTTGACGTCCCAGTCCTTTTGCGGCGCAAGGCGAATCCGTGCCCCGTTCGCCCCGCCGCGCATGTCGGTGCCGCGGAAGGTTGCCGCCGACGCCCACGCGGCGGAGACCAGCTGGGAAATGGACAATCCGGAGGCGAGAATCTTGCCCTTGAGGGCAGCGATGTCCTGTTCCCCAATTAGTTCATGATCGACTTGGGGGATGGGGTCCTGCCACAGCTGCGGCTCCGGAACCCATGGGCCGAGGTAGCGCGAGACAGGCCCCATGTCGCGGTGTAGCAGCTTGTACCACGCCTTGGCGAACGCGTCTGCCAACTGGTCCGGGTTCTCGTGGAAGCGCTTTGCGAGCGGCGCGTAGATCGGATCCAGCTTCAGCGCAAGGTCCGTCGTCAGCATCATGGGGGCGTGCCGCTTCGATGGATCATGAGCATCGGGAACGGTGCCCTGTGCCGCGGGATCCTTTGGAGTCCACTGATTCGCACCGGCGGGGCTTGTCGTCAGCTCCCAGTCGTACGTGAGCAGGTTGTCGAGGTATCCGTTGTCCCACTTCGTGGGGTCATTGGTCCACGCACCCTCTATCCCGCTGGTGATCGCATCGTCGCCCTTGCCGGTGCCGAAGGTGTTCGGCCAGCCAAGGCCTTGCGCCTCGAGAGGGCAACCCTCGGGTTCCGGACCGACGTACTCCGCACCGGCTGCACCGTGGCACTTGCCGAACGTGTGGCCGCCGGCGATGAGCGCAAAGGTCTCCTCGTCGTTCATCGCCATACGACGGAAGGTTTCTCGTATGTCCCTGGCGGCAGCAAGCGGATCGGGGTTGCCGTTGGGCCCCTCCGGATTCACGTAGATGAGGCCCATCTGCACCGCGCCGAAGGGTCCCGCCAGCTCCCTGTCGCCGCTGTAGCGCTCATCACCGAGCCAGGTATCCTCAGGCCCCCAGTAGATGTCGTCTTCGGGCGCCCAGATGTCCTCCCGCCCAAAACCGAAGCCGAAGGTCTTGAAACCCATTGAGTCCAAAGCACAGTTGCCGGCGAAGACAAGCAAATCAGCCCATGAGATCTTGCGCCCGTACTTCTGCTTGACCGGCCAGAGCAAGCGGCGCGCCTTGTCGAGGCTCGCGTTGTCGGGCCAACTGTTGAGGGGGGCAAAACGCTGAGCGCCGGTGCCGCCTCCGCCCCGGCCATCGTGGATGCGATAGGTGCCTGCGGCATGCCACGTCAGCCGGATGAAGAGTGGCCCGTAGTGGCCGTAGTCGGCCGGCCACCACTCCTGCGACGTCGTCATCACCTTTATGACGTCCTGCTTCAGCGACTCGAGGTCGAGGGTCTTGAACTCCTCTGCGTAGTTGAAGTCCTCGCCCATGGGATTGGACAGGGGCGAGTGCTGGTGCAGAACATCTAAGTCCAGCTGATTGGGCCACCAGTCGTGGTTCGACCTGGGCCCAGTCGGCTCGGGAGTCGGGGCGGGGATTACTGGGCTCTCGCTTTCGCTGCCGCTGTCAGACACGTGGGTGTTCTCCTTCTTTGTTGATTCCTTCTGATGGCTGCTTGCTCTCGACGTTGATTGCCCTGGATCCGACCTTGTGGTGCAGTAGCACACCGTGCCAGCCGAGAAGAGCAACCTTGTCGGCGGATGTCTCCTTGTTCGAATGCTTGCTGCAAGTTACCTACAAGGTTAGAATCAGTCAAGAGCAAGAACAGATCTCGTAAGCGGCTCAGGCGCCGCCTGCAGAGCGCGAGGAGGCAAACCATCAGCGAGTTGGTCCAGCGGTTGAGGGACCGGGGGTGGCGGGTCACGGTCCAACGAAGAGTTGTGGCTGAGGTGCTGGCCGGTGAGCACGTCCACCTGACCGCGGATGCCGTGTACAGCCGAGCCCAACGGCTTCTCCCGGAGATCAGCCTGGCCACGGTGTACAACACCTTGAACGAGCTGGTGGACATGGGCGAGGTGCTGGAGATCTCCACCGGTGACGGCCCGAAGCGTTACGACCCCAACGCTACGGCCCCCCATCACCACCTGTACTGCGTCGGATGTGGAGCCCTGCGCGACGTGAACCCCGAAGGGTCGAACCGATTGACCCTGCCAGGCAGCCAGCAGCACGGCTTCGAGGTGCTCGACGTGGACATCGTCTTCCGGGGCCGCTGCCCCGACTGTCGCACCACCGCCACCCAACCCGCCATGGACTGAAGGCCTCACCGATCGCGGCATTAGCTACTTCGCCTCTGAGGAAGTCCAGTTCACGTCGCTGTTCACCGACGGGTTCGCCTCCGGAGTTCGCCAGAGCGCATACTCATCTCGCCGTCTTCGTTGTCGGGGACGCCTGAAGCAGTGCTCCACTCCGCGTCGTTCCCAGCAGGTGACCACCCGCAGGGCGATCGCCCCCACTAGGGCGCAGAAGGCGAAGGTCACCACCACCGCAAGAACGCTCCTCATGATGAATAGCGCACCTCTGTCACGGTGACCATTGTGGGCAGCCGCGATGTAAACAGACTGTGAACAGATCCTCGTTTCCGCGCAACAGAAGATCAATGCGCCACCCGCGCGGCCGTCTTGCTGCGAGTCTTGCCCGCGCCGAAACCGAGGTGCGCGCCTATGTAGGTTGGGGCGACTCGTCGAGCGAGGCCGCCACCGAGTCGTCTCGCCGGGCGATGATGTGTACGTCTATGCCCAGGGGCGCCGCCAGCTGGGAGATCTTTCTGACGATGGAGCCGCCACTCCGCAATTCCTGCCACCGACTGCGGGCACTCGAACCGACCACGATCTGGGTGATCTGATGAGTTCGGGCGAACTTAATGAGCGCGTGCGCCGGGTCATCGGCTCGCACCTCGTTCCAGCGGGCGCCCACATCGATCGTAAGCTGACGGAGGAGCGCCAGCTGGCCCTCGTGTGATCGTGCCGTGCCCTCCCCCGAGACGACGTGGAGGACGTGCAGCTCCGCCTTTATCCGAGCCGCCATACGCGATGCTCTTCGGACGATGGTGTCGGTGCCCGGGGCCGCCGTGACGCCCACGAGTATGCGCTCGCTGGTGTCCCACACGACGTCGGGTTGACGGCTCTTGAGATGCGCCAGGAGTTCCTCTTCGGTCTCGTCGGCGAGAAATCGAAGCGCCAGTTCCCGCAGGGCCATCAAGTTGTCCTCGCGAAAGAAGTGGTTCAGAGCCTGGGGGACCTTTTCGGGCGGATAAATGTTGCCATGGATCATCCGACGCCGGAGTTGCTCAGGGGACGAATCAACCAGTTCGATCTGGTCCGCCTGGCGCAGCACCCAGTCGGGGACCCGTTCGCGGATGGGCAAACCCGCAATCTTTTCGACGGCGTCCGCGATGCTCTCGAGATGCTGAATGTTCACCGTCGTGATGACGTCGATCCCCGCGGCGAGAATCTCCATGACATCCTGCCAACGCTTCTCGTTGTGGCCCGCCCGCGGGACGTTTGTGTGAGCCAGCTCGTCGACCAGTGCCAGCTCGGGGTGCCGCTCGAGGACGGCATCGAGATCCATCTCCTCGAAGTTGGCCCCACGGTAGTGGACGGCTTGTCGCGGGACCACCTCGAGGTCGCCGATCAGGTCTTCGGTAAGGCGCCGGCCGTGACACTCGACGAAGGCGATGACGACGTCGGTGCCCCGCCGCTTGCGTCGGTGACCCTCGTTGAGCATGGCGTAGGTCTTTCCGACTCCTGCGGCGGCGCCGAGGTAGATCCGGAAGTGCCCAGTCGGCTCGACGCCCTCGGCGTCCTCCATGGGGATGGTGGGCGTGGTGTTCACTGCGTCACTACTCCCGGGCTCTACCATCTGCGGTTCCTTCAGCTCCAGGTCAAGGTAGTCTGAACGATCGAACTGCGCTGAGCGCCTATCGGTGGACGACGGGCGCTCTACGCATCGCTCCCTCCGGCAGACTCCTCGAGCACCATCAATCGGCGGTATCGCATGCGGATGTCCTGGAGGTCGTTTTCCTCGGGCACCGAATCCTCGGCGCTCTGGAGGATCATCGCCGCCTGACGCGTCAGGACCCGCAGCTGTTCGGGCGAGGTGACGTCCGAAGCGATGGAGGTGAGGGAGTCCAGCATACGGATAATGACCGCCGGCATCCCGCGTGACGATTGACGGATCTTGTCGAAGGCCCGGTTGACCATCCGGGAGTAGGAGGGATCGGTCTCTATGAGCCGTACCCGATGGAATCGGTCCCGATAGACGCCCTCTGCGAGTGTCCGGCCCGATACTCGGCTGAGACCGGCCGAGAGCCAGTCAATGCAGGTGAGGGCCGTGAACGTGTCGTTCACGGCGGGGGAGAGGGCCCGGATGGCGATCTCGACGAGTTGGTCGATGGCAAACACGGGGTCTTGCATGAGGGTCCGATGCGGACCCGTCACGTGGGCCTTGGCGAGAGCCAGGGCAACTTGGCCGGCGGCTCCCCCCGGCCAGACGGTGGCCAGCGGCCGGCCGGTGGCGATGAAGTGTCCGGGCCGCTGGTCGAGGCGAATCACCGAGTCGGTGCGCGAGGCGATGTCGATCAGTTGGGCATAGCCGACGAACTGCAGGTAGCCACTGGCATTGGAGGTCACGACGACCCCCCGCTCGTCGATGAGCTTCAAGAGCTCGGGCACCGATCGACCGACAACGTCCCGCGTCTCCGCGATGTCATCGGCATCGTTGGCGGGGAACTCGGCGTCAATGGCGTGCGTGAGGTCGCGGGCGATCCCGGCGATCACCTCGGGCAGCTGGATCGACTTGGCGATGTGGTGGATGAAGTAGATGAGCACGCCGATGTCCACGACCAGCAGGGCCTCCGCAACGGTGATCGACAGGTGCGGCACGAAGTCGCCGCGAGGGTCGCTGGTTATCGTCACGAGTGCGAGCACGGAGTAGACGAACGTGCCGACGAAGACCCCCAGGGTCAACTGATTTCCGATGTCACGAACGAAGTTCCGCATCATGCGGGGGCCGAACTGCTGTGACGCCAGCGTCAGGGCCAGGATGGTGATGGAGAACACGACGCCGACGACGGTGATTACGGCCGCCGCGATGGCGATGAGCACCTGGCGGCCGGCATCGGCACTGCCGGTGCGTATCCAATAGGGAAGGGTCAGTCGATGGTGGTAGGCCGCGAAATCGATCTCAAAGGTGACCACGAACAGGAGCACGGCGACGACAACAAGGACGGTCGGCATCATCCAGAAGGTCGTGCGCAGAGCCTCCCACCGCCAACTGGGCAGCTTCCTCTGCTCAATGCGCACGTGCCTGCTCGACGTGCCCAGGTGGTCAACCTCGGTCATGGGCGACAAGCCGGTCGGACGGCGGGTGAAACCGATCGTCGGGACGGACGGTTAGCGAGAGACCGCGGCGAACCTGGCGAATTTGGGTAGATCAAGGGCATGGTCCTCCGCTCGCCGACCAGACTTCCCGGCACGCCCCTTCCCCATATGGTAGTCGGTCGGCAGAAGCGCTGCGTCTGGCCGGTATGGCCCGCTCACTCGCTGCGACCCGCCGAACCGATCGGACCGGACCCTATGGCACCACGGGTGGGTCCACTGCCGGATCTGGTCCGTCCTCGGCGATCGGCCCGGTAGCGGTGGCCAGCATGACGGAGTTGGGTATGTTGAGGATGCCATCGTCGGTACGCACCGTCACATACGTCAGGCTTATGGCTAACACCGTCGCGTCGAAGATTCCACCGAGGGCGCCAGAGCGGATCCGGATTGTCTCGCCCACGGTGAACGGCTTGGCGAGAAGCAGGACGACCGAAGCGAAGACGTTACCGAGGCTCTGCTGCGCTGCGATGCCGAGAACAATTCCTGCGAGTCCGGCACCGACGAGAAGGTGGTCGATCGGGACGTCGAGCAGCCCGAGCTCGGCGCAGATGATGATCACGTACCCCACGCCCGTTACCACCAGCCGAACGGCCGCGCCGGCCGATGGAATGGTGCGAGTCGTCATGAGATGTCCGAGAGCGGCCGCAGTTCTGCGGACGGCGATGACCCCGAAAAACAAGAGGACCAGCGCCGAGCTCCATACGATGACCCTCGGGCGTAAGGCCGGACCGTGGACGCTCCCGAGGCTGCTGCCGATGGACAGCGCCGCAATGGCGATGGCTCCGGTTACTATCGCGACACTCCAGTCATGCTTGCGAGCGCGTGCGACGACTTCCATGGTTGTCTGTCGAGGTAGCAATGCCATCCTCCTCTTGGGCGAAGGGAGCTGAGCTGGGCCACCACGGCACACGCCGCGCGAGTGCCCGCTCAGACCTAGCGCAAGAGGATACCGCTCGGCCGGATGAGCCCACGCAACGAGGTGGACTCGGACGGCAACGACTACGTAGTGCCCCTCAGTCGGTCCGGCACAGGGTGTTGTGGCCTGAGTGGGCGAAGGGATCCGCCAACTCGTTCATCTGCAGCATGGTTGTCTCGTCGTAGGACCATTGGTCTTCGCCGACCACGATGGTCCCTTCGTAACGCGGCGAACTGGCGTTCTTGGCCAGGTACTGGTTTCGCCCATGGTGTACAGCCCTCACCCTTTGCGGCCCGGAGGGTGAATTGGGTAGCATCGGCGGTGGCAATCCCCCCCCCGCCAGTACCGTGAAACCTCGGGGATCCACGAAGCCGCGGAAGATCTCCCCGGTGGCAGGTCCCACAGCCGGTAGTCCACCTCGTGACGCAACCGCCGCGGCACCCTCCGGGGCGCTCGGGGGTCGGAGCAGTTCCATGTGCCGTCAATTGCCGGCCCGTCGATAGAGGTTCAGCGAGATCGCGAGAAACACCATGAAGATCCCGACGCACCACAGGACGGCTTGCCACAGCTCGTGGTAGACGGGCCCGCCCTCGAAGAGGGACCGCACCGAGTCGATCGTGACCGACGCGGGTTGGTTCTGCGCAAAGGGCTGCAACCACCCCGGCATGGTTGACACGGGAACCAGCGCCGAACTTGCGAAGAAGAGGATGAACATCGGCAGGACGGATGTGATCTGGGCGGTCTGAGGGTCCTTCACGGCAAGCCCGATGGCCGCGTACACCCAGGTGAAGGTGTAGCCGAAGCCGATGATGAGCGCTATGCCGGCCAGGCAGGCGACGACGTTGTTGTGGAATCGAAAGCCCACGAGGAGCCCGATGCTGATGATGAAGACCAGGGCGAAGACGGCTCGGCACAGGTCGGCGAGGGTTCGCCCGGCCAGAAAGGCCGAGCGGGCCATCGGCAGGCTTCGGAAGCGGTCGATCATTCCCGCCTGCAGATCCGTTGCCAGCGCCAGGGCCGTCGTCATGCCACCGATGAGCACGGCCTCGAGAAAGATCCCCGGTACGACGTAGTCGACGTAGTCGAGACCCGGGACGCGTATGGCCCCTCCGAGAACGTATCTGAACAGCAAGAGGATGACGGTGGGCTGCACGAGGGTCATGAAGAGAAGTTGGGGCGTTCGTACGATGCGAAGGAGATTTCGCTTGGTGATGCCCCGCGTGTCACGAAATGCCAGACCGGGGGTGAGCGGAGCCGCTCCGGGGGATCGCCGCAGCGTCACGTCAGTCATCGGATCCCACGCAGAGCGACACGGAGCCGTCGACATCGGCCGTGGCGCGGCCGGTGAGCGAGAGGAAGACGTCGTCGAGCGACGGGCGTCGAATGCCCAGGTCTTGGAGAGCGATCCCCTCGTCATCTATCGCCCGACCGGCGGCGACGAGGACCTTGGCACCACCCGCGATCGGTAGGCTCACCCGGTTCAGGTCGGGATTGAGCCGCGGTGGTGCGGTTCCAAAGCCAGCGACCAGATCGGCAGCTCTGTCGAGGTCGGCCCGATTCGCAACCCGAACTTCGAGGACGGCGCCGCCCATGTGGTCCTTCAGCTGATCGGCGGTCCCTTGGGCAACGATCCGACCGGCGTCCATCACGACGATGCCGTGCGCGAGGTGCTCGGCCTCCTCCATGTACTGCGTCGTGAGCAGGATGGTCGTCCCCTCTGCTACCAGCTCCTCTACGAGTGCCCACAGGTCGTTCCGCGTCCGGGGGTCGAGTCCCGTCGTCGGTTCGTCCAAGAAGAGAACCGGGGGGCGCCCGATCAGGCTGGCCGCTAGGTCGAGTCGGCGCCTCATCCCCCCCGAATACGTCTTGACCGGTTTGTCACCCACGCCCGCCAGGTCCATCCGCTCCAGCGCTTCTTGGGACCGTCTCCGGTACTCCGCCGGTCCCAGGTGATAGAGGAGGCCCACGAGCTCGAGGTTCTCGCGTCCGGTCAACAGCTCGTCGACCGTGGCGTACTGACCCGCTAGCCCGATCATCGTCCGGACCGTCTTGGCGTCCCTCTGCACGTCGAAACCCGCGACCCTGGCGCGCCCGGAGTCGGGTGCCAAGAGTGTGGTGAGCACCCGGACCAGCGTCGTCTTGCCGGCACCGTTCGGGCCGAGAAGGGCGAAAACACGCCCGGTTTGAACATCGAGCGTCACATCGATGAGAGCCCGTGTGGTGCCGAAACTCTTGCTTACACGCTCGACTTCAATGGCGATGGTCATCGGGAGCTGACGCGGTCGTCAGTCTGGACTTCGATAGATCAGAACCGGGCAGTGCGCTTGGGCGGCGCAGTGCTGACTGACAGATCCGAGGACCATGCCGACGAACTCTCCGTGCCCCCGACTCCCCACAACGAGCAGGTCGGCGTCCTTGGACGCCTCCACCAACGTCGGGACGGGATGTCCATGGGTGAACACGGAGGTGATCACTATGGCGGGATGGTGCTCCCGTAGGCCGTCCACCTCCGTCTCGAACTCCTTTCGAGTCTCCCCGACGGGATCTGACTCATGGAGCATCGGCGTCCGGGCGTAGGCGACGGGCCAATCCCAGGTCATGATGACCTCCAACTCGGCGTCGCGGAGGGTGGCCTCCTCGGCGGCCAGTTCGGCGGCTGCACGGGAGGCCCGTGACCCGTCGAAGCCGACGATCACTTTTCGGGCACCCGATTCCCGATCGTCCCGTTCGGGGTGACGGTTTCGAGAGGTATCCGAAGTCATGATCTCACTCCCGGGCTCAGGTGGGTCAAGAACACGCAGGAGGGGGTGGAATGCACCCGATCTGCCCACGCTGCAACGATACGAGTGCGCCGGCGATCGAGACAGGGCCATTGGTCCTTACGGGGCAGTCGCCGAGAACGCCGGAGCGGAGCAAGACATCCATCCCTGCCGTCGGTCATGGCTCGAGCCGGCGGTTGACGCTCAGCTTGCGACCGAGGTGCCGGCCACCGTCTGGGCGATGACGGTGCCGTCGCGCATCTCCACGGTGCGATGCGCCCGGGCGGCGACATCGGCGTCGTGCGTCACCATGACGATCGTCATCCCTTGGCCGCTCAGTCGTTCGAGCAGATCCAAGAATCGCACGGTCGATGCCGAGTCCAGGCTACCGGTGGGCTCGTCGGCCAGAAGTATGCGAGGTTGGTTGGCCAGCGCCCGGGCGATCGCCACTCTTTGGCGCTCGCCACCCGAGAGCTCCGTCGGGAGACGGTGCTCGACGCCTCCGAGGTCCACCTCGACGAGCAGCTCGCGAGCGCGGGACTTGCGCTCGCGAGCCGACAAGGTGGTCCCGAGCATCGGGAGCTCGACGTTCAGGAGGGCGTTGAGCTGGGGGAGCAGGTTGTGAAACTGGAACACCAGCCCAACCTGGTATCGGCGGTAACTGGCCAGATTGTGGATGTGGGCCACATCATGCCCACCTACCACCACCGTACCGGCCGTTGGGGAGTCGATGGCCGCCAGGAGATGGAGGAGCGTCGACTTGCCGCAACCCGAGGGGCCCATGATGGCGACCATCTCCCCGTAGTTCACGGTGAGGTCGATGCCGCTCAGCGCTGGGACGTTCCCCGGAAAGGTCCGGGTCGCGCTCCTGACCTCAATGGCCGGCTGCCCGTCGGTGGCCTCACTCATAGCTGAGGGCCTTGAGCGGCGAGAGACGGGCCGCCTGAATCGTCGGATACAAGGCGCCGACAAGTGTCATGACGAGCGCCGTGAAGAGCGCCCTCCAGAATGCGCCTTCCGTGAAGTTCGGGTGAAGCACTCCCTTCAGTGACGGCAGGTTCTCCAAGACGACGGCGACCACGAACGAGAGCGTCACGCCGAGGCAGGCGCCGGCAATGGCGAGCAGGGTGCTCTCTCCGAGCAAGAGGCCGACCGTGCGTCTCCGGGTCCAGCCGACCGCTCTGAGGAGTCCGAACTCGCGCGTCCGCTCGAACAGGGAGAGGAGCATGGTGTTGCCCACGATGACCGCGCCGATGAGGATGGCGAGCACCGTGCTCCCGTTGACTGCCGCTTGGAGGTAGACCAGGTTTTGATCCGCCCTTCCGAACTCGGCGGCCGTCCGAATGGTGGTGAGTTCGGGCTGGTCATAGTCGATCCGGGCCGTCACGGCGCTGACGGAGGCGCCCGGATTGACCTTTACGAAGGCCAGCGTGACGATCCCGGGCACCCGGTTGTAGCCCTGTATCGCCGGGAGGGGGAACATGGCTCCGGCATCTCCGAACGCGTTCCCGGTCGAGTAGATGCCGACGACGGTGTTCCAGGTGCCGTTGGCGTCGAACCGGTCACCCACGTGCAGCCCGAAGTTGTCTGCTGCCCTCCATCCCAGCATCACTTGGTGTGCGGCCGTAGACCCGTAGGGGTGCCCGGCAACCATCCGCACCCCGAAGGCCGTGAGGTCGCCCGGACTGATCCCGATCTCTATGAAGACCGGGTTGTCGGCGTTAATGTGCTCGGTCTCGACCAGTACGCCGACCACCGTGGCCACGCCAGGGGTGGCTTGCAGCCGCGCCAGCTGGGTGCGGTCGATCGTGCTGTCCAGGGTGCTCGACGCTCCCTTTTGGGCCACCGTGAAATCCGCCTTGCCCACGGACATGATGGCGGCGGCCGACTGCTCGAGCCCGCTGCTGGTGACATCGAGTGTCACGACCGCCATCACGGCGATCGCCACGGCGAAGGCCAAGCCGACGGATCGCGCCTTCTTGGACCACAGATTGCGGAGGATGAGGCCGAAGAAGCTCACGAGCGTGCACCGGTGCGCTCGTGTCGGATTGGGCCGTGATGCCCTGTCGCTCCGGTCTCAGCCGTTGTCACCGGCTCCAGGGTGTGCTGCGGGGATGCTCCGTGCCAGGGCCGAACGTCCCAGGCCGGTCTAGCTGGGTTTACGCCAGGCCGCGGGACTCCTCGTGCCGGTACTTCCACTGGAGCGCCAAGCCCAGCACGACGGTGTATCCGGCAAGCACGAGCCAGTTGCCCGCCCCGAGGGTCTGGCCGGAGAGGAACTCGAGTCCCAGGAATGCGTGATGGAAACTGGGGAGAGCCTTGGCCGCAGACTGCAGCGCTTGGGGCATCTGGTTCACCGGATTGAAGAGGCCGCCGAAGTAACCGAGCACGAACATGAGCGCCGTGACGACCGGGTAGGCGGTCTCGGCGTTGACCATGAACCCCACGAAGACCCCCAGCACGGCGAAGGGGAGCGCGGTCGTCCAGAGCAGTCCGGTCAGGCCGAGCCACTGGACGACCCCGAGTCGGACCCCACCAAATGTGAGTCCCACCAGTTCGACCAGCACCAGCACGGGGAGCACCACCAGCATGGAGGCCGTCACCTTGGTGACCACATAGGACCACGCGGGCATGGGTGTGATCCGGAGCTGGCGCGCCCAACCGGTCGAGCGTTCGGTCGCCAGCCGGCTTCCTCCGGCGTTGAGGGCGGCCACGAGAGCCCCGAACGTGCACATTGAGACCATCAGGTAGACGCGCCAGGGCACCGTTCCGTCAATGACCTCGCCCGAGCGGCGCTCCCCCAGGAACAGCATGTAGAAGATGACCGGAAAGCCCACCGTGATGGCGAGGAACTTCCAACTGCGGAGCAGGCGGACCAGTTCGAAGCGGGCAAACGAGGTCAGGGCGCTCACCGCGCACGGCCTCTCTCGTCGTGGCAACTGCGCCCGGTGAGAGCCACGAAGGCGTCTTCGAGGCAGGCGCCCGTCACCTCCAGATCCTTGAAGGGAATGCCGCTGCGCACAAGGTCACGAGTTGTCGCGTCGGCATCGAGCGAGATCAGGGTCACCCCTGCTCCACCGACCTCCACGTCGGTCACACCTTCCAAGCGGTCGTATCGATCCGGATCGGGATCCGATACCACGAATCGCACATGGCGCGCCGCCACGGCCGCCTTGAGCGTGGCTCCCGGGCCGTCGGCCACGACACGGCCATGGTTGATCACGACGACCCGGTCGGCCGTCTGGTCGGCCTCCTCCAGGTGGTGGGTGGCGAAAACGATCGTCCGGCCCTCTTCGCCGAACTGGCGCATCATCCGCCAAAACGTCCTTCGCCCGTCGACGTCCATGGCGACGGTCGGCTCGTCGAGGAAGACCAGTTTGGGATCGCCGGCGATGGCCAGGGCGAAGCGGACCCGTTGGGCTTCGCCCCCCGACAGCGCGCTGGTTCGGTTGCCGAGGAGGGGCCCGATGCCCGCCCGCTCCACCGTCGCCTCGAATGAGGCGGGCTTGCGGTACAGCCGGCGGACCAAGGCCAGCGCCTCGGAGACCTTCACGCCCGGCGGAAGGCCGCTTCCCGAGCCGGTCTGCAGCATGGCACCCACGCTGCCCTGAGCGACCGCATGGCGGGCGGTCGTGCCCAACACCTCGACGGTCCCTTCATGAGGTCGTAGGAGCCCCAGCAACAGGGAGATGGCGGTGGACTTGCCGGCGCCGTTCGGCCCGAGGAGCGCCACCATCTCTCCTGTTCGCACCTCAAGGTCGAGGTGGTCGAGGGCCAGACGCCGACCGTAGCGGCGCACGACGCCGCCGAAGCGCAGAGCCAGCTCCCCGCCACGGGAACCGGCGAACTCCGAGCCGGCGTCGCCGATGGGGACGGGGGAACCGTCGTGATCGGGCCTGAGCGCGCTCGTCAGCTGAGCGGTTGACAAGGCGGAGGGCCGGGGGTTGGGATTGGCCCGATCACGCTCATCAGGGTATGTCAATCCGACGTGTCGGCGTATGGCACCCTCGCCCCTCCGCGCTCGCATTTGTTACAGTCCGGTGACGACGGTGGGTGCGCCAGAAGCTCACCACCAGGGGCCGAGGAGCGAAGCGTCGACTCTCGATGTCGTGCGTTCGCCGGGAGTTGTTCGACCGTTGCGCGAGAGTTGGCGCCATGGCAGATCACATCCTCAGCTCTCACTTCGCGGGGAAGGTGCGATCGCCCGACGAGGCCGCTGCGCTGATATCGAATGGCGCGACGATCGGGATGAGCGGCTTCACCGGTTCGGGCCACCCCAAGGCGGTACCCGGCGCCTTGGCTCGCCGCATCGGCGAGGCCCATCGGCGGGGAGAACGGTTCACCGTCAACGTCTGGACGGGTGCCTCAACCGGGCCCGATCTCGACGGCGCGCTCGCAGCCGTCGACGGGATCAACCTTCGTCTGCCCTACATGTCCGATCCGATAAGCCGGGCCAAGATCAACGCCGGGGAGATGGACTACGTGGACCTCCATCTTTCCCACGTCGCCCAGATGGCCTGGGAGGGCTTCTTCGGCCATCTGGACGTGGCACTGGTGGAGGTGGCAGGCATCACGGCGGACGGCGAGCTCATCCCGTCTTCCTCGGTCGGTAACAACAAGACCTGGCTCGAACTTGCCGACCGGGTGATCCTGGAGGTGAACTCCTGGCAGCCCCTCGAGCTCGAGGGAATGCACGACATCTACTACGGCACGGCCCTGCCGCCCAACAGAAAGCCCATCCCGATCCTCAGACCCGATGATCGAATCGGCCAGCCGTACCTGCGATGCCCTCCGGAGAAGATCGTCGCCGTGGTGCAAACGGACAGCCCGGATCGCCACACGGAGTTCTCCCCGCCCGACGACACCTCTGTCCGCATCGCCGGTCATGTCGTGGACTTTCTGGGTCAAGAGGTGCAGATGGGCCGACTGCCACCCAGCTTGTTGCCGCTGCAGTCGGGCGTGGGCAACGTGGCCAACGCGGTGCTGGCGGAGCTCGATGGCGGACCGTTTCGGTCGTTGACCGCCTACACAGAGGTGATTCAGGACGGGATGCTGCAGATGTTGGGTTCGGGCACCTTGGCCTCGGCATCCGCAACGGCCTTCTCGTTGAGCGACGACGGCATAGCGGAATTGCACGGCAATCTCGACGTATATAGGGGACGGATCCTGCTGCGCCCTCAGGAGATCAGCAACCACCCCGAGGTCGTGCGCCGGCTCGGTTGTCTGGCCATGAACGGGATGATTGAGGCCGACCTGTACGGCAACGTGAACTCGACGCACGTCATGGGCTCAAGCATCCAAAATGGAATCGGGGGGTCGGGTGATTTCGCCCGTAATGCGTACATCTCGCTGTTCGTGACGCCGTCGACGGCGAAGGACGGGACGATCTCGCGCATCGTTCCGATGGTCAGCCACGTCGACCACACGGAACACGACGTGCACGTCATCGTCACCGAACAGGGAGTGGCAGACCTACGCGGCGTGGCGCCCCGCCATCGTCCGCGGCGGATCATCGACAACTGCGCACACCCGGACTACCGAGATGCGTTGTTGGACTACTTCGAGCGTGCCGTGGCCGGCGCGCCGGGCCAGCAGACCCCTCACCTGCTCGATGAGGCGCTGTCCTGGCACACAAACTTCCTGCGCCATGGCACCATGCACCTCAAATGAACGCCGCCCAGCCAGGCCGCAAGATAGCCGTCGACCTCGGGGGCACCAACCTTCGGGTGGCACTCGTCGACCCGTCAGGTGGGGTGCTTCGGCGTCACAGGATCCCGACCCCGGGCGGAGGCTCGATCGCCGAGGCTCTGGCCGAACTTGTCGGGGAGCTCGAGGCCGATCCGGAGACTGCGACGGTCATCGGGGTGCCCGGCCCAGTTGACTACGAGAGCGGGAGGGCGCTATGGGTGCCACACCTTCCGCCCGGTTGGGTGCGCGACCTCTCGGAGAGTGTGCTGTCGGAGCGGCTTGGGCGTTCGGTGTCGATCGCCAACGATGCCGACCTAGCGGCCGTCGGTGAGACCTACTTCGGCGCCGGCCGCCGGGCCAACGACATCGTCTTTCTCACGGTGTCCACCGGGATCGGCGCCGGGGTGCTCCTGAACCGCCGATTGGTCCGCGGACGGCGATCGGTGGCGGAGATCGGGCATACCGTCATCGACCGCCGCGCCTTCTCCGAGGGCGAGGCCGCCACGCTCGAGGAGCTGGCCTCGGGGAGCGGTGTGCCGCACCTGGCCCAGACGGCCGCCGTCCCGGTCCAGAGCGGCGAGCAGCTCGAGATGCTCGAGGAGGAGGGCGACGTCAGAGCAACGGCCGTGTGGATGGAGATGGTCGAGAGCCTGTCGATCGGCATCATCAATGCCGCGTGGTGCTTCGGTCCCGATCTGATCATCGTCGGTGGCGGGCTCGGGCGAGAGCGAGCGCTCTTTGACCCGGTGAAGGAGCGGTTGGGCGAGGTGGCACCCAACCTGGCGACGAACCTCTCGATCGTGCCCGCAGCGCTCGGGGACGATGCCGGCCTCGTCGGCGCCTCTGCCTGGCAGAGAGCTCTCGGCCCGCCCGAGCGATAGTGTCCGAAGCAGATCTACCACCTGCTGACCGTGTAGAACTTCGGTGCTCGTTCGAGCCATTGGTTCACGTCCGGCTCGGTCAGGAGCCCGGCTTGTGATCCGACGTGCTGGACAACGCTCATGGCGTTGACCGGGGCCCAGGCGAGGGCTTCTTCGAGCGCGTGGCCCTTGGCGAGCGCGGCCGCGAGCGTAGCGGCGAAGGCGTCGCCGGCGCCGGTCCGATCTATCGGCGGGGAAGGGTCGGGGTAGCAGGGAACGCTGTAGCGGGTGATCCCATCCGAGGCGAACGCCCCTGCCGGGCCATCGGTCACCACGACCGTGCGAGAGCCGAGCCGGTGCAACCGCTCGAGAAGGTCCGCCATATCGTGTTGATCGCCACCACCGATTTCGGCCGCCTCCTCCCGGTTGCACACGAGGAGGTTGGCGCGACGGTAGAGTCCGGCCAGTGCCCGTGTTCCCTGGGCGATCTGAAAGGTTCCCGGCTGAAACGCCAAGCGCACGGAGGGCTCCGATTCGAGCCAGTCGACGAGCTGGTCGTAGTACGACTGCGCGTCGGAACCCACCGAGCTCAGATAGAGCCAGTGGGGAACCTCATTCGGGCGTAAGTGCGGCCAGTGATAGTCGTACATCTGGTGACGAACGAGGATCGTTCGATCTTCTCCGAGCCAGAGAACGAAATTTCGATTGCTCGGCACGCCGGGATCGACCCTCAACAGATGTGTGTCGACCCCCTCTCGGCGCAGCGCCAGTTGGATGTCGCGCCCGACCTGGTCGTCTCCCACATGGGTGGCGAACGAGGTCGAGAGACCCAAGCGGGCGAATGCCACGGCGGCATTTGCCGCATTGCCGCCCGATTCGACGGTTTGGGAGTGGTCGAAGGGTAGCTTGTCACCGAATGGGAAGACGAGCCATCGTCCCGACGCGTCCTCCATGGTCTTGACTCTGCCCTCGATGAGACGGATGAAGACATCGGTTGCCGTGTCCCCGACGCTGATGACATCCCAACGGTGCATGCGGACCATGGAACCTTCGACCGGCTCTTTGCGACAGGGCCTAAGGTCCCCACGACCGTGACGCGACGGTCGTGGGAAGGTTGTTAGTCCCCGAGAGCGCGCTTCACGGCGGCTTGGGCCTCGACGAACGTCCGGGCGAGGTCACGAAGCAGCTTCTCGATGCCCTCCTGAAGGGTATTCAGGCTCGTGGAGACGTCCGCACGAGCATCGGAGAGCTTGGAGTGGGCAGCGAGATACGCGTTCTGCGTAGCATCCACGCTCTTGCGAACCTCGTCGCGAAGATCGAGGTTGGCCAGGTCCAGCTGCACCACGAGCTCGTCGATCCGAGCCCGCCATTCGTCTAGTGTCCTGCCGATTCCTTGGAAGAGATCGGGCCTGTCCTCGGGGCTTGCCTCCGAGGTGTTGTCGTCCGACGGTGTGCTGGTGACCATGATCGCTCCTTCATTTGCGCCCTCATGTCCAGGGTGATCTGGTTGGTTGTGCCCTGTCAGGGCCAAACGTCCCTCCCCGTGCGACGCAACGCGGTCTGCCGCTCAGAGAGCGGTGTGCGGGTGGCGGGGGGATTGGATGAGCTCAATGTGCGTGGGAAGCCCGCTCACCTCGACGACGCCGTGGTCTACCTGGACATTGACCCTCGCACCGGCCAGCGGGATGCCCTCGACGCGCAAGGAACCGATCTCCTCGGGGATCATCGGTGCGAGCCATGTCTTGCCGTACGGGACCCGTGGATCGAGGCGGAGAAGAGTCCGCAAGCACAAGAGGGGAGATGCTGCGGCCCACGCCTGGGGCGAACACGACGTGGGATAGCCCACCGGGATGCCGACGGTTCGGCGTTCCAGGCCGCTGAAGAGTTCCGGGAGCCGTCCACCCTGGGCCATGGCCGCCTCGAGGAGCGAGAGGACCAGCCGCTGGGCCCCCTCCTCGAAGCCATACCGTGCGAGCCCGGCGGCGACGATCGCCGTGTCATGCGGCCACACGGACCCGCAGTGATAGCTCACCGGGTTGTACCCACCCATAGACGCCGCCAAGGTACGGATACCCCAACCACTGAACATGTCGTCGCTGAGCAGGTGACGCGCCACGGCCTGAGCCTTGTCATCGTCGACGATGCCCGTCCAGAGGCAATGGCCCATGTTCGACGTCAAAGAGTCGATCGGTGCCTTGTCGCGGTCAAGGCCGATGGAGAACCATTGGCGGTCTTCCAGCCAGAAGTCACGGTTGAACGCTGCCTTGAGCGCAGTGGCCTTGGCCCGATACTTGTCGCAGAGCGCACTCTGACCTGCTTCGAAGGCGAAGTGGGCCCGGGCCAGGTATGCGGCGTAGACGTAGCCCTGAACCTCACAGAGCGCGATCGGCGCCTGCGCTATCCGCCCATCGGCGTAGCGCACGCCGTCCCAGCTGTCCTTCCAGCCCTGATTGGCCAGGCCACGGTCGGTCGTGCGGTGGTACTCGACGTAGCCATCTCCGTCAACGTCTCCGAAGTCCTGGATCCACTCCATGGCTCGGTCGGCGTTGGGCATCAACTCCTCCACTTGTTCTCCGCCGATTCCCCATCGTCGGAGCTCGCCCAGGAGCATCACGAACAGCGGCGTGGCGTCAGCGGTGCCGTAGTAGATGCTGCCCCCACCGAGTGAGAGCGACGGCGCGTCGCCAAATCGCATCTCGTGCAGAATGCGGCCCGGTTCCTCTTCGTGGGCCGGGTCCATGTCCCTGCCCTGGAATCGGGCCAGAGTCTGGAGCACGCCCAGGGCGAGGTCGGGGTCGACGATCAGTGCCGACCAGGCCGTGAGCAGGGAGTCGCGTCCGAACACGGTCATGAACCACGGAGCGCCCGCCGCCACGACCACACGCTCGGGGAAATCAGGATCGAATATTCGCAGAGCGCCGAGATCTTCGGCGCTCTGGGCCATGACCGTGCGCAAACCATCGTGCTCCGTCACGACGTGGGGCACCATCTGGCGCCAGTGGGCCAACCTCTCGGTCGGTGCCGCCCGCTCGACGGGCTGGCCGCAGCGAAAGCGAGGCAGGATGGGGGAGGCTTCGATGATCGGTATCACCTCCACGCAACCCGACCATGCCCCCCTGGCTGGAACGACCACCTCGACCCTCACGTGGTTCTCGGTCAACGTGAGCGCGGCGGGGCTCCGGCCTCCGCGCTTTGCCTGATCGTGTGTGCCATCGGTCGACGCCGGGACGTCACGGTGTTCCCGGAACATGAGCCGCACCCCTCGGTTGACTGCTCCCCGGCGATAGGAGATGTCGAGCAGGTTGGTGTTGACCGTACGGGTGAAGTCGCCATCTGGTGATCCGGCCCGGCCTTCCTTCACCGCGAAGAGGTCGGCGAAGTCGGCCTCAATGAACCCCTCGAGCACGCACACCGTCGCCTCCTCGCCGAAGTTGTGGATGACGATGTCCTCCCGCATGCCCTGGCCGACGTAGCGGCTCCGAAAGATCATCAGTGTCGAGTCGGCCCGGCCGGGCGACGGCTTGGTCCGGGCGACAAACGTCGCAGCGTACGGCTCGGCATTGATGGCCGCCAGGGGTTCGAGGGGTGAGCCGTCTATCAGCAGCTCGAATCTCGAGATGAGGCGTTTGTCGCGCACGAAAAGGCCCTGGGCTCCTCCCGGAACGATGTCGCCGGTGCGATTCGATATGGCGAACGTCGACTCGTCGACGAGCGTGATGACGCCGCCGGCAGTGGCCAATGTCGCGACTCTGCCCGCGTATGTCCAAGGAGATGCCACCGGCGGGAGCGTATAGGAAGTGTGAGGACACCTGGGGCGACCCTCGGGCCGCTCCTTTGCCGTCCGACTCCACCGGCAGGGCCGTTCGCCCCTGTCGCCCCGCCGTCGTGGCGGCGACGATGTGGGTGTGACCGAATCCGAGGGCTGGGCTGCGGTGTCCCTGGACGACAGATTCGAGGCGCTGATCTTCGACTGGGACGGGACGGCCGTTCCCGATCGGCGGGCCGACGCCACCGCGCTACGCGGGCGCCTGGAGTCGTGCTGCGAGGCGGGAATGCACGTGGTGATCGTCAGCGGTACCAACGTGGAGAACATTGACGGCCAGATGAGGGCGAGACCGAACGGTCCCGGGCGGCTGTTTCTGTGCTGCAACCGGGGCTCCGAGATCTTCGAGGCAAGCCGGAATGGGCCGGTGCTCAGATACCGGCGGACCGCCCGCCCTGAGGAGGAACGCGCGCTCGACCTCGCGGCCGAGCTGACGGTCGAGCAACTCGGAGCGATGGGCCTCGAGACCAAGGTGGTCTCCAGCCGGCTCAACCGTCGCAAGATCGACCTCATTCCGATCACCGCCTGGGCCGATCCCAAGAAAACGGAGATCGCCCACCTGGCCGAGGAGGTGACGGCTCGGTTGTCGGCCGTCGGTATCGCCGACCTGGCCGAGGTAGTCGCGCTTGCTGCCGACTCCGCCCGTGGCGCTGGGTTGGCCGACCCGAGGATCACGAGCGACGTCAAGCATGTGGAGATAGGCCTGACGGACAAGTCAGATTCGGCTCGCTTCGCGGCGGACTGGCTGGCCGAACGGGGGATCACCGGCGCTCTGGTGTTGATGGGGGGAGACGAGTTCGGACCCATTGGCGGGGTAGCGGGCAGCGACTCGCTGATGTTGGTGGACGCCCTTGCTGGGGCCACGGTCGTCTCGGTCGGTATAGAGCCCGGCGGCGTCAGCCGTCCGGTCGTGCACCTGGGCGGTGGTCCGGCTCGCTTCCATAGGCTGCTCGACGAGCAACTGGAGCGCCGCGCAGCGCGTCGGGTTCCCCGGATCGACCCCGACCCGGCCTGGGTTGTCATGCTGCCCGCCGAAGGAACCGAGGACCGTGTCGCCGAAGCACTCGGCACGCTCGGCAACGGGCTCGTCGCCACACGGGGCGTCCGGGAAGAGGACGGACCTGGGTCGTCACCCCTCTTTCTCGTGAGTGGGGCCTATGCCGACGACGGCCACCTGCTCCCTGGGCCGACGTGGACGGGGCTCGACCGCTTCGGCGACGGCCCGCACGCACCCTCCCACCGCTCGCTCGACCTTCGCACGGGAACACTCGCCCGCTCGGAAGGCGCCGATTCGGAGCTTCGGTCCTTGCGGTTCGTCTCGGCCGCTTCGCCGTATGCCATGGCCATGCGAGCCGAGGCGGCAGACGGGAGCCTGGAGCCCGGCGAACCGCTGCGACCGCCGGGGTCCGGGGGTGATGCGGAGTTCGAGAGGGAGGATCTCGACGACGGGGTTCTGATCGCCCGGACGCGACGGACGGGAACCGAGATCACCGTCGCCGCCCGCGAGCGCACGGGGACCACCGCCGGCCGTCGGGTGGTCGAGCGTCTGGCCAGCTGGTCTACCAACAGCGGGGGCGACGATCGAAGCGGCGACGCCGCGCTAAGGCTGGCGGAGGCAGAGGCCGCGGGTTTCGATGCGCTGCTGGCCGGGCACCGAGAGGCGTGGGCGTCGCGGTGGAAGGACGCCGAGGTCGTGATAGAGGGGGATCCCGGAGCCCAGCTGGCGGCCCGCTTCGCCGTCTTCCACCTGCTCTCAGCTGCCGCCGGTACCGAAGAGGCCGCCGTGGGGGCGAGGGGGCTGTCCGGGGACGCCTACGCCGGGCATGTCTTTTGGGACGCGGACGTCTTCGTGCTCCCGGCTCTGGCCGCCATCCGCCCCGCCGCGGCACGGGCCATGCTCGAGTACCGCATCCGCCGGCTCCCCGCGGCGCGCCGCACTGCCCAGAGCCTGGGTCTGCGAGGCGCCCGCTTCCCCTGGGAGTCGGCCGGTGACGGGAGCGACGTCACCCCCCGTCAGGTCCGAGGGCCTCGAGGCGAGGTCATCCCGATCACCACCGGTCCGCACGAGCAGCACATCGTGGCCGACGTGGCGTGGTCGGCGACGCACTACGCGGCATGGACGGGGGATGAGGAGTTCCTGGCCGGTGCGGGTGGCGATCTGGTTGTCGACACAGCGCGTTTCTGGGCCAGCCGCATCCGTATCGACGGTACGGGCCGTGGTCACCTCTTCGGGGTCGAGGGGCCCGACGAGTACCACGAGGTGGTCGACGACAACGCCTACACCAACGTCATGGCCCGTTGGAACCTGTCCCAGGGCGCGGCCGCCCTCCTCCGGGCCGACCCGAGTTCACGCGAAGCACGCAGTTGGCTGGCACTGGCCGCAGGACTGGTTGACGGATGGCACGCTGAGCTGGGCCTCTACGAGCAGTTCGCCGGCTACTTCGACCTGGAGCCTCTCCTCATGGCCCAGATCGCCCCGCCCCCGGTCGCGGTCGACATGCTGCTGGGCGCCGAGCGGGTAGCCGGTTCCCAGCTGATCAAGCAAGCCGACGTCCTCATGCTCCACCACCTCGTGCCCGATGAAGTGGCGGCCGGGTCCCTAGGCCCGTGCCTCGCCTTCTACGAACCTCGGACGGCACACGGGAGCTCGCTCTCGCCGGCCATCTCGGCCAGTCTCCTGGCCCGCTCGGGACAGCCCGACCGGGCGCTCGAGCTGTTCCGGATGGCCGCTCGTCTCGACCTCGACGACCTCACCGGCACAACCGCCGGGGGTCTGCACCTGGCCACCATGGGTGGGGTCTGGCAAGCCCTGGCCTCGGGCTTCCTCGGCCTGCGACCCGAGGGCTCGAGCGCAGGGCCGGTCACCCTTGCCATCGACCCCAGCCTCCCCGAGCCGTGGAGCGCCCTCGGTCTCACGTTCCGCCTCCGCGGACAGCGTATCGGTGTCCGCGCCAGCGGCGATCAGGTGGCGGTCACCTGCGAGACGCCGCTCTTCGTGCGCGTCGGCGATCACCCACCCACCAGATGCGAGCCACCGGGCAACACGTTTCCCTTGGAGCCAAAAGGCAGAAGGAGTCGAAGATGAGCATCGTCGCGACCGCCATCGACAACAACCCTGCAGCCCGAGCGGAGCTGGAGACGGCGATCCAGTTCGGCCGGCTGACAGGGTCCGACGTCGAGGCACTCCATGTCCGGGACGGTCCGCTCGAATCATTGGGGACCTTGGAGGCGTTGACCGCCCGCCTCGGCGTGCCGCTCCGGGTGCTCGAAGGTCCGGTGAGGCGCGCCCTTTGCGACGCGCTCGGCGCGCCCGACGTCCTCGCCGCGGTGATCGGTGCCCGAATCACGGCCGGCGGCCGGCGTTCCGTCGGCCGCACAGCTCTCCATCTCCTCGGGCGCGTCGACAAGCCGATGCTGGTCGTCCCCCCCGACGCCGTGGCACCGGGCGGCATCCGCCGCCTCCTGGTGCCCCTTGAAGGCGCCACGGCATCGTCTCGACCCGTACTCGAGCAACTGCGTCCTCTCCTGGTCGCCGACGTCGAGCTCGTCGTCCTCCACGTGTTCACCGAGGCCACCTCGCCCACCATGTTGGATCGCCCCTTCCGCGATCTGGAGATCCTGGGAAAGGAGTTCCTCACCCGTCACTGCCCTCCGGCAGCCCACATTGAGTTCCGTCGAGCTCCCGTGGCGTTGAGAGTGGCGGAGGTCTCACGAGAGCAGGGCGCCGATCTTGTGGTCCTGAGCTGGTCACGAGACACCTCGGCCGGGCGGGCCACCGTCGTGCGAGAGGTGCTCGGAGCCTCGGCACTGCCCGTCCTGCTGCTCCCGGTCAACGCTTCTGGCCTGTAGCTCATCGTGAGGGACCAATGGCCCTACCGTGCTCGGGCCACCCAGACCATCGTGGTGGTGATAGAGCCGCGCGAAAGGCCGCAGAAATGGAAACAATGACGATGGCTCGCAACCATCTAAAGCCCGTACAGCCACGGCCCCCAAGGCGATCGCGACTACGGATCGGCATGGTGGCGCCAGCCTGGTTAGCCGTGCCTCCCACCGGGTACGGCGGCATCGAGCGGGTGGTGTCGGTTCTCACCGAGGGTTTGGTGGCCGCCGGCCACGACGTGACACTTTTTGGCGCCGCGGGGTCGCGCACCAGCGCCCGCTTGGTCGTCCCACTGCCGAGCCCACCGCCACTCGGCGATCTGGCCTCCATGACGGACGACCTCAACCACTGCACGTCTGCGTTTCTCCGTGCCGAGGAGTTCGACATCGTCCACGACCACACCGGCATGGGAGCGGCCCTCGGGGCCCTGGTCAGCGGCCGGACGCCCGTCGTCCACACCCTGCACGGACCGTGGACGGAGTCGGGCCGGCGCCTCCTCTCGCTGGTGGACGATCGGGTGCACCTGGTCGCCATCAGCCGCGCCCAGCGGGACGCCAATCCCCAGCTGCGCTATGCCGGCGTGGTGCACAACGGGATCGACCTCGCCGCTCACCCGTTTCGTAGCGTCAAGGAGGATTTCTTGGTCTTCGTGGGCCGCGTCAGCCCGGAAAAGCGTCCCGAGGTCGCCGTCGAGGTGGCCCGGCGAGCGAAGCTGCCCCTCGTGATGCTGATCAAGCGGACCGAGCCGGCCGAACGTGCCTACTTCGATGAGTTCGTCGCCCCGCGGCTGGGCGACGACGTGGTGGTCATCGACCAGCCCCCACACGAGGTGAAGGTCGACCTCATGGGGCGTGCCCGAGCCCTCGTGTTCCCGATCGACTGGCCCGAGCCGTTCGGCCTGGTCATGACGGAGACCATGGCCTGCGGGACCCCGGTCATCACCTGCCCTCTCGGCGCCGCCCCGGAGATCGTGACCGATGGAGTCACCGGTTTCCTCTGCTCCACGCAGCAGCAGATGGTGGACGCCGTGGCGGCGGCGTCCGAGCTCAGACCCCAGGACTGCCGGCATAGCGTGGAGAAGCTCTTCTCGGCCCAGGCCATGGTCGCCGGCTACGAGGCGGTCTACCGGACCGCGCTGGCGAGTGCCGATCCCCTTGAGGATCGAGCGACACTGCGAAGCGTGGCCGAGCCGGCATGATGTTCGGCCCGACCGTCGTGCCCGTACAACGCTCTCGTTGCCGTTCGGCAGCATGCGATGACGAGACATGAAAGGTAGGAGGATGAATACGGTGACGAGCGACGTTGACACGCCTCATGGCTGTGATCTTCTATGTCCGGTGGAGCACCTCATGCGCGGCGCGCCCCGTTCGTGGATCCCGAGGGCACCCTGCGTGCGGCGGCGCAGGCCATGGCCGGGCAGTGGGCCGGAGCGGCAATAGTGCTCGGTCCCGACGGGCCCTCGAGCATCGTGACCGAACGTGACATCGTCCGAGCGTTGGCCGAACAGGCGGACCCCGACACCGTCTGGGTCGCCGACGTTGACTCGGTCGACCTGGTGGCCATAGACCCTTCCACGACCGTGTTGGAAGCGGTTCGGCTGATGGCGAGGGAGCGCATCCGACACGTGCCCGTGAAACTGAACGGCGCGGTGGTGGGGCTCGTCGCGGCCGAGGACATCCTCCAACTTCTGGGCTCGACGTCGATGAGCGCGCGGGAGCCGTCATGACCAACATGACGGACGCGTCGAGTGCGGGCGCATCTCCCTGGGAGCGGGACCTCTACGCCCATCTGACGAGCCACGTGGAGGCCGAGCGGGTACTACTGAAGGAGTACAGCGGAGCGGCAGAAACCAGCCCGTCGAAGGCGTTGCGTTACCTGGTCAATCTACTGATCGAGGACGAAATCCGTCATCACCGGATGTTCACCGAGCTGGCCGAGTCGCTGAGGACCGAGGCGTCGCTGGGAAGCGATCCGCCCGTTCCGTACGTCGACTTCGACCTGGCGACCGATTCGGTCATCGATCTCACCGATCAGCTCCTTCGCAAGGAGCAAGAGGACCTGCAGGAGCTGAAACGTCTCAAGCGCGAGCTCAACGACGTGAAGGACACCTCGTTGTGGGCAATTCTGGTCGACCTGATGGAACGCGACACGCAGAAGCACATCGCCATTCTTCGCTTTGCCCGCAAGCACGCCCGTCGCCGCCGGCGTTGATCCTTACGCTCCCTCGTTCTCTGCGTCCAGCCTGAAGCGTCGCCCCGAGACGACGTCTGGTCGCACGACGACGATGGTGTGCCCGGGCGTGTGCACGAGCGGACGGGGGAGATGGCTCGGGTCCAACGCTGCGCTCGGTTCGACCATGGAGGCAAGACCACGCACCAGCACACTCCAGGCCTGGCCCGAGGCACGGTCCAGATCGTCGGTTTCGAAGGCGACCAGACGGCCACTCACTGAGTCGGCCAGCGAACCGGCGCCGATCCGGATGAGGACCTGGCGATCGTGCACGGCAAAGTTGACGGGCACCACGATGGGCGCGCCCTCCCCGCTCACCGCCAGGCGACCGATCTTTCTCTGCTGCGCGGCAACGGCGAGGAGTCGCTGACATTCGGGAGCGGTCAGGACCTCGGATCCCCGCTGGTCAATCCACATGGTCCCCTGGTCGTGTATGGGGTATGCCGGGCGAAGTCGACCATTTCAGCGTGCCCCCGGCGGCTCTCACCGCACGCTCCATGCCTGGGAGTGAGGAGGAGATACCGGACGGAGACCGCTCCAGGTCGCCGACCTCCATGACGAAGTCACGATAGCCCTCGTCGAGAAGCTCCTGGACCACGTGCACCACGCTGGTGCCGGTGAGATCGTCAAGCACCCCGGCCAGGCGCACGGTCACTGGCATCGTCTCGACGTCGACCCACAGCTCCAGGACCGGATCCATCTTCCACGCGACGTCGGGATAGTGGGCCGGCTCGGTATCCGGCCAACCGCCAGCCCATGATCCGTCTACAGCGTCCAGCTTGGTCACCCTACAATCCGTTCTCTCCGCTCAGTCAGGTACATTCACCACGGACTCCACTCGGCGACCGAGTGCGAGAGTCAGTTTCTGCAAATCGGCACTCGGACGGAGCCCGATGACGGGGCCTCGGAAGGGGCCGGCACGCGCACCTCAAGGATCCCGTCCTTATAGCTGGCCGTGACGTCGGCCTCGTTCGTCCCCTTGGGAAGAGCAAGATCACGATGGAACGACCCGTAGCGCAACTCCCGGCGGACGTAGTTCCGTTCCTCGGTGTTTTCCTCCTCGCGGCGCTCGGCGGCAACATGGAGCACGTCGTTCTCAATCGAGACCTCAAGGTCGTTGTCCGGATCGATGCCGGCGAACTCAACCCGGAGCACAAGCGTCCCGTTCTCGGTGAACTCCTCGACTCCGAGAGAAGCGCGCTCGGGCCAGAGCACCACCGGACGGCGGAACACCTCAGGCCATTCGTCGAGGAAGCGGTCGAAGAAGTCGAAGCGCTTCGATTCTGTGTCGTGCTTGGATCTGTCGTGCTTCACGAGTGCCATCCTGATCACCTTCCTTTCCACTCCCACTCCAGCATCGGCCGAGCGACGGGTGGCCACTAGGGCCAGAGGTCCCTAGTGGCCCGTTGGTTGGGCGAAGGGTCACGGGCTGCGTCGGAAGGTGACGCTCGAACGAAGAGCGGCGAGACCGGGAAGATCTCCCTTCTCGAGCAGCTCGAGTGTGGCGCCCCCGCCCGTGGAGATGTGATCGATGCGGTCTTCCAGGCCGAACTCGTGGAGCGCCGCGGCGGTCTCGCCGCCGCCGACGACGGTGAACCCCTGGCACGAGGCCACCGCTTCGGCGACGGCTCGTGTCCCCCCGGCGAACCGGTGGTCCTCGAAGACGCCCATGGGTCCGTTCCACACGAGGGTGCCGGCTCGGCCGATCGTCTCGGCGAAGTGTGCACGGGTGGCGGGACCGATGTCGACCCCCTGCCAGCCGGGTGACAGATCGACTCCGAAGTGGCGGGCATGGCCGGTCGGTGGCGCGCCGGTTCCGAGGACCCCACCCGGAGAAAGGCCCACGAGGTCGCCCGGGAGCTCGGGCGCGGGGTGTGAGAGGAGGAGAGACCGGGCCTCCTCGAGAAACCGGGGCTCGAGGTGGGACGCGCCCATGCGGTGTCCGAGCGCGTCGAGAAAGGTGAAGCACATGGCGCCGCCCAGCAGGAGGTGGTCCACCCGATCTCGAAGTGAACGCAGGACGCCGAGCTTGTCCGCCACCTTGGCGCCCCCGACGACGGCGACGTAGGGTCGGGCCGGATCGACCAGGAGGCGGGACAGCGCGTCGACCTCCCTTTGGAGGAGCCGCCCCGCGGCACTCGGTAGGAGGGTCGGAGGTCCGACGATCGATGCGTGGCTCCGATGGGAGGCGCCGAACGCATCGTTGACGTAGTAGTCGAATCCCTCCACCAGGTGACGGACGAACTCCGCGTCGTTCGCCTCCTCACCTGGGTCAAAGCGGAGGTTCTCCATCACCGTGATGCCCGGCACCAGCGCCGACAGCGCTTCGCGGACCGGCTCCATGGCATAGAGCGAGTTCACCTTGCCCTTCGGGCGTCCCAGGTGGCTGCAGACCGTCACGAGCGCCCCGTTGGTGCGCAACCACTCGAGGGTCGGGGCCGAGGATCGAAGACGGAAATTGTCGGCTACCTCGAAGCCACCGCCCCCCTTCGGTCGCAGGGGAGCGTTGAGATCAGAGCGGACCAGGACGCGCCGACCTGCGACCGGAGGGAGGTCTTCGAGGGTCGGCACACCCGCGCCAATGCCGGGTACCCCCACCATCTCTCGACTGCTCGCGACCATGCGTCAGGTCCGCTCGGGAATCATGTCGATGGCACCACAGGGGCATTCCTGCGCGCACAGCCCGCACCCCTTGCAGAAGTCGTAGTCGATCTCGTATGGAGCCGAACCTCCGAGCTTGATCACCGCGTTGTCCGGGCAGACGCCGAAACAGTTGTCGCACTCGAAGCAGTTGCCGCACGACAGGCACCGGCGAGCCTCGAACAGGGCGTTCGCTTCGGTGAGGCCCCCCACGACCTCCTCGAAGGTCGTGCGACGCCGGGCCGTCTCCAACTCGGGGCGGTGCATGCGCGGGGCGTCGGCGTAGTACCAGGTGTTGAGGTGGTCGAACGTGGCGGGTTGGCGCCGGGGCGCCTCCATGAGCTCGTGGCCCGCGAGGTAGGCGTCTATACCCAGGGCGGCGTGCTTGCCGTGCCCGATCGCCACCGTAGCGGTCCGCTCGGACGGCACCACGTCGCCGCCCGCGAAGATCCCGTTTGGACTGGCCATCATGGTCGGGGAGACGTCGACCATGCCGCGCTGCACCGTGATGCCCGGTTCCCCCGCGAGGAGCGAGAGATCCGTGTCCTGCCCGACGGCCAGGACGAGCGAGTCGGCATCGAGCGTCTCGAACTCGCCCGTGGGCTCGGGGAACCCTTCATCGTCGAGTCGCATCTTTTCGAGCACCAGATGTTCGCCCTCGACGCGGCTGACCGTCGAGAGCCAGCGCATCGTCACGCCCTCCGCGATGGCCTCAGCGAGCTCGTCTCCGTGGGCAGGCATGCGCTCCCGGTTGCGCCGATAGACGACAACGGAATCGGTCGCACCGAGCCGGCGTGCCGTCCGCGCCGCGTCGAGCGCGGTATCCCCGCCGCCGAAGATGGCGACGCGTCTGCCGAGTAGCGGGGGATCGTGCTCGGCCACCCGGCGCAGGAGGGATACCGCGTCGAGGATGTGGGAAGAGTCGCCCGCAGGAATTTCGACGCGACGTGCGAGCTGGGCACCGACGGCGACGAAGACCGCGTCGAACCCACCTTCTCGGCGCTCGCGCTCGATGTCATGGACCGTGTGCTCTCGTCTCACACCGATGCCCAGCGCGACGATTCGCTCGACCTCCGCCTCCAGTACCGCTCGCGGCAGCCGGTAGGCGGGAATCCCGTAGCGCATCATGCCGCCGAGCTTCGGCGCAGCGTCGACCAGCTCGACCTCGTGGCCGAGGCGGCGCAGGTGGTAGGCGGCACTGAGACCCGAGGGCCCGCCACCGATAACGAGCACGCGCCTCCCGGTGGTCGTGCCCGCTCCGGGCAGCTTCCAGCCACGCTCGATTGCCAGGTCGCCCAGGAAGCGCTCAATGGCGTTGATACCGACCGCCTCGTCGAGCTGCGCCCTGTTGCAGGAGGTTTCGCAGGGGTGGTAGCAGATACGCCCCATTATCGCTGGAAGCGGGTTGTCCTCTACCAGCCGCCGCCAGGCCGCCTCGTAGTCGCCGGGCTCGGCGTCGTAGAGCCAGCCTTGAATGTCCTCCCCGGCGGGGCAGGCGTTGTTGCACGGGGGCATCCGCTCGACGTACACCGGTCGGTCGACCCGCCACGAGCCGGTCCGGTTGGCGTGACTCGATCCGACCTCGAGCGTGATGGCGAAGGGGAGCTTGTTCATGAGCCCTCAGGGCGGATTGCGCCATTCAGCGTCCCGTCGAGCAGGCAGTAGGTAGCGATGTTGCGGTCGGCGATCGCCTGAATGCGTGCGACGATGTCGGGCCGCCCGTGGTCCCCGAAGAGGTGGGCGTAGCGACCCTGGATCTCAAGGTAGGACTCGACGGGCACCTGGTGGCGGATAGCGGATACCGCGGTGACCCCCCCGTACTCCGCCTCGAAGACGGGGAAGAGCCCGGTCTCCTGGGCGAGCCGCGCCACCCGGATCGTGTCGCTCGGGGCCGAACCCCACCCCAGGGGGCAGGGGACCAGGATGTGGAGGTAGCGCGCCCCGTGGATCCGCATGGCCCTCTCGACCTTTTCCTCCAGATCATGCAGATCGGCGACCGTGGCGGTCGCTACATAGGGGATGCCGTGGGCCATGGCGAGACGGGGGAGATCCTTGCCCTGTCCGAAGACGTTGCCTGGCTCTGGACCCGTGGCCTCGGTGGTGGCCGTGCGCGCTGCCGGTGGGGTTGCGCCCGAGCGCTGGACGCCGGTGTTCATGTAGGCCTCGTTGTCGTAGCAGATGAACAGGACGTCGTCGTTTCGCTCGAACATGCCCGAGAGGCATCCGAACCCGATGTCGACCGTTCCGCCGTCGCCCGCTTGAGCGACGACACGCACATCGTTCCTCCCCTTGACCTTCAACGCGGCTGCCACGCCGGTCGCCACCGCCGGGGCATTTCCGAACAGCGAGTGGAGCCACGCGACTCGCCATGAGGTCTCAGGGTAGGGAGTGGAGAACACCTCCAGGCAGCCGGTGGCGTTGACCGCGATGAGCCGACCCCGTGTCGCTCGCATGGCCGCATCGAGCGCGTAACGGGCACCGAGGGCCTCGCCGCATCCTCGACAGGCACGGTGACCCGAGTCGAGCGAGTTGGTCCGGTGCGGGTCGGATTGAACGGTCCGCTGCTCCTCGCCGACGAGGCGGTTGCCGACGGCGAAGCTTCCGACCTGGTAGAAGCGCACGGGGTGGGTTGTCATGGCCTCTCCTCAGCCGATCCGGGAGGCGACCGTGCCGAGGTCTCGTAGGACGTTTTCCGCCGAAGGGCCCGAGCGTCGTGTCCCGGTGATCCGGGCGCGTTCTCGCTCGATCATCCCGTGGTCGAGATCGAGGAAGGTGAGGCGACTGAGCCGACCGTTGGCGGCATCCGCGAGCGTGCGCTCAAGGGACCGTTGCGTTATTGCCCGCCCGCCGAGCCCGGCGACCAGCGTGTGGAGCGATAGGTCCGCGTCGTGCGTCGCCATCGCAACGTCGGTCGAGAGCACGCCGCCGAATCCGACGCTGAAGGCCTTCTCGACGACCACGACCCTCCGGGCTCCACGGAGGGCGTCGCACACTGCGTCGTGGGGAAAGGGCCGGAACGACGTGATCCCGACGACACCGACGCGCTCACCGGCTGACCGGAGGACGTCAACGGCGTCCTTTATCGTGCCGAGGACCGAACCCAGCGCAACGACGATCATCTCTGCATCCTCGGTCCGGTAGCTGCGCAGAAGCCCCCCGCTCTCCCGGCCGAAGGTATCGGCGAAATCCCGGGCGAGGGTGGGGATGCGATCCAGCGCGTCGCGCTGGCGCAGGTGCGAAAGGTAACGGACCTCTTCGAAGGCCTCCGGTCCCACCATGGCGCCGATGGAGATCGGGTCGTCCGGGTCGAGAACCTGGCGGGGTTCGTAGGGTGGGAGGAAGAGATCGACGACGTCCTGCTCGGGCAGATCGATCGCCTCGAAGGCGTGGGTGAGGATGAACCCGTCCATGCAGACCATGACGGGCAGGGAGAGCTCCTCGGCGAGGCGAAAGGCCTGAATGTGCAGGTCAGCGGCCTCTTGGTTCGTCTCGGCGAAAAGCTGTATCCACCCGGAATCCCGGACCGCCATGGCGTCGCTGTGGTCGTTCCAGATGTTGATGGGCGCACCGATCGCACGGTTTGCCAGTGTCATCACGATGGGCAGTCCGAGACCCGCCGCGTTGTAGACCGCTTCGATCATGAACAGCAGTCCCTGGCTGGCGGTCGCCGTGTACGCACGCGCCCCCGCAGCGGAGGCGCCGATCGACACGGACATGGCCGCGAACTCCGACTCGACGTTGATGAATTCGCATGGCGTGAGATCGCCCGACTTCACCATGGCGCCGACCGCCTCAATGATATGGGTCTGGGGAGAGATCGGGTAGGCGCAAACGACTTCGGGCCGACACAGGGCCACCGACTCCGCCACGGCGCGCGACCCTTCAATTTGCCGCCGCACCGCTCAGCTCCTCCCTCTCGAGGTTGACGTGGCCGAAGGCGGCTCTCGCGGCGACCACGTTGCACTCGCCTGCGGGTCCCGGGAATCGTTCCCGGATGGCCGATTCGATCGCAGTGAGGGTGACCACGCCGGTGAGGGCCGCAAAGCCGCCGAGCAGCGCGGCGTTCGGCAGGGGGCGTCCCAGGTGTGCGATCGCGAGTTCCGTCGCCGGACAGGTGAGCAGACGGTCGCGTCGGAATCCCTCGAAGAAATCTCCGAATCCGAGGTCATTGAAGGGTTGCGTGGTGTTGACGAGGACGAAACCCGCCGGGGAGAGCCCGGCGAAGAGATCGACTTGGTGGATTAAGGTGGCGTCTTGAACGACGAGGGCGTCGGGAGTCATGACAGGCTCACGTGTGCGGATAGGCGCGGTGTCGATCCGGCAGAACGAGACGACCGGGGCGCCCATCCGTTCCGAGCCGAAGCTCGGGAAGGCCTGCGCGTGCCGTCCTTCGGCAAAAGCCGCCACCGACAGCACCTCGGCGGCGGTGACGACGCCTTGACCGCCCCGTCCATGGAACCGGACTTGGAACATCTGCGTGCCCCCGCCTACGCCTTGGGCGCGGCGCCGACCAACGCCGTGACATCTGCGAGACGACTGGAGTATCCCGACTCGTTGTCGTACCATCCGAGCACCTTGACAAGGTGGCCGTGGGCCATCGTCAGGCCCGAGTCAAAGACGCACGAGGCAGTCGAGTTGATGATGTCGCTCGACACGAGAGGCTCGTCGGAGTACTCGAGGACGCCCGCAAGCCTCCCATACTCGGCGGCCGCCCGGTAGGCGTCGTTAATCTCGGTGACGCCCGGGGTGGAGCGCAGGTTGGCGACGAGATCCGTGATGGAGGCATCGGGAACGGGGACGCGCAGGGCCAGGCCGTCGAGGGTCCCGCTGACGTTCGGAAGGACGAGCCCGGTGGCTTTGGCCGCGCCGGTCGTCGTCGGCACGATGTTGATGGCCGCACCGCGGGCCCGGCGCTGGTCCTTGTGCAGCGCGTCGACGAGGCTCTGATCATCGGTGTAGGCGTGCACCGTTGTCATGAATCCGTCGGCAATGCCGAAGGAGTCGTCGAGCACCTTTGCCAGGGGAGCTAGGCAGTTCGTCGTGCACGACGCGTTGGAGATGATGAAGTGCCGTTGCGGATCGAACTGATCCTCGTTGACCCCTACGACGAAGGTCGCATCGGGATTGTCGGCGGGCGCCGATATCACGACGCGTACCGCTCCTGCGCCTAGGTGCTCGGCTGCCCTCTCCCGTTTGGTGTACTTCCCGGTGCACTCGGCGACGACATCGATCCCGAGCTCCTCCCAGGGTAGAGCCTTCGCCTCGGGCTCGGCGAGCATGGCAATGCGCCGCTGGCCGACCATCATCGTCGTGCCCTCGATGTAGACCCTCTCGGGGTAGCGTCCATGCACCGAGTCTCGAGCGAAGAGTCGGGCGAGCGCCTCGGGTGGTCCGAGGTCGTTGATCGCCACGACCTCGAGGTCCCGATCCGGCGCGAGGGCCGCTCTCAAGAACGATCGCCCCGTGCGCCCGAACCCGTTTATCGCCACCCGTATCGTCATCTTCATTCTCCTCGCACCGTTCGCGGGACCGATTCCCCTGCTTCGCGGCTCAGCCCGTCAGTCGCCGGGATGAGCGAGAGCCTGCTGCAGTTCGGCCAGGTTCCAGAACGTTCGAGCGGGGTGCTCCAGGCGCACGTCGATCTTCGACACCTCGGCTGGCCCGCCATCCGCCAGCTCCACGATCGCCTCGAGCGAGTCGGAGACGTGCACCGGATGGCCTTGCAACTCGAGGTCTCGCCGCTCAATCTCATCGGCGAGGTTGCGGAGGAGTACCGCAACCTTGTGTGATCCCGTAACTCCGAGCACTCTGGTCATCGCCACCTCGCGTTCGCCGAACCGTGCCGTTCATTCCGACTCGTGTTGGTAGTGCTCAACGGTGGCGTCCGGGCCGGGGAAAAACAGGGTCTCGTGATCACTGTCCTCCCATCGGACGATGTACGGCGGTTCGCCGTCATCACGCCGCACTCCGACGATCTGGCAGTCGCGATCGGGTTCACCGATCCGGTGTCCTCGGATGACAATTCGGTCTCCCACGCTTGCCTGCATGGCTACTCCCTTCATCTGGGTGGCTGCGTGATGCCATGGTCGGACACAGAGGGTCTTTCGCCTAGGGCCGAAGGTCCCTCGCAAGGGTGACGTTGGCCCCTGTCCGGCGCCCGACCTGCGGCGCACGCTGGGGGAAGTTCCCAACCAACTGATAAGGGACTATTCCCGCCGAGCCAGCGTCGAGTCGAAAAGGAGATGACATGAACGTGGACTTCCTTCGTGGTGCTGTAGCAACGGGAGGTGGCACCACAGGTGTTTTCGAAGCCCCCACCGGAAATCTGCGGTTCGCGGACTGGCTCTATCGCTCCAAGGCCGCCAGCGTTATCTGGCTCGTGGCCCGTCTGTGGCTTGGCTACGAGTGGCTCAACGCCGGTTACCAGAAGCTCTGGGGCAGTGAGAACGCGGTGTTCTGGAACAGCGGTGGTGCCGCGGTGAAGGGTTATGCCACCGCCGGGGTCGCCGGATCGACTGTGGGAAAGGGCGCTGGCGCGACCTATGGATGGTGGGCGGGCTTTCTGCACAACTTCGTTGTTCCCAACGCGTCGTGGATCGCCAAGCTGATAAGTGTGAGCGAGTTCGCGATCGGAGTGCTGCTGATCGTGGGTCTGTTCACCGGGGCGGCTGCTTTCGCCGGTCTCGGTTTGAACGTCATCTATATGTTCTCGGGTACCGCTGGCGTGAACCCGGCATACGCCATCGTCGCCGTGTTCTTGATCCTGGCCTGGCGCAATGCTGGGTACCTTGGCCTAGACCGGTTCGCCTTGCCCATGGTTCGTCAGCTTTTCCATCGGCATGGCCGGGAACCCGAGGCGGGTAGGCACGCAATCGCATCATCACCTCGTTGACAGAATGCGCAAATAATGGGCGCATTCCTGTATTGTGCTCTCTCGCTGGCTCAACGTGCGGAGTAAGCGACAAACGACGCACGGAGCGTTCGGGGACGGCAGCGCCGCTGCACCGATGGTTCGGATCTGTCGGCCCGGATACCGGTCGAGCAACTCACTGGCCGGCTCGGAGCGAAGCAGTGGCTGGGGTTTCGCCGAAGGCGAACACGAGATCGCACGCTTCGAGGATTGTCCCACCGGCAACGACCGCAGAGGACCCGTTCGCCAACTTCATGCCGCCACCTCTTCTGCCAGGCCCGCGAGCCGCGCTTCCGTGAGGTCGATCCAGCGCAGATCGGCTTCTAAGTGGAAGAACCCGTGGTCGGCAAGGAGGGTGTCGACGACCCCGCCCTTCTGCTTGAGCTCGGTTAGCTCGCGCATCCGAGTCAGGTGCGCGGCGCGCTGGATGTCGAGGTAGTCCTCCGCCCGGAGTCCGAGCATGAGGGAGAGCACGACCTTCACGAAGAGGACGCTTTGAAGGTACGGCTCGGCGGGGATCGGCTCGGCAAGCCACGTCTCGACTTCGCTCTTGCCGGTCTCGGTGATCGTGTAGCGCTTGCGATCCGGACCTGCTCCGGGCTCAGCCTCTCCGACCATCGCCTTGCCGTCTTTCGCTAGACGGGCGAGGGTCGCGTACACCTGACCGAAGGGAAGTGGCCGACCTCGGCTGAAGTATGCGTCGTAGTCACGCTTCAGGTCGTAGCCGTGGCACGGTTCACGATCGAGGAGCCCGAGGAGGGCCATAGGAACGCTCATAGCACAGAGTATACTCATCAAGTATACGTACTGTAAATAGGCTTGCTCTGTGTCGGACGGGCCTACCTCCGCGGCACTGGGGATCACCAGAAGCCCGTCGGACAGTGGCGGATCACAACGGTACCCTTTCAAGAATGCCGAAAAGTGAAAGAGCAGTAAGGGAACTTGACGATTGGCGGGAGGCAGCGCTTTCTCGTATTCGGGGGTGGATCGAGCAGGCTGACCCCGAGGTGGTGGAGGAGCGGAAGTGGAGAAAGGCCTCAAACCCAGAAGGGGTTCCAATCTGGTCTCATGACGGGATGATTTGTACTGGTGAGACCTACAAGTCCTACGTGAAAATTACATTCGCCAAGGGCGCGTCTCTCAAAGATCCTTCAGGCCTGTTCAACTCCAGTCTCGAAGGTCAAACCCGCCGCGCGATCGACATTCATGAAGGTGAGAAGCTCAACGAACGGGCATTCAAGGGTCTGATCCGAGAAGCGGTGGCGCTGAACCAGACCTCACATCGCGCGTAGTCCGAGCGGCTCCAGGGGATGCCTCAATCCCTCAGTTCGCCGGCTTGGACCCGGCCCTCAGGCCCATCGAGCGCCGCCCAGATCGGCCGGGTGAACGACACTCTTCTTGGGAGTTCCGGAGATCAGCGGTCGTGGGTCACAACACAAGATCAGGCAGGGAATGTCTTCGTGTTCTCGTACCATGCAACCGGATCGCGACGTATCGCCTGCCACCGGCGCTTTGCGGTTGCTTTGTGCAGCGCCCGCAATGATTCGTCGCGACTCGCCCGCTGCCACACGGCCTGTCGGGTTTGGCCGAGTGACTGAGCGATTTGCTCCCACGACAGTCCTGCGGAACGCGCAAACGATATGGCTTCCTTCTGCGCCGTATCGAAGTAACGGCTAAACGCCGCCGCCACGCGAAGAACTTCGAGTGGGTCAGGATCCCGACTTGCGCGAATCCGCTCCCACGCATCCCAAAATGATTCCGATGCGTCCACCATCACAACACTGAACCAATCGTGCCGGTCTGTCAACATCTGTTGACGGCCGTGGGATGTCCGCCGTGACTGCACCTGCGCGAATGCGCCGGGTCGGTGGGTCGCGTCGGCACTCAGCAGTGGTGTTTTGCTGCCAGACTGTTCGCGTGGCGTCAGAGACGGGACCCTTGACATTGGCGATGGGTACCGGTGTCGTTCTACGGGTGGTTCATGCAGAAGGCGAGGTTACGAATGACTGCACACTTCCGTTACGCCATCGACAAGCGCTACCTTCCCGTACTGTTGCCATTCCTGTTGCGACCGTCGAAGGATGGCGTCACACTGACAGATGAGGGTGCTCTCATGGCAACCTTCGGTCTCTTCAAGGTCGTTACGCCCATTGCAAACATCACCGGTGCGCACATCACCAGGGACTACCGCTGGTGGACTGCCGTCGGGGTTCGCCTGTCGCGTGCCGACGACGGTCTGACGTTTGGGACCAATAACCGCGCCGGCGTCTGCATTCACTTTAATGAAAAGGTGCCATCTCGGCTTCGACGAGCCGGTCATTCGGCGCTCACTGTGACGGTTTTCGACCCGGAGGGTCTCACGAAAGCCTTGGGCGGGGGCGGCGCAGACATCAAAGGCTGAGCCGTGCCCTCATTTGAGATGGCATGGCGACTTCCTGCGCGAAAGTCGATGCCTGATCCCCCGTCCCCGTTTGCCGGGTCGGCGTGGCTCGAATATCGACAACTCGGAAGTCTGAAAAAGCACCCTTCTACACCCTGGGGGCACCCCCAGGACTGTTGGCCGCCGAACATCTGGGGGCACCCGAAGGTCCCTGGCGTCGGATAATACGGAAGTGACTCCGACGTGCAAGTGGTGTCACCACGACCTCGTTCTTGGGGTTAGCCACCTTGGCAGCCCTCCACTCGGGGAAAACAATGGAACATACCAAGTTGACGCGAGGAGAACGCTTTGGGAGCCGTGAGAATGGCGTTTCGCGCCAAATTGCGCCACCGATGGCGATCCTGGCTGGCCATTGCCATCCTGGTAAGCGTCGTTGGGGGGCTGGTCCTCGCCGCCACGGCCGCTGGTCGCCGCACCGAGGCCGCATTCCCGCAGTTTGTCGCCGCCCATGGCTTTGACGCCGTTGCGTACGCCACCCAGCCGGATCCCAAGGTGGCCAAGCTCCCTGGGGTCATCTCCATCACCGAACTGGTAGGCCCCGACGCTGGTCAGCCGACATGCAACTGCACTCAGCCGATCGATCCGACCGACTTCGGCGTCATCGTCGCACCGCCAAAGGGTAGATCGCCAGTCAAGCTCGTCTCGGGCCGCTTGCCCGATCCGTCGGCACCCGACCAGGTTCTGGCGTCGTACACTTTTCAACAGGACTACGGGGTGCATCTGGGCAGCGTGATCCGAGTGCCGTTCTACGCGTTGTCGCAGGCTTCGGCCTACAACAACGCCACCGGCGCACCGCCTAAGCCCAAAGGTCGAACCGTCGATTTCCATATCGTCGGGTTCGAAGCCACCGAGTTCGAGTTCCCTTCGGGGACAGCTCCTTCGGATGACCTCTACACCACCACGGCGTTTGCGCGCACGATACTGCCAAAGACGGCAGCCGGCTACGTGTACCTGTTCCGTTTGCGTAACGGTGCGGCCGACATCTCACGGTTCGACGTTGCGGCCAGTGCGGTAGGCTTGGGTAGCCAGAATGAAGACGGGACAGCCGTCTCGGTCGAGACCTCGATCCATCCCCAGGCCATCGGCTGGTGGATCCTGGCTGTGCTCGCCGCGCTGGTCGGGTTGGCGGTGGTCGGCCAGGCGCTGGCCCGTCAAAGCATCGTCGAGAGCGGGGACTACCCCACCATGGCTGCCCTTGGTGCGACCCGCCGTCAGTTGCTGGCCCTCAGCATGGCGCAGAACCTGGTGGTAGGCCTTGTCGGCGCCGCCGGAGCAGTGGCGGTCGCCACCCTTCTCTCGCCGATCGCCCCTCTCGGCGAGGCGCGCGTCGCCGAGAACTCTACGGGTATCGCCTTTGACACGCCGGTTCTTTTGCTCGGGGCACTCGCCACGCTGGCGGTGGTGCTCGTTCTTGGCCTATGGCCCTCTCTGCGGGCAGCAGATGCCTTGCGGACCGACGACCGGCCAGCTCTATCGCACTCCTCGGCCGTTGTGACTCACTTAGCGGCGATGGGTGCACCTCCAAGCGCGGTGATCGGCGTCCGTAACGCACTGGAGCGACGGACCGGCAGGGGGGCCGTTCCAGTCGGGAGCGCCCTTCTCGGAACGGTGCTGGCAGTCATGGCGCTATGTGGAACTGCGGTATTCGGCGCCAGCCTGTCGCATCTGACGGTTACTCCCAGGCTGTATGGCGATGCGTTCCAGCTCAATTTCACCGACCCAGCCGGCGGGAGACCGGACCCGGTCCTCTTGAGAAGCCTTGAACACAACAAGGCCGTCAATGGGATCACCGAGGGCGTCGCCACCGAGATCTCCGTGAACCACGTGGCGGTGGGGGCCATCGCTGGAACGGCCATCCGGGGTCAACTCCTCCTCTCGACGGTCAGCGGGCATCTCCCGATCGCTGACGATCAGATTGGCCTCGGCGGGACGACCATGCACCAAGTGGGCGCGCATGTGGGTTCGCTCGTCCATGTCACCGTGCTGTCGGCGTCGGGTGCAAGGCGAACAGCGCCGTTCCGGGTGGTGTCTCAGGAGTCCTTCCCGGTGCTCGGAGGGGACGTGGGTCTGGGCTCCGGCGCGGTGCTCACGACCGCTGGCTACGAGGACGCCGTGTGCCCTCGAAGTTCCGGGCGAGCAGCGTGCATAGATGCCGCACTGGCAACCACCAACGGCGGTGGAATGCTCGTTCGAGTCGTTCCGGGCGCGCGGGGGAAGGCCGCCATCAACCACTATCTCGATTCGTACCGATCCACCACCGTGCTTGCCAATACCCCGACTTCGCTCATCAACTTCGGCGAGGCAGTCAACTTCCCGCTCATCTTTGGGGCGATGTTGGCCGTGGTCGGTGCAGCGACGCTGGCCCATCTCCTCGTGGTAAGTGTTGCGCGCCGTCGACGGGAGATCGGGCTTCTCAAGGTGCTGGGGTTCGTCAATCGCCAGGTTGCCTCGGCCGTGGCCTGGCAGGCCACGGCGCTGGCCCTCATTGGGATCATCATTGGCGTCCCTCTGGGGGTGGTGGTCGGCCGAGCGATATGGAACGCGTTCGCCAACAACCTCGGTGCTGTCCCGGTCTCCGTCGTGCCGATCTGGCTCGTGGGAGTACTGGTGGCGGGTGTCCTCGTGGTGGCCAATCTCCTCGCCATCGGCCCGGCGCTGGTGGCGACCCGGTCTAAGCCGGCAAGTCTCCTACGGGCGCCTGATCTGAACGCTGTGTGAGTTGTCCAGAACGGCTGAAGATTGACCTCGACATCAGGGATCGACGACAGCTTGGGAGTTGCTTTCGCCGACTGGAGAAGGGAACTTGTCGCGAGGGCTCGGCCGAAATGGCAGATCACTTCGTGAGTGTTCCCCCAAACCCGACCCAGAGTGGGTCCCCCCGACCCGGCGGTCCAGCTAGTAGGGTGGAGCCGCGCCGCAGGGGCCGTGTCGAGCTTTCCCTGCCCGGTCTGTCAGGATATTCCCCCTGCCACCTCGTGAGCCGCCATCCCAGGAGTATCCGGTCCGTGAGGTCCTCGTGGCGCGTCGTTCGTTGGCGAAGCTGAAGCCCCTCATAGGGATGGAACGCTTCGAGGAGCTGATGCGCACGGCGAGAAGCAGTCGCCGCGAGCTTGGAGGCAGGGCGATCTGGAACATCAGCTCTACGTCTCAGGGCGGCGGGGTAGCCGAAATGCTCCAGGTCCTCGTCGGCTACACGCTCGATGCAGGCTTCGATGTGCACTGGTTGGTCATGACGGGCGACCCCGATTTCTTTGCTATCACAAAGAGAATCCACAACCACCTGCATGGAGTGACCGGCGATGGTGGGGGACTCGACGCTGGTGCGGTGGACCACTACACCAGAGTGACCAACGCCACCGCCCAGGCCGTTCTGAGTAGGGTCCAACGCGGGGACGTGGTGCTCCTCCACGATCCGCAGACGGCAGGTCTGGCGGCACCACTTGCAGAAGCAGGGATTCGAGTGGTGTGGCGCTGTCATGTCGGACACGAGGAGACCAACGAGTGGACAGACCAGGCGTGGACATTCCTGCGCCCTCATCTCACTCCCTGCGCGGCATACGTGTTCTCGGTGCGTGCGTACGCCCCCACGTGGATGGACAGGTCCAAGGTCTGGGTCATTCCGCCATCCATCGACCCGTTCTCCCCGAAAAACGAGGACATTGACCGGGACGGCGTCGTGCGTGCGCTTCGACGTATCGGAATCCTGGGAGGTGAAGGGGAAGCACCCCCGGCCACCTTCACGAGATGCGATGGCACGATGGGGTACGTCGAACGCAGGGCGACGATACTCTCGGAGGAACCCCGTGTCCCACTGAGCCCCGACATTCCCTTCGTCGTCCAGGTATCGCGCTGGGACAGGTTGAAGGACATGACCGGGGTCATGCAAGGTTTCGCGTCGTTCGTGGCCGGACGGGTCGATGCACATCTTGCGCTCGTCGGCCCCGCCACAAACGGGGTATCGGACGACCCGGAGGAACTCGCGGTATTCAACGACTGCCTCTCGACGTGGGGTGGGCTCAGCGCAGAGGCGCGACGATGCATATGGCTCGTTACGCTGCCCATGGACGATATGGAAGAGAACGCAGCGATGGTGAACGCCATCCAGCGTCACGCGACGGTGATCGTCCAAAAGAGCCTGGCCGAGGGTTTCGGGCTTACCGTAACCGAAGCGATGTGGAAGTCCAAGGCAGTGATCGCGTCCGGGATCGGGGGCATGGCGACGCAGATCGATTCGGACAGCGGACTGCTCCTCAAGGACCCGAACGATCTCTCTGAATTTGGCCACACGCTTGCCGATCTCCTCGCACGGCCCGATGTGATGGCCGATCTGGGAGCGCGGGCCCATGAGCGTGCGCTCGAGGCCTTTGTGGGCGACGAACACCTCAAGCGCCTTGCGCACCTACTTATGTGGCTCATCACCGGCTGAACCGTTGTCGCCCCGCGGGCGGCGTCCTAAGCTCGGGGTACCGCCTTGAGCGGCATCGGGGCTTCTTCGGCCCGATTGCCACGAAAGGCATCCTCAGTTGATCCGGGAAACGACCCGGAGCCGGAGAACACGAGCAGGGAGAGAGCCATGAGCGGTGGGGACGAGTGGTCACCGGACGAGCCGATGGGGACCGAGACCTTCGAGCAGGGCGACGACGCCCGTGACGAGTCGGGTCGAGTCGATCCAAGGTTCGACGAGGACGTCGATGTTGACCCCTCGCTGGACCCCACACTCTTGGTGGACCACCGTGAGCTGGAGGAAGTCGGGGCGGAGCTCGACGATCCCGAGGCACTGGCGATTCTCGACGGCGGTATGGATGACCCCGATGGGATAGGGGAGCCGGCCAGCCTCACGCGTGCTCGCCGTGACGATGAGGGCGGCTGGAACCTCGACGCTCCCTTACTAGGTGAGGACAGCACGCGGCCGATCCGACCGAGTGAGGGGTGACTCAGTCGAGCCGTATCTCTGGAGATGACCGTCCATCATGACCAAGCAGGCCTCATCGCCGCCGACGAGCGACAAGGGCACTCCGACGGCGCCGCCGCCTCCGCCGGCGTGGCGCCACTACCTTTGGTTGATCGCCGCCGTGGTCTTCTTCGCGCTCTTCATCGTGCTGCCGACCACGACCAGTCACAATCAGGTGACGCTCAACTACTCGCAGTTTCTGCACGAGGTCTCGGGTCACGAGGTGAAGGACGTCACCATCGCCACCACGGGAGCCGCCAGTGGGACCTTGAAGGACGGCAAGGGCTACACGACGGCTATTCCGCCCCAGGCCGGGGAGGCCTTTCTTCAGGAGCTGCAGAAGGGCGGCGTCCAGATCACGGCGGAGACGAGCGGCACCTCCTTCGGCGCCGAGGTCCTGACCTGGCTGATCCTGCTGCTTCCCTTCGTGGTCTTCGGCTACCTGTGGTGGCGCCTTTCGAGGGGCGGTGGCCGCATGCAGGGGGCGTTCGGCGTCGGTCGATCCAAAGCGAAGGTGTTCGACGAAGAACGCCCCCACACCACGTTCGCCGACGTTGCCGGCTATGACGGCGCAAAGCTCGAGATAGGCGAGGTCGTCGACTTTCTCCAGCAACCCGAGCGTTATGCCCGAGCCGGGGCGATGGCACCTCGCGGGGTTCTGATGGTCGGCCCTCCCGGCACTGGTAAGACACTCCTGGCTCGCGCGGTCGCGGGAGAGGCGAACGTCCCGTTCTTCTCCGTTACCGGGTCGAGCTTTGTCGAAATGTTCGTGGGTGTGGGTGCGGCGCGCGTCCGGGATCTGTTCACGGAAGCTCGCAAGCGCGCCCCGGCGATAATCTTCGTCGACGAGATCGACGCGATCGGCCAGCGACGCGCCGGGACGGGAGCCGTCGTATCCAACGACGAGCGTGAGCAGACATTGAATCAACTCTTGGCCGAGATGGATGGCTTCGATCCTGCCACCGGGATCGTCGTCCTGGCCGCCACCAACAGGCCCGAAGTCCTCGATCCGGCCCTCCTCCGGCCGGGGCGATTCGATCGTCAGGTGGTGATACCCCTCCCCACCTTGCCGGAACGACTCGCGATCGTGCGGGTGCACGCGCGCGGCAAACAGCTGGCCGAGGGAGTCGACTTGGAGGTGGTCGCCCGGGGAACACCCGGCTTCTCGGGCGCCGACCTGGCCAACCTCGTCAACGAGGCGGCGATCTTCGCGGTACGGGAGAATCGGGACATCCTCACCGCGAAGGACTTCGAAGACGCCCGGGACCGCATCATCCTGGGTCGGCGCGAAGGATCAAACGTCTTGATTCCCGAAGAGAAGCATGCCGTGGCCGTACACGAGGCCGGCCATGCCCTGGTTGCCGCCTACTCGGACCACGCCGATCCCATCGCCAAGGTGACGATCCTGCCCGCCGGTCAGGCGCTCGGGGTCACCGAGCAGCTTCCGCTCGTCGAACGGCACCTCTACGGCGAGGACTACCTCTACGACCTGTTGGCGGTATCCCTCGGGGGGCGCGCCAGTGAGATCGTCGTACTCGGCCAGGGCTCGACCGGAGCAGCGAACGACCTGGCCAAGGCGACGGAACTCGCGATCAAGATGGTGCGCGAGTTCGGTCTTTCCTCGGCCGTCGGTCCCATCGGCTATCCGCAGGGAGGTTCAGTATTCCTGGGCGAAGGGGGCAGCGCGCTGTCGAGCCGGCCGTTCGCCGAACAGACACAGGCGGCGATCGACACGGAGGTCGCACGGATGCTCCGCGAGGCGCAGCAACGAGCGGTGGGGGTGCTCAAGGAGCATCGAGACGTCCTCAATGCATTGGTGCAGCTCTTGCTCAGCTACGAGACGGTGGACGGCTCGGAGGTCTATGCGCTCGCTCATCGTCCCGAACCCGCCGGCGGCGAGGGAATGACGGTAGCTCCCGATCGTGCCGTTGGCCCGGTTAGTCCGGGGGTCTGACGATCACGACCGGGCAGTGCGCATGAAGTGAGCACTGATGGCTCACCGATCCGAGAAGCAGGCCACTGAATCCACCCAGCCCCCGTGAACCCACGACCAGGAGATCTGCTCCCTCACTGGCCTCAATGAGGACCTTTGCGGCCGAATCTTCGTGGGTCAGTCCCTTGAACGTGAGCCCCGGTGCGATCTGGGCGACGCGATCGGCCGCCTCGTCAATCAGCTGCTGCAAGGACTCATGAACCTCGTTAGTAGTGATGAAGACGTAGCCCGGCCCGTAACTTGCATGGGCTTCGAGAACCGCTCCGGTTCGGCCGGCTTCGGCCGCCGCCCACTCCAGCGCACGCCTGCCCCCTTCCGAACCGTCGATCCCGACCACCACCCGATGCATGGCCGGCTCCTGAGATGATTCTGTCGCTGTCGTGGCCATCTGTTCTCCCTTCACATGCAGTGTGGCGGCGAGGTTCCCCGCAGGGTTACGCCCTAGACGCTGCTCTTGAGGTGAGTGATCTCACCCGCGATCGGCGTTGTCACGGCGCCCAGTTCGAGCACCAACCAGACGAGCAAGTCGTCGAAAGTGATGATTCCTGCAATTTCCCCCTCCTCAAGGACGGGGAGCCGACGGACGCCGGAGTCCCGCAAGACCCTGATCGCTTCGAAAATATCCGCCGACCCTTCGATCACGATCGGTGGTTGCGTCATGAGCCCCTTTACGTGGGTGTGCAGCGATTTACCGACACCCACCCCCCGGACCACGAGGTCTCGATCAGTGACTATCCCCACGAGCTCACCCCCGCTGGTCACGAGCAGGGATCCGACGTCATGGCTTCCCATGAGCGCCGCCGCCTCCTCGAGCGTGCATTCGGGCGGCACCGTGACCGGCGCCTTTCGCAGGCATTCCCTCACCAGCATGTCGGTCGTTCCTTTCTGAGGTAACCGGCGTTACGTCACGCGATTTGATCGAAGGTCGCCTCCTCGAGAGGCGCGCCGCGTCAGTCCTGATCTGCCGTCCATTCGTGGATGATGACACGGCCGGTGATTTCGTCGGGCTTTATCGCCACCAGCGAGTGGCGGTCGCCGCCGGCCCACCCGACGAGGTCGAGAGACCCGAGACGTCGGCGCTCCTCGGGATCTGTGATCTGGCGTGCCTGACCCGTCACGATCACGCTCCACCCCTCGCTCATGGCCTCGTCGACCCGATCCACCTCGAAGCCGACGACGTTGCGCGCTTCCACTGCCGCCGCCTTGGCTTCGTCCGTGCTGAACACGACCTCACCCTGCGTGTATTCGAAGTTCACCGGTAGCGCCACAGGTCCCCGGCCGCTCGAGTACACGATGCGCCCCACGCCTCCTACCGCCAGATGGGTCTCGCACTGCTCCGTGGTCAGGGTCTGCAGGAGGGGATGAGGCCCGGCGCGCCCATGTCCGGGTGGGCGGTCCACCTCACCGCCGAGGAGGGCGAGAGGTGTGGTGTCGAGGGCGAGTGCGATCAACTGGAGGGTGCCGGCGCTGAGCGTCGCTTGCGGGTTCGTTTCGAAGTAGCGCAGATAGCCCGGATCAATTCCCGCCCGCTCGGCCAGCTCTTCGGCGCTCATTCCCTGCTCGGTTCGGCGACGAGCGACCCGGCGCGCCAAGTCGCCGGCGAGAGGCCCCGAGGGATGTTCGCTTGAAGGGTCTGCCATGGGTCCATTCTATGCGCCCGTCCTTCTAACCGCAGGGCCGAAGGTCCCGTCTCTTTGCGCCCAAAGTCCCTGCCTATTCACGCACGGTGGCATCGAGTCGAGTCACATGGGGGGCCAGCTGCTCCGCAATACTCTGGAGGTGGCGGCGCCGCTCACGTAGTGCCCGTTGGAACGACGGGTTGTCGGTATCGGCGATCTCGGAGCTGAGCTCGCCCAGTGCATGGCGCAACAGGTCGTGCAGCTCCCCGATCTGGTCGTCGTCCAGGTGCAGATCCATCATGTGCTCCTTTCTACAGCTCGTGGTACCGATGTGGCCACGCAGTTGACGGCGGCGGGCTCGTGTCTTCGTGGTCATGCCGGAGGGAGCGGCCGCTTATGACATCGAGTCGGATGGAGAACACGCGCATGCCCGGGCACATGACGATCGGTCGAGGAACATTTCGACCGAGTCGGGCCACTTCGTCGTACGGCACCAGCCTCGCCGTTCCCTCGGTGGAGACGCTCCAGCCCTTCTTCGAGGAGGGCTCGACATGGTCGATCTCGAAGGTGACGACCTCTCCGTCGAGATGATGGGCGGCAAAGCCAGGCCCGAGTCTGATGAGGATCTGATCGTCACAGAAGGAGAAATTCACCGGGATGATGTGGGGCGGCCCATCCCGGTTGACGCCCAGACGTCCGACCTCTCCGGACGTGCCGGACAGCTCCAGGAGTCGGCGACACTCCTCTTCACCGATGACCTCGGAGCCGCGCTGGTCACAGGGCATGGCGAGTGCTCTCGGCGACGAGGGGTGGCACGTCGGGTCGGCCGGGAGCCCACGTCCACTCCGATATCTCGGGGGGATCCTCGCCGTGCCGGCGGGTGTAGAGCCGAGCGTTCAGCCGGGCGTCGACCATCTCTTGGCGTAACGAGGCACAGCGCTCACCTAGTGAGGGAACCCGATCCAAGACGTCTATCACGAGCCGGAAGCGATCGAGATCGTTGAGCATGACCATGTCGAACGGCGTCGTCGTCGTCCCCTCCTCCCGGTATCCGTGCACGTGGAAGTTGTCGTGATTGGCGCGTTTGTACGTCAGCCGGTGTATCAAGGCCGGGTAGCCATGGAATGCGAAGATAACCGGGCGGTCGGTCGTGAAGATCGTGTCGAATTCCGGGTCGGCGAGGCCGTGAGGATGCTCGGAGGATGATTCGAGTCGCATGAGGTCGACCACATTGACCACACGGACCTTGAGGTCGGGCAGGCGCGCGTTGAGGATCTCCACCGCCGCCATGGTTTCGAGGGTGGGGATGTCGCCGCAGCACGCCATGACGACGTCCGGTTCCTCGCCGTGTTCGTTCGAGGCAAAGGTCCAGATGCCCAGTCCTCGTGTGCAGTGGTCGATGGCCTCCTGCATGGTGAGCCAGTCGTGCTGGGGCTGCTTTCCGGCCACGATCACGTTGACGTAGTGGCGACTGGCCAGGCAGTGTGCGGCAACCGAGAGGAGGCAGTTGGTGTCCGGCGGCAGATAGACGCGTGATACGGCGGCCTTCTTCGTCACGACGTGGTCGAGGAATCCAGGGTCCTGATGCGAGAATCCGTTGTGGTCCTGGCGCCAGACGTGGCTGGTGAGGAGGTAGTTCAATGACGCTATGGCAGGGCGCCAGCTGACCTCTCGGGAGACCTTGAGCCACTTCGCATGCTGGTTCAACATGGAGTCGACAATATGGATGAACGCTTCGTAGCAGCTGAAGAAGCCGTGGCGCCCGGTGAGGAGGTATCCCTCCAGCCAGCCCTGGCACTGGTGTTCGGAGAGCATCTCGAGAACCCGTCCATCCGTCGCCAGATGATCGTCGTCCGGCGTGATCTCGGCCTCCCAGGCTCGGTCGGTCACCGCAAAGACATCCTGGAGCCGGTTAGAGGAGGTCTCGTCGGGGCCGAAAATCCGGAAGTTGGCGGGATTCGCGGCGATGACGTCGCGTAGCCATGAGCCGAGGACCTTGGTGGCCTCCCGCAGAACCGTTCCGGGCCGCTGAACGTCGACACCGTAGTCGGCGAAGTCCGGAAGGTCGAGATCGACGAGTTGTGATCCGCCGTTGGCATGAGGGTTGGCCGTCATCCGCCGATCGCCCACGGGGACAAAGTCGTCGATCTCGCCTACCGGGTGACCCCGATCGTCAAAGAGCTCCCGGGGACGGTAGCTGTGCAGCCACTGCTCGAGCTGGGCCAGATGCTCAGGGTTGGTGCGAACCTCGGCCAGCGGAACCTGGTGGCAGCGGAAGGTCCCCTCCATCTGCAGCCCGTCGACGTACCTTGGACCGGTCCAGCCCTTGGGGGTCCGCAGGATCACCATCGGCCATTCAGGGCGATGGCCGTGCGATCGCGCCCGTGCGGCACTCTGAATCTCGGCAATACGGTCGAAAGCGAAGTCCAGGGCGATCGCCATGCGCTGGTGGACCTCCATCGGATCCTCGCCGTCGAAGCCGCCCTCGACGATGAGCGGGTGGTAGCCGTAGCCCGCGAACAGCGACATCAGCTCATCGGTCGGAATCCGGGCCAATATCGCCGGTGCCGAGATCTTGTACCCGTTCAGGTGCAGGACGGGCAGCACCGCTCCGTCGTGGACCGGATCCAAGAACTTGTTGGAGTGCCAGCCGGTGGCCGCCGGGCCGGTCTCCGCCTCCCCGTCGCCCACGACGCACGCCACGACGAGGTCGGGATTGTCGAAGGCCGCTCCGAAGGCGTGGGACAGCGAGTAGCCGAGCTCACCCCCCTCGTGGATGGATCCCGGGGTCTCGGGCGAGCAGTGGCTCGGGATGCCACCCGGGAAGGAGAACTGGCGAAAAAGCCGGTGCATGCCCCCCGCGTCCCTCGAGACGTGCGGATAGAGCTCGGAGTAGGTGCCTTCGAGCCACGCGTTGGCGACGGCGGCCGGACCGCCGTGCCCAGGGCCGCACACGGAGATCATGTCGATATCGCGTTCGGTGACGACCCGGCTCAGGTGGGCATGGACGAAGTTGAGGCCCGGGCTTGTCCCCCAGTGGCCGAGCAGTCGCGGCTTGGTGTGCTCTGGCCGAAGCGGCTCGCGCAACAAGGGGTTGTCGAGCAGATAGATCTGGCCCACCGCCAGATAGTTGGCCGCCCTCCAGTAGGTGTTCAGTCGGGTCAGTTCGAGGTCCCGAGCCCCGGTCGGGCGGAAACTCGTGAATGGGGGGAGAAGTGGTGAGGACATGATCCTCAATGATGGGGCGCACTCGTCCGCGCTGAACAGGGCCGACAGTCCCTAGTCGATCCTCGAGGAGCCGACCGACCCTACCCTTGGGTGTTCAGCAGCACAGCGGCACCGTTGACTCGGTCGTGGGCCAGGTCGCTCAGCGCCTGGTCCGCCCGGTCGAGCGGGTACGCCGCGGTCGAGACGCGGAGACCGATGCGAGCGGCACGCTCGAGGAACTCCTCCCCGTCCCGGCGGGTGTTAGCCGTGACGCTTTGCAACGTGCGTTCCTCGAAAAGGTGCTCTTGGTAGTTCAGCGTCGGGATGTCGCTGAGGTAGATGCCGGCAACGGCGAGGGTGCCCCCGCGATCGAGTGCGGCCAAGGCGGGCGGCACCAGGGTGCCGACGGGAGCGAAGAGAATGGCGGCGTCGAGCGGTTCGGGGGGTCGGCCGTCGGCCTCGCCCACGCTGGTGGCACCGAGCTCGAGGGCGAGGTCGCGGGCTTCGCGGGATCGGGTGAGGACGTGGACCCGTGCCCCTTCGGCGATGGCGATCTGGGCCGTGAGATGGGCGGATCCACCGAACCCGTAAATCCCGAGCCGACCACCGGCGGGCAGGTTCGCCCGACGGAGGGCCCGGTACCCGATGATCCCGGCGCAAAGCAGAGGTGCCGACTCTTCGTCACTGAACTCCTCGGGGAGCCGATAGGCGTATGACTCGTCGACCACCGCGTACGGGGCGTAGCCCCCGTCCACATCCCAGCCGGTGAAGAGGGGCGCGATGCACAGGTTCTCCCGTCCCGACAGGCAGTAGCGACAGGTCGCGCAGGTGCGGGCCAGCCAGGGCACTCCGATCCGGTCCCCCTCGCTCAGCCGGGAGCATCCCGCACCGATGCGGTCGACGATGCCGACCACCTCATGGCCCGGCACGACCCGAGGGCGTTTCGGGGTGAGGTCGCCTTCGGCGAGGTGTAGGTCGGTGCGGCAGACCCCGCAGACGGCAACCCGCACTCGCACCTGGCCGGGTCCGGGTACCGGAACCTCCTTCTCGACACGCCGCAGCGGGCCGGTGTCGATCGGCCCCGGACGATCAACGACCCACGCCCGCATCATGTGCGGTGTCACGGTGTGCCCTCACGCATCGCTTCCGACGGTAGCGCGTCTCGGTGGGACCTTCGGCCCTACTCCTTGGTCCACGACCCTCTTAGCGTTGTTCGACGAACCGACGACCATATAAACGGGGAGGCCACAGTGGCACTGATCACAGAACAACAAGCAGCCGTTGACGCGGATGTTGCGGTCGACACCCCCCCTGCCGGCCTACCGTTCGTCGCCCCGGGCCGACCCGGCAGCGTCGTCGAGGTCAAGCCGCGCTATGACAACTTCATCGGCGGAAGGTGGGTTGCCCCTGTCAAGGGCCAGTACATGGTCAATGTCAGCCCGGTCAACGGCAAGCCGTTCTGCGAAGTGGCGCGGTCGACGGTTGAGGACGTGGAGCTGGCGCTCGATGCCGCCCACGCGGCCAAAGACGCCTGGGGCGACACGTCGCTGACCGAGCGCGCCGCCGTCCTCAACCGGGTCGCCGACGCCATAGAGGCGAATCTGGAGATGCTGGCCGTCGCCGAAACCTGGGAGAACGGCAAGCCCGTCCGGGAGACCCTGGCGGCCGACATTCCGCTGGCCGTCGACCACTTCCGCTACTTCGCCGGTGCCACCCGGGCCCTCGAAGGGCGCTCGACGGAGATCGACAAGGACACCGTCGCCTACCACTTCCACGAGCCACTCGGCGTGGTGGGACAGATCATTCCGTTCAACTTCCCCCTGCTGATGGCCGCATGGAAGATCGCCCCCGCGTTGGCGGCCGGCAACTGCACCGTCGTCAAGCCGGCCTCGCCCACGCCTTGGTCGATCCTCAAGTTGGCCGAGGTGATCGGTGACATCGTTCCCCCCGGTGTGCTCAACATCATCACGGGACCCGGTGGCGAAATCGGCAAGGCTCTCGCGTCGAGCCCCCGCATTGCCAAGATCGGCTTCACGGGTGAGACCACCACCGGTCGGCTCATCATGCAGTACGCCGCCCAGAACCTCATCCCCTCCACCGTGGAGCTGGGTGGCAAATCCCCCAACATCTTCTTCGCGGATGTCATGGATCACGACGACGAGTTCCTGGATAAGGCGGTCGAGGGGCTCGTGCTCTACGCCTTCAACAAGGGCGAAGTCTGCACCTGCCCGTCGAGAGCGCTGATCCACGAGTCGATATACGACCGGTTCATGGAACGGTGCCTGGCCCGGATAGAGCGGGTCCGCCAGGGCAACCCGTTGGATCCGGCCACCATGATCGGACCGCAGGTTTCCGTCCAGCAGATTGAGAAGATCACCTCCTACGTCGACATCGGCCTTCAAGAAGGAGCGGAGTGCCTGATCGGTGGGAAGCGAGCGGAGGTTGGTGGCGAGTTCGACGACGGGTACTACTTCGAGCCGACCGTCCTCAAGGGGCACAACAAGATGCGTGTCTTCCAGGAGGAGATCTTCGGCCCGGTATTGGCGGTCACCACGTTCAAGGACGAGGCCGACGCCATCGAGATCGCCAACGACACCCTCTATGGTCTCGGCGCCGGAGTATGGACCCGCAACGGCAATCTTGCCTACCGGATGGGTCGAGCCATAAAGGCCGGAAGGGTGTGGACGAACTGCTACCATCTCTACCCGGCCGGAGCGGCGTTCGGTGGCTACAAGATCTCCGGTGTTGGTCGGGAGAACCATCAAATGATGCTCGAGCACTACTCCCAGACCAAGAACCTTCTCGTGAGCTACAGCACGAAACCCCTCGGCTTCTTCTAGGAACGAGGGCGATGTGGGTGAGCCACACGAGCAACCTCGAGTCGTGGCCACTCCGGCGGCTCTCGGGGCCATTGCCGAGGTCATGGCGCAACGTGGACCTTTGATGTTCTTCCAGTCGGGTGGTTGTTGTGACGGCAGCCTGCCGATGTGCTTCGATGACGGTGAGCTAATCGTCGGGGATCATGACGTCTTGCTGGGTCATGTGGGCGGGTGCCCGTTCTATATCGACGGCCGCCAGTTCGAGGCATGGAAACACACGCAACTGATCCTCGATGTCGGTGCCGGAGCTCCCGAAGGATTCTCACTCGGAGCCGGTGACGATGCGCACTTCACCATCCGATCGGCGGTCCTGGGAGCGGAGCGGTCGGAGCCGTGAGGCGGGGACCTGCGTCGTGACGCCGCTCGACCCGATCAACTACCCTCACGACCTCGAGCGGGACGTCATGAGCGATGCCGGCACGCAGTATCACCTACGGCCGATCCGTCCCGACGATGCCCACCGGTTGGTTGACTTTCATCACCATCTCTCGTCGCGCTCGATCTACCTGCGGTTTTTCAGTTTTCATCCCGAGCTGTCGACCGCGGAGGTTGAGCACTTCACCTGCGTGGACTATGTCAATCGGCTGGCGTTGGTGGCCGAGGTCGACGACCGGCTGATCGCAGTGGGTCGTTTCGACCGCAAGCCGGGAGACAACGAGGCAGAGGTGGCCTTCGTGGTAGCCGACGAGTACCAGCACCACGGCATCGGCACCCTCTTGCTCGATGAGCTGGTGCGAGCGGCACGGGAGCGAGGAATTTCGACGTTTCGGGCCGAGACGCTGTGTGAGAACCGCACAATGCTCGACGTGTTCCACCATGCCGGATTTCCCGTGACCTCGAGCATTGAGTACGGGACGGTCACGGTCCACTTCCCCATAGAGGAAACCGGCGCCTACCGGGCGGCGTTGGCCGACCGCGAGGCCTCGCGCCACCTGGAAGGCGATGCAGCGACGGGCGAGAAGGGGTGGGCATGACGCTGATCGTCGCCGGCCCCACCGGAACCGTCGAGCATGACGGTGGGGTGTTCCACCCCGAACAACAGTCCCGGATCCTCGCCGTCATGGATGGTGTGCGGGACCTCGGTCTGGGGGACGAAATTGTGTGCCCGCCCACGCCGAAGGCCGAAATGGACGACCTCGCTCGCGTCCACTCTCCCTCCTACCTGAACGAGTTGGAGGCATTCTGTGCCAGGGGTGGAGGCGATATCGACCCGGATACCTATGCCAGGGGAGACTCGTGGAATGCCGCTCGCCGCGCGGCAGGAGCCGGATTGGCGGCACTCGCCGCCCTGGAAGATCAGGGGGACGGTGTGGCCTTCGTGCCCGTGCGCCCACCTGGCCACCACGCAGAGCGTGAGAGGGCCATGGGATTCTGCCTGATCAACAACGTGGCCGTCGCGGCGGCATCACTGACGGTCAGGGGTGAGCGCGTGCTGATCGTCGACTGGGATGTCCACCATGGCAACGGCACGCAGTCGATCTTCTGGGACGACCCCCATGTGCTCTACGTCTCCACCCATCAGTCCCCGCTGTTCCCCGGCACCGGAGCGGCCATTGAGGTCGGAGGCCCGGGGGCGGAGGGATTGACGGTCAACATACCGCTGCCGCCCGGGGCGACGGGGGACGTGGTTCGTGCAGCCATCGACCAGGTGGCCCGCCCGGCGATAGAGGAGTTCGCGCCTGGCTGGGTCTTGGTCTCGTGCGGGTTCGATGCCCATCGGGCCGATCCCCTCGGCGAGCTCGCGCTCTCGAGCGGTGACTTCGCCGAGCTGTCCCGCCTCGTCAGCGAGTTCGTTCCCCGTCCGGGCCGCTTGGCCCTATTCCTCGAGGGCGGTTATGAACGGGCAGCCCTCCAGGAGTCGGTGGCCGCCACGCTGGGGGCACTTCTCGGAGTCCCCACCGATCTGGCTGCACCGACCTACGGGGGACCCGGTATGAGCGAGATCCGGAGCGCAGTGTACGACCGTCACCGGGCGATGGAGCACCGGCGACCGCTGATCTCGAACGAGGAGGGCGGAGGGTGAGCAGACCGCAGACCATCGTGGTGGGATTTGACGGCTCGTTGGATTCGCAGGCCGCGCTCCGCTGGGCCGCACGGATGTCAGGGGCAGTCGGGGGCCGACTCCGGATCGTGCACGCCGTCGGGCTCCTCGAACACGCCGGGCTCCTCCACGAGCGCACGACAGTCCACCAGGAGACGGCTCTGCGCATCGCAGAGGATGCGGGGGCACCGGCGGCGAGCGTCGAGTGGTGTGTGGTCGACGGCGATCCCTGTTCGGCGCTGCTGCGCACGACCGTCCCTCCCGATCCGGCCGATCTGCTGGTGGTGGGCTCTCGAGGTGCCGCCGCGCATGGGGGAACGCTCCTCGGGAGTACCAGCCTCGAGGTCGCGGAGCACTCGCCCGTGCCGGTGGCTATCGTGCCGGCCTCGTACGAAAGCGCTTAGCGGACAACGACGACGGAGCAGCTCGCATGGCGGGTGCAGTACTGACCCACGGACCCCACCAGGAGCTCCCTGAAGCCCCCCATTCCCCGAGAGCCCACCACCAAGAGGTCGGCCCCCTTGCTGGCGTTCACCAGGGCGGGCGCTGGGGACTGCTCTGTCGCCTCTCCGCGTACGACGACATCGGGTGCGACCTCGGCGACGTGGGTCATGGCCCGATCCACGACGTGCAGGGCCCCTCGACGCACTTCGTCGACCGTCGTGGTGAACGCATAGCCGATGGCCATCGGAAACATCCAGGCCGTCACCACGTCGAGGACGGCTCCCGTTCGCCGGGCCTGGGAGATGGCCCAGTCGAGGGCTCGTGTGCTTCCAACCGATCCGTCGAAGCCGACCACGACGCGTTGCGTGGACACGGTCCGTTCGAGCGCCGGCGCATCGACACGAGGCATGTCGACGCCGTTCGGCGCTTGCGTATCGCCGTCAGTCGGCGGCACGATGGATCAGGACTGGGCAGTGAGCATGCGCTGCGCAGTGCTCGCCGACCGACCCCAAGAGCATCCCGACGAACTCGCCGTGCCCCCGGCTTCCGACGACCAACAGCTTCTGACCCTTGGAGGCCTCGACGAGTGCCGGGGCCGGGTGTCCCTGCAACGCCCGGGTGGTGATCTCCATATCGGGGTACTTGGCCCGTACGCCGTCCGCAGCCTCTTCGAGAGTCTTCTGCGCGATCTCCTTGGGGTCGTACTCTGCCGGGAGGGGGACGGCCCAGCCGTAGGTCATCGGCCACTCCCACGTCGTGACGATCTCCAAGGGTGAGCGGGTGAGCGCCGCCTGCTCTGCAGCCCAGTCCAAGGCCTCGAGCGAAGGAGCGGAGCCATCGATCCCCACCACTATTTGCGGGCTCCCTCCGTCGTTCGGTGTGGCGTCGTGTTCCGGTGTCATGGGGTCTCTCCTCTATGTGTTGACCGGTTGCGATGCATGGTCGGTGATCGTCGTGCCCTTCGTCCCAGCCAGCAGCTCCATTGCGTCTTCGAGCCGGCCGATGGCTGCCTTCTTGCCACTCTCGCGCACGAAGCGGCAGGCCGCGGTGACCTTGGGTCCCATGGAGCCCGGGGCGAAGGCCATCCGTCCGAGCTCGCCGGAGGTGATGGCGGGTATCGGGCGGGCGCCGGGTGTTCCAAAGTCCAGTTCAAGGGCCGGTACGTCGGTGAGCAGGAGCAGAGCGTCGGCGTCGACGTTTCGTGCCAGGAGTGCCGTGCTCAGGTCCTTGTCCACCACGGCCTCCACGCCACGCAGATTGCCGTCGGCATGGCGGCACACCGGAATGCCGCCGCCTCCCGCGCAGATCACGACGGCGCCGTCGGCCAGCAGCATCTTGATGGTCGGCAACTCGACGACCGCCAGTGGTTCGGGTGACGCGACGACGCGGCGCCACGCCGTGCCGTCGCGCCCCACCTGCCATCCCCATCGGCGGGCCATTCTGTGGCCTTCGCTCTCGTCGTAGACCGGACCAACGAACTTCGTGGGGTGCTCGAATGCCGGGTCGTCCGCCGCCACCAGGGTCTGTGTGAGGAGGCCGACGACCTGCCGACCGGGAAGCGCGTTCTCCAGCGCTTGCAGCAGGAAGTAACCGATCATGCCCTGTGTCTCGGCCACGAGGGCATCGAAGGGGTAGGGGAGGGGGAGGTCGGGATCCCGGGCGCTCTCGAGTGCCAGCAGTCCCACCTGGGGGCCGTTGCCGTGCGTGACGACCAGGTCGTGGTTGAGGGCGAGGGGGGCAAGGGCCTCGACGGCCGCGACGACGTGCTGTTGTTGCCGCGCCGCAAGAGGTGCTTCACCTCGCTCCAAGAGGGCGTTCCCGCCCAGGGCCACGACGACCCTCATGCGTTCTCCCTCTCGGGCGGACCGAGCATGGCCATCGTGACCGCCTTGATCGTGTGCAGCCGATTCTCGGCCGGGTCGAAGACCGATGCCGGTGATTCGAACACGTCGTCGGTGACTTCGAGGGCCGAGGGGTTGAGCTTCTCGTACATCATCCTTCTATCTCGGTGTCCCGGTTGTAGGGCGGGCGGTGTTGTTCGCGGCGTCGCCCAGATAGGCGTAGGTGTCGGATTCGGCGGCTTGGTCGAGAGGTCACGCATGGTCAGGATATCGGCCGGCATCTGTGTCGGGTGCCATTGGTCGGTGCGCCCGTTCCACACCGAGGAGCCCGGTTGTGGTTCGTGGCACCAGGGCATCTCCCCCCGGCCCTATCCCACAAGGTACGGCGGAACGCTCAGGGGCGAGTAGGGCCGTTAGTCCCGTAGAACGGCCAGGACGTCCCTTTGACAGGCCTAGTAGCCGTATGACGAGCCCATCAGGGCTGACCGGAACCCGGCCTACGGGGCGAGCGGCACCGTCCAGGTGAGCGACGTCCCGGCACCGTTGCGTCCCTCCACGACGAGCGACCCACCGAGCTTCTCCGCACGGTGCCTCATGTTGGCCAAACCCAGACCGCCCTGGCGCACCTTCGATTCGTCAAGACCGTCCCCGTTGTCGACGACGAGGAGAGAGCACTCGCCATCCCGAACGGTGAGTGACACGGACGCGCTGGTGGCATGGGCGTGTCGCCCGATGTTGGTGACCGATTCGCGGATCGTCGCCAGAAGGTGCTCCGCGACGTCGTCGGGGACCGCGGTGTCGACCGGTCCGTCGAACGATACCTGAGCGTCGAATCCGGTGATGGCGCTCGAATTCTCGGACGAGGGTGAGGACATTGTCGCGAACCCCGCGATCCTCCGCTCCCATGCCGAGCTGGTAGATGGTTGTGCGGATCCGCTCAATGACGCGATCGACTTCGGCCACCGTCGCCCCGAGTTCCTCCGCCAACTCTCCAGGAACCCTTCCCGCCATGCTCTGAAGCTTGAGCCCGACGCCGAAGAGCCGTTGAATCACGGTGTCGTGCAGGTCGCGGGCGACCCGGTCCCGATCCTCGTAGACGGCCACGACCCGGACCTGTTGATGGAGTCGGGCATTCTCGATGGCGATGCCGGCGGCGAGGGCGAGCACCTGGACCAGCGCCTGGTCGTCGTGCGTGAACTCTGACCAGCCGATCTTGTCTGTCAGGTAGAGGTTGCCGTAGACCTCGTCGCGCACCTTAATGGGCACCCCCAGGAACGAGGTCATGGGTGGGTGGTTGGGTGGGAATCCGAGGCTTTCGCCGTGCGCTCCCAGATCGGCCATCCGGAGGGGCTCGGGATGCGAGATGAGCAGGCCGAGCATGCCTCGCCCCGTCGGGCGCGGGCCGATCCGCTTCTCGTCGTCCGCGGTCAGTCCCACGGTGACGAATTCGGCCAGACCGGTGCGCTCCTCGTTGAGGACGCCGAGAGCGGCATAGCGGGCACCCGTCATGGACTGGGCCTCCTCGGCGACGTGGCGCAACAGCGCCGGAAGCTCCAGATCCCTCTCGATGAGGAGTGTCGCTTCGAGGACCCGGCGAAGCTTGGAGGGATCATCGATGGAGCGATACGGCATACGTCCGGAGCTTATCCCCGGCCGGCTGCGCTCCAAAGTGAAATGCAGGTGACGTTCCAGCACACAGGCGAAGTTCGCTGAAGTGCCTGGGACGTCTCCCAGATGGCAGGATGTAAGGGTGGCAATGAGGGTTTTCCTTCTCGACGATCATGAAGTGGTCCGCTCTGGCCTGCGTGCGCTGCTCGAGGCGAGTGGCGACGTCCAAGTCGTCGGCGAGGCAGGAACCGTGGCCGAGGCGTTGGCCCGCATTCCGCCGACCCGTCCCGACGTGGCCGTGCTCGACGTTCGGCTGCCCGATGGGAGCGGAATTGAGGTATGTCGGGAGATCCGATCTCGTTGGCCGGAGGTCGCCTGCGTCATGCTCACCTCCTACGCCGACGATGAGGCGCTCTTCGCCGCCATAATGGCCGGGGCGGCCGGCTACCTCCTGAAGCGGGTCGGCAGCACGGACCTGGTGGACGCGGTTCGACGGGCCGGATCCGGGCAATCGTTGCTGGACCCCTCACTCACCGAACGAGTCCTTGAGCGCTTGCGGTCAGGCCCCAATGAGGACCGCCGGTTGGCCAGCTTGACGCCGCAGGAGCGACGGATCCTCGAGCTCATCACCGAGGGCCGGACGAATCGCCAGATCGCCGACGCGATGATCCTCGCCGAGAAAACGGTGAAGAACTACATCTCCAATGTGCTGGCCAAGCTCGGCGTTGAGCGTCGCACCCAAGCCGCCACCTTCGCGGCGCGTATCAGAGGAACGCGCTGCGCAAGTATCGAGGATCGACGGTACCGGTACCTGACCGCCCCCTGACCGCCCCCTACGGGCGGATGCTGGTCAACATCCCCTGACGAGATCGATGCCGCGAGCCGTCAACTCTCGCGTCAGCTCAAGGCGCCGCCGCTCCGGCTGGTCGAAGGTTTCTATTCCACAGTCGATCCCGACACACTGGGCCAGCTCAATGAGAGCAATGTCGTAGGCCACCTGGTCGGCCAGGGCCGTCGAGGTCCAGTCGGTCTCCTTGCCCCATGAGTGCAGGCGGTCGCGGCAATGGAGCAACGTAGAGAGTGCCTCGACGGGCGTCGGCTCGACGGCGGCGGGCCGCCGTTCTTCCATGGCGGCGCTCAGGAGGTATGTATACATGGACATGACGTACACCACGATGCCTGGTTGCCGGGAACGCCACTAGAGCCATTGGTCCCTGGCTGTGCGCGGGAGGACCCATGGCGCTCTCCGGGAGGACGTTCGGCCCTAGGATGAGCCCTGCGGTAGCGGTGCAATGGGAGGAGCGGAACAACCCGCAGTACCAAGAGGAGCCAGAACAGTGTCCCTGAGCGACGACGAGGCCCTCTCGCCTCTCGATGCGGCGTTCCTCTACATGGAGAGGGAACGCGCTCCGATGCACATGGCGTCGGTGGGCATCCTCGAGGGTGGTCCGCTCTACGCCGCCGACGGGCGCTTTCGAATTGAGGACATACGCGAGCTCATCTCCGGCCGCCTGCCATTGGCGCCCAAGCTCCGGCAGAAGGCCAACGCCGGCCTGCTCGGTGAGGCTCCACCGGTATGGGCCGATGACCCGGCGTTCGAGATCTCCGATCACGTGCGGACCCGGGTGCTGCCGAGCCCAGGTTCCGAGACCGAGTTCCGTCGGCTGTGCGGGGAACTCATGGCGACACCCCTTGACCGGGCGCGGCCCCTGTGGGACCTGACATTCGTCGAAGGGTTGGCGGATGACAAGGTCGGCGTCATCGAGAGGCTCCATCACTCAATGTCGGACGGCCTCGCGGCGGCGGCATTGGCCACCGTACTGCTCGACGTCTCTCCGGAGGCCGAGCACCGTGACGGCGGGTGTCCCTGGGCTCCCCGCGACGCCCTGCCGGTCTGGAAAGCCGCCATGGGGGACCTCCTGCGGTTGGGAGGCGTCTGCATGCGGGCCGTCGCGTGGGGTGGGCGTTCGGTGCTGCACCCGCTAGGCCGGCTTAGGGAAGCTGCCGAACTGTGCCAAGCGATGAGCACCGTCATGACGCCGACGATCATCGCGCCCAGGTCATCGCTCAACCGCTCCATCACGGCCGCCCGCTCGGTGGACTTCGTCCGCCTTTCGTTTGCGCAGTCGCACGACGTCGCCGGGTTCTTCGACGCCACGGTCAACGACGTTCTCTTGACGATCGTGACCGGCGGCCTGCGTCGCCTGCTCGAGAGCCGGGGCGAGCTGAAGGCAGAGAGCGAACTGCAGGCTCTCGTTCCGGTGGGACTTCCCAGTTCGGGGGACCGCCTTTCCAACAGCATCTCGGCGCTGTTCGTACGTCTGCCGATCGGCCTCAGTGACCCCGTCGAGGTACTCAGGAGGGTCTCCGCCGAGGTCAAGCTGGACAGGAACCGGCACCAGAGTCTGGTGGTCACCGCACTCTTACGGCTGTTCGATCCCCTCCCGCAGGGAGTGATGGCCGTGGCGTCCGGAGTTGTGCACCGCCAGCCCTTCATCAACCTGATCGTCACCAACGTGCCGGGCCCACCGGTTCCGCTCTACGTCCTTGGCGGGCGCCTCCTGGAGGCCTTTCCCATCGTCCCCCTCGGGGGAAATCAGAGTTTGGGTGTCGCCGCCCTGTCCTACGATGGCCGGCTCAATCTGGGGGTGCTGAGCGACCCTGCGACCCTTCCGGACGTCGGGGTGTTCTGTCAAGGCGTCGAATGGAGCCTTCAGGCGCTGACGGAGCGGTCTCGAATGCCCTGAGGGTGCTGACACCGCATCCCCTCCGAGCTAGCATGATCCGAGCCGATGCCCCTCGTCGCCAGCCCTCAAGAGGCCGCTTCCATGGTCCGCCCGGCCGATCGGATCGGCTTCGGGCTCGGACCGGGGATTCCCGACGCGTTCCTGACCGCGCTGGGCGACCGCGACGACTGGGAGGACCTGGTGCTGGGCGGCGCGCTGCTCCTCAACTACTACGACGTCTGCACCAGGCCGGGAGTCTCCTACCGCAGCGGGTTCTTCGGGCCGGCCGAGCGACTCCTCCTGGCCGAAGGCCACAAGGTGGAGCTCGTCCCGGGCGGCTTCCGCCAGTTCGGTCCCATCCTCGCCCGATTCGCCCCCCGGATCATGACGGCGCAGGGCGCGCCCCCCGACGCCGACGGCAACGTGAATCTCTCGCTGCATCTGGGCGCCACCCGTCCGGAGTTGTTGCGTGCCGGACGTGATCCCGATCGGGTGCTGATCGTGGAGGTGAATCCGAATCTGCCCCGCACCAGCACCCTGCCTCCCGGATTCGACAACACCATCCCGCTCGATGTCATTGACGTCCTGGTCGAAGCCGATGGCATCCCGTTCGCGCTCGTGGAGCCGGGTCCCGATGACACAGACGCCGCCATTGCCGGCCACGCGCTGACCTTCGTGTCTCGCGGTGCCACCCTTCAGATCGGCATCGGTACCGTCCCCAATGTGGTTGCCTCCGAGCTGGCGGCGAACTCGCCAGGCGACTTCGGCGTCCACTCGGAAATGTTCACCACTGGTCTGATGCGCCTTCACCAGGCGGGCAAGGTGAGCAACACCAACAAGGGAATTTACGACGGTGTCTCGGTGACCACGTTCGCCCTGGGCTCGGCAGAGCTCTACCGCTGGCTCGACGGCAACGACGCAGTGGCGTTTCTCGACGTGAACGTCGTCAACGACCCCGCCACGATCGGCCAGAATCAAAGGCTCGTCTCCATCAACGGTGCGCTCTCGGTGGATCTCTACGGCCAGGTTGTGGCGGACAGCATCGACGGACGACAGATCTCCGGGGTCGGTGGCCACGAAGACTTCGTCGCCGGCGCAGAGATGCATCTCGACGCACACTCGCTCATATGCCTGCACTCCACGGCGATGGTGGGGGGGAGGCGGGTCTCTCGGATCACGGGGGTCCTGCCGGTGGGTTCCATCGTGTCGACCCCACGGCACCATACCGGCACCGTGGTCACCGAGTACGGCGCCGCACAGCTGGCCGGCCTCACGGTGCGCGAACGAGCCCATGCCCTGGTCGACATCGCGCACCCGGATTTCCGCCGGGAGCTGCGCCTGGTGGCCGACGGGCTGGGCCGACGATGAGGCCACGGGGAGGGTGCCCTCAGGGCCGTGTATCGCCGAGATGGTCGTTCGCTTCGACTTCGGGGATGCTGCCCGCAAGTGCCCCGCCACCGAGGACGCTTCGACCCTGCAGCATGACGGTGGCAAAGCTGGCGTAGAGAGCCATCGGCTCTTCTCTGTGCACCAGAGCAGCGAAGAGCTCCACCATGGAGACGATCCCGGTGGGCCGCCCGGTGACGTCAAGAACGACGAGGTGCCGCACTCCCAGGTTGATCATTTCGGCGGCCGTCTCGACGACACTCGTCGTCGCCGGAACCCAGCAGGGACCGCTCGTGGCGATGAGGCCTACCTCGTCGTCTGCCGATCGGCCATCCGCCCAGGCTCCGGCCAGGTCACGCTCGGTGACCACTCGCAAAGGTGGCTCTCGCAGCACGGCGCACGAGACCCTGCTGTCGAGGAACGCCTGCGCGACCACCGCCAGGCTGTCCGACTCAGCCACGGTGCAGGGAGGCCCCAGGTGCAAGTCCCTCAGAGTGGCGGCGGGGCCTCCCCCGTGCGGATCGAACATACCCCCATGGTGGGGGATGCACCCCTCCGGGACTAGGGCCATTGGTCCCAGGGGGGTCGTCGCTCAGGTGGTTGAGCGAGCCGGGGTCTTCGGCTGCTCGTCGAGCACGTGGGTGTCTCCCCGCACCTCGCCGGTCCGCATGCCCGGGAGGAAGAGGAAGCTCATCGTGATGGCCGCCCCCGCCGTTCCGGCCACGATGAGAGTGGTTCGTGCGCCTAGGAAGTGCTCGACCGGCACCGTCAGTGCGTAGCTCAGGGGCAGAAGCGCGCTGGAGATGCACCAGTCGATGCTCGACACTCGCCCAAGCATCGAATTGGGCACACGCCGCTGCTTGAGGGTGGCCCAGACGACGGCGCCCACCGCCTCGGCCCCGTTGACCACGAGCGCGGCCAGGAGCAGGCCCCATGCCTCCCTGGCGAGCCCGTAGCCCGCGACGGCGATGGTGGCGACCGTCCACCACGTGTAGATCCACGTCAGCGGTCGCTTCGGCTCGCGGGCCCGACCCATGAGGAGCCCGCCGAACAGGGCACCCACCCCGCCGGCCGCCAGGACGATGCCGTAGGTCGACGGACCCTCGTGGAGGGTATTCCGCACGATGTACGGCAGGAGCACCTGAGTCGGTCCGATGAAGAGCAGGTATGTGAAGGTCGCCGAGAGGAACGTTCCCCACAGCCACACTTGGCCACGCACGTAACGCAGCCCTTCCCGAATGTCGCGGCGATAGCTGCTGCCCGGGCCGGCCGCTCCTGTCGCCGCAACGGGACTCATCCGCAAGATGCATGAGGCCGAGAAGAGAAATGTCAACGCATCGAGGGCGAACGCTCCGGCCAGGTGCACCGTGGCCACCGCAAGGCCACCCAGCGCCGGGCCCGCGAGTTGAAGCGATACCGGCCGAACCACCTGGTCAACTGCGTTTGCCTGCGTGAGCTCGCCCATGGGCACGAGCTGAGGAACCATCGCATCGAGTGCTGGTGAGGCAAAGGCGGTTGCTATGCCGATCAGCCCGGCGAAGACGTAGAGCTCCCACAGCTGCGTATTGCCGAAGGCGGTCACCACGGCGAGAGAGCCCACGACCATGCCGCGCACGAGATCCGCGAGAAAGAGCACACTCTGGCGGTTCATTCGGTCGGAGACGGCGCCTCCGAACAGCAACAGGAAGATCTGCGGCAGGGAGGTGGCGAGACCGACGTAGGCCAGGGATGCCGGGTGATTCGAAACGGCGTAGGCCTGCCACGCGATGGCGACGATGAAGATCCCGTCTCCGAGGAGCGAAACGGACATGCCGATCCACAGCAAGCGGAAGTCTCGCCGGCGCAAGGGCGTCGTGAGCGACATGCGACGTCCTTTGGGTTAGTTCGGCGTCGAATTGCGCTGCATTTCGAAGCGCTCGGCGACCTCGCCAAGGACCTCATTGAGCTGCTCGATCTCATCGTCGGAGTTGGCCGCCGACACCTGAATCCGAAAACCGACCTGTGACTTGGGCACGAGCGGGTACGCCGCGAGCGTCACGTAGATGCCTCGGTCGAAGAGGAACCGACCTACGGCGTCTATGCTGTCGGTGGCGCCGAGGGGAAGCTCAATGATCGGAAACGCCGAGGTGTTCAATGTGAACAGTCCTAGCTCGGCGATTCGCTCTAGAACGCGCACGGTCTTCCGGTACAAACCGGCCCGAAGCTCGTCACCCTCGGCATCGTTCACCTTGAATCCAGCGAGCACGGTCGCAAGCGATGCCGTCGGGGATGGGCCCGAGTACAGGTACGGTGCTGCTTCGGTCTTCAGCCGATTCTTGAGCGAAGGCGGCAGCGCCATGAAGGCCAGCAACGAGGAGTAAGCCTTCGAGAAGCCACCGACGAGAACGATGTTCTCGTACGACTCGTCGAAGTAACGGACGATGCTGTTGCCCCGAAATCCATAGGGCATCTCCAGCGTCGGAGTCTCGCCGATGACGCCGAACCCGTGGGCGTCGTCAATGTACAACAGGGCGTCGTAGGTTCGGCAGAGCCGTGCGTACTCGGGGAGGTGAGGAGCATTGCCGGACATGCTGTTCACCCCGTCAATGCAGAGCATCCGGGTCATGCCGGTCGGCAAGGATCGCAGAACCTCCTCGAGGTGTTCGGGGTCGTTGGGGCGGACGCGATGAAGCGTCGCACCGGCGCCGCGGGCGATCGTGGCCCCGTCGTAAATCGTCTTGTGGGCATGGGAGTCGACCAGCACCGCTCCTTGACCGGCGAGGACGGGAATGACCGATGTGTGAATGAGCGTGATCGTGGGGAGCACGAGAGTGTCCGGCGCTCCCAGAAGTGCGGTCAGCCGGTCCTCTATATCCACATAGAGCCGGGGACTTCCGAGGAGACGGGACCAGCTGGGGTGTGTGCCCCATCGTGCCAACTCGGGCGCGACCGAATCGATGATGGCCGGATGGAGGTCGAAGCCGAGGTAGTTGCATGAAGCGAAGTCGCTGAGCCATTGCTCGCCGACACGGATGCGCCGGCCACGCACCTCATCAATCACGGCATCCATCATCGGGTGCGAGGCACGCAGCCGTTCCAGATCCTCCCATCGAGCGTCCCGTCGCGCGTACTGTGAGATGGGAGGCCTCTTCCGACCATTGGTCGTCGCCGAGGGCATTACGGAAGTGACAGGGGCGTTCATCTGACGGTTTCCTCTGCGGGTGAGATGTTGCGAACCGACGGGGGGTCGCTTGGGGATGCGGCGAACACCTTGGAAAGAGCCGTGTCGACTTCTTTCGATGTGAGTGGCTGTGCCAGGTAGAACCCTTGTCCGAACTGACATCCGAACGCCCGTAGGGCGTCGACCTGGCCGGTCTGTTCGATACCCTCGGCGATCGTCTGAAGGTTCAGGTTCTTTCCGAGCATGACGATCGTCTCGGCAAGCGCGCCGTTCTCTGAAGGGTTCCCGACGTCGTCCACGAACGATTTGTCCAGCTTGAGGATGTCGATGGGGAAATTCTTGAGATAGCTGAGCGAAGAGTAGCCGGTGCCGAAGTCGTCGATCGCAAATGCCACCCCCAGCTCTTTGAGCTCCCACATCCGCGCAATGATGACCTCAATGTTGTGCACGAGCATGCTCTCGGTGATCTCGAGAACCAGACACTTTGGATCGAGGCCTGCTTCCTTCAGTGCCATGGAGACGTCCTCGACCAGGTCGACGTGCTGGAACTGCTTCGCCGCAATGTTCACGCTGATCCGCATGCTGTGAGCCTCAGGGTGCTGGAGCTGCCAGAAGCGAGCCTGTTGGCACGCTTCTTGGAGCACCCATCGTCCGAGGGCGACGATCAGGCCGGTCTCCTCGGCGAGAGGGATGAACTCGTTGGGGAGCAGGAGCCCGCGTTCTGGGTGATTCCACCGCACCAGGGCCTCATGACCCACCAAGACATTCTCTTCGAGATTGATGATCGGCTGGTAGTACAGCTCGAACTCTCGGGAAGCCATGGCGCGCTGCAAATCAGCGGTTCGCTCCAGTCGGTCGAGTATTGCCGACTGCAGCGCTGGCTGGTAGACCTCGTAACGGGACTTGCCCCCGGCCTTGGCCGCGTACATCGCCACATCGGCGGCCTGCATCAGATCGGCCGGGTCCTCGGTTCCGGCTGGACTGAGCACGATGCCGATGCTGGCTCGTGGCACGATCTCGTGGTCCTGGACCACCACGGGAGCGCTCAGTTCCGTGATGATACGCTCGGCAACTTCGAAGGCTTCATCGGGGCTGGCCGTCTGTTCCAACAGGACAGCGAACTCGTCGCCGCCGAAGCGGGCCGCCGTGTCGCCGGCACGTAGGGACGCGCTTATCCGGCCCGCGACGGCGACCAGGAGCTCGTCACCCGCAGCGTGGCCCAAGCTGTCGTTGACCAACTTGAAGTCGTCGAGGTCGATGAAGAGAACGGCAAGGGACGATCCCGATCGGGCCGCCCGTAACAGCGCATGTTCGAGACGATCGCGGAAGAGGGCCCGGTTGGCGAGTCCGCTGAGGGCATCGTGGAAGGCCTGGTGTTTCAGCTCGTCCTCCAGGCCCATCCGCTCGCTGACATCCCGCATGGTGAGCACCATGCCCTCCACGGTGATATCGCCCAGCAGATTCGTCGTGATCACTTCGACGTGCCGAAAGCTCCCATCGGCGTGTCTGATCCGCCAAAGGGCAGTGACCGATGCTCCCGATCCGACCGCTACGGAGGTGTACCCGGCCAGCGCCTGTTCCACATCGTCGGGATGGAGCAGCGACGTGAACTGCAGTCCCTCGAGGGAGCCGGCGGCATATCCGAGTATCTTGTGGGCGGACGGCGTTTGATAGATGATCGTCGTATCGGGTCGCACGATGAGTATCACGTCGGACGCATTCTGCACCAGTGTCTGGAACCGTGCTTCGCTGCGACGGGTGTGGATGATCTCCGTCATCGCCTCCCGGTCGAGGGCGAGTTCCACCTGCGCGGCCAGTATCTCTATGGAGTTCTTGAACTCAACGGGTACGCTGGTGGCGCTGGAGATGGTGATGAAACCCTGCAGCTTGTCCTGCGACACGAGTGCACACACCAGCTCTTGGAACGGTGACTGTCGGGAGGCCGTCTCACTGAACGTCGATCTCTCGAGCACGCGATGAACCTCGAGCGTTCCGGTGGTGAAACGTTCTCGCAGTTCGGTCCAAATGTTCTTCATGCGCTTGTGTTCGTCGGGCGGCTCAATGCCCGACCGTCCGACGACCAAGGTCTCACCGGCCGCGTTCCCAATCGTCAGGGTGACGGCGACGATATCGCTATGCCCGGAGACCAACGCATCCATGCCGCCGCTCGCCGCCGCATATATCCCGTTGCGCCCGGCGGCGGCCACCAGTTCGGCGGCGGACTTCCGCAAGATCCTCTCCCGGTCGACGGACTGCGCGTGCGCCTTGACCAGCCCGGCCATGCGCAAGACCACGAGGAGGAACGTGAGTCCGGCAACCACGGCGATGACCGGAGCGTCGACCGGCTTGCCGAGCTCGGCTTCAATGAACAGGACGATCGGGGCAATGAGCGACACGCCCGCCAGCAGTATCAGCCGGGACCGGCCGGTACGTTGATCCGCCGCCTTCGGTTCCGAGAGCTCGCGCATCGAAGGGTGCAGTGCGGCCGCGCCCCAGCATGCGTAGAAGAGGATCCACCCTAGGTCGATGACGTTCCCGTCGCTCCAGTTGGCGTTCGGATGCAGGTTGGCCACCCCGTAGAGGGAGTCCGATATCAGTGTCCCCACGGTTCCGATGGCCAGCAGCCGTCCCGCGGTGTGCCGGAAGCCGCCGTTGCTCCACAGGTGCGCCAACATGGCCAGGATGAGGACGTCGCCCAACGGATAGGCGGCCGCGGTCAGTCGGACGAGGACCGTGCCCGACGCACGCACATTGGGGCCGATCAGGAAGATCCATGACAGCAGTCCGACTCCCAGTGTGATCGTGAGCGCGTCAAGCAGACTGGCACTGTCATCCCCAGGCACCCGCTTGCGGGCCAGCAGGAGAAGGCCGATGGCGAGTGTCGGGTACATGGTGATGTAGATCGCGTCGATGAACGACGGGAAGGGAATGTTCTGTTGGCCGATGATCTGGTGCCAGAACTTGTAGGTGGTGTCGCCGGTGATGAACAGGAAAACCCCAACACCGAGGAACCACCAGGCGATTGGGGCATTCGGGCGATTGCGGCGTACGCCATAGGCGATCGCCACGACGGACGACAATCCCAGCAAGGCCCACGCGGCGACCTGTCCCCGCCACTCCATCCATGGGAGGAAGCCGAAGATCTTCGGCTTGCCAGGAGTATCCCCGAACGGGAAGTAGATCAGGGCAAAGACCGCCTCCAGAGCGAGGAACCATTTCCAGGTATTGGGTGAGGTGGTCCTCGTACCCGACACTGGAGGTTCAGTCATCACAGAGTCCACGTCGTGCTCCTCGCACAGAGGCAGAAGACCTCCTTACCTAGCCGTCTAAGTGCGGAAGCGTTCGTCCAATGATTTCAACCCGAATACCAAGAAAAGCGACTCCAGTGCGCAACAAGGCTGGACATCTGTCCGGTTGAGAGAGTAGAAGCCACAGGTGGTAGAACCGTCGCCGTTTGGTGGCAATGTCGTGGCACGAAGGTTTTCTTGGCGCGGAGACCGCGAAGAGTACGTGGAACCCGGGCCAGCGGACCCTGGAGCTCCCGCTCAGGACTCGCGGACGACTTCGCTCGGACTCTTGTCGGTGCGCAAGCCTCGCCATGAAGGATGGCGCAGGCGCCCGTCCTTCGTCCACTCTGCAAATCGAACCTCGCCGACCAGCTCGGGTCGGACATAGCGAGCGTGCGCACGCTCGCTCGGACGTAGCCCCTCCCGGAAGGGGCTCTTCTCGGCGGCCAGCGGAGCGAGGTCAGCCAGCAGCTCGCTCCGGGCAGAGGCGGAGAACCCCGTACCGACCTTTCCGGCATAGTCGAGCCCCTCCGGCGTCGGGATTCCGAGCAGGAGTGCACCGAGGCTGGCCGACCGCTCACCCCTGCCCGGGGTCCAGCCGCCGATCACCACTTCTTGGGTACGGAAGATCTTCACCTTCACCCAGTCGCCGGTTCGCCGGCCCGGCGTGTACGTCGACACGCGCCGTTTGACGACGACCCCCTCCAGTCCGCGCTCGGCGGCTACGGCAAGGATGGCAGCGCCCCGCTCCCCCCGGATGGAGGGTGGCGTCCCGAACGTGTCACCCGAGAGCTGCAGCGATTCAAGGAGGGTTCGCCTGTCGTCATAGGGGAGTGTCATGACTGTTCGGCCATCGAGATAGAGCACATCGAACGCCAGGTAGCTGGCGGGCATGCTCTTGGATAGTCGGGCGATCAAGGATTTCGAACCCAGATGAAGCCGGTGCGAGAGCTGTCCGAAGCTAGGCCTGCCCTCGGCGTCGAATGACACGACCTCCCCGTCCAACACCGCCGGGCGCGCCCCGAGAAAGTCGCCAACGTCGCGCAGCTCGGGAAACGAGGGTGTCAGGTCTGTTCCGTTTCGACCGATGGCCCGGACGCGACCGCCCTCGACGTACAAGAGCGCGCGCACGCCATCCCACTTGAATTCGTAGGCCCAGTCTTCTTCGGACTTCGGCAGATCGCCGGGCTGGGCCAGCATGGGTCGAATGGCTTGGGGCATCGGCTCATAGCCCGCAGGAGGCGGATCCATTCGGTGGATCATCCAGTTCTTGCCCTGCGTGGGGAAGAGGACGTAGCGCCCCGAGGCCCGCGTGCCGTGAAGCACCACCATGACCTCGTCTTGCCGCCACTTCTCCAGGTCGTAGGTGCCGCTGTCCCAGAGGCGCACGTGACCGCCGCCATACTCACCCTCCGGGATGTCGCCCGAGAAGCCGGCGTACTCGAGCGGGTGATCCTCGGTGTGGACGGCCAAGTGATCCGAGGACGGGGTCTCGGGCAGGCCCTTGGGCAGGGCCCATGAGACGAGAACGCCGTCGTGCTCCAACCGAAAGTCCCAGTGGAGCGATCGGGCGTGATGCTCTTGAATCACGAAGATCGGGGCTGTCGCCTTCTTATCCCGCGCCGCCCTCGGGGACCTTGATCCCATGGGTTCGGGCGTTTTGCTCGGATCCCTCTTGGCCCGGTACGGCGACAAGCCCGCTGGCATGCACGTAATGTATTCCCTTCACCGGGCGACCGGCGAGGCGTGGGTTCGGTGCCAGGCAGAGTACCCACGCCCCACGCCGTACCATGCCGCGCTGAACGCGCCGACGAAGAAGCCGACCGGCCAGTTCATCTCGTACGCGCTCGCGATCGCCGCCCACACGGTGACGAGTGCGATGGCCACCGAGCCCAGCAGGGCGCGGTCCGGGCGATCGCTGAAGCACCTGGCCGCCGCAGGGGGCCCGATCATCAACGTGAAGATGAGAAGGGCGCCGACCACCGGCACGGTCATGGTGGTGGCGCACGCCAGAATCACCAGGAACGCCATCTCCATCCGGTGTGGCCGGATCCCCCTCGCGGCCGCAATCTCGGGAACGAGGGAGGTGAGCATCAACCTCCGGTAGAGCAAGGCGACCCCCAGCACGCAGGCCAGACCGAGCAGGGCGACAGGCAGGATCTCGCTCGAGCTGACCCCCAGGATCTCACCGAAGAGGAGCGAGAAGATCTGTGGCTCGTACTCCGTGCTCTGGCTGAGGAACGCCGCGCCCAGGGCGAGCATCATCACGAGGGCCAAGGCGGTCACTGCGTCGGCCCGCCCCCGCCGGCTGAGCGAACCTATGCCCAGCGCCGCGACGAGCGACATGGCTCCCAGCCCGACGAGCGGATTGATGCCGACGAGGTTTGCACCGGCGGCTCCGGCAAACGCCCCATTTGGTATGGCATGCGCCGGGAACGCGGAACCTCGTAGGACTACGAAGAAGCCGACCACCCCGGCGGTGATCGCCACGATGGTGGAGACCTCCCACGCGTTGGCCATGAACCCCGAGAACATCAGATGTCCTCGCGCCCAGCGGCGCGCCGACGGACGATCGGGAGCCCGGACGCCAGGTAGAAGAGGAATGACAGGGCGACGACGAAGAAGCTGACCGGGATCGGTGCCGATGAGTCCCAGTAGAAGCTGTCGTAAGCCAACAGGATGCCCAGAAGGGTGGTGGCGACGCCGAGGGCACAGGCGAAGAGCATGGCGTGACGAAGTGTCCGGGTCGTGCGCAGTGCGGTCGCAGCCGGACCGATCAGCAGGGCCGTGGAAAGGATGGAGCCGATGGCGATGGACGAAAGGCCCACCGAGACGGCGAGGGCGAGCATGAAGAGCAGACCGATGGTCCGAACGCGGATTCCCCGCGCGGCGGCGAGCTCGGCGCTGACCGAGGACAGCAGCAGCGGCCGATGGATCACGCCGATCACCAGGAGCGTCGCGACGCTGAGGATGACCACGACAGGAACCGTTGACGGGTCGATGGTGAAGATGGACCCGAAGAGGATCTGTTGGGTCGCTCCCGTCGTCGCGCTCTTCGTGGTGTCCAGATAGAGGAACAGAGCGGCCAAACCGGTGGCGGCGCCCAGGACGATGCCGGTGGCCAGGTCTCGACTCCGCACTCTTTGGACCCCGATCACATCCATCGCCCCGGCCCCTATGACACCGCCTCCGATGAACCCGACCAGGGGGCTCAGGCCCAGGAAGAATGCGCCTGACCCACCGGTCGTGGCGACATCGGTCAGCGCATGGCCGGCGAAGGACTGGCTACGAACCACCGTGAAGACGCCGACGACGGCGGAAACGATCGCCGTCACGGTGCCGATTGCCGCGGCAGTGTGGACGGGGCCGCTGGCGAAGAAGCCGGGTTCGAAGAGGAAACCCACGCCGTATCAGGAGACGGTCAACGTGGGGTGATCCGGGATGTCGTCGATCTCGGCACCAGGTTCGGCCACGACCAGTACCCGGCCATGGAGTTTCAGTACGTCGACGTGATGTCCGTACAGTTTGCTCAGCACGTCCGACCGCACGACCTCCTCCGTCGTCCCGCTGGCCGCGCGTCCGGCCGTCAGGTAGACGATCCGGTCCATCACGGGCAGGAGCGCGTTCATCTCGTGCGCCGAGAGGAGGATGGCCACGTCGTGGGCGCGGGCGACCCGATGGAGCAGGGCGACTATTTCCTGGACGCTCTTGGGGTCGAGATTGGCCAGCGGCTCGTCCAAGAGGAGCAGGGTGGGTCGACTGATGAGAGCGTGCGCGACCAAGACGCGTTGCTGCTCCCCCCCCGAGAGGCTGCCGACACGGCTGTCGGCGAAGTGCTCGGCATCGACATCGTGCAGCATCTTCTCGACGAGCTCCCGCTGATCCCTCGAGCGCCGCCCGAAGCCCAAGCGGTGGGCATCGAGACCGAGAGCCACCAGATCACGCGCACGCATGGGCACGTCGGGGTCCAACGCGACCTTCTGCGGGACGTAGCCGATGGAACGACCCCGCCGTGACAGGGGTGCCCCATCCACGCGGATCTCGCCCGAATCTGGTCGTTGAAGGCCCAGGATAATCCGTAGGAGGGTGGTCTTGCCGACTCCGTTGGAGCCGATCAGTCCGGTGAATTCCCCCCTTCGCACCTCGAAGGAGACTCGGTCGAGCACCCGACGACCCGAGAAGGAGACGCCGATGCCGTCGACCTCCAGAACAGGGGCGGTCCTCACAGGTGCTCAGTCGAGGTTCCGTGCGCCACGGCCGCTCGAAGGGCCGCCACCTCGGCCAGCATCCAGGTCTGATAGTCGTAGCCGGGGGTGGGCATTGTTTCGTACACGCCGACAACGGGCACCCCGGCCGTTTGTGCAGTTTCTCGTATCGACGTCGTGAGCGAGTCGACGACCTGCTGGTTGTAGCAAAAGACCTTGACCATGTGCTTGGTGAAGAACCCGTTCTCGAGGGTGATGTCCTCGGGGGCCGGGTCGACGCCGTTCATGATGTCGGCCTGGAAGACGAACGGGGTGAGGTTCTTCATGCCCATGGCGGTGAGCAGGTAGTCGGCGACGGGTTCCGTTGTTGCCACCGCCGTTCCTGCGTATTTCGCCCTGAACGCGGCGATGGCGGCCAACCAGGGTTTGAGTGAGGCGTCGAAGCCGAGCAGCCTGGCCTGGAAGTACGCCTTCTGGCCTGGGTCGAGTTCGGAGAGATCGGCCGCCATCACCTTGGCCACCGCCGGCATGGTCTTTGGGTTGTACCAAAGATGGGGATTCGGCGTGTCGTCGGGGAGTCCCAGGACGTGCTGGACGACGATAACCTTGCGCCTGGGATTCGGTGAGGCGGATTCGATGTCGTTCATGAACCCGTCGTAGCCGACGCCGTTCTGCACGATCAGCTCGGCGTGGCTCACCTCCTCGGCCACGCTCGTGCTCGCCTCGAAGGTATGGGGGTCCGTGTTGGGGTTGTTGAGGATGGAGGAGACCTTTACGTACTCGCCCCCGATCTGGCCCAGCACATTGGCGTACTCGTTCTCCGCCCCGATGGCGTTGATCACGACGGGTTTGGCGCCGCTTGCCGAGGCGGGGGGGGTGCCGGCCAGGCCCACGAGCGCGCCGGCGAGGAGCGTGCCGGTGGTGGCGAGCAGGCCCATGCGCCGCGCGGCGGTGCGCACCCACGTTCTCGCTGCGGCGGCGGTCACGCCGACAACATAGACTGAGACTGAGTCTCATTACAACTGAGACCGTCGGACGCTAACCTGGCGGGGCGCGCGCCGCGCGCCGCGCCAGCCGGACTGCCCAGAAGAGCCAGAGGATCGGAGGCAGCTTTGTCTGCAACGCACCCGAAGGACGAGAGTCTGCACGAACTCGTGGAGGTCCGACTCCGCCGCATCGACCAGCGCTACACCGCCGGTCGTCGCGCGATGGTCGAGTTACTCGTTTCCCTCGGCCACCCGGTGAGCATCTCCGACATCGCGGTGAAGCTTCCAGACATTCCGAGGAGTTCGGCCTACCGCCACCTCGTCGACCTCCAAAGTGCCGGTGTCGTGCGGCGAATAGCCGCGAGCGACGAATTCGCAAGATTCGAGCTTGCCGAGGATCTCACCGAGCACCATCACCACCTCCTCTGCACGATCTGTGGCCGGGTGAACGATGTGACACCGACCCAGGCATTCGAGCGGATGGTCGCCAAAATGGTGCAGGAGTTAGCCGCTCAGCAGGACTTTCATCCGACTTCGCACGCCCTCGACGTCATCGGTCACTGCTCGAATTGCAAATGAATCAGAACGTGTACTCCCTGCCGTGGCCTCCTCGTCGCTCCCGCCGGACGACCTGATCATCGAGATCACCGAGACCAGCCTCATGTCAACACCACCATGGACCGAAACAATGGCCAAGTCGCCCGAGGGAGATGCTCTCATCCAGCTGGGCCTCTTTGCTCGGCCGTTATTGCCCGAGGAGGTGGAAGCGTTCTTCGACCCAACCAACGATCCGGCAGTCGTCTGAACGGCTCTGGCACCTCGCGCCGGGGGAGACCGAGCGCCCCCAGAGCACACGGGTCAACTGAGGGCTGACCCCAACGTCGCCAGCACCTCGTCAGTGTCTTGGCCGAAACGTGGCGCCGGACCAGAGGGCCGGACCATGGGACGATCGCCGTGCAACGGAGAGCCGGGAAGACGGACACTGCCCCCGCCGAAGGGCACATCGACGAAGAACTTCCGCTGGCCCAGGTGGGGGTCCGCGGCGAGCCGGGGCGGTTCGAGGACGGGGAAGGCCTCGAGGCCCGCTCCCTGGAGTCCACTCGTCAGGTCGCGCCCGTCGCGGACGGCGGTGTACGAACCGATCAGCCGCTCTATGGCGGCCTCATCCATAGGCGAGGTCGCCGCCAGCCGCGCCAGTTCCGGAATGCCCGCCACCGTCGCGAATCGCTCGAGCTCGGATCGATCTTCCAGGCGGATGGCAATCCACCTGTCGCCACCCCGGCAGGGGAAGACCCCCTGTATCGCCCCGGATCTCGACCTGTTGCCGACGCGGGGTAGCGGCTGATCGAACGCCGATGCCCCAAGTAGGTCCTCGCCGCTCATGGCGGTGTAGACCTCGAGCTGGGAGATGTCGAACCAGCCTCCCGTCCCGGTCTCAGCGCGTTCGCGCAGGCCGCGTAGCGCGCCGAGCGCACCGGCGAGTCCGGCCGCCCCATCTGGGAGCGTGTGACCCAATCGGAGGGGCTCCCTTCCGGCGTATCCGGTGCGCGCTTCGATGGATGAGGCTGCTTCGATTGTCGGCCCGTAGGACCTTCGCTCCGACCAGGGCCCGGTGCTACCGAAGCCTGAGAGCGACACGTAGACCAGGTTCGGGTTGAGTGTGCACAGGTCGGAGGGGCCGAGTCCGAAACGGTCCATTACCCCGGGACGAGAGTTCTCGACCAGGACGTCGGCCACCTCGGACAGCCGGTGCGCCGTGCGTTGGTCGCGCGGATCGGTCAGATCGAGGACGACACTCTGCTTGTTGCGGTTCATCTTCAGGTGGAACAGGTGCATCACGAGCGTCAAGGCGTCTGACGTACGGGGGTCCGCGTCGATCCTCGAATGTGGACGCTCCATCCATATGACATTCGCCCCGAGATCGGCCAACCATCTCGTCGCGCTGGGACCGGCCCAGAACGCAGTGAAGTCGAGGACGACCACGCCGGCCAGCGGCAAGGGATCTGATCGTGTTGGGGGAGTGACGCCACCGTCGCGGGGACGCTCGCCGGCCGAGAACCGCGTCGCCGTTGGGATCGGATTGCCGGGCATCTGAGCCTCCTGCAGGACCTCCCGGGGGTGGTCCCAGAACCGGCGGTGTTCGAGTTGGGGGTTGGCGAGAACGTCGGACGGTCCGGCGACCTTGGCGGCAGCCACGCCGTTCGCCCGGAGTAGGTCGACGACCTCGTCCGCAGCGTGACTGCTCAGGAAGGGATCGATCTCTGCATCGAACTCGTCTCGGTGGTCCCATCGTGCGTTCTTGTCTCGGTATCGCTCGTCGGTGATGAGGTCCGCCCGCCCTATCGCCAGGGCGAAGCGGTCGAACTCGGAGTCGGTCACCACGCCGAGCGACACATGGCCGTCACGGCACGGACGCACGACGAGCGGATACGTCTCGGTGTACCTGCCGGTGCGCTCGCGGACGATTCCTAGCGCCAGACGCGAGAACGTCGACTGGTGGACGCTCAACATCGCCTCCATGGTGCTGATATCGACATGCTGGCCCTGCCCTGTGCGGCGACGGAGCTGGAGGGCCGCCTCGGCGGCGATGGCGGCCGTGTACCCGCCGACGTACCCACATAGGTTCTCGGGGCCGATCAGTGGCTCCCGATCGGGCTCGCCCGTAATCGCCAGGTAGCCGCCGGCGGCCCACCCGGCGAGGGGTCCGCCCCGAAAGGTCGCGTAGGGACCGGTTGTGCCGAACGTGCTCGTCGTGACGTGCACACAGGTGCTCGGCAGCGCGGCCATGACGGACTCCGACGCCAGTCCCGCATAACGACCGCGGTCGAACGTAGAGAACACCACGTCGTCCGCTGCTACGAGGGTCGCAGCCTCGTCGGCGTTCGAGCAGGGCACGATCTGCTTGTGCGCATTGAGGTAGATGTCGAGAAGTGCGGGGCGTTCGGCACCTGCCGGTGATCCCGCGCTCCGGGTCGGCCGCAGGACCTTCATCCCCGCCATCGCCAGAAGCTTGGCCGCGAACATTCCGTCGACGTCGCAGCTGATGTCGACGACCTTCAACGATCGGTTCCCGGAAGCGTCGGAGCATCGTCGATGATGTCGCGCGGCCCCCAATCTTCGGCATGCCGTGCCTCTGCGGCGAGTGGCCGGTTGAACGCACGTTTGATCGACGCAATGCCGGACGCCGGGAGTGCAACGAAGTCGCGGGCGATTCGCAGCGCCACCGACAGGAGTTCGTCGGGGGCAGTGACCCGGTTCACCAGCCCGAGCCCGAGGGCCTCGGCGGCATCAACGTGTCGGCCCGACATCAGCAGCTCTTTCGCCACCGCTCGCGACATCAAGTGCGGCCACACGAGCTGGCATGCGGGCGAGGCGGGTAGCCCGTATTTGACGTGTGGCTCGGAGAGGAACGCGCCCTCGGCAATCACCACGATGTCACAGAGGGCCAGCAGCGCGGCCCCGAAGCCGACGGCCGGTCCATTGACCGCGGCGATGATCGGAATATCGAGTTCGAGCATGCACCGCAGTAACTCCCGATTGATGTCCGACAACTCCCGCTGGAGTATCTGGTTCCCCGCCGCCAGCTCTCGAAGCAACGAGAGATCTCCCCCGGCGCAGAATGCCCTTCCCGAACCGGTGAGCACCACGGCGCGGACGACCTGGTCGGCCTCAATCGTGGCAAAGCGCTCGAGCAGCAATCGCTGCATGGCAAGGTCGGCGGCGTTCAATTTGTCGGGCCGGTTGAGTGTCAGGATGCGAATGTCGCCTCGCGCTGTCCATGCGTACGGGTTCGTCGGGCATCGGGCGGCCAACGATATCGGGATTCGTCGAAGGGCGAGGCAGATGGGATGGCGACGCTAGGAGATGCTGGCGATGGCGGGAACAACCACCGCGTCCCCGCCCCAGGGCGTCACCACTGCGTCACCCTCTCGGAACCGGTCAGGAAGCTCGTCGGTCACTCGCCAGGTGGCGGCGAGGCGACCCATCCCGACGTCGACGGCACAGTTGAGCCCGATCTCGACGAGCTCTCCCTCGGTGAAGTACCGCCGCAGATCGTCGTAGACCGCGTCATCAATGGCGAGATGATTGGTCGCGAAGAGGTCGGCAAAGCGAAGGGCGGCTCGCTCGGCCGGCGAGAGGTCCTCGGCCACCTGCGGCCTCTCGAGTGAGCACACCAGGTCCTCGTCGACACCGTCCTCGACGGCGTTCGCGTAGCGGATGGCCATGCAGCTCCGGCATTGGTTGTGGAACGCGATGCGCAGCCGGATCAACTCAATGAGACGTGGCGACAACGTGCCGGAGTTGTTGATCGCACTCATTGCCATGCCAATTCCGGCGGCGATCTCCGGCCGGTGCGCCGTGATAGCGGCGAGCGTCTGCTGAATGCGGGCACCACGATCGTCGGCTGGCGAGATCCAACCCATGTCGACTCCATGTATACGCGCCACTGCACGTCCTCCTGCCCCGGCTTCGGCCACCTGTCGCCAGACTAGCGGTGAGCGCACTGCCCATCAACCAGGACGCCGGATCGGCGGGCGAACGCCGGGGTCGATCGGGAGGGCCGGTCGGGCTCGTGGTCTCTGTCCAGACGGGCCGGAATCGCAGCGCCGACCAAACGTCATCGACCGCGATCTGACGAACCGGCTGATCGCCGCCCTCCGCCAAGAGCGCGGCGAGTGAGTCCCGATTGTGGTCTGTTCCAAGCCGACCTGACTTCGGATACGAAACCCAAGTCAGGCGATCTCTCTTCGCTGCCTCGACGATCTGTGTTCGGTGTGCACGCTGCACGGGCTTCAGTTGGAGCTTGGCGGCCAGGTGCACGCGGAACGCACCGGATCAAGGGCGGTCACCCACCGCCCGCCGCAGCGCTTCGTTCGGCCGCTCGGGCAGTTGATGGAGTGGCTGGCTGATTTCGCCGACCGTCGGCCCGACACGGCGGGCCAGAGGCTTGAGCGCCTCGAGGTCGAAGTCGAAGAGGCGTGCTGCGTTCTCGGAGAGGACCCGGTGCAGCTGGGCGGGGTCGGTGCCGGCAAATATCGCCCTGAGATTCTCGCGGCTGAAGGGATAGGTGCCTTCGTCGTGAGGGTAGTCCGAGCCCCACATGATCCGATCTGTCCCCAGCCGGTCGATGGCCTTCTTATCGGCCTCACTGGGTATCGACAGTCCGATCCAGCAGTTCTGCGAGAAATACTCGGTCGCCGAGCGAGGGAGGAGGTCGTCCCCTGTGAATCGCATCTCGCCGACCGCGCCGCTACGCACGGTGGCCAGCGTGGCATCGAGTCGGTCGAGCATCGGGGGGAGCCAGGCACACCCCATCTCGGTCATGACGAATTTGAGCCCCGGGTGTCGTTCGAACACCCCCGAAAGCAGGAGGTGCACGAAGGGCCGCTGCGAATAGAAGGAAACCTCGGCCATGAACAGCAGTTGGGACACCGGGCGGGTGCCGTAGTTCGGGCAACCGATGCCGCCGTGGCTGTGCACGGGTACTCCAAGCTCTTCGCACAGGTCCCATAGCGGCTCGTAGTACGGGTCGTGTAGTGGCTTCACCCATGTCACGTCGGGCGGGACGTTGGGGAGGAGGATGCCGCCGCGCAGCCCGTGCTCCTTTATCCACCGGACGTCTTCCAGGGCATCGTCAACATCGTTGAGGAAGACCTGGCCGATGCCGGCGCGCCGCTCGGGGTACTCGTTACACCAGTCCACTAGCCAGCGATTGTGGGCGCGGATCCCGGCCAAACGGTGCTCGTAGGCGTCGGGCGGCGGTGGTGGTGCGAAGAGGACGAAGCTCGGGAAGAACGGAGGCACCGTGTTGGGGAACAGCACCTCGGCCACGATTCCGTCGGCCTCCTGCTGCGAGTTGCGCATTTCGTTGTCCCAGTTGCGCAGGCGGCGTTGGTCGCCGAGGTCGCGGAACGGGTTCTTGTACCTGCTCCGCCAGTCGTCGAAATCCTGCAAGTACGCCGGGTCGAGGTACTCCCGATACTGGGTGTGGCTGCCTCCGGCATGGCAGTCGGACGAGATGATCGTCAGGTGCTCGCTGACATCCGTGCTGTCACCGACGGTGGCATCCATTGTCGCTGACATGACTGAACCCCTCCATTCATCGCTCGACGAGGTTTCGAGGACAGTTCGTCGAACGCCGCAATCATAGGAACAAAATCTTGCTCTGTTCGCCCGCTGGGCACCGGCCCGGTGGGCGGGACCACGTAAACTGTCGGTGGCCGCTGGCCGAGTCGGGGAAGTACGCTCCCAGCGGGCCCGGTACCAGGGCCTGCGAGGAGGGGGAGAACGTTATGGCCGAGCCGTCGGGCGGCACCCTGCGCTGGCCGGACGGGTCGTTGTCGGAGAGCCAGCTCCAGGCGCTCGTCGGGCCGGGAGCTCCCTTCGAGCTCGTCCGGGAGGTCGTTTCGGGCGCACCGCTGCGTGTCTTCGCCCACAGGCACCACAGCCTCGGGGAGGTTCTCCGATCGGCGGCCGATCGGTTCGGCGAGCTGCCCTACGTCGTCTTCTCCGATCGGGAGTTCAGCTTCTCCGCAACGGCGGCGACCGTGGCGTCGGTGAGTCGCCAGCTCCAGAGCCGTTATGGCGTGGGTCAAGGCGACCGGGTTGCGTTGGCCTCGGCCAGCTGCGCGGAGTATGTGATGACCATGTGGGCGGCGATCTCGCTCGGGGCGGTGGTCGTCGCCCTGAACGGCTGGTGGACCGGTTCCGAGATGGCGCACGCCGTGGAGCTGACCACGCCGCGTGTGGTCTTCGGCGACCGGAAGCGGCTCGAGCGGCTGGAAGGCCACCACCTCGGTGTCGCGACGGTGGGTGTCTTCGAGGATGGTGCCGTCGACCTCGACTTGGACCAGCGCACCGGCATGCGCCTGCCCGACGTCGAGGTTGGTGAGGACGAACCGTGTCTGATGCTGTTCACCAGCGGGACGACGGGGCGGTCGAAGGCGGCCATCCTGTCTCACCGCAACAACATCCACTTCGGCCAGGCCTTGCTCCTCGGAGGCGCCGAGATGGCCATGAGGGCACACAGCGAAGGTGGGACGCCTTTGGCACCACGGCCGGGGTGCGTGATCTCCTCCATGCCGCTCTTCCACACGTCGGGACTGAGCGGGCAGTTGATTGCCGGCATGTTCACCGGCATGGCCACGGTCTTCCCCGAGCCAGGAAGGTGGCGGGAAGATGTCCACCTGGAGCTCACCCAGAGGTACCAGGCGACGATGTGGTCCGTCGTACCCACGCAGCTGTGGAGGCTCCTCGACTGGCCCGAGCTTGACCGCTATGACCTGTCGTCGCTGCAACGGGTCGGCGGCGGTGCGTCGGTGTGGCCGCCCGAACTGCTACGCAAGCTGGAGGCGAGGCTGCCGGCTGTGCAGCGGACGATCGGCTACGGCATGACGGAAACGACGTCGTGCGGGACATCGCTGCGGGGCTCAGCGACATTCGACCATCCCGACTCCATCGGCCAACCGGGTCCAACCGTTGAGATCCAGATTCGCGATCCAGTTGGGAACGGGTTGTTGGGCGAGGGCGAGGTCGGCGAAATCTGCATGCGCTCGGCAGGGACGTTCCTCGGCTACTGGCAGGACCCAGATGCCACCACCGCGGTGCTGGAAGCCGACGGCTGGTACCACACGGGAGATCACGGATACATCCGGCAAGGGTTCGTCTACTTGGCGGGGCGTAGGACCGATCTGATCATCCGGGGGGGCGAGAACATCTATCCGGTCGAGATCGAGAGCCGGCTGGTCGAACACCCCGACATTGTCGAGGCGGCAGTCGTCGGGGCATCCCATCCCACGCTGGGTCAGGAAGTCCATGCCTACGTCGTCTGCAGGCCGGGAAGCGAGCCGAGCGAAGAGGACCTGCGGGCCTGGGTGGCCCAAGGTCTGGCGCCGTTCAAGGTGCCGAGCCGGGTCGACTTCGCAGAGTCGCTGCCTCACAACGCCGCCGGCAAGGTGATGAAGCACCTGCTGGAGCAACCCGAGCAACCAAGTCGATTCGTTCCCGAGTAAGAACAACGCCGGCGCACGAGCGTGTCCGCGAAATGAAAGGTGCCACATGACAGAGCAACTTGTCCTGGTTGACGATCCCGCCGAGGGCGTGCGGCGGATCACACTGAACCGCCCCGAGAAGCGCAACGCCTTGAGCAATGCCCTCAGGGGCCAACTGTTCGAGGCGTTGCACGCGGCCGATGCCGATGGGGCGGTTCACGTGACCGTCATCAGGGGGGCAGGAAAGTGCTTTTCGGCCGGCTACGAGCTCGGCGGCGCCAACCAAGGGGTCCCGCTGCCCTTCTACACCGCCGCAGGCGAAGGGCAATGGCCCCGTCACGTCACGGAGGGGTGGATGAGCATCTGGGACCTGGCCAAGCCGGTGATCGCCCAGGTGCACGGCTACTGCCTCGCCGGCGGCAGCGAGCTGGCGACGGGCTGCGACCTCGTATTCGTGGCCGAGGACGCTGAGATCGGCTATCCCGCGGTCCGCTTCGGTGTTCCCGACATGCACTTCCATGCCTGGTTCATGGGCATGCGGACGGCGATGGCCATGATGTTGACGGGGGACTCCATCTCGGGAGTCGACGCCGCCCGTCTCGGGTGGGCCAACGCCGCATTCCCAGCCAACGAGTTGGACGACAGGGTCGTCGCCTACGCCGAGCGGATCGCCAAAATGCCCATGGACCTGGTCCAGCTCAACAAGAGGCTGGTGCACAGGACGATGGAGGTCATGGGGCTCCGAACGGCGATTCGAGTCGGTACCGAAATCTGCGCTCTGGGTATTCATCAAAAGACGCTCGAGACCTTCCTCGCCGACATCAAGGCCAGTGGGTTGACCGGTGCCCTGACCAATCGAGACTCGCCCTTTGGCGACTACCGCACGTCGACACCCGAGTAGCGGACGCGGACGCGGACGCGGACGCGGCCGTGGGCAGGGCGGGTGTGCCCGATGTGACGTCCCGGTTCGGAGGGGTGGACGTTCGCCCGCGCCGTATCTGCTGGTGTGATGTGTATCTGCTGGTGTGATGTACTGATCAGGGTTCGAGTAACGCGGAGGTGTGCATGGCGATCGTTCAGACTCCACATCGCTTTGCCGACCTATTCCCGCCGATGGGCCCGAGGACGCTGCGACGGGTGCCAGTGGACTTTGTAGTGCGGCCGTACGAGCGGTTCGACGTCCGCCCGCTGGGACCGACCGTCGGGGTGGAGATCGCGGGTGTCGAGCTAACCGAGCCGTTGGGCTACGAGATCCAAGCCGACCTCCGGCGTGCCCTCCTGGAATGGAAGTTGCTGTTCTTCCGCGCTCCGGCCATCACGGTCCAACAGTTCTACCGGTTCGCCCGGTATTTCGGGGAGACCTTCGATGACAGCACCATGGGCCACCTGGGAGACATGACGCGAGAGAGCCAGACACCGAATGTCGGAGTGGGGGACAGCACGGCGGAACAGAACTACTGGCACGCCGATGCCACCTATGGCGCGCAGCCGCCACGTGCGACCGTGCTGCGAATACAGCCCCCGCCGGTCGGGGGTGACACGTTGTTCGCGGACATGGCCGCTGCCTACGACAACCTGCCGGGTGTGGTCAAGACACGCATTGAGTCCCTCACCGCGATCCACGACATGGACAGGTACGCCCGTAGTTACCACCCGACGTACGCCGCCGAGACGTCCAAGTGGCCCCCCGTCGAGCACCCGGTGGTGATCGCTCACCCCCAGACGGGACGCAGGACTCTGTACGTGAACTCCCAGTGGACCCGCGAGCTGGTCGGTCTCGAACCCGAGGAGGGCGAGCCGCTGCTCATGTACCTCTGCGCCCAGGCGTCGGTGCCGGAGTACCAGTGCCGCCTCAACTGGCAGCCGTCGGGGTTGGCGATCTGGGACGGCTACGCACTGCAGCACTACGCGGTCAGTGACTACACCGAAGGCCGCCACCGATGGCGAACCACGATCAGCGGCGAGGCCCCCAGGGCGCCTGCCTCCTGATTCGAGGGGATGCGACCCAAAGGGTCGTGCCCGGCGAAGAGCAGCGCCGGGCACAGGAGATGACGCCGAGTCGCCTTACCTGGCCCTTACCGGTCCTCCCGTCGGCTCCTCCATCGGAGCGCTACGCTTCCTCGACGAGCTCGCCGAGGAACAGAACGGTTCGACCATCCGGATCAGGTGGCAGGAGGTCCCAGATGCCCCGGGCGGCCTCTTCAGGCGTATCCCCTCGACCCTCGGCTATAGCGTTGGCCACTGCCACACCTCCGGGGAACGCGTTCGGGTCTGCCCTCCCCCCGGCGTAGCTGGCTCGCATCTGCTCCGTAACCACGAAACCGGGTCGTATGGCCACCACCCACGGGTGGGTGCCGCGCGTCTTACGCTCGCTGCGAACCGTTCGGACCCACTGCTCCATTCCAGCCTTGCCGGCCCCGTAGACGGACATGCCCTGCATGGCGAACTTTGCCGTCGCCGAGGAGATCATCACCAGGCCAGACTCGTAGCCCGGCCCGCACGCCCGGACGAAGGCGTCCCCCAGAACCAGGGGGGCGGCGACGTTGGCGAGAACCCTACGCCGGTATTCGAGGGGGTCGGTTTCGCCGGCGAAGCCAACGTTTCCGGCGTAGTTGGCGTTGTGGATGAAGATCGCCCGCTCGCCTTCGAACGTGGCCAACTCGCTGGCAAAGTGCTCGGAGACGATGTCCCACGATGCCGGCTCGGAGAGGTCGGCCACGATTGTCTCGAGATCGGGGTGATGCCGTCGGGAGATGTTGATCACTCGGGCATCCGGATAGGGAACGGAGCGGGCCAGGGCCGCCCCGATGCCCTGCGTGGCGCCGCTGATCCAAACGACGGTTTGCGGCACTACCATCAGTCCTCCTTCGGCGAGCCGTGCACTCGGGGCATGGAGATCCGGGTCGGGTGCACCGTGATGATGGTGCGGGCGACGTCACGCGACTCGTAGGGGTACTCGTCGGCGCCCATGTACTCCCGGGCGATCCAGTCGATGAAGGTCCGATCCACGTCGTCGGCGAGCTCGGCGATGCCGCGCACCTCGACGTAGTGCCGGGCGTCCTGCGGGTCGGCGACGCAGACGGCAACGCGTGGGTCTGCTCGGAGGTTGCGCACCTTGAAGGTGTCGCTGGGTGTGCTGATGCGGAGCACATCACCCGAGAGCATCACGCCCACCGGCACGACCGACAGCTGCCCGTCGGGCCTCGTGGTGGCGACGAATCCCACGCGGAGTCCGGTCAAGATGGCACGGGCAGGCGCGGGGACCGCCACCGTCTTCACCGGGTCCGGCCCCCGAGAGCGGCGATTCGCCGGCGGTGCTCGCGCGGGCTGCCGTACAGGCCGCGGTTCAAGGTATGACGGCGGAGGTAGAGGTGGATGTCGTGGTCGAAGGTGAGCCCGATGCCGCCGTGCATCTGGATACAGTCCTGGAGAAGCTCCGAGCCGTAGTCGCCGATGTAGGACTTGGCCACGCTCACCAGCTCCTCCGCCTCGGCCGCCCCGGCCTGCACCGCAGCGGTGGCCGCGTCACCGATGGCATGACTAGCCTCGAGCCACGTCTTCATGTCGGCGAAGCGGTGTTTCAGCTCCTGGTACGACGCGAGGGGCCGGCCGAACGTGTAGCGGTCGAAGGCCCACTCCACCGTCAGGTCGAACGCCCTCTGCATGGCGCCGACCATTTCGGCGTTGGCGAGCACGAGGGCCAGCTGGCGTTGGCGCGCCGCCGGCTCGGCGGCGCCACCCACCGCCCCCACGACTGCCTCGAGTGGAGCTCGGACGGTATCGAAGCGCACCCGCCAGAACCGCCGGGTGAGGTCGACCGTTCGCATCGGCGTCATCGACACGCCCGCCGTCCCGGTCGCCACGAGGACCTGTGTGCTCCCCTCAGGCGCCCTTGCCGTGGTCAAGAGGTGACTGGCCTGGGCGGCTGACTCGACGGCCCGCACCGTGCCGTCGAGCACGATGACATCGCCGTCGAGGACCATCGCGAGGTTGTCGGTCCCTTCGCACCAGCCGGCGATCGACTCGCCGGAGAGCACACCGGCGAGCACGTCGGCGTGGGATCCGCCCGCATCGCTCAACGCCGCGGCGACGAGGTTTGCCATGGCCAGGGGACCGGGCGCGGCGTGCGCGCCGAACTCGTGGGCCACCAGACTGAGATCGACGACGCCCGAGCCGCTCAGGCTGCCTCCGCCGTGCTCTTCCGCTACGAGCAACGAGGTCCAGCCCAGCTCGCAGCCTTGCCGCCAGTACGCGAGGTCGAAGCCGGCGGGCTTGTCCCGCAGGCGACGGATGGCCTCGACGGGCATCTCCTGCTCCAGGAATTTGGCGGTCGTCTCCCGGAAGAACTCCTGGTCCGGAGTAGGGTTCAGCAACACGCCAGGCTTTCCTTTCTCACAACCGACAGGCGGTCCCAGCCGTCGGTCATTGGGTCGTCATCCTGTCGGTCATTGGGTCGCCGTCCTCGCCCGCGGCACCTCGCGGAAGGGGACATCGCGGTCCAGCGTTCGCTCCCGTGGCATGCCGAGTACCCGCTCGCTGATCACGTTACGGGCCATCTCTGTCGTGCCGCCGGCGATCGTCATCACCTGGCGCATGAGGTAGTCGACCCCTATCTCCGCAGCGTGCCCGTCGCCGTCGTCCCAGACCGCCCCGATCTCATCGGCCAGCTCGAACGCGATCTGGTTGGCCCGGATGGCGGAGACGCCGGCGAAGAGGCGACCGATGGCGGCAGCCTGATCGGTCATCTTGCCCGTTGCCATGGCCTCGCTGAGACGTTTGGCGAGCTCCCGGCCGACGACGTCGAGGATACGCGTTTCGGCGATGAGATCCGCGGCGACGGGATCGTCGAGGCGGCCGGCGGCACGGGCCACGGCGCGGGCGCCGGCGGTGCCGCCGTGGCGCGATCCGACGGGGCGTGTGACATAGGGGGAGCTGGCGCCGAGGCGCTCGTGGAGCATCCAGCCGATACCCACCGTCCACCCGGCGTCGACCTCACCGATGCGATCGGCATCGGGGACGCGCACGTCGGTCAGGAACTCCTGGCAGAACTCCTTCGATCCGCTCAGCAGCTCTATGCGATGGACCTCGACGCCCTCGGCGCAGATCGGGACCATGAAGACGCTGAGCCCACGATGCTTGGGGACGTCCCAGCTCGTGCGGGCGAGGCAGAGCGCCCAATCGGACCACCATGCCCCGGTCGTCCATATCTTCGAGCCGTTCAGGATCCACTCGTCGCCGTCGCGGATCGCCGACGTGACCGCTCCAGCCACGTCGGAGCCCCCGCCGGGTTCGGAGAGGAACTGCATCCAGATTTCGTCCCCGGAGAGGATCGCCGGCAGGTGGCGCTTCTTCTGCTCCTCGGTCCCAAAGTCGAGCAGCACGGCCCCGCACTGCGAGATGGAGGGCGACTGGAGGTGCGACGGGAACTCGGACCCGCGCAACTCATCGTTGAGCACCGCCTGATGTGCCGGTGTCAGCCCTTGTCCGCCGTACTCCTTTGGGAAGCAGATGCCGGCCAGATCGGCGTCGAACAGCATCCGTTGGATTTGGCGGTCACGGGCAACCGAGGCAATCTCCACGTCGTCGCTTCGCAGTCTGAGGCCCGTGGACAGCGAGGGGTCGGCCGGTCCGAGGTTGGCGCGGATAAAGGCCCTCGCCCGCTCGCGGAAGGCGTCATGGTCCTCCATGGTCTCAGTCACGCCTCTTCCTCTCACTCGGTGCGGAAGGCAGCGCGAGTCGCTGGGGGCATCTGCTCGAACGCTCGAGCCCACTCCGTATCGGTGCCCACCTCGCCCGGTCGCGCCACCGACACCCCCGTGCGATTCGTGATCAACCAGCGACCATCCTGCGCGCGGCGGAGGCGGTCCCGATAGCGGGCGACGAGCTTGATCTTTGCCCGCCCCGCGTCATCGCGCTCAATGACCAGGAGATCGGTCTCCGCGGTCGCCGAGTCGCCCTCGACGTCGATGATCGGATTAGCGCCCCGGTGCGCCGCGCCTGGTTGTTTCAACAGCTCGCCGGGCGCGGTCCACGGCTGCGGCTCGGCGGCACCGAACATCGCCCGAATGGCCTCACGGCCGGCAAAGACCGTTCCGGCCGCCTGGAAGACGGCGTCGGCCTCGAAGAGCTCCGCCAGGCTGTCGCCCGCCTGGTCGTCGACGCAGCGCATGGAGCGCTCGACGACCTCACGGATCGCCAGCTTGTCCAGCCACGTGGCCAAAAGCGCTTCGTCGCTCATCACTCCTCCTGATCTTGTCCCATGAACACAGTGGCGCGCCGCTGAGCAGCGCACTATTTTGTTAAACGTTAATTTAACAAGGCGGTGATCGGGGGAGGGAGTATGGCGGATGCAACCGGGGGTGACCCTCGCGTGGGCCTTTTCGACGCCTTCCGCTTCGACGCCAGGCGAGCCGTCGTCGTCGGTGGGGCGACCGGAATGGGGGCGGCGGCCGCCGACCTAGCCCAAGCGGCGGGGGCGGAGGTGGTGGTGATGGACGTGGCGCCCGTTGAGCTCAGCGGCGTGACCCCGATTGCCATCGACCTCGCCGCCAGGCCTTCGATCGACGCCGCGGTCGAAGAGTGCGGCGGCAGGGTGGACGCACTCCTGCTGTGTGCCGGGGTCGCCGACGGCACCCCGGGGATCGAGCGGATCAACTTCGTCGGTCACCGGCACCTGATCGATCGCATGCTCGCCAAGGGGATGCTGGTGCCAGGGGGCGCCATCTGCTTCATCTCCTCGTCGGCGGGACTCGGCTGGGAAGCGAACTTCACCGAGCTCAGCGAGCTTCTCGGCATCGCCGACTTCGACGCCGCCGCGGCCTGGATGCGCGAGCGCGGGAAGGCCAACTACATGGGCACTAAGCAGGCTGTGTGTGCCTATGTCGCTCACGAGGCGCTCGCCCTTCTGAAGCGGGGCATACGGATCAACGCCATCTGCCCCGGCCCGACCGACACCCCGCTGGCCCGCGCCAATGCGGAGAGGTGGCTGGGCGGCGGGGCCGACTACCGGCACGCCGCCGGGATCGAACCTTCGACGCCGATGGAACAGGCCTATCCGATGCTGTTCCTCTGCAGCGCGGCCGCGTCCGCCATCAGTGGCATCACGCTCCTGTCGGACCTCGGCTGGCTGGAGTCGGGGAATACCGGCTCCTTCCCGGGGGCCACAGCCATCGCCGGCATCCTTCTCAACCGTCCACCCGCTTACCATCCGGGAGCTGCCGATGTCTGAGCTCGATCCGAAGCAGGACCGCACCGTCGTAATCTCCGGCGCCGGTTCGGGCATCGGCCAAGCCACCGCCGTGAAGTTTGGGGAACTCGGATGGCGGGTAGGCGTAGGCGGTAGGCGCCCAGAACCCCTGGCGGAGACGAAGTCGCTCGTGGAGGCTGCGGGCGGCTCCTGCTTCGCGCACCCGCTCGACGTGTCCGATGCAGCCTCGGTCGAGGCCTTCTTCGGCGCGACCGAGGCTGCCCTCGGTCCGGTGACCGCCGTGGTCAACAACGCGGCGCTCGGGCGCTACTACCCGCTGGCGGAGTTCCCACCCGAGCAGATCGAGCGTGAGGTGGCGACCAAGCTTCTCGGCTCGCTGTACATGGCCCGACGAGGTATTCGGGGCATGCAGGCGGACGGTCGCGGTGGCGACATCCTCTTTGTCACCTCGTTGGCGGCGGTGCAGCCGTGGCCGCGGCACCTGCCGTATGCCGCCGCCAACGCGGGCGTGGAACAGGCCGCCCGCACGCTACGACTCGAGCTCGAAGGGTCCGGCATCCGGGTGACGACCATGCGATGCGGTGAGACGGCCGGCACGGAGTTCGGCCTGCCCGAGCAGGAGAGCGGCCGAGGGGCGGACGCCTCCGAGCTGTGGTTCCGCCGCGGGCTCCTCCGTCACACCGGACTGATGATGCCCGACATGGTGGCGGACGTCATCGTCACTGCGATCACGCTGCCGTTCGGGTTCCAGTTCGACACCCTGGCGCCCATCCCGACCGCTCCGATCGGCGAGCTGCCGACCACCTTCGCCGAGTGGGGCGAGACGATGATGCGAACCTACATGCCTCCTGAGGCGGGCTGAGGCTCAATGTCCGGCAAGACCAGCTTGTGAAGGGAGGATCATGACTCCAGCCAGCGAGGATGTGATCTACTACGACCCGTTCGACATCGAGATCGACAAGGATCCGTATCCGCTTTGGCGGCGCCTGCGGGACGAGGCGCCGATCTACTTCAACGAGAAGTACGGTTTCTACGCACTGAGCCGCTTCGACGACGTCGAGCCGGCGCTGGTCGACTGGGAGACATACAGGTCCGGGAAGGGTTCGGTGCTCGAGTTCATACTGGCGAACATCGATATCCCGCCCGGCATGATCCTCTTCGAGGACCCGCCCGTCCATGATGTGCACCGAGGGGTGCTGTCGCGTGTGTTCACACCCAAGAAGATGAATGCCATCGAGCCCCAGGTCCGCCAGTTCTGCGCACGGACGCTGGATCCACTGATCGGAACGGGCGGTTTCGACTTCGTCCGCGACCTCGGTGCGGTGATGCCGATGCTCACAATCGGAATGCTGCTCGGTATCCCCGAGCAGGACCAGGAGGCCATCCGCGACCGTATCCACGAAAACCTGCTGATTGAGGACGACTCCAAGGCTCCGACGAACGACGTCCTCGGGAGCGGCATCGAGTTGTTCTCTGCGTACATCGACTGGCGGGCGAGCAACCCATCCGACGATCTGATGACCGAGCTCCTCAACGCCGAGTTCGAGGACGAGACCGGCACCAGGCGGCGCCTCAGTCGAGACGAGGTCCTGGGGTACGTGCTGCTGCTGGCGGGCGCCGGGAACGACACGACGACGCGTCTGATCGGATGGACCGGCAAACTGCTGGCCGACTATCCCGACCAGCGACGCGAGCTCGTGACAGATCGCACCTTGGTACCGGGGGCGATTGAGGAGATCCTTCGTTACGAGGCGCCCTCCCCGGTCCAGGCCCGCACGGTATCTCGGGACGTCGAACACCATGGCCGGACGGTTGGGGAAGGCAGCATCATGGTGTTGCTCAATGGCTCGGCCAACCGCGACGAGCGGCACTTCCCCGACGCCGACCGGTTCGACATCCACCGCCAACATGGCCATCACGTGAGCTTCGGCTACGGCCTGCACTTCTGCCTCGGGGCCGCCCTGGCCCGGCTCGAGGGTCGGGTCGCGCTCGACGAGGTTCTCAAGCGGTTCCCTGCCTGGGAGATCGACTGGGACAACGCGGAGCAGGCTCATACCTCCACGACTCGGGGCTGGGAGAAGCTACCCGTGTTCACCGGTTAGGGGTCCGAGGCTCCATGCCCGCACGGAGCGCAGAGCTACAGACGCCTGCTGCGGGCACCCGCGCGTTGACGTGGCCGTCGAAGTGGGTTGAGACCGGCGATGAAGCGGTCCAACCCGTACTCCAGGAACTCCCGCTGCGCAACATGGGCGCTTTCGGCTGCGACCTCATGAGCCCGGGGGTACGCCTCTTCATCCACCAGGATGGGGTCGATGTGGGTGGGCATGGGAGCGAGGCCCAGATCACCGACGACGAGCCGCAAGATGGCGCCCTTCGCCAGAACGGCGTCTCGAGGGTCGAAGCCTGCGCTCAGCAGCACGTCGAGCATGGCCTCGTCAATTCGGGCGAGCGGCGGCTGCATCGCATAGTTCGTGAAGACCCAGTTGAACGTCCGGGGGTGCTGTTCTGCCGCTTCTTTGATCCCCAACGCCAGCGAGCGGATCCGCTCCTCCCAGGGCTCGCCGCGGTGCTCGGTGGCCACGATCAGGGCAGCCACGTACTCCGCGATCGCGTCGAGCAGCACGGCCTTGGCGGGAAACCAGTAGTAGAGGGCTGCCCCCGTCACGCCGAGCCGGTCGGCCAGCGATCGCATGGTCAGCGCCTCGGGCCCCTGATCGAGCACCTCGACGGCTGCGCCGAGGATCTCGTCGCGGGTGAGCAGTGCCATGCCCGAACTCTATGCCGAGACGGCCGGACCTCCGCTGCGAACATCCCTCACGTCCCCATCGGAACGCCGCGCCACCTGGGTCCAAAGTTGGAGGCGCAGTGAGAGAAGAAGGGGACATGGTGAACAGCGATGACACGACCGTGCCGAGCGGAGCGTCCTTGCTGGCAAGGCTCGAGGAACGCGAGGATCGCAAGCCGCTCGACGGGAATCCCCAGCTGAGAACGTTCTTCGCCTGCTGGCTCGACACGTTCATTCTCAAGGGAAGGGTCGACCCTGCCTTGCGTGAGCGGGCGGTTCTGCGGGTGATGTGGCGCTGCAGCCAGCCGTTCGAATGGGCCAACCACTACCGGCTGGCCCGAAACATCGGGCTCTCAGACGACGACATCTTGGCCGTTCGGACCTCAGCACCCGCTCGAGATCTGCCGGCGGGACCGGCGCTCGTCGTCCGTGCGGCCGACGAGGTGGTCGACCTCGGTCGACTGACCGCCGCGACCTACGCTGAATGTGAGGGGTTGTTCGCCGACTCCTCAGTGCTGCTGGAGTTCTTGTACCTCGTCGCCGGCTATCGGATGTTCGCCACCGTCTCGGCGTCATCGGGTCGTGGGTACGATGGACCGTTGTGGCCGCCCGATGGTATTGGGCCCTCACACCCTGACCGAAGGGAGAGAGATGGCTGACACGCTCGAGACGTTGGTGGCGAAGCAAGCGATCACCGAGGTGCTCCATCGCTACTGCTATGCCATGGACCGCATCGACCCGGAACTGGGTGCCCAGATCTGGCACAGCGATGGCATGGCCCACTACGGGCCGTCGATCTTCGAGGGTACGGCCGAGGACTACCTGAAGCAAGTGTTCGAGCAGCACGCCCAGGCGGATGCCACCTCGCATCAGCTGACCAATATCGTGATCCACCTCCATGGAGACCGCGCCACGAGTGAGAGCTACGTCACCGCGTGCGTCCGCGCCGCCGGCCAGGACATCGTCGTCCGCGGGCGCTATCTCGATACATGGTCTTGCCGCGCTGGCGAGTGGCGGATCGACGATCGCCGTTACGAGAACGACGTCACGCAGGTCGCGCCCACCAACGACACGATCGGGCTCTGAGCGGAGCTCACAGATGTCAACGACCTTAGGACGCGTAGGCCCTCTTCAGTATCTCCTTGGAGGCGTCGCCGCCGTCAATGACCATCGCCTCCCTTGACGTGACCCGCCACCCGTCGGCCGTACGGCGGAACTTCCACTCGTTGGCCGAGACCCGCCAGACCTCGTAGCCAGGGTCGGTGTAGCGAAACACGCGGGAGTAGTTGATCGCCCGTGCCTCGTCGCCCTCGACACTGATGAGCGGGACGCCCTGCACGTGCGCGCATCCCTGGCGGATGAGATCCTGCTGCCCGTCGCTCTCCATCATGGCCAAGACGCCGGGCGGTCCCTCGAGGCGCGACATGTCGGAGACGAGTAGCCCATCGTCGGTCCAGATGGAGGCCGCCTCCTCGCCCAATCCCGTGTCGCAAGCCGGACCCCAGCTGCAGATGAGACGGCCGATGGCCTCCCGGTCCTCCAGCAGCCTTACTCGCGCCTCGAGTGCGGCGAACCGCTCTTCGATGTTGTCCATCGCCCTCCCCCTGATCAAGCTCGGCTGTCGTATCGGCTCAAGGATACTCAGGTGGCCTCCGTCGCAGTCGGGGCGGCGCCTGGCTCGCTGGTTGATCCTCCGGTCGACGGCTACGTCGAGCCGCCTCCGACCGGCAGGGTGCCGTCGGCGTCCAGGAGGTGATGGTGGGCTTCGTGGACGGCGTAGGAAGCGAGGCCGGCGAGGTCGTAGCGGACGATGCCGTCCTGCCCACCGTCGCGGACGAACGTTCGACGCCAGCTCTCGTCGTCCAGCCCGGCGAGGAGCTCCGCCAGTCGCGCCGCCTGGGCCTCCAGATCGTCGGCCAGCTCCTCGGCGTCGAGCCGGTTGTAGGCCTCCCACTCTTCACTGTTCGGGTTGAGCTGTGGGACCGTCGGCTCGTCCTCCGCCATGACCAGGATGACCCGGTCGCCGTAGGCCCCCAGGATGTCTCGCACGTGGGCGGCGTACTGCATCGGGGAGAAAACCCCAGGCTCGGGATTGGTGCGAAGGTAGGCGTCGTCGGCCGAGACGAGGAACTCCCGCCACGCCTCGGCCAGCTCGACCAGGCGTGGCCCCAGTGACGGCGGCGACTCGGCGCCGGGATGGAGTCCGCACTGCGGGCACGGTTCGGTCTGAGTGCGGGCCCACTGCCATCCCTCACCGCGCATGCGCCGAAGATCTTCCAGGCTCGGTTGACCGGTCATGGGGCAAACCTACCTCGCCGCCCGCCGCCCGCCGCCCGCCGCCCGCCGCCCGCCGCCCGCCGCCCGCCGCCCGCCGCTCGCCGCTCGCCTGTCGACCGCACGTCCCGCGAGTCCGGCTGTGGCAACGACGCGGTGCGATGCGCTACTGCGGCTCGTCGGTCACCGACGATTCGAAGCAGTCCACCTCACAGGACGTGGTCGTGGAGGTGAGCACGCCGAACATCCCGACGAAGAGGTTTAGGTCTGGCGCGCACGCCGGACCGGTGCCCGTCCAGTCGAAGTCACCTGCCGCGTCCGTCTGCGCCGTGACCAGGAAGGCGTCGTTCTCGATCAGGAGCTGAACCGTCACGCCAGGCTGCGCGGACGTCATCTGGCCCTGGACCGTGAGGACATCGCCACTGCAGGAGGCGTCAACGAACTCGGGCACGTTCGGCACCGGCGGGGCCTCGGTGGCGGTGGTCGCCGCCGTCGCAACGGGAGCCACCGTCGTGGTGGTCGTGACCGGTGCCGCGGTGGCCGGTCGGGGCACCGTGGTTGGCGGTGTGGTCACTGGCGGCCTGACAGGTGCAGGGACAACCCGTGGCGATGCCGGAGGCTCTGCAGGCTGTTGGGTGACTGAAGTGATCGTCGTAGGGGTGGTCGCAGGGGTGGTCGGTGGGGTGGTGTTGTCCGTCGTGCGGATGTGAACCGCTGACGCCGAGCGCGCAGCGGGCGAGCCGGTGTCAGCCATCACCGCTCCGACGCAGCCAGCGACAACCGCAGCCGTCAGGACGCCCAGCAGCGAGACCCTGGCGGACCAGCGGTCCGTCTTCTCACGGACCTTCACGACGGCAGATCGAGCACAGCCACGCGAGTCACCGGGACGGCGAACCATTCCCTTTTGCGTACATCGTGACCCACACTCCTTCTCTATCAGCCCAGTGTCGCTGATCGGCGGGCCTGATGCGATGGGTCGAAAGTCCCTTTTTCTGTCAACCGAAGGCACTAGGTGGAAAAGAGAGCCGGACGGACGACGCCTGGATGTAGCCTCCAGAAGTAGCGGTAGACCTACGGGCGACCCAGCGCTCGGGGCCCGGATGAGGTCGTCACCACCATAGTGGCGTCGGTGATGGCCGGAGCTACTACTGGAGTGACTACCCCGCCTGGCCGACCTTGGTCGCCTCGGGGACCTCGACCAGCTTCCCGGTGGTCACGTCGTAGATGTAGCCGTAAATGGGGATCGAACGGGGGACGAGTGGGTGGTTCCGAATCCGGGTGACGTCCTCGACGACGCTCCTCGGGTTATCGGCGATCGTCAGCCAGTCGATGTACTTGGCCTCATCTGACCCTGGACCAGTGCCGATGTCGGTGAAGCCGTCAGCGCCGAGGGCTGCGGTCTCCAGGCTGTTGGCCAGTAGGCCGCGGATCACCTCGTCCGTGAAGAACTCCATGCCGCAGTTGGAGTGGTGGATGACGAACCACTCTTTGGTCCCGAGGAGCTTGTAGGAGATGACGAGCGACCTGATCGCGTCATCGCTCGCGCGTCCGCCGGCGTTGCGGATCACGTGGGCGTCGCCCTCGGCCAGCCCGGCGTACTTGGCGGGATCTAGGCGAGCATCCATGCAGGTAAGGATGGCGAAATGTCGGGCGGGTGGTAGTGCCAGGGTGCTCTTCTCGCCGAACGAGGCTGCGTAGGCATCGTTCGCAGCAAGGACTTCGGGACGGACGCTCATCTGATCCTCCTCATGGCGTGTGGCTTGATTCTTGACTTATTCCATCAAGTTACTTGGTAATCTACCAACGGGTTGCCACTCCCGCCACTGAGCAAGCTAACCCCGACGGTGTCGCTCGAGGAACTCCGCGAGCTCGTCAGCAAGCTCCCGATCCTCGGGGGTGGTCCCGCCGAAGCCGCCGTGCGGCATGGCCTCGCCCACGTGGAGCTCGGCTTCGACGCCCGCGGCCCGCAGTTTGCGGTGCATTCTCACCGTGTTCGACAGGAACAGGTCACGAGTCCCCGTCTGGAGGAATGTCGCGGGAAAGCCGGTGAGGTCGCCGAACAGCGGGGACAGGTACGGCTCGGTCAGGTCGCGCCCGTTGGCGTAAAGAAGATTGACGTTCATCAGAGGAGACAGAACGTGGTCGAACCCGAGGTTGGTGTGAAAGGAGTCACCAGACTCGGTGAGGTCCACCTCGGGAGTGCCGAGCACGAGCGCGGCCGGCATCGACAGACCCTCGTCCTTGGCTCGCAGGATCAGCGCGGCCGCCAGGTTCCCGCCCGCCGACCCGCCGCCAACGAATATGTCAGCGGGTAGACGTTCCTCGAGCGCCTTGCGGTATACGGCGACACAGTCGTCGAGACCGGCCGGGTACGGATGCAACGGCGGCATGCGGTAATCGACCGCCCAGGTGATCATCGAGCGCCCGAGAGCGCCACCCGACGCCATCAGCCGGCACGCCTCGCCGCCGCCCATGATCAGTCCCCCTCCGTGAATGTCGAGATAGATCGGCGTTTCGGGACCGTCGGGTACATGGTTCGGGCGTAGAACATAGGTGGTGACCCCGTTTAGCTCGAACTCGCTGCGCTCCAGGGGCAGATCGGGCGGCAACATCGACCCGATGCGCTCTACGATCACGCGGTCACGGGACTTGACCCAGCGGATCCAAGCCCCGGTATCGGCCAAGTCGGTTGGTTCTGGGCTGTCGCCGTAAGGATCCGCGCTCGTGAGATACCGCCGGGCTTCGGGGCTTAGACCGGAAGGGACCGGCACCTTCGACGGTGGAGCGACGGGTTGCGTCTTGGACATGTCCCCTCCTGCGGGCCGGTAGGCGCATCGACATCGCCCGATCGGATCCTACTGACGGCTTGGACCTTGGGACTCGTTTGGGACGATGCGACCGGTCAGCGAGCGCGTCGAGGCCACCGGCCTCATCGCGCGCCATCCACCGATAGAGGCTCTGGCGGCTGACTCCGTACTTCCCCGCCGCTTCAGTGACGGTCAATCCGTCTCGGATGACCGCCACCACGGCGTCGTAACGCTGTTCCATCTTGCTGAGCTCCACAAGCACTCGGCCACCTCCTCGCCCCTAAGAGCAAGGCCGGTGGCCGAGGTGTCAAGCATCAACCGGAACTCTGTCAAGCATCACCCGAACCTGTGTTCAGGATCAGGCGAACCACTTTCGTCCAGCATCACCCGGACTAACACACGCCAATCGGTGCGCCCCTCGGGATTCGAACCCGAAACCTGCGGATTAAGAGTCCGTTGCTCTGCCGTTGAGCTAGAGGCGCGTCCAAGAGTGTAGGCCAACGCCCGCTCGGTCAGCGGATTGCCGCAATCCCGCACGTGGCGCGGGTAATGTGACCCCCACGCAAGAACAAGACGAGTCTCCAAATTGCCGTTTCGATCGGCCGCTGCGGATCGCCGCCCTGATCAAGCAGATTCCGGTGGGTGAGTCGATGGCTCTGGGTGACGACGGACGGCTGGTCCGTGAAGGCCTCGAGCTTGAGATGAATGCCTACTGCCGACGCGCGGTCTCAAAGGGCGTGGAGTGGGCGCGGCAGAGCGGTGGCACCTGCACGGTCTTCACCCTGGGACCGCCTTCGGCCGACGACGCTCTGCGAGAGGCGGTCGCTTGGGGGGCGGACGAGGGCGTGCACCTCTGCGACCCGGCCTTCGGCGGTTCGGACACCCTGGCCACCGCCCGGTCCCTGGCGGCGGCGTTGCGGCGCGACGGTGGGTTCGACCTCGTACTGGTCGGGCGCAACTCGCTCGATGGTGACACCGGCCAGGTAGGGCCTGAGATCGCGCAGTTGGCTGGGCTGCCCTTCGCCGCCGGCGTGCGTTCCATGGTCATTGAGGGGGAGCGGTTGTCGCTGAAGCTGGAGCACGACGATGGCTCCGAAGAGGTCGAGGTCTCGCTTCCAGCCCTACTTGCGGTAGCAGAACGGCTCTGTGAGCCCTGCAAGGTCCCGCCGGCGCTCCGGGCCGAAGTGCCCCCCGAGAGAATTCGGACGGTGACCTCCGGCGATCTGGGCGCGGGACCATGGGGGCAGGAGGGAAGTCCGACAAGGGTGGGCCGGACGCGGACCATGCAGCGTGACCGGGTTCGCAAGGTCCTCGGCGGTACGACCGAGGAGCAAGTGGCCGAGGCTCTTGCTCTGTTGGACCAGCGCGGCGCGCTCTCCGCGACCGGGTCCGAGGCGACCACCGCAGGGGAGGTCGGCAGGGCGGCTCGAGGCGCAGACACCGGCGGCGGCACCATCGCCGCCCTGATTGAGCCCGATCGTTCCCGGCTGGGCGCGGAAATCCTGGGAACGGTCGCTCGGCTCGCCGCGAGCATCGGCGGTCGGGTCGATGCGCTGGCCTTCGAGGGGGACGACGCCGCGGCCCTCGGAGCCGCCGGAGCGGACGCCGTCACCTTGTTCGGCGGTGATCCCATCCCCGAGGACGTCGCCACGGCGATAGCGGAGTGGTCCGAGCAGCACCCCCTGTGGGCGATCGTAGGCCCGAGCACGGCGTTCGGGAGGGAGGTCCTGGGGCGTCTGGCCGCCTCCCTCGGAGCGGGACTGGTCGGGGACGCGATAGCCCTGGACATCGTCGACGGCGAGCTCGTCGCCGCCAAACCGGCCTTTTCGGGCGCCATGGTGGCCGACATCACCTGCACCTCGCGCGTTCGCATGGTGTCGGTGCGCCCCGGGGTGCTGCCGCTGTTGCCGCCGCGGGTGCACGTGCCGGACGTCTCTTCATGGACGATCACGCCCCGCAGCCGGGTGCGCCTGGTGTCGCGCCGCCGCGACGATGACGTCGAGATACTGGCCCGCGCAGACGTGGTGATCGGGCTGGGTGCAGGGGTCCAACCCGGCGAGTACGAAGAGCTCGCGACGCTGGCTGCACTGCTCGGTGCCGAACTGGCCGCCACGCGCAAGGTCACCGACAACGGCTGGGCTCCTCGGTCGCGCCAAGTGGGGATCACCGGGAGGAGCATCTCCCCGCGGCTGTATGTCGCACTGGGCCTCAGCGGGAAGTTCAACCACATGGTCGGGGTCCGCGCCGCGGAGACGGTCGTGGCCATCAACCACGATCCCGATGCTCCGGTGTTTGCCCAGTGCGACGTCGGCATCGTTGGCGACTGGCATGTCGTTGTTCCCGCTCTCGCCTCGGCGTTACGCGATCCGGTGAGGTGGAAGTCCCCGGCGGCAGGCTGATCCCGGGCACGAGGAGTGCACGAGGAGTCGGGGAGAGCGCGCGAATACCCTCGACTGGCGTCAGTCCCCCGATGTCGCCGGCCCGCAACGTTCGCCGCGGGCCGGCGACCCCCCCCAGGGGCCACCCGTTGGGTGACGCATCTGTTGGGATGCGCCGCTCAAGGTAGCACGAAGTGCGCAGCGGATCACTGCGAACGTCCGGTAAGAACTCAAGTAAATTAAGAGAGTTTATGGGAATAGTATCCACGGGCATGAGATGCATGTCGACGAGCAGGACAAATACCGCCGTCAGGTCGGAGCTCACCGACGTGGGGTTGGCGTTGACTCTACGCTCTGCGAGTCGGAAGTGTCGGCAACGGTAGTACGGGCAGAAGGAGGACGGAATGGGTGAGGAGCGAGAGGAAGAGGGGCTGTCCGCCCTCCTGCGTGAGACGCGGACGTTTCCGCCGCCCGACGCGCTGGCCCGGCGTGCCAATGCGCAGCCCGGTATTTACGACGAGGCCGAAGCCGACCCCCTCGCATTCTGGGCTGCTCAGGCGGCACGTCTGCAGTGGGCCACGCCGTGGACGGACGTTCTGGACTGGGCCAACGCTCCCTTTGCCAAGTGGTTCGTGGGGGGGAAACTCAACGTATCGGTCAACTGCGTCGACCGGCACGTCGATGCCGGCCTGGGTGACCGCGTGGCCTTTCACTGGGAGGGAGAACCGGGGGACACCGGCACCATCACCTACCGGGATCTGCTGGCGCTGGTGGGGCGGGCAGCCAATGCCCTGGTCGAGCTGGGTGTGCGAACGGGCGACAAGGTCGCCATCTACATGCCCATGATTCCCGAGACCGTGGTCGCCATGCTGGCGTGCGCCCGTTTGGGGGCACCGCACACGGTGGTCTTCGGCGGTTTCTCTTCGGACTCCCTTCGAGGTCGCATACTCGACTGCGATGCCCACTTCGTCATCACGGCCGACGGGGGGTACAGGCGGGGGATGGCCAGCCCGCTCAAGGCCGCGGTGGACGAGGCCCTTGTCGAGTGCCCCGGTGTGCAGAAGGTCCTGGTGGTGCGTCGCACCGGCCAGGACGTCGACTGGGACGGCGGTCGCGATGTCTGGTGGCACGACCTGGTGGATCGCCAGCCTGAGGAGCACGTGCCCGAGGTGTTCGACGCCGAGCACCCGCTATACATCATGTACACCAGCGGCACGACCGCCAAGCCCAAGGGGATCCTGCACACCTCGGGGGGCTATCTGACCCATGTCTCGGCCACCCATCGCCTGGTCTTCGACGTCAAGCCGGAGGAGGACGTGTACTGGACTGCGGCGGACATCGGTTGGGTGACCGGGCACAGCTACATCGTGTACGGACCACTGGCGAACGCCACCACCTCGGTCATGTACGAGGGCACTCCCGACACACCGGCGCGGGACCGCTGGTGGCAGATCATTGAGAGGTACAAGGTCACCATCCTCTACACGGCGCCGACCACGATACGGACCTTCATGAAGTGGGGAGAGGATCTCCCCGCGGCCCATGACCTCTCGAGTCTGCGCCTGCTCGGCTCGGTGGGCGAGCCCATAAATCCCGAGGCGTGGATCTGGTACCGCACCCACATCGGCCGAGGAAACTGTCCCATCGTCGACACCTGGTGGCAGACCGAGACCGGAGGGATCATGATCACCCCCTTGCCCGGGCTCACCGCCACGAAGCCCGGCGCCGCTATGACGCCGTTCCCGGGCATCGCCGTCGACATCATCGACAACGACGGTCGCTCGGTAGGCAACAACGAGGGTGGCTACCTGGTCATCACCAAGCCATGGCCCGGCATGCTGCGCACCATATGGGGGGACGACGAGCGCTACGGGGAGACGTACTGGTCACGGTTCCCAGGGTGCTACTTCGCCGGCGACGGGGCAAAACGGGACCAGGACGGCAGCATCTGGTTGCTGGGACGGGTGGACGACGTCATGAACGTCTCGGGCCACCGGATCTCCACCACCGAAGTGGAGCACGCGTTGGTCAGCCATCCTGCGGTGGCGGAGGCGGCGGTGATCGGCGCCAGCGATGCCACGACGGGCCAGGCCATCGTGGCCTTCGTCACGGTGAAAGGGACGGGTTTCGACGACGCGGCCGACGGTGAGGCCTTCGTCCGCGAGCTGCGCGAGCACGTGGCCCACGAGATTGGCCCCATCGCCAAGCCCCGGCAGATCATGCTCACCCCCGAGCTCCCCAAGACCCGCAGCGGCAAGATCATGCGACGGCTGCTGCGTGACGTCGCCGACGAGCGAGAGCTCGGTGACGTGACGACGCTGATGGACCCGACGGTGGTGGATGCCATAAAGGAGGGCATGGCATCGGCGGCCGACGAAAACGAGTAGTAGTGTTACGGGATCAGTGAGGGAGGACGCGTGATTGGCATAGTGAAGTTTGCCGTGGCGGTAGGCGTTGGCTGGGTATGCGTCATGTCACTGCCCGACCTCGCTCGCTATCTCAGAATGCGGGCGATTTAGGCTGCTCCATCATTCGTCGCACTCGCGCGACGACGCTGTCGTTGGTGTCCGTTCGGGGCGACTCCTCCAGTAGGTCGCCCAGTGCATGCATGGCCGCAGCGGCGTGAGCGCGCAGCGACATGATCAACGAGTGGAACTCCTCAGACTCGGCAACGGCTCTGGCCGACTCCACGACCTCGTCGAACTGCTTCTCTCCGGCCTTTGCTCCGACGAAATAGCCAATGAGGAACGAGAGCAGGATCTGCATGTTGCTGGCCTCACTTTCATCGTGCGCCGCCCGCCTCCGGCGCCCCTGACCGGTCTGCCGGATCTGGGTAACCGACGTTGAGGGTCACCCTCAAAGCATATGCAGCAGCCAACGGGGACGCTCCCGTGAACATCGCGGCCCTCTCCCTTTACCTTCACGCGCGGTCGTCGGGGAAGCGCAGGCGGGCCAGTTGCCACGCTTGAGCGACAACCTGTCCGTCTGCGTCCCACAGTGTGCACGACTCGTCGACCATCCCCGAGGCGACGTGATGGGCAGTGAGGCGGATGCCCACCCAACCGGGGGCAGGCTGTGCCCGCAGGTAGGCGGACATGGAAAGCGTAGGAACCCACCCCGTCGATCCGATGAGCAAGGTGGCCGGAGGGATGGCGTCGACGAAGTAGAGAAGCGAGCGCGCATCGGGCGGCCTTCCGTCCACGAACCGCACCCAGCCGCGTAGCTCCGCCACCGGATCGCTCATGGGGGCTGGTAACGATGCGGACGGGAGGGTCGAGGGGTCGAGGCGTAGTTCGGTCGTTTCGAGGATCGCCGCCGGCGTGCCGTCGGGCATCTGGGGAGGAAGGCGCACGCACCGTGCAGGCTCGGGGATTCCGAGCGGGCCGACGTCGCTGTAGCGGGAGGTAGGGTTCGCCGCGAGGGTGCCCATGACGAATACGGCGTCGACCATCGGGCGATCGGATTGGACAAGAACGGCGCGCACCTGGGCAGCCGTGCGCCCCCGCCGCAGGACGGTGGTCCGGATCTCTGCCGCGCTCAGCGCCGGAGGTGCCACGAAGGTGATCGTGGCCGACACCGCATCGGGCAGGTCGTCGCCGTCGGTCTGCAGGGACCGGGCGGCCGCATGCTCGAGCAGGGCGAGCAGAAAGCCTCCGTTCGGCTTGTCACCCACCGTCCAGCGGGCGGGAACGTCAACGTCGAAAGTCGAATGGCCCTCACGCGGCCGTAGCCGAGTCGCCGAGTCGAAGGAGATGTCGTCGTCGAAGGGCGGTGATGGGGACACCACTCGACGATACCGGCGATGATGGGCCATGGAATTCGACGTCGAGGCCACTTTCGGGGATGACTACCTGTACTTCTACGCCGAGTCGACCGACGACGGCCACTCGGACGACGACGCGGCCGAGATCCTGGGACGCCTGGAACTCCCCCCGGGCTCTCGCGTGCTCGATGCGCCATGCGGTCACGGGCGGATCTCGCGCCGTCTGGCCACCGCCGGGCTCTCCGTCACGGGGGTCGACCTCTCGGCCCGGTTCATCGCCCTGGCGCAGGCCCAGGCCGCGGGCCCGGCGGGCCACCTGGACTTCGTCCGGGGCGACCTGCGCCGGTTGCCCGTCGGGGGTCCCTTCGACGCAGTGGTGTGTTGGTTCACCTCCTTCGGCTACCACCACGACGACGACTGCCGACGGGTCCTGGCCGAGTTCCGCCGGGTGCTGCGTCCCGGCGGCAGGTTGCTGATCGAGACCATGCAGCACGACGGCGTCGTTCGGCACTTCACGGCGGCACCCGACGCCACCGTGGTCTGGAGGGAGGGCAATGCGCAGGTGGACGTCTCGCGGTTCGACCCCCTGACGGGTCGCATCACGACGGATCGCACGGTGTACCGGGACGGCGCGGTGCGGCGCAGCGCGCACTACATCCGGCTCCCCACTCCTCCCGAGTGGGTGCAGTGGCTCGAGGGCGCCGGGTTTGGCGACCCGCGCTTCACGGCTGGAGGGGGCGGCCCCTTGGAGCTCGACAGCTGGGTCGTGGTAGTCGAGGCGACGGCCTGAAGCCCGTCGCTGGTCCTATCGCTGCATGGACTTGGTCTCGAGGAACTCCTCCAGGCCGTACTTGCCGCGTTCGCGGCCGATGCCCGACTGCTTGTAGCCACCGAAGGGGGCGCTCGGGTTGAACGCTCCGCCGTTTATGTCGACCTGACCGGTGCGCAGCATCCGGGCCACCCTCTCGGCCCGGCCCGGATCGCTGCTCCACACTGCGCCGGCCAAGCCGTAGGGCGTGCCGTTGGCCATCTCCACGGCGTCCTCCTCGGAGTCGTAGGGCATGATGGAGAGGACCGGGCCGAAGATCTCCTCGTTGGCGATCGTCATGCCCGGGGTGACCTCGGAAAAGATGGTCGGTTGGACGAAGAACCCCTTGTCCAGTCCCTCGGGCGCCCCCGGACCACCAACGAGCAGCTTTGCTCCTTCCTCAATGCCCTTGTTGATGTAGGTCCGCACCCGCTCGCGCTGGGCCGAGGAGACGAGTGGTCCCAGCAGCCTGCCTTCGTCGAAGGGATCCCCCGGGGCGAATCCCGCCGAGGCCTCGACGGCCATCTGCTCCACCTCGGCCAGCCGGTCGCGCGGCACGAGCATGCGGGTCAGCGCCGAGCAGGTCTGGCCGGAGTTCAAGAAGCAGCCGAACAGCCCGGCCGGCACCGCCGTCGCCAGGTCGGCGTCGTCCAGCAGGATGTTGGCCGACTTCCCGCCGAGCTCGAGCGAGACGCGAGTGATGTTGTGGGCGGCCAGTTCCATGACCCGCCTGCCGGCGCGGGTGGAGCCGGTGAAGGAGACCATGTCGACCTGGCGGTGTGCGGCGATGGCCTCGCCGACCACGGGCCCGACGCCGGTGACCAGGTTGAAGACACCCGCCGGCAGGCCGACCTCGTCAATCACCTCGGCCAGTGCCAGTGCGTTCAGCGGGGCGACCTCGCTGGGCTTGAGCACGACGGTGCAGCCGGCCGCCAGCGCCGGGGCGACCTTGAGAACGATCTGGTAGAGCGGGTAGTTCCAGGGCGTGATGGCCCCGACGACGCCGACGGGCTCGCGCACGACCAGAGAGTTCCCGATCACCTCTTCCCAGGGGAACGTCTGGGCTGCATGCGCGGCGTCGGCGAACGCGCCCGCCGGCAGCCCCACCTGAATCCGGCCCGACAGGGATCGGGGCATGCCCAGCTCGTGCGAGATGATCGATGCGATCTCGTCGGTGCGGGCGGTCAGGGCCTCGCCGATGCGGATGAGGGCCTTGGCGCGCTCCTCGTGGGAGGTCTTCGACCAGGCCGGGAAGCTCGCGGCCGCCGCCCGGACGGCCCTGTCGACATCTTCGGGGGTCCCGGCCGGGATGGTGGCCATGACCTCCTCGCTGGTGGAGTCGACGACCTCGAGAGTGCCGTCTCCGCTGGAGTCCACCCAGCCTCCGTTGATGTAGATCTTGTCGTGCACGTCCATGGTGCCCTCCCTTGTGGCGCTTCTGGTGGGACCCTACCTCCGGAGGTCGCCGGGCCGCTCGGGAGGGGAGATGGTCGCAGCGGCACCAACGGCATCTGGTGTGAGACTCCCACCGGTGGTCCAATGTACCGACGTCCCATGAGGAGGCACCGGGTGAGCATGGAGAGCCAGCACGAGATCGCAGCCGCACTACTCCGCCTCGGTGCGGCCACCCTGGGCGAGTCGGGTGGCCTGGTCACCGACCGCCGCCTGAGGCCCGTCTGGTCCGGTGCGGCCGTGGCCGGTCCCGCCTATCCGGTCGGTTGCACACCGGGCGACAACCTGGCCGTGCACGTCGCCATCACCACCGCCGTCAGAGGCAGCGTTCTCGTCGTCAATGTCGGAGCGGTGGCCGATCGCGGCTACTGGGGGGAGGTGCTCACGACGGCGGCGGAAGCGGCCGGGCTGATAGGCCTCGTGATTGACGGAGGCGTCCGTGACGTCGCCGCCCTCCAGGCACACCGATTCCCCGTGTTCTCTTCGGCGATCGCCCTCGCCGGCGCGAGCAAGGCCAAACCGGGCACGGCCGGTGTCCCGGTGCGCGTCGGAGGGGTCGACGTGGCCCAGGGCGACTGGGTCGTCGGCGACGTCGATGGCGTGACGGTGGTTCCCGCCGACCGGCTGGCGGACGTGCGAGAGGCCGGCGAAGCCCGCGCGTCGAAGGAGGCCGGGCTCTTCGACGCCTTACGGGCGGGCCGCACGACGTTGGACCTTCTCGGCCTCGACGCATCGCCGGTGGTCGTCGAGGGCCGGTCCTAGCGGCTATTCAGCAGATGCGGGGGAGCGGGTCGCCCACCAGCATGTCGACGATCCGGGTGCCTCCGAACGCCGTGCGCAGGACCACGATGCCCGGGGGCTCCGATCGGATCTCGCCGATCTGCGCCGCTTCCGCGCCATAGGGGTGTGCTCGCAGGGCGGCCAGGGCGGCCTCCGACTCTTCGGGTGCCACGACGGCGATGAGCTTTCCTTCGTTGGCCACGTAGAGAGGATCGATGCCGAGCAGCTCACAGGCCGCCGCCACCGCCGGCCGCACGGGCAGTGCCGACTCCTCCAGGACCACGGTCAGGTTGCTGTCGCGGGCCAGCTCGTTGCAGACGGTTCCCGCCCCGCCCCGGGTGGCATCGCGCAGCCACCGCGTGGACGGAGCCGCCTCCAACAGGCACTCCACCAGACCATTGAGTGGCGCGGTGTCCGACTCGATGTCGGCTTCGAGCGCGAGGTCGCCTCGGGCCAGCATGACCGCAGTGCCGTGGTCACCGAGGGTGCCCGAGGAGAGCACCACGTCGCCATGGCGGACCCCGCTCGCCGAGAGCTGGCGACCGGCGGGGATCAGGCCCACGCCGGCGGTCGAGATGTACATGCCGTCCGCCGCGCCCCGGTCGACGACCTTGGTATCACCCGTCACGACGGAGACGCCGGCAGACGCCGCCGCCTCGGCCATGTCGGCGACGATCTCGCGCAGGGAATTGATGGAGAACCCTTCTTCCAGGACGAAGGCCGCCGACAGGGCCAGTGGTCGCGCTCCCAGCATGGCCAGATCGTTGACCGTGCCGTGCACCGCCAGGTGGCCGACCGAGCCACCGGGGAAGCGGAGCGGCTTGACGACGTAGGAGTCGGTGCTGAACGCCAGTCGCTCGCCCGAGGGCAAGGTGACGGTGGCGGCGTCGGCCTGCTCGGCGCCGGGATCGACCGCGAAGGCCGGCAGGAACACCGCGGCGAGCAGCGCGGCGGACGCCTTCCCGCCGGCGCCGTGGGCCAGGGTCACGACCTCGTCGAGCAGTCGGGGTCGGCGGCGGCGGAACGCCTCAATCCGCTCGAAGACGGCCGCCTCACGGCTGGCGGGGCCCGCTTCCTGCGTCGTGTCCGTCACGCCGCACCCTCGCCGAAGCAACGCTGCACGATGGACCATAGCTCCAGCATCAGCGCGTTCTGGGTCTCTTGCACCCGGTGGACGCTCTCGGAACGAACGACCAGGCAGTGCACGATGGCCTCGCTCGCCGCCATCGCCCCCCCGTCGTACCCGCAGAGCCCGATGGTGAGGAGTCCCCGGTGCGACGCCTCCTCGAGGCCCCGCAGCACGTTGACCGAGTCGCCGCTCGTCGAAAACCCCACGGCGACGTCGGCGGACCGGGCGTGGGCGATGATCTGCCGGGAGAAGACCAGGTCAAATCCGACGTCATTGGCCAGGGCGGTGAGCACGGCCCGATCGTCCACCAGGGAGATGGCCGGAAGGGGGCGCCCACTCGGTGGGTGGAGGAAGAGGTCGACCGAACCCTCGGCGTCGGTCGCGCTCCCGCCATTTCCGAAGGCGAACAGCCGCCCCCCCGCCTGAAGCGCCGGGCGATGGCCTCGCCGGCCTCTTCCAGCTGGCTCCGGCAGCGCTCGGTGGTGGCCGCCCGTAGTGCACGGCTGTGCGCGACCTTCTCTGTGGCCGAGGCGGCCAGGTCGACGAGGAGGCCCGAGCTGTCGCGCTCCTCCGACTCAATGAACGGGTAGAGAAATCCGGTGGGCTCGCCCTGCACGTCCGTCATCTCCCCAATGTGGTCAGTGCCACTCCGGCGTGGACCAGGAGGAGGTCGCCCACCTCCACGGACTCCACCAGGGTGACGTCGACGGTCTCGGTGCCGCCGTTCATCACCACGGCAGCCGTGCCGTCGGCGTGCACGTCCCGCACCTCCGCGACGCGCCCCTCGTCCGAGCAGGTGATGCAGGCCTCGCCCGTGCACTCGGGCTCCGGGAGGAGGAGTCCGGGATGTTCGAACACCACCTGCGTCAGCTCCCATAACAGGTGGTAGAGGAGCACCAGCTCCCCCGAGCGCGCGCTCAGGGCGGGGTCGGCGCCCTCGAGCCACACGGTGTGCTCCGCCAGCCCGCCCGACGGCCGTGGCCCCGCTCCGAGCCAGACCCTCGTGAGCCCCCAGGCCTCGGTCCGGCGCAACAGGTCGGCCGTTTCCCGGTCATGGGCCGAGCCCACGGCCAGGAGGACGTCACCGGGACGGGCCAACAGCCGCAGGGTGGAGGTGACGTCCACCCCCTCGACGTTGACCGCGGGCAGCGCCTTCTTGCCGACGATGACCGGGTGGACGAACTCCACGGCGACGTGACGGCCGTGCGACGGCCACTCCCGGGAGACGCACCACATCGTCGCACCGGCCGCGAACCGTCGTGCCAGTGCCAGGGCGGCCGCGGCCAGGTCGTCGGCCGCACCGTGGTGCACGGGCGCGGGGGGAGTCCCTAGGACGTTCATCGCGCTAACCCGCGGTTCGGGTCGGACCGGGACGCCACGGCAGCCTGTCCCAGCGCGAGGCCAGCGTCGTTCGGCGGGACCAGCCGATGGGTCAGCACGCGGTGGCCGCGAGCGGTCAGCTCCCTGCGGGCCAGGCGAAGGAGCAGCACGTTCTGGAAGACCCCTCCGCTCAGTGCGATGCTGTGGGCACCCGTCTCCTGGCGCAACCGGTCCGCAGCGTCGCCGATCATCCGGGCTACCGCCACGTGGAAGCCCGCAGCGATGGGCCCCATCGGGCAGCCACCCCGCAGGTCATCGGTCAACGCCGCCAGGACTGGCGCAGCGTCGATCTGCGTCCCCTGTAGGGTGAATCGGTAGGCGCGCGCCGCCGCCACGTGCCCAGCAGCCAGCCACTCGAGCTCCATGGCGGCCTGAGCCTCATAGGCGGCGATCTGGCGGATCCCGAGCAGCGAGCTCACCGCGTCAAAGAGCCGTCCCATGCTCGAGGTCGGAATGCACTGGACACCTCGTTCGAGCTGACGCCGCAGCACGGCGAGCTCGCTCACCGGGGCATGGCGAACCGGAGGGAGACCACTCTCCCATTCGATCCCTGACGCCCAGAGGTGCGCCAACGCCGTGCGGTACGGCTTGCGGATGGCGGCGTCCCCCCCCGGCAGGGGGATGTAGCGCAGATGGGCCCGGCGTTCGAACCCCTCGTAGCGCGCCAGGAGGACCTCGCCCCCCCAGATGGCACCGTCGGTCCCGTACCCGGTGCCGTCGAAGGCGAAGCCGATCACCCGCTCGCCGGCCGTAACCCCATGCTCGGCCATGACGGCGGCGATGTGAGCGTGATGGTGCTGGACCAACTCCACCGGCTGTTCCGAGTGCTCGTCCGCCCACCGTCGCGTCTGATAGCCGGGATGCCGGTCGGCGGCGAGCTTCCGGGGGTCGATCTGGTACATGTCGGTGAACTGCCCGGCCGATCGTTCGAACGCGGCCAGCGTCTCCACGCTGCCCATGTCGCCGACGTGCTGGCTCATGAAGGCGTCGTGCCCCGATGCGAGGCAGAAGGTGTTCTTGAGCTCGCCCCCCATGGCCAGGATCGGATCGAGCGGGAAGGGAAGCCGGACCGGGAGTGGAGCGTACCCGCGGGATCGTCGGATCGGCAGCTCCTCACCGTCGTCGACGCGCACCACCGAGTCGTCGCACGGCACGTGAATGGGGCGGTCGTGGGCCAACCACGCGTCGGCAATGTGGCTCAGCCGACTGCGGGCGTCGGCGTCCTGGTAGGCGATGGGCTCGTCGGTCAGGTTGCCGCTGGTCATCACGAGCAAGCGGGGCGGACGAGCATCTGACCCCGGCACCTGGTGGAACAGGAGGTGGTGCAGCGGGGTGTAGGGGAGCAGCAGCCCGATCTGGGGGTTACGGGGCGCCACCTGCTCGGCCAGCGGACCCCCCGAGCGCCGGTCCACCAGCACGATCGGCCGTTGCGGGCCGCTCAGGAGCGACGCTTCGCAGGGGCCGACATGGGCCAGGGCGTGCGCCGTCGGCAGGTCGGCCACCATCACGGCGAGCGGCTTGTCGGCCCGCCTCTTGCGTTGGCGCAGGATCTCGATCGCGCCGGCCGAGGTGGCGTCGCAGGCCAGGTGATAGCCGCCCAGACCCTTGACGGCGACGATGCCGCCCCGGGCGAGTGCCTCCTGGGTGGCAACGATGGCGCTATCGGTCCCCTCGGCGATCCCGGCCGGGCCTTCGAACCAGATCCTCGGGCCACAACGGGCGCAGGCCACCGGTTGCGCGTGAAATCGGCGGTCGGTCGGGTCGTGGTACTCGCTGCTACAGGCGGCGCACAGCTCGAACGTGCCCATGGTCGTGTTGGGCCGGTCGTAGGGGAGTCGGAGGGTGATCGTAAAGCGGGGACCGCAGTTCGTGCAGTTGATGAAGGGGTAGCGGAAACGGCGATTCTCGGGGTCGAACAGCTCGGCCAGACAGTCGTCGCACACGGCGACGTCGGGAGAGACGAACGTCCGCACGGCACTCTGCGAACGGCTCTCGACGATCATGAAGCCGCGCTCGTGGCGGATCTCGACGTGCTCGCTCTCGACCCCGAAGATCCTCGCCAGGGGCGGGGCGTCGGCCGTGAGCTGGGACATGAAGGCATCGATTCTCCCCGCATCGCCCTCGACCTCGACGAAGACACCCTCCGAGTCGTTGCCGACGTGCCCGGCCAACCCGAGATCGGTCGCCAATCGATGCACGAAGGGACGGAAGCCGACGCCCTGGACCACCCCGATCACCCGGATCCGGTAGCGCACGACGCGGTCCGCTGCGGCCAGGGAGGTCACGCGCTGAGCCCGCCCCCCCGCCCAAGGGTGACGGCGGCCTCACGGTGCATCCGCCCGAAGTTGTAGTAGGCGGCACACGCGCCCTCGGAGGAGACCATGCAGGTCCCGATCGGAGTTTCGGGCGTGCACGCGGTGCCGAAGACCTTGCACTCCCACGGCTTTATGACACCCTTCAGCACCTCTCCACACTGGCAGGCCTTGGGGTCGGCCACTCGGACCCCCGGGATCTCGTAGAGCCGCTCGGCGTCGAACGCCCCGAACTCGGGTCGCAGCTTGAGCCCACTCTGTGAGATGAAGCCCAGCCCCCGCCATTCGAAGTGGGGTCGCAGCTCGAAGACCTCGTTCAGCACGGCGAGGGCCCGCGGGTTGCCTTCCTCGTGGACGACCCGCGCGTACTGGTTCTCCACCTCGCAGCGGCCCTCTCGCAGCTGCATGAGCAGCATGGAGATCGCCTGGAGGATGTCGAGTGGCTCGAACCCCGCCGTCACGAGGGGCAGCCCGTACTGGGCGGGGACGAAACGGTAGGGGCGTTGCCCGACCACCGTCGAGACGTGGCCCGGGCCGAGAAAACCGTCGAGTCGCAGGTCGGGCGAGTCCAGGATGGCCCGCAAGGGCGGGACGATCGTGACGTGATTGGAGAACACGCTGAAGTTGGTGACGCCCTTGGACCTGGCCTGCAACAAGGTCAGCGCGGTGGAGGGCGCCGTCGTCTCGAACCCGACAGCAAAGAAGACGACCTGACGCGCCGGGTTCTCCATCGCCGCCTTCAGCGCGTCCAGGGGGGAGTAGACGAACCGGACGTCGGCTCCTTCTGCCTTGGCTTTGAGCAGGTTCCCCTTGCTGCCCGGAACCCGCATCATGTCGCCGAACGACGTGAAGATGACCCCGGGCGTCCGGGCGACGGCTATGGCGTCGTCCACCCGTCCCATGGGTATCACGCACACGGGGCACCCGGGACCGTGCACCAACTCGACCGAGCCCGGGAGGACGTGCTCAATGCCGTGGCGGTAGATGGTGTGGGTGTGGCCCCCGCACACCTCCATGAACTTGAACGTGTCGTCTCCGGCCAGGGACGCGATGTGCGCCACCAGCGCCCTCGCCGTCGTCGGGTCACGGTACTCGTCGACGAACCGCACGGGGATCCCTACGCCACCCGGCGCAACTTCGCGTCCGGATCGGCGATACCGAGCACGCCGGCCAGGAGCTCGCCCCGCCGGCTCAACAGGTCACGGGCGATGGTGACTCCACCCGAGATCAGGTCTCTCACCTCTTCGGACGCGACGATGGTCCTCCAGGCCTCTTCGAGCTCGGGCCAGGCGTCGGCTCCGGCCTGGCTTCCCAGCGCATACCCGACGATGACTCCTATCACCACTCCCATCTCATCCTCCTTGTGTGCTCTCGCTGGCAATCTTCGATGACCAGAAAGCTTCGAGCTCCTCGTCGTAGGCCCGACCCATGAGTTGGAGGGACGCCAGCGCCAGTGCCGCCTCGTCCTCGTCGATCTTCGACATGGCGAAGCCGACATGGATGAGCACCCAATCGCCCGGCTTGAGGTCCTCGTCCTCCAGCAGGCCGATATTGATGATTCGGCTCACGCCGGAGACATCCACCCGAGCCAGATGCTCGTGAATGTCGGAGAGCTCCTGCAGCTGTCCCGGTATACCTAGGCACATCGTGGAACGCTCCTCTCACTCTCGCACGGCGAAGATCTCGACCCGGACGTCCACTACCGGTTCGACCTTCAACATCAACATACGCGGTGGATCCATCCCGTAGTCACGAATGTCGAAACTGGACCTTCCCTCCAGCTGAAGCGTCTGGTCGTCCACGCTACCTATCTTCATCAGGTCCTCGTGGTGCCGGGAAACCCCGCGGAACGTGATGTCGCCGCCGACCCGATACCGTTCATCGTCGTCCGACTTCTCTATCGTGTCCAGCACCCCGGCGATGGTCGGGAACCGGCGTGCGTCAATGCGCTTGTGGAGCTCCCTGTCCTCCATGCGGTTTCCCGACCTGAGTCGATCGACCGAAAGCGACAGCTTCCCCGCCATCGGCGCCGCCAGGTCGACCTGTCCGTCGGGGGACAGCGCAAGGTCGACGAAGCCCTCGAGGCCATCGGTGCTCGAGTGGATGGGGTGCACGTTCGAGCGAGCATCGATCCACACCTGAGACCGTTCGGGCGCGATCAGGTACCGGGCCACTTGCCTAGGTCTTCCTCACCACGACGCGCGGCCCGGTGTCGGCTGGGGCGACGTCCATCTATCTACATCTCTCTCATCTTGAGGTATCGGGCGATGTCGGGGAGGGACTTGATCACCAGCCCGGCTACGGCTGCGAGCAGAACGGAGGCGATGAAGCGACGGATCATGGGTGAACCCCCTTCTCGGTGGGTGCGAGTAGTTCGGATACGAGCTGGCAGCACATCTGTGCTGCGTCATCGACGGCCGCGGCCACGGAGGGGGACAGCCCCATGCCGTCCTGCAGATTGGCGGGCTGGCAACCGATGATGAAGATCTTCTCGAGCGATCCACCCAGGTGGCGCAGGGTCCCGAGCACCACGTCGGGGTTCATGGTGTGGGCGTCCACCACCTCGAGCACGTCGTCTCCGTTGGTCGTCGCGTCGTCCAGCTCGGGCACCATGATGGCCAGGGTCCCCGGGGGCTCTCCCATGGGGAGGGCGTCAATGATGACCAGCCCGTCGTACCCTCCCAGCAGCTCGTAGGCTAAATGCACCCCGCGGATACCGAAGTCCTCGACCCGGACTCCGGAGGGGAGCACCCGCTCGGAGAGACGGTTGGCTACCTCCACGCCGAACGCGTCGTCGCTCTGAAAGACGTTGCCGATCCCGGCCACCAACACGCCGCTGCTCATGGGTCGTGCCCCCGTCTTGTCGATGGCTCCACCTCGTCGGGGTGGAAGAACAGGTACCGGCCCTGCCACGCCAGCTCTTCGGTGGCGGGATCGTCGTCGATCGTGACCGCAACGTGCCGCTCTCCGTCGACGTCGGTGAACACTCCGGCCACGGTGGCGTTCAAGCCGGCGAGGAAGATGTCCTGCGCGTCGGCCCGGTGCGACGGCTTCAGCCGGACGGTGCTGCCCTTGGTGATCTCGACGCCGCCGATCCAGACGGTCTCGGTCCAGGGATCGAACGAGGCGTCGGCCTCGGGGTCCCACCAGGGCACGGCGGATAAATGGTCGGACGAGGCGGCCCCCACCGGGAGCCCGAGCGGTCGCATCTGCCCGTGCAGCCTGCCCAACGTCTCGGCCGACATCTCGTCACACCGATCGACGATGGCGGCGGCACGGGGGTCGGTTCCGCGAGCCTCGGACTTCTCCTCGTCGGTCAAGGTCATCACCCGCAGGGCGAGGATCTCGTCGATCTCCAGGGAGTCGTACAGGTCCCCCGGGCTCTGTGGGGCCACCTCGGGGTGGTCGTACAGGATGATGGGAGAGGACAGCACCACGTCGTCCTCGCCGATGAGCACCGGGTGGGCACCGTCGCTATGGCAGGAGGCCGCTGCCCGGGCGGCGCGGTCGGGGGGGTCGAGCAGCGACACGAAGCTGCCCTCGTCGACGGCCAGCATGGTGTGCACCGCGATGAGGCTGTGCCCGATGGCGTCGTCACGGTGCCGTCCGAGGGCCGTCACTGCCGTCGTGTTCTCCACGGCCACGGCGACCTTGAGGTAGGGCAGTGCGGCATCGGGTCGGCCGACGGCGATCCGCACCAGCCCGGTCACCGGCTCCCGGTGCCGCACGAAGCGTCCGGCGACCCTGCCATCGGCGCCACGGACCAGCTCGGACTCCGCTCCACCGGGAAAGGAGAACTCCTCGACACGCTCGGACCCCTCCAGAGCCTGCAAGGCCAGAGGGGCGACGTCGACGACCTGATCGATGGCCTCATCCCAGTCGGCGTGAAGCACGCCGTCGACCTCCAGAAGCTCCGTGGGTGCGAACGCGCTGGCCTCCCCTGATGCGCTCCCGTCCTCGGCCGTCCCCTCGACCCCTCGGTGCTGTGCCTGCAGACAGCGGATTCGCACGCAGAGCATGGGGGAACCGCCCGGGTCGACCAGACATTCGGTGCGCATCGACCAGCGCTCGGACCCGTCCGCTTCGCTGAAGCTCCGCGGGGTGAGCACGCCCCACTGGAACCTCGCTTGGTTCTTGCGCGACGAGGCACGGTAGGGGTAAAGGACGTACCCCTCGTAGAGCACCGCGTCGGCCACGGCGCGAGCGGTCTCGAAGCGGTCGGCGGTCCGGGTGCTCACGGCCCGTCCCGGCCCGCTTCCTTCAGCAGGTGCTCGAGCGCCTGGTCCCAGGTGGGCAGGCCCCGGTGGGCCCGGAAGCGCTGCAGGTCGTCGAGCGTGTCACGCCGGACGCGGATCCAGGCGCTGTTGGGGTAGTACAGGTCCATCATGGAGCGCCAGACGGCTACGGGCATCTTGTGAGAGGCTTCGAGCGACCACGAGAGGGGCTCGGCCGAGAAGCCCGACTCGCCGTGCGAGAAGACCGTGCCGGAGAACAGCAAGAGCAGCGGAATGTCCCCGTCGACCAGTGCGTGGAGGTACTTGGCGGCAGCGACGTCGAAGTCGTAGGTGCACTCCACGGGAAGGTCGAATTCGCTGACGCCATCGAATCCCCCGATGGTGGTCGAGACGTGGGTCCAGAGGAACGGCCGGAGGGTGTCGCCCCACTGCGGCGTCTCGCCGAATAGCTCGTAGAGGTGCAGCTCCTCGTCGGTGGCGTAGCGGCGGCGCTGGGGCTCAATCCGGATCTGGCAGCGCAACGCCAGGGCGTGGACGCCGACACCGTCGGCCTCCCGGACCCTCAGGCGCAACACGATGGTGGGCACTGCGGCGTGGGGCTCGGATCTGGAGCTCACCACCTCGAACGACAGAGCGGTCATCGCGCCCTCGCCTTGACGTCGTCGAAGAACTCGTCGAGCCTGGCGTGGGCCTCGGCTCCGCCGTCGAAGCCGCGCCACAGGCGACGCAGGTGGCCGACCAGTTCGTAACAGGCGTCGATGGGCACGATGTAGCACTCCGTTCCCGCTCCTGTTTCACCGGACCTGGAGCGGACGAGGAACGCTTCCACGTCGGGTTGGAGGGTGCCGAGCTGGGGATTGGCGGCCGTCACCTCGGCCCAGGTGTCCAGGGCCAGCTCGGACTCGGTGGCTCCGGCCGGGCCGGGGTAGAAGGCCGCGACCCGTCCCAGCGTGGAATTGATGAAGAAGAACGCCACGCTGACCGGTATCTGCAGGTTGTCCCACTGCTCGGGAGAGAGCTCGAAGTCCGGGAAGGCCAAGAAGCGGTCGGGGACCGATCTGAAGTGGGTGCCGCCGGCGCCTTGCGAGCTGAAGAGGAGATAGCAGCCCCGGCAGGCGCACATGAGCGTGCGCCCCTGCAGGTCGACGAGGTGCCCGTGGTCGTCGGAGATGGGCTCGGCGCACAGCTCACAGACTTCCCCCGACAGCGGCAGCTCGCGAGGCTGGCTCTCCCGGATCCGCTGCAGCACGGCCAGCGGGTCGGTCATCCCGCGACCACCTCGGCCGGACACTCCTCGTACATCGGCTTGACCCCCAGAGAGACAGGGATGCTCGCCGGCGTCGTCGCCGGCTCATCGACGACGATGCGAACGATTTCCGGGGCGGCCTCGACGATCGCCGCCTCCACGGCGCCCCGGAGCGTGCTGGCCGACGAGGGGCAGCCGTCGCAGCTCCCCAAGAGGCGGAGTTTGACCGCACCTAGCTCGTCGTCGATGCCGAGCAGCTCCACGTCGCCGCCGTGTTGGCCCAGGAATGGCCGAACGGATACGAGTGCCGCCTCGACCCGGTTGTCGAGAGACTCGGGGTGGAGTCCTTGGACCAGCAGGAGACTGGCCAACAGCTCATCCTCGCAGTAGGCGGCGATCAGGCCGGGCGCGTGTGTCCGGGCGAGCTCTACGGCGCGGGCGAAGCCCGCGCCGTAGAGCTCGGAGACGAGGCGAAGGAGCTCCTCGGCCAGATTGACGGTACGGGTGTCTGCCGACGAGTGCAGCTCATCGAGTGCCTGTTCGATCCGGTCGCCGACAGCCCGGAGGTTCTGCGGTTCAGGCATCTCGCCCGGCGCTCAGCAGGCCAAGTCGCCGGGACTGGCCACCTGGGTGGGGGAGTGCAGCTTCTTCAACACCTTGCCCTTGCCGAGGTACATGTGCACCCCGCACGGCAGGCATGGATCGAAGCTTCGTACCGCCCTCATGACGTCGATCCCCTTGAAGTTCTCCCGTGTGTTCTCCTCGAAGATCGGCGTGTCGATCACGGCGTCCTCGTAGGGGCCCGGCGTGCCGTAGACATCACGTGGGTTGGCGTTCCATGGGGTCGGAGGGTAGGGGTGGTAGTTGGCGATCTTGCCATCCTTGACCACCATGTGGTGGGAGAGCACCCCGCGTACTGCTTCGGTGAAGCCGCACCCGATCCCTTCGTCGGGTACCTCGAAGGGCTCCCAGGTCTTGGTGTTCCCGGCCCGGACCTCCTTGAGCGCCAGTTCGATGAAGTCGAGGGCAGCCGCGGCGGCGTAGGCCTGGAAGTAGGTCCGTGCCCGGTCCCGCTCGATGGTGTTCGACCATTGGGGAACGTGCCACTCGAGGTCGACCGGACCCTTGAGCGCCGTCTTCGGCAAGTGGATCTGCACGCTGGTGCCCGTTGCCTTCAGGTGGTCGGTGTTCACCAGAGCCGACAGCGCCGTCGACCACAGCCGGGCGAGAGGCCCACCGCCGGTGTCGAGCGCCAGGTGATCCGTGCCGTCGAACCAACGAGGTGACATGACCCAGCTGTAGTTGCCGTCGAAGTCGCGTTTCTGGGGCTGGGGGTTGGTGTGCTGGTTCCATGGGTGGCGGCGATCGACCGGGTTGCCCAGCGGGTCCCTGCTGACGAACATCGGCTGGTCTTCCCAGTCGTCGTAGAAGGAATGCCCGAGCAGTATCCGGATGCCCAGGTTGATCTCCACGAGGTCGTTGGTGACCAGCTTGCCGTCGACGACCACACCGGGCGTGACGCCCATGGCCCGTCCCCATGTGGTCATGTCCCGATAGTCGAAGTTGCAGACCTCGGGGTCCTGGAAGGCCCCCCAGCAGTTGAGAAGGATGCGGCGACGGCCTACCTCTTCGTAGCCGGGCAGTGCCGCGTAGAAGAAGTCGAAGAGGTCGTCGTGCATGGGCACGACCCGCTTCATGAACTCCACGTAGCGCATCAGCCGCGTGTAGTAGTCCGTGAAGAGCTGAATGGTCGCCGTCGTTCCGACCCCGCCCGGGTACAGCGTCGAGGGATGGACATGCCGGCCCTCCATGAGGCAGAACATCTCCCTCGTGTACCGGCTGACCTGCAGTGCCTCGCGGTAGAACTCGCCCGAGAACGGGTTGAGCGAGCGCATGATGTCGCCGATCGTCTTGTAGCCGTGCTCCGACGCATGCGGTGCTTCGGTGCGGTTGGCCTGCTCGAGCACGCCGGGGTTCGTCTCGGCCACCATCTTCTCGCAGAAGTCGACCCCGACCAGGTTCTCCTGGAAGATGTTGTGGTCGAACATGTACTCGGCCGCCTCGCCCAGGTTGACGATCTGCTCGCCCAGCGCCGGCGGTTTCACGCCGTACGTCATGTTCTGCGCGTAGCAGGAGCAGGTGGCGTGGTTGTCACCGCAGATACCGCAGATGCGGCTGGTGATGAAGTGGGCGTCGCGGGGGTCCTTCCCCTTCATGAAGATGGAGTAGCCCCGGAAGATCGACGAGGTGCTGTGGCACTCTGCCACCTTGCCCTTGCCGAAGTCGATCTTCGTGTAGATCCCCAGGCTGCCGACGATCCGGGTGATCGGGTCCCAGGCCATTTCGACCAGCCCGTTCTCGTCCTCCGTGAAATTCTTGGTCGCCATCGTCCTACCTCCAGATCTTCTTGTAGCCGGTCGACAGGTCGCTCCCCGGTGTCCGCCACTTGGGCTCGTCGTCGAGCGTGTGGGCGGTGATCTTGCGTAGCCCTCGTACCGCGTTGCCGTAAAGGCCGCTGGCCAAGGTCGACACACGGGCCCCTGGTGGCTCGTCCATGAACGGCATGAACTTGTCCGGGAAGCCCGGCATGGTGCAGCCGATGCAGATGCCGCCGACGTTGGGGCATCCGCCGACGCCGTTGACCCACCCCCGCTTGGGGACGTTGCACTTGACCACCGGTCCCCAACATCCGAGTTTGACGATGCACTTGGGTGACCCGTACTCGGTGGCGAATTCGCCCTGCTCGTAGTAGCCCGCACGGTCGCAGCCCTCGTGCACCGTGTTGCCGAACAGCCACTGCGGCCGGAGGGCGTCGTCCAGCGGGATCATCGGCGCCTGGCCGGTCGCCTGGTACAGAAGGTAGAGGATGGTCTCGGACAGGTTGTCGGGATGCGTCGGGCAGCCCGGTACGCAGACGATCGGGATACCCGCCTTCGACGTCCAGTTCCACCCCAGGTAGTCGGGGACGCCCATGGCCCCGGTGGGGTTGCCGGCCATGGCGTGGATCCCGCCGTAGCAGGCACAGGTGCCGGCGCACAGCACGACCAGCGCCTTGGGGGCGAGGCGGTCGAGCCACTCGCTCGTCGTCATCGGCTGGTCGGTGTCGGGGTTGTTGCCGAAGCCGCACCAGTAACCTTCCTTCTTGATCGCCTCGTTGGGGATCGACCCCTCCACGACCAGCACGAACGGGTCGAGCTCACCCCGATCGGCCTTGAAGAACCACTCCAAGAAGTCGTCGGCCCCGCCCACGGGGCCGCATTCGAAGTCGATGAGAGGCCAGTGCACGGCGATCTTGGGCAGCCCGGGCAGGGCGCCCAGGGCGATCTCCTCAATGCTCGGCTGGGTGGCCGATGTCAACGCAACGGAGTCGCCGTCACAGCTAAGCCCTGCATTGATCCACAGCACGTGGACGACCGCCTCGTCAGGCGAGGCTTCGGTTACCGTCACGGTACCTCCCCCCAACTATTGGCCGCGCCGATTTGTGCGGCTGTGTGCAGTGATACAAGAGAACCCCCCATGTGTAAATGAGTGTCTTTTGCATCATCGGCGACTACCTACCCGGCGCGATCACTGTTGACACCTCGTATAGGCGGCGCAAGGATGAATTTGCCCATGGAAGACAGAACCCCGATTGCCGCAGAAGAGGGGGCCTCGAGGTTCGAACTGGCGCCCCCCCGCCGGTTCATACTGCCTGCCATCCTGCTCCTTCTCTCGGAGCAGCCCGGTTATGGGTACGGGCTGGTACCCCGACTCGAAGAGTTCCGCTTCGGTCACGTCGACCGGCCTGCGGTCTATCGCGCCCTTGCCCAGCTAGAGACCGATGGCCTGGTACGGGCAACCTCGCAGAACCCGCGGGCGGGCCAGTCGCGTCGCGTCTACTCGGTGACCGTGCTGGGCGAGAGGGTGTTGCGGGTGTGGATGGGTGTGATCAAGGAGGAGCACGACTACCTGGGCCAGGCGCTCCGCCGTTACCAGGCAACCGGGACGATCGACGCCGTGCTGGCCGAGGTCGAAGGGGGATGGTCCACTGCCCTGGGCGTGGGGTGGTCTCCGGTGTCCTCCACCTCGGGTGGTCGGCGTCGGCCGATTCCCTCGGACCCCGGCTGGGAGGGGAGGCCTCATCTGTCCGGCGTAGGGGCCGCCCCGGTCGATGAGGTGCCGACGACACGGGAATTCCGCCTCAATCCGGAGAGGTCGGCGGTGCTCATCGATGTGCGCTCCACCGTAGGGCCCCTGAGCTTTGGCACCCTGGGCGTCTCGGGGACGGTCCACGCCGCCGTCGTGGGCGGAGTCGTGCGGACCGACGCGCCGCCATCCGGTCGTGTCACGATAGACGTCTCCGGACTCAACTCGGGTAACCCGCTCTACGACGCCGAGCTGCTGCGCCGGATTGACGCTCGGCGCTTCCCGACGGCCACCGTCGACCTGCGCGAGTGCGCACCCGCCGGGCCCGGGACCCGGTACCGGTTGGCGGGTGAGCTCACCTTCCACGGGGTGACCCGGTTGGCCGAGGGCACGGTCAGCATCGATGCACTCTCGGATCGGCACCTGGTCATCGCCGGGGAGCAGGTCTTCGACATCCGTGACTTCGCCCTCTCGTCGCCCACCGTGCTCATGTTGCGCATCTTCCCCGACGTGCGCGTGAGCCTCCATGCGGAGGCCGAGCTCGAAGGGGAGGGTTGACCTGCCGCTCAGCCGATGATCGCCTCGCCTTCGGCCGGCGAACCGGGCAATGTGGTGGTGTCCTGGCCGATGCCCCTCAGCCCGACCGCCTTCCCCGTGGACCCGAAGGTCGGCTGAGCCCGCATCTGGACCCGGCGGACCTGCCGGTCCGGGCGTACCACCCGGTACTCGGCGTTGAAGGGTCGGCCGGACTCCACGGACTGCACCATGGCGGCCCGCACGATCTCCCGATCGTCGGAATGGATCAGACCGAGATGCGACTCGAAGGTCCCGTCGAAGTCGAGAGGATCCATACCGTGGATCCTGTGGAACTCCGTGCTCCACTGCACCACCCCGGTTCTCGTATCCCACAGCCAGCTCCCGATGTGCGCCAGTGCCTCGCCCTCCTCCATCCGGGCGTCGACTTCGGCCAGGGTCGCCTGGGCCAGGTGTTGCTCGGTGACGTCCCGGGCGATGACCACGGCGCCGACCGGGACCCCCTGCACGTCGAGGAGGGTGGAGAGGGACAGCGAGACGGGTAGCGGCATCCCGTCGGGGCGCAGCACCTCCGTCTCGAAGTGCCGGACGCGGTCCCCCTTGAGCACGTTGGCCATGACCCCCTGCACGTCGCGACTGAGATGTCCGGGGAACAAGAGGTGAAGAGGACCACCGCGTACCTCGCCTTCGGAGCGACCGAAGATGCGCTCCGAACTGGCGCTCCAGCTGATGACGCCGCCCGTCCCGTCGCAGGTGAAGATGGCGTCGTCGGACAACGCAATGATCGCCGCGAGGAGCACCGCCGCCCCGATGGAGTCGGCAGACGCCTCTGGTCGTGACCCTCCGCTTGCGTCCATACCCGGCTCCCGGTCCCGATGGCAAGAGTGGCGACGAACCTCTCGCTCGTGCGAGCACAGCGTAGGCTCCCGCCTCGGCGATCGTGACGCACGGGAGGGGGGCGCCCGACAGGCACCCCGACCGGCACCGGTATGCTCCCGGGCGGAAAGGCACGTGGTGCACGAGCTCTCACTTTGCGACGCCATTCTCGGGGCGGCGATCAAGCGGGCCGACGGCCGCACGGTCAGGAGGGTGACCGTTCGGGTCGGGCATCTCCGGCAAGTGGTGCCCGACGCCCTGCTGTTCAGCTGGGAGCTCATGACCGACTCCACCGACCTCAAGGGATGTGAGCTCGTGATTGAGCAGATTCCGGCGCGGGTCGGCTGTCGAGAGTGCAAGGAGGAGACGACCTTGACCGTGCCGATACTCATGTGCGGAACCTGCGAAGGCTTCGAGGTGGAGCTACTGAGCGGCGATGAATTTCTCGTGGTATCAATGGACGTCACGGAGGCGTAGCCATGGGACGAGTCCATCTTCACGCGGACGGAACCGAGCTTCACCACGAGCACGACCACGACCACGAGCTCGGTGATCACAGCGGTTACACCGATACGGGAACCGTGCGTATCGACGTTCTCGAAAACCTCCTGGCCGAGAACGACCGGGTCGCCGACGCGAACAGCCACGCCTTGGCGAAGGCCGGGGTACGCGCCGTGAACCTCATGTCGTCACCCGGCGCCGGCAAGACGACGCTCCTCAAGCGCACGCTGATGGAGCTCGGGAGCACGATGAGGATCGGCGTCCTCGAGGGCGACATCGCGACGAGTCTGGACGCCGATGAGCTAAACGGGGCGGGTGCGACGGCCATCACCGTGGTGAACACCAGCGCCGGGTTCGGCGGCGAGTGCCACCTCGACGCCGTGATGGTGCGCTCCGGACTGAGCAGGCTCCCCCTCGACGACCTCGACCTGCTCGTCATCGAGAACGTGGGCAACCTGGTCTGTCCGGCCGAATTCAGGGTGGGAGAGCAGGCCAAGGCGATGGTCTACGCCGTCACCGAGGGCGAAGAGAAGCCCTTCAAGTACCCGGTAATGTTCCGCGCCGCCGAGGTCGTCGTGGTGAACAAGATCGATCTGCTGCCGCACCTCGATTTCGATCTCGGGATCTTCCTCTCCAACCTCGAGGCGGTGAACCCACATGCACGCGTGATCCAGGCGAGCGCCCGCACGGGCGAGGGTGTCGACGAATGGTGTTCCTGGCTCACCGGATGAGTCACACCAGATTGGGGGGCGTCCGGCCCTCCAGCACGTCGCAGACACCCTGACTGGCCAGGCGGGCCATGGCCGTGCGTGTGCCCACCGTGGCGCTGCCGATGTGGGGCAGAAGCGTCACGCGTGGTGCGCTGAGCAGTCGTGGGTTGACGGAGGGCTCGCCGTCAAAGACATCGAGGCCGGCGCCGTAAATCCGGCCGTCGTGCAGGGCGTTGGCGAGCGCGTTCTCGTCGATCACCGGGCCGCGGGCCGTGTTCACGATCACCCCGGTCGGCTTCATCCGTGCCAGCTCCGCCGCGCCGATCAGATGGTGGGTGGAGTCGGTGAGCGGCACATGGAGGCTCACGATGTCGGAACGGGCGAGCAGCTCTCCGAGGTCGGCTATGTAGCCCGGGAGGCCGGTATTCGAACGAGAGGTGTGCAGAACCTCCATGTCGAACCCGACCGCTCGTTGCGCCACGGCCCGGCCGATGCGCCCGTAGCCCACTAGTCCCAGGGTGGCGTCATGTACGTCGTGCGCCAGATGCGTGGCAAACCCGAAGCCCCCCCAGCGGCCGTGTCTGAGATCGGCCTCGGCTGCGGTGCTGCCCCGCGTGGCCGCCAGGATGAGGAGGAAGGCGAGGTCGGCGGTCGTGGCATCGAGGACACCGGGGGTGTTGCAGACGGCGATCCCCAGCGCGCGGGCGGTGGTCACGTCAATGTTGTCGTACCCGACCGCGACGTTGGCGACCACGCGCAACCGGCCCGCCCGCCCGGCGCGGAGGATCTCGGAGTCGATGCGGTCGGTGAGATGGCAGACGACGCCGTCGAACTGGGGCGCCATGTGCACCAGTTCGTTCGGCCCGAGCGGCACATCGTCCCCCCCGGTGACGACCTCGTGGCCCGCCGCTCGCAGAGGGTCGGTACCGCCGGGGAGCAGGCGACGGGTGACGAGAACCCGTGCCACTCAGTGCGTGGTGTAGTTGATGGCGGCCGCGCCCTTTACGCCGATGGCGAAGCAGAAGCAGTGGATGGGGGCATGGTCGCTCACCGGGCGGAGCGAGTGCACCTTGTCCGGCGGAATGTACACGAGGTCGCCCTGGGCGACGTCGCGCTCCTCACCGTCGATGGTCATGATGCCACGCCCGGTCATCACGTAGTAGAACTCATGGGTGGGATGGGAGTGGGGATCGACCAGCCCCCCGCCGGGCACCTCGAACTCGTTGACCAGCTCCAGGTAGCCTCCCTCTGTTGCGTCCTTGAACTCTCGGGATTCGATCATCCACCACACCGGCACGGTCCCGTTGTGCTCGACGACCGGAGCCTTGTCTTCAATGCTGCGCACATCCATGCCGGATCCGTCCTTCCATTCCTAGACTTCCCTTAGCGTCAGGTTAGGTCCGCCGTGCACGCGCCGCAGGTTGAGCGGCGCACGAAAGGGGAAGTCATGACTGAAGCGCGACGACATGTCCGTCCCCAGCCCCTGTCGGAGGAGGCCTGGGCGCCGTTCGGCTGGCTCCCCGTGGCCGATACCGATCCGCGTGACGGAGACCACCGCCTCTACTTCGCGTGGAACGATGTCCACGTCAACATCATCGGCCACAGCCGCGCCGAGGTTCCCGCGAGCGAGTCCGGGCTTCGCTGCCAGATGCTCTTCCGCCACGACACCCATACACAGGCACTGATGTCCCTGGACGTGCCGGCAGTCATCGTCGTGGCGCCCGCAGACGTGCGCTTCTCCGCGCCCGAGGACGTCGAGTCCGCGTGCGCCTTTCGCCTCCAACCTCTGGAGCCCCTGGTGCTCCACCCCGGGACGTGGCACTGGGGTCCCTACCCACTCCGTGACGCCGAGGTCCGGCTCTTCAACGTGCAGGGTCTCCGCTATGGCGACGACAACACCCGCGTCGACCTGGCCGGTAAGGGACTCGAGTTCGATGTGCAGGTTTTCTGAGGGTTCCCGGTTTCGGGCAGGTGCCGGGGTTCTGCGTCCAGAAGTGGCTAGCGTAAAGCAACGACACGCTGGGGGACCGGCATCGGGGACGCAACGGGCCGGATGAGGGGGAGTGCCATGCGCACGGGCAACGGGGGAACGAGAAGCCGGAGGAGGTGTCTTTCCCGGGTAATGGCGGCCGGAGCGGCGCTCGCCGCCGGAGCCGCGGCGGTGGCTGGTGCGGCCGGGGCGAGCACGCACGCAGCCTCCAGTGCCCCGGGTGTGACCGCCAACTCCATCACCGTGGGCACCATCTCCACCCAGACGGGGCCCATCGCGTCGAACTTCTCCTCGCTCATTTACGGTGAGCGGGCCTACTTCGACTACATCAACTCCGCAGGGGGAGTCAACGGGCGGATGATCGACTACCGGTACGCCCTGGACGACGGCGGCAGCGGGCCTACCTTCAACCAGCTGGCCAGCACGCTGATCAATCAGGATCATGTGTTCGCGGTGACCGGCGTGGCCACAGCGTTCTTCACACCCAACTACTTCGTGGAGGCGAACACTCCTACCTACGGCTATGACGTGACCGGAAACTGGGCCGGTCCGAAGAACCTCTTCGCGGCCGGCGGGTCGGTCATTTACTATCCCTCCGAGGCCGCCGAGTCGGCCTACGTCGTGAAGCGCACCCACTCGGACTCGGTCGCCGTCCTGGCCTACGGCATCCCGTCCTCCGCCGACGCCTGCCGTGCCGCCGCCACCGGCCTGACCTCTGCCGGGTACAAGGTCAGCTACGTCGACCTCAACATCGAATACCCGGGTTCGACCGTCGCCACCGACGTCCAGCGCATGAAGGAGGCCGGTTCCGATTTCGTTCTCAGCTGCCTCGATTCCGGGGGCAACATCAACCTGGCACGGGCGATTCAGCAGTACGGACTGCACGTGGCCCAGCTGTGGCTCAGCGGCAACGATGTCTCCACGCTCCGGCAGAACGAGAGCCTCATGCAGGGGGTGTACTTCGGCACCGCCCACGTGCCGTTCTCGGCGCCCGTCTCGGAGTACCCGGGACTCAAGCTGTACCTCACCGAGATGCGTCGCTACGAGCCCAAGTACGTGGAGGACGAGGTGGCCGTTCAAGGTTGGGAGTCCGCCGCCCTGTTCGTCGAAGGGGTGAAGCTGGCCGGCCAGAACCTGACCCAGGCCAACGTCATCGCGCAGACGAACAAGCTGACCGCCTACACGGCCAACGGGCTGATAGCTCCTGTGAATTGGGCCGTCGACGGGCACTCGGGGACCGGTCCTCCCTACTGCGTGGCCTACATTCAGGCCAAGGGCGGCGCCTTCGTGCCGGTCTTGAACAAAGGGGAGAACGTCTTCAACTGCTTCCAGTCCCCCAGCGCCCGCAAGGAGCCGGTGTTCCCGCTGCCGCCCGGGACCCCGAGCGCCTGACGCCGGCGGCGTCGGGCGGGACACGTAACGGTCGGGAATGGAGCAGTTCCTCGGGTTCGCCTTCCCCGGAGTTCCCTACGGGTGCACCTATGCCATCGTGGCGGTGGGGCTCGTCCTGACCTACCAGGCCACCGGCGTCTTCAACTTCGCCTTCGGGGCCCAGGCCTTCGCCGCCGCCTTCGTGTTCACCGTCCTCACCCAGAACGACCACTGGTCCGGGTTCCCGGCCTTCTTGCTCTCGGTCGTCGTGTTGTCGCCGCTGGTCGGCCTGGCCTTCGACCGGTTCCTCTTCCGGCACATACCCAATTCGAACACCATGGCCAAGCTGGTGTGCAGCCTGTGCCTGTTCGTGGGCATCCCCTCGGTCATGACGGTCATCTTCGGAGCGCAGAACCTCGACGCCACCGCCACCATCTTCCCCTTCTTCAATCCGAACGTCGTGTACTTCAGGGTGGCCGGTACCCCGATCAACGGTATCTACCTGTCGACGGTCAGCGTCACCGTGGTGGTCCTGGCGGCCCTGACGATCCTGCTGCGCGGCACGAGCCTCGGCCTGCAGATGCGCGGCGCAGTGGAGAGCCGCCGCCTCGTCCAGTTGGACGGGATCAACGCCGGAGGCGTGGTGGCCGTGGCCTGGGCCATCTCCAGCTTCATGGCCGGGTTGGCCGGGGTGCTGCTGGCCCCCAACTTCGGTGTGTTCCAGTCCGAGGACTACGCCACGCTGACGGTAGCCGCCATCGCGGCCGCGGCCTGGGGTCTCCTGCGGTCGATCCCCATCGCCGCCGGTGTGGCGGTGCTCATCGGCGTGGTGACCACCATTTTGCAGGGGTACCTGCCCCCGGCGAGCCTGCTGAACACGGCGGTCGTCCCGGCGCTCCCCTTCTTCGCCCTGGTCGCCGCCCTGCTCGTCCTGCCCGGCATGCGATCCCTCGACCTCAGCCGGGACCCCCTCGCCACCATCGACCCCCCACCCCTGCCGACGGCCGCCGCATCGAGAGCGCCGCAGATGGACCGGATCATCCGGATCTCGTGGTGGGTGCTCCTCGCCGCCTTCTGCATCTCCATGTTGACCTGGATGCCCAAGACGTGGGAGGTCGTCTTCAACGGCGGCCTCGCCCTCTCCGTCGTGCTCCTGTCCATCACCCTGATCACCGGCATGGCCGGCCAGCTCTCCCTCTGTCAGGCGACGTTGGCCGGCGTGGGCGCGTTCACGGCGGCGCAACTGGCCAGCCATCTGGGACTGAACATGCTCCTCGGCGGGCTCGTCGGGGCGGCCTTGGCTGCCGGAGTGGCCGTCGTCCTGGCGCTGCTCTCCCTGCGGCTGCGCGGTCTGGGCCTGGCCCTGATGACGCTGGCCGCCGCCCTCCTCTTCGACAGCACCTTCTTCAACTCTGCGTCGCTCACCGGCGGAGCCCAAGGCCTGAGCGTGCAGGCGAAATGGCTGGACACCAGCGTCTTCTTCAACTTCGACGGACATGCACTGTTCATCTTGTGCATGGTGGTGTTGACGGCCTGCGTCCTGGTCGTGCTCCAGGTGCGCAAGGGCACCGTCGGGCGGAACCTGGCCGCCATGCGTGGCAGCGAGATGGCGGCCGCCGGGCTCGGCGTCAACATCACCTGGCAGCGCATCGTCGTCTTTGCTCTGGCCGGCGCCATCGCAGGGCTTGGCGGCGTTGTGGTGACGATTCAAGAACAGGTGGCCAGCCCGACGGCGTGGAGCTACAACTACTCGCTCATCTTCGTCGTATTGGTGGTGACGACGGGAGTGGGCACCGTCGAAGGGGCGATTCAGGCCGGGATCGGGTTCTTCGTGATCACGCAGGTCCTCACGTATCTCCCGTCTCGATTCGGCGGGAGCAGCCTGGTCATCGTCCTCTTTGCGTTCGGGGCGCTGCAGTACGCAAAGCACCCCGAGGGCGTTCTCGAGTTCCAGAAGCGTCGTTCGACCCTGTGGCTCGAGCGCCAGCTGTTCAGCGGGGGCGCCGACGTTCCCGGCGCGCCCCTCTCGACCTCGCGCGCTCATGGCTGAGACGGCGCTTCTCTCCCTGCGCGGCGTCTCGAAGTCCTTCGGCGGCGTGGGAGCGGTCCACGACGTGAGCTTCGACGTCAACACCGCCGAGAGCGTGGGACTGGTCGGGCCGAACGGGGCCGGGAAGACCACGCTCTTCAACTGCGTCTGTGGTCAGCTGCGTCACGATCGCGGTGAGATCTCGTTCGACGGTCGCTCGCTGGCCGGGCTCCCGACCTACCAGCGGGCGCGCCTGGGCATCGGGCGCACGTATCAACGGGTGGAGGTGTTCACCGACATGAGCGTGCGCGAGCACCTGCTGGTGGCCGAACGGGCACGTCGAGGTGAGGGTCGCCTCTGGAAGGATCTCCTCAACATGAGCGGCGTGTCCGTCTCCGAGAGGGAGCACGTCGACGCCATACTGGAGCTCGTGGGGATCACCTCCCTGGCCGTCACACCGGTGAACGCGCTCGGCCTGGGACACTGCCGACTGGTGGAGCTGGCCCGGGCGCTGGCGGCCGAGCCGAAGATCCTCCTGGCGGACGAGCCCTCGTCGGGTCTTGACGTGCACGAGACGGCGGAGATGGCGGCGGTGCTCCGGACCGTGCAGCGCGAGCGCGGCACCGCCATACTCCTGGTCGAGCACGATCTCTCCATGGTCGGCGAGGTGGTCGACCGGACCGTGGTGATGAACCTCGGGTCCAAGTTGGCCGAGGGGACGTTCGACCAGGTGATGGCCGATGCCTCCGTTCGCGAGGCCTACCTGGGTCGGACGGCGGCCCCGTGAGCGCAGCCACCCGGCCGGGCGACGGCGGCGACGTCCTGGCGCTCGACCACGTGGATGCCTCCTACGGGCCCTACCGCGCCCTCTTCAACGTGTCGTTCGGTGTTCCGGCGGGGGGGATCGTCGCGCTCGTCGGTTCCAACGGGGCGGGGAAGTCCACCGTGGCGCGCACGATCACCGGCCTGGTGACCGCCGCGGCCGGCAAGGTGCTCCTGTCGGGCCACGACATCACCAGGTTGCCGGCCTACAAGATCGCTCGACTGGGGATCGCGCACGTCGTGGAGGGGAGAGGCGTCTTCGCCAGCCTGACGGTCGAGGAGAACCTCACCTTGGCCTTCCGCCAGCGGGCCGGCCGACGACTCTTGGCGTCCAACCTCGAACGGGCGTATACCGCCTTTCCCGTTCTCCGGGACCGGCGGCGGCAGCTGGCCGGCACCATGTCGGGTGGCGAGCAACGGCTGCTGTCGTTGGCCAAGGTACTGGTGGTGCCGCCCAAGGTGCTGGTAGCCGACGAGCTCTCCCTGGGCCTGGCCCCGGTGGTCGTCGATTCGGTGTACGACGGGTTGAGGGAGATCAACCGAAGCGGCACGGCGCTGATCGTCGTGGAACAGCAGATCTCGCGCGTCCTCGGCCTGGCCACCAAGGGTGTAGTCCTCGACCGGGGCCGGGTCGCCTATGACGGTGGTCCCGCCGGCGCGGGTGAAGCGGTCGAGGCCCTGCTGGCCCGGCGGGAGGCGGCGGCTGCGACGGCCGTGGCCCACATGGGCGATCGGGGATCTTGACGCACGGGCCGACCTCCCTCAGTCGGCCACCGAGGTGGCCTCGGACCGAGCGGCCAGGATGGGGTGGATCTTGCGGGTGACGACCCACCACTCGACCAAGAAGGTCATGCCCGGGATGAGGCCGGCGCCGCACATGACGATGACCCACACCAGGTTGAGGCGGGTCTTGAAGGCCAGAACGCCCACGGTGATCAGGTAGACGATGTAGAGGTACCCGTGCGTCACCCCGAAGATCTCGACCTCGAGCTTGGCGCTCCCGGTGGCGATCTTTATGCCCGTGAAGATGAACAGTGGGATGATGAGCGTTCCCACGACATTGGCCATCACCTGGTAGCGGAAGAGCGCTCCTTCGATTCCCCGTTCCGTCAGCCGACTCATCGGGGCCTGCAGGCGACGCAGAACACGCGCACGAAAAGCAGAGAGGCCATGCGGAGGAAGATGGCTCGTCTGGGCAGCCATCGCGCACGCACGCCCAGAATGATATCGAGCACCCCCCGAGGGAGTATTTCGCCGCCGGCCTGGCTCGATGCCGCGGGACGCAGTGTCAGCAGCGCCTGGGTCCCGGACTCGTCCTCGGCTGCCTTAGCCTGGACCGGTGCCCGCCCCATACGATCTCCGACCCGCCGAGTTGGAGCGGCTCCTCGACGGCGAGCCGTCGTTTCGCTGCCGCCAGGTGTGGGAGGGCTTGCACCGTCGAATCCTACGCCCGCACGAGATGACCGATCTTCCGGTCAGCCTACGAGAGAGGCTGTGCGAGGCACTGCCCCCGGCACTCCGGGAGGTGGCGCGGCGGTCGGCCGACGGTGGCCGGACGACCAAGTGGCTCTGGTCGCTCCACGACGGCGTCGAGGTGGAAACGGTGCTGATGCACTATCCCGACCGGGTCACCGTGTGCGTGTCCACCCAGGCCGGGTGCGCCATGGCCTGCCAGTTCTGTGCGACCGGTCAGGCCGGATTCCAGCGCCAGCTCACCGGGGGGGAGATCGTCGAGCAGGTGGCCGAGGCGATGAGGGCCGCCCGACCGCGGCGCCTCTCGAACGTGGTGTTCATGGGCATGGGCGAGCCGCTGGCCAACTACGAGAGGGTCTGGAGCGCCGTCACCCGGCTGCACGGCGACATGGGGTTCTCCGCCCGACACCTGACGCTGTCCACGGTCGGCATCGTGCCCGGCATTCGACGTCTCGCCGGGGAGCCACTGCCCGTCAACCTCGCCGTCTCCCTGCACGCCGCCAACGACGAGTTGCGTGACGTTCTGGTCCCCGTCAACCGGCGCTACCCCCTCTCCGCGCTGGCCGAGGCGTGCGCGGCGTACATGGGCGCGACCGGACGGCGGCTGTCGATCGAGTGGGCCATGATCCACGACGTGAACGACCACGATCGTGATGCGGCCGAGCTGGCCCGGTTTGCGCGACCGCTCGCCGCGCACGTCAATCTCATCCCGCTCAATCCGACACCGGGGTTCGCCGTGCAGGGAAGCCCAGCGCAAAGGGTGCGAGGGTTCCGCGACCAGCTCCTCGGTCTCGGGGTCAACGCGACCGTGCGCGTCACCCGCGGCGCCGAGATCGACGCCGCCTGCGGGCAGCTGGCCACCGCCGCGACCCGGCGTCCGGTGGTCGCCCAGTGACGCCTCGCCGGCGGTCGCTCGAGTCCGGCCCGTGATCTGATGTGATCGGTGGCCCGTGTCGGGCATCATTAGGTGATCAGCTGGACCGGACAGGTGTCGCGACAGATCGCAACCACCATCCCCGTGAGAACAGGAACTGCCGATGGAGTCGTTTCCCGCCATTGTCGCGACCGAGAATGCCCCGGCGTCCTTGCGCGAGGTTTCCGAGGCCTCGTTGCCCGAGGGGGACGTGACGGTGGACGTCCACTGGTCGTCGCTCAACTACAAAGACGGGCTCGCCGTCACCGGCCGGGGCCGCATCGTCCGTTCGTTTCCCATGGTGTGCGGCATCGACCTGGCGGGAACCGTTCGCACATCGGATGCTGCCGACTGGTCACCCGGTGACGAGGTCGTCGTGACCGGGTGGGGACTTTCCGAGACGCACCCCGGCGGGTACACGACGCGGCAGCGGGTTCGCTCGGAGTGGCTCCAACGCCGTCCAGGAGGGCTTTCGCTCCGTGACACCATGGCGATCGGCACGGGTGGACTCACCGCCATGCTGTCCATCCTGGCGCTCGAAGACGTCGGCATGGAGCCGCAGAGTGAGGGCGAGGTTCTGGTGACCGGGGCGGGCGGGGGGGTCGGCAGCTTCGCCGTGATGCTGCTGGCCGCCCTCGGGTATCGCGTGGCGGCGGCGACCGGACGACCCGAGATCGCGGGGTACCTCACGTCGCTCGGCGCGACGTCGATCATCGGGCGCGAGGAGCTGTCTGGCGCGTCGGGGCGGCCGCTGGAGAAGGAGCGGTGGGCCGCCGCCATCGACACCGTGGGCAGCCAGACACTGGCCACGGTGCTGGCGCAGACCGCCTATCGTGGCGCAGTGGCCGCGTGCGGACTGGCGGGCGGTTCCGATCTTCCGACGACGGTGCTCCCGTTCATCCTCCGCAACGTCCGGCTCTTGGGCGTGGACTCCGTCTCTGCTCCACCCGCCGTTCGGGCGGCGGCCTGGTCGCGTCTGGAGAGCGACGTACCACGCGATCTCCTCGACCTCGCCACCTCCGAAGAGCCCCTCGAGCAGGTCCCGGCGTTGGCCGAGCAGATCCTGGCCGGCGCGGTGCGGGGGCGGGTGGTGGTCAGCGTCGACGGCGTGCGCTCGTCGTGACGCCGGGAGCGGTCAGCCTGATAGTTTCCGGCGCCGAGCGGCCGACTTTTGGGCCCCGCGCACCTCAAGAGGGGGAACGATGCACGTAGGGGAGACGATCGACCGGGCAGTCGTTGAGGTGCCGGAGCGGACGGCACTCGTCGTCGATGGGCTACGCACGACCTACGCCGAGCTCGATCTGTTGGCTCGGCACTGTGCCGCCGCACTCGTCGGCGCCGGGGTGGGAGCGGGGGACACCGTGGCCGTCGTCGACCAAGGCGGTCCACTGTCCGTGGCGTCGATATTGGGGGCAGCGCGCCTCGGGGCCGCGGGGGCCCAGATGAACCCCGATCTCAAGATCGGCGAGATGGCTGCGCTCTGCCGCTTGGTCGGGTGCACGGTGGGCATCGCCGGCGCAGGCTACGCCGACAAGCTGGGCGAGGCCCTGGGGACACCCGCGCTGACTAAAGAGGGCATTCTCGGGGTCGACGCGGATCGCACATCGCGCCACACACCGATTGAGGGGGACTCCACCGGGCTGGTCTTGTTCTCGAGCGGGTCGACGGGCCTGCCCAAACCCGTCTACATCAGCCACCGCACCCTGGTGGACCGGCTGACGAACTATGCGGGAGCGCTCACGCCGGAGGAGGAGCCCCGCGTCGACATGATCTCGGTGCCCCTCTTCCACATCGGCGGGACGCTTGGCCTCCTCATCACCTTGTACTCGGGAAGGTCGACCGTCATCCTCCCGCGCTTCGACGCGGGGGCATGGCTGAGGGCCGTCGAGGAGTACCGCGTGAACCAGACGTTCGTCGTGCCCACGATGTTGCGCAGGGTCCTCGACCATCCCGATTTCGCAGTGCGCGACCTGTCCAGCCTCAGGTCGTTGAGTTACGGGGCGGCGCCCGCCCCACCCGAGCTCATCAAGAGAGCGCTGGCGGCACTCCCGAGCGTCGACTTCTCGAACACGTTCGGCCAGACCGAGACGCTCGGCGCGTATGCGGCGCTCTCGCCCGACGACCACCGCGCCGGCAGGAAGCTCGACTCGGTCGGTCGCCCGTTCCCCGGCGTCGAGCTCCGGGTCGTCGACGTGCTCACCCACGAGGACGTGGGCGTCGGTGAGGTCGGGGAGGCGGTCGTCCGATCGGCGCAGAACATCACGTCGGAGTGGATGCCGACGGGAGACCTCGTCCAGCTGGACGAGGACGGCTACCTCTACGTCAAGGGCCGGCTCAAGGACACCATCAATCGGGGCGGGGAGAAGTTCGGACCGATCGAGATCGAATCGGCGATCCGGGCACTCCCGGGCGTCGTCGAGGTAGCGGTGGCCGGGGTGCCCGACGACGAGCTGGGGGAGCGGGTCGGCGCGCTCATCGTCGGTAACGGGGAGGTCGGGGCCGACGAGGTCCGCGCGTACTGCCGCGGCGTGCTGGCCCGCTACAAGGTCCCGGAGGTGATCGTCTTCGTCGACGAGCTGCCCTACAACCGGTTCGGCAAGCTCCCACGGGCCGCTGTCGTCGAGGCGATACGCGCCAGAGCCGGCTAGCGCTACGCCGATCCCCTCACCGGCTGAGGATGTGCGCGATGAACTCCGCCCTCTCGGTCAGCAGGGAGGTCATGTCCTGGGCGTCGTCGCCCCCGACGCCGGCGGCGTACTGCACGAAGATCCCCACCAGCATGGCGCTCAACAGGTGGGCCACGGCGGGGGCCCCCGAGCGTCGATCGAGGTCGGGAAGGTGGGTGACGATCCATTCGGCCAGGGAGGACTCAAAGGTGGTGAAGAGGTCGAGACCCACCGCGCGCGCCGTCTCCTCACCCCGCATGGCCTCACCCGCCATGAGCCGAACGAAGTCCTCGACTTCGAACATGGACACGAGAATGTCGGTGAGCACCGCGGCCAACCTCGCCTCGGCGGACTGTTCGGCCGCGGCCAGATCGCCGGTCGGCTGCGGCACGGCGTCCCAGACGGGGATGTAGCCCCGCTCGACGAGGACGGCTTCCAGCAGCTCGCGCTTGGACGGAAAGTAGTGGTAGAGCGACGCTACGTTGAGCCCCGCCGCCGATGCCAGGTCGCGCATGCTGGTGCCGTCGACGCCCTTCTGGGACATGAGGGAGAGCGCCACCTGCAGGATCCGGTGCCTCGTGGACGACCCTTCGGCCTGTTCTGCGTTCGCCATCCTCTCATTCTCGGTGTTTCCGGTGCCGCCGTCGAACGGCGGCCGCTCGACGGCGGCCAAACAAACGTTCGTTCGAGACCTGCTGCCGCTAGCCCACTCCGGTTGCGGTTTGGTTGCACGTGGGCGTTCCTCGGGGCGTGGCGGCGGATCCTCGGTCATACTTTGGGCGACAAAGGCAAACCCCCCGCGAGGGGGGACGCAAAGCTACGGGACTCTCTGAGTCAGCCGGGTTGCCGGAACAGTCCCATTTCGGGACCGCAACATTCCGTGATGCCCACTTTCTCGGCGTTCCGTCGAGGAGGTGCGACGGTGGTGCCAACGACGCGAGGCGCGCGACTGCCGGCGTCCGCCGTGGGCGTCCTGGCCGTCGCCGCGCTCGTGGCCACTGTGGTGATCGGTCTGTCCGTGCCCGCCGGCGCACTGGGCATCCTCCCTCCTGACAACCCCCCGGGGAACATCCCGCTCAGCAGCTCGGACTACCTGGTCTCCATTGACTCCGCCCGGGCCGATGAGGGTGTCGCCCCGATGAGCGTCGCCGAGTCCACCATCACGAGTTTGCCCGTCTCCGAGCAGGTCTTCATCGTCCTCAACGAGGAGAGGGTGGATCGGGGCCTTCCGCCCATCCCCGACATGTCGGCACAGCTCGACGCACAAGCCCAGCTGGGTGCCGACTCGGCGAGCGATCCGCCGATTCCCGGGACGTTGAGCGGCGGGGGCCCGGTGAGCTGGGGTGGCTCCATATGGGCCGGGGGGTTGAGCTCGGTCTTCGGGGCCGACTACTACTGGATGTACTCCGACGGCCTGGGCGGTGCTCAGGCCGCGACCACGAATGAGGACTGCTCGGCCCAGGATCCCTCGGGGTGCTGGGGGCACCGCGACATCATCCTGCACCAGTTCGCTACGTGCGGATCGGCCGGCCCGACGCTCGTGATGGGAGCCGCTTTCTCGGCCACCGGTTCTCCGGGAGGATCCATCGCCGCCCTGGTGGTGGGCACGTGCGGCGACCCGCCGACCGACGTCACCCTCACCTGGCAGCAGGTCCTCTCGAGCGTGTTCGCCCCACCGCACGTGGTCGGCATCGCCACGCTCCCCGACGGTGCGGGCTACTGGGAGGCCGAGTCCGACGGCACCGTCGCCGCGTTCGGCGCGGCGGCGTACGACGGATCGATGGCGGGCGTGACCCTCAACTCGCCCATCGTGGGGATCACCGCCACCCCCGACGGCGGCGGGTACTGGCTGGTGGCGGCCGACGGTGGCGTCTTCACCTTCGGCGACGCGGCCTTCTACGGCAGCACGGGTTCGCTCCACCTGGTGGCGCCGATCGTCGGCCTGGCCGCCACCCCCGACGGCGGCGGGTACTGGCTGGTGGGCGCCGACGGTGGCGTCTTCACCTTCGGCGATGCGCCGTTCCGCGGCAGCATGGGTGGCCGCGCGCTCAATCGGCCCATCGTGGGCATGGCGGCGGACACCGCCACCGGCGGGTACTGGTTGGTGGGGGCCGACGGCGGCGTGTTCAGTTTTGGCTCCCCCTTCTTCGGCAGTACCGGATCGATCCAGCTGGCTCGGCCCATCGTGGGCATCGAGGCGCTGGCGAACGGCCAGGGATACCGGTTCGAAGCTTCGGACGGCGGCGTGTTCTGCTTCGGCCAGGCGGCGTTCGCTGGGTCGATGGGGGGGCGTGTGCTGGCCGCTCCGGTCGTGGGCATGGCGGGGGGAGGTGCCGCCGACGCCTACTGGCTGGTGGCGGCCGACGGCGGGATATTCAGCTTCGGCCAGGCCCAGTACTACGGTCGGATCACGAACTGAGGATCTGCGGTGCCCTCCGTCTCGGGAGGGAGTCCGGTCATTCGCAGGTGCTCCTCACAGCAACCGGGTCGGCAGGGGACGCTCGGCTACCGAATCCCCGCGCCTACGCAGCGAGTAGGCCGACTTGCCGGGCACCTCGGTGAAGGCCTCCTGGAGCTCGGTGCCGAAGAAGACGAGTCCGGTGCCGTTCTCGGTGGCGTAGCCGTCCGGCAGGGTCCCCTCTCCGATGAGCCGATGGATGAGGGGCCGCCGCTGGGCCTCGGCGTCGTGATGGGGGCTGTTGCTGTAGGGCAGGAATCCGAGGCCGTCGGTGACCGGCCGAAGCTCCGGGCCGAACGAGTCGGTCGTCCCTCCGACATGCCAGCACAGGGATCCCGCCGACACCCCCTTGAGCACCACACCGGCCTCCCAGCATTCGCGCAGGATGAGGTGGAGGCCGTGCAGGCGCCACAGCGCCAGCAGGTTGGCGGTGCTCCCGCCCGAGACCCAGATGACGTCTTGTGCCAGGAGGTGCTCTCGAACGTCCGGCACGTTGGGCATCGGGAAAAGGGCCAGGTGCGAGCTCACCACGCCGAGCTTGGAGAACGCGTTGTGCACCGCGGCGAGACGCCCAGAGTCATCGCCGGTGGCCGTGGCGATCGTGCAGATGCGCGGGTGCCGCCCGGGCCGTGCCAGGTCGATCGCCAGGTGGAACGACGGGCCGGGCCGGATGTTCTGAGGGTCGGGCCCGTCGGCCTGGAACCCGATGCTGGTGGCGATGATGGTCGGTTGTCGGGCGCTCACGTCAGTCGACAAGGACCTCGGGATTGACCACGTGCAGGGGGCGCGCCCCCGCCAGGAGCCGGCAGAGGTCCTCGGCGATCGTCTTGGTGTGGTTCGACTCGGTGTTGTACGTGGCGCCCCCGATGTGCGGGGTCAGCACCACCGTGGAGAACCCGGTGAGGGGATGGTCGGCGGCCAGGAACTCACCCTCGAAGTGGTCGAGCCCGGCGGCGCCGACCTTGCCCGATCGCAACGCCGCCACCAGGGCATCGGTGTCGTGAAGCCTGGCCCGCGCCGTATTGAGGTAGACCACGCCGTCGCGCATTCTGGCGAACTCCTCCCGGCCGATCATGCCCGACGTCTCCTCGGTGACCGGAGCGTGCACCGAGATCACGTCGGAGCGCTCGAGGAGCTCGTCCAGCGTGGAGGTGGCGTCGGGAACGTAGGGATCGAAGGCCAACACGTCCATCCCCAGACCGCGAAGGCGCCAGCGCAGAGCCCGTCCGACCGCGCCCAGGCCCACCAGGCCGACCGTCTTGCCGGCCAACTCCCAGGCCCTGTACCGCTGGTAGGGGATCTTGCCGTCGCGGTAGATGTCACCGGCACGCACGTCCTTGTCGGCCGGGACCAGTCCACGGGTGGCGGCGAAGAGGAGGGCTACGGCGAGCTCGGCCACCGCGTCCGCATTGCGTCCGGGTGCTCGCAGGACGGGGACGCCGGCCGCCGTCGCCGCGGCGATGTCGACGTTGGTGGGGTCGCCGCGGCAGCTGGCCACGGCGATGATCGGCTGCTCGTAGAGCTCGGCACCGCACACATCGCTCTCGACCACGACGATGTTGGCGCCCTCCGCCGCCACGCGGTCGGCCAGCTGCCGGGCGTTGTAGATGCGGAGTTGGGGCTGATTGAGCCACGAATCGAGCACAAGATCCGCCAGCTGGCCGAGCAGGTCGAGTCCGGGACCGCTCACCGCGGCGGTGACCAGGGCTTTCGGCCGTCCGCTGCTCATCGTGTTGTGCTCCAATCGTTGCGTGAAGGATCGTCAATAATGGCGGGCATCATGTCACGGATCCTCGGATGGTGAGCAGGGCGCGTGGGCCGATCTCGGTAGGCGTCGACGTCGGGACCACCGCGGTGAAGGCATTGGCCGTCGACGAGGACGGCGGGGTGGTGGCCCGGAGCCGGGTGCCCCATCGGGTGCTGGCCGCCACGCCGGACGAACTGCGCCATGATGCCCGGCGGGCCTGGCGCACCGGCCCGCGAAGGGCGTACGCCGACATTTCGGCGGCACTGGACCAGGGGAGGGGTGGCTCGCCCGCCGCGGTGGCCGTCGCTGCCATGGTTCCCTCGCTCACCGCGGTCGATCGCCGCGGCGTGCCGTTGCTGCCGGGACTCCTCTACGGAGACATTCAGGGTCGGCCCGCCGCGTCGCCCTTGTCCCCGGGCGCCTCCCGGCCCGACCCTGACCCAACGGGCGCGATGGTCGACACGGAGGGCTTCCTGCGGTGGGCCCACGCCGCCGCCCCGGATGCCGCGGGCTACTGGCCGTGCCAGGCGGTCGCCACCCATGCCCTGTCCGGCGTTCCCGCGGTGGACACCGGCGTGACGGCATCCATGGGGGCCGTGCACTCGGGCGGCCGGTGGAATATCGAGCTCTTGGATGCGATCGGGGTGGACCGGTCGCAGCTCCCGCAGGTCGTTCCGTTGGGCCATGCGGGTGGCAACCTGCCCGGCACCGACACCGTCTTCGCCGGTGGGTCCATCGACGCGCTGTGCGATCAGGTCGTGGCCGGCGCCGACATGCCGGGCGATGTCCACGTCATCTTCGGCGCCACGTTGATCGTCTGGGTGGTCAGCGGGGAATGGAGGGAGGTACCGGGCCTGATCAGCTACCCCCACACCACCCCGGACCGGTACCTGATCGGCGGGCCGAGCAATGCCGGTGCGCTGTTCGTCGACTGGGCCCGCCGACTGTTGCGCGGCGTCCCACGCTCGGGCCCCGAGCGCGAACGGCTCGAGCCGCGCCTCGGTGCGCCGGACCGCGTGCCCGTGTGGCTGCCCTACCTGCGCGGCGAGCGGACGCCGTTCAACGACCACGCCCTGCGCGCCAGCCTGCACGGGCTCGACATCTCCTCTGGTCCCGAGGCGCTCGAGCGAGCGGCCTACGAGGCCAGCGGCTTTGTCATACGCCGCATCATCGAGCGGTCGGGTGTTGCACCTGGGCGGATCGTCGCCAGCGGCGGTGGCTCAATGACCACCGCGTGGATGGCGGCGGTGGCCGACGCCACCGGGCTGCCGGTCGACGCGGTGGCCGTTCCCGACGGAGCGGCGCTCGGCGTCGCCTTCTTGGCCCGCCTGGCGGCGGGCCTGGAACGGTCGCTCGACGACTCGAGGCGCTGGGCGCGGGTGGGCCGTCGGATCGGACCCGATCCGGCCTGGGTCTCCGTTGCCGACTCCCGCTACCGGAGGTTCTGCGAACTGGGCACCGGCACGTAGGGGCTCAGCCGCCGTTGGGCGTGAAGGCCACCTTAATCGCCCCGCTCTCGCCCTGCCGGGCGATGGCCTTGAGGGCATGCCACCAGTCGGTCAGGGCGAAACGATGGGTCAACATCGGGGTGATGTCCAGCCGTCCATCGGAGAGCAGCTGGAGGTAGTGGGCGATGGCATGCCGGCGTACCCCGTCCAACTCCTCGACGCCGAAGGCGTTGGAACCGGTGACGATCAGCTCTTTGAAGTAGATGGGCGTCCACTCCCACCGCGTAGGGGTCGAGACCCCCGTGTACACGAGGCGCCCCCGCTCGGCCAGCACCCGGACGCCGATCTCGAGGGTCTCGGCCTTGGCGATGGTGTCGTAGACCACGTCGATGTGCCCGGGGTGGGCCATGGGCAGCCCGCCGACCGGCGCGTGCAGAACCGCCCCCGACCACTCCGCCAGCGCCTCGACCAGTGCCAGATGGGGCTCGTGTTCGAACACCCTCGTGGCGCCGAATCTCAGGGCCATGTCGCGCTGTGCCTCGAAGCGCGCCACCACCGCCACCTCCACGTCGGGATGGAGCATCCGCAGGATGGCCACGCTGGTGAGGCCCAATGCCCCGGCGCCGTAGACCAGCACCCTCCCACCGTTCGGGGGCGGGTTGCGCACGATGGCATGGAGCGACACCGAGAAGGGGTCGGCCAGTACCGCCGCCTCGTTCGAGATCGCGTCGGGGATGGGAATGAGCATGGAGTCGTGCGCGGCCAGGAGCTCGGCCCAGGCACCCGGAGCCCGGGTGGTGACTCCCACGTGGACACCCGGGCCGAGGTCGCCCTTGGTGAAGCTCCAGCACTGGCTGAGGTCTCCGGCCGCGCACGGCGGACACGGCGGCTCTATTCCACGTGGGCCGCACGTGAGCCACGGGTTGAGGACGACGCGCTGACCGACGTCGAGCCCGGTGGCCTCGGGACCCAGTGCAACCACCTCGGCCACCACCTCGTGGCCCGGGACGTGAGGGAGGGAGGAGAACGCCGCCATGGGATTGTCGATGTCGCCCGTACTGAAGTCGCCGAGGACCAACTTGGCGTCCGAACCGCAGATCCCCGACAGGATCGGGCGGGTGATCACCCAGTCCGGGCGCACCAACCGGGCGTCCTCGACGGTGTGCAGCCCGAAGGGGAGGCCGGCCAGCATGGTCTCCAGCTCGTCGCTGGGCGTCGGTCGGACCTCACCGGGATCGGGTGGGGCGCCGAAGAGGAGGGCCTTCATGACGCGCCTCCCGCGGGCGCTCCGTGGCTCATGGTACGCATCGCGGCCAAGAAGTCGTCGATGCGCGATGTCTTCATTTCCACCACCGCCTTCATGTCGGGCAGGTAGTGCTCGAAGGTCTCGCTGTCGATGGCATCGGCGATCCCCTGGGAGATGTCCGATGGAGGGATCTTGGGCCCGTTGTACAGTGCGGGGTCGTTGCCGGGCTGGTCCCAGATCTCCGTGTCGATGGCGCCGGGAAGTATCAACTTCACGTTCACCCCGGAGCCGTCCAGATCGATGGCCAGGGCTTCGCTCCAGCCCGCGAGAGCGAACTTCGACCCGCAGTAGGCCGCCTCGGCGGCGATGCCCAACCTTCCCCCGAGACTCGAGACGTTGACGATGGTGCCCGATCCACGTAACAGCATGCGAGGCAGCACGGCCAATGTGATGGCGACGGGGGAGAGGTAGTTGGTGGCCATGGTCCGCTCCACCTCCGCCATGGTCAACCGGCTGGCATGGCGGCGCATCGGTGCGCCCGCGTTGTTGATTACCACGTCGATTCCGCCGAAGTGTTCCCAAATGGTCGACGCCAAGGTGGCCGCGACCGAAGGATCGGCGAGATCGGCTATCCATCGGTCGGACTCGGGCGAGGTGACCCGACAGTCGGCCAAGACCGCGTCGAGGCGATCCGCTCGCCGCGCCACGAGGGCGACGTGGTCGCCGCGCGTCGCGAGCAGACGCGCCACGGCCTCACCGATGCCCGACGAGGCCCCGGTGATGAGGAAGGTCCGCTGACGCCGACGCGTTGTCATCCCCACTGTGGCCTACCCCCGGTGCGCGGAAAACCATCCGGCACGTCTCGGGGTGAGCGAGGGGTCTCGAACCCCCGACCTCCAGGACCACAACCTGGCGCTCTAACCAACTGAGCTACGCCCACCAAGGGGCACAAGTGTGGCACACGGCACCGCATCCCACGACCCGCCGCTCGCCGCGGGTACCGTCTGGGCCGGTCGGCACCGGGCCGGTCGGGTTCTATGCCAGGCTGGAATGCACTGCCCCTGTAGCTCAACTGGATAGAGCAGGTGGTTTCTACCCATCAGGTTGCGCGTTCGAATCGTGCCGGGGGCGCTAGCAGGGATTATGCAGGAATCGACGGCGGCTCAGCGCTCGTTGACCTGATAGAACTCGGATTATGAACGACATCACCGAGCTACGTCGAGGCTTCGAAATCTCGCTGAGAGCCCTCAACCGAGCACCGGGCACGATTAAGAGCTACCTCCAAGCGCTGGACTTATTCCGCGATTTCTCCGTCATGGCGGGATACCCGACCGCAGTGGACATGATCAAGCGGGAACAGGTGGAGGCGTTCGTGGCTGACCAGCTAGGCCGGTGGAAACCGAAGACCGCCGCCATCCGCTACGGCGCCCTCCTAGTCTTCTGCAAGTGGTGCGTCAAGGAGGGGGAGATCACCAACTCACCCATGGCCGGGATGGGGCCACCCTCGCTGCCCGAGGTCTCCGTGCCGGTCGTGAGCGATGACGACTTGAAGAAGTTGCTCAAGGTCTGCTCGGGGACGAGCTTCGTTGACCGGAGGGATACGGCCATCTTGAGGCTCTTCATCGACTGCGGCCCTGCGACCCAGCGAGGTGGCCATGCTGGGCATCGAGGACGTCCACTGGCAGCACTCAACGGTGAGCGTGGTGGGGAAGGGCGCACGCCCCAGGACCGTCCCCTACGCGGCCAAGACGGCACAGGCCCTCGACCGCTATGTCCGTATCCGCAAGACCCACACGTACGCCTCATCACCCGTGCTGTGGGTCGGCAGCCGCGGCCCCATGATGCCCAACGGACTGGCCCGGAGGATCGTCCACGTGACGCGGTGGTGCGGCGACGCATCGAGGGTGCCATCATTGCAGCCGAACTGGCGGCTGGAGAAGACCCGCCCCGGACCTCCGATGACCCGTCGTAGGGCTCGTTGACCCTGAGGGATCCGTGGGCGTCATGGGGACTCCCATGTAATCGCGCCTCGGGGACACCGAGTCTCAACTATCTGGCGGCATCTCCGTGCGGTAGAGCCTCCGGTCGGGAGACTTTGCTGCGACCACCCGAAGCACCTCGGCCATGTGATCGACCAGGAGCCAGTGCCCTTCGCCTGCACAAAGGTGCAATGTGGCAGACGGAATGGTCGATTCCTGGCCATGGGCATGTGCGACAGGCACATTGCGATCAAGCTCGCCGTGCCATATGTGAATCGGCGTCTCGATATCTTGTAGTTCGAAGCCCCAATCGCGGATACAGATCGCCATATCCTGGATCGACGTTCGCAGGGTTTCGTAGTTGAACGTCGCTGCTTCTGCTACGAGATTGGCATGGATCTCAGGTCGAGAAACAACTACAGCATCACACTCTGGCAACATCTGCCGCATCATCCGATCTACCTCACGTTCGGGATGTCGTCGTGCGTGCCGCAGCATTGGAGCCACAAGCGGGATTGCCAGGAGGCCCATGCCAAGAGCAACCCCGTCGAGGTTGGACGGCCAATGGCGGTAAAGGGCTGTCTGGATGCGGTTAGAGAGAAGCATCCCCTCAGTGATCGGTGTGCGGGCCTGCGGTGCAAAACCACTGAGGACCCCGCAACCTAGGAGCCGCCGCGACAGGAAACGAGCGCAGGCCAGTGCGTGAGGGCCACCCGCCGAGTGCCCAATGACCCCGAACCGTTCCAGACCCAAGTGGTAAGCCAGCTGGCTGACATCGTCCGGCCAATCCGAAAGACTTCGGCGTGGGTGATAGGCGCTGTGACCGTATCCCGGTCGGTCAACTCCGATAACCCGAACTCCACACTTCAGTGCGGTGGCGTGATAGACGGCGAAGTCCGTCCCTCTCCCTGGCGAGCCGTGCAGGGCTATGACGGGGGTTCCACCGGGATCTCCGACTTCCATCCATGCGAGGTCCCGGCGGTCAGCCAGTTGGATCACCCTCGTCTCGGGAAGTGATCTCATCCCGTGCTCGTCCATTGCACCACTATTCCACCCGTAGTGTCGCGAGCACCTCTACCTGCGGGTGGCCGCGACCTGCCATGCCAGGGCTCCGGCGGGGTCCCAGGTGAGGTCGCTGAAGCAGAGCATGTGATAGCGACCACCCTGCGGGACTACTTCAGCCAGGCTGCCAACGTAGCGCTCGCGCTTGCCGTCATCGAGGACGTGGAAGAGACCGCAGTCGAGGACGGTGTCGAACTGCTCACCGAGATCAACGAGGCGAAGGGCATCTGCGACGACGAAGCGCACGTCCACGCCTCGTTCGGTCACCTTCGTCTTGGCCAGCTCGATGGCCCGTACCGACATGTCGACCCTAACCGCTTCGTAGCCCAGTGACGCCGCCATAAGAGCGTGCTCGCCGGTGCCACAACCGACATCGAGCAACCGACCAGGTCCCCTGCCGTGGCCAGGTGGTCGAAAGCTGGCTGGGTCGCCCGATGTCTCACGCTGGGGTACCGACCGCGTAGATGGCATCGAAGTCGTGGGGTGGATGGCGTTTGCGACCTTCGGGAGGAGGTGAGGCACAGCCAGTCCCGGGGGAATGTTAGGTCTGGGAGGGTCATGCGGTGACATGCCCCCGAACGGGTCGGGCTGCGTCCAGTCTCCTCGCCGCGGGATAGCCCAGACTCTCAGCCGGGCTCGGGGAGTGGCTACGCCCCGTACACCATGGGGACACCTCAATCCGGTATCCGCTGATCTCGTCGCGGTTGCGTCATCGGTCCAACGCCGCTCGCGAAAAAGCAGCACCCACGGTCAACCGACGGTCTATGACGGCTAGTGATCCTGCGATTCGACCAGCTCCCTGTCCTCCCCCAGCAACCCGGCAGCGCGGCCGTTACGATGGTGAGAGCATTCATGCCGGGTCCGCCGTTGGCAGGCCCACAGATGGGAGTTGATGGCCATGCCGAAGTACGTCATCGAGCGGGACCTGCCGGGCGCGGGAAAGCTGTCGGCGGAGGAGTTGCGGTCGATCAGCCAGCAGTCCAACAAAGTGCTCGCGGACCTAGGACCGAGCATCCATTGGCTCACTAGCTATGTCACCGACGACAAGATCTACTGCGTCTACGTCGCACCGGACAAGGACATCATAGCGGAGCACGCGCGCTGCGGTGGGTTCCCGGCAACCGTCATTACCGAAGTGGCGGCAGTGATCGACCCGTCGACCGGAGACTGAAGGTACGTGCTGCCCGGAGCGGAGCGCTGAGCGAGCCACAAGATGAGTCTGGAGGTGGAGGACCGAGACTATGGTCGGGTCCGACTGCGCCCCCGCATTTCTTGAGGTGTTCGACGACGACGAATGAGCGCTCGTCAGTGACTGGCCCAGCACGCCGGGAAGTGGGCGTGGCCGTTCGGCACCATGGTGGCACGCGATTCCGGGGGAATCGGCATCTGCCGATGGAGAGAATGCGACGGTCTACGAGGCATGAGGCCGTGGTTGGTGGTACCTGTGTCGGTGGTAGACGACGAGAAACTCGCTCCCTTAGGCTGCCGATCCGTAGAACTGGCTCGACCCAAAGTCGAAGATTCCACCATCGGAGGCCACGAGGCGATACCCCGAGCCCGATCGCGCTGCCTCCATGCCCACGATTGGCCTGTTGAGCACGATGCTGCCGGTCGAACCGAAGAAGGGCGCGTTGAACGAGAAGATGCCTCCGTCAGATGCCACCAACCAGTACCCCTCAGTGGCGGGATCGACGGCCATCCCCACTACGGGCTTGTTCAGTTTTAGGCTTCCCGTGGAGCCATAAAATTGGGCATTGCCGAAGGTGAAGATCCCCCCGTCCGCGGCCACCAACCAGTACCCGCCCCCGTCGGGCGTGGACGCCATCCCCACTACGGGCTTGTTCAGGTGCATTGCACCCGTCGAACCGTAGAACTGGGCATCACCAAAGCTGAATACGCCGCCATCCGAGGCGACCAGCCAGTAGCCGTGACCACTCGCTGTCGCTGCGATGCCGACGATCGGTTGGTTAAGCTTGAGACTTCCCGTCGATCCAAAGAACCCGGCGTCCCCAAACGTAAAGACTCCTCCGTCGGCGGCGACCAGCCAGTAACCGTGACCGCTCGGAGTCACGGCCATGCCTACGATTGGCTGGTTAAGAGGAGCGTCCGCCGTCGAGCCGAAGAACCCGGCGTCACCGTAATTCCACACACCTCCGGCTTGGGTGACGAGCCAGTATCCCCGATCACTTGAGGCAGTCGCCATTCCAACGAACGAACCAGTCGACGCGCGCTCGAATTAGGGGAGAAGCTCCAACTCCTCCCTGGGCAGTTGGCTCAACGAGACCCACGGCGACGCAACTTGCAGATGTGCACGAGACAGTTTGGGGGTATGAGGTGGCGCCCAAAGTCTCGGGGGACAGTTGGACCATCCTCCATGTCGAACCTGACTCGACCACCGGGACGGAGTCATCTATTCCAGAGCAGGAAGAATTCGACGTGCATGAGAGGGCAGTGAGAGTCGACGTGAAGGGCGGTGTGCTTGGTGTCCAGGTCGATCCCGACAACGTCTCGACAAGACCTTGGTAGACAGGAGCTGGATCTTCGGGGTCACCGTTTTGCCCGGCGTAGTAGTACCCCACCACCACGCACTGTGATGTCGACGAGCACGAGACCCCCGTGAAGGTCACGCCTCTCGCGATGGTATTGGTCAGGGGAAGGCTGACCTGGGACCACGATGAACCGTTGTACGCCAACGTCACAGGAGGGCCTAACGCCTCTCCAGAACCAACCGCAATGCAGAAGGTCGGCGAAGCGCACGACACGCTGGCAAGCTGACCGCCAAGTGGGGAGAGCCCGCTGGACGTCCAGGACGTGCCATTAAAGGTTACGATGTCGGGTTGCAGGCTATTGGTGTAGTAGCCGACCGCGACACACCAGGTTGCCGAGGTGCACGAGACGCTCGACAGTACAGTCGGAGTCGGTCCGGGTCCGAATGATGTGGTCGGTGTCCACGCCGATCCCGAGAGTGTTTCCGCGAACCCCGCGCTCCCAGCTGTTCCAACCGCCACACATGCCACGTTGGAACTACACGATACCGAATTCAAGGTGGCCGAAGTCCCGTTCGCAACGCCCGGTGGAAGCGGAAGTGGTGTCAAGGTCCACTGTGATCCCGACAATGACCCGATAAGGGGGAACGCCTCGGGATTGGGTGATCCGACGACGTACGACCCCACCGCGATGCATGATGTGGCGGAAACGCAGGAGACACCGTTGAACTGCGCACCCGACCAGCTGCTCGGCCACGACAAGCTCTTCTGTGTCCACGTTGGCGTGGCGGAATCGGCAGACGAGGCAGTCGCCACGCCGCCGACCATACCGCCCATGAGAGACAGGCCGAGGCACAGGAGGACAACTCCACGGGCCAGTTTCGTTCGCATGATCATCATCCTGACGGGCACACCAGATGACACATAGGGGCAAAGGTCTCCCTATGTGTAGGCAAGAATGCCTATTCTCGATTCAGCAGGGGCACGGTCAGATCGGATCGTCTAAGGGTGAACAAGTCACGCCACCACCCCGATTTGGAATGCAAGTCGAGTGAGTTCGGCACGTCGGCGGAGCCCTGTCTTGTCACTGATCCGGTCTAAGTGTGAGCGTACGGTGCTGGCGCTGATGAACAGGCGCTCACCGATCTCCTTATCAGTGAGGCCCTGGGCGATCAGCGCAAGAATCTGGAGTTCCCTTGCAGAGAGGTCAGGCTTCTTGTCGAGAGCGCCTGTTTCCGCCTCGGTCGCATTGGCGTCCTCGTCTGCGAGGTACACAATCGCGGTGGCGCCGAGCTGGATGCGATCGCCGTCTCGTAGCGGATGCTCCTGTATGCGCCGTTGGTTCACTTTGGTGCCATTGCTGCTCCCGAGGTCTTGGAGAATCCACTGCCCTCCGCGTTGATGAAACTCGGCATGTGAGCGGGAGACCTTGGGATCGCCAAGAAGAACGACGTCGTTGCCGGGGTCTCGCCCGATAGTCACGGAGTCTCCCTTCAAATTCCGGCGCTCACCGCCCGGCAATTCGATGCAAGCCACAAGGCCAGTCTAAAGCCTGGGGTGATCCTCCGACGAGATTCGGTGTCAGTAGTGTTAGATCGTGGCGCAGCTGGGCCAGTACCCGTCGACACTGAATGACCGCTACCGCCTCTTGGGGGTCCTCGGCTCAGGAGCTATGGGAGTCGTTTGGCGCGCCTACGACCAATCCCTCCAGCGCCAGGTGGCTTGTAAAGTCCTCTCGGGCTCTATCGGTCACGACCCGCTGCTCCAGAAGCGGTTCCGTCGAGAGGCCCACCACATCGCATCGCTCTCGCATCCGAACATCGTCATGGTGTATGACGCGGGCACCGATGGAGACTTCGCCTACATCGTGATGGAGTACGTGAGGGGCGCCTCTCTGCGCCAGGTGCTCATGTCGGACGGAGTGCTCCCGGTGCAGGTCACTGCCGCTCTGGCCGTCGATGTTCTTGCCGCGCTGGGGCATGCGCACGAGCGAGGCATTGTGCACCGTGACGTAAAGCCTGCCAATCTTCTGGTCCAGTTCGGCGGAGACACCAAAGTGGCTGACTTCGGCATCTCCAAGTCCTTTGGCGAGATGACCGAACTGACGGCAGAGGGTGCTTTTGTCGGTACGTCTAGCTATGCCTCTCCCGAGCAGCTCTCGGATCTCGCCATCGGACCGTCATCTGACCTGTACTCGTTGGGCTGCGTCCTTTACCAATGCCTGATCGGATCACCGCCCTACGCCGCCGATCACACCGAGCACCAAATGCTGAAACAGCGATTTGCCGATCCGCCATCCGTGGCGGACTTTCCGTCCGACACACCCCCCGCACTTGCTCAGGGCATTGTTCGCGCTTTGGCGAAAGACCCATTGGAGCGGTTCAGCGGCGCTGCCGAGATGCGCTCCGTGTTTCTCTCCTACGCGTCTCACGAGGCACTCCACAAAATCGCATTTCGACCGAAGCTTGACCGGGATCGAGAACCAACCGAGCGGACTGAGTCAGAAGACACTCCGGTTCTGCCGAACCGACCGAAGTCAGCCGCGACCGGTCGCGTCGCTGGACAACGTGTGACATCGGCAGTCGCCGCGGGTTCCAAGCGGTTTCGACGCAGGGTGATCGAGGTGACCACTGTCGCGAGCTTGGTGCTCTTGGCAACCGCCTTGATCTGGGTCTCAATCAGCGGCGGGACAGGTGGAACAGCGGGACACACCTCGTCCCTGGGCTCTGGTGGATTCCTTGAACCGGGGCACTCCATCGAGTCGGCCAACGGCCATTTCACTGTCGTCATGCAATTGGACGGGAACCTGGTTGAATACGCGATGCCCAAGAAGCTCGTGCAGTGGCAGAGTGGCACGAGCGGAAACTTCAACGCATACGTGGTCATGCAGACCGACGGCAATCTGGTGGTCTATCCGAAGGGCAAGACAGCTCCTGCTCCCGGTCAGCCGACAAGCGCTCTGTGGAACTCTGGGACCTATGGACATCCAGGGTCATCCACTATGTTGTTGAACAGCGGTGAATTCGTGGTGCGAGCAGATGGTACCCACGCCGTCTTGTGGGAGGAGCCTTCTAACGTTTCGGTTGGTTTACATGGCTCGGTGGGCACAGCCGGATCAGACCGCGGGTGATTTCGTTAAGCTGACCCCATCTGGGAGGCTCCCTGAGGGTGTCACTGGAGTTTGCCCAGGACAAGGTTTCGGTCATGGCCTCTGCGGTCCTATCCCAGCGGAGACAAGCCAGACGCCCAACCCCATAGCAGCAAAGATGGAAAGCACAACCAGCCACCGAAGAGTGCGCCAGATGTCACGTCGGTAGTGGTGATGCTGCATGGCTCGGCCAACCTCCTAAGCCGGGACGGTGGGACGCTCGGCCCAAGCGTGATGGTGGCTATGCCGCACGCTCTTTGACCTCATCAAGCGTCCGAGGCCGGATTGACCTCGTAATCTCGGGCATAGCGCGTACTCGGTCGTACATGGTTCGCTCATAGATGCGACCTCGGTCCTGATGCCTAACACGGCGGCGCACTGGCACTGGCCGTAACAGGGTTCGTCTTCGCCGAGAAATGCAGCGATCAGCTCAGCGTGAATATGGGCGGTGCTCATTCGGTCCTTTCGGCTGAGTGCCGCGACGCGTCGATATTTGGGCGTATCTTTCTAAGCATTCCCACCGTATGGGGTCAGCGGGCTCCCGCACTAGAGGAATAAGTCCCGTCACGTACTGGGCACAAAGTCCTATCTATGGAGAACAGTGCCACCCGAGCGAGTGCACAGGGGGGACTGTCCAGGTCCGTGCCGGAGGATTCGACGCCATTCACCTCGCTACCAATGGGGCGGGTGGCATTCTCTACGCCATCGGTCTGGTGGAGATGCCCCTCCAAGAGATGCGGGGATGGAGTCCGCCTCCAGCGCTAACGATCGCCCTGGGTGTGCGGTCACCTCGCCGTCGATGGCAAAGCCGCCTCAGTCCACTCAGAAGATAAGGGGCACGAGCATCTTGGTCGAGCGCTTGTACATCGGGTAGGTGTCGGGGAACTGCTTGGTCAAGTAGCGCTCCTCGACGGTCGCGCTGTAGACGAAATAGATCCCGGCCAGTACCATGGCGACGAGCCATAGCCAGTTCAACGCCACCGCGGTGCCGACACCCGCGAGCAGGATGCCAGAGTAGATGGGGTGGCGGACCAGGCGGTAGGGGCCGCTGGTCACCAGCTCCGGTTCGTCCTTCTGCGACATCGGCGTGCCCCAGTTGCGCCCGATGTGTAGGCGAGCCCAGATCGCGAACCCCAGCCCGAGCGCGAAGAGGAAGAGCCCGAGACCAGCGCGCCATGGATCAGAGTTGAGGGCGCCGCCTCGGAGGGCTCCTACGCGGAGCAAGAGGATCGCCAAGACGACGACCGTCGCCCTGATGCGCAGTTCGTGGGACCAAGAGACGCGGCCCCTCTTCATGGAGAAGGCTGCCAAGAGCCAGTAGATCCAGAACGCAGCCCATCCGATGGCGAAGACGAGTTCGACCGCGTGCATGCGACTCATACTTCCACTAGTAGGAGGCGGTCGGTGACGAGGTGCTCAGGGTCGGGGATCTCGACCGGAGCGGACGACATGCGCTGGCCGGGGATGCGGGTGCAACGTGAAGCCACTTGAATCTCGACCACGAACCACAGAACAAGCGCGATCTTGACCACGGTGGCCGTTATGGTTCGCCGCCGAGATCGGGCGCGGCACACGGAGTCCACGGGAGACCCCCGTGCAACCCTCCGGCCCCCGACGTTGGGAAACCGTTGGGAAAGGGTTAGGAAGGAGTTGGTTTGTCATTCGTAGCGTAGGTCCGACGCCTAGCCGTACCCACTACAGCCTCGTCCATTGGTAGGAGCACGATGCGCATTTGGAATCGACGCAATGGTCTATTCGCGCTCAGTGCGACCGTCATCTTGGTGTCCCTTGCTGGTCTTGGGATGGAAGGCAGACCGGCAGGGGCCGCTGCCGCCGCTTCGGCTGGGTCTCTTGATGTTGTGGGTGGACCGATCGCTGTCGGGTCTATCGCAGTGGTGATCAGCGTCAATAGCGCTCACGATCTTCTTCTGAGCGGCGTTGATCCGGTTAGCGACATCATCGTGTGGCAGCGCCCCTACTCCGCCTCGGACGTGACTCCGGGTGTTGCCCTGACCCCGGTCGCGGTCGGCAATACGGTGATTGACCTCTCTCCGGTGGGAACCGCGGCGAACCCAATCGTCACGATCTCTGGCATCGACGCGGTGACGGGGTCGGTGCTGTGGCACCTTCCGGGAGGCTTCGATCTCTCGGACAACCCATCGGTCTGCGCCAGCAATCAGGACTTTTGCGTGACTGCCTACAGCTCGGGCAACTCGACTTCCCTCGTTGTCATTAACCCGACGACTGGGCAGCCCGAGGCCCTGATCAATGGACCCGAAAGGGCAATAGGAACCGATCTCTATGAGACTGACGCATCGACTCCCACCTTCGCGCAGATGTCTCCGACTGGTTCCATCGCCTGGACCAAGACCGTCGCTTCGTTGTTCGGACCGGGCTATGACCCCAATAATGGATGGAATATCACAGCCGTCGGCAATCTAAACGTCGGCTCGGTGGGGCCGAATCCAGTCGGCAAGACCATCGACATGGGTGTCGTCAAAACAGAGGGATTTGGCACGACGACGGGTACCATGCTGTGGAGCACTCCGGGTGCCTATCAGTGCATGGGGCCGCTTGCCTTTCTCACCTCGCAGGTCACATGCCAATACGTGGGAACGTTCCGGGAACCAACTCGCGTTGGCCAGTATCCATCGCTGCATGACGTGACCTTGAAACTAGCCGGGTTCAACCCGACTTCGGGAGCGGTAACCTGGACCGTTCCCGTCAGCGATGTCGCCTCTTTAACCTTTGGGAATGGGGTTAGCTTTCTCGATGGCACTGAGGTAGCTGTTCGCTTGATGAGCGGCAACACGGCTCTGCTGAATACCGCAACTGGAGCTACGTCGCCCCTGACCAAAGGACAGGCACTCTGGTGCGAAAAGAACCCTATTTACAAGGTCAATGTTCCTAAGGGCACGGAAGGTGGCGGGGAGCGCGCCAGCGAGCCCGTCTACTTCCCCTGCACATCAAACGGCAAGGCTTTGTCGAAGTTGCCCGCGGCCTTTCCCAGCAGCGTCGGAGCGACCATAAACGGGGTGTTCATCTGGCCGTCGCCAAATGGTCTTCGAACTCACGTAGTAGGTCAGCCCCAGTCGATCGCGTAATCGGCTCCCACTGGTGCCGCTTCAAGGGTCACCCCGACATGCGCCAAGGACCGACCGTCGGGGTCGCATCGGGTGTCCCACTGGGGTGGGGCAGGTCCTAAGCGTCGCGACCGGGCCACTTACTCCGCCCGGTCACCCCGCCAGTAGCCTTGACGCATGTTCGAACGCTTCAGCGACCGAGCCAGGCGAGTCCTTGTCCTGGCCCAGGAAGAAGCACGGCTGCTCAACCACAGCTTCATCGGAACGGAACACCTCCTGCTGGGCCTCATCCACGAGGGCGACGGGATCGCCGCGCAGGCCCTGGAGCGCTGCGGGATCACCCTTGAAGCGGCGCGGAACGAGGTCGAGGAGACCATCGGAAGGGCGGGTAGTGCCCCGAGCGGTTCGCCACCCTTTACGCCACGAGCAAAGAGGGCGCTTGAACTAGCTCTTCGCGAGGCGCGACAGCTCAGCCACAACTTCATCGGCACCGAGCACATCCTGTTCGGCCTGATCGATGAAAGCGAGGGGGTGGCGGCACAGGTTATCCAGAACCTCGGCGTTGACCTCGACGTGCTTCGCGCTGACATCTTCGAACTCATGGGGGGATCTGCGCAAGAGGAGAGCAGCGAGGGGCACGAGGGGAAGGAGGGTATTGCCAATGTCGTGGTTAGAGTGACCGGCACTGCAGAACGGGGCGATCCGCCGCGCTGTCAGCGCTGTCGAGCGGGACTTGCCGCAGAGGCCCGGTACCGGGTGATCGACGTACCAGCCGATGACCCCCAAACCGACGTAGATGTTTTGTCCGTCACCGTGGTCTACTGCAGCCGTTGCGGGACCACTATCGGGACGGTTTGACTCTGCGACACCCCACGTTCGTGGATACTGACTGAGTGACAGATCCGGTTAAATCCGCTCCGTCTCAACTGGACCCTGTGGTCATTGAAGCATTGCGGGGTCTCAGGTCCAGGGTCTACGGACGAGATCGACTCTGGGCCGTGATCGTTACGTGGAGGTCGAGACGGTGGCATCCGGTTGAAAAGAGAGTGAAAGACCTAACGGGCGGATACGCTCGGGCGGCGACGATCCATACCTTCAAGCACCTCAAGCATCATGGATACCGTTGGGACGTTGACCAGATTCGGGGTTGGGCGGCTACTCACCGTTGGAAGCCGCAAGACGTAGATCGGCTCACCGAATACGCAGCGGGAGTCCTCGCTGGCACCAGGTATCACACCCAGCCAGATCCGGTCGGAAGGTTGGCTATCGAACGCTGGCGGGCGCGTGCCGCGGTCCTCCTTTCCTGGCGACGGTCCCAAGTGAGCTAGCACCGGTAGTGCAGGATGGTTCGGTGACGTCCACCTGGGACCCAGAGGCAGCCGTTCATGGTGTGCTTGACCCAGACGAAGTCGTGCTGTGGAGCGGAGGGCCAATTGCCACTCGGGGACTCGACCGTCAAGATGTGTGGTTCATTGTCGTTGGAATCTGGCTAACTCTGACCTATTGGGGAGTCGCGTACTTTGCCTCAACCACGTTCTCGACGCTTACTCTGAGGGTTCTGCCACCAGCCGTGGCGCTCGCGTGCATCGTGATGGTGCGTCCCGTTGTGCGGCGGTCACAAAGTCGGAGGACGACATTCGTACTGACTCCGGCCAGGGCGCTTGTTCTTACTGGACCACCGTTCCGTAAGCTGGAGACGGCCACACTTCCCTCGCCTCACGAGGTCTGGCGACGAACCGATGGTCGAGGAACGATCACCTTCGGCTTGCCACCGAGTTCGACCGAGAACCCTTTCTTCTCGCGCGCAGTCGGGATCATCCTTCACGTCATCCTCTTTCTCCTGGGCCTCGCTCCTAGGCCACCGCAGAAAGCGGGCCAACTCGTCTTCTACGAGGTCAGCGACATTGATGACGTCGTCCAAACCCTTGAGGCATTGGGTCAGGCTGAGGTTCCCCAAAAGCCGTCTCGGGTACTAACCAATTCATCGGGAAGTTGGTCACAGGTTGTTGAACGTCGCTTCACCCCCACTCGGCGAGTCATCTGCGGATTGCTTGGGTTTGTGCTTGTGGCAACCACGGTCCCCGTTATTGCCGTCAGGCTACGCGACTACCTTCAGCACTCGCCGACTCTGTCTGGTCCGTCGACCGTTCATCTGGCGCTGCCTCCAGCTACGTACGTGGTCTTCGAACACGCTGCGAAAGCAGGGCTTTACGACTGTTCCCCCGTAAGCTTGTGCGTGACCATCGACCCCTTGGATGTATCAGTTACCTCACAATCGGGCGCTCATCTCTATGTATACGTGGACACGAGCGCGGACGCAATCACCGATGGAAGTGATCATTACGCTGGGGCGCTCAAGTTCAATGTGCATCAGTTTGGAACGTACTCCCTCAGTATCCGCTCCTCAGCGGAAGCAAGTTTCGTAATCGCCAAGCAGCCATCCGAAGAGGCATTTGCTCTCGGCGGCTGGATTGCCGGAGGGGTCGTTGGGCTTCTTCTCATTGCCGTGGCGCTCGTCGGGAGCCTCATCGCGCGCGGTAGCAGGCGTAGGTATCGACAAGTGTCGTTCGCCGGTTCGCTGCCAATGGGGACGCCGACCGCTGCAGGTCCACCTCCCCATGATTGAATATGGCGTCTGGTCCGCTCGGACATTCCAACCCATGGGCGCACCTCCGCCAGAGACCTCGCTTTCATGGCTGAGATGTGGCGCAGAGCGGGTTTACAGTATCGAATCGGCCTGGCGTTGATTGTGCTCGGAGTGTTCATCGGCTGTGCAAGTGGCATCCCGCTAGGAATGATCATGACCGGCCACATTAACCAAGCTCGGCTGTTCGTGATCATGGCTGTGCTTTTGGCGGCTGCCCTTATAGTCGCCGTCGTTGGAAATCTGATCCGATTTCGGGCAAAACGTGCGTATCTCGATACGCAGGATCAGTAACCGCCTCCCGCTCACAACTAGGACCTCAACTCTCAAGTCTCGGCGGAGTTACCCGTTTGGCTCCGAGTTAATCAGCGGGCCATCCCCAGAACGTCGTCGACCCCGGTCCCGCCGAGGCTCCCGAAGAACGGGGCGTCGCCGTAGGAGAAGACACCGCCGTCCGAGGCGGTGAACCAGTAGCCCTTCCCGTCAGCGGTGGGGGTCATGCCGACGATCGGGCTGTTCAGTTTTATGTTGCGGGTCGAGCCATAGAACGGCGCGTCGCCGTAGGAGAAGATCCCGCCGTCGGTGGCTACCATCCAGTACCCGCCCCCCGAGGGTGTGGTCGCCATGCCGACGATTGGCTGAGGTTCACCGTGGTCAGGTCGCCCAGGTAGTTAAGGAACTCGTCGTTGCCGAACCCCCCGAGTTCTCCCGCCGCTCCGTAGAGGTAGTAACCCTGTCCTGGGGTGCTCGGCGAGGCGTTGTAGGCGATGATACCGAGTAGTCCTGTGAATGTAGCATGAACGCCATCGAGTAGATGGCCTTCGGCGCTGACTGCTCCACGCCACGCTGGATGGAAGTGGTCCGCTCCACACAGAATCCCCGTTCGCGGCCCCGAGGGTTCATTGGCTACTCGTTTCTGGGGGTTAGGAGGTTCTGCATTCCAGACGTGCTCCGTCCATCGAGTCGCATCCCACCATCGGAGCTGGTTTTCACCACCCTCATCGGCGAACCAACCTGGAGGCGCCATCGTTGAATATGGAGACGGAAGAAAATCGGGTTCCCAACCGGAGTAGGTCATATGACCCGGCCCGAACTCGCCGTTCGCCGCAGATCGCTCCACCGCGATCAGCTTCTTACGTACGTTGAACCAATAGATCAGTGCAGGAATGGCGAGAACGTTGACGAGAATTACCAACAGGAGCCAGAGAACCTTCTCCTGGCGGGCGAGCTTCCACTGCCACTCAGGTCGTTTGACGATGTCCACAAGAGCGATGACCAGAGTCACCAAGGAGCCAATCACTGCTACGAACCAAAAGACGATGAGAAACGCGATACCCACCCCGAATCCGGCGCCGTTCACGGTTCCCGTCATGCCATCAGGCTAGGGCGTCGCTGCCGTCACGGTGATGGCGCCCAGGAATCTGACGAGAGCAATCCGAAGGGCTGCACCCCTAAATGGACCATTTGAGCTACATATGCCTTTTCGGCATATGTGGCGAATACACGGACCTCTGCTTGGTTCGTGGCACACTTTCTTGACCATGGCGAGATGGGCTCGCCGTGATGGGCGCCAGGGAAGAGCATGAGCGACACCTCGCAGGGTCCGGGATGGTGGCAGGCGTCCGACGATAAGTGGTATCCGCCCGAGTCGCATGCGAACTATCGGGCTCCGGCCCCGCCGCCGCCCGCGCCCCCTTTCCCCGGTGACGCACGGCTATATCCCCAGACTCCGTCCTACGTGCCATCAGTGGCCGCTCCGCCAAAGACCAACGGGTTGGCAATTGCTTCGTTCGTCCTCTCGCTCGTGTGGTTCGCCGGACTCGGCTCCATCTTTGCCATCATCTTCTCTCTCGTCGCCCGCAAGAACATCAAGGAATCACGGGGTAGTCAGACCGGAGACGGGCTAGCGATTGCGGGCCTGGTGATCGGCATCGTCGGTATTCTCGGCGCCGCCCTCTTCTTCGTCGCGATCGCTGCGGTCGACCACGGCGTGAATCAGCTGAACCAGCAGATTCAGTCGAGTGAGGTACCTACGTACGCCTCTATGGGTGCAAAGGTGGCGGTAGGGGACCCAGAGAACACGGGAATTGATGCCGTCACGGTGGAGTCTCTCACCATGCCCGTCACCCCTGGATCGAACGTTCTGGCCCCAAGCAGCGACAAGGAGTATGCAGTTGCAAAGGTGGAGGTATGTGCCGATCGCAATGGATCGCAGAATGGCCCAGATGACTTCGACTTCACACTTGGTTTCCCCGATGGTCAGAATGCTTCCCCGTCCATCGTTCCGGTCGAGACACCGGACCTCGGAAGCATCAAGGGGATCGCTGCCAACGGGTGCGCTACTGGGTGCGTCAGCTTCGAAATCGCTACTGGGACGACGCCGTCGTATGTGGCCTACCAGCCCGGCCTGATTCACCAGTACCGCTGGAAGACGTCAGGCTGAGGACAACTACGCGACCCTCACCTCTGACCGAGAGTTCAGTGGTCCTTCGTTGTGCCAGCGGGCGGGGAGGTTGCGCATGACTAGCCCAAAATCGAGGGTGTACGAACCTTTCGGAAACAGACTCGTGTTGTCGAACATGGTCGAGGCCATATGCTCCACTGTTACCGGACGAGCATCCCACCTCTGGCTCTGGAGACGCACTCCCATAAGACGATCGGTCATTGCACTCGGTGAATAGCCAAGTGACCCTCGACGGAAGAAGGCGACGGCATCTTCAAGGGCGCCGAAGAGTCCGCCCCCCAAGGAGGTGGCCTCATGAGCGACCACGGACAGCCCGAGAGTCCCATCCCGGCTCTCCACTCCAATCCGAAGGTCCGATCCGTGTTCGTGAACGCTGAACCGGGCCAGGTGGTGAACGCCGGGAAATATCTTGTCTCCAGCGAGAGCAGTGATGCGGGAGTTGGTGTCCCGCCTCGGTATGAACACGCCCACCTGGGTGCCTTGGTCGCCGTCCCATTCGACAGCGAAGCGGTGGGCGACATTTTCGGTCGTCATGCCGAGAGCTGAAGGGATACGGGCTGGTCGAAGTCCACCCAAGCGAATAAAGCACACTCCGCCAACCGCCCATCCCGAAACCAGTTGGGGGCGAAAGGGAGCAGGGAGCTGTCGCATGACCACTTCGGGGTCGATTCGGTAGTTGACGAGCAGTCTTCTCTCTATGGTGCAATCGACGGCGTTGGTGAGCATCTCAGACCCCTTTCGACTTGGAGGAAGTGGCGCTTGCCTTCCGCTTGCGCCGCTGGCGGAGCACGATCTGTTCGGGGCACACGACCGAGAGGAACTGGCCGACGCAGACGGCCAGTCGTTCCTCGACCAGCGAGTAATAGATCCGATTGGCATCCCTGCGCTCAAGGATCAGACCGGCATTCTTGAGTACCCCCAGATGCCGGGAGATGGAAGGGGCACTGATGGTGAACCGTGAAGCGATTTCACCGGCAGTTAGCTCGCCCTTCTGGAGATCCTGGAGAATTTGACGTCTCGTCGGGTCAGCGAGAGCCCGGAACACACCAGCATCGTCATCCATATGTCGAGTTTAGCTAGTGTGCTAATAACAATCAAGTCGCCACTGGACGAATTCCCCCCCACGACGTCTGGAGCGAGGGTGGGGAAGCGCCAGGGATTGCCGTTGCGGGGCACACGGGCCAGTGGCCGGGCCTGGGAGAGGTTGACGAGCACTCACGGCACGCCTGTTGAGCTAGATGAAGACCGAAATAAACAGGACCATGCCGACAAGAACCAGGGATCGGGAGAGTACGAAGGAAGGTCAGTGCAACTCAGTCGGGAGCTAGTCCGCTGTTAATCGCTTCATCTCTCGGGATGACGTAGAGCCATCCTGAGGTTTCGCAGTGAGGACACTGCGGCTCCCCATTGTCGATCAGCACGTCCTTTAGCGGATACGCCCACCCGCAGTTGCCGCAGCCCCATCCCGGGGACAAGTGCGGAACACTGATGTCGAACGCAGCGGCGCTTTGGTGGAGGTTGGCATGCCGGGCGCGGGCTTCAGACAGAAATGCCGACTTGTCGTCCGGCACCAAATCCTCAAACCGCACCGCATCTGCCATGGACCCAGGTTAGTGCCGCTTCCCACTGAGGCCCCGCAAGGTGCCCGCCAGGGCCTCGTTCTTATTTCGGTGGAACCTTCCCGCCGTGCGACCGCCGTCGCTCACGGGGTCCATCTCGGCTGTCTCAACGTCCCTAGGTCACCAGCCGCTCGGCAGAGCTGGCTACGGAGCGACTTGGCATCGGGTGTCCTAGCGCCGCCGTTCACGCTCCCGTTCGCGTTCCCTCTCCCGCTCCCGTTCGCGCTCCCGCTCCCGTTCACGCTCCAACTCACGCTCTCGCTCAACTTCGCGGGCTTCGGTCTTGAGCATTTCTTGCCCTCCTGCATCCCACGTCCGAATCCATCGGACGGTGAGTGGAGACTACCTTCCCCCCTGGCCATGTACTGATCTACTTCGGCGTCGACCAACTCGGGATGAGCACGCCAGGGAGCAGCCCGGGGTCAGGCGGACCAAAAGTTAACACGATCGCAAAGCCATACGCGTCTGGACCCTCATGGCCGACCCATATGGTGGACCCGTCGCCCCTCCTCCCCCCTGAGGGTTGGCGACCGAACGCCCCCGGACTTTTCTCTACGGTCGCGGGGGCGTTTCGCGTCCGAACTGTTGCCCACTGACGGTTGCCGGGGCCGTCCATGCCTCGCTCAACCATCCACCCTTGGCTTGGCAGTGTCGGCACATCCACCGGTCCTCTTCGTCGTAGCGCCAGCCCGCCCGGAGAGCCTCTACCTCCATCTCGGGCATGGCGATCAGCTCGTCGACGCCGGGTCCGGTGCGACCGCAGGAATGGCAGACGATGAGGCCGAAGATGCCCTCCACAGAGGATGAGATTAGCCAGGCAACCTAGGTGCAGCCTGTGGAGTTGTTCGCAATGTGGAAACCCCCTTGGTGCGGTGACGGACACCCCGGTTCCACCGACGGTCCGGGGTGGTTAGCTCCGCCCGGTTTGGCCATCAATCCCTCTCCCCAGTCTTGGGCCGCGCCCTCGCTTGGCTCTTAAATACCCTCAAGCTGTAGGGATGCTGGACCCTGAATGACGTCGAAATCGACCTGGACATTGAAGCTGTCCTGGGGAATGTCGAGAGAGAGCCCAATGGCCTCCCTGAGCCTGGCTGCCGCATCGTCGCGGTGTCGCACATGGGTCAGCGCCCCTGGTACGTCCGAGACGACGATCACCCACCACTCTCCGTCCCATCCGGCCCGCGCTGTGAAAAGCGGCATTGCCATGATCTCCTCATTTCCGCCTTTTGCCCCGACCCACCGTACCCGGTCCTGCTGCCCGCCGACGCGGTCGCCCTCGCCAGCCGCCCGCGGTCCCGTCACATCGACGGCGGACATTCCTCGCTGCCCGAGAACGACGCCACCTCGCTACCCTCCACCATGGCCATGTACTCGATCTACAGCGGGGTCGACCAGCTGGGCATCGTGGGCCAGGTGGCACCGGGGATCTTCGCCCAGGAGGGTCGGTGTTGGTGCTTCGTGTACGAGAATCCCGCGGGTCAGGCGGGGCGCTGCATGGCGCCTGTGGCCTAGCGGGGACGCTACAGGTACTCCAGCGCGTGGAAACCGGTGTGGTCGTGCGACAGGCACGCTGGCGATCTGATCGGAGCTAGGCGATCGGGTGGTCTCGCAAAAGCCAACCAGGTGCTGGACAGTTGGCGCGATTCCCGGTGCTGACAAACCTACTCGTCATCGCTCCACCACCAATAGACGCCGCTCCGAATCCCCTCACGCCATATGCGATAGGCAACTTCGATCATTTCCGAAGCTATTTCGGCGGCTTCGCTGTCAGGCATTGCATTTAACGTGGCGCTGATCCTCCCTTGTCCTTCGGCACCTGGGTCGAGTGCGGATACCCTCAGCTGAACGGCTTCCATTTGGGCCAGTAAGCCCGAGGAAAGATAGCCCTCCAGTTGGGCATCGTGGACGGCACCGTCGAATGGTGGATCGATGGCAAAGGCAAGGCGCTCCTGCAATGTGCCATATCCAGTGGCGAGCGCATCGATTACCTGGCTCATTTTCTCACATGCGTATTCGAGACTCACGAGGTCTCGCTGTGCGATGTCACGTCAGAAGGCTAGCCGTCGTCGGGGGTCGGATTGGTCAAGGCATCTTGGCGCGCTGATCCGCAAATCGAGAAAGGATCGAAGCAACCTCGGGATCTGGCCTGAAGACAACCAGCTCCCACGGCTCCAAGCTCGGATTCACCGCTGCCTTCTGTGCCGTCCAGCTCGCCGTGCCCTCGGCAATGAGGGCCTCCGCGGACTTTCCGCAGACCTCTTCAAGACTGGGCGCGGTGCTCGCGTCGTCCCTCATGATGTCTCCCGGCTGCGTAATGCTGCCTTTTCGTCCAACGCCCGCTGGATACCCTTTGAACGAGCACTGAACACGACCGCCCCGTCGTAGTCGCCCTTGGCAAGCAATGTTTGGGCGGTGTCGTCCACCAACTTCTTCACCATCCTGAGTTCCAGAGGGCTCATGGACTCCTGATATCGATGGGAAACCTGCTTGTCGTAGTCGTAACCCTCGGCCTTGGCTTGGGCGATGGCCTCATTCAATTTCATCCTCTCGGTGGTGGAGGCCGGAGGGGTGCCGCCCGTGCCTTGCCGTTCTTCCTCGGACCTTGATTCGCCCTCCGCCCTTATTGCGAAGGCGCGGCGCGCGAATTTCCGCGCAGACGATGGCGTATTTGCCCGTCTCGCCCATCGTTTCGAAGTGCACACGCAACTTGTCGAGCTGACAGTCGGTCAATCCGTCGACCGCGACGGTCGGCAACTTGGTGGAGGCGCGCCGCTCAATCGGACGAGAGGGATAGATAACTCCGCCCACCGCGACCACTACCACCAGCTGCCACCGCCGTGGGTCCTCCCAACCGCGACGCGACCAAGAGGGCCGATGGACGTGTCGTGGGTGCATGAGTACGCTGTAGTGGGTCTTTCCAGCTAGTCGCACGTCCAGCAAGCGATAACTAGACGCTCACCAAGACGCGCTCGGGGACTCTTCCACTGCCGGTTCTCCGTGGGGATTCGACAGCCTGGCCCATAATCGCTCAGGCATCCCCCTCCGAGCTGGGCGACCGGGTGCGGGAGCGCCGTAACGAGCTGGTGCTAACTCAAGCGGCGCTCGCCTTCAAGGCCGCAGTCCATTACTCCTACATCGGGTCCCTGGAGACGCCAGGAGCGGCTAGGCGACCCGTAATCTGTCTTCCATGTGTGATCGAGTCGCCCTCTACACCGAGCCAGCCAAGGTCGCTGCGTGCGCACCGGTCCGTCTTGGCGAGTTGTCGTAGGCATAACTGGCTACCCAGTAAAGCGATGCCGTCAAGGGAGACGATTGGGGAACTGAACCATTTTGATCCAGGTCCTGTATCTGCATTGCCGGTATGTGAGGAGTTGAAGGGATTCCGACGGTCGCACTGGGTGGAGCTATCGCCAAGAGCACCCCATCGAGATAGAAGCTATCGCCGGCAGTCGGATTCCAAAGGACGGTGACTTCATGCAGGCCGCTTCCGATACTCGATGGCCACGGTGACTGCCACTCGACCTTGCACGGATCGCTGGTTGGGTTACACCCCCCAACCTGAAAGACGTCGATCCCCGGTTGCTGCGGAGTGCCGCCCAAGAAGTCTATTTCTCCTTCCTGCCATACATTGTCCGCTGGCCAAGCTATAAACACCACGGCGACGTTCTGCCAGTTATTACCCGAGAGCGAGAAGCAGAATGTGAATCCGCCATAGCTGTTCACCTTGTCGTGGGCAATATTCATTCCCGCCCCGGTGACGCCCGGGTGGGCTGGGTCGCTATAGCCGAGTTCTTCGAGGGCGTCCTTGGTCACCACAATGTGACTGGCTCCTATCCATCCGGCTGGCGGCAGTACCTTGGGCCCGCTTGCGGCATAGTTGTTATAGCCGTCCCTTCTCGCATCACCGACTATTTGTGGGCCGGTCATGGCGTTCTGCAGCGAGTACCCAGGAAACGTAGTAGTCGTTGGTGGGGTGGGGCTGGAGGTCCCGTGGCAGGTCCCTCCCGTTGCGGTCCGGGCGCCATCGGTTTGTGCCTGGGGGGACACAGGTGATTGATCGGCAATCCCGATCCCCATGCCGAGCCCAGCACCGGCTGCGACGAGGCCGACAAGCACCCACGGCAGTGCACGTCTCACAGGGTAATACTCGCACGAGTCGAACTACTGCAAATAGGGCATTAGGTCATGTAGGGGCGGCGCTTCTCCTGTTGGCCACGCCCACGTCCCGGCCCTCTGGTATACGTTGAGCGTGAGCGGCTGATGGCTCGATTACACAGGAGGCACGCTAGATATGCCGAACGACTCGGTTGATAGAAATCTTCAAGGCATGGATGACCTCGACTTCGTGGGCTGGAACAATGCCGATTGGACGGGCGTCTTCGCCCACCATCACACCGACGATGTCCTAGTGGACTGGCAAGGACAGCCCACGACCCACGGCATCGAGGAGCACATCGAGGCCATGAAGTCATACGTCGAACAAAACGGGGGCGGAACACCACCCCAGATCACGTCACACCCGATCAGGTTCGGATCTGGAGAGTGGACGTGCGTCATCGGGGAGTTCGACAACGGCGCCCGCATGGTCACCGTAGCGAAATGGAGCGATGGCGCCATCGCTGAGGAGTACATCTGGGCGTAGCACCGCCTCGGCGTTCGAACGCAAGCGGGTTCTGGTACTAGCTGATGCTTTCTACGAGTGGAAGAGGGTGGCGAACGCCAAGCAGCCCTACGCCTTTCGCCGCACCGACGGCCAGCCCATAGTCTTTGCCGGTCTGGGTGACCACTGGAAGGCCCCCGACGGGCACTGGTTGGCGTCGGCCACCATTATCACGACATCGGACAACCCCGACATGCACGAGATCCGCGACCGCATGCCGGTCATCCTTGAGAGCGATGTGTGGGATCGCTGGTTAGATCCGGCCCTTCATGACCGTAGTGAGCTATAAGCGATGTTGCGGCCACCACCGGCCGGGACCCTTGAGCATTACCCGGTGAGTAAAGACGTCGGCAATGTGAATAACAACCGGGCCACACCTGCTGGAAGTAGGTAGCACCTGATTCAACAGTCAGATCAAAGTCGCCGGTCGGTGCCTTCTATCGACGGTGTGCGCACTCGCTACAAAATGACACATCGGACACCGCTTGTGCGCCGCAGTTCGGGCAACAGTTGACCTTTAGGTTCGATCGGTATCATCGTGTGGCCTGAGCATTTGCTTCCTAAGTGCCGCCAGCTCGGCCTCGACTTTGCTAATCGATGGAGTCGATGCAGCAGGGGGGACTAAGGTGCTTGGGGCTGACCCAGCAGTAACCGCTGGAGACGCACTTCTGGTGCGAAAGATCCACCCGCACAGGACGCCGCCGACCAGACCGCCGATGTGGGCCTCATAACCGAGACCGGGTGCGGGCAATAGCAGCGTAAAAATCGGCAGGTAACAAATCATTACCAGCACGCCAACGACGACGTCGACCTTGTTGTGGCTGAAGAAGCCTCGGACAATGACATAGCCGAACCAGCCGAAGATGACGCCACTGGCGCCAGCCGCATCGCTGTGTGGTGAATCGAAGAGCCAGGAAGCGAGGCCGCTCGTCACGATCACGACACCGGTCACGCCTATAAACTTGGGGATGCTTCGGTATGCCGCCAAGAACCCAAGTACAACCAAAGGGACCGAGTTGCCTTCGATGTGCGCCCACGAAAAGTGGAGCAACGGAGCACTGAAGATGTACGGCAGGTCGCCCACCATCCGTGGTCGTATGCCGTAATCGTAGGTAAGCCTGTAATGATCGGCGTTATTGATGATCTGGACTATCCAGAGGACAACGAGGATGCCGAGCACGATGATTAGAGCGGTGCGTGCCTTGGTCATGTTTCAATCACCAGGGCCTTCGTTGTCGAAGCACTAAGCGTAGTTGTCAGCGGTCCAGGCAATCAACAGGCAAGAGGCCGTCGCCAGCGAAGGTAGACTGCGGATATCTCCCACTGTGAATATCAGGACTGAGGAAGAGGCCGTTGCTGCCTACACGTCATATCTCGGCAACAACCTGCCCGAAGGCACTCACGTTGCTGCTCGCTGTGTGATAGATGGTCTTCTCCCAGACGACGGATGCATATGGGCGGTCAGTGCGGGAAGTGGCAACCTTGAAGACGTCGTCCCCCGTGGTTACCTCGAATACCTGGGCCCTGATGGAAAGGTGTGGAGATTCCCCTCGAGCCTAATCTTTCCAGATCACGATTTCGCCGTGACTGCCCTAGTCTTGATCTACTGCGAAGGCGTTGCCGACCAGGTGGATCAGTATGCCCTCGTAGGCCGGGTGGCCGCTGTCATGAATCAAAGGGATCTCGCCCTCAGTGCGTTGGTCGAAGACGCCAAGGAAGGACGACTACGGCATCCGCCCCAACAAGTGTGACCAGCACTAGATCGCGCGGACGGTGTCCCTTTCTTCGTGCGCCCGGTGACGTCGGTACCCCTCAGTTACAAGGGTCTCAAGGGACGGGACCGTAAAATAATACGCTCGGAGTCATGTCGTCACGACTCGACAAATCATGGTTGGTGCTCGCCAGTCACCAGACGAGCGAAGGTAATCGCTGCGTTGACATCTTCTCTCGTCCTAACGGCACATTTGGATTTGAAGAGTTCCGCCGAGACCCCGAGGACATGGGTGCTTGGACCCCGGTCAGCTACTTCTCTGGTCGGGAATACCCGAGCGAGCACGACGCCGTCGAATCAGCAAAGAGAGCGGTCCCATGGCTGGTCCGTCTCCTAGCTGAGTAGCCACTAAAGCCGACATATATCTAGCTGATGCGTCTCCTTTATGATTGAAAAATGGTTGACCTGCACAAGCCAGATCCGTCTTTAACAGATGGAACCACTATTCGGCTTCGACCCTTCGCAATGAGGGACGTCGGAGATGTGACGGCTGCCTGTCAGGATCAGGAGATCTCTCGCTGGACCGACGCCATCCCCTGGCCCTATTACGAGGAACATGCCCGTGAATGGATCTCGACCCATGACGGACTGTGGGAGCGAGGCGAGATCGCTCCCTTCGCCATTGTCGCAGCAGAAGACGGGCAGTTCCTGGGAGCCATAAGCCTTATATTCGCCAAGGACCGACCGCCAGGTGCTGGGTACTGGGTCGCCCGATGGGGGCGCAACCGTGGGGTAGCCACGAGTGCGTTGATGATGATTATTCAATGGGGATTCGATACCCTTGAGTTCCCTCTGTGTCAACCTTGACTGAGACGGTTTGCCTTGACAAATCAATGAGCTGAGAGGGCGGAGAAGGAACTTCTCCCATGACCACGACAATCAACCACCGTGACCGCGCGCGCCACCATGCTGGTGCGATGGACGACACAGCTCCACCAGACCCCGAGGTCCCCGAGCGCTCTTCGGGGCGCCGGCAGTTCTCGGCGAAATACAAGGCCAAGATCCTGGCCGAATACGACGCGTTGCCCCGATCTGCTCGAGGGGCGATGCTCCGACGCGAGGGCCTGTACTCCTCGCTCATCGTCACCTGGCGTCGCCAACGTGACCAGGGGGCACAGGCGGCCCTGGCCAAGCCAGCGGGACGAGGGAAGGCCGATCCGCGTGACCGTGAGATCGTCCGCCTGAACAAGGAGGTCGACCGACTGGGCAACGAGCTCGACAAGTCCAGACAGGTCGTCGAAATCCAGAAAAAACTTTCCGCGCTGTTGGAGCAACTCGCCACGGACAGCACAGCGGAGAACGGCGAGCAGAGATGATCGACGAGGCCATCGGCCAGCTCACCCCCCTCGTGGGGACAACGGCAGCATTGGCGAGCGTGGGGGCGGACCGGGCCACCTGGTATCGACGGCATCGCCAGAGCCCGGCCCCTCAGCCACCCGAGCGGGTCGCCACCCCTCAGCCCCGGGCGCTCAGCGAGGTCGAGCGCAAGGAGATCAAAAGGACGCTCGAGTCCGAGGAGTTCGTCGACGAGGCACCGGCGAGCGTCTACGCCAAATTGCTCGACCAAGGGAGGTACCTGGCATCGGTCTCCACCATGTACCGGGTCCTGCACGAGCACGACGAGGTGCGTGAGCGCCGGCGCCAGGCCACCCACCCGGCGCATAAGAAACCCGAGCTCATCGCCACGGGAGCCAATTCCGTGTGGTCGTGGGACATCACCAAAGTGCGCGGTCCCGAGAAGTGGACGTACTACTACCTCTATGTCATTTTGGATATCTACAGCCGCTACGCCGTGGGCTGGATGCTGGCCCGGGCCGAACGGTCCGAGCTCTCCAAGCGCCTGATCAACGACACGATCGCCAAGCAGGGTGTCACCAAGGATCAGCTCACCATTCACTCGGACCGCGGGTCACCGATGATCGCCAAAGGAGTGGCCCACCTCTTGGCCGACCTTGGCGTGACCAAGTCGCTCAGCCGGCCCCACGTGAGCAATGACAATCCGTTCAGTGAATCGCAGTTCCGGACCTTCAAGTACCGACCCGACTTCCCTGATCGCTTCGGCAGCTTCGAGGACGGCCAGGCCCACTGCGCCAGATTCTTCCGTTGGTATAACGACGATCATCGTCACTCGGGCATTGGATTTCATACCCCCGCCGACGTGCACTACGGCCGGGCGCAAGCCATTCGAGAACAACGCGGGGTCGTCCTTCTCGACGCCTATGCCCAGCACCCAGAACGATTCGTCCGCAAGATCCCCACGCCACCGGTCCTTCCAGGCGTGGCGTGGATCAATCAACCCGGAGAGGAGGCCACCGACTCACTGAATCGATGAAGAAACCGTCTCAAAAAGGTTGACACGCACCGGTTGGCGTCGGTGAGCCTGGCAACGATGCTCGGCAATGTTGCCTCCGAGCGGGTTGCCGAGAAGGCAGGATTCTCCTTCATCGGTGAGACATCCGACTTCAGACCACCACGGAATCCTGAGCGGACATACAGCGTCAAGCAGTGGGTTCGCCGTAACCCTTCCACACCGATCTGAGTCACTCGATCAACCATGGCCATCTCGTCAGCATCTGAGCCGAAGCTGCGGCAAAATCGCTAGATGGAAATCGATGAAAGGGTGCTCAACGCTACGGGCTGATCGATGAGGATGCTCGTCTCTGGCAGCCCGATAGGGGCGATCTGGTTCGTCTCAAGACGTGGGACATCTTCGACCGATTCCTGCCTCCCTCGGGACGGCTCCTCGATGTCGGCGGCGGCGGCCAGGTGCGCACGCCGCTCATCTCGCCGAAAAGGGCTTCGACGTCCTCCTCCTCGATCCGGTCGAAAAGCACCTTGAGGTAGCTCGGCAGCGAGCAGCTTCCACGGAGCGGTGGACCTTCGAGGTTGTTCCAGCGGAGGCCCGAAAGCTGCCTGTGGGGAACGCCAGCGTCGACGTCGTTCTGCTTATGGGTCCGCTGTATCACCTCATTGCTGCAAGCGATAGACGAAAGGCATTACGTGAGGCACACCGGGTGCTCAGACCAGGCGGAACCCTCCTGGCTGAGATTATCTGTCGCCGTACCTGGGTTCTCGATGCCGCGCTCCAGGAACGACTTGCTCAACCCGGCATTCGGGATGCGTTCAGCGAAAATGTCGAGATGGGATTGAGCCAGGTTCCGGGATCCCCCGCCGACGGCAGCTTCTGGGCGTACTTTCATCGGCCCGAAGGGTTTCGATCAGAACTCCTGGCCGCAGCCTTTGCAGATATTGAACTTGTGGCCGTCGAAGGGTTTGGTTGGCTGCTTGGTGATCTGGAGAGGCGGATTCAGCATCCAGACCTTCTCCTTCGGGCGATCCGGTTGACCGAGTCCGAACCATCCATGCTCGGATGCTCGGCTCACGTCATTGGGGGCTGCCATCCGTCCACAACGGTGGGGGCCATGAACAATCATTGCCACCAGGAAACAGCGCCTCAGGATGTCAATCAGTAGCATCCGGGCCCAGCGCAGTAGCAATCGTCAGTTGCCAGGTCACTAGGCATACCGCTCAGTAATGCGTGAGCCACCCACCAGGTGGACCAAGCCGGGCGCCAGAAAGTCACCGAGTGACGTCAAATGAGGCGTGAGCCGTCGCCTTGTTTCCGTGGTGAGAGGGGCTCTCGATGACACCCGAGACGTGGAGTGTGCCGATCGTTCCCGTAAAGTCGAAGTTGTTACCGTTCGGATTGGCCGTGAGGATCGCTGTCAGCTTTTGGTTCCTGAAAGTCCCAGTCACGTTGCCCAGTGAACTCTTCGAGGAGTCGGAGAGCGGATGCGGGAGAGTTAACACGATATCAAGCGTGAAGGGGGCGCCGTCGATGATGCCCTTCACGTCGGCAATGGGAAGGCTCGAAGGGATTGAGACCGACGTAGGGTCCGAGCCATGTGGAGTCTCGCCGATGCCGGGAATCTTGGGCACTTTGTCGGTAGCCGAAACCGCAAGACCGCCAGCCTTGCCGCTAATGGAGTTGACTGTCGGCGAGGTACCGCCCTTACCGGTCCAGCTAATCGTTGCGGTGCCTCGACCGAGCGGAATACTCGTCAGACGGGAGATCTCGGCCACGACCGGTACGGCCAACAGCACTGTAAGCACGCCTCCGGCGGCGACCCCGATCACGACCCTGAGTCTTCCCTGATGAAAGGTTGATTTTCCCTCCTGGCGTGGTGCTGATTCCCGCAAAGCTGCTCTCCTTGGAGTAGTTTTCCGCCACATTCTTCATCAATGCGCAATGTCACGTCGGGATGCTGGCGGGTTGAAGCTTTCAGTTATCCTCCGCCTGAATCGCTTGCTGTCATCAATGTCGATCCTTTGGCCCTGACTAGCCGCTCATCCTGCGGTGTGGGACACCACTTGCGCTAGTCGAGGGTACCTCGAGCGTTTACGACATTGTACGGTGGTACTGTTCGTGCGCCCTCGATCTTCGCAATGGCTTCGTTCACGAAACCCTCGACCTAGACAATATCGGATTGGCCAATGTCCTCGTAGATAATCTCACCGGCATACCGGCCGACCTCGAATAGACGACATCCGCCTCAAGGGTGAATCCTTTGATCGTCAGTGATGCGGAGTATGCACCCGAAGCATTGCCAACCTCAGGAAAGGACATGGATTGAACGGTGCCGGTGACACTTTGGCCGCCGACGGTTGCGCCGAGTGTCTTGCAATGGCCGAACACCCTATTCACTTCATTAAATCGAGCAGACGCTCCCTTCCCACCTGCGAGGATCTCTCCGAGCGCCGGAACGGACCCATCGACATAAAGGGCGCCCGCCATTGCCACCCCCTGTGGTTGAGTGTGCAGGATCTTCATGCATCCCGTGTAGGTGTCGTTCCCGCCGCTTGCGTTATCCACGATCCATCCCGCAGGCATGTTCGATAGAGAAAGCACCTTGGCTTGCGCTTGAGCGTTCGTCATGGCGCCTGCCTGTGCCGCTCCGGTCACGATCGACCCGGCGATCACCAATATGGCCGCCACCGTCGCAAGAGAACGATTCACCGTCAGGCGCTACCTGGAGCGACATCACCGACAGCCACGTTTTCACAATGAGGACAGCACCGCTTCCGTTGAGCAATGTCCCTAGAGTTGGCCATCTGCTCTGCGCTTTTGCCCACCTGAAGGGTCGCAACACCTGCGAACAAACTATGCGTCAATATCGAGAGCGTCGATAGGGTCTAAAGACTCTTGTCTCCACCGGCCCAGAGGTCTGGCTACCCGCAGGAGCGCCATGGGTCTACGTTTTAGATGTGAAGAGCCGAGGAAAGGCCGGAACGTTCGCCCTGTCGCTCGTGGCCGTCACGGCGGCGCTTGCTGCTTGCGGGTCAACACCTCACAAGGCAGGGATTCATGCCCTCAAATCGACGACGTCTACAACGACGACTGGTACGGCGCCCAATACTACGACCACCCACACCGACACATCGACTTCGACTTCAATCGCCATCACTCCCTCTGCCGTGACGGCGTTAGTCCCTGACTGCACGGCAAACGACCTGACGATGACCGCTCGTCCACAGTATTCGAGCTACAGCTGGAATGAGACCATGGAAGTGATCGTGGAGCTTTCAAATCGATCGGGATCTTCATGCCAAGTCTTGCCGGACACGTTGATCGTTGGAGACTTTTCTGACGGATGTGAGCCGGATGTGGTCATGGAGTTCTATGACGCTGGTCTTTCCCCGAGCACTGGCCTTCTCGGTCCATATCAGCGACCGTGCCCCTTGGCTCCCAGCATCGTTGTGCCTGGGACGCCCACCACGGTTCAGGTTGCCGCTGCATTTCAATGTGGTCCTGGGGCACAGCACTGTGCTGTGGCAGAAGATGGCGACGAAACCTGGGATGTACGAGCCGAATGGCAGCTGGCTCTAGGCCAGAATCTCGGAGCGGGCTTCAACGTGTTAGTTGTTACTCCGCCGGCGCCCGGAACGACGACGACGACGACAGCCCAATCCGCCTCAACGACCACGACATCAGCACAGTCCACGACGACGTCGACCTCTACCACGACCACCGTTCCATAAGGTGAGCTGCAGTGTCTAGGTGTGGCGAACTTAAGAAGGGTCACCGGTTGCCATCCGGTGTCAATCGGATTGCTTCTGATATTCGCCATCGAACTGGAACGGGGTTTACGACTTGGTGTGACGTAATGTCTCTAGAGTGCACACCCTCGCAAGTGTTTTGGCGACAGCGCTTGCTGCATGCTTTGTTTTTGCCGTTCCCATATTGGGCTGGCGTCGATATCGCCGCTTAAAGCTCGACCTCCAGACCGACCCCGGACTCCGGCTCAGGTATTACTGGACATCGATCATCCGAAAGTGGGCACTTGTAGGCCTTGTTCTGGTGATCGGCCTGTTATCCGGAAAATCGTGGCGATCTCTCGGCCTGCCCACAAGCACGATGTTTCGTTTCAATGCAGGGTGGACGTTCTATTATTTGTCGGTCTTCGTGCTCGGGTTTGTGATTGGACTGGTCCTCCTCCGGAAGCGGATTTCCAGAGGCAAAGTAGCGACACCGTTACGTGGAGCCATTTACCTGTTACCACGGTCGCCGGCCGAGCGTCAGGTCTTTGTAGGCTTCGCTCTCACTGCCGGAATCTGTGAGGAGATCTTGTACAGGGGATTCGGACTGCTTTACATGCGTTGGGCGTTTCCGACGGCAAGCCTCACCGTGGATATCGTGGTGACCTCGTTGGTTTTTGGTGCCGCCCATGCGTATCAAGGTTGGATTGGCGTGGGCGCTACCTCAATCGCCGGCTTGCTCTTCGGCGTGATGGTGGCGGCTACCGGCACATTGCTTGTTGCGATCACCGTCCACGCTCTTATTGATCTCCGACTCCTCGTGCTTCCAGAGGACTTTCTCGATGAGCTAACCCGCAAAGCAAAGGCAGCCGAGGAGCCACCGCCAGCAACCGAGACCACGTCGGTGGTGTACGTCCAACAGACCTCTCCGCCACCACTACGTCCCCCTGCCGGTTGGTATCCGGACTTATCTCAGCCTGGGGTGCTCCGATGGTGGGATGGAACGAACTGGACCGAGCACCGCTGCACGCAGGCGCCATCCACCTAGCCCGTTGGGCCGGCCAGCCACGGCTAGACCGGCGGTCGGAGACAGCCTGAACTCCGCCCGATATCGGCACGTTCCGGTCAGTCTCATAGTGAGTCGGGTAGCCTTCAAGGCCAGTGGAACGTGCGAACGCTCATCTCACAGGATGGTGCAACGACCCATATGGTCGCCACCAACACCGCTGGCTGACGGCGGGCGAGCCGTCTGCCTTAGTGGGTGATGGCGGCGTAGAGAGTCAAGACCCTCCGCCCGATGGCCCGTTCGTAGTCGAACCCGTACTTGTGGAGTACAACTCGGTTAACGGCGATGACCTGCGGAGAGCTGGCGAACCGATTCCTGCGGATGCCGGACAGGCGGTGTGGGACGACACAATAGGGAGACTGCCCTGGCCCTGAGAGTCTGACTGCGCCTTCCCGTGGAAGCGGTGTATTTGACCCCGTTTTGCATCTCGGCCGAACTCCGCACCGTCCCTGCGAGAAGGGGGCAGTGCTTTCGATTGCATTAGCGGAGTGGAACTCGAAAGTCCAGGTCCTCCCAATGCACCGTGACGACTCTCGCACCCTCGGGGATCGAAGGCTCGAAGGTGCTGCTGTGAGTAAGTACCCTCCCGCCTTCTGACATTTTGCCGCCTTCTTTGACGTACTCCGTGCCCAGATCGTCGGTCAGTGAGATCTGACCAATAGACACGGTCAGCTCAAGTATGTCGATCAACTTCACGTGCTGCTCAATGCGTTCAAGGCTCCAGGGATCAGCGGAATCGTAGCCATGGTTCTCTAGGTCCTGAGCGAGCTGGACATCGGGGTCTTGTTCCAAAGTGATGAGCCAGTTCACAACCACCTTGGATTTGTAGCACTCGATCTCTTCAATCCGCACTCGTCCACCGTACCTATGCAGTTGTTCGGCTCCGTGGCCTGAGACACGGCGGAGCGCTGGTTCAGGGAAGGCCATCTGGAGCGGAATTGGTTCGCCGGCGACACCGAGGAGCGCACCAGCGGCGTCGTGTGCCTCCACTCGCAGCGGTGCGAACAACTCAGTACAGATTGTCCACGACCCGAAGTGTCCGGACGCTGGACGCTTGTCGATTCTTCCTCCTTGGACGAGCCAAATCTCTGCGACCGTGGGAGCGTGGAACCCAGACATCACGATGGCGAGTCTGCCGGGTGCTGGCTCGTCGGTTAAGTAATCGGAAGAGCCTTCGATCACAGCGTCAGGAAAAAATCGCATGAAGTTGGGGTCCCCAATGGCTCCGGTCCGGTCGGCATTCCAGAACGATGGCATTTTTATCGGATGCCATCCGTCTTCATTGCGGCCATATTGAAAGGTCACTTCCGCTAGGTGAAAGACCTCCTCGTCCTCGCTGAAGAAGATGAGGTGAACCACTCCACCGAGGCCAGTTGTCCAAAATGAAACCGGGACTACGTCCGAGTGCTTGAGCTCCTTGGGAAGAGGAGGAAGGCCCTCTTGGAGCACGGCGAGACCCCTCTGTTGCATTACGTCAAAATCAGGGTTCGCCATGGGGCATTGTATCGCCGGTGCGTTCAGCGGCGTTTTGATGACCCGGTCGACCTGTCCCACCATCCCGGCGGACGGGGCACTCTTTCCAGGTGTGGTAGTTCAACTGCAATCGGCAAAAACCGAAGCATGAGCAACCCCACCGGATTGCAACGTCACATGCACAGGAACGACACCGGACTGGTTCGTTGTCACCCTGTATTGTCCAGCCGGCAGAGAAAACTTGAAGTTGAAGGAGCCGAGTTTGGTCTGTTTGACCACGATACGACCACCTCGGTAGACGATGACCTGCACGGGATGAGAAGGCGCACCGGGTCGCCCGAACATTCTCCCGCCACTCCCAACAGCACGCCGAGATGAGGGCTTGCAGTCTTGGGCGACGTCGTCGAGCCTCCGCATCCTGCGATGGCAAATGCACCGGCGACACAAAGAGCTGCTGCCGACTTCCTCACCCTGGCCATTCTTTCCTTTTTCCGGCGTCGTCTCTATTTATGACGAGTCGTCCCGCCTGTTGGTTCGACCGCCCCCGAGCACAAGTGCCCTCGTCTCCCGCGCCCGATCACCTATGGCCATAAAGCTGAGTGAACTTTCCCAAGACAACGGTGCAGACGGTGTGCTCGGCCGCAGGCATCGTGCACGTCGCTATGTAGGCTGCTGGAATGGTCGAGGGGTAATAGATGTTCACCCCATTCGCCGGATTCCTTCCTCCCGATGGTATGCCCAGGCCGTGTACGCCAGGCGGGTCCTCGAACCCAAACACGTGAGTGCTGATCCGACGCACATGTTCGGAACTCGGATGGGGCGGGCATGGGTGACCAAAGGCGGTCTCGAAACCTGCTGCAGCTGATCGAAAAATCGTGCAGGCATATCCCAACCCCTGAGTCGCACTCCCGCCCGGCTGCGTACCTGTAATCGCCTCATCTGAGGACGAGCGAGAAAGAGGCCATCCGGCGCCCCAACTGCTCCCCGGCACGGCCTCACCGCTGGGATGGATGAGCAGGCCACCGCTGCCGTCCGCTCCGTAGGTCGCACTACAGATCCATCCCTTCGGTGCGAGCAGGGTCATGATATCGCTGGTATCGACGTAAGCCGCCAACTTGGTTGCGAGGTCGGACGGAACCTTCGCAGAGACCGAAGAGGGAATCGGCACGGTTGACGGTGGAGTGGCCAGCGCAAAGGTCGTAGGGCAAGGGACAACAGGTAGGTGCACGGTCGTTGTGGAGGATTTCGCCGTGGCGGGACGGACACTCGCCGCTGCTGTTCCAGATGCGGCAAGCACCACACAGGTCGCAGCCACGCCGATGACGAACCGTGAAGTTCTCACTCAGTCATTCTGGTTCGGATGGCAATCGATCGGTCCGCCGCTTATCCATGAGACAAGATGGCGCCGTGGCCCGGCCCATGCGGCGAAGCGATGTCGAGGAGCTGGCGGTGTCAATCCGGGCCCTCCTCGCCGACCCAGATGCGCAAATAAATGAGCCCGTTCGGCGCCGCTGGGAGGGTGCGCTGGTCGCCTTGGAGGCGGTCCTCGGGGAGAAGACCTCGCTTGTGGATAACTTGGAGATGGATTTCCTGTAAACGCAGGACCGAGCGTTTTGGAGGGTCCCTCTTTGGACCCTTTTTGGTCCATTCGTTTTGCCATTTGACCAGGGAATATCGACCATGGAAACTACTTATGAGAATGGAGCTTCTAGAAAGTGATCAGATGACTGATCCGCACCTCCCAGCGCTGCCCGAGAACCTGGTCCCAACTCCGGTCGCCGACTTCACCAGGCACCCAGCGGCCGTCTACCTGGCACGGTTGGCGCCGGGGTCCCGTCGGTCCCAGCGGGCGGCCCTCGAGACGATGGCGGGGATCCTCACCTCGAGCCGGCTCGGGATCGACGAGCTTCCCTGGCACCGTCTCGGCTACCAGCACACCCAGGCCCTCCGTGCGGCCATGGCCGAGCGCTCTCTCGAGGTGAGCTGCGGGCACTGTTCGAGTCCTGCCGCAAGGACGGCCGGCCGACCGGCGTGACGCCGCCCTCATGGGCGTCCTTTACGGGGCCGGCCTGCGCCGGGCCGAGGTCGTGGCACTGAAGCTGTCGGATTACGACTCCGAGACCGGAGCGCTCATCGTGAGAGGCAAGGGTAATAAGGAGCGCACCGCCTATATCGACGACGGCGCCGCCGAGGCCATGGGGACGTGGATTACTGCCCGAGGCGATGAGCCCGGTCCGTTGTTCTGCCCGATTACTCAACGAGGGGAAGTAACCATCCGCCCGATTACGGACCAAGCGGTTTACTCCATCCTCCAGACTCGGGCCGCCAAGGCGAAGGTACGACCGTTCTCTCCCCACGATTTACGCCGGTCGTGCGTGTCGGACCTCCTCGATGCCGGGGTCGACATCTCTGTGGTGCAACAGTTCGTCGGTCATGCCAACGTCATGACGACCGCCCGCTACGACCGCCGAGGTGAGCACGCCAAAGAAAGGGCTGCCAAGTCGCTGCACGTCCCGTTCGTGGTCGACCAATAACAGCGAGAGCGCAGATCCGTCGTGCTGTAGGCGGTCATTTCGTCGTGACCACAAATGACCCCTCCCATCCTTACGGTTGCCAGTAACGATGGGACTCCGCCAGGTGCCATTGACTCCAGGCTCCACACAGACGTAAGGGGCACGGTCCTCTTCGTTGGGCGAACGTTGGGAAATAGTTCTCCGGAAGTTGTGTCCTCTGAATCAGACTTCAATGCAATCTGCCGAACAACGAGCCCACAAGGGAGATCAGAAGGCCATGAGTGCTGCCGGTAGAGTGGTGAACTCAAAAAGCGTGCGATGCCGAGCTGCCAGCCTTCTGTGTGCATTACTGGCCAGCATCATCGCCGGTCTGTTCCTTGCACAGTCCGCTGCCCTTGCAGCGAGCACCCTCCCATCGGTCGTGCTGTCGAGCACCTTTCCTGGCATGGTTGCATCGCCACCAGGAGTGACCAATGGTCCGATAAGTGGAGCAGGACTGAACTACCTTCCCATTAACGAGCAGTTAGGTGCGAAGCTACTTCTTTACCTTTCAGACGGTGAAGTCAATGGTGGCTACATACGGTCATGGACCCGTCAGCCGGGCAACGGAGATGGGATCTTCATCTTTGCCTTCAGCTTCAAGAGTGCGACTGACCGGGGTTCATGGCTACAAGGACTAGATGCCGGTCTACAATCGCAACCTGGAGATACGACGTTCGCTGCTCCCGGCGTGCCCGGGGCTGAGGGCTATACAGCGCACCTGACAACGTCGGCGGGCGCACCGCTTTCCGAGAACGTGGTGACCTTCGACAAAGGCGACACGATCTTCATGGTCATAGTTGGCTCTTCCACAGGCGATCTCACCAGTGCGGATGCCGTATCGCTCGCCACACGACAGGCGGCAAATGCACCAGGAGCCTCGTCGACGAGCAGCAAAATCCCGACTTACGAGATAGGCGGGGCAGTGGGAGCAGCATTGCTGGTCGTTTTGATCGTGGTGGCGACCCGACGCAGACGCAATCGGCCAACGGCGCCTACGGTCCAGCGCAGCTCTTTTCAGCCCAACTCATTTCAGCCGACTTCGGCCCAGACCAATACAGTCAGGGCGTCAAGCAGCTCGTACCCCCCTCTCCCGACCGAACCTCTAGAGTGTGGATGGACCGCAGTAGGGGATTCTGATTCCGTAGAGTGGTACTGGGACGGACGGGCGTGGACGGACCGTAGGGAACTGACGCCTGCCGAATCGGAATAATGACGTTGGGGTGTCTTGCGGGACAGCGCAGCCTCTATTGCCTTCCGTCTCATCCGCCGATGACACCGTGGAGCCGTCGCTCCCTGTTGGGCGGGCTTGTCGCTCTCACCGTCTTCATGGTGACCGCTATCGGAGGGCTGGTATCTGGGGCCGCCCCTGCACGGGGTCCTTCCCTCAACCTCCGGATGGCTGGTCAAGCCTTTTCCACGACATGGCCGGGCTTTTCGTCAGGTTTGGCCCATAAGAATCTGGCCAAGGTGAGCAGCTACAGCACCGGCGAGATGGAGCAGGCCGTTGTCGGGTACTACAGCTGTGGGTGTGCAACCTGGCTATTGCATGATTACACGGTTCGCTTCAGCGTTCCCATCGAGCAGCAATTCCCCTCTGTCGTTTCTGGCCGAAGTTGCGGGTCTTGACGCCCAGCATCAAGGCATGGTCGAAGAAGTGGTCCTCACCAAGACCAGTACCAGCGACCGTTGGCGGGTTGCCTACATGGTCGACTACGAGGAGGAAAGTCGGTTCCTCGGACCTTCAGCAGTCCGAGCAGCTCCTCCCATGCTATTCGACATCACCAGGGTGGGGACAGAGCTTTCCTATTTCTTTCAGACCATCGTCAATACCGGAAGACCACCGGCAGATGACAACTGGCCGTTGACCGGTGCGCTGAAGCAACAGGTGTACCACGACCTTGGAGTGAAACAGGCAATCGAAGAAGAGGGAAATAGCCAACAGTCCACTTTTGTTCCAGCCGACCACAGTTCTGCGTTTGCTTATCCCTCCGGCGACATTATGTGCGGTGCGATCGATTCTTCGGCCCTAATTACAACCCCAACCGGGTATGTGACGGTGCAACCCGCCAATCGCAGTAACTGGGGGTCGCTTCTCGCACCTGGTGCCTATTCGAGCCTCACCAAGACTGGTGTCGAGGATTACTGCTTTACTGCGACCACGGGCGGCCTCACGACGCCGATCAGTTTTTTTGGCGGCATCGATAACATAGTGGGAAGTCCCGAAAATGCGACCCTCTCTGGGATAGTGCGGTAACCCAACGAAATGGTGAGATCGGGCGATAACCATCCATTGTAAACCCGGTGGTGACCATCCATGGGCTTCCGCTACATGCGGCAGGGTGTTTACTTGGCCATCTGTGATCACGTACCCCATCGTTGCCGTCGCCAGTGACGATGGGACTCCGGCAGGTGCCGTACGAGGTGAGGCGTTCGAGTAATCGGTTAATACCCGATTTGCAGTTCAGGGGGCGCCCCGGTCTGCTGCATCGATTTGCGACGCCCAGTACCGGCGACGGGGGCACGGCTGCGATCGTCCGACCGTTTACGCCAGTTGATGCCAGTCCAGATTCTGATCGAGGTCTCTTGTCTCGGTCACAGACCCTGTTGCAATGTCGACGTTACGAATAGACTATTGCTGTGGCGGACAAGATCAAACGGGGCGAGTTCACTTCCGGCAGATTAAGAGCTCAGCCCCCGATGAGGATCCCCGCCAGCGAAGTTCCCCCATCATCGTTTTCGCCGAACGCTGAAGGCTGTCATCGTTGTGATTGCCGTTTTTGGGTTGGTTGGGTATGGCATTGGCACGTTCGTCTCAGATCAACTTGCCAATGCCGCTTTGGTCCGAGACGGAGTCGTAATCCAGGCCCGGGTCGTCGGCCACTCTCACGTCGATGACGGCGACTCAGGAAGCTATGACTACCTTGCCGTCTTGATTCCAGCCTGCCAATGTCGTGTCCAACTCCCGACCACCAACCTTGCAGGACACCCTGTCGGATCATTCATAGGTGTTCGCTATGACCCGAAGAATCCCGAAGATGCACGGCCCATGGTGGACAACAATGACGTTTGGCTTCAGGACGCTTTCTATTGCATTCTGTATGTTCTGGTTATCTGGTGGTTCGTGAAGTGGGCGATTCCGACGAACAGGGCATGGAGGGAGAGACGGAAGACGGCGGTCGGGTAGGGTTCCGATTGTCAGGGCCCGCTCAGGAAACTCCGACACACGTTCCTCCCCGTTGGGCAAACGATGGGGCAGGAGGTAAACGTCCTCACGACCGCATGGGAGCCGATAAACACATTGGCAAGGGGATTACTGCCCTGCCCGTTTAGTCCGCTCGCTAGTGGGTGTACTCGCCTCCCGGTTCGTGCAGAAGCGTCACTCTCACTATTAAGCGAACTCGAACTGGGCTACTCGGCATCCTGGCTGAAGAACCGGACGTGGTCGAGGCCTATGCACACGAGCACGAGGGCGTTCTGATTATCGATCTCTTCCTATCGGCTGCTTATAGAAATGACAATAATGACGATTGCGACGACAATGACCATCGGAATAATGAATGCGGGGCTCGTATAACCCGTTTGCTCTGAGTCAGCATCGACGGCGTGGTCACCGACGGGGGAGACTTCAGCTGGCGCTGTCGGTGACTCCGCTGCGGCTGCAGCGTGCCCGAGTGCTGACGGCCAGACTTCTTCAGATGGAGTTGAGACTTGCTGAGGAGGCGGCAGAACAAATCGCCGGTGACGAGTGCCACAGCGTGGGCAAAATCCGTATGTCTCAGGGGTGGAATCACTATTGGACACGCACGCCGACGTCGGGCTGGGGGCAGTTTGGTCCGGTATTGTCGCATCGAGGTCATCGGTCGAGCTTGCCGAGCGCAAGGGCTCAGGGCCAGATTTATGAGGCTCTGGGAGATCGTCCTCATCAAGGAATGAATGAAGGACATCGCCCGACGAGATCACGTAGCTGATGGCCTCAATACTGGGCCCGTCCACGGCGTAGAGCATCAACGCCCTGGACTCCCCATCTACCACCTGCAGGGTGACCGAGCGACCCGTTCGCCGAGCGTCGTCCAGCATGCTCAACATGTCCGTCGGGTCCATCCCCTGCGCCAGCTCGATGGTGCGCTCGGCCCCCCCGCCGAAGTGAAGTGTGAACGAGTTGGGGTGCACGCCGCTATTGGAACATCCTCAAGTTAACTCCCCGTGAACGGCGGGGCCCAGATCTGCGGACAAGGTAGTCGTACCTAACGCTGGCGATCGCCGCAGCGGGAGCACCACTGATTTCTCCCGTCTCCTCGACCAGGCCGAGAAGAAGGGGTGGAAGCTCGTCGTCCTCGATGCCGACGTGGACACCACAACGGCGGCCGGGCGATTACTCGTAGACGTGGTGAGTGCGGCGGCCTCATTTTGAGTTCCGTCGGATTGGCGAGAGGGCCAAGTCCGTGCACGCCTGCCACGCTCTCCGGGTAAGCGTGCCGGACAGGCACCCCTTCTTCCCGAGGCCATCCGATGTGCGGATCGCTGGTGAGCATGCCGAGGGTAAATCACTCAATGCGATCGCTGCAGCGATCAATGCGAAAGGCGTCCTAACCGCCACAGGCGCAGGGTGGTACACCTCAACGGTGGCGCATGTGGTCCGTTCTGTGGAGATCGACAACGAGTTGGTCAAGGTCCGACAGAGCGCTCCGCACTAGTCCATTCGCAAACAGGTGGCCACTTCGTGTTGGCCATCTATTACCGCATTTCATTTCATTACCCTGTAATCAACGACGATAGATCTCATACTCAGTTCGTGATGTCTAGTTCCGACCAGACTGTCGAGCCGTGACCGTCATGGCGCTTCACTCCCCAAACATGGGACGCTTGCGCAACCCGCCCGAGGCCGTGCGCATCACTCAGAGGGGGGAACGTGCCGTCGTCACTGCGCATCGGACCGGGCCCTTCGTCTCGTACGCCGATCCAAACTCGCTCGTCTCGCAGCTGCAAGTCGACTCGCACCTGACCTTTCCCATGTTGCAGGGCATTAGATATCAGCTCGTCCATGACGTTCACCACTAGGGTGATCACGGGACCGAGCGACCAGGATTGAATGAGAGACAGGCACCACTGGTCAGCTTCGCTTTGAATCCCCGTCACTGGATCGAAGGTCTTCATGACCGAGGTGGCCGGGGGACGGCGAAGATTGCGACGCCCCGATTGCAAGGTTGTTGGCACGGGTACCAGCCCTTCAGGTCGAAGGCCATGAGGTCCAAATCGGTCGAGCTCTTACTCAGTGTCGATCGTATATCGGTGACCCTATGAAGACGGTGGATCCCGGTCTGGAGCAAACGGACATTCCCGGGCATTCGGGAATCGCCGATCCAACTCGAAAAGGAGACCGTCGAGTTCCGGCGCAAGCTCCTCATCTTGTCGGCCCTTGTATTGTTCGTCGTTGGGCTGCTAGGACCACTGGTACAGCGAGGCGGCTGGGTGTGGGCCGCATATTGCGTCCCGACGGGATTGGTCTTGCTATTCCTAGGGGTCTTCCGGGTCCGCCGAACCGGCACGATCGACCTTGACTCTGACGGGATGTATGTGCGAGGCGTCTTCATCGACCACCGAGTCAGTTGGGGCGAGATCGAGAAGTTCGAGGTGAGGATCCGGACTGGGACCTTCTATCGGCCAACTGTTTGCCTTGCTGACGGCAAGAGCTTTTGGCTCTACGGGTTCACGTCCCGTGACGATCCTGAGGAAGCCGAAGCGACGGTCTTCAGGCTCAACACTGAACTGAAGAAGCATCTCGGAGATTCGGCTGGCGAATAGCTCGTTGCAGGTGATGCGGGGTTTGGATAGCACTCGGTAGTGCCGACTGCCGACGGGTTGGCCCCCGGGGATTATCCCATGGTGCCGAACTGCGGCAGGTGGACATCAGTGGGGCATACGAGGACCCGATCACGGCGTCGCCAGTGACGATGGGACTCCGGCAGGTGTCGTAGAGGGTCAGCGGTTCGAGTAACGGGATAAAACCCTTGCGCCACCGAGGGCCGTTGGGTATCGGCGAGTTGCGAATCCTCCGGCCCCTTGATTTTCACCATCGCAGAACTAAGGTTGAAGGGTTCGCTCTCCTCATGGCCCGTTCGCACGGTTGAGGTTGCCTTGATTGTAGATCTGCTGATCCTTCTGGGAGTGGTTGTCGGAATAGGCATTCCCCTGTGGGCCATCATCGATGCGGCACGGCGGACAGACACCTCGTTTCAACAGATCGGGAGCGGCAAGACCAGGTGGATCGTCATCCTCGTCGTTCTCTCGGTGTTTTTCAACATTGGTGGAGTCATTGCCAGCGTCGTGTATCTAACAACGACGAGACCTCGACTACAGAAGGCAGGTTCCTCACCGCCCGCCATCACCAGCCAGTTGCCTGGGCTGCGCCAAGGCCAAGGCTCCGAGATGCTGGCCTCTGATGCAGATAGAGACCGGGTGACACGGGAACTGCGCCATCACTTTGAGACGGGACGACTGACGTTTGATGATATGACGAATCGATTGGATGCCACGCTGAGAGCAAAGACCGTTGGTGAACTCTTCGCAGTCACTCAGGACTTACCCGGCGTATCAGGGGACTAGCCACCGAATGTCCCTTGTAGAAAGTAGTCGCAGGTCTGATTCCCACCTCCCAACGCTACCTCATGTCCTGGTCCCGACCCCCCGTCAGCGACGCATCCTGGCACCCAGTGGCGGTCTACCTGGCCCGTTTGGCAGGCCGACAGGGATGCTCATGATAGTAAGCAGTCCTTCTGCTGATTCCGAAATATCGTGGTCGCAACCCGGCGGCGTTCTCGGGCAGTCGGCCAGGATCTGACCTACGGTCCGTGATGGCACTCTGGGCAATTGACATCACAGTGGGTGACCATCCCCAGTACCGAACTATTCCAATCGGTGGCCCACTGGTGATTGCGATGCCTGTAGAGGCCGCTGCGACGGTTGTCTTGGCGGCCTGGCTTCGTTGGCGGCTGCCGCCATCCTCGTCAGCGGGCAGCTTTGTCCCGGTGTTACACACGCTGCCTGTCCGTCTAGGTGAAAGGACAGTGGAACCGATTGGGCCGACGTTCTGCTCTCCAATCATTTGCTGCTGATTTTGGCCTCCAGGGCGTCAAGACGATCGGCCGGTATCGATTTTGCGACGCCCAGTCCCGCCGGTAGGGGGCACCCAGTTTGGGGACGCCCGGCGAGTATGATCCAGTAGCGTTGTATGACTACTGAACCCGACGCTGACCCTCAGCCCGTATCGTCCGCCAAGAACCACGAAGCCATGACCGCCTTCGATGACCGCACCTTGCACATCGACTTCAACCAACAGGAGGTCACTCTCGATGGGAAGCCCGTCGACTTAACCCCGACCGAGTACCGTTTGCTTGCCACGCTGGTCCGCCACCGGGGACAGGTGCTCTCCCCCGAAGAACTGGTCGATCTGGCCTACGAGGAACGCTACGGCTGGCTCCGCCTTGGCCGCTTGAAGTTCATTATGCCCAACCTGCGAAACAAGCTCGGAGGGGACGAAAGGGAAGACCAACCGATCCAGACTGTGCAGGGTGGCTACCAGTACCGCTAGTGGAAGCAGTGAGCGGTCCTTACCGATCCCTTTCTTCATTCCCTCCTGATACGTAGACCGCATGCGGGACATCTGAATGTCTCGTTTTCATTGCGCCCCGGCCGATGGTAACCAATGACGCCTGGCGTCCCGGTAGTACCTTCCCGATTGATGGTGCACTCACGTCGGCATGACCTTGTGCGACACCCCCCCCCATCTTCATGAGATCTCATTTAGCAAACGACGGGCAGGAGGTAAACATCCTCACGACTGCGTAGGATTGGATAAGCACACCAGCAGGGGGATTACCGTCCGCACCGTTGAGTGAGTAGGTGTGCCCACGCCAATGGTCACGCACAAGCCCGGCGGCCTGTGAGATTGATTCCCACTGGGTTTGATGGAGGCTCCAAGGAACCCAGTGGGAATCAGATTGCGCATAGGTCAACCGCTTTCTAAGCGAGCCCGAGCAATCGGGCGAACTCTTGGGTGTGGTCCTGCAGATCTCCGCTGCGGCCCGTTAGCTCCCTACCTCTCGATAGGCGGCATGCATGTCCATGCGCTCCCTCACGGATTTCATTGAGACGTCCCTTGGTCGGTGGGTCGGTGCGGCGGTTGGGTGCCACCGCCACCGTCACCGGCCAGGTGGCCTCCTTGGTGGATGAGTGAGGGGTGGGGATTTCTCGTGGCAAAAACCGAAGTCTCTTGGTGGCCACGGACCGAGGGATTATGGTTCGACCCAGTCTTCATCGACAAAGACGGGAGTAATCATGATCCGCACTATCTTATTTGGCGCATTCATATTCCTTGTGGCCACGTTCCCCGCAACGTGGTTGCTCATGCTTTTCTTCGGAAACCTTCACTTTCACGTGGGGTACTGGGGCATGCTCCCACTCGGGATCGTCGCCTCAATGTTGATCAGTGGATCCAGCGCTAGGGGACTTACCAGAGTCTGACGGGGGCTCGGCCGAGCCAAGACCTCGGCACTAGACCAGAGCTTGTCAGGGTGCAACAGCTCATTACTCATGGACTATGCCTCGTGCCGGTGAGCGAAATACCGACGTGTGCCATGACAAAATGGTGGATGGCGATTACTGCATTGCCTGTTTGTGGCGCCAAGAGCGGCCTGTCACCCACCTCCTGATTGACAGAAGTAACCGGTAAGTTCGAATGCGGAGACAATCAGCGCCAGAGATAGCTCGTCGCTTATCTCGACGAATGGTTCCACGACAATCTCGATTGGCTGCATGGGCAACAGCCCGAATATTAAAAACGCCATGACCCTAAGCCGATCAAGTGCGTTAGCGCAGGGGGTGAATCGATAGCGGGCAATGGTCGAACCGTCAAGGGTCACGGCGGACATCACAGCCACATCGGGCGTGCCGCCTTCGACGGGGAAGTGCAGCCACCGGCCATCTTTGCGCTGGATTTGTGCGTTCGCTTTGCGCTCGAAGTTCCTCCCCAGGATTCGCAATAGAGTTTCATTTGTCTCGGCTGCGATCCAACGGACGCTGAACAGATCAAGATGTTGTTTCGGGTCTTCGTGCCGGTGCTGAATCTTCCATAGCCCGGTCAGATGACGGGCGACCAGTCTGTCGAAGTCTTCGGAGGGAAACCCAGGGTCCGCTGCGACTACGCTTGCGGGCACCTTCTCCTGGACTGGGACGTACCTCGTCGTGCCTACGACTACGTCGACTAGGACATTTGCGTTGCCCAGCTGGACACGAGCTATGCCGAATGTCTTGCCGTGCGAATCCAGCAGTATTCGGGAACGTCCATCTCGGAGTAGTCTGAGGCGAGTTCCACCTCGTTGCGAAAATGATGCGCGCCCTTCTGATGGATGGAACTTACTTCTGCGGACACGATTTCTGACGACCAACGCTGCGAGCACAGCGATTGCGCAAATGGTAACTATGAGGTTGGCACCTCCAAGGGATCCAAGCGCAATCACGACGCACTTAACGGTTAAGGAATGTCGCCAAATACGGCGTCATGAAGTCCTTGTCGGTTATGGGGCGGCCCAACGCAACCGGAACCAGGCTGCTGTGGTTGCTCATGTGGGGATCGGCCTGATTGAGGGCGTACTCAAGAGTCACTTTTAGTAGGCCCTTGATCCGATGGAAGTAGCAACGTTGCCATTCGTCTAACCCCAGGTGCTGGTCGGGATCTGTGAGCGTCAAGTGCGCCGACGAGCTTCTCTGCCGCTCTCTGGGCGTTCTGCTCGCTTTTGACACTCGCCAACCCGGAGATCTCGCGCACCTTGCCTGGGTCCTTCAACATGAATAGACACGCCGTTGCGGCCTTCGGGGTCGCATGCAGGCCATGGAGCCATCGACCTTCCGAGGTCCATATGTGACTCCTGGATGCCCCCACCCTTAGGGCTGGCGGTTCTACTTTGGCAGCAGCGGGCCGACGGGATGTACCTGGCAGGAGATCGCCGACCCAGTCACCAGGCAGGTGGCATGGCGACAGTAGGGGGTCGGCCCTGGCATCACCATGAGGTGATGCCGACCCCGCATGGGACTGTACATCACTCGTCGTGCCGGTGTTGGGGCTTCCCTTGACCGAACTCAAGGTCAATCCCGTGACGCCCACCGAGGGCCCATATCCAGAGAGGCGAACCCCCTATACAACCTCGGCGGCCAAGCGTAGGTTTGTCGGTGGAGGTGACATCGATGGACGCAAAAAATGGAGATCACATCATCGTCGAGTCGGCCAAGGTCGGCTCCGCCCGGCGAAGCGGTCAAATAGTCGAGGTCCTGCAAGGAACAGCCGGTGATCATTACCGGGTGCAGTGGGAGGACGGACACCAGACCGAGTTCTTCCCCGGTCCCAACGCCATGGTGGTTGCGCGCAAAAGGTCGCAGAAAAGCAGGGCTCCTTCGGCCGGATAATCGAGGGGCCCCATCATTGAGGAACCAAATCGTCTTGGGGCCCCACCCAAGACTCATTCATGGTCGACATTGCCGAATGAGGGATAACACCACGCATACCTAACGGGCGCTGGTGACAAACTCCCCCTTGTATTCAGGAGTAAACGGTCGGCCACGGAGAAGGACATAGCGTTGCTCATGTAAATCTGAGTCGAGGACTCTCACGCCCTATCTGCTCCTCGGGGTGCTCGCTCCGACGAGGACGAACCAGAGCGCTACTGCTGACCCTCGCACGTAGCAAGGACCATCTTCAGATCCTTCTGGATGACGGCTTCATTGCCCGTCGACGGCACCCCCTTTGGGAGTTCTTCCAGTTCCTTTTTGAGGCAGGTATCAATGCCCGTCGGGAGCTTGACGCCGGACGGTGAGAACCAGACGGTGGTCGATGATCCTTGGCTGACGCAAGTTGATTCGAGTAGCGAGTCCGTACAGCGGGCGTCCGACGTCGCCGCCGACGCCGACGTCGATGCCGATGCCGATACCGCCGCCGTGTGCGTTTCCGGCGCTTGTGACGCTCCCAACGCAATGCCCAGTTCCGTGGCGACGAAAAGGAGCGCCAGGAGCAAGTAGGGCATCAGATCCCGGTTCGAGTTCACGAAGTCACGCTACGTCCTCGTTTTGGGGTCGAGCCGCTCACCGGCCGCTAGAGGTCTGATGGATCGCTTGAACCCGTGCTGCGCCCACCCGAGCCACCGAACGGCCCACCACCGCCAGCAAACGGACCTCGCCTACCGCCGCCTCGGCGCAAGAAGCGGAAGCTCAGGGCGAGGGCCAGCGCCACGATGATGAAGTACCAGGGGGCCGCGGAGTGCGTCGCAGCAAGCACCGTGATGAGCGTAAACGACAATCTGCTGATCACGAGGCCGCCCCTCTTCATGGGGACGTGAGTTTGTCAACCCGTACATTCCCTCGCTTTGAGTGCCCTTCGACAAGGGATTACTGTCCCTCGTTGTCGAGTAGACGCTGCATCTCATTCCGCAGCCGGCGGTGGGGCCGAGTAGTTAGACACCGTAATCGAGAACCTAGCTACGAGGCCAGATGCTCGCTGACGCCGCCGATGAGGTCTGGGATCTCATTCTTGGCCTTTGCAGATGCTCGCACAAACAGATCGGCCAAGTAGGAGGCGAAGTTCATCACCTCAACCTCGGGCGAGTGACCGAACAAAGGGATGGGCTCGCTTTGATGATCCATCCCGGCAACCGTCAACAGAGAGGCACGGATGGCCAGCATGGCTGAGCGGTAATCGCTGGGGTCAATGGCGTTGCGCTGCATCCAGACGGATAATCCCAGTTGAAGGGGCACAAGGTCCTTGGGAACGTTGCCTCGTAGCTGGGTATCATGTTGATCTTCCGGCCCAACCAGGGTGAGCTGGGGCTTGGAGGTCACCGTGGACGACATGAGACCTAGTGTGCCCAGCGGTTGTGACAGAGGTGGTGGATCCCCGGTCTGACCTGGGTAAAGATTGTGGCATGGCACGAACAATCTGGAAGGGCTCGCTGAGCTTTGGCCTCGTTAATGTCCCGGTTGGCCTCTACCCAGCGACCCAGGACAAGAGCATCCACTTCAATCAGTTCGAGAAGGGGACCTCCGATCGCATCCGCTACAAGAAGGTGAACGAACGCACGGGTAAAGAGGTCGAGTCGGCCAATATCGTCAAGGGCTTCGACTCCGGCGGCGGCGAATATGTCATGTTGAGCGATGAGGAGTTGGCGGCCGCCGAGCCAGAACGATCCCGCCAGATTGAGATCACCGACTTTGTCGATCTGGACGAGATCGACCCGGTGTTCTATCGAACGACCTACTACCTCGCTCCAGAGGGTAAAGGCACCGACAAGCCATACGCCCTCTTGCGCAAGGCCATGCAAGAGTCACGCAAAGTAGCCATCGCCACCTTGGTCATGAGGAACAAGGAGTACCTGGTGGCCATCCGCCCCGAAGGCGATCTGCTGGCGCTCGAAACCATGTTCTTTGCCGATGAGGTCCGCTCAGCGGACCAAGACCTGCCCCGCATCCCCGACGATGCAGATCTGAGTGAGCGTGAGATCTCCATGGCGAACGTCCTGATCGACTCGATGCAGAGTAAGTGGGACCCGGATCGATTCCGTGACACCCACCGTGAAAAGGTCGAGGCACTGATAGAAGCCAAGAGCCAGGGTCAGACCATTGTCGCTGCAAGACCTTCTCAAGCTCCCAAGGTCGTCGATCTTCTGGAGGCCCTTCAAGCAAGCATCAGTGCGAGCCAGTCGAACAGTGAAGAGCCGACGCCCAAACCGGCCCGGTCCACGACCGCAACAAAGAAGGCTCCCAGAAAACGTGCGCCCGCAACCAAATCGGCCGCCAAGAAGCCTTCGGCGTCAAGGTCAGTGCGCAAGGCGTCCTGATACGACCTACGGCCGGGGGTGTCGGTTACCCAAACGGCGGCGGGTCGTCCTTTCCCTCGGATTCACTCCGTTCGACCAGGTCCGTGTCGTAAATCTCAGCCCATGTCCCGGCCGCCATCACGGCCCAGGATCGTCGTCCAGCAGGCGCTGCATGCTGTCTAGCCCCCGTTTAGTCCTCGACGCCAACTTCGACCCCGACGCCGAATCATTCCTCTACTTGGTCAAGGGCGTAGCCGACCGGGCCCATTTCAGAGGGGAGAAACGAGCCCGGAATGCCCGCAGACGTCGTCGAACGAACAGGCTTCGAGGTTTCGGTCTTGGGACGTTGGCCCTGGTGCGTGCCTCATTGGCGTGGGAGAGGCAGTAGTCCCCTCCGTCATTGTGCCCCCAGCCCGGCCCAACAACTCGGGCCCGGTCCCATTGATCCCTGACCATGAGCTGCTTCCCACACCAGTCACAGGAAATCACATTGCCCGTCGCAGTCACGGCGGAGAACCCTACCGGGGAAAAGTCCTGTTCGCCACGGCAAAATAGGCTGGCTTGCCCCTCGCCGAGGATGTCTCACTGGGGTCGCTAGGACCCTTTAGGGCGGTCGCACAGACCCGCAGAGATCATCATCTCCCCATCGTGCGGCGGAAGGCGTGTGGGGTCTTATACGGCCCTAGCGATCCGGGGGCAGGTCACGATGACGGCTCGTCCAGTAGGCGCTGCATCCCATCCCGTAATCCCGTAGCCGCCGGATCTGGCCCTCCAGTGTCTGCAGCTCCCTCACGAGCTTCATGGCCGCCTCCCCGTCCAGAGCCGGCGCTCCCACCCGGAGCATGGCGATGGAGCGCCTCAGGTTCTCCAGCTCGTGCCCACGGTCCACGGGGTACGAACATACGTTCGATGTAGGGTTTCATCGAGGCCCCGTGTCCGTCAGTGGGAGAGTCGGTTCAGATCCTCTTGGCGTGCACAATGGCGTGCAACAAGCATCGGTAGGGAGGGGAGAGGTGTGGTTGGTAGCGGTAGGGAACTTTATAGCCTCTGAACTGCCAAAACAGTGAAAAGCCGATGTCTTGGCTGGTATCCGGATCGTCCAAGAATCGGCCCAAAACTAACCATCAGGTTGCGCGTCCGAATCGTGCCGGGGGCGCGCAGTGGCCAAGCCATGATCAGTCCGGTGGTGGCGTGCCGATCACCACGACCGACGACGTGCAGCCCTCCGGGCCGGCTAGCCACGCGTGGTCGACTCCCCCCACGAAGACGCAATCACCGGGCTCGAGGTGGTGCGGACCGTCGTCGAGGAGGATGTCGACGTCGCCGGAGATGATCGTGTCGAAATCGATGCTGTCGGTGTGGTGCACGTGCGAACGCTGTCCGGGTTGGAACTGGACCAGCATCCATCGCGCGATTCCCGGGGCGATCTCCAGGTCCACGTAGGCGGCGCTGCCCGGCGGTCGGACGGGGGGAGGGCAGGACGGCGTCTGGTGGATGAGCTCTGTGGACGGAGCGTCGGCCCGGTCGGGAAATACCGCCTCCTCGACGACGCACGAGTGCCCGTCGGCGTCCACCCCGATCACGAGCCGTCGCATGTGGACACTCTGCCATGGCGTCGGAGTCGGTGCGTCGCCCGTGGTCCCGATGAGGCAACACGGCGTAGGGCCCCGTGCCAACGGGCGTCAGCCGATATGGCCGCTGACGTAGGCTTTCGTGCGGGGATCCTTCGGGTTGGCGAAGACGTCGGCGGTGGGCCCGGTTTCCACCAGTGTCCCGGCGTTCTCCTCGCCGAGGAGGAACACGGCCGTGCGGTGCGAGATCCTGGTCGCCTGGAAGAGGTTGTGGGTCACCAGGGCGATGGTCAGGTGGGAGGACAGCTGGACGATCAGCTCTTCAATGTGGGCCGACGCCAAGGGGTCCAGAGCCGAGCACGGCTCGTCGAGCAGCAGCACCTCGGGCTCGACGGCCAGGGCGCGGGCGATGCAGAGGCGCTGTTGCTGGCCGCCCGAGAGTCGAACGGCGGGCAGCCCGAGCCTGTTCTTGACCGAGTCCCACAGCGCCGCCTGGCGTAGCGCGGCCTCGGCAGCCTCCAGCAGGAATCCGCGCTTCTTCACGTGGTTCAGCCGGAGGCCCGCGACCACGTTGTCGAAGATGCTCAGGGTCGGGAAGAGGTTGGGTCGTTGGAACACCATGCCCACCGTGGTGCGGACCAGTTCGGGCTGCGTGTCGCGGGCGTAGACGTCGAGGCCGCCTATCCGGATCACCCCGCTCACTCGTCCCGTGGTGTGGTCGTGCATCCGGTTGATCGACCGCAGGATGGTGGTCTTGCCGCATCCGGACGGGCCCAGCAGCGCGGTGACCTGGTTTCTCGGGAACTCCAGGCTCACGTCGCGTACGGCGACCTGCTTGGCGTTCTCCTGCCTCCCGTAGGTCACCGTGACGTGCTCGAGGGTGATGGCCGTCTCCTCGCCGTCCGCACCCGTCGTCCTCGTCACCGGACTATCGAGCATGGCGGGTGGCGTAGGAGGCGATGGTCCGGGCAACGATGCTCAGGAGGAGAACGAAGACCAGGAGGACCAGCGCGGTGGCCCAGGCGACGGACTGCAGGTGGGCGTCGGCCTGGGTGCCGTCGGTGTAGATGGTGAGCGGCATGGCCTGCATGGGCTTGAACGGGTTGGTCTCGAGGAACTGGCTCCCGAAGATCGTAAAAAGGAGGGGCGCCGTCTCCCCGACCGCTCGGGCCACCCCCAACAGGTTGCCCGTCACGATGCCGGGCAGGGCGTTGCGCAGCACCACCGACCGGGCGACGCGGGAGCGCCGCGCGCCCAGGGCGAGGGCGGCGTCCCACAGGTCCTCGGGCACGGCGCGCATCGCCACCTCGTCGGCGCGGACGAGGATGGGCACCATCAGGACGGCCAGGGCGAAGCTTCCCGTGATGCCGGCGTAGCCCGAAGCCCCGAGCGGCACGACGATGAGGGCGTAGGCGTAAATGCCGATGGCGATGGAGGGGATGCCGGACATCACGTCGGCGACGAAGCGGATGCCCGCCGCCACCCGGCCCCGCCTCTCCACCAGGAAGAGCGCCACGGCCAGGCCCACCGGGACCGCCATCACGGCGGCCAACCCGACGATGATCAGCGTGCCCACGATGGCGTTGGCGATGCCGCCCCCCGGGACCCCGTAGGGAGCGGGGACCTGGGTGAAGAAGCCCCACGAGAGCCCCTGGACTCCCCGGTCGACGGTGTAGGCGACCAGAGCGACCAGGGGGACGAGGGCGATGCACAGTGCGACGTAGCAGGCGACACGGGTGGCGTCTCCCAGCAACCGCCTGCGGCGCAGCGACGAACGGGACGCCTGCCGCACCGCGTCGCGCCGGCGGGCGATGGATGCCGGGGACAAGAGCTCCGAGGGTTCGAGGGTGGAGGGTTCCGAGGTGAGGGTCACGCCGATGCTCCTTCGGGGGTGGGGGTGGCCTCTTCGGGCTCGTCCCGCTCGTGGCCCCTCGATCGGCGCGGCCGGAGCAGGAGCTGCCCCCCGATGTTGGCGACGGCGGTGAAGGCGAGGAGGACCACGACCAGCCCGATGACCGCGCTGCGCTGTAGGCCGGAGGCCTCGGAGAAGAAGACGACCACCGCCGAGCCCAGCGTGGTCCCGGTATCGAGGAGGGAGTGGGGGAGCGTCACCCCACCACCGATGACCAGGGAGACGGCGATCGCCTCCCCGAGCGCTCGGCCCATGGCCAGGGTGATGGCCGCTTCAATGCCGGAGCGGGCCCCGGGGATGACCGCCCGGCGCACCACCTGCCACTTGGTGCCGCCGAGGGCGAGGGCCGCCTCCCGGTCGGCGATCGACACCCCCTGCAGGGCGATGCGGGTCAGCGCCACCATGGTCGGCAGCATCATGACGGCGAGCACCACCGACGCCAAGAGGATGCCCGTCCCGAGATCCTCACCGGTGAAGAGATGGCGCACGAGCGGGATCTCCTGCAGGAACGGCTCCACGTCGCGTTCGAAGATGGGCACGAGGATCAGCAGCGCCCACAGCCCGACCACGATGCTGGGCACGGCGGCGAGGAGGTCGATGGAGGTCGACAGCGGTCCGGCCAGGCGGCGCGGCAGGAACTCCGAGAGGGCGGTGGCGGTGGCGATGCCCACCGGGATGGCGACGAGCAGGCCGAGCCCGGTGGTGAGCAGCGTGTCGACGATGAAGACGCCCGCCCCGAACTTCCCGGCGTCGGGATCCCACACCCCGCTGAAGATGAAGCTGAAGCCCGAGTGGCGGAAGGCCGGGGCGGCCTGCCACACCAGGCTGACCACCAGCGAGACCACCACGGCCGCGAACAGGAGTGCGCCCCCCCAGCGAACGGCCGCGTAGACGCGCCCGCCCGGGCGGCGATGGCGGTGGGCGACCAGTGCAGCGATGCGCCCGCGGCCTTCTGACGGGGTGGGCTCCGCCACCCGCGTGCCGCCCTCAGGTTCGCCGCTCGGCCCCCCGCTGGTCATGATGTCGACACCCTATGGCCCATGTCCGGGCCGTGGCTCAATTGGTGAAGATCGGCGATCCGCTCGAGGTCTCCAGTCCGAGCAGCGTCTGGTGGGCCAGTGCCACGGCGTTGGCGGGCAGTGGGGCGTACCCCAGGCCCGAGGCGTAACCCTGCGCCGTCGTGATGAGCCACTGGAAGAGCTTGCCCAGCACGATGCCGGTGTCCGTGGTCGACTGCTTCTGGTAGACGAGGGCCCAGCTGAAGTTGGCCAGTGGGTACGTACCGCTCCCGGCCCCGTTGACGATGTTGAAGTCGGTGGAGCTCAAACCGCTGGCCTGGGCTCCGGCGGCGCCGATGGTGGTGGCCGAAGGCGTGACGAAGGCACCGGCCTGGTTCTCGACCGCCGCGTTGGTGAAGTTTGCTTCCAGGGCGTAGGAGTACTCCACGTAGCCGATGGCCCCCTGCGTCTCTTGAATGTAGGTGGCGACGCCGGCGTTGAGGTCCTCACCGGTGTCGCCGCTCGCCCGGCCGGCGGTGGGCCAGGTCGTAGAGGGAGAGGTGGTGCCGATGGCCGAGGTCCACGCCGTGCTGGTGTCGATCAGGTACTGGTCGAGGTCGTAGCCGGGGCCCGAGGTGTCGGTCCGGAATACCGGGACGATGTTGTCGCTCGACGGGCAGTTGGGGGACAGCTGACTCCAGTTGGTGATCTGGCGCAGGTAGATCTGGGCGATCTGGGGGCCGCTCAGGTGCAGGCCGGATCCCGCGCACGACTCGTTGTAGGAGATGGAGACGCCACCGAGGTCCACCGGGACCTGCAGGACCGGGCCCTTGGACGCGGCCAGCTGGGCCGCCGTCATCGGGACCTCGCTCTGGCCGAAGCTGGCCGTGTTCTGCTCAATGGCGGTCACGCCGGGCCCGCTTCCGGACCCCGAGTAGTTGACGGTGACCCCGGAGTTCGCCGCGTGGTACTCGTAGAGGGCCTTGCCGTAGAACGGCACGATCGAGCTCGACCCGATCCCGGTCAGGGCGGCTCCGGGGGAGGAGGTGGGGTCGGCCGAGAGCGAGCCGCCCGGAGTGGAGGAGACCGGGGCCTTGGCCGCCGTCGTGGTGGTCACCGCCTTGGCGATCGGGGCCACCGTCGTGGCCGTCACCGCCTTGGTGCTCGGGGCCACTGTGGTCGCCGGCCCGGGGGCCGGGGTGGTAGTGGTGCTGGTCGTGGTGGTGGTGGCCGCCGAAGCCGATGCGTGGTGGTTGTCGGAGGTCTTCTTGGCCGCCGATGGGCTGGACGAACCGCACGCCGCGGTAATCAGCGCCGCCGCGGCCAGGACCGCCGCGACCTTGACCAGCCCGAGGGCGTGACGGTGGCCCCGGCTCCCGCGCGATGGTTCGGATTCGGTGATGGTCGGCAAGGTGATTCGTCCTCATTCCTCTTTTGATCGGGGGAAGCGCAACGGGTCGTTCGATCGCCTCGGGTGCTGCCGCGGCTCCGCCCTATGGGCGGGGAGGATTCTTGACTAAAAGCGTCAGCTTTGTCAAATGCATGTGATTCAGTAAGTTACCTGTATCGATGTAGCCGACCGGGCCGGCGGCCGTGGGCAGGCCGGTGTCAGCCGGACGGCGGTCCACCTGCAATGGACATTGCAGAGAGAAGCCCCTCCGGATCGTCGGACACGGCGATGTCCGTTAGCAGATCGGGACGGATGAACCCGCGCTCGACGCCGTCCGCCATGAAGCGCAGCAAGAGGTCGAAGAAACCATCGACGTTCACGATCCCGGACCGCTTGGTGTGGATGCCCAGGTGCCCCCAGGTGACGGACTCCATGAACTCCTCGCAGGTGCCGACGCCGCCGGGCAGCATGACGACCGCATCGGAGAGCTCGGCCATGCGGGCCTTGCGCTCGTGCATGGTGCGGGTCACCTCCAGGCGATGGAGGCCGCCGTGGGCGATCTCGTGGCCGGCCAGCGACTCGGTGATGACGCCGATGACCCGTCCGCCGGCGGCCAGTGCAGCGTCCGCCACGACGCCCATGAGCCCGACGGACGCGCCCCCGTACACCAGCCCGATCCTCCGACGACCGAGCGCGGTGCCGAGGGCGGCCGCCGCCGCGGCGAACGAGGGCCGATCACCGAGGCGCGAGCCGCAGAACACGGACACGTTCCTCGGTGGCGGCACGTCGGCAGTCTTCTGGTCCTGGGAGGTGACGGCAAGGGGGGTCCGGAGCGGCGGGCGGTCAGGCCACGTTCTCCGAAAGGGGGTGGCTCCGCTCGCGCTGCCGTGCGGCGGCGCGGCCCCGGCGCACCATTGTCTCCGCGGCGTCACTGTCGTGGAACGTGAGCGAGAATCCGGTCCCGGCCAGGGCGAAGAGTGCGGCGGTGGCGAACGCCCAGTGGTAGGCCGTGATGCTCGGGCCGGTGACACCGCCGGCCGCCTGGGCCGACCCGACGCCCACGAGCACGGTGGAGAGGGCCGCGACACCAATGGCGCTCCCCACCTGGCGTCCCATGTTGAAGAGCGTCGAGGCGCGGCCCGTGGCGGCGGGGGAGATCTGGGCAAAGGCGCTCGTCTGGCCGGGGATGAAGATCTGGGCGACGACCACCCCGAGCATGAACAAGATCCCCCGCATCACCCACAGGCTGGTGGTCAGGCTGATCTGGGTCAGGACGAGCAAGACCGTCGCCAGTCCGACGAGGCCGGAGGTCATGTGCCGGCGCGGTCCGAGTCTGGGATAGATCACCCGACTGGCCATCTGCGCGCCGAGCATCACCCCCAAGGCTTCGGGAAAGGTGGAGAGCCCCGACTGCAGGGCGCTCAGGCCACGAGCGTCCTGGAAGTACAGGGGGATCAGGTAAAGGACCCCGAGAAACGCCCCGGCCGTCATGAATATGGTCCCGCTCGACGCTCGGAAGGAGCGTCCCGAGAGGAGCCGGAGATCGACCATCGGATGGGAGCTGCGCAGCTCCCATCCGACCAGCATGCCGAGCAGGAGCACTCCGGCGCCGAAGGTGCCCAGGACATCGGGTGAGGACCAGCCCTGGAGCGGGCCTTCCGAGACGCCGTACATCAAGAGGCCGAGACCAGCCCCCGCGAGCAGGAATCCGGGGGCGTCGAACACCCCGGCCTCCTGTGGCGCGGCGCGCTCCAGGCACAGGGCGCCGAAGGTGAGCGCGGCAATTCCGATCGGTAGGTTGACGAAGAACACCCAGCGCCAGCTCAGGCTGGTCACCAGGAGTCCGCCGAGCACGGGACCGATGGCGGGTGCCAGGGTGGTGCCGATGGTCAGGATGCTGGCGGCGCGAATGCGCTCCGACGGTGGGAAGACCCGGTAGAGCATGGCCATGCCGACCGGTGCCAACATCCCGCCGCCGGCGCCCTGTATGACCCGGAAGAACACCAGTTCCGGGAGGTTCTGGGCCAACCCGCACAGCGCCGAGCCGAGCGTGAAAACGACGATGGCGGTCATCAGGACCCGCTTGCCGCCGAAGCGATCACCCAACCAGCCCGACGCCGGGATGAAGACGGCCAGGCTGACCAGGTAGGCGATCACGATCCCGTCCACCGCGGTCGGGGGGATGCCGAAGTCTCGTCCGATGGTGGGGAGGGCCACATTGACGATCGTGATGTCCATGATGTTCATGAACATCGCCGAGGTGAAGACCACGCCCACGGCGACCTTCTGGCTCATGTGGACTGCGGGCACGATCTGACATTCCTAACTGTGGTCCAAGGGCGGGTCCTCGCAACCCCCGAGACGACGGCCCACGACACCGCCGGCCACGACCCTATGCGCCCGACGTTCCCTCTCGGGCGCTGGTCTCGGCACCCCCTTGCAGCCCACGCCCCGGGGCGGCACCGACGGACTCCCTGATCACGTACTGCGGATCGCCGGCCGCCGCCTCTGGGGCGGGGTTGCTCCCGAGGCGCACCAGAAGATCGTGGGTGATTCGGCGAGCCTGCTGGTAGCGATCGAGGCGGATCACGCAGAGGGCGGGCCGGTACGCCACCGCCCACTCGGAGTCCCCGAACGTGATGAACGAGATCTGCCGCGGGATGACCCAGCCCATTGTCCCCAGAGCGCCGAGGATGGATGGGGCCAGCCGATGCGAAGCGCAGATGAGGGCCGTCGGGCCACCGGCAGTTCCCAAGGAAGCCTGCAGTCGGGCCGCCAGCGCCCCCGCCGTGAGCTCAGTGGGCAGGGTGCACTGGTCCATCTGCAGGCCCAGGTGGGTGGACGAGTCTCTGACGGCCCGGCGCCTCGCCTCGGTCAGAGTCGCCGCTACAGCCAGGTCCGACGACGCTCCACGCGAGGCGAACAGCACCCGCCGGTGCCCACGGCGGGCCAGATCGGCGAGCGCCTCCTCAATGGCTGCGCTCTCCGTCTCTGCCGAACCCGGTGAGGTGTCAGGCGACGTGACGATGGGCGAATCCCCCTGCTCAAGGGCGGAAAGCGCCGTTGGGTCGCGCATGAGCCCGGCCACGATGACGGCCGCCACCCGTTGGGACTGGAAGAGCTCGAGCTGGCGGCGCTCCACCGCCGCGTTGCGCTGTGCGTCGGCGATGACCACCGCGTACCCGCAGAGTTGGGCCACGTGTTGCACCCCACGGATGAAGGAGAGGGTGACCGGATTGGTCAGGTCCTGGACCAGGACGCCGAGTGCCGTGCTCTGCCTCCGCCTCAGGCCCCGGGCCAACGCGTCGAGACGGTACCCGAGCCGATCGGCCGCCTCCGTCACGCGGGCCCGCGCCGCGGAGCTGGCGTAGCCCGAACCGCTGAGCACACGCGACACGGTGGCGGTGCTGACCCCGGCCGCCGCGGCCACGTCCTTCATGTCTGCTCGCCGGGGCGAGCGCTCCTGGTGCCCCTCTGCCATTGCGCTCCCGTATGAAATCGATTACACATACCATACGGTGCCAAACCACGGCTGCGGGCGGGAGGGGCGCCGTGAGCGGAGAGCAAGGGAGGGGCGTGGGAGCGAGCGTTCGACGAAGGTGGGGAAGTGGCCTCCGTACGCCGCTCGCCACGGGTGCCCTGGCGATCCTGGCCGTAGCGGGGAGCGTCGGTCAGGCCGGTTCGAGCGTCGCGGCTGAGCGCGCCTCGGCGCCATCGGGCACGGTCTGGCTGTGCCGGCCCGGGCAGGCCGGTGACCCGTGCGCCGCGGACCTGAATGCGACCGAGGTCACGTCCGGCGGCTCGACCCAGGTCGAGGACGCCACACCGGCCGCATCCACGAAATTCGACTGCTTCTACGTCTACCCGACGGTCTCCAACGCGCCAGCGGACAACACCACCCTCGTTGTCCATTCGGGCGAGATCGGTGCCGCCGTGGCCCAGGCGTCGCGGTTCTCACAGGTGTGCCGGGTGTGGGCCCCGATGTACCGCCAGCGCACAGCCACGTCCGAGGCGCGGGGGCTGGGAAGTGATCCGGCGGCGGACCGGGTGGCCTACGACAGTCTCCTGTCGGGGTGGGAGGACTACATCGCCCACGACAACGACGGCCGCCCCATCGTCTTCATCGGTCACTCCCAGGGTGCCGCCATGTTGATCCGGCTTCTGCACAACGTGATCGACCCCGATCGGGCACTGCGGGCGCGCATGGTGTCCGCCATCATCGTCGGGGGCAACGTCCAGGTGCCGACCGGCAAGGATGTCGGCGGCTCGTTCCGGCACATTCCGACCTGCACGTCGGCCAGCGAGACCGGCTGCGTGATCGCCTACTCCACCTTCGGGGCCCCTCCGCCGGGATCGGCGCTCTTCGGCCGGCCCGGCCAGGGGGTCAGCCTGCAGTCGGGACAGACCGCCTCGTCGGGCCAGCAGGTGGCGTGCGTCAACCCGGCGGACTTCTCGTCCGGGCCGGCGCCGCTCACCCCTTACTTCTTGAGCGCCACCTCCGCCGTGCCCGGCGTGAACGTGACGACCCCCTGGGTCACCTACCCGGGCCTTTACACGGCGCAGTGCAAGAGCAGGGGTGGTGCCACCTGGCTCCAGGTCTCCTCGACGTCGGTCAAGGGGGATCCCCGGCCGACGGTGAGTGCGTCGCTCGGTCCCGATTGGGGCTACCACCTCGACGACGTGAACCTGGCCCTGGGCAACCTGGTGATGGACGTGGCACGCCAGGAGGCGGCCTTCCGCGGCTGAGCGGGCTCGTCGCGTGCCACCGCACGCGCTCGCGGCGCGGCGCTCGGCGAGGACCGCCCGACGCGGCCGTCGTAGACTCCCGGGCGTGGTCAAGGTGATAGCCGTCGCGAATCAAAAGGGCGGCGTGGCCAAGACCACCACCGTGCACTCGCTCGGTGTCGCGCTGGCCCAGCAGGGCAAGCGAGTCCTGGTGGTCGACCTCGATCCCCAGGCGTGCCTGACCTTCTCGCTGGGGTTCGACCCCGACGACCCCGGTCCGTCACTGCACGACGTCCTGGTGCGACGGGCGATGGCCGCCGATGTGCGCCGCCCCGTCCCCGGGGTGGACGGTCTGAGCCTGATCCCGGCCACCATCGACCTGGCCGGGGCCGAGGTCCACCTGCTCGGCCGCACCGCTCGCGAGCACGTCCTGGCTCGAGCCTTGCAGCCGGTCGTCGACGACTACGACGTGGTCATGATCGACTGCCCGCCTTCGTTGGGCGTGCTGACCATAAACGGGCTCACCGCGGCCGAAGTGGTCCTGGTGCCTCTGCAGTGCGAGGCGCTCAGTCACCGCGGTGTCGGCCAGCTGCTTGAGACCGTCGAGGACGTGCGGCAGTTTGCCAACGAGAAGCTCTGCGTCCTGGGGGTGATCCCCACCATGTACGACGGCCGTACGACGCACGCTCGCAAGGTCCTGAGTCAGGTGGAGGAGAGCTACGGGCTGAGGGTCTTCCTACCCCCCGTGCCCAAATCGGTCCGTTTCGCCGAGGCTCCCGAGCTCGGTCGGTCCGTGTTGCAGCATGCGCCCGCATCGCCGGGCGCGGCAGCCTACCGAGCGCTGGCCGCGGAGGTCTTCGACTCCCTCCAGGCGATCTGAGGTGGCCACTTCGCGGGCCGGGAAGCCGCCCGATCCGCTGGGTAAGCGGGCGCTGTACGGGTCACCCTCGTCCGTTGACGGGGGTGGGGAGTCGACCGCGGCAAGACCGTCGACGGCGGGCCAACCCGCCGGGAAGCGAACGCTGTACTCCGGCGCCAACTCGGAGAAGGACGGCGGCCGGGGCGCGTTCACGGTGCGATGCCAGCGTTGTCAGCGGGTGTCGCGCGTGGGGCTGCTCGAGCTTCTCATACTCCAGTTCCCTCTTGGAGTGTGGATTCCTCGGGGTCGCTTCGATCGGCGCATGACCTGCCCGTCGTGTCGCCGACGCGCCTGGTGCAGCGTCTCCCTGCGCCGCGACTGAGCTTTCGAACGGGACGCCTCGCGCCCAGCTTCGGGACGCCGAACGGAGCTATTCGGCCAGGTAGAAACGGGCCGGGACGCTCGGCTCGCGTGTCACCCGGCCCCGTCGCTCGAGCAGGACGAGGTGGGCGAGCGTCTCGCCGTTGGCCGCCCGCTGCATGTAGTCGTGTATCTCGTCGAACGGCCGGGACCAGGTCAGGGAGAGCGTGACGTCCCAGCACGAGCTCCCGGGGTTCTTCTCCAGAGCGCCCTCAATCTCTTCCAGGCGATCGGCGTGGTGTTGGAGGAGCGCGTCGACCCGCTCCTCGAGTCCGGAAAACCTGTACTCGTGCGCCGGGAGTACCTCGTCTGTCTGCAGCGCCCGGACCTTGGCCAGCGACTCGAGGTAGTCGCCCAGCGGATTGCCGAGCTGTTGGGAGTGCAACGCGATGTTGGGCGTGATGCGGGGAAGGACGTGGTCTCCGGAGAGCAAGAGCCGGTGGCGATCTGAGTAGAGGCAGATGTGGCCGGGCGAGTGGCCCGGCGTCCACACCGCCTGGAAGTCCCAACCGGGAAGGTCGATCTTCTGGTGGTCCTCGATGAGCACGTCCGGCGGGGCCACGCTGATGGAGGACGAGATGGCCATGGAGGCCAGGGCCAGGTCGCCCAGCTTGTCCATGGGCACGCCCGACATGAGCATGAGCTCCTGCATCCGCTCGACCAGCTCGTTCGGCTCTTCGTAGCGAGCCTCAAGGAGGGTGGCATCGGCCGGATGCAGACCGACCCATGCTCCCGAGGCGTCGCGCACCCGGGGGGCCAGGCCGTAGTGGTCAGGGTGGATGTGCGTCACCACCACGGAGCGGACATCGCCGATGGAGCCCCCGACCGCCGTCAGTCCGTCGTTCAGGGCGTCCCAGGCGTCGTCGGTGGGCCATCCGGCGTCGACGAGTGCCACGCCGTTGTCCAGCTCGAGCACGTACACCGAGACGTAGCGCAGCGGGTTGTTCGGTATGGGAACCGGGATCGACCACAATCCCGGACGTACCTTCTCCACGGGCGGCACCACATTGCGATCCCAGGCATCCTTTTGGGCGGTGCCCGTGACGGTGAACACGGTGGCACGGTAATCCAGCTCCTCTGGTGAGGGCCAACGCGGGCGGGTGTCGGCGACCCGCTCGGGCACTGAAGCGGACGACGGGTAGCGTGGCCGGTCGACAGGCCGGATCGGTGTGGCACCGCCGACAAAGGGGGCTCGCGTGGCTGGAAGGGACGGTCCCGAAAACGTCGCTCTCCCCCGACCGACCGTGCCCGCGGACGAGGCCGGGCCTCCGCCGTGGTGGAGAGCGCGTGGAGGATCCAGAGCGCTCCGGTGGGGCCTCGCCGTCGCGACGCTTGCGGTGATCGGCGCGTCGGTCGCCGCCACGCTGACCACTTCGGCGGGCACTCCCGACGCCGCGCCGTTGAACCTGGCGCTTCCCCGGTTCGCTCTGCCCAACCTGGTCCCGGGAGGTCCGGAGATCTCCTCGGTCGGATTGAGCGACGGATCGGCGGTGGTGCTCAATTTCTGGGGTTCTTGGTGTCCGCCGTGTCAGGCGGAGATGCCCGCCTTCGCGGCCGCGCACCGGGAATTGGGCCACAAGGTGACCTTTGTGGGAATCGACGTGCAGGACACCCGACCGGCGGCGATCGGCCTCGTCCGCCGCGTGGGGATCACCTACCCGAGCGGGTTTGACGCCAATGGCTCGGTGGAGGACGAGTTCGACACGAATGGTACTCCCGCCACCTACTTCATCTCCCACGGCAGGATCCTGAATCTGCACCCTGGTGATCTCACCGAGGGTGCCCTCCTCGCCGAGGTCCGTCAGATCTTCGGCATCTCCTGATCGGGCCCGCCAGGGCGCGCCGTCGAGGGCTGTGCACCCAGTCGGGCTGCCGGGATTTGAACCCGGGACCTCCTGCTCCCAAAGCAGGCGCGCTGCCAAGCTGCGCTACAGCCCGTTGCCGCGACACCGGAACCTCTCTCAGCCTGCCATAGGCCGGACGATCCTGAGATCCGGGGCGCTGCGGGAACGGCCCACCAGCGTAGCCACGAGGCCCGCCTGTCCTTCGCTCAGTCCGCTTTCTTCCCGAGGATGCGGTTCATCTTGGTCCCGCAGGTCGGGCACAGGCCCTGGGCAGCACGTCGGCCATTGGCCAGCTCGACCTCTTGGCCGTCGAACTCCCGCTTTTCGCGACACTTGACGCAGTAACCCTCGTAGTTAGCCATGACAACTCCTCTGATCGGTGAGCCCCCGGATTGCCTCGAAAGCTAGCGGGAGGGTTTTGCGAAGGGGGGGATGCTCAGGCCGGCGCGGGCCGGCCTGCGGTAGGCCTCTGCGCGTGGCGGGTCCGCCCCCGCGCCGGTGAACTTCCTGTTCGGAGGGGGCGCGGGCCGTGTCCGGCGCGGCGAGGTCGGGCACGGCCAGTAGAGTGGGCGGTTCGTGATGCGTGCCACCGCCGAACCCCTGGAGGGAAACCTCGTCCGCCTGAGCGTGGAGATCGACGAACCCGAGTTCGACAAGGCGCTCGTGGGCGTCGTCAAGAACCTGGCCTCGCAGATCCGCGTGCCCGGGTTCCGGCCCGGCAAGGTGCCCCGCAAGGTGCTCGAGGCGCGGATGGGTGGCGCCGGTGCGCTACGGGCGGAGGCCCTGCGCGAGTCGCTACCCGACTTCTACGCCCAGGCCGTCGTCGACGCCGACCTAGACCCCATCGCCTCCCCCGAGATCGACATCACTTCGGGAGAGGACGGCGGCGCCGTCAGCTTCGACGCCGTCGTCCAGGTGCGACCGCTGGTCGCCATACCGGGGTATGTCGGGCTGCAGGTGACCCTGCCAGGCATAGGCGTCAGCGATGAGGACGTGGATCGCCAGGTCGACCGGCTGCGGGAGAACGACGCCGAGCTCGAACCGGTGGGCCGGCCCGCCATAGACGGCGACCTGGTCACCGTCGACCTGCACGGGAACGACGACGCCGGCGCAGAAGTGGTGGGAATCGACGACTACCTCTACGAGGTGGGCTCCGGAACGGTCACCCGCGAGCTCGACGAGGAGCTGCGGGGGGCCAAGAGCGGAGACATCGTCGCCTTCACCTCGCCCGCCCCCGGCGATGGTGACGAGGTCGTTTCGTTCCGGGTCCTCGTCAAGGAGGTCAAGGTCAAGAGGTTGCCCGAGCCCACCGACGAGTGGGCGGCCGAGAGCTCCGAGTTCGCCACGGTGGCCGATCTGCGGGCCGACATCTCCGAGCGGATCTCGCGGGTGAAGGTGATGCAGAGCCAGATCGCCCTTCGGGAGAAGACGGTCGAGGCGGTCGCCAATCTGGTGTCCGACGACGACGTCCCCGAGGTGCTGGTCGACGCGGAGGTGAACGAGCGCCTGCACGACTTGCAACACCGGTTGGAAGAGCGCAAGCTTGGTTTGGCGGAGTACCTCCAGGCCACAGGGCGTACACCCGACGACCTGCTCGCCGGGGTCCGGGTCGATGCGCAGCGGGCGGTCAAGGCCGACCTGGCGCTGCGCGCCCTGGCCGAGGGCGAGGAGCTCACGGTCAGCGACGAGGAGCTCGACGCCGAAATCGCCACCATGGCCGAGCGCATGGAGACGACAACCTCCGAGCTCCGCCGCCGACTCGACACCGCCGGCCGGACGGGCGCGGTACGCTCGGAACTGCGAAAGGGCAAGGCGTTGCAGTGGCTGCTTGACCATGTGGAGCTCTTCGACGAAGAGGGGAACCCGATGTCACGGGACGACCTGACGGCCGACGCCGCGCAGGAGAGCGAGGAGAGCGAGTGAAGATGCAGAGTGCAGGTGATCGGTACCGGGCGAACGGGTATCTCGTCCCCACAGTCATTGAGTCGTCCAATCGTGGCGAGCGGGCCTACGACCTCTACTCGCGCTTGTTGCGGGAGCGCATCATCTTCCTCGGTACACCGGTCGACGACACGGTGGCCAATCTGGTCTGTGCCCAGATGCTCTTCTTGGAGTCCGAGGAGCCGGACAAGGAGATCCACCTCTACATCAACTCGCCCGGGGGCGACATCACGGCGCTGTTCGCCATTTACGACACGTTGAAGTTCATCAAGCCCGACGTGTCCACGTTCTGCTACGGCCAAGCGGCCTCGGCCGCTGCGGTGCTCTTGGCTGCCGGAGCGCCGGGGAAGCGGTTCGCTCTGCCCCACGCCCGCATCCTGCTGCATCAGCCGTGGGGTGGCGTCGAGGGTCAGGCCAGCGACATCGAGCTACAGGCCAAGGAGATCCTGCGGATGCGCGATCTGTTGACCAGCATGCTGGCCGAGGACACGGGGCAGACTCACGAGAAGGTGACCAAGGACACGGATCGGGACTTCATCATGACGGCGGAGGAGGCGGTGACCTACGGGGTGATCGACGAGATCATCACCTCCCGTACGCACGCCCCTCTTGAAGCCATCGGCGCGGCGTAGGCGTCCGAGAGCACGGGAGAAGAGGGGTACCGGTGGCGAAGTTCGGCGAGGGTGGCGATCTGGTCAAGTGCAGCTTCTGCGGCAAGACGCAGAAGCAGGTCAAGAAGCTGATCGCCGGTCCGGGCGTGTACATCTGCGATGAGTGCATCGATCTGTGCAACGACATCATCGCCGAGGAACGCGACGAGAGTACGGAGCTGAGCTTCGAGGACCTCCCCAAGCCCAAGGAGATCTTCACCTTCCTGAACGACTACGTGGTCGGGCAGGAGTACGCCAAGAAGATTCTCTCGGTCGCCGTCTACAACCACTACAAGCGCGTGCAGGCCGGCCCGGTGCAAGAGGACGGGGTCGAGCTGGCCAAATCGAACATCTTGCTGTTGGGGCCCACGGGGTGCGGCAAGACACTGTTGGCGCAGACCCTGGCCCGTATGCTCAACGTGCCCTTCGCCATCGCCGATGCCACGGCGCTGACCGAGGCCGGCTACGTCGGTGAGGACGTCGAGAACATCCTCTTGAAGTTGATACAGGCCGCCGACTACGACGTGAAGCGGGCCGAGACGGGCATCATCTACATCGACGAGATCGACAAGATCGCCCGCAAGAGTGAGAATCCGTCGATCACCCGCGACGTGTCGGGCGAGGGTGTGCAGCAGGCCCTGCTCAAGATCCTGGAGGGCACCACCGCGTCGGTGCCTCCCCAGGGAGGGCGAAAGCACCCCCACCAGGAGTTCATCCAGATCGACACGACGAACATCCTCTTCATCTGCGGTGGCGCGTTCGCCGGGCTGGACAAGCTGATCGAGGGTCGGATCGGCAAGCGAGGGATCGGCTTCCGGGCCGAGGTGCACCGGCGAGAGCGCGACGACGGGGAGATCCTGCGTCACGTCTTGCCCGAGGATCTGATCAAGTTCGGACTGATCCCGGAGTTCATCGGGCGGCTGCCCGTGGTCAGCGCCGTCTCGCCCTTGTTCAAGGACGCCCTGGTCCAGATCCTGGTCGAGCCAAAGAACGCGCTATCCCGCCAGTATGAGCGTGTCTTCGCCCTCGACAATGTGGAGCTGGAGTTCACCCCCGACGCGTTGGAGGCCGTGGCCGAGCAGGCAATGCTGCGGGGGACCGGGGCCCGTGGCCTTCGGGCCATCCTCGAAGAGGTCTTGTTGGATGTGATGTACGACCTGCCCAGTCGTTCCGACGTCGGCAAGTGTGTGGTCGACCGGGCGGTAGTCCTGGACCGGGTGGCGCCGACCCTCGTCCCGGTCGGTGGCGCACCGGTCAAGTCCACCCGCACCCGGCGCGCCGCTTCCTGATCCGGCCGCGGTAGGGCGGTGACGGAGGGCTCCGAGGGAGCGGATCCCCCCGCATTGGGGGTGGTTGGCGCGCCGGTGGGGTTGGAGGGCGCCCTGGAGTGGCTGGACGGCCATATCGACTTCGAGTCGAGCATGCCGGCCCGGCGATCCCTGCCCAGTTTGGAGCGGATGCACGCGTTGATGGCCCTGCTGGGGGATCCCCACGACTCGATTCCCTCGGTGCACGTGACGGGGACCAACGGCAAGGGTTCGACCTCGGCCATGGTGACAGCGCTGATGGTGGCGCAGGGCCTCACCATCGGCACCTACTCCAGCCCCAACCTGCACCGGGTGGCGGAGCGGCTGACGCGCAACACCGAGCCGATCGATGACGCGTCCCTCTACGAGGTGCTCTCCGAGCTGGCCGCACTCGAGTCGATGCTGGACGCCCGGCCGACCCGGTTCGAGCTGCTCACCGCGGCTGCCTTCTCCTGGTTCGCCGACGAGGCGGTCGACGCCATGGTGATCGAGGTGGGATTGGGGGGCACCTGGGACGCGACCAACGTGGTGCACGGCGATGTCGCCGTGTTGACCAACTTCAGCTACGACCACACCGACGTTCTCGGACCCACCTTGGAGGGGATCGCCGAGGACAAGTCGGGGATCATCGAGCCGGGCAGCAGCGTCGTGGTGGGCGAGACCAGTCCCGACCTGGTGGCGATCGTGGAAAGGCGCGCGGCAGCGATGGGCGCCGCCGCGGTGTGGGTGGCCGGACAGGACTTCGGCTGCGAGGAGAACCGAGTCGCAGTGGGTGGCCGCCTGGTCACGCTGTGGACCCCGGGCGGACGCTACGAGGACGTGCTCCTTCCCCTACACGGCGCCCATCAGGGGACGAACGCCGCCTGCGCACTGGCGGCCACCGAAGCGTTCTTCGGACGACCCCTCGACCCCGACGTGGTGCACGAGGGACTGGGCGCGGTACGGGTCCCCGGTCGGCTGGAGGTGTTCGGCCGTCGCCCGCTCCTCCTGTTCGACGGGGCGCACAACGTGGCCGGGATGGGCGCGCTCGGACGCGCGTTGGCCGAAGAGTTCGCCACGGACGGCCTTTCGGTGGCGGTGGTGGGCATGCTGTCGGGTCGGGACCCGTCGGCCATGTTGGCGGCGCTTGTCCCCGGCGGCGTGTCCACGCTGGTGGCGTGCCAGCCCGACTCCCCGCGAGCGCTGCCGGCCACGGACGTCGCCGATGCCGGCCGGGCGTTGGGGATGACCGTTCACGTCGAGCCCTCCGTGCCGCGGGCGTTGGCGCTGGCCCGGTCGCTGGTCGGAGCCGACGGTCTGGTCGTGGTGGCCGGCTCGCTCTACACCGTGGGAGCGGCGCGCGGCGAGATCCTTGCCGGTCTCGTGAGCTGGGATGACGCCGGTCGCTGACCCGTGCGCCGATCCCTGGGGCTGGCGTCGAATACTCTAAATGATTAGTTGAGGGTGAGAGTTTAGGTTGAAGGTTGTGAGCAAGCCCGAACACTCGATCAGTGGTTGAGGGTGCGGTCGGTGGTGGTCACGATGCTCGGCCTTATCAGGAGCCGTGTTGCTGCTACTGTCCACCGCTCGTGGATCGCACCCTTGTCATCGTGAAGCCGGATGCCGTCGAACGTGGGTTGGTCGGAGAGATCGTGGGCCGCCTGGAGCGCAAGAACCTGCGGATGGTGGCCGCCGAGCTGCGAACGATCACACCGGAACTGGCGCGGGCCCACTACGCCGAGCACTCGGCGCAGCCCTTCTTCGCCGGCCTGGTGGAGTTCTTTACCCGTTCGCCCGTTCTGCTCCTGGTGGTGGAGGGTCCCAACGACACCTACGCCGTGGTGCGCGCCATGATGGGAGCCACCAATCCCGCTCAGGCCGCCCCTGGGACCATTCGGGGCGATCTGGGCATCGAAACGACCGAGAATCTGGTGCACGGATCCGATTCGCCCGAGTCGGCCGCCCGGGAGATTGCACTCTTCTTCCCCGGTCTCGCCTAGCCGTCACCGATCGGGCGGGATCGGCTCCGGCCGCCCTTGTGGTAATCCGCGCCGTCCCCTAACCTGGTACCTCACCTACAGGTACCCGACATTGGTCTGGTGCTTGTCCCGTCCACACCGGAAGAAAGCCCTTTATGGCTGACAATCGCCTTTCCCTCCTCGGTCGTGACATGGCCGTAGACCTGGGTACCGCCAACACGCTCGTCTACGTGCGCGGTCGTGGCATCGTGTTGAACGAGCCCTCCGTCGTGGCGGTGGACGTCAAAGACGGGCGACCGCTCGCCGTGGGGGCCGAGGCCAAGAGGATGATCGGCCGCACACCGTCGAACATCCAGGCGATCCGTCCCCTGAAGGACGGGGTGATCGCCGACTTCGAGATCTGCGAGAAGATGCTGCGTTACTTCATCCACCGCGTGCATCAGCGACGCTTCGCCAAGCCGCGCATGGTTATCTGCGTTCCCTCCGGCATCACCGGGGTCGAGCGCCGCGCCGTCATGGAAGCCGCCGAGTACGCCGGCGCGCGCCGGGCGTACATCATCGAAGAGCCGATGGCCGCGGCGATCGGGGCCGGCCTGCCGGTGCACGAGCCGACCGGCAACATGGTGGTGGACATCGGTGGGGGCACCACCGAGGTCGCGGTCATCTCCTTGGGCGGCATCGTGACCAGCCAGTCGGTGCGTATCGGGGGCGATGAACTCGACGAGGCCATCGTCGCGTTCGTGAAGAAGGAGTTCAGCCTCGCGCTGGGCGAGCGGACCGCAGAGGAGATCAAGATCACCCTCGGGTCGGCGTACGAGTTGGAACAGGAACTGCACGCCGAGATCCGGGGCCGGGACTTGGTCAGTGGACTGCCGAAGACGATCGTCGTCTCTACCGAGGAGATCCGCCGCGCCATTGAAGAGCCCGTCTCTGCCATCGTCGACGCCGTCAAGGTGACCCTCGATCGCACGCCGCCCGAGTTGGCGGCCGACATCATGGAGCAGGGAATCGTCCTGACCGGAGGGGGAGCATTGCTGCACGGTTTGGAGGCACGACTCCAGCATGAGACCGGGATGCCCATCGTGGTGGCCCGCGATCCGCTCAACTGCGTGGCCATCGGTAGTGGTCAGTGCCTCGAGGAGTTCGAAGCGCTCAAGCGGGTGCTGATCACCACGTCCACTCGCTGACGGATCGTCCGGTCGCCCCGGGGTGCCGAGGTCTCGGCGGTCACGCCGCACGTTGACGCTGGTCGTTCTGGTCGTACTCTCGCTCTCGATCATTTCGCTCGATCTCAACGGGCGCACGCACGGCATCACCTCGGGGGTGAAGTCGGTAGCCAACGGCGTGTACTCGCCCCTGCGCAATGGCGTGGTCGACATCCTCAGCCCCATTGGCGACTTCTTCGCCGGGGCCGTGCACTATCGATCGTTGCAGTCGGAGAACCAGCAGCTGCAGGCCATCAACGGGCAGCTGCGGGAGAAGGTGAACGAAAAGCAGTTTGAGAACACAGAGCTCCGAAACCTCATGGCGTTGCAGAATCTGCGGTTCCTCGACGCCCTGCCCACCGTCACCGCCGAGACGCAGGAGATCGACGCCTCGAACTTCACCCTGACCATCACCATCGACAAGGGAAGGGCCGACGGGGTCGACGTCGGCATGGCGGTGGTCGGTGCGGGAGGACTGGTCGGACAGGTCATAGAGTCGTTCCACCACACCGCGGTGGTGCGGTTGATCACCGATGGGCAGTCCAAGGTGGGCGTGACCTTCGGCCCGGCCGACGACCTGACTGGTACCGTCGACGGTCAGGGGCCCGTCTCCCCCATGACGGCAGACCTCATCCCCACCCACACGCCCTTGTACAAGGGCGAGCCCCTGTTCACGAGCAGCCTCGATGGCGCCGCGTTTCCGCGGGGCATTCCGGTGGCGCGGGTGAAGGAGTTCCACGCCACCGCCGGGGCGACACAGGAGACGGTCACCGTCACACCCATCGCCGATCTCAACCAGCTGGCCTATGTCGATGTCGTGATATGGGAGCCTCCGGCGTGAGCGCGCGCTCTGTGCTTCGGGTGGCGCTGGTGACGCTCCTGCTGCTCTTGGTACAGACGACGGTGATGCTGTGGATCCGCTTCGACGGAGTGCACCCGGACATCGTGTGGCTCCTGCCCATAACCGCCGCCCTGCTGGACGGTCCCGAGACCGGGGCGCTCGTGGGATTCGGGTCGGGGTTGGCCTTTGATCTCGTGCTCCCGACGCCGTTGGGTCTCGGCGCGCTGGTCGGTTGTCTGCTCGGCTACTCGGTCGGGGTGACCACTGCGGCGGTGGACAGGAGGGCGGTGTGGCTCAAGCCGGTGGCCGCGCTCATCGGGTGCGTCGGTGCTGACATGCTCTTCTCCGTGCTCGGCGCGATCTTCGGACAGCAGCAGATGGTGCAGGTCGACTTCCTCTCACTGTTCGTGGTCGTCGCCGTCTCCAGCGTTGTCCTGGTGCTTCCCGTCAGCCGGCTGATGCGCTGGGCGCTGCAGTCCGAGGGGAACCGGCGCTCGCTGGTGGCGGCCCACTCGCCCGAGGGCGGGCACTGGTGAAGCGCACACTTCGCCATCCCATCCGCGGCGACCACCTCCACCCGAAGCCCTCGTCGCGGCAGAAGCCCAGGCCGGCGTGGAGGGCCCAGGCCCGCCAGCCGCGCATGCGCCCCCGCAAGAGCGTCAACGTGGCCTCGCTGGTGGGATCACCCGAGGACGAGCCATCCCGACCCAACGTCCGCATGCGGGTCGTCGGCGGCGTCGTCCTGGCCCTCTTTCTCATCCTCGCACTGCGCCTGTGGACCCTCCAAGTCGTCGACGGCAAGACCTACGCCGCCGCCGTGACCCGCAACCAGGTCCGGGTGGTCAGCGTGGCGGCGCCGCGCGGCGAAATCGTCGACCGCAACGACACCGTGCTGGCCGGTGACGTGTCCGAACAGGAGATCCTGCTCTCTCGCTCGACGGCGGCCCAGGACCCGCCCATCGTCGGGCAGGTGGCGGCGCTGGTGGGGGAGACCCCCAAGGAGGTCGATGCGGCGATCGCCGACTCCCAGTACAGCCAGTACGAGCCGGTGCCCGTGCTCAACGACGCACCGACCTCCATCGTCGAGTACCTCGAAGAGCACCAGGCCGAGTACCCCGGGGTCACCGTCGAGACGGTCACCCAGCGGAGCTATCCCCAAGAGCAGGAAAGCGGTGACGCAGTGGCCACCCCCGTACTGGGCTACGTGAGCCCGATCTCTCAGACCGAGCTGAAGGCCAGCCCGGGCGCCGGCTACACCCAGGCCAGCCAGTACGGCCAGTCCGGCCTGGAGAACGAGTACGAGAAGTACCTGCGGGGCACCGCCGGGCAGCAGTCGCTCTCCGTCGACGCGCAGGGGCAGGTGGTGGGCGTCCTCCACGAGACCGACCCCGTCCAGGGCGACACCGTGGTGACCAACATCGACCTCGGCCTCCAAGAGTACGTGCAGAACGTGCTGCAGAACACCATCAACGCGGACAAGCACACCGTGGACACCACGACCCACAAGTACCCGACCGCCAACGACGGGGCGGCCGTCGTGCTCGACGCCCAGACCGGGGCGGTGTTGGCCATGGCCTCCTCGCCCACCTACAGCCTGGGTGAGTGGGTGGGCGGGATCTCCGAGGCCAACTACCAGGCGCTCTCGGCCAACTGCGGCAATCTGGTCTCGGTCACCACCGGGTGCCCGCTCTTCAACTACGCCATCGACGGCGGGTACACCCCCGGCTCGACGTTCAAGCTGAACACGGCGACCGCCGCGCTGGACGACGGCATCGCCAACGCCAACGCCTACGTCGACGACACCGGCGTGTACCACGTGCCCCAGAAGTGCACCGAGGGCTGTACCTTCGACGACGACGAGGCCTCCGACGCCGGCGAGGTCGACCTGCAAGAAGCCCTCACCAAGTCGGACGACTACTACTTCTACAAACTGGGCGACGAGTTCTACTACTCGGCGGATCCCGACGGGATCCAGCAGATGGCGGCCAACTACGGCCTCGGCGAGCCGACCGGTATCGACCTCCCGGGGGCCTACGACGGGCAGGTGGACAGCGCCACCCTGCGGGCCACCCAACACCGGGAGGACCCGACGGCCTTCCCCTACCCCAGCTACTACGTCGGCGACAACATCGAGACGGCCTTCGGCCAGGGGGAGACGCTGGTCACGCCGATTCAGCAGGCCGTGGCGTACGCCACCTTCGCCAACGGCGGCACGCGCTACCAGCCGGAGGTGGCCGCAGCCATCGTGAGCCCGTCGGGCAAGGTCGTCACCGAGTTCAGCCCGAAGGTCACCGGACACGTCTCGCTTCCCCCGTCCACCTACCAGCCCATGCTGGCCGGATTCGAGGGTGTGGTCGCGGACCCGGCCGGCACGGCCTACGGGTCGTTCCAGCAGTACGCCAAGTTCCCCATGAGCGACTACCCGATCGCCGGCAAGACGGGGACCGCCGATGTGGGCCCGAACAAGGAGCCCAACTCGTGGTTCATCGGCTTCGGACCGACCAACCACGCCGGCACCGAGCCCGAGTACGTGGTGGTCGTCGTGATCGACCACGGGGGATACGGCGCCCAGGCCGCCGCTCCCGCGGTGGCGCAGATCTACAACTACCTCTACGCCAACCCGGTGCAACCGGTGCAGCTGCCTACGGCTGACGTGGCGCCGTCGGACTCGCCCCCGCCGACCATCCCCCCCGCCGGGACGACCACGGCGACCACCACGACCACGAGCGCCACGCAGCCGGGCGGGTAGCGGTCCCGTAGGGTTGGTCGATGGAGTCGCTTTGGCCACAGATCGAACGGCTGCTTTCGGGCGTTTCCAAGCCGGCGCGCTACATCGGCGGCGAGCAGGGGGCGCAGTACCCCGAGCACCTGCCGGGCACGGTGGCGTGGCTGTTGGTGTACCCCGACACGTACGAGATCGGCCTGCCCAACCAGGGGTTGCAGATCCTCTACGAGATCCTCAACGAGCGCCCGGACGCCGTAGCCGAACGTGCCTATGCGCCCTGGGTCGACATGGAGGCGGCCATGCGAGCGGCCGGCGTGCCCCTCTTCAGCGTGGAGCAGCACGTCGCCGCCCGCCAGTTCGACGTGATGGCCTTCAACCTCTCCGCCGAGCTGGTCTACACCAACGTCCTCAACCTCCTCGACCTCGCCCGTGTGCCCCTGCATACGGCCGAACGGGTGCCGGAGGACCCGTGGGTCATCGCCGGAGGCCACTGTGCCTTCAATCCCGAACCGTTGGCCGACTTCGTCGACGCCTTCGTCTTAGGTGACGGCGAAGAGGTGGTGGGGGAGATAAACGAGGTCTTGGCCGGGCGGTTGGACGAGGGCGACGGGGTACGGGATCGCGACGAGCTACGACTGGCACTGGCGCAGATCGAAGGGGTGTACGTCCCTGCGCTCTACCGCTCGACCTACCGCGACGGCCGTCTGGTCTCCACGGTGCCAGAGAGGCCGGGCGTGCCCACCGAGGTGGCCAAGCGAACGGTGGCCGACCTGGCCGACTGGCCCTATCCGGCCCGCCCGTTGGTGCCGCTCACCGAGGTCGTGCACGATCGGCTGAACGTAGAGGTCTTCAGGGGTTGCACGCGCGGCTGCCGCTTCTGCCAGGCCGGCATGATCACCCGCCCGGTCCGCGAGCGGCCGGCTGCACAGGTCACCGACATGGTGCGCAAGGGACTGGCCTGGAGTGGCCACGACGAGGTCACCCTCACGTCGCTCTCGACCGCCGACTTCTCGGGCATAGAGGACGCCGTGCGTGACATCATGGAGGACCCGGCGCATGCGGGACGGGTCTCGGTGAGCCTCCCCTCGCTGCGGGTGGACGCGTTCACCGTGGGGACCGCGGCGCAGATCCAAAAGGTGCGTCGCACCGGGTTGACGTTCGCCCCCGAGGGTGGGACCTGGCGGATGCGCCAGGTGATCAACAAGCTGATCACCGAGGAGGACCTCTACAGTGCGGTTGACGCCGCCTTCAGCCAGGGATGGAGACGGGTGAAGCTCTACTTCCTGATCGGCCTGCCGACCGAGCGCGACGAGGACGTGATCGGCATCGTCGAGTTGGGGAGGCAGTGCGTCGAGATCGGTCGGCGCCACTCCAAGTCGGTGACGGTGGTGGCCTCGGTGGGCGGCTTCGTGCCCAAGCCGCACACGCCCTTCCAGTGGTTCGGCCAGAACACGGTCGCCGAGCTCCAGCGCAAGGTCAACCTGCTGCGCGAGGAGGCACGACGCACCCGGGGCCTCACCATCCGCTGGCACGAGCCGGCCGCCTCGGCGGCCGAGGGGCTGGCCAGCCGAGGCGATCGCCGCATGGGCGCCGTCATCGAACGGGTGTGGCGGGCCGGGGGCACCTTCCAAGAGTGGTCCGAGCGCTTCGATCTCACCCTGTGGGAGGACGCGCTGGCCGCCGAGGGGCTCAGTCTGGACGAGGTGGCCTACCGCGACCGTGACGAGCACGAGCCGCTGCCATGGGATCACATCTCCGCCGGCCTGCACCGCGACTTCCTCTGGTCCGATTGGCAGGACGCGCTGGCGGAGGCCGCCGTCGAGGACTGCCGCTGGACGCCCTGCTACGACTGCGGGGCGTGCACCGGCTTCGGGCTGGAGCACGTGGTGGCCTCGCCCGTCCCTCCGGCCGGGGGGAGCCAGGGAACGGGTCAGGACCTGAGCGTGGGTGGTCGAGTTCCGGTCCGCCTCCTCAGCGGCGTGCGTTCCGGTACGGGAGCGGGTTGAGTGGCCGAGCAGGGACGAGTCCGCTTTCGATTCTCCAAGACCGGCAAGGTGCGCTTCACGAGTCATCGGGACGTGGCCCGTATGTGGGAACGGGCGTTGCGGAGAAGCGAGTTGCCGGTGGCGCTCTCCCAGGGCTTCTCGCCCCATCCCCTCTTGAGCTTCGGTCTGGCGCTCCCGACGGGGTGCGAGTCGAGGGGCGAGTACCTCGACGTGCGTCTCGACGAGACGGGGCGCCGGGCCCCCGACGACGCCCTGCCTGCCCTTTTGACCCCGCTGCTGCCGGACGGGGTGGTGGTCCAGGCCGCCGCCGGCATCGGCATGGCGGAGGGGTCGCTGCAGCAGGAGGTAGCATCGTGTGATTGGGAGTTGGAGGTGTACGGACTAGTGGGTGAGGATCTGAGGGAGCGGATTGAGCGGGTGCTCGCCGCTCCGAGCCTCGCCGTCCGGCGTGAGCGGAAGGGTCGTCAGACCGAAGACGACATCCGCCCGGCGATTTTGACCCTGGCCATGACCCCTGGCGACGGTTCAGGGCAGGGAGAACCCCCGATTGGCCGCTTCCGGGCCGCACTGGCCACGCACCCGCGTGGCGTGCGCCCCGGCGACCTGATTTCGGCGTTCGGCACCGGTGTGGTGCTGGCGCGAGCTTGTAGAACGCATCAATGGATCGAGCGCGACGGCGCACGGTTCGAGCCGCTCTCGGTAGGTGGACTCGTGACCGACCCCGTCGTGGAACACGCCGAGCGGCGTGCCTCATGAACGACGCAAGGAGGGCTCTCCCTCATGTCCGAGTCGGAGATCGGCCAGGCCCAAGAGGTTCCGATGACCGAGACGCCGGGGGTCGATAGCCCGCCCGCGGTTCCCGCACCTCAGCAACGACCACCGGCCAGACCGCAGATCGGGGACACGAGGCCGGCACGGCCCGCGCCCGCGACGCCCCTCGCGCCCGTGGTGCCGCTCGTGGCCACCGCACCGACCGGGTCGCGCGCTGTCGCGCCGATGGTCCCGGCAGGGCCGAACGAGGCGGCAGAGGCCGAGGGGGCCGAGGACGACACCGGCCCGTCCAATGGGCGGCGCTCACGCAGCCGGCGGCGCTCGGGACGAGACCGCAAGGGCAAGCAGGTCGGGCGGTACCTGGTGTGCGTGCACGTGCAGCCGGCAATGACCCAGATAGCCATGTTGGAGGGGCGATCGCTCGTTGAGCACTACGTCTCGCGGGCGGCCGACGACACCAACCAGATCGACGGCAACGTCTACCGGGGCCGGGTCCAGAATGTCCTACCGGGCATGGAAGCCGCCTTCGTCGACATCGGCATCCCCAAGAACGCAGTCCTCTACCGGGGGGACGTCCGCTACGACCGGGACGACATAGAGGGAGGGGCCTCGTCGGCCCAGCCCCGGATTGAGGACGTGCTCAAGGCGGGCCAGACCATCCTGTGCCAGGTGACCAAGAACCCGATCGGCGCCAAGGGGGCGCGACTGACCCAGGAGGTCTCCCTCCCGGGACGGTTCGCCGTGCTCGTGCCCAACAGCAGCGCGTTCGGAATCTCCAAGCGCCTGGGTGACAACGAGCGCCGCCGGCTCCGCCGGATCATCGACGAGGTCAAGCCCGCCGGGCACGGCATGATCGTGCGGACCGCAGCCGAGGGCGTTTCCGCCGACGAGCTGCAGCGGGACGTCGAGACGTTGCTCGAGCAGTGGAACACCATAGAGGCGGCCTCGAAGAGGTCGGACGCCCCGGGTCTCCTCTACCGGGAGCCCGAGCTGTCGGTGCGCATCTTGCGCGAAGAGCTCAACTCGGAGTACCGGGGTGTCGTCATTGACGACAGGGCGCTCTTCGAGCAGGTGCGCGACTACGTGCGGGCCGTCAGTCCCGAGCTCTCGGACCGAGTCGAGTACTACGACCCGGTCGAGGAGGGGTTGCCTATCTTCGAGCGCTACCACGTGCACGAGCAGCTCCACAAGGCCCTCGACCGCAAGGTCTGGCTGCCGTCGGGCGGTTCGCTCATCATCGAACGGACCGAGGCGCTCACGGTGATAGATGTCAACACGGGGAAGAACGTGGGCAAGACCAACCTCGAGGAGACCGTCTACCGCAACAACCTGGAGGCGGCCGAGGAGGTGGCGCGCCAGCTCCGGCTGCGGGACATCGGGGGCATCATCGTCATCGACTTCATCGACATGGAGATCCGGGAGAACCGCGAGAAGGTGGCTGCCGCCCTGCGCAACGCCTTGGCGAGGGACAAGACGCGTACCCAGGTCTTCGACATCTCCGAGCTCGGGCTGGTCGAAATGACGCGAAAGCGCATCTCGGAGGGGCTCCTCGAGACTCTCTCGACGGAGTGTGCCGTCTGCGGCGGCCGGGGCGTGACCTTGGACGATTCGGTTCTGCGCTAGGGTTGCCGCCTTATGTACGCAGTGATCAAGTCGGGTGGAAAGCAGGAGCGTGTGGCCGAGGGCCAGCGGCTCAGGGTCGAGTTGCTGGGTCAACCCGTTGGGACCGAGGTGTCGTTGCAGCCGGTCCTCGTCGTCGACGGCGCCACCGTGCTGGCCACCCCGGCCCAGCTGGAGGGGGTAGCGGTCACTGCCAAGGTGGTCGGCGAGGAGAAGGGCCCCAAGATCAACGCCATGACCTACAAGAACAAGTCCAACCAGCGCCGCCGGTGGGGCCACCGCCAGCACTACGCCACGCTGGAGATCACCGCCATCACCGGCGCCGGCTGACGGCGCCGGGTCAGGGAGCTCACTATGTCAAAGACGAAAGGCGGCGGTTCAACCCGCAACGGCCGCGACTCGCGTGCACAGCGCCTCGGGGTCAAGGAGTTCGACGGCACCACCGTGGTCGCCGGCTCCATCATCGTGCGCCAGCGAGGAACGAAGTTCTACCCCGGTCACAACGTTGGTCGCGGGGGCGACGACACGCTCTTCGCCACCGCCGACGGTGTGGTGAAGTTCGGCGCTCGCAAAGGACGCCGGCACGTCGACGTCCTGACCACCTCGACGTCCTGACCGGGTAGCGCCGCCCCCGGCCGCGGTGTTTCGTGCCGCCGGCGGCTAGGAGGGCCCTTTCGCGGGGTACTGGTGCAGCTCAATGACGTTCCCCCACGGGTCCGTGACGAACGATTGACGGTGGTCGGGCCCGCTCGGGACCGGGTCGCTCACCTCGAGCCCTCGGCCCCGCAGCGCCGCCACCACGCCATCGAGGTCGGCGTAGAGGAGGGCGAAATGCTGGCCCATCTTGGGCGGCGTCGCACCTTCAATGAGGTGAACCTGCTGGCCCCCCGCGTCGAGCCAGGCGCCGCCGAATCCGAAGTCGGGACGCTGGTGATCCTGCACCAACCCGAGGATGTCGGAGTAGAAGGCGATCCCGGCGGGGACGTCGGGGACGTTTATGGACACGTGGTGGAGCCCGGTTGGTGTGACCGTCATGGCAATGAGACTACGACGTGCCGGATGATGGTGGCGACGGTCGGTGCCGCCAGGGCGCCAGTTGCGGCGATGTCGGAGGCGGTGCCGGCGGCTTCGTTGGTGACCACGGCCAGGCCGAGGACGGCGGCTCCGGCGTGCCGGGCGGCGATCGTCTCGAACGCCATCGACATCCCGACCACGTCGGCCCCCAGGGTGCGCAGCATCCGCACCTCCGCCGGCGTCTCGAACTGCGGGCCCGGCACGTGGGCGTAGGTGCCGGTGGTCAGGCCCCCGACGTCTCGGGCGGACAGCGCCAGCGCGCGCAGCTCGGGGGAGTAGGCGTCCACCATGTCGACGAACTCCGGTCCGCTGAGCGGTGAGCGGCCGGTCAGGTTCAAGTGGTCCGAGACGGCCACGATCGAACCGGTGGCCAGGTCCTCCCGTATCCCGCCCACGGCGGCCGTGAGGATGACCGTGGAGCAGCCGGCGGCGATCCCCGTCCTGAGGGGATGGACCACCTCCTCGAGACCGATGCCTTCGTAGGCATGGCAGCGCCCGGCGAAGACCAGCACCGCCTTGTCGCCGATGCGGACCGACCACCCCTGGGCGTGATGGCCGGTGGCCGTGTAGCGAGGGAAGAAGGGGAGGGTGGCCAAGGGGATGGACGGTCCCGAGGCGCCCAGTCGCTCGGCCACGGTGGACAGCCCGGTGCCCAGGATCACCAGGACGTCGTGGTGGTCGACGCCGATGCGCCTCACCAGTTCCCGTGCCGTGCGGGAGGCAGTGTCCGAAGATTCGGTCATGGGGGAAGGCTAGGAGGTCGGAGCCACGGGTCTGCGTATCATCGGGCGGGAATGACCACCGCCACCGGCCACCCCCTGAGCCCGCTCAATGGAGACGAGATCAGGGCGGCGCGCCAGATCGTGGCCGACAGTGGGCGGGTGGCGGTTCCGATCGGTGACGTCCGCTTCGCCTATGTGGGGCTGTGCGACCCGCCCAAGGCACTGGTGCACGCGCACGACCGGGGGGAGGAGGTGGCCATCGACCGAAGGGTCCGCGTGGTGCTCTTGCAGGGTCCGGAAGCCGACGTGGTGGAGGCCACCTTGTCGCTCACCCTGGCCAGGGTCGTCAGCTGGGTCGAGGTGACCGATGTCCGGCCGGCGCTGCAGATGGAGGAGGCCATCGGCGTGCTCGCCGCCCTCCGGTCAGACCCCGAGTGGAACGCCGCCCTGGCGCGGCGGGGGATCGTCGACCCGTCGCTGGTCCAGGTCGACCCCTGGCCTGCGGGTCATTTCGGGCTGGGTCACGAGAAGAACCGGCGCATCGCCCGCGCCCTGGCCTACCTTCGTGACGCGCCCGACGACAACGGGTACGCCCGGCCGCTCGAAGGCCTCATGGCCTACGTCGACATGGGGCGCGGCACCGTGCTCGAGGTCGTCGATCTGGGCGCGGTGCCGATCCCGCCGCAGGGGGAGCTACTACGCCGAGGACAACGCCCCGCTGCGCAGCGATCTCCGGCCGCTGGGCATCAGCCAGCCGGAGGGTCCCAGCTTCAGCGTCGAAGGGAATCTGGTGCGCTGGCAGAAGTGGTCGCTGCGCATCGGCATGGACCCCATTGAGGGCTTGGTCCTCTACACGGTGGGCTATGAGGACGACGGGCGGGTGCGGCCCCTGCTCTTTCGGGCCGCGGTGAGCGAAATGGTGGTGCCCTACGGCGATCCGGGCCCGATGCACTCTTGGAAGAGCGCGTTCGATGCCGGCGAGTGGGGTCTGGGGCGCATGGCCAACTCGCTCACCTTGGACTGCGACTGCCTCGGCGAGATCACCTACTTCGACGACGTCTACGCCGACGAGCGGGGCAAGCCCCGCACCCGGCGCAACGCCATCTGCCTGCATGAAGAGGACTACGGGATCCTCTGGAAGCATGTCGACCTGGCGTCGGGACGGTCCGAGGTGCGTCGGTCCCGCCGCCTGGTCGTCAGCTCCATCGCCACGGTGGGGAACTACGAGTACGGCTTCTACTGGTACTTCTACCTGGACGGCACCTTGCAGCTCGAGGTGAAGCTGACAGGCATCATGTCGACGATGGCCGTCGCCGAGGGGGTTGGCGAAGCGCACGCCAGCCTGGTTGCGCCGGGCTTGGCGGCACCCTTCCACCAACACCTCTTCAATGTCCGCCTGAATGTGGAGATCGACGGCGCCGACAACTGCGTCTTCGAGGTTGACACGGTGCCGACCCCCCCGGGCGAGGCCAACCCGTGGGGCAATGCCTTCGCGCCGACGTCCACCCTGCTGGAGAGCGAACTGGCGGCCCGCCGCAACGTGGATCCCTCTCGCAGTCGCACCTGGAGGATCGTCAACCGGGCCACGTCGAACGCCGTGGGCCAGCCCACCGCCTACAAGCTCGTGCCCGGCCCCACCCCCACGCTCCTGGCCGATCCCTCATCGAGCGTCGGGCGACGGGCGGCATTCGCGGCCTACAACCTGTGGGTGACGCCGTTCGCCGACGACGAGCGCCACGCCGCCGGCGACTATCCGAACCAGCACGGCGGTGGGGCCGGCCTGCCGGCCTGGACGGCACGGGACCGCTCGCTGGTGGACACCGACCTTGTCGTGTGGCACTCGTTCGGGGTCACCCACATCCCACGGCCCGAGGACTGGCCCGTCATGCCCGTCGAGTACACCGGGTTCACCCTGGTGCCCTTCGGGTTCTTCGACCGCAATCCCGCACTGGACCTGCCGCCCGGCACCGCTCGAGAGGGGAACGCGACGGAGGGTGGGTCGCCAGAAGGGCAGTGTCATGACCGGTGAGGTGACCACCCGGCTGGTGGCCGACGCCGTATTCACGGTCGACGAGCACGACGCCGTGTGGTCTCCGGGGGCGGTGGAGATCCAAGGCGGGCTGATCACCTGGGTGGGGGATCCACGGCGGACACCGCCCGGTGCGGACACCGAAGTGGAGGAGGTCGGTGGCCTGCTCATGCCCGGGCTGGTCAACTGTCACGGCCACTCTCCGATGACCCTGGTGCGCAGCGCGGGTGACGGGCTGCCCCTGGCGCGCTGGCTCACCGAGGCCGTGTGGCCCCGGGAGGCCCGTCACGACGACGAGGACGTCTTCTGGGGAATGACCCTGGGCGCCCATGAGCTGCTGTGCAACGGGGTCACCACCACCTGCGAGCAGTACCTTCACCCCGCAGCGGTGGCCGACGCCGCCCTGGCGTCGGGGATCCGTTGCGTGCTCACGCCCGGCGTGTTCGACGTGCCCGACATCGATCCCCAGGGCACGTGGCCGGCACACCTGGCCGAGGCGTGCCGGGTCTTCGACGAGATGGACGGGAGCGAGGACCGGCTGCACGTGGGCTTCGGTCCCCATGCCGCCTACAGCCTGCCTCCCGAGGGACTGTCGGCGGTGGCCCAAGAAGCGCGACGGCGAGGCGCCCTGGTGCAGATCCACCTGGCCGAGACCGAGGCCGAAGGCCATCTGGTCGAGGAGCGGTACGGCATGCGAGCGCCGGCGCTCCTGGCTGCCGTCGGCTTGCTCGACGGTCCGGTGCTCGCCGCCCACTCCATCTGGCTGGACGACGCCGACATCTCCCTCCTGGCCGACCACGACGTGGCCGTGGCCCACTGTCCGGGCAGCAACGGCAAGCTCGGGGCGGGCGTGGCCAGGCTTCCCGAGCTGCTGGCGCGTGGGATCCGGGTCGGCCTCGGCACCGACGGGCCGGCGTCGAACGACGACCTCCACCTGTGGGACGAGATGCGCCTGGCCGCCATCCTGGCCCGGGCCGTCGCGAGGGATCCGGCCGTGGTCAGCTCGGCCGCTGCGCTCCGGTTGGCCACTCGGGGCGGGGGCGAGGCGTTGGGGCTACCGGTCGGCGCCCTCGAGGTCGGCCGCCCGGCCGACATCATCCGCCTGCGCACCGACGACGCGCGGTTCGTGCCGGCGATCAACGAGGCCGAGCTGCTCGGTCACCTGGTCTGGGCCGGCGCCGGTTACCTCGTGACCGACGTCTGGGTGGGCGGGGCGGCGGTCGTGGCGGCCGGCCGCTGCGTCCACATTGACGAGGAGCGGGCCCGGTCGGAGGTGGCGGAGCGGGCCCATCGCCTTTTTGCCCCTTAAGCTGGACAGATATGCGGGGATTCGTCGACGAGGCCCAACTGCACGCGCGCGCCGGTGACGGGGGCGCGGGGGCGGTGTCGTGGCGCAGGGAGGCGCACGTCGATCGCGGGGGTCCCGACGGGGGGGACGGGGGCCATGGGGGCGACGTCTGGCTCGTGGCTTCGGTCAACCAGTCGTCGTTGCTGGCCTTCCGCGACCACCCCTTTCGCCGCGCCACCGACGGCGGTCACGGTTCTGGACAGAAGAGACACGGCGCTCGCGGCAAGGACATCGTGGTGCCCGTGCCCGTCGGGACCGTGGTGCGGGACAGCCAGGGCGCCGTCCAGTGCGATCTGTCTGTCGACGGCGACCGCTTTCTGATCGCCGAGGGTGGGCAGGGGGGGCGGGGCAACGCACGGTTCCTGTCGAATCGGCGCCGGGCCCCTGCGTTCGCCGAGCAGGGAGAGAAGGGCGAAGAACGCTGGCTGGACATGGAGCTCAAGCTCATGGCGGACGTGGCTCTGGTCGGCTTCCCCAACGCGGGGAAGTCGACCCTCATCTCCGCCGTCTCGGCCGCCAGGCCGAAGATCGCCGACTACCCCTTCACCACCCTGGAGCCGCATCTCGGAGTGGTGCGCGTGGGGGGGACCGCGACGGTACCGAGTTCGTGATGGCTGACATCCCCGGACTGGTCGAGGGTGCGGCGGGTGGCAAGGGCCTCGGCGACCGCTTCCTCCGCCATATTGAGCGGGCCCGCGTGCTCGTCGTGCTTGTCGATCTCGGTCCGCTGGCCGTGCACCCGCCGGCGGAGCAGCTGCACATTCTCCTCGGCGAGCTCGGCGGCTACCAGCCGGAGCTGCTCGAACGCCCCCGCATCGTGGTCGGGAGCAAGCTCGACCTGTCCGGGACAGAGAGCGCCGGGACAGAGAGCGCCGGGACAGAGGGCGCCGGCGGGGCACCGTTGGACCTGTGCATCTCGGCGGCGACGGGCCGCGGGGTGCGCCCGCTGATGGACAGGCTGGCCGCCCTGGTGCAACAGGCCCGTGCCGTTGCACCCGATGGGGGCACCCGGGCGATTGCGGTGCACCGGCCCGCTCCCGAGGGGGTGAACGTCCGGAGGGTGAGCCCCGGTATGTGGCGGGTCGAGGGTCGGGCGGCCGAGCGCGCCGTCGCCTTCTCCGATCTGAACGATCCCGGCGCGCTGGAGGAGGCGGTCAGGCGTCTGCGCCGCCACGGGGTGGATCGGGCACTGACCCGCGCCGGTGTGCGCGACGGCGACGAGGTCACGGTGGGCACGATGAGCTTCACCTGGGGCGAGACGTGAGCGACTCCTCCATGTCCGTGGTGGTCAAGGTTGGTTCGTCCTCAGTCACCAGGTCGACCGTGGACCGCCTGTGTGGAGAGATCGCCCAGTTGCGTGCGGCCGGGAACCCGGTGGTGGTCGTGACCTCCGGAGCGATCGCGGCGGGATGGGCCGCCCTCGGACGGGGAGAGCGGCGCCCGGCCGACCCGGCGGTGCTCCAGGCCATTTCCGCCGTCGGCCAGCACCGGCTCATGCGCATGTGGCAGGAGGGACTCGATCCGCACGGGATCCTGGCCGGCCAGGTGCTCCTGGCGCCGCTGGACTTCGTGCATCGGACCCAGTACCTGCATGCTCGTGGCACGCTGGGCCATCTCATGGAGCTCGGCGTGGTGCCCGTGGTCAACGAGAACGATGCCGTGGCCGACGAGGAGATCCGCTTCGGCGACAACGACCGGCTCGCCGCGCTGGTGGCCCACCTGGTCCGGGCCCGGCTGCTGCTGCTGCTCACCGATGCACCGGGTCTGTTGACGGCGGACCCCCGCCAGTTCGCCGAGGCGTCTCTGATCGAGGAGGTGCTGGAGATCGATCACCAGCTGGAGACGATGGCGGGAGGTGCCGGTAGCGCGGTGGGCAGCGGCGGCATGGCCTCGAAGGTGGCGGCGGCGAGGATTGCGACCTGGTCGGGGGTCGAGACGATCATCGCCGACGCCGCACGAGCCGGGGTGGTTGCGTCGGCCGTGGCGGGCGAGCCCGGCGTGGGCACCGTGTTCCGGGCGCGGCCCCACCGCCTCCCGGCGCGCAAGCTGTGGATCGCCTTTGCCCGGGGAGCCTCCGGCCGCCTGGTCGTCGACGGGGGTGCGCAACGGGCGCTGTCCGAGGGTGGCCGCTCGTTGCTGCCCGCGGGCGTGGTGGCCGTCGAAGGCGACTTCGGGCCCGAGGACGCCGTGGAGATCGTCGGGCCCGACGGAATGGTCTTCGCCAAGGGTCTGGTCCGTATGCGGGCCGGGCGATCCTCAGAGTGGCTCGGTCGCCGCACCGACCAGCTGCCCGAGGACATGTCCCACCTGGTCGTGCACCGCGACGACCTGGTGCTTGTACGCTGAACCGGTGACCACACCGCCACTTGAGCAGACGGCGCGCCGCGTCCGGGAGGCCTCGCGGCTGGTGGCCCGGGCTCCGGGACCAGTTCGAGACGACGCCTTGCGCATGGCGGCCGACCTGCTGGAGCAGGAGCGGGCGACGCTGGTGGAGGCCAACCGGCGTGATCTCGACCGTGCCGAGGCCGGCGGCATGGCGGCGGCGGCCCAGGACCGCCTGCGGCTCACCGACGAGAGGGTGTTGGCGATGGCGGCCGGTCTCCGGACGGTCGCCGGGTTGGCCGACCCGGTGGGAGAGGTGGTCGACGGTTGGACCCGGCCGAACGGGCTGCGGGTGTCGCGCCTGCGAGTGCCGCTGGGTGTGATCGGCGTGATTTACGAGAACCGCCCCAACGTGACGAGCGATGCCGCCGGGCTGTGTCTCAAGGCGGGGAACGCCGCCTTCCTGCGCGGCTCGGCCTCGGCGCTCGCCTCGAACCAGGCCATCGTGTCGGTCTTGCGGCGTGCCGCCGCCAAGGCCGGGCTGCCCGAGGATGCCGTGGCCCTGGTGGAGGACACGTCGCATGAGACCGCCGTGGCCTTCATGCGGCTGCGCGGGTTCATCGACTGCCTCATCCCGCGCGGAGGCCCTGCCCTCATCGCCACCCTCCTGGAGAGTGCCACCGTTCCCTACGTGCTCGACGGCGACGGCAACTGCCACGTCTACGTCGATGCCGCGGCCGACCTCCCTATGGCGCTGGACATCGTGGTGAACGCCAAGACCCACCGGTTCGGCGTCTGCAACGCGGCCGAGACGATCCTGGTCCATGCCGCCGTGGCCGGTGAGTTCCTGCCCCCGATGCACGCCGCCCTCGCCGCGGCAGGAGTCGAGCTGCGCGGCGACGAGCGGGTGCGGGCCGTCGCGCCCGGGGTCGGCGTGGCTCAGGAGGCCGACTTCGCTACCGAGTACCTGGGGCCGACGGTGGCCGTGGGCGTCGTCGAGGACCTGGACGCGGCCATGGCGCACATCGCTCTTTACGGCTCGGGCCACTCCGAGGCGATCGTGACCACCGATGTGCGGGCGGCGGACCGTTTCGTGGCCGAGGTCGACGCCGCCGCGGTGCTGGTCAATGCCTCCACCCGATTCATCGACGGAGAGGAGCTTGGGTTGGGTGCCGAAGTCGGGATATCGACACAGAAGCTGCATGCAAGGGGACCGATGGGAGTGAGGGAGTTGACCAGCGTCAAATGGGTCGTACGGGGCGACGGGCAGGTGCGGCGATGAGCCACGCTCAAACGGCGGCGGGTCTCGGCCTCCCCGACGTCGGCCCGCCGCGTTTTGCCTCACTCGATGCCGTGAGGGGCGGGCTGGCCGACGTCGGCTACCTGGCCGACGAGTCCATCAGCGGCGTCGTGTACCTCGCCGACCGCCTGTCCAAGCCCGTCCTGGTGGAGGGGCCGGCCGGAACGGGCAAGACGCAGTTGGCCAAGTCGGTGGCCGAGCTCACCGGCTCCCGCCTCATACGCCTGCAGTGCTACGAGGGTCTCGATGAGTCCAAGGCCCTCTACGAGTGGAACTACCGCAAGCAGCTCCTGCGCATTCAGGCCGGCGGTCCGGGCGAGTTCCTCAGCGGTGGCGACGACGGCAGCGAGCACCGGGGGCTCTCGTGGCACGAGCTCGAGGAGGACATCTTCTCCGAGGAGTTCCTGCTCACCCGGCCGCTGTTGGAGGCCATCCGTTCCACCGACCCGGTGGTCCTGCTGGTCGACGAGGTGGACCGGCTCGAGCTCGAGACCGAGGCCTTGCTGCTCGAGGTCCTGAGCGAGTACCAGGTCTCGATCCCCGAGCTCGGCACGGTGCGCGCCACCCGGCTCCCGATGGTCTTCTTGACCTCGAACAACACCCGCGAGCTCTCTGAGGCGTTGAAGCGACGCTGCCTCTACCTGCACATCGACTACCCCGATCTCGACAGGGAGCGCGCCATCGTTCGCTCGCGCGTGCCCGGGATCACCGAGGAGCTGGCCGATCAGGTGGCGCGCATCGTGCGCTCGCTGCGTACCTTGGACCTGCGCAAGGCCCCCTCGGTCTCCGAGACGCTCGACTGGGCGCGCACCTTGGTCATACTCGGGATCGAGACCATCGGCGCGGCCGGGGCGAGGGACACCTTGCACATCCTGCTCAAGTACCAGGTGGACATCGAGCGGGCGCGCAAGGAACTGCTCTCGGTGAGCTGATGCTCGATCTCCTGTCCGACTTCGTCACCGAACTCCGCCGGGCCGGTCTGCCGGTGTCCGTGACCGAGCACCTCGATGCGGCGGAGGCCATCGGCCACATCCCCCTCGAGGACCGCGACGGCCTGAAGTACGCGTTGGCCGCCACGCTGGTCAAGTCCTCGTCGCACTGGCGCGCCTTCGAAACGGCGTTCGAGGTGTTCTTCGCGCTCCGTACGGGCCGCGGGGGCGTCGGGGCCCTGGGCGAGGACGGGAACGAGCTCCCTCCCGACGGCATGGAGGGTGCCGGGGACCTCGGGGGCGCGGCCGGGGTCACGGCTCGGGCGGGGGCGAGGCGATGACCCCCGAGGAGCTGGCCGAGATGCTCTTCAAGTCGCTGCTCTCGGCCGACGCCGCGCTCATGAACGCCGTGGCGCGTGGCGCGGTCGACCGTTACGCCGGCATGGAGCCGGGACGGCCGGTGGGCGGCACGTACTACCTCTACCGGACGCTGCGCAATCTCGAGCTCGATGCCGTCCTGGCCCGGTTGATGGAGCAGCTCCGGGAGGCGACGGCGGCGGGAGTGGGGCTGACGGAGCTGGAGGAGCGGTTGGCTGCCGACGAGTACAAGGCCCGGATAGAGACGTTCCGGCGGGCCGTGGAGTCGGAGATCCGTCGCCGGCTGGTCGAAGACCGGGGTGCCGAGGCCCTGGCCCGTTCCGTGCGCAAACCCCTGCCCGAGGACATAGACGTGATGCACGCCACCAGGGAGGAGCTGGCCGAGCTGCACCGCGTGCTGCACCCCCTGTCCCGCAAGTTGGCGGTGCGACTGGCCCGCAAGCGGCGCGACGGCCGCAAGGGCCCCCTCGATTTTCGTGCCACCATGCGCCGGTCCCTGTCGACCGGTGGAGTTCCCATTGAGCCCCGCTTCCGGCATCCGCGCCCCGCCAAGCCGGAGATCTTCGTCATCGCCGACATCTCCGGTTCGGTGGCCTCCTTCGCCCGTTTCACCCTGCACCTCGTCTACGCCATCAGCTCGCAGTTCTCCAAGGTGCGCAGCTTCGTCTTCGTCGACGGCATTGACGAGGTGACCCGATTCTTCGAAGGGGTGGTCGATCCCGCGGACGCGGTGGCCCGCATCAATCAGGAGGCCGACGTGATCTGGGTCGACGGCCACTCGGACTACGGGCACGCCCTGACCGAGTTCCACCGGCGCTGGGGCACGGAAGTGACCGCACGCTCGAGCCTCTTGTTGCTGGGCGACGCGCGCAACAACTACCACGCCACGCAGACCTGGGTGGTCGAGGATCTGCGCCAAAAAGCCCGTCACGTCTACTGGCTCAACCCCGAACCACGCCACTACTGGGACTCGGGCGACTCCGTCGTGGGGGAGTACGCGGCGCACTGTGACGAGGTGGTCGAGTGCCGCACGCTGCGCCAGCTGGAGCATTTCGTCGGCAACCTGACATGAGCGAGAGCGACCCGGAGGCTCGCGGGCAGTCCTCTGGGGTGCCCAGCGGGGTGCGGCGGGTCTTCGCCCCGACGGCGGGAGCGACTCGGATCGTCCTCGTCCGGCACGGAGAGGCGGTGTGCAACATAGCGGGCGTCGTCGGTGGCCTGAGGGGGTGCACCGGCCTGACCGAACTGGGCCGCCGCCAGGTGGCGGCCGTGACGACGCGTCTCGCCGCGAGCGGTGAGCTGGGAGCGACCTCGGCGCTCTACGCGTCGGACCTGCCCCGGGCCGTCGAGACGGCGGAGCTCCTCCGCTCGGCGGTGGGGGACGGCACGGCCGAGATCGTGCAGGAACCCGACCTGTGCGAGCTGCGCCCGGGCGAGGCCGACGGCCTGTGCTGGGAGGAAGTAATCCGGCGGTTCGGGGTGCCCGAGTGGGACGTCGAACCCGACACGCTGATCGCGCCGGGCGGCGAGAGCTGGACGGTGTTCGTGGCGCGGGCGTCGGGCGCCGTGCGCCGGCTGGCCGAGCGCCATCCCGGCGAGCTGGTCGTCGCCGCCGTGCACGCCGGGGTCATCGAGTCGACCGTGATCGCCTTCCTTCAGCTTCCGCCGGATGTCACCCGTCGGGGCTGGGCCCGCATCGTGCACGGATCGCTCACCGAGTGGGAGTGGGTGCCGACAGAGTCCCGCTGGGTGCTCATCCGCTTCAACGATGCGTGCGGGGTGCCGACGGCCTAGGGCGGGCGCCCTCAGCAGGCGAAGTCACCGTCGGCACCGTTGACGTCGTCGCCGTACTGGACGATCTCGACGGGGCCGGTCGGGAGCTGCTCCTGGGCTTCCCAGGTGGGGACGGTGGCGCAGGTTCCGGGCCCGCTCGGTGGGCTGAGCCAATCGGCCATCCAGTAGGGGACCGATGGCTGGTAGTTCCCGACGATCGAGTTCCACACCCCGGGGCTGGCGTAAATCCCGACGTCGGCGATCCCTTCGGTGTTGTGCAGCGCCGCGAGCGCGCCCATGACGGTCTGCGCGTTGTCGTCGGTCGAGGTCGTCCAGTACTGCCCTTCCCCCTCGACATCGAGCCACCAGGCGACGTCGGTGTCCACCCCGGCCGCCTGTGCGTCCTGGAACGCCTGTATGCCGGCGTCGTAGCCGACGGTGAAGCAGCTGGGCTCGGTTCCCGTTGTGGTGGTGGTCGAGGTGGTGGGGCTCGAGCAGAGCCCGACGTTGGTCAGGAAGGTGTACAGGTTGAGGCCGGCGCCGGCCCATGCTCCTTCCGCCGCCAGGCAGGGATTGGCGGCACCGGACGACTCCCCATCCACCTCCACGACGCTGATGTCGTGCACGCCGGCGGGGAGCCCCGAGGTGCAGGCCGGCGAGTTCATGTTGAACCGGCTGACGTCGTAGCCATAGGAGCCGGACGGAAACGCTGCTCCGACGAAGGCACCGGTGCCGGTTGCCTCGGCCATTCCCACGACGGGATCACCCGGAGCAGACGGGGCCGAGCCGTAGTAGGAGGCCTGTCCGAACGCTGAGACTTCGCCGGTGCTGTCACTGAACCAGTACCCCGAGTCTCCCGGGGTCGTCGCTGCCGCGGCGATCGGGTTCTTCAGGGGGATCCCACCCAGTGACCCGAAGAAGGGGGCCGACCCGAAGGTGAAGGTGCCCCCGTCGGCGGCCACCAGGACGTACCCGGCGCCACTCGGGCCGGCCATCATGGAGACGATGGGCTTGTTCAGCGTTATGGCGCCGGTCGACCCGAAGAACGGCGCGTCGCCGAAGGTGAAGATCCCCCCGTCGGCGGCCACCAGCCAGTAGCCCCTGCCGTCGGGGGTGGCCGCCATGCCGACGATGGGCTTGTTCAGCCGCATCGCGCCGGTCGACCCGAAGAACGGCGCGTCGCCGAAGGTGAAGATCCCCCCGTCGGCGGCCACCAGCCAGTAGCCCCTGCCGTCGGGGGTGGCCGCCATGCCGACGATGGGCTTGTTCAGCCGCATCGCGCCGGTCGACCCGAAGAACGGCGCGTCGCCGAAGGTGAAGATCCCCCCGTCGGAGGCCACCAGCCAGTAGCCCCCGCCGTCGGGGGTGGCCGCCATGCCGACGATGGGCTCGTTCAGCCGCATCGCCCCCGCCGATCCGTAGAAAGGCGCACCGCCGAAGGTGAAGACGCCGCCGTTCGAGTTGGCGAGCCAGTAGGCCGCCACCGGGTTGGTCTGGGCGCTCGATAGCGCCGGGACGGCCGGGACGGTGCCCGCCGACGCGGCGCCCGCGGGAGCAGTGCCCGCCAGCGCAGTGCCCGCCAGCGCAGTGCCCGCCCCGATAGTGGCAGCGGGCACCATCGCGGACGCGGCGAGCGCCACCAGCGCGGCGCGCACAGGGTGCCGTCGGCGCATCAGGAGGGGAGAGACGCCTCTACCCTCCTCGGAGAGGTGCTCGACGGGCTCGCCACCACACCAGGTTAACGCCGTAGGATCACCGGTCATGGCGACCCTCCTCTTCGCCCGTCTGGTCTCGAATGCTGCATCCCCTGTTGGCGACCGGCTGCACCCCCCGCTGCGCAACCCAGAGATCCTTCTCCTCTCCCCGCGATGACCGAGCTTGCCGGTACCTGAGCCCGCCGGGAGGTCCGAGCGGATCGGCATGTTCGGAGGGACGTTCGATCCTCCCCACATCGGCCACGTTGCCGCCGCGCGCGCCGTGCAGGACGCCCTGGCCCTCGACCGTCTCCTCCTCGTGGTGGCCAACGACCCGTGGCAGAAGTCGCCGACCCGCGTCATCACTCCGGCCGAGGATCGCTACGCCATGGCCCGGGCGCTCTGCGAGACGATCCCCGGCGCCGAGGCCAGCCGCATGGAGATCGACCGCGGGGGGCCGAGCTACTCGGTGATGACCGCAGAGGCCCTGGTGAAGGAGGCGTTGGACTCCGGCCGGGCTCACCCGGAGATCTTTCTGGTGGTCGGCGCCGACCTGGTCGCCGATCTGGGCACATGGGAGCGGGTCGACGATCTGAAGGCGCTGGTCACGCTCGCCATCGTCTCCCGCCCGTCGATGCCCGGCGCCATCCCGGTCCCGACGCCGTCGCCTGCCCTCGACCCGCCGGGCTGGCGGGTGGAGCGGGTCGACGGCCCCCAGGTGGACGTGTCCAGCTCGGCCGTGCGCCAGGTCCTGCGACGGGGCGGCTCCATCGACGATCTGGTCCCTGCCGGGGTGGTCCGTTGCATTCGCCGGCGCAATCTGTACGCTGTCGGCAGATGAGCGCCCTTCCGGCCGAGACCACCGAGCTTTCCCCGGCACGCGTCGAGGTGCGCCCCGCGGTGGCCGGGCCGCAGCAGCGGGCCGAGCGTCGGACCGAGGAGGCGATGGCGCGGCGGGCTCGCCGGCGGTGGGCCATCTTCAGCCTGGCCGTTCTCGGGCTCAGTTTCGCACTCACCGTGGGGATCCTGGACGTGCTCCATTGAGCCCAGGGTTGGACGTCCACGTCCATCTCCCGAAGGCGGCCGCCACGGCGGCAGAGGCGGCGGAGGCCAAGCTGGGGCAGGACACGGTCGTGCTGGCGATGACCGAGCTCTTCGGCGTGGTCGACGCCTTTGTCATCACGAGCGCATCGAACAACCGGCACGTGCGGACGCTCGTCGAGGAGATCGAACGCAGCGTGAAGGACTCTCACCATCTGGCCCCGGTGCGCGTCGAAGGGCTTCAGGATGCCACCTGGGTCCTCATGGACTACGGCGACTTCATCGCACACGTGTTCCTGCAGGAGACACGGGACTACTACGACCTCGAGCATCTCTGGTCGGGTGCGCCCCGCGTGGAGTGGAAGGGCATCGTCAAGCACGCCGGCTAGGCCAGGTCGGCTAGGGCACGCCGGCTAAATGAACTGCGCCAGGGTCACCGGCCCGGGCACCTGCTCGCCGCTGGCGATGGGAACATTGATCGGGAAGCCCTCGATCTCGAAGAGCACGCCGGTCTTCACCCCGGCGAGTCCGTTCTGCGCCGCAATGGTGGCCACCACCTGGGCCACCGCCTGCTCGATGTTCGATCCGGTGATCTCTCCGAACGCCGAGTTGAAGTTCACCGTGACCACGTTCCTACGGGTCATGGCCGACAGCAGCGCCACGTTGTCGGGTATGGCCGTCGCGATCCCCTGGGCCACCTCCCCACTGGTCGGCCCGCCCAGCATGGCGTTGATGATGGAGGTCAACGGGGCCGGGACCTGCACGATCCGCTGCACCGGCACCAGCTGCTGCGTGGACCCCAGGAAGTAGACCCTCACCGGCACCAACGCCCCGTGCGGTTGGGTGGTGGTGGTCGTCCGGTTGAGGAGCCCGCCGGGGACGACATTGGGTGAGATCGCGCTGGGGGCCCGCTGGGTCGGGATGGCGCAGCCGGCGGCAGCGAGCCCGACCACCACCACGGCGCAGAGCGCGGAGCGGCGGCCTACCACTCCGGCGCCTCGTCGTCGTCGAGCACGGGCAGGGTGATGACGAAGCGGGCCCCTCCCGACGGGGACGATTCGACCCAGGCCCGACCGTGCATGAGGCGCATGTGCTCGGCCACCAGAGCCAGGCCGAGCCCGGTGCCCGTGCCGTCGCCGCGCCGACCCGATGCCGACCCGCGGTAGAAGCGGTCGAAGACCTTGGTCCGCTCGGCCGGGCTGATGCCCGGCCCGGCGTCTTCGACGGCGATCTCGACGATCTCGGGGGTACCGTCGTGCTTCCGTCCGCCGGTCGCGGCCCCCCCGCCACCCTTCCCGTCGGCGCCGACGGCAATCCGGGTCGCCCCGCCGCCGTAGTGCGCCGCGTTCTCCAGGAGGTTGGCCATCACCCGCTCGAACCGCCGCTTGTCCACCCCGACGTGCAGCGGCGCCGCCACTGGATCAATCAGCACTGCCGGCGTCGCTCCTCCTTCACCGAGGCTGCGCAGGCCGGCCTCGACCGACCGCTGCACCAGCTCGCCCACGTTCACCTCTTCGAGGAACACATCGGCCGATCCGGTGTCGGCCCGGGACATCTCGAGCAGGTCGCTCACCATGCGCTGGAACCGGCGGAGGTCGTCGCCCAGCAGCTGCAGGGCCCGCTGGGCCCGTGGGGGCAGGTTGTCCCGGTCGGCCTCGAGGACCTCCAGCGACGCCGACAGTGTGGTGAGCGGGGAGCGCAGCTCGTGGCTGACGTCGGAGTTGAACCGCGCCTCGAGCTCAATGCGCGCCTGGAGCTGGTCGACCATGGTGTTGAAGGAGGTCGTGAGGCCCTCGAGGTCGGGATCGGTGGCCTCCGAACCCAGGCGGGTGTCGAGCTGGCCTCCGGCGATGGCCACCGCGGCCCGCGACACCCCGGCCAGCGGGCGCAGGAGGCGGCGGCTGGCGAACCGGCCCAGTGCGGTGCCGAGAAGGGTCGTCGCCACCGCGGTGGCGACGAGCGTGGTCCCGAGCACCCGCAGGGTGTGGGCCAGATCAGACAGCGAGAAGACCTCGAAGTAGGCGGCGTGGACCGAGGGGATGGGCACGCCCACCACGATCTGGGGTTGGCCCTGGGCCCCCGTGACGTAGGTCTGGGTGGCGACCGTCCCGTGGAGGACCTCGTCGCGCAGAAGGGAGGGGATGGACGACTCGCTGATGGAGAGCGAGGACGAGGTGACCCGGGCGCTCTGGATGAGGATGGAGCTGGAGTTCGATCCGACATCGAGGGAGGCCAGCAGGTCCGCGGGCTGGGTGTTCTCCGACAGGAGGGCGCTGCGCACCACGAGCGCGTTGGCGAAGGTCTGGCTCTGCGCCGCGGACTCCCTCTCGGCCAGGAGGAAGTGACGAGTGGTGAAGTACGAGATGCCCCCCATGGTGAAGGAGAGCAGGAGGGCCCCGAGCCCGAAGATGGCGGTGATGCGGGCCCCGATCCCCACCTAGGGGACCAGCTTGTAGCCCATGCCCCTCACGGTGAGAATGTGGCGAGGCAGCGCGGGGTCGGCTTCGACCTTGGTCCGCAGCCGGCGGATGTGCACGTCGACCAATCGGCCGTCGCCGAAGTAGTCGTACCCCCACACCCGGTCCAGCAGCTGCTCCCGGCTCAGCACCTTGTTCGGGCTGGCGGCCAGTTCGCAGAGCAGGCGGAACTCCGTCCGAGTGCAGTGCACCTCACGCCCGTCGGCGTGCCGGAGCACTCCCTGCTCGGGCAGGAGCTGCAGGGAGCCGAACGAGAGGGCCCCGGGATCGCCCTCCGTGGGCCGCGCCCTGCGCAGGTGGGCGCGGATGCGGGCGGCCAGTTCCTTGGCCACGAAGGGCTTGGTCACGTAGTCGTCGGCGCCGGCCTCCAGGCCCGCCACGACGTCATGGGTGTCCGCCCGGGCGGTCACGATGATGATGGGGACGGCGCTCTGGCGGCGCAGCGCTCGGCAGCACTCGAAGCCGTCCATCCCCGGGAGCATGATGTCGATCAGGGCGACGTCGATGGGGGCGTCGCCGAAGTGCTCCAACGCCTCCTCGCCACTGGCGACGTCGGTGACCTCGTAGCCCTCGCCCTCAAGGGCCAGGCGCATGGACGAGCGGATCCGTTCGTCGTCTTCGACGACCAGAATGCGACCAGCCATGCAGGCTCAGCTCGCCCGGATCAGCGCGGGCCGGACCGGCGAACCGATCGCGCCCCCTGCGGGCACCGTGTGGATCGAATCGTGCTGCACTGTTCCCTCCCTCCTTCCATCTTGCCCCACTTGAAGGTGCATTCGTGACCGACCCCGAGAGATGGTGGCGACGATAGTGCCCGAGTCGACCAATGGCTGCCCGGTACCCTGGCAGTCGTGCCGACCGACGGGGATGCCCTGGGCCCGATGGGCCCCCCGGCCGAATGGGATCTACCCGGCTTCGAAGACTGGTTGAGTGGCCGGGCCGATGCCACCCGCAGGGCCTACCTCGGCGATCTCCGGGCCTTCGTCGAGTGGATGGCCCGCAGTGGTGTGCGCTCGCCGGCCCGCGTGGATCGGATCCATCTCCGCCGCTACCTCGCCTCGCTGGGCACCCGCCGGCTGGCCCGGGCCACGGTGGCTCGCAAGGCGGCCGCGCTGCGGTGCTACTTCGCCTGGTCCGTGCGGCAGGGTCGCCTCGGCTCGGACCCGGCCCGAACGCTGCGCGCCCCCTCGGGCAAGGGGCGCCTCCCCCGCGTGCTCTCGAACGGGGAGGTGGCGTCGCTCCTCGCCGTCCCCTCCGCCGGGGTTATCGACCGGCGCGACCTGGCGGTGCTCGAACTGCTCTACGCCTCGGGGCTGCGGGTCTCCGAGCTCTGCGGGCTGGACCGACGTGGCGTCGACCTCCATGCCCGTACCGTGACCGTGCTGGGCAAGGGCGGAAAGGAGCGGCGGGTCCCGGTGCATGACCGGGCGGTTCGTGCGCTACGGGACTGGCTCGAGGGCGGTCGGGGCGAAATGCCCGGACCGGCCGAGGCGGTCTTCGTGAACCGGCGGGGTGCGCGCCTCGGTCCGCGCGATGTCCGCCGGATCCTCGACCGCCGGGCCGCCTCGCCCACCCACCCCCATGCGCTCCGGCACACCTTTGCCACGCACCTGCTCGACGGGGGCGCCGATCTGCGCGTCGTCCAGGAGCTGCTCGGGCACGCCAGCCTGGCCACGACGCAGATCTACACGCACGTGAGCAAGGAGCGCCTGCGCTCGGTCTACGAGGACACGCACCCCCGGGCCTGACCACTCCGGGCCCGGACCGGCTAACATGGTCAGGCCCACTGATCGGTGGGCGGCAGTGCCGACCATCACGCACCTTGGCGCGATCCACGGTCGCCTCTCTTCCTGAGGGGTGCTGCGCCCTGGGGAGCAACCGAACGGAGGAACATTTATGGCCGTCGTTTCCATGCGACAGCTCCTGGAGGCCGGGGTCCACTTCGGCCACCAGACGCGCCGATGGAACCCGAAGATGAAGCGCTTCATTCTGGGCGAGCGCAACGGGATCTATCTCATCGATCTGCGCAAGACGCTGACCGGGGTCGAGTCCGCCTACTCGTACGTCCGTGACCTGGTGGCCGGCGGCGGGACCATCCTGTTCGTGGGGACGAAGAAGCAGACACAGGGGCCGGTGGCCGAGTACGCCGAGGCCTGTGGCATGCCCTACGTCAACCAGCGCTGGTTGGGCGGCATGCTGACCAACTTCTCCACCGTATCGGGCAGGGTCAAGCGCATGCAGGAGCTGCGCGCCATGCAGGCCGCCGGTGACTTCGAGGGGATGCCCAAGCGCGAGGCTCTCTCGCACACCCGTGAGCTGGAGAAGCTGAGCCGCAACCTGAGCGGCATCGCCGACCTCGAGCGTTTGCCGAATGCCGTGTTCGTGATCGACACCAAGAAGGAGCACATCGCCGTCACCGAGGCCCGGAAGCTGGGTCTGCCGGTCGTCGCCGTGGTCGACACGAACTGTGACCCCGACGTCATCGACTACGTGATCCCGGGCAACGACGACGCCATCCGTTCCGGTTCGCTCATGTGCCGGGTCCTGGCCGACGCCGTGGTCGAGGGACGGTTCATCGCCGAGTACCGGCGCAAGCACGCCCCGCCGGCGGCCGAGGAGGCGAGCTCGGGACCCTCACCCCGCCAGCGCCGGATCCCGGCGCCTCCGACCGCTCCCGTTGAGGTCTCGGCGGTCGAGGAACCGATTGAGGCGGCGGTCGAGGCATCGGTCGATGGCGGGCCCGCCGAGGCCGAGCTGGCCGATGTCACGACCGGCGCGGTGGAGGCCTGAGGGTGGCGAACTTCACGGCGAAGGACATCCAGCGACTGCGCCAGGCCACCGGCGCGGGCATGATGGACTGCAAGATGGCACTCGAGGAGGCCGACGGCGACTACGAGGCGGCGCTGCAGATCCTGCGTATCAAGGGCCTGGCCGGGGCGGCCAAGCGCTCCGACCGTGAGGCCACCGAGGGAGCGGTCACGGCGGTGCGCTCCGGCGATGCCGCCGCGGTGGTCGAACTGCGCTGCGAGACCGACTTCGTGGCCAAGGCCGACGAGTTCGTGGCCCTCACCGACGAGCTGGGTGCCCTGGTGGCGGCCAAGGGCGAGGGAGCGGTCGGGGAGCTCAGCGACGAGGTCGACCGCCTGCGCACCACCCTCAAGGAGAACATCTCCGTCGGGCAGGTCCGTCAGCTGGTGGCGAAGCCCGGGCAGGTCGTCGACACCTACACCCATCAGCAGGCCGGCCGGGGCGTCAACGCGGTCGCCGTGGTCGTCGAGGGCGCAAGCGAGGACCTGGCTCACAACATCGCGGTGCACATCGCCTTCGCCAAGCCGTCCTACCTGGGCCGGGACGACGTCCCCGAAGCCGACGTCGCCGCCGAGCGGGCCACCGTCGCCGAGATCAGCCGCAAGGAGGGGAAGCCGGAGGCAGCCCTGGACAAGATCGTGGAGGGTCGCATGAACGGGTGGTTCAAGGACCGCGTCCTCTTGGACCAGTCCTATGTGAAGGACGAGAAGCAGACGATCGCCGACATGCTCGGATCGGCTCGCATCGTGGCCTTTGCACAGGTTGTCATCGGCGCCTGAGGCTCGGCGCTCAGGGTGGGAGAACCGAGGCGGATCGTCCTCAAGATGTCCGGAGAGGCGTTGGCTTCGGCGGCCTCCGACGAGACGATAGATGCGGCGACGGTCGAGAGGATGGCCGCGGAGATGACTCGCGCCATGGACGGCGGGGGACTCGAGTTGGCCGTGGTGGTCGGGGGCGGCAACATCTGGCGCGGCACGACCGGGGAGAGCGGCGGCATGGACCGGGCCACGTCGGACACCATGGGGATGCTTGGAACCGTCATCAACGCCCTTGCGCTCCAGGACGCCCTCGAGCAGCAGGGCCAGCCGACGCGGGTCTTGAGCGCGCTCTCCATGGCCGAGGTGGCCGAGCCCTACATCCGCCGCCGGGCGATCCGCCACCTCGAGAAGGGCCGCATCGTCATCTTCGCCGCGGGCATGGGCAACCCCTTCTTCACCACCGACACCCCCGCCGCGTTGCGAGCCGCGGAGATCGGTGCCGAGCTCCTGTGCAAGGGGACCCACTCGGGAGTGGACGGGGTGTACTCGGCCGATCCGAAGGTCGATCCTCACGCCACCCGGTACGACGAGATCTCCTTCATGGAGGTGATCAATCGTGATCTGCGCGTCATGGACCTCACGGCGATCACCTTCTGCAAGGACAACAACCTTCCCATCAGGGTTTTCAACCTCATGATCCCCGGCAACATCCCCCGTGCGCTCGGCGGCGAGCAGATCGGTACGCTTGTCCGCTGATGGACGATGAACTGGCCGCCTTGGTGATGGACGACACCAGGGAGAAGATGCACAAGGCGGTCGACCACGTGCGGTCGGAGATGGGCAATGTGCGCACCGGCCGGGCGTCGTCGGCCCTCCTCGAGCCCTTGATCGTGGACTACTACGGCAGCCCCACCGTCCTGCGCCAGCTGGCCGGATTCAGCGTGCCCGACGCCATGTTGCTCGTCATCACGCCCTACGACAAGGGCTCCCTCGGCGCCATAGAGAAGGCGATTCAGGCTTCGGACCTGGGCATCAACCCGACGAACGACGGCACGGTGATCCGTCTGGCCTTTCCACCGCTGACCGAGGAGCGACGCAAGGAGCTGGTCAAGGTCGTGCGTCACAAGGCCGAAGAGGCTCGTGTGGCGGTGCGCAACCTGCGGCGGAGCGGGCGCCACGAGCTCGACGCGTTGCAGAAGGACGGCTCACTCTCGACCGACGAGCTGGAACGGGTAGAAAGAGAGTTGGACAAGATCACCCACGAGCAGGTGAGCGCCATCGACCAGTTGCTGGCGCACAAAGAGCGAGAGCTCCTGCAGGTTTGAGGATGGCATAGACCATGGCCGACTACACCGATGGCACAGACGATGATGGTGACGTGAAGGATGGGGGCCCCGCCGGAGCCGAGGAGGATCTGCCGAGCTATCGCTCCGGGCGTGTCCGCATCATCGGAGCCGAGCCGGCCGGCAACGCCGTCCACGAGGTGACCGGCCCGGTGGTCGAGGAGAACCCCGACATGCCGCACTGGAACGATGCGCCGACCGGGCAGGTTCCGGCCATACTCGACCGGGGCAACGGTGACGAGCAGAGCCTCGCCCCTCCGAGCTGGCGCGAGGAGGAGACCGACTGGGCGGCGCACGAGGAGTTGTTCGAGCCCTCCATGCTCTCCGACGACATCCCCGCGGTGGGCTCCATGATGAGCGACAGCGCCGACCTGATCGATGTGGAGCGCCAGCCCTGGAACTTCGATCCGGCAAACCTGCCGGACGACGAGGACACGCTGGTGCTGGAGGCCGATCTCCAGCCCGATCCCGTGGCGGCCCCGGCGGCACCCGTCCCGCCGCCCCCGGCGTCGGCTCCCGTCCTGGCGCCCGAACCGGTCGTCCCGCCCGCCGCCGTGACGACCGAACCCCGGCTGAACCCGCCCGTCTCGCCACCGCTCCGCGTCAGGGCGCCCCGGACGAGTCGTGTGAGCGACGAAGCGCCGAACACCAAGAGCAGCGGGACCACCGGCCGCGACATGAAGGTGGCGTGGGGCTCGGGCCTTCTCCTTGGTCTGGTGGCGCTGCTGTGCGCCCACTTCGGAAGTGTGGCGTCCGCCGTACTCATCTCCGCCGTGGTCCTGTTTGCCTCGGGCGAGGGGTTCGCCGCCTTCCGGCGGGCTGCCTACCACCCCGCCACCCTGCTCGGCCTGGTCGCCGTCCTCTCGCTGATGATCGAGACCTACAACAAGGGCGTCGCGGCGCTCCCGCTCGTTCTGGTCATGCTGGTGGCGGCGACGTTCATCTGGTTCCTGGCCCGCGTGGAGCCGGGCGCCGACCCGGTGGCGGGTCTGGCCTCCACCACGTTCGTCTTCGCCTGGATCGGCGGGTTCGGCTCCTTCGGTGCGCTTCTGCTCGATCCCACCCTGTTCCCCGACCGTCACGGAGTGGCCTTTCTCCTCGCTGCGGTGATCACCACCGTGGCGGCCGACGTCGCCTCGCTCCTCGTGGGCTCGGCGTTCGGCCGGCACCCGTTGGCGCCGTCCGTCAGCCCGAACAAGAGCTGGGAGGGATTCCTAGGAGGGGCCGTGGCCTCCATCCTGGTCGCGGTGATCGTGCTCCCCTTCATCCATCCGTGGACGATCGGCAAGGCTCTCGTGCTCGGGATCGTGGTGGCCGTGGTGGCACCCCTGGGTGACCTCAGCCAGTCGATGATCAAGCGTCACCTCGGCGTGAAGGACATGGGTCGGCTGATGCCGGGCCACGGCGGCATCCTCGACCGGGTGGACGGGCTTCTGTTCGTCCTGCCCGCCACGTACTTCGTGGTCAAGGCGTTCCACCTCGGGTGAGCTGATGCGCTCCGTCAGCCTGCTGGGCTCAACCGGCTCGATCGGCACCCAGGCCGTGGACGTGCTGCTGGCCACGCCCGAACGCTTCCGCGTGGTCGCGCTCGCGGCACAGCGCTCGGCCGAACTCCTCCTCGCCCAGGCGGCGGCGTTGCGCCCGGAGATGGTGGTGATCGGGGACGAGGCCCTGTACGGGATCGTGCGGGCGGGGGTCCCGTCGGGTACCGAGGTGCTGGTCGGCACACCCGGCCTCGAGGCGGCTGCCGGCGCGGCCGACGTGGTGCTCAACGCGGTCGTGGGATTCGCCGGGCTCCCGGTGACGATGGCCGCACTGGAGGCGGGCAAGCACCTCGCCCTGGCCAACAAGGAGTCGCTCATCGCCGGTGCCCCGGTGGTGCAGAAGGCCCGCCGCACCCCGGGGGCCGAGATCGTGCCCGTGGACTCCGAGCACTGCGCGGTCCATCAGTGCCTCTCCACGACCGACGGGCCCACGACGGTTGCCCGGCTCGTCCTGACCGCGTCGGGCGGCCCCTTCCGGGGCTGGAGCGCCGATCGGCTGGCGGCCGCCACCATCGCCGACGCGCTGGCTCATCCCACCTGGAGCATGGGGCCCAAGATCACCATCGACTCCTCGACGCTGATGAACAAGGGCCTCGAGGTGATAGAGGCTCACGAGCTCTTCGGGATCGCCTACGAACGCATTGAGATCGTGGTGCACCCGCAGTCGATCGTGCACTCCATGGTGGAGCTGCGCGACGGCTCGACCCTGGCCCAGCTCTCCCTCCCCGACATGCGCCTGCCCATCGGCTACGCCCTGGGCTGGCCCGACCGCTCCCCGGTGCCCTACGGCGCGCTCGACTGGACCGGGCCGACCTCGCTGACCTTCGAGCCACCCGACCGCGCCGTCTTCCGCTGTGTCGACCTGGCCTACCGGGCCGGGATGAGTGGCGGATCGGCGCCGGCGTGGCTGAGCGCGGCCAACGAGGTCGCGGTGGAGGCATTCCTGGCCGGTCGCCTCCCCTGGAGCGGCATCGCCGAGGTGGTGGCCGAGACCCTCGAGAGCTGGTGTGACGAACTCATTGAGGAGGTGGGATCCGTCCTGGCGGCCGACGAGGAGGCTCGCGCCCGAGCCCGCTCCGTGGTGGCCCGCCGTACTGGTGCGGGGAGCTCGGAGGTAGCGTTACCAGCAGTATGACGCTGATCGCGAAGGAGTCGGGCGCGGAGCCTCCTGCCCCGGCAGCGCCACTGGGTGCCGGCGACACGCCTCCGCCTTCGGACCGGGAGGCCAACTCCGGCCAGGTCGTGCGGCTCCTCGTCGCCCTGGTCCTCCTGACCGCCCTGTTCCTGGCCGCCGGTCTGGGCGATCTGTTGCTCTTCATCGTCATCCTCGTGGCCATCGTCATGCTCCACGAGTTGGGTCACTTCGCCACGGCCAAGTGGTCGGGGATGAAGGTCACCGAGTACTTCGTCGGCTTCGGTCCCCGCCTCTGGTCCGTGCGGCGGGGCGAGACCGAGTACGGGGTCAAGGCCATCCCCGCCGGGGGCTATGTCCGCATCACCGGGTTCACCGTGCTGGAGGACGTGGCCGCCGAGGACGAGCCACGGGCCTACCGACAGCAGGCGTTCTGGAAGCGGATCGTCGTCGGCTCGGCCGGCTCGGCGATGCACTTCTTGATCGCGTTCGTCCTGGCCCTGATCAGCGTGCTCGCATTCGGGATGGCCACCAACAACGTCCAGGTACAGGCCCTCGAGCACTGGAACGGCGTGGCCCAGACGCCGGCCCAGCAGGCCGGGCTTCGGCCGGGCGACGTCATCGTCTCGGTGGACGGCCGGTCGCTGGCTGGCGCGACGACGCTGCACGACGTGCTCACCCACTCCGTCGGCACCCCGGTCACCCTCGGCGTCGAGCGAGACGGCCGGCTGCGGGACATCGTCGTGACGCCGAAGGACGGGCGGGGCGTCTACTCCGGCCAGGCCGAGCTGGCGCCGACCAGCGACAAGCGGCCGCAGGGGTTCATCGGCATCTTCGAGGAGTCGGCCCTGTCGCCGGTGAGTCCGGTGCGCGCCTTCGGGGATGCGGCTGTCGCCTTGGGGCAGGCGACGACCGGGGAGTTCTCCGCCCTGGTCCACGTGTTCTCACCGAGCGGCGTGAGCTCCATCTACCACCAAGTCACCAACTCCCACGTCGCTGCCCAGGCGGCGGACAACCCCACGACCTCGGAGCGTCCCTCGTCGATCATCGGGGTGGGGAATCTCGGCGTACAGGCGCTGCACCAGGGGATCCAGACCCTGCTGGCCCTCCTGATCGTGATCAACATCGCCTTCGGGTTGATCAACATGCTGCCGCTGATGCCATTCGACGGCGGCCACGTCGCCGTCGCGGCCTACGAGTGGATCCGCACGAAGAAGGGGCAGGCGTACTACCGGGCCGACATCACCAAGCTCTTCCCGTTCCTCGCCCCGTTCCTCGCCTTCCTCGTCCTGTTCGCCGTCTCGCTGGTGTTCCTCGACATCACCCATCCCATCCACCTGCCCTGATCGGAACCATGGAACTCTCAGCCTCCCTGCTCTCGCCCCGCCGGCCCACGAGGCGCATCACGCTGGGGGGCGTCCCCATCGGTGATGGCGCCCCCGTCAGCGTGCAGTCCATGACCACCACGAAGACCGCCGACGTCGACGGCACCCTGGCGCAGATCTACGCGCTGGCCGCGGCGGGGGCGGACATCGTCCGCTGCACCTGCAACGAGGAGGCGGCGGCCGTGGGCCTGGCGCAGATCGTCCCCCGTTCCCCCGTGCCGATCGTGGCCGACATCCACTTCCACCACGAGATGGCCCTGGCCGCGCTGGAGGCCGGTGTGCAGGGCCTGCGTCTCAACCCCGGCAACCTGCGCAAGGAGGCCGAGATCAAGGAGGTGGCCGCCGAAGCACGGGACCGGGGGGTGCCCATCCGCATCGGGGTCAACGCCGGGTCCCTGCACCCCGATCTCTACGCCAAGTACGGCGGCGCCACTCCAGAGGCGCTGGTCGAGTCGGCCCGCAACGAACTGGCCTACTTCGAAGAGGTCGACTTCACCGACGTCAAGATCTCGGTCAAGGCCTCCTCGGTCGCCCTGATGATCGCCGCGTACAGGCTGGCCTCGGAGAGCTTCGACCACCCCTTGCACCTCGGGGTCACCGAGGCGGGTCCCCCCCCGCCGGTCTGGTGAAGGGGACGGCGGGCATCGCCACGCTCCTGGCCGAGGGCATCGGGGACACGATCCGCTACTCGCTCACCGCTGATCCGGTCGAGGAGGCGCGTGCCGGCCGTCAGCTGCTGGAGTCCCTAGGCCTGCGTGAGCGCAAGGGCCTCGATCTCATCGCCTGCCCCTCCTGCGGCCGGGCGCAGGTCGATGTGATCGCCGTGGCCAAGCAGGCCCAGGAGGCGCTGGAGAGACTGAACCTGCCCATTCAGGTGGCCGTCATGGGCTGCGTGGTCAACGGACCCGGTGAAGCGCGCGAAGCCGACATCGGGATCGCCGCGGGCAAGAAGAAGGGGCATCTGTTCATCCGCGGCAAGATCATCCGGGTGGTCCCCGAGGAGGCGATGGTCCAGGCGCTGGTCGAGGAGGCCGAGCGCCTGGTGGCCGAAGGGGTGGAGGCGCGCATCGCGGCGGCGGACGACGGGGCCGAGGCCGAGGCCGAGGCCGACCGCCGGGAGCTGCTCGACGCGACCGGCGTCGACCCCAACCACACGTCGGCGAAGATAGAGGTCATCCACCGCCGCGCCGCGCCGTCCTGATCCGGCCGCCCACCCCGGCCGAATGGCCGATCCGCCCGGCGGCCAAATGGGCCGGCCACCCCTCCCGTCACCCGGTCGAGGGACGCCCGGGACACCACTAACCTGCGCAGCCATGGCAAAGGGCGCGCTCACTCCTCGGGCCGAGGACTTTCCTCGCTGGTACCAGGAAGTGATCGCCCTGGCCGAACTGGGTGAGAACGGGCCGGCCGCCGGCACGATGGTCATCCGCCCATGGGGCTACGGGATCTGGGAGCTGTTCCAGGCAGAGCTCGACCGTCGCATAAAGGAAGCCGGCGCCGAGAACGCCTACTTCCCGATGCTCATCCCCGAGTCCTTCCTCCGCCTCGAGGCCGAGCATGTCGAGGGCTTCAGCCCCGAGCTGGCCGTGGTGACCCACGGCGGCGGGAAGGAGCTGGACGAGCCGCTGATCCTGCGGCCTACCAGTGAGACCGTGATCAACAGCTTCTTCGCCAAGTGGATCCAGAGCCACCGGGATCTCCCCCTGCTCATCAACCAGTGGGCCAACGTCGTTCGCTGGGAGCTCCGGCCGCGACTGTTCCTGCGGACGCGCGAGTTCCTCTGGCAGGAAGGCCACACCGCGCACGCCACCGAGGCCGACGCCCGGGCGTACTCCCTGCGCATACTGCGCAGCGTCTACGAGTCCACCATGGTCGACGTGGCCTCCATACCGGTGCTGACCGGTCACAAGACGGCACGGGAGCGATTCGCCGGCGCCTCCCGGACCTGGACCTGCGAGGGCATGATGGGCGACGGCAAGGCGCTGCAGATGGGGACCAGCCACGAGCTCGGCCAGAACTTCGCCAAGGCGTTCGGCATCACCTTCTCCAACTCGGGAGGCTCGACCGACTACGTCTGGCAGACCTCGTGGGGCGTCTCGACCCGTCTCGTCGGGGCCTTGGTGATGGGTCACGGCGATGACTTCGGGCTCCGTCTCCCGCCGGCGCTTGCCCCGGCCCAGGTGGTGGTGCTCATCATCAAAGAGGACCAGGCCGTCCGGGCTGCGGCGGAGTCCGTGGTGGAGGAGCTGCGGGCCGCCGGTCACCGCGTCCGTCTGGACGATCGCAGTGAGACCAGCTTCGGTCGGCGGAGCGTGGACTGGGAGCTCAAGGGTGTGCCCGTCCGGGTGGAGATCGGGCCCCGGGACCTCTCCGTGGGCACCGTGACCGTGGTCACCCGTCATCGGCGTTTCAAGGAGAGTGTGGCGCTGGCGGGCGTCGTTCCGACGGTCTCGGCCATCCTGGCCCGGGTGGGTGCTGAGCTCATGGAGGAGGCGACCGACGCTCGCCGCGCGCGGACGGCGGACGTCGACACGCTGGAAGAGGCCATTGAGGCCGCCGGCACCGGCTTCGCCCGCATCCGCCTCGGTGCCCTGGGGCTCGACGGTGAGGATCGCCTGGCGGCGCACGCCCTTTCGGTCCGCTGCCTTCAGAGGCCCGACGGGAGCCTGGCCGAAGTGGACGACACCGAGGCGGATCTGACCGCGGTGGTGGGCCGGTCCTACTGAGGGCGGGCCCTGATCGCAGGCCGGCCACTGGTCGGTAGCCGCAGAGGGGGCGACCGACCTGACGGGCGAATTGCTATAATCTCTTGAGCTGTCCAGTTGGAGTATCAGTACCTCGTTGGAGCGTGGGCTGCGGCCCACGCTTTCTCGTTCCCGGGGCACGTACTGTAGGCAGTCAAAGGTGGTGGTGGACGTCGAGAGGAGGTGACGGTGACGGTGAGAAGCACAGGTGAGCTGGCCGACGTGCTTGCACCCCTTCTTGAGGCGCGCGGCCTCGACCTGGTCGACGTCGAGTACTCCGGATCGGAGCTCATCGTGTTCGTCGACCGTGAGGGCGGGGTGGACCTCGACGCTCTCGGCGAAGCGACTCGGGCGGTCTCGTCCGCACTCGACGAGATCGACCCGCTCCCCGGGCGGTACACCTTGACCGTCTCCAGCCCCGGGCTCGAACGTCGCCTGCGGACCCCCGAGCAGTTCGTCAGGGCCGTCGGGGAGGCCGTGACCGTGCGGGTGCACGGAGGGACGGCCGACGTCCGTCGCGTCAGTGGCACGTTGGAGTCGGCCGACGAGAACGGGTTCACCCTGGTCGGACCCGACCTTCCCGATGGCTCGCTGCGCATCGACTACGGCGACGTCGAACGCGGCGCGCACCGTTTTTGAGTGGGGTCCCCAGCCGAAGCGAGTGAGAAGGTGAGCAGGTCATGAGCAAGACCAATTTCGAGTTCCTGGACGCGTTGGGGCAGATCGCCCGGGACAAGGGGATCTCCGTCGAGACGTTGTTGGACGCGCTGGCTAACGCACTGGTGGCGGCGTACAAGCGCCGCCCCGATGCCGCCGAGGAGGCCGTCGTCACCATCGACCCCGATTCGGGGGAGATCCGCGTCTACGGCCAGGAGCTCGACGAGGATGGCGAAGTCATCCGGGAGTGGGATGACACGCCCGACGACTTCGGCCGCATCGCCGCGCAGACGGCCAAGCAGGTCATCCTCCAGCGCATCCGCGAGGTCGAGCGCGACATGAAGTACGAGGAGTACGCCGGGCGTGAGGGCGACATCGTCACCGGGATCGTCCAGCAGACCGACAATCGCTACACCCTGCTCGACCTGGGAAAGGTGGAGGCCCTGCTCCCTCAGGCCGAACAGGTCTCCTACGAGCGCTACGAGCACGGCACGCGGCTAAAGGCGTACATCGTCGAGGTGCGCAAGACGAGCAAGGGCCCCCAGATCGTGGTCAGCCGGACGCATCCGGGCCTCATCAAGCGCCTCTTCGAGCTCGAGGTGCCCGAAATCTCCTCCGGCGTGGTCGAGATCAAGGCCGCCGCGCGCGAGCCGGGCCATCGGACGAAGATCGCCGTGTGGTCCAACGATCCCAACGTCGACCCCGTCGGGGCCTGTGTGGGCGCGCGCGGCTCCCGCGTGCGCATGGTCACCAACGAGCTGCGGGGCGAACGAGTCGATGTCGTGCCGTTCTCCGACGACCCAGTCGACCTCATACAGAATGCGCTGGCCCCGGCCCGCGTTCGTGAGGTCCGCCTCGATGAGGAGACGGGGACCGCCACCGTGGTGGTGAGTGACTTCCAGCTCTCGCTGGCCATCGGCAAGGAGGGGCAGAATGCCCGTCTGGCCGCCCGACTGACCGGCTGGCGCATCGACATCAAGAGCGAGACGCAGCTGGCGGAGGAGGAGGCCGGGTACAGCGACCAGGAGTGGGCCGAGGGTGAGTGGGTGGAGGACGAGTCGGGTGAGATGATCTGGAAGCCCGCCGAGGGGGGCGAGGCCATGTCGGCCGAGGAGTGGACACACCAGGCCGACGTGGCGCCGGGGGAAGAGGCGGTGGCCACGTCGCCCGAGGCCCCGGCCGACGCACAGGAGGCCGGGGCATAGCACCGACACGGACCTGCGTCGGTTGTCGCGTCGCCCGCCCGGTTGACCTCTTGTTCCGGGTGGTCCGTGTGGCCGGCGGCCAGCTTCGGGTCGACCCGAACGGACCGGGCCGAGGAGCGTGGCTCTGCCGTGAGTCGCCCGCCTGCCTGCAGGACGCGGCCCGCCGCCACGGCTTCGAGCGGGCGTTCCGCGCCCCGGTCGAAGCCGGCGCCGTCGAGCGGCTGCGCGCCAGTCTGGAGAGTGCGTCGAAGCAGGCCGCACACGATGTGCGAGGATAGGGAGCTGCGGGTCACCCCGGGGCCCGAACAGTACGAAGGACGAAGAGAACCACTTGCCGAAGAAGATCCGCGTCTATGAACTGGCCAAAGAGCTAGGCCTCACGAATAAGGAAGGGCTTGACCTGGCCCTTTCTCTTGGCATTGGTGTCAAGAGCCACTCGTCGTCGATCGAGGACGCCCAAGCGGACCGCGTCCGGCGCAAGGCGGACGCCGAGGGGTTGCGCCGCGTGGTGACTCCCGAGGAACCGCCACCGGCCGCACCTCCCGAGAAGAGGGCGGGTGGGCGGACCGTCTCGTCCTCGTCGGGCTCATCGACCGCGAGCTCCTCCACCTCGGCCGGCCGCGACGCCAGCGCGCCGCGGCTCATCAGCAGCCGGCCGGTGGGCGCTTCGCCCCCGCCAGGGACGGCGCCGGGTCAGGCGCCGAACCGGGTTCCGCCGCGGCCGGTGCGGTCCGACGCTCCGGCGGCCGCCCAGGCGCCGGCCGGAGCGACAACGGCACCTACCGTGCCGGCTGCGGTCCCGTCACACCCTCAGCCTCCGGCCACCGCGGCCGCCCCGGCCGCGGCCGCCCCGGCCGCGCCGGCCGCGCCCGCCGCGGCCCCAATCGACCGTACGGTGGCGGCGGGTGCCGCTCCGGCCGCCCCGCCGGCCGCCCCGCCGAACGCAGCAGCGGCGTCCTCGACGGCGGCTCCTCCGTCAGCAGCCCCTCCGTCGCCCACCGGCCCGGCGGCGCCGCCGGAGCAACGAGCTCCACGCCCGCCGTTGAGCCCCTCTGGAAAGCCCGTCCCGCCGCCGCCGCCTCGCCCACCTGTTGGGCCCAGCGGCCGTCCGATCCCGCCTCCGCCCGGCATGGGTGGTCGGCGTCCCCAGGCGCCAGCGGCGCGGCCCGGTGGCACCGGCTACCCGGCGCGCACAGGAGGGCGTCCGGCGCCCGGTGCCGGTCGACCTTCCGGTGGCCCCGGGGGACCCAGCGGCAGCAGCTTCGGGAGCCGGCCGACGGGGGGCGGCTTCTCCGGCCGGCCGGGAGGAAGCGGATCGACGGGCGCACCGCCCGCCGCCGGCCGCAGCGGGCTGCCGGGCCGCCGACCACCGCAACGTCGGGCCCGTCGCCGCCGGCGCAACCTCGAAGAGCTGGAGCCGACGCAGCTGACCAGCTACCAGCCATCGACCGCACCCGTGCCCGACGGCGAGGTCATCGTCGAACGGGGATCGACGGCCCGCGATCTCGGTCCCAAGCTCAACCGCAGTGCCGGTGACATCGTCCGCTTCCTGATGCTCCAGGGGGAGATGGTCATGGCGACCCAGTCGCTGACCGACGACATGATCGAGCTCTTCGCCGCCGAGATCGGCGCCGAGGTCCGCCTCGTCGACCCGGGCGAGGAGCAAGAGGCCGAGCTGCTGGCCCGCTACTTCGAGGAAGAGGATGAAGAGGAGGACGCCGACCAGCGGCCCCGCCCGCCGGTGGTGACCGTCATGGGACACGTCGACCACGGCAAGACCCTGCTGCTCGACCGGATCCGCTCCACCGACGTGGTTGCCGGCGAGGCCGGTGGCATCACGCAGCACATCGGGGCCTACCAGGTGCTGTGGCACGACAAGCGGATCACCTTCATCGATACGCCGGGCCACGCCGCGTTCACCGCCATGCGCGCCCGTGGGGCCCAGGCGACCGACATCGTCGTCCTGGTCGTGGCCGCCGACGACGGGGTGATGCCCCAGACGGTCGAGGCCATCGACCACGCCACCGCGGCCGAGGTCCCGATCATCGTGGCCGTCAACAAGATGGACCGCCCCGATGCCGACGCCACCCGTGTCCTCCAGCAGCTCTCCGAGCGTGGGCTGGTGCCCGAGGCATGGGGTGGTGACACCATCGTGGTCGAGGTGTCCGCCCTGCAGGGAACCGGCATCGACGACCTGCTGGAGCAGATCACCCTGGTGGCCGAGGTCGAGGAGCTGACAGCGCGGGTCGAAGGCGAAGCCCGCGGCGTGGTGCTCGAGGCCAACCTCGAAGCGGGGCGCGGGCCGGTGGCCACCGTCATCGTCCAGCAGGGCACGCTCCGTGTGGGTGACCCGGTGGTCGCCGGGGCGGCCTGGGGCAAGGTCAAGGCGCTGGTCGACGACCTCGGCGATCACGTGAAGGAGGCGCTCCCGTCGACGCCGGTACAGGTGCTGGGGTTCTCCGAGCCGCCGCACGCCGGCGATGAGATGCGCGGGGCCAAGGACCTGGCGCGGGCCCGCACGCTCGGCGAGGCACGGGCGCAGCGCTTCCGCCTCTCGGGGCACAAGCCCGTGGCGTCGGCCGCTACCGGGGCCAAGCTCGAGGACCTGTTCGAGCAGATTCAGCGCGGTGAGATGGCCACTCTCAATATCGTCCTCAAGGCCGATGTGCAGGGTTCGCTGGAGGCCGTGACCGAGAGCCTCAAGCGACTCGAGCGCGACGACGTGAAGCTGAGCTTCGTCCTGCGAGGCATCGGGGGCATCACGGAGAACGACGTGCAGCTGGCGGCGGCGTCGAGCGCCACCATCATCGGTTTCAACGTGCGCCCGGACCGCCGCTCGCGCGAGCTGGCCGAGTCGTCTGACGTGGAGATCCGCACCTACGAGATCATCTACAAGCTCCTGGAGGACATTGAGGCGGCCATGCTGGGCCTGCTCTCGCCGCTGTACGAAGAGGTCGTGACGGGCGAGGCCGAGGTGCGTGAGATCTTCCGCGTGCCCCGTGTCGGCGCCATCGCCGGTTGTTACGTGCGTGAGGGCAAGATCACCCGCGGCTCGAAGGTGCGGTTCCTGCGGGAGGGGACCGTCATCTGGAAGGGGACCATCAATTCGCTGCGGCGGTTCAAGGACGACGCCCGAGAGGTGGCGGCCGGGTTCGAGTGTGGCATCGGCCTCTCGGACTTCCAAGATCTGCGCAACGGTGACATCATCGAGACCTTTGAGGAGCGCGAGATCGCGAGGACGTGACGTCACCGTGAAACGCCGGACGGCAACCTATCCCCGCTCGCTGCGGGTCAATCAGGTACTGCGGCAGGTGATCGCCGAGGAGCTCGAGAGGCTGGCCGACGCCGATGAGCGCTTCCTCATGGTCACCGTGACGTCGGTCGACACGGCTCCCGACATGCGGACCGCCGTCGTATACCTGGCGACGCTCGACGCCGACGCAGCCGACGCGCTCGAGGAGCGTCGCGGCCATCTGCAGCGTCACATCGGGGTCCAGGTGACCATGAAGCGCACCCCCCGGCTGGCCTTCCGGGCCGACCCGGCCATCGCCGCCGGGTCCAGGGTCGAAGAGCTCCTGCGCGGCCTGGGCAAGGATCACGAACCCACTGATCCATGAGGTGGGCGGGTCCATGAGGTGGGCGGGTCCATGAGGTGGGCGGGGCGGTGAGCGCCAGCGGCCTGGTCGTGATCGACAAGGCGCCGGGGTGGACCTCCCATGACGTCGTCGCCCGCTGTCGCCGCCTCTTCGGACAGCGCCGGGTCGGGCACGCCGGGACCCTCGATCCCGACGCCACCGGTGTGCTCCTGGTCGGACTGGGGCGGGCCACCCGGTTGCTGAGGTTCTTGACCGCACTGCCCAAGACCTACGACGCCGAGATCGTCCTCGGCACGGCGACCTCGACGCTCGATTCCTCCGGCGAGGTGACCGGGCAGTGGGACATGTCGGCGGTCACTCCCGCCCAGGTGCGCCAGGCGGCGGCCGCCCTCACCGGCACGATCGAGCAGGTGCCCCCGATGGTGTCGGCGGTCAAGGTGGGTGGCCGCCGGCTTCACGAGCTGGCCCGCCAGGGGCTGCATGTCGAGAGGCCGGCCCGCCGGGTGACGGTGCACCGCTTCGATGTCGAGGCCGACCCCGACCGCCCCGGCGTGTACCGGGCCGAGGTGGAGTGCTCGTCGGGCACCTACATCCGGGTGCTGGCCGAGGACATGGGGACGGCGCTCGGCGGTGGGGCTCACATCGGCCTCCTGCGGCGCACCCGCATCGGATCGTTCGGCGAGGGCGACATGTGCCCACTGGACCTCCTCACGCCCGAGGCCCTCCTCACGCCGGCCCAGGCCATGCGCGACCTCCCCTCGGTCGTGGTGGAGCCGGAGATCGCCCGCCTGATCGGGCGCGGGCTGGCGCTCGATCGGATCCCGGTGGGCGCGGGGGGCGACGGCCCCTGGGCCATGGTGGATCGCGACGGTACGCTTCTGGCCGTGTACGAGGCGACGGGAAGCGACCGCATCAAACCCTCCGTCGTAGTGGCCGGCGACTGACGTCTAGTCTCGAGCGCGATGTCCGGAACAGCCGTCACCATCGGCGCCTACGACGGCGTGCACCTGGGGCATCGAGCCCTCCTGCGCGACCTTTCGCAGCGTGCCGCCAGCGCCGGCCTGTCCACCGTCGTGGTCACGTTCGACCGCCATCCCGCCGGCGTGGTCCGCCCCGAGTCGGCCCCCCTGCAGCTCACGGACCTCGAGCAGAAGCTCGAGCTCCTGGCCACTTGCGGGGTCGATCGCACGCTGGTGATCGCCTTCGACCGCACTCGGGCCGACGAGACGGCCGAGGACTTCGTCAAGGAGGTGCTGGTCGACACCCTCCGTGCCCGGCTGGTGGTCGTTGGCGAGGACTTCCACTTCGGACACGGCCGCAAGGGGAACGTTGCCCTCTTGAGGGAGCTCGGGGTCGAGCACGGTTTCGAGGTGGTCGGAGCGGCACTGACCGGGGACGGCAGCGACGCCGTCTCCTCCACCCGCATCCGGACGCTGGTCGCCCATGGGGACGTCGCCGGCGCCGCCAGGCTTTTGGGTCGGCCCCACGAGGTCCGGGGGCCGGTGGTGCGCGGGGACGGCCGTGGCGGTCCCGAGCTCGGCTTCCCGACCGCCAACCTCCAGATCGGCGACGACATCGCGCTCCCGGCGGAGGGGATTTACGCCGGCCACTTCACCCGGGCCGACGGGACCGCGCATCCGGCGGCCATCTCCGTCGGGCGACGGCCCACCTTCTACGAGCCCGGAACCGCGTCGGTCCTGGTGGAGGCCTATCTACTGCACTTCGAGGGGGACCTGTACGGCGAGCCGAGCCGGGTGTCGTTCGTCAGCCGGCTGCGGGGCGACCGGCGGTTCGAGTCGGTCGACGCGCTCATAGCCCAGATGCACCGCGATGCCGCCGACGCCGAGAGGGCGCTCTCGGCCGACCGCTGACCACCTGCTACGATGGATGCCGGTTGGGGCTGGTCCCGACCGCACTCCATCAACGTTTCCGAGGTTTTTCGATTCATGCCCGACACGCAGGCCACGATTGCCGAGTACCGGCTGCACGACAGTGACACAGGTTCACCCGAGGTGCAGATCGCGCTGCTGTCCGGACGGATCAACCACCTGACGGAGCACCTGAAGGATCACAAAGGGGACCACCACACTCGGCGCGGCCTGATGAAGCTCATCGGCCAGCGTCGTCGGTTGCTCGACTACGTGCGAAGCAATGACGTAGAGCGCTACCGCACCATCATCGGCCGTCTCGGCATTCGGCGGTAACGAAGCACATCCGGGCGTCTCGGGACGCTGGCTGCCAGTCGCCGGTCACTTCCGCAAGGGAGGTGGTCGACCACTGGGAACCAGCCGAAGGATGCCCCTTAACACCACACGAGGAGCATCATGGCTGACGCCATTTCCGTGTCGGGCCCCATCAGTGGCACCGACCGCACCCTGACGTTCGAGACGGGAAAGTTGGCCCAGCTGGCCGACGGCGCCGTGCTCGCCCGCATCGGCGACACCGTCCTGCTGGCCACGGCCACCGCGGCACGGTCAGTCCGGGAGGGAACCGACTTCTTCCCCCTCACGGTGGACATTGAGGAGAGGACCTACGCCGCCGGGAAGATCCCCGGCTCGTTCTTCCGCCGGGAGGGGAAGGCCTCCGACCAGGCCATCCTGACCTGCCGCCTCATCGACCGTCCCCTGCGGCCGTCGTTTCCCAGCGGCTTCCGCAACGAGGTGCACGTGGTGGGGACCATCTTCGGAGCCGATCAGGTCAACCCCCATGACGTACTGGCCATCAACGCCGCCTCCGCCGCGCTGATGATCTCGGGAATCCCCTTCGACGGCCCCATCGGCGCGGTCCGCGTGGCCTACGGCGTGGACGGGACCTGGGTCCCTCACCCGACCTTCCAAGAGGGCGAGGCCGCCACCTTCGAGCTGGTCGTGGCCGGTCGGGCGCTGACCGACGCGGCGGACAGCGACATCGCCATCATGATGGTCGAGGCCGGCGGTACCGAACACTCCTGGGACTACTACGAGGCGGGGGCGCCCAAGGTCACCGAGGAGGTGCTGGCCGAGGGGCTGGAGGCGGCCAAGACCTGGATCCGCGAGTCCATCAACCTCCAGCGCCAACTGATGGCCGACCTGGTCGCCACCCGCGGACCGATTGAGACCATCGAGTTCTCCACCTTCTCCGACTACGCCGACGACGTGTGGGCCCGGGTCGAGGCGGTGGGCACCGACCTGATCGCCAAGGCCAACTTGGTCACGGCCAAGGCCGAGCGCAACGCCGCGCTCGACGAGGCCGGCCGGGAGATTCAGGCCGCGCTGGCCGAGGAGCTCGAGGGCCGCGCCGGCGAGGTGAAGGCGGCCATCCGCTCGCTGACCAAGAAGCTGGTGCGCAAGCGCATCGTCGAGGACGGCGTGCGGGTCGACGGGCGCGGCACGTCGGACATCCGCCCCCTGTCGGCCGAGATCGACCTCTTCCCCACGGCGCACGGCTCGGCCCTGTTCCAGCGGGGCGAGACCCAGGTGCTCAACGTCACCACCCTCGGCATGCCCCGCATGGCCCAGATGCTCGACACCATCACCCCCGTCGAGTCCAAGCGCTACATGCACCACTACAACTTCCCGCCGTTCTCGACGGGCGAGACCGGCTTCATGCGGGGACCCAAGCGCCGGGAGATCGGCCACGGGCTGCTGGCCGAGCGGGCCCTGTTGCCCGTGGTCCCGAGCGCCGAGGAGTTTCCCTACACGCTGCGTGTCGTCTCCGACGTCCTGGCCTCCAACGGCTCGACGTCCATGGCGTCGGTGTGCGGCTCGACCCTCTCGTTGATGGCCGCCGGTGTGCCGATAAAGGCCGCGGTGGCGGGCATTGCCATGGGCCTGGTCTACGACGGTGGCACCTACGTCACCCTGACCGACATCTTGGGCTCGGAGGATGCCTTCGGGGACATGGACTTCAAGGTGGCCGGTACCGCAGATGCGGTGACCGCTCTCCAGCTCGATACCAAGATCGCCGGCCTGCCGGCCGACGTGCTGGCGCAGGCCCTCCTGCAAGCCAAGGAGGCCCGCCTCACCATTCTCGGCGTCATGGCCGGAGCGATAGCCGAACCCCGTGAGCAGGTCGCCAACAGCGCACCGAAGATCGTCTCCATGGAGATCCCGATCGACAAGATCGGCGAGGTCATCGGGCCCAAGGGCAAGGTCATCAACACGCTGCAGCAGGAGACCGGGGCCGACATCGCCGTCGACGACGACGGCATGGTCGGCACCGTGACCATCGGCGCCAAGGACGGCAACGCCGTCGAGGAGGCGCGTCGGCGTATCTCGCTCATCCTCGACCCACCCACCGCCGACGTGGGGGCGATCTACGGCGGCAAGGTGGTCAACATCACCAAGTTCGGCGCCTTCGTCAACGTGCTCCCCGGCCGGGACGGTCTCCTGCACATCTCCAAGCTGTCGCCGCTGGCCGGCGGCAAGCGGATCAACAACGTCGAGGACGTCTTGACCCTCGGCCAGCCCATTGAGGTGCGGGTGGACGACATCGACCCGCAGGGCAAGGTCTCGCTGTCGCTGGCGTCGGTGCCCGAAGGCGGCGAGGCGGGGCCCGCCGAGCCCTCGGACAGTGGGGGAGGGGGAGACCGGGACCGCGGCCCGAAGACGCCGGCGGCACGGGCCCCCGGCAGCGGGACGCCCTCGTTCGAGGACGCCTTCGAGGCCGAGCTGGTCTCGGAGCTCGGTGACCTGGGTCCCGGCGCGGTCGAGGCGGAGGGTCGCAGCAGCAGCAGCAGCAGCGATCGACGTCCGCCCCGCGGCCGCTCGCGTCGCCGTTGATCGAAACATCCGTTCTGCCGAGCGGCATCCGCCTGGTCACCGAGACCATGGCCGATGTGCGCTCGGTGGCCGTGGCCTACTGGGTGGGGTCGGGCTCGCGTGACGAGTCCGACGAGTTGGCCGGGGCGTCACACTTCCTGGAGCACCTGCTCTTCAAGGGCACGCCGACGCGCTCCGCGGCTGCCATCGCGGAGGCGTTCGATGAGGTGGGGGGTGACTGCAACGCGTACACCACCAAGGAGTACACGACCTTCTACGTCCGGCTCCTGTCCGAACACCTCCCGCTGGGCCTCGACATCCTCAGCGAGATCATGTGGGATCCCGCCCTGCGTCCGGCCGACATCGACGCGGAGCGCACCGTGATACTCGACGAGATACTGATGCACGCCGACGAGCCGGCCGACCTGGTGGCCGAGCAGTGGCAGTCCTCGCTGTTCTCCGGGCATGCGCTCGGGCGCGACACGCTCGGCACGCAGTCGACCGTGGGATCTCTGAGCGCGGCGGAGATCCGCCGGTTCTTCGACCATCACTACCGTCCGGGGAACATGGTCGTCTCGGTGGCCGGTGACTGCGATCACGACGCCGCGGCGGCCGAGCTCGAACGCCGCTTCGCCGGTCAACCCGGGGGAGCGTCTCCCACCCGCACGGCCCCCGGGCCAGAGGCCGAGCGGGTGCACGTCGTACGGCGGCCGACCGAGCAGGCACACGTCGTCTACGGGGTGCGCTCGGTGTCCCGGTTCGACGAGCGGCGGTGGTCCCTGGCGGTGCTCAATCACGTGCTGGGCGGAGGTCTCTCGAGCCGGCTCTTCCAGAAGATCCGCGAGGAGCGGGGGCTGGCGTACTCGGTGTGGTCCGAACGTGCCGCCTACCAGGATGCCGGATCGCTCGCCGTCTTGGTGGGCACGGCGCCCGACCATGTCGACGAGGTGCTGCGCATCGTGACCGGCGAGCTCGAGCTTCTCGCCGAGCGCGGGATCACCGACCGCGAGCTGGCGGTCGCCCAGGGCAACCTTCGCGCCGAGTTGCTGCTCTCCGGCGAGGACTCGGGCGCACGCATGGGTCGCATCGGGGCGGCCATGCTGTTGCACGGCGAGGTGCGGCGGATCGACCAGGTCCTGGAGCGCTTCGAGGCGGTGGGGCGCGACGAGGTGATGGCCCGGGCACAGGAGCTGGTCGAGGCGCCTCGCACGCTCAGCGTGGTGGGTCCCTTCGACGAAGGCGCCTTTGACGACCACTTCACTGCACTGGTCGGCCGATAGGGTTCTGCCATGCGCAAGGTCGGTGTCGTCGGGGCCGGCGGCCGGATGGGCCGAGAGGTGTGCGGCGCCGTGGCCTCGGTGCCCGACCTCGAACTGGTCGCCGCGGTGGATCCGGGTCACGTGGGGCAGCGCATAGAGGGAGTCACCGTGGCGGGTGAGGCGGCCGCCTTGGGGGAGCGGGGCGCCGAGGTGGTGGTCGACTTCAGCGTGGCCGATGCCGCGCGGCACAACCTGCCTCTCTATGCCCGCGAGGGCATGCACGCCGTCGTGGGCACGACCGGCCTCAGCGAGGCCGATCTCGGTGCGGCGGCGCAGCTCTTCGCCGAGTCGGCGGCCAACGCCATCGTGGCGGCGAACTTCGCCATCGGCGCCGTGCTCCTCATGCGCTTCTGCGAGCTGGCCGCTCCCCACATGGACGGTGTCGAAGTGATCGAGCTCCATCACGACGCCAAGCGTGACGCGCCGTCGGGAACCGCCTTGCACACCGCAGCCAGGATCGCCGCCGCCCGGCAGGCTGCGGGAAGCGGATCGCTGCCGGTCGATCCGACCACCGAACACGTCCTCGCCGGGGCGAGGGGGGGCGAGGCTCCCGGCGGAGTACGCATTCACTCGGTGCGCCTACCCGGGCTGATCGCCCACGAGGAGGTGATCTTCGGCGCCGTGGGACAGAGCCTGACGATCCGCCACGACTCCTACGACCGGCGTTCCTTCATGCCCGGAGTCCTCCTGGCCGTGCGGGCCGTGTCCGACCGGCCCGGCCTGACCCTCGGGCTCGAAGCGCTCCTCGGCCTGTGAGCCGGGCGCCGGCCGTGAGCCCTGGCCGATGACGTCGCCGACCTGCGTCAACCACCCTGATCGGGTGGCCTCGGTGGTCTGCGCGCACTGCAATCGTCCCATCTGCACGGACTGCATGCAGCAGGCCCCCGTGGGATGGCAGTGCCCTGACTGCATCTCTGCCGGCGCCAAGAAGACAAAGGTGATCCGGCCCTTCGCCGGGGCGAACCGCAACCGGACGGGGATCGTCGGCTCGACCAACCCCACCCCGGTGGTCATCGCGCTGATCGTGGCCAACGTCGTCTGCTTTGTGGCCAGTGGCTACGGGAAGGCCAGCGTCATCAACCGCTTCGGTGGGCTGTCCCACCAGGTCCGGCAGTCTGACGAGTACTACCGCTTTTTCACGTCCATGTTCTTGCATCTGAACTTCTTGCACATCGCCTCGAACATGTTCACCCTTCTCATCGTGGGACCGGCGGTGGAGGTGATGCTCGGCAAGGCGCGCTTCTTGGCCCTCTACCTCTTGGCGGGTCTGGGCGGTAGCGTCGCCTCGTACCTGTTCACACCCGGGAACAGCGTCAGTGCCGGAGCTTCGGGAGCGATCTTCGGGGTGATGGGCGCGTATGTCGTGTTGGCGCACAACCGGCGCCAACCGCTGGCTCCCGTGGTCGCCCTGATCGTGATCAACCTCATCATCGGCTTTACCGGCAACATCGACTGGCGTGATCACCTGGGCGGGCTGGTGGTGGGAGTCGTGCTGGCGACGGCCTACGATCGGGCCTTCACCCTGCGGCCGGAGGCCCGGCAACTTGCCCTCACCATCGGATCGAGCATCGCCGTCCTGTTCGTGCTGGCGGTCGTGGTCAAGGCCGTTCCGCCTGGGCACATGTCGTTCCCGTTCGGTTGACGTGGACAAAAGTCGGCATACTGGTTGAACCAACGCCGCCAAGGGGGCACGGGCATGACCAACGACCACTCCACCGCCACAGACGGCTCCACTGCCACAGACGGCTCCGCTGCCACCGACGGCTCCGCCGCGATGAGAAGCAATTTCGAGCTCATCGGGCGCCACAAGGTCAACGACCTCGAGGCCGCGATGAGCATCGTGGGCCACGAGGACGTCGAGGGGTTCCACCGGGTGGCGGACAGCTGCCCGGCCGAGTTCACCTGGGACTACGAGAAGGGGGCCAGGCGCCAGCTCGACACCCTTTACGAGAAGGCCAAGGCGGCGCAGTGGAACGCCCAGACCGACCTCGACTGGTCCATCGACGTCGACCAGGAGAGGGTCGCGGTGAACAACAGGGCGGCCAACATGGAGCTGGAGCAGTGGGGTAGGCCGGATCTCTCGGGCACCGTGCTGCAGGGCTGGGGCGAGAGGGAGTGGCTGCGGTTCGCCGTGCAGAACCAGAACTGGACGCTCTCGCAGTTCATGCACGGCGAGCAGGGCGCCCTGCTGTGCACCGCCAAGATCGTCGAGACGGTCCCGTGGATCGACGCCAAGTACTACGCCGCCACGCAGGTGATGGACGAGGCACGCCACGTCGAGGTCTTCTCCAAGTACCTCGACACCAAGCTGTCCGGTCACTACCCGATGAACGCGCACCTCGGACTCCTGCTCGACGAGATCGTCGGTGACTCCCGCTGGGACATGACGTACCTCGGGATGCAGATCATGGTCGAGGGGCTGGCGCTGGCTGCGTTCGGCTTCATCCACTCCACGACCACCGAGCCGCTGCTGAAGAGGATGTTGCGCTACGTGATGGCCGACGAGGCGCGTCACGTCGCCTTTGGCGTCCTCAGCCTGCAGGAGTACTACCAGCAGCTCAGCGCAGCCGAGCTGCGCGAGCGCCAGGAGTTCGCCTTCGAGGCGGCCATCCGCATGAAGGACAGGATGATCATGCAAGAGGTCTGGGAGCGCCTGGAGGTGCCGCCGGCCGACGTCGTCCGGCTCTACTCCCAGTCGCCCGACCGTGACGACTTCCAGATCCTGCTGTTCTCCAAGATCGTGCCCAACCTGCGCAAGCTCGGCCTGCTCGACGCCGCCGACGGCTGGCTGCGGGCAAAGTTCACCGAAATGGGGGCCATCGCCTTCGAGCACCTCACGGACTCGTCCGAAGAGGAGGACGCCTTTGCCGACGGCTCGCCGGCCGATCGCCAGGTCGCATAGCGGATCGCCCGGTCCGCCCCCCCTCGGACGAGGGGGCCGGCTGGTAGCGTGAGGGGCGATGAGTACGCCGCCTGGTTCGCCGCGGTTCGGCCGGTTGGTCACCGCAATGGTGACCCCCTTCGACGACGGCGGTGCGCTCGACGTCGACGCGGCGGTCGATCTCGCCCGGTGGCTGGCCGAACATGGCAGCGATGGCCTCGTGCTCAGCGGATCCACCGGCGAGAGCTCGGTCCTCACCGACGAGGAGAAGGTCGAGCTGTGGCGTGCCGTGGCGGCTGCCGTCACGATCCCCGTCCTCGCCGGCACGGGTTCGAACGACACCGACCATTCGGTCCGGATGACGGCTCTGGCCGCGACGTGCGGCGTCGAGGGCGTGCTGGTGGTGACGCCGTACTACAACCGGCCGTCGCAGTCCGGGCTCTACGAGCACTTCCGGGCCGTGGCCGAGGCAGCCGGTGGGCTGCCGGTGGCCCTCTACGACATACCGGTCCGTTCGGGACGTAGGATCGCCGCGTCCACCATCTTGCGCTTGGCCCACGACGTACCCGCCATCGTGGCGCTGAAGGACGCCGCCGGTGATCCCATAGGCACCGCGCACCTGGCGGCCCGGGTGCCGGCGGGCTTCGAGATCTACAGCGGGGACGACCTGATGACGCTTCCGCTGCTGGCCATCGGCGCCGTCGGTGCCATCAGTGTCGCCTCCCATTGGGTCGGCCCCCAGTTCAGGGCCGTGATGGAGGCGTTTCTGAGCGGCGACCTCGCCGGAGCGATCGCCGCCAACGCCCAACTTCTCGATGCGTTCGACTTCCAGTCCAGCGAGGAGTACCCGAACCCCCTCCCGGCCAAGGCGATCTGCCGCGCCATGGGTCACCGCGTCGGGCAGTGCCGCCTGCCCATGGGGCGATCGACCAGCGAGCTCGACTCGCAGGCCGCCAAGATCCTTGCGTCCCTGGGACCCTCGACCGCAGCGGTCCAGCCGGTTGCCTGAGAAACGGAGACCACGCTCGAACGCGTCGCCTGTCCGTGTCGTCTTCCTGGGCGGGTTGGGGGAGATCGGCCGCAACTGCGCCTGCATAGAGGTCGACGGCCGCATCATCGTCCTCGACTGCGGGATCATGTTCCCCGACCCGGACATGCCCGGAGTGGACCTCGTCCTTCCCGAGTTCACCTACCTCCGGGAGCGGGCCGATCGGGTGGACGGCATCGTCCTCACCCATGGCCACGAGGACCACACCGGGGGGCTGGCCTACCTCTTACGCGACCTGCAGGTACCCATTTACGGATCCGAGCTCACCGTCGGCCTGGCCCGTCACAGGGTCGAGGAGGCCGGACTGAGCCACCGCACCGAGTTCATCGCCGTCGCCGACGGAGAGCGACGGCGCATCGGGCCCTGCGACGTGGAGTTCATCCCGGTGACCCACTCGGTCCCGAACGCCTTTGCCATCGCCTTCCACACGCCGCAGGGGGTCATCCTCCACTCCGGCGACTTCAAGCTGGACTTGCAGCCGGTGGACGGTCGCCGGACCGACCTCTCCCGCATGGGCGAGCTGGCCCAGACACTGGGGATCCGGCTGCTGCTCTCGGACTCCACCAACGCCGAGGAGCCGGGATTCACCGAATCGGAGTCCTCGGTCGGCATCACCCTCCGCCGGGTCTTCGCCACCGCGTCGGGCAAGCGCATCGTGGTGGCGTGCTTCGCCAGCCACATGCACCGGGTCCAGCAGATCATTGATGCCGCCGTCGCCAACGGCCGCAAGGTGGCCACCCTGGGGCGCTCCATGGGCAAGAACGTGGAGCTGGGCATCCGGCTGGGCATCATCACGGTACCCAAGGGAATCATGGTCGACATAGAGAACGTCGACTCCGTTCCCCCCGGTGAGATGTGCGTGATCTCCACCGGTTCGCAGGGCGAGCCGATGTCGGCCCTCTCGCTCATGGCGACGGGCGACAACAAGTGGCTGCGGGTCGGAGAGGGCGACGTTGTGGTCATCAGCGCGCACCCCATCCCCGGTAACGAGTGGTCGGTCGGGCGCGTGATCGACGAGCTGCACCGCCGTGGTGCCGAGGTGGTCCACACCGGAGCGGAAGCCGTCCACGTCAGTGGCCACGCTCGCCAGGGCGAGCTGCGCACGTTGATGTCGGTGACGCGGCCCGAGTGTTTCGTGCCCGTGCACGGGGAGTACCGGCACCTGGTGCACCACGCGCGCCTCGGCCTGTCCATGGGCATCGCAGCGTCCCGCGTGCTTTTGTGCGAGGACGGCGACGCCGTGGAGCTCAACGCCAAGGGCATCACGCGCGACGGCAAGGTCCCGGCCGGCTATGTCTACGTCGACGGCACCGTCGGTGACATCGGCCACGGCGTCCTGCGCGACCGTCAGAAGCTGGCGGAGGAGGGGGTGGTGATGGTCGTGGTCACCGTCGATCCCCACCAGGGCACCCTGAGCGGCGCCCCGGTGATCGAGACGCGCGGCTGGGTGCACGCCCCCGAAGCCGAGGAGCTCCTGGGCGAGGCCAGCGACGCGGTCGGCGCCGCGGTCGTCCAGGCGCTGCGCGACGGCGCCCGCGACAGCGAGGTGCTCTGCCGCCATGCCCGCCGGGCATTGGGAAAGTTCGTGGGGGACCGCACGCGGCGACGACCGATGATCGTCCCCGTCGTGCTCATGGTGTGAGTGATTCCATTGCCTGAGTGACGTCCTCAGAGGAGCGTGAGCTGCTCGCTGGGCGCCGTCGTGTCCGGTCGCACGCGTGCGTAGGGCGGCCGGCCCGTCACCCCGAGCCCCCGCGCCGCCGTCCGGACGGCGTCGGCAATCCTGTCCTGCTCGCTCTGGTCCTGGTAGGCCCCTTTGCGGAACCGCTCCCGGTGGAGCGGCGCGAGGTCCGGCCGAACACCTTCGAGCCAGCGCAGGTAGTGCTCCCGCACGCCGGACCGCAGGTGCAGGGCCACTGCGCTGATGGACACCGCGCCGGCCTGGGCGACGGCCTCGACGACCGATCGCAGCTGGTCGTCGGAGTCGGAGAGCCCGGGCAGCACCGGGGCCACCAGCACGCCGCAGGGGATGCCGGCCTCGGTGAGGCGTCGCAGGGCGGCCACCCGCTGGTCGGGTGGTGGTGTGCCCGGCTCGGTCAGCCGCCAGACCGAACGGTCGAGGGTGCCGATGGAGAAGTTCACCGTGACGTCGGTGCGCGACGCCGCGGTGGCCAACACGGCCGCATCGCGCAGGATCAGGGTCGACTTGGTCAGGATGCTGAAGGGGTTCTGGGCCACCGAGAGGACCTCGACGATCCCCCTGGTGAGGTGGTACTTGCCCTCGGCGTGCTGGTACGGGTCGGTGTTCGTGCCCATGGCGATGTGCTCGCCCTCCCATTTCGCCGACCGCAGCTCGGCTCGCAGCCGCTCGACGGCGTTGATCTTGACCACGATCCGCTTCTCGAAGTCCTCTCCGATGCCCAGCCCCAGGTACTCATGGGTCGGGCGGGCGAAACAGTTGTGGTTGATGACGCCGTCGGCCACGAAGTCGCCCGTACCAGTGGTCATGTCGTATAGCGGAAGGTCGAGAGCGAGTGGTTCGACGGAAAGTACCCGCAACTTGCACGTTGACTTGAGAGCGGTCCCCTCGATCGAGCGCTTCCCGGTGATGGCCGGGTCGACCGTGTGGAAGAACCGCAGGTGCTCGGCGAGGCCACCCCTGATACGGATGTGTGCCAGGCGGTCCGGTCGCTTGGACATCTCGACCGTGTGGTCGAAGTCGAATCGGCGCAGCGACCTGCTTATCCCGGCCAGGATGTGCTGATCAGTATTGGAGAAGCGCAGGATCCCCCGGCTGTAGCTGCCCTCGGCGTCGAAGATCCCGGCCAGGAAGCCCTTGACCCATTCGTCGGAAGCGGCAGGCGACCACCGGACCAGCTCTCGAATGGCGTCCACTCCGCTCCGGGTCTGGATGGCGATGGCGCCCATCCGCTGGGTGGTGGCGGTCGCCCCAAACCGGTACGTGCTCAGACAGACGTCGCCCCGCACCATCCCGCACAGGTAGCCTCGACGGTAGTCCCCGTCGTGGTCCGGGCCGGCGGCGAAGCGGCCAGTGCCGAGCAACTTGTCGTTGACCGTCAAGTGCGGGCGCTGCCCATCGCCGTGGCCGGTCCCGGTGACATGCTTCCACCCACGGTCGGTCAGAAGACGGTGGTCGCCGCTGGACACCAGCTGGGTGCCGTCCTCGAGCGTCGTCCGGTAGGCGCGACGCACGGTCGACCAGTGGTCGAGCACCTTTGTGACCGTGTAGCGCCTGTGGGCGCCTCGCCGGACGGTTCCGTAGACCAGGTCGCCCGCCCGCACTTCTGACATCGCCTTGGTGCTTCCGTCGCCCATCAGGATGGGGGTCTCGCCCCCGAGGCAGTAGCTGCAGGCGTGACTGCAACCCCTATAGCAATTGATCGTGTAGCGAAAGGGCATGAGACTCTGCGCCGGCACGGCGTTGATGATGGAGCGGGCATTGACGTGGAGGAACTCCAGTCCGGCGTAGGCTCCCCGCCCCACATGGCGTGTGGCCGCCCGCTCGTCGGGGAAGAGCGCACCGGCCTCCTCGTCACCGGCCAGCGCCCAGCGAAGTGCCATGCGCCTAGGATAGCGAACATATGTTCGATCCTCAAGGGGGTAGGCGTCCCCCGAAAACACCGGGCACGGCGGTAGTCTCTTCGGCACTGTGGTGACCACGAAGCGCAGACCCGTCGCGCCACGCACCCCGGCCCGCAAGACCGCCCAGCGCGGCCGGCACCAGGCACCTCGCAAGAAGGCGGCCGCCTCGTCGCACGACGGCCTCGGTCGTCACGGGACCGACCTGTGGGCCATAGGCCTGCTCACCCTCGGGGTGCTGCTGGCGCTGGCGCTGTGGGGACGTGCGCTCGGACCGGTCGGTCACGGTGTGGACGTGGGCCTGGCGGCGCTCGTGGGTTGGACGCGCGATCATCATCCCGATCGTCTGCGCCGGGGCCGGCGTGGTGTTGCTGGTCGAGCGGGATCGCCCGGATCCCCTCCGAACCGGTCTGGGTGCGCTTCTCGGGGTCATAGGCTTCTGCGGCCTGGGAGAGCTGGCCGACGGTACCCCACCCTTTTCCTTCCATCCGTCTCGAGCATCGGAGGCTGCGGGTGGCTGGGTGGGAGCACTGGTCGGCCACCCCCTCCACGCCGGAATCGGCACGGCCGGCTCGGCCGTGCTCTTCGCCGCGCTGGTCTTCGTGGCCGCCCTGATTACCACTGGTGTCTCACTGGCCACGTTCGGCCGGGGAGTCCGGTCGGGTGCGGGGGCACTGGGATCGACGCTGGCCTCGTGGTGGAGAAGCGCTCCGCTGGTGCACCCCGACGACGATTCGGGCGACGAGCCCGTCGCCCGGACCACGCCGGTCCGGTCCCCGCCGCCCGCCACGTCGTTGTACGAGCAACCCGTCGAGGAGGAAGAGGAGGCCGAGGGCCACGACGCCGGACCCGGGTCGGAGGCCGGATCGGAGAACGAGCCCGTACGGGCTCCCGCCGTGGTCTCCGCCGTTCCACGGGCCGGGGGGGACTGGGTGCTCCCCGACATCGACCTCCTGACGGCCACGAAGCAACTGAGCCATGACCTGCGCCAGCTGGAGGTCGCCGGCCAGACGCTCGTGGCCGCTCTCGACGCCCACGGGGTGGCCACGACGCTGGTGGGAAAGACCGTGGGGCCGACGGTGACCCGGTTCGAACTGGAGCTGGGCACCGGGGTGAAGGTCGCTCGCGTTCTCAGCCTCTCGCGGGACATCGCCTACGCCATGGCCTCCCCGGACGTGCGCATCCTGGCCCCCATCCCGGGCAAGTCGGCCATCGGTGTCGAGGTGCCCAACCGGACCAGGCAGTTGGTGGCGCTACGAGACATCCTCGAATCGCCCGAGGCCAAGGTGGCCACCCATCCGCTGGAGGTGGCGATGGGGCGGGACATCGCCGGTCGAGCCGTCATGGCCAACCTGGCGGAGATGCCGCACATCCTCATCTCCGGTGCCACCGGCGCGGGCAAGTCTTCCTGCATCAACTCGATCATCACCTCGGTGCTCATGCGCAGCACCCCGGAGCAGGTCAGGCTCATGCTGATCGACCCCAAGCGGGTCGAGCTCGGCCAGTACAACGGCTTGCAGCATCTGATCAGCCCGGTGGTGGTGGACCCCAAGAAGGCGGCCAACGCCCTCCAGTGGGCGGTCAAGGAGATGGAGCGGCGCTACGACCTCCTGGCGGAGAACGGCATGCGTGACATCACGGGGTACAACCTGGCGCTGGCGGCCGGTGAGCTGGCGCCGATCGGGCCACCGTCGGACAAGCGGCGCATCGCCGAATCGACGGCCAACGCGCTCGGGTCCGATCACCCTGCGGTCTACACCGATGAGGAGATTGACGATGACCCCCGGATGCCGGAGGTCCTGCCCTTCATCCTGATCGTGGTCGACGAGCTCAACGACCTGATGATGGTGGCGGCGCGCGACGTCGAGGACTCGGTCGTGCGCATCGCCCAGATGGCCCGCGCCGTGGGCATCCACCTCGTGCTGGCCACCCAGCGCCCCTCCGTCGACGTCATCACCGGCGTGATAAAGGCCAACATCCCCAGTCGCATGGCGTTGTCCGTGTCCTCGCTGGCCGACAGCCGGGTCATCCTGGACCAGGCGGGTGCCGAGCGGCTGGTGGGCAAGGGCGACATGCTGTTGCTCACCGCCTCATCGAATGTGCCGCGCCGTCTGCAGGCACCGTGGGTCTCGGAGCGGGAGGTGCGTGACGTGGTCAAGCACTGGTTCGCCCAGGGGGGCGTCACCGAGCCGGTCGTCGGCATCGACAACGTCCTCGACGGGCCCTCGGGTGGCGTCGAGGGTGTCGATGACGATGACGATGAGCTCCTCGTCGCCGCGATGGACCTGGTCGTCCGTTCCCAGTTAGGGTCGACCTCTATGTTGCAGAGGAAGCTTCGGGTCGGATTCGCCCGCGCCGGTCGACTGATGGACCTTCTCGAGCGCCGGGGAGTGGTTGGTCCGAGTGAAGGATCGAAGGCACGTCAGGTCCTCATGACCATCGACGAGCTCGAAGCACTTGCCCAGCGTTGAGCGGTTCGAACCCTCCACCGACCATGGTGGCGCCGTTCCGACCGCATTCGCCCGAGGAGGACGCCGCCGGAACCCGCGCGGGCCGCACCAGTTCGCTCCGGCGACGTAGGTCGAGGCGCCGCAACCGCCTCCTGGCGCTGTCCACTGCACTCGTGCTCATCGCCGTGGCCGTGGCGGTCGCCTTCCGGCTCGACGCGCCGGCCCCGGTGGCTTCGGTCACCGCCACGATGGCTCCCTCCGTCCGGCTGGTGTCCTCCCCGGTCCTCCTGCCGTGGCCCGCGACGGGGCAGTCCGCCGTCGCGGTGCCCTCCATCGGCATCGACGTGACGTCCGGTCCGGAGCAGCCGGTACCCGTCGCCAGCTTGACCAAGATGATGACGGCCTATGTCGTGCTGCACGACCATCCCTTGGCCCCGGGACAGAACGGCCCACTGATCACCATGACGCAGACCGACGTGGGCTACTTCGACGACGACACGGTCGAGGACGAGGCCAACGCTCAGGTCACCGTCGGCGAGGTCCTGACCGAGCGTGAGCTCCTTGAGGGACTGCTGGTGCACTCGGCCAACAACTACGCCGACTCGCTGGCCCGCTGGGACGCAGGCGGGATTTCCGCCTTCGTGGCCAAAATGAACCGGTTCGCCGCTCTGCTCGGCATGGCCCACACCCACTACGCCGATCCCAGCGGTTTCGATCAGGCCTCGGAGTCAACCGCGGGCGACCTCTTGAAGGTGGCCGAACCCGACATGGAGGACCCGACGTTTGCCGACATCGTGAAGATGCCTTCGGTCACGTTGCCGGTGGCCGGCACGATCTCCACGTACACCCCGCTGCTCGGCGTCGACGGGGTGATCGGCGTGAAGTCCGGCTTCACGACGGCCGCCGGAGGTTGCGACGTCGTGGCCATCGAGCGGGAGGTGGACGGGCGTCCCGTACTGATACTCAGTGCGGTGACCGGTCAGAGCGGTCCCAACGTGCTGGCGACGGCCGCACAGATGGCGCTCGACCTGGCCGATCGCGCCGACGCCACCATCGGCTCAAGCCCGCTGGTGCGAGCCGGCGAGGTCGTGGCCCGCGTCAGCGTGGCCGGGAACACCGTTGCCGCACGGGCGGGCTCCACGGCCGACGTCTTGAGCTGGCCCGGGGTGACGGCCGAGCGAGTGCTGGTCGACGACCGGACGATCAGGGCGGGTGCCAAGAAGGGGACCGAGATCGGTTCCGTGGTGGTCGCTCTCGGCGAGCAACGAGCCGTGATACCGGTGGTATTGAGCCGGCTCCTTCCCGGGCCGACCGTGCTCCAACGCCTATTCTGACGGCATCCGCTCCCGAGGTCAGATCTCCCCCAGCCCGATAAGCAGGGAGTTTACCGGGTTTCCGCCCCGAAGCGCCGTTGAATGGCGCACTCGGAGCGGATAACCTGGGTAGCGGCGAGCGAGCCAACGCTCCCGTTACAGGGCGACATCAGCCCAAGGAGGACATCCCAATGTTGGACCTAGTCACCGAGGCGAGCGTACCCGAGCCGGGCGATCTGGCCGTGCTGATCCCGAGCTGGATTCGCCATCTCGGAGCGCACAACATGAGTCCGCGGACGATCGCCACCTACGGCGAGGGCGTCCGCCAGCTCCATGCCTGGCTCATCGAGCACGGCATGCCGACGAGGGTCGCCGACATCGAGCGCCAGCACGTCGAGAGCTTCATCGAGCATCTCCTCGCCACCCGGTCACCGGCCACGGCCTCCAACCGCTACCGGAGCCTGTGCAGCTTCTTCCGCTTCGCGGAGGAGTGGGGCGAGATCGAGGTCAGCCCGACGGCGAAGATGCGGCCACCCCGCGTGCCCGAGGTCCCCGTCGCCGTCCTCGACGACCGACAGCTCAAGAAGTTGGTCGCCGCCTGCTCGGGCAAGCGCGATGAGGACTTCCGCGACCGGGCAGTGCTCTCGCTCCTCATCGACTCGGGCGCCCGGCTCTCGGAGATCGCCAACTTGACGATCGATGACGTCGACCTCGATGCCCGGCAGGCACGCGTGCTCGGGAAGGGCAGGCGGGTGAGGATGGTGCCCTTCGGCGCCCGCACCGCCAGCGCCATCGACCGCTACGTCCACGCCGTCCGCGCCCGCTCCCCGCAGGCCAAGAAGACCGACCGGCTGTGGCTGTCCAACCGTGGGCCGATGACCTCTTCCGGCGTCAGGTTCATCGTCGAGAGCAGGGCCAAGCAAGCTGGTTTGGGACACGTCCACTGCCACCAGCTCAGGCATTCGTTTGCCTCCGGGTGGCTGCGCAACGGCGGCAGCGAGGGCGACCTGATGCGGCTGGCCGGATGGCGGGATCGCACCATGTTGAACCGATACGGCGCCATCGATGCCGACGATAGGGCACACGCCAGCTACCAGGCCCGGCAGTCACCGGCCGACAGACTGTGAATGTCCGGGCCGCTCCTATAGAATGGTGTTGATATTGACGGCCAGGAGTGCGGACCCCGAGGGGCGCCAGCAGTAACAGCAGCATAACCATCCAAGCGAAACACCTTACGTTCCCCGGTGTGGCCAACAGGGGAGCCTCGAGAGGGGTGTTTCGCGCATGCCGTTATCACCGAGCCAGAAGCGGATCAGGGCGTCAATCGCCGGCAATATCGGTTGGGCCAGAACCGAGGATCGAACCGCCCGGACCAAACCGGGCCGGGATGCGGCCTACAAGAAGTTCGAGGACGAAATAGACCCCGAGCGCAAGCTCCCCCCTGAGGAGCTGGCCCGGCGCGTCGCACACCTCCGACGAGCGCACTTTCAGAGGCTGGCGCTCGCATCCTCCAAGGCACGGCAGGCCCGCGCCGCCGAGCGCAAGGCCGGCGGCGGGTGACCGTGACGGCATGGCCGGGTGTGGCGGCGCTCCGGGACGAGTTCGCCCAAGGGGTGGTGACCGCGATGACCGTCTGCCGCACCAGGACCGGATACTCACGGGAGGAAACCATTCGGCAGGCCGAATCGGCCACCCGCGACATCGTCGACGAAATCGCGACGGCGATGATCGAGGCCGCTGAGGGGGCGATCTGCGTCTGGAAAGTGACCCAGTGAGCTTCGACGCCACGACCTGGGTCATGGAGAACTCCCCCTACACGGGCGGCCCCTACACCGTTCATCTGGTGATGGCACACATCGCAAACGAGCCGCACGACTGGCAGATATGGATATCGCAAGAGAATCTCGCCGAGAAGGCCAGAGTGAGCGAGCGGACGGTGCGGCCGGCCCTGCAGCAGATGATCGAGGACGGCTACCTCGAAAAGGTGCGTCGGAGCGACTCCCTCTGCCCGGACTATGGACGAGGTGGACGGCGGCCCACGACGTACCGACTGCTCCTCGCATTACCGGAAGCCAGTTCCGGTATCGAGCCCGACTTACCGGAAGCCAGTTCCGGTATTGAGCCCGACGACGGGGCGACTTTCCGGCAATCTGCGCAGACTTACCGGCAATCTGCGTCGGACTTACCGGCAATCAGCGCGGCTATTACCGGCAATCTGCGCGGTCCTCTCCTATTACCAAAGAAAGAGAAAGAAAGAGAGAAAGAAAGAGACTTTGCGGATGCACCGCAGAGTGCGGATGCACCCGCAGCGCGTGCACCCCAAAGTCCACATGCCCCCTTCATCGATGTTGACCTAGCCGCCGCGCCGGAGCCGACACCCGACACAGACCAAATGGTGTCCATGCCCGAGGACTTCCGCGAAACATTGGGTGACGTCATGCAGCGGCGAAAGCCCAAGAAGCCGGGAGCATGAGGGGCCCCGAGGTGGTGCCGCTGCTCCTGTGGTGCGAGCAGTGCGGTGCAGCGTTCTCCGAAGGTGTCGCCTTCGTCCACCGCTACAGCGGGGGCCTGAGATGCCCTTCCTGCGCGCAAGGCCCGCCGCAACTCCGTCTCGTAGTGGGGGGGCGGCAATGACGACGGTCACGCTGAAGCATCCAGCACCTTGCCGCTACTGCACCGAGCCGGCGTGGATGAGCGACGAACGAGGACCCGCACACATGTGCTGCACGTTCTGGCACGAGCACGAAGGCCGGAGTTACTGCCCGGCGTGCAAAGCATCGGGGTCGTTGCGAGTGCGGGAGAGACGGCGCTCATGGACGCCGCCAAGGTGGACACCATGACGACCTTGATGAGCGCCTGGGTATCAGCCCGCGGTGAGGTTATTGACGCAGGTGTCTCCGTCGTTGTCGCTGTTCGTTCCATCCGGGCACGTCACGTTGTTCCACGTCGACACGGCACTGACGTTGGCCCCAGTGAACTTGGCATTGGTGAGGTCGCTGTCGGCTATCAAGGCACCGGTGAGATTGGCACCGGTGAAGTTGGCGTACTTCAGGCTTGTGCCTTCAAACGACGTGTCTCCGCTGAGGTTGGCGTTTGTGAAGTTTGCGAAGTTCAGGTCGCCGCCGATGGCAGAGCCACTGAGATTGGCGTTTGTGAAGTTCGCACTTACCCCGGCACCGGTGCCTTGCTTGTAGCTACCGTCTGGGTTGAGGATGGCGTTGAACTCGGCGTCTGTGATCGTCGCTCCTGTGAAGTTGCTCCCGCTGTAGAAGGTTCCATCGAACTGAGCGTTGCTGAGATTGGCCCCCGTGAGGTCGGAATACCCGAGATTGGTCTCCTTGAGGTTGGCCCCGCTGAGATCCACTCCTTTCAGGTTCCGATCGCTGAGATCGCAGTTCGTCAGATCAGCACCTGGACCGACAGGTGGGCAGGGAATGGTCGTGGTGGTAGTCGTAGTGGTCGTGGTCCGAGGTGCTACGACGTAGACCGTCGTGGTGCACGCGCCCGCCAAAAGGGCCACCAGAAGCACAACCGCCGTCGCCCTGAATCGGTGCATGCGAGAGCCTCTCACGGCGACCACCCCTGCCCGCGCCCGTGCTCGGATTTCACTTCGGCCGCGTCTGAAAACCCCCCGCGAACCGCTGCGCCGGCGCGTCGCCGTTGGCGCGCTCGCGGACCGCTAACTCGGCGGCATTATCCGCGGTACTCGGGGGTCTGCTCGCGTTGGCGCAGGTCACGAGCGTTTATCGGAGCGGATGCCTACCAAGCAGCAGCGCGGTGAGCTGTCGACCGGGCCATTCGGCGAGGCACGAGGACTTCGAGCCCGGCAACGTGGTGGCGATGACCCACGGCGTGTTCTCATCCCGCCGCGCTGAAGAGATCGCCGACGAGGTCGAGCTGCTCGCCGAAGACGTCGCCGATCGGTTCCCCTGGACGCGTGCCTACCGCGATGAGCGCCTGGCGTATGCCCGTGCCCTCATCGACGAGCGATGCATCCGCGTATATCTCGACCGCGTCGGCATGCTCACCGCTAACGCTAACGAGCGGCCGGCGGTCAGAACGCTGGAGCGGTTCTCCAACCGCGCTGCCCGGTGCCGTGCCGCGCTCGGCTTGTCGCCGATGGCGCACGCTCGGTTGCTGTCGTTGGTCGCCGAGGTCGTGCGCCTCCATGGCGGCCGTGATGGCCCGTTGGAGGGATCACTCGACGTTCTGCTCTCCGAAGGCAGAGCGAGCCTTCTACGGGCCTCTGAGAGCGAAGTGGCGACAGATGCCGTCGACGTCGACAGCCAAATGCCAGATATCGGGTATTTACCCGACGACAGGGAGACTCTGTCCGATGTCGGACTAAGCGAGGCCGACCGCGTTGACAAAAACGGGAGCGACCTCGCGTTAACCACCGACGACGACAGCGAGGATGAGCCGTGAACCCGTCGTCGTTGGAGTTGTTGGCCTCGCTCCAAGTCGACGTCGGGCGCTGGGGCGACACCTGCGCGCCCTTCCAACTGCGAGACGCCGAGGCTGTCCTCGACGCCAGCGGCCCGCCCTTCACCTTCATCACGCGCCCTCGTGGTGGTCGCAAGAGCACCGATGCCGCGGGCTATGCCGTCGCCCTCCACCTGACGGCCGCGCCATCCGGTGCGAAGAGCTACGTCGTCGCGGCCGACGCCCAACAGGCTGGCCTCGTCCTCGACTCCATCCGCGGCTTCGTGCGCCGCGCCCCATCCTCCATACGCGCATCAAGATCGAGGCTCGCCGGGTCTTGTTTATCCAGGGAGGCGAGGTCCACAGCTCCTGCGAGGTTCTCCCGGCCGACGAAGCCAGCTCGTATGGCCTGCGCCCGTACGCCGTGATCTGCGACGAGCTGTCCGTCTGGCCCGACACGGGCAACGCACGCGGCCTGTGGTCCGCGGTGGTCTCGGCCATGCCCAAAGTCCGAGCCTCGCGGCTGATCGTGCTCACCTCCGCCGGATCGCCGGATCACTGGTCGGCTGGCGTCCTCGACCACGCGCGGACCTCGTCGCAGTGGCAGGTGTTCGAGGTCGCTGGCCCTCTCCCGTGGCTGACCGACGCGGTCCTCGCCGAGCAGCGCGCCCTGCTCACGCCGTCGATGTACGCCCGGCTCCACGAGAACCGCTGGGTTGCCGGCGAGGATCGGCTGACGACTCCCGAGCAGGTTCGGGACTGCATCGGTCACCGCGGGCCGATTGCGCCGCAACGGGGCGTCCGCTACGTCCACGGGCTCGATGTCGGCCTCGTCTCGGACCGCACGGTGCTCACCACCGCCCACAGCGAGCGCCGTGATGGTGCCGTGATCGTCGTGGTCGACCGTCAGGAGGTGTGGCAGGGCACGAAGTCCCATCCGGTCGACCTGGGCGACGTGGAGGCGTACTGCCGGGAGACGGTGCGGTCGTACCCGGGCAAAATCATCGCCGACCCATGGCAGTCGGTTCACTTGTGCCAGTGTCTCCGGTCCCGTGGGATCGGTGTGGAGACGTTCACCTTCTCTTCATCCTCCGTCGGCCACCTGGCGCTCACGATGTACCGCTTGCTCCGTGACCGCTTGCTCGATCTGCCCGACGACGACGACCTTGTCGCCGAGCTGTCCTCGGTCATCTTGAGGGAGAACCAGCCGGGCACGTACCGGATCGACACCGTCGGGCAAGGTCACGATGACCGGGTGATCAGTTTGGCGCTGTGCTGTCAGAAACTGGCATCGCAGTATTCCGGCGTCGCCAAGATGCACATACCTCAAGGTCGTCTACCGCAGGCGCAACTCGTACCCCCCCGGTCGACCCCGCGGCACGGATGGTCCCGTGCCGACCGTGCAACCCGGCCAGGAGCGTCCCACCGACAAGCTGCTCCGCTTCAACGTCGCCCGCAAGCATCCCGGCTACACGCCACCGGGGCGGAGCGGGTGGCGATGACGACCATCACGTCCGAGCGCGACCTCGTCGCAGCGATCGGCGTAAGGCCCGACTGGCTCCGGTCGGCCGCCTGCGCCGGCTTCCCCGCTGCAATCTTCTATCCCACTCAGGGCCAGCCGACCGCCCCCGGCAAGGAAGTGTGCCGGGGCTGTGTCGTGCGCGCCGACTGCTTGGAGTACGCGCTCAGCAACGGCGAGAAGGTGGGCATCTGGGGCGGCACGTCCGAGCGACAGCGGCGGCGCATCCGCATGGCTCGCAATGCCGCGAGGGTGGCATGAGCCGGGGCCTCGGACACAGCCAGCGCCGGGCGCTCGAAGTCCTGTCGGCGCACCCGCGGGGCCTTACGGTGCCCCAGCTGTCCGCCTTGCTCAACGTGGAGCCGCGAAGAGGTCGAGCCCTCGTCGCCAGCCTCGCGGCGCGTCAGCTCGTGGAGTTCGACAGCGGACCCGGCAGCTATCGGATCGTCCGACTACCCGCTGCGCTCCTAGAGGAGAGGCGCCTCGTGGAGTTCGACCGCGAAGCGACCAACGGTCTCACCCTGCAGCGGGTCCGCCGGGCGGCGAGAGAGGGCCGGGCTGAGGACGCGAACCTCGTGTGCCCGGCCTGCGGTACACATTTCCAGGTAAGTGCGCCGCGTGATCTGTCTAAGTTCCGGGCCGCGGTCCCTTGAGTCGATCTCGCACAAAGGTCACGGTGGAAGTACACGACGAAAGGTCCGGCTAATGCCCCTGTCACTTGAGGAAATGGAAACGCGGCTCAGCCTCTTGGCCGAAGCGTTCACGATGGTCCAGGAGGTCGACAAGGCCAAGGCGGCCGGCACGATCACCGCCGGCGGAGCCCCACGAGGCACGAGTGGCTCTCACGTGCAGAGGATGGCGGCGGGAACCCGAGCAGGCCGCTCCCCCGAGGTGTACGGGCGGGGTGTCGGCGCTTCGTCCTCGGCAGTCGTCACCGCGTCGGCGTCGGCCGGCGCCATCTCGGCGGGACAAGTTCTCGGTTCCCGTGAGGAGCTGGCACAGGTCACGAGCGAGATCCTCCGACAGATCGCCATGGACCCCGAGAACTTCGGTCGAAAGCGGGGGGTCGCACGCGTTACGTGGTCGTACCCCGAGGACCGCCAGCTCGGTGATTCCATCACCGACACCACGGCCCGACTCGACGCTGTCTGCGGAATATCCGCGCCGCGCTACGACCGGCACAGCGGAGCCTTGACCGCGTCCGGTGGCGTCTGCCTGCCGACGAATGTTGATTATTCGGTTCCAACATGGGTGACGACCGATAGGCCGCTGCGCGATGGATTGCCAGCGTTCCAGGCCACAAGAGGAGGAATCCAGTTCGTAACACCACCAGATGTCGGCACCGTCGTCCTACAGGGCGGCACCGCATCGGGCAGCGGCCTCGCCACCACCGTGTGGCCCGAGGCCACAGATGCTTCGCCCGCCGGTCTCACGAAACCCGTCTGGCAGGTCCTCTGCGGTTCACCGCAACAGATTTTTGTTGATGCAGTTCCGACAAGAGTCATGTTCGGAAACATGGTCTCTCGGTTTGCTCCAGAGCAGATTGCGGCCAATACGGAACAGGCCATCGCCGCCGCGGCGAGGGATGCTGAGCTGAACCTGTTGGCGAAGATGTACGGCTACAGCAATCAGGTTCTCGCCTCGCAGTACCTCGGCGCGACCCGAGACTTGCTGGCCTCGATCGACCTGCTCTCTCAGGGCTACCGCTACAGCGACGAGATCGGCCTCACGGCCGTGTTCCCGTCGTGGGCAAAGGGTCTTCTGCGGGCCGACCTCGCCAGGGAGACCGCCCACGACAACGCCGGGAGCCAGAACGCGCTGGCGATCGGCGATTCGGAGATCGAGGATTGGCTGAGCGCCCGGGGCATCGACGTCGTCTGGACGATCGACGCGCTGCAGGGCGGGACATATGGCAACGGAGGCCACGCGATCCCGAACCAGTTCTTCCCCAAGTTCACGCCGGGTGCTCAGCCGCAGTGGCCCGGCCAATCGAGCGACGGCACGTTCGTGCTGGCCTGGCTGCTCTTCGTCACCGGGACCTTCCAGTTCCTCGACGGCGGACGGCTCGACCTGGGCGTGGTGAGGGACAGCATTTTGGATGCAACAAATGATTACGAGACTTTCGTGGAAACGTTCGAGAGCGTCGGTTTCCGAGGCAACGAGTGCTATCAAGTGCAATCCACGATCCTGCCGTCCGGTGCCAGCGCCGCCACCGCGGCTGCGAGCGGCTACCACGAATGATCTCCTCACCGGTCCGGCCTGGCTTGGGTGCTGCGTGTGTCTCCGGCCGGCCGGTGAGGGTGGCGTAGATGATCTCCACCGGGGCCCGTCCCTCCTCAAGGATCGTGCGGTCCTCGCGGCCGGGCCTCGGTGGCGTATCTCCTCGGGGTCTGGGCACCTTGGTCGGCTCTCAGACCCCGAGGAGTGTCACAGCCCGGCGCGAGAGTGAGGATGCCATGACTGACGACCGAGACATCTGCGACGACCTGGCGGACGGCTTCAGCGAGGAAGAGCGCGCAGAGCTTGAAGCAGCGGAGAGCGACATGAGACGGCGGGCCACTCCGGTCGCCATGACCATCAACGTCGGCAAGTCGCTCATCATCGACCACCGCGGACTCTTCGACGACGCCGAAATCTCCGGGATGGAGACCAGGCACGCCCAGGCGCAACGGGAATACCGGGAGGAGTTTGGGGGCAGGGCGCGCTCGCACCCCGACGTCTAGTAGACCGCGTCCTTATCCAAGTCGGATTTCAGAACCGGCACCTTCAAGCCGAACTTGTCACATACGGTTTCTACAATTTGATGCACCCATTGCGGCGCTTCTGGGTTGACGTGAACGGCGTCAATGAAGTCCGAGAGGTCCACAGGCAGCTCTAGGCCGCCGGGCTGAACCCAATCAGGGTCGGGCGTTTCACCTGCGGGAACACTGAGGGTGTACTGGAACATCGCACGCACCTCATTCTCATGTTGAAAGCTTCGGCGCTTGTGGATCAATGGGATGAAACCGTTGCCCTCAGGAATGTATTCACGCTCGAAATCGATGTAATTGACCTTCCAAAGGTGAACCATATATCGATGCTCTCCGAATTGGGCCACCGTGCCAGTGCTGAGCACGGCAGACAACTTCGCGGCAGTGGTCTGGATGGCAACTCCGTGGTCGCGCAGGTAGATCTTCCACATGGCCGTCGATTCGAAGTCGTTCTCGTGCCAACAGTTCACATAAACCCAGGAAGCTCCTGTCTTACTGGCGTCGGACATAAACTGGGCGTACCGTTCTGCGCCTTCGGGTCCGTTCAAAATTGTCCCCGTCGCTAGACGAGCTTCTCGATTGAGCCGCGGCGCAGTACCTTCGAAGGGGTCTCCTAACCCCAGCTATTCACGAGAATCCCGCACACAGGCCTGACCGCATTCTTTCGATTGGTTGATCGACATCGTCGGTGATTTCCTTGTGCTGCGAGCTGGAAGTGCCGCTCTTTGGGCTTCTGGAGGGGTCAAAGATGACCGGCGAATGGGTTCGGGGCGCGCACCGTCAATCTGGTGCCGAGTGGGGAGGGTCTGGAGGGCGCTCAGGTGATGAGGGCCATGCGCCGGTAGGCGTTGAGGAGAGCGTCGGTGCCGGGCCAGCCGTCGATGATGCGCACGATGCGCTGTCTCGAGCGGTGGACGAGACGACCCGGTGCATGGAAGATCCCCCAGCGCAGAGCCTTCGGTCGGGCGTTCACCCATGGTCCGTCGAAGCAGAGCAGCTGGAACCAGCGAACCAGGTCGGCGGCCATTGCGACAGCCATCATCCAGTTGGCGTTGGCGCTGAAGTTGGTGAAGGGGAATCGCAAGAGCCCCGAGTCCTTGAGCCTTTGAATGTGCTGTTCGACGTGTGCGTGGGCCCGCATGGTGGCATCGAGGGCGACCGGGTCGCCCTCGCAGTCGGTGTAGAAACCCCAATAGCGGTAGTCGAGGGCCCGGAACAGGCTGCGTTGGGCCCCGGGGTGTAGCGGTTCACGACGGATGATGCACCGGGTGCCCTCGGGCAACTTGGCATCCTCGATCAGCGACGTCACCTCGCACACCGCCGCCCCCTCTCGCAGTTCGCCGTCTTGAGTGACGGCTCCTTCCCAGAGTTCCTCCATCCCAACAGCAGCCAAGATGGCCCCGGTGACCTGGGCGTTGGATCGAACGGTGACGAAGAACCCGATGTTGCGCGCCCGAGCGGCCCTCAAGAACCCCTCGGTGCATCCCGCCGAGTCGGCGCGGACGATGACGTCGCGACTGACAAGTGTGGGTTCGTCACCTTCGTGATGACCGGCCGCGATCTCTTCGGGCAGTTGTCCGACGGAGGCGTCGAGCACGCTCACGTGGTCGGCGACCGTGTTGGCTCCGGCGTTGCCCGCCCGCAGCAGCCCCGAAAGCACTTCGCCGGTGGCGTCGGCGAAGCAGAACATCGGATGGAAGCCGAATCCGCCCTTGAAGGTGGGAGCGGTGTCGACCTTGTGTTCGGAGTGGATGTCCACCAGCGAGGCGTCGATGTCCAAGAGCACCGGGGCGTTCCCGGTCGTGGCGCCGCTGCGTCGCCAGACCTCGGCGCGGACCTCGGCCATGCCCTGGGCGATCGCCGTCCTCGTCGACGGCGTGATCTCGTGGAAGGTCCGAAACACCGTGGTGTCAGAAGGCACCGAGGTGAACAGGTCCTCTTGGAGACGCAGGTGCTCGATGTCCGCACAGCTCTCGCCGCCACCGGCCAGCATCAGGCACGACTGCACGAGGACCTTGCCCCGGTCGTGCAGAGGGGCCCGCTCACCGTTCCATGGAATGCGCGACGACAATGCATCGCCCAGTCCCAATCGGTCGGCAAAACACCCCAGAGCGTGTAGCCCGACGTGGGCCACCACACCAGCCCCACCGGGTTCCACAATGACGCGACGCGTGCTGGTACCGTTCACTTTGGAAGTGCCCTTCTGGAAGAGGAAGCTGCTGATTCGAGACCTTCAGTTTCCCCTACTGGGAGGGCATATCCGCGGACGCGGTCCGGTCAGCTCATGGGGCTCCGTGAATAGCTGGGGCTAATAGGTCGGATCGGCTGAAATGCAGTGCTCCAGAGCTGAGCAGGGACACGAACTTCGTGAAGTCCATGTATCGCCAGAGCTTGGATTCCGGGTTCGGCGGATCGCCGATCGGCGGGCTACCACTCATCGGCGCAGGATATCGCTTCGAAACGACATCCTCCCCAGTTTCGTCGGGCAGATCGACCGCCTCGACAGTCATGCGAAGTACCTTTACTCCCATGTCGCTACCAGCAGAGCGTGTACGACAACTTCTTTCGTGGGCCGGGAAGATCCACCACGGCCGGCCGGCCAACCCACCGAGCGACACCGAGGCCCAACTAGAGCTGGACAAGATCCTCCTCCGGCGCAAACGCTGATGGCCAAGTCCCTCCGCAGCCAGCTCTACCGAGCAGCCCGAGACCTCTGGGCAACATCGAGGCGGCCGAGAAGGGCCCTCGGGCCTACGGCAAGCGGGTGGTGCTCCGGTAGGACTACCGGAGCACGAATCGGGGCCTGGCCGGCCTCCTGGCGGGGCCTGGGGCTCAGCGGGAAACGGCGCTAACCGAGGCTCTACCTGTAGGACCGTCTCCGGCGGACCCGGAACACATCGATGATGGAGAACTCGTCTCCATCGCGGACCTGATAGACGATCTCCATGCCCGCGATCTCATGTTCGAATACCTCAAAGCGCTGTATCGCGCCGTAGACCCTGATCGGATCGTCGGGCGGTCCCCCAGGGACCCACGCCCGCACCTCCTCTACGACCGACTGCCGTTCGGCCTCCGTAAACCGGCCCATCTCGCCCCACGCTTCATCGTGGAACTCAAGCCGCCATTCCATCGGTTCAGGACGGAGGAGGGGTCAGAACATGTTCATGGAACCGGCTCCGGTCGGAGGTAACCCGCTCCACGATCAAGTCGGCCTCTGCCGCTTCGCCCCAGTGCACCCGGCGTGGGTTGCCTTCGGCGTCGAGATGCTCGGGGAACACGAAGACCACACACTCGCCGTCGAGTTCGACGTGACCCATACCCGTCAGTCTCTCACGGCCTTGTCTGGCCATGTCCAGACCCCCACGCTGCTCAAACCGCGAGAGCACCTCCAATCGTGAGAAAGATGGTTCCAGCAATGATTAGGAAGACGCTCCATGACCGCAATCGAAGACCTCCGGTCGCCAGATCCCTATAGCTCTGGCGCACGTTGTCGATATCGGTCTGATGGGTCTGCCTCGTCGCCTCAAGGGCAGATCGCAGTTCCGCGTCTGCGAGTCGAAGATTGTCAAGGTGCATGTATTGACGGTTCAGGAGATCTCGCACCCAGCCATCGAGCAGTTCGATTTGTCTTGGGATGGGGAGGGACCGATCAAGGGGGGCGTAGTCAGCCCGGAGGTCGCCGTTCATGGCCGAGCCGGAAGCGATAGCACCCTTCACTGCGACATTCACCTGGGGAGTGGGCTGACGAAGCAAATTCCGCCTGGCCCACAGACCCAATTGGCTGACTCGACGCATCAATTGAGAGGGTTGCGACATCCCAAAGTGCGCCCGCACCTTGTGGACATCCCATGCCGTCAGGCCGACACCCACGACCTGAAGGAGTCCGCCCAGGGAGAGGAAAAACAGGGCGAGAACGCTCGTGCTCACCGGGTTCGCCGACCGGGGCATGGGCCACCAGGATCTAAGAAATTGCAGTTTCGTGGAACGCCCATCCTCGGTCTCATTTTCAGCGGATAACTCGGCGCGATCGCTGAGTTCCCGACCTGCATAATACCAGGTGAGAATGGCGCTGACCTGGTGATATTCTGACGACATGCGCGCTCGAGCACCCGCCTCGACGGCGAACCTCGGGCCGGGTTTCGACGTGCTGGCCGTCGCGGTGGACCGCTACGTGCAGGTGGAGGTCGAGCGCGCGCCGTCGTTGCACCTACGGAGTGAGGGGGAGGGCGCTGGGCTGACGGACGACGCCTCGCACCTCGCCGCCAGGGTGGCCGCCGGCATCATCGGCCACGATCGCATCGCGGTCACCGTGCGCTCGCAGATCCCGGTCTCGCGCGGCCTGGGATCGTCCGCCGCACTGGCCGCCGCGGCGGCGGCGGCGGCGGGCGCCGACGACCCCCTTGCCGTTGCCGCGGCGTCCGACGGCCATCCCGAGAACGCGGCGGCGAGCGTCCTCGGGGGACTGGTAGCGGCCACCATGGTCGATGGGCGTGCCTGCGTTGCCCGCTTCCGCCTCTCCGGGGACCTGGCCTTCGTGGTCATCGTGCCCGACCGATCGCTGCGGACAGCGGACGCCCGGGCGGTCCTGCCGGTCACCGTGGCGCGGGCCGACGCCACCTTCAATCTGGGCCGGATGGGCCTCTTGTTGGCCGGTCTGGCCGAGCCCTCGCTCCTCACCCCGGCCGCCACCGGCGACCGCCTCCACCAAGAGTGGCGGGCGGCGCTCTTCCCGGAGGCCCCGGTGCTGCTCGAGGCGCTGGTGACGGCCGGCGCGCTGGCCTCGTGCTGGTCGGGCGCGGGCCCGTCCCTGGTGGGCATCACCACCGAGCCCTCGGCCGAGAAGGTGCGCGGCGGTGCACTGGCGGCGCTGGAGGAGTCGCGGCTGTCCGGCCGGGTCCTGGTCCTCCGGCCCGACCACCGAGGCCTCGTGATGGGCGACGCGGCGGAGCTGCCGCCCGTGCCACCCCCCGACGTCGTCCGCCCGGAGGCCGCGCCGGCATCCTGAGGCGGCATCCTGAGGATCCGCCCTGCAACTCCTAGGTCGGACCCACTCGCCTATGGACCAGCGCACAGGTCCAACCCGCAGAGTGGCCGGTGCGGCCCCAAAGAGGGGCGGCTTCCGTACCGATCAGAAGGAAGGACACAACCCATGAAACTCCGTCCACGCAGTGTGCTCGCCATCGGCGCGTTGACCACCGGTCTCGTCGCCGGCGGTGCGCTGATGGCTGACGCAGCAACCAGCGGATCGACGACGGGCACCGGCACCGGCACCACTGCGACGTCGGGCTCCTCCGCGACGGCCGGTTCCTCCGGGTCCTCGAGCACGGCTCCCGCGAGCGGTTCCACGACCAAGCCGCCGGCCGCTTCCAGCGGTTCGCCGTCCACGGGATCGAGCAAGAACTGCCCCAATATGGGCTCGAGCTCCTCTGCCCGGCCGGCGAACGGGGAGGGGCCACCGGGCGACGCGGCCACAGGGTCTGGATCGACCGGGGGACTCTGAGCCTCCGATCCACGCCGCGCCGGTGGGGCTTCCGACCCGGGCGGGAGCCCCACCGCAGCGTCCGGCCGCATGGGGGCGCCGTAGACTCGGCGGGATGCCCAAGACCTTCATCATCCGGACCTTCGGGTGCCAGATGAACGAGCACGACTCGGAGCGTCTGGCCGGTTACCTGGTCGCCGACGGCCTGCGGCAGACCGACGACATGGGCGAGGCCGATGTCGTGGTGCTCAACACCTGCTGCATCCGGGAGAACGCCGACCAGAAGCTGTACGGCACCCTCGGGAGCCTCAAGACCCTGGTCGACGCCAAGCCCGGTCTGCAGATCGCCGTGGGGGGATGCCTGGCCCAGAAGGACCGTGAAATGATTCAGCAGAAGGTCGGATGGGTCGACGTGGTGTTCGGGACACACAATGTGAGCAGCGCACCGGACCTCCTGCGCCGGGCCGAGACCGAGGGCCAGGTGATGGAGATCCTCGACGGGCCGGCGCCCGAGAGCGGCTCCAACCACCTCACGGCCCCCGACGCGGTCCGCGAGCTCCCCTACGCGGCCTGGGTCACCATTCAGATGGGATGCGACAACTCGTGTGCCTTCTGCATCGTGCCCGCGGTGCGCGGGCCCGAGGTGAGCCGGCCTGTGGACCATGTAGTGCGAGAGGTGGAGCAGTTGGCCCGTCGGGGCGTCAGCGAGGTGACCCTGCTCGGGCAGAACGTCAACTCCTACGGCAGGGACATCACGCATCGCCGGCCGCTCTTCGCCGACCTGCTGCGTGCCGTGGGAGCGGTCCAGGGCATAGGCCGCATCCGCTTCACCAGTCCTCACCCCAAAGACCTCCGCCCCGAGACCATTGAGGCCATGGCCACGGTTCCCGAGGTGTGTGAGCAGCTCCACCTGCCACTGCAGTCGGGCAGCAGTCGGGTGTTGTCGGCCATGCGCCGCGGGTACACGGCCGAGCGCTACCTCGAACGGCTGGCGGCGGCGCGTGCCGCCGTGGACGACCTCGCGGTGACCACCGACATCATCGTGGGGTTCCCGGGCGAGACCGAGGGGGAGTTCGAGGACACCCTGGCCGTGGTCGCCGAGGCCGCGTACGACAGCGCCTACACCTTCATCTTCTCGCCCCGTCCGGGCACCCGGGCCGCCGCCATGGCCGATCGGTTCGTCGCTCCCGAGGTAATATCGGCGCGCTTCGAGAGGCTCAAGGCCGTGGTCGACCGCTCCTCCCTCGCCCGCCACCAGGCGCGGGTCGGCCGGTCAGAAGAGGTGTTGGTCGAGGGCGTGAGCCGCCGTGACGAGTCGATGCTGACGGGGCGGACCCGCCAGGGGAAGCTGGTCCACTTCGCGCCCACCGCACCGGGAGCCGGCCCGGCGCCGGCGGCCGGGGCCCTGGCGCGCGTCACCGTCACCGCGGGTCATCCCCACCACCTCACGGGAAGGCTCGACCAGGTCACGGCCGCCCCGCGGCACCGGACGCGGATCCCCCTGGCCAGCGGTTGACCGTCGTCGCACTGGTGGGGGTCACCGCATCGGGGAAGTCCGAGGCGGCGCTCGAGCTCGCCCGCCGGCGCGGCGATGTGGAGATCGTGTCGGTGGACTCCATGTGCGTCTACCGCGGCATGGACGTGGGCACGGCCAAGCCCAGCCACGCTCAGCGGGCCGAGGTGCGACACCACCTGCTGGACCTGGTGGATCCGGACGAGGAGTTCACCGTGTCCGAGTTCCAACGGGCCGCCCACGAAGCCCTCGGCGATATCGCCCATAGGGGCCGTCATGCGCTGCTGGTGGGGGGGACCGGCCTCTACCTCCGCGCCGTGCTGGACGGCCTGCAGTTTCCCGGTCGGTTTCCCGCCGTCAAGGAGGCCCTGGAGTCCGAGCTGGACGAGGGTCGGGCCGGGGTGCCCGACCTCCACGCGCGCCTGGCCTCGCTGGATCCACGCGGCGCCGGGCGGATGGAGCCGACGAACCGTCGCCGGGTGGTGCGGGCACTCGAGGTCACGCTCGGTTCGGGCCGCCCCTTCTCGTCCTTCGGTCCAGGGCTCGAGGCCTATCCGCCGTCGCCGGTGCCCATCATCGGCCTGGCCATCGCGCCCGAGGAGGTCGACCGCCGCATCGAGCTCCGCATGGCCTGCTGGGTCGAGTCCGGACTGCTCGACGAGGTACGAGCCCTCGCGGCCCGGCCGGCCGGGATCTCGCGCACCGCCCGCCAGGCCCTGGGCTACCGGGAGCTGCTGGCCCACGTGGAGGGTGGCACCCCCTTGGACGCCTGCGTGGAAGAGGCCGTGCGCCGGACCCGGTCGTTCGCCCGCCGCCAAGCATCGTGGTTCCGACGGGATCCGCGGATCGTCTGGGCCGACCGGGACAAGGGGATCGCCCTCCTCGACCGGGCCCTCCGAGCGCACGGCGCACGGCCGTGAACTGCGAGACTGAAGGGGTGCGGTGCACCAAACATGAAGGGGCAGGGAACGACTTCATCGTCGTCCTCGACGCCGGGGACGACATCAGGCTGTCGAGCGGTCAGGTCCGCCTGCTCTGCGATCGCCGGCGGGGCGTCGGCGCCGACGGGATCATCCGGGTGGGCCCGGGACGCGACGGCTGCGATCTGTCCATGGAGCTGCGCAATGCCGACGGCAGCGAGGCCGAGATGAGCGGCAACGGCATTCGTTGCCTGGCCCAGGCCGCCATCGATGCCGGCTTGGTCGTTCCGCCCCGCTTCACCGTCGCGACGGCGGCGGGGAGACGGACGATCGAGTTCGTGCCCGGCGAGGCACCCGGCTGGGCCCGGGCCAGCGTCGACATGGGGCCGGTGACGGTGGGTCCCGATCAGCCTCAGGAGTTCGCCGACCGTAGGGCTCGCACGGTGGATGTGGGGAACCCGCATCTCGTCCTCCTGGGACCCGATGTGGCCGGCGTCGACATCGCGGCGCTCGGGCCCCGGCTGCAGTCCGAGTTCGCCGGCGGTATGAACGTGGAGTGGATCTGCCGGGCATCCGACGGCGATGGCGAGCTGCTCGACCTGCGGGTGTGGGAGCGGGGGGCCGGCGAGACGCTGGCCTGCGGCACGGGCAGCGTGGCGGCCGTCGCCGCGGCACGGTCCTGGGGCGTGGTCGGCGGGCGCGGCCCGGTGCGGGTGCGCAATCCCGGCGGCATGCTCGAGGTGACCCTGGGCACGGGGGCCGACGACCCGGCCTTCCTGGCCGGCCCGGTTCGCAAGGTGGCGGACATCCATATCCATCCGGGGATGCTCTCTTGACCAACGTGTTGCCCGGCACGCTGATCGATCGCTCCTTTCGTGAACGGATCATCCTGGTCGGCGTCGTCTTTCCCGGCCTCCCCCCCGAGGCGGTGGAGGAGGCCCTCGACGAGCTGGCCCAGCTGGTGGACAGTGCCGGCGCCGACGTCGTGGCACGCGTGGTGCAACGGCGCGACTCTCCCGAACCGGCGACCTTCATCGGGCGGGGCAAGGCCGAGGAGATCGCCGCCCTGAGCCGGTCGCTCGATGCGGACACGGTGGTCTTCGACGAGGAGCTGAGCCCGGCCCAGCAGAGAAACCTGGAAAAGGTGCTGGGCCGCACCGCCATCGATCGCACCGCGGTGATCCTCGACATCTTCGCCCAGAATGCCCGGAGCCCCGAGGGCAAGGCCCAGGTGGAGCTGGCCCTCCTGCGCTACCGACTGCCCCGGCTGCGCGGTCGGGGCGGCGGTTTGAGCCAGCAGGCAGGCGGGATCGGAACGCGGGGGCCGGGCGAGACCCAGCTAGAGGTGGACCGCCGCAGGTTGGTACGGAGGATGCACCGGCTGGAGGCCGACCTTCGCGAGGTCGATCGGACCCGCTCCCTGCAGCGCCGCAGCCGGGCCCGGGGCCGACACCGCGAGCTGGCCCTGGTCGGGTACACCAATGCCGGCAAGTCGACCCTGCTCAACGCGCTGACCGACGCGGGGGTGCCGGCGGCCGACCGTCTCTTCGTCACCCTGGACCCGCGCACCCGGCAGTTCGCGCTGCCCGGGGGGAGACCGTGCTGGTGACGGACACGGTGGGCTTCGTGCGCAAACTGCCGCACCAGCTCGTCGAGGCCTTCCGGACCACCCTGGCCTCGGTGTGTCTGGCCGACCTTCTCGTCCACGTGGTCGACGGGACGGCCGAGCATGCCGAGGGCCAGATGGCGGCCGTGCGCACCGTGCTCGAGGAGATCGGGGCCGCTGACGTGCCCGAGCTGGTCGTGGTCAACAAGGCCGACCGGTCGCCCCTGGCGGCCAAGGCGCTGGCGCACCGGATGGACGGATCGGTGCTGCTCTCGGCGCGCACCGGGGAGGGTGTCGACCAGTTCCTCCGCGTGGTGAGCGACCGCCTGCGAGGGGCCGACCGCGTCGTCGAGCTGGAGGTGCCCTGGGCCCGGGGCGACATCCTGGCCGCTGTCCACCGGGAGGGGGAGGTGGTGGGCCACACCGATGGCGAGGAGTCCACCACCCTGCAGGTCGTTCTGGACGAGGTGGGCAAGGCGCGGTTTGCCGAGTTCGTGGTCGGCCCGTGACGACGACCCCGCAGAGATTCACGCTTCCGCCATACCCCTACGACCGGGTGGCTGCCCTCGGCAAGCTGGCCGACGCGTTCCCCGAGGGGATCGTCGACTGCTCGGTCGGGGATCCCTGCGATCCACCGCCACGCGGTGTCATCGAGGCGCTTTCGTCCTCGGGTACCGAGCGGGGCTACCCCCCGTCGGCCGGGAGCGCCCGCTTGCTCGGCGCCGCGGCGGCGTGGCTGGAGCGGCGTTTCGGGCTCGCTCCGGTCGAGCCGTCGTCGGTTGCGGCCTGCGTGGGCACCAAGGAGCTCGTCGCCTCGGTTCCCCACCTGCTGCGCCTGCGCAGTCCGGACCGGGACACGGTGCTCTACCCGGCGGTGTCCTACCCGACGTATGCCATGGGCGCGGCGTTGGCCGGCTGCCGGGCCGTGCCCGTTCCACCGCCGCCGGGGCATGTCGGCGGACTCGACCTCGGAGCCATCGCGGAGTCGGATGCGGCCCGTGCCCTCCTGCTCTGGTCGAACTCGCCCTCCAACCCATCGGGGGGGCTGGGCGACCACGGCGCCGAAGCCGAGTGGGGCCGGGCGCGGGGGGTGCCCGTCTTCTCGGACGAGTGCTACGCGGAGTTCACCTGGGCCGGCCCGCCCCGCTCGGTGCTGCAGACCGGCTTCGAGGGGGTGGTGGCCGTCCACTCGCTCTCCAAGCGTTCGAACATGGCCGGCGTGAGGGTGGGCTTCTTCGCCGGGGACGCCGAGCTGGTGGAGTACCTGCGCAGCGTGCGGCGTCACGCTGGCCTCATGGTGCCCGGCCCGTCCCAGGCCGCGGCGGCCTGCGCCCTGGCCGACGACGACCATGTCGAGGAGCAAAGGGAGCGCTACCTCGAGCGGCTGACCTTCATGGCCGCGGTGTTCGCCGGAGCCGGCGCCCCCGTCGACCTCCCCGAGGGGGGGTTCTACCTGTGGGTGCCGCTCCCCGCCGGCCGCTGGGCCGACGCCTGGGCGATGGCCGAGGACCTGGCCCGGCGGGCCGGGCTCCTGGTCAGTCCGGGTGATCTCTACGGTGACGGCGGCGCCGGCTTCGTCCGGGTGGCCGTCGTCCAGCCCAGGGAGCGCCTCGAGCTGGTGGCCGACCGCCTTCTCGCTCCTCGGTAGTGTGATCGCCAATGGCTGATCTCGAGGCGAACATCGACGAGCTGTGGGAGCGCAGGGCCGGGCTCTCCCCGAAGGACTCCGACGCCGCCCTGGTCGTCGAGGAGGCCATAGGCCTGCTCGACACCGGCCAGGCCCGGGTGGCCGAGGCCGGACCGGGGGCCGGCGAGACGGTGGTTCACGAATGGCTGAAGAAGGCGATCCTCCTCTTCTTCACCCTGCGCGGCATGGAGACCGTCGAGCACGGGCCCTTTGAGTACGCCGACAAGCTCCCGCTCAAGCACGACTTCGCCGCGGCTGGTGTGCGGGTGGTGCCGGGGGCCTCGGCACGGTGGGGCTCCTTCCTCGCCCGGGGCGTGATTTTGATGCCCAGCTACGTCAACATCGGCGCACGGGTGGGCGAGGACACCATGGTCGACACCTGGGCGACCGTGGGCTCGTGCGCTCAGATCGGTGCCCGAGTCCACCTCTCCGGTGGGGTGGGGATCGGTGGTGTCCTCGAGCCCCCCAATGCCGTGCCCGTCGTCGTGGGCGACGACGCGTTGATCGGCAGCCGTTGCATGGTGACCCAAGGCGCACAGGTCGGACAGGGCGCCGTCCTGGGGGAGGGGACGATCTTGAACCCGTCCATCCCGGTGTTCGACGCCGACACGGGCGTGGAGATCAGCCGCGGCGTCGTGCCCGCCTGGTCGGTGGCCGTGTCGGCTAGTCGGCGCCGCGAGTACCCCGGTGGGGAGTTCTTCATGCCGTGCGTCCTGGTCATCAAGCGGCTGACCGAGGGCGAGCGTCATGACAAGGCTCAGCTGAACGCGGTCCTACGCGAGCATGGCGCCAGCGCCTGAGCGGGCGATGTCGACGGCGACCAGGTGAGCGACCGGGATCTACTGGCCGACACGGCCGAGCTGGTGGCGATCCCCTCCCTCAGCCACTCCGAGGGTGCCATCGCCGACCTGGTGGAGCGGCGCCTCCACCCCTGCCCCTGGCTCAAGGTGCAGCGCTCGGGCGACAACGTGGTGGCGCGCACCGATCTCGGACGGGCGCAGCGGCTCATCCTGGCCGGACATCTGGACACCGTGGCACCCGATCAGAACGCCGAGCCCAGGGTCGACGGGGACACGCTGTGGGGTGTCGGCGCAGCCGACATGAAGGGGGGCTTGGCCGTGATGTTGGACCTGGCCACGACCACGCCGGCCCCGGCGATGGACCTGACCTGGTGCTTCTATGTCTGTGAAGAGGTTTCGAGGGCCGACAGCGGGCTCCTGCGCCTTTGGCGTGAACACCCCGACCTCTTAGCCGGGGACGCCGCCATCCTGGGCGAGCCGACCGGCGCCCTGGTCGAGGCCGGTTGTCAGGGCACCATGCGGGTACGGGTGACGCTGCGCGGCGTTCGGGCGCACACCGCTCGCCCGTTCACCGGGCGAAATGCCATCCACCGCCTCGGACCACTCCTTGAGAGGGTGGCCAACTGGGAGGGTCGGAGGGTGGTGCTCGACGGGTGCACCTATGCCGAGCAGCTCCAGGCGGTGGGCGTGGAGGGGGGAGTGGCCGGCAACGTGGTGCCCGACGTGGCCAGCGTCACCCTGAATTTCCGCTACGCACCCGATCGTGACCTGGCCGGGGCCGAGGCGTTCCTGCGCCACCTCCTCGACGGCACCTTCACCGAGCGGGAGGGTGACCGATGGTCACTCACGGACGGTGCCGACGGTGCGCCCCCGTCGCTGGACCACCCCCTCCTGGCCGCCCTGGTCGCGGGGACCGGCACCGGGCCGAACGCCAAGGTCGGTTGGACCGACGTGGCCTCCTTCTGGGAGCACGGGGTCCCTGCCGCCAACTTCGGCCCGGGAGACCCCCTGCTGGCCCACCACCCCGACGAGCACGTGACCAGGGCCCAGCTGGACAGGGCCCGCCAGGTGCTCGAGGCGCTCATCGCCTGAGCACTCTCGTCGCCCGGTTGGTCGCGCCGGCTGTCAGGCGGCCACGGGCTGCTGCGAGAGCTTCGAGACCGTGCGCGTGAGAAGGTGAAGGTCACCCTGGCCGGGGAGGCGATCTACCCTCCGGTCGATACGCGCCGCCACCGCGCCTCCCTCGGCGCCGTCGAAGAGGTAGCGCACCATGAAGTCGACCTCCCGCTTCGGCATGACGCCCGAGCCGACGGGGCGCCAGGAGTGCTTGAGGAAGAATCGGGTCACCTTCTGTGCTCGCGCGCTCTCGGAGAGCCTGCGGCCCGCCTCGGCGGCATAGAAGTCGATGTGGCCCCCCTCCTGCTTCATGATGCGACCCAGCAGCTCGCGCAGGGTCGGGTGACCGCTGGTCGCCGAGAGGCGCCCGTAGCCGGCCTGCGTCGTCCACTCGTTGATGGCGCCCCACGTCATCTGGAGCGCGATGAAGGTGCGACCGGCGCAGGCGGCGGAGGCGATGGTGCTCCAGGTCGTGACGGCCTCCCGCCGACGGTGGCGCGCCCGCAGCGCCGCGATGCGGGAGGTGCCGGCTTGCTCGCCGTGGGCCTCCAGCACCTGGGCGATGGCCTCGCCGTGCCACATCTCCTCGAAGACCCAACACGAGAGGAACGAGGTGATCTCGGGATCCCGATGCGCGGGGGTGAGCAGGAGGTCACGCAGGTAGCACACCGTGTGGTGCTCCACGTCGTGCATGTACCGGAGGCTCCGCAGGGCTGCCGAAGGCAGCGGCTGGTCCTTGAAGTCGTCGAAATCGATGCCCTCGAGACTGAGGCGGCCGGCTCGCGCCTTGTACGAATCGATGGTGGTTCTCATGATGCCTACTATTCGAACCACAGGCTATTCCCGGATGGTCAGTCTCCGACCATCCGCCCATGCCGCCAGATCCGAATAGGGAGCACATGCAGCAGATCGGCGATGTGAGTGATGCCCAGCTCGTCACCTCTATCGGCCGCTACAGCGAGGTCGCCCTGGCCGAGGTCTACCGCAGGCACGGAGGGGCCGTGTACGGCCTGGCCCGGCGGGTCCTCAACAGCACGCCGGATGCCGAAGACGTCACCCAAGAGGTCTTCCTCCGCCTGTGGAACCAGCCCGACCGATTCGATCCCGCGCGGGGCTCCCTGCGCTCCTTCCTCTTGGCCCAGTCCCATGCACGGGCGGTCGACGCCGTTCGCTCCCTCAACTCGCGGCGACTGCGAGAGGTGAAGGATGCGCGCCGCACAGCCAACGCCCAGTACGACATGCAGCACGAGATCTGGGATCTCGCCCTGGCCGATCAGGTGTCACGGGCGTTGGCCACCCTCCCCACCGAAGAGCGACGGGCGATCGAGCTGGCCTACTACCAAGGACACACCTACGTCGAAGTGGCCCGCCTCCTCGGCCAGGCGGAAGGGACGATAAAGAGCCGGATACGGAACGGCATGCGGCGCATGCGGACCGCATTGGTCGAGAGCGGCGTGCAGGAGGCCGACGCATGATGTCTCACGAGGAGGTCAGCGAACTTCTGGCCGTCTTCGCGCTCGATGCGGTCGCCAGCATGGAGCACGACGAGATAGAGGAGCACCTCTCGAGCTGTCCGCGCTGTCGGGCCGAGCTCGATGCCCACCGCGAGGTGGCGGCGGCACTGGGGAATTCGGTGGAGACTCTTCCCGAAGGTCTGTGGTCCAGCATCTCGAGCCGTCTCCCCGCTCGATACGACGAGGAGCCGCCACCGATGCCGCGTCTGGCCGGGGCATCGAGTGAGGTGGTCGAGACCCCGAAGCCCAGCGGGTCCGGCGCGTCGCGTCCCCGGCGCCACGGCTCCGCCATCGTCGGATCGATCGCCGCCATCGCTGTGGTTGCCGCCGTCATCGCGGCCCTTCTGGCCGTGAGCCTCGTTCACGACAATCACCGGATCACCAACCTCCAACAGGCCGTGGGCACGAGCGCCCACAGCGCCGTGGCGGCGGCCTTCCAGACTCCCGGTCACAAGGTGGTGAACCTCCAGAGCCCGGGCCATCGGCTGCTGGCCGAGTTCGTGACCGTGCCCGACGGTCGGGGCTACCTGGTGAGGTCCAACCTGCCGGCGCTCTCCGCCGGGGACACCTATCAGCTGTGGGGTCAGTTCGATGGGCGCTCGATCTCGCTCGGGCTACTGGGACGGTCGCCGGCCCAGGCGACATTCACGTCGGCTGGCTCCCGCTCGCCTTCCGTCCTGGCCATCACCGTCGAACCGGCCGGTGGCTCGATCACCCCCACGCTCCCCATGTTGGCGACGGGGGAGGTCTGAGCCCTACCTTCGGGGGGGTGGCTTGGCGCCTCTGCGCCTCAGCGCCGCGCCAGGACCTCTACGTGGGGCACGACAAAGACGCCGTCGGGTGCGGCGGCCCACCGGAGGAAGCCCTGGGCGATCACCTCCAACTCTGCGGGGTCGCTCAGCCCGTAGGCGACGGCCTGCTCGGCGAACCGGGAGGCGCGGACCCGATCGGCCCAGAGGCCGCCCCACCATTGGCGTGACTCGGGTTCGGCGAAGGTCCACGTGCTGCTCGACACGCTGATGTCTCGGAAGCCGGCGGCCTGCGCCAGGCCCAGCAGCGAGGGTCCGATCCGGGCATCGTGGCCGTTGCGCGTGGTGACGGCCAGGTAGAGCTGCAGCCAGCGGTCGAGTGCCGGATCCTGCGGCGCCCACGCAAAGGCGCCGTAGTCGCTGTCCCGGGCGGCCAGGATGCCCCCGGCACGAAGCACCCGGCGCAGCTCGGTCAAGGCGGCGGCTGGGTCGGCCAGATGCTGGAGGACCTGGTGAGCGTGGACGACGTCGAATGTGGCGTCGCCGTAGTCGAGGGCCAGGAGGTCGCCCGCCTCGAAGCGCAGGTTGGTCAGCCCGGCATCCGTCGCCAGGGTCTGGGCCTGCGACACGACCTCCGGCGACGCATCGACGCCCACGACCTGACCGGGTGCGACAGAACGGGCCAGGTCGGTGGTGATCGTCCCCGGCCCGCATCCGACATCGAGTAGCGACATGCCCGGCCGCAGGTGGGGAAGCAGGTATGCCGCAGAGTTCCCCGCCGTGCGCCACAGATGGCTCCGCAGCACCGATTCGTGGTGCCCGTGCGTGTAGGTCATGAGTACATTGTGACCAGGTGCCGGAGCTTCCCGAAATGCAAGGCTTGGCGGAACGGTTGCATCGCTTCGCCTCCGGACGCCCGCTTGAGAGGGCCGAGGTTCTCGGTTTCTCCTCGCTCAAGACCTGGAGCCCTCCGGTCGAAGAGCTCCGAGGACAGGAACTGCGCTCCGTCGGCCGCCGGGGAAAGTACCTGGTGTGGGAGTTTGCCGGTGGGTCGCGGATCGCGCTGCACCTCTCGCAGGCGGGGCGAGTGGACGTGGAGGCGCCGGCCAAGACGACCCGGCCACGGGGTGCGGTGGCCCGTTTCGTCTTCTCGGACGCCGACGAGGCGAACCGCGCCGTCCTGGTCCGAGAGCACGGAACGCAGCGCAAGGCGGCGTGGTGGGTCTTGGCGCCGGGGGACGAGGGCCCCCTGGCCGGGTTGGGACCCGAGCCGGACTCGCCAGCGTTTGCCGAGCTGATCCGTACAAGCACCAGTTCACGGCGCCTTCACACCGACCTGCGCGACCAGAGGGTCGTTGCCGGTATCGGTCGGGGTTGGGGCGACGACATCTTGCACCGTGCCCTTCTCTCGCCCTTCGGCTCGCTCGGCTCGCTCGGCGCGGAGGAACGGGAGCGGCTTATCGGCGCGACCACGGCGGTGCTCGACGACGCCCTCAAGCTCGAACGGACCCGAAACGGGGGGCTGTCGGAGGCCAAGCTGGGTGGACGGTTCGCCGTACACGGAAGGTTCGGGGAACCCTGCCCGACGCCGGGGTGCGGTGACGAGCTCCGCCGGGTCTCCTTCGAGTCCTACGAGATGACATACTGCCCGACCTGCCAGACGGGCGGGAAAGTGTTGGCCGACAGGCGCCTGTCCCGGCTGCTCAAATGATGTCGCCGAGGCGGACGGGCCTTCAGACCTGACGCACGACGGTCACCACCTTGCCGTAGATCGTCACCGCGTCGCCGTCGAAGACCATGGGCTCGTGGGTGGGGTTGGCCGGAGTGAGCACGATCTGCTCGCCGCGGCGGCTGAAGGTCTTGACCGTTGCCTCGTCACCCGGTATCCCGGCCACCACGATGTCGCCGTTCTGCGCTTCGGGCTGCTGACGGACGACGACGAAGTCGCCACCGAAGATGCCCGCATCCACCATGGAGTCACCGCGCACCCTCAACATGAACGTCGGACCGGTACCGGTGAACTGTTCGGGCATGGGGAGGAGCTCCTCGACGTTCTCCTGGGCCAACACCCCGGTCCCTGCCGCCACGTCGCCCACGAGGGGCACGTTGCGGACGGGCGAGGTGGCCATGCTGGCCGTGGACGTAGGGTCGTAGTGCACTTGAATGGCCCGGGGTTTGGTCGGGTCACGGGACAGGTAGCCCTCGCGTTGAAGCACCGCCAGGTGGGTGTGGACGGTCGCCGACGACGCCAGGCCGACCGCCTCGCCGATCTCCCGCACCGAGGGGGGATAGCCCCGATCGCGCTGGCTGTCGGCGATGAAGGTCAGGATCTTCTGCCGCTTCGCACTCAGGACCTCTGCCATCGCGCCTCCTTCGGGACCCGTCGACCGCTCGGGTGGGCGAACATTCGTTCGTGAACAGTCCAAGTTAGCTGGCGCGGGACCCGGAAGCAAACATCTGTTCGTGTTGGCCGCCCGTCCGTCCCGCGCCGGGGCCGGTGCTGGTGTCGGCGCCGGGCCGGCACGGGGACGGGCCGGTGCCGGGGCCGAGCCGGGGCCGAGCCGGGGCCGAGCCGGGGAGCGTTGTCACACCGCCGGCGTACGGTCGGCGCATGCAGGCGAACAGGCGTTCGGAGGAGCAGGTTGACATCGAACACCTGTTCGTGTTGCAATGGGACCAAAGCGAACAGGTGTTCGAAGGAGGAGCAGCCATGTCGGTCGCACTTGAGCTGGAGTACGACGCCCTCTACCCCAGGCTGAGGGTGGTTCCAAAGCCGGGGCGGGTCGAGCATGGGGCGCCCGAGGGGCGCCGGCGGGTTGTGCTGGCCGTCATGGCCGTCGTGGTGCTGCTCGTGCTGCTCGTGCTGCCCCTTCGGGCGCTCGGGGGCACCACCACGGTCACCTCCAGCACCGGCCGGGAGTACGTGGTCCGAAGCGGCGACACACTGGCGTCGATCGCGGCACGGGTGGGCGGACGCAACGTGGCGGCGCTGGAGCGGCGGCTCGCAGATGAGGCCGGATCCAACGTGCTCGTACCGGGAGAGCATCTCCTGATTCCCTGACTATGGTCGGCGGTGTGCGATGTCCGTGGTGCGCTGTTGATGATGATCGCGTCGTCGATTCGCGGTTGGCCGAGGAGGGGGGCGCCATCCGGCGCCGTCGCGAGTGTCTCGGGTGCGGACGTCGGTTCACCACCTTCGAACGTGTCGAGGAGGTGCCGCTCTGGGTGGTGAAGCGGACCGGACTGCGTGAGCCGTTCGATCGAGCCAAGGTGGTGGCCGGCGTGCGTGCCGCCTGCAAGAACCGCCCCGTGAGCGACTCCGAAATGGAGGAACTGGCCCAGTCGGTCGAAGATGCGCTGCGGAGCGACACGGCGGAGGCCAGTAGCCAGCAGGTCGGGATGGCGGTGCTGGAACGGCTCCAGCAGCTGGACGACGTGGCCTACCTCCGCTTCGCCAGTGTCTACAAGGGTTTTGAAGATGCGGGCGACTTCCAGAGGGAGGTCGGCCTCCTGACCAAGACGACGGAGCCCAAGCGACGGTGATGGACGAGGTACCCCAGGTGGCGCTGGCCGTCTACGCCCATCCCGACGACGCCGATGTGGCGTGTGGGGGAACGCTTGCTCGCTGGGCCAAGGCGGGAACGTCCGTGCATCTGGTGGTATGCACCGATGGGGGGAAGGGAACCTCGGACCCGAAGGCCAAGTCCGAGAGGCTGGTGGCCATCAGGGCCGCGGAGCTGGAGGAGTCCTCGGCCCTGATCGGTCTGGCGAGCGTGGCCAACCTGGGGTATCCCGACGGCGAGTTGGTCGACTCCGAGGCATTCCGGGAAGTCCTGGTGCAGTGGGTGCGTCGGCTACGTCCCGATGTGGTGTGCGGCCACGACCCGACGGCGTTGTTCTTCGGTCAGGAGTACTTCAATCATCGCGACCATCGAATCGCCGGCGCAGCCCTGTTGGATGCCGTGGTTCCGGCCGCGGCGCTCCCCCTGTACTTCCCCGCGGCCGGCCCGGCCCATCAGGTGACCACCGTGCTGTTGTCGGGGACGCTCGATCCCGACGTGTGGGTTGACGTGACCGAGACGATCGAGTGCAAGGCCGCCGCCGTCGAGTGTCACCGCACGCAGTTCGCCGAGCCTGGGGGATGGGCGGGCGAGGCGGTGCGCCGGCGGGCCGAAGAGGAGGGCCGTCGCTCGGGTGCACGTTTCGCCGAGGGATTCCGCCGCCTGACGCTCCGTGGGTGATCTCAGCCCCACGCCCACCGTCCTGCACGTGGACATGGACGCCTTCTTTGCCTCGGTGGAGGTCCTCGATGACCCATCGCTGGTGGGACTGCCGGTCGTTGTCGGCGGCGCCGGCGCACGCGGTGTGGTGGCGTCGTGCACCTATGAGGCCCGTGTCTTCGGTGTGCGTTCGGCCATGCCGTCGTTGCGGGCCCGCCAACTGTGCCCGCAGGCCGTGTTCCTACCCGGTCGCCACGGGCGCTACGCCGAGATCAGCGGACAGCTCCACCGGATCCTGTTCGACATCACACCCATGGTCGAGCCGATCGGACTCGACGAGGCGTTTCTGGACGTCGCCGGCGCGGTGCGGATGCTGGGCGCGCCCGGGACGATCGCGCGCCGCCTGAGGGAACGGGTGCGCGACGACCTCTCCTTGGAGTGCGCGGTGGGCGTGGGGCGCTCCAAGATGATCGCCAAGCTGGCGTCCCGGGCGGCCAAGCCGCGGGTGAGCCGGTCCGGACTCGAACCCGGCCGAGGCGTGGTCCTCATCGAACCCGACGTCGAGTTGGCGTTCCTGCACGGCCACCGGGTGGAGGCGCTGTGGGGTGTCGGGCCGGCCACGGCCGCCCGCCTGCACGAGTTGGGGATCCGCACCGTGGGCGAGCTGGCCGCCGTGCCGGTCGAGACGCTGGTTCGCCGTGTGGGCAAGGCCAGCGGGCTCCATCTGAGCGCGCTGGCCCACGGGAAGGATCCCAGCCCGGTCACTCCCGACCGCGCCGCCAAGTCCATCGGACACGAGGAGACCTTCAGCCACGACGTGGCGGACCCCTCCGAGCTGGAACGCCACGTCCTGCGCATGGCGGAGTCGGTCGCCACCATGTTGCGCGGTTCGGGTTGCGCCGCCCGGACGGTCACCGTCAAGGTGAAGTTCGGCGACCTGTCTCTGCAGAGCCGCTCGCGCACGCTGGGGCAGGCGATCACCACCGGCGGGGCGATCGGTCAGGTGGCCTCAGACCTCCTCTCCGCAATCGATCCCGGGGAGGGAGTCCGCCTACTCGGTGTGAGCGCGTCGGGACTGGTCGTAGGCGGGGCAGAACAGCTGTCCTTCGACCTCGGAGACGGCCGCGCCGAGGGCACGCAGAGCGCGACCTCGCTCGAGCAGGCATGGCAGGACGCCACCGCCGCCGTCGATGCCGTTCGCGGGAGGTTCGGGCGAACGGCCATCGGGTCCACGTCCATGGTGACCCCCGAGGGGGTTCAGGTCCCGGCCCGTCGAGAGGCTCCCTGGGGACCCTCGGACTAAGGCCCTCACTTCGGCGTCAGGAGACGGTGACCAGGGTTCCCAAGGGGGTGAGGGGGAACACGACGGCGGCATTGGCGAGTGGCATCTCGACACACCCGAGACTCTGCGGGAAGCCGTAGGAAGCGCGGGGAAACGCATGGAGGGCGTCACCGCCGTTGAAGTAGCTAACCCATCGGATACCCGGGTCGTCGTAGTGGCTGCCGTCGGGGTTGGTGCCGCTCATGGTGGTCACCGTGTAGCGGGCGTAGACCGGGAACGTCCCCTCGGCGGTGGGTGCCGCCGCGATGCCCGTGTTGACCACGGTGTGGTACACGGCCGCGCCATTCTCGTAGACCGTCGCGCTCTCCGGCAGCGCCTGACTCACGAACACGTAGTCGTAGGGGAGCGTGTTCCCCTGCCGCGCTCTCGACGGCCTGCAGCACGGCGCCCCAGACCGCCGCTCCGGCCACTCCGTCGACGGCGAGGCCGTGCTGCGATTCGAAGTTCATCACCGCGCCCTTGGTGATCACGTTGTAGCTGCCCGGGGTCCACAGCGCCATCAGCGAGGCCGGCTGGTCGGGCCAACGCCACGTGAACGTGCCGATCTGTGCGGAGCCCTCCTGCGTCGGAGAGGTGAGGGGCGAGGCCGGAGTGAAGGCGAGGGGGAGATAGCCCAGCTCGGCCAGCATCTGTTGCAGTCGGAGCGTCGAGCCCGGCGCGACGGTGAACGGAGCGGTGACCGTGGCGGCCAGGTGCTGGCCACGAGAGCCCACCATGCCGTCCGCTCCGCCCGGGACGGTGATGGTCTCCACGGTCCCCGGGACGAGGGGTTCGGTGGCTTGGTACTGCAGGAGCGAGGGGGACAGTGCGGCCCATCGGCCGGGCACGGCCGGTGACAGCGTCGGCATCGGGCTCTTCGGGGCCAGATCGGTGGAGAACTGCACGGAGATGGTCGATGCGCTGTCCACGTTGCTCCCGGTCGGAGCGGTGTGCACCACGGTCAGCCGAGGGGGCGGCTTCGCCGTCGTGGCCGACGCCACAGGGGCATGGGGACGGGAGATCACGATGAACCCGATCGCCGCCACGCCCAGGACCAAGGTGGAGGTTCCGATGACCCACAGGCGCGCGCCGGTGCGCTTTGTCTTGGGCGAATGCCTTCCCGTGGCCATGGGCAGGGGAGTTTACCAGTGGGTTTACGGGTTCAAGCAGGCAGAGAGGTCCATATGGCAGTGGTGATCTGTGCTAGACGATCGGGGTCGGTCACCTTCGCTCCACCGTCGTCGCGCACATAGAAGGCATCGACCACGAACTCACCGAGAGTGGAGACACGGGCGGAGACGACATCGAGGTGGGCGTCGAAGAGGGCACTCGTGATGCGGTGCAGCAACCCGACTTCGTCGCGGGCCCTCACCTCCAGCACCGTGGCGCTCTCGGAGGCCTCGTTGTCCACCCGCACGTCGGCACCCGGCACATTGGCCGCCGACCGCCGGCGGACCGGGTAGACGCGCCCGCGTTCGATCAAGCGCTCCCCGATGGCCATCGGATCGGAGAGGACCGCCGCCAGATCCTCCCGGAGCCGGGCGGTGTCGGGCCAGGTCCCTCGGGCCACCTCCACCGTGAACACCTCGACCGCTATGCCGCCCTCACCGCTCACGTTGGCTGCGCGGACGTCCATGCCGTGCAGGGCGAGGGCACCGGCGACGGCCGAGAGCAGGCCAGGCCGGTCCGGAGCGGCCACCACGACCTGTGGCGGGTCGAGGGACACCGACGGGAGCCCACTCGTGCGCACCTCGTCCATCAACCCGCGATAGGAGGAGGCCATGGGGGCCGGTCCGGCGGGTCTCGCCTCGCCGGCGAGCTCGCGGTCGACTCGCTCGACCAGGTCGGCCACCAGGCCCGCTTTCCAGGTTCCCCAGGCCGAGGGACCCGTGGCGCGGCTGTCGGCCTCGGTCAGCGCACCGAGGAGGTGCAGCGTCAGCCGGTTCCCGACGGCCCGGGCAACGTTGGCCACCGTCGCGGGATCGTCGAGATCGCGCCGAGTGGCGGCCTCGGGCAGCAGGAGGTGATGGCGCACGAGCTCGACCAGTATTTCGACGTCCTCGGGAGGGAAGCCCATGCGAGTCGTCACCCGGCGCACGATCTCCATCCCGATCACGGTGTGGTCGCCGGCATAGCCCTTGCCGATGTCGTGCAACAGCGCGCCGATGAGCAGGAGGTCCGGTCGGGCGACCGAGTCGGTGAGCTCCGCCGCCAACGCGGCGGTCTCGAGCAGGTGCCGATCGACCGTGTAGGTGTGGTACGCGTTGCGTTGCGGCTTGTTCCGTACGGCGGCCCACTCGGGCAGTATCCGTACCAACAGGCCGTGCTGGTCGAGCGACTCGAGCTTGTCGACGGCCGGCCGTCCCAGCCCCAGGAGGCGAACCAGTGCGTTGCGCAGTTCGGGGGTCCATGGCGTGGCCGGCGGTGGCATACGGTCGGCCAGGCGATGCAGGGAACCCTTGGCGATGGGACGGTCGAGCGTGGTCGCCGTTGCCGCCAGGCGAAAGGCGAGCGACGTGTCCTCCGAGACCGCCGCCGTTGCGGCCAGGGCGACCTCCCCCCCGATATCGACCATGTCGGGAGCCACGTCGACGATGACGCTGCGCCCGGCTCGGGCCTTGCCCGAGCGACGCCGGCGACGCGGCGGAGGGGTCGGATCCCACAGTCGGCGCCGCCGCCAGACGTCGTTGCTGACCCAGGCGATCTGCCGCCCGGCCGTCGAGACGGCCGCCATGAGGGCGTCGGCATCGGCGTAGTCGAGCGCGACGGCGATCTGATCCTGGTCCTGCAGGAGTAGTCGGTCCTGCTCGCGCCCGGCGTTCCGGTGCAGCTCCACTCGAACCTCGGTCAGTGTGGTGGTGGCGGGCTCCAGGGATTCCAGGTCCGCATAGTCGGCCAGCAGGGGGGCGTAGGCCGAGATCGCCCGCAGCACGCTCACGTCGCGCAGGCCCCCGTGGCTCTCCTTCAGATCCGGCTCGAGCAGGAAGGCCACATCGCCCGCCGACTTTCGTCGCTCCGCCATCTGGGCCTCCAGGGCGGGGAGGTACTGCGTGCCGAGCGCATCACGCCAGGCGGCGCGAGCCTTGGCCAGCAGCGGATCGGCCACCTTGGGCTCTCCCCACACCAGCCGGGCATCGAGCAGGCCCAGCGCGACCCGGAGATCCCCACGGGCCGCCGAGAGGACCTCGGCCGGGCGGCGCACGGAGTGGTCGAGGTGCACGCCCTCGTCCCAGACCGGGTACCAGATGGCGTCGGCCACTGCCTTAATGTCTCGATGTCCGGCATGGACCAGTACGACGTCGAGGTCGCTGTAGGGACAGAGCGAACTCCTGCCGTAACCTCCTACAGCAAGAAGTGCCAGGTGGGGGTTGGTTTCTCCGGCTGCTCGCTGGGCCACTCCGGAGAGCCATTCGTCCGCCTCGGCGGCGTAGGCCCGGCAGAAGGCCTCACCTTTTAGTTCGCGGTCGGCAAGGAGCTCACGTCGCCGCTCCCGGAGTGACGTATCGGCGGCCATGGCGGGAACGTAGCATTGGGACTGTGAGCAGAGACGTAACTCCTCGGGAGAACAAGAAGCCGGTCACACCGACACACACCGCCGCCATGGTCTGTGTGGGCATCCTCGCGGCCATCGTCGCCTTCTGGGTCATCGGTGGCGTGCTCAGCTTCGTGTTCGTCGTTGTCAAGATCGCCGTCATCGTGGCCCTCATCGCCGCGGCGTTTTGGTTGGTGAGCCGATTCAGGAGGTGAGGACCCCGGCCCACTAGGCTGACCGCCCTGCTGTCACGGCGGCGTGGCCGAGTGGTTTAGGCAGGGGCCTGCAAAGCCCCGTACCCCGGTTCGAATCCGGGCGCCGCCTCCAGGGTTTTTCCAGTTCAGGGGCACTTTCTGACTTGACCGTCGTTGACCGGGCGTGACGCGGTTTTACTGGGATTTCGCGTCATCGGCGCGTCGGAGGGCGTCCTGCCCGGACCTCTTCGACCTTCTCGTGGCTGTCGGCGTCTCGGATCCATTCCGCCACGCTCGGGAAGCCGTGGGCGGCCAGGTCATCGGCGAGGAAGAGGTCCTCGACCCATTTGGCGGTCATACCAGCCTCAGCTCGGGCTGGTACGTGCCGTACGCCATCTCCAGGCGCTTGACCCGGTCGGCGAGGTCGAGAAGGTCGCGCAGGTCGGCGATCGCCTCGACCAGTTCAGCTAGGACGATTTCCAACGTCCGCTCGGTGGCTTAGGTGAACGGCTCGCTCGGGAAGGCGCTGCGGCAGTTCAAGTTCTGACCATTGGACATGGGACGCCCCCGCAACCTTGGTGGAACGATTGCGGGGGCGTCAGTCGCCTCCAGGGGTTGGTTGGAAAAGGGGCGACGCGTTGTCACGATACGCCTCGGCTGGGCCGGGGCGAAGGGAATGCCCATTGCCATCGCGTTAAATCGTCGCCGACGCGGCAAGGGGAGGGCCGAAACCCTCCCCTCACGACCCGACAAGGTCACCAAATGCCCGACAGGTGGCCCACCTAACAGAGGGAGAGGACCCCCAGGCGAATACGTGCCTCTGGGCTACCCCGCCGCCAATCCGTCTGGCACCCTCCAGCTCCCCAGCGTGCGCTTCGCCCGGTCCACTACGGTAACGGGGGTGACCAGGCGTCTGTGGTACACGACGGTCGGCGACACGCTGAAACTCACCAAGGCCGACCCCGTCACCCTGTCCAATGCCAATGTGACGGCGAGGAGGGCTGGAGGACCGAGTCCATTCGACGCGGTCTGGGTGAACGGCGAGCGTTCCTGGGATACGTATGTGTTCGTGGACGGCGAGATGGCCTACCACAGCCCCGTGGAGTCGGTGGGCGACGCGTCCTTTGGAGCGCATGAAGCCGGGGCTGAGCACGCGGTTTAGGTAGGTTCAGCCCGCCTGGCCCCCACCAACCCCTCAGCGTGCCGCTCACACGACCAGACCGGTTTCCACCCTGCGGTGTACCGGTAGCGTCCTCGCCAGTCGACCGGGGCCAGACAGTGCCCAGCCTGGCCCGAGGGGTTCTCGTAGACAAACCGCCAGCAGCGGCCCTCCTGAGCGAAGATGCCGGGTGCCACGGTGCCCACGATGCCGAGCTGGTCGACACCGTCGAGAAGTGGGCCCGCGTCGACGGGGCGCACGATCGTGGGGGAGGAGCCGGCGAGCCGTTAGAGGTCCGATGGATCACTCGAACCCGTGCCGCCCCTGCCTGGGCCACCGTACGGCCCACGGCCACCGCCGCCAAATGGGCCTCGACCTCCGCCTCGCCTTGAGCGCATCCATATCCGCAGCCCCATCATTCCGACGATCAAAATGAGGAAGGTGCCTTCTCCTCCGAAGCTACCGAGTGCAGCCAGCATTTGATGCCAACCGTAGACCCATGGTTCTGGCGGCGGTCCGCGCCCTCGCCACATCCGGCCCGTAGCCTCTTGGGCCGTGGTCGCCGAGCTCTTGACCGAGCAAGTCGTGAGATGGCTCATGGAGCCTCAGGTGATGGAGGAGTTCCCGACGCTGGACGACCTGGCCAACCGGCCGGCGTGGATGGAGCGGGGAGCCTGTCGGGGCGCCGGGGCGGACCTGTTCTTCCCTGAGCGGGGAGCCTCGACCCGCCAGGCGAAGGAGCTGTGCTCGAGCTGCCCGGTACAGGCGGAGTGCCTCAGCTATGCCGTGGACGCCACTGAGGGTGTGGCCGGGATCTGGGGTGGCACCTCAGAGCGGGAGCGGCGGAGAGGCCGGCGGGCGGTGGCGTAGCTACGCGACCGGCGTTTGGTGGGGCCACTCCGGGTGCGTGTCGAGGAAATCCTGGACCCTCCCGAATACGCCCTTGATGCTCTCTGACACTCCTGTCTTGAGTCCCTCGCTATCAGCGGATTGATCGGGATATGTAATCCCTGACACCGCCTCTAGCCGCAGATCCGGCTCCTGCCAGCCCCGTTCTTTGCGAAGCGTGGCGGCAAGAGCTTCCGACAGAAAGAGGTCGTCCAACATGCCGCTATCGCCCGCTTTGATCACCGCGCTGAAGATTTGCGTGGCCTTGTCCGGTGGATCTCCTGACCCATGATGCGGGGGTATCCCCTCCCTGATGCTGGCGACGATGATGGCCTTGGCGGATTCTTCAGTTATTGCACTCGGGAGACCGTAGGCCTGACGGAGGAGACTGGACCAGGAACTCATACAAGCACTCTAGGACCAGCCCCTCATCGGCGCCTTTTCCCTCCCCGATCTAAGCCTCTGACCAGGTAAAACCCCTATTTAGGCAGGGGCCTGCAAAGCCCCGTACCCCGGTTCGAATCCGGGCGCCGCCTCCATTGACGTTCCCTCCTTCGTCCCGGGCACCACCTGGAGCGGGACGGAAGCTTCCACCACCAGGCTCTCGAGCGCTCGCACCTCGCCGTCGATCTCCAGGTCTGCGAGCTCCGATTTGCGAAATGGCATTTGTACTATCGACTCGAATCCACACTCCTCAAGCAGTATGGAGAGGGTCTCGAAGTCGTAGGAGAAGCGGTGCTCTCCTGCTTGGCGAAAATGGAAGTTGACCACTTCCATTCTGGTGCGAAAGGGCACCACCTCCCGCATGAAGCTGAGCGGTACGGCATTACAGGTGCGATCCCACTTCATGAAGGGACTGATGGTCTCCATGGCCGCCAGATCTCCCGAGCAGTACGCTTCGAGGTACTTGGCTCCGTCAGGCACGATGATCCGGAGGGTACCCCCCGGACGAAGTATGCGGCGGCACTCTGCGAGAAACTTCGGCGCCTCTTCGTAGTAGTCGAGGTGCTCGAGAAAGTGCTCCGTGAACACCCCTTTTGCCGACTTCGATGGCAGGGGAAGTTCCGTCCGGCAATCCCGGACGCAGGTCACGCCCGGCGCGGCGACGCAGTCGATGTTGACCCAGCCGTCGAGGCCCCTGGGTCCGCATCCGATGTTGACCAGAAGATCGCTGGCCGATTTGAAGCGCGGATCGATGCCGCGTCGTGTCAACCTGAGCCAGGCGAGCCGAGCTTCAAATCGCAACTCCACCAGAGCGTGGAGGGGAAGGAGATTGAAGATCAGTCGATACGGGAATCGCTGACTTTTCCGGCGCCACCGCTCGTTAGCTGTTATTGACATGGCGCTAATTACAAGCACATTTTCTACAAAAGTTGGCGTCAGCGGCTCCACATAGCCTCTGAGCTGCCATTTCTGGGCTCTAGCACCTCGCTACGGATCCCTTTTTTACGCCCGCAAAGGCCCCGAATCCCGGTTCGAATCTTGGGCGCCGCCTCGGTGCAACTCCTTGTCAGAGCGCATGTTTGCCGTCACGGAGGTGTGCCGGGCGCGAACGCCGATGGTCCGGGAGCTCAGGTCCTCGGCGTGCGTGACCGTGTCATGGTGGGGTCGGCGGGGGAGCGAGATGCCCGCCCGCCAATGGCATCGAGACGGTTCCACTGGAAGAATGAGGCCGCACCGCCGTCCATCGGGGAGAAAAACGTGATGACCCGTCGCTTGAACGAATGGATCCTGCTCCATCCGGTCAAGTGGGGCGTCGCCGGGTTCGCCGTTTTCTCCGCGGTGAAGATCGCGATCGATTGGGGGCACACCACCCACGCCAAACGGGAGGCGCGGTGGGTCGCCTACCAGTCAGCGAACCGGGCGACGAGGGGCTTTCTCCGCAAGCTCCTGGGGTAGGAGGGGGCGGGGCGGCCCCGGCACGCCCCCGGTCCCTAGCACCGGTGGAGGGTGGCGGGGGATGGAGGGAACCCCGAACGCTCGGCCCTCTCTCGGGGCGATGCGGGAAGGTCGGACGGATCCGCTGCGGTAGGGTCCAGGGCCGGTAAGTTAGCCCGACGACGACGCGCTGGATTGCCCCCCGGCGAGCCGCACGCCCGGAACCGCCGCCCCTCGGGGATATTCAGGACTTATGCACCTATCGGCCGAACCGCTAGGGGCTAAAATGGCATGGTAACGGTGCAGAGAGGGTGTCGATGCGAATAAAACGACCTGCAGCACGTCCAGACGAAGCGTCGACGGGGACGGCGGGTACGGCGCCCGAGGAAGGAGCGGCAGAGCTCAGCCTGCTCAGTCAGCCCGAAGCGTCGTCCGAAGCGACGGGCGAGGCGGCATCGGTCGAGGTTCTCGGCAGTCTCGAAGCGATGTTCCGCGAGATCTCGTTTGGCGACTTCAGCGGACCCCCCCCGGACCGACTTCCCCAACTGATCGGAAGGTACGACGAGCTGTGGCAGCTCGCGATGGCCGACCCCTTGACGGGCCTGGCCAACCGCATGCTGCTCCTCGACCGGCTGAACCGGGAGCTGACGCGGTGCCAGCGCCACGGCGGCTGTGTGATCGTCTCCCACATCGACCTGCAGAACCTCAGGAACATCAACGACGAGCTCGGCTACACCTCGGGTAATGAAGTCCTCTGCCGGGTGACCCGGCGTCTGACGTCGATGCTGCGCAGCGAGGACACGGTCAGCCGGGTGGGAGAGAGCGAGCTGGTCGCCGTCATGACGATCGACAACGAGTTGGCCGTCGGTCCGCTAATGCGGCGTGTCCAGGATGTACTCGACGATCCGATCGCCGTCACGGGGCGCGACGTGCGCTTGTCGGCCAGCCTGGGCACTGTGACTGCTCGCAGTACCGAGTCGGCCGAGGAGGTCCTGGCGAGGGCCGGTCAGGCGGCGTAGACCCGACCCCGTTTCCGGGAGGGAGCAGGGGCGGTGCCCCCGGGATCTCCTCGTGTTCCTGGGAGTAGCGGATTTCCAAAAAGTTGGGGATTTCGGCCCTAGTCGTTGAGCCACCAATTGGGTAATCCTGAGGTGTGTCGATGTACAGCGAGCTCCTGAGCGACCTCTGCCTCAGCACGGACCCCGACGAGATCCCGGCATCGAAGGAGGAACTGGTCGCCGACCTTCAGCAGTGCCGCCTCCGGCTTCGTCGACGAGCCGCCCTCCACAAGCACGTCGTCGCCGAAGATCTGGCGCGTGAGCTCGACCATGACAGGATCCTGCTCTCCCTGTGCGCCGCCTTGTCGATCGAGCACGATCCGGCACGATTCGTCAACCCCATCTCGGAGCGTCGACGCCTCGAGGAGATGATCCGGAGACGGGGGATCGAGATCGATCCGATCTGAGGCGGCTATCGGGCCCCGCCAGGGGGTCCTGCCTCCGGCTGGCCTGGTCGGCCCTGGCCGGGTCTCGGGCGCATGAACTTCAGGGCCTGAGCGTTCGTCAGGGCCTGAGCGTTCGTCGTTCCGCCAGGATGGCCGCGTAGACGCCGGCTTCGGTCCGGCGCTGCATCCCCAGTTTGGACAACAGGCTCGATACGTAGTTCTTGACCGTCTTCTCGGCCAGGAAGATCTCCGCGGCGATCTGGCGGTTGGAGCGGCCGAGGGCGATGAGGTCCAGGACCTTGCGCTCTTGGGGCGACAGGCTGGACAGTCGTGCTTCGGTCGCCTGGTTCTTGTGCAGCCTGTCGAAGATCTCCTTGGAGAGGTTGGCGTCGATGAGGGACGAACCCTGGCTCACCCGGCGGATGTCCCCGACCAGGTCACTTCCGCCGACCTCCTTCAAGACGTAACCGGCTGCACCAGCCATGATCGCGGAGAAGAGGGCTTCATCGTCGGCGTACGACGTCAACATGAGGCAGGCGATGTCGGGGTAGAGGGAGCGGATCTCACGGCATACCTCTATGCCACTCCCATCGGGCAAGCGGACATCGAGTATCGCGACGTCGGGCAGCAGGGTGGAGATCTGCTCCAAGCCCTCTTGAGCCGTGGCGGCCTGGCCGACGACTTCCATGTCGTCTTCGCACTCGAGCAAGGTCTGCAGCCCCGTCCGGACCAACTCATGGTCATCGAGCACGAAAATGCGAATCGACATCGGGATAATCTTGCCACGCTGTAGGCCTTGGGTATAGCGCACCTCCGCTGGTGGGCCGGCGTGGTCCTTTTCGCCCATCCATCTGACCACTACCCTAGGGAGGGTGCGGCCGCTCGATGAGATCGATGATCCGGTCAAGCTGCGGCGGCTGGTTCAGGCGATGCTCATGATGGAGGGAGAGCTCAGCCTTCCCGTCGTACTCCGCCACCTGGTCGGAGAGGCGTGTTCGCTGGTGGATGCGCGCTACGGGGCACTCGGCGTCCTGAGCGAGAACGGCACGACGCTCGATCAGTTCCTCACCGTGGGTCTGGACCCCGACGAGGAGTTCGCCATCGGTCCTCGTCCGAGCGGTCGAGGTGTCCTGGGCACGCTGATCATCGATGCAAAGCCGCTGCGACTCACCAATCTCAGCGAGAGCCCCGACAGCTACGGCTTCCCTAACGGTCATCCCGCCATGAAGTCCTTTCTAGGCGTCCCGGTGCGGGTACGCGGTGAGGTGTACGGCAACCTCTACCTCACGGACAAGAGGGACGCTCCGGAGTTCTCCGCAGAGGACGAGGCCACGGCGGTGACCCTGGCGATGGCCGCCGGCATCGCCATCGAGAACGCCCGCCTCCACGGGGTGGCACGCGACCACACCTTGACCGAGGACAGGGACCGCATCGCTCGAGACCTCCACGACACCGTGATCCAGAGGCTTTTCGCCGTGGGACTCTCGCTCCAAGGGACCGCCCGGCTGGTCGAGCGTCCCGAGGTGGCCCGCCGGATCGGTGACGCGATCGACAAGTTGGACGAGACCATCCGCCACCTCCGCACGGCGATCTTCAACCTCGAGATGACGATCAACCATGACGGATTTCGTCGCTTGGTTTTTGATCTCTTGCACGAAATGACCCCGGTGATAGGGGCCGTGCCTCACGTGACGTTCACCGGATTGGTCGATACCGCCGTCTCCGGCGTGGTGGCTGATCACGCACTGGCGACCCTCCGCGAGGCACTGACCAACGTCGGCAAGCACGCCGCCGCCTCCCATGTGGCCGTGACGGTCGCTGCGGGAGAAGAGCTACGCCTCGTCGTCGTCGACGACGGGCGGGGGATGGGTGGAGCTGGGGCCGATGGGCGCGGCCTGAGGAACATGCGCACACGGGCGGAGCGGTTGGGCGGAACGCTCGAGCTGGGAACATCGAGAGAAGGCGGAACCCGACTGATCTGGCGGATCCCACTCGGCATGATTGGGGACGAGGCCGGCCGGGTCTAGCTACGCCCACGGGGGGATCCCCATTGGTGTCACACCCTCGTGAAACGCTCACGACATGGGCAATTGGTCGTTGGGCGAGGTACTTGGATTTGACTTTGAGACGACGGGCGTCGACCGCTTCAACGACGTTCCGGTCTCCTACGCACTGGTGAGCGTGGTGGCCGGGGATCTGGTCTCGACGTCGGCCGGTCTGGTGGATCCCGGGCGGGAGATCCCTGCCGAAGCCATGGACGTGCACGGAATATCCACCGAGCGGGCACGGGCCGAGGGGATTCCCCTGAGGGAGGCGATCGAATTTGTGACCGAGGCGGTGATCTCGGCCGGCGCAAGGGGAGTGCCCGTGGTCGGGATGAAGCTCGATTTTGACCTGACCATTCTCGACGCCCAGTCTCGAGGTCTGTGCGGAGCAGGACTGGTCGAGAGGGGATGGGGTGGGCCAGTGCTCGACGCCGTCGTGCTGGACCGACACCTTGATCGTTTTCGCAAGGGGCGTCGCACGCTGGGTGCCCTCTGCGCACACTACGGCGTCGAGATCGGGCACGCGCATGATGCATGCGCCGATGCCGTCGCTTCGGCCAGGGTCCTCTTTGCGCTGGCCGCCCGATTCAAGGAACTGGACGAGGCCGATCCGCACTCCCTCCACCAGGCACAGATCGGTTGGCATCGTGAGTGGGCGGAGTCGTACGACGAGTGGAGGTCGGGCAGGGGGATAGCCCCGATGGATCGGCGCGACTTCGTGTGGCCCGTGGCGCCCGAGGTGCTTCCGGTGCCGTGACGCGCTGGCGGGTGGGTGTCCGACGGGTGGGTGTACGACGGGTGGGTGTCCGACGGTTGTCGACCGGTCGGACATGGGGGGTTCGTTAATCGTCGGATTTGTCCTGGTGGTATGGTGATTCCGAGGGGCCGTTAGCGCAGTTGGTAGCGCACTTGCATGACGCTCTCGCTCCGATTGCACGTACGTTTACGCTGGCTTCCGGCAAATCCCTGGTCAATTGGCGTTTTGCCCTTGCCAGTGCTTCTGAGCAGGGTTCCGAAAATGGGTGCCGTTACTTACTGCGTTACTTACTGGTGCTAACTGCACCTGCACAGTTGCAAGCACCGACGGAAAAGGGGCTCTTCGCGCGTTGAACTGGCGAGTGTCAGGTATGGAGCATCTGGCTACCCAAACGTCACCGGGATCAGGGCAAGATGATCTTGAGTTCGGCGGAGACGACGACGGTGAAGTGACACCTTTTCGTCCCGGGACAGGCACTCTGATTTTGTCGGCTGGTGGAGTTCGATTCGATCGGTCATGGCTCCGCGGCGTGTGCTGGCGCGGCCAGTTCATCCGTTCGCGTGTCCCACCAGTCCGGTGGCACGACGCGTAGCGCAATCGCCCAGGTTTCATCTTCAAGGCGAATCGCGATGCGAGTCATCGATAGAAGGTTGTCGACGAACCAGTCGTCGCGGTGGCTGCCTCCGGGGGACCGAAATCGGCTTCCCCTTCGTCTGCCGTAGGCCAGGAAGTACCACAGTCCGTGGATACGTCCGATCATTTCGACGTGACGATCGAAAAGCTCGGAGAAACTGGTGGAGCCGGTCATGACGGCTCCCCATCGACTGATGAGCTCGCGGGAGGTGGCAAGGGTTTGTTCGAGCGATTCCCGGAGCTCATCCCGCCGGAGCGGATCAGTCAGGATCGTGTCAATCTTGCGCTTCAATACCGGCGCCCGTGCCGGCGAATCGAGAACCTCGATGACTCGAGAGGGGTCAGCCATATCGTCGCTGCCGCTATTTCCTTCGTAGATGACACCAAGCAGCACACCCCACGCTCCGCGAGCGGCCTCGGCCAACTCCATGAGCGCGTACTGGGCGAGCAACCGCCATCTGCGTTCAGACCGCCGGTTGAGGACGACCTCGATCACCGTGACTGACACCAAGACGACGGTAAGAGAGGCGAGGATCGCCGTCGTCACAGGATGGCCGAGCCAGAACTGACTTGCGTAGAAGTCTGAGGAAACCAATACAGCTATCAATGCAACTGCGCCGAGAGCGGCAATAGGCGGGCGTCGTGGTGCCTTCGGCGGCTCGTTGCCCCTGCGCTCCGCACGTCCTATTGTTCAAGGACCTGCCGAATCACGCGGACGACCATGTCTCGCCGGTCGAGCCGATCGGATGGGAACAGCGCAGCGAGCTCGGGTATCTGCGTATGCCACATCAGGGCGGTTGAGCGGGCGAAAGAGAGCAGCGCAACAGCCGGGTACGTCTTGGTTACCTTTCCCTCCTGCTGGGCGGCCACGATTCGTCCGACTTTGTCCTCGTTCGAGTCCAGGATCACTTCGAGCGGTGGTCCAGCTACCCGCTCGACCTGGTACCAAAGGACCAGGCGCAGCGTCTCGGGAGCGTCCTCGAACTTGTCGAACATTCTTCCGCCGTACTCGGCCAAGTCGTACTCATCAAAGAGCACCGATGCATGGAAGTCTCGGATGCGGTCCTCGAAGGCCGCGGCGAACAGGGCGTCCTTGCTGCCGAAGTAGGCGTAGATGGCCTGTTTGTTGGCCTTGGCCGCAGAAGCGATCCGGTCTACCCGTGCGCCAGCGATGCCGTAAGCGCTGAACTCCATGATTGCGGCCTCCAGCAGGCGCCGCCTCGTGTCCTGCGAGTCCCAGGGCATGCTCAGGACGCTACAACCAACTGGTTGGATTGACAAGGAGCCTCCGCCGTGCTTGGATGGTCACGTCAATCCAACTAGATGGTTTAGCGCGTGGAGGATGGCGTATGCGGTGGTCTGAACGACGAACGGTCTTGGCGACGGATGGCACAGCGGTCCTGCTGGGCGCACACCGAAAGAGCGCAGGCCAGCCGTGAAGGAGGGACGGAAGGTCTGGCTGATCACCGGATCATCGCGTGGCTTCGGCGCTGAACTCGTGACCGCCGTCTTGGAGAGCGGTGACGCGGTGCTTGCCACGGCCCGCCATCCGGAAGACATCAAGCAGCCATCGGACGAGCACCGCGAGCGGTTCCGCACGGCGCCGCTCGACGTGACCGATCCCGGTGCTGCCGAAGCGGCCGTTGCACTCGCCCAGGCCGATCTCGGGGGCCTCGACGTCGTCGTCAACAATGCCGGCTATGCCAACAGCGCCTCGATCGAGGAGATGGATCCAGAGGATTTCAGGGCCCAGATCGAAGCCAACCTGTTCGGGGTGGTGAATGTCACCCGCGCCGCCCTTCCTGTACTCAGAGCCCAGAGGTCGGGCACGTTCGTCCAGTTCTCTTCTGTCGGAGGCCGTGTCGGCGGCACCCCCGGGATGGGTGCCTATCAGACGGCGAAGTTCGCGGTGGATCTCCTTGGCTTGATCGAGATTCGCCAGGGTAGTGCCCAGTTCCTGGGTGTCATTGCGCAGTCGCTCTTCGAGGTCTCCGAGTCGATTGGTGAGCCTGGTCAGCAAGCCAACGGGGTTCTCGCGCTCGACGTCCCTGCCCACGATCACGGTGGAACCAACTGGGGCCTCGGGGAATAACAGGTGCAACTCGGTCTCGCCGAAGTCGTCTTTCACCGCAATTGCGAGATCGAGACCGGCGATGGTCCCGATGCCGATGGTCTCTCCGAAGCGGCGTCGGGCATCAACGAGCGCCTCTTTGATCCTTTTTCCGGCCTCGACCCGTTTCTCAGTGGACACCCCGGTGATGGTGGCTCGAAAGGCCTCACCCGAGACATCGGTTCGGCGTGCCAACGCATGGTCGATCTTGGCGATGTTTCGTTCGAGACGCTCGATATTCGGACCTGAAGCAGCGATCGTCTTGGCCAGCCGGCGCTGTTCGGTCGCATGGCCATGGGCAAGACGTTCGAGCTTCGCCACTTCTGAGTCCACGCCGGCCTTTTCCATGATCAGAGGGTTGCCGGTGGCGAGGGCCTTCACCTCGCCGTAGCTGAGGGACGCCTCGCCCACGTCGTCAATGTGCCGGGCCAGCTCACGGTCGCCCCGGGTGACCTGAGCAATGGAGGCCGCCTTGCGTTCGACCGTGCCCCACATGAACACATCGAAGCTCGACTCGGTGACGTAGCGCAGCACGGACACACTGTCATTGAGGTTTCCTTGGCGCAATATGCGACCCTCTCGTTGCTCGATGTCCGCCGGCCGCCAGGGGCAATCGAGATGATGGAGCGCAACGGCGTGGGCCTGGACGTTGGTACCGATACCCATCTTCTCGGTGGACCCGATGAGCACCCCCACCGCCCCCCGAACGGCACTGGCGAACAGTTCGGCCTTCTCCCGGTCGTTCTTTGCCTCGTGCATGAAGCGCACCACCTCGCCGGGTACCCGCGTGCTGTTAGTTGCGCCTTGAGCTCGTCGTAGACGTTCCACTCCCTACGGGGCGTGCCGATATCGCAGAAGACCAGCTGCAGCGCCCCGAGGCGGTCGCCTTGATCGCGGTAAAGCCGATCCTTTGTATCGGCCCAGATCAGGCGATGCGCTCTGCCGCCGCGGCGATCTTGCCGCCGTGGGGATACAGGCGCAGTGCGACCAGTCGCAGGTCGAGGGCGGCCTTGCGTCCGTCCCCGGTCACCTTCAGCATGTTGTCGTCTTCGGGTCGGACCGCTCCCCGAGGACGGCCTCGGCTCCGCCACGAGGGTTTCCACGGAGTCCTTGAGACCCTCCGCTAGTGGGACCACGACCACCTCGGCCCGTTCGCCGATCAGCCTAGGGGTGGGCAGGGCTAGCTGCTCTGCTGTCCTGACGTCGGCCACTTCGGCGAACATGGCGATCAACTCGGGGACGTTGGCGAAGCGGGCGAATCGATCCATCCGTAGCTGCCTCCGTCAGGGGCTAGTTCGAGGGCGGTGCCGCCGGCCGAAGTTGGCCGCCAAGGCATCGAAGGTGGCGATGCCCGCCGCCGACAAGCGCGTCGGGTTGGAGGTAGCGCTGCATGACGTAGAGTCGGAGATGGAGTTGGCCACGAAGGTAGCCGTGGCGAAAGTAGCCACCGCGCTCCATGACGTTGCCGCAGCACGCGTAATTTCACCTCGATGTCCGTGGCTCGTTTGGATCCCGCGCCCCCCACTCCTTGAATACGGGGGGGGAAGGAAAGGTTCTTGGCCAAACGGGCCTCGTCCAAGAAGATGTAGTCGATTCCGGTCTCCTCGAATGTCACGCCGTCGAGTCGCCGTCCGTCCTCTCGCGTCCCCTTTATCCGTTCCTCCATCCGGATGATGGCGGCTTCGAGTTTCTTCACGCTCGGTGCTGATCGAAAATGACAGCACCTGACCGGCATCCACGTAGATAAGCTGGCCGCGGCGGCCGGTCCAAGGAGGTCACCGTGCTTCTACGTCTCAGTGTCCAGATAGCCGTTTGCGACGAGTTCGGCCAGTAACTTATGTCGGGCTGCGAAAAGCATCCTGTAGATGGCGTTTCGGTTCGTGCCGAACACCGCGACCAGGGCGTTGAGGGGAACGCTGTTGAGGACGATGCCGACGAAGATTTGTCGCTGCCGGACGAGCCGTTTGACGCCCGCTGTTCCGGGCCGAGCAAAGCGCTAAAGCTGGAGATCGGCCCCTGACACATCTCTATCGGGCATGGTCCCACTGTGCTCGCGGCGCTCTGCTGCGCGCAGCGGGCCGAGGCCTGGGGTAAGACTCCTCGGCAGGCCGTCACTAACAGGATGTGATCGTTTCGCTTCAGGGCAAGACTGCCATGGTGACGGGGGCCGGACGGGGCATCGGTCAGGCGGTCGCGGTTGAGCTGGCCGCGGCGGGGATGGCCGTGGCGCTGGTGGCGCGTTCGGAGGACCAGCTGGCCGAGACCGCGCAACAGGTGAAACATCTCGGCGCCGTCGCGGTCGTCGTGCCTGCCGACCTCGCCGATCTGAGCCAGGTGACCCGGGCCATCCATCTGGCCACCGATCAGTTGGGGACGGTCGATGTTCTCATCAATGACGCCGCCATGGTGGGGCCTCTCGGCCCGAGCGTGTTGGTCGACCCGACCGAGTGGGCCGTCACTTTCAACGTCAATGTGGTGGCCGCCGCCGCGCTCAGCTTCGCGGTGCTGCCCGGCATGGTCGAGCGCGGCTGGGGGCGCATCGTCAACGTGTCCAGCGCGATCGCGGCGCATCCCGGGGCCATGGTCGGCATGAACGCCTACGCGGCGAGCAAGGCGGCCCTCGAAGCCCACACCGTCAATCTGGCGGCCGAGTTGGCCGGCAGCGGCGTGACGGTCAACGCCTTCCGGCCCGGCTCGGTCGACACGGCCATGCAGGCGGGGATACGGGGCCAGGACCCAACGCGGATCGGTGCCGCCCTGCACGAGCGGTTCGCCCGCTCCTATGCCGAGGGGGCCATGATCACCCCCGAACAGTCAGCCCGGTCCTTGATCCCGCATCTGTTCGACGATGGCACCGGCGAGATCTGGGATGTGTCCAGCCCGAACTGACGACACCGGTGGCCGCTCTGCGGCAAACCCGGCTGGTTGCCTTCGGGCCCGAACGCCGATACGCTTCCTAGACAACGGATTCCTATGACAAGGAGATTCAGCATGGCACTGTTGCATCCGGATGAGAAGTTCCCTCAAGTCGCCGTCACCCCAACCGACGGGGCCGCCCTGGAGCTGCCCGACGCCCTCGCCGGCCATTTCGGGGTGGTCCTGTTCTACCGGGGCGCCTGGTGCCCGTACTGCAACGCCCAACTCCGGGCGTTCCAGCGAGCAGCCGACAGCCTGGCCGAGGTCGACGCCCGAGTCGTCGCCTTGTCGGTCGACGACGAGTCCACCACCCGTGAGCTGGTGGCCAAACTCGGCTTGACTTTCCCGGTCGGCCACAGCGCCGACGCCCAAGCGGTCGCAGAGGCCACCGGGGCGTTCGTCAACCCCGACCCAATGTTCTTGCAGTCCACCGGGTTCGTGCTCGACCCGACCGGTCGGGTGGTGGTCAGCGTCTACTCCAGCGGGGCCATCGGCCGGCTGGTACCCGAGGACGTGATCGGCATGATCCGCTACATCCGCGACCACGCCCAGGCGACCTCCGAATGACCACCACCGCCGGGACGGCGACCTCCGCTGACGTCAACTTCTATTTCGACCCGGTGTGCCCGTTCGCTTGGATGACCAGCAAATGGCTGCGCATGGTCACCGCCCAGCGGAATTACACGGTGGACTGGAAGTTCATCTCACTACGGCTGATCAATGCCGAGGTCGACTACGACACCCACTTCCCGCCCGGCTACGAGGACGGGCACACCGCCGGGCTGCGCTTGCTGCGGGTCGCGGCCCGCACCAGAGCCGAACACGGCGCAGAGGCGGTCGGCCGCCTGTATCAGGCGATGGGGACCCGCATCTTCGACACCAACAACCACGGGGACACAGTCGATCGGGGCAGCGCCGGGTTCGTCGAGCCGATCCTGGCCGAGGTCGGCCTGCCCGCCCAGCTGGCGGACGCCTTGGACGATACCTCGCTGGACGCGTGCTTCGCGCCGAGACCGACGAGGCCCTGGCCTTGACCGGAAGAGACGTCGGGACGCCGATCATCCATTTCCAGCCTCCGGCCGGGGTGGCGTTTTTCGGTCCGGTCATCAGCCGGCTGCCCAACCCCGACAACGCGGCCCGCCTGTGGGACCACGTCGTCGGCCTGGCCAGTTTCCCGGGCTTCGCCGAGCTGAAACGCAGTCTGCGGGAACGGCCCCAGCTGGCCAGCTTCGGCGTCGACCCCGACAGCATCGGCGTGCAAGAAGACTGGCACGCGGCAGCCGCCGCACCAAAAAATAGTCCCTTCCCATCAACATCCGGGGCGAACCGAATGTGGGCCCGGTGACTAATCGAGAATGCGCATGACCGGATAAGCGCCTGAGGGCGCCGGACAAGAAGAAGGGACCGACTCGATGTCGAGCGTCAATCCCACAGGGGAGCTGACCCGTCAGCTCGCCGAGTTCACCGCCAAGGTTCCCGATCCAGTCGCTTTACGGCTTCGGGCCGCGTCCGAGGAGACCGCCGCATCTGGGGTCGCCCCGGGCCTTACCGTCTCCGAGCAGGCGCCGGACTTCATCTTGCCGAACACGCTCGGTGAGCCCGTCGGGTTGGCTCAACGGCTCGCGCAGGGGCCGGTCGTCTTCTCGTTCTACCGTGGTGAGTGGTGCCCGTTTGCAACATCGAGCTCCGGGCACTGCAGTGTCATTCCTCGCTTTCAGGCGTACGGCGCGTCGCTCATGGCAATCAGCCCCCAGGCCCCCGACCACAGCCTCTCGGTCACCCAGAAACACGGACTCAAGTTCGACGTGCTGAGCGACGTCCACCAGAGGTCACCCCGCCTATCGGGTCCAGTTCACCGTGCCGGCCGATCTCAAGGATCTGCACCTCGAGGTCTTCCACAACGACCTATCCACCCACACCGCCGATGGGAGCTGGGACCTTCCCATTCCAGCCACCTTCGTGATCGACGGCTCCGGCATCGTACGTGCTCGCTACGTCTCGGCCGACTACACGACCCGGATGGAGCCAGAAGACATCGAAGCCGCGTTCGCCGCTCTCAAATGACCGAAAGCCGCTGCCGCGACCTGCCATCTACGCAGAGGAGACAACCATGGACACTGTGAAATTTCACTTCGACCCAATCTGCCCTTGGTGCTACCAGACGTCACGGTGGGCCAAGCGGGTCGAACAGCTCGGCGAGATCGAGCTCGACTGGGGGCTGTTCTCCCTCGAGGTGGTGAACTTGAAGGACGGCGAGGATCCCCGGGAGCTCCAGGCCCGGTCGGGCCCCGCTTGCGGACGGCGACCCTCGTCCGCGAGCGAAAGGGCGTGGCCGCGATCGGAACCTTCTACAGCGCCCTCGGCAAGAGGATCTGGGAGCAGTCACCTCCCGATCGGACATGGCAACGGCGGTGCGCGGTGCCCTCGCAGAAGTCGGTCT
>CAVZZJ010000007.1:0-517500 GCA_963779735.1 uncultured Acidimicrobiaceae bacterium
CCGTATCGGCTGCCGCCGTCGGTTGTCCGTTCGCGCCGATCGGCTCGCTGTAGATGGCAGCGTAGCTCTCGGCCCGCCGGACATGGGGTAAGCGGGCGATAGTGGCCACGAGGGGGCCGTTGTAGCCGGTGGTGTACCCGAGCGCCGGATTCCACAGTGCCGTGGCGAGTCTCAGGTTGGACGGGTTGGTGGTGGCCAGGAAGGTGGGGAAGGAGGACTCCGTGCGCCGGGCGGCGGCGAGGGCGCCCATTGACAGTCCGCCGACCAGCCCGATCAGCAGGACGAGCGACAAGTAGGCGCCGCGGCGCTGCCGGAACGTGCGCTGGAAGCGGTACAGGGCAAGGGTTAGCACGCCCTTTCTCCAGCGATTGCGGTCGCGCCGTCGAGCTGAGACCTCCAGTGGGGCGTCCGCGGTCGCCATCACATGGGCAGTCTGATGGGTGCTCGGTCGGTGGCCAAGGGGGGCAGCATCCGAATCGCCTTGGTGCCAGCACCCCGACTTCAGGCCAAAGGTGACGCGGTCGCCTTGGAGCAGCTATTCGGCAGTCTGGCCTCGCCCCGGCGCTGTGACCTGGACTGTTGCCTCCCCTAGGCTACTTTGAGCGTCACTCGGTCTCGGAGAAGTGCCGGTGTACTCAGGGGGTCAGTCGGTCCTCCGACACGCGTGTGATATTGCGGGTGATCGTGGGACACGCGAACCCTCACTGAGACTCGTTCAGGCAGACGTCCATGGCCGTTACCTGAGGATGGACCACATCAGGCAGGAGAGCCGCAGGCGCGTCTCGAAGGCCTGAGCGACTTGCGGGGGCGAGATCTTGGGCACCCGCGTACCTACGAGCGGCAGGAGTGCTATGCCCTGGACGACCCCGAGCTGGCCAGCATCTGGGGCGGCACGAGTGCGAGGGAGCGGATGCGGCTGCGGAAGGCCACCGCGGCGTAGGCGGAGTGGGTGCGAGGAAATGTCAGCGGGGGTGTTGTGTGACGTCATCGCGAACCGGGCGCGAAGGCTTCGACCAGTTAGTCTGCCCGTAGCGCCTTGTGTGAGGGCATCGGTGACTGCAGACAACGGTCCGGGTACAGCAAAGACGCGCAGCAGAAAGGGAGTTTTCTATGCGACGCTACCTAGTGGTAATCGATCACACCCTCGGGGGAACGGGATTGACGTGGGCAGTTCGCGAGCACGCCCACGAAGAGGGCGACATTCAGGTGGACGTCATCGTCCCAGCCGAGCAATCCGAAGCCGACGTAGCTCAGGGACGCCTCGAAATGGAGCTGCAGAGGCTAGGAGCGGAGGGAATCGCGGCAAGTGGCAGTGTCGTCCAAACCGATCCCTATGAGGGAATAGGCGACGCCGCAGGACGCCAACACTACGACGGCATAATTATTGCGACTCATCCCTCGACCGTTTCACGATGGATGCACCTTGACCTTCCTCGGCGAGTGGAGCGGGAACTCCAGATACCGGTGGAATGGATAGACGCCCAGACTGATGATCCTTCGGAAGAAGCCGAGATCCATATCGAATTGCCGCGAGCGGCTTTCGAGGGCCCGGCCCCTTTGACATGACAGCGGCCAAACCTGACAGCGACCGTTGAATGGCCGTATAGCGACATTGGGAAACGGTGTCGGAGTGGTCTCGGACGATGACGCTCTGAACAGGGAAAACGTGAATCGCACCCCGCTCACACGGGGCCATTTTTTAGCTTGAGAGGCTGGTGCTCGCAAGGGCGTGGGGTTCAAGTCGCCCTTCCGACACTTGTGTGATGTCGCGGGTCACGCGCTCACGGCACGCGTGGTCAGCAGCCTTGAAGCCGCAAAACCCCTCGGGGCGTTGTCGCAGCTGGGAGGGTCAGCGCGCGTGTACTGCATATGTGTCGATACTCCGAATGAATCGCGGTACACCGAGCGGAATCCACGATTCGCAATGGCCGTCGGTGATGATCCAGGGGTGCGAGCCATCGAGGCACAGATGAGGTAGACGACCCCCGACAGCTGGTGTGACCTGGGGAAATGTTCTCCACAAGGGACGAGACTTTCGCCTGAATACCCCACTTGTCACCGCTTTGTCATCGCGATTTGCCCTCCGCTTCCGAGGGAGGACGACTCACTTTGTGGCCAGAGCACTTCGACTGTGCTGGGACTCGGAGTCTGACCTGGCGGGAGAATCGCCTGGTAATGGGAATCACTCGATGTTGGCCAGAGCGATCCCTTCCTTGAGCTCATTGATGCCATCGCCTTCGACGGAGACAACATTCATCTTCACCGACTCTCCCAGCACCCCCTTGACGGCGGCCGTGTCGGAGTCCTTAACGAGGGTGATTATTCCAGCGGTTCCCTTGCCAATCGTTTCGCCAACCTTCGTTTCAATTCCGCTGTCAATGCGGTGCTTGTTGAACTTTCCAATGAGGCCGCCGAGAAAGGCCCCAGCGCCTACGGCAAGCGCGTGGTGCGCCGGAAGGTCTACCGGAAGTCCAATACCGTCGTGGGCCAAGTGCTCCGCGTATTCAAATTCTGACCGGGCGCGAAACGCCCCCGCAACCAAGCCGCTCGGTTGCGGGGGCGCCCGGCTGCCCTAACAGAGGGAGATGACCCCAGGGCGATACATGCATCTGGGCTACCCGCCGGCAAGTCGCCTAGCCCTCTCCAGCTCCTCGCTGAGCCTCCAGGGACTCAACCCAGCGACGAACCAGGCCACCCTCATGTTCGACCCGAGCGTTCGCGTCCTTCGAGTAGGGCCCCGACCTGAGCTCCACGATGCAACTAAGGCGGACGACTGCGTCCTCGAGTTCGGCTATGCGCTCTTCCATTGTCATGCCCCATGGTGCCACGTCAGCCCGCACCCTCTTCTATAGGCACCGTCGCCCCACCAGCTCCCCAGCGTGCGCCTCACAGCTCCAGACGGGCTTCGTGGCGTACCGGTGACGACCCCGCCACTCGACAGCCTCCTCACAGTAACTCGCAAGGCCGGCGGCATTGACGTAGCCCATCCGCCGGCACCTTCCGGGCTGGGTGAAGATCCCCGGTGCCACGGTGCCGACGATCCCGAGCTGGTCAATACCGCTGTTGAGCGTCGGGAGGGTGAAGCGGTGACGTTCCTTTCGACGGGGCGGGACCGGGTAGTTTTGGGATGCATGACCGTTCCTGAGGAACCCACCCCTTCCGAACGGCCCTTCCGAGGAGTGGTTAACGGGCTGATCCTCCGGTTTTTGATGTACCTCCTTCAGCGCTTCATGGCGAGGAGAGCCGCCACCGCTCCCCGTGAAGGGCTGAGTTCGGCGTCCAGTAACCCGCCTAGCCGGACTCACTAGCTCCCCGGCGGAGGGTAGCGGGGTGGTGTCGCCGGTTGCGCGACGGGAGCGCGAACGGGGTCGAGGCGCTACGGTCGGGACGCATGAGCACCCAGGACAGCGCCAGCGACTTCAGGAACATCGAGAAGGCCCTCCGCCTCTTGAGGGCGTACGAGGCGAATCCTGCGGTCAAGGTGCAGGACAGTCCGGCGTACCAGGCCGTGCTCCGGGAGCTGGTTTCTTTTGACGATCCCGAGGAGAGTGTCGTCCAGGGCCTGACCGTCCTGTCGTCACTCTTCCTCGGGGAGCTGGCCACCCTGACCGCCAAGACACGGGCGGACGTCCTCGCCGCTTACGAGCGCCAGACGGAGTCCAGCATCAAGGAACTCGGGGGGGAGTAGTGACCAAAGCCGTCCCAAATCCCTTCGCAGCCAGCTCTACCGAGCCGCTCGAAACCTAGGGAACGTCGTAGCCGCCGAGAAGGGCCCACGGCATACTCGAAGCGGGTGGTGCGACGGAAGGTCTACAGGAAGTCGAACACGGTCGTGGAGCAAGTGCTGCGGGTGTTCAAGTTCTGACGGACGGCGTGGGCCTGCGGCTGGCGGGGGTTTCCACACCGCGAAGGGCTCCACAGGCTCCCGGCGTGAACAGTGGTCTCCGGGGCCGATTGCGCTTCAGCTGGCGCTGTTCGGATCGGCCTTGCCGGTGATCTTCGAGCTGACCCGATCCGACAGGTCCGAGACTTTGTCGCTTGCTGTGCTCACGGCCGTGTCAGTTAGGTCAGACACGGCGTCCGAGGCGGCATCGACGGCGCGCCTGACATCGGGGCGTCCGGCGACCTCACGTACCTTTGACTCAAGACGCTCATACGGTGCTCGCCCGGCGCGGGATCCCAGGACAAAACCAACCGCCGCTGCCGCCAATAGCCAAAGTATTTTCATTTCGCCGTCTCCTCAATGGCTTGGACTCTCGTGACGGAACAGTGTACGTGTCGGTCATGCTCAGGTCCCCATTTGGCTGACCGTGCGTCTGAGCGTGCCAGGGGGTGTTCGGTCCACCCAGCTGGCACACCCCACTCATAGAATTTCCGGTCCTCCCGGGTTCTCCGTGGGTGACTTCATCGAACTTATGTTCGGAATGACGAGGTCCTCTGGCTGAATGCTCGATCGTCCGATGCGCGACGCGGATTGAAGGTGCTTGGCGCCACAGCGGTGGCCACTGCCTCGCAGCGGCGTCAAGGGCTGCTGCGAGCCTTCGCTGGCGCTGCGGTTCTCGCTCGGGCTTCGCCCGTCCCTTGACACCGGGCTCGTCGGTGGCGGAGGGCTGGATAGGGAGCGACACTTGGGGTGTCGCTCCCGGGTGTGGTGCCCGGGGGCCCCAACCAAGGAGTGCCGATGCGCGACATCGAGTTCTACGCCCAGGTCCTCGGGCTGACAGACCCCTGGTTCGTCGAGGACGTCGACCTTTCGCTCGAGAACAGACGGGTCGATATCACCGTCTCGCACCACGAGGGCCGGTCGTGGGCCTGCCCCAAGTGTGAGGCCGAGCTGCCGCTGTTCGACCACTCCGAGATGCGCGCCTGGCGGCACCTCGACACCGGGGGGTTCCCCACCTGGCTCCACGCCCGGCCCCCACGGGTCAAGTGCCCGAGCGACGGGGTCCACCAGGTCCGCCTCCCGTGGGCCGAGCCCCGGAGCCGCTTCACCACGGCCTTCGAGCGCTTCGCCATCGACGTGATGAAAGAGACCGACATCTCGGGCGCCGCCAATATCTTGAAGATGACCTGGGACGAGGGCTGGGGGATCATGGAGCGAGCCGTCGCCCGGGGCAGGGCGGCCAAAGAACACCAGGTCCCGGTCCTGGTGGGCGTGGACGAGAAGGCGGCCCGCAAGGGCCACTCCTACCTCACCTTGGTCTACGACATCGCCGGCGGCACCGTCGAGTACATCGCCGACGACCGCAGACAAGCCAGCCTCGATGCCTACTTCGATGCCTTCAGCCTCGCCGAACGCGACACGATCACCGCGGTGGTGATGGACATGTGCGAGCCCTACGTCAACTCGGTCAAAGCACACCTGAGCGGTGCCGAGGACAAGATCGTCTTCGACCGCTTCCACATCATGAAGCACATGGGAGAGGCCGTCGACACGGTCCGAAAGCGCGAGCACAAAGATCTGCGTGCTGAGGGCATCGACACCTTGACCGGTTCGAAGTACCTCTGGCTCTACGCCGAGAAGAACCTGCCCGACAAGCACAAGAGCGCGTTCGGATCCCTCAAGGCGCTCAACTTGCGGACCTCGCGCGCCTGGGCCATCAAGGAGTCGCTGTCGGCTCTGTGGCACTACCACCGACACGGCTGGGCGCTCAAGTTCTACAAGCAGTGGTTCTTCTGGGCCACCCATTCGCGCCTACAGCCGGTCATCGACGTCGCCTACATGATCAAGCGTCATCTCTATGGAGTGCTCAACTACTTCTCCGCCGCTCGCATCACCAACGCCGCAGCAGAAGGTCTCAACTCCAAGATCCAGACGATCAAGAAGATGGCCTACGGCTTCCGCAACAAGGAGCACTTCAAGACCGCCGTCTTCTTCCACTGCGGTGGGCTACAACTTTATCCAGGGACCCACGGGAATCCCGGATGACCCGAATTTCCAAAGGGCCGCGGTGTCTCCGGGCACCACGACCCGGAGTATGCCCCAGCGCAGGGACAGCCTGACCGGTCCTACAGGTCACGACGTGGTTACAGACGCTTGGGGATTGGCCCGGACGATCAGCATGTGGCTCTTTAGGTCCTCGGCAATACGGCGTTACTGGTTAAACGCTGGGACTCTCCGAAGCCCCTCTAAGCAGCCCTGAGCAGGACTTTCCCTCTGAGCAGTGCCGGTGTACTAGGTGAGGCAAACCCCCCTCCGACACCGGGGTGATCGGTGACATCGCCTTCAGGCGGGCGGCGGGGAGTGGTGCCTCGGGCGCGCTTACAAAAAGTCCGCCTCGCCACCGAGCAGGGAATCGGCGTTTGGGGCGTCTTCCGAGCGACCACCGTCCTCGTCATGGAATGCTTCACTCCATGGAGGGTCCGTTGGGGACGGTGACGTTCCCTTTTACCCCTATCGAGGGCTCGACCCGGCTCTGGGAGGAGAGGCCTGCGGCCGCGATGGACATAGCCCTCGCCCGTCACGACGCCATTCTCCAAGGGACCATCACCTTGCACGGTGGGGTGGTGTTCTACCGGATTTGGCGAGCTCATGGGCGTGTGGAGGGCCCTCTGCTTGGCGAAGGAGCCGGCGGACATCCGGCCCACGTCCCGCCCTGTTCGCCGCCGACAAGGCTGGGTTGTTCTTAAGTGAGGGTCCGGCCGAGTGGAACGTGCAGCCGGTCGCACAATGCCGGTCGCGCGGTTTCCGGCGCCGAGTCACCCCTTCGCTCCGGCAACGGGAGGCGGGGTGGCCGACAACGCAGAGTCTGACCGTTCCGCACAACCCGCCGCCCGCCCGATGCGCGCGTCCAGGCTCCTTCGGGTCCGCGCCGCCTGGATCACACCGCTCATCCTGGCTTCGGTCGTCGTCTTCCTCATGACCCTCATCTACTTCGGTTCGGTCGTCGATCCTGTGTCTCACCTGAACGGTCTTCCCGTCCTGATCGTCAACCAGGACCGCGGGGCCACGGTAGACGGAAAGCGGGTCGACATCGGCAACGAGGTGGTGGCAGGCCTCGTCGGTAGCCCGCCGGTCGCGACCCGCCTGAAGCTGACCACCGTCACCTGGGCCGAGGCACGAGAGCAGATGAGCAAGGGAAGTGACTACGCCACCTTGGTGATCCCAGCCGACTTCACCACCTCGCTTCTTGCGCTCGCTGGCGCCGAGCCGGCGAAGGGCGCCACTCCGGAGCAGCCCACGATCACCATCCGCACCAACGAGCGCCTCGGGACGATCGGGACCAGTCTGGCCACTGGTGTCCTACAGCCCGCCGTGTCTGCCCTCTCACTGAAGATTGGCCAAAGCTTGTTACCGAGCAACCCGAGTCCGGCGTTGAAGGCCCAGATGGCCGATCCGGTGACGCTGTCGGTCGTCGTCTACCGCCCGCTGCCCCCGCATTCGGCGCTCGGATTGAGCGCCTTCTACATCTCGCTGCTCACGTTGATGTGCGGCTTTCTCGGGGCCACCATTGTGAACTCTTCGATTGATTCCGCCCTGGGGTATGGGACGACCGAGATTGGTCCCAAGTGGAGCCAGCGCCGTCCAGTGGCCATCAGCCGATGGCAGACACTAGTGGCCAAATGGGTCATGGCCGCCGTCCTCGCGCCCGTCCTCACCGCACTCATGGTGTTCGGCGCCGTCGGGATCCTCGGGATGGACGCGCCCGATCCCTTCCTCCTGTGGCTCTTCACCTCCCTAGCGGCCATCGGAGTGGCCACGGGGACGCTCGTGCTCTTCGCTGCCCTCGGCACCGTCGGACAACTGGTGGCCCTGTTGATCTTCGTTTACCTTGCACTCGCATCATCGGGCGGGACCGTGCCGATCCAAGCCCTGTCCGGCTTCTTCCGGTTCGTCAGTCATTTCGAACCGTTACGCCAGATCGTCGATGGCAACCGAGCCCTCCTCTACTTCGACGGCCAACTCGACGCCGGGTTGGGGAGATCGTTGACCGTTATCGTGGTCGAGCTGGTGTTCTGGCTCGTCGTTGGCATCGTCGTCACTATGTGGTACGACCGCAAGCAGTTTCACCGGATGTCACCCGAGACCCTGGCATACGTCAACCGCTCTGTCGACGAGTACGAGGACATGCGGGCCGATGACGCGGGGTCGGCCCAGTAGAACTCGTAGTACCAGGGCAACAGAGGACCAGCGGCACCCCGGTCCCGACAGAGGAAGAGGTCATGGACTCCTCAACACATTGCGGCACGAGTACGGCGAGGCTTTTGCGGTTGCGTTCACAAGGAAATCGCTGGCCAGAGGCTCAAGCCGCCCACTTGATCTGCCAGGTAGCCGGTGTAGTTATGGTTGCAGTCCCCCCTCCGACACCAGGTCAGAGGGGCGTTTTTTCGCAGTGGCTCATTCTTGAGCATCCATGATCGGCCAAACGTGCGCGATCCGTGCGCGAAGGTTGCGGACTGGCTCGACCGAGTAATCGATTACTTGGCCGTCTAGTCGAGTGGAGTAATCGATTAGACGTGACACCCGCAGCAGGTGACCTGTGGGCTCCCCCAGGTGGGCGCGCTGTCGAAGCGGGAGAGCACTCCGGCGGCAAACCTGATGCCGAGGGACAATCCGAGCAAGTTCGTCCTCGTAACCCTATCGTTCGATGACGTCCGGATGACGGCTCCGGTTGCCGTGGGGTGGGTCAGATCGTCGGCGAAGAGGCTAACGCGGAACTCGATCGAGACACGGTGCCTCCGGTCGTGTTCCGCGTCACGATGGGTGGCTGCGACGGCGAGGACCCGGTCGGTATAGCTCGTCTGCCCGGTGCGTATGGCTTAGTGCTGGTGGCGCGATCGTAGCGGTTTGGGTTAAGCGAACCGGGCGGCGAAGGCCCCCGTTCGGGACCCCTAAAAGGCCAATTCCAGGGGAGAGCGGACTGAGTCTGTTGGTGGTCCAAATCCTTTAGGATGCTTAAGTCCAGGTCACAGGTCCGGTGTGGAATCTGAAGGACAAGTGGAAGCGAGCCGCCGCAGAGCGGGACAGGTCTACTACCTGGAGCCGGGGTGCTGACACGAAGACGAGTCGGATGCTGCCCCCCTTGGCCTCCGACTTAGCGTGTACGACACTGTGGATGTGATGGCGCCCGTGGAAGTTCGGTGAAGGTCTGATTTCGTGAAGACGGCATGTTGACTGTTCCCTGGTACCGCTTTCAGGCCACCTTTCGCCGCCGCTGGGGTGGCTACGTGGCCATTGCCCTCCTCATCGGGCTGGTCGGCGGGGTCGCTATGGGGTCGATCGCGGCGGCGCGGCGGACCCAGTCGTCGTATCCGACCTTTCTGGCTGACACGAATTCGTCGGACCTCACGATGTCGACGTACGGAGTCACCAACAACTCTGCGGCAAACAACTATTTGCCGCAGTTGGGCCACGAAATAGCGCATCTCCCAGAGGTCAGGCTGGTTGAGAGTTGGGTGGGCGTTGGGGTCGTGCCGCTCGAGCACGACGGGGCACCGAATCTGAATCCCTCGCTAAACCCGACTGGCAGCGTCAACGGCCTCTTCTTCGACGAGGACCGCGCCACCCCCGTCGTCGGTCGGATGGCGGACCCAAATCGCGCCGACGAGTTCGTCACCACCACTCTGGGAGCGCGCGCCTTGGGCTGGCACGTGGGTCAGATCATTCCCATGGGGGTCTACTCATCGAATCAGTTCGGCCTACCGGCCTTCGGCACGCCAAGCGTGGCGCCCCTGCGCAGGATCGACATGAAGCTGGTCGGACTTGTGGTCTTCAACAATCAGGTGATCGAAGACGATGCAGACCGTCTCCCCACCGACGTCCTGTTCACCCCCGCCCTGACCCGCACGCTCACCTCCGCTTCCGTCCAGGGCACCTGGTACGCCATGCAACTCGCTCACGGCACCTCGATTGCCGCAGTTGAAGAGAAGCTCATCCGCCTGCTTCCGAGTGGGAGCGATTCCAACTTTACGGTCACCTCAATCACCGAGACCAAGGTGGAGCGGGCCGTCAAACCGGAGTCGATCGCACTGGGCGTGTTCGGCGCTATTGCCGCGTTGGCAGCGTTGGCCATCGGGGCGCTCGCCATATCTCGGGAGTTGCGCTCCGATGAGTCGGATCTCTACGTGCTGCGGGCTCTTGGTGCCAGCCCGGTCACGACGGTTGCCGACGGGCTCGTCGGAGTCCTAGGCGCGATTGTGTCCGGCTCACTACTGGCGGTCGTGCTCGCGATCTCACTCTCGCCGCTGTCCCCACTCGGACCCATCCGAGCCGTGTACCAAGGGTCCGCAATCGCGGTCGACTGGACGGTTCTGGGCATCGGGCTGCTCATGCTGATTGGGGGGCTTGGCGCGATCGCGCTGGCGCTAGCCTACCGAAGCGCCCCCCACCGTCTGGCTACCAAATCTCGCATTGACCACCCCCGCGACTCAAGACTGCTCCAGATGGCGACCTCTTCGGGCCTGTCGGCCTCGGGTGCCGTGGGACTCCGCTTCGCTCTCCAGTCCGGTCGCGGCCGCACCTCGGTCCCGGCCCGCTCCGTGCTCGTGGGCGCCACCTTAGCCGTGGCCTTGGTGACCACGACGCTCACGTTCAGCAGCGGGCTCCATACCTTGGTGTCTCGGCCCGCACTCTACGGGTGGAACTGGAGCTACGCGCTGACCTCAGAAAATGTCGTCCCCCCGCAAGCCCTCGACGCCCTGAACCGCGACCCTGACGTTGCGGCCTGGTCCGGGTACCACAATCTCTCGGTTCAGATCGACGGCCAGACCGTCCCTGCCCTCTTGGGCGACAACCACGCGACCGTCGCTCCACCGATCCTCTCTGGACATGCAGTCGATGACAACAACCAGATCGTCTTGGGTCCCACAACCCTTGCGCTCCTGCACAAGCGAGTTGGCGACACCGTCATCGGCTCGTTCGGCGCCCCGAACACCGCCCCGCTCTACCTCCCTCCCTTCAAGCTGGTCATCGCGGGCACAGCCACTCTCCCCGCAATCGGCGGCGCCAGCAACTTCGCCGACCACCCCTCCATGGGAACCGGAGGCGTCCTCTCGGACCAAGTCAGCCCAGCGTTCATCCACGCCGCCCAAAGTCCCGACCCCAACCTCAACGGACCGGGCTTGGTCTTCGTACGCCTACACAGCGGAGTGAGCGCGGCAGTCGGACTGGCAGACATGAACCGCATCGCCACGCTCTCCGACAAGGTTTTCGCCGCCGACCCGAACGCTACGGGCGACACCGTCGAGGTCCTGGGCGTCCAACACCCAGCGGAAATCGTCAACTACCAGTCCACCGGAGCAACACCCGTCATCCTCGCGGCGGGCCTTGCGCTCGGCGCAATCGTGGCATTAGCTCTCACCTTGATCGCGTCTGTCCGGCGACGGCGACGAGATCTCGCCCTATTAAAGACCCTCGGATTCACCACCCGACAGTTGGCCGCTACCGTCGCCTGGCAGGCCTCAGTCATCGCCTTGATCGCCGCCCTAGTCGGAGTGCCCATCGGCGTTGTGGCTGGGCGGCAACTGTGGATCCTTTTCGCTCGCAACATTAACGCTGTCCCCCAACCCACTGTGCCCGCCTCACTGATTTTGGTCGCGGCCGGAGTGCTCATCCTTGCCAATCTCATTGCGGCCGTCCCCGCCCGCATCGCGGCGCGTACCCCGGCCGCCCTCGTCTTGCGAACCGAGTGACGGCCGACAACCGAGGTCTAACCCACGCGGTGACTTGGGCGTATACCCGACGTGTTGCGGGCAAGACGTCGAAACTGCTGCTGCAAGGTTACCCAAACGAACGGCCGCTATCCGTCAGGCCGCGTAGGCCTCAGCGTGAGGGGATCGCAATTCCGATGGTCCACCTGACCGGATTCAACTTCGTCGGTGGACCCGGGCAGGTTCGGCGGTGGCCGATGCCGCTGCCGCACTTCGCTGACTCCTGCGCGAGTAGGACCTCGTGCGCACAGTTGTGCGTGCCCCACTTCGAATTCGTCTGGGCGTGTGAATAATTTCGACTACTGCCTCGCCATTGCGACCGAAAGTCGATCCTCGGGACGGATCAGATGTGAGTGGTCGTCTGAACCTTGGTCGAGTTGGACCCAGTTCACGGTCCCGGTGAACCGGCTCGTGTCCGGTGTGTAGTCGTCGCTGACCGACGACCCATAATCCACGCCCACGTCCAAGGTCTCGTCCCCTGAGAACAACATCGGGATGCTGGCCTCCTGGCGTGCCGAGCCCACTTGGGTGCCGTCGACGAATAAGCATGTATTGCCGCCCTTGGCCAGGCCGTCTCCGTCGTAGACGAACTCGACCCGGACCTGGTGATGCCCAGCGTTGAGCGGTTCGGTCGCTGTGGCCTTGACTCGATTGAGTCCGAGCAAGTTGTAGCAGTGGATTGGCACCCCGTCGTTTAGGTAGAGGGACCAGCCACCAAAGGCTCCGCCCTGGGCCACGATCACACCGCTGGCCACTCCGTCGGGAATCTCGATGTCGGCGGTCACCGTGTAGGACTTGTTCTTCAGGTTGAGGACGGTGTTCTCGGTGAGACGCCCCATGCCCCCGAACACCAACTGGGAGGGTCCGGTGATCAAGGATGGTCTTCCTGCCAAATCCGAGTTGAACCGCTCCACCCGTCGGTCGTCGAGCGGAAGGACCTGGTGCTTCACCGCTTCGATCAGAAACAGGCGCTGAAGATGTGCCACCACATCAGGACGCTCGGCGGCGAGGTCATGAGCCTGGGTCCAATCCGACGTGGTGTCGTACAGCTCCCAGATGTCTTCGTCGAGGGGCGGGAGTACCGCACCGAACAACCAAGGGACGCTGTGACGGGTCACCGCCATCCAACCCTTGTGGTAGATCCCCCGGTTACAGAGCATCTCGAAGTACTGGGTCTCTCGACGGTCGGCGGCGTTGGCGTCATCGAACAGGTAGGTCATCGAGATGCCCTGCAAAGGTTGCTGCTCGAAGCCGTTCACCATCGTCGGTTCCGGCAGGTGGGCCACGTCGAGGACGGTGGTGGCGACGTCGATGACGTGGTGGAACTGGTCTCTGACCTCACCCTTGGCGCTAAATCCATTAGGCCAGTGGATGATGGTGCCATTACGTGTCCCCCCGAAGTGCGAGGCAACTTGTTTGGTCCACTGGTAGGGGGTGCACATGGCGTGGGCCCAGCCCACGGCGTAGTGATTGTAGGCCTCGGGTGTACCGAACTTGTCGATGTTGGCCGCCATGAACTCTGCGGTCTCAAAGGCGGCGGCTCCATTGAGAGAGAACAGTTCGTTGAACGTACCGTTCGGGGTGCCTTCGGCACTGGCTCCGTTGTCGCCGATGATGTAGTAGATCAGCGTGTCGTCGAGCACATCGAGTTCTTCGAGCACGTCGATGACTCGACCGACGGCGTGGTCGGTGTGCTCCAAGAATCCGGCGTAGACCTCCATCTGGCGGGCGAGCACCGGCTTCAAGATGTCAGGCAGCATCGTCCCAGGCCTCGATCTCCTCGGGGCGAGCGGTGAGGTCGGCGTCGGCCGGAATGACCCCCAGTTCCTTCTGGCGAGCGAAGACCTCCTCCCGTAGGGCATCCCACCCGGCGTCGAAGCGGCCTTTGTACCTGTCGGACCACTCGGTGGCGACGTGGTGGGGGGCGTGGGTGGCACCAGGGGCGTAGTAGGCGAAGAAGGGCTTGTCCGTCTGGAGTGCCCGTTGCTGGCGGAACCAGGCGATGGCCTTGTCGGTCATGTCGTCGGTCAGGTGATAGCCCTCGGCGGGGGTGGACGGCGGTTCCACCGGAGTCGTACCTTCGTAGAGGGCTGGGTAGTACTGATTGGTCTCGCCCCCGATGAAGCCGTAGAAGTAGTCGAAGCCGCTCCCGGTAGGCCACAGGTCGAAGGGTCCGACCGGACTGGTCTTCCACACCGGGACCTCATGACACTTGCCGAACTGGGCGGTCGAGTAGCCGTTCTGCTTGAGGATCTCGGCCAGCGGGGCCGTGGACTTCGGTCGGACCGACGTGTAACCCGGAGCCGACGTGGCGGTCTCGGTGATCGACCCCATGCCCACCATGTGATGGTTCCGACCGGTGAGGAGAGCAGCCCTCGTCGGTGCGCACAGAGCGGTGGTATGGAATCGGCTCAACTTGATGCCGCCAGCGGCCAATCGCTCCGCCGTGGGAGTGTTCACCGCCCCGCCGAAAGCGGAAGAAGCACCAAAGCCAATGTCGTCGAGGAGAACAATCAGGACATTGGGGACGCCAGCAGGCGGTCGAGGCTCGGTGATCGGCGGGTACGACGTTTCGGGGTCCTTGGCGTCGTAGGTCGTGATGCCGATGGGCTGGGGATCGTGGATCGGAAGAATGAATCGGTTCACTTCGGCTGTTGAGCCCATGGTGCTCCTCTTCGATGAGGGACCATCCGACTGTATCCTGCTGCTTAGGTCATGGATTCGTCCTGAGCCAGTGGATGCCCGCCCCAGCGAGGATTCAGGCGATGAAGTTTCGTACCCTGGTGTCGTTCAGGCGCTTGCTGAGGAAGTGGACTCACACGTACCACAACGGCATTGCCTGCGGACCGTGACGGCACGATCCCGGGGGACGATATATATCCCGCTCAACAATCCGCCGACGTTTCACCGAGGCACGGTCGGCACATCCACAGGTACTCTCTCGTAGCGCCATCCAGCCCGCAGGGCGCCGACCTCGGGTTCGTCTGGGAAATCGCTCAGTTCGTCGACGTCGGGATCGCTGCGCCCGCATGTGTGGCAGACGATGAGGCTGGGGATGTCCTCCATGCGGGTGGAAATCGCTCGAAGGAGTTCTTGATATTCATCGCTCCCGCGGGCCCGCCAGAACACGTCCAAAAGAGCGGCGTCTGCGGTCGCAACACCCGGGAACACTCCCTCCTCCAGCCAGACCTGTCGTTGCATCTCCTGGGCGGTCACCCCGCGAACGTCCACCATGGCCTGTTCCTCTAGCCCTAGATCGTCCGAAAGGTGCCTGTTGGTTCAAGCCGGCGGACGTTCTATGGGCAAGATATCCACAGGCCGTCGGATCGTCAACGGCATCACCCATCCACCGCACAGCAAGTCTCCTCCGGAGCGGGACGGTCACCGCTGTGGCCAAACTTGCCGAGGCCTTCCCGAGCTCGCCGTGCGCCGGTCCTCGGGCCCTCGTCCGATGCCACCTTTCGCGCTTGGCGAAGACTCCCAGCGCGGATGGTGGCAGAGTTGGGCTACTACGCGGAACTGGCGACTACGCCGTGACCTCGCGTTCGCCATGGACCGCCAGAGCGTAGATGACGAGGACGCCGACCCCGATGTAGGTGAGAGACCAGACCGGGTAGTAGGGCATCCACCAGATGGCGCTGATGGCCATGACGGCTCCGGCGAACACGCCGATCCATCGGCTGATCTGCGAGCGTGCAACGACGCCCCCGGCACACGCGATGAGCACGATGCCCACGACGAGGTAGACCCAGCCGTACGTCTTCAGGCTGTGGCCGAAGATCGCGTTCTCCAGGTTCTCCGGCAGCACCCCGTGGTAGCGGAACGCCCAGATGGCGTCGAAGATGCGCATGATGCCGGCGACTCCGAGCACGATGGCCGCGAAGATCAGCCAGCCTCCACCTTTTTCCTCCATGTTTTCCTCCCATCGAGGTCGCTTATTCTTGGCGATTTACTCTTCGTACAACGGCACCCGACGTTACCAGTTGCGCTCCGACGAGGGCGGATGTCCTTTGAATCCAGTGACCGTTTGGAGAACGAATGTGGACGGGGCGACAGCGGCGTCTTGCTGCCATCGTGAGCGACTCACGTAGCTGTCAGGCTTTGTCCCTCCTCGCTCCGACAAGACTGCTTCCATGGGGTGCCGTGCATTTCGTTGCGGGTGGGCCACGCCCATTGCCCGGCGTGTGGGGCAGGGGTGTCTTCGAAGGCTTTACTAGGGGAAGGGGCTCAAGGCCATCTCATAAACGAAGGGACCATCGCAGCCTGTGCGGCGATGACCGGCGTTCGAGCCTGAACTGACGGTTCCAAGACGAGGGATTGAGCTCCGCTGAATCCTGGCCGTATGGCACTCGTTGCGCCTGAGAGAGATTGTTGCTAGAACCTCTCAGGTGATTCTCAGGCCAAAAGGTCGTCGGTTATAAGCCATCTACCAGCTGGTAGTTGTCGAAGCCCGCGTCAACTTAGAAAGAAGGTTCGAAATGGCTGCTGAGCCGCAAATCGTTGAAGAGATGTTCGTCCAAGTGGCCAAGGGCTCGAAGAGCTCGGATGGGGCATTGACTCTGACCGGTGTGTCACCGTCGACGCTGTACTTCTCGGATCGGCCGGAGCGAGTCGTCGGCCACATGACCAACCAACAATTCGTCGAAGGTTGGTCCTTGGGCGAGAACAGCTTCGCCTCTGACCCTCCTAATGCCGTCCTGTCCTACGTTGACCCGGGGGACGACCGTCCGGAGGACTGTGTCGTTGTATTGAGGGATCCGAAGGTTGACAGTGATTCGATTCGCTACTCGATCGACCTGCTAGAGGGTTCCGTGCCCGAGTCTTCAGGCGCGTGCACCTTGTTCATCGACCCGCTCGGGCGCCCACTCTCGCCGGTTTCGGTGGCCGGGATGCGACGTCGTGATCGGCGGCGCTGAGTCGACGCGCGCGAGCAAGGAGGACCCATAGAGATGGACACCGAGGGAAAGAAGCCGTCAGTGCTGTTCGTGTACTACACCTACACGAACCAGACCAAGAAGGTTCTGGACACCATTTCTGAAGTGCTGCGCGACCATGATTCTGAAGTGACATTTGCGAGGGTTGAACTCACTGACCCTCGCTACGAGAAGCGATTCGAGTCGTTCCCGCTGAAGAAGCCGTACCGCGAGATGTTCGGCATGATCCCGGCCGAGCTACGGGACAAGCCCGTGCAGATAGTGATCCCCGATGTGGTGACCGAACGGGAGTACGACCTGGTTGTCGTCGGTGCTCCTACGTGGTGGTTGTCGACCGACGTCGCGATGCGCACCTTCATGGAATCGGACGCGGCCAAGCAGATTCTCAACGGGAAGCCCTTCGCAACGGTCATCTGTTGTCGTCGTTACTGGAAGCACAACTATAAGACGCTGCAGAGAAAAGGAAAAGAATGTGGCGGCATTTTCGCGGATGGCATTCACTTCACCTATCAAGGTGGCCAGGTGCGCTCGTTGCTCTCCCTCCTTAGCTACCTCGGGAAGGGTGAGTACCGTGAGAAGTACCTCGGGGTCAAGATACCTCAAACCAATCTGCAGGACTACCACCTGGACCAAGCTCGCCAGTTCGCAAACAAGCTGGTGAAACGCGTCGCCGACGCGAGCAAGCCCTAGACACTCCAGAGCGAAAGTCGGAACCTGTAGAAACCAAGTTGAACTGATCGGAGATCACCGCATGCATAGGCTCGCGCCGAGGCGCAACAGTGCTCGCGGACAATGGCTGCGGTCCGCTTTGATCACGGCGATCTTCGCAAGCCTGGTCGCTGTGTCGGTCTACGGGGCCCAATCAGGGGCAGGTGCCCTGTCAGTCCCGAAGCGGGGCGTGGTCACGATCACCATGGCGATTGTCGGTGACCCCGGAAACCCCTCGGTGGGAGTCATCCAGACGTTCGGACTGACAGGAAATTCGAGTACGAAAGTCGAGCCACCCGAGAACACCGGGAGCACCGGCATCTACAAAAGCTGCAGTGACGCTCCTCCGTCACCGAAGCAGTGTCTCACCGTTGGCGAGGTGAACTATAAGTACGGGATCGGCGAATTCGATACCACTGTTAGTCAGTACGTAACGTTCTTGAACACGGTCGATCCGCGGGGAAGGAATACGCTCCAACTGTACTTCGACGACATGAGCCCAACGAACTGGCCAAAATACGGTTCGATCAGCTATTCGTCGTCGGCGGCTCTGGGCCAGCACTACTTCGTCGCCTATTCGGAGTGGGCGAACAAGCCGTTCAACTTCGCCAACTTTACGGTGGCGGCCCGCTTTGCAAACTCACTGACCAACGGCAAAATACTCTCCAAGACATCGTCATCGTCGGGCGGTTTCAACTACGTCACCTATACGGTGCGGCTCTCGACTAGAACGGCGACCGGGATGTACAACATCGCCAACCCGCAGACAACGCGTACCCGCTCGACGGGATTCGTCATTCCGAGCAACAACGAATGGGTCAAGGCGGCCTACTACGACCCCAAGGGCGGTGGGACCGACTCGTACTGGGCCTATCCGACGGGCCCCTTCAACCAACCGAACGTAGCTGTCTTGAATCCCACCACTGGGGATGTCGACAACGCTTCAGATCAGCCGCTGGCGACCTATAACCCGAACGACCCCAATTCCTCCGTGGACACCCCCGGCGCGCCGCCCGGCCCGGGCCCGGACTGGTGCCCGTCACAAGCCGGATCGAACTGCGACACCCTCCCGGCAGATTTCCCGACGGGGCTGGACCTCGAGAAGAACTACCAGACGAATGTGAGTACGGTTGGCCAGGACAAGACTCCCTCCCCATGGGGCACCTACGACCAAGGAGGCAACGTCGTCGAGATCCTTGACACGCTGGCACCGCAGCCGCCGGGCTACAACTTCCTGCGGAACTGGCACTACTACCACGGTGGTGTTGCCAATGCGCCCGCGTACCAACTGGAGATCTCGGCCTTCGGCTACGCGCCGGCGGACTTCGCAGTCCAGCGCATCTACCCATGGCTCGGGTTCCGCGTGGGTGTCATCGGAAACCTCTAATGAAAGCCAACCCCGGTTCAGCCCGTCTAAGGGCAACGACCCGGATCCTGCCTAGAGCCTACGAGCCTAGAGCGTCCGCGCCCTGAACGACGGGAGATCCACCCCATGGGCACCGACCTGGCCCGCTGGCAGTTCGCCACAACCAGCTTCTACCACTTCTTGTTCGTGCCGGTGACCGTCGGACTGGCCTTCTTGGTGGCGCTGACGACGGTTTGCTCAGATCCTCCCTCGGGACCGGACCACGACCCATCCAACCCCGTGACGCTACGGTAGTGCCCATGGACCCACGTGGTCTGCTCGACGCGACCGCCCTGAGCGCCGCGATTCGCGCCAAAGAAGTGTCGAGCCGGGAACTCCTTGAGTTGTTCCTGAACCGTCACGACGAACTCAACCCGGCGATCAATGCCGTCGTGACGTTGGACATCGACCGTGCCCGCGCGTCGGCGGCCGCGGCCGACATCGCGACCACGCGCGGCGAATGGGCCGGACCCCTGCACGGGCTTCCGACAACGATCAAGGACGCCATTGAGGCCCAGGGACTTCGTTCTACCGGCGGAGCCCGGGAGCTGTTGACCCACGTTCCCACAACCGACGCTCCGGCGGTTGCCCGTCTGAAGGCTGCTGGAGCATTCGTCTTCGGCAAGACCAACGTGCCACGTTGGTCAGGGGATATCCAGACGTTCAACGAGATGTTCGGCACGACCAACAACCCATGGGACCTGAGTCGCACGCCCGGCGGCTCTTCGGGCGGCGCTGCTGCTGCAGTTGCGACGGGCCTGACTAGCTTCGAGCTCGGGACCGACATCGGCGGCTCGGTTCGGATCCCATCCAACTGGTGCGGCGTATGCGGTCACAAGCCCAGTTGGGGTCTGGTCTCCCAGCGCGGCTACCTCGATCATGTGGGCGGTGGCCTCACCGATGCGGACATCAACGTCTTCGGGCCCATCGCCCGTAGCGTGCGCGACCTCGAGCTCCTACTGGGGGTGCTGGCCGGACCGGACGCCGACCGGGCCAAGGCATGGCGGGTGGAGCTGCCCGCCCCCCGACCCCAACCTTTCTGGGTACCGGATAGGGACTTGGTTGGACGACCCCTCGGCCAAGGTGGACGCCGAGATTGGCGATTTGTTGCAAGGCGTGGCCGACGCCCTGGCCAGCGGGGGAGCCAAGGTGGACGGGAGCCGCCCGCCGATTCCGCTTCAACAGGCCATCGAGCTCTTCGGTGAGCTGATCCGCCCGGCGGTGTCGCCGAGCGCCGACCCCGACGTCGCGGATGCCATGTCGGGTAGCCATCGCCACTGGCTTGATCGCGACGAGGCCCGGGCGAGGATGCGACTCCTGTGGGCGGCATGGTTCAGGGACCACGACGTGTTGCTCTGCCCGGTCATGCCGATGGCCGCAATCCGACACGACCAGGATCGGCCATTCCTTGCGCGGACAGTGGAGATCAACGGTACACCCCGCGCGTATATCGACACGTTGGCGTGGGCAGGATTGGTTGGCGTCAGCTATCTACCCTCGACGGTGGTTCCGATCGGCCGCACCGCCGAGGGGCTCCCGGTGGGGATCCAAGTCGTCGGCCCCTACCTCGAAGACCGCACCACGCTGGCCGTCGCGGCCTATGTGGAGCAAGCCCTGGGAGGGTACGTCGCGCCCCGGTTGGCAGCATGACCTGAGGGGGACTGCGAAGGTGACGCAGAGGGTTAGCTGTTAGCCCGCGCCCCGGTAGTGGCTGTCAGCACTACTCTGCTGCCCGTCCCGCTCGACTCCCGGTCTGAACGACTGGTGACCAGGAATGGCGGACGAGGGGTCGCATGACCGATCTGCCTAACCTCGATAAATACGTCCGACCACTGAACGCGCCATGCGCGCGGTGAGGTGGGCCGCTTGCTAGCGTTCCGCAGTCGGTCGAGCGGGCTCCATCCTGCAAGCCGGGGATGTCGATGTGGGATGTCGGTGCCCATATCGGCTACTACGTAATCACTGCCGCGACGCTATCGCCGACTGGGAGCCATCTGGCGGTGGAGGCCGATCCCGCCAACGTCGCACGCCTCAGGCATAACCTCGCTCTAAATAGCATCGGGGCCGAAGTGCTCGAAGTTGCCGTGTCAGATAAGGAGCAAAGACCTCGATTCGACGCAGCAGGCGGCCATGGATGCAGCCGCCGATCGCAACTGCCCCTTCCCGGTCACCGAGCGCCAGACCATAGGCAGATCACCTACAACCCCGGGACGCGTCGATTCCGAGGAAGAGGCGGAGGCAGTCATCGCCATGAAGCACTAGCGGAGGCCAGGCCTGCTCAGCGGTAGTCGACCGCAACCTTGATGGCCCCGGTTTCACCCTGGTTGGCGATTGTCAGGAACGCCTCTTGCCATTCGTCCAGCCGGAAACGGTGCGTGAGCATCGGCGTCAGATCCACCCGGCCGGCTGAGGCCAGGTCGAGGTAGTGCTCGATCCCGTGCTGGCGGACCCCTTCAATTTCCTCGATGCCGAAAGCGTTTGAACCTACCCAGCTGATCTCCTTGAAGTAGAGCGGGGTCCATTCCCAGCGGGCCGGGCTATTGACGCCGCTCTTCACCATGGTCCCCCGGCTCTTCAGGAGCCGGGTGCCGATCTCGAAAGTCTCCGCCTTGCCGACCGTGTCGTAGACGACGTCGAACCCCCCCGGGTGAGCCATCGGCAGCCCGTGCTCGATATGACGCAGACGACCGCCCGACCAGTCGGCCAGCTCCTCCAGGATGGCGATCGCCGGTTCGTGGGCGACGACTTTGGATGCTCCGAATGAGCGGGCGAGGTCCCCCTGGTTCGGGAACCGGGCGATGACTGCCACCTCCACATCGGGATGCAGCGCCCGAAGGATGGCTATGGCGGCTAAACCCAAGCTTCCGGAGCCGTAGACCAGAGCCTTCCCTCCAGGAGTCGGTGGGTGCCGTGTTACCGAATGGAGCGAGACGGCGAAGGGGTCGGCGAAGATCGCCGCCTCGTCGGTCACGTTGTCGGGCACGGGAAAGACCATCGAGTCGTGTGCCGGCATGAACTCCGCATAGCCACCGGTGGCGTCGCGTGAGGTGCCGGTGTGGATTCCCGGCGAAATCGGACCCTCCTCGAAGCTCCAGCAGAGGCTGTAGTCACCCTGCTCGCATGCAGGACAGATTGGAGAGACACCTCGGGGAGCGCACGAGAGCCACGGCGTGAACGAGACCCGCTGGCCGACCTCGACCCCCCGAGCCTCGGGACCCAGCTCCACTACGTCGGCGACGACCTCGTGCCCCATTACCTGGGGGAAAGAGGTGAACGACATCATCGGGTTGTCATTCACCGCGCCGCTCTCGGAACCCCAGTCCAAGAGGACCTGCTTGGAGTCCGATCCGCAGATGCCGACGAGGCGCGGCTTGAGGACAAGCCAGTCTGGACGCAGCGGTTTGGCCATTGGGATGTCCTGCAGGGCGATCGGGCTGTTGGCGAGGTTCTTCACCAACTGATTGGCATCGGCAGGTGGGGTGAACGGCTCAGGCTCTACCCCGAAGACCAGTGCTTTCATAAAGCGTCGCCCTCCTTGAGATAGTGCTGAGCAAGTTACGGCAGATGATCCCTTGGGGCAACCAGGAACGTTGGCGGCGAGACCGCGCTTGCCGTCCCACTAAGTTCGCTGAGGGTTACAACACTCCGGTCATCACTTTAAGCAGGTCTTCCCCAAACACTGCCAGGAACCAAAAGGCTCGTCATTGGCACGAGTTGTCGGGTCGCACGGATTACCTGACGACGCTCCATCGAGTGCATAGCAGGTGCATGTCTGGTGGAACCAAGGTGCGGAAGGGGCCTGTCGTGCTCCCTGAGCAGGACTTTTACTCTAAGTAGTACCGGTGTACTAGGTGAGGTAAACGGTCCTCCGACACTGGGGTTGATGTTGTGGTTCCCGCGCTCGGTCTTACTCGGCTCTCAGCACTAAGGCCGTTGGGGTCCGTGCCGCAATCCGCTCGGGGATTGCCGCGACGACGTTTGCGAAGACCAGAGCGCCGAGGGCCACGAGAAGCACCGACAAGACCGGCACAGTGGGGTCGGGCACCGCGTTGATATTCCGCGCAAACAAGCTCCACAGTTGGCGTCCGATGACGATCCCAAGGGGTATGCCAACGACAATGCCGACGCACGCGACGACCGTCGACTGCGAGGCGATGGCGCCCGAGAGTTGCCGTTGGGTGAACCCGAGCGACCGGAGTAGGGCGAGGTCCCGACGCCGGCGGCGGACCGAGGCGGTGAGGGTTAACCCGAGGGCGACGACCGCACCCAGAGCGAGCCCGCCTGCGAGGACGACCGGGGTGGCCCCGATGCTGCGGTAGTTGACAATCTGGGCCGGGCGCTGCACGCCCAGGACGCTGATGGTGTCGTTGCCCGCGGCGTTGGGGTCGGTCGCGATGGCCTTGCTGCCCACTTGGGCGATGTGCCGCAGACCGGCCAGTCCGGCAGCGGCGCTCACGCCCGGGCGCAGGCGGACGAAGACGTACTGCGGCCCGTTGAGGTTGGGATCCGAGCTGGTGGAAGCACGGACCCAGGCGGGGGGTTCAATCCCCGAGGAGAGCATGGCACCCGTCCCCATGGAGGGGTGGTCGGCCACGATGCTCGAGTAGCCAATGGCAGGAAAGGTGGCCGTCCCGACGACCCGAAGCGGTGTCGGCGGTATGTAGACGGGCGCGTCCTTCGCCGTCCCGACGCTGACATCGACGGTGGCGCCGACGTGCGTGTGCAGCAGGGCCAGCGTGGCCGAGCCCAGTACGATCTGCTCTTTGTCGTCGAGACCGTGTCCCGACAGAATCGGTGGGGCGACCGTAGCACCGGTGCGGGCGAACAGCGTGGGGACGTACTGGCCGCCGATCAGGACTGGCACGATGGCGGCCCCGGCCCACGCTGCCACGTCGGGATCGTGGTCGAGCAGCTTGATGGACTGCGGGGGGACATCGTTGGTGGTGTTGATCATGTAGTTCCAGTTCCACCCGTAGAGGGCCGGGTGGGAGACGAGCGTGCTCAGCCCGCTAGCGAACGTGAGGGAGGAGACCACCACTGCCACGGCCAGCACCGTGCCGACCAAAGCGGAGCGGACCGGCACCGACGTTCGGCCACGCCCCGACTCGAGGGCAAACCGTACCCCGATCACGCCGGAAATCGGCAGCCCGGCCGACTCGGCGCCCCGCACCAGGCGCGCCCTCCCTGGGACCGCCCTCGGGGATTTGCCGGCGACGGGGTGCGGTGCCCTCAGGAGGGCGAGGGCGATGGCCACGGCACCCAGCACGCCGATGAGTACCGCCAGGCCGATGCCCAATACCGTCCAATCGAGGGCGATCCCCCGATCCGGGTAGACGGGACGCACCGGTCCCAAGGGAGCCAGGGGTGACAGCCCCACAGCCACCGCGACCGCCAGTAGCGCCCCGAGGACGACTGCCGCGAGCACCCCGATGAGACTGTCGCCCGCGGTGGCCACGGGGCGGGCACCGAGCGCCCGCAGGACCTGCGGTCTTCGTCGTCCACGCGGAATTGCCGGGAGATGGCCTGGGTTCCGATGACGAGCGCGACAAGGGCGGCAATGACGCCGAACGCCCCGAACGCGACCGACTCGGGCTTGACCGAGAGTTCCACCTCGGAGACGACCCGGGAGGTGGGATTGAACAGGTAGCTCGCGTTGGTGGGCGCGATGCGGGCGAAGGCCTTCTCGAAACCCGCCACATCACGATCGCCGTGACCGAGCTGCACGCCGTAGAGCACAGGTGCACCGGGCGGCAGTTCGACATGGCCTCCCGGTGACACCGCGACCGCAGCGCGAGGAGCGCCGGGGTGAGCACCACGAAACCCGAGGTGCGGTCGACATCGTCCTGGACCACCTGACGGTTGATCACCCCGATCCCCACCAACTTGAGGCTGACGCGCAATGCGGGCGGCACACGGGCGGTGCCGAAGGCGGGCGACGAAAGTTGTGCCGCCGAGTAGTAGCCCATGCGGATGACCTGACCGATGTGCAGGCCCGCGCTCTCTGCTGCGCTGGCGGTCATGACCGCCTCTTCCACCCGGTTCGCATTCGCCGCACGACCCTCGACGACGCTCACCCGGTCCTGGTCGAGGAACATGCCGTCGGTGCTCCCCACGAACTGGATCGAGTTGGAGAGCTTTCCGCTCAGGTCGGGCGCCCCGCTCGGCGCGAGCGGGGCCAGGGTGGGTGTGATAAGGCTCGAGACACGCCGGACCCCGGGCAGGCGCGCGATCTCCGCCGTCAGGGCTGGGCTGAAGGCCAACGGGGCCCCGCTGTTGCTCCCCACCGAGATCGTCACGGTGGAGGTATTGGTGCTGGCCAAGAAGGTTGGATATGAAGACTGTGTCCGCCGGGCGCCAGCGATCGACCCCATGGCCAGCCCGCCCACCAGCCCGATGAGGAGCGCAATGGCCACGTAGCCACCCCATCGGTGGGGGAAGGTAGCCCGGAAGCGATACCAGGCGACAGTCAACACGCCGCTCTCACGACATCAGAACTTCCTCGACCTCACCACCTGCACCACCACATCCACAGTCTCGTACACGCTAAATCGGAGGCCAAGGGGGGCAGCATCCGAACCACGTTGGTGCCAGTACCCCGATCCCACGACGAAGGTAAAATGGCGCCTTGGGGCGCACGTTTGCACTCCTAACCCGGCATCGTCGCACGGGAGCTCTTAACAGGGCTTCCGGTTCCGTCAGGCTGCTTTGAGTGTCACTCGGCCTCGGAGAAGTGCCGCTGTACTCAGTGGGTCTATCGATCCTCCGACACGAATGTGATGTCTACGAAGGTGAAGCGCTGGCCTTGCTCCGCACCGACGGTGCGGGCAAGTCCACGCTTCTCAAGGTGATTGCCGGCCTTGAGAAGACAACGGGCGGGACGGTCAGCTATTTCGGTGCCGCTATCACCGACGTGCCGGCCGAGCGGTTCGTGACTGAGCAACTGCTGCTCGTGGTCGGCGGACGCGCCGTGTTCGGCGACAAGACCGTCGACGAGAACCTGGAGATGCAGGCCGGCAACCGCCCGGCTGGATCGGTCTCGTCTGCGAGTACGTCGGAAAGTGGTCTATGAAACGTCCGGGTCGACGCACGCAGAGTTCATTGTCCCGTCACGGCAATGTCACGCGTGTCGTAGCAAACTCTAGATAATGCATATAAATGATCGAAATAGGAGACATACGACTCTGATGACCAAGCTCGGGCATCTTCCACGATTGGCAACGGCGGGAGGATTGGTCTGCGCAGCCGTCGCCATAATGATTGTCGGGGTCGGAACCGCTTCGGCAACGACACCTCCGTCTTCGCCGGCTTGGATCACGGGCACGGTCCAAACGGACCGAAGCGCCGGTGCGAGCACGACCTTCTACCTATTGCAGAAGATAAGCAACCTCTACAACCAGGCGGCGCTGTTCGGCTGCACGTTGAGCAGCGACGACTACCGTTGTTTGGACGACACGGCGCCGTACAACTCGACAAACGATCCGGACAACCCGGCCACCACGGACTACACGGACAACTACGATCGAACCGAAGAGGTAACGGGTGTCGACGAAGACGGGTCGGGCGCCGGTCAAGCCCAGCTGTGCGACAACAACCAGGGCCCTAACAATGCGGCCACACCGTTTCCCGTCGACTTCGCCCGCTCGGGGTCCGGCATCAGCTCGAGCCAGGACTCGACCTGCATCGCCGCGGAGAAGGAAGACAACTTTGCGGCTGACGCCGTCGACCTGTTGACCTTCTACGTCAACCCATCGGTATACGGCGCTGCTACCTCCACCGTCTCAGGGTACGACTACTCAGCTGTAAACGGTGGCGAAATCGGTGACGTTGCCCAGGGTTGGATACCCCCAGCTGACATTCCTGCCGGTGAGGCGGCAGATGGGACCGAGTCCCTCACCTGTGACGCCTCGAAGACCGGAACCTTCGGTCAGTTCGGGAACGGCTACAACAACTGTGCCGGATACCCCTTCTACGACCTCGACAACACGACTGAGACGTTCGCCAACGGCGGAGATGGCGGCGGGACGGGTGCCGGCAGCATTGCCTACGCGATATGGTGCCAGTCTCCGAGCATCACCCCCATCACCGACTGGGGTCAGTTGACCAACGTCGGGCCGTTCACCAGCGGCCTTCCGAGTGTCGCTGTTGGTTCGGGGACCCCGATCGGCCTCCACATCGACCTCATCGGTGTCAACCCATCCGCGGGCACTAACACCGTGTGGACGAAGTTCGCCCAGAGCGGCCAGACAGCCTGCAACTCCGATGGAAACGAAACAACCATCAACGGCGACACCCACCTGGCGCTGGAGAACAACTCGGCCCAGATCGATGACTTCGCCACCACGGACTTCCCGAGCGACCTTCCCGACCAGGCCGTCGAGCTGGGCACGGCCCTGTACTACGTGGCGAACGGGATTTACAACGCGAGCCCCTACCAGAGCTCGGTTGCGCTGACGACCTCTGGGGTCAAGAACAACCCGACCCTGAAGGCGTTCCCCGGTCAGCTTGTCGGGTTGAACACGCAGTACCCGAGTGAGACCAACGTCTACAACCAGACGTTCCCGACGGCACGAGAGCTCGGAAACATCTATCTGTCGACGGCTCTCACCGGGGTGCCCAATAGCGGCATCCGGGCGTCAACGGCGGCGTTCTTGGACTGGATCTGTGACGACAACAACCAGATCCAGAAGGGCAAGGACCTGACCGATGGCCTGAACTACGACACCGAGGTCACCAACCTGATCAACACGAGCTACGGGTTCATCCGGCTGGATGACAGCTCACCGGCGCCCAACACCAACGCCTGCCCGATGATCACATCGGTGGTATTCCCCAACAGCTAAGCAACATTCAGCAACATTTCTTCACCCTCGCCTGGGGGCCGAGCGAGGACGGCGAACACCCGTTTTTCGGGACAATCAGGTCGGCACCATCGAGGCGGCCGTCCGGGGATGCGAGCAGTTGGAGGGCGATATGTTCAACTTCCACCCAGTTGTCGTCGGTGATGGCCCGGCAGTTGGTCTGCGGCATCTACCAACACCGCGACCTCGTCGTCCCCACCGATGGTGAATGCCGGGCGCATTTCATGTCGCTGCCGATCCCGGTGGCATCACCGAAGGCCGCAACTGGGCGGCGGCACCGGCGAGGTGGACCATCCGCGGCCACCCGATGCGGCGAGGGGATGGTCGGCGACTCCATCGTCCTATTATCAACCGGCATTGCGCCTATGTTTCGGCGATGTCACGTAACGTCACGAACAGTTCATCCTTCGTTCCCGCAGAGTTCGACATCGTGCATGTCACCGTGACGCAAGCAGTGCTACTTGCAGGCGCGTTGGCGTCCATTCCATCCCGCGACTACGGTCCGCCATGTGGGTGAACGCTACGGGGTAGTCCTGGTTCCGACCACTTCCCAAGAACCTGATTCCAACAGCCTGACTGATGATCTAGTGACCGAACGTCAGCGCGATGGCTGGCAGCTCGTTTCGACAAGAGTGGACAGCGAAGGGTCCGAGGTCATTGTCTTCCGTCGTCCGGCCTGAGCTGACCTTGACGCAAAAGTCACGGTGCCATGCGGTCGCTCAACTGATTCTTCCGCTTATAACAAGTGAGCTGGTCTGATCGAACGAATCTTGTGCGGTGCGAGCGAAGTCCTTTTGGGTCATTAGGGACGATCTCGTTCAGCAGGTCGGCGTGAACCAACTCTGACCCATCATGTTGGGGGGCCATCTACGTCAACCCTCACTGGATTCACCTTGAATGGCTCATCGGTCACAGGGTCACTTCCCTCAAACTTTCCGTCACGAACCAATCGGGTTGGGGTTCCCCGTGACATCCAGCGGGCCTCATGGCGAGCGTATGGGTCGGTGTACCAACCTTCCATGGATTGAGCTGTCGGAGAACCCTGAGAATCGTTTGGTGATTGAGCCACGTATTCCATTCTGCCGCATTCAGGTCATCTCGATGTGAGGTCGATCTCTAACGTTGGGCTGACCTGGGCTGAACGAGGATTTCGACCGTCGCCGTCACCGAGGTGCCGCGGATTCATCACACAACGTTCACTTCCTCCAACCAGTAGTACGAGAAGAGTTTGTCCGTCATAGTTTCTTTGCCGTGAATGTTCGGAAACTGGATACTGGAGCCACGTAATGCCTCAAGCAGCGTCGAGCAGTTCGCAGGGATTCTTGAAGGCTCTGTTTGACTTCAAGTTTTCAACTCTCGTAACGACCAAGGTCGTACACGTTCTCTACATCATCATTACGATTCTCTACTCCCTCGGAGCGATCGCGCTCTTCATCGAACTGATCAGCAAGGGCGGTTCGGACGTTGCCGTGGCGATCATCGTGGTTCCGTTGGGATATCTCCTATATCTGACATTCGCCCGTATCGTCCTTGGGCTCATCATTGTTGTCTTTCGAATAGGCGAGGACGTCCGCATCATCCGAGATGCGCGAACTGAACCGGGTGCGGACTTGTCACAAACGCTTGCTGAGCAGGCGTCTGAACAGACTTCGCAGTCCTCTTCCTACCCACCCGGCTGGTATGACGACCCGAGTGGAGCAGCGCGCGCCCGATATTGGGACGGTCGGGGCTGGACGGTACACACGCGGGATTAGGCGATGCGGCCAGAAGAAAGGCCCCTCTGGACTGATCAATCGCTCAGTCGCCGCAGCGCTGACCGAGAGGGAGGGAGCCCACCTGGGCACGCTAGGGGGTGAGTGTCTTAGTTTCGGCCTGCGTCCGTTGACGCTCTTCGGATGAAGGAGTGATGACTCGACGCGAACAGGAGTGGCCCCGCGTATGTCAGCTCCATAGCCACTCACGATACGGGATGAGATGAAAGAAACGCGAAACGTCCGCGACTGGGACGTGGAGCGGGGGTGAAACGCTGCTACGTCTGTAGCTCGCGACGCCTAGTGGCATGTCGTCTGCCGATCAGGCCAATGACGAATAAGAGCGAGCCCCCGAAGAGCACCCAAAAGATTCCCAGTTCCACTCCTGTGAGAGCAAGTGAGGAACCGGAGGTGGAATAGGCCGTCAAATCGGTCGAGCCAGTATCTGATGTCGCGTTTCCTGAGGAATCGCCACCTATAAGGGTCGTCGTCGGATGTACGGGATCTGTCGTACTTGTCGCCGCATCCTCTGATGCGGCCTGGACCACGGTCGTCGATGCATCGGCAGTACCCGCCGTAGTTGTGGTTGTTGTGGGAGTGACTGTCGTTGAAGTGGTTGATTGCGGAACGGTCGTTGTGGTACTTGTTGTGGTGGTTGCTAATGACGTGGTTGTGGTAGTCGCTAACGGCGTGGTTGTGGTAGTCGCTAACGGCGTGGTTGTGGTACTGGACGGCGACGAGGTGGATGTTGAGGTCGTTGAACTCGGCTCGGTTGAAGTTGTCGACGATGGAGGAACGGTAGTAGTGCTTGCTACTCCGGTCGTAACGGCCGGAACGGTTGTGGTGGGTCCAGTTGCCGAAATGGTTGTTGGGAGAGAATACCGAGAAGTAGTGGACGTTGAGGTCCTAGCGGCCTCTGGAGTTACTTCGACTTGACGACTAGCAGTTGCAGCCGTAGTTGGTGGTGCGGATGTCGCGGACGGACCGGCCGTGGTGGTCGCAGTGGCTGCGGCATTCGTTGAAGTGGTAGCGGTGGTCGCAGTGGTCGAAGAAACGGCTGGCGCTGCACTAGTAGTCGTGGTTGCCAAAGTGCCAGGGTTCTTCTTAGAGCCGCCCATTGCTACAGCGATGATGATGATCAGTACAACCGCTGAGATCATCGGGACCAACCATTGCTTGTAGATAAGTGGCTTTGGACCCTTCGGTGCAATACCGCCGGGCGGCTCTCCCCATTGCTCCCCAGACATGGGAATCGACGTCGCAGGCATGTCCGAGGCAGTGAGTGCCATCCCTGACGCCGCGGAAGCTATTATCAGCGCCGCTGCAGAACCCGAGGGGGCTAGGGACACTTCCCGAGTATGTTGTGTCCACCCGACGCCGTCCCAATAGCGAAGTTGGTCGGGGTTACTGGGGTCTTGATACCAATCTGCGGGGTGAGCGACGGGGGTTCCCCAACGAGCTTCTGGTGGTGGCGTCAGTAGCGGTCCACTGTCAACCGCGCTGGCTCATACGCTGCTCTGTTGGATTCGAGTGTTCCCACGCGCTGAGAGCTGGCTCGCCAAGACCCGACCGAGTAGCGCTGGCTGTTGGCTGGGTGCCGGGGGGATGTTGCGCTGACCGCTCGGTTGGCGGCGAAAGGGGGAAACCGGTTGAATCTTGGGGAGGCTCGTCGTTCGACCAACCGCCTCCATCACGAACTAGCCGCGTGGGATTGCCGTCCACGGTGAAGTATCGGAGTTCATGGATGCCGTACGGGTCAGGCTGCCAACCCTTTCCATCACGCACTAACCGCGTGGGATCGCCGCCCGCCGTGAAATATCGGAGTTCATGGATGCCGTACGGGTCTGGTTGCCAACCCTTGAGTTCTCCCGGCATGGCCCTCTATTCGCCAGACACAATCTGAGGGTAGCCAAGATGAGCCGCCGTTCACTAGGGGAGAAAGTCCCAAGTAGCCCGATCCGAATGGCGTGAGCAGCGTCCTCGCCAGTATGTCGTGCCTCACTGGTGGGTGCGTGCGAGCGCCATGAGGGCGGCGAGGACGCTCAGCACGAGGACCGGAAGGGCGCGACGGGCATCGGTGATCGGTCATCGGGGGAAGCTAGGCCGGTGGAATGTTGATAGGAGACTGCCCGTCCCGACCGTCCCCCTCGGGATAGTCCTCGCAGTCGCGCCGCGATCCTCACCGGAGCGCTCATGTCAACCTTAAGGAAGGATATACGGGGACGTAGTTAGAGACCCAAGTTGGGTCCTCGGAGAAGGAGTGAAGATATGAAAGAAAGCGACGTTCGCGCATGGTCGATCCGGTCCGTTGTCGTCAGCGACAGTGATCTCGGTCTTTCAACCAACTTCTAACAGGATGTAACGAACACTCGCGAAGTGTTGAGGGAGAGTCGGGTTGCTGTCCTAAGCACCGACCCGCCTCCATCGTTCACGGTGTACCTGAGGGAGGCACCACGCAATGCTGTCCGTTCGGGGCAACAGGGTCTCGGCGTTCGGGTCTTTAGTTTGATGTGGGTTCCATTGCCGAACTTGATCGGGTAGAGGGTCGCCTACGAAGTCTCGCTGCCTTTCAAGATCGTCGATTCCTTGATGAGGCTGAGAGCTTTGAGATGGTCCATGGCCTTGACCCCGACCGACTTCCGCTTGGCTTCGTCGCGCATAAGGCCGAACTCTCGGGTGACGACTACCGCCGCGCATTGGCAAGGATGTATTCCATCGATCTGTAACCACCTGGGCGCGAGAGGTGATACACGCCAGCGCATGAGGGACTGTCAGCCATCGGCCATGGCTACAGGACTCAAAACGGACGATTAACTGACAGTGCGGGTGAATTTCACGATCAGTTCATCTTCTGTCCCCGTTCCGTTCGACATACAGTTGAATAGTGATCACGGAACCCAGGTTTATCGAGGGCGTTGGCGTTCAGAACAACCCCCGACTACGGTCCCTCTTTTGGGTGAACGCTATGGCTTGGTGCTGGTTCCATTGTCAGATGTCCGGCTGTCGGCCCGACGACATCGTTGCCGACGCGCGAGGGTAACGGTTGGCGGCTCGTCTCCAAGAGGATGGACCGGTATGGGGCACAGGTCATTGTGTTCTCGCGACCAGTATCTGACGCGGTTGCGAAGTAGCCCAACTCCCCTGTTGCACCGTCGGACCTAACATCGCTGCTCCCTTGGTTCCGCTGGGTAGTTCTCGCTCGGCGTCATCGGCGCGAAGCATGTCGGATCCATCGTTGGATGGATGACCTTCGATCCTCAACGGGGTGATCTTGAACGGTTCATCGGTCACGGGATCATTGCCCTCTACTTCACCGTCACGGACAAGATGCGTGGGGTTCCCTGTGACATCCAACGGGCTTCGTGCGGGCGTAGGGATCGGTGTACCAACCTTGCATCGATTGGTCAGCTGGGGACCCCTGGGGGCCGTTCATCGTCACCCAGCCATTCTGCCCCACCGTGAGGTATCCTCCGATCAGGACCCAAGTGATAGTGCGCGTTTTACCTCGGAGTCGATGGCGTCCTGAGAGATAAGGATCGAACGAGTAGCCAAGAGAAGGCCTACGAGCAGCGTCGTAGTCCCGGCCAGAACCAATACCAGCGCGGCGACTGCAACCGGCCCCGAGCCGCTCGTCACCGCCGCTCCGATGATTATCACACTTAGAACCAGAACACCGATGGCCGCGAATACGGCAAGCACAGCGTTCTTGAGCAGTCGGTGACGGTGCAGGAGCATGGGAAGTTGAATGTCGATCTGGGTAAGTCGTTCCCGAGCACTCGCTGTCAAGTCAGTTACCGAGAGTAGGGTTCCGGTTCCACTTGTCAAGATATTCATGCGTTCGCGGTTCATGGCGCGCATTCGGTCATTAGCCGATCCGTACATCGAGAGGATACCTCCCGACAAAATGGCCGATGTCGTGATCAGCACCACGGGTGCCACCATCGCCTCAATCGCTCTGATCGCGATGGGGTTCACGGGACGGTCACAATCTGCACTCGGCGGGAACAAATGATGAGCTTGTGGTGACGTGGCGCGCGAATAGACAGAAGCACCCGCACATTCTACGGCGAGAGGGCAGAGACCGAGATGAACGAGACGCGATGTGATTGCGACCGGGAAGTGGAGACGAGATGAACACTTTCGGTGTCATCGTGGCTGGGACTAGCCTTGCTCGATCCCGCTGCAGGTGGGAGAATGCTCGTCGTGGGACCTTTGATGAGTGAAGCGCCAGAGACCAATGATTCGGAGTTCTCTTCCGGCTTCACCGACGAAGAACTCACCGACCTTGCCCTGGCCGCGGACTCGGATCTCCCCCTCGCCGAAGATGCCATCCCACTGTTTGTCTACTTCGCCCAGCTGCCCATCACGTTGCCAGATTGGTACATGACACCGGTCATGGTCCGAGGTTGTCGGCGGTGGCGACTGCCCATCGTTCTGACGGTGGTCACTGCCTTCTTGATCATCGAGTGCCTCGGGCTTTGCAACACCTTCGGCCAGCTCAGTCTCCCCTGAGCGATTCTGCGGACCGGACGACCGAACCTCTATCGGTAAGGCCATCCCTCGATCATCACGGGGTACACACCAAGGTGGCACCCTGGTACGTGGCTAACTCCGACGACAAGCGCCGGGCCCGCCTCAACATCATCAGCCACATCCTCGACATGGTCCCCTTCGAGCGTGACGAGCAGGTGCCCGTGGTTCTGCCCCCTCGCCAAAAGAAGGGCGATTACCAAGGGCCACGCGCGGAGCGGCACGAGGTGCCGATGCGGTTCTGACCGGGTATCCGAGTCGGCATTTAGCCGGGCTGCGCGCCCTTTGCCAGGAGGACGAGATCGCGCAGATGCACACCACGGGACTGGCGCCTTAGCGCGGTCTCGATGTTGCCCTCCGGTACGAGCATGCGTAGGCCCTGTGGATGCGCTCGGAAGGTCATCGGCGTCTCCAGCTCGAGGGCCTCGCCATCGACGCCGGCGTACGCCATGCCGGAGCGGGACCTGATCTCGAATCTCTCACAGTTGAATTCGAAGGCGCGGCCGCTGCGCGCCCCCTGGCCGGCCAGGGCTAGGGTGACCACCTCGGCGGCCTGTGCGCCGGTCGTCGCCGTCACGGCGAACACGCCGAGGCGCCCCGTGTCGAGACGGAGGCGCTGGGACGTGCTCGGCGAGGCGGCGAGCACATAAGGGTTATTCGACACCATGACGAGAAAGGACCCGTCGACCTCGGTGCCGTCGGGCGTCATGAACTGCAGATCGAAGGGCTCTGTTGTCTCGCCCAACAACTCGGGGAGAAGCTGCTTCGTCGTCGCCACCTTTGCCTCCCGGTAACCCTCCTGCTGCACGATCGTGGCGTAGACGCCCAGTGAGACATTGTTGACGAAGAAGCGGTCGTTCACCGTCGCATAGTCGACCCGGCGCTCAAGGCCGTCGCGGAAGGCGTACATGCTCTGTCGCGGGTCGCGGCGGTTCAGCCCGAGATCAAGGGCAAAATGGTTTCGCGTCCCCGCAGACACGCAGACGAAGGGAAGATCGTGCTCCACGGCGATGGAGGCCACCAGTGCCTGTGAGCCATCTCCGCCCGCCATCCCCAGGCAGTCGGCGCCCCGTGAGATGGCGTTGCGGGCCAGCTCGGCGAGGTCGAGCCCGTGGTCGAGCATCACGGTCTCGACTCCGAGCGTAGTGGCCAACTCGACCAATCCGAACTTTTGGACCTTGCCACCACCCGACCACGGATTGCACAGCAGGACCGGGTGCAAGGGCCGTCTCACGTGGTGCACCCGACTGGCGGCGGCAGTCCGGAGGCTGGCGGCCAACGCCGCCCGTGCCGCCAGAACGGCTGTCGCTAGGAGTGCAAGGCAGATGAGCGCTCGGACGAAGGACTCCCAGTCCTCGTTCCCGGCCCCGAGCAACGCGGCGACCAGGAGCGCCGCGCCCACGACCAGCCCGATGACCCCGTACCCGCGGCGCGGGGCCTGTTTCGTGATCGCCCACCAGGCTCCGGCGACGCCTAGCGCCAAGCCGGCCAATCCGACGATGACGTACACGCCGTTGCGAACCAGGAAGGCGACCAGGGCTACAGCGAGTAGCAAGACCGCGACGAGTGAGAGGATAGCGAGGGCTCGCTGTCGAGCCGTAGAGACGAGACTCGATTCAGACACGTGGTATCGCCGACCCCCGGCCTGGCCGAACCTCCCGAGGTCCTCTCGCCCTCTCGTCACCGGGAGGACGGAGCCTCCGATACGGCTCGGCTGTGGTCATTACCGTGCACCATTCCCTGGTCTTCTGCTTGGCCGCATTGTAGGTTCGGCGGAGGAACGATGCGACCTGACTGAAGAAAAGGGATCGGGAGCACGGTGAACGAACGATCTTCGGGCATCACTAGATGGATACCGGGTCTCGGGGCCGCTCGGACCTACGATCGGGGCTGGCTACGGTCCGACCTGGTCGCGGGCGTCGTGCTTGCTGCCATCCTCGTGCCCCAGGGGTTGGCCTACGCCGAGCTGGCCGGACTTCCCCCCGTCACCGGCTTGTACACGTCCATCGGATGTCTCGTCGGCTATGCGGTCTTCGGACCGTCCCGGATACTCGTCTTGGGCCCCGATTCATCGATCTCACCCATGATCTTCGCCGCCCTCATGCCACTGCTGGCGGGTGGCGACGTGCACCGAGCCATCGCGCTGGCCGGAATGCTGGCCGTGATCGTCGCCCTCATCGAGATCGGGTTGGGGATCGGGCGCCTCGGGTTCGTCGCCGACCTCCTCTCGAGCGAGGTGCAGGTCGGTTACATGAACGGCCTCGCCCTCATTATCATCGTGGGCCAGCTGCCCAAGCTCTTCGGGTTCTCGACGGACGCGGAGGGCTTCGGTCCCGAGCTCAAGGCCTTCGTGCTCGGGCTCGATGGCACTGTCGGGGCGGCGCTCGTGGTCGGCCTGGGGGTGCTGGCCATCTTGTTGGTGCTGCCCCGATTCACCAAGGTCGTTCCTGCGGTCCTCGTCGGCATCGTGGTCGCCACCATCGTCTCCGCCATCTTCGGCCTCCACGCGCACGGGGTGCCGACCGTGGGCACGCTCCCCAAGGGCGTCCCTAGGCCATCACTCCCCTGGACGAAGTTTGCCGACGTCGGGCCCTTGATGGTCGCGGCCGTTGGCATCACGCTCGTGTCGTTGGCGGACACGGTCGCCACGTCCGCGAGCTTCGGAGCTCGCCGCGGTGAGGAGGTAGATCCCAACCAGGAGATGATCGGTATCGGAGCGGCCAACCTCGCGGCAGGACTCCTCCAGGGCTTCGCGGTGTCGACCAGCGGGTCGCGCACTGCGGTCGTCGAGCAGGCGGGGGCCAAGTCCCAACTCGCGTCGTTGGTCGGCGCCGGCATCGTCATGTCACTGCTGTTGTTCTTCAACTCCCTGTTGGCCGACCTGCCCCAGTCCGCCCTGGCCGCCGTGCTGATCGGCGCCGCGCTCTCCCTACTCGACCTCGAGGCCCTGGTCCGCTACTACCGGGTCCGAAAGAGCGCCCTGATCCTCTCGGTGGTCGCCAGCCTGGGCGTGATCGTGCTCGGGGTCCTGCCAGGGATCGTCATCGCCGTGGTGCTCGCCGTGCTGTTGTTCTTCCGCCGCAGCTGGCAACCCCACGGTGCGATCCTGGGTGAGGTTGAGGGCCTCGAAGGATGGCATAGCGTGAAGCGGTACCCCGATGCACGAGAACTCCCGGGGATCGTCGTCTACCGCTGGGAGGCCCCGCTCTTCTTCGCTAACTGCTCAGCCTTCCGAACACAAATCCGCCATGTCGTCGCTGAACAACACCCGTCATGGGTGGTCGTCCAGTGCGAGGCGATGACCGACGTGGACGTGTCGGCCGCCCGGATGCTCGAGCAGCTGGACCGCGAGCTCAACACATCGGGCATTCACATGGCGTTCGTAGAGATGCGCACCCGCCTGCAAGATCTCGTTCGCCTCTACGGTCTGCTCGAGACGCTCGATCGTGACCGCTTCTATCCCACCCTAAATGCCGCGATCGCGGCTATCGGGGAGTTCTGAATGGTCGACGCATCGGAGGACGCAGATGGTGGCCGTACCCGCGCAGAAAATACGACAGGTCTTGCTGAAAGAGGGAGTCTTCAAGGGTGCGGCGAACGCAGACACTGCTCCTTCGGCTATCTATGGGCAGGAACGCGAGAGCGACGAAAATGGAGACGCCTCAGCGCGATCTCCAGACCCATGGAGGACATCCCCGGCCTGATCATGTGCCACATCTGCAGTCGCAGCCGTCCCGCGTCGATGAGCCGATCTTCTTACCCGAGCTCGAGGAGGGTGCGCTGCGGGCCGGATGGCGCTACGACGAGGTAGACGGATGGATGTGCCCGGAGTGCCTTGGCGGGCTGTAGTCTTCGGATGCACGCGTGGTCGTGTGGCGAGTACCCGCGAGCACCCCAAGACGATGGCGGAGACGCAGGCGCTTCTCTTCAACGACGAGGCGGGGGGCTGGCACAATCGAGGCACCAAGGGCCCGCCTTGCGCTGCCCAGACATGTTGACTATGCGGTGACCTCGCGCTTGCCGTAGACAGCAAGGCTGTAGATGACGAGGACGCCGACTCCGATGTAGGTGAGAGACCAGATCGGGTAGTAGGGCATCCACCAGATGGCGCTGATGGCCATCACCGCTCCCGCGAAGATCCCGACCCATCGGCTGATCTGTGACTGAGCAAGGACGCCCCCAGCGCACACGATGAGCACGATGCCCACGACGAGGTAGACCCAGCCGTACGTCTTCAGGCTGTGGCCGAAGATCGCGTTCTCCAGGTTCTCCGGCAGTACCCCGTGATAGCGAAACGCCCAGATCGCGTCGAAGATTCTCATGATGCCAGCAACTCCGAGCGCGATGGCTGCGAAGAGCACCCAGCCTCCACCTTTTTCCTCCATGTTCCCTCCCCTTCAGGTCGCATTCTCTGGGAATCGCCATTGGTCCGACGGCAGTTGAGGCTACCAGTTGCACCTGGTATGCGAAGGATGACCGGGCCCTACAGTGCCCCGCCTGTCCCGACGGACCCTGCGCGAACCCACTCCACCGGCCTCCTGGACGAAGGTCCCCTGCGCGACAGTCCCACGATCCTGGCCTCGTCGACGCAGAGTAGATCCAGCACATGGCCTTGGGGGAGGGTCGTAGGCCCCGATATCAGAGGACCGGGAGCTCGTGACTAAGACCCCCCCCGTCCTCTCCCTGGGTTGCCGCCCAGTGGTTCCCTCCGGTGCTCAACCCGGGGGCCGACAGCCAGGTTGGCCTGCCAAAGGGGTCCCGTGGCGCGGGCGGAGCGAGGGACACATAATGGGACATGGTCCGACGTATGAAGGAATGGATTTCGCACCATCCGGTCGCGTGGCACTTCGCTCTATACGTCACGGTCCTCGTCCTCGAAGCGGCAAACAATTGGGGGCATACCACCCACGTCAAACGGGAGGCGCGGCGGAACGTGTACCGGGCCGCCAACTGGGCGACCGGGGGGTTGCTGCGCAAGGTCTTGGGGTAGCCCCTCACACACCCCCGCCCAGCGGTTTGAGGGTGTCCGAGTGCAGCACGCCCCAGATGATGGTCTGGTCCATGTCCTGGGAGCGGTGGTGCGCTGGCGGAGGGCGCAGATGGTGCTCCTCTTAGGCCAGTGGATGGATGCGGCCCACTCCCGCCACTTTTGTCTTGTTGCGTGGCCGAAGCCTGGAGTACGGGTCAATACCTCTTCTCGAGGGCCTTGAGGCGCTCCCGCTCGTTGGCGGTTATCCCTGTAGGTCCTTGGTGTTTCTCCATCCCCTCAAGGGAAGGTGTCCGCACAATTCCCGGGCTCATTCACCTAGTTGGGCCAGGTTCCAACATCGTCAAGCCCTGCCGCGAAAATGATGCTTGGAAGCGCGGCGACGACGCGAGCCGAGCATCAGCCCGACAGCCCCGCCGACGAGCGAGCCTACGACCACGTCCCCGGGGTAGTGGACTCCCGAGTGGACGCGCGAGTACGCGACCGCAGCCGCCAGGACTCGGAGTGGGACCGCCAGCGCGGGGATCTCTCGACCGATGGCTGTCGCGAATGCGAAACCGGACGCGGAGTGTCCGGATGGGAAGGACGAGGAGCGGGGCATCGCGGTGTGGCGGCCGCGGACCACGCCTGCGCGATCGCGGTCCGGGCGCGCTCGCTCGGCGAGCTGCTTGAGCCCCACGTTCACCACGGCCGACGACACGGCGACCGCCGCCAAGCCGGCCACGGCCGCCCGGCGACCACGATGGCCGCCGAACCCGGCCAGCGCGCCCGCCGCTCCCACCCAGATGAGCGAGCGATTCGCCGCGTCGGACAGATGTCGAAGGGGCACGTCGATCGCCGGGGTCGAGGTGGAAGCGATGGCCTGGTAGACGGCATGGTCCACTGCCGAGAGGTCGTGCAGTGCCCGTCGGGCAAACGACCCGCCTTCGAGCGCGCGGTCCGCCATTTCCAAGAGCAGGTCCTCAATCGGGGGCGGGAAGCTCTGGGCGGTCATGCCGTCGATCTTTGTCGCCCACTGGCTTGGACGCCAGCGCACCCAAAGCCCGCGTCGCGGGGCTCGACGGAGGTCGAGAGATAAACGTACGCTGGCTGCCTGGCGCCGGCATCGTGGTGTCCTACGATCGCCGCTGGCTCTCGAGGGTCCTGGTCGCCCGCCGTAGATCTCAATGCGGTCCTCGCCCCCGGAGAATGCCCTACGCCGAACGGCCGGGACTCCCGACACCAGGGGCATTGAGGAGCGCACCGAGTGAGTCGTCGGCGACTCGGGCCGTCCACGTTCTCTCGGGTACCATGATCGCAGACCTCGCCCGAGTTGCTCGATGTGCTGGGCCAGCGTTCAGTCGTTCTCGCATCCCCCGCAAGGAATCTGCATGTTCGTCCCGAAGGGCAACTTCGAAGCCGTTTGCCGCCAACCTCGTGGTGCGCACGTTGACGCCATCCGGAGGGCCATTGTGAGAAGAGGCCGGCGGATGTGACAGTTGGAGAAGACGGCCGCCGACATTGCTGCTTTGTCCGGGTCCTTGTGCTCATCCTGGTGTGGGCCGTGCTGACCGGGATTCTGATCGGTGTCGGTGTGACCGTTAAACACTCCGCCTCAGTCAATGCATTTGACCATCACTTGGCCTCCGTTGTGATCGCTCACCGGAACCCGACACTCAATGCGATTATGAAGACCGTGACCTGGCTCGGTTCGTGGGTTGCGCTGTTGGCGACCGGGATCCTCGTGGGGGTCCTAGCCCTCCGTCGGTTCCTGCCGGCAATCACAGCGGTTCTCGCAGTCGTTGCCTGGGCGGGGGAGTCAGGCGGCGTGGCGGTGGCCAAACACGTAGTGGGGCGTCACCGTCCGCCGCAGGATCTCCGGCTCGTATCGGCGCACGGCTGGTCGTGGCCGTCGGGTCATACCGCCGTCGCCCTCCTAGTTTTCACGACGTTGGCCCTTGTTGTAGTGGTCATCGCCCCAAGAACGGCGTACCGAGTCTTGGCGTGGGTACTCGCGGCGCTGGCGGTGGCGGCGGTGGCGTTCTCACGGGTCGAGTTGGGAGTGCATTGGACCACCGACGTCATCGCGAGCGTGATCTTCGTTGCCGCGTGGCTGGGCGCCATCGTCGCGGTTTTCGCCGCCGATATCAGCCCACAGCGCATCGACGCGAGTGGTGATGCCGAGATCAAGTGTGTAATGGACGCGAACGACGAGTGACGAAGGCACTGAGGATCGCCTCGAACGGTGCAGCCTGAGTCCGGATCTGGTAAGCATTCCTACTGAAGACCTCGCCGACTGGTTGGGTGCACGAGTTAGGAGACGACCATGGCAAACGAATCACCGGTGCTCGACACGATCGCTGCGATGACCCTAGATTCGGTCGAGCGGTGTGGGCTTAATGCCGACGCACTCCTCTTGGTCCGCATCGCAGCTTTGGCGGCTGTTGATGCCAAGCCTGCTTCTTACCTGTTGCATGTCGGGCCTGCAGTGGACGCCGGGGTAACAATCGATCAGGTCCAGGACGTGCTGGTGGCCGTGGCGCCGATTGTGGGCACGGCAAGAGTCGTGTCTGCCTCCCTCGCGATCACAGAGGCCTTGGGCCTGGCTATCGCGATCATGGAAGCTGAGATCGAGGCCGAACTCGATTCATAAAGTGAGGTGACCACGTATCGCATGCGGGGCATCACGAGTAACACTCACGGGCCTTAGTCGAGCGATTCATCGCTCCACGTCGATCTCCCGGGTCTGATAGACCCCGCAAGGATGTTGACCCACTCTTGGGGTTGCCCACATGAGCTCACCGCCCTGCCCGCGGCTGAACTGACACTCGGGCGATTTTCCGGGAGGTGAACCCAACCGATGCCGGCGATCGAAGTTAGCGGTACTGTGCGGGATGGTCCAGAGCACGGGAGGGGAGCGGGATCGGTGGCATCTCGTCCCCATGGTCGGATGGCTCCGCACGTACGATCGCCGATGGCTCCGAGGGGATCTGATTGCCGGGATCGCCGTGGCCGCCCTGATTGTTCCGAAGAACCTCGGCTATGCGGGCATAGCGGGAATACCGTTACAGAACGGTCTCTACGCAGCCGCCGCCGGTGCGATCCTCTACGCGGTCTTCGGGACTAGCCGGCAAATCTCAACGGGGCCGAGTTCGGGTTTGGCAGCAGTGGCGGCAAGCGCCGTCGTAGCCGCCAAGATTAGCGGGACAGCGGACGTGGCATCCTTCGTGGCTTCCATCACACTCGCCTCCGGTGTCTTGTTCCTGGTCCTCGCCGTGTTCAAGATGGGGTGGATCGCTCAATTCCTCTCGCGTGCCGTGGTGACCGGATTCCTCTTCGGTGCGGCCATCGACGTGGTCATCGGCGAGCTTCCCAAACTGACGGGCACGAGTGTCTCGGGTTCGAATCCGTTCCAAGAACTGCGCTCATGGTTCGGTTCCCTCGGAGGGACAAGTGTGACCACGTTGGTCGTCGGTGTGGTCTCGCTGGTGGTCATTTTCGGGCTACGGGCTGTAGCGCCAAAGATCCCCGGGGCCCTGGTCCTGGTGGTTGGGGGGCTCCTGGCGTCACGCATCTTCGACCTCGGGGCCCACGGAGTCGCCCTCGTCGGCGAGGTACCCAGAGGGCTGCCAACCCCGGTCCTCCCGAAGTGGTCGCTGGTGAGCGATCACGCCAGCACGATCGCCATCGCGGCCGTGGCATTGGTGCTCATAGGATTCTCGCAGACCGCCGGCGACTCGCGGGCGTTCGCGGCCAAGCACCGCTACCGCATAGATATCAATCAGGAGTCCGTGGCTCAGGGAATGTCAAATGTCGGTGCCGGTTTGTTCCAGGGTATGCCTGTGTCCACCAGCCTGTCGGCCAGCTCGCTCAATGACCATTCCGGCGCACGCACCGGGCTGGCTTCTTTGACGTCTGGCGTGATCGTCTTGCTCACCTTGCTGGTGCTGGCGCCGCTGTTCTCCAAGCTGCCCAAGCCCGTGCTGGCCGCACTAATCATTGAGGCGGTGGTCATGGGAATGATGGACGTTCCCGAGATGCGTCGACTATTCCGGGTACAACGGTTCGACTTCTGGATCGCGGTGGTGGCCATCGCCGGGACGCTCGCGTTCGGGGTCCTCGCGGGAGTCATGATCGGAATCGGGCTGTCGCTGCTTTGGCTCATCTCTGTCGCAACTCGCCCCCCGATGCCCCTGCTGGCCCGCGAGCGGGGGACGCAGGTCTACCGCGAACTCGACGAGCATCCGACCGACGAGCAGGTCCCCGGTGTCGTGATCCTGCGACTCGACGGGGGCTTGTTCTTCGCCACCTCGGATGCGCTCGAGGACCGGGTGCGAGAGGTGGCCTTATCGACGCCCGTCGCCGGGATCGTGCTCGACTGCGAAGGAATCGACTTCATCGATTCCCAAGGATCGGCCAAAATGGGCGAGATTCTCGACCTAACCAACCAGGCTGGAGTGACGTTGCGGCTCGCCCGGGTCAAGCCGGCAGTCGAGGAGGTCCTCCGGCGCGACGGCTTCATCGACCGTCTCGGCAACGACCGCAGTCACGGGAACGTTCACCGAGCCGTCGAGGCGCAGATGGGCGATACGGGGACACGGGCTCCCGAAGACTGAGCTGGTTTGCCACTGAATCAAGATCGGAGGGGTCACTCCACCCCGGAAGAGCGTGGTACCCGAGTCGAGCCGTATTCACGGCTAGTAGTGATGGTGCTGGAGCACGGACTTGAGGATCACCATCGCCACACCCAAGAGCCCAGCAATGACGGTAACGATGACTAGCCGCTTGCTACGCAAGCCGGCTGCACGTCCGACCGTATAGCCGTGCATAATCAAGAGCACCACACTCACAATGAGGGCAGCTTGGGCCGCGTCCGGCGAAGACGCCCCAAAGAGAACGGCGACGCCGATTGATGCCACCGGCAAGAAAGACGCGGTCACCATTGGCCACGTCTCCGCCAGGGAGGATCGGATATGGCCGGCGCTTGGTAGCCGACCGTCGTGGGTGTGTGAACCAAGCAGTTCCGCGTACTGCTCCGCTAGCCAATACACAAGCAGCGTCACGACGACGGTTGTCGCAAGTTGTGCGCTATTCAATTGATTCCCGCCAGCGGCGATAACGGCCGCTGTAACTATTGTGCCGTAAATACTTGCCGCTCGGCGTCGACCACTGCTCGTCCCAGCCGACCCGATGTGGGCTTCTGATGAGCCTGAACCAGTTTCGGTGCCATCTGTCATGCCTTAGCTTGGCATCGCCTCAGAGGTGGAGGAGTACGTCATCGGGGTCGAGGGCATTGGGAGTGGATGTCCGTTCAGCATCACGTCCACTTGGCTGACCAGATTCCCCCTCGTTAGGATGCTCCTGTGGGCGAGGCCCTGGCGATCGTTGCAGCTATGGCGTTCGCGTTGGGAAGCGTGCTCCAACAGAAGGGCACCATCGAAACCGAGGCCACCGAGGACGATCCGCGGTTTTTGATCCAGATCCTACACAAACCGATTTGGCTGGCGGGTGCGATCTCACAAGCCGTGGGATGGGTCCTGCAAGCAGCCGCCCTCGATCGAGCTTCGCTCATGGTGGTTCAGGCCCTTAGTGCGCTCAGCCTGGTCATGGCACTTCCGCTCGGGATGTGGCTCACCCACCAGAACATCGGCCGACGGGAACTGACCGGGGCCCTCCTGACCCTGGCCGGTATCGTGTTCTTCCTGTCAGCAGGTCAGCCACAGGGCGGCACCACTCAGGCCAGCGCGGCGGCGTGGTGGACATCGTGCCTGGTGATTCTGGCCATTGCACTCACGCTCACTGGGGTTGGCGTCCGGTTCAACGGCGCAGCTAAGGCGCTCACTCTCGGTTCGGCAGCCGGCCTGGCATTTGGTCTTCAGGCGGCCGTCACCAAGACCTTCGTCTCTGCGATTGGAAGTGGAGTACTCGCCCTGCTCACAAGTTGGCCGGTCTACGTGCTGATCGTCTCGGCACTCGCAGGCTTTGTTCTACAACAGTCGGCGCTGAAGACCGGCGTGCTGGCGCCGGCACTGGCTTCGAGCAACTCCGTCTCGTTATTCGCGAGCGTCGTTCTCGGCATTGTCCTGTACGGGGAGACCCTCTCCAAGAGCGGCGGTGCCAACGTTGGCTCGGCCTACGTCGGATTGGCGATAGCCATAGGGGGTATCGCCCTCCTTGCCAGCGCTGAGCCTCCGTCGGCCATGACTGCGGCAAACACAACCAATAGCAGCCCGCCACCACGTTGAATGGTAGTCATTCATCAAGTCGGGTGATCTCGGCAGTTGCCATTTCGATGCTTGTGTCGAAGTGGTCGCGGTCAAGGGTCTGGTCAAGCCCGTATCTCGAAACGCACGTCCTGGAGGCGGTCCGGCAGCTCGACGAACGCCAGGTGGATGCCACGGTCGTTGAGCTCTTCTCGAGGCGCTTGAGTAAGACGGCTACGGTGACATTTAGGTGGGTCACGGCGGCGAACTGCAACAGAACCCAGCAGGGAGGCGGCGGCGCATCGTTCCGGATTTTCTCCTGAAAGATGCGTAGGCAACCAGCTACGACAATGCGTCGGGTACCTCCGCCGGCTCGGGATTGCGAAGGAATGCCGTGGCCGCCAAGCCGATGAAGCCAACGGCTCCAACCACGATCATGGCCAGGGCATAGGAGCGAGTTGGTGTGGTCAGCCCCGAGACGAGGATCGTGCCGGCGATCGCGGTGCCGAATGATGAGCCCAGATTGGAGACGCTGCGCGACAGCCCCGAGATCTCTCCCTGACGCTCTTCAGGGAACGCTGATTGCACGATGTTGACCGACGGGGTGAGCATGACCCCTAGGCCCAGACCGATGAGCAGGAGGCCGGGGGCGAAGGCCCATGGACTGGGGGAGTGCTTCACGATCCCGAGCAAGAATCCGACGCCGGCGATGGTCGTCACGAAGCCGGTAACGATGAGGGTCCGCTGTTGAAATAGCCGCGCGAGGCGTCCTGCTGCCAGCGATGACACCAGGATGCCCAGGGTCGCCGCCGTGAAGATCACCCCAGTCTGGATGGCGTTGTATCCCCGGACTACCTGCAGGTAAGCCGAGACGACGAACGATGTGCCCATCAGCATGAGCCACTGCACGTTCTGGGTCACGAGCCCGAGGTTCGACATGCGATTGCGGAAGAGCGCTGTGGAGAGCAACGCTTCCTTGCCGGCGCGCTCGCGGGCGCGGATCCACATGAAGAAACCCCCGAGGATTGCCGCCCCGATGACCAAGAGCACCACCATCAATGTGATGTTGTTGTCCGCGGCAAGGATTCCCATCACGAAGACGACCAGGCCCAGGGCCGAGAGCACGGCACCAACGGTGTCGAAGGGGCGGGTGGGGTCCGGTGCAACCGGGTCGTGGATCCCCCGGGCGAGGAAGACAATGGTCAAGACGACGAGGGCCTGGAAAACAAACGCAGCTCGCCAGCTGATGGCCGTCGTGATCAAGCCGCCGATCAAGGGTCCGGCGGCCGCACCCACCCCCCCCATGCCACTGATCACGCCGAACGCCCTGGCGCGGGATCCGAGATCGGTGAATAGCATCGTCGTGAGGATGTAGACGGGAGGGATCAACAGGGCGGTGCCCACCCCCTCGAGGATCGAGTTTCCGAGGATGAGGACCCCCAGTCCCGGCGAGAGGGCACTCAGTATCGCCCCAACCGCGTAGATCCAGAGCCCCAACGTAAAACACCGCTTCCGGCCCCAGCGGTCCGTCAGCTTGCCGCCGGGAATCATGAGGGCGGCCATCACCAAGAGGAACAATGTGATGGCGACCTGAACACCCTGGACTGTGGTGTCCAGGTCGTGACTTATGTCGGTGATCATCACGTTCATGTTCGAGCCCGCGAAGCTGCAGATGAACTGCGCCAGTGCCAGGGGCACGAGCATTTTCCGGAGCGATGGCTCCGTTCCGGTCTGGGCGGCTTCACTCATGAGGAGTTCCTCTGCACACTCCAGCCCAGGCTATGGCAAAAGGACGCGGGAAGTAGGGGAGAGTGGAGGTGGCACCAATGGTGCCACGACACGGGCACCTTCGGGATGGGCGACGGGCAGGGCTCGGATTCGCTCTTCCAAAGCTGCTATCCGGGGAGCGCCTGCACGTCGAAAGACCTACAGCGAGCCGCTGCCGCGTTGGGCACAATAGTACGGGTGGTCTGCTCCGTAAACCACCGATACCAGTGAGGAGGTCCCATCATGGCATTTGACACGTTTTTCGCCTACTGCGGCGTCTACGCCGATGTAGAGGACGCACTGGCGGACTACGCCGCCATCCACGACCTTCACTCAGAGGTGGGGTTGATCGACGCCTATGACGCAGCTGTGATTGAGCGCAACACTGACGGCAAGGTCAAGATCATCAAGAAGCACGAGACGCCCACCCGGGTTGGCGGCGTGCTCGGTGGCGGCGTAGGTCTCGCGACCGGACTGGTCATCGCCTTGTTCCCAGCGGCCGCCATCGGAGGTGGCCTCCTCCTCGCAACCGGTGGTGGAGGCGCGATTCTCGGTGCTGTGGCCGGTCATGCTGCCGCCGGCATGAGCCGTAGCGATCTCAAGGAACTAGGTGAAAATCTGGACAATGGCCAAGCGGGCCTTGTGGTCGTCGCTGTCTCGGACATGCAGGCGAAGGTTAAAGCGGGAATGAAGCGAGCTCAAAAGGTCGAGGCCAAGGAGTTGAAGGCCGACCAGAAGGCAATCGAAGAAGAAGCGAAGACAGACTCAAAGTAGGACCCAACTCCGTTCTCCTGGTTTGGGTTGATGGAAGGAGCTGGATTCCGCGACGTCCAAAGGAAACGACCGCCCACCGAGATGCGACCGGCGCTTTCTTCAATGAATTTCCTGCGCGAACTCACAAGCAGCTTCTTCACCAGACCTCGGGGGAGCCCTCAGGATCGATGTGACGGAGGGGACAGAGACCGAGCACTTTCTGATATAGAAGTGGACAAAGGCGATGTCAGCCTGTCGAAGCGAACGACGCGGGCAGTGTCGGCACTCGGGCGTTCATCGTCCTGCTCCAGGGCCGTGACGAGCAAGACCCGCTGTTTCTCCAGGTCAAGGAGGCGACCGCGTCAGTGCTCGAAGGCCACCTCCCCAAGGGCCGGTTCACCGAGCCAGGAGAGCGAGTGGTCCAGGGGCAACGGTTAATGCAGGCGGCCAGCGACCTCTACTTGGGATGCACGAAGGGCGTTGAGGCAAATCGCCACCTCTACTGGCGCCAGCTGCGCGCCATGAAGGGTTCGGACCTCGTGGAGACGATGACCCGGTCGTCCTCGCCTTCTATGCCGGCATCTGCGGCTGGACCTTGGCCCGCGCGCGCCAACCCCGGTCGGGAGATGCCATCGAATTGGCTGCATACGTGGGCAAGAGCGACAAGTTCGACCGACCGGTCACCTACTTCTCCGAACGCTACGCCGACCAGAACGAACGAGACTACCGAGCGTTTGAGAAGGCGATCCGGTCTGGACGGCTGGAAGCCGTCGAGGGTATCTGAGCTGGGACGAATCGCGTTAGTGTCTGCGCGCCGCGCTGCGCCTTGAGGTACGAGACGGCGGCATCGACGATGTGGCGCTGTGCCTTCATCGCGTCGAAGATCTCTTTGGCCCACGCCCTACGCTCGGCCTGGCTCATCTCGTTCACGGGCTTGGGAGGCTTGGCGAGGATCAGCTTGGGCGACATGGGGGGCTCACCGGGGGGCGGGGAGGGCGTCGTCACGGGTCCATCATGGCTGTTCGGTGGTTACAACGTGGGACGGCCGGGCCTCCGAAATTTCCCGATGACGAGCCGTAAACCGGTAACACGGTGCTACCGGTTACACGCTACTAAGCAGCCCCGAGCAGAACTTTCCCTCTGAGCAGTGCCGGTGTACTGGGTGAGGTAAACGCCCCTCCGACAAGCGAATTACTACACGCGGGACGTGCCTCCACCTCAATGGATGCCTCCTCGGGGTTGTAGGTGATCCGCAGGCCCATGGTCTGGCCGTAGATGACCGCCCGTTGCTCGGGGGTCGCCCGGGCCAGGGTCCGCGGGATCTTGCGCTGGCCACCAGCGCCCGAATCTCGGCTTCTGAGAGCGGCTGAGCGATGCCGGTCGAGGCCAGCTCTCGCTCGGCAGCGAGTGGGTCGGTTTCCACCTCCTCGATGCATAAGATCCGGCCGTCCCGCCACCGGCTTCGCCGGCATCGGGCCCCGAGGCGGCCTGGATCCGGGCCAGCGGAGCGGTGCCCACAATCGCACTTTCGGGCTACCCCGTGATTGCTCCCCGGGCCCCCGACCGACCAGGCACTTTCGGGCTAGAGGGGCGGGGGTGGCGCTTGCCAGCACGATGAGTTGGAGGGACCATAACTCCCGACAAGTGGAAGCCCGCTCGCGAGGAGTTCAGTCTCAGATCACATCGCAAACTTCGGCCAGGCGGTTCTGTCCAGGCTCCGCCATCGTCGGTCTCGGATGACGGTGACTGACTAGCCCACGCTCGCTACACACGGAGAACGATATGGCCCAGAGGCTTTTGAGGCTGTCGATTTTCGCCGCTGTACTCATGGGTGCCACAGGGATCACCCTCATCGTCGTCGCTGTTTGGGCTCTCAGCTTCAACGGCCTCATGTCGAGGGACCTCAGACGGGCTCTCAACGGCAACAGTCTCACGACCGCCGGCGTGGTCCTCCTCGTTGTCGGCATCGTGCTGATCATGTGCGCTGTTGGAGTGCTCGTGGGACTGAAGACGAACCGATGGGTCGGACTCTTGAGTCGGTTGGTCGGAATCGTGGTTGGCGCCGTTGGAGCCATCAGCGGCATCTGGCTGGTGGCCTTCTACCCGGGCTGGGCGATCACCTCGACCGTCCTCGGCGTCCTGATTCGCACTAAAAGGACCGACGCACACATTCTGGAATCCCATCATGATCAAAAGGTGCTTCTAGGTATGGTGTGCCATGACCTATGACCAGCCGATGGATGAACTTGAAGCGCTCCGGGCCGAGGTCGCCGACTTTCGACGCCGAGCTGCGGTGGCCGAGGCTCGAGCCGAAGAAGGGGAACGCGTTATCGAGGCGCAAGCAGTCGCGCTGCGTGCGTTATCCGGTTAACTCCGGTCCTGCCGCTCGAGTCCTACTGTTTCGGGCGGTGCATCGGCTGTCGTCAGTCGAGCCGTCGTAGGTCATGCCTCCATGGTCGTCTGCGAGGGTAGGCGTGATGGTGATGCACCACGCACTTAAATTTAGTTGGGCAAGCGTTGATATTACGTAGCCGCGTGGGTGAGGTGCAGTGTTCATTCTGGTGACAGGTCATCGTACCGCGACCTTGGTAAAGGCATCGAAGGGAGTCATTCGTGATATTTGATCCTCCACCCTGTGACCGCTGTGAGCAAGAGGCGATAGTCCAGATCATCATCGTCGCATTTGAGGGTCCGTCTCCATCCGACCAGTTCTTGTGTAAGGCACATGCACCTTCGATGCCCACCGTGTCCGAAAATGGCGGTCCCGCCGTAGGTTCATCGGGGCGGCAATTCGCATAGCTCGGTGGTGGCGTGACCTCTTAGCAGCCAAGATGCCACCTGCGGGCGTGGCTGACCTGTCCGGTCTGTTACATGCGCCCCGCAGGCACTTCGGGGGCGGTTGGATGCTCGTTCGCAGGCCGGTCGGCATCCGGGAGAGACCGTCGGGATCGGCGCTTTCCGAGCAGACGGCGCCCCCTACGTGGAATGCTGCACTCCATGGAGGGCCCGACGGGGACGGTGACGTTTCTCTTCATTGACATCTAGGGCTCGACCCGTCGGTGGGAGGGTACTCCCCAGTCGATGCGGGCGGCGCTGGCGCGTCACGACGCCATCGTCGAGGACGCAATCTCCGGTCATGGCGGGTCGTGTTCTCCCGCATGGGCGACGGGATGGCCGCTGCCTTCGCCTCGGCCCGAGACTGTCTCGAAGCAGCACTGCAGACCCAGCGAGGTCTGGCCGTCGAGCCGTGGCCCGATGAGATCGGCGAGTTGAAGGTCAGAATGGGTGACCACACCGGCGAAGGTGTCCTGTCGACGGCCAGTACCTGAACCAGCCGCTCAACCGCTGCGCCCGGCCATCGCAGGCCTGCCCAAGCGTGCGGCCGTGAGCGATGCTTAGGTGAAACCGAGTCCGAGGGAGGGGTCCTTGGTGGCGCCGCCGGACGGGGGCATCATCGTCGAGCTCCGTCGTCGTACGACGGCCGTGCTCCGGGAACTCCTGGGGGAGGGGCGCCTCCGTCAGCTTCGATCGGAGGGGGAGTCGATGGACGACGACCGGGTCGTCGCCAGCGCTCTCAATGTCATTGCAAAGGTTCGGGCAAGAGCTTCGCTGTGAGGGGATTCGAAGATCGAGCAGGGTCGACCCTCTCGGTGCGCAACTGCCCCCACCGCTCTCGTGACACGTCTTCGAAATTCTACGGCCGACAATACTGACCTTTGCGATCGAGGTCCGGTCCCCGGGAAGTCGCCAGCACCTAGGGGCGCGGACGGGGAAGGTGCAGGATCGCCGCCGCTTGGTCGGGCGTGGCGACCGGTCTCACCGACTTCTCGCACAACTCGACTGCCTCGGCGACCAGTTCGACATTGGTCGGTTGGCGGTCGCCACCATAGAACTCGAGGCCAATGTGCAGATGGCCGCCGCACTCAAGTGCGAGCGGAGCAATCTCGGTCGCGATGAGATCGCCGCCGTGGGCCGACACAGCCCACGGGAGATCGCATCCGTCGAGCAGCTCGAGGTACGCGTCGAGGGCTTTCGCCGTCGGAGGGAGGCCGAATGGAGCGCCAAGCGGGCCCCGCTCGGCGGAGAAGTACAGCTTGATCATGGCTCCTTCGGGGAGGCGGCCGGCCCGCCAGTAGGCCAACGAGGCGCGCAGGAAGCCCGGTTCGTAAATAGCCAGGCTGGGGCCGAGGCATAGCTCTCGGCAGATGTCGAGCCCTCGGGCGATGTCATCAAAGGAGTTTGCGTAGACCAACCCGCCGAATGGCACACCCTGATCGTCGAGCCGTCCAAGATTGACGGACCCAGGATCGGTCAAGCCGAGGCGCAAGAGCCCGCTCGCCGCAATTGGAATGAGGTGTTCGAGGCTCATCGTCGTACCGAAGTGCACCGTGGGGTACCACAGGGCATCGGGTCGTTCGACCAGTACCACCCGCCACGCCTCTAGATACCGTTCAGCCGCCTCGGCCTCGCTGACCCCTGTCAGGTCGATGTGGTTGTGGATGATAGCCGCACCGGCCTCGAGACAGGCGAGAGCATCAGTAGCGATCTCGTCGGGAGTGCGCGGCACGTTTCGGTTGCGTTCTTTAGGGGTCGCCCCGTTGATTGCTACTTCGATGATCACCGGTTGAGAGGCCATCTGCGGCACCGTAGCCGAGTGATCCGGTCGCCGCGTGCACGCGCTTGCCGTCATGGGGTGGCACCTCGCGCAGGTCGCGAAGATAGTGGATATTCAACCGACCTTGGGGGTCTGGCGACGGAGCTGTGACTAGCTCTGTAGGGTCTCTTGGCGATCTTGAGCTGGACTTGTCCTCGGAGCAACGCCGGTGGACTAAGTGAGCCAAACACCCTCCGCTAGGGACAAGGCTTTCAGAACGTCGTGGGGGAGTGGCGCCTGGGGCAAGACCGTCGAAACGGCCATCCGGGGATTGTCCGCCTCGCCACGCCACGGTCGATGAGCGTTTGGAGGACCTCGCCGGTGTCGCCCGGATTCGACAGGGACCACTTCCCCTCGTTCGGCTGGTCTGCGCTGTATTTTTGGCACATCGACGGGTTGTGAGCAAACCCGCCGGAGGCCAGCAGCACCCCCCGCCGGGCTCCGACTCGAGTCTTTTTGCCGTGCCGGTGCACCACGAAACCGGCCGTCCGGGCGTCCTCTTCGATCAGCTCCAGGAATGGGGTGTCAGTCCAGATCGGGACCTCCCGGCGCAGCAGGACCTAGCCGCGAGAAATTGATCGCGCTGGCTTCGTCGCCGTCCACACTGATAGGCGGGAGGCATGAACTTGGGCGCATCCGTGACGTCGGCGAGGCCACGGCCTAACTGCCGTCACGGGGCTGTCAACGGTGGCGGCGGCCAGCCTTCGACGTGCGATCTCGTTGCTAGTATCGTCGGGCGTCGATTGGGATACGAACGCTCTCTGTTCATCTATACGTACAGCTCGGAAGGAACCGTTAGTTCGGCCTCGGTGAAAGAGGGGGATGGCCTTGAAGCTGGATTTGTTGTTCGAGTTGCATGCACCCCAACCGTGGGGGAGGCCGCACCCGTATGGGCAGCGTGAGGCCGAGCAGAAGACGTACTTCTCGGCGCTCGAGCAGGTGAAGCTGGCGGACAAGCTCGGCTTTGGCACCGCTTGGTTTGTCGAGCACCACTTCCGGGAGGGACGGTCCCACTGCCCCGCCCCAGAAGTCGTCATCGGGGCCTTGTCTCAAGTGACCCAGAACATTCGCCTGGGGTTCGGTGTGACCCTGACTCCCCATCCGTTCCGCCATCCGGTGCTCAACGCCGAGCGGATCGCGACTGCCGATCTGCTCAGCCGAGGCCGGGTGGAGTGGGGCACCGGACGTTCGACGCTGCTGGAGCGGATCTCCTTCGGGGTCAAAGACGAAGAGAGCCGCGCCCAGTGGAAAGAGGCGATTGAGATCATCGTCAAGGCCTGGGATCAGGAGCACCTGGCGGTCGACACGCCCTTCGTGAAGTTCCCGGCCCTACCCCGGGGCGACTGGGAGCCGCCGCGGACCATAACCCCCAAGCCGTTCCAGGATCCCCACCCGCCCTGTTGGGTGGCTTGTGTGAGCGACGAAAGCGTCGACCTGGCCGCCAAGAACGGCCTCGGCATGTTGAGCTTGACAATCATGTTCCCGGTCGACACGTTGGCCGAACGTATCACTCGTTACCGAGAGCTCATAAAGAACGCGGTGCCTTTGACGAAGTTCGTCAACGACCGGGTGGCACCCTACACCCTGGTGCATTGCGCGCCGAACATGGCGCAGGCCGAGAATGACTACGACGTGTGGGCTTCGGTGGCGCACTGGTATACGAGCGTCCTCGAATTCATAATCCAGTGGGAGCTCCCGCCGATGTCCGACGAGGAGATGATGGAGCGCTTCCCTCTCCTAGAGTCCGCCCGCAACGGGACCTTTAACCCCCGGAATTTCGCTGAACAGGACATGATCATCGTTGGCGAACTCGATGAATGCACCGAGAAGATCGAGCGCTACCAACGCGTCGGCTGCGACGCAATCCTCTGCTACATGGAGTTCGGGCACCTGCCCCACGACTCGATCATGACCTCCATCGAGCTGCTGGGAACCAAGGTCATTCCCAAACTCGAGAAAGAGGCCCGCAGCTTTGCGGTAAACGGCCGAGCGGGCGCGGAGTCGGCAGTCCAAGAACACCCGTCCTAGCCGGGTCTCTAATCGACGATCGCGGAAATGGCCAATGGAATGCGGCCGATAGTCGCCTGGCGAGATATCGATCTACAGCCTCGTCGTGTCGCTCGAAGACGGGGGCGAACTGTCCCGGATCACTCGGCGATGCCCGGACGTGTGAGGAGTTACCGTCCGCCTCGGAACCTAGCTCCCCCATTTGAGTGATATTGCCCGCTCGGGTGCCACCGGTTCCCAATACACGGAATCGGCGATCTGAGGAAAAACCGAGGTCAGGCCACTTCGACCACGACCTTGATGGCGCCGGACTTCCGGTCGGCGGCCACTCGGAAGGCTTCGGCGGCGTCTTCGCGGGGGAAGCGGTGGGTGATGAGCGAGTCCGCGATCTCGGGCCGTGACGCCAGCATTTCGGCGGCCAAACGCACCTGCATGCTGACCGTCTCCCCCCGATCCGGCGTCTCATGCACCTCGACCAGCTTCGGCTTACCCTCATACCCGCGCACTGCTCTCAGGATCGTTCCTTGGTCCTCGGTCCTCTGTCTCGACGGCTGCCCTATTCCGCGAGCGCAGCGCGACGCCTGCAGCTTCTGATCGTACTGGGCTCCATCGTCCAGCCGGGATCTCGTGTCTTCGTTTAGAGTTGGTTTTAGTTGGCAGCGCCAAGTGTGGGCGGGGGAGGGGAACCGATGATCAAAGTGGGCGAGGATGCGCTCTCCGATGTGGGGTGGGTCCTTTGGGCGGGATTGCTTGGGTTGGAAAGTCCGATCGCCGCGCGGGTCGAGGCGGCTCGGGCTGCTGGCTGCAGCCGGGTGTCGCTGAGTCCCGAGGACGTCACACGTGCGACGGAGGAGGGCACCAAGCCGCGGGAGTTGGGTCGCCGACTGCGCGACTCCGGGCTGGAAATCATTATTGATCCCCTAATGACTTGGTACGACGCTCCGTCGGAGAGCCCGGGGTTCCCGATGATCGACGTTGAGAATATGATGCGGATGGCCGAAGAATTGCAGGCCGTTGCGATAGGGGCGATCGGAAATCCCATGTCCAGCCTGCCGATGGAAGAGCTTGCGGAGCCGTTTGCGGCGCTGTGCGATCGGGCCGCTGCCGTCGGCACGAACGTCCACCTCGAGTTCATGCCGATGCTTCCCATCGACGACTTGTCGGCGGGATGGTCCATCGTGAGTGGCGCCGACCGCCCGAATGGAGGGCTCCTCGTCGATACCTGGCACATTTTCCGGAGCGGATCCGACCTGGCACTGCTCGAGGACATTCCCGGCGAGCGGATCTTCGGGGTGCAGATCGCCGATGGGCCCGCTGAGGGCGGCGGCGACCTCGGGCAGGAGACGTTCCACCGGCTGATGCCGGGTGACGGCTCGTTCGACCTATCCGCGCTACTCCGAATCCTCGACAAGATAGGGGCACTTCGCTGGGTGGGCGCAGAGGTCATCTCGCCGCTCACCGCAGCCATGAACCCGGCGGAGGCCGCTTGTCTGGCTCGGGATCGCATCGTCGACCTGATCACCGGTATCCGGGGGAAGAGCACAGACGACGCCCAGCCCAGCCGGTAGGTCCGGTGGGGCGCGGTGTTGATGGAGAAGTGCTTCCGAACTGGGTCTCGGCCGGGTCGCCCTCGACGACGCCCGTAGCCGAGGCGCATTTACACGGTGACAGACATAGACCACGCTGGCGTCTGCCAGTCTAGGAGTTACAGTCGTTCCGGGACGTGGAGCGGGTGTCCCCGGGCACCACGGCCCCGAGTGCGCCCCAGCGCAGCGGCAGCCTGCGCGGTCCTACAGGTCACAACGTGGTTACAGTCGTTTGCCGATTACCCCGGACGAACATCCTTTGGCTCTTTAGGTCCCCGGTAACACGGCGTTCCTGGTGACACTCGGACTCTCCGAAGCGCCGCGAAGTCGAGGGATTCAAGATCGGAGTGTTTGTCCGCTATGACACCCTGGGCGACGGCTGGGTCGAAGCGCCGGACGGCAGTATTGGGACCCCCATCTGGGAGACCTGAGAGCCTGAGTCCTTCGAGACGGTCATTCAGCCGTAAGCAGGTGGCCGTTGGGGAACTTACGCAGTGCGCCAGCCGTTGGCGTTTACGACGGACCCTGAAGCCGCCGAGTATTCTTGCTCGGCCCCAAGCGTTCGACGCAGGGCGGGGGCCGCCACTAACCAGCCAGACCTATTGAGCCGAAGAAGCCCGCGTCTCCGTAGGTAAAGATGCCGCCGTCGCCGCCGAGCAGCCAGTAGCCGTGCCCGGAAGGCGTCGGAGCTATGGCGAACACCGGGGCGGCGAGAGCGAGGTCACCCGCCGAACCTTCAAAGGGGGCATCGCCGAAGCTGAACACCCCTCCGTCATAGGCTGCCAGCCAGTAGCCCCCGCCGTCGGGGGTGGCCGCCATGCCGACCACCGGCGCATTGAGGTGCACGCCACCGAGCGAGCCGTGGAAGGCGGCGTTGCCGAAGGAGAAGACGCCGCCGTCGGAAGCCACCAGCCAGTAGCCCCCGCCGTCGGGGGTGGCCGCCATGCCGACCACCGGCGCATTGAGGTGCACGCCACCGAGCGAGCCGTGGAAGGCGGCGTTGCCGAAGGAGAAGACGCCGCCGTCGGAAGCCACCAGCCAGTAGCCCCCGCCGTCGGGGGTGGCCGCCATGCCGACCACCGGCGCATTGAGGTGCACGCCACCGAGCGAGCCGTGGAAGGCGGCGTTGCCGAAGCTGAACACCCCTCCGTCGGCCGAGTCAATCCAGTAGCCCTGGCCAGTCGGATCGGCCGTCACCCCCACCACATGCTGGTTGAGGGGCGGCAAGAGGCCCGCTGTGACGGCGTCACCTTGGGCCAGGACGTCCGCTCCACTGGCGTAGACGCCCCAGTACCCGTGGCCGTCGGTGGTGGCGGCCATCCCGACCGCCACGTAGGCGTACGCGGGATCGACGAAGTCAAAGTCCAACGAAGAGCTGCCGCCCAGGTCAGGGGAGCACGATGGCGCCGACAACGGGCCGCTCGACGACGACTGGCCGTCTACGGTCAATGTGAAGACGCCCGGCGTGACCGGGTCGGCGCAGTGAGGGCTCCATTGCCAGAGGATCCCGGGCGGGAGAGGACCGCCCTTGAAATCCAAGATGAACGTCTCGCTCGACGGATCGTGGGCCACGTTGGTGTAGCGCCCTCCCGAGACCGGACTGAGCGAAACCTGGGCGGTCACCTTGACCTGACACACCTGAGAGGGATTGGCGGGGTAGACGGGGAACTCAAGTCCCGCGGTCCCCGCCGCACCCGTCACCAGGGGAGGGCCCAGATGGAACCCGCACGTACCGCCAACGGTCGGGATGGCGGCACCTGCCGCCTCACCACCCACGAATCCGATCACTCCTCCGGCGAGGGAAGCCACCGCCAGGGCCACGACCCCCAGCCGACCGCATGTCTGCAGGCTCCCCGACGCCACGGGCCTTCTCATCATTGCGATCGTCCTCTCTTCACCCGCGGTGCATTCGCCACTCCCATGACACCCAGTCCGGGGTCCCACTGGGCTACTTGCTCTCAGATCGACCCTTTCATGATCGGATCGGCTTGGCAAGCCGGATTGACCGGGTCTCCAGGAACTGATCTACCCACCCTCAGGTCCGATGCTCAAGACGGTGCAAGGAGGCTTTGCTTCCACCAGGACCTTATTGCGGCTTTCACGCCGGGATTGTCCGTGGCCAGGAGGGGACTGTCCCAGTTGGTGATGCCGCCCGTCAACAGCGCATACGCGGTGACGTAGCAGATTCGACATCGCTTCAAGCTGTTCGGCACAGTGCAGAAGGAGCTAGAGCTAGACGACGACACCTGCGGCACGAAGTCGACCGATCTCTTCGGCTGAGCAACCGATCTCGTTCAGGACCGCGTCCGTGTCTTGTGCGAAGTCTGGAGCGGCTGGCGGGTCACCCGCTTCCTCATCGAACAGCACTGGGGGCACAGGCAACTTGAGCCCACCACCGGGATACTCGACGGTGCGGAGGAACCCGTTAGCGATGGCCTGCGGATCGTCGTAGATCTCCTCGGGTGTCTGGATGGCTGACCAGGCACCCCGGGCGGTCACAAGTGCCTCCTTCCATTGATCGAGCGTGCGACCAGCGAAGATCTCCTCGAAGATCGCTAGAAGCTCCCGACTGTTCGCCTGACGGCTGTCCGCCGTCGCGAAGCGAACGTCCGTGCCGAGCTCAGGTCGGCCCACGTGCTTGCACAGGTCGGCGTAATCGCGATCGTCGTCCCCAAGGAACATCAGATTGAGGAACCTGTAGTCCATTGTCTGATACATCGCTCTGGTCGCTGCCTGCTTCTCCCGGGAAGCCGGTGGTGTCGCGGGGCGGAACTGCCGATTCGGTTTCCAGTAGTCGGTCGCGTCGAACTGAGCAGCGATGATGGCCGGTCCGTTGAACCATACTGCCGTGCCCATGAGCGACCCGTCGACCACCGGCGCAATACCTGTTCGCTCGCGCTGTAAGAGACCCGCGCAGATGCCGCCAGCCAGGGTCATCCCCGACATCCCGTCGCCATGGCCGATCATCCCGATGGGCCACTCTGAGCCAGACGAATCCATGGCTGATTGCGACAGCGAACCACGGGCCCACCACGTGATCCCGTCATAACCGGGACGACCGGCCTCGGGGCCTTTCGGACCTTGCCCACTCCCGCGGGCATAGATGATCTTCGGGTTCACGGCACGGATATCGTCGACGTCGATCTTCAGCTTTTTACGGGTAGCAGGCAGGTAGCTCGTCAGGAACACATCGGCCACAGCCGCCAGCTTGTAGACGAGATCGCGCCCCTCGCCGGCCGCAAGGTTGATCCCGACCGATCGTTTTCCGCGACTGTAGTGCTTGAACATGTTGCTCGACTGTCCGGGATCGAGCGTCCCGGTTCCGGCGAAAGTCCGCATCGGATCAGGTGCCGCGGGACTCTCGACCTTTATGACGTCGGCGCCCCAGTGTGCGAGAATCCCGCCAGCTGAGGGCACGAACGCCCACGACGTCACATCCACAACCTTGATGCCCTGCATCACGTTCATGTCGTTTCCCATCGTTCGAACAACTACGCGGCGTGGTTCTCCTCATCGACTCCGCGAAGTTGTTGCGCCGGCGGCAATTATGCACTGAGATAGCGAGTTCGTACAGGCTCCGCCCTACTGCAAGAATCTCCGGACCCTTTCGCAGGTGCGCTTCGATCCTTGTCAATCTCTTAGACGGACTTGTGGACGTCGATGTCGCCAAAGCGAAACAGATTCTCGCCTCAGACGGACGTAGTGACTGGGCGTGCAGCAACTGGTCGCAATCTCTTGAAGGCTCATCCGACGACGACTCGGGACAGTCAGCGCTGACCAGCCTGACGATCGATCTCCCGTTTGATCTCGCTCTCCGATATCCCTCTTGGTCTGTGAACTGACCACGCGCGCCCCGCCATGATTAGGATCCACGCGCCTAGTGGGTAGATGATCCAGTAGTTCCACACATCGTGTATTCCAGAACTCTGGCTGAACCCCTGTGTCGGCCATCCTCCTGCGTTGTGGTACTCACTGGTCGCCCAGATCAACACCAAGAACGCCATGCCGATGCCGGATACGACCAACTCAATGTGGAACTTGCGCCGGCGTTTGATCTGCTTGATTGCCTCTTGACGAGAGGCCTCCTCATCAGGGTTCCGAGGCTCAACTGCCTCTTCCCCAGTGGACACGTGTAACTCGTGATGTCTTCCCATGTTGGTTGCCATCTCACGACTCCTCAGTTGCAGGGTGCCCCGCCCATTGGGCGTCTGGTAGGGCCGAACGTCCCATTTCGGAGTCCGCCAAATAGACACCGTGCTGCGTCGGTGATGACCTGCCCTCCGAGAAGGGCCTCGGCGGATGGGACCAAAGGCCCTGTCACTACCTGGCCACAGGTTCCATGCTGACAGCAGCATTACTGACTTGGTCGGTGCTGTTGATGGAGGAGCGACTGGGAGATGTTGCCAGACACTCAGAATGGAGCGAGCCCCGCCGGCGCATCGTCGACACCTGAGATCGTGGTTGAGGTCAGTGGGCTGCGGATGTCCTACGGGACGTTCGACGCCGTCCGAGGGATAGATCTTGAGGTACACCGGGGCGAGGTCTTCGCCTTCCTCGGGCCGAACGGGGCGGGAAAGACCACGACGGTGGAGATCCTGGAGGGCTTCCGCCATCGCACGGGCGGCGAGGTATCGGTGCTCGGTGAGGACCCCGCTCACGCCGACGGCGACTGGCGTGCCCGCATAGGGGTCGTGCTCCAAGAGTCAGAACCAGAGCCGGAGTTGACGGTCGAGCAGTGTATGACGCTCTACGCGGGCTACTACCGCTGTTCAAGGCCGGTGCAAGAGACCCTGGACCTGGTCGGCCTCGCAGACCGCACCGCATCGAGGTGCAAGAGCCTTTCGGGTGGTCAGCGGCGACGACTCGATGTCGCGTTGGCTCTCCTTGGCGATCCCGAGCTGATCTTCCTCGACGAGCCGACGACCGGCTTCGATCCCGCGGCTCGCCATGCCGCCTGGGACGTGATCGGCGGTCTGCGCGATCTCGGAAAGACGATCTTCCTGACCACGCACTACATGGACGAGGCCGAAAGGCTTGCTGACCGGATCGCCATCATCGGCCATGGCGTGATCGTCGCGTCGGGCACTGCGGACACGCTGGGCGGTCGGGAACGTCAACCCTCCCAGATCCGCTTCAGACTGCCCGAGAGCGTCGCCCTGTCGGACCTTCCCCTGGCGGTCCTGTCAGCAGGTGCCTCGGTCGCGGAAGGTGTCGTCGAAGCAAGTGCCGCCAGCCCACTCCCCGTGCTGGGCGCCCTGGCCGCCTGGGCCGCCGAGCGAGGACTCGACCTCCCCGACCTCCAGGTCAGCCGTCCCACCTTTGAGGAGGTCTACCTCGCCCTGACCGAGGAGGCCCAATGACGGTCAGCGAAGCGAAGGTCCAACACGACCGTGGGCTGCCACATCAGGTCGCCCACCAGTTCCGCTACGACCTGATCTCCTTCTTGAACAACACCCAGGGACGGTTCTTCACCATCCTGATGCCCGTCCTGTTCCTGCTGATGTTCTCCTCCATCTTTCGCCACACCACTGCCACCGTGCCAGGCGGCACCATGCCCGAAGGCGTGTACTACGTGCCGAGCATCATGGCCTACGGAGTCATCGCCGCCAGCTTCACGAACCTGTGCGTGAACGTGGTGCAGTACCGTGAGGCCGGGATCTACAAGCGGCGTCGTGCCACCCCTGTGCCCACCAGCGCCATCATCGGCGGTCGGACCCTGGTGGGGTGCGTCACCGCACTGGTGATCGCCGGCGTCCTGCTGGCCCTCGGATGGTTCACCGTAAGCGCGCATTTGCCTTCTCGCACCGTCCCGGCATTCGTGCTCACCCTTGTGGTCGGGGCGGTCGTCTTCTGCATCCTTGGCTTTGCGCTCGCCGCCTTCATCGACAACGCGGACGCAGCGCAACCCGTAGTCCTCGCGGTCTTCCTCCCGCTCTCGTTCATCTCGGGCATCTTCATCCCGCTCGCCGTCTTGCCGCACTGGCTCGCCGACATCGGCAAGGTCTTCCCGATCTATCCCTTTGCTGCCTCCCTCGTGGCTGCGTACAACCCGCACACGACGGGCAGCGGCCTGTCCTGGAGCCACCTTGGCCTGCTCGCCTTGTGGGGTGTCATCGGGCTGGTCGTCGCCATCCGACGTTTCACCTGGTTGCCTAAGGGATGAATCACACCGATACCAAAGAGAGGAGATGGAATGTCGAGTCTTACGGTAGATCGAAGGGTGACCTTGGAAGAAGCCACAAGCGCTCTGAAGAATGAACTCTCGTGCCCAAGGGTGAAGTCACTACATTCAAGGTCCACGGTGGCGGCATCATCATCAACCGGATCGTTAACGAGTTCGGCCTCTCGCGCCCAGTGTGCAAGGCCATTGAGAATGGCGTGGGGTCACACTTCTCGAACTGTTAATAAGAGAGCAGCCACTCCCCGGCGTACCACTAGGCAACAACTGGGGGCATCGGCGGGTGAAGAACGATGAGCGCGATGCCACGGACCTGGTCGACCTGCTCCGCATGGGACGCCTGGCCGAAGCCTGGATCGCCCCACCACCGCTGCGCGAACTGCGCGAACTCATCCGCTATCGGGGCAAGCTCGTCCATCTGCGCACCAGCCTCAAGTCCCAAGTCCACGCCGTCTTGGCGAAGGAGGGCGTGAGGGTGCCCATGAGCGACCTGTTCGGGGTGGGCGGCCAGGTCCTCCTCGACAAAGTCCATCTGGGCGACGCCTATCGGGTGCGGGTCGAATCGCTGCGCGACCTGATCGAGCACGTCAACCGCGAGATCGCCATGCTCGAAGAGCAGACCGCCCCGTATTTCGCCGGCGACCTCGGCTACCACGCTGTGCAGGCCATTCCCGGCGTCGGCCCGGTGCTGGGGGCGATATTCGTGGCCGAGATCGGCGACATCTCGAGGTTCACCTCGGCCCGCCATCTCTGTAGCTGGGCTGGCCTGACCCCGACCCATCACGAATCCGACGTCACGGTCCGCCGGGGCCACATCACCAAGCAAGGCTCTCGCCTCGTGCGCTGGGCCGCCGTCGAGGCCGTGGCCCGACGAGCGCGCCGATACGCCCATCCGTCGCCACCACCGCAACGTGGGCGAGCGCCGGGGCACCCAGATCGGCCGCGTGGCAGCGGCGCGCAAACTTCTCATCCTCGTCTACTACGGCCTGCGCGACGGCGAGATCCGTTGCCTGGCGCAGACGGGGTGAGAGCCGGGACGGACGCAACCCGGTGCGAGCTCGCCGACAGTCATGGTCCCCGCGCAGCGGCGAGACCGAGCGACTGATTGAGCCCATCGGGTTGCGGCCGAACCACTCCATGTCGTTTCTCGCGACGGACAGATGACCGGCACCCGGTTTTTCGGGTTGCCCGCCAGCACCGCCTGGCACTGGAGATGGGTCGCAACGCGTCCCCCACTCGGCAACCACAGGGGACCACCACGGCTCTCGCCTCGTGCGCTGGGCCGCCGTCGAGGCCGTGGCGACGAGCGCGCCGATACGCCCATCCGTCGCCACCACCGCAACGTGGGCGAGCGCCGGGGCACCCAGATCGGCCGCGTGGCAGCGGCGCGCAAACTTCTCATCCTCGTCTACTACGGCCTGCGCGACGGCGAGATCCGTTGCCTGGCGCAGACGGGGTGAGAGCCGGGACGGACGCAACCCGGTGCGAGCTCGCCGACAGTCATGGTCCCCGCGCAGCGGCGAGACCGAGCGACTGATTGAGCCCATCGGGTTGCGGCCGAACCACTCCATGTCGTTTCTCGCGACGGACAGATGACCGGCACCCGGTTTTTCGGGTTGCCCGCCAGCACCGCCTGGCACTGGAGATGGGTCGCAACGCGTCCCCCACTCGGCAACCACAGGGGACCACCACGAAGCCCTCACGGGCTTCGCATCACATGATGTGACGAACGACTGACCGAGCCGTCAAGGCTTCCCCGCCGGGCGGCCTCCGGCCCGGCCTTGACTGCTCTCGTTTGGTTCTTCGTTCTCTTGGGGAACCACTTTGGCGCGCCCATCGGTCGAGACCTCACCGTAATCGGAGCACGATGAAAACCAAAGGAGCCTACGGCGCCCCTTGACAAACTGCGCTCCTTCATAGATGACTGTCAACGAGCGCAAATGCGTGGCGGGAGACCGAGCGGTCCAACACCGAGTTCGCAGGGTGAGGCATCACGGGTCAACCTTCCCAGAGTGGCTCGGGCACCGTGAACCCGACGTCGCTGCCCCATGTGTTCCGGTAGGCCACATGGTCGCAGGGCCGCCGGGCCGCCACCCCCCACTTTCCGGTGGGGTACCCGAAGGTGACCATGGCGGCCAGATTCCACCCCTGATCGCTCGGGACGCCGAGGATCTCGAAGGTCTCGAGCGGGTGGAAATACTGGAGCAGCGACGTGATGCAGCTCCCGACTCCCTCGGCGCGCGCCGCCAGCATGGCGCTCCACACGGCGGGAAAGATCGAACCGCCGCTCGGGTCGTGTTGGGCGAAGGGGAAGAGGAAGAGGGGGACCTGGGTGAAGTTGTCGGCCAACCATTGGGCCGAACGCTGCACGCGCAGGACCTGCTTCGACTCCGGGTTCTCGGGATCGGCGTTGGCGGCATCGAGCTGGGGTTTGTAGATGGTCGTCCAGAGCTCACCCATAGCGTGGTGGTAAAGCGGGGCGAGCGCCGCCTTTTTCTCCGGGTCGTCGAGGAGCAGGAACCTCCAGTTCTGCTGGTTGCCGCCGCTAGGCGCCCGAACGGCGGCATCGAGAATCCTGGCCTGGACGTCGGTCGGGACGGGATCGGGCTTGACCCTTCGCATGGCGCGGGTCGTATAGAGGGCTTCGTGGAGATCCATCTGGGCAGAATAGGCCCCGCCCTCCTCGGGTGCCCGCCTACTCGACCAGCCTGCTGCCCCACTCACATCCGTTCTTCGGTCGTGTACTGAGAACTGGCCGGCGTGTCACCGCGGATCGAAGACGAGAACATCTTGACGACGACCTGGTCGTAGTCCCTCAACCCGAATAGCTCACTCAATGTCGCCAGTGCGCGCCGGAATTCGACGTCGATCTCGGGGGAGGTCGTGTACTCAACGTGAATGAAGTTGGGTCGCCGCGGCGGGTTCGGTGCGTCCCAGCCCAGTGCGAGAAGTTGGTTCTCCTGATCTCGCGACCAGTGGTAGTGCTTGCTGGTCACCTCGGTGCAGAGGGATCCGTCCTCAAAGGCGAGGGCCTGCCAGAACATGTCATGGCGGGCATCGTCTTCCACGATGAGGATCCATCGCCCAGGTCTGCGGCACAGCGACCCCAGGAGTTCCTCCAGGCCCTCGGACAGCTCGGCGAGCGTAATCGTCCACTCCTGCTTCCCATCCCCGGCCAGCAGCCCCAGGGAGGGGGAGAGGGCGTGCTCTCGTTGCTCGGCCAGGACCTTTTCCGCACGGGCCAGCCAGGCGTCCAGGGACGCGATCGCTTTCGACACCATGATGGTGACCTCCTCATCGAACCTGGCATTGGCACCGTGCCCGAAGGTCGGTTGCCGGAGCGTCGCTGGGCCAGGACCCTCGACTCCTCTGGATGGGTTACGAGTCAATAGTACCGTACGATCGACACGAATCAGACAATTCGAGACGCAGCGCATGTCGTACTGGGAGCGGGAAAACCGAGAGAAGCAGGCGCTATGACATGGCCGAGGATGATCCACCTGCTTACGACCTACCGGATCGGGCACCCCGGAATCCCAGGGCGTAAAGGACAGCGCCGGACCCGGCACGATTCGTTGATGATCGATTGGCAGAGATCCGATCGAGTATCACACGACCGTCCCCCAACCCATCGACTTCTTCCGCTGGGCCGACGAGCCCGACTCTGAGCTAAACCCAGACCCCGATGCCGATGACCCTCCGTTCAGAGAGGGGAGCTGGAACGAGGAGGAGTACGACGCCGAATAGGTCAGCGCCCCTGGCTCAACAGCACGCGAAGGCGGTCCGTGGCGGGTGTCCAGTAGCAGTATGGGACGCTGCGAGGGAAGTGCCACTACCGCGAAGGTGCAGGCCAGACGGGTGCCGCCATGCCTCGGCGAACACCATGGCGTCACCTAAACTGACGATATGACTTCAATCGACGAGTTGCTCCATCGAGCGGGAGGCAACGATTCCCTTACGGCCCTCAGTGCCATCGCCTCGCTGCGGGTGTACCTCGAAGATCGGGAATGCGAAGTCGTACGCAAGGCTCGTGCTGAGACCATGTCCTGGGGCCAGATAGCCGAAGCATTGGGCCGGAGCAAGCAATCAGTCTGGGAGAAGTACCGGGATCCGCATGACCGTTCACTTAGCGCCTCGATTGGCCGGTCTGATCCTGCGCACGTGGCATCGCTTGTGGGCCGTACCGCCGGTACGGGGCGGACGATCGTGGAGGAGGGGTAATGTTGGTTTTCGACGGGGCGAGACCGGGTGGTTGGGACGCATGACCGTTCCTGAAGAAGCCACGACCCCTTCCGAACGGCGGCCCTTCCGAGGAGTAGTCGACGGACTGATCCTTCGCTTCTTGATGTACCTCGTTCAACGCTTCATTGCGAGGAGAACCGCCGTCACGGTTTCTCCGGCTTCACGCGGTGCCCAGCCCTTCGGCAATCGCGAAACGCCCCCGTGACAGTCGGTGGAACGGTCCGGGGGCGTTCGGTCGCCTTCTGAGCAACTGAGGAGGAGAGGCGACACGGTGCACGATAAATACGTGCAATCGGCGGACGCAGTCTGGAACAGCTTCGTCGACCAGACAACTCTCCGAAAAACGACGGCCACCCGAAGACATAGCGAGCATGGCCCGATTCCTACTGTCCGACGAGGCGGTCAACGACTGAGGATCAGCCGGGGGACACGGGAGCGTCGCTCACGGGGCGTCACCGAAGTACAGGTGGTTGACCTCGGAGCCCGGCAGGTAGCCACTGACCACGAGCATCGCTCGCCAGGACGTCCGACACCATGGCTGAGCTGGTACAACGGATTGGGAGCCACACCCACTCAATCTATTTGACTATTGGTTTTGCACCCAGTCGCAGCACCCTGGCTCGACCGCACTCACCGAAACACTCTGGGACCCCACCTGACGCTGCCGTCCCTTGCATGATTGACTTGTTGAGCAGGAGCGAAGGAAACGGGGGCCTTGGGATGGTCGATTTGCCTTCGGGCACGGTCACATTCCTCTTCACCGACATCGAGGGCTCGACTGCGCTCTGGGAGCGCCACCCTGATGCGATGCGGGTCGCCCTTGCGCGCCACGACAAGATCCTTGAGGCAGCGATTGAAAGTAATGGTGGCGTGGTCTTCTCCAAGATGGGCGACGGTATGGCCGCCGCCTTCGCTTCTGCTCGTGACGCCGTCGCTGCTGGGGTCGTCGCCCAGCAAGGTTGGGTTGAGGAGCCTTGGAACGACCTCCCGGGTCCCATTCGGGTGCGCGTCGGTCTCCACACTGGTGAGGGGGAACTCGTCAACGGCCAGTACCTCAACCAGCCCCTCAATCGGTGCGCCCGGCTCATGGCAGTCGCGCACGGCGGCCAGGTCGTGATCTCGGCGACCACGGAGCCCCTCGTGCACGGTGCCCTTCCTTCGGGTGTGACGCTGTCGGACCTGGGTGAGCATCAGCTCAGGGACCTGGCGGAAGCAATTCGTGTGTTCCAGGTTTGTCATCCCGATCTGGTCAGCGTTTTCCCGCCGTTGCGATCACTTGACCGCCTGCCGGGGAACCTCTCACCTCAGCTCACATCCTTCGTCGGGCGTGATGAGGATCTCTTGTCGCTCGTGGCCGCCCTCCGTTCGTCCCGCCTCGTCACCCTGACTGGGCCCGGTGGCGTTGGAAAGACACGGCTCGCATGGCAGGTCGCCGCCGAGACGTTGCCAAACTTTCCTGGAGGTGCGTGGTCGTGCGAACTGGCGACGGTCGACGATCCCGACGGGATGCTCCAGGTCGTCGCGGTGGCTTTGGGGGTCTCCCAGCGAACGGGCGCGACGCTGGAGGAAAGCATCGTCGAGTATCTCCGCAGCCGCCACCTGCTGCTGGTTCTCGACAACTGCGAACACCTCCTCGACGACATCGCCAGGTTGACGGCGGCCATCCTGCGGAGCTGTCCCAAGGTCCGCGTCGTGGCGACCAGCCGAGAGTTCCTCGACCTGCCCGGTGAACAGGTGGTACGGGTCCGTTCGCTGGCGGTGCCAGAAGTCGAGTCGACCGTCGATGAGCTCGTTATGAACCCCTCGGTGCAGCTCGTCCGCGACCGAATATCGGCAGCCGGCGCCGAGATCGCCAGTGACTCGGAGGATCTGCGAGCCGTGGGGGAGATCTGTCGTCGCCTCGATGGCATCCCACTCGCCCTCGAGCTAGCCGCGGCGCGGGCAACCTCCATGGCGCCAGCAGAGATTGCTACCCATCTCGATGAACGCTTCCGGCTCCTCACCGGACGCCGCCGAGGCGGTCTCGAACGTCACCAAACCCTTCGGGCCACCGTCGACTGGTCATATTCGCTGCTCCGGCCTCGTGAGCGCACCCTTTTCGACCGTCTGGGGGTGTTCTCGGGATCCTTCGATGCGGCTGCCGCCGAGAGCGTGGTGAGCGGTGATGGGCTCGAGCGGTGGGACGTCCTCGACGCACTCGACGAGTTGGTGGTGAAGTCGATGGTGGTCGTAGAACGAGAGGACGGCTCGGCTCGCTATCAGCTTCTTGAGACACTGCGCCACTATGCGCGCGAGCAGCTGAGTGCCAGTGGGGAACTCGACTCCCTCCGCCGCCAACATGCTACCTATTACGCTGCCCTCGCCCGGGACGTCGGTGAGGGCGTTCGAGGGCCGGACGAAGCGATCTGGCTACGAACGTTCCGGCTCGAAATCGAGAATCTTCGAGCCGCGGTGGCCTGGGCGCTCGACTCACCAGACGATGTCAATGCCGAGCTCGGACTTCGGGTCATTGCTTGGCTCGCCTTCGAGTCGACTGGAGGCACCCTCAACCCCGGTGCCTGGGCTGCCCAGGCCGTCAGCCGAATCGATGCCGCCGACCCGCCGATCCGGACCGCCGTCCTCGGCTTGGCAGCATGGCGCGCCTTCCAATCCGGCAACCTTGGCGACACGTTGACCCTGGCGGAGGCTGCTCTGCGCGACGGGCTCCCGGCGGGCACTCCCTACCCTGAGATCCCATTTCTGGCCCTTGCCATTGCCACACCAGGCGAGGCGGCCCTCAAGGTCTTCGACCGAGGCGCCGAGGAGCTTCGCGCGATCGATGCCCATCCAGCTCACCGTTCTCGCTTGCACACGTCCGCAGCGGCGGCCGCAATGATCATCGGCGACGTCGACCGGGCGAGACTCGAAGCCGAGGAGGCAGTGCACAACGCAGACGCCTCGGCGAACCCCTCATTGCGTGAAATGGCGCTCTTTGCCGTCGCCAACGCTACTTGGCGCGATCAACCGATTCAGGCACTCGCCAATCTGCAGGAATGCATCGACATGGCACGGAGCTCCGACTGGTACGGCCACCCAACCATTCTTTACGCGTTGAGCCTTGCGGCACGGCTCCACGCTGAGCAGGGCGACATCGTCGAGGCCCGAAGCCTCCTTCGCGAGGCGGTCGCCATCTCCCATGATGTCGGTGACCGTCCGGCCCTTATGATGGCAGTAGAGCGAGCGATCACACTATTTGGCATGTTCGGCCAGGACGAAGCCGCCGCCACCCTTGGTGGATTCTTCACCACTCCGGTGAACCGGACGCGGTCGATTCTTCCCCGGGGGGAACGATCCGAACGCTGGCGCACCTTGGAAGTTCTACGGGAACGGCTCGGCAATGCCCGCTATGAGGAGTTGGTCGCCAAGGGCGCGGCGATGTCCGACGACGAGACGATCAGGCGCGTGCGCAAGGCTCTAGAGCCTCACGAGCTCACCGCCGATGTCAGCTAGCACGGTCACTGGCCGTGCGGCCACCGTGAGGAAGACCAAACATCCTGTTCAAGCCAGTCTTAGCCGGAGATCGGCGGCTAAAGAGCCCATGACCGGGAGAGCCCCGCCTCGCCATGGATGAAGGGATCGGCGTTGGGTTCGCCGAAGCGGCAAGCAAGCCCGACGTGGAATGCTGCCCTTCATGGAGGGTCCCTCGGGCACCGTCACGTTCCTCTTCACCGACATCGAGGGCTCGACCCGGCTCTGGGAGGAGTCGCCGGCGGCCATGGGCGCGGCCTTGGCCCGTCACGACGCCATTCTCGAAGGGGCGATCACCTCTCACGGTGGGGTGGTGTTCTCGCGCATGGGTGACGGGATGGCCGCGGCGTTCGCCTCGGCGCACGACTGTCTGGAAGCGGCCCTCGAGGCCCAGCGAGGTCTGGCCCAGGAGTCCTGGCCCGATGAGATCGGCGAGCTGCGGTCCCGGATGGGGGCCCACACCGGTGAAGGGGTGCTGGTCAACGGCCAGTACCTGAACCAGCCACTCAACCGCTGCGCCCGGTTGATGGCCGTCGCCCATGGGGGCCAGGTGGTGCTCTCGGGGACGACCGAGCCCTTGGTGCGCGGCAGCCTGCCCGAGGGGGTGGTCCTTCTCGATCTGGGCGAGCACCGGCTGCGGGATCTCGACCGACCGATGCACATCTTCCAGGTCGGGGAGCACAGATTCGCTCCGCTGCGCTCCCTCGATGCGTTCCCGGGCAACCTGCCGGTGCAGTTGACCTCGTTCGTGGGGCGCGAGGGTGACCTGGCAACGCTGGCCGAGGCCTTGGGCACGGCACGCCTGGTCACCTTGACCGGGACGGGTGGGGTGGGAAAGACCCGCCTGGCGGTCCAGGCCGCGGCGGATGCCCTCTTGGAGTTCCGCGACGGCGCCTGGCTGTGCGAGCTGGCCGCCGCCTCCGATCCGGACTCCATGCTCGAGGTCGTGGCCATCGCCTTGGGGTTCACTCCCCGGCAGGGGGTGACCCTGGCCCAGGCGATCAGCGAGTTCCTCGGCGTCAAGGCGCTGTTGATCGTGTTGGACAACTGCGAGCATCTGCTCGATGCCGCCGCCGGCTTGGCCGGGCAGCTCCTCGCCGCCTGCCCGCAGCTGCGCATCCTGGCCACGAGCCGCGAGGCCCTCGACGTGGACGGAGAGCGGGTGGTGCGCCTGCGCTCCCTGGCCGTGCCCCACCCGGGCGCCACCCTCGACGAGATCCTCTCGGCCGACGCCCCCCGATTGTTCATCGACCGGGCCGAGGCGGCCGGCGTCGACGTGAACCTGAGCGAGCCCAGCGCCCGGGCCGTTGTCGAGATCTGCCGGCGCCTCGACGGGATCCCCTTGGCCATCGAGCTAGCGGCGGCCCGTGTGCTGGCGCTGAGCCCGAAGGAGATCGCCGCCCGTCTCGACGAGCGGTTCCGGCTGCTCACTGGTGGCCGCCGGGTGGCGGTTGAGCGCCACCACACGCTGCGGGCGACGGTCGACTGGTCCTACTCACTGCTGACCCCGATCGAGCAGGCCGTCTTCGAGCGTCTCGGGACGTTCCCCGCCACCTTCGACGCCGCCGGGGCCGAGGCGGTGGCCGCAGACGAGGAGATAGAGGCCTGGGATGTGCTGGACGCGCTGACCAGCTTGGTGGCCAAGTCGATGCTCGTCGCCGACCAGAGCGCCGAGGGATCGACCCGCTATCAGATGCTCGAATCGCTGCGCCACTACGCCCGCGAGCGCCTCGACGCCATCGGTCTGGCCGACACCATCCGCCGTCTGCACGCCCGGCACTACGCCACGATTGCCGCAGACATCGCAGAACTCTTGAGGGGTATTGACGAGCTGTCGGGCCGGTCTCGGTTGCGGATCGAAGTCGACAACCTCCGCGCCGCCGTGTTCTGGGGACTCGATTCAACGCGCGAGGAAGACGGCGCGCTGGCACTGCGCACCATCGCCGCGCTCGTGGGTGTTGGCAGCACCTGGGGATGGGTGGGAGTCGGCTCGTGGGCGCAGCAGGCCCTCGGGCGAGCCGAGGGCGAGGATGCCCGCTACCGCAGCCTCATCTTGGCTGCGGCGTCACACAGCGCCTACTTCCGCGGCGACTTCGCGCTCGCCCGGCGCCTCGCCGACGACGCCGGGCGCCTGGGGGTCGTTCCCGGCTGTCCCGCGCCGGCCATGGTGCTGATCCCGGCGTTCATGTACGCCCGGGCCGAGGACCTTCCCGATCTGCTCACCACTGCCCTCTCCGAGCTGGAAAGGGTCGGAGCCAGCCCGTGGGAGTTCGCGTGGTTGCGATCGGCGGCTGCATCCATCGCCGCGCTCGTCGGCAATCTCGCCCTGGCCCAAGCGGAGGCAGGCTCAGTCTTAGAGCTCTGCCGACAGATGGGTTCCCCAACTCACATCTCAACGGCTCTCTACGCGTACGGCCTCGCCTGGTGGCAGACCGACCCGGACGACGCCTTGGCCACGCTCGAGGAGGGCCTCTCCGCCCTCGGCAACAACGAGACTCTGGGCAGCCGGACACTCGCCCTCGTGGCGCAGCTCAGGGCCAGCAGCGGGGACATGCCAGGGGCCTTCGACGCCCTCCACCGGGCAATGACCATCGTGAGCACCGAAAACGACCGCGCCGCGTGTGCCGTCATTTTGGCCCGGGGGGTCCTGGTACTCAAGTGCGCGGGGACAGAGGAGGAGGCGGGGGTGTTCGCCGGGACTATCACCGGTGGCGTTCTGGCGGGACTCCGGCCCCTCCCACCTCATGAGATCGGCGAGAACGACGCGGTGCTCGAGTCCCTCAGGAACGATCTCGGCCCCGACCGCTTTGACGCGGCCGCCGCCCGCGGCGCTCGGATGAACTACGACGAGATCGTGACCTTCGTGCTGCACACCCTCAGCGGAGCGAGCAGCCATGGGCATCGGGCAGATCCCCAGCAGCCCTCGTCTGACCCCTCGACCTAAGTGCCGCTGGTGTAGGCGGTGGCGGCGGGTGCTCGCGGCACTCGACGGCAGTGCTGAAGAACGAATTGGCTTGCCAGGGACACAAGCAGCCCACCCGACACGAGGTCAGAGGGTTTTATTTGGCGGTGGCTCATCCTTGAGCATCCACCCCCGGCCGAACGTGCGCGCTCGGTGCGCGAAGGTTGCGGACTGGCTAGACCCAGGAACCGAGTGACCTCTCGCTATGCCCTTCGGGAGAAGTCGGCACGTGCTCAACCCTGGCACGCTGGCTACTATTGCGACCACCGTTGCAAGGGAGGTTGATCATGCCCCAGTACGTGATTCTTGCGAACCACTCCGCCGACACGTGCCCGAGTGCCAGCGAGCGAGTGCGGAAATGGACCGAGGAGGCGCTCGGGGACCGACTCCCCAAGGCATGCCAGGAACACGGCGTCAAAGTAACGCTGGGGCCGTTGCACCTCGACCCAAGCCACCGCACCCTCACGATCGCCGAGGCACCCAGCATCGAGGCGGTCAATCGAGCCCTCCAAGAGGGTGGGCTGATCCACTTCAACGACATCGAAACCTTTTCTGCTACGCCTGTCCCCGAACTCATGGAGCGGATGGCGGAGGTTCCTCGAATCTTCGACTGAGCGAGGGCCGAGTAGAGGCAGAACCACAGCCCTGCGCCGCCGCGGGGGCTCCGTTATGTCGCCATCGGGGTCGGCGCGGAGCGCACGTGGCGATTACTCGTATAACCCTGCCCACGTACTCTTCAGGGCATTCACAGGCCGCGCTACAGGTATCGGGTCACGTGTCGGGTCGGTCGGTGTAGATGCCCCCCAGTCCCGAGTGGATCTCTATCCACTCGGCTCCGTCATCCCCGGCCGTCCAGGAGTACAGGGCGTCGGGAGAGAAGTAACCCATTCCGGCAGTGACCCGCTGGTTGCCGAAGCGCAATTCGCCGCGGACGACGTAGTTGACCTGGTAGGTGCCGTGCCGGTGCGGCTTCACTCGCTCGCCCGGCTTAGCCGTCTCGTGGTAGACGCAGAGCCGGTCTGTCTGGACGAGCGTGCGGGTGACGAGATCCCGGCCCAACAGCTCGAAGAGCTCCTCAGCGCCTGGCGCGCCGGCAAGCATTTCTTCGTTGGTCACGCCTGGGAGGGCGGCGACGTCGAATACGAAGGGGTGCAAAGTGTTCTCCACCTTCTCAGTGTTTCACAACGGTGGAGAGAATGGCTGAATGAAGGGCCGGCCTGCTGGCGTCGGGCCGGTGACGCCATCGTGGCACTCACGCTGCTAGGTTTCCCATTTCGCTCGCAGCGTGAGAGGAGATCGCCCTGTGCGTTCGGAAGGCGATCCCGCACGCCGATCTGGTCTCGAGCTGGCGCAACAGCGGCCGGGCACACCCAGCCGAAAGGGGGATGACAGAGATGACGAGGTTCGAAGGCAAAGTGGCCCTGATTACAGGCGCCGGGTCGGGGATGGGCCGGGCCATCACCCGCCGGTTGTGCGACGAGGGGGCCAGCGTTCTCGCCGTCGAGATTGACCAGGCCCGGCTGGACGAGACCTTGGGCTTGGTCGAGGGAACTGTCGCCGGCCATCCCGCCGATGTGGGCGACCCCGATTCATGCTCGGCGGCGGTGAAGGCCTGTGTCGAACGGTTCGGCCGGCTAGACGTGCTCGGCAACGTGGCCGGCATATACCGGGCGGCCCACACGACTGCCGTGGCAAGGGACGAGTATCGCCGGGTAATGAGCGTCAACCTCGACGGGCCGTTTTTCCTATCGCAGGCTGCTATCCCGCACCTCTTGGAGTCAGGAGGCAACATTGTAAATATCGCCTCCAACTCGGGGATTCAGGGGGTTCCGTACTCGGCCGCCTATTCGGCCAGCAAGGGTGGCGTCGTGCAACTCACCCGGTCACTCGCGGTCGAGTACCTAAAGACGCGGTTGCGGGTCAACGCGATAGCCCCCGCCGGGACCAACACCAACATCGCCGCCAACGTCTCGTTCCCCGACGGTATGGACCCCGACTTGGCGACACGGATGGCCGGGCTGCGGGGTATCACCGAACCCGAAGAGGTGGCCGCTCTGTTCGCCTTCCTCGCTTCCGACGAGGCGCGGTCGGTGACGGGGGCCGTCTACACCATCGACAACGGCATCACCGTCAGCTAACCGTCGGTGGCTCAGGGTGCATCCAGCGGTTGTCCTCGCGCAATCGACGGACTTTCCACCGGCCGTCCACAGAGACGAAGTCGAGGTCGTAGTAGCCCCCCGTTGTGAGTGGCTGAGGTAGACCCTGCAGATGCACAGTCGTGAGGAACATGGCTGTCCCGGCGGCCGAGTCGCCCGTCACGTCGATCCGGAAGTTGGATACGACATGCTGGATCCGGATTCCCGATAGGGACGAAGCGAGCCAGGCCACCACCTCATCCCGGCCACCCACAGGGCCCGCGGTGGACGAGTAGTCGAGCTCGGCGTCCTCGCTGAACACCGACAGCAGCAACGCCCAGTCGCCCTCGTCGCATCCCCAGGCGTAGTCGAACAAGAGACGCTGGATTTCGAGCAGATCGGCAGACATATGGCGATTATCGCACTGACCCGGAACGGTGGTCGACCGCCGCCTCTTCGGATACGGCCCGACCCTTCCGCAAGAGTCTAGGCGAACAGGCCAATGGGGGAGCGATGGCGAGCCTGTTGCTACTCGCCCCGAGCATTCCGTAAAGCAGGAACAGCCTCAGATTTCGGGGAGAATTCGGGGCTCGGCGACAGGGTGCGACTTAGGGGTCGTCGGATTCCCAGCAGCGACCAGCGAGCCGGGCATCAGCCCGACAGCCCCGCCGACGAGCGAGCCTACGACGACGTCCCCGGGGTAGTGGACTCCCGAGTGGACGCGCGAGTACGCGACCGCAGCCGCCAGGAACCGGAGCGGGACGGCCATAGCGGGGATCTCTGACCGACGGCGGTCGCGAATGCGAAACCGGACGCGGAGTGCCCGGATGGGAAGGACGAAGAGTGGGGCATCCTGGTGTGGCGGCCCCGGATCACGCTGGCGCGGTCGCGGTCTGGCCGCGTCCGCTCGGAGAGCTGCTTCAGCCCCACGTTCAATACAGCCGACGAGGCGGCCACTGCTGCCAAACCGGCAACAGCCGCCCGGCGCCCGCGATGGCCGCCGAAGGCGCCCGTCGCGGCCGCTGCTGCCACCCAGATGAGCGAGCGATTCGCCGCGTTGGAGAGATGTCGAAGGGGTACGTCGATCGTGGGGGTCGAGGTGGAGGCGATGGCCTGGTAGACGGCGTGGTCCACCGCCGAGAGGTCGTGCAGTGCCCGTCGGGCGAACGACCGGCCTTCGAGCGCGCAGTCCGCCATTTTGGTGAGCAGGTCCTCAGTCGAGGGCGGAAACTCGGCGTCCATGCCGTCGATCTTTGTCGCCCTCTGGCCAGGACGCCAGCGCACCCGATGCCCACGTGCGCCCGGCCCTCACGGAATTCTTAGTCCCCCAAGGGCATGGCGTACCGCGAATTGGCGGGGTGGCGTGAGATCACGGTTCCACACCTTGATGGACGTCTCGCGGTTCTTGGTCCTCGGACCTGACCTCATGGTGGGCCCGCAATAACCATTTTCCCGCTGGAGGGTGCCCAGGGGAGCCCGACCCGTGCGGTAGTCCTAGCATCGACGCCCGTATTGTTGGTCGGTCCCACAAAGATCCTGCCAGGCTTGGCCAAGCTAGGGTTTCCCGAAGGGCAACCTCGAAGCCGTTTGCCGCCAACCCCGTGGTGTGGACGTCGTCGTTAGCTGGAGGGCCAATGTCACAAAAGCCTGTGCAAAGTGCGACGGTGCGGCGTTTGCTCCTACTTTGACTCGCTCTTCGCTTCTTCTTCGATGGCCTTCTGGTCGGCCTTCAGCTCCTTGGCCTCTACCTTCTGGGCTCGCTTCATTGCCGCTTCGACCTTCGCCTGCATGTCCGAGACAGCAACGACCACGAGACCGGCTTGACCGTTGTCCAGATTTTCACCCAGTTCCTTGAGATCGCTACGGCTCATGCCGGCGGCAGCATGGCCGGCCACAGAGCCGAGGATCGCCCCTCCACCACCGGTAACGAGGAGGAGGCCCCCTCCGATGGCGGCCGCGGGGAACAAGGCGATAACCAATCCAGTTGCCAGGCCGACGCCGCCTCCAAGCACACCGCCGACCCTGGTGGGTGTCTCGTGCTTCTTGACAATTTTTACTTTGCCGTCAGCCTTGCGCTCTATGACTGCTGCGTCATAAGCGTCGATCAACCCTTCCTTGGAATGAAGGTCATGGACGGCGTCATAGTCCGACAGGGCGTCCTCCGCGTCGGCGTAGACGCCGCAGTAGGCGAAAAACGTGTCAATTGCCATGATGGGACCTCCTCGCTGGTGGGAATGGTCTGAGATGCAGACCACCGGTCTCACTATGCCTTATTAGGCCGTGCCCTGCCATTGGTTTTGTCGAAGCTCAGCGTTCGCGGCCAAGCACCGCTACCGCATTGATATCAACCAGGAGTCCGTGGCTCAGGGAATGTCAAATGTCGGTGCCGGTTTGTTCCAGGGTATGCCCGTGTCCACCAGCCTGTCGGCCAGCTCGCTCAATGACCATTCCGGCGCACGCACCGGGCTGGCTTCTTTGACGTCTGGCGTGATCGTCTTGCTCACCTTGCTGGTGCTGGCGCCGCTGTTCTCCAAGCTGCCCAAGCCCGTGCTGGCCGCACTAATCATTGAGGCGGTGGTCATGGGAATGATGGACGTTCCCGAGGTGCACCGACTATTCCGGGTACAACGGTTCGACTTCTGGATCGCGGTGGTCGCCATCGCCGGGACGCTCGCGTTCGGGGTCCTCGCGGGTGTCATGATCGGAATCGGGCTGTCGCTGCTTTGGCTCATCTCTGTCGCAACTCGCCCCCCGATGCCCCTGCTGGCCCGCGAGCGGGGGACGCAGGTCTACCGCGAACTCGACGAGCATCCGACCGACGAGCAGGTCCCCGGTGTCGTGATCCTGCGACTCGACGGGGGCTTGTTCTTCGCCACCTCGGATGCGCTCGAGGACCGGGTGCGAGAGGTGGCCTTATCGACGCCCGGCGTCGCCGGGATCGTGCTCGACTGCGAAGGAATCGACTTCATCGATTCCCAAGGATCGGCCAAAATGGGCGAGATTCTCGACCTAACCAACCAGGCTGGAGTGACGTTGCGGCTCGCCCGGGTCAAGCCGGCAGTCGAGGAGGTCCTCCGGCGCGACGGCTTCATCGACCGTCTCGGCAACGACCGCAGTCACGGGAACGTTCATCGAGCCGTCGAGGCGCAGATGGGCGATACGGGGACACGGGCTCCGGAGGATTGAGCGGGGTCGCTACGGAGTCAAAGATCAGGTGTGACTACACCCCGGATTCGGCCCTGATGACGCCTGCGGCGATGGCGTCGACGAGCGCTTTGTGGTCGTCGGAGTTCTGGTCGGCATAGTTACGGGCGAACTCGACCATTGCCCGGTCAAAGGTACTGCTCGCGCCGAGATACGAACCGATGGCGATGGCATCGCCCGATCGCGCGTGAGCCCTCGCCAACGTCCACCCACACATCTGGCCGTAGATGGCGAATCCCTCCGGGGGCATCGTTTCGATATCGGCCGACGCCTTCCAATCCCAAAGTTGTCGAAAATAGAAGTCCCGCTTGACGCCGTCGGGGGAGAGGCTTCTCTCCCAACCGAGGAAGATGTCACTGGCCGCCTGCATGAGTCTTTGGCCCTCGACCACCCTTTGACCATGATTTTCAAACGCGCTCTTGGCAACGAACCGCTCGAGCACCGAGGCTTCTGCCTCCTTGACCTGTATGAAGAGCGGGTCGTCGTTGTCACGCCCGAGCATGAGCGCAACCCAGGCTCGGGTTCCGACGCTCCCGACGCCGACGACTTTTCGCGCCAAGTGGACGAATCGATAACTCTCCAACAGGCGACGTCTATCGCCGGCCAGGGAGCGGCGATAGGAACGCATCGCCCGATGAATCACGTCCTCGATCTGCTCGGCTTCCAGCTCATTGAACAGCTCCTCGACCGGCACGATGAGTGGAGGATCGCTCTTGATCCGCAGCTCCCCGTCCACCTCGCACGTGAGCTTGGCCAAAGCCTTCAACCGGTCCTTCGTTTGCGCTTTGGCTACCTGTCGCTGGAAGTTCGTCACCACATCGCGGCTAGCGTCAGCACCCCAACGTGCCATGATGCTCGCCAGGTCGAGGCGCTCATACCAGACATCGAGGTTTCGCTCACCGGCGAACTGTCGCATCGCCTCGCGGTAGGACCGGACCGACCTGACGACTAGCTCGCCTCGAAGCTTCATATCAAAGTTCCTGCTTCGTGCGGCGACCTCGATACTCGCTGCGAGTCGTTTCACGTCCCACTCGAATGGGCCGGGGTTGGTCTCGTCGAAGTCATTGAGATCGAAGACGAAGTCCCGCTCCGGGGAGGCGAATCCGCCGAAGTTGGCCAGGTGGGCATCACCACAGAGCTGCACTTCCAGCCCCGTCCGGGCGACCGAGGATAGATCGGCGGCCATCGGATAGGCGGCGCCCCGATAGTAGGAAAAGGGCGACGCGGCCATCCGCCCATGGCGAATCGGCACCAGATCGGGGGCCCGGGTCGACGCTTGCTCGCCGAGTAGCTCAAGAGGGTCGCAGGTGCGTTGGGCGAGGGACCACTCTCCCTGCTTTGAGCGGGGCGCCCGTGAGCGTGCCGCCTTCCCTGCTGCCGCTCTCTCTTGTGCCGAGAGGTGCTGTTGGCGTCCTTTGGTTCTGGCCTCTTTGATTGCAACCGTCATCTCAGTACCCATAGCCTTGCGCGCCTCCCTGGCGATTGGCGTCTCCCCGCTCGAAGAAATCAGGACTCCGTCGAGGGACCTACCTAGGCAACGACTAGGGATCCTAGGCCCTTTCTTGTGAACGTGCCCGAGACCCATGGCTGAAGAGTTCCTCCTCGTTAGGATGCTCCTGTGGGCGAGGCCCTGGCGATCGTTGCAGCTATGGCGTTCGCGTTGGGAAGCGTGCTCCAGCAGAAGGGCACCATCGAAACCGAGGCCACCGAGGACGATCCGCGGTTTTTGATCCAGATCCTGCACAAACCGATTTGGCTGGCGGGTGCGATCTCACAAGCCGTGGGATGGGTCCTGCAAGCAGCCGCCCTCGATCGAGCGTCGCTCATGGTGGTTCAGGCCCTTGCAACAGTCGGCGCTGAAGACCGGCGTGCTGGCACCGGCACTGGCTTCGAGCAACTCCGTCTCGTTATTCGCGAGCGTCGTTCTCGGCATTGTCCTATACGGGGAGACCCTCTCCAAGAGCGGCGGTGCCAACGTTGGCTCGGCCTACATCGGATTGGCGATAGCCATTAGTGATCTTCGTGCTGGGGATCCTGGCGGCGGACAACAACCTCATTCTTATGGCGATCTTGCTCGTAATCGGGGCGTTACTTCTCGGAGTGTTCTTCATGTGGATCCGCCCTCGTGAACGCGCCGGAAAGGAGGCGTTGCTCTCAACGAAGCTTTTCCACAATCGCACGTCGAACCTCGGACTCGCCACCCAGAACATCCAGTGGCTTATGCTGATGGGAACGTCGTTCGTGGTGTCCGCATACTTGCAGGTCGTGCGTGGGTAAAGCGCCATTCAAACTGGCGTGATTTTCACGGCTGCCACCCTGGGTATTTTGGCATCGTCTCTTGCAGCTGGCCGGCTTGCCAAGCGGTTCTCGCAGAAGAGTCTCATTCTGGCAGGGTTCGTAACGACCATCGCAGGCGTGGGCTTTCTCCTGGGCATCGTCAAACACTCCCCAAGCGCATGGGCCTTCGCTCCTGGACTCTTGCTCATCGGCCTCGGACTCGGTGTGATGCTTACCCCGTCCGTCAATGGCGTGCAGTCAGCGTTTCCCGAACAGCTTCAAGGCGAGATATCCGGGTTGTCCCGCAGCATCTCCAACCTCGGTTCGACGTTCGGCACGGCCATCGCTGGCACAATCCTGGTTTCCGGCCTCACGACCCCCGCCCGGTCGTACGCGCTTGCCATGATCGTGGTGGGCGTTTTCGGTTTCGCCGGGCTGGCTGCGACGGTCCTCCTTCGCAGCCCCTCGCCGACACGATCGCTTGAGCCATCGTTCGAGCCTTGAGGTTTGTCGCAATGAAACTCAAGAGACAGCAGCCGGACCCGTGACGCGCAGTTTACGAACCATTCGCTCTCCGAGTGGACGCCGTTCGAGCAGCCATGGGCAGGGCATGGCCCGGTCGCGTCGCGTCCATGTCACCGACGCGCTAGCCGTTGCGGATTGCTCCCAAGGGTAGAGCAACTACCCATGACGGGGTAGTTCGTTTCCACCCGGTCGATTCCATGGTGGATTGGCGATGTCTGATGCACCTTGCCGACGACAAGATGGACCCGGTACTTGAGATCTGGATCGAAGATGGCCCGACCTCCGTGCTCGTACGACTGGTTGGTGTTGCCGACCGCCCAACGAGTAGGTCGCTCCTGTTCATCATCGATCAACTATTCGACGAGGGCTTTCGCCAGTTGACGATCGTTGTGACCGGAGCCCAGGTTGCGCTCAACGGAGTGAGGGCCTCGACGCTCTCTCAGGGACGGGCCAGTGGGCAAGGTCGGGCGACTCTATGGGAGGGCTTTCCATTTGATCTGCCGGTCAGAGGGTAAGGTTGATCGGAGTTGCCCTGACACCAACGAGGCAGGTGTCGAGCCACCTGGTAGTGAAGGAAGGCTGACATTCGCCAGTCGTCACGCTGGAGCGGATAGTGGGGAGGCAAGCCAATGGGTCATCCGATTAGAAACACGGTGAAGTGGTGATGCCAGCTACACAGGTAACCAGTGAGTCTTCACCGCCGGCCGAAGAGCGCTGGTGCGCCCTTGACCCCGCGGTGGTCGTCGCCAAGCTCGGGGTGGTCGTGGATTCTGGCCTTTCCGCCACTGAGGCCCGGGAGCGGCTTGGGCGGGACGGTCCGAACTCACTGCCAGTAGAGCAACCACCATCGGCGGTTCGACGTTTCCTGGCTGAGTATACGAGCTACATGCAGCTCATTCTGGTGGGAGCGGCGATCGTTTCGCTGGCGATCAAGGAGTGGACCACCGCTATCGTATTGGTCGTCATTTCGCTGTTCAATGCGGTGGTGGGTCTGCGCCAGGCGGGGAAGGCCGAGAGCGCAATGAACGCACTTCAATCGATGATGAAGGCGACGGCACGTGTGCGGCGCGATGGGGCGGAGGCACAGATCCCAGCGGAGCAGCTGGTGGTCGGCGACGTTGTGCTGATCGCCGCGGGTGACGAGGTACCAGCGGACGGGCGGATTGTGTCGTCGAGCGCGCTCCAGATCGATGAGTCGGCGTTGACGGGCGAAAGCCTACCGTCGGCGAAGGACACCGCCACACTGTCTGACAGGGAAGTCGGACCCGGTGAGCAGTCAAATATGGCCTTCATGCACACCCCCGTAACTCACGGCAGCGGGGTGGTGGTCGTCACCGGGACCGGAAGCAACACCGAGGTCGGGAAGATCGCACACATGCTTTCGGGGACGGCGAAGGAGGAGACACCGCTCACGAAGCAGATGAACACCCTCACGCTGTGGATCGTGGCCGCCGCTGGCCTCACGATGATCGTGATGTTCGCGCTCGGCCTGAGTCGTGGTCAGTCGTGGACGATGCTGTTCGACACCGCCGTTGCGCTGGCCATCGCAGCGATTCCACTTGCTCTGCCGATGGTCGTTCAGGTGGTCCTTTCGCTCGGTAGCGTCGAGCTTGCGAAGGAGAAGGCGATCGTCAAAGACTTGCCTTCGGTCGAGACACTCGGGTTCACATCGGCGATCAATTCGGACAAGACCGGGACACTGACGATGAATCAGATGACGGTCGTCGAGGTCGTTGATCCGACGGACCGCTATGCGATCACGGGAAGCGGTTATAGCTTGGAGGGGAAGATCACCCACCCGGCCGGCAAAACCGACACGATTGAGGCGGCAATTCTTCCGTACGTCATCGCCAGCGACGCCACGCTTGTCGAGGGCAAGGTCGTGGGGGATCCAACCGAGGGTGCCCTGCTCGTGCTGGCGCATAAGGCTGGCATGTCTATTGATACGACCCGTGATCAGCTACCACGAATCGCGACCCTGCCGTTCGACCCCACGTACAAGCTCATGGCCACCTTCAACCAGGCTAAGGACGAGTCCGGGAACGACATCGTCCGGTGCTTCGTCAAGGGTGCGGCGCCAGCGGTGATGGCGCGCGCAGCCACTGCCTTGTCGAACGGAACAAGTATCGCCTGGGACGACACGCTCCGTTTGGGTGCCGAACAGAACGCGCGGCGGATGGGAGAGGCCGGCCTTCGCGTCATGGCGGGCGCGTTCCGCGATCTTGATGCAGCGACCTTTGACCCGAACGGCGATCTCCTCGTGCTGGTCGAGCGCTTGGAGGTCACAAGCCTCGTTGGGATGGTCGACCCGCCTCGAACAGAGTCGAAGGCCGCAGTAGCTGAAGCGCAGGCGGCGCACATACAGGTGAGGATGGTGACCGGTGATGACGTTATCACCGGGGCCGCGATCGCCAAACAGCTCGACATCCCTGGTGAGGCCATCCTGGGTGCCGATTTCGCCGCTCTATCTGAAAAGGAGCGCCTCGAGCGGATCGAGCACATCGGCGTCGTTGGCCGAGTCGCCCCAGAGCACAAGGTCCTGCTGGCTGAGACACTCAAGAAGAAAGGCCACGTCGTTGCCATGACCGGCGACGGCGTCAACGACGCCCCCGCCATCAAGGCGGCCGACATCGGGGTTGCCATGGGAAGTGGCACCGAGGTGGCGAAGAACGCAGGACGGATGATCCTCTCGGACGACAATTTCGCCACCATCGTCTTTGCGGTTGGTCAGGGCCGCAAGCTCTTTGACAACCTCAACAAGTACATCCGCTTTGTCCTGCTCGAGCTGGTTGCGTTTGTCCTCACCTTTCTCGGCGCGAGCTTGCTGGATCTCGCCGCCGGACAGCCCTTCACCCCGGCGCAAATCCTCTGGATCAACTTCGCCGTCAACGCACCCTTCGGCGTCGCGCTGGGGTTCGACAAGGAGACGCCCGGCTTAATGCGCCGCCAGCCTCGTCCACGTGGACAGTCCATCCTGACCATCCCCGTCATGTTCACTAGCGGCCTCGTCGGTCTCTACATTGCTGTTGGCAATCTGGGAATGATCGCATTCGGGAACAATCACTACGGCAATATCGACGTTGGTCGGTCGATTGGCCTGGTTGCCTTCTCACTGATGCTTGTGGTCGCCGCTTTCGAGGCGCGCAGCGAGACGGAGACCATTTTCTCCGTCGACACCTTCAATAGCTCGCGAATGAACCGGATCGCTCTGGCGGAACTAGCCGGAGCATTCCTCGTCACCCAGGCAGATTTTTTGCAGCGACTCCTCGGTACGACCCAGCTGACCCCCCGACAGTGGGGTTTGGCACTGTCCGCCGCCGTCGTGCTACTCCTCTTATGGGAGGCCGGAAAGTGGATCGCACGTCGAAGGATGAGTGCTCCCGTGCCATTGCCGGTGGCCAATCGCGTGACTGAGCCCTCCCTCTGAGCTCTTGACCACATCGCAGTCGCGTCACCCATAGGAGGAACGAGGATATGGCCACCAAGAAGGACGAAAAGGACAATGACCAGGAAGTTCAACCTAGTCGGCCACCAAAGATGAAGCGCAAAGAGTACGAGCGGGAAATGAAAGTTCTGCACGCCGAACTTGTCGCCGTGCAGGAGTGGGTCAGGGCGACTGGAGCAAAGATCTGCATTGTGTTCGAAGGCCGCGACACCGCCGGGAAGGGAGGCACGATCAAGCGAATAACCGAACGGGTGAGCCCACGCGTATTCCGGGTCGTCGCCCTGCCTGCCCCCAACGAGCGGGAGAAGTCGCAGATGTACATACAGCGGTACATCCAACACTTTCCAGCGGCCGGCGAGGTCGTAATCTTCGACCGCAGTTGGTACAACCGAGCGGGCGTCGAGCCGGTAATGGGATTCTGCACGCAGGATGAAACAAAGAGATTCCTCGATCAGCTGCCGGGGGTTGAAAAAGCCATGGTTGACTCTGGGATCCTATTGCTCAAGTACTGGCTCGAGGTCGGCCCTGACGAGCAGACCCGCCGCCTGGAAAGTCGTATCAAAGACCCTCGGAAGATCTGGAAGCTGTCTGACATGGACTTGCGGTCCTACAGTCGCTGGTACGACTACTCACGAGCTAGGGACGCCATGTTCGCCGCGAGTGACACCGCTTGGGCACCCTGGTATGTCGCACACACCGACGACAAGAAGCGAGGTCGGCTCAACATCATCAGCCACCTGCTCAGCCAGATACCGTACGAGCCGCTCACCCCGCGTGACGTCACCCTGCCGAAGCGCGCGAAGGCCGATGGCTACGCCGAGCCAAACCTTCCGCTGCGGTACGTCCCCACGCCCTTTTAGGCGGCACGTGTGGACGGCCACGACCTCTCCTTTGGCGTCCTCTTCTCGGGACACCTCAGAGGCCGACCTCGTCGGGCGTGAAGATGGTGATCTGCGCATTGGTAGTGCTCATCTGGTTAGTTCCGTTCGTAGTGAACGCTGCCTCGTCTCCTACGTCGCGGTGATCGCCGTTGTCGAGAACCTCGGTCCGTTCGGCCCTCTCCCATGCTGAAGCCTCGCCGGAGACGTCACGTCCGCCACGTGTCCACGATGCAGCTGCCGCCAACAGGCTGGCCACGATGGCGAAGTCGAGAGCGGCATTGAGGCCCGATCGAAACGGCGTGGCAATCAGCGATGGGAAGAAACTCCGACCCGTCAGCGTCGCCTGCTGGGCGGTGCTGAGGTGAGACAAGACGCTTGGGCCTACAAGATGCTGCACCGGGTTGTAGCCCAAGAATGCGGCGAAGAGAGTGGAGACTGGGGGCAAGTGTGAGACCCGCATGGCTGCGCGTTTTGACACGCCGTGGGCGACCAGACCGTGGTAGAGACTGGCCGGCAACAAGGGGGAGAGCCCGACGATGAGCAAGGTGAAGAAGATCCCGATGGAGAGGACCTGGGCAGAGTTGATGAAGGTTGTGTTCATTCCCGACCCCGCCCCCCGGTGCTCAGGCGGAAGGCTGTTCATAACCGCGGCCCGGTTCGGTGAGCCGAACATGGACATGCTAAGCCCCAGGGCAAAGAGCAGTAGGGCGAAGATCGGGTAGGAAAAGTCAATCGGCATGAACTCCAGCAACGCGAAGCAGACGGCGCTGGCGATCGGGCCACCGCTGGTGAACGGTCGGGCGCCGTAGTGGTCGGAGAGGACACCCGAGATGGGGCCCGACAGCAAGAAGCCCGCGGTGAGGGGGAGCATGGCGAGGCCAGCCCACAAGGGCGTGCGGGCGAAGTCATAGCCGTGGAGGGGCAGCCAGATTCCCTGCAGCCAGATGATGAGCATGAACATGAGTCCGCCTTGACTGAGCGCCATCAGGAAGCTGGCGAAGACCCCGGCCGAAAAGGCGCGGATCTTGAATAACTGGAGGCGGAACATCGGTTGGGCGACCTTGGTCTCTATGATCGCGAAGGCGACCAGGAGCACGACGCCGAGCGCCAGACAGGTGAGGACGAACGGATTCGTCCAGCCCATTGTGTTGCGCCGGTAGGGCTCGATCCCATAGGTGATGCCAACCATCACCAAAATGAGCCCGAGGGCAAAGGTGATGTTGCCCGGCCAGTCGATCTTCGCCGGTCGTCGTTCGCTCAACTCGCGCAGCTTGAGGTAGCCCACGACGGTGGCAAACAGACCGATGGGTACTGTGACCAAGAAGATGAGCCGCCAGTTGATCGGGGCCAAGATGCCGCCGAGTACCAGCCCTATGAACGTCCCGCTCATCGCCGCTGCCTGGTTGACGCCCATGGCCATCCCGCGTTGGTAGCGGGGGAAGGCGTCGGTCAAGATGGCGCTTGAGTTCGCCATCAGCATGGCGGCGCCGACTCCCTGGAAGACCCGCAGTACGATCAACCAGATTCCCGCCGCATGACCCGACATCCAGGTCACGGTGAGGAGGAGCGAGAAGAAGGTGAAGATGGCAAAGCCGAGATTGTAGGTGCGGACCCTGCCATAGATGTCGCCGAGGCGTCCCAACGTGGTCACCAAGACGCTGGTCACCACCAAGAAGCCCAGAATCATCCACAACAAGAAAAAGCTGTTGCCCGCCTCGAGAGGGTCAATGCCGATGCCCCGGAAGATGTCGGGCAGAGCGATCAGCGTGATGGTGCCGTCGATGGTCGCCATGAGCATGCCCAGGGTGGATATGAAAAGGGCAACCCATTTGTAGTTGGGCGATATCGGCGCTTCGACGTTGGGCCCGCCGAGACGAAATTCCCTCGCGCTCGATAGTGGACGCGTCACGGCACTCATGTGGGTAGGCCATTCATCGCGGGAGGGTACTCAGTTCCAACAACACGATGCCGGCGACCCCGGCGAGCCACTGCCAACTGTGGCGACGCCGATGAATGAGGCCGTCTCATACACCGGCAGACTCTTGTTCTTGGAGTCGTCCTGCCAGTTGTTCGAGTACAGCCACCGAATCGGCCAGGCGGCGTCTGTCACTCGCTGACATCAGAGCAATGGCCGAAACCAGCATCGCCACCCGACGGTCGTGAAACGCCCCGACCTTGCGTCGCATGGCGGGGGCGAGGTCGAGGCGTGCCACCCGTCGATCTTGTTGATCAACCCGGCGGGTCAGCAGATGCTCATCGGTCAGCTGACGAACCAGAGTGCTCACGGTGTTGGGAGCCAGCCGGAGTTCTTCGGCCGCTTGGGTCACCGACACTCCAGGACGGCGCAGGACGAGGCGAACCAAGTCGAGCTGCGAGCCGGTAAGGGTGGAGAGCTCAACTGGTTGTCGGGCCAGGAGCCGTCCACTCCGACGGATGGATGCCATCACCGTCAAAAGCTCGTCTGCGTGAGCGACCACTTCATAGGGCTCATCTCGGTGACCTGGTCGTTCTGCCTGTAGTGCGGTGTTGGCAGAAGACTCCGGCGGCATATCCGTAGTATACCTCTGTTACAGAGGTATACTACCCAAATGGGGTGCCCACATTGTTTGGCCATCTCTTCACTCTCGGCATATCGCCTATTACGTCGCGATGCCGTCAACTGTGATTACTTGCACCATTAGACAAGTCCGCAGCGTGTTAGACCACCGAGCGGCGGTGAAGCGCCGGCTCGTTGACGTGGCCAGGTGCTGATACGGTCGCAGAAAAAGGTTCACGACGGGAGGACATCCGATGGCGCAACGCAGCGTGGAGATCGAGACCGCGGACGGGATTTGCCCGGCAGCATTGAGCATCCCCGACGGTGAGGGACCGTGGCCGGCGGTGATCATGTTCGCCGACGCCGGGGGGATGCGCGACACGATTCGCCAGATGGGCGAGCGGCTTTCCGGGCTGGGCTACGTCGTGCTGGTGCCCGACTTCTACTATCGCAACGGCCCCTACGAGCCGGTCGACATGCGTACGGCGTTCGAGAACAAGGAGACGACGGAGCGGATCATAGGCATGATGCGGGACTACACCGCCGACCTGGCGGTCCGAGACGCCCAGGCCTTTGTTGACTACCTGCACACGATTCCCGCGAAGAAGCCCGGCGGCGTCGGGACCACCGGCTACTGCATGGGCGGTCGGCTGTCGCTCATCACCGCTGCGAACCTAGGTGATCTGATCGCAGCATCCGCCTCGTTTCACGGGGGAAACATCGCCAAGGAGGACGACCCCGATAGCCCCCACCACAAGGCGGCCGCCATCAGGGCGACCATCTACGTGGCCGGGGCGATTGAGGACCAGTCGTTTCCCGACGAGCAGAAAAACCTCCTCGAGAAGGCCCTGACCGAGGCCGGAGTCGCCCACACGATTGAGACATACTCCGCCCACCACGGCTTCGCCGTCCCCGACAACTCGAGCTACGACGAAGCCGCCGCCGAACGCCACTGGCAGGCCATGGAGAGCCTTTTCGGTTCGGTCCTCTCCTCCTGAAGGATCCGTGCCGTGGGCGAGGTCCAGGGGGTGACCGGTGGGCGCCAACGTCGACGCCCGCGACCGCGCTGGTCCGGTCCTGGCACCGGCAGCTCGCCCGGAGGCACAATCGTCCGGATGACCGGGGGAGCACGTCCGGATGAGGTCCGCCAAGGCTCTGCACGTACCGTTCGTAATCGACCAGTAATAGCGAGGCCGACCAGCCGTGCCATTGGGGGTCGGTTCGAGTTGGCCATCTATGGGACCGCCGCCGTCAAAGAGGCGGCGTCGGCACGGGCAAGCGAAACAGTCTTCGAATCGCCCAGGTCCACAAGTGCTCCGATGGGAGAAACGGTTCCGGCACGGGTATCGCTCGCAAAGTGTATGCAGCGTTGAAGCACGCGCCTCAACTTGTCCGCTAAACGAGAACCCATCGCTTCACGTTGAGGACGTGAGAGCCACGTTCCGCACCACGGTCTGCGATCCGCACCCCGCTCAGTGGTGGGTTATCAACCTGGCGATTGATACCCTTGCCTCGAACGAGCCACACGGGAGCTGAGTCCAACTCGGGACCTTTGGCCCTAATCGGATGTGGAATGGTTGGCGAGGATAAGAGACATGGCCCCGCTCGCCGCAGATATTTCGAAGAGAGTTCTACGAGCCGTGGCCGATGCGGCCCCAGACGCCGGTCCTGGGGTCGTGACAGGTGTCAGCATTCGACATGGTTGGGGAGACGTGATCTTCGTTGAGGTTGCCGTCAGCCAAGAGCGCTACACGGGCCAGCCGTTCGGCCGTGAGGGAGTCAGCAATTTTCGTTCCCTCGTGCGCGACGCACTTGACCCCGAGCGTCACAATGTCCGGGTAGTCGAGTCCTTGCTCTGACCCGTCGGCCGCTCCGAGGCGGTCGGCCAGACCTAGCCAGCAGCAGGGGTATCCCTAGGTGGCACCGTGTCCCGGCAGACGGGGCTACTCCCTCTGATCCTCCTCAGACCAGGGTCAACCCGGTGATCTCTCGCGAGAGTCCGCTGCGCCAGGTCGTCGCTCCGATTGCCTCCCCAGACGTACCAAGTCCAGCCGAGGCCGCAGAGCCAAAAAGAGGACCCTAGGCCGTTCACACGGGAGTGAACCCGCCATAGGCTCGGCGCGTGCCGAGCGACGAAGCGGAGTGGGTAGCCCGCAACCGTGGATCCAAACCGCTGCGTGACGTCGCCCACGCTGTGGGCCGCAGTGCCCGCGCCGGCGCCAGCGCGGTCGGCTCGCGACTGACCGTCGCCCTCGGCGGCCCCACCCGAGCCCAGATCATTCTCGTGCTCGCCGGAGTGCTGGCACTGAGCAGCGCCGACGCCGCCACGGTGGGAGCCTCAGCCATAGAGCTGCGCGCGCATCTTCACATTAACAACACTGATATCGGACTCTTGGTGGCGGTGAGCTCGTTGGTGGGCGCGATCGCCGCCGTCCCCTTCGGAGTGTTGGCCGACCGAGTGCGGCGAACCTGGACGTTGTCGACCACGGTCGTGCTGTGGGGCGTGGCGATGCTGTGGAGCGCGCTGGCCCGCTCGTTCGGGGAGCTGCTGCTCACGCGCCTGGCGTTGGGGGTGGTCACGGCGGCGGCCGGCCCGATCGTGGCCTCCCTGGTCGGTGACTACTTCCCGGGGCGTGAACGGGGTCGGATCTACAGCTTCATCCTGACGGGCGAGCTGGTCGGTGCCGGCGTAGGGTTCGCCATCACCGGCGACATCGCCGCACTCTCGTGGCGCGCCGCATTCGTGATCTTGGCCATCCCGGCCTTTTTCCTCGCCTACCTGGTCTTCCGGCTACCAGAGCCCGCTCGCGGCGGCCAGGGGGCACTGTTCGCGGAGCCCCAGTACCGTCCCTTGGTTGCCGACGCCCCCGAGCCCGAGGTGGAAACGGACAGGGTTACCGACGCCCCCGAGCCCGAGGTGGAAACGGACAGGGTTACCGACGCCCAGCGCCTGGCGCTCGAGCGGAACATCGCCCCTGACCCCCGGTTGGTACGTGAAGGGACGGTGGGGCGTATGGGATTCATGGCTGCTGCGAGCTATGTGCTGCACGTCCGGACGAACGTGGCCCTCATCGTCTCGGGGGCGTGTGCGTACTACTTCTTGGCCGGGGTACAGACCTTCGGCGTCGAGTTCGTACACGCGCAGTACCACGTCAATCAGGTTCTGGCCAACGGACTCATGCTGGTCGTCGGGGTGGGCGCAGCGGCCGGCGTCCTGGTCTCGGGGCCACTGAGCGACCGACTCCTAGCGCATGGGCACCTGAAGGCCCGTATTCAGGTGGGAGCGTACGCGGCGGTCATCACCGTCGCCCTCTTCATCCCGGCTCTGGCCACCCACAGCTCTTTCACCGCGCTGCCCTACATGATCTTCGCCGGCGCCGCCCTGTCCGCCCAAAATCCTCCGATTGATGCGGCACGCCTCGACATCATGCCGGCGTTCTTGTGGGGTCGAGCCGAAGGCATCCGCACCTTCGTCCGTACCGGCGCCCAGGCGCTGGCCCCGCTGCTGTTCGGCGCTCTGTCCGATCTGTTGAGCGGGAGCCACCCCTACTCCGGTCTGCGGTGGACCTTCGTCATCATGCTCCTCCCCCTCGGTGCGAGCGTCGTCTTCCTCTTCCGGGCCATGCGGACCTATCCGACCGATGTCGTCACCGCCGCCGTAGTCACTAAGGCCACCGGGTCCCGTGGACTGCAACGCGGCGCCGAAGGGCAGCATGGGCAGGCCGGTCCCGCCGGATTTGAACCCTGATGCCATGGGCCGGGCGGCAGCAGACACCGGCTCTTCCGGCCTCCGCTCGAGAACGAGGCCGTGCCTGATCGCCTCCGAGAGTGCCCAACGAGGAATCCGCGCGGGGACGGACCTTGCCGTTGGCCATCTGTACCCACATCTCCACGATTGGGTGATCGTGGCCTACGCATCGTCGACTTCGTGGTGACGGTCCATGGCGGGACAGGTGGCCACATTGTCTGCGATCCATAACCTCCGCGCCTCCTGTAAAATCGGCGGCGGGGTCGGTTCTTCCTGCGCGCCACGAGCACGGAAAGCCCGGTCGGCCGAAAATAGCGGTCGCTTGAGGCCGATTTCAACGGGAGTTCCGCCGGGGTAGCCGACCAATCGCAGCTCGGGTAGTCGGGCCGCCTGGGGTTTATTGATGGGGGCATGGGGGTAGAAATCAACCGCCTCCGCTTGGACGGACTCTCACAACGGAACCGACAAAGCCCCGCCTACCCGAACCCGGCGGGGCTTTGTCGGTCGTCCACGGGTTGAATGGCCTACCTGGGTCGGACCCTTGTCGGCCGTGTTCGCTGGCCTTGAGGGTGGGAAATAAAGGTGAGCCCTTTATCAGGATACGAGTGCGCCTCCGGGGGCCCCTCGCACGGCGTCGCCGACTCATCGAGTCTCGACCGTCGCAGATTCACCGGCGCCCGAATTGCGACGATGAGATAGGCGGTCCCCATCAAACGACAGGACTTGCCCCGTGCCTCGTGCTGGCGAGCGTACCGTTCTGCTTTGCTCCGTAGGATTTGCACGCGGTCGAGAGGTGGAACGAGAAAGGTCACGTCGGAGTACACGATGTCGATCGGGAGGAGTCCCGCTTTTTTCATGCGCTTCTGGAGCGCCCGGGCCGAATAGGCGCGGATGCCACTCTTTTGGACGCCGTGGCGGTTCTCCTCACGAAGTCCAAGGGCTCGTTCGGTAAAACCCAACGCTCGGAGGAGAGGCTGGTAGATGTACCACTCTGTCAATCTGTAGAGGCTCAGTGCGTTCAACATGCTCACGACCACGAGCCCGCGCGGACGCGTGACTCTCGATAGTTCCCCGATCGCCAGGTCGAGATCGGCGTACTCCAAGACGCCTAGGGCTAGGGAGACATCGAAGCTGGCGTCGGCGTAGGGCATGCACTCGAGTCGACCGACGGTAGGGGCAAGAGATCCGATGTCGCAGGCGCTCGCGATGCAGTATTCGATCATTGGAAGGGACTGATCGAGCACGGTGATACGGAAATCGCGGGGACGCGAGAGCAAGAGCCTACGATCCACAAGCCCTGTGCCACAGCCAGCATCCAGCAGATTCCCCCCTGGACACGACGACAAGACTCCCTCAACGAGCTGCACCCGTCGCCGGAGGTTCTGGCTCTCAGGTCGTGAGCTGGCCTCGAACAGCGCGTAGTCCACCGCAGCGAGCGCACCGTTGAACTGGGAGGTGACCTGTCGCGTTCGGGCCTCTCTGTGGAACGGGTGGAGGGTGACGTGCTGGAGCCACCGGAGCCGCACTGTCGAGGCGAAGGAGGCGGCAACTCGGGCGACGACGACGCCCACGGCGAAGTTCGACACCGAGGAGAAGCTCTGACCGACGATCGTGAGAGCGGCGCGATGTTTCACAGCGGGAGCGTCTCGTGCGAGTGAACCGGAGGCATATGGCGAGTCCGGAGCCGCCTGGTCGCGGTCGGACTGCGGAGCGTGCAGTTCTCGTCGAAAACTGAAGGGCAGTTCTTCTTGGGAATAGGTCAATGTTTGCGCCAAAGGGCGTGCATCGGGTCGGAATGTCTACTGCAGCACCACCCTGGTTACGAGCAAAGAAGTGTTCGCCAGATACGCGGTCAACCGAGGTCGAACGAGAGCGGCATGGGCAAGGCCGCAATGTCGTTCCCACAACCTGGACCCTGAACCCGGTCATCCAAACTCTCATCCAGTCTTTTCGGCTGGAAACGCCGCTACACGCAAGGATCGAGTGTGACCGACCGTGCCCTTGAGCTGGGGGTATGCGACCGTATGCGACCGGCTAGGACAGGAAACAACCGTATTTTTCGAGTTAAGAAACAGTTTGGACAGAGTGGTGGCGGGACATTACTTCTGCACGGCCTCCACCCCCACGATTTCCACGATCTCCACGGGAGTGCTGGGCTGCCGTTCTAGGGTCCGCTTGCTCTCGGTGCTGGCCGACACATGGGCCGTCTCTGAGCAGTCATTGCCTTATGCGAAACAGGGTCCTTAGGGCTACTTCAGGATGTTGACCGCTCGGGCAATCACAAGTCCCACAATGACGAGAGAAGCCGTTGCCTCGACCGCCATCGCCAGTTTGGCCCAACGAGAAAGTGGCATTACATCGGTCGGACTGAAGGCCAGGGCATTCGTGAAAGCAAGGTACAGGTAGTCGAAGAACTCGGGTCGCCACCCTGGTCGAGCGACATGAGGGTTGAGGTGCTCAGGAAATGCCAGATCCGGGTACTCCGGTGTCGCACGGGAGCGGGCCTCTGGACCCTCGCCGTCAAGCTCCCAGTAGAGGAAGGAGAACGAAATGATGACGTAGAGCCACGTGAGCGAGCCCACTCGAAGAAGCTGACCTGGTGAGTTCGTTTCCGGTCCGCCCCTGACGAGATCGACCACTAGCCGGATAGTGACTGCGGCGGCCCCAGCAACCAGGATAACCACGAGCCCAATGGAGAGTCCCCGAATGAAGACCGACCGGCGATCGATGCGACCCGGATCAGCGACGATGAGTGCCGCCAGCAGGAGCGCTTCGACCGCCGGGATGATCCACCTCGGCCCCAAGCTGAATCTCGGAGGAAGTAAAAACGGCAGGACCATGGCAGCGAGCAGCGTGATGGCCATCGGCCAGCGCTTCTCTCCTTGAACGGCGGAGCTTCTGATGTCCATACTCAGACCGTAGGGCATTGCTCTGTCCTGCGGAGGGAGGTGTCGTCGAGAGCGCCGGCCGTCACCGCAACCTCGTCCCGCCGGGCCTCATTTGCTGGGGCGCCCAAATGGAGCCGGGCCGAGCTGCAAACACGCATGAATGGGACACCCCTGCGCCGGTATTGACTGAATAGGAGACCGACGCACTGAACGTCCATGCATGGTCATTCGTCATGGCCATGCATGGCGGTACAGTTGGCCACACTCGCCAGAACCTCCACGCCGTGGTCGCCAACTCATCTGCACGTGTGACCCTCTCGCCCAGGGACGGACGGTCGTCCACCGACGAGCACGAGCTACCCGGATGTGCAAACCTCGTATGCGCATGAACCCTGGGGGGCCGCGGCACGCCTGACCCTGCTTCCCTGACCATCATCACAATGGGCCCATCACCAGGAGGCTGCGACGGATGCCGATCTACTACCACGAGACCATCGACGCTTCGATCGTTCGAGAGAAGACATTGGCCTACCTCGACAAGGTCGGCAAAGCCGTGACCGAGCGCACCAACGTTCCGGGCTCGCAGATGCGCAATCTGGGCAAATGGGTGGTGAACTGGACGACCGGTCGCTGGATCCAGGTCGTGGGTCAGTGGGAGATGACCAGTTGGGACTGGTTCATCGAGCATTTCACCAAGACCAACTTGATGTTCGACCACCCCGAAGGTCAAGAGCAGTACCGCAGCGGAGGGTTCGATCGTCTGCTCAAGCCGTGGGAGGGAACACCGACGCTCGACCAGATCATCGAAGAAGGACGTCGGGCGCCGTTCGTTCTCCAAGAAACCGTCGGCGTCCCCGCTGGCTCGGCGGGGGCGTACCTCGAATCGCTGCGAGTGGCTGCTCCTGCCATCAACAGAGCCGGACGAGGCATGCAACTCCACGGGGCATACGAAGTCCTCATGCGCGACGAATCCGAAGTCCTCGTCCAATGGGCGTTTGCCGACCTCTCGTCGTTCACCGGCGCGGTGGGCGACACCCGCGGGTTTGGCGAGCTCGCGACGTGGCGCGAAGAGGCTCGCGTTACGGAGCGGTCGTACATCGCCGCCCTGTTGGAACCAACGGAGTGGTCGCCCCTCCGCTGACAACCTCGGGCTTCGGCCCACCTCCTCATCGATGCGTTCGAGCCGATGCGTGGTCGACGTTGGGTAAGAATGCGCCGGATGGAAAATGCGCCCACGATCAGCCCCTCGACGCGTCCGGCGCACTGCGGTCGACGGATCGACGCGGCCTGCGGATCGGGCGTCAGCTAGCGACTCAACGCCCGTAGGCTGACGTCACACTGGTTGTCTTCGATGAGCTTCGCCAGACGGCTCGAGGATGACGACAGGGATCTCCCGAATCGGTCGGGGTCTCATTTCGGCGAATCCGGGCTCGGCGCTTCGAACTCGGTCAGAGCTGCTTGACGGGAAACATTGACGGAGATGGTCATCTGCACGGCGAGCGCTGTCTGAGGTGTCTGCGGCAGCCTTAACGAGGGAGGGCCGTTCCTAGGCAGAGCCAGCCTCAGAGCCAACCGTGATGCTCGGTGTCCCTGCCAGCGTCTGCAGCACAACGCAGTAGCGCTCGGTCGTGGAAACGAGATCGGCTACTTCCTCGGGAGGGGCCGAGGTCTTGAGGTCGAAATGCAGGCGAATAGCCGTGAAGCCGACCGGGGCGTCCCGTTCGACGCCCAGGGTGCCGCGGAAATCAAGATCGCCTTCGGCCCGGACACTCCCTCCGACGATCAGCCCCCGGTTGATCGCGACCGATCGCAGGGTCACTCCGGCACACGCGACCAGTGCTTGAAGGAGCATGTCGCCGGAACACGCCAGACCACCGTCGCCACCGGTGGCAGGATGCAGCCCTGCCTCTACGATCGCCCGACCGGTCGCCACCGAGCATGAGACCCCCTCATCTCCGAGTCGTCCGTCAGCGTGAAGCGTGATGAACGCTCGAGCTGGGTCATCCCGATACTGAGCTTTCAGAGGTGCCTGAGTCGCCCTGAGCTGTTCGCGGTCCACTTGGTCCTCCTTGTTCCGCTAGCCCGAGCTTAGATCCGTAACGGGCAGAGCTGCACCTGGCTGGCCATAGTGTCTATCTTGCAGCCCCAGGTTCAGGCAGCTCTTTTTTCAATGACCATGCGCAGTGAGTCCCCGAGTGCGCTGCGCAGGCCGGGGGACCCCAATCCGCCGGTCGGGCACCATCGAAGCCCAGGCTCGCGAGCGAGACGATCGAAGTGCCCGACTCGTGACGTAGAGTTTGTGCTACCGATCGCTTCGGCAAGCTGCTCGGATGCGGGCAATCGGCGAAGGGAGGATCATCATGAGCGTGGACATGCGCACTCGGCCGATTAACGCAGAAGGACCGGCCGATCCCGAGTCGTTCTTCGAGGTCGACTGGCGAGACGCGGTTGCTCGAAACGGCCGCCGTGCCGCGACCGACGCAGCGCGGCTCGCCCTCGGCCCACTCGCCATCCGGGTGGACGGTGAGGTCTGGACGATTGCGCCCCGAAGCAAAACCATCGACGTTGTCCCCGGACACGTCGAGACCTATCCGTGTATCACGCTCGATCGTGCCGCGTTCGCCGACCTCTTCTGTGAACGACGCACCGCGCTGGGGCTGGTCATCGGGGCCCGGGTCATCGGCGACCCCGCCTCCTACGAGGCCTTCTGCGCGTGGGATCCGGTGCTCCGCTCGCTTCTCGACGGACGGCCTGTATATCAGCCCGGTGCGGTGACGCTCCGTTCCTCTGACGGGTCCCCGGTCGAGCTCGACCAGCGGTTCCGGCTCGGCGAGCAGACCGCGGAGGCCGCCCATTTCCTAGCCGAGACCGGGTTCCTGCTCCTGAACGACGTCTACACCGAAGCCGAGATGGACGAGATCGACGCCGATCTCGCCCGCGCAGTTGGCGCAGCCCGAGTCGAGGACGGTTCGTCCTGGTGGGCGACGACCCGCACCGGCGAGCGCTATCCGTGCCGGATCCTCGACTTCGCGCGCAAGTCACCAGCGCTTCAAGCGCTTATCGCGGATGACCGGTACGTCGCCATCGGCGAGCTGCTCGGCGTTGGTCACCGTCCGGGCGATCCGTTCGGCGAGCATTTCGCCGACGTCACCGCGGAGGGGCTCCTCAAGCGGGTCGATTCCGTCGACGGACTCGTGTGCCTGCCGTGGCACAAAGACTGCGATCGTGGCGGGCATTCGATGTTCTGTGCCGGTCTCACGATTGGCATCTGCCTCACGCCCGTCGACGAGGCCCACGGCGGTCTTGACGTCATGGCCGGCTCGCACCGGGCGAACATCGCCCGGGCACAGATCGACGACTCGCTCGACCTGCCCGCCGTGACCCTACGCGCCAAGCGCGGCGACGTCACCGTGCACATGTCCTGCACGCTTCACCGCTCGACCCACCCCACCACACGGGAACGCCGTGTCGCCTATACCGGCTTCGCACTGCCCCCGCGGCCGGGCGACTCGCACGCCGAGGACGCCCAGCCCCGGTTGCGCCAAGAGCGGGCGGCCATCGGGGGATCGAACGGTCGACCGAGTCTTGCCTCAGAGATCGAAGCATGAACGGCTGGGACGACGGCGCCACCACCGCTAGGTCATGGCGTCGGACGTACCCCCGTCGCCGATGACGCCGTGCCTGTCACATGGCGTCGTCGACTCGGTCTTCGGCGAGCTCTGGAGCCGCCCCGGTCTCTCTCGACTCGACCGGCGATGGATCACCCTCGCCTGCGTGGGTGCTGCCGCCGTGCACATCCCGATCGAACAGCACCTGTACGCCGCGTTGGCGAGCGGCGACTCCTCCCGCGAGGCTAGTAGAACGATCCATTCCAAAGAACGTCCCGAGAGGTGGTCGGTGTGATCGCAGTCGAACCGTGCGGATCTTGCCCAATCGCGAGCGCCTCCACGAGAACACGCCCGGGACCTTGGCAACCGTGGTCGGGGTCGACGGCTAGCTGCCATATGTGCGGGATCCCGTCCACCAACTCGATTCACACAAATCCCTCAAGTGGGTCGCCGACGACAAGAACGAGCGCCGGCGATCCGAAGTAGTCTTCGGCCTCGTAGTTGACGAATGGCCCCATTCCCACGGCTTCAAAAAACTTGTCGGCCTCGAATCCCATCTTGGGTCGTTGTGTGAACTCGTTAGGCCATGCTCGACGGATGGCAGGCCCGGAGTGTTTCTTGCTCCCTCCCGAGTATTCCATTCGGCGAGGTGCCCCGGTACGCCCGGTGACAATCATGGTCATCACCGGTCAGACCCAGTACCGCCGTATCGAAGTTCCGCTGTCATTGATCGCCGTACTCTCCAAGACGCCTCCGCATCGCTCGATGACGGTCGCCGATCCGACGTTGTCCTCGTCGCAGACGAGCAGAAGTCGATCAACACCACCGTGATGCGCAACATCGACCGCCAGGCGAAGCATCTCCGTGGCATAGCCTTTGCGTCGAAAGGCAGGAAGCACTACGTAACCGATATGCCCGCCCTCGCGGGCAAGCCAGTCATTCAACGCGAAACGGACCGACACGCGGCCGACCAGTTCTCCACCAACCTCGGCGGCGAGGAAGTCAGCACGGACTCTGTCCTGGGGTAGATCCGCGCCGACGCGGTAGAACTCAATGTGGGCAAGCCAATCCAGCCATGACATTTCGAACTGGTAGCCCAAGAGAAAGGAGGTGAAACCCTCCGCAGCCAAGGCCACGTGTGCGGCCACCGCCCCTGGTTCATCTTCTGCATCGAACGGCCTCAGCGTGAGCGGCATGAGTCAGATCGTAGGCGTGTCCATAACGCCAATCGGATCGAAACGGCAGTTATGCCGGATTTCGGGTATTGCTCCAAAGGCCCGCTCCTGAAGCCCAGATGGTTAAGCACAAGTGGGACGGTGCCCCCTGGAGCGGGCTAGTTCTAGTGAGGCCAGCGGATCGGGTGACGTACGGTGAGAAGTGATCAGAACAAGGGCGCTCATGGGTTTCGGAACACCCTCGCTCCGCCTTCCATCAGCTCGCGTACGGGTAACGCCCCAGCCAAGCCACCTCCGCTACAGAGTGCCCCGCCTACCAGGAGGTGCTCGTACACCCAGCATCGGAACGATCGGGCGAAGATCGCCCGATGCCACGGTACCGACGATGATCGCCGCCGCTGTTGAGGTGGGCAGCACGAAGGGGTCCACAGGTTCTCCATAGGTTGCCTAGGTAACTTCACGTCATGGCAGACTCCCCAGGCTCGTCTCGCGGCCGGAGCCGTTGTTAGCCTCCGTGAATGGACGATAGGCCGTTGATCGGAACCGGTCTTGTGGCCCTCGCCGGGGTCGTTTCGCTGGTTGGCTCATTTTCGCCTGTGTGGTCCGAGCTCAACTCGTCGACTTGGCGCCAGCACTACGAACCGATCTGGCTAGCGGAGGCCGCCATCATGATCGGGGCGGCGTGCTGCGCGTACTGGTCACCAAGGATCGCAACGGCACTGCTCCTACCGGCCATCGTGTCCAGGATCATCAGCGTTGGCCAGTTCCAGACCCCGAAGAGCGGCTTCACCGGACACGCCACAGGATTCTACGAGGCCGACGTGTGGAGCCTCGGCCTGGCCGTGCTCGGCTTCCTCGCCCTCGTGCTCGTGGCCTCCCCCTTCTGGGGACTAACACGCAGCGGCCTTGTACTGACAGGAATCCTCTTGCTGGTGGCTGTTGTTTGGTCTGTGGCGGTTGCCATGCCTTGGTCACATCAGGTCCTTCATGCTCTCGGCGGGCGTCGATGGAAGCAGACTGGGACGAGCACCCTGCAGGACGACTGTTGCTGGGTCACCAGCTCGGCGTTCTCACGGGGTGAGAAGATCACCACCTGGGTGCAGATGGTGGGACTGCCTGTCGTTGTGGTCATCACGGGGTTGCGGGCAGGGAGGACCGTTCGTGGCCTCGGCTGGATCGCTGCCGGACTCGTGATGACCGTGATCGGCGTGATCGGCCTCCTCGGCCTCGGGTCCGTCCCAACCCACAACCCGACCTACACGGAAACGCTGTCGATCCTGCCGGGCATCGCCATCGCCATCGCCGCAGGCGCCCTGATCATGATCGTCGGGTCGGTCTTGGCGCTCTGGGGCACCGCCGGTCGGACCCCATCAGAGGCCGATGCGGCGGGGGGCGGCCATGTGCCCCGGTACTAACCCGCCACGGGCCTCATTTTTGCGGCTCCTGAGCGATCGTGCCCTGGAGCTGTCACGCCACCGTCGTAGGCACGCATCGTGCCCGACCCCGCCTCGGCACTCACCGCCTGGCTGATGCTACCCGGAATGGGGGAGTAGCTGCCGACGCGCGTGAACCTGGCCCACCGCCCGGCCGCGGGGACGTCCGGCCCAGACCGAACCGGCCTGAACGTCAGCGTGCGCGCTATAAACGCACGATAGAGCCGGCGAAGGCGGGCTGCCGCGCCGGCAAAAGACCTGAAGCTTTTCCGTCTCGGGGCGGGGCGATCCGCCGCGTGCTCGGTGAGCATGCAATCGCCCCAGTCTCTTCTGGGCCTTAGCTGAGCCTGGCACCTACTGGTTGACGGTGTAGCCGCCGTTGACGGGGTAGGTCTGGCCGGTGATCCAGCTCGCCAGTGGGCTGGCGAGGAATGTGATCATGGCGGCGGGGTCCTCGGGTTCTCCGATGCGTCGGATGATGTAGGGCCTGAGCCGCTGTTTCTGAGCTTCTTGCATGTCTGGTGTCGGCTCAGCGCTGGCGGTGGGGTCGTCGAAAGTGTTGATTGTGCCGAGGGCAACGTTGTTGGCGGTGATCTGGTAGCGCCCGAGTTCCCGAGCGATGGCTCGGGTGAAGCCGGCAGCGCCGGCCTTGGACGCTGCGTAGACGGCGAGCCGGGGTTCCCCCCGACGGCCGGCGTCGGAGACAACCGTAATGATGCGACCCCACTTGGCGCTGATCATATGCGGGGTGCAGGCGTGAATGCAGTTCATCGGTCCGAAGAAATTCACGCCGACAAAGCGGTCCCACTCGTCGCGAGGCGACTCGTGAAACATGTTCAGGGTGTAGCTATCCGTGCCGGCGTTACCAGCGTTGTTCACCAGAATATCGACGCCTCGACCGCTGACAGCCTGGTGGACGCCGTCGAAGTCGGTAACGTCGAAAGGCAGTGGTTCCGCTGTGGCGCCCGTAGCCCGGATCTTGCCGGCCACCGACTCGGCCCGGTCGGCGTAGTAATCGTTGACGAGCACTTTGGCGCCGACCGAGGCCAGCATCTCGCTCGTGGTCTCGCCTACTCCGTGGCCGCCGCCGGTGACCAATGCCGTTTTGCCCGACAGGTCGATCTCGAAGTTCATTTGGCATCTCCTAACGCTCCTGACGAGCGCAGCTCGTCAATCTCCTGGGCACTGAACCCAGCCTCGGACAGGACTTCGCCGGTGTGCTTGCCTGGGTCGGGGGGTGGGGTGGTGATCGTGGTGGCTCGGGGTCCGTCGGGACCGTTGATTCGGATAGGGTTCGCCGGGACGGGCTTACCGTCGACCTCAACGACGGCTTCTCGCGCTTTGACGTGCGGGTCGTCGACGAGGGTGGAGCCCTGGTGAACGGCGCTGATCGTGGATCCGGTCGGTCCCAGCTCGGCGATCCAGTGAGCCGCTGGCCGGGTCTGAAGCACGTCGCCGACGCGTCGGGCTGCTTCGTCCTGGTCGGTCGGGCGGTTGTCGGCCATGTCGTGGAGTCCGAGTCCATGACACAGCGCCGCCCATGTCCGTGGTTCGTCGGCGGCCACGGACACCCAGCGTCCGTCCGCGCATTGGTAGAGCCGACGCGACGCTGAGATCGGGATACCGAATGCCGTGTCGCTCAGCTGACCCTCGGCGCCGGCGAGCAGCCAGCTCGCCGATTCGCTCATGCTGATGTCGAGATGGGCGCCGTGGCCGGTCCGCTCCCGGTCGTAGAGGGCGGTTGCGATGCCAGTCGTTGCCATCAAGGCAGCGATCGGCAGTGATAGCACCACCTGCGGGTACCATGGCAGTCCGGGGTTGATGGCGGCCAGTAGTCCTGAGTAGCCGGTGTAGGTGATGTCGTGGCCGGCGAAACGGGCGTATGGGCCGTCCTGGCCGTAGCCGGTGATCGAGCACCAGATGAGCGAGGGATATTCGCGCGCTGCTGATTTGGGGCCGAACCCGCGGTCGTCCAAGTCCCCGGGGCGGTTGTTGTCCACCACCACGTCGGCCCAGCCCGCCAGCCTGGCCAGTACCTGGGCTGCCCCCGGATTTCGCAGGTCTAGGCCGACGGACCGCTTGGCCCGCCCGATGCCGGTGCCCACGCCGGCGAACATCGGGTTCGATCCCGGTGCGTCGATTCTGACCACGTCGGCCCCCAGATCGGCGAGCATCACCGTGCAGAACTGGCCCGGCGGGAACCGGGTCAGGTCCAGTACTTTCACCCCCGACAACGCCTGCGGCCCTATATCAGCCACTGTCCCTCCTTCGTGCCGGCAGGAGCCTGAGCAGACCCCGCCCGGTTCGGTCCCTGACAATCCCAGTCGTGAAAGGCTACGACCTGGCTGTTGCCTCGTACAGGCTGCGCCATGTTCACGGGGCGGATGACCGTGTGTCGACGTCCGTGGCGTTCACGTACAACGCACCGACGTCGGGCCAGATCGTTCGGAGTGCGGGTAGTCGCACGCCCAGGCGAGGACGCCGATGGCCCGCCGAGTACGAGTTGCACGTGACCACAAGGCATCGCTTCTAAAGATGTTGCGGTCAGGATAGGCGAGCATGGCTCCATTCGAGGGCGTCGCGTCGTTCGACGATTACACCGAGTGTCGGGTGGCCGCATCCTACGAGGTGCAGTCCACTCGAGTTGGTCCTCTATGTATACGAACGTATGTTCGACGGTGAGCACTCATGGCGGAGCCGTTCACGGATCAGCACCGCAGGAACAGCTTGAACACGCTCGTCCTTTGATACCGGTCTGCAGCTAACACGTAACCACCCGCTCACGAACGAGATCGTCAATTTCTTCGGGTGTTATCCCCAGTTCCTCCAATATCGCAGCGGTCTGTTCTCCGAGGCGTGGCGGCGGCCGTCTGTGGGTCGCTCGTTCTCCATTGAGAGTGAGTGGGATGTCGACGACATGCAGGTCTGGGATATCTGGGTGGGGCATGTCCACCAGCATCTCCAATGCGCGGAGCTGTGGGTCGTGGACGAGGTCTGCCACTGAGCGGACGCGGCTGCACGGGACCGATGCGACACCGAGAAGAGCCTCCCACTCGGCCGCCGTCTTCATTTTGAAACGGTGCTCCAAGACGTGATGGAGCGGGATCCGGTTGGCGACCCGGTTCGCATTGTGCGCATAGTTCGGATCCTCCGGCAGTTCCGGCAGATCGAGCGCTCGGCACAACAAGGCGAACAGATGGTCATTGCCGGCCGTGACCATGAGATCTCCTTCGGCCGTAGCGAACACCTCGTAGGGGGCGACGAACGGGGTTCCATTTCCCTGCCGCTGGGGGCTTTCGCCGGTGGCGAGATACCCCTCCACGTGGTAGGACAGCCACCAGGCGGCCGTCTCGTAGAGGCTGACCTCCACGAGAGCCCCCACACCGTTCTCGGAGCGATTCCGAAGTGCGGCTTGGATCCCAACGGCAGCCCACATGGCCGTACCCAAGTCGATCACACCAACCCCCAACCGTGCCGGGGGCCCATCGGGATAGCCGGTCATCGACATGATCCCGGTCTCTGCCTGCAGAACAGGATCGTAACCCGGAGCATCCTTCTTGGGGCCCTTCGACCCGTACGCCGTGATGGAGCAGTAGACCAGTCCCTCGCTGAGGTGATGGAGTGAGTCGTAGTCCAGCCCCCGCCTGGCGAGAGAACCGGGTCGGAAACTCGACACCACGACATCGGCCCGAGCCGCGAGGCGGCGCACCAGTTGCTGCCCCGCCGCGGCATCGAGGTCGATGGTGATGCTCCGCTTGTTTCGGTTACATGCGAGGAACGTTGCGCTATGCCCATTCCAGTCGGGTGGGCGCCAGTTGCGGGTGTCGTCACCTGAGCCCGGGGATTCAACCTTGATCACGTCTGCACCCAAATCACCGAGCAGCATGGTGCAATAGGGACCAGCCAGGTTCCGCGACAGATCAAGCACGGTGACGCCACGTAGGGCTTCGGACAGTTGTGAGTTGGGCACCATCACTCCCTCGGGTTCTGCTGTACAGGGGAACGACCGTACTCTCAAAGCGAAGCATCGTCTTACTCGGAAGGGCAGTTCCGTAGATCTGATCAGCGTGCGCGACCAGATGGAATATTGAGCCACGGTACTCGGCGACCCAGACGCAGTTGTCCGCTCCGGCAGCACTCCCGCGCTGATCGAGCGCGATACCGACCGAATGGCTCTTGAACAGTCCGCAGGGTTTAAGCTTGTGATACGCGACATGGCGTTGATGAAGGAAGCCTGCGTCGGCTTGGGGCCGGCCGCTTTGAGCCCGGTGACGAATCCCAGGACAGAGGCGTACACGGGATACCTTTTCGGAAATTGGATCCCCGGTGGCGCCGGGGCGACGGTCTTGGACTGCCTCAACTGAAGCACCAGTTCACAGGCGTATCGCCGCAGATCCCCAGCTTGTCCGGGACACCCTCTCGGCGCTATGAAAGCTCCATCGTGCGTCAATCACTACCTACGCATCGAAGAAGAGTTGAAGAATCGCGGCGTCGGCGTCTCCAAGGGCAGTTCTACAAGGGCAGTTCTATTGTTGGCCCTGCCAGATTCGCGTCGGTCACGCGAGCACGCAGCGCGTATCCTCGTGAGACCTACCCTCGAACGGAGTTCCCGCCGAAACCCAAGGAGGTGCCTGATGGCCCAGCCTCCATCACAAGCAGATGGCATCGTGCTGACCCACTTCAACCCCCTAAGGCGGATCAAAGGTCTGGGCTATTTGTTACCGATTGTTCGTCTCCGATGACTGCCTTGCCGCTTTGCCCCTCGCCCCGCATTCATGCAGACACGGTTGTTCCCCGCACCCAACTCGGCGACCCCGTAGCGAGACCCGCGGTCGCACGTCCCATTTGGCGCAACGATGACTACTGAAGCCTCGGCCCCTGTGTCACCAAAGCTGCAGCCCAAGAGAGTGGAGTCGAACCAGCCCGCCGGCCAGCTCGCTGGGACGCTGTTGTCGGTCAACGTCGGCTTGCCGAAGGATGTGTCCTGGCAGGGGAGAACGGTCTTTACAGGGGTGTTCAAGGACCCGGCGCCCGGTTCCCGCCGGGTCGGCAGGCTTAACGTTGACGGCGATGGTCAAGGCGATCTGAGCGGTCACGGCGGCGAACAGCGTGCGGTGTTCGTTTACCAGATCGACTCGTATCGGTATTGGGAACGCGAGCTTGGGCGCCACGATTTCGTCTACGGACAGTTCGGCGAGAACTTCACTGTGGAGGGACTAGCCGACGACGAGGTATGCATTGGCGATCGCTACCAGATCGGTAGCGCGACCTTCGAGGTGACACAACCTCGCGTCACCTGCTATCGCGTCGGGATCCGCATGAACGATCCGCAGATTCCCGCGTTGCTCGTCTCCCACCACCGCCCCGGCTTCTACTTCCGGGTGCTCGAAGAGGGCGAGGTACAGGCGGGAGACAACATCATCAAGCTCTCTTCGGGACCCGAGCAGATGACCGTCGCCGACGTCGATGGGCTGCTCTACCTGCCCGGGCACACACGTCAAGGGTTGCTGCGAGCCCTCCGGATTCCCGCCCTCAGCCCCGGCTGGCAGGGCTCGTTTCGAGCTCTGCTGAATGAGGAGCCCGGCAGCGGCAACGCGGGACTCGCTGTGACGAGCCCACCTCCCGCCTGGCCCGGCTTTCGTCATTTGACCGTCACCGCAATCACGCGCGAAAGCGACTCGGCGATCTCGATACGCCTCGAAGACCCCACGGGCACTCCACTACCGGCGGCGCGCCCTGGTCAGTACCTCACTCTGCGAGTCCAGCCTGACAAGCAGCAGCAGGCGCTGTTGCGCAACTACTCCCTCTCCGGTCCACCCGGGGCGGGTTACTACCGGATCACCGTCAAGCGCGAACGCGATGGCGCCGTCAGCGGCTATCTGCACACTCGTCTTGCCGTCGACGACCAACTCGACATTGCAGCACCACGCGGCACGTTCATCCTCGATCAGACGCAGACACCCGTACTCCTGATTAGCGCCGGGATCGGTGCCACCCCCGTTCTCGCCATGCTGCAGGCACTGGGGCAGGAGCACTCCGACCGGGAGATCTGGTATCTGTACGGCGCCCGCAACGGTCGTGAGCACCCGTTCGCCGCCGAGGCTCGTGCCCTCCTCGCCTCGCTGCCGAACGTACGGGCCCACGTGTACTACAGCCGCCCCGGCCCGGCTGACCTCGAAGGCCGCGACTACGACAGTGCGGGACGTCTCACCGCGTCATTGCTCGCCGAACTGAATCCACCCTCAGCGGCCGAGGTATACGTGTGTGGGCCCTCCGCCTTCATGGACGACGTCAGCGCCGGTCTGGCCGCCTTGGGGTTCGACGCCTCCCGCGTCCACACGGAGGTGTTCGGGCCGGCAGCGGGCCAGACGCCGGGGATCGCAGCGACGCCGGCGCGGGCACCCCATCCACCCGCCGGCCCTCCCGGAAACGGGCCGGCAATCGCGTTCGCCCGCAGCGACCTCACGATCCCATGGAGCAGCGGCTTCGGCAGCCTGCTCGAACTCGCCGAGTCCTGCGACGTACCCGTCCGCTGGTCGTGCCGCACTGGCGTCTGTCACACCTGCGAGACAACGCTCATCGCGGGAAATGTCGATTACAGCCCCGACCCCGTTGAACCTCCCGCTCAAGGAAGTGTCCTCATCTGCTGCTCACAGCCCCGCGACGACATAGTGCTCGATCTGTGACCGGCATTAACAGAGGGGTCTAGTCCTGCGGCGAGAGTTCGCGGATTTTTACCATCTGAGTTCGTTGGGCTACGCCCCGCCGCCAAAAATCATGGCATTCACTCATTTCCTCGAGACCCTCGGCGCTAAAGAGCTGCGCCCACTTAAGCCGCTGATTCGGAGGCCGCCGAGGCGAGCTCGAGCGGCAGGTTATAGAACTTGATCACGTTGTTTCGACCGATCGAGACTTGATCCTGCACCGGAACCCCCTCGAATTGCCGTTCCAGCACCGCGCCCGAGTTCGGCCAGGCACCGTCGAAGTGTGGAAAGTCTGCACCCCACATCAGATTTTCTCGGCCGATGATCCCGCGATTGACGATCGCCGTTCGGTCCCGCATGAACGTACAGCCGACATGATCGTGGAAGATCTCGCTCGGTTTGCGGCCTGATGTGATTTCAGCCGCCGGCCCTCTTTCGTTTGCCCAGATCTGGTCGAGCCTCCAGCGGTCATCCATCCGTTCGAGGATCGCAAGCGGCCACGACGCATCGTTCTCCACGGACAGGACCTTGAGATTTGGATGGCGGTCGAACAGTCCCGTGAAAATCATCGAGAGGATGGTGTACATGGTCGGCGTGAAGACACAGGCGAAGTCGACGAACCGGTTGCCCGTATTCATCCAGGTTGTCTCGCTTGCCGCTACATGAAGGCTGATAGGAGCTTCGAGCGCTTCTGCGGCCGCCCAGAACTTCTCAAACCTCGGATCACCGTAGCTCGCACCCGAGCGCTGCCCGATGCTGATCATCGCACCGCGCAGGCCCATACCGACACAACGTTCCAACTCCGCGACGCTGCGATCGACGTCCTCGGTATCGATCATCGCCACGCCGAACAGTTGTCTCGGCGCTCCCCCACAGTGCTCCGCGAGCCAGTCGTTGAAGGCGCGGAAGCAGGCTTGGCGGAACTCTGGATCCTCGAGCGCGAAGAAGGTGAGCCCTGTGCTGGTATAGATGATCTCGGCATCCATTCCCTCTCGGTCGAGCTCAGCTGCTCGCGCGGTAGGGTCATAGGCGCCCTCGGGCACGTCGCACCAGCGCCCTTCCATACCGAAGCGCGCTTCGGGGTCGGTGTACTTCGCCTTGGTGGCCATCAGTCCGAGCGGTCCACCGATATTGGCATTCTCGTTGATGACATAGGCATCACCACGTTCGTTGCTCACGAGGCGAGGTGCACGATCGCGGAATTGGCGATCTATGCGGGTCGTCCACAGATCGGGAGGCTCTGCGATGTGAGAGTCAGCCGACACCAGCCTAAATGGAAGCGTCATTTCTCATCTTCTCCTCGACGTCAGCGCTGAGGAGCTCAAACCGTGCACACCAGCGATGACCACCACCCATCTTATTCGGCCAGCGTAGCCTGGGTGAAACGCGGATCGCCTCGGCAAAGTGCGCTCGAGAAACCCCACGGAATCCGGAGGCTGTCGGCGGGATCAGTCACGATCATGGTGTCGGTATGTGCTCGAAGCCCTACGCCCGATCTCTCGAGATGGTCGGCGACCCGCTCGAGGTCCCGAACCTTCCATGTCAACGAGCCATACCTGTCCTGCGGAACGCCCCTTCGCCATCCCTCCATGGCTGGCGATCCTTCGTCACGGCCGCGCCACCTCAAGGACGCCGTCGGCCGAGCAACGAAGGTTCCCTGTGTGGCTCGAATCGCCGTAGATGGGTCGTTGTGGAGTACATGGGACGCCCCCGCAACCGCTACACGTCAAGGAATATGCAACTGGGGATGGACTCGCGACCGCAGGACTCTCCCTTTGAGGTGTCCATTGCAGCTCGAGTGCAAGCTGGTGAACTCCCGGTTGACTCGGACTCGGGGCCTTGCTTCTCCTCGCCGTGACCGCCATGGTGGAAGAACGAGGACGCGCTCGCGGACCACACACCCCGGGGAGCGCGGCTCCTGGGCCTGATACACCCCTTCGGTACCCTCTCACCGTGCCCGACCCCGCCTCAGCCCTCATCGCCTGGTTGATGACCCCCGGAATCGGAGAGCAACTGCCGACGCCTGACGATCTTGCCCACCGCCCGGCGTGGATGAAGCGGGCACAGTGTCGGGGCGTGGACCGGGACCTGTTCTTCCCGGACCACGGCGTCAAGGGGACAAGGGCCCGCATGATCTGCTGGAGCTGCCCGGTGCGGCAGGAGTGCCTCGACTTCGCCATGGCGAATCCACAGATGGCGGGGATATGGGGTGGCACGACCGAACGAGAGCGGCAGAAGACACGTGCCCAGCGGGCGGCATAGCCTCGCGACCTTTCGAGGTTGGGGAGCGGCAAGGGGGTCAGCTATCCAGGCGCTGTACGAGCCCACGTACGTAGGCCGCCTGCCCCACGTGCTGCAGATCATCCGCAATTACGCTCACTAGTCGGATGCGGACCGTCTCCGGCGGATTCAGCGAGTAATCGATTGCTCGCTCGAGTTCGGCGTCGCTGAGGGTAGGTAGGTACGCCACCGTCTTCTCGTGGACGTCTTCAAAGTAGCCGAGAAGCAGTGTGGCGTCGGCGGTGACCTTAGCCACATCCTCGGGCCCATGACCGTAGCCGGTGTCGGAAGGATCGAGAGGGAGCGCGAACCGCTCGGACCAACCTCCCTCCGTCCACGCCTGTTCCCCTCCGTGCAGTGCTGCGACATGGTCATCTTGGATGCGGGTGAGGTGCCATACCAACCAGGCGATCGAGTTGGACTCGCCGTCGGCACGGTACGCCAGTTGTTGGGGGGAGAGACCGTTGACCGCGGGATAAACCGCATCGCGGACCCTCTCAAAGGCATCTGCCAGGACATCCGAACTCGCCATCGGTGGCCTCCTTCCACTCTCGGTATCCTATGGCGAGGCCCCGGGCCGCAACGCCTCGCGGATCTTGTTCGCCAAGGTGGCGAACTCTGGGTCTCTGACAGATTGGTGTTGGCCGTACGGTCGACCTTGCGGGCGTTGAACGCTGATTGACAACGCATCCCCAGTCCTGTGCACCTGTGGCACGACGACAAGTTCCATGAGTCGATGGCAACAGACAACAAGCTTGGGTATCGCGCCCTGAAGTGTTCCGGTTGAGCATGAAAGATCAGCCGCCGAGTCAGACCGTCCCGAGCGCTCTGCCGCAGCGTTGGCAGTAGACCAGGCGCACCGACAAGACAGCTTCGTCGGCAACGGGGTCTTCGGCTGGTACGTCGATCACCTTGTACCGGGCTTCCTCGGCAAGTCCGGCTCCACAGCGCTCACAGCGGGGTGGATCGGCTCTTACCTCAGTGCCGGTCACTCTGGGCACATGGGTGATACTCGCATCGCCCTCGCGGTGCTCTACCTCTTGAGCAGATCCCGACATGAGATCGAAGACGTCACCGCGAAGCACGTCGAGGTCCACGCCGAGGTTCCGGATGACCTGCGCCGCTCCTTCACCTTCGATCAAGCCAAGCAGCAGATGCTCGGTGCCGATATAGCTGTGGCTAAGGCGCAGGGCCTCGCGAAGGGCAAGTTCAAGAACCTTCTTTGCTTGCGGTGTGAAGGGTGGGGATCCGATCGGGCCATTCTTGAGTGGTCCGACAATCTCCTCTACCCGATGCCGTGCAGCTTCTAATGTGACCCCGCAGCGCTCCAGGGCGTGAGCCGCCACCCCATCGCCCTCGTGGATCAGTCCCAGCAAGATGTGCTCCGTACCAATGAAGCTGTGGTTGAGGAGCCGTGCTTCCGCCTGAGCCAGGACGAGGACACGCCTCGCTCGGTCCGTGAAACGTTCAAACACGAACTGAGGCTACCGGGCGGGTGGCAATAGTGCGCTGGCGTCAGTCCACCGCCAATTGCCGCTCGTCGACGGCCCCGCCTTCTCATGTTTCCATTCTCTTCACCACTATCGTTGGCACAGCCTCCGATGAGGAAAATCTCCCAATCGTCGTGTTCGGCATCGACGGACACTCGCCAGGCAGTGGGTCAAGGGGCGACCACGTCTGAGTTGTGGGGTCATACGCGTCGACCTCTGAGGACCCCAGGGCTGTCTCGCCACCGACTGCAATTACCCTTCCGTCAGCCACCCCCCGAACCGGGCTGGAGCAGGCTGAGGATCGTCGGTCAGATATTGACCGCGAAGAAACATCCACCCTCTCCCATGGCTACAGGACATTCTGGAAACGATCAACGACCATTGCGATGATGTCACAGTGCGTCACGAACAGTTCACCATCCGTTCCCGCTGTGTTCGACTTGTCGAACACTACGCGGACGACGTGCGTGCTATGCGCGATGGGGTTGGCGTCGAAATCGTCCCGCGGCTACCGTCCCAATCTGTGGGTGAACGCTATGGGGTGGTGCTGGTTCCTATCACCGAAGTGAGGTTGTCAGCTGACGACATTGTGGCCGAGCGTGAGAATAATGGTTGGCGGCTGGTGTCCAAGAGAATGGACCGATACGGGGCCGAGGTCATCGTTTTTCGCCAACCAGCCTGACGCTGCCTCAGTCACAGAGCAGGTATGTGTCAAGTGCGCGAACTTCAATGGGGCGAAGAGAACAAGGAGTGCTTGTCTAGTAAGCATTCTGCCAAGCCCCTCCATCCGGTCGGGCGTGTGAGTTAGGAGGCAACCATGGCCAACGAAACACCCGTACTCGACACGATCGCCGCGATGACCCTGGAATCGGTCGAGCGATGCGGCCTCGATGTCGACGCATTGCTCTTGGTCCGTATCGCTGCGTTGGCCGCGGTGGATGCCAAGCCTGCTTCTTATCTGTTGCATGTCGGGCCTGCCGTAGATGCCGGCGTGACCATCGAACGGGTTCAGGACGTGCTGGTAGCGGTAGCGCCGATAGTGGGCACCGCTAGAGTGATGTCAGCGTCTCTGGCGATCACGGAAGCCTTGGGGATGGCAATCGAGATCTTGGCGGCTGAGATGGACGCTGAACTCGACGCATGACGTGACTTGACCCGTGTCGCATGCACAACGAGCGACCCAGAGGAGAGGGCGGCGACGACGGGGCATTGGGGAAGCCCGCCGTCACCTGGGCGCACAGGATCCGTGATCCTGATGCACCCCACGACGAACTATACGATCCTCTACGTCCTCCCAGGGATACGGTTCGACCACCAAACGTCGCGCTGGAACAAAACCTTTTGTTCAGCGGCTTCGGGGCAACCTTTCCGGTCGCCGAATGCCCGAAGATGAGCCATAGCCTAGAAACCGGGCCAACGAGATGCAGGGCAGTAACCTTGAGGGGAAGCTGATCAGGGGTCCCTGATCACGCTGATCACCCGTTCCCTGGGGAACGCCGCGATAGTGTCGTTCCCGCTGGAAAGCGTTACCCAGTCTGTCGACACCCGCATCTCACTAGCGTCTCGCACGACCGGCTCTTGTCCAGCAAGCGTTACTGTGTATTGTGCCATCTCACCTTCTCTAATAGCTTCCTATGTACCCTAGACCCGCTCACGGCGGATCGCGGAGCCGCACGCGGTGCGATCACGATGCGCTGGGCGAGGTTGGCAGAGGTTGGTGTATCGGCATGAAGAGGGCTCGAATCGCCGGCGTTGTCCGCAGCCACGACGACGAGGAAGGATGGGGTGTCATCGACGCCGCCGAGATTCCTGGCGGATGTTTTCGTACCCTTCTCAAGTATCGTCGGCGTGGGTTATCGGAGCCTTGGCGTTGGAGAACGGGTGACGCTGCCCATCGAACATCCCGGGCAAGACACCGTCACTGGCCACCAGCCAGTGCCCGCCTCATCGGCGGTTGGTGTAATGCCAACCACTGGCCACTGCAGCCCTAAAGAGACGGTGGAGCGGCGCTGATTACGTAGAATGGCTGGTTGTTGCCGTCCGTGTCGCCGTCATACCCCACGGCCGTGCAGGCTGTGGAACTCGGGCAGCTAATCCCGCCGAGGTTCTCCGTACCGACCGGGAATCCGCCAATCGTCTTCGGTGAATCCCATGCGCCCCTAGTTTCGGTCACATAGCCGGAAGAGCCGATGGCGGTACAGTCGCTCACATCCACGCAACTCACACCGGTCATGTCGATACCGGGCAGCCGATAGGCACTCCATGCCCCGTCGTTCAGGTTGCTGTAGTTGTTATTGCCAACCGCCGTACAGCTTTGGACGGTGGGACAGTCGATGGCGACCAAGTTGGCGGTCGCAGCGACTTCCTGTTCCTGGCCCCACACGCCGGACGATTCCTCGACAACGTACGGCTTGCCCCCACTGTCGGTGCCCAAGGCATAGCAGAAGTTGATGGTGGCGCAGCTGACGCTCGTCAGGTCCGGCGAAGTTGCATTTGGTGGAGGTGCGAGGACGGTGTCTGGGCCCCAAACCCCGTCTGTTTCGATTGCTGCGGCGGCATTACTCGGACCAGTCTCCTCGACGTAGCCGATCGTGCCAACCGCCACGCAAAACCCCAATGCAGGGCAGCTCACGCCGTCCATCTCGCTGCCATCTCCGACTGTGCCTGGGAACGCGGTGACTGGACCCCACACCCCATTTGTCTCGGTGGCATACGTCGGGCCGTGCGCTCCCGCTCCATGGTCCTCCCCGCTCTCCCCGACGGCCGTGCAATATCCGGGGGCACTACAACTGATGGAGTTCAAGACTGATTCGGCGAGGCTTCCTCCACCTGGAAACAGGACCAGGTTGCCCCATACCCCATTCCTTTCGGTGACGGCGATGGGCACCGGGCCACTCGTCGACGTTTCATTCGTTACACCCACGGCGGTGCAGTCCGTGGGATCAGCACAACTCACTGCTGTGAACTGGCCACCGTTAGGAGCAGGAATCTGGGTGGGTGTACTCCATTGGACGGTTGCCGCAGCCACCGAACTCGGCACGACAGACAGGCCAGCGGAGGCCACAATGGCGGCGATCACTGCGGACGGGATGAACGCCCCGACCATCCTGCACCATCGTCCCCCATGCCGCGTCCGTCGATCGCTCAGGCCTAACCCTCGCATGGCCTTGTGGCCCTTCGCTGGAATGATTTCGGGGTCCATAGCCAACTGTAGTGGTTGCCATCGCCGAGGTCATTAGGGTCGAAAGTCCTATAAAGCGGAATCGAGGGTCGAAGCAACTGTTGCTGTTTCAGCAGGTTAGATGATGAACAAGAGCGGCGGCGGGAGACGGCCGATGATGAGACCATCCTCCCGGTGGCCCGGCCTCGCTCGGACCAGGACCGCCAATGGCCAGTCCGATACACGTCATGTCCGGCCCGCACACCTTCAGTCAGCCGTGTCCGAGCGCTCCCAGATCGCCCTCGCCAAGCCGCAAATTGAGAGTTTCGTGCGCGGTACGCACGTTCCGAAGGGCGATCTGCTTCGTCTAAGAACGTGGGACATCTTCGATTGATTCTGCCTCCCTGGGGACCCGTTCCTCGGTGTCGACTTCGGCTTAAGCGCTCGGCGCCTCTGACTTTCCGCCCATTCCAACGGGTTTTGTTAAGGTTGTACCTCAATGAGGCCGATCACCGTTGGCGTAGGCGTATTTATTACCGCATTGCTGGTTACTGGCTGCGGGTCTGCGCCGATACACGAGGCGGCATCAAAGGCGAAGTCCGCTGAGTCCTCAACGACCACCCTGGCTCCGACAACAACGAATCCGCCACTGCCGCCAACGACCACGACCAAGGTGCCACTCACCACGACGACCACCACGACCAAGGTGCCTCTCACAACAAAAACCACCACGACCACCACGACCAAGGTGCCTCTCACCACCACCACGACCGCTCCCTCGGATGACAGCTGCACGAACCCGTCGTTCTCCACCAGTGGGGCCGAGGGGACGGACAACACTGACCCCAACGACGGGTTCCAGTATTGGTGGGTCAGCAACGATGCGTGGAACGGAAGCGCCGGACCACAGACGCTCAACGTGTGCAACCAGTCGAGTTGGTACGCGGTGTCGAACCAGACCGACAACGGCGGGGCGGTGGAGACCTACCCCGACACCGAGTACGACGTGGGCGGTCGTAACAACCCGTCCACCACGCCCATTTCGGGGTGGAACTCCATCACGTCCACGTTCTCCGAGGCGTATCCTTCGGCTGGCGGCTGGGATGCGGCTTACGACCTGTGGCTCAACAACTGGAGCACGGAGATCATGATCTGGAACCAGTGGGCCGGGGACAACGACTACTGGCCCGAGCAGGCGACCACCTCTTTGACACTGGACGGCATCGGCTACAAGTTCTACGACAACGGTGGCGAGCTGATGTTCTTCCGTGACACCCAGGTCTCATCGGGTTCGGTAGACATCCTGGCCGCTTTCCAGTGGCTGGTGTCGCAGGGGCTGGTGAAGTCAACAGACGTGCCCACGCAGTTGGAGTACGGCGTGGAGATCTCCTACACCAGCGGTACCGAGACGTTCCCGATGACGGGCCTGACGTTCAGCGTGAGCTGAATCAAACTGCGCCGCAGGAGGCGCAGGGAGAGGACGGCTCCATGCCCCACGAGAGGCCTGAGAACCACGAGTTCGTCCTGAGCGCAAACTCTACAAGCCACATCCGTCTGGTCAACGATGCTGGGCTGCAGATCGCACCACATACGACCAGTCCGCGGCGGCGTGCTGTTGCGGGCCCTTTCCTTTTCCATCGCAACAACTGATGGTCGCCAACTGTTCATCCACCTTGCCAACTGTTCATCCTGTTGTCACTCAAATGCTTGTCGTTCTGGACCATAATCCTCTGGAGATTCCTCGGACGAACACTGGACTGGCCGAACGATGGCGGACTTCTCAAAGGGTTGGCAGCGCGACCCGTTCGGCGTTCATGAGCTCCGCTTCTTCTCGGACGATGGGGTAGCCACTCGGCTCGTCAGCGATAGAGGATCGCAGTCGTACGACGACCTTCCCGCGCAAACAGCCAGAACCATGCTCCCCGAGCTGAGGTTGCATGAATCTCCGGTCAACAGTGCCAGCGCCGCTGCCAGAGCGCCGGTCACGGCGCCTGCGGTCCGCCCTCCCCGCGCCGCTCCCTCCCGCCAAGGCCGAATCAGGAGGGTGCGATGGATTGGTAAGGGCGCGTCACATCGGGCGCGAATAGGGGTGGCTGTGGCATTGGTTGTGTCCATTGCCACTCTGCTTCCCATAAGGCTGCTCAATGTTTCACCTACGCAACGTGCCGCTGCCGCAGCGAACGCAAACAGCCGGTTCGGTGTCTTTGCCGGGAACTCGAATGTGCAAAAGGTGGACGCATTGGGACAGGCGATCGGGCGCCAACCCAACTACGTCATGGTCTTCCTGAACGGCAGATCATGGCAGACACTCACCGACCCTTCGAAATTGCTCTCGCGATGGGACGGCACGAACTACCAATTGATCTGGGACGTACCGATGCTGCCCCACACGGGTGAAGCCACGCTGTCATCGGGCGCTACTGGGGAGTACAACCAATACTTCGTCACGTTGGCCACGGCACTGGTCGGCGGTGGACAGGGCAACTCCATCGTTCGATTGGGCTGGGATTTCGACTGGGTCGGCCAGACCACTGAATTCAATGCCTACTGGCAGCAGATCGTGACTGCCATGCGATCGGTGAGCGGAGAGAAGTTCAAGTTTGAGTGGAACCCGACCGGTGTGGTGGACGCAGCAGTAGACCTGGACAGCTATTACCCCGGTACCGACTATGTCGACCTGGTCGGCCTCGATGTCTACGATGACACACGGGGGAGTTACCCGGGTACCTCCGCGGAGTTCACGAAGCTCGAAACCGAACCCTATGGCCTCAACTGGTTGGCGACGTTCGCCGCGCAGCAGGGTAAGTCCATCACGATTCCGCAGTGGGGACTTGGACCAGGAGACTCGAACAACGGCGCTCCGGTCTCGAAGCCGGGGGAACTGACGTCGGGCGGTGACGACCCGAGTTTCATAGACGACATGGCAGGATGGATGGCCGCCCACAACGTCTTCGAGGCAACGCTGTGGGATGTCGACGCCTCGACCATCGGCCCAACGATGAATCCGGACAGCTTTGACGCGGTGATCGGTGATTTTTGCGAACCTTCGACCTCTGTGGCTCCGTTGCCACCTACGACTACCTCGGCGCCCACGACGACAACAACGACAACAACCGCGGCGTTGACGCCGGGCACGACAACGGAATCGACGACCACCACCACGACGGTAATCGGACCGACAACAACAACCGTATCTACGTCAACGACCACTACCACGACGACTCCATCCACCATCACGACGACGACAACCCCAACGACGACGACGACGACCCAGACAACCACACCCTCGACTCCAGAGACGACCACAACCACGACAACCACGACAACGACCCCGACCACCACCACGACCACGACCACCAGCATCCCGACGACCACCACCACGACCGCTCCCTCGGATGACAGCTGCACGAACCCGTCGTTCTCCACCAGTGGGGCCGAGGGGACGGACAACACTGACCCCAACGACGGGTTCCAGTATTGGTGGGTCAGCAACGATGCGTGGAACGGAAGCGCCGGACCACAGACGCTCAACGTGTGCAACCAGTCGAGTTGGTACGCGGTGTCGAACCAGACCGACAACGGCGGGGCGGTGGAGACCTACCCCGACACCGAGTACGACGTGGGCGGTCGTAACAACCCGTCCACCACGCCCATTTCGGGGTGGAACTCCATCACGTCCACGTTCTCCGAGGCGTATCCTTCGGCTGGCGGCTGGGATGCGGCTTACGACCTGTGGCTCAACAACTGGAGCACGGAGATCATGATCTGGAACCAGTGGGCCGGGGACAACGACTACTGGCCCGAGCAGGCGACCACCTCTTTGACACTGGACGGCATCGGCTACAAGTTCTACGACAACGGTGGCGAGCTGATGTTCTTCCGTGACACCCAGGTCTCATCGGGTTCGGTAGACATCCTGGCCGCTTTCCAGTGGCTGGTGTCGCAGGGGCTGGTGAAGTCAACAGACGTGCCCACGCAGTTGGAGTACGGCGTGGAGATCTCCTACACCAGCGGTACCGAGACGTTCCCGATGACGGGCCTGACGTTCAGCGTGAGCTGAATCAAATACAGCGACATGTTCCACAAAACCTCCGTCGAGGCCCCTCCACACGAGGGTGCGCCGAGCTTTCTGCCCGGCGTCTGGGTGTCGTGGTGTAGGCCATGTAGATTGCCCGCTTGCACCGAAACTGTGCCCCGGACTTGGCTTGTGGCCGAGCCAGTGAGTAGCGCCATGGACCGGGCGCCCAAAACTCGAAAACCGGCGAAGAGGCGCGATCCGGCGGTCAAGCAGGCTGCATTGATAGCAGACGAAAGTTTAACTAGCCGTCGTCGCGCTCAGGCAGAGCGGCCAAACCCTCGGGGACCGGCGTGCCGAAGGAGTTGACCGCGTAGGCGATCATTATGTAATGACCGGCGATCATCGGGACCTCCATGAGCTGCTCGGTGGTGTAGCGAGCCGCAAGGGTGTCCCACGTCGAATCGTTAATGGTTCCGCGTTCGTGCAACTGATCCACCACACTCACGAGTACGCGGTCCCACTCGTCGAGCGCTTCCGACCTTGGACCTTCAATGATGGCAACAATGTCAGCGCTGCTGAGACCGGCGCGAGCCGCAGGAGCCTCGTGGTATGCCCACTGCAGCCTGCATCGAGTGAGCCAGGCGGTCCGGAGGATCAGCACTTCGCGATCGCGTTCCGGCAGCTCACCGTTGAAGATCGCGAAGCCGAATGGGTCCCAGGCCTCGAAGAGCTTCTCGTGGCGGGAGAGCGTCACGCGCACCGTGGAGGGTTTGGCGGGTGCTTGTCCGGCGGGAAGCCAGCTGGCCAGGAGTCGCTCTCGCGTCGACGGCGACCATTCGTGCTCTTCGAGCGGTGGCAACCGCACGGTGTTCGGTGATCCAGCCATTGTGAAACCCCACATTCCCAATCGTGTGAGCGCATACGCAGCCTTCGAGCGGTGAATCTGGCCATTGACGCTCTGCGCTGCCTTGCGGCCAATGTACTTCACCGCTCATGCGGATCGCGCTCTAATGGAGCTCGTCGGCAAACGCCAGACCGTCTTGGACGTGTTTGATAATAAGCCGGGTGTAGTTGTCGTTCGGACCGCGGCCTACGAAACCTCCGAGGACCAATAAAGAGTTGCGGACCACCACGGCCCGTGGTCGGTCAACTCTTGCGAGATCGTCAGGTCAAGTATGGTCATCGGGTCGATTCTGAGCTTGTCCATTTCAGATGCCATCCGGCGCAGCAGCCTTGGTAGATCTGCCGCACCCCTCCGGCGTGGATTGGAGAGTGAGAAGTGTTGACAGGTCCAGAAGTTGTCCATGCGCCCATGATGGTCGAGAGGATCACCCGTTGGCGAGCATTAGATGGGGATGGCGCGTCCAGCTGCTCCTTCTTAGGTGCCCCCGTGTAGTCATGGATGTCTTTCGTTCTCTGCCGACCACCATGAGGATGAAGGAAACGATCACCGTGATGAAGGCCAGGATGCCTTCGAGGAATACACCGATGATTTCTCGCAGTGCCACCCAGCCAGCGGGTAGGACAGGCGACATTGGGTTGTCATTCGAGAATCTCCGGGGCGGTCAGCGCTACAAAAGGCCGATCTGCTGCTCGAAGGCCAAGGCAATCAACCCATAGCCGAGCGGCCTGGCATGAATGTTCGGACCAACGGGAGGCGCGGCGCACATCCAGGTGAGCACACAAATGGCCGAGACGTTGACTGGGAGTCCGATGATCGGCACCGGCGTGAAATTCGTCGTCTGGAAGGCACTCTGCACGTCGGCCACCGGGTCATGGAAGTATCCGTAGATCGACCCGAGAACGCCGTTGTAGTAGGTGGCGAGTGACACCGACGCGGTGGCGAGAGCCTGAACGGAGGCACCCTGCAACCACTCGGCGAGGAACGGGTCGTAGTAGTTCATCCCGACAAATCGAACGCCGGGGTCGTATACCTTAGCGACGGCCTGAAGTGTGCCGAGGATCACAGGTAGGTCAGTGGCAGCGGCGGCGATGCCATTGGTGATGCACGTTTCGTCGATGGCCCCCGCTGACAGGCAGCCGTCGACGTTGTTTGCTCCGATATCTATGGTGACAAGCACGACGTGGTGGGTTTCCAAGAACGCCACGGCCTGGTCGAGTTGAGACCCGAGCGAGTACGAGCAGATTCCCCCGTTTCGCATGGTGCCGGTCGTCTCACCGGGGCAACCAAGCTTGGCGAGCTGCAGTCCGGGTACTTCATAGCGGTACAGGGAATAGAGATCGTCCACGTATCCCTGGTTGGTTTCGACGCTCTGCCCGCTCGAGTTGGGCTGGACCCCCTGGGACAACGAGTCGCCGAGTGCCAGGTAGTAGGGCGTCGAGCTTGGACTCGTAGTTCCAGCAGAAGCTTGCGTTGTAGGTGCGAGTGCTATAACCAGCATCGTCGCGAACACTGCGCCGATCATGGTCCGAAGTTTCGCGATCCTGTACATGTGACCCCCTTGCCGCTGCGCATTGTTGCCGGCGCTCGGTAGCCTCGCACCCCGAAGGCGGCTGGTCAATCGTGGGCGTCCAATGTCGATACCGGTGCCACGGGCATTTCTGCCAATTGCGCGAGGGGGGTGAGTTCGGCTTATGGCTCGGCCAACCCGGATAGCGAGAAATGAGCCACCGCTGTGCTCGCAGCCGGGACGGACGAAGCTTCGTCGAGTCGATGAACGTGGGCAACCCGGGGTCGAGGTCCAGTTCACCTTCAAGGCTTGCGATTTCCTCGTCGGGATTCGCTCTGAGGCCGGAGCCGTTGCAATTCAAGGGATGACGATCCCTTGTAAGGAGAGGTATCACGCGCTGGCGTGGAATCGGCATGACTTCCCCGCGGCGCCCAGTGTTAGATTTGGGCGAATGTCGGATCGCCCAGACCACGCAACCGTCGTGCTCGTGCATGGTGCCTGGCACGGCGCGTGGTGTTGGGGCGCCGTTGTCCCTCTCCTTGATGCCGCGGGAGTCCCGTCAATCGCTGTCGACCTCCCTGGCCACGGCGCGAGTACCGAGCCTCTCGGCGATCTCTACTCCCATGCCGACCACTTACGCGGCCTGCTCGGGTCGATCGACGGGGCCATCATCCTCGTGGGTCACTCCTACGGCGGTGCCGTCATCAGCGAAGCCGCCTCCGGGCTCTCTGAAGTCCGTAGTCTCGTGTACCTGTGCGCGATCGTGCCCGACATCGGCGAAACAGTCACCACCGTCGCCATGGAGCAAGTGCCGCCCGATGATCGTGCGGGTGACGTCGGCGAACTGATTCAGGTGCATCCGGATGGGACCACGACGGTCGACGTCTCTGCTGCCGCGCCTCTCTTCTACGCAGACTGCGCACCTTCTGCGGTGTCGGACAGTCTCAAGCGATTGGGTCCGCAGAACTCCGTCAGCTTTGTGCAACCACTGCGGCACGCCGCCTGGCGGGAGATCCCGTCGACCTACGTCGTCTGCACCGAGGACCGGGTGATTGCCGTTCCATATCAACGTGCCCTCGCGAAGCGAGCTGGCAGTACCGTCGTGGAGTGGCCCACCAGTCACTCGCCGTTTTTGTCGCGGCCCGACCTCGTGGCAGCACTGCTCGCCTCACTCGCGGGTGCTGGCTGACGCCAAGTATTTCATAGTGGGCAGGGTGGGAATCCAGCCGATGCCGCTGGCGTGCGTCGGTTGGCGTCAACGGCGTCCCCCAGCCTGCGGACGGTAGGGACACCGACGGCCACGGTTGAGTACATTTTGAGTGTGGAGCGACCGATCACCGGTTACCACCAGGACGAGGTGGGTGACTGGGTCGTCCACGACGGCGGGCTGCGCTTTGCCGCCACCGCCCCGGCGATCGAGATGGAGTTGGGAACCGGAGCAATCCAAGCCATACCCCCGGGCGTCGAGCACCGGGTCGTACCGGTGGGCGTCGTGCACTTCACCGTCGAGTTCTTCGCCGTCGACCGTGGCGGCCCACTTCGCGGTCGCCTCGAGCGCCCTAGGGGCGAGTCGCCAGCACCGGCCGAGGAGGCTGGCGATCCGGCGTGCTGGGCCGGGTTGGTCTGTCAGGAGTGCGGCGCGATCACCGATGGCGGCCCCCACCGTGCCGGCTGCCCCGCCGCTAGAGCGACCGAGTGAAGGAGCTGTCGACGGCGTGGTCCGAGGCGGCGGGCCTGCGAGTCCCTATTGTCAACGCGCCGATGGGTGGTGTGGCCGGCGGCAGGTTGGCCACGGCGATCTCTGTCGCAGGCGGGCTGGGGATGATCGGGTTGGGGAGTGCTGGGTCGACGAAGATCCTCGAACGCGAAGTTCGTTATCCGAGAGCGGCACGTGTCGGTTTTGGGATCGGCCTGGTCGACTGGGTCGTCCGGCGGGACCCGGCGCTCCTGGAGGCGGCGATCGAGGCCCGGCCCGTGCTGGTCTCGGTGAGCTTCGGCGACGACTGGTCGTGGGTAGACCCAGTCCGCGGCGCCGGCATCGTTGTCGCGACCCAGGTCTACGACGGCGATCAGGCACGACGGGCCGCAAATGCCGGGATTGAGGTCCTGGTGGCCCGCGGTGCAGAGGGAGGCGGCCACGGTCGACCGATGATCGGCACCCTGCCGTTGCTCGAGTCGGTGCTCGACTCCGTCGACGTCCCGGTGCTCGCCGCCGGAGGGATCGGCACCGGCCGGGGCGTCGCCGCCGTGCTCGCTGCAGGGGCGTCAGGAGTGTGGCTGGGAACGGTCTTTGCGGCCTGCCCCGAATCCTTGATCTCCGATCCGGCGCGCCAGGCGCTGCTGCGGGCCTCAGGGGCGGACACGGTGGTCACTACCGCATTCGACGTCGCGCTCGGCTACCCGTGGCCCTCCGAGTACCCCGAACGGGTCCTGCGCAACGACTTCACCGACCGATGGTCGGGTCACGAAGCACAGCTCGCCGTAGACGGCGACGCGCGTGCCGCCATGGTGGGAGGCATCTCCGATGGAGATACCGCACTGGTCCCCGTCGACGCGGGCCAGGGAGTCGGATCTCTGAGTGAAGCTCGTTCTGCCGCCCACGTTATTGAGCGGCTCTGCCTCGAGGCGTCATCGCTCCTCCGATCGTGGGCGCGCTGACTCAGATCGGGCCATAGTCGCGCTGCTCGCCGCAGATCCGCTTATCGTGCACCAACCAGTGACGCTCACGGCTCCCAGTACCCGTACCTATAGCTGGATCGAGACATTCGTCGACTTGACTACGGCGGCAGCCATCACCCCGGGCACCAACCCCATGTCGTCCACTGCCTCGCGGCTTATGAGGGCAACGACACGGAATGGGCCTGCTTGCAGTTCGACCTGTGCCATGACCTTGTCTTTCACCACTTTGGTCACGATGCCAGTGAAGTGGTTACGAGTCGACTCGCTTGCTGCAACGAGCGGATCCAAGTTCTCATGGAGCGATTGGGCGAATCGAGCGAGCGTCGCTCCTTCGATCCGGCGTCTCCCTTTCACCGTTCGGGTGGCCTCGAGACTGCCGTTGTCGATCCAGCGTCGAACCGTGTCGGCACTGACTCCCAGCAACCCAGCTGCCTCGCCCACGCTGTAGTCCTTCATCGAACGGTGAGCTTATGCTTCTTCGTCGTACGCTCCAAGAGCTTCGAAAACCCGCCCGGCGAGCACATAAGAACCGACGGCGGCAGTTAGGCGGGCGCCGGGCAAGGCGTTGACTGCGTCGGTGCGACACCTGCGTCGGTGCGACACCTGTGTCGGTGGGAGCGGTGTCGCCCTCCCGGGGCGTATCGTTGACACAGGTTCGCCGCGATCGAGAGGAGCATTCTTATGTTCAAGAAGCTCTCATTTGCCCACCTCATCGGCGCTGTCTTGGCACTTTCCTTCATCGTGGGCTTCGCGGTATTTGTGCTGTCGGGCGCCACGACGAATAAGGGCACCACCGGCGCCATCCGGGCCGAGAGCGCAACGATCATGTCTGCGGAGAAGACGAGCTGTATCAGGTTCGGCACGTACGCATCGATATCGACGCTGCGTAGTGAGGGGTTGCTCACCTTCAAGCCCGTCTACAACTCGGTTGTATACCTGCCCGGGAAACACTGCGGGACGATCGTTATCGGTTCCCCGGCCTACCAATCGCCGGCTGGTTGAAGGATCCTCACTCACGGCATTAGGCCGCCGTCCACCGGGTGAGTTCCGCGACATCCGTTGGGTCGAGCTCGCTTTGCAACGGCGGTCGGGTGGGCGATTTGCCAATCAAACATTGGTCTAGGACCTTATTTACCCACTCGGTAGGCATAAAAGCTATGACTTGCTTTGACCAGAGCATCCGGCGGCATCTAGGCTCAGCCCATGCCGGCTCCTGCCAACTCGTTGGGCCACGTCTCTAAAGGGGAAATCGGTGTTCGCGAAGCTCTCAGTTCCCAGACTCGCCGGAGCGGCAGGGCTCGTCCTGGCGGTCGTCCTCGGTGCCGTCGGGGTTGGTACCGGACCGGCATCGGCCCAGTCGACCGGCACCACGTTCCTTGCTGCTTCGAACACCCAGCCGGCCTTCGACTTCATGACGCAGAACTTCGTCCAGACCGCCAATGGCGGCCAAAACGTCACGTTCGTCTTCGGTGGTTCTGGCCACCTCGCCGGAGAGATAGACGGCGGGACGGACTTCGCATCGAATGGGACCGGTAACTCACCCCCCGGATTTGCCTTGTTCGCGTCAGCAGACGAGGCGAACGTCGACAACACGATTCCCGCGGGCACCTATGCTGCCAAGAACAAGGGCGCCGTCCCGAAATACCGCACCGGCCAGTGCATCACGCCGCATTCGGCAACCTACTCTGCTGCGAACGGTGGGAACAACAACGGTACGTCGTGCCCCGGTATCGGTTCCACTCGAGCGCAGTACACGACGGGACGTCTCGTGATCTTCTCCTGCCGGAATGGTGGTAGCACACTTGCCCCGGCCCAGGGTGCCCCGACGTGTGCGGAGCCGGTGAGTGGCTACTTCACGGATAGCGGTGCGACAGGGGCGCCATACACGATGGCGCAGGTCTGGAGTGACCTCCTCGCCCACACCAACAAGGCCTACGGAGGTACGGCGGCACAGAATGTCGGTGGGTATCTCGCCATTGCGGATCCAAAGAACGGCTGGGTTTTCGCGGACACGGGCTGCGGTCCGTCCAAAGTGGCGCCGAACGCGCCGTATGGGCTCGCGGGGATGGAGGCGCTCTACGTGGCGGCCGTCGGGTACTACCACGCCCATCCACACAGTGCCCTCGGTGCGACTGCGGCCGATCAGGCATGCGCCGAGATCGACCAGATGACGGACAAAGGGTCCAGCCTGGACAACTACAACACTACGAGCCCGTCCTCGGGAGGGCAGAACGGGAACGGCAACTACTCCGATCCCTCGCTGCCCATCATCTTTGGCGACAATGTGACCTACACGCAGGACAGTGTGGTCACCGGCGCCTCGCAGATCGCGCTGCTGCCGAAGTCCTTTGTCGTCTCCCCGGCCGGAAACGATACTGACTTCTGGGCAGAGGTTCCCGCATGCGACGCCGCGAGTATTACTATTGCAACGGTCTCGAATGGCTGGACGACCCACATCACCCACGTCGAGACCTGCATCGATAGGAACTATGTCGCAGGAATGCATGACAACGTCGCGGCCAAGATCAGCTCCCGAAACTTTGGGAAGGGCGGCGTACAGAGCCCGAAGACCCTGGTAGGGCTACACGGGTATTACCAGCCGATCAGACAGTGGGTAGTCGTCGAAAACGACGACCAAGGTCAGACTGCGGCCGTCGCCCTTACGAGCGCCGACGGCAAATCCGCCCAGGCGTTCATCCTCTATCTGCTCTCAGCCAAGGGGCAGGCCGTGCTGTTCTCCTTCGGCTATGACCCGATCAGCTAGCTGAAGCGCGGACGCGCGCGTGAAGCGGAATCGCAATATCGCGCAGACGCTGGGAGGTAAGCAGAAGGCCGCCATCATTGTGGTCGCCGTGGTCGTCGGCTTCGGCCTCGGGTTCGGGGTCGCCCACCTCATGGCCGGCTCCATCGCGTACTGGGGGGTGGTCTCGGGTCCGTTCCTGATATCGCTCCGCGTCGCGGTCCCTGCAACGCTGATTGCAGGGATCACGGGGATCGCCTCGGGGTACGCGCTGGCGAAGGGTCGCTTCCCAGGCCGCAACGTGCTCGAAACCATCGGAAGCCTCCCGCTCATCCTTCCGCCTACGGTCATCGGCTTCTACTTGCTCCAGGTCCTCTCCCCGGGCACGAAGGTCGGGGGATTTCTAACGCGCCTGGTCGGCCACGTGCTCGTCTACAACGTTCTCGGGTGCATCATTGTCGCGACGGTGGCCGCATACCCGTTCTGCATGCGGGCATCGCGCGCTGCCATAGAAGGTGTCGACCCCTCGCTCGAGCAGGCCGCGCGGGCGATGGGCCTACCGAATTGGCGGGTCGCACTCCAGATAACGCTCCCACTCGCTCGACGCGGTATCGCCGCGGGACTCACCATCGGAGCCGCCCGCGCCCTAGGGGAGTACGGCGCCACACTCATGGTCGGCGGAGACATCGACGGCAAGACGCGCACGATGTCACTGGCGATCCTCGACTCGTTCACCACGCCGGAGCGGAACACGATGATCCTCATCCTGCTCCTGATGTCGATCTCAGCGATGACCGGCGTCGGGCTTCTCGGCCGGAGGCGAACGTGACCGACGCGCTCGAGGTCGCTGTTGCCCGAAAATTGGAGAGTTCGAGCTCGACGTCGCGTTCACCGTGGAGTCTGGGATGTCGGTGCTGTTCGGTCCATCCGGAGCGGGAAAGTCGTTGACCTTGGCGCTGATCGCGGGCCTCATGCGTCCGGATACCGGCACCATTGTGATCAACGGTCACGTGGTCACCGACTGTGCCCGCCGCATCCACGTCTCCACACAACGGCGTCATGTCGGAATGGTCTTTCAGGATGGCCTCCTGCTGCCGCACCGCTCAGTTCTCGACAACGTCGCCCTCGCCGTTCGTCAGTCCCGCGGCCGAGGGGCACGACGTGCGGTCGCCCGCTCTTGGCTCCAACGGGTTGGAGCGGAGGAGCTTGCTGACCGGCGACCGGGCTCGCTTTCGGGAGGTGAGCGCCAGCGGGTGGCACTGGCACGCGGCCTCGCCGGCGACCCGGCGATTGTCCTGCTTGACGAGCCCCTCTCCGCGCTCGACGCACCGGTCCGCCGTGAGCTGAGAGGTCTGATCCGCGGAGTGATCATCTCGTCGGGTGTTCCGGCAGTGCTCGTGACACACGATGCCGAGGAGGCGGAAGAGCTCGGTGATGTTGTCATCGCCTATAACGACGGACGGGTGACCGGTAGACGCATCGTCGAGCGACCCGTTGGCCCCGGGCCTCAGCCAGAAGCACCGGAAAGCTCGGAGTCAGCGTGACTGGACTCGTTCCTCACTCTTGGCTGAACAGCCTCGGTATACCGCCCTGGGTCTGGAATCCGCTGTCGATCTCACTCCGTGCGGCCTTCGAGGCGACGATTGTCGTCGCCGTGTTCGGCATCGCGCTCGCGTACCTTCTCGCCAAGGGTCGTTTCCCGGGGCGCGACGCGATCGAGACCGTGTTCAGCCTACCGATGGCGCTTCCGCCTACCGTCGTTGGTCTGTACCTCCTCACGCGAATGGGAGGGCCAGGACCGATTCGCAATGCGGAGGTCCGCCTCTTCGGCCATCCTCTTACCTTTACATTCACCGGGATCGTCATCGCGCAGATCGTCGAATCCTTCCCCTACTGCTTGCGCTTCTCACGGACGGCCATCTCCGTTGTCGATCCCCGCTTCGAGCAGGCTGCTCGTGCCATGGGACTGTCCCGATGGCGGATCGCGCTCCTCGTGACGCTGCCGCTGGCACGGCGGGGAATCGTCGCAGGTATTGCGATGGCATTCGGCCGCGCCCTCGGAGACTTCGGAGCGACCATGATCGTGGGCGGAGCGGTGCCAATGGCGACAACGATGCCGATCGCTCTGTACAACGCCGTCTTCTACGGTTCCCACGAACAGGCGATGGTCCTGGCGTTCGTTCAACTCGGCGTCGCCTTCGCCATCCTCCTGGGCGTCAGTCGCCTCGGCAAGCTCCAGCCTTGGTAGCACCCGGACGCACGCGATCTCTTCTGGAAGGCCTGCGATCCGCGTGCGAGCCCGGGTGGCGCCAGCAGTGCGCCCAGGATTCGGCCAATTGCCGGCAACGGGCATTGCGGCCTGCCGTCCCGCCTCGGACCGCGCCAGGGCGCGGCGCCGCGTTGCCCCAGGGAGTGGGAGATATTAGGGTCAACTTGGTAATGGGCAGATATTTGACCCGACGCTGTATTGGACTCCATGTGGTCACTCTGGTCTTGGTCTCGTCGTTCCTTCTGGCCGCCTGGTGGCAGTACGAGAGCGCGCTGGGCGGCAACGGCCTGAGCTGGGCGTACACCTTCGAATGGCCCGCGTTTGCTGTCTACGTCGTGTGGATGTGGTGGAAGTTGATCCACGATCAACGCACAGCGTTCGACAGACTCTGGGCCGCGAAGCAGCACGCCGCCATGGACGCATTCGGGACGCCGCTGCATCAGATACCGGGCTGGGCCATGGACAAGGCGCTCTCCCGAGCGGTGGTCGCAGCCAGCATCGAGGCCGGCGATGCTCCCGCGCCCTCCATTGGGCGGACCGAGGTTTTCGCGTTGCCTGAGCGTGTCAACGACGAAATGCCCGAACAGCGTCTTTCGACACGCGAGCAGTTCGATGAGTGCGCGGAGTATGCGCCCTTCGACGGCCCCGGAGCGATGATCGATGCACGGGTCACTGAGGTACGGGTAGCGGTGGATGAAAACCTCAACGCCTACAACAGGTATCTTGCCGAACTCAACAGCAGAGATCTCCCCAAGCAGTGGGCCTTGCGGCGGAACCGCGAACGCGGTGGCACTCCCGAGGAAAATGGAACTCCGGTCTCCGCATCGACGGAGTCCGTCAGAGATCGGCGCGGCGAGTTGCCTGCGGCGCCGATCTCGCGACCCGGGGACTAACCCCTCGACACCCACGCCCCGGCCAGGTGCTCAGCGCCTCCACAGGGGCGTCGATCCGACTCGGGTGTCTAACTGACCGCCACTACGGATGACTCCGATAGCTGCTCATGGCAAGAGCCCCCGCCCGCCGATTCGCCAGCACCCTTTGGACCGGTGGAACGAGTAGGTTCTTGGTGGGCCGTGACTGGCGCTGAGGTGGACGACCACCGGGGAGCGGCTCGTGGCACCAGCCACCGACGTGCCGTACGCCTGGGCGATCCCGTCGACCCAAGGAGTGGCTATGGCAGATCCCGGCGGTGCCCGAGTAATGGATGGAACAGCGCTTGCCCGGAGAATTCTCGAAGGCTGCAAATTGCGTGCGGCGATGTTCGCAGAGCAAACGGGTCGACTCCCTTGTCTGGCCGCCGTACTCGTTGGCGGTGATCCAGCCTCGCTCACCTACGTAAAGATGAAACGGAGTCGGTGCGAGCGAGCAGGCGTCGATTCGGTGTTGGTCGAGTTGCCCGACAGGGCGACGACCGGAGATGTCGTGGGTTCAATTGAGGAGCTATCTGGCAACGAGAGGGTTGATGGCATACTCCTCCAGCACCCCGTTCCCGACCTGTCGACGAACGGATGGCGTTCGAGGCGATCGTCCCGGCTAAGGACGTCGACGGGGTCACCAAGGAGTCCTTCGCCTCTATGTCCTTTGGGCTGCCTGGCTTCTCCTCGTGCACACCGGCGGGCATTGTTCGCCTCCTCGACGAGTACGATGTGGCTATCAGAGGCAGACACGCCGTGGTGATCGGCCGCAGTCCGATCCTCGGCAAGCCCATGGGGATGCTCTTGTTGGCGCGAGACGCCACGGTTACCTACTGCCACTCCCGCACGAAGGACCTACCCGCCATCGTGCGAACCGCCGACATCGTGGTGGCCGCCGTAGGGCGGTCTCACTTTGTTCGGGGTAACTGGCTCAAGCCCGGCGCAGTGGTGATCGACGCTGGCTACAACGAGGGAAATGCAGGGGACGTGGCCTACTCTGAGGCCGTGTCGGTCGCAGGCTTGATCACGCCCGTTCCAGGCGGAGTTGGACCAATGACAATCGCCCTCTTGATAGAGCAGACCATCCTGGCCGCCGAACGGTCGTGCCTATGACACCGTCGGTTGTTTCATGGGTACCGGAGGATCCCGCGACGTACCGGGTCTTGGGTGACCCGACCGTCACCGCAGATGGCTACCTCAACGCGGCGTCTGACGTTCCAGCTCGTCCGCGGCCATGGTCAGGCGCCGAATCAGTTCCCGGCCGATTGAAGCCACACCACTGTCTGGGACCTTTCCCTCGACCATTCGCTGAACCTGTGCAACATCTTGTCGAAGCATTTCCGCTGTCTCTTGGCGCAACGAAACTCCTTAGGGTGATGGCCGCTCACCATTGAAATGCCCGGAAGACCGGCCGACTGTGCATTTCCCTCAAATGGTACTTAATGTCCACCACCGAACGGGGGATATTCCATCACCGACAGATCAGTTCGCGACCGTTCAGGGAGCTCCTTTCCGGTCATGTCCGGCAGGACGCGCATGAGCGTGGTCGGTCACCGATGAGTCTACCGAAGGAGGCGACGGCTGCTGGTCCATCGCGCGGTTGATCGAATGGAAGGCTATGACGCGGGGTAATCTCTACCCGATGACTGACGTGCCATCTGTCGGAGGGGCTGAGGTTCCCTTTGACGGGCATCCCAAGCCATCGACTTCCTCACGGAAGGCAACGCACGGACCGCGAAGTTCGGCGGCTTGGGCCCGTATCGTCGTCGCCGCGGTGGCGCTTGTTGTGCTCCTCGTGTTCATTCTTCAGAACACGAAGTCGGTGAGGATCTCGTTCTTCACTCTTAATGGAACGATGCCCTTGGGCGTGGCTCTACTGCTCGCCGCCGTCGGCGGTGTGCTGATTGCCGGTGTGGCTGCCTCCCTGCGGATCTGGCAGACACGTCACCGAGCGAACAAGAACAAGACGCCCGATGCCCCGTCGTAAGTCCCTGCGGGGCCTGGGACTCAGCGGCGAGCGCCGCTAGCGGGGCTGGACGTTCTACCCCGGCTTTCTTCGGCTCCCTAGGCCACGACTCGCACCGGCCGGATGGTGGGGGAGGAGGACACCTCGCCAACCGCACTCGGGTCGTGCAACCCGAACGGTGCGCCGTGCATACCCCGGCGACTTCCCTACGAGCGAGGCGGGAGCTAATCCGGTATCCGATCTACTGGTTGACGATATACCGGATAACGATATAGAGTGTGCCGGTGAACCAAACTCGAGACCAACAGGGTGCCGATCGGATCGAATGGGTCGAAGGGCCGGCGTGCTCGAGGTGGCTCACATGGTCGATAGCGCTCGCGGCGCTCCTCGTCGTCACCGCCTTGGTCATCGTCGCCGCCGCCGTCTTCGTATCGTCAGCAGGGGCGGCCGGAGGATGCGGTGGGGGCTGACGCCGTTGGCCTCTGCACCCACGCAGGCGGGATCGAGCGCGTCGGATGGACGGGAGGAGCATGGCGCTGGACGTCCCTGCTGCTGACCCTCTCCGCCCTCATTGCGGCCCCATTTCTCGCACCCTCGGGCAGTGCAGTGCCCGTTCGCTCGTTGACCCTGTTGATCTTTGTCGGGTCGTCCGTTCATGTGGCAACGACCGGGTACCTGTTCACCGAGAGGGACATTCGAGCCCACATTTCGGAACATCGCGCTCGCTACGTCTGGACACCGGCAATCCTCATCCTGTTGGCCGCGTCATTGGCAAGCGCCCTCTCCGCCGCGACCTCAAATGGCTCCAATTGCCCTACTTCGCCTGGCAGTTCTTCCACTTCCACAAGCAGAACGTCGGCATGGTCGCGCTGGCGTCGACCTCCAGCGGCCTCCGGGGTCCGTCCGCTCCGGAACGCCGGGCGATGTCGACGGCCGCCTCGTTCGGGGTCTTGGGGCTGCTGGCACGTCCGGGCCTGCTTCAACTCGGCGATCAGACTCCTCTCCGTGGCTTCTACGTTCTGGCGTTGCTCGGTTTCATCTGTGCTGTGGTTTGGGGGGTGACGCTCCTCTTGCTCCGTCCGGGACGCGAGCGGAGCGTGGGCGTCGCGACCACCTACCTCGTCGTGCTCCTCTTCTTCACCCCGGTCTTCCTCTTCCGCTCGCCCTATGCCGCCGTCGGAGGCATGACGATCGGCCACGGACTCCAATATCTGCTGCTGGTCGGACTCGTCGCAGCGGGGAGGAGTCGGGGCAAGAACCGGGCCGTCGACCTGGCGCTTCTGTTCAATCTCGCCCTGCTCGGCGGCGTCCTCTTGAGCGCTGCCTCCCACCTGCACGATGCTCCGGCGCTGGGTCGAGCACTCTTCGGCGTCTATCTCGGCGTGGCGATGGCTCACTTCGTGATCGATGCCGGCATCTGGCGGCTGCGTGAGCCCTTCGCTCACGCGTTCATGGCGTCCCGTGTGCCGTTCCTGGTCCCGCCGGTTCGATCATCGCTAGGCGATAGATCGTGATCCGATATAGACTCTCCGCCATGGCACGGACCAAGGGAGCGGCCACGGATCACGGGCCCACGCCCTCGCTCGGCACGTTCGGTCGCTACGCCGGGCCCGCCACGTTGATTCTCTCCAGCCTGGCGCACGGCCCCAAGCACGGCTACGCCCTGACCAAGGACATTGAGGAGTTCGCCGGGATCCGACTGGCGCCCGGCACCTTGTACGAGGCGTTGAGCCGCCTGGAAGGTCAACACCTCATTGAGGCGCTTCCCAGTGAGGACCGCCGAAAGCCCTACAAGCTCACGACGGCCGGCGCTGCGGCTCTGCGGACCCATCTCAGCGCCCAACGAGAGATCGCCGAGGTCGGTCTGACCAGGTTGGCTGGCAGCTGGGGCGGCGCGTGAAGGCCAGCGGTTCGGCTGAGGCACACGCCCGGCGCTTGATGCGCCTCTATCCTGCGACGTGGCGGCGGCGCTACGGGGACGAGTTCGTTGAGCTGTTGATCGCCGAGCTCGCCGAGCGCCCACACTGCCCCTCTCGGACCCTCGATGTCCTCCGAGGCGGGATGGTGGCCAGATTGAAGGGTGCCGGACTCGTCGGTCCCCTCACCGACCCGCAGAGCCAGGCGTCGACGAGCCTCGCCGTGCTGGGAAGTGCCCTGGCGCTGTTCTTGACGTTCGGAGTTTCGGTCTGGGCACAGCTCTCCATCGGTTGGCAGTGGTCAGCTCCGAGCACCTCGGCCACCACCATGGCCATGATCACCATGTCGGCCTGTGTCCTTCTCTTCGCTCTCGTGGGGGTGGCAGCTGCGATGCCGATAGTCGCCGGTGTCCTGCGGGCCTTTGCCCGTAGTGATGCTCGGACCCTCCGACGCCCGCTGCTGTTGGTGGTGAGCGGCGCACTCGTGCTGATCGTGGGTAGCCGACACTTCGCCAACGGTTGGCCAGGCACGGGAGGCCACCCGTGGGCCCACCAGGGTCTGGTTCCCGGCGGCGTCGCGGCGTTCGCCTGGGCTTCGACGCTATCCATCACTTCCTACTGGGCCCATCCGTCTGCGCTGGCCTCGTTCCCCCCGTCCGAGGTCGCCTGGATGCTCATCAGCCCGTTCGCCCTGTGCGGCGTCGCGGTCGGGGTGGTCAAGTTGGTTCGGCGGGTCGACCTCACGTCATCTGCACTGCGATTCGAAGTGCTCGTCGGCAGCGCGGCTGCGGTTGTCATGGAGGCGTTTCTCGGTGCGGCCTGTTGGTGGGTGCTCCGTGGTGGTTCCGGGCCCAGAGGGCTGTTCCAGACAGGGTCGATCGACGTCGCTGCCTTGTTCCTCATGGCAGGAGCCGTCGTGGTGGCCCTGCGGGCCATGCAGCGGGCTCGACACGCGGATCTCCTTCTCCGCATCCCTTGACCCCGCTTCGCTCGGATTGGAGTATCGGGTGGGTTGCGGTCCGGTTGCCCTCGTCGATTTAGCTCGTTTTGCCCCTGAGCGGAGCGGAGCAATCACTAGCCTCGTGCCATGCCCGATTCTCTTCCCGGCCTCGTCATCTGCCGCGTCTGCCTTCGCGCCGGCCCCAGCGTTGTCGAACTCTTCGCCTTCCATGATGAGGTCGAGGCGGAGGCGTTGAAAGCGGGCTGGGCGTTCCGCAATGGATGGTTGTGTCGGGACTGCCTCGACGACGAGCCGTAACACGTGTCTCCGACGGACCGCCACATGCCCCCAGTCCGTCGGTGGAACGGACCGGGGGCATGTGGCGTACCAGCCCCCTCGAGTCCCCCCTACCTCGACCCCCCTGCGGGCGCGGTGCCGAAGGTGAATGTAATCGTCATATATTCTTCATAATCGTCATGTTAGGAAGAATTTACGAACGACAGCCTGGCGCCTGAGAGCGCCCGGAGGGCCCGCATCCATGTCCAGAATCGCGGACGCCCACCAATGGTGGCTGACCGAGAAGGGGTGAAACGTATGGAGTTCGGAGTTGCCTTCTCGGCGGGTTTCGACGCAGTCGAACAGGCTCAACTCGCCGAGGTGCTGGGCTTCTCGACTGTGGGCTTCTACGACTCACCCGCTCTGGAGGCCGACGTGTGGATCACGATCGCCAACGTCGTGCAGGCCACGCGCCGCATCCGGGTGGGGACGGAGGTGCTGGTCCCAAGCCTTCGACACCCCATGGTGCAGGCATCGGCTATTGCCACCGTTGAGCACCTCGCCCCAGGCAGGTTGTACGTCGGGGTCGGAACGGGCTTCACGGGGCGCATGGCGATGGGTCAGCGAAGGCTGGCCTGGGCTTCCGTGCGGCAGTTCCTCACCCAGGTGAAGGCGCTGCTCGCGGGCGAGCGGGTGGCGATAGACGGAGCGGTCGCCCAGATGCTCCACCCGCCGGCGTTTGCTCCGGCACGCCCCCTCAACGTGCCCATCCTGGTGGCAGCCAACGGCCCGAAGGGTATCGCCGTCGCGCGGGAACTAGGCGACGGTCTCATGTACGGCGGGGACCCCCGTAACGCCCCCGGCGGCTTCACCACCCTAAAGATGCAGTTGCCGGGCATCGTCCTCGACGACGGCGAGACGCCATCGTCTCCGCGAGTGGTCCAGGCGGCGCGGATCGGACTTGCCATGCGGTACCACCTGGCCTATGAAGGCTTCTCGAATCCGCCCATGCATGTCGAGAACCTGCCCTACGGCGCTGACTGGCTGGAGGCGCTCGAACGGCACCCGAGTCATCTGAGGCACCTGGTTGTGCACAGCCAGCACATGGTCGGCCTCAACGAACACGACGCGGCATTTGTCGACCGACACCCCGAAGCATTGGCGGCATTCATCGACCAGACCGTCGTCACGCCTGCCCAGCTCCGTGTCAGTCTCGACTCGCTCGTCGACGCCGGCGCGACGTGCATTTCGTGTTTTGCCGGCCAAGGCAAGGGTTGGGCCACGGCGATGCGCGCCTTTGCGAAGGCCGTGGACATGTGACGACATGTGACACTCCTTGAGGCCCGCGCATCGGGGGCGCCCACTACCGGCCGTTCCGATGGGTGCCGCTGCGGGGCGGCCTCGGCGCCGGAGCGACGGCTACGAACGGATCGGGTCCAGCCGGCGTCGCGCCTGTTCGTAAAGGTCTGCCGGCAGCGGTCCCTTCTCGGCGATGGCCAGGTTGGAGCGCAGGTGATCCAGGCTGGAGGTCCCCACGATGGCGCTGCTCAGATCGGGGTGGCTGAGTGTGAACCGCAATGTGAACTCCAGGCGGCTCATCTCTCCCAGGAGGTCGTCGACCCCCGAGGCCTCCCAGCGGCGCTGGCCTTCGCCCTCGGACAACCCGATCGGACCTTGGCGCCACTCCTTGTCGTCGGCCGGGGCGCCGCGGGCGACACCACCACGGATGAGGGTGCCCGCGCCGGCGTCTGCAGCGGCGGTGATCAGTCCCTCGTGCTCACGCTGGATCGCCGAGTAGGGGATCTGGAAGACATCGAAGACGCCCATGGCGATGTGGTCGGGTAGGTTGGGAAGCGTTCCCGACATGCCGAGAAAGCGGATCTTGCCTTCGTCGCGCAGGGTCAACATGGTCTCGACCGTGCCGTCGGCTTCCAACTGCGTGCGGCTGGGCGAGATGTGGACCTGTAGGAGGTCGATGCGGTCGGTTCCGAGCCGGCGGAGACTCTGCTCCATGCCGGCCCGGACGTTCTCGGGTCGGAAGTCGTGGGGAAAGGGTGGGGTGGCACCGGAGGGCGGGTCACCGAGGAGACATCCGCACTTGGAGGCCAGGAAGTACTCGTCACGTCGGTGCCCGATATGGCCGCCGATGAGCTCTTCGCTGCGCCCGTAGTCAATTGAGGTGTCGATCAGGTTGATCCCTCCGTCGAGCAAGGCATTGAGCAGACGTCGGGCCTGTTCGTCATCGATCGCCGGTCCCCGGGGCTGGCCCCTCAGCTCCATGGCCCCATACCCGAGGATGGTCACGTCCGTCCCTGTCCGTCCCAATGGGCGTGTGGCGATGGTCATGACCGCACGTTAGTCATCGCGCAGCAACATTGACGCCTTCGACCAGGCTGCCTTCGACCAGGCTGTCAGTCGCCGAAGACGAACTGCTCTATCAGCGCCGCCAATTCGAGAGGAGCGTCGCCCTGGACACTGTGGCCGGCCTCTTCGACGTGGGCGATTTGAGCGGAAGGGAGCCGGCGCCCAAGTTCTTCTTCGTCTTCGTCGCCCAGCACCGAGTCGGGTCGCATGCCGCGGACGAGCAACAGCGGCACGGTGATCTGCGACACTGCGTCCCAGAGCTCCTCGTGGCGGGTCACCGGCGGCTCCGACGGAGTCGAGCTGGTTTGGGGCGTCGGCGGCCTGTGCCGAGCCCACCGCCAGACCCAGGTCCCGTCGGGTTGCTGTTCGGCGTTGTGCAATATGCCCCGCCGAAGGGACGACGGTGACCGGGTCGGGTTGAACCGGGCAGTCCGTTCCAGCAGTTCGTCCAGACTGGCGAAACTTGGCGGGCCGTTGACGAAATCGGCAATGTGTTTGGCCCGCGCGCTCTTGATGCCGGGCAGAATGTCGACCAGCACGACCTTGCGGACCAGATCCGGCGCCTCGGCGCTCAGGGCGATCGTGGTGATCCCGCCGAGGGACATGCCGACCACTCCATTGGCTGCCGGGGCGAGCTGGCGGATGGCGGCGGCGACGTCAACGGCGTTGCCGCGGGCGCTCAACTGGCCCTCAGGGAGATCGCCGGGACCATCGGAGTGGCCGTGCCCGGGGAGATCGATGGCCACCAGCGGACGGTCCAGGGCCATGGCCACGGTGTCCCAGGTATGGGCGTTCTGAGACCCGCCGTGTACGAGTACCAACTCCGGTTGAGCGTCTTTCCACACCAGCGCACTCAGCCGCCGGCCGGGCGCCACCTCCACGAACTCGCGCCGTACCACCGGGGGAGTGTCGAAGGGCAGGCCGTACTCGGTCGCGTTCTGGTCGAACAGCCCGAACTCGTCGTAGTCGATCCGATCCGTCACTCCGCCCTCGCCTCCGATGCACTGCATGTGGGTCGTGCTGTCGAATGGACCCTACCGGGAGGGGCGGCGCCGTGGGCCGTTCAGGCGAAGGTGAGCTCCCGTGCGTTGTCGGCCATGATGCGGCGCTGGTCGTGGAGCGAGAACGAGGCCACGTTTGCCAGAAAGTCCCGGGGCTGGGGAAGGCCTTCGGCGTGGGGCCAGTCGGAGCCGAACAGGATGCGCTCGACCGGGAGGTACCTGGCCAGGTCCTCGACGTCGTCCTCGACGAACGGGGCCACCCAGCAGTGCTCAATGAACTGCTCGGCCGGGTGGGTCGTGAACATGCCGGGGTTCTGACCGTGGAGCATCTCGAGGGTGTGGAGCAACGGCCGGACCCAGTCGGCGCCGTTCTCTATGTAGGCCACTCGTACGCGGGGGAAGCGCTCGAAGAGTCGGTGAGCCACGAGCACGGTGGCGAAGTCCTGAATGAGCCGGTGCTTCATGAGGTGTGACGTGATGGTGGCCGCTCCGTCGGCGGCGTCGTGCAGCACCGATTGGCTCCCGCGAATGCCCCAGGTGTTGGCCACGGCCTCGGTCACGTCGACGTAGCCATCCTCGAAGCCTGCGTGGGCGGTGACGATGACGCCCGCCTCCTGGACCCGGGCCCAGAATGGGTCGAACATCGGGTCGGCGGGGGAGCGGGTGCCTTCGGCGGTGAAGGCGGGCCCGTTGCGGATGGTGACGATACGGGCGCCGTGATGGAGGCACCACTCCAGCTCGGCGACGGCTCGGTCGAGGTCGGAGAGGGTCAGGAAGGGGACGGCGAAGATGCGGTTCTGATAGGCGAAGCCCCAGTCCTCTTCCAGCCAGCGGTTGAAAGACCTCAGCACTTCGACGGCGGCCTCTATATCGGGCTGCATCGGGCCCTCCATGCACACGCCCTGGGAGGGAAACAGCCAGGCGGCCTCCACGCCTTGATCGTCCATGCAGGCCAGTCGGGCGTCGCGGTCGAACCATTCGGGGTGGGCGGCGGGCGCTTCGCAGGTCAGCTCGTCGCCCACCCGGGCCTTGTCCGACTTGCCCCGGAAGTAGTCGTACAGCGCCCCCGGTCGAGGTCGCATGTGGACGTCGCCCGGACCGGGGATGATCGGGTGGATCCGCTCCCCGAAAAAGTAGCGAGGCTTGCCGTCTATCTCGCGCAGCACCACACCTCGGTCGGCGAACTTCGGGTCCCGATGGCGGGTGAACGCGTCGCTGGGCTCCCAGTAGTGGTTGTCGGCGTCGAAGAGACTCCCTAGGTCGTCGGCGGTAGCCGTCATCTCCTCACCCTCTCGTCAGTCGGTGCCGTGGCGTAGAAGCTTCCCTGGGGTTGCCTCGGTACATTCTCCGTCGACGAACGTGGTCCGGCCGTTGACGATGATCCGGTCGTAGCCGACGGCCTTTTGGATGAGGCGCCATTCGCCGGCCGGGTAGTCCCACACCCGCTCTTGCGGGGTGCTGTCCACCGTCTCGGGGTCATAGACGATGACATCGGCCGGAGCACCCTCGGCCAGGAACCCACGACCTTTGAGGCCGGCGGCCACGGCGGGGTAGTACGAGAGTCGCCAGTGGGCTTCCTCCAGCGACATGATCTCGTGCTCGCGCACCCAGTAGCCGAGGAGTTCGGTGGGGTAGCGGGCTGTCGTTATGAACTTGGTATGGGCGCCACCGTCGCTGACGCCGGGCAGGGCCACGGGAGAGGTGGCGATCTCCTTCATCGACTCGGGTGGAGTCATCATCATGGTCGTGGCGAACCCGACCCGCAGCTGCCCGGCCACCGCCACGTCGAGGAAGGCGTCGATCTCGTGCTTGCCTTCCCTCGCTGCGATCTCGCCGATGTAGAAGCCCTCGTAGCGTTCTTTCAGCTCCTGAGCGTTGGGGGCGTCGCTCGAGATCCAATTGATCTTGATCTCGCTCAGGTCGTAGCCAGCGCCGAACAGGCCGCCGCGCTCCTCGTGGACCTCCTTCATGGCTTCCCGGCGCACCGGGTCGGCGAACTTCACCATCTTCTCGTCAATGGTCCCCAGGCAGGCTTCCTTCCAGCACGGGACGGTGTCGGCCAGGTTGTAGTCCTCCAGCGTGAACTCGGAGACGAAGTTGGTGGTCAGGGCCTGGGCGAAGACCCGTAGTCCCTCCTCCTCGTTGAGGTAGGCCAGCTGTTTGAGCGCGTCGCGGTGGGTGTACCTGGCCCCGCCGTGCTGGTTGAGGGCGCCATCGGCCAGCAGGGCGTTCCAGATGATCGGCCGGCCGCTCTCGCGGGCCATCAGGGCGGCTGCTTCCAGCGTCCCAGTCAGCTGGGCAGCCCCACGGCCCAGCGAGCCCATAGCCCTCGAGAAGGCGATTACCTCCCGGTCGGTCATGCAGTCGGTGACCATCGGCGTGCCGTCGAAGTCCAGCTGGACGTTGCCGATCTCCCCGCTGATCTGCGCGCTGAACCCGCAACCGCCGGCCTGCATGCCCTCCACCAGGAGACGGCACATCTCAGCCAGCTGCTCGTCGGTGACGCGGTGGGCCTTGGCGTTGTCCACCCCGGCGACATAGGTGTACAGGGGGGCCAGAGGCACGAAAGCCATCACGTTGACCCCCTTGGCCGTGCGGTCGACGCTCTCGAGGAACTCCGGGAAGGTGACCCAGTCCCAGGGCATGCCGGCCTGCATCGTCTTGAGGGGTACGGCTTCGTTTCGAGACAGGCTCAGCATGGTCCGATCGCGGTCCTCGGGCTTGCAGGGAGCGAAGCCGAAGCCGCAGTTGCCGATGACCACGCTGGTCACACCGTGCCAGCCCGACATGGTGCACCAGGGATCCCAGAACAGCTGGCTGTCGTAGTGGGTGTGAAGGTCTACGAAGCCGGGGGCCACCACTCGGCCCGATCCGTCGACCACCTCGGCGGCGTCGGCGGCGTCGATCCGGCCTATCTGTACGACTCGGCCGTCGGCGATCCCCACGTCCGCCTTGTAGCGCGGGGTCTGGAGGCCGTCTATCACGGTTCCGCCCTTGATCACGATGTCCAGCTTCGACATCCCCTCCCCTTTCGTTGCATGCGACCCCCCACCCTCTGGATCACCGGAGGTGGTGGACGGCGTCGAGCCTTGGGCCGAGCCTACAGTACTTGTTGCTTGCCCAGCAAGCTAGTACTCTCCCGTCATGCCTTCGCAGAGTGCGCGCCGGACGCAAGCGGAGCGACGGAGCCGCTCAGAGGAGGCCTTGCTCGATGCGGCCGCCGAGTTGATCGCCGAGCGGGGGGTGGAGGGGGCGTCGCTGGCCAGCATCGGGGGAAGGGCCGGGGTGAGCCGCGGCCTGCCCACCCACCACTTCGGCTCCAAGGACACCCTGGTCGCCCGGCTGGCCCAGCGGGCCCAGGAACGTATCGGATCGGCCATGATGGCGACGCTGGAGAACCATTCGCTCCGGGTCGAGGAGCTGTCTGGTCTCGACATCGTGCATCAGAGCGTCGACTCCTACCTCGAGCTGTTCGAGCACCCGGCCACCGACGAGCGGGCCCTCCTGGTCATGTGGGGTTCGACCTTCCCCTTTTTGTCCTCGGTGGAGGGCATGATTGAGGCGGAGCGACGAAGCTACGACGGCCTCTCGAAGGTGATCGCCTCCGGTCAGCGGGACGGGTCGATCAGAGCCGACGTCGACCCGACCGCGTCCGCTGTCCTCCTCCATGGGATGATGCGGGGAATCGCCGCTCTCCTCTTGACCGACTCGGCGATCACCGACATGAGGCGCGTGCGCCGGACGTGCGCCGAGTGGATCACCTCGTCCTTGGCGGCCTCCGCCGGGGCCGAGGATGACGAGCGACATCAGGCAGCGCCCCCGGCCCAACGCTCCCTGGGCGTCGTACCCGGCACCAACGCGAGGAATCGCCGGGGGAAGGATTCACCATGACGCAAGCCGACGAGCAGATCACCACCATCTTCGACGCCGACAACCACTACTGGGAAGCGAGCGATGCCTTCACCCGCTACCGCAACCCCAAGTACGCCGACCGCGGCGTGCTGGTCAAGGAGATCGAAGGGCGGATGCGCTACGTCGTCCACGGTGAGCTCCACCCCTGGGTGCCCGGTCCCGGCGACGTCAACCCACGGCCTCGCCCGGGAGCGCTCTTCGACTACTTCGCCGGGAAGGGAGCGAAGACCGACGTCGCCCGCATGCTGACCTGTGAGGAGCCCTCCGAACATCCCGAGTGGTTCAACCGCGACGCCCGGATCGAAGTCATGGACGAACAGGGCGTGGAGGCGGTGTGGCTGTTCCCCTCCCAGGGGGTCTGCATGGAGGGGCCGATGCAGCCCGACATAGAGGCCGCCGTCGACATCTTCCGCGGCTTCAACCGGTGGCTCGACGACGAGTGGGGGTTCGCCTACCAAAACCGGATATTCGCCGTCCCCTACCTGACGCTCTCGGACCTTGACAGCGCCCTCGCCGAGCTGGAGTGGGTGATCGGGCGGGGGGCGAAGGTTGTGGCACTGAGGCCGGGACCGGTCTTCACCGCGAACGGCTTGAAGTCGCCGGCCGACCCGGTCTTCGATCCGTTCTGGGCGCGGGTGGCCGAAGCGCGCCTGGTCATGACCGCCCACGCCGGATTCGACGATGGCTACCGCGACGTCGAGGACGCGGTCGCCCGCGCCTGGGGCTACACGAGTCGGCGGCGCCAAGGTCCGGTGTCGTCTCTGACCTTCTACGAGCCGTTCGTCGACGCACTGATGCACCACCGACTGATCCACGACTTCGTCGCTGCCCTGATCGTCCACGGCCTCTTCGAGCGCCACCCGACGCTCCGCCTGGCCAGCATCGAGAACGGGGCTACCTGGGTGCCGGATCTCGTGAGGGTCCTACGGAGATTGCATAGCCAGCATCCGGGAATGCTCAAGACGAATCCGGTCGATCAGTTTCACGAGAACGTCTGGATCTCGCCGTTTGTGGAGGACAACGTTCTAGAGTTGGCCAGGTACGTGCCCGTGGAGCGAATCCTCTTCGGCTCCGACTGGCCCCACGCCGAAGGAGTTCCCAACCCCAGGGACTTCCTCCACAAGGTGGCCGGCTTCTCCATTGAGGATCAGCGCAAGATCATGCGTGACAACGCCCGCGGGCTAGTCCTGGCCGGCGGCTGAGGGGTCTCGGCCACAGATCCCTCCGTTCAGCCCCTCCGGAGCGACGGCTCAGCGCAGCGGCCGGAAGAACTTCCGCAGGTCCTCGACGATGAGGTCCGGCTCTTCGGCGGCGGCGAAGTGCCCGCCCCGCGGCATCTCGGTCCAGTGCACCAGGTTGGTGTGCTGTTCGGCCAGCCGGCGGGGGACGAAGACCAGGTCCCTGGGGAACACGGCGATCCCCGTCGGGGCCTCAATGGAGGGCGTGCGCTCGTGGGCCAGACGGTTTGGTTCCTTGAAGTTCTCCCAGTAGTAGCGCATGGTCGACCCGATGGACTCCGTGACCCAGTAGAGCATCACATTGGTGAGCAGGAAGTCGGCCGATAGGGCATCGAAGACGTCGCCCCCGTGGTCACTCCAGAGCCGCCGCCGTTCGAGGATCCACGAGGCCAGCCCCACCGGGGAGTCGTTCAGCGCGTAGGCCAGCGTCTGGGGGTCCTGGGACTGCACGGCGACGTGGCTGGCCGCGTACGCCATCCGCTCCTGCATCTTGTCGAACCATCCCTCCTCGCCCGGCCCGTAGTCGGCGGCGTTGAGCCCCGAGTAGTAGGACACACGCATCAGCACCGGCAGGCTGAGGTGCACGCCGATGAGGTGCTGAGGGAACTCGTGGCCCAGCTGGGCGCTCACGCTCGCCCCCCAGTCGCCCCCGTGCGCACCGAACGTGTCGTACCCGAGAACCTCGCGCATCAGGCGCACCCACAAGGCGGCGGTCACCCTCACCGTCACGCCGGTGCGGGTCAAGGGAACCGAGAAGCCATACCCGGGCAGCGAAGGGACGATGACGTCGAATGCATCGGCCGCATCCCCCCCGTGGTTGGCGGGGTCAGCGAGCGCGTCGATCGTCTCGGCGAAGTCCCAGAACGTCCACGGCCACCCGTGGGTGAGCACCAGCGGGATCGGGTTGGGGCCGGTGCCGCGGCGGTGGATGTAGTGGATCGGGACGTCGTCGAGGACCACGCGGTAGTGCGGGAAGCGGTTCATGGCCGCCTCGTGGAGCCGCCAGTCGTAGCCGTGTCGCCAGTAGTCGACCAGCTCCTCCAGCCACATCCGGTTGGTTCCGTAGCGCCAGTCGTCGTTTCCGGGGTCGAGGGGCCACCGGCTCCGGGCCAGCCGGTCACCGAGGTCCGACAGCACGTGTTCGCCGACGGCGATCGTGAAGGGTTCGGGCGCCGGCGAAATGGCCGCGGCGTCCGGGTCACGTGGCACTCTGGCACCCCCTTTAGCTGAACCCCGACACTACTCACTCCGTTCGGCCGGTCACTCCGTTCGGCCGGTCACTCCGTTCGGCCGGCATCAGCCGACCCGCTTGCAGTGACCTTACAATCACAAGCGGTATCCGTCTGCGCCGAGGGAGGGACTGTTCCATGTCTGATCGTGCGGTCGTCGAGGAGTATCTGAACGCTTTCGCCGCACGGGACTGGGACCGTTTCGCGGCGACGCTCACGGAGGGGCCGCTGCTCCGGGTGGGGCCGTTCATGGATGTCATTGAGTCGAAGGAGGACTACGTGGACTTCCTGAGCAACCTCATGCCCACGCTGATCAACTACGAGGTGAGGGTGGACCGGATTTCGGAGATGGACTCGGGCCGGTTCCTGGTCGAGCTGAGCGAGACCTTCGACGTCGACGGCGTCCGTACGGAGTATCCCGAGGCGGATCTGTTCGAGGTGGACGCGAAGGGCAAGGTGCGCGGTGTGAGCATCTTCATGAAGACACCGGGACGCAAGCCGCCGGTCAAGGGGGCCAGCGCGTCCGACCGTACAACCCGATGATGGCAACCGAAGGGATCGGGCTTGACGCGCATGGTGCGCCCGAAGGGGACCGGACGCAACCCTGACTACCCCGCGGGCTCTGCGCCCCACGCCTCACCCCAGCGATTCAGGTACGCCACTTCACTGACGGGCCGACGGGGCGCGGCGTGCAAGTCGCCGCCGAGCAGGTGGGCGACCGGGATCAGGGCGGCCTGGGTCACACCGTCGGGGATCCCGAGGAGCTCGGCCATCGCCGCATGACGCTCGAGGTGGACGGTCGTCAGGGCCGAGACAAGCCCGCGGCTGCGAAGGGCCAGCTGCAGGCTCCACACCGCCGGGTAGATCGAAGCGTAGAGGGCCGCCGCCTGAGCCGGAGTGGTGCGCGCCGTCAGCCTGCCCCGGATGCAGGCGAGCACCAGGAGCGGCACCCGGTCGAGATGCATGGCCAGGTGCCACGCGCCGTCGAGCATGCGGTCTGCCGCATCCACCACCAGGACCGGGCGCCGTCCCCCCGACGCCTCGTGCAACGACTGGAGGTAGAGGTCCCTCACTTGGGCCTTGACGGTCGGGTCGGTGATGACGATCCATCGCCAGCCTTGGAGGTCGCCTCCCGTAGGTGCCTGCAGCGCCAGCTCCAGGCAGTCCCGCACGATGCGGCCGTCGACCGGCCTTTCGAGGTCGAGTCGCCGTCGCACGGTCCGGGTCGTGGAGAGCATCCAGTCGATCGTCCCCGGCTCGTCCACGGTGTCAGGGCGCAGGCGGTCGCATGGCGGCGGGTTTCCCGGTCGACTCTCCTATGCGTTCGAGGAGATCGACCGAGTACTGCACCGTCCCGGTGAGGGTGCCGGCATTCTGCGCGGCCAGGTACACCGCCGCCTTCCCCATGAACTCGGGCTCCTCGACCAACTCGGGAGGAACGTCGATCCCCCCAGCCACCGTGCCTTCGGTCAGGACGACACCCCGCGGGGCGAGGCAGTTGACGGCGACGCCAAAGGGAGCCAGCTCGGTAGCGAGACCGGCGTAGTAGCGCTCGATTCCAGCCTTGGAGACCCAGTAGGCGTTCGACCCCAGGTGCGTCATGGAGACCCCGGTCGTGGTGATGGCGATGAGTGAGCCGCTGTTGCGCGCCATGACCGAGGGCAGCACCGCCTTGGTGACCAAGAAGGTGCCTGTCAGGTTGACCCGCAGGCACAGCTCCCACCGCTTCAACGGCGTGTCCAACGTCGAACCCATCCAGATCGCGCCGGCATTCGCCACCAGGATGTCGATCGGGCCGAGCTCGTCGGTGACGCGAGCCACCGCAGCCTGCACCGAGGCCTCGTCGGTGACGTCGCACACCACCGGGAGTGCGTTCCCGCCCGCCGTGCCGATGGCGTCGGCCACCGAGTAGATCGTGCCGGCGAGCTTCCCCGTCCGCTCGGTGCGTGCCGCCACCGCCACCGACGCGCCGGCACCGGCGAGCGCCTTGGCGATGTCCCGGCCGATGCCGCGGCTCGCCCCGGCCACGAACGCCACCCGATTGTCCAGCTGCGGCAGGCTCATCCCCCGACCCTCCAGATCTCGTCTTCGGCTTCAGTATCGTTCATCGGGGTGGGGGGCCGCGGGTCTGCGGAACACCGTGTACCGAGAAGGCCTCGCCGCCGAGGCCTTGTGCTTGACGGGGCACCGAAGGATTATTAGAAATGCTGCCCTCGGGGGTAGGCATTCGGCTCGTCCCGCGATCGCTCAGGCTGCTGAAGGGAAACGTGGGCCACTCCAGGTCAGACCGTCTCGACCGCGTTGCGTTCGGAGGTTCCCCTCGTCGCTCCGCCTGCGCCCCGACGGGGGCGAGCGCGGCGTGAGCGATCTCCGGTTCGACGGGCGGGTGGCCGTCGTCACCGGTGCCGGGGGCGGTTTGGGGCGTCGGCACGCGCTGGCGCTGGCCGAGCGCGGCGCGCGTGTGGTCGTCAACGATGCCCACGCAGGTGGTGCAGTAGATGTCGCCAAGGAGATAGAGGATCGTGGCGGGACGGCGATCTTCAACAGTGATCCGGTCGACACACCCGAGAACGGGCAGGCCATCATCCGCGCCGCGGTGGAAGGCCTCGGTGCGGTCGACATCGTGGTGCACCACGTCGCAAGGCCGTCCGACGCCGGGTCGTCGCGCGCGTTGCTCACCGAGGGCGACCCGCTCGAGCTCCTGTCCGGCCTGTTCGGCGGTTACTGGCTCACCCGAGCGGCCTGGACGCACATGTGCGTGCGAGGGTATGGCCGGATCGTCCTGAGTTGCTCCTTCGATCTGTCCGTCGACGGCGCTACGCCATACGGCAACACGGTTGCCGGAATGGGACTGGTTGGGCTCATGAACATCTTGAAGGTCGAGGGCCCCGACCACGGCGTGAAGGTGAACATGATCGTCCCCCCGGCCGCAGGTGATTTCGAGACGGCCACCAACGCTGCGACCTACTTCGCCCATGAGGAGTGCGCACCGACCGGGGAGATCTTCACCGTGCACGCCGGTGCGCTCGCGCGCGCGTTCGTGGGGGTGACGGCGGGCTACTGCGTGCCGGACCTGACGACGGACATCGTCCGTGATCGCATGGACGAATACCTACAGCCCGACGGGTTCATCGTCCCGGACCAAGCGAGCGGGGAGATATCGCTGCTGAAGAGGTGCCTGAACCTCTAGTGAGGAGGCGTCGTAGCCTCAACTGCGCCCCCGAGGTTGAATGGATTATATTTCGAAGAGTCGCACCGAGAGAACGGCAACGGCACAGGGAGGGGTATCACGGCGTGGACTTCGCTGGCGACGTAGTCCTCGTGACCGGCGGCGGTGCCGGATTGGGGCGGTCCTACGCGCGCCTGCTCGCCCGAGAAGGCGCACGCGTCGTCGTCAACGATCTCGGCACGGCGCCCGACGGTCGCGATCTCACGGGTGACAGCGCGCAACGAGTTGTGGACGAGATCACGGCCGAGGGCGGCGAAGCCGTCGCGGACACGCACTCGGTCGCCGACCCGGACGGCGCGCGGGCTGCGGTGGGCACCGCGCGAGCACTTTGGACGGATCGACGCCGTGATCAACAATGCCGGCATCGTGCGGTCCGGCGGCTATGAGCGCCTCACGCCGGATGACATCCGGGCCGTTCTTGGCGTCCACCTGATCGGGTCCCTGTTGGTCACCCGGGCGGCCTGGAGGTCCATGGAGGATCAAGGCTATGGGAGAGTCGTCTTCACCTCGTCCAGCATCGGGTTGCTCGGGTCGCCCAGACAGGCGGCGTACGGGGGTGCCAAGGGGGCGCTGGTGGGCCTCACCCGGGCGCTGGCCGGCGAGGGCGTCGCCCGTGGCATCCGGGTCAATGCGGTGGCACCGATGGCGTCGACCCGTCTGAACGAGAGCGTGATGACGACCATTTTCGGAAGGGCCGTCGAGCAGCTATCCCCCGATCGGGTTGCGCCGGCCACCGCCTACCTGGTGCATCGCGACTGCGCGCTCAACGGAGAGGTGGTGAGCGCGGCCGGCGGGCGGGTGGCGCGCTTTGCGGTCGGCACCGGTCCGACGGTCAGCGGGTTGGCGTCACCCGAAGCCGTACGCGACCACATCGGGCGGGTGCGGGCCACCGAACCAGCGACCTGGTGGATTCAGCCCGGTGGGCAGGGCCCCGAGGCGCAAGCCGCCATCGACTCCCTCTCCGAGCGAGCCGGCGAGAAGGCTCAGGACTGAGCGAGCCCTTACGGGGACTCGCCGTGCGTGGTGGCGTGGCGAGTCATCGTCCTTGCCACTGCGGTGGGCGCTTCTCGACGAACGCCCGTGCACCTTCCTTGGCGTCCTCGGAGGCGAAGACCATGCTGCTCAGTCGCGCCTCGTTGTCGTAGGCCTCGTCGACCGGGAGCTCGAGACCCTCAAGCGCTGCTTGCTTGCTGGCCGCGACCGCGAGCGGTGCGTTGGCGGCGATCCGGCGCGCGTAGTCGTAGGCCGTGTCGAGGAGCTCGTCGCGGCCTACGACGGCATTGAGGACGCCCATGGCCAATGCGCGCTGGGCGTCCACCATGTCGGCCGTCAGGAGCAGCTCCATGGCATGGGCCCACGGCATCTGGCGGGGGAAGCGCACGGTCGTGCCCCCACCGGCAAAGAGCCCCCGTTTCGGCTCCATGACGGCGAAGCGGGCGTTGGGGGTTGCCACTCGGATGTCGGTGCAGCTGAGCATCACCATGCCGCCGCCCAGGCACAGCCCGTTTACTGCTGCGATAATGGGCTTGTAGATGGGGAACTGGTGCAGCACGGCGTGAACGGCGTCAGACTTGTCCCAGGCCGGCGGGCGGGGAAGCTCTCCGGTGAGTTGTGGAATGAAACTCTTGAGGTCGGCACCGGTGAAGAACACATCGTCCACCCCGGTGACGACAGCCACTCTCGCCCCCGCATCGTCCCGGAAGCGGGCCCACGCCTGCTTGAGGAACTGGAAGTGGGACATATCGAGCGCATTGCGGCGCTGCGGCCGGTTGATGGTGATGGTCACGACGTGCCCGTCCTGGGCGTAGTCGATACTCAAGGCACGCTCCCTCCGCGTTTGCCCGCCGTCCCGACTCGGGGGAGGCGTCGCTGTCGTGCGAGTCTGCGACAACGTCGGTGGACCGACAAATCTCCGCCCCTTTCACTCTCTTCGTCTGCCCTGGCTTCTTCAGAAGATACCGATCACCTGCCTTTTCGCCGGGGATGGTCCGATATCGGTGTCGTTCGCGAACATCTCGTCAGGATTCGACGCTGTTGGAGCGAGATTCGTCGGGTGGGTCGTCTCGACGGGTGCCGGCGATGATCCGTGGACCAGACGTCCAGTTCAGATAGCGCCACGTCCAATTGACGAGGACGGTCGCCCTGTTTCTGAAGCCCATCAGATAGACGAGGTGCAGTCCAAACCACGCTACCCACCCGAGCGTGCCACGAAGGAGGAGCCCGCCACGGAGCTGTGCGATTGCGGCTCGCCGGCCGATCGTGGCCATGGTGCCCTTGTCCCTGTAACGGAAGGGCGTGGTTGGACCACCACGAATGTTCGCAAGGATCTGGGTGGCGGCATGATGCCCCGATTGAATGGCGACCTGTGCCAGCTGCGGGCACAGGTCGTCCGAGCCCGGCTTCGTCGGGATGGCGGCGGCATCCCCTATGGCGTAGACACCCCCGTGCATAGGGACGGCGAGGTTGGAGTCCACCACCAGACGGCCGCCCCGAGTCGTGTGGGAATCGAGTGCGGACGCCATCGTCCCGCTTGCCGTGACGCCTCCGGCCCATATCACCGTGCGGGTGGGGATGAGCGATCCGTCCTCGAGCTCGACCTCGGTTGGTCCGACCCTCGACACCGTGTGGCCCAGTCTGAGCTCGACGGTGCGGCCCCGCAGCGTCTCTTCCGCGTATCGTTGCGCCGACCGTTTGAAGGGGTTGAGCACGTGGTCGAGACCATCGATCAACACGATGCGAGCGTCGGAACGATCGAAGCGAAAGCCGTCGCGTGCAATCGACACGTCGAGCAGCTCTGCGATCGCACCCGAGACTTCGACGCCGGTTGGACCACCGCCCACAACCACGAAGTTCAGTGTGCCATCGGAGAAATGTCCACTCTCGCCGTCTGCTTCCTCCAGACGAAGGAGGATGTGGTCGCGGAGACGGCGAGCATCTTCCAGCGTGTAGAGGGGATGGGCGTACTGGGCAGCGCCCGGCACGCCGAAGAAATTGACGACGGCGCCGGTAGCGACGATCAGTGAGTCGAAGGGAATGTCGTCGGCGCAACCTTCGCTAGCGGCATCGTGTTGCACGTTGATGCCCGCGAAACATACCGTCCGTTCGCTCCAGTCGACCCCGGTGACCGTTCCGAGCCGGAAGCGCATGTTCGGGGCCCGCCCGATGACTGCACGGATTGGATACGCGACATCTGCCGGATCGAGGCCAGCGGTGGCCACCTCGTAGAGAAGAGGCTGGAACGTATGGTAGTTGTGTTGATCGACCAGTGTGACGTAGACCGCCGACTTGTCGGCGAGGATCCTCGCTGAAGCCAGACCGCCGAATCCGGCACCGATGATCACTACCCGGTGCACGTTCCTAGCGCAGCGCAGTTCGCTCGTGAATCATGATCGTCGTCCTTCGTCGTCTGTTCCCGAATCGGAGTCGGAAAAATCAGCGTTCGAGGTATTTTCCCTCTCCGCCGACAAGAACACCACAAGGGCCGTGTGAACCAAGGCACCGCATCTCTCGAAGAGGGCAGACGGCTCCCGTCGGCGCCGCGGGCAGGACTCGTACGGTGCTGCAACCGGGGTGAGCCACCTGCACCGAGCGGCCCGTGGCCCGGGCCCCCAGGTGCGGTAACGCCCTGGCGTACGTTCGCCCGCATCGTCCATCGGTCCGCGCGGCGGGGCAGATGACATGGGCCCTCGGTTCGGTGTACGAATATTGGACCTGGTGTACCAATACTGGACCTAGGGAAGAAACCGACTGACGGGAGGTGCCCATGCCTGCTGTGACCGTCGACGACCGGTCGAGGTTGCCGAAGCTCCCCGCTCCGGACCGGGCGGGGACGACCGAGCGCCTCGTGAGGTCGGTGACCACGGCACCCAGCGCGTTCGAGGGAGAGGGGTTCCCCGTGCGGCGGGCCTTCGCCGGCATGAGTTTGGCCGACCTCGATCCATTCGTGCACATGGATCAGATGGGCGAGGTCGACTACGCCCCCGGTGAGCCCAAGGGGACTCCGTGGCACCCCCACCGGGGGTTTGAGACCGTGACCTACATGATGGAGGGGACATTCGCCCACCAGGACTCCCAGGGCGGGGGCGGTCTCATCACCGACGGGGCTACGCAGTGGATGACCGCCGGGGCAGGCATCCTGCACATCGAGACACCTCCTGAGGAGCTCGTGGTTTCCGGCGGCCTGTTCCACGGCATCCAACTGTGGGTGAACCTGCCGGCCAAGGAGAAGATGATCCCGCCTGCCTACCAGGGTCTTGAAGCCAATCAGGTGACCCTGCTGTCCACCCCCGATGGCGGAGGCCTCGTGCGGGTCATCGCCGGCCAGGTGGACCGGCATCGGGGCCCGGGGTCGACGCACACGCCGATGGCCCTGATGCATGTCAGCGTGTCACCCGGAGCACTCCTGGAGCTCCCGTGGGAGCCGGGCTTCAACGCCCTCGTCTACGTGCTCGCCGGATCAGGCCGGGCCGGAACAGAGGGGCGACCGATCCAAGGAGGCCAGCTGGTGGCGTTCGGTATCGGGGACTGGATGGCCCTCCGGGCGGACGACACTCAGGACTCGAGCACCGCCGATCTCGAGTTGCTCGTGTTGGGTGGTCGACCCATAAGGGAGCCGGTCGAGCACTACGGACCGTTCGTGATGAATACCAAGGAAGAGATCGGCCAGGCACTGGAGGACTTCGAGGCCGGTCGTCTTGGCACCATCCCCCCGAACGCCCTCATGCCGCACGTGCCCGACCCCGCTCCGGTTCGAACGGAGCGCACGGGAATCTGAGACGGCGGCATCGCCGGGAGTATCCGCAATCGACCGCCTTTGGGGGGCGCATGGACAACGACGTCGAGGCCAAGCTGGCCATCACCGAGGTGATCTACCGGTACTGCCGGGCGCTGGACCGGATGGACCGTGCCCTGGCCGACACCGTTTGGCATCCCGCGGGGACCGCCGACTACGGCCCCACCTTCCAAGGATCTGCGACGGGCCTGTTGGACGCCATGTGGGCCAACCATGCGAAGCTACTCGGGCATTCGCACCAGGTCACCAACATCTTGATTGAGGTGGACGGTGACTACGCCGGGAGCGAGGCCTACGTGACCGGCAGGCTGTGGGACGCAACCGAGTCCGGGGCCCTCTCCCACATGGTCGCCGTCGGCCGCTACCTGGACAGCTGGTCGCGCCGCGACGGGGTGTGGGCCATCGACCATCGCCGCTTCGTCTACGACGCCGTCTTCCCGTTCGACCCGGCCGGCGCCAAGGAGTCGGAACTCACCCGGCTCGCTTCGAGGCGCGGTCCCACTCACACCGCAGCTCGCCGGGATCGGAGCGATCCCTCCTACGAGGTGCTGGGCCGGGCGGGAGCCGGTCGGCAGCCCTGACCAGCATCAGTCGGGAGCGAAGCGGATCTGCAGGACGTCGCGGTGGCGGATGTCGGCTGCCCGACGTGCCTGATCGGGCAGATCGGAGTCGACCGAGAGGAAGCGACCGGTCAAGCCGTCTGCCGCCCCACTGCTGAGGAACACCACCGCCTCGGCCGGCAGCTCGGCGGGGACCCACTGCGGATTCGGATTCACCTTCGTCAGCCACTTGCGCCCAGCCGGTGAGTCCACCGCGCCTCCCCGGAGCTCGGTGTCCACCGAGCCAGGGGAAAGGGCGAACACGTAGACGCCACGGTCGGCCACCTCTTCGGCGACCGAGTCCGTGAGCCGTACGACGGCTGCCTTGGCACACGCGTAGGCCGAATCGTAGGGCCAGGGCATGATGGCGGCCATCGAGACGACGTTCACGATATGTCCTCGGCCCGCGGCGATCATGTGGGGCAACACCGAATGCGTGCACAGAAAGGTCCCGCGCAGGTTGACCTCCATGTCGTTCCACCAGGCGTCGGGGTTGATCTCCCAAAGCGGGCCGACCGCTCCATCGTCGCCCCCGTTGTTGCTCCCCGCGTTGTTGACCAGGATGTCGATCCGCCCGAATCGGTCAATCGCCGCGGCGGTGAACTCCCGCACCGACTGGGGATCGGTGACATCGAGCGGCACCACCAGCGCGTCGCCCCCCAGCGCGGTCACCTCTTCCGCCACCTCCTCGAGCTGATGGACGGTGCGGGCACCCAGTACGAGGGCCGAGCCGGCGCCGGACAGGGAGATGGCGACCGCCCGGCCGATGCCCCTCCCAGCCCCGGTCACGAGACTGACCCGACCCTCCAACGGCCGAACCGGCGCTTCGCCGTCCAAGGCGGCCCGATGCAATGGTGTGCTCATTCGGCCCGATGATGCCACGGTCCGTCCCGCGCCGGCCGCCATTGGCGCGAGCGTTCGGCGCCGCTCTGGGGACACTCCCGGCGAGGTACCGGCGTCAGGGCTCGTCGATGAAATCGAGCATCGCCGGCGCGCCCTCCACCCAGAAGCCGAACATGGCCCCCGTTCCTTCGTGGAAGGCCCGGGAATGGAACTCCCACGCGTCCTCCCGCCACGGCGGCTCAATCAGCCGCGATCCCCGTATCAGGCTGTACACCTCCCTGGAGGTCCGGGGTGGGTGGTCGTAGTCCTTTTCCCCGCCGCGGATGATCAACGTCGGCACCCTGATCGTCTCGAACTCGTAGTCCGGCACGCCCGGGATGGCCTCGTTCGGCTTGGGAATGAAGGCGTCGAGCCACCTGTTCATCACCCGCTCGAACTCCTCGGCGCCGACGGCCAGCAGACGATCCCGGTTGCGAGGGTTGGCGGCGACGAGATCACGCCAGCTGCCCGCACCCCCCTCCATCTCCAGGACGCCTTCAATACCCTTCGAGCGCACCGTCCTCAGCTCGTTCATCACGTAGACGTTGGCCAAGGCAACGCGGCTGTAGTTCCCACCGACGATCGCCCAGACCAGAAGCTTGCGCACGAGCCCCGGCCACATGATGGTGAAGATGATGGAGTCCCGTGCCCCGCCGGAACCGCCCGCAGCGATGACCTGCTCGACCCCGAGCTCCTTCAGCATCAGGCCCAGGGTCTCGGCCCTCATGTGGGATTCCGAACGTCCGAACAGCTGTATGTCGGAGCGGCCAGTGTTCGGCCGGTCCCACAGGAGGACCCGCTTGCCCCCGCCGGCCAGCGCGTAGGCCAGTTCATGGACGCCGCCGAAGTCCTTGCTGAAGCGTCCACCCGGTGTCAAGACCACGACCTCCCCGTCGTCGGGGCCTACGAACTCGTAGACGACGACGCCACCGTTGATCTCGATTTCTCCCTCGGTCATACACGCTCCCTTGGCCTAATGCGATTCCTTGCGACAATAACCTTGTTGATCTGCCGAGCGCATATGCCCGCCGCGCACCGGTCCGGTCACTCGGGCGGCGCAGCTCGTCGTACACCGCGTTTGATGACGACGGTGTTGACGACCGGTCGTGCCTGGCAGGCGAGGCGCAAGGCCTTTCCCTTGTAGTAGGAGCGTTCCGCGAACAGCTCGAGCCCGGTGAGCTCGAGCTGTCCTGGTGGTTCGAACGCGTCCGAGTCCTCAATGAAGCACACCGTGCACAGCGCCTGACCGTGGCAGACGGTGGGCCAGCGGTAGCCCTGCCGCTCGGCCGCCGCCATCAGGGTCTCACCCCTGGCCACTTCGATCGACACGCCCAGGGGCTCCACTCGCACGACCACAGTGCCGGTGCCCGTCAGCCTGTAGGGCTCGCCATCGGTTGTCACGGTCCCGACACTCGATGGCGCGTTCGCTCGGTCAGCCGCGCAACGGTCGGTCGCCGATGATCTTGGCATCGCGCAGGGACGCCAGATCGTCCGCACTGAGCCCCAACTCGTCACGCAGGATCTCCTCGGTGTGTTGGCCCAAGAGTGGTGCAGGGGATCGGTACCAGGTATCGGGTCCGCCCGACAGTCGCATCGGCCATCCCGGATAGCGCTGGGCACCAACGATCGGATGGTGGACCTCCTCCCAGAACCGGCGCGCCAGGAGCTGGCTGTTCTCATCGATCTCGTACGCGGACGCGACAGGTTCGGCCGGAACTCCCGCTGATTGCAGGGCACTCAGGACCTCGTCGAGTGATCGGCCGGCGGACCACGCCGCAATCTCCTTGTCGATCCGGTCGTGGGCCGCCCGCCGCCCCTCGGAGTGCGCCAGTGCCACGTCTTGTGCCAGCTCCGGGTTCACCATGGCTCGGCACAGGGCGTTCCACTCCCCGTCGGTACTGACGACCAGGGCGATCCACGCATCGGGGTCTGCGCAGGGGTAGGCCCCTTGTGGGGCCGCTCGTCCCCTGTTGCCCTCGCGCCCCATGAGGTGCCCGTAGGCGGCATATTCGACGATCTGCTCGACGGCGACGTTGACTGCCATATCGACCATGGAAAGCTCGATCTGTTGTCCCTCACCGCTACGTCGCCGTTGCTCGAGCGCAGCGAGCACGGCGAACGCTCCGTGTATGCCGGCCAGCGGGTCGCAGATGCCGGGCAGCATCGGGGGCCCATCAGCTCGTCCGGTTACCCAGGCCATCCCCGACACCTGTTCCATCGTGGACGCGAATGCCGCCCGGTCACTCCACGGTCCTTCGAGCCCCCAGCCCGGCATCCGTAGCAGGATGATGTCCGGGCGAACAGCCCGGAGCTGGTCGTAGGTGAGGCCGAAATGCTCCATGACTCGTGGCGTGAAGTTCTCGACGACGACGTCGGCCGTGGCAACGAGTCGAAGGAGCAGCTCCCGCCCCTCGGGCCGCGAGAGGTCGAGCGTGATCCCGCGCTTGTTCAGGTTGATGGAGAGGAACAGCGAGCCTCGCTCGTACCACTGGTCGGTGCTCGCCGGGACGGTGACGCTGAAGCGCATCGGGTCAGGTCGCTGTATGGACTCGACCTTAATGACGTCCGCTCCCATCGTGGCGAGGTACTGCGTGCCGAACGGGCCGGCCCAGAAGGCGGTGAGGTCGATGATCCGAACATCTCCCAGCGGGGCGCTCGCCGCCGGCGGGCGGTGGTCGCCGGCCTCCCGGCGGGCGGGACCGTCGCCAAAAGGCTTCGCGTCGTGCTCGGCCAGACGCGGGGCCGGCGCAATGGGTCGCGGTGACGTCCGAGAGGTTCGAAACGGCGGCCGAGGGTCGGGAAATCCCCCACGGGGGTTGGGTTGAAAGAGGTCGCGCGCGACCAGATGGGGAAGCGCCGTGACGGTGGCGCCCGTGGAGACCGGAGCGGCCGGGACCCGAAACGACGCGGCCAGCTCGACCAGTTCGTCCGACGTGTGCTCGAGCAGCCATGGGCCGGTCTCCGCGACGATGTCCGCCACCTGGCGTTGACGGACCTTTTGGTCGTTCCACTCCTCGCGTTCGATGAGGTCGGCCCGGCCCATCATGGCCAGGTAGTCGTGCCACTGCTGCACGGTGATCGTGGCAAATCCGACAAAACCGTCCTTGCAGTGCTCGATGCCGGGCACCATGGTGAAGGTTTGTGCGCGCGAACCTCCCGGCAACGCCGCGAACAACGTCGGATAGCAAAGGAAGGTCACCGCCAAGCATTCCAGGCTGGAGACGTCGACATGCTCACCGAGTCCGGTTCTCCAAGCCCGTGCTCGGGCCGCCAGCGTTCCAGTTGCGGCAAAGGCCCCGACCGTCCATTCACCCAGACGGCCTCCCACCGCCAGGGGCGGGCTGCCCACGCCGCCGTGTAGGTGCAACGAGCCGATCAGCGCTTGCAAGAGGAAGTCATCGCGCGCATCGCCGCGGCGGGGCCCCTCCTGGCCGAACGGCGTGATCGATACCATCGTCAGCGACGGGTTGGCGTCGTGAAGTGGCTCGCGGCCGAGGCCTCGGGACTCGAGGTACTGCGGTGCGAAGCTCTCGATCACGATGTCGCTGACGGAGGCCAGCTCCAGCGCCCGAGCCGCTCCTGCGGGATCGTCGATGTCGGCCACGGCGCTTCGCTGACCGGCGGAGAGATGGCGAAACAGTGCCCCATCGTCCTCGCCGTCGGATCCGACCGCTCCCGACGAAGACCATGTCCGGAGTCGATGGCCGGTCCGAGGTTCGAGCTTCACGACCTGCGCGCCCGCGTCGGACAACAACTTGGCGCAGTAGGCGCCGGCGATCCCATCGGACAGATCGAGAACCCGCACGGCGGCAAGGGCGTCCAGTGGACCACCGTGCCGGCTTCCCCAATGGTCGTCGGATCTGTGCCCCGTAGGACTACTCGAAGAGGTACTGGTCAATGACCTGGTTGTGGTGGATCAGGTTGGCCTCTTGGACGGGATTGAGCAGGGCACCGCGATAGCCGCGCGACTTCATGCCCTTGGTGATCTCGACGAGAGTTCCGAAGTCCTGGTTGTTGATGAGACCCCAGTCCTTTGTCGCCCAGTCCTCGTAGAACTTGCGTTCGACCGACGGAGCGGCGGTGCCTCTGGGGACCCACTCCAACGCCCAGTAGTCCAAGAGGGTGCTGTCGGGGTCCAGTCCGTTGGGTCGGGACCGGTAGAGGGTGGCGTTCCCGTGGACGATGGGGCCGAGAAGGTTCGGGAAGAGATGGATCGTACCGTTTCGGAGGATCTGGTCGTCGGTAAGCCCCGAGAGTTCATACCCCCGGTCCCGAATCGCCCTGATCCGCAGCTCGTTGAACACCTCGACGGCCGTCTTGCCCGCGGGTGGACCGTTCTTCTGCAAATCGTCGAGGATGCCTCGGTCCGAGCGGGAGAAGAGTCCCGAAATGGCATCGATCCGATCAGCGAGCAGCTCGGCCTCGTCGACGTCCTCCGGATCGAGACCCAAGCGAGGGCTCGGGCCCATCTCACGGCGGTACTCCTCCTCGCCGTACAGGCTGTGCTGGCCCACTGCGGTGTACACAAACCGCGTGTCGTCGTACCACGTCAGCATCTGCGGATGGAGCCCCTGGGGATGGTACCCCTCGTTGAAGGAGTCGACGGCCGTCTTCCAGTTGCACTCGAAGAGAATCGTCCGGTACGAACGGAACCGCAGGTCTTCGAACCGGTACGACGCGAAGATCTCCGGAACGGCGCCGAGGTAGGACTCGAACGGCTCGCACCCGTGGTCCATGTTGACGAACACGAACCCGCCCCATCGGCCAACCTGCACCTGGCCGAGGTGCACGTCATCATCGGTGAGGGTCGGCGGGAAGTCCTGGCGATCGACAATCTCAACGATCTGTCCATCGAGTCGCCAACGCCAGGCGTGGTACCGACAACGGATCTCCGAGGTGGCGAAGTTTCCCCTCCCCGAGGCGAGCCGGGTACCTCGGTGTGCGCAGGCGTTGAAGAAGGCGGTGATGGTCTGGGGATCACTGCGCACCACGAGGATCGATTGATCACCGATCGTGTACTCGAGGAAGTCCCCGGGATCGGGGATCTCCTCCTCCCGACAGGCGACCTGCCACACCCGCGGCCACAGTCGCTCCATCTCCAGATCGAAGAACTCCCGAGAGGTGTAGCGGGCGGGAGGAACGACGGTCATTCCCCGAAACTCGCGCAACGAGAACTCGCTGTTCGCCTTCACGATCGGCTCAATCCGGCAGCGGTCGTGGCGAAGGCCCGGCACATCTATGGGTCATCTGCATAGTGCTCCAATCATAAGCACGGCCGACACCGACTCGCCGAGCGACGGTCCCGGACGAGTTCTCCGTGAACGCCAGGGTCCATAAGACCACGTCCGGCCGGTTGGCGCTGGGCGCGCAGGTGCACCGATGCGACGGCTAAGGTCGGCCTTGGACCGAGCGGGGAGGGTCGGCCCGAGGGAGCGCCAAGGGGGACACCGTGGGGGACATATCGTGAGGCCACCGACCATGAATGCCGGCGGGCACGTCCCGGACCGATGAACGCCCCATTGACCAGTCCCCTCCTGGCCGCCCGGTCGACCGACGAGTACGCGCCGCTGCCCGCGTCGCCGGCCGTCTGTGAGGCGTCGGCCCGATTGACCGAGAGGGTGGCCACCTTGGCCCCGAAGCTTGGCCTGAGCGAGGTGGACCACCTGTTCGACCGCCGGGGCACGGCCGCCGCGCTGCGCGCGCTCGATGCCGCACACGGGGGCGGGTACTTCGCCCTGGACGAGGCGACGGAGACCGATCAGGATGCCGCCGCCGCGGCGTTTTCGGGCCGGGCCCCGGTCGTCGACGTCCAGACCCACTTCGTCGACCCGACCCGGTGGGACCGTCCCAGCGCCGGACCGCTGACCGGGTTCCTGCGAATGGTGGACGAAGGCCGCTGGGGCGGCGGTGTCGATCCCCAGCTGATCGACGCCGCCGAGTGGGCCACGCTCGTGTTCGGTACCAGCGAGACGGCGGTGGCGCTGCTCACCTCGACACCGGGTTCCGCCGAGGACAATGTGCTCACGAATCCCCAGATTGCTGCGGCGCGCGACATCGTGGCGCGCTACGGGGCATCGGGGCGGGTGCTGACGCACACCATCGTGCACCCGAATCTGGGCCAGCCCGAGCTTGATCAGATGGCGGAGTGGCACGCACGGCTCTCACCGTCGGGATGGAAGGTGTACACGCCCTACGGACCGCCCACGGCGTCGTCGCCTACCGGCGGATGGTTCCTCGACGACGAGGAGATCGGGATGCCCTTCCTCGAGCGGGTGCGGGCACTCGGCCCCAAGGTGGTGGCTACCCACAAAGGACTCGGTGGGCCGATCCCGAACGTCTCGGTGGCCGCCGCCTCTCCCCGCGACATCGGACCGGCGGCCGCCGCCTTCCCCGACATCGACTTCGTCGTCTATCACTCGGGCTACGAGCGCAATCCCGAGGGCCAGGAGGGCCACTACGATGCCGCCGCCCACCACGACGGCGTCGACCGGCTGGTGGCGTCGGTCCAGTCCGCGGGCATCGGACCGCAGGGCAACGTCTACGCCGAGTTGGGGAGCACCTGGTTCCTGATCCTGCGGCGACCGGCGGAGGCCGCGCACGTGCTCGGCAAACTGCTCGTGGCACTCGGGCCAGATCGGATCGTCTGGGGCACGGACTCCATCTGGTACGGCTCGCCCCAGCCGCTCATCGACGCTTTCCGTGCGTTCCAGATCCCCGAGTCGTTTCAGGAGCGGTTCGGCTACCCGGCTCTCTCCTTTGAGACGAAGGAGAAGATTCTCAGCCACAACGCCCGGCGAGTCTACGGCGTGTCCGACGCGGCGCTTTCCGACGCCGCGGGTTCGATCGGTGCCTCAGCGTCATGGGTGGGCGGCGCATCGGTGGAGCTCCGCCGGGCCCTGTCCGCTGGTGCCTGAGCGCTCCGGGCGCGCCAGACCCCGCTCGCTCCATGCATGCCCGTCGTGGCCGCCCAATCGTGATGTTCGCCACCGTTATGGCCTAGGGTCGTCATCGATTACCGGGGAGGGATCGGGCCGACCGTGCCCGAGCGGAAAAGAAGGAGACTGCATGGGATCGCGTGACCCCGTCATCGTGGGTATCGGCTGGAGCGATTACCCCGTGGCACCCCAGCTCGACGCGATGGACCACCACGCCCTGGCGCTGCGGAGGGCGCTGGCCGACAGCGGTCTGGACAAGTCGGACATTGACGGCTACATGTGCGCCGGAACCGGCTTCAGTCGCAACGTGGACGACGCCCCGAACATGGCCGAATACCTGAGGATCAATCACCGGTGGATTGACGGGACCTCGGTGGGCGGCTCGACGTTCGAGTTCTACGTCCAGCACGCGGCGGCGGCCATTGAGGCGGGGCTGTGCGACGTCGTCCTGGTTACCTACGGCTCGGACATGCTGTCGCGCATGGGGCGTCTGCTCGGCACCAGCACGTTCTCGAGCGGCTCGACCCGGGTGGAGGGCCCCGCGCAGTACGAGAGCTGCTGGGGCAACGTGTTGGCCGGGGGCTATGCCATGGCGGCCCGCCGGCACATGCACGAATTCGGCACGACGCCCGAGCAGCTGGCGCAGATCGCCGTGGGCGTGCGCGAGTTCGCCGGCCTCAATCCGTTCGCGCAGTACCGTGATCCCATCACCGTCGACGACGTCCTCGGCTCGCGAATGATCGCCGATCCCCTTCACAAGCTGGACTGCTGCGTGATCTCCGACGGAGGGGGTGCCTTCATCATGGCCACGAAGGAGCGGGCCCGCGATCTGGCCAAGCCACCGGTCTACGTCCTGGGTGCTGCCGGGGCGCAGTCCCACTGGACGATCAGCCAAATGCCCGATTTCACCACGACGGCCGCCGCACAGTGCGGGCCTGAGGCCCTGGGTCGCGCCGGCGTGCGGCCCGAGGATGTCGACACGATTCAGGTGTACGACAGCTTCACCATCACGGTGCTGCTCCTGCTGGAGGACATGGGGTTCTGCAAGAAGGGAGAGGGCGGGCAGTTCGTCGAGACGGGCGTGCTGCGTCGTGGGGGGCTCCAACCGCTCAATACCGACGGAGGGGGCCTCTCGGCCTGCCATCCCGGCATGCGGGGGATCTTCTTGATCAACGAGGCGGTCCGCCAGCTCCGGGGCGAGGGCGGCGAGGCGCAGGTCCCCGACTGCGAGGTGGCCGTCGCCTGTGGCTCGGGCGGCTCGCTCTCGTGTATGGCCACGGTCGTACTGGGGAAGGACGGTCGATCATGAGCATCGAGGCGCTACGCGAGACCTTGCCGCTCAGGGCACTCCCGGCACCGGACAACGCCTCCCGGCACTACTGGCAGAGCGCGGCGGAGGGCCGGCTGGTCGTCCAGCACTGCACGAGTTGCGGCGTGTACCAGTTCTACCCGCGTGCACTGTGCGCGACCTGCGCAGGCGAGACCGAGTGGGTCGATGCCACTGGGCGTGGCACGCTGCACACCTTCACCATCATCCGCCAGAACCGATCGGAGGCGTTCGCGGCGCTCTCCCCCTACGCGGTGGGGATCGTCGAGCTCGAAGAGGGCATCCGCATGATGACCAACATCGTCGAGTGTGACGTGGAACAGCTCCAGGTGGGCATGGCGCTCGAGGTGCTGATCCTGAAGGCGGCCGATGATGTGGGCCTCCCGTTCTGGCGGCCCGTCACCGACTGAAACGGACGATGACTCTGGCCTGAGGGCGTGGCGCTCCCAATGCACCACAGCGAAACGAGGGATCATGGACTTCGATGACACCGAGGAGGAGGCGGCATTCAGGGAGGGGGTTCGGCGCCTGGCTGAAGGAGAACGCCCGGGAACGTGAGCCCGGGCAGCTCAAAACCTCCCACTCCTTCTCGGACTTCGACGAGATCTTCGTCACCGAGGGCAAGGCCTGGCAACGCCGCATTCACGACGGGGGTTGGGCCGGGATCACCTGGCCAGTCGAGTTCGGGGGCCGGGGAGGGTCATTCGTCGAAGCGATGATCTTCCGCCAAGAGGAGTCCCGATTCGATGTCGCGTCTGGACTGTTCGCCGTAGGCATTGGGATGGCGGGGCCGACGATCATCGGGCATGGCACCGACGAGCAGCGCCGCCGTTATCTCCCGGCCATGCTCCGGGGGGAGCAGGTCTGGTGCCAGCTCTTCAGCGAACCGGGGGCCGGTTCGGACCTGGCGAGCCTCGCCACCCGGGCCGTGCGTGACGGAGACGAGTGGGTGGTCAACGGCCAAAAGGTGTGGAGTTCGGGCGCCCACCATTCGGACATGGGGATACTGCTGGCGCGAACGGATCCCGACCTTCCCAAGCACCGGGGGATCACCTTCTTCATCCTCGACATGCGGAGCCCCGGTGTCGAGGTCCGGCCGTTGCGTCAGATGACCGGTGGAGCGACCTTCAATGAGGTCTTCTTGACCGATGTCCGGGTGCCGGCGGCGAACGTGGTCGGCGAGGTCAACGGCGGCTGGCGGGCCATCATGACCACGTTGGCCAACGAGAGGAGCGCCGGCGGCGGGACCTCGAGCTTTTCCCAGGTGCTTCAGCTGGCCCGTGACTGCGGTGCGACGGATGATGCCGTTACCCGCCAGCGGCTGGCCCACTGCTTCGTCAGCCACGAGATCTCCCGGTACCTCGGCTTTCGCATCCAGACGGCACTGAGCAAGGGGATGTCGGCTCCCGAGACGTCCGTCGCAAAACTGCTCTTCGCGCTGGTTGCGAAGGAGACCGCCGAGTTGACCCTCTCGCTCGAGGGTGCGCGGGGCATGCTGGCCGGCGCTGCCGCTCCGGCCGACGGCTACTGGCAGCAGCAGTTCCTGAACGCACCGTCCTTCCGGATCGCCGCCGGAAGCGACGAGATTCAGCGCAACGTCATTGGCGAACGGGTACTCGGCCTTCCCGGTGACCTCAGGCCGGACAAGGACGTCCCGTTCCGGGACCTCGTCCGCTGAGCCGAGCCCGCACCACGGGGGGACCGATGGAATTCAACCTGGCAGATCTGTACGAAGCGGTGGCCGAGCGGGTGCCCGAGCGCGAGGCGGTCGTGTGGGGCAACACGAGGCTGACGTTCCGCCAGCTCGACGAGCGGGCGACACGCCTGGCGCATGGCTTGCAGGACCTGGGCGTCGGTCCGGCGAGCCATGTGGGGATACTGACGTACAGCCGTCCCGAGTACCTCGAGACCATGGTGGCGGCCTTCAAGATTCGGGCTGTCCCCATCAACGTCAACTACCGCTACGTGGCCGACGAACTCGCCTACCTGTTCGACAACGCCGACCTCGTGGCGCTGGTGCTCGAATCGACCTTCGCTCCGGTGGTGGCCTCCATACGGGAAAGGCTTCCCCGCTTGGCCCATGTGATACTGGTGGACGATGGAGTGGACGGTGCGTCTGCACTGCCCGATGCGGTGATGTACGAGGAACTGATCGCCGGGCACGGGCCGGAGCGGGACTTCCCCGCCCGGTCCGGTGACGATGCGTACATCGTGTACACCGGTGGCACAACGGGAAAACCCAAGGGTGTCGTCTGGCGCCAAGAGGACATCTTCTTCGCCACCATGACTCCGGGCGTCCCGGTGGAACGGCCCGAGGACGTCGCCGGCAATGCCGGCGATCCGGTGCACCCCCGCTTGAGGGCCCTGGCCGACGGGGACGCCGAGTTGCCCACCACCTACGTCTCGTACTCACTCGGACCGCTCATGCATGCCAGCGGTCATTGGTCGGCATGGGGCGCCATGCTGAGCGGGGGGTGCACGTTGCTGCATCCCAGCCGCCAGATGGACGCCGGAACGGTCCTCGAAGTGGTGGGTCGAGAGCGCGTGACGATGCTGACCATCGTGGGCGACTCCATGGGCCGCCCGCTGGTAGAGGCACTGGAGGCAGAACCTGGGCGGTACGACACATCGTCGGTGCTCATGCTCGGCTCGGGTGGGAGCATCCTGTCGGCGGACGTAAAGGAGCGCCTGCTCACCGGGTTCCCCTCGGTCATGGCGCTGATCGAAGCTGTCGGTTCGTCGGAGTCGCCGTCCCAGGCACTCTCCATCACCGCTCGCGGACAAGAGCCCGGCGAGACACTTCGGTTCGGGGCCAAAGTGGGCACCACCATCTTCGACGACCAGCTGAGGCCGGTCGAGCCCGGATCCGGCGTGGCGGGCCGATTGGCCACTACGGGTCGAGTGCCCATCGGCTACTACAACGATGCGGAAAAGTCGGCGCTGACCTTCGTGACGGTCGACGGCGTGCGGTGGGCGCTCCCGGGGGACATGGCCGTTCTCGAGGCCGACCACAGCATCCGCCTGCTCGGTCGGGGCAGCATGTGCATCAACACCGGGGGCGAGAAGGTCTATCCCGAAGAAGTCGAAGCGGTGCTCAAGGGCCACGACCGGATCGTCGACGCCGTCATCGTAGGTACTCCCGATCCCAGGTTGGGCCAACGCGTGGCGGCCGTGGTCGAAGCTGCACCCGGCGATCCGGCGCCGACGTTGGAAGAGGTCCAGGAGTACTGCCGAAAGCATCTCGCCGGGCACAAGGTGCCACGAGAGGTCTTCATCGTCGACAAGGTGCCCCGGTCACCGTCGGGAAAGGCCGACTACGCCTGGGCCACCGAGGTGGCCCGTTCCGGCGCCGCGCCAGCAGGAGGGGGAGCTTGTCAGCTATAGGAGTACGTGGCCACCCAGTACAGCGATGCTGTCAGGGGAGACGATTCGGGAACCGAGCTGTTCTGGCCCATGTCCTGCATCTGCATGGTAGGTATGTGCGGAGTTGAAGGGATCCCGGCGGCACTCGGCGGAACCGTCGCAAAGAGCTTCCCGTCGAGATAGAAGCTATCGCCCGTCGTCGGATTCCAAAGGACGGTAGCTTCGTGCAGGCCACTTCCTATGCTGGCCGGCCACTGTGACTGCCAGGTGACCTTGCAGGGATCGCTGGTTGCGTTACACCCTCCGACCTGCAGAACATCAATCCCCGGTTGCTGGGGGGTACCGGCCAGAAAATCGATCTCGCCCTCCTGCCACACATTGTCAGCTGGCCAAGCTTCGAAGACCACGGCAACATTTTGCCAGTTGCTCCCCGACAACGAGAAGCAGAAGGTGAATCCGCCATAGCTGTTCACCTGGTCGTTGGCAATTTGCATTCCCGCACCGGTGACACCCGGATGGGCGGGGTCGCTGTAGCCGAGTTCCTCGAGAGCGTTATTGGTGACCGCGATGTGACTCGCCTCTATCCATCCATCCGGCGGTAGGACAAGGGGCCCGCCTGCGGCATAGTTGTTGTACCCGTCTTCACCGGCATCGTTGACGATCTGCGGGCCAGTCATGGCGTTCTGGAGCGAGTACCCAGAGTAGGTAGAAGCCGTGGGTGGCGTGGGGTCCGAGGACCCACTGCAGGTCCCTCCCGTAGGGAGTATCGGGGCGACAGCTATGCCCTGCGACTGGACCAGGGTGTAGTCCGAGGTTTTCGAGCTGACGATAATGCCTATGACACCATTAGCGCTGCCACCGAGGGTTCCCTGGAACGTGGCGTCGCCGTAGGTGAAGATGCCGCCGTCGCTGGCCACCAGCCAGTAGCCCTGTCCGTCGGGCGTGGCGGCCATCCCGACGACGGGTCGGTTCAGATGCATGGCCCCGGTCGACCCGAAGAACGTGGCGTCGCCGAAGGTGAAGATGCCGCCGTCGCTGGCCACCAGCCAGTAGCCCTGTCCGTCGGGCGTGGCGGCCATGCCGACGATGGGTTGGTTCAGACGCATGGCCCCGGTCGACCCGAAGAACGTGGCGTCGCCGAAGGTGAAGATGCCGCCGTCGCTGGCCACCAGCCAGTAGCCCTGTCCGTCGGGCGTGGCGGCCATCCCGACGACGGGTCGGTTCAGATGCATGGCCCCGGTCGACCCGAAGAACGTGGCATCACCGAAGGTGAAGATGCCGCCGTCACTGCCGACGAGCCAGTAGCCCTGTCCGTCGGGCGTGGCGGCCATGCCGACGATCGGTTCGGCGACTTTCAGTCCCGAAAGTACCGGAGACCCGAACAAAGGGGCGCCACCGTACGAGGTGACCCCGCCGAGCGAGTTGACGGTCCAGTATCCGCCGCTTGGATCAGCCGCCAACAGGTGGCCGCCGCTGTAGGACGACGATTGGGTCGTCGCGGCGACCAAGGTCGCGTTCGCTGACGTGTCGGCTCCAGCGGAAGGTCCACCATCGTCGAGGGCACTTACCGTGGCGACAACGCCGAACAGGACAACGAGCAATGCGATCCACCGCAGTGTCCGTCCCGACTTTTTTAACTGGTAAACCTCGCGCATTTTCTCCTTAGTCCTGAGCTAGCTGCCGACCGAGAAGAGGTCAGGTACCACGTTCGGTGGCTCGGCTGACGCAGCAGTCCCGTGGCTCTGCGTCCCTCTCCCAAGAGAGGTTTGCCTTTTTCCTTCTCTTGGTGGTTCTTGGTGGCGCAACACTGACTGGTCTTCTCGGCCAGGGAATGATCGCGTAGTTGTCGTCTAACTTTCCAACCGGCTGGCAACTCGTGCGCTCCCCTGACGAAATAAGTGATCCAAGACTGTCATGAGGCATGCCGCGCCGGACAGCCTGGGTGGATCTCGCAATCGCGCGTTCTCCCCCTTCTCACCGTCACGCGAAGTGCGGGATTACAGGGACATAGCAGGAAAAACTGGCGCACCGCACTCTCTGCCGACGGTGACCCTAAACCTCTTGAAGAGGTTGAGCAAACGGTTGTGTGAAACACCACGGAATGGACTACCATGCGGTGAGACAAAAAACGCGCCGCTTACAACGCGCGGGCGAGTTACGACTGTCGCGCAAGTTCCGTTGTTCCGTGGTTTGCGTCCTTCGCTCGCCCGTGATAGTCGGCCCTCGGCGTGGGTCGTCGTTGACGCTCCTATGTAAACCCTCGGGAGGGCGTCAGACTCTCTGCGCCAGGCCCTTGACATAGGCGGCCTGCCCGACGTGTTGCAGGTCGTCGGCGATGACGCTGACCAATCGCACGCTCAGCGTCACGGGTGGGTTCCAACGCTCGTCGACGATCCGTGTGAGGTCGGCATCGCCGACGCCACCGACGAGCTCGGCCGTGCGGGCCGCGACAGACGAGTGATAGCCGGACAAAAGGTCGGTCGAGGGTGTGACCCGACCCACCTCTTCTGGGCTCTGCCCGTAGCCCGTCTCATCGGCGGCGAAAGGGAGAGCGAACCGTTCGGCCCATCCTTCCTCGTGCCACACCTGTGGCCGACCGAACGCCTTGGCCAGATGGTCGTCCTGAATGCGGGTGAGGTGCCACACCAGCCAGGCGATGGTGTTGGCGTCCCGGCCGGCCCTCCACCGGAGCATCTCGTCGTCGGCGCCGTCGAGGACGTCTTCCACCTCGTCGCGGACCCGCTCGAATGCATCGATCAGGATAACCGTGGCTTCGCTCATGCGTGCATTCTCTCCCATGGGGACTCGAGTTGCCTCGGCCCACATGCGGTACGCACAGGTGTTGGGTAAGTTGGTTTCGCTAGCTTGCGTTCAGCCACCCGCAGGAAGGACAGCGCCATGGACGAGTCGGTTCGCCAGCACAAGTTCCTACTTGATGAGTCCGAGATGCCGACGACCTGGTACAACCTCGTGCCCGATCTCTCGAGCCCCCCGCCCCCGGCCCTGCATCCCGGCACGCTCGAGCCAGCGGGCCCGGACGACTTCGCCCCACTTTTCCCTATGGATCTCATCCTCCAGGAGGTCTCGATGGACCGGTTCATCGAGATCCCCGGGGCCGTCCTCGACGTCTACCGCCAGTGGCGGCCGAGCCCGCTCTTCAGGGCACACCGCTTAGAGCGGGCGCTCGACACTCCGGCCCGCATTTACTACAAGTACGAGGGTGTCAGCCCGGCCGGCAGCCACAAGCCCAACACCGCGGTGCCCCAGGCCTACTACAACGCGAAGGCCGGGGTCCGGAAGCTGACGACGGAGACTGGAGCCGGCCAGTGGGGCTCGGCGCTGGCCTTTGCGTGCGCGCTGTTCGGCCTCGACTGCGAGGTCTGGCAGGTGGGAGCGAGCTACGACCAGAAGCCCTATCGGCGACTGATGATGGAGACGTTCGGCGCCACGGTCCATCGTTCTCCGTCAGCCTTGACCAAGGCGGGCCGCAAGTACCTGGAGGAGAACCCCCATCACACCGGTTCGCTCGGCATCGCCATCTCCGAGGCGGTCGAGGTGGCGTCTCAGGACCCCGAGATTCGCTATTCGTTGGGTAGCGTGCTCAATCACGTGCTGCTCCACCAGACCATCATCGGCGAGGAGGCCCTGGTGCAGCTGGCCAAGGCGGGCGAGTCGGCGCCGGACGTCATCGTGGGGTGCACCGGCGGTGGCTCCAACTTGGCGGGACTGTCCTTCCCCTTCCTGCGCGAGAAGCTGGCGGGCAAGATGTCGCCGACCATCCGGGCAGTCGAGCCGGCCTCGTGCCCGTCGCTCACAAGGGGCGTGTACGCCTACGACTTCGGAGATTCGGCGGGCATGACACCCCTGATCAAGATGCACACCCTGGGTCACGACTTCGTGCCCGATCCCATCCATGCCGGGGGGCTGCGGTACCACGGGATGTCGCCGCTGCTGAGCCACGTTTACGAGCTCGGCCTGATTGAGGCGATCGCCGTTCCGCAGACCGAGTGTTTCGCCGCCGGCATAGAGTTCGCGCGCAACGAGGGCATCGTGCCCGCCCCGGAGCCGACGCACGCCGTCGCCGCCGCCGTGCGTGAGGCCATCCGGGCCAAGGAGGCGGGGGAGGAGACCGTCATCCTCACCGCGTTGTGCGGGCACGGACACTTCGACCTGGCGGCGTACGACGACTACCTGAACGGCCGGATGACAGACGAAGACGTCACCGAGGAACGCCTAGCCGCCGGGCTGGCCACGATGCCCAAGGTGGGCTGAACGCCGGTGACGGGGCACCTTCCCGAGGTGTGGCACTGTCCCTTCGGCCGATGACACCGCAGTGGAGCGTGGTCGTCTGATCCCGGTTATTGTCCGGGGGACTCGTGGCTCATGCCCAACCCGGAGATTGAGCGAACGAGTCGACAGTGGACTGGGGGATGAAAATGTCATTCGGAGTGGTGCACAAATTCGCGGGCGGCACGAAGGAACAGTACGAAGCATCGGTTTCGGCCGTTCATCCGGCCGGCGGAGGCCTGCCAAAGGGCCAGACGTTTCACGCCGCGGGTCCGTCGGATGGTGGCTGGACAATCGTCGCCATCCACGACTCTAAGGAGAGTTGGGAGAGCTTTCGGGACGGCACCTTAATGCCCAAGATGGCGCAGGGCATCGCCGGCGGTTTTACGTCGCCGCCGGAGGAGACGACCTTTGAGGTCTTCACGCAATCGACGTAAATGGAGAATGGGCGACGATGATCGGAGGGGAGTCGCTCCTGTTCCACCCCGCACCAACGGGGGGCGGCCCGACGCGAAAGTGCCCGCCCCGGGTGGGTCGAGCGCCTTGCATGTAACCGCTCCACTCGTACTCCCAGAACCTACAACCCCGAGGAAATGGCTCCCGACGGGGCCCACCGAGAACACGCTCGATCAATGTGCATCGCTTTCAGCCGCATCGGCGACACCGATCGACAGAGCTGCTCGAGCGGTTGACACCGATATCGACCCACTAGATAATGAGTCCGGACCTACAACTATCGGGGGTACGGCCATGGCCGAAGTCGGAGGGAAGCTTTCGGGGGCGCCCTCCGAGCAACTCCCCGATGTGCTGGCAACGGGGACTACTGACATAACGTTCGCCTTCATCTCGCTATCGGCCCGAGAGCCGGACGGCCGGGACGCCGAGTATGTCGCCTGGCACTCCCTCGATCACCGCCCCGAGCAGTACCGCCTGGCGGGGTTGCGCAACTCACTCAGACTGGTTTCGACGCCGGACTGTCGGGCCGCTCGAGCGGCCAGCACGGAGCGCTTCGACGCTGTCGACCATGTGATGACCTACCTCTTCACCGACGCCGGGCCATTGCCCAGGTTCAACGACCTCGGTGGCGCGCTGCACAGGGGCGGCCGCATGCCGCTTCGGCTGCCCACGGTCGAGTTCATGACAGCGGACGTGGCCGGCAAGGCGGCATCCCCACTCGCCGTGGCCGGCGCCGATGTCATCCCGTGGCGCCCCGCGCTGGGTGCCTATCTCATCATTGAGAGTGGGCATGCCCCGGCCGACGCGCTCACCGATGTGTCCGGAGTAGCAGGTGTCTGGTGGTACCACGGCAATCTTGCCCCGCCGCCGTATGAGACCGACGCCCGGCGCTTGCAGATCACCTACTGCTATCTCGACGATGACCCGGTTGCCGTCGCCGGGCCGCTGGGCAAGGCGGTGCGGGAGCGATGGACCTCCGGTGCTGTCGAGGGACTCCTCGCCGCGGCGTTCTACACGCCGGTGCCGTTCGAGTGGAGCCGTCATCTTCCCGGATAGGTCACACCCAGGGATCGACCGATAGGAGCCAGTTGGAGATGAACGAACCGGTCGTAGAGCAGTTGTTGGCGCGTGTCCGTCGCCTGGAGGATGAGGCCGCCATACAGCGCCTGATCATGACGTACGGGCCGGCGGCCGACGCTGGGCTGACATCCGTCGCAGCGAACGTGTGGCTCGAAGACGGGGTCTACGATTGGGACGCCGATGGTGTGCCCCACGCGGGAAGCGCTGCGGTCGATCACATGCTGCAGGGCGAAGGCCATCAGGGACTAATTGCGCACGGCGTGGCTCATTTTGCGGGCCCGCTCCTCGTCGAGGTGGACGGTGATCGTGCCACCGCCCTCAACTATTCGCTGGTGATGAGGCGGGAGGACGGCCGCTTCTTCTTGTGGCGGGTGACGCTGGAGAACTGGAACGCCACCATCGCCATCGATGTCACGGCGGCGATGCTCTGCACGAGGGAAGTCCTGAGGCAGTCCATGCTGGAGAACCGGTCGGGCGTGATCCTCAATTTCTCCTCGACCGCCGGCTACAACCCCGTGGTACGGAAGTCACACTATGTGACGTCCAAGGCGTCGTTGCGGGCCTTCACCAAGGCCGTCGCCCTCGAAGTTGGTGAGTACGGCATCCGGTGCAACTGCATCGTGCCAGGCGCCATCGACACCGAGTTGTGGCGGAACTGGGTCCAACGGACGGCGAGCGAACAGAACGTCGATTTCGACACGCACCGGGCTCGGCTCCTCCGAGGCGTGGCGTTGCGCGACATCTCGTCGTGCGAGGACGTGGCCAACCTGGCGATGTTTCTGGCCAGCGACGAGAGCCGTACGATCACCGGGCAGTCCATTCCGGTCGACGCCGGGGGGTACATGCAAGGATGAGCGCGCCGGTGTGAAGTTTTCCTCGGCCTGCCTAACCATCTCGTCAGGCCCGGTCTAGAGCCGGTCGCCCCAAGCAGGCCAGCACCGGCGAGCTCCACACATGCACATAGTCGGCCTCCCGCAGGAGCGAGATCGCCGGCCGATCGCCGGCGTCGGCACAGGCCATCCCGACGTCGAGGACGCGCAAGGCGCCCTCGATCGCAGGCGCCCCATGGCCGATCGGCTCGCCGTTGGCGAAGCCCTCGAGGAGAAGGCGGTCCCGTGCGTGGAACCCGCTCTGCGAGGAGAGGTCTCGAACGTAGTCCGAGCGCGGGTCGACCGTGTAGGCGAGCGTCGTCACGACGGTCAGGGCCTCGCTCACCGAGCTGGGGGCCAAGATCTCCTCGCCCCGGGCGACGATGCGGGAGATCGCACGCGCACCCGAGAGGTCACTGGGGCTGAACTTCCACGTCGGCCAGGTGACGAGGGCGGCACCGTTCGATGTCGACCAGATCGGATCCCCGGTCAGCACGACCGCGCCGACGACGAGAACAGCGAGGGCGGAACCCAGCTTCGGCATCGCCCCTCGACCCCGACCGAGCGCCGCAGTCACGAGGGCGCCCACCAGAGCCGGCAGTGGTGTGACCCACATGAGCCTCCACATGACCTGACTCACGTCGGAGAGATCTGCGAACGCCGTCATCACCGCCGGGGCAATGAGGACGACAGCCGTGAGCGATGCCAGCGCCGCCGTGAGACGACCTCGCCAGAAGTCGAATCCGACCCAGCCGGCGAGCGCTGCTGTAACGCCGAGCGCGCCGACGACTCCGGTCCCTGTCACCGCCACGACGAGAGCATTCCCGGCTGGGTAGCCGGAGGGCGGGACGATCCCGACCCCGTTGAACCCGAGGACGCCGGCCACGGCGATCGAATAGCCACACAGGCAGAGCCAGCCGAGCGCGAAGCTGCGGATCGCTCGCTCGAGCAACAACGGGGCAAGCCCGACCGCAGCGATGAGCGGGATCAGGAACAGCGCCGTGGAGGTCAGCCCGACAGCGCCCACGCCGGCGATCGCCAAGAGGACGAGACCTCGTCGCTCTCTGCGCTCGGACCAGGCCGAAAGTTGGCTGTAGATCACGGGGATGGCCAACGAGACGAAGAGCACCTTGCCTTGCCACATCCTGGCGAGGAAGAGGTTTCCGAAGCCGTAGAAGCGATCACCGTCCATCAGCAGGAAGACGACCGCCACGCAGAGCGCGACCAGCGGGCGACGCGCCCCCCACGCGACGAGAAGCCGCCACAGCGCCAGGACGGCGAGAAACGTCCCCGCGGGGGTGACCAGGTAGGCATCGATCGCACCCGCGGAGATCCCGAACGAGTTGCCGAACGCTCCGACGAACCCTTCGTAGGAGGAGACCTGTGCCGGCTCAGTGTTGGGATATGCCTGGTTGGCGAAGATGGTGTCTCGTGAAGGGAAGACCCCGTGCTGCACCACGTACTCGGACCTGTTGGCGTAGTACGTGTCGTCACCGTCGTGACGAACGACGAACAGGGAGAAGAGGCTGAGGAGCAGAGCGACCGCCATCACCGCTGTCGAGGCCCCTGGCGCCCTCCGAACCGACCGACCTCCTGTCCGGCGGGGCGGACGCTCGGCGGTGCGCCGCGCCGGCCACGCGACGGACGACGCGATGCCCAGACCGAGGGATGAGATCGCAAGGAGCCACACCGGCACGGTGAGACCCGGGTGAGCGACGAGCCAGTGCTGCTGCGCCACGATCACGCCGACGAGGACGGCCACGGAGACGGCGGCGACCGCCAGGAGGGGGATCCCATCGACGATGGTGATGCGAGAGTCCTTGTCGAAGTGGGGTGAGACGCGTCTGGTCAGCCAGACGCACAGGGGCGTGGTGACCACCCAGATGAGGAAGGCGAGACGGGCCGCGAGGTGCCACCACGCCGCGATCACGTAGATCACCGTCCACGAGGCGATGAAGGTCATCACGATGTTGAGCACGAGGTCGATCCCGCCGGGGGCGGCTCGCCGTTCACGTTGCTCAGGCCCGGCTCTGAGATCAACGACCGTCGATCGCATCCGTGCAGATGATAGTTGTTGCGTCGTCGCCGGGGCCCGTGACGAAACCTTCGGGTCTATCGCCGCTCCACTGGGCGATCCGGCGCAGGCGAGCACTGGGAGAAGCGCATCAGATGCACTGCCGCCACCTCTTGGGCCGTCGGCCGACGGCCCAAGTCGTGCTCGAGCTGAGCGGCAATCTCGGCTGGAGAAGGAACGGCCGGCGTTGCCTGCCTTAGTTTTCGGAGTATGTCTCGGATCGGCCAGACGACCTGTGCCATGAAGCAGTATCCGAACGCCAAGACCGCGCCCCCGAGGATCAGCAGCGCGGCATTGGTGAATGGCGGCGGTGATCCGTTGCCGGCGTTGACGAGGTTCGGCCATCCACCCATGAGGAATCCGAGACCGATGGAACCGAGGCTGATCGCTGTAATCCAAATCCGGACCGGTCGACGTAGCGCCCACCTTCCGGCATCAAGCTCTTCCTCCGACACGGCACCCCAGCCCTCCCGTGTGCAGTATGCGTGAGGATGGCACGCCTCGCCAGAGTCTTAAGTCACAAATCCGCGTTGACCAAGATCCCGGCCGCGTCCGCCAATGAAACGGCTCGCTCAGCCGGCAGCCGGCGGGGCGTCCTCGGGGCTGAAGCGTGCCTCGCGTAGCTGGCGCTTCAAGACCTTCCCGCTCGGCTCGCGGGGCAGTTCATCGATGAACTCGATCCGCCGAGGCAGCTTGTAGGGGGCCAGACGGTCACGCAGGAAGGCCAGCAGGGTCTCCTCGCTCTGGCAGGCGCCTGGCCGCAGCTCGACCAGGGCGTGCACCCGCTGGCCCATCCGCTCGTCGGGCAAGCCGAAGACGGCGGCGTCGACCACGTCCTCGTGCTCGGACAGCGCCTGCTCCACCTCGGCCGGGTAGATGTTCACACCGCCGCTGATGATCAGGTCGACCCGGCGGTCGGCGATGAAGAGGTAGCCGTCCTCGTCGAGGTAGCCCATGTCGCCCACCGTGAAGAACTCGCCCATCCAGGCCTCTGCCGTCTTTTCCGAGGCGTTGTGGTACTCGAAACGGCGCCCGCCTAGCGCCGACACGTAAATCTGCCCGACCTCGCCGGGCTCGAGCTCCGTACCGACCTCACCGACGATCTTGATGGTCAGGCCCGGGAAGGGGATGCCCACGCTTCCCGGCTTCCTCAGCCACTCCTCCGGCCCGATGGTCGTGGCGTACCCCTCGCTCATGCCGAAGTACTCCCAGACCGAGCCGGGAGGGAAGACCTCCATGATGCGCCGCTTCACGGGCACGGGACACGGTGCGGCGGCATGGAGGATCTTGCGCACGCTGGAACGGTCGTGGCGCCGCCAGTCGATCTCGAGGATCCGCACGAAGTTGGCCGGCACCATGTGCGAAGTGGTCACCCGCTCTCGCTCTATCAACCCTAGGCACTCGTCGGCATCGAAGCGGCCCATGACGACGACCGGTGCCCCCTCGTTGAGGTGCATGAGGGCGTAACTCCCGGGGGCCGTGTGGTAAGCGGGGCCGCACAGCAGGTGGACGTCGTCACGGTTGAAGCCCCAGAACTCGGTGAAGGGCTGGGGGGCCATTCTGGTTGCCGGCACCGGGAGAGCCCGGGCGATGCCCTTCGGACGTCCCGTGGTACCCGACGTGTAGTTCATGGAGACGACGTTGGCCCCGAGGAACTCTTCCATCGGTGGGTCGGCGTGTTCCTTCGTCACTTCGGGGTCCTCGACGTCGATAGCCACGGCCAGCTCCGTGGCGGTCGCCGTGCCGAGCGCCTGGTCGGCTACTGCGGGGTCCTCGTAGACGAAGGCGCGCGCCCCTGAGTCGCTCAGGATGTAGGCGACCTCGGGTGCGGTGAAGCGGTAGCTCACGGGGACGATGAGCGCTCCCAGTCGAGCTGCGCCGTACCAGACGGCGAAGATCTCGGGCCGGTTCGACAGCATCACGGCCACCCGGTCGCCGTGACCGACGCCCGCCTTGTGGAACGTGTGGGCCCAACGGTTGGCCGCCGCGTCCAACTCGCCGAAGGTGACCCGGTCGGAGCCACAGACGAGAGCCAGGCGATCCGGCGTCTCTGTGGCGATGGCGGCGATGCCTCGAGCCGCCGTCACCTCCGGGGCGTGGGCGTGAGATCGGCTTCGGCATCGAGGCCGAAGTAGGCACAGGGCGTGTCGACGAGCACCTTTCGGCGCAAGGCTTCGGGCACCCCCTCGAAGATGACCTCGAGCCAGTGTGAGGTCTCGGGATACGACGAGACCGAGTGGGGGAAGTCCGAGCCGAACATCAGGTTCTCGACCGGCAGAAGATCACGCATCTTTAGCGCGAGCGGGTCGCGGACGATGCCGAAGTAGAAGTGCCGACGGGCATACTCGCTCGGGAGCATCTTGAGCTCGATGCCGTACCAGTGCTTGAACAGCCGGTAGGAGTCGTCCATCATGAAGAACGCCTCTGGAATCCAGCCGGCGTTCGTCTCGGCCAGGTAGATCCGCAGGTCCGGGATCCGGTCGAAGACCCCCGACAGCAGCATGGCGGCGATCAGCTGTGGGGGCCCGGGGAAGGTACGCGAGATCATCGCCATCTTCATGTCGAAGGTGCCGGCCGCCGAGGCCACGAGGAGCGGATTGTTGCGGTCCCCGAGTCCGCCATGGGCCGTGATGGGCATCCCGAGCCCCATCGCCTCCTCCCAGAACGGGTCGTCCTCGGCGGAGGGCTGGCCCGAACCGGCCGGGAACTGGGCGAGTGCGATCGATCGCAGCCCGAGCCGGTGCACCCTACGGAGCTCGGCCACGGCGTCGTCTATCCCGCTAGTCGGGATGACGGCGTTGCCGATGAGACGGTCGGGCGCCACCGAGCAGTAGTCCTCGGCCAAGAAGTCGTTGTAGGCCCGCACCATCGCCAGGTAGGCCTCCTTGTCCGACAGGTTTTCGATGAAGCGCGAGATGAACACCGGCGGGAAGAGGATCTCGGCGTCAATGCCGTCACGGTCCTGCTCCTCAAGGCGCTGGACTGCGTCGCCGGTACCCGGCACCGGCGAGCCGTCGTCGTCCCAATAGGAGCCACCCTTGACCTTTAGGGGTCGTCCCGCCGCCACGTTCTGGCCGTTGTGAATCATGGGCATGCCTTCGACCAGCCATCCTTCGCCCCCGCCGGCCAGTCTCACCAGGCGCGGGGCGCGGTCGCGATAGATCTCGGGGACGTGGCGAACCCAGGGGTCCGACGGGATCTCGAGGTGTCCGTCGGCCGAGATGACTCGGTATGTTCGTGCCACCGCTCCTCCGATCGCTGAGTTCGCTCGTTCGTCGCTGGGGGTTAGGCCCTCGGGCGCCGCTGGCCCGTCCAATGGTCCGGCTCGCTGGCGAACCCGCGGGGCGCGCCGGCCACGGCCACCTCGGCATAGAGGATGGCGCCCGTCGAGGGATCGAGGTACGACCGGGTGACCACCTCGGGGCCGCCTTCGGGTCGCCGCTCCACCAGCGCCGGACAGCCCTCGGTCCAGTGGTGGGGTGCCAGCGCCAGCAGAGCCCCGCTGGCCTCGGAGCGAGCGACCCCGCCGTGGTGTACGACGCCGGGGTAGAGGGGCAGGTCCTCGCCGGGCCCGATGGGGGTGCCGGCCGGGACGGGGCGGGGCGGTGGCTCCGCCCGTGCCAGGCGCTGGCGGCGCAGCTCCACCCGGCGCCGCTGGGTGCCCTCGGGGTCCGGGTCACCGGATGCGCCGAAGACGACACCGTAGGCTCTCACGGCTTCCTCGGGCGTCAGCCGCGCCAGCGCGAGATCCTCTTGGATCAGCGGGAGCGGCCGTTCGAGGGGGTCCCCGAAGCCGCCGCCACCGGCGCAGAGGAACTGGAAGACGTCCCCGGGCTCGAGGACCACGCCCGAGGCGTGCGTCGGGACCTCGTCGGATTCGCCGTTGCGGTGGATCATGAACCTCGTGCAGGCTCCAGGGAGACCGCCGGCTGCTCCCTCGAGCGGCAGCCAGCGCCGCATCCCGAGGGTGGCGCCGACCAGGCGGTCCGTGCCGTGCGGCGTGAAGCCCATCTGGTTGCCCCCGCCGGCCCGGAAGCGACCGGCGCCGTTGGCTCCCGGCCGGCTGCGCTTCTCGGAGATGAGGATCGGGTACCACGACTCGAGGATCTCTATGTCGGTGAACTGGTAGTCGGACTCGGGTCCGATCAGGTTGCCCAGCGCCAGGCCGTCGCGTTCGGACCCGGCCGAGCTGCCGACCCAGTTGCCGTCCAGCATGATGAAGGCGTCCGGCGAGCCGTCGATGCCCTTGCCCGACCAGGTGTGCAGGCCGAGGCCCGAGGCCGTGCCCCACCCGGCCAGGTGCCTGCGGGCCGGGTGCCCGGCGGAGGCGGCCAGCGCCAGGCGCAGGCACTGGACGCCGACCTCCGCGGCGTTGAGGGCCACGTCCATGTGGGCGGCGGCGATCGGCGCCGGTTCGATCGAGTTGACGATGGAACCCTCCGGGCAGCGCAGCTCTATGGGGGCGAAGATGCCGTCGTCGTAGGGGAGGTCGCGCGCCATGAGCCAGGCCAGCTGGGCCACCATTTCGGATTCGACGATGTAGGGCTTCGAGTTGAAGTAGTGGTCGGTCTGCGGCCATGCTCCCTCGAAGTCGAAGACCATCTGGTCCCCATCCACCGTGAGCGTGCAGGGGACGGTGTAGAAGTCGTCCTCCCACTCGGTCCAGCTGGTGGCCCGGTAGGTGCCGTCGGCGAGCAACTCAATCCGGCGGCGCATTTCGGCCTCGGAGAGGTCACGGATGGCCTTTATGCTCTCGACGAAGACGTCCCGTCCCATCGACTCGACGACGCCCATCAGCTTCTGGGTCGCCACATGGCAGCCGGCCACGAGGCTGCGCATGTCCATCTCGACCAGCGCCGAGACCCGGACGTTGTTGCGGAAGATGTCCCAGACGTCGGTCACCTCCTCGCCCCGGATGAAGAGGCGGACCGGCGGGCAGCGCAGTGCCTCCTGGTAGCACTCGGTGGCCGCCGGGGCGAAGGAGCCGGCCACCATCCCGCCCACGTCCATCATGTGGGCCGACATCACCACCCAGGCCACGAGGATCCCGTGGACGAACACGGGGCGCTGCACCATGACGTCCTGGGGGTGCAAGCCGCCGCCGTGGTGGGGGTCGTTCGAGAGGTAGACGTCACCGTCGGCGATGGCCTCGCCGTAACGGGCCATGGTCGAGCGCACGGCGTGGGCCGCCGCCCCGAAGTGGAACTGGATCTGGCCGGCGCCGATGATCAGCCGGCCCTCGCCGTCGAGGATGGTGCACGAGTAGTCCTTGGACTCGGTCACCACGGGGCTGATGGCCGTCCGCTCCAGGGCAGCGGCGGCCTCGTCCCCGATGGCCTCAAGGCGGCTTCGGAGCACCTCCAGGGTGATCGGGTCCATGACCTTCGCCGGGTTCATCGCTCGAACTCTACGACGAAGGTCCCTTGAGGACTGACGGTGAGGGCCGCGTGCTCGGGGACGAAGACGGTGCTGTCGCTGCCGTCTATGAGGGCCGGACCGTCGAGGGCATGGCCCGGCACCAGGCTCTCACCGTCGTAGACGGCGACGGCCCGTGTCCCGCCGGCTCCCCGCTCGAGCCGAACCGATCGCGAGCCCACCGGCTCGGCCCTCGTCCCGTCGGCTACCGACTCGGCGTGACCGGCCTGGAACGAGGCCCGGACCGTGCGGCCGCTCCCGACCGCCCGCAGGCTGACGAGCTCGACCGGCGCACCGAGGACGATGGAGCCCCGGCCGTACCGCCGGGCGTACTCCTCCTTGAAGGTCTCGACCGTCGACAGGACCTCGCCCTCGTCGGGAGTGGCCGAGGGCAGCGGTATGGGCAGCTCCCAGATCTGGCGCTTGAAGCGCAGGTCGGCCTCGAAGCTGACCGAGCGGTCCGCCGGCGGGATGTGGTCGGCGGCCAGATCGGCGTCGACCTCGGCGGCGAGCTCGACCGCCACCTTCTCGAGCAGCGCAGGGTCGAAGGGGACGTGCTCGAGGACCGCCCGGATGCGCTCGCGCCGGACGTCGGCGGTGGCGGCCCCGAAGGCCGAGAGCACCGAGGCCAGCGCCGGCACGAGGACCCGCCTGCTCCCGATGGCCTCGCCGATGGCGGGCGTGAAGAGCCCGCCGCAGCCACCGAAGGAGAGGATCACCTGCTGGCGCGGGTCCAGACCACGGGCGGCCAGGCGAGAGCGGACGGCTTTGACCATCCCTGCCGTGGCCACCTGGCGGATACCCCAGGCCGTCTCGTCGGCATCCATCCCGAGAGGGCCGCCCAGGCGGGCGCACGCCTCGGCTGCCGCCTCGACGTCGAGGGACATCTCCCCACCCAGGAACCGTCCCGGGTCGAGGAAGCCGAGCACGACCAGGGCGTCGGTCACCGTCGGCGTCGTGCCGCCCCGCCCGTAGCAGGCCGGGCCGGGCACCGCCCCGGCCGACCGGGGCCCGACCCGGAGCATCCCGCGGGAGTCCACCCAGCCGACCGAGCCACCCCCGGCCCCGATCGACTCGACGTCAATGAGCGAGAGGGCCGTCCAGACGCCCATGAGCTCGCCCCGGGTACGCCGTACCGGCGTGCCCCCGGTGATCACCGACACGTCGAGCGACGTCCCCCCCATGTCGCAGGTCACGACGTCGGGCGTCTCTTCGGCCTGGGCCAGGGCCGCCGACGCGGCCACCCCGGCGGCGGGGCCCGACTCGGCGAGTCCCACCGGGACGCGGCGGGCCTCGGCGACGGTGATCGACCCGCCGGCCGAGTGGACGAGCAGCAACGGCGCCTCGAGGCCCCGCCGTGCCAACTCCTCCTCCAGCTGCTCAATGCCCTCGAAGGCTCCCGTCACGTAGGCGTTCAGCAGGGCGAAGGTGGTCCGCTCGAACTCGCGGACGGCGGGGTGCAGGGCCGCCCCCGACACGACCGGGACCTCGGGACAGACCTCCTCTATCTCCCTCACCGCCTCCTGCTCGTGGGTCGGGTTGCGGAAGGACCAGAGAAACGAGACCGCCAGGGCTTCGACCCCCTTCGCCTGGACGAGGTGGCGGGCCGCCGCCGCCACCTCCGCCCGCTCGAGGGGCGTCACCACCCGGCCGTCGCGGTCGACTCGCTCGCGCACCCCGACGATGCAGTGAGGCGAGACGATCTCCGGGGGTGGGGTGAGCCAGCCGTCCTCGTCCATGATCTTCCGGCCGCGGGAGAAGGGCACTAGCTCTTCGAAGCCGGCCGTCGTGACAAGCCCGACGCGCCGCCCGGCCCGGGAGGCCAACACGTTGGTGACGGCCGTCGTCCCGAGACCGAACCGGCTCACCGAGGGCAGGATCTGCTCGAGGGGCGCGCCGGCTCGCGCCGCAGCGAGCTCGACGGCCCTGAGCACTCCTTCCCCGACATTGCCGGGCGTCGACGGCGATTTGGCCCGCCACACGCCGACCCCGTCGGTCAGGACCGCGTCGGTGAACGTCCCCCCGACGTCCACCCCTATGCAGCCCGTCCGGTCCAGACGGATGCCCCCGGCAGGGACTCCGGTCGCCTGCCCCGCCACCGGGGTCAGCCGGCCGGGGGCCGAGCGTAGACCCCCTCGGAGTCGACCCCGGAGCGCAGTAGCTGTCCGGGCCGGGCCTCGGTGGTCCGCCCGTCGGAGACCAGGGCCTCGCCGGCCACCAGGACGTGGCGCACCCCCTGGGGGTCGGTCAGGAGACGCGAGGCGCCGGCGGGTAGGTCGGCGACGGTCCGCAACGGACCGGCGTCCACCGTGTCGGGGTCGAAGATCACCATGTCGGCCCAGGCACCCTCCGCGAGCCGCCCCCTGCCGGTCAGGCCGTAGAGGCGGGCCGGGACCTCGGTGAACTGGTGGATCATCTCCTCAAGGGAGAAGATGCGCTTCTCCCTGACCAGCTCACCGAGACAGCGGGTCGGGAAGTCGGCCCCGACCATCATGTCGGTGTGTGCGCCGGCATCGGAGGCCCCGAGCACCACCCGGGGATCCTTCAGGACCTCCTCCCGGGCCATCTTCGACCACTCGTCGGCATCGGCGTGGGCGTAGCGGACGAAGCCGACCTCGAGCTTGGCGGCCACCGCCACGTCCAACACGGCGTCGAAGTCAGATGTGCCGTTCTCTTTCGCCAGGTCACCGATCCGGCGCCCCTCCAGGTGCGCGAGCGCGGGATCCTTTATGTCGTTCACCAGGTAGTGGCCCCAGGACTGGCGCATCTGGACGGCCAGACCGGTCGTCTCCTCCTCGAGCGCCTTGCGCAGACGTTGCCTGTTCTCCTGATCCTCGAGCGCCCTGATCCGCTGGGCCACGTCGAGGTCGAACAGCCAGCCCCATCCGGGCAGGGCCCGGAAGACGTAGCCCCGCAGGAAGTCCTGTTGGGTCGGCCCGTTCTGCGCCATGTACAGGGCAACCACCCGGCCCCCCTTCTCCTCCGCCAGGTCGCTCGCCGAGAGCTGACGGCGGAAGAGGTCGGGAGCGTTCTTGTTGATGAGCGGCGTGTTCCAGTTGAGCGGCCGGTTGGCGGCCGCCGACATCTCGGCCATCAGGTTCATCTCCTCGTCGCTGAACCCGGCGAGGAACGACCCCGGGATGAACTCGAGCGACGTGCCCGGGTGCGTCGCACACACCGCGGCGAGGGCCACGAACTCCTCGTAAGTGGCGAAGTTGGGTGGGGTCGGGCGCCCGTCACCGTCCACCTGGGTCGCCACGTTCGCCGTCGAGAAACCCATCCCTCCAGCGGCCAGCGCCTCGTCGAGCAGGCGGCACATGGCGTGGAGTTCGTCTGGAGTGGCCGCCCTCTCGGAGGCGCCCTGCCCCATCACGGCCCGGCGCAGAGCCGAGTGGCCGACCATGAAGGCCATGTTCGGGCCCAACGGGCGACCCGCCACGACGTCGAGGAATTCGGGGTAGGTCCGCCAGGCGTAGTGGACCCCCGCCAAGAGCGCCTCAATCGGGATGGCCTCCACACGGGCCAGCAGTCGGGTCAAGAAGTCCTGGTCCCTCGGCTCGCAGGGCGCCAGGGTGAGACCGCAGTTGCCGGCCACGACCGTCGTCACGCCGTGCAGGCACGACGGCGAGAGGGTCGGGTCCCAGAAGACCTGTGCGTCGTAGTGGCAGTGCAGGTCGATGAACCCGGGGGCGACCGTCATGCCCCCGGCGTCGATCGTGACCGCGCCGTCCTCCGACAGGCGCCCGATCTGGGCGATCCGGCCTCCCTTGATCCCGATGTCGGCGGGCCGGGCCGCTGCCCCGGTGCCATCGACGACGCTTCCGTTGGCCACGACGGCGTCGAACATCGCTTCCCCCAATCTGTCGTGTGCCCTGTGTACGCTAACCAGGTCGCCCCTGCGCTTCTAGAGCTAAACCGACATCTCTTGATGCGGCATTGGCATGAGGCCCCGGGGCCGACGGCTCCAGTGGCCTTTTGCCGTCGAGCGACGGCTCGTCGAGATCGGGGGGCTCCAGCGTGGCCAGTCTCTGCCGAAGCTCACGAATCAGCCGGCTGACGGGAATGGCCAGCACCGTCCCGTGTCGCCAAGCCAGCTGCAGGCGGATGCGCTGCACGGTCCCCGAGACGGCCACGGGCCGTCGAACGAGGCCGTCCCGGGCGGCGTAGCCGGCCAACACCGCGACCCCGTGCCCCGACTGGGCCATCGCAAACAGCGTGGAGGGAACGCCGAGCTCGTGCACGACGACGATCTCGGGCGCCCCCCGGCCGTGCCCGAGATCGGACACCCGGACAGGCAGCAGGAGCGGCAGCCGGCTCAGCTCGGCCCACTCAATCGGGCTCCCGTCGGTACCGAGAATGGCCGGGTCCCCCAGGGCCACCTCCGTCACCAGGCCGAACGTCACCGATTCGAGCTCACTGCCGATCAACTCCGGATCCAGGATGCCGATCTCAGCCTCCCCCGTGAGGAGCGCGGCGGGGACGCCGGCGCGGCCGGGTATCTCGACCACGCGCATACGAACGTCGGGCAGGCAGCGCTCAATCAGGGCGTAGAGGCGTGGCAGCACCAGCGGGGTGACCGCCACGGGTACGGCGACCGTCACCGTGCCATCCCGCCCCTGGCCCCTCGCTCGGGCCAGGACAAGGAACCGGTCGTACTCGGCCAGGAGCTGACGGGCGTGGGGCAGGATCTCCTCCCCGAGCGGCGACAGGCGGAGGACTCGGCGGTTCGAACGGTCGAAGAGCGCGCCGCCGACCCCTTGCTCCAGCCGAGCGATCCGGCGCGAGAACGACGGCTGTGTCGTGTAGAGCCGGCCGGCCGCCGCCGTGAAGGTGCCTGCGTCGGCGGCCTGAACGAAGGCGTCGATATCACGCAGTTCCAACCCCCCCACCTCCTGCGGTGGCACCCACGCAGCGGGCTGAGACCCAGCCCATCGCGTCGAAGGATCCAAGCGTACCCAGGGTTGGGATGGTTGTCATCGTCAATCCGCGCCCTTCGGCACCTATCCATGTGCGTTGCGCATGACCATGCCCTGTGGCGCCGCACCATCCGATGCCACGGTGTGGTCGATCGGCGCGAGCGGCGGCCGTCCGGCGCCGGCATTTCAGCTCTCCGACGTGCCCCATTGCCCACTGCCGGGCGCTCCTCACACCGGGAGCGCGCACGACGCCGGAGGCTCCGCTCTCTGTTGCGTGCTTCGTGGCTCCGCGCTGGAGCACGCCTCGCATACGGCATTGGAATGGCCAGCTGCCGAGGCGGCCGGCCTTCAGGCGCTCGTCCAGTCCAGGGGCTGTGCGGCACAGCGGATCTCAACGCCGTCGGGATCCCGGGTGACGAGGACGGTGCCCGTGCCTTCGACCTCATCGAGCGTCGCCGGTGCGCCGGTCTCGGCCAGCCGCTCGGCCGCCGCCCGCACGTCGTCAACCTCGACGTTCAGGCGAGCGAGCCCCGGAGCCTCGGTTCCCGCACCCGAGCGGCGCTCGACCGCCGGACGATCGAAGTGGATGATCTCGATCCGCTGATCGCCGGCGGCGAGCAGCCAGGTGGTGAACTCGGCCGGTCCGACATCCATCACGCGGCTCGGCCCCTCGCCCTCCCACTTCATCGCCCCCAGATCTTCCCAGCCCAGCACCTCTCGGTAGAAGGGCAGCGAACGGCCCGGATCGGAGATGCAGAGCGACCAGTGGCTCAGGTGGCGTACACCGCACAGGCTTGGCTCGGGGTCCGAGTCGCCCACCGATCCGAACGGGTTCCAGGAGTCGCCGACTGCCGCGAACGTCTCGATGACGTTGCCATCGGGGTCTTCGAAGAGGAACTGCGTCGGAGCCGGATCGCTCGGGTCGGGCACGAAGCGGTCGAGGGTGTGCGGACGGACGGCGACCCGGCGGGCCTGGAGTGCCTCCACTACCAAGGGTGCCGGATCCGTGGCCACCGTGATGTGCGAGAGGCCCACATGGTTGACGGCCGGGCGGATGTTCGACGGCGCGATGGCCGGAGCGGTCGCGAGTTCGATCCGCTGCCCGTCGCGCACGAACCGAGCCGACCGATCACTCCGGCCGTCCCGGACGGCTCGCCACCCCATCACCTCGGCATAGAAGCCACTCGACCGGTCCAGATCGGTCACCAGCAGCGTCCAGTGGCTGGTCATCCCTACTCCCACGGGGTCCTTCGTCGCTGGGGACGGGTGGGACTCAGGCACAGGAGGTGTGAAGCCCGTACGGCGTCACCCAATGGCCGTCCTTGGTGGCGATCCAGTACCAGCAGAGGACGTGACTGAGCTGTCCCTTCTTGTAGGACAGGGGTGGGGTCATGTCTCCCATCGTGCTGCCCCGGGGGATGGCGTACATGCCATGGACGAGCTCCGCCGAGGTTGGGGCGCCGTCGACTCCGAGCTTCCCGGCCCTGGCGGCCGCCGCAAGCACAAGGCCCGACACCCACGACTGCACCGCCGTCTCGCCGTAGTTGGAGCTCGCCAGCATCGCCGGTTCGTACTTCTTGAAAGCGCTGAGCATCGCCCGGGTTCCCGGTGTGTTCGTGACAAAGAAGGGAACGTCGGGCTCGTAGCCGAGGATCTTGTCCTTGAGCAGTGGCGTCTCAACGAAGTTTGCCGCGAGCGAGCCGTCGCCGCCGACCACGGTCGGAAGGAAGCCCTGCTGGTCGCAGCTGACCGCCACGCGCTGAACGATCAGCGAGGCGTCGGCCACCGAGAGAGCGGTCACCCCAGCCGACTTGGCTGCGAGGCACTGCGCCGTGTAGTTCGGGGCAGCAAATCCGATTCCCGTGGTGTAGGCGACCGTCACGTCGTACTTTGGAGCGAGCTTCTTGATCGTAGGGATCGTGGAGGAGCACTGCGGGGACTCGACGCAGTAGAAGATCCCTAACTGGCCGCCGGCCTTCTTGACGGCCTGCAGGCTGGCAACCGTCCCCGCGTCCTCGGTCGTACCGGTATTGAAGAAGTCCGGACTCGAAAGTGAGAGCGAGCCGCCGGGGTTGGCACCAATCACCGGGATGTGGTTGGCAATGGCGACGGGTCCCCACGCGGCGTCGACCAGTGACCAGCTGACCAGGGCGACCACGTGGTCCTGCGTGATGAGGGTCTTTACCTCCTCCGTACCGATACTCGGGCTTGCCTGATCATCGACGCTGATCACTTCGACCCGGCGTCCGTTGATCCCGCCAGCGGCATTCGTGGCGTCCGCCCACGCTTGGTAGGCAGGTGGGGCAACAACGTTGGCCGATGCCGTGGGACCCGAGCACGTGCAGACGAAGCCGATCACGATCGGACCCGACGCCGCGCCCGATGGGCCGGCGTCGATCGCCGGCGGGCCGGCCCAGAGGGCGCCGGCGAGAAGGAGCGTCGCCGCCCCGATCAGGAACCACGGACTCCGGCGAGACGCCGCCGAAAACCGGCGAACGACGGCTCGCTGGTGCTTTCGTTCCAGCACAATCGGCATAGCCCCCCTCCGTACATGGCGATCGTAAGACGCACGGGCCGGCGCATCTAGGCCCAATCAGGCATGGACTAATACGGGATCGACATATGACGCGGGCATCCGCTCGGCCAGCGTGCGGGTCTTCTTGCGGAGCGGCGCGACCTCGCACGACACGACTTGGCTGTCGTTCCACGGTGCGTCCGGCGCCCATTTATGCCACTATCGGATCTTGTCCAATCGGCCCAGAGGGCGCCAGACGCCAAGGGGGGCACCACGCTGAGAGCGGACGAAGGCACCGGAACGACGGCAACGGCGGTTCGCTACAAGATCGTCTCGGTCGACGACCACCTTATTGAGCCACCCGATCTCTTCGAGGGCCGAATGCCCTCTCATCTCGCCGACCGCGCGCCCAAGGTCGTCACCTTTCCAAACGGTCGCCAGGTCTGGGAGTACGAAGGTGGCGTCTATCCCAACATCGGCCTGAATGCCGTCATCGGCCGTCCCAAGGAAGAGTGGTCGATGGAACCGGCCAACTTCGACGAGATGCGACGGGGCTGCTGGGACATAGCCGCCCGCATTGAGGACATGGACATGGCCGGAATCGTCGCGTCGGTCTGCTTCCCGTCGCTGATCGCCGGGTTCTCCGGCGCCGTCTTCTCGCGCTCCGAGGACGCACAGCTCGGTCTGGCCTGCGTTCGGGCGTGGAACGATTGGCACATACAGGTATGGGCCGGGACCTATGTGGGTCGCATGATCGGCACGCAGATAACTTGGCTCAAGGACCCCGAGATCGCCGCCCAGATGGTCCGGGACAATGCCGAGCGGGGCTTCCGGGCACTGAGCTTCTCGGAGTTTCCCGCCATGCTCGGCCTGCCCTCCTTGCACACCGGTTACTGGGACCCGCTGTTGGCGGCCTGCGAAGAGACCGAAACGGTCGTCTGCCTGCACACCGGGTCGTCGTCGTGGGCGCCCACGCCCAGCCCGGACCCGCCCTTCGAACTGCTGCCGACGCTCTTCCCGGTCAATGCCTACCTGGCCTGTGCCGACTGGCTCTGGTCCGGCGTGTGCACCAGGTATCCCGGACTGAAGATCGCCCTGTCCGAGGGTGGCGTCGGGTGGGTCAACATGTTGGCGGACCGGGTCGACTACGTCCTCGACCACTCGGCGTCCGGAAGCGAGAGCACGAACTGGCACGATCAGTTGAAGCCGAGCGAGGTGCTCGCCCGGAACTTCTGGTTCTGCACGATCGATGATCCGAACACCCTCGACGGAGTGCTCGAACGGTTCGGGCCCGACCACGTGATGCTGGAAGTCGACTACCCCCATGCCGACTCCACCTGGCCACACACCCAGGACCTGGTAGACCGACGGATCGGGTCGCTCAGTGCCGGCGTGATCGCCAAGTTGACCCACGAGAACGCGGAGGAACTGTTTCGATGGCCAATATCCTGATATCTGGAGGCACCGTCGTCGATGGGACCGGAGCGCCCGGCGAGGTGCGCGACGTCGCCATCAACGAAGGCCGCTTCGTCCCCGTCGAGGAATTGGAGGGCCGTCCACGGGTGATTGACGCCTCCGGACTGGTCGTGGCGCCGGGATTCGTCGACATCCACACCCACTACGACGCCCAGCTCTCGTGGGATCCGTCCGCGAGCCCTTCCCCGCTCCACGGCGTGACCACGGCCATCGGCGGCAACTGTGGGTTCACGCTCGCACCGGCCGGTGACGAGCATGCGCAGTACCTGATGGAGACGATGGCGCGGGTCGAGGGCATGCCTCTGCCTGCCCTCGAGGCCGGACTGGCCTGGGACTGGGTGACCTACGAGGACTGGGTCTCTCGCCTCAATGGTCGGCTGGGGATTAATGCCGGCTTCTTGGTCGGACACTCCGCAGTCCGCCGCGTGGTCATGGGCGAGGCCTGCCATCAGAGTGCGAGCAGCGCACAGATTGAGGCGATGGCCCGCCTCGTGACGGAGGCCTGCCGTGCCGGGGCGCTCGGTTTCTCCACGTCGACTGCGCCGACGCACAACGACGGCGACGGGAACCCGGTTCCATCTCGGGGCGCGGACCCCGAAGAGCTGGTGACCCTGGCGGGTGCCGTCAGTGAGGTTCCCGGTACCACCCTCGAATGCATCCTCGCGGGGTGCCTCAACGGGTTCACCGAAGACGAGATGGACCTCCTCACCCGCATGTCTGTCGCCGGCGATCGACCGATCAACTGGAACGTCCTCGGCGTTTCGGCCATGAACCCCTCCCATCACGATCGGCAACTCGGGGCCTCGGACTACGCAGCAAGCCGGGGCGGCCGGGTAGTGGCTCTCACGCTCCCGCACGCGGTCGGAGTGCGCCTGTCGTTCCTCACCGGATTCGTGTTCGACGGCCTCCCAGGATGGAGGCCGATCATGGCCCTTCCACCGGGCGAGCGGATGAAGGCTCTGGCCGACCCCGACGTCAGGCGCCGGCTGAAGGAGGGGGCCGACTCAGACGAGGCCGGCGTGCTTCGTCGCCTCGCCAACTGGCGACAGCTCGAAATCGTCGAGGCCTTTGCCCCTGAGAACCGGGCGTTCGAAAACCGCACGGTAGGGGAGATCGTGACGGAACGCGGGAACGGCGACCCCTTCGACATCCTCTGTGGCATCGTGATCGCCGATGAGCTGCGTACCGGACTACGTCCGAGAGGGATGACAGCCACCGCCGACGACTGGAAGCTACGCGCCGATGTCTGGCGCGATCCGCGAACCGTAGTGGGTGGGTCCGATGCCGGCGCCCACCTCGACATGATGTGCGGTGCCATCTACTCCACGGCGCTCCTGGCCCACGGCGTGCGGGAGTTCGGGGTCATTTCGATGGAGGAAGCCGTCCACCAGCTGAGCGATGTTCCCGCCCAACTCTACGGTCTCTCCGGTCGTGGTCGCATCGCCGACGGGTACGCCGCCGATCTGGTCGCGTTCGACGCCGACGAGGTGGGCTACGGGCCCGAGCGCATGCGAGCGGACCTTCCGGGCGGCGCGTCGCGCCTCTATGCCGAGTCCAACGGGATGCATCACGTGCTGGTCAACGGCGTCGCCGTCGTGGAGAACGGCGCCATCATCGGAGACACGCCCGGCACCCAACTGCATTCCGGGCGCGACACCTACACGGTGAGGCCTTGACCTCGTCGGTGCCGTTGCCTCAAGGGCGCCGCAGGTTGTCCCGCGTCAGCAGGCTGCGGATCTCGGGCGACCACTCCGGCGGGGTGGGATAGCTCGGTCCCCAGGACTGCCCGAAGGTGTACGTGTGCAAGATCTGTCCCGTCAGGTCGGAGGGTCGGGCACCGGCCAGGAAGACGATCGGAGTGCCCCAGAATTCGTCATCGAGCTGGCGACCGGCAACGACGTCCTGTTCGGGCACCTCGGGGCCGACGCCGTTCATCATCCGCATGTAGGCGCTCGCGTCCCCCGGGCTGATGGCGTTGACCGCGATGTTGTCCTCTTCGAACTCGGCGGCGAAGAAGCTCGTCAAGCGGTTCAGCGCGGCCTTCGTGACCCCGTACTGCAGCAGCCCCGCGTGGGCGCCGGCACCCTTGCCGGTGGCCCCTGCCGATAGAGAGGTGATGTTGACGATCGAACCACCACCCCGTGCGATCATGTGGGGGACCGAGCGTGCCATGAGGACATAGGGGGCGCGCACGTTGACCCGCATGCTCTCCTCCCACACGTCCTGAGGCACGCTGAGGCAATCGATCCGGTCGACGCTCGAGATGGCGTTGTTCACCAGCCCGTCAATGCCCCCGAACCTCTGCACGACGTCATCGACCACCCGGTTGATCTCTTCTTCGTCCGAGAGGTCGCAGCGATAGGCGGTGAGATCATGCCCCGCCTGGCGCGCCGTCGCCTCGACCTCGGCGAGCGTTCCCATCTTCCCGGGGTCATCGCCCACCGTCCTCGCCAGACCGACCACCCGTGCTCCGGCCTTGGCGAGCGAGAGCGCGTAGCAGCGGCCCAGGCGCCTGCTCGCGCCGGATACGACGACGACCTTTCCTTCCACCGACGGTGGGCGTTGCCCGGCGGTCGAGAGACGTGCGGCAGAACTCGGCTCGGTCCCCATGGCCCCTCCCTGTTCGCGAATGCCCGCCACCCTGATGACCGGACGAGCACCGCGTTGAGTGCGACCGGATCACCCAGCCAGCGCCGGATCAGTCTCCAACGCGGCCCGGACCCCGTCAAGCGACCGGTCCGGTGGGGGAGCGGTTGGCGACAGAAGGCGGGTCCTCAGACTACGAGCGGACGCTTCGACCCCCGCACCAGGCGCCCGGGTAGCTCGCCGGTCGGCTCCCCGTCCGTGTAGACCTCGGCCCCACTGACGAACGTGTGCAGATAGCCGTCGGCCGGTTGCAGCACTCGGCGACCTCCCGCCGGTAGATCCGAGACGATCCGCGGTGCCCGGGCGGTGAGCCTGTCGAAATCGATGACGTTCACGTCGGCCTTCAGTCCCGGAACCAGTAGCCCACGGTCGTGAAGGCCCACGGTCGCCGCAGTGGCCCGGCACTGGCGAGCGATCACCCAAGACAGATCGAAGGTCGGTGGTCGGCCACGGTCGCGGGCCCAGTACGTGAGCAACGTGGTCGGGAAGCTGGCATCGCAGATCGTGGCCACATGGGCCCCCCCGTCACCGAGACCGGGAACTGCGTTGGGATGGCCGAGCATCTCGCCGGCCGCGTCGAGGTTTCCGGCGAAGAAGTTGAGCCTTGGCAGGTAGGCCGGACCGGCCAGCAGGACGTCGTAGAGGACGTCTTCGGCAGAGCGCCGCTCGCGTCGGGCCCTGGCCTCGACCGACGATGTCGCGGCCGGCTCGTAGTCAGGTGGGTCGCCGAGCTCGAAGACCTGACCGAGGGGGAGCCCGGTGCCGCCCAGCTCGGCTATCTCGGCGAGTATCCGATGTTTGATCTCAGGGTGTGCCAGGTCCGGGGACGAGCGGAACGTGGGCGACGATTCCCACGGATTCCTCGATCCGTCCAGGGTGACGAGCACGCCGACCGCCCGCGTTGCAACGACGGCGGTCATCTGCAGTCCCTGTTCGTTCGCCTGTTCGATCGCCCGGAGTGTCCTGCGGTATCCGTCGCCCGGTTGGTGCTGGCTGACCGAGAGGGACAGGGGACGGCCCGAACGCGCGGATCATCTCGTAGAAGGTTCCCATTTCGTCGTCGAAGTCGGTGAGATCTGAGACGACTTGCAGCACACCGGTGCCGGTGGCGCCGATCGCACGTGATATCCCTACGAGTTCGCTACGGGCAGCCCTGAGCGAGGGGGTAGGAGCGCCGGTGCTGGTGCGATGGTTCAGCGTGCGTGAGGTGCTGAACCCCAGGGCGCCCGCGGCGACTCCTGCGGCCGCAAGTCGGCCCATCTCGTCGATCTCCTCGGGGGTGGGAGGCTGGCCGTCGGCGCCGCGCTGACCGATGACATACAGGCGTAGTGGGCCGTGGCAGACCTGCGCGGCGAAGTCGATGTCATGGGGCCTGCTGTCGAGCGCGTCGAGATATTCGGGGATCGTCTCCCAGCTCCAGGGAAGGCCCTCACGCAACACCGCACCGGGCAGGTCTTCGACACCTTCCATGAGTTCGATGAGCTGGTCGCGTTCCGCCGACCTGACCGGGGCAAAGCGCACGCCACAGTTCCCCATGACGACGGTCGTCACACCGTGCTGCGATGAGGGCTGGAGACGATCGTCCCAGGTGACTTGACCGTCGTAGTGGGTGTGGATGTCCACGAAGCCCGGTGTGACCACCGCTCCACCGACGTCGATCTCACGTCGACCCCCGTCCCCGACCGTACCCACCTCGACGATCACTCCGCCCCGATCGCGACGTGGCGGTCCGGACCGGCCCGCCCGAGCCGTCGACGACGGTCCCTCCCCTGAGAACAAGGTCGTGGGTCATTTGTGCTCCTTCCAATTCGTGCCAGCTGTCTGTACTCCACACGACTGCCTCGGCGAGCTCCATGAACGGCAGACGAAGAGATCAGCGGACAAGGTGGTCCTCCGGTTGCGCGGCCGCCTCATCTGCCAGTAGTCCACCAGGCGATAGGGGCACAGGACATAGACGTTGCCGTCGGCCGCCTTGTACCAGGAGTGACCGACCTGGGGATGTCCCCACATCAACGTGGCGACCTCGGCCTGTAGATCCTCCCGATAGCGCTCGTAGGCGGCGCGGGTCGGTTCTATCGAACGGTGACCTCCCTCCAGGAGTGTCCGCAGTGCGTCACCGACGTAGCGCATCTGACACTCGGTGGTGAAGATCACGCTGCCGCCGTGAGCCAGACCGGTTCCGGGGCCACCCAGCATGAAGAAGTTCGGGAAGCCCGGCACTGAGACTCCCCGGTAGCCAGCGGGCTTGCCGTCCCATGTCTCGGCGATCGATACGCCGTCCCGGCCGACGATCTCCATCGGCCACAACACCTCGCTGGCACGAAAGCCAGTAGCCAGGACGACCACATCGACCTCGAAGCGCCCCTCGTCGGTGCTGACGGAGGAGTCGTCGAAGTCCACGATCGAGTTCTTCACCAGCTCGACATGCGGTTGCTTGAGGCAGTTGAGCCAGCTTCCGTCGTCCTGCAGCATCCTCTTTGCCATCGGCGGGTAGTTCGGAGTGACCTTTTCGAGTAGCTCGGGGTCGTCGCCGACGTGCTGGACGATCCAATCGACGAAGTACTCGCGACGGGCTGCGCTCCTGAAGCGTTGGCGGTTCTCGGGAAGTCGGGCCAGTCCGGATCGGCACGAACCAGTTCGAGGTTCCTGTCGCTCGACTGCCACATGAGGATGAACCGGAACCAACGTGAGTAGCCAGGAAGATGCCGCATGGCCCACTGCTCGCCCGCTTTGACACTTGCGTGATACCGAGGATTCGGTGCCATCCACTGCGCCGTACGCTGGAACACCACCAGGTGCTGCACATGGTCGACGATCGCGGGCCCGATCTGGAACCCGCTCGCTCCGGCGCCTATGAGCGCGACCCGCTTGCCGTGAAGGTCGACCGAGTGGTCCCACATGGCGGAGTGGAAGACCGGGCCCGGAATTTGTCGAGGTTCGGGAGGTCCGGGATGAGAGGCCGGTTGAGGATGCCCACACCCGAGATGAGAACGTTGGCCGACCTGGTCTCCTCTGTGCCGTCCGGTCCCCGGAACGTCACGTGCCAAAGCGAGAGACTCCTCGTCCCACACGGCTCTGTCGACCTCGCAACGCCAGCGCACATGTTCCTCTATCCCGTGCTGATCGAGAAGCCCACGGAAGTACCCGTAGAGCTCGGGTTGGCGGGCGTAGTAGTCGCTGAAGAGGTAGTTCGGTTCGAAGGAGAAGGAGTAGTAGTGGCTGGCGACGTCGACCCGGCAGCCCGGGTAACGGTTCTCCCACCATGTGCCCCCGACGTCCTCGTTCTTCTCGAGGATCTCGAAGTTGATCCCTGCTTCCTTGAGCCGGATGCCGGCCAGCAGGCCCGACTCGCCACAGCCGATGATCAAGACCGAGAAGTCGTTCTTGGCCTCGGGCTCCACGGCCGAGAGCGGTAGGGCCCGAGGGTTCTCTCCAGCCAGGTCCATCTCGTCGACATACCAGGCCACGTAGTCGTCGGGGATGGGCTCGCAGGCGATCCAGTCCATGACCTCCCGGAGGACCCCGGTGCTGAGCGAGCTCGACCGGCGGGCAGCCTGCGTCGCGCCAGGTGGCGATCGCCGTGAGGGCGTCGCGTCGGAGCTCCGCCTTCTCCTCGTCGAGCATCTTGCCCTGGAACTCGTTCATCACGAACTCTCTCGGGCGGATCGGTCCTCGGACGAATGAAACATCACCGGTGATGTGCACCACCGAGGCGATCAGCGCCGGCACCGACAGATCCGCCAATGCTGCGGCGATCGTCTCGTCGTCGTCTGGATCGGCAGGAAAAGCTTGGAGGTGAAGCGTGCCGAGGCGCTCATAGGTAACGAGATGGCGTTGGCGACGACCCCGAGTGCCTCCCGGCTGCGGGGCAGGAGCGTCTCGTCGAAGAGTCAGGAAACCGTGGATCTGTCCGGCGTAGAGGTGAAGATCGACCGAGACGCCAGCCGTCCACAGCTTCTCGGCGTAGGCGAGACCTTCGTTGAGGACCGGGTCGCACCCTCCCAACAGGAGAGTCGTGGGCGGCATCCCCGACACGTCGGCCAGTACCGGAGCCACATCGGGGATCCGAACGCTTCGTCTCATCCGGTACGTACTGGTCGAAGAACCAGGTCCTGTCGTCCTCGGTGAGGGGCCACTCCGAGCCGTAGGGGGTCGCCCTCGCACCTCGCTCGGCGCCGACGCCGGGGTAGGCGAGAATCTGTCGCGAGACGATGTCCAGCCACGGATTCGAGGAGACGCCGTACGGCCACTGTGGCCAGGTTGCCCCGGCGGAGTCACCCAGGACAACCAGGGTGCTCGGGGTCACCATGGAGGGAGCCGGCGTGCCTCCATGCCCACTCGACAGCAACCAGGGCGTCCTCCGCCGCGGCGGGGAACGGATGTTCGGGGGCGAGGCGGTAAGCCACCGACACCAGCAGACACGGGACCGCATCGACGAGCCGCCGACAAAATGCGTCCGAGGCGGCGACGCTGCCCACCACCCAACCGCCGCCGTGGAAGTACACCACCACCGGCAAGGCCACGGATGAAGAGGGCCGGTAGACCCGGACCGGGATGGACCGATCATTCACCTCGATGCTGCGGTCCTCGACGAAGGCGACCGGCGGGCCAGGGGGGCCTGCCGCCGCGCGCTCGTCCAAGTACGCGCGCGGGCACCTTCAGCCCCTCGCTGCCACATGGCGGGCTGTCCCAGGGACCGCATCAGCCGCGACCAACGCCTTGGCGTCCGAGTCCCGAACCATGTGGGCCGACAGCCCCTCCGATCGCTCCCGTTCAGTTGGCACCATGCAGTGTCATTTATAGCATTAGAGGATGTCATGGAGGTACAGTCGGAACGTGGAGACGGTTGAGCGTCCGTTCGCCGCTGCCAAGCGGCAGGCCGCCATCGGTCACGTGCTCACTGCAACGAGGCGGCTGGCCGTGGCGAGAGGCCTCGACATCACCATGGAACAGATCGCCGAGGCGTCGGGCGTCAGCCGACGTACCCTGTTCCGGCTCTTCGACAGCCGGGAGCGCCTGATCGGCGCGGCGTTCGCCGCCGGAATGGCGAACTACGAACACGACCTCCCCGCCTACAAGGGCGACCTGGAGCACTGGCTTCGAGCAACATGCGAGGCCGCTCACAGGATGAACGCGTCATTCGGCCCCGGCTACTGGGAACTCACCTCCCGCACCGACCTGCCGCCCGATCTGGCCGAGACCGAGCAGAAGCGGCGCCAGGACCGTCGCAGCGCGATGTCACGCATCTCTTGCACCCTGTGGCAGGCCGCCGGCGGTACCGGAGAGATGCCGGATGCGCTCTCGGCGGCGGTAGGCGCACATCTGAGCGCGGACTTCACTGCGGCGGTAGTGACCGACGTCGGGCACCCCTGGCAAACGGCCGCTGACCTCGCTCACGACGCCATCCTCACCGCTCTTCGCCGGCAGATGGAGGTGGCACTCGAAGCGAGGCGGGCGACCGGTCGCCCGTCGGGGACTGCCCGAGCGTCACTCTGAGTATCTCATGGCAATATCGCCCAGGATCGCGGCGAGCTGCACGGGAGCCGAGCGGGCGACGTTGTGGCCGGAGTCGATCTCCATGACCTCGTCGGCACCCATTGCAGCGGCGAGCCGCTCCTGAGCCTCGGGCGGGTACAGACGGTCACGCAGTGGTCGGACAAAGGTCCGGGGGAGGCCGTGGTCCACGCCGATCCACGAGGTGGGGACGCACCCTAGGTTCAACGAATCGACCCTGCTCACGGCCATCTGATCGGTTAGTGGGCGCAGCCTCCCCGGCAGCTCGCCCGCCACCTCGACATAGGTCGCCCCACGGACCGCGGCACGGATTGCTTCGGCGTCCGATAGCAACCTATCCACGAAACCCTGTGACGCGACCCGACAGCGGGAGATGCCCGTCGGCCGCCGCAACGGCCGCAATGTGCACGAAGTGTCGAACCCGAGGGCCCAAGCCGGCAACGATGCCGGGCGACAGCGCCCCTCCGATCGAATGGGCGGCCAGCACCACGGGACCCGGCCGCACGGCCGCAATGTCGGATGATGGCTTGCTCGACGGCTGCGTGGGGCGTGACCAGGCTCAGGTCGTAGGGGTTTGCACCCCGACCCAGGACGTCGAGGGCCTGGGAGGGCGTCGCCAGCTCGTGCTGGACGGCCCTCCACACACCGGCGGTGTCTCCCGCCCCGTGGACCAGTATGACCGTGGGCGCTCCCCGGGCGAGCACGCTTCGGTCGTAGCGACCCTGCTGATCACTGTTCGCGTTGATGATCTGGCGCCCTTCTCGTCGACGAGTCACCGCTGAGCGGTTCTTCGATCGGGATGGGTCGTACGTGGAAGCCGCTCGGACGAGTCTCGATCGAAGCGTCCATTTCGAGCGGATGGCGTGGCGCCTCGGATTCGCTTCCCTCGTCCGGCGTGGACCGGTCCTCAAGTATCGTCACGTGTCCCTTGGCCGCCGTCGAGCTGACCTCGCGCTCCGACCTGCCTGCGAGCTTGCCGAGTTGGCGCTTCTCCCTTCGACGTCGAAGTGGGCCGCCCGGTGACGCTGGTATATCGCCCTGTCCCATCGTTTCAGCATAGAGAGGGGGCCCTGCTGGCGGGTGCACCCATCCACCAGCGGCGACGAAGGGGTTCGGACTCGTGACCTCGTGACCTCGTGACCTCGTGACCCAGCCAAGCAGGAGGATAGAGTCTCGAAGCACTCACGACGAGGAGGAGGATCCCAGGGATGGGGAAGCTTGACGGCAAGGTGGCGTTCGTTACCGGGGCGGCCCGAGGCCAGGGGCGCAGCCATGCGGTGCACCTCGCGGAGGAGGGCGCCGACATCGTGGCGGTCGACATCTGCGAGCCCATCGCCACGATGAACTACCCGCTGGCCACACCGGAGGATCTGGCGCAGACGGTAAAGGAGGTCGAAGCCACCGGGCGACGGATCCTCGCCAAGAAGGCCGACGTGCGCCTTCGCGACCAGCTGGCCGGTGTCGTCGACGATGGCCTGCGCGCGTTCGGCAGGCTGGACGTGGTCGTCGCGAATGCCGGCATCTGCCCGGCCCGTGACACGACTGTCCTGTCGGGGTTCATTGACGCGACGGACGTGGACCTGATCGGCACCATGAACACGGTGGCGGTGAGTGTGCCGCACCTCCAGAGCGGCGCATCGATCATCATCACCGGGTCCACGGCCGGCCTGATGTCGGGCACCGTCGAGAACATCGGTGTGTCGGGCGGATCCGGCTACATGTTTGCCAAGAAGATCATCTTCGAGTACGTGGAGGCGATCGCTCTGCAACTCGCCCCCCACATGATCCGGGCCAACGCGATCCACCCGACCAACTGCGACACGCATCTGCTCCACAACGAGGACGTCTACAGGGCGTTCCGCCCCGACCTCGAGCATCCCACCCGCGAAGAGGCGATGCTCGCCCTTCCCGCCATGCAGGCCATGCCGATCCCGTTCATCGACCCGCTCGATGTCAGCAAGCTCGTCGTGTTCCTGGCTTCGGACGACTCGCGCTACATGACCGGTCTGAACATCCGGCTCGACGCCGGGGCCATGCTAAAGCGTCCCCCCACCGGGTAGGTCTCGTACTGCCCCGATGCTCATCACGGTACGGCTGCGCCGTCCGCTTCGGCACGCATGCCCGGGGCGTCCTCAACGAGGAACCAGCCCTGCGCGATCAACTCGTCGAGCCGGCGGTTGAAGCGCTCCACGTAGTCGGCATGGTCGCGGTAGAGCCGGTTCAGTGTCTGGGGCGGAAGAGGCTCCTCCGTCCCGACGACACCAAAGGCCGGCTCTCCGTTCTCGTCGACACCCGGCGTCGAGGTGTACCGCAACCGGGGAACGTCCATCTGGGCGCAACGCACTCCACCGAGGGTGTTGCCATGCTCGTCCTTGAGGAAGAGCCCGTCAGGACCCACCGCGATGCGGTCGGCACGCGGCGGGGTCACCCCGCTGGCCACCCATTGCACGAGATGGTGCATTCCAACATGGAAGAGTTCGTCGTGGGGCAGGCTGTTCATCACCGCGCCCTCCGGGATGTTTCCCGCCGTTCCTGTGGGATCCATCTGCCACGTCGCGTTGTCGCTGTAGGGCGGGTATCGCGTGCCCATGTGTGCCACGCCCGCTAGCTCGTACAGCCGGTAGCGATCGCCCGGGTCGTCACTGTCGTCTCTCCGGTAGTCACGGCCCTCGCGCCAAGGGCCGTTGTGGCTCGCAATGTCACCATCGCTGACCACCTGCACGATCGGCACGTCGCGTGGACCGAACCGCACCGACGGGGCGCCGCTGGGAAAGAACCCTTGGTAGACCGGAGACCCGTCTGGGAAGCGACCGGCGTCGTGCCCGTTGAGGAGGTAGTCGGTCACGACGGCGCCCGTCTGGGAATGACCGGCCAGGATGGCGTGACGCACACCCGGGCCGAAGGGACCGGTGCTCGAGGCGAGCGCGGCCCCGACGTGGGCCAGGATCGGTGTCGAGAGCACGTTGATCCGTCGCATCATCTCCAGCCTCGCCTGTCTGCCGATACGATCTGGAGGCAGGCGGAGGGAGCCGATCCCCGTTGCCTCGGGCGGGGGAGCATCCGACCAGATCTCGAGCTCGCCATAGCGTCGGGGATTCGCCGGTTTCACGAAGGTGTCCAGCACGCTCTTCTGTGAGCAGACCGCGGCCCATGCGTGGCCTGAGCGCATCAGATAGGTCGACGTGTAGATCCACACGGGAGCAGCGCTGGCGGCATGCACGGGTTCAACGACGAGGACGCCGCTGAAGCGGTCCGCCTCTCGAGGCCGTCGGACCGTCAAGGAGGTGGCGAAGGGGTGCCCGTCGGCCTCGCCGGCGGCGAACCACTCCTCCTCGACGTAATCGAACTCGTGGAGGGTCCCTCGGTAGTGGCCGGTAGGTACGAACCGCTCCGAGTGCTCCGCCGCGGGTGGGAAGCTGAGCGTGGCAGGCTCGACCGTCAACGTGTCCTCCTTTTGACGTAGTGGACGGCTTTCACCCGCATGTCCTACCCCATCGCCTCGGCGCCCGCAATCGGACGGGCCGGTGCCGGCTACTCGTCGACCTCGCTCCGATCCAGAGTGCCCGAGCACCCTCCGTCAACGGAAGGCCGGCCCGCTACAGTCACGACCTACGACGCCCAGCGGAAGGATTCCAGTGAACCCCAACGTATTCGAACGGTGCAGTGCAGGTCAGCCATGAAGGTGGCGAGCCTCGAAGGCAAGAGCATCGTCGTCACCGGCGGCGGCACGGGCATCGGCGCGGCCTGCGCTGAGCTGCTCGCCGCCGAGGGCGCAGCGGTGACGATCTGCGGACGCACCGAGGAGCGCCTAGTCGAGGTCGCCACTCGGATTCGTTCTTCGGGCGCGACGATCCAACACGTCGTGGCCGACGTGACCGACGAGAACGATGTCGAGCGGCTGATGCAGACCGCCCTGGGCTTGACCGGCTCGCTCCAGGGTGTGGTGGCCAACGCCGGTGGAGGATCGCCACTGGCACCGTTGCATCTCCAGGATGCAGCCACGTACCTCGACGTGCTGCGCTTGAACGTGCTGGGGACCATGCTGTGCGTGAAGCATTCCGTCCCGCACCTGGCACGGGCCGGGGGCGGTTCCTTCGTCGGCATGTCGTCGATCGCCGGATACGTCACCCACCTCTGGTTCGGGGCGTACACCGCTGCAAAGGCCGGCATTGAGGAGCTGATTCGCAACGCCGCGGACGAGTACGGACCGGTCGGCGTGCGCTTCAACACCATCCGCCCCGGCTTCATAGACACCGAAGCCATGGCCGGCGTACGGCCCGGCACTCCGGTGTGGGACAGCTACATCACCCAGACGCCCATGGGCGGCGTCGGCGAGCCCGCCGACGTCGCCCAACTGGCCCGATTCCTCCTATCCGATGAGTCGCGCTGGATCACCGGCGTTGCCATTGCGATTGACGGAGGGCACGGGCTCCGGAGGGGGCCCGACTTCACCGCGTTCGTCGAGGCCCGCTTCGGAGCCGATGCGCTCACGCCGGGCAGGAGCTGAGACGGTGCCAGGACGTAGCGGGTCCGAGGGTCTGCTCCCTCATCCCCCCAGGCCAGCGTGAAGGCCGGCTAAGGCCTCGAGGTAGTCGAGGTACTCGCCCAGGCTGTCGAGGGCGGGGCCGACCGAGACGATCGTTGCGCCGGCTTCGGCGGTGGCCGCCAGAATGTCTTGGGCCTCGTTGGGTTCCCCAATCGGATTGAGGGGTGCCGTGGGCGGGAGCACCACTTCGAAGTCCGGCGGGACCTCGGTCCGTCCCAGCCACTGGGCGGCTTGAGCGGGCGTCACCGCGAAGGGGTACCAGCCGTCCGCAAGACCGGCAGCCCGGCGGAGCGAGCGAAGCGTCCGCCCGCCCACCCATATGGGGACACGGTCCTGCACGGCGCACGGATCGACGACGAGGCCCTCGAAGGAGTAGAAGCTGCCGTGATAGGCCGGTTCGGGCCTCGATAGTGACGCCCTCAGCGCCCGCAGGGCATCGTCGGAGCGTGGGCCTCTGTCGTCGAAGGGCGCACCCAGGAGATCAAACTCCTCCTTGAGGGTCCCAACGCCCACGCCGAGGATCACCCGGCCGTTGCTGACCACGTCCAGGGTGCCATAGCGCTTGGCGATCTCGAGAGGATGATGGTAGGGGAGGACGATAACGTGGGTTGCGAAGCGGATCCTATGGGTGCGCGCCGCGAGGTAGCCGAAGGTTGCGAGTGGGTCCCAGTACCGGGCACCGCGGCGGCCGAGCTCGTGTGCCGGCAGGGCGATGTGCTCGCTGCACGTGAGGTGGTGGTAGTCGAGGCGGTCTGCCGTCTCCGCGATCAACGCCAGGTCCTCAATGGAGGCAGAGGTTTCCCAACCGCCATGAGAGCCCCGTGCCATTGACACGACAGGCGACAGGATCGACAGCTTCAAGCCCATTTCAGTCTCCTTCGCCTCGAATGTAGCCGCCGCCAGCGACCGCACACGTGGTCGAGGGCGGCAGCAGCCTCTGGCGTGGCGGGTATGCCGCAGGCTCTTGACTATGGCCAACGGCAGGGCTCGGAGTTATCCTCTGGCGATGGTGCTGCTCGCTCAGCGCTACGAGATGCGGCGGCAGATCGGCGCTGGAGGGATGGGGACGGTCTGGGAGGCCTGGGACGTGCGCCTCCATCGCGCCGTTGCGGTCAAGCTCCCGGACCGAGCACTGAGCGCTGAGCGGGCCTTTGTGGCCCGGTTCGAGCGAGAAGCTTGCCACGCCGCGCATCTCAGTCACCCCAATATCGTGACCATCTTCGATCTCGGTGCCGATGGCGATGTCTCCTACCTCGTGATGGAGCTCGTCGTCGGGGAGTCTCTGGCCACGCTGCTTCGGCGTGAACACCAGATCGACGAACCGAGGACGATCGATATCTGCCAGTCGGTCCTGAGCGGTCTGGCCGAAGCCCACGCCCATCACATCGTCCACCGAGACATCAAACCCTCGAACACGTTGATCAGCCAAACAGGGCTGATCAAGATCGCCGACTTCGGGATCGCCCGCTCCCTCGGCGAGTCCAGCGTGTCGTCCGACACGGGGGCGGTCGGGACGGTCGGCTATCTGTCACCCGAGCAGTGTGCCGGGGGCGCAGCGACCGAGCGCTCCGACATTTACGCCGTCGGATGTCTCGCCTACCAATGCCTGTCGGGCCGTCCCCCCTTCACGGGAGAGACTCCGTTGTCGATCATGTACCAGCACCGGCACGCAGAGCCGGCTTCGCTGGGCGAGCGATGGCCAAGACTTTCGCCGGCGCTGGTCGCGGCGATCGACACTGCGCTCCAAAAGAGCCCGGACTACCGCTTTGCAACGGCACTCGAGATGAAAGCGGCCATGGGGTCCGGTTCCGTCTACTGCGGTCACCCGTGGGTGCCACCCATGACCCATTACGCCGCCGAGTCAGTTGAGCGAACATCGGTGCTACCACGCACGCCACCCTCGACGGGCAGGCGGAGGGCAAGGCGCTGTGTGCTGGCCGGTGTTGCCGTCCTCCTCATGGCCGTTTCCCTGCTCCTCGTCGCCGTGGCCGCTGCGGGGACGGAGGTCGCCGTGCACCATGGAGGCGCCACCGCGTCGAGCCGTCCCGCCGTGGGCCCGGTTGCTCGGATGGCTAGCCCCCCGTCACCACCCACTCGTGTGTGGTGAGCGTCGGAGACCGGTCGTAGGCCAGGAACCGCGCGACGTCCTCCCAGATGAGTTGCTGCGCCTCATCGGAGTCGTAGGACCTGGTGAGGGCATCTTCGACCGTGCGGTAGTGGATCTCGCCGAAACCGTCCCAGTCCGGTGAGGCGTCGGTGAGCCGCTGCACGAGGTGGTTCTGCACGTAGTGCCAGAAGCCGGGCTGCCTCGCCACCGCCAGCGGCCCATGGCGTTCGCGCCAGTGCCGGCTGAACGCGTCCTGCGTGAGGTCGGCGCGGCGGTGCAGAAAAGCGATCATCTTGAATCCCGGTGACTGGCTCCCGGACGGCCACGTGCGGTCGTAGTCCTTCTCGACGATCTCCTCGACGTGGTACGCCCCGACCAGCCGACTCCCGGGGGGTAGATCCAGCGACAGCGCGGTGTCGGCATCGGTGTCCCATAGGGCGATCACCGCGCGCTCGTCCTGCCGCGTGACGAGCTCGGGACCGAGAGCCTCCAGCTCGCTGTCGGGGAGACGGACGTCGACCGTAGCCTGGCTGGCGGCGCCAGAGCCGACTACGTCGGTCAATCGTTCGACCGCATCTCTTGCGAACGCGTCCCTGTCGCCGTCGAACGCGACGGTTACGAGCACCTTCATCTGTTCTCCCTTGCTGCTCGGGTGGCGGCGGAGCGCAGCTCACGGCCCCGTGTGTCAAGCGCTTCGAGGAACTCGCCGTGGGTCACGACGTAAGGTCGATCGTCCAGGATGGCATCGATGACGCCGGCGGCGGCCTCCTCGGGCGTGGCGAGGAACTGGGACATCGTCGGGTTACTCTCGTGCATGGCGGCGAAGTCGTCGTCCCGGGCGATCGGACGTCGGACGTGCGCCGGTTGCGCCGCCTCACTGGTCTCGAGGTGTCGAGACAGCATTCCCGAAGGGAAGATGACCGACACGCCGATGCCCTCGCCGGCGAGTTCGACGCGGAGTGTCTCGGCGAGGCCCCACACGGCGAACTTGCTCGCCTGGTACATCGACATCCGGCTGGCCGGATCGAGCACCGATGACGACGAGGTGAAGGCGAGTCGCCCTCGCCCGGCCCTCCGTAGCAACGGAAGGAACGCCCGCACCACGCGGGCCGAGCCGACCACGTTCACGTCGAGCAGCCAGCGCCACTCGTCGTCAGTGGCCCGATCGATGGATGCGAACAGCTGGACGCCGACGTTCGAGATCACGAGGTGCGCCTTCCCGAAGCGATCGGCCACGGTCGTGGCCGCCGCCCCGACGCTGTCAGCGTCGGCTACGTCGACCCCCAACCCGAACGCCTCGACGCCGTTGGCCGCGGCGAGCACCGCCGCCTCGGCTCTGGCGCGATCGCCGTCGAGGTCGAGCAGGACCACGTTCATCCCACGAGCCGCGCACCCGTCGGCAAGGGCGCGACCGAAGCCGGACGCCGAGCCGGTGATCACCGCAACATCGGTCATGGCGCCGCGTCCTTGCCTTCCCCTCGGTCCGATCTTCTGCCACCTCCCAACATAGACAATCGCGGACCGGCAACCCCTTACGGTGTCGACCAGGTGGCATGGTGCGGGGGAATCCCGACGTGTGCGAAACGAACTCCCTGCCCAGCGAGTCACGCGCCTCCAATGGGTTCGGCGGGGGAGAAGGCGAAGGAGAGCGTCAGTCCGGCTTGCGAGCGACCCAGAGGCCGCGGCCGACCGGGTCGAAGCCCTCGGGATCAAACTGCGCCAGGAGGCTCGCCGCTTGGAATGCCCGATCGAAATCCGCCTCGCTGAACATGCGGAGTCGATGCTCCTCGACGTAGTGCTCAATCCCGGCGGGTCGCGCCACAAGATGGTGCATGTCCAACACGGACACGTCGTCCTCCCGTTCCGAAATGCACATGCGGGCTACCTTGAGGTCGGGACTGTCGACGAAGTAGGTGATGACCCCGAAGGACCTATAGGCGTCGGGCCGGAGCCAGGGTTCGATGATCAACGTCCCCCCGGGCGTCAGGAGCCGGGCCATCTCGCCGATCGCATCGACGAGCTCTTCCGTGCTCGACAGGTAGGCGATGGAACTGTGCAGGCAGACCATGACGTCGAACGAGGCGCTCCCGCCTGCGCCGGCACGATCTCCGACGACCGAACCGAGCGCGCGCATGTCACCGCGGTAGAGCGCGATGTCGGGGCCGAGGCGCTCCGCGGCGGCGGCCAGTTGGATCTGGCTCAGATCGACGCCCGCCGCGCACCCGAACTCCCCGGCCAGCAGTTCGAGGTGGCGGCCGGTGCCGCACCCCACATCCAAGAGCGACATCGACGTCGTGTCCCGACCGTCACCCCATTGCCGGGCAAGCTCCAGCACACGGGACGCACCGGCGGCGTAGGGATGGTGCTCGGCGTAGACGGCGTCGTAGACCTGCGCGGATCCGGGATGGGAGTACGGCTCGGCCATCGGAGCTCCTCGGGTCCAGTGGTGGGCGTCGGGTCGGTAGCCTGCCACAGGCGGTCGTCAACTGCCCGTCTTCCAGCGTTTCGGCCCGGGGCGAACCACCTTCGCCGGTCAAGGACCGACGCGGGCGTCTCCATCAGACGCCGCCGCAGAAAGCCGTCCACGTCTGCCGCGTAGCGACGCAGAACGTCGCTCGCTTCGGGCGCCGTCAGCACGAGGAAGTGGTCCTGCTCAATGGCATCGGCCACCAGTTCGCCGGCAGCCCCCGCGGCGCTCGGCGTAAGGCCCGCGTGAAGCATGACATGGTCGGTGCGGAAGCTCGCGGGCCCCCAGGTTATCGACCACCGTGGGACAATTCCGATGCTGCGGTTAGTGAGGGAGGCGCAATCAATGACCAAGAACGTCGTGCCAATGCAACGCCCGGGGCCGGGGATGTCGGCCGCGGTCCAGGCGGGCGGGGCGATCTACGTTTCCGGCCAAGTGGCTCTCGACCCCGAGCGCGGCCTCGTAGGGGAGGGGGACTACGAGGCCCAGACCCGTCAGTGCTTCCGCAACGTCGAGACGATCCTCGCCCGGCTCGGCGCCGGGCTCGGCGACATCGTGTCCGTCACCGCGTACCTCGCCGACCCGTCGGGCTCGGAGGCGTACCTCGCAGTCCGCAGCGAGACGTTCCCCGTGGACCCGCCGGCCACCACGACCGTCGTGGCCCCCTCGACCCACTCCGGGTTCCTCGTGGAGGTCCAGGTCATCGCGGCCACCCCCGAGCCGTCATGAGCGGTGAGCGGATCTTCTTCGGCGGTGGCCTACCCGACGCCTCTCTTCGCCCCGACCTCGGCGGCCTCCTCACCGACGTCCTGCGGGAGGAACCGGACTCCTTCACCTACGGGGGGCTCTGGGGCGACGAGGGCCTGCGCAGCCTGGTGGCGTCGAGGATGAGCAGGCGTTCAGGGGCATTCCTCGACGCCGGGAACGTCGTGTTGACCAACGGCAGTTCGGGGGCACTCGAGCTCCTGGCCGACAACCTGACCGGGCCCGGCACGGTCGTGGCCAGCGAAGCGCTCACCTATCGCGGCGCCCTCGACATCTTCCGGTCTCGGGGCGCCCGCATCGTGCCGGTGCCCATCGACGCGCAGGGGATGGACGTCGGCGTGCTTGGGGCGTTGGCGGAGCGGGAACGACCCGAAGTCGTCTACACCATCGCCGCGAACCACAGCCCGACGGGCACGACCATGTCGCCGGAACGGCGCTACGCGCTCGTCGAGCTGGCCGACCGGGTCGGCTTCACCGTCGTGCAGGACGACACCTACGGGGAGATCCGTTTCGACGACCACGACGCCAGGCCACTGATCGGGTTCGAATCCGAGCGGGTGATCCATGTGGGATCGTTCAGCAAGACGCTGGCGCCCGGTCTCCGACTGGGCTGGCTCGCCGGTCCCGCGACGCTGTGCGAGCAGGTCGCTACCTGCCGCACCGACCTGGGCAACCCGCCCGTCGTCCAGCGCGCCGTGGCCCGGTTCCTCGCCGACGGGAGCTTCGACAGCCACCTTGAACGCATCACCACGGTGTATCGGGCCAAGCGCGACGTGCTCCTCGGGGCACTGGCGCAGCACTGCCACGAGCTCGGGTCCTGGGGTACGCCGGAAGGGGGCTTCTTCGTGTGGCTGGTGCTGAGCGACGGTGACGTCGACACCGTCGCGCCGCTGGCCGCCACCGAAGGGGTCGCCTTCCTCGGCGGACCGTACTTCAGCGCGGCGGAACGCTTCGGCCGCGGAATTCGGTTGGCGTACGGTGAGGTTCCCGCCGAGCGGCTGGCCGAGGGCGTCGGCCGACTGGCCCGCGCCATCACCCGTGCGATTGGTCGCCCGTAGGACGCGCCGTCGTCCACCAGCTAGTGGCCACGGCGAGACAGGCGAGCTCATGGAGATGGCAGGGACGATGGTGCTGCGTACGGTGTTTCTCCTGGTGGAGCGCTCTGATGCCTCGGCACACGGGCCGGCCAATGGTCGAACCGAGTCACATATCACCGATGGTGGGCCGGACCCGTACAATCTGGGCATGGAAGCGGCCAAGTTCGAATCGGCGGTTCATGGATGAGCTCCGTCACGAAGTGCGACAACCCGATGTGCTCGTGCGATCCGTGCACCTGCACCACCTGCATGTGTGGCGTGGCGCGACTTGGCGACCTCGAACGTCGAGTGATGGAGATCCTTTGGAAGGAGCCCAACCGGGAGATGACCGGGCGAGACGTCGCAGATCTGCTTCCCGAAAACGCGTACACCACGGTGGCCACCGTGCTCGACCGTCTAGTTCGCAAGGGTTTGGTCCGGCGCAGGATGGACCGCGGTTCCATCCGGTTCGCCGCCATCGGAACCCAGGGTGCGTACACCGCCGTCCTCATGCATGAGGCACTGAGTGCGGGAGACGAGCCCGAAGCGGCGCTCGTTCGCTTTGCGGAGACCCTCTCGCCCGCAGAGGCCGCGGTCCTGCGCCGATCACTCGAGGCGCTGACCGAAGACGCCGACCAGACGAGCCACTGAGGTCGCCAACCCTAAAGCATCAGTATGAGCATGAGCCCCATGGCGATGCACTCCACGGCGTGGCTTGCGTCCTCCAGCCAGGGGGTCGCCACAAGGTCCTCCAGGCCGCCGGCGGCGGTGCGTGCTTCGTCGAATCGCCCCGACGTCGCCTCGGAGTCCGATGTCCTACTTACGGCGTACGCCGGGGGGTGGATCCCGTGGTGCGAGGCGCCCTTGTTGGGAGAGGCGAGTGTGAAGATCGCCGACGCGAAGAGAACGACCGCAAGGAGAAGGGGGAGCCCCGAGCCCGTCGACGAGGGCATGGCCCTCGATCCGCTCGACGCGTGCACGGGGAACCAGTACATCGACAGCATCGAGAAGCTCATTACGGCGTGAATCAGGAAATGAGAGAGGTGGAGACCCCATCGCAGCAGGGACTGGACGCTGCGCACCACGAACCAGGTCAATAGGACTGCGAAGAGGAGCACCCACACGGCCCTTGCGCCAAAGGCCCACCGGGCCTCGAACATCCCCGCCATGGACAAGCCCATGAGCAAATGGGAGACATCGACATCCAAGCCCGGTTGTCGGCGCGTCGCCACGGATGTGACGAGCAACACGAGGGAGTACGCCGCGACGACAAGCATCAGCGCGCCGAAGAACCAGTACAGCCAGGGTGGTGTCCCCGTCATGGGGTCAGGCCACCTCCGCCGAGATCAAAACCGTCGGAGGGTCGCTGCCCTTGGTCGGACGGTTCGCCAGGGGCCAATAGATCAGGGCCAGCAAAACGATCGGCAGCCCCGAGTTGGGATCCGTCGCGCCTCCGGCCAGAGTTCCGCCGAAGTTCTCAGCGGCGATCCAAATGGCCACGAAGACGACGATGGCCAGAACCAAGGTTGCCTGGGTGAATCGGCGGGGCAGGAATACTCCGGCGGCCGCCGTCAGGCAGACGATGGAGAGCAAGACCGCCATCGTCGTGCCGTCACGGAGGAAGAGCGATTCGCTGGCTCGGTCGATGTGGGCGAGCCAGCGTGGTTGACCGCCGTTGATTCCGGAGACCAGTTCGTGAAGCGCCTGCGGCGAGCGTCCCGACCCGACGACGGACAACAGCGCCAGGGCGGCCCACGCCAGCACCCAGAGAGCCCTCGCCGCCTTCACCCCGACGGCACGGGCAGCAACGAACGGTCGGTCCGAGCCCTCGTGCGGCCAGAGCAGGACGGCGAGCAGGGCGTAGAAGAGCGCAGCACCTGGACCACCGCCGAATGGGGTGGCTCTCCCGACGAGAACACCACCCAGCCCTTCGCCGAACCACCAGACGCAGATGGACCAGACGATGGAGAGTCCGAGGGCGGCCTTCCGCGTGCGCGCGGAGACGATTCCAAAACCGATCACGAATTGGATGGAGGCAAAGAGAGTGTTGGTCAACACCGGATAGTGGTTGACCAGGGATGCGTTCCACGTGATCGCGCCGGCGACCCATCCGGGATTTCCGCTCGCGGCCCCGTGCAACATGGCGCTGAATCCGTGGGGCCCCGCTGTGAACATGTAGGGCTGGATCTGCAGCACCGCGTCCAAGAGCCACAGCGTCGCGAGGAGGAGCTGGAACGTCCGCTGGAGGTCTCTCGGCTGGTGGCTCGGCGCGCGCGCGGATCCCACGGCGTCACGTGCCATCGTCACCCGGCTGCTCTTCTCCAACTCGGCGATAGTCATTCCGCCCGACGTCCGATATCCACTACTACGAACGGTAGTACTACCACCCGTAGTAGTCAGGCACAACTCGGCCGGATCGGATCTCGTGGCCTCCAGGAGGCCCGGTTCACCCCTGCAACCGAAACGCCCTTCTAGTGGACCGGCCGTCACGCCATGGCTCGGACGCGAAGAGGGAGGGGCCTTGGCCCCTCCCTCCCTGGTCGCCCTGGAGCCACCGGCTACTCAAACTAGGGAGTGAGGATCGCTTTTTGGTCGACGTACAGGTGCAAAGCGGTTGCGCGTGGCGGCCGTGTGGGTCTCCGAACGGGTGCCACCGCGGCATCGGACCTTCGGATCCTTCCGCTTTGGACCTCCGAAGGCGGGCGCGAAACGCCCCCGCAACCGTTAGGGACGGTACGGGGGCGTTGGTCACCTTCCAGGGGGGCTGGGGGCAACATCACCGATACTACGGGTTGGCCATGAAGGTCAGCTGTGAATGGCTTGGCGATCGCGTTACGTTTGGCCCTCTGGCCTCTCCACGAGGTCGGCGACCTCGTCGGCCCCCAGCCTCTTAGGCCGGGAGTTCATCACCACGACTGGGTGTAGCGATCGCGGTAGGCCCGTTCGGTTACGGCTAGGCGACGCGGAGGTCCGAGGGGGCGAAGTGGCCACCCGATCGGGACAACCGCCATCGGGCGCACCGAGTCGGGCAGCCCCAACAGGCCGGCGAGCTCGTCCCGGAGGATCGTGGCCAGGGTCGTCATCGCCGAACCGAGGCCCAATGCGGTGGCGGCCAGCAACAGGTTCTGGGTGGCCGGGTAGACGGACGCGGGAAGGGTGACCTCCAGGGCGGGCCCGATTTCGCCGCAGACCACGACCGTCACCGGTGCTGCCTGGGTGCCCCCGGTGGCCCCCCGTTCGACTTCGGCCAGCATGGCGTCGGACAGTCGACCCTCGGAATGTGCGCGGCCCCCCATGGTCCACGCTCGGCTGGTCAACTCGCCCACCTTGGCCAGGAGCTCGGGCTCTTGGACGACGATGAACCGCCAGGGCTGAAGGTTCTCGGCGCTCGGGGCGTGGGTGGCGGCCTCAAGGCAACGCTCGATGAGCCCCTCGTCGACGGGATCGGAGCTGAACTGTCGGCACGCGCGCTGGCTCAGCACCACCTCGAAGAACTCCTTGGCGCCGTTCGTCATCGGTCGCCCACATGACCGGTCGATGGTGAGTCCGCTCGCCGACGGCGGTTCGGTGGCATCGCCCGCTGCTTACTGCGCTTCCGCGTCGTTCTTGATCGCAGCAAGCGTGGCGGGGATGCCCTGCTGCGCGAGTTCGAGCCGGTTGGCGACCTGAGCCTCCGCGTCGTCACCGAAGCGCTCCTCGAACATCGTCATGCCGCCGGGCAGGAACTCCCACGACTCGGTCAGCTGCGTCCCCCCATCGACCGGGGCAAAGGTGTACCCCCACCGCGTCCACGAGCCATTGACGATGAATGCGAACTCTCGGCCTCGGTCGGCGGCGACGATCTCCGATCGCGTCTCCCAGGTTCGATCGGGCAGCTCGTTTCTCCCGGTGAACCACGCACCCACCTCCGGGCCCGCTCCCTCGTCCCACCAGCACTCCCTGCAGACGGGACTCCACCTCCCCATGCGGGTGATGTCGGAAACGAGGTCGTAGAGGTCTTCGGGAGTGCGAGCGATGACGATCGACGCCGAGTGGGTGAGCGTGGTCATCGTCGGACTCTGTGCGCTTGTTCACGACATAGGCTGTGCGCTTGTTCTCGACATGGGATCGCCACATCGTCTCCTCTCTCGTCCCGGCTGCGACGCAGGAGTTTATTTTCTAGCCCATGCGTAGCCCCTGGGTCGGGTCGGCTATGTCCGGCGAGGTCACGCAGGTACCGGGGCGGGCGTACGGCAACCTCTGGTAGAGGCCGACTCGTGGGGAAGCGCTTGACACCGATCACACGCCGCCGGTGGACCGCATAGGCTTCGTCATCCGTTCGGAGGGGGTAGGCGATGGAGCGAACACAGCGACTCGACGAGCCGGTGTCGGTCGACGAAGCAATGATGGAGCCACGTAGAGCGCCGGTCGCCAGGCGGGCCGCGGAGAGTCCTCGCCGCCGGGCACCGTGGCCCCGCCCCTCCCGTGTGTCCACAGCCGGTCGAGGACGCTGAGGCCGGTCCGATGCGCCAGGCACTGAGCGACCTCGCCGTCGTCGAGGTCGGAACCGGGGTGGCCGCCAGCTGGTGCGGCAAGGTCTTCGCGGACCTCGGTGCGGAGGTGGTCAAGCTGGAGCCGCCCGAAGGTGATCCCATGCGCGCCGACTGGGGCGCGTTCGCCAACCTGAACACCAATAAGAGCAGCCTCGTCCTCAAGCGTTCCAAGGTCTCCTCGGACGAGTTGCTCCATGTGCTGGACGACGCCGATCTCATCGTGGAGGCCCCTGGGCGAGGGGCCCTGGTCGACTGGGGCATCGACGGCCGAGAGCTGTTGGCCGCTCGCCGGCAGCTGTGCATCGCCTCTATCAGCGGTTTTGGGGCAACGGGGCCCTACGCGGGCTTCGCATGGAGTGACCTTGTCGTGCAGGCATTCACCGGGGCGCTCCTGGCAGACCCGCTCGGCCCCGTGAAGCTGCCGACGGCGGTGGGCGAGTGCGCCGTCGGCCACACGGCCGCAATGGGAGCGCTGGCGGCCGTCATGCGGGCCCGTGCCACGGGGACCGGTGCGTTCGTCGACTGCGCGGCGACCGAAGCGTTGGCGACCAACCCGACCAAGATGTCACTCCATCTCGGATGGGAGTACCACAACCGTGAGTCTGCTGCCCAGCTGGTCGCCGACCGGAGCGCGACCGTTCTTCCGCTGGGCGTCTTGCCGTGCGCCGACGGCAACGTGGCCATGATGATGACCCCCCAGCAGCTCGGAGAGATGCTCGAGGTTCTGGGCAGCGACGAGCTCCGAGCGTTCTTCACCCTGCCCGACGCGTTCCTTCGTCCAGAGGCGCGGGAGACCCTCGACGGCGTGCTCTACCCCTGGCTGCTGGAGCGCACGCGGCAGGAGATCACCGACGTCGCGCAGGCTGCGGGCTGGCCGGTCACACCCGTCTACCTACCCGCCGAGATGCTCACCGCCGATCATCTGCACCAGCGGGGTTTCTGGGTTCACGCGGTCGACCCCGAGAAAGGGCCGTTCCTGCTCGCCGGAGCGCCCTACCGGTTGACGGAAGGTGGGTGGAAGCTCCGCCGCGTCGCACCGCTGCTCGGCCAGTCGGAGTCGCCCACCGGATCTGCGGGTGGCCGGCAGGCGCCTGCGGCGCCGGCGGCGGCACAGAAGCCGGACGTGCCGCCCCTGCGCGGGCTTCGCGTCCTGGACCTGACGACCGTTTGGTCGGGGCCTTTACTGACGATGCACCTCGCCGACCTCGGGGCCGAGGTGATCAGGGTGGAGAACCCGAGCGTCTTCCCGCCCACCACGAAGGGCTATGCCCCACGTCCCGACCCTCAGATGCTGCTCAGCATCCTCCTCGGAGGGTACGGGCCGGTGGCTCCGGGACGGCCGGACCGGCCCTACAACCGGCACTCGATGAACAATTCGGTGTCTCGAGGCAAGAGGTCGTGCACGCTCGACCTGCGGGATCAGACGCAGCGAGGGCTCTTCTTGCGCCTCGTCGCCAAGTCGGACGTCTTTGTGGAGAACCTCAAGTCCACGACGCTTCACAGGATGGGCATCACCGAGGACCAGCTGCTGGACGTGAACCCGCGGATGGTCGTCGTTCGGATTCCGCCGGCGGGCCTATCCGGCGACTGGGCGCACTACACGGGCTTCGGCGGGCAGTTCGACGGCCTCACGAGCTTCGCGTCGCTGTGCGGTCACCGCGACACGGAGCTTTCCGAGACTCCCACGACCCAGTACATGGACAGCGTCACGGGCCCGGCTGGCGTGTTCGCCATCCTCGCCGCACTGCACTATCGGGCTGCCACCGGACGCGGGCAGGTCATTGAGCTGGCCCAGAGCGAGAACGTCCTCGCCGAACTCGGTGACGTGTTCGTGAACCTCCAGCGGGGCAAGCAGCCCAAGCGGTTCGGCAACCGCGACCCGTACCGGGCGCCTCAGGGCCTCTATCCCTGTGGCGATGGATCACTGCTCGCCGTGACGGTGACCGACGACGAGGCCTGGCTGAGGCTCACCGCCGTCCTCGGGCGCTGCGACCTCGCAGAGGACGAGCGGTTGCTGGAGGCCGCCGGACGGAGGGCGGCCCACGACGAGATTGATGAGGCGATAGCTGCCTGGACCGACACGATGACCGCGTACCGGGCGTTCGAGACGCTGCAGGGGGCGGGCGTAGCGGCCGCTCCCTACCTCGACGAAGCCTCATTCAGCACGGACCCGCAGGTCGAGGCGCGCCAGTGGATTCGTCCGCTCCCGAGTACCGATGTCGGTGACTTCGGTCACCTCGGCCACGCCTTCCGGGGGATTCCCCTGGCATGGGAGCGCGGTGCCCCGTTGCTCGGTGAGGACAACGAGTACGTCTTCAAGGACATCCTCGGCCTGGGGGATGACGAGTACCGACGACTGGTCGCCGAGCGGATCGCCACCGAGGACTACCTGAATCCCGACGGCGAGCCCTACTAGCCAGGCCGACGACCGATCAGACGCCTGGCAAGAGGGGTGTCGCGTCAGGTGCGCCTCAGCGCAATGGCGCGGCGCACGAGCACCGCGAACCCCTCCGGATCGGCGCGGTGGGCGTGGTGGCCAGCGCCGGGTAGCGTGCTGAACTCAATTGAGGGCAACCGGCGCTCCAAATAGTCGGTTACGGCAGGCATGACGGCAGCGTCACTCACGCCATAGACGACGGGACAGCCTACGCCGGCGAGGTCGTAGGGTGGGCCCTCCCGCACCGATCGCTCCTCGGCCAGAAAGACCGCAGCATCCCGACGACGGCGCTCGCGCTCTTGGCCGCTCATCTCGTCGTACCGCTCACCGAACATCAGACGCAGCGCCGAAGCCTCGGGATCCTCGCTGAGGAAGACTCCCTGCATGGCCCGGTCGTCCCAACCCGGCGCCCATGCCACGCAACTCTCGTAGGCGACCACCGCCTCGACGGACTCCGGGGCTCGAGCCGCGACCCCCATGGCTATGATCCCGCCGAAGGAGTGCCCGACCACGACGGCCCGCCGTCCCGCGAGAACCGTCAGGACATCGGAGATCTGGGTGTCAATGCCGACCGCGGCACTCGAGGTGTTCGCCGCCGAGCCATAGCCGCGGCGGTCCCACCACAACATCCTGCATTCGGACCCGAGTGCGTCGGCGACCCCCGTGAAGGAGCGGCCCCGGTCGAGCACGCCGTGCACGAACGCCACCACGACGTCGCCCGAGCCCGCTTCGGTGACACTCAGTTCCACCGCAGCGAACTCCGCCGCGTTGGACGGCCGCGGTGACATCCGTTGCGCCTGCTCCCACCCACGGTTGCCTCAGGCCTGATCGGTTCGGCCGGGGAGGGCAACCCGGGCCTGACCAACCGCTAGCCGTACGCCATTTTGGTCTTCGGTCCACAGTTGGACCGTCAACACCTTGGTGCCGCCATGGTTCCCCACGTCTGTGACGGCACCACGAGCGGTCACGACCTGGCCCTTTATGTTCGCGGCAGCGGAATTGGCATGAGATGTCTACTATCTCCCCCTCGTCGCCTACCCACTGACGGAGAAGGCTGTGCAGGTAGGAGAACTGCAAGTTACCCATGCCGAATGCGCTTGCATAACCGGCCTCGCGTCCGGCCTCGTCGTCCATGTGGATCGGCACGAACTCGTCGTTGACCGCGGCGTAGCGATTCCAGTGCTCCAAGCCGGGAGACCTGCGAAAGTCCGGGAGCTCGTCACCGACCGCCGCGTCATGGGGGGATCCGGTCAATAGCGTATGGAGGTCATTTGGGAGCGCACGACGAGGGCACCGCTCTGATTCGTCCAGGTCTCCTCGGTTGAGGTGAACAGCATCTGGCCCAAGCGGCCGGTCTTCTCCGTGTAGCCCGCGAGCCTGTTGACCGCCGTGATCACGTCCCCTGGCCGCATACGCTCCCCGTACTCGGCCGCCCGGCCACCGTTCAGTTGGAAGTGGAGCCCCGGGCCCTCCACACCGAGCATTCTCTCGATCCGATCGGCGTCTTCGGTCACCGTCGGGGCGTCGGACTCGGCGACCATCCAGGCGAACGGGTTGAACTCTTGGGGGGCGACTATTCCCCCATGCCGCGTTCCCGCCGCGTAGTCGGCATCCCAGAAGCAGCGGGGCGGTGGATCGGGCCAGTACACGGCGATGGCCCATCGGCGAATGTCCGACTCGACCACCGGGAAGGACTTCCGGCGGCTGATCGTGCGGCCCACGGCTCCGGCCATGCCGGCGCTGATGAACGTGGTCATCGGAGTCGTGAGGCCTGATTCATCGTCCCGGAATGGTAGCGGTCGGCCTGGTCGAATGTGGTCGATCTCTCCGAAGCCCTGCCCGAACGAGCGGCACGAGCGGCCGTCTGGGCCAGGCGGCGGCCAGATGCCCTCGAATAGGCTCGTTGTCAAATGACACTTGACGGGCCGCCGCTCACCCCAGCTGCGGTCAATCCGTCATCGGTTGGCGCCGAGGCCGTCTCGGAACTTCCAGCGGCTCCGTCCAGGGTGCGGCGCATCCCGACGGGCTGGCGGTTGGTGGCGCTCGTGGGGAGTCTGTCCATCTTCGGACCGCTCTGCCTGGACATTTATGTGCCGGCCCTGCCCAGCATCAGCCGCAACCTCCACGCGAGTGCATCAGCGGTCCAGGTCACCTTCACCTCCTGCATCATCGGTATGGCCGTCGGACAATTGGTTCTCGGTCCGGTGAGCGACCGCGTGGGCCGTCGGCTGCCGCTGCTGGCCGGTCTCGCGGCGTTCGTCTTGTCGTCCGTCGCATGCGCATTCGCGCCGAACGTCTACTTCCTGGTCGTGTTCAGAATGGTCCAGGGACTGGGCGGTGCCGCCGGCATGGGAATGTCCCGCTCGATCGCCCGGGACCTGCACTCCGGTGTCGCTCTGGTGAAATTCTTCTCGGCGTTGACGCTCGCGACGGGACTGGGTCCCCTCATCGCGCCGCAGATCGGCAGCGTCATTCTCACCTTCACCTCCTGGCGAGGCATCTTCGTCGCCCTGGCCATCTTGGGGGGAGTCCTTCTTTGGTCGGCGTGGCTACGCGTTCCCGAGACACTGCCCGAGCAGTACCGATCGCACGACAGCCTGCGGTCCGCTCCCGGCTCCTTCGTCCGCATCGCTCGCGACCGTGTGTTTCTGGGCCTCGCTCTGGCCTATGGGTTCGGCATGGGCGGCGTATTCGTCTACGCCGTCGGATCGTCGTTCGTGCTGCAAAACGTCTACGGGCTGTCCGCGCAGGTCTACGCAGCCCTGTTCGCCGTCGGCGGATGCGGCTGGATCCTCGGCGCCCAGATCAATGGCCGGCTCGTGGGTCGCTTCCGTGCGTCGGCACTTCTGACAGCTGGCTGCGTCGTCATGATCGGGTCTGCGGGGGTGCTGCTCGCAGTCGTCGCCACCGGGTTCGGCGGGCTCACGGGATACGTCATGGCGGTCCTGTGCTTCCTGTTCGGCTCGGGATTCCTTGGACCAAACGCCATGGCCTTGGCCCTGCAGCGGTATCCCGACGCGGCCGGGACGGCGTCCGCCCTCATTGGAGCCATACAGTTCGGATTGGGAGGATTGGCCGCGCCGCTCGCAGGCATCGGCGGACAGGCGGACGCGTACCCGATGGTGTTCCTGATGATCGCCATGCCCTCGGCCGCACTGGTCATGCGCCTTGTTGCAGCCCGCGCTCGAGCCGCACCCACCGACTTAGCCGGCGGGTAGCACCCGAGTCGAAGGATGGGGGAGCAGTGCCACCCCGCCGAGTGCGACCAGCGCGACCGGCCACAGCTCCCAGAGCCCAACGAGGGCCTGGACCAGTACGGCGGCGAGGATCACGGCCGCTGCGAAGCCCAGAGACACCGGGCGCAACTGCGTCCCCAACGGCCGGTTGCGGGTGGCCGAGGTGCCGATCGGCAGATCCGCCACGAGCCTGGCGATCTCGTGGCGGTGGCGACTCCGCAGCAGGGCGTCAATGCGCTGCACGCCTTCCTCAATACCCAATCGACCCTCCCCGACCGCCATTGAGACGAGACTCGTGGCCTCGTCTCGCTCGAGGTCGGATGCGAGCGTGGGCGGTGCTGCGTCCAGGGCTCGTGGGGAGGCAGCCCGGGCCTTGTGGCTGGCCAGAACGGCCTGAGCTCGGTTCGCCGCCCGGCGTCCAGCCGCCAGAAGTAGGGCCAAGAAGGCGATGACGAGGAGTGGGAGGACAAGGCCCCATAACGACCCCGGCCCGACGGCCAGGTAGTGGTGCCAGGGATGCCCGGCGTAGCCCGAGTGCTGGCTACCTGGCACAAGACCCTCCCGTCAACGTTGCCTCCATACGGCCGCGACCACGGTTCCGAAGCATACGTCCACGCAACATTTGGGGCACCCGGTGGGCTGCGACCTGACGGGAGGAGTAGCGGTGCTCCTGCAGCGGAATCTTGCCGCCGGGAGCGCCCAGACCGTTGGGGCTCTACGCTGGCTCGTACGACTCGGCGAATGGTGATTGTCGAGCCTTGCGACCCATGAACGAGGAGACATCATGGTCTGGGATTTCCGAACCGAGCCCGAGTTCCAAGAGAAGCTCGACTGGACGAACTCCTTCGTTCGTAACGAGATTGAGCCGCTCGACGTGTTGTTTGGGCACCTCACTTATCAGAAGATAACCGAGCCCCTGAAGACGATCATCGATCAGCTCAAGGACGAGGTGCGAGCCCAGGACCTGTGGGCTGCCCATCTCGACCCGGAGCTCGGCGGCAAGGGCTACGGGCAACTCAAGCTGGCGTTGCTCAACGAGATCCTCGGCCGATCCCCCTGGGCACCGATAGTCTTCGGGACGCAAGCGCCCGACACCGGCAACGCCGAGATCATCGCGGCCTACGGAACCCCGGAACAGAAAGAGAGGTGGCTGCAGCCGCTGCTCAACGGTGAGGTGTTCTCGTGCTACTCCATGACCGAGCCTCAGGGGGGATCGGATCCCACTCTCTTCACGACGCGAGCGATACGCGACGGTGACGAATGGGTGATAAACGGTGAGAAATTCTTCTCCTCCAACCTGCGCGACTCCTCCTTCCTGATCGTGATGGCCGTGACGAACCCCGATGTCAGCCCGTATCGCGGGATGTCGATGTTCCTCGTACCGTCAGACACGCCCGGCCTGCAGGTCTTGTGCAACATCGGACTCGGCGACGAGGACTTTGGCCAAGGGATGCACGCCCACGTTCGCTACGACAACGTGCGGGTATCGGCCGAGAACCTCCTCGGTGGAGAAGGGGAGGGCTTCGCCGTCGCGCAGCGACGTCTCGGGGGCGGCCGCATCCACCACGCAATGCGTTCCGTGGCGGGGGCGCAGAAGGCCTTCGACATGATGTGCGAGCGTGCGCTCTCCCGATTCACGCAGGGAAGCTTGCTGGCCGAGAAGCAGATGGTCCAGGAGATGGTCGCCGAGTCGTGGATACAGATCCAGGAGTTCCGCCTCCTCGTTCTCTACACTGCGTGGCTGATCGATCAGTCCAGCACGGCCGAGGTGCGACAGTACGTCTCGGCATGCAAGGTCCGGGCCGCCGAGGTGCTCCACGACGTTGGCACCCGCACGCAGCACATACACGGGGCCTTGGGCGTCTCGAACCTCATGAGCCAGTCGAGCCTCGGAGCCACGATGGGGCTCGTAGACGGCGTTTCCGAGGTTCACAAGGTCACCATCGCCCGGCGTGTTCTCAAGTCTTACCAGCCGTCATCGGACATGTGGCCTTCGCAGTTCAGGCCTCGCGTCATCGTCAACGCCAGACGCAGGTTCGAGACCATGCTTGACGCGCGCGTGCAAGATCCCGATACGCGGCATGACTTTGGCAAACTGCTCGAGCACTCCACGGGCAGGGACGAGGCGGTAAAGGCCATGGAGGCGTACCTCGACGCGACGATCGGCAATCTGTAGCCCGGTCGCCGCGCCGGTCGGGAGGATCCCAAGAGCGGCATCAATAATACTGGGGAAATGCCCGGCGACGATCACGAGGATTGGCGAGGGCCCGTTCCACAGCGGGTTGATGACTCCGAGCGCCACGTCAGAAGGCGCGGCCTCGGACCGTTCGTGACGTACATCGAAACCGAGCGACCAAACGGGCTCGTGGCGACGTGGGAGTCGCGGCGTCACCGCAAGAGCGAGAGCCGCGGCGCCGGGCCGCGAGAAACCTGGTGGTGCCCACGGTCGCGTGGCTGGTGGATCGCCATCCTCTTCGCGGTCGGCTCAACCCTGTTCGCGCTGGGTGCGGTCCCCGGGTACGCCGGCCTGGTCGGAGTACGGGCCGACTCCATCACCTTCTTCGTCGGCTCTCTCTTCTTCACCTCCGCGGGCTTTCTGCAGTATCGCGAGTCGGTGGACTCCGGAGTGGACCGAGTTCCTGGCGGATGGGGGCGGGTCTTCGCCTTTCGGCCTCGGCAGATCGACTGGTGGGCCAGTGGCATCCAGCTGATCGGCACGGTGTTCTTCAACGTGAGCACCGCCAACGCCGTGCGGGTCGACCCGAGCACCTCCACGTCCCTGCATCACATCTGGAGGCCTGATGCGCTCGGCTCGGTGTGCTTCCTGGTGGCGAGCGGACTGGCCTGGACCGAGGTGTGCCACGGCTGGGGATCGTGGGCACCACGGGATATCTCATGGTGGATCACCTTGCTGAATCTCGTCGGTTCCGTGGCATTCGGGATCTCAGCGGTAGCGTCCTACATCGTGCCGTCGACAGGGCAGCTCTGGAACGTGGAGCTGACGAACCTGGGCACCTTTGTGGGGGCACTGTGCTTCCTGGCCGGCGCGATCCTTCTTCTTCCCGAGCGCACGGCGGCGTCGAGCGGCTCGTGACGTCGAGCTCGTCCGCCAAAAGCTCGGGCACCAAGCACCCCTTTGCGTCGCCGTTAGCCTTGGGCGATGCGCCCCCCTACCCGAGGTCGGCTACTCCCCGGCTCCGCTGCTCCCTCGAGCGGCGAGCACGTCGAGAGGCTCGTTCTGGTGGGCGACGTGGTTCTTGAGCAGATTCTCAGTGCCGTGGCCGACGAGCCGGTCGACTACGACCAGGACCATGATGAGTGGGTCGTCCTGCTCCAGGGTACGGCCGAGCTCGAGGTGAACGGCCAGACGCTCCTCTTGGAACCGGGCGACTGGGTCCTTTTGCCCCGGCACACGCCTCACCGCCTGATCCGAACGACTCAGGGCACAAACTGGCTCGCCGCTCGTCTCGGTACCGGCGACCGATAGGGAACTCACCCCCCGCCCGATCGTTCGAGCGAACCTGCGGGAGGCCCGCCCATCGGCGACGTCTCTCCGCGCCGGCCGCCCGGTCGGTTGGCCAGCAACCGCCGCTCGCCTAGGCTGGCGCCCTTTCTAAGGGTAGGGGAGAGATGGCCGACTCAGAAGCGCTGATCGAGGAGCTGCGGGAGCGTACCCAACGCGCCTCGCAGTCATGGCGGCCTGGGGCCGACGTGACCTCCGTCGAGCCCCTGACGGGCGGCTCCTCGAGTCTCACGTTCACGATCCGCTTCAAGGGCGTCCCCGAGCCCGACGAAGTCGTCGTGCTGAAGGTCGCACCGCCCGGGCTCCCACCGGTACGAAACCGCGACGTGCTCCGTCAGGGCACCTTGATGCGCGCCCTGGCTGGACGCGACGGCGTCGCGGTCCCCGAGGTGCTCTTCGAGGACGCCGGCGACCCACCAGGGGTCTCGCCCTTCCTGGCCATGAACCTGGTGCCCGGCGAGTGCCTCGAACCCATCCTGCAGGCCACTCCGGATCCCCGACGCTTCGGTGAGTTCCGCTCACGGGCCTTCGATGCCGCCCGGATGCTCGCCGCCATGCACCGGCTCGAACCGGCGACGATCGGCCTCGCCGGGGAGCCGGTGGTGTCCATCGACGCCGAGATCGACCGCTGGGTGCGCGCCTACGAGACATCGCCCCCCCACCTCCAGTTCAATTATCCCGAGGTCGCCGAGGCCCTCCGCTCTTCCCTCCCCGAGGCGGTACGCCCGGTCGTCAACCACGGTGACTACCGCCTCGGCAACACCCTCTGCCTCGACGGGCGCCTCAACGCCATCATCGACTGGGAGATCTGGTCGGTCGGCGACCCGAGGGTCGATCTGACCTGGCTGACCTTCTTCTGCGACGACTCCGGCCACCCGAGCAAGGCGAGCGAGGCACCTTCGGGAATGCCCAGCAGTGCCGAGCTGCTCGCCTGCTACGTCGACGCCGGCGGCGAGTCCTACCCCGACCTGGACTGGTTCTACGCCCTGACCTACTTCAAGGAGGCGTCGCTTACCTCGCTGCTGGTCAAGCGCGCCGAGAGGGGCAGCGACCCCGTCCTGGCCGAGAGGTTGGTCAGGTTCATCCCGAGCCTGGGACGCCTGCTCGACATGGCCACAGCCAAGCTCTCCGGGTAGGCGTCGCCCGGCGGCGAGAGCCGTCCCGGATCATGCCTCGTCGTCCGCCTCCAAGACGATGACGTCCTCTTCCGCAGTGTGCAGCTCTCCGTCGTCGCCGACAACGGAGACCACCTCGTCTATGACGATGTCGCCGTCCTTCGTCATGACGGAGATCGTCTCGTCGGTGGCGACGATGTTCCCGTCCCCGTCTACCGCGACAACCAAGTCGTCGATCACAACGTTGCCGTCTTCGTCTGTCTCCTCGGTCTCGACCTCGACGAGATCGAGCTCATCGTCCGGCGAATCGTCGGTTGCGCTCATCATGGCTCCTTCTGCGGTGGTCCGATCGGTCCGCCCGCAGATCATGGCACGATCCACCTCACGGCCACACCCCGGGCGTACCCTGGTCCACATGGGGAGGGCACCGCAGGTCAGCGCTGAGTCACGTGCGTGCTCACCACGGCCATGATCATGGCGCGGTGAGCACGTTGATGACACCCCTCCTCGACGTGCTCACCGCCATCGGAGCCCTGTGCGTGACGTGCATGATGGCCTTCTGTCTCGTCGCACTCTTCTCCGTGGTCGCGTCGACGCGGCACGAGCGGGCTCGGGGGCGGCACTCGTTGCACTCGGTGGGCGAGGTTGCGCCCAGAATGGTCGAGCGAGAGGACCGCCGCCGTTCACCAAACCGACCTCGACACCTTCCCCTGGCCGACCGATAGCCCGGCGGAGCTGCTGGCGGATCTCGCGGATCTCGCGGATCTCGTGTAGCAGGCCGAAGCTTCGCCTCGCCCCCACCAGGTGTATACAATCACCGGCAGCGGGCCGAAGGGAGACGCATGGCGATGGTGGTTGAGGCCGAGGCGGCACCGATCACGCCCGGAGTGGCGACCCATGTATGACGTCCTGGCCGGGGTCAAGGTGGTCGAGGTGGCGGCCTGGCTGTTCGCTCCGTCGTGCGGCGCCGTGCTCGCCGACTGGGGCGCCGACGTCATAAAGGTCGAGACGCCTAAGAACGGGGGCGATCCTTACCGCGGCTTCTTCCACACCGGTGCGGTGAGCCCGACCATTGAGCTGGCCAACCGGGGCAAGCGCAGCGTCGCCGTCGACCTTTCGACCGCCGCCGGCCACGACGTGCTGCTGCGGCTCGTCGCGGACGCCGACGTGTTCGTGACCAGCCTCCTTTCGGGCAGCCGGGCGCGCCTGGGTCTCGATCTGGACGACATCCGGGAGGCCAACCCGTCCATCATCTACGTGCGGGCCAGCGGCTATGGCCCCCGCGGGACGGACGCCGACACGCCGGGCTACGACGCCGCCGTGGTGTGGGCGCGCTCGGGGTTCGCCTCGTTCCTCACTCCGCCGGACGCGCCCCAGCCGACGCCGCAACCGGGTGGGATCGGCGACTGCGTCGGGGGCCTGGGCGGCGCCGGGGCCGTGGCGGCCGCCCTCTACAAGCGTGCCACGACGGGCAGCCCGTCGGAGGTGGACATCTCACTGCTCGCCAGCGGCATGTGGATGAACGCCACCATCCTCATGCTCGAAGGGAACGCCGGGCCCGAGGGGAACCCGATGCGCTGGCCCGACCGGCGAGACGTCCCGAACCCGCTGTCCAACGGGTACAAGACCAAGGACGGTCGCTGGCTCTCCATGGTGGTGATCCAACCCGATCCGCACTGGGCCAGCTTTTGCGAGCACATCGGTCGGCCGGAACTCACCGACGACCAGCGCTTTGCCGACTTCGGGGCCCGCATGGCGAACAACAGGGAGCTCATCGACATCCTCGACGAGGTGTTCGCTGCCGCGACCATCGATCAGTGGCGGGAGCGCCTGCGGGGCTTCAGCGGTGTCTGGTCCGTGAACCAGACACCCTCAGAGGTCGTGCGCGACGCCCAGGTGCGCGACAACGGCTACCTCGTCGCCGGTGCGGAGCCGGGCCCGCCGCTGTGGGCCGTCACGTCGCCGGCTCAGTTCGGCGGTCGCCCGCCGACCTCGGTGCCGAGAGCCCCAGAGCATGGCCAGCACACCGAAGAGGTGCTGTTGGCATGCGGGTACTCGTGGGACGACATCACCGCTCTCAAGGACCAGGGCGCCGTCCTCTAAAGAGGACCGGAGGACGAGAAGGTGGAGGAGGAACCGTGGAATACAGGGTGATCTCGGCGGACAACCACATCATTGAGCCACCGCACACATTCACCACCTATCTGTCCGCCGAGTACCGCGAGCGTGCGCCGCGCATCCTTCGTGGGGCGGACGGCGGCGACGGCTGGAGCTTCGACGGCAAGCCGCCGAGGTCTACCTTCGGACTCAACGCGGTCGCTGGTCGCCCGGTCGAGCAGTACAAGGCCGGCGGGTTGACCCTCGACGAGATCCTCCCCGGGAACTACGACGGGGCCGCCCATTTGAAGGACATGGACCTCGACGGCGTCGATGCCGCCACCATCTACCCCATGTCCTCGCTGATGTCCTACGTGCTCGACGACCGACCGTTCGCTCTGGCGGTGCTGCGTGCCTACAACGACTGGCTGCTCGACGAGTTCTGCGCCGTCGACCCGCAACGGCTGATCGGCCTGCCCCTGATCCCGGTTGACGACGGCATCGAGGTGCTCCTCGGCGAGCTCGCCCGGGTGGTGGCAAAGGGCGCCAAGGGCGTGTTCATCCCGTACTTCAGCGTGCTGCCGTACTGGGACCGCTCCTATGAGCCGTTCTGGGCAGCGGCCGCGCAGGCTCCGGTCGCCGTGTGCATCCATCGCACCATGGGGGGACGGGAGCCGCCGGCCGCGGCGACCCCCATGCCCGACGATGCACCGGGGGTGAACATCGCGGGGGTGGTCCAGCGGTTCTTCACGGGCGTGGCACCGTTCTCCCAGCTCACCTTCGCCGGCGTGTTCGAGCGGCATCCGGAACTCAAGTTCGTCGACGCCGAGGTCAACGCCGGGTGGCTCCGGTTCTGGGCCCAGATGATGGACCAGGAGTTCGAACGTCAGCGGCACTGGGCCCTCCCGCCATTGCACACCACACCCCACGAGTTCCTGGGCAAGAACCTCTTCGTCAGCTTGCTCGACGACTTCGTCGGCTTCGAGGACGCCAAGCACGACTCGATGGTGGCCGCCGCCGCGATGTTCTCGACGGACTACCCTCACAGCACCACGCTCTTCCCGAACACCCGGCAGTACATCGCCCAGCTCACGGAGGGCCTCGACGACGACTGCACCCAGGCCATCCTGGCCGGCAACGCCGTGCGCGTGTTCAATCTCGGGTCATGATCGACCCCAACCTCGACCACGTCGGAATAGTCGTGCCGCAGCTCGAACCGGCCCTCGACGCGCTCTCCTTAAGTCTCGGTCTCGAGTGGATGCCGGTGATCGAACGGGCACTCTCGACGCACCAACCCGACCGGGGCGCGCGAGAGTTCCACCTGCGCATCGGCGTCTCGCTGCAGTACCCGAGGCTCGAGCTGATAGAGACCGTGCCGGACTCACCGTGGGCACTCGAGACCGAGGGGATGCACCTTCACCACATCGCCTTCTACGCCGGCGACCTCGCGGGCGACAGCACCATCGTGTCGGCGCCGTGCCCGATGGAGATCTGCGGGGTCGGCGCCGACATGGAGATGCCCGACACGTTTACGTACCACCTCCAGAGTGGCCTGCGCTTCGAGCTGCTCGAGCGGCGCACCAATCGCTGAGGTGCCGTGGCGGCCCGCGTGAAGCCTGCGCCAGGCGACTCGCCGAGGGCCGCCGAGCGCGACCTGGTGGACACCTTACGAGGGCTGATCATTCGCGGCGTCTTCGCCCCCGGGCAGCGGCTGACCGAAGAGTGGCTCGGCTCCGAGCTCGGTGTGTCGAGGATCCCTGTCCGAGAGGCACTGCGGGTGCTGGCATCGGAGGGATTTGTTCGATCGGAGGGATACGGCGGGACCTTCGTGTCGACCCTGGGCGCCGAGGCGGCCCACGACCTCCTCCACGTGCGAGCGGTGCTCGAACCGCTCGCCGCGGCGCAGGCCGCGGTGCGGCGCACACCGGAGCAGCTCGAGACCTTCCGCTGGCTCCTGGCCGAGGGCGAACGAACCAGAAGACAGCGACGTTACGAAGACCTGCGCACGCTCAAGAGGCAGTTCTACGAGCACCTGGCGCTGGCGTCACAGAACGGCACGATCATCGCTCTGATGCAGGTGGTGCGCTTCAAGATCGAGTGGGCTACGTCCATTGAGGCCATCAAGCGGGCCGAGGGTCGCACGTGGTTCCATCGCGAGATCGTCGATGCCATAGCCGAGAGCGACCCGAGCCGGGCGGCGAGTGCCGTCGCTGCGCACCTACAGGCCGCGTACGCTGCACATGGCTGGCGGCGACCCTTCGAGGTCAGCTACGAGGCCGTCGGCCCGTTGCCCTAGGCCCGGAGGCCCGGGCCGGACATCCCGGGCGTCGGAGCGCCTCCTGTGGCACCGGGGTGATCATCGCCGTCGACGGGGGCTGGTCGGCCACGCTGACCTGAAATCGATGTTCGGAGAGAGCAGGAGAGCGGGGAGGATGGGAATGAGACCCGAAGATATGGTGCGTGCGGTGTTCGCCCGTGTGCGGGCGTGTGACCCCACCGTCAGCGAGCTGTATGCGGCGGATGCCACGTTGCGATCCTCCGAGGGGACCTATGAGGGTCGTGAGGCAATCGCCGGGTTCTACGAAGAGCGCTTTCGAACGGCACGAGTCCAGCCGGACATAGAAGACCTGTTCGTAAACCCTCCGCTCGTCGTTGCGCTGTTGCGGGTCTCGACGGGTGACGGCGCAGTGCTCCGGGTTGCCGACGTCTTCGAGGTGGGGGACGATGCCATCAACTCCCTCCAGGTCTGCATGCAGGCCACCGCCCGCTGACGGCCACCCCCACGCACAGGGTGTTCACAGGAGCTTCGCAGCAGGCTCCTAACGCTCCGCCGTATCCTGGTCCCATGCGTGAAAGCCTCCGCCTGGGCACGATCAGTCGAATCCGGGTGGGCGTGAACTGGAGCGTCGCGGTCATCGTCTCGTTCATCACCCTCGTCCTCGCGACGAGCGTGCTCCGTGCGACGGCACCCGGCTTCAGCACGGACATCTACTGGGTGGTGGCCCTGTTGACGGCGGTCCTGTTCTTGGCCAGCCTCCTCGGCCATGAGCTGTCGCACGCGATCGTGGCGCGAAGGAGGGGCGTCTCCACGGAGGGGATCGTACTCTGGGCGCTGGGCGGGGTCGCCAAGTTGAGCGGAGATGCGCCCGACGCCCGATCCGAACTGCGCATCGCCGTCGCCGGCCCTGCGGCGAGCTTCGCCTTCGCCGGAGCGTTCGGTCTCGCCGCATTCGGCCTGGGTGCGCTCGGCGCCTCGGCGCTGGTCGTCACGGCGCTGTGGTGGCTCGCCGAGATGAACGGCCTGCTGGCGGTGTTCAATCTCCTTCCCGCCTATCCCCTCGATGGCGGACGGGTGCTGCGCGCCGGGCTGTGGCGCCACTGGGGCGACCGCCTGCGGGCGACCGATGCGTCGGCCGAGATCGGAAGGTTCTTCGGCACCGCCATGATCGTGCTCGGTGTCATCGCCCTCTTCTTCATACCGGCGTTCCCCGTCAACGGCTTCTGGCTCGCACTGGTCGGCTGGTTCGTTCACGGTGCAAGCCGGCAGGAGCGAGATGGCGTGCGAGTTGCGACGGCGCTCGACGGGCTGCACGTCGGCGACGCCATGCAGCCGATCGTGGCCGTCGCCCCGGCGTACGCGACGATCGAGAATCTCGTCGAGCGCTACCTGCGCCCGGCGCACCTCGAGAGCTGTCCCCTCATGGAGATCAGCGGAGCGATATCCGGCCTCGTGGGCTTGGACCAACTGGGCCGCGTTCCCTCCGAGCATTGGCATACAACGAGGGCCTCCGACGTCGCCTGGCCGATGACCAGCATCGTCCAATCCACCCCTGGAGAGGCACTCGCTCCCCTGGTCGGTCGGATCTCGTCGGCACCCAGTCACTGCGCGTTCGTGTTCGACGGCGGACGGCTCGTCGGGACCGTGTCGGCGCGCGACATCGAGCGGGTGCTGCGGTCGCCCATGGCATTTCGGCCCCAGCCGCACGGGCCCTTCGCAGCCTCCTCGGGCCGGTAGGCGTCGCGCCGCCGTCGCTGACCGTGGCCAGCGACGACCACTCAGCGGCCTCCAACGAGCAGACTGTGGGAGTGAACGAGGCTTCCGTCGATCCCGATCCGATAACCCAGCTGTCGAGGTGGCTCGAGATCGCCCGGTCGGCGGGCGAGCCCATGCCCGAGTCGATGGCCGTTGCCACGGCAACGGCGGACGGGCGCCCGTCCTGCAGGATGGTACTGCTCCGAGACGTCGATCGCCGAGGTGTCGTCTTCTACACCGACCGGGAGAGCGACAAGGGCCGGGAGCTGAGGTCGAACCCGTTCGCCGCCGCGCTCTTCCATTGGCTGCTCCCCTTGCACCGCCAGGTCCGGCTGACGGGAGCGGTGGAGGAGGTCGACGACGCTCAGTCCGACGCCTACTGGGGCTCGCGGCCCCCCGGCGCTCGACGTAGCGCCGCGGCCAGCCACCAGAGCACGGTGATCGCCAGCAGAGAGGTGCTCCACCAGAGGGTGGCCCAGCTGGCCGAGGCGTTCCCCGGTGAGGCGGCGCCACCCCGCCCTTCTCGGTGGGGCGGCTACCGCATCCGGCCCGAGGTCGTGGAGCTGTGGGAGGAGGGGCCGTACCGCTTGCACGACCGGCTCCGCTACTCGGTTCGGCCCGGGGGCTGGGGGATCGAGCGCCTGTCTCCCTGACGACCTGCCCTGCTACTCCGCTCGCAGCACCAGGGCGGTGGGGGTGCGCGCCGCTATCCGGCCGGGAAGGGCCGCCGCCAGTATGGCGAGGACCACCGTGCCCAGGGCGATCACGACGACTTCGGCGACCGGCACCGAAGGCGCGGGCACGGCGTAGATCGCCCGGGCGAAGAGGATCCAGAGCCAGCGACCCACGGCGATCCCCATCGGCACGCCGATGACGATCCCGACGAGGGCGGCGACCGACGCCTGCCAGGCCACGGCGGCGGCCAGCTGGCGCTGGGTGAAGCCGAGCGTCTTGAGCATGGCCAGTTCCCGCCGCCGGCGGCGGACCGACGCCGCCAGGGTGAGACCGAGGGCCACCACCGCCCCGAGAGCAAGCCCGGAGGCCAGGAGGGCCGGCGTGGAGCCGGTCGACTGGTAGTTGACGATCTCGGCGGGCCGCTGGACCGACAGCACGGCGTAGGTGTTGCCCACCGTGTTGGGGTCGGCGGCCGTCACCCGGTCCGCCGCCTCGACGATGCGTTGCAGGGACGCCCGGCCCGCGGCCGGTGAGACGCCGCTCTCGAGCCGTACCACGTCGATGATCGGGCCGTTCTGGTTGGGGTCGGGGTTGGTGATGGCCCGTCTGAAGGCGGCGGGAACCAGGCCGATGGGAATCAACGCCCCGGTCCCCATGGAGGGATGGAGGTGCCCGCTCACCCCTACGGCCGGCAGGGTGGCCGTGCCCACGATCACCAGGGACGTGGGCGGGACGTAGACCGGCGCGTCCTTGGGGGTTCCGTAGGTGAGCGACACGGTTTGGCCGACCTTCTTGTGGAGTGCGGCCAGGGTCGCCGAGCCCACGACGATCTGGTTGTTGGCCTCGACGGCGTGCCCCGAGAGGATCGGGGGACCCAGCGGGGCCCGCGCGCTGGTCAAGAGGACCGGAACGGTGAGTCCGTCCATCTGCACGTTGGCGAACGTGTACCCGGTCCACGCGGCCACGTCCCGGTCCTTGCTCAGGAGGTGTCCGACGACCGGCGGGATGTTGTCGGTCCCCGGGGAGTTGATGGCGTAGCTCCAATTCCACCCGTAGAGGGCGGGATGGGAGTCGAGGGTGGCGAGGCTACTGCCGAATGTGACGGTGGCCACCACGACCGCCACCGCCAGCACGGCGCCCATGAGCGCAGAGCGAACCGGCACCGCCGTGCGGCCATGGCCACGCTGCAGTGAGAAGCGCAGGCCGGCGAGGGCCGGCTCGGGCAGCCCGGAGCGTGCGGCCACCTCAATGACCCGGGTCGTCCGTACGGGCTCCTGGCCTTCGCCGAACCGAGTCGCCCGGCGATAGGCGAGGGCGACGGTGAGGGCGCCGAGGCCGAGGCTCAACACCGCGAAGCCACCCAGGAGCACGGTCCAGTCCACGGCGATACCCGGTGACGGATCGACCTGCCTGGCCGGGCCGATCGGCGTCAACGGCGAGAGGGCGACGGCGACGCCAACCGCGAGCACCGAGCCCAGCAGGACCGCCCCCACCGTTCCGAGCACGGCGTCCGCCGTCATCGTCGCCCTATCGGCCCCGACGGATCGCAGGACGTTGAGGTCGTCGCCGTTCGTCCAAATTCGTCGACTGATGGCCTGGCCGGCGATGAGCAGCGCCGCCAGGCCGGCGATGATCCCGAACACGCCGAGGGCGATCGCCTCGGGCTTGGTCGCCCGCTCGACTTGGCCCTCCACGACGGACGTGAGGTGGAAGCTGTAGGTGGACTCGGGCGGGAGCGCGTCCACGATCTCACGCTCCACGGTCGCCACCGCGCTGCTGCCGCCACGGAGGCGCAGGCCGTAGGTCGGGTAGACGGCGCTGGCGCGCAGGCGCCGGGTGAGAGCCGGGGTCATGACCACGTTCGTCGGGAAGCGGTCGACGTCGTCGTCGACGACCTGGCTCGAGAACACCACAAGCCCCACCAGCTTGGCCGAGAAGCGCGCCGCAGGCCTTCCGGTCAGCGGGTTGAACCCGGCCTCCTCCGCCTGCTGTGCCGAGAAGGCGTCGAAGGGGACGGTCTCGCCGAGGTGCCACCCCGAGAGACGCGCCGCCTCGGCCGTCGCCACCATCTGGTCTGTGCTGGCCGGATCGGCCATCCGGCCCCGGGTGACCGTCACCCGGTCCCGGGTGAAGTACATGCCCCCCTCGCTGCCGACCTCTTGCACCTCGTCGTCGTTGAAGGCGGCGGGGATCGGCTTCCCGTCCGGCGCGGCGGGGATGACGAGAAGATACGGGGCGCTGGCGACGTGCGCGACGTGGGGCAGGTGGGCGAGCTTCTCGTCGAGGTTCTCAGCGGAGAACGTGCTGACCACACTGGAGCTCTGGAACTGAAGGTCAGAGGCGTCCGTGGCGCGCAGGTAGGCGGGAAAGGCTGACTGCGTCCGCCGGGCCCCGGCGATGGAGGCCATGGCCAGGCCGCCCACCAGGCCGATCAGCAGGACGATGGAGAGATACCCGGCCCAGCGGCGCCGGAAGGTGGTACGGAATCGGTACCAGGCGACCGTCAGCATGCCGGCGCACGCGCTCGTCGAGGCATCCTCACCAGTGTGATGAAGCCCCGGCCGGGGGCCAAGGGGGGCAGCATGTGGTCACGCCCTTCGTGGCAGCACCCCGGCGCCTCTTCGACCAACTAGCCGTCCGGGCAGCCCATGGATGGCACCCTGGCACCCCCTTTACCATCCCACGGGCCCGGCCCGGACGGGCCATAAATTAATCACGACCCGCGATGGCACGGGCTTCGCTTTACGACCTTTTTACCTTGAGCCGGAGCGGCGCGCGAGTTGTCCATAGAGTGAGCGGATACGACGCCCCGCGGTCGTCCATGGTCGGGCCCTGCCCGCCCTTCTGCCGCTCCTGCTCTATCTGGGAGCGGTTTCACCCCTCGCCGCCCCCGTGGGGTCGATGTCGGCCCGCCCTGCGTCGACCGCGGTCGCACCGAACTCCGTTCAGGCGTTCGGCACATCGCAGCTGGGCGACCTGTCGGGTCAATCCCTCAACCAGCCGGTGGTCGGCATGGCGACGACCGCCGACGGGGGCGGCTACTGGTTGGTGGCACGTGACGGCGGGGTCTTCGCCTTCGGGGACGCCGCGTACAGCGGGAACCAGCTCAGCGACGCTTCGGTGCCGGCCGTCGCCATCTCCGGGAGCGGCGGTGATCACGGCTATCGCGTCGCCTTCGGCCAAGTTGAGGATCCGTTTGGCGCTTCGGTGGCGAGCTTCCTCTCACAGCGCGAGGGAACCGTGACGGCCGCTGTGTACGACGCCGGCTCCGGTGCCACCTTCGAGCTCAACCCGGGGGAGCTCCAGTGCACGGCGAGCATCGTCAAGGTCGACATCATGGCGACGGCCCTACAGGAGGCACAGGGGAGCGGCCAACCGATCCCATCGCCCGAACTGGCCCTCATGCCACCCATGATTGAGCAGAGCGACAACGACGCCGCCACCGACCTGTGGAACGACGTCGGCGGTCCGGCGGCCGTCGCGCGCTACGGCAGGAATCTGGGAATGACGTCGACGACGCCGGCGTCGGCCTGGGGACTCACCACGACCACGGCGGCGGACCAGGTGCGCCTCGTCAGCGCGTTCGCCTATCGCAACACGGCCCTGTCCGATCAGTCGCGCGCCTACGGGCTGTCGCTGATGGAGAACGTGGAGCCGGACCAGGATTGGGGGGTCAGCGGTGGGGTTCCCGCCGGGGTCACGGTGGCGTTGAAGAACGGCTGGCTCCCCCTGTCGGCCGCCGACTGGCAGATAAACAGCATCGGGTACATCTCCGGAGCCGGACGAAACTACGTTCTGGCGGTCCTGAGCGACGGCAGCCCGACCGAGGCCTACGGGATCGCCACCATTGAGGGGCTGTCGAGCCTTGTCTTCTCCGACATGGCGCCCGACTAGCGCCGAGTCGACGGTTGGACCAGGTTCTCGAGCGGCTCACCGCGGGTCATTCGTCGCAGGTTGTCGACGATCAGATCGAGTGCGGCGTCCTCGTAGCCTTCGAGCGACACGGCAGTGTGGGGCGAGAGGTAGCAGTTGGGTGCGGTCCACAGCGGGCTGTCCGCGGGCGTGGGCTCCTGGGCGGTCACGTCCAGGACCGCGGCGGACAGATGACCGGAACGCAGCCCGTCGACGACGGCGTCCTCATCGACGATCGAACCGCGCGCCACGTTGCACAGGACCGCTCCGGGCTTCATGGAGCTGATCCGGTGAAGATCGAACAGGCCCGTCGTCTCGGGAGTCGCCGCAACCGAAATGACCACGGCGTCGCAGCGCCCGATCATCTCGTCCAGCTCGTCCGCGGCGAACAGCTCGTCCACGTCGGGATCGGCATCGCCCGGCGCCGCGCTGCGCCGGTTGGCGACGACGTGCATGCCGAAGGCGCGCGCTCGTCGCGCCGTCGCTCGACCGATCGCGCCCAGGCCCACGATTCCCAGCGTGCGACCCGCCATTCGCCGACCGTACATCGGCTCCCAACGTAGGGCGCTCTGTCGCTCGTCGAGCACACGGAAGTGCTTCCACACCTGAAGGAGCCGCCCCATCACGAATTCGGCGATGGGCACGGCGGACAGCCCGGCACCGCTCGTCACCACGACGTCCCGTGCCGCCAGTCCCGCGACGTCGAGGTGTTCGGTGCCGGCGCTGATGGTCTGGACCCACTCGAGCGACCGGGCCCTCTCGAGCATGCCCGTCGGCAGATCGAGCGCCACGGCGACGTTCGTGCGTTCGAGGGCGGCCCAGTCGTCTTCGCCGAGCTCCGGTGCCCCGGCCAGGAGGGCCTCGGTGGCCTTCCCGGTGGATCGGGCGTTGCGCAGGGCGGCCTCCTCCTGGTAAGGGATCACGTGAATCTCCACCTCCGGCGCAACGGACTCAAGGCGTGCGCGGGCGGTCTCGGTCAGGTTCACCGGAGACAGGAAGGTGAGGACCAGCGGCTTGCCCGCCCGCCTCGTCCCCATTAGCGCGCCCCCATCAGCGCGCCCCCATCAGGCCGCCCCATCAGACGGCGCAGACCAGGTCTCGGGTCACGGCGCCGACCTCGCACACGCCGCAGAGCGCCATGGCGCGCTCGAGGTTGGCTCGCAGCTCCTCCAGGACACCGCCCGCGGCCGTCTCGCCGCCGATCGCCAGCCCCCACAGGACCGGCCTCCCGACCATGACCGCCGTCGCTCCGAGGGCGAGCGCCTTCAGGACATCGGCCCCCGAGCGAACGCCGCCGTCGACGTACACCTCGCCCCTCCCCGCGAGTGCGTCGACCACCTCGGGCAATGCCGTCGCGGTCGGGACGCATCCGGGTAGCTGGCGGCCGCCATGGTTCGAGACCGCTATGGCATCGGCCCCGGCGTCGATGCAGCGGGCGGCATCGTCACCTCGCAGTATGCCCTTGACGACCAAGGGCAGTCCGGTCCAGGAGCGTAGGTCGGCCAGGTCGTCGAAGGTGAGATCCGTGGCGTAGTCCGCCGCGACGCGGAGCACGTCGGGAGCGTCCTCGTCCGGTGCGAGGTTCGGAAGCGGGAGGCCGTTGTTCAGGGTTCGGCCGGCTCGGCCGGCCGGAGGAGGAGGGGAGTGGCTGCCGGGCGAGTCGACGGTCAGGACCACGGCCTGGCACCCGGCGGCGGCGGCGCGCTCGAGGCTGGCGCGGGTCAGGCCGCGGTCGCGGCGCACGTACGCCTGCATCCAGCGGGCGCCGGCCGGCGCGGCGGCGCCGATCTCCTCAACCGAGGTGGTAGCGACCATGGAGACCACGTAGACAATCCCGGCGGCGGCGGCGGCCCGTGCGGTGGCGAGCTCACCGTCGGGGCAGAAGAGCCGGTGCATGGCCGTCGGCGCGACCATGATCGGCGCCTTGGTGGGTGTCCCCAGGAGCGTGGTCGCGGTCGAGACGTGCGTGACGTCACCGAGCATGTGAGGACGGAGCCGGAGACGCTCCCATGCCGCGACGTTGGTGACGACGGAATCGCCCGCCCCTCCGCTGGCGTAGCCGAAGGTCGTGGGGTCGAGGTTCGAGGCGGCGTCCGCCTCGAGGCAGGACAGATCCATTACGGGTCGACGCTACCGTTTTCGCGCCGCCACCGCTCTATGACCGGGAGGTCAAGAGGCACAACGAGAAGCGTTCGATGCTGACATGGGGTCGCACGACGGCCGCGAACGGATCGGCCAGGCAGTCCGTTGTGGAACGGCGTCACTCCGTGCGCAGGACCAGTGCCGTCGGCGTCCTCGCCGCGATCCGGCCCGGGAGCGCGGCCACGACGTTGGCGAAGACCAGCGCTCCCAGGGCGACGAGGATCACCGACACGACCGGCACGGTGGGGTCGGGTACGGCGTCGATGTTGCGGGCGAACACCGTCCACAGCTGTCGTCCGAGGACGATCCCGAGCGGAACGCCCACGGTGACGCCGACGAGGGCGGTGACCGTCGACTGCCAGGCGACCACGGCAGCCAACTGCCGCGGGGTGAATCCGAGCGACTTCAGCAGGGCCAGGTCCCGTCGGCGGTGGCGGACCGACGCCACCAAGGTGAGGGCGAGGGCCACGACGGCGCCGACGGCGAGGCCCACCGCCAGGATGACCGGCGTGGAGCCGATGCTGCGGTAGTTCACGATCTGCACCGGGCGCTGCACGCCCAGAACGGTGACGTAGTTGCCGGCGGCATTGGGATCGCTGGCAAACGCCTGGTTGGCTGCGGCGGCGATCCGTTGCAGGTTGGCCCGGCCCGCCACCGGGCTCACCCCGCCCCGCAGCCGCACGAAGACCAGCTCGGGGCCGTTGAGGGTCGGATCCGAGCTGTTGACCGCCTTTTGAAAGGCGTTCGGCAAGACCCCAAGGGGGACCAGGGCCCCCGTGCCCATGGAGGTGTGGTCGGCCACGAAGCTCGAGTAGCCAACCGCTGGAAATGTCGCGGTGCCCACGATCTGCAGCCGGGTCGGCGCCACGTAGATCGGAGCGTCCTTGGGAGTCCCGATGCTCATCGTGACCCAGTCGCCCAGATGCTTGTGGAGCTGGGATAGCGTGGCCGCCCCCAGGACGATCTGACGATTGGCGTCGAGGTCGTGCCCGGACAAGATGGGGGGAGCCACCTTGGGGCGGAGGTTGCTGATCAGGAAGGGGACGGTCTGGCCGTCGATCCCGGCGTCGCTGTAGTCGACTCCCGACCAGGCGGCGACGTCGGGGTCGCGATCGAGGAGCTTCAACGCCTGCGGGGGGACGTTGTTGGATGGGGTGATCATGTAGCTCCAGTTCCACCCGTACAAGGCGGGGCTCGACACGAGGGTGTGCAAGCCGCTGGCGAAGGTGAGCGTGCCCACCAGCAAGGCGACCGCGAGCACGGTGCCCAACAAGGTCGAGCGCACGGGTACGGCGGTTCGTCCCCGCCCGGGCTCGAGCGCGAACCGCACCCCGATCACGCCGGCGACCGGCAGTCCGGCCGCTTCGGCCCCGTGAGCGGCCCGCGAACCCCTGTCCACCACCAACCGCCTCAGCGAGACCCGGCTGGGCGCTCCGCGATACGCCAGCGCCACCGCCGCCGATCCCAGACCGACCATCAGCACCAAGAGCCCGATGCCGAGCACCGTCCAATCGAAGGCGATCCCCGGATGGGGGTAGACGGGGCGAACCGGGCCCAGGGGGCTGAACGGCGAGAGTGCGACCGCCACGGCCACGGCCACCAACGAACCGACGACCACGGCGGCCAGGACGCCGATCAGCCCGTCTCCGGCGGCCGCCACCGGATCGGCCCCCAGGGCCCGCAGTATGCGGCGGTCGTCGTCATCCCAGCGCAACTGGCGGGAGACGGCCTGCACGCCCAAGACCAGCGCCACGAGGGCGGCGATCGCTCCGAAGGCACCCAGGGCTACAGACTCGGGCTTGATCGCCAGCTCCACCTCGGTCACGACCCGGGAGGTCACGTGGAAGTTGTAGGTCATGTGCGCGGGTACCACGCCGATGACCTCCCGCTCCACTGCAGTGACGTCAACCCTGCCGTGGTCGAGCTGGATCCCGTATCCGATTGAGGCACCGGCCCGCGCAGACTTGGTCATCGCCTCCCGGAGGAGCGCCGGGGTGACCACCGTGAAGCCGTAGGCCCGGTCGATGTCGTCCTGGACCACCTGGTTGTCCAGGGTGACGATTCCCACCAGCCTCGCCGGCACGCGGAGGACGGGGGCGACCTTCGGCGTGCCGAACCCGGGCAGGTTCATCTCCGAGGGGTCGTACAACCCCAGTGGCACCAGCTGGCCGAGATGCACCCCGAGCAGACGCGCGGCGCTGGCGGTCATCATGATCTCGTCCACCCGCTCCGGGTCGGCCAGCCGGCCCTGCGTCGCGGTCAACCGGTCCTGCTCGTAGAACTCTCCATCCAGGCTGCCCAGGGTGACGACGAGGTTCGCCGTACTCAACCGCGGGGCGCCGTCCGCCGTCAAGGGGATGAGGGTGGGCGAGGCGACGTCCCTGACCCGCTCGACGCCGGCCAGGTGAGCGATCTTGCCGTCCAACGGCGGTCCGGGTCCGCCGCCGGTTGCCGGGTCGTAGACGGCGACGTTCAGGTCCGACGGGTTGGTTCCGGCCAGAAAGGCCGGGTAGGACGACTGGGTACGGCGGGCACCGGCGATGGAGGCCATGGCCAGGCCACCCACGAGCCCTATGAGGACGACGATGGCCAGATAGCCGGGCCACCGACGTCGGAACGTGGCCCGGAACCGGTACCAAGAGACGGTCAGCACGCCGGTGGTCCCGGTGGTTTCCCCACTTACGGCAGCGTCGTCGACGGCATCACGCGTCGGTGTCTCGTGCGCACCACGTGGCCAGTGTGGTGGATGACGGGTTGAGCGGCCAAGGTGGCCAGCATCCGGATCGTGGTCGTGCCAGCATCCCCGGGCGACCCATGCGGTCCTTCGGGCCCACTCGGCGCGCCTGGCCGTCGGCCGGGCACACTGTGGCGTGCGCCTGTTCGTGGCCGTCTGGCCGGACGCCTCGGTAGCGACTCGCCTCGCGTCCTTGGAGCTCGGGCGCGTCCGGGGAGTCAGGACGGTGGTCCCCGAACAGGTGCATGTCACCCTCCGGTTTCTCGGCGAGGTGGAGGCGGGCCTCCTGCCCGATCTCGTCACCGCGCTCGAGGCGGCGGCCGGGGGCATCGACGGCCCGATCCACTGCGTGGCCGGTCCGGCGACGCAGTGGTTCCCCGGCGGACGGGTGCTCCATGTTCCCGTCGCCGGCCTCCGGAAAGCGGCCCGGGCCGTCCGAGCCGCAACCGCTGCCGTCGTTCCCGAGCCCGATCAGCGCGGGCAGTTCACCGGGCACCTGACCGTCGGCCGGGCCAGGGCAGGCCGCCTCAATGCCGCGGCACGAGCGGCACTTGCCGGCATCGCGTTCACCGCCACGTTCGACGTCGACGGCTTCGATCTGGTGGCCTCGCGCCTCTCGGCCGAGGGTCCCCGCTATGCGTCGCTGATGAGCGTACCGCTAGGAGGGAGTCCGAGCTCCGATCCGGACGACCACCGCGATGACGATCAGGGCGAAGGCGACCGATCCGAAGAGGACGATGAGGGAGTTTGCGGCTGACATGCCGCCACGCTGAGCCCGCCGCCCCGACGCGTTCCACCGGTGACGCGAGAAGGGCGGCGACCGCCTGACCTGGGCCCCCTCGTGGGAGTTGGGCAAATGTTGAGAGTGCGTAGCCGTCCGGGTGATGTGGGTTGTCCACTGTGGCAATGGACAGCCGTACCTGATCACCCGAGGTGGGGTATATCCAATGCGATGGCAAAGCAGATAAATGGCGCAGACCACGTTCTACGAGATTCTCGAGCTCGAGCCATCGGCGACACCGGAAGAGATCAAGGCGGCATATCGTCAGCTCTCGGTCAAGGTGCACCCCGACCGGGGAGGATCTCAGGCCCTCTTTCGGCTGGTCCGCGAGGCCTACGAGACCCTGTCCAACTCCTACCGCCGCGCCGAGTACGACCGTTCCAGCGCCAAGGTGGTCGATGCGGCGCGACCAACTGGGGGCGACGGAAGCGGTGGCCTGGAGAACGACCTGAAGATGCTCGCAGACCGGGCGTTGGCGCTGAACAAGGCGCTCGTCCGACTGCAGGCGGAGGCCAAGACCGACCGCGACCGACTTGAAGCGTGTCGCGTGCAGCTGGACTACCAGATGGCACAGATCGCCTGGAACATGGGTGTCTTCCGCCAACTCAGCGAGCAAGGCAAGGCGGACGCGGCGGCTCGATTCCGTGCCAAGGCCGACGAGGGAGTGAAGGCCGTGCCGGCGATCGAGAAGCTCATCGAGACCAAGGAGAAGCAGATTGCGGAGAAGGCGAGGGCTGCCGACACCGGTGGTTCAAGCAGCGTGAGGATGATTGAGTGCGGTCAGTGCAAGGTCCGAAACAGGGTCTCGCCGGGTACGCAGTCCTTCTCGTGCGGAGGCTGCAAGAACAGGCATCGCATGCTCAGTTGCAGTTGCGGGGCGCAGTCCTACGTCGGTACGGGACAAGACGGCGGGCTCACCTCCTTCGCCTGCCTGAAGTGTCGCCGCGTGAACCGCATCGAAGGCTGACGACAGATCCCCCTGCCGCTACCTCATCACGAAGAGGGACCTTCGGGCCTACTGCGCTGGGCTCCTTCCGCACATGTTGGTTCGGGGTATGTCGTGACAACCGATCTCATCGAACGCATCCAGACGGTTCGCATGGGCGGCTGCCCGTGCCACGACTCGGACGAAGTGAGGGCCCGTCTCGAGTCGGCCGCGGCGGCCGCTCTCCCAGAGGAGCGCCACGTCGTCGAGATCGATTGGGGACGCTAGGAACGCTCGACCCACGCTCCACCGCTATCGCCACGGACCGGACTATGTTCACAACGTTCGCGGAAAGGGATGGGACCGTGTCGGAAACCAAACGGAAGTCTTCTGTGATCTGGCGGTGTTCGCGTTGTGGAGCCCTCGTCCATCCTTCGGACGAACGTTCGCCGGCGGCGTGGTGCGCCCGATGCGGGCAGATTGCCGAAGCGCATCGCGACGGCGGCTGACGCGGGGGAGATCGCTGGCCCGGCGAGGGGCGGACAACACGACCACAACAACTCGCCAATGTTTCGACTACACCCCAATGTCCCAGCTCACGAGCCATAGGGTGTAGGGACAGACAACGGGGCCGAAGGGCGCCCGTCCGGTCCGTTAGCGGCCGACCCGCGTTGTGCCAGCAGTGTCCGAACGTGAGCCGAAGGACTTGAAGAATGGATGATCTTGCCCACGACGGTAGTCCTCCGTCGCGCACTGTCGTGAGAGCGGCGGTGCGAAGGAACCTCTGGGCGCTCATTGCCTTGGTACTTGCCGTTGTTGGGGTGGGTGGCGCGATCGTCGTGGCCAACGACGCCGGCCACAACGCGGCGGCGAACTCCCGGCGGGAGGCGGTCGCCTCCTCGCGCGAGATCGCTTCGACGCTGCAGTTGGCGCTCCAACATGAACAGGATCTCGTCGTCGACACCAGCGCGACGATCAGCCGCGATCCGGGGATCAGCGAAGGCGGGTTTCGCCAGTGGATGACCGCTATATCGGCGTTCGAGCGCTACCCCGAGCTCTCGGGAACGAGCGAAATCGAGATCGTCCCCGCATCCCAGCTGAGCGGCTTTGTGGCCAGGGAGACCCTCGATCCGCCCGGGCCCCTCTCCGCCAACGGCACCTACCAGGTGGTACCGACCGGAGCGCGCCCCTACTACTGCCTCGAGTCCGTCGCCGTGCAGAGGAGCTCGACGGCGCTGGTCCCTGCCGGCTTCGACTACTGCGCCACGTTCACCAAAGCCGCGATTCTCGAGGCGCGGGACACGGGACGGTCCCGGTACATCCCCTACAAGGTCGGCACGACCGAGGACCTGGCGTTGGGTCGGCCCACCTACGCCGGTCAAGGAGTGCCGAGCACGGTCCAGGGCCGCCGCGCCGCGTTCATCGGGTTGACCGGCATGGTGATCGTCCCACGCGTACTGCTCTCCGCCGCTCTGGCGGGCCATCCCGATACGTCGGTGTCATTCCACTATGAGGACGGACCGTCGAGCGTGACATTCATGGAAGGCTCGGCCCCCAAGGACGCGCTGATGGTGGTGAACTATCTGCACAACGGCTGGACCGTCGATACGTTCGAGAGCGTCCAGGGGGACGGGCTGTTCAGCAATCCGAGCTCGCGCGACGCGCTGATCGCCGGGTTCGCGCTGACCCTGCTCTTAAGCTCGCTGGCGCTCGTGCTGGGCACCGGAAGGGCCCGGGCCAGGGAGAAGCTGGAACTGCGGACGCGCGAGCTTCGGTTCTTGGCCCTCCACGATCCGCTCACCAAGCTCCCCAATCGAGCGTTGATCCTCGATCGCACCGAGCAGATGATCGCCCGCTCGCGCCGCACCGGGATCGCCTGCGCCATCATGTTTCTCGATCTCGACGACTTCAAGGACATAAATGACACGCTGGGCCACTCCGTGGGGGACGAGCTGCTGGTGGCGGTCTCCGCACGGCTGTCGACCGTGTTGCGGGACGGCGACACGGTGGGGCGTCTCGGTGGGGACGAGTTCGTCCTCCTCATTGAGGACGCCTCCCTCAGCGTGGGCGTGGAGGTCGTGGCGGAGCGCATCCTCGAAGTCCTGCGTACACCGTTCGAGATCGCCGGGTATCACACCCCCCTCTCCGTGCAGGCCAGTATCGGTGTAGCCGCTGGCAATCGATCCACGCCCGAGGAGTTGCTTCGAGACGCCGACATCGCGTTGTATCGGGCCAAGGCGGCCGGCAAGGGTTGCGCGGCGGTCTTTGCAGCTTCGATGCAGACCGCTGTCGAGGACCAGCGCCATCTGTACACGGACCTTCATCACGCACTCGAAGCGAGCGAATTCTTTCTGCTCTATCAGCCGACGATCGATCTTCAGACGAACGCATTCACCGGGGTCGAGGCGCTCATCCGCTGGCGTCACCCCAGTCAGGGCGTCGTCGGGCCCGACGCCATCATCCCGGCGCTCGAGAGGAGCGGCCTCATCGTCCCCGTCGGTCTGTGGGTGCTGCAAGAAGCGTGCCGCCAAGGAGCGGCCTGGCAGGCACAAGGACATCACTTCTCGGTCTCGGTCAACATGTCGGCCAGGCAGCTGGAACGAGACCGGATCGTCGACGACGTGCGGCATGCCCTTTCCGCCAGCGGGTTCGATCCTAAGCTCTTGGTGCTCGAGCTCACCGAGACGGCCCTCATGAGCAACACCGAGGAGACGATCGCGCGCCTGACGAGATTGAAGGAGCTCGGGGTGCGGATCGCCGTCGACGACTTCGGAACCGGGTACTCGTCCCTCGCCTATCTCCGAAGGTTCCCGATCGACATCTTGAAGATCGATCGTTCCTTCGTCTCGGGCATTGCCGATTCGGCAGAAGCCTCCGCACTCGTCCACACGCTCGTGCAGCTGGGCAAGGTCCTCAAACTCGAGACGATCGCCGAGGGCGTCGAGGATGACGAACAGCGCGCCCGTCTGCAGGCCGAAGAGGTCGATACCGGGCAGGGCTTCCTCTTCTACCGCCCCCTCGAGGTGACAGCGGTAGAGAGACTCCTCCGGGAATTCGACCACGCCCCCGAGGGCGATCCCCCCGGCTTGGTCCACCCGAAGCAGGACAACATCAGGTAGGCACCGCTCATCGCCCGACCCGTCGCTCTCCGGCCGTAAGCTCGGCCCGATGGAGCTGGGCCCAGAAGCGGCACGCGTGATCGGCTCGCTCGTGGAGAAGGAGCTCACCACTCCCCAGCAGTACCCTCTCACCCTCAACGCCCTCATTGCCGCCTGCAACCAGGCATCCAATCGGGAGCCCGTGACCGACTATGACGAGAGCACGGTGCTGTCGGTCCTCGCCGAGTTGAAGGAGCAGCGTCTCGTCCGTTTCGTCCTTCCCTCCCATGGCCGGACCGCCGTTCGCTATCGCCACGTGGTCGACGAATCCCTGGCCCTCGACCGTCGCCAGCGCGCGCTCCTCGCCGCGCTCTTGCTTCGCGGACCCCAGACCGTCGGAGAGCTTCGGCTCCGGACGGACCGCATGGCGGAGTTCGAGGGGCTCGACGACGTCGAGCACGAGCTCGCGTTCTTGGGCTCGCGCGAAGAGCCCCTGGCCGTGAGCGTCGGGCGAAGGCCTGGCCAGAAGGAGGAACGGTGGGCGTCGCCGATCGTGGCGCTCCCGGTCGGGGATCCCGATCGGACCGAGCGCCATCGGCCCGAAGCAGACGATCGGTCGGAAGAAGGCGGTCCTGTTGGAACCGAAGCCATCGACACCTTGCCTGGCCTTCGTGCCGAGCTTGCCGACCTGCGCGCCGAAATCGACGAGCTGCGCAGCGATCTGGGGGCGCTGCGCGAGAGTCTCGGCGAATGAGACGGTCTCGGTCCGACCACGACTACTCCCGAACTGCAACCGCGGCGAACCCGGAACGCAACTCCGGTCAAACAAGCTGCCGGCATGAGACGCATTCACGACGGCACGGGCGCAGCGGCGCTCGACATGAAGGAGGTCACCGTGCGCTCTTTGGCGGATGGCAAGGACTACGTGGGCATGCTCGAGGACATTCCCTTGTTCTCGTCCTGCACGAGAAACGTACTCGAGGCATTTGTCGCCCTCGGGGTCACCACGGTGGAATGTCCGGCCGGCGAGACGCTGAGCCCCGACGAACTCCACGATCAGAACCTCTGCGTCCTGATCGCCGGTTCCGTGCTCCTCAGCGCCGGCGATGGCGTGGTCGTCTCCCTCGAGCCAGGCGACTACTTTGGACGGACCCCGGTGCGCTACTCATGGCTCACCGCCTCGGCCGTTGCGACCAGTGACGCCGAGGTCCTCGTCATTAGCCCCCAAGAGCTCACCATGCTCATGGAGGCATCCTGTCGTGACCGGCATCCTTCGCAGGTCGAGTGGCGCCTCGAGCTTCCCGCTCCTGCTCGGCACACCGCCCGCAAGCCCCGGCCCGCGGCGCTGGCGAGCTGACCCGCTCGGTCAGGTGGCCTCGTCGCCGACCGGCGGCACACTGCCGGTGGCGAGCGGCGGACTGGCTTGCCCACCCCAACCGCTCGACGCACCAAGCGGCCGATTGTGCCGTGTGGCAAAAGCGTGATCAACCGTTGTCAGTCGGCTAGTGCCGGGAGGGTAGCTCCCGGACGATGTTCGACCGGAGCTGCTGCAGGCTCGCAGCGAGGAGTCGGCTGATCTGCATCTGGCTCACGCCCACTTTCGTGGCGATCTCGGATTGGCTGAGTCCGTCCACGAAGCGGAGCTGCACAATGGAGCGGTCTCTCGGGGAGAGCGACTCCATGGCCTTGGCGAGGGCGGAGTGGTTCTCGACACGAGAGAATCCGTTGTCCTCCGAGCCGAGGGAGTCTGCCATGCTCTGCCCCCCACCGTCGCGGGCGTCGATAGACGACGTCCGGTAGCTCTGTCCTGCCTCGAGAGCCTCGAGCACGTCGTCTTCGCCGGTGCCCAGAGCCGTGGCCAGCTCCGCCACCGTGGGAGAGCGGCCCAGTTCTTGGCCGAGGCGCTCCACGCAGCTGCCGATCTCGAGGAGAAGTTCCTGGAGCCGTCTGGGCGCACGGACGGCCCACCCGCGGTCACGGAAGTACCGCTTGAGCTCACCGATGATGCTGGCCGACGCGAAGGTGCTGAACATGACGCCGCGCTCGGGATCGAAGCGATCGGCCGCCCTGACGAGGGCCAAAGAGGCCACCTGGACCAGGTCTTCCAGGGACTCGCCCCGATTGGCGAACCGTCGAGCGAGGTGGTGCGCCAGCCCCAGGTGCGACGTGACGAGCCGATCACGGAACGCGCTCGCGCTCCGAGAGGGCGAGGACCGCTTCGGAATCTCGGCGTCGACGATGGCCATACGCGCCGTCACGCAGTCCCCGTGCCGCGTTGCATCGACAACCAGGCGACGGAACGGCCGTTAATGATCTCCCGGCCGTGGGCGGTGACGAGCTCGTCGAGGAGCTGCTCGGAGAGCTCCCGCGCGTGCTGCCAATTCGAGGGTGTCCGTCCCGGCCCGGCGGGCACCGCCGTCGCCGGCGGTTGGCTCGCGAGTGCAACGAACGGTCACGATGTCGTCGTCGCGCACGAATTCGTACCGTAGGCACGTGTCGCCGTCCAGCGGTCCCAACGAGACGCTCAGTTCGTCCACGGCCAACCGCAGATCGTCGATCTCGTTGAGGTCGAAGTTCGCCCGCGCCCCTATGGTGGCCGCGGTGAACCGAGCCAGGACGATGAGCTCCACCGAACTGGGGAAGAAGATCTCAATCAGCTCGCGTTCCGATGTCTTCGACTCTTGGTACGTCGTGGCGTTCACGGTTCCCCCGTTTCGCCCGGCAGCCGATCGTCGCTGGCGTGCACCGTGAATGCATTGAGAAGTCCGGTGATGGTCAACACGCGCAGAATCTGCCGCTGGGGCGCGATGAGATGGAGCCTTCCACCGCGCTCTTGGCATCGATTCAAGGCACCGACCAGGACGCCCAGCGCGGTCGAATCGACAAACGTCGCTTCTGTGAGGTCGACGACGATGGAGTCGGCTCCACCCACGAAAAGTGCGTCGAGCTGGTCGTGTAGCCACGGCGCAACCGCGAGATCCATCTCCCCACAAACGGCGAAGGTGGGCAGATCCGACAGCTCGCGTCCACCTTCGGACGGCGTCACAACCATCTGGTCGACCATGGCATCTCCTCGCAACCCAGCGCCCCCGGGAGCATCATCCCCACGCGCCCCCGAGCCGCTCTCATGTGTTCGGCCGGTCACGCATGCTCGATACCCCCTTCGAAAAACTCTAAAACCGGCGGGCGTTCCCCAGGTATGGCCGCCGGACTATCGTTGGCCCGTGTCGGCAAGCCGCGGAGGCGAAACGGGGAGATGATCAAGACCCGGGATCGAGAAGGGGGCGCGTTGGTCACGTTCACCCTCCCCGCCGCGGTGAACGCCGAGCATGTGGCCGTTTGCGGGGAGTGGAACGGCTGGGCAGCCGACCGCGACATCATGGAACAGGTTGCGGACGGCTTTTCCCTCGTCATCAGGCTCGAACCGGGTCGGGTCTACCGGTTCCGGTACCTGCTCGACGGAAGCCGCTGGGAGAACGACTGGGCCGCCGACTCCTACGTCCCCAACGGGTACGGCAGCGACGATTCCGTGGTGGACCTGACGGACCTTCCCGACGCCGCTGACCTTCCCGACGCCGCTGACCTTCCCGACGCCGCTGACCTTCCCGACGCCGCTGACCTTCCCGACGCCGGCAACGCCTCCGATACGGACCTCGCAGCCTCGGTCGAGGCCAGACCGGTGGTCGTACCCGAGCCGGACCACCCGGCGCGCAACGGCGACGTCTCCCTCGAGCGGGAGGCCAAGCTGGTGGCTCCCGACACGCTCGAGCTCCCGGATCTGTCCGCTCTCGTCCCGGGCGCAACGGCCGCGGTGTTGCCAGTGGTGCGGCTCGATGCCACCTACTACGACACCGCGGACCTGCGTCTGGCGCGGTCGGGGATCACCCTGCGCCACCGGGGCGGCGAGTCGGGCCCCGCGTGGACGGTGAAGTTTCCCGAGGACAGCTCGGGTTCGGACCTGGTGCGAACCGAGATCCGCCTTGAAGGCCCGGCGGAGCAGGTGCCGCGGTCGGCGTCGGAATTGGTGCTCGCCACGGCACGCACCGCCGCGCTGGAACCGGTCGTTCGCCTGACCACGGTCCGGCGTCCGGTGGACATCCGAGACAGGGAAGGGGCGCTCCTCGCCGAGGTCGTCGACGACATCGTCGTCGTCCACAACGGAGTTCCCGCTGGTCGGTTCCGGGAAGTCGAGGTAGAGCTCCGTGCGCCCGAAGGCAACGGACATCTGCTCGCCGCGGCCGTTTCCCGCCTCCTCGAGGCCGGATGCAAGGAAGAGGCTCCGGTTCCCAAGCTCGTGCGCGCCCTCGGGGAGCGGGCGACCCGTCCGGCGGACGTGGTCGTCCCCGCCCTGGCCCCAACGCCCATGGCGCCCGATGTGGTGTCTTATGCGGTCGCCCGCTCCGTGGCCCAGATCATCCGGCACGATCCGGGTGCCCGACTGGGAACCGATCCCGAGAGCGTGCACAAGCTGAGGGTGGCCGCTCGCCGGCTGCGGTCGGACCTGCACAGCTTCTCTCCCTTGCTGGACGCACAACGGCTTGCCCCCGTCCGGGCAGAGCTCAGCTGGCTGGGCGGCGTGGTCGGCGCGGTGCGGGATACCGACGTGCTCGGTGCCCGCCTCCGGGAGCTCCACGACGTCGACACGCCGGGATTCGCCATGCTCATGTCGCGGCTGGACTGCGAGGCGGCCGGGGCCCGCGACGCCATGCTCGAAGCCCTACGCGGCGCTCGCTATCTCGAGCTGCTCGACACCCTGGTCGTCGTGGCCGCGGCACCGCCGTTCGTCAAGCGGCGCCCGTTCACCCGCCGGTCCTCGGCCAAGATCGCTGCGAAGATCGCTCGAAAGCCGTGGCGCCGCCTCGTTGACGCCGTGGACGCGCTCGACCCCCATCCGTCCGACGGCGACCTGCACAAGATACGCATCCTGGCCAAGCGGTGCCGGTATGCCGCGGAAGCCGTGGCCCCCCTCGCCGGTCCGAAGGCGGCCTCCTTCGCATCGGCGGTGGCCGATCTGCAGACGGTCCTCGGAGACCATCAGGACACCGTCGTGGCGGAGTGCTGGCTGCGCAGCGTCGTTCCTGCGAGCCCGGCCGAGCGAACGGCCGCCCTGGAGCTGATCGCCCTCGAACAGCGTCTACGGATAGAGTTGCGGGCCAAGTGGCCGGCCGTCTGGCGGGCCGCATCCTCGAAGTCGCTTCGCTCCTGGCTCTGACGTCGCTGGGCGTCCCGGCGCGGATCGGATCCACGTCGACTGCTCTGGGGGGCACTAGATTTTCAAAAGGGCCGGTGGAACCCGACGCAGGTGCCAGTTCCAAATTATGCGACAAAGGACAGACGAGGCTCTTCAGTGGGGAACATGATCAGTCGGCGATACCGCTACGGCGCGAGCTTCATTGACGGCGCGTCCGGGGTGCGCTTCGAAGGCCACCATCCCCACGAGCGCCCCGATCTGTGGAAGATCTACCTGCGGGAGGCGGAGGGTCGGTATCGCAACTTCGGCTTCGAGGGCAAGCTGCACCTGCAGGAACTCGAGGAGGGCAACGGCGTACCGCTGTTCTTTTTGGGCATCGACGATCGAGGCCACGCTGTGGCGGGAGTTCGCTGTCACGGCCCGTTCGAATCGAGTCATCAGGCCTTCATACTCAGGGAGATGGGCGGATCGACCGAGATCGACATGATCGCCCGCACCATCGACGCCGGGATCCGACTGGGTGTCATCGAGATAAAGGGTGCGTGGTCCAAGGGCGAGTCGGCCACCGGCCACCGGCTCATAGAGGCCATCGCCCGTGCGGCCACGCACTCCATGAACTGGCTCGGGGCCGAGCACGCCGTCGCGTCGATCGCGGACACCCTCCTTCCCGCCGGCACCGGGACGGGCGGCAGGATGTTGGGTTCTTCGTCAGTTCCCTTCCCCGACGAGCGCTACCGGACCGTCGCGCTCATGTGGCACAGGGCGCGCAGCTTGGAGTTGAGCACGCCCGAGCAGCGTCAGGCGTTGCGGGTCGAGGCCGAGCAGCTTTCTCGTGGTCCCGACACAGTCCGGGTGGGACCGATCGCCTCGGACCCCAAGCACACGAAGGCCTGGCGGCCGATGGTCCTCGACGTCCGGCTGAGAGACCAGCGCGAGGTGCTGCGAGTGCTGAGGGGCGACCCCGATCTGCAGGTCATCGACCGTCTCGACGGGCAGCGCGGCGCAGCTCTCGGATATAAAGCCGACGCCTCCAGCCTCGCTCGACGAGGAAGGCTATCGCTGGATCTACTACCCCTGGCGACGAGCGGTGGTGCGGCTGCTCGGACCTCGCTCCTTCGGCATGCTCCGACTCGACCGCAACCGCAACAAGCTGACCCGGGCCGAGCAGGCCCGACAGCGCATGCTCCGTATCGGGGTGGTCGGCCTCAGCGGAGGCCACACGATCGCCCACGTCCTGGCCATGGAGGGCCTGGCGGGGGAGCTCCGCTTGGCCGACTTCGACACGCTGGAGCTGTCCAATCTGAACCGCATTCCGGCCAGCGTGCTCGACCTCGGCGTCAACAAGGCCGTGGTGGCCGCCCGTCGCATAGGGGAGATCGACCCGTACCAGCGCGTGACGATGATCCCCGAGGGCGTCCGTCCGGACAACCTCGAGGCCTTCCTCGACGGTCTCGATCTGGTCATTGAGGAGTGTGACTCCCTGGACGTGAAGGTGCTCGTGCGCGAGGCGGCCCGGGAGCGACGGATCCCGGTGATCATGGAGACGAGCGATCGGGGAATCCTCGATGTCGAGCGGTTCGACCTCGATCCCGATCGGCCGCTCTTTCACGGCCTCCTGCAGGGAGTGCACTCGAGCGACCTTGCCGGGCTATCGGTCCAGCAGAAGGCGCCCTATTTGCTGCGCATACTGGGTGCATCGGACATCTCCTCGCGAGGGGCCGCATCGCTCCTCGAGGTCGGGGAATCGGTCACCGGCTGGCCCCAGCTCGGCAGCGAGGTGACGCTCGGGGCGGCGACGGCGGCCGCCGCCGTGCGGCGGCTCGGCCAGAACGGGGAGCTGCCCTCCGGTCGCGTTCGCTTCGACATGGAAGAGGTGCTCTCCGGCATCGGCGTCGTCGAGACCGATGCCCATGCCGATGCCGATTTCGAGTGTGAGCCTCCCGAGGCGAGAGCGGACCTTCCGTTGCCGGCCGGTGCCGATCCGGTCGAGATCATCGTTGACGCGGCGCGTTGGGCCCCGTCGGGCGGGAACATCCAGCCTTGGCGGTTCGAAGCCGACGCGAGCGAGATCCGCATGTACCTCGTTCCCGAGCGCTCGACCACCATGGACGTGCGTCACCGGGGGAGCTACGTGGCCATCGGCGCCGCTCTCTTCAACGCCCGCGTGGCGGCGGCATCGCTGAAGAACCTCGGCGACTACCGCCTGTTCCCCGAGGGATCACCCTCGCATCACGTGGCGACCCTCTACATGGGGGAGACGACCGACCATGAGATCGCCCGTCTGGAGCCGCGGGTGCGGACGAGAGTCGCAAACCGCCAGATGGGCGACACGTCGCCCATCGACGAAGAGATCCTCCAACTGCTCTCGCGGGGGGTCAAGCAAGAGGGGGTGCAGCTTCGAGTCCTGTCCGACCGGGACCGGATCGAAGAGATGGCGGTGTTGCTGGGTGAGTCCGATCGTATTCGCTTCCTGTTGCCCAAGCTGTTCCACGAAATGGTCGGGGAGTTGCGCTTTCCGGGAATCGACACCCTCGAAGAGGGCCTCGATGTCCGTTCACTCGAACTGTCGCCGCCCGAGCTGGCTGCGCTCGACCTCCTTCGTCGCGACGACGTCGTGAGCCATCTGGGCGAATGGCAGGCAGGCCAGGGACTCGGCGAACGCACCCGGATCGCGGTCTGCTCGAGCTCTGCCCTGGCCGTGGTCACGGTGCCCCGTCCGGAACCGGCCTGGTACGTCCGGGGCGGATCGGCCGTGGAGCGCCTGTGGCTGACCGCTGACCTTCACGGTCTGGCGGTGCAGCCCGTGTCGCCCGTGTTCCTCTACGCCGCCGAGGAGAAGGACTTCCTCTCCCTGGCTGGCGAACGCCACGCCGACGCCGTCATCGGCCTCTCGAAGCGCTTCGATGACTTCTGGGAGTTGGGCGACGGCGAGCAGGTGGCACTGCTGCTGCGACTGAGCCATGCGCCACCGCCATCGGTCCGCAGCGCTCGACTTCCCCTCAGCCATCTCTTGAGTCGTGAGATGGAAATGGCCTGAGCCGAGATAAACCGTCTCCGAGCAGGGAATTCCATGGGCCGACTTCCCTTGCGATGACCGGTGTGGGATACTCACACGAGGCAGGTGCCAGGAAAAAAAGCGCAGAACGCGACATAGAACCCTCGAGGGGGGGGTTCCCTATGACAGATCTCCCCGACATCGTTCCCGGCGTCGCCGGCCTACAAACCCGTCTCGTCGTCGAGACGATAGCTCAGGTCGTCACCGGTGCGGAGATCGTCGACATCGTCGGAAGCCTGGACGAGACCGTCCCTGGCTTCGCTGCAGAGTCGTGGTCCCTGCCGGGGCTCGAGCATGCCCTGTCCCACATCCGCAAGCGGGTGGTGGGACAGCTCGGTGCCGGGTCCGGCCTCGCACCGTTCGCCTGTGTCATCTCGAACGTGGCCTGGGGCGTTCTCGTGGAGCCGATACAGCTGCAAGACGGCACCCTCATCGGAGCACTGGTGGTGGCGCGGCAGGGCCGAGCGTGGTCCAGCCGGGAGCGTTCCCTCACCAAGGCCTTCGGCGGTCTGTTGAGCCACACCGTGACTCTGGCCGCCCGTGAGAGCAGCCTGTTGGACCAGCGCCGCCTGGACGAGCTCGTAGGGCAGGTCGCCGAGAAGCTCATGTCCGCGTCGTCGGGGACCCGCCAGGAGGTTCTCACCTGGACGACGCGCGTCTTGGCGGAGTTCCTCGGCGCCGACGTCGCCTTCCTCCGGCGCAACGACCACCGGCGAGGTCTCAGCATCCTCGAATCGGAGTGGCCGCCTCGTGAGGTGGTCAACCCCGATCCGCTCGGGGAGGTGCCCTTCGATGTAGATCCGGTTTTCGCTGCGACCAAGACGCTGCGGACGCCGTACTACCTCACCGGTGAGGAACCGCCTGAGATGGACGCGCACGGCGACTACCTGGACCGGGTGGAGAAGGCATCCGGCGTGCAGCGGGTAGGGGGTGCGTGCGTGCCGCTGCTGTCCCCCGACAGCACGTGGGGAGTGCTGGCGTTCCTTCACTTCGGACTGCACGCCTGGACGCCCGAAGAGATCGGGGCCCTGCAGGCGATCGCATCCATGCTCATGCAGCTCGAGGCTCGAATTGACGCGGAGGCCCGCACCGAGCACATCGCGCTCCATGACGATCTGACGGGGCTGCCCAATCGGCGTTCCCTCCTCAGGGAGTTGGAAGTCCGCCTGGCTGACAACCGGTCTACCGCCATCCTCTTCTTCGACTTGGACCGCTTCAAGGTGATGAACGACTTCCTGGGCCACGCCAGCGGCGACCGGGTGCTCACCACCATTGCCGACCGGATCCGCACCAGCATCAGGCCCCACGACTTCGCCTCCCGCCTGGGCGGGGACGAGTTCGTGATCCTGGTCGACGACGCCAAGAGCGAGATGGAGGTGGCGGCGACGGCCTACCGCATCCTCGACATCATCGGTCAGCCGATCGACTTCGCCGGGCAGGAGGTCAGCCACACGGCGAGCATCGGCATCGTGTTGTCCACGCCCGGTGTCAAGAACGGAGTCGAGCTCCTAGGCTGGGCCGATGTGGCGCTGTACGCGGCCAAGCGGCAGGGACGCAACCAGGCAGTCGTCTTCGATGAGGTCCTACGGGAGTCGGTCAGCGAGCGGTCGCGCACCGAGCTGACGCTGCGGGAGGCCATAGACGGTGACGGGCTCCGGCTCCACTACCAACCCGAGGTCGACCTGCGTACGGGAAGGCTGATCGCGGTCGAGGCACTGGTCCGCTGGCAGCACCCCACGCGCGGCCTGCTCCCGGCGTCCGCCTTCATCACGGTGGCCGAGGAGACCGGCCTCGTGGTCGACATGGGCCGGTGGGTCTTTGCCGAGGCATGCCGCCAGCTCGCCTGCTGGCGGCGCGAGTACCCGGAACTGCCGCTCGTGGTCCGAGTCAACATGTCGCCGGCGCAGTTCGTGATCAGCGGCCTCGTCGAGTTCGTGGAGAACTGCCTGCGCGTCCATCACATACCCGGCGAGCGCCTTTGCATCGAGATCACCGAGCACGCCGTCCTGCAAGAGCCCGAGCAGACGGCGCGCATACTGCGGGGGTTCCAGGCGCTGGGCGTGGAGGTTGCCATTGACGACTTCGGGACGGGCTACGCGTCGTTCTCGGAGCTGAAGCACCTCCCGGTCAACTTCTTGAAGCTGGACCAGACCTTCGTGGCGGGCATCGACTCGGACGCCAGCGACAAGGCCATCGTCGAGGCGATCATCCAACTCGGGCGGGCGCTCGATCTCGGTGTCATCGCCGAGGGGATTGAGTCCTTCGAGACCATCGACAAACTTCTCGAATTGGGATGCCATCGCGGCCAGGGGTACCTCATGTCGGTCCCGATGTCCGCCGAGGCTCTCACCCCGGTGCTCCGTTCCGGGTCCGTACCTCTTTCGGCGTTGCGTGCAGGTGGAAAGGTGGACTCCGCGTTGTCGGGCAGGTCTCAGTGACCTTGCTCGACGATCTCGTCCCCGGGGAGACCGACCCCAACGGTCAGGCTCACGAGCCCTGGGTCTTCTTGACCATGCTCGACCAGATGTCGAGCAGCGAGGTCAACATCGGGTTCATCTACTCCGTCCTCGACCTGCTGGCTCGGCGATACCGTCTCACGGACGCCGTCGTCGTCCTCAGCGACGAGTCCCTCGGGACGCAGGCATTCCGCCTGGGCCAGAAGAGTCTGAACGGGGACTCGCCGGCGAGCTCGGCCAACTGCCCGGGCGTCTACTCCGAGCCCGACGTGGTTCCCAATGTCGTGCGCGACGTCGTCCGCAATGTGTGCCAGCTCGCGCTGACGCTGCACCTCGCCCGGCACAGTGCCGACCACGATCCGCTCACCAACATCGCAAACCGGAGGCACTTCGATACCGCCCTGCGCACCGCGTCGGTCCAGAGCGCTCGGTACGGATGGGCGTTCACGTTGGTCCTTATCGACCTGGACGGGTTCAAGGCCATCAACGACCGACTGGGGCACGCCGCCGGCGACGACATGCTGCGCTCGTTCGGCTGGGCGTTGCGTCGTTCCGTGCGCAGCGGCGACACCACGGCCCGTCTGGGCGGGGACGAGTTCGCCATCCTTTTGGCCAACGCGGAGGGCAGCGAGGTCCTGGCCTTCACCGAGCGGCTACGTTCATTGCTCGTGACCATTCCCGAACTCGACTTCTCCGTCGGCACCGCCTCGTCTCCCCAGGATTCGACCGACCCGACCGAGCTGTACCGCATCGCCGACGCCCGCCTGTACGAGAACAAGGGGATCATTCTCCTATGACCTCGACCATCGAAGAGGACTTCGAGCTCGAGCTCCGGTCCCTGCCGGGCGTGCTCAACGTGGGCATCAACCACCGCGAGAGCGGCGAGGTCGATTCGGTCGTGCTCTTCATCCGCAATCAGGATCCCGAGGCAGTCCGCGAGAGCGCGGCACAGGTGGCCAGCCTCTACTACCCCGATGCGGCGGTGGTGCTGGAGGAGGCCACCGGCGAGCCCTCGGTGCGCAGCGGGAATGCGGCCCGGATCGTGCTCTTGCGAGCCGAGTTCAACCAGCACGATGGCATCAGCGAGGTGCAGCTGACGTTCGCCGGCCGGATCGGGACGGGTCGCTCGGGCAGCGGGCCGCTCATCGGCGGAGCCGAGGCGACCCTGGCGGCACTGCGCGACCTCGGGCATGTGATCCCCTTCTACCTCATGGGGGTCAGCCAGGTCGACACGGTGATCGGGTGCTCGGTGATCGTGGCGTTCCGGTCGGTCTCCAACGACGACGACCGCATGGGCATCGCCCGCTCCGATGATGACCTCGTCTCGGCGGCCAAGGCCACCCTCGACGCCTTGAACCGCTACATCTCGATGGACCCTGACCGGCCGCGCAAGGATGTCGGCGCCGCCGAACCGGCCCAGCCGGTGAACGGCTCGCCGGGCTACATCGACTGACGCGACCGCCGGCCGGAGCCGGCAGATCCGACCGACCGCCGGTGTTACCGTGGGACGATGGACCACGCGCGGCTCGGCAGCACCGGACTTCTCGTCTCCCGGCTCTGCCTTGGCACCATGACGTTCGGTCTGCAGTGCGACGAGGCCACGTCGTCCGCCATCATGGACCGGGCCGCCGAGGGCGGCATCACCTTTGTCGACACCGCCGACGTCTACCCGCTGGGTGGGGGGCGCTCGACGGTGGGCCGGACCGAGGAGATCGTCGGCCGCTGGCTGCGGGGCAAGAGGGACCGCTTCGTGGTGGCGACCAAGTGCGTGGGGCGCACCGGTCCTGCCGCATGGGATCAGGGTGCGTCGAGGAAGCACATCATGGCGGCGGTCGACGACTCGTTGCGGCGACTGGCCACCGACTACATCGACCTCTACCAGCTCCACCATCCGGACCCCGCCACTCCGATTGACGAGACACTGGCGGCCCTCGATGACCTCGTCCGTTCGGGCAAGGTCCGCTATGTTGGCTGCTCCAACTTCCTGGCCTATCAGCTAGCCCTGGCGCTCGGGCGGAGCGAGGCGCGCCATCTGGTGCGCTTCGACTCGGTACAACCCCGTTACAACCTGTTGTTCCGCCAGATCGAGCGCGAGCTGATCCCACTGTGCACCGAGGAGGGGCTGGGGATCATTCCCTACAACCCGATCGCCGGCGGCCTGCTGTCGGGGAAGCACGACCACTCGGCGCCGCCGCCCGAAGGCACACGCTTCGCGTTGGGCAGCGCCGCCGCCGCGTATCAAGAGCGCTACTGGCACGACAGGGAGTTCGCCACGGTGGAGGAGCTGCGCAAGGTCGCGGAGCGGGAGAACACCACGCTGGTGACGCTCTCCGTGGCGTGGGTCCAGGCCAACCCGGCCGTTACCTCCGCCATCGTGGGTGCGAGCAGGCCAGAGCAGCTCGACGCCAGCCTGGCGGCGTCCGACTTCGTCATGTCCCCCGAGCTCAAGAGCGAGCTCGACGAAGTGAGCAAGTCGTACCGACTCGGCGACGCTGCTCGCTGAACCCACCGACCCGCCGAGCATCGACCACCAGTAGGGAGAGCGAAATGCCTGAGAAGTCACCGCAGAGGCCGGCCGGGAAGAAGCCCGGCAAGTCACTCAAGGAGAAAAGGGAGGCGAAGCGCGAGAAGAAGGGGAGCCGGGCCGGCTCGGGACGCTGAGCGCATTGCCCCACAAGACGCGGCCGGCGCCGCTTCGAGGCACCTGGGTCGTCGACCTCGATGGCGTGATCTGGCTCACCGGCGAGCCGATCGAAGGCGTGGACGGGGCCGTCGCGTCGCTACACGAGGCGGGCGTACGGGTGCTGTTCGCCACGAACAATTCGGCGCCCACCCGGGCCGAGCTCCATGAACGCCTGGCCCGCTGCGGCATCGCGGCGGACGACACCGATCTGCTCAGTTCGGCCGACGTCGCCGCCGAGATGCTGCCGGTCGGCTCCTCCGCCCTCGTCCTGGCCGAGGGCGGCGTGCGCGAGTCCCTCGCCAAGCGGGGTGTGATCATCGTCGAGTCCGGACCGGCCGATGCGGTGGTGGTGGGATGGACCAGGTCCTTCACCTTCGACAGCATCGCCCTGGCCGCCCGCACCGTGCGCGAGGGGGCGCGCCTGATCGGCACCAACGAGGACCCCACGCATCCGACACCCCACGGCCTGCTTCCCGGCAGCGGGGCCCTGTTGGCCGCCGTGGCGACGGCGGCGGAGGCCATCCCCGAAGTTGCCGGCAAACCGCACCGCCCCACCTCGGACGCCATACGGGCCCGGGCGACCGACCTCACGCTGGTGGTGGGCGACCGCCCCTCCACGGACGGGGCGTTGGCCCGGCAGCTGGGCGTGCCCTTCGCCCTGGTGCTCTCCGGTGTGACCGGCGCCGACGGCGTGCCGTCGGACCCCGCCCCCGACACCGTCGCCGTCGACCTGGCCGGACTCGTGCACGCCGCACTGGGCGCGCGGGCCCGGTAGTGCTTGCTATCAGCTAGCACGTGGGCAGATACGCTGTGGGCATGGCGAGCAACGAACGGATCAAGAAGTACCTCGACGCCGGGACGGTGTTGGGCCAGGTCACTCGGGCTCGCGCCGAAGAGATAGTTCGGGAATTGGCGAACGCCGGAGACATCCAGCGCGACCAGGCACAGGAGTGGGTGGACAACTTGATCGAGCGAAGCCGGAAGACGAGCGAGCAGATTCTCGACCTGGTACGACACGAGGTGTCGGAGCAGCTCAAGAAGATCGACGCCAGCTCGTTGGAGGCGCTGGCCGGGCAGGTGGCGGACCTCCTCAAGCGTACGGCCACCGCGGGCCGGGCCGCCACGGCCGACGTCGCCGCCCAGGCGAGGAAGGTGGCACCCAGCGCCAAGACGACGGCCCCGCCAAAGAAGGCGCCGGCCACCAAGACGGCCGCCAAGAAGGCGCCGGCCACCAAGAAGAGTGCCGCCCCAGAGGCCGCCGCCCCAGAGGCCGCCGCCCCAGAGGCCGCCGCCCCAGAGGCCGCTGCCCCAGAGGCCGCCGCCCCAGAGGCACCCAACACCCCCGACGCCCCCGGGTCGAGCACCTGAGCACCGGTTCCCGGCGGCGGCTCGACACCGAGTTGGTCCGCCGCGGCCTGGCCGCCAACCGGCACGAGGCCCAGGCGGCGATCGGAGCCGGCAGGGTGCTGGTGGGCGGCGCCCCCGCGGACAAGCCGGCACGGCTGGTGGCACCGGACGAGCCCCTCACCGTCCTGGGTCCGCCGGCCCCCTTCGTCAGCCGCGGGGGACAGAAGCTGGAAGCCGCCCTGACGCGGTTCGCGGTCGATCCCTGCGGACGACGGGTGCTCGATGCCGGAGCGTCCACCGGTGGGTTCACCCACTGCCTCCTCCAGCGGGGAGCGGCCCACGTCTACGCCGTCGACGTGGGCCACGGTCAGCTGGACCAGCGCCTGCGCGAGGACCGGCGGGTGATCCTGCTCGAACGGGTCAACGTGCGGTCGCTGACGCCCGACGCGTTGCGGGAGCGGGACCCGACCTTCGAGCCCTGCTCGCTGGTAACCGCCGACCTGTCCTTCATCTCCTTGGTGACGGTGGTACCGGTGCTCTGCGGTCCGCTGGGGCGAGACGACGCAGATCTGGTCCTCCTGGTCAAGCCGCAGTTCGAGGCCGGTCGGGCCGTGGCGGCCCGAGGCAAGGGGGTGATCCGGGACCCCGTGGTCTGGCGGTGCAGCCTGGAGCGCGTGTCGTCCGCCCTTCGGGGTGTGGGAACCGGCATCATGGGGGTCATGGTTTCCCCGCTGACCGGCCCGGCCGGCAACGTCGAGTTCCTGGTCCACGCGCGCAAGGGCGCGCCCGGGGCGTCGGCGGACGATGTCGGCCGCCTCCTCGGCCTCGCCGTCGACGAGGCGGTCTCACGCTGAATGTCGACCGCCGCCTTTCTCGTGCACCCCGAGCGCCCCGACGCGCTTGCCCTGGCCCTCGACACGTCCGAGTGGCTCACCGAGCACGGACATGTGGCGCGGATCCTCCAGTTCAGCGCGCCCAATCGGGTCACCGAGGCCGGGCGGGAAGTGAACCTCGACGATGTCGATCTGGCGGGGACGACGATCGCCGTCAGCCTGGGCGGCGACGGCACCTTCCTGCGGGTCGTGCGATTGGCCTGGGCGGCGGACATCCCCGTCTTCGGGGTGAACTTCGGGCGGCTGGGGTATCTCCCCGACGTCGTGCCCGACCAGGTTCGCGTGGCCCTGAGCCGGGTCTTCGAGGGCAGGGCCGTGATCGAGGAGCGCTGCGCGCTCGAGGTCACCATCACCGACCGTTCCCGCGGTGATGCCGTGTCGACGCACCTGGCGCTCAACGAGGTCGTCCTCGAGAAGATCGACTTCGGGCACACCGTCCGCCTGGCCACGTCCATTGACGGCGAGGACGTGTTCACCTACTCGGCCGACGGCCTCATCGTCGCCACGCCGACCGGGTCGACGGCGTACAACCTCTCCGCCCGTGGGCCCGTCCTCTCGCCGGCCCTGCGGGCCATGGTGGTCACCCCGGTGGCTCCGCACCTCTCGCTCGACCGCAGCCTGGTGCTGACCGACGACCAGTGCGTGGCCGTGGAGATCGCACCGGTCCGCTCCGCCGCCCTGGTCGTCGACGGCCAGGAGATCGGTCGCCTTCCACCGGGATCGACCGTGGCGTGCCGGGTGCCCTCACGGCCGGTCCGGGTGGTCCGCAACGATGCCATGGGCTTCGGCGCGCTGCTGCGGTTCCGCCTGCTGGCCGACCGCGAGCAGTAGGTCGGCGGTCGCCACCATGTTCATCGGAGACAGGTGCTGACCGACCTGCGGGTTCGCGATCTGGGCGTGATAGAGGACCTGTCGCTCTCCTTCACGGATGGGATGACGGTGCTGACCGGCGAGACCGGCGCCGGCAAGACGCTGGTCGTCGAGGCGCTCCAGCTCGTGCTGGGCGGGCGGGCCGACCCGTCCATCGTGCGGGCGGGCGCCGCCGAAGCGATGGTCGAGGCGCGCTTCGTGGTCCAGACGCCCGAGGGCGAGACCGAGACCGTCGTGACCCGGGCCGTGCCGGCCGACGGCCGCTCGCGCTCGTGGATTGACGGGCGGATGGCCACCGTGGGCGCCCTGGCCGACGCGGTGGCCGAGCTCGTGGAGATCCACGGGCAGCATGCGCACCAGCCGCTCGTCACGCCGGCGGCGCAGCGTGCGGTGCTCGATGCCTACGCCGGTACGGATCTCGGGGCCGTGCACCGTCTCCGGGCCCGACTGCGGGCGATCGACGAGGCGGAGGCCGCCCTCGGAGGCGACGCGCAGGAGCGGGCACGGGAGGCCGACGTCCTGCGCTACCAGGTGGCCGAGATCGCCGCCGCCCGGCTTTTCGATCCCGACGAGGACGACGACCTGCGCCAACAGGAGATCCGCCTGGCCGACGCGGGCGCACACCGGGAGGCGGCGGCCCGGGCCTACGAGCTCCTGGAGCCACCGCTCGGGGCCGAGGAGGGCGGGGTGCTGGACCGGCTGGCCGAGGCGGCGGCGCTGCTGGCCGGGCGCGAGGCCTTCGACGAGTACCGGGAGCGGATCGGCGCCTCGGCCATCGACCTGGCCGACGTGGGCCGTGGCCTGCGCGACGTGGTGGAGGGCTGGGAGGACGATCCGGATCGACTGGCTGCCGTGCAGGAACGCCGGCGCCTGCTCTCCGATCTGCGGCGCAAGTACGGCGCCGACCTCCACGACGTGATGGCGTTCGGCCAGGCCGCGGCCACCCGTCTCGACGAGTTGGACAACGCCGAAGGAAGGGCGGCGCAGCTGGGGGCCGAGCGGGACGCGCTGGGCAAGGAGCTGACCGCGGCCGAGGAGGAGGTGCGCTCGGCCCGCGCCGACGCCGCAGCGCGGTTCGCTGCGCTGGTGGGAGAGCGGCTGGCCGATCTGGCCATGGCCGGGGCTCGCGTGGAGATCCGGGTCGGCGCCGAGGGCACGGGCGAGCCGATCCAAATCGCGTTGGGCGCCAACGTCGGGGAGGCGGTGCTGCCCCTCGCCAAGGCGGCCTCGGGGGGCGAGCTCGCCCGCGCCATGCTGGCCATCCGGCTCGTGGCCACCAGCGGACCGCCGACCATGGTCTTCGACGAGGTGGATGCCGGGGTCGGGGGCACCGCCGCCCTCGCATTGGGCGAGGCGCTGCACGAGGTGTCCCGCTCGCGCCAGGTCCTGGTGGTCACCCACCTGGCCCAGGTGGCGGCGAAGGCCGACCATCAGATCACGGTCCTCAAGAGCGAGGCGGGCGGCCGGACCCTCACCTCCGCCTCCCCGGTCGCCGGCGAGGAGCGGGTGGTGGAGCTGTCGCGCATGCTCTCGGGTCATCCCGACAGCGACGTGGCGCGCGCCCACGCCCGAGAGCTCTTGGGGGTGTGATCCGCCACATCGGTGCGCCCCGTCCATTATCGTGAAGGGGTGCACCGATCAGTCGACCGGACCATCGGCGCCCAGCGGGCGGCGTGAGCAAGTTCATCTTCGTCACCGGGGGAGTTTCGAGCTCGCTCGGCAAAGGCCTCACCGCCTCCTCGCTCGGTCGACTCCTCAAATGCCGGGGCCTGCGGGTCACCATGTGCAAGCTGGACCCCTACATCAACGTCGACCCGGGCACCATGAACCCGGGCGAGCACGGTGAGGTCTTCGTCACCGAGGACGGCGGCGAGACCGACCTCGACCTCGGGCACTACGAACGGTTCATCGACGAGAACCTGCACCAGCGCTCCAACACGACGACCGGGTGGATCTACCGCTCGGTGATCGAGAAGGAGCGGCGGGGTGACTTCCTCGGCCGAACCGTGCAGGTCATCCCCCACGTCACCGACGAGATCAAGGAGTGGGTGCGCCAGTTGGCCGACGACGACGTGGACATCGTCATCGTGGAGATCGGCGGCACGGTGGGCGACATCGAGATCGTCCCCTTCGTCGAGGCCATCCGCCAGTTCCGGCGGGACGTGGGCCGGGAGAACGTCTGCTACATGCACCTGACCCTCGTGCCCTACCTGGTGACCGGGGAGCAGAAGACGAAGCCCACCCAGCACTCGGTGACCGAGCTGCGCAGCCGGGGTATTCAGCCCGACGTGATCGTCTGCCGGAGCGACAAGCCCATTTCGGAGAATCTCAAACGGAAGATCTCCAACCTGTGCGACGTCTCCATGGAGGCCGTGATCTCCGCGGTGGACGCACCGAGCATCTATGAGATACCGCTCGTCCTGCGTGACCAGGGTCTGGACTCCTTCGTCTGCCGGGTCCTCGGGATCGACGAGTCGTCTCACCCGATCGAACTGAGCCAGTGGGAGGACCTGGTGCGCCGGGTCGAGTCCCTGTCGCGGCGGGTCAGGATCGGCATCGTGGGCAAGTACGTCAGCATGCCGGACGCCTACATGTCGGTGGTCGAGGCGCTCCGCTCGGGTGGGTTCCACTACGGAACCGAGGTGGAGCTGGACTGGATCGACGCCGAGAAGGTGCCGGACCTGCTCGGCTCGGACCGCCTGCGCGGCTTGGACGCCATCGTGATCCCCGGCGGCTTCGGCGTGCGGGGCGTCGAGGGCATGGTGGCGGCGGCCGGCTACGCCCGTGACCACGCCATCCCCTGCCTCGGCCTCTGCCTGGGCCTGCAGGTCATGGTCATCGCCGTGGCCCGTGACTGGGCCGGGCTGGAACGGGCCAACTCGCGCGAGTTCGACTCGCTGACGCCGCATCCGGTCATCGACCTGATGCCGGACCAGGCCTACGTGACGGACAAGGGCGGCACCATGCGGCTCGGCTCCTACCAGGCGGCCCTCCTGCCCGGTTCCACGGTCGCCCAGGCCTACGGGACCCTGGGGGTCACCGAGCGACACCGCCATCGGTTCGAGTTCAACAACAAGTACCGGCACAAGCTCGAGGCGGTCGGCCTGGTCTGCTCGGGCACCTCGCCCGACGGGCGCCTGGTGGAGTTCGTCGAGCTGAGCGAGCACCCCTTCTGGGTCGGCACCCAGGCTCATCCGGAGTTCAAGAGCCGGCCCGACCGCCCCCACCCGCTGTTCCGCGAGTTGGTGGCCGCCGCCCTGGACCGGGCCGAGGGGCGCGAGCCACACCTGCTCGACCTCGATCGCGTGCCCTAGGGACTCGTGCCCACCGTCCCCACGCCGGGGTTCCGCCGGGTCTCCGAGGTCGAGGTCTTCCGGTGGTGGCTGTTCAGCGTGGGACGGACCGAGCTCCTCGATCCCGATGGCAAGCCCTTCGAGCGGTTCATCGTGCACCATCCCGGAGCGGTCGCCGTCGTCCCGGTGGACGCCGATCGCCGGGTGACGCTGGTCCGCCAGTACCGGGCCTCGGTCGACCGCACGGTGCTCGAGGCACCCGCCGGGACGTGTGACGTCGCCGGCGAGCCGCCCGAGGCCACGGCGCACCGCGAGCTGGCCGAGGAGGCGGGTGTGCGGGCGGGCTCCTTGGTGCGCCTGATCGGCACCTTCAACTCACCCGGGATCAGCGATCAGTTCACCACGATCTTCCTGGCCACGGAGCTGACGCCCTGCCCGCCCCGACCCGAGGGCGTGGAGGAGGGGTTCATGACCGTCGAGACGATCTGTCTCGACGACGTCGACTCCCTCGTGGCCGACGGCACCCTGGTGGACGAGACTACGGTGCTCGGTCTCCTCCTGGCGCGGGCCCACCTGGACCGCATCGGGCCGGGACCCGGGCGGTGAGCAGCCCGCTGCCGCGTGCCGCCGAGGAGTACCTCTCGTGGCTGGACGTCGAACGGGGACGCTCGCCGCGCACCCTGGCGTCGTACCGCCGCGACCTGGCCTCCTACGAGGCCTTCGTGGGGAGGGGCGCAGCGTGCGACCACATTGACGAGGCGACGCCGGCCGTCGTGGCCGCCTACGTGGCCTCCCTGCGCCGCAGCCGGAGCGGGGCGACCGTCGCCCGCTCGCTCTCGACGTTGCGGGGGTTCCACCGCTTCCTGGTCGAAGAGGGGGAGGCCCAGTTCGATCCCACGGCCGACATCCCGGGCGTGGCCGTGGCCGACCTGCTGCCCAAGGCGCTCGGCGAGGACGAGACGGCCCGCCTGCTGGGGGCGGTGGTGGGCACCGGCGCGGCCATCTTGCGCGACCGGGCCCTGCTCGAGCTGCTCTACGGCACCGGGGCACGGGTGAGCGAGGCCGTCGGTCTCAACCTGGGGGACGTGGCCGAGGCGGTCGAGGAGGGCGACCTACCCCTGATCCGGGTCCTGGGCAAGGGAGGCAAGGAACGGGTCGTCCCACTGGGGCGCCTGGCCCTGGCGTCGCTGCGGCAGTGGCTCTCGAGCGAGGGACGGCCCAACCTCGAGCCCAAGAAGTGGAGCCGGCGCAGCGACGCCGAGGCCGTGTTCCTCAACGTCCGGGGGGGCCGGCTCACCCGGGTGGGGGCGTTCGGCGTGGTCAAGAAGTATGCCGGCCGGGTCGGCCTGGCCGACCGGGTGAGCCCCCACGTCCTGCGCCACTCCTGTGCCACGCACATGCTGGCTCGGGGGGCGGACATCCGGGTGGTCCAAGAGCTGCTCGGCCACGCTTCCATCTCCACCACGCAGCGCTACACCAAGGTCTCGCCCGAGCACCTGCGCCGGGCCTACGAGGACGCCCACCCGCGGGCGGGCACTACGGCGGGCGAGGAAGACGTAGCATGAAGACATGCCGAACGAGGCCCCGACGGCCGAATCAGCCGATGTCGACTACGCCGCCCTGCTCCGCGCCGAACAGGCCGGGCTCCAAGCCGAGCTCAAGGAGCTCGGCTTCGCCAACCAGGGCGACTCCGGCCTGAGCTACGACTCCAACTTCGCCGACTCCAGCCAGGTGACGGCCGAGCGGGGCGAGGCGGAGCGACTGGCCGCCGAGCTCCGGGAGACGCTGGACGAGGTCGACGCCGCGCTGGCCCGGCTGAGCGCCGGGACCTACGGCGTCTGCCAGGCCTGCGGCAAGCCGATCGGTGCCGCCCGCCTCGAAGCCATGCCGGCGGCCCGCTTCTGCATTAACGACGCCGCCCGGCAGTAGGTGGGCCCTTCGGCGGGGGCAGCCTCCGGCCGTCGTCCCCTCGATCGCAACACCAAGCGCGCGCTGTGGATCGTGGCCGGCCTGGTCGTCGTGGTGGCCCTCGTCGCCCACCACAACATCTCCCGCGGCGACGTCATCCTCTTCTGCGTGATCGTGCCCTCCATCACCCTCCACGAGGTCTCCCACGGTTGGGTGGCCCGAGCCTTCGGCGACGACACCGCGGCCCGGGCCGGCCGGCTCTCCCTCAACCCGTTCACCCATATCGACCCGGTCGGCACCTTGATCGTGCCGGCCCTGCTCTCCCTGGGCGGCTACGGCGTCTTCGGCTGGGCCAAGCCGGTGCCGGTGAACACGGCCCGGCTGCGCCACCCGCGCAATCAGGGCGTCGTCGTGGCACTCGCCGGGCCGGCCACCAACGGCGCCCTGGCGGCGATCAGTGCCGTGATCTTCGCCGTCGTGTTCCGTTCGACCGTGCTGGCGAACGACGGCGCCCTCTCCCTCCCGGCCCAGATCGTCTTCCTCTTCAGCCTGGGGAACATCGGGTTGATGGCCTTCAACCTGGTGCCCGTCCCGCCCCTCGACGGCGCGGCAGTGCTCGAGCGCTTCCTGCCGCGCCGCTACTGGCCCACCTACCTGCGCATCCGGCCCTACACGATGACCATCGTGATGGCGGTGGTCGTCCTCAACTTCTACCTGGGGAGCCACGGGCCGCTCACGGTCGCCTTCCAGCACCTCTACAACTGGTGGGCCGGGGTCCTCTACGGCCAGTAGCGGGGATCCCCGCTCGAATGCCGGTCGTGGCCGGGTCAGAAGTGGCCGGGTCAGAAGATGAAGTGGATGACGCCGCCCTCTGCGCTGGTCGTGCCGTGGTCGGGATGGTCGCAGGGCAGGCCGTCGCAGCAGTGGCCGCTGGCCGTGCGCGGGCGGACCTCGGCGACGGCGCCTTCGACGGGCTCCCTGGGCTCGTCCTCGGCGGCCGGCGCCGCATCGTCGTCAGCCCTGCGGCGTGGAACCAGGCCCGACTGATCGGTGACCGCCATGCTTCCCTTCCCACTCACCCTGGAGCACCTCGAATTCTGAGCCGATTGCGGCCCACAATCAAGTAGGGCTGCAGAATTCCGCGGCCGCAGCCTCAGTCCGGCGCGGGGGACGGTGCGAGCAGGCCGACGGCGTCGGACGCCCTTTCGTAGGTGAGGGCCGCGATGCCGTGCGCGTCGGCCGCCCCCTGTGCCAGCACGGCGTCGACGTAGGCCGGGTCCGCCTCCAGCTCCGCCCGGCGTCGACGCACCGGGCGGAGCAGCTCGTCGAGGGCCTCCGCCACGTCCTTCTTGAGGTCGCCGTAGCGGGTGTAGCCGGAAGCCACCTCCTGGGGCGAACGGTCCGTTGCCCCGGCGAGCAGGTCCAGCAGGTTGGCCAGGCCGGGTTTGGCGGCCCGGTCGTAACGGACCTCGCCATCGGTGTCGGTGACCGCCTTTCTCACCTTGCGGGTGATCTGCTCGGCGGAGTCGAGCAGGCCGATGGTGCCGAGCGGCGACTCGACCGACTTGGACATCTTGCGCTCGGGGTGCTGGAGGTCCATCACGCGCGCCGCCGCCCCGGGCACGGCCGCCTCGGGGACGGTGAAGGTCTCCCCGTAACGGCCGTTGAAGCGGATGGCCAGCTCTCGGGCGAGCTCTAGATGCTGGCGCTGGTCGTCGCCGACGGGAACGGACTCGGCGGAGTAGAGCAGGATGTCGGCCGCCATGAGCACCGGATAGGTGAAGAGACCGGCACGCACGGTCTCCTGGCCGTGGCCCTTCTCCTTGAACTGGGTCATCCGCCGCAGCTCGCCCATGGTGGCCGTGCACTCGAGCAACCACGTCAACCGCGTGTGCTCGGGGACGTGGCTCTGCACGAAGATCGTGCAGCGCTGCGGGTCGAGACCGACCGCGAGGAGGTTGAGGGCGGCATCGAGGGTGTTGCGGCGGAGCACCGCCGGATCGATCTGGACGGTGAGCGCGTGGAGGTCGACCACGCAGTAGAAGGCGTCGTGGTCGTCCTGGAAGGTCACCCAGTGGCGGAGCGCACCCAGGTAGTTGCCGAGGGTGAAGTCGCCCGACGGGGCGATGCCGGAGAGGACCCGCTTCATGGCTCGCCATGGTACGCCGGGTGGCCGCTCCCCCCCGACGTTCTGGGCTGCGCCTTTCGTGGGGTGCGCGGCCCAGGTGGGGAGGTTCGGTATCGTCGGGGCGTGACATATGCGGTCTCGACGCCCACCTTCGAGGGCCCCATCGACCTCTTGCTGCACCTGGTCTCCTCCCACGAAGTCGACGTGCTCGACATCCCCCTGCTGCCCATCGTCGACGGGTTTGTGCGTGTCCTGACCGAGCAGCGCGACCAGATCGACTTCAACCAGCTGTCGGAGTTCTTGCTGGTGGCGGCCATTCTCGTCGAGCTCAAGTCGCAGAAGCTGCTTCCCGGCCGGGAGGGCGCCGAAGAGGAAGACGAGCTGATCGGATGGGAGGAGCGCGACCTCCTGCTGGCCCGCCTGCTCGAATGCCGGGCCTACGCCGCAGCCGCCGACGTCTTCGTGGCCCTGGCCGAGCAGGCGGCCCGGTCCGTGCCGCGGGAGGTCGGGCTTCCCGAGGGCTTCGCCGTCCACGCCCCCGACCTGCTGGCGGGCACCACGCCCGAAGACCTGGCCCAGGCCTACCTACGCGGCGCGGCCGAGCGACCGGTCCCACGGGTCGACCTCTCCCACGTCACCGTCGACACCGTCTCGGTGGCCGAGGCCGTCTCGGCCCTGATCGCCATGCCGAGGGACCGCCGCGCCACGTCGTTCCGCGTGCTGGTCGAGGAGTGCACCACCCGCATTGAGGTCATCGTGCAGTTCCTGGCCCTGTTGGAGCTGTGCAAGATGGGGAGGGTCACCCTCGGGCAGGGACGGACGTTCGGGGACATGCAGATCGACTGGCTGGAGACCGACGGCGTCCTGGCCGGGGTGGCCAGCGGGCTCGGCCTGGGCGAACTGGGCGGGTTCGAGATCGACGACTACGAGGGTTGAGGGACGATGGAGCGTGACGAGCTCGGGCGAGCGATAGAGGCCATCTTGTTGGTTGCGGTGGAGCCGGTGCCCCCCGGTCTGCTGGCGGAGCTGCTGGAAGAGCCCGTCGAGCAGGTGGAGGGGGCGCTGGAGCGGTTGGGCGCCGGCTATGAGGCCGAGAACCGGGGCTTCGTGCTCGCTCGGATCGCCGGGGGGGCCCGCCTGCAGACGAACCCGGACCTGGCTCCCTACGTCGAGCGGTTCGCCAACCGGGACGTCTCCCACCGGCTCTCGACGGCCGCGCTCGAGACCCTGGCCATCGTGGCCTACCGCCAGCCCGTCTCGCGGGCCCAGATCTCCTCCCTGCGGGGGGTCAACGTCGACGGCGTGACCAGGCTCCTCGAACAGCGTGGCTACATAGAGGTGGTGGGGCGGGCGGAGGGCCCGGGACAGCCCGCGCTCTACGGCACCACCGATCTGTTCTTGGAGCGCCTGGGCATGAACTCGCTGGCCCAGCTGCCTCCGGTGGAGGACTTCCTCCCCGGACCCGAGGTGGCCGCCGAGCTGGAGCTGGACCTTCAGGCCGCCCTGGGTGTGATGGGAGAGGTGGGACCCGACGACGCCTGAGGGCCGGTGATGACCGACGCGGCGACGACGAGCGGCGAGCGCCTGCAGAAGGTCCTGGCCCGGGCCGGGCAGGGATCCCGCCGGGTCTGCGAGGAGCTGATCGCCGAGGGCCGCGTGACCGTGAACGGCGAGGTCGCCATCCTGGGCCGCCGGGTGGACGTGGCGACGGCCCGCGTCGAGGTGGACGGGATCTTGCTGCCCGTGGCGCCCGACCTCGTCTACTACCTCTTGAACAAGCCCGGCGGCGTCATCGCCACGTCGGTCGACCCCCACGGGCGCCCGACCGTGATGGACCTGGTGCCGGACGAGCCGCGCGTCTTTTCGGTGGGCCGGCTCGACCAGGACACCGAGGGCCTCTTGATCCTGACCAACGACGGCGCCCTGGCCCAGCTGCTCGCCCATCCCTCGCACGGCGTGGACAAGGAGTACGTGGTCGAGGTCGAGGGCGGCACCCCGGCCCCCGGCGCCCTGCGCCGGCTCCGCCAGGGCGTCGAGCTCCACGACGGTCCCACCGCCCCCGCCGCCGTGGGGGTCCTGGCCCCCGGGGTGCTGCGTATCGTGATCCATGAGGGCAAGAACCGGCAGGTGCGCCGGATGTGCGACGCCATCGGCCACCCCGTTCGACGGCTGGTGCGCACACGGATCGGCCCGCTCCGTGACACCGGCCTCGCCCCCGGGCAGTGGCGCCCGTTGGCTGCCCCCGAGGTCCGGGCCCTGGCGGGCGCAGCGGGGCGCCCCTCCTGAAGGCCCCTTCCGACGGGGGCCGCCCCTCGGCGACGCCGGCGTGCGCACCTGCGGTGGCCGCTCCAGCGTTGGGCGAGCGTTGGGAGGGAGTTCGGTCAGCGTTGCGCCCGATTCCGTACAGTCTTGTGGGAGTTCGACCCTGTCTTGTGGGAGTTTGACACTGTCTTGTAGGAGTTCGACCGGACGTCGGGGTTCGGGCTCGCCAGCACAGGCCGACGAATCGGGTGGTCGCGGCCATCGCGGCTCTTCGAACGAGCACCCGGGAGAGGCCGGAGCCAAAGGACGATGGGACCGATTGACGCAGTCACACTGAGCGGATCCGGCAGGGGGTTGGTGGTGCTCGGCCTCATGCTCGGCCTCCTGGTCCTCAACTTCTTCGCCGTGACCAAAATCGTCACCAAGGCCGGTTACTCCTACCGGTGGATCTACGTGCCCCTCACGTCGGTGGTCCTGTGGTGCGCCAGCTTCGTCCTCCTGGCCCTCGACGTGAAGACCGTCGTCTTCGACGGCTCCACCGTGTCGGTGCCGGCGAGCCTGGGAAACTTCTTCGTCTTGCAAGCCCTCGACTTCGTGAGCATCTTCGTCACCTGGGTGTTCTTCATCATCTTCGCCTTCTCGACCTGGCCGGTGTCCGGCGGACGGGGTGGGTCCCCGGTGCCCCCTCCAGGCGCACCCGGCTCGCCGTTCCCGCGCCAGCGGCCCGTGCCCGTACCGGTCGGCGCGCCGGCGGGGAGACCCGGTGGCCCGGGCCCCGGGCCCGTTGCGCCGACGTCCGCGCCGCCGCCCTCACCCGGGCCGGGCATCATGAGCGGTGCCCCCGTGTCGGCGCCCCAACCCGGGAGCACGTCCGACGTCATCTACTGCAGTTGGTGCGGGAAGGAGCGGGCCGTCAACGCCCAGGCCATCCACCACTGCGGCTCCATGGAGCGGCCCGCCGCCTTCTGCATGGGTTGCGGCGCACCGCTTCAGGACGGTGCGCCCGGCTGTGCCTCGTGCGGCACTCCGGCGACCGAGCTGTCGCGCTGAACCAACCGCCGCTTGTCCGAGCGCACACTTCCTGTGCATATTCCTGTGCATATCCCTGTGCATATTCCTGTGAATATTCCTGTGCATATTCCTGTGTGTGCATATTCCTTGACAGACATATAACCGGTGGGGCATTCTCACTCGGTGAACACGCTCGTCGCCCTGGAGGTCTTGGCCGAACCCCATCGCCGGGCCATTCTCGAGCTCCTGAGGGACGGAGAGAGGCCGGTGGGGGAGCTGGTCGATCGCCTGGGGGTGAGCCAGCCCGCCGTGTCCAAACACCTCCGGGTACTCAAGGAGGCCGGCCTCGTCGAGTCTCGCGCCGAGGCACAACGCCGCCTGTACCGGATCAGCCCGGCGCCGTTGGAAGCCCTCGACGACTGGCTGCAGCCCTATCGGCGGTTCTGGACGGGTCATCTGAATCAACTCGAGTCCCATCTCTCCCGAAGGAGGACGAAATGACCGATGCGACCGTCGTCACGGGGGGAGATCGGCCGGCCGTGCGCCTCGAACGCCGGCTCGCCGATCCGCCGCCAGTGGTGTGGCAGGCGCTGACCGATCGGGAGCAGCTCCGTTCATGGTTCCCCTGCGACGTGGTGGTGGCCAATGGCCGGTGGGAGGTCGGGGCGGCCATCTCGTTCCACTTCCCAGCCGAGGTGATCGACATGACGCTCAGCGGGGAGGTCCTCACCGTCGACGAGCCAAACGAGCTCGCCTTCAGCTGGGGAGAGGAGGTTCTCCGTTTCGAGCTCGTCGCCACGGAGGGTGGAACTCGGTTGGTCCTCACCGACGAGCTGCCACCATCAGCCGCCGCCCGCAACGCCACGGGGTGGGACACGTGCCTCGACCGGCTGGTCGGACTCGCTCCCTCCGCCAAAGCGTGGCGGCCGCGCTTCGAGCTCTACGTGAAGGTGTTCGAGCCGCTCCTCGGCCCCCAGGACGGCCCGCCGGCCGGCTACAAGGGGGAGTAGCCGCTCTCATTGCGGTCGGCCTGGTGGTCGGCCTGGGATTCAGCACGCTCATAAAGGCGTTCACCGACAACGTCATCACGCCGGTCGTCAACGTGGCCGGTGGCGGGGGAGCCGGATCGAGCGGGCTCGGATGGACGATCAACGGCCAACGGATCGACCTGGGGGCCTTCATCGCCGCGGTGGTCTACTTCATCATCTTCATGGCCGTGATCTACTTCGTCCTCGTCGTCCCCTACCGGATCTACGCCGGCCGGCCCGTGGCTCACACCGGTTGCCGCAGCTACTGTGGGCCGATCCAGGCCACAGGCGCCTGTCGAGATGGGAGATGACCATGGACTATGTGGCTCTGCTGCGCTATCGCTCCTCCACCACCAGTGCAGAGCGGGACGCGGCGCTCGTGCGCAGGACGGCCTGGCAGTACCCCAAGGCGATCCAACCGATCGCCGAGTACTGGCCCCAATCCGGCGATGTCCAGGTGGTCTCCATCTTCAGCACGGACGACGTCGCCGCGCTCATGGAGCTGGAGTTCGAGTGGAGCGACGTCTTCGACATCGACATTTCGCCGGCGGTCTCCTCCGAGGAGGGTCTGCGCATCGGGCCCGAGGTCTTCGGCCGCCTGCACCGCCTGCAGCAGTAGGGGGGCGGTCCCCCCGCGGTCGTCCCGGCGCCGCCGCACGACCACTGCGGTCGCCGCCGGGACCCGGCGGCCGAGCGGCCGAGCGCGATGATGGAGCGGTGAGAGCACGAGGCCAACGCAGCGGCGCGCGGGGACAGTGACCGACGCGGGACCTCCCTCAGGCTGGTATCCCGACCCCGCCGGAGGGGGCGGGCAGCGCTACTGGGACGGCTCGGCCTGGACGGCGAACGTCGTGCCACCGGCGCCGCCGCCACCGCCCCCACCACCCGTCTACGGGTCCCCGCCGGGCTACGGGTCCCCGCCGGGCTACGGGTCCCCCCACTGGGCGCCCATGGCCGCTCCCGCTCGGACCAACGGGTTCGCCATTGCGTCACTGGTCTGCTCCATCACCGGCGTCCTCTTCTTCTCCATACCCTCGGTCCTCGGCGTGATCTTCGGCTTCGTCGCCCGCTCCCAGATCCGGCGGTCCAACGGCACGCAGTCCGGCGACGGCATGGCGCTGGCCGGGGTCATCGTCGGATTCTGCGTCATCGGGTTCTGGGTGTTGGTGACGATCCTCAACCTGACGGCGAACAACTGAACGGCGAGCGACCGAGCGGCGATCGACCGATCCGGCACGGCCCCAGAACGTATGCCATAGTGCTGCCGCAGCACTGAAAGGCGAGCGAAAGGTGTCTTCGATGATCGGCGTCTACATCCGTCCCCCGTCCATGAGCGTCGAGCAGTACAAGAGCATTGACGAGCAGGCTCGCGCCACGGGAGTCGAGCCCAAGGGCATGAGGATGCACTCCTGCTTCGGTGAGGGTGAGGGCGTCGCCATCTTCGATGTTTGGGAGAACGAAGAGGAGTTCAACGCATTCGCCGCCGTGCTGGGTCCGATCGTCGCCGCTGCGGGCCTCGAGCCACTCGCCCCGATGATCGTTCCCATGATCGCCTTCGAGACCGCGTAGGACGCTAGTCCCGCCGGCGCCGCCGGCGCAGCCGCCGGGCCTCGGCAACCATCTGCCGCTGTGTGTCGCGTGGCGGCTCACGCCCCCCGTAGGCGCTGGCCTCCACCGCCACGGCCAGCCGGCCCCAGGTCGTCGATCCGCCACCGGCCAGCGCGTCGAGGACGCTCGCGTGGTGGACCAGGGTCTCCGAGGGGCGGCGGGGATGCCCGACCCGCCGGCCCGCCCGCTCCAAGCTGCGGGCGATGCGTTCCGTCCACGTCCGGGGACGGGACCGGCGCCAGCGCGCCAGGGCGGTGGCAAGGCCGGCGGCGAGCAGCACCGCGGCGACCGGCACCAAGGGCACGTGCCGCAGTGCCGCTCCGACGTAACCCAGGGCGGCGGCACCGGGGGCGGGATTGGCCAACGGGACCACCGCGGTCGGATCGAAGCTCTGCCACCCGTAGCCCGGAAACCACACCTGGACCCAGGCGTGGGCGTCGTCGGCGCGCACCTCATAGAGATCGGTGACCGGGTTGTAGGACCCGGGCACGTAGCCGACGGCCTCGCGGGCGGGGATGCCGAGCGACCGCAACATCACCGCCAGGGACGTGGAGATCTGCTCGCAGAACCCGACCCGGTTGCCGAAGAGGAACTCGTCGACCGTGTCCTGGCCCGGTCGCAGCGGCGGTATGTCGGTGGAGTAGCGGGTGTGCGCACCGATCCAGGCGATCAGGGACTCCACCCGGTCGTAGTTCGTCTTGTCGCCGGCCGTGATCGACTCCGCCAGGGCGCGGACCCGGGGATAGGGGTGGGGCAGCTCGAGGGAGGCCTCCTCCAGGCCGGACGGCAGGGCCCCGCCCGAGGCGTGGCGCAGCTGGTCGGGAGTAGGCGCCGTGACCAGGGACTCGACCGAGTAGATGGCTCCGCTTCCCAGTCCGATGGGAGACACGACGGTCCCGTCGTCGGAGAAGAACAGCTCCGACTTGGGGAACCACACCTCTCCGGCACTCTCCGCATGGAAGACGAGGTCCGCCGTGGAGCCGACCAGGTAGAAGGTCTGCAGGTCCGACTGTCCGGCGGGGACGTCCCCCTCGGGCACCGGCAGGACGAACGGGGACTGCTCCCGCAGCACATGGGAGGACCCGGACTCGGTCCAGCTCTCGCCATTCCAGCTGCTGAAGGTCTCACCGACCCAGTACGACGGGCGCTGGCTGCGGACGTACATGACCAGGGTGTGGCTCAACGATCCCCGGAGGGCCGTGTTCAAGGTGTTGGCGAATCCCAGGTAGCCCCCGACGCGGATGGCGCTGTCGGGACTCCCGGCGCGGGCCAGCTGGGACGGTGATCCGGCGTCGCCGGCGAGGGCCCCGGGGACGCCGACGGTGCCCCCGACTCCGGCCTCGGCCAGCAGGCTGACCCGCGCCGCCACGGTCGGGGCGGGCAGGGCCAGAAAGATGGCGACCGTGGCGGTGACCACCGCGACCAGGGCCGATCCGACCCTGACCAGCGGGATCGTTCCACCACCGCTCGCCGACGTCCACATCTCGAGCAGGCCCCAGAGGCTGAAGCAGGCCCAGGCCAGCACGTAAAGGCCGAAGTCGAGGCTGATGGCCTGGGCGCCGGCGACCGCCATGAGGCCGGCCGAGGCGGCGAGCGAGAAGAGCAGATCGCGGCGGGACGGCACGTGGAAGGAGTGCACCACGAGAATCGACACCAAGAGCACCGTGAGCGGGTCCTCGACCGAGGCGATATCGAGGGCAGGGGCGCTCACCGCATGGACGAACCACACGGAGGCGGCGATGGCGGCCGCCGCGACGAGGCCCTTTACCCACCCGGGCGGTCGGGACCGGGTGAGGTAGGAGAAGGCCATGCCGAGCGTGACCAGCCCCATGGCGCCCCACGCGACCGAATCGGTCACCTCCCCCATGGCGGCGGAGGCATCGATCGCCACGATGACGGCCCCCAGGCAGGCCACCCGGAGCCGGATCGAGTGCTCCGGCGGCCCCGGCCGGTTGGCTCGGCGGAAGGCCTCCAGCGTCCTCACGACGTCGGCGCTCCACCCGCAGGTGCGCCTGGCCCTGGCCCGGCCGGATGCGCCACCGCCCGGGCCAGGCGACGGCCCGCACCGCGGCGGTCGGCGACGCCGGCGACGACGGGTCCCGATGCCTCGACGGTGGCCAGGACCACCGAGGCGCCACGGTCGAGCAGCCCGACGACCGTGCCGAGGGCGCGCTCGGCCACACGCTCTGCTTCCTCGGCGTCGCCGGGGAGCACGACCCGTAGCGTGACCGGCTCGGCCGACGGCCGTTCCAGCTCTCGTACCATCAGCTCTCCGGCATGGGCCGTCGCCCGCCAGTGGACCTGGCGACGGGAGTCGCCGGACCGGTAGGGACGCGCCCCCCTCGGCTGACCCACGTCCGACTGCACCCAGTCGGCCGCCGCACCGCTCTCCTCGTGGTCGCGAACGGGCAGGGACTGCGGCCTTCCACGGCGGGGCGCGATGTGGAGCGCCGTCGGCAGGGGAAGCACGACCCGTCGGGTCCACCACTGCAGGGCGAAGGGAGCCGCGGAGGCGATGTCGAGGATCAGGACGCCGCACACCCCCCGGTGCTCCGGTCGCAGCGTGATCCGGTCATCGGGAGGACGGCTCCCCCCGACCGGGCCGATGAAGGCCTCCTCCCCGCAGGGTTCCACCGGCCGGACGCGTAGGCGGGTCGAGGCGGCGAGGCGGATCTCGACGGGCTGACCCGCGATCCCGTCCGTCGGGGCGCTGGCCACCGTGACCTTGGCGCGGGCCAGCACCACCGAGGGTCCGGCGATGCCGACACAGATCGTCCCGAAGGCCAGGTCACCGAGCGCCTGCACCCACCCCGCGCCTCCGTAGTGCGCCACCAGCCACCAGATGCCGAGCACGCCGATCGCCACGGCGATCGGCGCCAGCGGACGGGTCGGCCGCACCCGCCGGCTCATGGTCTCGGCGTCGACGTGACCTCAAGAATTCCCAGAATCACCTGAGCTGCCTGCGCGATGCTCTCTTCGCCTTCGTCCATGAGGACGCGATGGGCCAGGCAGCCCACCGCGACGGCCTGCACGTCGGCCGGCACCACGTACCCCCTCAGTGACAGGAGGGCGTGCGCCTGGGCGCACCGGATGAGCCAGATTGAGGCGCGCGGGCTGGCGCCGAGGAGCACGCCCGGTGCCGTCCTGCTCGCCCGGCAGATCTCGACGGCGTACTGGGCCACCGCCGGGGCGACGGGGACCAGCTCGGTGGCCCGCTGGGCGTCCAGCCACGCCTCGGGGGTGCAGACCGCCTGCAGATCGGCCAACACGTAGTTCCCACCCTCGTGAAGCGCCAGATGCGCCTCGCTCCCCGCATCGGGATAGCCGACCGACGTGGCGATGGCGAAGCGGTCCAACTGGCTCTCGACCAGGGGGAAGGTGCCCCGCTGCGACCGCGGGTTCTGGGTGGCGATCACCATGTGCGGACTCGGCAGCGGCCACGACTCCCCGTCGACGCTGACCTGGTGCTCTTCCATCGTCTCCAAGAGGGCGGACTGGGTGCGCGGCGGGGTGCGGTTCAACTCGTCGAGGAGGACGACGTGGGCGAAGACAGGCCCCTTGCGGAACTCCCAGCTGCCGGTGTCGGGCGAGAACACCGAGACGCCGGTGACGTCGGAGGGGAGAAGGTCCGGATGACCCTGCACCCGGGTCAACTCCACCCCGAGCGACGTCGCCAGGGCACGGGCCAGCACGGTCTTGCCCACCCCGGGCACGTCCTCAATGAGCAGGTGCCCTCCGGAAAGGGCGGCGACGGCCGCGGCGACCAGCGCATCTCCCCTGCCGAGGAGGACCCGGCCGAGGTTCTCCACGATGGCCCGGCCCAGCGCCATGGCCGCGTCGACGCCCCCTGCGGCACCGACCGCCGTCTCGCCGCCACCGTCCGGTCCGGCCCACTCCATGCCCTGGGAGACCGCATCGAAGAAGCGCACTGCGGCGTCACGTTCGGCCTGGGTGGGCTCGGTGGTAAAGCTCAAGGTTCCCTCGCTTCGCTCGATCTTTGCCGCCGGGTGGCACAGTCCGGCTTGCACCACTGGCGTGACGGCCGGGCCCGCAGACGACCCGTGCGCTACCACAATGGTCAGCGCAGATCATCCGACGGACTACGTGATCTCAACGCTCGCCCAACTCCGCGGCGCAGCAGCAGGTCGCGGGCGTAAAGCAGTCCACGCCGCGACCTGGCGCCGGGCGCCGGCGGTACGGTACACGGGTGGATCCCGGCCACGACGACGGCCTCGGCTTCCCGGCCGGGTTCTTCGCCCGCCTCGACGAGGGCGACGATGCCGCGTTCTACGCCCTGCCCCGGCTCGTGACCCACATCGACGACGACGCCATCGACGCCGTCGGCGATCTCTACGACGAGCTGCGGGTCGATGGCGACGTGCTCGATCTCATGAGCTCGTGGGTCTCGCACTTCCACACCCCGCCCCGCCACCTCCGGGTACTCGGCATGAACGAGCCCGAGCTGAGGTCGAACGCCGCGGCACGCGAGCACATCGTGCACGACCTCAACGCCGACCCTCGCATCCCGCTGCCGGCCGAGAGCATCGACGACGCCGTGTGCTGCGCCTCCGTCGACTACCTCACCCGGCCCGTGGCGGTCTTCCGCGAGGTGGCGCGGGTGTTGCGTCCCGGCGGGAGGTTGGTGTGCACGTTCAGCAATCGCGTGTTCGCGACCAAGGCCATCCGCGGCTGGCTCTACGCCACCGACGAGGAGCGGTGCCGGACCGTGGTGGAGTACTTCGAGCGGTCGGGCGTCTACGGCCCGCCGATCACGGCACGCCGCACACCGCCCGAGCACCGGGGCGACCCGCTGTACGCCGTGTGGGCCGTCCGGACCGGCTGAGGGACGACCCTGTTCGCGGAGCGTTCTCAGTTGCTGAACGACACGAAGCGGGACGGGGGAGCGGGCAACCTGGGCCGGGCACCCTCGCCCCCGTCGTCGAAGAGGGTCAGACCCTTCACCACGGACCGCCACCAATTGGTCCGGGAGAACATCCGGGAGCCGATCTCCTGACCGAATGGGCCGAGGGCCACCCTTTGGGGCACCGGTTGATCGGCCAGCTGCCAGCGGTACTCGGCGGAGACTCGCAACCGGTGCTCCCTGTTGGGCAGGGCGGCATGGGTGGTGAGGCAGTGGAAGACCAGGACGTCGCCGGGCTCGTAGTCGGTCGTCGCCCACCCCCGCTCCAGGTGGTCGAGCGGCCGGTACCGTACGCGGCTGGTCCGTTGGCTGCCCGGCTGAACCGCCAGGCCGCCCAGTGATGCGGGAACGTCGACGAGCGGCACCCACGCGGTGAACATGTCCTGGACGGCCCGGTAGTCCTTGTGGATCACGTTGCCCGGCTGGCGGGGCACCATGGACGCCGGATAGACGATCCTCGGGAGCTTGAGGGGGTAGCAGAATCCGCTGGGCCCGAGCAGCTGGCCCATCAGGTCTGGGAGCGGGCCGGAGAACGCGAGCTTGTTGAAGCCGGGATCGGCCAGGATCCGGCGATAGCCGGCGTCCCCGAACGCGTCGCGCATCCGCACCGCCCTGATCGGAGTGACCGGCGGGGCGGATACGGGATCCGGCCTGTTCTCGGTCCACCCCGCGTGCTGAAGGAACCTCAGCGCAGACTGGCCGATCTCGGCCACCACGGTCGGGTCGAGCAGTTGCCGGATGAAGACGTAGCCCTCGACCGCCAGCCGGGCCCGCAGGGCGGCGGGGTCTCCCCAGGCCTCGGCCGAGTCCCGCAGTTCGCTCGAGCTCGCCGACCGTCCCATGACCGCAGTATGGATCGGGATCGTGAGGGAACTGTGCGACCCCGATGAAGAGTGTGTGAAGGGTGTCGGCAACGTTCCAGCGGAGCGAGAGGCAGAGCGCCCGGACTGGCCGCCACCCCCAGGAGATGAAACCCGAAACCCGGCAGTAGAGTGACGGGCCATGTCTGCCCCTCTCATGGTCCGTGGCCTGCGCGGCGCCACCACCGTCGACCACGACAGCCCGGACGAGGTGACTGAGCGATCCCAGGAGCTCATCCTGGCCCTCATGGAGCGCAACGAGCTGGCCGAAGACGACATCGTCAGCGTGCTCTTCACGGCCACGGCCGACGTCACCAGTATCTTCCCGGCCACGGCCATCCGGGAGATCGGCTTCGGCGGGGTACCGCTTCTGTGCGCGGCCGAGATCGCCGTGCCGGGCGCCATGCCGCGGTGCATCCGGGTCCTGCTCCACATCCACACGACGAAGAGCAAGGACGAGATCCACCACGTCTACCTCCACGGTGCCCAAGGGCTCCGCGATGACCTCCCGATCTGACGGCGGGGCGCGCCGGCGGGCGCTCGTCGTGGGGACCGGCCTGATCGGTGGCTCCATCGCCCTCTCCCTGCGCCGACGCGGCTGGCACGTCTCGGGACTCGACGCCGACGGCGGCCGGCTCGAGGAGGCCCTGCGCGCCGGCGTCATCGACCGGGCCGGGGACGACCTGGGCGCCGAGATCGTCTTCGTGGCCACCCCGGCCACCGCGGTTGCGGGCGAGGTGGGCCGCCTGCTGGCCACCCCGGATCGCCGGGACGACGCCGTGCTGACCGACGTCAGCGGGGTCAAGACGGCCATCGTGGCGGAAGCCGATCACCCCCGGTTCATCGGCGGACACCCAATGGCCGGCTCGGAGCAGATAGGGCTCAGCGGCGCCGACCCCGACCTCTTCCAGGGTGCGCTGTGGGTGCTGACACCGACCAGCGCGACGGACCTGGAGGCCTTCACCCGCCTGCAGGACGTGGTGACCGCGCTCGGCGCCGATGTGCTCGTCTTGTCCCCGCGGGACCACGACCGGCTGGTGGCCGTCGTCTCCCACGTACCTCACCTGGTGGCCGCCACGCTGATGAACGCCGCCGCGGTCGGGGCGGAGCAGGACGGCGCGCTGCTGCGGCTGGCCGCAGGGGGGTTCCGGGACATGACCCGGGTTGCCGCCGGGCATCCGGGCATCTGGCCCGACATCTGCGCGGAGAACGCCGGCCCTATCGTCCAGGCGCTCGGCTCTCTGATAGCGGAGCTCACCGCCATGCGCGACCGGGTGGCCGGCCAGGATCGGGCGTCCATCTTGGACGTGCTCCAGCGCGCCAGCCTGGCCCGGCGGAACCTTCCGGCTCGCAGCGTCCGCCCCGACTACCTCTCGGAGTTGCGCATCCCGGTGCACGACCGGCCCGGCGTCCTGGCCGAGATCACCTCCCTGGCGGCCGACGCCGGCATCAGCATCTTGAACTTCGAGATCGCCCACTCGGTCGAAGGCCCCCAGGGCATCCTGATCCTGGTGGTCGACGCGGCCGACGCCGAGCGGCTGGGTCACGCCGTCGAGACCAAGGGCTACCGCTGGCACGCCGAGAGCCTGGCATGACGGCGCCGCAGATCCTCGTGGTGTATGGCGGCGTGCCCTGCCGCGGGCCGGTCCGCACGCCCGGTGAGAAGTCCATCTCGCACCGCGCCGTGCTCCTGGCCGCCCTGGCCGAAGGGACCTCGGTGATCCGCGGGCTCTCCGATGGCGCCGACGTGGCGGCCTCCCTGCGTGCGGTGGAGGCGATGGGAGTGGACGTCGAGCGATCGGGAGATGGCAGCGTGACGCTGCGCGGGGGGCGGAGCCGACTCCACCAGCCTCGGGCGCCGCTCGACTGCGGCAACTCGGGGACCTCCATGCGGCTCCTGGCGGGCATGGTGGCCGGGTTCGACTGGGAGACCGAACTGATCGGCGACGACTCGCTGTCGTCGCGGCCGATGGACCGGGTGGCCGAGCCCCTCGAGCTCATGGGGGCGACGGTGGTGGGCTCCGGGGCGGGGTGCAGGCCTCCACTGCACGTGAAGGGCGGGGGACTGTGCGGCATCGACTGGACGACGAGGGTGGCCAGCGCGCAGGTGAAGTCGGCCATCCTCTTGGCCGGCCTCTCAGCGGAGGGTCCGACCGTCGTGCGCGAGAGGGTGACGACCCGTGCGCATACCGAAGAGATGCTGCGCGAGGCCGGGGTCGACCTCACCGTCGAGCCGTGGGGGGACGGGCGGATCGTCACCCTCCACCCGTCCCCGCTACGCCCGGTCACGCCGCGCACCGTACCGGGCGATCCGTCGGCCTCGGCGTTCTTCGTGGTGGCCGGCTGCGTCGTGCCCGGTGGCGCGGTCGACGTGCAACGGGTCTACCGGGGTCCGGCCCGGCTGGGCTACCTGGGCGTCCTCCAGAGGATGGGGGCGCAGGTGGCTCTCCGGACCGAGAGCGACGGCACGGTCACCCTGGCGGCCACCTGCACCGGTGGCACGCTCAAGGCCACGACCGTCGCCGCCGCCGAGATCCCCTCCCTCGACGAGATCCCCGCCCTCGCCGTGGCGGCGGCGGCGGCGGAGGGGACCACCGTCTTCAACGACGTGGCCGAGCTACGGGTCAAGGAGGTGGATCGGCAACGGGCGGTGGCCGACATGGTCACCGCCTTCGGCGCCACCGCCGAGGTGCAGGGGGACACCCTGTCCATCACCGGTGTCGGGGGGGGCGCCATGCTCCACGGGGCCCGCTTCGACAGCCGTGGCGATCACCGCATGGCCATGGCCGCGGCCATCGCCGCCCTGGCCGCCGGCCCGGGCCAACGCAGCCTCATCACCGGGTTCGAGGCGGTCGAGACCAGCTATCCGGGGTTCGCCGACGATCTGGGCCGTCTGACCGGGGCCGGGCCGGATGCCCCGCGGGGTCTCCTCATCGCCATCGACGGCCCCGCCGGCGCGGGCAAGTCCACCGTCTCGAGGGCCGTGGCGGCGCGTCTGGCCCTCGACCGGCTCGATACGGGTGCGATGTACCGCGCCGTCGCCGCCCTCGCACTGTCCCGGCACATCGCCCCCGACGATCGCCTCGCCGTCGCCGCGCTGGCCGCCGATGCGCAGATTGAGGTCGGCCCGCGGGTGGTGATAGACGGCCAGGACGTCACCGACGTGATCCGCTCACCGGCGGTGGGGCGAGCCGTCTCGCTGGTGGCCGCCAACCCAGAGGTGCGGGCCCAACTCGTGCGACGCCAGCGGGACTGGGCGGCGGCACGCGGCGGGGGAGTGGTCGAGGGCCGCGACATCGGCAGCGTGGTCTTCCCCGACGCGCAGCTCAAGGTCTACCTCACGGCGTCGCCCGAGGAGCGGGCGCGGCGGCGCGACGACGAGTCGCCCGCCGGGTTGGCGCGCCGCGACCGGATCGACTCGACCAGGGCGGCGTCGCCCCTTGCCCGGGCCGACGACGCGCACCTCCTCGACACGACGGGCCGCGATCCCCAGGATGTAGTCGAGGAGGTGTTGTCGTGGCTCTGAGTGACCCCGGACCCGAGCACCGCCCGGCATCTGCGCCGGGCAGGAACCAGGAGTTCGCCATTGAGCCCACCCGCAAGCTCGGCTATAGAGCCATGCGCGTCGTGTTCACCACGCTGCTCGGCCTGTGGTTCCGCCCCCGCGTCTCGGGCACCGAGCACGTCCCGCTCACCGGTCCGGTGATCCTGGCCCCGGTGCACCGTTCCTTCGCCGACTTCGGGTTCACGGCGTTCTGCACGAGGCGCAAGCTCTTCTTCATGGCCAAGGACACCCTGTGGGAGAACAGGTGGCTCGGCAAGCTGCTCCTCTATGTCGGCGCCTTTCCCGTGCATCGTGAGTCGGCCGACCGGGAGGCGCTCCAGCGCGCCGAAGAGGTCCTGCGGCGCGGCCAGTGCCTGGTGCTCTTCCCCGAAGGCACCCGCCGCGCTGGCGGCGCCATCGAGAACCTCATGGAAGGTGCCGCCTTCCTCTCGGCCCGCACGGGCGCGCCGATCGTCCCCATCGGCATCGGGGGATCCGACCTGTCGATGCCCAAGGGGAGCGTCGTTCCCAAGCCGTACACCATTGAGGTGGTGATCGGCCCCGCGCTGCCGCCCCCGGCCCGGACCGGAGGCGGGCGTGTCGCTCGCTCCGCCGTCCACGCCGGCACCGAGGACCTGGCCGGGAAGCTGCAGGCCGTCTACAACGAGGCCCGGTCCAGAACGGGTCGCTACTGACGCGACCCCTGTTGGCATCCGCTCCTGACCGATGCCTCGAACTTCACCGTTTCCGGCCCGAATTGGCGGGTACACCCTGGTCAGTCCCAGAGGGGGAACCGATGAAAGGTGGTGGGTGTGCTTATCCTCCTGCTGTTGGTGTTGGTCTTGATTCTTGCCGGCGCGGGCTTCGCGCTACATGTGCTGTGGATCGCGGCCGTGATCTTCGCCGTGTTCTGGCTCATCGGTGTCGCGCTCGGGCGCGGCGAGAGCGCCGGCAGCCATCGCTTCTACCGCTGGTGAGGCGCGGGCGGAGGTAGGGCGGCCGATGCACGAGCTCAACCTGACGCCGCTCCTGCGCTCGAACCTGAGCCAGCGGCCCGAGTCGGTGCCGGCGGCGGTCGAGAGCCTCGGGAGGGAGCTCGGTGCGATCGACGTCGTCATCTACCTGGTCGACTTCGGGCAGGTGTTCCTCGAGCCGCTCGGTGACTATTCGGCGCACAACGAGTTGCCGCACAGGGAAGAGGTTGCCACCACCATGGCCGGCCGAGCCTTCCTCACCCAGGCGGCGGTGACGACGGAGCGGCCGGAGGGCACTCGGGTCTGGGTACCCATCCGCGAGGGTTCGGACCGGACCGGTGTCGTCGCGCTCACGCTCCCCGACGCCGAAGCATGCCGGGTGCAGGCGTGCGAGGACCTGGGCAGGGTCGCGGGGTACATCATCGCCACCAACGCGCGGGTGAGCGACGTCTTCAATCTGCACCGGCGGCGCAGGTCCATGACCCTGGCCGCCAGCATGCAGTGGGATCTCCTCCCACCCCTCGTCTTCACATCGCCGTCTGTCACCGTGGCGGGACTGCTCGAGCCGGCCTACGAGGTGGGCGGGGACAGCTTCGACTACGCCGTCAACTGGCCGGTGCTCGACGTGGCGATCATGGACTCCATGGGACACGGCTTGAACTCGGCCATTCTCTCGGGCCTGGCCGTGGGCTGCTACCGCCACGACCGCCGCCACGGCCGCACCCTGCCCGACATGCATCGGGCGCTCGAATCGACGATCAGGAGTCGCTACCAGGGGGACGGGTTGAAGGGGTTCGTGACGGGCCAGCTCGTCCAGCTCAACGTGGAGACGGGCCACCTGCGCTGGACAAATGCGGGGCACCCCCCGCCCCTGCACATCCGTGGTGATCGGGTGATCGGCCACCTCGACTGTCGACCGACGCTCCCCTGGGGGCTCGGAAAGGACGGAGAGGAGCCGACGGTGGCCGACGTCTCGCTGGAGCCGGGAGACGGGCTCTTCTTCTACACCGACGGGGCCATCGACGGGAGGGTCGAGTCGGGTGGCGGTTTCGGACTCGACCGACTGACGGATCTGGTCGGCCGCTCGGCTTCGGATCAGCTCCCCGCCGAGGAGATCGTGCGCCTGGTCGTCCGGTCCATCGTCGAACACCACAACGAAGAGCTCGACGACGACGCCACCCTCCTCATGGTGCAGTGGAACGGCACCGCGTGACCGTTCCCCCCGTGCCGGACCCCGTGCCCATTGAGCCCGAGCCCACGCCGCCCGATCCCGACGAACCGGGCCGGCCGCCCGTGCCGATCGACCGCCTGGGCATGCCTAAAGCTGCCGGCGCCCCCTGCGCTCCCGCCACCACGTGGTGAGCACCACTCGCCCGTAGCGGAAGCCGAAGAGGTAGTTCTTCCCCTTCTTGGTGGTTCCCGAGGCGCGCGGCAGCCACAGCGTCGGTCGCTCGGCGATCCGCCAACCCCGCTTCATGCACACCATGAGGAGCTCCGCCGTCTGGTACTGAGGCTGCCGTAGGCGGTGGGCCACGTCTTCGAGCATGAGGGTCCGCAGGGCTCGATAGCCGTTGGAGGTGTCGGTCAGCTTGGTGCCGCCCAGGGCGCTCATGACCGACGAGAAGACCCGGACACCGACCTTGCGGAAGCGATCAGTGGTGGTGTCCCGACCCAGGCGGCGGGAGGCGACCACGAAGTCGGCCTCGTCGTCCACCAAAGGCTGCAGCATGGCGGGGATCTCCCTGGGGTCGTTCTGACCGTCGGCGTCGAGGGTGACCACATACTCGGACCCCAGCTCAATGCACAGGGCGTAGCCCACGCGGAGGGCGAACCCGTGGCCCAGGTTCTCGGACAGCACGAAGGTGACGGCACCCGAGTCGATCGAAACCTGGTCCGTGCGGTCGGCGCCGCCGTCGACGATGACCAGGGTCGACACGGGCAGACCGCAGGCCTCCCGGGGCATGGCGGCCAGGATGGCGCCGATGTTGGCCTCTTCTTCGTAGGCACAGATGAGGCCGACCACGGGGGCGAGCTTCAGATCGGGGTAGCGGTCCTCGAAGGCCTGGCGCGATCCCGCAATGACCCGGCGAGCCTTCTCGGGGTCCGTGTGGATGGCCCCCTGACCGGCTCCGCTCACCGTCCCATCATGGCCCGGAAGTCGTCAGCAGACCAACATGTCCAGCACGTCGGCCGCCGAGACGCCCCGGTCGTCGGCCACCGGATCGGCCCGGAGCATGCCGGGCCGGCCGGCCAGGAAGGCCAGCGTGTTCCCCACGGCGCGCAGCAGCTCGCGCAGCTCGGGCGGAGGGGGGAAGTACTCGTCCTCCGTCGTGACCGTCACCTCGGTCACTCCACGACGGGGGGCCAGCACGGCGATCACCTCTTCCACCAGGTGCTCGGGCGCCGACGCCCCGGCGGTGAGCCCGATGGTCCCCTCCAGATCGTCGGGGAGCTCGGTGGCGTCGTTTATGCGCAACACCCGCGGGCATCCCGAGGCGATAGCCACCGCCTCGAGCGCCACGGTGTTCGACGAGTTGGCCGAGCCGATCACCACGATGGCGTCGGCCTCGTCGGCCAGGGCCTTCAGCGAGGCCTGGCGGTTGGTGGTGGCGAAGCACAGGTCGCTCCGGGTGGGCATCCACAGGTCGGGGTGGCGTCGCTTGGCCGACTCCATCAACCCACGCCACTCGTCGTGGCTCAGCGTCGTCTGGGCGAGGAGCGCCACCGGTCCGATCCCGCCGTCCTCCTTCTCCACGGCATCGAGGTCCGACTCGTTCTCGATCAGGCGCACCGCCTCCGGAGCCACGGCCATGGTCCCCACGGCCTCTTCGTGACCGGCATGACCGATGTAGAGGACGGTATAGCCCTTGGAACTGCGGACCTTGAGCTCGTGGTGGACCTTGGTGACCAGCGGGCAGACGGCGTCGATCACGACCCCGCCGTTGTCCCGGGCGGCGGCCACCACCTCGGGTGCGGATCCGTGCGCGCTGAGCATGACGGGCGCTCCGGGCGGCACCTCGCCCACGTCGTCCACGAAGATGACCCCCTGCTCGCGGAACCGGTCCACCACGATCCGGTTGTGGACGATCTCGTGGTAGCAGTAGACGGGGGGCTCGAAGACCCGGACCATCCACGCCAGCGCCTTGACGGCCTTCTCCACCCCGGCGCAGAACCCGCGGGGCTCGGCGAGTAGGACGCGATCGACGTTGGACACGCGAACCACGCTACCGGCGATTGGCCCCTCGTTTACCCCGCGCCGGCGCACCCTTCCGGGGGCGGGGCGGCGTCACCATCCCCCGGCACTAACCTGGGTCGATGTCCGCTCCCACGGTGACTTCGGTCACCGCGGCGTCACCGGCGGCTCGCGCCGGCCTCGCCGTGGGCGACGAGCTGCTCTCCCTCAACGGGCACGAGCCGCGCGACGTCATCGAATTCCAGCAGCTCACCGACACCGACGACCTCAGCGTCATGGTCAAGCGCGCCGGTCAGCTCCTGCCGCGCCTCGTCCGCATCGACAAGGAGCCCGGCGAGCCACTCGGCGTCGAGGTGTCCTCGGCCGTCTTCGACCGCATCCGCACCTGCGACAACCACTGCGCCTTCTGCTTCATCTACCAGCTCCCCAAGGGGATGCGCCGCAGCCTCTACCTCAAGGACGACGACTACCGGCTCTCGTTCCTGTACGGCAACTTCACCACGCTCACCAGATTCACCGAGCTCGATGCCGAGCGCATCCTCACCGAGCGCCTGGGGCCCCTCTTCGTCTCCATCCACACCACCGACCCCGAGCTGCGGGCCCACATGCTGCGCAATCCCAAGGGGGCCACCAGCCTGCGCTGGCTGGACGTCCTGCTCAAGGGTGGCATCGAGGTGCACGGCCAGGTGGTCGTCTGCCCGGGGGTCAACGACGCCATGGCGCTCGAGGACACGATGGCCGGCATCCTGGACCTCTACCCCGCACTCGCCTCCGTCGGCGTGGTGCCGCTGGGCATCAGCCGGTTCTCCGGGGAGGCCGACATGCGCGCCCATACGACGGCGGAGGCGGTCGACGTCCTCGAGACCGTCGGTGAGTGGCAGGGCATCTACCGGAGGACCCTGGGCCGCCGCCTGGTCTATGCCGCGGACGAGTACTACCTGCTGGCCGGCCGATCCTTCCCCGCCGCCCGGGCCTACGACGGGTTCGCCCAACACGAGAACGGCATCGGCATGGCCCGAGCCTTCATGGACGCGTTCGCCCACCCGCGCACGGCGGGCCCGGGGGGAGTGCGCCACGGGTTCTTCGCCTCCGTCGACGCCGCGCCGGCCGAGGGGTACCGGGCGCCGCGCCAGCTCGGTGCCCCCCCGGACGGGGGCGGGCCGCCACGCACCGACCCCCGACCGGTCTCGGTGCTGACCGGGACCTACGGGGCGCGCGTCCTGCGCCCCCTGGTGGAGGGCCACCCGAGGGACGACGTCACGGTGCACGAGATCACCAACGACTTCTTCGGGGGCAACATCGGCGTGGCCGGACTGCTCACCGGCGAGGACCTGGCACGGGCCCTGGCGGCCGCACCTCGGGGCACCCGGCACCTCCTGCCCGACGCCTGCCTGAACGAGGGGCGCTTCCTCGACGGCCTGACCCTGGCCGATCTGCCCCGGGCCGTCGAGGTGGTCCCGACCGACGGGCGCTCGTTGCGGCTGGCCCTCGACGGGGCGTCCTACCGCTCGGGTTGTGCCGCATGAGCGGCCTGCCCATGGTCGTGGTCGCCGGCCGGCCCAACGTCGGCAAGTCGTCGCTCGTCAACCGGATCGTGGGCGAGCGGGCGGCGGTGGTCGAAGAGGAGGCGGGGGTGACCCGCGACCGCAAGGTGCTGACCGCCGAATGGGTCGGCGTGCCCTTCTCCATCATGGATACGGGGGGCTGGCTGGCCGGCGGCGACCCCCTCAGCGCCAAGGTCAGCCAGCAGGCCGAGCGCGCCCTGGGCGAGGCCGACGTGGTGCTCTTGGTGGTCGACGTGACGACCGGCGTGACCGACGAGGACCTGGCCGCGGCGCGGGTCATCCGCCGGGCCGGGCCCCCGGTCCGCCTGGTGGTCAACAAGGTCGACGACACCAACCGGGAGGCGGCCGCCTGGGAGTTCGTGTCCCTCGGCGTCGGCGATCCTTTCCCGGTCAGCGCCCTGCACGGCCGGGGCACCGGGGACCTCCTCGATGCCGTGGTCGAGCTCCTGCCTCCGCCCATCCCCACCGCGGACGAGGAGGCGGCCGCCGCCACGGCCCGTACCGGGCCCGGAGGCACGGCCCGTACCGGGCCCGGAGGCACGCCCCGTACCGGGCCCGGAGGCACGCCCCGGGTAGCCATCATCGGCCGTCCCAACGTGGGGAAGTCGACCCTCTTCAACAAGCTTCTGGGCGAGGAGCGATCGGTCGTCCACGACATGCCGGGCACCACGCGGGACGCCATCGACACGGTGGTCGAGACGCCCGATGGCCCCGTTTGCTTCGTCGACACGGCCGGTCTGCGTCGGCCCTCCCGCACCGAGCGCGGCACCGAGCACCACGCCGTGCTGCGGGCGCTGCGCGCGTTGGAGCGGGCCGACATCGCCGTGCTCGTGATCGACGCCACGGTCGGCGCCTCGCACCAGGATCAGCGCCTGGCCGAGCGCATCGGCGTCTCGGGCTGCCCGGCCATCGTGGCCCTCAACAAGTGGGACCTGGTCGCGGTCGACGACCGGGACGACGTGCTGGCCGGCGTCGGGGACCGCCTGGCCTTCCTGGGATCGGCACCCGTGCTGAAGATCTCGGCCAAGTCCGGCAAGGGCGTCCACCGCATCCTGCCGGCCCTGCGCGACTCGGTGGAGGCCTACCACCAGCGGGTGCCCACCGGGGCGCTCAACCGAGCACTGCAGGAGATCCAGCTGCGCCAGGCGGCGCCCGGCGCCCGCATCCGCTACATCGTCCAGGGTGCCGTCGACCCCCCCACCTTCACCCTCTTCACCAACGGGCGCTTGCCCCAGACCTACATCCGCTACATCGAGCGGGGACTGCGCGAGAAGTTCGAGTTCGGCGCCACCCCGATGAAGCTGCGGGTTCGCATCGGCGGCAGGTAGTGGCCTGGTGCGAGGAGTGCGACACCCTCGTGGAGGACGAAGACCTCGGCGAGGAAGGGGAGTGCCCCCACTGCGGGACCATCCTGGCCGATCAGGAGCGCGGGCCCATCCCCTGGTACTTCAAGTTCATGCTGGTGGCCACGGTCATCTACCTGGGCTATCGGACCTTCCAGGGCGTGACCTGGGTCATCCATCACGTGTAGCTGCACACCGGTGCGGCCGCCTCCGCGCGTCGCCCGGTCCTCAAATGCCGGCCGGGCGCGTCGTCGCAGTATCCTCGGACTGACTCGGCCACACCGCGGGTCGCCCACCGTGGGCGGGGCCGCAGCGCACGGGTCCACAACGATTCAGGACGACCAGAAGACAAGAGAGACGGAGGAGGCGGCGATGCCAACAAGCAGGCCGATGCAGCTGGGCATGGTCGGCCTCGGTCGGATGGGCGCCGGCATCGTCCGCCGCCTCATGCGCGACGGCCACACCTGTGTCGTCTTCGACGTGAACCCCGAGGCCGTGCACGCGCTGGAGGAGGAGGGGGCGACCGGGGCGACATCGATGGCCGACTTCGTCGCGAAGCTGACCCGGCCGCGGGCCGCCTGGGTGATGGTGCCTGCCGGCGACATCACCGGCACGACGATCGACGACCTGGCCTCCCACATGGACAGCGGCGACATCGTCATTGACGGCGGCAACTCGTACTACCGGGACGACATCCGGCGTGCCGGCACACTGGCCGAGCGCGGCATCCACCACGTCGACTGCGGGACGAGTGGCGGGGTGTGGGGGATCGACCGGGGATTCTGCCTGATGATCGGGGGGGAGACCGAAACGGTCGAGCGTCTGCGGCCGATCTTCGCCACCATCGCGCCCGGTCTGGGATCGGTGCCCCGGACGCCGGGGCGAAAAGGGGAGCCCGACGACGCCGAACTGGGCTTCTTGCACTGCGGCCCGAACGGTGCCGGCCATTTCGTCAAGATGGTTCACAACGGGATCGAGTACGGCATGATGGCCTCGTTCGCCGAGGGCCTCAACATCTTGCACAACGCCAATGCCGGCAAGTCGACCACGTCGGGCGACGCCGAGACGGCTCCCTTGGAGGAGCCACAGTTCTACCAGTACGACATCGACACCACTGCGGTGGCCGAGGTGTGGCGCCGGGGGAGCGTCGTCGAGTCCTGGCTGCTCGACCTGACCGCGACCGCCCTGCTCGAGTCGCCCGATCTGGGTGGCTATGCCGGTCGCGTGTCGGACTCGGGAGAGGGCCGCTGGACCTCCATCGCCGCCATCGACGAGGGCGTCCCCGCTCCCGTGCTCACCGCCTCGCTCTACGCCCGCTTCGCCTCAAGGGGTCTGGACGACTTCGCCAACAAGATCCTCTCGGCCATGCGCAAGGGGTTTGGCGGCCACGACGAGAGACCGGGCTGAGCTCTCGTGGGCCACGGCGGGGCGGTGCACCGGGCCGGCGAGGGGAAAGTAGTGACTTTGTGCCCTATGCGCCCAGGGTCCGGTCGGTGAGACTGTAGGGGGTTAGCCATGCGTTCTGGAGGGGAGGAGCGATGAGAGAAAAGGGTGATGCGTGCGGGCGGAGGCGGGAAGGAATAAGGTCATCCTTGACTACCGATTCAGGGTCGCAGAGGTTGTAGACGGCAGTGGTATCGGCGGCGGGCGCTTGGCGTGAGTAAAGAGCGGCTGTCACCCCAATCGAAGAGCAGGCGCAGATGACTCTCAGTGATTTCGAACGGTATTCCCAGCTCAGAATGGGCGTGGAACGGCCCGAGCCGACCGTCAGCGTCGTGATCCCGGCGAAGAACGAGGCCCGCAACCTCCCCCACGTGTTGGCCGGCTTGAAGCTCGACCTGCACGAGGTGATCCTCGTGGACGGCGACTCGACCGACGACACCGTCGAGGTGGCCCGCCAGCTGAGGCCCGACATCATCGTGGTGAACCAGACCCGCAAGGGGAAGGGCAACGCACTGGCCTGCGGCTTTCGCCAGGCGAGCGGAGACTTCATCGTCATGCTCGACGCCGACGGGTCGACCGATCCCGCAGAGATCCCCCGTTTCGTCAACGCCCTCAAGGAGGGGGCGGACTTCGCCAAGGGCTCCCGCTTCATGCCCGGAGCCGGCAGCAGCGACATCAGCCGGCTCCGCCAATTCGGCAACTACTTCTTGAACAAGATCGTCAACCTCTTGTACGGCACCCGCTACACCGACCTCTGCTACGGCTACAACGCCTTCCGCCGCGAGTGCCTCTCGGCGATGGAGCTCGAGGCCAGCGAGGTTGAGGGCACCGACGAGACCTCCATGCTCTGGGGTGACGGCTTCGAGGTGGAGACGCTCATCAACGTGCGCATCGCCAAGGCGGGCCTCCGCGTGGCCGAGGTCCCGAGCTTCGAGCACAGCCGTCACTTCGGTGCCAGCAACCTCAACGCATTCTCCGACGGCGTCCGGGTGCTCAGGACCATCCACGCCGAGCGCAAGCGCGGGGCGCGGCGGGCCGCCCGCTTGGCCGAGAGCTCCCGGCAAGAGGGGAGCTCCACCTTGACGGTGCTGCCCCCACTGGCCGAGGAGTCCACCGGCTAGCGGCAGCACCCACGAGGTCGGCACCCGCCACGGCTGCCGGAGATTCAAGCGACGTCGCGGTCCCTCACGACGGTCAACCTCACCGGCCCCGACTCCGGCGGGGCGACCGCCGAGTAGGCCCGGACGAGGTCCGCCACACATTCGTCGCAGAGGCGCCCGTAGTCACCGGCGGACGGCATGTGCTTGCGGTCACGCCGTCGAACCCGGCCGACCATGCCCCTCCAGCCGCAACGGTGGCACACCCCGTGCCGCTGCCCCCTGTACCCGTCGTCTCGCACTGTTCCCTTTCGCCCCGGAGGGCCGGACCGCTGGGAGAATAGCGACGGAGGTGCTACTTCGGCGGCCCGGCGAACTCGGGGAGTCCCGTGGCTTTGCGTCCCTCCCTCACGAGAGGTTTGCCCTTTTCGGCTGCATCACACACTGACCCGTTCTCCGACCCGCGTCAAGGTCCGATGCCCATCGATCGCACCGTCAACCGGCTCGCAACCACTGTGCCACCGGGCGCGACCCCATTGGCGCTCGGCCGCGTGGCGCTCGGTTTCGGGCCCCGCGCTGGGTGAGCCCGAGCAGTCTGCGAGAGTGGGCCGGTGTTCGTCACCAACCACGTCCTCTCGGGCGCGCTCGTCGGCCGTCTGCTGAGACGGCGCCCGGCCGCGGCCTTCGTGGTCGGCCTGGGATCGCACCTGGTCCTCGATGCGCTGCCCCACTGGGGATGCGATGTGCGTCGGCCCGGCGGGAACGAGAGGTTTCTGGCGGCGGCAAAACGGGACGGTGTGCTCGGGCTGGCGACCATGGCGGTGGCCGCGTTCGCCGTCGAACGGCCGGCGCGGCTGGCCACCATGGCCGCGATGACCGGGGCCGTCCTGCTCGATCTCGACAAGCCGCTCGACTACTTCTTCGGTCTGAATCCGTTTCCGGCGTCGGTTCAGCGACTCCACAACCGGATCCAGCGCGAGTCGCCGGCAGGGATGCACAACGAGATTCGCTTCGGGTTCGCCTTCGCCGCCGCCGACGCGCTCGCCGCCCTCTCCGCGCACCGCGCACGGACGGCGACCGCTCACTGAGCGTTCAGCCGCCCTAGCGGGGGCTCCGTCAGTGCCGAGCTGTGCCCGCCCGGCCGTGGGTCCCTCCACCAATGGCCACCGTCGCGGTGATGTCGCGGTGGTCGCTGCCCGGCCCGTCGTGGGTGAGGATAGAGGTCACGGTGAGATCGCCGCCGGTCAGGACGTGGTCGATGCGGATGAGGGGCGGAAACACGGGCAGCAGCTGAGAGTAGGTGAACGCGAACGGCTGTCCCCGGGCGGCCGCCGCGTCGGTCAGCCCCGTCGAGAGGATCGCCCGAAAGCCGCGGTTCCCCCAGGTGGCGTTGAAATCTCCCACCATGAGGAGCGGTCGTGGATGCGCGGCGTCGAGCTGCTTGACGATGCCGTCGAGCTCCTCGTTCCACCGGTTCCAGTCGGGGTTGACGGGCGCTGTCGTATGCACGACCCACAGGTTGATGGTCCGGGTGGGGAGGCGCAGCGTCGAGCGGACCATGTAGGCCTGCCCGTCGACGTACGACACCCTCGGGTGTTCGATCGGATAGCGGCTGGCGATGATGAAACCTCTTGAGCCACAGCACGGCACCTGGAACTGGTAGGGGAGCGTGGCGAAGACCCCGGCGGCGTGCAGGTGTGCGAAGTCGTAGTAGTACGTCTCCTCAATGGTCAGAAGCTGGGGCTTGTAGGACCTGATCTGCTTCACATAGCCGGCCATCGAGAGGTTGTTGTCGTAGACGTTCGCGTCGAAGAGCCTCAGGGTGGGCTCGGAGCGCACCGCGGCCGGGACGGGAGCCGAGGCCAGGACCTCGGGCGCGACATAGATCACCTGTGCGGCACAGATCAACGCCGCCGCCGCCGCTAGCCACCGCCGCCTCCCGATGACGGCCGCGACGAGCACCAGCCACGCCGGGAGGTAGAGCACCTCAATGGCGGCGTCGACGTCGGCAAACCAGCGCCATCTGTCCCACACGATCGCCCGGGCCAGGACCACGGTGGCCAGGAGGGCCACGATCAGCCATCCCACCCCCGTCGCCACCCGACCGGCCACCGATCGCAACTTGGACTTCGGGGCTTGCGTCATCACGCGGCGCGCGTCACGTCCTGTTCGGCACGGGCGCGGTCGGGGTAGCTCCGGCTGGACAGGCCCGCGGATCCCAGGGGGCGAGGGCGGGATTGACCGGCGAGGGGGCGGCGATGTCGCCCGAGGTCGGGGACGTCGTCGGGGTGGTGGTGGCCGGAGGGGTGGAGGTACCACTCGTGGCCGGTGCGGCCGGGGCGTTCACGCTGAACTGGGTTCCGGTGACCACCGTCACCTGTGCGCCATCGGCCACCTGGCTCGGGTCGTAGGACATGATGACCGCACCGGTCATGGACCGGGCGACCGCCTCGGCGGCGGCCTCGGTGGCGGCGCTGCGCGACCCGTAGTAGACGACGGTCTCGGCCAGGTCGCCCGCGGCGGAGACGTCGCCCACGCCGACCATGTGGAAGCCGAGCGCACCCAGGGCGGCCGCCGTGTTGGCGGCCTGGTTGGCCGCTCCCGTGCCGTTCATGACCGAGACGCTCACCGACGACGGGGCTGGCATCGCCGTGCCGGTCATGGTGTCGGTGGTCGACGAGACGCCGAGCACCTGGTCGATGGCCGACTGGTCCTGCGGTTGCGCCGGGAACTCGACGTCCCCGTAGGGCGCCCCCTGGTAGATGTAGCTTCCGCCCGCTCCATCGGGATCCGTCACGACGGCGACGGGTGCGGTGAGCTGGGGCACCGAGCTTATGTTGATCGAGTGGAAGTCGAGGATGAGGTTCACCATGTCGTGCACCCCCCACGACTGGTCGAAGGTCAGGTCGGCTTTCAACGAGTTGATCAGGCTGAGGTCGGTGATGGGATTGTCCAGCCCCTTCTTGGCCACGGCGGCGGCCAGTACACGCAGGAACTCGTGGTCCCGGTTGATGCGCGCCAGGTCGCTCTGGGCCTCTTGCGTCCAGTACCGGGCGTCCGTCGTCGTCGAATCCCCCTTGTACTGCAGGTGGCGGGCGCGGACCACCGCCAGCGCCTGAAATCCGGTCAGGTGCACGCAGGTGGCTGCTTGGACGTTCAGACCGGACTCGGCGTCGAAGACAGACTCCGGGAACGACATGTTGATGCCCCCGAGGGCGTTGACGACGTTGGCGAACTGGTCGAAGTTCAACGAGACGGCGTGCTGAATCGGTATGCCCAGGTCCTCCTCAACTCCGGCCACCAGCTGGGTCAGACCCTCGTAGAGGCCCGCATCGATCTTGTTGGCCCCAGTGCTGCGCGCGTTGGGGATGAACAGGTCACGCGGGATGGAGAGCAAGGCCAACCGGTGGTGGGTCGGGTCGACGTGCAGGATCATGATCACGTCGCTGTTGACCCCGTTGACGCCCTGCGAGCAAAGCCCGAAGGACGCGTTCTGCACGGCCAGGGCGCAACGGGAGGTGGAGCCGACCATCAAGATGTTCTCCGTGCCGGCCTCCTGGCCGGTCGTGAGGGCGGAGTTGAGCCCCTCCACCTTGACCCGATGGAGGTCGTGGGTGAGGTAGTAGGCGAACCCCGCTCCCGCCACGACCACGACGAGCACCACCGCCAGGGCGATGAGTCCGCCCCGGCGCAGGAGGCGCTGCCGGCGACTCCTCGTCGCCGATCGACGCCGGCGGGCACGCCCCCCGGCGGAGCGATGCATGTCCTCGCCCAGGGCGGCCAGCCCGGCCTCGTTGGCCACCCGACCTGGTCCGACATCGCCGCCGCCATCCGGTCCCGCCACGCTCTCGGTCGATGCCGGTGGCACCTTCATTTGCTCGCCAAGCTGGCGCAGGCCGTCCTCGTTCGGCGTCGAACCGCGCCGGACTCGGCGGGGCGGCGAACCGGACGGCAGCTCGCGCCCGGGATCTCCATCCATGGCGTGGGAGCGTAACAACCGGCACCGCTCCGGCGGTGTCACTCACCTCAGCCCCTAAAAGCGCAGGTGGCGGGGTGTCCGGCGGTGCCCTTTGGCGCGCTCGGCGCGCGCCATTCTGATCGCCGGCAACCCGCGGTTGAACGAGCCGGCCGCCTCCCTGACGTTCGGCTCGGAGGTTTGTGCCGGCCGTGACATCCCGACGGGCCCCCGATTCCGAACAGATGGTGGCGCAGGCAACGCGTCCGGCCGGAAGAGGTAAAGGAGCGTCAGATGCTGGCAGAGATATTCGGAGTCGATGGGGTGATCGTCCTCATCGTGGTGGTCGTCCTGCTCTTCGGTGGGGCGGCCATCCCCAAGTTGGCCCGCAATCTGGGCTCGGCCAAGAACGAGTTCGAGAAGGGGCTCGAAGACGGGAAGCGCGCCGTCGCCCTCCCGAGCCCCCATCCGAACCCCACCCCGAGCCCCGCAGCGGCGGCCGAGCACATCGCCCCCCGTGACTGAGCGGGCCGGAGACTGAACCCCCGGAGACCCAGCCCCGCGGACACCCAGCGGGCCGGACCCTACTCGGGGGGTGTCCGCAGCTTGAAGACGGCTCCGGTGGGGTCGGTCACGGCCGCCAGCCGGCCGTAGGGGGTGTCCTGCACGTCCATCAGGATCGAACCCCCCAGCTCCTTCACCTTGGCGACCGCCGCACCGGCGTCGTCGACCCGCCAGTAGACCGACCAGCTCGCCGGTTCGCCCTCGGCCAGGAAGGCCGAGGCGTCCATGACCCCCGCCAGCTCACCCTCTCCGTCGGGATTCCGCATGACGGCGTAGCGAAACTCGTCGCTGTCCCCGACCGTGGTGGTCTCCCAGCCGAAGACCGACCGGTAGAAGGCGACGGCGGTGCCATGGTCGCGGGTGAGGAGCTCGAACCAGCTCGGTGCTCCGGGCTCGTCCATGACGGTGAATCCCGGGAAGGTGCCGGGCTGCCAGGCACCGACCACCGCGCCGGTCGGGTCGGAGAGCACCCCCTGAACTCCAAGGTCCGCCACCGGCATGGCCGGAGCCATGATGGCCACACCTTCCGCCTCTGCTGCCGTAAGCGTCCCGGCGATGTCATCGGTGGCCAGGTAGATCTTCCAGCTGTCAGTGGCCCTCATGTCGCCCATGTCGCCCATGGCGCCAGCGACCGGCACCCCCTCGCGGGTGAACATGAAGTAGCCACCGAACTCCGGGCTCGGATCCTGGGCCTCCCAACCGAAGAGGTCGGCATAGAAGCGGCGGCTGCCATCGACGTCCGAGGTCCACAGATCGGCCCAGCACGGCGAGCCGATGGGGGCTGTGTCACGGGTAGGCATGGTTCTCGCTCCTTTGCGGTGGTGTTTGCAGTGGTGTCGCAGTCAATGACTTCGACGGTCCGGGGATCCGAAACCTATCGCTTGCTCTAAATGTGACCACCCGGATCGGGCCCCCGATGAGAGCGGCCCCGACGGTCCGTCCATCAAGTGATGGCTGCCCAGCCGTGGTGCCGGCTCAAGATCCTGGGTGCGGACGGGGCCGAGCTGGCCGTCCACGTGCTGCACGGACCGGGGCAACCGGATCTCAACACGGTGGACGACGTGGCACGGCTGGCCCTCCTGGCCAAGCGCCTCGGGGGCGGCATCGTCTTCACCCAGGTTTCACCGGCGCTGCTGGGGCTCCTCGACCTCTGTGGCCTAGGGCTCGAGGTGGCCGGGCAGTCCGAAGGTGGGGAAGAGGCGATGGGGATCCAAGAGGTCCAGGAAGAGAGCCATCCCGATGATCCTTCCCTCTGAGATCTCCAACACCTGTAGCGCCCAGGGCGCATACCCGCCGACCGGATCGGGCCGGTACTGCCCGAAGGCCGGACATCCGTTGGCCGCGGTCGGCACCAGGCGTGAGCCCCCGCACGCACTCGGACCGGGCTCGACCATCCAGCGGCCGATGTTGGCCGCTCCCTCAATCCACATGGCGAACGGCGGCATCGACTGCACCGCGTCCTCGCGCAGCAGCATTACCAGGCGCTCAATGTCGTAGCGCTCGAAGGCGTCGACGTAGCGCTCCAGGAGGTCGAGGTCGGCATCGTCAAGGATCCCGGGCTTGGTATCGGACGGCAGCGCACCGAGTGTGGCCCGCGCCCTCTGCAGGGCGCTGTTGATGGCGGGCACGCTCGAATCGAGGAGCTCCGCCACCTCGGCCACCCGCCAGCCCAGTACCTCACAGAGGATCAGGGCGGCGCGCTGGCGAGGCGGGAGATGCTGGAGCGCCGCGACGAAGGCCAGGCGGATGGACTCACGGTATGCCGCGATTTCCGAGGGGTCCGATCCTTCCGGAGCGACCGCGGCGTCGGGAACCGGGGTGACCCAGGTGGCCTCGGGCAGCGGCGGGCCCAGTCGCGACTCCACGGGGGGCGAGGCGGGACCGAAATCCATCGGCCGGGCCCGTCGCTGGACCTGTCGGTGCATGTCGATGCACACGTTGGTTGCGATGCGGTACAGCCAAGAGCGCAGGCTGGAGCGTCCCTCGAACTGCGCTGCGCTGCGCCACGCCCGCAGCATCGTCTCCTGCACGGCATCCTCGGCCTCGAACCCGGATCCGAGCATGCGGTAGCAGTAACCCGTGAGGGCACGGCGAAACGGCTCCAGATCGGATGGGGCCAACGAGGACTCGCGCACGGTCACCGCGATCGATAGTACCGAGTCATGCCAAGGCGTGGCGCACATTTAACCGTCTGGCAACCTCAGACCGCATCCGGCTTGGCAACATACTGGCGTGGAGTCGCACGGGGCGAAGGAACTGAGCAACCACGTCATCGTCTGTGGGCTCCAGGGAGTCGCCTTTCGCATTGTGGAGCAGTTCCACCACAGCGGAACCCCGGTCGTCGTGGTTGACGATGACGCCGATGCACGCTTCGCCCGGATCCTGGCGGACTGGGGCGTGCCACACCTTCAGAAGAACGCCTTCCACGGTGACGCCCTCGTCGAGGCGGGATTGGCCGACGCCGTGGCCGTGGTGTGCGCCGCGGTCGAGGAGATACACGCCCTTGAGACCGCCCTGCGCATCCGCGAGCTCCGCCCCGACGTCCGCATCGTGACCCAGCTGGCGAATCCCTCCGTCGCCCGAGCCCTCGAGAGGGTGTCGGGGAAGGGCAGCGTTCTCAATGTCGCCACGCTCGCCGGACCCTCATTCGTCGAAGCCTGTCTGCGCCGCAACTCACACAGCATCGAACTGGGCGGTGTGCGCTTCGCTGTCGTCCAGCTTCAGGTGGAGGAGTCCGAGGGTGCCCACAACCCGACGTTTCGGGGGCATTTCGGCAACCTGGCCCCAGTGGCTATCATGCCGCGCGACGGCGGCGACATGGCCCCGTGCCCCGGCCGCGACCACCGGGTGGTGCCGGGGGACCGCGTGGCCGTGCTGGGAACCGAGAACGACCTGCAGCTCGCCGGGATCGAGGCTCGTCCAAACCGGCGCTCGCCGCTTCGGACGATCGCCTTGACGAGGCGGATCATGCGGCAGGCTTCCGCCGCTTTGGAGGAGGGGAACAAGGCCCTGACGTTCGTCGTCGTCGGTCTCTTCACCCTCATCGTCGTCGCCACCGTCATCCTACGGTACACGTTTCGGGTCCACAGTGACGGGGGTCACATGGGAATCCTCACCGCGGCGTACTTCACGATGGAGACGGTGTCCACCGTAGGCTACGGCGACTACAGCTTCGCCTCCCAAGACCCGCTCATGCGGGTCTTTGCCATCGTCCTCATCGTCCTCGGTGTGGCCCTGGTGTCCACCTCGTTCGCTCTCTTCACCAACATCCTCGTCAGCCGGCGTATCGAGCGATCCCTCGGCCGCCGTCAGGTCCACGGGATGGTCGACCATGTCGTCGTCATCGGTCTCGGGTCGGTGGGCATCTCGGTGGTCCAGGGACTTATCGCCGAGGGGCAGCGCGTCGTCGTCATTGAGCGCGACGGCGACAACCGCTACCTCGGCGAGGCCCGAGCGCTCGGTGTGCCCGTCATCATCGCCGATGCCACACAGATGCAGACGCATCGGATGGTCAACCTCCAGGACGCAGCGGCGGTGGCCGTCCTCACGAGCGCCGACCTGACCAACATTGAGACCGGACTCTCCATCCGCGAGTCGCTGGGCGATCGGTGGGACGAGGTTCCCGTCGCCCTGCGGGTGTTCGATCGCGACCTGGCCCGCCTGATGGAGAAGAGCTTCGGTTTCCGCCATGTTCGATCGACCTCGGCTCTCGCCGCGCCCTGGTTCGTCGGGGCAGCCCTCGGGCTGGACGTCCTCAGCACCTTCTACGTCGACCAGCAGCCGTTCCTCGTCGGCCGGGTCACCGTGGCTCCACACGGTGGCCTGCAGGGCTTGGCCATGGCCGACCTCTCCACCCGCACACGCGTGATCGCTCTCAGCCGAGCGGCGGAGGGCGGCCAGCTCGAGCACCCCCCGCGGCGGGGTACTCGCTTCGCCGGCGGGGACGAGGCCTACCTCCTCGGGCCTTACGAAGAGCTCCTTCGCGTGCTGCGGCGCGATCAAACCCTGGCGACGTAGGCGAGCCCGAGATCCACCACCGGGGCGAGGTGTGTGCGATGGTGTGACATGGAGAGCGCGGACGGCGGGCCGGTGCCTGACCAACCGGACGATATGACCAGGGTGATCGCCTGTCGCCTCGCGTTCGACGTGGTCGAGCCGGCCGAGGTCGCGGTGCAGGTCGTCGCCGCCGATCGGGCCGGCGAGGTCCTCGACCAGCGGTTCGAGGTCACGACGGACGGCTCGGCGCCCCTGTCGCTGATGGAGTTCCGCACGGGTCGGGGCGAGCGGCTCCACGTCGTTCTCTCGGGCCCCGGACGCCTCGCCGTCGACTATCGAGCGGAGCTGCGGGTCCGAGCGAGCCCTCCACCACCGGCCGCTCCCGTCGCCCCCCGCTCGGCCGGTGCCGGGCAGGCCTTCGGCTACGAGAGGGAGCTGCACCTCCGCCCGAGCCGGTACTGTCCGAGCGACCACCTCGTGGGATTTGCCGTCGCCGAGTTCGGAGCGGACGCCGATGTCGTCCACCGGACGGCGGCGATCACCGAGTGGATCCGGCAACGGATCAGCTACGTGCCCGGATCGAGTGACGTGCACGACTCGGCCGAGCACACCCTCCTGACGGGGATGGGGACGTGCCGTGACTTCGCCCATCTCGGCATCGCCCTGTGTCGGGCCACCGGGATCCCGGCCCGGTTCGCCGCCGTCTACGCGCCGGGGCTCTATCCGATGGACTTCCATGCCGTGTTCGAGACGCTCCAGGACCGACGGTGGTGCGTCCATGACCCGACGGGTCTCGCCCCCCGACCTTCGCTCGTCCGCATCGTCACCGGCCGGGACGCGGCCGATACCGCCTTTTCCTCCGTCAACAGCGGGGTGGCCACCCTGAGGGACGTCGAGGTGGCCGCAACGGTGGGCTCGGTGCTCCCGCGCGACAATCAGACCGACGTCGTGGAGCTCTCCTGATCGGACGCCGGCGCATGGGTCGATGGTCATCGGGTTCGGCCTGGTGGAAGACTGGCGGCAGTCGATCAGAACGAGGTCGTCATGGAAACTCTCCGCCGTCACCGGGTAGCTGTGGCCAACCTGGCCGCACTGCTCGTGCCCCTGGGGCTGGCCGCAGCGCTGGTTCCCTTCCGGACGAACTTCGCCAGCGCTGCAGCCGCCCTCGTGCTCCTTGCCGGAGTGGTCGGCATAGCGGTGTTCAGCAACAGGACGGCCGGCTACCTCGCCGCGGTCTCCGCCGCGCTGTGGTTCGACTTCTTCCTCACCCAACCCTACGAGAGGCTGGCGATCACCCAACGCTCGGACATCGAGACCGCCATAAGCCTTCTGGTCGTCGGGATCATCGTGACCGAGCTGGCCGCCCGCAGTCGTCACCATCAGCAGGTGGCGCTCGAGGAGTCGGACTACCTCGGGCGCATTTACGGCGTTTCGGAGCTCGCGACCTCCGGGGTCCCTACCAATGAGGTCATCGAGCGGGTACGGGTGGAGCTCATTGACCTGCTCCATCTTCGAGGTTGCCGCTACGAGTCCGGCCCGTCCCCTCGCCCCTCGGTGCGGATCGAACACGAAGGGCACGTCATCGTCGCCGGTGGCGTATGGGACGTTCCTCAGTTGGGGCTGCCCGGCCCCGAGCTCGAGCTACTGGTCCAGAGGGGGGATCAGACCCTGGGCCGCTTCGTGCTCACGCCGACCCCGGGCTACCCGGTGCCGTTCCAACGTCGAGTCGTCGCCGTGACCCTGGCCGACCAGGTCGGCGCCGTGCTGCCGCAGCTTCGCCTCGTCTGATCCCCGCGCGGGCTATGCCGTGCCGAGCACGGACGCCGCGAACAGGACGTAGCCACCGATGATCAGCCACCCCGAGGCTCGGCTCAGCCCACGCCCGGCGTAGGCGAGCGCCAGTGTCACCACCGTGAGCCCCACGTACCAACCGGCGACGGCGAACCCTGAGGCCGAAGGCCGGGCCAGGCCGATCACCGTTGCCGGGATCAGCAGCCCGGCCACCACGTTTATCGTGTTGGAGTTGAGCGCGGTGCTCAAGGCCGCCGCTCCGCGCCCTCTCCGGGCCAGGTAAACCGCGGCTACGGCGTTGGGCAGGCTGGTCACGGCGGCCAGCACGAGCCCACCGATCACGATCTCGGCGATCCCGAATCGCTGGCCGAGCGAGGATGCGCCTCGCTCCATGGCGACACTGGCCACCACGACGACCACCAGCGCGCCTGCTGCGGTGAGCACGTCCTTTCGCGTCCCGCGTCGAGGGTGGATCGCCACCTCCAGCTCGATCTCCTCTTCCGCCACGGCCAAACGAAGCCACGACGTCCAAAGGCCGGGGAGATGGAGCCGCCGCAGGATGCGGCGGGGGGCTGCGAGAAGAGCCAAATAGGAAACCAAGACAGCGAGGGAAGCGGCCAGGCCCATGGGCGGAGTCATCACACCGGCCACGCACAACAAACAGACGACCGAGACCGCTACGGCAATCGCTCCCCCCAGCAGCACGACCCTGCGATGGAGGCCGATCCGCCCCGCAACCACCGCACCCAACCCGAGCAGCGCCGCCAGATTGAAGACGTTCGATCCGATAACGACCCCGGCACCGATGGTCTGCTGGTGATGCGAAAGGGCCGTTACCGACGCGGTGATCTCGGGTGCATCGGCTGCGAGAGCCGCTACCATCCCGAGCAGCGCCTCGGAGAGTCCCAATCGCCCCCCGACGCGTTCGAGGTGCACGACGAGCACCCAGCTGGTGGCCAGGCTCGCACCGGCTCCGAGAACGAACGCGGCGAGGGAGAGTCCGACCGCCATGAATCCTCAGACGATTTCGAAGTGGGGGATGTCGGTTCCTTTGCACGAGCGGGCGCGACGCCGACCAGACTTCCGGCTCTCCGCATACGAGGCTAGTGCGTGACCGGGACCCGGTCCGATACCGATCCACTCCTACGGGCCGGGTTGCCCCGCCAGTGGCGGTGAGCGGTGAACTTGCCGAGGACGTGGGGCTGGCGCGGCGATCACTGTGGGGTGTTTGATCCAAGTTTGGCAGAGAGGGTACGATTTCCTGCCGATATGCCGATCGAAAGACCCGAGGGCTGGGAGCCGTGGGATTCCGCGGAGGCTCAGGCGTATATCAACGAGTACGTGCGCATTGGAGGGGGCGACCGTTCCACGCTCGCGCTGTGTCGGCAGATCCTGCAGACCAAGGACACCATTGCGACATCCCCCAAACCCGACGACTAGCAGGGCGATCTTCGACCCGTTCGATCCGCGCCTAGCGGGACACGAGAAGGTCGTTGAGCTTCACCACGGGGCCTGAGGTTCCAATCGCCCTTGGTCAGATCGACTTGGGCACGCATCACCCACGTGTCCGACCATCCCTGGCGGGGTAGCGGCTGCACGACACACGAAATCGAGGTCGTGGGCATGGCGTCCGACGCCTAGGGTGGGCGCTCAGTTGGCGGGCTTCACGGGTTGGGTCGCACGTTTGGCTGCGATCAAGCCCTGCGGCGGTTGGGCTAGGGTGGTCCTCCGCCGTTCGACTGCCCTGGGCAGGTTGGAGGGCAAGCGGGCTGTGGCGCAGCTTGGTTAGCGCGCTTGACTGGGGGTTCATTGCCGATGGTACGTGTGTTTACGTCCATTCCCGTGTACTCCCTGGTCAGAGGTTGTTATGTAGGGCGGGAGAGCGCTCACCAGGAACTCTAAATTCGGGGCAATAACTTACAGCTTCAACTTACTGAAATCGGATTCAGGCGGGCAGCAAGTCGGACAGCACCGACTCTTGGCCCGTAACCACGTCCTTGCCAAGGTGCGCGTAGACCTTCGTGAGCATTGATAAATCCTTGTGTCCGTGAAGTTTCGCGATCTGCATGAGTGGCGTTTGCCCGCGTTCGACCATGAGAGTTATGCAGGTGTGCCGCAGCGTGTGGGGCGTTGCCTCGTCTGAGAGCGTCGCCGCCTTATTGCGAACCTTGTTGAAGGATCGCAGATAGGTCTCGGGACGGACTGGCGTTCCCTCTCTGCTCGTAAACACCAGTTTGTCAGGGTTCCACACCGGGGCTACGTCGAACAGTGATGCCCATGCCTTGCGGTCAGTCTCCTGTCGTGCCTTGTGACCCTCCAGAATCTTTAGGACAGCCTCAGAGATCGGGATATCCCGCACCGACCATTGGTTCTTCGTTTTGCCTCTCGGAATCAGCCTGCCGCCGATACGTTGCTGCCCGTGGAGTACATGCAGGATTCCATTCTTGGTGTCGATATCGCTCCACGACAGGGCCAGCACTTCGCCACCACGTAGCCCATGGTGCAGCTGGAGCACCCACGCGGCGTAGAGGCGGTCATCCTGTGCCGCAGCTAGGAACTGCCTGGCTTCGTCCGTGGTGAAGTAGTCCGGTACCTTCGTATTGTCCTCGCTCGTCTTGGGGAGCTTCGCCTTGCGGGCGACATTCTCCGACAGCCGATCCTCCGATATGGCGTGGTCCAGCGCCATGGCGAGCACCTTGCGTAAGAGGCGTTTGGACGAGAGGCTTAGGTCCTCCGCCACGAATGGCTTGGGTTTGATGTTGCGCCTTCTCTTGGGTTCGGGGCGTTCTCGCGTCGATGGCGGGCGCCTCTTCGTCTTGACGGTTCGGAGAAACTTGTTCACGTCTGAGACTTTCAGGTCACCAATTGCGAAGTCTCCGAATGCTGGCTTCAAGTGAACGGTGATTTGTGATCTGTAATTGTCTGCCGTCGATCCGCTTACGCCCATGTAGTGCGCCGACCATTCGTCCAGAAGTGCGCCGATGGTGCCGGGAGCAGACTCACCATCTGGCACCGGAGGCACGTACAACCCATCGGGATACTCTGCGAGCAGTCCCGCCTTCGCAATCACCGCGGCATCCTCGCTATCTGCGGTGCGAGTCCGGAGAATCTTGTTGCCGTCAGGGTCTTTCAGGGTCACCTGTGCCAGCCATTTGCCGGTGGGTTTCCCGTTGCCGTCTTTCCGCGGGAACACACTCCCTTCACCCTTTGCCCGCTGTGCCGTCCGTGTCTTCAACGCTGTAGTCATTTGCTCTCATTCCTCCTCAATCCTCGCTGCCGGCTGAGAGTCACTCGTCAGCCGGACGGGTCCGTTGGCGAAGCCAGCTGGCAAACCATGCTTCATCAACCTCGTGTGCGGCCACCGAGAGGATGGCTTTCTCTGCCTCGTCGACGTCAGGTGGATCGGGATCCCAGACCACACCGTTTAGATCGAGGAACATCACGAGGCATGCCCAGCCGGTTCTCTTGTTCCCGTCGGGCAGGGGGTGATTCCACTCCAGATGACAGGTGAGCACGGCGGCCTTGTCGAGCAGGTCGGGGTAGAAGTCCTGATCGCCGAAGCTGGCTTGGGGCGCGTGCAGCGCCGAATCGGCGAGGTTGATGCTGCCAGAATTTCGCGAGGACCTCGGCATCGATTCCAGTGACCTGTTCGGCAAGCCAGAAGAACTCGGGTAGTGAAATGAACCGGGTCAACGGGCGAGCCGGTCCAGCAGTTCCTTGTCTCGCTTGAGGAGCAGGTTGGCTCGGGTGGTGAACTCCTTGTCGGCGCGCACACGCGCAACCTCTGCGGAAAGAGACTCGATGATGAGCGCATTCACGCTTGTGCCCTTGACGCGGGCAACCGCTTCAGCCGCTTCGGCCAAGTCCTCGGGAAGTCGCACGGTGGTCTGCTTTGCCATGACATCACGATATCACGATGTCAGTAGCCCCACACGCCAATCGGATAGGCGGGGCTGATTCCACCCTGACCAGCATCGAGTGCTTACTTTCGCGAGCGGAATACCCCGCTGATTTCCGAAGTGCCCTTAAATCGAACTACAGCGCCTCTCACGCTGCCTGCTGTTCGGCGGGGGAGTAGCCGCGGCCACTGGCGTAGGCGATGACCTCGGACTCGCTCAGAAGGACCTCTTTGAGGGGCTTCCAACTGTCAACCCGGGCGAATGTCCGAAGGTCGCGTAACCAGCGGATTGAAAGATAGGGGTGTTTGGCGTGCAGCTCCTTGTACGTCGCGGCATCGGCTGGAATCAGCCGGGTGGTTGGTGTCGTCACCATCGGTAACACCTCGTCAGGGCGGCGGCAAGACCCTCCGTCGGGGCGGCGACGGCTGTGAGCCGAATCCCGAACTCCGGACCTCTGTCGACTCGAATGCCGTACGGGAACAGAAGGCGCCACCGGCTGTCCAAGACGACCGTGACCCCGAGCGGGACTGGGCCGGCTGCATCGGAGCGGAGAGGCTCAAAACGCCGTCGCCAACGACCAGTGCCAGGTCTTGGCCGGGCGACCAACCCATCGCCAGGGCGGGTCAGCGTAGAGGAAGGCGGCCATGGGCGGCCATCGTTGAAACATGGAGGTCCGCGTCGTTGCCGTCGGTCCAGTGACGGATCTCGCCGTTCGCCCTGACCGACAACTCTGGTGCGAAAGAAGCACTCATCAGAGGTTCCACTCGGGTCCGGGACCTTCTCGACCCCGACGGCAGGGCCGAGCTTGCCGGTCTCGGTTTTGGTGGGCAAGCCGAAGAGCGACGGAGCGGCTGTGCCCGACATCGCCGCCCCGGACAGGTACGCCGATGGCCGTGGAGGATTCGTTGGGGCCGTAGGTGTTGGCCGGCAGTTGACGTTCATCGCCGTGAACCTCGGCGTGGTGGGACCCGGCCCGGCCGAACACGGTCCGTTTGGGTCTTCGGCGTCCATCCGTCCGCTCCAACCGACCTCGCCGGAGTTCTCGGAAAAGAACACACCCACCCCCTGACGTCGGCTGGTACTGCACTCACCCTGCTCTGATCTCCGCCACCTCTCCGTGAAGATGAGAGCGTCCTGCACGGGATCGGTGTCCCTCGCCCGGTCATCCCTCACTTCAGCTAGGTCCTCACACACCGGGTATCTCGGTCCGACGGCGAGCGCGTTCTTCCTCGCGCCCGAGCTCGGCGGAGAGAGCCTCGGCTCGTGAGGCGGCATCGGCAAACATCCGGGCGGCCTCGGGGTCGGTGGTGCAGAAGAAACCGGAGGCATAGGCGGCGAGCTCGACGAGATGGGTGAGCTGGGCAGCGGTCACGGGAGGGAGAGGGCAGAGACCAACCCGGCCAGGTTGTCGACCTCGAGGTCGGCGACCACCGGTTCGCATTGGGTCAGGCGATGGCAGGCGGCAGCCGATTGTGGAGTGGTCCCAATGGCCAGCCATTCGATTCGGAGACATCTGATTGTGGGGGAGTCCATGGCCGCCACGATGAAGGAGGGCCGTAATGGAAACCTTCATGGTTACCTTCACGGTGGAAAGAAAATCGAGAAATCTTTGCCGCCGGACAAACCACCAGCTCAGGGCGTCGGAGAATCAGGGGACCGACAAAGCACCAGCTCAGGGCGTTCATGGTTCCAACCATGAACCCTTCATGGTTGACACTGGGCTCATCGCTGTGGGCGCGAGCGGTGGTACGTGGCCCAGGGGCCGACTGCCACAGGCCACGCCGACGCCGTTCGGCGCTCGGCGTGATGGGACCGGCGCGCCGGCACGGTTGGTGGACCCTTTTCGCTCCCATCCCGCTTCGGTGTCACACCGTGGCCAGCCGTCAAAGGTCACTGCGGAATACGGCTCGCCCCCCGGAGATCGCCGGCACGCCGGCGCCGGGGTCGGCCTTTATGTCCTCGTTCGGCCTCCGGCCGACCCTTGACCGCTGGTCTCGGTGTGGTCAATGCGCTTCCAGCGATTGATGACGCACCAGGCGGGGCGAAAAGCGCCCCGCCGGTCATCAACCACAAGGAGAAGAAACCATGGCAAACAGCACGACCATCACGGGCAAGCTGACCCGCGAGCCGGAAATTCGCTACACCAAAGAGGGTCAGGCCACGGCCCAGCTGGGCATCGCCGTCAACCGGCGCTGGCAGGACCGCACGACCCAGGAATGGCAGGAGGCCACCTCATTCTTCGACGTGGTGTGCTGGCGGGATCTGGCTGAAAATGTGGCCCTTTCCCTCTCCAAGGGGATGCGTGTAATCGTCACCGGTCGGCTGGACCAGCGCAGCTGGGAGACGGACGAGGGCGAGCACCGTTCCAAGGTCGAGATTACTGCGGATGAGATCGGACCGAGCCTGCTCTTTGCCACCGCTGACGTACGGCGGACCGAGCGGCGTCAGGCGGTCTCCGAATCTGAGTCCGACGTCTCTTCCTGAATCGTTGGCAACGTCGGCAGCCTTCCTCGGAGGGCTGCCCGCGGTGTCCACGATGAGCACCACTCAAGGAGGCAGAGATGACTACGACCACCAAGACGCGGATTGTTCGCATTCGAGTCGGACGGCAGTCCACCACAAAAGGATCTTGGGGGTGGATGGGCGTTCGGGGTCGTCTACACCCTGGCCGACGGACGCCGCCCCCATGCCAGCGACCACTGTCGCCTCAAGCGCGACGCGGTGGCGTCTATCGCCGAATTGCCGAAGGAGCCCAAGCACCACATGGAGGCTCTCTACAACGAGCTGGGCCAGTTCATCGGCACGGAGACCCAGTTTCGGATCGGGGGCACCCCGACCCAGTGAGCTCCGTTGGCGACGTCGGCAGCCTTCCTCGGAGGGCTGCCCGCGGTGTTCACGATGAGCGCCATCGAAGGAGGCACGATGCACCACACAACAGATCTGAGCAACGCCGACCGGGCCGAGTTGGCCTGGAGCGCCGTCGGCGCATTCCTGGCGACCGATCTCCGAAGAGATCCTGGAACTGACCCGATCGGTGTGGTCGGCGCCTGGGAGAGCGCCGTACGCACGGGCGACGACAAGACCGCTCTCGTGGACCTGATAGCCGACGTGTTGCACCTGGCCGATCGGCTCGGCTTTCGCCCGTCCGAGCTCACGTGCCTGGCCCAGGAGCACTACTACACCGAAATCCTTGAGGAGCGGTGATGGCCTACAAGTTGAGTTTTGGCGACGGGGATGCCGACGCTGCCTTCTGGGAAAGGTTGTCGGGCTACTGCGTCCAGATCACCTCGCCCGACGGCGCCGGCGCCGACTACGAGGTAGTCGGCGGCACCACCTGGAACGAGGAGCTGGGACTGGCCACGCTCCGCGTGAGGAGCTGGGACGCCGAACTCGACGGTCCGACGGGCGAGCCGTTCGAGCTTGGACTGACCGGAGACGAGGAGGTGCACGTCTATTGAGCCTGACGCCCGAGTCCAGGCACCTCGTGGAGGTGCCTGGCACGCATGTCAGAGGTAACAAACGATCGGCGAGCAGAGTGGGCACGAGCGGCCCACGATGCGTTCGCTCGCCAGAACGGGCAGAGGGTCGACCTGCCCGACGGGGACACCGAGGTTTTCAGCGGGCACTGGTGCGTCGCACGGGCGGCCGGTATCTGTCGAGGTGGACCGTGAGCTCGATCACTTGGCTCCGCGTCAGGGTCGTTCGATAACGGTCCAGATCTTTCGTCAGGCGAGGCATACTTCAGGCCACCAGGCGTTCGACGGCGTAGCGACGGCGGCGCCGGAGATGACCCGCCGGCACGCCGGCGAGATCGGCCACTTCGTTTATCGACAGGCCCAGTACCCTCGTCGCATAGATGACGGCGGCGTCGGCGATCTTGAGTCCGTAAGCGGTCGCATCGCCGAGGACATTGGCCAAGAGCTCCTCGCCGCTCGGACCGACCGACGCCGCCAGATGGTCCAAGGCATCAGGGTCACCGCTCTGGCGAGAGCGGTGACGACACTCGCTCTTTTGCAGGGTGCGTAGCCGGGTGCGCACCCCGTCCAACAGGTCGACGGCGGCATAGGGGCGGTCGCTGCCCGCCCAGCGACTGGTCAGTTCCCAGAGCACAGAGATGGCGTCGGCATAGAAAGCATCAAGATCGCTCCACGGGCCGTTGGCCGTGACGATGCGCCGGGACAGGGTGAGCACCCCGGGGATGAGGGCTTGGACGATGGCCCGGGGAATGAGCGGATCAATCTGGGCACCCTTCACCATGGCGGCGATCACCCCCGCAGCGTCGTTGCGAGTCAGACGGAGAGATGAGGGCGACAGTGCGGCTACCAACTCGGCCAGGTTCTCCACGCCGAGATCGGCCACGACCGGCTCGCACGCACCCAGGCGGCAACACGCCGTGCGCGACGCCAGCGTCGTCCCAAGGGCGAGCCATTCGATGCGGAGACCTCTGATGGTGGGGGAGTCCATGCGGCCACCATGACGGTGGGCCTTCATGAAAACCGTAATGAAAACCTTCATGGTGGACAGAAATCGACGAATTCTTTGGCGTCTCAAGAAACACCAGCTCAGAGCGCCATGGTTTGGGACGACTGACAAAGAACCAGCTCACGGGGTTCATGGTTGGCACCATGAAGGGGTTCATGGTGAATGAGGCCGGGTTCGCTGGCTCAACTCCGTTTTTGGCTCTCAGCGCGAGCGCCCGCGGCGAAACACCAGCTCAAGGGGTTCATGGTTGGCACCATGAACCCTTCATCGTGCACTCAGCGGTTGAGGGTGGGGCCGACACGGGCTGAATGACGGGCCGATCGGTAAAACCTGGTTCGCGGCTCGGCCTCTCCGTTCGCACCGAGGGGGGTGAGCTCGAGATCGAGACCGGGCGCCACCGGACTGACGAGTCAGCGGAGTTGAGGTGGGCGCCCCGAGTTGTCGATAGCGAGATTTCTCGCAATGGGATGCTCGCCGCAGGATTTGGCGACCCAGTTCTTATGGTGAGACCTCACCCGGCGCGCCCGCCCGATCGCTCTGGTCGAACGGTCGGCAAGAGGCGACCAACCCTCGGGCATCCGCTGGCCTGGCACAGTGAACCAAGCAAGGGCTTTCACCCGAGGTTCGGCCTCGATTCATTGTCGGACTTTGTTCGGGGACGTGCAGCGTGACCCACGATCTACAGCTCACGGCGCGCCGCTCTATTTCCGGGCGATCGTCTCACCATCGGGGCATGGCCGAATCGAGGATTCCGTGCCCTCTGGAGTCGGCGACGTCCTCTGTATCTCATGCCGATGGCTGCTGCCCGTTCTCGTCCCGGCGCACGGTCACCAGCACTCACCTACATGCAATGCGAGCACCCTGCACCGACGACGGCTGGATCGACTGCAGGTCCCGGCTCCTTCGGCCACAGATCTTGCGCGGTGTTCGCTGTCTCGCTCTCCCATGTGGCTGGCTGTCTTCAAGATGATGCACCGGTCCGTCGGGCGTCAAGGCTGCGGACAACTTCTGACGGCGCTCGCTGCGTTCTCTTCGACACTGCGCTCACTGACCGTGACCGGTCCCGCCAGAACTTCTCCTCGGCCCTTCGGGCACCCCTGACGCTCCGCCTTTCCCCCGGAGCCACTTCTTTCCAACACCAACCCACAAGAGAGGAAACAAAAATGAACACCGTAACGATCACCGGCCGCTTCACCGCCGACCCCGAAATGAAGATCACTTCGGGCGCAGGTAAGGCCGTCACCACCGTGAGGGTGGCCATCAACGAGCAGGGACGAGACAAGACGGTCTTCATCGACCTGCAGTCCTGGGAAAAGACAGCTGAGTTCATCGCCAGCTACGGCACCAAGGGCCGACTCTTCGAAGCCACCGCCCGCCTGGCCCTCGACCAGTGGACCGACGGCGAAGGAGGCCAGCACTCCAAGCACTACTTGGTCACCGGCCCCTACCAGTTCCGGTTCTTGGACAAGTCCACCAGCACCGATGAGCCCGAGGCCCCAGCCGAAGATGGCTGAGCCCAAAGCAGAGGAGAGGGGGACCCTTCGGGGTCCCCCTCTTTTTCGTCATAGCGGTGGTGGTCACAAGTGGCACAAGTCGCCGACGCACGTAGTCGCCTTGTTCGCTGTCGCGCGAGAGGAAATTCGCGGCTTCTTGGCAAGCGCCACAACGACCGTCAGGCGCGTGGAGGCATTGACCGTGGCGCCGCTCATGGCGGTCCGGACGAAGGAGATAGGCATGCACGACGTTTATGATCCGCAAAGAACCAGAAATTTGCATCGCTACAAAACACCAGGCCAGAGGGTTCATGGTTGGCCCGGTGGGATTCATGATGAACGAACGGATTCACTGAGCCTGCTTCACGATCCAGACGCGAAGCGATCGGCCGAAGCGACAAAGCACCAGCTCAGAGGGTTCATGGTTCCCGCGAGGAGGGTTCATGGTGGCGACAGAGCTGCCGTCCCTACTGGCCCGGCGCCGCATGAACTGACCGCGGCACGCTCGGCGGCCCGGTCCCCGGCTCCTTTATCGCGAGGAACTTCGGGCGCACCGACTGCCGCCGCACGGCGGCCAGAGCGTAGGACGCTCCTCGGGATCGCCGTCCCCTCGCCCTGTCTTACCTGGTGGGGAAGGTACTCGAATATCTCGCTCAGCCAACTAACCTTCGATATCACTGGTGCCAGTCTTCCTCGTCGGTCCAGGCTTTCTGGCATTTGCCTGCCGCACCCCGATCGAACGGGAAAGGAAGACGGAGAGCCCATAGGGCTCACTGCTTCTCCGGCCAGCGCGACGATCATGAAGGTCGCCGCGCGTCATGAAGCAGAGAGCAAGATGGACGATCCGCTTAGCGGATCATGGGAGCGTTGCCGTTGGCCCCACGCCCGGTCTGTCCCCGAGGTGCACTCGGGGTCGCTGCGCTGGCAGAAGTGAAACAGCCCGAAACCCAAACACGTAGCCATGACACCGAATCCATTCCCGCAAAGGCAATCCGCATGAGACGCTCGTTGGGAGGCCGCAGTCATGTTCTCTACGTGCGCCTCACCGACGATGAAGATCGCCAGATCCGCCACCGTGCCGCGCAGCAAGGGTTCTCGGCACAGCGATTCGTCGTTGAAGCTGCACTCTCTGGATCGGCTGAGAGTGCGACAGCCCGCCGTCAAGCTGCACTCGAAATGCTGGCGTCCCGGGTGGTCTTGAAAGGTATGGCCAACAATCTGAACCAACTGACGAAGTGGGCCAATGCCAACCGTGCACTTCCTCCTCACCATCTCGTCGAAGACCTCGCCCGGGCGGTCGTGACCACGGAGGAAACGGCGGCCGCGCTGGGCGGTGTGTTCGAGTTGGGTCAGGGCCACGCCAATGCGCTTTCAAAGCCGCCGACGTGATTGCCAAAGTCACCCAAGGGGCAAGCGGGCGGGCGCTCGTTCGATACCTCTTCGGGCCAGGTAAAGCCAACGAGCACACCAATCAACGGGTCGTCACTTCGGGGATCGTCATGGGCGTAGAAGAGGGAAGAGCGTTGACCCCCCAAGAGATCACCGATCTCGGCGCTGCACTCGACGCGGCCAACGACATGTATCGCGCCAATCCTGCCGGCGGCCATGTCTGGCACCTCTCCTTGTCACTCCCTGCCGCTGATCGTCGACTGAGCGATGACCAGTGGGAAATGATCGCACACCGGGCCATCGAGGCCATCGGATTCGAGCGTGAGGGAATGCATCCAGCAGCATGGGTGGCTGTCGCGCATGGCACAAGCGCAAGAAGCAACCAGCACATCCACATCGCAGGGTCCTTGGTCCGTGTCGACGGGAGCCGGGTAGACACGTGGCAGTCCAAGCGGGTGCTCTCGCGGGTCTGCGCCGCGCTCGAGGCCGACTACGGGTTAGTGGTGGTGGAAGGACGCGAGGGGAAAGGGATGCCCGGGTTGAGCCGAGCGGAGCTCGAGCGCACGGCCCGAGAGCAACGGGCAGAACCCCCACGGATCACGCTCGCCCGCCTGGTACGGGCCGCCTCGGTCGCCTCCAAAGATGAAGCCGAGTTCGTCCGTCGCCTGCGCGGCAGCGGCATCCTTGCCCGACCCCGGTTCGAGACCGGAGGGAAAGAGGCCGTGGTCGGCTACTCCGTTGCGCTCGGGTCCAAAGATAGGATCGCACCGATCTGGTTCGGCGGAGGAAGGCTGGCCAAAGATCTGACCTTGCCGAACCTGCGCCGGTCCTGGGACCTCTCTGCCGACGATTCCAACGCAGCGGTCCGCGAATGGAGCCTCGTCAAATCAGTCTCCCCGGGCCGAGAGGCCATCATCGGGAGCCCAGACGACTGGCGTCGGGCGGTGGCAGGCATCGACAAGGCGCTCGAGAAGTTGAGGGAAGTCCCGGCATCAGATCTTGCCGCCTGGCGTGGGGCCGCACGAGAAACAGCAGGGGTATTCGCGGCATGGTCGAGGCGCTTCGAGGGGGATAAGCCAGGGCCGATGGCACGAGCAGCTGACCTGTTGGCTCGTTCGGCGCAGAGCCCGCCAGGCGATCCGGTGCCGGACCGAGAAGCGGTGAGCAATTTTCGCGGAATTACGGCGATCGTGGCCCAGTCGCAGCTCAATAGCACCTCACCAATGGCCTGGGCCATGCTGATCGACCAGCTGGGACGCACGCTTCGCGCCATCGATGATGCCCATATCGGCCGAGGGGAAGCGCAGACGTCCAAGGGGTTAGTGGACGATCTCTCGCACGATCTCGAAGCGCTCCATGATCGATTCAAGACGAGCTCACCCCGCGAGCTGGTGCCGGATGAGCGGATAGCCGAGCGCCAGACCGTCCCCTCGTGGTACAAGGTTCCCGAGCACCAAGGAGCGCGTCACCGGCGACCGGGGCCGAGTCACGATCGCGGCTTCGGACGCTGACTATCCGTCAGCGTCCGTGGGGGTTGAGTACATGGCGGGAGGTGGTCACATTGCCCTTTCCTAGTCAGAGGAATAGGGGCGTGCAAGGCTTTGCCCGCACTATGCATGGACGATCGAGCAGTTGGGCAGCGCCTACCAGTACCTCTTTGAGGTCGACAACGTACTGAACCTCCGAGGTAGGGTCTTCATGAAATCAGGACCACGAATCCGTCGCGGTGGCCTCAAGACATGCCCACCACGGACTGGTCTGACGGCGGCCACGCGAAACTCCCCATAGGCGGCCATCGGTTTTCCCCACGGACGGCCACCTGATCTCCCCAGGTATGGCCAACAGAACTCCCCGCGGACGGACACGAGATGTCCCCGCATCCACCATTTGAGAGTCCCTCCCTGGCATCGATGGAGCTGCAACGCACCCACCGAGCCAGGAAGGAACACACCATGTTGTCCAAGGAGAAGCAGATGGACGTACTCGAGGCCTATGACCTCACCCAATCACTACGCGCCGCAGCTGAACTGACCGGCGTCGACCACCACACCGTGGCCCGCTATGTGGCCGCCCGGGCCAGCGGATTGGCGCTCGAAGAGGCCGCCCAAGAGCGGGCATCGAAGAGCGATGGCTTCGCAGAGAAGATCTCCGAGTGGGTCGAGCGCTCCTCGGGCAAGGTCAGAGCCGACATCGTCCACGACCGGCTCGTCGCCATGGGCTACACCGGCTCAGAACGCACCACCCGGCGGGTGGTGGCCACGCTCAAGGCCACCTATCGCCACGCCAACCACCGGGTCTACAAGCCCTGGATCCCCGAGCCTGGCCTGTGGCTCCAATACGACTTCGGTGACGGACCTCTCGTCGATGGCGTCAAGACGGTGCTCTTCTGCGTCTGGCTGGCCTGGAGCCGCTTCCGGGTGATCATCGCCCTGCACGACCGCACCATGCCCTCGGTCGTTTCGGCGCTCGATCGGACGTTCCGCCTCATCGGGGGCGCCACGACCTACGTGCTGACCGACAACGAGAAGACCGTCACCGACCGCCATATCGCCGGCGTCCCGGTCCGCAACGAGACGATGGTGGCGGCCTCGAACTACTACGGAGTGACGATCTGCACCTGCGTGCCTTATGACCCCGAGTCCAAGGGCGGCTCGGAGTCCAGCGTCAAGATCGCCAAGGCCGACCTGGTGCCGACCGAAGCCAACCTGCTCGACGAGTACCGCTCCTTCGCCGAGCTCGAAGCAGCGTGCGCGGCGGCGATGGCCACCTTCAACGGCCGGGTGCACTCGGTGACGCGTCGGGTCCCCCAAGATGCGCTCGCCGGAGAGCTGAGCTTCTTGCACCGGGTCCCTGACGCCCCCTACACGGTCGCCTTCGGCGAGTCGCGCCGCGTGGGCTGGTCCTCGACCATCTCGTTTCGAGGAGCCCGCTACTCGGTGCCGCACACGCTGGCCGATACCCGGGTCTGGGTCCGCCACCACGCCGACGAGGTCATCATCGTCTCGGGGGAGGGCTCAGGGGCAAGAGAAGTAACCCGTCACCCGGCCCAGCCCCCCGGAGGGTCCTCCCTCTACGACCACCACTACCCCGAGCGCTCCGCGCATCCCCTCGAGCGCCGTCCCCAGGCCACCAACGCTTCGGAGGAGCGGTTCTTGGCTCTGGGCGAAGGGGCCAAGCGCTACCTGGTCGAGGCCGCGGCGAGCGGAGCGAGGCGCATAGAGGCTCGCATGGGCGAAGCCGTGCTCCTCGCTTCCTTACATGGGACCGATGCCGTCGACCAGGCGCTCGGGCTCGCGGCGATGGCCGGGAGGTTTCACGAGGGCGACCTCGAATCGATCATCGTGCACGCAGCCGGGGCGCTGCAGGTGCGCGCCGTGCCACCGGCCGAGCACTCTCTCGCCCAGGGCACCGCCGCCTGGTCGGGCCTCGGGACGAGCGAGGTGGAGCAATGAGGTTCCTCCCCGTCGAGGTGGCGGCCGACGACGCCGTCGAGCTCCTCGAAGCCCTCGACTTCGTCGCCGGGCTCTGTGGCGCCCAAGCCGGTCCGCTCGACGACGCGCTGGCTCACTTCGTCGGCTACGGCTACAACGCCGCTGCGCTGCGCCGCGAGATCAGAGACCTGGCCGTTCGCCTCGCCGAGTGCATCGGCTCCGACGACGAGATGGCCGAGGACCGTTCATGAGCGACACTCGAGCACCGGCAGTCCCCATCGACGAGGTGATCGGGCTGTGCCGGCGGCTGCGGCTCAAGTACGTGCGCGAGCAGGTCGAAGAGGTGGTGCTGACCGCCCGGGCCCAGCGTTGGGACCCGACTGACGTGCTCCGGGCCCTCCTCAGCGCCGAAGCAGCCGGCCGGGACCACTCGACCACCGAGACCCGCAGGCGCAGGGCCCACTTCCCCGCCGGCAAGACCTTTGACACCTGGACCGAGTCCCGCTCGTCCATCCCGGCCAAGACGCAAAGGTCACTGCGTTCCCTCGAGTGGGTCACCCGCTCGGAGAACTTGGTGGTGGCCGGACCGAGCGGCACGGGCAAGTCCCATCTGCTCGAGGCCTTGGGGCACGCTGCCATCGAGGTCCAGATGAGTGTGGCCTGGTTCAGCGTCGAGGACCTCGGCTCCATCGTCAGGCGTCACCGAGTCGACGACACCGTGTCCAAAGCCTTCGCCGCCTTGGCCAACGTCACCTTGGTCGTGGTCGATGACATCGGGCTCATGCCCATCTCGAGCGATGCCGCAGAGGGCCTCTATCGACTGGTCGACGCCAACTACGAGCGGCGCTCAGTGGCCCTGTCGTCGAACTTGCACCCCTCTGGTTTCGACCAGCTCATGGACAAGACCATCGCATCGGCTCTGGTCGACAGGCTCTTGCATCACGCCCATGTGATCGTCACTGAAGGCGAATCAATCCGCTTGGTCGACGCCACCTCAGGCAAGGGGGTGGTGCCCCTGGCCAGCTGAAAGCACCGGGGAGAACCATGGCCGTCCGCGGGGAATTCTCGTGGCCGTCCCTGGGGACTTCTTATGACCGCCAGTGGGGAATTCCTGATGGCCGTTGACACTGGTCTCCGCCGCACGCAACCCGTACTTTGTTTCGCTATGTTCGGAAGTAGTGATCACCAGCCCAGTCTTTGCTCTCGACACCATGACGTGAAGTGTTCGTAGCTCCTCCCGCTGCGCTTCCTCGCTAGTGGCTCGAAAGTCCGGCACGAGTCCTTCCTCCAGGCCGACTACGACGACCCAGTCAAACTCCTGGCCCTTTCCAATATGAGCATTCAACAGATGAAGTCCGGCTCCAACGGGAGCATCAATATCGCTCGCGCGCTTGCACGTCTGAATCGACTGGCGGAGTGTCATACCCGCTTCAATCAGGTTGGTCAGCTCTTCACAAGCGGCTGCAAGTTCCCCGCGCAAATCGATATCCCACTCCTCCATTGATTCAGCACACAACTCCCCAAGGTGTGCGAGCTGCCCGCTCGCCTCGTTTGAGGATTCTTCAGCAGCCATCGCATGCCTATAGAGAAGCTCGACCACTTGAGGCACATGTGTGGGTGCAGTCCAATCCTCGAACTTCAGGTCGCGAAGATCAAGTTCCCGTCTCAATGCGTCAAGTCGAGTCCCTCGTCTAACGATGAATCCGATGTTTCCACCAGGGTATTCCTCGACAAGTCTCAGCACATTCTCCACTAGGACCGTCGCCTCATCACGAGGATTGGATTGCATAACCGCTACGACTGATCCTCCTCCAGGGAATCGACCTGGCGCTGCGCACTCCAACTCTGTCGAACTCATTCTCTCCGCCAAAGCGTTTATCGCTCGAATGACCGCCGGACTGGATCTGTGACATTGGTTAAGTCGGATAATCTCCGATGCCTGGTCTTCGATTGCAGCGAATACTCGCGCCGGCTCTGCCCCGGCAAACGCGTAAATGCCCTGAGCTGGGTCTCCTGCGTAACTCCCACGATCTGATGCAACCGCCTGAGCCAACTCGAACTGATTCCAAGAGAGATCCTGGACTTCGTCTACGAGGACAGCGACAAAGTGCCCACGATAGAGATCCCGCACCTGATCGACCTCAAGCATCCGTCGACCGTGCCGGAGGAGATCATTGAAATCCATTCGACCTTCTTCTCGCAAGATTCGCTCAAATGCGATGGCTTGAAAATTTCCGATATCTTCGAGGCGCTTCATCACAGTAGCGTCATCCACCGCCCCTGTCTTTGCGGTTCTCATGTCTGATTCAAATGTTGCCGAATTGGTGTAGTTAACGCCGACTGATGCGGTGGTGCGTGCGTACCAGACCTTCTCTGGAAGTTTCAGTTCGGGGTTTAGATCGATCATCTTGCCGTGAGCACATACAATTCGGGCCGAGAATCCGTGCAGATTCATCACGTCAGCATGGCGTCCCCAGCCCGACCCCAGTGTCGCCCGCAGCCGTGCTGCCAAATTCGTCTTTGCCTTGTTTGAAAACGTGAGTGCAAGCGCCTTTCGCGGAGGCGAACACAGATTTCGACGGACAAGACTCTCAACTCGAGCAGCAAGTGCCTCGGTCTTCCCGCACCCCGCCGGTGCGATAAGTAGGATGTTTTCGATTGCGAGATCAGCGAAGCGTTGTTGGCCCTCACTCAGGTCATAGTGGGCGGATATCACAGTGAAGACTCCTCTAGCAATGTAACGATCGGAGCGAACAGAGCGGCATCGTTCGCTCCGATCCCATTTGCAACTGCCAGTGCGGATCGAACTTTTCGTTTTTTATGGCGGCAGAACTCAGCGAGTTGAGCCGTGCTTATCGTAGAATTCTCGTCGATATGACAAACCTTGCGGACGTAACGACCATCCATTCCAGAAGCGTCCAGGAGTTGCAGCATCCTCTCCACTCCGAGAGTATCGACATAGAGACCCTCAAGGTCGGGACAACAGACGACGTAGCCGGCACTCTCAAGGTCATCGGGCGCAATACCGATGCTTTTGGACCATTCCTCCTTCGCGTCATCATCAAGTAAGCCCATGATCGGCAAATCGAAGCCTGGTGGTCCGAAAAATGAATACGCGGTCGAGAAAAACCCGCTCCCGTCGAGTTCGAAAACGACAGCTCCCTGCCGATCTAAGTTAATGGCCGAAGCTCGTGCCAACCCTTGAAGAAGAATTCTGTCGGCGGGACCCTCGACAATGATGATGCGGCGAGACGTTAGTGGATCCAGCAGTCGTGTTGACCAGTGGCGCGTCACTTCTTCGGCTGAAGTTACGGGCGTGGCCATCGGCAGTTGACGCACCCGGCGATCTGCGCCGAATACCACGATGTCGAGTGGATCCATCTGACTCACCAGGGCGGCTGAGTGGGTCGCTATGCACCTCTGCCCTGATCCGCTCATGAGCGTTCTACCGATAGTGCGTTGCGCCGCGGAGTGAAGGTGGGTCTCCGGCTCATCAATTCCTATGATCTTTGCGGCCTTCTGTGACATTCCCAGCACTGCGAGGAGCGAAATGGCTCGAACTCCGTCGCTCTGCTCCGCCAAGGGCGCCTCAATCCCTTCGTTCGCAATCGTGATTGTGATTCCTCGAAGAAGGTCACCTGCCACCTCGGCCTCGCTTCGCAGACGGAGATCTTCCTTTTGCACCGTCCTTGGAAGAGTCGCTGATAGGGAATCCGCGAGGCTCGCACCCCTGTCTGTCAGGCTGACGTGAGACACCTGCAGTAGCCACCATCCCACTTGGGCGAGACAGGAACACCTAGACATGACCATGACATCAGCAGCCTTGAAGGAACGCGCCCAGAATGGGGCCGTGCCCGATGACGATCCGGCTCCCAAGCCGAAGAGACGACGCTTTGGCGCCGAGTACAAGCTCTCCATCTTGGAGGAGTACGAGCGCATAACCGAGGAAGGAGGCAAAGGAGCGCTCCTGCGCCGAGAAGGCCTCTATTCGAGCCACATCGTCGAATGGCAACGGGCCCGTGAGGTGGGCGCTCTCTCGGGCCTGACCCCCAAGCACCGCAAGAAGCGCACGGACGCCGACCGCGAGCTCGAGAAACTCCGCCGGCGCAACGAGCGCCTCGAAGAGCAGCTGGCCAAGCACCGAGAGGCTCTTGAGATCCAGGGAAAAGCATCGGAGCTCTTGGCGCAGCTGCTGGCCCAGAGCGATCCCGAGACGACCCAGCAGGGCGAGGAGGGGCCCAAGCGGTGATCGAGTCCTGCTTCTGCGCCCTTCAGCCCCTGCTCGGCACCAAGGCCGCCTGTGCGGCTGTCGGGCGGCCACGGGCCACCCACTACCGCCGAGGCAAGCCGGCTCGCACCACGCCGACAAAGCCCCGGCCCGCGCCGTCGAACAAGCTGAGTGACGGCGAGGTCGACGCCGTGCTGGCCCATCTGCGCTCGGAGCACTTTGTCGACTGCTCGCCTGATCAGGTCTACTTCACCCTGCTCGACGAGGGAACCTACATCGCCAGCGTGTCGAGCTTCTATCGGATCCTCCGGGCCAACGGCGAGGTCAAAGAACGCCGCCGCCAAGCCGCCCACCCGGCCAAGGTCAAACCCGAGCTGGTGGCCGCCGCACCCAACGTGTGCTGGAGCTGGGATATCACCAAGCTCAAGGGGCCAAAACGCGGGGAGTACTTCGACCTCTACGTCGTCCTCGACATCTTCAGCCGTTACGTGGTTGCCTGGTGCGTAGCACCCTCCGAGTCGGGAGAACTGGCCAAAGATCTCATCGCCGACGCTGTCCTGCGTCACGGCGTTGGCCCCGACCAGTTGACCATCCACGCGGATCGGGGCAGTTCGATGACCTCGAACCAGGTGGCCGAACTCCTCACCTTCTTGGGCATCAAGCGTTCGCACAGCCGACCCCACGTGAGCAACGACAACCCGTACAGCGAGGCACAGTTCAAGACGCTCAAGTACTGCCCGGCATTCCCCGAACGCTTCGGTTCCATCGCCGACGCCCGGGTCTTCTGCGAGTCGTTCTTCGCGTACTACTGCCATGAACATCGTCATTCGGGGATCGGGTATCACACCCCGGCCTCAGTGCACTACGGCACCGCCGAAGAGGTAAGAGCCCAGCGGGGCGAAACTCTCGACGCCGCCTACGCCGCCAACCCGACCCGGTTCCGCCACCGCAAACCCGAACCACCCAAGCTCCCCACCATCGCGTGGATCAACGAGCCCGTTACCGAAGAGGAGGTCCTCATACAGAAGGCGTCATGAGAAAGTGTCTCAAATCGCTTGACAGGTTCCGGGGCGCTATCTGTGGATTTCCGACAACGATGCGGGGACAGTCACCGTTCTCTCTGCCGCTACTGGTTCACTCATCGCTACGGTTCCTGGCTTTGACATTCCTGCCGGATCGGTGTTCGATGGGTCACACATTTGGGTGAGCGACTGGGCTGCCGGGACCGTCTCAAGACTCTAGGATTTGCGTCGTCAGCGATCATGGTGAACAAGCCACAATCAGCAGACAACCTGCATTACTCCTACGACCAGGCGTGCCTGAACTGTCGGCTCAACAAGGGCAGGAACCTTCCCCACCCTTATCGTGATTACTCCATGCCGACACCAAAGGCACGAAGGAGTTCACCGACGCCACGGAGGAGTTCAACCGGGCCGACACTAAGTAAGCAAGACGCCAAACGTGCGCTCTTCTGGATGTTCGTGATTGTAGGTACTGGCGTCCTCGTCGGGGCTAAAGCTTGGCACGCTCTGCAGTATCACCACATCTTCCGCATCTGGGCGATCGCTTTCATTGTTGGGTTCTGGTGTTGCGCTCTGGGTGCGCTTGCCAAGCACTACAACGGAAAGGCACGATGACTTCGCCATATTCAGCTTGTTGAGCGTCGCCTACTGACGCACGATGAAACCGTTACGTCCAGGACCACTGTTCCGCTTCCAGCTATTGACAACGACTTCGCAAAGGCTAAGTAGCTGAACCAACTCTTCGTGGTCGTGGTTGCTCAGTGTGCTCCATTCCTCGGGCGACATCTCATTGATCCACTTGATGTAGTCCAGAGCTTCGGCGAGCGCAGGCAACTTATCCTTCTGCACAGGTGTCATGGTTCCCGACGCTATCCCTTACCGTCGCCCACTCAAGTGTCCGTTCCGGCGCACTCGCGGCAGAGCCAACCGGTGGTCGTTGATGTCCAGCCAACTTCGGCAGGATCAACAAACTCCATGCCTTGTGCGTAGAAGGCGCTTGGACTGTCAACCACCTTGATCGTTGCCCACCTCCCACAGCCGACACCCTCACACTGAATCCCAAACGGCGGTGGCTGAGGCATCGTCCGACGCTATCTGAGCAGTTCGGTCCTGTAAAGAGCCTCGTGTGATGGCATAATCCCTACTCAGGCAGGGTTTCCGTGAAGAGTGTCACCTAGGAGATCCGAGTTCATGACGTTGTACGCCGAAGATCTTTACGTGGCGAGGGCTCACCTCGGAGCCTCCTCTTCAGACGCGGCTCGGCCGTCAAGTAGGCTCGACAGGGTCCGGTCGTCGGATAATTCCGAGCACTTCGTCGGTCACCAGTGTCATTCCCTCGTGGGCAACGATCGAGAGGAACCCGTCCGCGATTGCCTCCACTTCGACGTCCGCCTTTGCGGTCTCGATGGCCGCCACACGTTGACCAGCACGGACATAGTCTCCGTCCTCGACGAACCACTCCAGAATCGTCGCGTCCGGCATATCGCCGAAATTGGGTAGCCGGAGAGCTATGTCCACGTCACGCTCCGCTTCCGTCTGGCTGTCCCGTCAACAATCGGATGGGTCGGGTCGTCATGTCCGCTTGACGAGGGCGCCCACGGTCGCCGCGATCCTCTCCTTGGTCGGAAAGATGATCGCCTCCAACGGCCGCGCATGCGGTATATGAACGTCCGGCGTGCACACTCTCTTGATCGGCGCCCGGAGATGCTCGAACCCACGGTCTGCGGCGATCGCGGCGATGTGTGAGGCCGCGCTGTTCGTATCGTTGGCAATATCGACGATGACCAGGTGCCCGGTCTTTTCCACTGACGTCAAAATGGTGTTGACATCGAGCGGAACCAGACTCAGAGCGTCGATGAGCTCAATCGAGATACCTTCCTCTCCCAGCAGCGCTACAGCTCCCAACGACTCGTCGAGCGTGCAGATGGACACGAGGGTGACGTCCGTTCCCTCTCGCACCACCTCGGCACTGCCGATGGGCAGGATGAACTCCCCATCGGGGACGGGCTCTCGCCGCACGGATAAGGCGTTGCGCTCGAAGATCACGACGGGGTCGTCATCCCGAATAGCGGCTTTCCAAAGACCCTTGGTCGCGCGAGGCGTCGAAGGGCAGAGGATCTTCAACCCCGGTACGTTCATCAGCATGGGATAGTTGCGGTCCGTATGGTGACAGCCGCCAGCAGCCATCGTCTGCATTCGCACGTTCAGGACGATCGGGCACTTCATCAATCCACCGGAGAGATAACGAAGGCGCGAAGCCTGGTTCACCAGCTGGTCGAAGCCGTAGGTCGCGAAATTGGCCACGCTGAGCTCCACAACCGGCCGATACCCCATCTCCGCAGCACCGACCGCGATTCCGATCATGGCGTTTTCGGACACTGGCGCGTCGAACACACGCTCGTTGCCGAACTCCCGGACCAATGCTTCTCCCCCGAGGCCGCTCAATCCGTAGCGCACATCGGCACCCCAGAGCACGACCTTGGCGTCGCGACGCATCTCCTCGGCGACGGCGCTTGTCCTTGCTTCGAGGAAATTCAGACCGTGCGTGCTCACCCCGCTCGCCGCATAGTCGTTCTTCTCTTGCCTCTCGGGGAGCGCCATGCGGCTCACGTGAGCACCACCCGCTGTTCGTCGGGAACGGGATCGCTCCACGTGTCTAGCCACAGCTCGTCCTCAGAGGGCCAGGGGGACCTCTCCGCGAATCTCCACGCTTCCGCAACCGCGGCCTCCTCCTCCTCCGCGATCCCAGCGATCCGCTTTGCATCCATCAGCTGGTCCGCCCACGTTTCGAGCATCTTCAGGGGATCCCTAAGGCGCCACTGCTCGACCTCCCACTGGGATCTGTACTCGGAGCCCGAGGGGAGCGATCCTGTTCGGTCTTGGGGAAGCAACATCCTCAGACTGTGCTCTTGATACCGATAGGTCATGCACTCGATCAGAGTCGGACCACCGCCTGACCTCGCTCTGGCGACTGCCTCCGCACAGTTGTGGTACACCTCAAGCACATTTTGGCCGTCAACCGTCACACCCGGCATCTCGTACGCTAGAGCCCGTTTGGATATGAAATCACCCGCCATCGTGTCACGAAACCATTCCGTGACACTGTACTGATTGTTCTCACACAGAAAGATCACAGGCAACTTCCATGCGGCTGCCCAGTTGAGCGTCTCGTGGAAGATCCCCTCGTTGACCGCGCCGTCCCCGAACATGGACATAACAACACGGTCGGAGCGGTCCAACTTGTGAGCAAGGGCCCCTCCTAGGGCGATCGGCATGCTGCCGCCGAGGAGTGCGGAGGTGCCGATGCAACCTACCGATACGTCGGCCACATGCATGGACCCGCCCTTTCCTTTGGCGAAGCCGGTGACCTTCCCCCATATCTCTGCGGCCAGTCCCGGCAGTGCGGCCCCCTTTCCGATCAGCTGGCCATGCGCGCGGTGCGTACAGGTCAGACCGTCGTCGGGCCGGAGCGTGGCTGCTGCCCCGATATGCGTGGCCTCTTGGCCGACGCATGAATGGTACGGACCGATGAAGTCCCCTCGCATATACCGGACCTGGCCTTCTTCTTCGAACTTGCGGCAACGAAGCATCAGACGGTAAAGCTCCGTCACGAGCTCCGGCTCCCACCGTCGATCACGCCACCGGACGTTCCATCGACCATCGGTCAAGTCACACACCTCCAATCACCTTACTAACGGTCACGTCACACGCTTCCAATCAGCTTCCTAACACCTTCGAGACATCGATAGGGCTAGAGAACAGAGGATACGTGGTGCTTGACTTGACCGTATCGATGTACTCGTAAGGATTGGACATGTTCTTGAAGTTGGTTGGCCCTTGTGCCCCCGGTGTCCACGGATGAATTACGCCAAGTTCGATACCGTGCGCCTTCTTCATTGCCGACCACACGGTCGCCGCATCAACGGTCTTGAGATGTCCCGCCACTTGGAACAACGCCTGCAAGGACGTCCACGCGACAAGGGCAGAGTCCGTGTAGGTCTTAAGTGACGCATCCTGATCGCCTGTCTTTAGCTCGGCACTCAACTGACTTTCGAACTCCTTGATCGCGGGGAATCGGTTCGCAGCACTGAGCGGTGGTACCGTTCCCGCGAGGATCATACCGTCAGCCAGAGAGCCCAACTGGGTGAGATCCGACTTGTTTAGGGTGAAGGCACTGTTAGCTTCGACGACGTGCCCGCCGAGTTGGCTAATGGCCTTTACCAATGCGATCAGTTGCGCGTCACCGATTGGCGCGATGAGCGCTTGCGCATGAGATGCGATAACCGCCTCCGCGTATGGTGACATGTCGATCGTTGTCAACGGCATCAGGTTGGATCCGTTCACGGCCAAACCTTCCTTGGCCGCCATACCCTTCATAAGGTCGACCAAGCCTTCCGATGCTGCCGCGTTATAGCCAGCCAGGTAGATGCTCTTTACGCCCTTCTGCTTGAGCGCGACCAGGTCTGCGGCGAAGTCGGCAACCGCTCCCGATTCCGTGAGATACACCCCTGCGTCACTGTACTCCTGGGGTGTCAGCGGCGTGTTGCCGATCTGTGGTATCCCGCCATTCGAAAGGATGTCAGAAACGGTTCCGCCACCTTCGATGACAAGGTCCTTGACTGCGGCGATGTCGTGATCGGCAAGGAACTTCCGGGCACACGCGGCGCCTTGGTTAGGGTCGATGCCTGGGTTGCACTCGTCGAGCACCAGCTGATGCCCGTTGAGTCCACCGTGGTGGTTCACATAGCGGATGGCCGCTGCTAGCGCACCGATCACGTCTGGGTCGTTCTCCACAGACGTTCCGATCGGCGACATGTTGCCGATGCGCAAAACGTTGGCACTGGTGGTCTTCGCACTCGTTGCACCGGCAACGGCCGCCCCAACGTCGCCCAGAGCCGTCGCGACGAGCACGACAGCCATCACCGTTGCTGACAACGCCATGGTTGACTTCCGAAAATGCCCTCTCATCGGTTTCCCCTTTTCATGATTCTCCACGACAACATCGAGCCAGCGTCCGACACTCTCATTCGCCCCGACGGATACGAAAGTACACCTGAAGCCTTCTTCATCAACATGGCCGTCTTCGACAAGTTCCCAATCCTCTTAGAGCAATCGGCACACGTCCAGCAACACCCCAGCGCCCGATGACGGAAACTAACGTCGCATTCATCCGGATGCCGCGGAGCAGCTTGTCTTCCTCGCACGCGAACCCGATCATTGGGTCGCCCGCCTTGCAACTGAAGTACAGGCGGCTGGCGAAGATCCCGTGGTGTCGTCGCTGAAGCGAAAGCCGGCATATTCGCGAAATTGTCGATCGAAACAGCACCGGAGCGCTTTCGTGCGGCATTGAGATTTTCGAACACCCTGTCGCGGCGATCGATGGGAGGCGATGCCCCGTGTTGACGTAGAAGTGCTTGTGCAGATCGACGAAACCCTCGGACGACGATGATCCATCGAACTCGATCATCTGCCGCATACTTCTATGCACCTTTCCGATCTCGACCACCCGCCCTTGGACGATGCCAAGGCCGGCCACGCGCCGTGGTGCTCTCGTACCGTCAAGCTGTCCGCCACGAATCGCAACGTCCAGCACTGTCAATACTCCCGTCTCGCAATACTCCCGTCTCGGTCGCCGCACCGCGTCACACCTGCAATCTGGTGACGGCATCAATGTTGGAGGGGAGCACAGAACCGTACAAATTCCGAGCGTTGAGATAGGTGAACTGCTTCAGCTGCTCTTTGGTTAAGAGGTTGTCTTCGAGCAACTCGTACGCCTCCACCAATGGCTCGGTGACGTCACCGACGTCCCAATGCCCGATGTCAGAACCAAACATCGGTTTCACGCCTCCCTCCGCCGGCAGGCCGTTGAACCAAGCGCACGGGATTAGACGGTCGTCTCCCTCGCAGCCGAAGAAGAAGCGCTCCGCGTAGAGTCGCCCGAGATCGTCGACGTTCTCCATCCCCGACTCCTTGAACTCGTCAAGCGAGCCCTTTCGCTGTTGTCCTTCGTCGATCAAGTCTCCGGAGGAGCCGAAGATTTGTAATGCGGCTTCGGCCGCCGGCGTCTCGCCGACGACGTCACCGCCGTACCTCGCGACGAGTTCAACGAACCACTCCCGATCGACCTTGAGGGGGTTGAGATGATCGATGAAGGGCCCCCCACGCTTGCCCCACCGTGAGGCGAGGTCCTGCAACAATCGGGCACCCCAGCACACACCACCCTCCAGGAACGCGAAACGGAGGTGCGGAAATCGCCTCAGGACGCCTCCGAAAAAGAGGGCCTTAGCGAGAGCCTCGTCCGCGTCGGCAAAGTGCCCAATCTGGTTGTACATGAAACTCGACGTAGAGCTTCGAGCGGCCCAGACCCAGCCCATGCCCGGAGAGTGAAAGGACGGGTTGACGCCCAGCTCCTGGCACCTGTTCCATACGGGATCATAGTCATAGTCACTGTCCATGCCGAATACGTCGATCCAACGAAGGCGAGCGCTGACAGGCGGAGGGTACGCCCCGTAGGCCTCAACCGGGCGAGTCACGTACCCCTGCAACATGACCACGCCTAGACCGAGCTGTTCCACCGCGTGCTCTAATGCCTCCAGCGCCTCCGTCGGGCTCACCATCGGAATGATCGCGGCCGGCGTCAGGCGATCGGAGTACTTGCGACAGGCTTCGGCGTAGAACGTATTGTACGCGCGACAGGCCACCTGTCTCGCCTCGGCGTCTTCGATCACGTGTGGCAGGGTTAGCCCCAACGACGGGTAGAGGATGCAGAAGTCGATGCCGCACTCCGGCAGCCGCTCGTAGAGCAACGAGGGAAACATCGCCGTGGCGCGGTCATACGTGTCCCCCGCAAGACCCCACCACGAGCTTCGGGGCGTTCGCGTCGCGTGTCGTTCAGCAGGCGTTTGCGAATTCCAAAGGCGATTGATCGCAGCGCCACCTGGTTCGATGGAGGCCAACGCATCCTCGATGCTCTTCCGTACTTTCATTCCCCCTATTTCGGCGGCGATGTCGAGGATGCCTGGCGTGTACTCTACGATATGCGCGTCCGCGTCGATCACCGGATGTCCGAGGTCGGCACGGATCTCATCTGCTTTGCGCCGTCTCACCTCGGCATTCTCCTTTCGCTCGAACGCCCCGCTGTTCTCTTTCGAGCTGGGGAAGCCATTCCGGCCGAACCTTAATGAAGGCTCACGCCCATGCCAGATCGTCGGTCGTATACCGCCGAATCGTCTCCACGTCTACGCCGTACCGGCACGCAGCTATAAGCAAGAGGATCCGCTAGTGACAGAGCACGTGCATCGGGCCGTGAAGGACCAGCCGCCCCACCGTTGCTCCGAGATCGGAGGCACGGTCCGATGCTTGAAGGTCCTCCCAGGTCCGATCGGCGCGTTTCGCCACAGCGCCACCAGGAGGAGAGGCCGAGCGCACTCTCGGAAAGGGCGACGCGAATGGGGCGCTCCATATCTTCCAACCGCCCTTCGTCAGCCCGGGACCCGACCGCAGCCTCTTCCATCACCAGACGACGAATGGCGGAGTGACCCACGACGAAACCCGATGTTGATGGCCACGGAGCCTCGGAAGAGAACTGCCCGAAGGAGGACCAAGCACCCCACTGCACGTCGTCCTCTCGGCAAGCTTGGTGGATGTCCTCGACCCGGGACGAAGAGGCTTCGCATGCACTCGGTGTCGTTCGGGCTTACGGGCGCGATCGTAAACGCGCAGTTGCCGGCAATGCAGTCGACACGCCGTGCAGCGAGGAGGTCGGGAGGCTCGGGTCCCAGCGGACGTGTGCTTCGTAGTGGGTGCGGAAGTCGATGAAACCCGTGGCCGCGACCAAGCCCGTTGCATCGAATTGGCGCCTGGCAGGTCGGTCTTGTCGACGAACACGAAAGTGCCGTCCATAATCGTCACGTCGGCCTGCAAAGGCTCACCCCCTGTGCCGTCCACGACGAATCCGTCACAAACGGCATCCTCGACTGTCACAAATGCAAGTAGATACTTCGCGCCGAGGTTTATCAAGGTCCGATCTCGCAACAGATCGTGCACTTTTTGTGCATGATTGACGGGCTTACGCGGCTTGTTCGCGCCTAACGCTCGGAAGCGAACGACCTGGTCAATGAGGCAACAACGCTCGCCATGCGACCGCCCGGTGCTAGCGTCTAAAGGAGTTAGTCGAGAGACTCGATGTCTTGGGGACGGGCGCTGAGGGAGCTGTAACAATGTGGGTGGGGACTACCGGTTTCGACTTCAGACAGCTCCGCTGTTTCGTTACGGTCGCGGAGGAACTCCACTTCGGCAAAGCCGCTACGCGTCTCAACCTCTCAAATTCTGCGGTGAGCAAACACGTCCGGCTCCTCGAGCGCCAGCTGGGTGTCGAGCTGCTCGAGCGGACCAGTCGCCGCGTCCGTCTAACCGAGTTCGGCCTGTTGATGCTGGATCACGCTCGGGCAGTGCTTGCCGAGGTGGAGACGATGCGTCTCCTCGCCCTGAACTCCTCACGATCGCCGATCGGTCATTTAGCGGTGGGTTACCGCGCAGCGGCCAGCGACCTCATGGCGCAGTTGAGTAGGGCCTTCCGTCTCGCAGTGCCGGGAATCGACCTCTTACCCACGTGCCTCACGGTCGCCGAGATCGACGGAGCTGTTAGGAGCGGCCATCTCGACCTCGGGCTGTCCTCCCTCGCGTCAGCCACTTCGATGGATGAGTCTCGGGTCTTCGACGTGAGGATCCTGTCGAGAAGGCACTGGGGCACCCTGGTCACGCCGGTGGACCATCGGCTTACAAAGTTGGGGCGTCCCCCCACCATCGCGGATCTCGACCGCGAGGTCATCGTTATGGCGGAGCGGGGAACACATCCCGAACTGCTCGACCGGTTCGCTGAAATTCTTCCGCGTTCACGACGTCCACCCCATTCTCCGCGAGTACCCCGCAAAGTCACCCGCCGAGCTCGTCGTCCTCGTGGCGTCGGGCCTGGGCGTCATGATCTGCCTCGACGGCGCCTTCTCCGAGCCTGCCGAGCACAGCTCGGTGAGCATCCTGACGCTTGCTGGACCAAAAGAAACCTACTTTGACGTGATTATATGGCGGAAAGACAACACATCGCCGCTCGTTCAGGACTTTGTCGAGCTCGCCTCGACTATCTGCCCAGCGTCCCGTCCGTACGACCCTCGTAGCAAACGGCGTCCTGATCTGTTGCCCATCGGTGACTAATTCCGCGCGCTATTTTGTTACTAATTTTCGGTACGCCGTTTGCTTGTCCGCTGTGTAATCGGTGGTGAGGGGGCTGAGGGTACAGCGCGACTCGCTGTGGCAGGGTATCTCTTTTTCGCTCAGATAAAGCTTGGCGTCGACAGCATTCAGACCGCGAGGCGGTTGTGCAATGCGGCGTACCCATCGGCCCCATTTCGACAACGGTGCGGGCGATCCCATTGAGGGGCTCGAGCATTCCCGATGAGGGATCGATATGCTCTAAGAGATGGGCGGGTGTCCCCTCACGAGTTCGAAGCGCCGGCGTCGGGCAATCACCGATGAGCATCGATCCGCCGCCCTCCGGAAAATAGTCCTTCACATATCTAGGCAAATCCGAGACGAACATTGGGACGACGGGCCGGTTTCGCATGAAGCGTTGTAATGCCATCGATTGATTTGATGTGACAAGGAGCCCCGATGCGTGAAGTCTTCCAGTTCGCAATCCTCGGGTTGGGTATCGGTGCTGCCTACACGCTGCTGGGGCAAGGATTGGTCCTCATCTACCGAGGGTCCGGCGTGCTCAACTTCGCGCAGGGTGCCTACGCCATGGTCGGCGCCTACATCTTCTACGAGCTTCACGACAATCACAATGACTCATTCGTCGTCTCTTTCGTCATTGCCGTGTCAGCTGTCGGCATACTCGGGATGCTCACGCATCTTCTCATTATGCGACCGCTCAGGCAGGCGTCGTCCCTGGTGCGACTCGTCGCAACTTTGGGAGTTCTAACCGTCATTGAAGGAATCGCAACCATACGTTACAGCTCCACCCTGATTCAAGTGCCGTCCTCGCTGCCACAGACTGTCATCAACATCTTCGGCGCCGCTGTCCCGGTCGACCAGCTTTGGCTCCTGCTAATCGCCGTTGCCATCTCGGCCGTGTTGTACCTAGCAAGCAGGTTCACGACACTCGGACTGGCCACCACAGCGGCGGCCGAGAACCAGCGGGCCGCCTCTTCGCTCGGATGGTCTCCCGACGTCTTCGCCGCCGCGACCTGGGGCCTTGGGGGGGCGTTGGCCGCCGTGGCCGGCATCTTGATTGTGCCATTGTCGGGCCTGGAAGTCACCAACCTGACGCTCCTCGTGATCGCCGCTATGGCTGCCGCACTTTTCGCCAGCTTTACCTCGTTCCCTTTGACGCTTGCGGCGGCGGTGGTAATCGGGATCGCCCAGTCCGAAATGGCCCGCTACGTATCCCAGCCCGGATGGTCTGACGCTCTCCCCTTCGTCTTCATCATTATTGTGTTAGTGGTCCGAGGGCGGGCGCTGCCACTGCGCAGCCAGGTTTTCGAGCGCCTGCCCAAACTCGGTTCGGGTGTGCCCAAGATCAAAGCGATCGTCGTCATCAGCGCGTTCCTAACGGTGGGCATGCTTACCTTCTTTCCCCAGGCTCTGACCATCGCAATCAACGTCATGCTGATCGCCGGGGTCATTCTGCTCTCGATCGTGGTGCTCACCGGTTATGCGGGCCAGGTGTCTCTGGGCCAGTTCGCCTTGGCCGGTATGGGTGCTTACGTGGCGGGGCGCTTGGTAGCCGTTGCGCATCTCCCGTTCGCTTTGGCCCTGCTCATCGGCGTTGTCACAGCCGTTCCCATCGGCATGGCCTTCGCGCTACCCGCCCTTCGGACCCGAGGAGTCAACCTGGCGGTCGTCACCCTCGGGCTCGGGCTCACCATCCAAGAGGTGCTTCTCGAGAACCCCAATTACACCGGAGGCATTGGGGGAACAAATGTGGGCGCGGCGAACTTCTTGGGGATCGACATCGATCCGATCAAATATCCTAACCGCTACGCCATTTTCTGCTTGGTATGGTTCGTTTTGGCGTGCCTTATCGTGACAAACGTCCGACGGGGCCGCGTCGGCCGCAGGCTGGTGGCGATACGCACGAACGAGCGTGCGGCTGCGTCAATCGGCGTCAGTGTTCTCGGCTCCAAGATCTTCGCCTTCGGGTTGTCCTCGGCCCTCGCCGGCCTCGGTGGGATTCTCTTCGCCTTTCAGTCCTACTCGATCGTCTACTCCAACTTCGACCCCTTCACCAGTATCAACCTCGTCGGCGACACGGTGATCGGTGGTGTGGGCTATGTCAGCGGCTCCATTCCCGGATCTGGCTTCTACCCAGGCGGCATTGGATCGTATATTCTCAATCACTTTGGCAGCCTTGACGAGTGGTTGACCGTCATCGGTGGGGTCTCCCTGTTGGTGACACTGCTCTTGAATCCCGACGGAATCGTTGGCCAGTTCGCCACAGGTAAGATCGACCTGCTGAGCGGCCATCTCATCGGGAGCTATCGTGCCCGCCGCTATCAACGAATCAGGACGCGAAGTGTTGCCACCTTCTCCGCAGGTGCTGATGGCCATTCGAATCAAATCGCTAAGGTTCGGCCAGCCCACCTGAAAATCGACGCTGTAACCGTCCGTTTCGGTGGTGTCGTCGCGCTGTCTGAAGTCAGCCTACATGTCAAGTCGGGCGAAGTTCTCGGACTTATCGGCCCAAACGGTGCCGGGAAAACCACGATGATCGACGCCATCACGGGTTTCGTGCAGCCCAGTGCCGGTACGATTGTACTCGACGATCGTCCCCTGCAAGGTCTTTCTGCCTTCCAACGTGCTCGCAGGGGGGTCAGTCGCTCATGGCAATCGTTAGAATTGTTCGAAGATCTGACCGTTCTCGAAAATCTTCGTGCTTCGTCCGACCCACGAGACAAGCTTGCTTATGTCAGCAACCTCATCCGCACCGACAATCGTCCGCTGCCACCAGCCGCAAGCGCGGCAGTTGAAGAGTTCAAATTGACGAATTACCTCAACGACCTCCCTGGCGCACTCCCCTACGGGCGACGTCGACTGGTCAGCATAGCGCGCGCCGTGGCAGCGCAGCCCTCGATCTTGCTTCTCGACGAGCCGGCAGCGGGGCTCGACGACGCCGAGACACGCGAACTCTCTCACATGATTCGTCGTCTCGCAGAGGTTTGGGGCTTGGGCATAATGCTGGTGGAACATGACATGGGCCTGGTAATGTCGGTATGCGACCGATTGGTTGTGCTCGAATTCGGCAGAAAGATCGCCGAAGGACACCCGGAAGACCTTCGCCGGGATCAGGCCGTAATTGCGGCTTACCTTGGCCAGGACGTGGAGGACGAGCCGCCCGAACAGGCGGTGGCGTACGAGCAATCGGGGCCGAGGCACTCAGAATGAGTGAAGGCACCTCCTCTTCGTTAGGCTCGCTATCACTCGGCCCACTCAAGGTCTCGTCCAACGCCATGTGTAAAACCGATCGGCTCTGGTCTGGGATGGTTGCGAGGTGCCCTCCAAACGCCGTAGCGGGCGATATAGGCGTTCCATTGATCGGCGACGTCGGCGGATTCTCCGCGAGGATGGAGCTGGGGTTGCGGCCATTCGCGTTCGCTCGGGAAGAAACAGCGGGCGACTTGCGGCTGCGAGGAGAGCTATCCCGAGTTCTCCCGTCATGCGGGCGTCGGCGCCGGACGAAGAAGCCACGCCATATCGCGTCGGTACGTTACATCGCGTCGGTACGTTGGAGTCACGAAGGTCAAGCTATTTTCTTCCCAGTGGCACCGGACCTCCCGCATGCATCGAGCGCGGCCACTGGGTGAACTCTGAACGTGTTAATCGGCGTCTACCCCCAGCTCCAGTGTCCCGGCGCTCCAGATGTTAACGAACGCTGCCTCTTCTGCCAAGGGCACTGTGTTTCCTTTGGCATTGCGGCCAGCAGAAGGGCGTGCCGATCCGCATTGTGGACGTCTGGGCTCCGATGCTGCATCCCACCTCCCCAATAGACTTGCGCTTTCGCCGACAACGGTCGTTCAACGCCATGTGTCGTGGATGAGGATTTCGGAGATTCGAGATAGGTGCTGCTGACTCGCAGAATGATGTCCTATGGAAGCGAGGGGCGAACACTTATGTGGAGCACGTCACCGTCCTCGATCTCGCCGCCCAGCATCTTGATCCCTCGCTCCACATCGCGTAGCCCAACCGTGTGGGAGTGAAGCTTATAAAAGGGGTAATCGGTCTCGGAAAGAATGCGGATCGCCTGCGCGGTCGACCAAGATGTCGTGGCAAAAGCGCCGAGAATGCTGAGAGCCTTGCGGTGTATCCAGTCGGTTCGGAATCCTTCGATATCCCGTCCCTTCTCGCCAGCAAGGACGAGCGTCCCCTCGTTGCGGAGCACATGCACGGCGTGGACGATTGTGTCTGTCGAGCCTGGTGCGGTGTCGATGACCTTGTCGACGCCCTTTCCTCCGGTCGCGTTTAGGACCGCTTCGACGGTGTCGACAAGCTCGACGTTGATAGTGTCGGTCGCACCAAAATCCGCTGCCAACCTGAGTTTGTGTTCGTCTCGAGACCGACCCGTTATGATCACTTGAGAGGCGCCACTTTCTTGGGCGACGACGGCGCAAGCTAGGCCCCGCTGACCGCAACCAGTGATAAGCACGCGATCGCCTATCTGAACTCGCCCCACTCTGGCGGTCCATTCGAAGGCGTTCCCAAATGGATTGAACAGGCCAGCATCCTCGTCCGAGAGGTCGGGCGGGACCTTGTGAAGGCGGGTGCCGGGTCGGAGCACCATGTATTCACTCATTCCTCCCCAAAGGCTAGGCGCAACATGGATGGACGTTGAGGAGTAGCCGCTCGCACGGGCACAGAATCGCTGCCGTCCGGCCAAGCATTCGTCGCACTCTCCACAGGAGATAATCGGTTCGACGGCAACACGGTCTCCTGCGGTAACACCCCAGGCTAGTTCCGCGAGCGGGTCAATCTCGGTGATCTGCCCGACCATCTCATGCCCCGGAATCATGGGAAATGGCGTGTAGCGAGGGTCAAGGTGACCGACGTAGAGGTCGTAATCACTTCCACATATGCCATTCACGAGTACCTGCATAATGGCTCCGGAGGGGGGCGGTTCTTTGGGGACATCAAAATCCCGGATCTCCATCGATCGGACACCGGTCATCACCATCGCCCGTGATCGCATGCTGCCTCCAGTCCAACGTAGAGCTTGACCCTGAACTTAGAACGCGTTGGGATCGGCCTGAACGGCCACCGGGACCGGATGCCCGAAGAGCTCCGAAGCGTTGCGCCAGGTGATAGCGGCCGCCTCGTCCGATGGGACATCGGCAAGCTGCTCGTGGAACTGGGCCTGGCTGTTGGGCCAGCTCGAATCCGGATGTGGGTAGTCGACCTCGATAAGTATTCGATCAACGCCTATCCGGTGGCGATTGGACCATGCCGACGCATCGTCAACAGCACAGAACCAAAAGTTGCGGTGGAGGACTTCTGAAGGACGGAGATCAACCTTGTCCCATGGGGCGAAGTACGCGGGGTTGTCGACGTGACGCAACAGGTGGTCGAGCCGGTCCAGCAGCCCGGGAACCCAGCCGATTCCGCCCTCTGAGATGGCGAATTTGAGATCAGGGAATCGAACAGGGTAAAGAGAATATAACCACATCGCCGTAGGGATAAGCGCGTAGGAGCCGAAAACCAACGACGCCAACGACGCCGGAGCGCCTTCTCCCATGTTCGGAAGCCCACCCGATCCTGTGTGCAGGCACACGACGGTGCCCGTCTCCGCGCACGCTTGCATGAACGGGTCCCAGTGCGTGGTGAACACTGACGGGAAACCGATCCAATCAGGGTGTTCGGGGAACGTCACGGCTTTAAAGCCACGTGCGGCGTTTCGGCGGATTTCTTCAGCACCCAATTGGGGATCGTGTAACCACGGAAGCTGGCAGGCAATGAATCGGTCAGGATGACTTCCCACCCAAGCTTCAAGATGCCAATCGTTGTACGCCCGAACGCATGCGAGGGACAATTGCAGGTCCTTGGTAAGGGTTTGCAGGCGGTTTCCACCGAAGCCCGGAAGAAACGACGGAAAGTTCAGCGAGGCGTAAACACCGTCGAGGTCCATATCTCTTACTCGGGCGTCAGGATTCCACGTTCCCTCTCGCATGTCGGCGAACCGCTCCGGGTCGGTACCCCATTCGCGGGCCGGGCGGCCCGATGCGGCGGCCAGCCCGATGTTTGGGATCAGCTGATTCTCGAATTGCCAAGCCTCGCCACCGCCTTCGAGAAGTACGACCCGAGGCGCGCGTTCCTGCAACCTCTTTGGCAGCCTGTTTTCGAATGTATCGGGCGGCTCGACGACGTGGTCGTCAACCGAGATAATGGTGTGGTATCGGACGGCTCGCGGTGGATCGGGGAGGAGCGTGGCCGTTTGTCGGTCGTGCTGGGCAACAAAACCATTCACGAGATCGAGGAGTTCGTCGCTCTTGGACATTTACACTCTCCTGGCTCCATCCATCTTTGACGCTCGGTCCACGAGCCCGAGTCGGACCACGTGGGGCCAACATTCTCGTGATCGACGCGGTCACATATCGCCCAGCCATTGCCAGCCCGAACTCTTCTCTATGGAGAAATCAACTTCCCGACTTTTTCTAGAGTATACCCCAGACCGATTACATCTGCTACCTCGGTTAGTCGGCCTGGCCATCAGACCGGCGAGCGCTATCGCGGCCAGGAGCCAGGCTGGGCTGGCCGGTCAGTTGCCGCTCACGCTGTGATTCTGGTTAGTATAGAGCGAAGGAGGCTACGCACTGGAGAAAATGGGTGGTCGGAGTCGCAGCGGAGCGGACATGAAAGGGCGGATTGCCCAGGCGGACGCGAGCGATGGTTCGACTGCCACGCCGTGTCCATGGGTCGTATCCGGTGCGAGGCACAGAATCGCAAAGTTTTCACTAAATCACAGTTGATGAAGGAGGATCGGATGGCAGCAATCAGAACGATGCGGAGAGCCGACTTGCTCGTAACACCAGTAAAGGACCTCTTTGGCGCCCAACCGTGGGATGAAGAGATGTCCGCCAAAATCCCCGACGAGGAGCTAGAACACCAAGCAATCGGGTATTACTTCCCGGGCGGCCCCGACGAATCGCAGCTATTCGAGGTGCGGTGCGACCCGGATTTCCAGTTCAATGCGCATGCCCACAATGAACACGAGATCATGTTCATTTTAGAGGGAGAGCTTCACCTCGGAAGGCAAGTGTTTCCGCAAGGGAGTGCCATTTTCGTTCCAGGTAAGACTCTGTATGCGTTCAAGTCCGGCCCACAGGGGCTGACGTTCTTGAACTTCCGGCCGCGGGCCGACGCTACCTATATCACGCGGGAGGAATTGGCGGCTACGAGGAAGGGAGATTCAAGCCGGGCCTCGTGACGTGCATTGTCGTGCTATCAAACGATGTTCGTTGGATCCCTGCCACTAATGCGTGCACTCACGACGCCACATTCATCGATCAGACATCTGGCTATCTCGTCGAGTCTGTCGCTGGGCAACGTTCCGTCGGGGCTCTCGACGGTGATCGTCAGGACGACACCCCCGTTGGGACCGAAGACTGGCGCGGCGATGAAATCTGTCCTTGGGTAACCGATGAAAGCGGATTCCTTCGAGCTAAGTATCTCGCCCAGTTCGGCGGCAAGGTGGAGTCGAGCCCGTTTGGATCGAGCCGTCGCCATACGGCTCGCGTACTGGATCGCCGTTTCACCTAGAGTCCCGTTAAGCGACACCAGATAACCTCGATTTCGAACTTGTTGAAGGACCATCATGTGGTGTTGGCGATCGGCCGCTGAGACCTCATCGCCCAATCCGTGCAGCCATCGCTCGACCCTGGCCGGCGGAGCCCAGGCCATGAAGAGGGCCCCGGAAGGTGGGATCATCGGTCCCCTGAAACCTTGAGGTGTTGCCGGCGGCCTTCCATCGACGGTGGTGTGAGCTAGTACGAGAATCTCGTCACCCACCCGACCGCCGATGAGGCCAGTTAACCGGAATTTCTCGGTTAGGCGAGTGATGGCCTCTTGAGCGTCTGGAAGGCCAAGATGCTGGCTCATTGCTGCGGCGCCGAGCTCGGCCATGAGCGGCCCGAGCGAGTATGTTCGGCTCGGTTCTTGTCGGATCACCATGAGTTCTTCGGTCAGGCAGGTCAAGATGCCGTGGCACGTTGACAGGTTGATGTCTGCCCTGGCAGCTAATTCCGACAGGGTCAACTTGGCCTCTGGCTGTTCTCCTAGCAACTTGAGAATTCGTATGGCTCGTTCCACCGCGGGGACACGCTTTGGCATGGGTACTCAGCGACCAACCCACAGCCCACCGAACGCTGGCTCACCAGGAATCATCCCGTCACACAGCGATTCGTCGAGGACTACTACCGGAATACAGAGCAACAACACGATCATTTTTTTTAATCATTGTAGCCTCACTGCGCTCGGAGCGCAGCGCCTCGAGCTTGGGTGTTTCCGCACTGAGCTAACAGCAAGGAGGCTGACATGAAGGATCCCATACGTCGGTTCGGCGGCGTGGACTGGGTGACCGATTGCGATGCGGTGGTTGTCGTTGACGAAGCCGCTGTGGTGGTCGACGACCTTGAAATAGCGCACACGATTGCGGGCTCGACCGAGCTCTGTGGGAGGTTGGCCAAGAGTCACGTGGGCCGCACCGCTATCGAGCGACCAGATGGACCGGTGGTCGAGGCCCTCCTCGACGGTGGTTTCTAAGTGATTGTCTTCGACGACGGTCCGTTTACTCCCTCCTAGTTACTGCATTCATGCGCAATGGGCCAGTTCAGAAAGGACGCGAAGTACCTACCGCGTCGAAGGGCCGGTGGAGGAACCTGCCATCGTGACACCAGGAACCGCCGCAGACCGGCCGATCAGAGAGGACCGCCTGGGTTATCCAGCGGACTCGAACCGTTCTCCACAGCGTCCTCGTCTTCGGTCGCTGGACCTCCCGCTGAGAGATAGGTACTTTCAATGTCCTCGAGCTGCCTTCGCAGATCGCCGCCAGCGCCGGTGAGTACAATTTGACCGCGTCGCATGACGTAGCCGCGATCGGCGTAGTTCAGCACCTTGCGGACGTGCTGCTCCACAAGCAGCACACCCACTCCTTCGTTTGCTGCGTTCCGGACTGCCCGTAGCAGCCGGTCGACCACCAACGGCGCAAGACCCAGCGAAAGCTCGTCGGCCAATAGGAGCTTCGGAGAACGGGACAGCGAACGCGCAAGTGAGAGCATCTGTTGTTCCCCACCCGAGAGCAGCCCGGCCTTCACATTCAGACGAGAGGCCAGTTCTGGGAAGAGGTTCAGCGCTTGCTCCCGCTCGCCCCGACCGACTCTCAGGTTTTCCTCGGTAGTAAGACCCATGAACACCGAACGCTCCTCGGTCACGAACCCGAGTCCCCGTCGAGCACGACGATGCAAGGGCGCCGAGGTCACCCTGCCATCGAACAGTACTTGGCCGCCGAGAGACGGGATGTCACCACTCAGCGTGAGGAGCGTGGTCGTCTTTCCCGCTCCATTGGATCCAAGCAGGGCCACCACCTCGCCGGCACCGACCTCAATGTTGAGATCGTGTACTACCACGACGGGCCCGTAGCCCGCCCTCAAATTTTTTGTTTGCAACAAGACACCCATGACGTCCCCTTTCGAGGTGCGGGTCTTCTGCAGCCCCCAGACTCCGAGGCACAGAGTAGTCTAAGCTTGTAATCAAACGTGTGCACAGCAACTCGGGCGCCATGGCAGAAGGAGTAATCCCGATGACGTGACGTGAACGAGCGATAACTGAGGCAGCCAGCCAGGGAAGGTCTGGCTCGGGGAGACGTCCGGGTCCCCGATAGGGACGCCTCCGTGCGTGGTCGAGAGAACGGGTGCGAAGCGGGGCGAAACAACTGACCGGTCCGTAGCGAGTGTGAAGTATGCGAGGCCTTATAAGCGTCGTCAGCAAGCACCTGCCGAAAGGCAGGACAAGAGGGAGTCGAGCCGCTGTTTAATCGGCGAAGACCACGGAAGGTGCCAGAGATCCGGAAGCGGGCACCAAAGAACCCTCCGGCGTAGTCGGCGTGGAACGGTCAGATGGTTGTCCTCGGAAATGGGGAGATCCTCCTCGGCCCGTCACGGTGGGTGGCGGGAAGCGATACCTGTCTATAACCGATGACCCCGGGGAGGTGCCAGGCGGTCGAGAGGAAGTCGGATGGGGTCGCAGGAGCGCCGGGATAAACCGGCATGGAGGAGGAGATGGAAGAGCTCTACACCGAAGGAGTAGCGATCCACGGTGACCCCGAGTCATGCGTCGTCGCCCGTGAGGGCGGCGGCGAAGCGTTGACAGGGGCACGTGCAGGCCGGGCTATTGAGCCGCGTAATCACAGAGTTCGGGACGCCGACGCTGTCTACGGAAGCGGAAGGCAACACCGCCAGCAGCGCTATCGCGAGTCGCTGGTGGGTCCCGCGCGGTCAGAGACCCTGTGCATGTACGGAACCTCCATGCGCGAGAACCGGGAGATCCCGGGCTCGCCCGCCCGGGTGATCACCGGTCGGGCCGATCAGGGAAGGCCAAGGCCGCACGCCTGAGATGTACGAGCCCGGGAAGTCAGACAACCTCGTAGTACCTGCGAAGCCGCCGAACAAGGCCGGGGGATCGGTTGCGGAGGTGGTGGAGGGAAGGAGGTTGGCCGAGGGGAACACGGACAGCACAACACGTCCCGGACACAGCGCCGGAGAAGGCGTGCCAAGCGGGCTGGACCGTGTGCGAGAAGTAGCACGAAGGGATAAAGAAGCACGGTTCACCGCACTGCTGCACCATGTCGACTTGAACCGCCTGTGGGCGGCCTACGTGGCCATCAACCCGAAGGCTGCACCAGGGGTGGACAAGGTGACATGGGACGCCTACGGCCAGGATCTTCGAGCGAACCTCGAAGACCTGCTCCATCGTGTGCACAGTGGTGCCTACCGGGCGAGCCCCTCTCGTCGGGTGTACATACCCAAACCGGACGGGCGCCAGCGCCCGCTCGGCATCGCCACGCTGGAGGACAAGATCCTCCAGCGGGCGGTGGTCGAGGTGTTGAACGCCATATATGAGGAGGACTTCCTCGGATTTTCCTACGGGTTCCGGCCGGGGCGCAGCCCACACGATGCGTTGGATGCGCTGGCGGTTGGGATCTCAGAGAGAAAGGTGAACTGGATACTCGACGCTGATGTCAGCAACTTCTTCTCCACGCTCGATCAGGCGTGGTTGAGGAAGTTCCTCGAGCATCGCATTGCGGACAAAAGAGTCCTGCGGCTGATTGATAAATGGTTGGCGGCAGGGGTCATCGAGGATGGGAAATGGTCGGCGACGACCGAGGGATCACCACAGGGGGCATCGGTGTCACCGTTGCTCGCCAACGTGTACCTCCGCTACGTCTTCGACCGCTGGGTCCGGCAGTGGAGGAAGCGGCACGCACGGGGCGACATGATCGTTACCCGTTTTGCCGATGACTTCGTGGTCGGGTTCCAGCATCTCGGTGATGCAAAGCATTTCCTCTACGATCTTCGCAAGCGGTTTGCGAGTTCAACCTGGAACTGCACCCGGACAAGACCCGTCTCATCGAGTTCGGCCGCTTTGCGGCGTCGGACCGCAAAGAGCGGGGCCTGGCAAAGCCGGACGCGTTCGAGTTCTTGGGGTTCACCCACGTGTGTGGGAAGACCAAGGACGGGCGCTTCTGGCTTCGGCGCATCACCATCAAAAAGAGGATGAGGGCGAAACTGAAGCAGGTGAAAGCCGAGCTTCGGCGGCGCCTTCACTGGCCCATCCCCGAGCAGGGGCGCTGGCTGGCGAGCGTGGTGCGAGGTCATCTCGCCTACTACGCCGTGCCCGGCAACATCGATTCGGTGTCGGCTTTTCGTGACCAGGTCAGATGGTCATGGCGTCAGTCGCTTCGGCGTCGAAGCCAGCGCCATCGCATGACCTGGGCTCATTACAGCCGAATCGCCGAACGGTGGCTACCCTCGGCCCGCATTGTGCATCCCCACCCCAGCGTGCGTTTCGCCGCCAGAACCCAAGGCAGGAGCCCGCTGCGCTAATCCCGCACGCCGGGATCTGTCCGGGGGGCCGCCCGCAAGGGCGGTCCCTACCGGGATTAGCAGACGACGGTGAGGGACCGCATAGCCCCGCCCGATGCCAAGGGCCACTACTTCATCGGTGCAGGCGTGTGAAGCGAAGGGAGTCGGTCAGTGACCAACGGTCTAGATCAACCGGACACCCCCAGAAGTCCCCAGCAGGCCAGCGCCCCCTTGCGGGCCAGGGCCACCAGCAAGGACGAAGGGGTGGAGGCCTTCCAAGCGCTCCAGCGTGTGCTCTACCGCAGTGCCAAGCAAGATCCACAGCGTCGGTTCCATGCCCTCTACGACAAGCTCACCCGCCGTGACGTGATGTGGAGAGCATGGGTCAACGTTGCCACCAACCGAGGCGCCCCGGCATCGATGGCGTGTCCATCGCGTCGATCGAAGACGGAGGCGTCGAGGCGGTACGGGTCTTCCTCGACCAACTCGCCGCAGAGATAGAAGCCGAGACCTATCGGCCCGAACCCCTGCGGCGGGTCAACATCCCCAAGCCTGGGCAACCGGGCAAGACCAGACCACTCTCGATTCTGTGTTTGCGGGATCGGGTGGCGATGACAGCGGCCAAGATGGTCCTGGAGCCGGTCTTCGAGGCGGACTTCTTGCCTTGTTCCTTCGGGTTTCGCCCGAAGAAGTCGGCCCACCAGGCCCTCTAAGTGGTGCGCACAACCGCCAACAAAGGGGCGTTCTGGGTGCTCGACGCCGATATCTCGGACTGCTTCGGCTCTTTGTCCTTCGACGCCATCATGGTCCAAGTGGCCAAGAGGGTGTCGGATCGCAAGATGCTCAAGTTGATCCGGGCCTGGCTTCGAGTAGGGGTGCTCGAGAACGGGGTGGTCACCGACTCGGTGACCGGTGCCCCTCAAGGCTCACCCGTTTCCCCCCTCATAGCCAACATCGTCCTGCACGTCCTCGACGAGGCGTGGAGTCGAGAAGGCCAGGGTTGGGGACGCTGGTCAGGTACTGTGACGACTTCGTCGTGCTCGCCCCGACGAGGGCCAGGGTCATAGAGGCCAAGGCCCGTATCGAGGCGATCCTGGAACCGCTCGGGCTGCAGCTGCATACCGACAAGACCAGGATCTCGGGTCTCAAAGAGGGACAAGAGGGCGTTGTCTTCCTCGGCTTCGAGCATCGCATGCGAGAGTCGAAGAAGTGGCGAGGGAGCTGGTACTTACAAAAGTGGCCATCACCACGGGCCATGGCCTTTGTGAGGGCCAAGGTCAAACAGCGGACGGCTCGGCGGTCTGCGAGCCTGCCGCTGGACTTCGTTGTCGAGGATCTCAACCGCGTTCTGCGAGGTTTGGGGGAACTACTTTCGCCACGGCAACTCGTCACGGAAGTTCAACATCATCGACAGCTATGTCCATGAGCGGATGGCCATGTTGGCCAGTGACAAGTACGGGCTCCACGGTCGGAACTGGGCCACCCGCTTCACCCATGGGTGGATGACCGACCTGGGGATCTACCGTCTCAGCGGAACGGTGCGCTACTGGTCTGCAGCCTGACGGTGAACGGTGTCGGAGAGCCGGATGAGTGGAGAACCTCATGTCCGGATCGATAGGGGGCGGTTGGCAGAGCCAACATCTATGGCAAGGCAGAACAAGCACCTTCAGGGGATCCGGAGGGACTGAGCCTGCTCGACCTAACGATGATGGCCGAGCCAGCCGCTACCTTACCTTCACTTCGGCTTCGGATCAGATTCGTCCCTTGTTCGGCAGTACGCGCGGCTCGTCGATGAGGCCCGCAACCGCCGGTCGTTGCTGATCCACTCCTGATACAACTCGGCTTCGCGGGCGCTGAGTCGTCTGTTGACGGTCTTGCCATTCACCTTGGCGGTCCACTGGAAGTAGGGCCCATGCGGTTGCGGCGGATCAGCGTGGCAGCGGCAGATTGCCTTGCCGCAGTAGTTGTAGCGAGAAGCGACGCTGCCCGAGCGGAAGAAACCGATCTCGGTGATCTCAGCGAGCAGCTCGCGATAGCGGCGCTCGTAGTCGGCGAGGTCTGCGGTCTTCCCTCGTGGCATCGTGCCCATTCTCCTACCGTGGGCCAATGTACCGGGGCGCTGGTCTGGTCAACACACCATACGAGCGTTGGTTCCTATCGGTTGAAGCCAACCTCGATGACCTCGGCCAGGCAATGGGCAGCCGGGTACGTTGTGAGGCCTGTTCACGTTGTAGTCGACTCCCAGTCCTCGAGAGGCATCCCGGCCTCGACGACCGTCCCGAGGAGCTGCCCGTTCAGGTACTCGCTCGGAGCCGACTGATGAACGACTCGATCGGACGTTCTGGGAGGGGCAAGCCACCTCAGTGCGTCGTCGAACATCCCTTGGCCCTTCGTAGTCGCGTTAGTGTTTCAGCTTCTCCCGCTCTCTACGATCATTCGCACTCCGCCACCCTCGCCGTCCTTAGGTTCAGACCCTACGCAAATATTCGAGGCGAGCTCCACGAACTCTTGTACGAGCGACGATGTGTTGTCTTTCCGCCAAATGATCACGTCAAAATAGGTAGCTTTCGGTCCCTCGAGCCTCAGTCGGCTCACCAAGGCGCGCTCGGCCGGGTAGGAGAAGGCGTCGTTGACAGCGATCATGACGCCGAAGCCCGACGCCACGAGGTCAATGAGCTCCGCAGGCGACTTTGCAGGGTACTCGCGCAGAATGGGGTGGATGTTGTGAACGCGGAAGAATTCCGCGAACCCGTCGAGCAGTTCCGGATGTGTTCCCCGCTCCGACATAACGACAACCTCGCCGTCAAGATCCGCGACGGTGGGGGGACGTCCCAACTTCAACAGTCGATGTTCCACCGGCGTGACCAGGGTGTCGAAGTGGCGCCTCGACAGGATCTTCACGCCGAAGACGCGGGACTCGTCCAACGAAGTGGCTGACCCAAGGGAGGACAGCCCGACGTCGAGGTGGCCGCTCTGAACAGCTCCGTCGATCTCGGCGGCGGTAAGGCACGTGGGAAAGAGCTCGATTCCCGGTTCTGCGATCCGGAACGCCCTATTCAACTGCACCATGAGGTCGCCGGCCGTTGCGCGGTAACCCACCGACAAACGACCAGTCGGCGATCGTGACGAGTTCCGGGCGAGGAGACGCATCGTCTCCACCTCGGCAAGCACTGCCCGAGCGTGATCCAGCATCAACAGGCCGAACTCGGTTAGACGGACGCGGCGACTGGTCCGCTCGAGCAGCTCGACACCGAGCTGATGCTCGAGGAGCCGAACGTGCTTGCTCACCGCAGAAGTTGATAGGTCGAGGCGCTGAGCGGCTCTGCCGAAGTGGAGTTCCTCCGCGACCGTGATGAAGCAGCGGAGCCGTCTGAAGTCGATACCAGATGTATCCACCCACACCGCTACGCCCCCCCTCTGCGAGCCCTTTCTTGCGGCCAACCCCAGAGTGGTCGGCTCTTTTGACTCAGCTCCTTCGCAAATCTAGCAGCGGCGCGCTTCACATGCCGAGCGCCGTTGGTGCACTGACCAGGTTGTTTGCGCTTCGAGTGTCCGGAACGAACACCGCAAGCCGTAGATCATGCACGAAACGTTCACGATCTGTTGCGAGGCTAGACCTTGATAGTCCTCAGCGCAGAGTATCTACTTCGCTCTGTGGCTATCGACTATTCTCATCTTTGGGGGACTAATGACCTTCGTCTAATACCGCGCGGCTTTGTGGCGGATGAATGCGAAGCAGAGGTCGGACTCCGAGCCGATGCGACTGAGTCCCTGGTCCACGGCCTCGGCCGCCTCTTCGATGGTGTCGGGGCAGAGGTTGGCGAGCTCGGTGCCCTTGAGGTTCCCCCACACCTGCTCGACGGGGTTCAGGTCAAAGGCATAGGGAGGAAGCGATTCGACGACGAGCCAGTGGTGTTGGTCGTGCAGGTAGTCCCGCATGACACGACTCTTGTGAGAGGAGAGGTTGTCCCAGACCAACGTGACCTTGTCGCCTCCGAGGTGGCGGTGCAGTGCGTCGAGGAACTCGATCAGTGCCTCGGTGTTGTAACTGCCCGCGCACAGACCGAAGACCAACGCGGCTTCGCCGCGATCGGGCGATACACACACGGCGGCGGACATCGACAGGCGCTTCCATTTGTTCAGGTGGTGACGGATAACCGGGGTGCGGCCACGGGGCGCCCAGGTGGCCCGCACTACGGGCAGGAGGCTGAACCCGCTCTCGTCTTGGAAGACGATCCATGCCCCCCTGGCTGCGGCGTTTTTTTTACCCGGGGCCAGCGCTCGTTGACCCACTGTTCGATGGCGGCGTCGTCACGCTCGATGGCCTGGCGGGCCGGGCGTTGTCGGCTCCAGCCCATCTGGCGCAGTACCCGCCAGACGTGACCGGGGTGGTAGTGCACCCCGGTCACTCTCTCGATGACTTCTGCTACTCGGGTCAGCGTCCACAGGCTGGTGGAAAAACCGTTGGCCGCCGGCCCGCGTTCGAGCGTCTTTTCCACTTTAGCCAGGTCGGCCGCCGTCACCTTGGGGGGACGACCGGGCCGCCCGGTGCGCTTGAGCGCCCTCTTGCCGCCCACCACCCACTTGTCGTGCCAGTCCGAGATGGTCTGGTGGGCCACGCCCAGCTCCCGAGCGATCTCGGCCTGCGTTACGCCCTCTTTGAACAAATCGGCGGCCCGCATGCGCCGCGCTTCCATGGCTGCGAAATCCCGATGGGAACGGAGCTCGGCCGCGTGAGTCATCGACGCAGTCTTCCCGATGGTCTTGGCGATGGTGGGCATCGCCAATTGCCCCACGTCGGAGACGGTTAGCGGTGTATTATGCGAAGGTCATTAGTCGTCGACGGCACGGGGAATACGCCCTTTCGAGCCGACGTGACGATCAAGGACTCCGTGTCCGTCGGCAAGACCGACGAGTCGGCCACGCGCCGAATCGACGCCACGGAGCTGGTTCGAAGGCGTTCCGGTCACTCTTCGCCGCTAGTCCGGGCAGGTCCACGGATTTCTCTCCATGGCCGGTCGCATCCCCGCCGCCCATGCCGTCCTCGAGGAGGTGGCTAGGGCACTCCGTGGCGGGCTGGCCAGTCCACACCCGAGTTCGAGTCCGCAACCGGTGTCGGAAGCCGCTACTAGATAACAAGAAACGAGATTCGAAAGGAAGGTTCAATGGGACGAATCGTCATTTCCGCCGACAGCCACACGCAGCTTCTGGTCGATCTTCGCCCGTACTTGCCGACACCCCTCCACGGCGCGTTCGAAGACGGACTGCGTGAGGCCGAAGCGCTGTTCAGGGCAGTGCTTAACCAACCCGAGGAGAACCGCGAAGCGCGGGCAGAGGCACTTGAGTCGTTCATCTTGGCCGACGAGATCAGCCGCCCCTTCGAGTACGAGGAGTACGCACGCCCGGTCCCTATGGCCGATCGCCTGAAGGTGATCGACGAGGACGGCGTGGCCGCTGAGTTCATCGTTCCGCACATGGGGGCGTACGGACCGCCGGACTTCATGCACGAGTGCACGCTCGCGTACCACCGGTGGTGGCAGGACTACGTGTCGCCCGCCCCGTACCGCTTCACGGGATCGACCATCTTGAACTTGGCTTGCGAGATCGACCAGGTAGTCGCCGAAGTGTCGGAAGCGTACGAGCACGGCCTGCGAGCCGTCTCGATGGCCGGCAACGTCGCGATGGCCTCCCCGGATCTCCCCATGTACAACGCGACCTACTACTACCCGCTCTGGGAGGCACTGCACGAGCGCAGCATGACGCTCGTCTTTCACCCGGGGCATGGGCGAGAGCAGCCTGTCCTCGGACAACGTGGGACGGATCCGGGTTGGGACCGCCTCCAGGAGCGGGAAGCCCAGCGTGGACACCTCAAGGGCATCGCAGAGCTGCTGTTTGGTGGGGTCCTCGAGCGCTACTCGCACCTGAAGGTCGGGGCCATCGAAGCGGGACAGGCCTGGGTCATTTCGCTCTTGCGAGAGCTTGACTTCTTCGCGCGCAGCCGACCCCTGGACACCGAGCACAAGGTGGAGATGCTCCCCAGTGAGCAATGGCATCGACAGGGTTTCACGGCCGGTTTCATCAATCCCGCAGACGTGGATGCCCGGTACGAGCTCGGTGTGGCCAATCTCATGTGGGGATCCGATTACCCACACGTTGAGGGGACGTATCCGCACTCCCGGACCCATCTTGCCAAGCTCTTCATGGGGGTTCCTCCCTCGGAGGTCGACGCGATTGTCGGGGGAAATGCCGCACGATGCTTCGGTTTCGACCTCGACCGGCTCGCCACCGTTCCAGCCGCGGGTCTCCCGTGGCCCGAAGAGGATGCGCCGGGTTCGAATCGCTCGGACGTCGAGGCGGAGGTGTCGCGATGATGCGGCCAAGGCGTGACGGCATCCTGCCCATGTTCATGCAGCGTCGGAACAGCGATGAATACGTGGCCCCGACGTACTCCGAGAGGGACGAGCGGGTCATCGCCTCGATCTGCGAGCGTCTTCACGATGGCCGACCGGGTCGGTCGGCCCTACGCGAGCGGGCTCGTGGACGCGTGGGCACTGCGGTCGGGCTGCGCGCCCTCAATGAGGAATGGGGGGCGGACTTCTTCGAGGTCCCCGAGGACGCTGTGCACTCCGAGGCGGCCGCTATCGAGGCGCTGAGCGGGGACGAGCTGGTCATCGACGTCCAGACCCATTTCGTCCCGCCGCACAACCGGGAAGAGTCCAACAGGTTCTTGAACCAGCGCTACAGGGCCATCATGCCGGACTGGTGGACAGAGCTCGATGATGTCGTGGCGCGCGACCTCGCCGAGTACCTCCAAGACATCTACATCGATACCGAAACCGCGGTCGCAGTGCTGTCCGCGGGACCAGGAACGGACCACCGCCAGTCCATGTACAACTCGGAGATGGCCGCGACGACGGCGTTGATCAACAATCTCGCGTCCACCCCGAGAATGCTCAACCATGTGGTCGTCCATGCCGATATGCCTGAGCAGATCGAGGCGATGGAGGAGTGGCGCGACGTCTACAAGCCAGTCGGCTGGAAGGTCTACACCCCCGGCAGGTTCAGCCCCGAAGGCTGGACCCACCCATGGATGCTCGATGACGAGGAGCACGGGGTCCCCTTCCTGGAGAGGGCACGCGACCTCGGCGTCAAGCTCATCTGCAGCCACAAGGGGATCAGCAAGCAGGTTGACAATGGATCTCCCCGCGACATCGGTCCCGCGGCGAAGGCCTTCCCGGACTTGCAGTTCGTCGTCTACCACTCCGGGTACGAGCACTACACCGACGGTGCACCTGCCGAAGGTCCCTATCTCGAGGTGGCGGCGGACCAGGGGGTCAACCGGCTCGTGAAGACGATGCGTGAGGTGGGTCTCGGCCCGGGCGACAACGTGTCGGCGGAGCTGGGCACCACCTGGTTCGCGCTTGTCCGCCGCCCGGTCGAGGCTGCCCACGTCCTCGGGAAGCTTCTGGTGGCGTTCGGGGAGGACAACGTCATCTGGGGAACCGACAGCATTCACTACGGCGGCGCCCAACCCCTCATTGACGCGTTCCGCACCTTCCAGATTCCCGACGCGATGTGCGAGGAGTTCGGGTACCCGAAGATCTCCGCGTCTACGAAGCACAAGATCCTCGGGCTCAACGCCGCTCGCCTGTATGGCATCGACGTCAACGAGACACGGCGGTTCGTAACCAGCGACGATCTGGCCTGGGCTCGGGCCCTTCAGGAGGATTTCCGCCAGAGCGGCTTTGCCGGTCTCGAGGAGAACTAGGGAGAAGCCAGAGCCATGCACGAGAGGATAATGCCTAGGTGACAAACCGCACGCAGACGCAGTACGTGCCGCGCTCGGACACCCGATGATCGACGCGGACGCGCACCTCGTGGAGTACACGCCTGGCATCCTCGACACCGCCGCCGAGATCGGAGGAGCGGCAGTAAGGAGGCGCATCGAGGAGGCGTTTGCGTCCACCGAACCCGGTGGTGCTGCGATCAAATCGCCTCTGGAACTCGCAGTCGCCCGCCGAACGGCACGCGGCGCGAACGCCCCGCAGCCCGGCGGACACCTACGACGGGGCCACGGCGATGTTCCCCGCGTTGCCCTACGAGCGGCTCCCTGAGTGCGCCATCGACTTCTGCATTCTGTACCCGTCGTGGGACTGTCGCTGCCTCACGTGATCGAAGACGCCGAGGCGAGACAGGTGGCTTGCCGCGCGTACAACATGTTCTACGCCGAAGTCTGTAGGAAGTACTCCGATCGGCTGACGCCGGCCGCGGTCGTTCCCATCGCAAGCCCGACAGAGGCACTGGAGGAGCTAGAGCATGCGGTGGAACAGCTCGGCCTAGGCGTGGTCATGTTGCAGGGGTACGTGACTCGCCCGGTGGAGGCGTACCGGACGTATCCTCCGCCCGTCAGCATCCGCCGTTGTTGGCTTGACGTCTTCGGCATGGCCCGCCGGGCACGCTTTTATCGAGGTGGTGACCAGTCTCCTAGGAAGCCCCGGCGGACGGTCTGGCGCGCCCGGCGGGGGGCAGATCGCGGAAAAAGCCACAGCGAGAGCTGGGCACCGAACAAACGAACCAACCCACCGAGCACACGATCGTCGCGTGAGCGACGACCTCACGCGGATGGTTGCAACCAACCCGAAGAAACCCGCTGCCACCTGCAAGCCTGCCCTGTCATTGGCACGCCGAAGCTCTCAAATCTCTTTACGCAGCCCGACCAGCTCGTCGTGCTCCGCGCCGGTCATCCCGGGCCGAGCGACGCCGTCGATGTCCGCCCGCTTCGTCCAACTGTGCAGTGACTCCGTGCCGACGCCGCGCCCCGTGCCGAGCGTCTTTGAAGAGGGGTCCGGTGAACCTACAAAGGTGCGACCAGCGAGTTTCCCTGGCCTGGATGCCGATCACGCTTGGAAGGTCGGTCCGACGCTGATAGAACACTGGGGATGCACGCGGGCTTTTTTGGGGAGGTTTTGGGATGCCGTCTGGAAAGGAAGGGCGACTGGCCGGTCGGTCAGTCGCCGTTATCGGTGCGTCCTCGGGGCTCGGTTGGGCAGTGGCCGAGGCCGCGGCCCGTGAGGGAGCCTCCTTGACGGTTGCCGCCCGACGAGCCGCGAGGCTCACGACACTGCAGGAGCGATCGGGTGGTGACGTTCTCGCTATCGCCTGCGACGTCACTGTGGACGGCGATTGCGAGCGAGTGATAGACGAGTCCATCAAACGGTACGGCCGCCTCGACGCGTTGATCTACAGCGCTGGTGTCTCTCCCTTGGGACCTGTCGCAACCACGTCCTCTGCCGAATGGGCTGAACTCTTCCGGGTCAACGTCACAGGGGCAGCAATCAGCATCGGGGCGGCGGCCCCCCATCTGCGGTCGGCGAATGGACGAGTCGTCATTATGTCGTCCGTATCTGCCCACTGGGTGAAACCCGGCCTCGTTCCCTACAGCGTCAGCAAGCGTGCGCTCGAAATTTTGATCGACGGCTATCGCGAAGAAGAGCCCGGCATCGCGTACACGACGATTGTCATTGGTTCAACGGGGAAGACGGAGTTCTCGGCAGGATGGGATCCTCAAGTGTTCGAGGGATACCTGGAGCTGTGGAAGGCCAACAACCAATTGACGAAGGGTCAGTTTGCTAGCGAGGCATCGTTCTGCGAGATCGTCATGACGATACTGGCTACGGACATCGCCGTTCCCCAGATCACGGTGCAACCACTCCCGAGCGGTTGAGCAGCGAAAGCGGGTGGTGTTCGGGTGGACGAATAGAAATCGACATCCGATGTGTAGCTGACCTGATCCCCGCAACGGCTCTACGACTCGCCGGCGACGCCAAATTCTCTACGGCGGGCACCAACGCTCTAATATGACTGACATGGGCACGTTCGGGCCGCGAACCGCGCGACGTATCCGCAAGAACAATTGGGGGCGACTTCGGCTGATCTGAGCGGATTTGCCGTTCGGCCAGACCCACGTTCGGTTCCGTTAGTCGGGACGTAGCTACTCAAATCCACCGATAACAGAGCGCTGACTGTCTTCCGTCGCGTTCAGACGCTGATGAGGAGCATGGCTGCTCGGAGGGCGAGCTTGCTTGTGGTCCGAGGCCGGGTTCGTGAGTGCGTTCGCCGGATCGGTGCCGCATGAGGGCGTGCAGGGTCAAAGGGTCGCCCGAGTGTGGGCAGGTTTGGCTCAGATCGGAGGAGCCCGAAGGATCTCGAGGCGCCCGAGCGCAGCAGTGAACTGCTCGAGGTAGGGGTAGTCAACATGGAGGCGGAGAATGAATCGCCGGCCGCTTCGGACCACCATGGCGGGATGGCCAGATAGCGGTAGCGCAGACGCTTGGCCCGTAGGTCTCCACCCCCTCGACCCGCCCCGAGGTATCCGAGTTTGCTGGGTCCAACAGCACAAATTGTGACCGAGGCAGACCAAGAGGAGCCAGGCCCAGTTGACCATGAACCCGTGCTTGCGGAAGGCGTGCAGCCCGAAGTTGGACTTGAGCTCGCGCATGCCCGCTTCGACATCGGCCTTGTGCCGGTGCTCGGACTCGAGGGCCACGGCACTGCGCTCGTGGTCATTGGTCACAAAGATCCAGTAGCGGTAGGTTCCGCCGTCGAAACTGAGCTGCTGGCCCTCCTCGAGGGCGATGCGCTTGACGACGTAGCGGCGAAAGGGGGCTCGGCGCTCGAGCATCCGATAGCCGAACTCGGCCACCTCGCCCTCCTCCTTGTCGAGGCAAGGACGCCAGCATTCCTGGCCGATTCGCGTGCAGATCTCGAGCAGTTTGGGGATGAGCGGGACCCCGCACAGGTAGGTGACGTTGGCCTTCTCGAGCTGCTCGAAGAGCGCTCCCGAATAGAACCCAGAGTCGAGCCGGCTGCGCACGCTCACCCCGGGAGGCACCCGGCGCAGGGTCTCTCGCACGAAGGTGCCGATCCCACTCGATGGTCCCGATTTGCCCCGCCGGAGCCGGGCGTGGATCGCCACCCCCGAGGATGCCTCGAAGCACAGCATCGGGTGGAGGGCGTAGCGGCGCTTATAGGTGCGGTCGACTCCCTGGCGCCTGGTCGAGCGACTGAAGACGTAGGTGGAATCGAAGTCCAGCGTCACCTCGGCGGCCCCCGAGGCCACGATGGCGTTGCGTTGGACGATCTCGAGTGCCTTGTTCAGCTGGCCGATGTGGCCCAGGGTGAATCGGCGCAACCAGGCGCCGGCGGTCTGAGGGGCTGGGATCTCATAGCCACGCAGGAGGTTTTGTGCGGCATCGGCCCGGGTCACCGCCAGATCGTCGAGGCAGCGGGCTCCAAGGGCGATCGACTCGGCCATGCCCACGACGAACTGCGATTCGGAGAGCCCACGTGCACGCGCTTTGAGGTGCAGGGACTGCTCCACGGCCTCATCGAGCCCCACCGCTCGCGCTGTCTCTCGCAGCAACGAAGTGCCGCCGAAAGAGGTAATCGCCCGCGACGTCGTGCCGACGCGTATGCTCATCTCAGAGATGCCTCCTGTGCCAGGGAATGGGACCTTCGAACAGCCCTATTTTCCTGGACCAGGGGGCATTTTTCGCGGATGCGCGGCCTGCCTATTGCTCCGTTATTGGTGGATTTGAGTAGCTAGCCCACCCGTCTGAGAGCTGGCTGCGGCCGGCTAAGAGCACGCTCGGGTCCGCGTTTGACGCGGACCCGAGCGGCATGTCGGTCGAGTAGGCGATCCAGGAGCACAACTCCCTGAAGCGATCATTTCGTGATGAGCTGACAGACACCTTCACGACGCCAAATAAGAGTGGTGAGCGAATCAAGGGATCGCTGCCGAAAGGATCGCAGCTTTCGCTCGGTTCGCAAGATTGATTCGGGCTACCACTCGATCACCCGAGCAGTCTGACCCGTGAGGCGAGTGCCATGAGCCTTGTCTGGTTTCTCATTTCCGCGACAACCTTGGGTACAGGATCCGCGTCGAGAGAATCACCGTTGACTCGTAGATCAGTGATCGAGCGACGGTGGGTGACGGGGAATGGGGGGCGGGAGGAACCGAAAAGAACGGAGGCATAGTGATCCACTACACCAGACATGGGGTGGAAGCCTCAGATGAACGGCAACCGCCGTATACACCGAGGACTGGATTGACTCTCAATTCTGTTTTTCGAGAATCGCCAAAATTCCGGAATCGGGTCCCCTCCAAGACGCTACTCACATTCGCCGATACATTTCGGCATAGAATCGCTGAACTCAGACAGTCCACTCGAGCGGCAGGTTGTCAATGGCGAAAACGCCTCCCCCATCGTAGAACAGCTTGGTGTCAGGAACGATTCGGTAATCGGGAAGAACCTTGTGCCATTCCTCAAGCGCTACCTCAAGCTCGTGGCGAGCTAAATGTGACCCGAGGCACCTGTGCGGTCCGGCTGCAAACGCGATATGACGGTTGATTCGACGATCGAAGTTGGCCGTGAGTGGATCATCAAACTCAGCGCTGTCGTGATTTGCCACGCCAATAAGTGCTTGAACTCGATCGCCCTCGTACATCTGGACGCCCTTGAACACGACATCGCGAGTCGCTTTGCGACTTTCCTTTGCTGTGACGGTCCAAAGGCGGAGGAATTCCTCGACCATGCGGGGGACCACTGCAGGATCCTCGACGATGCGCCTTCGGGCCTCGGGGTGATCGGCGAGATAGCGGAATGACCAACCGATGTTGGAGGGCAGGGTGTCCAATCCCCCGACAAAAACTGTTGAGGCCAAGTTCACCGCTGAGTCCATATCGATGAGAACATCATCAATTTTCCCGCAGGCGATGGCACTCAGAAGATCGTCGAGGGGATCCTTTTGTTTCTCCTCGAGCTGCTCTCTGACTATGTCACGGATCGACATCCATGCCTGAGCCTGGCGTTCCCAGTCGTGAAGGAAGGTTTCCGCATGGTCACGGAACTCCTCCTGGCGATCGCTCGGAAGCCCGAAGAGCTCGGAGAAGATCCTGATTGGGTATTGGCGGGCGAAGACTCGGATTATGTCGCAGGAGCCCTGTGCACGGAAACCGGAGATCAAGTCACTGCAGACCTGTCGCATCTTCGGTTCGAGCGCATTGACACGCTTGGGTGTCATGTGGGGCAGCACGATGGCTCGGAGCTTCTGGACGTAGGGAGGGTTGACGAACGAGGGCAGAAGGAGGTCGGCTAGCTCGACAGCCGGTACGGTTGTGCCCATACCAGATGCGAACGTCTCGGCATCCTGGAGAAGGTCGCGGCAGTCTTTGAAACGGGTGACTACCCAGAACCCCCCGAAGTCCTCACACCAGAATGGCGGACTTTCGCGCCACGCATCCAATGCCTCGAATGGATCGTGGTCGAGGATGCGATCGTTCTGCAGGTCAATTACCCGGATCGGCGACCGCTTAGCTCTGCTCATTGGAATCCCCTTGTTCGTCCGAGACATCCAGGGATAATCGTGGATCTATTGAAAAGGATTTCCGATCGACGTGCCAAGTCCCCTTAGCTCTCCGATGGCAAGGTACGTCCAGGGTCAGCGAAGACACTTTCGATGAGATCAGCACTCAATTCGGCCTCTGTGGCACCCATGAATCGAGGCAGTATGGCTGTGGGCTAAGGCATCGCCAAGGGTAGAGGAGAACACGCTTGCCACTTTATCGACCGTCCATCCGTCCAGCGAGAGAACCGAACGCTCCTCAATGAACTCGCTCCACCGTGAATAACGCCAACCATTTGCTCCGAACACTCGGCCGGTTATGGCGGCGGCTTGGTCGGACGCAAGGTACACCACCAGCGGGCCAAGATTGCTTGTGTTCAGCTCTGGTTGGGAAAGGAGTTCGGAGGTGACCCCGTGCGCGCGAGCAGCGGAAGCCCAGTGCTCCACGCTTGCGGATCTCTCTGACGGCGGCCTCGGCAACGTGAGTTGACCGCTTCGCGTCCGAGACCTCGAAGAGCCATCCGCGTGGCATATCCAGGGCTATGGGCTCTCCACTTAACCGGAGTAAGGTCCGGCCATGGTCCCAGGGACACCGGTTCATCCCCGATCGGGCTTGGACTACCCCAGGTCCGTCGGCGAGTTCCAGGCTTGGTTCTCGACCGACGCCGACTGCCTCGACTACCTCGAGTGGCTGCGCTGGCCCGGCGGCTTCGTCTGCCCGGAATGCGGGCATGGCGGCGGGTGGAGGCTCGGCGACGGACGGCTGATGTGCGCGGCCTGCTCGTATCGCACGTCGGTGACGGCCGGCACGATCTTCGATCGGACGCGGACGCCGCTCACGGTGTGGTTCAGCGCCTGCTGGTCGTTCGCGACGGCCAAAGACGGGATCTCCGCCCTCAGCCTGCAACGCACCCTCGAGATCGGCTCCTATCAAACAGCGTGGGCGATGTTGCACCGGCTGCGCTCGACGCTCGTGCGCCCCGGCCGCGATCGTCTCAGCGGCACGGTGGAGGTGGATGAGACCTATATCGGCGGCGAGGAGCCAGGGCTGAGCGGCGGCCGGGCGAAGGGCAAGAAAGCCCTGGTGGGCATTGCTGTCGAGCTGAGAGATGCCAACGGGCTTGGCCGGTGCCGCATGGGGATCCTCACCGACGGGTCCTCGGCTTCGCTGCACCCGTTCGTGACCGACCACGTCGAGCCAGGCGCGACAGTGGTCACCGACGCGTGGCTGGGCTACCGCGGCATCGACAAGCTCGGCTACGTTCACGACCGGCGCAGCCAGCGTGCGGCACGCGCCCGCGGCGAGGACCCAGGCGCGCTCCTGCCCGGTGTTCATCGCGTCGCCTCGCTTGCCAAGCGCTGGCTGCTGAGCACCCATCAAGGAGCGGTGGACCGCGAGCATCTCGAGAGCTACCTAAACGAGTTCGTGTTCCGCTTCAACCGTCGAAACTCGCGCAGCCGCGGGCTCGTGTTCCATCGGGTCCTCGAGCTCGCCGTCGCCCACGACCCGGTGCGCTACCGCAACCTCGTCGCCCATCCGCGGCCGCGGAACGAGGCGCCAAAGCCGCCGCGCGCGACAGGTCACCCGCCCAGCCTTGACCGCCCGGCTTCAGATCGGCCCTGGCGCCGCTCCTTGCTGCCCTACTCCGGTTAAGTGGAGAGCCCCTGACGCCGATATGGCCGCCCTGGCGTCGAAGGCGGTCAACGAGGCCCGTCGGGTCGCCGCCAATGCTCGACGCACATTACGCCAGCTCGGCGAGGCCGCCCCGGCCAAGCTCGAAAGGATCGCCCGTGACCTCGAGATCACGGCGTCACGGGTCGAGCAGATCGCCGAGCAGACCCGTCAACGCATCGGCGGAATCACACCCGACGGGGCGACCAGGTTGGTGTCACTGCATGATCCCGACGCCTGTCCCATTCGCAAAGGTCGCCTCGGCAAGCCGGTCGAGTTCGGCTACAAGGCCCAGGTCGTCGACAACGAAGACGGTGTCGTGGTCGACCACAACGTAGAGATGGGCAACCCACCCGACGCACCCATGTTGGTCCCCGCCGTCGAACGCGTCGTAGCGCGGGCCGACAAAATCCCCAAGGCGGTGACCGCTGATCGCGGTTACGGAGAGAGCTCGATTGAAGACGCCCTCAAGGACATGGGCGTGATCACCGTCGTTCTCCCGACCAAAGGCAAACCGAGCGCCTCACGGCGGGCCGTTCAGCAAAAGCCGGCATTCCAACGCCTGGTGAAGTGGAGAACCGGGTGCGAAGGGCGAATCAGCTGCCTCAAACGAGACTTCGGATGGAACAGGACGCGGCTCGACGGGCTCGACAGTGCTCGGGTCTGGTGCGGTCACGGGGTGTTCAACCACAACCTGGTGAAGATCGCCACATTGATCGACGCCGAATAGGGCAAACTGCCCATCAAATCGATTCATCCCACAGTGATTCGAAAAAAGCCACCCACTGACACGGCGGCGGGGGGCCGACTTTGGACCTCAGCTCGACTCGGAATTTTTCAGGGGGAAGTAATTAGAAGAGGCATATAGGCGGATCAGTGACACCATCGCGTCACCTGGATGAGAGGAAGGAATTGACGGGTCTTCGGTCGAAAGATTGCTGTCGACGAACCCTGAGCCTGACATGACCGTAGCTCATACCTGCCGGTCCTATTCGAGGTTTTCCCGGATCCTCCGACCTCTCGCTTCAAAGCGCCCTTCGTACCATTGACTTACAACTCGAAAGATCGCCACATCGACTCCGCGAGGTTCGAGGATCGCGGCCGAAAACTGAGCTGTGAGGCCGACGGCCCCTTCAGCTGCCATGGTCATGCGGTGCTGCTCTTCAGGGTGGGAGCTCATCACGGAGGCAAAGAGTTTGCCCCTCGAGACATAAGTGTCCAGGAGCCAGTAGCTCGGGTGCGCAGCGAAGCTCGACAGTGATCGGTAGACCACGTTGTATGCGGCGTCCCAATTGCCGTGTGGAAGTCCTGCCTTTGCTGCCAGGGGCCTGAGGGCCGCGGCAATCTCCTCGAAGCCGACATCGGACTCATTGACGTCTCGGTAGCCCCAAGCGCGCCAAGCGTCCGAGAGATCCGTCGCAACGAGCCGAATGACGGGTTCACGGACTGGGGTGAGAAGGTCGATCTCGATACCACGCTCACGGGCACGTCGCCGGTGCGCATTCTGCTTTTCGAGTTTCCGGTTGTGCTTCCGGATGGAACGCAGCAGGCTGAGACCGTCAGCGTCACTCCGCGCCAAGGCCTCATGCTGCAGACGTACCGCGCGCTTGAGGTCACCGAGGAGCTTGTCCACTGCCGCTTCGCGACCCAGGAAGAGCCAACCAGCGGTGATCATCGCCTCGAAGTGAGCTCGACACAGAAGACCCACGACGAGGCTATTCCCCCTCAGTCTCGCCTGGTCGATCTCTTCAAGGAGCATGCAACAGTGCGACAGTCCAGCGATTGCGAGTAAGTCTGGCTCGTGTCGAGCATCATCCACTAGCGACAGTGCAGTTACATCCAGGTGCTCTCTGAACGTCTCGGCAACCATTCTCGTGTGGACGGACAACACGGTGCTGTCGTCGATGGTCTCCCCGTCTGGCTGGCTGGTTCTCCCGAAAGACACATCAGAAGGCTAGGTGAGGTCTGCGCCAACCGGGCGAGGTAGCTCTCTATATTCGCGTTCGCCCGCCCTTGCGGGGTGGGAATCGGTCATTTTTCTTCCAACACATCAAGCCGGATCGAATTCGGTCGAAAGGGCGTCATGGCTCCAATGCGTTGTTAGCCGACCTTGGGTCTACCCTATGGCTACAACACAAATAGGAGGTTCGCGGGTTGGAGTCCCCCCTCCGACACGAAAGAAGTTCCTGGTCAAAGTGCATATCTGTGCAGGGCAGCGGACCGTTTTTCTGCCATTCTTCTGCCGGGATCTCCAGCGACGATGATGCGCTGGGTATCGTGAGGTTGTGCCATGGATCGAGCCCAACGAACCGATCGTCCACAACGGCGTGTTGTCGCACACGCCGCTTTCAGTGAGGAAGTGCCTTCGACTCGGAGCGATGGGCGACGACGAAGCCAGGCGGTGGCTCGGAACTTGGGGTATCGACGGCGAAGCGATTGAGCGGACCATCTCGTCACGCGGGTGGCGCTGATTCTTTAGGTCTCGAAGATCCGCAGCAGCCACATTTTCGGCCGCCTCAGTTTGCATGCCTTCGACGACGTGCGAGTAGACGTTCAGCGTGATGTTGGTCGTGGTGTGACCAAGCCGGTCGGCTATCACCTTCGGGTGGACGCCAACCCACAGCACGAGACTGGCGCACGTATGATCATGAAGGCGGAGACGGGGGAGCGGGTCACCCAAGTGGTACTTGCCAAAACTAGGACCAGCTCAGCCGTAGACCGGATTCATTGCGATCGAAGTTCACGTTGTGGTCACCCACGAGCTTGATCAATCCGATATGCGCCATTTCGGGGACCGTGTATTCGAATACGGAGCCGTCGTCCGTCTGCAGCTCGATCTTCAGTTCTGCCATACAGCCGATCGACTGCGCGATGCCGTACGGGGGCTGTCCATCGATAGGCGTCATTCCGCGAGATACCACGCCGACCACACCCTCTTTTTCGTCATAGACGGGTCCGCCGCTCATTCCACCTTCGTATCGTCCTGTCACCCGAAAGCTCGGAGCAGTGACGAAAGCGTTCCGTGTTTCGTTATGGACCTCTTCGACGATGCCCCGAGAGGCGCGGAGCTCGCTGTCAAAGCGGAACGATTCGGTTACGATCTGGTAGGGATATCCCAGAGCCAAAGTGTTTTCACCGACCGCTGGCGGACGGAGCGCGATCACTGTGCTGACGTGCTGCCCCTCAATCGATTCAGCCGCCTTCCGCAGATCAATGCGGAGGAGGGCGAGGTCGTTTGGGGGTTGGGCCATCGAAATGCCGTCGACTGGCACTGGGACCAAGTGACCGGCGCCGTCACCGCTCGTCGCTTTAGGGATGAGTAGATATGGGTTTGCGTGCCGGGAGCCAACGAGCGAATCAACTACGTGTCGCGCCGTGACGTAAACGGCCTGTTGATGGTTGGTTGGCGGAACAACACAAAAGGACGTACCCCGGCAGTCCCAAGTCCCGTCCTCGCGTGATTGAAGAAGGACGGGCGCGAGCATCGTGCGAATGTGGGCGGGGATCGGGGCGGGAGCCACATAGTGAGACGCGCTCGTATCGATATCGAACTCGAAAGGCAGGTCAACCACGGCTCCGATGCTAATGATCCGGATTCTGCCGTGCCCCCTCAAGTTCACCGGCGTGTCCCTCACAAGCCCACACCGAGTGCACTCGCCCCTTGCCATCCTTCCATCGTCCTCGCCATGGTGCCGGCTCGCAGCAGTGGGTCGATTGCAGCTGAGCTGAGTAGATGAGTCGGAAGCAGCGCCCCTCCTGGACCATGAAGCCGGGGGAGAGGTCGCCGGGGCGGGGCATCTGGTCCACGGGGAACGATAACGCGCCGCTGATTCTCCTATCGATGTCAAGAGTCACACCCATGCGCGACCATTGAGATATGACTGTGACCAGGAGCAAACTGCAAAGGCCGGCGGTGTATGGCGATTACGGGCTTGGGGTTGACGACGTTTCGCGCCCGACCCATGTCTCGGCGTATCGATCGCCAGGATCGGGTTCCGCATTCGACGAGGTCGCAACCAGGGAGTATGCCGACGTCGATGGCATCCTCGGGTGGCTCGTCGATGCCGTCGGCTTTCCCGAGGGTGTCGCCAGGGCGCTCGTCGTGCAGCTGACCCAGAAGGTACATGCCGCCGGGCTCCGGGACTGATTCGCTCGGGGGCAGGTGCAGTGACGGGCCCCCTTCGGAGACGCCCTGGTGATGAGTGACGATCCCAACTCGCTGCGGTACCGCCTGGTGCAGCGGAGCGTCCGCCCGCCCCGGGCAGCCACCATCGTCTGCGCCGAGGGAGACTGGCGCGCCGATCTTCTCCGGATGATGGAGGGTTACTCGCGGACGTGGGGCGGCGACGGGAACGGCCTTGTTGCTTGTTCGAACTCGTGGGACATCGCCGAGCCGTTCTGGCCGCTACTAACCGCGTTCGATGCCGACCACTGGGCGGTTTTCTACCGCACCCGACGGGGATTGCGCATGTCGGACCCGGCCACGTACGAGGCCAAGCTGGCGGCCGACGTCTCGGCTTGGATGACTGCCCACAGCACGACCGAAGAGGAGGCCCGGCAGCTGTTCGAGACCGAGCAGATTCTCTCCGAAACAGGGGCCGGGCCGGTTCCGACACCGCTCGACCAGCGCATCAGGCACTGGCTCGCCCCCCTGGCGTCACAACAGGTCGCCGTCCACGCGGCCTACAAGGCCGACGAGCCGCCGTCACACGCTCTGGTAGACATGTGCCAACTCACGTACCGACCCTCACGCTCGGTCGAGATCAACACGAGTGACGTGCCGCCTGCGGTGCAGCTTCTGGTCGCGTCTAGGTGGTTGGTGTCTTACAATGGTTCAACGTGCCCGCAGGGCGATCGGCAGCGGGTGAGAATGCCTTGTGCACTTCGGGTGAGGATGCCATATGTAGGGAGGAAGGCCCACTCGTAGCGCCTGAGGCGATCTGAGGGTCGATGGGGGCACACAATGGGGCAGCATCCCGTCTCACCCGGCCACCGCCCACCCTTTCCCGGGGATCGAGCGAACCTTGAGCGTGGCCAGGCGCGCCAAGTTCGTGGCCGCTGCAAGGAGAGCGAAATCGGCGTCGACTCGTAGCCGTCCGCGTACCCGGGCTCGTCGTCCGCCATGGCGGCGGCGCATGAGGTGGGCCAGCTTGCGCTCAACCTTGGGGCGCGTGGCTCGGTAGTCGTCGCGCCAGGAGGGATCGACCTGGCGCGCCCGGGCGCGGGCGAGCGCCTCTTCGTGCGCGCTGATGCTGATGGTGCGCCCACCAGCGGCCGTGGTGCACTGCGGGCGCAGCGCGCAGGTGGCGCAGGCATCCCTGAAGTAGGCCATGCCGCCGCCTTTGCGATGAGGACTGATCACCACGGTGACGCCATTGGGGCAGGTGACGGTGCCCTCGGCCACGTCGACATCGAAGCGGTCCTTGGTGAAGAACCCAGCGGCGGCCGTTGGGTTCTGGGTCTTGCACCTCGACTCGATGCCTTCTTCTTCGAGTCGCTCTTGGAACTCCCCGGTCCCATAGGCGTTGTCGCCGTAGACGGTGGCTCGTTCGTTGGTGGCCACCTCGTCGCCGAGCGGGTGGTCTGCGGACTCCTCGCCGTCCGAGACGTTCCCGCTGCTTGTCTCATCGGCGAGGAGGTCGGCGATGAGCTCTTCGGCCACACTGGCATCGCCCGCATTGCCGTGGGTCACGACGGTCTCGGTGATGATCTCTGAGTCGGGGTCGATGGCGGCGTGGCCCTTGTAGCCGTCGAAGCTTTTCGCCCGGGTTTTGTGCCCGTGGCGGGCCTCGGGATCGACGGTCGAGATCACCCGGTCCTGGGTCACCTTGCGGGCGATGCGCAAGACGCCGGCGTCACCAACTTCTATGTCTTGGCCGACGACGATGGCGAGCAAGCTGGCGGCCTGGGCCACGAGGGGACCGAGCTCTGTTCCCTCGAGGACAAGCAGGCAGGCGTACGCGTCTTTGGCTCTGCTGTCGACGAGCGCCTCGCGAGCGGCCTCGTCGTCCCAGTCGATCATGGGCTTGGCCGCACTCGCATAGTCGTCGCCACTGCTCAGGGCGCCACGCAGTTCTGCGGCGAGTTCGGCGTCGGCCACCTTGAGCAGTCCCCGGATGGCCGAGCGTATGAGGGTGACGGTGTCCATGGTCGCCACCGCGTCATAAAGCGGGGTCGAATCGAGCACCCTTTTGCGACCGATGAGCCCGGCCACCTTGGCCGCGTCGCGTGCCGCATCAAAGATGCGGTTCGGACGCTCTGAGTGACGCAGGCGCTCGCGCATGTCGACGAGGACGGTGTGGGCGAAGCCCGTCCATCCGGCGCTGTCGTAGCCGCCGACGCCGGCCGCGTAACGCCAGCGGTTGTCGAAGCAGTAGCGCTCCGCCGCCTCGCGGTCAGAGAGCCCCTCGAGGCGCTGGAGCACCATGACCACGGCGACGACACAAGGCGGGACCGAACGCCGACCCTTGTCGTCGAAGAGGTCGGCGAACGCCTCATCGGGGAACAGCTGATCACGTTCGCGGTGCAAGAAGGCGTAGATCGACTGCTTGTCGAGCGTCTCGTCGCAGAACCTGGTCACGTCGTCGAGCAGGTCACCTTGCTTGTTCGCCACACCCAGCGTCATGGGTCCCTCCAGCTCGAGAACTACAACGATGTAATTCTGTCAGATCCAGGCCACGAACGCGAATCGAGCCTCAGAGGGCTATCGGTGCCTGGCCATGAGAAAGACACCAACCACCTAGAACCGGTCGTCTCGCGCCCGGGCACCTTGCCCGCCTCGAAGAAGGTGGTGCCGTGGAAAGGACCTTGGTCACCGTCATCCCCGATGAGGTGTCCCAACTCCTGGAGTTCGCCTGGACCACCCACGTCGATATGACCATTCTCCGCCTCAGCAGTGCGATTGCTGGGAAGGAGGAGAGTCCATCGGAGCCCACCTACGCGGCGCCGGGGTTCTTGGCCGACACCCCCTTGGCGCAGTCACGGCTCGGTTGCTCTTGGTTTACCAAAGTCCACCCTGGACTCGATAGCGAGCCGGTCGTCGTTATCTGCGGAGACACTGCTGAGGACTTCTGTTACGCCTTCACGAGGCAGCGGGTGGTAGGGAACACCTACTGGTTGCCCACCGCACCGGGCACCGACGGCGATCTTGGCCGGGTGCTCCGTGAGACCCTAACTCGCGTCTTATCGAGATACGCGGTCGCTCCGACCGGCAACCGCTCCGTCCTGCTGTCGTCCATCACGCTCACGACGAACCAACTAGACGAGCTGCGAGCTGAGCTTTCAGCGACGGTATGGGGAAGAGACTTCAACTCCAACAAAGCCGGTGCCTTGGAGGTGCGGACGTGTGATCCAGGGGAGCTTTCGGTGCGGCGTGACCTCGTTCTCTTGGACAACGCCCACTTCGGGGACAGCCTCCATGAGCCGTTCATCGGAACCGAGCTGGCAAAGAATGTGGAGATCCCGCTCCCTTCCGAGGCCAAGGGTCTCCGGCCCGAATCATGCCGATGGCAAGTTGACATCGAGACCTCCGACAACGTCCTCCCCGCCCGCTGGTCCCTCCACGACGTCCTGACCGTCGGCGATGCTTTGTCGCACTGGGCGGCGCGCTCCAGCACTTCTGGTGTCAGCGTGGACTCGCACGGACGTGGGTTCGTGTACGGCGGGAGCCCTCTCTCACAGATGCTTGTCCAGGTCCGCCTCCGCTTCCCCGATGCAACTGAGATCTTCTCGACCCTCTTGGCTGAGTCCGGCATGACGATTGAGGAATCAGACAAGGGCCGATATACCCGCCGGATGATCCAGCTCTGGGGCGACTTGTCAGGCCTCGCCGACGATCTCCGAACGGGTCCTGCGGGAAGCTTGCTTTCCTCCTGGATCTCCGACACCGTCGACGGCGACCTCGGACGTATCCATCAAGATCGCAAGTACCTACGCCTGCACGACGTGTCACAAATCACCGGTCTCGCCGCCACCGAGGCCCGACAGCTCCTTGACCGCTACCAGCACCACTCGATCGTTGCCCGCGGCCTTGTGCTCAAGTGCAGTCTGTGCGCCGGCACGTCCTTCTACCGGCTGGAGGACATTGGACCAGGGTTCCGCTGCCAGCGTTGCCGCCAGGAGAGCGAGATCGCCCGATCGGCGTGGAAGGGGCCGGAAGAACCCCCGTGGTTTTACGCCCTGGACGAGGTTGCCTACCAGGGATTGCGGTCGAACATCCACGTTCCGATTCTGGCGCTCGCTGAGCTATCAAGATCGACGAGGTCGTTCTTGCACATGCCCGAGGTGGTCGTACACCGCCCGGGTCGAGACGACATAGAGGTCGACATCTGGGCCATCGTTGATGGCCGTATCGTCATCGGCGAGGCGAAGAAGTCCAACCAGCTTGGTACCTCCGACAGGCGTGAGAAGCAGCGAGTTGCGGCGCTTCGAGACCTCGCAACTGACCTCACCGCAGATGAGTTCGTGATGGCTACTGCTAGCTCGGCCTGGTCCGACCGGTCGAAGAACAACGTCGAGCGTACGATCGGATCCGTTGCGACGGTCCGTTGGTTCACGGACCTGCATTGAGATGAGTTCAGCGGGCGATACCGTCGTCGGTCCTCGTGAGCGCGCTCGATTCCGGCTCGGGCTGTCGAGGTCGTCCATCAGCTTGGTTCTCATCGCCTCCAGCGTGTGCGTGATGTGGAGTGTCGGAGTCGTGACATGGCTCCCACCGTCCAGGCTGGCCGGCATCGAGGCCTCATCGCGGGCAGAGACGGTCCTCACGACGATGGCTACGCTCTCCGGCGCGGCCATCGTGCTTGCACTCACCGCCGTCCTAGTCGGACTGCAGCTGTCGTCGCGATTCGGAGCCCGGGCAAGCAGAATGGTCACCACCCGACCGGTCGCCGCGCTGATGGGGGTGGCGGCCTTCCTTGGGGTGGCGGTCCCGCTGTGGGCGGCGGCGGAACCCTGGCGGTGGTTGCGCACCGCCGCACTTGCCTGTTTCGCCTGGACGATTCTCGCGCTCGGCATCGCAGGCTCGCGAGTCCTCACCCACCTCAACCCGCGGTGGCTGGCGGTCCATCAGATCGACCGGCTCTACCCGCTTCTTGTACCGGGATCACTGTCCGGGCTCGCGCGTCTCCGCGAGGCACAGTCGGTGCTCCTGGAGATCGCTGACGGCGCCCCTGAAGGAGATGCCGAGGGGAACGCCGCACGCCGCGCTATCGCGTACGCTTCCTTGGCCGGCTATCGCCTGACCGGTCGCAGCGAGGATCTCTCCGAGTTGACAGCGACACTCGGTGCTCGTGCTCGAAGCGTCTCCCACCGAGGCGAGTCACCTCTGTCCGCCGCCGAGATCCTCTCACTGATCGGACTTGCCAGCGAGAACGCCGACGTATGTGTGGGCGTTCTGCGGGAACTCTCCGACCTCTCACAGGACGCGATCGGACAGCGGCGCGAACCCGTAGTGCGGGCACTGCTCGACGAAGCCGCCTGGTTCGCAACCGATCGCCTCCAAACGCTCCTTGAGCCGGCTGCCATCGCTTGGCTCGCCGAACAAGAGCCGATTAATCATGCGGTCGGCCTGCACCTCAGCGTTCCGGACAGGGAAGAGAATTCCACTCCGACCCGCCCGATGCTCCCCGTACCGCGCGTCGATCGTCGTGCCGTCCTCGCCTGGATCGACAGGACCAGTCCCGCGACTCGACGGGATGTTGACGCCCTGGTGGCGCTCCTCCCGCCTGCCGAGAACAGCGGACCGGCGGAGAGACCAGAAACAGAGCTTGTGGAAGTCAGTTCGACGCTTGTCGAGCCTCCTCCAGGGATTGGTAGCTATGCCCCTCCCGAAGAGCCGATCGTCATTGAGGACCTCGGCGACTATCTGACTGACGGCATATCGGTCGCAGCGCGCGCGAACGACACCAACGGAGAGAGCGAACGGTCTGAGGCGGAGTGGCAAACCACGCTCACCTCGAGGAGCCGAGGACCAGACGCATACGACCTCCTTGAGGCGACCGTCGAAACCTTGGTCGCCGCTATTGCCGCGCCGAATCCTGACGACCACGGATGGCCTGGCGGCTGGAGAGGTAGTGGTGCGTTCACCGCCGACATCACTCGAATCGCAGCCCCCATGCTGTCGCTCTACCAATCCGGCCGGTACCCGCCTACGGATAGGGCCGAAGCCGCCATTGAGGATCAGGTGCTACGACTGGTACGAACTCAGCAATCCGAACCGACGAGTGACCTGCCGCCGGACCCCATCGGCTGGCGAGTCCCTGAAACCACGCTGCGGCCAACGGCCACGAAAGGGGCAACGGTTGCGATGCGGGAGCTCGCCATCGAAGCATGGAGGGCGGGCTTCGCCCGACGAGCACTGCTCACGGTCCGCAGACTGATCGCCGTTTTCACGGTCGTCGCGTCGCAAGGCGACGCCAAAAGGCTGGAGGATGTGGCTGAGGACCTACGCCGGGCGGTGATCCGAACCGCACAATGGGGTGATAGCACGATCGCCGAACGGCAACAGAGCCGCTTGCTCGTCCTTGCGCTCGCCCCCGAGTTCTCGACTCTCGGCAGGGAGGTGGCTCGACTCAATGATGACGCCGTATGGGAGTCGATCTTCGGGGTGCTGGACACCATCGGCTGGTCGCCGCGCGGAAGCGCGGCGGAAGCAGCCGCAGAGATCTACCTCCACGTCCTGGCCGGCCTTGGCACGCCACCCGACGAACCGTGCTTCGGTCATCCCTGGGACCTGGTGTCATGGGGCTGCCATCCTACGTCCCCGGCCGACCAGCTCCCAGACCACATGAGGCTCCAGCTATTCCGCGAGCTCAAGATGTCGGGCACATTGGAGGAGCCCCGCCTCGCCCTTCTCACCATCGTTGCCCTGTGGCGAGATGCGATCGTGTCGGAGACTCACGAGCGCGCCGAAGCACTTCGCGACGCTGTCCGAGAGCGGATTTTGGATCACGGTCGAAGGGACTTTGAGATCGATGAGCTGTGGGATCCTGCCGAGATCGGGAAGGATCGGCCACCGAGGTTTGATCAGCCGCTGGTGCACTGGAGGGTCTACGATGTTGCCGTAGCCGCCAGCAGATGGGCTGAAGCACCCGCGAACGGCGATACGGCCAAGCCGATCCTTCCTCCCGTGACCACCCCGGACAGCCACCTGTGGGCAATGATCGAGAACCAAGGCGCACGGTCGCTCGTGGACGAGCGCGACTACTGGGGTGTCGAGTACGGCGAGGACGAACTGGTGCTCATCCAAGAAGCCGATCGGAGCCGCCGACTAATGCGAGACTGCGAATGTCGGGCGCGATCGCGGGTCAATTGGGGCTACGGAGGTAACGGACCATACGACCTAGCCTCCCTTCTCGTCGCCGATGCCCTCGGTCCGCTCGCCTACTGCCCATCCTGCTTCGGGACGATCGGAGCCGCCGCGGGTCTCATCCAGTGCCCAGTCTGCGCGGACGGCATGCGCCCCGGCCTGTGGGAGATGCAGTGCGCCTGCAACTGGCTCACCTCCAGACTGGCGCAGACGCCCGGCCTGCTACGCATGACAGAGGACACGCCGCCAGGAGCGCAATGGCACTTCCGGCGCACCGACCTGCTCGACTTTCTGGTGCGCAAGATCGCCGAGTTCTCGGCGGACGACGGCTCTGAAGACGCTCCAGACGGTTCTGACGGAGAGGTGATTGATCGATGAAGACGTGCTTGCCTGAAGAGTCCGTTCACTCGGGGTCAACAGCGATCTCAACCTGCCGTAGGTAGCCGTCGGCATCGCCGCCGAAGATGACCAGCCGGCTCGCAGTGGAGCCGTCCCAGCCGCAGGTGTGCAACCCTTCCGTCGCTTCACGGATCTGCAGTCCGAGGGCAAAGCGCACCGGCGCGTCGATATTCATCGGTCGCGCGACGACGGCCGAGCCGCCGTCGCCCCGGGTGAGCTCCCCCACCAGGAATGCATGGTCGATCCGAATGGCGTCAGCACCGGCGACACCGAGCAGCACGTCGATCGACACGGCGTCAAAAGCAGCGTCGGCGGGGACGTCGATGACGCTGCGATCCCGCACTCGTTCGACCCACTCAGATCGCAATTCGAGCGCGGTCCACGGTGATCCGCGTGGCGTGCAGCCAGCCTGGGCCGATCTCGCTGTGTTCCTTGATCACTCCGAGGTAAGCGGGAACGTCGGGGGCCAGCAACTGTCCCTCCTCGGTGACGGCGTAGTGCCACTGGCCGGATTCGTGGAAGGACGTTTTGACCCAGCGAGCCCCCTCCCGATGGGACAGGTACACATCGCCCGAGCGGCGCGCCGTCTCGATCGACCACGACGAACCGGACCTCTCGTCACCGTCTCGCACTCGAAACCGGACCGTCGAACCTGCAGGGAGAGCAGCCACACCCGAAGAATAGGAACCAGCGCTACCAGAGACCGGCCACGCTGAAAGTCGACCCAAGGAGCCGGGTCATGGCCCCGGAACCGGGAGCCCGCTGTGTCCGACCGAGAATTGGTAACCTTCACTTGTGGCTGAAAAGCGCATCACCCAGGGACTCGAATCACTGTTCTCACAGGTCAGCAGGCCTGCTCGAACCGGCGAGGTCACCGCTGAGACGACAAAAACGGCAACCGTGGAGACGATCGACAACGATATCCTGTCGCTCCTCTTGTCCGGACCTGTGGGGCAGCGATAGCCGTGGCACACGGCGACCTTCCGGTCGACCGATCGACGACCTCCTTGTACCGGTCCCTCGCTGTGCCTGCTGACTGCGCTGCTGAGGCATCGCGGGAAACGGTGGAATCGAGGGAGCACGAGACTATTGACAACGACCGAGCCTTCGACCTTCTCATCAACCCGGCCTCCGGTCTGTGGCACAGCCGTGAATGACTCAGCCCAGACCAGGTCGTCTCTCTATCGAGCGCTGAGCACTCGGGCAGTCGGTCGGCCAGGGCTCCGGTATGGGGAGACCATCGTGACCGAGCAGGTCGAGACGGTTGACGGTGACCGCTCGGTCGAGTGGCTGCTGGACGCATCCCTGATCGGGTGAGCGCACGACCGGCCACGGCAGTCGCGGTCGGTAGCGCCAGTGACGAGCACCTCCGCTCGGTGGCCGATCGACTCGATCAATCCAACCTCGCGATCTTCGATGCCGCCACCCTGTCGGACGAGCGGTTCACCTTGCGGACTGGGTGCCTGCAGCTTGGCGAGCTACGGCTGTCCGCTGAGGTGCCAGCGCGAGGTTGGCTGCGGCGGCTCGCACCGGCGGACTGGCAACGCGGCGTCGTACTCGAGTCTCACGAGGCGGCCGTGAAGACCGCCTGGCTTGCGCTCTTGGTGTCGATCACCCGGACCTGCGGGGTGCGCTGGCTCACGGACCTCGATGCGCTGGTAGTCGCCGAAAACAAGCTGGTCCAGTCCGTAACCGCAACCGAACTCGGGATAGCCACTCCGGAAACGATCGTCACGAACGACCGGGCTGAGCTGAAGGAGGTCCTTCCGGAGGAGTTTGTCATCAAGCCGCTCGGTCCGGGCCACTTTTACGAGGGGGATGAGGCCCTCGTCGTGTACTCCACCGTGCTTCGCCATGACGCTCCTGAACTGGAGACCCTCGGAGCCGCACCATTCCTGGCTCAGCGCAAGCTCAAAGCCCGGTGGCACCTGCGGGTGGTCACGGTTCGAGACCGCCTATGGGCGGCGTCGATCGAAGGAGCTGATTGGCCCCTGGACTGGCGGGAAGCAGCAGGCGCCCACTCGGCGTTCGTCCCGACCGAGCCGCCAGCTGAGGTTACCGAGGGGGCGCTGGCGCTGGCGGAGCGGCTGAGTCTCGGATACTCAAGTCAAGACTGGCTGCTTTGCGATGACGGCTGCTACGTGGTCGATGTCAACCCAGCGGGCCAATGGTTGTTCCTGCCGGAGCCGATCGCCGGCTCGGTAGCTACGGCTATCGCAGCGTGGCTCGGCGGCGGAGCCCCGTGAGCTCGCCACGGAAGCAGGAGCGGCAACGCAAGCGCGAGGAACGTCGCATGCAGCGCACCGTGGCCTGCGATGACGGGAAGCGTCGCAGTGAGCGGCGGATGTACATGGCCCACCTTCGCGGGCTTTGGCCTGGAGCGAGAGTCCCATCCTTCGAAGTACACCCCGGTCCGCCGGGCGACATCAGCGGATGGGCGACCGAAGACTGCCAAGTCCTCATCGACGAAGGGCGGCGTCAGCTAGATGCACAACGCGACCGGGCCGAACAGATTCGGAGCCGGTCGCAGTTTCTCTTCACCACGGCCATCGGTCTTGCTGCCGTCTCGTTCGCTGGCAGGTCGACCGTGTTCGCCGCCACGAGCGAAGTTCCCCTCGCCATCTGGAGTCTCGGTCTGTTCTTGACAACTCTCGGGCTGCTTGGTTCAGCGTCCGTGATCGTCGCAAGGAAGGAATTCGGCTCGATCGATGCCGCGCTGATGACCACGACCTATCAGCCTCCGGTCCCCCCAAAGCTCGCCGCCGGCTATTCGCGTCAGGTGGGAAGGGGAGCCAACACGGCGGCGACGCTGCTCACCGTATACCGGGATGCAGTGCTGTTGGTCATGTTGGGAGCAATCTGCTGGGGAGGAGCATGGCTATGGGCGACCGTGTGATGAACATTGTCGGCGTCGACTGATCTCACGGGCCGCAAACCCCCAAACATGACGGCTTTGTGGGCCTCATGAACGGTCGACCGAGGTGTGCTGCTCGTTGAGAGATACGACTCCGAATGCGTCGATATGGTCGGCCCGCACGCTCATCGTTTTTCATCCCTCCATCGTCGCTCTTGAAGGTAATACACAAGTGCGCCCGATGGTGAGCGCGGGAGAGGTGAGGTGAGAAGCGTACCGATTGCGCTGTCCGGTGTGTCAGGACGAATGATGATGTCGGGTCCATCGGCCTCTCCACGAATCACCACTTCTGTTCGCCCTTCGTCGTGCGCTCGGGTTGTCCGTAATCGACTAACGAGCCGCCTGAGAGAGTCGAACGCAGCCGATCCAGCCTTTCCTGCAAAGCCAGCGAAGAATGCACTCACCGATGCCACTGTGACGATGAAGGCAGGGTGAAGCACCTCCTCCAAGACTCCACCACTAGCTGTCAACGCATACGGTTGGTCATCAAGGACTACGGATAGACCAGCAGCAATGAGGGCGTCTCGTGCGTGCTCCACCTCCTCACCGGAGGCGCCCGTGTCGAAGCTTGCATAGCCCGACAACGGGTTGACATCATCTTCGAACCAGAAGGCTGCAACATCGTGAGTAGCATTGTTCGGTACGAAGATGACGGTGTCCCTCAACGTTCCCTGCTTGCCGTCCGAGAAGCTAAAGGTGTCGCCTGACCGTCTGGCGAATTGGGATCCGTTCTGGAGGAACATGATCCCGTCATCGCTGACGGCGACTATCGGACCATCCGCAAAATGCGACCGCAATCCGCGCATGACAACAGGAGTCCTAGATCCTGACAGGCTGCCGGGGCTGCATACTCAACCTTACCTTCAGGTCTTTCAATGAAGTCGGGCATCATTGCACACTTGACAGACCGACATGTCTGGCCGACCAAAAGCGTCGGCTGATGCGCGGCCGGCCGTCATATCCGCCTCCCGCCATCTGTTGGTGGCCGCCAGGTCAGGGGTGTCTCCCGGCCTAATGGCGAGGTCGAAGATGCGGAACCACTGGTGGGGCGGTCAGGGAGAAGAACGTGCCACGGGCGGGTCGCCTACGTCTTGGTCGACGCCGGCAGCGGCTCCTGGGCCGCGCTCGCCTCTTCCCCGCCGTGTATGGCCGGGTCAGCCTTACCCCCTCAGGACCCAGGTACAAATGCCGAGGCGGCACGATGGCGCGGAGAATGGCCTCGGGGCATGGTCGAGCCAGGATCGAGGTAATCCGCTCCAGTTCTAAACCAAACTCAGCTTTGAGGCGCCTTTCAGATATCTGGCAGATTCCCTGTCCTGCGAAGGACGTCAGATGACCTCAACCACTTCGACCACTCATAGACCTCAATTCCGTATCCCGTCTGGCCTCGTCGAGCCAAAAGCAGGAGTGGGGATCTACGTCGGAGCGTTGGCAGTTGCCGCATCGTCCGAGCGTCCGTTTGGCTCGGCCCGAGGTCTGCAGGATGGGAGTGCCACTCGCCGAGATACCCCAATCGTCCATCCACCCGTCGAGCGCAATCGATAAGTGCGTGCGTGACTCCAGCTGGAAGTTCGTAGTGAGATGGACTCGCTTTCGCCGAAGGAATGACCAAGGCGTGTGTCACCCACGGACGAGTGCCCTGGTAGACGCCGAGCAGCAGTCCGCCGGTCTCGCAGGGGTGAGCGAATACTGCGGCCTCGAGTATCACCGTGCTGGCAGCTTCCGATAGGAACACATCAGCCATAGAAATAGCGGCCAGGTGTTTCAAATGGGTGTTCTGCCGCAAGCGGTCGGATCACGTCAATGATCTCACAACTCAGGGTCCCCTTCGCCGTGAGTTCCTGGAGCACGACCTCAGATGCCAGCGATGAGGCCGCTACAACCGCTGCGGGGGACGCGTTATTCACTGACGCAGAACACCCGAGCTCGAGCTTCGGCGACGCGGGTGTGTCGCTATCAGCCGGGATTATCGGGAATCGCTGGTCATCGAGTCGCTGATGGATCGGGACATCGACTCCTGGGCGGAATCGACGAACTCTGGACACCGATCCGTCTCGATAAAGAGCAACCGATACGAGGAGAATGCTGTCGCGTTCGGCAATTCGGCTCAGCTGCTCTGTCAATGGAGCGGAACCCGAAGCATCGACAATGGCATCGGCACCACCGACTGTCTTCGAGATCTCGCCGGGATCCCACATCGCCTGTGGTGTCTTCTCGACGCGGGTCCACGGGGCGCGGAGCTCAATTTCCATGCGCGTGGCATCAACTTTTTGGAACCCGACGAGAGGCTTAGCGGCGGCATGACGAACCACGTTGCCCGGACGCAGCATTTCACCGTCAATCAGGTGCTCCGACCCCAGTCCGCACCTAGCAAGTAACACGGCAACGTGGGATCCGATTGCGCCAAGCCCGAAAACAACCACGTGTTTTTCACTGACCCCCTCGGCGTCAGGTCCACAGCGCAGGCGGAGTACTTCGTCGTCGGTCATTGCCGGTTCATAAACGTCCAAGGCCACCCCCACTCCACTCGCATCAGGTCCCACACGGAGCACAACGGCGTCTTGCGTTCCATGAAAATTGCCCAGCATGAGAATCAACAGCGGCTTGCTCAGCGCAGAGGTAACCAGTTCATCGAAGCGCCCTTGCTGGCCGTCCGTGAGCAATGAACGGAGTGAAGTCTGATCGTGTGGTGGTGGCGACATATCACCACAGTGAAACCACAAGCCATGGAGCGATCCGGGTGGCCCCTTGCCTGTGCGGAGATGAACTCCACCATGGTCCTGACGCGTGCCGTGCAGTCGACCCCACTGACCCCGATGTGCTCCGGTACGGATGACCTGTGCCATGTCGAACGTCGCTAGGCCGATTCTGTCTCGATTGAATGCCAGGTATGCGTCTAGCGCAACGTCCTGGTCATCAAAACCACGAGCAGCGGCATTGGCCCACTCCTCAATACGCTCGTTTATGCCATTGAGCGTGAGCCACTGACGAGAGTTGTCATCCTCTGCCCACAGACAGACCACACCCTCCGCGTTGACATGCTCAGCGGGGAGTTCGGAGACGAGGACGTGTGGATGCCGAAAGGGCCAACCATCCCGGATTCGGATCCGCATTGACGTCGCCGGAGTTAGTTCGGCAAGGGGCTGAGGACATGGGCCATCCCATTCCCGTCGATCCGTGCCTCGAACCGGTTCAAATCCAGCGGCAATGAGTTCAGTGGAGAACGAGTCGAGCGATGCCCCATCGAGGGTGATCACATCAGGCAAAGCCTCGGGCCTCGTTCGGTCCTCGGGCTCGGTTTGCGGTGACCGCTCCCACCACATTCCCCGACTCGTCGCAGCCAGGCGGAATCGGGAAGACCGGTCCTCGGTCGTTGGAGCCCAGGATCTGGCGCCAGATAACGGCTGCTTCACACTTGGGCAATCCGAGGGCTTTGTTAGCCTCGCCAGCGAGGGTCGAGAAGAGGGTGGCGCATTCCATGGTCTCTGCAAATGGAGGCGAAGGCGTGTAAGGAGTTCCGAGTGCAGGGTCGAGTATCGGATTGACTGCTGCCGAGGCCAAGCGTGAGCCGGCATAGGCCAATGCTCCCGCGAACAGCTCAGCGAAGGATTCCCCAGAAACGCCGCTGGTGAATGCCTCGTACGTCACGAGTTCAATGAACAGTCCGCCAGGTTTGGCGTCACCGCGGTGATGGGAGCGCGCCTGGCGCATCAGCTTCACGATCGGTACGTATGCCCCACGGCCGGACACCTCTACGCTCTCGTTCATGTCGTTTGTCAACTGGGAGAGCTGTTCGGGATCAGTCTCGATCCATGCAGCGTCGCTATTAACCCAACGGTCACGGTCGTGATCCGGAATAGCCCAGCGTTCGCCGTAGAGCACGGCCGGGACAACATCGACACTGAATTTGTCACTGTCATCGTAGAATGCGATTTTGACCGAACGGTTGTGGGGATCAGCTCGATCGCCGTAGTGGTCGGTAAGGATTCCGCACACCTCTTCGAAGACGACCGCAGCCGAATATTTCGTATCGAGTGCGGTCAGCTTGGTGAAGACGTCGACGTCATTGCCGGGGTAGATCGCAGTGCTTCGGGCATAGGAGCCGATCAAGACAGTGTCAACGCCCCACTCGCACAAAGTGTCGGACGTTTCTAGTTGAGCCCGCACTAACCCGTGGGCCGCAATGGCGCGGGCACGCTTCGTGCCATTGGGCTCGATACGAGTCAGTGCCTTGTCAAATTGTACTGGCAACGTTTCCACGGCTCCTCCTAGTTCCCGGTGTCATCCAGGACAATCGGCCCGCCGCCGACGCCGGACGCAACCGTGACAGTCCGAAGATACCGCGGGGGTGTATCACCACCCTCCCATTCGTAGGGATCGACAGCGAGGGTGTTGAGGAGCCTGCCCAGCAGGACGGCAATTGGGAAAGGGACCCGGAGGAAAAGGTCGACTTGGTTGGTACCAACCCGGGACGCGCATTCCCGGATGCGCCTGGCGACGGTGGCGGCCGTTGCCCCGCCGGAGCTGGGCTGAAGTCGGATGGCGAGATTCGGATGGATGCGTGCCACACCGCCGTATCGCTCTGGGTGCTGGTCTACGTGGGCGGAGAAGGAATCGACCGGGGCGGGAGTGTCCACCAGCTCGACGTACACGGCCAGTCGGCGGCCTCCATCGGAAGAGACAAAGTCCACTTCAAGAGGTGGAGCCTCTTCGGAGAGTTCGGATGTCCACGTCCCGGATTGGTCGACAATCGTCATGGTGGTCGTCGTTGTCACTGGTAGAGCGGCACCAAGTGCAAGGGCGATACTGAGGTGAGCACCTCCTCGCACCTCGACATCCGAGGATCTCGCAGTGGACACGAGACGCGGGAGGCTGGTCAGGAACGCCGCGTATGGATGCCAGATTCGTAGCGGGGGAGTGCGCCTACCCGGATCCGGTGGCTCCGTCCTTACGGCGAGCGTGACACGCGGGCCGTCGTGGATCGGGTCTGTTCGGCTCTGGATGTCCAGTACGACTGGACCCAGGTCCCCGGCAGCGTGCGCCTGCATCCGCCGCATTGCCAGTGCATGTGCGAGCCTGGTCACATCTACGGGATCGACCAGACGATATTGCTTTAGGCGCTTGAGCGTCCCTTCGGGCTGACGGAGAAGTTGGTCTGGTGCGTCGTAGTCGAGAGATCCGGGATGAGCCGGGTCCTCCATGGCATGTGCGACCGCCAGGGAGAATTCGTTGGTCCAGGAGGGCGGGAAGCTCGAGATCGTGAACCACCGAGGAGTCCTGTATCTCGGGCGTTACCACAAGGACGGCACCCGACATTCCCGAGTCCAGGGCCTCTGTGAGTCGCCGGCTGGTGTCTCCTGGAAGGAGGTCAGACGAGTCGTGCCAGACGGGCACGCCCGTCGCGCGCGAGCGCCCAAGCGACCGTAGAAGCAGCATCTGTCCCGTCGGAGGCGCGGTAGCTGACGAAGACCGGACCAAGTGGGTCGACGTTTTTCGTCTCCGTGGTGGGGATCCCGCCTAAATGTGACATGCGCAGTTGAGGCTACTGCGAGGTCGTGACCTGGGCATCCGCGCGGCCGAAACCCGCTTCAGGGCACAAAAAAGGCAGGATCCGCGGTGAAGGACGATCCGGTGTGTCTCAGCAAGTCTGGTGCGGCCATTGCGCACTCCGTGGTGCGGAGACCGCATCCCTCCGCCAAAGCGTGAATCGGGCGGTTCGGAACGAGGTTGGTCGCGTAATCGTCCTCGTGATGAGGTCCCGGGCTGGCTGACCGGACGCGATGTCTGCGACACGACGAGAGGATGCTGCGTTAGAGATGAGTCCTCGGCTCCTCGACCGAGTTGCGCTGGCGCGTGCGCTCTTCAGTAAGTTGCCGCGCCTTGTCGAGGTCAAGGCCGGTGAGTACGGCATTCGCTCTAGCCACCAACTCGTCGTACTCGTCGACCAATGGGGTGATCATCTTCACGAGCTCACCCAGGAGCCATCGGTTTGCAGCCACGGCCGCGCTGGCGTGCGAATCGAACAGCGGCAGTAGGTTAATGACGTCCTGTGACCCCAGGTACGAGCGAGCGGGGCTCGTCCAGTCTTTCCACCGGAGCATCGTTGTGGCTTTGATGCCCGTCGTGTAGGTCATGCTCTGCACCTCGGACGCTGGGCCGGTGAAGGAGATCTGGCGCATTATCGGGAGGTGCGCGTAGTGCTGGATGTACCGGCGTAAATCACCCACAAATCGCATCTCATCGGTTCCGAAGCATCGCTGACGTTCGACTCCCCAACGCTCCTTGAGCTCGTCGGGCTGCCCGGCCATCAGCGCCCGCACGTGCTCGACGAGCGTGTAGGACCCCGCCAAGTAGTTGTGCAGATCCCGGACCAGGAGCGCGCCGAACCGTTCGGCCGCCACAGAGCGACGGACGTTCTGGGTCAGCTCGATCGCCAGCCCTTGGTCAATAGTCGGGCTGATCAACGCAGATCGGAGCGTCACATAATTCGGAATGAAGATGGCATCGATGCTCTGACGAAGCGTCTCAGCCTGGGCGAACAAGTAAGCAGCAGGGTGATTCCTGACCTGTTGGCGCGCTGCACGCACGCGTTCGGAGTGTTCGTCCCACAGGGCACGAGACACGCGCTCCGCCTCTTCGGCTTCGGGGGTGATGTCCGGGTGCGCGCCCACCCTGTCACATTATGACGACATCGTGGGTGTCCTGACGCCAAGGCGGTCGCCTAGAGGCGGGTCGCCGCCGGGCGATGGAACGAACCCCTGGGGTGCGCCATGTAGGTGACTCGAGCGATCTCGACGAGGATCCCCCAGGTGTCGGCATCTACGCCCGGCGGGGGAGGTGGGCTGAACTCGGGCCTGTCCCCTCCGCTGTATGCCGCCAGGTAGGCGACTCTGCTCGGAAAGTCATTGATCGACAAGAACGCGTCAGTCGTGAGGGACTCGAGCCCCTCCTCGGTCAGTACCCACTCGCCGTTGAGGCGCTCGATGAGCGGGCCTCGCAGGCGACGGGGGAGTTCGCCACGAAGCGCACGATTGGCCAGTTCGAGGCTGTCGCGCAGGTTGGTGAACATTACGGAGGGGTCCCAGACCGCCGAGGGGGTCAGGTTGGCCGACTCGATCTTCCGGTCCAAGCGTGCGATGACCTGACGGACATCCTCACCTTCGTTCCAACCCTCCGTCTGCACGTTCCGGGCGTCGGCGAACCAAGGGGTCAGGGAAAGAAATGGAGTACCTCCTACGGCTCGGTCCATCCGGACCAAGTTCTTGAGATGCATGTGCATCCCGTTGAGGTCTCCGGAAGCCGGGACGCGGAAGGCATCAGAGATGGCACGTCGGAGGTCGGCCTCGCGCAGTGCCGAGCTCACCGCTTCGTATGACATGTCATTCGTGATGGCGGCGAGCGCCTCGTCCTCAGCCTCGTGGCGGCCTGCCCGGTCCCGGAGCACCTCATCTGCGAGGGTGTCGATCCGCCGCCCTTGGGACTCGATCCTCTCCTCAAGGGCGGCCGTCTGGGTCTCGGTCTCCTCGATTCCCCGCTTGACCTCGCGTTCGACGGTGGTGACAAGGACGCCGGAGCCCACGATGCCCAGGGCGCCCAGAAGCACCGCTGTGCCGACCGTGAGGAAGAAGTCGATCCAGATGCCCGTCCAGTCGCAGTCGATGCTGAACCCGAGGGCGGCTCCGATCATGAGGAGTCCGATGGCGGCGACGATCCCGAAGGCGCGCCAATGGATGGCGTTCTCGAGCCTCGGTGCCGGCATGTCCGCCATCACTTCCGACGGTACTGGCATGGAGGTATTCGAATGGAGGATGGGTCGGCCCGGTCGACGTTATCTATGGTTACGTTCCCCCTCCGACGCACTTCAGGTCCACACCCTGCAATCCGGCTCTTCGCGTTGAACTGGGGAATGATGACGAAACGAAGTATCCGCGAACGCGGCCAGGGGTCCCGTCATCGTTGTGGTTGCTTTAGGGCCCGCCGCGGGATATCTCGCGCGATTCACGCAGCGATGCTGTAGTTCCACTCGCCGTGCCAGTCGTGGGGGCGCAGCGGGATGGAGGCGTAGTCAGGGCCGCTGATCTTGACGCCGGTCGGATACCAGTTGGGGTCGTAGCCGCACTGGACGGTGAGACCGGTCTTGGTCTTGGTGGCAGTGATGAGCTCGACGATGGTGCGGACGTCGGTGAGCGACCGACCCCTCCAGTTGATCGAGATGAAGCTGAAGAGACGGTGCTCGATTTTGTTCCACTTCGACGTGCCGGGTGGATAGTGACAGACCGTGATGGAGAGGCCGGTTTCCGCGGCCAGCTTGGCCAGGTGGTACTTGAACGCCCGCACCCTCGGTCCGTTCGATCCGCCGGCGTCGGCGGTGATCAACAAGGTGGAGGCCTCGGGGAAGCGGGCCCGCCCCATCTGGTTCCACCAGCGGCGGATCGACTCGACGGCGAACTCTGCGGTATCCGCGGTGTCGCCGACCGATACCCAGCCTTCGTCATTGCCGACGTCGTAGACCCCATAGGGGATGGCTTTGGCGAACTCACCCAACGCTCGATCGGCGAAGTCGTGCACGTTGACCCGGGTCGGCTCGCCGGCCGGTTGCCATTCGCGCCCACCGTTGGCGAAGTTGCCGATCAGTTCCTTCTTCTTGGTATCCACGCTGATGACCGGTTCACCGAGTTTCAGCCGGCGGACGACCAGGTCGTTGATGTAGCGGAATTGGCCGTCACGGTCCGGATGCGAGGTGCCCTCGTTCTGCTTGGCCGGCGCCTGGAGGCTGTAGCCCATCTGGTGGAGCAACCTGCGCACCAGCTCCGCCGAGGCCCGATACCCCTGGGCCTGGAGGTCGGTTGCCAGGTCGTAGGTCGATTTCAGCGTCCAGCGCAGCGCCGACATCGGCGTGCCACGCGTGGAGGGATGGACCAGTTCGTCGAGCGCTTCGAGCAAGCCGGGCTGTTTATCGATCGCCGGCTTGTCCCCTCCGCCGACAGCACGTTGGCGATCCGACGGGTCGATCCCGGTACGCACCTCTGCGACCGATTTGTAGATGGTCGACGAACTCATCCCCGACGCTTCGACCACCCGAGCCTGGCCCCCCCGACCTAACGCCTCGGCCATGGCACCTGCCACCACACGGGCCTGCAGCTCATTGAGGTGTGGCAGCACGGTGTCGAAGAATCCACTCAGATCCTCAGGAGACAGCTCCACACCGAGAGATTACTATCTCGCGAGTTAATCTGTGGTGGATCCTTAGGACTCCAACGAGGAGGACCCCTGACGATGGATAACGCCCCGGGCTTCATTCGGCGTAGGGGCACTGACGTAGACACACGTTGCTGTGGGGGCGGATTCGCTGTCGGAGTATGCTTCGACTCCCCCCGATTGGGCCAGAAGAGCAATGAACTTACTTTTCGAACTTACTGACCGAATCGGATAGCAGGAAACAGGGCAGAAAGTGGCTCTGAATAGGAACGGGCTGTGGCGCAGCTTGGTTAGCGCGCTTGACTGGGGGTCAAGAGGTCCCGGGTTCAAATCCCGGCAGCCCGACGTAAAGGTGGGTTCAGCGGCTGCTGTGTCTCAATCGTGATATAGCGCACACAATCTTCGAGGGAGCTAAGTGCGGAGCTATCGAGGCAATCGAGGAGGCCAATCGAGTAGGGGAGCCTCTCGGTGTCACGAGGTTGCACGCTTACGTCAGGCGATAAACCCAGGTCCATACCTTGCGAATTGATCCCAGTCCAAGGACCCGCTGAAAGAGGAGTCCATGAGCGGACCAGGACTTGTCGATCAACACGATCATTTACTAATTAAGAGCTTGTGGCGACGGCTCCTTTTGCGGAATGAGGGGCTCCGCCGATCTGGGTGTTTGCTTGGTTCCGACTAGGCGAGGCTAGGCCCATGAGGGCCTTCGGGCTGCCGAGAACGATGACAGCTCAGCGGGCCATGCCCACCACGTCATCAGTCCCGGTCCCTCCCAAGCTCCCGAAGAACGGGGCGTCGCCATAGGAGAAGACACCACCATCGGACGCGGTGAACCAGTACCCCTGACCGTCGGGGGTCGGGGTCATGCCGACGATGGGACTGTTGAGACGTATGTTCCCCGTGGAGCCAAAGAACGGCGCATCGCCGAAGGTGAAGATGCCCCCGTCAGAGGCCACCAGCCAGTACCCCTTTCCATCGGGTGTGGCCGCCATCCCCACAATGGGCTTGTTCAGATGGATGGCGCCCGTCGAGCCGTAGAAGGCGGCATCGCCGAAGGTGAAGATGCCCCCGTCAGAGGCCACCAGCCAGTACCCCTTTCCATCGGGTGTGGCCGCCATCCCCACAATGGGCTTGTTCAGATGGATGGCGCCCGTCGAGCCGTAGAAGGCGGCATCGCCGAAGGTGAAGATGCCCCCGTCAGAGGCCACCAGCCAGTACCCCTTTCCATCGGGTGTGGCCGCCATCCCCACAATGGGCTTGTTCAGATGGATGGCGCCCGTCGAGCCGTAGAAGGCGGCATCGCCGAAGGTGAAGATGCCCCCGTCAGAGGCCACCAGCCAATAGCCACCGCGGTCAGCCGTCGGCGTGATGGCGACCACCGGCCGGTTGAGATGCAGGTTGCCAGTCGATCCGTAGAACTGCGCTGACCCGAAGGTGAAGATGCCCCCGTCAGACCCCACCAGCCAGTAGCCGTCGTTGGCGGCCGGGACCAGAGGAGAACCGCCGCTGCCACCTGCGTTGAAGGCGGCCGAGGTGGCCGCGCTGTACGTGGGCGTGCTCGAGGCCGTCAGCGTGTAGCCGGTACCAGCCGTGTTGATGGAGAGACCCGAGAAGGTGGCGATGCCCGAGGCCACCGTGACGGCCGAGCCGCCACTGAGAGTCCCACCGGCGGGGTTGGTCCCGATGGCCAGGCTCACCTCGGTGGTGTTGTCAAAGGTCTCGATGTTGCCGTTGGCGTCCTCGACCGCCACCTTCACCGCCGGGGTGATGACCGCACCGGCGGCGGCGTTGGAGGGGCCCTGGACGAAGGCCAGCTTGGCTGCGGGCTTCTGGTTCACCGTGAGCGCGTAGAGGTTGCCTGACATGTCGCCTTCGTACAGCGTGCCGTCGGCGATCGACGGAGGACCCCAGAACGTGCCTGCGCCGGCGTAGGTGAACAGTGACGCTCCGGTCGCCGCTGAGAGGACCGCGATGTTGTTGCCTTCGCCCACGGCGACGACGCCGCCCGAAGTGCTGGTCACTCCGCCGAGAACGAAGCCGCCGTCTGTGAAGCAGTGCTGCCAGATGAAGGCGCCCGTCGATGGATTCAAGGCATTCAGGGAACCGGAACAGCTGCTCGTGGCATCACCGCCGACGTACAGCGTCGTGCCGTCGAACGCCGCGGAGGCAACATCACCCTGTCCGACCGTTGGATCACCACCCCCAATCGCGATCTGGGTGCTCCAGACAGGTCCGGAGGCGAGTGCGCCGCGCTCGAACGCGTAGAAGATGCCGTTCTTATTGATCACGCCGACAAGAGGCTCCGATTGCCCTCCGATGACGCCGTTGAACAGCGTCGGTGTGGCGCCGAAGTCGCTGTCGTCTGACTGCTGTGCCGGGGGCACCGCCCACGAGCCCACCAAGCTCAGGTTGGAAGCGCTCACCTCGACTATTGCCGCGGCGAGGGGTTCGCTGGTGCAGCCGCCGGGGGGGGGTTGGCTGCCGGTGCCGAAGTAGATGGTGCCGGCGGCTGCGTCAACCGCGGGCGAGCTCCATACGCCACCGCCCATGCATCCATTGGGAACAACGTCAAAGGTGTTCTGCAGCGCACCGGTGACCCGGTTGAGCTGAAGGAGTTGACCCTGGATCTCCGGACAGCTGCTGCCGGAGTCAGTGCCTCCACCGAACGAAGCGACACCGATATAGACACTGTTGCCGAACACGGCCGGCGACGACCAGACGAAATATTCCGAGTTCGGTCCGACCGTGTACGACCAGAGCACCGCGCCGGTCGCTGCGTTCAACGCGTACACCTTCGCGTCGCCGCCGCCGACATAGAGGACCGACGTCGCTGTCCCGACCGGAACGTCCGTCGTGACCGTCGCCGTGCTGGCAACGCCGGCTTCAGAGGGGTCGGTGCAGCCCGAAGAGGTATCAGTTCCCAAGTTCGTCTGCCACACGAGGTTCCCCGACGTAGTGGTCGCTCGCTCGTAGCCGTCGAATGATCCCCAGTAGACCAATCCGTTCGACACGATCGGTTGCGAGAACACGCCGTGGGACGGTCCGGCATCAGACGTCTTCCACGCAAGTCCCAGGTTCGGGACGGTCGTCGGATTGAACCCGTTTTCACTCGAGGCAAAGCCGCTGCGGTCATTGCCGTTCAAATACGTCGTCCAGTCCGACGACGCAGTGATGTTGAAGGCGGCCGAGGTGGCCGCGCTGTACGTGGGCGAGCTCGAGGCCGTCAGCGTGTAGCCGGTACCAGCCGTGTTGATGGAGAGACCCGAGAAGGTGGCGATGCCCGAGGCCACCGTGACGGCCGAGCCGCCACTGAGAGTCCCACCGGCGGGGTTGGTCCCGATGGCCAGGCTCACCTGCGTGGTGTTGTCAGAGGTCTCGATGTTGCCGTTGGCGTCCTCGACCGCCACCGTCACCGCCGGGGTGATGACCGCGCCGGCGCCGGCGTTGGAGGGGCCCTGGACGAAGGCCAGCTTGGCAGGTGGGCCGACAGCGGCAGCGGGCGACACAATGCTGAGCATGGCCGCCGCGAGGATGAGGGCGGTGCCGAGCGCAACGTAGTGAGGTCGGTTCATGGTGGGCCTGCTGTCCCGACCCCGACGACCACAACAGTCAGAATCTTCATTGTTTTCTTCACTGCGTTCCCCTATTCACGAGGGCGCGATAACCCGGCGATGGGGCCCACTTGACTGTTCACTAAAAGAATGGGCGAGCCAAATCACCGTTGGGGCAACGTATTCTCAACGGTTGCCCAACTAGACATGAACTTGGCCAGCGCTTCGATCCACTTCGTGGCGGCAGATCAGACGATCACTTGGTGGGCAGAATCTGACGAGCTCCCTGCCCTGAGTGCCGCCGCCGACTCCTTGGCCGAACTCCGGGAGCTTTTGGGTCAGGCCATTCTCGATATTTCGAGTGAAGTGGGAGAGTCGATCGTGGTTGTCTCCGAACGCCTGGCAGTAGACGCAGAAGAGCCTCTTGAAGTTGCCCATAGCCTGGATCGGACCAGCGCGAAGCACCCGTTTCCGGATCCTTCGGACCAGCTCGCCGGGTATTGGTTTCGGTCTAGCCCAATGGAGATCACGTCCGCGATCCTGTGCGATTTTGCACAGGTCCGTGAGAACTTGCTCTTCGTTGCGTAGGGGGGAATCACCAGGATCTTCCATCCGGAGGGCGCTCCTTGGCCCCAGCCTATGAATCTCTATCTCGCTCTGGCCATCGAGGTTGGGCCGGATCAGATAGTCCATGAGATAAGGATGAAAGTAAATCAGCAATCCACTGAGGAGCTCATGGGCCAGGCTGTCGGCGCGCTTCAACCAACGGGGTCGGTGAAACTCGAGAAGGGTGAGGCCGCGACGTTTTCGCTCGTCATTCCATTTGACCCCGGTTCCGCTGCCTGGGCTTGGGGCGTACGACATCCACGTTTCGGCAAACGGTCTCGCGTCTCGGATTCTGACGGTGTATGTCAAGAAGGCGCCCCCAGGGGTAAACTTCCAACGGATCCAACAGCTACCTGGTCAACCACCAACTCCCAATCGCCAGCAGAGAAGTCATCCAAACCAGGGCATTTGAGCCGCGCTCAACTTGTTCCACTTCGGTGACGTTCGACCTGGTCGGATGGCCAGTTAAACAACGCTTACGGTCCGATACCTGGGGGTCAAGAGGTCCCGGGTTCAAATCCCGGCAGCCCGACCAAACAGAGCAGGTCAGAGAGCGTGTAGGTGCAGCCGGTGGCGAGAATCCCTAGTGGGAGCTAAAGCGGGAGCTGACCAGCATTCGGGAGGGCACCTGGTTCCGCTGCAAACAATGCGTCCATGGTCGTTCTCGCAGCCTCGGCTGATGGCTTGATTTGATGGCGGTATACCGCTCCGGTGACCTTTGAGCCGGGGAACGAGGTGACGCTTTCGGCGTGCGTAAGTGCGATGCGCAGGACCGCGATTGCCAATCGAATCGTGGATTTGGCCTTCCCTTCGCCATCTGCCTCAGAAGTTGTTCGATGTGGTCGGCGCGCAGCAAATCGAGGCGTACGTGCCCGAGCGCTGGAACAGCGGGCAGCTCGCCTTGGGGCGCTGATGTGGTTATCAAGCAGAGGCCAACCTGCCAGGGTGGAGAGTGCAAGCTCATTGGCAAAAAGGGGGGGCGGTCATACGGAAGAAAAGGGTCACAGCCGCTTGCGGATTGGCCCGGACGAACATCATGCGGCTCTTTAGGTCCTCGGTAATACGGCGTTCTTGGTTACACTCGGGAGTCTCCGAAACCCCTCTAGGCGGCCCCTGAACAGGACTTTTCCTCTGAGGAGCGCCGGTGTACAAAGCGAGATAAACACCCCTCCGACACCGGGGTTGTCATCGCGCACCGGAAGGCCGATGAGCAGAAGACCGGTATCACTCGGCTCGCGGAACCAGGGCTGTCGGAGTCCGTTCTGCGATGCGCCCGGCAAGGCGACGACGAGGTTGGAAGTCGTAAGTACGAGGCGACGACATTTTTTGGGCGGCCCCCGCGATCGGGTAGCCGAAGACCGTTGAACTGCGCTCTGGCGACGTGAAGCGGGCGCACCCAAGCCACTTCGGTCCCTGTAGTGTGGAGCGCACGATCTCACACTGGCGAGTTCAGACGCTCGAACAGGGCGAACCCGCGATCGCCTTCGAGGACGTTGTCCGGTTGATCGATGCCGCCAGCACCGCCACCTCCGCGCCTTACGGCCGCAGCGATGTGGTAGAGGCGTTGCACGAGCACGAGCCGGCAGTGGTGGTGTTCTCCACCGCCGGCGAACTTGTCGGGGCCGCCGTGGCCCGTGTCGGTGGGCCGGACGCCCACCTCTTGGCGCTCGCCATCCACCCCCGCTGGCGCAAGCTCGGGATCGGTTCCGCCTTATTGCGAGCACTCGACCAACAGGTCATCCACCACGGTGCCCGGCGGCTTATCGCGGTCGTGCAAGCAGGACAGGTCGGCGAACTGGCACTTGCCAACCAAGGCTTCACCCATATGGTCGGCATACACCTCTACGTCCGCGATTCCTCGATGGTGCCCGAAGAGCTCGCCACCGTCGAGCGATACGGTGGTCGCTTCCCCGAGGTCGGTCTCTGGGAGGCGATGAAGGGATTCTCATCGACCAAGGAGTTGCTCGAGAGCCGAGTGATCGCCCCGCTGGCGCACGTCGAGTTGGCGGACCAGGTCGGGCTGGTGCCGCCGGGTGCGATCCTGCTGTTCGGTCCCCCAGGTACGGGCAAGACATCGTTCGCCATGGCTGTTGCGTCGCGGCTGTCATGGACCTTTGTCGAGCTGCACCCTTCGTTGCTCGGGCAGGGTGCCGTCGGTGGCGCGGCGTTGCGCCAGGCGCTTGAGGAACTGCGTCATGTGGACCGGTTGGTGTGCTTCATCGACGAGGCCGACGAGATAGCGTCACATCGAAGCGAGCGACCAGACAGCCAACCCCTCGTCAATGAGCTGCTGAAGGCCATCCCATCGTTCAAGAGCCGGCCGGGACGGCTGATGGTCCTGGCTACGAACTCCATCGCCGCAATTGACCCCGCGCTGCTACGCCCCGGACGCTTTGACCTGATCATCCCGGTCGGTGCACCCGACGTCGTCGGCCGGGCCGAGCTGGCCACGGAGCTCCTAGCCGCCGGAGACCCCGAAACGGTGGCCGCTCGCACCAGCGGATTTACGCCCGCTGACTTCGCCTTGGTGGCGCAGCGCAGCACCCAGCTCTCCTTTGACCGCGCGCTGGCCGGCGGCGACAGCAGTGTGAGCGACGCAGATGTGATGGCCGCAGTCGCTGCGACTCGTCCGTCAGTGGACACCGAGGCGGAAAAGCGGTTCGCCAATGAGGCGGCCACCTATGCTCGAATCTGAGCTGTGCGTGCTGGGTCATTGGCGTCTCCCGCCATTGCCGCCTGATTGAAGCACGGTCAGGCCACTTGCGAAGAACCAAACCGCACCGGGACCTCTTCTCGGACCCACCGCGGGCGCTCGATCATGCCAGGTTTGGTTCCCCGCAGTAAGGCGCGATTGCCTCGCGCACCCGGAGGCCAAGGTCGACGGCGGCATGCCAATCGCTTCCCGCGGGATAGACGGGGGCGCCGACTACCAGATGAAGTCGGCCGTGGCGCATCAGGCGGCTTCCAGGCGGGACCATTGCCCGTGTGCCACGAATGGCGATCGGCACCACGGGACAGCCTAGGTCAGTGGCGACAACGAATGCCCCCTGGTGGAACCGTCGCAATCCCGGTGAGCGGGAAAGCCCCCCTTCGGGGAAGAACACGAGCGCGGTCCCGTTCCGCGCCAAGGCGGCCAGTCGGGAGGTTTCACTCTTCGCGTTGACGCGCGTCGTGCGTTCGACGAACTGGACGTCGAGGCGCTTAAGGAAGAAGGCTGTCAGCTTCTTGGCGGCGAACACTTCACCGGCAACGAATGTGGCCCGTGCGGGTAAGACCGCAGCAAGCACGAACGAGTCGAGATAGCTGGCATGGTTCGCCGCCACCACGAACGTACCCGAACCGGCCAGGTACTGCTCGCCCTCGACATCTAGCGGAGTGCCCGTCAGGCGGACGAGAGCCCGAGCCGAGCGGTAAGCGACGGCCCTTCTCCGCCGGTGGTCGGGCAGGATCGAGATGGCGAGGAGAGTGGGCGTCCCGAGGAGACCCAACAGGAGCCATCCATAGGCGGCAAAACCGAGCCGAGAGAGGCCGCCAGCGGCCCGTCGCATGCTCGGGCGTGCACCGCGCCAGGTGAACCGCACAAGTTGCCACCCCACCGTCCGACGAGTCGGCAGGAGACGGCCACGCTGGTAGAGGTCACGAGTTGCCGCCCGCCTGATCTTGCCACTGGATGTCTTAAGTACCGTACCCGGTGGTGCGATCACGATCTCGTCGGGAGCCGCCGCTATGAGCTCGGCGCATACGACGACGATGGCGGCCCGGATGCGCGCCAGCGAAATCGGGTCTGTCGCACGGCTCTCGGCGACCACCACAAGGCGCTCGGTACCCCTTCCAAGATCCTCGACGCCGAAAATAGCGACGCAGCCCTTGCGGACATCGTCCAGTTCTCCTATCGCCTCTTCGAGCCCTTCGGGGTGGAGGTTCTGCCCAGCACGAATCACGAGGTCCTTGATCCTGCCGGTGACGAAGATCTCACCGTCGGCGAGGTAGCCGAGGTCGCCCGTGTCGATCCAGTCACCGTCGAAGAGTTCGCGAGTGGCGGCAGCGTTATGGAAATAACCACTGATCATTGATGGCCCGCGAAACTCGACGCGGCCCTCGCTGCGCTCCCATAGCAAATTGCCACTGATGTCGACGACGCGGATCTCATATCCGGGTAGGGGCATCCCGCATGAGACGTTCTCGAGAACGTCTTCCGAGCCCGAGGGTACTGCACGGCCGGAGTTCAGGAATGGCCCTTGCTCGATACGGTCTACCCGGACTGTCCGGCCGATCGGTGGGAATGCGAGGCCCAAACCTGCTTCGGCGAGGCCGTAGACTGGGGTCACGGACTCAGGCTTCAGGCCAAAGCGGGCGAAACGCCCCACGAAGCGCGAGAGCGTCCGGCAGCTCACCGCTTCTGACCCGTTCATGGCGATGCGCCAGGAACTTAGATCCAGGCCTTCCAGCTCGGCATCGTCGATCCTGCGGCTGCACAGCTCGTAGGCGAAGTTGGGCGCAGCCGACACCGTCCCGCCATGACGGTGCATGGCCCACAGCCATTGCGACGGTCTGGACAGGAACGCCTGCGGTGTCATAACAACAGCGACCATGCCGTAGTAGAACGAGGAAAGCCACGCGCCGATGAGCCCCATGTCGTGATACAAGGGGAGCCAACTCACAAAGACGTCTGAGCTCTCTATCCTCGCCGCGGCGCCCATGGCTTCGATGTTTGCCAGCAGATTTGCGTGCGTGAGCACCACACCCTTGGGGTTGGCGGTGCTACCCGACGTGTATTGCAGGAGCGCGATTTCGTCGGGGCTGTGTCGGATTGCCTCGGTGTCCCACCGTTGCCCTGCGCCGGTAGCCACAAGAAGCTCCCTTGCGATGACGACCTTCTTGAGACTACCGACCTGCGCGCGCACAAGGCGAGCGAGCCGGCGAGCCTCGGGTGTCGTGACGAGGATGCTCACCTCGGCATTGGCAAGGATTCCCACCTGGCGCAGGAGGTGCTCTTCGAGCTGGGACGGCCGGCTCGGCGGATATATAGGTACCGGTACCGCACCGACGAGCAGGATTCCGGTGAAGATGGCGAAGTACTCGTCACATGTCGGCAGCATCAACGCGACCCGGTCGCCGGCCACCACCCCGTAACCGGCCAAGGCATTGGCTACGCTGCGGGCACGCCGGTCGAGCTCGCTGTAGGACATCTCGCCGTAGTCTGCTTCGCCGAAGGCCGTCTCGGACGCCGTGCCAGCTACGATTCCGCCCTCGCTCTCGGCCCCGGCTCGACCCCAGGCGCGGCCTTTGGCGATGCGTTGATGGTCTGGGTGTGTGTGTGCCTCGCCGAGCAGCCTGATGTGACAGCGGTGTGGGTGAGACTTCACGTGCCACTCGAGCACTTCGACCAGGGTGGCAACCTCCTTGGCTGCCGGGTGGCCCGCTGTGTGTCCAGCCGCGGCGTCTACGGCGGGGGGCGGTGGCGCGGCGCGGCACGATGTGCCGGGGTGAACCGGGGCGCGTCGCAGAGCTTCAAGTAGATCGCGAGGTGTCTCGGCGGTGGCCGTCACCGCAGTGGGTAAGTCGACACCGAAGAGGTGGTCTAGGTGCGCGATGAGTTCGAGCAGGCCGAGGCTGTCGATCCCGAGATCGCGGTCGAGCCTGCTGTCCAACCTTGGGGGAGGCATGGTGGCACCTGGGTACAGCTCGTCCATCAGGCCCGCGACGGCCGCGAGGAGCGCTCCTTCGTCGTCGGAGTCCGGCGTCACAAATCCCTTTCTACTTGGTAGCACTGCGAGATACTCGGCGACACCTCGGCGCTCGGATTCTCCATCACGCTCGACTGCCACATGCAGCTCCTTGTGGCCCTCTAGCACTCGTCCCGTTCCCAGTGGGGACTCACAATGGGCCGCCCGGCGGACCGTTGTCGTGGCGTCAAGGGGACGAGTTGAGTAGGGGGGAATCGCAACCTGTGGGAAGCGAAGACCATTTCAGGTCGTAATCGTTCCTGCTGGAGCCGAATTAGTTATCGGCACCCAGACACCACCCGGCTGTTAGCCCTCCGCCCAGAACTCATCGAACTGATAAGTGTCAGCCTGGTAGACGGTGACCTCGGTGATCTTTTGGTGATGGATCTCGAAATCGACCGCAGCGATCACGTCCAAATCCTTCCCGTTCCTCGTCGCGGTCTCCCGTTGGAAGACCACCGCCCGCTCCGGTTCACTGAGCACGTCCAAGACCTCGATCTTGAACGTGTCGCCGCTCCGTGCCCTCAGCTGTCCCAGGAAGCCGAGCACAGCCGCGGGGCCTTTGTAGTCACCGGCGAGGCTACTGCGCCCTGGCTCGTGCCAGACGACGTCCTTTCCCATAACCACCTCCAGGAGTTCCAGGTCACCTGACTCGAAGTCCTGGTATGTCCGTCGGATCAACGACTCATATGCATCCTCTACCATGACTTTCCCCTACCTTCTCGTTGTCCTCTCAATCCAGACTTGGCTACTTGGTGCTGGGTGCCTAGAGGCGAAAGTCCCCACCGAAGCGGGAGGCAAAGCACCTTCCCGTGCATGAGCAACCCGTACAGGGGGAATCAAGCAACCTTCGGAAGCGCAACGTTTTCCCAGTCCAGAGGCTCAAGCCGCCCATTTGATCTGCCAGATAGGCGGTGCAGTAATGGTTGCAATCCCCCCTCCGACACTTATGTGATGTCGCGGGTCTAGCGCTCACGGCTCGTGTGGTCGACAGCCTCAAAGCTGCAAAACGCCTCGAGGCGAGAAATAGTCAATACCTGTGGATGAGAAAACTGTCGGACTACGCGGCGACCTCGTTCTCATCCTCTTCTGATCGTTCGGCCATCACCCCCTTGTCGAAGACGACGCCGGCTCGGACGAGGGCGACGAGCTGCGGTGCGTTGATGGCGCGCCAACGGGTCTGGGCCGACTCGATCAGCTTGTAGGCCATGGCCAGTCCGGCTGCTCGGGAGCCTGGCCCCTTGGTCACTTTGGTCCGAAGACGCACGGTCGCGAAGGTGGACTCGATCGGATTCGTGGTCTTGAGGTGGACCCAGTGCTCGGCCGGGAAGTCGAAGAAAGCCAGCAACGCGTCGGCGTCCTTGACGACCTTCTCCACGGCCTTGGGCCACTTGGGCTCGTAGTCCTTCTTGAACTGCGCCAGGGCCTTGAGCGCGTGCTCACGGTCCTCGGCGTCACGGACGTCGGCCAGCGCAGCCCGGGCGGCGGGCTGGGCCGATTTGGGCAGAGCGTTCATGACGTTCGCCATTTTGTGGACCCAGCACCTCTGGTGCGTGGTGTCAGGGAACAGGTCGCTGAGAGCGCCCCAAAAGCCCAGTGCTCCGTCACCGACGGCGAGGACGGGCGCTTTCATGCCTCGACGTTTGAGGTCGCGCAGCACGTCGGCCCAGGACTCGGTCGATTCGCGGTGCCCGTCGGTGATCGACACCAGTTCTTTGGTCCCGTCGGCCCGCACACCCACGATGACCAGGACACAGAGCCGGGCCTCGTCGAGACGGACCCGGAAGTGGATGCCGTCCGCGTACACGTAGACGTAGTCAACCTCTTTGAGCGAGCGGTGGGCGAACTGATCGCGTTCGCGCTGCCAGTCGGTGGTCAGTCGGGTGATCACCGAGGCCGACAGTCCGGCAGTCGAGCCGAAGAACTCTTCCAGGGCCGGAGCAAAGTCGCCCGAGCTCATGCCGTGCAGGTACATCAGCGGCAGGACCTCGGCCACCTTGGGGGACTTGCGGGCCCACGGCGGAAGGATCGAGCTGCGGAAGCGCATCTTCTCCCCGGTCCCTTCGTCGATCCGGCGGTCGTCGACCCTTGGGGCCCGCACCTCGAGCGGCCCAGCTCCGGTGACGAGCGACCGTGGCTCGGCGTGCCCATTGCGCACGACCAGGCGATGACCGTGCTCGTCAACTTCATGGATCAGGCTCGATACATAGGCCTCGACCTCGGCTTCGAGGGCTGCGGCCAGCATCCGGCGGGCCCCTTCGGCCACGATGGCGTCGAGCCCGGCCGTCAGCTCCGCGCTCGCGGTCTCGTCAACATGTACTCTCAACATCGGCGTTCCTTCCTGCCGGCGTGTCACCGCCAGCGATCTTGTTTGTGTCAAACAGGAAGGTACGCCGCGCCTCCGTTCAGGTGGTGCATCCACAGGTTTCGGTTATAACTCCCTCGAGGCGTTGTCGCAGCTCAGAGGGTCAGCGCGTGTACTGCAGGTGTGTCGGTACTCCGAACGAATCGCGGTACGCCGAGGTTACTCGCCGACTGGGCAGTTTCACTAACTGAGCCACCTTGCTCGACGAACGCGGTACGGCGAGCGAGTCCCGGCGGCGCTCCATCGCCAGTGTTACTGGCGCCAGCAAGCTGGGTCCCTGATCGCTTGGCTATCGCTTCAAAGGCGCGATGTGGTCTCGGCCCACCAGGTCGGCTCAGGGCGGAACGGCGCTGCCGGCCGGCCGGTGGCATCTGTGTCGAAGCGGTACACGAGCCCCGCAGCGGGCTTGGCGCGACGCTGATCGTCGCTCCAGCCCTCGGTCGCGGTGGTGACGTAGAGCCGATTGAGGTCCCGGCCCGCGAACGCGCAGGAGGTGCTCTGAGCCGCCGGCACGAGCAGCTCCTCCCGTAGCACACCCTCCGGAGAGTAGCGGTGGACCCGTCCGCCGCCGTAGATCGCCACCCAGATGTCGCCGTCGGCGTCCACAGTTAGGCCATCTGGTGTGCCGACTTGTTCGGCTACCTTGATCAGCACCCGGCCTTCTGAGATCTGGCCCGTGAGTTGGTCGAATTTGAAGGCGTGCACGAGGCGCGGTCCGCTGTCGGCCAGATACATGGTGGCGCCATCGGGACTCCAGCTCAGTCCGTTGGAAATAGTAAGATCGTTCAGGATTAGCTCGACGCGTCCGTCCGGGTCGAGGCGGTAAAGCGCCCCGCCTCCAGGACGAAAATCGTCAGCCAGCGTTCCCGCCCACAGCCGGCCCTGCGGATCGCAAGCGCCGTCGTTCATCCGCGTCCCCACCGGGGCGACCTCGACGATGGGCCGCAGCAAGCCATCCGGGGACAGATGGACGAACCCTTGGCCTGCGGCCAGGACCCAACCCTCGTCGCCCTCCACCGGAGCGATCGCGCCGACCGTGCCCAGCACGGTGTAGCTTCGAATAAGGGTGAGGTCACCGTCGTCGGCGACGTGGCCACGGTAAACCCGCCCGGCCAAGATGTCCACGGCCAGTATCTCGCCCCGGCTAGCATCCCATCGGAGTCCTTCGCCGAGCACGGCCTGATTGATCGTGCAAGCCACCGCCTCGCTCGTCACCCCTGCCTCCCTGCGTATGGGTCAGCGTCAATCGCGGTCGAGCTCCTCATGTAGCCGCCAGCATCCCACACAAACATCCTGCCTGCGGAGTTGCGGGGGTTTGGATCTGGTGTCCACCCATGTAGCAAAGCGATCCCTTAACCGAGACTTCGCAGCCCGATTGCGTGATAGATGACCCCCGTCATACTCCTCGAAGATGGCACGGCCGCCGCCGACATCGGCAGGTGGGATGCTCTCACGGGGGCAGAAGGGGTTGTCGTGCATGGTCCCGAGGCAAGCAAACTGCGCCGCTGCACCGCCACCCGAGCCTATGGCGCACCTTGTCGAGCATGGGCCATGTGGGGAGAACCTGAACAACGCCGCGCGATACGTGCCGGTCCTCATCCATGGCGAAGCTGGCCAGTCGTCCTCGTGGTCGGGGGGTCGTGATGATCAAGGCAATTGATCGGGTGGCCGAACGACACCAGCAGCAGGGCCACCCGGGACAAAGGCACTACCCCATCCGTATGATCGCCGGGTGTCCCTGCTATTCGCCCTACTAGCGGCGTTCTGTAATGCCCTTAACGTCGTCATGCAGCATGTTGCGAGCACGGCGACCCGAAGCACTCCAGGGGCTGGCGTTTCGTCCGCTACCTCGTGTCCAACCCGTTGTGGCTCCTCGGATGGGTGGCGCTGGCCGGATCGTTCGTCTTCCAGGCCGTTGCCCTGCACAACGGGGCGATTTCGGTGGTCCAGCCGCTCCTGGTCACCGAGCTTGTCTTTGCGCTGGTCCTGCGCTGGCTCTGGCTCCACCAGTCGATCCGCCCGGTCACCTGGTGGGCGGCCGCTCTCACCTGCGTCTCCCTCACACTGTTCCTCGCCATGGCCGAGCCCAGCAGCGGCACCGCCCTTCCCACCAGCGGGGCCTGGGTATCGGCCACCGCGGCGGTGGTCGGCACGGCGACGCTGCTGGCGCTGCTCGGGCGGAGCGGCTCGCCGGGGAGGCGGGCGGCGCTGCTGGGGGCCTCGGCTTCGATGCTCTGGGCCCTCGTGGCCACCTTCATCAAGGCGATGACCGACACGCTGACACAGTTCGGGGTGTTGGGCATGTTCGCCCACTGGCCGGTCTACGCGCTGGCCGTTGCCGGGCTGGCGGCGGAGCTCTTGGACCAGACCGCCCTTCACGTCGGCCCGCTCAGCATCTCGCAGCCGTTCATCGTCATCGTCGACCCCATCGTGAGCATCGTGTTGAGCGTTTGGATCTTCGGGGAGACCTTCACTCCCCACGTCGCCCAGCTGGCCGTCGGCTCGTTCGCCTTCGCCGCCATGTGCGTCGCCGTCACCGTGCTGGCGCGCACCGCACCGGCGACGATGGACCCCGCCAAATAACACCCGGAACAGGGCGCGCCAAACCGCGGCTCAGCCATAAGTTGGTGGGGTCGTAAACAGCCCGAGGCCCCTATGAGGCTTGGTCGCTCGCGGGATGAGACGGTCGTGTCGGGGTGATGGCTCGTCTCACCTGACCCACCCCTAGCCCAGGCGGATGGCATCCGCTGTGCCTCGCGACTCGTAGTCGCCATAGGCAGGGCGCGTAGCTCGATGAGCCTCCCGTTCGCCGGCTCAGAAGAGGCTTTTCACGGTCAGTACAAGCACGATAAAGGACATCACCCCGACGGTCAGTACAAGCACGATAAAGGACATCATCCCGATGACTCTGACACAACGTCGCGACAACCTTGAAGATGCCCGTTGACGGCGGTCCCGAGTTCGCGCTTTCGACTTCCGGGATGGATCAATGCATACAACAACATGGGCGGGATGATCCCGTCGGGCACCTGGCGTTGACGACAAGGGCAACGAGGTTGGCAGGGGCCAGAGCGATCCCGGCGTCCACGACAATTTGCATTCCTTCGTCTATCCGATGGACGTGGGGGAGAGGTGGGCGTGAAGCTCGACACCCCGAGGGTGATAATTGGCACTATGACCGACCCACTTCCACCACCGAAGCCCAGCCCTCAGCCAAGTCGATCAACGGAGCGACCGCCAAACAACGGCATAATTGAGGAAGTAGCTGGTCGTCCGGGCGGGATCGAATTTGTCATACGGCGGGCCGACAGATTCCAGCAGGATCACGGTGCTTTCGGTTTCCCCTTTGCGGTTATACAAAAGTTCGGCAACGATCAGGCCGGTAGCAAAGCGGCGCTTGTCGCCTACTACGGTCTATTTGCGCTATTTCCGCTCCTGCTCTTGTTCACGACCATCCTCGGCTACGCCCTCCATGACAACAAGAAGTTGCAGGAGGACCTCGTCAATAGCGCCCTGGGAAGCTTCCCGATCATCGGTCCTGAGCTGAAGTCGCACACCCATGCCCTCACTGGAAGCGTAGCGGCAGTGGTCATCGGCAGCCTTCTCCTCCTGTATGGCGCAGTTGGGCTCGGGCTTGCGACCCAGAGCGCGATGAACGTTGTATGGAACATCCCCTACGTTCGCTGGCCCTCGATCTACCTGCGTTACCTGCGAGCGGTGGGGATCCTCGTCCTGCTCGCTCTCTCCACGATTGGTGCGACGGCACTCACCGGGTTTGCGACCCTGGTCTCCCATGGCTGGATAGCGACGGGGCTCTTGGTGGTCGGATCCCTGGCATTGAATTTCTGCCTCATCCTGCTGGCGTTCAACCTGATGACGGCCGGACGCGCTCAGCTGGCGCGAGATGTCTTTCGGCGCCGCGCTGGCGGCCGTGTTCTGGCAATCCTTGCAACTCATCGGCAGTTGGTACATAGGTCGCGAGCTCCAGCACGCCACGAACACTTATGGCTTCTTTGCCATCGTGATCGTCTTGCTCAGTTGGATCTACTTGGGTGCGCAGCTATTCCTGCTTGCGGCTGAGATAAACGTTGTCAAGCGCTATCGGCTCTGGCCACGGTCGATGACCCAACCGCCGCTTATCGCGGCCGACAGACTGGTCTTTGATCGTCTGGCGCAGATGGAGATTCGCCGGCCCGAGGTCCAGCTCAAACTCGTCTTCATGCCCGAGGCCGATTTCGATCCGCTCACAGCGACTCCCGCTTCGCAACCGACCAATTCCGATAAGTGAGCGCCTGGCCCTGTTGCGGTTGTTCAAGATCGTCGCGTCCACGGGGCTGCCTTGTTTGCTCACATCAGGCCACATGTGAAAACTGCCGATCCAGACTGCCCGGCACCGTCGATCCCGAGTCCAACTAGGTCAGAGAGGTCAATCGAACAGAGTTGGTACGTAGCCGATCGACGGGGCGGATCCGGCTCGTGGGGTCGGCCACCAACGAGACCAAGCAGTAGGCCCCCGATTGAGGGAAGCAAGAACAGTGGGGCTCGATGGTGGAGAGGAAGATCGCCTAGCACAGCACATTCGGGCTACCTGATGACAGCTCCGAATCGGCACCCCGGCGCCGGCGTTCGGCTGTCCTGGCGAGCAGGGTCCGTAGGGGAACTGTGAGGAGTTCCTACCCCATCAAGAGGAGGGGCTCACGGAATCGAGGTCACCTCAAAGCGCGGCCATCTTCTCCGAGTCAAATCCGTGGGCGACGAGCGCATAAATCACCACGACGCCCAGACCCACATAGGTCAGCGACCAGATCGGGTAGTAGGGCATCCACCAGATGGCGCTGATGGAAGCGATGGCGGCAACGACAATGCCGACCCAGATTCCAATCTGTGACCGACTGAGAACGGCGAATGCACAGAGGATCAGGAGAATGCCCACCACCAGGTAGATCCAGCCGTAGGTCTTGAGGCTGGTTCCGAAGATGGCGTCCTCAAGGTGCTGGGGCAGTACACCGTGATAGCGGAAGGCCCAGATCGAGTCGAAGATGCGCATGACGCCGGCCACCCCCAAGACAATGGCGGCGAAGACAATCCAACCATGTCCCCGTTCATTCATCGCTTTCCCTCCCTTTGGATTGCGGCTCATACCTTGAGACCGCTTGTCACCTCATCCCCTCCAAGTAAAGTCCGGCGTCCCTGCCCCGTTCGTCTGCAGAACGCCATGCCTCCGGGTGCAGTTCAACTGGTTGCCAGGAGCTTCGCCTTCTGTGCCTCGAACTCGGCGTCGGTCAGAACACCCTGGGACTTGAGGTCAGCCAGCTTGCTCAGTTCGGAGGCGACGCCACCTCCTGACGCTCCTGCGGCCTCCTTTACGTATTGGTCGAAGGCGGTCTTCTGCTGCGCAGCCTCCTGCGCCTTGCGTTCCTGCATCTTGCCGCCACGAGCGATGAGGTAGATGAACACACCTAGGAACGGGAGGATGATCACGAAGATGACCCAGAGCGCCTTCACCCAGCCGTTGAGGTCCTGGCTACGGAAGATGTCGAAGAAGACAGTGAACAGTATCCAGATCCAAATAAAGAAGAGGAAAAAATAGAGCATTGACAAGAAAACCCCGCCAAGTGGGTAGACGTATGCGAGCATCCGAGCCTCCTGATCGTCAGAGATACCGCCCCATTTCTACCGTGCGATCCGGTCGAATGCCAGGATCTTGGAGAAAACGTGTGCGAGGAGTCGGGTACTCAAGGCACGGAGGACGCCAGTCAGTCCTAACCGGATCCTGGATCCATCGAAGGAGGGGAACATGAACGAACGAGGTGATGGGTGGATCCTATTCTCTGCCACGTTGGGGGTCGCCGTCATCGTGCGGGTATTCAACGCCATCTGGGCGTTTCCGGTATCACACGCTGGCCCACCGGTTGCTCCCGAAGCCCCGGGTTAGCCGTGTCCACCACCCGTGGGCCCACAGGACTCTTGGGACCGGGTCGTCAGTGAGGGTTGGCCGACACCCTCACGGGCGCGCAGGGCCTCAGCGTTGGCTCTCTTGGCCACGTGGAACACTTCTTAGGCCACGGGCCCACAGATCCTCCAAATCCGCACGACAGGGGGCGGATCATTCGGCGCTGGACTCGGCATCTTCCATGACCGCGATGACACGTCCAGGCGCCTCGGTGATGCCGAGTCAGTCGGCCCCGTCAGGGTGGTAAACGGCTGGTAAACGGATTGTGAACGCGGTGGCGGTCCCGGTTTCGATGGATTAGCTTCCGTCGGTAGACCGTTCGCTGACTCGAAAGGTGGCAATCCGATGGCAGATGAAACGGGCGTCCTCGGCCCGATCAGCTACCTGATCCTGCTCGTCTGAGGCCCATTCGTAGTATCCAAGATATCTGTCCTTGGCCCCTCCGCTTCGGTGCTCGGCAGCGGAGATGTAGGGACGCGATCATGAAGGAGTGCCGGTCGTCGTCCACTTGTCGGACCTTCACCTGGGCGCTCACATTGACGCACTTGCCGAGTCATTGCTTGCAGACGTTTGGGATCGTCGGCCGGACCTGGTGGTCGTCTCGGGCGATCTGACTCAGCGTGCTCGCCGAGGCCAGTTTTCCGATGCTCGGGAACTCCTGAACAGCCTGCCGAGCCCCGTGCTTGCTGTTCTGGGCAATCACGACCTGCCCTTGTTCCACCCGCCGGAGCGCCTGCTCCGGGCAAGCCGCCGATACGAGCAGATCGTCTGCCGGCGGGCCTGTCTGGCCTGGTAGGCCGGAGACCGCTCGTCGAGGCCTGCGCTGAGACCGGCGTGTCTGTCCTCCTTTCCGGTCATACCCACGTCCCGTCGGTGGACCTTGTGCCCATGGAAGCAGTGGGTGTCCGCCACCAGGCCGTGGCTGTGGTCGCGGGTACGGCCATCAGTCCGAAGGACGCGCGGGGTGCCGAACGCCTACGCAGTGTTGGACCTGGCGGGACCGATGGTGGCAGGCGCAACCCTTACGGTACGGATAATTCATCCGGACAGAACCGCTTGGCGAGTCGCCCGTTCAGAACGGTTCGAGTATGGCCCGGAAGGCATCGTCGCCTGCCCGCCCGACGGGATCTGAAGTGGGAAAGCATCACGTGCAGTTCTCTGCTCTCGGTTATTCCGAGAGGGGGGACGAACGTGAGAAGCGGGATGGATTGGGGGCGATTGGCTGCAGACGAACGGCGCTCTGCCCACGGGGGGCGATGGGTCCTCCCCCAAACCCGCTTGGTGCGGGTCCTTGTGCTCATCCTGGCCTGGATTGGCTTGACCGGGATGCCTCCTAATACTCAAGCACCACACCCTGAGAGCTGCTCTCTCCTCCGTCTGTAACCCAGGTGGCAGTGAGAGGAGATGATGACGGAGCCACCTGCCAAGCAGCCGAGGTTCCGTTGAAGAACGACCAGTACCCCGAGTTGTAGTACGTCCAGGGTGCTGCCGGCCCAGTTGTGTAGGCATCGAGGGTGTCGACTCCTATAACAGCGATGTTTCCAGCCGCTCCGGGTGAGACGGTCCAGCTCTGGTCCGCGAGGTAGGACGGGTTAGAGACCTGACCACCACCGTTTATGAAGCCCGTGGCGGGAGCGTTGAACTCCACGGCAAAGGCGTTCCACGAATTGGTTGGCGTGGTAATCGTGACCGTGTCGGCAGCGCCGGTCGTGTCCGTGCAGACCCATATCTCGAAGTCGGCAAGATCGTTGTACGAGTTGACGAACTGGAAGGTGCCCATCCCTGAGGAGACGCTGGTGACGGTATCCGTCTCGGTGCCGGGGTCGGTATCGGTCTGGATCATGAGAACGACAGAGTGGCCGATCCCGGTGTCGTGAGCGAGCACTTGGTTGGAGTGGCCACTACTGATGCCGGTGGTACTCCCGTTAATGGTGCCTGTGTCGTCGGCCTGAACGAAGGCAACTGATGGCGACCCAGGGTTAGTGGTCGTCGTTGTAGTACTGGTGCTGGTCGTGGTCGTACTACTGGAGCTGGTCGTGGTCGTGGGACTCGCGACACACGTCTCACTGATTTCGGTCCCGTTGATCCTCGACGTGTTGAGCGCGCTCCCGCTGCATGACTGAGTCGCGCTCTCGCCGCCAGCCAGCGGTGGAAGCGAGGTCGATGCGGACTCAGCGAGTCCCACCCCTACTCCAATGACGGCCAGAACGGCGACCATCAAGACGATACTTGCTCGCCTTGCTTTACCGAGGAATGCACTGATGCGTGCCTCCTGCTGAGCACTCCAGTGCTTGGCTTTGGACATTGAAATACCTCCCAGTAGTGGTCATGGTGGGATTTTCCATATCAGTCATCCTCGTCTCTCAAGGTCGGTGCCCGCCCCTCGATGTGAGCACGCCGGTTGAGCATGATGGTGCGCACGTTGTACGGCTGGGCGTTGCGAGCCTTGCGCATGCTTCAGTCGAGCTGGCAGCGACAACCGCCGAGGCAGAGAGGGCATCGATGAGTGCCACGGTCCCGGCGTTGGTTGCGGACACGTGGGGGGCGCAGGCCGTCGAGTTCTCCGGTGCGAAGGTGACTTCAACTTCGATGTCAGACGCAGCGGTAGCCGATACTTCAATACTAGACGCCCCAGTAAGTCCCAGGGAGATGGTCGCACCGGGACTAAGAAGGGGTAGTTGTCGTTGTAGTACTGGTGCTGGTCGTGGTCGTACTACTGGTGCTGGTCGTGGTCGTACTCGGGGGGACCGTGGTGGTCGTGTTAGCGGCGCAGTTTGCGACGAGCGGCGTGGACCACGTGCCCTGCAAGGTGCCACCCGAACAAGTCACAGTACTGATTGGCCGGGTCGAAGACTGACCGACTTAGTAGTAGCTCCTTCAGTGATAGTCGTTAGACCGAGATCGAATCCGGCTAGAGCAAAAACCAAGCCGATGGATACCCCTCGAATCTTACGAATTCTCATGGTTCCTCCTTGCTGTTGTGATCCTCTGTCATAGCACCCACGCCCACCTGCGCACATCAACGTCGTGATTCAGCGAAATGATGCGCACGCTCGCGAACGTTCGCACCCAGCTAGCACTCGATCGCCAACCTGGACGTCGAGTGCTCGCGCACCTGGTCAGAGCGTTGTAGGGTTGAGCCTCACGACTCCCATGAGAGAACGTCCCAGGTCAACACCACTTTTCGTTCTGAACTTGACGAGTAGTCAAGCGCGGTTCGCAGATGGGTAGCCCGGCCCGCAACTACAAGTGGGCCGACTTCGCACCCGGCCACATGTTGTCGCTGAAGACCGGCACCTACTCGTCTCGTGCCATCGCCAACGTCGTCGAGCAGCTCCATCCCCTGTTGGTCGAGCCACTGGAAGACTGCGCCAGGATATCTGACCTCGACGCTGCAGAGGTCCGCGATTGGGTGACGCGTGAGTCCCTGCTCGTGATGCTCACGAACGAACTGGCGCGCCGCCTCCATGAGCACGATGGGCACTTCACCGACAGCGACCAGTGGCTGCTGACGAGGATCAACTCCATGATGAACCGCGCCCAGGCCAGTCGTGATCGCTATTGAATCCGCTCAGCCGCTTCAAGGCGGGACGTGACGCGGCCAGTGCTCAGGTCGACTTGGCGAGGTTGCGGGCCGACGACGGCGTTACCAACGACCAGAGCCTCGATGTACATGCCGACGACAGCGACGCTGTGAGCACTCAGACCCCCGTCGTGGAGGACGATCCCGCCCAAGGGCCTGCAGCGGCTGAGATCAGGTCGACAGGTACTCCCTGCCGGGCCAGCCGCTCGAGCGGGGCGGTGGCGGTGGCGGTGACAACGATGACGACGAGAACGAGTCGTGGAAGGTACGCACCGACCGCTACCTCGCCGAGCACGGGGAGTTGTCGTGGGAGCTGGACTCAAGATCAACGCCCCATTCTACGGGAACACGTATTTTGATACGACCGATCCGAACTTCTTGCAACACGGCGGCAACGTATTCTATTTTTTGGCGGTAGGGGATCCCGATATGGGTGTTTCCCGCCGCTTTTTGCAAACTGTGTAATAAGCGCCAGGCCGCCGCCAGATTCTCCGCGTGCCCGTCGCACGACGACACCGGCTTCCACCCGCAGGCGTACCGGTAGCGCCCCCGTCCCGGCAGCCATATGGGCAGGCGGTAGTCGCTTATGCAGGCGCTGCGAACCCGGCCGAGGCAACCTGGTCCGTGATCGACGTGAGATCGTAGGAGTCACGCCACCGCATGATTCGCCCATCGGCGCCTATTTCGAATGCTGCCATGATTTCCATGGAGAAGGGCTTACCATCGATTGTGAGGCTGTCAACTCGTTCCATCATGACGGTTCCACCATCGGCCACGAGCGACTTGATTTCCGCTCTGAAGCTACTGAATCCAATCGCAGCCTGCGCTTCAAGCTCCGACGTGATGGCATCGATACCGCGATGCACTCCACGCTGGCCGTCGACCCACACAGCATCCTCAGCGAAGAAGCTCAGGATTCTGTCCAACTTGGGCATGTCCTCCCAGGCGACAAGAAACCGTCGCACGACGGACTCTGGCGAACCACTCATCTGGACCTCCCCCGACAGGTTCGGACCACCTCCCCTGGGCTTCCTGATGGTAACTGACGATGGGCCGAGCGTCGACTGCGACTGGACCGTCACAAAGATGTAGAGGTGTCCAAGACTCTGCCCGGAGATGTCCTGACCCAGTCGTGGCTGCCGCTGGCGTGATTCCTGGGCGAAGATCCCAGGTGCGACCTGTCCCACGATTCCCAGCTGGTCGACCCCGCTGTAGATCGAAACATGGCCACCACGGCAGGGTAACCGCCCGCTGTCAGCCTTTGGCAAGCCTGCACCCTTGACCCGGATTCCCTTGTGATCAAATTGCGGAATGGTCCTGGCCCTCATAAATCGGGGAGTACTTTGGCTTCTAATTGTGGCTGTCGTGATGTTCATAATTACTCTACTCCGCGAGACGCGAAAATCGCAAGGAATCCAGAAGAAAGCAAGCTGCATCCTTCGGTCCCGATTCATCAGTTCAGGAAGAGGAGTCGCGGGACGTGGCTGTGAGCTTCGCGCCTCGGCATGCGGCGGAGTATCGGGACCAGGATCACATGCCCCATGAGACCCAAGAAGATTGGGAAGACGACGAGTGGTCTGTCCCGCACAGGGCACGCCCTGATGGGTTCACTCCTGAGGAAGCAAAGGTGTGGAGGGATGCGGGTTACACAGCTCGGGAAGCGCGCCGCCTAAGTCAGGAGCACAAGGTCCCCCCATCTCGAAACAGCTGAAGCGTCTTCTACCCGATTTTCTACCGCACCCCACGGAGTGACCCCGCGGGGATGCAACCAGCCCCAAAACTGCAGAATGTCCCGAGCCCCGAGCCCCGAGCCCCGAGCCCCGAGCCCCGAGCAGTAGACTCGGAGCCTAGGCGTGGCCGGATTCGACGTTACAACTCTCGAGGACTTCCAGCCCCCGACCGCGAGATGCCCCCACCGCTCGCGCCATGGCGCGAGGTTATGGCCGGCCCCCGTTGCTCTGCGGGCGAACTGTGGTTGATCCGGGGATTGGCCGCCCACGCCCATTCTCTCAGTCCGGGAGGACGCCCCCGTCCCAGAGCAGCGGATCGGGGTGGATAGAAGTCATACCGAGGAGTTCCATGTTCTGTCCGAGCGCCAGGTCGTTGACGGCTGCTCGCTTGAGCTCCTGTACAAAGATGCGGCGGGTATTCCGCAAGGTAACAGGAGAAAACCTCACCAGATAGCGTGCGATCTCCCACGCCCGATCAAGGAGCTTGTCGTTAGGCACCACCTCGTTGACCGCCCCCCAATCGTAGGCCTGCTGTGCCGTGATCTTCTGGCCCATCAACTGCCAATATCGGAATCGGTTCATGCCAATAGCCCGCGGCCAAATGTTCTGGACCCCGTCGCCGGGTGCCAGGTTGGAGACGAAATGGGCCAAGTCCTGAAAGTAGGCTTTCTCGGACGCTAGAACGATGTCACACATGAGTGGCAATTCGGAGTGGATAGTCACCGGACCATTCACTGCCGCGATCATGATGGCGTCAATATCCAGCATATTATTGTGTCGGTTCCTACCGGACCAGCCCGACGCCTCGACGTCCTCCGCCGGGCGCTGCGGCGCCGCTTGCAATTGCGCCGCGTAGGCTTTTAGTTGCTCGCCCTTTGGGCGAAAGTCCGCGTTGAAGTTCTCGCCCGTGCCCGTGTAAATGACGACGCGCACATCGCGATCACCCGCGATATCGCCTAACAGGTTCGGAGTCGATGAGGCTGCTTTGTTCCAATTGACGGGGCCCCCATCGGTATGCATCCTCATCAGAAGGATCCCGTCGTCGGTCTTTTCCAGAACATAGCAGTCGGAATAGCGATCGCGATACTCTTCGAACTTCGTGAGACGTGACATGTTTGATTCTTGCCTTTCGTCCGATATGCGGTCCAGGTCGATTACCCACGACCAAGCTAGCGAAAAAGACGAAGCTATTGCTCTCCGACGAGTTTCGAACGGACGACTCGACGACCAGACGATTTTGGACTTTCTGGAAGAGTTCGCAAGACTACTGCTTTTGTACGACGCTGACGCCGTCTCCCACCGGGAGCAGAACCACCTTGACCCGTGGATCGATGGCAATGGCAGCGTTGAGGGAGCGAATAGCGACAACGCTCTCATCGTTGCTGGACGGGTCGGTTACTCGGCCACCCTGAAGCATGTTGTCCAACAAGATGAGTCCGCCCGGACGCAAACGCAGGAGCACTTCCTCGTAGTAGTCGGCGTATCCGGTCTTATCAGCGTCAATGAATGCGAAGTCGAACAGCTCGTCGGACGGCAGGGAACGGAGGGTGTCGATTCCTGGTCCGATGCGCAGCTCGATTTTGTCGCCTACTCTCGCCCGCTCCCACGCCCCCCGAGCGATGACACCCCAATCTTCGCTCACATCACAACAGAGAAGATGTCCATCTGGTCCGAGTCCCCTGGCGATCGCCAGCGCCGAATACCCCGTGAAGGTGCCGATCTCTATCGCACGCTTCACGCCCATGGCCCGAACCAACATCTCCATCAGGACCGCCTGGTCGTCGCCGATCTGCATCCCTGCAGCGTGCCCGGTCTTCTCGCGAGTGACGTTCTGCAGCGTGCGCTGGTCTTCGTCGGGCTCTGTGGAGTGCGCGGCCGAATAGCCGTCGATTGTCGGATCAATGAAGTGGCTTCGTCGGCGGGCAACTGGTGAAGTCATTGGTTTTTCCTCCTCGGTGTTTCGTCATCGGTTTCTTGCCCTGGGCTGTCTCCTTTAGGTCTCGGCCGAGCCGTCCTGCCGAACGCCCATGGGAAGGGTGATCGCGTCGACTGGGATGAGCGGTTCAGTCCGGTTAGCTCTCGATCAGGAGTTGGTAGAGCCGCTGGCGCGCTTCTCTAATGATGGCCACGGCGTTCTCCATCTGCTCTGGGGATGCCACTTCACGCACCTGTCGGGCGGCAACGTGCAGATCGCCCACAGCGGTTCGCAGGTCGGCACGTTGGACATCGTCGGGGTTCGCCCCCGCTTCCCAGCGCTTGCCCAGGCCGATTGCCCTTGCACTCTCGGCTTCTGCTCGACCGACCTCGGTCAGGGAGTAGACGCGCTTCCCTCCGGCCTCCTGTCCAACCAACACCTCGGCGTCCTCGAGCATTTGGAGTGTCGGGTACACCGACCCGGGACTCGGGCGCCAGATACCCCGGCTCAGCTCCTCGAGACGCCTGATGACCTCGTAGCCGTGAGCCGGACCGTCGAGGAGGGCAATGAGGAGCAGCGGCCGTACGGCACCACGACCCATTCGATGGCCGTGGTGCCCAGAGCTTCCGTGGTGGTGTCCACCCTTTGGCATTTAACGATAGTATCGGTAACTTACTAGCTCAAACCTCTGTTGGTTCAGAACGCGAAACGCCCCCGGCAACCGTTAGGGAGGTTCCGGGGGCGCTCGGTCACCGTCCAGGGGGGCTGGGGGGCGACTCGATCCACCATATGGGTCGGACATGAAGGTCCGGACGCGTTTGGCTTTGCGATCGCGTTAACTTCTGCCCCACGACAAGCTGGAGCTATTGCGCAGGCGGTCGAAACAACCGGAAGCAGCTCTTCGTCGAGGTTGAGCCCATCAGGATCCGTTCGCGACAAGTTTCCGGACGTGTTCCCCGGCACTCACGATCGTCACCTCCCAGCCCAGGCGATCGACGCGCCGCTACCTCCAGGGGGCGCCCGGGGGCGCCCCCTTGCTTGGTGGCCCAGCCCTCTCGCGACGCGACGAGGGGAGGGCCGAAACCCTCCCCTCACGACCCCCGACCAGGTCACCAAATCCCCGACAGGTGGTCCCCCAACAGAGGGAGACGACCCCAGGGCGAATACATGCATCTGGAAAAACTCCTGGTCTACTGACAGCGCCCTGCTTTGGGACGGCAGCGGCCTCGTCGAAGATCTTCGCGAAGCTCAAGGACTCGTGGTCCGTCGGATCGGCGAATCCGTGGTTCCAATCGCACGGCGCGGTTGCGGGTCGAACGGCGTCGACGCTCACGGTGGTTCCCTCGGGTGCGAGGTGGATCAGTGCCTCGGCAGACTGCGCGGCGACACTGTCACCCCCCACGACGAGAAGCGACCTTGGTCGAAGTAGGGGGAGCAACGTTCGTCGGCCGGCGGCCGTCGCACACTTCCGCTCAGCATCTTCCTTTCCGCCTTGCGTACATCACCGACACGCTGGGCAGGCCGGACGCCGTAGCCGTGGCAGTCACGGAGCATGTGGCAACGCTTGACGCCCCACCACCAGCAACTACCCTACTGGGTATGACGAGGTCAACTTCGTGAGTGTGCGTCATGCCATCCTCGCCCTCTTGAGCGAAGGTCCGAAGTACGGCCTCCAGCTCCAGAAGGAGTTCGAGTCGAGCACCGGGGACGTGTGGCCCCTCAACATCGGACAGGTGTACACCACCCTGCAGCGGCTCGAACGCGATGGGCTCGTCGAATCGGACGAGCCCGAGAATGACGGGCCGCAGAAGGGCTTTCACATCAGCGAGGCGGGGATGGCGGAGCTCTCCTCCTGGCTGAACACGCCGCCCGACATGACCTCGCCGCCTCGCGACGAGCTCGTGATCAAGGTCCTCGCCGCACTCCGGGTGCCCGGCGTCTCGGTGCACGACGTGATCCAGATCCATCGCCGGTACCTCGTCGAGCTCATGCAGCAGTGGACACGCCTCAAAGAGGACGAGGCCGACTTCGACATCAGCTTCGCCCTCGTCGTCGATGCCGAGCTGTTCCGCCTCGACTCGGTCGTGCGCTGGCTGGACACGGCCGACGGTCGGCTCAAGCGAGCTGCGTCCGAGCCGCCCGCTCCCGCGGCCCCGTCGCGAATTGCTCGGCGCTTGGTGGCGCGTCGGTGAGCTTCCTCGAGCTGCGCCGGGTCTCCAAGTCCTATGGAGCCGGCGCCACCGAGGTTCATGCCATCCAAGATGTCGACCTCTTCGTCGATCGAGGCGCGCTCGTCGCAGTGATGGGCCCGAGCGGCTCTGGCAAGTCGACGTTGCTCACCATCGCCGGCAGCCTCGAGCAGCCAACGAGCGGCGACGTGGTGATCGACGGCGCATCGCTCCAGTCCATGTCGCGTAACGACAAGGCGCGTCTGCGACGCCGCACCATCGGCTACGTCTTCCAGGACTTCAATCTGCTCGCCGGGCTGACGGCCGTCGAGAACGTTTCGTTGCCCCTCGAGCTCGATGGTCTCTCGGCAAAGAAGGCCTACGCGGCGGGGATGGTCGCCCTCGAGGGACTCGGGCTCGCTGATCGGGGGTCGCACTATCCCGACGAGCTCTCCGGTGGCGAGCGCCAACGCGTCGCCATCGCACGCGCTGTGGTCGGCGAGCGTCACCTGCTCCTTGCGGACGAGCCGTCGGGCGCGCTCGACTCGACAAACAGCGAGGCGGTGATGCGCATGATCCTCACTGCCTGTAAGCAGGGCATTGCTGCGGTCATCGTCACCCATGACGCGCAGCTGGCGTCATGGGCCGACCGGGTGGTCTTCCTTCGCGACGGGCGCGTGGTTGATCAGACCGTGCCGCCGCCGAGCCCAGAGGCGCTACTCGAAGAAGGCTCGCGCCCGTATCGCTGATGGCCGGGCGCCCGTCCCGCCTAAGGCTTGGTGGCGGCCAGTCGGCGAGCATTCTCGGCGAAGGGTGCGCGCAGGAAGACCACCACTCGATCGACGCCAAGCGCTTCGAGGTCCTCAACCGTCGCCCGGCGCAAGTCCGACGAGACGGTGACGACAAAGGTCGACGGGTCGCGTCCCGATGCGCTACGAGCCTCCCGTGCCACCTCCACAAGGTGGGCGAGGCGTGGTCCGTCCGGCAGGTTGATGCCGTCCGCCACCCGCCCGGCCACCTCGGCCACCTTGGCTCCGAATCCTCCAACGATGATGGGGGGTGCGGGATTGGGCTGGAGGAACCCGGCGACGCCGCCCACGCTTCCTGACCACACCGCCCGCAGCGTCGTCACCGTCGATTCAACGGCCGCCCGCCGGGCGATGTCTCCTGGTACCGGCCTGTCGAAGGCCACTTGCTCGGCCGCGTAGGGCGTGGAGCGCCCACCGCCGGCGCCGAGACCCAACAACAGGCGGCCTTCGCTCACCTCTTGAAGCGTGGCAGCCATTACCCCGAGGGTGCCCGCGGGGCGGTTGGCGACATTGAGAACCATCGGCCCGATGGCGATCCGGGGCACCACGGCGGCCATCGCCGTCAGCGTGGTCCAGCACTCGAGCACCCGAGCCCGACCGTGGACCGACCCGGCCAGGTGGTCGTAGAACCACACGCCATCGAAGCCCTCGCCCTCGGCGACCAGGGCGCCTTCACGCACCTCGTGCCAGGTCGCGCCGAAGGGGTCGAACAGCACGTCGACTCTCACGAACAAAACCCTGGCGCGCCAATGACCGATCTCCAAGGCACGAACCGGTGCTTCACGTCACGATCCGTTCTTCGCCGGTGAGGTCACCGATAACCGTGCTCAGATCCGTGGCGTCACCACGTGGCTCTTGGCGTGGCACGCGTCGGAACACTACGGCGGCGGCCCGCCCGAAGCCGTCAGGAATGTTGGCCCCCCGAAATGTGGCGGCGACCTCCTCCATCTCCGCTACCCATCTCCATCCCTTGGTCATCGCCGATACGGCGGCTCGATCCGATTGGTCGACGAGTGCGGGGTTTGAGTGTGCCCATTCGCCGAGCAGATCCTCACCGACCCCGTAGTGCTCCGCCGTGGCCCTGATCGCCAGGATCAGTGCAGCAGTACCCTTGGTCCATGCCGCGTAGGCCATCTTCAACGCCGAGGCGGCCGTCTCTGATCCGCCCAAGGCAACGACATCGAGCACCGGAGTCGAGAACCGTTCGACAACGACCGACGCGTCGGGTCCCGACAGGTAGAACCGGGTGGTGCGACCTGGGCGCGGCGGCGCACCGATGACAGCGCCGTCGAGGTAGTGCGCGCCCGCCGCGGTGACGACCGACGACACCGCCTCGGCGGTCGCGGGAGAGATGGCGTTGGCATCGAGGTAGATCCCAGCGAAGCGTGCCGCTGTGGACGCCACCTGGTGCGCCACCTCGAGCGCGGCATGAGGCGGGCAGATCGATACGATTATCTCGCAGCGACCGGCCATCTCGTCGAGAGAGCCGACGGCCTCCATTCCGGCCGCGGCTGCACGCCTGGTCGTCTCGGCGCTGCGACCCTCGGGAAACCACACCACGCGATGACCCTCGTTGACGAGGGTCGAGGCGATGCCTGCCCCCATCTCCCCGGGATGCAGCACGCCGATCTCCACCGGATCGACCATAGGCCACGTCGCCCGGAGGTGCACCACCGCATCTGGTTGGGGTCCGGTAGAGATCCCGGCAGCCCGACGCTTTGAACAGGTGTTATGTGAACACCGACGTCAGGGCTCGACGACCGGAGAGGACCAAATGATGCCGAACGGCTGCGTACCGGCGACGAAGTGCGAACGAGCACGTCCGTGGTGGCATCTTCCGGGCCTTGCCTCTTAGGCAAGCTCGCCAGCGTACTGGTACAGTTCCGGGCCGAAGGGACGCCCGTCGGCAGGACGACCGGCTTTTTGTTGCCGCCCGTGCAGACGCGACGCCCCTTCTGAGTTCAAGTGGAGCGTCTGTGTCACTTCACGTAGGACGCGTCAATCCGTCTACGAATTCGACACCGGCTCAGTACAGGGGTCCCAATGTCGAACAACCAGCACGACTTAGAGACGTACCGCTTCTGTCCGGAGTGCGGAACTCAGGCTCCCGATAGAGGCAAGTTCTGTGGCGAGTGCGGCCGGTCTCTGTTGAAGCAGGTCGTTCCAAACGCCGGCCAGCTGGCGACGCCGCCGATGACCACCGAGATGACCGCGGTAGTGGACCCTGGCGAAGATCCCGCGGTCTCAACCGGCTCTGTCGACCCATGGACTGAGGTCATAGAGCCTTCGACCATGGTGGAAACTGATCAAGAGCTCACGGCGCACACCGAGCCGCTGACCGCACCGACCATCCGACCTGACCCCCCAGCCGACCGGCAAGCAGCCTCCCCCCTCGAACCAGACGTCCAAGCACCTCCCCTTGGCGTCCCAGTTGTGGCGGCTAGCGCGACAAGGCGGGGAAGGCACCACAAGCCGGATCCGCCGGCGCCAAGAGGGCGGATTGCCTCGACGTCTATGACACGAGTGCGTTGGGTGGGGATCGCTGCCCTCGCGGGGTGTGTCGTGGGACTGTTGATGGCATGGGGCACCGATCTCCTCGCAAGTGTCAGCGGCATTCACACCGACGACGGGAAACTGTTCGGAGCCGTGCTCTTGCTCGCCGCCCTGCTCACTTGGTTGCACATCATCCGGACGAGCCGAGTGATTGGATCGCTGCTGGCGATTGCTTGGCTGGGTCTCCTCGCGATAGCCGTATACGAGATAGTTCACGTTCGGTCCTCGCAAGTCGTTCACGTTGGCTCTGGTCTCTACGTCGATGCCGCCGCAGCTGCCGTAGGGACGGTGACCGTGGTGCGGGAGCGGTTCTGGTCACGTGCTCGCAGTGTCGGGGAGGGTGAAACAGTTGCGAAGGGTGCGCCGCCACCCGTTCCTTACCCCGCTTCACAGTCCGCTCCGCCACCGCCGCCACTCGCTCCGAATTTCGGCCCCTTCTCGCCGTCGAGCCCAACGGGGGATTTCAACCCGTGGGACGAGGCGGCACCACAGGCCGCGTCAACGCCGTCCGGCTTTCAGCATGTCTCGACTCCACCCGAAGAACTGTTGCCGTCAGAACCGATGGTCGCTACCCCGGGAACGCCGTCGGCCGCACCACCTGATGAAGTCCTCCCTTACGCTGGCGAGGTCGTGGCTTCCAACTCGGAGCGTGCGTATACGAGTCCCGCATTCGTCATTCCGGTGGTCGTCGTCACCGCAATCGTCGTTATTGTCATTTTCATAAGCAGCCGGTAGAAGACGTCGCGTCATCTCCCGGGCATGAACGCGTCAAAGGTGGCTGAAGCCCCCAGACTCCTCCTTGGTCATGGCTACGGTGATCGGGTGCTTGTCGAAGTGCTCGATCGAATCCTTGAGGTCAGCTAGCAGGAGCGACGCGAGGTCGCGGCTGACACCCTGGCGGACGAGGATCCGTTGGACCGACACATCGGACACCGAGCCGGTGAGGGGGTAGGCCGGCACCTGCCACCCTTTGACACAAAGTCGATCGGCGACGTCGTAGAGGGTATAGCCGGGGTCGGCTCCCTCGGATATCCTCCACGCCACCGACGGAATGCCCGTCTGCGGATCAGAGTCGCAGAGCAGCTCGAAGGGGCCCAGCCTCACGATCTCGGCGGCCAGGAATTGCCCAATTTCGTAGCAGGCGTCGTGGACGTCGCGGTAGCCGTCCCTTCCCAGACGGATGAAATTGTAGTATTGCGCCACGATCTGGCCCGCTGGCCGAGAGAAGTTGATCTGGAACACCGGCATGTCGCCGCCGAGGTAGGTGACGTGGAAGATGAGGTCATCGGGGAGCTCCTCGGCGTGGCGCCAGAGCACCCAACCGACCCCCAACGGGGCGAGCCCGAATTTGTGGCCCGACGTGCTGATCGACTTGACCCTCGGAAGCCGGAAGTCCCAGACCACCTCGGGTGCACAGAACGGTGCGAGGAAGGCGCCGCTGGCACCGTCGACATGGATGTCGATGTCGAGGCCAGTCTCGGTCTGGAGCGTGTCGAGTGCCGCGGCCAGCTCCGCCACGGGTTCATACGCGCCGGTATAGGTCACGCCGAAGGTGGGGACGACCATGATCGTGTTCTCGTCGACCCGGGCAAGCATCTGCTCGACGTCCATGCAGTACTTGCCGGGGGACATCGGGATCTCGCGCATCTCAATGTCCCAGTACTTGGCGAACTTGTGCCACACCACTTGGACCGGGCCACACACCATGTTCGGCTTGTCGGTGGGCTTGCCCGCCGCCTCGCGCTTGGCACGCCACCGCCACTTGGCCGCCATGCCGCCGAGCATGCATGCCTCCGACGACCCGATGGCCGAGCAGCCGACGGCTCCTCCCTCGTCGGGCGCGTTCCAGAGGTCCGCCAGCATCTGGACACACCGTCGCTCTATCTCCGCCGTCTGGGGGTATTCGTCCTTGTCGATCATGTTCTTGTTGATCGACAGGTCCATCAAGCGATGGACTTCGTCCTCCTCCCAGGTCTGGCAGAACGTCGCCAGGTTCTGCCGGGCGTTGCCGTCGAGGAGAAGCTCGTCGGAGATCGCCTGGAACGTCTCGTCGGCCCGCATCTCCGACTGGGGGAAAAGACTCGCCGGGAGCGGGGCTCTGCAGCTGTCCCCCGAGAACGTCGACTCGAGGAGCTCATCTCGGAGTTGCTGCTTGTGGTGGTGCAAGGGCATCGGGGAGTCCTGTTCGTCGGGTCCGAGTGAGGGTCCTCATCGGAACGCGTTCGTGTAGTCGTACCAAGCGATCGAAAATCGCAGTTCGCACACTACGGATTCAGGAGGCCGGACGCCAGGCCCACCCTCGGATCAGCCAGCCAGGACGTCCAGTGCTGCTGGCCCCTTCACCCTCAATGTGACAAGGGACTCCATGGTTCGTGAACTCTGCGTGACCACCCAGAACTCACAGAATGCCGCCGCGACCGCTGCCAAGGGGTTGGAGTCGGTCGCGCCCACAAGCTTGGGGAACCCGCGGCCGGTCCGATCGCTCAGACCGGGACGACCAGGTGGGCAGAGATGGCGTGGGTTTTCTGATCTGCCACGACTGCACTGCAATCGGAACAGACCGTCCAGCTGGCCGTGTCGTGAACCGCCAGCTGGACCGGGGGGACCGTCCCCACGACGGGGCGAGGTCCCTCATGAGGTTCATGGTTGTGCTGGCGATACGTGGCAAGCAACAGGGGAACGCTCGCAATGGCTATCCCGACGAGCATGAGTGGGAGGCATACGACTAACCAATCCATGACTCCTCCTTCTGGCGGAGTCTCACGACTCAAGCCTTCCGCAAATAGGTCTCGCACTTGCGGTCACACAATGAGCGACGCACATCGCCCCATTCGCTAGGAGAACCCAACACTTGCCCAACTCTGCCTTGGACGACATAGGAGGGACGCATATCGGCGCGTTTATTGGACCAGCGGTGTGCGTGCAGCGGTGTGGGCCCGACGGTTACCCGACCTCCTTGGCGGCCTCCTGGACGGCCTTGTCGACCTCCTTGGCGTTGGCGTCGAGCTCCTTGGCCACGTGCTTGTCGGCCTTGAGCTGGGCCTTGTCGATGGCGTCGGCAATGGTGCTCTCCCCGACGACGAGCAGGGCGGCCTGTCCCGCGTCGATGACGTCGCCGAGCTCCTTCACGTCGGCCCGCGACATGCCCCGCCACAGGTGGCCACTGACCCCGCCGATGGCCCCGCCCACAATGGCCGTGCCGATGATGGAGGGCGGGAACAAGATGCCGATTACCGCGCCGGCAGCTGCCCCACCCCACCCTCCGTGACGGGTCGCCATCTCGTCCTTGTTCACGTGGACCTTGCCGTCCTCGTCCTTGCGGACGACTGCGGCGTCGTAGGTACCGACCGCTCCGAGGGCGTGCAGGTCCTTGACCACCTCATAGTCCGCCCCGGGCCGATGCCTCGTCGGGGTACGTCCCTATGTACAAGAACACTCCGTCCGCTTTTGCCATCTCGTCTCTCCTGCCTTTCGCTCTCACGCCGATGGTGCACCTGCTCACCGACTGTCGTCAACTCTGCACCCGCCCTCCCGTGCTGTGCCAGGGCCAGATGGCCATCCTCCCAAAGGCCATTCCGTAGGGAGTCCGTCCTCGGCCCGTCTCCTTCGGGGGCCGGTGTTTCGGGTGTGGTCTACTGAGTCATGTTCTACGTGATCGTGTTCGCAATCCTTGCCGTCGTCCTCGTGGTCGGGGGGATATCAGGGATGTCTCGTCGACGGAGGAATCTCGAGCGAGATGAAGGAGGCGATGCGGTGACGAGGTCTGCCCGTCGAAACCGCAAAGCAAAGCGGTCACAGTCGCGCCATGACCGCCGCAAGCGGCACTGAAGCGGTGCAACCGGTTGTTGACCAACGCGCTCCCTGATAGCGTCGAACGGGCCGTACGACGACGTGGGGGGTCGACCATGAATGCGCATGTGCTTGCGGAACGAACCGGATCGGGCTGGCGAATTTTTGCCGGCATTCTGATAATGCTGGTTGGCATCTTCAACGTGATTGACGGGATCGTCACGATTGCCAATCCGCACTACTTCGCCATCTATTCCGATGGCTACACCCACCATCTGATCTTCGGTGATCTGAGCGCGTGGGGCTGGGCCATACTCATCGTGGGGATCGTGCAGTTCCTGGCTGCGCTCGCCATCTTCTCCCAACAAAGCTGGGGTGCCGTCGTCGGCATCATCGTGGCATCGTTGGGCGCCATCGGCCAGCTTCTCTACCTCGGGGTCGACCCTTGGTGGTCGATCATCGTGATTGCCATCGACATCTTGGTCATCTACGCCCTGGCGATGCACGGGTTTCCCGAACGGGCGTGACGCGGCGGGGTCCACGTCGACGGTGGGGGCAGGGGAACCGGCCCAGGGGATCATGCAATGGCTCGGAGCCCACGCCGCCGCGTTCTTGAGGTCGTGGCGGATCAGGCGTTGAGGCGCGGCCGTACGACGCCGAGGTAGACCGCGGCCACAACTGCCCCGACCAGACCGAAGAGAAACCACCCCAGCACGCAGGGCACGATCCACGCCGCCTTCCTGCCTGTGCTCATCTTCCACTGAGGCTGGCGGGCGATATCCGCAACGGCCCAGATGACAACCACGAATGAGGCGATGTAGAGGAGGAGGAAAAGCCAGTCCCCACCGATCACGGCTACCGACATCGCTACCACCTCCTTTCCCGATCCCAGCATCGCACAGTGCGAATCTGGGGTGAGGTCACCGAGGCATACGAATCAGCAGGTCATCGAGGGGGGAGGGCCCGCCGCTTCCTGTACCGAGAAGCGGGGAGGCGCGGAGGTGTGCGGTGTGGGGCGTGCGGTGTGCGGTGTGGGGCGTGCGGTGTGCGGCGTGGGGCTAGGCGGTTGGACGAAAATCGCAGTGGAGGTGGGCAACACCTATGATGCCTGCAGGCGACAGGGGGCCGAAGCGTCGCGGGTGCCATCACCTGAGCGGGTATCGGCACAGACCCCCCCTTTCAAGAAGGCGGTGCACAAATGGCGCTTCAGCTTGAGAAAGGCTGACCGTGGCGGACTCCCCTGATCCACTGGAGCTCCTGCGCAGCAAAGGCTACCTGTTCCTGCTCGCGGTGGCCTGTCTCCTCGGCGCGCCCATTTCGGCCATCGCCTACTTCTACCTGAAGCTGGTCAGCTGGCTCCAGCACGAGCTCTACGATGTTTTGCCCAAGGCACTCGGGTTCGCCGGCACCCCGGCGTGGTGGCCCGTACCGCTGCTCTTGGTGTCGGGCCTGGTGGTGGGCCTGGTCGTCCGGTACCTGCCCGGGCGAGGAGGGCACTCGCCGGCCGACGGGTTCAAGGTGGGCGGTGGACCGCCGCTGCCCATCGACCTCCCCGGCGTCGTCATCGCTTCCATTGCCACGCTGGCCCTGGGCGCCGTGCTCGGCCCCGAGGCACCGCTCATCGCCATCGGCGGCGGACTGGGGGCGCTCACCGTCCACCTCGTCAAGAGCGACGCTCCGCCCATGGCCACCCTCGTCATCGCCGGCGCCGGCAGCTTCGCCGCGATAAGCACGCTGCTCGGCAACCCGCTGGCCGGAGCCTTCCTCCTCATGGAGGCCACGGGACTCGGCGGGCCCGTCTTGGGCATGGTCCTCGTCCCCGGGCTGCTCGCATCGGGGATCGGCTACATGGTCTTCATCGGCCTGAACTCCTGGACCGGCTTTGGCACCTTCTCCTTGAGCATCCCCAACCTCGGCCACCTCCCTACACCGACCATCGCCGAGCTGGGCTGGGCGGTGGTGGTCGGGTTGGGAGCCACGGTGCTCGGGGGAGCGGTCCGCTGGACCGCGCTGTTCGTGCGCCCCTTCGTCGAGCGAAACCTTGTGCTGCTCACCCCGCTCGCCGGCGCCGCAGTGGCGGGCATCGCCATCGCCTTCGCCGAGGGCACCGGCCAGTCCTACAGCAACGTGCTGTTCTCCGGCCAGAACGAGTTGGCTCCCTTCACGGCACACGCGGCCACGTGGTCGGTGGGCGCCCTCGTCGCGGTGGTCGTCTGCAAGGGGCTGGCCTACGGCATTTCGCTGAGCAGCTTCCGCGGTGGCCCGATCTTTCCGTCGTTGTTCATCGGAGCCGCCGGGGGCATCGCCCTGTCGCACCTGCCCGGGCTTCCGATGGTGGCGGGCATGGCCATGGGGATCGGCGCAATGTCCACGGTCATGCTCAAACTTCCCCTGACGTCGGTGTTGGTGGCCAGCTTGCTGGTCGCCAGTGCGGGCACGGCCACGATCCCGCTCATCATCGTCGCCAGCACCGTCGCCTACGTGGCCTCCGCCCGCTTCGCTCCCGTCCCGGCCAACGCGGGTAAGGCGACCGAGCTGATGGAAGCGGCGGCCGCTGCCGCCAGCACCGCCCCTGTTGGATAGAGGTACCCCGAAAGAAACCCTCCAAAGGGACTGCCGCACCGGCCACGATCGCCGTCAGGACACCCCTCGCGCCGTATGATGCCGGGAGGCGACTGGGGGGTCAAGAGCTCCGGGGCTCGCGACCCCTGGGGCCCGACCCGGTCAGAGCTGGTCACTGGCTGATTCGCTTGTCGGCAACAGGCAACGTGCGACCAGATGAGCTGGAGGTGTTCGTGGTGGGGTGGTGGGATTCGTCAGGGGCGTTCGCCCTCTACGGGGTCGTGGCCGGAGCTGCGCTGAGTGGGGCCGCTTCCGTCCTCGCCAATCGACATGCCACTCAGCTGGCCAGGATGGATCGGGAGGGTCGAGCGCACGAGGCAGAGCTCGATCGGACGGACGAGCGGGCATTGGACAACGAGCGGGCCACTCGGACGATGCGGGAACGGGTGTACCCCTCCTTTGTGGAAACCGTGCTCCAGATCGTCGACACGGTGCGTGAGGAGGCCACCAGGGCGAAGGCCGGGGAGCCACCGCTGGCTGAGACGTACAGTCCGGCGGAGTTTCGAAAAGGGTTCTCCTCGGTAACGGTGTTCGGTTCAGCGGCAACCGTCGAGCTCTGGAACGAGCTGGTCGAGCTGGCCTTGGCGAGCCATGGGTCCATTGCAAGCCTCAGAGCCGCCACCGACGCCGACCTCCCGTTGAAAGCAGAAGCGATGAATCTCGCCGTCGACGCCCTCAGGGTCCACCAACATGCGCTCTATGCGTCATTGAGGAAGGACCTCGGGCTGCCCGAGTAGCGGATCAGGGATGGGGAGGGGGCCAGATGGTCGACATGTATTCTTGGGACACGATGTGCGCGACCTCGGTCTCATCCTCAGCCAGGGCCCTCCGTCGGGGCGGTGATGGAGCGGTGGTCCTGAGGCACGCCCACTTCCATCCGCGATAGCCCGACCGCCCGCATGGGGTCGTCTCCGATCCGAGGTTTCCGCAAGGCGCCGTACATGCGCGCACGTACATGAACAGAGGAACGCACTCGCCCGTGCGCGGCCCAAGCACGCCGGTGTCCCGCGAACCCCCCACGTCTGGCCCGAGAAGATGGCTCGCACGACCGATCGCCGAGGTGAAGCAGGCCGCGGAGGGGCCGGTCGTGCGCAATGCCGCATCGCTCTACGGCACCACCATCGTCACCAGCGTCCTGGGTTTCGTCTACTGGTTCATCGCCGCCAGAATGGTCACGGCGCGTGCGGTCGGTACCGCATCCGCCGTCCAATCGGCCGCGCAGTTCCTTTCCATAGTCTGCGTCATCGGGCTCAACACCCTATTGATCAGTGAGCTGTCGGCCGACAAGAGACACGCTCGCACCCTCATGCTCACGGCGGCCGCCTGTGCGGGCACGGTGGCACTGCTGGTTTCCGGCGTCGTCGGCCTCGGAGCGTCGCGCCTGTCGCCCTCCATCCATCAGAGTCTGAACGGGCCGGCAGGTCTTCTCGTGTTTGCGCTCCTCAGCGCCGGGACGACGATCGTGCTGGTGCTCGACGACGCCTGTATCGGTCTGCTGCGGGGCGATCTGCAGCTCAGACGGAACACGGTCTTTGCGGCATCGAAGCTGTTGTTGCTTCCGGTGCTGATCACCCTGTGGTCCAGCGCCTCGGGCATGGAGCTCGTCGTCGCGTGGTTGGGCGGCCTGGTGATCTCGCTGGCGGCGTTGTGGCACCGCCTGGCCGCGCTGACCAGTGGACAGCCGTCTCGGCTGGAGTTCGGGCGCCTCTTCGAGAAGAGGCGGCTCATGGCGGGGCACCACGGGCTTAATCTCTCCATTCAGGCGCCGCGGCTCATCCTGCCCGTGCTGGTCGCCCTGATCCTCGGTCCCGAGGCCAATGCGGCATTCACCGCCGCCTTCCTCACGGTTGGTTTCGTCAACGTCATTCCCGGGCTGCTCTCCACGGTGCTGTTCGCCCTCTCCCCGGGAGACGAGGGGGCTCTTCGCCGGGAGGTTCGCAAGACGATGCGGATCTGTCTGGTCCTTGCGCTTGCCTCCGCTCCCTTCTTCATCATCTTCTCCGGCCTCATCCTCAGCGCCTTCGGTCCCGACTATGTGGAGGCGACGACCCTCCTGGCCCTCTTCGGTCTGACGACCTATCCGACCGCGATCAAAGCTCACTACGTGGCAATCGCCCGGGTCCGGGGCCTAATGACGCAGGCCGCGTTCCGCACGATGGTCGGATCGTGCTTGGAGTTGGGCCTCGCGGCCGCCGGTGCCGTCCTCGACGGGCTGAACGGCCTCGCCGTCGGCTACCTGATCGCCGTTTCGATAGAGGCGATCCTGCTCTCTCCCACGGTGTTCGGGGTGCTTCGCGGACGCCACGTGCATCGGCGCAACGGCCGACGCCTTACCACCTGACGGGGCAACCGGCCCCGGCGCAGCGCCAGCGGCGTTGCGGTGGCCATCGCCAAAATCTGGATTAGCGTGTGCCATTCGTTTCACGGGGTTGCCGCATCCGGCCACCGTGGAGATGTTCGACGATCTTGGAAGGACGAGGTGGCGGGGACGGGCACATCAATTTTGGCGCGCCGGTCGACTCGGAAGGGACAGCCGGCCGTCCTGTTCATTGACGACATCGGATGGGACTGCTTCTTCCAGCTCGCGGCCGGACTTAGGAGGGCTGGCATCCGGACGGTTCGGATCACCAGGTGGAATCGGAGCCGCGCCACCGCCCTCCTTTTCTTCGACCGGACGATCCAACTGGCCGACGGCACCGACCATATCGATCTGCCCGAGATCCTCGAAGGCGAACACATCATGGACGTGCAGATGACCGAGGCCATGGCGGTGGACGCCGGCAAGGGATTTACCTTGCTACCCCAGAGCCGGTTGACCGAGGGGTGGAACCAGCGTGTGTCCGTCATGGACAAGCTCCTTGTGGCGAGGAGGTTGGGGGAGGTCGGGCTCTGCACTCCGCGTGTGCTTTCCGGGCTGGACCTAAGTGCAGGCCAGATCGTTCGCGAGCTCGGACTACCGGTCCTGCGAAAGCTTCGGGTGGGAAGCGGCGGCGAGGGGATGTCGGTCATCGACACTCGCGAGGGGCTCGACGCCCTGCTCGCCGAGGGTCCGCCCTCGGACGGTTACTTCTTCGAGCAGTTCGTTGAAGGCAGGGAGCTGCAGGTCGGCGGCGTCTTCGGAGGCGCCGAGGACGTCGTGGTGACCTTTGAGACGCTCCAACGAAGGGGCGCACACCAGCCGGCCAGCCGGATTCGGATGATCGACGATCCGGCGCTGGTCCAGACGGGGCGGGCCGCGGTCGAGGCCCTGGGCGTCTCGGGGCTGGCCAACATCAACCTGATCAGGGATGTCGAAGGGCGCGAGTGGATCCACGACGTCAACCCACGGGTATTCGGATGTTTCATGGCCTTTCGAGGAGTGGGCGTCGACCTGCAACGGGCGTACGTCGATTGGCTCCTCCATTCCTCCCGCCGCGACCCGGTTCCGGCCACGGTCGGCCCGAGCATCACCGTCTTTCCCGCCGCCTACCGGGCCGACCTGGAAGTGGGCCGGGTGGGCGCCCTCGCCGGGTTCTTGCGAGTTGCCTACCCCTATGTGCGCTGGGCCGGCCTGCGATACGTGGCGTACGAGCTCGGCCGCCAGCTCGTCCACGAGATCGAGCATCGCTCCGTGCGGTACTAGTCCGTGCGACCCTGGTGCCGGTGACCGGCGCCACCGGTAGGGCATAATTTCGCGAACGGGCCGGAAGGGAGAGGGCAGTGAGGGTCTGGGTGTACTACAACCGGGCGACCGGTGAAGCCACCATTTACGGTGCCGAGCCGCCGGAGCTGTTCGGTCGGCGACAGTACGACATCGGCCCGATCGAGCTCAGTGAGGGGCTGATCGCCCGGTACGCCGAGGCCAAGGATGCCTGGCGCACCGCCCACGCCGAGTTCATGGCTGCGGTCGGTACCGCAGAGGACCCGCCCGACGGACGGCTGCGACCCCGCGCCGCGACGCCCTGATCAGGTCCACTCCATCCAGTCGACCGAGCAGTGGGGCCCTTCGTGGACGGGCAGGAGGTAGCAGGACACCTCGCCGAGCAGCTGCGTGATCTTGATCCACAGGCAGTGGGAGACGATTGGGGGCGGTTCGCCGAAGATCAGCCAGTCGGCATCAGGTTCTTTGACCATGGGGCGCCACCTCGTCTCGAGTACGAGCGCAGCGTACAATTGTCGGCTTGCGCCGGTCGAGGGGCAGGGTTCGGTATCTCGCTGCGGCACGGGCCGGCGCGGCCGCCCGATCAGCCCTTGACCTTCGACGAGTTGATGGTCAGTGCGGCCGGCGGGACCGGGACCACCACGTCCTCGCCCCACTGCGAGAACGTGGACGTCAACTTCACGCCCTTGGGGGCGGTGGAGGCCGCCACGACCGGCAGGTTCGGGCTGCGGGCCGAGACGGTCAGGGTGTTCGAGAGCTTCGGTGTGGTGCCCGCGGCCGGGCTCGTCCACCTGAGCACGTAGACGGGGGCGCCCGCGACGCCCGAGTTGGCCGTCGAGACCCTCGTGCCGGCGGCCTTCGGGAGGAGGGCGGTGACGGAGGGCATCGTGACGTCGGCCTTCAGGTTGGCGTACGGGCTCGTCCCGGCCTTCCAGTAGACCCAGCGGGTGCCCACCTGCTTCGCCTGGGCGGTGGTGAAACTGAACAGGGTCGTCAGGCCCGACCGGGTTCCGCTGACGTAGGCGGCGGTGGGCGTGACCCGCACCGACAGCTCCGCCTTGCCGTCGGTGGCCGTCTCCGTGCCGCCGGTGGTGCCCACGTCCGCCACGATCCGCTCGGCGGCCGACGACGAGTGACCGGCGAACACCACGTGCACGCCGGTTTGCGCGTCGATGGCCGCTCGGGCCGAACCCAGCACCGAGGCCGCCGACGGCCCGGCCGCGCCGGCCAGCGCGTTCGGGAGCAGCAGCGCGCTGACCGGTAGCGCCAGGAGCAGGCGGCGGGCGGCAGGGGAGAAGGGCGGGCGCACCGGGGCAAAACTAGCGGCGGCGGGCTCGCCACCCCGCCGCGCGGCGCTGGTGTCTATCCTGAGACACAATCGCCGAGCACCAGGAGGGAAAGAGATGGGCATCTTTCAGCGTGCACACGACATTGCGCAGGCCAAGGCCAACAAGGCGCTCGACGCGGCCGAGAAGCCCGATGAGATGCTCGACCTCTCCTACGAGAAGATGCTCGAGCAGATCACCCAGGTGCGCCGGGCTCTCGTCGACCTGGCCGGCTCGAAGAAGAACATAGAGCTCCAGGAACAGCAGCTCCAGCACTCCATCGACCACCTCCAGGACCAGGCCAAGGCCGCCCTGGGGCAGGGCCGGGAGGATCTGGCCAAGGAGGCGCTCTCCCGCAAGGCGGCCGCCCAGCAGCAGATAGACGCCATGGAGCCCCAGCGGGCGCAGATGGCCGAGGAGGAGGAGAAGCTCACCAAGACGCTGGCTGCGCTCCAGACCCGGGTCAACGAGTTCCGCACCCAGAAGGAGACCCTCAAGGCCCAGTACACCGCAGCCAAGGCGATTACCACGGTCGACGAGAGCGCGGCCGGGATCTCCAAGTCGTTCAGTGACTCGGGCGCCTCACTCCAGCGGGCCCAGGACAAGATCGCCACCATGCAGGCCCGCTCGGGGGCCTTGGACGAGCTGCTCGAGTCCGGAGTCCTCGAGGACGTCGGTGGCGGGGGAGACGACATCCAAAAGGAGCTGGACCAGGTGGGCCAGGCGGCGTCGGTCGACTCGGAGCTCGCCGCCCTCAAGGCCTCGCTCGGAACGGGCGCTCCGCCGGCGCCCGAGGCGCTGCCTCCCGCTGCGGAGGAGGCCACGCCGGCGGCGGGCGGCTAGAGCACATCGGGGAGGCCCGGCGCGACCGGGCCCATCCCTCCGGCGGGGACGGCGCCGAGTGAGACTGGGGACGTGCAGGGCACCCTGACCCAGAACGGCGCCACCACCCAGGCGACCAGTGAGAACGTCCTGGCGGCACTGGCCGGGACTGGGTTCTTCTGGCTCGACCTCGACGACGCCACGACCGACGGAACGGTGACCGAGCTCCTCAGCGTCCACTTCGGGTTCCACCCGCTCGCCGTGGCGGCGGCCGAGAAGTTCCGGCAGCGGCCGCGATTCGACGACTACGACGGGTTCGTCTACCTGGTGGCCCGGGGCGCCGATCCCGAGGACTCGGGCCACGCCGAGGTGCACTGCTTCTGGAGCGACCGCTACGTCGTCACCGTGCACCGGGGTGCCTGCCCGGCCGTGCAGTCGGTGCGCGACCGGATGGAACAACACCACATTGCCGCCACCACCGCCTCGCCACAGATCGTCATCGTCTACCTCATCATGAACGCGTTGGTGGACGGCTTCTTCCCCGTCCTCAACGACTTCGACGAGAAGATCGACGCACTCGAGGACGACATCCTCAAGGCTCCCACCGAGTCCCAGTTGGGCGTGCTGTTCGACATGAAGCGCAGCCTCATGAACATGCGCAAGGTCATCGCCCCGCAGCGCGACATGATGGCCAGCATCAACGCCGGCGTCGCCACCGTGCCCGGTCTGACCAGCGAGGCGGCACGGTACTTCCGCGACCTCTACGACCACCTGATCCGACTGGCCGATCTGGTCGACAGCTACCGTGACCTCCTGACCAGCGTGATGGACACGCACCTCTCCACGGTGTCGAACCGCCTCAACGTGGTGATGAAGCAGTTGGCCATCATCGCCACGATCTTCCTGCCGTTGAGCTTCCTCACCGGGTTCTTCGGGCAGAACTTCAGCTACCTGGTCACGCACATCACCGGTGGGTGGACCTTCCTGTGGCTCGGGTTCGGCTCCGAGCTGGTCGCCGTCGTGCTGCTCGTCGCACTCTTCAAGCGGCGGGGCTGGCTGGGCGGCCCGACGGTCTGAGAACGCCCCTCAGCTCCCGTGGGCCTCGTAGCGGGTCCACCACTCCTCGCACCCGTCGGGGACCGGGAAGCCCAGCTGCTTGCGCTGGTCGACCAGCTCGTGGACCTCGCGCTTGAGCTCGCGCAGCAGCGAGAGGGTGCCGGGATCGGCGTCGCCGCTGATGGCGTCCCCGGCCCACACCGTCTCCTCCAGGTGCCAGGCCTCCAGCCGGGCGGCGATCAGCCGGTGGGTGTCGGCCGCCACCTCGTCCAGCACGGTGGCGTCCCCCTCGGCCATGACGTCGGCCGCCCGCAGCCATCCGTAGTCCTTGTTGATGCGCAGGAGGCCCGGCTCGACCTCGAAGTAGCCGACCACGTCGACGACGGGATCGATGGTAGTGAGGGTGCCACCCGGCGGCAGGGGCACGGCCAGGTTCTCGCGCTGGCGCTCCGCCATGGCGATCACGCCGAGGGCCCGCAGGCCGACGTTGACGACGTTGTCGTCGGAGTAGTTGCGCTCGTCACGATCGATCCGGAGCGGCACGGCCATCACGGCGATGACTCGCGTGGCACCCAGCTGCGCCGCGGCGCGCACCGGCACGACCTGCAGGACCCCACCGTCGACGTAGTCGTCGCCGGCCAGGGCGCGGGGTGGGAAGACCATGGGCACGCTGGCCGAGGCGATGACGCCGTCGAGCAGGTCGACCGGTCCGGCGCTGGAGCCGGGTGCGGGCGTGAGGGCGTCCTCTTCGACGATGGTGCCGTCCTGGGTGACGTAGCGCAGGACGCCGGCACGCAACGCGGTGACGGCCAGGCGGAGCTCGAGCCCGGGCCGCCGGACCAGGTCCGGATCGACGGGGTGGATCCCGCTGGACCCCCCGTAGCGCATGGCGTGGGCCAGGGGCCTGAGGTTCAAGATGGAGCTCCCGCTGGTCCGGAAGCGGCGCCGGGCCCGAGGCAGGCGCAGGGCGGCCCCGGCGAGCAGTCGGCGCGCCCAGCGCCGGCGCCGGCGCCGGGCCTTATTGGCCAGCCGCCGGGGCACGTTGGGCGGCGGGTCCGGGTCGAGGGAGACCGTGCAGCGCAGGGCCGGCAGCGGCGGCCGGGTCCCCTTGGTGAACGCGCTGCGGATCTCACCGCCCAGCGTCGTTCCCTCCAGCGCCTGGAGCCATGCCTGCTCGCCGAAGATCTGCTCGGTGCGGGTCATGGCCAAAATGTCGTCCTCGACCTCTTGGACCCGGCGGGCGAACTCCTCGAAGGTCCGGGCCTGGGCCAGCACGGCCGCGGCCACGGCCCCGGCGGAGGTGGCCGCGATGATGTCGGGGATGATCCGCTCGGTGCCCACCAGATACTGCAGGGCACCGACCTCGAACGAGCCCTTGGTCCCCCCGCCGGCCAGCACGAACGCGGTCGGCCCGGCCAGGGATCGCTCCGTCATCCCAGTGAGGTTAGCCACCGGCGGCGGCCGAGACGACTTCAATGGGGGCTCCGGGCCGCGCCGGGGTGGTGGACCACAGCGAACGGGGGATGACGCAGCGGTCGACCGCCACGGCGATCCCCTTGGGCTCCGCCCCCCCGACGAGGTGGGCCACCACGTCGGCGATGGTGCTCCCGGCGCGCACGGTCAGGGGGTTGCCGTTGACGGTCAGGGTCAGCTCGCTCACCGCCCCCCCGCCGCCGAGAGGAGGTCGACAACCGCCATTGCAGTGTGCGGCGCCAGGAGGATGCCGTTGCGGAAGTGGCCGGTGGCCACGGCCACTCCCGGCCGCCGCGTCCACCCGACGACCGGCGTGTTGTCGGCCGTGGCCGGGCGGAGCCCCGTCTGCGCCTCCACGAGCTCGAGCTCGTCGATCCCCGGGACCACGGCCCGGGCGTCGCTGAGCAGCTCGTGCACCGCCCCGGCCCGCACCGCGGTATCGGCGCCGCGCTCCTCCATGGTCGCCCCCACCACCAGGGTCCCGTCGGGCCGGGGAACGAGGTAGATGGAGCGGCCGTGCACCAGCGCGCGCACCGTGCGGCCGAGCAGCGGCGCGCCCGGCGCCGGGCCGAGGCGCAGGATGTGCCCCTTGACCGGGCGGATCGTGGGTAGCCCCGCCGACTCCAGACCGCCGATGTGCGCGGTGCCCGTGCCCGCCGCCAGGAGGACGACGTCGGAGCCGACGCGGCTGCCATCGGAAAGCACGGCGGTGGGACCGGGCGACCCGGGATCGAGGGCCAGGGCCGCCCGGGGCACGAACTCCACGCCCCCGGCCCGGCACGCCGCCACGAGGGCCCCCAGGAGGGCCCGGTTGTCCACGTGGTGGTCGCCGGGAACCTCTATCCCCCCGCGCAGCGTCGGGGTGAGCGACGGCACCAGCGTTCGGCACTCCGAGGCCGTGCGCCGATGGGCGGTGCAGCCCAGCGAGTGCTGGTAGGCGAGCAGGTGGTCGAGGGCGGCGCGATCGGACGTGTCGAGGGCGACCGTCAACGTGCCCGACGGGTCGTACCCGATGTCGTGGCCCGACGCCGCCTCCAGCGAGGCGGCGAACTCCTTCCAGCACCGGGCCCCCTCGAGGAGTAGCTCCGTGAGGGGCGCCTCACCGAACTGCACCTCGGTGACGGGGGCCAGCATCCCGGCGGCGACCCACGACGCGCCGTCGCGCCCGGGCGCGGGGGCCACCAGGGTCACCCGATGACCCGCCCCGGCCAGTCGCCACGAGCACGTGAGGCCGATGACCCCACCCCCGACCACCAGCACCCGGTCCGTCATGAGCCAAGACTACCGAGCCCCTTCGGCCGCCCATCAGGCCGGCGGGCCCGGGAGGTTCTCTAAGAGCGTGACGACCTCCGTCGCCGCCTGCCGTGCCCGATGGTGGGCCGACTCGCCCGGACGGGCATCCCCGTAGCGGACGCGCTGGTAGAGGGAGGTGAGCGTGTCGAGAGGTTCCGAGCGTCGGTCGGGCCCGTCGGGCCGGTCGGGCCCGTCGGGACAGAGGGCCTCGGCGAGCCGCCGAGCGAACTCCAGGGTCGTCTCGGTGGGGACGCGAGGGGTCCCGGCCTGGCGGGCGGCCAGCAGCACCCGGCGGTACTCGCCGCGAATGCCCTCGAGCGGATCCGGGCCGGACGCCGGTCCGTTGCCGGTCCCGCCGGCCGAAGGGGCCACCACGCCCCACGCACGCCGCCAGCTCCGCGCCCGGGTTCGGAGCCGGTGCACGGCCAGCCGCACCTGCGCCAGGAGATGCGCCCAGGTGAACACCGAGTCGCGCTCTTCGACTACGTCGGAGCGCGCCGCCTCCCCCCGGCGCCCTAAACCGATGTAGGGGAGGACGTAGCGCAGGACGGCCCAGATGACCAGCGCCGCGCCCAGCGCGCCGACGACCAGCCCGACCACCGTCGGAACATGGAGGCCGTGCGCCACCGCCGGGTGTGCGAGGCGGGACGGCACCGGTGCCGCCGTTCGGCCGTGGCCGACCCGGCCGGTGACCGGCCGGCTGGGGCTGCCCCGCGGCAGCAGCCGCCAGAAGGCGACGACCACCCGGCCGACGGCCCGGGCGACCACGACCGCCACCCGGCCGACGACGCGGACGAACGGACCGCCGCCGACGGCCACCACGAGCGCCAGCCCGGCGACCACCACCAACGGCGCGGCGAGCACGGCCAGCCAGCCGAGCCCCGGGCCCGGCGCCGGCGAGGGCGAGCGCCGAATAGACGAACTCCTCCTCAATCTCCCGCTGGCGGATGAGGAGCAGCGCAGCCCCCGTGAGAAGGAAGCAGAGGAAGAACAGTGCCACGGCGTCGCCCGTCGTGGCCCGGAAGCTGACGTCGTGGTGGGGCGCGCGCCCGATGAAGATCCCGAGGAAGGCGAGCGCCGAGAGCCCGGCCGACCAGGCGGCGTGGGAGAACGACAGGCGGGTGGTGCCGAGCCACGTTCCGCGAGCCCACACGAGCGCGGCGACGAACCAGGTACCGGCGGCCACCACCGCCGCCCGGTGGCCGTGGCTGCTCCACGGGCGCACCGCCACCCGCCCCAGCGAGCCGCCGACGCTCAGTTGGGCGAGAGCACCGGCCGTGAGGGCCACTCCGACCACCACGATGGCCACCACCAGCAGGGCGCGCTGCCACCAGCGCCACCGCAGACGGGCGGTGGCCGCCGTCACCGCCACGGCCAGGGCAGCGGGTATGGCGAACCCCAACAGGGGCAGGCGGACCTGCGGCCCGGTGGAACCGTTGAACGATGCGTTCACGAGCAGGCTCACCCATGTCACCTCGCCGACGATCAGGCACGCCGGTACGGCGAGGTCAGCCAGCGAGTTCCACCGTGGCGCGCTGCTGCCAGTCCTCGCCGTAGACCACCTCCTCTCGGACGTCGACCGTCCCCGACGGGGGCGGGGCGCCTGCGTCGTTGCGCACCCAGATGGCGGTCACGGCCAGCCGGCGCCGCAGATCGGCCAGGGCGGCCAGGGTCGGTTCGGGAAAGTCTGCGGCGATCACGATAACGCTGGTCCCGCTGCGCAGACGCGCCCCCTCCGATGAGAGCACGTCGCACAGCGGCATGGTGCCGAAGGTGGACACCCGGGCCAGTAGCTCGAGTATGTCGGGCAGGGCCGAGGGCGAGGTTGTCGGGGCGTAGGCCAAGGGGTGCCCGTCGACCATCCCGGTCGAGTACATACCGACGCCGATCTCCCGGGTGCTGAGATCGGCGGCCACAGAAGCGGCCACGGCCACCGTGAACTCCGAGAGGTCGGGTGGCGCGGCGTTCCGCCGCCCGCGTGAGGCGCGCGACACGCTGGGCGGGTGAAGGTCGACGAAGGCAGCGACGCGGAGGGAGGTGGTCGGCTCATAGACCCGGACGAGCAGGTCCGGCGAACGGGCGCTGGCCCGCCAGTCGACGTGACGGAGGGGGTCGCCGGCCCGGTACGCGCGCACGCCCGCCACCCGGCTGGGATCTCCGAACCATGGTGCCGGGGAGCGTTGCTCGCCCAGCACCATGCGAGACGCCACCCCGGGAGGCTCCAGCGCGAAGACCTTGGGGTAGACGAGCAGGTGGTCGAGCGCGCCGACTCGCTGGGTGCGTCGCCCGTACCCGATCGGGTCGCCGGACTCGAGGCGCGCCGGGCCGAACGTGTAGCTCCCGCGCCGGTCGCAGACGACCGTCAGACGGCGACGGACGCGCCCGAACGGCAGCATGGCGACCACGAAATGGAGGGCGACGTCGCGTCGGAAGGTGTCCTCAATGGTGCCGCCCCTGATGGTGAGCGACCGCGGCACCCCGTACTCGACGTGTAGCCACGTCAGCGGCAGGAGCTTGTCGTTGACCACCTCTATGAGGAGGGCGACCTCCTCGCCGAACGTGGCCCGTTGGCGGCCGATCGTGCGCGTGAAGGTCACGTTGGTCAGGCACTCTCGTTGCCACACCCACAAGGTGAGGACGGTGAGGACACCGAGCGTGCCCGAGAGGGCGAGCGGCACCGAGTGCACGGCCCAGCCCACTGCGGCGAGGGCGGTGAGGAGGCCCACCGCGTACCAACGAGCGGCCCCCCGGTGGTTCATCCGGCGTCTTCCTCCACCGGCACTGGAGTCGTGGCGAGGAGCTGCGACAGGATCGCACCGGGGGACTCGCCGCGCAGACGGGCGTGGGCGGTCACGATCAGGCGGTGGGCCAGCACCGGCACCGCCAGCGCCTTGACGTCGTCGGGGATGGCGAACGACCGGCCCTGCAGAAGGGCCCGGGCCTGAATGGCCCGGTGCAGCGAGAGGGCACCGCGCGGGCTGACACCGAGCGCCACCCGCTCGTCGACGCGGGTGGCGCGGACCAGCTCGACGAGGTACGAGCGGACCGGATCGCTGACGACCACCCGTCCCCTCTGATGCTGCCACGACACCACCTCGTCCGCGCTCACGACCGGCGAGAGCCGGGTGAGCGGATCGTCGTCCTCGAAGCGCAGGAGGATGGCGTGCTCGTCCTCCAGGCTCGGATAGCCGAGGGTGACGCGAATCAGAAAGCGGTCGAGCTGCGCCTCGGGGAGGGGGAACGTGCCCTCGAGCTCGACCGGATTCTGGGTGGCGAGGACGAGAAAGGGCTCGGGGAGCGCCGTCGTCTGGCCGTCGACCGTCACCTGGTGCTCCTCCATCGCCTCCAAGAGCGCCGACTGGGTGCGGGGCGTGGCCCGGTTGATCTCGTCAGCCAGCAGCACCTGGGTGAAGACGGGTCCCGGGCGGAACTCGAACGCCGTGGTGTGCTGGTTGTACACGCTGGAGCCCGTGATGTCCGAGGGGAGGACGTCCGGGGTGAACTGGATCCGCCGAAAGGTGCAGCCCAAGACGGCGGCGAGCGAGCGCGCCAGCAACGTCTTGCCCATGCCGGGGACGTCCTCGACGAGGGCATGGCTCCGGCAGAGCAACGCCACGAGCAGTTGTTCCAGCGCTCCCTGGTTGCCGACGACCACCGAGGCGACCGCGGCACGCACACGATCGGCCGCCGCGTGTCGATCCCCGGCATCGTGAGAGGTCATCGCCGGCCTACGGTGTGCCGGCCAGGTTGCCGACCAGGTGTGCGGCAGTGCTGACCACGGCGCGTCACCGTAGCCCACCGACCTGGGAAGAGGATCGTGTAATCTGTAAGTTCGCTCCTGGGCCAGCGCCGTCCCGGTCGACTTTCTGCTCCCACTATTTACGAAAGGACGACTATGGCCCACGGCCTCTACGACGCCTCGTACGAGCACGACGCCTGCGGCGTGGGCATGGTGGCCGACCTCCACGGGCGGGCGAGCCACGACATCGTCGACAAGGGGCTCACCGTTCTCGAGCGGCTGGCGCACCGGGGGGCGTCGGGGGCCGAGGTCTCGACGGGGGACGGCGCCGGGATCCTGACCCAGGTGCCCCACCGTTTCCTGAGCGGCGCGGCCGAGAGGGCGGGGTTCTCCCTGCCGGCGCCCGGGGCCTACGCCGTCGGCCTGGCGTTCTTGCCCACCGATGTCGACGACGCCGCCAAGGCGAAGAAGGTGGTCGAGGCGCTGGCCGCCGAGGAGGGTCTGACCGTGCTCGGGTGGCGCCCCGTGCCGGTCCGCCCCGAGGGGCTGGGGGAGACGGCCCTGAGCGCCATGCCCGCCATGGAGCAGCTCTTCGTGGCCTCGGGCACGGAGGACGGAGCGGGCGCCGACCCGCTGGCACTCGAGCGCCAGGCCTTCGTCTTGCGCAAGCGGGCCGAGCACGCAGTCGACGGGCTCTACTTCCCCTCGCTGTCCTCCCGGACCCTGGTCTACAAGGGCATGCTGACCTCCGAGCAGCTGCGCTGGTTCTTCACCGACCTCGAGGACCCCCTCTTCGAGTCGGGACTGGCGCTGGTGCACTCGCGCTTCTCGACCAACACCTTCCCCAGCTGGCCCCTGGCCCATCCGTACCGCTACATGGCCCACAACGGCGAGATCAACACCCTGGCCGGCAACCGCAACTGGATGCGTGCCCGCGAGGCCCTCCTCTCGACCGACCTCATACCCGGCGACCTCGAGCGCATCTACCCGGTGTGCACCCCGGGGGCGAGCGACTCGGCCAGCTTCGACGAGGTGCTCGAGCTGTTGCATCTCGCCGGTCGCCCTCTTGCGCACGCCGTGCTCATGATGATCCCCGAGGCCTGGGAGAACCACACCACCATGGACCACGCCCGGCGGGCGTTCTACCGCTACCACGCCTCGCTGATGGAGCCGTGGGACGGGCCCGCGGCGGTGACCTTCACCGACGGCACCGTGGTGGGCGCCGTGTTGGACCGCAACGGGCTGCGCCCGGCCCGCTACTGGGTCACCGACGACGACCTGGTGGTGCTGGCCAGCGAGGTGGGCGTCCTGGACATCGACCCGCGACGGATCGTGCGCAAGGGAAGGCTCCAGCCCGGGCGCATGTTCCTGGTCGACACCGCCAAGGGGCGCATGGTCGGCGACGACGAGATCAAGGCCGAGTTGGCCTCCGAGCACCCCTACGACGAGTGGCTGGCCCAGGACCAGATCAGGCTCGATGAGCTCCCGCCTCGCTCCATGCTCACGCCCCAGCACGGCCGGGTGGTGAGCCAGCAGCGCCTGTTCGGCTACACCACCGAGGAGCTGCGGATCATCTTGGCCCCCATGGCCCGCACCGGGGGGGAGCCGCTGGGGTCGATGGGCTCGGATGCCTCTATCGCCGTGCTCTCGGATCGTTCGCGGCTGCTCTACGACTACTTCACCCAGCTGTTCGCCCAGGTGACCAACCCGCCCCTCGACGCCATCCGGGAGGAGCTGGTGACCTCCCTGTCGGCCACGGTGGGCCCGGAGGGCAACCTGCTGGACGCCCGCCCCGGGTCGTGCCGGCAGATCATGCTGCCCCTCCCCGTCATCGACCGTGACGACCTGGCCAAGCTCATGTACGTCAACGAGCACGGCGAGACCCCCGGATTCAAGGCGTTCGCCATCGACGGCCTGTTCGAAGTGGGCCAGGCGGGCCGGGCCGGGGCGCCGACCGAGGCCGGCGGGGCCGCGTTCGGCGCGGGCCCTGGCGGACGTCCGCCGCCGGGTGTCCGAGGCCATCGCCGACGGGGCCAACATCATCGTGCTCTCCGACCGCAACTCCACCGAGGAGTGGGCACCCATCCCGTCGCTGCTGCTCACCGCCGCCGTCCACCACCACCTGGTGCGCGAGAAGACCCGGACCCAGGTGGGCCTGGTGATCGAGACCGGCGACGCCCGCGAGGTCCATCACATGGCGCTGCTCATCGGCTACGGGGCGGCGGCGGTGAACCCGTACCTGGCGCTCGACACCATCGACGACATGATCGCCGAGGGGCTGCTCGAAGGGGTCTCCCCGCGCCAGGCCCGGCGCAACTACACCAAGGCGGCCTGCAAGGGCGTGCTCAAGGTGATGTCGAAGATGGGCATCTCGACCGTGGCCTCCTACACCGGTGCGCAGGTCTTCGAGGCCATCGGGCTCGACCGCGCGCTGATCGACGAGTACTTCACCGGCACGGCCAGCCGCATCGGCGGCATCGGCCTCGCGGTGCTGGCGGCGGAGGTGGCGACACGCCACCGCATCGCCTACGAGAACCGGCCCACCGAATGGGCGCACCGAGAGCTCGAGGTGGGCGGGGAGTACCAGTGGCGGCGCGAGGGGGAACATCACCTCTTCAACCCCAAGACGGTCTTCAAGCTCCAGCACGCCACCCGTTCCAAGCGCTACTCCATCTTCAAGGAGTACACCGCCGCCGTCGACGACCAGGCCGAGAAGCTGGGGACCCTGCGCGGGCTGCTGCGCCTGCGCACCTCTCGACCTGAGGTAGAGGGTGATGCTCACGCTCCCGTAGAGGGTGAGGGTCATCCCGCCGGGCCGATCCCGCTCGGGGAGGTCGAGCCGATCGGGGCGATCATGGCCCGCTTCTCCACCGGGGCCATGTCCTACGGGTCGATCTCCAAGGAGGCGCACGAGACACTGGCCATCGCCATGAACCGGATCGGCGGGCGCTCGAACACCGGGGAGGGCGGCGAGGACGCCGACCGCTTCACCCCCGACGCCAACGGCGACCTGCGGCGCAGTGCCATCAAGCAGGTGGCCTCCGGCCGTTTCGGGGTGACCGGCGAGTACCTGGTCAACGCCGACGACATCCAGATCAAGATCTCCCAGGGGGCCAAGCCCGGCGAGGGCGGCCAGTTGCCGGGGAAGAAGGTGTACCCGTGGATCGCCCGCACCCGGTACTCGACGGCGGGTGTCGGGCTGATATCCCCCCCGCCGCACCACGACATCTACTCCATTGAGGACATCGCCCAGCTGATCCACGACCTCAAGTCGGCCAACCCGCTGGCCCGGGTGCACGTCAAGCTGGTCGCCGAGGTGGGAGTGGGCACCGTGGCGGCAGGTGTGGCCAAGGCCCACTCCGACGTCGTGCTCATCTCCGGGCACGACGGCGGGACCGGGGCGGCCCCGCTGACCTCGCTCAAGCACGCCGGCATCCCCTGGGAGATCGGTCTGGCCGAGACCCAGCAGACCCTGCTGGCCAACGGACTGCGGGACCGCATCGTGGTCCAGGTGGACGGGCAGCTCAAGACCGGCCGCGACGTGGTCGTCGCCGCGCTGCTGGGAGCCGAGGAGTTCGGCTTCGCCTCGGCGCCCCTGGTCGTCTCGGGCTGCGTCATGATGCGCGTCTGCCACCTCGATACGTGTCCCGTCGGCATCGCCACCCAGACGCCCGCGCTCCGGGCCAAGTTCGCCGGGAAGCCCGAGTTCGTCGAGACCTTCTTCGAGTACGTCGCCGAGGAGGTGCGTGAGCACCTGGCCTCCCTCGGGCTGCGCACGCTGGAAGAGGCGGTGGGACGGGTCGACCTGCTCGAGACCGAGTCGGCAGTGGCGCACTGGAAGGCCGCTGGCCTCGACCTGAGCGCCGTCCTGGCCCAGCCCGACGTGCCCGAGGGTACGGCCCGGCACCAGACGCGCCTGCAGGACCACGGGCTGGAGAAGGCCCTCGATCACCGGTTCATGGACGCCTGTGCCGCCGCGTTGGCGGACGGCACGCCGGTCTCGGTGGCCCTGCCCATCTCCAACGTCGACCGCACGGTTGGGACGTTGCTCGGCTCGGAGATCAGCCGGCGCTACGGGGCGGCCGGGCTGCCCGACGACACCATCTCGCTGACCTTCACCGGGTCGGCGGGCCAGAGCTTCGGCGCCTTCGTGCCCCACGGCGTGACGATGCGCCTGTACGGCGACGCCAACGACTACTTCGGCAAGGGGCTCTCGGGCGGGCGGCTCGTCGTCCGGCCGCCGGTCGAGTCGGTCTTCGCCGCCGAGGACGAGATCATCGCCGGAAACGTCATCCTCTACGGCGCGACGGCCGGTGAGGCCTTCATCCGCGGGCAGGTGGGGGAGCGCTTCTGCGTGCGCAACTCGGGCGCCGTCGCCGTGGTCGAGGGTGTGGGGGATCACGGTTGCGAGTACATGACCGGGGGACGGGTGGTCGTGCTCGGCCCGACCGGCCGGAACTTCGGCGCCGGCATGTCCGGCGGGATCGCCTACGTCTACGATCCGCAGCGCACGTTCGGGCAACGGGTGAACCTCGAGGAGGTCGACGTCGAGCCTCTCGACGGCGAGGACAGCTTCCTGGTGCGGACGCTGATCGAGCGGCATGCGGTGGAGACCGACTCCACCGTGGCCGGCCGCATCCTGGCGAACTGGGACCTCGAGCAGCGCGAGTTCGTGAAGGTCATGCCGAGGGACTACCGGCGCATCCTCGAGGCCACCCGGCTGGCCGAGGCCGAGGGCCGCTCGGTGGAGCAGGCCGTCATGGAGGCCGCACATGGGTGAGGGTCGGGGTGAGGCCCATGGGTAAGCCGACCGGCTTCATGGAGTTCCACCGTTCGCTGCCGCGGCGGCGGCCGGTGTCGGTGCGCCTGCGCGACTGGCGCGAGGTCTACGAGCCCTTTGCTGTCCAGCAGACCCAGGAGCAGGGCGCCCGTTGCATGGACTGCGGCATCCCCTTCTGCCACGAGGGCTGCCCGCTGGGCAATCTCATCCCCGAGTGGAACGACCTGGTGTACAAGGACGACTGGTCCGATGCCATTGAGCGCCTGCACGCCACCAACAACTTCCCCGAGTTCACCGGCCGCCTCTGCCCGGCCCCCTGCGAGGCGGCGTGCGTCCTGGGGATCAACGACCAGCCGGTGACCATTGAGCGGATCGAGTACGAGATCGTCGAGCGCGCCTGGTCGGAAGGGTGGGTGGACCCCCAGCTGCCGTCCACCTCCACGGGCCGCGCCGTGGCGGTGGTGGGATCGGGGCCCGCCGGCCTGGCCGCCGCGCAGCAGCTGGCCCGGGCCGGCCACGCGGTGACGGTGTTCGAGCGGGCCGAGAAGCCCGGCGGCCTTCTGCGCTACGGCATCCCCGAGTTCAAGATGGAGAAGGCCGTGCTGGATCGTCGGCTGGCCCAGTTGGAGGCCGAGGGCGTCAGGTTCGTCTGCTCGACGGCGGTCGGTCGGGTCGAGGGGACGGGGGACGTGGCCGAACCGGGCGAGCAGCGGGGCCTGGGCAAGGCCTGCGCACCGGACGTCACCGTGCGCTCGGCCGCCGACGTGCGCGCCGAGTTCGACGCCGTGGTCCTGGCCGGGGGGGCCACCTTGCCACGGGACCTTCCCGTCCCGGGACGCTCGCTCGACGGGGTGCACCTGGCGCTCGACTACCTGAAGCCCTCGAACCTGGTGCAAGAGGGAGCACTGAGCGCTTCGCCGATCAGCGCGAGCGGCAAACGGGTCGTCATCATCGGTGGCGGCGACACCGGAGCCGACTGCCTGGGCACGGCGCATCGTCAAGGCGCCGCCTCTGTGCTCCAGTTCGAGATCCTGCCCGAGCCCCCCGCCGCCAGGCCCGACGCCAACCCATGGCCGCTGTGGCCCCTCATCCTGCGGTCGTCGGCCGCCCACGAAGAGGGCGGTGAGCGCATCTTCTCCGTGACCACGACGGAGTTCGTCGACGACGGCGCGGGAGCGGTGCGGGCCCTGCGCGGCCACGAGGTGGAGATGGTGCTGGAAGATGGGCGCCCCGTGTTCTTGAAGCAGGTCGGCACGGAGTTCGAGCTCGAGTGCGAGCTGGTCCTCCTGGCCATGGGCTACGTCGGCACCGAGCGCCGGGGCGCCGTGGGTGAGCTCGGTATAGAGGTGGACGGCCGTGGTTCGGTGTCGGCGGACGCCAACTGGGCCACCAGCGTAGACGGCGTCTTCGTCTGCGGCGACCAGACCCGCGGTCAGAGCCTGATCGTCTGGGCGATCGCCGAGGGACGCTCGGCGGCCGCTGCCGTCGACCGGTGGCTCATGGGCAGCACGTCGTTGCCCGCACCGCTCGTCCCGGGCCAGCTGGCCCTGCGCTAGCGGAGCGGCTTTACTGCCCGGCCACCACTGCTACTGCCCGGCCAGGATGGCGGCGATCTCGGCCAGTGGATCGCGCACCACCGGTCCGGTCACTTCCACCTCCGCCCTCTCGATGGCGCCGTTGAAGCGGAACGGGGCCTCGTAGCCTTCGCCCACGGCCGGCCCCCATTCGTAGCCGCAGGTGAGCCCCACCCCCAACCCGTTGAAGCCCGCCGGGGTGAAGCGCTCGATCGCCCCCTCGGCCACCACCTCGCCGTCCACGAGCAGCCGGGCGGATCCTCCGAGGCCTCCGTCTTTGGTGAACGCCAGAGCCACCCGGTGGGTGCCGGGCGGTAGCGGGTCTGGGCCGGTGAGCACGTGGCGGGCCTTGCCGTAGAGATTGTGCACGTAACGGGGGTGCCCGTTCAGGCAGTGGAGCGACCAGCCGCCGAGAGCGGACCCGGTGGCCAACAGCACGCCGTTGGGGACCACCCCGGCGCCCACCACGACGTCGGCCCGCACGGTGTGGGAGCGGTTCTGGACCTGAACGGCGACCGGCTCGGGGACCGGTGCGCCGCCTTGGAAGTAGCGGAAGACCGAACGGTCCCGACGGTGGTCGGGTCTCTTGTGGATCAGCGCCCACAGCGGGCGGTTGTCCAGGGGGAGCACGTCGTTGCGCCCGGCCTCCTCCCACCACAGCGCCACCATCTCGGCCAGGCGCTCGGGCTCCGCCGCGGCCAGGTCGTTGGTCTCCGAGAAGTCCTGCGCCACGTGGTAGAGCTCCCAGACGTCGTCGTCGAAGGAGGCATTGGGATTGAGGCCGTCGTCGTACATGGGGCCGACGGGGTGGAACGTCACCGCCTTCCATCCATCGTGGAAGATGGCCCGGGAACCGAACATCTCGAAGTACTGGGTCAGGTGCGCCGTGGGGGAGTCCGCACCCTCGGGCCCGAGCAGGTAGGCGAAGCTGGTCCCGTCGATGCGAGACTGGGCCACTCCCTCCAGATGCGACGGCGCCGTGATCCCCGCGAGCTCGAGCACGCTCGGCAGGACATCGACGGCATGGGTGAACTGATGGCGGATGCCACCCGACGCCGCGCCGAAGCGGGCGGGCCAGCTGACGATGCAGGGATCCGCGACCCCACCCTCATGGACCTCGCGCTTCCATCGCTTGAAGGGGGTGTTGCCGGCCATCGTCCAACCCCACGGATAGTTGTTGTGGGTCATCGGGCCACCGATCTCGTCCATCCGGTCGTGCATCTCGGCCGCCGAGGCCGGGTCCAGGTTCTCGAGCCGGATGTCGTTGATCGACCCCAGCGACCCACCCTCGGAGCTGGCGCCGTTGTCCGAGACCAGGACGACCAGGGTGTTCTCCAGGTCGCCGAGTTCCTCCAGGAATGAGAACACCCGGCCGAGCTGCGCGTCGGTGAAGGACAGGAAACCGGCAAAGCACTCCATGAACCGGGCGGCCAGCTCCCGCTCGACGTCGCCGAGGTCGGCCCAGGCGGGCACCCAGGGAGGACGCGGGGACAGCTCGGTGCCCGCCGGGACGATGCCCAGCTCGAGCTGGCGGGCGAAGGCGCGGTCCCGCCATTCGTCCCACCCCGAGTCGAAGGCTCCCCGGTACCGGTCGATCCACTCTCTCGGGGCCTGATGGGGAGAGTGGCAGGCACCGGTGCACAGGTAGAGGAAGAACGCTCGCTCGGTGTCGACGGCACGCAGGTCCGCCACGAACTCAATGGCCCGATCGGCCAGGTCGGCGCTCAGGTGGTAGCCGTCCTCCAGGCGGCGCGGTGGCCGGACGGCATGATTGTCGTGGTAGAGGGCGGGGACGAACTGATGGGTCTCACCTCCATGGAAGCCGTACCAACGGTCGAACCCGCGGGCGAGGGGCCACGTGGCACGAGACGAGGCCATGTCGGTCTCGTTCTCCGGACTCAGGTGCCACTTCCCCACGGCATAGGTCGCGTAGCCCTGCTGGCGCAGGATCTCCGAAAGAAAGCCTCCCTCCCGGGGTGGAATGCCCCAGTAGCCGGGAAAGCCGACCGCCAGGTCGGCCACCCGGCCCATGCCACTGCGGTGGTGGTTCCGCCCCGTCAGCAGGCAGGCTCGTGAGGGAGAGCACAGGGCGGTGGTGTGGAAGTTCGCCAGCCGCACGCCACCGGCGGCCAGACCGTCGATCACCGGCGTGGAGATGGGAGAGCCGTAGCAGCCGAGCTGGGCGAACCCGACGTCATCGAGGACGACCAGCACCACATTGGGGGCGCCCGCTGGGGGTCGGGCCGCCGGCGGCCACCAGGGCTCCGAATCGCGCCAATCCCGGCCGATTCGGCCGTGGAACTCCCGCTCCTGTGTCATGCCTGATGCAGCATGCCACCTTCACCGTGTCGCTTCCCGCCGCGGTTGCGCCGCCCTACGCTTTAGGCGATGGATGCCACCAGCAGTCCCCACTGGCCCACCGACAGCCCGGAGTGGACCGCCCTCACCGCGCACTTCGGCGATGTCCGCCACCTCCATCTGCGCGAGCTCTTCTCCCGCGACGCCGCGCGCGCCACGCACATGACCGCCGACGGGGGGGGCCTGGTGTTGGACTACTCCAAGCACCGGGTCACCGACGAGACGCTGTCCCTGCTGTTCGATCTGGCCCGGGCGGCCGGCGTCGAGGCGCGCCGTGACGCCATGTTCTCGGGTGCCCACATCAACACCACCGAGGACCGGGCCGTGCTCCACGTGGCGCTGCGCATGCCCGAGGACGAGCCGCTCGTGGTCGACGGGCAGGACGTCACGTCCGATGTGCACTCGGTGCTGCGCAAGATGGGCGATCTGTCCGATCGCATCCGCAACGGGACGTGGGTGGGGGCGACGGGGAAGCGCATCCGCACGGTGATCAACATCGGGATCGGCGGGTCCGACCTGGGCCCGGCCATGGCCACCGAGGCCTTGGCCGACTACGCCTCGCCCGAGCTGGAGAGCCGGTTCGTCTCCAACGTCGATCCCGTCGATCTGTATGCGGCGACCCACGACCTGGACCCGGCGACCACCCTCTTCGTCGTGAGCTCGAAGACCTTCACCACCCTCGAGACCCTGACCAACGCCGCGGCGGCCCGGGAGTGGCTCCTCGGCGGACTGGGCCCGACCGACGGCGGGGCGCCGGCGGACGGCGGGGCGGTGGCGGACGGCGGAGCGGTGGCCAAGCACTTCATCGCCGTGTCGACCAACACCGCGGCGGTTGCCGAATTCGGCATCGACACGGCGAACATGCTCGAGTTCTGGGACTGGGTGGGGGGCCGGTACTCCTTCGACTCGGCCATCGGCTTCTCGCTGATGGTGGCCATCGGCCGGGAGGCGTTCGCCGACATGCTCGCCGGCTTCCACGCCATCGACGAGCACTTCCGTACGGCGCCCCTGGAGAGGAACCTGCCCGTGATCATGGGCCTCCTCAACGTCTGGTACAACAACTTCTTCGGTGCCGAGACGCACGCCGTCTTGCCGTACAGCCACCGCCTCGCCCGCTTCCCCGCCTATCTCCAGCAGCTGACCATGGAGTCCAACGGCAAGTCGGTGCGCCGGGACGGCACCGCCGTCGGGGGTCAGAGCGGCGAGATATTCTGGGGCGCCCCCGGCACCAACGGCCAGCATGCCTTCTACCAGCTCATCCACCAGGGGACCAAGCTGATCCCGGCCGACTTCATCGCCTTTGCCGAGGCCACCCACGACCGCGGCAGCCAGCAGGATCTGCTGATGGCCAACTGTCTGGCCCAGTCCAAGGCCCTGGCCTTCGGCAAGACCGCCGAGGAGATCGCCGCCGAGGGCACCCCCCCGGGGTTGGTCCCGCACAAGGTCATGCCGGGCAACCGTCCGAGCTCGACGATCCTCGCCCCCAAGGTCTCGCCCTCCGTCCTCGGCCAGCTGGTCGCTCTCTACGAGCACACCGTGTTCGTCGAGGGAACCATCTGGGGGATCGACTCCTTCGATCAATGGGGAGTGGAGCTGGGGAAGGTCATGGCCAAGGAGCTTGCCCCCGTGCTGAGCTCCGACGAAGCACCCGATCTGACGGCGCAGGACGGGTCGACGGCCGGACTGGTGCGCCTCTACCGCTCGCTGCGGGGGCGGCCCGCCTAGCTGTAGTGCCGAGCCCGCTTTACCGCAGGGCTTCCCACGCGGCCCAGCCGGCGAGACAGATGAGGGCGACGGCCGTGACGTGCCGCACGGTGCTGATCTTCACGAGGCGCAGGAGGCTCTGGCCACCGGTCACGGCCAGGCCGGCCACCGCCCACAACGCCAGCAGCGCGCCCAGGGCAACCGAGGCCGGCGAGTGGTAGTGCGCGGCCAGGTTCGCCGTCAGGACCTGGGTCAGGTCTCCCCATTCGGCCAGGAAGATCACGATGAACGCCGTGGCGACGACCCGCCTTCCCGACGCCACCTCCTTCTCGACCAGGACCTCCTCGCGGCGCTCCTTCCGGGCCTCGCGCAGGGCCAGAACCGCGCCGACGAGGAACATGAGGGCGACGATGCCTTCGAGCACCCGGTGCGGCAGCAGATGGAAGAGGGCGACCCCTATGGTCGTGGCGATGGCCACGTGGAGAAGGAAGGCCGCGGCGGCGCCAAGCCACACCGAGAAGGGCTTGCCCCTCGTGGACAGGACCAGCGAGGCGAACATGGTCTTGTCCGGAAGCTCCGCGATGAAGATGATGGGGAAGACGGCAGCGACGATGCCGATGTGCACCGCGCAGCCTAACTGAGCTCCCGCTCGTAGACGTACATCACTGGGCCCGTTCCCCCGCTCGCCCGGTTCGTGAAGCCGAGGCTCTCGTAGAGCCGCCGCGCCGCCACATCCGGCTCGTCGACGCCGATGTCCATGCTGTCGGCGCCCCGCATGCGGGCCTCCTTCAGGGCGGCCTCCATGAGCGCCCGCCCCCATCCCTGTCCTCGTCGGCCGCGAGTCACGTAGAGCTCCGCCAGGTAGCACTCGAGCCCGGGGCTCCAAAGGGCCGCTCGGAAGCGGAGGACGACGAGCCCTTCCGGATGGTCACCGACACGACCACCGCCACAGGCCAGCAGGACGACGGTGTCCCCGCCCTCCAGAAGCTCTCGAATGCGAGCCGCCAAGGCGTCCGGCGATGGCGTGGGCTCCCCGAACTCGCGGTTGAAGGCGTGGAGCAGACTTCCGATCGCCCCGGCATCCTCAAGTCCGGCGAGGCGGACCAGCGCGTGGGCGGCATCTGGCACCGGCCGACAGTAGCGAGAACGGGCGGCCGAGAGGACAGGTGCTCAGGCGGCGGCTGGGCGGGTCGCGCCCACGTAGGTCTCGTCGCCGAACCCGGCCCCGATGACGGAGGGGAAGGGCTCGACTCGAACGTCGGCGCCGGTGTGGGGCGCGTCGACCATGACCGCCTGGCCGCCCTCGGTCCCGACGTACAGCCCGACGTGCTCCACCTCGCTGTCGCCGCCGCCGAAGAACACGAGGTCACCCGGTGCGAGCGGCGTGCCGGGTGGCAGCCGGGGGCCGGCGTCGAACTGGTCCTGGGCGACCCGTGGTAGGGCGATCCCTACCACCTCGTAGGCGGCTTGGACGAGACCGGAGCAGTCGAAGCCGACGCCGGGTGTCTCGCCGCCCCAGACGTACGGCGTCCCGACCTGGGCCAGGGCCCACTCGACGGCGATGGTCTGCAGGGGCCCCGCCGCGACGGTCTGGGCTTGGGTCTGCCCGTAGCTCTCGGCGAGGTCGAGGACTTCGGTGACGTAGCTGTCGGAGTGGTTGTAGGCGAAGACGGCGCCGGGGAGGTCGGCGCCACCGGCTGCCCCATTCGCGCACAGCATCCTCGCCGCCGCGTACACGGCGTCGGTGGGGTCATAGGGAGTGGGCGGCGTGGCGCCTCCCGGCGGCACCGGCATCTCGTAGGCGGCAAAGGTGGTCGGTTCGAACTGCATAGGGCCCTCCGCTCCGGCCTCGTTCGAGCCGGAGTGGACGCCGGGGAGGTCGGAGGTCCCGTTCCCGGATTCGACGGTGCCGATCGCCGCCAGCACGGTCCAGGGGAGACCTGGGCAGGTGGCGGCCGCCTGTTCATACAGCGCGACCATCGCGGAGGGGATCTCGTCGGCGGCCGTCGCACCGGGGGCCGTGCCCCCCTGACCGAACAGCGAGACACCGACAACTCCGGCCGCCCCGGCCATCACGGTGGCAGCCAGTACCAGTCCGGCGGCACCGATTCCGAGCAGGCGGGGAGCGCTCATCGGAGGTGGAACGGTCCGACGCGAGGCGCCGGGAGCGCAAGATCGCCATACTTGGGCCATGAAGAGCACGATGCAGGACGCACCACTCCTGATCAGCGACCTGCTGCGCCACGGCCAGCAACTGCACGGCGACAGCACGATCATCACCGTCGAGGCCGGGGGGCACCGTTCGGCGACCTTCGACGAGGTGGCGATCCGGGCCGAGAAACTTGCTGCGGCCCTCAGGCGCCTGGGCATCCGCGACGGGGACCGGGTGGGCACGTTCTGCTGGAACAACCAGGTTCACATGGAGGCCTACCTGGCCGTGCCGTGCATGGGGGCGGTCCTGCACACCTTGAACATCCGGCTGGCGGCCGACCAGCTGGCCTACGTGATCAATCACGCCGAGGACCGCGCCATCATCGTCGACGCCTCGTTGATCCCGCTGCTGTCCGCCGTCAAGGACGAGCTCAAGACCGTTGAGACCATCATCGTCGTGGGGGAGGGGGACGCCGCGTCCCTGGGCGCGACGCTGTCCTACGAGGAGCTCCTGTCGGCCGAGGAGCCCGGTTTCGCCTGGCCGGTCCTCGACGAGCGCTCGGCCGCGGCCATGTGCTACACCAGCGGCACCACCGGGGATCCCAAGGGCGTCGTCTACTCCCACCGCTCCACCTGGCTGCACACTATGGCCGAGCAGTCCGCCTCTTCGGTGGGGATGACGGAGAAGGACCGCATCCTCATCATCGTCCCCATGTTCCACGCCAACGCCTGGGGAACGCCCTACGGGGCCTGGCTGGCCGGGACCACCATGATCATGCCCCAGATGTTCCTCATGGGAGAGCACCTGGCCGCCGTGATCAACCAGTACCACCCCACCCTCGCCTGCGGCGTGCCCACCATCTGGAACGGGCTGCTCCACCTGGACACACCGATCGACTTCTCATCGGTGCGGGCAATCACCGCCGGGGGCGCCGCGGTGCCCCAGGCCCTGATCGAGGGGTTCGAGCAGCGCTTCGGCGCCACGATCGTTCAGGGCTGGGGCATGACCGAGACCAGCCCGATGGCGGCCTTAGGGCTGCCCCCGGCCCGGCGCCTCCATGGCCACGACGACATGTACTACAAGGTCAAGGCCGGGCGGGTGGTCGCCGGCGTCGAGGTTCGCGTGGTGGCCGAGGACGGCGCCGTGCTGCCGCGCGACGGCGAGTCGGTGGGGGAGTTCGAGTGCCGCGGTCCATGGGTCACTGGCTCGTACTACAAGGACGAGGATCCCGCCCGGTTCCACGACGGTTGGCTGCGTACCGGCGATATCGGCACGCTCGACCAACAGGGCTTCATGACCATCTCCGACCGCACCAAGGATGTGATCAAGTCCGGCGGGGAGTGGATCTCGTCCGTCGAGCTGGAGAACGCCGTGATGGCGCATCCCGACGTCTTCGAGGCGGCGGTGATCGCCGTCCCGGACAGCACGTGGTCCGAGCGACCTTTGGTCGTCGTCGTACCCAAGCCCGGCCTGACGCCCTCCCCGTCGGATCTGGTCGACTTCTTGGCCGGGCGGGTCCCGCGCTGGTGGCTGCCCGAACAGTGGGCGTTCGTCGAGGAGATCCCCAAGACGAGCGTGGGCAAGTTCAACAAGCGGCTCCTGCGCGCCGCCCTGGCCCAGAGCGACTACACGGTCCAGACCGTGGCGCTCCCCAAGTGAGCTCAGTGAGCTCGACCGACGCGATGGCCGACGTGGCCGGCCGCCTCCAGGGAATGATTGAGGAGCTCACCGACATCGCGCTCGACGCGTTGCGTCGCGCCGCGCAGGGCGACCCTGACTCGGCCGAGGCCGGCGAAGCCCTGGCCATTGAGCGGCGCATCGTCCAGGCCCGGCGGGCGATCGAGAAGGCCGTCTCGGTTCTGGCGCCGTCAGGTGAGCCGTTCGAGTGATCTACTGGATCATCTTCGGCGTCGTGGCCGCCGTCATCATGACGGTGCGCTTCCGTCCCGGGGGGAAGTACCGTGAGATGCTCAAGGGCCACGACCACTGCGAGTCCTGCCGGGCGTGGCTCAGGTGGAGCGGGGGAAAGTACGCCACCGTGTGCCCGAAGTGCGGCAAGGAGCAGAACCGGTAACGGTCAGAGGGCGTCTCGGAGGCTGCCGATGCCGAGACTCGTGTCGGGGAGGCCGGCGGCATCGGCACCGGCACCGGCACCGGCGGCGCCGGCGGCCTGGGCCAGAGGATTGGGTACCGGCGGTCCCACCCGTGTGAGCGTATTGCGGTCAATGTGGGGGAAGGGCTCGGCGTGGCCGGGGATCTGCAGCGTGCCCTCTTCTTCGTAGGACCAGGTCCCGTCGGCGTTGACCGTCACCCGGATGCGGTAGCTCAGCGTGCGGAACGCCTCGAGGAGGAAGGGGTTCGACACGATGCCGTTCGTCTCGGAGCCCAGCTGCGCCGTCAGCTCGAACTCCGTGGCGTCGGGCTCGGCGGGACCTAGGGCCAGCAGTGCCTGCCCCCGCGGGATGCCCAGGGTGAACGTCACCGCCTTGGCCGCCGGTTCCCAGAGCCAGTAGCCCACCTGGTCGTGGAAGGTCGCCACCTCGCCGGGCTTGACGATGTGGGTGTGGTACCGCAGGCCGTAGAAGAGCTGCGGACCGTTCGTCTGGAAGTCGATGGGATGGAGCTCGTAGTGCTCGACGTACGTGTCGTGTTCGGCGCCTTCGGCGACCGGGTGCTGGTCGGCTCCCGGCGTCCCCTCCCAGACGCCGGCCATCGGCCCGAGCGGACCCAGGTTCGCCAGGGTGTCCGGGTCACCGATGGGCTCGGTGTAGATGTCGTCCCCGTAGTCGTGCGTCATCGCTCAGGCCCCTGTGCACTCGTTGACGGCGTTGATGAGCTGGCGCAGGCGCGAAAAATGCCACTTGTCGAAGCGCAGCGCCAGTCGCGGCAGCTCGGGGTGGTCGTTGCTGGAACGCTCGGGCGGGAATGCGCCCGCACTGCGAATGGTGCCGCGGGTGACGATGTCGGCGAAGCGCCGGTTGAGGTCGGCCAGCTCGGCCCGGCTCGGGGCCGTCAGCACCCGCAGCACCAGCACGTCGCCGACCCAGCGGCACGAGTGATAGTTGCGGTAGAAGCCGAGGATCTCCTGGGTCGCCTCGTCGACCGACGTGGCCACCTTGAAGAGCGCCACGTCCTCGGGCGAAACCCACCCCGACGCGATCGCTTCCTCTTCCAAGAAGCGCAGCCACCCACGCCAGTACGTGCCGCCGGGCGTCTCCATCATGACCACCGGCGCCGGCTCGGCCTTGCCCGTCTGCAGCAGGGTGAGGAGCTCGAACGACTCGTCCTGCGTGCCGAATCCCCCCGGGAGGATGGCATAGGCGTGGGACTCCTTTATCAACATCAACTTCCGGGTGAAGAAGTACCGCATCTCGACCAGCTTCGGATCCTGGGCGATGAAGTCGTTCGCGCCCTCCTCGTGGGGGAGACGGATGTTGACGCCGAAGGCGTGCTCGCGCCCGGCTCCCTCCAGGCCGGCCGCCATGATGCCGGGACCGGCACCGGTAACGACCATCCAGTCGGCCCCGGCCAAGTGGCTGGCCAGGTCGCGCGCCAGTATGTAGACGGGATCCTCCGGCTTCGTGCGGGCCGAACCGAACATGGTGATCTTGCGCACCTTTCGGTACGGGCGAAAGACCCGGAACGCCTCGGCCATCTCGGCCAGGGCGGCGTTGGCGATCTTGAGGTCGCCCACCGACGTCCCCTCTCTGGTCATCTCGCTCAGAGACCCGAGCATGGCCTGCAGCTCCCTGCCCTGCGCCGGGCCGAGCGAATGCTCCTTGGCCAGACCGGCGAACGCCTGGTGCAGGAGGTCCTCTTGCTCGTCGTACGCCACCTCCGCCGACCCGGTCACGAGCCTGCGAGGGCGTACAGCGTGGAACGTTGCACCAGCGGGCGACCCAAGGGCTCCACCAGCGACTCGAGCTCCTCGACCCCCATGCGTTGGCCGTGCCGCGCGCCGGCGGCGCGCGAGATGTTCTCGTCCATCAGCGTGCCCCCCACGTCGTTGGCTCCCGCCTGGAGCACCTGGCGCGCGCCCTCCACCCCCATCTTGACCCAGCTGACCTGAATGTTGTCGATGTCCCCGTGGTACACGATCCGGGCCACCGAGTGCATGAGGAGCGTCTCTCGAAACGTCGGTCCCCGGCGCGCCTTGCGCTGCAGATAGATCGGGGTGGCCATGTGGACGAAGGGCAGGGGGACGAACTCGGTGAACCCACCGGTCTCCCGTTGCAACGCGCGCGTGCGCAGCATGTGGCGGGCCCAGCTGACCGGGTGCTCCACCGAGCCGAACATGATCGTGATGTTCGAACGCAGGCCGACCGAGTGGGCGGTGCGGTGGGCCTCGAGCCACTCCTCGGTGTTGACCTTGTCCGGGCAGATGAGGGCCCGGATGTCGTCGTCGAGGATCTCGGCCGCCGTGCCGGGCAGGGTCTTGAGGCCCGCCTCCTTCAGTTGGGTCAGGTAGTCGGCCAAGGGCACCCCGGAGCGGCGTGCCCCCTCGGTCACCTCCAACGCCGTGAAGCCGTGGATGTGGATGCGCTCCGACGCCGCCCGCACGGCGCCCAGCACGTGGAGGTAGTAGTCCCCGTCGAAGTCGGGGTGGATCCCGCCCTGCAGGCAGACCTCCGTCGCCCCCTCGGCCTCCGCCTCGGCCACTCGGCGGGTGATCTCGTCCAGCTCCAGGAGGTAGGGCGCACCTCGAAGGTTGAGCGAGAGCGGGCCCTTGGAGAACGCGCAGAAGCGGCACTTGAAGGTGCAGACGTTGGTGTAGTTGATGTTCCGGTTGTAGACGAACGTGATCGCGTCGCCCACGACGGCGCGCCGCAGATCGTCGGCCACCTCGGCCACCATGCGCACCTCGCTGCCACGGGCCGAGAACAGGGCCACGATCTCGTCCTCGCCGACATCTTGCCCCAGGGCCACACCGTCGAGGACCTCGGCTACCGGCCCGCTGGGCCGGGAGGGGCCACCTGCGGCCGAGCCGCCGACGAGCACGGGCGGGTCCACCTCGCCGCCCGAGCACCATGGGGCGTCGCGGGCCAGGCCTTCGGCGTCGGACACATCGAGCACGGCGAACCGAAGGTCGGGGTGGAGCCACGTCACCGGATCATGGGCGAAGGCGGGATAGACGGTCAGGCGTGCCGCCAGCACGTGACCGGCCTCCTCGGTGGCGCGGCGCAGCGTCTCCAGAGCCGGCCAGGCTCGCTCCGGGTTCACATGGTCGGCGGTGATCGGCGAGATCCCGCCCCAGTCGTCAATCCCTGCCTCGAGCAGCGGTGCCAGATCGTCGGACAGGTTCGGGGGAGCCTGCACGTGCACCTCGGGCGGCAGCACCAGGCGTGCGACCGCCACGGCCCACCAGAGGTCCTCGGCCGGGCAGGGTGCGACCCGCGCCATGGCGGTGCCGGGCTTGGGTAGGAAGTTCTGCACGATGACCTCTTGGACGTGGCCGAACCGCGCGTGCGACTCGGCGATGGCGCGCAACGCCGCCAACTGGCCGCTCCGGCCGTCGCCGATGCCGACGAGGATCCCCGTGGTGAACGGGACGTGCAGCTCGCCGGCGGCATCTAACGTGGCCAGCCGCCGCGCCGGCTCCTTGTCCGGAGCGCTGCGGTGCGCGTCGAGTCCTTCCACCAGCGACTCGAGCATCATGCCCTGGCTCGCGGTGAAGGGGCGTAGCGCGGCGAGCTCGTCGGCGAAGAGTGCGCCGGCGTTGGCGTGGGGGAGGAGACCGGTCTCCTCCAGGACGAGCCCGCAGGCGTGCGCGAGGTAGTCCACCGTCGTGGCGAACCCGTGGGAGTCGAGCCACTCCTGGGCCAGGGGATAGCGCAGCTCGGGCCGTTCGCCCAGGGTGAACAGCGCCTCGTGGCACCCTGCCTCCTTGCCGGCGCGGGCGATCTGCAGCACCTCGTCGGGTGTGAGGTAGGGGGAGGTGAGCCGAGCCGGGGCCTTGGCGAACGTGCAGTAGCCGCAGCGGTCGCGGCAGAGCATCGTGAGCGGGATGAAGACCTTGGGCGAGTACGTCACACGACGCCCGTAGGCCTCGTCGCGCTCGGCACCGGCGAGTGACATGAGCTCGGCCAGCGGCATCTGCAGGAGTTCGGCGTCGGAGAACATTGCGGCCAATCTAGACACCCCGTGGGCCGGAGCGATCCGTGGGCTGCGTCGCAGGTCCCCGTTACCGCCCCCCGCCCGTGTCACACCCCTCTTCTACCCTCTCCGTGTGGCCGTGACGACGTTCCGTCCAGATCTCCATCGGGGTGCCGACCGGCGGGCCGACCGCCCCGCCGACCTCGAGCTGGAGCTGGAGCTGGAGCTGGAGCTGGAGCAGACCGTGCGCACCTTGCAACGGCTCGTGCGTCGCGCCGACCCCGGATCGGTCTCGGGAGACCAAGCGCGTCGGCTGGTGGCCCTCTTCGCCGGGGGCGAGCGGGCCGCCTCCTCGGGTGTCGCCCTCTTCGCCCCGGTGGTCGCCGAGACCGGATCGTACGCCAAGGCGGGTCACGGTTCGGCCGCCGACTGGCTGGGCGCGCTGTCGGGTTCCTCGGCCGGCGTGGCCAGGGGTCGCCTCAGCGCGGCCGGGCAGGCCGCCAGCGACCCGGTGCTGACCGACGCCCTTCACGGGGCCGAGCTCTCGACCGACCAGCTCACACTGGTCACCAAGGCGGCTGCAGAGGCGCCCGGATCGACCGGCGACCTTCTGGGCCTCGTTGGGCTGGGCGCCTCGCATCAGGAGCTCCATGACGCTGCGGCACGCCTGCGGGCTGCGGCGCGGTCTGCGGAGACCGAGCGGGCCCGTAGGTCCCGGGTCCACTCGCTGCGGCACCTGCGCTGGCACCAGGACGACGGGGGTGGGATCAGGGGGGAGTTCCTCTGCGACGAGGTGGCCTGGGCCCGCGTCGCCCCCGTGCTCGAAGCGGAGGCGGCGAGGCGCTGGCGGCGATCGGGCTCCTCGGAGAGCGCTCCGCTCGACGCCCACCGGCTCGATGCCTTCATCGACCTGCTGGCCAGTTCCGGTAGGTCCGAGCGCAGCGCCCGGACCGAGGCAGTCGTCATCATCGACGCCGAGGCGCTCCGCCGGGGGAGTGCCCGGGGCGACGAGCTCTGCGAGATAGAGGGCATCGGTCCGGTCTCGGTCCAGGCCGCCACCGAGCTGCTCTCCGACGCCGGCCTGCGCTATCTCGTCAAGGAGGGGTTCGACATCCGGACGATGACGAGAAGCACCCGCGACATCGCCCGCTGCATCGACATCGCCCTCATCGTCCGCGATCGCACGTGCGCCGTGCCCGGATGCGGCAAGCGCCTCGGCCTCGAACGAGACCATTGGAGGGTCGACTACGCCGACGGAGGCCCGACCGAGCTCTCCAATCTGGTCAGGTTGTGCGCGGCCCACCACGACATGAAGACCAACGGAGGTTGGCGCCTAACGGGCGGCCCCGGTCACTGGCGCTGGGTCCCTCCCGCCCATCCCCCCGCTGCGGGTCGCATCGCCCGGGCCCGCAGACTGGCCGCCGTCAGGGAGAAGGAACGGCCGCCGCCTCGGGGTCGACCAACCAGACGATCTGCTCCGCCTTGACACGGGCGGCCGGAATGTCGTCGCCCCGTTCGAGGGCGGCGATCGCCTCACGCTTGCTGGCGCCCGCCACCGTGAAGACGGCCCGGCGGGCGGCATTGATGGCCGGCAAGGTAAGGCTCATGCGGGGGTGGGGATTGTGGCCGTTTGGATCCTCGGTCGCCACCACCAGCACGTCCGCGCCGGCATGGAGGGTGGGGGCGTTCGGGAAGAGCGACGCCGTGTGGCCGTCGGGCCCGAGTCCCAGGTGGATGAGATCGATCCCCGGTCCCGCCAGAACGGCCGCGATCGTCCTCTGGTACTCGGCCACCGCCTCCTCCATCGGAACCGTCGTCGGCATGGGCGTGAACGAGCCCACGGGGCCGACCCGGTCGATCAGGGTTTCGCGCACGAGCCGCTGGTTGGCGTCGGGGTCATCGGGCGGCACGAAACGCTCGTCGCCCATGTAGATGTCCACCAGGGGCCAACTGATCGTCGTGGCCGCAGCGAGGCGCTCGTAGCACTCCTGCGCCGTCGGTCCGCCCGACAGCACCAGGGTGAAGCGGGGGCCGGGACGGGACGCGAACGCCTCGCCGACCACGCCGGTGAAGGCCTCCGGCACGTCGGGGACTACCCTCACTTGAAGGTGGACGCCTTGTCGCTCAGCGTCTGGAGCAGCTCGTCGAAGGACTTGGCGAACGAGTGCACCCCCTCGTCCTCCAGGGTCTGCTCGACGTCGTTCATGTCGATGCCCGCGTCGGCCAGCCGGGCCAGAGTGTCGACGCCGGCCTGGGGATGGGCATCCACCGTCCGGGCCAGCGTGCCGTGGTCCAAGAACGCCTCAATGGTGCCCTCGGGCATCGTGTTGACGGTAGCCGGGCCGATGAGGCTGTCGACGTAGAGCAGGTCCGGGTAGGCCGGGTTCTTGGTCGAGGTCGAGGCCCACAGGGGACGCTGCACACGGGCCCCTTGGGCCGCGAGCGCCTTCCAGCGATCCGTCGAGAAGGTGGCGTGGAAGTGCTGGTAGGCCACCTGGGCCTGGGCCACCGCCGCCTTGCCGCGCAGGGCCAGGATGGTGGGGTCACCCGACTCGCCGCCCGCCAGGGACTCCAGGCGGCGATCCACCTCGGTGTCGACCCGGCTGACGAAGAACGAGGCGACGCTGGCCACACGCGGGAGGTCGGCCGCCCGCCCGGCCGCCGCCAACGCCTCCAGACCGCTGATGTACGCCTCCATCACCTCGTCGTAGCGGTCGAGCCCGAAGATCAAGGTGACGTTGATGCTTCGTCCCTCGCTCAGCAGGGCGTTGATGGCCGGCACACCCTCCTTGGTGGCCGGTACCTTCACCAAGAGGTTCGGCTGCGCGATCCGGGTGTGCAGCTTGCGGGCGTCGCGCACGGTGCTCTCGGTGTCGTGCGCCAGCGCGGGGGAGACCTCCAGGGACACGTAGCCGTCCTCACCGTCGCTGTCGTCGTAGACGGGTCGCAGGAGCTCCAGCCCGTTCAAGATGTCGGTGATGGCCAGCTCCCAGTAGGCGCTCTCCACCGTGTGATCGACCATGAGCTGCTTGAACTGGGCGTCGTACGTGTCCTGCCCGCTGATGGCGTTGGCGAAGATCGTCGGATTGGAGGTGATCCCCCGTACGCCCTTCGACACCAGCTCGGCCAGTTGGCCGTCTTCGAGCCAGTCACGGCGCAGATTGTCCAACCATGGGCTCTGGCCACCGATGTCGTAGAGATCGTGCAGACGGGTCATGTCGAAGGCTCCTTGCTCGCGTCGTCCAGGAGGGCATGTGCCCGCTCGAACACATGCTCAACCGTGAAGCCGAACTTCTCCATGGCCACCTCGCCGGGCGCCGATGCCCCGAAGCGGTCAAGGCCCACCGAGGCGTCGGCATAGCGGCTCCAACCGAACGTCGAGGCCGCCTCGACGCTGAGGGCCGGCACGCCGGGCGGCAGGACCTCGGAGCGGTAGGCCTCGTCCTGCTCCTCGAACCACTCCCAACACGGCAGCGAGACCACCCGCGCCGCCACCCCGGCCTCGGCGAGCAGCGCGGCCGCACGCAGGCACAGCTGCACCTCGCTCCCGGTGCCGATCAGCACGATGTCTGGCTCGCCCGGCGCCTCGGCCAGGACGTAGCCGCCCTTCGCCACCCCCGTCCCCGCCCGGGCCGCCGTCTCGGCCAGAACCGGGATGTTCTGGCGCGACAGCACCAGCCCGACCGGCCCGTCCGACTCCACGGCGAGCCGCCAGGCGTGGGCCGTCTCGTTGGCGTCGGCGGGGCGCACCAGCGCCAACCCCGGCATGGCTCGCAGGCTGGCCAGCTGTTCGACGGGTTGGTGGGTCGGGCCGTCCTCGCCCAGGCCGATGGAGTCGTGCGTCCACGAGTAGATCACGTGGGCCCGGGAGAGGGCCGCCAGCCGAACCGAGGGACGCATGTAGTCGGTGAAGACGAAGAAGGTCCCCCCGACCGGGAGGATGCCGCCGTGCAGCGCCATGCCGTTCATCACCGCACCCATGCCGTGCTCGCGGATCCCGTAGTGCAACTGCGCGCCTCCGGGGGTGGCCGCCGCCTGCACCTCGGCTCCCTTTATCAGGACCCCGTTGTTGCCGGTCAGATCGGCCGAGCCGGCGATCAGGCCCGGCAGCCCGCCGGCGGTGGCGTTGATGCACTGGTTGACGGCGTGGCGGGTGGCCAGCATGGTGCCCGCCTCGAACGAGGGCAGCCCGTCGGCCCAGCCCGGGACGCCGCGGCCCGCCTGCGCCGCGTCCCAGGCCACCCGGTCACCCTCCCACGCCTCGAACCGGGCCTCCCACTCCTGGCGGTAGGTCTCGCCCCGCGCCGCCTCCCGGGCGTAGAACGCCCGGACCTCGTCGGGCACCCAGAACGTCTGGTCGGGCGGGAGACCCAGGATCTCCTTGGTCACCCGGATCTCCTCGGCGCCGAAGGGCGACCCGTGCGCCGCCGCGGTGTCGGTCAGCTTCGGCGAGGGCCAGCCGATATGGCTGCGCAAGATGAGCAGGGTCGGCCTGGCCTCGGGTCCGTCCGCCGGGGCCTCCATCGCCTCTCGGATGGCCGCCTCAATTCCGTCCACGTCGTTGGCCATCTCGCCCAGGTTGCGCACGTTCCAGCCGTAGGCGGCGAAGCGCTCCGGCACGTTGTCGTTGTAGGCCAGCTCCGTGGGCCCGTCGATCGTGATGTGGTTGTCGTCGTAGAAGGCCATCAGGCGGCCCAGCCGGAGATGGCCCGCCAACGACGCCGCCTCGTGCGAGATGCCCTCCATGAAGCAGCCGTCGCCGGCGATGACGAAGGTACGGTGGTCGCAGACGTCGCTCCCGAAGCGCGCCCGCAGCGCACGCTCGGCGATGGCCAAGCCCACCGCGTTCCCCACGCCCTGGCCCAACGGCCCCGTCGTGACCTCGACGCCGTCGGTGTCGAGGCGCTCGGGATGGCCCGGGGTCCGGCTCTCCCACTGGCGGAACTGGCGGATGTCGTCCAGGGTGAGGTCGTACCCGGTCAGGAAGAGCATGGAGTACAGGAGGATGGAGGCGTGCCCGTTGGACAGGACGAATCGGTCGCGGTCGGGCCAGCTCGGAGCCTTCGGGTCGTACCGCATGATGCGCGTCCAGAGCACATGGGCCAGCGGAGCCAGCGCCATCGCCGTCCCCGAGTGGCCCGAGTTGGCCTTCTCGGGCGCGTCCATGGCCAGACCACGGACCACGTTGATCCCGAGCTCCACCAACGACGGATCCTGGACCACGGGCGGGTGCGTGAGGGCCATTAGGCCACACTACCCAGCGCTCGCCTAGCCTGACCGCATGCAGGTGCCCCCGAATTGCGACCTCACCCTGGGAATGGTGTGCCTCGACAAGTCCGACCCGGGCCGCTGCACCTGGCGCATGACGGCCGACGAGCGGTTCGCCAACCCAGCCGGCATCGTGCAAGGCGGGTTCCTCGGTGCCTTCGCCGACTCCTCCATGGGCGCCGCCGCCGTCACCTTCGTGCAAGGCCGCCGGGTCTTCGCCAGCAACGCCGAGATGAAGATTAGCTTTCTCGCCCCGGTCTCCCCGGGCGCCACCCTCACCTGCACGGCCGAGATCGTCTCCGGCGGGTCCCGGGTGGCCTTCGCCGAGGCGAGCATCGTTTCGGAGGACGGCCGAGTGGTGGCCCGGGCCAGCTCGACCTACATCTTCGGGGAGCGGACGTGAGCCGGCCTGCTTGCGCCGGACCGGACAACGGACCAGGATGGCGGGCCACATGGCACCAGCGCACGTGAGGTCGGACGAGGGATCGGGGAAGGGCGGCAGGATCCGCCGTGCCGGCGATGACGCGCTCAACCTGACCGTCGACTACCTCAAGCAGGAGACCCTCGAGCCGCTCACCGGCCTGGGGCGCTTCCTGGCCTGGGGGGTGGCCGGATCGCTGGCCATCGCCGTCGGCATCCTGCTCATCCTGCTCGGCATACTCCGGCTCCTGCAGACCGAGACCGGCACGGCGCTCACCGGGGACTGGTCCTGGGTGCCCTACTTCGTGGTGAGCATCCTCGGCATCGGCGTCGCCGCCGTTGCCGTCTGGCGCATCACCGCCGGGACGGGACAGACGAACGCAAAGGTTCCGCGGGGCACGAGCGCCGCCAAGCGCCCGGAGGGCGCCACCTACAGCACGGAAGGGAGCAGCTGATGCCAAGGCCAGGGACCGACGGGCGGCGCATTACCCGAGCAGACCTGGAGTCCGCCTACTCCCGGGTGTTCGGGGAGGGGGAGGCCACGGTCCGCGGCTCGGCCACCCAGGGCATCGCCACCGTCGCCGCAGCGGCTCTGGTCATTATCACGGTGGCCTTCCTGGCCGGACGGCGTAAGGGGCGCAGCCGCTCGGCCGTCGTCGAGATCCGGCGGCTGTAGGCCGGGCCGTGGACGTCCTCCTTCGGGCCATCGTGCGCGCCGCGCTCCGGCGCGGGCTCGCCGGCAACGTGACCTGGTTGGCCATCGCCGTATTCGCCATCATCTTGCGCCGGGCCCTGTGGGACCGGAGCGGCGGCCTCGTCACATCGCTCCGCGTCTCTCCGGGCGAGCGGCTGCTGATCTCGGTGACCGACCCCCGTGCGCCGGGCACCGTCGACGAACCCTGAGCGCAGTGCCGCACACGCTCGAGTCGGGCGAACGCGTCCTGCTGGTCGACCCCAAGGAACGGCGCTACCTCATCACCCTCGTGGGTGGCGCCATCTTCCACACCCATGCGGGCGTGATCGCCCACGACGACATCATCGGCGGCGAGGAGGGCCGGACGATCAACGGGTCGACCGGCCGGCAGTTCCTCGTGCTGCGTCCCACCCTCAGCGACATCGTCCTGAAGATGCCCCGCGGGGCACAGGTGATCTATCCCAAGGACCTCGGCGCCATCCTCATCGCCGCCGACCTCGGACCGGGCCAACGCGTCCTGGAGGCGGGCGTCGGATCGGGAGCACTGTCGATGACCGTGTTGCGGGCCGGTGCCTCGGTCGTCGGCTACGAAATCCGGGAGGACTTTGCCGATCGGGCCAAGGCCAACGTGGCGGCCACCCTGGGGCCCGACGCGGCCTACCGGGTCGAGATACGCGACGTCACCGAGGGCATAGACGAGCGCGACCTCGATCGTGTCCTGCTGGACATGCCGGAGCCCCACAAGGTGCTCCCCGCCGCCGCCCACGCGCTACGGCCCGGGGGCATCCTCTTGGCCTACCTGCCCACCATCAACCAGACGGCCCAGCTGCGCCAGGCCCTCGACGACCACGGCGCACCGTTCGGCATGGCCGAGACCCAGGAGATCATGCGACGCACGTGGCACGTCGAGGCCCGCTCCGTGCGACCCGATCACCGCATGGTGGGCCACACCGGATTCCTCACCACGGCCCGCCGGATCAGCGCTCTATGAAGATGCACTCCCCGGGACACTCCTCGGAGGCCTCCACGACCGCCTCCTCCAGATCCCCCGGTACGGCGGCCATGCCGGCCGACCCTCCGGGGTCGTTCAGCACCGAGCCGTCTTCCTTCACGTAGGCGAGGCCGTCGTCGAGAAGTGTGAACACGGCCGGCGCGATCTCCTCGCACAGGCCATCACCCGTGCAGAGATCCTGGTCGATCCAGACCTTCATGTCGTCGTCTCTCTCCTCGGTCGTGCCCCTGCGGCCTACTTTAGTCGCCAAGCGGCCCCACCCTCCGTCACAGGCCTTTTTGCGGCCTGAGGCCGGTGGGCCCGGCCCCAGGACTAGGGTGAACGGTGTGAGTATCCCACCCGACTCGAACGAGCTGGCCGCCCTGGCCGAGGCGTTGCGTTCCGAGCTGGCCGACGCCGAGGATGAGATCCACGCCCTCCGACGCCGCCTCCAGGAGAGCCCGGGGCGGGTCCAGGCCCTCGAGGAGCGCCTGCTCGAGAGCAAGGGCCAATTGGCCCACGCCACCTCGCAGAACGAGAAGCTGACCTTCACCCTCCAGCAGGCCAAGGAGCAGCTGGCTGCGCTGCGCGAGGAGGTCGAGAAGCTGACCCAGCCGCCCGCCGCCTACGGCACCTTCCTCGGGGTCAACGACGACGGCACCGTGGACGTCTTCTCCAGCGGGCGCAAGATGAGGGTCTCGCTCCACCCCGACATCGATCCGGGCGTCATCCGCAAGGGCAACGAGGTGGTGTTGAACGAGTCGCTGAACGTGGTCCTCGTCCGGGACGGGGAGCTCTCCGGCGAGGTGGTCACCCTCAAGGAGCGGCTGGAGGACAAACGCCGTTGCGTCGTGTTCGCCCGGGCCGACGAGGAGCGCGTGGCCGAGCTCTCCGAGGACATGCTCGACGTCAAGCTGCGCGCCGGCGACTCCCTCCTCATGGACCTGCGCACCCAGCTCCTCATAGAGAAGCTGCCCAAGCTCGAGAGCGAGCAGCTCGTCCTCGAGGAGGTGCCCGACATCACCTACGCCGACGTCGGCGGGCTCGACGCGCAGATAGAGGCGATTACCGACGCGGTCGAGCTGCCCTACCTGCACAAGCAGCTCTTCGCCGAGTACAGCCTGCCGGCCCCCAAGGGCATCCTCCTCTACGGCCCGCCCGGGTGCGGCAAGACCCTCATCGCCAAGGCCGTGGCCAACTCCCTGGCCAAGAAGGTGGCCGAGAGCACCGGCAACGCCAACGTGCGGAGCTTCTTCCTCAACATCAAGGGCCCCGAGCTCTTGAACAAGTACGTGGGCGAGACGGAGCGCCAGATCCGCCAGGTCTTCCAGCGGGCGCGGGAGAAGGCCGACGAGGGCATGCCGGTCATCGTCTTCTTCGACGAGATGGAGTCGCTCTTCCGCACCAGGGGCACGGGCATCAGCTCGGACATGGAGTCGACCATCGTGCCCCAGCTCCTGGCCGAGATCGACGGGGTCGAATCCCTGAAGGACGTCATCGTGATCGGGGCGTCGAACCGGGAGGACCTCATCGATCCCGCCATCCTGCGCCCGGGCCGGCTCGATGTGAAGATCAAGATCGAGCGGCCCAACGAGGAGGCCGCCGCCCAGATCTTCAGCCGCTACCTCACCACGGCCCTCCCGTTGGACACCGACGAGGTGGCCCGCCTCGGTGGGGGAGACGCCGGCAAGGCGGTCCAGGCCATCATTGAGAAGACGGTGTCCGAGATGTACCGGGAGGACGACGAGAACCGCTTCTTGGAGGTCACGTACCAGAACGGCGACAAGGAGATCCTCTACTACCGGGACTTCGCCTCGGGGGCCATGATCGAGAACATCGTGCGCCGGGCCAAGAAGCTGGCCATCAAGCGGGTGATCGCCGGCGAGTCGGGCGGCATCCGCACCTCGGACCTCCACGAGTCGATCCGGCAGGAGTACAAGGAGAACGAAGACCTGCCCAACACGACCAACCCCGACGACTGGGCCCGCATCTCGGGAAAGAAGGGGGAGCGGATCGTCTACGTCCGCACCCTGCTCACCGAGGACCGCGAGGTGCACGGTGGTCGGTCGATTGAGCGAGTGGGTACCGGACAGTACCTGTAAGGACCGATAGGGTCGTGTGAGTGGCCACCACCAAGGTGTGCGGAATTGAGACCGAGTACGGGATACGTTCACCCGGCGCGGAGCAGAACCCCATCGCCGCGTCGTCGGTCTTGGTCAACGCGTACGCCTCCTCCATAGAGCAGAAGATCGGCTGGGACTTCGAGGACGAGACGCCGGGCAACGACGCCCGCGGGTTCGCTCGCGAGGGCTCCCTGGCGCCCATGGTGGAGACCCACCTGGCCAACACCGTGCTCACCAACGGCGCCCGCTTCTACGTCGACCACGCCCATCCCGAGTACTCCACGCCCGAGTGCCTGACCCCGCTCGAGTGCCTCGTCCACGACAAGGCCGGTGAGGAGGTGCTGCGACGGGCCATGGCCGCGGCCTCGGTGCGCATCCCCGATCAGGCGGCACCCGTCGTCTACAAGAACAACTCCGACGGCAAGGGCAACTCCTACGGGTGCCACGAGAACTACATGATGGACCGCGCCGTCCCCTTCGCCAAGGTGATCGAGGGTGCCGTGCCGCACCTCGTGTCGCGCACCTTGTTCACCGGATCGGGCAAGGTGGGCGTCGAGACACCGGCCCTCGACGCGGACACGGTCCACTTCCAGATCTCTCAGCGGGCCGAGTTCTTCGAGGAGATCGTCGGGCTTGAGACCACGTTGAAGCGGCCGATCGTCAACACCCGCGACGAGCCGCACGCCGACCCCTCCCGCTTCCGCCGGCTGCACGTGATCATCGGCGACGCCAACCTGTCCGAGATCGCCATCCTCCTCAAGGTCGGCACCACCGCCATCGTGCTGGCCATGATTGAGGACGACGCCGGCCCCACCCGTAGCCTCTCGCTGGTCGACCCGGTGCGGGCCTTGCACCAGGTGTCGGCCGATCTGTCGCTGGCCCGACCGCTCGCCCTGAACGACGGGACCTCGGCCACCGCCCTCGAGATGCAGTGGGAGCTCTTCGGGGCCGCCCGCAAGTACGCCGAGGAGCAGGGCCTGCGGGCGCTGGGCGACGACGGGACGGTGGGGGCGCTCGTGCTTCAGCACTGGGAGGCCGTCCTCGAGGGTCTCGAGTCCGATCCCTCCAGCCTGGCCGACACCCTGGACTGGGTGGCCAAGCAGGACCTCCTCCTGGCCTACCAGGAACGGCACGGGTGCGGCTGGCGCGACCCGCGGGTGGCCGCCCTGGCACTGCAGTACCACGACCTTCGGCCCGACCGCTCCGTCTACCAGCGGCTGGGCATGCGACGGCTGATCACGCCCGCCGAGGCCGAGCTCGCCGTCGACGAGCCGCCTCCGGGGACACGGGCCTGGTTCCGCGGCAAATGCCTGGCTCGCTGGCCCGAGGCGGTGGTGACCGCCAACTGGGACTCCCTCGTCTTCGACGTGGGGACCGACCCCCTCCGGCGCGTCCCTATGATGGACCCCCTGAAAGGAACAGCCGAACACACGGCCGCACTCCTGGCCCAGAGCACGGGTCCGGCGGACCTGTTGGACCGGCTCAAATTCCTGACCGTACGAAGGACAAAAATGGCAGAACAAGAACAGAAGCGGAAGAGCCCGGCCCGGGAGACCACCACGACCGAGGCCGAGTCCGAACTGGCCACCGAGGCGGCCCCGGCCACCTCGGAGCGCGGAGAGAAGATCAAGGCCGAGCTGGACGACCTGCTGGACGAGATCGACGAGGTCCTGGAGGACAACGCCGAGGAGTTCGTGCGCAACTACGTGCAGAAGGGCGGGCAGTAACTACCAGTGGCTCTTCCCCTCTTCCCCCCGGAGAGCGATCCGGGTCCAGACTTCGTCGGCCTCCTGCGCCACGCGGGGGGCGGTGCCACCCCGCGCCCCGAGACGGTCTCCGCCGCCTCGATCGCCCCCTCGCCCCACGCCACGACGGTGGTGGCCCTGCGCTACGCGGACGGCGTCATCATGGCCGGCGACCGTCGGGCCACCATGGGCAACATCATCGCCCACCGGGCCATGGAGAAGGTCTTCCAAGCCGACCGCCATTCGGCGGTCGCCATCGCCGGCTCGGCGGGTATGGCCGTCGAGATGGTCCGCCTCTTCCAGGTGCAGCTCGAACACTACGAGAAGGTCGAAGGCACGGTCCTCTCCCTCGAGGGCAAAGCCAACCAGCTGGCCCAGATGGTGCGCCAGCACCTGCCCCTGGCCATGCAGGGCCTCGCCGTGGTGCCGCTGTTCGCCGGCTACGACACCGCTCGGGGCGTCGGGCGCATCTTCAGCTACGACGCCACCGGTGGCCACTACGAGGAGACCGACTTCCAGGCCACGGGCTCGGGGGGACGGGACGCCCGATCGACCATCAAGCTCGGCTTCCGTGAGGGGCTGAACCGGGACGAGGCGGTCGACCTGGCCATCCAGTCCCTCTACGAGGCGGCCGACGAGGACTCGGCCACGGGGGGGCCCGACCTGGTGCGGGGCATCTATCCCCTCATCGCGGTCGTCGACGCCGACGGCTACCGGCTGGTGCCCGAGGAGGAGGTGGCCGAGCGCTTCGGCGCCCTCGTCGCCCGCATGCAGGCGGAGCGTGCCCAATGAGCATGCCCTACTACGTGGCGCCCGAACAGGTCATGAAGGACCGGGCCGAGTACGCCCAGAAGGGCATCGCCCGGGGGCGCTCCCTGGTGGCCACCACCTACGACGTGGGCATCGTCATCGTGGCCGAGAACCCGTCCCGCTCGCTCCACAAGATCAGCGAAATCTACGACCGCATCGCCTTCGGCGGCGTGGGCAAGTACAACGAGTACGACCAGCTCCGCGTGGCGGGCGTGCGCCACGCCGACACCAAGGGCTACGCCTACAGCAGGGAGGACGTCGACGCCCGCTCGCTGGCCAACCTCTACGCCCAGTACCTGGGCAACGTGTTCACCCACGAGATGAAGCCGTTGGAGGTGGAGATCCTGGTGGCCGAGCTGGGGGGGGACGATCGGCCCGATCAGCTCTACCACATCGCCTATGAGGGCACGATCACCGACGAGGAGCGCTTTGCCGTGCTGGGCGGGGACGCCGAGACGATCAACGAGCGGGTGGCGGCCGCCTGGCAGGCCGAATGGGACCTGGCCAGCGCCCTCAAGGCGGCCACCGTCGCGCTGGCCGGGCCCGACCGCGTGCTGGAGCCGGCCGACCTGGAGGTGGCCACGCTCAGCCCTGGCAACGGGCGACGAGCGTTCCGTCGCATCGCCGACGAGGAGCTGGCGCAGCTTTTGGCCTAGCCGGCTGTACGGTGGCGTAGTGGAGAAACGCATATTCGGGATAGAGAACGAGTACGGCGTGACCTTCACCCTGCGCGGCCAGCGGCGCCTGAGCCCCGACGAGGTGGCCCGGTACCTCTTCCGCCGGGTGGTCAGCTGGGGGCGCTCCTCCAACGTCTTCCTGGAGAACGGGGCCCGCCTCTACCTCGACGTGGGCAGCCACCCCGAGTACGCCACCCCCGAATGCGACAAGATCTCCGACGTCGTGATGCACGACAAGGCGGGGGAGTGGATCCTCGCCGGACTGGTCACCGGGGCACAGGCCCGCCTGCGAGAGGAGGGGATCCGCGGCGACGTCTACCTCTTCAAGAACAACACCGACTCGGTGGGCAACTCGTACGGGTGCCACGAGAACTATCTGACCGAGCGCAACGACGAGTTCAACCGCTACACCGAGGTGCTGATCCCGTTTCTGGTCAGCCGTCAGATCTACGCCGGCGCCGGCAAGGTCCTCCAGACCGCACGCGGCTCCGTGTTCTGCCTCAGCCAGCGGGCAGAGCACATCTGGGAGGGGGTGTCCTCGGCCACGACGCGCAGCCGCCCCATCATCAACACGCGTGACGAGCCCCACGCCGACGCCGAGCGGTTCCGTCGGCTCCACGTGATCGTGGGCGACTCCAACATGAGCGAGTACGCCACCTTCCTCAAGGTCGGCACGACCAGCATCCTCCTGGCCATGTTGGAGGACTCCTCGACCGTGTTGCGCGACCTCTCCCTCGAGAACCCCATCCGCGCCATCCGGGAGATCAGCCACGACATCACCTGCCAGCGCCGGGTCCGCCTGGCCAACGGTCGCGAGATGCGCGCCCTCGACATTCAGGCCGAGTATCTCGAGCGGGCCCTCAAGTTCCGCGACCGCAAGGGACTCTCCCCCGAAGAGGACACCGCCCTCGACATGTGGGAGCACTGCCTCAAGGGCCTTGAGGCCGATCCCACCTCGCTGTGGCGAGAGTGCGACTGGGTGGCCAAGTACCGGCTCGTCGAGCAGATGCGGGCGCGGCACGACGTCCCCCTGTCGCATCCCAAGGTCGCCATGATCGATCTCATGTACCACGACGTCGACCGGACCCGTGGCCTGTACTACAAGCTCCAGAGCCGGGACCAGATCGAGCGCATGTGCACCGACGACGGGATCTCCGACGCCATGACGCTGCCCCCCGAGACCACCCGGGCCCGGCTGCGGGGGGCGTTCGTCAAACGGGCCAAGGAACGGCGGCGTGACTTCACCGTCGACTGGGTGCACCTCAAGCTGAACGACCAGGCCCAGCGGACGGTGCTGCTCAAGGACCCCTTCAAGTCTCACGACGAGCGGGTCGAGCGCCTGATCGCCTCGCTGTAGTCGCCCTAGAGTGAGGGCAGGTGCTCAATCTCGACCCCGCCAAGCTGCTCATCATCGCCGTGGTGGCCATCATCCTGCTCGGGCCGGACAAGCTCCCGCAGGTGGCCCGCCAGGCCGGCGCGGCCTGGCGCACGTTCAACGACTTCCGCCGGCGCATGGAGGCCGAGGTTCGGACCTCCATCCCGGATCTGCCCTCGACCAACGACCTCGCCCGGTTGGCCCGGTCTCCCACGGCGCTCCTCGACCACCTCTCCAACCTGGACGGGACATCCGCCGACCCCCCGCGCGACGAATCTGGTGAGGCCCCCTCTCCCACCCCCCCTCCCGGGGTCGTGGCACCGGGCGACCCCGGCTTGAACTGACCGTCCGCAAGAGCAAAGGCCACCGTGACCATCCCCCTCATCGGCGAGCGCAAGGAGAAACCCTCGCCCGACAACATGACCCTCAACCAGCACTTGGGGGAGCTGCGCCATCGCCTGATCGTCTGCGCCATCGCGTTCGCGCTGGGATGCACCGTCGCCGTGATCGCCTACGAACCCATCCTGCACTTCCTGATCCGGCCGCTGTGCGAGGCCAACACCAACGCAGCGGCGCGGCGCGGTGTCGCCGTGGGCCCGAACTGCGCCAACCTCTACGTGACGTCACCGCTCGACGGGCTCTCGCTGCGGGTGAAGATCGCCGTCTACGGCGGCCTGGTCCTGGCCTCGCCGGTCATCCTCTTCCAGATCTGGCGGTTCGTCACGCCCGGGCTGAAGGCCCGGGAGAAGAAGTACGCCGTCCCCTTCGTCACGGCGGCCGTCGCCCTGTTCCTGCTCGGCGCCGCCACGGCCTACCTCACGCTGTCCCACGCCCTGGGCTTCCTGCGGGCGGTGGGCGGTCCGGACCTGCGGCAGATTTACGACCCCATTCCCTACCTCGGCCTCGTCCTGGCCCTGATGGCCTTGTTCGGCATCACCTTCCAGTTCCCCGTGGTGCTGGTCTCCTTGGAGCTGGCCCACGTCGTCACCCCGGCGCGCCTGCTGCACTCGTGGCGTTGGGCGGTCATCCTGATCACGGTGGTCGCCGCCGTCTTCACCCCCAGCTCGGACCCCTTCTCCATGCTGGCCCTGGCCGTTCCCCTGGTCCTCTTCTTCTTCATCTCCATCGGCATCGGGAAGTTGATGGGTCGTTGACCACATTCCCCTGGCCCGTCACCGCGACGGACGAGGACGGTGACTTCGCCTCCCACCTCCCATTCCCACCCGACGGCTTCCAGCGCGACGCCTTCGCGGCCATCGACGCCGACCGCTCGGTGCTCGTCTCGGCCCCCACCGGGTCGGGCAAGACGCTGGTGGCCGCCTACGCCATCCACCGGGCTCTCGGCGCCTCCGGCAAGGCCTTCTACACCACGCCGCTCAAGGCCCTCTCCAACCAGAAGTACGAGGAGCTGGTGGCCACCTACGGCAAGGACCACGTCGGCCTCCTCACGGGCGACACGGCCGTCAAGCCCGACGCGCCCATGGTGGTGATGACCACCGAGGTCCTGCGCAACATGCTCCTGGCCGGCTCGGACCTCCTGGACGGCCTGCACACCGTGATCCTCGACGAGGTGCACTTCATTCAGGATCCCTACCGCGGCGGCGTGTGGGAGGAGGTGCTGGTCCTCTCGCCCGCCGCCATCCGCTTCGTGTGCCTTTCGGCCACGGTGAACAATGCCGGCGAGCTCGGTGCCTGGTTGCGCTCGGTGCGCGGCACGACCGAGGTGATCGTCGAGCGCCAACGACCCATCGTGCTGCGCCACCACTTCGCCGCCCACCGGCGCGAGGACGACCGGACGCTGCTGCTCCCGCTGCTGGTGAACGGCAAGGCCGGAACCGAGGGCCTCCGGGTCGACCAGGCGATCCGCCGCTCGCTGCGGGGGCGGCCGGCGCAGTGGCAGCCGCGGGGAAAGGGACCGCGTCTGCCCTACCGCACGCCGTTGCGCACCGAGCTGATCGAGGCGCTCACGTGGGAGGAGATGCTCCCGGCCATCGTCTTCATCTTCAGCCGTGCCGCGTGCGACGAGGCGGTCCGGCAGGTCGTCCGGGACGGCGTCCGCCTCACCGATCGGGGGGAGCGCGCCGCCATCCGCCAGATCACCGAGCGGCGCGTCGAGACGCTGGGCGACGACGATCTCGGTGTCCTGGGCTACGACGAGTGGCTCGAGGGGCTCGAGTGCGGGGTGGCGTCCCATCACGCCGGCATGGTCCCGGTGTTCCGGGAGACGGTCGAGGAGTGCTTCTCCGCGGGCCTGCTCAAGGTGGTCTTCGCCACCGAGACCCTCTCCCTGGGAATCAACATGCCCGCACGATCGGTCGTCATCGAGCGCTTCACGAAGTACGGGGGAGCCGGGAGGGCGACGCTGACCTCGGGCGAGTACCTCCAGCTGACCGGGCGGGCCGGGCGCCGGGGCCACGACGACGAGGGGCACGCGGTCGTCCTTTGGTCGAGCGAGACGGCGTTCGCCGAGGCGGCCCGCGTGGCCTCCGCGCCCCCGCCCGACCTGCGCTCGTCCTTCCGCCCCACGTACAACCTGGCCGTCAACCTGGCCTCCCGATTCGATCGGGAGACGGCCGACGACGTCCTGCGCCGTTCCTTCGCCCAATGGCAGGCCAGACGGGCGGACCTCCTGACCGTCCAGCTCAGCCACCGGGTCGCCGTACTGAACGAGCTGGGGTACCTCGACGGCTGGTCGCTGACGCCGTCGGGCCACCGCCTGGCGCGGATCTACCACGAGTCCGATCTCCTCATCGCCGAGGCCCTGGCCGCCGACCTCCTCACCGATGCCGATCCCTCGGTGCTCGCCGGAGTGGTGTCGGCGGTGGTCTTCGAGCCCCGCCGGGCCAGGCGGGCCGCCGGATCGGGGAGGGCCGCCGGCCACGCCGCCCCGCGGCGCACCCGGCGCAGGGGACCGCTGGCCGACCGGCTGGGCGAGAAACGGCTCGCCGAGCTGCAGTGGCGCAGCGCAGCCCTCGAGCACGTCGCCGAGCACATCCGGTCGGTCGAGGAGGTCCATCTGGTTCCCCGCACCCGCCAACCCTCTGCGGGCCTCGCCACCGCGGTCGCTTCGTGGGCCCGCGGGAGCTCGTTCGAGACCGCCCTGGCCGTTGCCGCGCGCGACGTGGGCGACCTGGCCCCCGGGGACTTCGTGCGCACCGTCAAATCGGTGGCCGACGTCGTCCAGCAGCTGGCTCACCTCGCCACCGACCCGGCAACCGCGGCCTCGGCCCGGGAGGCCGTCGGGATGCTCCTACGGGGCGTCATCGCCGCCGGCCTGCCCACCCCCTGATCATCCGCCACGCGTGCCTCGCCTCGGTCCTATGGTGGGGCGGCCATGTTCCCCTACGTAGAAGAGCAGTTCACGGCGGACGAAGCGGCCGTTCTCCGGCGCTACGTCACCAACCTCGACCTGCCCGTCTTTGCGCTGGTGAACCTGCCCGAGGTGGTCAAGGGAGCCCTGTTCGCACGCTACTCGCGCTCGCCCAAGAGCCTCCGCCGCCTCTTCCTCGACGAGTTCGTCGGCGACCTCGACATCTCCGGTGACATCTCGCTCGATGCCACCATCGGGCTCGAACGGGCCGAGCGGCTCTACGAGAAGGTCTTCGTCGAGTACGGCGACGACTCCGTGGCGCAACTGGGCGGCGTGCACCTGGCGTGCGAGCAGTCCTCCAACGTGCTCTCCAAGGTGCTCGAGTGGGGCCGGCTCATGTCGTACCTCGAGCAGTCGACCCGCTACATCGCCTACGACAACCGGCTGGAGAGCGGCCACTACCGCTACTTCCGCCCCGCCGAGGTCCTCGAGTCGCCCTACGGGGCGCGCTACGTCGGCGACCTCGACCGCATGTTCGACACCTACCGAGAGCTGTTGCCTCTCATGCGCTCCTGGGTGGCGGCTCGATTTCCCCGGCAGTCGGGCGACAGCGACTTCGTCTACCGCCAGGCGGTCAAGGCCAAGTCGCTCGATGCGCTCGCGCGGCCTGCTCCCCGCAGCGTCGCTCTCCAACATCGGCCTGTACGGCACCGGCCAGTCCTACGAGCAGCTCCTGCTTCGCATGCCGCGCGCACCCGCTGCCCGAGGCGCGCAGCTATGCGGACATGATGCTGACCGAACTGCGCAAGGTCATCCCTTCGTTTCTCCAACGCGTCGACGTACCCGAGCGGGGAGGGGAGTGGACGGCGTACCTGGCATCCACGCGTGACGCCACGGCACGCGCCGTCGAGCGACTGTGGCCCGACGGAGAGCCCGCCGCCGCGGCAGGCCAGTCCCAGCCGGAGGTCACGCTGCTGGACTTCGACCCCGAAGGGGAGGAGAAGGTCCTCGCGGCGGCATGCTTCGCTCATCTGCGATGCTCGGAGCACCAAGCTGCGCAGCGAGTCCGCGGGCTCAACCATGACGAGCGCGTGGCCCTCCTGGCGGCGTACGTCGGGGACCGCCGGAACCGCCGGCACCGTCCGGGGCGCGCCTTCGAGCGGACCGACTATCGCTTCGAGCTCGTGACCGACTACGGGGCGTTTCGCGATCTGCAGCGGCACCGCATGCTGACGATCGAGTGGCAGCGGCTGGGCATCGCGCTGGGCTACGACCTGCCGGAGCTGGTGGCCGAGGCCGGGCTGGGGGAGCGCTACACCGACTCCATCGAGCGCGCCGAGGATCTCTACCGAACGCTGGCGCCCCACCACGAGGAGCAGGCGGCGTACGCCGTTGCACTGGCCCACCGCATCCGCTACGTGATCCAGTGCAACGCGCGCGAGGCCATGCACCTCATTGAGCTGCGCTCCGGGGCGCAGGGCCATCCCGCCTACCGCCGGGTGGCGCAGCAGATGCACCACGCCATTGCCGAGCACGCCGGCCATCGAGCGCTGGCCGACGCCATGTGGTTCGTCGACTACGGGATGACCGACCTCGAGCGGCTCGAATCGGAACGGCGGTCCGAACGCCGCCGGGCGGAGAAATCTGCGGCACCCTGAAATTGTTTCCGTGTCGCTGACCAGGAAGAACCTCTATTCCCCCAGGTGAGAGAGCACGAGTTCCTCTTGACGCGACCTCCCGTCCGACGCGTAGTGTCTGCGCAGTCCCGCTCACCCGGATGGATCAGGCAGCTGGCCTGTTGAGTCCGAAGGGAGAGGCTGTGAGAGGCGGAGGTTGGCCCTGGGGGTTGAGTAGAGAACGTCTTGCCTGCTTTCACTGAATGGGCTTGCAAGATGGCGCCAAAGACCCCAGGGCCGAACCGCCTCATTCCCCCGCTAAGCGATCGAACGCGTCCGCCGAACGTCTATGCTCCGGCGGCAAATGGCGACCAAGAAGAAGGACATGCCCAAAGACCTCGATCCTGAGACCCCCGCGCTCGAGGACGACGACGTCATCGACGACGAGCCCGAGGTGGACGACCTGGAAGCCGACATCGACGAGGACGTCCTCGTGGGCCTGGAAGACGACGACCCCCTCGACGACGACGTCATCGTCGAGATCGACGACGACGACGACGAGGTGGGCGACGAGGTGGCGGAGATCCTGACCGCCTCACCGGCTGCGGTCGTCGAGCGGTCCGGCGAGGCCGAAGACGAAGAAGAGGACGAAGAACCCGAAGAGGATGACGTCGAGGCCAGCCTCGACGTCATCCTCAAAGAGCGCCTCGTCGTCGAAGACGAGCCCGAGGACGACGAGGCCACCGACCAGGAAGACCGCACCGAGGGCAACGAGCGCGTCCTGCCGAAGCAGCCCGACGAGTTCGTGTGCCGCTCGTGCTTCCTCGTCAAGCACCCGAGTCAGCTGGCCGACAAGAAGAAGATGTTTTGCCGGGACTGTGTCTGAGGGCGACGAATCGCCTGCCCTCCGCCGGGCGCTCGATGTCTTGGTGTACGCCCCCGTCGGCGCGGTGGTGACGGTCGTCGAGGATCTTCCGCAGTTCGTCGCCAAGGGGCGCCGGCGCGTCGAGACCGACATACGTAACGCCCGCTTCGTCGGCGAATGGGTGGTCATGACCGGGCGACGCGAGATCGTCCGGCGCGTCGGCAGCCTCACCCACGCCGAGCCCGCCACCCCGACCCCCACGGGCGCGTCGGATCGGTCTTCGACCCTTGCGGCACCCCCGACCCCCTCCCGACCCGACGCGGACCCGGCCGACGGCGCGCTGGTCGAGCGAGCCCTGGCCGGCTACGACACCCTGTCGGCCGCCCAAGTGGTCCGCCGGCTCGAGAGCCTGGGGCCCGACGAGCTGCGGGCCGTGCACCGCTACGAGGCCTCTCACCGCCATCGCCGGACCATCCTCAACCGGGCCAGCCAACTCCTCGACGCTTCGTGATGGAGCGGGCACGCCCGGCCCGCGACGACGACACGCCCGTGTGCCGCGAGCTTCTGGCCGGAGCCCTCAGGGAGCTACGGTCGGCCCGGGGAGGAGAGGCTCTCGCCGGGAACGCCAACGGCGACGAGCTCCTGGAGCGATGGATGGCCGCTCGACCGCGAGGGTCGACCGTGTACGTCGGCGAGTTCGACGATGCCGTCGTCGGTCTGGCGGTGGCCAGCGCATCGGGGTCCAGCGGGCGGATCGAATGTTGCTATGTCGAAGAAGGGGCGCGCGGGGTCGGTGTCGGCACCGCCCTCATGGAGTCGATGGTGGCGTGGTGCGAGGAACGGGGATGCCGCGACATAGATGCACTGGCGCTGCCGGGCGACCGGCTCACCAAACAGCGACTCGAAGCAGCCGGCTTCTCGGCTCGACTCTTGGTGCTCAACCGCCCGCTGAGCTGAGCCGGTGCTCGCGCACCAGCCCCCGCGGGGGAGGGGGCGGTATCCGCAGCCCCAACAGCTTGGCCAGCGCGGGCACCGAGCCGGCGGCGTGCCGCGCCGCCTGGCGCGCCACCTCGTCGGCCGGAATACCCGCCGGCTTGACCGTCCGGCGCACGGGGGAGAGGACGACGGCATCGAGCATCTTCATCCACTCCTCGGGGGGCGTGTCGGCCGTCATCGCTTCGCCGGCGGCCGCGGCCAGCCGCACCGCCAGGTCGGCCGGGCAGCGGGTCCCGGGCTCGGGAGGACGAATGGATGCCTCAATGGCCTGCAGGATCCGTCCCTCGGTGATGGCGTTGGTGATGCGGGCCAGCCACTCCTCGCGCATGGCGGTGACTCGGCGGTCGAGGGACTCCTGGAGCGATTTGGCCAGCGCGCGGCCTTCTTCATCGAGGATGACCGTGCGCGAGGCGGCCACCACGGTACGGAGCTCGCGCAGCCGGAAGTCCTTGCCCGCGGCCTGCGCCGCCGTGGCGCGGTCCTTCCAGTCCGCCAGCTTGACCACGGGGAGGAGCTCGTCGGCCATGGCGAGCAGGGCATCGGTGGAGGCGGCGGGCCGGCCGGACGCCTTGGCGGCGGAGTTCTGGGCATCGATGGCCTGACGCACGGCAGGAAGCCCGCCGCGCAGGAGTTGCTCCGCCACGGGGATCTGCTCGGGGCGGAGCGCAGCCAGCATGGCGTTGCGGTGCACCGTCGAGGTAGGGGCGACGGGCCGTTCGCCGCGGGTGGGCCGCCCGCCGCCCTCGCCCGGCCGCCGGCTCCCGGGCCGGCGAGGACCGCCGCCACCGCCGGGCGCCTCAGACCGGTCCGGTCGGTCGGGTCGGTCGGGTCGGCCGCGTCCACCCCCGGGCGCGCCGCGGCGGGTGCCGGTGGGGCGATCGCCCCGGTCGTCACCTTCGCGGTCCGGCCGACGGCTGCGCGTGCCCGAGCCCGAGCCCGAGCCCGAGCCCGAGCCCGAGCCCACGGCGAGGATCACCGAGACGTCGGGCGCGCGACGGGGCGTCCCCGTGACCTCAATGCGTCCCTGGGCCTTCTCGGGCGACCGGGAGGGCTTGACCTCGGCGAGCGACATGATCTCGATCCCCTCGAGTCCCGTCTCGATCTCGGCGCGCAACACGGATCCCACGGCCTGGCTCTCTGGGACCAAGGCCCCGTCCACCACCCCCTTGGGCTGGCGCGCGCCAGCGGCGCGCCACGTCCAGGACCCGTCGCCGCTCTTGCTCGTCAACTCAATATCTATTCGCCGTGACATGCGGCGGACACGCTACCGCGCTGGGCGCCCCATCTGGTGCAGCGGACCCGGACAGGCGAGAACGTGAGAGCAGTTCGGTCCCATAACATCTCTCTACTGCGATGACCGCTCTGTTTATTTGCCGCCTGGGGTGCTGGTGCGGCGGACCCCGTCCGTTCTCAGGAGGACCACGATGACCGATGACCGCGAGCAGGCGGGGGAACCGTCCCTGCCCGACTCGACAACGCCGGTTCCTCCTCCTCCTCCGCCCCCTCCTCCTCCTCCACCTCCCTCCGCCAGCTGGCCGCTGCCGCCGATCGACGAATCACCGGCGCCGGTGGCGGGGCCCCCCGCTGCGGACGATCCCCACTATCCCTTCTCGGTCCCTCAGGCGCCCCCGCCCCTTCCGACTGCCGCTCCGGCCCCCGTTCGGGCCCGCATGTGGGTCGGGGTGGCGGCCGTCGCCGCGCTCGTGGGAGCGGCGGTCGGCGCGGGTGTGACGGCCCTGGCCGACAACAACAACACCAACAACGTCACCATTCACGAGAGCACCTCCGCCCCGGGCGCCGCCGTACTGAGCGGCAACGTGACGATTCCCGAACTGGTCAAGAAGGTGATCCCGGCGGTCGTGTCCATCGACGTCAAGTCGAACGGCAACGAGGACGAGGGGACCGGGATGATCATCACCGCCGACGGTGAGGTGGTGACCAACAATCACGTGATCGAGCTCTACACCGACGGGGGGGATACCGGCTCCATCACGATCACCGAGTACGGACAGAAGAACCCGATCCCCGCCACCCTCATCGGCTACGACACCCAGCAGGACGTGGCGCTGCTCAAGATCAACAACCCCGGCTCGAGCCTGCCCACCGTCACCTTCGGCAGTTCGTCCAAGGCCGTCGTTGGTGACGCGGTGGTGGCGATCGGAAATGCCCTGGGGCTGGCGGCCGGCACCCCGACGGTCACCCAGGGCATCGTCTCCGCCCTGGGCCGGTCGGTCAGCGCCGGCGGCGAGGGAACGGCGACCGAGAACCTGCAAAACCTCATCCAGACCGACGCGGCCATCAATCCGGGCAACTCGGGCGGACCGCTCATCGACACCGAGGGCCAGGTCATCGGCATGAACACGGCGGTGGCCGGTACCACGGAGGACGGGACGAACACCCAGAACATCGGGTTCGCCATACCCATAGAGGAGGTCGAGTCCCTGCTTCCCATCCTCGAAAAGGGAGGGCCGGCCAGCAACAGCGGGGGGTATCTCGGCGTGGACATCACCACCCTGACGCCCGCCCTGCGCCAGCAGTACGGGTTCACTCCCACCTCGGGCGTGGTCATCCTCAGCGTGATCTCGGGCTCGCCCGCCGACAAGGCCGGGCTGCTCCAGGGCGACGTCATCGTGGCCCTCGACGGGACCCCCGTGACGTCCGCCGTCGGCCTGCAGAACGCCATCGAGAAGGACAAGCCTGGTCAGCAGGTCCAGATCACCTACTACGTCGGCGACAGCAAACGCACCACCACGGCCACGCTGGGCAATCAGGCCGAGGAGCAGCAGCAGGCGAGCCAGTCGCAGGTCCAATCGACGGGCCCGTTCGGTGCCGGGGGTTTCAGCGGTTAGTGGTCACGCGGCGCCAACGGCAGCGCGGCGTGAAAGGCAGCGCGGCACGCCTCCAACTCCTTCAGGGCCGCCACCCGACCCTCGAAGCCCATGACCTCGGAGTGCTTTTCGGGCTCGAGGTCCTTGTAGATGCTGAAGAAGTGTTCGATCTCGTTCAGCAGATGCGTGGGTAGATCCCCGATGTCGTTGGCGTCGTCCCACTGCGGATCGTGCTCCAGCACGGTCATGAGCTTGGCATCGAGCCCGGCCTCGTCACGCATGAAGAAGACGCCCATGATCCTCACCCGCACGACACAGCCGGGGAAGGTCGGGTCCGCCACGAGGACGAGGGCATCGAGCGGATCACCGTCCTTGGAGAGGGTGTCGGGCACAAAGCCGTAGTCGGCCGGGTACGTCGTGGCGGTGAACAGTCGGCGGTCGAGGCGGATGACATGGTTCTCGTGGTCGTACTCGTACTTGTTCCGGCTACCGGTGGGGATCTCTATCACCACGTCGATCGCCGAGTCCGCCGAGTCCGCCGGATCCATAGGGCACCTACCGTACCGGCTGGTACGTCACACCTCGACTCACAATGCCCATTGCAGCCTCTGGGTTCATGGGTTACGTTTCGCTCGGTGCGGCGGTACGCCGCAACGGTATCTCACAACGAAAGGGCTGACACTCCATGGCACTCGGGTTCTACTTCGCACACGTCGGATTCACACCGGAGAAGTACGAGAGTGCCATCAAGCAGCTCGAAGCGGCCGGTGCGGGGGCGCCCAAGGGGCGCACCTTGCACGTCGCCCTCGAATCGGAGGGCAGCATCAACGTGTTCGACATCTGGGAGTCACAGGAGGAGTTCGAGGCCTTTGGGCCGACCCTCATGCCGATCCTCACCGAGCTCGGGGTCGAACTGCAGGCCCCGATGGTGGCACAGGTGCACAACGTGATAGAGGGCTGAGTCGCCCCGCGTCGTCAGCCGGCGAACGACGCGGTACCGCGTCCGGCAAACCGACCGCCGCCTCCGGCGAAGCCTCCGGCGCCGCCCAGCCCTCCGCCGAAGCCGCCGCCGAAGCCGCCGATGGTTGTCGTGTTGGACGAAGGAACCGCTTCGGAGTAGTCGGCCAGCACGAGGCTGTCTCCCAGGTTCAGGCCGGAGACCACCTGGGTGTAGGTGTAGCCGATGACGCCGACCTTTACGACCTTCTCTTGGAGCTGCCCGCCCGAGAGCACCAGCACGTAGCTCCGCGTCCCGGCGGGTATGACCGCAGATGTCGGCACGGCAAGGACGTCGTTGACCTCGTTGGTGACGATGGAGATGTCGGCGCTCGAGCCGGCGAAGAACCCGGTATCGGAGGCCGGGAAGGCAACGACGACGGGGTAGGAGTACTCGCCGTCGCTCGATTGAACCGGCCCGACCTGTGAGACGGTCCCCGTGAGGGAATGGTTCATCCCGTCGACCGAAACATCGGCGGTGTCGCCGACCTTGACCGAGTTGACCTGGGTACTGGTCAACGTCGAGGTTGCCTCGAACAATTTGGTCCCGATGATCTCAATTGTGTCGGTGGTCGAACCCGCGCTTACCGCTGCTCCGGCGGTGATCCCGACCGAGACGACGGTGCCCGCGATGGGGCTGGTGAGCTGGGCGTCGGCCAGCGACTGTTGGGCGTTGACCAGGTTCGCCTGCGCCGTGTCGATGGCCGCCTCGTCCGAAGCGATCGTCGCGGCGCTGTCCGAGGGGGAGGACGACCCGTTGCCGGTGCTACCTGAACCGCCGAACGAGGACGCGTCGTTCGTCCCCTCCGAAGAGGATGTCGATCCCTTGCCGGTCGTACCGGTCGTGCCGGACGTGCCCGACGAGGACTCCTGGGCCGTCAGGGCCTTGGCCAAGGTGCTCTCCTGAGTGGCCACGACGCCTTCGTCGGTCGCCACCGCCTGTTGCTCGGTCGAGACCTGCTCCAGCGCGGCGGTGCATGCCGCCGGGCTGGACGGGGACGTGGAGGTCGTGGTGGGGGAGGAGGTCGTGGTGGGGGAGGAGGTCGTGGTGGGGGAGGAGAAGGTCGACCCGCAGGCCGCCTGTGCCTGGGTGAGGTCGACCCCTTCTTGCTGCTGGTTCTTGGAGGCCTGGTTCTGGTCGGCTACCAGCGTGGCCTGGTCCTTGGAGATCGAACTCGTGCCGGTCGAGCCCGACCCCCCCGGGGAGCCACCGAACGAGGAACCGGGGGTGGTGGTCGTGGTGGTCGTGGTGGCCGAGGCGGAAGCGGAGGACGAGGTCTGGCTGTCCTCGTCCTCGGTCAGCCTCGATTCGTCGGCCGCCAGCGAGGACTGGGCCGAGGACACCGCCTCGCTCAGCGAGGTCGTCTCCAGCGTGGCGAGCGTCTCTCCGGCGGAGACCTGCGCTCCGACCGTCGCAGGGACGGTGGCCACCTGGCCGGACACCTGGAAGGAGACGGTGGCGTCGTTGGCGGGCTCCACGGTACCGATCACGTCCTGGCTCACCCCGATGGAGGTGCGCACGACCGTGGTCATTCGGTAGCCCGAATTGCCCGAACTGCTGACCGCCCATGCCGTGGCGCCGCCGATCACCAGGACGGCGACCACGACGGTCGCCCCGATGATCCACGGACGGCGTGACCGATCAGCCACCGAAGCCGCCGCCACCGCCGCCGAAGCCGCCGCCACCGCCGAAGCCGCCACCGCCGAACCCCGTCGAGCAGCTCTTCCCCCCGGTCGACGTGATGCGCACGGTCGTCGCCGTCACGGCCCCGGTGCTGCTCGCCGCGCCGAAGGCGCTCACGCAGTCCCCGACGGCCAAGGCAGACGCGGTCGTCGACTGGGTCTCAGACAACGTGGTCGACGATCCGGTCGTGATCTTGAGCTTCTCGGTCTTGACCGTCGGCGCCTTCTTGGCGGACTTGGACTTGCTCGTCGTCGGGCGGAAGAGCTGGCTCAGCACGGTCCCCGACAGCGAGATGGTCGTGCCCTTGACCGCGGTCACCTTGCCCGAGGCGATGGCAAAGTTGGCTAGGCCGGAGAACGCTCGGCGTGCCCCTGAGGGGAAGCTCCCGCTCGGGGGAGTGAAGCCCGAACCCGAGCCCGATCGCCGGAAGCCGCCGAATCCGCCCGCCCCGGCGCCTGCCGCCCCCGCTCCCGCGGCCGTCCGAGCGCCGGTGGCGCACGATCCCGAGGAGGATGGCTGGCTGATCGTGATCGATCGAGCGGCAATGGTCGTCTTGGACTTCTTGGCGGGCGTGCCGGTCACGGTCAGGCAGTCACCGGGCGTCACGGTGCTCAGGGTCTGGGCATCCGTCTCGCTGAACGAGGTGGTCGGTGTCCAGGTGACCGACGTCTGTCCCGTGCTGGCGTTCTGCACCTCCATGGTGGTGCCCGCGATCGACGCCACGCTCCCGCTGGCTCCCGATCTCGTCGGCGCCGTGGCAGCGCCCGCGCCGTCGGACATCCCGAGAACGAATGACGCGCAGAGTGCGGCGGTCACCGCCGGGCCCATCACGTACCCGAGTCGGCGCCTGCTCCGTGGGGTGGATTTCATGATTGCTGCTTTCTCTCGAGAACCACTTACTCGTTCCTCAGGGCGTCGATGGGGGCTAGGTTGGCGGCCCGGCTCGCGGGGTAGACCCCGAAGACGAGGCCGATGGCCATGGCCACCACGATGGCGCCCGCCACGGCCACCGGACTGATGGCGATGGGATCGCCCAGCGCGCCGGGTAAGAAGACGGCGAGGATGATCCCCAGGGCCGCCCCCAGCGCACCTCCGGACAGTCCCAGCACCGACGCCTCGACCAGGAACTGGCGGCGGATGAGGCGTGGCGTCGCTCCGAGCGCCTTACGCAGCCCGATCTCCCGGATCCGCTCGGAGACCGAGACGAGCATGATGTTCATGACGCCGATCCCTCCGACCAGCAAGGAGATGCCGGCCACGCCGCCGAGAAGGATGGTCAGGGTCCGGTCGACCGAGGTGGCGGTGGAGATCAGCGAGGCGGAGGACGTGATGGTGAAGTCGGCGTCCGCTGGGGTCGTGATGCCGTGCAGGTTGAGGAGCAGATGGTCCGACTCCTGATACGCCGCCGTCAGGTCGGCGGAGGAGTCGGCCTGCACGATGATGGAGCTCACCGAGTTGCGTGATGTCCCTCCGAAGATCTCCTCGGCCGCCGTGGTGATCGGCACCACCGCCGTGTCGTCCGGATCGGAGATCGTCGACGACGACGTGGACGAACCGACGGAGTTGAGGACGCCCACGACGGTCAAGGGGAGTCCGTTCACATCGACCGTCTGCCCGACCGGGTCCAGGCGGCTGAAGAGCTCAGAGGCCGTGGCCGAGCCCAGCACCACCACGGGCTCGTGATCGGCGATGTCCTGGTTGTCGAGGAATCGCCCTTGCGCGATGGTCTCGCCGCGCACGGTGATCCACGAGGGCGTCGAGCCCACGACCGTCGTCGTCCAGTTGCTGGTGCCCGCCGTCAGCGCCTCCGACGAGTCGGTGGTCGGGGCGACCGCCCGGATATCGGGCGCCACGGTCTTGGAGTCCAACGCCGCCGCGTCGAAGGTGGTCAGCGTCCCCGAGGTGCCGAACCCGCCGCGGATGCCCGCGGCGGACGTGGTGCTCCCCGGGGTGATGGTGAGAAGGTTGCTGCCCAGTGCCGTGATCTCCGAGGTCACCTGGCCCTGGGCCCCTTCGCCCAGGCCGACGGTGAGGATGACGGCGGCTATGCCGATGAGGATTCCCAGGACGGTCAGCCCGGAACGGAGCCGATGGGTTCGCACGCCGTTGAGACCGGTGCGGATGCTCTCCAGCCAGCTCATCGAACGTTCTCGAGGTCGCTGGCACTACCTTCGCTGACCAGACCGTCGCGGATGGCGATGACCCGGCTGGCGGCTGACGCCACGCCCTGGTCGTGGGTGATCAGGATCAGGGTACGGCCGGCCCCGTGGAGCTCGTTCATGAGGTCGAGGACATCGGCGGCCGAGATGGAGTCGAGATTGCCGGTCGGCTCGTCGGCCAGGATCAGATCGGGCTCGGTCACCAACGCCCGCGCCACGGCCACGCGCTGCTGCTGGCCTCCCGAGAGCTCGCCCGGGCGATGCTGCACACGCTGGGCCAGCCCGACGCGGGCCAGAGCGGCCATGGCCCGCTCCTTGCGCTCGTTGCGGTGCACCCCGGCGTACACCAGCGGCAACTCCACGTTCTGCCAGGCCGTCATGAGGGGGAGGAGGTTGAACTGCTGGAAGACGAAGCCGATGCGCCGGTTGCGCACCTCGGCCAGTTCCTCCTCGCTCATGCCGCTGACGTTCTGCCCGGCCAGGCGGAAGTTACCCGTGCTCGGCGTGTCGAGGCATCCGAGGATGTGCATCAGCGTGGACTTCCCCGAACCCGACGGCCCGACGATGGCCACGTACTCCCCGGACCGTATCGTCAGGTCGACCCCCCGTAGCGCGGCTACGGCGATGGCCCCCGTGCGGTAGATCTTGGTGACCCTCTCGAGCTCTATGACCGCGTCGGATGTCTGGTCGCCGGGCGTGCTCATCCGCCGGCTCCGCCGAAGCCCCCACCTCCGGTGAACCCGCCACCTCCGGTGCGGGTGAAGCCGCCGCCGCCGAAGCCGCCGCCGAGGCCACCGCCGGTGCGCAGACCGGGCAGGCCGGTGAACTTGACGACTCGTTCCACCACGCTCTCGCCGGCGGAGACGCCGCTGGTGATCTGCGTCTCACCGGCCGCGGCCTGGCCCACCGTCACGTCCTGCGTGACGTGGGCACCGCCCTTCACCAGCGTGACGGTGGCTTGGCCGCTCGTGCTGTAGGTGATGGCGGCCGTCGGCACCTCCACGACGTCGTTCAGTTGCTTGACGATGATGGCCACGTCGGCTGTCGAACCGGCATAGAGGCCAGTGGGATCGCCCGTCACGTCTATGACCACCGGGAACGTCGCCACATCGGAGCTCTCGGTGGCGATCAGCCCGATGGAGCCCACCGTCCCGTAGTCCACCGTCGTGGCACCGGTCGGGGTCACCGTCGCCTGGTCGCCCTCCTGTATCTCGCCGATCTCGGTGTCGTTGACCGTCGTGTTGACGATGTACGAGTTGGTCCCGATCACGACCACCTCACCGGTGCTCGTGGAGCTGGAGGCGCTGCTCGCCGCCGACGACGAACCGAAGTTCGACGCACCGCCGCTGCCCGTCCCACTGACCGTCTGACCGACCGTGAGGTCCACCGACGCCACCGTGCCCGAGATGGGGGAGGTCAGCGACGCGTCGGCCAGGTTCGTCTGCGCCGTGGTCAGTGAGGACTCGGCCGACGTGACCGAAGCCTCGTCCGAATCGATCTGCGTGGCCGCCGCCTTGGCCGCCTCGTCGCTGGACAGACGAGCCTCGGCGGAGTCGAGTGTCGCCTGGGCCGCATCGACGTCGGACTGCAGCGCCGTGGTGCCCACCGTCGCCACCACTTGGCCCGCGGTCACCGTCTGGCCAGCCGAGACGTCCACTGCGGTGACCGTGCCCGAGACGCCGAAATTGAGGTTCGCCTGCGACGCAGGCTCGAGCGTCCCCGAGGTGGCCACCGTCTGTTGGATCGTGCCGGTCGTCACCTTCACCACCTGCGAGGACACCACCAGACCGGTGGCGGTGGATCCCCCCGTGAAGGCCAGAATCAGACCGGTGGCCAGCCCCGCCACCAGGACGACCGCCGCACCGATGACCAGCAGCCGCTTGTTGCGGCGGCGACCGTCCGGAACGGCACCATCCTCCTCGGACACGAGCGGAATCGGCTGGGTGACGTCGTTCGGATTGCTCGCCACCGCCTCGCCGTCACCTGGGTTCCCCATGCCACCAGTGAAGCCACTCCATGTCACAGCCAGCCGTAACCTGGCTGTGAGCCCGCTTGGAAAACCGAAAGACTTCCTAAGAAAAGCCCCAGCTCAGCGCGTCGTCCACCTAGGAACAGATAGCCGCCCCACTCCCCCAAACCGCCGATAATAATCATTATGTTAAGTTAGCCAGAGAGAAACCCGGGTGGTCGCCCTGAGCGGGCCTACGATCTGAGTGGTGAACCTGGACGGCAAGGTCGCGCTGATCACCGGCGGCAGCAACGGCATCGGTGAGGGAGTCGCCCGCCACCTGGCGGGCCAGGGCGCCCGAGTGGTCCTGGCCGACGTGGACGACGGCCGCGGCGCCGAGGTGGCGCGCGAGCTCGGAGGTCGGTTCCTGCACGCCGACGTGAGCCTCCCCGACGACAGCACCGAGGCCGTGGCCTTTGCGGTAGCGGAGTTCGGTGGGCTCCATCTGGCCCACCTCAACGCCGGGGTGTCGTCGTGGTGCAGCATGGGGGACGACTTCGATCCGGAGGCCTACCGCCGGGCCATGCGGATCAACCTCGACGGCGTCGTCTACGGGATCGCAGCCGCCCGCCCGGCCATCATCGCCTCGGGGGGCGGCATCATCGTGGCGACGGCGAGCATGGCGGGGCTGGTGCCGGCGCCCTTCGATCCGATCTACGCCGCCAACAAGCACGCCCTCGTGGGGTTGGTCCGCTCGCTCGGCGACTCCTTCGCCGCCGAGGGGGTCAGGATCAACGCCCTCTGCCCCTCGTTCACCCACACGGCCATCATCAAGGGCTCTGAGCAGGCCCTTTCGGACATGGGCTTTCCCATCCTCGAGGTCGACGACGTCGTAACCGCCTTCCAGGGCATGCTCGACGCCGAGACCAGCGGGGAGTGCTGGTACGTCATCGCCGGGCGGGAGAGCGAGCCCTTCCGCTTCCGTCACGCGCCGGGGCCCCGTCCCCGGTAACCTGGAAGCAGACACCGGCGAAGGGTCCCGCCGAGAGCTGACGCTCCGAACCGCCGTTTTTTTCGGCTGATGGCTCCTGACCAGACAGCACCGCGGCAGACGCCGTGGCAGGCACCAGGCGCAGGAGGACGATGGCCCGCTCAGCTCACCACGCACCGTTCCATCCCACACCGCGCGCGCCCGGCACCCCGTACGCCGTGGCTCTGGGCGGTGGTCTCGGCACGCTGGCCCGCTACGGCCTGGACCGCGCCGTCCCCACGCAGGTCGGCCACTTCCCCACCGCCACTCTGCTGGTCAACCTCAGCGGCTCCGTGCTCATCGGCCTGCTGCTGCCCTTCGCCCTGGCGCAGGCGGCCCGCCGTCCCCTTCTCCGCCCGTTCCTCATCACCGGCATCCTCGGCGGCTGGACCACGTTCTCCGCCCTCGCCACCGACGCCGCCCAGCTGCTCAAGTCCGGCCACGTGGCGCTCGCCGTCGGCGACCTCGGGGCCACCGTCGTCGGCGGCCTCCTGCTCGTGGCCGTTGGTTTCTACCTCAGCCCGGCACACACCTACGTCCGCTACCCACGCCGGCTCCGGCGATGACCGCGACCCTCGCACTGGCCGTGCTCGTCGCCGGGGCCCTCGGCGCCCTGGCCCGCCAGCTGCTGAACGACGCCATCGCCCACCGCGTGCGGGCGGACTTCCCGTTCGGCATCCTGACCATCAACCTGCTCGGGTCGTTCGCCTTGGGCCTCCTGAGCGGCTTGGCCGCCTACCACGGGCTGTCGGCCGACGTGCTCGTGGTGCTGGGCGCGGGGATCTGCGGAGGATTCACGACCTGGTCCACCTCTATCTGGGAGACGCTGCAACTACTCCGCCTGCGCCTCTACACCCAGGCCGCGCTCCACAGCATGGGCGGGCTGGCCCTGGGCGTGGGCGTGGCCGCCGCCGGGCTAGGGCTGGCCGCGATCGCCTGACGACCCGTCGACGGTTATGTCCACCTTCTCGTTGTAGAAGCAGACCAACCCGGCGATGGGAAGCAGCTGACGCGTCGGGAACCCGTAGGACCATGCGAGATCGCTCTGTACCGTCTCCCCGACCTTCACCGACCAGTAGGCGCTCGTCGTCCCCTTGTAGGGGCAGGAGGTGACCGTCGCGGTCGGCACCAGGTGGGTGAAGTCCACTTCGGTCCGGTTGAGGTAGTAACGGGTGGGCAGACCGGTCTCGAAGACCATGACCGGCGACGAGGACTCGGCCAGCGCCACCCCCTCGAGCTCGACGCGCACACGGCGGGTGGACCGCAGCGCGTCGACACGGACGTAGGGGCTCCGGGGATGCACGAAGACCTCCTCGTCCTCCTCGAACCAGCTGTCCAACGCGGCCCACTCGAAACGGACGGTGCCGCTCAGGCCGTCGACCACCGAGTCGGTGTAGAGACGCACCGCGCCGGGGCGCAGCACGTCGCCGACCGCCAGCGAGTAGAGCTGAGTCTGGCCGCGGCGCACGTGCTGCGCGTGGTGGTCGTCGACGAGCAGGCCCTGGTTCACGTCGCCCAGCGGGACGTAGAACTGCGGGTAGTTGGGCGACTCCCACACGTAGAGCGCCCTGGTGGTGTCGAGAACGGTCTGACCGGCGAGCGTGGCCCGGATGCGACGTGGCACCGGCTCGACGTGATCGATGGGGACGATCACGTCGTCCGGGCGTCGAACGTCGGCACCAGCGTGCGGGCTGCCCGGGCCTCGTCTACCCGGCGTACCGGGGTGCTGCGGGGGGATTCGCCCAGCGGCTCCCCGGCCGCCGCCTCGGCGGCGATTTGCTCGAGCGCGCCGGCCAGCGCTTCGAGCGTCTGGAGGCTCTCGGTCTCGGTGGGCTCGACCATGAGCGCCTCCTCGACGATGAGGGGAAAGTAGACCGTAGGGGCGTGGAAGCCGAGCTCCAAGAGCCGCTTGCCCACATCGAGCGCCTTGGTCCCGTACCGCTTGCGCAGCGTCGCCGCCGAGAACACCACCTCGTGCATGCAGGCCCGATCGAAGGGGACGTCGTAGACGTCCGAGAGGCGCCGCCTGATCCAGTTGGCGTTGAGGACGGCCCGCTCGGCCACCCGACGCAGGCCGTCTCCTCCATGCACCTGCATGTAGGCCAGGGCACGGGCCAGGACGAGGGCGTTGCCGTGCCAGCCGTGTACCCGCCCGATGGAGCGCGGCGGGGTCGCGGTGCCATAGCGGTTCTCCAGGCGCACCGGACGCGGGCCGGGCAGGAACTCCACCAGCCGAGGCGAGACGGCGACCGGACCGGCCCCCGGTCCCCCACCACCGTGGGGCGTCGCGAAGGTCTTGTGCAGGTTCATGTGCACGATGTCGAATCCCATGTCGCCCGGCCGGACGACGCCGAGGATGGCGTTGAGGTTGGCGCCGTCGTAGTAGAGCAGTCCGCCCACCTCGTGGACGGCACTGGCGATGGCCTTTATGTCCTCCTCGAACAGCCCCAACGTGTTCGGGTTGGTCAACATGATCCCGGCCACATCGGTGTCGAGGACGGAGCGCAACGCCTCCAGGTCGACGCAGCCACGGTGGTCGCTGGGCACGGTCACCGTCTCGTAGCCACCCAGGGTGACCGACGCCGGATTGGTGCCGTGGGCCGAGTCCGGGATGATCACGCGATGGCGAGACTCCCCCCGGGAGCCGTGGTACGCCCGCATCAACAGCAGCCCCGTGAGCTCCCCTGCCGCGCCCGCCGCCGGCTGCAGCGTGGCCGCCGCCATCCCGGTCACCTCGCACAGCGCTTCTTCGAGCTCCACGAAGATCTGCAACCAGCCCTGGACCAGCGACGCCGGTGCCCCCGGGTGCACACCCGCCAGTCCCGGCAGGCCCGCCACGGTGTCGCACATCTTGGGGTTGTACTTCATGGTGCACGAGCCCAGCGGGTAGGCGCCGAGATCGACGGAGAACTGCCGGTGGCTCAAGCGCGTGAAGTGTGCCACCAGGTCCCGCTCGGACACTTCGGCCAGGGGAACCGGCTCGTGGCGGAGATGGGCCGCCGGCACCAGCTCCTCGGCCTCCCACTCGGGCATCCCGGTGGTCCGCAGCTGCCAGCTGCTGCGGCCCGGCTCGGAGAGCTCGAACAGGGTCGGCTCGGCCTCGTGGCCCATGATCGGCGCGCTGGTGGCCCTCCCACCGGCCGCGCTCACCGCACCACCTTGTCCAGTGTCCGCACGAATCCCTCCACCTCGGACCGTGTTCGCCGTTCGGTGACGGCCACCAGCAGGCCGTGGACCGCGTCGGCGGCGGCAGTCGATCCGTCGCCCTCCTCGCCGACGAGATCGGCCAGGGCCAGCCCGCCCAGATAGCCCTCGTCGGCCAGGCGCTCGATGGCCAGACGACCGGGGATGGGGGTGCGCACGGCGAACTCGCGCAGGGTCGGCGTGGCGCCGGTGAGGGGGGTGACCCCTTCGAGGGCCAGCATCGACTCCCGGCAGAACCTGGTCCCCCGGGCACAGCGCAGCGCCACGGCGCGCAGCCCCGACGTGCCCAACCAGCCGAGCTGCACGGCGGCGTAGACGGCCATGAGCGTCTGGTTGGTGCAGACGTTCGAGGTGGCCTTCTCCCGGCGGATGTCCTGCTCGCGCGCTCGCAGGGTGGTGACGTAGGCCCGTGTGCCCTCCAGGTCGACCGTCTCGCCCACCAGGCGGCCCGGAAGGCGCCGGACGTGGCGTTGCGCGACGGCCATCAGCCCGAGGTAGGGGCCGCCGAAGCTGAGCGCCGTCCCCAGGGGCTGCCCCTCGCCCACGACCACGTCAGCCCCGCACTCCCCCGGCGAGCGCAGGAGGGCGGCCGCCACCGGGTCGGCGGCCACGACGAGGAGGGCACCCGTGGCGTCGCAGAGGCGGCGCGCCTCGTCCAGGTCCTCCAGGCAGCCCAGGTAGTTCGGGTAGCCGACCACCAACACCCCGGGCGGATCGGCGCCGGGCTCCTCGGGCCACCTGGTCAGGCCGTTCACCAGGGGAACGTCGACCAAGGCGTGGCCGGTGCCGGCGGCGAAGGTGGCCAGCACCGTGCGCCAGTGGGGGTGGATGCCCGACGACAGCCACACGGTCTGCCGGCCCGAGGCGGCGACGCCCAGATTGACCCCCTCGACCAGGGCGCTGGCCCCGTCGTAGAGGGAAGCGTTGGCCACCGGCAGCCCGGCCAACCGGGCCACCATGGTCTGGAACTCGAAGACCGCCTGCAGGACACCCTGCGCCACCTCGGGCTGGTAGGGGGTGTAGGAGGTCACGAACTCCGAGCGGCCAGCCAGCGCGCGCACGACCGGCGGCACCTCGTGGTCGTAGGCACCACCACCGGCGAAGCACACCAGGCGATCGGCCCGCGCCCGGTTGGCCTCCCCCAGCGCCTCCATTCGCGCCAGGACGTCGGGTTCGGGCGACCCGTCGGCCAGGTTCAGCCCCCGGGCCAGGCGCAGGGCCGCCGGGACGGCGGCAAAGAGCTCGTCCAGCGACGAGAGCCCGAGAAAGCCCAGCATCCGGGAGAGCTCGTCATCGGTATGGGGCAGGTAGTCGGGCACCTACTCCTCCGGCCTGGGCGGCCACAGCGGGGGCCGGACCAGCGTGGCCGCGAGCTCTCGCTCCCGCCGCACCACGACGACGTGATCTCCGTCCAGCAGCTGGGCCTCCGCCTCTATGAGGGCCAACCCGATCCCCCGCTGGCGCATGGGAGAGAAGTTGCCGCTGGTCACGTAGCCGACCCTCTCCCCCCCACCTGCACCTCGGCCCCGTCGCGCAGGGGTTGGCGGCCCTCGGCCACCAGGCCGCGCAGCCGCCGGGCCGGGCCCTCGATCCTCTCCTCCTCGAGGGCGGCGCGCCCGACGAAGTCGCCCTTGGCCCAGCCCACCACCCAGCCCAGCTCGGCTTGGAGCGGGGTGATGCCGGGCCCCAGCTCATGCCCGTGCAAGGGCAGCCCCGCCTCGAGGCGCAGCGTGTCGCGCGCCGCCAGCCCGGCGGGAGCGATGCCGGCGGCCATGACGGCCGCCCAGAAATCCTCCGCCGCCGCCGCAGGGATGGCGCACTCGACACCGTCCTCGCCGGTGTAGCCCGTCCCCGCCACCAGGCACGAGAAGCCGCCCCAGTCGAATCGGGCAACGGCGAATCGCCGGACGGCCGCCGCATCGGGAGAGACGGTCGCGAGCAGCGCACGCGCCCGTGGGCCCTGCACGGCCACGATCGCCCGCTCGTCGGTCACGTCGTCGCCGCCCAGCGCCGCCAGGACCCGGCTGGTGTTGGAGGCGTTGGGCATGACGTCGAAGCGATCCTCGTCCACCCACCACACGATGATGTCGTCTCTGACGGAGCCCGTCGTATCGAGGAGATGGGTGTACTGCGCCCGGCCGGGCGAGATCTTCCGAAGGTCGTTGCTCAGCGAGTACTGCAGGTGAGCGAACGCCGCCGCCCCTTCGGCCCGGACGGTGCCGAGATGGCTGACGTCGAAGGCCACTGCCGCCTCGCGGCAGGTCCGGTGCTCGGCCATGGTCCCCGCCGGGTACGCCAGCGGCATCTCCCAGCCGCCGAACGGCACCATCTTGGCCCCGAGTGCCTCGTGGGCCGCGTGCAGCGGCGACCAACGTGCACGGTGCCCGCTGGGGGGGACTTCCTCGGCAGCCACGCAGCCAGACTAGGCGGCGGAGGGAACGGTCAGCGGCAGCCCGTGCGCCTCGAGCAGAGCCAGGAAGTCGCGCTGGTACACGACCAGCACGGGCACTTCGGGGTAGAGCTCCCGCATCCGCCGCACCTTGGCGTTCTTGCGAGTGACCAGGCGCTGCTCGGCCGTGGTCAGCTCTATGAAGGTGCCCAGTTCGGGCAGCCAGAAGTCGGGGCGGAAGCCCGCTAGCGGCGACCCCTCGGCGTCCCACCGCAGGGAGAACTCGACCGGCTCGTACTCCCAGCGCACCTCGTACAGGTCGAGCAGGGCGGCGAAGAGCCGCTCCGACGGATGGGCGAACCGGACCTGGCCGGCGGGCGCGCCGGAAGGATGGTGGGAGCGCCGGCGGAGCGGCGGGGTGGCCTGGCTCACTCGCCAGCGGCCCGGGCCACCGGATCGGCCCCGTCCCTCCGGCGCTCACCCGACGGCCGGGACTGCGCCGCGATGTCGAGGCGCACGATGTCGGCCTCGAGCTCGTCGACGACGCCGGCGAGGGGCACGATGTTGAACACGCCCTGCCCCCCGGCCAGGAGGTCCACGACCTCGCCGTTGGAGCGGGCCAGCACGGAGCTGGTCCCGGTCAGTACCAGGTTCGACGACCCCAGGTCGGCACCTAGATCCTCACGCAGGCACTCGACGGCTCGGCGGGCGGACTGCAACGAGACTCCCGCGTCGAGCAGCTGCTTGATCACCTTGAGCTCGAGCACGTCCGAGTAGGAGTAGATCCGCCGGGTCCCGCTCCCCCGCGCCGTCGCCACCGACGGCTGCAAAAGGCCGGTACGGGCCCAGTAGTCCAGCTGACGGTAGGAGATCCCCACCAGGCCGCACACCTGCGGACCGTGAAACCCCTCGACGTGGGTTGTGGGCACCTCAGCCATCGCACCTCCTGCGTTGCCGTGACGGTCCACCATCCTAGTGCAGTCCGGACGACAGCGCGGTAGTTACGAAAGCGTCATTCGGGCTCTTTCGCCTCTCCGTCCGCCAGCGGCCAGACCATGACGGGACCCCTCGCCGATACGCCGACACGCGTGCCGGGAGTCAGCGGGGTGCCCCCCCGCACCCGGACCACCAGCTCGGGCAGGCGGGCGCTCTCGGGCTGCACCCGGACCACGGCATCGTGGCCGAAGTACTCGTAGCTGCGCACGACGCAGGCGATCGACGACGAGTCGACCGCGCCCAGGTGTAGCTGCTCGGGTCGGACCATCACGCTGACCCGGCCGCGCCGGCCGTCCGGGCTGGCCGGGCCGTCCGGTCCGGCCGGGAACGCCATCTCCAGCACGCCCAGCGCCGTCGTCACCGACCGGCCCCGGGCCATCCCGTCCACCAGGTTGGCCTCGCCGAAGAACCGGGCGAGCTCGGGGTCGCTCGGCAGCCCGTAAATGCCCGACGGGGTGTTGATCTGGGCGATCACCCCGGCGCGCAGGACGGCCACCCGATCGGCCATGGAGAGCGCCTCGTCCTGGTCGTGGGTGACCAGTATGGAGGTGGTGCCGGCCTGGCACAGCACGTCGTGGACCTCGGCGCGGACTGCGGCCCGCAGCGAGGCGTCGAGCGAGGAGAACGGCTCGTCGAGCAGCACGATGTAGGGATCGGAGGCCAACGCACGTGCCAGGGCGACACGCTGCTGCTGGCCGCCGGAGAGCTGATGCGGATAGCGGCGGGCCTGGTCGGCCAGCCCGACCATCTCGAGGAGCTCCATGACCCGGCCCCGGCGCCGGTCCGCCCGGGGCAGCCCGAAGGCAACGTTGCGCCCGACACTGAGGTGCGGGAACAGCGCGCCCTCCTGGGGCACGTAGCCGATCCGGCGCTTCTCGCTGGGAACGAACACGCGACCGGCGTCGTCGACGACACGGCCGCCCAGGCGGACCTCACCGTGGTCCGGCCGCTCGAATCCGGCGATGATCCGCAACAAGGTGGTCTTACCGCTGCCCGACGGCCCCAGGATGGCGATGAACGACCCTCCCGACACCTCGAGGTCGACCCCGGAGAGCACCGGCACTGCGCCGAACGACTTGGCCACCCCGGTGATCGACAGGCTCTTCACAGGGAGACCATTGTGCCCGGCGCCGGCCCCGGCGCCTGAGCGGCGGCCGCCCGGGCGGGCAGGCGGTCGAACCATCGACCCAGGACGTAGCTGGGCACCGCGGCGATGAGCATGATCACCCCGGCGTACGGTGCCGCCTGGCTGTAGGCGAGGTCGGTCTGGTAGACCCAGAACTGGGTGGCCAACGTCTCGACGTTCGTCGGGTGCAGGACCAGGGTGGCGGTGAGCTCGGTGGCCGACTCCAAGAAGACGAGGCAGAACGCGGCGGCCAGCCCCGGACCGATCAGCGGGAGGGTCACGCGCCACAAGACGTTACGCCGCGCCACGCCGAGCGAACGCCCGACCTCTTCGAGCCCGACCGGCGAGCGGGCCACGGCGGCCCGCACCGAGACCACGGCCAGGGGGAAGAACATCACGGCATAGGTCACCACCAAGAGCGACGGCGTCTGGTAGAGGAAGCCGGCGAGGAAGTGCTCGGTGAAGTAGGTGAAGGCCAGGGCGATGACCAGACCCGGCACCCCCAGCACCAGCATGTTGGACCGCTCCAAGAGGCGCACCCCACGGCGCGGGTAGCGGATGGACAGGAGGGCGATCGGCAGCGCGGCGACGGTGGCCAGCACCCCGGCGCTGGCCGAGTAGAGGAACGTGTTGCCCGCCGCTCCGATCAACGAGGCCGGCGGCATCGTCGATGCACCACCGCTGACCATGAGGTAGATGACCGCTCCCACGGGGACGCCCAGGGCCACGGCGACCAGGAGCGCCACCCCACCCAGGACGGCCGGACGGGCCCGGCCCAGCGGCACGGCCCGGAGCTGGCGCGCCACCCCTCCACCGACGCGGGCTCCCCGGCCGCCCCCGCGCAACGCACCCTCGCCGAGGAGCAGGAGCCCCCCGAGCACGACGAGGATGAGCGAGAAGGCGCACGCCGCCGGATCGTTGAAGCCGACCGTGAACTCCGCGTAGATCTCCGTGGTGAGCGTTCGGAAGCCCAGGATCTCGAAGGCCCCGAACTCGGCCAGCACCACCAGGCCGACGAGGACCGAGCCACCGAGGATGGCCAGCCGGGCCTGGCCGATCGTCACCCGCCAGAACGTCTCCAGCCGGCCCAGTCCCAGGCTCCGGGCCACCTCCTCCTGGGCCGGGTCGGCGTTGCGCAGGCTGGCCGCCACCGGGAGGAAGACCAGCGGGTAGACGGCCACGGTCATGACGAGGGTGGCGGCCCAGAAGCCGCCGAAGGAGGGGAAGATCGCCCGCCAGCCGAAGCTGACGACGAAGTCCGGGATGCCGAGGGGGATCACGACCAGCACGGCCCAGAAGCGGCGGCCCGGAACGTCGGTGCGCTCCACGAACCAGGCGGCGAGGGTACCGACCACCGCACAGAGGAGGGTCACGACGACCGTGAGGCTGACGGTGTTCCAGAGCAACTGGGCGGTCAGCCCCCGGAACAGCAACGGCTCCAAGGTGGCCCACCCCACCTGGACCGCCTCGACGAGCAGGAAGACGAGGGGGAGGACCACGGCGATGGACACCACCAGGGCGCCGAACACGAGCGCGCTCGGCGGGCGGCGGCGCACCGCCCGCGGGTGGCGCCGGGACGACCCCGGCCGCCGCGACCGGCTCGTCGCCGAGGGAGGCTGCGCGACGGGTGCCTCGGCGACGGGGGTCATCGCCGGATCACAAGAGCTGCGCCTCTTGCAGCAGCTTGATCGCCTCGGCCCCGGTGCCCAGCTGGGCGATGGTGACGGGATTCGGCTGGAGCTGGTCGAACGGGGTCTCACCGGTCCGGGTCACTCCCGAGGCGATCGGGTACTCGAAGCTCTGGCTGTGGGCGATGATCGTCTGCCCCTGGGCCGAGGTGAGGAAGGCCAGGAACCTCTGCGCCGCGGCCTGGTGCGTCGACGACTTGAGGATCCCGGCTCCGGAGACGTCGAGCACGTAGCCCACGTCCCTCGGAGCGAAGTAGGCGATCTTGCTGTGCATGTTGGCCGCCCCGACCGTCGCCCGCTCCCGGTACCAGTAGTACTGGTTGATGATGCCCAGGGCCACCTGGCCCCGGTTCACCTGGTCGGTGATGGTCTCGTTGTCGGGGTAGATGTGGCTGGTGGCGTTGGCCTTTATCGCGTCGAGCCACCTGAGCGCGGCGGCGTCGCCGTAGGTGCGGGCGATGGTGGTGACGATGGGCTGGAAGTCGGTCTCGGTGCCCGCCAGGGCGATCTTTCCCCGCCACTTCGACTGGGCCAGGTCCATGGCGGATTCGGGAAGCTGGCTGGGCTTCAACAGTGACGTGTTGTACACCATCACGCTCACTCGAGCCGAGACGCCGACCCACCTGCCCCCGGGCGAGTTGAAACGGGCCGGCGTGTGCGCCAGGGTCGACGGGGCGACCGCGGCCAGCAGACCCTTGGACTCGAGCTCCTCGAGCGGCGGCGAGTTCTCCGTCAAGAACACGTCGGCCGGAGAGTTCGACCCCTCGGCCAGGATCTGCTCGACGAACACGTCCTCGTCATCGAAGCGGGTGTTCACGGTGATCCCGGTCTTCTTCTCGAACGCCGCGACCAGCGCATCGGTGGTCTGCACGTGCTGGCCGCTGTAGAGGGTCAGCGACTGGCCCGCCCCCGAGGCGGCGCCGCCGCCGGCTACCAGCAGCCCCCCGGCCATCCCCAGTGCGGCAGCAGCACTCCCCCATCGCCGCAGGCGACGCGTGATCCCCATACGAAACCCCTCGCTCACCATTAGTCGCTCGCTACTAGTTAGGTGTACCTTATAGACTATGTCAAGGCCACCTCAAATTTCACGTCGTGGCAAGCGGGATCGGCAGGGACCCGCAGGCGCCTACCATCACAGCAGGCCCTCCCGGTGTCCATGGAGCAGAACGGAAAGATCTGAACGTGCGTGACGAGTACCACCCTCCGGTTGAGGAGTATCTGGAGACCATCGCGTCGCTCCACGAGGAGGGCGAGCCGGTCATACAGGCCCGCATCGCCGAACGACTGGGCAAGTCGGCCCCGTCGGTCTCCGAGATGCTCGATCGGCTGACCAGTGACGGGTACATCGATCGCGCCGGGCGGAAGATCAACCTGACGGAGAAGGGCCAGGTCGTGGCGCGCCGGGTGATCCGCAAACATCGACTGGCCGAGCGGCTGCTGGTCGACGTGATCGGCCTACCCTGGTACAAGGTCCATGAGGAGGCAGGACGCTGGGAGCACGTCATATCCGACGACGTCGAAGAGCGCCTGGTGGCTCTGCTCGGTGACCCCAGCACCTGCCCCCACGGAAACCCCATCCCCGGAGCCGCGCAGCAACCGTCGGAACGGGACCGGCAGGTGGCGCTGGCCGACGTCGCACCGGGTACGAACATACGCTTTGCGCGGCTGACCGAGGCGGTCGAGCTCGATCTGACGTCGCTGCGCTACCTCGACGACGCCGGCTTCATCCCCGGCAGCACGGCCTCGGTGACGACCAGGGCGCCGGACGGCACCGTCGTGCTCGGGCTGGAAGGCGGGAGCCTGGCGCTGGGCCACGACCTGTGCGGGAAGCTGTTCGTGGTGGCCGCCGGCTAGCACCGGCTAGTCAGAGTGGAAGTCGGCCCTTCCCTCGGAGGGGCTGGAGGGTTCGGCGTGGAAGCGCACCGGGATGCGCCCCGCCCGGCGGGCCAGATAGCCGGCCTCGGTGGCCAGCCGCATGGCGGTTGCCATGGCGGCGGGGTCGTGGGATCGGTTGACCGCCGTGGCAACGAGGACGCCGTCGCAGCCGAGCTCCATGGCCAGGGCGGCGTCCGAGGCCGTGCCGATGCCGGCATCGAGGATCACCGGCACCTCGACCGCCTCGCGGATCAGGGCGATGTTATGGGGGTTGCGGATGCCCAGGCCGCTCCCGATGGGCGCGCCCAGGGGCATGACCGCCGCACAGCCGACCTGCTGGAGGCGGAAGGCCAGGACGGGATCGTCGGAGGTGTACGGCAGCACGGTGAACCCGTCGTCGGCCAGCTGCTCCGCCGCGGTGAGCAGCTCGACCGCGTCGGGCAGCAGCGTTCGGTCGTCGCCGATGACCTCCAGCTTGATCCACTCGGTGCCGAAGGCCTCCCGGGCCATCTTGGCCGTCAGCACGGCCTCGCTCGCCGTCCCGCACCCGGCCGTGTTGGGCAGGACCCGCACGTCCAGCTCGGCCAGCAGGTCCAGCAGCGAGCCCCTCCCCGACGGATCGACCCGGCGGACGGCCACCGTGGCCATGGCGGTGCCCGACGCCACCAGGGCCTCCCGGAGGGCGCGCAGGCTGGTCATGCCGCCGGTGCCCAGCAGGAGCCGCGAGGGGAGGCACTCCCCGGCGATGCGGAGCTCGTCGGTCGTCATCACGAACGACGATACTCCCGGTCTATCGTGGACGGGTGCCGGACGCAGCCACACCGATCTGCGCCTTGACCATCGCCGGTTCGGACTCGGGCGGCGGGGCCGGGGCCCAGGCCGACCTCAAGACCTTCGCCGCCCACCGCATCCACGGGACGGCCGCACTGACGGCGGTGACCGCGCAGAACACCTACGAGGTGCGAGGCGTCGTCGCCCTGCGGCCGGAGATGGTGTGCCTGCAGGTTGAGGCCGTCCTCGACGACTTCGACGTGCGCAGCGTCAAGACCGGGATGCTCGCCAACCGCGACATCGTCAACGCCGTGGCCGGCCTCGCCGCGGCGGGCCGCCTGCCGCGACTGGTCGTCGACCCGGTGCTGGTCTCATCGAGCGGGCAGGCGCTGATGTCCCCCGACGGTCTCGAGGCGTACGTCGGTCGCCTGCTGCCCCACGCGCTGGTGGTGACACCCAACCTCCGCGAGGCGGCGGCCCTCACCGGCATGGACGTCGGGGACCTCGTGGACGTGACCGCCATGACCGCCGCGGCCCAGCGGATCCGGGCCGGGGGCCCTCGCTACGTGGTGGTGAAGGGGGGCCACCTCACCGACGCGGCCCACGACGTCGTGGCCGGCCCCGAAGGGGTCACCGTGCTGGAGGCAACCCGTGTGGTCACCGGCAACGACCACGGGACGGGGTGCTCCCTGTCCGCCGCCATCGCCGCCCACCTGGCGATGGGCGACGACGTGCTCGACGCGGTCCGCGCGGCCAAGTCCTTCGTCGCTCGGGGACTGGCCGGCGGCGCCGGATGGCGGCTGGGAGCGGGCCACGGCCCCATCGACCATTTCGGGTGGTCCACCGGGGCATAGGATCGCGGTGCCATGAGCGTCCACGATGCAGGCGTACGGGCGCCGCTGCGCCCGCCCCCCGGGCGGGGTTCAGCATGAAGGCCGCCATGATCGTCCCCGGGATCGGGGTGTTGATTCTGGCCCTGTTCATCGGAGCCGGCTTCCTCACCAGCAACCAAGTCCAGCCGACGGTGGTCTCGACCCGCTCCTTCTCCGTGCCCGGGACCACGCTGCGGGCCCAACCGGCGGTACGGGCGCTCAAGGTCATCACCGTCGACGGCCAGCCTCCGGACAACATCGTCAACGCCACCTCCATTCCGGTGGGCGCCACGCGGGTGTCGTTCCAGAACAACAGCGCTTCGGCCCAGGCCTACGACGCCCAGATCGCGCTCACCATCGACTCCTCGCAGGGCGCGGTGGAGAACTTCTACTCCAAGGACCTGAAGGTCCAGGGTTGGCAGATCTTCGAGACCGGCCCCGCCGACAACGATCCGGGGGCCATTGAGGTGCTGGCCAAGCAGGCCGGTTCCGACGGCTTCTACTGGGAGATCGGCGCGGTGGTCTCGGCCACGACGTTCGGTCCCGGCGCGCCGGCGAAGGGCAGCACCAGCTTCACCCTCAGGCTGTTCCAGCAGCCCGACCCCGACTAGCTCTGGCTCTACTCTCTAGAGCGGCGCGCTGAGGCTGAGCTCGAGCTCGGTGCCGGCGATCCCCTCCCCGTCCCCCGGCCGTTCGCCACTCCACGGGCCGGCGAACAGGTAGGACCAGGTCAAGAAGTTGATCGGGTAGAGCAGGTAGCCGATCCGCGTGGCGGGAGCCAGCAGGGTGATGACCGCCATCACCACGCCCCCGACCATGCAGACCTGGGCGACGCTCCGGGGCGGCCGGCGGATGAGATACCAGGCCAGGAGCGACCCGCCGACCAGGCCGACGGCCAGTGGGAGGACCCGGTGCAGGAAGGGGAACGTGCTCACCAAAAGATGGCCCGGGAGCGGGCTGGCCGCAGGGGAGTTGACGCCGGAGAGGCCCAGGGGGAACAAGACGACGTTGTCGAAGAAGGCCCACGGCCCGCGGAGGGCGAAGGGCACGACCACCGGCCCGGCCACCACCAGCATGCCCAGGACCATGAGCAGGGGGCGCCGCTCGCCCTTGCGGTCACGCGCCGCGAAGAGGGCGAGCGCGGCCAGCGGCCACGCCGTGAACTTCATGGCCGACACGATCCCCAGCACGATGCCGGAGGCGAACGGCTGGCGACGCTGGGCCAGCACCATAGCCAGGAGGAGGAAGGCCACCACCGGCATGTCGTCCCCGCCGGTGGCCAGGGGCAGCGCCGCCGTGGGGAGGATGGCGATGACCTGGAGCGCCCGCATCTTGCGCCGGCCGTCGGCCGGGCAGAGGAAGAGGGCGGCGCCGGCGACCAGCAGGGTGGCCAGGCTGAAGAAGATCCGGGCATCGGTCAGGACGATGTCGTGCTTCTTCTCACTCGGCATGCCGAACACCGTCATGAGGGGCAGGTAGGGCACGAACGAGTTCACGGGAGACACGCCCGGCAGGTGGTGCACCACCTTGCCGTGGGGGTTGGTCACGTAGGGATAGGGGTCATTCCCCTTGACCACGGCCCGACCGGCGCGTTCGATGTTGGTGACCTCGGGCTGGACGTGCGAACCGGGGTCGCCGTCGGACCGCCAGACGATCTCGAGCCCCAGCGGGATCGCGGTGGCTCCGGCGAAGACGCAGACGGCCACGGCGACCCGACCCGACCAGTGGCGGCGGGTGCCGTCCCGGACGGCCACGGCCTCGGCCTCGTTGCCGCGCACCCGGCGGGACCGGCGCGCCGCCGCGATGGCGAGGACGGCGGAACACACGGCGCCGAACAGGAACGGGCCGATGGCCAGCTCGGCCCACTGGCGGTAGAGGGCGAGGCCCGAGGTGAGGATGGTGAGGGCCGCGAACGCCGCGCTGGCGGCGTACAGGATGGCGTCCCCGGCCTCGGGCCCGACCGACCCCAGGCGGTGCAGTGCCCGGTCTCGAAGGGCGCGCAACGCGCTCAGCCGTGGACGGGGGGTCGACATGGGTTCCCACAGCCTGGCATAGCGGGTCCCGGTGGGCCACGCAATTGGAGCACCTCCTCAGAGCCCCAGCACACGCCGGTAGAAGGCCAGCTCGGCCTGTAGGGCCGCCTCCATGGTGTCGGCCCGGCGAAACCCGTGTCCCTCCCCCGCGAAGAACACCACCTCGCACTGTCGTCCCTCGGCGACCAGCGCGTCGCGGAGGGCCTCGGCCTGGGCGGGCGGGACCACGGGGTCCTCGACCCCTTGGAGGAGGAGCACGGAGCCGCCCATCTCCGCCGCACGGTGTACCGGCGAGCGTGCCTCGTACGTGTGCCGGCTGGCGGGCAGCGGGCCGACCAGCCGGTCGGTGTAGTGCGCCTCGAAGTCATGGGTGGTCGCCGCCAGACCGAGCAGATCCGTCACGCCGTACCAGGCGACCGCAGCGGCGAAGCCCTCCCCCGAGGCCAGGGCGTTGAGGGCCGTCAGGCCACCGGCACTCGATCCCCTGACGGCCATCCGCGTGGCGTCCACACGCCCCTGGGCGGCCAGCGCCCGAGCCGCATCGACGCAGTCCTCGGAGTCGGCGACGCCCCAGAGCCCCCACAGCGAGCAGCGGTAGTCCCGGCCGTAGCCCGTACTGCCGGCGTAGTCCACCGAGGCGAAGGCGAAGCCCCGACTGGTGAAGAACTGCACCATGGCGTCGTAGCCGGCCGAGACCGAACCGGTGGGTCCGGCATGGCACCCGACCACGAGCGGGGGCAGGGCGGCCGGGGGCCCCTCGGTTCCCCGCAACGCCGGTCGGTACGCCAGGCCGTGGACCTGTCGGCCCGATCGCCCCACGAAGGAGAAGGCGTCGCCCACCGAGACGTCCCCGGTCCCGAGGACGGACGGAGCGATCGGGCGCAGGACGGCGGGTCGGGCGGCCGGTGGCCCGGCCGGTGGCCCGGCGAAGGCCCAGACGTTGGCGGGCCCGTCGGGCGGGGCTCCGATGTAGACGAAGCCCTCCCCGTGGCCGCACAGCGCCGAGATGGACACGCAGGGCTGGGGCACGGGCTGCGGTGGACGGTCGGGGTCGACGATGAGCACCAGGGAGTCCCGGCCTTCGCAGGACATGCGGGCGAGCAGCCCGCCGCCGGCGAGCTCGACCATGGTCGACTGGCCCAGAGCCCAGTCCGCGCCGTGGAACTCCGCCGCGGCCCGGGTCAACGCCGCCGCGGGCGGCCCGTCGGGCAGGCCGCTGTGGCAGTGGGGCTGCCACCACCCGTGGCGGTCGGTGACGAAGCGGAGCGTGCCATCGCGCCGCCACACCGGCTGGCCAACCGACACCTCGTCCCCACCCTCGGCTACCCACGGACGCCCCGTGGCCACGAGCCGGGACGCCCCCGTCGCCGGGTCGAGGACCGTCCCGAGCGGGGTCACCACGATCGACGAGCGGTCCCAGGGCATGTCGGGGTGGTCCCACACCACGCTGGCCAGCCGACGGCCCTGCGGATCCAGTCGCGGTGCACCGTAGAAGTCGTGGCCCGCGGCCAGGACCGACGCTCCCCCGTTGTTCGGACCCGTCCCCAGGGCGACCACGCAGCGCCGGGGGGAGCCGTCGAGACCGTGGACCTCGCGGACCGCCACGACCCAGGCGCCGTCGGCGCTCGCGCCCAGCCCGCCGTGGACCCAGCGCTCCCCGTCGCCGGGCTCGCCCGAGAGCGGCCGCGGCGGACCCCCCGCCCCGGACACGAACCACACGCGCTGATCGGCCAGGTCCACGTAGGCGAACGCCCCCGTCCCGTGCCCGGGTACCAAGCAGCACGCGCCGCCGCCGTACTCGTGCACCCGGCTGCGGATGCTCACCCCCTTCGGCGAGAGGTCGACCACGCCGGCGCCGGCGCCGGCGCCGTACATGTCGCGGCGCACGAAGACGACGCGGCCACCCTCGAGGGGTCGGGACTCGAGCCAGTAGACCGACCTCCCGTCCGAACAGACCTCGGACAGCGACACCTTTCCCGCTGCCGCCGCCGCGGCGGCCAGCGGGGAGGGCCATCGGCCGAACGGTACGACGGTGGTCGTGATCAGCCCGGGGTCGGGGTCGGGGTGGCGGCGTAAATGGGCGACACGTCGATCGTGCCGTTGTCACAGGGCGCCATCGTAAGAGGAGCCGGCGGCGATCCGCTCGACCCGCCGGGAAGGGTGACCGACAAGGTCGTCGAGCTGGCGCAGGTGGTCTCCGAGCCCGTCGGGACGTCGGAGTACTGGAAGGTGAACTCGCCTTGGCGGCTCGCCGTCATGGTGACCGAGGAGGGCGGTTGAACGGCCGGACCCGACAGGTTCACGGTGAGCCCGTGCACGACGGTGACCGGCACCGGCGCGCCGCTCGCACTGAATCGAGCCAGGGAGGGATACCCCAGGACGGTGCAGGCGGCCGAGCCGACCTCGGTCAAGGTGATGGTGCCGATGACGGTTCCCGCTGCGCCCTGTGTCTGCCCCGGCGAGGCCGTCACACGGGAGCAGGCGACGACCGCCGTCGATGTGCTCGTGGTCGACGGCGCCGGAGTCACGCTAGTGGTGGCTGTGGCTGTGGTTGTGGTGCTGGTGCTCCGGCGGGGGACGGTCGTGGCGGTCGTGCCCGAGGAGGTGTGCGTCCCCCCCTGTGTGGTGCACGCCGCCGCCGTCAACCCTGCGAGGAGCACTCCGGCCACGACGCGCCCCCTACGCCTCACCCCTCAAAGTCTTCGGGGCGGACGGAGTCCAGGAACTGGCGGAACTCGCCCACGAGCTCCTCTGGCACCTCGTCGCTCTCGTCCTCGCCGTCCAGCGCCAGGATGATGCCTTCGGACTCCATGAGCTCGTCGGCCACGAACATCGGCGTCGCCGTCCTCACCGCCACCGCCACCGCATCGGAGGGGCGGCTGGAGACCACGGTGACCTCCTCCCCTCGGCGTAAGTGCAGCTCGGCGTAGTAGGTGGACGCTCGGAGCTCGGTGATGATGACCTGCTCGACCTCAATGTGCAGGGCGGTGAGCATGTCCTTCACCAGGTCGTGGGTCAACGGCCGCGGCATCTCGACGCCCTGCAGGGCGTACGCGATGGCCGTGGCCTCGGGATTCCCGATGAAGATGGGCAGGGTCCTTCCCTCGCCGTCGGTCTCCTGCAGGAGTAGGACGGGGGTATTGGTTTGAAGGTCCACTCTGACAGCTCTGAGAAGCACTCGGACCATGCATGAAATGTAGCGCCCGGCGGCGGACTCCTGTCAGCCCCCCACGTGACGGCGGAGGGCCGTTCGGAGCAACGTGGCTCGCATCGTCTGGCCCAGCGTGCTCAGCTCTTCCGCCCCCTCGAGCGCCCGCTGGCGGGACTCGGGGTTCCGCTGCCGCAGCAGCGGGATGATCACCTGCTCTATCAGCCCGACTTCGCGGTCGACCGCGATCCGGTAGAGGCGCAGGTGGCGAGGCTCAATGCCGAACTTGCGGAACTCGGCGGCCAGGTTGGCGACCGTCAGCGCGTCCTCGTCGAACGTGGGGATGCCCGCCACCATGACCGGCTGTATCAGGCCGAAGCCCTGCAGCCCCGCCAGCTCCGCCTCCGACAGACCCGAGGCGGCGCAGAGCTCCTCGGCCGTCAGGCTCGCCCCGGTGACCATCGGCGTCGCCGCCGGCGACGGCTGCTCAGCGGCAGCGACCACGCCCCTCTCGCTCGTCACCCCGGCCCCGGCCTTCTCCGTTGCGGCCACGTTGGTGGCCGGAGCGGCCGGGCGGCCACCCGCGTCCGCCGGTCGGGGTGGGGGGGTCGATGGGGGTGGGGGGACAGGAGGTTTCGCCGCGGCCGGGGCGGCCGGGGCGGCCGGGGCGGCCGGCCCCGGAGGGTCCGTGGGGGCATCGGACGGTTGGCGCGAGGCGGCATCGGTCTGCGTCGGCGTCCCGGTTCGGGGGGTTGCCGGCGGGGGACGACGCGAACGGTTGGCGGCGCCACTCTCGCCCTCGCCGGATCCTCGGGCCCCCACGGCGGGGGTGTCGGGTGCCTGTGTCGAGACTCGCTGGCCGGCGCCGCCCTCGGGCATTCGTGCCGCACGACGAGACGCGTCGGCCAGTATGCGGGCCATCGCCTCGTCATCCGCCGTCGTCGACGGCTCTTGGGGCCGCCCGGATCCCGCCGCCGCGCCGCCGAGGGCGGGTCCGATCGCGAGGGCAGGTCCGGCTGCTCCAGCGGCTCCGACGACGGCGTGCGCGGGCTCGGGCACCCTCCCGTTGAGGAGGTCGGTCTCCGAGAGCGTTTCGGGCTCCCCCTCGCTCAGATCGCCGTCGGCCAACCGGTCCCGGATCACCTTGAGGGGCAGGAAGTGCTCACGCTGTTGGCGCAGGACCCAACGGAGGCGCTCCACGTCTGGGTCGAAGAATTTGCGATAGCCGGACGGGGACCGTTCCGGGTTCACCAGCCCCTGGGCCTCCAGAAAGCGGATCTTGGAGATGGTGACGTCGGGGAACTCCTCGCGCAGCAGCGTCAGCACATCACCGATCGAGAGGTACGTGCGTGCGCTCACTCGTTGCCCGCTACGAGATAGACCAACTTGAACTTCCCGATCTGCACCTCGTCGCCCGGCGCGAGGGTGGCTTCTTCAATGCGTTCGCGATTCACGTAGGTCCCGTTCAAGGAGCCGACGTCCCGGATGACGAACGCTCCGCCGTCGGTGTGCGTGATCTCCACGTGGCGGCGCGAGACGGTGATGTCGTCGAGGAAGATGTCGCTCTCGGGATGCCGCCCGGCCCTCGTGACGCCGCGGCCCAACAGGTAGCGGGTGCCCATGTTCGACCCCCGTGTGACCACCAGGACACCCGAACCATGGGGTATCTCGACCAGGGTTGCGGTCGGGTCCTCCACGGAGCTCTCGCCGATGTCGTCAGCGGGGTGGAGGGTGATGGTGGCGTCGTCGCCGTCCGACAGCAGCGCGTTCCCACAGGAAGAGCAGAAATTCACGCCTTCGGGGTTCCGATGCCCGCAGTTGTTACAGAACACGACGAACACGGTACTCCACGCAACGGTACGGTTTCCCAGCCGGAGAGCCAAGGATGATTTCTCGCTCAAGCTTCGGTGAGCTCGCGGTACGCCGCCGGGTCCAGCAGGGCCTCGGCGCCGCCCTGCTCGGACAGTTCCAGCTCGCAGATCCAGCCCTCTCCGTAGGGATCCTGGTTGATCCGCTCGGGCGAATCCGGGAGCGCGTCGTTCACCACGGCAATGGTCCCTGCGACCGGTGCGTAGATCTCCGAGACCGACTTGGTCGACTCCACCTCGCCCAGCGGTCCACCGACGGCCACCTCCGTGCCGACCTCGGGCAGCTCGACGAAGACGATGTCGCCCAGCGCGTCCTGGGCATAGTCCGTGATGCCCACACGCACCCGCCTGCCGTCTATCCGTACCCACTCGTGATCTACCGAGTAACGAAGGTCGTCTGGAATGTTCATGAGGGGCGACGCTAGCTGACGCCCGGGCCGACTTACAGTTCGATGGTCGACGTGCCCGGAGTGCTCACCAGAATCTGGCGCAAACGCTCGACGTACTCGGCGCTGAGGCGCTCCGAATCGGCCCTGTCGGCGCCCTCGACCCAAAGGTGAGTCGTCGCCTCCTCGGGGTCGGGCACCACCAACACCCATCCCGTGGGCGAGACCACCTTGATCCCGTCCAGGAGGACCAGATCGACATCTTCCTCCGACAGTTGCTCCATCAACGTGCGCATCACCACGCCCTTCTGCTCGAAGGGCGTCTCAATCTCGGTGTGAAGGATCACCAGTTCGGGAAGCCGGCTGGCCAGTCGCGCCAACGACTCGGTGGAGCGCCCGAGCAGGGTGATGAGCTTGACCAGCGCGGCGGCGCCGTCGAAGGAGGGCAGGAAGTCGGGGAAGATGTAGCCGCCCTGCTGGTCGGCGGCGAAGCTCACGCCTCCCGAGGCGGCGGCCTCCATCAACTTCGAGGGCGACAACGCGGTGGTGAGGACCTCCACCCCGCGGGACTCGCACAGCCGGTAGACCTTCTGGCTGACGGTCGCCGGCAGGGCCACCCGCACGGGATCCCCGCCGGCGGTCAGCAGTTCCACGAAGACCATGAGGGCTTCGTCGTTCGTCAGCGCGCGGCCGGTCCCGTCCACCAACGCCAGGTGCTCACCGCCGGCGTCGATGACGGCCCCAAGGTCGGCGCCCGACGCGCGGACCGATCTGATCACCCGGAGCGCGCTCGAAGCCGGGTCGACCGAGATCATTCCCGGCGTTTGCGCGTAGGGATTGATGCTCAAGACATCCGCCCTCACCTTCGACAGCAGGCTGGGCATGACGAAGCTCGCCGCTCCGTAGGAGAGGTCCAGCACGAGCTTCAGGTCGCGTCGGGGAGCGGCGGACAGATCGAACGCCTCCACGACGTCGGCGGTGTAGTGCTCCAGTGCGCGGGGGGAGATCTCGATGTCACCGATGTCACCGGCGGTCACCCGGCGGAACTCCTCTCGGTGGTAGAGACGCTCGATCCGACGTTGCTCGCCTTCGGAGAGGTCGAGACCCTGGGAGTCGAAGAAGCGGATGGCGACCGACTGCGGATCGTCGGGGCTCAGCCGCACGGTCAGGCCACCTTGGTTCCCCCTGGTGCGGATGTCATGGCGGGTCACCGGGATCGTCGCCACCTCTAGGTCGGTGACGTTCACACCCACAGAGTTGCAACCGACCATCAGCGCGCGCTTGATGACACGGGCCGCCCGGCTGGTGTCTCGCGACGTCGTGATGACCGACCCCTTCTCGAACGACGACGCCCAGGCCTTGGCCAGCCGTACCGCCAATTCCGGGCTGACATCCACGTTGACGATCCCCTGCACGCCTTCGCGCCCGAAGAGCGTGCGAGCCCCGCCCGACTCCCACACGATGGAGGAGTGGACCTGCGCGCCGGCTTCGACGACCTTGTAGGGATAGACCTTGACGCCGCCACGGAGCACGGCGTGGGCCCCGATGAAGCAACCCTCCCCCACCACCGAGCCGGGCTCGCACCGAGCTCCCCTACGGAGGTCGCAGGCCCGCCCGAGCACCGTGCCCTCGACGCGGGCCCCCGGGCCGATGTAGGAGTTCTCGCCGACGACCGAGTGGTGCACCTCTGCCCTCTCGGCCACTCGGGCGTTGGCACCGATGGTGGTGTACGCGCCGATGACAGCGCCTTCGTCGATGGTGCAGTTCTCGCCGATGAACGCCGGGCCGCCGAGCCGGGCCGCGGGGTCGACGGACGAGCCCTTGCCCAGCCAGACGCCGGGCTGCAGCTGGAAACCCGATATCTCGACCTCGACCTTGCCGTCGAGGATGTCCTCGTGTGCCTTGAGGTACGCCGCCGTGGTACCGACATCCTCCCAGTAGCCGTTGGCCACGTAGCCGAACAGCGGCCGGCCCGCGTCGAGCACGGCGGGAAAGACCTCCGCCGAGAAGTCCACGGCGCGACCGTCGGGGATCACATCGAAGATCTCGGGCTCGAGCACGTAGATGCCCGTGTTGATGGTGTCGCTGAAGACCTGCCCCCAACCCGGTTTCTCGAGAAACCTCTCGATGCTCCCGTCGTCGCGCGTGATGACGATGCCGAACTCCAGCGGGTTCTCCACCGCGCAGAGGGCCAGTGTGGCCAGCGCGCCGTTCTTCTCGTGAAACTCCATCATCGACGTGAGGTCGATATCGGTAAGCACGTCACCGGAGATCACCAAGAAGCGCTCGGTCAGCTCTTCGCGCGCGTTGCGTACCGAGCCGGCGGTGCCCAGCGGCGACTCCTCGGTGGCGTACACCATTCGGACGCCGAGCTCCGAGCCATCGCCGAAGTAGCTGCGGATCGCATTGGGTAGGAACGCGACCGTCACCACGATGTCGGTAACGCCGTGCCGTCGCAGCAGCGACACGATGTGTTCCATCATCGGTCTCCCGACCAGCGGCAGCATGGGCTTGGGTAGGTTGGACGTCTGGGGGCGCAGGCGGGTCCCCTCACCCCCGGCCATGATGACCGCCTTCATACCGCGCTCCGGCGGGCGGTGCGGCCCTCGCGCAGCGCCACACGGGCGGGAGCGATGTAGCTCGCCGCGGCATACCAGGCCAGAGCCAGGCCCACGAGGCCGAGGACCCACGCCGCCACACGGATCGGTCCCTGCCACGGAGCGGTGCCGTCGGAGAGCAGGAAGCCCGGATAGGACGCCATGAGTGCGAATGTGCCCGCTTTTCCCACCCACAACACATCGATCCGCGCCGCGCCGAGGGCGGCGAGGAGCAGCACGATGATCGACACCAGTACTTCACGGGCCAGGGTGGCCAGGCCGAACCACAGCGGAGCCGCGCCGTGGACGATCACCGCGATGACCGCCGTCACCATGAGGATCCGGTCGGCGGTGGGGTCGAGGATCTTCCCCAGCGTGGAGACCTGGCGGTACCGCCGGGCCACATAGCCGTCGACCCAATCGGTCGCCCCCAGAGCGGCGAGGAGCAGTGCGGCCGCCGTCTGCTCGCCCAGACCGAACAACAACCACAAGAAGAGCGGGATGCACAGCAGCCTCACCATGGTGATGAGGTTCGGAGCGGTGACTATCTGGCCCAGACCCCCGTCTTCGTCCACCCCTCGAGTCTACGGGAGCGACTCTCCCCCGTCCGTGGTCTCCGTGTGCGAGAGTGGCGCCGTGCCTCGATTCGAACCCTTCCAAGGCCTGCGTTACTCGCCGGGGGTGGCGCCCATCGGCCAGGTCATGGCACCGCCCTACGACGTGATCAGCTCGGTCGAACGGGTGCACCTGGCCTCGCGCCATCCGGCGAACTCCGTCCTCGTCGAGCTGCCCCAACCGGACCTGCAAGGGGGGCGGGACCGCTACCGCGTGGCGGCCGATCTCCTGGCGCGCTGGCGGGGGGACGGCACCCTGCGGCGCGACCCCGAACCGTGCCTGTACCCCTACCGCATGACCGACGTCTCGGGACGCTCGACGACCGGGGTCATCGGTGCGCTGGGGCTGCCCCGCCCGGGCCAGGACGGCGACATCCTCCCCCACGAGCAGACCCTTCCCAAACCCAAGAGCGACCGTCTCGACCTGCTCCGCGCCACCCGGGCCAACCTCTCACCCATCTGGGGGCTGTCGATGACCCGCGGGCTGACGGCCACCTTCGACCCCACCGACGACGAGCCCACTGCCGACGCCTACGACGACGACGGGGTGCGCCACCAGCTCTGGGTCCTCGACGATCGCGACGCCCAGGCCGCCATCGCGGAGGCGGTCGCGGCCTCGCCGGTGGTGATCGCCGACGGCCACCACCGCTACGAGACGGCACGGACGTATCAGGCCGAGTGCCGGGCGCAGAACCAGAACACCGCCGGGCCCCACGATCACGTGCTGGCGCTCATCGTGGAGCTGGCCGAGGACCAGCTGACGGTGGGCGCCATCCATCGAACCATCTCGGGCCTGCCGCCGGACTTCGACCTCGTCGGGGCGTGCGCGGCATGGTTCGACGTCGTGCGCGCCGGCGCCGCGGACGAGCGCACCCTCGGCGCCTTGGCCGACTCGCGTTCGCTCGCCCTCGTCAGCGGTGGCGACGCCTACCTCCTCCTGCCACTCGAGGTGACGTACGACGCGGCGGGCAACGATCTCGACTCCAGCCTCATCGCCGTGCTCCTGGCGCACCTGCCGGCGCACGAGTCCACCCACCAGCACAGCGTCGCCGAGGCCATGGCGGCCCTTAGCGGCGGCGAGGCGCAGGCGGCGTTCCTGCTCCGCCCGGTCACCGTGAGCCAGATTGAGCGGTGGGCGGAGAAGCGCACCCAGATGCCGCCGAAGACGACCTACTTCAGCCCCAAGCCCCGGACCGGGATGGTGTTCCGCGCCCTGGACCCATAGCCGGCGCGTACCTCAAGGTCGTACCATGCCCTCCATGGACGTCGCCGGGGTGGCTCCGCCCCTCGTCGGGCGCCATGGGACCTGCCCATGAACGGCTCCTCCCCCCCGGGCCCTTCGGGCCCCCCTGACGCCGGCGATCCCACACCCACGCAGGCGATGGCCCAATCGATCGATGCCCAACGGTCGCGCCCGCTCGGATGGAAGAGCGTGGTCAAGCGGGTGGTCGTCGTGGTCATCGCCGGAGTGGCCATCTACCTGGTGCTCCCCAGCATCACCGAGGTGCTGGCCGCATGGCCGCGGCTCTCCACGTTGGACCCGATCTGGTTCGCGGCGGCCGTGGTGGCCGAGGTGGCCCACTTCACATGCACCTTCGGCCTCCAGCGACTGGCGCTGAGGACCCGCGGCTGGTTCGCGGTGGTCACCGCACAGCTGTCGGGCAACGCCATCACCAACATCCTCCCGGCCGGCGACGCGGCCGGCGCGGCGGTCCAGTACCGCATGCTCGCCACGGCTGGGATCGATCCCGACACCGCCGTCGGCGGACTGACGGCCTTCTCGCTGCTGGGCATCGGCGGGCTCTTGGCGCTGCCCATCTTCGCCCTCCCGGCCATCGTGTTCGGCGCTCCGGTCAGCAGCGGCCTGGCGCACACCGCGTTCATCGGCATCGGTGGATTCTTCGTCTTCGCCGGGTTCGGCGCAGTGATCCTGGTCACCGACAGGCCCCTGGCGGCCGCGGGCCGCGCCGTCCAGCGCGTCCACAACGCCGTGGCGCGCAACCGCAGTCCGATGGAGGGACTGGATCGACGCCTCCTGCGCCAGCGCGACGTGATCAGGTCGGTCCTCGGCCAGAAATGGCGCGACGCGGTGCTGCTCTCCGCGGGGCGGCTGGCCTTTGACTACGCCTGCCTGCTCGCCGCCCTGCGGGCCACGGGAAGCCACCCGCGGCCCTCGCTCGTGCTCTTGGCCTACGCCGTAGCCGGTCTGGTCGGGCTCGTGCCGATCACCCCGGGCGGTCTGGGCATCGTCGAGGCCAGCCTGGCCGGCATGCTCGTGCTGGCCGGGGTCAACGGCGGCGATGCCTTCTTGGCCACGCTGACCTACAGGCTGGCGTCCTACTGGCTCCCGATGCTGGCCGGGCCGGTCGCGTACGTGCTCTTCCGCCGGCGCTACGGGGCGCCGACTCCCGGGGCAGCCGTGGCGGCGGCCTGACCGGCCGATCAGGCCAGGAGCTTCGCCTTCTGGCTGTCGAACTCGGCCTGGGTGATCACGCCCTTTTCCTTCAGGTCGGCCAGCTTGGCAAGCTCGTCACCGGTGTTGGAGGTCCCGGCCGCCTGCTTGATGTACTGGTCCATGGCTTCCTGCTGCTGCTGGGCGGCCTCGGCGGCCCGCTCGTGCATCTTTCCTCCGCGGGCGATCAGGTACACGAGTATTCCGAGGAAGGGCAGGATGATCACGAAGATGACCCACAGGGCCTTGGCGCCCCCGCCCATGTCCTTACTCCGGAAGATGTCGGTGAAGATGATGATCAGCAACCAGAACCAGATGATGAAGACGAACAGGCCCAGCATCGTGCCGAACAGGTCCAAGAGCGGGTACGTGTATGCGAGCAAGTTGTCAACCCCTTTGTCGGGCTCTGGGCTCCGGGCCCACGAGCGACCAGGACCTTACAGAACCCCCGTTCACCCGTCAATCATTCGATCGCCGCCACCGCTGACGGTCGGCCTCAGTCGATCGTCCAGCTCGACCCGGATCGCAACAGGGCGGCGATGTCGCCGGCGCCGCGCTTGTCCTGGGACTGCACGATCTGCTCGGACATCTGCTCCCCGTACTCGGGCCGATCGACCGCCCTGAAGACGCCGATCGGGGTCGGCTCGTACGGCCCGCGCGCCAGGCGCGAGAGGGCGAACGCCAGCCCGGGATCGTCGCGCTTCTCGTCGTGCACCAGCAGGGCGGCGGAGCCCGCGTCGGCCACCGAGACGATCTCCAACCCCCCGTCTGGCCGTTGCGCCACGCCGCGCTCCTCCCCCTCGGCACCGAACACGATCGGCTGCCCGTGCACCAGGGGGATGAGCATGTTCGGGCGCACCTCCTTGCCGGTGATCTTCTCGAATGCGCCGTCGTTGAAGACGTTGCAGTTCTGCAGCACCTCGACGAATGCGGCGCCGTTGTGCTCGTGCGCCCGACGGAAGGTCTCCTGCATGTGGGCCCGGTCCATGTCGTGGGTGCGGGCCACGAAGGTGGCCTCCGCCCCCAGGGCCAGGCTCACGGGGTTGAAGGGCGTGTCGAGCGAGCCGAACGGGGTCGACTTGGTGACCTTGGCCACCTCGGAGGTCGGCGAGTACTGCCCCTTGGTGAGGCCATAGATCTGATTGTTGAACATCAAGATGTGGACCCGCACGTTGCGCCGCAACGCGTGGATCAGGTGGTTGCCGCCGATGGAGAGCGCGTCACCGTCCCCCGTGACCACCCACACGTCGAGGTCGGGACGGCTGGTGGCCAGGCCGGTGGCGATGGCCGGGGCGCGACCGTGAATGGAGTGCATCCCGTAGGTGTTCATGTAGTAGGGGAAGCGGGCGGCGCAACCGATCCCGGAGAGGAACACGGTGCTCTCCCTCCGGACGCCGAGATCAGGCATCAGCATCTGCACGGCGGCCAGGATGGAGTAGTCACCACAGCCCGGGCACCAGCGCACCTCCTGGTCGCTGCTCCAGTCCTTCCGGGTCGTCACCGGGATGGCCGTCGTCGTCATGAGTTCCCTCCGAGAATTGCGGTGATGGCGGCCTCAATCTCAATGATGCGGAAGGGGACGCCCTGCATCTTGCTCAGCGACTGGGCGTCGACCAGGAAGTCCGCCCGGAGGATCCGGCTGAGTTGCCCCAGGTTGATCTCGGGCACCAGCACTTGGCTGTACCGCCCCAGGACCTCGCCCAGGTTGGACGGGAAGGGATTGAGGTAGCGCAGGTGCGCGTGCGCCGCCTTCATGCCCCGAGCCCGGACCCGCTTGACCCCGGCGGCCACGGCGGCGTAGGTCGAGCCCCAGCTCACCAGCAGCAGCTGGGCGTCGCCCGTCTCGTCGTTGACCTCAAGGAGCGGGATGTCGGAGGCGATGCCGGCGATCTTGTCGCGGCGCAGGTGGACCATGCGCTCGTGGTTGACCCCGTCGTAGGAGACGTTACCGCTGCCGTCGGCCTTCTCGAGGCCACCGATGCGATGCTCCAGGCCGGGCAGCCCCGGGGGGCCCAGGGGCGGGCCAGTGTCTCGGGATCGCGGATATAGGGCCAGAACGACTCGTTTCCGTCCTCGTCGACGTGATTCGGCGCCGCCGCGAACTCGGGGTCGATGGACGGGAGGGCGTCGAGGTCGGGCAATCGCCACGGCTCGGCCCCGTTCGCCAGGTAGCCATCCGACAGAACGATGACCGGTGTGCGGTACTTGACGGCCAGGCGGACGGCCTCAATGGCGATGGCGAAGCAGTCGCTCGGGGTCTGGGGGGCGATGATGGGGAGGGGGGCCTCGCCGTGGCGGCCGTACATGGCCTGCAGCAGGTCGGCCTGCTCGGTCTTGGTGGGCAACCCGGTGGAGGGCCCGCCTCTCTGCACGTCGACGATCACCAGGGGCAGCTCGAGGTTGATGGCCAGGCCGATGGTCTCCGACTTGAGGTCGAGCCCGGGCCCGCTGGTGGTGGTCACCCCGAGGGATCCCCCGAACGCCGCACCCAGCGCCGCCCCCACGCCGGCGATCTCGTCTTCGGCCTGGAAGGTCCGGATGCCGAACTCCTTGCGCCGACTGAGCTCGTGGAGGATGTCCGAGGCCGGTGTGATCGGGTAACTACCCAAGAAGAGGGGAAGCCCGGCGAGGCGGGACGCGGTGATCAGGCCCCAGGCCAGACCGGAGTTGCCCGTCACCTGCACGTACTCTCCCGGCTCGAAGGTCGCGGGGCGCACCTCGTAGTTGGACTCGAAGAGCTCGGCCGTCTCGCCGAAGTCGAAGCCGGCCCGGAAGGCCCGCGTGTTGGCCTCGGCCACCTGGGGACGGGAGCCGAACCGGTTGCCGATCCACTCGAGTGTCGGTTCGATCGGGCGTGTGTAGAGCCAACTGACCAGGCCCAGGGCGAAGAAGTTCTTCGAGCGCTCGGCATCGCGCGGCTTGACGCCCGCCTCCTTGCACACCTCCTGGGTGATGGAGGTCATCGGTACCTCGTAGACCGTGTACGCGCCCAGCGAGCCGTCCGTCAGGGGGTTCTCGGCGTAGCCCGCCTTGGCCAGGTTCCGGTCTTCGAACGCGTCGCTGTTGACCAGGATGATCGTCCCCTTGTCCATCAGGTCGATGTTGGCCTTCAGAGCGGCCGGGTTCATGGCCACCAGGACGTTGGGCGAATCGCCCGGGGTGAGGATGTCGTGATCGGAGATGTGGACCTGGAAGGCGGAGACGCCGTTCAACGTCCCGGCCGGGGCCCTGATCTCCGCCGGGAAGTCCGGGAACGTCGACAGGTCGTTGCCCATCAGCGCGCTCGACGTCGTGAAGCGATCCCCCGTCAGCTGCATGCCGTCGCCCGAGTCCCCGGCAAACCGGACGATGACCTGGTCGAGCTGGGCTGTTTCCTGGTGCGTTCCCGATGCCACGGGGCTCCCTCATCTCGTCTCTTCGCGCCCTGCACGGGCCCAGGCGCGAGGCGCGCCACACTGCCCGGCCGAATCTTTCGTTCGGGTGTCCATCTTACTCCGGTGGCCGGCGGAGCCTTCGCCACGACCGGGAGCCGGCCCGATGGCCCGTCATCGGATGCGTCGGGCGGTCAGGCGATGGTCACCTCGTCGCTCAGGAAGACGTCCTGCACGGCGTGGATCAGGGCGGCGCCGTCGGCCAGCGGTCGTTGGAACGCCTTGCGGCCGACGATCAGCCCCATGCCGCCGGCCCGCTTGTTGATGACGGCGGTGCGCACGGCTTGGGCCATGTCGTCGTCACCCTTGGACTCGCCGCCCGAGTTGATGAGACCGATGCGTCCGGCGTAGCAGTTCACCACCTGCCAACGGGTCAGGTCGATGGGGTGGTCGGTGGTGAGCTCGCTGTAGACGAGTGGATCGGTTCTGCCGAAGCCCAGCGCGGTGTAGCCGCCGTTGTTCTCCGGCTGCTTCTGCTTGATGATGTCGGCCTCAATGGTCACACCCAAGTGGTTCGCCTGGCCGGTCAGGTCGGCGGACACCTCGTAGTTCACCCCGTCCTTTTGGAAGGCGGCGTTGCGCAGGTAGCACCACAGCACGGTGAACATGCCCAGCCGGTGCGCCTCGGCGAAGGCCCGGGAGACCTCCTGCAGCTCCCGGTCGGCGTCGTCGGACCCGAAGTAGATGGTGGCGCCCACACCGGAGGCACCGAGATCGAAGGCCTGGCCCACCGAGGCGAACATGATCTGGTCGTAGGTGTTGGGGTAGTGCAGGAACTGATTGTGGTTGAGCTTGACGATGAACGGGATGCGGTGCACGAACCGCCTCGAGACCAACCCGAGGGTCCCGAGCGTGGTGGCCACGGCGTTGCACTCCCCGGCCAACGCCAGCTCAACCAGGTTCACCGGGTCGAAGTAGGCCGGGTTCTTGGAGAAGCTGGCCGCTGCCGAGTGCTCGATGCCCTGGTCGACCGGGAGGATGGAGAGATAGCCGGTGCCGCCCAGTCGGCCATGGTTGAACATCGTGCCCAGGTTGCGCAGCACCGTGGGCGAGCGGTCGCTGTCGGCGAACACCCGACCCAGGTAGTCCGGGCCCGGTAGCACCAGTCCCTCCGAGGGAAACGCCTTGGCGCTGTGCCCGAGGAGCGAGTCGGCTTCGTCGCCCAGGATGGTGTGGAGATCGAGGCTCATGGGGGGCAATCCTAAACGTCCAGCGAACCATCTTCCTCGCCTGCGCGACGTACCCTGCAGTCATGCGGGTGCTCGAGGCTCACGGGAGATCGCCGCGCCGACGGCGGGCCTGGCTCATGGCGGCCGCCGCGTGCCTCCTGATCATCGTCGCCGTCGGCGTGGCCTACGAGCTCGGGAGATCCTCCACGGACGACAAGAAGGCGGTGAGCCCTCCAACCACCGTTGTCCCCGCCGTCCCCCTCTCCATCCGCTCCATCTCCCCCGCGGCGGGGACGCAGGCGGCGCCCTCGAATGCCGACATTCACATCACGTTCTCCTCGCCCGTCACCCTGGGGACCGTGACGCCGACCCTCACGCCCGCCGTGGCCGGAAGGTGGGTGCAGACCAGCTCGACGAGCGTGCGCTACGACCTCGACGCGCCGCTCATCCCGTCCTCGAGCGAGGTGGTGACCGTACCGGGAGGGCCCCAAGGTATGCGGTCGTCGGACGGGCGCTACCTGAGCGAGAGCACGTCGTTCGGTTTCACCGTGGCCGACGGCAACTTCCTCCGGCTCCAGGAGCTCTTGGCCGAGCTCGGCTATCTGCCCCTGAGCTTCACCGCGTACGGGGACGCGCCGCCGTCCGTGGACGAGGTGCAGCCACAGTACGGCAGCTTCGCCTGGCGCTGGCCCGGCCTGCCGGCCACGTTGACCTCGTTGTGGGTCCAAGGAGAGCCGAACGTGATCACCAAGGCGGCGGTGATGACGTTCGAGAACCAGAACGGGCTGGCCGTCGACGGGCTGGCCGGCCCCGAGGTGTGGACGGCGCTCCTGGGCGACGTGGCGGCCGCCAGAGACGACCCCGCCCCCTACAACTACGTGCTCGTGTCCAAGGTGCTTCCCGAGAGCCTGACCCTCTACGACGACGGAGCGGTGCAGTACACGAACATCCCGGTCAACACCGGCGCACCGGGCGCCGACACGACGGACGGCACCTATCCGGTCTTCGAGCACGTGACGTCGTCGGTCATGAAGGGGACCAACCCCAACGGGACGACCTACGACGATCCCGACGTGCCGTGGGCCAGCTTCTTCAACGGGGGCGATGCCCTGCACGGCTTCGTGCGCGCCCAGTACGGCTTCCCCCAGAGCAACGGCTGCGTCGAAATGACCGTCGCCGACGCCGGCATGCTCTGGCCGCTGACGCCGATCGGGACCCTGGTCACCGTGGTGGGTCCGACCTCGTGACACCCTTGGGGCCCGGCCGGCTGCCATGGCTGCCCCGGCTGCCGCGCGAGCTGCTCGAGCGCGGTCTGCGCACCGGGCCCAGTCCCGCCAGCCGGTCCGCCACGTCGTAGGCCTCCCGGTCAGCCCGCAGCACGCGCTCGAACAGCTCACGGGCCCGCGGAACGTCGCCGGCCCGCTCGTACAGGTCGGCCAGGAGATACCACTGCCGTACGTGCCGGTTCGAGGGGTTGCGCAAAGCTTTGGTCGCCCCCGCGGTGGCCAGCATGGCGATGGCGCCCTGCAGGTCGCCGCTGTCGGCCAGCGACGCCGCGGCGACGATCCGACCTTCGGCCAGCACGTCGGGCTCGGGCGAGCTCTGCCGGAGCTGGGTCCACAGGTCCGCCACCTTCTTCGGCTTGCCCAGGGCCCGCTGGCAGTCCATGAGGATCGGGAGATGCTCGACCGAGTCGGTCAGGGCGGCATGGGCCGCCAGGTGCCGGACTGCGTCGCGCCACCTGGCGGACCGGTACGAGGCCAGACCGGCCAGCTCGCGCACAGCGGCGACACCGGGGGCCTCTTCGGCCACCGGCCGGATGGCCCGTAGCGCGTCCTGGTAGCGCCCGCGCTCATAGGCGCCGTAGGCCGACTCGGCGCGCTCCACCAACCGCTCCCGGTGCGGCACGGTGGCCCCGTAGGCTGCGGTGCGGATTTCCGCCGCGATCTCCGGCGGGAGCACCTTGCGTGCGGTGAGCGTGGAGACGGCCGTGCCACCGGCCCTGGCGGCTCGATCGACGCCGGTGGTCGGTGAACCGGTCCGCCCCGTCCGTGCCCCCCGTCCGGTCCGTCCCGTCCCCGCCGGGTCGTCCCACTCGTCAGGCGATCCGTCGATCCTGACCCACGGCTCGGGCCGGGGCGGAGGCGCCGTCCTGCGCCGCTCCTGGTCGTCGGAGAAGCGGGCCGTCCGTTGTTGGCCGTCGGCCTGCCTGGCGCTCACCTCGCGCGCCCCCCGACGGGCGACGTTCCCCCACTTCTTGGCCTCTTTGGGCAGTGGCTCGTCGTCCCGGGCCGCGGCGCGAGGGACCGCGGGCAGGTTGGGCGCTGCGCCCCGACCCCGCCCGGGTCGGCTCCTCGTCCTCAGCGCGCCTGGTGGCCGCCCGGCGTGGAGGGCGTCCGCCGCCCCCCTCGACGCGCCGCCCCCCGGCCCCGCTCGGACGGGCCCTGGGCGCCCCCGGCCTGGCCTTCCCGCTACCCGATCCGGTGCCTCGCCCCGACGCGGAGGCGCGCCGATCAGGCCGGGGGGAATCGGGAGGCATCGGCCGAGTTTAGGCGAGTAAGGGTTCGATGGAGCCCCGGCGCCATCCGGTCCACCACCACCAGGCCCACCACGACGGCACCCATGGCACCGCCGTGGGGGTCATCCGCGCCTGCACGGCGCCGGTGACCAACAGGTAGAGGGCCACCGCGATGGCCACCGGTCCCCCGACCGCCGCTCTCCGCCCACGCCGTGACCAGCATCTCGGCCAGCGCCAGGACGTAGAAGGCCACCTCGGCGGCACGGTGCGGCACGAAGAGACGAGCCACCCACCCGACCTGGAGGAGCGTGATGGCGACGGCGTACCGCCGTGCGGCAGAGCGCCCGGACCGTTCCCCCTGGGCCGCCCGCAGCCACTGGGTCACCAGGGCCACCCGCATCACCACGTAGCCGACAGTGATGGTGGCGAACTCGCCGTGGGCGAAGGCCGCCGGGACGCCGGCGGCGAGGATCAGGACGCCGACGATCTGCACGAAGGTCAGCAGCCGGTAGGCCACGTCGTCGACGTCGTAGGCCGAGGCGAACCATGAGATAGCCGACCACGCCCGTCTCGAAGTGGTTCACCGAAAGGCTGGCGTTGAGCTCCCCGGCCGCCAGCGACACGGCCACGACGAAGCAGAGGTCGAAGAGCAGCTCGAGGGGCGTGGAGGCGCGGTGCGCCTCCTCCGTGTCACGCGCCACCATGGGGACCGGCATAGGCCGCAGTATGAACGACAAGGGCCCCCCGAGCGAACTCGAGGGGCCCTGTGTCTCAGAAATCCCGGCGGCGACCTACTCTCCCAGGGGGCCTCCCCCCAAGTACCATCGGCGCGGGCGGGCTTAACTGCCGTGTTCGGAATGGGAACGGGTGTTTCCCCGCCGCCATGGCCACCGGAAACCGTGCGCTCGGCCACATACGTGGCCTGGGGATCGCGTCACCGCAACCCCTGAGCGTTCCAAAGCGAGCACGAGCAATGTTCCCAAGCCCTCGGCCGATTAGTACCGGTCGGCTGAATGCGTTGCCGCACGTACACCTCCGGCCTATCAACGTGGTCGTCTAGCCACGGGCCTTACCAGGTTAACCCTGTGGGAGATTTCATCTCGAAACGGGCTTCGCACTTAGATGCTTTCAGCGCTTATCCCACCCGTAGGTCGCAAACCAGCCGTGCCCTTGGCAGGACAACTGGCACACGAGAGCTACGTCCGTCCCGGTCCTCTCGTACTAGGGACAGCCTTTCTCAAATCTCCTACGGCTGCATCGGATAGGGACCGAACTGTCTCACGACGTTCTAAACCCAGCTCGCGTACCGCTTTAATGGGCGAACAGCCCAACCCTTGGGACCGGCTTCAGCCCCAGGATGCGACGAGCCGACATCGAGGTGCCAAACCTTCCCGTCGATATGGACTCTTGGGGAAGATGAGCCTGTTATCCCCGGGGTACCTTTTATCCGTTGAGCAACGGCGCTTCCATAAGCAACCGCTGGATCACTATGCCCTGCTTTCGCACCTGCTCGACTTGTAGGTCTCGCAGTCAAGCTCCCTTTTGCCATTGCACTCGACAGCTGATTGCCAACCAGCCTGAGGGAACCTTTGGGCGCCTCCGTTACAATTTAGGAGGCGACCGCCCCAGTCAAACTACCCACCTGACGCTGTCCCTGATCCGGATCACGGACCGAAGTTAGAGTCCCGGCACGAAAAGGGTGGTATTTCAAGGATGACTCCACACTGGCTGGCGCCAATGCTTCAAAGTCTCCCACCTATCCTACACAAATCGTACCAAAACCCAACATCAAGCTATAGTAAAGGTCCACGGGGTCTTTCCGTCCTGATGCAGCTAACGAGCATCTTTACTCGTACTTCAATTTCGCCGGGTCTGTGGTTGAGACAGTAGGAAAGTCGTTACGCCATTCGTGCA
>CAVZZJ010000007.1:522500-717157 GCA_963779735.1 uncultured Acidimicrobiaceae bacterium
GACGTCCACCGGGTCGCCCAGGAGGTCCGCCCGCCGCAGATCAGCCCGCCTCGAACACGTCCATCGCCGCGGCGATGGTCAGGTGGTCGAGCTCGTGGACCATCGAACGGGCCAGGCCGGCCAGGTCGGGCACGGCCGCCGCACCGGCGTTCATCCCGACGAAGAGCGAGTCGCGGTAGCTCTGCACGGTGATGTTGAGCGCCACGCCGTCAATGACCGGGCCGAGGGGATAGGCGGCCACCATCCGCATGCCGGCGAAGTAGAGGGGGACCTCGGGACCGGGCACGTTGGAGATCATGAGGTTACCCGCCCGCAGCCGGCGCAGGGCCCCCCACTGGATCCCGAGGCGGATGACGGGCCGCGCCAGCGCGGGCGGGAAGGCCTCGGACACCGCCGCGGCCATGGGCCCGTACCCGACGGCCCGCTCCTGCGCCTTGGCCGACGCACTGGTGGACACGATCGCCCGGAGGCGGTCCAGGGGCCGATCCCGATCGTTGCTCAGGGGCACGAACATGGCCGAGAGACGGTTGCCCAGGGGCTCGTCGTCGAGCCGTCCCCGCACCGAGACCGGCACCACCGCCACCAGGGGGTCGCCCGTCTCCTGGTCGTGCTCGGCCAGGTGCGTGCGCAACGCCCCGGAGCAGACGGCGAGCACCACGTCGTTGACGGTGACGCCGAAGCGCTCCCGCAGGGACTGCACCTGGCCCAGGCTGAGCCGGGCGAACGAGACGACCCGGCGGGCGCCGACCGGGGTCTCGAACGTGGCCGGCGCGCCCGCCGGGATCGACAGGGGCCCGGTGGCGCCGTCCAGGGCGCACCGCGCCAGGCGCACCGCGGTGCGGCCTATCTCGCGCAACGCGCGGACGGCCCGGATCGGGCTGGTGACGACGTTGGGCAGGGCGTCGGTCACCAGCTGCACGCTCGTCGGCAGGGCCGAGGGCAGCCACGCCGGGTAGATGGCGGCCACCGGTCGCCCCTCGGCGCCGAGGTCGAGGAGCTGGGCCATGAGCTGCACCCCGGCCACGCCGTCGGTCACCGCATGATGCACCTTGGCGATCAGCCCGACCAGGCCACCCTCCAGGCCCTCGACGACGTGCATCTCCCAGGGGGGCTGGTCCGGCGGCAGGGGCCGGCCCATGACATCGGCGGCCATGCCGCACAGCTCGGCCTCCCCGCCGGGCGCCGGCAGGGCGACCCGGTGCAGATGGTTGTCGAGGTCGAAATCGGGATCGTCCACCCAGCGGGGGTGATCGAGCCCCAGCGGCACCGCCATGAGCCGGCGGCGGAGGGGCGCCAGTGCAGGCACCCGCTCGGCCAGCACCCGCCGGACGGCCTCGAAGGAGTACCCGGCCATGGACGCCGCCGGATCGAAGACGCAGGCGTACGCCACCTCCATGGGGGTCACCGGCGTCTCGGAGTAGACGAACAGGGGGTCGATGCCGCTCATCCGCTCCACACCCCAGGTGTACGCCATGGGGCGCCGAAGTTCAACCTCCGCAGGTCACCAATGGGCCAGGCGGGTGCGGTCGACCTCACGGCGGCGGGCGAAGCGCTCGGTCTGCTCGGCCACGGGTCCTGCGCCCGCCCCGCCCGGAGTACGACGGCGGGTGACCGCAACTCCGGGCTCGAGGAGCTCGACGGCGACCTCTCCCAGGTCCGGATGGGCCGCCACCAGCTCCGCCAGGGGGACGTGACGTTCCAGCGAGTCGCGCACCAACCCACCCACCAGCGCGTGCGCCTGGCGGAAGGCCATGCCCCGCTCGACCAGCCACTCGGCCAGATCCACCGCCGCAGCGGCCGGGCCGTCGGCGGCGCGCTGCATGCGATCCTCGTTCCAGGTGACCGTGGCGTAGACGCCGCGCAGCGCGACGAGCGCGCGCGTCACCTGCACGACGGCGTCGAACAGGGGCTCCTTGTCCTCCTGGAGGTCGCGGTTGTAGGCCAGCGGCAGGCCCTTGAGGGTGATGAGCACCGCGCCCAGATGGCCGATCAACCGTCCCGTCTTGCCGCGCGCCAGCTCGGCGACGTCGGGGTTCTTCTTCTGCGGCAGCATCGAGCTGCCCGTCGCGTAGGCGTCGTCGATCGTGCAGAACCCGAACTCCTCGGTGGACCACAGCACCAGCTCCTCTCCGAGGCGCGAGAGGTGCACGCCCAAGAGGGCGATGTCGAACAGCGCCTCGGCCACGAAGTCGCGGTCCGAGACGGCATCGAGCGAGTTCTCGAAGCGGCCGTGGAAGCCGAGCTCCGCGGCCACGAAGTCGGGGTCGAGCGGGAGGGACGAACCGGCCAGCGCGCCCGCACCCAGGGGCGAGATGTTCAGGCGGTCCACGGTGACCAGGATCCGGTCCACGTCCCGCGCCAGCGCCCACCCGTGGGCCAGCAGGTGGTGGGCCAGCAGGACGGGCTGGGCCCGCTGCAGGTGGGTGTAGCCGGGCAGGTAGACGTCCACGGCGTCCCGCGCCCGGTCGGCGAGGACGTCCTGCAGGGCCATGACCTCGCCGGCCACGGCGACCAGCGAACGGCGGCACCACAGGCGGAGGTCCGTGGCGACCTGGTCGTTGCGGCTCCGCCCGGTGTGCAGCTTGGCACCGACCGCCTCACCGGCCAGCTCGGTCACCCGGCGCTCGACCGCGGTGTGGACGTCCTCGTCCCCGGGCTCGAAGGCGAACGATCCCGTCTCGAACTCCTCGGCCACCAGATCGAGCGTGCCGAGAAGCTGCGAGACCTCGTCCTCGGTCAGGAGGCCGACCTTGCCCAGCCCCTTGACGTGCGCGCGCGAGCCGGCGAGGTCGTCGGGGGCCAACACCCGGTCGACGGGGAGGCTGATCGTGAAGTCGGCGACGGACTCGGCCATCCCCGTCGAGATGCGGCCCCTCCACAGGGTCATGAGCTGCCCGGGCCCTGACGAGCGGACCAGGTGGCGACGCCCAGTCCCCACAGCCGGACGAACCCCTCGGCGTCGGCGTGGCGGAACGAGTCCGATGCGTCGTAGGTGGCCAGGTCGTGGTCGTAGAGCGCCACCGGGCTGCGCCGGCCGACCACCGTGCAGGTGCCCGGCGGGTCGAAGCGCAGGCGCACCTCACCGGTGACGTGGCGCTGGGACTCGGCGATGAACGCGTCGAGCGCCGACTTGAGCGGCGAGAACCACATGCCGTCGTAGACCAGCTCGGACCAGCGCGGTTCGAGGCGTGCCTTCTCGTGGTGCAGATCGCGCTCCAGCGTGAGGTCCTCGAGATCGGCGTGGGCGACCAGCAGGGACAGCGCGGCCGGGCACTCGTAGACCTCCCGGCTCTTTATCCCCACCCGGCGGTTCTCCACCATGTCCAACCGGCCGAAGCCGCGGCTCCCGGCGATCCTCCCGATGCGGGCGATGAGGGCGTCGGGGTCCAGGGAGTCGCCGTCGAGCGAGACGGGTACGCCGGCGGTGAACCCGACGACGACCTCGACCGGCTCGGTCTCGGTGGGCCGGGTCAGCGTGTAGACGTCGTCGGGAGCGGGGGCCCACGGATCCTCGATCGCACCGCACTCGATCGCCTTGCCCCACAGGTTGTCGTCTATGGAGTACAGCCGGTCCTTGGTGACCGTGATGGGGATCTCCCACTTGGCGGCCAGCTCGACGCAGTCCTCGCGGGTGAGTCCCCAGACGCGCGCCGGCGCGTAGATCGACAGGTCCGGGGCCAACGAGCGCGTGCCCACCTCGAACCTGACCTGGTCGTTCCCCTTTCCGGTGCACCCGTGGGCCACCGCCGTGGCGCCGTGGCGGCGGGCCTCGGCCACCAGGTGGCGCACGATGACCGGACGGGACAGGGCGGAGACGAGCGGGTACTTGCCCTCGTAGCGCGCGTTGGCCTGTAGGGCCGGCATGCAGAACTGCTCGGCCATCTCCCGGCGGGCATCGACCACCACGGCCTCCACCGCGCCGGCGGCCAGCGCGCGGGAACGGATGGCATCCCAGTCCTCGCCACCCCGCTCGGCCGCCTGGCCGACGTCGACGGCGACGGCGACGACCTCGACCCCCTCGTTCTCGATGAGCCAGCGGACGGCCACCGATGTGTCGAGGCCGCCGCTGTAGGCCAACACAACCCGCTCAGCCATGTTCAGTCCCTTCCGTTGCGTGCTAGTCCGGCCACATCACCGAGCCGGGCCGCCATCGCCCTGCCCCCCAGATCATCGTCCACGACGACCAGGACGGTGTCGTCACCGGCAACCGTTCCCACGACTCCCTCCAGCCCGCTCCGATCGAGCGCCGAGCCTACGACATGGGCCGAGCCGGGCGGCGTGCGCAGCACCACCAGGTTGCCCGAGTGCGCGATCTCCACGACCCACTCACCCAGCACCCTGCGCAGGTGCACCTCGGGCGCCACCTGGTGGGCGGGGAGCTCGGGGAGGGCGTAGGCCGACTCGCCGGCCGGGAGCCGGACCTTCACCGCCCCCAGGTCTTCGAGGTCCCGCGACACCGTTGTCTGCGTCGCCTCCACCCCCTGCTCGGCCAGCAGGGCCACGAGCTGGCTCTGGCTGGTCACCGCCTGCGCCTCCAGCAACTTGGCGATGCGGTGCTGGCGCTGGTTCTTGGTGGTCACTCCTCCACCGCCCAGGCCAGTATCCCCCGCATGGCGGTCTGCCGGTGGGTCACCTGCCTCCACACCACGCTGTGCGGGCCCTCGAGCACCGAGCCCGCGATCTCCTCGCCCCTGTGGGCCGGGAGGCAGTGCAGCACCACCACGTCCGGCTCGGCCAGGCTCAGCAGCGCGTCGTCGATGGTGAAGCCGGCGAACGCGGCGTGGCGGGCCTCCCGCTCCTCCTCCTGCCCCATGCTGGTCCAGACGTCGGTGTAGAGCGCGTCGGCTCCGCCCACGGCGACCTCGGGGTCGTGGGTCGTCGACAGCTTCCCGCCGCGCCCCGCCCGGGCGGCCAGGGTGGCCAGGTCGGCCACCTCCTCGGCGGAGAACGAGTAGCCGCCGGGCGAGGCCACGCGGACGTCCATCCCCTCCATCAGCGCCGCCTTGGCCAGAGAGCGGCACACGTTGTTGGCGTCGCCGACGTAGCCCAGCACCTGCCCGGCCAGCGGGCCCAGGGCCTCGCGCAGCGTCAGCACGTCGGCGATGGCCTGGCAGGGATGCGCCTCGTCGGAGAGCAGGTTGACCACCGGGACGTCGAAGCCGCCGCTCTCGAGGGCGAACTCCATGCGCACCAGCATGTCGTGGTCGAACACGCGGGCACACAGGACGCGGTGGTAGCAGCCCAGCGTGCGGGCGACGTCCTCGGCGGACTCGCGCTGGTCGAGGCCCACTTCGGACCCGGAGATGTAGACCGGGTGCCCGCCCAGCCCCACCACCGCCATCTCCGTCGAGCTGCGGGTGCGGGCCGACGGCTTCTCGAAGAGCAGCGCCACGCCCTGGCCGCGGAGCACCTGGCCCAGCGAGTCACTGGTGGCCAGCTCGAGCACGCGCTCGAAGCTCTCGGGCCACAGGTCGTCCACGTCGAAGAGGCTGGGCACGGCGTCAGTCCCCGACCATGGCCGCGGCCAGGATCGCCAGGGCGGCATCGATCTCGGCGTCGCCGACCAGCAGCGGGGGCGCCACCCGCACGGCGTCGGGGCGCACCGGGTTGACCAGCAGGCCCCCGGCCAGCGCGGCGGCGGCGACCTGCTGCGCCGACGGCGTGGCCAGCTGGGCGGCCAACAGCAGCCCCGCGCCGCGCACCGACGTCACGCCGGGGAGGAGGGCCAGCCCGGCAGCCAGCCGCGCCCCGGCGCGCCGGGCCCGCCCGCACACCTCCTCCGCCTCCATCACGGCCAGGGTGGCCCGGGCGGCCGACAGCGCCAGCGGCTGGCCACCGAAGGTCGAGCCGTGGTCACCGGGTCCGAAGGCGGCGGCCACCTCGGCCCGGGCCCAGCACGCGCCGACCGGCATCCCGTTGCCCAGCGCCTTGGCCATGGTCACCACGTCGGGCTCCAACCCCTGCGCCTGGAAGGCGAACCAGTGGCCCGTGCGTCCCAGGCCGGTCTGGACCTCGTCGAGCATCAAGAGGGCGTCGCGCTCGGTGCACAGGGCACGGACGGCGCCCAGGTAGTCCGAGCTCGGCACCACGACACCCCCCTCGCCCTGCAGCGGCTCGAGCAGGACGGCGGCCACCGGGACCGAGTCCATGGCGGCCTCAAGGGCCGCGACGTCGTCGTAGGGCACGTGCACGAAGCCCTCGGGCAACGGCATGAACGGGGCGTGCTTCTCGGGTTGGCCGGTGGCGGTCAGGGTGGCCAGGGTGCGCCCGTGGAACGAGTTCAGCGCGCTGACCACCACGTGCCGGCCGGCCGCGTGGGAGGGGCCGCCCGCCCAACGGCGGGCCAGCTTCAGTGCGCACTCGTTCGCCTCTGCCCCCGAGTTGCAGAAGAAGACCTGCCCCCCGGCCTGGCCCTCGCCGCCGTTCACCAGCCGGTCGATGGTGCGCGCCACCTCGGGCGCCAGGGTGTTCCCGTAGAGGTTCGAGACGTGGCTGAGCGTCCGGGCCTGGGTGGCCACCGCCTCGGCCACCACCGGGTGGGCGTGGCCGAGCGACACCACGGCCAGCCCGGTGATGAAGTCCAGGTAGCCCCGGCCGGCGGCGTCGAAGAGCATGGTGCCCTCGCCCCGCACGAAGGTGACCGGCGGCTCGGCGTAGGTGCGCATCAGCGCGCTGCGATCGCCCGGCTCGCTCACGGCAGCACCCCGCTCACGGCAACACCATCGTCCCGACGCCCGAGTCGGTGAACAGCTCGAGCAGCAGGGCATGGGGGACGCGCCCGTCGAGTATGTGGGCCCGGGCCACACCCCCCCGCACGGCCTGGGCGCACGCCTCAATCTTGGGTTTCATGCCACCCACGGCGCCGCCGCCGCGCAGGATCTCGTCGACCACATCGAGGTTGGCCTGGTAGATCAGCGTGGAGGGGTCGTCGGGGACGACACGCAGCCCCTCGACGTCGGTGAGGAAGATGAGCTTCTCGGCCCGCATGGCCTCGGCCAGCGCGCCGGCCACGGTGTCCGCATTGATGTTGTAGGCCTGCCCCGCCGCGTCCGCCCCGATGGTGGCCACCACCGGGATGATCCCCTCGGCCACCAGGCGCTGCAGCATCGTGGGGTCCACCACCGCCACGCTCCCGACGAAGCCCAGGTCGACATGGCTCTGGGCCGCGGTGATGAGGTTGGCATCCTCGCCCGACATGCCCACCGCCAGGGGCCCGTGGACGTTGATGGCCGAGACGATGTCGCGGTTCACCTTGCCCACCAGGACCATGCGGGCGATGTCGAGCGTGTCGGCGTCGGTCACCCGCAGGCCGTCGCGGAACTCGGTCTCCTTGCCCAGCCGGGCCATGAGGGCTCCGATCTGCGGCCCCCCGCCGTGCACCACCACGGGCAGGATGCCCACCGATCGCATGAGCACGACGTCCTGGGCGAACGAGGCCAGCGCCCCGCCGGTGCCGACTCCGTCGGTGCCGGCGCCGTCGGTCCCGGCCCCGTCGGTGCCGGCTACGGCGCCGTTGAGCGCGTTGCCCCCGTACTTGACCACAACGATCTTGCCCCGGAAGCGCCGGATGTAGGGCAACGCCTCGACGAGGAGCGACGCCGTGTTGTGGGCGGCGGCCCGTTGCGCCCGGGTGTTCTTCGCCGGCGTCACGACGTCGTCCGGTTCTCGTCGATGTACCCGTAGCCGAGGTCGGTGCCGAGCACCGCCGCCGCGCCGCCCCCCAACCCCAGGTCACAGTGGATCTCTACGTGCCGTCCCGCCATGTGCGCCGCCACGGCGGCTGCGTCGTGGTCCCCTGCCACCCCGCCGGCGCACACGACCACGCCGCCGTAGGACACCGACACCCGGTCGAGGTCGAAGGCGACCCCGGCCGAGCCGAGCTCGCTCACCACCCGGCCCCAGTACGGGTCCTCGCCGTTGAGGGAGCACTGGACGAGCATGGAGTCGGCGACCTTGCGCGCCGCGGTGTGGGCCGCGTCGTCGTCCTCGGCCCCGGTCACCCGCACGTGCGCCACCTTGGTCGCCCCCTCGGCGTCGTCGACCATCTGCTCGGCCAACGAGGTGCAGGCCTCGGTGAGGGCGGCGGTGAGGGATCCGAGCGAGGGCGTGCCTCCCCTCCCGCTGGCCAGGACGAGCACCGTGTCGTTGGTCGAGGTGCACCCGTCCACCGTCATGCGGTTGAACGAGGCCTCGACGGCGGCGCGCAGCGCGGCGTGGAGCGTCTCGGGGTCGGCGGCGGCATCGGTCGTGCACAGGGCCAGCATGGTGGCCATGTGCGGCGCCAGCATGGCCGCCCCCTTGGCCATGGCGCCCACGGTGAGCCCGTCGCCCCGCACCAGCGCGACCTTCGGGACGGTGTCGGTGGTCATGATGGCCCGCGCCGCCGCCGCGCCCGCCTCGGGCGTGCCGCGCCGGGAGGCCACGATCCGCTCCAGGTGCGGCTCGACCGACGCCATGGGAAAGGGGATCCCGATAAGCCCGGTCTGGCAGACCAGCACCTCCTCGGGGCGCGCCTCGACCCCGCGCGCCACGGCGGCGCACAGGCGCGTGGCGGCGTCCCTCCCCCGCTCCCCCGTCGCCGCGTTGGCGTTGCCCGAGGTGAGGATCACGCCGGCGGCCCGCCCCGCCGTCGACCGCAGGTGGGCCCGGCTGACCACGACGGGCGCCGCCGCCGCCAGGTTGGAGGTGAACACGCCGGCGGCGGGGACGGCGCGGCCGTCCTCGGTGATCACCACCGCCACGTCGGGCACACCCCCCGCCTTTATCCCGGCCGAGCCTCCCGCCGCGACGAACCCCCGTGGTGCCGTCACGCTCATGACGCGCCCACGCTCACGGGAACAGTCCGGCACGGGGAAGCCCGGTCGCCTCGGGGAGGCCGAGGGCGGCGTTGGCGCACTGCAGCGCCTGCCCCGATGCCCCCTTGACCAGATTGTCGAGGGCGCACAGCGACAGCACCCAGCCGGTGCGCCCGTCCACCCGGGCCGTGACGTGGGCGCAGTTGGAGGAGGCCGTGGCCTTGGTCGACGGGGGGCCCTCGGTCACGACGACGAACGGCTCGGAGTCGTACGCCTCGTGCAGCACCTCCATCACGTCGCCCGTCGAGATCGGGCCGCAGCCCATGGTGGGCCGGGCGTAGCAGGTGGCCAGGATCCCCCGGACCATGGGGGCCAGATGCGGCGTGAACAGCACGTCGGCGCCGAGGATCTGCTCGATCTCCGGGGTGTGACGATGCGTGAGGAGCCCGTAGGCCGCGAAGTCCTCGTCGACCGTACCGAAGTGCAGCGCCGCCGAGGGCGCCCTCCCGGCGCCCGAGACGCCCGAGGCCGCGTCGACGACGATCCCGCTCGTCTCGACGAGCCCGGCCCGCACTAGCGGCGCCAGCGCCAACCCGGCTGCGGTCGGGTAGCAGCCGGCCGCCGCGACGAGCCGGGCGCCGGGCAACCCGCCGCGGAACAGCTCGGGCAACCCGTAGACGGCCTCGCCGAGAAGGTCGGGCGACTCGTGCTCCCGGCCGTACCACGCCGGGTACAGGCCGGGGTCGCGCAGGCGGAAGTCGGCCGCCAGGTCGACGATGACCCCGACCCGGTCGCGCAGCCCGGGCACGATGCGCTGCGACTCCCCGTGGGGCAGCGCGCAGAACACGAGGTCCAGGCCGTCGAGGTCGTCCAACCGGTCCGGGTCGGCCGCCCCGTAGCGCATCCCGGGGTAGGCGGCCGCCAGCGACGGCGTGTGCTCCCCCACTGCCTCACCGGCGTGGGAGTGCGACGTCACCGCCGCCACCTCCAACTCCGGATGGCCGGTCAGGAGCCGCAGGAGCTCCACCCCGGTGTACCCCGATCCGCCGATAACCCCCGCCTTCATCGCATCAGTATACATTTATTCGCATACTCATGCAGGTACGGTGCAGGTCGGGCCGGGAGCTACGGCTGGCACCAGTACGAGACGCCCGCTAGCGGCATTCTCTTGTGGCCCGGAACTCCGTAAGTTGGGGACATGATCCGAGCGCAGCCGATCCGAGGTGACGCGTGACACAGGGACAGGTCGATGGCACGGAGACTGGGGTTCGCGGCGCAGCTCAAAGAGGCGGTGACGTCGGCCGTCGAGCACCACGGCGACCGGCTCAAGGGGATCGTGCGGGTCGTCGGGCGCGAGCCCTTCGACCGGCGGACGTGGTCCGAGTTCACCTTCCTCACCGTCGGCGCTCCGCTGGCCGTCATCGGCGTGGCCTTCGTCGCCATCACGCTCGGGGCCGGTGTGATCCTGGCCATCACCTTCTTCGGACTGGCCATCGTGGCCCTCTCCGTCCGTGGGGCCAGGGGGCTGGGCGGCATCCACCGGCAGTTGGCCCGCGGGCTGCTCAACGAGGAGATCGAGGATCCCGAGCCGTTCGTCGCGCGACCCGGCTTCTTGGGCTGGCTGCAGTCCGCCCTGCGGGACCGCACCGGGTGGCGGGCCCTGGCCTACGTGATGATCAAGCTCCCCCTGGCCGTGTTGGGCATCCTCGTCGGTTTCGCCATGTGGTGGGACGCCTTCTTCAGCCTCACCTACCCCCTGTGGGGCAGCCCGGGCAAGCACGTCCCCGTCTTCGGGCTGCCCCTGGTCTTCTTCGGTTCCGGCTTCTTCTCCGGCGGCCCGTACGGCTTCCTGCACGGAGTCGGGGTCTTCTGCGCCGGGGTCCTGCTGTTCTTCGCCGCTCCGTGGGCCGTGCGCGCCGTCGTCTACCTCGACCGTCGGGTCATGCGGGTGCTGCTCGCCCCCGATGCCCTGACGGCGCGCGTGCGCTCTCTGGAGCAGGCCCGCGCCCAGACGGTGGACTCCTCCGCTGCGAGACTGCGACGCATTGAGCGCGACCTCCACGACGGCACGCAGGCCCAGCTGGTCGCGCTGGCCATGCGGCTCGGCATGGCCAAGGAGAAGCTGGCCGAGGGCGAGCACGTGGATCTCGACCAGGTCCGCCGCCTGGTGGGCGACGCCCACCAGGGCGCCAAGGAGGCCATCGTCGAGCTCCGTGACCTGGCCCGCGGCATCCATCCGCCGGCGCTCGACATCGGGCTGGGCGGGGCGCTGGCCACGCTGGCGGCGCGCTGCACCGTGCCCACCGAGCTCACCCTGTCGCTGGACGGCCGGCCGACGCCGGCCATTGAGGCCATCGCCTACTTCTGCGTGGCCGAGCTCCTGGCCAACGTGGCGCAACACGGCCGGGCGGCGCGGGCCGGGGTCGTCTGCTCGGAGCACGGAGGGTGGCTGCGGATCGTCGTGCGCGACGACGGGGTCGGCGGGGCCCAACTCTGTCGGCTGGGCTCGTCGTCGAGCGGGCTGGCCGGCCTGACCGACCGCGTGCGCGCCGTCGACGGCCGCCTGGACATCGTGAGCCCGACGGGTGGGCCGACCGTGGTCACCGTAGACCTCCCGCTGCACGCCTGATGACGTCGGAGCTGCGGGTCGTCATCGCCGAGGACTCGGCCATCCTGCGCGACGGACTGGTCCAACTCCTCGTCGACCGGGGCTTCACCATCACCGGTGCGGTGGCCGACCCCGCGTCCTTGCAACGGTCCGTCGAGTACGAACGTCCCGACGTGGCGGTCATCGACATCCGCATGCCTCCCACGTTCACCGACGAGGGGCTCAGGGTCGCCCTGGAGCTGCGGCGGCGCCATCCCGGCCTGGGCATCCTGCTCTTCTCCCAGTACATCGAGACGCGCTACGCCGCCGAGCTGCTGTCCGACGATGCCGCGGGCATCGGCTATCTCCTCAAGGACCGGGTGGCCGACGTGAGCGACTTCGTCGAAGCGCTCGAACGGGTGGCGGCCGGCGGCACTGCGCTCGATCCCGAGGTGGTCACGCAGCTGCTGGGGACCTCCCGGCGCACCGCATCCATCTCCGTGCTGAGCGGGCGGGAGCGCGAGGTGCTCTCGCGCATGGCCGAAGGCCGCTCCAACGCGGCGATCGCCAAGCAGCTGGTGATCTCCGAAGGGGCGGTGGAGAAGCACGTCGCCAACATCTTCGCCAAACTCGACCTGCCGGTCTCCCAGTCGGACCATCGGCGGGTCCTGGCCGTTCTGCGCTTCCTCGATCCCTGACGGGGATCACCGCTCCGGACCCATAACTGTGTTGTAGTGGGAGCCTGATCGAGCGCGAGGAACGGGCATTCCCGATGACGGCGGACACGGAGGACGTCCTGCGGGGGATCGTGGACTCCACCATGCGGGCGGTAGGGTCCCGCGACGCCCTGCTGGCGCTCCGGCCCCGGATGGGCGGCCCCCGAACGGTTTTCTCCGCCGGGCTCACCGAGTCCGAGGCGGTCGCCATCGCCGACCGCCTGCTCGACGGCGGTCTCGGCGGGAACGAATACGTGGCGGTCGAGGTGACCTCCGCCCTGCGCCACTACGGTGTCCTGTGCGTCGGCGCTCCCCCTTCGGAGCCACGAGGGGCGCTCGAGACCTACTCCCAGCTCGCCGCCGCCACTCTCGATGCTGCCGACGCCGCTCGAGGAGGCCCGGCACCAGGCCGCCACGGCCCGCGCGCTCCTGGAGCTCTCCACCTCCCTGGCCGAGATCGTGGGCGCCGAGGAGATGGCCGCCAAGGTGGCGCGAGCGGTGCCGGACATCATCGACTGCGACCGGGCCGCCGTCTTCCTCGACTCGGGCGACTGGCTGGGCGCGGTCGACGGGGAATATCGGCTGGCGGGCTGGGTCGGATACCACGACGAGGCGCTGCGCTACATGCACGCGCGCAACTTCACCGAGAGCTCGGCCGAGTGGATGTCGGACAACGGCATCAAGGTGGTCTTCGGGACGACGGACCTGGGCGCCGTGGCCACGGTGGGCGCGCCGATCATCGTGAACGGCAGCACGATCGGCCACGTGACGGCCAGCGTGACCACCGGGCCCGAGCGCCTGGCCGTCACCCCGCACCTGACCGATCGCCTGAAGGGTCTCGCCGCTCAGGCCTCCATCGCCATCTCGAACGCCCGCCTGGTCGATCAGATCCGCTTCCAGGCCCTGCACGACCCGCTGACCGGTCTGCCGAATCGGACCCTGATCCTCGACCGCGCCGAGCAGATGCTGGCCCGGGCGCGGCGTGGCAACCTGCCCGTCGCCGTGCTCCTCATCGACCTCGACGGCTTCAAGGACGTCAACGACACGCTCGGGCACGACGTCGGCGACCGGCTCCTGCGGTCCGTCACCGCCCGCCTCACGGCGACCATGCGGGCGAGCGACAGTGTCGGCCGCCTCGGCGGTGACGAGTTCGTCGTGCTCGTCGACGGCAGCTCCACCGACGACGGCCCCGACCTCGTCTCCCGGCGTCTGCTCGACTCCCTGCGTGAGCCGTTCGTGGTGGAGGGTGCGGCCGGGAACATGCTCACGCTGACGGCGAGCGTCGGGATCGCCGCCGGGGTGCGGCCGTCGGCGACCGAGCTGCTGCGCGACGCCGACATCGCCCTGTACGAGGCCAAGGCGGCGGGCAAGGACTGCGTCGTGGTCTTCCGGCCCGAGATGCACGCGGCGGTCCAGGACCGCCACCTGCTCGAGTCCGATCTGCGCGACGCCCTCCGCCTGGGGCAGTTCTTCCTCGTCTATCAACCGATCTTCAACCTGGCGAGCGGGAAGACCATCGGGGTCGAAGCCCTCTTGCGCTGGCGCCATCCCCAACGCGGCGTCGTGCAGCCCAACGCCTTCATCCCCATCCTCGAGGACTCGGGCATGATCACCGACGTCGGACGCTGGGTTCTGGAGGAGGCGACTCGCCAGGGTATGCGCTGGCACGCCCTCGGGTACGAGCTGGACGTGTCGGTGAACGTCTCGGCCCGCCAGCTCGAGACCGATCGGCTGATTGAGGACGTCCGGCGGGCCGTCAACCGATCCGGTTTCGACCCCCGTTCGCTCATCCTGGAGATCACCGAGACGGCCATCATGGGCAACGTGACCGCCGTGGTACCGCGACTGGCCGCGCTCAAGACCACCGGGGTGCGGGTCGCCATTGACGACTTCGGGACCGGCTACTCGTCGCTGGCCTACCTCCAGCAGCTCCCTGTCGACACGCTCAAGATCGACCGCACGTTCATCTCTGCCATGTCCGACACGCCCGAGTCCGGAGCGCTCATCCGCACCATGGTCCAGCTGGGCAAGTCCCTCGGACTCGAGACCCTGGCCGAGGGGATTGAGGAGAGCGGGCAGTACCGGCAGCTCGAACGCGAGGAGTGCGACAGCGGGCAGGGGTATCTCCTCGCCCGCCCGCTCGAGTGGGCTGCCCTCGAGGAGTTCCTCGCCGAGCAGTCCGGGCCGGAGCCGCCCGTCATCCCCTGAGGACGGCACCGCAGCGCGTCGCCGCGGCCTCGATGCAGCGAGCCCGCAACACGGCGACCTCGTCGTCGGTCAAGGTGTGGTCGAGCGAGCAGAAGCGCAGGCGGTACGCCAGGCTGCGCACCCCCTCGCCGATGCCCGGTCCTCGGTACACGTCGAAGAGGACCACTGACTCGAGAACGTCGCCCGCCGCCGCTCTGAGCACGTCGGCGACCTCGTCCGCCCCGACGGCCTCGTCGACCACCAGGGCGAGATCGACGTCCGAGGATGGGAAGCGACTCACGGCCGCGGCCACCGCCGGGCGCCGGGCGACGACCTCCTCGTCGAAGAGCAGGCCGAGGTCGACCTCGAGCCACCCGATGCGCCGTGCCACCGTGCCCGAGCCGTGGACCTGCGTGAGCCCGAAATCGACGGCGACGCCGGGATCGATCTCCCCCACCGCGCCGATCTCCCGACCGCCCGGGTGGGCGACCAGCCGGGCCGAACGGGTGGGGTGCAGGCCCGGGATCGCTTCGTCGCCGGTCGGCGCGACGAGGCGGATCCCGCTCACCCCGAAGGCATCGCCCAGCACGTGCCAGGCCGCGGTGGCGGTGCGGGCATCGTCGTCCTCGTAGGCGAACACCGCACCCAGAAGCTCACGCTCACCGGGGAGCACCGCCGTCTGCGACCCGCCGGCGCCACTGCGCTCCACGACCCGTGCCGCACCCTGCTCGGGATGGGAGAACACCACGCCGACCTCGAACAGGCGGATGGACCCCTGGCGGCGCGCCGCGTTGTACGCCAGCGCACCCAGCAGGCCGGGCATGAGCGTGCGCCGGAGGTACGGCTCCTCGGCGTCGAGGGGGTTGGACACCCGGACGGCCGGACCCCGCAGGCCGACCCGGCGATGGGCGTCTTCGGAGACGAACGTGTTGGTCCAGCCCTCGGAGGCGCCCATGCCGCACAGCACGCTCTTCGCCAGCCGGCGCGAACGCTGCAGCGTCGTGAGGTGTCCCGGCTGGGGCCAGGTCGGCGTATGGCGCGGCACGTTGACGTACCCGAACATCCGCGCGATCTCCTCAATCACGTCGTCGAGCCCGTACGGGGCCGGCCGCACGTCGGGCCGGTTGGTGGGCACCAGGACCGAGACCTGGTCGCCGGCACCCGCCCGGGTCGTGAACCCGATGGGGTCGAGGAGCCCCGCAATGTCACCCGCGGTGAGCGGCACGCCGATCTGGCGCTGGACGCGGGCGATGGGCAGGTCCAACTCGAAGGGCTCGGGGACCGAGCCCCGGATGTCCAGCATGCCGTCGCGGACCGCGAGCGCCGGGACGCTCTCGCCCAGGAGCTGGGTGAAGCGGCGGACCGAGGCGTCGATCCCCCAGGGGTCACAGCCCCGCTCGAAACGGGCCGAGGCCTCGGTGCGCAGTCCTAGGCGCTTAGAGGTGCGCGCGATGGCCATGGGCGTGAAGTAGGCCGCTTCGAGCAACACCTCGGTGGTCGAATCGGAGATCTCCGACGAGGCGCCACCCATGATGCCGGCGATCCCCACCGCGACGTTGTCCGCATCACAGATCAGGCAGTCCTCGCCCGAGTCCAGCGTGCGGGTGACCCCGTCGAGGGTCTCCAGCCTCTCGTCGGGCTCGGCGCGACGAACGATGAGCCCGCGCCCGCCGAGCCGAGCCAGGTCGTAGGGATGGGTGGGCTGCCCACGCTCGAGCATCACGTAGTTCGATGCGTCCACCACGTTGTTGATGGGACGCATGCCGGCCAGGGCGAGGCGCTGGGCGATCCACCGCGGAGAGGGACCGACGGCGACGTCGGTGAAGACCGACACCGTGAGGCGGGGGCAGAGATCGAGGTCCTCGACGGCGGCGCGTGCCGCGTCGGCGACGGGCCGTCCGCTCGGCTCGGGCGGAGGCGGCTCGGGCAGGTCGAAGGGAAGGCCCAAACGGGCCGCCAGGTCGCGGGCGACTCCCGCCATGCACCAGGCGTCGGGGCGGTTGCCCTCGACCGTGATGTCGAACACGGTGTCCACCTGCAGGCCGAGCGCCTCGGTCAGGGGCGTCCCGGGCGGCGCGGTTACCTCGTCGCCGAGGACGAGCAGCCCTGCGCCGTCGTCGGAGAGCCCGAGCTCCCGGCCCGAGCACAGCATCCCGTTGGAGAGAACACCGCGCATCTTGCGCCGGCCGATCTCGAACCCCCCGGGCAGCACCGCACCCACGGGAGCCAACGGAACCCGGTCCCCAACCTCGAAGTTGAATGCGCCACACACGATGTCGAGGGGCTCCCCCGCGGCCTCCACGACGATCCGACGGATCCGGTCGGCTCCCTCTATGGCATGGATCTCGGTCACCAGGCTCACCACGACGTCCTTGAGGCCCTCCCCCACTCGCTCGACGTTCTCGACGACGAGCCCGAGATCGTCGAGCGCGGCAACCAGCGCCCCGGTGTCGTCGGGGAAGGGGGCGAAGTCGCGAAGCCAGCTGAGTGGGGTGCGCACAGACCTAGAACTGAGACAGGAATCGGATGTCGTTCTCCATGAAGGAGCGCAGGTCGGGAATCTCGTGCCGCATGAGCGCCAGCCGGTCGATGCCGAAGCCGAAGGCGAACCCCGACCACGCCTCGGGGTCGATCCCGACCGCGGCGAAGACGGCCGGATCGACCATCCCGCAGCCGCCGAGCTCCACCCACCCGGTGTTGGAGCACGTGCGGCAACCGGCGCCGCCACAGATGGCACAGGTGATCTCGAACTCGGCCGACGGCTCGGTGAACGGGAAGTACGCCGGGCGGAGGCGCGACTGCGCGTCCTCTCCGAAGTAGGCCGCGGTGAAGGTCTGGATGGTGCCGGCCAGATCGCCGAACGTGATGCCGCGGTCGACCACCAGCCCCTCTATCTGGTTGAAGACGGGCAGATGGCGGGCGTCGGGCGTATCGAGCCGGAAGCACTTCCCGGGCATGACCGCATGGATCGGCAACGTGCCGTTGCGCACCGCCTCTTCCATCAGGTGGACCTGCACGGGGGAGGTGTGGGTACGCAGCAGCACGGTCTCGGGCTCGCCGATGTCCAGGTACATGGTGTCGTACATGCCACGGGCGGGATGGGCCGGGGGCATGTTCAGCGCCTCGAAGTTGTACCAGTCGGTCTCGGCCTCCGGCCCCTCGGCCACCTCGAACCCCATCCCCACGAACACGTCCTCCAGCTCGTCCCGGGCCTGGGACACCAGGTGGAGATGGCCGCGCGTCAACGGGGACCTCGCGTGATCGGGGATGACCTCGGTGAGGTCCAGGCGATCCGAGACCAAGAGCTGCACCCGCTCGCGCTCGGCTAGCGCATCGTGCCGGGCGGCCATCTGCGCCTCGAGGGCCGCCCGGACCTCGTGCAACCGGAGTCCGGCCTCCTTCCGCTGGTCGGGCTCGAGCGCGGCCAGCGAGCGGTGGGCACCGGCGAGCATGGAGCGCTTGCCGAACAGCTCGACCCCGATCTGGGCCAGCTCCTCGGTGGTGCGCGCCGAGGCGATGGACGCCTCACCCTCCCTGCGTATCCCCTCGAACTCGGTCACCATCGTGATCGTAGATGCCCATCGCCTCGTCGACGCTGGCGCAAGGCCTCGAAGCACAGCACCGCGCAGGCCATGCCGACGTTGAGTGACTCGGCCCGCCCCGCCATCGGGATGGCCACCGCACCGCTCAACGAGGCGCGGACGCCCGGCCGCAGGCCGGCGGCCTCGTTTCCCAGGAAGAGGGCCGTCGGCACCGCCCAGTCGATCTCGGCGTAGTCGTCCCCGTCCCGGACCACCGCGGCCATGGTCCGATAGCCGCGGGCGGCGAGGGACGTGGCCAGGGCCACCGGGTCGTCCTGGACGCTGAACGGGACGTGGAAGAGGGAACCGGCCGAGGCGCGCACCGTCTTGGGGTTGTACGGATCCACCGACTCACCACAGAAGACGACGGCCCCCACCCCGGCTGCGTCGGCCGTCCGCAGCACCGTGCCCGCATTGCCCGGATCACGCACGTCCACCAGCACGACGACGATCGCTTCGACCGCCGGCGTCGGAGCCGGGTCCAGGTCCCCGATCATGGGGAGGACGGTCAACACCGGTTGGGGGGTGACCGTGTCGGCCACCCGCTCCAGCACGCCGGGAGCGAGATGGAAGAGGCGCGCTCCCGCCCGCAGGGCGTCGTCACACGTCTCCTTGGTGGCCGGGTCCTGCGCCCCTTCCGGGGCCAGGTAGACCGACTCGACGGCCACCCCGGCTCGGAGCGCCGTACGTAGGAGCTCGGCCCCCTCGGCGACGAAGACGCCCTCCGCCCAGCGTGCCGATCGTTTCTGCAGCAGCCCCCGCACCCGGCGCACCCGGCGGTGCGTGAAGGCCAGCGGTTGGCTCAGGAGGAGAGAACCCCCTGCGCAGCCTGCACCAGGGCACCGAAGGCGTCGGGGTCGGTCACGGCCAGGTCGGCCAGCACCTTGCGGTCGACCTCAATGCCGGCCAGGTGCAGCCCGTTGATCAGGCGGCTGTAGCTCATGCCGTGCAACCGGGCGCCCGCATTGATCCGCTGGATCCACAGCTTGCGGAAGTCCCCCTTGCGGGCGCGACGGTCCCGATAGGCGTACTGCATCGAGTGCATGAGCTGCTCGTTGGCGGACCGGTAGGTGCGGCTCTTGTTTCCGTAGTACCCCTTCGCCTGTTCGAGAACGGCGCGATGGTGCTTGCGACCGTGAACGGATCGCTTGACTCTTGCCATGGGGGTCCTTCTCTCCTCTCGTCGTGTCGGGGTGGGGGCCGGCAGATCAGATGCCGAGCATCCTCCGCACCGCTCTTTCGTCCGCCGGCGCCACATCGGTCTCGCGGCCGAGTCGCCGCGTCCGCACGCTGCTCTTCTTCTCCAGGATGTGGGAGCGAAAGGCCTTGCGCCGTCGCAACCGACCGGTGCCGGTCACCTTGATCCGCTTGGCGGCACCCCGGTCCGTCTTCATCTTTGGCATTTCGTCATCCCTCTTCGGTTGTCTCGGTGACGGGCGTGTTGCCGTTCGCCGCGGTCTCTGTCCGAACCGTGTCGGCCTTCTCGCCCCGGTGTTGATTGGCCGACCTGGAGGCGGCGGCCTGGCGGGCCCGCTTGTCCGGAGCGAGCACCATGATCATGTTGCGGTTGTCGAGCTTGGGCTCGGCCTCAATTTTGGCCACGCCCTCCATCTGCTCGGCGATGCGATCCAGAATCCGCTTCCCATGCTCGGGGTGGTAGACCTCCCGCCCACGGAACATGATCGTGATCTTGACCTTGTGCCCTTCGTTAAGGAATTTGGCCACCTGGCGGGTCTTGGTGTCGAAGTCGCCCGGGCCGATCTTCGGCCGGTACTTCATCTCCTTGATCCCGACGTGGACCGTCTTGCGACGGCTCTCCTTGGCACGCTGTGCCTCGTCGAACTTGAACTTCCCGAAGTCCATGATCCGGCAGACCGGTGGGTTGGCCATGGGGGCCACCTCCACCAGATCCAGATCGAGCTCCTTGGCGATGGCGAGCGCCTCGGGCAACGACTTGATGCCTAGCTGCACCCCATCGGGATCCACGAGTCGAACTTCACGGGCACGGATGCGATCGTTGATCCGGTGCTCAGTTGTTGTTTCAGCGACGATGCGGCACCACACCTCTCACTTGGGCCCGCGGTCCTTCCGCAAGCCATTCGGTGGAGCGAGGCCGACCAGCAGGCAGGGCCCGCGCCGGGAAACCATCGACCTGGCGCACCGCAGGGCTACCCGAGGGCGCACGTGTGGCCAGGTGGAAGCCCGCTCGTGGTAGGCCCCGCTTCCATGTAGTCAAGATGCATACAGTACCAGGATGAGCAGCCTTTGGACACCTTCAGGCGAACACTTTCCCGAGAAAGAGGCGGACGGGGGTGATCAGCCTCCCCCGGCACCCCAGGCCGACATCGACGAGATCCGCCGGCAGCTCGCCAGCACCCCGGCCGAGATCGTGATGGCCAACCACTGCTACGGGATCTTCGAGCTCGCCACGATCTACCTCTCGCAGACGCCCCCGATGCTGTTCGAGGCACGCCTGGCCATTGACGGGCTCGGTTCGCTCCTCGACGGGCTCAAGGGCCGTCTCGGCGAGGCGGAGCCCTCACTCTTCGAGGGCCTCTCCCAGGTCCGGCTGGCCTACGTCCAGGTCGAAGGCCACCAGCGGGCGGCGTCGGAGAGCGCCGCCAACGCCGACCAGAACTAGAGGCGGACCAGGCCCTGCGCCTCGTAGAGACCCCGGTGTCCGGGGGTCACGACGAAGGCGACGTCGGTGCCCGGGTCGATGCGGCGGGTCCCGTCGGCGATGGCCGTGGCATGGAACCCGTACTCGGCGCCGTCGGTGCCGATGACCGTGCCCCAGCCCCTGTGGGCGTCAAAGGAGGCGACGCGCCCGACGGACGGCCGGCGGGAGGGGGCGGGGCTCAATGGACGATCTTGGAGAGGGGAAGCTCCAGGATGTCGGTGGCCCCGTGGTCGCGCAGGGCCGGGATCAGGGTGTTGATGTCGGACTTGGCCACGACCGCCTCCAGCGCAAAGGCGCCACCGCCCGAGAGCTCCGAGATGGTCGGGGCCCGCATGGAGGGCAGCACGGCCAGGACGGGGTTGAGCTGCGCGCTCGAGACGTTGAGCTTGACCAGCACCTTGCCGCGTGCCTCGAGGGTGCCCTGCAGCAAGGTCAGGATCTGCTCCATGGCATGGCGCTTCGCCGGGTCGGCCGCGGCCGCCGGGTTGGCGATCAGCTCGGTGTGCGAGATCAGAAGGGTCTCGATGATGCGCAGGCCGGCGGCCCGAAGCGCGCTGCCCGTCTCGGTCATGTCGACCACGGCGTCGGCGATATCGGGCACCTTCGCCTCGGTGGCACCGTAGGAGAAGGAGATGTCGGCCTCCATGCCGTGGCTGGCCAGCACCTTGCGCGTCAGCTCGGGGTACTCGGAGCTGATCCGCACCCTGCCCGGTTGGGCGGCCAGTTCGGCCAGGCTGTTCACCGGCGATTCGCTCGAGACCGCCAGTACCACCCGGCTGGGCTGATTGGTCGCCTTGGAGTACGACAGCTCGCCGAGCGAGATCACGTCGCTGCCCCGTTCCTCGATGCAGTCGCGCCCGGTGATGCCCAGATCGAAGAGTCCTTCGGCCACGTAGACCGGGATCTCCTGCGGGCGGAGGATCCTCACGTCGCCGATGCGGGGGTCGTCAATGCTGGCGCGGTAGGCCACGTCCGAAACCCGTGTGACGGCCAGATCGGCATCTTCGAACAGTTGCAGGGTGGCGCGTTCGAGCGAGCCTTTGGGCAGGACCAGACGGAGCATGCGGAGATCATCGCAGACCGGCAGGTAGCATCACGCCGATCTGTGGCAGACCGGGGTCGAATAGACAGGCGAGCCGTGGTCGAGCGCCACGACGTCGTGCTCGGCGCTCCCGAAGCGCAGGCGCCGCTGACCGTGGGCAACGGTGACTTCGGCTGCACCGTGGACATCACCGGGATGCAGACGTTCACCGCGTTTCACGACCCGACCGACGCCGGGGATCGACTCGTCACCAACACGTGCACGCAGAGCACCTGGGGCTGGCACGAGATGCCCAATCCCCGCGGCTACACCCTCGCCGACGCGATATCGGTGTACCCGACCGGGCGGGGTGACGTCCCGTACCCCGACAGTTTCGACATGTGGTCGATGTTCGGTGCCCAGGTGGACCCGGAGCTCGAGGCCGGCACGTGGCTGCACACCAACCCGCAGCGCCTCGACCTCGGGCGAACCGGCCTGGTACTGAGGCCGAGCGCCGACGGAGAAGCCGAGCAGGACCCGAGCGTGCTGTCCGATGTCCACCAGCGGCTGCACCTGTGGTCCGGGACGATCCGCAGCTCCTTCGAGTACGGGGGCCGCCGGGTATCGGTCACGACGGCGGCACACCCCACCCGTGCGCAGGTCGCATTCCGGGTTCAGTCCACGCTCCTGAGCGAGGGCCTGCTCGAGGTCCGGCTCGCGTTCCCCTACGCGAGCGACGGGTTCATGCAGACCGACGACTGGGGGGCCGGCGGCCGCCACCGGACCGCCGTCGAGGAGCGGCCGGGCGGCGCACGCATCGTGCGCACCCTGGACGCGACCACCTACACGGTGCGCCTGGCCTGGGGCGCAGCGTCACTCCGGCGCACCGACGACCCCCACGAGGTGCGCATCGCCACGGCGGAGAGCGTCCTCGACCTCGTGGTCTCCTACGCCGACGGGCTGGGCGAGCCTCCGGTGAGCACGGTCGGAGAGACCCTTGAGGCGGCGGCGGCGTGGTGGGAGGGATTCTGGCTGTCCGGGGCCGCCGTCGACCTGGCCACATGCACCGATCGGCGCGCCCACGAGCTCGAGCGTCGCATCGTGCTCTCCCAGTACCTCACGGCCACCAACTGCTCGGGCGTGATGCCCCCGCAGGAGACCGGCCTCGTCACCAACTCATGGCAGGGGAAGTTCCACCTCGAGATGCACTGGTGGCACGCCGCCCACTTCGTGGCGTGGGGGCGGCCGCACCTCCTCACCCCGAGCATCGCCTGGTACCGGACGATCCTCCCGGCGGCCCAGGCGTGGGCCCGCCAGCAGGGCTACGCGGGGGCCAGGTGGCCGAAGCAGGTCGGCCCCGACGGACGCGACAGCCCTAACGAGACCGGGCCGTTCCTCGTCTGGCAGCAGCCCCACCTCCTCTACTTCGCCGAACTCCTCTACCGCCATCGACCCGACCCCGAGTTGGTGCAAGAGATGGCCGTGCTGGTGGAGGAGACGGCCCGTTTCATGGCGTCGTTCGTCGAGGAGCGCGAGGGAACGTTCCACCTGGCGCCACCGTTGATACCGGCGCAAGAGTGTTACGACAGGCACACGACCGAGGACCCGACCTTCGAGCTCGCCTACTGGTGGTGGGGGCTGGAGATCGCCCAACGATGGCGAGAGCGCCAGGGCCTGGAACGGGACGGCGGGTGGGCGCACATCCAGGACCACTTGGCACGACCGCACCAGAAGGATGGGGTGTACGCCGCCGTCGCCACCGAGCCGTACCTGCGCCGAGTGGACCATCCTTCGCTGCTCGCGGCGCTGGGCGTCGTGCCCCCGACGCCGCTCGTCGACCCGGATGTCATGAGGGCCACCCTTTCGGACGTGCTCGCCGGCTGGGAGTGGGACTCGGCGTGGGGCTGGGACTTCCCGGTCCTCGCCATGACCGCGGCGAGGCTCGGCGACGCCGTCACCGCGGTCGACGCTCTGCTGATGGAGGAGCCCAAGAACGCGTACCTGCGCAACGGCCACAACCCCCAGAGAGGCAGCCGCCTGCCGCTCTACCTGCCCGGCAATGGCGGGCTGCTGGCCGCCGTGTCGCTGATGGTCGGCGGGTGGCAAGGCGCTGCCGGCCCGGTGCCCGGCTTCCCCAAGGACGGCGCGTGGGACGTGCAGCACGAGGGCTTCACGCCGTGGCCATGATCAGGTCTGCCTGACCTTGGCGGCAGCCAGCTTGCGGGCCCTCGCGACTGCGCCAGCGCTCTTCGGGTGTGCAGGGGATACCCACTTCCAGTGTCCGGGGCCGCCGTGGAGCCTCCAGCCGGCGTGGGTCTTGAGCGCATGGTGCTCGGGGCACAGGCGGACGAGGTTGTCGAGCTCGCTCGGGCCGCCCTTGGCATGGTCGACCCTCCAGTGGTCCCGTTCGAGCCCCAGGCGCATGGCACAGCCGGGTACGGCACAGGTCCGGTCTCGGACGAGAAGGGCCATGTCGATGCACGAGGCGATGGCCCTGGTGCCCTTGGTCACCGTGCGGATGTCGAAACCCTCACGCACGAGGTAGCGCATGCCCCCTTCGGAGAGTAGCTCGGTGGCCGCGGCCACCGAGACCGGCCCGATGCCATCGATCTCACAGAGCTCATCTCCTTCGGTCGTCCCTCGGCGCAGGGCAGCGGCGTCGATGACGACCACGGCGTGGGGCCGGGCCCCACCACGGTCCCCCGACCCCCTAGCCGAGCCACCGAGCAGGTGGAGAAGGGCATCGAGACGGAGGGCCTCGAAGCTCTGGGCCTCCATGGGCCCCCCGGACGCCCTCCAGCGTTCGGTGGCCTCGTGCTCGAGAAGGGGGGCGACTCGGGCCCAGGCCACCTCGTCGCAGGAGAACTCGCCCCTGATCCCCCCACACTCCTCGCGATGCCAACGCAGGTGGCGCCTGGCGTGGACCCGGGCGCGGCGCACCCGCTCACTCTCCCGGCTGTGCGCCCCGGCGCGCAGGCGAGCCGCCTTGTCGACGAGCTCTCGATGCGAGGCTCCTTCGGCGAGCAGAGCCACGAGGTCGGCGCTGATGCCGGGCACCTCGGCCGCCGTGGCGGTCATCACCTTGAGCTGGTCGGGCGAGAGCTCGGCCTCTTTGAGGGCCTCGGTCAGGACCGGGTCCGCAGCCGCCCGTTCCGCGGCGGCCAGGCGCCCCTTGGCCGAGCCGTACGAAGAGCCCGAAAGCGTCCCCAGCCACTGGGCGGCCGAGCCATGGCCCTCCTTGGCATATGAGCCGCTCTGGACGACCACCGGGGTGAAGAGGGCCATCCCCGATGCGGCGGCCCGCTCGGCCCGGGCGAAGACGGCCACCAGTCCCCGGGCCTCGTCGCCGGTGACCGCCTCGGGCCGGGCCGCTCTCACCAGGCGCTCGACGGTGGCCACCGCAGCTTCGAGGTCCTCACGCCATGGCACCGCGCCCTGCGCCCAGGGCCGGACCGTGACCGTCGCCGGTGCCGTTCCCCTCGTCGTGGAAAGCGATGAGACCATATGGAAGACGCTATAGAGGGGGTGTGACATCGGGACCGATCACGGATACGTGGTCAGGAAAGAGGGCGCAGGCGGAGGAGCCGGACCATCTCAATTCCGGTGAGCGCCGCCTCGCGACCCTTGTTCCATTCGTCGGGCTCGGAACGGGCCAGCGCCTGCTCGAGGGTGTCGGTGGTGAGCACGCCGAAGATGACCGGCACTCCCGTGGTCAGCTGAACCTGTTGGATCCCCGACGCGCACTCTCCGGCCACCAGGTCGTAGTGGCCGGTCTCTCCCCGGACGACGGCCCCGAAGCAGAGCACGGCGTCCACCTTGCCACCCGACGCGAAGGCGCGGGCAACGAGGGGGAGCTCGAAGGCCCCCGGCGCCCAGGCCACCGTCACGTCGTTGCGGTCGGTGCCGACCTCCGCCAGGGCGTCGAGCGCCCCGTTGAGGAGGCGCACGGCGATGCCGCCGTTGAAGAGCGCACACGCGATGCCGATGCGCAGCCCCGTTCCGTTGTGCTCGCCCCGCAACGAGCTGCCGACGCGGGTGGCCACATCATCGAGGGCACCCTCGGGCAGCGCGATGAGGTCCGCTCCGGCCATCAGGTGGGTGCGCCGGTCACAACGCGTCGTCGAGGCCGTGCAGCAGGTGGCCCATGCGCTCGCGCTTGGTGCGCAGGTAGGCGACGTTCTCGGGGTTGGATGCCAGCTGCAGTGGGACCCGCTCGGTGATGTCCAGGCCGAATCCCTCCAGACCGCCGTACTTGGCCGGGTTGTTGGTCATCAGCCGCATGGTGGTCACGCCGAGATCGACCAGCATCTGCGCGCCGATGCCGTACTCGCGACTGTCCACCGGCAGTCCCTGTTGCAGGTTGGCGTCGACGGTGTCGTGCCCCTCTTCCTGGAGCTGGTAGGCGCGGATCTTGTGGCCGAGGCCGATGCCCCTACCCTCGTGGCCCCGCAGGTAGATGAGCACCCCGCGTCCCTCTTGCTCGATCCGGTCGAGCGAGGCCCGCAACTGAGGCCCGCAGTCACAGCGCAGCGAGCCGAAGACGTCCCCGGTCAGACACTCGGAGTGCACGCGGACCAGCACGTCCTCCTGTCCGGCCACCTCACCCATGACGAGTGCCAGGTGTTGCTCACCATCGAGGACGGAGTCGTACACGTAGGCCCGGAACTCGCCTCTTTGCGCGGGGATCCGGGCCTCGGAGACCAGCCGGACCAACTTCTCGTTGCGGCGCCGGTAGCGGATCAGGTCGGCGATCGAGATTATGGGGAGATGGTGCTTCTTGGCGAACCGCTCCAGCTCGGGAAGGCGAGCCATCTCCGACTTGTCCTCGGTGACGATCTCGCACAGCACACCGGCCGGTGAGAGGCCCGCGGCCCGACTCAGGTCGACCGTGGCCTCGGTGTGCCCGGCTCTCTTGAGCACGCCCCCCGGCCGGTAACGCAGCGGGAAGATGTGACCGGGCCGGTTCAGGTCGCTGGGACGGGTGGCCCGGTCGATCAGTGCGCCGATGGTCGCCGACCGGTCGGTCGCCGAGATCCCGGTCGTCGTGCCATGGCGGAAGTCGACGCTCACCGTGAAGGCGGTCCGCTGGACCTCCGTGTTCGCGGTGACCATGAGTGGGAGGTCGAGGGCATCGGCCCGCTCGGGAAGCAGCGGCACGCAGATCACCCCCGAGGTGTAGGCCAGGAAGAACGCGATGTGCTCCGGGGTTGCCGCCTCCGCCGCCATGACCAGGTCGCCTTCGTTCTCCCGGTCCTCATCGTCGACCACGACGACCATACCGAGCCGGCCGACGGCGTCGATGGCCTCCTGAACCTCGGAAAACCCCATCAGGCTGCCACCTCCACTCGAAGATCCTCCCCCAGTTGGCGCACCGAGACCAACCTTCCTCTCCACACGTCCCCAATTGTGCCAGCTCCCGGGCCGGCGAAGATCGGCCGACCGTCGTCGCCCCCGAAGAAGGCGGGCGCGAGGTAGAGCACGTAGCGGTCGACCAGGCCGGCCGCGTGAAAATCGTGCGCCACCGAGGGTCCGCCCTCGACCAGAAGCTGCAGCACGCCGCGCCGGCCCAACTCGGCCAGCACGTCGCTCAGCGGACCGGAGAGCTCGAGGGCGGGGTGGACCCGTGACGCGGCGGGAGCGGCGCCGAGCACGACGCGCAGCGGCTGCCGGGGGGAGGCCGCGACTCCATCGCCCAACCGGACGGTCAACTCCGGATCGTCGGCCCGGACGGTACCCGCGCCCACGAGGACGGCGTCCGAACGGGCGCGGAGGAGGTGCACGTCGGCGCGGGCCTCCGGACCGGTGATCCAACGGCTGGTGCCGTCAGGCGCCGCAGAACGCGCATCGAGGGTGGCCGCCATCTTCAGGACGACCCAGGGCTTACCGGTGGTCCGGTGCTTGAGGTAGGGGGCGAGCTGCTCGGTGACCTCGGCTGCGGCCGAGCCGACGGTGACCGCGATGCCGGCCGCCCGCAGGGCGGCCACCCCCCGCCCGGCCACCTGCGGGTCGGGGTCCTCGATCCCGATGACCACCCGCGCCACTCCGGCCGCGACGATGGCGTCGGTGCACGGAGGGGTCCGGCCGTGGTGGACACACGGCTCGAGCGTGGTGTAGAGCGTCGCCCCGCGAGCATGCCCGTCGGCGGCACGGGCCAACGCGGTGATCTCGGCATGCGGGCCGCCGGGGGGAGACGTCGCGCCCTCGAAGACCGAAGAGGGGTCGAGTGCGGAGACCACGACGCATCCGACCCAGGGGTTCGGCGCCGTGGTCCCGCGCACCGAGTCGGCCAACGCAATGGCCCGGTGCATGCACTCCCCGTCGTTCACGCGCTCACCGTCCTCTGGAGGTGCAGGTCAGGAAGCCAGAGTACCGGCACCAGGGGTGGCAGCGCGCTCGGCCACCATCACATCGCGCTCGGTCAGGGTGACGTCTACGGCCGACCCCACGTGGACCGCGTCCGAGGTAGTGGGGAGATCGACGTGGACCATCACTTCCTCGTCGAGCAGGACCCCGAGGCGGGTGATCGATCCGAGGAACGTCGCGGTCACGACGGTGCCGCGTCCTTGGGGCGACGGCGTCACGGCCAGGCCCTCGGGGCGGACGAGAACGTCGATCGGGGTGCCCGGGACATGCAGCCCGCTCGGGGCGTCGGCCATCGGTCGGACAGCCGCCACGGTGGAGAGGAGGCTCACCTGGTCCCCGGTGATCACGCCCGGGATCCTGTTCATCGTGCCCACGAACTCGGCCACGAAGGGCGTCGCCGGTGCGGAGTACAGCACAGACGGCGTGTCCACCTGCTCCATCCGGCCTTCGCGCATGACGCAGACTCGATCGGCCATGGACAGGGCCTCTTCCTGGTCGTGAGTGACGAAGAGGGTGGTGATCTTGAGGCGGGTCTGCAGCACGCGGATCTGCTCGCGGAGCTGGACGCGCACCTTGGCATCGAGCGCCGAGAGGGGCTCGTCGAGGAGGAGGACCCGTGGCTCAATGGCCAGTGCGCGGGCCAGGGCCACCCGCTGCTGCTGCCCACCCGACATCTGGTGCGGGTACTTAGCCGCCTCTGGGGCCAGTCCGACCCGCTCGAGCTGCTCCAGGGCGCGAGCGCGCCGCTCCTCCCCCCACCTTGCGCATCCGCAGACCGAAGGCCACGTTGTCCTGCGCCGTCATGTTGGGGAAGAGGCTGTAGCTCTGGAAGACCATCCCCATGTCGCGCCTCTGGGCTGGTATGCGGTCCTGGTCCACGCCGTCGACCAGGACGCGTCCGGCGTCTAGGGTCTCCAGGCCGGCCAGGACCCGCAGCGCGGTGGTCTTGCCGCAGCCCGACGGTCCGAGGAGCGCCACCAGCTCACCCGGCTGCAGGGCCAGCGTGAAGCCGTCCAGGGCCTGCGTGGCCCCGAACCGCCGCCGCAGCCCCCTCATCTCCACCGCGGCCCCGACCGTCTCGGCCGCCGGCCGCCGGTCGCGGGCGGTCACGGCCATCGTCACGCTCCCTGGCGGGCCAGGGCCATGCGGCGGATGCGGCGCAGGTCGAACGAGGAGATCAAGAGCAGCACGAGCCAGGTGACGAACAGGGCGAGCAGCGAGACGGCGGTGGAGACGCGCCCGTCGCTCGATGAGAAGTTGTAGATCCACACCGGGAGGGTCTGGTAGAGGTCCAGGCTCGCCATGGTGAACTCCCCGAGCACCAGTGCCACCGTCAGCACGGTGGCCGAGAGGATGCCCGTCCGCAGGTTGGGGACGATGACCCGCCAGACGGTGGACGGCCACCGACCGCCCAGCGAGCGTGAGGCCTCGACCAGTGTCCTGAGGTCGATGGCCCGCAGGCCGGCGTCGAGCGATCGATAGACGAACGGCATGGCCAAGACGGCGTATACGAGGGCGAGCAGATAGGGGGTGCTCTTGAGGGAGGTCGGGGCGACTTGGAGGACGCCGACGATGAGAACCACCGGAGGGATCACGATGGGTGCGATCGTGATGCCGTCGAAGATCGGGCGCAAACGGGGTAGCCGAAGATGCACGTAGACCGCAGTGGGCACCATCAGACCCAGCGTGACGAGGGTCGTGACCACCGCCAGACGAATGGACAGGCTCAACGCCGCGGTGAAGCCGGGCTGGCTCGGTATGGCCGTGAAGGCCGAGAAGGTGAGGGCGCCCGAGACGTTCTCGAGCGAGAATCGCAGGGCGGCGAAGAGCGGGATCAGGAAGAAGGCGCCGGTGCAGACCAGGACGATGCCGCGCCACCAGGCGATGGAGCGGAGGCGGCCCGGGTCCCAGGCCCGCGGTGGCCTGGCCACCGCCTCCTCGGGGTCGAAGAGGGCCTCGACCTCGCCTAGCGCAACCAACGGGACGCCCTCCGCTGCAGCACGACGTAGAGCGCCATCACCACGGCGATGACCACCATCAGACCAAGTCCGAGGGCCTTGCCCACGTTCTGCTGCCCGGCGATCACGTTGCCGTTGAGAAACGAGCCGATCTGTATGGAGGTGAGAGGGATGCTGCCGCTCGTGAGCGCCTCCGCCGTGGCGTAGGCCGAGAGGGAGGTGGCAAAGAGCAGGAGCACCCCACCCAGGAACGAGGGGAACAGCACCGGTCCCCCGACGTGTCGCCAGTATCTCCAACTCCGCGCCCCGAGGCCCGACGCCGCCTCGCGCCACGCCGGGCGCAGTCCCTCCAACGCGGGCGTGATGACCAGGATCATGAGGGGAAGCTGAAAGTACGTGTAGACCACCGCGACCCCGAAGAAGGTGTACAGATCGAAGCCGTGATTCCAAGGGTCGAAGCCCATGGCCTTCATCCAATTGGTGACCAGGCCGGTCGTGCCCAGAGTGGCGATGAACAAAAAGGCCAAGGGGACGCCGCCAAACTGGGCGAAGACCCCCGAGGCGGAGGAGACGACGCGTCGCAGCACGCGTCCACGCGAGGTGAGGACCGCGTTCGCCACCACGACACCCAGGACCCCGGGTACGACGGAGGTCAGCAGCGACAGCTCGATGCTCATGACGAAGCCGTGCGCGTAGACGCCATGCGAGGCGATGGAGACGTTCTGCCACGTCCAGTGGCCCGTCGGACTACGAAACGCCCCTATCATCACCGCCAAGGCCGGCACCGCCAAGAACAGCGTGACGTAGATGCCGAACGGCAGGATCCCCGCCGCGGCAGTGAGCGCCGCAACTGTCCGCCCCCGCCCAAGTGGTTGCGAATCCGCGGCGCGGACCGGACTCACCCGCCGATCGCCGAGGCCCAGTCCTGCGAGACGAGGTTCTCGGCCGCAGTCGTCTGCGCCACCGTCGGGAAGGTGACAGGACCCTCGGGACCCGCCGGCAGCGCGGCGTAGGCCTTCTTGTCCACCGTGCCGTCCTTCACCAAGGTGGCCAGCTCAATGGGCCGAGCCGAACCCTGCAGCCAGAGGTTCTGACCCGTCGTGGAGTAGAGATACTCCTCCCACAGTCGAGCGGCCGCGGGGTCCGGCGCGGTGGCGCTGACGGCCTGGCTGTAGTAGGCGGCGTAGTGACCGTCGCTCGGAATGACCACCTTCCAGCCGGGGTACTGGTGGGCGACGTCGGACTCTTCGAGGTAGTCCCACCAGATCAAGATGGGCGTCTGCCCACTCTCGACGGTCGACTCGCTGCCGGTCACCGGCACGAAGTTCCCCTCGCTGGCAAGCTTGCGGAAGTAGGTGATCCCGGGTCCAATGTCTCCGAAGGAGCCGCCCCTGGCCAACGCGGCCGCGTACACGGCGGCGAACGCCGAACCCGACAAGGTCGGATTCCCGGCGAGGGCCACCTGGTCCTTGTAGATGGGCTTGAGCAGTTCCTTGAAGGAAGTCGGGGCGACCTTCACCACCTTGGAGTCGTACCCGATGCTCACGAACCCACCGTAATCGTCGTACCAGTCCCCGTTGAGGTCCTTGGCCGACGAGGGGATCGAATTCCAACTGGCCACCTTGTAGGGGGCGAGGAGCCCATCTGCGGCCGCTGCGATGGCGAATGGCGTGCCCAGGTCCAAGACGTCGGGCGCGCGGGACTGCCCCTTCTCCGCGCTGACCGTCGTGACCTCCTGCGCGCTGGAACCGTCGGGGTTCTCCGAGTTGACCGTGATCCCGTACTTCTTCTCGAAGTCCTTGATGATGGTGCCGTAGTTGGCCCAGTCGGCCGGAAGGGCAATGACGTTGAGCGTTCCCTCCTTCTTGGCCGCCTTCACCAGCCCGGCCATCCCACCGAAGGCCGCCGCGGAGGTCGCCTTCGACGGGTTGACCGCCGCACCTGCGCTCGACGGGCCGAAGCCGGTCAACACGCCACCGACGGCGAGGGCGGCGAGACCGGCCTGGGTGGCACGCAGGCGCATCTTCATCCCGGACCCGCATCCGCGTTCTGACTCACCAGGGAAGTATCACATCGGACACGCCGGATTCGTGGGCATTCGGCTCAGATCGGCGACTCGGGGATCGACCTCCTGATCTGGTCGACTGCCTCCCATGGACGCTCGTGCCCGAATATTGCGCTCCCGGCCACGAAGACGTTGGCACCCGCCTCGGCGGCCCGTGGCGCGGTGTGGGCGTCGATGCCGCCGTCCACTTCAATGTCCACCTGAAGCGAGCGGGCGTCGACGGCCTCCCTGACCTGCCGCACCTTGCCCAACACCTCGGCCATGAACGACTGACCGCCGAAGCCGGGAAACACCGTCATGCACAGGACCAGGTCCACATCGCCCAGGAAGGGCTCCACCGCAGCGAAGGGGGTGTCGGGGTTGAGCGCCAATCCCACCCGGAGCCCGAGCCCGCGCATCTGCGTGATCAGCCCCGCCGTCCCGCCGACCTCCACGTGCACGGTGCAGCCATCGGCACCGGCATCGGCGAAGTCCTGCAGATACCTGCCGGGTTCGGTCATCATCAGATGGCAGTCGAAGTAGAGCGGCGTGTGTCGCCGGAGTGAGGCCACCACCGGGGGGCCGATGGTCAGGTTGGGCACGAAGTGCCCGTCCATCACGTCGATGTGCAACCAGTCCGAGGTCGCGGCCACCGCACCGACCTCCTCGGCCAGCGAGCCGAAGTCGGCCGAGAGAACCGAGGGGGCGATGCGGACGGCACCCGGCGGGCCGGGATGGCACCGTGCCACGCTCAGTCGAAACGGGCCCAGCACAGGATGCGCCGGAACCCGTAGAAGTAGGGCTCACGTTCCCCCAGCTCTTCGAGGAGTCGCTCGCGATACCTTTCGACGAACGCGGTGAAGAGCTCCGGGCTGAGCCGGGCCCGATACGGCGTGAGGAGCGTCCCCATCACCCAGTCGACGACATCGCTGGTCGAGGACAGCTCGTGGCCATAGACCTCCATGCGCACGACCTGCTCGCGCGCCCCGAGCTCATAGACAAGGTCGGCGTAGATCTCGGGCGACAGGACGAAGCGCCCACGGTCCGGAGGCGGGTCCGCCTCGAGGGCGTCGATGAACGGAGCCTCGTTGGCCACCTGCTGGGCCAGCAGGTGCGACGGGTGCCGGTAGTTCGCAGGCACCTGGAACGCCAGCTGCCCACCCGGGGCGAGGGCGGTCCGCATGCGGGCCAGGAGGTTCAGGTGATCGTCGACCCAGTGCAGTGAGGCGTTGGCGAAGACGAGGTCGAACCCGACCCCGAGCCACGTCGCGATGTCGCCCATGGCGAACGAGAGGCCCGCCACCTGGCCATGGTCCGCCTGGGCACTCGCCAACATGGACGCGGACGAGTCGATGCCCACCGTCTCCGCCGCCTCCATGCGACGGTGCAGCTCGACGGTCAGGCTACCGGTGCCGCAGCCCAAGTCGACGACCCGACCCTGCGGCACGGGCACACAGAGCGCCAGCAGGTCGTCGAAGGGCTTCCGTCGTTCGGCGTGGAATCGCTCGTACTGCTCAGGGTTCCACCCCTCAATCGGAGTCACGGTCACCGGCCTCATGTCTAGTCGCTGCCGAGAAGCTCTCCAACCGACGGCCTCGCACCGCGGGCCCAATCGCCGGCGGGCATGGGCGCCCGACTCTCGGGCTGCACTTCTTCGAGCCGCAGTCTCCCCAACCCCGTCGTCACCTCGGTCCCCACCAAGGTCCCCGGGGGTCCGCCCGCGTCGTCCTCCGTGACCGGCGTCGCCCGCAAGATCCCAAGCCTCCGTCCTCGGAACGTCGTCCAGGCCCGGCCGAGGCGCACCACGCGATGGAGCTGCGTAGCGTGCTCGTCCCAACGGAGCCGGAGCTCATCCGGCATCACCTTGGGTGCGACCGTCACGACGCCGCGTTGGGGCTCGGGAACGGGCAGGGCCGCCACCCCGCGGGCCAGCGAATCCACCAGGAGGGCGCTCCCCGCGTCGACCAGCTCGTCGCGCAGGGCGTCCAGGTACAGGTCGTCGGTGAGGAGGAGGGACCGGCAGCCGTACACCGGTCCCGTATCGAGTCCCTCCTCGACCTTCATGAGACAGACGCCCGTCTGCTCGTCCCCGGCCAGGATCGCCCGCTCGACGGGGGCCGCACCGCGCCAGCGCGGCAGGAGCGAGAAGTGCAGATTGACCATGGGCACTCGTTCGAGCAATGACGCGGGAATGATCCTGCCAAACGCCACGACCACCGCCAAATCGACTCCGGCACCGGCCACGTCCTCCATCACGTACGAGACGGGCAGGCCCATCTCGTCGGCGGCCACCTTGACGGGGCTCGGCGAGACGGCCCCGCCCCGGCCTCGACGTCGGTCCGGTCGCGTCACGCAGAGCGCGACGTCGTGTCCCGCGGAGACAAGGGCCCGAAGGGGTCGGACGGCGAGGTCCGGCGTGCCGAGAAATGCGAGTCGTGCCACCTTCCCCCGGTGGTGCGCTACTTCGCCAGGATGCTCGAGAGTCCGTCCGGGTCCACGGCGGGAAGGTGGAGCGCCCGGCCACGGAGGATCTTCAGCGCCTCCTTGCGCTGGTCCGCGTCCAACCGCTCGACCAGCAAGATCCCGTCCAGATGGTCCAGTTCGTGCTGGAAGACCCGCCCCTCGAGCTCGGTCGCCTCGATGGAGAGCTCGTTGCCCTCGAGATCCAGCCCGACGAGGTGGACGGCGTTCGGCCGCACGATGTCCCAACTCAAGCCGGGAATGGACAGGCACCCCTCCTCGTAGCTCCACTCGCCGTCGCTCTCGACGATGCGGGGGTTGATCACCGTGCGGGGACCCTCACCGATGTCGTAGACGAAGAGCCGGCGCTGCACCCCCACCTGGTTGGCCGCCAAGCCGGACCCGGGGGCTTCGTACATGGTCTCGATCATGGAATCGACGAGAGCAGCCACGGAACCGTCTATCTCGAGCACCTCTCGAGTGGCTTCCCTCAGCACGGGATCCCCGTATTGGCGGATGGTCAGGGTGGGCACCACAACATTCTAACGAAGGGCCGCACCTCCCCGATCTCAGATCGCCGTCGGATCGACCTCAACCCTCAGCCCGCGACCGGCTGGCCGCGGCACGGCGCCGAGCAGGTCGCACAGCACGGTGTGGTCCGGGGCCTGGACGAGCATCCGACCGTCGGGAAGCTGCGAGAGACCCACCCCACCGGTGGCGCGCAGCGCACCGGTGGCGCGCAGCGCATCGGCATACCCCGAGGCGAGAGGCCCCGAGAGCGCGGCGAGTGCGGAAAAGGGTGGCAGCCCGGCGCTCTGGCGCATCGCCTCCTCCGCCACGGCCACGGCCGACGGATCGCCCCTCCCTGCGGACACCAGCACCGGATGATCGGGCACCCTGGTCTGCACGAGGATGCGGGCCGAGGCCGGACCGACGTGGCGCGGACCGACCATGCGAGAGGCCCGGACCAAGAGCGCAAGGGTTTCGTCCGTGGCGCTGAAGCGGGGCGCCAACAGGTGGAGGTCGATGTCGAGGAACGCCACCGCGGCGGCGCGACGGACCCGGTGCAACACCGCTTCGGTGCCGATGAGGACCGGGGTCTTTGGAACGGTGGTCCCGGCGGTCGGCCGGGACGGGCCGGACACCTCGCCCACCTCGACGCCGAGCAGTGCCGCCAACTCCTCCCGCAGGCGGGTCACACCGGCCCGCAGCGTCTTCATCCGCAACCGTCCGCAGGCCGCGCACACCAGCGGCCGCTCACTGTGGCAGCGGGGGCAGCACAGTCCCGTCGGCCCCTGTGCGACGGCCGCGCCACACGCGGTGCACTGCGCCAGCTCGCCACAGTGCGCGCAGGCCAACAGGCGAGCCCTCCCCGTCCGATCGTAGAAGCACACGAGCGGCCCCCGGCCCGGCGTCAGCTCATGGTCATGGAGCGCGGCCCGGGCCAAGTGCACGAACTCGTCGGAGAACATGCCGCTTCGCGGGTCCGCACCCCTCCGGTCGACGCACTCGATGGTGGACCACCCGGCCCGCTCCACGCCCGGGGGCAGGGCGGTGACGGATCGTCCGGCGGCGACCACGACGGGCGGGCAGGGCGAGGTGAGGATGCACGGGCTCCCCTCCCTCAGCGCGCGCTCGGTCACCACATCGACGGCGCCGTAGGTGGGCGCACTCTCCTCGTGGTACGACTCGTCGTGCGAGTCCAGGACGACGGCAGCGGCCAGCTGGGGAACGGGGCTCCAGGCCGCCGAACGGGTGCCCACCACTATGGGCCAGCCCGCCCTGGCCCGGTCCCACTCCGTCGTGGCCGGGTAGCCGCGCCGGACCAGGCGGGCGCAGAGACGCTCCGCCCAGCCGAGCGCGGGAACCAGGACGAGCACCGCACCCGAACGGGCGCGGACGTCGGGGTTGGTCACGACAGACAGCACCACGTCGATGAGATCGAGCGTCGGCGGGAGGCGCAGCAACATCGACCCGCCCGCCCGCACGACGCCACCCACCATGGCGTCGAGCCCGGGCGGCTCCACGCCGTCGTCGACCACCCCGCCGCCGACCCGGCGGGCGTCCAGAGGTGCCGGGGGCAGCTGGCGCACCGGGCCCTGGGGGGACGCCGCCCCGAGGAAGAAGGAGACGGGGCCGGCCCATCGCCAGGCCGCCCATTCGGCCAGTTCGAGAACCCCGGGGGGAGGGCCCCATCCGGACCACAGCTTGAGGGGAAGCGGCTCCACGCCCGGGGGCGGCATGACGTCGTCGTCGACCACCCAGCCCCCGACCCGGCGGCCGTGCAGCACGACGCGCACGCGGGAGCCGACCGTCACGTCGTCCGACCAACTCTCCGGCACGGCGTAGTCGAACAACTTGGACACCGCCGGAACATCGGTGCGCACCCGCACGAAACGCCGAGCGGGCGTCGTCACCCCGCTCAGGGGCGCGCGGCGAACATCAAAGACCCAGCGCCGACCGCAGGTCTCCGACCCGGGGGGTGGCTTCCCATGTGAAGTCCTTCTCGGAACGGCCGAAGTGACCGTACGCCGCCGTCTTCTTGTAGACCGGTCGCCGCAGGTCGAGGTCGCGGGCGATGGCCGCGGGACGCAGGTCGAAGACCTCCCGCACCGCCTCCGAGATCTTCTCGGGGTCCACCGCCTCGGTGCCGAACGTCTCGACCAGGAGCGAGACGGGGTGCGCCACCCCAATGGCGTACGCCACCTGCACCTCACATCGCGTCGCCGCCCCAGCCGCGACCACGTGCTTGGCCACCCACCGGGCGGCGTACGCCGCGGAGCGGTCGACCTTGGATGGATCCTTGCCCGAGAAGGCACCGCCACCGTGCCGGGCCATGCCCCCGTAGGTGTCCACGATGATCTTGCGTCCGGTCAGACCGGTGTCGGCGTGGGGGCCTCCGATCTCGAAGATGCCGGTCGGATTGGCCAGGATCCGCACCCCCTCGGTGTCGAGGTCGGTGGGGAGGAGCGGATTGATGACGTGCTGGGTGAGGTCGGGGAGCAGCTGCTCGGTCAGGTCTATCCCCGGAGCGTGCTGGGTGGATATGAGCACGGTGTCGATACGCACAGGGCGCCCGCCCTCGTAGACCACCGACACCTGCGTCTTACCGTCGGGACGAAGGTAGGGCACGGCGCCAATGCGTCGCACCTGTGCCAGCCGCTCCGAGAGGCGGTGGGCCAACCAGATGGGCAAGGGCATGAGGTCCGGCGTCTCGTCGCAGGCATAGCCGAACATCATTCCCTGGTCTCCGGCACCCTGGGCGTTGAGCGTGTCCTCTCCTCCGGCACCGGTGCGGAACTCGTAGGCGGCATCCACGCCCTGTGCGATGTCCGGGGACTGCGAGTCGAGGGAGACCAGGACCCCACACGTGTTCCCGTTGAACCCGTAGGAGTCGTCGTCGTAGCCGATCTCGCACACCGTCTCTCGCGCGATGGTGGCGATGTCGACGTACGTCGACGTCGTGACCTCGCCGGCCACCACGATGAGCCCGGTGGTCAGGAGCGTCTCGCAGGCGACCCGGCTCGCCGGATCGCCCTCGAGCATGGCGTCGAGGACGGCGTCGGAGATCTGGTCCGCCATCTTGTCGGGGTGGCCCTCGGTCACTGATTCCGAGGTGAACGTCGTTTTCACTGGGAGCTCCGCTTCTCACGCTTGTGGGCGATCGCCCTGTCGAGTACCGCATCGGCCACTGCATCCTTGGAAGTCAAGGCGATCTCAGTCGTGCTGCCGTCCGCACCGAGGATAGAGACTGCATTGGTGTCGTGGTCAAATCCCGCCCCGGGGGCGGTCACGTCGTTCACCACCAGCAGGTCTACCCCCTTGCGGCGCAGTTTGGCCCTGCCCCGTTCGACGGCGTCGTTGGTCTCGGCCGCAAAACCCACCATGACCTGTCCGGGACGACGACCGGAGACCAGCCCGGCCAGGATGTCCGGCGTGGGCTCGAGCACGAGTTCTGGCAGCCCATCATCCTTGGAGAGCTTGCGCTCCGCTACCGCCTTGGGCCGGAAGTCGGCGACCGCCGCCGCCATGACGACGATGTCCGCCTCACGGCCCGGGCCCTTCAGCGCGGCCTCCATCTCGGCGGCGCTCTCGACGTCGATCCTGGTCACCAACGAGCGCACGTTTCCCGAAAGGGCCAGGGCCGACGTGGTCACCAGCGTCACCAGCGCTCCCCGCCGGGCGGCCGCTTCGGCCAAAGCGTGTCCCTGCTTTCCCGATGACCGGTTGGTGAGGTAGCGGACGGGATCGAGGGCCTCGCGGGTGCCACCTGCGGTCACCACCACCCGGACCCCGGCGAGGTCGCCGTCCACCCCGGCGCCCGATCCCAGCGCTCCCAGCAGAGCCCGGGCGCGCTCGACGATGGCCGCCGGATCGGCCAGGCGTCCCTCGCCCGAATCCCCGCCGGCGAGGCGCCCCACGGCCGGGGGCACGATGCCCACGCCACGGCGCTCCAACGTGGCCAGGTTGTCCCGTACCGCCGGGTGTTCCCACATTTCGGTGTGCATGGCCGGGCAGAGCAGCACCGGCGCGCGGGTGGCGAGAAGGGTCGCCGACAGCAGGTCGTCCGCGAGGCCGGCGGCGTAGCGGGCGATGAGGTGCGCCGTCGCGGGCGCCACGACGACGAGGTCGGCGGCTTGCCCGAGGCGGGTATGGGGGATCGGCGTGCTCTCGTCCCACAGCGACGTCTGGGCCGGTTCCGAGGCCAGCGCCGAGAAAGTGACCGCGCCGACGAAGCGGGTGGCGTCGCTCGTGAGGACGGGGATCACGTGCGCCCCGGCGTCAACCAGGCGGCGGCACAGGTCCACGGCCTTGTAGGCGGCGATACCGCCGCAGACACCCAGGACGATCCGGGGAGCGAGCTCCGCCGGCACGTTCGGCTCGTCGACCATCGGCGGGACCCGCCGCGTCCTGATCGGACTAGCTCGCGGTCGGGTCCCCGTCCCCGACTTCGAGAGTATCCAGTTCAAACGCCTCAGAGCCCTCACCCGACGCTTCCGCACCCTCTCCCGATGTCTCCGCATCGGGCCCTGTGCGGACGAACAGCTCGCTCAGGAACGGCTCCTCCTCGACGTCGGCTGCGCTAGCCGCGGCCTCCGCAGCAGCCTCGGCCGCCGCAGCAGCCAGTGCGGCCTCTTCCTCCGGATCCGGACGGGTGTAGGTCGCCTTCCCGGCGGCGATCTCCTCGAACGCGATCGAAACCGGCTTCCCCGAGACCGACGCGACCTGAGGTGGCACCACCTTCCCCAGGCCCTCGCCCAGGCTGTTGTAGTAGGAGTTGACCTGCCGGGCCCGGGCCGACCCCAACGCGACGAGGGTGAACTTGGAGTCCACCTTGTCCAACAGATCCTCGATGGGGGGATCCATGAGCGTGTTGCGGCCTTTGGCCATTAGGTGTCCTCCGGGTTCGCGGCGCGTCCTGCAGCCGTTCGGGTCCGATCAACTATAGCGGCCAGCTCATCGAGAGCTTGACGCATGTCGTCGTTGACCACCGTGGCGGTGGCCACGAGACGACCCCGTTCCACCTCGTGGCGCCCCTTCTCCACCCGGCGACGGATGTGCTCTTCGTCGTCCCCGCGGGAAGCCAGCCGCGCGGCTTGGACCTCTACCGAAGGTGGCAACAGGAGGATGATCGTAGCGTCCGGTCGTTTGGCCAGGACCTGCTCCGCACCCTGCACGTCGATCTCGAGAAGGACGTCGGCCCCTTCCGGTGGGCGGGGAACGGGGGTGCCCATCAGATTTCCCAGGAACTCGGCCCACTCGAAGAACTCACCCCTCGCAACCGCGTCCTCGAAGGTGGCCCGGTCGACGAAGTCGTACGCGCCCCGCTCCTGCTCGCCGGGTCGAGGCGGGCGGGTGGTCCAGCTCCGGCTGAGCCAGAGGCTGGGGTCCGAGGCGACGAGCTGGGCGGCAAGCGTGCCCTTCCCGGCCCCGCCGGGGCCGATGAGCACGAAGATCAGTGGCTCAGCGCGCAGTCTCTTTGAGCAGCGACTCGCGCTGCTTGGCGCCCAGGCCCTGCAGGCGTCGGCTGTCGCTGATGCCGACAGTCTCCATGAGCCGGCGCGCCTTCACCTTCCCGAGGCCCGGAAGGGACTCCAACACGGAGACCACCTTCATCTTCCCGACCGTCTCGTCGGAGTCGGCCTGCGTCAAGAGCTCACCCAGCGTGAGACTGCCCATCTTGAGCTTCTCTTTCACCACGGCGCGCTCACGGCGAACCCTGGCGGCTTTTTCTAGTGCAGCAGACGCGCTGCTCGGAAGTGAGGGCGGGTGGTTGCGGCATGGCGAGACCATAGCGCCTCCGTTGCGGTCGTTCATCTCCAAAAGCCCTACTCAGCCCAGGAGGGACCTCAATTCTTCGGCCAGGTCGCCAGCCGCTCGGCGGAGATCGGCCGTTTTCGGCCCGGCGGCCAGGAGCGAGCGCGACGTGCTGGCCAGCACGCTGCCGGGGGCGCATTCGCCGAAACGATCGGCCACGTCGCGGGGGGTGGCCCCCTCCGCGCCCAGGCCGGGGGCCAAAATGACCCCTCCTAGCTGCGATAACGGGAACGAAGAACGGGCCAGGGTCGCCCCGATGACGGCGCCCACCGTTCCCGCCGGGATCTCCGGGGAGCGGTTCCACGCGGCGATCTCCTCCAGGAGCGACTCCTCGACCGACTCGCCCGACCGGGTTACCGCCTCCTGAATGAGCCTTCCCTCGGGATTCGAGCTGCGTGTCACCACGATGACCCCGCGCCCGGTGCGGCCGGCCAAATTGACGAGGGGAGCCAGCGCAGCGAGGCCGAGGTAGGGGTGGACGGTCACCGCGTCGGCGGCCAGCGGGCTCCCCGGACCCAGCCAGGCGTCGCCGTACGCCGCCGCCGTCGTGTCGATGTCCCCGCGCTTGGCGTCCGCCACGACGAGCAGCCCCGCTCCGGCGGCGTCGGCCAGGAACCTCTCGAGCTCCCCCACACCGGCGGAACCGTGCCGTTCGAAGAACGCGACCTGTGGCTTGACGACCGGCGCGACGCCGGCGAACGCCTCAATGCAGGTCGCACAGAACGCGCGCAGTCCCTTCACGTCGTCGGTCAGACCCCACGCGCCCAAGAGGTCCGCCGAGGGATCGACACCCGCGCACAGGGGTCCCAGTCGCCCCACGGCCTCGACCACCCGGTCACCAAAGCTCACCGTCTGCGGCACCTGTTCTCCTTCCGAGGCGATCGGCCGTCTTGGGTTCGGCTCCTCATTGGCCGATCGCTCTCGGCTCTTCGCGATCGGCGCGGCCGGCGCGGCCGGCGCGGGCCTGTTCCCGGAGCGAGCCGACCGTCGTACCCCTCGCCGCACACCACCGCCCGAGCTGGCGCAGCACCTTCCACGGCGCGCGCGGGTCGCGGAAGGTCGCGGTTCCGACCTGTACCGCATCCGCTCCCGCCCTGAGGAACTCCACTGCGTCGACTCCCGACGTGACCCCCCCGACCCCGACGATCGCCGCGCCCGGGAACGCCGACCGGCACTCCCACACGGCGCGCAACGCCACCGGATGCAGCGCCGGCCCGGAGAGGCCGCCTCCGCCGGCGCCGAGCACGGGTCGGCCCGTGTCGACGTCCAGGGCCAACCCCAGCAGGGTGTTGGTCAGCGTGAGGCCCTCCGCACCGCCCGCGAGGGCGGCTCCGGCGATGGCCGTCACGTCGGGCACGTTGGGGCTCAACTTGGCCCACCTGGGCAAGCCGCATTCGGAGGCCGCCACGGCCTCGTTCGTCGCCTTCTCCGAGTGGGCGAACATCCTGGAGCGGTCCTCGACGTTGGGGCAGCTCACGTTGACCTCCACGGCCACCAGGGCAGACTCGCGCCGAGCCACCTGGTTCAGGAGGGCCGCGGCGCGGCCGTAGTCGGCGACGGACTGGCCCCAGATGCTGACCACGACCCGGGCCCCGGTCGCCGTCAGAGCGGGAAGCTCCCGCTCCAGCCAGGCGGCCAGTCCCGGCCCCTGGAGCCCCACGCTGTTGAGCAGGCCCGTCCCGACCTCATGCATCCTCGGCGCCGGGTTCCCGGCCCAAGGTTGGACACACAGGGACTTCACGACGACCGCACCGAGCACCGCCAGGTCCCCGTAGTCGGCCAGCTCGGTCCCATGGCCCGATGTGCCCGACGCGGTCATGATCGGGTTGGGCAGGGCAACCGACCCCACCTGCGTGGCGATGTCGGCCGGGGCCCTGCTCACCGGTGGGAATGGTCCGGCCGCCGGTGCAGATCCTGCAGGGGCCGCACCACCAGCGGGTGGGCGCGGGCGTCGGCGATCCCGGCGGCGGCGGCCCGGGCGGCGGCGAGCGTCGTGAGGCAGGGCACGTGGTACGTCACCGAAGCCTTGCGGATGTGCTGCCCGTCCGCGCGCGGCCCCAAACCACGGGGGGTGTTGACGACCAGCTGCACCTTGCCCTGAGCGATCAACTCCACTGCGTCGGACGCGACGCCCTCCTCCCCCACCTTGGACACCAACGTATCGACGACCAGGCCGTGGGAGCGGAGGAAGCCGGCCGTCCCCAGCGTGGCGGCGAGCGAGAACCCCAGGGCCGCGAAGGCGCGGGCCACCTCCAGCCCGGCCGGCTTGTCGCGATCGGCGAGGGACATGAAGACCGTGCCCGAGTCGGGCAGCCGGGTGCCGGCGGCCATCTGGCTCTTGGCGAAGGCCAAGCCGAATGTCAGGTCGACCCCCATGACCTCGCCCGTCGAGCGCATCTCGGGGCCGAGCAGCGTGTCGACGCCCGGGAAGCGGTCGAAGGGCAGCACGGCCTCCTTCACGCTGACGTGATCGAGCGTCGGGACCTGGCCGACGGCGTCGGGAGGGAGCAGGCCCTCCGCCCGTAGCTCGGCCAGTGTCTGCCCGACCATCACCCTCGCCGCCGCCATGGCCAGCGGCACGCCCGTGGCCTTGGCCACGAACGGCACGGTCCGGCTGGCCCGGGGATTGGCTTCCAGCACGTAGACCTGACCGTCCTTCACCGCGTACTGGACGTTGATGAGGCCGCACACGGCGAGGGCATCGGCCAGCGATCGGGTGTGGCCGTCGAGAGCGGCGAGGACCTCGATGTGGAGCGACTGCGGGGGCAACGCGCAGGCGGAGTCCCCCGAATGCACGCCCGCCTCTTCGACGTGCTCCATCACCCCGGCGATCAGGATCTCACCCGACGCGTCACGCACGGCGTCGACGTCGACCTCTACCGCGTCCTCCAAGAACCGATCGACCAGCACGGGTCGCTCGGCGGTGACACCCCCCTCGCGTGCCAGTGCGCCCGATGTGAGGGTGTGCATGACGCGTCGGAGGGCGTCGTCGTCGTAGACGATCTCCATGGCGCGCCCACCCAGCACGTAGCTCGGGCGCAGCAGCACCGGGTAGCCGACCTCGTTGGCGACGGCGAGCGCCTCCGACGTGCTCGTGGCCGTCCCTCCCGGCGGCTGGGGAATCTGCAGCGACTCGCACAGGGCGTTCCACCGCTCCCGGTCCTCGGCCAGGTCGATGGAGGCCGGACTGGTGCCCAGGACGAGCGCGGGGGGCAGCGACCCCGCCAGCTTCAGCGGCGTCTGACCCCCCAGCGAGACGATGACGCCCACCACCCTTCCGCCGGCCCGCTGCTCGGCGTCGAGCACATTCGACACGTCCTCGCTCGTCAGCGGTTCGAAGTAGAGACGGTCCGAGGTGTCGTAGTCGGTTGACACCGTCTCGGGATTGCAGTTGATCATGACGGTCTCATAACCGGCGTCGCGTAGCGCCAGCGATGCATGGACGCAGCAGTAGTCGAACTCGATTCCCTGACCGATGCGGTTGGGACCGGACCCGAGGATCACGACCCGCTCCCGGACGGAAGGTCGGACCTCGTCCTCTTCCTCGTAGGTGGAGTAGTGGTAGGGGGTGTAGGCCTCGAACTCGGCAGCGCAGGTGTCGACCGTCTTGAAGGTGGCCCTCACACCCAGGGCCAGTCGCTCTCGCCGAATGACGTCGGGGGCGGAGTCCCTGAGGTAGGCCAGCTGGTCGTCGGAGAACCCCAACCGCTTGGCCCGCAGGTAGTCGGCCCGATCCAGCCGGGTGGCACCCACGATACGCCCGCGCTCCTCGCTGATCCGCGCGATCTGCTGGACGAACCACGGATCGATTCCGGTGCAGGCCACGACGTCTGCCGGCGGCACCCCGCGTCGCAGCGCCGCTTCGAGCTCGAAGATGCGATCGGGTGTGGCCACCGCCACCCGATGGAGGAGTTGGGGGTCGTCGAGCTCGTCGAGGGCGGCCTCGGCCGGGTCGGCGTTGAGGCCGGCGCGCCCCTGCTCGAGCGAGCGCAGCGCCTTCTGCAGCGACTCGCAGAACGTGCGCCCGATGGCCATCACCTCCCCCACCGACTGCATGCGGGTGCCCAGGCGGCCATCGGTCCCGGGCAACTTCTCGAAGGCCCACCGCGGGACCTTGGTCACCACGTAGTCGATGGTCGGTTCGAACGAGGCGGGCGTGGCCCGGGTGATGTCGTTGGGGATCTCGTCGAGGCGGTAGCCGACGGCCAGGCGGGCGGCGATCTTGGCGATGGGGAACCCGGTGGCCTTCGAGGCCAGGGCGGACGAGCGTGAGACCCGCGGGTTCATCTCAATGATCACCCGGCGACCCGTCTGCGGATCGACCGCGAACTGCACATTGGACCCGCCGGTCTCGACGCCCACCCGCCGCAGGCAGGCGAAGGCGTCGTCGCGCATCGCCTGATACTCCACATCGGTCAGCGTCTGGGCCGGGGCCACCGTTATGGAGTCGCCGGTGTGCACCCCCATGGGATCCACGTTCTCGATGGAGCACACCACCACGCAGTTGTCCGCTGCGTCGCGCATGACCTCGAGCTCGAACTCCTTCCAGCCGGCGATGGAGCGCTCGACCAGGATCTGGCCGACGGGGCTCGCAGCCAGGCCCTCCACCGCCAGCTGCGTGAAGCGGGCCGCGTCCAGCGCGATCCCGGTGCCGGAACCCCCGAGGATGAAACTCGGACGGACCATGATCGGGAAGCCGATGTCCCGGGCGATCTCCTCCGCCTCGCCAAGGGTGTGGGCAAAGCCCGAGGGTGGCACCTCCAACCCGATGTCCTCCATCGCGGCCTTGAAGCGGTCGCGGTCCTCGGCGGTCGAGATTGCCTCGGGACGCGCTCCGATGACCTCGACGCCGTAGCGCTCGAGGACACCGGACTCGACCAGCTGCATGGTCAGGTTCAGCGCCGTCTGGCCACCCAGCGTGGGCAGCAGCGCGTCGGGCCGCTCCTTGTCGATGATCGCCGTCAGGACCGCGGCGTCGAGTGGCTCTATGTACGTGCGGTCGGCCGTCGCCGGGTCGGTCATGATGGTGGCCGGATTGGAGTTGGCCAGCACGACCCGGTACCCCTCTTCCCGCAGGACGCGGCAGGCCTGCGTGCCTGAGTAGTCGAACTCGCAGGCCTGACCGATGACGATGGGTCCGGACCCGATGACCAAGATCGTCCTCAGATCCTCGCGGCGCGGCACGGTGACGTCCCCTCTTCCTCTCGCTCAGCGCTGTCCGGGCCCGGGTCCCGCGCCGGCCCCGGCCCCCGCCACGGCGCCGAGCATGAGCGCGCGGAACTCCACGAACAGGTAGCGCGCGTCGTGCGGGCCCGGGGCGGCTTCGGGGTGGTACTGCACGGAGAACGCCGGCGCCCGATGTGATCGGATGCCCTCAATGACACCGTCGTTGAGGTTGACGTGGGTCACCTCGACGTCCGGCACGGAGGCCACGGCCACGGCGTAGTTGTGGTTCTGGCTGGTGATCTCCACGGCGCCGGTCTCCACGCGCCGGACGGGATGGTTCGCCCCGTGATGCCCGAACGGCAGCTTGTAGGTGGAGCAGCCCAACGCGCCGGCCAGCAGCTGATGGCCCAGGCAGATCCCGAAGATGGGCGTCCGGCCCAGCAGGTCGGAGATGACGTCCCGCTGTCCCGAAAGAGCGGCGGGATCGCCCGGCCCGTTGGACAGAAAGACCCCGTCGGGCTCGAGCGAGAGGACCTCGGAAGCCGACGTGCCCGCCGGCACCACCGTGACGGTGCCCAGCGCGGCCAACTGCCGCACCATGGTCGCCTTCACGCCGAAGTCGAAGGCCACGATGCGCAGCGGCCCGTGACCGAAGGTGGCCGACGCGGTGGTGGTCACACCGGAGACGAGGTCCATGCCGTCGGTGCTCGCCGCCGCCGCCGCGGCGGCGCGCAACTCGGGCTCGGGGGCGCTCCCGAACGCGCACGGTACGGCGCCGACCCGGCGCAGGTGGCGGGTCAGCCGGCGCGTGTCGACGCCGGTGATGGCCGGGGTGCCGTGGCGGACCAGGAAGGACTCCAGTCCCTCGGTGGCACGCCAGTTTGACGGGACGACGGTGAGATCGCGCACGACGACCCCCCGGCAGTGGGGGGCCGGCGCCTCGTCGTCCTCGGCGTTGACGCCGTAGTTGCCGATGTGGGTGCTCGTGAACGCCACGATCTGTCCGGCATAGGAGGGATCCGATATGACCTCCTGGTAGCCGCTCATGGCCGTGTTGAACACCAGCTCCCCCGTGGTCACCGCTGCGGTCGCTCCGGCTGCTTCCCCCGCGAACACCGCCCCGTCGGCGGTCACCAACCGCGCCAGCGGCGCGTTCGGGTCCGGTCATCGCTGCGCCACCGCGTCCACGACCACCGGCTCGCCGCGCAGGACCGTGTGCCGCACGGCACCGATGAAGCTCCGCCCGGCATAGGGCGTGTTCCGGCTGCGGCTGGCCAGACGGCCGGGATCCACCACGGTCGAGGCCGAGGGGTCGAAGACGCAGAGGTTCGCCGCCGCGCCGACCTCGACGGGACCGCCATGCGCACTGTGCCCGGCCGGCCGGGTGTCGGTCGCCCTGAGCCGGGCGATGGCGGCGGGCTGCGCGCTCATGAGGGCGAAGACCCGCTCGGGGCCCAGGGTGGGTGACAGGACCTGCCAGGCGATCGGGAGAGCCGTCTGCAGGCCCAGCATCCCGGGCGGTGCCTGGTCGAACGGGACATCCTTGGACTCCGGTGCGTGGGGGGCGTGATCCGTCGCCACGGCGTCGATGGTCCCGTCGCACAGCCCGGCGATGACCGCCGCCACGTCGTCCTCGGTGCGCAGCGGCGGATTCACCTTGAAGACCGGGTCGTAGCCCACGACCTCGGCGTGTGTCAGCACCATGTGATGGGGAGCGGCCTCGGCGGTGACCGGCAGCCCCTCCGCCTTGGCCGACCGGACGAGGGCCACCGATCCGGCGGTCGAGAGATGCAGGAGGTGCAGCGGGGCGCCGGTGAGCCGCACGAGTTGGATGTCGCGCGCGACCATCGCCTCCTCGGCCACGGCGGGGATGCCCGGCAGGCCGAGCCGGCTCGACCAGCACCCCTCGTGCATGGCGCCGCCGCCGGCCAGGCTCTCGTCCTCGCAGTGCTGGGCGAGGGTGACGCCCAGTCCCTTGGCGTAGTCGAGGGCACGCCGCATCAACCCCCCGTCCTGCACGCCCGACCCGTCGTCGGTGAAGATGCGCACGCCCAGCCCCGCCAGCTCCCCCATCGGTGCCAGCGCCTTGCCGGCCCGGCCGACCGTGATGGCGCCCGACACCGCCACCTCGGCGGGAGCGGACCGGCCGAGAGCAAGCACCTCCCGGGCCGTACCGGCACAGTCGATCGCCGGCTCGGTGTTCGGCATGGCCAGGACAGCGGTGTACCCACCGAGCGCGGCCGCGCGGGCGCCGGTCTCCACCGTCTCGGCCTCCTCGCGTCCGGGCTGGCGCAGATGCGTGTGGAGGTCGACCAGGCCGGGACCGATGAGGCAACCACGGGCATCGAGGACGGTCGCCCCACGGGGCGGGTCGATCGATGCCGCCAGCCCGGCGACGGTGCCTCCACCGACGGCCAGGTCGACGCGCCGGATGCCCTCGGGTGTCACGACCGAGCCCCCGCGCAGGACCAGGGTGACGTCAGCCATGCTGGTCCCCTCCGGGCCACTCCCCGCCGAGGAGGAGGAAGAGGATGGCCATGCGCACGGCCACTCCGTTGGTGACCTGCTGGGTGGCCACGGTACGCGGCAGGTCGGCCACGTCCGAGGCGATCTCGACGCCGCGCACCATCGGTCCCGGATGCGTGACGATGGCTCCGTCTCCGAGCAGCTCGACCCGGCGCGCCGTGAGGCCCCACCCGGCGGTGTACTCGCGCAGGCTGGGCACGTACGACCCGCTGCCCCGCTCGGCCTGCAGCCGCAGCAGCGAGACGACATCGGCGTCGCCGAGGGCGGCGTCGAAGTCAGCGGCCACCGTCACCGGCCACCCCTCGAGCGACGGCGGAAGGAGGCTTCCCGGTGCCGCCAGAGTCACCTCGGCACCGAGCGCGCTGTAGGCCAGCACCTCGGACCGGGCGACGCGGCTGTGCCGGACGTCCCCCACGATGAGCACCTTGAGCCCCGAGAAACAGTCGATGCCGAGCTCCTCGGGTGCGGCACCCTTGCGCTCGGCCAGGACCTGGCGCACGGTGAAGCAGTCGAGGAGGGCCTGCGTCGGGTGCTCGTGCCATCCGTCGCCGGCGTTGATCACTCGGGCCCTCGTGGCCCACTGGGCGACCCGGTGCGGCGCGCCGGATGAGGCGTGACGGATGATGATGGCATCGATGCCCATGGCCTCCACGGTCTCCACGGTGTCCCGTAGGGACTCGCCCTTCTTCACGGACGAACTGGCCACGGCCAGGGAGAGCACGTCGGCCGAGAGCCGCTTGGCCGCCGTCTCGAAGGACAGCCGGGTGCGGGTCGACTCCTCGAAGAAGAGCGTGGCGACCGCCTTGCCGCGGAAGGTGGGGACCTTGCGCACCTGGCGCCGCTCGACTTCGGCGAAGGCCTCCGCCACGCGCAGGACCTCGGCGATGCCGTCGGTCCCGAGGTCGGCGATCGAAAGGAGGTGCTGGGGCCGCTTCACTTGCTCTCCAGAGCGCCGATCCACACGCCCTCGTGGCCCACGTCGACCATCTCGTCCCGCCGGGTGGGCAGGTTCTTCCCCACGTAGTCGGGCCGGATCGGCAGCTCACGGTGCCCGCGGTCGATCATGACCGCCAGCTGCACGGCGCGGGCACGACCGAAGTCGTTCAGGGCGTTGAGCGCGGCGCGGATGGTGCGCCCGGTGAACAGCACGTCGTCCACCAGCACGACCACCTTGCCGGTCAGGTCCCACGGGACGTCGGTCACGGCCTCGGGCAGCACGGGGCGCAGGCCGATGTCGTCACGGTAGAAGGCGACGTCGAGACAGCCGACCCGCAGCGAGGCCGCCTCAATCTGTCCCAGGATCTCGGCCATGCGTCTCGCCAGGGGCACCCCGCCCGTCTGGAGGCCCACCAGGACGAGGTCCTCGACCCCGCCGTTGCGCTCGACGACCTCGTGCGACATGCGGGTCAGGGCGCGCTGGACGTCCGGAGGGGAGAGCACTTGGGAACGGGCCACGAACACGCCTCCGAGGGGTCGCGTATGACTGCGTTCGCGTTCTGCCACAGCTCCTCCTGTCCGTATGGGCCTCACGGGACTCACTTGACGGTCAGGGCAAGACCTTACCGCACGCTCGTACGGGAGCGCCTCAGCCCGGTCGAACCTGGGCCGCGATGGTCGACAGTATGCCGTTGACGAACGCGCCCGATTCGTCAGTGGAGTAGGTCTTGACGAGCTCCACCGCCTCGTCAATGACCACCGGCGTGGGAGGGCCGTCGGCGTCGAGCAGCTCCGAGACGGCCAGGCGGAGGACCAGGCGATCGATGACCGCCATGCGGTCGAGGGGCCATCCTACGGATGCGGCGGCGATCCGGCTCTCGGCCTCCGTCCGGGTGGCCACCGCACCCTCTATCAGCGTGCGGACATAGGCGTCGGGCGGAACGGCCAGACCCTCCAGAACGCTGAGCGGGCTCTCCCCCTTGAGCTCTGCCTCGTACAGCAGGGAGAGCGCCCGCTCCCGCTGCTGGTGGCGGGGTGCCCCGCCGGCGCCCGACCCCTCGTCGGCCACCGCCGCCGGGCTCAAGCCCGTGTCAGATACTCGCCGGTGCGGGTGTCCACCTTGATCGCCTCGCCGGGATTGACGAACAGGGGGACCTGGACCACAAGCCCCGTCTGCAAGGTGGCCGGCTTGCGGGCACCGGAGACCCGATCTCCCTGCAGCCCGGGCTCGGTGTCGGTCACCGTGAGCTCCACCGAGGCCGGAAGGTCGACGCCGACGATCTCGCCGTTGTACATCGCCAGGTGCGCCTCGTCGCCTTCCTTCAGATAGTCCGGGGCGCTGCCGAGGGTGTCGGGGGCCGCCTGCATCTGCTCGTAGGTGGTGGTGTCCATGAAGACGTAGTCGGAGCCGTCCCGGTAGAGGAACTGCATGTCCCGCTTGTCGATGATGGCCTGGTCCAGCTTCTCGTCCGCCCGGTAGGTGCGCTCAATCACGGCCCCGCTACGCAGGTTCTTCAGCTTGGTGCGCACGAAGGCACCGCCCTTGCCGGGCTTGACGTGCTGGAACTCCACGACGCTGAAGAGTCCCTCGGGCAGGTTCAGGCTCATGCCGTTCTTCAGGTCGTTAGTCGAGACTGCCATGAATGTCCTTTGTGAAGCGGGTCAGGGGTCGGCTTCCCTCTTCCGTCACCACCAGGGTGTCCTCCACGCGGACACCGCCTTGGCCCGGGAGATAGACGCCGGGCTCGACGGTGACGACGAAGCCGGGAGCCAGCGTAGCAGTGCCGAGCTGGCTGACCGTGGGTGCTTCGTGGATGTCGAGGCCCACCCCGTGGCCCGTCCCGTGCTCGAAGTAGTCGCCCCAACCGGCCTCGGCGATGATGGCGCGACACACGTCGTCCACGTCCTTGGCCTGTATGCCGGGCCGCACCGCCGCAGCACCGGCCGCCTGGGATGCACCGACCACGGCGAAGACGCGGGCCATGTCGCCCTCGGGCTCTGCCGCCACGCAGAACGTGCGCGTCATGTCGGAGCGGTACCCCTCGTAGGTGGCGCCGAAGTCGACGACGACCGGGTCACCCTGGCGCACCCTCCGGCGCCCGGGCCTGTGGTGGGGCTTGGCCGAGTTCTCGCCCGCGGCCACGATGGTCTCGAATGCCGCGCCCTCCGCCCCACCCCGGCGCATCGCCGTGTCGAGCTCCAGCGCGAACCGCTCCTCGGTGACCTCCTCGGACAGCAGGGGGAGCACCTCGTAGAGGGCGGCGTCGGCGATGGCGGCGGCCCGCTCCATGCGCGCGATCTCGGCCGAGTCCTTCACCTCGCGCAGCGCCTCGACCACGTTGCTGGTGGGCACCAGCTCCGTCGACGCCAGCAGGGACGACCATGCCCGCTGGCCGCTCCAGCTCACGTTGTCCGCCTCGAGCCCCACCCGCGGCAGTTGGGAGAGGAAGCTGACTGCCGCCTGGCGCTGGGCAGCCGTGTTGCCGATCGCTATCTCGACCTGTGCCCCGGCCGCCCGAACCTGTTCGGCCGACTGCGTCCGGTAGCGCCCGTCGGTGGTCAGCAGGGCACCGTTCTCGGTGACGATCAGGACCCCGGCGGATCCGGCGAACCCGGTCAGGTAGCGCACGTTGGGCAGGGTCGTGACCACGAGCGCGTCGAACCCGGCGAAGCCGGCCCGTAGCGCGTCCAACCTGCCGACGACCGACATGGGGGGCAGTTCCTTCATGACTCTCCTTTCAGGAGCTGTGCGACCGCCTCTATGGCGAGCTCGTAGCCGAGACCGCCGAAGCCGGCGATGAGACCGGCCGCCACCGGTGCCAGGACCGAGGTGTGGCGGAACGGCTCGCGTGCGGCGGGATTCGAGAGATGGAGCTCGACGGTGGGGCCGTCGAAGACCGCCACGGCATCGTGGAGCGACCACGAGGTGTGGCTGAGCGCACCGGCGTTGATCACGAGGGCATCGGCTCTGCCCCGGGCCGAATGCACCGCGCCGACCAACGCACCCTCGTGATCCGACTGGAGGTGCTCGAGGGTGAGGCCATGACGTGCCGCGGCGGCCTGCGCCCGGGCCACGTGCATGGCGAGGGTCTCCGTGCCGTAGACGGACGGTTCCCGCTCCCCCAGCAGGTTGAGGTTCGGCCCCGAGAGGAGCACGACGAGGCTCACGGCTCGGACCTCATCGGAGCGCTCCCATCTCCGCCAGGGTAGCGAGCACCTCGCTCCGTGCGACGCCGCGCACCGGCTGGACCCCCTCGGGACCGTCCAGGACGAAGGTCAGGTCCTGGTGCGCCTTCTTGTCCCGGTCCATGAATGCCACCAGTCGTTCGGCCACCGCACCGGGCGGGAGCTCGGTCGGCAGGTCGTAGCCCCCGACCACGGCTCGATGCTCCTTCACCCGGTCCTCGCCGATCCGGCCCAGGCGCCGCGCCAGCAACGCGGCGAAGATCAGGCCGATGGCCACGGCCTCGCCATGCCGCAGATCCCAATCGGGGCGGTCCATCAAGCCCACTCCCTCGAGCGCGTGGGCCAGCGTGTGCCCGTAGTTGAGGACCATGCGGCGATCCCCCTCCCGCTCGTCCGCGCCGACCACCTCGGCCTTGATGGCCACGCACGGCGCCACCTGGTCGACCAGGTCGGCCTCCGGTCGCAGTGGCGCGCCGAGGAAGGCGTACTTCACCATCTCCCCCCTGCCCGACGCCCACTCACGGGGAGGCAGTGTCGCCAGGGTGTCGGTGTCGCACAGGACGGCCCGCGGCTGCCAGAAGGCGCCCACCAGGTTCTTCCCCTCGGGGAGGTTCACCCCGGTCTTCCCGCCGATTGCGGCGTCCACCTGGCCCAGGAGCGTGGTGGCGACGTTCACGTAGGCCGTTCCACGGTGAAAGGAGGCGGCGGCGAACCCGGCGACGTCGGTCACCATGCCCCCGCCCACGGCGACGACCACGTCCGCCCGGGAGAGCCCGATCCGGGCGAACCGCCGGCAGAGATCCTCCACGGTGGCCGGCGTCTTGCTCTCCTCGCCCTCGGCAATGGCGCAGACCTCGAACGGCAGGCCGGGGTCGAGGCCGTTGAGCCAGCCGGCGTGCTCCACTGCGGCCTGGGTGACCACGGCGGCCCGTCGTGCCCCCGGCGGAAGGTGGTGCGACAGCTCGTGACGGGCCCCCGGCCCGATGAGGACCGGGTAGGAGCGGGAACCGAGCGGGACCACGATCTCCCGCATCACCGTCCCGCCCCGCGGGCGCCGCCGGCGGCCCGGTCGACGATCAGGGCCACCGCGTCGTCGGGGCTGAGGCCGTCCACGTCGAGGGTGTCGTCCGCCACCTCGGCGTAGAAGGGACGCCGGGCGGCGTCCAGCTCGACCAGCGCAGCGGCCGGATCGTCGCCGAGGAGGGGGCGCCCCGCACCATCGCCGACGCGGGCGGCCAGGGTCACGGGTCGGGCCCGCAGCCAGACGACGCGTCCACTGGAGCGCAAGAGGGCGCGGTTCTCCGGGCTCAGCACGGCGCCGCCGGCGACGGACACGACGGCCGGGCGGGCGCTGGTGCACGCCCGTCGCAACGAGGCGGCCTCGGCATCCCGGAACGCCCGCTCGCCCTGCCGGGCGAACAGCTCGGGCACCGTGAGCCCCGTCCTGGCCTCCACGTCGGCGTCGGAGTCGACGTAGTCCCACCCGAGCCTCTCGGCCAGCAGCCGGCCCACCGTGGTCTTCCCTGCGCCCATCATGCCTACGAGCAGGATTCGATCCGGCGCCGATGCTCCCGTCATCACGGCGTGGAGGGGGCGGTGCCCGACGAGGTCGAGAGGCCGACGAGGTCGACGAGGCCGACGAGGCCGACGGGGTGCTGCCCAGGGAGTCGACGAACCCATCGCGGTTACGGACCAGCTCGGTCAACGAGTCGCCGCCGAACTTGCGCAAGGCCTCCGCGGCCAGCACGAGCGCCATCATCGTCTCGGCCACCACGCCCATGGCGGGCACCGCCGTCACGTCGGTGCGCTCCCGAAAGCTCACGGTGGACTCCTTGGTGACCACGTCGACCGTCTCGAGGACCGGGCGGTTGAGGGTGGCCAGCGGCTTCATCGCCACGCGCGCCACCATCAGGGCTCCGTTGGAGATCCCGCCCTCTATGCCTCCCGCCCGGTCGGTGGGACGCACGTACCCCACATCCGGGTCGTAGGTGATGGCGTCGTGCGCGTCCGAGCCGCGCCGCGCCGCGTTGTCCCACCCGTCGCCTATCTCGACGGCCTTGACGGCCTGAATGCTCATGAGCGCCTGCGCCAGGAGGCCGTCGAGCTTGCGGTCCCAATGCACGTGGCTGCCCAGGCCCACGGGGACCCCGTAGGCGAGAACCTCGGCCACGCCGCCCAGCGAGTCGCCCACCTTGGCGGCGGCCTTGACGGCGGCGATCATCGCGCTCTCGGCCGAGGGAACGAAGCAGCGGACGGCGCTGGCATCGACGCGCTCTTGGTCCCCGGGCCCGGGCCGGGGACTCCCGGCGGGCGCGGTGGCCTCTCCGAGGCCGACGACGTGGCTCACCACGGTCACCCCGATGTGGGAGAGGAGAAGCTTGGCCAGCGCCCCCGCGGCCACCCGAGCCGCCGTCTCGCGAGCCGAAGCCCGCTCGAGGACGTCGCGCGCGTCGTCGAACCCGTACTTCAGCATGCCCGGTAGGTCGGCGTGACCGGGACGGGGCTGTGTGAGGACCGAGCTCGGACGACCCGGCTCGGCGGACATCTCCTCGGTCCACTTGGGCCACTCGGAGTTGGCGATCACGATGGCCACGGGCGAACCCAGCGTGCGCCCGTGGCGGACCCCACCCAGCAGGGTGATCTCGTCGGCCTCGAACCGCATACGCGGGCCGCGGCCGTAGCCCAGTCGCCGCCGCGCCAGTTCGCCGGCTATGTCGGCGGCCTGCACCGGAAGGCCGGCCGGGAGCCCCTCAATCGTGACCACGAGGCCGCGACCGTGCGACTCGCCCGCGGTGAGATAGCGCAACACGGACTGGACGCTAGTTGACCGCTACGGGCCCTCCGGGGCCGCCGGGCCCTCCGGGGCCGCCGGGCCCTCCGGGGCCGCGCCGGCCGGTGCCGATCGCCCCCCGCGCTGCGAGCGTGCCCCACCGGCCCGCTCGTCGTCGACGAGGTGGCACGGAATGGCCGCGTTCTCGTCCACGTGGTAGCTGGCGCAGACGCGGTGGTAGCCGTCGGCGATGGTCATTGGCAGGCCTCGCCCGATGTCTCCGCGCACCAACAGCACCGGGGAGAGCCGCTCGCCGCGCCGGATCTTGGCCAGGTCCGCCGCCACGTGGGCGTTGTCGACCGGGAGGAGGTCCAGCCCGGAGGACCGCAAGAGGTCCTTGGCCAGGCGCCTCTCGACCGGCGCCGACCTGAGGGCGTCCACCAGCCTCTGCGCCCCGGCCGGCTCGCAGACCAGGCTGAGGTAGGACGCAGCGGCCGGATAGTCGTGCTCCTGGGGCTCGTCGCTCCAATGCTCGGCGGGCAGCGCCTCGGGCTTCCCCGTGCCGTTCTTCTTCGACCCCGAACCGCTCTTCTTGGCCATGGAGACGCCCTTTCAGCCGCTCGGCGCCCGAACCATCGACGTGCGCAGGAGGTCAAGGTAGTCCACCCCATTCCCTGTGCACGTGGCGCCGCGCGAGCATCGAGGACGTGGACGCCGATGCAGTGATCGCTGCGCTCGAACTCGCACCGCACCCCGAGGGCGGTCACTACCGCCAGACCTGGGCCGATGCGGCCGGTTCGGCCATCTACTTCCTGCTGCGGGACGGGGAGCGGTCGGCCTGGCACCGCGTCCGGGGTCGGGTCGAGGTCTGGCACTTCTACGCCGGGGGGCCGCTCGAGCTGAGCATCAACGATCGCCGTCCCCACGACGGGGACGCGTGGTCGACCCTGCTGGGTCCCGACCTCGCTGCCGCCCAACGGCCACAGGCCGTCGTCCCGGCCGGCGCCTGGCAGTGCGCCCGGACCCTGGGCGCATGGTCACTCGTCGGCTGCACCGTGGCGCCACCGTTCACCTTCGAGGCGTTCGACCTCGCACCGGACTGATCGGCCGGCTGGCGGTCGATCAGCGCCGATCAGCTCAGTAGTACGGGTTCTCCCCGCCGCCGTGGTCGGTGACGTCGATCACACGGGTGAGCTCGGTCACCTCTTCGAGCAGGGTGGTCTCAATTCCCTGTTTCAACGTCATCTGCGACATGGCGCAACCCTGGCAGCCACCCGAGAGGCGTAGATAGGCGATGCCCGCATCCGAATCGAGCGCCAGCAGATCGGCCCGACCGCCATGGCTGGCGATGGAGGGATTGACCAACTGCTCCAGGACGCCGATGACCCGCTGGGCCAAGGGACTCGTGACGCCCGCCGCCAGGAGTTCGGGCGGAACACCCGGTGAACGCTCCTCGAGGGTCGGCGTGTTGGGGTTGACCAGCACCAGCCCGCCCTCCCCCTCATCGGACCACTCCAGGCGGGCGCCGCGCAGGCGCTCGACGCTGCCGGCCGGCACGACCACTTGCACGTCGCCGTCGACATGCACCTCGTCCTCCTCGCCGGCGTCCGATGCGGCCTGGAAGAAGAGGTCGTAGACGAACGACCCGTCCTGGACCCCGCGCACCTCCAGCCAGAGGGCAAGGCTGACCGGCCCGGACTGTTCGTCGCGCGCTTGGCGCACGACGCGGTGGGCCTCGGGGGTCAGCGAGACGATCGGTGTCGCGCTGGTCGGCGTCGTGAGGGTCATCGTCTCTGCGGTCGAGGTTTCGGCGGTGGTGGCCATGGTCCCGAGTCTACGGCCTGGGAGACCGTCACAAGACCACCCGGCCACCCGGCCGCCCGGCCACTTGGCCACGCCGGTACGCCGCCACCCAGCTGCCGTCCATAGGCAGACGTTGTATCGTCCTTGTCGTGCCGCGACCCCCCGACGACACCCGTGAGTGGGTCAGCTTCGAGGACGAGGACGAGGAACGGACCTGGGTCTTCGACGTCACCTTTCTCACCAGCAACTGGAAGTGCATCTTCGGGGAGGGCTGCCAGGGCGTGCTCACGGGCCCCGCGCCCGAGCTGGTGCAGGGATGCTGCAGCTACGGCGCCCACATGATCGACAAGAAGGACGCCCGGCGCGTCGAGAAGATCGCCAGGACGCTGACCGCCGACGAATGGCAGAACCACGGCACCAGGAAGCCGGTGATCCACACCAACAAGCACGGCGAGCTCGTCACCACGCTGTCCAAGGGAGCCTGCATCTTTCTCAACCGCCCCGGGTTCGAGGCGGGCGCGGGCTGCGCGCTGCATCTCGCCGCCCTCGGTCGAGGCGTCCCTCCGCTCGAGTACAAGCCCGAAGTCTGCTGGCAGCTCCCCCTGCGCCGCGAGGACCAGGTGGAGGACGACGGCCACGTGATCTCCACCGTCCGCCAGTGGGACCGCCGTCACTGGGGAAAGGGTGGGCAGGAGTTCCACTGGTGGTGCACCGAAGACCCCGAGGCCTTCGTCGGCACCAAGCCCGTCTATGAGGAGATGAAGGCCGAGCTCACCGAGATGGTGGGCGCCGCCGTCGTCCAGCGCCTCCTGGCCTACCTACGACAGCGGGACCAGCTGCGGGAACGACGGGTTCCGCTCCCTCACCCGGCGGTCCGCAAGAACCGCTCGGCCGACGCTCAGTCGTTGAGCGGATCGTCCTCCGCGTAGGAGGGCGCGGGCGTCGAGCCCAGGATGCGGTCGTAGGTGTCCTCCTCGGCCAGGCACCATGAAGCGTGGACGTCGTCGGGCTCGGCACCGCACTCCACGCACCTAGCGGTGGACTCCGTCGCTGATCGTTTCAAGCTTCGCGCCTCTTCAAACCGGCGGTGGCGTCCCTTTTTCACGAGAACTCCTTGTCAACCTGGGACCGGACAACCGCGCCCCGCCCCTTGGTGCAGCCGGACACCGATCCCGGCCGCCGGTCCAGTGTAGTGGCTGCAGGGTTGTCCCTGTTCCTCATGCCGTACCCACGGTCTGGGAACGGTACCCACACTCGTGCACCCGGCGCCACGCGGGCCGAGTGCCGCCGCCCGCCGCGGGCCGAGTGCCGCCGCCCGCCGCCCGCCGCGGGCGATGCGGTGGATCCGCCTACGCTTGTCGGCGTGTTCGATCCCGACGAGATGGTGGCCCGGTTCCGGCAGCGGGCCGAAGCGGTCCGCACCCGCGGCATGCCGCCAATCGAGGGACCCGAACGTCAGCGCTTCCGCGAACAGGCCCAGCGCGACTTCGCTGACTACGCCATGATCGGCGACGCGGAGGCCGAACTGGTCGACGGCGTTCTCATCCTCCGCATCGACCTGCGCCCCAAGGGCGGGGAGGGCAGTTCCTAACCGCCGTAGTGCATCCTCGTGTCCTCCATGCGGAGCACGTCGGCCGGCTCCCCCCCGACCTCGTCCACCTCGCCGATGTAGAGGGTGTGGCTGCCCAGCTCCTCGCGGCGCACGACCGTGCACAAGACGTAGCCCGCCGAGGCGGCCAGCACGGGGAGGCGGGACGGGCCGACCTCGCGCACCTCGTGTCCGGACATGGCGGTCACCGTCCCCTCGGCGGAGCGGACCACCTCGCTTACGGGCTTGACGAACCGGCGAACCACGTCTCTGTCCCGGCGTGCGAGAAGGCACACCGTGAAGGCGCCCGACCGGTTCAGGAGGTCGGCGGTGACCGACGCGGCCTCCACCGCCACCGCCAGCAGTTTCGGAGTGAGACAGACCTGGACCACCAGATTGGCCGTCATGAGGTTGACCGAATCCTCGAAACGGCTGCCGACGAGGTACAGGCCCGTGGGCATGGCCCAGAGAACGCGGCGGCGATGGCGGTCCTTCTCCTCGTCGGCTGCGGCGTCGGCGGCAGCGTCGGCTGCGGCGTCGGCGTCGGCTGCGGCGTCGGCTGCGGCGTCGGGCGCCGGTTCGGGCAGTTGCTCTCGGGTCATCCGAAGACGCTAATGGGGGCGTTGTCGGTCGTGGTTGTCGTCGAGGGGAGGATGCCGTCGATCGACTGGATCCGTATCAGCACCCTTTCGTAGAGCAGGTCCGCCTGCTTCGTGGACGCTTCGGCCTTGACCAGCAGCTTGGTGTCGGTGCTCCCGGCGTCGTAGCACTCGGTGGCCGCCGTGCCCTCCAGCCCGTAGGCGGTCGACAACCAGTCCGTCACTTGCGGATCGGGCGTGGGCAGCTCGTCGTTGGCCGTGTCGGCGTCCTGCTCCATGGTGCCGCAGGCGGCGTGCATCCCGCCGCTCGAGGTCTCCTTTGGGACACGGGCGTTGTCGGCTACCAGGGTGCCGATGTCCTCGCCCAGGCCGGTGCCGCTCACCCACACCGACATCCGGTGTGCCGGGGATCCGATCTGGTCTTCCCCGGCGCACGACGCCGCCGCGACGCCGAGCACGACGACGAGGGCCGCGGCGAGGATGCGCCCGGTCACTCCGCGCCCGCGCGCAGGACGTGGACGTCACGCTGTCCCTTGCGCACCACGATGTAGCGGTCGTGCAGGAGATCGTGGGGGCCCAGCTCCCGGGCGGCATCGGTCTGGCGCAGGTTGTTGACGTAGGCGCCGCCCTGCTCAATGATCCGGCGCGCCTCCTTGCGGGACGTGACCAGACCGCTGCGCTCCAGCGCGTCGACCAGGGGCAACCCATCGGCGACGGACCGGCGGGACACCTCGGTGGTCGGCGCGTCCTGCGTCACGGCCAGCAGCATCTCCTCGCTGAGTGCGGCGATCTCCTCGCCGAACAGCGCCTCGGAAGCCTCCACGCAACGAGCCGCTTCGGCCTCACCGTGGAGCAGGCCGACGACGGCGCGCGCCAGAGCCCGCTGGGCGGCCCGGCGTCCGGGATGCCCGGCCGTCTCGGCATCGAGCGCCTCGATCTCCTCGTGGGTCAGGAAGGTGAAGTAGCGCAGGTAGGTGCCGGCCATGGAGTCCGGGGTGTTCACGAAGAACTGGTAGAGGGCGAACGGGCTGGTGCGCTCGGCGCTCAGCCAGACGTTGCCCGTCTCCGTCTTGCCCAACTTGGAGCCGTCCTCCTTGACCACGAGGGGTGTGGTCAGGCCCCACACCACGTCGCCGCAGACCTTGCGGACGAGGTCCACGCCCATCGTGATGTTGCCCCACTGGTCGCTGCCCCCGATCTGCAGGTCACAGCCGTGGTCGAGGTGGAGGCGGAGGAAGTCGTAGGCCTGCAGCAGCATGTAGCTGAACTCGGTGTAGGAGATCCCCTGATCGGGACGGTCGAACCGGCTCTTTACCGACTCCTTGGCCACCATCTGGTTGACGGTGAAGTGCTTTCCCACGTCGCGCAGGAAGTCCAGGGTGCTGATCGTGCCCAGCCATTCGCTGTTGTCCAGGAGCAGCCCGTCGGACAGGTCCACGAACTGGGCGAGCTGGGAGCGGATCCCCTCGAGATAAGCATGGAGCACCTCCCGGGTGAGCAGGGCCCGTTCGTCCTGCTTGCCCCCCGGGTCACCGATGAGCCCCGTGCCGCCCCCGGCCAGGGCGATGGGCCGGTGACCGGCCAGTTGGAACCGGCGCAGGGTGCACAGCTGCAACAGGTTGCCCACACCGAGACTGTCGGCGCTGGGGTCGAATCCGGCGTAGAGGGTCAGGCCCCCGGCGTCCAGGCGACGGAGGAGGGCGGGGTCGGTGACCTGGTGGATCAAGCCCCGAAAGGCGAGGTCCTCCGAGAGCGTGGGCATGACCAAACCTTGCCATACCCCGCTAACCTGGTGACCGCATGAACCCACCGTTGCCGATCGACGGTGTGCTTCCACCCGATCTGCAGGGGACGCTGGTCCGCATCGGCCCCTCCGACCCCGCCCCCGGCGAACCCGCGGGTGCGCTGCACGGGATTGAGCTTCGCGACGGGGCCGCCCTGGCCTGCGTGACCGCACCCTCCTCGGCCGACGCCAACGTGTTCTGGCACGCCGGCAAGGTGCTGGCGCTGGCCGAATCCGGCCTCCCCCAGCAGTTCTCCCGCACGCTCGAGCGCGAGCAGTTCGAAGGGGGCCTGACGGTCCCCATCGCCTCCCACGTCCACCGGGACGCCGCCACCGGGGGCCGGATCCTCTTCGGGGTGGAGAGCGCCACCGAGACCACCGCCCCATACCTGCGCATCGGCGAGTGGGACGCGTCCGGCGCGCTGAGCCGGCGCATGGAGGTGCAGCTCGAGCGCGCCACCTGGCAGCACGACATCGGCGTCACGGCCCGCCGTGTCGTCTTCATAGAGTCGCCCACCGAGTTCTCAGAAACCCTCGCGGAACGGCCGGGCGAGGACGCCGGGGCGCCGGCGCCGGCGCCGGCGGGCCCAGCCGTCCCGTTCCGCTGGACAACGGGCTCGCCGTGCTGGGTGGGCGTGGTCGATCGAGAGGGCGACGGTTCGGGTGTGCGCTGGATCCGGGCCGACCCGTGCCTGGTCACCCACGTGCTCCACGCCCATGACGACGGGGACGCCGTCGTGCTCCACGTCTGCCGCTACGAGGTCCCCGAGGAGGGTCAGCCCGTCGACCTCGGCGTCTCGGTGCTGGGCGCGGCCGGGATCGGGATGAGCCTGATCGGCCGGGGGCTCCCCGTCCTCGAGCGCTGGCGGATTGAGGGTGAGAGCCTGCAGCGGACCCAGATCGACGACCGGATGGTCGAGTACCCCACCTCGGATCCGGAGACCGAGGGGGGACCCTTCCGCTACGGGTACGGCGTGGAGGTCGCGCCCACCGTGGACTCCGGTCTCGAGCGGGAGGTCGACCACCTCGGCCTCCTGCGGTTCGACCTCGCACGCGACGAGGTGGTGGCATGGAGCCCCGGGCAGTACCGGACGGCGAGCGAGCCGCTCTTCGTGCGGGCCGCCGACGGGAGGGCCGACGACGAGGGCTGGCTGCTCAGCGTGGTCCACGACGCCACCAGGGACGCCAGCGACATCTACGTGCTCGATGCCTCCTCGTTCGGTCGTCGGGGGCCGCAAGCCGTCATCCATCTGCCGTCCGCCCTCCCGTTCCGGAGCCACGGGACATGGGTGGGTGCCGACCGCTACCGCTGAGCGGGTCACGACCTCCATGCCGTCGCCTACCTTCAAGCCAGCGCGATCCGGACCGCCTGGTTGATGGCGTCATGCAGCGCGACGTTCTGCATTCGATCGGGCACCCTCACCCGGATGACCGAGGGACCCGAAGCCTCGTCGAGGGCCACCCGCAACTGCGCCGCGGTGGCGACGTCGGAGGTCTCGATCCCGAAACCGCGGGCCACGTCACCGATGTCCGATGACGGGGGTGTGCCGAAGAGCAGCTCGAACCGGTCGCGCGGGAGCGCGTCTGCTTGGGGGAGGAACGAGAATATCCCGCCTCCCCCGTTGTCGAGCACGACGAAGGTGCAGGGGACGTCGGGCAGGTTGACCAGCCCCGACACGTCGTGAAGGAAGGCCAGGTCTCCCAGGAGCGCGAACGTTCGTCGACCCGACGCGGCGACGCCCGAGGCCGTCGAGACCACCCCGTCTATCCCGTTGGCTCCCCGGTTGCCCATCACCGGAGGCGGGGACGGCAGCGCCGGGGCGAACCACTCGAGATCGCGCATGGGCATGGACGCCGACACCACGATGGTGGCCCCGACCGCAGCGGCGTGACGGACCAGGACCCGGGCCACGAGGGGCTCGCTGAGGCCTTCTCCCAGTGCCTCCAGTGCCTGTTCTATGGCCACCTGTGCCTTCGCCTCATCGGACCGCCACTGGGCGAGCCATTGGGGATCGACGTCGTGGGGCGAATCGAGGGCGGCGGCGATCCAGCACTCGGCGGTCACGTGGTGGAACTCGGTCACCACGCGGGAGGGGTCGGTCCACTGCCACCACGGATCGACGGCGATCACCCGGGCGCCCTGCTCAGCCGCCGCAGCGACGTACTCGCCGAGGACACGGGAGGTCCATCCCCCCCCGAGCAACACCACGGTCTCGGGCAACGCGGGCTGCGCGCGCACGATCGCATCGGCCGCGGCAACGGTCCCGGGCAGCCGGCAACCCGACCGGGGATCGGCCAGGATGGGCCACCCCAGCCGCTCACCCAGGAGAAGGAGCCGGCCGGGGTCCCCCGAGGCCCCGGCGCCGGCAACGATCAGTCCGCGCCCGCCCAATCCGGAGTCCGGAGGCGGTTGGACGACGGGGCGCGGGACGACGACCGGGCCACTTCTCTCGGGTAACGGCCCCGCCCCGCCCACGAGGGGCTCCCGGAAGGCCAGGTTCATGTGCACCGGCCCGGGCCCGAGCAGTCCACCCCGGGCCTCGGCCATCGCCCTCTGCGCCAACGACCTCCACGATCCGGCCTGCGACGCCTCGGGCACCCCCGGATCACAGGACCACCGGGTCGACGTGGTGAACAGGCCGACCTGGTCGATGGTCTGCGGGGCACCTACGTGGTGGAGCTCCGGCGGGCGGTCCGCCGTGCACACGATGAGGGGAACCCTTCCCTGATGCGCCTCGACCACCGCGGCGTGGAGCTCGACGGCCGCCGTGCCGCTCGTCACGCAGATGACGGTCGGTTCCCCACTGGCCAGGGACAGCCCGAGGGCGAAGAAGCCGGCACTGCGCTCATCGAGGCGCACGTGAACCCGGAGCCGTTCGGCCAGGGCCAGGACCATCGGGGTCGACCTCGACCCCGGGCAGATCACGGCGTCGGTGACGCCGCCCCTGACCCACTCGTCGACCAGGGTCGCGGCGAAGGTGGCCTGTACGCTCACGCGCCGTGCCCCTCCATGTCGAACTGCGCGGGACCGGGCCACCCCTGGTCCTGCTGCACGGGTTCACGCAGACGGCGCGCCTGTGGGGCCCGCTGGGCGACTCGCTGTCGCAGGACCACACGCTGGTCGGCATCGACCTCCCCGGCCACGGAGGCTCCGACGTCGTACGGGCCGATCTGCCCGCGACCGCTGGGCTGGTGCGGGACGCCGTCACTTCGACCGTCGGCGCGACGCCGTGCGACCTGCTCGGGTACTCGCTGGGCGCCCGCGTGGCCCTGCACGTTGCGACCGGGAGTGATCTGGACATCCAGCGCCTGGTGCTGATCGGCGCGACCGGGGGGATGGAGGATCCCGCCGCCCGCCGGCGGCGACGGCAGGCGGACGAGGCCACGGCGGACGCGCTCGAAGCGTCGGGAGACGTCGGCCGGTTCGTCGATCAGTGGCTCAAGGGACCGCTGTTCGCCCGACTCGCCGATGCGGCGCAGGCGCCGGAACGGCGGCGCAACACCGCCACCGGGTTGGCGTCGAGCTTGAGGCTGGCCGGAACGGGCACTCAGCTGCCGTTGTGGGACCGCATCCCCGACCTGTCCGTGCCACTGCTCGCACTGGCCGGATCGGACGACACGCGCTTCGCTGTTCACGCGCTGCGTCTCGCCCGGTTGGCGCCACGGGGCTACGCCACGCTGATACCCGGCGGTGGCCACGCCGCCCATCTGGCGCGACCGGATCTCGTAGGGCGCCACCTTCGCCACTGGCTCGCTATGGCCTGACGAGGAGAAGCCCGATGGTCAGGAGAACACCCACGGCCAGTTGCAGCCGGGCCGTGGTGGCCAGCATGGGGAGGAGCTCCCTGCCCTCGGCGTCGCCGAGTGCCAGGCGCACGGGGCGAACGGCCAGCGGCGCTGCGGCCAGGGCGATCAACGCCCAGCCGCGATAGTGCTGCAGAACGACCAACGAGAGCGCCACCGCGACGAGCGTGGCCACGTAGAGAAGACCGGCGCGCGTGCGCCCCAGCCGAGCGGCCACGGTCATCTTTTTTGCCTCCCTGTCCGTCTCAATGTCGCGCAGATTGTTCGCCTGCAGGAGCGCCGCGGCGAGCAGCCCGACGGGAACGCCCGCCCACAGCGCGAACGACCAGGGGAAGCGGTAGCCCACGACATGCTGCACATAGGCCGATCCGGACGTGGCCACCAGACCGAAGAAGAGGAAGACGAGCAGCTCGCCGAATCCGAGATAGCCGTAAGGGTGTCGCCCACCGGTGTAGGCCCAACCGGCGAGCCCGCAGAGCAGGCCGATCGGGATGAACCAGAGCGTCACCCGCACGGCCAGAATGAGACCCGCGACGCCCGACACCCCGAACGCGACGAGCGCCGCCGTCTTGACCTGCCGGACCGACGCCAGCCTGCCGGCGACGAGACGCACAGGGCCCACCCGCACCTCGTCGGTGCCCCGCTCCCCATCGGCGTAGTCGTTGACGTAGTTGGTACCGATCTGCAGGCCCAGCGCCACCACCAACGCCAGCAGTGCGTTGACGACGGAGAGGTGATGGCCGGAGGTAAGGCTCGCCTGTCCGTGCGCGGCGCCCGTCATCACGAACGCACGCCCGCTGGCCACGTACCCCACGGCCGTTCCCACCGCCACCGGGACGACGGCCGCAGGCAGGGTCCGCGGGCGCGCGCCGGCCACCCACGACCGCAGCGGGGTCTTCATGGACGCCGTGGATATTTGGAGAAGTCGGGGCTCCGGTGCTCGACGAAGGCGTTCCGACCCTCCTGCCCCTCCTCGGTCATGTAGAAGAGCATGGTGGCGTCACCGGCCAGTTGCTGCACGCCGGCCAGGCCGTCATCGGCCGCATTCATACCTGCCTTGATCATGCGCAGGGCGAGGGGTGAGAGGGTCAGGATCTGGCGGCACCAGGCCACCGTCTCCCTCTCGAGGTCCTCGAGGGGGACCACCGCGTTGACGAGGCCCCAGTCGAGGGCCTGGGTGGCGTCGTACTGGCGGCACAAGAACCACACCTCCTTGGCGCGCTTGAGGCCGATCGTCCGGGCCAGGAGCGACGAGCCGTAGCCGCCGTCGAAGCTCCCGACCTTGGGTCCCGTCTGGCCGAAGCGGGCGTTGTCGGCCGCGATGGACAGGTCGCAGACCAGGTGCAGGATGTGCCCGCCCCCGATGGCGTAGCCGGCGATCATGGCGATGATCGGTTTGGGGATCCGTCGCATGAGGATCTGCAGGTCGAGGACGTTGAGACGGCCGATGCCGCGCTCGGCCACGCTGTCGTCGCCCATGTAGCCGTCGTCGCCGCGGATCTTCTGGTCGCCGCCCGAGCAGAACGCGTCGGGCCCCTCGCCGCACAGGATGATCACACCGACGTCGGGATTGTCCCGGGCCAGGTTGAAGGCTTCCGTCAGTTCGAAGAGCGTCTGAGGCCGGAACGCATTGCGGCGCTCTGGGCGGCAGATCGTCAGCTTGGCGATCCCTTCGCCCACCTCGTAGCGGATGTCGGAGAACGACCCGGACTGTTCCCATCCGGGCCCCTCGAGGAGTCGGAGATCGTCGAGGGGATCATGGGGGCTTCCGGTGACCACGGTGTGCACGGCGACCTACGCTACCGGCCAGTGCCTGAACTCGTCGCACTGGACCTCCCCGGAGGAGCGGGTTTCGTCCATGCCCTCCGAGCCGTCTGGGACGCCGGCGATGCCGTGGCAGCCCTGGACCCCCGCCTGCCGCGCCGGGCTCGTCGAGGCCCTCCTCGCCGCGCTTCGACCGTCCCGTGTCGTCGCCCCCGACGGCGAGCAGCATCACGTGGCGGGCGGGTTGGCGGTGGAGGAAGGGGATGCGCTCGTCATCGCGACCAGCGGGTCGTCGGGCCGGCCCAAGGGCGTCGTGCTCACCCACGACGCCCTGCGGGCGTCCGCCCGCGCCACCTCGGCACGCCTCGGGGTGGAGCCCGACCGCCACGCCTGGCTGGCCTGCCTCCCGCTGGCCCACGTGGGCGGGCTCTCGGTGATCACGAGGGCGATGCTGACGGGGACCCGCGTCCACGTCCTGCCGGCCTTCGACGCGGCGCGCGTCGAGGCCTTCGGCCGGTCGGGGGAGGCCACCCACGTCTCCCTGGTGGCGGCCGCGCTAGGGAGAGTCGACCCCTCCAGCTTCCGCTGCATCCTGCTCGGCGGCGGCCGGCCGCCCGGTGAGGTCCCCCCCAACGTGGTCGTCACGTACGGCATGACCGAGACGGGGTCCGGCGTCGTCTACGACGGGGTCCCGCTCGACGAGGTCGAAGTGGCCATCGCGCACTTCGACGGCGTGGCGGGAGACGCACGAGCCGGCGGAAGACGCAGCGGCGGAGCCGGCGGCGGAGACCCCCGAGGCAGCGCCGGAGACGCCGGCGAGATCCTCCTGCGGGCTCCCATGCTCATGCGGTGCTATCGCGACGGGACGACCGGGAGGGTGACGGGCCCCGACCGCTCGCCCACGTGGTTCGCCACCGGCGACGCCGGATACCTCACGGCGGCCGGCGCGCTCCGCGTCACCGGCCGGATCGCCGAGGTCATCAACACCGGCGGGGAGAAGGTGTGGCCAGACGAGGTCGAACGGGTCTTGGCCACCCATCGGGGTGTGGCCGAGGTCGCCGTCTGGAAGCGACCGGATCCCGAGTGGGGCGAGCGGGTGGTGGCCTGGGTGGTTCCGGCAGGGCCTCCCCCCGACGTGAGCGAGCTCAAGGAGCTGGCCGCGGGTGCCATCGCCCCCTGGGCCGCCCCGAAGGAGATCGTCTTCAGCACCGCGCTGCCCCGGACGGCGTCGGGCAAGGTCCGCCGGAGCGACCTGCACTAGGAGGCGCGATCCCCGGTCGCTCAGGCGGCCGTCCCCTCGGCCAGGTCTTCGAGGATGGTGCGCAGCCCCCGGCCCATCTCACGAGGGTTGCCCGAGAGCTCGCCGAGATCCTCGCCCTCGGCATCGAGGGCGTCCCCGGGCCGGAAGAACGACACCCGTAGCCCGCGGCCGCCGGGCACCGCCATGACGACCCACGGCTCCCCGACCCGGCCCGACTCCCGCGTGGCCATTACCCCAGGGGCGACCACGCTGACGCTCCAAGAGTGCGTCTCGGCCGCCCGGGCGACACGGACCAGCTCGGCGGGGCCGCTCACGGCTGGGGGCGGTCCGGGCGCATCTGCTCACCGTAGGCCGCCCCGAGCCCACGGGGCGGCTTATCCCCTCGCCCAAGGGCCGTAGCATCGGGACCCGTGAACCATCTGGCGGACGAGACGAGCCCCTACCTGCGCCAGCATGCCGAGAACCCGGTCGAGTGGTACCCCTGGGGGGACGAGGCGCTGGAGCGGGCGGCCCGTGAGGACAAGCCGATCTTCCTGTCCATCGGGTACGCCTCGTGCCACTGGTGCCATGTCATGGCCCACGAGAGCTTCGAGGACGACACGGTGGCGGCCGACCTCGCCCGGTGGTTCATCTCGGTCAAAGTGGATCGGGAAGAGCGCCCCGACATCGATTCGCTGTACATGGCGGCCACCCAGGCCCTCACCGGATCAGGCGGTTGGCCCATGTCGGTCTTCTGCACTCCCGACGGGAGGCCCTTCTACGCCGGCACCTACTTCCCGCCCGTGGAGCGCCACGGGATGCCCTCGTTCCGCCGGGTGGTCGAGACGCTGGGCACCTCGTGGGAGCGGGAGCGGGACCGGGTGCTGGCCCAGGCCGACACCCTGGTCGACGCCGTCCGCCGGGACGTCCGGCTGGCCGAGTCGCTGGCCGGGGCGCCGGCCGAGGCGCCGGACCAACTGGTCCCCACGGCGGACGACCCCGATGCCCTGATCGACCAGGTCGTCGCCGGGCTCGCACCGGGGTTCGATCCCACATGGGGAGGGTTCGGGCCCGCCCCCAAGTTCCCCCGGCCGTCCCTCGTCGAGCTGTGCCTGCGGCACCACCGCCGCACGGGATCGGAGCGCTCGCGCCAGATGGCGGTGACCACGCTCGACGCGATGGCTGCCGGTGGCCTGTACGACCACCTCGTGGGGGGCTTCTGCCGCTACTCCACCGACGCCCGCTGGCTCGTCCCACACTTCGAGAAGATGCTCACCGACCAGGCCCTCTTGGCGCGCGCCTACCTCCATGCGTGGCAGGAGACCGGCCGCGAGGACTACCTGGACGTGGTCACCGAGACGCTGGACTTCGTCCTGCGGGACCTCTCCACCCCCCAGGGCGCCTTGTACTCCTCCTTCGACGCCGACGCCGGTGGGGTCGAGGGGAGCCACGCCACCTTCACCCTCTCCGAGCTGCGAGCATCCCTACCCGCGGGCCTGGTGCAACCCGCCGCCGACTGGTACGGGATCACCGAGGAGGGCAACTGGGAGGGCCGCTCCATCCCGCATCGCCCGGTCGGCGCGCCGCTCCGGCGGCCGCCCGAGATCGAGGAGGCGCGGGCCCTCCTGGCCGCGGTGCGGGCAAGGAGGCCGCAACCGGCCCGCGACGAGAAGGTGCTGACCGAATGGAACGCCATGACCGTCGCCACGCTGGCCGAGGCTGCTGCGGCGACCGGCTCGGACCGCTACGGGCAGAGGGCCGAGGAGATCGGTGAGTTCCTGATGTCGGCGATGTACGTCGGCGGCCGACTCATGCGGAGCTGGCAGGGTGGAAGGGCACGCCACCTGGCCGTCGCCGCCGACCACGCCTGGCTCATTGAGGCCTGCGTGCGGCTGTCCGAGCTCACCGGGCGGCGGCTGTGGCGGGCCCGGGCCCACCAGGTATCCCTGGAGCTGCTCGACCGTTTCTCCGACGAGGAGTCCGGCGGGTTCTTCACCACCGGCGACGACGCCGAACCGCTCATCGTGCGGCCCAAGGAGTACCTCGACGGGGCGCTACCGGCCACCAACTCGATCGCCGTTCTCGCCCTGCTCCGGTCGAACGCGCTCGACGACGACCGGCGGGTGCGCGACGCCGTAGAGCTCGCCGTGGGTCGGGCGCAGGTGCTGCTGAACCGCCACCCGGGTGCCGTGGCCGACCTGGTGGCCGCCCTCCCCCTACTCACCCGCCGTCAGGAGATCGTGGTCAGCGGGGACAGGGCGGACCTGGTATCCGAGGTGCGCCGGCACTGGCTGCCCGACGCCGTCATGGCCTGGGGTGAGCCCGATGGCTCGCCGCTCTTCGCCGGCCGCCCGGAAGGCTCGGCCTTCGTCTGCCAGGGCTTCTCCTGTGCCACCCCGGCCGACGACGCCACCACCCTGGCCGCACAGCTCGAGGGGTTGTCCCGATGAGCGAGGGCGCTGCGGACCCGATCGCCAAGCGTCCCCCCCACACGCCCACCAATCCCGCTCGCCTCCTCCGCCGGTCGGCCCGGCGGCGGGAGAAGATCCCCACGTCGGGAGGGTCGACCCTCCATCTGCTGGTCCTCTCCTCGACCACGGAGGACACAACGGTCGTGGATCTGGCCACGCGCACGGTGATGCGGGTCCGGGTGCCGTGGCCACCGGGCTACGAGCCCGACATCACGGCCTTCGACGTGGTGGAGGTCACCCTGGCCGACGACCCCGAGCGCGACGACCTGGCGCAACCCGAGGCCACGACGGCGGCCGACCTGCCCCGCCACGTGGGAACGCTGAGAGGCCGCCAGCTGCGCAAGCTCCTGCGCCGCATGGTGGCGGGACCCGACGGCCCGCTACTCGGATTTCCCGGGCCCTCGGCTCCATACTGGGAGTTCCGGGGATTCCGGCCCTCGGTGGCTCTCATAGAGCCGACCCGCAGCCCCCAGCTGATACGCCGACGGGCGGACGGCACCACCTGGGTGCGCTTCGGATGGGACCGCGACGACGTGTGGCTGCCGGTGGAGGACCGCCATGCCGCCCGCGCCCTCGATGCGGCCCGCCGGGAGCGACTGAGCGGCAAGAGCCTCGCCGCGGCGCTCGGCTTCGAGCCCCAGTACCTCCTCGTGACCGTCAGCCCACCCCGTGAGGGCCACTGCTACAAGGTATGCGCCGCCATCCTGCCCCGCGGTTGAACGTTCTCCCCCGGGGCCCGACGGCGCAGAATCAGCGCCCCAGCTTGCCGCCGGCCAGGTCCTCGGCCATGGCCCAGCCAAAGGTGACGAGGCGATCGCCGCGCTGGGCGTCGAAGTCGCCGAAGTGGTGGTGGACACCCTCGGGGATCTTCACCTTGGGGGCAAAGAAGTCGAGTCCCCCGGCCACGGAGCCGTCGCCCCTGAGCACGAAGGTGCGGTCGTCGAGCCGGCTCTCGCAGCCGAACCGCTTGGACAAGCGCCTCGCCCACGCCCGCTCCTCGCCCGACGACTTGTGGTCGGGAAACGGCACCACGTCCTGGAGCCCCGAAAAGGCCCTGAACCCCTCCGGCGAGAGCAACCGGGTCCCCAGCAGCACGTCCTCGTCGGGGAAGGCCAAGAGGGCACGCCTGTACTGATCGGCCATGATCCCCTTCAGCGCCGCCTCGGCCCGGGCGGTCCGATCGACCAGTGCCAGGCCCACCAGGAGCGATGGCGTACCCCCGATCCGCTCCAAGGTGCAGAACGAGTAGCCCCGTAACTTGTTCCCCTCGCGCGCCAGCGTGATGAGCACCCAGGCCTCGCGCTCCTTGGAGAGGAACCCGATGTCGAAGCCCGGAGGGCGTTCCGCACACAGATCGGCCATTTCCACCAGCTCAGCATCGCTGAGCGCAGTGCAATCCTTGGTGCTCACTACGATCGGCATGCTCTAAGTCTACCGGCTCCGCCCGGAGCATTCCCAACCGGGCTCGCCACGCCCACCGCGGGCCGGCCGCACGGCGCCGGCTCCCCTCCCTGGTGGGGCAACCTTTACGACAGGACGGCGCTGGGACCGAGGAGGCGCTTGAGCTCGCCCACCAGACCATTGCGGCAGTCCACGTTGAACTCCGGTGCCAGGCGCAGAACCTTGGCCCCGACATGGAGGAGCACCGAGGACGCCCCCGGGTGCCCACTCAGGATCTCCTTGAGCCCAACCACCGTCGTGTCGGTCAACACACCGAGGGGCAGTGAGATGTGGAGATCCTCCTCGCCGCGCTCGAGCAACGGTCGGCTCACCTCCATGCAGACGATCTTCGGCTCCTCCTCACGGGTGTCGAGCCTTCCCCGCACGACCAGGATGGCGTCGTTCTCGATCAGCGCGCCGTAGTCGGCCATGGTCTTCGGAAAGACGAACACCTCCATCGCCGCCTGAAGGTCTTCCAGAACGAAGCGGGCCATGAGGTCGCCCTTCTTGGTGTAGGTCCGCCGAAGGTCGGTCACCACCCCTCCGACCGCCCGCACGGGCGAGCGGTCGCCCGAGGGGTCCTCCTCCCGCATGTCCGAGAGGCTGCAGTCGGTGTGCCGCGAGAGCGCCTGCTCGTAACCCATCAGGGGATGGTCGCTGACGTAGAGCCCGAGCATCTCCTTCTCGAAGGCCAGCCGTTGCGCCTTGTCGAACTCGGCGTCGGGAACGGCGATCCGGGTGGTCCCCCACCCCGGGTCCTCCTGCTCGGTCTCCAACGCGGCGAAGAGCGAGGTGATCCCCAGGTCCCGCTCACGGCGCCGCTCGAGCGTGCGATCCACGACGCCCTCCAGCACGAGGCACAGTCCCTGGCGGGAATGGCCCATGGCGTCGAATGCACCACCCTTGACGAGGGACTCCATGGTGCGCTTGTTGAGGACGGCGGGATCGACCCTCTCGCAGAAGTCGAAGATGTCCGCAAACGGACCGTTGGCATTGCGCTCGGTCACGATGCGCTCCACGAGGCTCTCCCCGACGTTGCGCACCGCCGCCATGCCGAAGAGGATGGCATTGCCGACCCGCTCGCCGGACAGATCGGGGGCGAACTCGGCCACGGAGCGGTTGACGTCGGGCGGGAGGACGGCGATGCCCCGGTTGCGGCATTCGGCCAGGTAGACCGCCGTCTTGTCCTTGTTGTCCTTGACCGAGGTGAGCAGGGCCGCCATGTACTCGACCGGATGGTGGGCCTTGAGCCACGCCGTCTGGTAGGCCACCAGGCCGTATCCGTAGGAGTGGGACTTGTTGAAGGCGTAGTCGGCAAAGGGCTCGATGATGTCAAAGAGCGCGGTGCCGAGCTTCTCGTCGTACCCCTGGGTGACGCACCCGGCGACGAACTTCTCGCGCTCGGCGGCCAGCAGCGCCCGGATCTTCTTGCCGCATGCCTTGCGCAGGTTGTCCGCTTCCTCCAGCGAGTAGCCGGCGAACTTCTGGGCCACCCGCATGACCGACTCCTGGTAGATCATCAGGCCCTGCGTGTCGGCCAAGATGGGCTCAAGGTCGGGATGCGCATAGGTGATCGGCTTGCGGCCGTTCTTGCGGTCGGCGTAGTCGTTGTGCATGTTGGCCGCCATGGGCCCGGGCCGGTAGAGCGCCACCAGGGCGGCCACGTCGTCGAACGACGTCGGCGCCAACGACCGCATGAGGGCACGCATCGGCGCGCCCTCCAGCTGGAACACCCCGACCGAGTCGCCCCGGCGGAGCATCTCGAGCGTCGCCTCATCGGCCAGATCCACGTTGTCGATGTCCGGCCTGTCGCCGCCGGCCGCTTCGATCAGGTCCAAGGTGCGCTCGATCACCGACAGGTTGCGCAACCCGAGGAAGTCCATCTTGAGCAGGCCGAGATCCTCTACTCCGTGCATCTCGTACTGGGTGACGATGGGGGCGTCCTCGGGAGCCCCCCCGGCATCGGGCTTGCGCTGGATCGGCAGGTACTCGGTCAGCGGATCGCGCGAGATGACCACCGCCGCCGCATGGATCCCGTCCTGGCGACGCAGCCCCTCGAGACCCAGGGCCACGTCGATCACCTCTTTGGCATCGGGGTCAGACTCGTGCATGCTGCGCAGGTCGGCGGCGGCCGCGTACCCCTCCTCGTGCCCCTCGGTCTTGGTCAGACAGGCGTGGAGCGGGGTGTCGCGTCCCATCACCAGCGGCGGCATGGCCTTGGCGATCCGGTCTCCGACGATGTACGGCTTGCCCAGCACCCTGGCCGCATCCCGCACGGCTGCCCTCGCCTTGATCGTCGAGAAGGTGATCACCTGGGCTACCCGGTCGCTGCCGTACTTCTCGGCGGCGTAGCGCATGACATCGGCGCGGTAGCGCTCGTCGAAGTCCATGTCGATGTCGGGCATCTGCTTGCGGCCCGGATTCAGGAACCGCTCGAAGAGCAGGTCGTAGCGGATGGGGTCCAGATCGACGATGCGCAGGCAGTACGCCACGCAGCAACCGGCCGCCGACCCTCGGCCCGGACCGACGCGGATGCCCGACTCACGGGCGAAGCGGATCAGGTCCCACACGACGAGGAAGTACGCGGCGAACCCCATGTTCCCGATCACACCCAGCTCGTAGTCCAACCGCTCCACGACGTTGGCCGGCACGGTGGCGCCGTAGCGCTGTCGTGCCCCCTCCATGGTCAGGTCCCGCAGGTAGGCCAGGGCGCGATCCTCGTAGGCCTCGCCGGTGAACTGCGGCGGGACGGGGAACTCGGGCAGGCTCGGCTTCCCCAGTTCCAGCTGGACGTCGGCCCGCTCGGCGATCAGGAGCGTGTTGTCACACGCGTCGGGCAGCTCGGAGAAGAGGTGGCGCATCTCGCGCGCCGACTTGAGATAGTGCTCGGTCCCCTCGAATTTGAAGCGGTTGGTGTCGGACAACAGCGCGCCGGTCTGGACGCAGAGCAAGGCGTCGTGGGCCACCGCGTCCTCCCGGTGCGTGTAGTGGCTGTCGTTGGTGGCCAGCAGCGGTGCGTTCAGGCGGCGGGCGATCTCCACCAGTTGGGGGTTGGTGCGGTGCTGATCGGCGATGCCGTGGTCCTGCAGCTCGACGAAGAGGCTCTCCCGGCCGAAGATGTCCTGCAGCCGGGCCGCCCGACGCTCGGCCTCTTGCACGTTGCCGGCCAAGAGGGCCTGGGTCACCACCCCTCCCAGGCAGCCGGTCGTGGCGATGAGCCCGTCGTGATGGCGCTCGAGCAGCTCCCAGTCGAGACGCGGCTTGTAGTAGTACCCCTCGAGGTAGGCGGCCGACGAGAGCTTCAAGAGGTTGCGATAGCCCCCGATCGTCTCGGACAACAAGGTGAGGTGGTAGTAGAGCTTCTGGCCGCCCTCGGCGTCTCCCCCGGTGTCGTCCACCTTGCCCCGCCGGACCGGTCGCTCGTGGCGGGAGTCGGCCGCCATGTAGGCCTCGGTGCCGATGATCGGGGTGATGCTCTGGGCGCGACAGGCCTTGTAGAAGTCGAGGACCCCGTACATGTTCCCGTGATCGGTGATGCCGAGAGCGGGCTGCCCGTCGGCCGCGGCCGCGGCCACGAGCTCGCCGATCCGGGCGGCACCGTCGAGCATGGAGAACTCGGTGTGGGTGTGCAGATGCGTAAACGACCGCTCCGACACCGGCCCTCCTTTCACTGGATGAACTTACAACCTTGTCATTCGATCGCGGACTTTGGACCTTACCCCGTGGCGCGGGCGCGGATCACCACGGTCTTGGCGACCTTGTCGTGGAGGGTCTGGTTCCGGGCGTCCCACAGCGGCCAGAGCATGTCGAGCAACCAGGGAAGCCCGAGTACGAGGCTGACCGCGCCGAGCAGGCGCAGGACCTGCTCCATGAGTGACCTCCCGAAGGCAGGGCCGTACCCCACCACGTCACGGGTGCCGTCCCGCACGGCGCGCACCCCGACGGCCATCATCCCCACGGTCTGGCCTCGCTGACCCCCGACCAGGACGGTGGCGTACACGAGGAAGAGGATCCCGGTGAGCAGGAACGACAACAGCGAGACGGATCGCCGCGTCCCGTGTCGACGCATCGTCAGGTGCAGCTCCAGCACATGGGCGTGCCTGAACAGCAGGGCCAGCACGATAAGGACCGGGATGAAGATGACGACATCGATCAGATAGCCGCCCAGGCGCGTCCCCCAGGGGGCGTAGGGAGCACCCTGCGCGTCGAGCGGGGACACGGGGTACGACTGGCTGGGACCGGTCGGGTAGGAAGGCGGTGCCGCCGGTGGCGGTGGCGGCGGTGGCGGCGGTGGCGGTGGCGCGGCGGGCGGTGGCCCGGGGGGCGGTGGAGCGTTGCCGGGGAACGAAGGGGGCCCTCCGCCCGATGGTCCAGTCGATTCGTCAGGCATCGACGGAGTCTCCCTGTCTCGGCGCCGACATCATCTCAGAGATACGCCCCCGGGCGTGACCCCGAACTCTCGCCCGCCTGCGGCAGCCCCCGCCGGCGGATCTCCTCGAGCTGGCTCCGTGCGGCCATCTGCTGGGACATCAGCGTCGCCTGGATCCCATGGAACAGACCCTCGAGCCAGCCCACCAGCTGGGCCTGGGCGATGCGCAGCTCTGACTCGCTCGGGGCCTCGTCGTCGAAGGGCAACGCCATGCGGTCGAGCTCGGCTACCAGGTCGGGCGAGAGCCCCTCGGAGAGGTCGTGGATCGACTGCTCGTAAATCTCCCGCAGGCGGGTCCGGCTCTTCTCGTCCAACGGCGCCTGCCGTACCTCGTCCAGCAGGGTCTTGACCATGGAGCCGATGCGCAAGACCTTCGCCGGCTCGGAGACGGACTCCCTGGGCGGCGCACCCTCGGCGGTGCTGGTTCCCGCTCCGTCCGCCTCGGGGCTCACCTGGACCCCCAGAACTTCATCGGGCGCGATCGGTATCGACTCGTCAGACATCCCTTGATACTGCCACCGGCGCGCCCCGCGTCAGTGGGAGGGCCAGCTGAGCAGGGGAACCAGCATCTCGTCGGGGGTGAGGGAGCCGTGGCGGGCCATCAAGCGGAGCTCGCCGGTATCGGCCGGGTCGAGGAAGGCCGTTGCCGTGAACGGCACCACCACCACGTCGCCGAGGCGGGAGGAGACCGTGGCCGAAGGGACGCCACCCAGCCAGCCCTCTTCGATGATCTGCTCCTTCGTCCGCACCCAGGCCACGTCGCCGAAGGCCTCGCCCGCCGCTTCGGCCACGGACGCAATGGCGCCGTGCCGCGTGTGCAGCCAGCGGAATCGTCCCTCGCCCGAAATCAGCGCCACCCCGTCCATCACATCGCCCCCCATCACCTCGACGTTGTCGACGTCGACCTGGCCGTGGTCCGCCGTAACCACGAGGACGGCCCCGGGCGGCAGCACGCCCAGCACGTCGCCCACCAGCCGGTCCACGTAGCGCACCTCGTCGTCGTAGTGCTCGCCCAACCCGCGGGCGTGGGCCACCTTGTCGATGCCCTCGTAGTAGGCGTAGACGAACCGCTCTCCGGCGCTCACCAGGGAGCGCACCGCGGTGATGAGTCCGGCCGGGGTGGACCAGGTGTGCAGGTCGGCGTCGCCGAGGTGCGCAGCCGAGAACCCGGTGGCCCCGTAGTCGTGCCGGGTGACCACGGCCACGGGGCCCGGTGAGCCGGGGAACAGCGGGCAGGGCTGGAAGAGCGGGGCGGGCACGCGCATCCGGGCGTCCACGCCGTCCACCGTCCATAGCAGGACGTTCAGGATGTCGCCGTCGTAGGCGACGCGGTAGCCGACGACGCCGTGCTGCGCCGGCGGCCGCCCGGTCGCCAACGACGTCAGCGCGCTCGCCGTGGTGCTCGGCGCGACCGAGGTGATCGCCCCTCCGACGCCCGACGCCAGGGTCGGCGCCAGCCCCTCCCGGGCCCGGAGCTGCTCGGAGCCCAAGCCGTCCAGAACCAGGAGGACGACCTGCGACGCCCCGGCAACCGGAGCGGGCATCCATGCCGGCAGCGGTTCGGACCCGTAGAGGTGGCCGAGGAGCCCGGGCACGACACCGGTCAGACAGGGGCCACCGAAGGAGGGCAGAAGGGGCTGTGCGACCTCGGGAGCGCTCACGAACGCCACACTACGACCCGGAAACCCCCGCCCCTGATCGTGCGGCCGGTAGCATCGAGCTGTGAGGGTCTCGACACGCGGTGACTACGCCAGCAGGGCGCTGTTGTCCCTGGCCCTGCACGGCGCCGAGACGCCCACCTCGGTGCGGGACATCGCGGAGCGGACGGCCCTCCCCCAGCCCTACCTCGAGCAGATCCTGCTCGCCCTCAAGGGGGCGGGATTGGTGCGCTCCAAACGGGGGGTGGGGGGCGGCTATGTCCTGGCCCGGCGCCCCGAGGAGATAAGCCTGGCCCAGATCGTCTCGGCCGTCGACGGCCCCATCGCCGCCGGTGACTTCGGCGAGCCCCATGCCGACGGGGCCTGCGACCACGAGGGACAGTGCGTCCTCCTGGCGGTGTGGGCCGATGTCGGCGAGACCATCCGCACCCACCTACAGTCCTTCAGCCTGGCCGACATGGTCGCCCGCGCCCAGGGCAACGTGGCCACCCCCGCCTGACCGGCCGAGTCAGCGCAGCCCCCGCGGCCCCACGTTCCAATGGGCCACGACCGGTGCGTCGCGCTCCCACCCGAGCACGCTCACCGATCCGGTGGCCAGCACGAAGAAACCCCCTCCGACCGGGGGAAGACCCAACCATCGGGCCGTGAGCACCCGCAGGACGTGGCCGTGAGCCACGCAGAGGGTGTCTCCTGATGAGCTGCGGGCCCTCTCTATCACCCGGTCGACGCGGCGTCCCACGTCGGCCGCCCTCTCGCCGCCGACCACCCCGTCCGCCCACAGCGTCCATCCCCGATGATCGGCATCGATCTCGGCCGAGGTCCGCCCCTCAAAGGCGCCGTAGTCCCACTCCATGAGGTCCGGCTCGGGCTCCCCGTCGAACCCGGCCAGGGCGCAGGTGTCCGCTGCCCGCCGCAACGGACTGGTCAGGACCTGGGCAAACGTCATGCCGCGCAGGAGTTCGCCGACGGCTCTCGCCTGCTGTCGACCCAGGTCGGTCAGCGGGACGTCCGTCCGGCCCGTGTGCCTGCCACCGAGCGACCACTCGGTGGCGCCGTGCCTGAGGAGCACCATCCGGGAGCTCATCGGGGGAAGGACACCACGGGCGGGCTCCGCCCGCAAATCGGGGTCCGAACACCCCCATGGAATGCTCGGGCAACCACCGGTGTTGTACCTGCCGGATTGATAGCGGCCTGACCCGGGTACGAAGAGGAATGAGAGAGCACAGAGCGTCGGGAGAGAAGTGATGAAGAGCGCGGTGAGTACATCCGACACCCTTGGATTGATGTTGCGGGACCTGGACCAGTTCCCCATGCCCGACCACGAGCAGCAGGTGGAGCTGGCCAAGCGGGTTGCCGCTGGTGATGAACTGGCCCGCAAGCAGATGGTGGCGGCCAACCTGCGGTTGGTGGTGCACTGGGCCCGGCGCTATCAGGACCGGGGGGTCGACATGGCCGACCTCGTCCAAGAAGGGACGTTCGGTCTGATGCGGGCGGTCGACAAGTTCGACTGGGAGCGGGGGTTCCGGTTCTCGACCTACGCCACCTGGTGGATACGCCAGGCGTTGCAGAGGGCCGTGCAGCAACACGGCCGCACCATCCGTGTCCCGCTCGAGGTGGGTGAGCAGATCCAGCGGCTGGAGCTGACCAAGTCGCAGCTGGCCACCACGCTCGGGCGCACTCCGACGGAGGCCGAGTTGGACGACGCCACCGGGATGACGGCGGACGAGCGCTACGCGCTGGAGGACGTGGCCCGCGTGACGGCGTCGCTCGATCAGCCCGCCGCGTCCGAGTCCGCCACCACGCTTGGTGAGCTCGTCGCACCGGACGAGTCGGACTTCGTGGCCGACGTGGAGCAGGCGATGGTCTACGACCGGGTGCGCGACGCAGTCGAAAAGCTGCCGGATCTCCAGCGGGACGTCTTGCGGCTGCGATTCGGCTTCGGAGGTGACTCTCCGGCCTCACTGCAGTCCACGGCCGAGCGTCTCGGGGTCGGCGTACGCCGGGTCCGCCGGGCCGAGGAGGAGGCCCTGGCCGCCTTGTCCTTCGACGTCGACGTTCTCGGTGTCCACCAGGCGGCCTAGGTAGGCCGCGAGGTCGGCCGGGAGAGGAGCGGAGTACTCCACACGCTCGGCGCTGGCAGGGTGGTGGAAGGCCAGCCGGAAGGCGTGGAGGAAGAACCGGCCCGATCCCAGTTGGTGGTCGGCCAACCCGTAGCGGGCGTCACCGACCACGGGGTGGCCGATGGCCGCCATGTGGACGCGAATCTGGTGGGTCCGCCCGCTCTGGAGACTCAGTTCGACGAGGGTCGTCTCGTCGTGCCGTTCCAACACCCTGTACGCGGTCCGGGCCGAGCGTCCGCTTGCCGAGATCGCCATTTTGGTCGGCGTACGACTGGATCGGCCGATCGGTGCGTCGATCTCGCCACGGTCGTCGGTCACCACCCCCCTGACGAGGGCGAGGTAGTGACGTTGCATGCTGCGGTCGGCCAATTGGGCCACTAGCGAGCGGTAGGCGGGCTCCGTCCGCGCCACCACCAGCAGCCCCGACGTGCCCTTGTCGAGGCGGTGGACGATGCCCGGTCGATCACCCGGGCAGGCTCCCGTCGCCACCAGCGCCGCCAGGTCCGGAAAGCGCCACAGCAGCCCGCCGGCCAACGTGCCTCGCCGATGCCCGGCGCCCGGATGCACCACCAGGCCCGCCGGCTTGTCCACCACGGCCACGTCGGCGTCGGCATGGACGACCCGGAACTCGACGCCGGCCTCGGCTTCGACGCCGTGCGTTTCGGCCTCGGGTAGCCGAATGGTCAGCCTCGCACCCTCCTGCAGCGTGTGACGCCCCACAGTCACCACCACCTCGTCGACCGACACGCGTCCTCCGGCGATGAGCTCGGCGGCGGCCGTTCGGGAGACGTCGGCCAGCATCGCCACCGCCCGATCGACCCGGACACCGGCGAGCAGGGGCGGCACCTCCACCGCGAGCACATCGGCCTCGCTCACGCCCTGGCTCCCGCGGGACGGCCGAAAAGCAACGAGACGGCCAGGATGACGATCCCGACGGTGATGCAGGCGTCGGCCACGTTGAACGTGGGCCAGTGGCTCAAGGTGACGTAGTCCGCAACGAGCCCGTGGTGCCCGCTCACCACCCGCTCACTGAGGTTTCCCAGTCCCCCGCCGAGCACCAGTCCCCCGCCGATGGCCTGGGCAGTGGTGCGCACCCGCCCCACCAGGACGATCAGGACCGCCACCCCTACCCCGAGCACGACCGTGACCAGTGTGGCCCGGCCGGTGAAGAGACTGAAGGCCAGCCCCGAGTTGAACTGCAGGGCCAGGCCGAACGGCCCCCACAGGTGGACGACACGATGGAGGTGGTCCTCGACCACCGTTGTGGTGATCCGGTCGGCCACCAGGACGACGACGGCCAGCGTGTAGGCCAGCACGCGCGCCCGGGGGTTGGCGCCCCGGGTCAGCGGCGCGACAGCCCCCCGCTCTTGCAGGCGACACAGAGCCTGGCGTAGGGGAGGGCTCGCAGGCGGGGCTTGGGGATGGGTTGAAAGCAGCGCTCGCAGTATCCGTAGGTCCTGTCGACGACGCGCAGGGTCGCGTAGTCGATCTCCTCGACGGCGAGCGCCGCCTGACCCGAGAGGGCCAAGTTCCGCTCGCGATCGACCGTCACGGTGCCGCCTTCACCGGACTCCTCGTCGAACTGCACGTCACCCGGCTCGCGCTCGAGGGCCAAGGAGTCCGCCTCGGCCCGTAGCGACGTGGCCTGCTCCTGATAGATCGCCCGCTCCTCTCGGAGCAGCTCCTCAATCTCCTCGAGGAACTTGAGGTCCTTGGCGTAGGGCCCCGTCTTGGGCCTGACGGGTGCGGGGGGCTTGGGCTTGGGCGTGAAGGTCGTCGTCCGTGCCGGCGCGGGTGCCACATCGGCCTCCGCCGAGGGTGCGAGCGCGTTCGCCGTGGTTGTCTCGGGCTTCTTCGTCTCCGCTACGTCCTTCTTGGCCGCCGGCGCCGTCTTCTTCGTCGCCGGCGCGGTCTTCTTGGGTGCCGGCGCGGCCTTCTTCGCCGTTACCGTCGCGTTCTTTAAGATGGTCGTCTCCTTCTTCGCGGCCACACCCTTGGTGACCGGTGTCTTCTTCGCGGCCTGTGCACCCACCGACTTCCTGGCGGGGGTGGCCTGCTTCTCCGCCGGCGCGGCCTTCTTGGGTGCGCTCTTCTTGGTCGCCACCGTCTCTTTGCCAGACGATGACCGCGATGCAGGCACCTTCGTTTTTTCCGCGGTGACCTTGCTCGCTGGGCTCATCTGTCCTCCTTCCCGACCTTGGAGGTGGTCGGCCCCCCGACGACAATCGCATCCGGGGAGCGGGTGACCATAGCGGACGCCGGCCCGGGGGGCAATAGCGCCGCGATTCTGCTCAGGCCGGGCGGGGGGCCTCCGCTTCGGCGCTTTCCGCCACCGCGTGAAGATTCAGCGTCGGTTGGCCGTTGTCATCGGGCGACGCGTTGGACGGTGCCTCCGGGCTCGCCGTGGCGGCCGTGGCGGAAGGCTCGGGCACGGCGGCGGGAGCGGGCGCCGGGGCCGGGGCCGGTCTCGGGTCCGGGCTCGCTGCGGGCGTCACGCCCATGAGCGAGTTGGCCGGCTGCACGTTCTCATCGACCCATCTGAGAATCTCGGAGAGGGCGTCCCGAAGACGAGTGCGCTCCGACTCGAGGTGCCGGGCCATGCTCTCCACATCGGCGGCCAACTCGGTCCGTGTGGCCTCCAGGCGCGCGACGTCGTCGCGCACCTTGCGCTGTGAGTCGCTCTGCAACTTCAAGGCGGCGTCCTCCGCCGCCGCCACTGCGGCGCGCGCCGTCTCCTCGGCCCGAGCCACGGTGGCGGCCGCCTCGGCCTCGCTCTCCCGCTTGACCTGATCGACGAATTTCTGAGCCAGTATCAGCGTCCGCTGCAGCGTCTCGTCGGAGGGCCCGATATCGGACGGCTCCGTGGCCACGACCGCCGCTGGCGCCTCGACCGGGGCGGTGCGCTTCTCCTTCTCCAACTGAGCGATCCGATCGCCGGCCTGACGCAGACGCTCATTGAGCTGTCGGAGGTTCTCCTGGAGCGCCTCCGCCTCCTGGGCGGCCTTGTCGAGATACTCGTCGACCTCGTCGACGTTGTATCCCTTGAGGCCGAGTCGGAACTCGACGGTGCGGAGCGTGTCGAGTATGGAAGGGGCTGAGGTTGAGCTGTCCATAAGGGGCGAGTCTACCCCCCCACCCCCCCTGCGCTACTACCTCTTTCAGCGCTCGAGAATTGGGATCAGGATGAACTGCGCCACCAAGATGACCACGAGGAACGAGATGTCGAGCCCACCCATGGGCCTGATGATCCGGCGAACCGGCCGTAGCACGGGTTCGGTGGCGCGGTAGAGGAAGAGCTGCACGCGGGCCAAGGTGGTGCCTGGCTGTATCCGGAACCAACTCAGGAGGGCCATCGGGAGCATGATGAGCCAGATGTAGGCCTCAATCAGCCAGGCAAGTACGTGAAGGGGATGCACTGCAGGCTGAGAATAGCCTGCTCAGTCCCGTCCGAAGCCGCGCTCCACCAAGCGTTGGCGCTCCTCATCGGAAACCTTCACGTTGGTCGGTGCGAGAAGAAAGACCTGATCGGCGACCTTTTCCATCTCGCCGCTGAGGGCATAGGTCACCCCGCTGCAGAAGTCGATCATTCGGCGTTGCAGGTCTCGGTCGGCCACCTGCAGGTTCACGATCACGGGCCGATTGTCCTTGAGCCGGTCGGCGATCTCCTTGGCGTCACCGAAACGAGATGGTGCGACGACGTGCACTCGGGCCGAGGTGCCCGGGAGCCCCGTCTCGACAGGCACCGGCCGGATCGCCGAGGTCCGGGGAACCGGGCTGGGCTGTTGCGCCCGGGCCGGGCTGGGAGTAGCCGACTCGCGGGGCACCATGGTCCGGATCCTGCTCGTGCCCCCGCCGTACTCCTCTGGCTGGTCCTGCTCCTGGGGGCGGGGGTCGCTCCGCGGAGCCGTGAACGCTCGGGGGCGCGGTCTTCCAGGTCGTCGTACTCGTCGTACTCGTCGTCGAGTAGACCGAGGTAGACCATTGTCTTCTTCATGAACGAGGGTGACATTCCTTCTCCTGTCCAGGCACAGCGTAGTGCGTGCTCGTCCGCGCGTTCGGGACAACTAGCCGGTGTGACCCCCCGGTCGCTCGCCGAACAGCGCGTGGCCCACCCGAACCATCGTGGCTCCCGCGGCCACCGCCGCCTCGAGGTCATCGCTCATCCCCATCGAACGCTCCGGCAGGCCGAGGGCATCGGCCAGCTGACCGACCATCCGGAAGGCCGACTCCGCCTCGAACTGGCCGCGAGGAGCCACCGTCATGAGCCCCTCCACCCGCAGCGCGAGCGTCGAGAGCGCTCCCACCAGTGAGCCCACCTCACCGGGACCACAACCGTTGCGTCCAGGCTGGCCGCTGCTATCGACCTGAATCAGCACGCGGGCGCCCGGTGCGTAGCGGGCGATGCGCTCGCCCTCGACCAGCCGCGCCACTCCCTGCCACACGTCGACCAGGGGTGCCAGTGCCGGCACCTTGTTGCGCTGCACGGTGCCCAGGTAGTGCCAGGACGTGCCGGCGGGGCCCGGAGCCTTGGCCCGGAGCTCCGCCGCATAGTTCTCCCCCATGTCCGTCAGTCCGGCAGCGCGCGCGGCGATCACCGCGTCCGGACCGAACCCCTTGGTCACGGCGATCACCCGAACCGAGTCGGGGTCACCGCCTGCCTCGGTGATGCGCCGGCGCACGATCGCCAGCCGCTCGGCGACATCGACGCTAACGGAGGAAGGAGGGCACGTCGAAATCGTCGTCACCCAGGTCGAACTCGTCATCCGTTCTCGTCGTCTCGGCAAAGATGTCCACCGTCTCGGGTGGCCCGGAGAACAGCGAGGGGCCCCGGTCGGCCACCGCGGGCCGCCCGCCCTCCTCCCAGCGCTCGAAGCCGGCGGCGATGACGGTGACCCGCACCTCGTCGCCCATGTTGTCGTCGATCACCGCTCCGAAGATGATGTTGGCGTCGGGGTGGGCCACCCCGTGAATGATCTCGGCCGCCTCGTTCACTTCGAACAGCCCGAGGTCGGACCCCCCCGCGATGTTCAGTAGGATCCCCCGAGCGCCTTCAATGGATGCCTCGAGGAGCGGACTGGTGATGGCGGCCCGGGCCGCGTTGGCGGCCCTCCCCTCCCCTATGGACGCGCCGATGCCCATGATCGCCGTCCCGGCGTTCGTCATCACCATCTTCACATCGGCGAAGTCGGTGTTGATCAGCCCGGGCACCGTGATCAGGTCGGTGATGCCACGAACGCCCTGGAGAAGCACCTCGTCCGCCATCTTGAAGGCATTGACCATGCTGGTCTTGTCGTTCGAGACGGTGAGCAGTCGATCGTTGGGGATGACGATGAGGGTGTCGACCTTCTCCTTCAGGAGCTGTATGCCCTTCTCGGCCTGCATCGCCCGGCGCCGTCCCTCGAACGTGAAGGGGCGGGTGACCACGCCGATCGTCAACGCTCCCAGACCCTTGGCGACCTCGGCCACCACGGGCGCGGCTCCGGTTCCGGTGCCCCCACCCTTGCCCGCCGTGATGAAGACCATGTCCGAGCCCTGCAACGCCTCCTCGATGTCGGCCCTGTGCTCCTCGGCCGCCTGCCGGCCGACCTCGGGATCGCTGCCCGCCCCCAACCCCCTGGTCAACTGCCGGCCAATGTCCAACTTGAGATCGGCATCGCTCATGAGGAGCGCCTGAGCGTCGGTGTTGGCGGCGATGAACTCGACGTTACGTAGTCCCGAATCGATCATCCGGTTGACGGCATTGACGCCGCCGCCACCGATCCCGACCACCTTTATGACCGCCAGGTAGTTTCCTTGGGACGGAACGGTCGTCATGAACTCCCTCGTATCCGGGTCGATCGCCGACCAATCGCTATTCGGGTACACCCACCATCGGTCACTGCGCCGCTCCTACCTCGAATCCCTCATCCTCTTGGGAAGGTTGACGTTCACAGAGCGGCAACCTGACCCACCATAGGAGGGGTGTTGGTGGCGGTCAAGCATGCCCGATCACCCTCTCGTCACGCTTGGCGCGTCGGGGACACTCACGTCGACGATGTCGCCGACATGGAGGGTTGCGCCGGCCAAGATCGCGCTCACGTCCTCATACTTGGCCCGGAGCTGGCTCGCCGAGCCGATGTCGACGACAATTGGGGTGGTCATGTCCAGCTGGACCCATCCCCCGGGCTCGATGTGCACCTCGGTGACCTGGGCGCGGAACGACGGAGGCAGGGTGGAGGCGATGCGGAGCCCCACCTGATCAGGACCCCCGACCACGCTGCCGGGAGGTCCGGGCGGCTGCGGCCCCACCACCACTACGAGCCCGAGGGGTTGGGCGGCGACGACGGCGAGAACCCGCCCGCCCGCGCTCAGCTCGGCCCACCGGCCCCCCGACACGCTCATGGCCATCTGGGGAGCCCGTTCGGAGATCACGATGCGCACACCGTCAGGCCAGTGCACGGTCACAGAGGCCGCCCGGACCCAGGGCAGCCGATCGATGCCCAGCGCCGCGGCGCCCGTGTTCACATCCATGAGAGGGGGATGGCCGGCCAAGCCGGCCGCCGCCACGACCTCGGCCGGCGTCTCGTGCGTGGCCCCCACCACCGTCACCGCCCGGGCCGTGAACAGCGGGGAGTGGAGGATCGCCCATCCCGCGGTGAGCGCCGCCGCGGCAGTGAGGAGGATGGCCCCCAGCCGGCGCCGGCGGAGCCCCTGCTGGCGCGTGACCTCGGTCCGGCGGGCCGACATCCGGGGGTCGATGTCGGACGTGGGGCCGAGCTCGGACGGGGTCTCGAGGTCGGACGGGGGGTCGAGGTCGGACGGCTCGCCTACGTCGGGCGGGGTCTCGAGCTCGGGCGGGGTCTCGAACTCGGGCGGCTCGCCTAGGTCGGACGGAGGGTCGATCGGCTCGCTCGTGGCCGGGTGGGTGTCGGTGGGGGTGGAGCTCATCGCCCGTCCACCGGTGCCTCGCCCATGTCGCCAGTCTTCCCCTCATGGAAGCCCAAGAGGCGGACCTCGGCCGAGAGAAGAACGCCGCTGTGCTCGAGCACCCGCGCCCGCACGTGCTCCATGAGGGCCCGCACGTCGTCCGCCCGGCCTCCCTTGTCGGCCTGAATGAAGTTGGCATGCTTCACCGAGACCTGGGCCGAGCCGATCCTCGCACCCTTGAGGCCGGCCTCTTCGATCAGCCTTCCGGCCGGCGCGTCGGGCGGGTTCGTGAAGACCGAGCCGGCATTGGACCCCCCCGGTTGATGGCTCCGCCGCCAACGGACGATGGAGGCCAGCTCGTCTTGTTCCACCTGTCGATCCCCGGGACTGATCTCGAGCTCGGCCTGCACCACCGCCTGCCCTGCCCCGATGGACGACGAGCGGTACCCGAAGCGGAGCCGGGATGCGTCGTCGGTGCCGCCCTCCCCGCTCTCGAGATCGACCCAGGAGTAGCGGCGCAGGCAGCCCGCCATGTCCGATCCGTGACCCCCGGCGTTCATGCGCACCGCTCCCCCGACCGAACCCGGCACCCCCACGGCCCACGTCAGCCCCGCCCACCCGGCATCGGCTGCCTTGCGCGCCACCACCGGCAGCGGCGTGGAGGCCCCGGCGCGGAGCACGAACGGCGCGGGGCTCGACGGGTCCGGTGACGGGAGCGTGACCCAGTTGAACCCGTCGCCGAGGCGGACCACCACGCCGTCGAACCCGGCGTCGGCAACCAGCAGGTTGGAGCCTCGACCCAGGACGCACACCGGCAGCCCCCGCCCGACCAGTGCGTGACGGAGGGCAGCCAAGTCGTCGGGTCCGTCCACCTCGACGAAGAGCGCGGCCGGGCCACCCACCCCGTAGGTGGTCAGGGGACCCAGAGGGTGGTCACGGAGCGCCCGCGGGCCGAGGGCATCGGCCAGTGCGTCGACGCGGGCACGGTCGGTGGCCGACATCACCACTCCGGCGACTCGAGCAACTCGTCGGGGAGGGACGTCAAGTCCCCGGCGCCCATGGTCAGGCAGAGATCCCCGGGGCGGAGCATGGACGAGACGACCCGGCGAAGCTCCTCCCAACTCGGCGCGTAGGACACCGGCAACCTCTGATCCTGCACACGGATGGCATCGGCGACGAGGCGCCCCGAGATCCCCGGCACCGGTGCCTCGCCCGCACCGTAGACGTCGGTCACCACGAGTGCGTCGGCGTCTTCGAAGGCGGTGCCGAACTGATCCGCCAACTCTGCCGTGCGCGAGTAGCGGTGGGGCTGGAACACCGCGACCACGCGGGACCACCCGCCGCCCCGCGCCGTGGCGAGGGCCGCCCGGACCGCGAAGGGCAGATGGGCATAGTCGTCGACGAAGGTGACGCCGTTGGCCTCTCCACGGAACTCGAAGCGCCGGGTCACACCGGCGAAGCGAGCCAGCGCGGCGGCAGCCGGCTCGAAGGGAACGCCGATCTGCAGCGCCGTCACTACCGCCAGAGCGGCGTTTCGGACATTGTGCAGACCGGGCACCCCCAGGGTCAGCTGCCCCAACGGGCCTCCCGGACCGCGGAGAGCGAAGGACGCCGAGCTCCTCCTCAGGGCCACATCGGTCACCGTGAACATGGCGTCGCCGGCCGTTCCGACGCTGCGGGACCCGTGGGCCCTTCCGATGGCCGCAGCCTCGGTGTCGTCTGCCGAGACCACAGAGCCCTCAGACGCTTGCGCGAGGAAGTCGTCGAAGGCGGCTCGCAGGTGGGCGAACGTCCCGTAGTGGTCCAGATGGTCCGGCTGAACGTTGGTGAGGACCACCCAGTCGGGCCGCAGGTCCTGGAAGGTCCCGAAGCTCTCGTCGGCTTCCACGACCAGCCACTCCCCCGTATCCCACACGGCGTTGGTTCCCACCTCGTTCACGTCGGCGCCGATCAGGAACGAGGGCCGCAGGCCCGCCTCTATCAAGATGAGGGACAGCATCGACGCACAGGTGGTCTTGCCCTTCGTGCCGGCCACGGCCAGGCAGCGGCGGGTGGCGCAGATGGCTGCGAGCATGCCCGAGCGGGGGACGACACGGGCGCCATGGTCCGCGGCGGCGGCGATCTCGGGGTTGGTGGGCGCCACGGCGGGCGAGTAGGTGACCAGTTCCACCGGGCCGACATTCTCGGCGCGATGTCCGACGGCGACGGTGATCCCCTGCGAGAGCAGGCGGGTGGCGACCGGCGACTCCTTGAGGTCCGATCCCGACACGGTGTGACCCATGGCGCGCAGGACGAGGGCGATCGCGCTCATGCCGGCCCCCCCGATGCCGACGATGTGGATGCGCTGGGGTGTGCGCAGATCCACCGTCCCGTTCCCGTCAGCGGGCATGCGCGTCGACCAGTTCGGCCACCTTGGACGCCGCGTCCGGGTGTCCGAGCCCGCGCGCTGCCGCCCCCATGGCCGCCAGACGGCCCGGGTCGGACAGCAGTGGCGCCAGTTCGGCCTCCAGCCGTTCGGCGCTGCACTCGGCGTCGGGCACCAGGATCGCTGCGCCGGCGTCCACCAGCGCTTGGGCATTGCGCGTCTGGTGGTCGCGGGGGGCACCCGGCAAAGGCACCAGGATCGCCGGCATCCCCGACGCCAGCAGCTCGGCCACCGTCATCGCGCCGGCTCGGCAGACGCAGAGGTCCGCCGCCCGGTAGACCTCCGACATCCGCTCTTCGTAAGGCACCACGACGTAGCGCAGGCCGACGGCGTCCTCCTCCCGTACCGCCGGGACGGCGAACTGGGCGTAGTCGCGGCGGCCGGCCACCTGGTACACCGTGAGCTCCTCACGATCGGACCACCGGCGGGCGAGTTGGGAAACGGCGGCGTTGATGCGCCGGGCCCCCAGCGAACCGCCGAACGCCGCCAGGGTCTGCCTGTCGGCGGGCAGGCCGAGGGCGGTCCTGGCCTCGCGGCGTCCCTCTGGAGACGTAGTGACCGAGCCGAGCTCCGGACGGACCGGCGTGCCGGTCAGTCGAGCCCGTGGCAGGCCCGTCCCGTCGAACGCCACCGCGTTCACCACCGCGAATCGCCCCAGGAGCGCGTTGGCCGCTCCGGGCACGGCGTCGGTGTTCACCAGGACCATGGGGACGCGGGTGAGCACGGCGGCCAACCCGGCGGGAACGCTGGCGTAGCCCCCGACGACGACGACGGCCCGGGGGCGGCGAGCCAGGAACGATCCCAGCGAGACGGCCGCCGCCCACGCCAGCCCGAGAACGGCACCGGCGTTGGCCCACAGTGCGGCGGGGCGCAGGCTGCGGCGGATGCCGCGGCCCGGGAGAAGGGTGAAGGGGAACTCGAGCCCGGGCCAGACCGTCGCCTCCTGGCCGCGGCGTGACCCGAAGAGCTCGATGGACCGGGCCTCGTGCCCCCGTGCGACCAAGGCCCGCGCTATCTGTAGGGACGGCACGACGTGACCCCCGGTCCCGCCGCCGGCGATCACCGTGCCCCGCCCCTCCTTCACCGACCTCGCCCGCGGGCAGGCGTTGGGTGATCGGTTGCCCGTTCACGGCCGCGCCGCGGCAGGTGGATCAGGCCCCCGGACGGATCGGTGCCTTCCCGGCGGGCGATGTTGATGAGGATCCCGGCCGCCACCATGGTGATGACGAGCGACGATCCCCCGTAGGAGATGAACGGCAGGGGTATGCCGGTGACCGGCAGCACGCCCACCACCGCCCCGATGTTGATGACTGTCTCACTGGCCAGCCAGGCCACCAGGCCGACGGCCAAGAGGCCACTGAAACGATCGGGCGACCGCGTGGCGGCCCGGAGCCCGAACCAGATGAAGGCCCCCAACAGCGCCAGGACCAGCGCGGCGCCGACGAAGCCCAACTCCTCCCCGACGACCGAGAAGATGAAGTCGGTCTGGGCGTTGGGCAAGAACCCCCACTGCTCCTGGCCACCGCCGAGACCGGCCCCGACGAGGTGGCCCGAGCCCAAACCGATCAGCGACTGCAGCACCTGGTAGCCCGAGCCCGAGCCGTGGGCCGACGGATCGACGAAGGAGAGCAGCCGGTCGCGCCGGTACGGGGAGGCGACGGCCGCCACCACGGCGGCCGCGACGAGGACCGCCAGGATCTTGAGGACGGGACCGAGTCTGACCCCCGAGACGAAGAGAAGCGCCAAGGTGATGCAGCCGAGCACCATCGCGGTCCCGAGGTCGGGCTGGGCCACGATGAGCAGGCCGGCACAGGCGGTCACCAGGAGAAGGGGGCCCATGATGCGTCGGTCCGTCGAGCGCTGATCGAGCCGGCGGGCGACGAGATCGGCTGCGAACACCGTCAGGGAGAGCTTCATCAGCTCAGAGGGCTGGAGACGAAACTGGCCGAACCCCACCCAACGGCTCGAACCTTCGACGTGGACCCCGAGGCCGGGCACCAGGACGACCACGAGGAGGCCGAAGGTGACGAGCAACAGAAGAGGGCTCAGGCGGCGCAGCTTTCGATGGTCGAAGCGCAGCGCGGCGACGAATGCGATCACGCCGACGGCCATCCACATGCACTCCCGGATGAGGATCGCCCACGGGCTCCCGTAGAGCGAGATGGAGACCACCGACGAGGCGGAGCCCACCATCACCAGTCCGATGACGCAGAGCAGCGCCACCACCACGGTCAGAATCGTCGCCGTCGGGATCTCGTGGACGATGGCCGCGAGGCCGGAGGCGGCGCGGGCCCGTGCCGGGCGCTGCACCGTTCCCCGCTCCGTGGAGTGCGCGGCCCGGGCGGTCGTCCCGGCATGGTTCGGCGTCACGAGAACCGCCCGGTTGACCGGAGGGCACGAGTGGGCGCGACCCTACGGCGGAGGCCCGACACCCGACACATGTCGCTAGTTTTCACCATGGGGAACCCGCAGTGGTGGAGCGTCGTCACGTGAACTTCGCCACCGAGAGAAAGTCGGCGTAGAAGATTCCCAAGCCGACGGCGACGAACAGCCCGCCCAGCACCCAGAACCGCACGATGACCGTGGTCTCGGGCCACCCCCCCAGTTCGAAATGGTGGTGGATCGGGGCCATGCGGAAGATGCGACGGTGGAAGACCCGGAAGCTCACCACCTGCGCGATGACCGAGATCGTCTCCATCACGAACAGCCCGCCGATGATGGGAAGCAACAGGTCCAGGTTGAGGAGCAGGCACAGTGCCGCCAGCCCGGCGCCGATGGCCAGCGAACCGGTGTCGCCCATGATGATCTTCGCCGGCGCGGCGTTCCACCAGAGGAATCCGATGCACGACCCGGCCAGCGCCATCGCCACCAGGGCCAGGTCGATGGCCGAAGCCGGGAGCACGTGGTAGATGCTCACGTGACGGAAGATCCAGTAGCCCATGATCGCCAGCACGGCGAAGCAGAACGTCGACGTGCCGGCCGCCAGGCCATCCACTCCGTCCGTGATGTTCACGGCGTTCGACGTCCCGACCATCACCAGCACCGCGAAGACGACCCACCCGATCTGTCCCAGGTCGATGCCGGGCACGGTGACGCGGGTGAAGGAGAGCGCCGTGGAGGTGTGCGCCCAGTGGACCGCCAGCTCGGCGAAGAGCACGGCACACCCGACCTGCCCGGCGAACTTGGCACGTTTGTTCAACCCGAGGCTCCGCTGGTGACGGACCTTGATCCAGTCGTCGAGGAAGCCGACGATGCCGAACGACACCACGGCCAGTATGGCCAGATAGCCCGTCCGGGAGAAGCGGACCTGCGTGCCGAAGTGTGCGATCACGTAGCCGAACACCACACCGCAGACGATGGCCAATCCGCCCATGGTGGGCGTGCCCGCCTTGACGCTGTGGCTGGCCGGGCCGTCCGAGCGGATCGGCTGCCCGATGCCCTGAGAGCGAAGCCACCGGAGCAGCATGGGAGTGACGAGGATGCTCACCCACAACGAGATGCCCCCCGAGTCCCCGAGTCCGAGCACGGACTACCTTCCTTCGGGGGCGGATTCGGTGGCTGAAGTTGCAACCCAAGATGCAGGATCCGTGGGGTAGCGCCCCGCCAGCGACCGGCGCGCCTCCACCACGTCGTTGAACGGGAGCCTTTGGCCCTCGACCTCCTGGTAGGTCTCGTGTCCCTTGCCGGCGATGACCACCACGTCACCCGCGCCCGCCTCCTGGAGCGCTCGCCGGATGGCCAGGCGCCGATCCGGCTCGACGACGAGGCTCGCCCGCTGACCGGCACCGACCCCCACCCCGGATCGCACCTCGTCAATGATGGCGAGCGGGTCCTCGTCCCGGGGGTTGTCCGACGTGAGCACGGCCACGTCGCTCAGGAGCGACGCCGCACTCCCCATCTTCGGACGCTTGGCCCGGTCCCTGTTGCCCCCGCAGCCGAACACCACCAGGACCCGTCCTTCGGACCCGGCCAGCTGGCGCGCCTCGCGCAGGACCACCTCGAGTCCCGCGGGGGTGTGGGCGTAGTCGACGAGCACGGTGAAGGGCGGGGACTCCCCCTCGGATGCGGACGGGCGCAGCGGGGCGGAGATGACCTGGAGCCTTCCGGGCACCGGCGAGACCCGGGCGAGGGCAGCAGCCACCTCGGACGGCTCCACACCGAGCGTGAGCGCCGCCTCTGCGGCCATCAGGGCGTTGTCGACGTTGATGGAGCCGGTCAGGGGCAGGGAGATCCGCTGGCCGCGCCACCCGAACTCGGTTCGGCCGGGCTGCAGGACGATGTCGCTGGCGTCGCGATGACGCACGGGCACCATCGGTATCTGCGCCTGGCGCAGGAGGCGTTGACCCCAGGGGTCGTCGGCATTGACCACGCCGCGCAGCGAGTGGTCCGGACTGAAGAGCGAGCTCTTCGCCTCGAAGTAGGCCTCCATCGTCCCGTGATAGTCGAGGTGATCGTGGCTCAGATTGGTGAAGACGGCCACGTCGAAATGGATGCCCTCCACGCGGCGACTGGACCAGCGCGTGACTCGACACCTCCATGGCGACCGCGTGATGCCGGCCGTCGGAGCGCTGGCGGTCCCGCACCTGGGCCAGGACGCGCTGCACCTCCGTGGCCTCCGGGGTCGTCCGCGATCCCGAGAGGGTGCCCATCACGTTGGTCGGTCGCCCCGTGGCCTCCAGCAGGTCCCCCAGGATCTGGGTGATCGTCGTCTTGCCGTTCGTCCCGGTGACCCCGATCATCGTGAGCTCACGGGCCGGGTAGCCGTAGAACGCCGCGGCGAGACGGGCCATCACGGCACGCATGGTGCCGGTGGCGATCCGGGACTGGACCACCGGCCGATCGAGCAGCTCGGGGATGAGGTGCTCGCACATCAGCCCCACCGCGCCCCTCTCCACCGCCTCGGCGGCAAAGGCATGGCCGTCGCTCAGCTGTCCGGGCACGCAGCAGAACAGATCACCCGGTACGACGCGGCGGCTGTCGTGGGCGATCCCACGGACGTCGACGGCGGCGGCATCCCCCGCGGTCTCAATGACATGGATGTCGTCGAAGAGGAGGTTCATCTGCACGGATCGCACGGTCGCCACCGCGGCGACGGAAGCGCGGGAGTTCCGCGCCTCCCGCCCTCGGCCCGCCGATGGTACCGGGTCATGTGATGTCTTGCGCTTGACTCGTCGAGGACTGCGCAGTCGACGCCTTGGCTCCCTGCGTAGCGGCGCCCGGGGTCGTGGGGATGTCGTAACGATGCAGCGCATAGCTCATGATCTGGGAGAACACCGGGGCGGCGACCGTCCCGCCGAAGATCGGCGTCGGGCGATCGAGGACGACGATCACCGAGAAGGTCGGATTGGCCGCGGGGGCGAACCCGACGAACGACGCCATGTAGGCACCCGCCGTGTAGGCGTCCTTTCCGGTCGTCGGAATCTGGGCGGTACCCGTCTTTCCCGCCACCGTGTAGCCGGGCACGACGGCGCCGGTCCCCGTCCCGCTGGACACCACCTGCTCGAGCATGGAGGTGAGTTCCCCGTCGACCTGGGGTGAGAACACCCGATGATGCCGTGAGGGGGCCGTCCTCTGCACCTGCCCCGCCTGGCCGATCGTGGCCTGGACCAGCTCGGGCTGGACGAACGTGCCGCCGTCGGCCACCGCGTTGTACACGTCGAGGACCTGGAGCGCGCTGACGGCGTCCACCTGGCCGATAGGCAACGACACGTAGTCGGTCGGCTCCCATTGACCGGCCCCCACCACGAGTCCATCGGACTCGCCGGGGAATTCGAGACCGGTCGGCTTGCCGAATCCCAGATTCCCGACCTGGGACAAGAGCCGCTGCTCTCCCAGACCCCGCGCGATCTCCGATGTCCCGATGTTGGAGGATTGAGCCAGAATCTGGGTGGCGGTGAGGTGCTCCGTCGGGTGCGGCTCCGCATCATGGAACGTCGAGCCGTCGAGTTGCATCTGATCCGGCACGGTGAAGAGCGAGTTCGGGTTGATGAGACCGTCCTGCAGCGCGGCCGAGAAGGTGACCAGCTTGAAGACCGAGCCCGGCTCGTACAGCTGGGTGACGGCGTTGTTGACCGGGGCTTCGTTGACCGCATCCTTCGGGCCGATGGGGATTGCACCACCCGTGGTGTCCGAGACCTTCGGCGGGGTAGGGGAAACCGGCGCCTTCGGATGGTTGGAGACCAGATTGGCCATGGAGAGGATCTGCCCCGTCTTCACGTCCATGACGATGGCCGTGCCGCTCACCGCCTGGGACGTCTCGATCGCCTGGGCCAGCGCCTGCTCGGCCTCGTACTGCAGCTGCGTGTCGAGCGTCAGCTCGATTCCCTCGCCGGCCCGGCCGGTCACCCCGTCCCCGTCCGACTGCGGGAGCGCGATCCCCGACGGTGACTCCACGAGGGTCTCCTTGGCCGCCGTTCCCGACAGCAACCGGTTGTAGGCGTACTCGAGTCCCGCCGCTCCGGCCCCTTCCCCGTTGGTGACGCCCAGCACGGGCGCGGCGAGATCGCCGTTGGTCACGACGCGCTTCGAGTCGGTCGACAGCGTGATCCCCGGGAAGGCATCGGACGCGATCCTTTGGCCTTGGCTCTGGGAGAGCTGGGTGGCCAGTACCACGTACCCGGATCGTCGGTGCAGCTCGGGGGCGAGCTTTCTGGCCGGTACGTGCAGCAGCGGCGAGAGTGCGAGCGCCGTCTTCATCGGGTGGGCGACCTGGAAGTCGTCGGCGATCACGTCGTCGGTCGGCACGGAGAGGGCGAGAGGCGACCCGTCGCGGGCGTAGATGCCGCCACGCAGCGAGTCCAGGGTGACCGGCGCCGCCGACTCGAGCCGGTAGGCCTTCTGGTAGGTCCCCGAGTGGACGACCTGGACGTCGATGAGGCGTGCCACGAGGAGCAGCATGGCCCCGACGAGCACCAACCGGACCAGGCGAATTCTCCGCTGGAAGGTACTGCCGGCCGAGGCGACCGGCCGCTTCGGCGCGCTCTTGCGGACGCGGGCGGGCCGAGGCCTCGGCGGGGTGCGCGGCGGTTGGCGGGGCGTCGAGCGGTTCGGGCGCGTGGGGGACACCGTCGCCGGGCGAGGCGATCGGTGGGGGGTGGTCCGAGTGGCTGCGCCGCTGCCCCGGGTCGCGACGCTGCGGGTGCGCTGGGTCGTGTGCCGCGTCGTGGCGCTCACCGCGCCACGGTCGACGAGGTGTTGGTGACCGTCGTGGCGGGTGCCGACGTGACGACCGGCGTCGGGAGCGGGGTGGTCAAGGACACATAAGGAAGCTGGATGACGTGGCCCGAGCCCACCATGTGCAGGCGGCCGGTCGCCGCCGCGACGATGCGCGACGGGGTTTCGAGCTTGGACACGTCGAGCTCCTGTTGGCGATGTTCCGCCTGTACCGTCTGCAGCTGCTGCTCCAGACCGGACAGGCGCACCTGGCCCTCGGCCAGCATCGCTTGTCCGACCACGACGACCACCAGGGCCAGCACCACCATGGCGGCAGGGAGCGCCCTGACCATCCGACCGCGGGCGCGGCCGGCGCGACGGGACGGGACGATCTGTAACGGCGGGCGCGGAGGTGTGGTGCGTCCGACGTCGTGGTCGGGGCGCGAGGCGATGCGGCGGGTGGCGGTCGATGCCATCAGCCGGCCTCCGTCCGCTCAATGGCGCGCAGCCTCGCGCTCGGCGGCGCGGCGGTTGGCGGAGAGCTCCGCCGGCGCCGGCCGGCGGGCGCCGCGGAATACGAGGCGGTGGCGCACCACCGCACCGCAGACGCAGGGGAGGCCCGGCGGACAGACGCAGCCACCGGTGTGCGCTCGGGCGAAGATCTGCTTGGTGAGCCGGTCCTCTCCCGAGTGATAGCTGATGACGGCGCAGCGCCCGCCCACGGCGAGCCGTTCCACCGCCACGGGAAGCGCGATGGCCAACTCCCCCAGCTCGTCGTTCACCGCGATCCGGAGGGCCTGGAAGACCCGCGTGGCCGGGTGGCCCTTGCGTCTCACCGCCGCGGGGACCGCCCCAGCCACGACGTCGGCCAGCTGGACGGTCGACGTGAGCGGCCGGGCGCTCACGACTGCGTGGGCGATCCTCCCGGACAGTCTCCCCTCGCCGTTCTCCCGGAACAGCGCCGCCAGGGCCGCCTCGGGCAGCTCGTTGACCAGCTGGCCCGCGGTGGCGCCGGTGGACTGGTCCATTCGCATGTCGATCGCGGCGTCGGTCCGGAAGGAGAAGCCCCTCTCGCTGCGGTCGAGCTGCGGCGAGCTCACGCCGAGATCGAAGAGCACCCCGGAGAGCGGGCCTTGCACGATGTCGGCCAGCGTCGAGAAGTGGGCGTGCCGCAGGCTCACCCGATCGCCGAAGGGGGCCAGTCGTTCGGCGGCTGCCTCCAGGGCGGCGAGATCGCGGTCGAGCCCGATGATCCGCAGCCCGGCGTGGACGGCCAGCAGGGCAGCACTGTGGCCTCCGCCTCCGACGGTGGCGTCGACCATGAGACCGGCGGGAACCGGCGCAAAGAGGGAGACGACCTCCTGGCTCAGTACGGGCACGTGTTCGAAAGGTTGGACCATCTGCAGCCCCCCGACTGGCTGGAAGAGCAAAGGGCGTGATCCCGTTCGACCTGCGGGGAAGAGGGTGGAGTGATCTTCCGCCGCGCCGGTCGAGGAGCTGCACATGGTCCAGCGGATGCGCGCCGCTGACGGTTGGTCGATGAGGTTCGGTGTGGTCACGTCCTTTCGATTGCGTCGTCGTCGTCGCTGAGCAGCCAGCTCTCTTCGGGGAGGACACGCTCCGCCCACAAGGTGGGATTCCACAGCTCCACCCGGTCGATGGCTCCGTGTACCAGCACCTCGCTCTCCAGCCCGGCGAAGGCGCGGAGATGCGCCGGTATGGGCATACGTCCTTGCCGATCGATCTCCACCTCGTGCGAGCTCGACGCCCAGAGACGGGCCCGGTTCCGGTTGACCCTTCCCGACTCGGCTCGCTCCTGCATCCCCGCCATCTGGCGGTCGAACTCTCCCGGTGTCCAAAGCGCCAGGCAACCTTCGGACTGCTGGGCCAGGTACCCGCCCCGCTCGAACTGGGTGCGGAATTTCGCAGGCAGGATAACCCTGCCCTTGATATCGAGCGAATGCTCGTACCTCCCCACGAATCCTGCCACCGGTCAGATCTCCCACGACGCTCCCTGGAATGCGTCCTTGAACGCCCTTTTACTCCACTTCGCGCCACTCTACGCCCTTTTCCTCCACCGATCAACAACTGACAACCCCCCGGCTCCCGATGCCTCCCGCGCACGGGTCGGTAGCGACGCCGCGACCCCCCAAGGTGGACCGACCCCGCGTGGCGGGTGATCAGCAGACGTCGACGTGTACCCGCGGGGCGTCGCCGTTCAGACGCGCTGGGGCGGGGCGTCGCCGTTCAGACGCGCTGGGGCGGGGCGTCGGCGTCCCAGGCGGGAAGGGACGCCAGGAGCTCGGCGCTCAGCGCGGCGATCCCCGGCACGGACCCAAGGTCGTCGAGGCCGGCGGCGGAACGGGACACGTCGTTCACCAGCCGTTGGCGGGTGCGCTGGTCAAGGTCGAACAGCTCCACCAGCGGGCCGGGGTCCCAGGCGGTGTAGGCGCAGGTGTGAAAGAGGGAACCCTCTCGGCACCGCCATTGCGAGATGCCCGTGACCTTGCGATCCCCCTGCAGCACCTCTCCGGGACCGCGACCCGAGAAACAGACCAAGCCTCCGTGTCGGCCGGGCTCGGCCCGGCCCGTGTGCACCGTCAGGTCACCCACGCCGAACCGGCCCAACGCCGCACTCCACCAGGCCCCAACCCAGGCGGCGGCGACCGCGACGTCGGCGTCCCACAGCGGATCGCTGCGGGGGATCCACACATCGACCCAGAGATGGTCGCCCGGTCGGAGAAGCACCGCTCCCCCACCCCCGCGCCGCCTGACCACCTCCGTGCCCGACGCCATCGCCCGTCGCGCGCTGACGATGCCGACCGGCTGCGTGCTCCCGAGCACCACGGCCGGTCGCTCGAGCCGCCGGGCAACGGCGTAGCGGCTCGCCATCGGCCGGAACTGCTCTGCGTCGAAAAGGGGTTGCGAGGGGGGGAAGTCGGGCGAGGGCAACGGTCGCCGGGTCAGGATGCCGCGGCGAGATACGGCTCCCACAGGGGGTCCACGTCAGAGAGGTGCCGCAGCCGCCACAGGTAGCCGTCGGGCGGGCCCGGCTTCACCCGGAGCGTCCAACCCAGTTCGGAGAGGAGCTGATCGGCCTTGGTCAGGTTGTCGCGCTTGCAGGCGGCCACCACGTTGAACCAGTCGTGGGTACCCCCCCTGCTCCGGGGAATGACGTGGTCGATGGTGTCGGCCGGCTCGGAACAGTACACACACAGGCCGCCGTCCCGTCGTAGCACCGAACGTCGGGTAACCGGCGGCGTCCGAGCCCATCGCGGGATCCGGACCATGTGGGCCAAGCGGACGATGGACGGCACATCTACGTCGAGCGACGCCGAATGGAAGACGGCGCAGTCCTCCTTGAAGGCGACGGCCTCGGCCCGGCCGGCCAGGACGAGGACGACGGCCCGACGGTCGGACACCAGTGCGAGAGGCTCATAGGTCGCGTTCAGCAACAGCACCCGCTCCACGTTCACAACGCTCCGGCGAGGTCTCGCCTCGGTCCCGGCGCAACCGGCCGCAGGACCGGGGCCCGGTCCGTTCCATGGCCGACGTTGGCTCCAACCATCCCAGAAGTCACGACGCAGAGAGGCTACCCGCGGCGGGGGCGCGTCCTCCGACACCATCGGAGGTAGTCCACCACGTCGTGCGCCTCCATCACGCCCCCCCTCCCCGTCCCCCCGAACGCCGTGACCAAGCGGAACTGCCAGTAGGGCGTGCCCGGAACGGGGAGAAAGGGCGGACGGCGCCACCAGCCGCGCCGGGTGAGCCGGACCAGCGCGCCGGCGCCCGCCCACCAGATGGATGGATGGGCGGCAACCGCCGACAGCACGACGGCGACATCACGGCCGAGGTGACCCGGCTCGTCGACGGCACGGTCGACGGCACCGTCGACGGCACGGTCGTGGGCCGACGTCGGCCTCACCGCGGCGTGTCCAGTCCCCGCCATCCGACACGTGCCGCCCCGACCAGGGGGCCCCGGTCCCCCAACCCGCCGGGGACCACGCGTGCGCCCCGCGCGAAGTCGAGCCCGCACCGTAGATCCACCTCGCACTGCGCGGCCCGGAAGAAGGGCTCACCGAAGCCAAGGGCCACCGAACCGCTGACCACCGCCAGGGGCAGATCGAGAAGGTTCACCACCGACGCCACAGCGCGACCGACCAGTGTCCCGGTGCGCGCCACCATTTGCGGCGAGGCCATTTCGGCCGGTCTCCCGGTGATGGCGGCCAGCGCCGTCCCCGAGGCCTCGGCCTCGAGGCACCCGCGTCCGCCGCACGCGCAGGCGCGCCCGTCGGGCACGACGACGACGTGACCGACATGGCCGGCATTGCCCAGCCGGCCGTCGAGCAGACGTCCATTGAGGACCAACCCCCCGCCGACGCCGGTCGAGACCACGATGGCGATGAAGTCACGCCGGCCCACCGCGGCTCCGATCCACCCCTCGCCGAGTGCCAGCGCCTTGGCGTCGTTGTCCACGTAGGTCGGCACGCCGGTCAGCTCCCGCAGGCGGGCCCGCAAGGGGAAACAACGCCATCCCGGAATATTCAGTGGAGAGACGTGCTCACCGCCGGGACTCATCGGCCCCCCGCAGCCGGCTCCGCACACCACGATCCGGCCGGCGGCACCTACCTCGGCGCGAACTCCAGCCACGAGATCGGCCAGGGTGCGCCACAGCAGCGCTGCACCGGCTGCGTCGGCCGCTCCGGGCGTGCCGGCTGCGTCGGCCGTGGGAGGCGTCGGCGCGCGGACCTGGTGCGCGAGCGCTCCCGATCGGTCGACCAGTCCGACCGCCATTTTGGTGCCGCCGATGTCCACGGCCAGCGCCAGTTCATTCACTGGGGCCGGCGCACCATGGGGCGGAGGCGGGCCGGAGTGGCCGCAGTGGCCGCAGTGGGTTCAGTTCTCGCGGCGGTGGAACCTGGTGCGGAACCAGTCGCGGGCCTCGGTGACCGCACCTTCGAACCCGTTCGACGCGGAGGCCGCCTTGGACTGCTCGCCGTCCCTGGGTCGGGTCAGGTCGTGCCAGCCCGCTCGGCCCATCCGGCGGAGGTTGCGCTCGAAGACCACGAGAGAGCCGAACATGATGACGACCCCGATGAAGCCCAAGACGGGGGACTTGGCGAAGAAGGCGACGAGGACGACCACCCCGAGGACGAAGGTGACGGCCGCCCACTTGCAGTACCGACCGGCATGGCGGTACACCGACTCCGAGCGGACTCGCTCGGCAAACTCCGGGTCCTGCCGAACCAGCGACTCCTCCAGTTCGGCCAGGATCCGCTGCTCACGATCAGAAAGAGGCATGCGCCACCACCCCACATCCCCGGCACACCCTCATGCCTCCACCCCCGACCAGCCTTCCATTCCGTCCATGCAGCCCTCATATTTGCACGACTTTGAAGTGCAGACAACGGACGATCCTCGATGTACGGGATGCCTCACCACTAGCACGCCTGCCAGCTTACGGCCAGCCTCATTCGTCCGGGACGCGGTACCCGGCCTTTTTTCTCGCGCCCGGGGCCGCAGGACGGCCACCGGGCCAGGATTTCCGCTCCCATCAGCACGGTTACCCCGTGTCCCTGCCCCTCCCCCAGAGAAATCCCGGTGACGTGTGCCATAGTGCCGACGTGGTCTCGCGGAGAGTCAGACGGAGGCGCCGCCAGTTCGCCGCCGGTGGCGTGCTCCTCGTCCTCCTCCTGCTCTATCTGTCCGTCTTCTCCGGAGGGGGACCGAAGAAGGTCCCGCCTCCCCGCGGGCACACTGGTGCCCCCCGCGAGACGTTCCCCGCCCGCTCACCGCTCAACCCGGACTGGAAGGGAGACGGCAAGCCCGTCACCTTGGCCTTCGGCGGGGACGTCCATTTCGCCGGGGACGTCGGCCTCCGTCTGACCGACGATCCCGCGACGGCCCTGGGCAACACCGTGCCCCAGCTCTTCGCGGGTGCCCAGTTGCGGATGGTCAACCTCGAGTCCGCGCTGACCGACGGTACATGCCCACAACCGCAGGACAAGCCGTTCATCTTCTTCGCCCCGCCAACCGCGATCACCGCACTCCGCGGCGCCACGATCTCCCTGGTCTCCCAAGCCAACGACCATGCCTTGGACTGTGGACAGCCCGGGCTGGCGCAGGGGCTCGGCGCAGCCAAGGTGGCGGGATTCCCCCTGGTCGGCGTCGGCGTCAACGCGGCGCAGGCCTTCGCGCCCTATCGGGCCACGATCAACGGTCAGCGCATCGCCGTCCTCGCCGCCACACAGGTCATCGCCCCCAACCTGGTCAGCACCTGGACTGCCACCTCGAGTCAGGCCGGGGTGGCCTCAGCGCTCAACCCGACCCAGCTGGTACGGGCCGTCCAGTCCGCCAGGCGCACCGCGGACACGGTCGTCGTCTACCTGCACTGGGGAGCCGAGACGCAGGCCTGCCCCGACCCGCAACAGGAGCCTCTCGCCGAACAGCTGGTCAAGGCCGGGGCCGACATCGTGGTCGGCACCAACGCGCACGTGCTCCTCGGCGGGGGTTACCTGGGAGACGCCTACGTCGACTACGGGCTCGGCAACTTCGCGTTCTACGACGACACCGCCCCCGAGACCGACAGTGGGTCGCTGCTCATCACCGCAGTGGGACGACACATCGTCTCGGCGACCTTCCGCCCTGCCACCATCGTTGGCGGCCTACCCCAGCCCCTCACCGGCGCGGCCGCCGCCACCGCCCTCCAGAACTGGAACGCGGCGCGCAGCTGCACGAACCTGTCCGCCACCCCGACCGGCAGCCAGGCCTCCGAGAGGGGGGAAACCTCGCCGTTCGTCGCCCCGACCACCACCACGACGACCACGGCTCCTTCCGGCGGGACGTCGACCAGCACCGCGCCCAGCACCACGACAAGCACCACGACAAGCACCACGACACCTGGTCGGCGCGGGACGTCGACGACGACAAAGACGACCCACCCCACGGTCACGCAGCCGACCGACAACGCCGGGTGATCGTCGGGAGTGCCGACAGGCGGCTCCACTGGATGGCGATGTCCAGTTGACGTCGGACCTCTTCCCCCGATAATCCTCATCTCTCTGTCGACGTCGCCCACGTCGGCGAGGGCCATGTTGGCGAAGCCGAACAGCTGAGCGTCTACGTCGCCCGGGGACACGGTCGCCCGGGGACACGGTCGCCCGGGGACACGGTCGTCCGGCCTGGGGCGCGCGGTTGTCCGAGCTTCTCTCCGATCAGGTGGCAGATTTTTCCGAATTAACGTGACATCGCCGGACAGTTGTGATATATCATTAGTGTTCTTGTTACATACCTATGAGATTGAGGACCGCGATGATGCACGACCACCCGATCACCCGCCGCAGGCGCGACCACGACCGGCGCGACCACGACACCGACACCAACCGAAATAGAAGGAGTCTCCACATGGGGCACGACCACGACCACGACCACGACCACGACCACGACCACGACCACGACCACGACCACGACCACGACCACGACCACGACCACGACTCACCCCGGAGCCAGCGCGGCCCGCGCCGGGGCCCCGGCCGCGACCGCAACCCGTGGGGCGGCGGGAGTCGGGGACGATGGGGCGGCGAGAGAGGCGGCTGGGGTGGCGGCCGACGCATGGCTCGCGGCGACATCCGCAGAGCCATCCTGTCCGCCTTGACGGACGGACCGGCCCACGGGTACGCGGTGATGCGCAGGCTCGAGGACATGAGCGGCGGGCTCTGGCGGCCGAGCCCGGGCTCGGTCTACCCGCACCTCCAGATGCTCGAGGACGAAGGAATGGTCGGGTCCTCCGAACAGGACGGCACCCGCACGTTCCACCTGACCGAGGCCGGCACGGCCGAAGCCGCAAAGGAGACGCCACTCCCCTGGGCCACCAGTAGGGAGGGCGACGACCAGATCCGCAACCTGCGGCTGGCGGCCGCCCAGCTGATGAGCGCAGCCAAGCAACTTTCGGGCGCTGGGGAGAACGAGCAGGTGGAGCGAGGAATAGCTGTCGTTCAGAGGGCTCGTAAGGAGCTCTACCAGATCCTGGCCGAGGACTGAGCGTCAAAACTGGGACGAGGGACATTACTGTGAGTGAGAGATGACCGCTGCCGACCTCCATGCCGCCCCCAGTTCGGTTCGCGGGCTGGAGCCGATCATCGAGACGATCGACCTGGTCAAGACGTATCCGGGCACCGACTTCCGGGCAGTCGACGGTCTCAACCTCCAGGTGAGCATGGGAGAGGTCTACGGGCTCCTCGGCCCCAACGGCGCGGGAAAGACGACGACGGTCGGGGTGCTGACGACCCGTGTCATACCCTCGGGCGGCCGGGCATTCGTGGGTGGCATCGACGTCGTGGCCCACCCCACACTGGCCAAGCAGATGATCGGCGTGGTGTCCCAGCAGAACACGCTCGACCGCCAGTTGACCACCTGGGAGAACCTCTACTTCCACGGGCGGCTGTTCGGCATGGGCACCCGTGAGTCGAAGCAGATGGCGGACGAGCTGCTGGAGAGGTTCCAGCTCTCACGCTTCGCCAAGGCCTCGGTCTACGCCCTCTCCGGAGGGATGGCGCAGCGGCTCATGGTGGCCCGGGCCATCTTTCACCGCCCGGCCGTCCTCTTCCTCGACGAGCCCACGGCGGGCCTCGACCCTCAGGGGCGGTTGGCGCTGTGGGATCTCCTGCGGGATCTCAACTCCCAGGGGCAGACGATCATGCTCACCACCCACTACATGGAAGAGGCGGACAAGCTCTGTGACCGGGTGGCCATCATGGACCACGGCAAGATCCTGGCCCTCGATACCCCAGATGAGCTCAAACGCGGCGTGGAAGCCGACACCATCGTGACCGTCAAGTCAGAAGGAGACCCCGAGGCCATGGGCGCCGCCTTCACCCGGCGGATCGAGGGAGTCACGCGTGCCCGCACCGTCCCCGGAGGAGTGGAGCTGCATGTCAAGGGCGCCGATCGGCTGGTGCCGCGGGTGGTGGAGGCCGCCGAGGCCGAGGGCTTCGCGCTGGCCGACCTCTCCGTGGCCGAACCCACGCTCGAAACCGTCTTCATCGGACTGACCGGAAAGGATCTGCGCGACTGATGACCGCCACCTCTACTCCCGGCCAATCCCTTACTCCCGGCCAATCCCTGGCGGACGTCGGCACCGACACCCCGTCACGCCGGGTCATGACCGCGCCCACCCGCTCTGCCACCGCGGCCAGCTGGACGTCTCTGCGGGCCCTCATCCTGCGCGACCTCGTCGTCCTGCGCAAGCACCTGGTCGAGTTCACCGTTCGCACTCTGGTCCAACCGTTCCTCCTCTGCTTCGTCTTCCTCTATGTCTTTCCGAAGATCGGGCAGAGCATCGGTGGCTCCAGCGTGCCCGGAGCGGAGTCGGATTTCGCCACGGTGCTCGTGCCCGGCGTGGTGGGACTCTCCATCATGTTCCAGGGCATCCAGGCCGTGGCCATGCAACTGGCCCAGGAGTTCGGCTTCACCCGCGAGATCGAGGACCGTGTGCAGGCCCCGTGCCCTATCTGGTTGGTGGCCATCTCCAAGGTCCTCTCCGGAGGGGCACAGGGACTACTCTCGGCCATACTCGTCCTGCCCATCGCCTCAGTCGTCCACGCATCAGGGGTGGAGGCCCACATCAACCTGCACTGGCCGCTGATCGTCACCCTCGTGCCGCTGTCATGCCTGGCCATGAGCTCTCTGGGTCTGCTGCTCGGGACGAGCTTCGAACCGCGCAACCTCGGGCTGATGTTCGGCTTCATCGTCCTGCCCATCACCTTCCTCGGCGGGACGTACTACCAGTGGACCCGGCTGGCACCCGTGAAGGTCGGGGGTTTCCATTGGCTGCAGGTGATCGTCTTGATCAATCCGCTGATTTACGTGAACGACGGGATGCGGGCGGCGCTCACCGATGCGGCCCACATGCCCCTCTACGTTATCTACCCGGCGCTCATCGCCTTCAGCGCGATCTTCTTGACGCTCGGACTGCGAAACTTCCGGCGCAAAGTTCTCGCCTGATCCCGCAAACCGCTGCCGGTTCGGGGCCAAGCACAGAGGAGTGACGGCAGACGGGCACCTACGACACGCGACGGCTCAGCGGCCCCGCACACGGTGGCGCCGGAGCGGACGGGCCCGGCACCGACGTCGGGGCCACGCCGAAGTGGTACAAGAGGATGGACCCTCCCAGGGTCCCAACGGGGCAGTACGCACGCAGCCAGCCGAGGGATTCCCGGTCCGCGCTGGTGAGATCGGTGGCCGATGCCGCCACCCAACCCGTGATCGTTTTCGGCGCAACACCCACCAGTGGCCGCGCTCCGGCGATATCCCCTTCGCCGATCCCCCGTGGGCCGAAGTACGCCACATAGGGGTGCCGGCCCCGGCTCCAGGCGGCCAAGAGGGAGAAGTCCTGCCCCCAGTCCACGTTGGAGTCCGTCGCCACGCGATATCCCGGCCGGAAGGGAGGCGCCGTGTAGGCGATCGAATGCGGGTAGGACGAAACGGCGACCGCCGCCGCTGCCGCCAGGGCCAGTCCGAGCGCCAACGCCGCCAGACGGCGGCCCATCACCAGGGCGAGCGGGGACGCAAGGACGGTCCACAACGCGATGGAGGGGAGAAGGTACCTGACGCCGAGGGTGCGTGGATTGGGCAGCTCGAACACGAAGAGCACCAGGGCGGGGACGGCCACCGCAACCACGGTCTGGCGCCACGTGCAGCGGCTGACCCGTCCCGCCCGAACCAGGGCGATCAGCACCACCGTTCCGGCCACCAACACGACGAGGACCGGCGTCGACACCTTGACCACCAGCGTGGCGGGCCAGAACCAGACGCTCGCCCCCGTCCACGAGGCCCCGAGCAGAAATCCGGGCGCGCCCCCGTGTCATGGGTGGCCAGGAATTTCAGCCCCTGGAGGTAGGGCTGTGGAACGAGGAACGCCGAGTGCGCCACGACGGCCGGATCGAGCACGATGTAGACGGCCCACACCAGCACCCACGCCGTCAGCACGACCGTGGCCGGCTGGCGCCACAGGCGCCAGCCCCTCTGCCCTGCCCGCCATCCGGCCACCGACACGACGGCCACCGCCAGAACACCGAGGAGAAGACCGGTGGATTGCGCCGAAACCGCCGCTCCGCACGCTGCCCCAAGCCACAGGAGCGATCGCCGGTCGCGGCGCCGGAGCCAGCGAACCATGGCCCAGGAGAACAGGACCGTGGTCAGTGCGAAGGGAAGATCCACTCCATCGAGGTGGCCGAGTCCGAGCACCAGGGGATCGAGCAGCCAGAGGAGTGCGGCGAGCACCCCGGCCCCGGGGCCGAAGAGAAGCGCCGCCAAGCCGTAGAGCGCCAGTGCGAGCAGTCCGCACTCCAGTAACGGCACGAGCCGCGAGGCGAACGTGACCCGATGCATCGTGCCGGCGCGCATCTGCGCCTCGACGAAGCGCGCGCTGTACACGCGTTCGTTGTTGCGATTCCAGCTCCCGTCGCCGGGGACGACCGGATGGGCCGCCAAGACCGGGAGTGCGGCCAGCACCTTGAAGAGCGGTGGATGCTCGGCGTTGTCGGCCAGATCGTGGTGGAGGATCGCCACCACGCCCGACGAGACGTAGACGGGCTCATCGAAGGTGGCCGAGTCGTGCCACGCCTCGAATCCCCCCAGCACCAGGAATCCGATGATCGCCGCCGCCACCAGCCCCCAGCCGAGCCGCCTGGCCGCAGTGCTCGTCGGCGGCGGGGGCATCGTCGAACTGTCGGGTAACCTCACTCGTCCCGTGTGACGTCCCCGCTGTCACCCGGCCCCACGACGGTCATCAGGCTATGATCTTCACACATTTGTAACCAGGGGGGAGTGACCGCAACGTCCTCGAAAGATCAATCGGAGGACGGCGGCGGCACTCCATTGGACAGCCGGCACGCACATGGACACCCCTCATCCCCTATGACGACGACCGAGGACAAGAGCTGCGTCGCACCGACGCCGGTTGCCGTCGCGCCTGCGGCGCCCGCGGTTCGTCCATCCATCGGCTCGTGGTTCTCGGACCGATGGTCCCATCCCGGCCGACGCCGGGTCATGATCGGGTGGGGCGTTCTGGCGGCGAGTCTCGGTGTGTACTACCTCCTCGCCGGGATACCGTGGTCCACCAACACGGTCCTGATCTACGTCATGGCCGGCTTGGTGGTCTCCAGCCTGGGAAGCGGGGTGCGATGGAAGCGGCTCCTGCTGGACTGGATCCCCCTCGTCGCCGTGCTGTTCGTCTACGGGCTGTTGCGCGGCTACGCCGCCCACACCTTGTGGGGCCCGTTCGTCAGGCCGCAGGTGTGGTTCGACACCCATGTGATCGGGTTCGGGGTCGACCCGACGGTCCAGTTGCAGCGGTGGCTGTACACGCCCGGGCTGCACGTCTGGGACTACCTGGTGTGGGCCTGCTACATGAGCCACTTCTTCGTCTCGTTCATCGTCGCCGGGGTGCTGTGGAAGACGAACTACGCCAAGTTCCGTCGCTTCGTCGCGCTCTTCGTCGGCCTGACCTTCATCGGGTACGTGACCTACGTCCTGTACCCGGCCATGCCCCCGTGGATGGCCAGCCAGCTCGGCCAACTTCCGCACTCGGTGCGCATCATCGACCAGGTCTGGAAGCACCTCCACCTCGGCCTGGGAGTGTCACTGTTCGCCGGGGGCAACAGCTTCGACAACAACGTCGCAGCCATGCCCTCGCTCCACGGCGCGTATCCCATGCTCATCTGCCTCTTCTTCTGGAAGGGGTCGAGCGTGCGCAAGCGCGTCCTGCTGGCGGCCTACCCGATCTGCATGGCCTTCTCGCTCGTCTACACGGGCGAGCACTTCGTGACCGACATCCTCGTGGGGTGGATCTACGCCGCCGCCACGGTGTACGTCGGCTCAAGGCTCCTGGACCGTTGGGAGGCCAGGCGGATCAGGAAGCATCTGGTCGCGACGGGCAAGGAGTCGCCACCGGCCAACGATGAGTCGGAGGCACCGCTCGTCGCGTGACGCGGGTCCCGTCGGGGCCCGGAAGGCACGCCGGGGCTAGCTCTCGTTGACCGTGATGCCCCTCCAGAAGGCCACCCGGTCGACGATCTCCTTGGCGGCCTCCTTCGGTGCGGGGTAGTACCAGGCCGCATCGGGGTTGCGGCGATCCCCCACGACGACGTCGTAGTAGCTGGCCTCGCCCTTCCACGAGCAGATGGTGTGGGTCTCGGAGGGCAGCAGTACCCCCTGCTGGACGTCGTCGGCTGGGAAGTAGTGATTGCCCTCGACGACCACGGTGCGATCGCTGCGGGCGATCTCGATCCCCTGGTATGAAGCGGTGACGGTCATGGGCCCGATGCTAGGGGTCCCGGCCTCCGGTCGACGCGCGGAGGAGCGCGCACTCGGCCGTCACACCTGGCGCGCGTATCGCTGGCACATCTGGGTAGGGTGATCGCAACGAAATGACAGAACATGCCCCGCCTTCGGGCCGGGCAGCGCGGCCGACGGAAGGATTAGATGTCCGAGGAGAGCGGGCCAGCCACGGCATCCGGTCTTTCAAGCGACTACGCCGCGGTGCGTGCCGCCACCGAGCGCCTGGCCGCTCCGTTGAGCGCCGAGGACCAGACCGTGCAGTCGATGCCCGACGTGAGCCCGACCAAGTGGCATCGAGCCCACGTGACCTGGTTCTTCGAGACGTTCGTCCTGGCGCCCCACCTACCGGGCTACCACCCGTACAACGATGCCTTCGCGTACATCTTCAACTCGTACTACGAGGCGCTCGGGGATCGGCATCCGCGACCGGAGCGTGGGCTCATCTCGCGTCCGGGCATCGCCGAGGTGGCGCGCTACCGCGAGTTCGTGGACCAGGCCATGGGATCGCTCCTGCACGGCGAGCTCGAGGTGGGCGTGCCCGAGCTGATCACCCTCGGGCTCCACCACGAGCAGCAACACCAGGAGCTGTTGCTCATGGACATAAAGAACGTCCTGTCGCGCAACCCCCTGCGGCCGGCCTACATGGCGCCGTCCGGCGCCGGCCCGGGAAGCGGAGACCGGACGGCGGCACCCAAGGCCGGTTGGATCGAGCACGAGGGCGGGGTGGCGGAGATCGGCCACACGGGGCGGGGCTTCGGCTTCGACAACGAGTTCCCCCGCCACCGGGTGTTCCTGAGCCCGTTCGCCCTGGCCGATCGGCCCGTCACCTGCGGGGAATGGATGTCGTTCATGGAGGATGGCGGCTACCACCGACCCGAGTTCTGGCTCTCCGACGGGTGGTCGGTGGTGATGAACCAGGGCTGGCACTCACCGCTGTACTGGTTCTGCGAGCCCGAGTTCCCGGGCCGATGGTTGCAGTTCACCCTCTCGGGCGTGCGCCCGGTCGATCCCGACGAGCCCGTGTGCCATGTCAGCTACTACGAGGCGGATGCCTTCGCCCATTGGACAGGGATGCGCCTGCCCACCGAGGCGGAGTGGGAGACGGCCGCCATCCCGATCGCCGAGGGTGACAACCTCTTGGGCGGCGAGTGCCCCCATCCACGTCCGGCCGTCTCCACCAACGCGCTCCTCGGCGACGTCTGGGAGTGGACGTCGAGTGCCTACACCCCGTACCCGGGCTTCCGCGCCGCTCCTGGAGCGGTCGGCGAGTACAACGGGAAGTTCATGGTCAGCCAGTACGTCTTGCGCGGCGGGTGCTGCGCCACACCGCCCGGGCATGTTCGGGCCACTTATCGCAACTTCTTCCCGCCCGGAGCGCGCTGGGCGTTCAGCGGCGTTCGACTGGCCCGGGATCCCTGACCGATCATGGCCTACACCATCGATGTGCACCTGTCGGCCGACGCCGTCCGTCAGCGCATGCGCGGCGACGCCATCGCCGGCCTGCGGTCCGACCTCAAGTCGATACCACCGGTCTGGTTCTACGACGAACGCGGCAGCCAGCTGTTCGAGGAGATCACCCGGCTCCCCGAGTACTACCCGACGCGCACCGAGCGCCGACTCCTTGAGCTGCACGCGCCCACGATCGCCGAGCTGTCCAAGGCCGACACCCTCGTCGAGCTCGGCGCCGGGTCGTGCGACAAGACACGGGTCCTCCTGAGCGCCCTGCAGCGCTTCGGCACACTGGCCCGCTACGTCCCGTTCGACGTGAGCGACGAGTTCCTGCGCGAGGCCGCCTCGACGCTCACCGACGAGTACGACGGCCTCGCCGTGCACCTGGTCATCGGCGATTTCAGCGAGCACCTAGCCGAGATCCCCACCCACGGTCGCCGCATGGTGGCCTTCTTGGGAGGGACGATCGGCAATCTCGAACCGGCGCAACGCGCCCGATTCCTGTTCGATCTCAACTGCACCATGTCGAGCGACGACTCACTCCTCCTCGGTGCCGATCTGGTCAAGGACCGTCGAAGGCTCGTGGCTGCCTACGACGATGGAGGCGGCGTCACGGCGGCCTTCAACAAGAACGTCCTGCACGTTCTCAACGAGCAGCTGGGTGGGAACTTCGACCCGGAGCTGTTCAGTCACGTCGCACTCTGGAACGAGGACGAACAGTGGATAGAGATGCGCTTGCGGGCACGGGAAGAGATCGATGTGACGTTGGCCGACGCCGGGATCTCGGTGCGATTCGCCGAGGGTGAGGATCTGCTGACCGAGATCAGCGCCAAGTTCACCCCCGAGAGGATAGAAGAGGAGCTGGGTACCGCCGGATTCGTGGTGGACGGCATGTGGGGCGCCAACGAAGGGGAGTTCCTCCTGACCCTGGCGCACCCCTTCTGCTGAGGCCGGCGGGCCGCTCAGCCGTCGGGCCGCTCAGCCGGCGGGCCGCTCAGCCGGCGGTAGCGGGCGCCACAGCGGGCGCGGGCGCCACAACCGGCGCCACCACACCCACGGGGGCCGGGGCCGGTGTGGGTAGCGGGACCGCCGGGCCGGCGGGCGAGGCCGCGCTCCGCCGCAGGCGGACCCGCCGCCGTAGGGCGAGAACCAGCAGGATCGCCAAGAGCAGGGCCGATGCCTCGCTCAACGCGCTGGCCACCAGCCAGTGGGGCGGGCGGTAATGGAACGTGACGACGTCGTTGCCGGCCGGCAACCGAACCTCCTGCACCAGCCCGTGGGCGCTCACCGCCACCGCGCGGGAGGGCCCGCCATCGGAGGCGACCGAGGCGTGCCAGCCTCGGTCCCATGCCACGTCGCGCACGAGGACGACGGGCGCCGAGGCCTTGACGCCGATGGACTCCGAGTTGGCGCCACTGGAGAGCACCCTGATGGGTGGAGTCGGCTCATGTGCGGCAGCTATGGCGTACAAGGGGGTCGGAGGGCGATTGCGCACGAAGACGGAGTAGTCGTCGACCGACCCCTGCAGGCGCCACACGCCCGGCGTGACCGCACTGGAGAGGGACCCGTCCAACTCGTAGTTCCGTCCGGCCACCACGATGTTGGCCTGGTGCGCCGGAAGACGGCCCGAGAGGACCTGCACCGCCAGGCCGACGCCATCAACGGGTGGCAACGTGCCGCCGACGCTCGTCGCACCAGGCGCCAGCTCCACCGGCGGACCCCACCGCACGGCCCCGGTGGCGTCCAATGTCCCGAAGCGGAGCCGGACGCCCTCGGTAGCGGACGCCACCACCACGCTCGCCTGCGTGGGAGCGAGCTCCTCCCCGAAGAACCAGATGCCCTCCTGTCCCGAGGCGAGCTGCCCCCGCGGCGCCGGATAGTAGGCGTAGCCACCGTCCACGACACCCGACTGAATCCCCATGGGAAGGGCGGGGTCCTGTCCCGCCGGTTCGGAGACCTGCTGAGCGTCGTCCAGGTTCGTCGGCGTCGCCCGCAGGGGCAGCAAGAAGTACTCCGGCGCGGTCACGAGGACCTGGAGGTCGAGCTCGTCTAACTTCCCTTCACCCAAGAGGGGGACGTTCAACTCCCCCGCGGCGTGCGTCAAGGTGCGCGCGTTGTAGCTCCCGCTCACGATGGAGGCATACCCGCCGATGGACGGAAGCCGCGCCAGCACGTTCTCGTCGGGGAGGCCGGTGTTGAGGTTGTTCACTCCTAGTGCGTACTGCTGCGGGTCGTAGACGTCGAAGCGACCGCCGGGCGGCAGGTGGGCGGCCACGTAGCTCTCCACCGACGTATCCCCGGCCACCACGGCATTCGACGGGGGGAAGACGAGCTGACTGGTGCAGGCGATCAACCCGAGGTCGGCCGCCATGAAGGCGGAGACGAGGATCAGCCAGGGCCGAAGACGCAACACCGGCCGGAGCCAGACGATGACGCCCGCGGCCAGGCAGAATCCCAGCGCCGTGAGCGTGGCCTCACGCGCCGTGCGGACCTGACCGGGCGACGCCGACGCCGTGGTGAGGGAAGTGATCAGGTAGCGGGGATCGACGATCGCCCAAACGGTCAGCCCCGCCACCACCGCAAACGGGATGAACCCCACCCAGCGTTCGGCGCCCACTCCCCTGCCAGCCCCGGCACCGACCCCCACGTCGGACTCGGCGCCCACTCCCACGTCGGCCCGGTCCGTGCCCGTCGAGCGATCGATCCAACCGGCGAACAGAACGCACACGGCGACCGAGACGTCGATCATGTTGCGACTTTGGAGGCGCTGGTTTCCGTAGAGCGGGATGGAGTTGAACAGATGCTCGAGCGGTGTATTCACTCCGAGGGCCAGAAGGAGTCCGGCGATCCCGATGACATACCAGGTCAGGCGCTCCCTCCGGGCCAGCCGCGACGGCCAACGGGGGTGCCAGAGCGAGAGGAGGGCGACGATGGGGAGAATCCCCATGTAGATCCCGACCTCGGGCAGGTTGTAGTGCGAGAAGTACCCCTTCTCCCCGAGCAGTCCGTACCCTCCGAAGAGGTAGGGCACCACGGAGAGCAGTCCGTCCGACGGCGGATAGCTCCCGGATGCGGCGAACGCGCTGCCGAACCCGGAGCGTTGGGAGTTGGAGATTGCGGCCATTCCGGGCAGCCACTGCACGGCCGAGAGGGACAGGGCCAGCGCGGCGCCCGCGGCGCAGCGGGTGAGCACCCGCCACCAGCGGACGCGGTCGAACCCGGCCGACAGAGCGGCGTAGGCGATCACCAGGATCGCCTCGTCGAGCATCGCCTCCGGCGCGCCCCCGAAGATCACCAGGGCAAAGCCGACGCCCAGCAGGATGGACCAGCGCCAGCGTCCGTCTCGCACGATGTGCAACACCGCCAGCAGCATGAAGGGGATGGAGACGAATCCCTCGGTCATGTCGACGTGATTGACCTGGCTCAGCACCACACCCGAGAACGAGAAGGTGGCCGCGGCCAGAACGCAGGCCGCCGTGGAGAGCGCCAGCGCACGCAGGAACAGGTACATCCCCACGGCGATGAGGGAGAACAGGACCACTTCGGTGGCGATCCAGGCCACGCGATCGGGCAGGATCACGAAGAGCCCGACGAGGGGGTAGAAGGCCCCGGCGTTGAAGCCCGCCAGCAGCGGCGTCCCGCTGAAGATGTACTGGTTCCAGAATGGCAGCTGGCCGCGCCGCAGCATGGAGCCGACCAGGACGTGAAGAGGGTAGTTCTGCTGCAGATTGTCGCCGGTCATCAACAGATGGCCACCGAAGAGATCGGGCAGGATGAAGGTCGCCGCAGGAATGCCGATCAGCACGGCATAGGGCCACAGTGGCCCGACATGGGTTCGCGCCCTGTGCACGTACGAACGATGCACCATCTACGGTACCGGCGTCAGGGCCAGGTGACGGTCGGCGGACCGGCTCGAATAGCCCGGACGCGGAACCTCAATGCTGACGATCGCGCTTGTTGTCGTCCACCCGCGTCCCGCCGGCGCGGGAGACCCGGCTGGAGGTGGCTCGCCACATCACCTGCGGCTGCAATGCGGACAGCTCAATGCGATGCACGTACGACCGGGCGGTGTCGAGGAGGTCGGAAAGGAGGACGTCATCCAAGAGGAACGGGAGGAGGCCGAGATCGAGCAGCTTGGTGTGCGCCGCGCGGTAGTAGTGCTCCTGCATCTCGACCCTCGGGTCTTCGAGATGCACGATGTCAGCCCCACCGGCCGCCGACGACACCTTCTCGGCCAGCTCGTTCACCGAGAAGGACTCGGTGAACTGGTTGAACACCCGGAACTCCCCGGCCGCCGCCGGAGTCCTGATGGCCAACTCCACGCAGGCCAAGGTGTCACGGATGTCGAGGAACCCCCTGGTCTGACCGCCCTTGCCGTATACGGTGAGCGGCTGGCCGGCGGCCGCCTGAATCACGAATCGGTTCAGGACGGTGCCGAATATGGCGTCGTAGTCGAAGCGGGTCGCCAGGTCGGGGTGCAGCGTCGTCTCGGGCGTCGACTGCCCGTAGACCACGCCCTGGTTGAGATCGGTGGCACGAAGCCCCCAGGCGCGACAACAGAAGGCGATGTTGTGGCTATCGTGCACCTTCGAGAGGTGGTAAAAGCTGCCGGGCTGCTTCGGGAACGGGAGCACGTCGGTGCGGCCACGATGGGTGATCTCGATGTAGCCCTCTTCAATGTCGATGTTGGGCGTGCCGTACTCCCCCATTGTCCCGAGCTTCACCAGGTGGATCGACGGATCGGTGTCCGCGATGGCGTAGAGCAGGTTCAGGGTGCCGACTACATTGTTGACCTGCGTGTAGACGGCGTGCTTACGATCGACCATGGAGTACGGCGCACTGCGTTGCTCGGCAAAGTGCACGATCGCATCGGGGCGGAACCGGCCCAGCATGTCGTAGACGAACTCTTCCTCGGTCAGGTCACCGACGAACATCTCGATCTGGTATCCCGAGACCTCCTCCCAGCACTCCACCCGCCGATGCAGGGACGCGGTGGGGACAAGGGAGTCGACTCCCATCTCGAGGTCGTATCCGCGGCGGGCGAAGTTATCGGCAACGCCCACCTGGTAGCCGGCTCGCGACAGGTGCAGGGCTGTTGGCCAGCCGAGGTACCCGTCTCCACCGAGGACAAGAATTCGCATGCTTTACCTTCCGGTTCTGTGACAGCTACATTTCACCCTTGTGACGGCTCTATTCTCCCCTGTGACGCTGAGACTGACCTGAGATTCAGGTGAGGTAGAGCAGAGATGGCCCCCCCAGACCTCCTGACTACACCTGTGCCGTCCCCTCGGGGGCCCGCCGAGGCGTCCCCGGGCCAGCCCTCGCCGGGTCGACTCTCGGCGCGGCGAACTGGTGCCCACTGCAACGCTGGGCTTCGTCGCCACGCTGTCGATCGTCGTTGGGGCGCTTTTGGGCGGGTCGTCGTTCGAGACGCACCTGCCCGGTGCCTGGTTCTTCGGGATGCCGGGAGGGCCCCTGGGCTCCATCGGCTCGTCCTCGACCAAACCGCCGATCTACGCCGACATCGCGGTCTACGGAGGCTTGATCCTGCTCATACGGGTGTGGCTGGGATTCCTCCGCCAGCTCTCGGCACGCCCGGGGGTGCCGGTGAAGAGGGTAGTGCTCGTCGTCGCCGTCTGGGCCATCCCCCTTCTCCTCGCACCCCCCCTCTTCAGCCGCGACGTCTACAGCTATGCCGGACAGGGCGAGATGGTCAGCCATCACATCGATCCCTACCTGTACGGGACCGGTGTGCTCGGTTCGACTCCTTTCAGCACCATGCCCGACTCGGTGTGGACGGACACCCCGTCGCCCTACGGTCCGACATTCCTGTCGATCGACGGTGTTCTGGACAAGGCCTCGGGGCACGAGATCCTTCCGGACATCGTCCTGCTGAGGCTGCTCGAGGTCGCCGGTCTCGCCCTCATCGTGGGAGCAACGCCCGGGCTGGCCCGCCGACTCGGTCGAGATCCCGCCGGAGCCGTTCTCCTGGGAGCGGGGTGCCCACTCGTGTTGACAACGTTCATCGGGGGAGCGCACAACGAGGCACTGATGCTCGGGCTGCTGATGGCCGGACTCGCCGTGGCACAACGATGGGGCACCGTGCCCGGTGTTGTCCTCTGCGCCGCGGCCGCCGGGGTGAAGTCCCCCGCCGCGCTGGGCGTCTTGTTCCTCGGGTGGGCCTGGGCGGGTCCGGGCGCGTCCGTTCGCCGGCGGCTCGTGCACACCCTGGGGGCGGGTCTCATCACGCTGTGCACCCTGGAGGTGATATCGGCGGTATCGGGCACCGGTTGGGGCTGGCTGCGCACCAGCACGGCGGCCGACAAATCCTTCACCTTCGTCACGCCGATCGATGCCGTGTCGAGGGCCGTTTCCGAGGTAGCGACCGTCGTGAACCTACATTTCTCGGCGCTCGGAGCGCGAACCGTCTTCAGCGTGATCGGGCTGTTGTGCGCCGCCGTGATCGGCATACGACTCCTCCTTGGATCCACCGACTCCTCCATTCCCCGCAACCTGGGCCTTACGCTGTTGGTCGTCGCCCTCCTGGGGCCGATCCTGTGGGGCTGGTACGTCACCTGGGGAGTCATCGTCCTTGCGCCCGCCGCAACGGGAACGCTCCGGCGGGTCGTGATCGTCATCAGCACCGTGGAGGTCCTGATCGCCGCCTCATCGGTCAAGGACATCCTCGGTGGTGTCTTCGGCTCGGGGATCTTTCCCGCCCTCACCCTCGTGGCGGCGATCCTCGCCATCGCCATCGTGCCGTTGGGCCAGTTCGGCCGGACGCGCGCCCCGCTGCAACTGACCCGGCAGCACACGGGTACCCAGATGGCCGGGCTCCAGGCGTAAGCCGCGTTCTCGCCCTCCCGACCGGGTCGGGCCTCCGACAACGACCGGGATCATTCACCGCGTCAGTTGACGTGGTCGTCCCAGGTGATCGCCGTGCGGGCGAACTCCTCCGGCGACTGGACCCGCACCACGCAGAAGAGAAGGCCGGCCGGATCGCGCATGATCCACCACGACTCGACGGCCTGCACCCGCACCGCTCCCAGGCGCTCGAGGCGCTGCACCTCGGCCTCGACGTCGTCGGTCTCAATGTCGACATGGACCCGGGCCGAAGCGCCCGCACCGATTCGCTGGGTCATGATCTGCAGACCCGAGAAGAGCCCTTCTAGGAACTCGTAGTCGTCGCCGTCCTCGTTGGGGGTCGGCGATCTCCCCAGTGCCGCAGACCAGAACGACGTCTCGGCCACAGAGACCTCGTCGGGCACATCGAAGAGGACCCCGGTGAGGCGGCTGCGATGCATCCCACCATCCTGCCCCGCGGGCGGCTGTCCGCGCTCCCTCCAACGGAGGGGCGAGGCAGGCCTACAGGCCTACAGATGAGGAATGTCGACGTGGTCGTTGGCCCCGGCCTCCTCCGGCACCTTCACGTCCGTGCCGAGGGGGATCTCCTCCAGGAACAGGGCGAGGACGAAGGCGAGGAGGACGATGGGCACGGCCACGAGGAAGACCGCCTGGAGGCCATGGCTGAAGGCGTCGACGAACGTCGCCCGTTCACCCGGTGGCAGGCGGTTGATCTGGGCCGGGTTGGCGATGATGCTTCCCCCTTTGAGCAGCGACGACTGCGCCCTCGATGCGTGCTCGGACAGCTGGCCGAGCAGGCGGTGATTGAAGACCGCGCCCAGGGCGGAGACGCCGAACGCTCCGCCGATGGTGCGGAAGAAGGCCTGCGTCGACGTGGCCACACCTAGCTGGGAGTAGGGCACGGCGTTCTGCACGGCCACCATGAGGACCTGCATGACCAGCCCCACTCCCAGCCCGACGATGAACATGTAGACGGCGGTGAGAACGAAGGGCGTATGGGGGCCGAGCCGGGAGAGCAGCAGCAGACCACAGGCGAGGACCGCGCAACCGAGGATGGGGAAGATCCTGTAGCGACCCGTCCTCGTCACGAGGCGGCCACTCCCGATGAACGTGATCATCAGGCCGGACACCAACGGCAGGAGCTCCAGGCCGGACACAGTGGGTGACGCCCCGTGAACCGTCTGGAGGTAGAGGGGCAGATAGATGATCGCCCCGAACATGGCAAATCCCATGATGAACGCCACCCCCGAGGCCGAGGTGAAGGTGCGGCTCCGGAACAGGTTGAGGGGGATGATGGGCTCGGCCGCTCGCGACTCGACGATGCAGAAGGCCATGAGCAGCACGACGCCGAGCAGGGCAAGCCCGACGATGGTGGGCGAGCCCCAGCTGTACTCCGTCCCGCCCCAGGTCGTCATCAAGATGATGCACGACACACCGGCCCCGAGGAGCGCCGTTCCGGCCACGTCGATCTTGTGGGGCACCCGGATCTTGGGGAGGTGCAGCACGGCGGCGATCGTCCACATGGCCACGATGCCGATGGGCACGTTTATGTAGAAGATCCACCTCCACGACAGGGCCTGGGTGAAGAACCCGCCCACGAGAGGGCCGGCCACGCTGCTCAAACCGAAGACGGCCCCGAAGTACCCCACGTACTTTCCACGCTGCCGAGGCGGCACCACGTCGCCGATGATGGACTGGGCGCCCACGATGAGCCCGCCCGCCCCCACACCCTGAATGGCCCGGAAGGCGATCAGCTCCACCATGCTCTGCGAGAGCCCGGCGAGCATGGACCCGGCCAGGAAGATCACGATCGAGAGCTGGAAGAGGTTCTTGCGGCCGAAGAGGTCTCCGAGCTTTCCCCACAACGGGGTGAATATCGTCATGGTGAGCAGGTAGGCCGTCACCACCCACGACAGGTGGTTGAGGCCGTGGAGGTCCCCGGCGATGGTGGGCAGTGCGGTCCCCACGATCGTCTGGTCGAGCGTGGCGAGGAACATGCCGAGCATGAGCGCGGCCATGACGACGAGGATCCGTCGATGCTCCTCTGCCGGGGTGGCCTGCGCCGGGAGCGACGATGATCCTCCAGGCGATCTCGCCGTGACGTCAGTTGACACGAGCGTCCCCCAGGTGGCGCTCGAGGGATGAGGCGAACTTGCCCAAAAGCGTGGCGAACGTGGCCAGATCGTCCTCGTCCCAGCCTTCGACCACGCGGTCCAACCACTGCCGTCGTGCCTCCAACACGCGCTCGATCGACCGCCTCCCGGTCGGTGTGAGCATGATGCGGGTGGCGCGCCCGTCGTCGGGGTCGGCGCGACGGGACACCATCCCCTCCCGCTCGAGCTGCTGGATCTTGCGAGTGACCGTCGGCGTGTCGACCCCCAGCAGGTCGGCGAGATCGGTCACCCGCAGCAGGTCGCCGTGGATGTGCAGCTTGTACAGGAGGGCCGATCCCGCTCGGTCGAGCCGGACGCCCGCGGCCTGCAGCAGGCGCTCGTGCAGCCGCACCTGGGTGACCGCGCCGACCACGACCGGCAAGGCGGCCTGCATCTGGTCGACAGACCCTTTGGCTGGCCGGGCCCCGCGCAAGTTAGTTACCTTCGGCACACAACTACACTATGCCCGGGCATCTTCACTCCATTCGGCCCAGCATCTAGGGCAGGTATACCTCCGCCTGCCACTGACCCGTCGTCTCCTCCCGACACAGGGCGGCTCCGGCCCGCAGAGACCAGTCGATGATCTCGTCCTCGGGGGCGCCGTGAGCGGAGAGCAGAACCAACCCCCGCCGGGCGTGGTCCTGGCGCACCAGCCATCCGGCGGGCAGCGCGACGCCCGAATCGGCCAGGCGGGCCACCGCCTTGGAGCCGGTCGGGTGCAACAGGCCGATCGTGACCCCGTGGGTGGCCCGCTTGGTCGGGCTGGCCGGCATGAGGGTGCACATCGTGACGGGCGGCTGCCGGTTGCTGAAGAGTGCGAAGAAGCCCGGGGAGAGGCTCTGGCGCTCGTGCTCATCGGCGTCGACCCCGGGCAAAAGGTTGATCCATCCCTTTCCCGCCTCGGTGAGGTAGTGGAGGTACCCGGCGACGCGCTCGAAGGCCGGTGGAGTGAACTCGAACGTATCGACGTCGCGGCGGCTCCTCGGCACGCACCACAGTGGCGCACGAAAGAGGGCGGTGTCGAGCACGGCTCTGTCCAAAACCGTTCACTACCACTACCCTCCCCGGCATGGACCTGATCGAGAGCCTCCGGACCACGGGCGCCGTACGCGAGTTCTTCCCCGAGACCGTCGATGACGCGACGCTCCACCGCCTGCTCGATACCGCCCGGTTCGCCCCCAACGGTGGGAACCGCCAGGCGTGGCGAGTCATCGTGGTCAAGGACCCAGCGGCTCGCCGGTCCTTCCGCGACCTGTATGCGGCCGGCATGTACGAGTACATCGCCATCTCCGCTGCCGGATTGGTGCCGTGGGCGCCGGTCACCGATCGGGACGCCGAGAATGAGGCGATCACCCACGCCCGCACCTTCGCAGAGCGGGCGGCGGCGAATGTCGCGGCCGGCGGCACGCCGGGCCTCCCCGAGACGCTGCACACCGCTCCGGCCCTGCTGCTCGTTCTGGCCGATCTCTCTGCGCTGGCCGCCATCGACCGCGACCTCGACCGCTACACGTTGGTCGGAGGCGCCTCCATCTACCCCTTCGTCTGGAGCATCCTGCTGGCGGCGCGCGCCGAAGGGCTGGGCGGGGTGATCACCTCCGTGGCGACACGCCGGGAGGACGAGGTGCGGCGGCTGTTCTCCATCCCGGAGACCTTCGCCGTGGCGGCGCTCGTGGTGCTGGGCCGCCCCGTCTCCCCGGCTCGCCGGTTGCGGCGGCACCCGGTCGAGGAGTTCGCCTGGGTCGACCGCTTCGATGGTCCGGCTCTCGAGGGGGCATGAGGCCCGGCGGAGGGGCACCGGACCGCTCGCGGATCCTGAGGTCCCCGAGCCGTGCTGAAATGGTGCATGGCCCAGAACGTTCTCGGAAGCGAACTCCAACCCTGCAGCTACCACCCACTCACCGGCTTCTTCCGCGACGGGTGCTGCAACACCGCAGCAGGAGACATCGGTGTGCACACCGTGTGCATCCGTGCCACCGAGGAGTTCCTGGCGTTCTCGGCCTCGGTCGGCAACGACCTGTCGACGCCCCACCCCGAACACGGGTTCGACGGCCTTGTCCCGGGCGACCAGTGGTGCCTGTGCGCCAGCCGCTGGCAGGAGGCGTTCGAAGCCGGGGTGGCCCCGCCGGTCGTGCTGGCCGCCACACACGCCTCCACATTGGAATGGGTGCAGCTCAGCGACCTGGCCCAATTCGCGGTCAAGGAGTAGCTCACGCCTCAGCCGTTATTTCACAGGCGCAGGGCCCGGCCTCACGCTGGGGAACCGACATCGGACGTCTAGGAGCCAACAGATGGGGAGGGTGCAGCCGTGGAAGGCCATGTGATCAGCGTCGAACGGGTCATCGCGGCCCCGGCCTCCGATCTGTTCCGGATCGTCGCCGACGCCAACCGTCACCCTGAGATCGACGGTTCAGGCTCGGTGGTCCGGGCCAAGCCGGGGACGCCCCAGGTGCTCGCCCTCGGTTCCACCTTCGGGATGTCGATGAAGGTCGGGATTCCCTACTCCATGTCCAACACCGTGATCGAGTTCGAACAGGACCGTCGCATCGCCTGGAAGACCGTGGCCCCGGGATTCCTCGGCCGGTTCCTCGGTGGCCGGATATGGCGGTACGAATTCGAGCCGGTGGAGGGCGGCACCCTGGTCCGCGAGAGCTGGGATCTCTCGCAGGACAGGCAGGCCGCCCTGCTCAAGCTGGGCAAGATGCCGTCGGCCACCGCCGAGGGCATGACAAAGACGTTGGCTCGCCTGGCCAACGTCGCCGAGACGCCTCCGGCCGAGTGACGCGCCAGAGAACAGCGGCAGGGGCGGGGCGCCGCAGAGCCGCCGGACGAGTGGGCCGCCGCAGAGCCGCCGGACGATGATCGACCTCGCGTGGGAACAACGCATCCTCCCTGCCCTCGCCGAGTACACGCGCATCGAGTGCCTGTCCCCCGCCTTCGACCCGGACTGGGCCGAACGGGGAGCGATCTTCGAGGCCGCCGAGCTCCTGCGGGACTGGACCCAGGAACAGGACCGTGGGCTGGCAACCGAGATCGTGCAGCTACCCGGCCGCACGCCCGTCCTCCTGATCGAGAACGGCGGATCGGGCGACCCGATCCTGGTCTACGGGCACATGGACAAGCAACCGCCGCTGGGAGACTGGCGCCCGGGGCTCGCACCGTTCGAGCCGGTCCGCGAGGGGGACCTCCTCTACGGGCGGGGCACGGCAGACGACGGGTACGCCCTGTTTGCCGCCGTCACGGCCCTACTGGCGGCGGACGGGGGCCGGGGGCGCGTGGTCATCCTCATTGAGGCCAGCGAGGAGAGCGGGAGTCCCGACCTCGGGGCCTACGTCGAGCACTTGCGGGAGCGCATCGGGACTCCGTCCTTGGTGATCTGCCTCGACTCGGGATGCCTGAGCTACGACCGCCTGTGGCTGACCTCGTCGCTCCGGGGCGTTCTGGTCGCCAGCCTGCGGGTTGATGTCCTGACCGAAGGCGTGCACAGCGGCGCCGCCGGTGGGATCGTGCCGTCCTCGTTCCGCATCCTGCGAAAGATCCTGTCGCGCATTGAGGACGAGGACACCGGGGAGATCCTGCTCCCCGAGTTGCTCGGCTCGGGCGTACCGGCCGATCACCGGGAGTACCTTCGCACCGCTGCGCTGGAGTTCTCGGACAACCCCCTGCCGACGGTCGATGGTCTCCGCCTCGCCGGTGGGGACGCCGTCGAGCGATTCATCGCCCGGGCCTGGTCGCCCGCCCTGGAGGTGATCGGCATGGACGGGATACCCGCTGTGCGTGATGCAGGCAACGTGCTCAGGCCCTTCACCGCGGCCAAGGTCTCCGTGCGCCTGCCTCCCGACGTCGACGCCCAGCACGCGGCGGACGCGTTGATATCTGCCCTTGTCACCGACGAGGGTGCGCACCTCACGATCGACCTGGAAGCGGTGGCCGACGGCTGGCTCGCCCCGCCTCTGGACGACCACTACGCCGCCGCGCTGGATCAGAGCTCACACGACACCTTCGGGCGACCGATGGGCCACCACGGGGAGGGGGGGACCATCCCGTTCCTCGCCGACCTGAAGCGCAGCTTCCCGGACACGCAGTTCGTGGCCACGGGCGTCCTCGGTCCACACTCCAATGCCCATGGACCCAACGAGTTCCTGCACATCCCCATGGGCAAGGCCGTCACTCACGCGGTGGCGCAACTCCTCAGGTAGGCACACCGGAGAACGCCGAGGAGTCGGGGCACGCGCCTTCAGCTGTCTCGTCGGGGCTCGAGCGTCTCCACCCCATCACCGACCCCCACCAGCACCAGCGTCACCATCGCCGGAGGGAACAGCCCGTGCGCCACGACCCCCGGAGTGGAGCAGAATCGGGCGGAGAGCAGGTTGGGGTCGTCGATATCACCGAGGTAGTCGGCCAGCACGCCGCCGTCGGGACTGCGAGGAGCCCCACGGAGGGCGACGCCCGGCACGGACGTGAGCAACGCGTCGAGACCGAACGTCATCAGCTCGAGCGGCACCGGGGGACGCAACCGGGGCACCATCTTGTTCGACGAGACAATGACCACGAACCGGTCCGCGGCGCCGGCCACGATCTTCTCCCTCGTGTGGGCGCCGCCGCCACCCTTGATCAACCAGCCGTGCGGATCGACCTGATCAGCGCCGTCGATGGCCAGGTCGAGCCGCCCGATCCCCTCGAAGGGAACCACCCGGAGACCCTCTGCACGAGCCAGCGACTCGGTCGCCGGGGAGGTGGCAACGCAGGAGATGTCGAGCCCTCGACGGCCGAGTGCGGGGAGGAGATAGGCCACCGTGGTCCCGGTCCCCAGGCCCACGATCATGCCGTTCTCGACTAGGGCGGCGGCCCTCACGGCGGCCGAGCGCTTCTCCGGTTCGTGGTCCCGGCCGTTGCGGTCGCCGTGGTGGTCGTCGTGGTTGTGGTCGTCGTGGTCCATGCCCCCAACCCTCGCGCGAAGCTAGCCATGCAGCCCGACCGGCATTGCCAGCGGGACGCACGCCCCGGATGCCGTCCCGCACGACCACCGAAAGGTGGATCTACACTCGCAAATGGCCAGATTCTTCGACAGTAACCAATACGCGATCGTGCAGGCGGCATGCGCCCGTTTGATCCCCACGGATCGGGATCCCGGGGCCACCGAGGCCGGGGTGGTGGACTACATCGACGGCTTCCTCGGTGCGTTCACCAGTGATCCACCCCTCATCTGGGCCGGGGGGCCCTTTTCCGGGCGCGTCGGCGGGAGCCCGCGCTTCGGCGCCTTTCACCGTCTGAGCCAGCGAGATGAGCTCGCCTGGAGAACTCGGATCGAAGGGTCAAGGGGCATCCACGAGCGTGAGCGGCTGGGACCTGTGGTGGGGTTACAGGAGCGGTACCGCACCGGAGTCGAGGCGCTCGGTGAGGACTTCGCCGTCGTCTCCCCAGCGGAGCAGGATCGGCGGCTGGAGCAAAATCCCGATTTCCTGGAACTGCTGCGTGAGCATGCGTGCGAGGGGATGTACGGCGCACCCGAGTACCTGGGCAACCGCGATCTCGTCGGCTGGCACTACATCGGTTTCGAGGGAGACGTCCAACCACGTGGCTACACCGACGACGAGGTCAGCAACCCATGACCCGAGACTTCGACGCCATCGTCGTGGGCTCGGGCCCCGGGGGTTCGACGGCCGCCGACACGCTGACTGCCGCGGGTTGGTCTGTGCTCATCTTCGAGCGCGGGAAGAACCACCTCGTGGATCTCCAGCGGCCGTCCGAGCTCCTCCACGAGTTCTCCAATGACGAGATCAAGTACTGGAACCGCCACTTCCTCGGACCCGATCCGTGGCTCGAACCAAGGACCTTCCGCCTCGACGCGGCCGACGGGGAGCGCCTCCACGTCGGTGAGGTGAACAACCTACCGGCAACGGTCGGCGGTGGTGGCGTCCATGCCGACGGAAAGGTGCCACGCTTCCGTGAGGACGACTTCCGGGTGCTCACCGAGCTCGGGCCGATGGAGGGCACGACCGTCGCCGACTGGCCGTTCGGCTACGACGAACTGGAGCCCTACTACGCCGAGGCCGAGAAGCTCGTCGGGGTGGCGGGGGAAGCCGGCGCCAATCCCTTCGCCGCCTGGCGGAGCGGGCCCTACCCCATGCCACCCGGCGCCCCGATGTACTGCGCGGTTATCACCACCGCCGCCGCCGCACGCCTGGGTTACCACCCCTATCCCGGCCCAACGGCCTGCAACTCGGTCCCCTACGACGGCCGACCGGCCTGCAACAACTGCGGCTTCTGTGCGTTCTTCGGGTGCCCGATACACGCCAAGGGGGATCCCGTCGCATCTCTCCGGCGGGCACTCCTGACCGGCAGGGCCGAGCTGCGAGCCGAGTCGATGGTGTCGAAGATCCGGGTCACGAACGGGAGGGCCACCGGCGTGGAGTGGATAGACGCCTTCGGAGAGCACCACGTCGAGACGGCCGGCCACGTGGTGGTGGCCGCCGGTGCGACCGAGACCCCCCGTCTCCTTCTCCTCTCGGGGCTCGATCATCCCCAGATCGGGCGCAACCTCATGTACCACTTCCAAACCTTGACCTTCGGCCAGTTCACGATGCGCCTGCACGCCCACAAGGGACGCTCGGTGACGCATCTCCATGACGACTTCATCGTGGTGGACGACGAGGCGCGGGCCGCGGCCACCGCCGCCGGGCTTCCGTGGCTGAAGGGTGGTCTCGTCGAACATGGGGGCGCCGCCCATCCGATACTCGAGTCCAAGCTCTACCCCTGGGGACCCGAGCACAAGGACATGATGCGGTCGTCACCCCTGCGGGACCGCCTCGCCGGGCTCACCATGCAGGGCGAGGACATGCCCCAATCCACCAACCGCATCGACCTCGATCCCGACATCCGCGATGTCCATGGGCTCCCCGTCGCCCGGATCACCTACCAGCCTCACCGCCACGAGCTCGCCGCCTCCGCCCACTACGGCCCCAAGCTCGAGGCGATCCTGCGCGAGGCCGGAGCGTTGTGGACCCGAACGACCACATCACCCCGCATCGGGCGGAAGTTCCGAGCCGGATCCCTGATGAGCTCCAGCATTCCCGCATCGCGCCACGTCACCGGCACCGTGCGCATGGGGACGGATCCGGGCGCCTCGGTGTGTGACGAGTGGGGGCGCCTCCATCACGTCCCGAACGTGGTCATCTGCGACTCCTCACCCTTCCCGACCGGAGCGGGCTACGGCCCCACGTTGACCCTCGTCGCCCTTTCCATCCGCAATTCGCGCGCGCTCACCCGGTGAGCACTCCTGCCCTCGTCAGCGCTGGCGAGGGCGCCCGATAGCGTTCCTTCGTGCCTGCGCCTCCCGCCAGCCTCAACATCGCAGCGTTGTGACTTCGTCGGTCACCCTGCCCGACGGGAGGAAACTGGCCTACGAGGAGTACGGGGATCCCGATGGGCTCCCGGTCCTGAGCTTCCACGGTGGCCTGAGCTCCCGCCTCGATGCCGCCCCCGCCCACCATGCCGCCCTGGCCCTCGGAGTCCGCATCGTGTCCCCTGACCGGCCGGGCATCGGCCACTCGACCTACCAGCCAGGCCGGCGCCTGCTCGACTGGCCCGATGACGTGACCGCCCTGACCGACGCCCTCGACATCGACCGATTCGCCGTCTTGGGCTGGTCGTGTGGGGGACCGTATGCCGCCGTGTGCGGCGCCCACATGAACGATCGGGTCACGGCGATCGGCCTGCTGTCCAGCGCCGTGCCGTTCGAGCTCGTCGGCACGACGAAGGGTCTCGCTCGCGACGACCGGGTCCTCCTGTTCCTTGTTCGCTGGGCGCCCTGGCTGGCGTCTGCGCTGCTGCGAATATCGATCGCCGATGCCAGTGAGTTGCGCCTCTACCAGGAGATTCGACGGACCTTCCCCGCCGTCGACCGGGCCGCGTTGGATGAGAGAGGTTCGATCAGCGACGCGGTGGCCTTCGTCAAGGAGTCCGTGCGCCAGGGCACGGCGGGGTGCTTGCAGGACTACCGCATCTTTGGGGATCCTTGGGGCTTCGACCTTGGCGAGGTGACCGCGCCGGTTCACATCTGGGAGGGATCGGAGGACCACACCGGTCCACCGGAATACCGGGAACTGCTACTTCGTCGTCTCCCCCACGCCCAGCTCACAGTCGTCCCCGGCGAGGGTCACCTCTCCCTGCTGCCGCATCATGCTCGAGCCATCCTCGCTCCCCTGATCGGCGTGTGAAGGTTCCCTGAACGGGCGTGGAACCACGGCCAGCGCGCCCGGTCAGGCCCGGGCACTCCTCCCGAGAAGCTCGGCCTCGATCCCCACGACATGGAGGCCCGCCTCGGCCAGCTTCCTCGCTATCTGTTCCCCACCCGGCACCATCCCGACGACGACGACATCGCAGTGCACCGGACTACAAGTTGTGCCAGTCGGTGATGTTCACCGGGGAGACGACGGGAGTTCCCACGTTGAGTTGGATCTGGTAGTGGTCGCCCAGGGGCAAATCCGCCGGATCCCCCTTGTACAGCTGGGGCTTCTCACCCGTGGAGCCAAAGAACACGGTGACCTTCCCATGTGCCGAGCCGACCTGTGTTGCGCTCAGGGGGACTCCCCATTCAGCGAAGAACTGGCCGAGTGTGAAATGCAAGGAGAGGCTCGGCGACTCTACGTGGACGATCCCATCCTCGGCATGGGTGTGCAGCCAGTAGAAGCAACTCCCGGTCTCGACGAAGGGGCCATCCGGTGTCTGTACCGCCTCGAAACCGGGGATCCCCACGCCGTAGGGAATGACCCGAGCCTGACCGTTCACGAAGATCGTCACGTGGGTGTGAACATGCGAGACCAGTTGCTCGCCGTCCTGGCACTGCACGCCGTTCAGCGTCTGCCCGGTAGCGGCGTTGGCCAATGTCGCCAGCTTCGGTCCGATGGGAATCGGAATCCCCTCCGGGCCGGGATTCGTCTTGGGAGCAGGGATCATTTGCAGGGAGGCCGGGATGGGAACGGTCTTGACACTTGCGCCCGACTGACCGCTCGTGTTGTTCGAGGACGAGCTGGTCACCAGGACGATGATGACGACGACCACCGCGATCACCCCGAACAGCGCGCCGTACCGCTTCAGGCGCTCGACCCGCTTCGCCCTCAGTTCGGCCGCCCGTCGTTCAGCGGCTCTGCGCTGGGACTCCGCCCGTCGTTGTGCCTTGGACTGCGCGCTGGTGGCCATGGTGGGGCCAATCTAGCGAAACCATCCGAGTGACCGGGATCCCCCCCCTCCCGTCGCTGGCCCACGACCCAGCGACGGTTGAAGTCGTGACCCCCCGGTTGGACCTGCGACCGACCGGCCGGCCTCTCCGTGCCGGCGAGTGGACCTCCCACCTGTCGGGTACGCGGCCCCAAACGCGTACCCGACCGCTCCAGATGACAGAATGGCCGTTCAATGGACATGCGGCGTCCCGTTGACCGACGCGACGCGGGGTCTGTCTTCATGCTTCTTCTGGTCCCCCCTGCCTCTTCGGTCCCTTCCGCCCGTTCTGCTTTGCAGGCGATGGACAGTGGCGGGCGCGCCGGCTCAATTCCATGACCCGCCGGCAGCGATACGACTCACCCGCAGTCCCGATGCTGGTCGCGTTGCCCGCCGCCACCCTGTTCGTCGTTCTCCGATGGTGGGTCGCGGCGCACGAGAGATTGGGAAGTTTCGTGGTGGCCGGTTCGAGGTACACCTCGAGTGCGCGCGTCCCCGACGGTCTGACCGTCGGAACCGGCTCGGGCTACGACGGTCAGTTCTACTACCGCTTGGCCTTGGACCCCTTCGACCTCGGGCGAACCGCCTTCGGGATCCGATTGGACTCGTTCTCGCGGGTCGAACGGATGGGGTACCCGTTCCTGGCCTGGCTGGTGGCTCGCGGGCAGCACGCATCGGTGCCTCTGGCACTCGTCGTGGTCAACGTCGTCGCCTGCGGCGTCGTCGCGCTAGCCGGTGGCTTCCTGGCAAAATCGGCCGGTCGCCATGCCCTGTGGGGTCTCGTGTTCGCGGGCTATTGGGGCTACCTCTGGACGCTCGGGAGAGACCTGACCGAGCTCACGGCGGCCGCCTTCCTCCTGCTCGGCCTGGCCGCGATGGTCCGCCAAGCGCCCGTTCTCGGCGGAGTCGCCTTCCTCTGCGCAACGGTGAGCAAAGAGACATCCGTGCTGCTCGTTGGGACCCTGGCCCTGACTGCGTTGTACCTACGCGTGACAGAGCCGCAGCTGGTGTCCGTCCTCGCTCCCAGCGGATCGTCCCCGGCTGCGCCGGAGGAATCCCCGCCAGAGGAAACCGCGCCGGGGTACCTCGGCCGACTGACACCTCGTCGGTCCGATCTGGCATTTCTCATTCCGATTGCGGGATTCATCGTTTGGCAGCTCGTACTCCTGGACTCCACCGGCAAGCTGCCCATTTACCGGAGCGGAGGTGAAAACCTCGGCGTCCCTTTCGTCGGTCTCGCTCGCGGCCTGTCGCACTACCTACCGCTCTTCCCGACGACGGCCTCGGCTCTGTGGCTGGGCGAGCTCCTGGTCCTCACGCTCGTGATCGTGGGCGCCGCTCTGTCGTTCCGAACTGCTCCGGTCGAGTTCCGCACGCTATGGATCGTCTCCGTGCTACTGGTGCTCAGCACGGCCACGGGAATTTGGTTGGGCGATGTCGGTTTTCGGAGCCTCGATGACGCCTACCTGATGAGCTGGCTGCTGCTGCTCTACCGACGAGGGCCTATCTGGCCCTGGGGGCTGATCTGTGCCGGTACCTGGATCGTCGTCTTCGTCGAGCTCGTGAAGTTCATCTGATCCCCCTACTCGTGGGTCTGGTGGGGCGAGTCCGGGCCGCACGGGCTCGATTGCGCGAGAGCTGTGCTGTTACGGTCTCGGGCCGATGACCCAGATCGACCTCCTACTTGCCGCCAACAAGGGCTACGCCGCGGCCCGAGCCAACGTCGCCGACCCCCGCCCGGGCCGGCGCTTAGCGGTTGTCACCTGCATGGACGCGCGAATCGACGTCTTTGCCGTCCTCGGGCTGCACCTGGGGGAGGCACACGTCGTTCGCAACGCCGGGGGGCGCGTGACCGACGATGTTCTTCGCAGCCTCGCCCTGTCGAGCCAGGTGCTCGGGGTGGACACCGTCGTCGTCATGCAGCACACCAAATGCGGTCTCACAGGCGTGTCCGACGACGAACTACGAAAACTGACCGGCGCCGAGCTGGGCTTCTACCCCATCGATGACCATGCTGCCGCCCTGCGAGAAGACATCGCCCTCCTCACGACAAAACCGTACCTCAGCCCGCTAAAAGTGATCGCTGGATTCATCTACGACGTGGAAAGCGGAGAACTCGACGATGTCGTCTCCTGGGAGCGACCTTTTTGATCAGTAGCGCGACGCTGGAAGCCGCTCCCCCGACCCGCCTGCTCTCCCCGGCCCCAGCCTCATCCCGCTCGAGATCCCCGCTCGGGGCCCTGCCCCCTCGGGTGGCCTAACCCGTGTCGGTGTCGGTGTCTTCGGTGTCGGTGTCGGTGTCGGTGTCGGTGTCGGTGTCCTGTGGCGGTGGCCGTTGGTTGCGCAGGCGGTTGTGGAACCCGCACAGCAACCTTCCGTTCTCCTGGGTGGTCTGCCCGCCTAAGGCGTAGGGCACGATGTGGTCGATCTGGCAGCGCTCGGCCGGCACGTCGCAAAAGGGGTGGGTGCAGGTCCGGTCGCGCAGCTCGATGGCCCGGCGGGTGGCCCCGCTGAACAGGCGGGCCGTGACCGAGACCTCCACCCTTTGGCCCGGGGCGAAGACGGCCCGCTCGAAGTCCGCCTCCTCGAGGTAGGCCAACAGCGAGCCCGGGCTGATGACGCTGCCCGAAGAGAGCTCACATATGCGCCCATGGAGGGCCTCGTAGCCCACCAGGACGCTGAAGAGGGGCGCCGGGCGCCGCCCCTCGGCCGGGGCGCAGCGCGAGCGGGTGGCCATCTCGACGAGGGCATCGGCCCGGCGCTGGCTCGGGGTGCGGGCCAGCTCGCCTGCGTGGGGCTCTCGGCCCCGCTCGGCCAGTGCGCTGGCCCAGTCGGCCTCGAAGAGCTCTGCCTCGAGGCGCTCGAGCTCCCCGGCCACGATGGCCCCCGAGATGGGGTCGAGCGTCATCTGGCCGAGGTACAGGCCCGAGATGCTCGAGGTCAAGTAGACGTCGCGGCGCGCCCGGCGGGCCAGGTCGGCCTCCTCGGCCCCCTCGGGGTCGGCCAGCTGTCCCCAGTAGGCGAGCACGCCGAGATAGGGCTCGAAGCGCAGCTCGGTGGCGCTCTTGACCAACAGGGCCTCGTCGCGCCCGAGGGCCTCGGCGCTGGCCTCGGTGCGCACCTTGGCCAGGGCGTCGAGGTGGGCCCCGCCGATCTCCCCTCTGCCCCAGGCCGAGGCGGCCAGGGGCAAGAGGTCAAGGGCCCGGCCCCGACGCAGCTGGGCCCGGGCCTGGGCCTTGGGCAGCCGGCAGCGGGTGGCCAGCCAGGCGCTCGGGCTCTTGGCCCCCTCGGGCGCCCACTCGCCCCCGACCTCAAAGGCCCGCACCGCCCGGCTCAGCACGCACTCGAGGCGGGCCAGCTGGCGTTCGAGGTCGACGATGGAGTGGGGGTCGGCCATCGCCGAGGCATCGCACCCCGCCAACTGATCGATGGCCTGGGCTAAGGCACTGAGTTCCACCAGTGAATTGAACCAGAGGGGTGTGACACGGAAAACTGGAAGACCCAGGCCTGGGAGTCACGCCGCGATCAGAGTCACCCGAACTACCGTGTGATCGTTCGGTGGCGAGCTAAAGGAGACGTATGCCATTTGATGTTGCACAGGCGCTGCGCGCTCGCCACGGCGAAAACTACACACTCCATGACGCGCACCTGAATCACCAGCTGGCACGCGTCCTCAAGACGATCGGGTTTGACCGCTTCTACGTGCGCGGCGAGGGGTCGTACCTGTTCGACGCCGAGGGTGCGCGGTATCTCGATCTCCTTTCTGGATTCGGCGTGTATGCGCTCGGCCGCAGCCACCCTGCCCTCAAGGCGGCACTCCATCAGGCCATCGATCTCGATCTCCCGAACATGGTCCAGATGGACTGCGCACTCCTGCCCGGACTGCTGGCCGAGCAACTGGTCGCTCGCTGCCCTGACAACATCAACCGCGTGTTCTTCTGTAACTCAGGTGCAGAGGCCATCGAATCGGCGATCAAGTTCGCCAGACAAGCCACCCGTCGTCCGAGAATCCTCTTCGCCGAACACGCGTTTCACGGCTTGAGCACAGGGGCACTCTCATTGAACGGTGGCGCCGACTTCCGAGAGGGTTTTGGACAGTTGCTTCCTGGATGCACGGCAGTCCCTTTCGGCGACATCTCGGCCCTTCACACGGAGCTGCGGCAAGGTGACGTCGCCGCCTTCGTCGTAGAGCCGATTCAGGGCAAGGGCGTCTACATGGCCTCGCCCGAGTACTGGAGAGAGGCAAGTGAACTTTGCCGACGATACAAGTCATTGCTGGTGATCGACGAGGTTCAGACCGGTGTCGGGCGCACCGGCAAGTTCTTCTGTTTCGAGCATTGGGATCTCAAGCCAGACATCATCACGATCTCCAAAGCCCTCTCCGGGGGTTACGTACCAATCGGCGCGATGCTGACCACGGACCGAATCTTCTCGTCCGTCTACAGCTCACTCGAGAAGGCACTGAAACATTCATCGACCTTCGGCCGCAACCAGTTGGCGATGGTGGCCGGGCTAGCCACTCTTGCCACGTTCGATGACGAAAACATCATCGAACGGGCACAGGGAACGGGCGAACGGTTCGGGGCAGCGCTCGAACCTCTGGTCGAGCGGTACGAGATGTTCCACGAAGTCCGGGGAAAGGGATTGATGATCGGTCTCGAGTTTGGTCCGCCCACATCGCGGACCCTGCGCAGGCGTTACAACACACTCGAGCGAATCCGACCCGCCATACTCTCCCAAATGCTCGTGGTGCCCCTCTTCCACCGGCACAGAATCTTGACACAGGTGGCTGCCGACAACGTCAACATCATCAAACTTCTTCCGTCCCTCGTTTGCGGACAGGAAGAGGTCGATTACTTCATTGCCGCCCTCGACGACGTCCTTCATGACGCGCATCATGGCTCCGGTCTTCTGTTTGAGTTCGGCGGGACTATGGCCAAGGGCGCTCTCCGACGGTCTGGAAAGCCACGTCCTGAAGCACCGTACGAAATTCCGCCCGTTAACGGAAAAAGGGGTGGATCCGTGCCTGGACCGGACCACGGAGAGTCCGCTGACTTGTCAGTCCCGAGTGGACCTTCATGAACCCTCGGTCACATCGCCCCAACTCGACCTCCACCAACTCGACTTCTAACGGTCCGACGATCACCCAGGGAGACCGTGTCGTCGTCTCGGGAGCTGGTGGGTTCATCGGTTCGGCAGTCGTGCGCGCGCTACTTCGACGCGGCGCTCACGTCGTGGCGCTGGTCGAGCCCGAAGGCGATCATCCGAATTTGGAAGGGCTCGATGTAGAGCGCGTCTCTCTGGACGTGCGAGACGCCGAAGCTGTGCGGGCCGCCTGCGCCAACGTCCGCTTCATCTTCCATTTGGCCGCGCTCTATCGATTCTGGGCCCGACAGCCAAAGGACTTCTACGACGTGAACGTCGGTGGTGTGCTCAACATTCTCGAAGCGGCTCGTCGGGGAACATGCGAACGCGTCGTCTACACGAGCACCGTGGGTGTCCTTGGTTTGGCCGGCGCGGCCCAAGGTCAGGCCGCAGATGAGACGTGTTACGCCGACATCTCCCACCTGTTCGGAATCTACAAGCGCACGAAGTATGTTGCCGAGCACGAAGTGCTCCGCGCAGCAGCCCAAGGCGTCCCGGTCTCTCTTGTGCTCCCAACCTTTCCTCTCGGCCCCGGCGACACAAAACCGACACCGACCGGCAAGGTCGTTGTCGACTTTCTCAATGGCCGCATCCCCGCATTCGTCGACACCACTCTGAACGTGGTTCATGTGGACGACTTGGCCCTGGCTCACCTCTTGGCACTCGAGCGTGGGACCATAGGGAGGAGCTACATCGTCGGCGGAGAGAACATGGGAATGGGCCCCTTTCTCGCGGCCCTAGCGGAGTGCACGAGTCTTCCGGTTCCGAAACGACAAATTCCACGCACCGTTGCAATTGGCGTTGGCGCCCTGTCACAGCTAGTGGAGGGAAGGCTGCTTCACCGCGAACCCACCGTGCCCCTTGAGGCGGCGCGTATGTCAACCACGAACATGATGTTTGACGATACGAGGGCCCGCACGGAACTCGGTCACTCCCCCCGTCCCGCAGCAGAGGCCATAGCGGACTCGGCTCGCTGGTTCGTTCGGCACGGGTACGTCAATGCCAATAGATCGAGCCGAATACGTTTTCCCGCTACAGCCTGACGGCCGCGGGGGGTGCCGTGGTCCCAGACGATCCCGTCCGCTTGGCGGTGCTCTCTGCCACTCTGCCGTAACGAACGGCCACCGCGGCCGGAGGCAAAGGGACGAACCTCCGCTGGTCAGACCGTTCGTCGCTGGTCAGACCGTTCGTCGACTCCCGCTCTCTGCGTCAAACGCGTAGAGCCGCCAACTATGTAACGAGTTCCGTACTAGACCTATATGCTCAGCCACTTTATTCAGCTTTATTCAGCCAATGACAAGTGATCAGTTGTACTGATTGATGTAGATATAGGGTACCTCAACTGTCGCCGTAGAGGAGGGGCTGATGGCTGCGTCACCGCCCGGAATCCAACCCTCGGCTTGAAGGGATACTCGCATCTCCTGAGCCGGATCAGCTCCGCTGCTGGCCGGGAATGTTGCCTTTGTTATGCCATCAATTGAGACGGTCAGTTCGGATGGGGTCCACGTAACCAAGAAGGTGTGGTACTTACCATCATTGAGGTTGACGCCGGTGTCTTGGTTGCCATCGGCCATGTCGAAGTTCGGCGCGTCGTTGCTCAAAAGGCTGTTCACGCTGATATCGTCACCAAAGTCGGGCTGAGTCTCTGCGAAGTCGACCTCGTTGGTCCACGCTCCGCTCGTAGGCCACATCAGGAAGGCAATCTTGTAGTTCTGTGGTCCGGTCTCCGAGTCGAGTTTGATCGCCATTCCCACCTGGCCGTACTCGAAACCTTGCTGATTCATCGGTTGGGGTGCGGCAGTAACCGCGGTGCCGCTACTGTCGGTGTGCAGGTCGTAAAACAAAGAACCATTCGCTACCGAGAGCACCTCGTTGGGTTCATAGGTCGCTTCGCTGCCGTCACCCGCTGGACCGCCGTTGTACTCACCGAACTCGTCACCATAGACATTGTCAAAGTCCCCTACAGGGGCTGGGGTATTAAAGTCCTCAGTGAAGATACGGCTATAGCCACTTGGGGCAGCCGCGGGCATGGCTGGTGCTGACGTGCACGGACACTGGGCTTGGGTGGTTGAACCACCCCCAGATGTCGTCGTGGTGGTCGTTGTGGTCGTCGTGGTCGGGGCGGTCGTGGTGGTCGTGGAGGTCGGGGCGGTCCCCGTGGTCGTCGTCGTCGTCGTGGTCTCCGGCGTCGTGGGCGTGGTGGTGGGGGCCGTCGTCGTGGTGGTGGTGGTCTCCGGCGTCGTGGGGGCCGTCGTCGGTGTGACCGTGGTCGTGGTGGTGGTGGTCGTCGTCGTCGGTGTGACCGCGACGGTGACCGTGGTGCTGGTGGACGATCCCGTGGCGGTACCTGGTTGTGTTGCTGGCGGAGTACCCGTGGTCGGCGCAGCGCTCGTCGGTGGCGAGGTGGTCGACGTGGTGGTTGAGGACGTCGGTGCCGGGGCCGTCAACGTCGGAGTCTGACCGAAGTCGCTGATAACCGCGTCAAAGCTGTCCGGGTTCGTCGTCGGGCTGATCCTCGAGGCATTGACGTCCCACAACGTCGCCTCGTAGACGTTGTGGGCGGCCATCCACCCCGCCATGTCGTTGATGAAGCTCGGGTCGTCACCACCCGATGTAACAGCGCCCGACTCAAAGACCGGAGCACCGTTGTTCGAAACTCCCGGTCCCACTCCCCACTCGGGAATCGTTACGGGTTTACCCTGCTCCGCTGCGAACGTCGCCAACCAATTGAGGCCGTACGGCTCAGTCTCGATCTTGGTGAACTCCGCAGCTGTCCCGGGATAACTCCCAGGCGCGTTATCGAAGACATCGAGACCTATGAGATCGACATAGCTGCTTCCTGGGTAGTAGTTCTCCAGGTTGCCCGCTGCGTTCACAGGACCGGTAGGGTTCCACTCGAACTGGAAGTTCGCGCCCCGTACCGACCGCATGGCGGTTACGATCTGTTGCCAGTAGGCGTCGAACTCGTCGGCATGGCCACTCCAATTGAAATCCCAACCCAATCGGAGGATGGAACTGCCCTGTCCACCTGCAACGAGGGAAGTCGCCAAGGTAACGAAGTACTGGTTGTAGTCGCCAGTGGACCCCTCCGACAGTGTGGCTCCGCCGGTGCGCGGCAGCATCGGCACGTCCCAGATCAGTTTGTAACCGGTGCCGCCCCATCGCGAGAGCAACGGGGACGGGTCAGTGAGTGTCTGCCATGACCTGGCGTTCAGAATCACCATTACGAAGTTCGGTTGCTGCCCAATTGCCTCTCCCAGTGCGGCGACGGTACGCACATTGGAGTTACCGGCGTAGACGCCGAACCGGCTGCTTGCGCTCGCTGCGGCGGCGTGTTGTGGCGGTGCGTAACTCAACAGCTTCACAGGAAGCACAGCCATGACGGACACAACCAATGCAACTACCACCCCAATCCGGGCCCACCGTAGTGCCCCCTCACCCATCCATCGCTCTCTCCTGGTTCGGGACGGGCGAGACGTTGCGCCCACGAGAGGACGGACTGCCGGAACCGGTGACGCTGCGCCGCCGTAAGCGCTGCGGGACGGAGACTCAGGCACTCTCCGCATGGGAGTGACGGTCCTCACGGCTCGCGCCGGCAGATCGTCGTATGACTTCGTACCCCCATCGCTGACCAGCCGGGTGGCTACTCCGTCGTCGGAGAAGAACCGAAACTCGTGCACACCCAATGGATCAGGCTGCCATCCGCGAGCTTCCGACAGACCGAGCCCTGTTGCGTCAACAGGCTTTGCGACACTCCTCCGTGGGACCATGCCGGTCTGAATGTGAGGGGGAGGATCGAAGGACGTCTTTCCGCCATCGCTGACCAGGCGAGTGGCCTTTCCATCGTCGGAGAAGAACCGAAACTCATGAACGCCGAACGGGTCGCGCTGCCAACCCTTTGAGATGTCCGCCATAGGATCTCCTGAGAATTATGGCCCAGAACGACGAACGGTTGAGTGACGTGAGGATGAACACTTGGCGGGAAAATGAACACTTTGCGCGGGGAAGATGAACACTTCGCGACTACTTGATGTGCGCTGAGAGCAGCCTGCGACATCCTGGCCAACTCGATGGAGATCTGCATCGAAGCCTGACGCCCGCGAACAGGAAATGCGGAGGCTTTCGGCCCAGAATACCTTCGACCAATTATAAGGAATCGAGCTTCGCCCGTTCGGCCGTGTGAACCGGGTGGACGAAAGACGAGAACCTATGAGGCTTCCCGCTCACTCCACACGGTGGCGCCGTTCACTCCGTCGAGTGGGCAGCCAGATGCTTGGCAGTCGTGCTCCCGGTCGTTCGATCGGTTTCCTGATTTCACGCTGCAGGAGGTGTTCCACGGGCTGGGACGAGCCGCTCGGTGAAGAGGGCTTCACGGGTCCGCGCCACCAGGCTCATCGGTCCTCGAGGGTTTTCCCGAGCCGGGCTGTCCACCTCACCGACGCCCCTTGTTCGCCCTCTCTCTGCGGAACGCCCTTCGGACAACCCGCATGGTCACAATTGGTGAAAAGAAAAGTGACTCCGCGAGACCGCTGAGTTGTCCTAGACGATCGTGACGGGATCGTGCTTCGCTCGCACGGAACATCGCCGAACTGGCGCGACCGGTCATTACCACTGCCATGCCAGCTTTGGCTGCCTTTAGATCCTCAGCTTGCCCGCGGGCCTCTGCCGCCCACATGTGTTGCGTCAGTACCATTTTGATCTCTCGGCCTCCTACCGGCAAATCCAGCCATACGTTACTTCCGTGTCGGCGGTACTCGGCCATGACAACAGGGAGGAAAGTGACCGTGCTCTCGCGAGCAATGCGAAATAGGAGATCGAGATCCTCACCAAGACTGAGGAGGGAGTTGAACCCTCCGACCTCCTCGATAAGCGACTTTCTGATCATCGTGGACGAGAGAAGAATCTTTCCATCACCTCGGAGAAAGTCGCTGTATTGGGCTTCCCTCGAAAATCCGGGGCCGATCAGCTCCCCATTCTCATCTATGTACCGAAACTGTGTATGACACAAGCCGACTGTCTCATCTCGCATCGCTTCAAATTGGGCGAGCAGCCGATCGGGCAGCATGCGATCGTCGTCGTCGAGGAAGGCCACTAACTCAGATCGTGCATGCCCAATCCCAACATTCCGCGCAATGGATACCCCGCGTTGGCGTTGTCGGACGACCCGCACCCTCTTGTCATCTCGTTCGATATCAGAAAGGTCGTCTTCACAACCGTCCAAGACAACGATGAGCTCCCAATCCTCAAGCGTTTGCGACTGGACGGACGCAATGCTTTCACGAAGAAACCGTCCGCCACGAGCGCTGGGGATCACCACACTCACATCGGGAATGCTCATCCTCATTTTGGTCCTCAACTTGGGCCAGCCGAACGGGCCGCAGCTTAGTGGCTCTCAGCGTCTGAATGCGGAGCAGCCCTTCACGACCATCCGCCAACTCGGCCAGAGGTTCTGCAACCGCTGCAGTACTCCACAACGGCGCCAAGGAGACCCCTCGGCGAAACAGAACATCGGCTCGAAACTCCATTCCCCTTGTAATGCTGACCGGTGCCCTCCTCGGTCTCGGTGTGCTTCTCAACGAGCAAGGCATCGATGTCGAGGATCACGGTAGAGACGCATTTCCGAGGTCCAACCGCTCGACGGAAAAGCCAAGAACGTGTAGTCCGACATGGCCCACCACCTGGTGACCGTCGGATGCCATAACCAGACGACGCCCGAAACCTCAGTTTCCCTGACTGGAGGACAGCCTCGGATGGCGCGCTGTTCAGTTCATGCTGTTCCGTGAATGATCCGAGCAAGCTTGGATTCGTTGTCGGGACCCAGGTCGATTCCCGGCGGATTCGAACATAAGCCAACTATGTAACGAGTGTTTGCGGACTGGGACCTATATGCTCAGCCACTTTATTCAGCTTTATTCAGCCAATGACAAGTGATCAGTTGTACTGATTGATGTAGATATAGGGTACCTCAACTGTCGCCGTAGAGGAGGGGCTGATGGCTGCGTCACCGCCCGGAATCCAACCCTCGGCTTGAAGGGATACTCGCATCTCCTGAGCCGGATCAGCTCCGCTGCTGGCCGGGAATGTTGCCTTTGTTATGCCATCAATTGAGACGGTCAGTTCGGATGGGGTCCACGTAACCAAGAAGGTGTGGTACTTACCATCATTGAGGTTGACGCCGGTGTCTTGGTTGCCATCGGCCATGTCGAAGTTCGGCGCGTCGTTGCTCAAAAGGCTGTTCACGCTGATATCGTCACCAAAGTCGGGCTGAGTCTCTGCGAAGTCGACCTCGTTGGTCCACGCTCCGCTCGTAGGCCACATCAGGAAGGCAATCTTGTAGTTCTGTGGTCCGGTCTCCGAGTCGAGTTTGATCGCCATTCCCACCTGGCCGTACTCGAAACCTTGCTGATTCATCGGTTGGGGTGCGGCAGTAACCGCGGTGCCGCTACTGTCGGTGTGCAGGTCGTAAAACAAAGAACCATTCGCTACCGAGAGCACCTCGTTGGGTTCATAGGTCGCTTCGCTGCCGTCACCCGCTGGACCGCCGTTGTACTCACCGAACTCGTCACCATAGACATTGTCAAAGTCCCCTACAGGGGCTGGGGTATTAAAGTCCTCAGTGAAGATACGGCTATAGCCACTTGGGGCAGCCGCGGGCATGGCTGGTGCTGACGTGCACGGACACTGGGTACCAATGCCCCCAAAGGTGGGCGGTTTGGTCGTCGTGGTGGTCGGCCTGGGCGCCGTCGTGGTGGTCGCGGGCCGCCTGATTGAGGGAGCGACGGGGCGTGGCCCCGCGGTACTCGTTGTGGGCGCCAGCTCACGAGCTACCTGTAATGGCGCACCAGTGGTGGTAGTGAGCGGCGGGTCAGTGGTCGATGGAGCCACAGTGCTACTCGTCGTCGGGGCCCCAGCCGCTGAGAGGTGACCAGAGATTCGTCCATGCCTCGCCTGGCGAACATGGGCCGCTGTATCTGCCACGACGCTGGTAGTGACCGCAAACACACCAAATACGGCCACAATGGCTGAGAGATGCCTCCGTGCGGATCCTTTCCTTTGGTGGCGCCTTTTTTGGTGGCGCTTTTTTTGGTGGCGCGGCATATCAGTGCATCTCCTCATCGACCTCGAGAAGGTCGTCCTTGGAGAGGTCAGCTACATGCTGATTGTCGTATCGCCGCGGTTGAATGAGTGAGTTCCCTGGGATTGAGTTTCTCCGTTGCACATCTGTATGTACAGAGAGCCGGAGCACTTGTAGTGAGAAGTTAGCGTGGCATTTCTTCTCGGTCCAATGTGACGGTGTTCGTAACAGCCGACCTGGTAATTCGGGCCGGATTGAGCCATTTCCAGTAAGCAACCACGCGGACAGAATTACGAAGAAGCGACTGAAGGTCACTCCGCCACCGTGACAATTGGACACAGAGGGGGCGAATTTGATAATAGAGAGCAGATCGCCGCTTACGACACATTTCCTGGCCCGTGCAAGCCCGTGTGACGAGCGGGCACAGGAGAGCAGAACCAAGCCGGCTCGGATCAATCAGTGAATCAATCGGGGGGCATGCGGCCACTCGGCTATGTCCTGCCTGAGGTGTGAGCGGAGCTGAGACGATCTCGTCCGTGCGGCTGTCTCGCCTTCGACCAGCTGCCAGCTGCGTGAATCGCGGGAACCGGCAAGCAGCGACAAAGGCATCGCGAGTGGGGATCATCTCGCGGGGGTCGACCGGTGTGGAAAGCTTGGACTTGACTCCGATTACCCTTAGCCCAGGGTATCGAAGGTCCGCAGAATCCGCTCAACGATCGGGCATGGAACCCTCAGACAGAAATTGGCACCCCACAGAGACAGCCACTCCGAGGAAAATCTGGCGGTGACCGAGCCGAATGCCGCAGTCGTTGGTGCGGGGGGCGCAGGTCGAGTCCGGCGAGAAGGCATGGCCCGATCTTTGGTCTGGATACCTGCTGCGTCGCGGGCCGGCCATGTCAGACGGCGTTCTGGGGTTGCATCTCACTCGGGAGGCTCGCTGGCGCACCAAGCTGGGTTCCTCCCCCTTGAGCCAATGTTTGCTCTGGCGATGATGCCGGATGCTGGGTTGAGGTCCAGATTCAGCAGTCCCCTCTCATGAGCATGGCAGAGCAGAACGACCCGACTCCACGCTCAAAGGGGCGACACGCTTCACGCTCGAAGAGGCGACACGCTTCACGCTCGAAGAGGCGACACGCTTCACGCTCAAAGAGTCGCGTATGGGCTGGGAATCTCATCCAAAACGCCGTGGCCTTGATGGTCTCCTCCGGGGGAAGCGCCGTGCTCGGAGTAGTCTTCTGGGCCACGGCTGCTCGCCTGACGACGGCCGAGAACATCGGCCGAGCGTCTGCCGAGATCGCCGCCATGGTGCTCCTGGCAAACCTGTCACAGCTCAGTTTCACCACGATCTTCGATCGTTTCCTCCCCGTGGCGGGCGACCGCACATTCAGATTTGTGACACGCGCGTACGCCATGTGTGCCGTCGTAGCCGTCATGGTCGCCATCGTGTACGTAATTGCAGGCTTTGGACACAGGTACATTCCGGCCCCCTTCGGGTGGAGGGTCCTGTTCGTCGCATCGGTCATCTTGTGGACCATCTTCGTGCTCCAAGACAGCGTGCTTACCGGCCTGCGGGCAACACGGTGGGTACCGGTCGAGAACATCCTCTTCTCGGCTGCCAAGATCGCCCTTCTGCCCGTATTCCTCGCCGTCACTTCGAGCCATGGCGTCTTCTTGGCGTGGACAGTGCCCGTCATAGTGGCAATCGGCGCGGTGAACTGGTACCTGTTCCGCAAGCGCATCCCGATCCATCAAGCTACAAATACTTCGAGCGAAAACTTCCCTTCAGGGCGCGAACTCGTGTCCCTTGCAGCCGGTCAATATGCAACCGGGCTTGTATCCACGTTCTCCGCGAACATCGTTGCCCTGATCGTGATCAGTCGACTCGGCGCTGCAGAGGAGGCCTACTACTACCTGCCGGCGCTGATCGCGAGTGGCGGTGTGGGCGTTCTTCTCTACAATCTCGTCACATCGTTTCTGGTGGAGGCATCCACAGAGCCGAAGGAGCTGCGCGAACACGCAAGGGTCACGATACGAGCGGCCATTGTCGTTCTCGTACCGAGTGTTACCATCGGCGTCGCATTCGCTCCGCTGATCTTGCGGATATTCGGACCCGAATACGCCATGCACGGCACCACCCTGCTACGCATGTTGCTGCTGTCACTTCCGGGCACCGCGGTGTCGGCCTTCTACTATTCGTTGGCCTGGCTGGACAGGCGTGTCTGGTGGTTGGCAACACGTGAGCTTCTCAGCGCGGGGGTCTACTTCGCCATTCTTCTCGCTTGCATCGGCCACTTCGGCATCTTGGCCATAGGCATTGCCTCCTTGGCGCTATCGTTGCTCCTCACCGTTCTTTTCCTGCCGGTATCGATCAGGCGCTACCGCATGATGACCCGCAACGTTGATCCACGTCTCGATGCGGGTACCAGCGCAACCCCAAGCGCCTGAGCGCGGGAACATCGACCAAGGAGCGGGTTACCCGCCTGCGGCTCCGCATGTCACGTCACGGTGCCGGATCCAACGTACCGGGCACCGGCAGGGGAACATAGAAGCTCGGCGTCCAGCCACTTCCGCTGGCCGCATCTTGCAGCTGTCGTATCACTTCATCGACGATGTCCCACGTCAACACAACCACTTCCTGCGGCTTCCGCCGGAGCAGCTCCTCAGGCGGGAAGATCTCGATTCGGGTGCCGGGTAGCCGTCGACCGTGCTTCTCCGGCGAGAGGTCAACGGTATAGGGTAACAGTGACTCGTCGATTCCAGCCAAGGCTACGAGGACTGGAGCCTTGGATGGTGCGCCGTACCCGGCGACCGACACTCCCTCGTCGCGAGCAAGCTCCAAGTGATCCCGAACGGTAGCGGCAACTGCCGCGCCCCGACGACCGAACTCCGCCATGCTGCGTCCGTCCTGCAGGCCACTCGCCCGCTCGGCGGCAAGAACCTGGCCAACGCTGGGATCGATCGTGCAGCCATCCTGAAGTCGCCCTGCGGTGACTCGCAGGCTGCCGCCGAACACCGGAACCTGTACCGCCCTCGTGACGACCAAGCCGTGCAGGCCAAGCAGTCGCTGCACGCTCAGCAGCGACAGGTAGACCCAGTGGCCGTGGCGAATGGTGTCGACCTGTGACTCCTCTACCAGGGGCAGCAGATGGTGGAACTCAAGCACCAGGCGACCACCCACCGCCACTCGAGCGGCATGTGCCGCCAGGGGACCTTGCAGGTCCGATTCGTGCGCCAACGAATGGACGTCGACGACCAGGTCCGCCGTCTGGTCCGGAGCTCGGGCCACCAGGCCCGCTTCGACGAACCCGCCCAACCACGAACCGCCGTGATGGCTGTCCAGTTCGATGATGGTGTCCCCGGGGGCGAGATTCTCCGTCTGCACCACGTCGATCGCCGACTGCTTGGCGTGGAGTTGCGACGTCTTTGACTCGAGGGCACGAGGAGGCTCCGGCGTCGGATGGACGTCTGGGCCCAGCTGGACCAGAAGACAGTCCTCACAGAAGAAGACCCGTAGGGGCCAGCGCGGATCCTCCTCCGGGTCATCGATCGGTGGAAACCAGTCCGATGCGGGGACCACGCCCAGATCCACGACCTCCGTTGTCCGCTCGGACGAACATCCGCGACAGATCAACCCGGCCCACCGTCCATCACGCTGCGTCGTCATGCATGTAGTATTACGCGTTCGACGCCACTTGATGCGTGTTATCCGAACAACCGAAGGCCGGCGCGGTATGGCCTGGAGGGGCGATGGACGTTCACGAGACCGAACTGCATGGCGTACTGCTCTTCACCCCAGAGCCGCACGTGGACAAGAGGGGGATGTTCTCCCGGACGTTCGAAGCCGACGTCGTCCGCGCCGCCGGGATCGATCCGTGCTCATTTATGCAGGACAGCCTCTCCCGATCGGCCAAGGGGGTCGTCCGCGGACTGCATCTGCGCTCGGGGCAGGGCGAGGCGAAAATCGTCCGGTGTTCGGCAGGTGCCATCTTCGACGTGGTCGTGGACCTCCGACCGCAATCGCCGACCTACCGGCGGTGGACGTCGTTTCATTTGACGGGAGAGGCACAGTCGTCCGTCTATATCCCGGCGGGTTGCGCTCACGGTTTTCAGGCGTTGACCGATCCCGCAGATATCACGTACCGAATCGACCGGGTCCACGATCCCGCCGAAGACGTGGCGATCTCGTGGGATGATCCTGAGCTTGCGATTCCGTGGCCACTCCCGATGACGCTGATGTCGGAGCGGGATCTTGCCGCGCCTCCCCTGGCTGCGCTGGCCTCATTGCCTCGCGTTTCATGAGAACGGAGCCTAAGGCCGCCGGCATCGAACCACTGCGGCCGGCGGTTGGGGTTTAGGCTTCCAATGAATGTCGGTGTCGTTGTGCCCGTCTACAACGCGGAGATATGGATTGCGGAGACTCTCGAGAGCGTCGTACAGCAAGGCGACGACATCGAAATCATCGTGGTGGACGACTGTTCATCCGACCGTTCCGCCGACGTCGCTCGCGAACTTCTTGACCGCAATGCGCTAATCGGGAAGGTGATCACCACAGATCAGAACCGGGGTCCGGGTCATGCTCGCAATCTCGGCTGGAAGCATGCCACGTCGGAGTGGATCCAGTTCCTCGATGCAGATGATCTCCTCGCGCCCGAAAAATTCGACCTTCAGCGTGCCCGCGCCGGGTCTGCTCCCGATGACGTGGCTGTTCTCTATTCGCCATGGCAGCGCATCGGGCTCCTTAACGGCCAATGGAAACCTTCTGGACCTATCGTTCGATCAGACGTCGATCAGGACACGGTATCGAGCATCCTGAAGGATCGGCTATTCGGATATGTCGGACCCGCGCTAGTTAGGCGTCGAGCATTGGAGGCCGTGAGCGGATTCTCACTGGGAATGACTCTCGGCGAGGACCTAGATCTGATGCTGCGCATCGCCATGTCTGGATATAGGTTCGAGCTGGTGCCATCCGTGAAACCCCTGTTCCTATACCGTGACACCCCTGAGTCTCTGTGGCATCGTTCTGCTGCGGAACCCGATGCCGTAATGAAGTTGATGCTTTCAGTCAGGGAGGCCGAAACATTCCTCGGCGGTAAAAACAACGCACCCATCGCAACGTCGACGAAACTCGCGATCGCCAAACGATATGCGGAGCTTTTGGATGTTCTCAGGGTTGGTGACCGCACCGACTTCGATCGAGTGCTCAAATGGATTTCTGACCTTCAACTGAGGTCGGCACCGCCCGGATCAGCTCTACCGACTCACGTCGTCGCGATGATCGCCGGCCTGGGCAATGCCACACGGATTAAATGCGCTCTTCGCCACACACTTCTATCTCTACGGGCCGAGCGCGCCGAAGACGTAATCGCGCCAAGGTGTCCGCTTCGCTCACCCGGAATCACACTCCGGAGCCGTCAATGGGATCGCTGGCGATGGAATTCAAGCGGATAGGTAGTCTCGGATGCCTCGAACGGCACTGCGAGCGTGTCCGGGAATGGCCCGAAACCGACCAACGGTGGGAGTCGTCGTGATATCAACAAGGGGAAACGGCTGTCCCGGGACGCGTGAGCTGTCCGGCCAAAGAATTCTTTGCGACCCGCGTTCGAACGCCTCCTCGGTCGCCGCCCGAACCAGCGCATCGGTGCTTACAGGGAACCCACCGACATGTCGCCACACTACCGAAGTCCTCGACCCGTGCACCACGAGCAGTCCGCTGGTCGGCCCGTCGTGATGATCCACAATATGCAGAGTCATCCGACCAACACGCACCGACGCGTCGACCGCAGACATGAAGAAAGCGGCCATCTTGGATCCTGGCGTACCTGCCCCCCAGCGGTCAGCCTCTGTCGGTCCGGTGATCAGTGCCAGACACTCGGCTGGATCCGTCACCTTGCGGACTGGGCCGATTCTGTCTGAGGGGACCGGTTCGAGACTTTCGACAGGGGAACTGACGAAGCCAAACGGAGTGTGTTCGGTGAAGGCAAGCGTACATGACGTGGCCGACTGGTATGAATGAGCGAGCTCGACAGGAACGGAGGAGAAGTCGATGTCCCGACCCGATGAGAGAATGTGCTCCCACAGGATCTCGCTGACGTCCTCGCGTCCTTGGGCGACAAGCAGCTGATGGTACGTGCCAATCTCATCGCCCACGAAGCGGAGCATGTGGCGCCCCACATCCCCCACTCGGTCATGAATGAGGGCAAGCCCGACGAGGAGGCCGGAATCCTCCACCGCGACCGACGCCAACCTCCCCCATCCGAGTTCCCACCACCACGGCAGGCAAAAGGAGGGCCATGCGAACGGCGAAGCGTCGCAGTTCGCAGCGAGCTCGCTCCAACCCTGCAAGCCCCCTAGCTCCTCCCAGATTGAAAGTTCCGTGATCTTCATTGACCCCGCGACCGACCCCAACTCGCTGCCATCCGCTCGCTCACAACCTGGGGCCCGTCGATCACAACGTCCAATCCTAGGCCTGTCCACTCCATCTTAATCCACTTCGCCAGGACGCCGTAGCAACGCGCTCTCGCCACGGGATCGAGCGGCGCCAAGGAGATGCTCCGGTGAAGCGAAGCCAAGGTGTGCCACAGCGGAAACCGGCTCGATCCCCCGAACCACTTGGCCCACACCTGTCGCGTGCGCCCACGCCGGATGACCGCAGAAGCCCTCCCCGGATGCCCGCGATTCAAGAAGAGATGCTCGGGCACTTCTCCAAACGGGCCCAGGAACGCGAGCTCGGCGAGCATTATGGCATCGGAGTTGTAGACCGGCTGAAAGGGACGAATGCGGTCGAGAGCCGATCGGCGAATTACCGCGAAAACGATCGAGAAGTCGTGTGGGCGAACCAGGACTTGTTCGAAGCGAACCCAAGGTCGATCGTCACCAAAGTGCAGCTGCCGGAAAGAGCGCATCAATTCCTCGCCGCGCTCATTTATGTAGGCAACCCGGCTGTGGCAGGCCACCAGTTGAGGCCGTTCATCGAGTTCGGCTACGCACCTTTCGAGGTACGTCGGTTCGTAGACATCGTCGTCGGCACACCACTTGAACAACTCCGTATCGGGAGAAGCTTGCGCGACGTAGTTGTGATTCCAAGTAGGACCGTGATTCTCGTCGTGACGCACATAGCGGATACGGGAATCCGCCGCTGCGTACGACCGGCAGATCTCCTCTGTCTGGTCAGTCGAGGCATTGTCCGAAATGTCAAGGACGAAATCTTCCATGGTTTGGGACAGCAACGAATCGATGGCGGCTGCGAGATGATGTTGCCCGTTGTAAACCACCAACCCGATCGCCACTCTGGGCGGGGTCATACCGACCTCACTTTCATCATGGCTGCCAAATGTAACCGATTTTATGCCCGCTCCCTGCAAGAATCTGTTCGTCCCCGGCTCTGTAATGCCCTCCGGGCCCAACTAGTGGCGCCGCGCCAAGGGAGTCGACCGCCGAGGAAAGAGCCCACGGGGAAGATTCGGTGGGATACAGTCTTGACGTGCTGTGGACGAACCACGGAGAGAACCACCTTGGACGAGTCCCTGGACGGCGTCACCACTGGGTCGGCATTGAGTTGCCTAGTGAGCTGGACAACGTGCTCTCCTCCTCCTCTTTGAGGGTGGATACCAGCCTCATTGATCGCGCCCGGACCCCGTCCGGGCGACACACCGCCGTTCGTTGAGACCTCCCGAGTCCGGGGCCGGCCAATCCTGTGATGTCTATGACGTCGTGGTCGTCGGTGCCGGCATCTTGGGACTGGCAACTGCTCGTGAGATCCTGTCCAGGCACCCGCAGGTCCGATTGCTGGTCGTGGACAAGGAGACAGTCCTCGCCGCCCATCAGACCGGTCACAACAGTGGCGTTCTCCACGCCGGCATCTACTACCAGCCCGGATCGCTGAAGGCGCGTCTGTGCCAGACAGGCAAGGCAACCCTCGAGCGCTATGCAGAGGAAAAAGGGATCGCCGTCGGCCATTGCGGCAAGCTCGTCATTGCCGCGGATTCGACGGAACTTCCAGCCCTCGAAGAGCTCCGGCGACGGGGTGAAGCGAACGGCGTCCCCCGGCTCGAGATGCTCGGTCCCGCCGGGCTACGAGATATTGAGCCGCATGCGGTCGGTAGCGGCGCCTTGTGGTCACCCTCCACATCAATTATCGACTATCGATCAGTGGCCGCGGCAATGGCAGAGGACATAAGCAACCTCCAGGGCGAGATCAGGCTGGGGGTTGAGGTCATCGGAATCTCCCGCCGGGGAAAGCACCTGGCGTTGAGCGTGGGAGAGGACACCGTGGTATCTCGGCACGTCATCGCGTGCGCAGGCCTTCACGCCGACCGCCTGGCGAGGATGACCGGCTCCGAGGCGCAGGAGCAGATCGTGCCATTCCGTGGCGACTACTACACGCTCACCACATCGGCGGCCCAAATGGTCCACGGACTAATCTACCCGGTCGCTGACCCTCGATTTCCCTTCCTCGGAATCCATCTCACCCGGACCTCCGATGGCCGCGTACTCGCGGGCCCCAATGCCGTCGTTGCCTTTCATCGCGAGGGCTATCGACGCCGCGATTTCGCAGTCCATGACGTATGGTCGGTGGTCGCCGGTCAGGGATTCCGTCGACTGGCTCGGCGACACTGGCGCATGGGCATTGCCGAGATGTGGCGCGACTGGAGCAAGCGTGCCTTTCTAAGGGCGGTACAACGCTACGTTCCCGAGATCGAAAGTCGCGACCTTCTGTGGGGTCCCTCGGGTGTGCGCGCCCAGGCGGTCGATCGCGATGGCTCGCTCGTGGACGACTTTCGTCTGGGTGCGGACGGCGCGTTACTGCACGTCCGCAACGCACCTTCGCCCGCTGCCACTGCGAGTATGGCCATCGCAAGCCACCTCACGGACAAAGCCGAGCTCCTCTTTGCAGACCTGCCCTAACGTGTTCCGGGGACGAAGTTCCGCAAATTCGGCTGCGGCACCCTTTAGGCTCCACGAGACCAAGGAAAAACGAAAGCAGTTCTCACGCGGTGTGCTGGTCGTCGTTCCACCAATAGATACCCAAACATGGCGGACGTTATAGAGGGCTACTTAGCTCACTCACACGATACTTCTTTACGAAGATATTACTCAAAACGACGCCTCTAATACTTCAGGGTTTGACTAAGGGATAGACGCATATATGACCTGCGTGATATAGCAGGGTGTGAGTGGATGTCGACGAGGACCGGCTTAGCGAGTCCTCTCGCCGTGATGCCGCTGTTCGTGAAGGGCGACCACGCCGGTAGTCGAAACAGCAGCGACGATGCGACCAGGGACGCCGCAGGGAGGCGGCCCTGCTGCGTCGATGTGCCACAACACGGTCGTTATCGGCGCGCAAGAGATCGAAGCAGGCGAATACAAGCCTCCTCTGGCTCGCGGCAATCCGATGGCGCCACTACATTCCCGCCACGAGTTCTACGGTCATGAACTAAACGGTGCACTCAGCAACTTCTCCAGTATCCTTCGCAAAGACCCTTAGCCTCGGAAAGAATTGAGCTTGTACAAAATTTCGGGGCGATGAGCAAATGACACCTTAATATCCGCAATTCTTTCATCCTTTATTTTGGCATTGAGATCGGCCTTATCTTTAAAAGTGCTGGCAATGAACTAGGGGATAACTCACATAGAAAGAAGGTCGTATTTGGTTGCCCACAGGTTGCCAACCGGTTGTATTCCGCGATTGACGCCTTAGGCGCCTACTTTTTGACTCGTGCAGAGTATGATTGTCGAATGCCAAAGCGAGTTCTCGTCACCGGCGACCGGGGCTATATCGGAGCAGTACTTATGCCGTTTTTCCGTGACCATGGCCACGAGACGGTCGGGTTGGACGCCGGCTGGTACGAAGGTTGTGACTTCGGCTCCATGCCCGAGCCGGAGTGGCCTTCTCGAGACATTCGTGATGTGACGCCCGCAGAGCTCGTGGGCTTCGACGCTGTCGTGCACCTCGCTGCGATCTCCAACGACCCGATTGGTCATCTGAACCCTCAGGCGACCTACTCGGTAAACGCCGATGGCGCAATTCACGTTGCCGCGATGGCCAAGCAGGCGGGAGTTCCTCGCTTCTTGTTCTCCTCGTCCTGCTCACTCTACGGAGCAGCCGGGGACGCTCCTGTGTCAGAGGACGGAGCGTTCAATCCGGTCACGCCCTATGGCGAGAGCAAGGTGCTGGCGGAACGTGGCATCGCCAAGCTGGCTGATGAGAACTTCAGCCCGGTCTACCTCCGCAATGCCACGGCATACGGTTCTTCACCTCGCCTGCGGGCAGACATCGTCGTGAACAATCTCACCGGCGTGGCCTTCACCCGAGGCGAGGTTCGGCTGGAATCGGATGGGTCGCCATGGCGGCCGCTGGTGCACATTGAGGATATCTCCCGCGCTTTCCTCGCAGTACTTGAAGCCCCTCTCGATGTCATTCATGATCAGGCGTTCAACGTCGGGCGCGACGAGGATGTTGTTCAGATGCGGGAGATTGCCCTCCAGGTGTCGAAGGCAATGGACTGTCCTATCACCTTTGCGGAGAGTGCTGGTCCGGACAAACGGGACTACCGAGTTGACTTCACCAAGATCGGCCGGATGCTTCCCACGTTCCAACCACAGTGGACGGTCGCACAAGGCATTGACGAACTCGTCACAGACATGTCTCGCTTCGGGCTCACGGCTGAGGACTTTGAAGGTCCCCGCTTTGTACGGTTGGCTCGCATCCGAGAGTTACTGGCTGATGGCCGACTCGACGGGGAGCTGCGCATGACGACAGACAAACGGGCGATCCGTTGACAAGCCCCCACTGCCGACTCTGCGGGTCGCCCCTTACCAAGACTTTCGTCGATTTGGGGATGTCACCGCCTTGCGAGAGCTTTCTCAGCGCCGAGCAGCTCGACGCGATGGAGCCGTTTTACCCGCTTCACGTGCGAATCTGTTCGTCCTGTCTGCTTGTGCAACTTCCGGCCTACATTGACGCAGCGGACATCTTCAGTGATTACGCTTACTTTTCCTCTTATAGCGATTCCTGGGTGGAACACGCACGCCACTTCGTCGAAGATGCCTCGGACCGGCTTGGACTCGACAGCAGTTCGTTCGTAGTCGAGGTAGCGAGCAACGACGGCTACCTCCTGCAGCACGCGGTGGCTCGGGGCATACGTTCACTTGGAATAGAGCCGGCAGCCAATGTGGCAGCCGCTGCCATCGCCCGAGGCGTTCCCTCCGAGGTGCTCTTCTTGGGTGCCGCCACGGGTGAACGGGTCGCGAAGGAGCACGGGAAGGCTGATTTGGTCGTAGCCAACAACGTCTTCGCTCACGTGCCCGACATTGTCGACTTCGCCCTCGGGCTGCGCGCGCTGGTCAACGACGCCGGTTTCGTGAGTATAGAGATCCCCCATCTCCTGCGGTTAGTCGAATCACGCGAGTACGACACCATCTATCATGAGCACTTCTCATATCTGTCCCTCCTCACTACGCAACGAGTGCTGGCCAAGGCCGGGCTGGTTGTGGTGGATGTCGACGAGCTAAGTACTCACGGCGGGTCACTACGAACCTGGTCGACTCCTGCGGAAAGCGCTGGCTCACCCTCCGACAGTGTGTCCAAGGTGCTCGCCGACGAATTGGCGGCGGGTCTGCATGACCTGAAAGGGCACGAAGGATTCGATTCTGCTGTCGCGGCGATCCGCAACGACTTTGTAGAGTTCCTCATTGACTGTTCTCGCAAGGGCGCAAACGTTGTTGGCTATGGCGCTCCGGGCAAGGGCAATACGCTCCTCAACCATTGTGGCGTGCGTTCTGACCTGATTGAGTACACAGTAGACCGAAATCCATTCAAGCATGGCAAGTTCCTCCCGGGGACTCACATCCCCATCCATCCGGTTGAACGGCTGGCCGAAACCAAACCTGATTACATCGTGATCATGCCGTGGAACTTGCGGCGCGAAATCACCGCTCAACTTGCCTATACCCGCAAATGGGGTGCCCGGCTGGTCGTCGCCCTGCCGGAGCTCGACGTCTTCTGAGGAGGTGGAACTCTAGTGAAGGTCGTACTGTTCTGTGGCGGACTAGGACTTCGGATGCGGGAAAGCGAGAGTTCGGTCCCCAAACCGATGATGCCAATCGGTCACCGCCCAGTGCTATGGCACGTCATGCGGTACTACTCCCATTTCGGCCATAACGAATTCATTCTCTGTCTTGGTCATGGCGCGAAGTCGGTGAAGGAGTACTTCCTCAACTACGACGAGACCGCCTCGAACGACTTTGTGCTCTCTAAGGGGGGGAACAGATCGAATTGCTCGACACGGACATAAGCGATTGGCGAATCACGTTCGTCGATACCGGAATCGAGACCCCGATCGGCGAACGACTTCGGCGAGTGCGTCACTACCTCGATGATGATCGGATCTTTCTTGCGAACTACGGTGACGTGCTCACCGACGCGCCACTCGACGACATGGTCAAGCAACTTCGCGATAGCAACGACGTGGCGACAATGCTGGCAATCAAGCCGAGGGAAAGCTTCCATGTGGTTACCCTGACCGGCTCTCGGGTTGAGGGTTTCGTCCCAGTCGCCGATATGAACATTCGGATAAATGGGGGATACTTCGTATTACGTTCGGAGATCTTCGAGTACCTTCACGAGGACGAGGACCTCGTCTCGGACGCGTGCGCCGCTGCGGCCGCCGCCGGACGTGTGCAGGCGTACCCTTACGACGGTTTTTGGGCGCCCATGGACACGCTCAAGGAACGCTCTGCGTTGGAGCGGATGTACCACAGCGGCAAGTGCCCTTGGATGCTCTGGCGGGATCGGCCATACACGAACGGATCGACTCCGCTGTTAGAGGTGCCATCGCTTGAAGTCTCTCCTTGACGGAATGTCGCGAATATGACCTAGGCGGGAAAGGGATCTCGGTGATGGCGGACAACACCAGCTGCACACAGCGACAAGCCTCATGATGGGCGTCAGCCTTCCGGGCGGGCCACTGGCCGTCGTTTGTCTGGGCGCGCATCCGGATGACATTGAGATCGGGTGCGGGGGCACACTCTTGAAGATGGCAGCGTCGCGCCGACTCACCGTCGACTACTTGGTAATGACGGGTGCTCAAAACCGGCACGAAGAAGCCCGCACCGCAGCCAGCAACTTCTTGGGGGGAGCCGACATCACCTATCATTTGCACGATCTACCGGATGGCCGACTACCGGGGCGATGGGAAGAGGTAAAACTCCGCTTGGAGGATGTCGCACGGAACAACGGGGCAGACCTCGTGTTTGCGCCTCGGGTCGACGACGCGCATCAGGATCACCGTCTCGTTGCCCAGTTGGTACCGACCGTCTGGCGCGATGCCCTGATCCTCCATTACGAGATCCCAAAGTGGGACGGTGACTTAGGACGCGTTACGCACTACGTTGCCCTCGACGAAACGACCGTGCGGCAGAAGATTAGCCTCCTGAATCGCTGCTTTCCCTCGCAGGTCAATCGCGGCTGGTGGGACGACGAGACCTTTAGCGCCATGCTCCGACTTCGTGGGATCGAGTGTCGCGCTCGCTACGCAGAGGGCTTCGTGGTGACCAAGGAAATCCTTCAGGTCGATGGCCGGCCCTGAGCCGAACGTGGGGCGGAAGAGATTGTACCGGCTAGTTGCCGCAACCCGTTTCAGCCCCTAAGGAACGGCCATCTCATGCGTCCTGGCCACCGATTCTCGGGTGAGTTTGGTCGAGCAACCCGATGTCCAGCGCAGTTCGACATCGGGTTCCCTTAGGTCAGAACAATCGCGGGAATGGCACGACTGGAGGTTGTCCACATCGTAAGATCTCTGGTATGGATCTTCGCAGATTGCCAACGTGTGCGTCGCTCCGGGCCCATCCTATAAGGGACTCCCTTCACAAAGGCTTCTTCAACGCACTAGTCAACAACCCGACCAGTGTGCGACATCGCCGTCGAGCAATAAATCTCCGCCCGATGGCGATGTGACGGGGACAGCAATTCAACCGTTGTGGTCCGCCGCAACCATGGGCCGGCCATGGGGTGGTCGGCACTCGACGTGCAAACGAGTAGGGGCAGAGGTCGATCTTCCTCAGTTCGGAGCACTGGAGCCGATTGGTCGCCCGCCGGAGTCACGATGTCTTCCAATCCGAGGTGCGGGGCACCACGCATGGTGACAGGACTGAAGCACAACCATCGCGACTCCAAATTTTCCGTTCTTGTGCGCTGGCTGGAGAAACCGCGTGCGGAGATCAGAGACGCCCTAGAAGGTCCGCTCATACGCAACGCCGCATCCCTCTACGGCAGCACGATTATCACGAGCTTCCTTGGCTTTTTCTATTGGTTCATTGCTGCAAGAATGGCGACTGCTCAAGCCGTCGGTATCGCATCAGCCGTCCAATCGGCTGCGCAGTTCATTGCCATAGTTTGCGTTCTAGGACTCAGCACGTTCGTAATTTCCGAACTCGCAATAGACAAAACGCAGGCCCGATCATTGATGCTCACGGCCGCGATCCTCGTGGGAACCTTGGCGGCTGTGATTTCGGCTGGTGTTGGGGTTGTATTTCAATTCTTCTCAACCTCAATCAGTGAAGGCGTCGTGGGGTCGATTGGCATTCTTGTGTTTGTGCTGCTGGCAGTGCTCAGTACCACCCTGCTCGTACTGGACGATGCGTGCATAGGTCTTCTACGGGGAGACCTACAGCTGAGGCGAAACGCTGTCTTTGCGATTGGCAAACTCATCCTGCTTCCTCTCTTGACAACCGTATGGGCGTCTCAATCTGGCATCGAACTGGTGGTTGCCTGGACAGGAGGGCTGATCGCTTCGATGCTGCTTCTGGTTTTCGAACTTCGAAGGTTGACCGAGGGCCAATCCACGCGCCTGGACTTCCAGAACATCTTTGGGAAACGACACTTAATGTTTCGGCATCACTGGCTCAATCTCTCGATTCAATCACCTCGACTAGTTTTTCCCGTGCTGGTGGCGCTCATCGTCGGACCTACGGCCAATGCCGCCTTCACCGCGACGATCTTGGTGGTCGGGGTCGTCCAGATGATTCCCAATTTGCTCTCGACGGTGCTGTTCGCCTTGGCCCCCGGTGACGAGGAATCCCTTCGCCGGGAGGTTCGTAAGACCATGCGGATCTCTTTGGTCCTATCGATTGCGTCGGCCCCCTGTTTCTTCATCTTCTCTGACCTCATCCTGAGGTTGTTCGGTCCCAACTACGTGGTAGCGAGCACCGCCATGGGAATCCTCGGATTGAGTACGTACCCGTACGCAATGAAATCCCACTACGTCGCCATAGCCCGTGTTCAGGGAAATATGCAACGTGCAGTGATCCGAACGATGGCTGGCGCGTGCTTCGAGGTCGGACTAGCGGCCGCCGGCGGAGCGTTGCACGGTCTGACCGGCGTGGCGATCGGTATCCTTGTTGCCCTCTCGCTGGAGGCTTTGGTCTACGCACCCACAGTGTTCGGAGTGCTTCGAACCGCTCCGGAACCGGAGAAGGAGACCTCGGATATTGAGGAAGGCCAAAGTGGGGTTAGCGAGCGTAAGCAAAACCGGTGACCCATGAACAGGAGCGATCGAATAGTGGGGCCCTCTGCCCATTTCGGGGGTCACGCGGCGGTCTCCCATGGCAACTGGGCAACTGGGCAACTGAACTGGGAGATACAGGCACATGCCCGAGACGGTGTAGGCAAAGCCCCAGCAGGTCCACACAGAGGCGAGCCCCGGCCACCCGCGGCCGGTTGCGGTCCGAGCCGCTGAACTGTCGCTCGACGAGGCCGTGTGTCGGGGCCTCGTCGTCGGTACCAGCCATGAAGGCCCTGGGCCCGCGAGGACGTCATCAGCCACTCCCCGCTGAAACCGCACACCCGTAAGACGCCTGCGGCGGCCGTCACGATCTGGTTGACCTGGCGCAGCTCCCTGATTTCGGGCCGCAACTCGGCCAGCTCAAGGAGGCTCGGCCGTGCTCGGGCCCGGCAGGTGGGTCGAAAATGGAGGCTAGATACCCACGAAGTCGTTGGGAAGCCGCCGAAAGAGGATTGACGCCATTTGACCCACAAGCGAACCAGCGACTTGGACCGCGTTGACCTGCACCTTTTCGGGCAATAAACTGGTTAGATCGAGTGACCTTCGGCCCCGTCATGAAAGGACCTTTGGCCCTTGACCCACTTCTTCAGGGGAAGGATAGTTGAGTCGTGGTGAACGTTTTTCGTGTCCCTGAGCGAGGTTTATAATGGCACTGGTCGATCCCGCTCACACTGAATCGGTGAAGGGTGAACCCGGCTCGCCCATCGCTCTATCGGAGCTTCCCCTTATTGCCAGTCGTTACCATGAGACGTACCTGAGGGCCAGGCCATGGCCTCATTTGGTTTTAGACGACCTGATCGATCCTGACATGATTGCAGCCGCAGAAGCTCAAGAGCTCCAGCGGGCACTCAATCTCGAGCTTCTTACAGGGAATCGAATGGTAAAAGCCCAGTCGACAGAGGTAATAGGACAGGCGGCACAGAAGATCCTCGATTCCCTCCTCACGCCCGAGTTCGTCTCCTTTTTGGAGGGTGTGACCGGCATCGCAGGACTGATACCGGATCCCTCTCATGCCTGGGCGGGATTTCACGTGAGCCCGCCCGGGTCCTTTCAGGCTCTGCACCGCGATTTTCGCCTACATCCGAAGAATGGCTTGTTCCATAGGGTGAACGTTCTCGTCTACCTAAATTCAGATTGGAAAGAGGAATACGGCGGCAAGCTCGAGCTGTGGAGTACCGGCAAGAACGCCGTCGTTCAGCAAGTTCCACCGGTCGCAGGAAAGCTCGTGCTCTTCGAGACGACACCGTATGCGTTCCATGGAGTGCCTGATCCGGTCCGATGTCCGCCGGGGCGAGCCCGAATCTCTCTGGCCTCGTACTACTACACGGATTACCCGGCACCTTCCGACCGTAGGGAATGGGTATTCTACTCGCCAAAGCGGCCGCAAGATCCTTGGTATATGAATTTCCGACCTCCGAGGGACAGCCTATTCAACATCTGGTATTTGTTGCGGGACTATTTCCGCGGGAGTCCCAGTCATTAGCCCTACCTCCAAATAGCCTCTTCGCGTTGAAGTGGGGAAGGTGAGTCCGCAAGGGTATTCCCTATTGAGGTGCGGAAAGCCACTTGTACGTATAGAGGCCATGACGGTGGCGCGACATAGTTAAGGGCGTCGCTTCGCCGCCAAAGGTCAAACTCCGGTCTGCCCAGATAAATCCGTAGAGCCCCTAAATATGGACATATTGCTTATCTGACCAGCAATATTTCCACTCGCTGCGAGCAATAGAGAAACCACCAAGACCGTTAGGCGCGAAAGTCCCTTCACGTCTCCGCGCATCAGATCGCGCACGCACTGCACCGCACTCCTCCTGATCGCCCCTGTGACGAACTTCACGTCTGCCTTCATGCTGGCTGCCGATCCCATGTCGCGAAATGCTTTGACCTTTCCTTTGTTGACGAAAAAGCAGCGACGCCACAGGTAGTTCCACGTAACGCGCTCGGCGCCGACATTGTGATACACAACTGCCCGGGGTTCCATCACAATCGACTCACGACCGCGCTGATGGGCGAGCCGAAGACACATATCCATATCGTCGTGGTTGTCGGAGTGGAACCCACCGATCGCGTCGAGTGCGTCCCGACGGGCTGACATTGAGGCTCCGATGAGTCGGTCAACGGGGCTCAACGCCGAAGGCAACCCGTCATAGTAACAACCGAACACCCAATCGAGCTGGGGCGGGAACCAAGCGGGCCGAGATGTCTCAAAGACTGGAACTGGCGCACCACCAACTGCAACTACTTCTTCTTTCTGGTATGGAGCCGTCAACAACGCCAACCAGTCCCGATGTGCAGAGGCATCATCGTCTAGAAAGGCAACTATCTCTCCTGAGGCCTGTTCCACTGCAGTATTGCGCGCGCTACCAAGCCGACCCTCGTACTTGTTCTCCAAGATGAAAATGGGTATGGAGGAGCCACCCGCTGGATCGCCCCAGCTCCTCCTGCATTTCTCGGCCAACTCCACATTATGATCGATGCAGACGATCAACTCAGCAGCCGGATAGCTCTGCTCAAGCACCGAATCCACGGCCCGCTCCAGCATGTCCCAGCGCCTTTCCGTGTAAGCGCAGATGACCACCGACACGGTCAGTGGATGTGCCGTTATGGATCCAAACGTCCTGTCCAGTCCACTCGTACCGCTCATAAGCGTACCTTACGACATCGCGCGGTGAGGATGGCTGTCAGAAGCAAAATCGTCCTGACTCCCCTACCCCGACTCTGCCCGCAACCCTCGGACAGGACGAACTGGTTATTCCGTACTAGACCTATATGCTCAGCCACTTTATTCAGCTTTATTCAGCCAATGACAAGTGATCAGTTGTACTGATTGATGTAGATATAGGGTACCTCAACTGTCGCCGTAGAGGAGGGGCTGATGGCTGCGTCACCGCCCGGAATCCAACCCTCGGCTTGAAGGGATACTCGCATCTCCTGAGCCGGATCAGCTCCGCTGCTGGCCGGGAATGTTGCCTTTGTTATGCCATCAATTGAGACGGTCAGTTCGGATGGGGTCCACGTAACCAAGAAGGTGTGGTACTTACCATCATTGAGGTTGACGCCGGTGTCTTGGTTGCCATCGGCCATGTCGAAGTTCGGCGCGTCGTTGCTCAAAAGGCTGTTCACGCTGATATCGTCACCAAAGTCGGGCTGAGTCTCTGCGAAGTCGACCTCGTTGGTCCACGCTCCGCTCGTAGGCCACATCAGGAAGGCAATCTTGTAGTTCTGTGGTCCGGTCTCCGAGTCGAGTTTGATCGCCATTCCCACCTGGCCGTATTTAAACCCTTGCTCATTCATCGGTTGGGGTGCGGCAGTAACCGCGGTGCCGCTACTGTCGGTGTGCAGGTCGTAAAACAAAGAACCATTCGCTACCGAGAGCACCTCGTTGGGTTCATAGGTCGCTTCGCTGCCGTCACCCGCTGGACCGCCGTTGTACTCACCGAACTCGTCACCATAGACATTGTCAAAGTCCCCTACAGGGGCTGGGGTATTAAAGTCCTCAGTGAAGATACGGCTATAGCCACTTGGGGCAGCCGCGGGCATGGCTGGTGCTGACGTGCACGGACACTGGGCTTGGGTGGTTGAACCACCCCCAGATGTCGTCGTGGTGGTCGGCCTGGGCGCCGTCGTGGTGGTCGCGGGCCGCCTGATTGAGGGCGCGACCTCCTGCGCAGCGCCCGTGGTGGTCGTGGTTGGCGCGGGAGGCGGAGTTGGCGGCACCACGGGGGCGGGCGTGAGTGACGGAGCGACGGCATCACCGTCCGCCTGCACCAAGGTGTAGCCAGCAAGCGGCGGGTTGATGACGATGCCGATGACGGCGCCGGAGTCGGTACTCAAAGTGCCGTAGAACTTCGCGTCGCCGTAGGTGAAGATGCCGCCATCACTGGCCACGAGCCAGTAGCCCGCCCCGTCGGGCGTGGGGGCCATGCCGATGACCGGCTGGTTGAGCGGGACGGCACCGGTGGAGCCGTAGAACTTCGCGTCGCCGAAGGTAAAGATCCCACCATCACTGCCGACGAGCCAGTAACCCCCACCGTCGCTCGTGACCGCCATGCCGGCAATGGGCTCGTTCAGATGAAGGTTCCCCGTGGAGCCGTAGAACTTCGCGTCGCCAAAGGTAAAGATCCCGCCGTCACTGCCGACGAGCCAGTAACCCTTTCCGCCGGGCGTGGCGGCAATGCCCACGATGGGCAGGTTCAGATGGATACCACCAGTGGAGCCGTGGAACTTAGCGTCGCCGTAGGAGAAGACACCGCCGTCACTGCCGACGAGCCAGTAACCCTCTCCGTCGGGCGTGGCAGCAATGCCCACGATGGGCTTGTTGAGGTGGAGACCCGAAAGAGCCGGGGACCCATATGTCGGAGCGCCGCCGTGTGCCGTGACCGCACCAGCCCAGTTGACCGTCCAGTACCCGCCATTCGGATCCGCGGCCAAATAACGGCCGCCACTGTAGTCCGGGATGGGAGCGGGTGCGACCGACTTTGACGATAGAGAATGATGCCTACGCGTCAAGTTAACCGACGCTTGTGCCGAGTTACCGCCTCCGAAGCTGACCGTGACTCCGAGAACCGCGCTCATGACGGCGAGAAGACACAGGAGCCATCGCGTCCGTTTCGGAACAGCTTCTCGAAGCAGTTGGATCTTTCGCATTTTTTCCCTTCGGCCTGAGAAGGAGGCCGCTGGAAAATAGCCACTGCGAAGATTGCTATTTCGGCGGCCCGGCTAACTCAGAGAGTCCCGTGGCTTTGCGTCCCTCCCTCGCGAGAGGTATGCCTTTTCGTTTGCTCTAAGAAATGCTTGTCGCTTTCCACTCACTTGTCAATGCAGACCGTCGAATTCGGTGCCGCTTGCAACCACGTGGCAACTGACGTGCAATCTCGTTGGGGCGCACGTGCACGTACGATGAGCCGAATTCCATCCTCGGGCGTGTCCGCCCTCGCATGCGGTACCAGAGCCGTTCCAGTGAACGACGGTGTTTCGCTCTTTTGTCAAACACAATCAAATCGACGAGCTGGGACAAGGTGAACGAAAGAGTTCACAAAATTAGAAAAGTGGGCGCCTCGCGACGCAATCAGATCGACGCCCTTGAGTACTGAAAGCGACGGCGCAGATGCAGCTGCACCCTCCCGGCGTCGAAACCCACAGCTTTCTATTGCCATTCCCACGATCATGGCGCTCAAGGGGAGCAGGCCGGTCCGATCACGCACTACTGCGGCAGTTCCGAGGGGGGCTTCGCCCAAGGCCCAGTCGAGAACTCACGGTCGGCAGGAATATTCGCTACCTCGCCCATTTTTGGGATTGAACCTTCGCGTTTGGCGAAACAGCGGTTCTCTTCGGGTAAATGTGGGTCAATTAGTTGTGAGCGGCAGCGCTCGATCGGTCGGTGGCTCGACGGTGATGCCGCCGCAGCAGAGGTACAGCCTTCTTGGCATGGACAACGGCCGAGTTCACCGCTAAGACGTCGCTGAACCATTGCCGGTTCTCGACGTCAGGCAGTGTCCACATCGAGCCGGGCAGCCCGTGGGAAGAACTACAACAGCTATCGGCCACACTCATCGCTGGGTCACCTCACGTCGGCCGAGTTCGTCGAGAACTGGCATCCCAAACAGACCGGGCCAGTTCGACCCGTCATCGGGGGGAGACCATATGGGCTTTTGGGTCGCTTTCCGGTGTAATGTGGGTTGCGGAAGGGTGGCGATAGGCCCTTACCGGCACTCATGATTGGTTCTGACGCTCCCGTACTGATATAAATTTGTGAAAGATCGCCCAACGTGAAGCGAGCGTGTCAGTCATGCAGGGTTCATTACTGATAAGTGACCGCACGTGGTGTGGCCTTGCCCGATGCGATGAGTCTGGTATCCGCATTGAAGGGGCGATCGAGCCGTGGTCCGACTCGCACGACAAAGCGCGATTGCTCCTAGTAGATGAGCTCGGCCCGATCGGTTGGCTCATTCTTGAAGCAACGGATGTAAATGAGCAAAGCGTCATCGACCACCTCGCGACCCTGCCTAGCATCGAGCACCGGCGCACGAGTTTGCCAGATCCTCCGAATGGTGAGCTGACCGTCGCAGTCTGCACTCGAGAGCGGCCAGAGTCGCTCCATTCTTGTCTTGAGCGAATACGACTGGGGGTGGCCAATCGATACGAAGTGCTCGTGGTGGACAATGCGCCGGTTTCAGACAAGACGGAGCGTGTCGTCGAGGGATTTGCTCAGGACGGAATGCGCATACGTCGAGTGGTTGAGCGAGCACCAGGGCTGTCGAGAGCTCGGAATCGGGCGCTTAGCGAAGCAACGACTGAGTTCCTGGCCTTCACCGATGACGATACCTTGCCGGACATTGGGTGGCCGACGGCACTCCTTCGTGGATTCTCCGCGGGTACGAATGTGGCGCTGGTGACTGGAATAGTACCGCCAGCTCAGATCGACACTCCTGCCCAGGCTCTCTTCGACAAGAAAATAAAGTGGAGCTCCAAACTATTGCCCGAGACCTACTCAATGGCCAAACGAGACGAATACTCATTTCCGTTTCCCTATTCGGCGGGCCATTTCGGAGCTGGCGCGAATTTCGCAGTCCGTCGGAAGGTTATTTCTGACCTAGGTGGCTTTGACGAGGCACTCGGGGCAGGCACTCGTACCAAAGGGGGGGAGGACACCGAGATGTTCGTGCGGGTCATCCGTGCGGGCTACGAGCTTGCCTATGAACCAAGCGCGATTGTGTGGCACGTACATCTTAGGGAGGACGATCTGCTCCGCGAACACGTCTACGGATACGGCAAGGGCGTCTCAGCAGTGGTACTCAGCCAGTTCCTGCATCCAGGAAAGATTGACATGGTTCGCGTCTGTGCTCGCGGGGCCCTCAATCTATCCAAAGAGAGACGCGCGGAAGTGGACTACGGCATGCCGCGCTACCACCTTGCCTTGGAGCTTTGGGGCGTCCTGTGCGGTCCTATTGCATATCTCTGGGAGCGACTTCGCATCGCGACGGCCAAATGACACGCTCCCTTATCGTGGGGTCGGGTGCATCTGCTGCCGGTGCTGCCATGGCGCTCTTGGCTGATCCCTTGCAAGAGGTGTCCGTAATCGACATCGGCCATCGTCTTGATGCACCTCGCAGGGAAGCCATTGACCGCATGGCGGCAACCAGCCCGCACCTGTGGAATGAAAGCGATCTCTCCGCAATCCGCACGCAACCCGTGGGTCGGCGCGCCAAAGGTTTGCCCCAGAAGAGATCTTACGGATCGGCGTATCCTTTTGCTGACGTTGGTCAACTTCAGGACGTGATCGGCGCTGGTCACGCGAATGGATCGGTGGTATCGGCCGCCTACGGCGGTCTGACCAATGTGTGGGGTGCTCAGGTCATGCCATTTACGCGCTCCACGTTTGCCGATTGGCCCGTTGATTATCCGACCATGGAACCTCATTATCGTGCCGTCCTCGAATCCATTCCTTATGCGGCTGAAGAGGACAGCCTGGCAGAAGACTTTCCGCTCGTCATTCAAGGAGAGTGCCTTCCTCCCCTTGCTCCCAGAACGTCGGCCGTGTTGGCAAACGTTTCTAGAAACGAGGCCTCGTTACGACGTCTCGGGATAGCCGTGGGAAAAGCGCGCCTCGCCTTTCAGTCTCAGGCCTGTGTGCGATGCGGTCTCTGCATGACCGGGTGCCCATACTCGTTGATCTACTCCGCTTCTCAAACGTTCGACAGACTACGCAGAGAGCATCGGATTCGTTATCACGAAGGCCTACTTGCCGTGAAGGTCGGACAGACCGAAGACGTTCCATACGTCATCGCGAAAGATGTGGGAACCGGTGCCTTCGAAAGATTCGAAGCCGACAGAATTTACGTTGGATGTGGGGCCGTCGGAACTACACGGTTAGTACTGAGTTCACTGAATGTATTCGATCAAGACATCGAGATGCGAGAGTCAGCACAATTCGTTATCCCGATGGTTTCTCGGATCCCGACCCCTGATCCTCGCGAGGCGCCCGAATTCACGCTGAATCAGTTCAACATGACCGTGTCGCTCGACGACAAGGCACTGAACATCTCTCAGATTCATTTTTATCCCCACAACGACGCTCTCGTGGATGCCTTGCCTCCGGTACTGAAGTCACGTCTAGGGAACCCGATAGCGGGGCATCTTTTGCGGCGACTCACCGTTGGACTCGGGTACCTGCCGTCTTGGGAGTCTCCTGCAATGCGACTGAGGATCACTGAGCCCTCGAAGATTACGGACGTGCCCGGAATCATCGTCTCCGGAGATCAACAGTCGGCGTTTGCCAACTCAATGTTTCGTCAAGTTGCACTGCGCATGCTCAAGGTCGCTCCCAAGCTTGACCTCTGGCCTGTACTACCGCTGGCATTCCTATCGGCGCCGGGTAAGAGCTATCACTTTGGCGGAAGCTTGCCTCACCGTTTGACACCAGTCGATGGGCCCCTGACCACCGACGTCCAGGGCCGCCTCCGGCAGTGGTCACGCATACACATGGTCGATGCGTCCGTCTTTCCTACCGTTCCAGCGACCACCTTCACGCTTACAATCATGGCAAATGCACACCGGATTGCGACCGACTCCCTTCGCACTTCGCTATGACCGACTCCGGCATCCGAACCGTAGCGATCACGGGGTCCTCTGGATACCTCGGAGGCCTACTACGAGATCGCCTTGTTGAGGACGGACTGCGCGTCATAAGTCTCAGTAGAACCAATATTGGATCAGAATCTCGGCGCTACGTAATTGAGGAGAGTCCATCTCCCGATCTGCTCTCGGACGTGGATGCCCTGGTCCATTGTGCCTACGATATGAAGGTTCGGCGCGAGCCGGACATTTGGGCTGTCAACGTGGAGGGGTCTCGCCGCTTGCTCGAATACGCTCTCTCCTCGGGGGTTAGACGGACGATCGTACTTTCGTCAATGTCCGCGTTCGAGGGAACCCAGCAGCTTTATGGGCGATCGAAGTTAGAAATTGAGAGCATTGCAGAGACAACCAGAGCTATTCCCGTTCGACCTGGCATTGTCTATGGCCCCAACGCGGGCGGAATGGCAGGCGCACTCTCAGCGCTTACCCGCCTACCCGTGGTTCCGCTTGTCGCGTCGCGGTCCCACCAGTTCACGCTACACGAAGATGACTTCGTCGCAGCCATATCGGCGCTCATCAGAGCAAAACATACCAGTTGCGGTCCCGTCGGACTCGCAAATCCGGTTCCAGTCTCTTTCAGAGATCTGATTGCAGGCTTGGCACGGCTGAGGGGGCGCAGCTGCCGCACGGTACCCCTTGACTGGCGATTGGTATTGGCGGGGCTCCGAGCGTGTGAGGCGCTGAACATCGACCTTCCATTTCGTGCCGATTCCCTCGTGGGTCTCGCGAATCCTGCTCCCATGGTGCCTAATCTGGAGATCTGGCACGAGCTCGGAATCACTTTGCGGCGATTCGGCCAACCTGTTCCGGGACCTCCATCGAATAACCATTATCGACACTGAGATGCACTCGCACCGGAATGCGAAAGTGATGCACAGCCCAAGGATTTACATTCCAAGAGACAAGAGATTCTCCGCACCCTACTCGCCGACCTCAGGGATGAACACTCGAATAGCGAGATCACTCGAGTCTTGGCAAAGACACACTGCCAACGAAGTGACATCGAACGGAGATTAGATATGTTGCGTTACATTGGGGCGTCGGTGGTGGCCAATGCATTTTCAGTTACCCCAGGTACTCGGCGTTCGTATCGTTCCCTCGCCAACGGATTGGAGGTACGGCGACGAACTCGCACCGGACTACCTGACTACTATCTTCAAAGGGTTCGCGGGCTCATTTCTCAGGTCGAGGGCAACCTCAAATTGGGTCCGGAGGATTCCGTCCTCGAGATTGGGACCGGGTACGTGCACTGGGAGAGTTTCATCCTACGTCTCGTTGCCGATGTTGAGACCACCATGTTCGATGTCGTCGACAATCGACTTTTTCCGGTGTTCAAGCTCTACGTATCTCAGCTGGAACCTCACTTGGAGACCATTGGACTGGCCCCTGAGAGAATCCCAGCAGCCAGGGCGATCGTCGATACTGTGCAAAATGCAACCTCCTTCGAGGCGCTCTATGCGAAACTGTCTTGGCGCTACATCATCGATGAATCCGGAACCATGGGAGGGCTTCCCGAAGACCATTTCGATTTCGTCGTTAGTGCGGATGTGCTTGAGCACATCGACCGAGAGATTCTTCCATCATTCATGGAAAAGATGTTCCGATTGATGCGGCCTGGCGCGTATACGTATCACTTCATCGACTTGATGGATCATCTTTCGAACTTTGATCCCAAATCGTCTCTAAAGCTCTACTATCGATTCGACGGCGAAGCCTGGGATCGCTGGGTCAACAGCAAAGTCCAATACATAAATAGGGTTCAGCGCCCACGGTGGCTGGAGCTATTCCAACAGGTGGGTTTCGAGCTCGTCTCGGAAGATGCCGAGTACGGGGCGCACGGAATAAGAAGAGTTCACCCGAGCTATTCGTACCTCAGCCAGTCGGAACTCGACACCAACAAGTTGATCTTGGTTTTTCGCAAGCCAAGTTGACATGATGCGTACCATCAGACAGCTATTGCCGTCGATGTTGCACGGTATTATCCTCCTTCCGCCGACGATTGCGGGCGAGAGGACTCGCTCAGGAGGTGGATACCTTCTTTGGAGCGGTCAGGTCAGTCCTCAGGAAGGAATTCCGGTCTGTTGACTAGCCGCCCTTAGGGGCATAACGTTCAATTCTCGGGGAATTTTAGCAAGGAAAGAGGGTGTAGTTGCGTGGTGCAAAAGATCAGGCCCGGTAACAGTACGGCCTCACCGTTAAACGTTTCGTACAGAGTCGGCCGCATTTCTGGCCGCGTCAGCGGGCGGTGGTTGGACGTAGGCTGCGCCGATGGGGGCTACACCCAGGCGCTGCTCTCAGCAGGCGCGCACGAGGTGCTCGGCATCGATCCTGACGCCGAGCGGATCGAACTTGCAAAGGAGAGATTGCCCCTTGTCTCCTTTCAAGTCGCAGTTACCGAGGAGCTGCCGTTCCCTGACGACCACTTCGACGGCGTGTGGATGAACGAAGTGTTCGAGCACGTCGCTGATGAGGAGCGTTCCCTCGCCGAACTCCGCCGCGTCTTACGTCCCGGCGGGATCCTCGTCCTGTTGAGCCCTAATCGATGGTTTCCCTTTGAGGGACATATGATCCAAATCGGTGACTTTTCCTTTGATCATCCCTCGCCCTTGGTACCATGGATGCCTGTTGCATTGTCCAGGAGGTGGACGACGGCCCGCAATTACTGGCCCTCCGATTTGCGCAATATCGTTGCACGGGCCGGCTTTACTCTTGAGTCGCCGCAGTTTGTTATGCCGGTCCTTGAGGAATATCCATGGCTACCAGGACCTCTCAAGCGAATATACCAACGGCATCTCGACCGCTTGCATGACGTACCAGTAGTTCGTCGATTTGGAGTGTCCAATCTCGTAATTGCCACTCCTCGAAAAGTTAACTTCCGCGCTCCTGAGGCCTCTGCAACGTTCGCCGTGGAGACGTGAAGGCCCAGTCCTCGTGCGGTTTGGCCGGAGCATCGAGCACCGCGTCGAGTACCACGGCACCGAGGCGATGGGGGGCTCGTCGATTTCACGACAGGCCCCAGAGGTGGTCGTCCGACCGACCACGGTGACTTAGATTAGACGTCGCGCCAGATCTCGAAGCAATGCCTGGGCAGTCGCGACGTAAATTGTCCCGAAACTCGCCGCGGCCACGTCGACGGTGTTCGACCCTTCTCGGCATGCAGACTCTGCCCAAGGGCGACGCGATCGGGCCGCCTCCGAAGGGCGGGTCGATGCGCGGAGTACTTGCCGGCCCCGCCACTTCGACCGTGCGGGTATCGTCCTCCGCTACCCGGTCGTCCGGCCGCGTAGGACAAAGTGTTCGCGGTGCTCCGCGTAAGCGTCGAGGAATAGAACATTATGACGGTTGCATCCCAATGCCTGAATGACGGTGATCGTCGTTGTCCCATTCGAAGAAACGAGCGCAGTCGGCCTGTGCATCCTCGAAACCGCCGCAGCGGTCGGGGAAGTCGGGTTGCCACTCGAAGGTCCAGAAATGCGATGCTGCAGTGCGGATCGCCAGTGCTCACGTGGAGCGGCCGTGCGACTTGGTGACCCAGGCATCGGCCAGGAGGTAAGCCCGGCGGCAATCACGGTCCCGGGGCGCCGATTCCGCCCGCGCCGAGCCCCATTTCCGCCCGCGCTAACCCCGAATCTGCCTGTCGGGGGTCCGCCCCAGCCGGAAGGCAGGGAAGCAGGGGCAAAAGCTCGGGACCGAAGTGAGCAAGGTGGTTAGGCAGGGAGATCTTGTTTTCCCTATGCGACCTCACGGAACTCCCGGTTTAGTAGATTACTACCGAACGGTTAAGCCTAAGGGTGTTTGTCTACGGGCATGTGGCGAGGAAAGGAGAAGGGAAGAACGTGCCTCAATTCGAGGGAGCAGGCGCCCGATCGGGATTTGAGGGTTCCGATCTCATTGACGCTGCGTGCCTCGGTGTCACCGCCCTACTGGCTGTCACCGTTCTAGCAAATGAGCGAAATGCCGTTCGCATTGTGGCCGCAATCATCTTTACATTGTTTGTACCGGGACGAGCCGTCATAAGCAATTGGCCGATCTTGGCAACGCGCTCGCCCATCGCAGCATCAATCTTGTTCAGTCTCGGCATCCTGACCTTCGTCGCAACGATCACCCTTTGGAGCAATCTCTGGCGCCCCATCGGCTTGCTCGAGGTGGAGTGCGCCGTTTCGACGGTGGCGCTCACAACGGCCATTCTGCGACGGAGGACGGCAGCACCGGGCCCGGAGGCGATCGAAACCCAAAATGGACGACACCGATGACCCAGAGAACCGTCGATCCGGTTCCTGACCACAAGGTGGCGTCCGGCATCGTACTGCCGTCGACCTCCTTTCTTATGTCTCTGCGGCGGTCCGGCGATCGTCCCCTCCCTCGGCCATGAAGGCAGATCTTGCCGTCGCGGCTCCGGCACCGCAGAACACGGTGAACACTCCACTGCGCGAAAGGCGATTCTTCTACCCCTGGGACATTTTGCTCCCCGCGGCCATCGCATTTTGGGCGCTGGGAGTGAGCCGGGTCAACACGACGCACCTCGGCCCGTATGGACTCCCAGCCGTGCTCCCAATCGTTTTTTACATCGGGATCGGGCTCCTCGTGATCTCGACGGGCTGGGCGCTGGCCATGGCTCGGCCCTCAACCATCCGATTATCCGCGCACCTCGGAGTGTTGTTGCTGATGCTCTACGGCACGGCGCCCCTCGTTTACAATCAAGCGCGCTATTCGTGGCTCTACAAATACATTGGTGTCGTTCAGTACATCAATTTGCATGGCCGGGTCAATCAGCGAATCGATATATTTCAGAACTGGCCTGGCTTCTTCGCCCTAATTGCATGGTTCGACCGGATAGCCGGAATACAGAGCCCCCTGTCTTATGCGAAATGGGCGCAGTTGATATTCGAGGTGCTTACGTGCATCCTGCTCAACTTCGCCTTCCGGGCGCTCGAGTTGACGGTCCGAGAGCGATGGCTCGCACTGTTTTTGTACGCCGGCTCCGTTTGGATCGCTCAAGACTATCTCTCGTCACAAGCGCTCGGCGTAGTGCTGTCGGCTGGAATATTCGCATTGGCGCTCACCTATCTGTCTCGAACCGATGAGGCGAAATGGCTGACCTGGACGCGAAATCGGCTCCAGCCGGTATCGCGCTTCCTGAGGCATTCCAAGGACTCGACCGCCCGTACGGTGTCGCAAGCGGACGAATCCCCCCTGCTTCCGGTGCCAAGAGGGTCGAGTGGACACGACGGCGCTATCGTTGCGGCGATTGCTCTGCTCTACTTTGTGTTGGTCTTCGAGCATGAGCTTTCGCCCTATGTCGTATTGATCCAACTCGGATGCCTGGCGGCCATCGGCCGCATACGGCACCGGTGGTTAGTGATCCTCCTTACGCTGGTCGTCTTCGGTTACTTTGTGCCGCGCTTCACGTTCGTGAACAACCAGTTCGGGATTATCGCCTCCATTGGAAATTTCTTCAACAATGCGAGTACTCCGCTGTCCGCCTCCACAGGACCGATTTCACCTGGGATCACCTTCTCGGCGGAGGCCGCCCGCCTTCTCACCGTGGGGATGTGGGCTTTGGGCGCCGTCGGGGCGTGGCGGCGCTGGCGCGAGGGGCGGCCAACCCTTGCGCTCGTGCTGCTTGCCTACTCTCCGGCGCTCGTGTTCTTCGCGGGAGCGTACGGCAACGAAGGCTTGCTGCGCGTCTACCTCTTCTCACTTCCTTGGACGGCGTGTCTGGCTGCGTCGGCACTCAAGCCGGTTGCCGGTGGTCTTACGAGATTGGGGGCCTTTCGAGCGCCCCTGGCGCTGGCCATCGCCGTCGGTCTGTTCTTTCCTGCGTTCTTCGGCGATGACGCCATCTACGCAATGTCGAAAGCAGAGGTGCAAAGCCTCTCCGCCTTCTACCAGTTCGCGTCTCCCGGAACGATCTTCGCCCCCGACGGCAACTTTCCGGGCGAAATCAACGGACGATACAACCTCTTTCCGATTGAGGCTCTGTATGGACCGGGGGGACTTTTGACGCTGGTAAAACCTCGGCCTACCACCGCCGTTGCCATTACACAGGTGATAGAGGCAAATGAGACGAAAGGTCGCAGGCTGGGTGAGCCGACCTATCTCATCATTTCCGACTCCATGCAGGCGTACGGAACGGAGTATGGACTGTTCCCTCCCGACAAGCTACAAGAGCTGACCGATGCCTTCGACTCGGCGCCCGGTTGGATCCGTATTCTCCACGAGCAAGGCATTACGATCTTCGAATTGCCGCCCACCGGCTAGTCATCCGCGTGAGTCTTGCCACACCTGTACGGAGCGGATCGACATTGAGCCCGTGCATGAGCCGGGTAGTCGTAGCGGTGAATGTTGGTCGGTGGTGATTGCGAGGTTTGCCAGAAGGTACATAGGTTGGTCAGGCACCTGGGCGGTCACGGTGAAGACCGCATTGCCGTCAATAAACCAGGTCAATGCCCCGGGTTCCCAATCGAGCCCGAATGTATGCCACCCAGACGACAGGTCGGCGGTAGTGACCGAGCGGAGTATCTGTGTTCCGGCGACCGGTAGAAACGAGACGAAAGGCCGGTTGGTCGCGGTGCCCGTGGCGTACATTATCTGGATCTCCGGCAGGTCCGTTGCATGGTTGGCGGGAAGCATCCACAGGGTCGGAAAGGTGTTTTGGCCCTTTGGGATGCGAGCCACCACTTGCAAGTATCCGTACGTGAAGTCGAAGTATGGGTCAGTGGTGACCATGCCCGAGCGGCACGCATAAAACTCTGGTTGCGAGTCCGCGTTCGTGCCAACGGTGGGGAGCGGACTGGCCACGAGATGTAATGCGCCGCCGGACACCTGGTCCTGAGAGGGTAGGTACCACTGCACCTCCTTGACGGCGAAGTCGCCGCAACCCTCCCCTTTGGCGGCATAGTAGAAACAGGTATTCCAAACCTGCGTGTTGAGCTTCGACCCGGTGAAGGTCTGGTCGAAGGTCAGATGCATTCCAGCCAATTGCACCGGCGGCGACTGCCTTCCAACCTGCGCCACCGATAGCCGCCCTGAAGGCGCCGCTCCGGATGCGGGGGCCTTCGCCGGGTGAGTGGCTAGCTGGCTCACCAGCCCGACCGCGGCGCCGACAACGAGGGCGACGATCACCAGCACGAGAGGATGGCGGACGACCTGTCGACCGAGCGCCCCGCGCGACGAGGATCCCGATGACGCCCCGACTGGGGAAGGTGGTTCAATCTGATCTTTGAACCCCTCTTCCATGGTCGGCCATTGTAGGCGCCCAAAATCCCCGGGTTGGTCACTCTGCAGCGTCTATCCGAACCGCCCGACCTGGCCTGGCCTGGAACACACGGGGCCCGGAAAAGCTAGTGCTCGGCCGACCACCGTGTGAGATGAACACAAAAAGAGAACGCCATCGAGGATCGAACTCGAAAAGTGACGCTGTACCTGAGATGGAGGAGGATGGCTCCGGAATCGCCCTACAGGGAAGTCAACCGACCCCAAGCTCAGCTGGCCTCCTCCGCCAATGTCGACATTACCGACCACGAAGCGCCGGACTCTCGCTGGGTGGCCGCCAAGTTGGTTGCGGCCTGGCGCGCACCTCGCTTGCGCTCGGCCTGGATGGTCCTCAACACGCGAAGTCCATCGGAGAATGCGTGGAGGTTGCTGGAACCAAAGATCCGGTTCCGTTCGAAGCTGGGAATCTCGGCCACTTTCAGCCCGGCCTTGGCGATGCGCACGTTGATGAGCGTCTCCACCTCGAAGCCATCGCCCCACCGCATGGTCCGCTCATCTATTCCATCGATCTCGGTCGCGTCAAGATCGATCACAAAGAGGCACTCGCGGCGGAAGGCGTTGTAGCCGTAGCAGAGGTCGGTGTAGCGGGTGCCGTACAAGAGGTTGACGATCTTGTTCAAGAAGTAGTTGCCGAATTGGCGGAGCCGGCTGATGTCGCTGCTGCCGGCTCCGGGCATGAAGCGGGAGCCCTTGGCGAAGTCCGCCCCCTCCTTGAGGGCGTTGACGAAACGGGGGATCTCTGCGGGATCGGTCGACCCGTCGGCGTCGAGCATGACGATGAAGTCTCCGCTCGCCACTTGAAAACCACACGCCAGCGCATTGCCCTTTCCCTTGCGGGTCTGGTTCACCACGATGATGTCGGGCCTCAGCTGGCGGGCCACCTCGACGGTTTCGTCGGTCGAGTCGCCGTCGACGAGGATCACCTCGTGCAGGTCGTGCTGCAGTCCGGCAAAGACATGCGGCAGATTGAGCGCCTCATTCTTCGCTGGAATTACGACGCTGACCGTCGGTTCCACGTTGTCGGAACCCTGCCTGCGCCGGGACGGACTCTTGATGTGGGTCAGAGTCAAACTAGACCGCCCTTCATGTATGTCGCGCGCCGATCTCCAAGTGCATCGAGGCCAGCTGTGGCAAGCACCACACATGACCGCGGACCACTGTGAGTCGTCACTTCACGGACCCCTCCGTATCACCCCAGGAGTCGTTGGTCGGGCCGTTGAGGCTGCCCGACTACTCCACCCGTGGAATGCCGAGTCGACCACTCTCGGCACCTTGTCATCATCGACTTTCCCGATGATGTGTTCACACCGTTTCAGGCAAGCCTTGACGCCCAGACATTATGGCGGTCCGATGTCTGGACCGCCTAGGGTAAAAAGTCACTTTTCCGGCTCTTCCACAATGAGAAAGGGTCAGGTCGCCACCGAGCTGACTGAGCATCCGCCATTGGGCGATGTCGCCGCACGACGAAGGCAGGCGTGAAGAAGAGATGGACCGAGAGGTGCCCCCCTTTGCGTCGGCCATGTCCGTGCCCTAAACGTGGAGGAGCGCGATGGCACAAAGAGATCTTGAGCCACGACCGAACCGGAGCCACGAACGCGACTACAGAACGACCGCGATTCTGCACAAAAGACAGGTCACGCGTGCCGACAGAGGATCCTCCGACTTCGACCACTACAGGCTGCGCGTCCTTGTTCATGGCGGTGGAGCCACGTGGCCCAACCCAATCGGTTCACACTCTCCCCCCTTCAGTGGGGAGAGCCATTACTCCCCGAGATCGCCTCGCGGCGGCCACGTATGCCTCCCTACCACCACCCTCTCTGCGGGTTGAGGGCCGAACGGCTGAACAAGCCGGAAAAGGCCGATTCAGGGAACGAGAGCCTCAGATCGGTCCGAAAACCCGATAGGCGCTCCGGCTATGAGGTGATCAGGCCTGCTGGCATGCCTGAGCCGAATAGGCGGCGGTCAATGGCTATAAATCGAGGCTACGTAGCGCTCAATGGCTATGAAAGGACGGCACGCGAGCGATGGCACGCCTGTCCGCGACAGGTCGGCTAGTGGGCTGGGATGGCGCCACCGGGAGAGGCACACGACCCTGGGTGAGGTCGGCGACGCAGTCGTCGCACAGCCGCCCGTAGAGGCTCCCGCCCTTCATGGACCGGCGATCCCGCCCAGGGACCTTCCTGACCATCGTGCTCCAACCGCAACGGTGGCACGCACCATAGTGAGGCCGACGACGACTGGCCTTTCCGCCCCGTAGTGAGCTCACGTCGCCCATTCCCCCGAGCCACCTAGCTGCAACTGGAGTACCTGCACCTGGACTCGCCCCATCGCACGCAAATTTCCTTCCGCCCCCATATACCCTGGCCGCGGGAAAATAGCCATGCACTCATCGCTATTTCGGCGGCCCGGCAGACTCTCAGAGCCCCGTAGCTTTGCGTCCCTCTCTCGCGAGAGGTTTGCCCTTTCGACTGCTATGAACCTCATATCTTGGTCGGTCGGACGACGGAAGTCAAGGATACATCAGCTTCACCCGTTGCCGGGTGCGCCCCACGGGAGTCCGAGCCGAATCAGGGCCGTGCTCAAACTACGAGTTCATCGGACGACCGCGGCCGGCCTCGGTCACCGAGCGGTCCCTCGAGCGGGACCGTTCTGACTGTCGCACCAAGCGCTCACCGGCACCCTGGCGCGGCAAACTGGTGCCCGGAGTCGTTCCGTTGCGCCTCACCTCGCCGCTGTGCTCGCTCAACGGTCCTCCCGACCCACCGGCGGCGCGCTGCATCCGACGCTCCATCAGCAGGGTGCGGAGGACGCGCGTGCCGTCGCGCACCGCTCGAAGGCTCGATTCCCCGTTTCGGCGCGGCAGCTCGACGCTCGGGACCTCGGCGATCCGCAACCCGACGAGCTGCGCCCGCACGATGATCTCCGTTTCGATCTCGAACCCCGTGGACCGGAGGTCGAGGGACTCGAGGAATATCCGCCGCAGAGCGAAGAAGCCATAGCAAAGGTCCGTGTAGCGCACCCCGAGGAGGAGGTTTGCCGCCTCAACCAGTGCCCTGTTGCCGGCCCGCCGTACCGGCGTGATGTCGAGTGATCCGCCACCGGCCATGAATCGAGAGCCCTTGGTGAAGTCGAAGCCGTGTTCGAGCGGATGCACGAACCGGGGAATCTCCTCGGGTGACATGCTGCCGTCGGCGTCCATAGCCACGAGAACGTCACCGTGAGCAGCGGCCAGGCCGGCGCGAAGGGCGTTTCCCTTTCCGGGCGCGGGCTCGTTGATGATGCGGATGTCGGACCGGCTGGAGCGCGCCATCAGCTTTGTCACATCGGAACTAGCGTCCACCAGCACGACCTCAGTGACCATGCGGGGAAGGCGCTCCAGCACATCGGCCACGTTGCGCGCTTCGTTGCGAGTCGGGATCACGAGACTCACCGACGGGGTGGGCAGGAGCGACTGAGGCATCTCCGCGTGGATGCGAGTGTCACTGCGGCGGCGGCCACCCATGCGGCGCTCGACGAAGCGGATCGGCGCTTCGTCCGCCGCACCCCGCTGCTCGAACCAGTCTTCAGACCCCTGACTTCCGGTATCGCTCACGTCCACACCTCTAATCCCGTCCGATCGCAACACGCCCGCAGGCCTCCGGATCTCGCGAGAATCCGAGGCTCCGATCACCAGACGATGGCGACATCCGATTTGGTCTATTCGTCGATTCCAGGATCTCAAGTCCCTGTCAATGGCCCGTCCACCCAAGCCCAACGGCGACACAATTCTCCAAACCCGACGGGCAGAGCTCAAAGCCCCGCGCTCCTACGGGTTGACGTTCGCGACCTACCGCGACGGCCGGGCGCAACCAGCGTTCACCGGGCTTCACTGGTAGCGGTCGTAGGGAAGGCAAGGGTGGCGTGGTGGGCCCTGATGCCACTCCAGCGGCTCGTGACCGCCTTGCCCCTCGTATAGAAGCGCACCCCGTCGGGACCGTATACGTGCAGGTCACCGAAGAGCGAACCCTGCCATCCCCCGAAGGAGTAGTACGAGACCGGTACGGGGATGGCGACGTTGATCCCGACCATCCCCGCCTCCACCTCGGTCTCGAATCGTTGGGCGGCCGCGCCGTCACCGGTGAAGATGGCCGCACCGTTCCCGTAACCGTTGGTCCGGATCAGTTCGAGCGCCTCGTCGAGACTGTCAACACGCACGATCGACAGGACGGGACCAAATATCTCGTCGCGGTAGACCCGCATGGCAGGGGAAACCTCGTCAAGGAGGCACGGTCCGAGCCAGTACCCCTCCTCCCCTCCGTTGTTGGGATGATGGCGCCCGTCTATGACGACGCTCGCCCCCTCGTGGGCTCCGATGTCGAGATACGAGGCCACCCGGTCGCGATGCTCGGCGGTGATCAGCGGGCCCATCTCCGACCTCGGGTCCGTCCCCGGGCCGACCTCCAGTCTGTCGACCCGCTGGCGGATGCCCTCGACCAGCCTGTCCCCACACCCACCCACGGCGACGAGCACGGAAGCAGCCATGCATCGTTCTCCGGCCGATCCGTAACCGGCGCTCACCGCGGCCTCGGCGGCCTCGACCATGTCGGCGTCTGGGAGCACCACCATGTGGTTTTTCGCACCACCGAGCGCCTGAACCCGCTTACCGCCCTGCGCGGCGGTCTCGTAGACATGTCGTGCCACCGGCGTCGAACCGACGAAGCTCACCGCCGCGATGTCGGGGTGCGAGAGGATCCGGTCAACCGCCACCCTGTCGCCCTGCACCACGTTGAACACCCCGTCGGGGATGCCGGCCTCGGCCACCATTTCGGCCAGGTAGAACGAGGGTGAAGGGTCCTTCTCGGAGGGCTTGAGCACGAACGTATTGCCACAGGCGATCGCCAGAGGGAACATCCACATGGGAACCATGGCCGGGAAATTGAACGGCGTGATGCCGGCGACCACACCCAAGGGCTGGCGCAGCGAGTGGACGTTGACGCCGGTCGAAGCCCCCTCAGTGAACTCCCCCTTCAGCAGCTGGGAAATGCCGCAGGCGAATTCGACGACCTCCAAGCCACGGGCAACCTCGCCGGCGGCGTCGGCCCGGACCTTGCCGTGCTCCGCGGTGACCAGGGCGGCGAGATCGTCGACGTGATCGGCAAGCAGTGAGCGCAGGGAAAACAGGGCTGCGGTGCGCTTGGCCAGAGAGGTGGCTCGCCACCCGTCGAAGGCGCGGCGAGCGGCGGCTACCGCCTCATCGACCTCTTTGACGGTGGCGAAGTCGACCTCCCCGGTCTTGAGCCCGGTCGCCGGGTTGAAGACCGGTCCGCGCCGTTCAGCGTCGCCGACCCAGGGCTTCCCGCCGATCCAATGTGTGATCTGGTTCATAGCTCCCTCGCTTCTTCGGTACCCCGCTGCCTGAAGGGGTAGAGGCACGTGCATCGACCTGCTCCGCAAGACGGATATGCGGCCGCCGAGGGCGGTCGCCCGGCTGGGTGGTCACAATCTTCGCATTGGAGCTGGTGGGCCGTACAGGACTCGAACCTGTGACCCCTTGCGCGTCATGCACTACCATGCCTCACACTGGCACACACTGGACACCCTCTAGCTGGACTTTTGTGGCATCGTGTGGGACAGTGGTAGACGAAATGCGCCCCCAACTGCTCCCCAACTGCTCCCCGGAATGCCGCAAGGGGTCACGGCAAGGGGTCGGTCCCGACAAGGAGGCAACTGAGATGGCAAGGACACGACGCTTAGCCTACGGCGCCGGGAGCGTGTACTGGGACAAGTCGAAGGGGCTCTGGAAGGGATCTGCCACCATCGACGGCCGGCGGCGCAGTGTCTCGGGCCGGAACAAGACCGAGGCCCTAGAGGCGCTCGGGAAGCTGCGCGACAAGGTGAACAGCGGGCTCCCCGCCGAGAACCTCACTCTCGGGGAGTGGGTCGCCTGGTGGCTCGACGACGTCGGGGCACCCAAGGAGGACTCGAGTGAGGCCACCCGTGCCAACTACCGCTGGGCGTTGGAGCAGACGAGGTCGATCTGGTCCATCGACCTCCTCGACCTCAAGGCCGCCGATGTGACCCGGATGCTCGACCAGCTCGCCACGCGCAAGGCCACCAAGCCCAAGCCAGCCGCCCCAGGGGGGAACGACCGGCGCGGGGTGGTCAGCGTGGGCCACTGGGCAAGTCGGCCCTCAGTCGGGTCCGCTTCTCGTTGGGCGTGGTGCTCAATGCCGCCATCGCCGACGGGCGCCTAACCGTGAACGTCGCCCAGCCCCAGATCGCACGAATGCCCCGAACGGCCACCCAGGTGCGCCCACGGCGCTCCCTCACCCCCCAGGAGGCCGAGAACCTCCTAGAGGCGGCACAGGGCCATCGGTTGCACGCCCTGGTCGCCGTGATGCTTTACGGCGGGCTCCGGCCCGGTGAGGCCACGGGGCTGACGTGGGACTGCCTCGACCTCGAAGAGGGGACGCTGGCCATCCGGCAGTCGCGCAAGATGGCACCGGACGGGACCATGTCCATCGGGGGCACGAAAGCCAAGTCCGACCGGACCCTCCGCATCCCGACGCTCGTGGTGGACATTCTGCGGGCGCACCAGACCGCGCAGAAGGCCGAGCGCCTGGCCGCCCCGGTGTGGGAGCATCCCGACCTCGTCTTCACGAACCGCATCGGGGACTACATCGACCCGTCGAACCTGCGGCGCGAGATCGCGGACCTCTGCGAGGACGCGGGGATCTTCCCGGCCATCTCCCCCAACGAGCTGCGGCACTCCTGTGCGTCCCTCCTGCGCGCTCGCGGGGTCCCAGACGGGCTCATCGCCGATTTCCTCGGTCACAACGACACCCGGATGCTCAATCTGCACTACGGGCACCCGACCACCCCGGTCCTCGACCTAACCGAGGCCCAAGGGCGGATGCTGGGTTAGGTCAGTCTGGTCCACTGGTCCACACGGTCCACACCTGCCCCACCCCACGAACACCCGTTCGCCTATAGAGTGGGAGCCATGCAACGGCCGTCCGACCTCGCTCTGGTGCCCGCCTACACCACGCGGGCGTTCCGGCGGTCTCAGCCACTCCGGTTCCGCCAGGCCTGTACCCGAGGGAACGGGATCGAGTTCCTCACGGGACCCGAGGTCGCAGCCGAGCTGGCCGCGTCCGGCCCCGAACCTGACCCAGGGACGGGGCTGTCGGGTCCTGAGGTCGTCCAGCAGTGGGTCGACCGGGCGTTCGACATCATGGAGAAGGCCGACTCCCAGGCGCCCCCGAACCGCGAGGGGCGCCGCGCCGCTGTGCACGGATGGGCCAGCCGGTCCGAAGGCCTCGACGAGCCGTCCCGCGATGATGACGGCCCACCCGGCCATCTCGTAGCCACCTCTCCTGCTGCCCCACATGGTCCGCCCGCCAGCACCGCCGCGCCTCTGAGCGTCGGCGAGCTGGCGGCCGAGTAGCACCCCCACACCCGGCACCACCTTCACCGCCGACTGGCGCGGCTCCTGCTGTACCTCGTTCATGGGGTCCCAGAAGAGGAGCACATCATGGGCAACCCGCCCACATCTCGCCGACGCCGTCGGCCACCCGTCCTAGCCGTCGAGCCCGCGCCGGGCCGGATGGCACTCACCCTCTACGAGGCCGCCTACCGGATGAACTGCCATCCGAACACGGTGAGAAATCTGATCAACGCGGGCCAACTGGAGAGCTTCACCCTCGGCCGCAAGCGGCTGGTCGCCGTGAGCGCCATTGAGGACCTCATCGCCAGGGGTGGCACGAAGGAGGCGCCATGAGGCCGGAACGAGAAACGGCGCCCCCGTCGGAGAGCGCCGTTTCTGAATCTGAGATCACCGCGGCCAACGACGATCAGGTAAAGCCTACCGCGCTGCCCATCGGTATGGGCGATCTCCTCGCCATCATGGAACGACCCCAGAGTCGGCCCGATGCTCGACCAGTGGATCTAGAGGCACATTCCCTAGCGAACCTCGTCCCAACGATGTCGGCGGACGACTACAAGGCCCTGGTCGGCGACATCCGGTCCCGTGGACTCATGCACCCGGTCGTCCTCTACGAGGGCAAGATCCTCGACGGTCGTCACCGTTACCGGGCCTGTATCGAGGTCGGCCGGGGCATCGACTTCGCCGAGTACACCGGCAAGGACCCGATTGGCTACGTGCTATCGGAGAACCTCAATCGCCGCCACATGACGCCCGGCCAGATCAGCGGGATCATCCTCAAGAGCGATTCGCTCCGCCAGGTAGCGGCGGATGCCGCGGCCCGCAAGACGGCCGGTACGAATCAGTACACACCCCCCAAGAGCCTTAGCCCCCACGGGGGCGAAGCCTCCGCACCTCTACCCAAGGGCAAGACGACCGAGCTGCTCGCCAAGGAGCTCGGCATCGGCAAGTCGACCCTAGAGCGTGTCAAACGCGTTCAACGCAGAGGCGCCGGAACTGATGCCGAAGCTGATCTCGGGAGAGATGACCGCAGTCGGCGCCGAACGGATCGTTCGGGAACGCAAGGTCGAAACGTCCCAACCCCCCAAGGCCAAGCGACAACGACGGCCGCTCCCCGATGCATTCCGCGACGCGATCCACCAGTGCGAGAGGAGCGTGAGACAACTCGCCACCCTAGTTGACGATGATCGGTTCCCGAAAAATCGAGCTGCGCTGTCGAAGGTCTGGCTCCCCGAGGTCGAGCGCATCTGGGATGAGTGCGAAAGGATCCTTTACGCGGTCGAAGGGGACGAGGTCTGATGGCCAGGACCGAGGCCCGAATCAAGACCAAGATCTGGAGGGACGAGTCCTTCCTCGCCTTGGAGGCCATGCCGAAGTTGGTCTACATCACGATCTTGAGCCAGCCCAAGCTCAGCGTGACCGGTGTCATCGGCTACACGCCGGGCGCCTGGGCGCGCCTCATCGGGATCGAGCGCGACGAGGTCCACAAGCATGTGCTGACGCTGGCCGAGACCGACTTCGTAGTGCTGAGCGAGGCGACCGAGGAGCTGTGGGTGCGGACGTTGACGAAGAACGACGGGATCCTCGAGAAGCCGTACATGGTCATCTCCATGTCGAAGGAGTTCTCGGCCATCCAGTCGGACATCATCCGCGAACGGTTCCTCGATTCATTGGGGCCACGGTTCGTCGCCTCATTGCCCGGCAAGTTCCCGAAGGCGTTCGGCAATGAATGTGCTGATCCGAACGGCCCGAAGACCTTGGCCGAACCATTCCTCGATTCATTCGCCAAATGGTTCGCCAAATGAATCGGCGAATGATTTGCCGAATATATTCCGCGCGCAGCCTTGTTTCCTTGTTTCCATGTCTCCTTGTTAGCCATATCTCCATACCTGGGTTTCAACGGTTCCGCGGACTTTCAAAAGAGAGGACATTCGTCGGCGATTGCGGAAGGAGCTCCCGATGAGCGATCGGGCCTTCGACCTCGCCGAGCAGCGGTGGGGCGTGCGGGTCTGGAGCATCCACGACAGGCGCGGCCACACGATCGCCCGTGTGTTGCGCGACCACGTCGACCTCAACGCCGTCGTCTTCGAGGGTGTCGCTGTCACCGACGACAACTCCGACCTGTTCTACGTTGACACGGGGAAGCTGGCCACGGGCGAGCGCCCGTGCGGGTCGTGTGGTCTGGTGGCGGACGAGGGCTACGTGCCCGACCCCTGTATCGGCATGATCCCCGGCGTCCGGGCCGCCTGTTGCGGTCACGGCGACCCGTCCCAGGCCTACATCTGGTGGGCGTCAGGGGCAACGTCACGGGGCGACGCGTGCATCCGTGAGTTCCGGCGACGGGTACTGGGCGAGGAGGGCTGATGCCACCGCGACCATGCTCGTGGTGCGGTTCGCTCGTACCCAAGGGCGAGAGATGTCCCTGCCGCAAGGACAAACGCAAGCGGGGCACGATGAAGGAACGCGGCTATGACGCCGCCTTTCAGAAGCTGCGGAAGGCAGTCCTCATCCGCGATAACTACCAGTGTCGAATCGGTCGGCCCGGTTGTCTGGGCAAGGCCAACTCTTGCGACCACATCGTCCCGAAGGAGCACGGCGGCAAGGACGTCTTGAGCAATCTGCAGGCAGCGTGCGTGCCATGCAATAGCGGCAAGCGAGACCGTCGTGTGTAGGCCCGCTGTGGTTCGCCCTAAGCCATCGGGATTCGGGCGTGGCACGGGAACCCAGCCCCCGAAAGAGCGGCCCGGAGCCGAACGCACGGATACGGGGGGATGAACCAGATGGCGGTAGGGGTCTGTCCCAGCACGATGGTTTTCGCGCCTGTGCGCCTAAGTCACCGGCCCCCAGAGGTTGTCGACGCGCGCACTTGTCGACGCGAAAGGAAAGCCCATGACTGACGAATGGGAGGCCGCAGTGATCGCCGTGGCGACGGCGGGCCGGCAAGTGACCCCAGGACCTGGCCCCTGTCCGCACTGCGCCCTGATCGACGGGTTCCCCGAGCAGCATCGCTTGATCTGCCCCAACTGCGGAGCGGAGTATTGCCGGCGGCTCACGAAAAAGGGGCGGGACCGTCGCTGGTGCTCTGCCGCGTGTCGGAAGCAGGCTGTTCGGCGCCGGAAGGGGATGTCGACGTGACCGCGGTCGACTACCCCAAGGTCTCCGCCCGTGGTCACCCCCTGAACCGTGGCGGCGGCACCGTCGCCGAGCATCGGGTCGTCCTCTTCGACACCATCGGCGGCGGCCAGCATCCATGCACCTTCTGCGGGACAAGCGTCACCTGGGATGCGTCTCCGCCAGATCCGCAGTGCCTCGTCGTCGCCCGCCTCAACCATGATCGCACCGACAACCGGCCCGAGAACTTGGTGCCGAGTTGCGGCCCCTGCGCGTGGTCCCGAAACGACCGACCGAGCCGAAGGAGGAGATCATGATCGGTGAGAACGGCTACTACTGCGCACCCCTCTCGCCAGAGGAGCGACGCGAGTGCGAGGAGCTCTACGCCGAGCTGGCCGAGATGCGCCGCGAGATCCGCATCATCATTCGCACCATCGTCGACATCGGCGTGCAGCAGGAGTACGAACCCGGCCTAGCCGACGTCGAGCGGTTCCTGAAGGACCCGACGTGATCACCGGCCCCATGATCGGTGTGCCCTTCTCCGTGGCCATCGAGCTCGCCGAATGGCTGCGCCAGGAGATGAACGAGGCGACCGCCCGCGGCGACCGCGTGTTCTCGAAAGAGGCGCGACAGATGATGACCGAGTTCCAGGCAGTGCTTGACCACGTTGTCGCGAACGTTGTCGCGGAGCCGGCTAAGTCGACATCGACTGACACACTGGAAGAGGTGAGCACAACGGAAGCAGCGAAGAGGTTGGGTATCAGCCGACAGGCGGTGCTCGGCCGCATTCGTCGGGGAACGTTGCCCGCCCGCGTGGCAGGCCAGTACTGGATCAACGTGCAGGACCTGCAAGAAAGAGAGGCGAGTTGAATGCCCGAAACTACCGAATCCTGGACCCCGACCATCGTCGATGGCGATGTGGACGTGACCGACGAGCTCACGGACGAGGAGCGGTGGGATCGCATTCACCAGGCGATCAACGAAATCACCCTAGCCTTCGGCCGCAGGAACACACCGGCCGTGCGGCACATCCTCTTGCAGGAGGGGCTCGTCCGTGGTTGAGACCACTCCGCTCAGCGCCTCCGTCGCCCAGCTCCACGATCGTCTTCGGGAGATCATCGCCTTGCCGGGGTTCGAGATCGAGGACACCAACGGGACCATCCGCTCCGTCCAGGTCAGCCAGGAGGCCATCAACCAGTTCGTCCCCGTCCTTCAACGCATTACCCGCCTCGCCGCGGCACTGGAGGCCGCGGCCGACGAGTACGAGAGTCTCATCCCATCAGCCACACGATTCAAGGAGAGCCATGCCTGAGACCGAGACCGACGCCGAGTTCGCCGAGCGCGTGCGCAATGTAAACCGCTACTACCGACCCTCCTTTGCCGAAACCTGGCCCTCCGATCCGTTCCACCTCCTCTCGGGGAGAGTGGCCCCATTCGAGGCCGAGTGGCGCGCCAAGCAAGCCAGGCGCGTCGACGCCGAGGCCGAAGCACGGCGGGTGGCAGAAGAGGCCGAGCGAGCTGAGGCCGAACGGGCCGCCGTCGCGGCCGAAGCCCGCAGGGTGGCCAATGCGCCAGCTCGTGCAGAGATCGCTGTCAAGTTGGAGACCATCCGTAACCGCCGCCGCGTCCCCGCGGCATTCGTGGCGAAGCTCATTGCCGAAGAGCGCCGGTTGATCGCCGAAGATGAGGCACTTTCCTAGGAGTGATGTGAGATGCCACCCACACCGAAAACTGCTGCGCGTGCCGATCTGCGCGGCGTCCCTGAGTCCCGTGTGTCGACCAGGTCCGAGTTCGAGCTGCGGGAGATTCCCAATGGCACCGGAGGAGTCAATCTGAGGTTCACGGGCTTCGCATCGGTGACCGACGCCGAGTATGAGATGGAGGATATCTTCGGTACATTTGTCGAGTCCGTGGCGAAAGGCGCGTTCCAAAAGACGTTGGCCGACGGTGCGGACTGTGCCTTCTTGGTGAACCACTCAGGCCTCACGCTTGCCCGCACGCGCTCGGGGACGCTGAAGCTAAGCGAGGTCACCAACAAGGCCGAGTCCCCGATTAAGGGCATCTGCGGTTTGTACTCCGAAGCCATGCTTGACCCGCAGAACCCTCACGTCATCGCCATCCGGTCGGCCGTCGAACGCGGCGACCTTTCCGAGATGTCGTTTGCGTTCCGCTGCACCAGAGACGAGTGGAATAAGCCCGACTTCGACCGCAGGGTCATCCGGGAAGTATCACTGGCCCAGGGCGACGTGAGCCTGGTGAACTACGGCGCCTCGCCTCACACGGGTGGCACTGTCAGCCTTCGCCAAAAGCACCCCGGCGATGGGCGGTTCCTCCATCTGGCCGACCGCGACTACCTCGCCGCCCGCCGCCGCCTGACGCAGATCGACGCCGACGACGTCGCAATACAGCGGGCACGCATCGCCCTGGCGCGCTCCACCCAGCCGCCACGGGCCGATCTCATGGCGCCCCAGCGCCTCGCCCTCAGAACCCCGAAAGGACTGATCACATGACAGCCATCATCACCCGCGAACCGTTGACCTATCCCGAGCCAGAGGCCCGCGCCTCGGTCTCGTGGATCGGCGACCTGGTCGCTCGAAAGCTGCACACCGATCCCAGGGCCACCGAACGGCTGGATCGTCACCGCGCCGAGATGGACGTCTTGCGGCGGGAAGCCAATGAGCGCGCATTGCGTGGCCTTCGCTCCGCCGAGATCGAGGTCAGGACCGAACCAGGCCGAACGGTCGGATACGGAGGCTATTTTTCGCCACCCTGGTGGTGGGAGGCTCAGTTCGTGACGGCCAACCGCGCCGCCGCCGTTACGGCCAGTCTGGTCAACCACCAGCCCCTCGCCGATGGGATCGGCAGCGTTCATATTCCGGTACTTTCGACCGGAACCAACGTCGCCGGGGTGGGGGACACTGCCGCCGTGCCGACCGCCGACGGCCTCGTCGATACGTCGACCACATCCAACGTGGTGACCATTGCCGGGATTGCCGATGTCAGCCTCCAGGCCCTTGAGCAGTCTCCGCAGAATGCAAGTCTGGACATGGCGTTCGCCACGGACCTCGGCGAAGCGTATGGCGCCGCCGTCGAAACGCAGCTCTATTACGGCGCCGGTTCGACGGCGCAAGAACTCACCGGGCTGTCGACCCTGAGCGGCATCACGTCGACGGTGTACACGTCCGACGCTCCGTCCGGTTCGACGTTGTGGCCCATGTTGATGCAATGCGCTGCGACCGTCAGCGATGCCCGAAAGCAGCCGATTCAGGCCTGGTTCATGCGCTCGGCGAGGCACTTCTGGCTGATGGGTCAGGAGGACTCGCAGGGACGTCCCTTCGGCCTCGCACCCTTCTATCTGGGGCGCGGGGACCCGTCCAGCGCAGATCCCGTGTCCGGCCTGGCTGGCCACCCCGTGTTCCTCAGTGAGGCGATCAGTTCTTCGCTGGTCAATGGCACGACGACAGGCTGCGATGAGATCTATGCGCTGCGCCCGTCCGACATCATGTTGCTCGAAGCGCCTCCGGTCATCGATGTATTCCGTGAGGTCCTCTCGGGAAGCCTGGGCGCTCGCATCCGTTTCCATGCCCGCTGCGCCCTGCTTACCCGCCGTGTCAGCGCAGTTGGTCGAGTGACGGGGTCGGGGATGCAAGTGGCGAGCAGCTATTGATCTCGCTGACCGGTTTCCTAGTTCGCTACCGGTCGGCGCGACGCCGGGGGTTGGGGTGCCTGGACCTCACCCCGCCCTCGGCAACCTCTCACGGATCTGTCTCTCCGGATGGCGCCAGGTCCGTGACCGCCGGGGGCGCGGTGCCCGTCTACCTGCACCCGGCGAACTTTCGTCATGGGTAGTGGTCCTGCGCCCACCCACGGCCCGCCGGGTGTGCGGGTGACACTTTCGTCCTTTCACACAGGCACGCCCGACTCCCCATTTACGTGCACGATCGGGGCGCAGGTGGCAGCCAAGAACCACCCGCATCCCGACCCCGATCGTGGTGTCGTCTCAATGTCCGAAGTCCACGTCGGATGTCCGTCCCAATCTGGAATACTTGGGCTCGACGATTGCAAGAGCGCGGGAAAGGGAGCACCATGAACTACTCCTGGACTTTGCCTTTGAGTGTCGAGGCCATTCAGTGGAACCTTGCTGGGGACGAGTGGCTTCACTGGCTTTCCACGTGTGCCGCCGAACAGGCCTCTGGGCTTCAGGTTTCCGGGCAGAAGTTCGATGACACCACGCGCCCTTTTATCGAGGTGTCATGTATCGATGGCGATGGATCGCCCTCGGCTACCCACCTACTGCTGTTGCCATTGGAAGACGGCTTGGCCGTGTATCTGGGAGGTCGTCAAGACGGACTCGACGATGCCATCGCTTCGGTTTGGTCGGCAGTTGTCAAGTGCGCAACGAGTCGCGTCGGGCAGACATCAGAAGAAATCGAGTGGACCGCCATCATTGGCACGAGAGGAGAGGGGCGATATGGCGGACAGTTCGCGTTGGCCAGGAGGATCCACATTGGGCCATTTGAGCTGACACCAGGAGATCAAGCACTCGTACATATGGGGCGAAGCCTGCTGGCTCCATCGCTTCACTCTGCCTCCATCGGATATTCGTGGCCGGTTTACGTTCGCGGTAGCCATCAGGGCTACAGTTGGGCCGCAGCGGGCAAGGGGGCGGGTTTCGATCTTCGTCGGCTCTGCGCACTCTTATCCCTCGACCGCGACTATCACTGCTGGACGATCCTTGAGTCACCCACGCCACTCGCATTGGGCGAGCGGCGCTTGCCCGAGAGCGGACATGCTACGTACTCACCTACTCCGCAGGGACCCTTAAGTGGACCGCCTGATGAACCATCAGAACTCTGGGAGCCGTCGAGTTGGTTGGCTGATGCATGGGATGAGATGGCACGGCGACCTTGGCTCGCGAACGCTGTCTTGATGCATCACGAGGGTCAGGTGACCGACGAGGAACACCCATCACTGGCGCTCGTTGCATACGTCAGCTCAATCGAGGCCATATCAAACCGTCTCTTCGATGACGTGCGATGTGAAAAGTGTGGCGCTCACCTCAATGTAGCAGCCCGTTTTCGTGAGACTCTCAGACTGGTCGTGCCTGCTGATCGGGCCGATCGATTGGCACCGGCATACAACCGTCGATCAACAAGTGTTCACCAGGGCCGATTGCACGGTAGTGACAACGCTCCTGGAATGTTCGGGCTCATTTGGAATGATCCTGAGCGAGAATTCGATCTACAAATAGTGCTCGGAATGCGTACCGCAAGTAAGGAGCTAATCATCCTTGCGCTACAGGGTCGACTTCCGGCGCGCAGGCGATTCGAGGAGGAGGGGTGACCCTCGTTTTTTTGGGATCGTCCCATCGCAACCGGGCCAGTTCGTGTGCCGCGACGGGCCCCGTATAGGCGTGGTCAGATGTCGAGAAGTGGGCGAAGGCGACAGCGCCCGAGATAGTGAAGAATGGGAAGGTCGACCTTAAAGGAGCCTTGATGCCAAACCCCACCTTTTCCCACAGCCGGTATCTCGGGGGGCTTCCGAACACGAAAGAGGGCCGCGAGGGAAACCTGGTCTGGGATGACGAGTGCATCGGGATCGGGGTTCTCAACCCAAAGCGGGACGTAGTTCGTTGGGAAGAAGTAGCGCAGATCGGCTACGAATCCGAAACGATCAAGAAATCGCGGCTAGGAAAGGCAGTGGTCTTCGGCGTGTTCGCCCTGGCGGCTAAGTCGTCAAGGAATGATGCCACCGTCACCCTGTTCCTAAAGGATGGCAATATCGCGGTCTTTCAAGTCAAGAACAAGCAGAGCTCGGCGGTAAGGGCCAAGCTCAGTCCGTTCGCTGTGGCCGCGGGAGTCAGTTGCGCTGATGATGCCGTGGCCCAGACAAACACGACAAAGACCGCGGACCAAGTCTCCGATCTCGTGGCCCCAACCCAATCGGGCGCAGTAACTGACGAGCAGAAACTCGGCTCGGCGTCATTAACGTCGTCCGGCCCAGCGGCTTCAGTTTCCCTGGCCGACGAGCTGGCAAAGCTCAAGGGCCTTCTAGACGGTGGGGTCCTTACCGACGAGGAGTTCGCCGCCGCCAAGCAGCGCCTTATTACGCCTCCGCCCGCCTAGTCCCCACAAGCCCTCCGGCGTGCACCTCACACGACCACACCGGCTTGCAACCGGAGGGTGATACCACGGCGCCTTTCTGAGTAGGCGGGCTAGGCTCCGCCCTCGGCGTCCAGGTCGACGGGCAGCGAGTCGAAGATGCTGTCCACCTTTGACTCATGCTCGCGATCCACGAGGAACTGCCGGCGACCGCTCACGGAGTACGGGACGCCCGTGGCGTCGAGCAGTCGGGCCAGCCTGACTCGCTGGTCGGGAGTCAGGGCGCTGATTTCATATTCGACCTGGTCCTCGGGGGCGGCGTGTCGCGGTATGGAGGTGAAGCCCGTACCTGGATCGCTCGACGTGGCGTGTCGGGGCCGGGACGCGGTCGTCGTGTCCGTCCCGTCGCTGTCAGCGTCGTCGGGATAGCTGGCCGCTCGTCGCTCCAGGAGGGACTGCTGCGCGGCCATCCGACCGACGTAGTGCGCCGACATGTACCGCCTGATGACCCTCAACAGCCACAGGCTGACCACGAACACCACGGGTGCGAGCCACACCACCACGTTCCCGTGGAACTCGATGTCCTGCGACGTGCAGGTGTGAGTGGAGTTGAAGCAGTAGACGCCCTTGAACCCGTGCGCGAGACCGAGGAGCCAGATGCCCGCCGCTCCGATGGCAACGATCCACAGTGCCGTCCGCGCTAGTCGCACCGGCGTGCGAGCCTAGACCAGGCTGGCAACCGTTCGTCGAGATCCTCGAGGTGGTGGACCTGTTCGATGAGGTCTGCCAGCGAGGAGGCCGGATAGGAAGATGCCATCCATGCCTCGGTGTACCCGTCGAACGTGCCGGCCACCTCGGTCGAGCCCACCACGGCACCGTTGGCCTCGAGCATCTTCAGAATGGCGACCTCCCAGCCGCGGGCGAGGTTCCCGTCCATGGGACCTCGGAGATCGACGTCGACCCATCCCCGGCTTCGGTGCTTCACCAAACGCTCGGCGGGTACGTTCGTGATGCCGATCTGGAGCAGGCCCCAGTCAGGCTGGGCCAGGAGATAGAGCCAGCCGGGTCGGGACGGGTCGAACCCCGTCTTGGCACATGACGGGCAGCCACGTCCGTTGCTCCGGTGGTCGACCGTCGCCGTCCATTCGTGGCCGAGTCCGCAAAGCCAGCCGCGCTTCTTGCTGCTGTGCCGGGTGACGGTCGTGGGGTCCCAGCCCACGGCTTCGGCGGCCAGCTCAGGGTCCGTCGTGGCGAGGTCGTTGAAACCGACCAGTACCTTCTGGCCAGCGCACACGGGGCACCCGCTCAGCATGTGGGAGCGACTGTTCGGTGCGGCATCCCAGTCGTGGCCGAATGAGCAGCGCCATGCTCGCTTGGCGTTGCTGCCGCGGTTGACGGTGGTCGGGTCCCAGTCCACCGCCTCTGCAGCCAGCTCGGGGTCAGTGGTGGCCAAGTCGTTGAACCCGACAAGGACCTGCTTGCCCGCGCAGAACGGGCAACCGGCGCCGACCACCCGGTCGGGGATGCGTGCCGTGTACGAGTGCCCCAACGAGCACGTCCATCCCAGCCGACGACCGCTACCCCGCGAGTAGGTCGTGGGGTCCCAACCCTCGGCTTCAGATGCCAGCTCAGGGTCGGTGGTGACCAGGTCGTTGTAGCCCATCAGTACCTGATTCCCCGAGCAGTAGGGACAACCGCGGCCTCCCGTCCGGTGGGCGATCGAGGCTTCGTACTGGTGTCCAGCGGAACAACACCACGGCTTCTTCTGGTGGCTCTTCCCCCGCACTGTGGCGGGGTCCCACCCGTCTGCCTCGGCGGCAACGTCAGGATGGGTTGTGGCCAGGTCGTTGTACCCGACCAGGACCCGGCGCCCGGAGCAGATAGGGCAACCACTCCCTGCAACGCGGCTGTAGACGGCGGCCTCCCAGTGGTGTCCGCGGCGTGCATTCCCAGGCCCCGACGAACGCACTGCCCCTAGTGACCGTCGTGGGATCCCAGTCGATGGCCTCGGCGGCCAGCTCAGGGTCCGTCGTCGCGAGGTCGTTGAACCCGACCAGTACCTTCTTACCGGCGCACACGGGGCACCCCGTTCCTCGCTGACGGTTATTGAGGATGGCGTGCCACCGATGTCCAAGGCTGCACCGCCAGCCCAGCTTCTGGGCCGACCGAGGTAAGGGTCCAGTCGGGTCCCACCCATCTGCCTCGGCGGCGAGAGCCGGGTGCGAGATCGAAAGAGGGACGTCCGCCACTCCAGGAATCCTACGGAACAGGGTGCTCTGGACGATTGGATTCAATACGAAGCGGCAGTTCGCCTCGCTCCCACCAGCTCCCCAGCGTGCCCATCGCACGACCACGCTAGCGAGTTGGTGTCCCCGCTGTATATGGCTCCGCACCTGGGTAGCCGCACCTGATCCATCATTTGGTATACCTGCGTTGGCAGGAAAGGCGGTGGGTATGAGCGATACCTCGCAGGGCGAAGGCTGGTGGCTCGCCAGCGACGGGAAGTGGTATCCGCCACAGTCCTATTCGTCGCCACCACCCCCCCCTCCGCCACCCGCGATGGCTGCTTCCACGGCCAATCCGGTTCCTGGCACGCCGAAGCGCGGTCCCGCCCACAAGGCCCAGTCAGGACCAAAGCGCCCCTGGTACAAGAGTCCCTGGTTCATCATCCTCGCAATCGTGTTCGTGGCAGTCGTCATCCTGGCGGTGGCGGGCTCGTCGAAGAAGCACAATCCCTCGGGAAGCTCAACTACCGTGACCACCGCGGCAACGGCGACGAAGGCCACGACAGCCTCAACGGCCCCGCCAACAACAACCACGGCCCCGGCAACAACAACCACGGCCCCGCCCACGACCACGACGACCACACCGCCGACGACGACGGTTGCCGTCAAGGGAGTTGTCATGACGATCACGGGGAGCGGGACGGCCGTCATCACCGTCACCATCGTCGACCAGGGGGGCGAGTCCCAGCACAACGACGTCGAGCCGCTACCGTATTCGATCACGCTCACCGATAACCCCAGCATCTACGGGATCGTCGCCCAGTCGTCAAATGGTGCGACCAACGCCATCATCTCGTGCTCAATCAAGGCTCCGGGCAAGAAGCCACTGACCAGCAGCTCGAGCGGTCCGTACGCCGTGGTGGATTGCACGGGATGAAAAACCGCCACGGTGGCGGGTTTGGGCATTGATAGCCACCAGTCCACCGCTGGCAGCGTCCACCCCAGGGGCACGGCCGCAGTCCTAACCTTGCGCCGGTGCTAGATCCAAAAGAGGCGCTGCTGCGATGGCTCATGTACTCCGGCCGCGGCGAAGACCTCCCCGACTCGCGGGAAATCTTCCACCGTGGGCCGTGGATGCGCTCGGGCTGGTCCGGGAGGAGTGCCTCGACTACGCGGTGCCCCGGAGCGAGCTGGTGGGCATCTGGGGCGGGACCAGTGCGAGGGAGCGCGCGACGCGGCTGGAGCGGGCGGCGTGAGCCGCGATTCAGAACTCGTCGGGGTCCTCGATGACGAATAGTGCTGTGGCGTCCTCTATGACCTCGCCGTCACCACCCACCGCGTAGATGCGGGTGCCCGTTTCCATGTCGCACTGCTTGCAGTGCCAGAAGGTCCCTGCGGCGGCCACGGGAGCCTCGATCAAGCGGCCCATCGGCTCGTGGTCGTTTCCACGGACCGGACACGGCGGAGCGGATCCGGCTTTCGCCTTGGCCGCATCGCCCATGACCTTGGCAACGTCCTGGCCGTAGTCCGTACCCCCGGGCGGAATGAAGTGGGCCGCTGTCCCCGTCGTGTCCACCACGATCTCGTCGTTCGGTCCGGTGTCGTCGGTCATGGGCTGAGGTCCCTTCCGTCGCCGGAATCGTAGCTCCCGCCCCGTGGGTCAAACTTCGTGGAGCTGCTGGGCTGCCTCGGTCGGCAGGGTCCACCATCCCTGGTGCCCCCGGATCGGGATGGGCTCATCGAGCGGTCGAGGGTTGGCGAGCACGAAGTGAAAGTGATCGGGCTCTGCCCACTTTGAAGGGTGGTCGCGGGTGCAGTCGGCGAGCTCGACAGTCCCGAGAAGCGCGGACGTCGGGGCATCCTTGAAGTTGTACTGGCGCGCTAGATCACGCTCGATCCTCTTCCCCGCGTGGATTCGCGATCACCCCGCGGTGATGCGTGCGCCACGTTCTGTTCTCGACGTCTTTCTGCCCCGACATGATGAGACTCGCCCAGGGTTGACGGATGGTCAGTGCCTTGATTCGGAGCGCAGGCAAACGTCGTGTCTCACGCGCCCAGCGTTCAACGTCTGCCCATGCCCAACATGCGCGGCGCCCGACTTCCCAGCGCGGTTCGGGGAGCTGCTTTCGACTGTGCCACTTGTACGCGGTCGTCTCGGGCACGTTGAGCGCGTCAGCGATCTCGGGCAGCCCCATGGGCGTCATGGGGTCGTTTCGGAGCGTCAGAGTCTTTGACTTGATCACAGTCACGACTCTACGTGCTGCCCAGGGAGCAACGGGGAAGCTGCCCGAGCTGCGACGACCGCCTAGGGGCGACCCTAGACGTCCCTCAGAGCATTCTGAGCGCGTTTCCCCTGGTCGGCGGTGCCCCGCAGTGATTGTGCGTCTGAGCGATTTAGACCGCCTAGGGGCGACCCTGGGGAGCCCTCGGTTCGAGTCTGAAGGGCTCGGGAACGAGCACTCGCGCCCCTGGGGAGCAGCGAACTCCGAGGGTCATCCTTCGCCCAATCGCTCCCCCAAATGCTCCCCACCCCGATTTTCGACGGTTTCGGCACCTTAAAAAGTGCCTCTGAGCTGCGGTGGGCCGTACAGGACTCGAACCTGTGACCCCTTGCG
>CAVZZJ010000008.1:0-179520 GCA_963779735.1 uncultured Acidimicrobiaceae bacterium
AGGCGAACGGGGACACCTTTCGGGTGGAAGCTCTGCGTGAGCGGTCGCGATTGACATCGGCAGCTGTTGGCAGTACGAGAGACAGCAGTGGCCAAAGAGATCCCCGCTCGGACCGAGGCCCCCTCGGCAGCGAAATCGGCTCGCATGGCGGGGCGGGCCATCTTCTTCGCCCCCATCGGCGACGGCCAGCGGCGGCGCCGGGGGTCCGACGGCGTTCGGCTGATCCTCGCCTCTTTGGCGGTGCTCTGTGCGGTCCTGGTCCTCCGATCCAACTCGCACCCCGAAGACGTGATTACGCACGTACTGAGCCCCCCTCCCTACGGCATCCGCTGGCTGGTGACTTTCTTTTGGATCGGCGGATCGTTCGGGACGATCGCGTTCCTCCTCGTGGTGGCCAGCATGGCCAAGCGCTGGATGGTGGTGCGGGATCTCGCAGCCTCGGCCGTCGGGACACTCGTTGTCAGCGGAATCCTCATCCTCGCGCTCGGGGCGAGTGGCGGGCGACCACGCAGCATCGAGTTCTACGGCTACGTGTTGAGCTTCCCCGTCTTGCACGTGGCCTTGGCGCTCAGCGTCGCGACGGCAGGGCTTCCTTACCTGTCGCGGACCGTGCAGCGCCTCATCGAGCTCATCATGTTCCTCACCGTGCTCGCGACCGTCGTGGCGGGCCATGGCCTTCCGGCCAACGTCCTCGGAAGCATGGCGATCGGTTGGGGCGTGACCGCTGCCATCCACCTCGGCTGGGGCTCGCCGCTCGGGTTGCCCTCCGGTGAGGAACTGCGCGTGGCGCTCGCGACAGTCGGGATCGATGCGGTTTCGGCGCAGCCGACCCGGTATCAGACCTGGGGTGCCGCCCACTACTCCGTCGTCACGAATTCGCGGGAGTCCTTGGTCGTGTCGTTCTACGGCCGTGACGCTGCGGACGCCCTGTTCCTCAGCAAGGTGTATCGGCTCATCATGTATCGGAACTCGGGACCGGCCATCAGTCTGACCCGGATCCAGCAGGTTGAGCACGAATCGTCGGTCACGCAGCTCGCGGCGCGCTCGGGCGCCCGGGTGCCTCAAGTGGTCAGTGCGTCTGAGATCGGGCCGAGCCACGACGCCGTCTTGATCGCTCGCGCCGTGTCGGGAACCCCCTTTGATGAGCTCGGCCCGGACTCGGTCTCCGATCAGGTCCTCGACGACCTGTTCGCCCAATTGCTCGACCTCAGGTCGGCCCGAATCTCCCACGGTGCCATTAGTCCGCACACTCTTCTCGGCGACGTGGACCACGGCACGGCGACCATCGTGGACTTTCGCAGCGGGATTTCGAATGCCACGGACTTCCTGCTGGACCAGGACCTCGCGGGCGCAATGGCTTCGGCGGCGCTCGTGGCCGGCGCCGAACGCGCCGCGCAATCGGTCGTGCGGGTCGTGCCCTCCGACCTGCTGCCAGGAGCGATGAGCCATCTCCGCCGAGCCGGTCTAGACCCGGCAATCACCGTCGCGCTGAAGGGCAAGAGGCAGCTGCTCGACGAACTCCGGTCGAGCACTGCGCAGCAGGCCGGCATGGAGGTCCCCGAGCTCATTGAGCCGAGACGGTTGAGCTGGAACCAGGTCCTGGTCGCGTTGGGATCTCTCGTCGGAGGCTGGGCGCTGATCCTAGTCCTGATCAACGCTTCGCATTCGATCAGCACCATCAAGAGCGCCCAATGGGGTTGGGTCGTCGCCACGGCGTTCCTCTGCGCGACCTCATACCTCGGCGGTGCGACCTCGAACCGGGGCAGCGTTCCGGGTGCGCTCCCGATGGGCCGCGTCGTGGGTTTGGAACTAACGAACTCGTTCACGACACTGGCCGGCGGGAACGCAGCCGTGCTGGCCACGCAGGTGAGGTTCTATCAACAGCAGGGATTCGACACGACCACCGCCGTCACTTCCGGCGCGCTGTTGAGCCTGTCGAGCCTCTTGACCAAGTTGGTCCTCTTCCTGATAGCCCTCCCGATCGCCTGGAGCTCCTTTCACTTCGGCCATAGCCTGCACCAAGGGAGCCACGCCAAAGTCCTCTACGGACTGCTCGTCATCGTGATCGTCATCGGTCTCGTCCTGGCGGCCATCTTTGCCGTTCCCCGTTGGCGTCAGCACATCAGAGAGAAGCTGCGACCCAAGTTCGCCACGATCGTCGAGAATTTCAAGATGTTGGCGACCCAGCCGATCAAGATTGTCCAGCTCTTCGGGGGCCAGATCATGGCGCAACTGCTCGTCATCCTCGCCCTCGGGACGGCATTGCACGCATTTGGGACCCAGCTTTCCGTGGCGGCGTTGGTGATCGCGGCGACGATGGCAGGCGTCCTGGCGTCGGCCTCACCGGTCGGAGGCGGCATGGGGGTCGCAGAGGCGGGCCTCATTTTGGCCCTCACTGCTGCGGGGATCTCCAAGAACCAGGCGACGGCCACCGTCTTCGTACAGCGGACCTTCACGGCCTACCTCCCGCCGATCGTTGGTTGGTTCACACTCATGTGGATGCGAAGGCGGGAATACCTGTGAATCGGGGACCCAAGACCCGAGGTGACGCCCCATCGGGACCCGCGACCACGGGAAGGCCAGAAGCGGCTCACCACGATGCCAAGGGTGTGATGGTGCGGGTGGTGGCCCTGGTCGTGACCGGGGTCGCCCTGTATGTCGTATTGCCGAGCCTGACGGCAGTATTCGGCGCCTGGCCGAGGCTGGCCACGTTGAGCGGGGTGTGGTTGGTCGCGGCGCTCCTCGCCGAGACGGCGAGCTTCGTCTGCACGTTCGGCATTCAGCGGATCGTCCTGCGTACCCGCGGGTGGTTTGCCGTTGTGGCGGCAGGACTCACCGGAAACCTCGTCACCAATGTGCTGCCCGGCGGAGATGCCGCGGGAGCAGCCGTGCAGTTCCGCATGTTGGAGAGGGCGGGGATCAATGCCGACGCCGCCGCGGGAGGCCTGGCAGCGTCGTCAGTGCTCGGTGTTGGCGGTCTGCTGATGCTCCCGATCCTCACCCTTCCGGCGGTACTGGGTGGCTCACACGTGAACCATACCCTTGTGAACACCGCGCTCATCGGGGTCGCGGGGTTCGTCGTCTATATCGGGCTTGGGATCCTACTCCTCGACAGCGATCGACCACTCCGGTTGGTGGGGAGGGGCGCCCAATGGATCTGGAACAAGGTTCGCCGTCACCACGCTCCATTGGCCGGACTCGATGATCGTCTGCTGACCCAGCGCGACCAGATACGTGATGCACTGGGAAGGGAGTGGAAGCAGGTCCTTCTTCTGGAGGTGGGACGCCTGGGGTTCGACTTTTTCTGCCTGCTCGCGACGTTACGGGCGACCGGAAGCCAACCGCATGCCTGGCTCGTCCTGCTTGCCTACTCGGCAGCGGGCGTGATCGCGTTGATCCCGGCCACCCCCGGAGGCTTGGGCATCGTGGAGGCAAGCCTCAGTGGCCTGCTCGTCCTCGCGGGAGTGAGCGGCCGCAGCGCCGTCTTAGCCACGCTGGCCTACCGGTTAGCCGAGTACTGGCTCCCCATGATGGCGGGGCTCGTCGCGTATTGGTTCTACCGCCGGCGATACGGATCGGTTCGGTTTAGCGAACCTCAGATCGCCCCGTCGCCCTAGTGACCCTCGCGTGCGGGTTTTCCGGCAACCCGCGTTGATGCTGAGCCCTAACTACGCAGCGAATCTCCCCCGCGAGGATAACCATGTAGCCACTCGCATGACGTCCTAGAACCTGGCAATCTTGGCTCGACGAGCGCTTACCGAGAGTCGTTCCGGGAGATTCTGATGCGTCTTCAGAAAAAGAGCCGAGTTGAGCATCCCTTTCAAATAGGAGGAACTTGGAAATGGGCGCGATAACCACAAGCGACGGAACCGAGATCTTCTACAAGGACTGGGGCTCGGGGCAAGCGATCGTGTTCAGTCACGGCTGGCCGCTTTCCGCCGACGACTGGGACACCCAGATGCTGTTCTTCCTGCGCCACGGCTACCGGGTCATCGCCCACGACCGGCGGGGGCACGGCCGCTCTTCGCAGACCAGCAATGGGCACGACATGGACCACTACGCCGACGACCTGGCCGCACTGACCGCACATCTCGATCTCCACGACGCCGTCCACGTCGGCCACTCGACCGGAGGTGGCGAGGTCGTCCACTACATCGCCCGGCATGGCGAGAGCCGCGTGTCGAAGGCGGTACTCATCAGTTCGGTACCGCCGCTCATGGTGCAAACCGACGCCAACCCCGGTGGCCTGCCGAAGAGCGTGTTCGACGATCTGCAGGCCCAACTGGCCGCTAACCGATCCGAGTTCTATAGGGCCCTGCCGTCGGGACCCTTCTACGGGTTCAACCGGCCCGGCGTCGAACCCTCCGAAGCGATCATCGAGAACTGGTGGCGGCAGGGGATGATGGGGGGAGCCAAGGCACACTACGACGGCATCGTCGCCTTCTCTCAGACCGACTTCACCGAGGACCTCAAGAAAATAACTGTGCCGGTGCTGGTGATGCACGGAGACGACGATCAGATCGTCCCCTACGCTGACTCCGGCCCGCTGTCCGCGCAGCTCGTGCAGAACGGGACGCTGAAGACCTACCCCGGATTCCCACACGGCATGCCGACCACCCAAGCGGAGACGATCAACACCGATCTGCTGGCCTTCATCCGATCCTGACGGCACCGAACCTGCCCCTCGCCCCGAAGTGCCTGCCGCACCCCGACCGAATGTGACCGTCCCGAACTGCTTCCTCCCACGCCGCCACAGCTACCTCGAGACGTCGTGGGAGCGCCGGCGCCCTTGGGTCATCGGCATCGATCTCCCGACCCTCGGCTGCCGCCAAGAGCCGACGAAGTACAGCCCGGCATCGACCACCGCTGATCGGGATGGAGGTCGTTGGGGAATGGGTAGACGCCGCTCATGGGGCCGCATACAACGCCTACCGTCAGGGCGATACCAAGCTCGCGCTAGTTCGGGCCGGTGGGAGGTTCGACAAGGGGGTGATGGCCGAGCGAACTGACGAGCACGATGAGGAGGTCGCTGCGTAATCGGTCGGAATCTCATCCACAAGTCTTGACCATTTCTCACTGGTGAGAAGTGGCGCTGCGAGTAACCCTGAGGGGATCGCGATACCGAGGGACATGTATCCCGTCATGCTTGAGGGATGGCCCTACCGGTAGAGGGTGGTCGTCCGGCTCCCTCAGGGGAATGTGAGCTGGCCGAACGTGTTGCATAGCCCGAGGCCTTCGATGATCAAGAAGGCAACGACAACCGTCAGAACGATGGGCAGCCGCCACCGCCGACAACCTCGGACCATGACCGGCGTCATGTACCAATCTGGCAACGTGATGGGTAGCTGGGCGAAGTAGGCGGCGAGGGGAACGGCATCTTCGGCGAGGGGGAGATCCAAGTCCGCGGCTAGGGCAAGCTCGGTGAGTTCTTCGTCGGTGAAGCCGGAGGAGAATTCCGATTCATCGGTCTCTGATGAGTGCTGCACTAAGTGTCCCACGACGAATATTCTCCCACCATGTCGCGGGGATCGGGCAAGGCTTGTCACAGCCACGATGACACCGAAAGAGTTCATCTTCGGGCCTCATCCCGGTCGCAACCACATCGCGCCTCGTTCATCTCGGTCACTTACAGTGAGCGATATTGGCGTTGACGCGGGTACGCACACACTCTTCCGATCGAGAACGCCTCACCTCCCTCGATCCGAAGCCGCGTCAATGGGCACAGGCGGGAACACGGGTTCTACGTGCCTAAGCGACGACGGGGTCCTCCCAACGCCCCGTCGTCGCCTGCCATTCCTCGCTTCCGCTCTTACGCGCGTCGTCTTGGGCCCGTCAACCGTGGTTCTCCGTGGCATCTGATCCCGAGTAGGGGTCCCGCTCACCGTTTTGTCACGTAATTGCACCACTTGTTCACAGTTGAAGCGATAACACTTTCGCCGACGGGGATTCGCAGGTACGTTCCGTACGTCGGGTGCGGGTGCGGGTGCGGGTGCCGAGCGTGGGGCAATGGTGATCGTCGCGGGTCGTTTGCTAATCACCATCGAAACGAAAGGTCCAATAGAACATGGTGCGTGCGCTAGGCAAGAGGAACCAGAACGTGTTCTCTTGGGCGCAGGCAATGGGGGCCGCGCTGATCCTCATCGCCGTTTCGCTTGCTGTGCTTCCCGGTAGGGCCGGTGCCACCGCCCCACAGATCGGTATCCTCCTCCAGCCCGGTTCGGGCGGCGGGACTGCGCTGCCTACCAGCCCGATCCCCACCATCACCGATCAGACCACGGTCGAGGTGCAGGTTCCGACCAACTCCACCCTCACCCCCGGGGATTCCGTCAAGATCCTCGAATGTGCCGATGCTGACGGCATGGCCGACGATTTGCCCACGGACGCTACTACCTGCGATGGGCTGACCATCAATACTGGGAGAACCATCGACGTGGCTACAGATGGGTCAATAGACAAGACCGATTATGAGATCTACCTCCTACCGAGCGCCGCCCTCGACGAAACCTCGTCTGGGGTGCCGGTCTGCAACGCCACCAGCGCGTGCGTGCTCTACATCGGCCAGGATCAGAATGACTTTACACAGCCGTACGTTTGGTCGCAGCCGTTTTATGTGGCATGCCCGACGACTGGCGATGCGACCTGCGGCACGACGCCCACGACCACCACCACAACCGGTTCTACGACTACTACAACAAGCACCACTACAACTACGGAGCCAAGCAGCAGCACTACAACGACAAGTGAACCCAGCAGCACGACGACTGAACCCAGTAGCACTACAACGACTGAACCAAGCAGCAGCACTACAACGACAAGTGAACCCGGCAGTACAACGACTGAACCCAGCAGCACAACAACAGGCGAACCCGGTAGCACGACGACTGAACCCAGCAGCACTACAACGACTGGACCGAGCATCAGAAGGCACCACCACCGCTTTGAATGGGATCGAAATCACCGACGACATCACCGACCAGAGGTTTTCCGCAACCCCGTACCCGGTGGCGGTCTGCCCATTCCAAACCGTGGGGAACGCACCTCCGCCGTCTCTGTACCGACGACATCAACAACAAGTCCGCCCCAAACAACGACAACACCTGATTCGCCATCAACCACTACAACGTCGGCTACCGCTATACCGTCAGCGGACACCTCGACAACCTTCACTTCCGCCCAGATAGGGACATCGGGGCAAACGCCGCGGTTCACTGTTACAGGACCATGGAGTATGGCTTGGTCCTTTGACGATTGTGCTGGGAATAGCGCGGGAACGTTCGCGATTACGGTTATCGGCTCGCCCGATGACGTAGGCCCTAACGAGCTTGCCGTCAGCGAAAGCGGAACAGACCATTACCCCGATTCGGGAACGTTCAGCCTGGGCGTGGATAGCGGCGCGTGCAACTGGACTGCGACGGTAGCCGGTTCGCCCTCGACCACGACCGCCACAACCGCGCCGCCCCTATCGAACAGTCCCATTACTTTCACTTCTACTCAGACTGGATCATCCGGTGAAACGAAGGGGTTCAACGCAACGGGTCCGTGGACACTGGCGTGGTCCTTTAGCCACTGCGCGGGTGGTATGGCAGGGAACTTCGCCGTAACAATCAATGGTTCATCTAGTGACGCCGGTCCGAACGAGCTTGAAGTGAGCGGCCAAGGATCTGATCGTTACACCGACTCAAGGCTGATCACCCTGGGCGTAGATAGCGACGCGTGTGCGTGGACCATGACCGTAACCGGTTCGTCACCGAGTCCGACCAGCGCAACCAGGGATCCCGTTCGGACCATGGCTGAGATCTTTACCAACTCCTCTGGCGATAATGGCGGGTCATCCGGCTCAACAATGACTACGGCTGGAACGTCACTTGCGCTGACGGGAGCCGGGGCTGGAGACTTCTGGCTCCTGGCCACAGGAGTGGTGCTGTTCGTCATAGGACTTATAGGGAAACGAAGCGTCGCTCGGTTCTCTGACGGACTGAAGAGGAACTCTGGGACACGCTGACATCGACTCATGAGCCGCTTGGCATCACACCCGTGACGAGTGTTGAACATGTGAGACAGGGCGGAGCTACTTCAAGACAGCGTCGGCGGGGCGGCGAAGACAATGACCTCAGCCCCATACCGGTCCATCCTCTTGGAGACCAGCCGCCAGCCGTTCCCCTCGCGCTCGGCCACGATGTCGTCAGCTGACAGCCGCAGCTCCGTGATGGGGACCAACACCACCCCATAACGTTCACCCACAAATGGGGACCGCTAGCCGCATGATCGACGGGACGCCAAAGTCGCAGCTCCTAGCACTCACTACGTCCCCAAGGTGTTCAACATGTCGAACTCAACGGGAACAAAGGATGAACTGTTTGTGACGCAACGTGACAATGCCGAGGCATCGCCGCAATCCCAGTTGATCCGCCCATGACTCTCCTGTAGCTATGGGCAATGGCGGACGTTGCGTTTCGGATGAAGAGCATGCGGCGGTTCCTTTGGTCGTACCGGCTGGTCCTTCCAGCCATGTCAGGCGCGCTCATCACGTTCGCCGTCACCGACACCGCGGCCTCAGCCACCCCCACCACGACCACTACAACAGCGCCGAGTTACACGGCTCCTCCACCATGCAGTAGCACCACAACGCCCTGCGTGACCTTGTACGCCGCACCCAATGCGATAGGAGAAAACACCTGCGCCGATACGGCTGATGCCTGCGCGCTCCCGACCGCCCTCTCCGACGTTATTTCTGGCGACACTGTCGACCTCGCTGCAGGCACGTACCAACCACCTAGTGACACGTCCTTCGTCATAACGACATCGATCACTTTGCAGCCGACCACACCCGGCAGCACAGTAGTCCTAGACGGTAACGGCGACAGCGTGCTCGTCGTGGGTGCCACTGCAACTGTGTCGGGAGTCACGATCGAGGGTGGCACGGGTGCAGGAATCGTTAACGAAACAACGCTCACTCTGCTCGGTTCAACGGTTTCCGACAACACGAACCCAGAAGGTGCAGGTGGCATCTCCAATGTCGGCATCTTGACCGTCCAAGACTCGACCATCTCAGATAATCAAGGGAGCGGCATCGCCAACAATGGCACGGTCACAGTAGAGGACTCCACCATTTCGGGGAACGGCGGTGGAGGCTTGGGAGGTGGCATCTAAAGCTCTGGCACAGTGACGGTGGAAGATTCCACCATTTCGGCGAACAGCACCAATGAGTTCGGCGGCGGCATCTTCAGTGATGGCAGTTACGGATCATTGACCGTCGAGGATTCCACCATCTCGGGGAATAGCGCCAACATCGACGGTGGCGGCATTCAGGCTAACTCGGCTATGACGGTCGAGGACTCCACCATCTCGGGCAATAGCGCCGAACAGGGTGGTGGCATTTTCGACCTTGGCATGACCCTAGAGGATTCCACCATTACAGGGAACACTGCCGGCGATGGGGGCGGCATACTCAACGATGGCATCTCCACAACCGTGATCTTGGCCGCGGACATCATCGCGGACCAGGGCGGTGGTGGTGATTGCTTTAGCCCAGACACCTCAGCCACCGACGCCGGGTACAACATCGACGACGACGGAAGCTGTGGCCTCAGCGCATCCAATGACTCGGTCTCGGACTCCTCGGTGATCGACGACTACCTCGGGACCCTCTCTTCAAACGGCGGGCCGACCGAGACGATCCCCCTTCTTTCCACTTCCTCGCCGTTTACCTCCTCGCCCGATCCTGCCGCGGCGGTGATCCCCTCGACCTTTTATCTGCCCGTCGGGCTAACGCTCGCCTGCGCTGTTCCTGATCAACGCGGTATGAACCGCGGCTATCCCTGCGACATGGGCGCGTTCGAGTTGAGCACGGGAACTCCTGAGGCCCCCCCGACTGGACCCACAAGTGGAACATCGGTTCCGAACTCAGCCCTGCCCGTGGGCACCTACACTGCGGGTACGCCGTTTGCCAGTGGCCAACTCATCAACATCGTGATTCCGGCAAATAACGTCTTCTCTCCGAGTACGTACTTGAATGTCGTGGAGTGCGCCGCACCCAACGGCGTGATCCCTTTGAGCCCTACAGCGTGTGACGGGCACACCGCCAGTGGGCCAGTCATCGTGCCGTCCGAGGATGGCAGCGTCAACTTGCACAACCCGCCGGGCTTGCTCTACCCCGTGTACGCCCTTCCCGATGCAGACTTGAGTGAGTCAGTCGCCAACCCGATCGACTGCGGTGACACACCAGCTACCGAGTGCATCCTCTACATCGGCGACAACTTCAACGACTTCGCACAGCCGCACGTCTGGTCACAGCCCTTCTTCGTCACGGCCAATACGACAGGTGGAACGAACAGCGGGCTCCCTGCGGGCGACGGTTCACTTGGCACCCCTCCCGCATCAGCACCCGAGGCTGCCTCGGTCGTCGCCTTGCCGGTGGTGGCGCTCGGGCTTGTGGGGTTCGCCGTATGGCTGCAGGTGCAGCGTAGGAGGCGGCGGGCAGCCGCCTAATATTCCGACTCCTCGCCGTACCCCGATCCCGCCCAGGACACTGACGCCAGCGCACTTCTGGGCCCGCCCAGTAGCCTTACCTCATGTTCGAACGCTTCACCGACCGAGCCAGGGGTGTCCTCACGTTGGCCCAGGAGGAAGCACGGCTGCTCAACCACAGCTTCATTGGCACAGAGCACCTCCTGCTCGGACTCATCCGCGAGGAAGGTGGACTTGCCGGCGTTGCCCTTGGGCGCTGTGGTATCACGCTGGAAGCAGCGCGATATCAGGTAGAGAAGACGATCGGCATGGCCGGCACCGCACCGTCCGGATCGCCGCCGTTCACTCCCCGTGCAAAGCGTGCCCTTGAAATGTCCCTTCGCGAGGCCCTAGATCTCAACCACGGCTACATCGGGACTGAGCACCTACTGTTGGGATTGATTCGTGAAGGCGAAGGGGTGTGGGCGACGGTTGTTCAGAACTTGGGCGTCGACATGGGGGATCTTCGCCAAATGGTTATCGCTCTCATGTCGGGAACTGCCGACGACATAGTTGGTACGCATGCAGATCTCTCCCCCTCGGTGAAGAGCCGGGACATCGCGGTTCAGACTGACCCACCTCGCTGCCCTCGCTGTCGGGCCGGTCTTGTCGACAGTGCCCGTTACCGGGTGATCGACGTAGCAACTGAAGACCCCGAAGCCGACGAACCTATCCTGTCTGTGCGCGTGGTCTACTGCAGCCGATGCGGCTACGTGCTGGGGATAGTTTGACTCGACGACCACGTTCGCGGATACTCACTGAGCGTCAGATCCCGATCAGTCCGCGCCAACGGCTGACGAGGTTGGCAGAGAGATACAGGAGCCGCATGCTTTCTCCAGTAACCCCGTGTCCAAGCTCCCCGCTGCACCGATTGCCACTATCTGCGTCCGAACTGGGCGCTCACCCCATTCGCTCTGAATCGTGATGTCTACGCGCCGTCCGACCGCTTGGACGACTGCCCTGTGCCGCGGCTCGTCGGAGCTGTGGACGATCCCCTTGACGCGGTAGACACTTCCAGGCAAGGTCCGCAGGGCCTCTCGCAAGCGTTCAAGCGCGAGCGGCTGATCTGTCGTGTAGCTGACCGTACTGAAGGCCTTTGCGTGACCATGCTCAGGATGTTCCTCCTGGCACGTAGGGTCCGCGCAGATGTGCATGTCATCGGGCGGTGCGAGATCGGCTTGAGCGGGGTCGAACCGCCCCACACCAAGGAGAATCGGATAGGGTACCTCGCAATGGTCAGCCTCAATGACGCGTAGCCGATTGAAGTGGTCGTCGAGCCAGGCCCTGGCCTTATCGACCTGTTCTGCCCCGGCGAGACTCACCTTGTTCAGAATGACGATATCGGCGAAGCCGACCTGGAGTAGCTTGAGGCCCATCAGGCCGGGATATTCACGGTAGGCAAAGAGTTGGTCGGCGTCCACTACGCATGTGACGCCGTCCAGCCTGATTCGGTCGCGAAGATCGGCATCATTGAACGTGACGAAGATCCCGCCCGGGTCGGCGACGCCGCTGGCTTCTAGTAAGACGTACTCGACCACCTCGGGGCGTGCGAGCAGGGACGCGACCGATTCGACGAGATCGTCGCGCAGTTCGCAGCAGACGCAGCCGTTGGCCAAGCTGATGGTATTGCCTTCCACCCCGACAACGAGTTCGGCGTCGATATTGATCGAGCCGAAGTCGTTGACGAGGACTCCCACCCGCAGCCCGTGATCCCCCGTCAGGATACGGTTGAGCAGCGTCGTCTTCCCCGCGCCAAGGAAACCCGTAAGGATGGTCAGTGGTACGGGCATAGCGTCGTGGGCGGCGACCTCCATTACTGGACGACCGTCCTCTAGCTGAGAAACTTGGTGATGTCGATGCCCAACACCGTCGCCATTTCAAGCAGATCGACTTCCTGGGGATCGGGGAGCTTAGTGAGTGGCTCCCGGTAGACGCCGGGAGGGTAGTACTTCCTCGGGTCGATCTCAAGGTCCCGCGTGAGCTGTTCTTGCTGTTCTTCGCGAGGAAGCCTCGGCTGCGGGACGATCCCCTTGCCGGTGTCTATGGGCAAGGGGTCGCCGAAGAGGACGGTGGGGTTCGGGAAGGACTGCCCAGCGAACCCTGGCAGAGCGGCTTCGCGGTGCCAGATGGCATCCTTGGTCACGTTGACGACGACCACGTCCGGTGCGCCATAGAGGAACAACCCATCCCAGTGGGCACGGATGTCGGCTGTGGTCTCGTTGAGGGTGTCGTTGTCGAAGGCAAGGTGCGTGACCATCCCGCAGCGCGGGTTGACCTGCTTGATGAGGTATCCGGCGGCGTAGGTCAACGTGTGGTGGATGTCCACGGTGTAGTTGTAGAGGAACTCAGGTAACCCGTACTTGTAGAGGTTGAGCCGCGAGAGGTCAGGCTGGCACTCGGTGACGAACACGTCAGCACCCTGGGCGTACTTGGCCGTCAGCTCGTCGGGGCGACCGTCCCCGGTCCACACGAACGACAGGCCGTTCCAGTCCAGGCGGTAGGCCGAGGCACCGTCCTTTGCGTGCGAACGCCGCCAGTGCCGGATCGTCACGCCGTTGTTCTCGTAACAGATACCGTTCTCGTCCTTCCAGTCGAACTCATTGACCTCGACCTCGTAGCCGTCCCCGATCGGACAGGCGTCGAATGCCTCGATGTGCCACTTGAGCATCTCCTTCATACCCGCCACCATCGCCTTGGTCCCGAGATCGTCACGGCGTCCCGACGGTCCGGTCACCCGAAGCGGCTGCTTCCAGCGTCCTGCCCACGCAGAGAATGGGAGCAGGTACGACAGATCGTGGTAGTGGTCGACGTGGAGGTGGGTGAGGAAGATGTCGTTGATCTCTTGGACCGGAACGCCCATGGCGAGAATATTCTTGACGCAGCCCGGCCCGAAGTCGAAGAAGAAGCGGTCGCCGTTGCCCAGCTCGACCATGATGCAAGTGCCAGCCTGCTCACGTCGGGGCGGGAACGGGCAGCTGCCGACGAACGAGATCCGCATCTCATCGGGTCCGAGATCCTCACTGCTCGGGAAGTAGTTGTTCTTGGATCGAACCGACGGTGTCGGCTTGTAGTACGGCGGAAACTGCAGGCCCATCCCAGGCATCCCGCCGTATGGGTTGGTCGGCATTGCCGAGCGTGTGCCACTGTCGATTGCCATCTTGGTCTCCCTTTGCGGCTGGGCCTGGGTGCGCAGCGGGGTGCTGCCGTTGGATTCTCACACACCTCGCACCCAACGGGTTCTCCGCCACGTTCGTGCCCGCACGCGATCTCCCCCGGCCATCCTGGTGGACAATGGGATGTGACCGGCGACGACAGCTCAAGGGACGGCCCTGGAGGCAAGCAAGTTCCAGCAGAGTTGAATGGCACCTCTGAGGGCGCGGCGACCTCGGGTTCGGTGCCCTCCCGCCGGGAGAGGCTCCGAGGCCGGGTCCAGCGCACGCGAGCCGATATCGAGGCCCGTCGGGCGGACTCCGCATCGATTGACACCGCGTTCCAGGCGGTCGAACACGATGCCCAGACCGGAGGAGGCGTACTGGCAGCGGCTGTGGCCTTCCGTCTCTTCATGTTCCTCGTCCCGTATGCCTTCGTGGTCCTTACCGGACTGGGTCTGGTGTCGACCGCTGTGGGTCAGAACCCAAAGGAAGCGGCCAACTCTGCGGGCATCGGCGGTCTCCTGGCGAGCGCCGTGGCCAGTACGAGTACCCTGTCCCCGGCCAACCGCATCCTGGCGCTGATCTTGGCGGGAGTAGCGTTGACATTTACGGCCCGATCCCTTGTGAGGGTGCTCTGGATTGTCCACCGCCTGATCTGGGGTATGCAGCCGGCGGGCAATCCCACGCTGTGGGCACCATTGATCCTCCTAGGAGTCGTCACCGTTCTCTTCGGCCTCACCGACCTGGTCGCTTGGCTGAACTCACAGTCGATCGGGCTGCGGTTGTTGGCCGTCGTACTAACGGTCGTCACCTCGGCAGCCGCCTGGTTCCTGGCCTCGTTGTGGCTGCCCCATGAGGCATGCGAATGGTGGCAACTTATACCTGGCGCTGCCATCGTCGGCATCGGCGTGGGACTGCTCCACGTTCTGACGATCACCTACATTGCTCATGAGGTTTCACGGAAGTCCTCGCTCTACGGGGCTATCGGGATCTCCCTCGCGCTATTGCTCTGGACCTACTTCGCCGGCCGATTACTCACCGCTGCAATCGCCGCGAATGCCACGCTTTGGAAGCGAAGGAGGGACTGGACATCTGTCAATCCCGATGGACCGAGCGACAGTCAGGGCACCTCATGACCCCCTCCTGCGAGTTGGAGCGCCTGAGAGCCGAGCTGTCGGGAGTGAGGGTGGACCCGTAGATCGGGACATTGCGGCACCTTCGGGAGTCCTCAGCGCGCCTTGCGGTTGCAGTCTGGTTGCTTCTCCTTCCCCTCAGAGCCATTAGTCCCGTCGCCGTGAGATCCTTGCATTGGCGATGGGTGCCAACAGCGATCCTCGCTCCAAGAGGAGGTCGACATGCGACTAGTGGCGAGGCGCGGAACGTTGACGGGGTAATTGCCACGCACTGATGTCACCGAGATAGAGGCCGCATGCGCAGTCCATCGCCTCTTCCACCGTGCCAACGAGCGAGCCACTGGGTAGCACCGATCTCTCGTAGCCGTCCTTGCTTGCCAGCCATATGGCGAAGGCCCACTTTTGTTGGGGGTGACCGGTCCAGCGCAGTCGGAACAGCGGCTGGTCGTAATCGTCAGGCATGGTGGCCTCGACATAGGCGTAGGGGGCGTGGAAGCGGACCCGAGCCTCTTTTAGTGAGGGCCAGCGATCCTTTCGGTGCGCCTCGAGGCGTCGTTCGAGTTCGAGGCGTGCTCGCTCGGGGATGGCCACAAAGGCGATGCTATGGGACCGCTCAGGCCACAGGGCGGAGGCGCTGGGCGGCCCGGCGTCGGCGCAGGCGACGTACCTGTTGAGCGGCCCGGCGTTCGTCCCGGTTCCGGCGGGCTTCTACGTTGCGGCGCCGCAGGTAAGCGGACACCGCGGCCTGGATCTCTTCGTGGTCCAAAAAGTCCGAGCCGGCGAAGACAGCCTTGACCATCACCCCGAAGTGGCACTCGATGCGGTTGAGCCAGCTGGCGTAGGTGGGCGTAGGCACCAAGGTGATCGACAGCTGGCGGGCCGTCGTGCGCACCTCGTTGGTCCAGTGCGAGGACAGGTTGTCCTGGATCACCCAGATGCGCTGACCCGGATAACGGGCCCGAATCATCTTTAAGGTGGCGATCACATGGTCGGCTCCCTTGCGGAAGTACCAGCGGCCGAAGAGCTGGTCAGCCCCTACGTCATAGACACCGAAGAAGTGGGCCACTCCGTGAGGCTTTCGGTAGTTGGCCCGGATGCGCCCAGGGCGGCTCCGCCTCCACCAGCCCCGCCCACCTTTGGGAGTGGGGGTGACCGGGCCGTGCTCGTCGAAGCACACCAGCACTCCGTCGAGGCGTCCGGACTCGGCCGCCGCGTACAACCGTCGCAGCCGCGCCGCCTTGGTGGAGAACTCGGGGTCAGGCGAGTGCTTCCAGCCCTTGGTGGACTGGGTGGTGTGGCCCTCTTCGAGGAGGATCACCCGCAGGCGCTCTTTCGAGATCGTCTTCACCACGCCGGCACGCATCAGATAGGTACGAAGGTGCGAGAGCGACCAGGTCGTGTAGGGCTCGCCGAGTTCTTGGGGGCGTGAGTCGACGATGTCGATGATGCGGGCGCGGATCTCGTCGGTGATCACTTTTGGCCTGCCCCCACCCCACGCTGGCACGAGGGCCTCGAGTCCGATGTCGTTGAACTCATGGATCACCTTGCGCACCCAATCGCCCGTCGCGTCGAGGGCGTCGGCGATCTCCGCAGCGCTGTAGCCACGCCTGGACATGTCGATCACCTGCGCTCTGCGCACCATCACGGCCGAGGCGAACTCGGTGCCTCGCCGTCGAAGCGAGCGCAGCCAACGCCGCTCCTTGCCGCGCAACGTCCTGACGAACACTTCCGCTGGCCGAGCCATGCACGTCCTCTTTCAACGCGCCAACTCCAACCTCTACATCATGCGCGACTGCGCGTCAAAATACAAGGGTGTAGTTTGCCTGCCGACCTTCATTGCCGCTGCACTAGCAGAGTGGACGACAGGCTCCCCCTGCGATGCCGACAACATCGTCTACTGCCATCGCTGCAAGCCTCGCGATCTCCCTCCGCATGTCTTCCGTTCAGCATGGTCGACGGCATTCCACAAGGCACCAGGCTGCAAGGCCCTCGTTACTGCACAAGGGTCGGTCGAGCGCCGGGGAGGCTCACCTTCTGAGGTCGTGGGGGTGCATGTCGGGGTGGCCATCAGCAGTGGGTTGGCACCTTGCCTGCATTGCTTCCCGAGCTACAAAGGGCGAGCGTAACGACCTGCCACGCGCTGGTGAGGCCCACAGGAGAGCCAGGAGCACGGGTGGACCGGTAACTGGCGACGCGCGCACGGCCCATGCCAAGGGCCGATAGGCCCGGCAAGCGAAGCGAGGGAGGGAGGGTGGGTGGGTGGTGCGGACTGGAACGACCTGTGTTGAGTCAATGCTCACGAACCGGTGGGTCCATGGGCGCCCAGCGTCGCGATCCTGCCCGATTTCCGAGTCTTCGGAAACGAGCGGTGTGCTCGCGATTACTAGCAGTCGGCGTCAGATGGGCCAGAATGTGCCCCGCCGAACCGGCGAACGGGGCTACCCAAGACCTCGCCCATCCCACTTCACCGGTGGCGATTACCTCGCACACTTCGATCTTCGACGCCAAGAGGAGCATCTGGCAACGGCTGACAGTGGCGGCCGATGCTTCCGCTTGATCCTTGGTCTCGAAAAACCGAAATGGCCAGCCATTCGCCTATTATCGCAAGCATTGGGTGAACGTAGTGACAATGTTGGGCTCACATAGTGCGGCCGTCCGTAGGGTTCTTCGCCAGAGGGTGAATCCATGGGCAACGTAGGAACCCAAGAACACGCGGACCGGATTACTCAAATCGATTCGACGGTTCCAAGACCTCTCGCGGATCGGATCATCGCCTCGATGACCCTCATGAACATGTCCGCGCCGATGGCGATCGAGATCATTGCTCTGTTGACCGGCTTGTCGTGGGTCGGGGCGTATTTTCTCGGCGGCGGAACGAACGTGGCACCGCTCTGGTTCTACATTCCGGTGTTCCTGGCTGGTCTCCGATTCGGGCCGTACGGGGCGCTGACGACCGCGGTGATATCGATGTTCGTGGCGGGGCCGCTCCTACCCGCAGACGTAGCCACCCACACCCCCCAGGCGCTGAGCGACTGGGTGAGTCGGGGCATCTTCTTTGTACTGATCGGCCAGTTCGTGACCGAGCTCTTTGGTGGAGTGCGACGGATGTCAGTGCGTGAGGTCCATCTGAACAAGAAAGTGGAGTTGGGCACGACGGAATTGCAGGCTCGTGAAGCCCGCTTCTCCGCGCTCGTTGAGAACTCTTCGGACCTTGTCACCATCGTCGACCGAGACGGGATCATCTTGTTTCAGAGTCCCTCCGTTGCGCGAGTTCTCGGCTGGGATGTGGACGGTACCGATGGGTCTAGCTTTGTGGCCGCTCTTTATGACTCTGATCAGCCACGTTGGCGCACCATTGTCGATTTCGTGATGGAGGACTCCGACGGTGAAATGGTTGCTGAGTGGCAGGTCCGTCATGCCGATGGCTCGTGGCGCTTCCTCCAGTCCATCATCACCAACCTGATCCACGAGCCCAGCGTCGGCGGGTTGGTACTCAACAGTCGAGACATCACGGATCAAAAGACACTCGAAGATCAACTCCGCCACCAGGCGTTCCACGACCAGCTCACCGGTCTGGCCAACCGTGCCCTGTTCTCAGAGCACCTCGATCAGGCTCTGCGCCGCCAGAGCCGGATGGGCGGTGAACTCGCCGTTCTCTTTATCGACCTAGACGAGTTCAAAAACGTCAATGACCTGCATGGCCACACGCTTGGCGACGAACTGCTAAGGCAGGCGGCTGAGAGGCTAACAACCACCCTGCGTGACGCCGACGCCATTGCCCGCATAGGTGGCGACGAGTTCGCAGCGCTTTTCGAAGGCGTCGCCCTCGGTCTTGATGCCAGTGCCGCAGCCGAACGCATCATCGAGTCGTTCGCGCGGCCCTTCCTTATCGAATCTTCCGAGGTCCTCGTGACGGCCAGCATGGGGATGGCACTGAATGACATTGGCACCGAGAGCGCCGAGGACCTCATTCGAAACGCCGATCTAGCCATGTACGCAGCCAAGACGACGAACAAGGGGCGCTACGAAGTCTTCTCCACCAACATGCATTCGACGATCCTCGATCGCATGCAAATGGAGCTTGATCTACGACATGCACTCGACCAGAGTGAATTCGAGGCTTACTACCAACCCATCGTCACCCTCCCTTCGGGAACCATTGTCGGCGCTGAAGCGTTGATTCGATGGAATCATCCCCAGCGCGGCTTGGTCATGCCGAGCGAATTCATCGGCGTAGCCGAGTCCTCGGGGATCATCGTCCAGATCGGTGCATGGATACTCCATCAAGCCTGCAAGGAGTTCGAGGTCTTGACACGAGGAGTGGCCGGTAGTCAGAGCCTTGGTCTAAGCGTCAATCTGTCTACTCGCCAGCTCAGCGATCCACTCCTCATCGACACCGTCCGCGGCGCACTTACCAACTCTGGGCTGGAGGCGAGGCGCCTCACACTTGAGATTACCGAAAGCGCCATCATGGTGGATGTGCCGAAGACGTTCCGCGTCCTTACCGAACTGAGAAGCTTCGGGGTGAAAATCGCCATCGACGATTTTGGGACCGGGTACTCTTCACTGAGCCTGCTCAGCGAGATTCCTGTCGACACGATCAAGATCGATCAGTCCTTCGTCACCAACGTCGCCAAACGCCCCGAGCCTGGCCGATTGATTCGGGCGATCCAGTCGCTCGCTAGCGACTTTGGCCTTCGCACCGTGGCTGAAGGGGTAGAAGAACTTGATCAGATGGAGGCGTTAGAGGGGTTGGAATGCCAAGCGGCCCAGGGCTACTACTTCGCCAGGCCGCAGCCTGCAATGCAACTGGCCGAACTCCTCGAACGCGATACGTCCAACTCCGTGATTGCACCCTGATCATCTAAGATCGGTCGAACTGCAACGAGAGGCCAGAACGACGACGGCCCTTTTACGCACCGTCATTCAAAGACCTGCGAGTGCCCCAAATATCCGGCGGCAAAGACTCCAGAGGTGCCCCAGTCGGGGCGGTAGGCCGCGCCCACGTCCGGCAGCGTTCAGGGATGCTCTGAGTCAGCCATCGAGGTGCGGTAGTGGAGGAATACAACGCCGCCGCGGAAACGGCGCTCGCTGAGCAGTTCGAGGTCAAGGCGGACGTTGTTGGGCAGTGATGGTTTGCCACCTCCCACGACAATGGGCGTCAGGAAAAGCTGGCATTCGTCGACGAGCCCAGCCTTGAAAGCCTGCGCTGCCAGGTTGGGGCCGCCCACGGTGATGTCTCGTTCCTGGGAGGATTTCATCTCTTTGATCACCATCGGGTCGAACTTGCGCTCTATGCGCGTTTTGGCGCTTGACACGGTTTCCAACGACTTGGAGTACACGATCTTGTCGGCTGCCTGCCATAACTCCGTGAAGTCCCGTACGCAGTGGCCAGCGTCAGGGTCCGAGCGACCCGGCGCCAGGTTGATCAGTTGCTGGAGTGGGCGGCGACCTTCGAAAAGCGAACTTGGGCCATCGAGTCAGCCGGTGGACTTGGTTACCTTTTGGCCCAGCAGCTGGTCGCTCGAGGTGAGGACGTTCTCGACGTGCCAGCGACCTTGGCCTCTCGCATCAGAGTTCTCGCGACCGAGCGTTCCAATAAGAACGACCCCAACGACGCCTACTCGATTGCCGTCGCGGCCTTGCGCGCACCCAGGCTTCGATCCGTTGCACCAGCGGACCACACTGAAGTTCTGCGCCTCTAACCAAGCGCAACCGAGACATCGGGGTACAGCGCATTCGAACGGTCGGACGGGTCCACGCTCTCTTGGCCGAACTCGCACCCGGAGGAATCTCTAAGGAACTTTACGTTTCGGATGCCGAGTCGCTCATGGCCAAACTGTCTCCAGAGACGCCGGCCCAGCAGACGCGTTACGACCTGGTCCTCGAACTCCTCGAGGACCTTCGTCGCCTGGACGTCCAGGTCAAGGAATCGCATCGACGGATTCGTCTTGCCATCAAGGCTTCGGGAACTGGTGTGACCGAAATCTATGGTGTCGGTCCCATCCATGCCGCTGCGCTGATCGGGCATTCGGGCGACATTCGGCGCTTTGCCAATCGCGATGCCTACGCCTCTTACAACGGCACTGCCCCGATCGAGCCCTCCTCGGGCGGACGCACAATCCATCGGGTCTCTCGACGGGGTAATCGGCAGATCAACCACGCCCTGCACATGGTGGCTGTCACCCAGATCCGCAATCCCGGAACTGCAGGACGTATTTACTTCGACCGCAAAGTGGCCGAAGGCAAGACCAAGCGCGAAGCCCTCCGATCGCTTAAGCGCCGGGTCTCCAACGCCGTGTACCGCCAGTTACTCCTCGACGTTCAATGAGGGGTCCGGGAGGACACTAGGGAACGACTCGTAGCCTGCGTGACCGGCTCTACACCCTGCACGGCTGGTTCTTCGGCGAAGTCACTCCCGGACCACACCCAAGCTTACGCAACTGCGCCGTCTCGCGACGGGTCGATTTCGTCGCGCCCGAAGGCCCTGAAATTAGGGTCTTGACTCAAAGAGGATTCTGCTGGCCTTCTCGGCGTTTCCCGAATCCCACTGGCGCAAGGTCTGGTCGTCGAACCCCCTCGAGCGACTCCATCGAGAGATCAAGCGGCGCACCGACGTGGTCGGGGTCTTCCCTAACGACCAAGCGGTCGAACGCCTGGTGACCGCAGTGGTGGTCGAGACCCATGACGAGTGGCAGGTGGCCGAGCGTCGCTACCTGTCGGAGACCTCGATGGCCCAGCTCCGAAGGAACGAAGCGGCAGCGCTCGCCGAGGCCTCTGATGACGCTCTTGAAAGTAGACCCCTGGCCGGCTGAGGTCGTTAGCCTTTCGGGGTGGCCAGCGTCCTTCCCGAGATCGATGTCGAAAAGGTCAAGCGGTGGTGCCGCGAACGGGTCCCCGCCAAGTTCAAAGACGAGGTCCGCCTCGACGTCACCACTCGAGGCAAGTCCATCTCTATCCATGAATGCCGCCCTGTTTGGAAGGGCGCGCCCGGTGAGTGGACCAAGATGCCCATCGCCCAGATCCGCTACGAAGGCGACGGCACCTGGACGCTCTACTTCGGCGATCGTTACGGCAAGTGGACGATGTACTTCGATCTCGACACCAACCAGCCCATCAGCACGATCCTCGACGAGATCGGCGCTGATCCCACCTGCGTCTTTTGGGGCTAACGCTCCTCAACGTGAACTGACGGTTCTACGCGCCTACCATCGCGTCAGACCGAGGATCGCTTCTCCACCACTCGACGGGACGTAATTCCCTGTAGTGGCCTGGCGTTGAAGGTGGACTACTGAAATCGCACCAACCGCTCCGTTCGGTCATGCGTTATCCATGCGTTAAGTATGAGTAATCAGCGGTCATTGACGGTGTCCAAGGGAGTCCAGCGGTCAGACCAGAAATAGCCAGTGAACAGCTATTTCTAACGAAAATCTTTTGCAGCCCCAACGGGATTCGAACCCGTGTCGCCACCTTGAGAGGGTGGTGTCCTTGGCCTCTAGACGATGGGGCCGAGCGGAGGTTTCCCGGAGGATTCCGCCGGTGCTCGGGGGGAAGGACTCGAACCCTCAATAACTGGACCAGAACCAGTCGTGTTGCCGATTACACCACCCCCGAATGGGTGGAGGATCAGGTTAGCCGAGCCCGCCGGTGTTGCGCCGCAGCCCGGTGAGCAGGTCTTGGCGGCACTAGGCGTCATGGAGCCAGTCCAGGTGGCCAAACCCGATGATACGGCCCAGGCCGACCCCGACGGCCTCCTTCAAGAAGTACGGCACGGTCGACCAACCCCTGATGGGCGATGTCCGGGTGGGCGTGGGCGACGGTTCCAGCCCCATGGAGGAGGAGATCGCCATGGAGCGGTCTTCGTGAAACGGGTCGGTGGTCACCAGGACCGTGGAGGCGTGCCGGGCCCGGAGCTCGGGGAGCGCGTCGACCACGTTCTCATAGGTGTTGTTGCCCCCGGCCTGGAGGATGTCGGTAGCCGGCACCCCCATGCTCGTCAGATAGCGGGCTCCGGCCTGGGCTTCGGTGAAGCGGTCCCCCTTTTCCTTGCCCCCGGTCAGCACGATCAGCTTCGAGTCGCCTTTGCGGAAGAGCAGCAGCGCTTCGTCGAGCCGCGCCTGGAGGTCGGGCGAGGGCACGCCGTTGTACTGAGCGGCACCCATGACCATGATCGCGGCGGCGGGGTGGGGGTCGTACTCGCGCGAGGTCAACCAGACCTGCAGCAGGCTGACGGCCAGGTACACGAGCACGGCCGCCACCGCGATGCCGAAAATTCGGAGGGCGACGCGGAGCGGGGCAACGGTCACCACTCCCCCGCCGCGAGCCGGTCGAGGGCAGAGCCGAGGCGCCGTCGGGTCTCGTCGCGGCCGAGGACCTCGAGCGATTCGAAGAGGGGCGGCCCGACCCGCTTGCCGGTCACGGCCACCCGTATCGGTGCCTGCGCCTTCCCCAGGGCCCGACCGTTGGCCTCCCCGATAGCGCCGGTCACCCGATGAAGCTCGTCGCGAGTCCACTCGCAGGTGGCGTAGGCCTCCCACGCGGCCCGGAGTATCGACCGCGCCACGCCGTCGCCACCGATGGCCTTCTGCCAGCTGTCCGGGTCGATGGGCGGATCCTCTAGGAAGAGGAAGTCGACCAGGGGCGGCACCTCACTGAGAGTGGACACCCGTTCCTGCACCACCGGGGCCATCCGCCCGAAGACGCCGGGGTCGAATCGCTCCGCGGGCCACAACGGTCCATCGGTGACGGCGGCTCCGGTGTCGGGATCGCGCCACCCTCCGGCCGCCCACTGGCCCGGGACGGGGTGGACCCAGGGCAGCGATGCCTCGACGAACTCGGAGGTGGGCAGCTCCCGGATGTAGACCCCGTTCATGTGCGTCAGCTTCTGCACATCGAAGAAGGCCGGCGATCGCTGCACGTCCTCGAGCCGGAATCGCTCTATGAGGGTCGCCAGGGGTACCTTCTCCTCTTCACCCGGGCTCCAGCCCAGGAGGGCCAGATAGTTGCGGAAGGCCGCTGGGAGATAGCCCTGCTCGCGGTACATCTCGACCGCCACGGGGTCGCGCCGCTTGGAGAGCTTCTTCCCCCTCTCGTTGACCAGAAGCGGCAGATGCGCGTACGTGGGCAACGGCGCGTCGAAGTTCTGGGCCACGTTGAGGGCCCGCCACAACATGAGCTGCTTGGGCGTCGTGGGGAAGAGGTCCTCGCCTCTCAGCACATGGGAGATGGACATGGTGCGATCGTCGACGGCGTTGGCCAGCACGAAGAGCGGCTTGCCGTTCCCCTTCACGCAGATGAAGTCCTCAGTCGACCGGTTGGGGAACTCGACAACTCCCCGGACCAAGTCGACCACCGTCGTGGTGCCCTCGTCGGGAGTCCTGAAGCGCAGGCTCCGACCTTCACCCCGCTCCAGGCCACGGCTGCGGCAGAACCCGTCATAGCCGGGCGTCGGGTCGCCGGCGGTCGCACGCTGCCGCGTGCGCTCGTCGATCTCCCCACGGGTGCAGTCGCAGGCGTACAGCGCGCCGCTGGCCCAGAGAGCGTCAATGGCGGCCTGGTGGGCCTCGCCCTGGGCGGACTGGAAGTACGGGCCCTCGTCGGGGGGCATACCCAGCCAGTCGAGCGCCGAGACGATCCCGTCCGCCCACTCCGGGCGATTGCGCTCCTCGTCGGTGTCCTCAATCCGCAGAATGAACGTCCCGTGTCGCTGGCGCGCGAAGAGCCAGTTGAACAGCGCCGACCGGGCGCTTCCCACGTGGAAGTAGCCGGTGGGTGACGGGGCGAAGCGGACCCGAGGTGCGGACAGTGGAGGGAGAGCAGTCATGTTCGTGCCGTACCCGTGGGAAACCGCAGAAGGTGTCCCGAGGTGACCGTGGGTCAGTCGTCCTCGGAGAGCGAGATGGCGCCGGTGGGGCAGCTGTAGACGGCCTCGCGCAGCTTGCCCCGGAGCTCCTCGGGGGGATTCTCGTTGAGGATATACAGGTAGCCGTCGTCGCGCACCTCGAAGACCTGGGGCACGATGCCCATGCAGACTGCGTTGCTGGCACACTCGTCGAAGTCCACGACGACCTTCACAAGCGACCTCCTGGCCGGTTGGCTACTGGGCAACGCCGAGCATATCGGCCCTCCCGAACGAGTCGGGTCCTAGCCCTGCGCCGCCGGGGGCCGGGGGTGCCCCTGGCCGGCACCCGACAGATCGACCCCCTCGAGGAGCTGTTCGATGAAGGCGCGGTCGTGGAGGATGGGCAGCTCCGAGACGAACATGCGCCCGTAGCGTTCGAAGTACATGAGCTGCTTCGCCAGAAGGAAGGTGCCGCGGTCGAAGGCGGACATCAGGCCACCCGACTCGTCGGCCATGCGCCGTATGCGGCGCTGGGACCGCAGGCGGTGCAGGATCGCCCCGATCGTGCGCGCGTGCGCCTCGACCCCCTGCGCCCGGGCCACCTGCAGCTGAATGGTCTGCAGAAGACCAGCCAGGCTGACCTCGCCGAAGGGTCGGGTGAGGGCCGGCTCGAAGATGCTGCGCACGAATCCCGTGAGATCCTCCCCCGACATCCCCACGGCCTCGCCGATCGCCGGACCGTACGTGTCGGTGATGAACCGCGTGACGTCGGACCACGCCTCCTCGTTGCCCATCGCGGCCGAGAGAAGTGAGAGGAAGAAGCGATGGGTGAGAGGGTCGAGCCGACCGACGATTCCCCAATCGATGACCCCGATCCGCCCGTCACGCAGGATCATCATGTTGCCGGCGTGGACGTCACCGTGAAAGGCGCCCCAACGCACGGTGGTGACGAAGAACGCCCGCATCACCTCTTGCACGAGCGGCGTGGGGTCGGGACAGAGGTCGGCTACCCGAGCGAGGTCGTCGATCGGCACGCCGTCGAAGTACTCCATGGTGAGCACGTTGCGCCCCGAGAGGTCCGGATACGGCTCGGGCACGGCCATCAGCTTCAGGTCGAACTCGCTCTGCAGGCGGCGGAAGTGGACGAGCGACCGCGCTTCGTTGCGCAGGTCCATCTCCTCTCCGATCTGCACCCGGAAGCCGTCGAGGAGCTGCAGCGTCGACCCCGCCATCTGGTCGCCGGTGAGGCGGACCAGTATCTCCATCAGCGGCTGCATGAGGTCAAGGTCGGTGGCCACCACATGCTCGATGTTCGGCCGCAACACCTTGACCGCCACCTGACGCCCGTCGTGAAGCCGGGCCCGGTGTACGACGGCGATCGACGCCCTCCCGATCGGCTCGCGTTCGAATTCGGCGAAGACGACGCGCAACGGCCGCCCCAGGTCCTCCTCGACCCGCTGGCGCACCTCGGGAAAGTCGACGCTCGGCCCCGTGTCGAGGCAGGCGCGGAACTCGTCGGATACGTCGTCGCCGAACATGCCCGGCGACGAGGCGATGATCTGCCCGAACTTCATGAAGGTCCCACCCAGATCCTCGAAGCTCTTGCGCAGCGGATGGGCCAACTGCGCGGCGGGGAGTGCGCCCTGACGGATCGTGCGGACCTGCCGCAGCACGACGGGAGCGAAGTGGGTGCCCACCACCTTGCTGATGGTGGTGCTGCGGCGGAGCAGGGCGAGCCGGCTCGGCTCGGGAAGGCGCCTCGGGTAGATCTGCGGCACGTCCTCGGTCACCGGGAGCGCGCCTCTCTTCTCCTCGGAACCGTTGCTCACCAGCTCAGGGTACGCCCCCCACCCGCCGTGTCAGCCAATCGGGTCGTCGCGCGGGTGAACCCGGCGCTCCGCGCGCCGCTACGCTACGGGCGGTCCGGGACACCGGCCCGGAGGACCCCAGGGGAGACTCGACCAATGGAGACACGCACGATCGGCTCGTTGAGGGTCAGCGTCGTGGGGCTGGGGTGCAACAACTTCGGCATGCGCCTGGACCAAGAGGAGAGCGGCGCCGTCGTTCGGGCGGCGCTCGACGCCGGCATCACCTTGTTCGACACCGCCGACGTCTACGGGGGGGCCAAGAGCGAGGCGTACCTCGGCGCCGCCCTCGGCTCCCGGCGGGACGAGGTGGTGGTGGCCACCAAGTTCGGCGGCCCCTACCAGGGCCACGAGGGTGGGGCGGGCCCGGCCTACGTGCGCCGGGCCCTCGAGGACTCCCTGCGCCGCCTGGGCACCGACCACGTCGACCTCTACCAGCTGCACACGCCCGACCCCAAGACGCCCATCGCCGACACGCTGGGGGCGCTGGGCGAACTGGTCGCCGAGGGCAAGGTGCGCGAGCTGGGCTGCTCCAACTTCACCGGGCGGATGCTCGAGGAGGCCGCCGCCGCCGTGGCCGACGGTGCGCCCCGCTTCGTCAGCGTGCAGAACCAGTACAACCTCTTGCACCGCGAGCCCGAGGACGAGGTCCTGGCCTTCTGCGAGCGCACACAGACCGCCTTCTTGCCCTACTTCCCCTTGGCCAGCGGTCTCCTCAGCGGCAAGTACCGGGCGGGCGAGGAGGCTCCGCAAGGGACCCGGCTGGCCGCGTGGGGCGAGAGGGAAAGCGCGAGCTCAGCGATGAGCGACTGGCCAAGGTGGCCGCCCTGGACGCCCTGGCCCACCACGAGGGGCACACCGTCTTGGATCTCGCCTTCGGCTGGCTCCTCTCCCACCCCCCCGTGGCCTCGGTCATCGCCGGGGCGAGCAACGCGACCCAGGTCGACGCCAACGTGGCCGCGGGCCGATGGAGGCCCGGCCCCGGGATCCTGGCCGAGGTCGACGCCGTCGCTCCGCGCTAGCCCGGGCGTGGACGCCGGCTCCGCATCGGGGCCAGCCGAACGAGCGCGTTGTAGGTGATCACGGCGATGGCCAGGTGCATCACCATCAGCACTCCGACCGCCCTCGGTGGCTGGCCCTTCCACAGGATGTAGAGGTCAGGCAGGAGGAGAACCGCGGTGACGGCGATGGCCAGGCGGAAGAAGAGCCATCGGGGAGCCGAGGTCACCCAGGCCATGACGGGCCAGGCGGCGCAGGCGATGACCACGCCGATGACCGTCAGTCTGGCGTAGTCGTGAAACTCGAAATGCACGTACCCCTTGGTGGAGGGGAACACCCTCGTCCCGGCGAAGACCAGTGCGGCGTCGGCCAGCAACGAGGCGGCGATGGAGAGCACCGTGGCCAGAACCAGCCTGCGCGCCTCCGGCGGCCGGCAGGTGGGCGTGAAGTCCAGCCGGAGCCTGGCTCTGCCCCGCTCCGTCCACGTCGGGGAAGACACCATCGTCCCAGCGTAGAGAGATCCCGGCGGCGGGTTCGTCCACCTCGGGGATGAACGGGGAGGCGCGGCCTCATCCTGAGGTTGCAACCTGCATGACAGCCGCCTCCACGATCTGGATGTCGGGAGGCTGAATGGCCGTGGGTCCGCCGGCCACGGGGATCTGCCACACCATGGTCAAGTAGGGCGTCGGCCTCTGGACCGTGTTCCCGGTACAGGGTGGGGTACCGGTTATGGCGAGGGTGGTGGCCGAGCCGTCGACGGGTCCACAGACCGCCGTGCGCTTATGCCACTGCACGAGGGCCCCGAAGGGCATGGGCGGGATGTGCACGGTGGAGGGCAGCACGTACATGGCCGCAGCCAGGACCTGCTGGCCGTCGGGCGTCGTGGCGTAGACGAGGCCGTCGACGTAGGCCGGGTCCAGGGTCCGCCGAGCCGCCGCGTTGGCCGCCGCAATGGCGGGGTTCACGTAGTACGTCACCGGATAGCTCACCGGCGACACGGCGACATAGCCGGCGGCTTCGGCGGCGGCCGGGTCGTCATAGCGTGCCACCGCCTGGCTGGTGGACTGTACGAACTGGTTGGCGTTTATCTGCTGGGAGAAGGTGGGCTGCGCCGCGCACCCGGTGAGCGCCATGTGGATCTCGTCGGGACCGTTGTTCCCGTCCGCCAGGAGCTCTTGCGCCATGTCCGTGGGCAACGCCGGTCCGGTGTAGCTCCAGTTGGCCTTCGTGGTGTTGAGCCCGGCCGCCGCCGTCGCGTCGGCGCCGTTCATGTTCATTCCGGCGGTTCCCCCCATGATCATGTAGGGGGTGTTGGTCAGGTCCAGACCGGCCCGGGCCACCCCCGAGTTGCCCGCTGTGCACGAAGCGGTCGTGGCCGTGTCACTCGATGGCGTCATGCCGGACATGGACATTCCCGACATGGCCATGCCCGTCGACTCCTGCGCCGGCGCGGGGTACGCGGCGCTGAGCACGAGGACGAGAACCAGGACGGCCCCGCCACCCAACGCCAGACCCGGGTTCCGGCGCAGCAGGGTCGACATGGGGGTGCGAGAGGCGGATGGTTCCGCCGCGGCGTTGGGCACCATGGCCAGGGCCAGGAGGATGACCAGCGGTCCGGTGTTCGGGTCGGTCCCGCTGCCGGTGAGCACGCCCCCCAGACCCTGGCCACTGACCCAGAAGAGGGCCGCCAGGAGGCCACCGGCGAAGAGGAATCCACCCGGACGACGCGCCACCAAGGGGCCGATGCCGATGACCAGCGACGCCGTGGCCAAGAGCCACGCGCCCGTGGTCCCCACCGAGCCGAAATGGTTTCCGAAATGGGTCAGGAAGTGGGAATAGGCTCCCGGCTCGCCCGAGGACATCCCGGTGATCGCACTGGAGATGGAGGTCCGCGTCCGGTTGTCGGGGAGCAGGAAGAGGACGGCGGCGAGCGCCCAGAACCCGCTCCACACGGCCAGGGGCGTGATCGCCCCCCCGATCCCCTGGGCCGCGGCCGAGGAGGCCACGCCCACTCCCTTGTCGATCCCCTCCCTCCCGTCCACCGCCGTGGCCCGCGTGCGGGGCCAGGCCATCAGTCCGATCAGCCCGTACATGAGCACCGAGCCGGGCGCTCCCGTCAGGGCGCTGGCCGAGCCCGAGAGGACGAAACCCAACCCCTCGCCGAACACCCAGACGCCGAGGGCGTACGGAAAGGAGATCGCCAGGGCGACCCGCACGGTTGGCCGGTACAGCAGACCCAGGCCGATGGCCAGCTGGGTGAGCGCGAACAACGAGTTCCACACGTCGACATGCGGCGCGAGGAAGTTCCCCACGTTGGTGATGACCCAATGGATGACGGCGGGCTGCCCGCTGGCATTGGCCAGGAGGTAGGTGTTCACGAAGCCCCTGGAGAACATGAACGGCTGGAACTGCAACGCAGCGTCGAAGATCCACAGCAGCCCGAGGATGACCTGCAACGTGCGCTGGGAGCGGATAGGTGGGCGCTGTCGCCTCGCCGTCGGCACCGTCACTTGGGCCGGTTCGTCTACGTCGGCGTCGTCTTCCATGGACCCACATCACCGTAGTGGTCGGCGTCGGTCCGGACCTGGTCAGGGACCCCCACGGGGCCCCACGCGCTCAGGCGTCGGCCACCGCGGCCACGAGCTTGTGCAGGGTGTCCTTGGCGTCACCGAACAGCATCGTCGTCTTGGGGTCGTAGAGCAGCTCGTTGTCGATGCCGGCGAACCCGGGCCGCATGGAGCGCTTGAGGAAGATGATGTTGTCGGCCTCGTCGGCGTTGATGATCGGCATGCCGTAAATGGGGCTGCCGGGCGTCGTCTTGGCCGCCGGGTTGACCGTGTCGTTCGCTCCGACGACGAGGGCCACGTCGGCGGTGGACATCTCGCCGTTGGCCTCATCCATCTCCTTGAGGTCGTCGTAGGGCACGTTGGCCTCGGCCAACAGCACGTTCATGTGCCCGGGCATCCGGCCGGCGACGGGGTGGATGGCGAAGAAGACGTCGACGCCCCGGGCCCTCAACGCGTCGGCCAGCTCGCGCACCGTGTGCTGGGCCTGGGCCACGGCCAGGCCGTACCCCGGGATGATCACCACCTTGCGGGCGTAGGCCAAGAGCACGCCCACGTCTTCGGCCGTGCCGGTGCGCACGGAGCGGGAGGCATCACCCTCCTCGCCACCGGTGGCCGTGATCACGGCGCCGAAGGCGCTGAAGAGGATGTTCGGCAGGGAGCGGCCCATGGCCGCGCTCATCAGGCGGGTCAAGATGATGCCCGAGGCGCCGACGAGCGTGCCGGCCACGATGAGGAGGTCGTTGTCCAGCACGAACCCCGACGCGGCGACGGCCAGGCCGGTGAACGAGTTCAACAGCGAAATGAGCACGGGCACGTCGGCCCCGCCGATGGGAAGCACGAAGATGACCCCGAGCACCAGCGCCAACCCCAGCAGGACGTAGACGAACACGATGTTGCCGCTCAGGAGCGCCGCGACGATGAGCACGCCGATGGATGCGGCCACCACGGCGTTGGTGGCCTGCTGCCCGGGGTAGGTGATGGGCCGCCCGGTGACCAGCTCCTGGAGCTTTATGAAGGCGATGGCGCTCCCCGAGAAGGAGACGGAGCCGATCAGGACCCCGAGCAGGACCTCGGCCGTCACGTAGACCGCCGGTTTGAGGCCGAGCGAATGCAGGCGCAGCAGCTCCATGATGGAGATGAGGGCGGCCGCCCCGCCGCCGACTCCGTTGAAGATGGCCACCAGTTGGGGCATCGCCGTCATCTTCACCAGCCGGGCCACCGGGACGGCGACGAGGACGCCCAGGACCATGGCGACGAGGGCCAGCACCAGGTTCCGTCCCGAGTGTCGCAGCGTGGGAAGGGTGAAGGTCACCGCGATGGCGGCGGCGGCGGCTGCCGCGGCCAACCAGTTCCCCCTCCGTGCGTACCTCGGCGACCCGAGCCCCTTGAGGGCCAGGATGAAGCCGATGATGGCCAGGAGGTAGACGAGGTCCCGGACGGTGGCCAAGGGCAGCGAGGCCGCCGTCGTCACGCGGACTCTCCCGGCTCCTCGGTGTCGCCGCCACCGCGCCGCGGCGCGCTCGCGGGGTTTGGACTTGAACATCTCGAGCATGCGGTCGGTGACGACGAAGCCGCCGACCACGTTCAGCGTGGCCAGGAAGACGGCGAGGAAGCCGAGGACCAGCTGGGCCGTGCCCCTGGCCTCCCCCATGATCGTGAGCGCCCCGACCAGCACGATCCCGTGGATGGCATTGGAACCCGACATGAGGGGGGTGTGCAGGATGCTCGGAACCTTGGAGACGACCTCTATGCCGACGAACGCCGCCAACACGAAGACGGTCAGGTACTCGACGATGCCGGTGCTGTTCGGATGGACGATCACCGTCACATTGGCGATCACGGGGCACCCCCTTCCCCGGAGCTCCCGAGGATCTCGATCGCGGCCGGCGAGACCGCCTTGCCGTCGCGCAGGACGCACATGCCGGCCACGACCTCGTCGTCCCAGTCCGGTGCCAGGCTGCCCTCCGGCCCCATCAGGGCGAGCACGTTGGCCACGTTGCGGGCGTACAGGAAGCTGGCATGGGTGGGCATACCCGAGGGCGGGTTCGCCATGCCCACGACGTGCACGCCGTGGTGGTCCACCACGACGCCCGCCCGGGTGAGCGCGCAGTTCCCTCCCGAGTCGGCCGCCATGTCGACGATGACCGCTCCCTCCGACATCCCCTCGACCATCTGCTCGGTCACCAGCACGGGTGCGGCGCGGCCCGGCACGGCTGCGGTGGTGATGACCACGTCGGAGGCGGCCACCTCGGCGGCCAGAGCGGCCCGCTGGCGGTCGAGCTCCTCCTCGCTCAACTCCCGGGCGTAGCCGCCGGCGCCTTCGGCCGAGACGCCCAGGTCGAGGAAGGTGGCCCCGAGGCTCTCCGCCTCCTCCTTGGCCGCCGCCCGCACGTCATAGGCCTTGACCAGGGCACCGAGTCTGCGGGCGGTGGCGATGGACTGCAGGCCGGCCACGCCGACGCCCATGACCAGGACTTTGGCCGGAGGGACGGTGCCCGCCGCCGTCATGAACATGGGGAAGAACTTCCCCAGGTGCTCGGCCGCGGCCAGGCCGGCCCGGTAGCCCGACACCGTGGACTGAGAGCTGAGCGCGTCCATCCCCTGCGCCCGGCTGATGCGGGGGAGCTGGTCGAAGCTGAACACCGTGGCCCCTCGGGCAGCCAGGATCCGCAACGCCCCGGCCGACTGCGCCGGCTGGAAGAAGCTGAGCACCGCTGCTCCCCGTGGGACCAGCGCGGCGCCCTCCTCGCCCGGCGCGTTGACCCCCACCACCAGGCCCGCGGCCTCGTGGGCGGCGGCGGCGCCGGGGGCAACGACCGCTCCGGCGGCCACGTAGGCGGCGTCGGGGAATGCCGCCTCGCTGCCCGCGCCGGACTGGACCGCTATCTCCCAACCGGCGGTGACCAACTTCTTGACCACATCGGGAACGAGGGCCACCCGCCGCTCTCCGGGTCGGGTCTCGGTGGGGACAGCCAATTTCACGCTGGATGTGTCTAGCAGCTAACCGCCACCAGCCACATATCCGACCCGACGTGCGTCTGCCGCTACGTGGGAGCTGTCGCTAGGTCGACGACGTCATCTCGCGCCCCTGCGCCACCCGCCGCAGGAGGTTCGACACCCTCTGGTGCGTCACGCCGAACAGATTCGCGATGCTGGGAATGCTCTGCCCTTCGGCCCTGAGGGCGACCACGAGCGATCGACGCAGGTAACCGCTCGCCTCGGACTGGCGACGCAGGATCGTGCTCACCAGCTGCACGGTGCTCGGCTCGTCCTCGCCGGCGAGGATCGACTTCCACTCCTGCCCGTTCTCACGAGCCATGCGCACCTGCGCGATCCGCTGGAACAGCGCCCGCTCGCGTTCTGCGTTCTCCTTAAGGACGGTATCCAACTCGTCGAGAGCCTTCAGCACTTCGTCTGAGCCGGCACCATCATTGCCGTGTGCCGGCATAGATGCATTCACTCCTCTGAGAGTACCCCCGTCGAACTTTAGCTCCTGCGTTTCGGTTGCCAGCATGCACCCTCCTCGCATCTTCCCTGTCGTTGCCGCGACCTTTCCGGACACGGTGACCACCCACCCGGAGGCCCTACGGCACGCACGGGCAACCTGACCATCGCGTCCAACCCGAGTACTACCCCGATCGGCAGAGGTTCAATCCCCGATCGCTGCGGGTTGTCCGGCCGGCGGTGGCCGGTCCCGGCCGCCACCGGCCGCGAACGACCAGAAAACGTCTCCGGTAAGGGAGGATGCGCGTGGCAGACGTTCACCTGCTTGTCATTCGGATGGGTGGTATGTCAGATTCGCAGGGCCATGGACCTGACCTTCGACGCGCACGAGGAGCGGTTCCGCTCCGAGGCACGGGCGTGGCTCGCGGCACACGTCCCGACCGAACCGCTCCCGCCACTCGACACTCCGGCCGGCCTTCAGGCCCATCGGGACTGGGAAGCAACCCTGTTCGCAGCCCGCTGGTCCGTCGTGAACTGGCCCGTCGAGTTCGGCGGTCGCGACGCCGGGATGGTGAGATGGCTGATCTTCGAGGAGGAGTACGCGCGCGCTGGGGCTCCCCTACGAGTGAGCCGGGTCGGCATATCGGTCGCGGGAACCGCCCTTCTCGGGCACGGCCGGGCGGCACAGAAGGAGCGCTTCCTGCCACCGATGGCCGCCGGACGGGAGATCTGGTGCCGAGCCTGGTCCGAACCCGGCGGCGGTGACGACCTGGCCTCTGTACGCGGGCGGGCCGTCCGCAGTGCGGGCGGTGACGGCTGGATCCTCAACGGAGAGAAGGCCTCGGTCGCCCAGGGCGCCCTCGCCCGATGGTGCTTCGGCATCTTCCGCAGCGAGGGGGACGGAGAGGGCCGCCGGGGGCTGTCCTGCTTCCTCGTCGCGCTGGACTCCCCCGGAGTGACCGTGCGACCTATCGCCCGCCTTGGGGGGCAGACGGCATTCGCCGAGATCTTCTTCGACGACGTCGAGGTGCCCGACTCTCAGCTGCTGGGGGACCCTGGCGCCGGCGCGAACATCGTCGCGTCTATCCCGGGCACCGGCCATGGTCTGGGCTTGCGTAGCCCGGCTCCCCTCACCGAGGCCGCCACCCGGCTCATCGGCCTCTTCCGCCAACGGGGCAGCCCTGCTTGGGCGGCCGATGCCGTCGCCCGGGCGCACGTGGACGCTCAGGCGACCATGCTGCACGCCTTCTGGATCGCCACCAGGGAGGCGGCCGGGCGGCTCGCCGGGCCCGAGGCAAGCTGCAACGAGATCTTTTGGTCCGAGACCGAAGTGAGCATCCGCCGCTCGGCGCTGGACCTCTTGGGCCCGGAGGCCGAGCTCCTTGAGTCCCTCTCTCCGGACCGATGGCTCGAGGGGTACGTCGACGCGCTGGCGGACCCGCTCCAATCCGGCACGCGCCAGCTCCACCACGACGAGGTGGCCGATCGCCTGCTCGGCCTTCCGGAAGGCTGAAATTCGTGCACTTCGCCTTCGGCGACGAGCAGCTCCAACTGCGACGGGCCGTGCGCCGGGTACTGGAGCACCAGTGCACCGTCGCGCACGCTGCGCGACCTCGACCGGGCCACCGGGGAGCAGCGGGCGCTGCAGGCGGGCGCCCGTTGGAAGGCACTGGCCGCGCTGGGGCTACCGGGGCTGCTCGTTCCCGCGGCCAAGGGCGGCCTGGGGCTGGACAACGTGCACCTGGTGGGGATCTTGGAGGAGGCCGGGTGGTCGGCCCTCCCCGAATCCCTGCTCGAGTCGGCGGGCGTCGTGGGGCCCATGTTGGCCGCGCTGTCGCCGGCCCAGCCGGCGGTGGACGCGCTACGCGACCTTCTCGCAGGCGACGCACCCCTCGCCCTCGGGGGCGTCGACGTCGGAGCGGCAGGACCGACCTCCCCGACCACTGCGTCCGCCGACGGCATGTTGCGCACACCACGGGTCGTGGGGGCTCGCGACGCCAAGGTCTACGTCCTGGCTTGCTGCGATCCGGACTCGGGCTGGCAACTGCACTGCGTTCCTGCGCGAGCCTGCCGGTCACATCCCACCCCGTCGCTCGATCACACCCGCGATCTCTCCACGGTTCACTGGCCGTTGTCCGCGGACACGTTGCTGGCATTCGGAATAGCAGCCGAGGCCAGCGTCGGACTGATGGTCGATCGCGCCGCGGCGGGCTCGGCCGCGTTCCTGGTCGGCCTGGGCGACCGCGCGGTGGCGCTGGCGGCGGACCACGCCAAAGAGCGACATCGGTCCGGCCGGGGGATCGGAGACTTCCGCGCGGCACGGCATCTGCTCGCCGACGCCAGTATCAGGCTGGAGCTCGCCCGGCCGGCCACCTACCGGGCCGCTTGGTCGTTGGCCACGGCGCAGCCCACCGCGTCCCACGACGCCTCCATGGCCAAGGCCATGGCGTCAGACGCCGCCGAGCTGGCGGCCCGTGCCGCCCTGCAGGTGTACGGCGCCATCGGGCACACCGAGCAGTGGGATCTCCACCTGTTCGCGAGACGCATCTGGGCCCTCTGCCGGGCGTGGGGCGACGCCGTCACGCATCGCCGGCTGATCCTGGCCCAGATCGGCAGGGTTGACGGCGGGGCGCTGCAGATGTCCGATTTCCGCCAGTAATGGGGGGGCGGGCGTGCCACGATGCATCGGTGATCGACGACCCCGAACGCTGTTTCCAAGCGGCGCAGAGCAAGGACGCTCGGTTCGACGGGGTCTTCTTCGTCGGCGTGACCTCCACCGGGATCTACTGCCGGCCGAGCTGCCCCGCCCGAACGCCGAAGCGCGAGAACGTGCGCTTCTACGCGTCGGCCGCCGCGGCGCAGCAGGCCGGATTCCGAGCCTGCCTACGCTGCCGGCCCGACGCCACGCCGGGCTCGCCGGAGTGGAACCTGCGGGCCGACGTGGTGGCCCGCGCCATGCGACTGATCCGGGACGGCATCGTCGACCGGGAGGGCGTAGGTGGACTGGCGCGACGCCTCGGCTACAGCGTGCGCCACCTCACACGAGTGGTCAGCGCCGAGGTCGGCACGGGACCGCTCGCCATCGCCCGGGCGCAGCGGGGGCAGACGGCGCGCATCCTGCTCGAGACGACCGAGCTTCCCATCGCGCACGTGGCCTTCGCCGCCGGGTTCTCCAGCGTCCGCCAGTGCAACGAGACGGTGCAGGAGATCTTTGCCGACACCCCGCGCGGGTTGCGGGCGCGAGGGCCCGCGGGGCGGAGCCGCAACGCCGGCCCGACCGACGGCACCGCCCAGGGGATCAGGCTGCGACTGCCCTGCCGACACCCCTTCAATCCCGATTCGGTACTCGGCTTCCTCGGCACCCGCGCCGTACCCGGGGTGGAGGCGCTCGACGACCGCACGTACCGCCGTAGCCTCCGGCTCCCCCATGGGCATGCAGTGGTCTCGGTGTCGGCACAGGATCACCCAGGCGACTCCCCGGCGTTCGTCGTCGGGGAGCTCCACCTCTCGGACCTGCGCGATCTGACCACCGCGGTGTCTCGCTGCCGCCAACTGCTCGACCTCGACGCCGATCCGGTCGCGGTCCTCGAGGCGCTACGCCCAGACCCGCTCCTGGGCCCTCTGGTGGCGGCGGACCCGGGCCGACGGGTGCCCGGGGCCACCGACGGGTTCGAGCTGGCGGTCCGGGCCATCATCGGGCAACAGGTCTCGGTCCCGGGCGCGCGCACCATCGCCGGACGTCTCGTGGTGGCGGCGGGGGAAGCCCTCCCCGAGCCGGTGGGGGGGATCACCCACCTCTTCCCCACCCCCGGAGCGCTCATGGCGCTGGCCGATGACCTCCCGGCGGCCTTCTCCATGCCGGCCGGCCGCCGCCGCGCGCTGGTCGCGCTGGCGCAGGCGGTGGACCAGGGCACCGTCGTCATCGACCCGGGATCGGAGCCCTCCGAACTGCGCGCCTCGTTGGTGGCACTGCCCGGGATCGGACCGTGGACGGCCGAGTACGTCACCATGCGGGCGCTACGCCACCCCGATGCGTTCATGCCCACAGACCTCGGGATCAGGCGGGCGGCCCGGACGCTGGGGCTCCCCGACGACCCCGCCCGCCTGTCGGCGCTGGCGGAGGAGTGGCGTCCCTGGCGGAGCTACGCCATGGTCCACCTGTGGGCGCTCCCCGGCACGCGGGGACCACTGAACCGCAAAGATCGCGAGGCCGCATGACAACGCCCCCATTCACCATGCCCATGGACAGCCCGATCGGACGTCTCGTGCTCGGGAGCGACGGGGATCGGCTGGTCGGCGTGTGGCTGCCCAACGACGCGGGGGCCCCGCGCCCGGGTGGCGACGACGCCCCCGCGGTGCTCAGGGAGTCCGCCGCCCAGCTCGAGGAGTACTTCGCCGGGGGCCGACGGGAGTTCGACATTCCGCTCGGGTTCGACGGCACCGAATTCCAACGCCATGTATGGGACGAGCTGACGCGTATCCCCTTTGGCGAGACGATCAGCTACGGCGAACTGGCCCAGCGCGTCGGCCGGCCCAAGGGATCCCGGGCGGTGGGCCAGGCAAACGGGAAGAACCCGATCCCCATCGTCGTGCCCTGCCACCGAGTCCTGGCCCGTGACGGCATAGGTGGGTACGGGGGCGGGCTGCCCCTCAAGCGGGCCCTCTTGGCGTTGGAGGGCGTGTCCGCGTAGGAGAGCGTCCGCGGGTCCGGCCCCTTTAGGGGGCCATAAGGTGATAGGCGGTGTTTTTCTCTGTCCTGCTCGACGTCGTCGTCGCCCTCTACGTCCTCCGCCGGCAACGCAGGATCCGGCCCGTGCCACGTGCACTGAACCTGCGACTTCCTGTCGCGCTCGGGGTGATCGGACTCGCGGAGGTTCTCAGCTACACCGACTCGCATCACGTCACCGGGGGCGACGTCGCGTGGGTCCTCGGCACCCTGGTCGTCGGAGCGGTCCTGTTGGGCGCCGTGCGCGCGCTCACCGTGAGGGTCTGGACCTCGAACAACTGGGTCGTTAGGCAGGGAACCTGGCTCACCATGGGACTGTGGGTCCTCTCCTTGGGCCTGCACTTCGTCGGGGGGTACGGAGCGCAGCACGTCGGCGCGGGCAATCTGGAAGCGTCGTCCTTCCTGCTGTACCTGGGCGCGACCTACGGGGTGCAGAATGCCGTCGTTCACCGGCGCGCCGTGCCGCTGTGGGATGCGCTCGGACCGGAGGCCGGCCGGCGGCTGCAGATCAATTTCGGCCAGGGACCCGGAGGCTCGGGGCCGTTCTTCGCCACCTTTCGCGGTGGCGGGTCGGGCTTCGGGCCGGCAACCCCGAACACGCCGCGAGATGATCCCACCATCATCGATGCCGAAGTGGTGGACGACGACGAGGGACCCGCCGAGCTCCGCTGAGGCCGTCGGGCGGTCTCGCTCAAAACGTCATCGACACCCGCGGTGGAGTGAGCTCGTCCAGGCATTGGGTGATGACATCGGTGATCTCGCCGCCGACCAGTTCGTCGCGCTGCAGCAAGGCGTCGCGCAGGGCCTCGACGACGTCTCCGTGGGCGATGACGATCATGCGGGCGGCGTCACGTGACGAAGCGAGCAGCGCGTCGAGCTCGGCGCGAGCCTCCTTGTCGGCCAGGACCTTCTCCACCAGCCCGCCGCTGAAGATGCCGTTGCCGGCGGCGGCGATGGAGATCAACGAGTCGCCCATCCCGCACGCGCCGATCATCTGCGCTCCGATGGTCGTGGCGGCCGAGAGGTCTCCCGCCGGTCCCGTCGAGACCTCGTCGAACCAGCGCTCCTCGGCCACCAGTCCGCCCATGCAGATCTGGAGCAGGGCCTCCATCTCGTCCCGGCGCTGGGTGAAGCGCTCTTCGGTGTCCGAGTGCTGCAGCAGGCCGAGCGAGTCCCGCCGTTTCACGATCGAGAGCACATCGAGCTGGCGGCTCCGGCCCAGGAAGTAAGCGACCGTGGCGTGGCCCGCCTCGTGTGTGGCCACCCGAACGCGTTCCTCGTCGGTGTAGGTCGCCGGGTCGGTCACCCCGAGCTCGACCAGCATTTTCGCCTCGGCCACGTCGGGCATCGTCATGGCCGTTCGCCCGTGCGTCAGGGCGATGACCAGCGCCTCGTCCAAGAGGCGCTCCAGGGCCGCCGGGGAGTAGCCCGACGTCATGCCTGCGATCCGGTCGACCGCATCCTGCACGTCGAGCTCGTCCGCGTGCGCCTTGCGGCCCAGGTAGTAGGCGATGACGTCCGCCCGGGCGGCGCGCCCGGGCAGCCCGAAGTAGATGGAGCGGTCGAAGCGTCCCGGCCGCAGAAGCGCAGGGTCGAGGTCGTCCTTGCGGTTCGTCGCCCCGATCACCAAGACGTTGGCCGGGACCACCACGGGCTTGCGCAGGCGCATTCCCTCGGGCAGGTAGTGGTTGACGGCGTCGATCCAGGCGTTGCGGGCCCGCCGGCCGCGCGAGGGACTCTCGAAGGACTGCAGCTGGACCAAGAGCTCGTTCACCACACCGGTGATGCCCTCGCTGGTGCCGTTGCCCTGCCCACGACGCGCCCCACCGATGGCGTCGATCTCCTCAATGAAGCCGATGGCGCCCCCTTCGGTGCGGGCGTACTTTCGCAGCCGCTTGAAGAAGGAGCGGATCTTTCGGTTCGTCTGCCCGAAGTACATCGACTGGAACGCCGAGGCGGACACGAACAGGAACGGCACCTGCGCCTCCTTGGCCATCGCCTTGGCCACGAACGTCTTGCCCGTCCCCGGGGGGCCCTCGAAGAGCACCCCGCGACGGGCCGAACCGCCCATGGAGTCGCGGAACGTCCGGTGCGAGAGGAAGAGGTTCACGGACCGCACGACTTCGGACTTGATCCCGTCGATGCCCACCACGTCGTCGAGCCCCACCTCGATCTCACCGGGGCGGATCAGCTGGTGGGGGGAGCGGCCGGCTCCGAGGAGGGGAGCGAGCATCACGACGGCGAGAAGCGCGATGACGACGAACACGGGGATATAGCGGTCGAGCGACGGCGGGAAGGGGATGGAAGGGAAGAGCCCGTGTCCTGTGGCCAGACGGAGGATCATCCACGCCAGTACCAGGCACAACACGATGAGGAGGCGCCGGAGACGGGTCTCCCGGCGGCGATCACGGGCCCGTGAGACGTCGGCGTTTACCAGGATGGAGTCCCCGACCGCACCAACCATGGCCCGGGCCTGGTCCCCAGGGTCATCCACCTCCCGTTCCTTCGGCGCGGCGCGCCCATCCGCTCCAGGACCGGCCCGAAATTCCTGCTCGTTCGCCATACAGGGGGAATGATTACCGACTTCTGGGTCACTTACGAGGGGTACAAAGACCCTTTCTCGGCTTTTGGGCGCAGGCCCGTGCAACCGAAGTGGCCAATCTGGGCGATCGGGGCTAATTAGGGTGTGGCCGGTGCCCAAGCGCGAGCCGATCCGCCGGAGAGCCGCACACGCAGCGCACAAGGCCCCCCACCCGCTGCGCAATGCGGCGGTGGTGCTCGTGCTGGCCGTCCTCATCGCCCTCCTCCTGCGCACTTTCGTCGTCGAGACGTACTTCATCCCCTCGGGCTCCATGGAGCCCACCCTGCAGGTCGGCAATCGGATCCTGGTCGACAAGTTGGCCTACCACCTCCACTCGGTGGAGCGCGGCGACATCGTGGTCTTTGCCCGTCCACCCAGGGAGAACTGTCCCGGCCCCGTCGTCCCCGACCTGGTCAAGCGGGTGATCGGACTGCCGGGCGAGACGATCTCGCTATCCGGCGGCGGCCATGTGCTGATTGACGGTCGGCGGCTGGCGGAGACCTGGCTTCCCCCTGCCCAGCAGGGCACGACGTTCCCCGGTCCCTCGGGAACCCCCTATAGTCTCGACCATCCCTACAAGATCCCCTCGAACGCCTTCTTCGTCATGGGCGACAACCGCGACAACTCGTGTGACAGCCGGTACTGGGGACCCGTTTCCAAGAACCTGATCGTGGGAAAGGTCGATCTCCGGATCTGGCCCCTGACCGCCATCCGGTTCTTCTGAACGGCATCCATGGCGTCGCGAGACGAGGGTCGATCGAGGAGCCGGAAGCTAGACGACGAGGAGGAGGCAGTGCCGCAGAGCCCACCCGAAGGATTTCCTCGCATCACCCCCTACCTGCTCTACGAGGATGTCGACGCGGCCGTCGACTGGCTCGTCGGGACCTTCGGGTTCGGTGAGCGGATGCGCATGAAGGGTCCCGACGGCCGGGCCATGCACGCCGAAATCGTCCTCGCCGACGGCGTGGTGATGATGGGAAACCCGGGGCCCGGCTACCAGAATCCGGCGCGGCGGGGCGGCGCCACCCAGCTCGTCTACGTCTACGTCGACGACGTGGACGCCCACTTCGAGGTGGCCAAGGCGGCCGGCGCCCACGTCCTTCATCAGCCGGTAGACCAGTTCTACGGCGATCGCACCTACAGCGCCGAAGACCCCGAGGGCCATCAGTGGACGTTCGCCCAGCACGTGCGCGACGTCGGCCCACAGGACCTGCACCCCTAACCATCGGAGTCGGTGACATGCCGGAGCCCGGGCGTAGTCCGGGGACAGGGAAGGCTGAGCCGCGTCAGTCCGCTATGGCGGCGTAGGCACCGGTCAGGAAGTCCAGGGCGATGGGCGGCGGATTGGGCGATGTCCAGGACGCGTTGGTGAGGAGTACGGAGATCATTTGCTCGGATGGATCGTTGCGCCAAATGGTGCCCAGCCCGCCATCCCAGCCGTACTGTCCGACCGGGGCGGCGGGATGCTCGCGGCGCGTCACGATGCCGACACAGAAGCCCCAGCCGCGGGCGTCGAAGTCGCCCGGAAAGAAGCCCGAAATCGCCTTTTGCTCCCGCGTCAGCTGGTCCGTCGTCATGGTCTCCACTGACGGGCGAGCCAGAAGGGGTGCGCCGCCGCCGAGAAGCATCTCGGCGAAGGCCAGGAAGTCGCCGGCCGTCGACACGAGTCCCGCACCGCCGGAGGGGAACGCCGGCGGGGTGCTCCACTGCCCGTGTGGTTCGTCGTAGACCCCGAGCGCACCACTCTCGGGGTCGGTGCCGTAACCGGTGACCAGCCGTCGGAGGTCGGCCGGCGGAGTGTAGAACGCGGTGTCCTTCATCCCGAGCGGCTCGAAGACCCGCTCGCGCAGGAACGCCTCGAACGGTTGGCCGCTGGCGCGGGCGACGAGCACGCCGAGAACGTCGGCACCGGTGTGGTACAACCATCGTTCGCCGGGCTGGCACATCAAGGGCAACGTCGAGAAGCGGCGCATCCACTCGTCGGGCTCCGGCGGCAGCGACGGCTGGGGCGGCCCGACGCTGAGGTGGAGCGGAGCGGCCAGGTCGTTGACCGGGCACGGTCCGAAGTACCCGCCGAAGCCCATACGGAAGGTCAGGAGGTCCCGCACGGTGATCGACCGATGGGCCGGCCCCGTGTCGTCGACCGGGCCGTCGATCCTCCGCACGACGCGGCGATCGGCCAACTCGGGCAGGAGCCGCTCGACGGGCTCGTCCAGCCGCAGCGCACACTCCTCAAGGAGGATCAGCGTGGCCACTGCGGTGATCGGCTTGGTCATGGAGGAGATGCGAAAGATGGAGTCCTCTCGCATCGCACCGTGGCCGTCGAGGGCGGTCGACCCGATGGCGTCGACGTGGACCTCCCCCCGCCTGCTCACCACTGAGACGAGGCCGGGCGCGGCGCCACGGTCCACGTGACCCGCCATGGCGTCGTGGAGGCGGGCGAGACGGGTCTTGGAGAGTCCTGCGGAGGTCGTCACGTGATTGGGGACGTCACACCGGGCGCCTCTACGACGTCGTCAGCCCGCCGTCGACGGACAGGGCCGCCCCGGTCACGCCGCTGGCCTCCAAGGAGCAGAGCCAGGCGATGAGTGCCGCCGGCTCTTCCGGTTCGAGCAGGCGATCCGCCAGCTGCTGACGGGCGAACTCCTCCGGTGTGGCCAGTTCGTAGACGGCGGCCGTCGCATCGAGGACGGCCGTACGCGTCGAGCCGGGGCAGACGGCATTGGCGGTGATGCCGGTGCCGGACAGGTCGGCGGCCAGCGACTTGATCAGGCCGATCACCGCGTGCTTCGTCGCGCTGTAGGCGCTCAGGCGGCGTAGGCCGAGCACGCCGGCCGCCGAGGCGACCGCCACCACCCTGCCCTGGCGGGGCGGTGGAGCCGCCAGCAGCACCGGCACCGCCGCGGTGACCAAATTGCGTATCCCGTCGACATTCACGGCGAACTGCACGTTCCACTGGGCGTCGCTGTGCTCCCAGAGGGGGGGGCCACCGCTCAGCACCCCGGCGACAGCGGCGACGGCGTCGAGGCCACCGAAGGCCCGCACCGCCAGGTCGACGGCGGCGCGCATGTCGGACGGGCTTCTCACGTCCCCGACGATGGAGCGCACCTTGGCACCGTGGCGGGCACACACTGCGTCCAGGTCGGCGGGCGTCGACAGCGGGTAGTCGAGCGCCGGGTCGTCGGCGCAGACATCGACGGCCACCACGTCCCAGTCCGAGGCTACGAGACGGTCGACGGTAGCCGCGCCGATGCCGCGGGCCGCGCCGGTCACCACGGCCACGCGGCTCACGCGCTCACGCGCTCGGCCCGGGCCCGGGCCCGGGCCACCTCGCACCGACCGCGGCCACCAGTTGCGCGGTCATAGCGGCCACGAGCACCTCGCCCTCGGCGGCACTCGCCCCTCCCGGATCCCCCAGCACGCCGTTGGACGATACCGGCTTGACCCCTTCGGCGCGCAGGCGGGGCAGGAGGGCCTCGAGCGGTTCGGTGCAGCCGGCCTCGGCCCGCTCCACCCGCACGGTGGCGGGATCGATGGCGAGCATGAGCGACGTCTCGGTCCTCCCCGCATGGGCGTCACCGCCCGGCGCCGCCCACCAGACCATCAGCGAGTCGCCGTCGGCCCGGCAGCGTGCGTCGGCCATGGAGAGCCCTTCACGGTTGCCACCGTGGGCGGAGATCACGATGACGCCGGCGAACGAGCCACGGGTGGAGCGGACCAGCTCCACCAAGAGGTCGGCCAGCACCGCATGGTTGACGCTGAGCGTCCCCGGAAACGCCGCATGCTCGCCGCTCGCCCCGTAGGCGACGGCGGGTGCGACGACCACGTCCGGGCGGGAACGCGCCAGCCGGGTCGCCAAAGCGCCGGCTATGCGGGTGTCCGTGTCGAGGGGCAGATGGGGGCCGTGCTGCTCGACCGAGCCGACCGGCACGGCCAGCAGCCGCGTGCATCTCGTCCCCGCTATCTCCGGCCAGGTGGCGCGGCCCAGCTCCACCGTCTACGTCCCCCCCGCCGCGCTACGCGCTGGCGGAAGCCCGGAAGCGCACCGGCGTCGGCACGGGCGCGGGGACCCCGAGACGGTCCACCTTGGAGTGGCCGACGTGTCCTCGGGGAGCGAGGCCCGGGCGCGCTGCCAGCGCGTCCTCGCCGTGACCGAAGACACATTCGGGATCGGGCCCGTCGAGGGGGAGGCCGGTGAAGAACTTCGCCGCCATGCAGCCCCCCTGGCAGGCGTCGTAGGACCCGCAGGACGCGCAGGCTCCGGCACTCTGGGGCTCACGCAACGAGCGGAACAGCTCGGAGCTTCGCCACACCCCGGCGAATCCACCGTCGTCGCGCACGTTGCCGGCCAGGAACTCCTCGTCGATGACGAACGGGCAGGCGTACACGTCGCCCACCGGATCGATCAGGCAGACCACCCTTCCCGCGCCGCACAGGTTCAGGCCGTCGAGCGGCTGACCCAGCGCCGAAAGGTGGAAGAAGGAGTCCCCCGTCAGGACGTCGGGACGTTCGAGCAGCCAGCGGTAGAGCATCCGCTGCTGGTCGGCCGTCGGATGCAGCGCCTCCCACGAGTCGACACCCCGCCCCGAGGGTCGCAGCCGCGTGAGACGTAGCTGGGCACCGTAGCCCGCGGCGATGTCGGAGAACCGGTCGAGTTGCGTCACGTTCTCGCGCGTCACGACCACGCTGATCTTGAACGGCCCGAAGTCGGCCGCGGCCAGGTTGTCCATGGCCGTCCGGGCGGCGGCGAACGATCCCTGGCCCCGCACGGCGTCGTTCGTCTCCTCGAGCGCGCCGTCCAGGCTGACCTGCACGTCGACGTAGTCCATGGCGGCCAGGCGGCGGGCCCGAGCGGGGGTGAGCCGAGTCCCGTTGGTGGAGAACTTCACCCCGACCTTATGGTCGACGGCGTAGGCCAGCAGGTCGAAGAAGTCGGAACGCAGCATGGGCTCGCCACCCCCGATGTTCACGTAGAACACCTTCATGGCGGCCAGCTCGTCCACCACGGCCCGAGCCTCGGCCGGAGACAGCTCCATGGGGTCGCGCCGGCCCGACGAGCTGAGGCAGTGGACGCAGGCCAGGTTGCAGGCGTACGTGAGCTCCCAGGTCAGGCAGATCGGGGCGTCGAGTCCCTGGGTGAAACGCTCCCGCAACGGCACGGACTCAACCGGCATGGATGACCTCAGACTCGGCCAGGCGGGCGAGCGCCCTCGAGTAGGTTGCCCGATCGCACTCGGGCACCAGGGCCTCCATTGCCGCCGTGGCGCTCTCGAACCGGTGGAGGGACGAGATCAGCTCCACCAGCGCGTGCGACTTCAAGAAGAGCAGGCGACGGGTGCCGTAGTGGTAGGCCAGGGCGCCGAACGATTCGTCGCGCAGCGCCACGCGGGGGTGTACCCGCCAGGCCCGGTGGGGGTCGAAAAGGCGGTCATCGATGACCGCCGGGTGGTCGGTGAGGCTCAATAGACCCCACACATCCCGTCGATCGAGACCTCCTCGACCAAAAGCTCGTCGACCTCGTCCTCGGCCAACGCCTCGGGGTCTCTTGCGTCCTGCTCATCACTCGGCGACAATTTTTGCTCCTCCAGTCAGCGGCCAGCCTAACCCTGTCAAGATTGACCGGTGAAGCTCCCCTGTCGGGAGGGTATGAGGCCGCCCTCGCCGATCCGGCACGCACCCGACCGCGCCTCGACTCCCCTGCCCGACACCTTCGGCCTCACCGTCCATCCGGCCACCTCGGCCCTCAATGGCGGTGGAGCCCTCATGGGGGGCGCCCCCCTTCGGCTCCTGCGGCTCACGTCTCGGGCCACGTCCATGGTCCGGCGGTGGGACGCCGGCTATCCCGTCGGCGACGGCCGGGGCGAGCAGAACCTGGCCCGCCGGCTGCTCGCCTCGGGCGTCTTCCTCCCCCGGCCCGGACCCCCGACCTTCGGTCCGGACGACGTCACGGTGGTGATCCCGGTCCGCGATCGACCCGATCAACTGCACCGGCTCCTCTCTGCCCTGACGGGGATGGCCTGTGTCGTCGTGGATGACGCCTCGTCGGATGCCGCCCGCACCCGGCAACTCGCAGGACGGGCCGGAGCGACCGTGGTGGCGCTGGCCACCAACTCCGGCCCCTCGGCGGCCCGCAACGCCGGGTTGGCCCAGGCCAGTACGCCGGTCGTGGCTTTCATCGACTCCGACTGCGTACCCGACGAGGGCTGGCTCGAGCCCCTGCTGGCCCACTTCAACGACCCGATGGTGGCCGCCGTGGCACCGCGGATAGTGCCCCACCCGGTCGCCTCCCCCACACCCTTGACCCGCTACGAGGCGGTCCGGTCGTCGCTCGATCTCGGTGCCTCGCCGGGGCTCGTCCGGCCCATGAGCCGGATCCCCTACGTGCCGAGCGCCACCCTCCTGGTGCGCCGTGGCGCGGTCGACGGCGAGCTGTTCGATCCCCGACTGCGGGGAGGCGAAGACGTCGACCTGGTGTGGCGCCTGGTGGACGCCGGATGGGACGTCTTCTACGAGCCGCGTTCCACCGTGCGCCACGACGGCCCGGTAGGCGTGGCCTCGTGGCTGGGCCGGCGAGCCTTCTACGGCACCACCGCCGGGCCTCTGGCCCAGCGACACCCTGGCTCCCTCGCTCCTGTGCGCGCATCGGCCTGGACGGCGGGGGTCTGGGCCCTGGCCGCGGCGCGCCGGCCCGCCCTGGCCGCCGCCACGCTCGCCGCCTCCGTGCTGCTGCTGGCGCGGCGGCTCGACGGGCTGGTCGAACACCCCATCACCGTGGCCGGCCGGATTGCCGTCGGCGGCACGATCACTGCGGCTCGGCCCGCGGCGCACGGGCTGGCCCGCGCCTGGTCCCCCGCCTTGGCCCTCGGCCTCGGCTGGCGTCGAACCCGGAGCGCCGCCGCCCTGGCGCTGCTCGTGCCGGCGGTCGGCGACTGGGTCGCCGACCGGGCCGAACTCGACCCCATCCGGTACGCCGCGCTCCACGTCGCCGACGATCTGGCCTACGGCGCGGGCGTGTGGCTCGGCTGCCTGGGGGCCCGGACGCCGGCCCCGCTCGTCCCTCGCATCGTGTGGAGATCCCCGAAGGGCCGCTCGAACAACCGTGCCGGCACCCCGTTGCTACGCTGATCGGCGTGGCTGCGGTCGTCCTCCAGGGTCCCGCTCATTCCGCACCGGAAGGCGCCTGACATGGGCCCGGCATGAGCAGTGCCTGGTTCGAGACGGTGCTCGAAGCCCAGCGCCGGGCCAAGAGACGCCTGCCCAAGTCGGTCTACGCCGCGCTGGTGGCCGGTTCCGAGAAGGGCATCACCGTGGAGGACAACATCGCCGCCTACGGCGAGCTCGGGTTCGCACCCCATGTCGCCGGGTCGCCGGCCGAGCGCGATCTGTCCACAAAGGTCATGGGCCAGAGCATCTCCCTCCCGGTCGTCATATCGCCTACCGGCGTCCAAGGGGTGCACCCCGACGGCGAGGTCGCAGTAGCCCGGGCGGCCGCCGCCCGCGGCACCGCCATGGGTCTGAGCTCGTTCGCCAGCAAGGCGATCGAGGAGGTGGTGGCGGCAAACCCGCAGACCTTCTTCCAGATCTACTGGGTGGGCACGCGCGACGAGATCCTGGCGCGAATGGAGCGGGCCCACCGCGCCGGTGCGGTGGGCGTGATCGCCACCCTCGACTGGTCGTTCTCCCACGGACGCGACTGGGGCAGTCCCTTCATCCCCGAGACGATGAACGTACAGACGATGGCCCGCTTCGCCCCCGAGGCGTTGCTCCGCCCTCGCTGGCTGTACGCCTTCGTCCGGTCCGGCCGGCTTCCCGACCTGACGACGCCCAACATGGCACCCGAGGGCCAGTCCGGCCCCACCTTCTTCGGCGCCTACGGCGCGTGGATGCAGACGCCGCCCCCGAGCTGGGAGGACGTGGCCTGGATGCGTGAGCAGTGGGACGGCACGTTCATGCTCAAGGGGATCACACGGGTGGACGACGCCAAGCGGGCCGCCGACGCCGGGGTGACAGCGATCTCGGTGTCCAACCACGGGGGCAACAACCTCGACGGGACGCCGGCCACGATCAGGGCTCTGCAGCCGATCGCCGAAGCGGTGGGCCATCAGGTCGAGGTCCTCCTCGACGGGGGGATCCGGCGGGGCAGCGACGTGGTCAAGGCCCTGGCGCTGGGGGCGAAAGCGGTCATGATCGGGAGGGCCTCCCTGTGGGGGCTGGCGGCCAACGGGCAGGCCGGGGTGGAGAACGTCCTCGACCTGTTACGCAGCGGCATCGAGTCGGCGCTGCTCGGGCTCGGCCATGCGTCCATCCACGATCTGACGCCCGACGACCTGATCATCCCCCCGGGGTTCACCCGCCACCTCGGCCCGTATCGATCCGAGTAGGGCCGCCTTCGCCGTCACGCTAGAGCCGGACGACGCCGCGGATGATGGAGCCGGCGGCCTGGTCGTCGTAGCCCTGCTGGACCTGGTCGAGCGCGTACTCCCGCGTGATGATCTCATCGACCTTGAGCTGCCCGGTCTCGTAGAGATGCAGCAGGTTGGGCACCTGGACCCGCGGGCTGACCGAACCGAACACCGTTCCCAGCAGCGACTGGTTGAACATGGCGAAGTTGAAGAGATTGAGCTGCACGTCCATCTGGTGGAAGGGCGCGATCGCCGTGACGACCACGCGCGCGTCCTTCGACCCCAGGGCGCACGCCGAGGCGATGAGGTCACCGGTGAGCGTGCCGGGCGTGAGGATCACCACGTCCGCATCGCGGCCCTGCGTCAACTCGTGCACCATCATCGTGGCGTCGAGCATTGACGGCGCCGTGTGTGTTGCGCCGGTCAGCACGGCCTTCTCCAGCTTGAACGGCACCGGGTCCACGGCGACGATGGAGCGGGCCCCGGCGAGGCGCGCACCTTGAATGGCGCCCGATCCGACCCCGCCGCACCCCACGACGACGACGGTCTCGCCCGGCTTGACCTTGGCCCGCTCTACGGCAGAGCCGAACCCGGTCGAGAGGCCGCAGCTGATGAGCGCGGCGGCCTTCATGTCGGCGGACGGGTCGATGGGGACCACCGAATTCTCGTGGCAGACCATCTCCTCGGCAAACGTTCCGAGCTGCGCCATCCGGTTCAGGTCCCGCCCGCCGAGGTGGTACCGGTACGTCCCGTCACTGATCATTCCGCCGCTCAACGTGGTCAACCCGAGATCGCACAGGTACTGGCGGCCGGACGCGCACCAGTGGCACGTCCCGCACGAGGGGATGAAGGACACCGCGACGTGGTCCCCCACTCCCACCTGGGTCACATTGGGGCCGACCTCGGTCACGATGCCCGAACCCTCGTGACCACCGACGAGGGGGAACATGGAGGACACCCCGATCATCTCGAGTACCTCGGGTGGAGCGCTGATGTCGCCGGAGCGCACGTGCTCGTCGGAGTGGCACAGTCCCGCATAGGCCATCTCCACCCGGATCTCCCTGTCGGACGGAGGGTCGAGGTCGACCTCCTCGGTCTTCCACGGCTCGTTCAACCCCGAGCAGACCGCCGCACGTGTCACCTCCCTCAGTATCGCCCTCCGGGTAGCGCGCGGACAATCGGAACAGGGCGCCGATGCCCCGGATTGGCCTGCCCCTACGACTAACGTCCCTGCGGTGTCAGCAAGCGATGCCACCCGTGGCCTGCCCATTGAGATCTCCGGGCTGACCAAGCACTTCGGATCCGTCGTGGCCGTCGATGACCTCGGCTTCAGCGTCGAGCCGGGTCGGGTCACCGGCTTCCTCGGCCCCAACGGCTCGGGCAAGACGACGACACTGCGCATGCTCCTCGGGCTGGTCGTCCCGAACGCGGGGCGGGCCACCGTCGGTGGGCGGCTCTACCGCGACCTGCCCCATCCCTCGGGGACGGTGGGCGCAGTGCTCGAAGCGACCAGCTTCCACCCCTCGCGCCGTGCCCGCACCCACCTGCGCATGGTGGCCCGGGCCGGAGGCCACGACGAAGCGAGGGCCGACGTCGCCCTCGACCTCGTCGGCTTGACCGGCGACGCCAAGCGCAAGGTGGGTGGGTTCTCCATGGGCATGCGCCAGCGCCTCGAGCTGGCCAGCGCCATGATCGGCGATCCCGACGTCCTGATCCTCGACGAGCCCTCCAATGGCCTCGACCCCCAGGGCATCGCCTGGCTGCGGGACTTCATGCGCTACCTGGCCGGCGAGGGACGGACCATTCTCGTCTCGTCGCATCTGCTGGCCGAAATGGCCCAGACCATCGACGACGCCGTCATCATCTCGCACGGAAAGCTCAGGGCCCAGGGATCGCTGGAGTCGATCACCTCCGGCGTGTCACAGCTGACGATGCACGCTCGCTCTCCCGAAGCGGACCGACTGTGCGAGGTGCTCACCTCCGCCAACATGCGCTTCCGGCGTCTGGCCCATGACCTGGTCGCCGTCGACGGCGTGACGCCCGAAGTGTTGGGACCCCTGCTGGCCTCCAACCAGATCATCCTGTACGAGCTGACCGCCGAGGGAGCCGACCTCGAGTCCATCTTCTTGGAGCTCACGTCCGGGCTCGGCTTCGGCGCGACGGGACAGCCGTCGTGATCAACGCCCTTCGAGCGGAGTCACTCAAGATGCGCACCATGCCGGGCATCTGGGTCTGCTTCGGGCTGGCCCTCCCCCTCACCGTGCTGTTCATCCTGATCCTGTTCGGCCGCGCCGGGGGTTTCCCCGGCCACACCTTCTACTTCGCCCACACGCTGAACCAGGAGCGCCTGCTCCTGGGCGCCGGCTTCTTCGGGATCACGTTCCTGGCGCCGGTCGCCGGCGTCGTCTGCATCACCAGTGAGTACCGGCAGAAGACGATCACCAACACGCTTCTCTACACACCCGTGCGCAGCCGGGTGCTCGCGGCCAAGACCCTCCTCACGTCCTACTGGGCCATCCTCATGGCGCTTCTCTCCCTCATCACGGTGCTCGTCGTCGGCCTGCCCTGGAACGCCGCCCTCGGTGGCACCGCCGCGTCGGTGACCGATCAGGCCGGAGCCGTGATCCCCGGCCTGGTGGTGGCGTCCATCCTGCTCGGCCTCTTCGGGTTGGGCTTCGGTGTCCTGGTGAAGAACCAGGTGGCCGGCATCCTGATCACCATCGGTGGCACCTTCATCCTCGAGCCGATCCTCGTGGCGGTCGCCCACGGCGTGTTCCACTACGACCTCAATTGGCTGCCCAGCCGGGCGGTGCTGGCGCTGGTCGGGGCCATCGGCTCGACGGGCTTCGGCGGCGGTGGGGGCGCCAACCAAGCCCTCCTCACATGGTGGGAGGGCGGCCTCGCCATGCTGGGATGGGGGTTGATCCCCCTGACCCTGGGCTACTTCACCACGTTCCGTCGCGACGTGACCTAGGCCCCCGTACCGGGGGCCTCCGCCGCCGGGCGCCGGGCGGCGTCAGGTACGGTGGAGGCAGAGTGGGCGGTGTTCTCCCCGTAGGTGGCGAGTGCGACGCCACATACGGCCCACAACGAGGTGTCCGCGATGGGGTTGGGATTTCCGAGAGCCAGGGAGGCGCCCGAGCCCGTGGACAAGCTGCAGATATCCGGCGCCATGATGTCGCCGTCGGACGGCCCGTCCCCGGTGGAGCTCGTCGACGCCGGCCGGGCACCGCACGGACTGGGCGTCCTGCGCGACCAGTACGTGCGCAAGGTGCGCAAGGTGCCCACGATCCGCATGGTCCCTGGTTCCGTGCGGATCGAGGGCCGCCGGTTGCAGTTCGCCGTCTCCGACAACGTGGATGCACACGGGCCCGACGGTCCCGGGACACCGCCGATCTGGGCGGTGAACATCCACGGGTACTTCGCCGGGGGGGGAATGTACTGGCGGGAGAGCGCTCGCCTGGCCGAACACCTCGGCTGGCGCGTCATCAACCCCAGCCTGCCGGGATTCGGCGGAAGCGACGTCCTCGACTGGCACGACGTGACGCTGGAGATCCTGGCCAAACAGGTCACAGCCGTCATCAACCAGGTCGGCGCCGGTCCCGCCGTCGTGCTCGGGCACTCCATGGGCGGCGCGGTGGCCGTGCAGTTCGCCCACGATCATCCCCGGCGCACGCTGGGGGTCATCTATCGGGATGGGGTGAGCACCCCGTCGTGGAGAGTGCGCGACGGGGTGCTCCCCACCCTCCTGGCGCCCATTGCGCCCGATGTTGCCCCCATGGTCGATCTGGCGGTTGCGGTCGTCTGTGATCTGCCCGACCTCTTCACCGGCCGCTTGTTCTCCACGGTGCGGTCCCTCGTTCCCGACGTGCGCCGCAACATCCGCACGGTCGGCCAGACCCTGCCCATCGGGAGCCTGTTCATGTCGATCGACCAGCGGGCCGAGATCCGCGCCCTGGTGGCACAGGAGATGCCGATCCTCAACGAGTGGGGGTGCTTCGACCGCGTCATCCCCGAGTCGGCGGCCCAGGAGTTCGCCGAGGTGGCGGGCGCTCCCGTGCAGTGGGTGCCCGGAGGCCACAGCTGGATGCTGGCCCGTCCACAGGGTCAGGCCGACATTCTCACCTACCTCGCAACCGGCAAGGAGTTCATGGCCCATGTCGAGGATCGCTGGCGCCGCTTCAGCTCACGCGACCGCAGCCTGCGCGCCGTCAACTAGCGACATCCGGCTCGACGGCGGGCGGGCTGCGTGATCGTCAACCTCCTCAACCCTCTCCTCGACCTGCACGGATGGGAGGCCTACGCCCTGGTAGGTGCGCTCGTGTTCGCCGAAGCCGGCATACTGATCGGCTTCGTCTTCCCCGGCGAGACGGCGGTGATCCTGGGGGGTGTGGCGGCGTCGCGGGGCCACATAGAGATCGCCGCGCTGATCGTCGTGGTCGTGACCTGTGCCGTCGTAGGGGACTCCGTCGGCTACCTGGTCGGCCAGCGGTGGGGACGCAGGCTCCTGGACGTTCGGTTGCTACGCCGGCGGCAGCGCACCCTCGACCGCATCCTCGACCAGTTGAACCGTCGTGGTGCCGTCGCCGTCTTCGTGGCGCGCTTCACCGCGTTCCTGCGCGCCGTCGTGCCCGGACTGGCGGGCATGTCGTCCATGCCCTACCGCATCTTCCTCCCCGCCAACGCGGCAGGCGGCGTGGTCTGGGGGACGGCCTACTGCCTGCTCGGCTACCTGGTGGGCAATGCCTACGCGAAGCTGGAGCACGATTCGGCCATCGCGTCCGACGCGCTGCTGGGCCTGATCGTGGCGGCCGTCGTGGTGCTCGCCGTCCGCCGGAGACGCCGGGAGAGGTTCGAGCGGGCGCTCGACCCGTCGCTCAACCCGGACCCTCGAGCACCGACCGATCCCCCGACGTGAGCCCGCGCACGACGTCGGCGAAGGCCCCGGCGGCATCGTCGCCGGCCGCGTCGGTGTCCATCCAACGCGGCGCGCCGGTCGGGTCGCTGCGGTCCATGCCGAAGATCCCGAACCGCGGCTCGTAGCTGCCCCACTCGTAGTTGTCGACCAGGGACCAGTGCAGGTACACCTCCACCGGAACCCCGTCGTCCCGGGCGTCGACCACCGCTCCGAAGTGCTCCCTGATGTAGCGCGGACGATCCCACCCGTCGTCGCGGGGAACGGCGCAGTGGTCGACCACCCTCGTCGCCATGCCGTTCTCGACCACCCACAACGGCAGGTCCTGGTGGAACGCGCCCTCCATACGGCACCACGTTCGCAGTCCGGCTGCGTCCGGCCGGACATCCCACAGCTCCCGACCGACCGACCACTCACGGCCACCCCGGGTCCCGCGCCTGCCCGGCGGCCGGAGGGCGTGGCTGGCGATCGGGTCATACCAGTCCAGCCCGACGGCCCCCAGCGCCCGGGCGCCCTCCGAGGCGTGCACGGCGTGCACGGTGCGTCGCGGGGCCGGCCGGCGAGCGGCGGAACGCAGGCGTGCCCAGAGCACCCCCCCGCCCGCTCCACGGCGCGTGCCGTACGGGCTGATCGCGGCGAAGAACCGCCGGAGCGCGAGCTCCCCGGCGTGCTGCGGGGGGATGGAGGCGTCGTGCAGCGCGCGCCGCTCGTCGACGTAACGGTCGACGTCGGAGGCCGGCACCCCGACCGTGCGCAACAAGAGGAGATCGATGAGGAGCCGGTCGACCTCGTAAATGGTCGACGAGCTCGTGTTGCACGAGACCTGGGCCTCCGGCTGCGCGGCGACGATGGCGTCGGACGCGAGCACGTGCGCGGTCAGGAGGTTGTCGAGCACGCAGAAGGCATCGGCGAACGCCAGGCGGCGGCCCGGTGGTTGCGCGCCGGTGATCCAACCCTGGTGCATCAACACGTTGGGCTCGTTGACGGTCACCCATCGCCGGCAGTGCGGGACCAGCGCCGGCACCACGCGCTGCACGTGGCGGGCGAAGCGGTCCGGTGCCCCCGGTCGCAACCAGAACTCCTCGCCCAACCAAGCCGGGTGGGTGAAGTGGTGCAGGGTGATCACGGGCTCGAGACCGCGCGCCGTGCACATCTCGAGGATCTCGACGTAGCGTTCGAGGGCGGCATCGTCGAAGCGTCCGGGGTCGGGCTCCAGACGGGCCCACTCGAGCGAGAGGCGAAAGGCGTTGCACCCGATCGCGGCGGCTCGATCCAACGCCTCCTCGGGGTGGGACCAGAACGCGCACGCCACGCCCGACCGCTCCACCCGGCCCGAACGCTCCCACAGCGACCAGTTGTTGGCCGGCTCGCCGGGCCCGTTGTAGCCACCTTCGATCTGGTAGCCCGCCGTGGCCACCCCTACGGCGAAGCCCACCCCGAGCACCGAGGGCGGCGGACGCCTCGGCCGCCTCGGCCGCGCCGGGCGCGCCGGGCGCGCCGGGCGCTTGGCACGTTGGGGGCGTTTGGGGCCGGTGGGATCGGCGGGATCGGCGGGATCGGCGGACACGCCACACAGCTTGGCAGGTCACACGGGCTGCGGCTGCGGGCCGTCCCGGCTGGCGCTCACCTCGGGAAGCGGGGAGAATCGCTCGGCACGGTGGTTCAGGCCGCCAAGAACCACGGGGAGGGAGCCCACATGGCAGACGAAGTGTTGCGGGAGCGTCGGGGGCACGTCGAGATCCTCACCATCAACCGGCCCGAGGCGCGCAACGCCATCAACGGAGCGGTGACCCGCGCCTTCTCGTCGTTCATGGACGAGCTGGCCGATGACGAGGACTGCTGGGTGGTCGTCATCACCGGAAGCGGAGACAAGGCGTTCAGCGCCGGCATGGACCTGAAAGCCTTCTCCAGCGGCGAAGGGCCCGAGATCATGGAGGCAAAGGGCGGATTCGGCGGACTCACCCGACGGGAGTTCGCCAAGCCCATGATCGCCGCGGTCAACGGCGCGGCCCTGGCCGGTGGCCTGGAGGTCATGCTCTCCTGCGACCTCGCCGTGGCCGCCGAGCACGCCACGTTCGGCATCCCCGAGGCGAAGCGTGGCCTGATCGCCGGCGCCGGGGGTCTCATCCGGTTGCCCACACGCCTCCCCATGACCGTGGCGCTCGAGCTCGCCATGACCGGAGACGCGATCGACGCCGGGCGCGCCCTGGCCCTCGGGTTGGTGAACAAGGTCGTGCCGGCCGAGAGCGTGCTCGCCGAGGCCCTCGACCTGGCCGAGCGGATCGCGGCCAATGCGCCGCTCGCCGTCCGCTACTCCAAGAGCGTGATGAAGCGTGCCGTGGGAGTCCCCGAGCCAGCGGCGTGGGAGATCAACCAAGAGGCCGTGGGGATCGTGTTCAGTTCAGCCGACGCCATGGAAGGATCGGTCGCCTTTGCGGAGAAACGGGCGCCGGACTGGCAGGGCAAGTAGCGGGGCGGGGCGGGGCGGCCACGGTGCTCGCCTCCTGGCAAGATACAGTCCGGCTGACGCTCCACGTCTTGGCGGCCTCGGTCTGGGTGGGGGGCCAGATCGTCATGTTGGGCCTGGTCGGGCCCTCCCGCCGGCTTGGCCCCGAGGCCCCGAAGATGCTGGCCCGGGCCTTCGCGCGGCTCGCCTGGCCCGCCTACGCCGTGCTGGTGGTCACCGGGCTGTGGAACGTCTCGACCTTTCACTGGTCGGCCCAGAGCACGGCCTGGAAGACCGTCTTCATCGTCAAGGTGGTCGTCGTGGCCGTGGCGGGGCTGGCCACCCTCCTCCATTCGAGAGCCCGCTCCCGGGCGGCGCTGGCCATCTGGGGCTCGGTTGCCGGGCTGGCCAGCGTGGCCGCACTGGTGATGGGAGTTCTCCTGGCCGGGTGACGATGACGGCGCGTGGGTCGGCCCGCCTGATTGGGTCTAACCTGACATGCGGTCCATCGCCACAAGGACCACGCCAAGGAGATCCTCATGCTGGCAGACATTTTCGGAGTCGACGGGGTCATCGTCCTCATCGTCGTGGTCGTGCTCCTCTTCGGCGGGGCCGCCATTCCCAAGCTGGCGCGCAATCTGGGCTCGGCGAAGACCGAGTTCGAAAAGGGGTTGAACGAGGGTAAGAAGGCGTCCGACACGCCGAACCCGACGGCGAGCAACGGCACCTCGGCGGCGGCCGACACGCCGGCCCCCCCTCCGGCGCCTGCGGCCGACGATCCCAAGCCGGGGGCCTGACCCCGCCCAACGTGCCGATGTTCGGCCTGCGCACGCCGCTGTGCTGCTACTTCGTCTTTTTCTGCGGGGTTCGATAGTCTCACCGCCGTGGACTCGTCATTGACCAGCCCTTCGGCGGACTCACCCCAATCGACGCCCCAGAATCCACCCGCTGGACGCCGGTCCCGGTGGCTGGCGGCGGCCGTCGTCGTCGGCACCGGCCTCCTTTTCGCCGGCTGCAAGGTCCCCACCTTCGGCGAGTACTCGGGAGCCACCACCCAGGGGCGCTCCGAGCTGCACCTGTGGCAGCTCTTCTTCATCGCCGGGCTCGTCGTGGGCGGCTTCGTCTTCCTCCTGATCCTGTGGGCCGTCTTCCGGTACCGCCGGAGGTCCGACGAGATGCCCAAGCAGACCCAGTACCACACGCTGCTCGAAGTCACCTACACGGTCGTCCCGATCCTGATCGTGGTGGGCCTGTTCGTCTTCACCGTGCTGGCCGAGAACAAGGTCGACGCCACCCCGCCCCGGCCCACCGCCACCATCCACGTCTTCGCCTTCCAGTGGGGCTGGGAGTTCTCCTATCCCGGCGGCGTAAAGGTGATCGGCCAGACGACGCAGGACCCGACGATGGTCATCCCGACCGGGACCGATGTGCAGATCGACCTCAAGTCGCTCGACGTCCTCCACGGCTTCTACGTCCCCGAGTTCAACTTCAGCCGCTACGCCAGTCCCGGCTACACCACCTACTTCGACTTCGACGCGCTGCACACGGGTGATTTCCGGGGTCAGTGCACCCAGCTCTGCGGGCTCTACCATTCCCTCATGTTCTTCAACGTGAGGGCCGTGACGCAGGCGCAGTACGCCACGTGGCTCCACACGGCCCAGGCCCTCGTGAAGGCCAAGCCGTCGTCGGTTCCCAAGCTGCCCAGCGGGGTCGGCGGCGGGACCGCTAGCACGAATTCGCGGAGCAACGACCCTGGGAGTGACCTTTACGGTGACTGACGTGACCGACGTGACTGACGTGACGGTGCCGAGCGACGTCCTGGCTCCGACCATGCCGGACACCGGCCTGGAGGACCTCCCCGATCTGCACGTCCCTCCCGGTGCGAGGGGGCACGGCCCCGAGGGTGGTCACGCCGCCCACGGCCATGAGGACCACGGCCCGACGGGGATCCTCAAGTGGCTGACGTCCACCGACCACAAAGTGATCGGCCTCAGCTACATGATCACCTCGCTGGTCTTGTTCTACCTCGCCGGGATCATGGCGCTCTTCATCCGGCTCCAGCTCTCCTCGCCCCACTCGTCCCTGCTCACCTTCGGCCAGTACAACGCGCTGTTCACCATGCACGGCAGCCTGATGCTGTATCTGTTCGCCGGGCCGTTCGCCTTCGGTGGGCTGGCCAACTACATCGTGCCGCTGCAGGTCGGCGCCCCCGACATGGCGTTCCCGAGACTCAACGCCCTGAGCTACTGGCTGTACCTCACCGGCTCCATCACCATGATGATGGGGTTCCTGGTCGCCGGCGGGGCAGCCAGCTTCGGCTGGGTCGCCTACGCCCCGCTGTCCAGCGCGCAGAGCTCGCCGGGCATCGGCGGCGACGTCTGGATCATGGCCCTGGTCCTGACGGGATTCTCGGCCATCTTCACCGGCGTGAACCTGGTGGCCACCATCTTCTACCTGCCGCGCCCCGGGCATGACCATGTTCCGCATGCCCATCTTCACCTGGAACATGCTCGTGACCGGCATCCTGATCCTCATCGCGTTCCCGGTGCTGACCAGCGGCCTGGTCATGCTGTTCTGCGACCGACACTTCGGCACCCATATCTTCACCGTGAGCGGCTGCCAGACGGTCACCGGTGCAACGCACTTCCTGCTCAACGGCCACCTGTACCCGGTGGCGTGCGGGTCGCCGCTGCTCTGGCAGAACCTATTCTGGTTCTTCGGCCACCCCGAGGTCTACATCCTCGCCCTGCCCTTCTTCGGCATCGTCACCGAGGTGCTGCCCGTCTTCTCCCGCCGGCCGGTCTTCGGCTACAAGGGGATGGTCTTCGCCACCATGGCCATCGCTGCCCTCTCCACCGGCGTCTGGGCGCACCACATGTTCACCACGGGCGCGGTCCTCTTGCCCTTCTTCTCCCTTCTGAGCCTGCTCATCGCCGTGCCCACCGGCATAAAGTTCTTCAACTGGATCGGGACGATGTGGCACGGCCAGCTCACCTTCAAGACTCCGATGCTGTTCTGTATCGGCTTCCTGCTGGCCTTCCTCATGGGAGGCGTGACCGGGATCATGCTGGCCTCCCCGCCCATCGACTTCGCCACACATGACACCTACTTCGTGGTGGCCCACTTCCACCAGGTCCTGGTGGGCACGGCCGTCTTCGCCGGGTTCGCCGGCCTCTACTACTGGTACCCCAAGATGTTCGGCCGGATGCTCGACGACACCCTCGGGAAGTGGCACTTCTGGCTCCTGTTCATCGGGTTCTGGGTAACGTTCATGCCCCAGTACGTCGTCGGCCTCAGGGGCATGCCGCGACGGGTGGCCAGCTACCCGTCGAACCTGGGATGGGTGAGCTGGAACGTGGTCTCCACCGTCGGGGCGTTCGTCATCGCCGCCTCCTTCGCGGTGCTCCTCTGGAACTTCTGGAAGTCCTGGCGCCATCCCATACCGGCCGGTGACAACCCGTGGGACGCCCACACGCTCGAATGGTTCACCACCTCGCCGCCCCCGCACCACAACTACACCCACCTGCCTCCGATCCGCTCGGAGCGTCCGACCTGGGACTACAACCATCCTGACGCCCTGGTGGTGCCCCACGGCCCCCACGCCGAAGCCGTTGCCCGCGCCCGGACGAAGGAGCCCGTCGGATGAAGGTCGAAGCGCTGTTCCTCCTCTTTCTCGGAGTCTTCTTCGGCCTGGTCGGCCTCGTCTACTGGTTCCTCAGCTACGACGACGGTGGCGGCATGATGCTGCTGGGAACCTCGCTGCTCGGCTTCCTCCCCGGCTTGTACTACTTCTTCTGGCACAAGCGGTTCGGGGGTAAGAAGTTCTTCTTCTGGGGCAAGGAGCACGGGGCGGGCGACCGCCCCTCCGACCGGCCCGACGCCACCCTCGACGAGGGAGCCGGGGAGATCGAGTCCTTTCCGGGCTCCTCCATCTGGCCGTTCGTCTTGGGGATGGGCGCCTTCCTGACCCTGCTCTCGCTGGTCTTCGGGATCTGGCTGATCTTTCCGGGCATCACCCTGATCCTCTCCGCGGCGGTCGGCGTCACGGCGGAGAGCCGGCGTGGGGGCCACGTCTGAGCTTGGGGGAGCCGGGGCGCCCGGACCGCTGACCCGCCCCCTCCTCGCGCTCATCGCGGTGGCCACGGGCGCGGTGGTGGCCAACCTCTACTACGCCCAACCCGTGCTCCACACCGTGGCGCTCGACTTCCGCACCGGTTCGGGCCTCGCCTCGCTGATCATCACCGCCACACAGGTCGGCTACGCCGCGGGCCTCCTGCTCATCGTCCCGCTGGGCGACCTGTACGTCCGTCGAGTCCTGGTCGTGCGCATCTTCGCCGTGGCGGCCGTCGCCCTCGTGGCCTGCGCACTCTCCCCCGACATCTGGATCTTCGGCCTGGCCTCGGTGGCCGTGGGGGCCGCCTCGGTGGCCGGCCAGGTCATGATCCCCTTCGCCGCCGACCTGGCCCCGGCCGAACGTCGCGGCCGCGTGGTGGCCCGGATCATGACCGGCCTCCTCCTGGGCATCCTGCTCGCCCGCACCGTATCGGGCCTGGTGGCGCAGGTGGCCGGGTGGCGTTCGGTCTACTGGCTCTCCGCCGCGCTCATGGTCGTCTTCGCCGCCGTGCTGTGGCGCGCCCTTCCCACCGAGAGCCCGCGACCGCGTATGCGCTACGGCAGCCTGGTCTCCTCCTCGCTGCGGCTCCTGGTGGACGAGCCCGTCCTGCGCCGGCGGGCATGGCACGGGGCGTGTGCCTTCGCCTGTTTCAGCGTGCTGTGGACGACCATCGCCTTCCTGCTCTCGGGCGCCCCCTACCACTACTCCAGTGCCGTGATCGGCCTCTTCGGCCTCGTGGGCGCGGCGGGAATCCTGGCCGCCAACCTGGCCGGCAAGCTGGCGGACGCCGATCGCTCCACCGCCTCGACCCTGGTGGCCGGCGTTCTCTTGACCGGCGCATTCGGCATCTTGTGGTTCGGGCGCTCGTCGTTGGCCGCGCTGATCGCCGGCATCGTCGTGCTTGACGTCGGCACCCAGGGCATGCAGATCACCAACCAGGCCATCATCTACGCCCTGCGCCCCGACGCCCGCAGCCGCATCAACAGCGCCTACATGGTCTGCTACTTCATTGGGGGCGCCGTCGGATCGATCACCGCCGGGGTCGTCTTCGGCGAGCACGGGTGGTCGGGCGTCTGCCTGCTCGGCGCCGGCTTCGGCCTCCTGACCGGCACGTTGGCCGTGTTCGACCTGGTCAGCGGGCGACCCGCCGCGCGCCCGTCGGCGAGCTCTCCGCGTTTGCCGCCTGCGGCCCGGCGCTGAGCGGCTCAATGTCGATGCGGACCGGCACCGGCTCGGGGTCCAGCTCCTCGTGCTCGTCGTCGGGCCGGGGCGCCGCCGTCACGGTGCTGTACTCGCCCTGGGCCGACCGGTAGACGATCACGGCCCGCTTGCGCTTGCCGATGCCCTGCACCCCCTGCATCTCGCGACAGATCCCGTAGGTGACGAAGGCGACGACGATGGGCACGACGAAGGTGAGGACCCGGAAGGCCCACAGCACGAAGTTGAGCGAGAGATGGAAGTAGTTGGCCAGCACGTCGGTCGAGCTGGCGGCGAAGAGCACGAAGAGCAAGGCGAACATCGCCGCGCCGGCCGCCGTTCGCTTGGGACGGTCGCGGGGACGGTCAAGGAGATTGTGCAACTCATTGTCCCCGGTTATCCGGTGCTCCAGCGCCGGCCACAGGAGGCAGATGGTGAAGATGAGCCCGGGGAACACCACGGCGGGCAGGAAGACCTCGAGAGGCACCGTATGGCCCCATCCGGCGAACTCCCACGACGGCATGATACGCAGCGCGCCGTCGAGCCACCCCATGTACCAGTCCGGCTGGACGGCGTAGGAGATCTTGGACGGGTTGTACGACCCGAACTGCCAGATGGGGTTGATCTGGGCGAACGCTCCCAACAGCGCCGTGGCGCCGGCCACCATGAAGAGGAAGCCGGTGGTCTTGGCCATGAAGGTGGGGAACATGGGCGACCCCACCACGTTGGTCTCGGTGCGGCCCTCGCCCTTGAACTGCGTGTGCTTCTGGCGCACCAGCAGGCCCAGATGGGCGGCCAGGAGCCCCGCAATGGCCAGGGGGATGATGAAGACATGGATGAGGTAGAAGCGCCCGATGATGACGTTCCCGGGGAAGGTCCCGCCCCACAGGAACGAGGTCAGGTAGCTGCCCACGAAGGGGATCGACTCGGCTATGGAGTAGCCGATGCGCAGCCCCGTCCCCGAGATCAGGTCGTCGGGCAGCGAGTAGCCGATGAACCCCTCGAGGATGGCCAGGATCAGCATGGTGGTCCCGATGGCCCAGTTCGTCTCCCGCGGCTTGCGGAACGCCCCGGTGAAGAACACGCGGGCCATGTGCACCACGATGGAGCCGACGAAGATGTCGGCCGACCAGTGGTGCATCTGGCGCACCAGCAGGCCGCCCCGGACGGCGAAGGAGATGTTGACCGTCGACTCGTACGCCTCCGAGACGACCTGGCCCCGCAGCGGCTTGTAGGTGCCGTGGTAGATGACCTGGTTGGTCGAGGGGACGAAGTAGAGGGCCAAGAACACCCCGGTGGCCATCAGGACGACGAACGAGTAGAGGGCGATCTCGCCCAGCATGAACGACCAGTGGTCGGGGAAGATCTTGTCCAGCAAGACCCGCCCGCCCTTGGCGACGCCCAGCCGCTCGTCGAGCTCGTCGACGACCTTGCCCACCCGGCCGTAGGGCCCCATGGCCTGCCGCCTCGACTTCGCGGTGGGCAGCGTCTCGCTCACAGCTTCTCCGTCGTGGTGCGCTCGAAGAAGCCGGGTCCGACGGGCTGGTCGTAGCCGGTCTGGGCGCGCAGCGTGCCGTTGCTGTCGAAGTAGAGCGGCAGCTGCGGCAGCGGTCGTGGGGCGGGGCCGAACTGGGGCACCGCCCCGTTACGCACGTTGAACATGGACTGGTGGCAGGGGCAGACCAGCAGCTCGAGCTGCTGCTCGTAGAGCCCGACCGGGCAGCCGAGGTGGGTGCACACCTTGGAGTAGGCCACGTAGCCCGCCGGGGCCCAGGTCTCGCGGCCCGGGGCGGTGACCAGGTCGGAGTCCTGAACCCGGATGAGCACCGTCTGGTCCGTCGCCTGGCCGTTGGGCGAGTACTCGAAGCCCTGCGGGTAGACGGTCATGATGCCGCCCACCACCAGGGTTCCCCGGCGCACCGACCGGCCGTTGGAGTCCACCAGGAGCGACCCTCTGCGCCAGTTGGTGCGGTCGAGGGACGTGCCCGGGACCGGACCGAGAGAGCGCAGCAGCGGGAAGATGGCCACAATGCCGAACATCCCCGCCCCGAGGGCGAAGAGGCCGCCCAGGAGCTTGCGCCGCTTGACCACCACGGCCGACCGCTCCACCAGGGCGGCCGACATCGCCTCCCGTTCCTCGGGGGAAGAGGCCAGTAGGTGGCGCTCCTCGACGAAGGGGCCCTGGGGCATGAGGTACTTGCCCCAGGCCGTGAGCCCGAAGCCGAGCAGGAACAGGCCGGCGCCCAGGGTGCCGCCGATGATCCAGGGGTTCCAGTTCTGCCAGTAGGCGGCGCCGAACCCGGCGGTCATCACGATGCCCAGGACGAAGATGAGCGCGATCATCGCTTCGACCCGCGAGGGGTTCCTCGCCGCATCGCCGAGGTGCGGATCGCTGAGGGTGGCGATCGGCATCGGCACCTTGGTGCGCGACGGCTCGTGCCCGACGTCGCTCACGATCGCTCTCCGATCCAGAAGCAGATGAGGGCCAGGCCCCCGACACCGAGCAGGAGGGCGATGAAGCCCTCGGCCACCGGCCCGACTCCTCCGAGCCCGGCACCGCCCGGGTTGGTCGGGTGCTGGATGTACGTCGTCACGTAGGCCACGATGTCGCGCACCTGGGCATCGCTCAGGTTGCCCGAGAACCGCGGCATGTTGGCCGGGCCGATCCGCACGGCCTCGGCCACCTGCTGGGCGGTGACCTTCTTGTTCTGCAGCGACGGCGCGTTCGTGCCGAAGGCCAGGGCGTCACCGGCACCCGTGATGGTGTGACATGCCGCGCAGTTCAGCGAGAAGAGGGAGGCGCCGTCGGCCACGTTGGCCCCCTCGAGGTGCGGCGTGGGCACGGCGGGCACCGCCGGGTCAAGAGAGTTGATGTAGGCCGCCACCTCCAGCGCCTGCAGGTCGGTGAGCTTGGGCGGCTTGCGCTCCGCCTCGACGGCCGCCACGTCGGTCGCCGGCATCCGGCCGGTGGTGACCCAGAAGTCGACGGTCGCCGTGCCCACCCCCTGGAGGTTCGGGCCGATGGTGGCCGCCCCGCTCGGGGAGACGCCGTTGGCTTCCGATCCGTGGCAGCTCGAACAGGTCTGGTCGAAGAGCAGCTTGCCGGCGGCGGCGAACGAGGCGGGCGGGTTGGCGTAGGTGATGGCGCTGTCCCCGTACAGGATGAGGGCGCCGTCAATGCAGACCAGTCTCGGGCTGGTGAACGGGTTCCCCGAGTTGGGGGCCGTGCTCACGCCCTTGAGGTTCAGGGGTCCGCACGACTTGAGGGAGTTGCCGAGCGTCGTCGTCTTGGCCGTCTTGTCCGTCGTCGACGCCCGGGCGCTCGCCGCCGGGACGACTAGCGCCAGCGCGCCGAGCGCGGCGATGGCGAGAAGGCCGCCGGGCAAGAGGAACCGCCTGCGCCGTGTGCGTCGTGCCTGCCTGCGTGCGTCTGGCATGTCTACTTTAGGAAGAAGAGACAGCTGAAGAGGCCGATCCAGACGATGTCGACGAAGTGCCAGTAGTAGCTGACCCCCTGGACCACCGAGAGCTCACCGGGATCGCCCCCCACGTCACCTTTCATTCGCCCAAGGAGGAAGATCATGGCCACCAGGCCGAGGAACACATGGAGGCCGTGGAGCCCCGTCATGATGAAGAAGAGCGACCCGTAGGAGTTCGTGTACCACCGGGTGGAGATGAAGAGCCACTCGGTGGCCTGGTTGGCGAGAAAGGCCGCACCCAGGATGAAGGTCACCACGATCCAGCGGCGGGCGGACTTGCGCCTCCGCCATTCGACCTGGTTGACGGCGTACTGCATGCTGAAGCTCGACGAGACCAGCACGAGGGTGAAGATGGCGCCCCGGATGGTGTCGAGATGGGTTCCCGGCGGCGGCCAGACCCCCCCGGGGGCGTCGGCCCGAATGGTGAAGAAGGCGGCGAACAGGCCGCTGAAGAACATCAGTTCCGAGCCCAGCCAGATCATGACCCCCACGGCCAGCATGGGAGGCCGATCGTGAACGATCTTGCCCGTTGGCACGGGTTGGTCGACCGAAACCGCCTGGGTCACAGCGCAATTTCTAGTCGACGGCGCCCGCGATGCGCCAACAAGCAGGTGACAGCGTTTTTCATTCCCTCGCTGGGCGCAAGCTGGGCACGGGGAGCGGTAGCGCGTGGACAACGGCCAGCCGGCGGGTGGGGCGGGTCAGGGCCACATAGAGGGTGCGCAGGCCTCTCGTGGTTGCCACCGGGGGGCTCTCACCGGTGACCTCCTCGCCCACGGCGGCCACCAGCGCCGGCTCGACGACCACCACCGCGTCGAACTCGAGCCCGTTGGTCTCATCCGCCGGGAGGAGCACGAGCCCGGCGGCCAAGCCATCGCCCGACGGGTCACGCGGGTCGGTCGGGTCCAAACCGGCGTCGGAGAGGGCGCGGGCCAGTTCGGGCAGCATGACGGCGGGACCGAGCACGGCCACCCGTCCGGGGGCCACCACCGACACCTCCTCCCGGGTGGCGTGGGCGACCGCGGCGGCGAGGCCGGTACGGGAGGCCGAGACGATGCGTGGTGTGAACCCCGACTGGCGCACGGGGCGCGGCGGGGCAATACCCGGTGCGGCGACGGCCAACACCTGGGCCGCCACGGCGATCACCTCCGCCGGCGTGCGATAGCTCACGGTTAGCTCGACCAGGCGCGTCGCCCGTTGCGGGCTGAGGTGCCGGGTGACGTCATCCCAACTCTCGGGGGCCCACGGCCCGGTTGCCTGGGCGATGTCGCCGACCACGGTCATCGATCCCGACAACGATCGGCGGGCCAGCATGCGTAGCTGCATGGGGGAGAGGTCCTGCACCTCGTCGACCACGATGTGGCCGTACGAGTGGACGTCCTCTTCATGAAGGGGGCTGGGCACGGGGCCCGGCAAGGGCGAGGCCGCCAATCCCTGGGGCCAGAAACCCGCTTCCTGGGCACTCCCCTCCTCGTTGCGACCGGGGCGCGCCCGGTTCGGCCGTGCGCCCCCCCGCCGGGGGCCGAGGATGGTGCGCGCCTCGTCAATGAGGGCGGCGTCTCCCACCGTCCACGGCACCTCGTCGAGGCTGCGGCTGCGCGGTCGGTAGAGGCGTCGTACCTCGTCGGGGTCGAGGACGCCCTTCCCGGCGGCCACCAGCAGCGGGCGGGCGCCCAGCAGATCGTGCAGCAGCTCATGAGGGGACAGGCGCGGCCACATGCGGTCCAACGCCTCGGCCACCTGAGGGGTGCGCCGCAGGCGCTGGGCCAGGTCGGCCTGCTCCTCGACGCTGGGGCCGCCCTCATTGAGGGAGTCGGTCCCTCCGGCGAGGCGGGCACGGTAGTCGTCGGCCAGCGCCCGCAGCACGTGTGCCTCCACGAAACGCCGGCGCACGTTGTGCGTTCCGGGCCGGCGGCGCGCCACGGCCACGATCTCCTCGGTGGTGCTGGCCCGCAGGCGCAGCACGCCCGCCCCGAACGGCACGTCGAGGTCGCGGCGCAAGGGGCGCTGGCGCGTCCGCACGGCGCGGGCCAGCACCTGGACCATGCGCACATCGCCCTTGAGCCTCGCCACCACGGCGGCGTCCGACGCCCTCACCCGGACCTCGGGCACGAGACCGGCCACCGTCGAGAGGCTCACCCCGGTCTCCCCCAGGGACGGGAGGACCTGCTCTATGTAGCGCAGGAAGAGGGGGTTGGGGCCGACCACGAGGACGCCCTGGCGCTCCAGCGGGAAGCGGTGGGTGTAGAGCAGGTAGGCGGCGCGGTGCAGGGCCACCGCGGTCTTGCCGGTGCCCGGCCCGCCCTGGACCACCAATACCCCGCTCAGGGGGGAGCGGATGATCTCGTCCTGCTCCCGCTGGATGGTGCCGATGATGTCGCCCATGTGGCCGGTGCGCGCCTGCCCGAGGGCCGAGAGCAGGGCGCCGGGGCCGCCCAGCATCATCCCTTCCGAGAGCAGCCGCTCGCCGGCCTGGTCCCCCTCGGAGGGTGGCGCGTCGGAAACCGGCAGCACCGCGGCGCCTCGCGCCCGGGTGGGGTCGACGAAGTACTCGTCCTCCAACCCGAGGACGGCGCGGCCGCGCACAGCCAGGTGGCGGCGGCGGGCCAGGCCCTGGGGGTCCAGCCCGGTCGCCCGGTAGAACGGCTCGGCCACCGGCGCTCTCCAGTCGACCACCAGGGGCTCGTGATCAGGGCCCGAGACGGCCAGGCGTCCGATGTGGAACGACTCGCCGAGCGGCGGGGTGGCGCCGTCGGCGGTGGGGGCGTCGGGATCGGCGTAGCGGTCGATGCGTCCGAAGTAGAGCGCCTGGTCCCCGATGTCGAGCTGCTCCAGCCGGGCCAGGCTCGTCCGCACCACGATGTCGCGCTCGGTGCGGGACTGGAACGTGCCCCCCTTTCCCAGGTCCAACACGCCCTGGAGCATCTGGCGTGCTTCACCGCGCATCGCTTCGAGACCATCGTGGGCGCGGTTGAGGAACTCTTGCTCAGCCTCCAGATCGGGATGGTCCGGCACGTAACCCCTTCCTCCCTGGCCCGTCAGGGAAACGGTTCAGCTTAGGCGACGACCGACGACTCTGGAACGCAGCACCCGCCGCCTACGATGAGCCGCATGCTGATCTCGACCACGGCCGTCGTCATAGAGCCGCCCGGGTGAACCCGGAGGAGACCGACGATACGGACCTGGTGCGTGCCTGTCTCCGCCGGCCGGTGTCGCGCACCCCGGTGTGGTTCATGCGCCAGGCGGGACGGTCGCTGCCCGAGTACCGGGCCGCACGCGGCGTGGGATCGATCCTCACGGCGATAGGCGACGCCTCGCTGGCCGCCGAGCTGACGCTCCAACCCGTACGCCGCTACGGCGTGGACGCCGCCATCCTCTTCTCCGACATCGTCGTGCCGGTGCACGCCGTCGGTTTCGGCATCGACGTGGAGCCCGGTCGGGGCCCCGTGGTGCCCGATCCGTTTCGCCGCGCCGACGATCTCGGACGCCTGCGCCCACTCGAGCCCGCCCTCCATACGCCCTACGTCACCGAAGCTGTCCGCCTCGTCGCCAGCGAGCTCGCCGGCAGCGGTGTGGCCCTCATCGGGTTCGCCGGCGCACCCTTCACCGTCGCCAGCTACCTGATCGAGGGCGGGCCATCCCGGACCTTCACCAAGGTCAAGTCGCTCATGCACGGCGACCCGGTGCTGTGGGATCAGCTGATGGACCGGCTGGCGGCCATGTCGGTGGCCTTCTTGCGCTCTCAGATAGAGGCAGGCGCCCAGGCCGTCCAGCTCTTCGACAGCTGGGCCGGCTCGCTCTCTGCCCGCGAGTACCGCCGTTTCGTGCTGCCCGCCACGCGGGCCGTGCTCGAGGGAATCTCCGACCTCGGCGTACCCAGCATCCTCTTCGGCGTGGGCACCGGAGAGCTGCTCGGCGACATGGCCACGGCGGGAGCACAGGTCATCGGCGTGGACTGGCGGGTCCCGCTCGACGTCGCCCGGTCGAGGGTGGGGCCCGACCACGCCGTCCAGGGCAACCTGGACCCGGCGCTCTGCGTGGCGCCCTGGCCGGTGGTCGAGGCAGCGGCCCGGGAGGTGCTGGCCGACGGCGCGGCGGACGGGAGCGGAACCGGCCACATCTTCAACCTCGGGCACGGCGTCCTACCCGAGGCCGACATCGGGATCCTGGGCGCAGTGGTCGACCTCGTGCACGAGGAGTCCGTTCGGGAGTGAGCCGTTCCACCGAGAACCGGTCGGTCGGTGTGCTCGTCATGGCACACGGCACGCCGGCGCACCGCGAGGAGATCGGTCCCTTCTACACCCGCATCCGCCGTGGCCGCCCACCGTCACCCGGGCAGCTGGCCGAGCTCGAGCGGCGCTACGCGGAGATCGGCGGGCTCTCGCCCCTCACCGAGCTCACGCTGGCGCAGGTGGACGGGGTGCGCGCCGCCCTGGAGGGGCGGGCACCCGGCCGCTACGTGGTGGCCTACGGTGCCAAGCACGCCGATCCGCTCATTGAGGCCGCGGCCGCCACCCTGACCGCGGGCGGGGTGCGCCGGGCCGTCGGTCTCGTCCTCACTCCCCACGGGTCGTCGCGGGGGTCGCAGGAGTACTTCGCACGGGCCGAAGCCGCACTCTCCGGATCATGCCGCTTCGTTCCGGTCCCTCCCTGGTACGCCGAACCGGGCCTGGTGACGCTGCTGGCCACCAGGGTCACCGACACCCTGGCATCGGTGTCCGCCGGTGACGATCCCTCCCGATACCCGGTCATCTTCACGGCCCATTCGCTGCCCGAACAGGGGCGGGATACGGGCGACACCTACCCGGCGCAGCTGGCGGAGTCGGCCCGATTGGTGGCGGCCGGGGCCGGCGTCGACCGTTGGGAGGTGGCGTGGCAGAGCGCCGGGCGCACACCGGAGCCCTGGCTCGGTCCAGACGTGCGTGACGTCGTCCGACGGCTGGCGGAGACTGGCGGCGTGAACGACGTGCACGGGGTCGTGATCTGCCCCATCGGCTTCGTGGCCGACCATCTCGAGGTGCTCTACGACCTGGACATTGAGCTCGCCGCCGTGGCCGCCCAGGTCGGGCTGTCGTACGCCCGCACCGCCTCACTCAACGACGATCCCCGCTTCGTCGGCGTCCTCGCCGACGTCGTCGGCGCCGCCGCGGCGCAGTGGGGCTGAGTCGACCGTGCGCCGCGTGGTGGTGGTCGGTGGCGGCATCAGCGGGTTGGCCGCGGCCTGGGAGCTGTCGGGCGGGGCGGACGGCCGGGACGGAGGCGTCCAGGTCACGGTCGTGGAGTCGTCGCCCCGGCTGGGGGGCGCGCTGGGCAGCCAGCAGTTCGGCGGCCGCACGGTGGACACCGGGCCGGACGGGTTCCTCGGACGCCGGCCCGAGGCCGCCGACCTCTGCCGGCAGGTCGGGCTGGGGGACGCACTTGTCCCGGTCGCCGGGGGCGGGGCGGGGGTGTGGGCTCGCGGGCGCGTGCGCCCCCTACCCAAGGGCCTGGCACTGGGCATCCCCACCCGGTTCTGGCCGACCGCCCGATCGGGCGTCCTCGGGCTGCGCGGCCAACTGGGCCTGGCCCGCGACGCGCTGGCGCCCCGTCCCGACGTGCGCGGCCCCATCGGCGACCGGTCCATCGGGCCACTCGTGGCCCGCAAGCTCGGCCAGCGGGTGGTCGACCGCCTGGTGGACCCTCTCATCGGCGGTATCCACGCCGGTTCGGTGGACGACATGTCGGCCGCGGCCGTCTATCCCCCGCTCCTCACCGCGGCACGGAAGAGGGGCAGCCTGATGCGCGCCCTGCGCGCCGAGCTCCCCGCGCCCCAGGACGATCCGGCGCCCCTGTTCTGGGCCCTCGAAGGCGGCATGGCCTCTCTGGTGGAACGGCTCGGCTCGACACTCCTCGCCCGCGGGGCGGAGATCCGGTGCGGCTCCCCGGCCGAGGGGCTCGGACGGCGCGCCGGCGGTTGGGTGGTGGAGACCGGCGGCGCTCGCCTGGACGCCGACGCGCTGGTGCTCGCACTCCCCGCGCCGGCGGCGGGTCGGCTGCTCCAACCGCACGACGACGAGGCGGCCACCCTGCTCGAGGGCATCTCCTACGCTCCCGTCACCCTCGTCACCTTGCGAGTGCGCAGCGACGCGGTGGCATCCCCGCTCATCGGCACCGGGTTCCTCGTCCCACGGCGGAGCCCTGTGCCGAACGGGAGCGACGCCTGGGCCGTGACGGCGTGCACCTATCTCTCGCAGAAGTGGCCCCACCTGGCCTCCGGCGAAGATCTCCTCCTCCGTGCGTCCTTGGGCCGCCTGGGCGACGACCGCGCCCGGTCGTGGTGCGACGCCGAGGTCGTCGAGCGCGTGACGACCGAGCTCGGCGCGCTCATCGGGCTCTCGGGAGAGCCGATGGAGACGATGGTGACCCGTTGGCCCGAGGCCTTCCCCCAGTACCGGGTGCACCATCTGATGCGAACGGCGGGGATAGAGGCGGCGGCGGCGCGCCTGGGCGGCCTGGCCGTGGCCGGCTCGGCCTACCGGGGTGTGGGGATCCCGGCCTGCATCGCCAGCGGGAGGGCGGCGGCCCAGGCCGTCAGGTGAGCGACTCGCCGCGGCGGTGGCGCGGCCGTACGGCGCTTCCCTCGCTCGCCGCCGGCGTGCTCCTCGCCCTCTCGCTTCCTCCCTGGGGGTGGTGGCCGCTCGGCCTGGCCGGGGCAGGGCTGCTCTACTGGCGGCTGGCCGGGCTGCGCGCCCGGGAGCGCCTCTGGTCCGGCTGGCTGGCCGGCGTGGGCTGCTACGCACCCGGGCTCGGGTGGGCGCGGACCTTCAACTGGTACGGCGCCCTGGTCCTCATCGCCCTCGAGGCGCTCTCTTTTGCGGCCGCGGCCGTGCTCACGCCGCCGTACCGCGGGCGGGCTCCGGCCTTCGTCGCGGCCAGCACCCTGGCGGAGGCGGTCCGCATGACATGGCCGTTCGGGGGACTTCCCCTCGGTGGCGTCTTCCTAGGCCAGGCGGACGGCCCCGTCCTGCAGCTGGCGCGCATCGGCGGTCCTCTCCTGCTCACCGCCGGCGTGTGGGCGGGAGGTGTCGGCCTGGCCACCGTCGTCTGCGGCATCCGTCACCGCGAGCGCGGGCCGGCGCCCGCCGTGCGGGGAGCAGCCATCCTGATCGGCCTCGCCCTCTGCGTCCTCGTCGCCACGGTCTCGCCCGACGGGGGGACGCCGGTGCGCGCCATCACCGTCGCCCTGGTACAGGGCGGCGGGCGGCGTGGCGTCGACAAGGCCCAGGTGTCACCGGCCACGGTCTTCGCCGCGCAGGTAGTGGCGACCGGCGTGGTCGCCCGGATCAAACCGCACCCGACGTTGGTGCTGTGGCCCGAAGACGTCGTCGCACTCGCCCGACCGCTGCGCGGATCGAGCCAGAGCCTCCAGATGTCCCGCATGGCCCGCCGGCTCCACGCGACCCTGGCGGCCGGGGTGACGGAGCCGGCATCGTCGACCACCTTCCGCAACGAGATCGTCGTCTGGGCACCCGACGGCCGGATCGTGGGAACCTTCGAGAAGGTCCACCGCGTCCCCTTCGGAGAGTACGTCCCCTACCGGTCCCTCATCGCCCATGTCGCCGATCTCTCCGGGGTCCCCACGGACGCCGTCCCCGGTCGCGGCACCGGGCTGCTCCGCACGCCGGCCGGTCCGTTGGGCACCCTCGTCTCCTTCGAGGTCTTCTATGCCGGTCGCAGCCGCACCTCGGTACGGGCCGGTGCCGAGCTCCTGATCGTCCCGACCAACACCTCGTCGTACGGCACGGCCCAGGTCCCCACCCAGGAGGTCGCGGCCGACGCCGTACAGGCGGTCGAGACCGGGCGCGATCTCGTCCAGAGCGCGCCCACCGGCTACAGCACCGTGGTCGACCAGCGCGGGCGGGTGCTCCAGCGCTCGGTACTGGGCCGGCGCCAGGTCCTGACCGCGACGGTCGCGCTGCGGCGCGGCTTCACGCCGTACGACCACTGGGGCGACCTGCCCGTCCTCCTCCTGGCCGCCGTCGCACTGGGGGCAGGGTGGTGGAGGCAGCGCCGGTCACCCCGTCACTCGTAGTAGCCCGAATGGATGTAGACGCAGGGGATGCCGTCGGCCACGTACATGGCGTGATTCGAGGGATCGTCCTCGAAGGCCAGTCGCAGATCGAACCCGTGGGCCCGCAGGTCCCCGACGACCCCTCGCTTGAACGAGGTGACCCCCGAGTAGTCCCCGCGCTCGCGCATGACGAGGAGGTCCCACCGCAACCCATAACGGTCCAACCAGGCCAGCGTCTGGGGCTGGACGCGCAGCGGGCGGCCGGTGAGCAGCACGACGGCCAGCGACGAGTCGAGGAGCTCGAGCAGCCTGGCGATCTCCTCTATGACCGGGTCGTCGCCGCAGGCCTCGAAGAACGCGGACCAGTCCCGGTTCCCCTTCTCAATGAAGTGCTGGCGACCGGCGGCGTCCGACAGGACCCCGTCAATGTCGAAGACGACGGCGGGCCCGGCCGGGCGCCGTGCTCCGGGCCCGGCGCGCCAACGCCAGTTGGGTCTGGCCTTCTCGGGGCTGGATCCGCTAGCAAGCACGAAAGTCCAGCTTACCGGGCGCGGCTCCGATCCCCGGGACCCGAATCCGACCAAAGATGGACGTGCGCGCCCCTCCATTGGTGAGACGATAGGGGTGGCATGACCACCGAAGACCGAGTGCGGGAAGACCGTCGGGCCGCCCGGCCACTTCAGGGTCGGTCGATGACGGTCGCGCTCGGCCGGAGGGTCATGGTGCTGGGTGACCTCCTGCTGCCCCCCGAACCGTCGCCGAGCTCCGTGGCGACCAGCCGTGACGTCGCGCAGAGGCTGGCGGAGTGGCAGGGTCCCGGCATCGTCGTGCTGTGCGGACAGCTGGAGGCCGCCGGGTGCCCCGGGGAGCCCCGACCGGGGGGCGCCTTGCGGGCGCACGGGGAGCTCACGGCCGCGCTCTCCGCCTTCGCCGCCCGCCCCGACTCTCGAGTGGTGGTCGTGGTCGACCCGTCGGCCGACAGCGGCGACCTCGCCGTTGAGCTGGCCGCCCTGGGCGCATCGGTCGAGTCCGGGGTCGACCTCCACTGCATGACCGGCACCGGCGAGCGAACCGTCCTGATCCGCGCCGGCACCCCCCGCCCCGACACCAATCCCCCCGTCGACGCCACACCGGGCGCCGAGCGGCCGTGGCTGGCCGGAATGGAACGGCTGGACGATCCCCGACTGGCCCGGCGCTTCGTCACCTCGCGCCTGCTCTACCGCCGCCTCCGCCGCTACCTGTGGGCACCGCCGCTGGTGCTGGCCGCGCTGGCGCTCCTCTTGCGCGTCGAGTTCGTCGTCGACGGGCTCGGTCACGTCTTCCGCTCCCCCCGCCAGCAGAGCGCCCTCCAGCACGCCTACGACGCCTCGTGGTTCTCGCGGTTCCTGGTCACCGTCCTCATCGGGATCGCCCTGGTCGCGATCTTGGCCGTCGTGGTGGCCGTCACCTCGCGCGGGATCTGGCGCGCGCTCGGCGGCGAGGGGCTCCCCTCACCGTGGACGTCGGGTGGCCCGCGCGCCCAGGGCGCCCGCTCGACGGCGCACTCGCTCCTCACCATCGGCGGGGAGGACGTCCTGGACGCCACCCGGTCGGCCATCGGCCGGGGAGCGGCCGGCATGATCGTCGGGGGCGCACTCGTGCCCGAGCTCACGCACCTCGACGCGGGGTTCTTCGCCAGCCCCGGCGCCACCTCGGAGATCGTGCACGAGCACCGGGGGCGCTTCGGACTGCCGCCCACCTTCCTCCACCACCGCCAGGAGGCGATGGTGGAGCTGGAGACCGGGGCCGACCTGCACATCCGCCTGGTGTTCGCGGGGGTCGACCTGCCGCAGGCCACCCTGGGCGAGCGGCTGCTCACGCAGGACGCCGTCGTCAAGGGGAGGACCAAGGCGGCCGACCTCCATCCCGAGCTGGTGGCCAGCTGGCCCGGCGGCGCCTCCTGGCCGCCCGCCCCCGAGGTGGCCGCGGACCGCATCCGGGTGCGCCGGATCCGCCGGGTGGCGGCCATCGCCCTGTTCGTTGCCGGACTGATCGACCTCCTCTCGGCCGTCACCGCCCCGGTCCGCCATCACCTGCACCTCATCTCCCAGTACCTGCCGATTGAGGTCACCCAGGCGGCCGGGGCGCTCGTGGCCATCTCGGGGATCGGCATGATCATGCTCTCTCGTGGGGTGCTGAAGGGGCAGCGCCGCTCGTGGCTCGTGGCCGTGGGGTTGCTGGCGGCCTCGCTCATCCTCCACCTCGTCCATTCCACCGATGCGATCACCCTGCTCGTCTGCGCGGGCGTGCTCACTCTGCTGATCGTGCAACGGGAGCGCTTCCGCGCCCAGGCGGAACAGGGCACCGTGCGGTCCGCGCTCCTCATCCTGGCCGTGGGCGGCCTCACGGCCACCGTCGGGGCCTTCGCCGGCGTGGAGCTCGCCAGCCGGGTCCGCCACCACCCCCTGCCCGCATGGCCCCAGGTGCTGCTCGGATCCGCCGAACGGCTCATCGGCGTCCAGTACGTCCGCTTCCCGCCGCACATCAACCTCTACGCCTCCACGAGCCTCCTGGCGGTGGGCATCAGCCTCATCGTCGTCTCGCTGTACCTCCTCACCCGCCCGGTTGTCGAACGCGGGCTGTCGACCGGGCGGGCCTCGGTGGGACGGCGCGCCGCCGAAATCAGGGCACGGGACATCGTCCGCCGCCACGGAACCGGCTCCCTGGACTACTTCGCACTGCGCGACGACAAGCAGTGGTTCTTCCACCGCGACTCCATGGTCGCCTACGCCGTGTTCGGCGGGGTGTGCCTCGTCTCACCGGATCCGATCGGCCCCTTCAGCGAGCGGGCCCACGTATGGGACGCCTTCCGCCGCTACGTCGACCGCAACGGCTGGGGGCTCGGCGTCATGGCCGCCGGAGAGGCCTGGCTTCCGACCTACCAGGCGTCGGGGATGCGCTTCTTGTATCTCGGCGACGAGGCGATCGTGGACCCCCGTCAGTTCTCCCTGGAGGGCGGCAAGATGAAGGGGCTGCGGCAGGCGGTGAACCGGGTCGCCCGTTACGGCTACACCGTCCGCTTCCTGGACCCGGCCCACCTGGGTCGGGACGACGCGGCCCGGCTGGTCGAGCTCATGCAGAAGAGCCGCCGGGGCGAACAGGAGCGCGGCTTCTCCATGATGCTGGGGCGGCTCTTCGACAGCCGAGACACGGGCCTCCTGCTCACGCTGGTCGAGGGACCCGATGGTGCTCCCGTGGCCATGTGCCAGTTCGTGCCCTCGACCGCCATCGGCGGCTACTCGCTCGACCTCATGCGCCGAGACCCGGCCGAGCATCCCAACGGGCTGCTGGACTTCGCGCTGTGTTCCACCATCGCCCACCTCAAGGAGACGGGGATGAAGGGCCTGAGCCTCAACTTTGCCGCCATGCGCTCCATCCTCGATCGCGAATCGGGTGACGGCATGACCCAACGGGTGGAGCGATGGGCGCTGCACCGCCTCTCGGGGATCCTCCAGATAGAGACCCTGTGGCGCTTCAACGCCAAGTACGAGCCCACCTGGCTGCCCCGTTACATCGTGTTCGACTCGCCCGAGCAGTTCGTCCCGGTCGTGGTCCAGATCATGCGGGCCGAGTCGTTGACCGAGGTCCCGGTGATCGGCCGCCTCCTCACCACCCCTGCCGCCAAGCGCATGGCGCCGCCCGTGCCCCACGAGGTGCAGCCCGACGAGGAGCGGACGGCGGAGCCGGTGGCGCCCTGACTGAGCGGGTCTCAGTGGGACAGGAAGAGCAGTGTGGCGTGGTTGCAGAAGTCGAGGAGGGGGGCCGGCACGATGCCGAACAGCACGGTGAAGATCACGCAGACGCCGATGGCGACGGAGGTCAGGGCGGGGACCGGGACCACCGACGGCACCTCCTCGGCAGACGGCGCCGGCGCCTCGGCGGTCAGCAGCAGCTCGGCGTTCAGCGTCGACACCGTCCCGGTGACACCGTCGGGGCTGGCCCAGGCGGTCCGCGCGCCCGGCTCGTCGGCTACCGGTTGGTCGACGACCTCGCCTCCGTCGCCCCCCGGTGCCTTCGCCACGTACATGAGCACGGTGAGGCGGAGATAGAAGAAGGCGGCGATGACGGCCGAGACCATGGCGATGACGGCGAGCGGCACCGACCCGCCGGCCACCGCCGCCAGGACGACCTGCAGCTTGGCCCACAGGCCCGTGGTGAACGGCGCTCCCGCCTGGGCCAGGAGGAGGATGGCGAAGCTGAGCGCCAAGAGTGGCTGGCGCTGCGCCAGGCCGCGGTAACGGGTGAGGTCGTGGTCGCCGTCGCCCTTGCGTCCGAGGACGGTCACGATGGCGAAACTGCCGATCGTCATGAACATGTAGGCCACGAGGTAGTAGAGCGACGCGCTCACGCCGCGCTCGAGTCCCGACTCGACGCCCAAGAGGATGAACCCGGCGTGGTTGATCGACGAGTAGGCCAGCATGCGCTTGACGTCGCGCTGGCGCAGGGCGACGACCGAGCCGACGAGCAACGAGAGCACCGCCAGGCCGTAGATGATCGGCCTCCAGTCCGTCGAGATGGAGCCCAGCGAGGTGAACAGGACCCGCAGCATGGCCGCGAACGCTCCGGCCTTGGCCACCGCGGCCATGAACCCGGTCACCGGGGTGGGCGCTCCCTCGTAGACGTCGGGTGTCCACATGTGGAACGGCACGGCCGCCACCTTGAAGGCGAAGCCGACCAGCAGCAGGGCCAGCCCGGCCAGGAGCAACCCGTTGCTCACCAGGTCGTTCTTGGAGAGGAAGTCGGCGATCTGGACGATGTTGGTGGAGCCCGTGGCCCCATACAACAGGGCGATGCCGTACACGAAGATGGCCGAGGAGAATCCGCCCAGGATGAAGTATTTGAGGGCGGCCTCTCCCGAACCGGCACGGTGGTGGCTGAACGCGGTGAGGACGTAGAGGGCGATGGAGAGGATCTCCAGCCCGAGGAAGATGATGATCAGGTCGTTGGCCGACCCCATCAGCATCGCTCCCGACGCCGACACCAGGGCGAGTACGTGGAACTCGGCGCTGTTGATGCCCTCGCGCCGGAGGTAGCCGTCGGCCACGAGCGCGGTGAGGAGCATGGCGGTCGCCACCAACATGGTGATCAGCACGCTGAAGCCGTCCATGACCACGGCGTGCGCGATGTAGGTGTGCGGCCCGTGCGCCCGCACGTCGCACCACTGCCAGATGGAGATTCCCAGCGCGCTGCCGGAGATCACGACGCTCCCGATGGTGCTCACCCGGACGCGCAGCGGCCGGCTCACCAGGGAGGCCAACGCCAGGAGGACGACGGCGCCGCCACCCATGATGATGATCGGCAGGATGCTCAGGTAGCGGATGGGGGGGATGGCGATGGTGGTCGCGCCGGCGTGGAGGGCGGCGATCACGGCCGGACCTCCAGCCCGCGCGTTCCCTTGGTGGCCACCTGCGGCTGGTAGTGGCCGGTGACCTTCTCGACGTGGGCAACCAGTTGGTTCACCGACGGGTCGATGCGATCCAGCACCGGCTTGGGATAGACGCCCAGGACCACGATGAGGACGATCAGGGGTGCCACCACCAGGCGCTCGAGCCAGGAGAGGTCGCGTGTCTTTACGTCCTCGGGCTTGGGCACACCGTGGAACACCTGCTGGTAGGCCCAGAGGAGGTAGATGGCGGCCACGATCACCCCGACGACGCCCACCACCGCCCACCAGCGGTGGGTGAGGAAGGTGCCCACGAGGACCAGGAACTCGCTCACGAACCCGTTGAGTCCGGGGACCCCGATGGAGGCCATCATGAGCACGGTGAACACCCCCGCCATGACCGGGGCCACCTTCTGCAGGCCGCGCAGCTCGGTCGTCTGCCACGTGCCCCGGCGCTCGTAAATGAACCCGATGAGGAGGAAGAGCCCACCGACGATCAGGCCGTGGTTGAGCATCAGCAGCACCGCTCCCGACAGGCCCTGCGTGCTCAGGGCAAACGTGCCGAGCGCGATGAAGCCGATCTGGGCCAGGGATGAGTAGGTCACCAGGCGCTTCATGTCTCGTTGGGCGCAGGCCACGACGGCGCCGTAGACGATGCCGATCACGGCCAGGGTGAGGATGAGCGGGGCCAAGGTGCGGGTGGCCTGCGGGAAGAGGTTGAGATCGAAACGGATGATCCCGTACGTGCCCAGCTTGGCCAGCACGCCGGAGAGGACCACCGAGCCACCGGCCGGAGCTTCGGTGTAGGCGTCGGGTGACCAGGTGTGGAAGGGGAAGAGCGGGGCCTTGACCGCAAAGGCCGATGTGAAGGCCAAGAACAGCAGGATCTCGGTGGACGACGAGAGGCGGGTGTGCTCCAGGGCGGGGAGCGAGAAGGTGAGCACGCCGGTCTGGGACTGGTGGATGAAGGCCAGCGACAGGATCCCGACGAGCAGGAAGGCCGAGCCGAGGAAGGTGTAGAGGAAGAACTTGATCGCCGCGTAGGCACGCCGCTCGTGGCCCCATCCGGCGATGATGAAGTAGGCGGGAACGAGCGTGAGCTCGAAGAAGAAGAAGAAGACGATCAGGTCCAAGGAGAGGAAGCTGCCCATGACCGCCGCCTCTAGAAGGAGCACCCATGCCGCGTAGGCGCGCGCGGCTTGGGCTTGTTCTGGCCCGTGATGAGGACGAGCGGGAACAGGACCGCCGTGAGGAGCACGAGGAAGACCGAGATCCCATCGATGCCCATGTACCAGCGGATCCCCAGCGTCTCACCGGTGTACGCATGGTTCGAGACCAGCTGGTACCCCCCGAAGTGCACCCTCATCGTGATGAAGGCGATCACGGCGATGACCAGGGTGGCCAGCGAGACCCCGACCGCCAGGGCATCGGCCAGCGGCTTGGGGAGCTCGCGATCGAGCCCCAGCAGCCCCAGCGCGAGGCTGCCCACCGCCGGCAGGAGGATCAGCAGGGTGAGGAAGGGGACGCTGTGGCCCATCACCACCACGTCCGGCTGAGGAGGAAGACGATGAGGGCGGCCATCCCCACGGCGATGGCCAGGGCGTAGTTGCGCACGTACCCCGACTGCAGCTTGCGGGTGAGCGAGCCGGTCGAACGAACGAGCTGGGCCGCGCCGTTGACCGCGCCATCGATGATCCGGGCGTCGACCACCCAGGCGCAGAAGGTGGCCAGCTTCTGGCTGGGCCTCCCGATGACGGCGTCGTAGAAGTCGTCCCAGTACCAGACCCGCTGCAGGAACTCGGGTTCGAGTTGCGGCTTCTCCACCTGGGCACCCCTCCACAGTCCGACGGCGATGATGAGGCCGATGATCGCGGCCGCGACGTCGGTGAGGGCGAGGGCCCACTGGGCGCCGTCGCCCAGGTGGTCGTTGTACAGGCTGCCGGCGAAGACCGGCGCCAACCACCCGGCCAGGGAGTCGTGGTGTACCCACGGCAGGTCCAGCACCCCACCGAAGAAGGTGAGGGCGGCCAGCACGACGAGGGGGAGGCGCATGATCCAGGGGGACTCGTGCGGCGCGTGATGGGCCGGTTCCCCGTTGGGGCCGATCTTGTCCCAACGGGGCTCGCCCCCGAAGGCCAGGACCTGCAGGCGCGTCATGTAGTAGGCGGTCAGGACGGCGGTGAGCACGCCGAGGACCCAGAGCAGTTTGTAGTGGGAGTACACGTTGACCAACACGTCGCCCTTCGACCAGAAGCCGGCCAGTGGCGGGATCCCGGCGATGGCCAGGAACCCTACGGTGAACGTGACGGTGGTCCACTGCATGTACCTGCGCAGGGCACCCATGCGCTTGAGGTCCTGCTCGTCGTCGAGCCCGTGGATGACCGAGCCGGCGCCCAGGAAGAGAAGCCCCTTGAAGAAGGCGTGGGCGACCATGAGGAAGACCGCAGCGATGTAGGCCCCCACCCCGACCGCCATGATCATGTAGGCGATCTGGGAGACCGTGGAGAAGGCCAGCACCTTCTTGATGTCCTGCTGGGCGCAGGCGATGGTGGCCGCCACGAAGGCCGTCACCCCCCCGACGATGGCGATGACCTCGGTGCCCGAGTGGGTGAGCGCCAGCACGTGGTTCATGCGACAGAGGAGGTAGACCCCGGCCGTGACCATGGTGGCGGCGTGGATCAGCGCGGAGACCGGGGTCGGGCCCTCCATGGCGTCGGGCAGCCAGTTGAACAGCGGGATCTGGGCCGATTTGCCCGTCGCGGCGAGGAACAGGAGCAGCACCACCGCGGTGGCCGTGCCGCCGCCCAGATGACCCAACTGCCCGAAGATCCCCCCGCCCGGGCCGCCGGTGTACTGGAGGGTCCCGGTCTTCTCGAAGATCAGGAAGATGGCCACCAGGAAGCCGGCGTCACCGATGCGGTTGTAGATGAACGCCTTCTTGCCCGCCGACGCGGCCGTGTCGCGATGGAACCAGAACGCGACCAGCCAGTAGGAGCAGACGCCGACGCCTTCCCACCCGACGAAGGTGAGCAGGAGGTTGTTGGCCAGCACCAGCACCAGCATCGAGAAGACGAAGAGGTTGAGGTAGAGGAAGAACTTGGGGTAGTCGGGATCGCCCTTCATGTAGGAGATCGAGTACAGGTGGATCAGCGCGCTCACCCCGGTGATGAACAGGCACATGGTCATGGAGAGCGGGTCCACCAGGATGCCCACCGGCACGGTCAACCCGCCGACGTGGAACCAGGTGTAGTAGTTGTCGAGGTAGACCCGGTGGTCACCCGGCAGCTGCAGGAGGCCGGCAAAGACCACGCAGGCCACCACGAACGAGCCGGCCACGGCGACCGTCGCCACCCAGCCGGCCAGCGGGTCGCCGATGCGGCGCCCGGCAAAGACCAGCACCACGAACCCGGCCAGGGGTAGGAGGGGCATGAGGTACGCGACGTGGAGCACGGTTGGTCAGCCCTTTAGCGAGTGGAGGTCGTCGGCCACGGTGGTTGAGCGGCGGCGGAAGTTGGTGACCACGATGCCGAGGCCGACGACGACCTCCGCCGCCGCCACCACGAGAACGAAGAAGACGATGGCCTGTCCCCCGATGTCGTTGAGGACGCGGGCGAACGTCACGAAGGTGAGGTTGGCGGCGTTGAGCATGAGCTCGATGCACATGAACATGATCAGCACGTTGCGGCGCACGAGGAGGCCGATGGCACCGATGGAGAAGAGCAGTGCCGCCAGGCCCAGGTACCACCCCGCCGAGAGGCTCACGACGCCACCTCGCTGTCGGGCTCGGGGCGGCGAGCCAACACGACGGCCCCGACCACGGCGATGACCAGCAGGGCGGCGGTCGCCTCGAACGCGAAGAGGTAGGTGGTGAACAGCTGCCGTCCCAGCTGGGCCACCTCGCCCCGGGGCGATCCGGCACCCTTGGCGATGGGCCCCTCTATCGGGCCGACCACCCGGTGCGCGCCGGTGACCCAGTGTGCGGTGGCCAGCATGGCGATGACCCCGGCCAAGGTGATGGCCACCATCACGAAGGCCAGCGGTCGCTGGCCATGGAGGGGCTCCGCGTCGATGTCCTCGCGCCGGTCGACGCCGAGGAACATGATCACGAAGAGGAAGAGCACGACGATGGCCCCGGCGTAGACGATGATCTGCACGGCCGCCAGGAAGTCGGCCTCCTGCTCCACGAAGAGCACGGCCACGCCGAACAGCGTCATCACCAGGCTGAGTGCGGCATGCACCGGGTTGCGCGAGGTCACCACTCCGAGGGCACCGACCAGGATCACGGCGGCGCTGGCGGCGAACACCAGTATGTCGGGCCAGGTGGGGCGCGTCGAAACGGCCGCAAGGGCGAGGTGGAGCATCAGGCCTCCCCGCCCTTCGCCGCCTTGCGCGCGGCGCGGGCGGCCTTCAGGCGGGCGCGGGTCGCCTCCATCTTCTTCTTGTTCCGCTCCGCTCCGATCTTGGCCCGCCACACCCGGCCCTGCATGCCGCGGTGTGCCAGGGGGATGTCCTCGGCCAGGAGGTGCGCCTCCAGGACCTCGCGCAGGGGCTTGGTGCCGGTGAGGGCGTCGTCCCGGCGCCCCGACTGGCCGCCCTCGGGGGCGCGGACGCCGTAGCCCAACTCGCCCGACCACTGCACCTCGCCCTCGTAGGCCGCACTGCCCGACGGGGATGTGGCCCGCATCCAGCCGGAGGTCATCATGTCGTCGCCCTCGCGCCAGTCCTCCCACGGGAGCTTCTGGGGCATGCCCCGGTCGTCCACCAGCAACTCGTTCTTGGTGTAAATGGCGTCCGAGCGGTTGCTGAAGGAGAACTCGAACAGCTTCGACTCGGTGATGGCCTCCGTCGGACACGCCTCCACGCACAGATCGCAGTGGATGCAGCGCAGGTAGTTGATCTCGTAGACGTAGCCGTAGCGCTCACCGGGCGACACCGGGTGATCGGGGGGGTTGTCGAGCCCCCGCACGTAAATGCAGTCGGCCGGGCAGACACCGGCGCAGAGTTCGCAGCCGATGCACTTCTCCATGCCGTCCTCGTAGCGGTTCAGGACGTGCCGACCGTGCTGGCGCGGCTGCTTGGGCTTCTTATCGTCCGGATACGACGTGGTGACCCGGGGCCGGGTCAGGTGCTGAAACGTCAGCTTGAACCCCCCGAGAAAGCTGAGCTGGTCTTTCACTTGACTCCCTGATCCTCACGCGGGCGCACGGCCGGGGCGACCCGCCGCCCCACCGGGGGAAGTACCAAGCTCTCCTCGCTGCGGTCGGCACCGAGCTTGGTGGCCCGGACCAGCAGGACCCCCGCCACCAACACCACGGGCACCATGAGCAGCCCGCGCCAGTGCCACGTCACGACGCTGGCCACCAGCAGCAGCCAGGCCAGCGTCATCGGGATGAGCCGCTTCCACCCGAGGTCCATCAGCTGGTCGTAGCGCAGGCGGGGCAGGGCGGCGCGGAACCACACGTAGATGAAGCAGAAGGCCACCGTCTTGAGCAGGAACCAGATGATCGGCATGTAGATGGTGGCGCCGGGCCAAGGGGGGATGAGGCCGTCGGGTCCTCCGAAGAAGAGGGTGACCACCACGGCCGACATCGTGATGGTGTTCATGAATTCGGCCAGGTAGAACATGCCGAAGCGGATGGAGGAGTACTCCGTGTGGAAGCCGCCGACCAGCTCGGACTCGGCCTCGGTGAGGTCGAAGGGTGGACGCGTCAACTCGGCGGTGATGGCGATCATGAAGAAGATGAAAGGCAGGAAGCCGAGGCGGATCAGGTTCCAGTTCCAGAATCCGCCCGACTGGGCCACCACGATGGCCCGCGTGGAGAGCGAGCGGCTGACCAGCACCACGGTGACCACCGTCATGCCCAGGGCCGCCTCGTAGGAGATGACCTGGGCCGACGCCCGCACCGAGCCGAGCAGGGGGTACTTCGACCCCGACGACCAGCCGGCCAACATCACCCCGTAGACGGCGATCCCCGACATGGCCAGCACCAGCAGGATGCCGATCGGGGGATCCGCCACCTGGAGCTCGACGATGTGGCTGCCGATCCGGATGACGCCCCCCACCGGGACCACGGCGAAGGCCACGAAGGCCGGCACCACCGAGAGGTACGGCGCCAGCTTGAAGGTGAAGGAGTCGGCATGGTCGGGGAGCAGGTCTTCCTTGAAGACCAGCTTGGTGCCGTCGGCCAGCGTCTGCAGCAGGCCCCAGGGCCCGGCCCGGTTGGGCCCGATGCGGCTCTGCATGTCCGAGATCACCTTGCGCTCGAACCAGATCATCATGGCCGTCGCCGTGAGCAGCGCCACGAAGGCGACCAGCACCTTGACAAAGACGATCACCAGGACTTCCCAGTTGATCCCCTGGACGAAGAGGGGGTCGGTGGCCAGGAACGGGGTCATCCCACCGACTCCAGTCGAACGTCGGTCACCGGGCTCCGGCTGTCGATGAGCATGGCCACCGCGTTACCGGGCGCCTCCGGTCCGGCGGGCACGTTGAAGTCGATGGCGACGGCGCCCCGTGGCACTCCCCCCTCCGCCCGGGCCGGCAGCACCAGGTCGCCCCGAGCCGAGCGCACGCGGACCCGATCACCCGTCTTCGCTCCGAGCCGGTCGAGGTCGTAGGGGTTGGCCCGGACCACCAGGTGTGGCACCAAGGGAGTCAGGGAGGGCGATCCGGTGACCGAGCACCCGGCGTCGTAGAGCCGACGGGTGGACACCAGGCGCAGCGCGTAGCTGTTTGCGGGCGGGACGTGCACCCCGTCTGGCCCGTCGGGGGACGGAACCCCGGCCAGGAGGGCGGGCGCGTCTCCCTTCGCGGCGATCCTGCCCTGGACGTCCCCGTCGCCCATGGCCGAGCCGCTCCGGGGCGGTGCGCCCTGCCGCTCCACCGACTCGACACCGGGGAGGGCGATGGGGTCGATGGGATCGACGTCCTCGCGCCGCTGGCCCCCCTCTCCGATGGGCAGCAGGATCCCGTCGTGCGCGGCGGAGGAGTGCAGCAGCGACCGGCTAAGGCCGAAGTACGCGGGTGCCGTGGTGTGCATCTCGTCGGCCAGGTCGTTGGCGCTGCTCACACCCAGGTCGGCGCCGAGTGCAGCGGCGAGCTCCGCGGCGATCATCCAGTCCGCCCAGGCGAACCCGGGGGCGGTCAACTTCTGCCCGAGCCGGCTCACCCGCCCCTCAATGTTGGTGGACGTGCCGGGACGCTCATGGGCCACGGAGCAGGGGAGCACGACGTCGGCGTACACGTCGACCGACTCGGAGGGGTGCCCGGTCACCGCCACGACGAAATGGCCGGCCGCCAGCGCCTGGCGGGCCAGCGCTCGGTCGGGGAAGTCGCTCAACGGGTCGGCGCCCAGCAGGACGAGCGCGGTGACCCCCGCCGGGTCGGCTGCCATGGAGGAGAGGATGGCGGCGGTGTCGAGCCCGGTCGCCTGCGGGGTGGCGCCCCAGGCCGCGGTGAACCACTCCCGGCCCGACTCGAGGCTGACGCGTCCGGGCAGCAGCCCGGGGCCAAACCCATGTCCAGCGCGCCGAACACGTTGCCGCGCCGCAGGGCGGGCAGGAAGGTGGCCTTGGGGAGCGCCCGGGCCAGGACGCGGGCGGCCTCGGCCACCACGCTGCCCGACTCGGCGTACGACGGCCGCCCCAGCACCACGACGACGCCCTCACCGTCCGGCCGCGTGGCCAGGACCCGGCGCGCCACGCCGAGCGCGCCGTCGTCGACCGCCGATCCCTCCGGGTGCGACGCGAGCTCGGTGACGGCGGCGTCGTCGCCGCACAGGGCGCGTGCCACCAGCGGGGCCTCGCCCGGGCGGATGGGCAGCGAGGCGGTGGCCAGGCCGGTGAGGGCGGTCGTCGTCGGTGCCATCTCGATCAGGCTCGTCGACCCGGCGACCGCCTCGCGCAGGCGGAGGAAGAGGACGGGCAGCTCCTCACGCAGGTCGCCGGCCAGCGTGACGAGGACGGGGGCGGCGCAGGCGGCATCGATGGTGGCCCTCGGAAGGCCGAGCACGATTTCGGCCGGCAGGCCGTCGCCGAGCTGGGCGTCGACCGAGTCCGTGCCGATGATGCCCTTGGCCAGCTTGGCCCAGGCGTAGGCCGACTCGTTGGTCAGCCGGGAGCCGCCGATCATCGCCACCGCGGCCGGCCCCCCGGCGTCGCGGGCGGCCTCCAGTCCGGCGGCCGCCGCCGCGAGCGCCTCCCCCCAGCTCACCGGGACCAGCTCACCGCTCTTGCGGACCCGGGGCTCAATGAGACGCCCGTGTTCGAACCGCCCCGTCTCGTGCACCTCACCGAGGAACTGTCCCCGCGACACGCCGAGGCCGACCACCTGGGCCGCCGTGGCCGGCGCCACGTCGACCGCCTCGTCGGCCAGCGCGGCGTCCGTCGGCGAGTCGTCGACCTCATCGCCGTTGACCGACTCGAAGGCGAACCGCCCTTTGTCGCACAGCCAGCCGTGGTTGACCGGCTCAGAGTCGATGCCGAGGAGCCGGGTCAGGCGGTTGGAGGAGGACTGCACCGCAACGCGGCATCCCACCGAGCAGGTGGTGCAGGTGGACTCCACCTGGTCGAGGTCCCACGGCCGCGCCGTGAAGCGGTAGGGCGTCGCCGTCAGGGCCCCCACCGGGCAGATCTGCACGGTGTTGCCGCTGAAATACGAGGAGAACGGCTCGGTGGGGAAGGTCGCCACCTCCACCATCTCGCCGCGCCCGGCGAAGTCGATCTGGGCCTCCCCGGCCACCTCGGAGGCGAACCGGGTACAGCGCGCGCACTGGATACAACGTTCGCGGTCCAGCAGCACCAGGTCCGAGATGGCGATCGGCTTCTCGAAGTGGCGCTTCTCCTCGACGAAGCGGCTCTCGCCCGGACCGTAGGCCAGGGTCTGGTCCTGAAGGGGGCACTCCCCGCCCTTGTCGCAGACCGGGCAGTCGAGCGGGTGGTTGGCCAGGAGGAACTCCAACACCCCGTCCTGCGCCTTCTTGACCTTCTCGGAGGCGGTGTCGACCACCATGCCCTCGGCCACCGGGATGAAGCAGGCGGGCTGCAGGGTGGCGCCGCGGGGGCTGTCGACCTCGACCAGGCACATGCGGCACATGCCAACGGGCTCCATGCGCGGGTGGTAGCAGAAGCGCGGGATGTACGTCCCGGCCCGCTCCGCCGCGGCAATCAGCAGCTCCCCCGTCCTGGCCGCCACGGTGCGCCCGTCGAGGGAGAAGGTGAGCTCCTCAGCCAAAGGGGCACCCCCCCTCTTTGACATGGACGAGGAACTCGTCACGGAACATGCGGATGCCCGAGGCGATGGACGAGGGGATGGAGGGCCCTAGCACGCAGATGGTCGTCTGCTGCGGTGGCCATGCCACGCCGGGCGAAATGTTGTCGCACAGGTCCATGAGGAGGTCGAGGTCCTCCTCGCGGCCCGTGCCGTTCTCAATCCGGTACAGGATGCGCTCGAGCCAGCCGGAGCCTTCCCGGCACGGCGTGCATTGGCCGCACGACTCGCGGGAGAAGAACTTCGTGATGCGCCACGCCGCCCGGACCATGCAGGTGGACGAGTCCATCACCACCACCGAGCCCGAACCCAGCATGGAGCCGGCTTCGGCGACCTCGTCCTGCCCCAGGGGGAGATCGACCCTGTCGGGCCCGAACCACGGCGCGGACACTCCCCCGGGGATGAAGGCCTTCAGGGTGTTGCCACCCGTGATCCCACCGCCGAGCACGGGAGCGTAGATGAGGTCACGGAAGGTGGTCTTGACCATCTCCAGCTCGTACGTCCCGGGATTGCGGACGTGGCCGGCCAGCGCGAAGAGGCGGGTCCCCGCCGACCGCCCGCCGCCCAGAGCGGCGAACGCCGCGCCGCCGTGGGTGACGATCCACGGGATGTTGGCCATCGTCTCGACGTTGTTGACCACCGTGGGCTCGTTGTAGAGGCCGTAGACGGCCGGGAAGAACGGGGGCTTTATCCGGGGGAAGCCGCGCTTGCCTTCCAGCGACTCGAGCAGCGCGGTCTCCTCGCCGCAGATGTAGGCGCCGGCACCGGGGTGCACCACCACATCGAGGGAGAAGCCCGACCCGAAGATGTCGGCGCCGACCGCGCCGTGCGCGTACGCATCGTTCACCGCTCCCTGCAGACGCTCGAGCCCGAGGGCGAACTCTCCCCGCAGGTAGATGAAGGCCTGGGTGACCTGCAAGGCGTAGGCGGAGATCACCACCCCCTCAATGATCTGGTGGGGGTCGCCCTCTATCAGCAGGTGGTCCTTGAAGGTGGCCGGCTCGCTCTCGTCCCCATTGACGACCAGGTAGGTGATGGCGTTCTTGCGCAGCATCGACCACTTGCGCCCGGCGGGGAATCCCGCCCCGCCCCGGCCAAGCAGGCTGGCCGTGTCCACCTCGTGGGCCACTGCTTCGGGCGTCATGGTGAGCGCGTTGCGAAGTGCCTCGTACCCCCCGGTGGCCAGATACCGCTCCAGGGTGTGCGAGTCCTCGTGCCCGAGCCGGGCCGTGACGATCTTCGGGGCGTCGGTGATGGCCATCAGGATGCCGCCCGCTTGGCCTGTGCCTCGGCCATGGCGGCGCGCTCGGCCGCCACCACCTCCCTGTCCGCCATCAGGCCGACCGTGCGCCGCACGCGCACCAGGGTGCCGTGCGGTGGAACCGTCTCGGACAGCGAACCGGCGCGCAGGTCGTCCAGCAACTGGTCGAAGCTCTCGGGTGTCTGGGCGCCGACGTAGCGGTGGTTGACCTGCACGCACGGGGTGCGGTCGCAATCCGCTAGGCACTCGGACTCCTCGAGAGTGAAGACGCCGTCCGGGGTCGTGCCGCCGGCGCGCACCCCCAGGGAGGCCGCGGCATGCTCCAGCAGCTCCTGCGCCCCACCCAGGAGACAGGCGATGTTGGTGCACACCGCGACCACGTAGGTGCCGACCGGCTCGGTGTGCAGCATGTCGTAGAAGGTGGCGGTGCCCTGCACCTCGGCGGGGGTGACCCCGACCAGTTCGGCGATCTCGCTCATGGCCTCCGGGCGCAACCAGCCGTCCTGCTCCTGGGCCAGGTGGCACAGCGGGATCAACGCCGAGCGGGGTTGGGGGTAGAGGGCCACCAGGCTCTTGGCCCGCGCCAGCAGATCGGCCGACAGGTGGCTCTGACCCTGGCTCACCGGTCGACCTCGCCCATGACGGGGTCCACCGACGAAATGACGGCGACCGCGTCGGCCATGAGCCCGCCCCGCAGCAGCAGCGGCAGCGCCTGCAGGTTGACGAAGCTCGGCCCGCGGATGTGCATCCGGTAGGGCTTCGAGGTCCCGTCGGAGACCATGTAGCAGCCGAGCTCCCCACGCGGTGACTCAATGGCCACGTAGACCTCGCCCTCGGGCACGCGGAATCCCTCGGTGAAGATCTTGAAGTGGTGGATGAGCGCCTCCATGCTCTCGTCGATGCGCGCCCGCGGGGGCGGGGTGACCTTGCGGTCCTGGATCCGGTAGTCGCCGGGAGGCATCCCGTCGGCGATCTGGCGGATCATCTTGATCGACTCGCGGATCTCGTTCAGGCGGACGGAGTAGCGGTCGAAGTTGTCCCCGTACGTGCCGACGATCACGTCGAAGTCGAGCTTCTCGTAGTCGAGGTAGGGCATCGTGCGCCGAAGGTCCCACGGCACACCGGTGGAGCGCAAGATGGGACCCGTCACCGACAGGGCCAGTGCCTCCTCGGCGGTCAGGTTGCCCACGGCCTCGGTGCGGTCACGGAAGATGGGCTGCCCGGTCAGGAGCTCGTCGTACTCGAAGCTGCGGGCCTGCACGGTGTCGCAGATGACCTCAATGTCGTCCCGCCATCCATCGGGCAGGTCGGCCGCCACGCCCCCGGGGCGGATGTAGTTGTTGTTCATCCGGAGCCCGGTCGTCTTCTCGAAGAAGCTCAGGACCATCTCGCGCTCGCGGAAGCCGTAAATCATCATGGACGTCGAGCCGAGGTCCATGCCGTTGGTGGCCATCCACATGAGGTGGGACGACACCCGCTGCAGCTCGGCCATGAGCATGCGGATCCACACCGCCCGCGGCGGGAGCTCCACCCCCAGGAGCTGCTCGGTGGCCATGGAGAAGACCAGCTCGTTGGTGAGGGGCGAGAGGTAGTCCATACGGGTCACGTTGGTGGTGCCCTGGACGTAGGTCAGCTCCTCACCGGTCTTCTCCATGCCGGTGTGCAGGTACCCGATGACCGGTTTGGTGCGCAGCACCGTCTCACCGTCGAGCTCGAGCATCAGGCGCAGGACCCCGTGCGTCGAGGGGTGCTGCGGGCCCATGTTGATGATCATCGTGTCGTCGTCGCGCCGCTCGATGTCGATGTCGTCGGGGTTGACGAAGTTCCCCTCGGGCAACCGGAGCACGGCGCCGACCTCCCGGCGCAGCTCACCCGCTCCCGTCGTGCGGCGATCGAGCAGCTCCTGGGCGCCCTCGGAGGTCTCCGACGTGCTCATCGCGGTCCCGGTGCTTCCTTGAACTGCACCGGGACCCGTCCGACCCCGTAGTCCTTTCGCAGCGGATGGCCCTCCCAGTCGTCGGGCATGAGGATCCGAGTCAGGTCGGGGTGGCCATCGAAGATGATGCCCATCATGTCGAAGGCCTCGCGCTCCATGGCCTCCGTGCCCGAGTAGACGTCGAACAGGCTGGCCACGACCGGGTCGTCCTCGGGCACCTGGACGCGCACCCGCACCCGCTGGCGCAGGGAGAGCGAGAGCAGGTTGACCACCACCTCGAAGCGCTCCGCCGCAACCCCGTCGGGCAGCGACCGACCCGGATGGGTGAGGTAGTCCACGGCACACAGGTCGGCACAGGTCTCGAACCCGGTGTCCCTGAAGGCGGCGACCATCTCGTGGTAACGCTCCCGGTGCGGGAAGGCCAGCTGGCTGATGGAACGGTCGGGCAGCCGCGGCACCTCGGGGAGGACGCTCACCGCGGTGTGGCCACCCGTACCGCGTTGGGCATCTCGGGCACCCAGCCACCCGTTGCCTGCTCGCCCGGGAGCACGTGGGTGCCCGGACGGCGGGTGATCTCGCCGGTGCGGATCTTCTCGTGCAGGGTCAGGATGGCGTGCAGGAGCGTCTCGGGCGAGGGCGGGCAGCCCGGCGCGTAGACGTCGACGGGCACGATCTGGTCCACGCCCTGGACGATGGCGTAGTTGTTGAACATGCCACCGGTCGAGGCGCACACACCCATGGAGATGACCCACTTGGGCTCCATCATCTGGTCGTACACCTGGCGCAAGACCGGAGCCATCTTCTGGGAGACGCGCCCGGCCACGATCATGAGGTCCGCCTGTCGGGGCGAGGCCCGGAACACCTCCATGCCCAGACGGCTGATGTCGTAGTCGGCCGCCCCGACCGACATCATCTCTATGGCACAGCAGGCCAGGCCGAACGTGGCCGGCCAGACGCTGTTGCGGCGCGCCCACTTCACCAGGTCTTCCATCTTCCCGGTCAAGAAGTTGTGCTGGAGGTCTTCAAGACCCATCGCTCAAGCCGCCTCACCGGGTTGCGAGCGGGCGGCGCTGATCCGGGAGATGGTCGACTCCGACGTCCGCGAGGGCATACCCGACTGCAGCGTCTTCGGTGGCCCCCAGGTGAGGGCGCCGTTGGAGATCAGATAGAGGAAGGAGACGAACACCACGGTCGCGAAGACGATGACTTCGACCAAGCCGAACGTGGCGATCTGATGGAACACGACGGCCCACGGGTAGAGGAACACGATCTCGATGTCGAAGATGATGAAGATCATCGACACCAGGTAGAAGCGAACCGGAAACCGCTGCGGCGGTTCCCGGCTGGGGACGATGCCGCACTCGTAGGGAGAGAGCTTGGCCACGGTGGGCTTCTTCCTCGGGGCGAGCATCGAGGAGCTCACGAGCGAGAACACGGTGAACAAGAGGGCGAGCAACGCCAGAATGACGATCGGGAGGTACTGGTCCACAGAAGACGTTTCTACCATGGGACCCTTTCCCCAGGCACATCCGGGGGCGAGCGGAAACGACCTGCCAACGGCCTACGATGCAGGGGTGACCAACAAGGCCCATGACGTACTGGTGATCGGCGCCGGTCCCGCCGGGTCCTCATGTGCCTACTGGCTGGCCGACGCCGGGTGGGACGTGGCCGTGGTGGAGAAGAAGCACTTTCCCCGCGTGAAGACCTGCGGCGACGGGCTCACTCCACGGGCCGTGCGCCAACTGGCCGACATGGGCCTCGAGGGCGCCCTGTCCGGATCCCACAGGTTCGGGGGCCTCCGGGCCTACGGCTTCGGCCGGTCGATGGAGATGGCCTGGCCGGAGCACCCCAACTTCCCCAACTACGGCTACACGATCACCCGCTACGACCTTGACGGTCTGGTGGCCGAGCAGGCCGTCAAGGCCGGAGCCACCCTGTTGGCGGGCACCGAGGCGATCGCACCGCTAACCGACGAGGCGGTCGCACCCTCATCCACCGAGCTGCCCCACCTCACGGGCGTCACCGTCAGGGAGGGGGGCAAGGAGCGCCAGCTGCACGCCCGCTACGTCGTCGTGGCCGACGGGGCGAACTCCCGTGTCGGGCGGATGCTGGGCACCAGCCGCCGCCGCGATCTCCCGATGGGCATGGCGCTCCGGGGCTACTACACCTCGGACCGCCACGACGATCCGTTCATAGAGTCGCACCTGGACATCCGGGACACCGGCGGTAACGTCGTCCCTGGCTACGGGTGGATATTCCCCATGGGTGACGGCCGGGTCAACGTCGGGGTCGGGCTCCTCTCCACCGACCGGCGGTGGAAGGGTGTCAACACGTCACACCTCATGGACGCCTTCGTCCGCTGGGCGCCCGACTCCTGGGGACTCTCCCCCGAGACCTGCCTCGGCCCCCCGACCGGGGGCAAGCTCCCCATGGGTCTCTCGGTGGGGCCGCGGGCCGGCGCCAACGTCATCCTCGCCGGGGACGCCGCCGGCGCCATCAACCCCTTCAACGGCGAAGGCATCGCGTACGGGTACGAGACCGGCCGTCTTGCCGCCGCCGCCCTGGGTCACGCGCTCAATGGCGACGGGTCACGCGCGCTGACCGACTACGACCTTCAGCTCCAGGCTGCGTACGGTCCCTACTACAAGGTTGCCCGAGCCTTCGTCCGCATGATCTCGAATCCGCCCGCCATGAAGGCGTGCGTCGGACTCGGGATGCGCTCCGAGCTGCTAATGAACACGTTGCTCCGGATCATGGCCAACCTCATGCGGCCCGACGCCGTGGGACCGGCCGAGGCCGCCTTCCGCGCCATGGAGTTCATCTCCCGCCTCCGGCCCGACGTTGCACCCGATCTCGAGCAGGAGCTCGGTGTAGCGCCCCCCGCCGTGGGCACCCGGTAGATCTTGCCCGACGGTCGGCGCGGCGCGCGTCGGCACGCTCTCACCCTGGCGTTCCTCACGCTCATCGCGTTGCCATGGGCGGTCGGTCCAGCCCGCTCCGGTGCGGCCGGTGCGGCCGGTGCGGATGCCGCGGCGAGTGCGCCGGCCGCGGTCGGGCTGGCGGCCACACCCGACGGGGGCGGCTACTGGCTCGTCGCCTCGGACGGGGGCGTCTTCAGCTTCGGCGACGCGCGCTTCTTCGGCTCGGCCGGGGGGTTGCGCCTCAACGCACCGGTGGTCGGGCTGGCGGCCAGACCCGACGGGGGCGGCTACTGGCTCGTCGCCTCGGACGGGGGCGTCTTCAGCTTCGGAGACGCGCGCTTCTTCGGCTCGGCCGGGGGGCTGCGCCTCAACGCACCGGTGGTCGGGCTGGCGGCCAGACCCGACGGGGGCGGCTACTGGCTCGTCGCCTCGGACGGGGGCGTCTTCAGCTTCGGCGACGCGCGCTTCTTCGGCTCGGCCGGGGGGCTGCGCCTCAACGCACCGGTGGTCGGGCTGGCGGCCAGACCCGACGGGGGCGGCTACTGGCTCGTCGCCTCGGACGGGGGCGTCTTCAGCTTCGGCGACGCGCGCTTCTTCGGCTCGGCCGGGGGGCTGCGCCTCAACGCACCGGTGGTCGGGCTGGCGGCCACACCCGACGGGGGCGGCTACTGGCTCGTCGCCTCGGACGGGGGCGTCTTCAGCTTCGGCGACGCGCGCTTCTTCGGCTCGGCCGGGGGGTTGCGCCTCAACGCACCGGTGGTCGGGCTGGCGGCCACACCCGACGGGGGCGGCTACTGGCTCGTCGCCTCGGACGGGGGCGTCTTCAGCTTCGGCGACGCGCGCTTCTTCGGCTCGGCCGGGTCGTACATCAACCCGCTCCTGGTCGACCAGCTGGCCGACACGGGCGGTGCACAACAGGTGATCGTCGTCGACGCACCCGGCGCCGCCAGCACCACCGCCACCCTCTACACGTTCGAGAACGACGGCAGCGGCTGGTATCAGGTGTTCGCCCCCATGCCGGCCCGCGACGGGGAGAACGGGTGGATCGCTGGACCCGAGCGGCTTGAAGGGGACGGAACCACTCCCGAAGGTCTGTACGCCATCGGCTCGACCATGTACGGGACCGATCCCGATCCGGGCACCCTCTTCCCCTACCACCAGCTGGTCTGCGGCGACTGGTGGGACGAGGATCCGACCAGCCCGGACTACAACACCTTCGAGCACGTAACCTGCGGCGTCCAACCCTCGTTCGGAGGTGACTCGGAGGCGCTGTGGACGGAGGGGAATGCGTACCCCTCCATGGCGGTCATCGACTTCAACACGCCCGCCACGGCGCCCATCGGTTCGGGCATCTTCCTCCACGCCGACCTCGGCGTCCCCACGGATGGTTGCATCTCGTTGCCCTACACCGATCTGGTGGAGGTGCTCCGGTGGCTCAACCCGGCCCTCCATCCGGTCGTCGTCATGGGTCCGGATGCCGTCGTCCGCTCATTCTGAGCCGACCCCGTCTGATCACACCCCCTCATGTCACACCCCTCATTTAGGGTCTCACCGTGGCGTCAGCGACACTCCATGCCGAGCTCGAGCGCACCGTGCGCTCCCTGCAGCGCCTGGTCCGCCACTCCTCTCCGGGGTCGGTATCCGGCGAGGAGGCTCGCTCCTTGGTCGACCTCTTCGCCGAGGCCGAGCGGGCCGCCGCCTCGGGCATCGCTCTCTTTTCGCCGGTGGTCGTCGAGACGGGCTCCTACGCCAAGGCGGGCCACGGGTCGGCGGCGGAGTGGCTGGGTGCCGTCTCGGGCTCCTCGGCCGGGGCGGCCAAGGCGCGCCTCACCGCCGCCGGGCGGGCCGCGGCCGATCCGGCCATCACCGGGGCGCTCCGCGCCGGCGACCTCTCGGCGGCCCAGCTGAGTCTCGTGAGCGAGACGGCGGCGGCGGGCGGCGCGGCTGGAACCCTCTTGGACCTGAGCGCCCAGGGGGCGTCGCACCGTGAGCTCAGCGCCGCCGCCGCCCGTCTACGGGCGGCGGCTCGGAGCCGCGAAGGCGACCGGGCCCGTCGCAGCCGAGTCCATCGCTGCCGGCACCTGCGCTGGCACCAGAGCACCGAGGGGGGCATCCGGGGCGAGTTCCTCTGCGACGAGGTGGCCTGGGCCAGGGTCGCCCCCCGGCTGGAGGCCGATGCCCGGCGACGCTGGAAGGGGGCCGGTCAGGGCGAGCCCCTCGACGCCCACCGGCTCGACGCGTTCTTGGAGCTACTGGGCGCTCTGGGCGGTCCGGGCGGTCCGGGCGGGCGGCCCCATGCCGTAGTGATCGTCGACGCCGAGGCGCTGCGCCGCGGCTCGGCCCAGGGGGGCGAGCTCTGCGAGATAGAGGGAGTCGGCCCCGTTTCGGTCGAGGCCGCCACCGAGCTCGTGGGCGAGGGCGGCCTGCAGTTCTTGGTCCGAGAGGGCGTCGACATCCGGACCGTGACGAGCACCACGCGCGCCCTGCCGCAGCGGCTGGCCGCCGCACTGCTTGTCCGGGATCGCACCTGTGCCGTCGAGGGCTGTGGGAAGCGCCACGGGCTGCAGGCCGACCACCGCCGGGTCGACTTCGCCGAGGACGGGCCGACTTGCCTCGACAATCTGGTGCGTCTTTGCCCCGAGCACCACGACCTCAAGACCTACGGCGGTTGGCGCCTCGAAGGTGCGCCCGGTCGGTGGAGGTGGATCGCTCCCGCCCACCCGAAGAGCGCCCGCTACATCGCCGGGGCCCGCAAAATCGCCGCGGCGAAGGGATATAGGCCTCGCCTAACCTGAGCCGCTCAGTTGCTCGGCGACCTCGGCCGCCGACTCTCCAGCTGCGACGACCACGCGCTCGAGCACGTCGACGTCGTGGGACAGCCCGGGGAACATGACCTCATACGCACCGGGCGCCAAGGCAATCCCGCGCCGGAGCATGGCGTGGAAGAACCGGGGGTAGACCCCGTTGGCGGCCGTCCGGCGTGCCGTCACGTAGTCGACCGGAGCCTGGAACTGCGCCTCCTCGCCCGGGGCCAGGAAGAGGCCGACCAGCGGACCCACGGTGGGCACCTCCACGGTGAGCCCGCCCTGCGCGATGGCCGATCTGAGGTTCGCCGCGAAGGCGCCGGCGCGCGCGCCAAGCGCGGCGTAGTCCTCGTCCGTCACCTCGGAGAGCACGGCGAGGCCGGCGGCCGTGGCCAGCGGGTTCCCCGAGAGCGTCCCGGCCTGGTACACCGGCCCCTCCGGCGCCAACGACGCCATCAGGTCCTGGCCGCCCCCTACGGCGCCGACCGGGAGACCGCCACCGATCACCTTGCCGAAGCACCACAGATCAGGCGTGACGCCCGACCACGTGGTGGCACCACCAGGGCCGAGCCGAAAACCGGTGATGACCTCGTCGAAGATCAACAGCGCCCCGACGGAGTCGCACGCGGCGCGCAGCCCCGCCAGAAAACCGCAAGAGGGTGCGACCAGGTTCATGTTGGCCGCCACCGGCTCGACGATGACGCAGGCAACCTGGTCGTCCAGTTGCGGCACCACGTTGTAGGGGAGCACGGCGGTGTCGGCCACCGCGCCTGCGGACACCCCGACAGAGCCCGGCAGGCCCAGCGTCGCCACGCCGCTCCCTCCCCCGGCCAGGAGGCCGTCGGAATGGCCGTGGTAGCAGCCGTCGAACTTCACCACACGATCCCGTCCCGTCACGCCGCGGGCCAGGCGCACGGCGCTCATCGTCGCCTCGGTCCCCGAGGACACCAGACGCACCTGGGCACAGCCGGGAACTCTTTCGCAGATGGCTTCGGCGAGGTACACCTCCCCCGGGGTCGGCGCGCCGAACGTCGTGCCCAGCGCGGCGGCCCTGGTCAGGGCGGCCGTGACCGCCGGATGGGCGTGCCCCAGCAGCACGGCGCCGTAGGACTGGACGAGATCGATGTAGCGGGTGCCCTCGGCATCGAGCACGTAAGGGCCCTCACCCCGCACCACGGTGTAGGGCGTTCCACCCACCGATGCGAAGGAGCGAACGGGCGAATCCACGCCGCCGGGAATCACAAGACGGGCGCGGGCGAACCACGCTGCGTTCGACGTGGGCGCCGGGTCAGCCAAGCTGCTCGGCCATCTCGGCGGCGAAGTAGGTGATGACGAAGTCGGCACCCGCCCGCTTGAGGGCGATGAGCTGCTCGAGCGCAACGGCTGGACCGTCGATCCATCCGGCCGCCGCCGCGGCGTGGACCATGGCGTACTCGCCGCTGACGTGGTAGGCCCCAAGGGGCACGGGCACCGAACGGCGCGCCGCGGCGAGAACGTCGAGCGAGGTCATGGCCGGCTTCACCATGACCATGTCGGCACCCTCGGCGAGGTCCTGGGCGATTTCGAGGAGCGCCTCACGGCGGTTGCGGGCGTCCTGCTGGTAGGACCGACGGTCACCGCCTCCGGCGATGGTCACATGGACCGCGTCACGGAAGGGCCCGTAGAGGGGGGAGGCATACTTGGCGGAGTAGGCGAGGATCGCCACCTGGTCGTGGCCACCGGCGTCGAGCGCGGCTCGGACGGCCGCCACCTGGCCGTCCATCATCCCGCTCGGCGCAACGACGTCGGCACCGGCGGCGGCCTGCGCCAGCGCGACCCGACCGTAGAGATCGATCGTCGGGTCGTTGAGGACCTCGCCGTCGGGTCCCAGAACGCCGCAGTGGCCGTGGTCTGTGTATTCGTCCAGACAGAGGTCAGCCATCAGGACGAGCTGATCTCCAACCGCGACGCGCAGGGCGCGCAGGGCGCGCTGCACGATCCCGTCGGGACTGTACGCCTCCGTCCCGGTCGAGTCCTTGGTCGCAGGCACCCCGAAGAGGATCAGCCCCGGGATCCCGAGCGAGACCAGGCGCTTCGCCTCGACCACCAGGGAGTCGACGGTGTGCTGGACCTGGCCGGGCATGGATGAGATGGGCATCGGGCCGTCGATCCCCTCGCGCACGAACAGGGGGGCGATCAGGTCGTCGACGCCCACTCGCGCCTCCGCGACCAGCCGTCGTAGGGCCGGGGTGCGCCGGAGTCGTCGCAACCGCCGCACGGGAAACGAGGGGCTCATTGGACTCCAGCCTACGATCCGCCGGCGCCGGCGCCGGCGAGATGGCGGATCAGCGCGTCGACGATGCGCTCCGGCGAGGTCCCCTCGGCCTGCTCGACTCCCGACATGCCGAGCGCTCGGGCGCTCTCGGCCGTGGTCGGCCCGATGCAGACCACCAGTGGCGGGACCGGCACCGGGCCGCCGTCAGGCCCCCTGAGGGCGGCGAAGGCCTCGGCCGACGAGGCGGCGGCGAAGACCACCGCATCCGCACGGGCCACTCTCTCCAGGAGTGGACCGCTGGGCGGTGGAAGGGCCACCGTACGGTAGGCCTCGACGCGCTCCACGTCCCACCCCTTCTGGAGCAGAGCCTCGGGGACCGTCGAGGGGGCCCGGTCGCCGCACGGGAAGAGCACGCGGTTGCCCGGGGCGTCGGGGTCGTGGCGGGGGAATGCGGCGGCCAGTCCGCTCGCGGAGTGCTCGGTCGGCACCAGATCGGGCTCGATGCCCGCCGCTCGCAACGCGTCGGCCGTGGCCGGCCCGACGGCCGCCACCAGCGTGGTGCCCAATGCCCGTGCGTCGCGCAGCGCTTCCATGAACCGGCTGACGGCGTTGACCGAGGTGAGGACGACCCAGCGGAAGCTCCCCGCTTCCCTCGCTACGGCACGGAGGGCGGCGCCCCCGTCCAGAGGATCGGTCTGCTCCGTCAGGGGGACCTCCACGGCCTCGGCGCCCGCCCTCCGCAAGGCGTCGAGCAGGCCGCGGCCGCGGTCCCCCGAACGGGTGACGACCACCGAGCGGCGGGCCAGGGGCTCGGGAGCCAGACCCGAACCCAGCGCGGCCACCGGCCCGACCACGATGACCGCCGGGGATCCGAGCGTGACGTCCGCCAGCTCGCCCAGCGTGGTGCGAACCTCCGCCTGGCTCGAGGTGGTACCCCGTTCGATCACGGCCACGGGCGTCGAGGGCGCCTTCCCGCCCCGCTGGAGCGCTTCGGCGATGTCGGCCCGGTTCGTCACGCCCATGAGAATCACCAGAGTCCCCTCGACCTTGGCCAGGAGCTCCCAGTTCACGTTTCCGGTCCCGGTCACGACGGTCACCGACGACGAGAGCCCACGGTGGGTGACCGGAATGCCGACGGCGGCTGGAACCGCGAAGGCGGAGGTGACCCCGGGAACGACCTCCCATCGCACCCCGGCACGCGTGAGCGCCTCGGCCTCCTCGCCGCCGCGCCCGAACACGAAGGGGTCCCCCCCTTCAATCGCACGACCGTGTGGCTGCGCCGCCCATGCTCGACGAGGAGACGGTTGATCTCCTCCTGCCCGGCCGCCCCCGGACCGTCCGGACGCTTGCCCACGTCGATCAGCACGGCCGACTCGGGGGCCAGGGCGAGCACCGAATGGTGGACCAGGCGGTCGAAGAGCACCACGTCGGCCTCGGAGAGGAGCCTCGCACCACGCCGGGTCAGGAGCCAGGGGTCCCCGGGCCCCGCTCCCACCAGATAGACGGTCATCTCGGGGGCCGATCTTCGAACCCCTCGAGCCCCGATCCACCCCCGTCGACGAGCAGGGCGCGCGCCACCGCAGCACCGGCCATTTCGGGATTGTCGTCACTATGCGACATGCGGATGACGACGTGTCCATCGCCCGAGGCCACCAGGCCGTGGACGCGCACCGGTGAACCGGGCGTGCACTCGGCCCAGGCCCCGACCGGGGCGGTGCAACTCCCGCCCAGGGCGGCGAGCACCGCCCGCTCGGCCCGCAGCGCCCGGTGGGACTGTGGGTCGTCTATGGCGGAGAGGAGCGCCAGAGTCGCCGAATCGTCGGCGCGGCACTGGACGGCGATCGCACCCTGCCCGGCTTGGGGAAGCATGTCGATCGGGCTGAGGACGTCGCTGAGCCGGTCCGACCAGCCCAAACGTTGCATGGCGGCCACCGCTACCACCACGGCGTCGACGGAGCCGTCCTCGCCCCGGGCCACCCGTCGCGCCATGTTTCCCCTGATCTCCGCGAAGACGAGGTCCGGTCGGAGGTAGGCCAGCTGCGCCCGGCGCCGGGCCGACCCGGTGGCGATCAGGGCACCGGGCGGGAGATCGACCAGTGCGCATCCGACCAGGCCGTCCCGGTGATCGGCACGCGGCGGCACGGCGCCGAGCACCAGGCCGGACCGCATGGTCGAAGGCATGTCCTTCGCCGAGTGGACCGCCGCCTCGGCCCGGCCGTCGGCCACGGCGGACTCGACGTCGTTCACGAAGATGCCCTGGCCGCCGATCCGATCGAGCGATGTCGCAAGATCGTCGCCGAGGGTACGGACGACCACGATCTCGACGTCCAGGCCCGGGTCGAGGTCGCGCAGGGCACGGGCGACCAGGTCGGCCTGGCAGAGCGCCAAGGGCGACCCGCGGGTGGCCAGACGTAAAGGTCGCAACCTTGCGACCCTACAGGTCGAAGAGGATGCGCAGCGCCTCGACGAGTCGCTCACCGCGCGGCGTGCCGGCCGTCTCCTTCAGGAGCATGGTGGGTTCGTGCAGCACCTTGGCCATCACCCCGCGCGTGGCGGCATCGACCTGTTCCCACTCGGCTTCGCTCAGGTCGGCCAGCTGGGCCCGGTGACGCTCGAGCTCGGCCTCGCGCAGCGACTCGAGGCGGGCCCGGAGTGCGGCGATGACCGGGGCGGCGCCCCGCTGCCGGCTGGCGGTGCGGAATCGGCCCACCTCGTCGTCCACGATGGCCCGGGCGGCGGCAGACTCCTCCTGCCGGTCGCCCAGGGCGCGGGATACCGAGACGCTCAAGGTGTCCATGTCGAGCAGGGTGACCGACGCCAGGGAGCCCACCGCGGGGTCCACATTACGGGGAACGCCCAGGTCGATGACCAGCATGGGGCCGGTGACGCCCGAGAAGTGTGCCGGCGTGAGCACGTGGGACTCGGCGGCCACCGCCGTGAGCACGACGTCGGCGTCGGCCAGCTCGGAGTGGACGCCCTCCAGACGGCCGGCCCGCAGCCTGGGCGATACGCCCGCCTCCCGCACGAGCGCCTCCGCACGGGCCAGGGACCGGTTGACCACCACGATACGGCCGGGCGCGGCCTCCGGGGGGATGTCACACAGCGCCCGGGCGACCCCCAAGCCCATCGCTCCGGCGCCGACGACGACGACCCGTTTGTCCCGCAGGCCCTCGCCTCCCTCCCCGCGCGCCACCGTGACGGCGGCGTGGGCGAACGACGTGGTCCCGCGAGCGATCCCCGTCTCGGTGCGCACCCGCTTGCCCGTCTGCAGCGCGTGCTGGAACAGGGCGGACAGGACCGGGCCACTGACCCCCTCCTCCTGGGCGTGGTGGAAGGCGCGCCTGACCTGCCCCGCCACCTCGCTCTCGCCCAGGACGGTGGACTCCAGCCCGGAGGTGACGGAGAACAGGTGCGAAGTGACGTCGTCGTCGAACCGGATGATCGCCCGCGCCGCCAGCTCGTCGGTGGACACCCCGGAATGCTCGGACAGCACCTCGTAGATTTCGGCCACGGCGTCGTGGAACCGGTCCACCACCGAGTAGACCTCCGTGCGCAGGCAGGTGGAGAGGACCACGGTCTCTTGAAGGTTCCGACGGTGGCTCAGTGCGGCCAGCACCTTGTGCAGGTCCGCGTCGCCGACCGCCACCGCCTCGAGAAGCGGGAGGGGGGCCTGCTGGTGCTGTAGCCCAATGACCACGACGGACACGCGTTTGCCTCCTCGGTCGGACCACAAGCATGCCGGTCCGGGGGCGTCCGGTGCCAGTCTCCCAGGTCAGGCCCCGTCGTTGGGCGCGCTGAGCCCGGTCGACCGCGTCAGTGGCGCGAGCGGCTCGTCCTGGCGGGCCCGGTAGAAGCTCAGGACCTGGAGCTCAATGGAGAGGTCGACGTAGCGCAGGTGCACATGGGCCGGCACGCTCAGGACGCGCGGAGCGAAGTTCAACAGCGAGGTCACGCCCACCCCCACCAGGAGGTTGGCCACCTCCTGGGACGCCCAACCGGGCGTGGTGATGACCCCGATGTCCGGCCGATCCGTCGAGCGCAGGGCAGCGATCTCCTCCATGTGCTGTACCCGCAGACCCTTGATCTCCATTCCGATAACCCTCGGATCGACGTCGAAGAGCGCAGTGATGCGGAAGCCGCCGGAGGCAAACCCTTCGGAGTTGGTGAGGGCACGGCCGAGGTTTCCGATACCGACCACGGCGATCGTCCACTCCTTGTCGACGCCCAGGGCGCGATCGATCTGCACGATGAGATACCTCGGGTCGTAGCCCGATCCACGGGTGCCGAACGACCCGAGGAAGGAGAGGTCCTTGCGTACCTTGGCGGCGTTGACCGCGGCCAGCGAGGCCAGCTGCTCGGAGGAGACGGTGGCGACGTTGGTGCGTACCAGCTCGGCCAGGATCCGCTGATAGACCGGCAGGCGCACCACGGTGGCTTCGGGAATGCGCCGCACGGGTTTGGATGGTAAACGTCATCGGTTCACCAGGCCAGAACGACCAGCGCACCTGCGGATACGTTGAGCTGGCTCGCCGCGGAGGCCTCACCGGCCACCACGGCCACGTGCCCGTTGGAGTCGATCAGCAGCCCGAGCTCACCATGGGCGAGATCGGCGAAGGCTCCAACTCGCCGGAGAGGCTTCCCGGCCTCGACCACGGCCGGCGAGAGCGGGTCGAGGACGGTGATGTCCACCGCTCCGGCGGACGGGACCCCGGCGGCCTGGGCATCGGCGAACGTCGCCGCCAGCTGCAGGTTGCCGAAGTGGTCCACCCACATGACCTCCGCCCGCATGCAGCTCCGCCCGTCCCCGAGGCGCCCCTGCTCCACCACGCCACCGGTGATCCGCAGCAGGGAGTGGGGGTCGACCGGGTCGCCCAGGTCGGCGGGCGGCACGCCGCGGCTCAGGGCGGCCGCCACGGGAGCGAAGAGGTCGCGTCCGTCGAACGTGCCCCGGTCCCGCTCGCGGTCGCGCCGCAGCTCGAAGGCGCGGGAGATGGGCGCCTCGCCGGCCGACTCCGCGGCAGCGATCAGGAGACCGTTGTCGGGACCGACGAAGAACCCGGGTTCGCCCCCGAGCAGCGTCACCTCTATGCACAACCCACGACGCGACGAGCCGACTCCGGGGTCGACGACGGCCAGGACGACGCCCGGGCCGAGGTGCGGCACGATGCGCACCAGGGTGTGCGACCCCGCCCGCACGTCGAAGGCCGGGATCTGATGGGTCAGGTCGATGACCGTCACGCCGGGCGAGGCCGCGGCGAGCACGGCGTGGACCACACCGACGAACTCGTCAGCCGTCCCGTAGTCCGAGAGGAAGAAGACCGGTCGCGTCGGCGATCCCCCTACCGATGGAGGGAGCGCGCCCGCTCCGTGGCCGCCGCCACCGCCTCCATGAACGCCGAGCGGACCGCCCTCAGCTCGAGGGCGCGGATCCCGGCCGCCGTCGTGCCTGCCGGTGATGTCACCGCGGCGCGCAGGACCGCGGGGTCCTCGCCGGTGTCGGCGAGCAGCTTGGCCGATCCGAGCATGGTCTCGACGACCAGGGTCTTGCTCACCTCCCGGGTGAGCCCCATCTGGACCCCGGACTCGATGAGCGCTTCGGCCACCAAGAAGAAGTAGGCGGGACCCGAGCCCGAGAGCCCGGTCACCGGATCGAGGAGGCGCTCGGGCAGCCGGACGACGGTACCCACCGCGGCCATCACGTCCTCGGCCCACGCCAGATCGGCCGCGGTGGTGTGGGAGCCCCCCGATATGACGGTCATGGAGGCCCCGACCACGGCCGGGGTGTTCGGCATGGCCCGCACCACCGACGGCTGCCCGCCCAGCGCCGCCTCCAGCCGGATGCAGGGTATGCCGGCGACGATGGAGATGACCCGCGTCACCCCGACCGCCCCGAGGACCCGGCAGGCGCCTTCGGCCACGTCGGGCTTGACCGCCAGCACGGCACCGTCGGCACCTTCGGGAGGAGCACCCAGGACCTGCACGCCCGAGAAGTCGCGCTCCAGCTCACGGCGGCGCTCCGCCGCCGGCTCGACCACCGCGATCTGCCCGGCCCCGGCCCACCCCGAGCTGAGCAGCCCCCCCAACAGGGCCGCGCCCATCTTCCCGCCTCCGACGATGAGCAGCGTGTACGCCATGTTCGAGACTACGACCGACGGGGCCGTCGGCGGTAGAGGCCGGGATGGGCCAGGGTCATGGCCGTGGGGAAGTGGTCGTCGACGTACAGGACCGACGAGCCGGCGATGCGGTCCAGCTCGTCGTCGTCAATCAGGCCGGCGGGAACCCGGCCCACCAGGTAGACGGCATCTTCAGGGCCGAGGCTGAACCACATCCCGTAGAGGTTGGCGTTGCACCGCATGAGGTAGGCCAGCGTGTCCGCCACGTTGTTCTCCGGGGCGGGCATGAACTGGGCCTCGTGGTGCAGGGTGCGCTGGCGGAGCGTGAACCAGACGGTGATGAAGTCCTTCTCCTCGCCCTTGAAGCGCAGGTACCAGCGGTGTGACGCCGTGCGGTCCGTGACCTCCTGGCGCTCCGCCGCCACCAGCAGGCCGTCGCCGGCCAGCTCACGCGCCACCCACGAGTCGATGCACTCGACAGCCCGCGCCATCTCCTCGTCTTCGGGCAGGTCGACGAGGGGCACCCGTCAACGACACTCGACGAGGCGGCCCGAACCCAGCTCGTCGTGCAGATCTAACAGCGCGCCCGCCGCGGCCCGCCAGGTGTAGGTCCGGGCCCGCAGAACCGAGGCGGTGGAGAGGCGCTCGGCCGCCAGCGGCTCGTCGAAGATCCGCCGTACGGCGGACGCGTAGCGCTCGGGGGTCGGATCCTCGACCAGGAAGCCGGTGCGCCCGTGGTCGACCAGCGTGGTCAAGCCGCCTACGGCGGAGGCGACGACTGGAGTGCCGCAGGCGGCCGATTCCAGCGCCACCAGGCCGAACGATTCGGAGCGGCTGGGGACGATGCACACGTCGGCCGCCCGGTAGTAGGAGGACAGCAGCTCGTGCGGTTGGGGATCGATGTAGTGGACGCGGTCGGATACGCCGCTGGCGTCGGCGATGTCCAACAGGCCCCGCATCGCCTTCTCGCCGTGCGGGCCGCTCGGGCCGCCCACCACCACCAGGCGGTAGTGCTCCCGGCCCGACTGGCTCAGCTCGGCCAGGGTCTCTATCGCCGCATCGGCGCACTTGAGGGGCTGGATCCGCCCGACGAAGAGGAGCAGCCGGCCATCGAGGGGGAGCCCGAGGGCCCGGCGGGCCTGGGGCCGGTGGCCCGGGCCGAAGAAGGCATGGTCGACCCCCGGGGGGACGATGCGGATGCGACCGGGGTCCGCCCCGTAGAGCGAGGCGATCTGCTGGGCCTCCACCGTGCACGAGGCCAGCACGGCGTCGGAGCAGTTGATGATGGACGCCTCGGCCTCGGCGCGGCGGTGGGGCATGTCGGCCTCGACCTCTTCGGGCATCGACTCGGCCTTGACGCGGTCCAGGGTGTGGAAGGTGCAGACCAGCGGGAGGTTGAGCTCGTGCTTGATGACGTGGCCGGAGAGCCCCGAGAGCCAGTAGTTGGCGTGCACCGAGGTGAAGGGGATCTCCGCGTCGTCGGCCAGCCGGTCGAGTACCCCCTGGGTGAAGGCTCCCACGACGTCGGGCAGCGCCTCCTTGGGAAGGGCCGCCTCGGGCCCGGCGGGGACGTGGTGGACCCGCAGCCCGGGCTCGACCTGGACCACGGGGGGCAGGTCGGGAGACCACGATCTGGTGAAGACGTCGCAGACCGCACCGGAGCGGGCCAGGGCGGTCGTGAGCTCGCGCACGTAGACGTTCATGCCGCCGCCATCGCCCCTCCCGGGCTGGGCCAGGGGTGAGGTGTGCAGCGAGAGGACAGCGAGCCGGCGCATGGCGGTCAGATACTACTGGTGGTCCACGTTTTCCCGAGCCTCGAAGTCCCGCCGGAACGACAGGTAGATGCGCACGAGCGCCTGTTTCTGGTCCTCGCTCAGCGTCCGGTCGGCCAGTATCAGCCTGCTCAGATCCGGAGTCCCGGTCGGCGGCTCAAGGATGCCGGCCTGCACGTAGAGGGTCTCGGCGGAGATGCGCAGCGCCTTGGCGATCTGTTGGAGGATCTCGGCGGAGGGCCGCCGCAGTCCCCGCTCTATCTGGCTCAGGTACGGATTGGAGATGCCGGCGAGCTCGGAGAGCCGGCGGAGGGAGAGGCGGGCGGTGCCCCGTTGCTCGCGGATGAACGAGCCCAGATCGCGCCAGCGATCCTTGGGGTCGGTGCTCATTTTCGGAAGCGTAGTGTTCGCCCTGTTCGGGTAACGTCACTGGAAACCGGCGACACCCGACGACACACAGGAGATCACACCGTCATGGCTGACTACACCCTTCCCGACCTGCCCTACGACTACGCCGCGCTCGAGCCTCACGTCTCCGGCCAGATCATGGAGCTCCACCACGACAAGCACCATGCCGCCTACGTCACTGGAGCCAACCAGACGCTGGAGAAGCTGGCCGGCGCGCGCGACAAGGACGACTTCGGTCCCATCGTCGGATTGGAGAAGACCCTGGCGTTCCACGTGTCGGGACACGTCCTGCACTCCATCTTCTGGAAGAACCTGAGCCCGGACGGGGGCGGCAAGCCCGACGGCGAGCTGGGCACGGCCATCGACGAGAACTTCGGCTCGTTCGACTCGTTCAAGGCCCATCTGACCCAGGCCACCTTCACCATCCAGGGCTCGGGCTGGGGCGCGCTGGCCTACGAGCCGCTGGCCGGACGCCTGATCGTCGAGCAGATCTACGACCACCAGGGAAACGTCGGGCAGGGGTCAGTTCCCCTGCTCGTGTTCGACGCCTGGGAGCACGCCTTCTACCTGCAGTACAAGAACGTGAAGGCCGACTTCTTCGCCGCCCTGTGGAACATCGTCAACTGGAGCGACGTGGCGGCGCGGTTGGGGAAGGCTAAGGGCCTGAGCATCTGACGCACAGCCGCCGGGTGGGGTCGGCAGTGAGCTCGGCTTCGAGGATCGGTCCACCACACCTCTCGCACGCGTCGTAGCTCCCCTCACTCAGTCGCACCAGGGCTCGGTCGACGTCATCGAACACCCTCTCCGAATGGGCGAGCTCGGATTCGTAGCGCTCTTCCACCTGGGCAACTCTAACCTGGCGCGGTGACCATGCTCCCCCCCGCAGCGACCCTCGTCGGGGCCGGTGCGGTCGTGCCCTGTGTCGACGGCACCGACCGGCCCTACCGTGACCTCGACTGTGCCGCCTCGACACCGGCGATGCAGGTGGTCGCCGACCGGGTGACGGAGTTCCTCCCGTGGTACGCCAGCGTGCACCGTGGGGCGGGGTACAAGTCCCGGCGGTCCACGGCCGCGTACGAGGCGGCCCGGGAGAGCGCCCACCGCTTCGCCGGGCGCACCAGCGAGGACGGCAACGTCGTGGTGCTCTGCCGCAACACCACCGAGGCGATCAACCACCTGGCCTACCGGCTGCGGCTCCATGCCGATGACGTCGTGGTGACGACCGTCGTCGAGCACCATGCCAACCTGCTCCCCTGGGCCCGGGTGGCCCAGCGTCGCTGGGTCGAGTGTGGGCCCGATGGAACCTTCTCTGCCGGGGAGGTGACCGCGGTCCTCGACGGCGGCCGCCGGCCCGCCCTGTTGGCCCTCACCGGAGGCTCCAACGTCACCGGGTGGCTGCCGCCGGTGGAAGAGATCTGCGCCGAGGCGCACGCCCGAGGCGTCCCGGTCCTCCTCGATGCCGCCCAGCTGGCTCCCCATCGTCGCCTTCCACCCGGTCCCGACTTCGTCGCCTTCAGCGGGCACAAGCTCTATGCCCCCTATGGGGCCGGCGCTCTCATCGGGCCGCGGAGGGTCTTCGCCACCGGTGACCCCTTCCTGGCCGGCGGCGGGGCGGTCGACCTCGTCGACCTGGACGAGGTCATCTGGACCGAGCCGCCCGAGCGCGAGGAGGCCGGATCGCCCAACGTGATCGGGGCGGTGGCGTTTGGGGCGGCCATGGACGAACTGCGGCGGATCGGCTGGGACGAGATCGGCGGCCACGAGGCGGCGCTCTCCCGCCGACTGCACGAGGGGCTGCGCGCCATCGGCGGCGTGCACGTGCTGGGACCCGGCCCGGGCGTGGAGACCCTGGCGGTCGCCACCTTCACCCTGGAGGGGATGCACCACGGCCTCGTGGCGGCCCGGCTCAGTGCGGAGTTCGGCATCGGCGTGCGCCACGGGTGCTTCTGTGCCCATCCCTACCTGCTCCGGCTCCTCGGCATCGGGGCGGCCGGCGTGGCCGAGGCACGCGCCGCCGTGCTTCGGGGGGACCGGAGCGTGATCCCGGGCGCGGTACGCGCCAGCTGCGGGTTGGGGACCTCGGGCGAGGACGTAGAGGCCCTGCTGGCCGCCGTGCGGTCCTTGGCCGACGGGGATCCGGCGCCGGTCGCCTACGAGCAGGACCACGTCACCGGGGACTTCTGGCCCTCCGGGGAGGCTCGGGGGTGGGCGGAGGGAGACCGGCCGGCCGGTGCGGCCTGCGCCCGGGGCTAAGGCGTCAGACGCTGTAGACGGCGGGCACCCGGAAGCGCAGGGGGCGCTCCGACAGCTCCTCTTGGTAGTGGGCCGTCCACCCGGCGACGCGGGCCACGGTGAAGATGGTGCGGCCGGCGTCGGCCGGCATGCCCGTTCCCCAGCTCAGGGCGGCCAGAGCCAGATCGCAGTTGGGCGGGGGCACGCCGTGAGAGGCCGCCCGCTCCAGCACCTCGGCGAAGAGGCCTCGCCGGTCATCGTCGAGCAAGGGCGCGGCCGCCTCCCAGAGGGGAACGAAACGCGGGTCGCCCTCGCGGTAGATCGTGTGCCCGAACCCGGGCAGCGTGCGGTGCGAGGCGAGGACGTGGTTGAAGGCGTTCAGCGCGCCCTCCTCTTCGACCGCGACCAGGAGGTCGTAGGCACCCTGGCTGGCCGCGCCGTGCAGCGGTCCGGCCAGGGTGGCCAACCCGGCCAACAGGGCGTCGTACAGATCGGCCCGCGTGGACGCCGCCACCCGCACGGCCATGGTGGACGTGGCCAGCTCGTGATCGGCCATGAGCACGAGGGCGGTGTTCAACGCAGCCGCCCACTGCCCACCCGCCCCACCGGCCAGGCGCTCGGCCAGGCGCAGGGCGATGGCGTGGTCGCGGGGCGGCGAGGGGGCGCCGGCCACGTCGGTGAGGGCGGCGATGACCCTGCGAGCCACCCGAGCGAGGGCCGCAGGCCGCAGGTCCCCGCGCTCCGGATCGCGGGCGCCGCACATGACGAGGGCCCAGCGCATGCGATCGGGGACGCCGACCAGCGGACATTCCCCCAGGTCGGGGCGGCTCCAGTCGCCCTCGGAGTCGGCCTCCCACAGCAGGGCGGCCACCTCCTCGAAGGTCATCCGTGAGGCCAACTCCGTGGCTGGACGGCCCCGGTACCAGGGGCCGTCCTGACGCAACTGGGTCACACCGGTGGTGATGGTCGTCAGACGGCCCTCCGCCTGACGACCGCCGCCCCGTCGGAGGGCCAGCCGCTCGATGTCGGCCAGATCGAAGAGGCTCCTGCGGCCACCGGGCTCGGGATGCGATGCCAACAACCCCCGGCTGACGTAGGCGTAGAGGGTGGCCACCTTCACACCGAGGAGCCGCGCCGCCTCCTCGCTCGGCAGCCAGCGATCCATGCCTCCATCTTACATTGACATAATCAATATTTACAGCAATGTTGATCAAGGTCATAGTGGATCCCATGGACGGCTTGGAAGGCGCGGTGGTGGCCGAGACGGCGATAGGTGATGTGCGGGGCCGGGAGGGCTTCTTCCACTACCGGCAGTACTCGGCCGTGGACCTGGCCCAAGAGAGGTCGCTCGAGGACGTCTGGCACCTTTTGTTCGAGGGGGGGCTCCCGGATGCCGCCGCCTCTGCGGCCTTCGCCTCCGAGGTGCGGGGTCGCCGGGCTGCGCCCCCCGGCCTGGCCGCCCTCCTCCCGGCACTCGCCGCCCAGGGCACGCCGCTCGACGCGTTGCGCAGCGCCGTCTCGATCCTCGGGGCCGAGCTGGGTTGGCTCCCGACCCACGACATGAAGCCCGAGGAGCTGTACGACGAGGCCCTCGACCTGTGCGCGATCGTGCCCACGGTCCTGGCGGCCGTCTACCGCCTCGGTGAGGGCAAAAAGCCCGTGGAGGCACGGGCGGACCTCCATGCGGCGGCCAACTACCTGTACATGCTCACGGGAGCGGTGCCACCCGCCGAGCACGCCCGGGCCATTGAGCAGTACATGATCCTGACCATCGACCACGGCTTCAACACATCCACCTTCACGGCCCGGGTCATCGCCTCGACCGGTGCGGACCTGGGCGCGGCGGTGGTGGGTGCCATCGGCGCGCTGTCCGGCCCCCTGCACGGCGGCGCGCCCAGCCGGGCACTGGACATGCTCGACGCCATCGGCACCTCCGACCGGGCCGAGGCCTTCATCCGTCAGGCCGTGGAGGACGGCGAACGGATCATGGGCTTCGGGCACCGCGTCTACAAGACCGATGACCCGCGCTCCATCCTGCTCCGATCGGTGGCCGAGCGGCTGGGTGGGCCGTTGGTCGAGCTCTCCGAAGCGGTCGAGCGGACCTCGGTCGACGTCCTGGCCGAGCTGAAGCCGGGCCGTCGGCTCTACACCAACGTCGAGTTCTTCGCCGGGGTGGTCATGCAGGCGTGCGGCATCCCGCGGGAGATGTTCACCCCCACCTTCGCCGCCGCCCGGACGATCGGTTGGTGCACACACGTGATGGAGCAGGCCTCGCACAACCGCCTCATCCGGCCGTCGGCCCGCTACGTCGGCCCTCCCCCGCCCCAACCGGTGCCGCCCCGCTAAATCCGACTAAAATAGTCGGTGTTATGTGGTACTCGGACCTGTTCGCCTTCCCGAACCCGGTCAACGAGGTGTCGGCCCGCCTCGTCGCTGCCGGCGTGGTCGTCATGACCGTCCTGACCGCCTACGGGTTCGCCGCCCGTGTCCTCACCGGGACCACTTGAGCCCGTTGGGCCAACTGGTCACGCGGGTGCTGACCCCTCGCCTTCGCCTGCCGGCCCGCCCGGTGCCCGGTCCACCTAAGCGGTTCGCCCAGGGCATCGGCCTGGCCTTCTCCGCCGGCGCACTGGTGCTCACCATCGTCGGCTACTGGGGCGCGGCGCAGATCGTCCTGGGCCTGCTCGCGGCCGCCGCCTTCCTCGAATCCGCATTCGGGCTCTGCCTGGGCTGCAAGGCCTTCGCGCTGCTCATCCGCCTCGGAGTCGTCCCCGAAGAGGTGTGCGAGAGGTGCAACAACATCTGGGCCACACCCTGACCGGGTGGTCCCTTGACAGTGATGTGAGTAGTCACTAGCATAGCTGCATGGTCCCCCTCCGACAGAGCGCCGAGGTCCGGCGAGCCGCCGTCCTGAACGCCGCCATCGTGGAGTTCGCACGCTCCGGGTACGCCGGCACCTCCACCGATGCCATCGCCTCTCGAGCCGGCATCTCGCAGCCCTATCTCTTCCGCCTCTTCGGGACCAAGAAGGAGCTGTTCATCGCCACCTTCGGCGTCGTGACCACTCGGATAGAGGAGGCGTTCACCTCCGCCGCCGACGGGCTGGAGGGCGACGAGGCGATGGCGGCCATGGGCCTGGCCTACCTCGAACTGCTCCAGGACCCCGACCTGCTCCAGGTTCAGCTGCACGGCTTCGTCGCCGCGGCCGCCGACCCGGACATCGCCGCCGCCTGCCAGGACATCTTCCGCCGCCTGTGGCGCCTGGTCGATGCCCACGCCCGCGCCGAGCCGTCGGTCATCCGGGAGTTCTTCGCCCAGGGGATGCTGTGCAACGTCCTCGCCGCCATCGACCTTCGCTCGGTCGACGAGGAGTGGGCCCAATCCTTCTTCGACGGCGAAGACGCCAAGCACAAGGCCATCCTGGCCCTGGGGCGCGCGCCCACCGCCCTCGGGTAAGAGCCGGGATCGTGTACCCCCACCACGACGCCCGCCGCGTGCCCTCGTTACTTAGTAAGTAATCACAACTAACGCTAGGAAGGAAGCCATCATGAAGAAGACGAGCGCCGCCTGGGCCGTGGCCATCACCGGATTGGCCCTGTTCATGGCCTCCCTCGACAACCTGGTCGTCACTACGGCGTTGCCGGTCATCCGGGTGCGCCTCCACGCCGGCCTCTCCGGTCTCGAATGGACCGTCAACGCCTATACGTTGACCTTCGCTGTGCTGCTGCTCAGTGCGGCCGCCATCGGGGAACGGTTCGGCCGGCGGCGGATCTTCATCGCCGGCATCGCCGTCTTCACCGCCGCGTCGGCCGGGGCGGCCCTGGCCCCGTCCATCGGTGTGCTCGTCGTCGCCCGGGCCATACAGGGCGCCGGCGGCGCGATGGTCATGCCCTTGTCGCTGACGCTCCTCAGCGCCGCCGTGCCCCCGGAGCGCCGCAACGCCGCCCTGGGCATCTGGGGGGCGATCGGGGGCGCGGCCGTGGCCATCGGTCCCCTGGTGGGTGGGGCGATCACCACCGGGTGGGCCTGGCAGTACATCTTCTGGCTCAACGTGCCGGTGGGGATCGTGCTGATCGCCCTGGCGTGGTGGAGGCTCTCCGAGTCTCGCGGCCGGGCGTCCTCGCTCGACCTCGGCGGCGTGCTCCTGGCCAGCGCCGGGCTCTTCGGCCTCGTCTACGGCCTGGTCCAGGGCAATTCACACGGCTGGACCAGCTCACTCGTGCTCTGGTCGTTCGCCGAGGGCGTCGCCGGGCTGGGGGCCTTCGTGTGGTGGGAGCTGCGGACCGCCAACCCGATGCTCCCACTGCGCTTGTTCCGCAACCGAGCGTTTGCCGCGGTGAACGTCACCGCCATGCTCTTCAGCTTCGGCATGTTCGGCTCCGTCTTCTTCCTCTCCCAGTTCCTCCAGACCGTGCAGGGCTACTCCCCTCTGGGCGCGGGGCTCCGCATCCTGCCGTGGACCGGCATCATCATGGTCCTCGCGCCCCTGGTCGGCATAGGGGCCGAGCGTTGGGGCGGCAAGCGGCTGGTCGTCGCCGGCCTGATCCTGCAGGCTGTCAGCCTGTCGTGGTTGGGACTGCTGCTGACCCCGGCCACGCCGTACGCCGAAATGGTCCCGGCGTTCGTGCTCGCCGGGGTCGGCATGGCCCTCTTCTTCGTCCCGCTGGCCTCGCTGGTGCTGGGCTCCGTCCCGCCGGCCCTCGAGGGCGTCGCCTCGGGGACGAACAGTGCCTTCCGCGAGCTGGGCGGCGTGCTGGGCATCGCCGTCCTCGGCGCCGTGTTCTCGTCGTCGGGGAGCTACGCCTCACGACTCGACTACGTGCAGGGGCTGACTCCGGCCATCCTGGTCGGCGCGGCGGCGGTCCTGCTCGGGACCGTGGCGGCTCTCTTGATCCCTGGCGTGCGGCGCACCCACACCAACGTCCAGACCGAGGAGAGCCCGGCGGATGCGGCCCTCGAGCTCAGCGCAGCATGATTGAGACGGAGCCGCCGACGTGGAGCTCGTTGTCACGACACGGCCGTCTTCTACACGGATGGGCCGGTCTCCCGAGAGCGGAACGGGTGGTCGGTTAGCCTCCGGTGCCGTGGACCTTCGGGGGATGCGCGTCGTCGTCGCGGTGTCGGAGCAGGGCAGCGTGACACGAGCGGCGGCATCGTTGCATCACTCCAGCTCGGCCATCTCTCACACCCTTCTCGCACTCGAGGGCGAGCTCGGGGTCGATCTGTTCCACCGGTTACCTCGTGGCATGGCGTTGACCGATGCCGGCCGAGTCTTCGTCGCAGCCGCTCGGCGCGCCCTGCACGAGGCGGAGGTGGCACGCACCAGCGTGGATGCCATCCGAGGGCTGGTTGCCGGTCAGGTGGGCGTCGTGGCGGTGCTGGGCTTCTCCGTCGCGCTCGCCGACCTCATCGGCGCCTTCGCTCGCCTGTACCCACGGGTCGTCGTGCGGGTGCTCGCCCCGGAGAGCACCGACGGGGTCTTCGAGATGGTGCGAAGTGGCGCCTGCGAAGTGGGGTTCACCTGGGCGGTTACCGTCCCCGACGATGTGGATGCCGTCCCGGTACTCGTCGATCCCAGCCTGGTCATCGTCCCCGAAGGCCACCGGCTGGCGGGCCAGGGCGCGGTCGACATCGGTGAACTTCGCGGCGAACGCATGGTCGCGCCTCTTGCGTCTTCGACCATGCGTCCCGTCTTCGACGAGCTGTTTCGTAGGCACGGGGTGGAACCAGTGGTGGTCGCCGAGGCGGCGACCAACGAAATGGTGTTGGAGCTGGTCCGGGCCGGCGTCGGTTGCACCGTCACCTTCGCTTCGAGCGCTGCGCCGGTTCTCGGGCGCGGGGCGATCGGACTGCAGCTCACCGACCAACGGCCGAACAGCTTCATGCTCCTGACCCGTACCCGGCAAGAGCCCACGCCTGCCACCCGGGCATTCCGAGACCTCGCGCTGGGACGCCGCGACACCGAGGAGCGGCCGTCCCGCTTTTCCGAATAGGGGCTGCGACTTTTCGCGCTTTCCGGCGAGCTCCGGGTGTGATTGGATCACGGTCATGAGCGACTCGTCGGTTCGTGTGTCCCACGTTGCGATCGCCGTCACCGATCTCCCGACATCCCTCCGCTTCTACTGTGAAGGTCTCGGCTTTGTGGCGGGTCCGTGCTTCACCTCCGGCGACGAGGTCGCCGGCGTCTCCGAGGTGACCGCACCGGTGCGGATGACCTCGCAGTACCTGACCAAGGATGGTTTCCGTCTCGAGCTCATGGGTTGGGAGATGCCGGCGGTCCATGGAAACGCGTCGAAGTTCCGGAACCAGCGTGGGCTGACCCACCTCTCGTTCGAGGTGGACGACATCGCCGCAACCGAAGCTCGGCTCCTTGAGCTGGGGGCGACCGCACTGCAAGGCGCCAGAGTCCATCTCGACAGGGCGCCGACACCGATCACGTTGATCTTCCTAGCCGATCCCGACGGGACCCGGATTGAGCTGCTCCAACGACACGCGGCGGCCGGATGACGAAGGGGGAGGGCGTCCGCCGTTCACCGGTGACCGACCGCTTGGCAATCATCGATCTCGTCAACGAGTACGCGGACCTGATCGACGCCAAACGCTGGGAGCTCCTCGACGACTTCTTCACCGAAGACGCCGTCGTGTGGTGGAACCCCGAGAGATCCACGACGGGGCGGACGGGGATCATGGACAACATGCGCCAGATGCTCGGCAGCGACGAAATCGTCACCTACCATCACGTGGCCAGCTTCACGCCCGTCGTCGACGGCGACACGGCCGATGCCTCCATCCGGATCCGGGCCATGCACAACGGCGTCGGCCCACGGGCCGGCCGGTTCTGGGAGAGCCTCGCCGTCCAGACCACCCACTTCATACGCACGCCCGCTCGATGGCGCTGCAGCGGATTCGAGTGGCGTGTGGTGGTCGGCCTCGGCAGCATGGACCTCTTCGAGGGACTACGACCCCAAACCTGAGCTACTTCGCGTCGAAGACGTCGGACCCGAAGGCCGCCAGGCCCGGCTGACCGGCCATCCCGAGGTGGCCCTTGCCGTCGCTGCCGCCTCTGGTGATGCCGAGCAGGTTCTCGAAGGTCTTGAGCGCGCTGTAGTGGTTGTAGGAGCCCTTGGTGTCGACCGTGCCGGGGTCGATGTACTTCGAGGAGGTGAGGACCAACGCGCCGATCTGGCCGCCACCGGGACCGGTGCCCCCGGGTTCGGTGACGTTCGGCCCCGGCTGCTCGTTGCAGCACGACGCCGCATCGTTCGGGGCGTCGAGGTCGGCCTCGTCGGCCGTTATCAGCACCATCATCTGGCCGGCCTTGTAGGCCGGCGAGTCGAGGATGGTCGGCATCCAGTCCTTCAACCAGGCGTTGGCGGCGACCAGCCCCCCGGTCGTCCCGCCCGCCGCGCTGGGCGAGGTGCAGACGGCGTCATGGCCGTCGTTGCAGACGCTCGGCGTGATGAAGCTGAACGCGGGTGTCGAGGACTCCTTCGAGAAGTCCTCGACGAGGCGGCTCGAGGGCGAGGGCTTCCCGTCGGACCCGACGGTACCGAGCGGCACAACGTTGGCGTCGCACTCCGCGGTCTTGTCGATGATTGAGTGGAACCACACGAAGGGGTTGTGGCGGGTCACGTAACCGTCCGTGGTCGTGGCGAAGCTGGCCGGGGCGCCGCCGATGGCGGGGTGGGCGCAGGTCGTCCCGCCGTCGCGGGTCGGGTCGTTGCCCATGTCCTCCTCGTAGCCCCGCCAGGAGGCGACGTGCGTCTTGGGGTTGGGCTTCTTGACGGCGTCGAGCTGGTTGGCGATCGTCTCGACCGAGGACGGGTACACGCAGCCGGAGGTGGCATCGACCTGGCCCAACGACGAGGCAGGTGTGCCGGGCGTCACGTCGTCGAACCCGGCGAGGCAGTCGTCCCGGGTGGTCGGGGTCGGCGCCTGGCCGGAGACCTGCGCGATGTAGTTGTCGAGACTCACGTGACCGATGGCGTAGTAGTTCTCGATCAGCACCCCCTTCTTCTCGAGGGTCCCGGTGAGGTAGGTGGCGGGCGATGAGGGTCCAAAGGTGTTGGATTCGGACTCGTTCTCGATGTCGATGACGACGATGTGCTTGATGGCGTGGGGCGGAACCGGACTCGTGCTCGAGTCGGTGGCGGCGCCGGCCGGCGCCGAACCCGCTCCTCCGGCCACCAGTCCGATCGAACCCGCCAGGGCCAGGATCGCCGCGCCGAAGGCAGCCGACCTCCCGTTCGACGATCGACGCCCCCCAGATGAACTGGCCCTCTTGTCCCTCACGCGTGCTCCTTCATGATCTCAGGAATGGTGGAACCCCTTGGTGCCTCCACGGCGGCAGGTAGCTCGAGCGTCGCGGCTGCCAGAGGTGACGCCAACGGGGGGCCCACGATCTTCGAAGGCCCGCCCCGGGTCCGGCGAAGGTTAATGCAGATGTGTCCCCGTGGCAGTGCACCCACGGACGGAATTTCAGAGCGGCCCAATTGATCGCTTGTTGATATGTCGTTGGGCCAACCGAGAGGTGGCACCCACATCCTTGGAGCCGACGGTTTCGCGAGCTCGTTCCGGAGAGGGATCTCGATGGTTGGTGCATCATCGCCACGCAGCCAGGAGGAGCGCTTCCTCAGGCAGATCCTCGCGCACGTGTCCGATGCGGTTGTCGCCACCGATACGCAGGGTCGAGTCACATTTGCCAACGCGGCCGCCCAGGAGCTCTACGGGATCACCGCTGAAAATGCGGTTGGCCGGGGACTCCTGGAGTTGCTCGATATGTTCGATGCGGGAGGGCAGGCCGACGTTGCAGAGATCACCGCTGTTGTCGCTCGAGAGGGTCACTGGCGTGGTGAGCTGATCCAGCGAGCCCTCGATGGCCGGGACCTACTGGTGGAAGCCTCGGTCTCGATGCTGTCCGACGGCGATGGCACCGTCTTGGGATCGGTGAGCATCGTGCGGGAGATCAGTGAGCGGAAGGCCGCCGAGCAACAGATCTCCTACCAGGCAACCCATGACGGTCTGACCGGTCTGCTCAACCGGACGGCGTTCTTGGGCGAGTTGGACGCATCCCTGGCGAAAGGTCGCAATCCGACGCTGATATTCCTTGATCTCAACGGTTTCAAGGCTATTAACGACTTCCATGGTCACGACAGGGGAGACGAGATCCTTCAAGTAATCGGAAATCGGCTCACCGGAGGCCTGCGACCTGGCGATGCTGCCGGACGCTTTGGGGGAGACGAGTTCGTGATTCTGGCGCACGGTCTCACTGACCGAATCGTCACCGATGCCTACGTCGACCGAATCATGTCGTTGTTCGCCGATCCCGTCAGGTGCAGGGGTGGCACCTCGCATGCCATAGGGGTAAGCGTCGGCGTCGCCCATTCGAACTTCGACGACGATCCCGACGGGCTCATCCGAAGGGCCGACCGGGCCATGTACGACGCGAAGCGCTCGACCGAGGTCGCATCCGCGTATCGGACAGCGTGAGACGGTGGGCCGCCCGGGTGTCGATCCCGGCACCTTGGGGCGGGACTGACCCGGCTGCGGTGATCACCCTGCTGCCCCTCCTTATCGCCTCGGCCGATTCGCTTCAACGAAGTTGCGCAATTCCCTAGCGCGATCGGCGTCCTCTGGCGACAACCCACCAAACATGGTGTGGGGAGCTGCTTCCCACACGTGGAGCTCGGCGGCGACACCGGCGGTACGCAGAGCGCGGTGCATGCGCACCGTGTCCGACAAGAGCCGGTCCCGCGTGCCGGTCAGGAGAAGGGTCGGAGGAAGCCCTGAAAGATTGCCATACACGGGCGAGAGGTAGGCGTCATGCGGGTCGTGATCGCCGATGTAGAGATCAAACGGAGCGGTTGAGGTTGCTCCCAGAGAGTGGTCGAGTCCGAGATTGGTGTTCCATGAGTCGCCGATCAGCGTAAGATCCACGCCCGGCGTATCGAGCACCAACGCTGCCGGCATCGGCAGGTTGTCATCGCGGATCCGTAGCGCTAGCGCGCCGGCCAGGTTCCCGCCTGCAGAGATACCGCCGACGACTACGTCCCGTGGCTCGTGGTGAGGCAGTCGTCGAGACCGGCAGGGAACGGGAAGTCAGGTGGCATCCGGTAGTCAACCGACCAGATTCGTGGATCCTTGGGTGGCGCCAGCGCTGCAGCGGTGATCCGGCACGCGAGTCCGCCGCCCTGGACGAACCCACCGCCGTGAATGTCCAGGTAGACCCGCCGATCGTCCGTGGCGATGTCAGGTCGGGTGACGACGTATACAGGCACACCGTTGATGTCTCGATCTTCTACGCGCCTCCCGAACAGCTCAGCGGCGCCCGCTGAGGTGCCGGCGGCGCTCTCAATCATCTTCACGACGAAATCGTCGATCTCTTCGAGTGCGGCCCGCCAAGCCTCGGTGTCGTCGGTCGGCGGCCAGTCCCGATCGGGCAGTATCGGACCAGCTGCCAGGGCAGCCTGTGCCTCCGGGCTGATAGAGGCCGGAATGGGGACGTCACGCGGAGGCACGTGCAGCACGGAACGGGAATCGGCGGGGGTCGTCATACAAATCTCCTGTTCTGTAGGTGGTGGTCGGTCTCTACCATTGGAAGCCCGGCGGCCGGCCTGCGGTTGAACCCCAGGGCGAGCTCATGACAACTCGTCCGAGGGGGGACAGGGATCCGTGTCCATGTCCTGAACAGTGAGGACTCTGCTGTTACGTGGCTGTGACTGTTGTCGACCGGGAAAGACCGCCCGAACACGAACGTTCGCCCAGGCTGTGGTGACTCGGGCCTCCGCAGGACGGCTGGCTCGGGATCACCGGACCGTGGCGCCAGCATCTTCGCCCAGCCCGGCGGTTCGTGTGCGGCGCCGGTGGTCCGGCGGGTGGCTCAGGTAGCCATCGACGGGCAATACCGATAGATTGTCTCTCCCAGATTGTGGTGGAGATTGGGGGTGGGATCCGGTGGACCTGCTCAGCGAACGTATTAACCTGCCTGAGTCCTGGATGGTCGATGAGCCCGGGACATGGGGCCAGATTTTCGACACCGACCTATACGGGGGTGAATCCGAAGACGACTGATGGACCCCCCGGTCCTACCCGAGCAACCAGCAGCCGAGCAGAAGAGTTACGCGATCGCGAGGTAACCAACTGGCCAAAGTAACGGCCGTTGCCGATGGTTGATCCGGAGGGTGACCGGATGCCCCATCTGACCGATCCACCTCGGTTGCCGGGGGCGTTTCGCGATTCCGCACCCGACCGGATGGCGCCGGATATTCAAGCTACGCATCACCCATCCTGACGTCGAAATCGACCTGGACATTGAAGCCGTCCTCGGGGATGTCCAGAGCGCGCGCAATGGCCTCCCTGATCCTGGCTGGCGCATCGTCGCGGTCTCGTACATGGGTCAGCGCCCCTGGCACGTCCGAGACGATGATTTTCCACCACTCTCCGTCCCACGTGGCCCGCGCCGTGAAAAGCCGCATTGCCATGATCCCCCGTTCCCCCCATTTGCCCCGACACTCCACCTCCTCGGGGGCTAAGTGTTGAAGACTCCGGCGACACCGTAAGCCAGTCCGCCGAACATCGACCAACCCACCTTGCGGTACACCTTGCGCCGACCGACCCGCTTGCGGCCCCGACGTTGCCGAGGTCTCGAGCAGGCGTTCGCTAACTGACGTAAGAGAGTGCCTCTGTCTTATCGTCGAACCCGACAATATCCACGACTTTGCCACTCCGGACGGTTAGCACCTGAAACCGAAGGGCTGCTCCACCACGCTCCCTTGCATTCTCTGTACCCCGCACACTCATACTGATGAGTAGTCGATCACCGAGGACCTCCACGTCATACACGGTCCCCCGGACGCCAGCATCTCGACCCCGCCGATACCAGGCCAGCACCTGGTTGCGGTTTTTGCAGCTGGGATTGCGAGCACCAGGCGCTCCCCAAGTCACGGTCGGGTCGAGCAGTTCGGTAAAGGCCGACAGATCCTCTGCTGCCAGCGCCTTTCTGACAAGCGCCGCAATCTCGTCCATGCCCTTCGTCATCGCCGTTTCACACTTTAACGGCCACTCTCGGCAGAGCCAGCAGCCGACTAGGTTTTCTAGATGCGAGCCCGTCCGGACCCGCAAAAGATGTGACGGCGACCGCCCAGGACATTGGAAGCGGGGGGAAGCAGTCATCAGCGCCGTCGTCGTGACGGGTGGCGGTTTCGCAGATCGCCTTCCATTCCGACGGTCCCTGGCAGGTGAGATTCCCTTTACCGCCGACTCCGAATCCACTCGGGCGGCGACGCGAGCGTACTGAAGGGACTTGCGAGTTCCAAGTGGCTGGGTAGTAACCACACAATGCGAGTGATGGAGCTCGGCGGGTCCGGTAGGCGGCTCGAAAAACCGCCTCGGAACTGGTGGGCCGCCCGGGTCTCGATCCCGGCACCTTGGGATTAAAAGTCCCCTGCTCTTCCGGATGAGCTAGCGGCCCGGGGCTGCAAGATTATCTGCACGCTACGGACGTTCGTAAATGTCCGCTCAGGGGGCCAGCCAGAAATGCTCGAGAGAATTGTTCGTTAGTGTGAGATCTACCAAGTTCTTACATCGAAGGGGGCCGCATGGCCAGCTTTGACGACATTGCCGCCGATCTCGAGCGCTTGGCCATTGAGCTGCCGTCCTGGGCGTTCGGCAATTCGGGGACTCGCTTCAAGGTGTTCTCTCAGCCGGGGGTGCCCCGCGATCCGTTCGAGAAGATCGCCGACGCCGCCGAGGTGCACCGGGTGACGGGCCTGGCCCCGTCGGTTGCGCTGCACATCCCGTGGGACAGAGTCGATGACTTCGAAAAGCTGCGACGGCACGCCGAGGATCTGGGCGTCCGGTTGGGGACGATCAACACGAACACCTTTCAGGACGACGACTACAAATTGGGCAGCTTGTGCCATTCGGACGAGCGCATACGTGCCAAGGCGATCCGCCACGCCCTCGACTGTGTGGACATCATGGATCTGACCGGAAGCCGCGACCTCAAGGTGTGGCTGCCCGACGGGTTGAACTATCCCGGGCAGGCCGACCTGAGGGGCCGGCAGGAGCGCCTCGGAAACTCGCTATCCCAGGTCTACGAGCGCCTCGGTCCACGCCAGCGGCTGGTGCTGGAGTACAAGCTGTTCGAGCCGGCCTTCTACGTCACCGACGTGCCGGACTGGGGTACAGCCCACGTGCACTGCGTCTCCCTCGGCGAGCGAGCGGTGGTGTGCCTCGACACGGGCCACCACGCGCCGGGAACGAACATCGAGTTCATCGTGATGCAGCTGCTACGACTCGGCCGACTGGGCGCCTTCGACTTCAACTCCCGCTTCTACGCCGACGACGATCTGATGGTGGGAGCGGCCGACCCGTTCCAACTCTTCCGGATCCTGTACGAGGTGGTCCGGGGTGGGGGCTACGACCGCGAAAGCCAGGTCACCTTCATGCTCGATCAGTGCCACAACATTGAGGCCAAGATCCCTGCTCAGATCCGTTCGGTGCTCACCGTCCAGGAGATGACGGCGAGGGCGATGCTGGTCGACCGGGCGGCATTGGCCGAAGCGGAGCGGATCGGCGACGTGCTCGCCGGCCACGAGCAGCTGATGGATGCCTTCTACACCGACGTGCGAGCCGACCTGGCGAGCTGGCGGTCCGGCCGGGGCCTACCGGCCGACCCGCTCGAGGCCTACCGACGCGGTGGCTACGCCGAGCGGATCGTCGCCGATCGGGTGGGGGGCACCCAGGCGGGGTGGGGGGCGTGAACCCGGTCGGCGAACTGCTGGCCCGGTCCAACCGTCTCGGCTCCGATCCCCGCAACACCAACTACGCCGGCGGGAACACCTCTGCCAAAGGGGTGGACATCGATCCGGCATCCGGCCGGGAAGTGGAGCTCTTGTGGGTCAAGGGTTCCGGGGGTGACCTCGGCACGCTCGCCGAGGCGGGGCTGGCCGTGTTGCGTCTCGATCGGCTGCGCTCCTTGGTGGACATCTACCCGGGTCCCGACCGCGAGGACGAGATGGTAAGCGCCTTCGACTTCTGCCTGCACGGCCGGGGCGGCGCGGCGCCGTCGATCGACACCGCCATGCACGGCCTGCTCACCGCCGCCCACGTGGACCACCTCCACCCCGACAGCGGCATCGCGATCGCTGCCGCGGCAGATGGTGAGCGGCTCACCAAGGAGATCTACGGCGACCGGGTCGTCTGGGTGCCGTGGCGGCGACCGGGATTCCAGCTGGGCCTCGACATAGCCGCTATTCACAGAGCTACGCCCGGGGTGGTCGGAGTCATCCTCGGCGGTCACGGCATCACGGCCTGGGGCTCCACCAGCGATGAGGTCGAGGCGAACAGCCGATGGATGATCGAGACCGCTCGGGCTTACATCGACACGCACGGCAGCGACCAGCCCTTGGGATCGACCGTCGACGACCGCAGACCGCTCTCGGTTGCCGAACGTTGGGCGAAGGCGGCCGCCCTCGCCCCACACCTGCGCGCCGTAGCCTCACGGGAGCAGAGCATGGTCGGGCACTTCGACGACCGCGACGTCGTTCTGGACTTCCTCGCGAGCGAGAAGCTGTTCAGCCTCGCCGAGCTGGGAACCTCGTGCCCGGACCACTTTCTGCGGACCAAGGTCAAGCCATTGGTGCTCGACCTACCGGCCAGCGCATCCCTCAATGTTTGCATCACGCGACTCGAGCAGCTTCACGAGAGCTACCGCTCCGAGTATGCCGCGTACTACCGGCGGCATGCCACGTCGGAGTCGCCCCCGATGCGGGGGGCGGACCCAGCCATCGTCCTGGTGCCGGGCATAGGGATGTTCTCCTACGGCAGGGACAAGCAGACCGCACGGGTGACCGGTGAGTTCTACGTCAACGCCATCAACGTCATGCGCGGAGCCGAAGCAGTCTCGACCTATTCGCCGATCGCCGAGTCAGAGAAGTTCCGGATCGAGTATTGGGCCCTCGAGGAGGCGAAACTGCAGCGCCTCCCCGAGCCCAGGCGCCATGCCGGCCGTGTAGCCCTCGTCACCGGCGCGGCGGGCGGTATCGGAAAGGCGATCGCCGCCAGGCTGGCTGCGGAGGGAGCCTGCGTGGTGATCGCCGACCTCGACGTCACCAAAGCGGAGTCGCTCGCCAGCGAGCTCGGTGGAGCCGACGTGGCAGTCGGCCGCTCCGTCGACGTCACCGATGCGGGCTCCGTCCAAGAGGCGGTCGACGCGACCCTGCTCGCCTTCGGTGGCATCGATCTCGTGGTGAACAACGCCGGACTGTCCGTCTCCAAGCCTCTGATCGAGACGACCGAAGCGGACTGGGACCGCCAGCACGACGTGATGGCCAAGGGCAGCTTCCTCGTATCGAAGGCGGCATCCAAGGCGATGACCGCCCAGCGTCTCGGCGGGGACATCGTCTACATCGCCTCCAAGAATGCCCTCGTCGCCGGACCCAACAACATTGCCTACTCCGCTAGCAAGGCCGACCAGGCCCATCAGGTGCGGTTGCTCGCGGCCGAGCTGGGCGAACACGGCATCAGGGTCAACGGCATCAACCCCGACGGCGTGGTACGGGACAGCGGCATCTTCGCCGGCGGCTGGGGTTCCGAGCGCGCCGCCGTCTACGGCGTGGCCGAGGAGGAGCTGGGCGCCTTCTACGCCCAGCGCACCCTGCTCAAACGCGAGGTCCTTCCGGCACACGTGGCCAACGCCGTCGCCGCCATCTGCTCTGAGGAGTTCAGCCACACCACGGGCCTGCTCGTCCCGGTCGACGGCGGCGTCGCCGCAGCGTTCCTACGCTGACCGTGCCGACGAGAACCTTCGCCGCCGTCGACATCGGCGCCTCCGGCGGGCGGGTCATGGCCGGCGCCGTCGACGGCGAACGCGTCACCCTCAGGGCGGTTCACCGCTTCGTCAACGGCATCGTGGAGCGTGACGGGCACCTCCGATGGGACCTCACCCGTCTGCACGCTGAGGTGCTGACCGGCCTCGCCATGGTGCCCGATGCCGAGTCCCTAGGGATCGACACCTGGGGGGTCGACTACGGACTGCTCGACGCCGATGGACGGCTCATGGCCGAGCCCATCTCCTATCGCGACGACCGCACGGCCGGGTTGATCGACGACGTGCACGCCACCGTGCCGCCGGAGCGGCTCTACAAGATCACTGGGCTGCAGTTCCTCCCGTTCAACACCATCTACCAGCTCGCGGCCGAACGGCGGGGCCCGTATTGGCCACGTGCCACCCGGGCGGCGCTCATCCCGGACCTTCTCGCCTACTGGCTCACGGGTGAGCTGCGCAGTGAGGTCACCAACGCCTCTACCACCGGGCTGCTCGACGTCCACACCCTGAACTGGTCCGCCGAGCTGCTCGACCGGGTCGGGATCCCTCACGAGCTCCTTCCCCCGATTGAGTCCCCGGGCCGGCGTCGGGGGTTGACCGCCTCGGGCATGGCCGTGACAACCGTCGGCTCTCACGACACGGCTTCTGCGGTCGTCGCCGTGCCGGCCACCACCGACCGGTTCGCCTATATCTCCAGCGGCACGTGGTCGCTGGTCGGGCTCGAGCTGGACCGGCCCGTGCTCACCGACGACGCCCGTCGGGCCAACTTCACCAACGAGACAGGTGTCGACGACCGCACCCGCTTCCTGCGCAACGTCGGTGGCCTGTGGCTCCTGCAGGAATGCCTGCGCGCGTGGCGACGCGACGACGACCTCCTCGACCTCCTCGCTGCGGCCTCGGGGATCCCGTCTGGCGGACCGTCCATCGACATCGACGACCCGGTCTTCAATCCGCCGGGCGACATGCCGAGGCGCGTCGCGGTGGCAGCCGGCGCAGCATCCATGAACGAGTGCGAGACGGTGCGCTGCATCCTCGAGTCGCTCGCCTCCGCCTACGCCCGGACCGTCCACCTGGGGTCTGGCATCGCCGGGAAGGCGGTGGAGGTCGTCCACATCGTCGGTGGCGGCTCCCGGAACGAGCTGCTGTGCCAGTTGACCGCCGACGCCGTGGGCCTGCCGATCATGGCCGGCCCGACCGAGGCCGCCGCCCTCGGAAACGTCCTCGTCCAGGCCCGCGCTGCCGGCGCCGTTCCGCCATCGCTCGAGGCCCTGCGCGCCGGCGTAGCGGCGACCACTCCCCTGCGGAGGTACGACCCGTCGTGACCTCGCAGTCGAAGTCGGCACCCAGCCAGCTGCGCGTCGAGCACCTGGGGGCGAAACCGGTCTGCTCCATCCCTCCGACCGGACGGCCCAGGGTGGAGCCCATTGAGGAGGAGCGGAGCGCGCACGGGATCCAGCTGGAAGCGTCGCCCGCATGAACCTGGACACGCTCGAGCGACTCAACGTGATCACGGCCCGAGTGCAGTCCGAGGGCCGGGTCAAGATTGCCGCCCTCGCCACCGAGCTCGACGTGAGCGAGATGACCATCCGACGTGATCTCGAACTACTGGCCGAACGAGGCCTCGTACACCGCGTTCGGGGTGGTGCCAGCGCCATCAGCCCTCAACCCTTCGCCAACCGTGTCGGGCAACATGCCCGTGCCAAAGAGCGGATCGCCAAGAAGCTCGCTGGGCTCATCGGGGAGAGCGGCGCCATCGGCGTGGACGCTTCCACCACACTCCAACGGCTCGCCGGTACGTTGGAGCAAGCTCATGACATCACCGTGCTGACCAACGGACCGGAGCTCTTCTCGTCTCTGCAGCAGATACCCGGTGTGACCCCGCTCCTCACCGGGGGTCAGCTCGACCGGCGAACCGGGAGTCTGATCGGGCCCCTCGCCGTCCGCTCGGCTAGGGATCTCCTACTCCGACGACTCTTTGTCTCCGCTGCCGGCATCGATCCCGAGTACGGGACCACCGAGGCGACTCTTGAAGAAGCGGACGTGAAACTGGCCCTGGCCGAAGTGTCCACCGAAGTCATCGTCGCGGTTGACCACAGCAAGCTAGGTCAGCGTGGCCCGGCCCGGTGTCTCGGACTCGACCAGATCGACATACTCGTCACCGACCTCGACCCCGATGACGACCTCGTGAAGCCTTACAGGCGCCAGGTTCACGTCATCTGATCGCTCACGCCGGGGATTCGCTGTGCCCGTCAATCCAGGCTCTCTAAGGCGCTTGCGGATCGTTCAGGTGGCGGCTGCGTAGGCCTCCCCTGATGCCCGCAGCGAGTCCGTTTCGGAGTTGAGAATGAGATGCGGCGGCTGCCCGGAGACGTCACCGTTGGCGGCGAACGCGTAGGGATCCTCGAGCATCACCTCTCCACCCACGTAGTTCAGGGCGATCTCGTGCACCGACTGTGCGGTGAACACCGTCGGGTCGGCCGCCAGCACGGCAGCCAGGTCATCGCTGGCCTGCGGCAACCCGAATCACCGATGGAGGCATCGGGCCGGCGCCGTCCCGCAGCCGCTTGGCGACACCGGCGACCAGGTTTGCGCCGGCGCTGGCTCCGCCGAGGTGGAGGCCGTGGGCGGTCGTCCCCAGCCGTTCTGCGTTCGCCGCCGCCCACCTCCACACCGCGAGAGCGTCGTCCGACGCACCGAAACCGCGCCATCAGTCGATCCGAGCTTGCACATTCAGCAACTACTACAGCAGTACGGTGCACCCGAGGCTTGCGTCGCCGAACTGCTCTGCGACGGCCACCCGGCCGACGACGTGGCCTTCAGCTTGGTTGACCGAAACGTAGGGGTCAGGAGCCTCACCTACGGGGAGCTGCGGGAGCGATCGGAGCGGCTCGCGTCGGCTCTGTGCGAACTCGGCGTCGGGCGCCGGCGATCGGGTTGCCACTTTGATGGGAAAGAGTGCCGACTACACCTCCATGCTTCTGGCCATCTGCGCTGCCGACCCCGGATGGGCCTACGGCCTCTACTACGCGATCGTCGGACCGCTCACTCTGGGAGCGCCGTCGTTGCTGGTCGACGCGCCGTTCTCGCCGGACATCACCTGGTCGGTGCTCGGGCAGCGCGGGGTCACCAACTTCGCCGCGGCGCCGACCGTCTACCGCTCCCTACGTGCCTCATCGCCGGCGGAGGTGCGTGGCCTATCGCTGCGGTGCGCGTCGAGCGCCGGCGAACCCCTGACACCCGAGATCAACCAGTGGGCGGAGGGCGTGCTCGGCACACCGGTTCGTGACCACTACGGGCAGACCGAAGGCGGGATGCTCATCAACAACCATCACCATCCGGACCTCCTGCGCCCTCTCAAGTCCGGATGCATGGGACGACCGATGCCGGGATGGTCGGCACAGGTTCTCGAACCGGACGCCGATACCCAAGCCAAGCCGGGAGCGGTCGGCCGCGTCGCCCTCGACATGACGGCCAGCCCCCTAGCCTGGTTCACGGGGTACGACAAGGCCCCCGAGGCGACGGCGAGCAAGTTCAGCGTGGACGGTCGCTGGTACTACACGGGTGACACAGGGAGCATCGACGAAGAGGGTGACTTCTTCTTTCGGTCACGCGACGACGACGTCATCATCATGGCGGGCTACCGGATCGGGCCGTTCGAGGTGGAATCGGTACTGGCGATGCACCCCTCCGTCGCAGAGTGTGCGGCCATTGCCGTGCCCGACGAGATCCGCGGCGAGGTGCTCGAGGCTCACGTGGTGCTGGCCGAGGGCCATGTGGGCAGCGACGAGCTGGTGACCGAGCTGCAGACCCTCGTCAAGGGGGAGTTGGCCGCCCACGCCTACCCGCGCAATGTCCTGTTCGTCGAGCAACTGCCGAAGACGCCGAGCGGGAAGATCCAGCGTTTCGTCCTCCGCCAGCAGCGTCGCGAGGAACTGGCGAGCAAGCCCTCCCAGTAGATTGACCCACCGAGCGGCGCGGGCCGTAGGCGGCTACGCTCCAAACCGTGGACCAGCGACTCTCGTTGATAACCCTCGGCGTTTCCGACCTCGACCGAGCGCGCCGCTTCTATGAGAGCCTCGGCTGGTCGGGCAAGTCGCCGGACGGCGACATCTGGTTGTTCCAGTTGAACGGCATGATCCTTGGCCTGTGGGACCGCGCCAAGCTCGCCGAGGACACCGTCGTGGAGGACAACGGCGGGTGGGGCGGCATCACGCTGTGTCAGTGGGTGGCCTCGACCGAGGAGGTCGATGCGATCCTTGCCAACGCCGAAGAAGCCGGTGGGTCCATCGGGCGACCCGGCTTCCAACGGTATTGGGGCTACACCGGCTTGTTCTTCGATCCCGACCGCAATCCCTGGGAGGTCATCCACCACCCCGGATGGACCCTCGACGAGCACGGCGCGACCCACATGCGTTGACGTCAACGCCGCCCGATGGAAAGGGGCGCGATTGACGGAGGTCAGACTGCGACCGCTCACCGGAGGGTAGCCACCAGCTCCCTCCCACGCCTTGACATGGTCGGCAGCCACGTTGTAGACACGCATCGATAGTTTGAACGACTGTAAGGCACGTGGCATTCCAGCAGGGGGCTAACGGTGTGAAGACGAGCGAGACGCGACCCGTGCTTCACGTGCCGTCGCGGGAAATTCCCATCCCCAGGTCGATCAGCTCCGAAGCGCAGGCGATGCTGGCGATGGGCATGGTCGGACCGGAGCCCGAGTGGCTGGGAGTCGAGCTCGATACCCAGGGTTGGAAGAAGTTGATCGCTGAACGCGAGGCCGCCGTCAAGGCGATGTCCGGGATGGGAGGCGAGTGGAGCGGCGCCCACGTCGAGGAGGAGGACCTCGGCGGCTTCGTCGTCTTCAAGATCGTTCCGGCGGGCATCTCGCCCGATGACCGCCGCGTCTACATGGACTTCCACGGCGGCGGCTTCATTCAGGACGGCGGTCCCATCGCCTGCTCGCGCGCCGTCGCCACGGCGAAGGACCTCGCGGTGCGGGTGTGGTCCGTCGACTACAGGATGCCGCCCGACCACCCATTCCCGACCACCGTCGACGACTGCGTGGCGGCGTACCGGAGGCTGCTGGGGAGCGGCGCCCCGCCGAGGTCATCCTCGGCGGTGCGTCGGCGGGAGGCAACCTGGTGGCGGCCACGATCCTTAAGGCAAGGGACGAGGGCCTTCCGCTGCCGGCCGCGTGCGTCATGACCAGCCCGTGCACCGACCTCACCGAGGACGGCGACACCTGGAGCACCAACGAGGGCGTGGACACCGTGATGCGGGGAAGCTTCCTGCCGTGCTTCGAGCTGTACGCGGGTGGTCACGATCTACGGGACCCTTACCTGTCGCCGGTCTACGGCGACTTCACCAGGGGGTTCCCACCGACGATCCTGTCCAGCGGCACCCGCGACAAGCTGCTCTCGGACACGGTGCGGTTCCATCGCGCGCTACGGGCTGCGGCAATTGAGGCCGAGCTGCACCTGTTCGAGGCCTTCGGGCATGCTGGCTTTCTCGGGCTGGCGCCCGAGGATGCCGAACGGGGGCGCGAGGTGCGCCGCTTCGTGCACGAGCACTTCGGCGGATGAGCGAGCCGATCACGGCAACTGTTACCGGACCGGTTACCGGGGGCGCCCACGGATGGGCCTTCGGAGTGCCCTCCGCGGAGAGCCGCGGCTACGTCGCGGAGGAGTACTTTCTCCAAGGGACGGCGACGCGGTTCGCTCCGGCGCCGGGCACGGATCTGGGTTGGGACGGACGGTGGCATGTTGCGCCGGCCGCCGTCGCGCCGTTCGAGACTCGAATCGTTGTGTTACGCCCGAGTGATGCGGCTCGATTCAACGGAACGGTGGTGTTGTTGTGGAATAACGTGTCCGGTGGCTTCGACGCCATCGGGGTGGGCGACACCGGCGAGCTGCTCCAGGGCGGCTACGCCGTCGTTGCCGTTACCGCGCAGCGGGTGGGGGTTCACGGTCTTGGTGATGATCCGCTCGGGCTGCTCGCATGGGACCGCGAGCGGTACGGCTCTCTGTCTATACCGAGCGACGATTACTCCTTCGACATCTTTACGCAGGCCGCTCGCGTTGTCAGGACGAATGGAGCGGCGGGGCCGGTTGACCCCCTCGCCGGGCTCAAGGTGCGGCATGTCATCGGCTACGGGGGCTCGCAGTCGGCGGCGCGCCTTGCCACCTATGTCAATGCCGTTCAACCAATCTCCAATGCGATCGACGGCTTCCTGCTCACTTTCTACTTCGGTTGGGGATCACCACTCGAAGTGGGCGAGGAAGTCCTGAACGTCACCGATCCTGAGACGATCGGACGATTTCTCAACGGCGGTGCGCATCTACTTCGGGACGACCTCGACCAACCTGTGATGATCGTGAATTCCGAGCTGGAGGCGATCGTGTGCTATCGCGTTCGACAACCGGATACCGCCCGTTTCCGCTGGTGGGAAATAGCCGGGACCGCTCACAGCTCACCGCAGGTGGTGCGAGACCTGTCCCGGTTGACCGAGCGGGACTTGGGTGTGAAGATCCCGGTCCCCGACGACATCAACCAGATCTCGCCGCGACCGGTCATCGACGCTGCGATGCACCATATGCTCGCTTGGGTCGAAGGAGGTACTCCTCCGCCGGCCCAGCCGAGGATCGCCTTCGCCGGTGACCCACCTCAGGTCGTCAGGGACGACGACGGCATCGCTCGGCGCGGGGTCCGGCTTCCTCAGGCTGAGGTCCCAACGGCGTGTAATAGCTCCATCCCGCGCGACGAGGATGTCCACAGCCTCATCGTCGGCTCTTGTCGTCCCTTTTCACCTGACGATGTGCGAGCCCGCTACGGTGACCTCGCTGGTTACCTCGCTCGCTTCGAGCGGGCGGCGCTGGACGCAGTAGGTGCCGGCGTAGTTCTCGAGCGAGACGTGCAGGCGCTGCTCGCCGAGGCCAGCGACAACTTTTCCCGAGGAGATTGAGCGTTGGCTCATCAATCCCGGGACTGTACGGTCGTATAAGCTGGTTGTCCCTGCCGGCAGAAAGGCACCCCTTGGAGGATGACGTGACGACGAAAGACGACCTCGACGGCCTGCTTCGTGACGTGCAGTATCTGAAGGATCGACTCGCGATCTTGGACTGCGTCGCCACCCAGTCTCGCGGGCACGACCGCCACGACCTCGAGCTCATGACCGGCGCATACCACGACGACGGTTGGGATGAGCACGGCACGGCCGTCAAATCTGGCCCGGAGTACGGGGAGTGGGCCAACGCCACGCATGCTGCCGGCTCACAGGTCAACATGCACCACATCACCACCCACCTGTGCGAGATCGACGGCGATGTCGCACATGCCGAAAGCTACGTGATGGGTGCGATGCTGAACCACGACGGCGTGAGTGCCCGCCTGCTGTGTGGTCGCTACATCGACCGGCTCGAGAAGCGGGATGACGTGTGGCGGATCGCCGTTCGCCGTTCGACGGTGGAAGTGGCGTTCACCGCCGACGCGTCGATCCTTGAGGCAGACGTGTTCCGGGACCGCCACTTCGTCAAGGGATCTCGTGACAAGCGAGATCTCTCCTATCAGCGCCCGCTCGAAATCGACACGCCGGCGCCGGATGTCTGGTGATGGTGCGGCGTAGGTCCGTCGAGAAGCCCGAGGAGTTCCCATGCGCATCGGCCTGACCGCCCGTGGCTCGACGGTCGAGGAGATCGTCGAGCACGCCCAGTGGGCGGAGGCCCAGGGGTTCAGCTCCGTGTGGTATGCGAGCGTCACCGCCGGCGACCCGCTCGTTGCGATGGCCCTTGCCGGTCGGGCCACCTCGTCCATTGAGCTTGGGACGGCGATCCTGCAGACCTACCCCTGCCACCCGTTGCTGCAGGCGAACCGGGTCGCGGCAGCCGCCGCCGGTATGGGGCGGCCGGGCTTCACCCTCGGGATAGGCCCCTCCCACGAGCAGTGGATTCGAGGAATGTACGGCCTGTCCTATGATCACCCCGGTCGCAACACGGAAGAGTATGTGGAGATACTCACCGCCTTGTTTCGCAACGAGCCGGTCGACTTCGACGGGGAGGACTGGACGGCGCACACCCCCGCAGGCGTCGCCCTTCCCCACCCTGTGCCCGTCCTGGTGGGGGCCATGTCGCCCAGGCTCCTGCGTGTCGCCGGCAGTATGGCCGATGGGACGGTGTTGTACCTCGCTTCAGAAAGGGTCATCGAATCGCGGGTCGTGCCGCAGATACAGCAGGCGGCAACGGCAGCTGGTCGGCCAATGCCGCGGATCGTCGCCGGAATGCCGGTCGCTGTCCATGACGACATCGGCGAGGCGCGCGACGCGTTTGCCAAATACTCCACCATGTTCGGCTCGCTCCCGAACTACACACGCGTGCTGGCCGAGGGCGGCCACAGCAACGTCGCCGAGGCGGCGATCGTCGGCGGCGAGGCAGCGGTCCGTGCGAAGATGCGCACGCTTATAGATGCGGGCGCGACGGACATCTGGGCCGGCATCTTTCCCGTGGGAGACGACCCGGCGGGTTCGCTTCGCCGGACGACCGACCTTCTCCGTCAGCTCACAGTCGAAGCGGTCTGACTCAGACCCTCTTGTAGACCACCCCATCTTTCATGACGAACCGGACGTCCTGAACGACGTTGATGTCTTCGGACGGATCGCCAGGCACCGCGATGATGTCGGCGAGGTAGTCGGGAGCGAGGCGGCCGAGCTCATGATCGGCCTGGATGAGCTCGGCGCTGACGACCGTCGCCGCGTGAAGCGCCTGCATCGGCGTCATCCCGCGGTCGACCATGGCCCAGAGCTCTTTGGCCTGCCCTCCGTGCGGTATGCCCGGAGCGTCGGAACCACACGCGATCTTCACCCCTGCCTTGATGGCCTTCCGCAGCGTCTCCTTGGCCCGGGGGAACACCTCGGCGGCCTTCTTCTGGTGCACCGCGTCCCCGGCCCTGGCCACCGCCAAGCCCTCGGCGAGGTAGCTGGTGGGGACGAGGAAGGTGCCACGCTCGACCATGAGCTTGATGGTGTCGTCGCTCGCAAGAGATCCGTGCTCGATGCAGTCCACCCCCGCTCTGATGCAGGCCCGAATGGCCGCATCCCCATGGGCGTGAGCCGCGACGCGGACGCCGGCCCGGTGCGCCTCGTCGACGATGGCCTCGAGTTCCTCGTCGGAGTACTGTTGCGCCCCCACCTCACTGTTGTGCGACATGACGCCGCCAGACGCCGAGATCTTGATCAGGTGGGCACCGTACTTGAGCTGGTAACGGACCGCCTTGCGCACCTCGGGCACGCCGTTGGCGATCCCCTCCTCGACGCTCAGGGGCATGATGTGGGGAGCCAAGCTTCTGACCATCGTCGGATCGAGATGGCCACCTGTGGGGCTTATCGCGTGACCAGCCGCCCTGACCCGTGGCCCGACCACCCAGCCATTTTCGATGGCCCGCGACAGCGAAACATCGAGGACGTAGCCGCCCGTCTTGACCATGAGCCCGAGATTTCGCACCGTGGTGAAGCCGGCCATGAGGGTCACGCGAGCGTTCACCGTCCCGCGCAGTGTCCGGTACACGGGGTCATCGACGACCCCGTGCATGGGGTTCGGCAGCCCGTCTGGGTTCTCCGGGCCGCTGATCAACAGGTTGAGCTCCATGTCCATGAGGCCAGGCAGGAGCGTGACGTCTCCCAGGTCTATCTCCGTCGCAACCGAGGGCACGTCCTTGGGGTTCACGGCCACGATCCGGTTGCCTTGGATCACGATCACAGCGGGCGACCGGACCTCGCCGGCGTCGATGTCAACCCACCGATCGGCCCGAACAACGGTGTGGTCGCTCACGGGATCGGCCCCGCAACCAACTCGACGTGCGCGGTCGAACGTTCTCCTGTCCGACTGCTCAGGGGTGGTCTGGGTGAACGAGCCATGTTCTCTGCTCCTCTTGCATGTCGGGGACGCGTCCGGACCAATGTAGCTTTGGGTAGTTGCCCGCGCCCTCCCCATGCTCGTGGGTCCACCCCCGGTCGTATCGACCACGGATCTTCGCCAGGCATCTCCCTCGCCGCTGCGCCCTCCCCTGCCCGTGTGACGCACCTACCTAATGCTTTACAGACGTATAAGGGTACGCCCCACCGAGGATGCCCGTCAAGGCGCGCCACCGCAATACGTGCGCCGTTTCACAGGGCGATGCGTAGAATGAATCCGTGAAGGCAGCTGACCAGTACCACGTGGGCATGGTCGTCGATGATCTCGAGAAAGCTCTGGCATGGCTTGCCGAGACCGCCGGCTATCGCTGGTGTGAGGAGTTGAACGTCGACAACCTGTTGGTCACGACGGATGGCGAGACGATCGTCCCTCTGCACTTCACCTACTCCATGGACGAACCGCACGTGGAAGTGATCCAAGAGATCCCTGGAAGCTTCTTCGCACCCGCCCAGTCGTCGCCTCACCACTTGGGCTACTGGTCGGACGACATCGACGCTGACCTTGCAGCGCTTGAAGCCTCCGGCGCCACGATCGATGGTAGAGGCTACTGGCCCGACGGAAGAGGTCCTATCTGGGCCTTCGCCACCCCTCCGGTCGGCTCCCGTATCGAGCTCGTGCACCGATCGTCGCAACCCAGCATGGAGCTGTGGTGGTCCACGGGGGTTAGAGGTGGCTGATCCGGCCCGGCAGAAAGGGAGAAGAGGCGCCGGCGACGCCAAAGTGACCCTCGTCGGTTCGACGAGTGGATCTCGATCTCCTACCCACAAGCGCCGGACTCCCGCGGCGCCGCGCCGAGTCGGGGCCGAGACCTCCAAGACGCGCGGGTTGCTGCTCGACAGCACGGAGCGGTTGATGCTCGATGAGGGATACGCGTCGGTGACGTACCGGCACGTGGCCGCCAAATCCGGCGTGACCGCGGGCCTGGTCCAGTACTACTTCCCGACGCTCGACGATCTCTTCATCGCCCTGCTCGAGCGGCGCTCCACAAGGAACCTCGAGAGGTTCTCGGAGCTTCTGGAAGCACACGAGGAAGGACCCCTGCGGGCCATCTGGGAGCAGAGCCGCGACGAGACCACCGCTGCGCTGATGATCGAGATCATGGCGCTCGGAAACCACCGCAAGGCCATCCGCGCCGAGATCGCGGCGGTCGGCGAGCGAGCCCGCAAATCACAACTCGAAGCTCTGTCCAAGGTGTCCTCCAAGTACCGTTTCGAAGGGACATTCGTGCCCCCGGCCGCCTTGTTGTTCTTACTAGCGGGTATTCCGAAGGTCATGCTGATGGAAGGCGAGCTTGGACAGTTCACGGGCCACGCCGAGACGCTCGCACTCGTGGAGCACTGCCTCAACCTGGTCGAACCTCTCCAAACGACCAGCTCGTCCAATCGCAAGGCGGCGCGGACGACCAAGGCGAAACCACGTCGGACGGCGACGTCCTGACCAGCGCCGGTCAGTGCTGACGGTTCCGGCGCGGGAGATCCCGGTGCGGACACTGTCGGAGGCGGCAGGAGCTTGATGCCGCTCAACCTGCTCTACGCCAACGGCCGTGACCTCGCGCACCCGTACTTTTCGCCGCTGTTCGGCGACCGACCGAGAGGTTCTCGCGTTCATGGACGCCCGGTGGGCAGGCGCCGCAGCAACTCTCGGGGCCACGACGCACGACGATTGACGCAATCGATCGGCCTCCCTAATATTATACGAACGTATAGCTTGGCGTGATCGGTTGGCTCCGGTCCGGATAGGAGGGCTCGGTGGAGCTGACGTTGGGGACCTACTCATGAGCGTTCGAGGCCCCACGCTCCACCAGCCACCCCTCGGCGGCGATTCACAGCCGTTCCAACCGGTCGGCGGCCACCATGGCCGGCTCGAGGACTTCGACTACGTCGAGGAGGAGTGGTCTTCGCCTCCGGATGGCCGACCACGCCGTTCGGCCCCTGTGACGTTCCGATCGTGCAGGTCGTCACGGAGGACGACATCTCCGCCGAGAACGTCTCTCCCTATCGCCCGGGCTACGCCGGACTTGCCTACCGCCGTCCGGACAGTGACGAGAGCGGTGATCGGTTCCGCGCTGGATCATCTGGTGCGTTGGGTCGCCGACGGGATCGAGCCGCCCCGGGCTCGCGCAGCTGTTCTCGGGCAACTCGGACTACCTGGAGCGGTTCAACCATCGCCTCGGCGAGCTCATCGACCAAGGCTGGTTCCTCCATGATGATGCCGACGAGCAGCGCAGCGACGCACAGAAAACCGAGATCCTCTAAGGTCGGAGTTCCATCTCTGGCGACCGGAGACACGCCAATGACCACGACCGAGCCGTCCGATGGCTACCTCTACCGAGATCCGGAACATGCACGCGCCCTGCGGCGCAAGCTGCGCATGCTCATCGACATGCATCTTCCTGCCGGATGGATCGGCCCCTTCACCAACGACCCGGCCGATCTCGCACTCAGCAACCACTTCTGCGAAGTTCTGGCCAGCGAGGCCCTGCTCGTTCCGGATTGGCCAGTCGAATACGGGGGCAACGACGCCGACCTCATTTCGTCGATCGTCATGCGCGAGGAGATGTGGGCGCATTTCGAACCTCGCGGACCCCAGTACTACGGCCCGAATTGGGTTGGGCCGTCGGTCGCAGATTACGGAACGCCCGAACAGAAGGCCCTCCATCTCCCTTTGGTTGCGGCGGGCAAGGCGATCTGGTGCCAGGGCTTCAGCGAGCCCGACGCAGGTTCAGACCTTGCCAACCTGAGAACGCGTGCCGTTCTTGACGGGGAGGGCTACCGCATAAGCGGACAGAAGATCTGGACATCCTGGGCAATGTGGGCGGAGTGGTGCTACCTCCTGGCCCGGGTCGATGGCGCCGGTGCCGACAAGCACGCCGGGATCACGGTGTTTCTCGTGCCGATGAACCGACCCGGCATCACCGTCCGGGGTCTCGACGGTATCCCCGGCCCACATCACCTCACCGAGGTCTTCTTCGACGACGTCTGGGCTGAGAAGACGGAAGTGCTCGGTCCCGTCGGCAACGGCTGGCAGGTGATCCGCGACGCGCTGTCCAACGAGCGGGTCGGCGTCGCACGGTACGCTCGCGACGACCGACTCATCGCAACCGTGATGGCGGACGAGCGGTATCGGGAAGAGCTGCCACCCGGCCGCTGGTTGCAGGCCCGTGTTCGCAACCGGATGGCCCGGCTCATATGCAGGCGCGCTCTGTGGTTCCAGGACGACGGCGGATCACACGACTTCATCGTCTGCGGAGCAAGGCTGATCACAACCCGGACCAACCTGCTGGTCGCGGACGTGTTGAGCGAAGCGGTCGGGGATAGCTTCTTCGAGAACCGCTACACACCGGGCGCCGCCGTCGACGGCGCGATCGAGTTCTTCTGGCGGTACATGCAGTGCGGCACCATCGCCACGGGCACGACGGAGATGGTCCAGCGACAGCTGTCACGTGCCATGCTTCGCGGCGAGCGCATCCGCGTCACTCCCGAGGCAGAGGACATCCGGTCGAGCGTCGACAGGCAGTTCGCCGCTCGTGGCGCCGTTGCGCTCGCCCGCACCGCAATGATCGATCCTGGCACGCGCCACGCACTCATGGCCGACGTTGAAACCACGATTGAGGCGATGAACCCGCGCGACGGCCATCTCGAAGGTATCGCTGCCGCCGAGGTGTGTCGTGCCGCGGGCCGCGTCGTCCTCCCACTTCCCATCGAAGCGATGATCCTGCGTCGCCCGTCCGGGCGACCGTTGGGCCTGCTCTCTCCGCACGGCCGCCTCGAGCACGGCGACCTTTTCGAGGAGTGGGACGTCCTGACCACCAATGGCGACGTCCTCCACGTCGCAGCGGCGCCGGACCTGCTCGGATCGAAGGTAGGACCGTTCGTAAACCGGACGTCTCCGAGTGTCCTGGGCCCGGCCGATCCGGCGTCGCGCGCCGAGGCTGCGTTGCTGCACGTGCTCGGGTCGTGGTACGTCTTCGGTGCACTCGAGCGGGCGCTCGACATCGCAACCGTGTACGCCACCGAGCGGGTCGCATTCGGCTCCCCCATCGCGTCGTATCAAGGCGTCGCATTCCCAATTGCGGATGCCTGCTCGGAACTTCAGGCTCTGTACGAACTGGCACTCCAGGCGCTTTGGAGCATCTACCACACACCGGCGCTGGCGACGGTCGATGCCCTCGCGCTCCGATGGGCGACGATCGACATCGCCCGCCGCGTGATGCGCACCGCACACCAGGTTCTCGGCGCAGTAGGGCTGTGTGACGAGCACGACCTCACGACCATCACCTTCGCCCTCCAAGCCCGGCTACGGCTCCCGCACGACCTAGAGGCATCAATGACACTACTGCGCGAGGCCGAAGAACAGCACGGATTCGACAGCCTCTTCACGCCGGGTGACGTTCGTTGACCGCCAGCGAGACGTCACCCCACTCACTGGAAGGCCGCGTCGCCATCGTCACGGGCGGTGGCACCGGCATCGGTCGGTCCACTGCCCTCGTTCTCGCCGAGCACGGCGCCCACCTGGTTCTGGCCGGCCGGCGCCTCGAGCCCCTGGAACAGACCGTGGCCGCGATTGAGGCGCTCGGGCAACGAGCGGCCGCCGTTTCCACGGACGTCACCAACCCCGACCAATGCGAGAGGCTGGTCCGGAGCACCTTGGCGACGTTCGATCGGCTCGATGTCCTGGTCAACAACGCCGGGGGCGGGTACCTAAAGGCCCTCATGGACTGGTCGCCCCAGGAATGGCGAGACCTGGTAGCCCTCAACCTCGAGAGCGCCTGGCACATGTCGCACTGTGCCGCGCTGCCGATGATGGATCAGGGAAAGGGCTCCATCGTCAACATCTCTTCCGGTGCCAGCTACCTGACCATGCCGAACGCGGCCCCGTACGCAGCCGCCAAGGCAGCGGTGAACCACCTGACCGGCATCCTGGCCGCCGGACTGACCCCCAGAGGTGTGCGGGTCAACGCCGTGGCCGTCGGAGCGGTGAATACCACCCAGCTGACCGACGACGCCCGACGGTATCTCGACGAGGGATCGACCTTTCCCGGCAACGCCCTGGGGCGCATCGGCCGGCCGGAGGAGATCGGTTATGCGGTGCACTTCTTCGCCTCGGACGCGTCCAGCTTCTGTTCGGGCCAGACGCTATGGGTCAACGGCGGTCCCAAGGGTGACGGCGGCCCCTGAGCTCGTGCTCAAGGAGAACAGAGTGCAACGAGACGCAGAGTGCCCGGCTCCTCTCACACCCAGCCCAGGACCGCGGGGTGCGCACGGCGTGACAGACACCGGCCCGCCGGTTGGCGGAGCGATGCGCTATCAATACCTCCGACGCGGCCGCACTGCCCGGTGTCCGAGCCGTTCTCACGGGCCCCAACGTCGTGGAGGGCCGGATCGCGGGAGGCACGTGCAGGGGATCGCCGGGGTCCTCTGCGAGCACCTGGCGTTCGATGAGGAGGGAAATCCGATTGCCACGAGCTTCATGGACTACCTCGTTCCGACCGCCGGCGAGGTGCCCGTGATCGAATACGGCGCTGACGCCCGCGACGATAGTGGGGTTCCTCGAAGAGGCACGGATTAAAAGACAAGGAGGCGCAGATGACTGAAATCCGAGAGGCGATCTCTCTCTGGCCCGGAACTCCCCCGGGGTCAGAGGACTGGGACCAAGAAGAACAGGAGTGGAAGCTCCCGCCTCCGATCGACACGACCATGGTGCGCAACGTCGTCTACCCGACGATCACCCCCGTCCTCCCCGACAACCCCGTGGCCGCACGCACGGGTGTCGTGATCTGCCCCGGTGGCGGCTACTTCATGCTGGCGACCGCGCACGAGGGCTTCGATGTCGCTCACTGGTTGGCTGACCGAGGCGTCGCTGCCTTCGTGCTCAAGTACCGCGTGATGGAGACACCAGCGGGCGACGAGGAGATGGCGACGTTCCTGGCCCGTGGCGTGGCTAGTGACCGGGTCGACACCAGTGGCCCCGAGGCTTTCCTGTCGGAGATCCTCACAAGGATGGAGGCCTTCGCTTCGATCCCCCTGGCAGACGGAGTGGCTGCGCTCAGGCTCGTGCAAACGCAGGCGCACGACTGGGGTGTGAGGGCCGACCGCGTCGGCGCCGTCGGCTTCTCCGCGGGCGGACGTCTCGTCCTCGACCTCGCCCTACAGGAGGACGCGACCGAAAGACCTGCCTTCGTCGGGGCCATCTACGCACCGACTCCCGAGCGACCCGTGCCCGCCGATGCTCCACCGCTATTCCTGGCGGCCGCGGCCGACGATCCCCTGTTCGACGGTTCGATCCGGGCTCACGCCGCGTGGCGGCAGGCGGGTCGTCCGGTCGAAGCCCATCTGTACGCCAAAGGCGCCCACGGGTTCGGGATGCGCCAACAGGGCCTGCCCGCCGATGGCTGGATCGAGCAATTCCACAGCTGGATGGCTTCGGAGGGCTTCATCGGCTCATGAGCTCCATCACGATCACCGGAGAAGCCGCCCGAGATGCTCCGCACCATCGTGCTGGGGCAGGAACAGATCCGGTAGACCGCTCAGGGACAGACCAAGCCACCGTCGACCGGCAACGCAACGCCGGTGATGAACGATGATTCGTCACTGGCGAGGAACAGGGCCGTGTTGGCAATTTCGCTCGCGAGCCCCCAGCGATTCATGGGTACGTTCTTCGGTGGCGGATACGCCTCGGACGGCGGTTGCTGCCCAACCGTGCCGGTGTCCCGGGCACCCTTGACGAGACCGGTCCAGAACATCCCTGGGCAGATCGCATTGGCCCTGATGCCGAGCTCGGCGTAGTCCATCGCTGCGGCCTTGGTGAGCTGTATGACGCCGGCCTTGGCCGCTCCGTAAATCGAATGGCCTTTCCAACCGATGAGCCCGGCGGCCGATGCGGTGTTGACGACTGAACCGCCGCCATTGCGAAGCATGGCGGCAATGCCGTACTTCATCCCCAAGAAAACTCCCTTGAGGTTGGTGCCCTGGACCATCTCCCAGTTCTGCAGCGTCTGCTCGTGCAGGGGCATTATCGGGCCACCGAAGCCGGCGTTGTTGAACAAGACGTCCACCTTGCCGAACTGCTCCTCCGCTGTGGTGATCATCCGCTGAACGTCGGACTCGTCGGCGACATCGACATGGACTGAGGCGGCGCCGTCACCGATGATCTTCGCCGTCTCCTCTTCGTCGCCGCTGCGGTCCGCACAGATGACCTTGGCCCCTTCCGCGGCGAACAGGACCGCAGACGCTCTGCCCATGCCAGAACCCGCCCCGGTGATGACGGCGACCTTCCCGTCGAGTCTCCCCACGAATCCTTGAACCTCCTCCTCGCATCATTGAGAAACGGCGATGCCCCTCGCGAGATGCTTTACGCATGTCTAACACCAGGGGTTGAGCAGATCAAATAGCTATCGGCCGGCAAGTCGGGCTACCACCGGTGCGAAGTCCTCCAGAAGCTCCCCGGGGATGGTCACGTAGTTGACGCCGGTCGTCTCTCGCCGCTTCTCAAGCTGGTCGATGATCAGCGGGACCGGCCCGATCAGAACGTTCGGGTGGTCGCGCAGTACTTCTGGGTCTGCGTTGCGCAACCTAGCCGCGCGTTCGGCGAGCGCCTCGTCCACCTCGTCGGTCACCGCCGACCAGTACGGGGAGCTCTCGATGTCAAGAGCTCCCAACCGGCTACCCGCCGCTTCCCGGATGAACTCCAGACGGCGCGCGGCCTCCTGCATGGGAGTGAGACCGGCCTCGTTGACCGCGGCCCATGACACATGAGCCATGCTGACGATATCGGCCTCCCGGGCCGCCAGGGACAGCACCCGCCTACGATTGCCACCGATCATGATCGGGGGGTGTGGGCGCTGCACCGGCGACGGTAGCCCCGAATAACCTGCGACCTTTACGAACTGGCCGTCGCAGTCGATCGGCTCGCCGGACCAGTGCGACTTGACAAGCCGGACGACCTCTTCGAGCTTGGTCACCCGATCGGACGGTTCGCCGAAGACGAGTCCCATCGCCTCGTACTCGCCTCGGTTGGTGCCCGCGCCGATGCCGAACTCGAGGCGGCCATCGGACAGCACGTCGAGCGTCGCCGCCTCCTTGACCAGTGCGGCCGGTACGTGGTAGTCGATACAGAACACCCGACACCCGATGCGTAGTGTGGTCGTCCACGCCGCTGCGGCGGCCATCGCCGCGATGGGAGCGAGCTGCTGTGGCTCAAGCAGCGTGCCGGCCCCGGCCGGCCCGGGGCCAAGGTAGTGATCGGCCAGGAACAGCGTCGCGTAGCCGAGGCTCTCGACTCGTCGGGCGAGGTCGCGCCACTCGGTGGCCGAATGGGCGGAAGTGGTCTGCACTGCGAAGCGAAATGGTCTCACGGGCCGCCATTGTTCCATATGTTGCACGGTCGTATAGCCTACGAATTGGACGTCAAGACGATCTTGCCTCGGGCTCGACGAGTGTCGATTGCCCGGAGCGCGCCCTGAGCGTCGTCGAAGGCATACTCCTGGACGGCAGGGTCGGGCAGCGCCCCCGCGCCACGCAAGCTGAGCAGGTGAGCCCACAGGTCAACGACCGCACCGGGACGCCGCTCGAAGTACTCCAGCGACGCGGCACCCAGGACACCGCAGTTGCCCAGCAGGAGGCGGTTCACCTTCACCGTGGAGATATCGCCGGCGGCAAACCCCACCACGAGCAGCCTGCCGTCCGGTGCCAGCGACCGGAGGTTGTCCGTCGTCCGCTCTCCCCCGACGGGATCGAACACGATGTCCACCGCCCGATCCCCCGTCAGATCCCGTACCGCGGCAAGCCATCCCTCGCTGCACACGGCGTCGCTGGCGCCACAGCGCAGCGCGAACGCCGCCCTCTCTTCGTCGCTCGCCACGGCAATCGTCCGCAGGCCGAGCGACCGGCCCACCGCGACCGCGGCCGTACCGACACCGCCCGATGCCCCGTGCACCACGAGGACTTCACCGGCCTGGGCGCGACCCCGCCATGTCAGGGCAAACAGGGCAGTCAGGTAGTTGAGGGCGAGAGCTGCGCCCGCTTCGAAACTCACGTCCTCGGGCAGTGCCAGTACCCGCTCTACCGGAGCGGAGACGACCTCCTGCCAACACCCGTGTCGCAGGAGGACCGCAACTCGTTGACCCACTTCGATACCGGCGTGCCGAGGGGCGGACCGGACAACGCCAGCGGCATCCATACCCGGGGTGTACGGAAGAGGCGGTCTCATCTGGTACTCACCTCTGGTCTGGAGAAGGTCCGCGAACGACACCCCGGCGGCAACGACGTCGACCAGCACCTGACCGGCGCCGCCCGGTTCCGGCACCTCCATCCATCGGACAGCGTCGGGACCCTCAAGGCTCACGATCTTGTGCGCGTACACGTTCCGACCTACCGCTCGAACGGCCGCGGAACTGACAGGCTTACCAGGGGATCACCGGCAGGATCAACAGACCGAGCGCTCGTAGTGGAACCGGACACTCAGCGGCCGCCAGGGACGTCCGTCTCCAGGTCCAGTTCGAGCGAATCACACACCCGTGCGACGGTGTCGTAGCAACCGACGGTGAAGATCACGTCCAAGATCTGCCTCGTCTCGAGGTTGGCGGCGAGCCGGCCCCACGTCTCTTCGCCGACTCTGCCCTCACCAATGAGCTCGTCGACCGCCCGGAGGAGCGCCTGCTCGAGCGGATCCATGAAGGGGGCGAGTGGCCCAAAGGCGATGCGGGCAATGTCCTCATCGCTAAGACCGGCTTCATCCTTGTGGACCAGGTGCTGCAGCCAGAGGTAGCGCGACCTGCGCACCGCGGCTATTCGCAGCACGAGCACCTGGCGCTGGCGGAGCGACAACGTCGTTCCGTACAAGATGTGGCCGTTGAAGCTGAAGAAGGCCTGTGCGAGATCCGGGTGGTGGGCGAAAGATCCCATCAGATTCGAAGCCCGAGGACGATCCGGTCTGCCCCCGGGGGGCGGCACGAAGTGACGAGGCGTGGGAGGTCGCATCGCCTCGAGCGCGACGTTCATCTCGGGGGGCCACTCATCTCGGGAAATGGGTTGAATGCGCACGAATCCTTGGACGCTCCCTCTGACGAAGACGGTCTACGAAGATGTGTACTCCAGGTGCAGAGCCTCGACACCACGCATGATGTAGCTCTGCGTGAAACTGTAGTGCCGTGCCGCTGGCGGACCTTGCTCGATCTCGGAGATCCGTATGTCGTGCAAGCGGTCGAGCACCCGCTCGAGAGTGATCCGGGTCTCGGTGCGGACCAGTGGACCCCCGGGGCAGGCGTGCGGGCCGCTACCGAACGCTATGTGGTCTCTCACGTTGGGGCGATCGATCCTCAGCTCTGACGGGCAGCCGAAGCGGCGTGGGTCCCGATCGGCGGCGGCGGCGAGGAGCATCAGCGTGCTGTGGTGCTGGTGCTGCACACTTGTATAGCACGGCGACCGCTCCGGCGTCAACGGCGGCGCGCCCAGCCCATCACGAGACGAGATGACGCTCGCAGACGAGCTGCAGAGCGGCCACTACGGATGTCGAGTGAGAACCTTGTGGACCGGCTCCAGCGCCCGTTGGGCGACCCCGACAGGCCGGCGGCCTCAGGTTCAGGCGCGCGCCAGCGCCAGGGCCTGTTCGGCCCGTTCGCGGTGGCCGGTCAGCCGCGCGTCGGGGGTGGCCTTGCGCTCGGCTCCCGACATGGTCGACACGTCGTGTCCGCCCGCCGCCCGGCGGAGAGCCCCGACGGTCGCCCGAGCTTTGGGGATGTGACTGAACGGATCGAAGGAGTACCAACGCAGCGCGTTCTCGTAGCCGATCTTGCGCGCCTCGTCGTCGCTCACGTGCCACTGCGCGAACTGGGAGTGGAGCTCTTCGGGGGCGGACGGCCACATCCCGTCGGGGTGCGGGTAGTCGGCCTCCCACGCCATGTTGTCGATGCCGATCCGGTCTCGCAGCTGAAGCCCGACGGGGTCGTCAATAAAACAGGTCAAGAAGTGCTCGCGGAAGACCTCGCTGGGCAAGCGCTTCCCGAAGTCCTGGTGTGTCCACTCGTGGTGCATGTCGAAGGTCCGGTCCACCCGCTCGAGGAAGTAGGGGATCCACCCGTTGCCACCCTCGGACAGGGCAATGCGGATGTCGGGGAAGGCCTTGAGCACCCGCGACCACAGCAGGTCCGCCGCCGCGCAGGCGATGTTCATCGGCTGCAGCGTGATCATGACGTCGGGTGGCCCGTCGTCGGTGGGGATCAGGAGCTTGCCCGAGGAGCCGAGGTGGATCGAAAGGACGGTGCCGGTGTCGCACACCGCCTGCCACAACGGATCCCAGTACTCGTTGTGAAAGCTCGGGTAGCCCAGGGTGGCCGGGTTCTCGCTGAAGCTGAGCGAGTGGCAGCCCTTCTCGGCGCAGCGGCGCACCTCCTCGGCGCTGAGCTCGGCATCCCACATCACCGGGAGCGCCATCGGGATGAACCGGCCCGGGTACGCCCCACACCACTCGTCAATGTGCCAGTCGTTGTAGGCCCGGATCAGCGCCAGGGACAGCTCGAGATCGTCGCTGAGGAACGTCCGGCCGGTGAAGGTGGGGAAGGTGGGGAAGTTCATGGACGCGAGGACACCCCCGGCGTTCATATCCTTGACCCGCTCGTGGACGTCGTAACAGCCGGGGCGGACCTCGTCCAGCCCCTGCGGGTCCCGGCCGTACTCGGACTTGGGCCGACCGGCGACGGCCGACAGCACCGAGGTCTGCAGCACGAGGTCGCCGAAGACCCAGACGTCGAGGCCATCCTCCCGGTGCACCTGCCGGGGCGCCCGGTCGAGATACTTGGCCGGCAGGTGGGCGGAGAACAGGTCGGGGGGCTCAATGACGTGGTCGTCCACGCTGACCAGGATGTAGTCGTCCAGTTCCATGGCGCCCCCTCGGTGTGCACGCTGGCGGATTTATGATCCATACTTCCACAGGAGCGAGGGGGAACGGTCACGATGGACGAGCTCTACGACTTGACCGGCCGCGTGGCGATCGTGACGGGAGGCGGCACGGGCATCGGAGCGGCGACGGCGCGGCTCCTGGCGGACCATGGCGCCGACGTGGCCATCGCCGCCCGCACCGTCGAGGACCTGGAGCGCACCTCTGCCGCCGTCCAGGGTGCGACCGGTCGGCACTGCCTCCCAATTCCGACCGACGTGAAGGTGGAAGAACAGGTCGTCGAGCTGGTGCGGCGCACGGTGGAGGAGCTCGGCCGCATCGACATCCTGGTCAACAACGCCGGTGGCACCCGCATGGGACCCCTGGCCACCCTCCCCACCAAGGCGTGGGACGCCAGCTTCGACCTGAACGTGCGGTCAGCCTACTTCTGCACCCGTGAGGCCGGCCGTCACTTCCTCGAGCAGCGCTCGGGCGCCATCGTGAACATCTCGTCGGGCGCCGGGGTCCACGGCGTCAAGGGCGGCGCCCACTACTCGTCCTCCAAGGCGGCGCTGCAGATGTTCACCACGGTGACCGCCGCGGAGTGGGGCCGCTACGGGGTCCGGGCCAACTGCATCGCCGTCGGAGCGATCGCCTCCGAGCGGGCCGTGGCGGCGTGGCGCGTCGCCGGGATCGACCAGTCGGAGTTCCGCACGGGCACGCCACTGGGCCGGACCGGAACCCCGGCGGAGGTGGCCAACGCCATACTCTTCTTCGTCTGCGACGCCGCCTCCTACGTCACCGGTCAGACCCTGTCCGTCGACGGGGGGCCGAACCTGGGCGGCATTCCCGACGCGTGAACCGATGAGCGACCCGGGCCGCCCCCCGATCAGCTCCTCTGCTCGCGCTGAAGCTCGACGTCCCGGTGCAGCGCGGCGCCGGGGACGAGTCCGTCGGGGAGTTCCACCGGCGTGTCGAACTTCCACACCTGGAAGACGAAGTCCGGGCACACCTGGGCGCACGCCCGGCAGGCCGTGCAGCCGGCGCGTAGTTCCGGGTAGCGGTAGCCGCGCTGGTTGAAGCGGTCGGTGGTCATCGCGAGCACACCGGGCCGGCAGGCGTCGATACACAGGTCACAGCCCTTGCACGCTTCGACGTCGATCCTGACGGTGCCGCGCGTCGGAACGGTCGGAACGGTCGGAACGGTCGGAACGGTCGGGGCAGGCGGAACGGTGGTCACAGCGGGGGTGCCTTGAGCTCGCCGATGCCGAACTGGGTCATCATGGCCTCCTCGAGATACCCGGGACCCTCCGAGGTGGGCACGAACCAACCGGTGGGGCACATGGTCAATACCTCGACAAAGGTGAAACCGGCCCCTGCGAGCTGCAACTCGAGCGCCCGCCGGACCATGCGTTGCGTGCGGGCGATCATCCCGGCGGAGTTGACGGCCCCGCGCGCCACGTAGGCCGCGCCGTCGACCTGGGCCAGCAGCTGGCCGATGTTCAACGGGTACCCGTGCAACGCAGGATCACGGCCCTCAAGGCTGCTCTTGGTCCGCTGGCCGACGACGGTGGTGGCGGTCAGGTGGCCACCGGTGTCACCGAACACGCCGTTGTTGAAGAGGAGCGCCGTGAAGCGCTCACCTCGGGCGGCGGCGTGGAGGATCTCGTGGAGGCCCTCGGTCACCATGTCGCCGTCCCCCTGGAGCGTGATCACCGGGGTGGAGGGCAGCATTCGCTTCACGCCGGTCGCAGCCGCGGGTGCCCGGCCGTGCAGGCACTGGAGCGAGTCGAGATCGCTCTGCACCATCAGTTGCGTGTAGCAGCCGTGTCCGGCCAGCAGCACGGGCTTGAGGTCGAGCTCCGCCACGACATCGAGCACGACCCGGAAGGCGACGGAGTGGCCACACCCGGGACACAGCTCGTGCTCGGAGGACTGCAGGAGTTTCGGCTTGAACTCGACGACGAGTTGAGAACTCATGAGGCTGCTCCTTGGCTAGGGCCGACCGCGTCGCGGACGCGGCGGCGGAGGATGTCGGCGTTCAGCAGGTCGCCCTGGCGCATCCCCGACGGGTCCTGGGAGACGCCGCCGATGGAGCGGATGACCGAGCGGTCGGCTGCGTACATGCGCACGTCGTCGACCAGTTGGCCGGCGTTGAGCTCATAGACCAGGACGTGCGCGCATCCCCGCGTGGCCTGTTCGAGGGCGTCGCCGGGGAACGGCCAAAGGGTGACCGGACGGAACGACCCGGCCCGCACCCCCTCGTCCCGGAGCTCATCGACCACGCTGTCGACGAACACGCTCGTCGTCCCGAACGAGACGAGCACCACGTCGGCGTCGTCGGTCCGATAGGCCGCGTGGCGGGCCTCGGCGCGCTCGATCTGGCCGTACTTCTCGGCGATCAGCTCCCACGAGACGTTAGGGCCCGGTCCGGGGCTGTTCGGCTTGCCCAGGGCCCAGGTCCAGATCTGGCGGGCGCGCCCGGTCCCGCTCATGGATCCGTCCAATGCCCAGTCCTTCGCCGGCGTCGCCGGGAACTCGATCGGCTGGACGTCGATGCCCACCGTGGAGTGGGCGATCACGTAGTCGCCGTACAGGACGACGGGCGTCCGGTAACGGTCGGCCAGATAGAAGAGGAGCTGGGTGTGCTCCACCGCCTCGGGCACGTCCCGTGGCGCCAGCGTGATGGTGCGGTAGTCGCCCCAGCCCCCGCCGCGCGTGGCCTGGAAGTAGTCCTGTTGACCACGGGCCATGTTGAAGATCACCGCAGGCAGCTCGTTGAGAGCCAGCTCGGCGATGCCCTCTTGCATCAGCGCGAGGCCCTGCCCGCAGGAGCCCGTAGCCGCTCGGGCGCCCGTCGCCGCCGCCCCTATGGTCATGTTGATCGCCTCGATCTCGCTCGCCGCGTTCATGCAGACCCCGCCCACGCCGGGGAGCTTGCGTCCCATGCTCTCGAGCAGCTCGGTGAACGGCGTCATCGGGTAGCCCGAGAAGAACCGGCACCCGGCGGCGAGGGCCGACTCCGCAACCGCCTCGCTGCCCTGCATGAGTCGCCGGGTCATGGCAGGACCGCCACATCGGGCCATGCGGGAGCGGCCAGAGCCGGCACCGACGCCGCTCCGGCCTCGATCGCTCCCACGTTGGCGGCAACGTGCTGCTCGCGGTAGGCGGGCACCAACCGGCGCATGGCCTCGACGACCGAGTCGACGCCCACCACGCCGGTGACGGCGGCGAAGGCGCCGAGCATGAGAAACGCCGCGCTCATCGGGCTTCCGAGGGCGGTCGCCAGATCGCTCGCCGGGACGGCAAACACCTGCGCCCCTTGGACCTCGACCTCCAAACCGAACAGCGACGAGTTCACGACGACCACCGCCCCCTCCGCCAGGTTCGGGCGGACGGTCTCCCAGAACGCCTGATCCATCACGAAGGCCGACCAGGCCGAGGTGATGACGGGCAGCGCCCGCAGCGGGCCGTCCCCCAGCGTGAGGCCGGCGTTGGTCTTCCCGCCTCGCATGAATCCGCCGTAGCTCGGGAGCAGGAGCACGTCACGCCCTTCGGCCAGCGCGGCCATGGCGAGGGCCTTCGACGCGATCTGCACCCCCTGCCCTCCGACGCCGGTGAACAACACCTCCCGTTGGGTCAACGCGTCGCCTCCTGTCCCGCCAGCAGCGAGCGCTGCACCTGTCCCGTCGCCGACGTTCGTGGAAGCCGCTCTACGACCAGCACCCGACGCGGGTGCTTGAACGCGGCCAGGCGCCCGGCCAGATGCCGGCGCAGATCGTCCACCGTCGGCGGATCGATCCCTTCGGCAGCAACGACGGCGGCGCAGACGAGCTCGCCCCATCGGGTGTCGGGCACGCCGATCACGGCGACGTCGGCGATGCCCGGGTAGCTGCGAAGCGCCGCCTCGACCTCGAGCGGGGCGACCGATTCGCCTCCGGAACGGATGATCTCGTTCTTGCGCCCGACGATGCAGAAGTAACCGTCGTCATCCTGCTCGACCAGGTCGCCGGAGTGGTACCAGCCGTCCTCGAGCACCAGTGCGGTGGGGTCCGGCAGGTCGAAGTAGCCGGACATCAGGGTCCCCGATGCGAGCAGCAGCTCGCCATCGCCCGCCACCCTCGCCTGTATCCCGGGCACCGGCAGGCCGATCGATCCGGGCTTGCGGAACAGATCCTGGTCGGCCAGGCTGATGGCCCGGCCAACCTCGGTCGATCCGTAGCTGACGGTGGTTCGGGTCCCGGGCAGCCGCTCCTTCATCTCCTGGAGAAGGCCCGGCTCCACGAACGAGGTACCGATGAGGGCCCACTCCAAGCTTTGCAGGTCATACGGCCGCTTCTCCTCGAAGATCCGCTGCCACACCGCAGGGATGCAGTAGAGCGTGCCGGGCCGATGCCGCTCGACCGCCGCCAGGATCTCACGGGCGTCGGCTCGGGTCACCAGATGCGCCGGTTGATGGGCTGACCAGGCGTGATAGGCAAAGGTCCACCCCGCCATGTGGAACAGCGGGAACATCACGAGCTGACCCTTGCCCCCCGTCGTCACCGTCGCGGTCGATCCGGCGAAGGTTCGCAACCAGGTGGCCCGCTGCGAGATCATCACCCCCTTCGGCCGTCCGGTGCTGCCGCTGGTCAGAAAGATGGTGAAGACGTCGTCCTCGGCGGGGAGGGGATCGGACGGCGACGAGGCAGAGGCCCGGGCGGCCAGCTCGTCGAGCGCGACTCCCGGACCGGGACCCCCCAGCGTGGCTATCGGCAGGTCGAGCTCCTTGCCCAGGGCCTCGCCCTGTCCGGCATGTGCCGGGTCGACGATGACCAGCCTCGGGGCCAGGTAGTCGAGGGCGGCACGAGCCTCCTCTTCGGAATAGGCCGGGTTGAGCGGGGCGAAGGCGGCGCCGAGACGTCCGAGTGCGAACTGAAGCGGCGCGGCCTCCAGGCTGATATCGGCCCAGTAGGCGACACGCGCACCTCGGCCGAGACCCCACCCGGAGAGGGCGTTCGCCAGCCGGTTGGACCGCTCTGCCAGGCCCCCGAAGGTGAGGGCGCCGTCACCAAGCGTCACGGCGAGACGTTCCGGCGCCGCTCTCGCCGCGCTGGACAGGACGTCGCCGATCACCAGTGCCATGCGGACTGGATTTTAGATCTAAAATCCCCATCGTGCTGACCACCCGTCCGTTGAAGCGGACCAAGACCAGCGACGCCGTCATCGACTATCTGCTCGAGTCGCTCGTCGAGGGACGTCTGTGCTCGGGCGATCGCATCGACATTGACGAGGTGAGCGAGACCCTGGGCGTCAGCCGCAGTCCCGTCCGGGAGGCCCTCGTCATCCTCGAACGCGACGGCATCGTCGCCACCCGGTTCCATCGCGGGGTGTACGTAGAGCCGTTCGACACCGAATCGATCATTGACGACTTCGAGATCTACGGCATTCTGAGCGGGATAGCGGTGGCCCGGCTGGCGCGGCAGCACGATCCCGAGGTGATCGCCGAACTGCAACAGGCCCTGGCCGAGCTGGAAGGGACATCACCCGACGAGCGGGACCGGCTCGTCGAGCTGGTCCAGGAGATCCTTCGCATTGAGCACCGGGCCGGCGGGTCGCGCCGGCTCCGCGCCGAGCTCAGGGCGTTCGCCGGGTTCCTCCCGTGGGTCTTCCGTGTCACCGGCGGGCGTAGCCACGACAAGGTGGTCCGCGAACAGGCCCGTGTCATCGGGGCCATCGCCGCCGGTGACGCGGAGCGGGCGGCCCGCTACCGGGCGGAGGACGTCACGGCGGCTGGGAGGGACGTGGCCGCGGAGCTGGTGCGCCGTGGCCTGTTGTCCGGACGCGAGGCGCGGTCGAGCGCGGAGGAGACGTTCCGCTCCTACCTCCGCGCGTTCAACGGGGGCGACGTGGCCGCACTGGCCGCGCTGTACGCCCCGGCGACCACCTTCCGGAACCCGTTCAGCCCCGCGCCGATGACCACGCGCGAGGCCGTCTTGGCCTTCGTGGCGCCGATGTTCGCTGCGTACAGCGACATGACGGCCACGGTGCAGGACATGGTGGCCGACGACGAACATGTGGCCGCCCGCCTGGCCATCTGCGCCCTCCACACCGGCGTCCTGCAGCACCCCAGTGGCCCCGTCGCGGGGACCGGCCGTCGGGTGCGGATGCGCACGGCGGAGTTCCTCCGGGTCGATGGCGACGGCCTCATCGTCGATCATGAGCGCATCTTCGACAGCGGCCCGGTGCTCGCCCAGTTGGGCCTCCGGGAGGCGCACCGGAGCCGATGACGCGGGTCCCGCATCCCTTCCGTTTCGGCACGGGCGCCGGGCTCCTGGGTGACCCGGCCAAGCTGATCGGGCTGGCGCGGCGGTCCGAAGAGCTCGGGTACTCGACCTTCGGCATGGCCGATCACTTCATGATCCCCTTCGCCCCACTGGTCGCCCTGCAGGCCGTGGCCGACGCCACGACCACCATCAGGGTGAGCCAGACCGTGCTCGACCAGGATTTCCGTCATCCGGCCGTGCTGGCCAAAGAGCTGGCGACCCTCGACGTGCTCTCCGGCGGCCGCCTGCAGGTCGGGGTCGGCGCCGGATGGATGCGCGAGGAGTACGAGCAGGCCGGCATCCACTTCGCCAAGGCTTCGGCCCGCATCGAGCGCCTGGAGGAGGTGGTCGTCGTGCTGAAGGGCCTCTTCGCCGGCGACCCCTTCAGCTACTCCGGCGCGCACGTCACCATCACCGAGCTCGCCGGCACCCCCCGGCCCGTGCAGCAGCCGCGCCCCCCGATCATGATCGGCGGCGGCGGTCGGAAGCTCCTCGGGGTGGCCGCACGCCAGGCCGACATCGTCCAGATCATGCCGAGCATCCCGAGGGGCGAGCTCACCACCAGCGCGTACGAGTTCACCTCCGAGGCGTACGAGGAGAAGGTGGGTTGGATCCGCGAGGCCGCCGGCGGTCGCTTCGACGAGATAGAGCTGGGCGCGCAGTTCCTCCATGTCGCGGTCACCGCCGACCGCGACCGCGCCTACGACGAGTTCCTGGAACGCTTCGTGCCGATGCAGCGTTCGGTGGGGAGCGGGCTCACCGTGTCGAAGAACACGTTCCTGTCCTCGCCGGTGGTTGCCGTGGGCACCCTGGACGAGGTCAGCGAACAGCTGGAGGAGACCCGTGCCCGGTTGGGGATCAGCTACTGGACCTCTGGGGTCGGGGCGCACCCCGCCCAGCTGGCCCCGGTGATAGAGCGGCTCGCGGGGCGTTGAGTGGTCGATCAGGAGCCGATGAGGAGATGACCGTGGAGCTTGCCCTCACACCCGACTCCCGGTGGGGTCTCGACGCTCCGGCGCTCGCCGCCATCGCCAAGGGGGCCGGGTTCTCGGCCGTTGGGCTGGGTGTCTCCCTGGCCGACGGGGCTGCCTCGGCAGCGCTGACGGCCAACGACGTCAGGTGCCATGAGCTCCTCGCCCTCGTACTGGGCCGAGACGATGACGCCAACCTGCGCCACGCGCAGGCCCTGGCCGAGGGGGCCGCCACCGTGGGGGCCGAGTGGGTGCTGACGACGTTCGGCGTGCCGCTGACGAGCGATTCGGCGAAGGCGATGGCACGCTACGCAGCCATGTTCGCCGAGGCCGGCGCCAAGATGGCCGCGGAGTTCAGCCCGCTCGGCAAGGTCACCTCCATTCCCGCCGCGCTGGCGGTGGTCGAGGCGGCCGGGGCGGACCGGGCGGGAGTCATGATCGACACCTGGCACTACTTCCGGGGAGACAGCACATGGGAGGACCTCGAGACCATGCCGCTCGAGCGGATCGCCTACGTGCAGTTCGCCGACGCGCCAAAGCCTGCGTCGGACGACGCGATGGACGAGACCATGAACCGGCGGGTGATGCCCGGCGACGGCGCCTTCGATCTCACGCGCTTTGCCTCCACCCTGCTCGAGCGGGGGTGGGAGGGCCTGGTCAGCGTCGAGGTCCTCAGCCACGACTTGCGCCGGTTGCCGGTCCCCGAGTTCGCCCGGATGGCCCACGAGACGACGGCCCGTTACTGGCGATGACGACCCGAAATTACTACGGTGGATCGGCGCCCGCGGGTGACGCCGTGACGCCGTGGTGACGTGGACGAGCGAGCACCGCGCCACCCGGCGGACATAGGGGCAACGGCAAGGGGAGGACAGCGCGTGGAACCCGTCAGCATCGGTCGACGAGTCGCAGAGCTCGCGGCGGAACGGCCCGACGAGCGCGTTCTTTGGTGCGTCGCCGCGGGCGGACGCGAGCTCTCGTTCACCTGGAGCGAGCTGCACCGACGGTCGAGCCAGGTGGCCGGCGCGCTGGCCGGGAGGGGTCTGGGCATCGGCGACCGGCTCGGCATCGGGCTCCACAACTCTCCGCAGTTCGTGCTGGCCACCTTGGCCGCCTGGAAGCTCGGGGCTGTTCCGGTGCCCATGCGCTGGGACCTACCGGACTGGGAGCTCACTCGTCTGCGCGAGGCGATCGACGGCAAGGTCCACCTTGCCGAGGAGGACGTTGCCTGGATCGACGCCACCGCCGACGGCGAGGTGCCCGACCTGCCCGACGTGATCGCGCCCCAGTCGAACGGGATCTGCAGCAGCGGATCCACCGGCCTACCCAAGGTGATCGTCAGCAACCGCGCCGGCACCTACGACCCGGCCATGGCCACTCCCTACGCTGAGCGCTGGGGACGGTCGATCCCCCGCCCCCAGCATGTCATCGCGCTCGGCCCGATGTACCACGTCAACGGCTTCAGCGGTCTCTTCAACCTGCTGGCGGGCGACCTCCTCATCGTGATGGAGAAGTTCGACGCCGCCCTGGTGGTCGACGTCTTCGAACGGCACCGCATCTCCACCTTCAGCTGCACACCCACGATGCTCAAGCGCATCGCCGACCTCCCCGACATTGACGAGCGGGACCTCTCGAGCATCGAGTGGATCAGCCAGGGGGCGGCGCCGATGCCCCCGTACCTCATTCGCCGCTGGGCGCAGCTGATCGGTCCCGAGCGGCTGTACATGGCGTACGGCATGACCGAGGGCCTCGGGCTGGCGGCGATTCGGGCCGACGAGTGGACGGCGCACGAGGGCAGCATCGGGCGGCCGCTGCGCGGAACCGAGGTGCGGATCCTCGGCCCCGACGGTGAGGACCAGCCGCCCGGGGAGATCGGCGACATCTACCTCCGCTCGGCGGCCTACGGTGGCTCGAGCTACCTCGGCGCCGCCCCCCAGATGGCGAGCACCGACGACGGCTTCGCCTCGGTGGGCGACCTCGGCTACCTCGACGAGGACGGCTACCTCTACCTGGTCGACCGCCGGGTCGACATGATCATCACCGGCGGGGCCAACGTGTTCCCGGCCGAGGTGGAGATCGCCCTCATGGACCACCCGAAGGTGGCGGACGTGGTCGTGATCGGCCTGAAGGACGAGGAGTGGGGCCGCCGGGTGCACGCCATCGTCCAGCCGGCGGATCCCGCCGACCCCCCGACGCTCGACGAGGTGCGCGCCTACGCCAAGGCCCGCCTCCACCCCTTCAAGGTGCCGAAGTCGGTGGAGATCGTCGACTCCCTCCCGCGCAGCGCGGCCACCAAGGTGAACCGCGGCGCCCTCATCGACGCGCGCGGCGGATGAGCGGGACCAGGCTAGGCGTCGTCGTCGTCGGCACCGGGTTCGGGTGTCGCGTCCACGTACCGGCCGCGCGGGCCGCGGGACTCGACGTCGTGGCGCTCGTCGGGCGCGACCGCGAGCGGGCGGCCCGGCGGGCCGAGCGCTCCGGCGTCGCCGAGGCCTGCGGATCACTCACCGAGGCACTACGACTGCCGCACTCCGACATCGTCGTGATCGCCTCGCCGCCGGCCACGCACGCCGAGCTGGCCGAGGAGGCGATCGCCGCGGGCCGTCACGTCCTGGTGGAGAAGCCCTTCACCACCTCGGTCGGCGACGCCCGGCGCCTGGTGGATGGGGCCAGCCGGGCCGGCGTAACCGCGCTCGTCGGCCACGAGTTCCGCTTCGCCCCCGAGCGGGTGACGTTCCGGCAGGCGGTGCGCGACGGGTTGGTGGGGACGCCGAGGATCGCCACGTTCGTCGGCCACCTCCCGCTGGTCGCGCCACCCGACATGAAGGCGCCGCCGTGGTGGTTCGACCCGGACCTCGGCGGCGGCTGGCTGGGCGCCTCGGTGTCACACCTCGTCGACGCCATCCGCTCGTGGCTCGGCGAGTTCGAGAGCGTGAGTGCCGCGCTGCCGATGGTGTCCGGCCGCGACCCCGCCACCCACGCCGAGGACACCGCGTCGGCCCGGTTCCGTCTCCGATCCGGGTGCGAAGGCGTCCTCCAGCAGAGCGCCGGGGTCTGGGGTGAGCGCGTCGAGATCATGCGGGTGGCGGGCCCGCTCGGCACGCTGAGCCTCCATGGCGACGCGGTCACCCTGGCCAACCCGGCGGGCACCGAACGGCTCGACCCAGTCGGGCCGCCGTTACCTGTGGAGGCCGCCCCCAGCGACGACCCGAGGCACGCCTTCACCCACCTTGAGCTCGGCCCGGCGATCGTCCAGGCCGGCATCCTCCGCGACCTCGCCCTCGGTGGGGACGCCGAGTACGACCTCGTGCCCCCGGCGACGTTCGCCGACGGTCTCGCCTGCATGGTGGTACTCGACGCCGTCCGCCGCTCGGCCTCCCAGGGTGGGGCGGTGACCCCTACGGCGTGACTGCCCGAGCCGCCTCACCCGCGGCCTCGAGCGCGGCCTCAATGCACCGCACGAGCTCCCGCGCTGAATCGGCGCTCAGCTCGACCGCCACCCGTGCCCCGGGGCCAGCGGCCGGATCGACGAAGTCGATGTTGAGTGAGTGGGTCGAACGGCGCATGGAACGGATGGTCGACGTAGACCGAGGCAGAGGTGGTCAGGCCTCCGGCGTAGCGAGGTAGGTCCCGAACCACGAGAAGATCCGCCGCCAGCCGTCCAAGGCCGCCTCGGGGCGGTAGCTGGCGCGGTCGGTGTTGAAGAAGGCGTGCCCCGCACCCTCGTAGCTGTGGAACTCATGGGTCTTGTTGTGCCCCCGCAATGCCTGCTCGAGCTCCGCCACGTGTTCGGGGGAGGGGTACTGGTCCTCGGCACCGAACAGCCCCAGCAACGGACAGCGTAGGGAGGCCGTCTTGTCGACCAGGGGCACCACCTTGAGGGGGAACCCCTCCGGGAGCGTCCCGGTCACAAAGGCCCCGTAGCAGTCGACCGCGGCGTCGACCGGAAGGCTGACGGCGGTGAGGAACGACTGGCGGCCGCCCGAGCAGTAACCGATGACGCCGACCTTGCCGTTGGTGTCGGGGAGCGCACGGAGCACGTCGACGGCGGCGCCCACATCGCCCACCAGCTGCTCGTCGGGCACCCCACCTTTGGCGCGAGCCGCTGCTGCGGCGTCGTCGGGGTCGGCCTCCATGCCTTCTCTGGCGTAGAGGTTGGGGCAGATGGCGTTGTACCCGTTGGCGGCGAACCTCCGGGTGATCTCCTTGGTGCTCGAGTCCCACCCGGGCAGATGGTGGATGACGACGACCCCGCCCCGGGGACCGTTCTCGCCGGACACGACCTGGTAGGCGTTAATGGTGTCGCCGCCGTATCCGCTGAGGAAGACGTTTCCGGCGCTGAGCGCCTCGCCGCGGGGTGCCATGCTCTCTCCTTCACTCTCGTCGGTGGCTCTGCTACGTCGCTGCGGCGCCACTATGGCGCGCCGAGCGCATCACTCGCTACACGTGGCCCCAACCGGGGGTGTGCTCAGGTCGACGAGGTACCGCTGCACATCGGCGCGCGCGCAGGGGCTGTAGAAGTACGAGACGTGGTCGCTCCCCTGTACGGTGAGGAGGTCCCCGCGGCTGAGCTCGCCGGCCAGGCTCACCGACCAGGCGTACGGCGTGGCCGGGTCGTCCGTCGTGCCGATGACGAGGATGGACGGCGATCCCGGTGCGCTCACCGGAGCGGGAGTGCGCGTGGCTGCGATGGGCCAGACGGCGCACGACGCCTCCCCCCAGGCGAGCAGGGGCCCGAACACCGGGGCCGACTGCGCGAACAGGACGGCCAGCTGGCTGTAGGCGGCCAGGTCCTTGGCCGCCGGATGGTCGAGACAGTCGACGGCGTCGGCCACGTCGGCACCGTTGGTCGATCCGTCCATGCTGTAGGTGTCGGACATGGCCACGACGGCGGTTCCGCTCCCGTCGGCGTCGGCGGCCAGAGCGGCGCCGAGGGTCGGCCAGTCGGACTGCGAGTACAGGCCGTCGAGCAGCGCGTCGTAGAGCTCCCCGGGGCCGGCGGTCCGACCACCGCCCGCCGGCGCCGGACTGGATCGGCTGCGTGCGATCAACGCCAGCAGCGCAGTGGTCGGGTCCCCCACCGCGCGCCAGGGGCAGCCCGTGGCGGTGGCACACCAGGTGAAGAAGGAGTTCAGCACACCTTCGAACCCATCCGCCTGCCCCAGCGACATCTGGCTGAACGTGAGGGCGGGATCGATGGCGCTGTCGAGCACCATGGCGCGGATGTGGGTCGGAAAGAGCTGGGCGTACGTGGCGCCCAGCAGGGTCCCGTAGGACTGGCCCATGTAGGTGAGCGCGCTCTCACCCAGGGCTTGGCGGAGCCGGTCCAGGTCGCGGGCGACGTCGACTGTGCCGACGTAGGGAAGGATCGTCCCGCTCGCCTTCTCGCAGTCGGCGGCGAACTGGCGCATGGTGGCGAAGGTCGCCGCCTGGGCGGCCGCCGTCTGCGGCACCGGGTCGGGCAGCGGGCCCGGGGCGGCCCCGGGGGTCTCGCCGCACGTCACGGGGTCGCTGCGCTGCACCCCGCGGGGGTCGAAGGTCACGATGTCGAAGTCGTCCAGCAACTGCGGCGTCAGGACGTCCAATTCGTTGGCGAAGTCGTCGATCCCCGAAACGCCGGGCCCTCCCGGGTTGATGACCAGTGAGCCGATCCGGTCGGCCGGCACGTCCGCCAGATGCCGCTCCACCGCGATGCCGATGGTGGCCCCCTGCGGGCGGCCGTAGTCGAGCGGGACGATCAAGGTGCCGCACTGAAGGTCGCCGTAGCACGGGGTCCAGGCGATCGGCGAGACCGGGAGCGGGGGCTGCGTCGTCGTGGTCGTCGTGGTCGTCGTCGTGGTCAAGGCCGCCCTGGCCGGGGGATCCGTGGTGCCCGTGAGACCGCAGCCGGCGAGCAGGAGTGCGACCACCGCTAGGCCGGCCAGACAACAACGTCGCATCGGGCCGGTCAGACGCCCCACGTGAGCCCAGGCCAGGTCAATAGCGGGGCAGCGCGATGAAGGCGATCAGATAGGCGAACAGCCCCGCACCGACCACGGTGCAGGCGTGGAAGACCTCGTGGAAGCCGAATACTCCGGGCCAGGGGTCCGGTCGTCGACGGGCGAAGATCAGGGCTCCAGCGGTGTACGCGATGCCGGCGAAGAGCATGAGGATGAAGCCGGCCCAGCCCAGGCTGCGGACCAGCTGCGGAGCGACGATCAGCGAGCACCAACCCACCACCACATAGGGGAGCGCGACCGCCCACTGGGGCGCATCGAGCCAGGCCTGGCGCAGCACGATGCCCGCGACGGCGCCTCCCCAGACCAGGCACAGGATCAGCACCTCGGACCAGCCCGACAGGGCCAGGACGGCCACCGCGGTCGAGGTCCCGGCGATGCCGACGAAGATGGCGCTGTGGTCCGCCCGCCGCATGCGACGCCACGCCGGCGCCGACCAGCGAAGGCGATGGAACAGCGCGCTGATCCCGAACATGGCGAGCATGGTCAGCACGTAGACCGCCAGCGCCCATCTGCTCGCCGCATCGGGGCCCGCCGCGATCAGGAAGAGTCCCCCGACGAACCACGCCACGAAGGCGCCCACATGGAGCCAGCCCCGTAGCAGCGGCCGGGCCGTCGTGGGCCCGGCACGCTGGTCCGACGGGGCCGGAAGATCGGGCTTGCCGGGCCCGTCCACCCCACCTCGGAGAGCGTCCGCACCAGGAATCACGTCAGGCGGCGTCATGACCCACCAGCCTGCTCCAATTGGTCTGCCGTCTCCACGTCACCCCGGCTGATACCGAGAAGGAAGAGGATGGCGTCGAGGTACGGCACACTCAGTGCGGTGTCGGCCGCCTGCCGAACCATCGGCTTGGCGTTGAAGGCGATACCCAGGCCGGCGATGGCCAGCATGTCGAGGTCGTTCGCGCCGTCGCCCACCGCGATGGTGCGCGACCGGGGTACACCGGCGGCCGCGGCGAACCGCAGGAGGGCCTCCGCCTTCCCCGCCCGGTCCACGATCGGCCCGACCAGCCCGCCGGTGAGCACCCCGTCCTCGATCGCCAGCTGGTTGGCCGCCAGATGGTCGATGCCCAACTCGGCGACCAACGGCCCGATCAACTGGGTGAACCCTCCGCTCACCACCGCCGTCTCGTAGCCCAGCCGCTTGAGGGTGCGGACCAGCGTGCGTGCGCCCGGCGTCAGAAGGAGGGAATGGCGCACCCCCTCGAGCACCGACTGGTCGAGACCGGCCATCAGACCCACCCGCTGCCGCAGCGCCTGTTCGAAGTCGATCTCCCCCGCCATGGCCCGGGCCGTCACTTCGGCCACGTCACCCCCCAAACCACACTGCTCGGCCAGCAGGTCGATGGCCTCACCTTGGAGGAGTGTCGAGTCGGCATCGAGCACGATCAGGTGCTTGGCCCGCCGGTGCAGCCCGTCCACCTGGACGGCGACATCGACCTGGCGGCGCACCGCCTCTTCGGCCAACGCACGCCGGAGCTGGTCCAGGTCGCCCCCCGCCACCGTGAACTCGTAGCTGTGCACCGGGTAGGCGGCCAGCCGCACGATGCGTTCGATGTTCGCCTGGGATCGCGCGATGCATCCGCTGACGCCCATGAGCGTCGAGGCGTCGATCTCCGGAGCGAGCACCGTGACGAGGAACCGATCGAGTTCCGATGGGTACTCCGCCTCCAGAAGTGGGGAGATCGAGACGCTCCCGACGCCGAACTGGTCGGCGATCGCATTGCGAAGGTCTTCGCTGTGCCCGTTCGCCACGCCCTCAATCTCCACGCAGAGCAACAGGCGGCCGTGGACGCGGACCTGCTCGACGTCCCGGACGTCGACGCCTTGCGCATGGAGCACGCCAAACAGCCGCTCGGCGATGCCGGGCCCGTCCTGGCCGCTGACCGTCACCAGGTAGGGAGTCAAGGGACGGTGATCTCCTTCTCCTCGACCCAGTCCCGCTCGTCGACCCAGCCCTGGCCGTCGACCCATCGCCGGATGATCCTGCCGGGTACACCCGCTACGACGCAGCGGTCCGGAACGACGCCTCGCACCACGGCACCGGCCGCCACCACGACGTGCTCGCCGATCTGGGCCCCGGGCAGGACGACCACGTTGGCCCCCAGCCAGCTCCCCGACCCGATGCGCACGGCGACCTCCGTGGGCTGCTGCCAACCGATGGGCTCAATCGGGTCGGCATAGACGTGGTTCTGGTCCGTGATGTAGACGTAGGGGCCCGTCTGGATGTTGTCACCGATCTCAATGGACCAGTGACCGACGATGTGTGAACCGCGACCGATGATGCAGCGGCTCCCGATGCGCACCACCGGATCGGTCGGCATCTCCTGCCCCGGGGCCATGCCCACCGAGATGGAGGTGTACGGGCCCACCATGGTGCCCGCGCCGATGTGTACGTAGTGCTCGTTGTAGATGGCGCCCTGGGGGAAGAACAGGCAGGCCCCCCGGCCCATGTACCCGAAGCGACGGCCCCAGCGGTCGTCGGGGCCGATGGCCCCGAGCTCGCCGGCCACCTCCCACGCGGAGTGGACCAGGCGCGACAGGCCGCGCCGCAACGGTCCGGGTAATGAGCGGGCCAATGTCATGGCGCGGAACGCTAATGGCGTGCCCGCCCCGAGGCGAAATGCGCTTCCCGATACCATGGTGGAGGTGGCACAGCGGATCGATCGCAGGAGCTTCCTGCGAATTGCCGCCGCGGCAGCCGCCGGTACGGCCGGCCTGGGGTTGGCCGCCTGCGGGGGCGACGCGACGGATCGGACCGCAGCCAGGAAGGCGGGGCCGGCGCGGGCCAAGCGGCCCGCTACGCCGGCCACGGCCAACATGCGCGAGGTGACGAAGACCAAGTTGGCCAGTGGCGTCATCGTCCCCACCGCGCCGTGGCTCATCGCCGAGAACCGGCGGCCTGGGACCTTGGACTGGATCGTCAACTTCGTCCAGCCCGACCACGCCCTGGAGGGCTTCGCCAGCCAGGTCAGCGCGGTGAGCGGGGACGACGTCACCCTCTTCATCAACACCACCGCCGCTGCCGTGCAGGTGCAGGCCTACCGCATGGGCTACTACCAGGGACTCGGTGGCCGGCTGATCTATCAGAGCGACATGGTGCGGGCCACTCCGCAACCCGCTCCGACCGTGAGCCCCGGCACCGGCACCGTGAGCTGCCCGTGGACGCCCACGCTGAGCCTCAGGATCGACGACAGGTGGCCCCCGGGATGCTACCTCTTGAAGCTCGTCGGTAGCGGGGGCCAGGAGCAGTTCGTCCCGCTCACCATCCGGGACGACGCCAGCACGGCCGCCTTCGTGTTCCAGAACAGCGTCACGACATGGCAGGCCTACAACCTCTACGGCGACTACAGCCTGTACTACGGCCCCAATGGGAGCGGCGGGCAGGACTTCGCCAACCGCGCCCGCATCGTCTCGTTCGATCGCCCCTACCCCCAGAAGTGGGCCTCGGGCGCGGCCGACTTCGTGGGAAACGAGTTCCCGCTCCTCTACAACCTCGAGAGCCTGGGGCTCGACGTCACCTACTGGACCGACATCGATCTGCATGCCAACCCCCACCTCCTGGCCAACCACGGCTGCCTCTTCAGCCTGGGCCACGACGAGTACTGGTCACGCCCGATGCGCGAGGCGGCCCAGTCCGCCAATGCCAACGGCTGCAACCTCGCCTTCCTGGGCTCGAACGCCTGCTACCGCCAGATCCGCCTGGAGCAAACCTCTGTCGGCCCCAATCGGCTGCAGGTCTGCTACAAGAGCGCGGCGGAGGACCCGATCGTGAGCGAGGACCCCACACTGACCACCGTCAACTGGAACCAGGCACCGGTCAACGACCCCGAGTCGACCATGATCGGCTCGACGTACCAGTCGGTCGGCGCCAATGCGGACATGGTGGTGACCGATGCCTCCTCATGGTTCTTCGACGGGTGCGACCTGGCCGACGGCCACGTGCTGCCGGCCATGATCCTCGGGGAGTACGACCGCTACGTGCCCTCGCTCCCGGGCCCCTCCACCCTCGACGTCATCGCCCACTCACCCATCCCGGGCCAGGGAAACTGGTCGGACCTCACCTACTTCACCACGTCACCCACGAGCGGCGGGGTCCTGGCCAGCGGGTCGGCCACGTTCGTCAACCGGCTGTCGAACTCTGTGGCCATGCCCCCCAACATCTTCTTCCGCGCCGTTCCGGGCGACACCGACGTCCTCCTCCGGGCCATGGAGAACCTCTACGGGCTCTTCGGCCAGGGCCCGGCCGGTGCCACCGCGCCCTCGAGCGGCAACTGGAGGTCGATCTACACCGGGGCGGCGGCACAGACCAGTTCGGCCGCTCCGGCCAACGCCACCTGACCGGCATTCGCCAGTCCATCACCTCTATCCCCTACGATGACCGGTTTCATGACCGAACCGCGCCGCTCGCACCCCTCCCGCCCTGGGCGGCGCCCCGGCCGGGGTGTCCTGGCCGTGGTCGGAGCGGCCGGGATCGTCCTGAGCGCCTGCTCGGCCGCCGCGGTCCATCACCATGTCAGCTCGGCCCCGCCCACCTCGACGACGACCACCACCGCGCCGGACAGCCCGACCTGCCCCCTCACCGGAGCGCCCGTTCCCGGGGGCGGCCCGGTCCCCAGTAGGCCGGCGCTGGCGGTGAAGATCGACAACTACGTCGCCGCCCGGCCGCAGAGCGGTCTGGACAAGGCCGACATCATCTTCGAGGAGCCGGTGGAGGGGGGGATCACCCGTTACGCCGCCGTCTTCCAATGCCAGAATGCCGCCCTGGTCGGCCCGGTCCGCTCCGCCCGCAACATCGACATCGGCATACTGGGCCAGTTGGGCACGCCGCTCTTGGTGCACGTCGGAGGGATCGGCCCGGTCCTGGCCAATATTGACGCCTCACCCCTGGTCAACATCGACCTCGGGTACTACGGATCGCTCCAGACCCACCCGGCGGGCCGGGTCGCCCCCTACGACACGTACTCCTCGACCGCACAGCTGTGGGGCACACGGCCGGCGATGACCACCCCGCCCCAGCCCCTCTTCAGCTACTCGAGCCAGAGTCCAGCAGGGACGCCGGTCTCCACCGTGCACATCGACTTCTCGGCGAACTCCGATGTGACCTGGAAGTACGAGCCGTCCATCGGCGCGTTCACCCGCTTCTACAACGGAACCCAGCCCGATGTGCTGGCCGATGGCGAGCAGAACACGGCGGCCAACGTGATCGTGCAGTACGTGCAGATCTACTACGGGCCGTGGGCCGAGAACAGCGAGGGCGGCCTGGAGGTGCAGGCCACCCTCTACCCCGACGCCGGCGGGACGGCCGAGGTCTTCCGCGACGGCGTCGAGATCGCGGGCACCTGGCACCGCTCCACCCTGGGCTCGCCCACGCAGTTCGTCTCCACGGCGGGGACCCCGATTCCCCTGAAGCCCGGCCAAACCTGGGTGGAGCTGGTACCCAACACCATCACGGTGACGACGACGCCCTGAGTGGCTTGCGGGCCACCACGGCCAGGAGGAGGCAGTCCTCCACGGCCGCAAAGACGCCCGGGTGGGCACTGGCCTCCCGTTCGTCAAAGATGCCGGCGGCCACGCCCTCCTGCATCAGGTTGAGCCCCTTGGCCTCGGCTACCTCGAACCCGCACGACTCCAGCTTGAGCCGGAGCTCCTCGACGCCGTACTCGACCTTGTGATCGTCGTTCATCAGCTCCGCCGAACGAAGCCGCCACACGGGCCCATTGGGCGTGTCGAGGCAGAGCCATCCTCCGGGGCACAGGACGCGGAAGGCCTCGCGCAACACCGAGTCCCCGTCGGATTCGGTCACGTGCTCAATCGACTGCCCGCTGTAGACCAGGTCGAACGAACCGTTCGCATAGGCGCTCAGATCCGCCATCGAATGGAAGGCGAACTCCACCGGGCCGAGCTCGGACTGGACCGTCGCTCCCTTAGACCCTCTCTGGTAGATCTCATGGCGCTCGTGCACCGGCAGGTCGACGACGACCAGGCGCTCGAAGCGGTAGGGGTATCCCAGGTGGACAAAGGCGCCGTCGGACATCCCTTGATGGGTCCCGCCCAGATCCAAGATGCGCGCCGCCCGTGGTAGGCCGGCGACGAACGCACACCTGCTCACGTGCATGGACAGAAGGACATCGGCAATCGGAACCTGTCGCCGAAACTCCTCCGAGTGGGCCAGCGCCTGGGCCACCCCTTGGCGCGAGAGCTCCCCTCGGGCCAGTTTGGAGGCGTACTCGGCACCACCAACCGCATCCGGCTCGCGATCGAGGATGACGTTGAAGGCCATCCGCACCGACTGCCTGGGAGGGAGGTAGCGGAACGGGAAGGTAGGGGCCACCCGATCGAGCACGCGAAAGATCCGTTGCTTCCACGCTGGGGTCGGCATGACCCCATTCTGACGCGAAGCGCTCCGGGCGGATCACCCGAGGGAGGCGCGGGGTCGGCCCGGAGCAGCTTCGATGCTGTGAGAGGTCGGCTAACTGTCGATCGTGATCGGGAGGTCGTCGGGGTCCAGGGCCCCTTCCGCGGTGACCTCTTCCACCTTGGGAGCCAGGCACTCGCGAACCCGATCGTCGATTTCCGCCATGAGTTGCGGGTTCTCCGAGAGGAACGTCTTTACGTTCTCCCGACCTTGGCCGAGTTGTTCGCCCTCATAGGTGAACCAGGCGCCGGACTTCTTGATGAAGCCGAGCTCGACGGCCACGTCGAGCAGGGAGCCTTCACGGCTGATGCCCTTGCCGTACATGATGTCGAATTCGGCCTGGCGAAACGGCGCCGAGCACTTGTTCTTCACCACCTTGACCCGCGTACGGTTGCCGACCACCTCGGCCCCGTCCTTGATCGCCTCGACACGCCGAATATCGAGGCGGATGGAGGAGTAGAACTTCAGCGCCCGTCCACCGGGAGTGACCTCGGGTGAGCCGTACATGACGCCGATCTTCTCCCGCAGCTGGTTGATGAAGATGGCGATGGTGCTGGACTTCGAGAGCGTCGCGGTCAACTTGCGCAACGCCTGGGACATGAGGCGAGCCTGCAGGCCGACGTGGCTGTCGCCCATCTCCCCCTCGATCTCCGCCCGGGGGGTCAGTGCGGCCACCGAGTCGATCACCAAGATGTCGAGCGCACCCGAGCGGATCAGCATGTCGGAGATCTCGAGCGCCTGTTCTCCCGTGTCGGGTTGGGAGATGAGGAGGTCGTCGACGTTCACCCCGATGGCACGGGCATAGACCGGGTCCATGGCGTGCTCGGCGTCGACGTATGCACAGATGCCCCCGTTGCGCTGCGCCTCGGCCACCGCGTGCATGGCGAGGGTCGACTTCCCCGAGGACTCCGGCCCGTAGATCTCCACGATGCGTCCTCGTGGCAGCCCCCCGATGCCCAGAGCCAGGTCGAGCGAGAGGGCCCCGGTGGGGATGGACTCTATGTTCATGCTGAGGTTGTCGCCCATCCGCATGACGGAACCCTTGCCGAACTGCTTCTCTATCTGGCCCAGCGCCGCTTCCAACGCCTTGTCCCGTTCTCCGGCCATCTCTTCTCTCCTCTTGTCCCGTGTGGCGACCTGTACTGGTGGCGCTCTGACCCTATGGACGGGGTGTGACACCGCCCCGACCGGCTTTGCCCGCGCCTCCCATACTAACGAACGTGTGTTCGCCATGCGAGGACCCCATCACCGAGAAACGGTCGCCCGCCTGCAGGGGGTGCGCGCCGAGAGGAGCGACGTTCCTTATCAAAGCCCACGCACACGGGGAGGTGGCGGATCCCCGCCGAGCCTGCCCGGTCTCTGGACAGGCCCGGTCTCTGGCCCGGCCCGGTCTCTGGCCCGGCCCGGTCTCTGGAAGGATTGAGCAGTGGTGCGTATCCCCCGAGTCCTGTCGGGGTTGGGCCTCGCCCTGGCGGTGGGCCTGTCGGTCCTCCTCGCTCCCCCGGCGCGACCGGCGAGCGCCGCTCCCGACGCGGCCGCCCTCTACCGGGAGGCCTTGGCCACCACGAGGGCATGGCGGGTGCACTACTACTCCGAGAGCAGCGGTTCCGGCGGTCCCTTTCTCTACAGCGGCGACGCCGGTCCCGCGTCGGGCACCCAGGCCATCTTCGTGGGCCACGGCGCCACGCTGATCAGCGCCTCGCTGATCGTGATCGGCGACTTCACCTACCTCAACGGGAACGAACTGGCGATGGAGGACCTGGTGGGCCTCTCGCCCGCCCAGGCGGCCACCGCCACGGGCCACTGGGTCATGTTCTCCACCAACAACGCGACCTACGCCCAGGTGGTCGCCGGGGTCCGCTCGCGCGACGTGGCCCAGGAGATCGCACTCAGCGGCCCCTACACCTTCGGGCGGCCGCGCCAGCTGTTCGGCCACGAGGTCGATGCCATACGCGGCACGCAGAGCCTCGGCGGCAAGAAGAGCGCTGCCGCCGTCCTGTACGTGCGCGCATCGGACCCACATCTCCTCGTCGAGGAGGACTCCTTGGGTCAGCGGGGTACTCCCGACGGCGTCGAGCACATCGTCTTCTCCAAGTGGGGGGAGCGGGTGAGGCCGACGGCCCCAGCTGGAGGAATGGAGATCGGACCCGTCAACGCGGCTTGAGAGCCGGTGATGGGCGCCGCACGCAGTGCCCATCACCGTGGGAAAGTAGGGCCGTTGAGCAGCCGCTGCCGCGGGTGCCGGAGAGAGAGCACGTGCGACGCGATTTCCACATCATCGGCGCGATCGGCGCGGGCGTGGTGACCTGTCTGGTCGGAGCCACGGCCGCCGTCGGCCCGGCCGACGCCGCGACCAGCGCCGAGTCGGAGTACCAGGCTGCACTCAAGGCGGCCACGGCACAGAACGTGCACTTCGTATCGAGGACGATCGAACAAGGAGAGCGCGTCGACGAGGTGGGCGACACGGGCAGATCGTCCGGCTCTCTGCTGGTCGATGTGCAGAGCGGAGCGCCGACGCAGAGGCTGTCGATCATCCTGGTCGGATCCAAGGGCTACGTCGAGGGGAACGATCCGGCCATGGAGAAGATCCTGGGGCTCACGACGGCTCAGGCGACCGAGTACGCCAACAGATGGCTTTCGTTCCCCACCAGCGACGCCTCCCTCAACGTGCTCGTGAGCGGGCTGCTGACCTCGCACATAGCCTCCGAGATTCAGATGTCGGGTCCGTACACATTCGGCAAGACCAAGGTCATCGCCGGGCACGACACCCAGGCCATCATGGGAGAGGCCCCCACCTCGTCGGGGACGAAGGTCCCCATCGTGCTCTACGTAGAGTCGAGCGGCACACCGCGCCCGGTCGAGGAGATCACCGAACCGAGCGCCAAAGGGTCATCGATCTCGGGTTCGGTGATCTTCTCCCAGTGGGGCGAGAAGACCGATCCCGTTGCACCTACGAAGTCGGTCGCACTGATACCTCTGCTCAACGCCAGCTGACGCCGGTCCGGTCGCCGGGCCCGACCCGAGGACGGCGACCAACGCGACCCTCGGCCTTACGCCGCCCCCGTCGTCAGGTCGTACAGCGTGACCCCACCGACGGTCGTGGCCGTGAAGTGGTCCTCGACCCAGGCGGTGATCTGCGACGCGTCGTCGTCCCGGCCGCTACCGAACCCGCCGGCGGCGCCGCCGGCGATGAAGTAGTGGATCTTCCCCTCGGCCACGTACTTCTCGAACTGCGCCAGGGTCGGCGCGGGATCGGTGCCATTGAACCCGCCGATCGCCATGACCGGTTCGTCGCTGGCCAGCTGGTACCCCGCGGCCGAGTTGGAGTTCACGGTGGCCGCCGCCCAGGTGTAGCGGCCGGCGTCGGCCTCGAGGAGCTTGGTCAGCGCCGGGCTGGGGCTGCTGGCGTTGAGGAAGCCGCCCCCTCCGCCTCCTCCGCCCCCGCCGAACGGGACACGCGAGAACCCGCCGGCGCCAGTGCCGGTGCCGGGCAAGGCGCCGCCGGCGCCCGGGAAACCGCCGCCACCGAAACGGCCGCCATTGAATCGGCCGGGAAAGCCGCCGGCGCCGGCGCGCCCCGTGCGCGTCCCCCCGAAGCCCGGGAAGCCGCCGGCGGCGAAGCCGCGCCCGGCGCCCGGGAAGCCGCCGCCGAACCCCAAACCGCCCGACGGCGTAGGGGTGACCGAGGGGATGGCGCCGGAGTGAGGCGTGGCCGCGGTCGAGACGCTGGAGAACAGCGGGGTCACGAGCGCGGCGCCCAACCCCAGACCCGCCACCAGGCCGACGGCCAGCCTGGGGGTGTGGCGCAGCCAGGGGAGGGCCAGGACGGCGAGGGAACCGAGTATGCCGGCCACGATGACGACGAATCGGAGGGTCGGGAACCACTGCGGGGTTCGGTCGAGGAGCACGAAGCCCCAGATGGACGTGGTCATGAGTGCCGCGGCGAGACACACCCGGGCGGTCCACCTGGACCGGCGCTGCCAGAGCCCCACGGCGCTGATGCCGCTGAGCGCGGCCAGCGGGGGCGCCAGCGCCACCGCGTAGTAGGGGTGGATGATCCCCTGGCTCAGGCTGATGACCAGTCCCGAGCCGACGAGTGCCCCGCCCCACAGCAAGAGCGCCGCACGCTCGCGGTCGGTCCGCCTGGCCCGGACGGTGAAAACCAGGAGTGCGGCGCCCATGAGCAGGGCGCCGGGGAGCAGCCACGACATCATGTTGCCGAACTGGGCGTTGAACAGGCGGGTGAGCCCGGTGGGGCCCCACTGACCCGCCGCCCCGGCGCCGCCGCCCCCGACGACGCTGCCGGACTCGTTCCCCGTGAGGCGACCGAAGCCGTTGTAGCCGAAGATCAGGTTGAGGATGCTGTTGTCCTGGGAACCCCCGATGTAGGGACGGTCGGCTGCGGGGGTGAGCGCCACCACGGCGACCCACCAGCCGGCGGAGACCAGCGTCGCCGCGCCCAGGACGACGACCTGCCACACCCGCCGCCACCACCCGGTGGGCGCCGCCAGCAGGTACACGATGACCAGGGCGGGGATGATCAGGAAGGCCTGCAGCATCTTCGTGAGGAAGCCGAACCCGATCAGGGTGCCGGCCAGCACCAGCCACGTCGTCTGGGCCTTCTCCAGGGCGCGCGTCATGGCGTACATGGAGCCGGTGAGGAGGAGGGCCAGCAAGGCGTCGGGGTTGTTGAAACGGAACATCATGGCGGCCACGGGTGTGAGCGCGAGCACCACGCCGGCCAGCAGTGCGGCCTGCGCCGTGAACCAGCGCCGGACGGTGAGGTAGACCAGCCCGACGGTGGCCACCCCTTCGAGAGCCTGGGGCACCAGGATGCTCCACGAGTTGACACCGAAGATCCGGGCGGAGATCTCCATTACCCACAGGGATGCCGGAGGCTTGTCGACGGTGATGAAGTTCGAGGAGTCCGATGACCCGAAGAAGAATGCCTTCCAGCTCTTGGTGCCCGCCTGCACGGCCGCCGAGTAGAAGGAATTGGCCCACCCCGAGGCCCCGAGGTCCCACAGGTAGAGCACGGCGGTGAGGGCGAGGAGGGCGAGGAGGGCCGGGCGGACCCACGCCGCGTCACTCTCCCGGCCCCTGACGAAGCGGGCCAGCCGGCCGGGGGGCGCGGCGGGACCCGCCGGGAGGGCGGCGTCGCTCGGGGCGGGGGTCCAGTCCACGTCCACCGGCGACTCCACCAGCCCGACGGCGGCACGGTCGCCATAGGGAGGGATGACGGTGGTCATGAACGGTCCTCCAAGGGTATGGCCGCGTTGAGCGCGCGGGGCCGGAATACCCAGGCCCGCAGGATGGCGAAGCGAAGCACCGAGGCGGCGGCGTTGGCCATGGTCACGGCCAGCAGCTCCAGGGGCAACGAGGTGGCCGAGATGGCGTGGGCAGCCACGAGGCCGAGGGTGGTCAGGGCGAGGCTGATGACGTAGAGGGAGGCAGCCAGGGCGGCGAAGCGGCCCCGGTGCGCCCGTCCGTTCATGTTGTTCGCCAGTTCCCGGTGCACGGCGGTATTGAAGAGCGTGCAGATGGCCAGGGCCAGGGCGTTGGCGACGAAGCTTCCCACCACGGGCCGCCAGGCGACGAAGAGGAAGAGGTAGCCGATCGTGCTGATCGCTCCCACCCCGGCGAATCGCAGGAGCTGCTCCGCCGCCACCTGGTCGGCCGCGCCCGGGGGGCGGCGTCCCGGCGAACGAGCCGGCGAGCCTGCCCGCGCGACAGACGCCATACGCCTCGCAGGTCATTGAGGGCGGTGCGCACGATCTGCACACGGGAGTCGGGATCATCGACCCAGTCGACCGGGACCTCGCCGATGCGCAGCCCGAGTCGCTCCGCCGTGACGAGGAGCTCCGTGTCGAAGAACCACTCATCGTCCTCGACCAGCGGGAGCAGCTGCAGGGCGGTCTCGCGCCGCAGTGCCTTGAAGCCGCACTGGGCATCGCTGAACCGCCCGTGCAGGAAGACCTTGAGCAGCAGGTTGTAGGCCCGCGAGATGAGCTCGCGCTTGGGGCCGCGCACGACGTGCGCGCCCCGTGCCAGGCGGGTGCCGATGGCCACGTCACGCTGCCCCGAGAGAAGAGGGGCCACCAGCGGCAGCAGGGCGGAGAGCGAGGTGGACAGATCGACGTCCATGTAGGCGACGACCGGTGCCACGCTCGTCGACCAGGCGGTGCGCAGGGCGTGGCCGCGCCCTTTGCGCGAGAGATGCAACACCGCGACCCCGGCGGTGTTGGCCGCCAGCTCGGTCGCTACGGCCAGGGTGTCGTCGGTGCTCGCATTGTCGACCACGGTGACGAGGGCCCGGAAGGGGAAGGACTCGTCGAGGAACCGCCGCAGCTCGGTGACGCGCTCGGCCAGCTGCGGGGCCTCGTTGTAGACCGGCACGACGATCTCAACATCGAGGGGAGCCTGGCGAGGGCCGGCGACGGGTTGGGGAGAGGCCAGCAGTGTCATGCCCGGCATCATGACGTCGTCGCTTTCGGAGCCAGTGAGCTTCGGCTGTGCGCCCGATGTGAAGTGCGGCCTACGAAGGCGGCGCATCGATCAAGCCGTCTCGGCGGTCCCGGCCGTCTCGGCGGTCCCGGCGGTCTGGGCTGTCTCGGCCGTCTGGGCCGTTCCGTTCGGCGGGGCCGTCTCGGCCGTCTGGGCCGTTCCGTTCGACTCCGCCGTCGGGGGCGTCCCGTCCGTCCCGGCCGGCTCCACGCCAACGGCGATGACGGGGATCCGTACGGTGACCGCCATCCCCTCCCCCGGTGAGGACGTGGCCGAGACGGTGCCACCGTGCGCGGCGACGATGGCGGCGACGATGGACAACCCGAGACCGCTTCCCCCATGTCCCCGCGCTCGTGAGGCGTCCGCCCGATAGAAGCGCTCGAACACCCGGGCGGCCTCCTCGCCGGGCATGCCCGGCCCGGTGTCCTTGACGACGATCTCGGCCGTCGAGCCCGCTTGATCGACGCGCACGGTGACCCGGGTGCCCTCGGGCGTATGGGCCCTCACGTTGGCCAGCAGGTTGTCGACCACCTGGCGAAGGCGGGTGGGGTCGCCCATGACCTCGACCGGCCGCGAGGCGGTGAACTGGACCGGCCACTGCGGCCCCACCGTGCCGGCGGTGTGCACGGCCTCGGCCACCAGCCCGACGAGCTCCGTGGGCACGATCTGGACGGGCACGCCTTCGTCGAAGCGGGCCAAGACGAGCAGATCGTTGACCAGTCGCTCCATCCGTGCCGTCTCCGAACGGATGCCGGAGAACACGCGGGGCAGGTCTTCGGCGTGCTGGCCGGCACCGCGCTCGAAGAGCTCGGCGTAGGCCGACACGGCCGCGATCGGCGTGCGCAGCTCGTGCGAGGCGTCGGCGACGAATTGGCGCAGGTGCCGGTCGGACTCCTTCAGCCGTTCCTCCGAGGCCAATCGGGCCGAGAACGCCGCTTCTATCCGCTCCAGCATGACGTTGAGGGCCCGGGCCAGCCGCCCGACCTCGGTGGTGTCGTCGGCCCCGGGCACACGCTGATCGAGATTGCCCGCGGCGATGGAGTCGGCCGTGCGCTCGACGTCCTCCAGCGGGCGTAGCCCCAGACGGACCAGCCACCAGCCGCCCACCAGCGCCAGCACGAGCGCACCGGCCGTGACGGCCAGCTCAATGAGCAAGAGGGTGTGCAGCGTGTCCGTGGTGGCCCCGATGGTGGCACCCACCACGACAAGGACCTTGGCGGTGGCGCCGGTGTCCACGAACTGGGCCGTCTCCTCGGTCACCCGGACCCGGAAGGCCGGGCCGCCACTCTGGTTCGATCCGGTGGTGAAGTAGGCGGTCCCGCCCGACTGGGCGGTGAGGGTGGCCAGGTCGGTCGGGAGTTGGGGCGTGTAGCTGTGACTGCCCACGTAGGCGGGGCACTGCTGGGCGATGACGGCCTGGGTTCCCGTGGTCCGCACCTCAATGTAGGGGATGTCCCCGAAGTCGTCCAGCCCGCCGCCGCCCCCGTCCGGCGCGCCCGGGCCCCCGCCGTTGCCGGGGGCCAACGGTCCCGAGCCGGGTGTCTGGCACGACCCGTTGAGGAACCGGGTGAGCCGGAGCGAGCTCTGGGCCAGGCTCTGGTCGTCCTGTTTATAGAGCGACGAGCGCAGCGCGGAGTAGGTGGCGAAGTCGGCCACCACCAGAGCGATGAGGGCGATCAGTCCAACGGCCACCAAGAGGCGGAGGCGCAGCGACACTCAAGACGTTCCGTTGGAGGACTCGGACTCACGGAGGGTGTAGCCCACGAGGCGGATGGTGTGGATGAGCGGCGGACCGAAGCGCTCCAGCTTCTTGCGCAGGTAGCTCACGTAGGTCTCGACCACGTTGCCGTCCCCGCCGAAGTCGTAGTGCCAGACATGGTCGAGGATCTGGGACTTGGAGAGCACGCGCCGCGGGTTGAGCAGGAAGTACCGCAAGAGGTTGAACTCGGTCGCCGTGAGCTGGATGTCGTTGCCACCCCGGCGCACCTCGTGGGCGCTCTCGTCGAGCTCGAGGTCGGCGAAGCGCAGCACCCCGTCGTCGTCGGACTCGTAGCCGGTGCGACGCAGGATGGCGTGCACGCGGGCGATGATCTCCGCCAGTGCGAACGGCTTGGTGACGTAGTCGTCCCCGCCGACGGTGAGGCCCGCCAGCTTGTCCTGCAGGGAGTCGCGGGCGGTCAGGAAGAGGACGGGGACCCTGATCCCATCGGCGCGCAGCCGCCGCGTCACCTCCAGGCCGTCGAGGTCGGGCAGCATCACGTCGAGGATGACGAGGTCCGGCGGATCCTCCTGGGCCTGGGCCAGGGCGCGCCGTCCCGTCATGGCCTCGTCGACCGTGAATCCCTCGTAGCGCAGCGAGGTCGCCACGGCGTCGACGATGGAGGGCTCGTCGTCCACGACCAGCACTCTGGGCCCGTTCTCGGTTCTCATCACGTACCTCCCTCGCTCACAGGATCACACCGCCAGTTGCCCCTCCAGTGTGGACCGCCTGTGGGTCCCCTGTGAGATCAGGGCTCCAGGGCGATGAGGGCACGGCGCAGGAGATCGAGCGCGGAGATCGCCCCGTACTGGCGGACCCGCTCCCGGTCGCCCGGGACGCGCAGCTCCCGTGTCGAGACGGGCCCGCCGGGCAGGCGCAGGCCGACGAAGACCGTGCCCGGGGGAGCGCCCTCCTGGTCGTCGGGGCCGGCCACCCCGGTGATCCCCAGGCCCACGTCGGACCCGGTCGCACGGCACACCCCTTCGGCCATGGCCGCGGCGGCCGACTGGGTGACGACCGGCCCCACGGGAACGCCCAGCAGGTCGAATTTGACCTGCTCGTGGTAGGCCACGACGCCTCCCCGGAACCAGGCCGACGCTCCGGGGACGTTGACCAGACGCGAGGCGATCAGCCCCCCGGTGAGCGATTCAGCGACGCCCAGGGTGACACCGCGGGCGGTGAGCAGTTGGGCCACGGCGACCTCCATGGACTCGTCGTCCACGCCGAACACGATGTCCCCCAGCTCGGCCTCAATGGCGGCCCGTGCGTCCTTCTCCTCGCGATTGAGCAGGGAGGTGACCTCCGGCATGGTGGCGGCGCGCGCCGTGATGCGGACCTTTATCCCCTCCACGCCCGACGCCAGGAAGGCCAGGGTGACTGTGCGCGCCGCCGGGGCCCCGTCCGCGTCGCCGTCCAACGCGTCGATCCGCCCCTGGAGCGACTCGGCCAACGCCGACTCACTGGCGCCCCAGGTCCGCAACACCCGGCTCACGATGACGCCCTCTTCGCCCGCCGCTTCCATGCGTGCGCGCAGGTCGGGAAGGATGGCCCGATCGAACATCTCGGCCATCTCGTGCGGCACACCGGGCACGGCGTAGATCACCTTGTTACCCAGCGGGCAGATCGAGCCCGGGCGCGGTGCCCCCGCGCTGCGGGATGACGGTGGCGCCGACGGGAACGTCGGCCTGGCGGGCGTTGTTGGCCGACATGGAGCGGCCACGGTCCAAGAAGAACCCGGCGATGACGTCGACGATCTCCTGATGGCGCACCAGCTCGACCCCCATGACGTCGGCGATGGCCTCGCGGGTGATGTCGTCCTGGGTCGGCCCCAGTCCGCCGCAGACGATGATCCCGTCGCTGCGGGCCAGGGCGGTACGAAAGGCCAGCGTGATCCGCTCGTGGTTGTCCCCCACCGCCTGGTGGAAGTGCGACGTCACCCCGGCCGAGGCCAGCCGGTCGCCCAGCCAGGCCGAGTTGGTGTCGGCGATCTGGCCGAGCAGGAGCTCGGTGCCGACCGCCACGATCTCGATTCTCATGCCCCTCTCTCCCTGAACGCCCGGCGGCCGTCGGCCAGGTACTGCACGCCGGTGATGACGGTGAGCGCGGCGGCCACCCAGACCACGGCCACCTGCACCCCGTGATGGTCGGCCAGCGGTGGGATCAGGCAGGTCCCGATGGCCAGGTCCTGCGCGAAGGTCTTGACCTTGGCCGAATTCCTCGCCGGGATGGACACGCCGCGGCGCCCGGCCCATGAGCGGTAGATCTGCATGCCCACCTCCCGGACGGCGATGATGACCACCGGCCACCAGGGCAGGTGCCCCTGAACGGCCAGCGTGACCAGGGCGCCCAGCACCACCGCCTTGTCGGCCAGCGGGTCGAGGAAGGCGCCCGAACGGGTGGTTCCCTGGCGCCGGGCGATGTAGCCATCCAAGCCGTCGCTCCCGGCGACGACCAGGCCCGCCGCGACGTTGAACCACGTCGCTCCCCAGACCACGATCATGGCGACGAAGACCGGGGCGGCCAGGAGGCGGGCGATGGTAACCGCGTTGGCCGGCGTGGCCAGGGCGGTCGGACCGAACGTCGAATGGCGGCGGGCTTCCGTCTCGCTCACCGGTCGGCACCCACGGCATACAGATCGGGACCGGCGGCGGCGGTCAGCTCGACCGTGAGCAGGTCGCCGGCCACGGTGTCGCCGGGCAGGTGCACGATCCCGTCGATCTCCGGTGCTTCGTGCACCGTGCGCCCCTGCCCCGGGGCATCGACCAGCACCTTTCGCCACTCGCCCACCATCCGGTCCCGACGGGCCGCTGTGATGGCGTCCTGAAGCTCGGCACACTCGCGCAGCCGCTCCAGGGCAAGGTGGGGCGGGACCTGATCGGGGAGAGTGGCGGCGTGCGTCCCGACCTCCTTGGAGAACGGGAAGAACCCGGCCCAGTCGAGCTGGGCCTGCTCGAGGAAGTCGAGGAGCCGGTCGTGGTCGCGCTCGGTCTCGCCCGGATAGCCCAGGATGAACGAGGAGCGGAAGGTGGCCTTGGCATCCGCCGCACGGATGGCGGCGATGCGGGCCAGAAAGCGGTCGCCGTCCCCCCACCGGCGCATGCGGGCCAGGAGTGGGCGCGACACATGTTGCAGGGAGAGGTCGAAGTACGGCACACCCGTGCCGAGCACGGCTTCAATCAGCTCGTCGGTGAGTCCGGACGGGTAGAGGTACAACAGCCGGGTGCGCTCGACCCGGGCCGAGACGGCCCGTGTCAGCGCGGCGATGGGCGACGAACCGGCCCGCGCCCGCTCGCCCGGGCGTGAGCGGTCGCGCCCGTAGGAGGCCAGGTCCTGGGCCACCAGCACGATCTCACGCACCGGCGGCGCCGTCGCCCCTGCTGGCGTCGTCCCGCCGGCGAGGAGCTCGTCGACCTCGGCCATGACCTCGTCCATGGCGCGTGACCGTTGCCTACCCCGGAAGGACGGGATGGCGCAGAAGCCGCAGATGCGGTCGCAGCCCTCGGCCACCTTCACGTAGGCCCAGGGAACCTCGGACGCGGGACGGGCCAGCTCGAGCAGATCGAAGCCGCGAGGCGGCCGGGGGCCGGTCCGGCGAGAGAGCGCCACGGGGACGCCGGCCGGCTCGGCGAAGTCGACACCGAATCCGGCCACCAGGTCCACCTCGGGGAGGGCGTCGCTGAGTTCGCTCCCGTAGCGCTCGGCCATGCACCCGGTGACCACCAGGCGGGCCCCGGGCCGGCGCTGGTCGGCCAGCTCCAGCACGGTGTCGATGGACTCCTGGCGGGCCGACTCAATGAAGGCGCAGGTGTTGACCACCACGAGGTCGGCCCCGGACGGCTCCGAGGCGCGCCGCAAGCCCTGCTCAGCCAGCCGCCCCTCCAGCTTGTCCGAGTCCACCTGGTTCTTCGGACACCCGAGGGTCTGCAGCCAGTACCGACCCTCGCCCACGCACGCTCCTTACAGCCAGCCGGAACCACCACGGTGGCGGCACACGGCGGGCCCGCCGCAGCGGACCCTGGATCGGGCACTCCGGGTGCACGATCCCCGAGCGGAGAGGGAGGGATTTGAACCCTCGGACCCGGTTACCCAAGTCAATTCAT
>CAVZZJ010000009.1:0-303991 GCA_963779735.1 uncultured Acidimicrobiaceae bacterium
CAACCCCAGTGTCGGAGGGGGGACTTGAACCCCCACGCCCTTGCGGGCACCAGCCCCTCAAGCTGGCGCGTCTGCCTATTCCGCCACTCCGACTGGCCTGCGGCTCCAAGGAGCGCCCAGAGATCGTAGCGTGCTCAGGGATTCGGCAGCGTCGGGGTCGTGTTGCTCGTCGATTCGGGGATCCGGACGGCCCAGTACTGGGCGTACCACAGGAGGCTGTTGCTCCATGCCGTAGTGACCACGCCGCCCACCTTGCGGCTCCAGACGAGGGCGCTCGGCTCGGTGAACAGGGGCAGCGCCACCACGTCGCTCCAGAGCTGCGTGTCCGCCGCCATGTAGTCGGTCGCCGCCTTGGTGGCGTTCAGCTGCTGCGACGCGGTGACCACCAGGCTGTCGAAGGTGCTGTTGTCGTAGTTGGTCCAGTTCTGCGAGCCGTTCTGTCCCGGCGGGCCGAGCAGGTCGGTGTACCAGGCCACGGCCTGGCTCAGGAAGGGTGAGGAGGTCCGCGGGATCAGGGCCGCATCCGCCGCGCCGTCCGCCAGGGCCTGGCCGGCCGCACCGGCACCGGGAACCTGGGAGAGGGTGACCGCGAACCCGGCCTCCTCCAGCTGTTCCTGGAGCTGGGGCGCCGTGGCGGCCGCCCAGGAATCTGCGTCGTCCACCACCAGGCGGATCGTCAGCGGTTGGCCCAGGACGTTGAGCCAGTCACCCGGAGCGGTGCGGGCGTAGCCGGACGCGCCCATCAGGGCGGCGACCTCCGCGGGGTCGGGCGTGACGGGGAAGTTGACGCTTCCCCCCTGCACGATGGCGGTGGTCGGCGATGGCGTCGAGGGGGTCGGCGCCGAGCCGGGTGCGGTGGTGGTCGTCGTCAAGGGGGCGGGGTGGTAGCCCGCCTGCCCTTGGGAGTAAATGTGGCTGGACGCCACCTCCACGTCGGCGTAAGCCCAGGCGGCCTGCTCGTTCACCAGGGCCTGGCGGTTGACCGAGAGGGCGATGGCGAAGCGGACGTTGGCGGAGAGGGTGCTCGTCGCGCCGCTCGCCATCTCGAGCTGCAAGAACGTGGGCGACAGGCCGACCGCGCTCTGCACACCCGGGAGAGACGTCATCTCGTCCAAGAAGGCCGGCGTGAGCGTGGTGGGCACGGCGACCTGCACGAAGTTGGACGCCACCCACTGCGCCAGCTCTTCGGTACTGGAGGCGCTGCGCACGGTGATGGTCCGGACGTCGGGCTTGGTCCCCCACCAGCGCGGATTCTCCCCTAGCACGATGGTCGTCGGCGAGACGCTGGCGATCCGGAACGGCCCGCCCGAGAGATCGATGGAGGGGTCGACCGTGGTGCAGGCCGGGTTCCAGCCGGCCTTCTCCATGATGTGGGCCGGCAGCATGTTGGCGAACAGCATCTGCCAGTCGGCGAACGGGGTCCGGAAGACGACGGTGACCGTCCGGCCCTTGTCGCTCCCCGTGACGGAGCCGATGTCACGGTAACCGGCGATGCTGGCCGCGGCGTTCGGCACCGACGTCAGGCCGCCGCGCTGCTGCTGCCACGCGTAAATGAAGTCCTTGGCCGTGATGGGCACGCCATCCGACCACACCGCGTCCGGGTTCAGGGTATAGACGATCGTCTCCGGCGTGGTGCTGACCAGCTCGGCCTGCACGATCAGGTTCGGGTTCCCGATGACCACGCCGTCCATGTTCACCACGAACGGGCTCGGGAGCACCGCGCCGAGCACCTGCAGCGTGGCCGGCGTGTTGCCTGCCGGCGTGTTGGGGTTGCAGCCGGTCGGCCACTGCGTCATCCCGTAGGCGATGGAGCCGCCGGTGACACCGACGTAGGTGACCGTCGTCTTCAGACTCGATTCGGCCGGACCGCCGCACGCGGCGACGAGGAACGCCAGCGCCGCGGTGCAAAAAAATGCGCGCTGCCGCCCGGGCCACCGGCCCCGGAGCGTCACTGCAGGCGAAGGCCGAGTGTGAGGGTCGCGAAGGTGAAGACGAGGGCCACGGTGACGGTGATGCGGTCCAGGTTGCGCTCGACCACCGTGGAGCCCTGTGCTGCGGCGCCCACGCTGCCACCGAACATGTCCGAAAGGCCGCCGCCCTTGCCGCTGTGCATCAGGATGAGGAAGATCAGGCCGAGGGCCGAGAGCACCTCAATGACGACGTAAATCCAGGTGACGAAGGACACTCAGGAACGGTAGCAGGCGCCGCCCGCCCGAATTACGTCAAGGAAGGTGGCCGCCTGCAGACTCGCCCCGCCCACCAGGAGGCCGTCGACATTCGGCTCCGCCATGAAGTCCGCTGCGTTGTCCGCCTGGACCGAACCCCCGTACTGGATGCGCACCGCGGTCGCTGCCGGCTCGCCGGCCACCTTGCCCACCAGGGCCCGGATGAAGACGCCGGCGTCTTCGGCGTCCATGGCGGAGGCCGCCTGACCGGTGCCGATGGCCCACAACGGCTCGTAGGCCACGACCAGGCCGCCGACGACCTCGGGCGACAGACCCTCCAGCGCGGACAGCACCTGCTCCTCCAGCTTCGCCTCGGTGCGGCCGGCGAGACGTTCCTCCTCGGTCTCCCCCACACAGACGATGGGGATCATGCCGTGGCGCAGCACCGCCTGGAGTGTCGTAGCCACGACGGCGTCCGACATGCCGAACAGGGTGCGACGTTCGGAGTGGCCCACCACCACGTATCGGGTCCCCAGCCTCGCCAGCATGCGCGGGCTGATCTCCCCCGTGCGGGCGCCGGCGTCCTCGTCGGAGCAGTGCTGGGCGCCGAGGTGGACCGGGATGGCTTCCTTCTCGACCAACGTCTGAACGGTGCGCAGATCGGTGAAGGGGGGGTGGACCGAGACGTCCACGGCCGCCACGTCCTCGGGCTTGAGCCGCAGTCCCAGATCGCTCACCATGTGGAGCGCCTCAATGTGATCGTGGTGCATCTTCCAGTTCCCGCTGACCAGCGGGCGGCGACCGGGCACTACCGCGGGGCGTTCGGCGCGTGGCGCAACGCTTCGAGTGCGGGCAGGTCTCCCCCGCGCTCGATGAAGGCCAGTGATGCTCCCCCGCCGGTGGACAAGAAGCTCACCTGGTCGCAGAGCCCGAGCCCTTCGAGGGCGCTCGCGCTGTCCCCGCCGCCGACCACGGAGAAGCCCTCGCACTCGGCCACTGCCTGGGCCACCACCCTCGTGCCGCCGGCGAATCGAGCGTCCTCGAAGGCGCCCAGCGGGCCGTTCCACAGCACGGTGCCGGCCTGGCGCACGACGTCGGCGAAGGCGGCGGCCGAGTCGGGCCCGATGTCGAGCCCGGTCCATCCGTCGGGCAGGTCGCCCTCTATGACCTTGACCCCTCCCCGTGGCCCGATCCCCTCGCGGCCGAAGGTCCCACCCGGCTCGAGGGCGCGGATGTCCGTCGGGAGGTAGATCTCCAGTCCCGAGTCGAGCAGAGCGCGGCAGTCCGTCAGGTGGCTCGGATCGAACAGCGAGCTGCCCACCCGGCGACCCTGCGCGGCCAGGAAGGTGAAGGCCATGCCTCCACCGACCACCAGCGTGTCCACCTTGGTGGCCAGCGCGTTGAGGACCTCTATCTTGTCCCCCACCTTGGCCCCGCCGACCACGGCCACGAAGGGCCGGGCCGGGTGCTCGAGGATGCCGCCCAGGACCTCGACCTCACGGGCCAGGCGCAGGCCGGCGGCGCTGGGCAGGAACCTTGGCGGGCCGACGATGGACGCGTGGGCCCGGTGCGCCACGCCGAAGGCCTCGTTCACGTAGGCGTCGAAGCCCTCGATCAGCGACGCCACGAAGGCCGGATCGTTGCTCTTCTCGCCCGGGTTGAACCGCAGGTTGTCACCGAGCTCGACCCCGGGGCAGAGCGCGGTGAGCCGCTCGCGCACCGGGTCCATCTCCCAGCGCGGGTCCCGGGTCTCGGCCGGTCGCCCGAGATGCGAGATGGCCACCACCTCGGCACCTCGGTCCAGCAGCCAGCGCAACGTCGGCAGCGCAGCGGTGATCCGGAAGTCGTCGGCCACGGTCGCCCGGCCGTCGATCCCGATGTGGAGGGGGACGTTGAAGTCCACCCGGACCAGGACCCGCTTACCCTCCAGATCGGGAAGATCACCCAGGAGTGGAAGCCGGGCCCGGGGGACCACGTGCTCAGGCCCCCACGAGCAGGGTCAGGTCGACGAGCCGGTTCGAGTACCCCCACTCGTTGTCGTACCAGCCCTCCACCTTCACCAGCGAGAGCGAGTCGTCGATCGGCTGCACGATGGTGAGGCCGGCGTCGAAGGTGCACGAGGCCGCGCAACCCACGATGTCGCTGGAGACCAGGGGGTCCTCGGTGTACTCGAGCACGCGGTCCAGCGGGGGCTTAACCGCGGATTCGGCGAAGGCGGCGTTGACCTCGGCCACCGTGGGGTTGCCCTTCACCACGGCGGTGAAGTCGGTGATGGAGCCGGCCGGGACCGGGACCCGCAGGGACATGCCGTCGAGCCGGCCCGCCATGGTCGACAGCACGAGGCTGGTGGCCCGGGCGGCCCCGGTGGAGCTGGGGACGATGTTGACGGCCCCGGCCCGCGCCCGGCGCAGGTCGGTGTGGGTCAGGTCGAGAAGGTTCTGATCGTTCGTGTAGGCATGCACCGTCGTCATGAGGCCGCTCACGATGTGGAAGCTGTCGTCGAGGACCTTGACCATGGGCACGAAGCAGTTGGTGGTGCACGACGCGTTGGAGACCACGATGTGCTTCTCGGGGTCGTACTCGTCGTCGTTCACCCCGATGACAAACGTGGCATCGGCATCCTTGGACGGTGCCGAAATGATGACCCGGCGCACCGTGCCGTGGAGGTGCCCCGCCGCATCGGCCCGCGTCGTGAACTTGCCCGTCGACTCAATGACGACGTCGGCGCCGAGCGCTCCCCAGGGCAGCTGCTCGGGCTCCCGCTCGGCCAGTACCCGGATGTGGTGCTCGCCGACCAGCAGGTCGCTGCCCTCGACGTCCACCGGGACGGGCATGCGCCCCTGGGTCGAGTCGTAGCGCAGCAGGTGGGCCAGGGTCTCGGGTGAGGTCAGGTCGTTGACGCCCACCACCTCGAGATCGGCTCCGCTTGCCAGGGCGGCGCGGAGGAAGCTGCGTCCGATTCGCCCGAAACCGTTGATCCCGACCCTCACTGTCATTCGGACCTTCTTCCTCTGAGACGACTATGCCAGCAGACTTTCGAGGGCTTGCGCCAGTTTGACCGGACTGTGAACAAGAGCATTCCCGTCGGTGAGGGGGATATCCAGGGCCGAAATACCCAATTCGCCCAGGGGCATCCCCCGACTCGTATCGCACACGACGACGTCCACGGATACATTATGCCTGCTCAGAGCCTCTAGGTGGGCCGCGACGTCGAGACCGGCCGTTTCGGGGAGCTGTGGACGCAGATTGCAGACGTAGACGCGTTGCGCCCGCGAGTGGGCCACCGCCTCGGCGATCCCCCCCACGGCGGCGGCGGCCAGCACGCTGGTGAAGAGCGACCCGGGCCCGATGACGATCTGGTCGGCCGCCAGAATGCGCTCGACGGCCAGCTCCGGGGGGCGGGCGTCTCCGGGGACCAGCGACACGGTCTTTATGTTGCCGGCGCGGGACACGGCCACCTGCCCGGCCACCTGGCCGGTGTCCGACTCCGCCTTGAGCACCACACGCTCGGTGGTGGCCGGGAGGACGTCGCCCGCCGCCCCCAACAGCTCCGCCGCGGCGCGCACGCCCGCCACCAGGTCGCCCGTGGACTCGACCAGCCCGGCCAGGATCAGGTTCCCCAGGGCGTGGCCGGCCAGCTCCCCCTCCTCGAAGCGGTGCTCGAAGGCTCCCGCCAGGGGCGAGCCCTCGGCGGCCAGGGCGATGAGGCACTTGCGGAGATCACCCAGGGCCACCACGTTGAGGATCTCCCGCAGCCGGCCACTCGATCCACCGTCGTCGGCCACCGACACCACGGCGGTGAGCTGGCCGGCATAGCGGCGGGCGGCGTGCAGCGTCACCGCCGTGCCGTGGCCCCCTCCCAGTGCCACCACCGCCGGTCGCGTCATCGGTCGACGTCCCGATGGAAGACGGACACCGGGATGCCGCGCTCGGTGAACCGCTCGCCCAACGCCTCGGCCAGCGTCACCGAGCGGTGCCGGCCTCCGGTGCACCCCAACGCGATGGTGAGGTAGGACTTGCCCTCGCGCACGAACGAGGGGAGGATCCCGGTCAGCAGCCCGTCGACCTTTTCCAGGAACTCCGTGGCCTCGGGGTGGGACAGGACGTAGTCACGCACCGGGGCCTCGAGCCCGCTGAAGGGCCGCAGCTCCTCAATCCAGAACGGATTGGGGAGGAAACGGCAGTCGAAGACCAGGTCGACATCGAGCGGGAGGCCGAACTTGTAGCCGAACGACACCACCGTGGTCTGCATGGCCGAGGCGCCGCCCTCACCGCCGAACGCCTCTATCACCCTGGTGCGCAGTTGGTTCGTGTTCAGCTCACCGGTGTCGATGAGCAGGTCGGCCTGGTCGCGGACGAGCGCCAGCAGCCGCCGCTCGTCGGCGATCGACTCCTCCACCCCCCGGGCGGCCAGCGGATGGCGGCGGCGGGTGCCCTCGTAGCGCCTGATGAGGACGTCGTCGCTGGCATCGAGGAACAGGACCCGCACCCGGTTCCCGTTGGCCCGCAGCGCGGCGAGGACGTCGGGCAGCTCGTCGAAGTACTCGGACCCGCCCCGGCCGATGACCAGCGCCACCCGGTCCATCTCCGCGCCCGGGAGGTTGATCATCTCGGCCATGTTGGTGATCAGGGCCGCCGGCAGGTTGTCGATGACGAACCACCCCAGGTCTTCGAGGGACGCGGCAGCGGTCGAACGGCCCGCTCCCGACATCCCGGTCACTACCAGGAACTCGCTCATCGGCCCCCAGTCTGGCCCATGCCCCGCACCCCGTCATGGACCGCCACGGCGACCCGCTCGGGCAGCCAGGGCAGCGCCCGCAGCTCCGCAAGGGAGGCGGAGCGGACGGCGTTGACACCCCCCAGCTCCTTGACCAGCCGCGCCTTGCGGGCCGGTCCCAGCCCGGGTATCCCGTCCAGGACGCTCCTCGTCATGCGTCGCCCCCGCTTCTCGCGGTGGAAGGTGATGGCGAACCGGTGGGCCTCGTCGCGGACGCGCTGGAGGAGGTAGAGGGCGTCGGACCCTCGCCGCAGGTGGACGGGTTCGGGCGAGCCGGGGCGGTAGACCTCCTCGAACTGCTTGGCCAGCGAGGCCAGCTCCACCTCGCCGGAGAGGCCCAGCTCGGCGACCACCCGCTCGGCCACCCCGAGCTGTCCCTTGCCCCCGTCGACCAGCAGGAGGTTGGGCCTATAGGCGAAGCGGCGGGAGCGTGCTGCCGGCTCCTTGAGCGCGGTGAGCCGCCTGGTCAGGACCTCCTCCATGGCGGCGTAGTCGTCGTTCCCCTTCACGGTCTTGACCTTGAAGCGGCGGTAGTCGGACCGCTTGGCCAGCCCGTCCTCGAGCACCACCATGGAGCCCACGTAGTCGGTCCCCTGCAGGTGGCTCATGTCGAAGCACTCAATGCGCAGCGGGGCCTCGTGCAGCCCGAGCGCCAGCTGCAGCTCGGTCAGGGCCTTGGACCGGGCGTTGTGGTCCGCCGCCCGGCGCAGGCGGTGGCGGGCCAGGTCCTCGGCGGCCGACCGGGTCACCGTCTCCTGCAGGGCGCGTTTGGCTCCCCGCTGCGGCACGACGACGTCGACCGGGCCGTCGCGTGCGGTGCGCAGCCAGCTCTGGAGGAGATCGAGGTCGGCGGGCAGCTCGGGGACGAGGATCCGGCGGGGCACATCGGCGCCGACCGCACCGTAAATCTGGGCCACGACCAGGCGCACGAACTCGGGCGGGGTCAGGTCCTCCACCTTCTCGGCCACGAAGCCGCGGTGCCCGACCACGCGCCCGCGGCGGACATGGAAGATCTGCACCGAGGCCTCGAGCGGGTCGTCGGCGATGCCGATGACGTCGAAGTCCTCGGCCCGCTCGGACACCATCTGCTGCGACTCGGCCGCCTTCTGCGCCACGGCGATGCGGTCGCGCAAGCGGGCCGCCCGCTCGAACTCGAGGTCCTCGGCGGCCGCCTGCATCGCGCCCTCCAGCCGGGCCAGCACCGGCTCGGTGTCGCCGGAGAGGAACCCCATCAGGTCCTCGACGTAGCCGTCGTAGGTGGGGTGGTCCACGGCGCCGATGCACGGCCCCGAACAGCGCTCTATGTCGTACAGCAGGCACGGCCGGCCCAGCCGCTCATGCCGGTTGAACTTCGTGTCCGTGCACGTGCGGACCGGGAAGCTGCGCACCAGGAGGTCGAGGGTCGACCGTATGGCCGCGGCGTGGCCGTAGGGGCCGAAGTAGCGGACCCCCTTGCGCTTGCGGCCCCGGACCACGGCCGGCCGGGGCCACTCGTCGTCCAGGGTCACGGCGAGCCAGGGATAGCTCTTGTCGTCCTTCAGCCTGACGTTGTAGCGGGGCAGGTGGGCCTGAATGAGCGAGTGCTCGAGGATCAGGGCGTCGACCTCGCCGTCCACCACCACCCACTCCACGTGGTCGGCCTGGGCCACCATCTGGGCGGTGCGGGGGGGCAACTTGGCCGGGTCGGCCCAGTAGTTGGGCAGCCGGTGGCGCAGCGACTTGGCCTTTCCCACGTAGAGGACCCGGCCCTCGGCGTCGTAGAACAGGTAGGAGCCCGGCGCGTCGGGAATCGAGCCTGTGGGGGGTCGGTACTGCATCGGATCCACTTTCGCGCACCCGACGGGTACACTGAGCGGGCCGGCCTGGTTTCCGGCACACAACCTCGCACCGAGGCCGACACACCCGCGGATGGGCGACCAGGCTGTCCCCGCCGGCCAATCGGTGCTCTCCCTCAAAGGGGGCATACCGATGCTCAGGCTCCAATCACCGCTCCCCGAGCGCTATGCCGGCGCGTCGGGCGAAGAGCTGGCGCAGATGATCGGCTCGGCCAAGGCAAAGCTGGGTACCCGTCTCTTCGTCCTGGGCCACCACTACCAGCGCGACGACGTCATGCGCTGGGCCGATGCCCGGGGCGACTCCTTCGGGCTCTCCCGGACGGCCGCTGCGGTGACCGAGGCCGAGTTCATCGTCTTCTGCGGCGTCCACTTCATGGCCGAGTCGGCCGACGTGCTGACGGCAGGCCACCAGCGCGTGCTCCTGCCCGACCTCAACGCCGGCTGCTCCATGGCCGACATGGCCGACATTGAGCAGGTCGAGGAGGCCTGGGAGGAGCTGGCCCGGGTCACCGACGTCAGCCGGATCGTGCCCATCACCTACATGAACTCGTCGGCCGCCCTCAAGGCGTTCGTCGGGCGCCACGAGGGGGCGGTGTGCACCTCGTCGAACGCCCGGGCCGTGCTGACCTGGGCACTCGAGGCCGGGCGAGGTGAGAAGGTCCTCTTCTTCCCCGACCAGCACCTGGGCCGCAACACCGGCTACGAGCTGGGCTACGGGGCGGACGACATGCGGGTGTGGAACCCACGACTGGCCCTGGGCGGGCTCGGCGACGCGGAGGTCAAGGAGTCCACGCTGCTCTTGTGGAAGGGCCACTGCTCGGTGCATCAACGGTTCCGCCCCGAGCACGTGACGGCGTTCCGGGCCCAGCACCCGGGCGGGATCGTCATGGTGCACCCCGAGTGCGCCCACGAGGTGGTCGAGGTGGCCGATCTGGTCGGCTCGACCGACCACCTCATTCGGGGCGTGGCCGCCGCCCCGAGCGGCGCGGTGATCGGCGTGGCCACCGAAATCCACCTGGTCAAGCGGCTCGACGACGAGACGCCGGACAAGACGGTCGTCTGCCTGGACCCGCTCGTCTGCCCCTGCTCGACCATGTCCCGCATCGACCCCCCGCATCTGGCCTGGGTCCTCGAGGGGTTGGTGGCCGGCGAGGTCCGGAACCAGATTCAGGTGGACGCCGACGTGGCCGACTGGGCCCGGGTGGCCCTGGAGCGGATGCTGGCCATCACTTGACCCGGGCCAGCATCGGCTTGAGCACCTCGCCGGTGTAGCTCCCGGCCGTCTTGGCCACCTGTTCGGGCGTCCCCTCGGCCACCACCGTGCCGCCACGGTTGCCTCCCTCGGGGCCGAGGTCGATGATCCAGTCGGCGGTCTTTATCACGTCGAGGTTGTGCTCGATCACCACCACCGAGTTGCCCTGGTCGACCAGCCGGCCCAGCACCTCCAGCAGGCGCCGGGTGTCCTCGAAGTGCAACCCGGTGGTGGGCTCGTCCAGCACGTAGAAGGTGTGGCCCGTGGGCCGCCGGCTCAGCTCGCTGGCCAGCTTGACCCGCTGCGCCTCCCCGCCCGAAAGCGTCGGTGCCGGCTGGCCGAGCCGGACGTAGCCCAGGCCGACGTCGACCAGTGTCTGCAGGTGGCGGGCGATCGGCGGCTGCTTGGCGAAGAAGCCGAGCGCCTCCTCGCAGGAGAGGTCGAGCACGTCGGCGATGGTCTTGCCCCGGAAGGTGACCTCCAGGGTGTCGCGGTTGTAGCGGGCCCCGTGGCAGATCTCACAGGGGACGTAGACGTCGGGCAGGAAGTGCATCTCTATCTTGATGGTGCCGTCGCCGGCGCAGGCCTCGCAGCGGCCGCCGCGCACGTTGAACGAGAACCGCCCGGGCAGGTAGCCCCGCACCTTGGCCTCCGACGTCTGGGCGAAGAGCTTGCGGATGTGGTCGAACACCCCGGTATAGGTGGCCGGGTTGGAACGGGGGGTACGGCCGATGGGGGCCTGGTCGACGTCCACCACCTTGTCCAGGTACCCGATGCCCTCGACCGTACGGTGACGCCCGGGCAGCGTCTTGGCCCGGTGCAGCTTCTGGGCCAACGCCCGGAGCAGGATGTCGTTGACCAGGGTGGACTTGCCCGATCCGGAGACCCCGGTCACCGCCACCAGGCAGCCCAGCGGGAACGACACGTCGATCCCCTGCAGGTTGTGCTCGCGTGCGCCCCGCACGGTGACCACCTCACCGGTGCCCGGCCGGCGCCGGGCCGGGACCGGGATGGAACGCTTGCCCGAGAGGTACTGGCCGGTGACGGAGGCCTTGTTGGTGAGCAGTCCTCCCCTACCGGTGACCGGTCCGGCGTGGACCACCGTGCCCCCGTGCTCCCCCGCCCCCGGCCCGATGTCCACCACGTAGTCCGCGGCGCGGATGGTCTCCTCGTCGTGCTCCACCACGATGACCGTGTTGCCCAGGTTGCGCAGCCGCTCCAGCGTGCCGATCAGGCGCTGGTTGTCGCGCTGGTGCAGGCCGATGGAGGGCTCGTCGAGCACGTAGAGCACGCCCACCAGGCCGCTGCCGATCTGGCTGGCCAACCGGATGCGCTGCGCCTCCCCGCCCGACAGGGTGCCGGCCGAGCGGGCCAGGGAGAGGTAGTCGAGGCCGACGTCCAACAGGAACTGCATCCGCTCGCGCACCTCCTTGAGGACCCGGTCGGCGATCATGTGCTCCCGGTCGCTCAGCTCCAACGTGCCCAGGGTCTCCACGGCGTTGCCGATGGACAGGTTGCACAGCTCGTAGATGTTGCGACCGCCCACCGTGACCGCCAGCGACTCGGGCTTGAGGCGAGCCCCCTGGCAGTCGGGGCAGTCCACCTCGCGCATGTACTGCTCTATCTGCTCGCGCGACCAGTCCGACTCGGACTCGCCGTGGCGGCGCTGCAACCAGGGGACGATGCCCTCGAAGATCGCCTCGTACGAGCGCTTGCGGCCGAAGCGGTTCTTGTAGGTCACCCGGACCGGCCGGGTGGCCGAGCCGTACAACACGAGCTTCTTGTCCTTGGCCTTGAGCGACTTCCACGGGGCGTCGAAGGAGAACCCGCCCAGCTCGGCCACCCCCGCCTGCAGCCCGGTGAAGTACTCGCTGCGAGCGCCGGCCCACGGGGCCAGCGCCCCCTCGGCCAGCGACAGCGTCTCGTCGGGCACGACGAGCTCGGGGTCGACCTCGAACCGGGTGCCCAGCCCGGCACAGGACGGGCAGGCCCCGTAGGGCGAGTTGAACGAGAAGCTGCGCGGCGCCGGCTCCTCGAAGCTGATGCCGCAGTGGGTGCAGGCCAGGTGCTGGGAGAAGGTGATCCCCTCCTCGCTGTCCATGACCAGGACCTCGGCCGTGCCCCCGGTCAGCTCCAGCGCCGTCTCGATCGACTCGGTCAGGCGCTGGCGGATGCCGTCGCGCCGTACCAGCCGGTCCACCACCACCTCAATGGTGTGGACCTCGTAGCGGGCCAGTGCCACGCCGGCCCGGTCGGCCAGCTCCACCGGGGTCCCGTCGACCCGGACCCGGGCGAAGCCCTGCTTGGCCAGGTCGTCGAGGAGCGTGCTGTACTCGCCCTTGCGGCCCCGCACCACGGGCGCCAGCACCTGGAACTTGGTGCCCTCGGGGAGCTCGAGCACGCGGTCGACGATCTGCTGGGGGGTCTGGCGGGCCACCGGGCGCCCGCAGACCGGGCAGTGCGGGTGCCCGATGCGGGCGTAGAGCAGCCGCAGGTAGTCGTAGACCTCGGTGATGGTGCCCACCGTCGAGCGCGGGTTGCGCGAGGCGGACTTCTGGTCGATGGAGATGGCCGGCGAGAGCCCCTCAATGAAGTCGACGTCGGGCTTGTCCATCTGGCCCAGGAACTGGCGCGGCGTAGGCCGAGAGGGACTCGACGTAGCGGCGCTGGCCCTCGGCGTAAATCGTGTCGAAGGCCAGCGACGACTTCCCCGAACCCGACAGGCCGGTGAAGACGATCAGCCGGTCCCGGGGCAGGTCGAGGGAGACGTCGCGCAGGTTGTGCTCGCGTGCGCCGCGAACGACGAGACGATCGGCCATTCAGCGAGGATACCGGGAGGCTGTCACGGCGCTAACCGGGCACCGCGTCAACCGGGCACCGAGGCGCGCAGCTCGGCGATCTCGTCGCGCAGGAGTGCCGCCTCCTCGAAGCGCAGATCGGCGGCGGCGGCCTTCATCTCCGCCTCGAGCTGGGTCATCAGCTCGACCGCCACGGCTGGCGTGGAGGCGTCGCCCTCGGCCAGCATGGAACGCCGGGCCCCCCGTACCGCGGCGTTCCGCCGCACCTCGGCCCGGCTGCGACCGGCGCTGGTCGCTCGGCCGCCGGTCCCGCCCCCGCCGGTCCCGCCCCGCAGGCGTTCGAGGATGTCGGTCACCGTCTTGCGGATGGTCTGCGGGTCGATGCCGTGCTCGAGGTTGTACGCCCTTTGGATCTCGCGGCGCCGCTGGGTCACCGAGACCGCCTCGCGCATGGCGTCGGTGATGGTGTCGGCGTAGAGCACCACCGTCCCGTCGACGTTCCGGGCGGCGCGGCCCATGGTCTGGATGAGCGAGGAGGCCGAGCGCAAGAACCCCTCCTTGTCGGCGTCGAGGATGGCCACCAGGGACACCTCGGGCAGGTCGAGCCCCTCCCGCAGCAGGTTGATGCCGACCAGCACGTCGATGGAGCCGAGGCGCAGCTCGCGCAGGATCTCAATCCGGGTGATCGTGTCGATGTCCGAGTGCAGGTACTGCACCCGCACGCCGGCGTCGGCCAGGTAGTCGGTCAGGTCCTCCGCCATCTTCTTGGTCAAGGTGGTGACGAGGACCCGCCCGCCGGCGCCGACCGTGGCCTCTATGCGGGAGAGGAGGTCGTCCACCTGCCCCTTGGTGGGCCGGATGGTGACCTCGGGATCCACCAGGCCGGTGGGCCGGATCACCTGCTCGACCATTTGGGTGGAGTGCTCCTTCTCGAACTCGCCCGGGGTGGCCGAGACGAACACGCACTGGGGCACCCGCTCGATGAACTCGTCGAAGCGCAGGGGGCGGTTGTCCCTCGCCGAGGGCAGGCGGAAGCCGTGCTCGATCAGCATGTCCTTGCGCGAGCGGTCACCGGCGTGCTGGCCGTGCAGCTGGGGCACGGCGACGTGGCTCTCGTCTATGACGACCAGGTAGTCCTTGGGAAAGAAGTCGAGCAGGGTGTAGGGCGTCTCCCCCGGGCGCGGCCGTCGAGGTGCCGGCTGTAGTTCTCCACGCCGGAGCAGACGCCCGTCTCGGCCAGCATTTCGAGGTCGTGCTCCGTGCGGACCCTGAGGCGTTGCGCCTCGAGCAGCTTGCCCTCCTTCTCGAACTCCGCCAGCCGCTCGCGCAGCTCCACCTCAATGGTGCCCACCGCTCGCCGGACGATCTCCTCCCCGGTGACGTAGTGGGTGGCGGCGTAGACGGCGATGTCCTCGAGCTCGTCGCCCATCTCGCCCGTCATCACGTCGAAGGGCACGATCCGCTCAATGGTGTCGCCGAACATCTCGACCCGCAGCGCCTGCTCCTCGTAGGCCGGGTGGATCTCGATCGTGTCCCCACGGGCCCGGAACGTCCCCCGGACCAGGTTGACGTCGTTGCGCACGTACTGCAGGTCGACCAGCCGCCGGAGGATCTCCCGCTGGTCGTGCTGCGCGCCCACCGCCAGGGCGGCGATGCGGTCCCGGTACTCGTCGGGGGAGCCCAGGCCGTAGATGCAGGAGACGGAGGCGACCACGATGACGTCCCGGCGCATGAGGAGCGACGAGGTGGTGGCGTGCCGGAGACGGTCGATCTCGTCGTTGATGGACGAGTCCTTCTCAATGTAGGTGTCGGTGGTCGGCAGGTAGGCCTCGGGCTGGTAGTAGTCGTAGTAGGAGACGAAGAACTCGACCCGGTTCTTGGGGAACAGGTCCCGCAGCTCGGAGGAGAGCTGGGCGGCCAGCGACTTGTTGGGCTCAATGATGAGCGTGGGCCGCTGGACCTGCTCGATCATCCAGGCGATGGTGGCCGTCTTGCCCGACCCGGTGATGCCCTGCAGGGTCTGGTAGCGGTCCCCGGCCTGGACGCCGTCGACGAGCGCGGCGATGGCCCCGGGCTGGTCGCCCGAGGGCTTGAAGGGTGAGACGACCTCGAATTCGGCCATTGAGTGAGGATACCGGGAGGGTGTGTGCGCTCCAGCCGGCCGATACTCTCTGGGCCGGGGCAAACGGTTGCAGACGGGGCGGCAACATCTCCGACACGGCGATGACGCTCCTGCTGGTGCTCGCCGCCAACCGAGCCCAACGTCGCGCAGCTCCAGAACATGGTCCGCCAGGGGAATTTCCACCTCGTGCTGTGGTTCGGGACCGGCCGCGACCCGCGCCTGACGTGGATTTCGTCGCACTGCCAGCAGGTCGGGCCGACCTATCTGTGCACACCCGCCGACGTCCCGGCCGCCCCGCGTTGATGCCCCGCCCCCTCACTCAATCACCTGGTGCGCCATCGCCTCGGGCTCGCGACCGGCGAAGAGCCAACCGACGACCGTCGCGAACGCCGGCATGCCCAGGAGGATGAGGAGCAGATCGGCGACGGGAACGTTGCCCGAGCGCGGCGATCCCGCCGTTCAGCGAGTTGCTGCGCAGCCACCCGATCATGCCCACGTAACCACCCAGCACCCCGAGGAGTGCGCCGAGAAAGCCCAGCACGCCGGCCGTCACCGCCGTCAGGGTGCGACGCGTGTAGCTCGACGCACCGGTCGCCGCGAGCGTCCGGAGGTCGCTCGCCGACTCGCTACGGACGAGCCCCACCGACATCCCGAGCACACCGAGGGCGATGACGATCCCGAAGATCGTCGCCGAACCGACGACGGCGGACGAGCTCGGCTGGTCGTTCTTCGATTCGACGGAGAGTTGTGTGGTCGACGCCGCCAGCTCCGCGTTGCTGATCTGCGCTGCCGTGAAGGGCTGCGTGCCCTGCACCAGCCAGTCGGTGGTGCTCGCCGTGATGTGGAACTCGCGCATGGCGTGCTCGGTGATCACCGTGTTCGGCGCGGACGTCCCGGTCGGTAGCGCCCCGAGCTCCTGAATGACCGGGTTGGCGAGGCACTGGTTCGCTGCCGTGCAGCTCGAGGACGTCCCGCCGGGGCCATTGCCACCACCGTTGCTGCCGTAGTCGAGCTGAATCCCCGAGACGCCCGACAGGCCGGGCCGTGAGCTCAGGACGTCCGCGCTCGGATCGATCTGTGATGTCGTGATCCCGAACGCCCTCAGGAGCTGCGGGGTGGCAACGTAAATCTGTCCGTTCCAGTTCCGGCCACCCTGGGTGGCATAGAGGTTGGCGTTGGGTGTCTCGAGGGTGATCAGCTGCGCCCCGAGCCCCTTCGCGATCTGCTCGGCGCCGGCGGTGAGCTGGGCGGGAGTTGCGGTCTCCACCGGTGGGTTCTTGACCGGAACGAGCTGGCCCTTGGAGTTGCGTTTCACGATCGTCTGACCCGGCGCCGGCAAGCTCGTGCTGAGGTGGAGCTGATTTGCCGCGAGGTTCGGGCCCGCGTAGTCGAGGACGTTGCCGTAGCGGGAGGCGGCGGCGAGCATGACGATCACCGCGACGAGCACGCCGACACTGATGGCGGCGAGCGCCGAGCCCGACCTTGCCCGGTACCGGGCGAGGTCGCGCAGCGCGAGCCGCGGCGCGATCGGCGCGCCACGCGCCGAGCCTCGCCGTGAGCGAGAGGAAGAACGGCGCGAGCAAGATCAGCCCGGGGATGAGGAGCGCCAGACCGAACACGAGCTCGGGCGCCCCGCCGCTCCCGTTGCCGTGGTTCGAGCCGCCCGAGTAGCCGAGGAGCAAGAACGCCGCGACGAGGCAGACGATGCCGGGGACCGCGGAGCGATGGATCTGACGAGGCGGCGCCGGGCGACCGGAGAGCGCTGCGACGATCGGCACCTTGGTGACCGCGCGCGCCGGGCGAGACGCGGCGAAGTACGCCGCGACGACGGCGAGCACCATGGCCGCGGCGACCACGACCCAGGGCAGGGCAAGGGCACCGATCACGTGGTGCGCGCTCTGCTGGAGGTTCGGGCGGTAGGCGAGCCAGACCACGAAGCCGAGCACGAAGCCGGCGACGGCGCCGACGAGACCGACGACGGTGCCGTTGGCGCGCACGACGAGACGGACATGGCGGTCGGTCGCGCCCGTCGACTCGAGCATGCCGATCGAGCGCAGTCGGCGCTGCGCCAGCACCGTGAAGCCCCCGACCGCGACCAGGGCGATCAGCAACATGCCGAGCACGAGCGCGGCGAGCGAGATCGTCTCGGGGTTGAGCGGGTTCGACTGCGCCACCGTCGCCGGGGTCTGCACGTTGTTGCCGATTGAGCGCAGCGCCACGCCGGACGCGTCGAAGAGCGCCGTGACCTGCGTGGGATCCTTCACCTCTCCCGGAGCGACCAGCGCGAACTCGTCGAGCAGGCTCTGGGGATTCTCGACGATGCCGACCACCTCTCGCTCGGCCCCGCCCACTCGCCAGTTGTCGCCGACCGAAAGGTGGAACGCCGAGGCGACCCCGCTCGTCACGGCGACCTCGTCGGCTGCCGACGGGTAACGCCCCGAGACGAGCGAGAGCATCGGACCACCGAAGGGCCCATGCGGGTCCTGCGCACGGAGCTGATAGGTGCTGATGGATCCCGGGATCGTCTGTGTCTCGTTCTCGATCAGCTCGACCCGGCCGAAGCGGTGCTCGAGAGTGGCGATGACGTCCTCGGCGTGGGCGTCCAAGCCGGTGAAGGTCACAGAGTCCTGCGCCGTTCCGAAGCCGGAGCTCTTGGTCGGCGGCGTGTTCGTCGCGACCGCCGAGCCGACGATGGTCGCCGCCACGGCGAACATGATGAGGGCGAAGATCAGGAACTGCTGGCGCCACTCCCGCCGGAAGAGCCGCCAGGCCCAACGGATGACGGCCCGCCGGGCGGGCGCTCCGCCGTCGGCCGGGCGACGACCAGCGACTGGTGCGAGCACGGCACTGGTCATCGGGACCCCTCCAGGGTCTGATGCCCGGCCACCCGGCTGTCAAGAACGGATTTCGTGGCGGGTCCGACCCTGCTAGTAACGGGAGCCCGGCGCGGGGAGATCGACGAGCAGCGACTCGGCGGTGGGCGGGGGAACCGTCTGGTCCACGACCCGGCCATCCCGGATGAAGACCACGCGATCCGCCCACGAAGCGAGCTGGGCGTCGTGGGTGACGACCATCGCCGCCACCCCGCGGTGGCAGGCGGCAAGGATCATGCGCATCACGGCCTCGCCGTTGGTCGAGTCGAGCGCGCCCGAGGGCTCATCCGCCAGCAGCAGCGATCGGTCGCCCACGATCGCCCGCGCGATGGCCACCCGCTGGCGTTCCCCCCCGGAGAGCTCGTCGGGGTAGTGAGTGGCGCGATGGGCGAGACCGAGCTCCTCGAGCGCCGCGACGCCGGCGAGATGCGCCTTCTTGGCCGAGAGACCGTCCAGCTCGAGCGGCAACGAGACGTTCTCCGCGGCGGTGAGCCCGGCGAGGAGGTTGAAGTCCTGGAAGACGTAGCCGACGGTCCGACGGCGCAGCCGCGCCTTGTCGTTGCGCGACATGGACGACAGCGCATCGCCGTCTATCGCGACCTCGCCGCTCGTCGGCTCCTCCAGACTGCCGGCGATGGTGAGCAGCGTCGACTTCCCCGACCCGGACGGCCCCATCACCGCGACGAGCGAGCCCCGCTCGACGGCCAGGTCGACATCGGAGAGCGCCGGCACTGTGCCGGCGCCGTCCCCGTAGCTCTTCGAGACCCGGCGCAGCTCGAGATAGCTCATCGCCGGGCGACCAACCTCCGCCGGATGAGCGGGCCGGGCTTGGCCGAGGGGGCCTCGAGCGCGGCGCGCTTCAACCGGCCGTCGGCGGTGTCGAGCCATCGCACCACCGAGTCGAGTCGGAAGAGCTCGGCGTCCACGACGAGCGCGAAGGTGAGGTCGAACTCCGCCTCGTCCTCCTTGAGCCGCGTCCACTGCTGCATCAGCTCGACGAGATACCGGCGATGGACCTGAATCACATCGTGGACCGAGACGCCCGGGACGCGCAGGGCAGCCAGCACCTTTATCACCAGCTCGTCACGGGGCGGCTCGGTCATGTCCGGTGGCGTGCTCAACCACGTGTCGAGCTCCTTCCAGCCGGCCTCGGTGATACGGAACACGACCTTTTGCGGACCGGCTTCCTCGGCGCGGTCCTCGGACTCGATCAGCTCGTCGCGCTCGAGGCGCTGGAGCGTCGTGTAGACCTGTCCGACGTTGAGGGGCCACACCTCGCCGGTGCTCTCCTCGAACTCCTGGCGCAGCTGCAAGCCGTACTTGGGGCCCTCGCTCAACAACGCGAGCAGCGCGTGGCGGACGCTCACCGGGCTACGCTCAAATGCCTGATTCGTACCATACGCAGTATCCTACGGTAGGGCCGCCCGGAGGTCAACGGCGCGCCGTCGCGGACGACGGCGAGACCAGCCGCCAGGCTCGGCCCTCATCCCGAGGAGAAACCAGTCGCGCACATAATGTGTCCCGATGGTCAGGGGGCAGGACGTTCTCGAATCGGAACAATCGGAACACGGCTCGCTGCCGTTGGCCAGCGGTTCGACCGCGGAATCGCTCCGCCCGGTAGGTCCCGGCCGCGCGTTCGCCGCCATCGCCCGGCGTCCGGCCTTGGTTGCGTTTTGCCTGGCGCTGCTGGGGGGTCTCGCGATTGCCGTGCTGACGCCACCGATGGCGGGCGGGGATGAGCGAGACCACTTTGCCAGGGCCTACCAGATATCGCAGGGCGACATTCTCACCGCTCGACACGATGGCGTGTACGGCGCGTTCCTACCCGCTACGTACACGAGCGAGGTCCAGGCCCTAACGGTCGATTCATTCCTCGATCGGGATCGGACGGCCTTCCTCCATCATCTGGACGACCCTGCGCCCCACGGTCCTTCGACGTTCGTGCCGGTCGGTAATGCGGCCTCCTACGGTCCGGGTGCCTACACCGCGTATGCGCTGGCCATTGCGGTGGGTCGCCTCTTCGGCCTGTCCGTGCTGGCTCTCCTCTATCTGGCGCGTTTCGCCGGCGTTGTCGTGTACGCAAGTCTGCTGGCGCTCGCCGTGCGGCGCCTGCCGGTACATCGGTGGGTACTGGTCGCCTGTGGCCTGATACCTGCAGCGCTCAATCAGGCGTCGACGGTGTCCGCGGACGGCGTCACCATGGTCCTCTCATTCCTGATCGTCGCTGAAGCGACAAAGTTGGCCGTCGATCCGCAGCGTCCCACTCGAGGCCTGATGGTTGAGGCCGGAGCGGCTGCGGGATTTCTCGCGCTGGCCAAGCCACCCTACGTAGCCCTCGTATTGCTCTTCCTCTGGCCAGCGTGGCGCCATCGGGGGACGGTCGGTCGGGTGCTGACGGCGGTCGTGGTCGGTGCGGTGGCACTGGCCGTTCTGTGGGGCACCTATCAGGCCACACACTCCATCTCCCAGGGCAACCCGAACGCCTGGTTGGGCGGTGTCACGCAAACCCACGGCTATGCGTTCCGTAATCTGGCCGTGGGTCGTCAAACCCGATATATCCTGACCCACCCCAACGTCTTTATCGCCGACATCGGGCGGACGTTTGCCTACCAGGGATTGACGTTCCCCAATCAACTCTTCGGCCAGCTCGCCCTCTACCAACTGCCCGAATGGCTCATCGTCGCCTGTGTTGCCCTGATCGCCACCGCCTGCGCTGCACCCGACGAACCTCGCCAGCTCGCCATCCCCCGGCCCTTCCGGCTCCAGCTCCTTGCGGTATCGCTGGCCATTGCGCTTGCCATCTTCGCCATCGCCTATACGAACTGGAACGCCTATCTTGCTCCTCGCATCGATGCGTTGCCGCCCCGCTACTTCCTCCCGCTCATCCCTCCACTTCTGCTCGGCGCGCTGCCAGCTCACATGCCGTCGGGGCGGGTGGTTCGAGCCCCAGCGTATCGAGCGTGCATCGCCTTGGGCCTGGGCCTCGTGCTGGCGTTCGCGGTAATGGGGCTACAGCACTACCACTACCTCCGTCCCCCGCTGTGACCAGCGCCGCTCCACGCCGGGTTGTCACGGCGACGATAGTGGTCCTACTGGGGGTCTGCCTCTGCCCGGCCGCAGGTCGGGCCGGACCCCCCACCCCATCACATCGGGCCTTGAAGGTCCTCTTGATGGGCGATTCGGTGATGGCGGAGGCAGCTCCCTTCGCCATGGCGGATTTCCGATCTCGGGGCGTGCAGGCGTATTCGGGTGCGTTCGACGGTACGAGCCTGCTCGGAGCCACCGATGTCCGGAGGACGTTCCCACGTGTTCTTGCTCAGGTGCACCCCGACGTGGTGGTGGCCGAATATCTCGGCGCGTACCGAACCAACCCGAGCACCACGGACGTGACCGAGATTGTGGCCAGCGGGAGTCCGCAGTGGTGGGCAGAGTGGCGCATCGCTGCAGAGGAGGCGACCCGCACGTTTCTTCGTGCTCACACCCGTCTGTACTGGGTGGTGTTGCCGATCAGCCGGTACGCGGCCCAAGTGGGTGCCGGCACTCCGATGGACTCACTGTACGAATCCCTCAAGCCCGAATTTCCACAGCTTCACTACGTGAACGCCATTCCGTTGCTGAGCGGACCGAACGACCAGTTTCTAAATTTCGTGATCGGACCCGACGGCACACCGACACAGCTGCACATGCTCGACGGACTGCATTTCATGCCCATAGGCGCACGCATTCTCGGTCGGGCAATCGCCAACGCTGTACTGCGCGACTATCACCTACCGACCCTGCCCGTACTACGAGCAAAAGAGGCTCCATGACCCCATCTGATCGTCCTACGAGCTGACTGGAGGATGGTCGTCGGGGCACGCCCCCGGTGGGTCGTTGAACTCGGGGTTCGCCGTCCAAGGTCCGTCGTACCACCGCCCTCTTAGCGGTGCCAACCCGACCAGCATCTTGAGATCGTCGGCGATCGCCAGGCCCAGGCGGGCACTTCCCTGGGGGCACACGTGCGTATCGTCGAGCTTGCGCACCCGAACCCATTCAGACTTCGGAGCACTGAGGTCCCCCAGTGGCGGGAGCCACGTGGAGTAGTGACCATCGAGCAGGATTGCGCCGGCCCAGGCCAGGTACATCACCTTTCCCGGAAAGATGGCCGGCATACGTTCAGCGATGGCATTCCAGGCGGCACTTCCCTCGGCCTCGGCCTTGTCGTGTGCGAGCACGGCCGGAGTGGCTCCGGCGACCACCCCGACCGGCGGGAACTCGAGGAGCATCACCCCATCGACGCCGTCGCCGGGGGCCAGCAGGGTGCGAAGGAACCGCTCCATCAGGGCGGCATATTGCTTCGGTTGGTGCAATGCATTCGGTGTGGTCGGGCCACCAAAATCCCAACTCCACGTGCCCGTAATGATCTGGGGGTGCTCGGTGTCGATAAGAGCGGGAAAAACGGTCGGCCAATCGGGGTGTGTGGTCAGTCCGAAGATAGGCATCGTGTTGTTGAACGACATTGCCTCGCCCGTGGCGGACAGGGCCTGGGCTACGCCAAGTTCGGCGTCGGCCATGACCGAATCTCCGATGAACATCACCCGCAGCGGGCGTGAAGGCGAGATCGTCCCCGACTTGATGGCGATGCGGCGTTGACGGCCAAATCCACCTACGCCGCCAATCGTGTCGCGAGTGGAGCGGACTGAACTGGCCACCGTCGCCATCGAGACGGCGCCGGACGTAGTGGATCCGAAGAGAGCCATCCCGGCAATAAAGGATCCGATCAGGAGACCCATGGCCGTCCTACGGCCCGCGGCGTGACGCCCTGCGGGGTGCTCGCCATGCCGGGGGCGACTACTCGCTAGCTGAGCCACGGTGCGGAACCCCCCCTCGTCGTTCTGCCCGCCGCGTTGCCATACGCTACTCGACCGATCCGGAGCGCTTGCGTGGAGGACAGCTCCCGCGCGCCCACCGCCTCGGTGCGTTCTTGGACCTGCTCGCCGGCTTCTCGGGGTTGGTGAAGACGGTGACGAGTCGGATTGGCTAAACCGAGAATCGTCCAAAATGCCACCCTTGGCCCCCGTGCGACCCCGAGGGCCTTCTGCGATGCATGACCGGGCAGCGTGCGTCGCGCGGAGAGGGCCCGATGGTTCCCTGGGAGCCGGGAAGGCCCTAGCCAGAGGGCATTTGCTCGGCGCAAGGGCGCCGATCTGGACGTGGCCGAAGCAGCGCCTCGATGGTCGGGGCTGCTACCGTCCCATCCGAAATGTCCACGAAGATCGCTCCGGCACATGCCCCGGCCCAGTCGGCGAGCCCCCGGCCAGGTAGATGGCGGTACAGCAATCACGCCGAGATCCTTCTCGTTAGTTTGTCCGCTCTGCTCATCGAGATCAGCTACACGCGCATCATCTCCTACAAGCTTTTCTACTACTACGTCTACCTGGTCATTGGTCTGGCCCTGCTGGGAGTCGGGACGGGCGCCGTTGCCGTTGCGGTCTCGAAGCGACTTCGCGACGCCGCCACCGAGACGATCCTCTATTGGAGCTTCGTGTTTGGCGCGATCACCACCATTGTGGCGTATGTGGTGATCGCCTTTGTCAGGATCGACACCTTGAACGTGTGGCTCTATGGGACCTCTGCCTCGGTGAGGAGCCTGTTGGCGTTGCTGCTCATCTGCGTGTGCTTGTTTGTGTCGTTCGTTCCGGCAGGGATCATCTCCTCGACGCTGTTCAGCCGCAAGCCGGAGGGGATCGGCGGGCTGTACTTCGCCGATCTGGTGGGAGCGGGCATTGCGTGCGGTGTGGTCATTTACGTCATCAGCACCGTCGGCGCACCGGCTACGGTCATGGTGGCTGCGGCCGTAATGGCGTTCGGCGCACTGTGGGTAGCCCGGCAGTTGGGCTGGTTCCACGTCGGCCTGGCGTCCGTCGTCCTGATCGTCGGCATCGTGCTCGCTGCCGCGCCGGGCCTGCTCCCCACCCAGAGGCTCGATACGAGCAAGGCCGCGCCCCCGTCGGGAACGGTCGTCTTCTCCGGCTGGGGATCGGTCCTCCGTGTTGACGTGGCACGGGTGCCCGGCGACCCCGACATCCTGAACCTCTACCACGACGGCATTCTCGGCGCCTCGATCGATCGCTGGAATGGGAGGAGATCCTTTTTGGCGCGCTACGACTTCGGCCAGGACCCTCGCTCGATTCCATTCGGTGTGTTGGGCTCCGCCCCCAAGGAGGAAGCGGTCATCGGTGCGGCCGGCGGCCACGAGGTGCTTGCCTCGTTGTACTACGGCGCCCAGCACATTGACGCCGTCGAACTGAACCCGGTGACCGTTCACCTGGTGACCACGACCTACGCCGATTTCGACGGTCACCTGGCTCAGAACCCCCACGTCTCGTACATCAATGCCGACGGGCGCTCCTACATTGCCCGGAGCCATCAGAACTACAACCTGATCTGGTATCCGGCCCCCGACAGCTACGCGGCGACCAGCGGTGCGCTCTCGACGGCGTATGTGCTTTCGGAGAGCTACCTCTACACGACCAACGGCCTCCAGTCGATGATTGAGCACCTGGCCAAGAACGGCATCTTCGTGGCTCAGTTCGGTGAGGATGAATCAAGCTACGACCTCCGAACGGCGCGTTTTGTGGCAACCGCTCGCCAGGCCCTTGCCAACCTCGGTGTCACCGACCCGGCCGACCACATAATGGTTGCCTCCACCCCGACCACGTTCGTGGCCTCCATCCCGCTGTCGACGATCCTCGTCCAGCGCAGCGCGTTCACCCCGGCCGAAGTCCAACGGTTCCTCAAGGCGGCAAAGGCCGTTCCGAAGACGACCGTCCTTACCGCCGAAGGGCAGACCGTCAAGAGCAACCCGGTCAACGCTGTCGTCCAGACCCCCAGCGCCAAGCTCGGGGCCTTCTACGCGTCTTACCCCTACAACATTGCCCCGACCACCGACAACGACCCCTACTTCTACCACTTCGCACGATACGGGACTGTTATCTCGAACTTCTTTCATTCGCTGAACAGCGGGGATCGAGAGAACGCCGTCGGGGAGCGAGTGCTGCTGTTACTACTGGCAGCCTCCATAGTCGCCGCCGCGGCATTGCTACTGCTTCCGTTTATCGCCATCCGCGACGTCTGGGTGAAGCTGCCCCGAAAGGGGCTGTCGGCTGTGTTCTTCGCTGGGGTGGGGCTGGGGTTCATCTTCTTCGAGATCACGCTGATGCAGTTGTTGAATCTCTTCCTCGGCTTCCCGACCTATGCATTGACGATCACACTCATGTCGCTGCTGGTCTTCACCGGATTAGGAGCTCTGGCCAGTCAGCGAGTGAGGGCGCGGGCGCGGGCCGTGCCACGCCTGCTGGCGGTACTCGGCGCGCTCTGCCTCTTCTATATCTACGGATTGGTCCCGATGACAAATGCTCTTCTCGGAACCCCACTGGCGGCTCGGATCATCATCGCCTTCGTGGTGGTGGCTCCTCTCGGGCTCTGCCTCGGGATGTTCATGCCCATCGGGCTCTCGGAGATCGCTCAGCTCGGGGAGTACCCTCGTCACTACGTCGCATGGGGTTGGGCCGTCAACGGCTTCGCTTCCGTCGTGGGTTCGGCTCTCGCCATCATTCTGGCCATGATCTTCGGCTTTGACTGGGTGCTGTTCTTCGGGCTGATCTGTTACGTCGTCGCCGTGGTGGCGTGGATCAGACTGTCGAGGGGTGTCGTTCCCGCCTGAGGTGCGCGGTCGGATACGTAGTATCGGCAGACGCGAGCTGCGGGGACGGGTGTGAGACGTACGATGAGCCGAGCTGCTCAGGTGGTGAGCCAGTCCCAGAGGAGAGCGACCTCCGTATTGAGTGCCGCCCGGTCGCCGGAGTTGTCCAGCACGTAGTCGGCCTCACGCTTCCGCTCCTCCCGGCCGATCTGGGCCCGGATACGCGCCTCGGCGTCGGCGCGCTCCATGCCTCGTTCCGCGACCAGGCGGCCCAGGGCGACGTCGGTCGGGCAGTCGACCACCACCACCTTGTCCAGGTGGGCCGTCTCGCGGTGCGCGGCCGTGAGCAGCGGGATAGCCATGATCACGACGTGGTCGGTCGCCGCTTGGGCCTCCAGGGCCTCGGCCATGACCCGCCCGATGACCGGGTGCGTGATGCGGTTGAGGTCGGCCCTGGCCCCGTCGTCGGCGAAGGCCAAGGCGGCCAGGGCCGGCCGGTCGATGGTGCCGTCGGCCGCCACGATCCCCGGGCCGAACCGGTCGATCAGCGGCTGGTAGGCCGGCCCGCCCGGCTCCACGACGTCACGGGCCACCTGGTCGGCATCGATCAAGACCGCGCCACGCTCCACGAGCAGGTCGGCGACCGCCGACTTACCCGAGCCGATGCCCCCGGTAAGGCCGACCGCCAGCACGGGGGCGAATGCTAACCGCGTGTGTGAAACCTGCGTGGCCATGCTCCCACTCCTTCGTACCGCGGAGGGAACGGCCCATGCCTGCGGGCTCCCTCCGCTATGGCCGAGCCGACCGGGCGGCGAGGGTGACCCCGTGGTCGGGGCCGGGATGCCTACAATGCGCCGCTGCCGGAAGACGAACGAGGAGCTGAGTGAGCCCTGCGGGGGTGACCACCGAACGGGGGACAGCGGAAGGCGCCCTCGGCCAACCAGCGCCGGGAGGCGCCGGGCGTCACGGGAGGATTCGTCGGCTCGCCAACGGCCCCGGTTCGGGGGCGGGGCCCGGCGTGGAGCCGGCCGGCGGGCGGTGGGGGTCGTGGGCCGCCCATCTGCTGCTGGCCGTGGTGGCGTACGTGCCCCAGCTGATGGCCCAGCCCGGGGTGGTGAGCTCGGACACCAAGACCTACCTCTACCTCGACATCAACCGCTTCATCCCGGCGTCCGCGTCCATGTGGGACCCGACCGTCGGCCTCGGTACGGTTACCCACCAGCAGATCGGCTACCTGTTCCCGATGGGCCCCTTCTTCTGGTTCTTCCACGCCATCGGGGTCCCGGTGTGGGTGGCCCAGCGCCTGTGGGTCGGCACGATCCTGTTCGCCGCCGGGGCGGGCGTCCTCTTCCTGTGCCGGACCCTCGCGCTCCGGGGCCTGGGGCCGCTCGTGGCCGCGTTCGCCTACATGTTCTCCCCGTACTTCCTGCAGTACGTAGGGCGGATCTCGGTCCTGCTCCTCCCCTGGGCCGGACTCCCGTGGCTGGTTGCGCTCGCCGCACTGGCCGTGCGCCGGGGGGGCTGGCGGGACTGCGCCCGGTTCGCCGTCGTCGTGGCCCTGGTGAGCAGCATCAACGCCACCTCGCTGCTGTACGTCGGCCTCGGGCCGGCGCTCTGGCTCGTCTACTCGGTGGTCGGCCTGCGCGAGGCGACATGGCGCCAGGCCGGCGCCGCGGCGCTGAAGCTGGCCGGGTTGTCCCTGGCGGTCTCCTTCTGGTGGATCGCCGGGCTCGCCATTGAAGGCGGCTTCGGCGTCGCCATCCTCCAGACCACCGAGACGGTCCAGACGGTCAGCCAGACCTCCACGCCGATTGAGGTGCTCCGGGGGCTGGGGTACTGGTACTTCTACGGCACCGATCGCCTCGGCCCCTGGGTGTCGTCGTCGGTGCAGTTGACCCAGGAGCGCGTCCCCTTGGCGCTCGGCTTCGCCGTGCCCGCTCTCTCCTTCGTCGCCGCGGTCTTCACCCGCTGGCGGTACCGGGCCTTCTTCGTGCTCCTCGTGGTGATGGGACTGGTGCTCGCCGTCGGGGTCTACCCGTTCGGGGATCCCACCTGGTTCGGACACGCCCTCAAGGCGTTCATGACCGAGACCTCGGCGGGCCTGGCGCTGCGCTCGACCGACCGGGCCACCCCGCTCCTCGCGCTGGGCATCGCCATGCTGCTCGGCGCCGGCGTCGCCGCGCTCGCCCAGCGGTCCCGCCCGCTCGCCCTGGGCGTCGCCGCCCTATCGGTGGCCGTGGTGGCCGCGGCCAATCCCCCCGCCTTCAACGGTTCGACCGTGGCCGACAAGTACACGCAGCCGGCCCAGCTCCCCGGGTACACCCTGGCCGCGGCGAAGGCCCTGAACCACGAGGGGGCCGGCACCAGGGTCCTGGGCATCCCCGGGTCGGACTTCGCCGACTACGACTACGGGGACACCACCGACCCCGTGTACCCGGCCATCCTCGACCGAGGGTACGTCAGCCGCGAGCAGGTGCCGCAGGGGTCGACCGCGACCGAGGATCTCCTGTACGCCCTCGACGACCCGATGCAGGTGGGAGCGTCGAACCCCACTGCGCTCGCCCCGATCGCCCGCCTCATGAGCGTGGGTGACGTGCTGGTGCAGTCCGACCTCGACTACGAACGCTACGACCAGCCCCCGCCGGCGCAGCTGTGGGCCCAGCTGCAGCCCACGCCCTCGGGCCTGGGCAGCCCGACCTGTTACGGGACCCCCCGGCCCGACCATGGCCCTCTGCCCCAGGTCGACGAGGCGGCCCTGGCCAACCCCAACCCGGTCGAACCGTGCCCGCTGGAGGTGATGGCGGTAGCCAACCCGCGGCCGATCGTGCGCGCCGAGCCCAGCGCGTCGCCGGTGGTGCTCGACGGCGACGGCGAAGGTCTGGTCGCCGCGGCCGGCGTCGGGTTGCTGGCCCACGACCCCACCGTGCTGTACGCCGGGACCCTCGACCAGCACCCCGGTCAGCTGTCCACCGCGCTCGGGCACGGTGCGACGGTGGTGGTCACCGACACCAATCGCCGGCGGGCCTTCCGGTGGGACACGATCGTGGACGAGGCGGGCCAGACCCTCACCGCGACCCAGCCCCAGCAGACCGACCCGTCCAACTCCCCCATCGTGCTCTTCCCGGGGGCACCGATCACCTCCTACACGGTGGCCTCGTACCTCGGCGTGCGGTCGGTCACCGCCTCGGGCTACGGCGACACCGTCACCTACCTGCCCGAGGACCGGCCCTCGCAGGCCATTGACGGCAATCTCGACACCGCCTGGGAGGTGGGTGCCTTCGGTCAACCGATCGGCCAGTGGTGGCAGGTGCAGTTCCTTGGGCCCACCACCACGGGCGCCGTGAACCTGGTCCAGCCGCTCACGGGAGGCAACAACCGGTGGATCACCAGGGCCACGCTCACCTTCGACGGCACGCACTCGCTCACCGTCGACCTCGGACCGGCGTCGAGGACCGCCCAGGGTCAGACCATCACCTTCCCGACCCGCACCTTCACCACCCTGAGGATCCGGGTCGATGCGACCAACATGAAGGGGACCGACCTGAACGCCGGGCCGTCCTCGGTCGGATTCGCCGAGGTCCGGGTGGCCAGCACCGCGGCGACCGAGCTCATCGACCTACCCAGCGACGTGCTGGGCGGCACAGGAACCTCCACGGCGGCCGACCGGCTGGTCATCCTTCTCACCCGGGAGCGGGTCTCTCCCTACCCGCCGCGCCAGGACCCCGAGGTGAGCCTCGACCGGTCCTTCGTGCTGCCCAATGCCCGGACCTTCACCCTCACGGGCACCGCCAGGATCAACGCGCTCATCCCCGACGACCAGATCGACCGCCTGGTCGGCCGCCAACAGGCCTCGGGGATCGTGGCGTACTCCGAGGGACGGCTCCCCGGGGACCTGAAGGCCGGGGCCTCGGCCGCGCTCGACGGGAACCCGGCGACGGCGTGGAGCCCGGGCTTCGGGGCGCCGAGCCAGCTCGGCTCGTGGATCCACGTCGACCTCCCCAAGCCGATCACCTTCGACCATCTCGACCTGCAGATCGTCGACGACGGTCGGCACTCGGTCCCCACCGAGCTGACCGTGGCCACCGAGAACGGTTCGACGAAGGTCCGAATTCCACCGCTCAAGCCAGGCACCAGGGCCGGGTCGACGGTCGCAGTCCCGGTCAGCTTTCCCGCCCTGCACGGGAGCCACCTGCAGTTCACCGTCTCGGGCGTGCAGCTCCGCTATACCCGTAGCTACACCTCGCGCCAGCTCATCGCCCTGCCCGTGGGCATCGCCGAGCTGGGCATACCCGGCGTGGTCGATCCTCCCCCGCCCGCGACCATCCCGAGCCCGTGCCTGAGCGATCTCCTCAGCATTGACGGGCAGCCGGTCTGGCTCAGGGTCAGCGGCTCGTCCTCAGCGGCGCTGGCCGGCAACGGGCTGAACGTCTCGTTGTGCGGGCCCGACGCCGCTGGGCTGCACCTGGGGGCCGGCACCCACGTCCTTGAGGCGACGAACGGCCACACGACCGGGTGGAACCTCGACGAGCTGGCCCTCGATTCGGCCGCCGGCGGCGCGGCGATGCCCGACGTGTCACCCACCGCCCTGGTCGCCCCGTCGGCTCCGTCGGGCGTGCCGACCGCTCGGGCGACCTCGCAGTCCGCGACCACCATCCACGTCCGGGTGAGCGGCGTAAACGGCGCCGCCGGCCCCTTCTACCTGGTGCTTGGCGAGAGCATCAACCGGGGATGGACGGCGACCGTCGACGGGGGCCCGTCACTCGGCGCGCCCGAGCTGATAGACGGGTTCGCCAACGGATGGATCGTGAGCCCGCGCCTGCTCGCCGGCGAGATCCGCCACGGGACGCTGACCATCACCCTCCGATGGGCCCCTCAACGGCTGATCTGGGTGGCGCTGCTCGTCTCGGGAGCGGCCCTGCTCGCCGCCCTGGTGCTTTCGGTGCTCCCGGACCGGGCCAGGAGGCGGCGGCGGGGCCGGCGCCGCCTGGACGTCGTCGGGGTGGGGACGGGACCCGGCGGGGACGAGGTGCTCGGCGCGGACCTGGAGGGGGCGGTCGCCACCCTGGCCTCCCCGCTCGACTACCCGCCGGCCCGTCCCCGACCGTTGGTCGCGGCGGTCACCGCCCTGCTCCTCGGTACCGTCCTGGCCGCGGTCACCCGGCCCGGTATCGGGCTGGCCGTAGGGGTCGCGGTGGCGGTGGCGCTGCTGGTGCCGCGGACCCGCGGCCTCCTGACCGCCGGCGCCGTCGGGCTGATCATCGCGGCCGGCACGGTGGTCGTGGTGGACCAGGCCACCCATCCCGCACAGGCGGGAGGGACATGGCCTCCCACCTTCTCGACCGCCGCACTTCTGGCGTGGGGAGCCGTGGCCTGCCTGGTTGCCGACGCGATCGTGGAGCTCGTTCGCCGGGCCGCGGCGCGCTCGGCGAGCGGACCCCAAACGGCGGTCGGGACCGGTCGCCCCGGTACCCCCGACGACGCTCCCGACCGGTCAACGACAACCGGCTGAGCGGCCCCTCACCCGGTTGTCGGTGCCCCATGGGCCGGACGGCTCCGCCGTGTCCACCACCCAATTCGGTCCTTCACCTGGAGGATTGGGCGCTCGAACAGCACATAGCTGGCGGTCGCCGTCAGGATGGACAGCCCCAGGACCGCGAGGAACAACTGCCACCAGGGCAGACCGAAGGGGAAGTTCATGTTGCGATGGGTCCACCGGAGATAGACGAGGAGCCATCCCTGGTGCCAGAGGTAGATCCCGTACGAGATCAGGCCCAGGCCCAGCATGGGCTTGCACGCCAGGAACCGGCGGATCAGCCCCCGGGGCTGGGGCCCGAAGACGGCAGGCAACAGGAGGAAGAAGGCGAAGGCTCCGTACAGGCTCTGGCGGGCCAGATTGGTGGTCAGGTGGTCGGTGTAGACGGGGACGATCGGGATGTGGATGTTGGACACGGCCCAGAAGGCGACGCCGGCCAAGGCCCAGCTCACCCAGGGCATGAACGGCGACCACAGCCAGCGCGGCTGGCGGTCGCGGTGGGCGAGCCAGCTGCTCATGACGGCGAGAAACATGCCCAACCCGAACATGTCGAGCCACGCCGGCAACCATATGGGCATCACATGCGTCTCCAGTGTGTGCTGGTGGAAGGCGAATGTGCGAAATCCCAGGCTGATGCCGATGAGTATCGCCACCCCCACAAGCTCGTACACGAGCTGACGGCGGTCGGAGCGCCGGCGGCGGCGCAGGGCCACCACCGCCGCGTACAGGGGGAGGAAGATGTAGAAGCTGATCTCGGTGTTCAGGGACCAGGCCTGGGTCACCCCGGTGAGCACCACCTTGGGGAAGTAGATCTGGGCGAACCCGTAGTAGATGAGGTCGTCGCGCCAGCCGTGGAGAAGATGGACGTCGCCCTTCATGACGAAGCTGATCACGGTGAACGCCAGCCAGTAGGCGGGCACGATCCGCAGGAACCGGCGGACCCAGAACCGTCCCGTGGCGGGCGCGGCCCGCCCGGCTATGTGCGACGCGGCGAAGGGCCGGTAGAGCAGGAAGCCCGAGATCAGGAAGAAGACGGTGACGCCGATCTCGAGCCGTCCGGTGTAGATGCCCTCGGGCGAGGAGGTGGTGAATCCCGAGACGAACGCCGTGTGGACCGCCACGACGCTGACCGCGGCGATGGCCCGGAGACCGTCGAAGCAGGGGAAGTGGCGGGGCTTGACCGGCTCGTCCCGCCCCTGCCGACGGCGGAGGATCCCTCGCTTGCCGGTGCCCTCGGTGGTCTGGGTCTCGGTGGCCTCGACGTCGATCGCCTCGGGCGCGATGTCGATCGCCTCGGGCGCGATGTCGATCGCCTCGGCCGTCGCTGTCGCGGCCGCCCTCGTGGTCTCGTCGTGGATCATCGCCGCACCGACTTCGTCCTCGTCCCCTCGTAGCGCGAGCCGGCACCCGTCCGATCAGCTCGCCCCAGCGTGTCCGGCTGCGGGCACACAGATTACCGGCTGCCTGTTCCCCGCCCCGGAGCCTCCGACGCCGGGGTCATCTGCTCCGAACGACCTGGGCGACCAGGGCATCGAGCGCCAGGGAGGCCGTCCGTTCCCAGGTCATGTCCTCGACGCGCCGCAGCGCGCCCTGGCTGAGCCTCCGGCGCAGCATCGGATTGGCCAGGATCGACCCCGTCGCCTCGACCAGGCCGGCCAGCGTCGAGACGAGGAAGCCGGACTCGCCGTCGATCACGGCGTCCTCGTGGCCGGCGATCCGGGTGGCCACGGCCGGGGTGCCGCAGGCGGCGGCCTCGGTGAGCGTCATGCCCCACCCCTCGTGGGACGAGGTGGAGGCCACCACCCAGGCCCGCCGGTAGGCGGCGACCAGCTCCGCGTCGGATAGGCGCCCGGGCAGGGAGAACCACCGGCCGGCACCCGCCGCGGCGATCTGCGCTTCGAGTGCGGGCCGCTCGTACCCCTCCCCCACGATCATCGCCTCGAGCTCGGGGTGCAGAGCCTTCAGGCGGATCATGCCCTCAATGAAGAGGTCGAACCTCTTGACGGGTACCAGCCGTCCCACGGCGATCACCAGCGGGGTCGGGTGGCGGGAGCCGCCCGCAGAGAACCGGGGATCGACCCCGGGGGGGACGACGGACACCCGCTCGGGGGGATGCTTCAGCCGCACGACCAGGTCGCGTCGGGCCGACTCCGACAACGTGACGATCTGGCTCCCCCGGTAGAAGGGTGGGGCGACCCTCCGCTCCACCGTGCGGCCGAGCCGGGCCAGGGCGGGCGAGAGCACCATGTCCCACATTTCGGCGTGGACGTGGTGGAGGAGGACGATCCCTGGCGTACGGCTCCACACGGGAGAGAAGAAGGGCATGCCGTTCCAGATCTCGACCAGCCCGTCGCCGGTCCCGATCTTCCGCCGGAGCCCGGCGACCGCCGTGCGCGGGAACACGGCGTAGCGGCCGGCCCGACGGTTGACGGTGTACCCGTTGCGGCGGATCTGGCGCGCCGCCCCGTCGACCCTTGACGTCCACAGCCGGACGTCGATCCCGCCGTCGGCCCACCGCCGCAGGATCTCGTCCGCGTGCAGCTCGGATCCCCCGGCCTCCACATCGTCGAGGTCCCTCCAGGCGACGACGTCGACCCGCCGTACTCCGGCCTGCTCTGCCACCCGTCCGATGTACTCCAAGCCGTCGGAGTCGTGCACCACCTCAAGAACTGTCGCCTCGGGGCCGACAGACCCGCGTTTCACGCCATCGTTCACAGGTCCCCCCGAGCTCGCCTCGGTCGATACTACTTATCCGGCGAATTCCCCGGCGAACCGGCGGCGTGAGGGCGGGCGGCGTCGTGCGCCAGGCCGAGTCGCACCAGCGTAGGAAGGATCAGCGGGCGCAGGAGCATCCCCCCCAGCACCGAGATGTGCTCGTCGTCGGACTTGCGAACCCGCACCCCGTCCAGGTACGAGGTGTACTGCCCGTCCGGATCGAGCAGGCGGTTCAGGTCGACGACCGACGCCCGCCCCGAGAAGCGGGCCACGACCCGGCGGACCAGCGCGTTGTACTCGTTCGTGCGGACGGGCTGGTTGATGTCCCAGGGCTGCCCGTTGGGCGCCTCGGTCGTCTGCATGATGTAGGGGAGGGTGAAGATCACCACGTGGGCGCCCTTCGACGACAGGATACGGATCGCCTCGGACAGCTCGGCGGCGTAGACCCGGTCCCACGCCGGCTGCCCGATCTCCGTCCACTTGCCGTCGATCATGCGGTCGGAGACCTCCCACCGCCCGAGCTCCACCGCCACCACGTCGGGGTCCAACCGGTCCACCAACCGCCGCCACGTCTCCTGCCAGCCCACGCAGCCCTGGGCGGCCTGGGTGATCGATCCCTCGATGTTGACGACGCTCGAGGGATCGAGGTCGCAGCCCACCTCCCCCTGGTCGTCGAGCGAGACGCCCCAGCGCCCGCCGTCGGCGCCGAGTCCCTGCCCCAGGGTCTTCGCCATGGAGTCGCCCAGGAGGAGGACCTTGACGTCGTGGCCGCCCGGCAGGATCGCCGGCCTGGTGGCGGGCAAGGCGAACAGTCCGAGCCTCGTCGGCCTGAGGGGCGCCGCAGCCGGGGCTGTGGTCGCGAGGACCAGGGCGGTGACCACGACGGCCACACCGAGCGGCAGCGCGACGACCAGGTGCCGGCCGCGCAGCGCCCTGCGCTGGCGGACGGGCATCTCCACCAGGTGGTACGAGAGCACTGCGACGGCAAACGTCGCCCCGAGCCGGGCCGCCAGCAGGGCGGCCCCCGAGAGTCCCGAGTGCTCGCCGTCGATCATCAGGAACAGCGGGTAGTGGTACAGGTACAGCCCGTAGGAGATCCGCCCGATGTAGCCGAGCACCCCCCACGACAGGGCGCGGGCCATCGGCGCCTCGGGCACGACGACGACGACGAGGATGACGGCGGCGGTGGCGGCGGCGACCAGCAGGAACCCGCCCTTATAGAGGAAGCTCCCCTCGCCGCTCACCGTATGCAGCGCCCAGAGCAGGAACAGGGCGCCGAGCCCCCCGGGCACGATCACGCCCCAGGGCCGGGCCCGGCCCCGCGCTCTCCGGGCGACGGCCGGTGCGACCACGGCCAGCAGCGCGCCGACCATGACCTCCTGGGCGCGGGTGTCGGTGCCGTAGTAGAGGCGGGAGGTGCTCACCCCGGCGCTGTACAGCGACGCGGTCAGGATGGCAGACAGGACCATGATCGTGGCGGCGACGGCGCCGAGCGCTCGCCGCCCCCTCCGGCGCAGGGCGAACAGGGCCACGGCCGGCCAGATCAGGTAGAACTGCTCCTCGACGGCCAAGGACCAGGTGTGCAGCAGGGGCGAGGGCGGGCCGTAGTGCACGAAGTAGCTCTGTCCCGAGAAGATGAACCGCCAGTTGGCCACATAGGCCAGCGTCGCCAGGGCGTCGCCCCGCAGCGTGCTGAGCGTGTCGGGCTCGGCGAACCAGCGGGCATAGACGGCCACCAGCAAAAGGAGCAGGAAGAGGCCGGGGAGGAGGCGCCGGGCGCGCCGCTCGTAGAAGCGGCGGAACGACACGCTCCCCGTCCTGGACCACTCGGCCACCAGCAGGGTCGTGATGAGGAAGCCCGAGAGCACGAAGAAGATGTCGACGCCCAGGAGCCCGCCGGCGAACCAGGCCACCCCGGCATGGAACCCCAGCACGCCGATCACCGCGATGGCGCGTATGCCGTCGAGCCCCGCGATGTGGGGCTCCGACCTGCGGGCCTCGGTGGTGCCCTCGGCTGACGGCGCAGCCTCGTCCCCCCCGGACGCGCGTTCCACGGTCCCGGAACGTTCCAAGAGGGCAATCGTAGCGGTGACCAGGCGCTTCACCCGTCGGGCGAAATCATGCCCATGACGACCCGGAGACGTAGGCTGACCGGTCATGCGTCACGGGAGGAGGTCGCCGGCCAGCTGGTGGGTGTGGCTGGGGCTGTGGATGGTCGTCGGACTGGGCATCCGGCTGGCCAGCGTCTACGTAGAGCCGGGGAAGGTCGCCGGGGGGGACGCCTACTTCTACTTCAACAGCGCCAAACTGCTCCTTGAGGGGCACGGCTTCATCAACCCCTACACCTACATCCCTCCCAGGATGCACCATCAGGTGATCCAGTCCGCCGACTTCCCCCCGCTGTTCATCCTGGTGCTGGCCATCCCCCAGGCCATTGGCCTGAAGACCTTTCTGATGGCGCGGGTCTGGTGCTGCATTCTGGGCACCGCTGCCATCGCCGTCTGCGCCTACACCGGGCAGGAGATCGCCGGCCGGCGGGTGGGCCTCATCACCGCCTTCCTGGTGGCCGTCTACCCGAACATCTGGATGAGCAACGAGCTGGCGCTGTCGGAGGCCCTCGCCCCCTTGCTGGTTGCCACGCTGCTGCTCTGTGCCTACCGGTTCTGGAAGGACCCGGGCGTCAAACGGGCGATCTGGCTCGGCGTGGCGATGGGTGTCACCATGCTAGGGCGGGACGAGCTCACCCTTCTCGTCTTCTTCCTGGTCATCCCCCTGGTCCTCTTGGCCCGGGCGCTCAGCTGGAGGCGCCGCCTCACCGTCCTCGGGATCGCGCTTTTGGCCACCGCGCTCGTCGTCGCGCCCTGGGTCGGGTACAACCTGAGCCGGTTCCAGAAGCCGGTCTTCATATCGGCCGGTCTCGGTGTGACGATGGCCTCGGCCGACTGTGCCACCACCTACAGCGGACCGTACGAGGGCTACTGGTCGATGCCCTGCGCGCTGACCTACGCAGTCAACCCGTGGTTCAAAGAGCACCCGAAGGCGGACGACTCCGCCCAGGATGCCGAATTCGAGCACCTGGCCCTCGACTACGTGCGCAGCCACGAGAACCGTCTCGTCCCGGTGACCCTGGCCAAGATCGGCCGCACCTTCGGCTTCTTCCACCCCCTCCAGCAGATCGAGTTCGACGCCTACGTGGAGACCCGTCCCTATGCGTGGGCAGCCGTCGGTCTCGTGATGTACTACGCCCTGCTGCCGCTGGCCATCGCCGGCACCGTCCTTCTCCGGCGCCGCCGGGTGCCGTCCTTCCCGCTCTGGGCTATCGGCCTCAACGTGGCCTGCTCATCCGCTCTGGCCTTCGGCCAGACGCGCTACCGGACCACCTTCGAGGTGTCATTGGTGCTCCTGTCCGCCGTCGCACTCGACGCGCTCTGGTCGCGCCTGCGGCGCCCGGACCCTGCGACGGAGATCCCGCCCCCGTCCGTCGACCCACCGCTGGGTGACCGGCCCGACATGGCGGCGCTGACCCGATGAGCGTGCCCAAGACGATCGTGGTGCTGCCGGCGCTCAACGAGGAGAGCACGGTGGCGGTCGTCGTCAAGGAGGTACAGGCGGCGGTCCCCGACGCCTCCGTGCTGGTCGTCGACGACGGCTCGGTCGACCGCACGGGCGAGCTGGCCCGGCAGGCGGGAGCCCAGGTCGTGACCAACCCCTTCAACCTCGGCGTCGGCGGCGCCATGCGGGTGGGCTTCCGGGTGGCCGAGGCCAACGGCTACGACGTCCTCTTGCAGGTGGACGCCGACGGCCAACACGACGCGCGTGACATCGGGCACCTGCTGGCCGCCTTCGATGACGAGCCCGGGGCCCAGGTGGTGATCGGCGCCCGCTTCGCCGGCCAGGAGTACGTCGCCGTCCCCCGGGCACGCCGGGCGGCCATGTGGCTGCTGGCCCGCTACCTCTCACGGGTGACCGGGACCCGGCTCACCGATGCGACGTCGGGATTCCGCGCCCACAACCGTGCCGCCATTGAGCTGTTCGCCCGGAGCTACCCGGCCGACTACCTCTCCGACACCATTGAGTCGCTGATCATCGTGGCCGATGCCGGTGGACGGGTCCACCAGGTCCCGGTGACGATGCGGCCCCGACTCGCCGGGTTCCCCAGCCAATCCCCGGCGCGTGCGGCCCTTTACCTGCTGCGGGTGGTGGTGTTCCTGGCCCTGTCCGTGTTCCGCCGCCACTCCCACACCACCAGACCACCGAAGACGGAGGAACTATGACCGGAGTCCACATCATCGCCCTGACCAGCGCACTGATCACCCTCACCGTCATCGTCGAGCTCTCCCGCCGGCGCCATCTGCACGAGAAGTACGCCGTCATGTGGCTGGCGGTCGCCGTCGTCATCGCCGTGTTCGCCATCTTCCCGGGCCTGTTCAACGCCATCGCCCATGGGGTGGGGGTGAAAAACCCGCCGGACCTGCTCTCCGTGATGGCCGAGCTGTTCCTGCTCACCGTCTGCGTGAGGCTGAGCTGGGAGATAGGCCGCATGGAGGACAGATCACGGGTGCTGGCCGAGGAGGTGGCGATCCTGCGCAAGGATCTCGACGACCGGACGAGTGAGCGGACGTAAACCAGCCACGCTGTCGAGGACCGCGTGAAGTGCGGTGCCAGACTTGCCGGTCGTGGCACCGAGAAGGTACGAGCCCCAGTTAGACGGCGTCCGGGCCGTCGCCATCTCCATGGTGGTGGCGTTCCACCTCGGGTACCTCAACGGGGGCTGGCTGGGCGTCGACGTCTTCTTCGTCCTCTCCGGGTACCTGATCACCAGCCTGCTGCTGGCCGAGGACCGGCCGCCGGGGGATGTCCTCTCCTTCTGGGGCCGGCGGGCCCGGCGCCTGCTCCCGGCCGTGCTGGTCCTGCTGGTCGGGTTGTCCGTCTACGCCCGTGCCGGCGGTCCGGGGCTCGTCCCGGCGCAGCTGCGGGCGCCCGCCCTGGCCACCCTGTTCTACGTGGCCAACTGGCAGCAGATCGTCTCCGGCCACGGCTACTTCGCCCAGTTCATGGCGGTGAGCCCGCTCCAGCAGACCTGGTCGCTGGCCATTGAGGAGCAGTACTACCTGGTCTGGCCGCTCCTGATCGCCGCCGTCCTCTTCGCTGTCCGCGGACGGCGGCACTGGCGCGGCGCCCTGCTCGGCACCACCGTGGTCCTCGCCGTGGCGTCGGCCGTCTGGATGGGAGTGGCGGACCACCTTTACGGAGCCAACCGGGCCTACCTGGGCACCGACACACGGGCCTGGGAGCTGCTGGTGGGCGGGGCGATAGCCATGATCTGGAGGCCGAGCCCCGCGGCGAGTGCGCGCGCAGACTCGGGGGTTCACCACGGCCGCCTGTGGTCGTGGCTCACGGCGGCCGGGCTGATCGGGCTGGCGGCGGGGACCGCGACCGCCGGCGGCCCGCCCCACTGGATCTGGGACGGCGGACTGGTGGCCGTCGCCCTGTGTGCCGGGCTGGTCGTCCTGGGCAGCGTCCTCGCGCCGGACGGCGTCGTCGCCCGCGTGCTGGCGCTGTCCCCGCTGCGCTGGTTGGGGATCATCTCCTACAGCCTCTACCTGTGGCACTGGCCGGCGATCGTCCTCATGACCACCGACACCACCGGCCTGTCCGGTTGGCCCCTGCTCGTCTCGCGGCTCGGGGCCATGATGGCCGCGTCCTGCGCCAGCTTCTACCTGATCGAGCGGCCACTCCGCCGGGCCGACTGGGCCGCGCTGGGGCGCCGGGCGCGCATCACCGCCCCGGGCGTCGCGGCGATCGGAGTCCTGGCCACGGGGGTGATCATCCTGCTCGGCACCGTCACCGGTCCCGTGGCGTCCACGGCCGCGGTGTCCACCACCACCACGTCGCTCGCCGCCGGGGCGCAGCTCCGTCTCGACATCGCGCCGGCCACCGGCGCGCACCCCTACCGGGTGTGGCTCTTCGGCGACAGCGTGATGCAGGACAGCTCGCTCGGCATCATCGCCGCGCTGGACGCCACCGGCCAGGTCTCGGTCCCGGTCAACTCCACCTTCCCCGGATGGGGGCTGTCCACCCTCGGGCGCACCTGGCCGTCCTGGGTGGAGCAGAACCTGGCGCAGTACCACCCCCAGATCGCCATCGGAAGCTGGTCGTGGGACGACCCCGAGGCGCTGTCGGACCCCGTGGCCTACCGGGCCCTGCTCGAGCGCTTCATCCGGGCCATGCTGGCCCCCGGAGACGGCGTCAGCGTCGTCGTGCTCCTCCAGTTCCCCCAGGGCGGCCCGCCCGACAGCGTCACCGATCCGGTGGCGCGCCAGCAGGACTGGGTGAACCAGACCCGCCAGCAGAACGCCTGGGATGCGGTCGCCCGCCAGGCGGTGACCGCCTTTCCCGGCCACGCGCTCTACCTGACCACCCAGCAGCTGTTCGCCCCCCACGGTCGCTTCCTCACCTGGATGCAGACCCCCCAGCACAAGTGGGTACGGGCCCGAAAGCTCGACAACACGCACATGTGTCCCTACGGTGCCGCGCAGTTCGGCGCCCTCGTCACCGAGGAGCTGACGCCGTACCTCCATCTGCCCACCATGAAGCCGGGGTGGGAGTTCGGGTCGTGGACCCTCGATCCCCGCTACAACGACCCACCCGGTGCGTGTCCCGACGACCAGCCGCCGCCCGGCTATCGAGGCCTGCCGGTCCCCCGGGTCTGACCCGCCCGCAGGTGCACGATCACGAAGGCAACCAGCACGGAGAGGGCCACGGTCCCCTGCACCAGGAGCTCCGCCCGCGCCGTGCCCATGATCCCGCCGTGCGCGGCATGGATCAGTAGCAGCAAGAACACCACCCCGATGCCGAGAAATGCGACGATCCAGCGCCGGGCCGCACCGAGGAGGTAGTTGGTGAGGACGACGGTGGCACCGAGGCAGGCCATGCCTCCGACCAGGGTGGCAAAGGCGGGGGCGCCCCCGGCCAGGCGCGCCCCGAAGAACAGCGTGAGGAACTGCTTGGGCACGGCGATCGCCACGAAGAGGAGCACCAGGGTCGGGATGAGGAAGAAGACGAGGGTCACTCCGAGTTGGCGCAGCGCATGCCCCCCCCGGTGCCAACGGATCGACGCTTCGGGGAGGATGTAGCTCCCCAACAGGATGGCCCCGAAGACCAGCGCTTTGGACGCCACCGAGATGGCCGCATAGGACCCGGAGTTGGAGTGGTTCAGCCGTCCCACCAGGATGATGTCGGCATTCTGCAGGACGCCGAGGAGCGCAAACCCGGTAAGCGCCGCGGTCAGGTCGACCGACAGGGCCCGCAGCTGGCTCGACTGATCGGAGGGCAGTGCCGCCTGCGTGGCGTAGCCCCACGCCTGTCGACCCGCCACCCGCGCCTGGGCGGCCGCCACCACCTCACCGATCAGCAGGCCCAACGCATAGCCCCAGATGCCCCACCCCAGCTCGGCGAAGGTGAGCACGAGCACCGTGCGGACCCCGATCTCAATGATCAGGCTGAGGCCCAGACCGGCGTAACGCCGGTGCGACTGGAGGATGGCACGGTCCAGGCAGAGCAGCAGCCAGAACCCTGCGGCGATCATGGTGAAGGCCACGGCACCGTCGTCGGGCAGCCGCAGGGCGTGGGAGACCGGCCCCTCGACGGCGATGGAGACGACCGACCAGATGGCCACCCCGAATGCTGCCTTGCGGTACAGGCGGGCGGTCCACGCCTGCGCCTCGGCCCCCTGCCCCGAGGTTGTCATGGCGGTGATCCGCCGCACCACGCTGACGAGGAGCGCCGAACCGGGCATCGAGAGCACGAAGTACAGGCCGAGCAGCTGGGCGATCCCGCCGTACTGGCTCGTCGTGAGCAGCCGAGCCACCACCACGGTGGCCACCACGTTGAGCGCGTTGGCGATCAGCCCGCCCACGGCGAGCGGCCCCGCCTGGAAGATCCCGCTGAGGAAGGACTCGGGGCCCTCCGTGGCCTCCCCTTCGTCCCCGGCCCCGACATAGGGGTCGATGACCAGACCGGTGGAAGGGGTCAGCGCGATGGTGTCGACCAAGGCCTTCTCGGACTTCTGCCACGACCACCGCACTAGTCGACGACACCCATCGCTCCCACGATACCTTGGGAGTTCACGACGGAGCAGTGCCATGCCAGAGGTGACCGGCGACGCACGATGGCACCCCCATGGAGGCGGTCACCACACCGGTGGACGTCGTCGTCTCGTGTCGGCTCACGCAGCCCTGCAACAGTGCGTCGGTGACCACTCGGCTCACCGTGCCCGACCGCGGACCGACGTGGACGTCATCCCAGACCCACGCACCTGCCTGAACCACCGGGAGCCGCCCCAAGACCGCGGTCATGTACGCCGCGGCATAGGCGGGATCGTGCCCCTGTTGGTCGGCCAGGCCCAACGGCTCCGGGGCGATCACCACGGTGTTCACCCTCCAGATGCCAAGCGCGTGGCGCACCGCGGCGAGGTTGGCCACCGTGGGGTTCGGCTCGGTCATGGAGAACCCGAGCGACAGCACGTTGAGCACGTCGAATCCCGGCGCCGCGCCTCCGGCGCGGGCGCTCGTCCCCTCGGGGCCCGCCCCGCCGGCCTGGCTATAGGCCATGCGGTTGACCGCCTGCCAGGCCAGGGCCACCTGTATCCCCGAGAACGCGACGGGGTACGACAGCAGCACCCGGCCCGGGGGCAGATGGGGCGCCACCGTGGTGTACCAGCGTGGCAGCACCACCGCCTCCATGGTGAACGGCAACTCCGGCAGGAAGTTGACGGCCAGGGGGGCCAGGGCCACCGCACCCACGCCCAGCGCGCCAAAGATGCCGACCAGGTTGCCTGCCAGACCGCGCAGCCCTAGGCGCTCGGGCAGCGCGGTGCGCGCCCGTTCCAGGATCAGGGAGACCATGACGGCGGCAGCCAGGAACCCGACGGCCATGAAACGTTGGGGGAGGATGTTCTCGACCAGCGGGACGTGGGCGAAGAACCGGGCCGGCACCCAGGCGCCCGTGCGAAGGTCGAAGGAGCAGACCACGCACGTGCCCAGGAGGAGCCCGTAGAACCAGAGCCTCCGGTCGCGAAACCAGACGGCGGTGCCGGCGATCACCACGACGATGAGCCCCCAGCCCAGGTAGCTCGCCGAGGGAAGTGGGCTCCCCTCGTAGCCCCCGTAGGCGGCGACGACGGGCAGGGTTAGGTTCGGCACCGGGTTGACCAGCAACGAGCGGGTGATGCCATCGAGCGTGTCGATGTCGGGCCAGACGACGCCGGACAGATGCGCCGGACCGGTCAGGGCGAAGAGGACCGGGTACGCCAGGAGCACACCGGCGACCACCGCCCCCACGCCCAGCGCCCTCCTGGCGTGGGGCACGAGCAGCCGTAGCCGCGGCCGATCGGCCACGTAGACGGCCGCGACCAGGACGACCACGGAGAAGACGGTGAGCAGGACCACCACCGCCAGCAGCTCCGAGCTGAGGAAGAACTGGGCGAACAACAACAGTCCCAGGGCCACTCCCGCCTTCCGCGCGCTGTGCTGCTGGCGCACGAGTATCTCGTCGAGCACGGCCAGGATCAACGGCAACAGCATGAGTGCGGCCGTCATGAGGTGCCCGTACTCCAGGCTGGCCAGCACGAAGGGCGAGAAGCCGTACAGCAGGCCTCCGATGTAGGCGGCCGGGAGCCAGCGCACCCAGCGGCGCAAGGCCACGAACATCGTCAGGGCGGTGAGGGCCGGGACGAGGGTCGAGGCCACGTTGAAGGAGGCGACGGGCCCGAACAGCCAGGTCACGGGGATCAACGGCATCGTGATCCCCAGCACCGAGGTCTGGTCCAGCAGGTTGATCCCGACGGGGTGGAACATCGCCGTGGAGTAGAAGGGGTTCTGGAGGTGCGCCACGGAAGTCGCCGGTGCCTGGAAGAACCACAAGAAGAGAGCCGGATCGCCGCAGCCGCACAGGGTGTGCGTGGCGCCGCCTCCGGTCCAGGCGTGCGCCCACAGGGCGAAGCCCAGGGCAAAGTAGGAGGCCGCGACGAGGATGGAGCCCCGGGTCACCTCCCGGGCTCTAGGGCGCAGCGGCTGGCGTGGCGGCTGGCGTGGCGGCTGGCGTGGCGGCTGGCGCGGCGGCGGGCGTGGCGGCCGGCGCAGCGGCTGACGTGGCGGCCGGCGTGGCGGCGGGCGTGCGACGGGGCAGCACCGGGGCGTCGCGTCCCGTCCCCCCACCGCCGCTGCCGGCCTCGTGGTACTCCTCCTCCACGTTGACCGACCAGATGTCGTGCTCCGCCCCGTAAATGTTGTCGACCGTGAGCATGGCGGTGTACATGGAGTGGTCCTGGTTGTTGTACTTGTGCATGCCGTTGCGCCCGACGGGGTGGATGTTCGGCGCCTGCTCCTCAAGGTAGCGCCGGATGGTCTCCACGTTGGCCCGGTACGAGAAGTCGTAGTAGGGGTAGGCCTTGCGCACGCGCACCACGTAGCCCGCCTCCACGTCGCCGGGCTCCACCAGCCCGAGCAGGTCCAGCTCCTTGGCCCCCAGGGCGATGAGCTCGTCGTCGGACGCCTCCCACATGTCGTCACCCTCGAAGACGAAGTACTCCAGCCCGAGGCAGGTCCGCCCGTCCTTGACCAGGTACGGCGACCACGACCCGTAGTTCTGAATCCGACCCACGTTGACCTCGGGCGCGTGGATGTAGATCCAGTTGTCGGGGAAGCTGCGCGACTCGGGTACCACCAGGGCCACGGTCAAGTAGTCCCGGTAGTGCAGGTCGTCGGCCGCCGTCAGGACGGCGGCCGGGGGCGCCGGCGTGATGGTGTGCACCAGCTCGCGCAGCGGCATGGTCGAGATCACGTGGGAAGCCGCCAGCTCCTTCTCCACCCCGTCCTGCTCGTAGACGACCGACCGGGCCCGCCCGTCGGCCACCTTTACGGCGGTGAGCCGGGCGCCCGTGTGCAGCGTCCCCCCGGCGGCCTGCACCCTCTCGGCGCAGACCTCCCACATCATCCCCGGGCCGTACTTGGGGTACTGGAACTCCTCTATCAGGCTGGTGATCTCCTTCTGGTTGCGCCTGGGCCGCAACGCGTTGAGGACGGCCTTCCCGAGGTCGAGGTTCTTGATGCGCTGGGCGGCCCAGTCCGCCGGCATCTGGGAGACCTCCACCCCCCACACGCGCTCGGTGTAGGTCTTGAAGAAGGTGCGGTACAGCCGCCAACCGAAGCGGGCCACCAGCCAGTTCTCGTAGTTGTCCTGGTCGGCAGGGGGCCGGATGCGGGCCCAGATGTACGAGAAGCCGCACAGGATGGACTCCCACAGCCCCAGATTCCGCAGCGCGTTCATCGCCTTGAGCGGGTAGTCGTAGTACTTGCCCTGGTAGAAGATGCGGCTCATGCGCGGGCGGAGGAGGAAGTCGCCGTCGGGCAGGATCTCGTGCCACAGGGCCTCCACCTCGGGCACCTTGGTGAAGAAGCGGTGGCCACCGAGGTCGAACCGCCAGCCGTCGCGCACGACGGTCCGGCTGATCCCGCCCACCACCGAGTCGGCCTCGAGGACGACCGGGTGCGCCCCTCGCTTCGTCAGTTGGTAGGCCGCGGTCAGGCCCCCCGGCCCCGCGCCCGCAATCACCACCGGTGCATCGTCAGGCATCGGGAGCAGGATACCGGTTCGACGGGGACAACACGGGTTACGGAACCGAGATGTTCAGGAACGCCAGCAGGGCGTACCCCGCCAGGGCGGCGGCCAACAGCACCAGCACCGTCCGCTCCAGTAGGGGTCGCCCGCAGACCAGGGCGGCGGCCATGGTGAGGGGGAACACGCTCAGGGCATAGCGCTCGAAGGAGTCGAGGTTGGACCCGGCCACGGCCACCACCAGGACGCCGGCCGCGTACAACGTGTACGAGGCCGGGAGCCAGCGCCAGCAGATGACCAGCAGCACGACGGCCAACAGGACCCACGGGACGTGCAGGGCGGTGCCGACGTGGCCGTGGAGGAGGCCGCGCGCGTCGTGCTGGAGGGTGACGAAGGGATCCGAGAGGCCTCCGTGGTGGGACGACTCGAACTGCACCCGCAGCGGTGCCCAGAGGTCGCCCACCACGTGCTGCGCCCACAGTCCGAAGCCGAGGAGCCCGACGAACGGCGCCGCCACCGCCCCCAACCCGGCCAGCCGCCGGCGGCGGTCCAGCCTGACCCACCAGCGCACGAGCTCGACGGCCACCGAGAGAGCGAGCAGCACGCCGATCGGGCGGGTGAGCGCGGCGGCCAGCGCCAGCCCCCCCGCCAGGGCGAAGTTCGGCCGCGCCCGACCCACGTGGGGCCCGGGCCGGAGCGCCAGGAAGCAGCCGATGGACAAGCAGAGCAGGGTTGACTCGGCGTAGCCCATGACCAGCACGAAGGCGGCGGGGAACAGGCTGAGGAACCAGATGGCCCGGCGGGCCACCTCCGCGCTGGCGGTCTCGCGGCGCACCAGCACGAAGAAGAGCGCCGTGGCCACGAAGGCGGCCACGTTGGCCACGACCAGCAACGCCGGCCCGTCCCCCAACCCGGGTAGCCACGCCACGACATGCGTCAGGAGCGGGACGGCGGGAAAGAAGCGGAGCCCCTGGCGCCCCAGCGGGGCGTAGCCCACCCGGGCGATCGTCTTGTAGTAACCGGCATCCCAGCCGAGCAGCCCCTCGTGCACGCGGGCGGCGACACCCGCCGCCGCCGGATGGGTGCGGTCGACGATGAAGTGGGCCAGGCCCAGCGCTCCCAGCACCACGACCCGGGCGACCAGGTAGGGCAGCACCGCCTCCCGGACGGCCTGTCTCATCGGGAAGGCGGGCTCATCGGGGCAGCGGGGCTGATCGGGAAGGCGGGCTCATCCGGGCAACGGGGCGTACTCGGTCAGGTTCATCGGCTCGTAGTACTTGAACCCGTTGTTGATCACCCAGTTGTGCCCGCCCAGATGGCTGCTGGCCAGCAGCGTGGCGGCCAGGGTCTCGCACTTGACCCCGAAGGTCTCGTAGCCCGGCTGCCACACCAGCCAGATGCGGTGATCGGAGCCGGCGGCGGCGGCCAGCTTGTCGGCGAAGGCCACCGGGCTGGCGGCGTGCACCACGCTGGCATAGTCGACCCAGTCCACGAACTGCGGCCCGGTCCCCCGGGGGAAGGTCGCCATGTCGTAGTCCGACGGGTGGTCGATCACCCGGTAGACGTCCGGTCCCAGCTGGTCGGGGCAGAAGGCGATGATGTCGCCCGGCTGGGCGTGGGCGTTGATCACGGCCACCACCTGGGGCGCCTGGGTGCGCTGGGTGTTGACGTTCTGGGCCGACCCGACGAACCCGGCCACCACGGCGACGGCCACCAGGCCGAGTCGGACGCGCGTGTCGAGGAACCTGGTCGTCCCCAGGGCCACCAGCAGCAGCAGCGGCAGAAACACCACGGCGGCGTAGCGGGGCGAGAAGGCGCTCTTGGTGATGATGCCGCCGGCGATGGCGGCGAACAGCGTGCCCACCACCGCGACGGTCATGCCCCGCGCCGGCGGTCGGGTGCGCAGGTCCAGGTCGATGAAGCGCCGGCTCCGGCCGATCCCGAAGAGGGCCAGGGCCGACATGGAGAAGTAGAGCAGGGCCAGCAGGCGCCCCTGATCGGTCCCGGCCGCCGAGAGGGAGCCCTGATTGGCGGTGAAGCCGGTCACGGCGTTGATCACCGCCGTGAAGTTGGGCGGCGCCGCCCACGGGGTCCCGGTGTAACGGGACTGGTAGATGAAGATCGGCAGCCACGGCACGAAGAGGATGCACCCCCCGGCCATAGCCCCCAGGGCGGTCAGCGGCCGCTTCCACCGTCCGGCGTCGTTGCGATCGTGGCGCCGCGACCACCAGGTGGTGACGAGCAGCCACAGCCCGACCACCCCCACCAGGTACAACGACCAGTACTGGGTGTAGAGGAGGGCGGCCGTCACCACGGCGACGGCGATCAGGTTGCCCGGGCGAGGCGAGGCCAGGGCACGGTGCAGGGCCAGGAAGCCGCACCCGGTGAGCAGGATGATGAGGCCGTACATGCGCGCCTCGGTGGCGTAGAAGACGGCGAAGGGGGCGCTGGCCAGGAGGACGACCGTCGTCCAGGCCACCGACCGTCCCCCGAACCGGTTACCGGCCAGCCAGGCGACGGGGAGCGTCGCCACGCCGATCACCCCCTCGAGCGAGCGGGTGGCCAAGTTGGACTGGCCGAACAGCTCCATCCAGAAATGGAGGAGGTAGTAGTAGAGCGGGGGCGCCCCGTCCTGCTTTACAGAGTCGGCGATCTGGGAGAGGGGGAGGCGGGAGCGGTCGACCGTGAGCGCCTCGTCCAGCCACAGGGCCGAATGCGTCACGAACCGCAGCACCACTCCCGCGGCCACCACCAGCACCACCGCGACGGCCGCCACCACCCGCAGGCGGCCGGTGACAACGGGGGGTGCCTCAGGCATGGGGGGGCATCGTAGGGCACGGCGGCCGTCGGGCAACGAATCAGCTGCCATCCGGGTAGCCGGCGACCGTCGCCGCCGGCCGCAAGCACGGCAGCGGGAGTCCGGTGGCCACGCCGGCCATTGTGCGCCCCGGGCCGGCGCCCCAGCAACAGACGCGCAATTTCTTTAGGCTCGCACCATGGCCATCAAGAACGTCTCCCATGTTGCCATCGGGGTCCGAAACGTCGACCTCTGCTTGCCGTTCTGGACCGATGTGGTCGGGCTCCATGTCTCCCTCGACTCCCAGGAGGAGTTCACCATTGAGGGCACCGTGACGCGCCGCCGTGGCGTGTACCTGCGGGAGCGAGAGGGTGCCGACGAGCCGTTCATCGTGCTCGACGAGGGCCTCACGGCTCCCTATGAGGGCGATCCGAAGCCCCTCTTCCAGATCGGCGTGCACCATTTCGGGTTTTGGGTGGACGACATCGACGGCATCGCCGAGCGGGCGCGTGCCACCGGCACCCCGATCGTGGTCGAGCCCAGCGAGAGCGGCTCGGACACGACGCTGTACGGCGAACCGGCCGGGGGCCGGGTCCGCTCCATGTTCGTGCGCGATCCGGACGGCAACACCATCCAGTTCGACCAGCGGGTCAGCTGACCGACTCGCCTGCCTCGCCTGCCTCGCTGGTCACGCCCGCCCCGGCTGCCCCGGCTGCCCCGGCTGCCTCGGCTGCCTCGCCCGCCTCGGTGGCCACGCCCGCTTGGTTTGCCTCGCTTGCCTCCGCCGGGCCGGGAACGGCCAATGACTCGGGCACGATCACCGGGGTGCCCAGCTCCTCGGCGAAGTCGGCCCACGCGGCCTGCGCCTCGGTCTCGGGCATGAACTCGCCCTCGGCATAGTCGAACCCGATGTAGTTGCCCTCCGCGTCGTAGGCGTGCTCGCCGAAGGCCTCGCGGTACTCCTCGGACACCTCGCCGCCCTCGGCCGCCTGCTTGATCGACAGCGAGATGCGCCGGCGCTGGAGGTCGATGTCGATGATCTTGACCCACAGCTCTTCGCCGGGCGTCACCACCTGCTCGGGGAGGTCCACGTGGTGCACGGCCATCTCCGAAATGTGCACCAGCCCCTCAATCCCGTCACCGACCTGCACGAAGGCGCCGAAGGGGACCAGCTTGGTGATGCGGCCGTAGACCAGCTGCCCGACGGCATGGCTGTCGGCGAACTCCTGCCAGGGGTCGGACTGGGTGGACTTGAGCGACAGGGAGATCCGCTCCTTGTCCAGGTCGACATCGAGGACTTCCACCTCGATCTCGTCGCCCACCTGGACCACTGACGAGGGGTGGTCGACGTGCTTCCAGCTGAGCTCGGAGACGTGGACGAGACCGTCCATCCCGCCGAGGTCGACGAAGGCGCCGAAGTTGACCACCGAGGAGACCGTGCCCTTGCGCCGCTCGCCCGGCTTGAGATTGGCCAGGAAGTCGCCCCGCTGCTCCTTCTGCTCCTCCTCGAGGTAGGCCCGGCGGGAGAGGACCACGTTGTTGCGGTTGCGGTCGAGCTCAATGATCTTGGCCTCGATCACCCGGCCCACGTAGGGCTGCAGCTCGCGCACCCGGCGCAGCTCCACCAGCGACGCCGGCAGGAAGCCCCGCAGGCCGATGTCGACGATGAGGCCACCCTTGACGACCTCTATCACCGGGCCGGAGACCATTTCGCCGTCGTTCTTCTTCTTCTCAATCGTCGCCCACGCCCGCTCGTACTGGGCCCGCTTCTTGGAGAGGACCAGGCGTCCCTCCTTGTCCTCCTTCTGGAGGACAAGCGCCTCAATGTGCTCGCCCAGGGAGACGATCTCCTCGGGGTGGACGTCGTTGCGGATCGACAGCTCCCGGGCCGGGATCACACCCTCGGACTTGAAGCCGATGTCCAGCAGAACCTCGTCGCGGTCGATCTTCACGACCGTCCCCTCAATCACGTCCCCATCCTCGAACTCAATGATGGAGTCGCCCATCGCCTGCTCGAGATCGGCGCCGTCCAGGTCGTCGTCGACGATGGTGCGCGGGGTGTAGTTGCCCTCGGCGTCGAATGTCCCCATGTCTTCGGGGCGGGAGAGGAGGGAGGTGCGTACGTCGGACATGGAGAAGCTCGCTTTGACCGCGCCGGGGTCGGTGTGAGTCCAATACGGGTGCCCCGCCGCCGGTGCCAGCTGGGCGCTACAGATTACCAGGGCGCTCAGCCCTTGGCCGCCGCCCAGCTCGGACCCGTCGCCATGGAGATGGTCAGGGGGACCTTGAGGTCGGCCGCACCGGTGAGGGCATCCTCGGTGAGGCGGCCCGCCTCGGCCTCCTCCCCGGCCGCCACCTCGACGATGACCTCGTCGTGGACCTGGAGGACGAGCCGGCTGGTCAGCCCTCCCTGCTCGAGGGACCGGTCGAGCCGCACCAGGGCCAGCTTGAAGATGTCGGCGGCCAGCCCCTGAATTCCGGCGTTCATCGCCTGACGCTCTGCGGCCTGCCTCAGGCGGTAGTTCGAGGCGTGCAGGTCGGGCAGTGGTCGGACCCGGCCGAACTCGGTGCACGTCGCCCCCCGCACCCGAGCCTCGGCCACCGTCTCGTCCATGTACTGCTTCACCCGGGGGAAGGCCCCGAAGTAGCTGTCCATGATGGCGGCCGCCTCCTCCACCGGCACGCCGAGGCGCTGGCTCAGCCCGTAGGCCTCCATGCCGTAGGCCAGGCCGTAGGAGACCATTTTGGCGAACTCGCGCTGGGTGTGGGTCACCTCCTCGGCGGGCAACCGGAACACCCCCGACGCCACCACCCGGTGGACGTCGGAGCCCGAGGTCATGGCTTCTATCAGCCCCGGGTCGCCGGAGAGATGGGCGATGACCCGCAGCTCGACCTGGTCGTAGTCGGCCACCAAGAAGGTGCACCCGGCCGCCGGCACGAAGGCGCGTCGGAACTGCTTGCCCAGCTCGGTGCGGACCGGGATGTTGTGCAGGTTCGGCCTGTCCGAGGAGATCCGTCCCGTCCGGGCCACCGTCTGGCGGAACGAGGCGTGGATCCTTCCGTCCGCGGCCACCTCGGCCAGTAGGTTCTCGCCGTAGGTCGAGCGGAGCTTCTCCACCTCGCGATAGGACAGCAGCGCGTCCACGATCGGGTGGACGCCCCGCAGGCTCTCGAGCGTCTGGGCGTCGGTCGAGTAGCCCGTCTTCGTCTTCTTGCCCGGCGTCAGGCCGAGCTCGTCGTAGAGCACGGTGCGCAGCTGCTGGGTGGAGTTGACGTTGAACTCGTGCCCGGCCAGCTCCTGCACCCTTCCCTGCAGCGCGGCCGCCGACCCCTTCAGCTCGCCGCTGATTTTGGTGAGCTCGACCCGGTCGATGCCGATGCCGGCCACCTCCATCTTGGCCAGCACCCGTACCAGCGGCGTCTCGATGTCGTCGTGCAGCGAGCCCATGTCCAGGGCGTCGAGCCGCGCCCGGTACCCCTCGGCCAGCTCGGCCACCTCCCTCCCCTCCTCCACCAGGGTCTGGGTCTCCGCCTCGCCGGTCATCAGTTGGAGCTGGCCGCCGGCGCCGCGCAGGTCGGCCAGCTCGTACTCCCCGCTCGACGCGTCGAGGAGGTACGCCGCCACGCCGGTGTCCATGACCAGCCCGGTGCAGTCGATCCCCAGGGGCAGGAGCGAGCGCATCGCCTCCTTGACCTGGTGGCCCACCACCGGGAGAGCCAGCGCGGCCTTCAGCGCGCCGACCACCGGTGCCGCGGACAAAAGGTCGGCGCGCAGCGTCACCGCGCGGAGGGGGGCGACCAGCGCCAGGCCGCTGAGGGGGCTGCGCCCCGGCGTCCCTTCCCAGCGCGCCACCAGGCTGAGGGGCCCAGGGGCGAGAGTGGCGAGATCCTCGACCGCCGCTGTGGCCGTGGCCGGTGCCCGCACGTCGACGGGGTCGGCCGGCTTGGCCCGCGCCGCGGGGGGAACGGTGGCGGGCGTCCCGACCGGCGCTGCGGCGGGCGCGGCGGCGGGCGTTGCGGCCGGCCCCCCGGCGGGCAGCCCCAGCGCTCCCGAGCTGAACAGCTCCTCCATGCGCCGCCACTGGGTCTTGAGCTCGTAGCGGGCGAACGCCGCCTCGGCCGTCCCGTGGTCCCAGGTGCCGAGCCGGAGCTGGTCCACGTGCACCCCGAGCGGCACGTCGCGCACGAGGGGGATCACGGCCGCGTTGGAGCGGGCCAGGTCCTCGTTCTTGGCCAGGTTCTCCCGCAGCTTGGGTGAGAGCTCGCCCAGGTGGGCGTAGATTCCGTCCAGGTCCCCATAGGTGGTCAGCAGCTTGGCCGCCGTTTTCTCCCCCACCCCGGGCACTCCGGGCAGGTTGTCCGACGGGTCCCCCCGCAGCGCGGCCAGCAGCACGTACTGCGAGGGCGGCACGCCGCAGCGCTCCACGATGCCCGCCTCGTCGTAAAGGGAGTAGTCGCTCACCCCGCGGCGGTTGTAGAGGACTCGGACATGGGGGTCCTCTATGAGCTGGAAGCTGTCCCGGTCCCCGGTGACGACCACCACGTCGGTGCCGCGATCGCGGGCCTCGGTGGCCAGCGTGGCCAGGACGTCGTCCGCCTCGAAGCCGGGCGCCTCGACGACGGGGATGGCCAGGGCCTCCATGATCTCGCGAATCATGTCGAACTGGGGCAGCAGCTTGTCCGGCGTCTCGGCCCGTCCGGCCTTGTAGTCGGCGACCATCTCGTCGCGAAAGGTCGCGCCGGGCAGGTCGAACGCGACCGCCAGGGACGCGGGCTGGTGCTCGTTGATGACGTAGGCCACCATGGACACAAACCCGTGCAGGGCGTTGGTCACGATCCCCGAGGTGGTGGCCAGGGTGTCGGGCAACGCGAAGTAGGCCCGGAAGGCCAGCGACATGCCGTCGAGGAGGAACAGCGGACCCCGCGTGGGCGGCTGCACTACGGGGTCAGGGTGCCGTCGACGATCTGCTGAGCCACGTCGCGCATGCGGACCCGTCTCTGCATGGCCGTCTGCTGAATGAAGCTGAAGGCCTCGTGCTCCGCCAGATCGTTGCGGTCCATCAGGGTGGCCTTGGCCTGGTCGACCACACGCCGGGTGGCGATCTTGTCCTCCGCTCCCCCGCCCCCCGACGCTTCACCGGACTCTTCGTCGGCGATGGCCCACTCCTGGCGGGCCCGTGACAGCACGTCGGCCACGGCCGGCAGCAGCTCTCGGGGCTGGAAGGGCTTGACCAGGTACGCCGACACCCCGGCGTCGCGGGCCTCCTCTATGAGGTCGCGCTGGCTGAACGCCGTGAGGAGCACCACCGCCACCTGGAAGCGCGAGGTGATCTCGCGGGCCGCCTGCAGCCCGTCGAGGCCGGGCATCTTGATGTCCAAGATGGCCAGGTCGGGCAGATGCTCCTCCACCAGCTGCACCGCCTCGTCGCCCCTCCCGCTCTCGCCGACGACCTCGTAGCCGGCCGAGGTGAGTATCTCCTTCAGGTCGAGGCGGATGATCGCCTCGTCCTCGGCGATCACCACCCGGGCCAGGGTCCCCGCCCCGGTCACGATCGTCCGGTGGTCACGTCGGCCAGGAGCTCGTCCTGGCGTCGCTCCAGGTCGCGCACCGTGCCGGCCAGGGCGTCGCGCGCCTTGGCCATGGCATCGGCGTGGCGCGCCGCCTCGCTGTGCTCGTGCGCGGCCAGCGGTGTCTCGGAGACGAGCGAGCGCACCCGCATCTCCTCGGCCGACTCCATCACCACGGCCAGCTGCTCGTCGAGAACCGCCAGATCCTCCCGGGCGCGCACCAGGCGTGCGTGGACGTCTCGGATACGACGCTCGAGCAGGGCACGATGCATGGAGCGTCGAGTCTACGTTGCCGGGAACCAAACGCGGCGCGCGTCGGGATGGCGGCGCGCCGCCGCGGTCGGCTCCGAGCCGACGCCCGGACCACGGGGCACCTGCACCCACCCGTCCCTCACCTCGGGATAGGCCTCGGTGCCGCACGGATCGGCGGACAGGTAGGTCGCCGGGTGACTCAAGTCGCCGACCAGGCCGGCGGCGTCCTGGGCCAGCCGGGCCGCCAACGCCAGATTGGCCGCCCGCCCGAGTCCGGCCTCGAAGAACCCGCCCACGAAGACCGGTACACCGGCGGTGGCACACGCGGCGTGGGCCACCCGGGTGGCCCTCAGCCCGCCCAGCCGGCCCGGCTTGAGGCAGGCCATCTGGCAGGCCCGGTTGCGCAGGGCGTCCAACACCCGGCGGGGGGAGGTGAGCGACTCATCGAGGCAGACCGGGAGCGAGATGCGGTCGGCGAACTCGGCCAGCGCCACCAGATCGGCCGGCGGCAGGGGTTGCTCTATGCACAGCACCCCGAACCCGCCCAGTCGGCCCAGCCGCTCGGCGTCCCCGAGCCCGTACGACCCGTTGGCGTCCACCTGGAGCACGACGTCGGGATGATCCTTTCGCAGCACCGCCACCGGTTCGAGGTCCCACCCCGGCCCGATCTTGACCCGCACCCGGGCCGCACCGCCCGCCACCGCCTCGGTCACCTGCTCGCGCAGGACCCCCAGGTCTCGACCGGGTGGGATCCCCATCGCGGCCCCCACGGGGAGCACGTCGAACCCCTCACCCACCTCCAGTACCTGGGCCAGGGAGCGGCCCGAGAGCCGGAGCTCGGCGTCGGCCACGGCCATCTCGAACACCGCGGCCATCATGCGATCGGGCGCCGAGCTCCCGAAGAGCTGGGCGATCTCGCTCTCGCGGGGCAGCTGCCCGCCCCGTGCGGCCGAGGCGTCCACCAGCCGCCTGACCCCGCGCGCCGCCACCGCACCCTCGACGACGTCCACGCTTGGGTCGACCACCGTCCCCTCGCCGAGCGCGGCGCACTCGCCCCATCCCTCCGCCTGCTCGGTGACCACCCGCACGAAGAGCAGCGAGCGGGTCCGGTGCACGCCCACCGCCGTCCCGACGTCCGAGCGGAAAGGGACAGCCAGGCGGACCAGCTCTACTCCCACCAGCTTCATCGGCTCGCGATTCCCTCAATGGCCACGGTGATGTCCACGGTCCTCGCCGTCACGACACGGTCCTCGCCGTCACGACACCCCCCACTCAGATCGGCCGAGACTCCGAGACTAGGTGGCGCCGCAGTCGAGCCACCACTCGTGTGGTTCGGCTGGAGTGCGCAGCATGCGTCGCGGAGATCGCGGCCGATCTCTGCGGCCTGAACGGGTCGTCGGCGACCACCGCAACGGCATCGACGGGCCGAGTCGAGCGGGACCTGCACCGACGGCTTCGGTCAGGACCCCCCGAGCACGGGACGCACGTTCATGAGAGAACTCCCGGAGACTCATCGGGGAGACTCTCTCTCCGGCCCGGCACGATCACGTCGACCGGGATCGACGGCGCGCTGGACAGCGTATCCTCGTACAACCGTTCGCGGTTGAGGGACCTGCCCAGCGCGGGAATCGCCCGAGAAGTCAAGTATTGGCTGAGGATCCCGACGCACTCGCACCGCTCGGCGACCGACAGGGGAGCCCGGCGGATGGCCGCCAAGTACGCCCACACGTACTCGCCGTAGAGGCGGACGACCGGATGGCGCAGACGGTTCGCGCGCCGCGGGTCCATCGTCGCGCATCGCTCGCGCACCTTTTTGGGCAGTTGTCCAGGATGTTCCCGGCGGAAGTACATCCACTCCTCCACCTGTCGAAAGCCGCCGTGCAAGGCGAGTTCGGCATTGAGCACCCGATCAGCGAAGTGGTAGCTCCCCTGGGCCCTCATGCGTCGCAGGGCCCGGGTGCGGATCACTGCGTACTCGTAGTCATGGCAGCCCTCATAGAGCACGCTCCGGAACCTGTCGGCCGCCCGCGGTGCGTCGAGGGCCACTCCGGGGCCGAACGTGCCGACCACGCTGCCGGAGCTGTCAACCACGGCAGACCAGCTGTGTGCCAGCACCGCATGTGGGTCGTCGTCGAGCGCGTGGACACAGCGTGCCAACAGGTCACGCGCATAGAGATCGTCATGCGCGGCGCTCTTGAACAGCTCCCCTCTGGCCTGCTGGAGCACAAAGATGTGGTTCGGCACGAGGCCGATGTTGCGCTCCTGCCGGATGTAACGGATACGGTGGTCCTGCCGCGCATAGCGAAGGCAGATCTCGGATGTGCCGTCCATCGATGCGTTGTCCGACACGATGAGCTCGAAGTCCTCGTAGGTCTGTCCCAGCAGCGCCTCGAGCGCTTCACCGATGTGGCGTTCCCCGTTGTAGACCGGCAACCCGATGCTCAATCTCGGCACGGCGCTGAGTCGCCTCGTGCGAACCTCCTCGGCTCGTGACCAGGCGTCCGCGTGCGGCCCACCAGGGCGACGCCGCCTATTCGGACGGTGGTCAACCATGGAGCTCGGCACCCTCGGGTGCCGGCGGCGCGAAGACTAGGACCGATCCCGCCGGAGGCTCGCCAAACGACCGGACCACCCACTCCTCGTCGAATGCAGCTTCGTCGGAGACTCGGCGGAAGTCTCGGATGGCAGTGCCCGTGCAGCTCACGTCGACCAGCGGAGCGCCGCGCCCGGAATGGAGATCCGTCACGTCGACCGTCCGGAAGTCGACGCTGAAACGGGCCCTCCCCGACGTGTTCGGGACGGAGGCGTGGAGCTGTGCCCCGGAGAACAGCACCACGCCGCCGACATGTGGCAGGACCACGAGCTCATCGCTTGGAGCGTGATGTAGGGCTGCCGGCCGGGCCTGCTCCTCCACGTTGACCTGGGCTGCGGTGGTCAGCCGCGCCCTGTTGTTCCTGTAGTAGTCGAATCCGCCCGAACTGTTCGCCACGGCTCGGTTGAAGGCTTGGAGGTCAAAGCACATGGCGTTGTCCGAGCTGACAGGGAAAACGGGAAGCCACCAGTTGATCTGCTGAACCGGCGCGCTGTACCAGGTGTCGCGATGCCAGCGGAACGCGTGCGCGATGCCGGTGGTCAGGTGACCCGCTGGAAAGGAAGTGCGAGGCTTCGGGAGGTCGTAGTGGGTCTCCCCCGCGGGGAAGCCCGCCTCGCGGATGATGGCGCGGACCAGCTCTTTCGACTTGGGTGAATGAATGAAGCGAGGCTTCCAGTCGTCCAGCAGCTTCGCCATCTCCGTCTTGTCGATATGCTCGTGCGCGTACTCCGGTTCATAGGGTGCGAACAGGTCGAGGAGCTGTTCTCGTACGTGGTCGACGAGCGAACCCACGCTCCGCAGCGTCGTGAGGACCACCACGTTGCCGTCGTAGGCGGACTGGCGCAGCTCCGGTGGAGATAGATCGGGATCGACCAGGACTGACACGCGTCCCGTCCCCGCGCACCGAGGCGCTTCCCCGTCGGTCCCCGCCCGGGTGCGTCCCTCCGCGGCTGCTCCGACGGAGCGATCACCGCCTTCGGCGGAGGTGTACCCCTCCGCGTAGCGTGCCCGACACTCCATGCCGCGCAGACGGGCCAACCCAAGGAAAACCTCGTCGTCCCACCCGTCGCGCCCCGCCAGGGAGGGGAAACACTTATGGAGTAGCTCGACCTTACGGTGCATCACCTCTGGTGTGAGGGGGACATACAGCCTCGGGCGACCGAGGTCGCCGTCCCACCTGAGGATCTCGTAGGACAAGCACAACCGCTCCCGAAAGACCATGCGTACCACCTGCCCGAGCGTCCGGCGGTCCTGGTGAGGATCGCTCGACGACGGAGCGAGAATGAGATCGGGCACGCAGGTTCGTCCGACGTCCTCGAGGACCTCCTTCACGCGATCCCACACCATCGGAAGTCGACCGCCGGGCAGATCGAGAAGGTCGACCGTGACGTCGGCCTCCGGAAGGAATGCCGCCGCAGCATCACGAGCTTCGGCATGGCGCTCTCGGGTCCCGGTGAGCACGACGTAGCGGACAACCAACCGGGGCTGGCTGGCGGCGAGCGTCAGCAGCGTCCCTCCCGCTCCGATCTCAATGTCATCGGGGTGGGCGCCGATCGCCAGCACCGTAAGTGGACTCTCAACCGGTAGCTCGAAGCGTAGGGGGAGCACGACGGATCAGCGCCCAACAGCGGGCGACGCATAGTCTCCAGATCCGATGTCGCCGCTCCCCGCCACGGTCGCGCATCGTTCCGGGTCCCAGATCATCCACGGACAGTCGGCGCGGTGGTACCGCTCGTCGAGCTGTATCCGCTCCTTCACTGTGTCTGCCGGCGACCAGTAGCCCTTGTAGGGGTACGCGAGGACCCGGCCCCTGCGAACCAAACGGGCCAGAGCGTCCTCGACGAGGTCTTCGTCTTCGTTGAGCTCGTCGAAGATATCCGGCCGAAAGAGGAAGTAGCCGCCATTCTCCCAATGACGCAGGTCCCGCATGGGCGTCACGCCAGTGATCCACCCGTCGTCGCCAATGTCCACCGCGTGGTGCGAGGACTGTGGTGGTACGGCCAACAGGCTGGCCACCGCGTCGGTCGTCGCGAAGCGATCGATCATGTCGGGCAGCGGCGCATCCGTGAGCACATCGGCGTAGTTGGCCATGAACATCGGTTCGTGGGCAACGAATCGACGTACTCGACGAAGCCGCTCCCCGATCGGGGAGCTCAGGCCGGTGTCCACGAAGGTGATCTGCCAGTCAGCGGTGTCGGTCCTGAACAACGACGGCTCGTGCGAACCCCGCTCCAAGACGAAATCGTTCGAACGTGTCTCGTCGTAGTGGAGAAAGAAGTCCTTTACGGCGGATGCGCCGTAGCCGAGACACAGAACGAAGTCCGTGTGGCCGAAGTGGGCGTAGTACCGCATCACGTGCCAAATCAACGGCCGCTCCCCCACCAGCGCCATTGGCTTGGGTCCGGTCGTGACCCCGTCACGCATCCGCATCCCGAGTCCGCCGCAGAAGAGGACCACCTTCATGAAACGGACCGCCTAGCACGATGTCGAGAAAGGTCCCTATGGGGGGCACACCGCACAAGCAGTAACGCACACCGGTACGACATGACTCCCCGATCTGACCACCAATGAACGTGAATTGTGAGGGGCCGATCCGCTTCCTGATACGTACCGCGGTATCGAAACCCCGGGCACCGCCCCGTTGTCACGCTGGATCAGGTCGCGGTCGGCAGACGTAGATGTACTCGGCAGCGAGCCAGCTCGTGAGCCTCGGGACGTTCACGTTGATGTACATGTTGGGTGCCCGTACCAACCAGCGCCCGGGCTCGCTGTGGTTCCAGTTGTGCGCGGTCGGAACCTGCCTCTCGACGACGAAGTGCTCGGCCAGGCTCCTCCGGAATGCGGCGGAGGGCTGGATGTTGCTGTAGGGCGCGTAATAGTAGGGACGACGATGGTCGAAGTTGACGTAGGTGACCACGAACCTGCCCTCCGGGCCCAGCAGGTCAGCGATCTCAGCGAACTTTCGGGACTGCGCGTCGGCCATGTACTCGAAGAACCCCTGTGCCACGATCAGGTCGAAGGGCGCGTGGTCGGAGCCGATCGGCTCCCGCAGGAGGTCACGTTCGACGAGCTCCGGCGAGGGTTGTTGAATCGCGATGTCGATGCCGTGATAGGCGATATTCGGGTCGAGGAGCTGTCGAAGCGCGGCCGGGCCGCATCCTACGTCGAGCAGCCGGCACGCCTTGCCGTCGGCGAGACGATTCACCACCCGTGCCACCTTGCGCATGCGGTAGTGCGGCCGCAGGTACTTCAAGTTCTCGTGAGACCAGAACTCTCGCTTGTATGCCGAGGCCGACGAGATGGTCATGGGACACCTGTCGGCTCGCGCAGGGTCCCGGCATCCACCCAACCCCCCGAGCCCTCGACCTCGGGAAACTCCTTGCGCACGTCGGGCTGCAGATCGGTCACGAAGGAAAGCACGGTGATGCGCACCGCGGTGGCTGGACGTAAGCCCCTCGGGGCCTCGCGCTGATCGCGCTGATCGGGATCATCGGGATCATCGGGATCGTGCATCATGCCGAAGGAGACAACGATCCCCGAGGTCAACCAGCAGATCGCCGGACTCCCCACGGCACCGGCGGCAGATGGGTGCGCTCACCGCACCTCCCCGCCGGTGCCCGCGTAGGCCGGCGCACGGTCTGCACCTCGCACGACACCCAGGCCGAACAGGACGTCGTCCAACTCGTCGAACTGGCGGTCGAGCACTTCGGCCAACTCCGCGTTGTGCGAGCACAGGGCCCGCCGCAACGGCTCCGCGCGACGTTCCATGTCATGGAGCTGTTCGACCAGGACGTCGAGGTCGAATGACTCGACCGAGTGGCTGAATTCGGCCAGGCCCGCGTCCGCCATCAGGTCGCGATGCTTGTCGGAGTAGCCGATGGCGATCGTCGGCTTGGCGAGTTTGAGTGCAGCGACGAGATTGTGGAACCGGGTCGCAATGATGGCTCCGAGCGGCTCCATCGACTCCATGACCTCGCTGAAGGTCGTGACCGGTTCGGCCACGACCCAGGTTTCGTCCAAGTCAGGGCATTGCTCACGAACGGCAGTGAGGATCTCGCGCGCCGTCGCGTCGTCGGACCCGTCGGTGTCCCCGATGAACAGGCGGACCTTACGGTCGTCGTCGACCAGCCTGCACACGATCCCCTTCATGTCGTCGACGTAGGCTCGGTAGACATCCTGGGCCCGGTCGCGGTCGTCGTTCGATCCGGAATACGCCATGATGCCGACGCCGATGGTCGACCAGTCACCCCCACCATGCCGGTCCTCCCCGGGGGTGGGCAGGGAGAAGGCCAGGTCGGGGAAGACCGAGTCCGCGTCTTCGAGACCGCGTCGCCGCATCGCCTCACGGGAGCGGCTATCGCGGTAGGAGCGGTACATGGCCAACCGGGCTGCCCAGTTGGAGAGGGTTCGCGTCGCTCGCTTCTTGATCGGACCGGCCCCGACGCAGACCAGGGCAACCTTCGTCCTGAACAGCCTGCCCGAGGCAGTGAGCAGGAAGAGTCCGTACGGCGTGTTCCACGGTCGCAGCGGGAGGCTCGCCTCCAGAACGCCGGCACCGGGGACGATCACCACTTGGTGGCGGCGAACCCAACCCGAGACGCGGAACACATCGACGATCCGGCTCGGCACCCTCAAGAGGCTCCACGGTTTGGATGAGAGGCGATCCTGATGACGGTCGAACCAGAACATCTGGACGGCATCGAGCCCGTACTCCGCCGTCACCCTTTTCGGGCCGGAGCACATGACGTCTATCACCGCCGAGGGGTGCCGGGCCTGCAGATACTGCAGTATCGCCTCCATGGAGGCGTCGTTGCCGATGTTGCCCGACCCCAGCAGACCGAAGAGCCCGATGCGGGCTCCTTCGACCGGCTGCTCGCGGCGTGACCTCACTCGGCGCTCCTGACGTGGCGGACGAACCCCTTCGCAGGTGAGGGGCAATGGGTGTGAGGGGCAATGGGTCCGCCGTGATACGCGCGCGCACCTCAAACGGAAGTCTGGGTGAGCTCCGTCTCGGCGAGAATCTGGCGCAGGTGCTCCAGACAGCGTCCCCTGGTGGGTCCGATGCTGCCGATGGGCATGCTGAGCTGTTCGGCGATCTCCTTGTAGGGAAGGTCGTCGTCGCCCATCAACAAGCCGAGCAGGCGCCGACAGCGCGGCGCGAGCCGTTGGGTCGCCGTCCGGATCATGGCCAGTTGTTCGTCCCTCAGCAGGGCGGCATCGAGCGGGTCCAAGTCCTCGTCGGCTAACAGGTAGACCGCATCGGTCACGGAGAGGACACCTCGCCGCGTGGCGATCCTCAAGCTCTCGCGCCTCGACGTGGTGGCCAACCAGGCGCCGAGGCGCTCCGGCTGCTCAATCCGGTCGAGATTTTCGACCAGGCGCAACCAGGTCGTCTGGCACACCTCGGCCACGTCGGCATCGCTCAGCCGGCACCGCCTAGCGATGGCGGCCACCAACCCTCCGAACTGCTGGATGAGCGTCTCCCAGGCCGCGCCGGCGCCGGCCCGGGCCTCCGCCACGACCAGGGTCAGATCCCCGTCGTCGGTAGTCACCCTCGCCGTCTCTTCCCGCGTACCTCGGGGTCGCTCACCGACTCTTCGACGGACACAACCCGAACCCTTCCGACACCGCCGAGAACCGGACGCCAGCGCGCCAGCCGGTCGTGTCACAGCCATAGTCCCCGAATTCTTGGGATTCGTCATCCCCTCTTTTGAGGATCAATGCCGACTTTCGAAGGCATCGAGTGACGAGACGACGTCGAGTGACTCGAAACGAGTGACTCGAAAAGACGGAGTGACCCGCCGGCATCGCTCAGATCAAGAGTGTGAAGGAGCCGGTCCCGACCGGCGGAACCTCAACGCATGCATGATCACCATCGGAACGGTCGCGACGAGAATCATCAGGTCGAGCCCGATCGACCAATTGTCGAGGTATAGGAGGTCGAGCCTCCGATAGGCGTGGAACGAGGGGCTGTTTCGCGCCTCGAGCTGCCACAGCCCTGTCACCCCCGGCTTCATGTCGTGGCGGCGCAGTAGCTCGGTGTCGAATTGCGCCACCTCTTCGGGCAGGGCGGGACGCGGACCCACGAGACTCATCTTCCCGGTGATGACGTTGAAGAGCTGTGGGAGCTCGTCGACGCTGAGGGCGCGGATGACGGTTCCTACCCTGGTCACGCGGGGATCCTCTGCCGCCTTGAACAGAGGGCCGTCGGTGCGTTCGTTGATTCCCGACAGGTCGTCGACGGAGTTCTCCGCGTCCAAGGTCATGCTCCGCATCTTGTAGACCACGAAGGGTTGCCGGTGCAGCCCGATCCTCGTCTGCCGGTAGAGCGCCGGTCCGTTGTCATCGATCCTGATGGCGATCCACGTCACCAGGAGGATCGGAGCAACGATCAGCACTCCGACGCCGGCTCCGATCACATCGATCACACGTTTTGCCGCCAATTGCCAGGTCGCGCGCCGTCCCGGTTCGATGTAGAGAAAGGCCTCGCCACTGACCGGGACATGGCGGACCCGGTGCGTTGCCAACCCCCGAAACCCAGGACAGACCTGCACGTGCAGTCCGTGAGCCGTGCTGAGCTCAATCACGTCGCGGATCTCCGCCACCGAGAGCGCGTTCGCCACCACCAGGACGCCGGTGGATTCCGTCTTCATGGCGATGCCGGGTAGCCCGTCGATGGTCCTGTCGTTGGGCAGCTCGGCCCATTCGGGACAGAACCTGGGCTCTCCGATGATTCCCCTCACTTCGTATCCGAGCTCCGGCTGCGCATGGAGCATCCTCCAGACGTCCACGGCGTCCTCGTCGGTCCCGACCATCACGATGCCTCGGCCGTAGCGTCCTCGCGCGCGTTGAGCGCTCAGCCATTGACCGAAGGCCCAGCGCAGCACCATGAGCGCCAGGATGCAGGAGAGCGCAGCCACGATCACCGCGTCGCCGTCAGGGGCGTCGCCCTTAACCAGCCGGAACGCCACGGCTCCGGCGACACAGGCAACGACGATCCGCGACGTCTCGCGGCTGCGTTGGACACAGAGCCGCGATCGGTAGAGCCCGAGCAGCTGCATGGCCGCCAGGGTGACCAGGATCGCTACGACGACCGCCGCCAACCGGCGGCTCGCCGTCACGCCTGGCGTCCCGACGGTGCCCACGGCGACCCACGTCGCGACCACGGCGGCGACATCTAGGGCGAGCAGCCGGACCCGAAGCCCGCTGCTCCGCCTGTGGACCGATGCTCGCGGGGCCGGTGCTGGCGGGGCCGGTGCTGGCGGGGCCGGTGCTGGCGGGGCCGGTGCTGGCGGGGCCGGTGCTGGCGGGGCCGGTGCTGGCGGGGCCGGTGCTGGCGGGGCCGACGGCGGGGCCGACGTGCCCTCAGGCGCTATCCGTCCTGCACGAGCGTCGACCAGGCCCACCGGGGGCAGATCGGGCAGCGGCGTCAGTGTGGCCTGTTCGGCCGACGCAGATAGCGAGCCCGCGCTCAAATCCGACGACACGACAGCTCCCCCAGGGGCGACATCTCGATCCGAGACTTTCCTTCCATCCGTCTTCGCCCGGGCGTCCGAACCACGACCCGGGGACCGCCGCACGGCAGGTCAAGATCGTCGAACCTCGCACCGGGCGCGCGTCTAGAGGCTTCGGGCACCGCTCGCCGTGAGGACATGCTCTGTTGCGTGCTCTTTCGGAGGGCATTCCCACGGACCGTGATACGCGGCGCCGGGTAGATACCCCGCCCCCACGAGTGCATCAGCGAACGGCCCTCGCCCCAACTAACATCACCGTCGACTCGACCATTGAGGGGCTTTCGCTTGCAGCACGGCCTGGGTTCACCACAGCGCACAGGCCAGCACTCGGCCGATACAGGGCGGTGCGAAGCCTGCGCCGTCGCACGCTCCGGAGCCGCACGTGGCGTCGGCCCATGGCTCGCCGGCGCCACGGTGACGGTCGAAGCGGACGTCGTCGTGATCAGCGGGCCGCAGATTCCCGGCCGGGTAGTCGTTCCCCATCAGCACATCGGCGGACTCGAGGAGCTCCCCCTGCCCCGTCGCGCCCAGGTGCTCGCGGCCATCCGCCGAGCCGCCGGCGAGGTCGGCGCGGGGAATCCCGGATCACCGGTCCGGGTGGTCGTGTCGACAGATTCACCGGCGTCGGCGTCCCACGTGTGCTTCCACGTGCTGCCCCCGGATGGCACGTCTTCCTGAGATCGTCCGCTGGGTGAGCACGAACCGGTAATTCGGCCATGGAGGTGGCGGCTCGGGCGCAGGATCGATGCCCTCGCGTTTGCCGTAACCATCAGCGATAATGCCGCGTAAACACACCTTTTGACAACTCGATCTGCGCGCGCGCACCGACAGGTGCTCCTTCACGCGCGGGGGACCTCTCAGCGGCTCGAGCGTTCACCGGAGCCCTGAAAAATAGTGACTTTAGCCCCTAACGGAGCGAGATCCTGGACTCCATAGTTAGAGGGCTGGCTCTATCTGTGACGGTGGCACGCTGAATAAAGGCTGCTGAAGCCTGGACTTCAACTCCTCTCGAATCCGAAGGGCACGCGAATTGTCGGTAACGCGAGTCTCTTTTATAAGGACAGGAGTCGATATTGCGATGAAATTCGGACCGATTTGGCGCGGTCCACAGAGGCACGGGGACAGAGCCGATCTGCTGCGAGAGGCGGTGACGACGCCTGCCACCCGGAGCGGGTCACTCGGAACCAGGGGAATGTCCTCCTGTCCGCCCGAACGGTTGGGCCGCTCGGCGGAGATCATCGCATGAGCCGTGCCGGCCAAGGTTCGACCGACCCTCCGGTACCGCCCGCTCGCGTCCTGATCGCCGGGAGCAATCTTTTCGCCGGTACGCTGGCTCGCGCGCTGAAAACGCACGGATTCGCCACCATGCACACCGCAGCGACTGCTCAGGAGATCGCGCGGAAGCTGGAATGGGGACCGGATCTGGTGTTGATCGACCTCCGGCCCTTCAACGTGAAATCCGGATCGGCCATCGTCAGGCGCGTGCAAAAGTCCGGACGCCAGATCTGCGTCATCGATTTCGCCGGGGACGGTGACCGACCCTCGGCCTGGCTTGGAGCCGGATCGTCGGCCGTGGTCGACGAGGACGAACCGTTCGACCAGTTGTTCCGGACGATCATCCGGCTGCTGGGTATCAGCCCACCGGGCAGCGCCTCGCGAGCACCGGCTACATCGACAGGCGAGCCGCCTGACGCCTGGCGAGGGGGTCCCCGCACCAAGGTGTTCGCCAGGCTGACCGAGCGTGAACAGGTCGTGCTGTCAGAACTCATGGAAGGCAACTGCGCCGAGGACATCGCCAAGGCGGCCTTCGTGTCGATCTCGACCGTTCGGTCACAGATAAAGGCCATTTTGCAGAAGCTCGGAGTGAACTCCCAACTCGCTGCCGTCGCGATGGCGCGGCGCGCGGGGTGGTCCCTGCAGAGGCCGACCGGAACCCCTCAGAAACCGTCGAACAGCCGGCGCAGCCAAGCCTCCTGACCGAGAGAGGCCGAAGGGCGCTGGCGTCCGAGGCCGTCATGGGCTGGACCCCGGCCAGCTGATCGCCGAAGTCATGTGTATCTCAGCGGCGCCGCACGGCTCATGTTGTACATGACGCCATCACGCTGCGGGCTGGCTCCCGCGCCACGGCGCCCGAAGGCATGAAGGTCGCCGTCTTCGGGCTTGGTTATGTCGGCACCGTCTCCGCCGCTTGTCTGGCTGCGAACGGTCACGACGTCTGGGGAGTCGATCCGGACGAACTGAAGGTCGCGGCCATCTCGGCCGGTCACAGTCCGGTGGTCGAGCCCGGGCTGCAACCCCTCGTTGCGGAATCGGTCGCCGGCGGCACGCTCCACGCGTCGGTCCGGCCCGCTGACGCATTGGAGAACGCCGAAGTCTCGCTCCTCTGCGTCGGCACGCCGTCCACCAACAGTGGTGAAGCCAATCTCGCCTACATCTACCGCGTCGTCGAAGACCTCATCCAACCTCTGTGCGACTCACCCCCGGCGCAGGGATGCCACACGATCGTCATCCGGAGCACGGTTCCGCCGGGCACGGTAGAGGACGTCACCGCTGTCGTGCAGACCTCGTTCGCAGAGGCGGGACTGGACGTGACCGTCGCCGTATGCCCTGAATTCCTCCGCGAAGGCACGGGTATCGCGGATTTTTTGTCTCCGCCCTACACGGTGATCGGAGCGTCAGATCTGCGGACCATCGCCACCGTGTCACGACTGTTCGCCTTCCTCGACGCGCCGCTACGCATCGTCCACCCCCGCACGGCCGAGGCTCTGAAGTACGCGTGCAACGCGTTCCATGCCACGAAGGTCTCGTTCGCCAACGAAGTCGGACGGATATTGAGCCGGCTCGGTGTCGACAGCCGAGAGGTCATGGGTATCTTCTGCGAAGACACCACCCTCAACATCTCACCCAGATACCTGCGGCCAGGCTTCGCCTTCGGCGGGTCGTGCCTGCCGAAGGACCTTCGCTCACTTCTGTACCTGGCGCGGAGCGAGAGCATCGACGTGCCGTTGCTCTCAGGCGCCCTGGCAAGCAACCGGTTGACGATTGACGAAGCCATCGACCGTGTCGTCGCCAGCGACGGACTCCGAGTCGCCCTGCTCGGTTTGAGCTTCAAGCCGGGAAGCGACGATCTGCGCGAGAGCCCATACGTCGATCTGGCAGAGACCCTGCTCGGTAAGGGCTACGAGGTGCGCATTCACGACCCCACCCTCAACCCATCCTCCCTGGCCGGTACCAATCGTCAGTACGTGGAGTCGAAGCTCCCGCACCTCAAGCGGATCCTTACCGACGGGCCCGAGGAGGCCATTCACGGTGCCGACATCGCCATCGTGTCCCACGCGACGCAGGAGGTGGTGGCCGCCCTCCTGGCCTCTCCCCCGGGGAGGATCATCGATCTTGCCGGTCACCTCGGACCCGAGATCGAGGCGTTGGAGTGCTACGAGGGCTTCGCCTGGTGAGCGAGCCCAGGCAGAGAGCGCACGCGCGTGGAGAAAAGGCGGCACGGCGCGGCAGAGGTCGGCCCTCGAAGGCGTGGGCGCGTCCTCATTCTGGTCCAGAACCTGTCGGTGCCGTTCGATCGCCGGGTCTGGCTCGAGTGCCAGTCACTGACCGCTGCCGGATTCCGGGTCGCGGTGGTCTGCCCGAAGGCTCCCGGCGATCCGACCTACTACCGGTTGCGCGGAGTCGATCTCTTCAAGTACCGACCGTACGCGCCGGGAACGTCGAGCGTCTCCTTCGTCCTGGAATACGTGTACTCGTTCATCATGACATTGGGGCTCAGCCTCCGGGCCAGCCTCGGTGGTCGATTCGACGTCGTTCAGAGCTGCAATCCTCCGGACCTCTTCTGGCCCATTGGGGTCCTCTTTCGCATCCTCCACGGGTCGTCCTTCGTGTTCGACCACCACGATCTCTGCCCCGAGCTCTTCCTCTCTCGGTTCCCGGACGGGAACCGGTCCGTCTATCGAGCGCTGCGCTTCATGGAGCGATGCACGGCACGGGCGGCTGACCAAGTGATTGCCACCAACGACTCGTACCGGCGAATCGTCCTCGAGCGGGACGGGGTGTCCCCGACGAGCGTCACCGTGGTCCGCACAGGGCCGGACCTCGCCTCGCTTCGTCGTTCGACGGCCCAGCCGAGCGTCCTGCGGACCAAACCCCACGTGGCTGCCTATCTGGGTGTGATGGGGCCACAGGACGGTGTAGACCTCGTACTGAAGGTGGCGGATCAGGTTGTGCACCGACTCGGCCGGCACGACATCGGCTTCACCCTCATCGGGTCGGGCGACTGTTACGACGAACTCGTCGCGTTGAGCCACCACCTCGGCCTCACCGACTACGTCACATTCACGGGACGTATCCCCGACGCAGACGTCGCGGCGATTCTCTCCTCGGCCGACGTAGGGATTTCGCCCGATCCGAAGAACCCGTTGAACGACGTCTCCACGATGAACAAGACCATGGAGTACATGGCCTTCGAGCTACCGGTCGTAGCCTTCGATCTGTGGGAAACCCGAATCTCGGCTTCCGACGCAGCCGTCTATGCGACCCCCAACGACGTGGAGGAGTTGGCGAAGTTGCTCGTCGACTTGGTCGACGACGAACCCCGGCGGCTATCGATGGGGCGGGCGGGTCGCGCGCGAATCGAAACGGAGCTCGCATGGGAACATCAAGCTCTTCGCTACGTGGGCGTCTACGAGAAGCTTGCGGCGGAATCCCCGCAACCCGTCGCCGTGAGTGCCTGACGCTGACATGTGTGGCATAGCCGGTGCATACCAGCAGGTCGACGGTTGCGCGGCCGCAGTGAAGATGGGACGGTGCCTCGAACATCGAGGTCCGGACGAGGCAGGGTCGTTTTCCTACAGCGACGAACGAGTGGATGTGCATTTCGCCCACCGCCGCCTTTCGATCATCGACCTCCAACATGGCCAGCAGCCGCTGGTGAAATCACCATTCGTTCTTTGCTACAACGGTGAGCTGTACAACTACCGCGAGATCCGAGCCGATCTGACCGCCAGCGGTACCGTCTTCACCACCAGCTCCGATACCGAGGTCGTGCTGGAGGCATGGCGCCGATGGGGACCGGGTTGCCTTAAACGCTTCCGCGGCATGTTCGCGTTCGCCATTTTCGACCAGTGCACGGGATCACTCTTCCTCGCCCGCGACCAGTTCGGGATCAAGCCGCTGCACTACGTCCGCCGGAAGGACGGCGTGGTGTTCGCCTCCGAGATCAAGGCCCTCGTCTCCGTTTTCGGCAGTGAGCTTCACACGTCCACGTTGGGACTGGTTGCCTCAATGCTCTACTACTGGGTTCCCGATCAGATGTGCTCGTTGCGTGGCATCGACAGACTCCCGCCGGGGACGTGGAGCGAGTTCCGACCCGACGGCACGCACCACGTCGAGCGGTATTGGGACGTCGCCGAAGAGGCAGCTGCCGCTCAGGAGTCCCACTATGACCTCCGGGAGGTCATTGAAGACTCGGTGAACGCACACCTCGTCGCCGACGTTCCGGTCTCCAGCTTTCTCTCCGGTGGCCTCGACTCGAGCATCGTGACCGTGCTGGCGAAGCAGGCCAATCCCCTGATCGACGCCTACACCATCACCTTCCGGGCCGAGGACCGACGACTCGAGGCCATGCCGGACGATGCGGTCTATGCCCGGAAGATCGCGCAGCGCCACGGGATCGAGCTCCACGAGATTGAACTCAAGCCCGACGTGGTCGAGCTCCTGCCCAAAATGGTGGGCGTCCTCGACGAGCCGGTCGGTGATCCGGCGGCCATCAACACGCTGCTCATGTCGGAGGCGGCCCGGGCCGCGGGGGTCAAGGTCCTCTTGTCGGGGATGGGTGCGGACGAGCTCTTCGGGGGCTACCGCAAACACCTGGCATGCGTCCTGGCCGGGCGGTACCGAGGGCTGCCCGCATTCGTCCACAGATCGACCAACGGCGTCGTCGGGCGTTTGCCGGTGACCGCGGCGGGTCGTGGCCTTCGCTATGCCCGGTGGGCGAAGCGATTCGTCACCTTCGCGGAGCTTCCCGAGGAGGCCGCGTTTCGGAGGAGTTACAGCCTCTACGAGCCCGCCGAGTTGGCCGCGCTGTTGGGCCCCGATCTCCACCGTGACGTCTATGACGTCATCGAACAACATCATCAGCTGTACCAGGACAACGTCCTCGGCGACAGCGTCAACCGGATGTGCCTGGCGGACACCCGCTTGTTCCTCCCCGGTCTCAACCTCGCCTATACAGATCGTGCCAGCATGGCCGCATCCACAGAGGTGCGAGTGCCGTTCGTGGATCCGATGGTCTTCCGAGCCGCGTTCTCCCTGGCGGGCAAGGACAAGGTCTCCGGGACGAGCGGCAAGGTCGCCCTCAAGCGTGCCGCCGAGGCATGGCTCCCGCACGAGATTGTCCACCGACCCAAGGCTTCCTTCTCTGCACCGCTCAGGTCGTGGGTGACCCATGACCTGCGGACGCTCATTGACGACACGTTGCTCGAAGGCGAGCTCGTGGACACCGGCTTCCTCAACCGCCCTGCCGTCAGGGGTCTCGTGGAAGACCACCGGTCGGGACGACAGGACCGGTCCAAGCAGATCTGGCAGCTCCTTACGCTCGAACTGTGGTATCGCCAAGCCCGTACTGCGGGAGTCGGTCTGTGAGGTCTCCGAGAAGGGAATCGGGCGAACGGTGAGACAAGTGGTGCAGAACTACCGCTCGGGAGAGCTCGCGGTGATCGATGCGCCTCCCCCGACCTGCGGTCCCGGTGGGGTGCTCGTGCGATCGCTCTACTCCCTGATCTCCACCGGCACCGAGATGATGAAGGTCGGAGAGTCCAAGATGTCGCTTGTCGGAATGGCGCGAGCCCGGCCCGACCAGGTCAAGAAGGTGCTCGAAACGGTTCAGCAGCAGGGCCCGCTCACCGCCTACAACAAGGCGATGCACCGCCTCGACTCCTACTCTCCGCTCGGCTACTCGCTCGCCGGTGTCGTCCTCGAGGTCGGGAGCGGGGCCGAGGAGTTCTCCGTCGGTCAGCTCGTGGCGTGCGCCGGGAACGAGCACGCGCTCCACGCCGAGGTCAACTGGGTGCCGACCAACCTCTGCGTGGCGGTGCCCGACGGGGTCTCGCCCCAGCTGGCGGCGTTCGCCACCGTCGGCTCCATCGCACTGCAAGGGGTTCGCCAGGCGAGCGCGCAGATCGGGGACACCGCGTGCGTGATCGGCCTTGGTCTGGTGGGTCAGTTGGTCGTGCAGCTCCTGGTGGCCTCGGGGGTTCGCGTGGTCGGACTCGACCCCGACGAGGACCGGTGCCGGCTGGCGGAGAAGGCCGGCGGTCTCCTGTGCGCCGCACCAACCGACGAGGGCGTGGCTGCAGTGGAGCGGGCCCTTGCCAGGGCCTCGGGCGGCCTGGGCGCCGACCGGATCTTCCTCGTCTCGGGTGGCTCCTCCAACCAGCCTGTAGAGCTGGCCGCCCGGCTGGCCCGCGACCGGGCGACGGTGGTCGACATCGGAAAGTGCAAGTTAGACCTGCCGTGGAACGACTACTACGAGAAGGAGCTCGACCTCCGGTTCTCACGCTCGTACGGGCCCGGTCGCTACGACCGCAGCTACGAGGTCGACGGAATCGACTACCCCGCCGGCTACGTGCGCTGGACCGAGCGACGCAACCTCCACTGCTTCGTGAGCGCGCTGGCCACCAAGGAGGTCGACCCCCAACCGCTGATCGCCGGGATCTACCGCCTCGTGGACGCCCCGAACGTCTACGAGCAGCTGAGCGACGGCTCGCTACAGGGGGTGGGCTTCCTCTTCGAGTACGACGCTCCCGAAGAGTGCGAACCCGTCGCGGCTCGATCGGCCCCGGGCCGGACGCATCCGGCACCCGGCCCGGTGCCGCGGGCCGGCTCACGCCGCGCGAGCGTGTCGCGGGGCGTCGGGGAAGCGGGAGCCCTGCGGGTCGGCTTCATCGGCGCCGGGAACTACGCATCGTCCATGCTGCTTCCGCATCTCGTCAAGCACCCAGGGGTGGACCTGGCACGAGTCGCCACACGGCGGTCGCTGTCGGCCGTCAATGCGCAACGTAGGTTCGGGTTCTCGGCATTGGGCACCGATCCGGATGCCGTCATTGAGGACCCTTCTCTCGACGCCGTCTTCATCGTCACCCGACATAGCTCACATGCAGAACTGACCTGTTGTGCTCTCGAGGCGGGAAAAGCGGTCTTCGTCGAGAAGCCCTTGGCGCTCTCCGCCGAGGAGCTTGACCGGGTGCTGGCCACCGTGGATGCGACCGGCAACGACAGAGTCCTGGTCGGCTTCAACCGCCGGTACGCCCCGCTCCTGGTGGAGATGCGGGCACGGTTCGGGAAACCCTCCGAGCCTACGAACGCACGCTACCTGGTGAACGCCGGACGGCTGGCCTCGGACAGCTGGTATCGAGACAGCGACGTGGAGGGATCTCGGTTCGTCGGTGAAGGGGGTCACTTCGTGGACACGCTGAGCTGGTGGATCGGGAGCGATCCGGTGGAGGTCGTGGCCATGCCAGCCGCTGGACCCGACGAGCTGCAGATGAGCCTCCGCTATGACGACGGATCATTGGCAACGATCAGCTACCTCACGAATGCGCACCGCCGCTTTCCCAAGGAAACGTTCGAGGCTTCGACGAGCGGACGGACCGCCCGGCTCGACAATTTCAGGCGCACCACGGTGTGGTCGGGCACACGTCCTCGCGTCCGCCGGCGTCTGGGCTCACCGGACAAGGGTCAGTCCGTTCAGATCCAGGAATTTCTCGCCGCCGTTCGCAGTGGTGGGCCGATGCCCATCTCTTTGGAATCGCTGACGACCACCACGCGCGCCACCCTGGCCGCCGCCGGCACGGGTTGTACGACCACACGGCTGTGAAGGTTCGGGCTCACCTTCAGGGCCCGAGGGAAATGGACCCATGAGCTCGGTCGACCTCGAGTGGCACATTCGCCGCCTGTCCAGGATGTCGGCGTCCGAGGTGAAATGGCGGCTCTCTGACCACGTACGACGCAGACGGTGGGCTTCGCGGCAGGTCGCACCCGAACTCTCGCGCCCCTCGTGGGCTCTCCGCTCGGCCCGACGCTCCACGCCGCCCTGGGCCTGGGCGCCGGACGTCTCGTTTCACGACTTTCCGACCCGGGACGCCCTCGTCGCCGTGCCGTTGGAGGCGCGCCGTGGAGCGATTGCAGCGGCTGACGAAGTCATGGGCGGACGGTGGAACCTCCTCGGGTTCGTGCGCCGGGACATGGAGGACCCCGACTGGTTCTTCGATCCGATTACGGGAAGACGGGCACCGCAACTCGACTACTGCTTCAAGGTCAACCACCGCGCCGAGGATGTCACCGGGAACGTGAAGCAGATTTGGGAACTCTCGCGCATGCATCATGTGACGGTCCTCGCAGCGGCCTTCGCACTCTCGGGCGATGAGCGCTACGCGGATCGAGCGGCTTTGCACCTCCGCTCGTGGTGGAGACAGAATCCGTTCCTCTCCGGCGTGCACTGGACGAGTGGGATCGAGACCGGCCTTCGGCTGATCGCCTGGGTCTGGACACGACGATTGCTCTCCGGATGGAAGGACGTTGCGCAGCTCTTCGAGTGTGACGAGTTGGCCCGGGCTCAGATATGGTGGCACCAGCAGTATCTCGCAACATTCCGGAGCCGAGGGTCGTCGGCCAACAATCACGTGATCGCCGAGGCCGCCGGCCTCCTGGTGGCGGCGCTCGCCTTCGACTGGTTCGCGGAGAGCACTCGCTGGCGTGACGAGGCGGCCCGGGTCCTGGAGGAGGAGCTCCGGCGGAACACGTTCCCGAGCGGCGTCAACCGCGAGATGGCCTTCGACTACCACGGCTTCGTGGTCGAACTGGGCGTCGTGGCCGCCGTGGAAGCGGAGTGGGCCGGCCGTCCCCTGTCCGACGAGCTTTGGGCCCTGCTCGCCCGCATGTTCGACGTGGTCGCGGCGACGGTGGACGTGAAGCTCCGCGCTCCCCGCTACGGGGATGGAGACGACGGAAGGGCTCTGGTCCTCAATGGCCCGACGGCCGAGCGGTGGCCGGGGCTCCTTGCGGTCGGTGCAGCCCTCTTCGAGACGCCGCGATGGTGGCCGGTCGTCGAACCGACGGTGGCGAGCTCGCTTGTGGCGTCCATGGCCGGCCGACGCGCGGCCGTCCACCCGGACCGCCGTCCGAGCCACTACGCGGATGCCGGCCTGACACTGCTGCGGAGCCCGCCGTCCGACGGCGACGAGATCTGGTGCCGCTGCGATGCCGGCCCCCACGGGTACCTGTCGATCGCGGCCCACGGCCACGCCGACGCGCTCGCAGTCGAAGTGCGCCACAACGGGACGGACGTGCTGGCCGATCCGGGCACGTACTGCTACCACGGCGAACCGGGATGGCGCAGCTACTTCCGCTCCACCCTGGCCCACAACACCGTCGAAGTGGCCGGCCGGGATCAGTCCACTTCCGGAGGTCCGTTCCTCTGGACCCGCCACGCCCACAGCACCCTGATAGGGCTCGAGACGGACGCTGACGGGGAGGTCACCGGGTGGTCGGCCGAGCACGACGGGTACCTCGGGCTCACACCGCCGCTCCGGCACCGTCGCTCGGTCCGGCTGGTGCGCCCGCTCCGTCGTCTGGAGATCGTCGACGACCTCCAGACGACGGGAGGACATCCGTTCCGCCTCGCATTCCTCCTGGGTCCCGCCGTCGATGCCCGGATGGCGGGGCACGAGGTTGGGCTCACGTGGACCGGGGGCGAGTCCGAGAAGTGCGCCACGCTGTCGCTGCCCGGGGGCCTCGCCTGGACATTGGCGCGTGGTGCCACCGACCCTCTCCTCGGGTGGTACTCCCCGCACTTCGGGGAGAAACAGCCGACATGGGCCCTCGTGGGCGAGGGAGCCTGCAGCCGGACCGGCTCGGACACCTTGAGGACCGTGCTGCAGTTCGGAGTATCAACTCCACCGGGACCCGCTCCCATGAGGGTGGCGACGCGGGGCACCTGGTAATGGCCGTCGACACCGGGACCCCCGGCTCCCCCGCCCCGGGCGCCGCGCCTTCGTCGCCGCCGACGACCCATCGCCCCCGATTTCGCATCGCGCTCAACCTGCTCACGGAGGATCCCCGTCAACCGTCGGGGGCCCACTGGTGCTGGACCCGCATCGTGCCCGCCATGGCGGACCGTCTCCTCCCCGGCGAGGAGCTCCACCTGATGGTGAGCCCGGCGATGCGGCGCCACCTCCCCGACCACGGCGACACGGTCCGCTACCTCACCTTCCCGTGTTCCAACGAGCATCGGGTCCTGCGCACGGCCAGCGAGCACCTCGTCACGCCGTTCCTCCTCCCGCTGCACCATATCGATCTTCTCAGCACCGCCATTGCACCCGTGGTGAATCCGGCGAGATCCTTGGTCATCCACATGAAGACGATGCACGCGTTCACCGCGCCGGACTCGCTCGGCTTGTGGCCCCGGACCTACCGGAGGGTCAACTACCAGCGATCGCTCCGGCGCGCCAACCTCGTCATCGTGAACTCCAAGAGCCTGCAAGCCGAGATCGACGACCATCTGCACGTGGATCCGCGCAAGGTCCGGCTGATTCATGAAGCGGTGGACCACGACATCTTCAAGCCGGGGGACCGCGACAGTGCCCGGGCACGAGTGGCGAAGCTCGGTGTGACACGACCCTTCGTCCTGTTCGTCTCGTCCCTGTGGCGCTACAAGAACTGCGATGGCCTGCTGCACGCCTGGAGACTGGCCCGTGACGAGCTCGCGGGGCGGCAGCTCGTCGTCGTCGGAGCCGAGCGCGACCAGCGCTACGCATCGGAGCTGCGCGAACTGGTCGGCGAGCTCGGAATCGGTGAGGACGTCGTCTTCGTCGGCGGTGTGCCGAACGAGGAGACCGTCCACTTCTACCGGGCAGCCGACCTCCTCGTCTATCCGTCCTTCAACGAGACCTTCGGCCTGCCGATACTCGAGGCGATGGCGTGCGCGTGCCCAGTCGTGACGTCCTCAATCAGCTCCATGCCCGAGGTCGCGGGAGGTGCGGCCATCCTCGCCGACCCCCACGACCCGAGCTCGATCGCCCGCTCCATGCTCGACGCCTGCGGAGCCGCGGCGAGCCGGCTCCGAACCGAAGGCCTTCGTCGCGCCCAGCAATTCACGTGGGCCGTCACCGCGAAGGCGACCTTGGATGCCTATCGCGAGGCCGCCGAGGGGCGGCGCTAACGATCCCCACGGCGGCTGAGTGTCAGGCCGGAAAACCGACTCGCAATCCGTCCTCTGCGGCCCCGAGGAGCTTCTTCAACTCGTCCCTCCACGGCCTCGAGGAGCTTCTTCAACTCGTACCCCACGGCATCGAGGCGGTTCTTCAACTCGTCCTCCACGGCCTCGCGCCGCCGCGTCGCCTCGACCGACCGGCGCGTCCGGGACTGAATGGCCCACATGGCGACGAGCGCGACGGCACACGTCACGAGATTCGCCGTCGCCACCCCGGTCACTCCATAGGCCGCCGCCAATACCCAAGTCAGCGCCACCGAGACGGCCAGCCGAGCGAGCTGGACGATGAACAGCGGGACAACCCGTCGGGTCGCGGTCAGCGTCAGGAGCGGCCCGACACCGACGGACAAGACGACGACCGAGACGGCGAAGATCCGAGCGCTCGGAGCGTACGTCACGAATTCGGGACCGTAGAGAACCCTCAGAAGCGTGGGCGCGGCGAGCAGAACCACAGCGGCGCACGCCGCTGCCGCCGCGAACCCGGCCCCGGTCACCAAGCGAGAGATGCGGACCATGCCCGTCCAGCCGCGTTCGGCGAGCTGCCGGGTGGCCTCAGGCAGGCCGAAGCTTCCCCCGGCGTTGATCACGAGGTTGGTGGGCCCGATCACCAGTCCCTGTGCCGCTTTGAGCCCCCCGAACGCCGCCGGGCCCAGCATGGCCCCGGCCAGGATCAGAGAGAGCTGACTGGCCCCCCAACTGGCCGCTCGCTCACCGGCCAACCACCGGCTTGTCGGCCAGCGGGACCAGAGGAATGCTCCTCCCCCGCTGATGGACGGACGGACGGAGAACTGGCGAAGTCCGTAGACCGCCGCGACGGCCGCCCCAAAGCCCCAGGCCGAGACGACGGCGAACACCGAGTGCAGGCCCAGCACGAAGACAACCCCGAACGCCAGCGCCTGCACGGCGTTGAACAACAGGTCGTTCACCAGGGACTTCCTCGGCTTCCCCAGCATGAAGCCGATCCACCGCCAGTAGTCCTGCAGGTCGAGCACCACGATCCATGGGGCGACGGACAGCAAGCCGACCCCGAACGTGTGCTGCCCGAGGGAGAGGAACACCGTACCAACGGCAGCGATGACGCACGCGGCCATCACGCCGAGCGTGACGTCCGCTGCGAACCCGCGTCGGATGAACTCGTCCCGCTCCTCGTGGCGCATGTCCCCCATGATCGCCATCGGATCGGTGATCAACGAGCGGTGCAGCGTGGTCAACAGGATCCACATCGTGTACGCCAGGGCGAACGCCCCGAGACCCGCCGGGCCGCTGATCCGAGCCACCACGATCCCAACGGAGAAGTTCGACGCCGACGCCACGCACTGGTCCACCATCGTCGTCGTGGCGCGCGACGCCGCACCGCCTCGCAATCCCCACCGCGCCCCGAACCGGGTGGCAGACATATCCATCTCCCTATCGGTAACGCCGGAGTGACACACTCACTGGCCAGGGTGCGTCGTTGACGTTGATGTCGAGGGTGAGGCCTTTCACCTCGACCACCCCTCGAACAGAGGTGGTCGGCGCCGCGTAGATACAGACACCGAGGCTTGCTGCCTCCTCGCAGGCGCCATCCGGGTCGCAGCGCGGCGTCCCGCGACCGGCCCCGGCCGGCTTGGTCTCGCTCCACCAGGCAGGGGACAGTCCCAGGAACCGATGAAGAAAGTCCCATTCGGGCGTATCTCCGGGCAGCCTGCCACCTCTGTACGAGCATCGACACGGCAGACGGCTGTCGTGCGGCACACGGCGTCGCCGAACCGGGGACAGCCGATTTCGACCACCTACTGGGGAGCGGATGTTAGTACTCGACAGCGACCTTGGCCCCCCGCCGGAAGGTCTGGGGTCGCCGGACAGCTCGTCGCTCGCCAGTTCCAAGGTTTCGGTCGTCATAGTCGTCGCCGAACGGCTCTTCCGCTTGGGATTGGCCCGGCTTCTCGGCGAGGACGAGCGACTCGACGTCATCGGGGTCTCCGAAGGCCAGCCCGAGCTGGTGGACCTGTGCGCGGAAAGTTCCGTCGACGTGGTCCTGGTCGATCTGGATTTGACCAAGGTCGACAGCATCGATCTCATCCGCGGGCTCGCCTCAGAGTCCCCGTCCACCAAATCGCTCGTCCTGACGTCGCAAGCCGACTGGCGTGTCCGCCCGGCCATGATCGCCGGCGCCGCCGGCATCCTCCTGAAGGACACTTCCCCCGAATCGATCAGGGCTGCCGTCATCTCGGTCCATCTCGGTGACCAGGTCCTGTGCAACGAGGCGGCCCGCTGGGTTCTCGGAGAGGAGTACTCCACCCATCTGACCCAACGGGAGTCGGACGTTCTCCAAATGGTGGCCCGAGGTGCGAACAACGCCGAAATCGCCGCACAGCTTCATCTCGGTCAGAAGACCGTGCGCAACTACGTCAGTCGCATTTACGGAAAGCTCGAGCTGAGCAACCGCGCCCAGATCGCCATGTACGTGGCCCGAACCGAGGCTGCTTGCGGGCCCGATCTGCCCAACTCGGCACCGGCCGGCAACGAGTCTCGAGTCCGCGACGCATGAACGAACAGCCACTCAATATGCGGACATCACTGCGAGAGATCTGGCGCCGCCGCGTCCTGGTCCTGATCGTCGCCGTGCTGTGCGGAGCGGCGGGCGCCGCCTACGGGTTCCTCAAGCCTGCCAACGCCACCGCCGTCGCCCTGGTGTTGTTCCCCCAGTCCGGGAACTCCGGTGCCCTCGGGTCCAGCATCGCCACGAAGGAGGTGATCGCCAAGAGCACGCCGGTCCTGGGCGCAGTCGGAGCCGAGCTCTCGCCGCCGCTTTCAGCACTCGATGTCAAGAAGCTGGTGTCCATCGGCCAGTTGAGCGGGCAGGTCCTGCAGATTGAGGCGCAGGGCCGGACGAGCTCCGACGCCCTCCGTCTGGCGAACGGCGTCGCGGCGAGCTTCATTCAGTACGTCACCCAGTTGGACGCCGGATACTCGGGACCCGCCGTGGCATCACTGCGGCACCAATCAAGCCTGCTGACCGAGCAGATCAACAACCTGCAGACGCAGATCAACACCGTCTCGGGCCGCCTGAACTCAGAGGGGGCCGGGTCGAGCGCCGGCCAACAGGACGCCACGTTGCTCAGTCAATTCGCGCGACGAGCAGAACCAGGTCTCGCTGGAGCTCAACAGCGTCACTAGCCGCTTGGCGGCAGCGCAGCTTGCGGGCGGCTCGGCTTCGGGAACGACGCTCGTACTGCAGAAGGCCACGGTCCAGCCCGTGTCCCGCTACGAGCTTCCGATCGAAGCGGGCATCATCGGCTTCGTCATCGGGTTGCTCGGCGGAGCGGTGTTCGTACTCATCCGGGCCCAACGCGGAAGTCGCCTGCGGTTCCGGGACGAAATCGCCCGCGTCGCGGGTGCCCCGGTCATCGCCTCGCTCGAAGCACCGGGCTGCACCACCGCTTCCGCCTGGCGCGAACTGCTCGAGGGGGCGCCTCGTGCCACCGAGGAATGGGCGCTCCGCCACCTTCTGTACACCGTGCAGAACGGGACCGCTAGCCGGTCGGCCGTTCGGGTTATCTCGTTCGCCGGGGATTCGCCGGCCCTGACCACCGGTCCTCGACTGGCTCTGCACGCCGCCGTAAGCGGAGTTCGCACCTGCCTCGTACCAGGAGACCCGCCCGAGCGCGACCATGGGTCACTCGCTCCGTTGCGGGCAGCGTTCACCGGCGCCGAGGCGGTGGGTCACGGGCTGCCACTCACCGTCGGTGCGTCCGATGCGGGCGGCCCTCCGTTACAACTGCTTGTCTCAGTCGTCGTGCTCGACCGAACCTCGTCGACGCTGGCCGATTCTGATGCGGTGAACGTGCTCTCGGTGTCGCCGAACCTCCTGACGGCCGATGACCTGGCACAGCTCGCCTTGGCCGCAACCGACCACGGATCGGTTCTCGAGGGCGTGGTGGTGGTAAACCCCGATCCCGCCGACACCACGACCGGCCGGTGGAACGACGAGGTCGTCCGCCCGTTCTCCTCGGGCTCGCTTCGTGGCGCGGCCACCGGGGATCCGGTGTCCCTCGACGCACAGACCGTGTATCCGCTTCGCCGGGAGGGCTCATGACCAAGGACCGGCAAGGTTGATGGCGGCGGCCGTGCAGGAAGAGGATCCCGTCCTCGGCCGGGTCATCCACCTGCGCGCCCTGGGGGCGGCGATCCGGCGCAGGTGGCGAGTGTGGGTCGTCTTCGGCCTCGTGGGTCTCGTGGTGGGAGCCGGCCTCCACGTGGTGATTCCCCGAAAGTACGCGGCAACCTCCGACCTCTATCTGGCGATTCCTTCCGGCTCCAACCCCTTGGAGGTGATGGCGGACAACGTCGCGCTCCTCCAAACCGATGCCGTCGCGAAGCAGGCCATCGCCGCGAGCGACCTGCATATGAGCCCGCACACGCTGCTCACCCACACTTCTGCGCTCTCCCTGAGTGACAACATCATGTCGATCAAGTTCAGCGCATCCTCCCCGTCGCAAGCCGTTGCAGGAGCCAGGGCCGTCGCCCAAGCATTTCTAGCCGTGCAGAAAGGGGAGCTCCGTCGGCAGACCGACGGGCTCGTGCACTCGCTTCAGTCGCAGATCGCCTCGCTCAGCACCTCCATCGCCGCGCTCGACACGCAGATCGACAACCAGTCCACCGCATCCAATGCGAGCAACTCGCTCACCGATCTGATCAATGAGCGGAGCGACAACGAATCACAGGTCTCGCAGCTCCAGGGCCAGATCGGTCAAGCGCAGACGGAGGAGCAGTCCTCCGACGCCATCAGCTACGTACTGGACCCGGCGACACTGGTTCCTGTGTCGGCGAGGAAGGTGATCCTCGTCGATGGCCTCTCGGGACTGGTCGCCGGTCTAGCCATCGGTCTCGCCGTGGTCGTGTTCGGTGCACTGTTCTCCCAGGGAGCCCCCGACCGCGTCACGGTGGCAGAGACGCTCGGTTCGCCGGTCGCCTTGAACCTCGAGCGTTACCGAGGTCCACGCCTGTTGCGCCGACGCCGGCTGGCCCGGCGCCTGCGAGCACCGGATCCGGCGATCCGCATGATCGAACGGCGGCTACGAGTACAGCTCGAATCGGCACCGGGGTCGGCGCTGGCGGTCGTCACGATAGGAGCCCCTGAGCCGGCCGCGCTCGGGGTCGGCGCGCTGGCCCTCGACCTCTCCTCGGAGGGGCGCCGGGTCGTCGTGGTCGACGCAGCGGACGACCGGCTGCTGGCCTCCATGCTCGGCCTGTCCCCCACGTCTCACACCATGGAGATGTTCCCGGTTCCGGGGGATGGACCATCCTCCCTGCGCCTGCTCGTGGCACCACCGGACCCGATACAGATGGCAGAGAAGCCTCCTCCCGACGACACCGATGCTCTCCTGGTCCTGGCCGCGCTCGACCCTGCGTTCGGAGCCGACCACCTCGCGCCCTGGGTCTCCGACGCCGTGGTGGTGCTGTCCAGCCGGGGCGTCACCCTGGCTCGCCTGGACGTGGGCCGCGAAATGTTGCGCCAGGCCGGGATCTCCCTGCGCTCTGTCATCCTCTTGGGTTCTGATCCCCAAGACGAGAGTTCAGGAGTGCTCAGCCCTGATGAGTTCCGGCTCACGCCGGTCCACCCCGCCCCGTGGCCGAGCTAGGCGCGCCGGTGGGGACCGTGCCCGCCGTCAAAGGTAGGCCACAGACCGCGCACGGCGATGCAGGGCTCCGACGGGTCTTCGCCATCTGGTGCCTGCTCTTCTTCAACGCGCTCACCCCCATACAAGGTTCGATCGTGCCGATCCCGCACAGGGTCGCCCAGCTCCTGACCCAAGGCTCGTTGGCGGTGGCGCTCGTCCTGGCCCTGACCGTCAACCCCCGCATGCGTATCCGACCCAACTGGTTCCTCGGGCTCTACACGTTGCTGGCGGTCACCTCGCTTACGATGAGCGTGCGATTGGTCGGGCTGGGCACCGCCTACCGGAGCGTCCGGCTCGTCGGCTTCCTCGCCGTGCTGTGGCTCCTCACCCCGTGGTGGGGAAGACGAGACCTCACAGTCCTGCGTTGCCAGATGCGCTTCCTCCTTATCATCCTGGCCTCGGTCGTCCTGGGCCTTTTCATTTCGCCGGGCAAGGCCATGCCAGGCGGACGCCTGAGCGGCACGATCTGGCCGATCTGGTCGACGCAGGTGGCCCACTATGCGGCCGAGGTTGCCGGACTAACCGTGGTGCTTTGGCTGTCTCGCCTGGTGACCGGCCGACGAGCCCTCATGCTCGCCGTGCCGGCCATTGTCGTCTTGGTGCTCACCCACACGCGGACTGCGCTCCTGGCCATGCTCGTCAGCTTGCTGGTCGCGGGAGTCAGCTTGTTTTCGGCCCGACGACGCGTTCGCCAGACGTTCGCAGCCGCTCTGATCGTCCTCGTGGCCGTCGGAGTCCCGGCGGCGCCCTACCTGACGCACTGGTTGGCGCGCGGGGAGAACAGCCAGCAGCTCCAGGACCTCACCGGTCGCACCAAGGCCTGGTCGGCGGCACTCGCGGTCCAGCGACCGACCACCAACGTGATCTTCGGGAGCGGCCTGTCCAACGATGCGGTGAACGGATCACCGAACGCGGCAGAGAACGGCCTGCCCATCGACAGCAGCTGGATCTCGATCTACCAGGACCAGGGCATCGTCGGTGAGGTGCTGGTCGGCGCGATGTTCCTCCTCCTCCTGGTACTCGCCTTCACCAGAGCTCGCGGGCCGACGCGGGCGCTGGCGCTCTATCTGATCGTCTACGCCATGATCGCGGGTATCAGCGAGAGCGGCCTGGGTGGTGCGTCGCAATACCTCCTGGACCTGAGCGTCGTGGCGTCTCTGCTGACCCTTCCGTCGGCCACGGGCGCCGGCCTCTCCTTCAGGCTCAGGCTGCCCAGATATCGCTGGACCGCCGAGAACGAGGCCTGACCCGGAATCGCACTCAGCGAGTCTTGACCTCGAACTCGACCCAGAGGTGCCACCCCATCAGGCGAGCACCCGGCAGCCGATGCACCGGCAACGGTGGGGCATGCATGAACTCCTTGTGGACCCCCACGAGGTGGAAGTCCGGGAAGTCTCGTCTCAGCGCGGCGAGGTCGTAGACCCTGGTGAAGGGATTGAGAGGGCCGTCCGTGTTCGCATGGGTGAACCGCTCCAAGTGGAGGTACTGCCAGAGTCCCTGGCGTTCGGCGTTGCGCAGATGGGTACCGAGGAGTCCATTCCGCACCCGCGACCTAATGGGCCACGCCAAGAGGAGTGCAGCTCGGCGGACGATGGCGATCGACACGAGGTAGTTGAGGGAGCGCCGGGCGTAGATCATCGCGACGAGGCGCCCACCCGGCCGAAGCACACGGGCGATCTCGGACTGGGCAGCGGCGATGTCCGGGACGTGGTGCAGGACCCCGTGGGAGAACACCAGGTCGACGCTCTGGTCGGGCAAGGGGATCGCGGTAGCCGAGCCACGGGTGACCTCCTCGTACGGAAGCCCGAAGAGCTCGAGACGGAGCGACACACGCCGCACGGCTTCGTCCGTCACGTCCATCCCGGTCCACCGGGCACCCCGGCGGATCAGCCCCTCCGACTCGGCCCCCTGGCCGAGACCGATCTCGAGCACCCGCTTGCCCCGCACGTCGAGTTCATCGAGGCATCGGGGGATGTGGCGCTCCAGGCGATAACGGTCCGCGTCGTAGGTAGCGAAGAATGCGGCGTGGTCTCCCCGAAACCGCTCGTTCAGGCCGCCGGAGAGGTGGTCACCGCAGGGGTGCGTCTGCCAGAAATCGGCGATCGCAGCCTCAGTTGTGACGTCCACGGTCCTCGGCCTCCCGTAGCGGATACAACTCAGAGTCCGAGGCGCCCTTGTTGATACATCCCGGACCGGGTCCCGCGCTCCTACCCGGTCCGGTCTCCGCCTAAGGAGGGACTGCGGCGGTTTCGACTTGTCGCCCACGAGGGCGCCACCGCTCATCTGGTCACTGCGACGTCCTCTTGCCACCCGGTAGGATCATGACTTCGCCCGGATGGCGGAATCGGCAGACGCGGCGGCCTCAAAAGCCGTTGTTCGAAAGGACGTGCGGGTTCAAGTCCCGCTCCGGGCACGAGGTATTTTCATCGTTAGCCCTGGTCATCGGATTGCGTGCAGGACGCCGCACCCGCTCCGAACCAGGCGATCGATCACAACTGATCACAAGGAGGCGCCGCGGCAAATGTCGTGGAGATTCGAACTCGTCGGCGACAACGTGGACCTCGTATTCCTCTCGGGGCTCTTTCCGGCTCACAGCCACGTCCGCGTCTTGGAAACCGATGGGCGATTTGCGCTTGAGGCAGACACACTGGACAAGATGACTGGTGACCACGTGGCACGCCCGATACAGCGAAGGCGCTTCTGGGCAACGTGGGTGTGCCAGAAGTCATGGAACCGGATTCGGGGCAGCTTGGCCTTCTCCACGCGCCGGCCGAACACCTTGGCGACAGACTCAGGGTCAAGGGGTCGCTTGTCTGGCTGAGTGAACACGAGGTCATAGGGGATTACGCGTAGTGGAACCTGCGACGTTTCAAGATGTGACATGGCGCAAAGCCCAGGCGGTGGCGCCAGGCCGTAGTGGAAGGCCACTATCAAATCATCGAATGCGGTTCAGCAGCGGGGAAGGAGCTGCGCATACGTCATCGCCGAGATGCTTACCTTCGCCGTTAGTGGGTAGGCGGGGGACCTATCTTCCCGGCGCCGTTCATCCGCGGGACCGCCGGTGTCTTCGTGCACGAACTGATCCCCGGAATGGCGCTGGCGTTTACCTACCTCCCCGCAGGGGCACCAGGGTCTCTCGTCGCTACACCGTTCCCCTGGTTCTGCGTGCGGCGTTCCTGACACAGGTGGAAGTGCACTCCGGACGGCTCCCGTAATGGTGGCCGTGGTCGCTGCATCCTTGTCATGGAGGCGGTGAAGTACATTCGGGCCAGCCGCACCACCGCTGGCGGGGCTTCCTACGTGACGGTCGCGTTCAAGGCTTCCGTGATGTCCTCTATCGCGGCCCGCTCGGCCTCGCTCACTTCTTGACCGTGCTCACGGTGAGCAGCGGCGACCTTGTGGGACAGCGTGACGATGAACCGGCGATATTCTTCGACCTCTTCCGACGCAGCCTTTCTCTGAAGCAGAGCGACCGAATCACGCAGGTGTTGCAGTCCGTGTTGCTTGAGTTCTTCGGGAGAGTGATAGTGCGTGTGATCCCGCTCAGGTTTCGCCGCGACAATCGCATCGAGAAGTTCGCTTTTCCCGTGCTGTTGGCGTGCCTCGACATAGGCCTTCGCCATGGCGATGGTCTCGCGAAACGAACCGCCTCGTTGGGCAGTGACAACGATCATTCCGGCACTTGGTGGGGCTTCGAGGATCAGCTGCCATTCCTCAGCCGTGAAGTCAGACTTCGAGGTCATAGCCAGTCTCCGATCTCTAACAATCGCCAACTCACTCCCTTGCACGCACCGTAGCGTCCGGTTGCACAGGCGTGTGGCATCGCGCCACTCGAGGGTCGCCACCTAACCCAGAAGTCTGCTCTCGATGTGCCGGACGGCCACGCCCAGGCGGACTGGGGCACCCGGCTGCTCAGGTTCGAGCGAGCATCAATCGTCCTCTCAGACCACCCATTCCCCGTTGCGCATGACGGTGCGCCCCGCCGGGTCCTCGCCTTCCCGCCAGACCTGCATGCGCTCTGGCCCGAGCACCAAGTAGACGTAGTTGCCCGCATCTGTCCGGGGGTCCCAGCCCGCCTGGGCGGCGTACCCCTCAGCCAGCGGCACCGGGGCCTCGGATGCGGGGATGGACTCAACGAGGACGACGTCGATCATGACGACATCGCGGGTCTCGCCCAAGGCGAGGCGGGCTCGCCCGTCGGCGATGATATTGGACACCGTGAGTGACCTCGGACCGGTGGCCAGCACGACCTGACTGCCGTTCCAGGTGTGGGTCACCGGAACGAGGTGGACGGCACCGGTGGGCGAAGCGGATGCGATCCAAACGTTAGCCTCGACCGCCGCCAGTTTCGATAGGGCGTCGGCCTTACGCTCTTTGGGCGACCGAGTTGCCATGCTCCAAGCATGTCACCGACCAGCCTCGTGCGCCACAGAAAGCAAAGAGGTATGTAAGTAGGAACAACGGCGGTGACGCCGCGATCGCGAGTCCTCATCCGACGATCGTCGCACTGCCGGAGGCGTGTCGCCTCTCGCCGCCGTACAGGTCATGAGATCCTCCGTCGTGCAGAGGCGAGCCATTTCTGATCCTACCGACCGACCCAGGCGAAAGGGCAGGGGCACGCGTCGAGAGCAACAGCGCGATGCTGGTAATGACCCGTTGCTCAACGGACCTACGCCGAGAGGGGAGAACGATGGCGACAACGAAAGAGCCGGTTGCGTTTCTGGGCATCGGCACGATGGGACACGCGATGGCAACCAGCGCCCTACGTGGCGGTATCCCGACGATCGTGTGGAACCGCGATGTAGAGGCAGCCCGGGACCTCGCCGATCTTGGTGCGGTGGTAGTCGAAACACCCGCCGATGCCGCTCGACAAGCCGGCATTGTCGTCACGATGGTGACGGACGCGAATGTCGTCGTCTCGATCGCCCGGGACCAGGGCATGCTTGCCGCACTGGCGCCCGGTGCAATCTGGGTGCAGATGAGCACGATCGGCGTAGCGGGGATTGAACGCGTCGCAGCCCTGGCGCATGCCGAGCGTCCTGACGTGACCCTCATCGACGCGCCGGTGTCGGGAAGCAAGGACCCCGCAGAACATGGTCAGCTGACGATCTTTGCGTCAGGTCCGGACGAGGCCCAGTCGCGTGTAGGTCCCCTCTTTGATGCGCTAGGCCAGCGAACGATCTGGGTGGGACCCGTCGGGGCCGGGTCGCGGCTGAAGCTCGTAGCCAACGCGTGGCTCGCGTTAGCGGCGGAAGCGGTCAACACTTCGGTGGCGCTTGCTCGTCGGTTGGGACTCGAGACCGAGACTGTCGTGAACGCCTTGGGTGTCAGCCCGCTCGTGTCCCCATGGCAAGCGGCCAAGCTGCAACGAATCGCCCAGGGCGACTTTTCGGTCCAGTTCGCGCTGTCCCTCGCGCTCAAGGACGTGCACCTCGCCCTAGAGGCGGCCGCCGACGACCGCTTCCAGGCGCTTGCCTGCCTGGCCGACGAATGGCAACAGGTCGTCGATCACGGGCTCGGCGACCGAGACCTCACCGTCGTCACCCAGGCCCTCGAGCAAACGGAAGGAGAGCCGCAACCCTGATCGGAGGGGCAACCTGGGCCGGTCGTCCCGCCACAGGTATGGAGACAGCCATCTTGGCTCAGACCTCTCCGCGGTTGGCGCACCTCGAGTTCTCGGTCCGGTCGCTCGATTGGGCCCCTTTCGAATAGATTCGTAACCAGTACCAAGACGGAGCAGAGAGACGTGACCAGCTACCTCCCCGCCGAAGATCGCTACCGGTCCATGACCTACCGCCGTTGTGGGCGCAGCGGCCTTCTCTTGCCCGCCGTATCGCTTGGGCTGTGGCAGAACTTCGGTGACGACCGGCCCTTCGACACCCAACGCGCCATCGTGCGTCGAGCCTTCGACTTGGGCATCACCCATTTCGACCTGGCCAACAACTATGGACCCCCCTACGGCAGCGCCGAGGTCAACTTCGCCCGGATCCTCCACGACGACTTCCACGACCACCGCGACGAACTCGTAATCTCCACCAAGGCCGGTTGGGACATGTGGCCGGGCCCCTACGGCGACCTCGGCTCTCGGAAATACCTCGTCGCCAGTCTCGACCAGAGCCTGCGCCGCCTCGGGCTTGACTACGTCGACATCTTCTACCACCACCGCTACGACCCCCAAACCCCCCTTGAGGAATCCCTCGGCGCCCTTCACACCGCAGTCACCTCCGGCAAGGCCCTCTATGTCGGCATCTCCTCCTACTCCGACCAGCGCACCGCCGAGGCCGTCACCATCCTGCGCCAGCTCGGCACCCCACTGCTCATCCACCAACCGTCGTACTCGATGTTCAACCGCTGGATCGAAGACCGCCTGCTCAGGGTCCTTGGCACTGAAGGAGTCGGGTGCATCGCCTTCTCTGTCTTGGCCCAGGGACTGCTCAGCGACCGATACCTCAACGGTATCCCTCCAGGCTCAAGGGCCTCGCTAGATGGCCCGCTCACTCATGCCATGCTCAACGACGAAAACCTCGCACGCATCCGGGCCCTCAACGACATCGCCCTCGGGCGACGCCAGACTCTCGCCCAGATGGCCATCGCCTGGGCCTTGCGCGACCCTCGAGTCACTTCCGTCCTGATCGGTGCCAGCAATGTGGCCCAACTTGAACAAAACGTCATAGCCCTCGACCACCTCGAGTTCACCGCGGATGAGATCGCCACTATTGACCGCTACGCCGTTGACGGCGGCATCGACTTGTGGCACACCCCGGCCACTTCCTGAGCAACAGCCCAGTCCCAGTCTTTCGGAACCGCTTGATAGCTCCTAGGCCCGATCGCCCAAGACAGGTCGGCGCGCAGGGTGTCTTCGTCCCGGAGGCACCGAGAAGCAGCAGTTGCGCCTGCCCCGGCATCACATTTGCCCCTCGATCAGAAGCCGCTGTCGCCAATGAGCCAACCTGCGTAGGCTCGGGTCAACAGTACAAGGCGTTCTCTTGTGAAAGGGGGCCATACGTCCAATTCCCCGTCATTACCACACGATGCGATCGCCGCTTTCAATGGCGTCTTGAGCGAGGTCCTCGACCTCGTCCAGGATGTCAAGCAGGCCTACAGAAAGGTCCCGCAGAGCCATGAGCTGCACACGCAGCTCGACCGGCTGTTCGAGGACCTACGTAGCTGGGCGAGCCTTTTGATGGTAGAAGACGAGGAACTTGGCACGTCGCCGCTTGGGAGGATCCCGACCGTTGCCGGCAGAACTCCAATTAACCTCTGGCCGGGAACCCCCAGTGACGAAGAGGTTCGCAGAACTGTCCTTGATCATCTTGACCGACTAGCGGTTCACCTGGCGGTTGCCGAAGAAGATCAAGACGATGAGGGCGCACGGGTGCTACTGGGGAATATCCAGCAAGAGCTGATGAGCCATGTCCGAACGTTGAGCGATCTCTGAGCTCTGGCAGAGTCCTACCGGTCCGATCAACAGCGAGGGCCATGGTTCATTGTCGCCGCGACGCACTGCGGGCGCAGGCGGGAGCAAGATGACCTGGTCGCGGGTCCGATGCTGTACTGGCACCCTTCAGGTGCAGCTATTCGATTTCGAGGTTCGTGTTCAAGACGTCCAGCAGATCCGCCTCACCGATCTCGTTCGGGCTGTCACGACGGGGCGGGCACGAACCCGATGGCGGCGTAGGCAGCTCGAATGGCGGCTCGCTGGGCTTGCGGTAGTGGGGGCTGAGGCGGTCGGGAGCGGCGTAGCTACCCACGGGAAGTCCGAGTTCCTGCGCTGCCGCTTTGAAGGCGGAGCCCCAGTGTGTGTACACGGCTTCGACATTGGACGCCCCGAAGGCGCCGTGCAGACGCACCACTAGGTCATCGAGACCGGACTCGTACCAGTGGCGTTCCGAATTGGTTCATGGTTCGACCAACCTGAGGGGCGTGTGGATATGTTGATGGCGGGCTTACCGGCGAGTCGGACGGGCAGCGGTGGAGGATCGGCCGTGCGACATTTTCGAAATGATCGAGGCGGCAAGCAACCACGGCTTAGTGGGCAGCCCGCCGAATGTTATAATTCCCTCAACTGCAAGAGGCCGCGCCTGTTCGCAGGTGTAGCCCCTTTTGCGGTTCTGCTTTCGGCGGGGATTATTTCGCTGCGGCTCCTGTCCTGTGCTCCCGTTCGACGTAGTCACGCTTCTTCATGAAGTTGTCGAAGGTCTCGTCATCTTCGACCTCGATCCCGAAGCTCTTGGTCATCATGGCTATCATGACGTAGCCGCCGACGAGGCCGACCACCTCCATCAGCTGGATCCGCGAATACTGCTCGCTCAGCTTCTCCCATGTCTGATCGTCAATACGCTGGTCGCGTATCAGCTCCTCGGCTGCGCGGGTCAGGGTTCGCTCGAAGGGCGAGAGGACCTCGCCATCCGCGGATTTGGCCGCCACAATCTCGGCATCTGTCATGCCGACATTGTGGGCGAGCCGGACGTGATGCGTCAGTTCGTACGTCTCGTTGCAGAGCTGCAGCGTTCGGAGCACGAGGATCTCCCGGTCACGAGGCGGCAGGTCGGAGTTCGGGATCACTTTGCGGATCAGCGGGTTCGCGACCTTGAACAGCTCGGGGTGGTTGACCCCTACCGAAACCCAGTGCATGTCGCTCCACTGGCCCATGAGCTCTTTCTGCTCAGGGGTCGCGTTGGCAAGCACTGCCGGCGGGATTCGAGGTACGCGCTCTTGCATGAGTGCTCCTTTGCGCTGCGAACGCTCTAACGATGTCGACGCCACATTACTGCCCTGGCATTCAGTGCCACGGGGGAGTAGTATGGCGTTGAGTGAGGAGCAGTGTCACCCCTGCGGGGGAGCCCGAGGCGCTCACTGGGCCACCACTGCAGGATGCCTCCGGAATCGGCGCTCTCACCCTTGAAGGCCTACTCACAGAGCAGCGCACAAAGTTCCCGGACCACGACGCCCTCATTGGAGGTTGCCCATGACGTTCGATGTAGGCCAGCTTCAGTCACCTCGCCAAGAACCTCTTGAGGTCGCGCCCGACACCTTCCTGATTCGGGCGGTCCAGTTTTCTCTCGGTGGCTCGCTGTCGACCAGCTTCAATTCGCTCCTGATCCGAGCTGCAGAGCCGGTCATCGTTGATACGGGCATGGTCATCAACCGCGACATCTGGTTTGATGACATGTTCTCGCTCGTCGAGCCGAACGAGGTGCGTTGGATCTTCGTCACGCACCTTGACGACGATCACGTCGGCAATCTCAAAGAGGCGGTCGAGTTGTTTCCCAATGCCATCGTTGTCATTAACTGGGCCGCGTCCGGACGGCTATGCACCTCGTTCGGTATACCTCGTGAGCGCATCCGGACGGTGGATGACGGCGAGGCCCTTGATGTGGGTGATCGCACGCTTCGAGCTGTTCGTCCCCCGGTCTACGACAGCGCCCATACCCGCGGCCTTCTCGATCCCAAAACGCGTGTCTACTACGCAGCCGATGCCTTCTGCGCGCCGATGCCGGCCGAGCCGGTTGACCGGGTCGACCAGATGCCGGTGCTCATGTGGGAAAGAGGGATGGCGATGGTCCACCACTACTCGCTGTGCCCGTGGATCTCTATGGTTGACGAGGCCAAGTTTCAGACCGAGGTTAAGAAGCTGGCCGGGCTCAGCGTCGAGGTGATCGTCGGCGCGCACACACCACTCATCTCCGCGTCGTCGGTGGAGCGGGCGTTCGACCAGCTGGCCAGGATGCCCTCGACCATTCCCCCTCGCCTGTCCGCTGGTGGGGTTGACCTGCTGGCTGGACAACAGATCGAGATTGACCAAGAGTAGTCCTGAGCGTCGTCTCGTGATCGAGCTTGGCGGGCGAACTCCCATCTTCGACGAGGAGCATCGACATGGTGTCGTTGGCAGGACGTTCTCGAGATCCGGGAGCTCCTCGACCTAAGGGTCTAAGAATCACAGCGGCGTAATCCCCGACGTACTCAGCCTCGACGCGTCCGAGTGCGTAACCCAGCCTGGTGGGATCGCAACGACCCCGATCTGTTCGTCGTAGTCGGTGACTGCAAGTAGGCAACTCCGTTGACACCGCCGGTGCTGGGGATCCCGATGAACACGACGGTCCGATGATTCACGAGGCCAGGGACTGCACCCTGGGGCACACGGGAGGGTCCTCATTGATGACCCTGATCTGGAGGGTCGGACCGCCTGCCTTCTCGCTCCATTCGGTACCCTCGCTGACATGACCGACCCACCAGATCACCCCCCAACAACACCCGAGGAGGCAAGACCTCACCACTCAGCGCGAATGAGCGGCGACAGGAAATCGCAGCCGTGAGACCCTCATTTCACCCAGTCGGCGTTCTTTCCAATAACTCTGGCAGGGCTGCCTGCAACGACGGCCCGATTCGGCACATCCTTGGTGACGACGCTACCCGCGCCCACAACTGCACCTGAGCCAATAGTCACTCCAGGCAAAACGAGGGCGCCTGTACCGATCCAGACGTTGTCGCCAATAGCGACCGGCACCGGCGAGGGGCGGGGTACTCCTTCAATGGTGAGCTCGTGGCCATTCCCATCGAGAATGTTCACATTCCACGAAATGGCGCAGTCCCTACCGATGGAGATGTGCTCGAAGCAGGTCACTGTCGAGTTGCAGTGGATGTAAGAGTGATCGCCCATTTCGAAGTGGGCACCCTCGCTCACCATAACTTTGGTCCCACGCATGAGTTCGACCTCGCCCCGGACAGACAAACGAGAATTGCGTTGGAGAATTACCCAACATGGCGCTGGCGCCAAGCGGTGCTCACCGATGATGAGCCGAGAACCAGGGGCGAACTCAATGCGAGCCCCGCGCCTGAATGCGCACGCGACTTCCTCGGCCAACGATGCACCAGCCGCCGTGGCGAAGACTGAGGTACGAGGTGCGGACCAACGCGATACTCCGCACCTTCTTTGGCACCGAGAGCCAGCCCGACATTCATTAGTAGAGCATTGTATTTCACCACTGATACGCAATGGGAGTAGGAAACTACGTGCCTGCCATCAACGCCGACACCCAGACAAGGCAGCACCGACCCCGGTGGCCACGTCACCTTGGGACAATGGAAGCACAATCGTGGGCCCTGCCGGAAGAATGACACCGGGCCGCAACAGCAGAGGCTTACCGTAGCCATGGCCGGGGTTCCCCGATTCCCCCTCGCGCCGCCTCTGGGCCCCTGCGGCTTGATGGGGGGCCTCACGCGATAGCCCCGTCGCCGGGAGCGGGCCATCGGCACGGAAGGAAGAGCGTCCGAACGGGGGCCTCAGGTATCACCGAGGCTGCGAGTGACCTGCCAGCGCTTTGGCTTCCACCCCACATCACGGGTGCTAATCGAGCGGTGATGTGAGATCCTAAATGGATCTCATCTATTCCCATCACCGATCCCCGCGTTGGTTCTACGGTGCTGCAGATGGCGGGCCACGCCACTCGCTGGTCAGAAGTACTCGATCACCCCCAGAAATGACGATCGGCCAGCCGGAACTCCTCAAGCCAACGGCGCGCTGGCACAAGGTGGTCGGTGGTGGCGCGAGCCTCGTTCTGCTGGTCGTGATCCTCGTCGAAGTGGTCCCCAAGTTCGCGAGCTACTCCCGCGCCTGGGCCGACATGACCCACTTCGACGCCCGGTGGTGGGCGGCCATCGCGGGGGTTGCCCTCATCAATCAAATCTCCGGCGTCTGGCCCTACCAGGCAGCGTTGCCCGGACTCCGGTTCTGGGACGGCTTCCTCGAAGTGGAGACCACCGGTGCGATCGCGAATACCGTCCCCGCCGGGGGCGCCGTGGCGATCGGCATGACGTACAAGATGTTCTCCTCTTTCGGCTTTTCCGTCGTCGACATCTCCACCGCCGTCATCGCGACCGGCATCTGGAACTTCGCCGCGAAGCTCGGTCTGCCCGTGGCGGCCGTCGCACTTGTGGCGATAACAGCGCACCCGACGGCACGGGTCCTCGACGCCGCCGTTGCTGGCGTCGTCGCCATGGCCGTCGTGGGGGTGGCATTGTGGTTGGTCTTCCGGTTCGCCGCCGGGGCCCACTGGCTCGGCCGGCTGGCCGACCGTGCGGTCAACTGGGTACTGCACTTCTTTGGAAAACCGGCAACGGATCGGATCGAGCGCTCCCTCTCCGAGTTCAAGAGTCAGACGGCTCACATCGTGCGCCGGCGAGGTTGGCTGCTAACGGGGACGACGCTGGCCAATCAGCTCGTCGGGTTCGTCCTGGTTCTCATCATCGTGCGGGCCGTGGGTATCACCGCGGGACAAGTCACCCCTATCGCCGTGTTCACCTCGTTCACCATCGCACGGCTCGCTAGCGCGATTCCAATCACGCCAGGAGGTCTCGGCACACTTGATGCTGCATTTATCAGCCTGATGACGGCGTTCGGCGCAAGTTCGTCCCGGGCCTTGGCGGCGGATCTCATCTGGCGATTGATGGTGTACCTCCTCCCGGTCATCCCGGGCATCGTGACCTATGTCATCTGGCTCCGAAGGCGCGACCGATCTGCCGGTAGCGCGGCTTCTTTCGTACCGGGCCGTCCCTGCCACCGGGGAGACAGCACGCGTTGACATGGCCAGAGCAACGTCGGATGCCGCACAATGCGTGTGTGGTGCCCACACTGGGCGGACGTCGGCACGCGGATAGGGAGTTGGCGGCGCTGTCCTCTTCTGGTCAACCCCCGGGTGGGCGGTAATCGCCACCCACCTTCACGGCAACGTCGACTTCTTCCGGAGTCAACAGGACGGTGGTCTTGACGTCTACCTTGCCGCTCGCGGCGATGAGCAGCGCGACCCCGGCCGCAGTCGCGTTGTCCGGCAGGTCTATGACCGTAACCACATCCGACTCACCGAACGAGTAGTAGAACACGTCGAGCTTTCCGCCCACGCTGGAACACGCCTTTTCGACGACGGCTCGACGAGCTGAGCCACCCTCTTGGCGGAGTCCCTGGACCCCATCCCCGATATAGGACGCTTGAACGAGGTACTTCGGCATCGCGTTCCTCCTTGGTCGCTGACGCCCGAGTTTCGCACTACTTGGCGGGAGCTGCAACCGGAGGTGCGGATGCCGGACTGCCCGCCAGATCTCGCGCCCTGCGCGCAGGGGTGCACCCGCATCGGTACTCCGTTCATCCGCCTAGAAGATTGATAAGCCATCCGGGTCTAGCCACGCTTGCTCCCAGGGCCTCAGCTTGCCGGCACAGTGCACGATCCGCTGACACCAGGTTGACCTGACCAGTGGCATCGGCCGTGAGGGTAAGGAGCGTGTCGTCGCCGCTGCCGGACGCATGCAGGACGGTGACGCCGTCGGCAATACCCGGTTCGGCGCCACCGCGAGCCTTGCCTTCGAGGACCACGACTACGGGTTCGACCAGTCGTCCCGCCCTCGCCGCAGCTCGAACTCGCTCTACGAACTCTCGGGCCGCACCGGGTCGATCCCGCCACCATCCGTTCGGGCGTGATCCGATTACATTCGCCGCGTCAATGAGAAGCATCGCTCCAGTTTGACCACCCCCGGCCGATCCGCCCGATCCTGAGGTCCCCGAGCGCGCTTGATCGAAGCTCCGACTCTCATCGCCTGTTGGAGACGAGACGGGCCAACCACAGCTTGAACCGCTCCCAACGCGTCTTCGGTGCCATACCAGAAGGTATACCCGGACCCTACGGACCACTGGTCACCGAGGAGCCCGGGGGTCAGCTCACTCCCGAACGAGCAGATCGTCGAGCTGGGCGCGTGACAGTGGACGATGGGGCAAGTCCGAGTCTTTCACGCGAAGCCCGTCGATCAGCAGCTGCAGGCAGCGCTCGCCCTGCTGCCTGCCCAGCTTTGCCTCCGAGCCCTCCACGTCCCATCGGTCCTCGACCGCTCGCACCGAGAGGAGGATGAGGGCGATGTCGCTGAAGGTGACGTCGCCCCGGATGGAGCCGGCCTCCTTGGCATCTTCGATGAGCTTGGTGACCGGCCCGGCCAAGGCATCGACCATGGCCAGGTGCGCCTCGGCCAACCGTGGGGAACGGGCCACCAAGGCACGCAGGCTCGACGGCATGGCCACGCACTGCCGCAGGAACTCGAAGATGCCCTCGGCCGGGGAGGCGGTCTCCAGCACCTCGTCGACCAACTGCCGGGTACGCCCACTGACCATCTCAATGATGGCCATGACCAGACGCTCTTTGTTCGGGAATCGTCGATAGAGCGTCCCCACCCCGACGCCGGCACGGTTGGCGATCCGCTCCATACTTGCCTCGAACCCGCTTTCGGCAAAGACATCCTGCGCCGCCGCGACGATGCGCTCCCGATTCAACTCGGCATCGCGTCGCAGTGGACGAGGCGACGCCGGCGTCTCCGGCTGCGAGGTCGTCACTCGACCCCCGATGCTGCGCCCACGACGGCGGCCGCACCGGCCGAGATGGCGCTGGCCTGATCGGCGGGATCGACGGCATGGAGGGGGTGCCGCGGGATGAGCAAGGCCGTGACGGCGGCGATCAGGAGGCCGACGGCAGAGATCACGAAGGCCACGACGTACCCGTGCACGGAGGGCGTGCCGTCGGGCAAGAGGCTGCTGACCACGACACTGGTGGCCACGCCGGCCCCGACCGCCGATCCGATGTTGCGGATGTTGGTGTTCATGCCGGTGGCCACGCCGGTCTGGGACTGTGGCACGGCCTGCACCACCAGGTTGGACATGGCGGCGTAGCCCATGGCCATCCCGACACCGAGCAGGCCGGCCGCCACCATCACCTGCCAGGTGTGGGCGTGCCAGAGCGCCAGCGCGAGGTAGGCGGACGCCGCGAAGAGGCAGCCGCCCAACAAGACCCGGCGACCCCCCAGGGCGTTCGACAGCCAGCCGGTGAGCGGGGCGATGAGCAGCATGGCGGCGGCGAAGGGCAGCAGGTCCAACCCGGACTGGGTCACCGACGCCCCAAAGCCGTAGTGGTAGCGCGCCGGCGTCTCGACGAACTGCGGCACGGTGGTGAACATCACGAAGAGGCCGAAGCCGAAGAGCAGCGAGCAGAGGTTGGTCGTCCACACCTCGGGGATGCGCATCATCTTCATGTCGACCATGGGAGAGTCCGACCGGTTCTCCGAGTGGATCCACAACATGACGAGCACGGCTGCGAGCAAGAAGAGGCCGATAACGGTGGGGCTGCCCCACCCGATCTGGGGGCCTTCGGAGACGGCGACCAGACCGGCCACCAACCAACCCGACATGAAGAGCGCCCCGGTCGTGTTGATGCCGCCGGGCGTTCGTATGGGTGATTCGGGCACGAAGAGGACGGTGGTGACGGTGGCCACCACGCAGAGGATCATTGGGCCCCAGAAGAGCCAGTGATAGTTCAGGTTCACGATGATCGGTCCGGCCAAGACGATGCCGAGGCCGGTACCGATGCCGATGATTGACGACAGGATGCCGATGGCACCCACCACCCGCTCTTTGGGGAACTCGTCCCTGATGATGCCGAAGGCCAGCGGGAAGATCGCCCCACCCGTGCCTTGAATGACCCGGCCCACCAGCATGACCGGCAACGTGGTGGCGAGGGCACCGATGAGGGTGCCCACCGAGAGGGCCAGCAGGACGGCCACCAATACCCTCTCCTTGCCCAGCATGTCGCCCACCCGGCCGAGAATCGGCGTGCAGATGGAGGCACTCAGCAGGTACGCGGTCAGCAGCCAGGCCACGGCGTCGGCCGATGCGTGCAACGAGTGCTCCAACGAGGGAATGGCCGGGATGATCAGGGACTGCAGGATGCAGAACGCCATAGCCGCCACCGCCAGGGCGGCGAACGTCAACTGATAGTGCGCCCGCTTTCCACCTCTTGCCACCGCACCGAGTGTAGGGCAGAAGCGGAATGGTTCATTCCGCTAGTTTCATCGCTCCGGCGACTGCGCCCGTTCCCGCTCCTGCCGCACCACCCGTAGGCGGTGAGCGAAGAGGATGACGACGGCGACGACAAACAGCGCCGCGGCCACGTATCCGGCGTAGTCGAATGCCTTGAGAACGTGCTCGTAGCTGGAGCCCAGGCTGTACCCGAGGCTCGTGAGGGCCGTGCACCACACGGCACATCCGACGACGGTGAACAGGGCGAACTTGCCAAAGGCCATCTCTGCGAGGCCGGCGGCAAACGAGACGAAGGAGCGAAGGAGGGGGATGAAGCGCCCGAAGAGCACAAAGGGCTCCCCTCGTCGGGCGAACCACTGTTCCGCCCGGTCGAGATCCTTGTGGGTCAAGAGTACGTAGCGGCCCAGATGGTCCACCAGCGGACGGCCCCCGAAGTAGCCGATCAGATAGCCGACGGCCGAGCCCAGCACCTCGGCCAAGGTGGCCAACAGGATCACCCCGACCAGGTTGAGGTGGTGCGGTTCGTTCGGGATCTGGCCGCTGGCCAGCACCCCGCCGTAAATGATCGCCACCTCGGCGCCGACCGGCAGGCCCATGGCGGAGATGAAACTCAGGACGAAGACCGCCAGATAACCCCAGGTCTCGAGGAAGTGCTCCATGCTCAGATACAAGTCGATGCACTGGCCATTGCCAAATCTTTGCGTCCCGCCGGCGGGAAGCGAATCCCCCTTGAGGATGAGTTCGTCGTCGGCGCAACCACCCGTGGCCTGCCGCGACGCCCCGGGGGCCTACCCTGGGGCGATGCCCGTACGACGTCTCCGGGCGGAGCCCGGGCCAGGGGAAGGGGTGGACGGTGAAGCTGCCTAAAGAGGTGATCCACGAGCTCAGGGTCCACCCGGACAAGCCAGCTGCCCTCGACGTTCGGAGCACCACGGGCACGCAGGCCGACTGGCTGGGTCACCACGGGCAGACGGGAGGAAAGGGATCGGAGGCCAAGGAGCTCGCCGAGCGGGTTCTCGAGATGTTCAAAGAGGAGCTGGAAGCGGCCCAGGAGCTCCTGTACGCCAGCGACACGTGGGCCGTGCTCCTCATCTTCCAGGCCCTCGACGCCGCCGGCAAGGACGGGACCATCAAACACGTCATGTCCGGGGTGAATCCGCAGGGTTGCGAGGTCTTCGCCTTCAAGCAGCCCTCGGCCGAGGAGCTGCGCCACGACTTCCTCTGGCGGAGCGCCAGGGCACTCCCCGAGCGGGGACGGATCGGGATCTTCAACCGCTCGTACTACGAAGAGGTCCTCGTGGTGCGGGTCCATCCCGAACTGCTCGCTGCGCAACGTCTCCCCCCGGGCAGCACGGCAGGGACGCAGATGTGGCACGAGCGCTACGAGGACATCAACGCCTTCGAGCGCCACCTCGTCCGCAACGGGACCCGGATCGTCAAGCTCTTCCTCCACGTGTCGCGCGACGAGCAGCGCCGACGGTTTCTCGACCGTCTCGACGACCCCGACAAGCGGTGGAAGTTCTCCCCCGCGGACCTGACGGAACGGGCGCAGTTCGCCACCTACCAGCAGGCCTACGAGGAGGCGCTGACGGCGACCTCGACGCAGTGGGCACCCTGGTACGTGGTGCCCGCCGATCACAAGCCGACCATGCGCGCGCTGGTCAGCGGGATCATCGTCGATGCGATCGACGGACTCCACCTCCACCTCCCGGCCGTGGACCAGCGTCAGGCCGCCGCCTACGACGAGGCCCGGCAGGAGCTGCTCTCGGAGCAGTCGTCAGAGACGGCGGCCGGGTAGCCGGATCGGACAGGCCGGATCGGTCAGGCCGGCGCGACAATGGGCGAGTGCATTCCGAGCTCGTTCGGTGTGAGGCCTGCGGCAAGACGAACCGCGTGCCTTCAGCCGCTGCCGGCGTGCCGAAATGCGGCAACTGCGGCGCATGGTTGCCGTGGATCGTGGAGGCGACGGAGGAAGAGTTCGGCGAGGTGGTCGAGCAGGCGAAGATCCCCGTCGTCGTCGACCTCTGGGCCGAATGGTGCGGGCCGTGCCGCATGGTGAGCCCCGCACTCGAATCGCTGGCCCGCCAGTTCGCCAACCGGATCAAGCTGGTGAAGGTGAACGTCGACCATGCTCCCGGCCTGTCGCGTCGTTTCGAGGTCCGAAGCATCCCGACCCTGCTCTTGATGCGGGGCAAGGAGGTGATCGGTCGCAAGATAGGCGCCGATACGGAAGCGTCCCTCAGGACGTGGCTGGAGCGGGGCCTCGCCGAACCAGTTTGACGGGACTGCGGTGGCCTCACTCGGTCCGCAGCAGCGATGCGGACCGCGAGCGGGCGGCGGCGGCGGGACCGAGGGCCAGCACATTGGCCACCACGAGGGTCCCTGCCGCCACCGCCACCATGGTCCACGCCACCACGACTGGAACAGGGAGGACGCCGAGGCTGTGGGCGAAGACTCCCCAAACGCCCCGACCGATGGCGATGCCCATGGGCACCCCGACGACGATCCCCACGAGGGCGACCGTGGTGGTGGCGTGCGTGCAGTCGCACGCCGCTTCGGTTCCCGCCGGGAGCAGGACCTGCGTGCTGGATTCGACCTCGGGAAGCTTGGCGATCTTGGGCTGGGGCGTCGTGCTGTAGGTGAACCCGTCGTACCCGTGGGCGGCCTCATAGTCGGGGAAGGCCGAGGCCGTGCGGCGGCCCGCCGCCGCCGCGGCCAGGACCAGCCCGGTCACCAGCGCGATGAGCAGGTACAGTGCCAGCCACGATCGCCACCGGTGGCGGAACGACGTACGTAACAGCAAGCGGAGAACGGCCAGATCTGCGCTCATCCGGGGCTCTCCGGGCTCCGAGTCACCCGACCCTCACCCGACCCTCACCCGACCCTCACTCGGCCCGCAGGATCAGCGCCGTGGGAGTCCGCGCCGCCATCCGCCCGGGGAAGGCCGCCACGACGTTGGCCAGCACCAGCGCGATCAATGCGACCAGCACCAGCGTGAGGGTCGGAACGCTCGGTGCCGGCACGGCGTGGATGTCGCGCGCGAACAGGTCCCACAGGGTGCGGCCGACGATGATCCCGAGAGGCAGCCCGATCACCACCCCCACGCCCACCGCCACCGTCGACTGCCAGGCCACCGTGGCCGCCAGCTGACGCTGGGTGAACCCGAGGGTTTTCAACAGGGCCAGGTCGCGCCGACGGCGGCGCACCGAGGCCAGCAGGGTGAGGCCGAGGGCGACCATCGCTCCGGCCGCCAGCGCCGCACCGAGCACCGCCGGCGTGTTCCCGATGGAGCGGTAGTTGGCGATCTCGGCCGGCCGCAGGACCCCGACCACGCCGCCCGAGCTGTCCGGCGAGTTGTTCAGCGTCGCATTGATCCGCCGCAACGAGCGCGCTGCCATTGTGGGGTTGGCTCCGCTGCGGATGCGTATGAGGTAGGCGTTGGGGCCCGGGATCGTGCTCTCCTGGAGGTTGCGCGCCGTGGCCGGGATCAGCCCGTAGTCGAGCAGGGCGCCCGTCCCCATTTCGAGGTGCTCGCCCTGGGTCCCGATCGCCGGCATGGTGGCCGTGCCCACGATGGTGAGCCGGCTCTGTGTGTGCCCGTTGCTCACGGTCACCGTGTCACCCACGTGCTTGTGGAGCTCGGCCAGTGTGGTGGCACCGAGGACGACCTGGTCCGAGTAGTCGAAGCCGCCCCCCGAGAGCAGCGGGGGCTGCACCGGGGAGCCGGGGTCTGCGCCCAGGACGGGCACGGTGCGGCCGTCGATCTGCAGGGTGTCGAAGTACACACCGGTGAACCCGGACACGTACGGGTCGTGGTGCAGCAGGCTGTCCGTCTGGCCTTGCGGGAGGTCCTCGTCGCCGGAGAAGCCCGAGAGCAACATGTAGTTCCAGTTCCACCCGTAGAGCGCCGGACGGGAGACCAGCGTGTCCAGGCTGGAGCCGAACGTGAAGGTGGCGGTCACCACGGCGATGGCCAGCACGGCACCGAGGATGGCCGACCGCACCGGCACGGCGTTGCGCCCGGTGCCGGGCTCGAGGGCGAAGCGGACCCCCGCCACCGTCGGCGCCGGCAAGCCCGACGTGGCGGCGGCCTGGACAACGACCGACGAGCGCTCGACGGTGCCCCGGCGGCGTGCCGCCACCCGCTGCGGAGCTCCCCGATAGGCCAATACGACCGACAGGCTGCCGAGGACGACGATGAGCACCAACGCACCGAGGCCGAGCACGGTCCAGTCGTAGGCCACCCCTGGTGTCGGGTACACCGGCCGAACCGGGCCGATGGGGGCCAGCGGCGAGAGTGCCACCGCCACCGCCACCGCCAGGAGGGTGCCGACCAGCACCGAGGCGAGGATGCCGGCCAGCCCGTCGAGCACGGTCGTGGCCGGCCCCGCGCCGAGCGCGCGGAGCACGGCGAGCTCGTCGGCGCCGAAACGCAGCTGCCGTCCGATCACCTGAAGGGCGATGAGGAGCGCGGCCAGTCCGGCGATCCCACCGAACACGCCCAGGGCGATGGCCTCGGGTCGTATGGATCGCTCGGCCGTGGCCACGGCCAGATTGGGCCCTCCACTGCCCTCGGCGGCGCCGGCGGCGGTGAGCGCTTTCCCCGTGAGGCGTTCGACCTCGGCTCTGAGTAGGGCCAGCCCGCGTGCGCCGCCTTCGGCCTGCAACGCGCTGCCCGAATATGTGGCGCAGCACACCTCCACCTCCCGCGTGAGAGCGGGCGTGAAGAGCGCCGCCTGTGCATTGAGGGCGTCGACGTCGTCCTGCACGAGCGTGTTGGGAAACACCACGATGCCCACGAGGCGGAGATCGACCGTCGCCGCCAGCGGGGTGCTCGCCGTGCAGCAGCTCGGCGAGAGCAGCTCGGCGTCGGAGTAGAAGCCGACGCGCGCCGTCGAGCCGATGTGCAGCCCGAGCTCGGCGGCGGCCTTGGCGTTCATCACCATCTCGTCGCGACGGTCCGGGTTGGCCAGGCGCCCGGCGACGAGCGTGACCCGGTCCTGGCTGATCCACTCGCCGTCGGTAGAGCCCTCGAAGACGACCGGCTTCTCACCCGGTGCCTGGTGCGAGTGGATTTTGGAGAGGGGTTGGAGATTGGCGTCGAACCCGACGACGGTCCTGGCCGCGCGCACGTGGGGGAGGTGTGCGATGGCCCGGGCTTGGGCCGGCGAGTAGCCAACACTGTCGCCGATGTTCGGGTCGAGGAAGGCCTCGAAGGCCTGCATCTGCGAGGGATTGGTGCTGGCCACGTAGACGGGGAACGACGACTGCGTCCGCCGGGCGGCGGCGACCGCCCCCATGGCCAGGCCGCCCACCAGGCCGATGAGCAACACGATGGCCAGGTAGCCGCTCCATCGGCGGCGGAGGGTCGTGCGGAACCGGTACCAGGCGACCCGGAGCGTAGGCCTCATCTCACCTGGCAGTCTGGCCCTTCCCACGGTATGCGTCGAGGTGGCTAGCCGCACGTCCCGGGCGGGTGTTAGCACCCCCGTTTCGCACTACGGTCACTGCCCCCGCCGAGCGCCCCGCGCCTGCCAGATCCCGGTGCCGGCGAGTCCCGTGCACGTCGCCAGGTGGAGCAGCGCGGCGCGCCGGGTGGCCGGCGTCCAGAGCTGCCGCCGGTAGGTGTTGGGCTCAATGAGGATGCCCACGATGCCGGCGAGCCCCAGGCCCGCGCACACCAGGCCGGGCCCGGTGGCGGGCCGCCCGTATACGCTCGTGCGGCCCGCCCGGGCTGCGGCTAACAGGCCCGCGAGTGGCATGGGCCAGGGCGCGGCCACGGCGGAGCCCCAACCCACCAGGATCCCCGTTCGTACCGACATCGGGACCCGAATGCCGAGCGGCTCACCGGGCACGTCCTCCCGGATCGCCACTGCGCTGTTGTACGCGGTCGCCAGAGCGAACCCGAACGCCGCACACCGCAGGGCGAGGCGTGGTCGTGCAGGTGACGCGTCCATGATCTGTCTTGCTCTCATGATCTCTCTCACTCCGCCCGCAGCAGCGAGGCCGGCCGTTGCCGGGCGGCGACCAACGCGGGGCCGATGGCGAGCACATTGGCCACCGCGACGGTCCCGGCGGCCACCGCCACGATGACCCACGCGATGACCACGGGCACCGGCAGAACGCCGAGATTGGTGGCGAAGGCCCGCCAGACGATGCGGCCGACGACGATCCCCGCCGGCACGCCGACGATGATGCCGACCAGCGCGACCGTGGTCGTCTGCCAGGACACGCAGAACGCCACCTGCCGACGCACGAAGCCCAGCGCCTTGAGCAAGCCCACCTCGCGTCGGCGCCTTGCCACGCTCACGACGAGGGCGTGTCCCAGCGTCGCCACGCCGAACACGATGAGGATCAGCCCGAAGAGGAGCGGGAAGTTCACCGCCTCCCCGAAGTTGACCAGGTTGGTCGGTGGAACCGGGTACGCCACCTCGACGGGCCAGGCCCGGGCCAGTGTGGCCAGCGCGGCATCGCCCTCCCGGTCCGGCGCGGCGCGCACCAACAGGGCGCCTTGCGAGTTGATGACGGCCCTTACCTGGCACGCCACCTGTGACGGTCCGGCGGGGCACTGATTCCCCAACAGGCCCTCGACGGTGAAGAACGCACCCGTGCCGAGCCCATCGACGCCGAAGTCCGGCGGGAAGGTCGCCGTCCCGACGACCCGATACGACGATGTGCGCACCCGACCTCGGCCTCCCGTCACGCTCACGTGTACGAGCGACCCGACGTGGGCCCCGACCTGGCGCATGGTGCTCGCCCCGAGCGCCACCTCATTGGCGGCACTCGGCAGGCGGCCATTGACCGCGGTGAGCAGAATTGAGCCACGAAGCGCCTGTCCGCCCAGGGCATTGACGATCTTGCCGTTGATACTGGTGTCGACGCCGATGCCCGCCGTGATGTCGCGGAGGGCGGCCTGCCGCTCGATGCTGCTCACCATCTGTTCGGCCTGCGCCGGGCTCGCCGTGTCGTCGATGCCGAACGACGCGTCGAACGCCTGCCCGTACAGGGCGGGCGTGCTGGTGAGGTGGGTCAGGCTGGCACCGAATACGGCCGTGGCGCAGAGCGCGGTGACGGCGAGGATGGAGCCCAGCAAGGCCGCGCCGGACGGAACGGCGTTACGACCCCGGCCGCGCTCGAGGGCATGGCGAACGCCGATCAGCGCGCTGGGCGGTGCACCGGCGGCGGCCAGGAACCCGACGATCCTGGACCGGCGCACCACCGCCTCGCTCTCCCCGGGCCGCCGCACCCGAGCGGTCCGAACGGCTGGCCACACGCCCAAGGCGAGGACGACGGCGGCGGCCACCGCTCCCCCCAGGAGGAGGACGAGTGCGTCGAAACTGAATCCGGGTGTGGGATCGGCCAGCCGGGCCTCGCCCACCAGAGTCACCGGTGAGAGCGCGAACGCCACGGCCAGGCCGAGGATCACGCCCGCCACGCCGACGATCAACGTCTTCGCCATGGTGAGCGCCATCAGCTGGCGCCGTGAGATACCGAGAGCGATCAGAGTCGAATAGTCGTCGGCCTCGGTGGTGGCCTGCCGGGAAAGCGCCTGGGACATCACGATCATGGCGACCACCGCAGCCAGGCCGGCCAGTATCCACCACCCGACGGCCTGGGGATGGATGGAGGAGTCGACGGAGTTGGCCTGGCCGTCCAGGTTGTCCACCGCCAGGCCGAGACCTCGCCCCTGGGCCTGCAGCCGCGGGATGTCGGCCGCCCCATGGCGGAGCCGGACGAATTCGGCCGAGAAGACCACCGCCTTCGGATCGATCGCACGGGCGAGCGCCGATGTGGTGAACAGATCGTAGGAGGGCGAGTTGGTCGACGGGAACTCGACCTCGGCGGCCTCAATACCGACCACGTGGAGGGTGACCGTCGGTCCGCGCGGCGCCAGGTTGTTGTTGCTCAACACGGCACTTCGCTGCGAGGCGGCATAGAAGGAGAGATGGAACACCGTGCCGACGTGCACTCCGTTCTCCTGCTGCAGGGTGTACGACGCCAGCACCTCGTCGGGGTCGGACTGCTCGGGCATCCTGCCGGCCACCAGCTTGACCATGTGGGGCAGATCCTTCGGGGAGAGCTCGCCCACGTTGAAGTCGTTCGATTCGCTGGCGCCGATTTGGCTGCCACAGTCACACGTCACGTTCCCCACCAACGGGTACAGCTCCAAGGTGGCCGACGCGACCTCGGGAAACCTGGCCATGTCGGGTGGCGCCCCGTCGGAGAACACGAAGGCGTCGTAGCCGTACGCCGCCTCGTAGCGGGGGAAGGCCGTCGCCGTACGCCGCCCGGCGGCGGCCGCAGCCAGGACCAGCCCGGTCACCACGGCGATGAGCAGGCAGAGCGACAGCCACGATCGCCACCGTTGGCGGAACGAGGACCGGAGCAACATGGTGAGGACGGGCACCCCGGTCACTCGGCCCTCAGGACAAGCGCTGTCGGGGTCCTGGCCGCGCGGTGGCCGGGGAGGGCGGCGACGAGGTTGGCCAGCACGAGCGCCCCGACGGCGACCAGGAGCAGCGGGAGAAGCGGGACGGTCGGATCGACGACCGCGGAGAGCTGGTGAGCGAAGAGGTCCCACAGCAGTCGCCCCAGGGCGATGCCCAGTGGGATGCCGACGACCAGGCCGGCGAGGGCGACCGTCGTCGACTGCCAGGCCACGGCCGCGGCCAACTGGCGCTGGGTGAACCCGAATGTCTTCAAGAGGGCCATCTCACGCCGCCGTCGCCGTACCGAGGCCACCAGGGTCAGACCGAGCGCGCCCACCGCCCCCACCGCCAGTCCGGCGGCCAGGTACGCCGGCGTCGTGCCCATGGTGTGGTAGTTGACGATCTCCGCCGGGCGCTGGGCGCCCAGGAGCTGGACGGTGACGCCGTAGGTATCGGGTCCCCCCTGGGCCAGCGCCTGGGGCGTTCGGAACCCTTGGAGCAGCTCCTGGGCGATCCTGGTCAGCGCCCGGTGGGCAGCCGTCGGATCCGCTCCGGGGCGCAGGCGGATGAACAGGGCATTCGGGCCGGAGGCTGGGCCGAACTGATAGAGGAACGCCGCCGGGAGGATCGATGTGGGGATCAGTGCTCCGCTGCTCATAGTCGGGTGGACGCCGAGCACGGTGCCGATCGTGGGTAGCGTCGCGGTGCCCACCACCCGCAGGCGCACCCGGGGGATCCCGTCGCCTTGCACGACCACGGTGTCGCCGACCCGCTTGTGCAGCTGGGACAGCGTGGACGAACCGAGCACGATCTGGCCTCGCCCGTCCATGGGGTGGCCCGTGAGGACCGGCGGCTCTATGGCGGCGTGCGGGGGCTCGGCCAGCCCCGGCACGAGCTCGCCGTCTATCTCCACCGTCCCGAAGTAGGCACCGGTCGTGCTCGCCACCGTGTCATCCCGAGCCAGGAGCGGTCGCACCACCGTGGTCGTGATGGGACCGTACCCATCGGTGGAGTAGAGGGCGTAGTCGAAGTTCCACCCGTACAGGGCGGGATGGGAGATGAGCGTGTCCAGGCTGGCCCCGAAGGTGAGGGTGGCCGCAACCACGGTGACGGCCAGCACCGCCCCCACGATGACCGAACGGACCGGGACCGTGGCGCGCCCGCGGCCGCTCTCCAGCGCGAACCGGAGCCCGGCGATCCCCGAGACCGGGAGCCCCGCGGCCAGCGCTCCCTGCACGACGCGTGATCTGCGCTCGGCCATCGGCGCGCGGGAGCCGATCCGGTGCGGCGCGAGCCGGTAGTCGATCAGGACCGCCGCCCCGCCGATGACGCCGACGAGGACCAGTACCCCCAAGCCGAGCACCGTCCAGTCGAGGCTGACCCCCGGAGAGGGATTGACGCCGCGCACCGGCCCAAAAGGGGCGAGCGGCGACAGCGCGACGGCGACTGCGGCCGCCAGGAGGAACCCGGCGACGAGCGCCACCCCGATGCCGAGCAGCCCGTCGGTCGACGTGACGGCGGGTCCCGCGCCGAGCGCCCGCAGCACCGCACCCTCCTCGGCCTCGCCTCGCAGCTGGCGGGAGACGGCCTGGATCCCGATGAGCAGCGCGGCCAGTGCGGCGATGACCCCGAAGACGCCGAGGGCGACGGCTTCGGGCCTGATCGCCCGCTGCGCCTCGGCCTCTATCGTCGAGGTGACGTAGATCTGGAGACTCTGCGATCCACTCCCCTCGGCTCCACTCCCCTCGGTGAAGGAGCTGGTGGCCAGCAGGTGGGCGTACTCGTGCTCGACGGCGGCGTCGAGGCGGGCGCCTCCGGCGATCTGGACGCCGTCGTACGTGCCGGACTGGCAGCAGGCCTCGAGCTCGTGGGCCAGGGCTGAGGTCCCGAGGAGAAAGCCCGTGTTGCCCCGATCGATGTCGTCCTGCACGACCTGGGTGTTGAACACGCCCACCCCCACCACGTCGAAGCGGATCGTGCGGTAGGGCGTGATACCCGTCTGGTTGTCCGACCAGATCCCAATCGTGACGTGGGAGCCGACGTGCAGCCCGAGGAGCGCGGCGGCGGTGGGGCTGGCCACGATTTCGTCGGCGCGGGCCTGATCGGCCGGCCGCCCGGCGGTGATCGTCACCCGGTCCTGGCGGGAGTACTCGCCGTCCTCGCTGGCGATCAGCTCCACCTGGGCCAAGAGCACGGTGCCCAGTCCCCCGCTCGCCGTGAGGGTCGCGCCGTTGAAGGCGACGGCGCATCCGACCCGCTTCACGTGGGGCAGCCCTGCGATCTGGCGGATGAGCCCCGATGCGCAGGACACCGACTCCGTCGGCTGCACCAGGAGATCGGAGGGGTCGGTGTGGGCGAGGAAGGCCGGGTAGGAGGACTGGGTCCGCCGTGCGCCGGCGATGGCCCCCATGGCCAGGCCGCCCACGAGGCCGACGAGCAGCACGATGGACAGGTAGCCGGCCCACCGGCGGCGGAAGGTCGTGCGGAACCTGTACCAGGCGACCCGCAGCGCCAGGCTCATGGCAGCGTGGAACTCATCTCACGTGGGAGTCTGGCTCGCCCGGCGGTGCCCGTCGAGGTGGGTAGCCGCACGCTGGGGCGCTCGTAGTAGCACCCCTCAGCCGGGCGGTGACGGTGCTGGTGCGGTGTTGGTCGTACCGCCGGTATGGCGCCCGTCAGGCATGCCACCGGGCCCAAACAGCGGCTGCACGTGCTCTGGTCGTACCAACGGTACGACCCTGCCCGCAAAATCCGACCAAACCCGAGCCGGGCGTGCAACACTGTGGGCTCGCCACCCCCCCGACGAACGGAGACGTCGTACGCAGTGTTGGTTTTCACCTTCCCAGGACAGGGATCGCAGCGGTCCGGAATGGGCGGGCCATGGGTCGACCACCCCTCGTGGGAGTTCGTCGGAGAAGCATCGGAGGCGGCCGGGCGCGACCTGGCCTACCTCCTCCTCGAGGCGCCGATTGACGAGCTGACCAGGACCGACAACGCCCAGCTGGCGACCACCGTCCTGAGCCTGGTCGTCCTCGATGCGGTCGAGCGCCTCGGCCTCACTCCCGCCGCCTGCGCCGGGCACAGCCTGGGCGAGTACACCGCCCTGGTGGCCAGCGGCGGGCTGACCTTCGAGCACGGGATCCAGCTCGTCGTGGCCCGCGGCGAAGCCATGGCCCGGGCCGGTGAGGAGGCTCCCGGCACCATGGCCGCCCTCCTCGGCATCTCCGACGACGACGCCGAAGCGGCCTGTATGCGCGCCGAGGGCGACGTCTGGGTGGCCAACTACAACGCCCCGGGCCAGGTGGTCATCGCCGGAACCCACGAGGCCGTCGCCGTGGCCAGCGAGCTGGCCAAGGAGCTCGGGGCCCGGCGCGTGATGCCCATTCCCGTGTCCGGTGCCTTCCACACGCCCCTCATGCAGGGAGCACGGGGACCGCTGCGCAAGGCGCTGGCCGAGGTGAACTTCCTCACCCCCGAGGTTCGGGTCGTGGCCAACGTCGACGCCCGGGTGCACGACGACCCCGCCGACTGGCCGGGCCTGCTCTCGGCCCAGCTCTGCAGCCCGGTGCGCTGGCGCCAGACGCTCGAGACCTTCGCCGGGCTGGGCCTCACCTCCCTCATTGAGCTCGGGCCCGGCGGCGTGCTGAGCGGGCTGGCCAAACGGAGCCTCCCCGAGATCCAGTCGCTGGCCGTGGCCAAGCCGGCCGATCTCGACACGCTGATGGATCAGGTGGCCGAGGCGGGAACGTGGAAAGCCGAGCCGGCGCTCCACCAGGGGGAGCACCTCTACATGTCCGAGCGGGTGGTCGTGAGCCCGAGCAGCGGGGTCTTCGCACCGGAGGAGTCGTTGCGGGCGCCGGGCGCCGGCCTCCTGCCGGGCACCGAGGGGGGGCCCGAGGACGACGCCGTCTCGGTTCTGGCCGTGGGCGACCTGGTGGGCCAGGTGGGCGACACCGAGGTCCGCACGCCCTTCTCCGGCCAGGTCATCGGCTGGCTGGCCGCCGCCGGCGAGCGGGTCCAGGACGGCCAGCCGCTGGTCTGGATGCGCGTGCCGGACCGGTCCTGATGGCCGTCGTCCTGGTTACCGGTGGGAACCGGGGCATCGGCGCCGCCTGCGTCCGTTGGTTCCTGGCCAACGGGGACCAGGTGGCCACCACCTACCGCTCGGACGGCCCGCCACCCCCTCCTCCGGGGTGCGATCCGGCCCGCTTCCTGGCCGTCCCCTGCGACGTGACCGACGCCGGGCTGGTCGAGTCGGCCTTCACCACCGTCGAGAGCACCTGGGGCCCCGTCGAGGTCCTGGTGGCCAACGCCGGGATCACCCGGGACGGCCTCATGCTGCGCATGAGCGAGGAGGCCTTCAGCGCGGTGATTGAGGCCAACCTGACCGGGTCGTTCCGGGTGGCCAAACGGGCCGTGGCCAAGATGCTCCGCCTCCACACCGGCCGCATCATCTTCCTCTCCTCGGTCGGCGCGTTCATCGGCCTGCCCGGCCAGGCCAACTACGCCGCCTCGAAGGCCGGGCTGGTCGGGATGGCCCGCGCCATCGCCCGCGAGGTGGGCAGCCGGCAGATCACGGTCAACGTGGTGGCACCCGGCCTGATCGACACCGACATGACCGCCGCCCTGGGCGCAGACCGGCTCGCCACCATGACCGAGCAGGTCCCCCTGGGGCGGACCGGCTCCGCCGACGACGTGGCGGCCATGGTGGGCTTCTTGGCCTCCGACGGGGCGGCCTACGTCACGGGCGCCGTGCTGCCCGTCGATGGCGGCCTGGGCATGGGCTTGTAACCTGCACGTACATCACACAACACAAGGAGCAGATCGTGGACAGCGACGCAGCGTTCGAGAGGTTTCGCGAGTGCGCCGTAGAGGTGCTGCAAGTGCCGGCGGACAAGATCACCAAGGAGGCCAAGTTCGCCGACGACCTCGACGCGGACAGTCTTGACCTGGTCGAACTGGTCATGGCGCTCGAGGAGTCCTTCGACATCACCGTCGAGGAAACCGAATTGGAGGACGTCACGACGATCGGACAGGCCTTCGATTTGATCTCCTCCAAGCTCTGATGCAGCTCGGGACGGGTCCCGAGGGCCCGATCCGGGGCCGGCGGGTCGCCATCACCGGGATGGGGGCGATCACCTGTTGCGGCATCGGCGTGGACGCCCTGTGGGACGGCCTGCTGCACCCCAAGGTGGTCGGCGGCCCGGTGCCCGACTTCGAACCGGAACGGTGGTTCGGCCCCAAGGAGGTGCGCCAGGTAGACCGGTTCGCCCAGTTCAGCATCGCCGCGGCCGACCTGGCGGTGCACGACGCCGGCGTCATCGACGCCAGCCCCGCCCGGTCGGGGGTGATCTTCGCCACCGGGGTAGGCGGGTTCGACACCCTGGCCGAGCAGGTCGGCGTGTACAACGAGCGGGGCGCCCGCCGTGTGTCGCCCCGCCTGGTCCCCATGATGATGGCCAACGCCGGGGCGGCGGGCATCTCCATGCGCCTCGGATGGCAGGGCCCCTCGGAGGTCATCGTGACGGCGTGCGCCGCCGGGACCCATGCCATCGCCGCGGCGGGTCGCCTGATCGCCTCCGGCCGGTGCGACGTGGCCGTGGGCGGGGGCGCCGAGGCCAGCCTGCACCCGGTGGCGGTGGCGGCGTTCACCAACATGACCGCCCTGTCCGGCTCGGGCCAGTCGCGCCCCTTCGACTCCCGCCGGGACGGCTTCGTGATGACCGAGGGATCCGCCGCCCTCGTGCTCGAGGAGTGGGACCGCGCCGTGGCCCGCGGCGCCACCATTTACGCGGAGCTGGCCGGGGCGGCCAGCACGGCCGACGCCTACCACATCACCGCCCCCCATCCCGACGGCGCCGGCGCCGTGGCCTGCATGGAGCTGGCCCTCTCGGATGCCGGCATCCCGACCTCCGCCGTCGGGCACATCAACGCCCACGGGACGTCGACGCCGCTCAACGACCTGGCCGAGTCCCGGGCCATCAACAAGGTGTTCGGTGAGCCCGGCCCGCTGGTCACCTCGACCAAGGGCGTGACCGGACACGGGCTGGGCGCCGCCGGCGCCATCGAGGCCGTCGCATCGGCCCTCACCATCCACCACCGACTCATCCCCCCGACGGCCGGCTTCGAGGAGCCCGATCCCGACATCAACCTCCGGGTGGTCCATGGCGAGCCGCTCCCCTGGGAGCCCTCGGCCGTCCTGTCCAACTCCTTCGGCTTCGGCGGCCACAACGGCTGCCTGATCCTGCTCCCGCCGGGCTGAGGGCTAACCCCCGTCCACGGCCGGGAGGTCCTGCACCTCCTGCTTGGTCATCTTTAGCCGGATGCCGTACTCAATCCCGGTCACCGCGCCGATGGGGATCGCCACCTGCTTGCGGCCCCACAGGTGACCCTCCTTGAGGAGCACGTGGGTCACGCGGCGGCTGGCGCTGTCCAGGAGGACGCCCCGCACCCGGCCTATCTCACCGTCGGTGGCGTGCACCTGCTCGTCCCGGCGGACCCCGACCTCCCCCAGGGGGAGGACGTCGGTGGTGATCGGGGCCGGCACGTTGGGGGTGCCCATGCCGAGGAGGGGAACGGCGAAGACCTCGCCCGCGGCCACGCCGGGATAGCCCGGGTCGTTGGGCAGGAAGTGTGTCTCCTCGGCCATCTCGAGCTTCTCGAACTGCTCGGTCGTGCAGCCGAGCGTGACCTCGTCGGCGCGGGCGTCGACGAGGTCCAGGGGAACCAGCCGGCCGAACCCCTCGCGGTGCTTGGGCTCGACGACGACGTGGGTGGCGACCCGAGCGACCGGATCGAGGACGACCCGGATCACCGTGCCACAGGGCCCGTCGCTGCAGCGGGCGTCGACCCCGAGGGTGATCTGCGTGCTCTGTGCCATTGCCACCTCAATCTCAGCCGATGAACGCCGTGAAGTCCTTGATCAACTTGTCCTCGACCTCGAAGTTCCAGGCCGACTCGCCCACGTCCACCACGAGGAACAGCCCGGAGATGAGCAGGGTCTCGACGGCGGCCACCCCGATGTTCTGGACCCACTTGCCGATCCCGACCCGCACTCCGAAATCGTCGGGTTGCCCGGTGATCGTGATCGTCAGCGCCCGATCGGCGTCGACGATCCCGCGCAGGAAGCCACCCTTCTTGGCCTGCAGCACGGCGCCTTGCTCGCTCGGCGCCGAGGCCTGGATCGTGAAGCCCTCCTTCTTGAGGTACTCCTCAATGTGCGCCTGCAGCGCGCCCAGATCGGTCCCCTTGCCGGTGAACTTCTTCTCCTTGTCGCCGAGCATGGTGCCCTCCTGGCGTGTTGTGGCGGTGTGTGGCCCGGGTAGCAACCTAGCCCCCCGGTGGACCGGGCGAAAGCGGGGTTCCGGCCCGCCGGCTCATCCGTGACGGCCACCAGTTCCAGCGGCCCAGCAGCTCGACGGTGGCGGGAACCAGGACCGTTCGCACCACGAACGTGTCGAGCAGGATCCCCACCGCCAGCCCCACCCCGATGACCCGGATCTCCCCGTTGCCCGGCCCTGACCCGCCGACGATCGCCAGCACCACGAACGTCCCGGCGAGGACCAGCCCCGCCGAGGTGACCGTGGGCCCGGTCGCGCCGACGGAGCGCACGACCGCCCGGCGCAACGTGTCCTTCCTCGCCTCCTCCCTGATGCGGGTCATGACGAGGATGTTGTAGTCCTCCCCCAGGGCCAGCAGGAAGATGAACATCAAGAACGGCAGGAGGAAGACGATGCCCTCCTGGCCACCGATCTTCATGAAGACGATGACGGAGATGCCCAGCGATGCGAGGTAGGAGAGGACCACGCTCAGGATCAGGTACAGGGGGGCGACCATGCTCCGCAGCACGAGGGCCAGGACGAGGCCGATGGCCACGATGGCGATGGGGACGATCTTCCCCACGTCGTTGTCGGAAATGTGGCTCACGTCGTAGAGGGCCGGCGCCTCACCGGCCAGCCCGCTCTTCTCGGCCCCCGCCTCCGCCGCCACCCGGGTGATCAGGGCGCGCATGCCGGGCACGGCGTCGATGGCGGCGGTGCTTCCCGGGGTCCCGGCCCTCAGACCCACCTCCCACTGCGCCGTGTGCCCGTCGGCGCTGACGAAGCGGGCGGTGGTGAGGTAGGTGAGGTAGGCCGCGGCGGGGACCCCTGACCCCGACGGAGGGACCAAGGGCTTGGTGACCAGCTCCTGGGCCGAGCCATAGGGGTGCACCAGACGGTAGAGCGACGACAGCTCGTCGGGGGTGAGGGGGTTGCCGTTGGGATCGAGGGGGCCGGTGACGGTGGAGAAGTAGGGCCCGGCGCGCAGCCCGTCGTCGGCCGTGCGCAGCTGGCCGGGATCCTCCCAGACCGAGGTGGGAAAGTACATGACGACGTTCGTCGGATTGGCACTCGACTGGGGGAAGAAGGCCGTCAGGGCGGCGTTGCCCTTGGCGGCGCTGCTGCCCGCCGGGGCCGACACGTCCCCCCCGAACCCCGTCGGCTTGAAGCCCAGCGCGAACAGCGAGAGGGCACCGAGGGCGAGCACCCCGACCGTCAACGTCCGCACCGGCCGGCGCACCAGTCGAGCGGCCACCCGGCCCCAGGTCCCGTCCGCCGAGTCGCGGCGGCAGGGTCTTGGTGGGCCAGAACACCGCCCGGCCCAAGATGGCCAGGAGCGCCGGGAGCAGGGTCAGACCGGCCAGCAACATGACGGCGATCCCGATGGCCAGGGGGAGGCCGAGGTCGTGGTAGAGGCCGAAGCTGGCGGCGAGGAGCGTCAGGAGGGCGACGACGACGGTCGCCGCCGAGGCGGTGATCGACTCGCCGACCCGGCGCACGGCGTAGACCACCGCCTCCTTGGGCTCGCTCCCTCCCAGGAGCTGCTCGCGCACGCGGAAGACGAGGAACAGCCCGTAGTCGGTCCCGGCGCCCAGGACCAGCACGATCAGGAGTATCTGGGTGAAGAACGAGACCTTGAGTGCCCCGGCGCTCCCCAGGGCACCGATGAAGGAGCCGGACAGGCCGAGCACGAGGGCGGCGGGGAGGAGGGTCACGATCGGGGCCAGGAACGAACGGAAGATGACGAACAGCAGGACGATGATGAACAGGAGGGATGCGTCCTGTATCTGGCTCCCCTGCTTGGCCGACTGCTCCTGGCTGGCCACGTTGGTGGCCACCTGACCGGCCAGATGCACCTGCAGGTCGGCGGGGAGCCCCGCCCGGGCGACGGCCGAGGTGAGGTCGTCGACCAGCGTCTTGCTCGGGCCCTGGTCGAACGGCGAGACGGACGAGACCACCAGGAGCTCGGCCGCCCGCCCGTCGGGGGAGGTGTTGAGGTAGTGCGCCGACAGCACCGACGGCACCTCGTGCAGCCGGGCCACGAGCGCATCGAGGGCGCGCCGGTCGCCGGCGCCGAGCGCCGGGGTGGACGTCACCGCCACGATCGGCACCTGGCTCTGGGTCTGCCGGCCGATGAGGGGCTGCGCCAGGACGGCGGCCTGGTTGCTGGGGGCGTTGGCCGGGAGGAAGGCGCCGTTGTTGTTGTCGACCTGGCTGGACAGGGAGGGCAGCGAGTGGATGGCCGCGACCGTCCCGAGCACCCACACGATCACCACCAGCCACCGGAAGCGGACGACCCCGCGACCCAGCGCGTCGTAGAAGCGGCTCACCGGGGAGTGATTCTCTCCGCCCCCCGGCTGCCCAGTCGAATCCCCTGATCTAGTGTTCTGCGGATGGAGAGCGGCGCGTACCTCGACGTGATCGCCGACCGGTCCCGGGCGCTGCTCAATGCGGCGCGCGCCGACCTCGATGCGCCCGTGCCGAGCTGTCCCGGTTGGAAGGTCGCCGACCTCGTCGACCACGCCGGCGGGACCTGGGGCTGGGCGGCGGCCATCGTCCAAACCGGTGCCCGGGCGGACTACACGGGCGCCCCCGACGGCTGCCGCGGCGCCGAGCTCATCGCCTGGGCCGAGGACCGGTCCCGCCAGCTGCTCACTGCGCTGGAAGGGTCCGACCCCGGATCCGACTGCTGGACCTTCGGCCTGCCGCGCACCGTGCTCTTCTGGTTCCGGCGCCAGGCCCTGGAGACCACCGTCCACGCCTGGGACGCCGAGCAGGCGGTCGGCGTCCCCGAGCCCATCGATCCCCTGCTCGCCAGCGACGGGATCGACGAGTTCCTGGCCGTCATGGTGCCGCGCCAGATAAAGGCGCACGCCGAGCGGTGGTCTGGCGAGTCGTTCCACTTCCACTGCACGGACACCGACGGCGAGTGGCTGGTCCGGTTGGGACCCGACGGCGCCGTCTCCGTCGACCTCGCCCACGGCAAGGCGGACGTGGCCATCCGGGGGCCGGCCTCGCCGGTCTACCTGTGGTGCCTCAACCGGGTCCCGGCGCAGGACGTCGAGGTGATCGGCGAGGGCGCCCTCGCCCGGCGCTGGACTTCGGAGATCGTGTTCTAGTCGATGGCGTGAGCTAGTCGATAGCGCGCCGGAGCGAGCCGATGAACTCGGCCGCCCCCTCGGGGCCGGCGCCCTCGAGCAAACGGCGCACCAGCGCCGAGCCCACGACCACGCCGTCGGCCACCTCGCAGACCTCGGCCGCCTGGTCGGGGGTCGACACGCCCACCCCGACGCAGATCGGCATGTCGGTGTGGCGGCGGATCCGCTCGACCACCGGCCGCGCCCCGTCGCCGACGTCGGCCCGTTCCCCCGTCACCCCCATGCGGGCCACCGCGTAGACGAAGCCACGCGCCCGCGCGCAGATCCGCGCCACCCGCTCGTCGGGACTCGACGGCGCGACCAGCAGCACCGTCGCCACCCCGGCGGCGTCCGCCTCCTCGGCCCAGGGCCCGATCTCCTCCAGCGACAGATCGGCGATGATCGCCCCGCTCACCCCGGCCTCCGCCAGCGAGTGCGCCATGCGCTTGTGGCCGGCCCGGTAGACGATGTTGTAGTACGTCATCACCGCCACCGGCACCGTGACCTCGGCCCGGGCGATGCCGTCGAGCACCCGATCGGGCACCGTCCCCCGCTCCAGGGACCGCAGCGCCGCCTCCTGTATCACCGGGCCGTCCATCATCGGGTCGGAGAAGGGGATCCCCACCTCGACGGCGTCGGCGCCGGCCGCCACGACTGCGGCCAGCGTCTGGCCCCAGTCCTCCGTCATGCCCCCCATGAGGTAGGGGATCAGGAGCTTGCGGCCGCCGGCCCTCTGGGCCCGCAGCGACTCCTCAAGCACGGCCGACCTGGTCGGCCTGATCGGCACGGCCGAAGATCTCCCGCACCTGGGCCACGTCCTTGTCGCCCCGTCCCGAGAGCGTGACGAGCACGGTGGAGCCCGCCGGTAGGGCGGCGGTGCCCGCCACCCGGGCGACCCAGGCCACGGCGTGGGCCGACTCGAGGGCCGGGATGATGCCTTCGGTGTGGCTGAGGAGGCGGAACGCCTCGAGCACCTCGGCGTCGCCCGCCGTGGTGTACTCCGCTCGGCCGACGGCCGCCAGGTGGGCGTGCTCGGGCCCGAGCCCGGGGTAGTCGAGGCCGGCCGAGATCGACTCCGCCTCCATGATCTGACCGACCTCGTCCTGCAGCAGCCGCGAGTGCATGCCGTGCAGCACGCCGGGGATCCCGTTGGTGATGGCGGCCCCTCCCGCCGCCTCGACGCCCACCAGGCGGGCCTCGGTGTCGACGAAGCCGGCGAACGTTCCTGCGGCGTTCGAGCCCCCGCCGATGCACGCCACGACCACATCGGGATCGGCGCCGTCAAGGATCGCCCGGCTCTGCTCGCGCGCCTCGTCGCCCACCACCCGCTGCAGCTGGCGCACCATGTAGGGGAAGGGGTGCGGCCCCATGACCGACCCCAGGCAGTAGTGGGTGTGCTCGACCGTGGCCACCCACTCGCGCATGGCCTCGTTCACCGCGTCCTTCAGCGTCCGGCTGCCCGAGCGCACCGGCCGCACCTCGGCCCCCAGCAGCTCCATGCGGAAGACGTTCAGCTCCTGGCGCACGGTGTCCACCTCCCCCATGAACACCGTGCACTCCAGGCCGAACAGGGCCGCCGCCGTGGCCGATGCCACCCCGTGCTGTCCCGCTCCCGTCTCGGCGATGATCCGCCGCTTGCCCATGCGGCGGGTGAGGAGGGCCTGGCCCACCACGTTGTTCAGCTTGTGCGAGCCGGTGTGGGCCAGGTCCTCCCGCTTGAGCAGCACCCGCACGCCGAGCCTCTCCGAGAGGCGCCGGCACTCGGTCACCGGGGTGGGTCGGCCGCCGTAGTGGCGCAGCAGGTCGTCGAGCTCGCGATGGAACTCGGGATCGGCCCAGGCCTCGCCGAAGGCCTCTTCGAGGTCCAGGCAGGCCGGCATCAGCGACTCGGGCACGAACCGTCCCCCGAACTCGCCGAACCGGCCGTCGGGACCGGGCGCTGCCATGATGCTCATGTCACGCGTCCCGCCAGTCGTAGGGCTCGTCCTGGCCCGGCCCCCCGGGCAGCGGGTCCCGCGCCTCGGCCTCGGTCTCCGCCGTGCGGGCGTTGACGATGAAGTCGCGCACCTTGAGCGGGTCCTTGCGCCCGGGCGACGACTCGACCCCCGAGGAGACGTCGACCCCGGCGGGACGCAGGTGGGCCACCGCCTGGGCGACGTTGCCCGGGTCGAGCCCGCCCGAGACGATGAGCCGGCTGGGGTCGGCCACCCCCTCGGCCAGCCTCCAGTCGAACACCTCTCCCGACCCGGGGTTGTCGCCGTCAATCAGCAGGTAGTCCGCCCCGAACTCGGCGAACCGGGCGATGGTCCGGTCCCCCGCGGGGAACGCCTTTATCACCATGGGCAGGCGGGCCCGGACCCAGGCGGTCGTCTGGGCCGACTCGTGCCCGTGCAGCTGGGCCGCGCCCAGGCCGGCGCGCTGGACCAACTGCACCACCCGCTGCGGCGCCTCGTCACGGAAGACCCCGACGGTCAGGATTTCGGGCGGCAGCCGCTTGGCGATGTCGCTGGCCGTCTGGGCCGAGACCTGCCGCGCCGAGGGGGCGAAAATGAAGCCGACGGCGTCGGCGCCGAAGCTGACGCAGAGCAGCGCGTCGGCCTCCGAGGTGATGCCGCAGATCTTGACGAAGAGGTCCTCGTTCACCGCTCACCGATCGGGTAGCCGGTGAGCGACCGCAGCGCGGCAGCCCGGTCCTCCGCCCGCACCAGGGTCTCGCCCACCAAGATGGCGTCATAGCCGGCATCGGCCAACCGGCGGGCATCGTCGCCATCCCGGATGCCCGACTCGGCCACCGCCACGACGCCGCGCGGGATGCGCGCCGCCAGCGCGCCGGCGCGCTGGTGGTCGACGGCGAACGTCCGCAGATCCCGCTGGTTGACCCCCACCAGCCGCGCCCCCGCAGCCAGGGCGCGGTCGAGCTCCTCCTCGTCGTGCACCTCCACCAGGGCGGCCAGGCCCAGCGCGCCGGCGCGGCCGTGCAGCCGGACCAGCTCGTCGTCGTCGAGTGCGGCGGCGATCAGCAGCACGGCGTCGGCCCCCATGAGGCGGGCGTCGACCACGTCCACCTCCGCCACGGTGAAGTCCTTGCGCAGCACCGGGAGCCCGGCGGCCTCCCGGGCCGCCTGCAGGTCCCCCACCGAGCCGCCGAAGAACTCCCGATCGGTCAGGACCGAGAGGCAGGACGCCCCCCCGGCGACGTACTCCTTGGCCACCTGGTCGGGATGGAGGTCCGGGTCGAGGACTCCCGCCGACGGCGAGCGGCGCTTGATCTCGGCGATGCACGACAGCCCCCCGCCCCCCAGCGCGCCGGCGAAGTCGCGGGGCGGCGGCAGGGTCCCGGCCTGCATGGCCTGTGTCGCCTGCACCACCAGCTCGTCGGGGTCCCGGCGGTCGTCACGAGCGCGGGCCCGGTGCGAGGCGAGGATGTCCACCAGGTAGGAGGGCATGACGTTCCAGCGTAGCGGGGCCGTGTCGATCCGCTGGTCGTCCGCGTACGCTCGGGGCATGAGCGAAATGAAGGACTTCAACCAGGCCATCATCGACGAGTTCCGGGCCAACGGCGGGAAGGTGGGCGGCGGGTTCGAGGGCGCTCCCCTCGTCCTGTTGACCACCAGGGGCGCCAAGACGGGCCGGACCCGGGTCAACCCGGTGGCCGGCCAGCCCCAGGAGGACGGGACGATCTACATCTTCGCCTCCAAGGCCGGTGCGCCCGAGAACCCCGACTGGTACCACAACCTGGTGGCCAACCCCGACGTGGAGGTCGAGTTCGGAGCCGAACGCTACGCCGCCCGGGCGACCCCGGTGACCGGGGCGGAGCGCGACCGGATCTGGGAGCGCCAGAAGGAGCTGATGCCGGGCTTCGCCGAGTACGAGGAGAAGACCACGCGCACCATTCCGGTCGTCGCGCTCACCCGTGCCCCCTAACGGGCGAAGGTGTGCCAGCCCAGCCACATGAAGCCCACGACGAGCACCACGCCGCGCCACCGGGTGCGTGGCCAGCTTGCCCACCACCTGCGAGGGGTGGGCCACGGCTCCGGGACGCAGGTAGGAGAGGGCCCACAGGGCCAGCGCGGCGGCCAGGATGAGGGTCCACACCACGTAGGAGAGCGTGGAGCTGCTCACGGCGAGTCCGTCCGACCGGGCCGGCGATCGGCGCCCCGGTGGCGATCGGCGCCCCGGTGCCGATCGGCGCCCCGTCGCAGGATGATCAGGCCGAAGACCAGCCAGCCCAGGAACAGGGCGGCCTTGAGCACGTAGTAGCGGTCGATGGCGTCGGTGATGGAGCTGAACGTCGGGTGCGCCCCCCGTGACCCGTGCGAGGCGTAGTTCACGAGCTCCCAGGCCGTAAAGACGCCCGCCAGGGCGACCCACGACCGGTAGGGGTGGCCGGCGTGGGCCCCGGCGTGACCCTGGGTCTGGGCGCTCGCCGCCGATCGGACCGTCCGGGTGCGCAGGGGCCAGCTGGCGATCACCAGGACGGCCATCGCGACGATGGCCAAGCCGGTCAGGATGTCGGCGGGCAGGGTGAACGGCGTCGTCGACGCCGCAACCAGCGCGTAGGCGGTCCCGCCGGCGAGCAAGGCGGCGGGGCGGCGGCGCACGACCTTCAGCCGGGGGGTCTCGGGACGAGATCGACCAGCGGCAGGGGGGCCACACGCGCCGGCTGGGCTCCGCCCACGCCGTCGCCCGACCTCACCCGCACCGGGCCGGGCGACGGCACGCTGCGATGCAGGTAGGCCAGGGCCGCCCATGCGCCCAGTTCGGGGCTCCAGACGGCCGAGGTCACCGTGCCGACCACCTTGTCGGCGGCTACGTCGTCGGGCGTCCCGTCCGGGGCCGGGGCGTGCAGGGTCATCCCGAAGGCCAGCCTCTCCCCCGCCGGATCCGACCCGCCGACGACGCCCACCAGGCGACGGGGGACGTTGGTGCCACGCGCATCGAGCCGGGCGACCAGCTCCTGACCCGTGTAGCAGCCCTTGGTGAAGCTCACCGTCCGCTCCACCAACCCCGCCTCGGCGGCGATCGTCCGCTCGGTGAGCTCGCTCCCCATGGCCGGGATGCCCGATGCGATGCGGCAGGCCTCGAAGGCCTCCCGGTCGCAGGGGACGACTCCTTCGGGGAGGGTCCCGGCGGCAGGGTCGAGGACGACATCCCGGGGACCCAACAGATCGATCCCGCTCCACCCGTTCCACTCGAACGGCAGCACCAGGGCCCCGGCCCCGACCCCGGCCCCGACCAGCGCCCGGTCCACCCTGGCCCCGCGCCACGCCACGCACCGCCACTCCAGTCGTTCGACCTCCACCTTGGAGCGGAGGAGGAACTTCTTGAGCCGGGCCACCATGGCGTCGCCGAAGCCTGCGTCCGTATCGAGCACGAAACCTTGCGGCTCCGTGCGGGTGACCCGCAGCAGCGCGCTCAGCTTGCCGTCGGGTTGGAGCAGGAGGGAGTCCGTGGTGTCCCCGGGGGCCAGCCCGGCGATCTCCTGGCTGAGCTGGCCCTGCAGGTAGGCCTCGGCGTCCACCCCACGCACGGCGAAGACGTCGCGCCCGACGAGCGTGGCCCCGGCTCCCTGGCGGAGCGCGGCGACCTGGTCCTCCGTCATGCCCTCTTCCCCTGCCGCCCCGCCGTCATGACGCGCGCCGCGGTGACGGCCACCAGCAGGGCCTGCGACTTGTGTCGGCACTCCTGGTCCTCGGCCGCCGGATCGCTGTCCGCCACGATCCCCGCCCCGGCCTGCACGCTGGCCCGGCCGTCGGGTGAGACCACCATGGTACGGATGGCGATGGCGGTGTCGATGTTGCCCGAGAAGTCGATGTAGCCCACCACGCCCCCGTAGACCCCGCGCTTGGTGGGCTCGAGCTCGTCGATGATCTGCATGGCCCGCACCTTGGGGGCGCCGGACAGCGTCCCGGCCGGGAGGGTCGCCCGCAGCACGTCGATCGGCCCCTTGTCCTCGGCCAGCTCTCCGGAGACCTGCGAGGTGATGTGCATGATGTGGCTGTACCGCTCGATCGTCATCAGCTCGTCCACCTTCTCGGTGCCGAAGCGGACGACGCGGCCGACGTCGTTGCGGGCCAGGTCGACCAGCATGATGTGCTCGGCCAGCTCCTTGGGGTCCTCGGACAGCTCCCCCTCCAGGAGGCGGTCGTGGTGCTCGGTCTCGCCCCGGGGGCGAGAGCCGGCGATCGGCCGCGAGGTCACGATGCCGTCGCGCAGGCGCACCATCGGCTCGGGCGACGCGCCCACCACGGTCACCTCGGGGAAGCGCAGGAAGTACAGGTACGGGCTCGGGTTGAGCAGCCGTAGGGCTCGATACACGTCGAACGGGTCCGCCCCCAGCAAAAGGTCGTAGCGCTGGGAGAGCACGACCTGGAAGATGTCGCCCGCCGTGATGTACTCCTTGGCTATCTCGATGGCCGCCCGGTACTGCTCCGAGCTCATGGTGCGGCTGGCCTCGGCGGGCTCCACGCCGGGGCGGGGCGCCGGGACCATGCCGCCCGATCGGGTCCGGGCGCAGTCGGCGGCCAGCTCCTCCAGCCGGGCGCAGGCGGCCTCGTAGGCGGCGCCGAGCTGGGCAGCGGTGGCCACCTCGGGGTCGGGGACGAGGACGTTGTCGATGAGGTCGATGCGCTGGCGCCAGTGGTCGAAGACGGCGAACTGGCCGATCACCACCAGCGCGGCGTCGGGATGCCCCAGGTCGTCCGGCGGCACGTCGGGCAGGCGCTCGATCTCTCGCACCACGTCGTAGCCGAGGTACCCCACCAGCCCGCCGTGCAGGGGTGGGAGCCCCTCCAGGATCGGGGACCGGAAGCGGGAGAGCAGGGCGTCGACCGCGGCCAGGATCCCCCGGTCCGAGGAGCCCAGGGCCAGCCGCCCGGTGGCGGTCACCGAGTTCCCCCGCGCCGTGAGCGTGGCCAGCGGGCGCCGGCCCACGAAGGAGTAGCGGCCCCAGCGCTCGCCGCCCTCGACCGACTCGAAGAGGAAGCCCTCCCCGTCGCCGACCACGTTGGCGAAGGCGGACACCGGGGTCAGGGTGTCGGCCACGACCTCGCACCACACCGGCACGATGGCGTGCTCCTTGGCCAGGGCCACGAACTCGACCGGGTCGGGTCGGAAGGTCAGCAACGGGATCGGGGCACGCCGGGACCCCGGCCGATGGTGCGGTAGAAGCAGCTCCGCTCGCCGGTGTGGCAGGCACCGCGCCCGTGCTGGTCCACGAGCACCACGAGCGCGTCGCCGTCGCAGTCGATGCGCACCTCGCGCACGTACTGGCGGTCGCCCGACGTCTCACCCTTCTGCCAGTACTCCTTACGGCTGCGGCTGTAGAACCACGATCGGCCCGTGTCCAGGGTTCGGCGCAGGGCCTCGGCGTCCATGTACGCCACGGTCAGCACCGTCCCGTCGGTGGCGTCCTGCACGATGGCCGGCACCAGGCCGTCCGCGCTCTTGGCGAAGTCCACCTCGTGCACGAGCGCCTCGTCCACGGTCAGCGGCGCCCCGTTCGCCGGCACGGCTTCGTTCATAGATACAGGCCCGTCCCGCTGTCGTTCCGCTTCGACGCGATGGCGTGGATGTCGCGCTCGCGCAGGATGACGTACTCCTCGCCGTGGAGCTCCACCTCGAAGCGGTCCTCGGGATTGAACAGGACGGTGTCGCCCACCTTGACCGTGCGCACGTGGGGGCCGACGGCCACCGCCACCGCCCAGCTGAGGCGGCGCGTGAGCTGGGCCGTGGCCGGGATCAGGATTCCCGCCCGGGAGCGGCGCTCACCCTCGCTCTGGGAGATCTGGACCAGGACCCGGTCGAAGAGGACGGAGATGGGCTGCATCTCGTCGATCGGAGGTGGCGGGTCCGCCGTTTTCGTCGTCGTGGGCACCCTCGCACGGTACCCCACGATCTCAGGCCGGGCGGACGATGACCCCGTGCGCCGCCATGTAGGCCTTGGCCTCGCCCAGCGTGAACTCCCGGCGGTGGAAGATTGACGCCGCCAGCACGGCGTCCGCCCCGCCCAGGGTTACCCCCTCGACGAGGTGCTGCAGCGTCCCCACGCCGCCCGATGCCACCACGGGGATGTCCACGGCGCCCACCACGGCCCGGATCAGCTCCAGATCGAAGCCGTCACGCGTCCCGTCGCGGTCCATGGAGGTCAGGAGGATCTCCCCGGCGCCGTTGGCGGCGCACCGGGCGGCCCAGGCCACCGCGTCCAGCTCGGTGGGGCGGCGGCCGCCGTGGGTGTGGACGACCCAACCCGATCCGTCGCTCGCCGCCCGGGCGTCGATGGCCACCACCGCGCACTGTGCCCCGAACTCGTCGGCGATGTCGCGCACCAGCGTCGGGCGCTCCACGGCGGCGCTGTTCACCGCCACCTTGTCCGCTCCGGCCCGCAGGAGGCGGCGGGCGTCATCGGTCTCCCGTACGCCCCCGCCGACCGTGAGGGGGATGAACACCTGTTCGGCCGTGCGCGCCACCACCGACACCATGGTGTCGCGGCCGTCCGACGAGGCGGTGATGTCGAGGAAGGTGAGCTCGTCCGCCCCCTCCTCGTCGTAGCGGGCGGCCAGCTCGACCGGGTCGCCCTCGTCGGTGAGGTCGACGAAGCGCACGCCCTTGACGACACGGCCGCCGGTGACATCGAGGCAGGGGATCAGCCGGACGCTGCGCATGCCGCGACGGCCTCCTCCACGCCGAACCGGCCCTCGACCAGGGCCTTGCCCACGATGACACCGGCCAGCCGGTCCAGCCCGGCGAGGGCTCGCAGGTCGTTGAGGGACCCGACTCCGCCGGAGGCCACGACCGGCAGGGTGGTCAGCGCCAGCAAGGCGCCCATCCCGGCCAGGTCGGGACCCTCGAGCATCCCGTCCCGTGCGATGGACGTGGCCACGACCGCCCCGACCGGCTCGCCCTCCCAGCGCCCGAGGAGCGCGGGGATGGCGACGGGCGAGCTGACGGCCCAGCCCTGGCCCTTGAGCTGGCCGATCGAGCCGACCTGGGCCGCCTGGGCCGCCTGGGGCGTAGTCGAGGCCCACCGCCACCTGGCCGGGCCAGCGGCGGGCGCAGCGGGTGACGAGGTCGGGGTCCGCCATGGCGGCGGTGCCGAGCACCACGCGGGCCACCCCGAGGTCCAGGACGGCGGCCACGTCGTCCTCGGTGCGGATGCCCCCGCCGGCCTGCACCCTGACGCCGGCCGGCGTGACCTGGGCGGCGATCTTCGCCAGCGTGGCCCGCTCGTGCGGCACACCGGTGCGCGCCGCATTGAGGTCGACGACGTGGATCCACGAGGCGCCGCCCCCGGCGAACCGCGCCGCCAGCTCCAGCGGGTCGCCGTAGCGCGCCTGGCGATCGAAGTCGCCCTGGGTCAACCGCACGGCTCCGCCGTCGCGCAGATCGATCGCCGGGTAGAGGATCACGCCGCCAGCGCGACGAAGTTCGACAGCAGGGCCAGACCGCTCCGCCCCGACTTCTCGGGGTGGAACTGGGCCCCCCACAGGTCGCCGCGGGCCACCAGGGCGGCTACCGGCCCCCCGTAGTCGCACACCGCCACCGTCTCGGGACCCACGGGCGGGGCGTAGGAGTGCACGAAGTACACCCAGGGGGCCTCCCCCAGTCCCCGCAGGGGGTCCGGATCGGTCCGGTCCGGATCGGTGCGGATCAGCTGGTTCCACTGCATCTGGGGGTGCTTGACGGTGAGCGCCAGCGCCGTGACCCGGCCGGCGAGCACGCCCAGTCCGGGTGCCTCGGGGCTCTCGTCGGAACCCTCGTAGAGAAGCTGGAAACCGATGCACACGCCGAAGAAGGGCACGCCCGCCTCAATGGCCGAGCGGGCCGCCGCCTCCAGCCCACTCTCGCGCAGCGCCCGGGCACAGGCGCCGAAGGCCCCGACGCCCGGCAGCACCACCGCGTCGGCCGCCTCCACCTCGGCCGGATCGGAGACGAGGCGCGCCGCCGCTCCGACGTGCTGCAGGGCCTTCTCGGCCGACCGGAGGTTCCCGATGCCGTAGTCGAGGACGGCGATCTTCGGCCCGGATCCGCTCACCGGCTCACAGGCTCCCCTTGGTCGACGGGATCCCCGTGCCCTCGACCCGGACCGCGTCCCGCAGGCAGCGGGCCACCCCCTTGAACCCCGCCTCGAGCATGTGGTGGGTGTTCTTGCCCTCCCGGCGCCGGATGTGCAGGGTCAGGTTGCCGGCGGTGGCGAAGGCCCGCCAGAACTCCTCGGCCAGCTGGGGGTCGAAGGGTGGCGTGCCCAGCCCGGCCGTATCGGGCGCGAACTCGACGTCGTAGGCCAGGAAGGGACGGCCGGACAGGTCGAGGGCGACCTCTATCAGGGCCTCATCGAGGGGCAACGCCAGGGAGGCAAAGCGGCGGATGCCCCGCTTGTCGCCCAGCGCCTCGGCCAGGCAGCCGCCGAGGACGATGCCGACGTCCTCCACGGTGTGGTGGGCGTCCACGTGCAGGTCGCCCTGGGCGTGCACGGTCAGGTCGAACGAGGCGTGGCGACCCAGCTGCTCCACCATGTGGTCGAAGAACGGGAGCCCGGTCGATACGTCGACGCTCCCCGTGCCGTCCACCGCCAGCGTCGCCTCAATCGTGGTCTCCTTGGTCGTGCGCCGACTGCTCGCCCGTCGAGCGGGAAGCTCGCTGATTACATCGTTCATCGCAGGCACTCCTCCAGGGCGGTCAGGAAGCGGTCGTTCTCGTCCGGCCGCCCGATCGTGACCCGCAGGCAGCCCTCCAGCCCGTCCCAGCTGGCGCAGTTACGGACCAGCACCGAGCGCTCGAGCAGCCCACGCCACACCTGGTCCGCGGGCCGGCCCAGTGGCCGGAAGAGGATGAAGTTGGCGTCCGAGGGCCAGCGTTCGACCGGCAGGTCCCCCAGGGCGGCCTCCACCCTGCCGCGCTCCTCGGCGACCAGCGCCACCCGGGACTCCATCTCGTCGGTGAAGTCGAGCGCCAGGAGACCGGCCAGCTGCGTCTGGGCCGAGAGGTGGTACGGCAGGACCACCGCCTCGCAGGCCCGCACCACCTCGGGGTCGGCGATCAGGTACCCGAGGCGTGCGCCGGCCATGGCCCACGTCTTGGAGAAGGTGCGTGTCACGACGAGGCCCGGGTGTTCGGGCCCCCGGAGGCCGAGGGCGCTCCAGGAGGAGAACTGGCCGTAAGCCTCATCGACGACGACGAGGCCCGGCGCGGCCCGCAGGACCGCGAGGACCGTGTCGCGCGGCTCGGCCCGGCCGGTCGGGTTGTTGGGCGAGCACAGGAAGGTGATCTCGGGCCGCTCCCGGGCGAGCAGCGCGGCGGCCTCGTCGACGTCTATCCGGAAGTCGTCGGTCCGGCGGCCCGCCACCACCCTCGTGCCGGTGAGCCGGCTGATGTGCGAGTGCAGGGCGTAGGTCGGCTCGAAGAGGGCGGCGCTCCGCCCCGGCCCGCCGTAGGCCAGGAGGAGGCACTGCAGCACCTCGTTGGACCCGTTGGCGCAGAACACCTCCTCGGGGGTGACGCCGTGCAGCGCGGCGATGGCGGCGCGCAGCTCGGTCGCCGGGCGGTCGGGATAGCGGTGGAACGACACCCCGGCCAGCGCGGCCAGGAGTCCCTCGCTCCACTTCTCGGGCGGGGGGAACGGCGACTCGTTCGTGTTGAGCCGCACATCGGCCTCGACCTGGGGCGAGTGGTAGCCCTCGGTGAGGGCGAGGTCGGGGCGCATGGGGGGGAGGCCGCTCATCGGGCGTCCCGGGCGGTCCGGGCGGCGAGGGCGTCCCGGGCGGCGAGGGCGTCCCGGGCGGCGAGGGCGTCCAGGCGGCGGCGGACCGAGTCGGCGTGGGCGGTCAGCCCTTCGGTCTCGGCCAGGATGATCACCGGCGGCCCCAGGGCCTCGAGCGCACCGGTGCTCACGGTCACCGCGTGGATGTGCCGGCGGAAGTCGTCGGCCCGCAGCGCGGAGGAGAAGCGCGCCGTCCGGTTGGTGGGCAACACGTGGTTGGGCCCGGCGATGTAGTCGCCGAGGCTGGCCGGGGACCAGGGCCCGACGAACACGGCCCCCGCGTTGCGGACCTGCTCCAGCAGGTCACCGGCGGGCTCGACCATCAGCTGAAGGTGCTCGGGCGCCACCTCGTTGGCCACGTGCATGGCGGCCGGCGCCCCGTCCACGAGGCAGGCGATGCCCGAGGAGGCCAGGGTGGATTCCAGGTCGGCCCGCCGAGGCGACGCCGCCACGATGCGGTCGACCTCGTCAATGACCGCGGCCAACAGCGGCTCGTCCCAGGTCACCAGCCAGGCCAGGCCGTCGGGCCCGTGCTCGGCCTGGACCACCAGGTCGATGGCCACGAACTCGGGGGGTGCCCCCGGCCCGGCGACCACCACGATCTCGGACGGCCCGGCGAACGACGACGCCACCCCCACGACCCCGCTGACCTGCCGCTTTGCCTCAGCCACATAGGCATTGCCGGGTCCGGCGATGACATCGACGCTCGGCACCGAGGCGGTGCCGAACGCCATGGCGGCGACGGCCTGCGCACCGCCGATGCGGTACACCTCGGTGATGCCGGCGATGGCCGCCGCGGCCAGCGTGGCGTCGTCCACCCGCCCGTCGGTAGCCGGGGGCACGCAGAGTGCGAGGTCGCTCACCCCGGCCACCCGTGCCGGGGCGGCGCACATCAGGACCGTGGAGGGGTAGCGGGCGCGCCCGCCCGGCGCGTACAGGCCGGCCCGTTCCACCGGCCTGGTCAGGTGGGCCACCGACACGCCGCCGGACTCGAACTCTCCCGGTGGGGTGCCCTCGTCGGAGTGATACGCCATGATGCGCTCGAACGCCAGCTCCAGGGCGTGCCGCAGGTCGGGGTCGATCCGGTCACGCGCCGCGACGATCTCCGCCGGAGCGACGCGCATGCCCCCGGCCTGGTCGGAGACGTCGACCCCGTCGAACTTGCCGGTGAACTCGACGACGGCCCGGTCGCCCTCCTCCCTGACGCGGCGCACCACCTCGGCGACCGCCCCATGCACGTCGGCTCCGGGATCCACCGGGCGCGGGAGGAGGTGGTCGAAGGGCGGCTGGGCGCCGCGCAGATCGAGCACGCGCAAGGACATGAGGGCTCCAGGCTACCGGAGGCGCTCGGGGCTACTGGCCGTTGGAGACGCCGTTTGGCCTGGTGCGGCGGTTCGGTGGACGGGCGGCGGCGGCCGGGCGGTGGTCGGGCGGCGGTCGGGCGGCGGTCGGGCGGCGGTCGGGCGGCAAACGATGCTGTCACAACCCCTCTGTATGTTCTTCATGTGGTCTCAGTCTCCGATACGCCCCGTGGGCCGGCAGCGGCGCCAAACGGAGCTTCCGCGCCCAACGGAGTCGCAGCGCCAGTGCCGTCGGCCCCACCGGCTGCGGTGAGAGCATCCGCCCTCCGCCACGACCTCCAAGGCGTCCTACACACGCTCGAGCGTCTGGTCCGGGCCGCCGAGCCCGGGTCCGTCTCGGGTGATGACGCCCGTGGGCTGGTTGCCCTTTTCGCGGCGGCCGAGCGGACTGCCGCTTCGGGGGTGGCGCTGTTCACGCCGGTCGTCGTCCACAGCGGCTCGTACGCCAAGGAGGGTCACGGCTCGGCCGCGCAATGGCTGGGGGCGGTGTCGGGTTCGTCGTGCGGAGCGGCCAAGGGTCGACTGGCCGCGGCCGAGCGCGCCGCGGGCGACCCGGCCCTCACCGAGGCCCTCCACGAGGCCGAGCTCTCGGCCGATCAGCTGAGGCTGATGGCCACCACGCTGGCAGAGGTGCCCGGATCGAGCACTGATCTCGTTGAGTTGATCGCAGAGGGGGCGTCGCACCAAGAGCTCTCCGACACCGCCGCTCGCCTGCGGGCCGGTGCCCGGCGGCGGGAGACCGAGCGGGCCCGTCGGGCCCGGGTCCATGCCCGGCGGCACCTGCGCTGGCATCAGGACGACAACGGGGGGATCCGCGGTGAGTTCTCCTGCGACGAGGTGGCCTGGGCCCGGGTCGCGCCCATCCTCGACAGGGAAGCCGCCGTGCGCTGGCGTTCGGCCGGCGGCACACTCGAGATAGAGAGCCTCGAGGCTCACCGCCTCGACGCCCTCCTCGACCTTCTCTGCGACTCGGTCGGCCATTGGCCCGGCAACGGGGGCCGGGCCGGCGGAAAGGGTGGGGCCCGGCCGCACGCGGTCGTGGTGATAGATGCTGCAGCTCTCCGTCGCGGGACCACCGAGGGCGACGAGCTGTGCGAGATAGAGGGCATCGGCCCGGTTTCGGTCGCCGCGGCGACCGAGCTCCTCTCCCAGGGGGGCATGCAGTACCTGGTGCGCGAGGGATTCGACATCCGTACGGTCACCACTCCCACCCGGGCCATCGCCTCATGCGTCGACATGGCCCTTTTGGTCAGAGACCGCACCTGCGCGGTGCCCGGCTGCGGTAAGCGCCTCGGGCTGGAACGGGACCACTGGAGGCTGAACTACGGCGAGGGGGGCCAGACCGAGCTTGCCAATCTGGTCAGGTTGTGCCCCGAGCACCATGCTCTCAAGACCCACGGAGGCTGGAGGCTCGAAGGCGGGCCGGGGCACTGGAGCTGGATCCCTCCCGACAGTCCCCCCGGTGCGGGCCGCATCGCTCGTGCGCGCAAGTTGGCCGCGATCAAGGCCAGGGCCACGGCCTCGGCCTCGGCCTCGGCCCAACGGAACCTGCCCCGTCGGACCTGAAACGCATTCAGTTGTTGGTGCACTTCGGCGAGGCGGTCGCCGTCACCACGAAACCCGGCGAGACAAGACCATCGGTGGCGTTCCCCGAAGGAACACTCACCCACGCGCTGCCCACTTGGGCCTCGACTTTGAAGTACTCGGTGCCGGCGGTTGTGTAGGTGATGGTTGCCGTGGTTCCGGAGAAGACAGGGGCCGGGCTTGCGACGGTGTAGGTCCCGGCGGCCGTCGCCGACTGCAGGATCACGTACGACGTCGCCCTCGGTACGGCGGACCAGGAGAGATCCACCGCTTCGGTAGCGGACGAGGCGCACATGAAGCCGAGAAGTGCACCACCGTGCACCGAGGCGGGCGCAGCCGGACCGGCCGCCGACGCGGCTTCACCCGACGAGGCGGACGGCGGCACGGTCCAGTTGGTTCCAGATCCCGGCGGACCGGCGGCCACTACCGTCTCGCTCCCCGACGTGGGCGCCACCGCGGTTCCGTCGACCGAGGTGAGTAGCGAGTACGTCGTAGTGCCGTAGGTGGCGGCGGGCCCGTTGACCAGCGCGATCGTCAGCGTGGCCGTCGTCGATGCGCCCAGCGCGCACGTCGTGGACCCATTGTTCGAGAGGACAATGATGACGACGTTCGACTCGGTCAGATCCACACCGCTAGCCGTGCAGCTGCTGGCGAATGTGGAGGGACCGGTGAGCACGATGGACGGGGCGATGGAGGTCGTGGTGAAACCCGAGGGGAACTTCGCCACGACGTAACCACCGGCCGCGAGCGAACCGGTGCTCGAGGTGGAGAAGTTCACCGTCCAGGTGGAGCCGGTGTTGGCCACCAACGACGTGGGGTCGGTGGTGGTGAAGGAGACCGCGCCGACCTGTGTTGCCGCGCTGAGGGTCTCCCCGGCCGCTGGCGCTACGGCCGTCGCGTCCTTCGAGGTGCTGAGGTTGAAGCCGGTGGCAACGGCGGAGGTCCCGTTCACGACCGCTACCGTGAGGGTCGCGGCGGCCGATGCGTTGAGTCCACAGGTTTCACCGGCGGCGTTAGCGAGGGTGATCACGATGACGTTGGTCAACGTGAGGTCGGAGGCCGACGCGGTGCAGTAGACGGCGAAGTCGCCGTTGGTGGTGGTCGGGGTCTTCAGAACCACCGTCGGGGTGGACGTCAGCGTGGTAAAGCCGGCGGGAAACGTCAGCTGCACGGTGGAGCCCGCCGCCAGAGCCCCCGCCGACGAGGTGGTGAACCCCCACGTCCACGTCGAGGCGGCATTTACGACCAGGGACGTAGGCGCCGTGCTCGACACGGTGACCCCGGTGACCGACGTCGCAGTTATCGTCTCACCCGCCGCCGGGGCTACGGCGGTCGTGTCCGCTGAGGTCGACACCGAGAAGTTCGACACCCCGTAGGCCCCCGCCGCGCCGTTGACCACCGCCACGGTGAGCGATGCCGCCGCCGAGTTGGCAAGAGCGCACGTCTTCCCGCTGGCATTGGCCAGCGTGATCACGACGACGTTGGTCTGTGCCGCGTCCGCACCGGTGGCGGTGCAGTAGGTGCTGAAGCTGTCGACGGTCGATTTGAGGACGATCGTCGGAGTGGTCGAGCTGGTGGTGAAGCCCGCCGGGAACGTCACCGTGATGGTCCCTCCCCCAGCCAGTGCACCGGTCGACGACGCGGTGAAGCCCACCGTCCACGTCGAGGCAGTGTTGGCCACCAGCGACGTGGGGGCCGTTGCGGTGAAGGTCACTGCGGCAGGGGACGATGCACCCGCCGCAGAGACAGCCGGAACTGTCACGAAGAACGACGTCGCGAGGACAACCTTCGTCAATGCACGCACTCGCCTACGCACGACTGATCAGGCGTGAGTGACCCGAGATGTCCCGGCCCGCCCCACATCCGGGATCAGTTCGTCCAGGAGTCCGTGGCCGGGCTGGTGGTCGACGTTGCCGATCCACCGGTGGCCGTCACACCGGTCAGCGATGGCATGGAGAAGTACGTGCCCTCACACGCTGCCGGCGCGGCGGCCGTCATGCTGGCGTCGTTCGTGAGAGTCACGACCAGTGGGTTGTTGGCGGATCCGCTGGCCCCGACCGTCACCGGGGTTGTCAGGGTGTGCGAACTTCCACTTGTGGCCGTCGAGTAGTTCCAGATCACATCGCTGGGCGTCGTGGACAGGCAGCCCGCCTGGGTGGTGGTGAGTGCGCTGGTCGTGTAGCCCATCGCGTAGGTGGTGTTCGTCGGCAGCTGCAGGGCGCTGATCGTGACCGGGTAGGGGTTCGTGTTGGCGATGGTCACGACGACGTCGCCGTTCCCGCCCGGGTAGAGCAGGTTGGTCGCTGCCGGCGATGCCACAGCGGTGATCGTCAGGTTGGCGACGGTGGCCGACTGCCCCTCACCGCTCGAGCCGGCGTTCAAACCGACTACCCAGTTGGTGACTCCGTAGGCCGCCACCCCCACGAGCGCGATGCCCAGCACCGCCGACACAAGCTTGCCCGTGACCGAGGCCCGGAAGCCACGTTTGGCGTGACGCCGACGTGGCTGGCGCGCCGACATCTCCGTGTTCGCGTTCATTACACAAAGTCCTCTCGTGATCCGTGTTGTCCGTCACGAGCAGAATGGCAAGCACAGGTCTCCAGTCGGCCTTGCATTGCCCAACGGCAGCCCAACTCGTCGCGCGTTCTACGGGGACTTCTTCCGTAGCGTACGGGGTGCGTCTACGTAGTCACACGCCCGATCGCGCTGTTGAGCTGCTCGAACGTGTCGATCGCTTCGTTGCGCGTGCGAACGCCGAGCTTGCGGTAGGCATTGGAGGTGTGCGACTCGACGGTACGCGTCGACACGAACAGGAGCGCCGCCATCTCCGAGGCGCTGTCGGTCGTGCCCAGGAGCTGCATGACCTGGCTCTCACGTGGTGTCAATTGCGAGAGGATGCGTTCCGCCCTCTTGGCCTGCGCGGCTTGCTCGCGCTGGAGCACCACGGCGTCGGTGACGTCCAGCACGGTGCGCATGGTGTGGAGCGAGGCCCCGCTCTCGCCGAGTATCACCGAAGCCGTCATCACCCCGTACGCCACGTCCCGGCCCTTGGTGACGAAGCGCAGCTCGATCTGGTAGCTCGTGCGCGACCCGTCGGCGAGCTGCCGGGAGAGCTCGACATCCTTTTCCAGATCGTCGGGATGGATAAGGGAGGTGAACGTGGTGCCTACGACTTCGTCCCGCGTTCGCCGGACGAAGTCGCACAGCTTTCTGTTCGCCACGGTGATCACCTCATTGAGGTCGAGCAGCGCGATCCCCAGCGGCCCCTGCTGGAACGCCTGGCGGAAACTCTCCCGGCTGACGCGCAGCTCCTCCTCTATCTGCTTCTTCTCCGTGATGTCGCGGATGACGGCCAGGGCCTCCACCACCTTGCCGTTCAAGGTCAGCGGCACCAACGTCGACTCGGTGATGAGGTAGTCACCCGATGCGGTGAGCAAGCGGGCCTCGTGGTCGGGGACCGGCTCGTTGCGGTTGATCCGCGCCACGACGCCGAGGGCCTGCGGAAGATCGTCGGGATGTATGAACGGCGCGTAGTTCATGCCGACCACCTCCTCAGGGCGCCACCCCGTTGTCGACACGAACCGGCTGTTGACCGAGCGGACCGTGCCGCTCGGGGACATGGCGACGATCATCACCGGCGATGCGTCGACGAACATCCGGAAACGGTCCTCGCTCTGTCGCAGCGCTTCGGCAGCCTCCCTGCTCGCGCGGTTGTCCCTGACGGCGGCGATGACGTAGGAGCTGGAGCCGACCCGTATGGGACTCAGCTGCACATCGACGGGGATCTCCGCACCGTCCCTCGGCCGAAGTCGAACGTCGAGCCCGGCACCCATCGGGCGGCGCCCGGCGTCGGCCTGGAAATCGTGGCGATGCTCTTCGTGGAAGCTGCGAACGCCGGGCGGGATGAGCAGCTCGATCGGTCGCCCGATGAGGTCCTCAGAGCCGTACCGCGACAGCTCCTCGAGTCGCTCGTTGACGAAAACGACGATGCCTTCGGAGTCCACCAGCACGATGCCATCCGGTAGGGCGTGCATGACTGCGCCCAGCGCTCCGTCCAGCTCCACGTGGATGGCGTCCAGGAACTCGATCGCCTCCATTGCCGACGTTCTTAGCAGCAATTGAGGTCGAGGCCCCGTGCAGGCGAAGGTCGAGTGGGCCATCATCATGAGATGACTTCTGCGGCTGAGCTCTCCTCGTTGTCCTCGACCCTTCAGGAACTGCACGAGCGCGTCACCGCGATGGCGGAGTCGGCGCAGTCCTACGGTAATGAAGACATGGCACGCGAGCTGTTCTCCGTCGAGAGGGCCCTAGGCGGGGCCCTGCGTCGGCTGCGTCGATTTCAGACGGCGTAGAGCACGAGCTCGTGCCCGAGCAGGGCCGCCGCATTGCGCAGTACGGCCTGTCGCTGGGCGACCACCGCGCAGTTTCGCCGATCGGCCAGCTCTATCACGGCGACGGACGCCAGCTCGACGGTGTCACATCGTGCGGCCAGCTCCCCCGAACGGCGGGCGGCCTCGCCGTCGAAAGGCTCAATCTGCGTCCCGTCCAGAAGCTCCGCCAGGCGATCGCCGCGAGCCTCGGTGCGGTATCCCTCGGCCACCGCCACCGCCGGGATGTACGGCACGATCCCGTTGGACAGCGCCGCCCGGTGCAGCGCCCACATCATGCGATCCCCACGAGCCGCAGCGTGCAGCGCCCCCACCCCGTAGACCAGCCCGTCTCGGCGGACCGGGCTCACGGCCGGGTCATCGGCTCATCGACGACGGACACGGGATGCCACGCCCGACACCCCCGAGCGCAGGCGGGCCAGCAGTGCCTCTCCCGCCGCCAGCTCCTCGGCGCTGAGCGAACCGGTCTCTCCCTCCCAGGCGGCCACCCCCCGCAGTCCCTGGCGCACCCGTAGCTGGCGTTCCGCCGCGTTCGAGAGCCACGCACTGAACGAAACCCCGTCCTGGTTGGCCGCCTCTTCGACGGCGGCCGCCACCGGATCGGCCAACGACACCGAGCGCTTGGTCACCATGCAAAAATGGTAACACCTTTAGTAGCACCTTGGGGCATCACTCCGAGCGCCGCTGCAGAGCGGAGGGGTCCCGGCGGGGCGGAATGGTCCCCGCGGGGCGGAATGGTCCCCGCGGGGCGGAATGGTCCCCGGATGTACCGATGCCGGCCCGTTGGGGCCGGCATCGGTCGGATCGGGCGGGAGGCGGATCCCAGCGCCGACCCTTGTGGAACCAGGTGGCGGGAACCGGTTCCAATGACTTATTGTAGTCGGGATTTTCACAATTTGTGCATCAGCGCGCCGATCCCTACCCAATTCCTAGGTTGGTCGTCCCGACGGTTCGGCCGAGGGGCACACATCCGCCAGCACGCAGCGACCGCACGCCGGGCGCCGTGCGGTGCACGTGCTGCGCCCGTGCAGGATCATGCGGAGGCTGAAGACGCCCCGCTCGGCTGCCGGGATCATGTCGTTCAGGGCGTGCTCGACCCGCACCGGGTCGTCCTCCTCGGTGAGTCCCAAACGCCTGCTGAGCCGCAGGACGTGGGTGTCGACCGGGAGCCCCGGCAGATTGAAGGCGACGCTCCGCACCACGTTGGCCGTTTTTCGCCCCACCCCGGGCACGGTGACCAGGTCGGCCAGATCACTCGGGACCTCGCCGTCATAGCGCTCCACCAGGGCCGATGCCATTCCAATGAGGCTGCGGGTCTTGGCTCGGAAGAAGCCGGTCGAGCGGATGATCTCCTCCACCTTGTCCGGATCGGCCCGGGCAAGGGAGATCGCATCGGGATAGGCGGCGAACAGCACGGGGGTGACGAGATTGACCCGGACGTCGGTGCACTGGGCGGACAGGATGGTGGCGGCCAGGAGCTGAAACGGCGAGTCGTGCCGCAGGGCACAGAGGTCGCCGGCGGTGCCGGGGAACTCCTCGGCCAGGCGTGCCGCGACGACCCGCGCGCGCCCCTTCGGCGTTCTGGGACGTCCCACCCCGCCACGGTACCGGGTTAACGTGCCCGCGTGAATGTGCTGGTCCTCCGCGAGCTCGACGCCGGGCAGCTGTCGGATCTCGCCGCGCTCCTCGCCCGTTGCGAGCAGGCCGACGGCCACCCGGCGCTGGCCGAACCCCAGCGGATGGCGGTGTCGCGGCCCGATCTGGCCGTTCCGGGCACGCCCCACGGGGCACCCGGTGTACAGGTGCTGCTGGCCTACGAAGGCCCGGCGCTGGTGGGCTGCGCCGTTCTCACCCCCGGCCAGGACGGCGTCACTGCGCTGCACGTCGCCGTCGACCCGGGCCACCGGGGCACCGCTCGGGGCTGGCCGATCCGGCGTGAGCTGATTCAGGCCGGCCGGGTCGCCGCACCGGGACCGGTCCGCCTGTGGATCATGGGCGCGACCGACACCGACGACGCCGAGGCGCACGCCCTGGGGTTCGGGCCCGAGCGCGACCTGTTGCAGATGCGCGTCCCGCTCCCGCTGGCGCCCGACGCAGTGGCCGCGGCACGCCCCGTCGAGACCCGTGCCTTCCGGCCGGGCCAGGACGACGAGGCCTGGCTGACCGTCAACAACCGGGCCTTCGAGGGCCACCCCGAGCAGGGAGGGTGGACGCTCGACGACCTCCACGAACGGATGCGGGCCGACTGGTTCGACCCGAACGGGTTCCTGGTCGCCGACCGCCCCGACGGGAGCGGCATGATCGGGTCGTGCTGGACCAAGCTGCACCGGGACATGGGCGAGATCTACGTGATATCGGTCGACCCCTCGCACCACGGCGAGGGTTGGGGACGGGCGCTCACGGTGGCCGGGCTGCAGTGGATGGCCGGCCAGGGCGTGGGGGTCGGCATGCTCTACACGACTGCGTCGAACACGGCGGCCGTCGCGCTCTACGAGTCGCTGGGATTCACGATCGACCACGTCGACCGGTCGTACCTCATCAACTGAGGCCCGTGCCGATCCACCTCCCGATGCCGTAGGTCACCCCCGCCGCCACCCCCGTGATGATGAGCTGGCGGACGGCGGAACGAAGCTTCGGCCGCTCGGTGAAGATGGCCAGCACCGTGCCGATCACCAGGGCCGCCACGGCGCTGAGCACCACCGAGGCCACCAGGGCCCCGTTGCCCTTGGCGAAGAGCCAGGGCAGCAGCGGGATGAAGGCGCCCACGGCGAAGGCGACGAACGACGCCAGGGCTGACTGTAGTGGCGAACCCAGACTCTGCGGGTTGAAGCCCAACTCCTCGAGCGCGTGCGTCTCGAGCGCCAGCTCGGGATCCTGCATGACCTCGTGCGCCATGTCACGGGCTACCGACGGATCGATACCCCGCCGCTCGTAGAGGCCGCGCAGCTCGTTGGCCTCCCCGAGAGGGCTCTGGGAGAGGGCGGCACGCTCAATGTCGAGCTCACGCTGCATCAGCTCCCGCTGCGCCGTCATGGACAGATACTCCCCCGCCGCCATGGAGAACGACCCGGCTATGAGGCCGGCCACGCCGACCAGGCGGACGATCTGTCCACCCGGGCTGGCACCGGCCACGCCCAGGACGAGGGAGACGTTGGTGACCAGGCCGTCGCTCAGCCCGAAGACCGCGGCCCGGACGCCGCCGCTGCGGACGTCGCGGTGCTCATGGTGCGGCTGCAGATGATCGTGCACCTGTCCAGCGTAGTAAGGAAGGCCGCACGGATAGGGTGCCTCAGCCACATACTCTCGACCACGAAGGAGCGCACCCATGACCACCATCGTCGACGGCGTCGACGCGTTTCGAGATCTCGTCGGGCAGCACATCGGCTACTCCGATTGGCTGACCATCACCCAGGAGCAGGTCAACCTCTTTGCCGATGCGACGCTCGACCACCAGTGGATCCACACCGACCCCGAGCGGGCCAAGGAGAGCAGCCCGTTCGGCGGCGCCATCGCCCACGGCTACCTGACCCTGTCGCTCGCCCCGGCGCTCCTGAGCCGGATGCTCGAGGTGCACAACGTGACCATGGGCGTCAACTACGGGGCCAACAGGGTCCGCTTCCCCTCGCCGGTCCTCGTGGGGTCGGACCTGCGCATGGGCGTCACGGTGGCCTCTGTGGACGACGTGGAGGGTGGCGTCCAGGTGACCTTCGACCTCGCGATGGAGGTGCGCGACGCGCCGAAGCCCGCCTGCGCCGCGCAAGTCATCTACCGCTACTTCCGCTGAGCTGCCCATGAACCCCGAGCCGCTTCCCCTGGGCGAGGAGAAGACGGTGCGTGTCCGCTCCATGTTCGACGCCATCGCCCCCCGCTACGACCTGGTCAACCGCCTGATGACGTTCGGCCTCGACCAGCTCTGGCGACGCGCCACCATCGCCGCCCTGGCGCTGCCCACGGGGTCGCTTCTCCTCGATCTGGCCTGCGGCACGGGCGACCTCTCCCAGATGGCCCGCCGCCGGGGCTACCGCGTCGTCGGGGCCGACCTGAGCGGCGGCATGCTGGAGGCCAACCGCAGCGGCGTGCCGCTGTTGCAGGCCGACTGCGGTCGGCTGCCCTTCGTCGACCGTGCGTTCGACGGGCTCGTCTGCGGGTACGCCCTGCGCAACTTCACCGACCTGGCCGCCGCCCTGGCCGAGACGGCGCGGGTGATCCGCCCCGGGGGGCGCATCGCCCTGCTGGAGGTGGACGCCCCGTCCTCCGGCCCGCTCCGGGCGGGCTACGACGTCTGGTTCACGCGAGTCGTCCCCATGATCGGCGGCGCGCTGTCCGACCGTGACGCCTACCACTACCTGCCGCGCTCGGTGGCCTACCTACCTCCGTCGCCGGTTCTCCGCCGCATGCTGGGCGATGCCGGCTACTCCGGTGTCGGTGTCCGCCCCCTGGCGGGAGGGCTCAGCCAACTCCTCTTTGCCACCCGCGTCGGCCGACCGTGACCGGACCCGAGCTGCACGCCCGCACCGTGGCGCTGGACTACGGTCCCGACCCGCTGCAGTTCGAGGGCAGCCCGACCGTGCTCTTCGATCGGCCCGGGCTCACGCTGGTGGGCTGGGGCACCGCCATCCTGGTGGAGGCCGAGGAGGCGGCAGCCGTCCTGTCGGCCATCCCCTGCGACGACGCCGTGCGGCGCCCGGGCTCGGGGGTCGTGGCGCTGGGCGCCCTTCCCTTCCTGTCCGCCCTCGAGGGCCACCTCATCGTTCCCCGCTTCACCATGGGCATCGGACGCGATCCCGACGGCGCGACCCATCGTTGGGCCACCGCCGTGGGGCCGGTCGACCTGCCCCTGCCCGAGACCGATGAGCTCTTCGACGCGGTGATCTGGCAGTACGGCGAGTCCGGCCCGTCGAGCGACGTACAGGTCACCCGCCTCACCACGACGCTCCCGGCCGCCGGCTACCGCGAGCTGGTGGCCCGGGCGGTGGCCACCATGAACGCGCCGGGCGCCGAGCTCGGCAAGGTCGTGCTGGCGCGCAGCGTGACCGCCGAGCTGAGCGGGGATCTCCCTCTCTCGACCGTGTTGCGCCGCCTGCGGGCGCACGAGCCCCACTGCACGATCTTCTCCTTCCCGGTGCCCAACGGCACCTTCTTTGGCGCCTCGCCCGAGCTCCTCATCGCCCGACATGGCCGGCGGATCTCCTGCCACCCGCTGGCCGGCACCATCGCCCGCGGCGACACGGCGCGGGCGGACGCCGACGCCCAGGGGCATCTGGCCGGCTCGGCCAAGGACCGGGCCGAGCACCGCTTCGTGGTCGACGCCATCACCGACGCGCTGCGACCGCTCTGCTCGGAGCTCACCGTGCCGGACGAGCCCTCGCTGGTCGCCTTCCGTTCCGTCGCCCACCTCGGCACCCGCATAGAAGGGCGGCTCCGCGCACCCATACCCGTCCTCAATCTGCTGGCCCTGGTCCACCCCACGCCGGCTGTGGGGGGCACGCCGCGGGACGTCGCGCTGACCATGATCGCCGAGGGGGAACCGGCCCCGCGGGACTACTGGGCCGGGCCGGTCGGTTGGGTCGACGCGCACGGTGACGGGGAGTGGATGGTCGGCATCCGCAGCGCCCGGCTCCATCCCGACGGCACGGCGGTCACCCTCCATGCCGGCTCGGGTGTGGTGGCCGCCTCCGATCCCGACGCCGAGGCGGCGGAGACCGATGTCAAGCTGGCTTCGGTGCTCGAGTCACTGGTGCCCGGTGGGTCGTCACAGCTGCGCTAGGCCCGCCCGGCTGCACCGGCGCCAGGGGGATGCTCACGACCACCGACACCCCGTGCCCGGGCGGGGATTCGATCTCGGCCGTGCCGCCCAGGGCCCGGGCGATGGCGCGCACGATGGCCAGGCCGAGCCCGGTCCCGGGTCCCGATCGGGCGGCGTCGCCCCGGTAGAAGCGGTCGAAGACGCGGGGCAGGACGGACGGGTCGATCCCGGGCCCGTCATCGGTGACCCGGACGATGCCCATGCCCCCCCGGATGCCGGTGGCCACCTTGACGAGCGACTCGGGCGGCGTGTGGGCCAGCGCGTTGCGCACCAGGTTGTGGGCCACCTGGGTCAGGCGCTCCGGGTCGCCCAGGACGACGACCTCACCCCCCCGAGCCAGCTCCAGCCTGTGCCCGTGGTCGAAGGCCTTGCTGTCGTCGACGACGTTGGAGCAGATGCGGTGCAGATCGACCGGTTCGACCCGCAGGGGCCGACCTCGGTCCAGCTCGGCCAGGAGGAGGAGGTCCTCGACCAGCCCTCCCATGCGGGTCGCCTCCTCCTCCACCCGCTGTAGCGCCTTGCGGATGCCGGCCTCGTCGGAGAACCCGCCTCGTCGCAGCAACTCGGCATAGCCCCTGATGGAGGTCAGCGGGGTCCGCAGCTCGTGCGAGGCGTCGGCGACGAACTGGCGCAGGCGCTCTTCTGAGGCGGACTTCTCGGCGAAGGCAACCTCAATCTGGGCGAGCATCTCGTTGAGGGCGGTGCCCAGCCGGCCGACCTCGGTGGTCGCCGCCTCCTGGGGGACGCGCCGGCCGAGGTCGCCCGAGGCGATGGCGTCGGCCGTCTCGGCCATCTCGCGCAGCGGGCGCAGGTCCCGGCGCACGATCCACATGGCGACCGCTCCCATCATGACCAGCACGGCCAGGCTGGCGATGAGCTCCACTCGGCGGAGCGAGGCCACCGTGTCGTTGGTGGGGTTCAGCGAGAGGGACAGGTACATGGTCCCCTGCGGCACGTCGACCGCCACCGTCCGGTACGCGCCGTCCGGATCGCGCCTGCTCCCGACGACAACCGCGTCGGGATTGGGGACGAAGGTGCCGGCGTAGCGACCGAACGGGCGCTTGTCGATGTCGGGCACCCGCTGGACGGGGATCGATCCGGTCAGGATCGGCGCTGGGTCGGGCCGGGCCTGCGACCCTGAGGGGCGGCTGACGACCACCTTGCCCTGGGGGTCGGTGACGATCACGTAGACGTCGGGCGATACGTGGCGGGAGAGGTCCGCCTCCCGCAGCGGCGTATGGCGATAGGCGGAGAACGCCACGTAGTTGAAGGCGAGCGACTCCGAGGAGGCCAGCGTGGCGTCGGCGCGCCCGTAAAGGAAGGAACGGACCGAGACGTAGGTGACGACGTCGGCGGCGAGGAGGCCGACGAGGAGGAGGACGGACATGGCGGCGACGAGCCGCCGCTGCAGGCTCACTTCTCTTTGGGCAGTCGCAACGTGTAGCCCACTCGCCGGATGGTGTGGATGAGAGCGGGCTCGACCACGTCGACCTTCTTGCGCAGGTAGCTGATGTAGGTCTCGACGATGTTGGCGTCCCCGCTGAAGCCGTATCCCCACACGTTGTCGATGAGCTCGGATTTGGAGATGACCCGGCGGGCGTTCTCGAGAAGATGGCGCAAGAGGTTGAACTCCGTGGCGGTCAGCTCAATGGAGCGATCCTGACGCCACACCTCGTGTGTATCGATGTGCATCGTCAGGTCGGCAAAGCGCAGAACGGACCCGTCGGCCGCTTCCACCTCCCCCGCCCGGCGCAGGATGGCGGCCACCCGGGCCATCAGCTCCTCGACGCTGAACGGCTTGGTGACGTAGTCGTCACCCAGGGCGAGGCCCTCTACCTTGTCCTTCACGGCGTCCCGAGCCGTGAGAAAGACGATCGGCACCTGGTCGCCCTGCTGGCGCAGGCGACGACCCACCTCGTTGCCGTCGAGGTCGGGCAGCATCACGTCCAGCATGACCAGGTTGGGCCGGTAGGTGCGGGCCAGGTCGAGTGCTTCGAGGCCCGTGGCCGCCGACTGGACGTCGTAGCCTTCGAACCGCAGGGCGGCCGACAGGAGCTCGGCGATGTTGGGCTCGTCGTCCACCACCAAGATGCGGGGCGGCGGAAGGTCGAGCGACTGCATGATCTTCTATGCGGCGCGCAACGGGTCGCCAGACCCCGCCGGGGAGCTTGCGGCCGTCGTCGGGGCGGGCTGGCGCGGCCGCCGGACCCCACGGGTGAGCCGCCCCAATCCCCACCACGTGACGAGGGCGAGCGCTTCGAACACGATCCTCGACGACATCTTCGAGTACCCGGCCGCCCGGTCGACGAAGGTGATGGGGATCTCCACCATGGCCGCGCCGTGCTGCTTGGAGCGGTACGTCATCTCTATCTGGAAGCCGTAACCCTCGGCCCGGATCAGGTTGAGATCCAACTTCCGCATGATGTCGGCCGAGTAGGCCCGGAAACCCGACGTCGAATCGGCCACGCCGAGGCCGAGGACCGCCGAGGCGTAACGGTTGCCGCCCTGCGAGAGGAGGTGGCGATGTCGGGCCCAGTTGGGCACCGAGCCGCCCGCCACGTAGCGCGAGCCGATGGAGACGTCGAACCCCTCTTCGAGCGGCGCCACCAGGGACGGCAGCGCGGCGGGGTCGTGGGAGAAGTCCGCGTCCATCTCGACCAGGGCGTCGTAGCCGTTGGCCAACCCCCAGGCGAAGCCCGCCCGGTAGGCGCTCCCCAACCCGGCCTTCTCCTGGCGGACCATGAGGTGGACATCGGGCAGGTCGGCGGCGACGGCCTTGACGAGATCGCCCGTGCCGTCGGGGCTCCCGTCGTCCACCACGAGCACGCCGGCGTCGGGGAGCGACTCGACGATGCGGCAGAGGATCCGTCCTATATTCTCTGCCTCGTTGTAGGTGGGGATGACGACCAGCGGACGCACGGGGCCATCCTAGGATACGGACCTGCTCAACCGGTATCGTCGCCCTGGACGTAGGTGAGGGCGTCGGGCCCGCGGCGGATCTCGCGCACCACCACCTGGAGGGCGCCCCCCACCGGGATGCCGATGAGGGCGCCGACGAAGGTGCCCAGTCCCGAGGCCACGCGGCCCCCCAGGGTGGCCCCCACCAGGACGGCCACCAGGACCCAGAAGGGGTTGAGGCGGACCGTCCGGCTCATGATGATCGGGTTGAGCACGTGGTTCTCCACCTGCTGGTAGCCCAGGAACACGACGAGCATCACGATCCCGGCCGGGACCGAGTGGATGACGGCGATGATCACCACGGGGACGCCGGCCAGGAGCCCCCCCACCAGGGGAAGCAGGTCCACCAGGGCGACGAAGGCGCCCAGGAGCAGCGCGAAGGGGACCCCGAGGATGGCCAGGGTGATACTGACGATCACGCCCGCGATCAGCGAGGTCAAGATGTTGCCCAACATGTAGCCGGTCACCGAGCGTATGGACTCGTTGACCACCCGGCTCAACCGCAGGGAGGTCTCCGGGCGGAACAGGTTCAAGAACCCCGCCCACAGGCGCGGCGCCTCCAGCATGGTGAAGAAGGTGAGAACGGCAATGGTGCCGATGGTGAGCACCGTGGACACCGCCGCCGCACCCACCGAGAAGGCCGTGGCGGGTTTGAGCACCTTCGTCAGCTGCTTGGTGAGCTGGGACGATCCCTCCGACAGGTACTTCTGGAGATGGAGACGGAAGACCAGGCGGCCCAGCGGGCCCCGGCCCTTGCGGGTGTTGCGGATCAGCGTGGGGATCTCGTGCCCGAAGTGCACGGCGCTGGTCACCAGGGGCGACGCGAAGAGATACACCAGGCCGGCCGCGGCGAGCAGGCCGACGAGGAAGATGAGGGAGGAGGAGGCGCCGTGGGACATCCCGTGGCGCTTGAAGAAGCGCACCGGAGGGGTAAGGAGGAGGGTGAGGAAGAAGGCGACGACGACGTAGAGGACGATCTTGCGCATCACCCACAGGCCGACGATGAGAGCCGCATTCAGGTCGAAGAACACGATGGCCACCGCCGTGGCGACCACGATGGTGGTGAGCGGGACGCCCCGGCGGCCGGCGTTCTGCCCTAATCGGGACCGCCAGGTGTCGGGTTGCTCCTCGGCCACGGGTTCAGCATTGCAGCTTGGACCAGGTGTTGACGTGCAAGCATGAGTGCAATGGACGAGGTCGGCCCGGGAGAGGACCCCCCAGCGAGGCGGCGCTGGATCCCCCGCAACGTGAAGATCACGTTGACGGTCCTCCTCCTCTTCTTCGTCGGCGAGTACATCCTCCTCCCCGATCTACACAGCGCCCGCAAGTACTTCCGCCAGCTCGGCCACCTCAACTTCCTCTGGCTGGTCCTGGGCGTGCTGCTGGAGGTCGCCTCCCTCGCCGCCTACGCCGAGCTCACACACACGGTGTTGTCCCCCGGTGCACCGGGGCGCTGGCGGCTCTTTCGGATCAACTGTTGGGCCCTGGCCATCAGCCACACCCTCCCGGGGGGCACGGTCCCGGGGACGGCGGCCAGCTACCGCCTGCTGACCGAGTCCAACGTGTCGGGCAGCACGGCCGCCTTCGGACTGGCCAGTCAGGGCATCGGCTCGGCCGTCGTCCTCAACGTCATCTTCTGGCTGGCCCTGCTGGTCTCCATCCCGCTGCACGGGTTCAACCCGCTCTACGGCTACGCCGCCATTCTCGGCGTGCTCCTGCTCTCCATTTTCGGCGGGCTCGTCATCCTCCTCACTCGGGGTGAGAAGGAAGGGGACCAATTCCTCAACCGGGTGGCGAACCACGTCCCCTTCGTCAAGCCCGAGACGGTGACCTCCCTGGTCAAGAAGGTGGCCGACCGCATGAAGGTGCTCTCTGCGAGCCCGCCGCTGCTGTATCGAGCCAGCATCTGGGCGGCGGCCAACTGGCTCCTCGATGCCTCCTCGCTGTGGGTCTTCCTCTTCGCCTTCGGGGCCCACGTCGACCCCATCGACCTGCTGGTGGCCTACTCCCTGGCGAACATCCTGGCCGTCATACCCATAACCCCGGGTGGGCTGGGCGTGGTGGAGTTCATCACCATCTCCGTCCTGACCGGGTTCGGAGTGCGCGCCGGGGCGGCCACCGCTGGCGTGTTGAGCTGGCGGCTGGTCAACTTCTGGCTTCCCATCCCCTTCGGGGGTGGCTCCTTCCTCTCGCTGCGGTTGGGGAAGACGAGCGAGGAGGCCGAGGGCGAGGAGGAGTCCAAGGCCCAGGCCGATCCCCGCATCCCGCCCGGGCTGGCCAACGAGGGACCGTCCTCGTCCTAGGGACCGACCTCGGGGACCTTGTCGACCTCGTCATCATCATCGTCGTCGAGGTCGTCGTCGGAGTACGGCACGGGACGAATCCTCCCGAGCTCCCCGAACCGCTCGTTGAGGGCGTGCGCGATCACGTCGTGGTCATGCGGGCTGGGGCGCAGGGCGCCGTACAGGAAGGCCTCGAGCTGGAAGCCGGTGCTCATCCCCCCGAGCTCGAAGTAGCGCAACCACAACTCGCCGTGGGAGAGCGCGGCGTCCTGGCGGAAATGGTCCAGCACGTCGATCACCTCCCAGGGGGCGAGGCGACCCTCGCTGTCGAAGGTGTCGAACCAGGCTACACCGCGGCTTCGGGCTCCCCCTCGCGGCGGCGGCGGGCCCGTTCCATGGCCAGCTCCTTCAACCGCGCCTGGGCGCTGATCCCGTGCACGTTGGGCACCCGGCGCCAGCGCCGGTCCGGCCCGAGCTCCCAGGTATTGGTCTCGTCGGCGAACACCAGGTCCAGCACCTCGAAGAGGCGGGCCTGCAGCTCGGGGTGGCGCACGGGAATCAGGACCTCGACCCGCCGGTCGAGATTGCGGCCCATCAGATCCGCCGAGCCGATGTAGAGCTTGAGCGGCAGGCCGGAACCGGCCCCCATCGCCTTGGGCGCCCCACCGAAGCGGTAGATGCGCGAGTGCTCGAGAAAGCTGCCGACGATGGAGCGCACCGAGATGTTGTCCGAGAGCTCGGGAATGCCGGGACGGAGACGGCAGAGGCCCCGCACCGCCAGATCGACGGGCACCCCGGCCCCCGAGGCGCGGTAGAGGGCGTCGATCATCTCCGCATCGGTCAGCCCGTTCAGCTTCAGGACGATACGCCCCTCGGGACCGGCCTGGGTCTGCTCCTCAATCATCGCCAGGACCCGCTTGCGCACGGTGACCGGCGACACGAGGATCTGGCGGTAGTCGGCGTGGCGCGAGAAGCCGGTGAGGTAGTTGAACAGCTCCCCCACATCGCTCCCGATGTCCTGGGCGGACGTGAGCAGCCCGATGTCCTCGTAAATGCGGGCCGTCTTGGAGTTGTAGTTCCCGGTGCCCACGTGGCAGTAGTGGCGCACCCCGTCCTCCTCCCGGCGCAGGACCAGCGCCGTCTTGGAGTGCGTCTTGAGCCCGACGATCCCGTAGACGACGTGGACGCCGGCCTCTTCGAGCGCGCGGGCCCAGCCGATGTTCGCCTCCTCGTCGAAGCGCGCCTTGAGCTCGACGATGGCGGCCACCTGCTTGCCGTTCTCGGCCGCCCGGATGAGGGAGGCCACGATCGGGCTGTCCCCACCGGTGCGGTAGAGCGTCTGCTTGATCCCCAGCACGGCCGGGTCCTCTGCCGCCTGGGCGATGAAGGCCTCGACCGATGTGGCAAAGGAGTCGTAGGGATGATGGACCAGCACGTCGTGCTCGCGCAGCAGGGCGAAGAACTCGGTGGGCTCGTGGGCGGCCGTGGCCATGAGCGCCGGCGTCATCGGGGTCCAGGTCTCAATGTGCAGATCCGGCCGGTCCAGCGCGTAGACACCCCACAGCCCGCTGAGGTCGAGGGGGGCGGCGACCCGGAACACCCCGTCGGGCGAGACATCGAGCTCGGTGGCCAGCAGCTCGACGAGGTCCTCGCTCATGTCCGCCCCGACCTCGAGGCGCAGCGCCCGGCCGAAGCGGCGGCGCCGGAGCTCCATCTCTATCGCCACCAGGAGATCGTCCGCCTCGTCCTCTTCGAGGGCCAGGTCGGCGTTGCGGGTCACGCGGAAGGCGTAGTGCTCCCCGACGCTCATCCCGGGGAACAGCGTGTCGAGGTGGGCGGAGATCACCTGCTCCAGCGGGACGAACCGCTCCCCGTCGGGCATCACGACGAAGCGCGGCAGGACCGGGGGCACCTTGACGCGGGCGACGCGGCGCTCGCCCGTCGCGGGATCCTGGACCTCGACCACCAGGTTGAGCGAGAGGTTCGAGATGTAGGGGAACGGATGGCCGGGGTCGACGGCGAGGGGCGTGAGGACGGGGAAGATCTCGCGCTGGAAGACGTCGACCAGGTGGGCGCGATCGTCGTCATCGAGCGAGGACCACCCCGAGAGCACCACGCCCGCGTGGGCCAGCTCGGGAACGATCTCGTCGATGAAGATCCGGTCCTGGCGAGCCACGAGCTCCTCGACCAGCGTACGGATCATCTTGAGCTGCTCGCCCGGGCGCAGGCCGTCCACCGATCGTGTGCGCACACCGGCGGCCACCTGGTCTTCGAGTGCGGCCACCCGGACTTGGTAGAACTCGTCGAGGAGCTCCGAGAAGATGGCCATGAACTTGGCCCGCTCGAGCAGCGGCAGGCTCATATCCTCGGCCAGGTCGAGCAGCCGGGCCCCGAAGTCCAGGCGCGACTGCTCGCGGTTGGTGAACCGCTGGTACCCGAAGGCCTCGATCTGCTGCAAGGTGGGTGGGACCGGTCGCTCGACGGCCTCGGGTGGGTGGGTCAAGAAGGAGGGATCGGCAGCCATGGCGTCACCCACCATGCTAGTTGGCACCACTACGATCCGTATGGTGGCTACGCCCGGACGCAACGCGTGGTTTCCGAGCTACGCGCGGGGTCCCAAGCCCAAGCGCCGGACCGAACTGGGCCTCCTGGTCTTCGGCGCGCTGATCACGGTGGCGCTCTACGTGATCGCCGAGCTGGGCGCCAACTCGAAGATCCCGCCCCACATCGGTCCCTTCCTGGGCATCGTGCTCGGTCTCTCGCTCGTGGCCCACATGGCCAACCGCTGGCTGATCCCCCAGGCCAACGCCGTCATCCTTCCCTTGGCCGTCCTGCTCAACGGGATCGGGTACGTGGTCATCGCCCGGTGGAATCCGGTGCACGCCAAGGAACAGGCGGCGTGGGCCGTCTTCGGCGTCTTCCTCTACGTCGTGACGCTCCTCGTCGTGCGCTTCTCACGCGACCTCGAGCGCTACCGCTACATGCTCCTGCTGGTGGGTGGGATCCTGCTCGTCGCGCCCCTCTTCTTCACGCCCATAAACGGCGCCAGGCTGTGGATCCACGCCGGTGGCCTGGAGTTCCAACCGATCGAGTTCTCCAAGATCCTCCTCTGCATCTTCTTCGCCTCGTACTTCGCCTCCAACAAGGAGTTGCTCTCCATCCCCACGGCCCGCCTCGGGAACCGCCTCGTCCTCGATCCCCGGCCGCTCATACCGATCCTCGTGGCCTGGGGCGTGGCCATGGCCGTCATCGCGCTCGAGGACGACATCGGCTTCGCCGCACTCCTGTTCGTGCTCTTCATCGGCATGCTCTGGGTCACCACCGGGCGGATCGGCTACCTGGTGCTGGGCTTCGTGCTGTTCGCCGGCGGCGCCATCTTCGCCGCCCACTACTTCGGCCAGGTCCACCTGCGCGTCGACGAATGGCTCAACCCGTGGCCAACGGCGTCCAACTCCAACGCCAGCGGCGCGCAGCTCAGCCAGAGCTGGTACGGGTTGGGCACGGGTGGCATCGGGGGCACCGGCCTGGGCCACGACACGGCGGCCGGCCAGATCCCCGAGCTCACCTCCGACATGATCTTCTCGGCCATCGGCATCGAGATGGGCATGATCGGCGCGGTGGCCGTGGTCTTCGCCTACATCATGATGGTCGGAGCCGGCCTGCGTGTGGCCCAGACCGCCCGCTCGGACTTCTCCCGCCTCATGGCCACCGGCCTGACCATCATCGTCGGGTTCCAGGCCTTCTTCATCATGGCCGGCGTGGTGCGGCTGCTGCCCTTCACCGGCATCACGCTCCCGTTCGTCGCCTACGGGGGCTCGTCGCTCCTGGCCAACTACGTCCTCATCGCGCTGCTCATGCGGATCTCCGACGAGGGGGCCCAGAAGACGCAGGCCGAGATCGCCTCGGGCGTCGCGCAGCCGGGCGAGCGCCCCATGGTGCCGACCTAGTCCCCGACCAATACCGGCACCACGTCGCCGAACTCGACCAGAAGGCGCTCGTCCACCAGGATGGGCGCCGCCACGGGCATGCGCAGGGCGAGGACCAGCCCGTCGGACGGGCGGCAGGCGATGCGCTCCCGGCCGTTGGGCGCCATGAGGTCGATCTCGGCCAGGTAGTTGCCGTGCTCGCGGCCGGTGAGGCGAAGGGCGACCACCTCAATCCGCGCTCGGCCCAGCACCTCGCTGAACAGCTCGTGGGTCAGTGGCCGGGGCGACGTCATCCGGCGCAGCGCCAGTGCCAGCGCCGTCCCCTCGGCCAGCCCGACCGGGAAGACCAGCGTCCGCTTGGGCGGCTCGGACTCACGGAGGGAGACGAACGGGTACTGCGCTGGGAGCTCGAGCGACACGTCCGTCACGTCCATCACGATGAAGGCCGGTGGCGGCGGTACGGTCACCGCATTCTCCGCCGCGCCCCCACGCTGAGGCCCAGGCCAATGGCCAGGAAGAAGGCGATCACCGCCGTCCCCCCGTAGCTCACGAGGGGCAGCGGGATGCCGGTGATGGGCATGATGCCCATGGTCATGCCCGCGTTCTGGAAGACGCTGAAGGCCACGAAGGTGAAGAGGCCGGCGCAGACGAGACGGCCGAAGACGTCGCGTGAGCGGCCGGCGGCGTGCAGGAGCCGCCACGAAATGAGGCCGAGGAGGGACAGCAGGCCCACGGCGCCGACAAAGCCCAGCTGCTCTCCCACCGCGGTGAAGATGAAGTCCGTCCACTGCTCGGGCACGTAGCCGAGGTTGGTCTGGGCGCCGTGCAGCAGACCCGTGCCGAAGAGCCCGCCCGAACCGATGGCGTCCTTGGCCTGGGTCGTGTTGTAGATGGTGGACTGCACGTACTGGTTCGTGCTGTTGGAGTTGGGATTCAAGAACGTGGTCAAGCGGGCGAGCTGGTAGGAGTGCAACACGCCCGATTCGACGGCCACCAGGGCCACCAGGGCCACACCCACGAGCAGCATCACCAGAATCCGGATGGGCAGTCCGGCCACGGCCAGCATGACCAGGAGGACGATGAGCATGATGATGGCGGTGCCAAGGTCGGGCTGGGCCAGGACCAGGGCCATCGGCACTCCGGCCAGCGCCAGCAGTTTGAACACGTCGCGCCACGCCAGCCCCTCCTCCTCCCGCCGGTCGCAGTAGGCGGCCACGGCCAGGATCAGCCCCACGACGGCGAACTCGGAGGGTTGGATCTGGAGGGGCCCGAAGCTGAACCAGCGCTCCGAGCCCTGCACGTGGCTCCCCACCACGAACACCCCCAGCAACGCCAGTATGGACAGGGCGTACAGCGGCATGGCCAGTGGCTCCAGCCGCCGGTAGTCGAAGAGGGCGACGGCCACCATGACGAGGAATCCGAGCACGACGTACAACGCCTGTTTCTTCACGTACAGGTGCGGGTCGTCTCCCGCGGCGAGGAGGGTGCCACGGGTCGCCGTGTACACCATCACCACGCCGATGGCCGCCACCACGACCGTGGCCAGGACCAGCACGAAATCGAAGGCCGGCCCGTTGCGCCTGGCGCCGGCGGTCCGTTGGATCATCGCCATAGGGCCATGATCCTTACACGGAGCGTGGATCAGGTGGTCGTCGTGACCGGTGGTGCCGCGTTAACCGTGATGGTGGTGGTCTTGGTGACGGTGGTGTAGTCGGTGCCGTCGGTCGGGGTGAACGTGACCGACAGGGTCTGTCCCGCCCCGACGGCCAGCACGGTGCCGGACGGCGGGGTGTAGACGAAGGTGCCGGGCACCGACGCCGTGGCGTCGAGCTGGGTGGCGCTCAGCGCGGTTCCCGCGGTGATCGCCGCCGGCGCGGCCCAGGTGACGGTCGGCGTCACCTTGTTGACGGTCAGGGTGGTGGTGCCGGTGGCGGTGTCGTAGGCGGTGTCGTCGGTCGGGGTGAACGTGACCGAGAGGGTCTGGGTCCCGGCGGTAAGCAGCGTACCGGTCGCCGGGGTGTAGACGAAGGTGCCGGCCACCGACGCCTTGGCATCGAGCTGGGTGGCACTCAGGGGGGTGCCGTAGTCGATGGCCGCCGGCGCGGCCCAGGTTATGGTCGGCACGATCTTGGCATTGACGGTGATGGTGGTGGTTCCGGTCGCGGTGGTGTAGTCGGGGGCGTCGGTCGGGGTGAACGTGACCGAGAGGGTCTGGACCGTCCCGGCGTCCAGCGTGGTGCCGGCCGCCGGGGTGTAGACGAACGTGCCGGCCACCGACGCCTTGGCATCGAGCTGGGTGGCGCTCAACGCGGTGCCCGCTGCGATAGGTGCCGGCGCGGCCCAGGTGATAGTCGGCGTCACCTTGTTGACGGTCAGGGTGGTGGTGCCGGTCGCCGCGTTGTAGTCGGCGGTGTCGGTCGGGGTGAACGTGACCGAGAGGGTATCGGTCCCGGCCTTCGGTACGGTGCCCGCCGCCGGGTTGTAGGCGAACGTGCCGGGCACCGACGCGGTGGCGTTGAGCTGGGTGCCGCTCAGCGCGGTGCCATAGTTGATGGCGGCCGGCTTGGCCCAGGTGACGGTCGGCACCACCTTGGCATTGACGACGATGTTGACGCTATCGCTCACCTTCTTGTACGCAGCGGTGTCGGTCGGGGTGAACGTGACCGACAGGCTCTGGGAGACGTTGAGCACGGTGCCGGCCGGCGGGGTGTAGACGTAGGTGCCGGCCACCGCGACGCGCCACCGACGCCCTGGCATCGAGCTGGGTGCCGCTGAGGGCGGTCCCAATGGTGATCGGCGTCGGCGTGGCCCAGGTGATGGTCGGCGTCGTCGGACTCTTGGGCTTCGTCGTCGTGGTGGTCGTCGCCTTCACTCCGGTCGGCAACGACAGCGTCAGTGCCGACGTCTTGACGGCCGTGGTTGACGTGGTGCTCGGCGGTGGCGGAACCGTGGGCGGAACCGTCGTGGTCGTCGAGGGTGCGACCAGCCCTAGGTTGCCGGGGTTCTTCACCGACGTGGTCGTCGTGGCCGAAGCTACGGAGGGGTGCGACGGCGAGGTGGGACCTCCACCTCGGTACAGGAAGATCACCGCTCCCGTGACGACGATCACGAGCGCGACCGCGATGATCTCCCACCGGGTCCACTGGCCAAACCTCCCTTGCCGATCCGCTTGCTTCGCCACTCTCCTCCTCTTCGCCTGTTGCAAGGGTGACTAGGTACTTTACCGCCTGGGCCAGTGGGACGCACAAGGGCGAACCGTGGACAAATCCCTGCTCAGAGGCCATCGACCGGAAAATGTGACTTTGTGCCCTAGGGGCCGGAGAGCTCGTCCACGGACTGCGACGGCCACCAACTGGTACGACCGTACGACCTACTCCTCAGCTCTCGCCAGGTCTCTCTCCCCCCTCGTCGACGGCCGCGCTGGCCGCTCGCCACATGAGGTCGACCGGGACCGGCGAGCCCGTCCAGAGCTCGAGCTGGGCCGCCGCCTGATGAACCAGCATCCCCAGGCCGTCGACCGTGGCCGCACCGGCCTGGGCCGCGGCGGCGAGCCAGGGCGTGGGACGGGGGGCGTAAATGAGGTCGACCACCACCTGGCCGGGGTGGAGCGACGAGGGCGGGACGCCCCAGCCTCCGGCGGCCGATTCGGCGCCTGCCGCGCCGGCCGCCGCGCTGCCCGTGCCCGCCATGCCCACCGGCGTGGCGTTGACGACCAGGTCGGCAAGGCCCGCCTCTTTCTCGGCTTGGGGGCCCACCTCCACCACCCGGCCCGCGTCACCGGCTAGGGCAGCCACTTCCATCGCCCGCGCCGAGGTCCTGTTCACGACGGTCACCGCGGCCGCCTGGGCACCGGCCAGTGCCAGGACCACCGCCCGGGCCGCCCCCCCGGCCCCGATGACCAGGCAGCGCTTGCCGCCGGGGTGGAAGCCGACGGCGCCGCCCCAGCGAGGCGAGGAAACCGGCGCCGTCGGTGTTGTCACCCCGGAGCGTGCCGTCCCGGTTGGTCACGCAGTTGACGGCACCCAGCGTGGCGGCCACCGCGCTGCGCTCGTCGACCAGGGCGGCCACCTCGGCCTTGTGTGGCATGGTCACCGAAAGTCCCGCCACGCCGAGGGCGCGCATGCCGCCCAGGGCGGCCGCCACCTCTCCGGGAGCCACCTCGAAGGCCACGGACACCCAGTCGAGTCCCAGCGCGGCGAACACCGTGTTGTGGAGGAGCGGGGAGAGGGAGTGACGGACCGGGTGGCCGATCACCCCGACCACCGTGGTCCGGGCCCCGGGCATGCGGTCACCGGGCATGCGGTCACCGGGCCGGTCCGGCGGCCGGCATCAGCCCACCCCACGGGCGCGAGCCAGCGCCTCGTTCGCCAGCTGCTCCGCGTAGGTGTCGGCGAAGGCCTCGGTGCCGTCCTTCTTCACCAGCACGAAGTAGAGCCACGACCCGGGCGGCGGATGCACCGCCGCGGCGAGCGCTTGAGGGGACGGTATGCAGATGGGCGTCGGGGTCAACCCGACGTGGAGGTAGGTGTTGTAGGGCGTCGGCAGCGCCAGGTCCTTCGCCGTCACGGGACCCCCGTCCTGTCCGAGCGAGTAGAGCACGGTGGAGTTCATCTGCAGAGGTGTTCCCGCGGCCAGCCGGTTGTAGATGACCCGAGCCACGTCGGGCATGTTCGGGAAGATGTAGCCCTCCTTCTCCACGATGGAGGCGGCGATGATCACCTGGTAGGGGGTGAGGCCGAGCGCCGCGGCGGAGCTCGTGCTCAACCCGGCCGCGGTGGCCTGGGCGTCGAAGCGCCGCACCATGTCGGTGACGATCGTGGTGTCGCTCTCGCCCGGCAGCACCAGGTAGGTCCCGGTGCCGAGCATTCCCTCCAGGTTGTTCGATCCCGGCGGCGAGAAGACCGAATGGACGGCACCGCTGTCGGCCACTCGGGCGAACGAGCTGCCGCCGTGACCCGGTAGGTCGTCGACCTGTGTGGCGACCTCCTGCAAGGTCAGGCCCCGGCTGACCGTGACGACGAAGATGTTCGGCCCACCGGCCAGGATGGCGTGCACCTGGGCGAAGCTCTGGTTCTGGTGCATCAGGTAGATGCCCGGGTCGATGGTCGGCGAACCGTGCACCAGATCGTAAATCCGGAAGGCCAGCGAGCTCCCGATGACGTGGCTGGCGGCCAGCTGGCCGGCCACCGCACTGACCGACTCCCCGCTCTTGACCTGCACGACCTCGCGCCGTCCGGCCGGACCCAGGGCGTGCGACTCCAGCTCGTACCACAGGACGAGCCCCAGCACGATCACCAGCACGGCGCCGCCCACGGCTGCGACGATGCGGCGGCGCCGCAGGCGGATGCGGGCTCGCTCTTGCCGGCGCTCCTCGCGGGCCGCCGGGTCGGCACCCGAGACCTTGACCCTCTCCGGGCCGGGCGGCGGCTCGACCGGGACGGGCGGCTCGACCGGGTCGCGGCTCGCCGGCCGGTCCGCTCACAGCCGGTCCAACCAGGCTTGGAGGAGGACCATGGCGGCTGCGCTGTCGATGACCGACCGTGAGGCGCGGCCCTTGCGGCCGGCCCCCGTCAACGACCGCTGGGCCTCCACCGTGGTGAAGCGCTCGTCGGCCGTCTCCACCGTGATGCCCATGGGCTCGAGGACCTGGCGCAGCGCGGCCACCTCGCGCAGGGTGGCCTGGGCCGCCGGGCCGCTCGCCCCCGAGAGGCTGAGGGGGAGACCCACCACGACCGTGCCGGCCTCCACCTCGCTGATCGCCTCCACCACGGCCCTGCGGTCGCGCTCGGGGTCACCGCTGCGCTCGAGCATGCCCCACGGTGAGGCCAGCGTGCGCCGACTGTCGCTGTAGGCCACCCCGATCCGGCGCGCCCCGAGGTCGAGGGCCGCGACCGCGACCCGTTCCGCTCACGCCGAGAGGAGCCGGCGCGCCTCCGCGAGCGCCTCCTCCAGCCGGGAGGGGTCCCGGCCGCCGGCCAGGGCCAACTCGGGCGACCCCCCGCCCCCTCCCCCGACGATGGCGCCGAGCGCCCGCACCACGCCCGTGGCGTCGGGCGCTCCTCCCGTGGCCACGGCCAGCGCCACCTTGGCGCCGTCGGGCGAACCGCCCAGGGCGACGGCCCGCACGCCGTCACGGCGCAGCACGGACTGGGTCAGCGCCCGCAGGGCGTCGGGCTCCATCCCGTCCCGGCGCGCCACCACGACCCCGTGGACGGCCCCGGCGGCCAGCCCGGCCGCCTCGAACTCGCTCGACTGCTGGCGCAGCCGGGCCAGCTCCCTCTCGCTCTCGCGCTGGCGGGACAGCGACCGCTCGAGCGCCGGCAGCAGGTCGTCGGGGTCGCTGTGCAACAGATCGGCCGCCGAGCGGACCAGCTGCTCACGGGCGGCGATGCGCTCGAGGGAGGCGTGCCCGGTGACGGCGAAGATGCGGCGCTTGTTCGAGCCGATGCTCTCCTCGGAGGTGACCATGATGGGACCGATCTGGCCCAGCGAGCCGACGTGGGTGCCGCCGCAGAACTCCAGGGAGGTTCCGCCCGCCTGGACGACGCGCACCGTCGAGCCGTACTTGTCCTCGAAGAAGGCGATCGCGCCCATGCGCTCCGCCTCCTCCTTGGTGGTCTCCGTCGTCTCGACCGGCGCGTCGGTGAGCACGGCCTCGTTGGCCAGCTCGCTCACCCTGGCCAGTTCCTCAGCGGTCGGCGCCCCGTGGTGCGAGAAGTCGAAGCGCAGCCGGTCGGGCGCCACCAGCGAGCCCTGCTGGCGCACCTGGTCGCCCAGCACCGCCCGCAGCGCGGCGTGCAGCAGGTGGGTGGCCGTATGGTTCCGCCGGATGGCCTCGCGGCGCGCCCGTCGATCCTCGCCAGCGCATCCTGGCCGACCACGATCTCCCCGGTCACCCGCGCCCGGTGCGCGATCAGACCGGGCAGCGCGTAGACGGTGTCGGTGACCTCCGCCGTGCCGGTCTCGGTGACGATGGTGCCGATGTCACCGACCTGCCCCCCGCCCTCGGCGTAGAACGGCGTCTGGTCCAAGAAGACCTCGACCTCCGAGCCGTCCCCCAGCACGCCGACCACGCGAGCCGGCACCTCGTAGTGGGCCGCCGCCCGCCCCACGAACTGCGTGGCACCCTCGGACTCCAAGAGGGCGCGGTACGACGACTCGTCGCCCGCCTTGGCGGCCTTGGCCGCGGCCCGCGCCCGCTCCCGCTGCTCGGCCATGGCGGCGTCGAACCCGGCCCGATCGACCTCCACCCCCGCGTCGCGGGCCAGCTCCTCGGTCAGCTCGACCGGGAAGCCGTGGGTGTCGTGCAGGGTGAAGGCCACGTCGCCCCCGAGCACCTTCTCACCGGTGGCGAACGCCTCCTCCAGCCGGCTCAGCCCGGCCCGCAGCGTCCGGTCGAACCCCGCCTCCTCGCGCTCGAGCACGGCGAGGATCACCTCGCGGTTGGCGACCAGCGCCGGCCAGGCCTCCCCGAGCACCGCGGTGACGGCGTCGACGAGCACCGGGGTCACCGGCGCCTCGACCCCCAGGCGACGCGCCGCCAGCACCGCCCGCCGGACGACGCGGCGCAGCACGTAGCCCCGGCCCTCGTTGGCCGGCAGCACCCCGTCCCCCACCAGCATCGACATGGCCCGCCCGTGATCGGCCATCAGGCGCAGCGCCACGTCGGTGCGCTCCTCGGCCCCGTAGGTGACCCCGCAGGCGGAGGCCGCCGCCTGAATGATCGGTGCGAACAGGTCGGTGTCGAAGACGGAGTCGCGCCCCTGCAGGATGGGGAGGATGCGCTCCAGCCCGGCCCCGGTGTCGATGTTCTTCTTGGGCAGCTCGGACAAGGAGCCGTCGGGGTTGCGCTTGTACTGCATGAAGACCAGGTTCCAGATTTCGACGTAGCGCTCCTCGCCGCCGAACTTGGGCCCCCCGGCGGCGCCGTACGCCTCGCCCCGGTCGTAGAAGATCTCCGAGTCGGGCCCGCAGGGCAGCTCGGGGGAGGGCTCCCAGAAGTTGTCCTCCCCCATGCGCTGGATGCGCTCGGCCGGGAACCCCACCCTCTTGATCCAGATGCGCTCGGCCTCGTCGTCGCTGTCGTGCACGGTGACCCACAGGCGGTCGGGGTCCAGGCCGAAGACGTCGGTCAGCAGCCCCCAGGCCATGGGGATGGCCTCCTCCTTGAAGTAGTCGCCGAAGCTGAAGTTGCCCAGCATCTCGAAGAAGGTGCAGTGGTAGGTGTCGGTGCCGACGATCTCTATATCGAGCGCGCGAAAGCACTTCTGCACGCTGGTGGCGCGCGGCCATGGCGCCGGCTCGTCCCCGACGAAGTAGGACTTGAAGGGGACCATGCCCGCGATGGTGAAGAGCACCGACGGGTCGTGCGGGATGAGGCTGGCTGAGGGAACGGCGGTGTGCCCCCGCTCGGTGAAGTAGCGCGTGAAGGCCGCCCGCAGTTCGTTGGCGTCCATATGACCAGCTTACCGGCGACTACCGGGAACGCTCAGCCGGTCGCCATGCCCACGATGGGCCGGTTGAGTCGGATGCCGCCGGTGGAGCCCTCGAACGGCGCGTCGCCGAAGGTGAAGATGCCGCCGTCGGCGGCGACCAGCCAGTAGCCGGCGCCGTTGGGCGCGGCGGCCATGCCCACGATGGGCTTGTTCAGCGCGATCCCGCCCGTCGAGCCGTAGAACTGCGCGTCCCCGAAGGCGAAGATGCCGCCGTCGGAGGCCACCAGCCAGTAGCCGCCGCCGTTGGGCGTGGCCGCCATGCCCACGACGGGCTTGTTCAGCGCGATCCCGCCCGTCGAGCCGTAGAACTGCGCGTCCCCGAAGGCGAAGATGCCGCCGTCGGAGGCCACCAGCCAGTAGCCGCCGCCGTTGGGCGTGGTGGCCATGCCCACGATGGGCTTGTTCAGCGCGATCCCGCCCGTCGAGCCGTAGAAGGGCGCGTCGCCGAAGGTGAAGATGCCGCCGTCGGAGGCCACCAGCCAGTAGCCGCCGCCGTTGGGCGTGGTGGCCATGCCCACGATGGGCTTGTTCAGCGCGATCCCGCCCGTCGAGCCGTAGAAGGGCGCGTCGCCGAAGGTGAAGATGCCGCCGTCGGAGGCCACCAGCCAGTAGCCGTCGCCGTTGGGCGCGGTCGCCATGCCCACGATGGGCTTGTTCAGCGCGATCCCGCCCGTCGAGCCGTAGAAGGCGGCCGAACCGAAGTCGAAGACGCCGCCGTCGGAGGCGACGAAGCGGTACCCGTTGCACACGCTCGACCCGCCGAAGCCGTAGGAGCCGGCCGGGGTGATCGCCGAGGTCCCGTCGGGGTTGACCACCGTGACGTCCACGCAGATGGACTGCGCCGGCGAGGGCGGCACCACGGTCAGGGAGGTCTCGCTCTCCGAGAGGATCCGCCCCGCCCCGGCGGAGCCGAAGTCGACCGCCTCGGCGTCGTCCAGCCCGCCCCCGTTGAGGGTGATGGCGCCGGCGCCGGTGATCGGCCCGCTGCCGGCGCTCAGGCCGGCGACCGAGGGACAGCCGTCGCCCCCCTGCAGGGAGATGGCCAGGTTCTGCTCCTGTGGTGTGCCCAGGCCGGTCGCCAGGTCGTACCCGCTCGTGGCGGGGTAGTCCCCGCCGTTCGTTCCCGTGAAGTCGTTCTCGCCCTGGGTCACGTCGTTGAAGTCGGCGCTGCCGTCGGCGGCGTCGGCCGAGTAGAGCGCGGGACCGACGAGGCCGAGGGTGCTGTTGCAGCCCTGATCGCTGTCGGCCAGGAACCCGGCCAGCGAGGGGGCCACCTCGCTGGTGCCCCCGAACAGCCCCCAGCCGCCGAAGTAGGCGGCGACGCCGTCCTGCGGATCGGCACTCAGCGACAGATCGGGCACGCTGCGATGGTCGAGGGCGCTCTTGCCTCCCACGGTCGCCGTCTGCCAGCCGGGCCGGGACCACACCGTGGAGTAGCCCCCACCGCCGGCCCCGTTGGACAAGCTCTCCTGGCAGACGCCCAAGGACTGGCCGGCGCAGTCGTTCCAGGCGGACTGGCTGGCCGTGGCGCCGCCGGTCAACGTGGTCCCGCCGCCGCTCAACACGTCGGGCTGGCTGCCCGGGTCGTCGACCGCCAGGTCCGTTCCCAGATCAGCGTCGAAGCAGTCCTCCGATCCCGAGTCCCCCGCCGCGGCCACCATGGTCTGGCCCTGCACGGCCATGCGCTCGAAGATGTCGCTCTCGGCGGCCGCGGCGCCGGGGTCGTTCTCCTCCTCGCAGAAGCCCCAGCTGGTGGTGACCACTTGGGCCACGTCGTCGCTGGCGATGCGGTTGTAGAGGTCGAGGGCGGTCGTGTCCTCGGTCTCGTTCGGCGCCTCGTAGACGACGATGGAGGCGGACGGGGCGTTCACCGCAGTCAGCTCAATGTCCAGGGCCGCCTCGCCTGATCCCGAGCTCGGTCCGCCGGGGGACCCGTCCACCACGACCGTGCGCACCGGGACGCTCAGTCCGTAACAGGCCTCGAAGGCCGCGATGTCGGCCGGGGAGAACTGCTCGAACTCGACGATGCCGACGGTCTCGCCGATACCCGTCCGGCCCTGGGCGAGGAGGGAGCTCAGGCCGTAGTCGTCGGCCAGCTCCGTCGAGGTGTAACCCGTCGGGCCGGCCGCACCGGCCGCTCCGCTGCACGCCTGGGGCCCACCGGACTGGGCGGGAATCGCATGGCCGAGGGCGCCGTTCACAGTGGACCTGGAGCCGGCCGGGGTGGGGACACGGCGAAGCATGGAGTGTTCCTGGGAGAGGCCGCTGAGGCCGACGATCCCCGTGACCTCACCGGCCAGCGAGGCGGGGATCCGCGGCCCGGCCGTGTTCACCACGGAGGTGATGTGGCCCGGAAGGAGGACCGACTCGAGCGGGGTATGGAAGGCGGCGGAGACCGTGGCGGCGCTCCCGCTCACCGGCAGAAGGGTGCTCCCCGGCGTGGGGACGCCCACCTCGAGCCCCTCGGCGCGCAGGGTCGTGCTCACCTGCTGCACCTCGGCCGCGTCGGGGCCGTAGGCGGCGGCGTACTCGGCCGAGGTCAGGTAGTGGTGGTAGCCCGGCGAGCCGGGCGTGGAGACGGCGGCGACCTCGGCGGCCAGCCCGGCCGGATCCTGGCCGGCCAGCCCGACGGTGAGGTGGAGGATCCGCGAGCCGGGCTCCGCCCCCAGGCGCGTCACGCCGGCCGGAACGGCGGGCAGCTCCCCCCCCAGCGTCACGGTGGCCCCGGCGGGCGTCGCCGCGCCGGCCGTGCCCCCAACGGCCAACGGTGTCAGCCCGACGAGCGCGGCGAGCCCGGCCGGCGCGGCCAGCACGGCCAGCACGACGAGCACCGGCGCCAGAGCGAGCACGGGCGGCACTCCAGTGCGCCGTGCGACGATCGCCTTCTTCAAGGGCCCCCCTCCGCCTTTCTAGCCTCGGCACCGTGGGCTGAGGGCTCGTAGTAGATGTGCCCCTCCAGCGCATCAGGACGATACTGCTGCGCGACCACCCCGGAGGGGTCGCCATGGGGATAGACGTACCCCTCGCCGTGGCCGAGCGACGCCGCCGCCTTGTAGTGGCTGTCACGCAGGTGGTTCGGCACCTCTTGGGCGACACCCGAGCGGACGTCGTCCTGGGCCCGGCCCAGGGCCACCACCACCGAGTTCGACTTGGGGGCGCGGGCCAGGTAGATCACCGCCTCGGCCAGGTTGAGCGCCGCCTCGGGTAGGCCGACGTACTCGACCGCCCGCGCCGCCGCCTCGGCCATCAACAGTGCCTGCGGGTCGGCCAGACCGATGTCCTCACTGGCCAGGATCACCAACCGCCGAGCCAAGAAGCGCGGGTCCTCACCGGCCTCGATCATGCGGGACATCCAGTACAGGCCGGCGTCGGGATCGGACCCTCTGACGCTCTTGATCAGGGCGCTGATCTGGTCGTAGTGCTCGTCCGCCCCCTGGTGGAACAGCCGGCCGTCGCGGGCGCGGGCCATGTCGGCGATGCTCAGGACGACCGGGTCCGCCGGACCGGTCCCGCCCGCCGCACCGGTCCCGCCCGACCGCGCCAGCGCCACCGCCACCTCGACCGTGGTCAGGGCGGCCCGGGCGTCCCCCTCGCAGGCGGCCACCACGGCGTCGACGGCGTCGTCGTGGGCCGAGGCCCCCTCGGCCTCCAGCCCGCGCCAGACCAGCGTGCGCAGGCTCTCGGGGCTGAGCGGGCGCAGCCGCCACAAAGAGGATCGGCTCAAGAGGGGTGGGTTCACCTCGAAGAAGGGGTTCTCGGTGGTGGCGCCGACGAGCACGACCAGCCCGTCCTCGACGGCGGGCAACAGCACGTCTTGCTGGGACTTGTTGAAGCGGTGGACCTCGTCGACGAAGAGCATGGTGCCCTGCCCGTGCTCGCCCAGCCTCCGCTCGGCCTCGGACAGCGCCTCGCGCACGTCCTTGACGCCGGCGGCCGTGGCCGACAGGGTGACCAGGTGCTTGGCCGTCGTCGCGGCCAGGAGGCGGGCCAGGGTGGTCTTGCCGGTGCCGGCCGGCCCCCACAAGATGGCGGACCCCACCCGGTCGGCCTCGGCCAGGGCGCGCAGCGGAGCCCCGGGCCCGACCAGGTGCTCCTGGCCCACCATCTCGTCGAAGTTGCGGGGCCGAAGGCGGGCGGCGAGCGGGGCCTGACGCTCCAGGTTGCGATGAGCGGCGTCGGCGAAGAGGCTCAAGGGGTCGGGGTGAGGGGGTTGACGGGCGCGACGGTGCGGATGCCGAGCTCGGCCAGGGCGCCGGCGGGCAGGGGCGCCGGAGCGCCGGTGAGCAGGTCGGCGCCCGACTGGGTCTTCGGGTAGGCGATCACCTCGCGGATGTTCTCCTCCCCGGCCAGCACGGCGGCCAGCCGGTCGATGCCGAAGGCGAAGCCGGCATGCGGCGGTGCCCCGTAGCGGAAGGCGCTGAGGAGGAAGCCGAAGCGGCTCTCGGCCTCCTCGGGGCTGATGCCCAGCGTGTCGAAGATCCGCGACTGCACGTCCCGGTGGTGGATACGCACACTCCCCGATCCGAGCTCCCACCCGTTGAGAACGAGGTCGTAGGCCTGAGAGCGCACGGCGAAGGGGACGGAGTCGAGGAGCGCCATGTCCTCGGGGTACGGCATGGTGAACGGGTGGTGCGCCGGCTGGGGGTTCCCCTCGGCATCGACCCCGTCGAACATCGGGAAGTCCACCACCCAGACGTAGCGGTGCGGCCCCTGGCCCACCGGCGGCGAGCCGAGCGCCGTCCGCAGCGTGCCCAGGGCCGTGCAGGCGACCCGGTGGGTGTCCGAGACGGCCAGGATGAGGTCCCCCTCGCGCGCACCGGTCTTCTCCAGGAGGGCCGCCCGCTCGGCCCCCGACAGGAAGCGGTCCAGCGGGGAGTCGAGGGCCAGGCCGGCGGTGACCCGGAACCAGGCCAGGCCGGCGGCGCCGGCCCGCTTGGCCTGCTCGACCAGCCCGTCGAGGCGGGAGCGGGCGAACGTGGCGCCGCCCGGCACCAGCAGCGCCTTGACGTGCGAGCCCGAGAAGGCCCGCACCTCGGTGCCGGCGAACTCGGCGCTCAGCTCGACCAGCTCCATCTCGTTGCGCAGGTCGGGCTTGTCGGTGCCGAAGCGGTTGAGGGCATCGGTCCACGTCATGCGGGCGATCGGGGGCGGCCGCTCCCCGGTGGCGGCCTCCGCCGCATTGAGGACGGCCTCGGAGACCCAGCCCATGATGTCGTCCTGGGTGGCGAACGAGGCCTCCATGTCCAGCTGGGTGAACTCGAACTGCCGGTCGGCCCGCAGGTCCTCGTCGCGCAGGCAGCGGGCTATCTGGTAGTAGCGGTCGACGCCGCCCACCATCAGCAGCTGCTTGGCCAGCTGCGGGCTCTGGGGCAGCGCGTAGAAGGAGCCGTGGTGCAGCCGGCTGGGCACGGAGAACTCGCGGGATCCCTCGGGGGTGGGTGCCCACAGGAGTGGGGTCTCGACCTCGCAGAACCCCTGCCGGTCCATGGCGGCGCGGATGGCGGCGTTGACCCGGGCCCGCAGGCGCAGGTTGCGTTGCAGCCGGGGGCGGCGCAGGTCGACGTAGCGGTAGCGCAGGCGGATCTGCTCGTCGGACTCGTCGCGCTCGTCGACCGAGAAGGGAGGCGGCTCGGCCTCGTTGAGCACCACCACGGTGCACTCCCCCACCTCGACCTCGCCCGTCTCGATGGCCGGGTTCTCCATCCCGGCCGGCCGGCGGCGCACCGTCCCCTCGACGGCGATCACCCACTCGCTCCGCACGTCGACCTTGTTGTCGATCACGCACTGGATCACGCCCGAGTGGTCGCGCAGGTCGATGAAGGCCAGGTGCTCGCCGTGCTCGCGGCGATGGGCCACCCAGCCGCACACCCTTACTCGGGCGCCCTCCTCGGCGACGCGCAGCACCCCGCACAGGTGGGTGCGCATCGCCGTGGTCCGGTTCGGGTGATCAGTCATGGAGTGGAGTCTTATCAGGCGAGCAGCGCGCGCAGCTCGGCCACGACGTCGGCTCGAGACACGGTGCGCTGCCCCTCTTCGCTGCGGAGCGGGCGGAGGCTGACGGTACCCTCCTCCAGCTCCCGGTCCCCGATGACCACCGCCACCAGGGCACCGGAGCGATCGGCCGACTTTATCTGCGACTTCATGGATCGGTTGTCGAAGCCGCGGTCGATGCGCAGCCCGGCCTGGCGTAGCTCGTTGGTGAGGAGCACGGCGGACTCGCCCCCCGTGAGGTCGATCACGTAGGCGTGGAGCGGCGGGGGGTCGGAGGCGAACACCCCCTCGGCGTCGCAGGCGATGAGGATGCGCTCCATGCCCAGGCCGAAGCCGATGCCCGGGGTGGGCGCACCGCCGAGCATCTCCACCAGGCCGTTGTAGCGGCCGCCGCCGCCCAGGGCGTTCTGCGCCGCATCGATGGCGCCCGAGGCGAACTCGAACGTGGTGCGGGTGTAGTAGTCGAAGCCGCGCACGAGACGGTGGTCGATGGCGTAGGGCACATCGAGCGCATCGAGGCCGGCCCGCACCCGGGCGAAGTGGGCGGCGCAGGCCTCGCACAGGTTGTCCACGAGGCGGGGCGCGCCCTCGGTGGCGTCCTGGCACTCGGGGGTCTTGCAGTCGAGGACGCGCAGTGGGTTGAGATCGAAGCGGGCCTGGTGCGGGAGGCAGAGCTCGGACCGCCGCTCGGCCAGGTACTGGCGCAGCAGCTCGGTGTAGCCGGGCCGGCAGTCACCGTCCCCCATGGAGTGGATCTTGAGCGTGACCCGGTCCAGGCCGAGCGAGGCGATGAAGCCGAACGCCAAGGTGATCACCTCGACGTCGAGGTCGGCGTCGGAGGGGCCCAGGGCCTCAATGCCAAGCTGGAAGTGCTGGCGGTAGCGGCCGTGCTGCGGGTTCTCGTGCCGGAACGACGGCGCCACGTACCAGGCCTTCCAGGGCGGTACGGGGTGGTGCTGCACGAAGGCCCGCACGATGGGCGCCGTCCCCTCGGGACGGAGGGCCATGACCTGCCCGTCGCGGTCGGCGAAGGTGTACATCTCCTTGCCCACCACGTCGCTCCCCTCCCCGATGCCCCGGTGGAAGATCCCCACGTGCTCGAGGACGGGCGTGACCGCCAGCCCGTAGCCGGCGCCCTCGACGAGGGTGGCGAAGCGCGCCACGAGGCGCTCCCAGCGCACCGACTCGGGCCACAGCACGTCGTGCATGCCCTTGGGCGTGCGCGCCGGTTGGTCGGCGGGCGCGCCCGAACCCGCCGCCACCTGCTCCTCCGTCACGGTCAGCTCTTCTTGCCGGGGAGCAGGCGGTAGGCGTCGAAGACGCCGTCGAGGTGCTTCAGCGCGTTGATGAGCGAGTGGAGGTGGGTCGGGTCGGCCAGCTCGACGTCGAAGGCCATGCGGCTGACCCGATCGGGCGTCGTGGCGGTGCGGGCGGCGACGATGTTGAGGTGGTGCTCGGACACCACCCGGCTGACGTCGGCCAGGAGCCTGGAGCGGTCGAACGCCTGCACCTCAATCGTGGCCACGAAGACACCGTCGCTGCGCCGGTCCCACTCGACGTCGATGAGGCGCTCGTTGGAGAGGTCGGCCAGCGAGGCGGCATTGGCACAGTCGGCCCGGTGCACCGAGACGCCCCGTCCCTGGGTGACGAAGCCGATGATCTGGTCGCCCGGCACGGGCGTGCAGCAGCGGGCCAGGTGGATCATGATGTCGTCGAGCCCCTCGACGTAGACGCCGGCCGACGTCCGCCGGCCCTGACGCGGGCCGCGCGCCCCGCGCAGCGCCGTGGTCGGGAGCTGCTCCTCCTCGCCACCGCGCAGGGCGCGGGCCAGGCGCTGGACGATGGACTGCGCCGACACCTGTGACTCCCCGATGGCGGCGTACAGCGCGTCCAGGTCGGCCAGGTGCATCGACTCGGCCACCTCCACCATGGCGGTCGAGCCCAACAGCTTGTGCAGGGGCAGGCCGTCGCGGCGCAGGGCACGCGCCAGCTCCTCCCGCCCGTTCTCAATGGCGTCCTCCCGACGTTCGCGGCTGAACCACTGGCGGATCTTGTGCCGGGCCCGGGTGGAGGCCACGATCTGCAGCCAGTCGCGCGAGGGGCCGGCGGTGGGCGACTTCGAGGTGAAGATCTCGACGGTGTCGGCCGAGTTCAACTGGGTCTCGAGCGGCACCAGGCGGCCGTTGACCCGGGCCCCGATGCAGCGGTGCCCCACCTCGGTGTGGATGGAGTAGGCGAAGTCCACCGGCGTCGATCGGGCCGGCAGCGCGATGACCTTGCCCTTGGGCGTGAAGACGTAGACCTCGTCCTGCTCGAGGTCGAGCTTGAGGGCCTCGAGGAACTCGATGGGGTCGTCGGTCTGGCGGTCGACGTCGGCGATCCGCTGCAGCCACGCCATGTCCGACGACGCGTCCTCCTTCTCCTTGTAGCCCCAGTGGGCGGCGATGCCGTACTCGGCCCGGTGGTGCATCTCGGTGGTGCGGATCTGCACCTCGACCGGGTGGCCGTCCAAACCGATGACCGTGGTGTGCAGGGACTGGTACATGTTGAACTTGGGCGTGTTGATGTAGTCCTTGAAGCGGCCCTGCACCGGAGCCCAGATGGCGTGGATGGCCCCCAGGGCGGCCCAGCAGTCCTTCTCGCTGGCCACCACGACCCGGATCGCCACCAGGTCGTTGATGTCGTCGAACTCCTTGCCCCGCACCACCATCTTCTCGTAAATGCTCCACAGGTGCTTGGGTCGACCGGTCACGTCGGCCTCGACGCCCATGGTCTCCAGCCGCTCGCGCACGTGGACCAGCACCCGGGCGAGGTACTCCTCGCGCTGGGGGGCCCGGGCGGCCACCATCTGCTCAATCTCGGCGTAGCGCTTGGGGTGGAGCGTGGCGAAGGCCAGGTCCTCCAGCTGCCAGCGCACCTGCTGGACGCCGAGGCGGTGGGCCAGCGGCGCGTAGACGTCGAAGGTCTCCTGCGCCGTGCGGCGCTGCTTCCACTCGGGCATGACCGCCAACGTCCGCATGTTGTGCAGGCGGTCGGCCAGCTTTATCAGCAGCACCCGCCAGTCCTCGGCCATGGCCACGAGCATCTTGCGGATGGTGGCCGCCTGCTGCGCCTCCTTGGAGTCGAACTGCAGCCGGTCGAGCTTGGTGACCCCGTCGACCACCGTGGCCACGCCCGGGCCGAACATCTCGTCGATGGAGGCGAGGGTGAGGCCGGTGTCCTCCACCGCGTCGTGCAGGAGCGCAGCGGCGACGGTCTGCGCATCGAGGCCGAACTCGGCCACGATGGTGGCCACAGCGATCGGGTGCGTGATGTAGGGCTCGCCGGAGCGGCGGAACTGGCCGTCGTGGGCCGACAGCGCCACCCGGGCGGCCGCGGCGATGACCGCCGTGTCGTCGTCGGGCCGGTGGCTGGTGAACTCGGCCACGAGGGGCGCCACCATGTCCTCGAACGCGCGCTCTCCGTCCTCTGTGACGGGAGTCACCCGAGCCAGGGTCACCATCCCTCCACGCTACCCGCGCGGGAGGTCAACGCTTGCGCTTGCGCTTGCCCTTGCGCGGCCGCGGCGGCTGGCGGGCGCCGCCCCCGCTTCCCGCGGGCCGGTCCAACACCGCCGTGCTCGTCGCCGACCCGGGACGGATCGGACCGGTGCGCTTGGAGGGCTTCCCGCCGGCGGGCTGGCCGCCGGCCGCGATGCTCATCTGGGTGGAGAGTGCGGCGGCGGCGGCCGGCGACAGGTCGCCGCCCCGGTCGCCGCGGGTGGAGAGCCGACGCTCAATGGCCGCCCAGCGCGGCTCGCGGCTCTTCATCATGGCCAGGATCGGCGCGGCGATGAAGATGGACGAGTAGGCCCCGCTCACCAGCCCGACGAAGAGCGCCAGCCCGTACTCCTGCAGGGTGGCGGCGCCGAGGAACTGGGCGCCGATCAACAGCACGGAGAGCACCGGGATGATGGCCACCGCCGAGGTGTTGATGGAGCGGGCCAGCGTCTGGTTCATCGACAGGTTGATCAGCTGGTTGTAGGTCATGCGACCCGAGGAGCCGATGTTCTTGGTGTTGTCGCGCACGCGGTCGAACACCACCACGGTGTCGTAGAGGGAGTAGCCGAGGATGGTCAGGATGGCCACGACGGTGTCCGGCGTCACCTGGAAGTTGAACAGCGAGTAGATGCCGACCGCCACCAGGACGTCGTGCACCATGGCGATGAAGGCGGACAGGGCCATTTTGGGCTCGAACCGGATGCTGATGTAGATGCCCACGGCGATGAAGAAGATGACGAGCGCCTCGATCGCCTTGTCGGTGATGGTCGAGCCCCAGGTCGGGCCGACGGTCTCGACGCCGTTCTGGATGTTCTCCAACGACGTGTTGGTCAGCTTGGCCAGCGCCTCTTCGACCCTGAGCGTCTCGGCCTGTTGCACCTTCGGCGGAAGCCTGTTGAGGTCGGCCTGGACGTTGAGGTGCTGGTTGCTCCCGTGGCCGAGCAACTGGACGATGGGTTGGTTGAGGCCGGCCGCCTGCATGGCGTTGGCCGCCTCCACCTGGGTCACGTTCGGGGCCTTCACCGTCCACTCGATGCCGCCCTTGAACTCGATCCCGAGATTCAACCCCCCGCGCAGGAAGATGGAGAGGATGCCGGCCACGATGATGACGGTGGAGATGGCGAACCAGATGCGCCGCCGCCCCACGAAGTCGAAGTGGGTCTCGCCGCGGTAGAGGCGCTGAATCGGGCCGTTGCCCGGACGGGGTGCCCGGAGGAGGGCGCGGGCGGCGTCATCGACGGTCTGGGGCTCGCCCCCGTCGATCGACCGCATCGACCGCGTCGAGCTCGTCCTCGTCCCGCGTCCTCGTCGTCGAGCTCGTCCTCGTCGCTGTCGTCGAAGTCGTCGTCGAACTCGTCGTCGATCTCGTCCACGCCGTCGTCCCGGTCGTCGTCGCTCACGATGCCGGCACCCCTCCGGGCTTGATCAGGCGACGGCTGGGGGTGCCCGTGCCGGTGCCGGTGCCGGTGCTCGGACCCGATCCGTCGCCGTTGCCCGAGTCGGGCGCGGTGCGAACCACCGCCAGGCCGCGGGCGATGCCGAAGTGGCCGGCTCCGGTGAAGCGTTCGCTACGCCCGAGCAAGATGACCAGGGGCCGGGTGTAGAACCACGTGACGGCCATGTCCATGATGGTGGACAGCCCGAGGAAGAAGGCGAAGCCCTTCACGTCGCCCACCGCCACCACGTAGAGAATGATGGCGGCCAGCAGGGAGACGAAGTCGGCCGCCCACACGGTGCGCCAGGCGCTCTGGAATCCCCGGTCGACCGAGGTGCGTATGGAACGGCCGGCTCGGGTCTCGTCCTTCAGCCGCTCGAAGTAGACGATGTAGGAGTCGACGGTGATGCCGATGGACACGATGAGGCCCGTGATGCCCGCCAGGTCGAAGCTCGGGCTGAACGAGGTATGCCCGAGCGCCGAGATGATGGCCCAGAGCATCGCCGCCGTCAGCGCCAGCCCCGAGATCACGACGACGCCGAGCGCCCGGTAGTAGAGCATCACGTAGAGCAGCACGAAGATCAGGCCGCCGATGCCGGCGCCCAGCCCGGCCTTGAGGGCGGACTTGCCCAGCGTCGGCGAGACGGTCTGGGTGGTCAACTGGTTGAGGCGGACGGGGAGCGAGCCGAACTCCATGGCCAGGGCCAGCGACTTGGCGTCGGCCTCGGTCATGTTGCCGCCGCTGATGGTGCCCTGCCCGTCGAAGGAGGAGAAGGTGGACTGGCTCGGTTGGATGAGCGGGGCCGACTGCACGACGCCGTCGAGCTCAATCCCGAGCAGCAGGTGGAAGTTCTCCTGCGCCACCTTGTCCCACAGCGCGGAGTTCGCCGCGCCCTTCAGGGTGTAGTTGACCTCCCACGCCCCGGTCTGGTCCTGCTGGGCGACGGCCGAGCCGATGGCCTCACCGGTCATCTGGGCGGGGCCGAGCACGTAGCGCAGCGTCTTGGACAGGCTGGTGCCCTTGGCCGGCAGGCTGGGCAGGAGGACGGTATTCCTGGCGTAGTTGTTCGAGCTGTAGTCCGTGCTCGTGTACGGGGCGAAGGACGGGTCCGGCGACGGGTTGTTCGAGGAGTACCCCTGTACCGAGCTGTTGGGCGTGACGTCGAGGTTGGTGGCGTTGGTGGCGTAGTCCGCGCCACAGGCGGGGAGCGTGCCGTTGCCCGAGAGCGGCTTCTGCGCGGGCACGGCCGCCGCCGTCTTCGTGGCCTTCGAGCCCGGGTTGAGGGAGAAGGGGTAGGCCGTGCAGTACACGGGGCGGAAGTAGAGCTGGGCCGTGTTGCCGATCTCCTTCAACAAGGCAGCGGGATTGGTCACCCCCGGAATGGACACGGCGATCTGGTTATGGCCCTGCGTGCTGACCTGCGCTCCGGACACCCCGAGGCCGTTGACCCGATTGTTGAGGATGTTCACCGTCTCGTTGAGCTCGGACTGGGAGACGGTCCGGGCGGTCTGGTAGACGACGGAGAGACCCCCGGCGAGGTCCAGGCCCAGCCGCGGCGTCCATTTGGCGGCGAAGACGGCGGCAAACGAACCCAGCGAGATGACCACGACGGCCAGCACGCTGACTAGCAGATTCCGCCTCTGCCGCCTCTGAGCGCGAGACGACGCGGGGCTCACGCCTCTTCAGCCTCCTCGTCGTGATCCTCGTCGACGTCCACATCGGTGTCGGCGGCGACATCGACGACGGGTTGGACCTTGCGGGCGATCGCCTGGCGCACGAAGACGATCCTGGTCGGCTGGGCCCCGTTGAGGCTGCCGTCGCTGGCCGTGCTCCCGGTCAACAGGGTGTAGCGATCGCCGTGGATCTCGAGGATGGTCCCCACCACACCCCCGACGGTCTGCACCTCGTCGCCCACCGCGTAGCCCCCGCCCTGGGCCTGGCGGGCGGCCTTGGCCTTGGCCTGCTGGGGTCGCAGGAAGAGGAAGTACCCAGCCGCGGCTATCACCAGGATGATCAGGAGAGGGAGGGGAGAACTGGATTTCTTGGTGCTCGACGCTGCGAGCAGCTGCAGCAGGGCGGGGAACTGCGTCATGTGTGATCCTTCAACCAAGGGCGTACGCGAACGGACACCCTATCGCCTGCACCCCCGGCGATTGTGGCAGCCGCCCCCTTGGCGCAACCGGTCTGCAACCCGAAAGCGCCCTCGCTGCACCATGCCTCGGGCACCATGGCGCCAGCAACCAAGAAACCACAGCTGTCCGATGCAGGTCGCCCGGAGGGGGGCGACCAGGTCAAGCGGCTCAAGTGCGGGACGAAGGATCCGTGCCAGGGTGCTTCGGGAGGCATATGGCGACAAAGGACCGCCGGTGACAAGCGGGCCACCACCGCCCGGGTCCACCCGGACGCGGGGCACGGTGGCCCGCCGGCGGGCCTCGGTCCGGCGCGCCCTCGGGGCACCGCGCCCACCAACCACTAATTTGGCCGGCGACCCAGGTACAGTGGGCTGCTGCATGCGCAATGGCCATATTTCAGTCCTCGTGATAGAGGACGAGGCGGACATCAGGCAGCTCCTGCGGACGATGCTGGAACGCGAGGGGTTCAGCGTCACCGAGGCCATGTTGGGCCGGGACGGGGTCCGGCTCTTCCATCAGAAGCAGCCCAATCTGGTCATCCTCGACGTGGGCATGCCCGACCTCGACGGCTGGCAGGTCCTGGAGCGCATCAGGGACATGAGCGACGTCCCGGTGCTCATGCTGACCGCCCTGTCCACCGAACGGGACAAGGTGCGGGGGTTGAACGCCGGGGCCGACGACTACCTGACCAAACCCTTCAACCGGGCCGAGCTCCTGGCGCGGATTCAGGCCATCAGCCGACGGCAGGTGCAGCGCACGGAGCCGATCGTCGGTCTTCGAGGACGGCTCCCTCCGAGTCGACTTCTCCGAGTCCCAGGTGACGATGGACGGCGCGCCGGTCGTGCTCACCCCGACCGAGTACAGGCTGCTGGCCACGCTGGTGCGCCATCCGGGCCAGGTGCTCTCGCAGGACCAGCTCATCGAGCTGGCCTGGGACGACCCCAGCGGGTTGGCCACCGCCCGGGTGAAGTACGCCGTCCTGCGGCTGCGCCGCAAGCTGGGCTGGGGGGACCAGGGGGACAACGGCCCCATCGAGACGGTGCGGGGCTTCGGCTACAGATACCGGCGCGGGCCAGGTGAACGCAGTTAGGCAATGAGCATCGCCTCTCGCCCAACGACCGACGGGCAGGCGATGCCCGGCGCTTGGGGGTCTCAGACCACGCTCGACGCGCAGGCCGCGCAGGCCCAGGGCGCCCAGACCGCTGAGGCCGCCGGCACCACCACGGCCTCGCCCAAGGACCGGGGCGAGCGGCCCGAGCGTTCGGGCCTGGGCATTCCCGGATTCACAGGCTCTTCCCGTGTCCGACTGCCGCTCTTCGCCCTGGTGGCGCTGGGCACCGTCCTCCTAGGGGTCATCCCCTTCCCCCACGGCGCCCGCGTCGAGATCCTGATCGCCCTCGCCATCTTCTTCATCCTCCTCACGGCGGCGTTCACCCTGCCCTGGGAGCTCCTGCCCAACTACATGTGGCTGGTCATCCCCATCGGCTATATGGGCGTGATCGCGGCCATCCGAGACGCCCAAGGAGTCAGCGAATCCGAGCTGGTGATCGTCTACATCCTGCCCATCGTCTGGATCTCCCTGTACGGGCGACGCCTGCACCTCCTGGTCGGCCTCTTGTGCATGGATCTCGCCCTCATGGTGCCGGTGCTGCTGGTCGGCGCGCCCAACTACCCCGTCCAGGAGTGGCGCGAGGTGATCATCCTCATCGTGGTGACCACCCTCGTGGCCGGCACCATCGCGTCCATGGTCCACCGTGATCGCCTGTACGTGAGCGACCTGGCCCAGCAGTCGTTGCTGGCCCGTCGCAACGCCGAGGACGCCGACAACGCCCGCGACCGCCTCGAGACCCTTCTTCGGGCGGCCACCGGCAGCGCCATCATGGGGGTGGACCCCAGCGGGACGGTCACGTTCTTCTCGGCCGGGGCCGAGCTCATGCTGGGCTACAGCGCGGCCGAGGTGGTCGGCATCCGCTCCATCACCGACTTCATCGATCCGGCCCAGATCGACGAGCGCCGGCGGACGATCGACGCCATGCGCAACGCGCTCGACCCGGCCAGGCCCGAGGCGGTGGCCGAGGTCCCCTGGACGGCCAAGCGCAAGAACGGCGAGTTCCGCCGCTGCGTGGTGCGGGTGCGCACCCTTCCGACGCCGGGGGGCGCAGAGCCTGGGCCGGCCGGCGGCCCACCGAGCGCCGGCTACGTGGTTGTGGCGATCGACGTCACCGAGCGCGAGGAGCTGGCCGCCGAGCGCGAGCGCCTGTACGCCGTGCAGAAGGAGGTGACGCAGTCGCTCATTGAGCAGAACAACCGCCTGCGCGAGCTGACCCAGATGAAAGACGACGTCGTGGCCACGGTCTCCCACGAGCTGCGCACCCCCATCACCTCCATCCGCGGCTTCATAGAGCTCCTCCTTGACGGCGTGCCGGACCTGACCGAGGATCAGGTTCGTATGCTGCACACCATCGAACGCAACTCGGCGCAACTCCAGCGGGTGGCCGAGGACCTCCTGGCCGACCCCGGCGGGGGCCATGGCCTCCGGGTCGCCTTCATCGAGCTCGACCTACACAAGCTGGCCGAGGATGCCGTCCACGCCTGCCAGACCGCGGCCACGGCGCGCCGGGTCACGGTGACCGTGAATGCGGGACCCGCCGTCACGCTGGTCGGCGACCCCACCCGGCTGCACCAGCTGTTGGGGAACCTCCTGTCGAACGCCATCAAGTTCGCCCACATCGGGGGTCGGGTGCACGTGGTCGTCGAAGCGGTGGACGACGTCGCCCGCATGCTGGTCCTCGATGACGGCCCGGGCATTCCCGAGGCCGAGCGCGCCCAGCTCTTCGATCGCTTCTACCGCCTGGCGTCGTCGATGGAGATGGGCGTGCCGGGCACCGGCCTCGGTCTGGCCATCGCCAAATCGGTGGCCGAGGCCCACGAGGGCTCCATCGACATCGTCGACACGCCCGGCTGGTCGACCACCTTCCGGGTCTACCTGCCGAGGAACCGGGCCGCGCCGGCCGAGCCCGAGGAGGACGAGAGCGACCCCGGGGAGGCGGAACCACCGACGGATACCGCGGCCTGACCGGCGGGTTGACGTGGCCCAACGGCGTTACCTGCTCGACAACCAACAAGCCGAGGCGGGGGAGCGCTTCGAGGCCCTGTCCGAGCTGTTCGATCCCTCGACGTTCCGGCACATGCGTGCGCTGGGCCTGGCGCCCGGATGGAGGGTGTGGGAGGTGGGGTCCGGCGGAGCGAGCGTGCCGAGGTGGGTGGCCGAGCAGACCGGCGCCTACGTGCTGGCAACCGACATCGACACTTCATGGCTCGAGCTCGGCGACCGCCCCTACGACGTCCGGCGCCACGACATCGGCACCGAGCCCGCCCCCGAGGGCGACTTCGACCTGGTCCACGCCCGCCTGGTCCTGGTCCACGTTCCCGAGCGGATGGCCGCCCTCCGCTGCATGGCCGGCGCGCTTCGACCCGGCGGCCGGCTACTGCTGGAAGAGGCCGACCCCGGTCTTCAACCCCTGGTGTGTCCCGACGAGACCGGCGCCGAACAGCGGCTGGCGAACAAGCTCAAACGGGCGTTCCGTTCGCTCATGACGGCCCAGGGCGTGGACCTGGCCTTTGGACGCACGCTGCCGAGGCTGCTCAGGGACGCCGGCCTCGTCGACGTGCGCTCCGACGCCTACTTCCCCATGGGCGGGCCGGCCTGCACCGAGCTCGAACGGGCAACCGTCGAGCAGATCAGAGAACGCCTCGTCTCGGGTGGCCTGGCCACCGAAGCCGAGATCGAGCGCCATCTCCGCAACGTTGAGTCCGGCAGGCTCGACCTCGCCACGTCGCCGTTGGTGTCCGCCTGGGCCCGCAAGCCGTAGCGGCCACCGGATAGCCTGACCGGCGTGAAGGGCGCGATCAGGCTCGCACTGGGCGGCATCATCGTCATTGCGGTCGGGCGCCTGTCCGCCGCGGGGCTCCTGCCGCGCAACATGCTGGCCGGCATCCGGATCCCGTCGACCTTGCGCAGCGACGAGGCGTGGCGGGCCGGGCACGAGGCCGCCGCGACGGCGCTGACCGTTGCCGGGCTGGGCCCGATCGCCGCCGCGACCATCGTCGGCGTGAAGGCGCCGGACGAGGACACCAAAAAGCTCATCTCCCGGATAAGCGCGGCGTGGCTGCTGGGCTTTGTCGGTCTCGCCACGGTCCAGGCGAGGAACGCGGCGCGGGCGGCGAGCGGCTTCTGAGCCCTCACTTGGGCGGCAGCGAACGGGCGACCAGCGCGTCCGACTGCGCCGGATCGACACGGACCAACAAGCCCCCCCCGGCCGCTCGTCGCCACGGCCATGGTGTTCAGCTCACGTATCCGTTGGGCCAGTGCCTCGTCGTACGCCATGGTCCAAAAGTGGCGGAAATGCCGGCGGAATCAGCGCGATCGGTGCGGAAACAGCGCGATTCGGGCGGAGTCATCGGATCACGCCTCGAAGAGGGTCGCCGCGCCCGGCGCGCCCCGGCGGCGGCGGGCGGGATCTGCCCCAGGTGGGCCCACGCACGCGGCGTCGGCACACGCCCACGCGACGTCCGCAGGATCAGGCCGCACTGCAAGAGGAAGGGCTCGTAGGCCTCTTCGATGGTGTCGGTCTCCTCGCCCACGCACTGGGCCAGCGTGGTCAGCCCGATCGGTTGACCCCCGAACCGCCCACACAAGGTGGCCAGGATGGCGCGGTCCACCTTGTCCAGCCCGAGCTCGTCCACCCCGAAGAGGTCGAGACCCTCGGAGGCCGTCGCCCCGTTGATGGAGCCGTCGCCCCGCACCTCGGCGAAGTCGCGCACCCGGCGCAGCAGGCGGTTGGCCACCCGTGGCGTGCCGCGCGAGCGCTCGGCGATGCGCGTCGCCCCTTCCTCGTCGATCTCGACCTTGAGGATCAGTGCCGAGCGCTCCACGATGGCCCGCAGGTCCGCCGGCGCATAGAGGTCGAGCCGGCCCACGAAGCCGAACCGGTCGCGCAGGGGGCCCGAGACCAGCCCGGTGCGCGTCGTGGCGCCGACGAGGGTGAAGCGGGGCAGGTCCAGGCGGATGGAGCGGGCGGTCGGGCCCTTGCCGATGAGGATGTCGAGCTTGGCGTCCTCCATGGCGGAGTAGAGCATCTCCTCGACGGAGCGGTGGAGGCGATGGATCTCGTCAATGAACAGGATGTCGCCGTCCTGGAGGTCGGTCAGCAGCGCCGCCAGATCGCCGGCGCGGGTCAGGACCGGACCCGACGTGATGCGCAGGCCGGCCCCCATCTCCGTGGCCACGATCCCGGCCAGGGAGGTCTTCCCCAGGCCGGGCGGGCCGGCGAAGAGTATGTGGTCCGACGGCTGCCGGCGCTGCCGTGCGGCCTGAATCACGATGCGCAGGTGCTCGACCAGCTGGGCCTGGCCGACGAACTCGGTCAACGAGCGGGGCCGCAGCCCGGCCTCGTCGACCTCCTCCGCCTCGCCCACCACGACCGGGGCCACCAACCGCTCGTCGGGGCCCACGCCCGGTTCCCGCTCTTCACCCGTGGCCAGCACCTCGCGGCGGGCCTTGGGGCTCACCGGCCGGCCAGCTCGCGCAGCGCCAGCCGCAGCATCTCTTCCACCCCGACATCGTCGCGCACCCCGTCGAGTGCGCCACGGATCTCCTCGGGTGCGTAGCCCAGCTCGCTCAGCGCGGCCCGCGCCTCGGCCCGGGCGGTGCGGCTGGCGCCGTCGCCCGTCGCCCCGGGCAGGTCGAGCGAAAGATCGGGGAGATCGAGGCGGCTCTTGAGCTCTATGAGGAGGCGCGCCGCCGTCTTGCGGCCCACCCCGGGGACGGTGCACAGCGTCTCGAGGTCATCTTCGAGCACGGCGGTGGACAGCGATGCCGGCGAGAGCACGGCCATGATGGACAGGGCCAGGGCGGGGCCTACGCCGTGGGACCCGATGAGCACCTCGAAGCAGCGGCGCTCGTCGTCGTGGATGAATCCGTACAAGACGATGGCGTCCTCACGCACGTGGGTGTGGATGAACAAGGTGGCCTCGGCACCCGAGCCGCCCACCATGAGCGCGGCGGCCGTGGCCGGGGTCACGGCGACTCGATACCCGACGCCCGCCACATCGACGATCACCTCCCCATCCGCCGAGCGCACCACGACCTTGCCGCGCAAGAGTCCGATCACCGCCGTCCCTCCTTCATGCTGTCCGTCTCGACCCGTCTCACGCCCCGTCTCACGCCGGGCTCTTCTCCCGAACCAGGGCGGCGCCCAGGGCACGCCGTAGCGGGACCGTCGTCAGGTGGCACACGGCCAGGGCCAGCGCATCGGCCGCATCGGGCGGGCTGGGCGGCACGGCCAGCCCGAGCACCTTGGCCACCATGCGTTGCACCTGGTCCTTGGTGGCCGCGCCGTAGCCGACCAGGGCCTGCTTGACCTCGTTCGAGGTGTACTGGGCCACCTCGCTCCCGGCCTCGGCCGCCGCCACCAGGGCCAGCCCGCTGGCCTGCCCGACCGACATGGCCGTCTTGGCGTTGACCTGGAAGAAGACCCGCTCGACGGCCACCACGTCGGGAGCCAGCTCGGCCACCAGGGCGCGCAGCTCGGTGTGCAGGATGAGCAGCCGTTCGGGCAGGGGGGCGCCGGGGTCGGTCTCGATCACTCCCGCGGCGCGTGCGGTCAGGGCGCTGTCGGCCTCACCCCGCCCGACGAGGCCGTAGCCACAGCGTGAGAGCCCGGGGTCGATCCCCAATACGAACATGCGTTCGCAGCGTAGTCGCCCAGGGCCGCGAGTGGGTGGACTCCGGCCCGAACTCGCCCCCGCCCCGACCCGACCCCCGCCCCGACCTCAGCCCTCGAAGGCGGCCAGCACGGCGTCGGGGATGTCGGCGTTGGCGTGCACCGCCTGCACGTCGTCGTGGTCGTCGATGGCCTCCAGCAGGCGGAGGACCCGCTTGGCCTCGCCCTCGTCGGTCACCGGGAGCAGGGTGGTGGGCTCGAGCGAGAGGTCGACTGAGTCGGGGGTGATCCCCGCTCCCTCGAGGGCCTGGCGCACCGCCTCAAGGTCGGCCGGCGCACAGGTGACGATCCAGTGCTCGCCGTTGTCCGTGAGGTTCTCCGCGCCGCCCTCCATGGCGATCTCCATCACCTTCTCCTCGTCGTGCGAGCGCGGGACGCTGACGATGCCCTTGCGCTCGAACTGCCAGCTCACGGCACCCGGCTCGGCCATGTTGCCGCCATTCTTGTTGAAGAGGTTGCGAACCTCGGAGCCCGTGCGGTTGCGGTTGTCGCTCAACGTCTCGACGATGATGGCCACGCCCGCCGGACCGTAGCCCTCGTAGGTGATGGCCTCGTAGCGCACGCCCTCGAGCTCGCCCGTCCCCCGCTTGATCGCCTTCTCTATCGTGTCCAGGGGCACCGACGAGCTGCGGGCCTTCTGGTAGGCGGTGCGTAGGGTGGCGTTGGCGTCGAGGTCGCCCCCGCCCTCGCGGGCGGCCACCTCGACCTGGCGGATGCACTTGGCGAACACCTTGGCGCGCGCCTTGTCCTGGGCGCCCTTGCGGTACTTGGTGGTCGCCCACTTCGAGTGGCCCGACATGTTCCTCCCTAGGAGCCGAGACTGGGTGGACGATTGTACCCGCCGACCCGCAGGGTCAAGCTGGGAGGTGCGGTGAGTTCGGGGCCGGACCCCTCGTCGGAGCTGGCCGGGGGGCAACCTCGGCTTGGTGATCCGTGTTCCTTTACTATGCGCCCCATGTCGACATCGGCCCCGGCGCGGCGCGGTGACCCCGTACTCCCCCACCCCCTTCCCACCCACGTCCAGATCGCCATCGTCGGCTCGGGCTTCTCCGGGTTGGGCGCGGCGATCGCCCTGTCCGCCGAGGGCTACCGCGACGACCTGATCGTCCTCGAGCGGCGGACGGCCGCCGGCGGCACATGGCACGACAACTCGTATCCAGGTTGCCGCTGCGATGTGCCCTCGAACCTCTACTCCTTCTCCTTCGCCCCCAACCCGCACTGGACCGAGACCTACTCGGGCCAGGGGGAGATCGAGCGCTACCTCCAAGAGGTGGCCCGGCACTTCGGCGTCGACGAGAAGGTGGCCTTCGATACCACGCTCGAGGAGGCCTCGTGGGACCCGGCCGGCGCGGTGTGGCGGCTGCAGACCTCACGGGGATCGCTCTCGGCCGACTTCCTCGTCAACGGCGCGGGCAGTCTCTCCGAGCCGTTCATCCCCGACCTCCCCGGCTCCTCGTCCTTCGCCGGGACGGCGTTCCACTCGGCCGCGTGGGACCACTCCCACGATCTGACCGGGCGCAAGGTGGCCATCGTCGGCACCGGGGCGTCGACCATCCAGTTCCTGCCCGAGGTGCAGCGCTGGGCCGGAAGCGTGACCCTGTTCCAGCGCACGCCGCCCTGGGTCTTCCCGCTCCGCAATCGCCCGACGAGGGGGGTCGAGCGGGCCGCCTACCGGCTGCTGCCCTGGACGCAACGGGTGTCCCGGGCCCGCAACTACTGGCTCAGCGAGCTGGTGCTGGGCTCGCTGCTCATCCACAACAGCGCGCGGCTGACGCGCCTGGAGAAGCTGGCCAACGGCTTCCTGGCCCGCCAGGTGGCCGATCCGGAGCTGAGGGCCAAGCTCACCCCGACCTACCGGCCGGGCTGCAAGCGCCTCCTCCAGTCCAACGACTACTACCCCGCCCTGCAGCGTCCCCACGTCAGGGTGGAGACCGAGAAGATCGTCGCCCTGCGGCCCGAGGGCGTCCTCACCGCCGACGGGGTCCTCCATGAGGTGGACACCATCATTTACGGCACCGGCTTCCGCCCCACCGACAACCCGATGGCGCACAAGGTGCGCGGCGTCGACGGCCGCTCGCTGCGGGAGCACTGGGCCGACACCGGCATGCGCGCCTACCGGGGCACCGCCATGCCGGGCTTCCCCAACTACTTCATGCTGGCCGGACCCAACACGGGGATAGGGCACACCTCCCTCCTGGTCATGATTGAGGCGCAGGTGGCCCACGTGGTCGGCGCGCTGCGGGCGCTGCGGGCGCAGGGCGAGCGGGTGATAGACGTGCTGCCCGCGGCGCTGGAGCGCTGGAGCGACGAGGTGCAGGCCAAGGCCGCGCCGACCGTGTGGAACTCGGGAGGGTGCTCGAGTTGGTACCTCGACGACGCCGGGCGTAACACCACGCTGTGGCCCGACTACACCTACCGCTTCACCCGCCGCACCCGAACCTTCGACCCCGGCGACTACGTCCTGTCCGGCGGGCGCTCCGCCGCACCTGCGCCATGAGGCGCCCTCCCATCCCCTTGCAGTCCGCCACGGCCCTGGTCACCGGCGCCGGGAGCGGGATCGGCCGGGCCACGGCGCATGCCCTGGCCACCCGGGGCGCCACGGTGCTCTGCACCGATGTCGACGAGGGCTCGGCCGAGAAGACGGCGCTCGAGTGCGCCGAGCGCTCACGCCCGGGCGGCCTCGTGGCCCACCGGTCCTACCGACTCGACGTGGCCGACCGCCAGGAGGTCGACGCAGTCGCCGAAGCGATCCACGCTCGGCACGGCGCACTGGCGGTCCTGGTGAACAATGCGGGGGTGGGAATGACCGGCTCCTTCTCCGACATGACGGCGCAGGACTGGGCCTTCATCCGCTCGGTCAATCTCGACGGCGTCGTCAACTGCTGCTCGGCCTTCTCCCCGCCCATGCTCGCCGCGCGTCGCGGCCACGTGGTGAACGTGTCGTCCGGTCTCGCCTTCCTCCCCACCGCCAACGAGTCGGCCTACGCGGCGACCAAGGCGGCCGTCCTCCAACTCTCGCAGTGCCTGCGCGCCGACTGGGCCCCGGCGGGCGTGGGCGTGACCGCCATCTGCCCCGGCTTCATCAACACCCCGATCGTCACCTCGGCCCGCTTCACCGGGGGCAAGGAGGACCCGCGGGCCCGAGAGCGGCTGGTCAAGGCCTTCGCCCGCGCCCATCCGCCCGAAATGGTGGGGGCGGCGATCGTCGGTGCCATTGACGGCGACCGGGCCTTCGTGCCGGTGGGATTCGAATCGGTCCTCGGCTGGTACGCCCACCGGCTCACACCGATCGCGCTCCAGCAACGGTTGGCCCGCCTGATCGGGGCTAGGTAGTGCCCCCGCTGCACATCCCCCACAGCCGGCGCGGCCTGCTCACCCTGGGCGCGGCCGCAGCCCTGGTCGGCGGGGCGGCCGCCTACCGCAAGGTCGCCTCGGTCCACGCCGACCAAGCCACGACCGAAGAGCTGATCCCCGGCGAGGAGCTCGAAACGCTGGGATGGGGAATGCTCGAGACGCCCGAGGAGCTGAGCGTCACCACGCCGGACGGAGCACGACTGGCCGTCTGGGACGTGGGCACCGGACCGGTGGTGGTGCTGGCCCACTGCTGGAGCGGGAGCCACGCCGTCTGGGTCCCGGTCGCCCGGCGGCTCGTCGAGTCGGGGCACCGCGTCGTGCTCTACGACCACCGGGGCCACGGCGAGAGCAGCCGGGGCACCGCGCCGTTGAGCGTCGAGACGCTGGCCGACGACCTGGCGACCGTGCTCCGGGCCCGCGACGTCAACGACGCCGTCCTGGCCGGCCACTCCATGGGAGGGATGGCCGTCATGGCACTCGCCACCTACCATCCCGAGCTCCTGGCCCAGCGGGTCCGCGCCATCGTCCTCGTCGCCACCGCGGCCGCCGACATGGGAACGGGCCCTCCCGTCCTGGAGCGCTTCGCCGCCGGATTCGTGGCATCGCCGGCGGTGTCCTTGGCCCTGCGCTCCCCGGGCGGCCACCGCTTCGTGCGAGGTGTGTTCGGCGTGGAGCCCGTGCGCGAGCACCTGGAGCTGACCCGGACGCTGCTCGCTGCGTGCGCCCCGCTGGTGCGCGCCAGCTTCCTGGCGGCGATCGGCACGGTGAACCTGTTGGAGGGCATCACCACGATCGGGATCCCCACCACGGTGGTGGTCGGCTCGCGCGACCGGCTCACCGCTCCCGCCCGTTCCCATCAGATGGTGCAGGCCATTCCCGGGGCCCGCCTGGTCACCTTGCGCGATCGCGGCCACATGCTCCCGCTGGAAGACGCCGACGCGGTGGCCGCGGAGATTGAGCGTTCGGTGAAAGGGAGCAACACCGTCAAGGGCTGAGGCGGCGGCGGCTACCGAGGGATCCCAACCGGTCGACTCGCCCTGGGGCAGGATTGACGGATGGTCCTGCACATCGATTTCCACTTCGAGGTGGGCAAGCACGAAAAGCACCTGGTGGCCTTCCACTGGGGCCAACTCTGGGGCAAGGTTCTCATCACCGTCGACGGCCAAGAAGTCGTGCAGCGCAACAAGGCGGTCAGCTTCCACTCGCCGCGGACCCGGACCTTCGAGCTCTCGGTGGGTGAGAACGAAGTGCATCCGGTCGTCATCGAGAAGACGCAGAAGTCGTTCCTCGGGGGCGCCCGCAAGCAGACCTGCCGGGCCTTCGTGGACGGTGAGTTGATAGGCGAGTACTGATCGGCGTCGCGTCGCGTCGTGTCGTGTCGCGTCGTGTCGCGTCGTGTCGCATCCCGTCGCGACGTCTCGCGTGGTGACGCGTTCTATCGTGCTGCCGCGTTGCGTCCTTTCCGCGTCGCGCCTTTCCGCGTCGCGCCCTTTCGCGTCGCGTCTTCTCGCGCCGCGTCCCTCGCGTCGCGTCCTCGTCGCGTCCTTTCGCGTCGCTCCGCTCGCGTCGCGTTCTCTCGCGTCGCGACGCGCGACGGGGCCGGCGCACTGTGCTCTCACCTCGCCCTCGCCGCAAGGGACGGGAGCGCGGAACGCGTGCGCGCTACTTGCCGACGGTGACCGAGTGAGTGTGGTGGCCGTTCACGGCTTGAGCCGCGCCCACCGGCAGGCACATGACGAGGCCGCAGATCAGACCTCCGGTCGCCACCTTCACTGTCATACTCACGAGCCGAGCCCGGAGTGGCCGTCCGCCTGCCGTGCGGCCTGGAGCCGCCATTTGCTTCTTAGCCATTGGAATTCCCACCTTCCTTGGACAATTCAGGTTGTCCGGACTCATCCGTCCGAGCACCTGATCTTCACTGTAAGGAAGGAGCCACTATTTCCGCCGAACGTCGCATCAATAGTCCAACAACACTCGCTGTGAAACCAATCTCATCCGGAAATCCCTGGTAATCGGCCTTTTTTCTGTCAAACGTCGGACGGAACTCGCCCCGCTTTTCTCCGTCACAGGCCGGCACCGATGGACCCGTGCGATGCATTTTTTCGGCCACAAATGACCCCGTAATAGGAGAATTCATACTCTGTTCATCTACCTTGGGCCGACAGTCATTGCGAACGACGACATTTCATTTAAGACTGAGTGCCGTACCGATTGGAGCCTTCACAGTGACCGGTCATGACCAGGAGGAGATATGCAAAAACGAAGCGCCGCCGAAGTTGTCCAACTCGCGGTGGACGAGGGGATCGAAGTTGTAGACCTCAGGTTCTGCGATCTTCCCGGTTTGATGCAGCACTTCTCCATACCGGCACACGACCTGACCGAGGACGCCTTCACGGAGGGGTACGGGTTCGACGGCTCGTCCATCCGTGGATTCCAGGCGATACAGGAGTCGGACATGATCCTGCTCCCCGATCCATCCACCGCGGTGATCGACGAGTTCAGGCAACACAAGACGCTCAACCTCAACTGCTTCGTCCACGACCCGATCACGTTGGAGAACTACAGCCGGGACCCGCGCTACGTGGCCTTGAAGGCGGAGCACTACCTGGCGTCGACCGGGATCGCCGACACGGCCTACTTCGGACCGGAGGCCGAGTTCTTCATCTTCGACGACGTTCGGTTCTCCCAGGATCAGCACTCGGCCTTCTATCAGGTCGACTCGGTCGAGGGCATCTGGAACTCCGCCCGCGATGAGAAGCCCAACCTGGGCTACAAGCCGAGGTACAAGGAGGGATACTTCCCCGTCCCCCCCATGGACCACTTCCAGGACCTGCGCTCCGAGATGATCCTGGCCATGGAACGGCTGGGAATCGAGATAGAAGTCCAGCACCACGAGGTCGGCACGGCGGGCCAGGCCGAGATCGACATGAGGTTCGACACGATGCTGGCCATGGCGGACAAGTTGATGCTCTACAAGTACATCGTGAAGAGCGTGGCGTTCAACGCCGGCTACTCGGCCACCTTCATGCCGAAGCCCCTGTTCCAGGACAACGGCTCGGGCATGCACGTCCACCAGTCGCTCTGGAGCGGCGGGGAGCCGTTGTTCTATTCGGAGTCGGGCTACGGAGGGCTTTCGGACATCGGACGCTGGTACGTCGGCGGCGTGCTGGCGCACGCCCGGGCGATCCTTGCGTTCGCAGCGCCGACGACCAACTCTTACCGGCGTCTGGTGCCCGGTTACGAGGCACCGGTCAACTTGGTCTACTCGCAGCGGAACCGCTCGGCGGCGTGCCGCATCCCGCTGTACTCCAAGAGCCCCAAGGCGAAGCGGATCGAATTCCGGTGCCCCGACCCCTCGTGCAATCCGTACCTGGCCTTCTCCGCCATGCTCATGGCCGGGCTGGACGGGGTGGCGAAGAAGATAGAGCCTCCGGACCCGGTCGAAGAGGATCTCTTCGAGCTACCGGCCGAGGAGCTGGCCAAGGTCGGTCAGGTCCCGGCGTCGCTCGAGGAGGCACTGGCCGCCCTTGAGGCCGATCAGGCCTTCCTCAAGGCGGGCGGGGTCTTCACCGACGATCTGATCGAGACGTGGATTGACTACAAGAGGCTGAACGAGATCGACGCCGTGCGTCTTCGCCCCCACCCCTGGGAGTTCATGCTCTACTACGACATTTAGGGTCTGACCCGGACTTTTGTGCTTTCCGGGGGTCTCATGTCCACGAACTGTCCACGGAATATCTGAAGCATCGTCGACGGTATGGCTTGTCCGGTCGTCTTCGTCGCGGAACAGGTGGCCGTCGACGTCGAAGGCAGCGGAGATCGTGTGGTGTAGCCCAGCTGGGCGAGCCCGCTCTCCTCTTGGCGTTCTCGAATGTGAGGGCGAAGGGATGCTGAGTGTGATCGCAGGGGATGCCGAGGTCTCAGCGTCGGATCCGAGACGGTAACCAGTTGGAGCGCAGCGCACCTACGCACCGCTCGAGCGTGATGGAGCAGCCTCTTTAGACACTTGCAACTGTCGACCCGCCGGACCTAGGTTCACGTCGCGACCGGCTGCCGGCGGCAAAGGTGAGGGGGTGTCGATGCAGGGAAGGTTCCGGGCCAACTCGGGGGTGTCACACTTGCTCGCTCCGGCGGTGCCGTTCGGCGGCTACGACGTCCTCCTCACCCTGTAGGGGTCGCCGGTCATGCCCGCCGCCGACCGCTCGTATCTAGACACCGTCTTTCGCCACGAGCCCGTCGGGTACCTCAACTGAACGGGACGAGCGTGAGCGGCGGCGACTCATCGGAAGGCTGGCAGGATGTGTTGGCCGATCTCGAAGCTCGCCGGAACGCGTCGCGGGCAATGGGTGGCGAGGACCGGTTGGCCAAGCACCGTGATGCCGGAAAGCTCTCCGCTCGGGACCGAATCGACTACCTGGTCGATGACGGATCATTCCGGGAGATAGGGACGCTCGTCGGCGGCTCGGGAGCGCCGGCGGACGCCGTGGTCATCGGCTCGGGCACGATTGACGACCGGGTGGTGATGGTCGCCGCCGAGGACTTCACCGTCCACGCCGGAACGATCAGCTCCTCAGCGAACGCCAAACGGTACCGGGTCGCCGAGATTGCCGTGAACGACCGGGTGCCGCTGGTGATGATGCTCGAGGGGGCCGGCTTCCGGGCCGACGGGAAGCCGTATACCCGGTCCCCGACCGATCTCATCGCCCAGAGTCGCTGCTCGGGCCGGGTGCCGATCGTGACCGCCATCCTCGGGCCTTCGGCCGGCCACGGCGCCCTGGTGGCTCCCATGTCGGACTTCGCGGTGATGAGCTCTCGTGCGGCGGTATTCACGGCCGGCCCCCCGGTGGTCTATGAGTCGCTCGGCGAGCAGATAAGCAAGGAGGATCTGGGAGGACCAGCGGTCGCGCTGGCCAGCGGGCTGGTGCACAACGAGGCACCCGATGACGCCGGGGCCCTCGACATGGTCCGGACCTACCTGAGCTACTTCCCTTCCTCGGCTTGGTCCTACCCCCCCGACATCGGAGGGGGCGACGACGGGCCGCGTCCGGTGCCCGAACTGCTGGACATCGTTCCCCACAACGGGCGACGCGTCTACGACATGCACGCCGTGGTCGACGCCGTCTTCGACGAAGACTCCTGCTTCGAGGTGCAGCCCGACTTCGGCCGGTCGATGATCTGCGTCCTGGCCCGGCTGGGCGGCCATCCGGTGGCCGTGGTGGCGAACCAGCCTCAGGTACTGGCCGGATCGATCGACTCCGACGGAGCCGACAAGGGCGCCCACTTCATCACCGTCGCGGATTCGTTCCACCTTCCGATCATCTTCCTCGCCGACAATCCCGGAGTGATGCCGGGCAGCCAGTCCGAACGCCAGGGCATCCTGCGCAGCGGGGCGCGGATGTACGCGGCTCAGACTCAGACTCGTGTGCCGAAGCTCACCGTCATCCTCCGAAAGGCCTACGGGTTCGGCTCGATGGTCATGGGGATGATTCCCTTCGACGGCCAATCGGCAACCTTTACCTACCCCGGCGCCACCATGGGGGCCATGGGCGCGGCGGCCATGAGCCGCTCCCGAGACTCTGACGTGGACGAGGCCGAAATGCTCCGCCACCTTGAGGTCGAAGCCTCCTATCGCTCCGCCGAGGGATTCGGGCAGGACGAGCTCATAAGCCCGGTCGAGACCCGCGATCGGCTCCTGTCCTCGCTCGAGCGGGCCCTCTACCGCCGACAACAGGCGCCCGAACCGGCCGCCCGAACCGCCATCATGCCCTAACCCCGTCCCTTTTGGGGACTGCGCCGCGGTCCTTGGTGCCGGCGGGCGGCCACAGCCTCCCCGCACCCCGAGATCACCCGGTGGATGGCCCAGGAGTCGATCGTCACTCGGACCCACGACGAGTCGTTCCGAGATCGTCACGGCTCTCCGGCGCGTCTTGGATGAGATATCAAACCACGGTCATGTAAAGTCCGTTCCGAGGCTGAACGGGAGCGGGATCCGAGGGTGGGCCGTGGAGTGGCAGTGCGGAGCATCGAAGAACGAATCGACCTCGTGGACGGAGCCTTCTGGGGCCGCAACCCCCACGAGGAGTTGGCCTGGCTGAGATCCCACGCCCCGGTCTGGCGCGACCGGCGCTCGGGCGTGTGGGGTGTGGCCACCTACGAGCTGGTCAAGTATGTATCCGCCCACCCGGAACTGTTCAGCAACGCAGGAGGAATCCGTCCCGATCACGGCCCGTCCCCGATGATGATCGACATGGACGATCCGGCCCACTGGCAGCGTCGGCAACTGGTCAACAAAGGTTTCACCCCCAAGCGGGTCCGCGACAAGGAAGCGTCGATCCGCGGCGTGGTCGACGCTCTCATCGACGGCATCTGCGAAAAAGGTGCGTGCGACCTCGTCGCAGAGTTCGCGGCCTGGCTGCCATTGATCGTGATCGGCGACGCTCTCGGCGTCGACCCGGCCGACCGGGCCCAGCTGCTGCGCTGGAGCGAAGACATGATGACCATGCTTGGCCAGCGCCAAGAAGGTGCCCTCGAGCGGGCCACCGCTGCAGCTATGGAGTACGCGGCGTACGCGATGGACGTCATCGCCGCCCGACGTCAAGTGCCGAGCGAGGACCTCATGAGCGTCCTGGTCCACGCCGAGGTGGACGGTGACCGGCTGGACGACGCCGAGATCATCGGGGAGTCGCTCCTGATCTTGAACGGAGGCGACGAGACCACTCGCCACGTGATCTCCGGCGGTGTCTACGAACTGCTGCGCCAACCGGGCAACTGGGCCGCCCTCAGGGACGACAGAGCACTTCTCCCGACGGCGATTGAGGAGATGCTCCGGTGGGTCAGTCCCATCAAGAACATGGCTCGCGTGGCGACCCAGGAGATTGAGCTCGGGGGCCAGCGGATCGCCGAGGGCGAACAACTCCTCTTGCTCTATCCCTCGGCCAACCGCGACGAGAAGGTGTTCACGGACCCTGATCGGTTCGACATCCGCCGCCACCCCAACGATCACCTCGCATTCGGCTTTGGTGCCCACTTCTGCCTGGGAAATAGCCTGGCCCGACTCGAACTGCGAATCGCCCTCGAGCACCTCCTCGACCGCCTGCCCGACCTCACGCTCGCCGAGCCCGGGGAACCCGACCATAGACCGGCAAACTTCGTCAGCGGCTACGAGCGCTTGCCCGTTCGCTACACCCCGACCGCCACCGTCGGTCGGTGAGCCAGCCGGTCGCCGCCCGCCGTCCCGTCGGTTGCGCGGCCGCGCGCCGGTCGGCTCATTGGCGGCTGATGTACTGAATGGCGCGTCGGGCGATGAGCCACACTCCGTCCTGCTTGACGAGAGTGTCGCTGTACCAGCCCGTCATGAACCGGCCGGTCTCGCTGGCGCGGAACATGAAGGACTGCTCGGCTTCGGCGGTGCCGTCGGCGTCTCCCGCTCGAATCACCGGGGATGCGACGAGGTGCACTCCTCGCATCCCGTTCTCGACCATCCGACGCCTGTCCTCGACTGTCCTGAAGGTCCCCATCCCCGGTACGACGAACTCGCAAGCCTCCGTGAACAGGGCGGTCCATTCGTCGAGACGTCGTTGGTCGATCAGCAGGCCGTAGCGCGACAGCAGCTCGGTTATGGCCTGGCGGTCATGGAGGTCAAGCGTCACCGCAACACCTCCGCGGCACGAAGCAGGACCTCAAGATGCCCGTCGGGCCACGTGGCGCCCGCTCGCAGGGAGTTGATCGCCACGGCGTCGGCCCCCGCATCGCTCCATCGTGCCGCCCGATCGGCCAGACGGTGCAGGTTGTCGGCGCGGACGGCGACGTGACCCTCAAGGCCGATGCGCTCGGGGTCGCGGCCGGCCTCGGCGGCGGCCTTGCGTATGTCGTGCCACGCCGCCTCGAATCCCGATCCGGGTTGCACCTGGGGCATGGGCAGCCACCCGTCGGCGAACCGGCCGACGCGAGCCCCGGCGCGAGCGTCGGTCCCGCAACCGATCCAAATCGGCACTTCCTGCCGGGGAATTGGGGCGATTCCCGCTGCATCGACCACCTCTGATCCCACGCGGGCTGTGATGGCCGCTTCCGCCCACAGCCGGCGCAGCAGCGGGATCTGCTCCTCCATGCGAGCCGCCCGGGAGCCAAAGTCGACACCCAGGGCGTCATATTCGACGGCGTTCCAGCCGATGCCCACCCCGAGCCGGACACGCCCCGGTGCCAGCAGCTGCAAGGTGGCCACCTGCTTGGCCACCAGTGCGGTCTGGCGCTGCGGAAGGACCAGGATGTCGGTCACCAGCTCCATGCGGCACTCGCGTGCCAGGTAGGCGAAGAGCATGAACGGCTCCAAGAACGGATCGCGGAGGTCGTAGACGCCGTCCCATCCGGGCCGGGCGCCGGCGTCCGCGCCCAGGACATGGTCGTAAATCAGGAGGTGGTCGTAGCCAGCCTCCTCCAGCCTGCGGACGAACTCGACGAGCTCGTCGCCGTCCACCCGATCGAACTCGGCCTGGGGGAAGACGGCACCAAGGCGGATCGCGGCGCTCCTAACTACCATCGCGCTCACCGAGGGAGGCGTTTGCATGGACAGGTGGCATCACGACCTACAGATACGCACGGTCATCGACAACTACGCCATCGGCATCGACCGTCGCGACTGGGAACTGGTACGCGGCTGCTTCACGAAGGACTGCGCTGCCGACTACGGCCCGACGAGTAGTTGGACGTCCAGGGAGCCGTTCATGGAGTGGCTCGAGCAGATCCACCGACAGATGGGCCCGACGATGCATAGGATCACAAACTACAGCGTGCACGTCGACGGCTCCTCGGCGACCGCCACTTCGTACTTCGACGCCCTCCTGAAGGTCGACCACGCCGAGCAGGACCTGCGCCAGGTCGTGGGCACCTACAGCGACCGCCTGCTCCTGACCGACACCGGATGGCAGATCAGCGCCCGTCGCGCCGAGAACTTCCTGTGGCGAAGAGGTAGCCAAAGACAGCTGTGACCGGAGGGCGCGGTAGTTTGTCCGCCGAGAGGGGGCGCCCCATGGGGTCAGAAGAGGCAGTCAGGATACCGGACACCCTCGAGGAGCTCCTCTCGCCCGGGTGGCTGAACACCGCCCTCGGACGTCCGTTTCCCGGCGTTCGAGTCGCCGCGGCGGTGGTCGGGCGCGTGGAGAGTCGCATCTCGACCAACGCGTGCTTCCGCATCGAATGCGAGGGGGAGCTGCCCGAGGGGTTGTCTGCCAACCTCTGTGCCAAGGGCTACTTCTCCGACACCGGCACGGCGGCCCACCGGATGGCCGGCGAGTCCGAGACGCGCTTCTACCGCGACCTGACGGCCGCAGCCGGCGTCCGGACGCTGCCCGGTGTCTTCGCCGAGTGGGACGTGGCCAGCGACAACGGTGTGGTCATCACCGAGGACGTCACCGCCTCGGGCGCCACCTTCCTCGACCCACGAGACCGCCACCCGGCGTCGGAGGTGGCGACGAGCCTGGAGCAGTATGTGACCCTGCACGCGAGGACGTGGAACGGCAACCGGCTCGGCGCGGCCGAGTGGCTCTCCTCCCCCATCGCCAGGACGGCGGGCGCCCGTGGGATTCCCGAAATCCAGAGCCAGTTCGACGGCCCGATCGGCGCCGGCGTGCCGAAGGAAGCCCGGGACGCCGTGAGCCTCGTGGGGGCGTTCAAGGCCCTCACAGAGGTCAACACGTCGTCGCCATCGTGGTGCCTCCTGCACGGAGACGCCCACATCGGCAACCTGTTCAGGGATAGCGCCGGGCTGCCCTGCCTGTTGGATTGGCAGTTGGTGCAGCGCGGCCCTTGGTATGTGGACGTCGGCTACCACATCGCGTCCTCCCTCAGCGTCGAGGATCGCCGGGCCTCGGAACGCGATCTGTTGGGCCACTACCTCGAGCGGTTGGCCTCGCAAGGCGTGGCCGTCCCGACGTGGGACGAGGTGTGGTTCGGCTTCTGTTGCGGGATCGTCTACGGGTTGTTCCTGTGGTCGATCACCCAGAAAGTCAAGCCGGAGATCACCGCCGTCCTACTCGAACGGATCGGCACCGCCGCGGCGGACCACGACGCCTACCGAGTGGTCCTGGGCGAGCGAGCCTGACGCAGATGCGGGAGGTGTTCGGGCTGGAGGGTGAGCCGGCGCTCGTGGTCGGCGGGGGCTTCGGAAGCGGGCGGCTGACGTCGCTTCTCTTGGCCCGGGCCGGCGCTTCGGTGGCCGTCGCCGACATCGACGGCGACCGGGCCCGCAGCGTCGCCGCCGAGGTCGGCGGCCACGCCATCGTGGCCGACGTCACCACCCCGGACGGAGCCACCGCCGCCGTGGACGAGGCGCACGAGGAGCTCGGCGGCCTGACTCGCCTGGCCAACATCGTCGGACTCGTGGACCAGCGGGCGTTCCTCGACAGTGACCCCGCACTGTGGGACGCCCAGATCAGGCTGAACCTCTTGTCGCACATGTACGTGTGCCATGCCGCCGGACGACACATGGTCGCCGCGGGTCGGGGCGTCATCGCGATGGTGGCGTCGGTGAGCGGTGTGTACGGTGCCCGGAACCAAGCCGCCTACGGTGCCGCCAAGGCGGGCGTGATGTCCCTGGCCCGCACGCTCGCCGACGAGTGGGGCCCCCACGGCGTTCGCGTCAACTGCGTCGCTCCGGACATCACCGCCGTGCCGCGCCTCATGGCGCAACTGCCCGGGTCCGAAGAGGAGATCCTGGCGCAGTTCGACGCCATGGCCGCCGCCGACGGCGTGCCGCTTCGGAGATTCGGCCGCACCCACGAGATCGCCGGACCTCTGCTGTTCTTGCTCTCCGATCTGTCGTCGTTCATGTCCGGTCAGACCCTGGTCGTCGACGGTGGCACCATGGTCCACTTCCCACACCACACGGCCGCTGATCGGGCCTGACCGGCACTCGAGCGTGCTCCGGCTCGTGTCGCCGTTCGGGCGTGATCGCCGGGCCAGGGTACTGTGGCAGCTCAGGGTGCACGACGCGGAGGGGTGGGCATGACGACCGTCTCGGAGAACGAGCTGATGACCCGGGTGGAGGGTGATGCTCCCATGGGCCGGCTGATGCGGGAGAACTACTGGATCCCCTTCGCCCTCTCGGAGAACCTGGCGGCGGGAGACGCCCCGACGCCGGTGCGCCTGTTCGGCGAGAACTACATCGCCTTCCGGGCCGAGAACGGCCAGATCGGCTTCTTCGACGAGCTCTGCCCCCACCGGCGCGCCTCGTTGGCCCTGGGGCGCATAGAGGGCAACGGCGTGCGGTGCATCTATCACGGCTGGAAGATCGACGTGTCGGGCTGCGTGGCCGAGGCGCCCACCCAGGTCCAGCGGCCCGAGCAGTTCGCCGCCAGCGTGCGGGTCGCCCACTTCCCGGTGCACGAGGCGGGCGGGATCGCCTGGGTGTGGCTCGGCGCCGCCGACGAGCCGGCCTTCCCCGACCTGCCCTTCGACGCCCAGCACGGGGTCAACACCAAGATCACCGTCTCGCTTTTGCCCTGCAACTGGCTCCAGGGCCTAGAAGGCGGGCTCGACTCGGTGCACGGCACCATCTTGCATCAGACCTGGCTACGCGAGATCACCGGTGAGAAGCGCGCATCGATGGACACCGGAGGGGTCGATTCTACGTTCGCCGCCCCGCCCCGCTACGAGACGGAGACGACGCCCTACGGCATGCGAGCGGCCTCGCTGCGTAGCGTCGGCGAGGGCCAGACCTACACCCGGTTGTCGCACTTCTTCTTCCCCCTGGTCATCGTGGTGCCCACCGGCTGGGTCGACCACACCCAGATCTTCGCCTTCACCCCGGTCGACGACACCCACCACCAGGTCTTCTTCGGAAACTACGGCGTGGTGCCCCAGATGACGCAGTGGGACTTCGGCTCCGTCCGACGGGATATCGAGACCGATCCCCGGAACTTCGCCGCCGTCGGCGGCGATCGATCGAGCCGGTGGGGCCAGGACCGAGAGCTGATGAACGCCGGTCACTTCACCGGCATGGCTCGGAGCGTGATTGACGAGGACGCCCTCGTCCAGGTGAGCATGGGGCCCATCGTCGATCGATCCAAGGAGAACCTCTCCTCCAGCGACGTCGCCATCGCCCAGGCCCGTCGGCTGATCCTCGACTCGCTCGCCGCGGCCGAGACGGGCGGACTCCCCCCGGGCAGCGCACTGACCCCCGAGGTGATCCACGTCCCTCACCCCATGGACGCGACGGTGGAGGACGGTGTCTCGTGGCGCGAGCTTCAGAGCGTGAGCTGACGAGGACGGGGACGGGGACGACGACGGGGACGGGCCGCCTACGCTGAGGCGTCGCCCCGAGGGACGGTGCCCGCGGCGGGGAGATAGGGGAACCGAGCCAGGCCCTGGTCGCGGGCTGCGCCCACCCAGATTTCGTCGCCCACCTGAAGTCCGGTTGTCGCCGCGCCGAACGTTTCGGGCCCGTACGCAACGACGGTCTCCATGGCCAGCGTGTCGGGGTCCACGAGCAGGACTCGGGACGGGAACGAGAGGCGCGGCTCGGGCCCGAAGTGGCCGGCGATGAACTCCTCGGCGGTGGTGTCACAGGCGCCGGCGGCGAGGAGCCGGCCGTCAGAGGTCCACGTCAGGTTGTCGGTCAGGATGTCGGTGCCGACGACGGACGACTCGGGGAGCGATCCACCGCGCCGCGCCTTTTTGATGCAGCGAGAGTGCCAGCCCCCTATGTAGACCCAGTGGCCGTCCTTGGACACGGCGACGCCGTTGGCGCTGTTGATCCCGGTTCCCGGCAGCTCGCTCCAGCCAGCTCCGGGCGACCATTCGAGGACGCCGCCGGTCTCATCGCCCGCCTCGGCACGGGCCATGCCCTGCTCCATTCCATCCCCCCGGATCACGTTGACGCTCACGACGAACCCGCCCCCGTCCACGGCCGCGACGTCGTTGCCGACCGCGGAGCCGGGCAACATGGCGGCGCCGATCCAGCGCAGCGTCGGGCGGGCGGTGCCCTCCACCACCACCTCGAACACCTCGACCGACTCACGCCAGCCGTGATTGACGACGAACAGCTCGCCGATCCCGTCGGGGCGCAGCGCGATGTCGATGCCATGCGGCTCGAAGCGCAGCGGCTCGAGCGGCGCATGGCTCCCGAAGCGATCCGCGTCGAGGGCGTAGGAGGCGAGGTACGGGAAGATCTCGTTGCACGAGTGGTCGCCGGCATCGACGGCGTAGAGCCGGCCCTGCGCCGCGCTCACCCCGGTCATGCCCGAGGTGACGATCCACTTGCTGGCGGGTACCGGCGCCAGGTCCTCGGCATTGATCGGACCCCACACGTAGCCCTTCGCCTCGCTCATGGACCCCCCTTGCGCGCCCGGCAGGCTCAGGCGCCCAGCCGGTCCAGCATGTCGCTCGCCCGCTCGAGGCTGCGCCGCGTGGCGGACAGATAGCCCTCCGCCTCAATCTTCGGGCCGATCAGCTCCAGGTCGAACATGCCCTCATAGCCGGCACTGAGGATCAGGCCCAGCAGGCGTTCGAGGGGAATGTCCCCGTCACCGATCGCCACGCGGTCCGGCGACGACAGGGTCCCGATCTTGAAGTCGGCGATCTGGACCAACGTGATCATCTCCATGTTCTTCCGCAGCAGCTCCTCGAAGCCGCGCTCGTACCAACAGCAGGCCAACTCGAGCACGACGCCCGACCCGATGGCCCGCGCCAGCTCCAGCGAGTCGCGCAACGTGAAGATGAAGCTGATGTCGAGCCGCAACGAGTTCGTCGGCTCCACGGCGAACGTGATGCCCAGCTCGTTGGCCCTGGCCACCGTCGGCGCTATGCGCCGGGCGAAGTCGTCGGCCGCCTCCTCCCACAGCCGCGAGCCGATGGTGCCCGGGGTGATCCACACCGAGTCCGCCCCCACGGCCGCCCCGAACTCGAGGGCCTCGCTGAGCACGCGCTCCTCGGTGCCGATGTTCGACACCTGCAGCCCCGTGTCGGCCACCAAGGTGGCGTCCCAGCCGATCGCCTCTATCTTGGGCGAGATGACGCCGATGTTGGTGACACCGAGCTCCCTCCAGAACTCGACCTCTTCGACGAACGGGATGGCACCGGCGCACTCCTCGTCCACCGAGATGCGGGGATGCCACGCCATGCGCGCAGGCTAACAGCCCCCGGCCACTCGGAGCCGGTGGTCGACTGAGCGCTCCTTTGTGCGCACCGGCCGGTCTCAGCCGGCGAAGCGCCGCTCGGGCACGCCACGGACCCCGAGGCCCCGCACCGCCAGCACACACCCGCCCAACGGGCCCGGTGGGGCTACCTCGCCCTCCAGCGTGGCGCTGCCCATGGACGTGACGAACAGGACGTCGAGGTCGGGACCTCCGAAGGCGACACTCGTGGGCATGCCGAGGGGCATGGGGAGTTGGCGATCGAGCGTCCCGTCGGGCGCATAGCGGCGGACGTCGCCGCCGTTGAAGGAGGCCACCCACACGAACCCCTCCTCGTCGACCGTCGCCCCGTCGGGCACCCCCGCCGACTCTCCGAACGCCGCCACCACGCGTTGGTGCGATGCCTCACCGGTGGAGGTGTCGTAGTCGTAGGCGTAAATCCGGCGGGCCCAGCTGTCGTTCCAAAAGAGCGTGGCGCCGTCGGGGCTGAAGCAGGGGCCGTTGCTGATCCCGATACCGCCGGCGAGGAGGCGCACCTGAAGGTCAGCATCGACGCGGTAGAGGGTCGGGGGGAGATCGGCGCTGTCGACGCGGTCGCGCGTCGCCGGGTCGAGAAGATCCCGGTCGACCATGCCGGTGACGAACCGGCCCTGGCGGTCCACCTTCCCGTCGTTGAAGCTCCAGCCCGGTCCGGCCTCGCTTTCGAAGATCGGCTCGGACTCCCCCGTCTGCAGATTTAGGAGGTGGATGGCCGCGCCCATGGTCACGATGGCTCCGCCCCCGGCTCGGAGAGCCAGGGCCGAGAGATGCCCCGGTGCCTCGAACACCCGGATCTCCCGGCCATCGGCCGTGCTGCAGAACACCAGCCCGCCGAAGACGTCGATCCAGTACAGGCGCTGCTCGTCGACGTCCCAGATCGGATTCTCGCCGAGCGTCGTCAGCACGGGCGTCACGACGTAAATCTCCATACCCCCCCGTCCTCCCTCCACCTGGTTCGCCGCCGACGCTACCCGACCCGGCGCGAACCGGGGCCGGGCTCCAGGGGGATCGGCGCCGCCGGTCGGGTAAGGTCCACCCGGCGGCAGTTGGTCCCGGGCGGGGAAGCGGCCCGGGCCGGACAGCGACACGGAGGGGGAAGCCCGAATGACAGTCACCGTGGTAACCGGAGCTGCCAGCGGCATGGGCCGCAGCTGCGTCGACCGGCTGCTCGGCACGACCGAGCACCTGGTCGCCGTCGACCTCAAGGCACCGAAGATAGAGGGAGCCTCGGGGCTGGCCTGCGATGTCTCGGATCCCGACGCCGTCGCCGGCCTGATCGAACGGGTGCAGGAGCTCGGCGCCTTCCGGGCACTGGCCCACGCCGCGGGCGTCTCGCCGACGATGGCCGACGCCCGGCGGGTGCTCGAGGTCGACCTGGTCGGCACGGCCCTCCTGCTCGAGGCGTTCGAGCCGCTCGTGGTGCACGGATCGGCCGCGGTGTGCTGGTCCTCGAGCTCGGCCTACCAGATCGCGCCCGCCGGGGGCGATCCGGATCGTGACCCGGTCCTCGACGTCCCCCTGTCGCCCGACTTCCTCGAGCGCATGGTGCCGCTGGTCTCCGACAGCGGCACCGCCTATGCGTGGGCCAAGCGGGGTGTGATCCGGGCGGTGGCGAGGGCGTCGGTGCCCTGGGGCCAGCGCGGCGGGCGGGTCAACTCGGTGGCGCCCGGCCTCATTGAGACACCGATGGGCATGCAGGAGTTCGAGGAGCACCCCATCATGAAGATGATGCTCGACAAGACGCCGCTCGGCCGGCTCGGCCGTTCCGAGGAGGTGGCCGCGCTCGCCGCGTACCTGCTCTCGGACGACGCGTCGTTCGTCTCGGGGGTCGACATCCTCATAGACGGCGCCATGATGCCCGGGATCGCCGAGCTCTTCTCCTAGGACGACAAGGAGCCACACATGCCCAAATTCCATCACGCCAATCTGGGCGTCCCGCCCGAGCTCGCCGACGCCGAGGGAGAGTTCCTGGTCGGCATCCTCGGCTACCGCCGGCTCGAGCCCCCGCCGGCGGCGCGCGGCTTCGGCGCCCTGTGGTACGAGGCTGACGACGGCACGCAGGTCCACCTCAGCCCCGACCCCGACCACCGTCCCGCCGACAAGGCGCACACGGCGATCGACGTCCGCGGCGAATGCGACGAGATAGTGGCGCGCCTCACAGCCGCAGGCGTGCCGTTCACCGCGGGTGAGTTCGACGGACTGCGACTGGTGGTCTGCAAGGACCCGGCCGGGAACGGCTGGGAGCTGCGCGGCTGATGCCCGCGGTGCGAGGGGGTTCCACTTCGCGCCGGCCGATCGATCGTCCCCGGCCATAGGCGCCCACGGTGAGGATCGGCTTTCTCGGTGCGGGACGGATGGGTCGCCCGATGCTCGACCACCTGGTGGAGGCGGGCCACGAGGTCACCGTCCTGACGCGCCGGCCCGAGGCGCGGGCGGCCGCCGAGGCCGACGGGCTGGCGTGCGCCGACACCGTGGCGCAGACCGTGCGCGGCGCCGAGGTCGTCTTCGTGGTCGTCCTCAACGACGACCAGGTCCGGACGGTGTGCCTCGGCCCGGACGGGGCGATCGCCGCCATGGCCACGGGCGCGACGCTCGTCCAGCACACGACCTCTGACCCTGCGACCGCACAGCTACTCGTCGAGGCGGGTGCAGGCCGCGGCATCCGCGTGCTCGACGCGGCGCTCTCCGGTGGTCCGCACGACATCGTCGCCGGCACCCTCACCCTGTGGGTCGGCGGTGACGAGCTCCTCCTCGAAGAGATGCGCCCCCTGCTCGAGACCTACGCCTCCCCCATCATGCTCGTCGGCCCTCCGGGCAACGGCCAGCGGGTCAAGCTGGTGAACAACTCGCTGTTCGTGGCCCAGGTGGGTCTGGCCGTCGACGCCGTGCGGCTCGCCGGCTCGCTCGGGATAGACGAGCGGGTCATCCTGGCCGCCGTGCAGCACGGCAGCGGCGCCAGCCGCGGCCTCGGCGTGGTGGCCGGGCTGGGATCGGTCGACGCGGTCGGCGACCACCTGGCTGCGCTGATGGGCAAGGACGTCGCGGTGGTCCGCGAGGTGGCGCGACGGGCCGGCGTGGACCTCGGGATCATCGGAGAGGTGCTCTCGTCGGCGGCGGTGGAAGAGCGGGTGCTCCGTCGCTCGAGTGGTCACCCGGCGATGACGAGTCGGTAGAGTCTGCACTGGTGTCGGGGGAAAAGGAGCGCCTCGTAGAAGCGGCGGGGCGGGAGGTGCGCATCTCGAGCCCCGACAAGATCTACTTCCCCGAGCTGGGCGCCACCAAGTTCGACCTGGTCTCGTACTACCTCGAGGTGGCCGAGGCGCTGCTCAACACCGCCGGCGGCCGTCCGGCCATGCTGCAGCGGTTTCCCAACGGCGCCACCGGCAGCTCGTTCTTCCAGAAGCGGGTGCCGCCCGGCGCCCCGTCGTGGCTGCGCACGACGACGGTCGTCACCCCGAACGGGACGACCTCCAACGCGCTCGTCGTGGCCGATATCGCCCATGTGCTGTGGGCGGTCAACCTCGGCTGCCTCGGGCTGCACCTGTGGCCGTACCTCGCCGCCGACCCCGACGTCGCCGATGAGCTCCGGATCGACCTCGACCCCCAGCCCGGCGTGGGGTTCGACGAGGTGCGCACGGCGGCCCTGCGCTGCCGCGAGCTTCTCACCGAGCTCGGCGTGGTCGCCTACCCGAAGACGACCGGCAACCGGGGGCTGCACCTCTACATGCGCCTGGAGCCACGTTGGGACGCCACCACGGTGCGCGCCGCGGCGGTGGCCCTGGCCCGGGAGCTGGCACGCCGACATCCCGAACTGATCACCGCCGAGTGGTGGAAGGAGGAGCGCGGAAAGCGGGTCTTCGTCGACTTCAACCAGAACGCCCCCCACAAGACCGTCTTCGGGGCATGGTTCGCGCGTCCACGCAGCGGCGGCCAGGTCTCCTCGCCCCTGTCGTGGGACGAGATCGACGACGTCGTCCCCGACGACCTGACCATCCGGACCGTCCCGGACCTCCTGCGGCGGAGGGGCGATCCCTGGGCGCTGATCGGACGGGAACCCCAGTCGCTCCAGCCGCTCCTCCAGCTCGCCGAGCGCGACCGGGCCGCGGGCCTTCACGACGCACCGTGGCCCCCCGAATACCCCAAGGGCGCCGACGAGCCGACGCGGGTCGCCCCCAGCCGGGCGAAGAAGGCCTAGCCGTGGACCCCGTCTCGGCCCTGCGCAGGATCTCCTACCTCTTGGAGCGAGACGGGGCGGACACCTACAAGGTCCGCGCCTTCCGCCAGGCCGCCCGGGCGCTCGAGCCGATGTCCCCTTCACAGCTGGCCGAGCTGGCCGCCGGCGGGCGCCTCCAGAGCATTCCCGGGGTGGGGAAGTCGACGGCGCGGGCCATCACCGAGGCGCTGGCCGGCGAGGTCCCCCAGTACCTGGCCACGCTCGAGACGGAGCCGCCGTCCGTCGCCCTCGACGCACCGGCCGAGGCGCTCCTCGACCAGCTCCGGGGGGACTGCCACTCGCACTCGGACTGGTCGGACGGGGGAAGCACCATTCGCGAGATGGCCGAGGCGGCAAGAGGCCTCGGTCACGACTACCTGGTCCTGACCGACCACAGCGCCCGGCTGACGGTGGCGCACGGCCTCGACGCCGGGCGGCTACGGGAACAGCTCACGGTTGTCCAGGCGCTCAACGAGGAGATGGCGCCGTTCCGGATCCTGACCGGCATAGAGGTGGACATCCTCGAGGACGGCACCCTGGACCAGGACGAGGACCTGCTCGCGCTGCTCGACGTGGTGGTGGCCAGCGTGCACTCCAAGCTGCGGATGGACGCCGGCGACATGACGGCCCGCATGCTCGCCGCCGTGGAGAGCCCCCACACCGACATCCTCGGACACTGCACCGGCCGGCTCATCACCGGCCGCGGGCGGCCGCCCTCCGCCTTCGACGCCGAGGCCGTCTTCGCCGCCTGCGGCCGCACGGGCACCGCCGTGGAGATCAACTCGCGTCCCGAGCGGCAGGATCCGCCCGAGGAGCTCCTGCGCCTGGCCATCGACCTGGGGTGCCTGGTGTCCATCGACAGCGACGCGCACGCTCCGGGCCAACTCGAGTGGCTCGGTCGGGGTTGCGCCAACGCGGTCCGGGCCGAGGTGCCCGAAGAGCGCGTCGTGAACCGCGGCTCCGCCGACGAGCTCTTGGCCTGGACGGCCACCCACGCCGCCTGAGGGGAACCCGGCTCGTAGGTACGATCGGGCGGTGACCCTCCCGCTCAGACCACCGGTGTCCCCGATGCTGGCCAAGCTCACCCGAGAACTCCCCCGGGCCTCGGACATGTTCTACGAGCCCAAGTGGGACGGGTTCCGGTGCATCGTCTTCCGGGACGGCGACGAGGTGGAGCTCGGCAGCCGGAACGAGAAGCCCCTGACCCGCTACTTCCCCGAGCTGATGGACCCGCTCCGGCGCGATCTGCCCGATCGGTGCGTGCTCGACGGGGAGATCGTGATCGCCGGGCCTTCCGGCCTGGACTTCGACGCCTTGTCGCAGCGGATCCATCCGGCCGAGTCGCGGATCACCCTCCTGGCGGCGACGACGCCCGCATCCTTCGTGGCCTTCGACCTCCTCGCCCTCGGCGATCGCGACCTGTGCGATGCTCCCTACCGCGAGCGCAGGGGCCTTCTCGAAGAGGCGCTCAGATCCGCCACCGCACCGGTGCACGTGACCCCGGTGACCAGCGACCCCGAGGTGGCCGCCGACTGGTTCTCCCGCTTCGAAGGAGCGGGCCTCGACGGTGTGGTGGCCAAGCCCGGCGATCTGCGCTACCTCCCCGACAAGCGGGCGATGTTCAAGGTCAAGCACGAACGGACCGCCGACTGCGTGGTGGCCGGCTTCCGATGGCACAAGGAGGGCGGGGTGATCGGATCGCTCCTGCTCGGCCTGTACGACCAGGACGGTGCGCTGCACCACGTCGGCGTGGCCTCGGGCTTCACCGCGGCCCGGCGCCGGGAGCTCGTGGCCGAACTCGAGCCGCTGCGGGCCGGCGCCGTCGAAGGCCACCCTTGGTTGGAGTCGGCCAGCGCGTCCAGCCGGCTCCCGGGCGGCACCAGCCGCTGGAGCGCGGGAAAGGACATGAGCTGGGAGCCCCTCCGGCCCGAACTGGTCTGCGAGGTGGGCTACGACCATCTCCAAGAGCAGCGCTTCCGTCACGGCACGTCCTTTCGTCGCTGGCGGGCCGATCGGGTGCCGTCCTCGTGCACCTATGCCCAGCTCGACACCCCGGTCCCGACCGAGCTGTCCTTGGTATTCGACGCCCTCGGCTGACGCCGGGCGGGGCCGGGGGCAGGACCGGAGGGCGACCGGAGGGCGGGGCCCGGGGGCGGGCCCGGAGGGCGGGGTGGCCCGCATCATCAGTGGAGAAAGGTTCACGGTCAGGCGGCGGAGCGGCCAGGGCAACCCGCTCGACAGGATGGCGGCACGTACCCGATGGCGTGCCTCACGCACCCGCTGCGTCGGGGGTTGGGAGCAGTGGGCCGCTGCAGTGGGACTCAGGATTGGCCGATCATCGGCGCCGAGCGACGAAGTACGCTCGAGCGCAATCGTCATTCGGGTCTTCGCCAGCTGGGTCAGTGACCTCCAGAAGGGTGAAGCGTGGCGCCAGCGCGGATTCGATCCTCCCAAGCCCCACGCCAAGTTCCCGAATCCGCTCATGATGGAGGATGAACCGGTCCTCTCCCACATGCTCGAATACCTTGATTTCCCAGATCCACAGGTCGTCATGGTCCAGCTGGACATCCATGATGACAGTGTTGCCGTCGAAGTCTTGCACCCAGGGTTGAGCCTCACCGAGCTGGCGGAGCTCTCCGATGGTGTTGACGTCGAAAATGAACAGACCGCCTTCCACAAGGTGGTCATTGGTTCGCTCGAACAGATCGTTCCACAAGCTGAAACTGGGCAAGTGGTTCAAGGTGTCGAAGACGCACATGACGACGTCGAAGCGCTCACCGATGTCGAAGGTCGCGATGTCGCCCTCGATAAGACGAGCCTGAGGTACCTTGCCCCTCGCGATCGCCAACATCTCTGGTGACCGGTCCAAGCCGGTGAGTGATGGGAGGCTCGACAGCCCGGCGAGGATGGCTCCGGTGCCACACCCGAGTTCGAGCAGCGACGATGCCTCAGGGAGGTACTCGTCGATGGCCTCAAGAACGCGGGTGCTCTTGGGCTGGGGATCGTCCATGAGCGCGTCGTAAAAGCGGGCAAAGCTGTCGTAATCAAGCACGCTCCCATAGTGCCCGAAGACCGCCCTGACATGGAGAGGCCGCACGTATCGGCGGCAACGGCTGAAGGGTCCGAATATTGGGACGGCATCGTCGCTGCCTTCGGAACGCCCCGTGATGCGATGGACTCCGACGAGGAAACTCCGAAGGCCGAACGAATTCGGGCAATCATCGCTTCGGGGAAACCGCTGTGCCCAAGGCCGTCGTCCGCCTGCCAAGCGACCCCCGACGAAAATGGTCAATCGCTGTCGAGGACGTATCGGGGACCGGAGCCCCGTTTCGCAGCCAGGTCGTCGGGGTTCATCAATTTGCAGACCCCCAACGAGAGGCAGCCACAGCCGATGCACGCACCGAGGCGGTCCCGCAGTCGTTCGAGCATGGCGATCCGGGCGTCGATACGGGGACGCCACGAGTTGGACAGCCGCTGCCAATCCTTCTGATTCGGGGTACGGCTCTTTGGCAACGAACCCAGAGCAGCGCGGATCTCCTCGAGGGAGAGCCCGACTTGCTGGGCTACGAGGATGAATGACACCCGCCGGATGACGTCGCGGGCGTATCGGCGCTGTCCCCCGTCGGATCGGGTGGCCGAGATGAGACCCTCGGTCTCGTAGTACCGCAGCGCCGAGGTGGCCACGCCGGTACGTTCGCTCACGGCGCCGATCGTCAACTCTGGTCCCATCGCCTCGAATCTATCTGGAATTCCCTTGACTTCAAGTGAACTTGAACAAGTACGGTCGATACGAAACGAGCAAAGGAGCGTTCATGCAGGCAATCCAGGTGGCACAGTTCGGCGGTCCAGAGGTGCTGGTGCCGGTCGACGTCCCCGACCCCATCGCCGGCCCGGGACAAGCGGTCATCGCCGCGACGGCAGCCGATCTCCTCTTCCTCGACGCCGTGATCCGCTCCGGCTTGGCCACCGAGTTCTTCCCGCTCCTGCCCCCCTACATCCCGGGCAACGGCGTTGCCGGCACCGTGGTCTCCGTCGGACCGGACACCGATGGCAACTGGATCGGTCGGCAGGTGGTGGCCCGCACCGGGGACAACGGTGGATCGGGAGGATACGCCCAGCGGGCGGTCGTTGCGGTCGATCACTTGGTCCCGGTTCCCGACAGCCTTGGCCTCCTCGAAGCCGCAGCCTTGCTCCACGATGGAGCCACCGCGCTGGGCCTGGTCGAGAGCTTTCCGATCCAATCCGGCCAATGGGTGCTCGTCGTGGGCGCCAGTGGCGGCCTCGGGGCCCTGTTGGTACAGCTGGCCCGCGTCGCCGGTGGACATGTCATTGGAGCAGCCCGTGGCCCGGCGAAACTGGACCTGGCCCTAGAGGTCGGCGCCGACCTGGCGGTCGACAATTCCGATCCGGACTGGCCCAAAGCGGTGATCGAAGCGACCGGAGGTCACGGGGTGGACCTGGTGTTCGACAATGTCGGCGGACCCGTCGGCCTCGCCTCATTCGGGGCCATCGCCGCGGGCGGCCGGTTCTCCGCCCATGGTGCTCCCGCCGGCGGGTTCACCGTCGTCGACCCGACCGAAGCCGCCCGCCTCGGGGTGACCATACGAGGGATAGAACAGGCCCAGTTCTCCCCCTCCGACCTGATCCGGCTGACCAGAAGGGCGCTGGCCGACGGTGCCGAGGGGCTCATCCGTCCGATCATCGGACAAACCTTCCCGCTGGAACACGCGGCCGACGCGCACCGGGCCATCGAGACCCGCACCGTCATCGGGAAGACCTTGCTGGTCATCTGATGCCACTCGACCACGCCCACGCCCAGTACCTCACCGACCACTATCGGGGACGCCTGGCCACCGTGGCAGCTGACGGCACGCCGCAGAACAAGCCCGTCGGCTACCACTACAACCCCGAGCTGGGCACCATCGACATCGCCGGGTTCAACATGGACACCTCGGCCAAGTACCGCAACATCGCCGTCCACCCGGAGGTGTCATTCGTGGTCGATGACGCCATCGGCGAGGGAGCTTCGGCCATGCGGTTCGTCGAGGTCCGCGGCCGGGCCGAACAAGCGCAGGTCAACCCGCCAGCTGACGCAGAGGGCCTGAGCGGGCACATCATCCGCATCCACCCGCGCCGGGTCGTGAGCTGGAACGCCGATCCAGACCGTCCCGGTCTGCAAACGCAGACTCTGGTTCCAGCGGCCGGGCCGGAGAGCTCAACGGGCGAGCGCCCGACGCTCGGGACCGACGGCCTCGTCACTGACGAGGCCGCTACGGTCGTCGCCCGCCTGGTCGCCGAACTCCAAGCCGGCCTCGACACTCACGACGCCGACACCTTCAACCGCCACTTTGCCGCCGACGTCGTCTGGGGCAGCCCCTACGGCGCCACCGTCCTCGGCTACGACGAGCTCCACGCCATACACACCTCGCTGCTGACACGCGGTGTCGGCGGTCCGTCGTCGCGCTACGAGACCGTTCACGTCCTCTCCCCCACCCCAGATGTCGTCGTCGCCCACGTTCGCCGGGTCGCCCTCGACTCCGTCGGCCGACCTTTCGAACCACCCGCAAACCCCGGCGCCGGTTTCTCTGAAATGGCGCTCTACGTCCTCGTCCGCCGAGGGGGGGACTGGTGGCTCGCCGCTGGACAGAACACACCCATCGGCTGACTTGGCGCGCCCCGCCGCCAGCTACATCGACCGATCAGCACCGGCTTCAACCAGGTAGCGACCGTGACGGCCCACCTCGACCGCGTCGTTCGCTTCTACCAAACGGTCTTCGACCCGGCGGTCACCTTCGAGATGGCCGCTACTGACGATCACCCCCGCATGGTTATCCTCGACCCCGACCTCGGCAGCGGCAGCGCCCTCAACGTCACCGAACAACCGACGGATACGATCATCGGTGACCGCACCACGCCAGGTGGTCGCGGTCCAATCGACCACTACGACATCGCCGTCTCGTCCCGCGCCGATCTCGACCAGATACGCGACCGACTCGTCGCCGCCGACATCGGCACCATTCACCAGCTGGGCGACACCTGGTCGCTCTTCTTCCGCGACCCAGACGGCATGGAACTCGAAGTATGCACGCCAAACTGAACCCAACCGCAGACCCGCGGAATCCCTTATAGTGGACCGATTGCCCTGGTAGTTCTGTCCAGTTCCTGCGGCAAGACGCCAGCTTGCTTCGTACTCAGAACGACGAGGAATCCGTCACGGGGCGCTATTCGCGTGCCGACCCGGGCCAGCGTTGAATCTGGAGTACTCCTCCGCGCTGGACACCTTGGTGAATCCTTCCTGAACGAAGGGGGGTGGAGGTGACCCCAGCGGTGCCAACTGCGTTTCGGTGGGCTCACTGCAACAGAACCACGGCTCGGTGAGTCGGGCTCGCTCCCCCGCCGGTCCTTTCGAGATGGCCCCGCGGGGCGGCGGAGGGCGGAAGATCGCCGCCTTGGCACGGATCAGGGCGTCAATTTCCCCGAACGTCTGGGTGGCGGGCTGCTCAACGCGCTCTTCGACCAGCGTGGCCAACTCCTGCTGCAGTTGGTCGACCGCGGGATAAGGATGCGACCACGTCCAACCCAGCCGGGCCAAGTCGTACGGACCAAGGTGTGGTGTCATAAAGGCGCGCCCGAGCAGCAGGGAACCCTCCGGGACCAACAAGCGCACGGTGTACTGCACCGGGTCCACGTTGGGCACAAGGTCGTGGGCCATCACGAAGTCAACGAGGTCGACCAAGTCGTTGATCGTGGTCCAAGGGGTGAAAGGCAGCCATGAGGGGCGAACCTCGATGCCGTGGTCGCGCAGGAGCACTACGGCCTTAGACGCGTCGGCCACGCTATGACCTTTGTCGAGATGCTCGAGAATCATGTCGCTCACCGACTCGAACGCCGAAACAACGAACGCACAGCCGGCTTCCGCCAACTCGGGCCACAGCTCTGGGTGGCGCAGGATGTGCTCTACCTTGGTCGTGCAGTCGAACGTCAGGTGCGGGTGGCGCTGGTGGATGGCCGCAACGACCCGGCGAGAGTGCAGCGGGGTATTGAGGAAATCGGGGTCGGCGAACGTGATGTGGCGAGCGCCGGCGGCAACCAACTGATCGACATCGGCGACGACTGCGGCTTCCTCCACGGCCCGCACTCTCCCGTCGTAGACGACTGGCACGGGACAGTGCCGGCATCGATGCGAGCAGCCCCGGCTGGCCTCGACCGATCCAACCAGTCGCTCCTCGCCGTCGACCGCCAATCGGGCGTAGCGATCGAGGGGCGGCAACAGGTGGCGGGCTGGCACTCGCGCCCTGACCCGGGTCAGGTGGATCGTGGGACCGGGGTCTTGACCCCCGGCCCACGCCACCAGGCCCGGTTCATACTCACCCGCGATGACCGCATCGGTGGCCGATCTGACGGTGAGACTCCGGCTCACCTGTGCGTAGAGTCCATAGAAGCACAGCGGAAGCTCGGGCCGCCGGGTCCGGATCGTGTCGGCGACGCGCAGCGCCAGGCGCATCGCGGTGTGCATCGGCACGGAAAACGCGATTCGGTCGGCCCAATCAACAGCGGCCGCGTCGAGCGGGTCGACGGCGAGGTCGACACATCGCACATCGTGGCCAACGGCCAGCAGCGCCGTGGCGGGCATGGCCAACTGCAGCGGCTGGTGCCCCAGCTCATAGGTGGAAATCAGAAGGACCCGCGTGAGCTCGAGCCTACCGGGGAGCTGACAGCGCCGCGACTCAGCGTATATGTACGTCGAGAGCGGCCTCTGCTCGGCGGAGGGCATCCTCGACCATCTTCGCCGTCGGTCCCCGGGCAAAGATGAAGCCCAAGTAGCGATCACCTTCGGGGAGGGGGATTACCGGCCGTCCCGACGCGATGGCGATCTCGATACCGACGACTCCTTCGATGGCGCGGGCCCGCTCTTGGCCCGAGACCCCCTCGAGCACCCCGGCCGATCGGATCGGGAGCATCATCACGCCCGACGCCTCGGGCTCCCGAGCGAGACCGTCGAGCTCCATACCGAGAGCGTGACGGACAATGACCTCTTCGAGGCTGATCCCCGCACCAAAGCGCAAGGCCCGGGCACACAAGCCGCCGATGGAGCGAGCGGCCAGCTCGAGAATGGTGACGACACCTGTGGCGCTGAGGCGCAGCTCGATGTGCACAGGGCCTTCTACGAGTCCCAGTGCCGCGGCTGCTCGGGCCGCGGTGGCCTCAATGGCGGCAAGGATCGAGGGCGATTGCCGGGACGGCGTGACGTAGATGGTCTCCTCGAAAAAGGGGCCGTCCATGGGATCGGGCTTGTCGAACACGGCCAGCACCCTCAGCTGGCCTCCCAAGAGCAGGCCCTCAACCGCTACCTCGGCGCCGGATACGAAGCTCTCCACGAGCAGGGGCTCTGGACTATCCCCCAAGATGGCCCGGATACGTACCCCGGCCGCGGCGGCCTGGGTCGCGTCGTCGGCGCGAATGACGCCCTGGCTGGCCGAAAGTGAGATGGGCTTGACCACGCACGGGTACCCAACTTCAGTCGCTGCCGAGGCGACGTCCGCGTCACGAGCAACGATTCGGTAGGCAGGCTGGGGCAGCGAGGCAGCGGCCAGGCAATCGCGCATGCGCCCCTTGTCCTTGGTGTTGGCGACCGCCTCGGGCGGGTTGTGACGTAGCCCCAGCCGCGCCGCTGACGCCGCCGCGACCGCCACTCCCTGGTCATCGACCGCCAGGACGGCGTCGAGCGGTCTTCGCCGATGGAGAGACATGATGGCCTCCACGGCGGCGTCGCCTGCCTCGAGTGGCACGACGACGGCCCGATCGCCCATGAACCCGGCCAAGGCCTGGCGGTGCTCGGAGCCCACTACGACGTCGACACCCAGACGAGCGGCCGCGGCCAGGAAGTCCGCGGCTCGGTAGGTCCCGGTTGGCAGGAGCAGGAGGATGCGGGGCACAGCCCTAGGATGGTACCGAGCGACGAAGGCTGAGGCGAAGGCATTATGACCGAGATCGGGACCAACGGCGTGCCCGTCCTGCGCGTGACCGACGCCGCTCTGGCCATGGTGCTCGAGGTGCGCGCCAGCGAGGACGGCGAGGAGTCACTCGCCCTCTGGCTCGAGATCAGCGGTTCGAGCGGGGACGCCTACACCTACGACATGTATTTCCAGTCGGCCGCCGACGCCCAGCCCGAGGATTGGTCCGCTGCGCCTAACGGACTGGCGCTCGTGGTCCGCAGCGACAGCGTCGAAAAGATGCGCGGGTCCGTCCTCGACGTCGGTGAGGGCGGGATGGTCATCGAGAACCCCAACCATCCTCCGGCACCGGCCGCCGCCAGCCCGGCGATGGCAGGTCCACCGGCCGACCTCAGCGGGGATGTGGCCCAGCGCATCCTCCAGGTCCTCGAAGAACAGATCAACCCGAGCATTGCGGCTCACGGCGGCCGGGCCGACCTCGTGGCGGTGGAGGATGACGCCGCCTACCTCCGTTTGAGCGGAGGCTGCGCGGGGTGTGGGATGGCCACGGTGACCTTGAGTCAGGGGATCGAAGTGGCCATACGCGAATCGGTTCCTGAGATCATTCGGGTGGTCGACGTCACCGATCACGCGGCGGGAACCAACCCGTACTACGAGGCAGCCAAGAAGTAGGTTCTATGCGCCGACGAAACGGCGAGCGTCCTGCGCCGCATACGACGCGACAATCGCATCGGTTGTAGCGGTTGCTTGGATCCGACCGATCAGGTCCTCAAGGCGGCTGGCTGGAATGGCGCACGTCATCTCCGCGCTCGGCATCGCGGTACGAGTACGGCTCAGCATGCAACCCACGCTGACCGCCACTTCCTCCTGCTGTTTGGCTACCGCCACAATGTGGCACTGCGGTTTGCCCTCGATGCGCAGGCCTGGCAGGGCGTCGGCGAGCACCATGAGCTGTTTGGCGTTGATGCGGATCAGCACCACGTCCGGATCGACCGGCGTTTCCGCCAGCGGGCCATAGACCACGAAATCAGGGCGGTCTGTCACAACGGGGATACCGGGGATCATGTCCATCGTCACCCATCCCGACTCCAGCAGGGCAGCCACATCGGTGCGGCCAGCCACCTCGTCAAGGGTGGCGAACCCGTGGGTGAGACTGCCCACGCTGCAGTTGCCGTGGTCCTCGGCAACCGTGGTGAATGTCCGATCGACTGCCTTGGTCCAAAACACGCACCCCGCCGGAACCCGACCGGTTCGGCCGTCCGGGGTGGGTTCGGGCATGGGGGCATCGAACGGCCCGACACCGGCGGGGGCCGATGCGGAGAACGTGATGGCGATCGGTGACGTCCTGAGGTCCAGAGCGGCGGTGAGAGCGGTGGAGGCGTCGGACCAGCGCGCCGGAAGGGGCATGTGTGCAGTCTTGCCGGGCCAGCTTCATGGGGCAATCCCTGAGGTGCCCGAAAGCTCGGTTCGGTGCCCCGTACGGCAGTCGAGGCGCAGCCCGACCTTCTCGAGGGTGGATCTGAGCCGGTGGCGCGCTTCACGAAGCGCAAGCGCGAATCTGGCCGAGCGGTCAGCGCGAGTTCAGCAGCTTGCGCAACCGCTCAGCGGAATCCCTTGCCGACCCGCTTCTACCTTCAAGGACCGTGACAGCATTCCACTACGACGCGCGCCCGGTGGGGACAGAGGATCGACCACTACCAGGGGTCATATCTCGAGCGGTACCTCGGCCAACGACGGGGGCCACACCAGTCGCTTGCCCTGTTGGCGCCACTGCACCACGAGCACCGCGTGTTCGGCCTGGCGCCCGTCGGGGCCGAGTCCAAAGCGGCCGAAAAATGTGGTGCAGCGCAGCCTGCGGGCGGCCGCATACAGGGCGGCGTCCTCGACCATTCCCGCCTCATGCACACAACGAAGGGCGATGAGTCCAGCCGCATAGGCCTGGGCCGTGGGATAGTCGATGTGCCCGAGGTTAGGCCCGACTTCGAGCAACGGCGATATCCGGGCCCGTAGCGAACGCACAACGTCGGAGGGGCGGATCCCCACGTCAGGATCAAAGCGAGCCCCCTCTTCCCATTGGGACGGGGCCAGCACGCCCTCAGCCCGCACCTCGGCCGCGAAGGCCCCCAGCCCCGCGGCGACCGCGGCCAGGACCGGGGGCCGCCGGCGGAGCCGGCGGATGAGCGCCACGTCGTCGGCGAACGAGCCCGCCGCCAAGAGAATTTCCACATCCGGTTGGTCAGAAATCTCGTCGTGAGGCGCCACCGCCACCTCCATACCAAGGCGGCCAGCGGCGCTGACCGCACCATCGGCTACCGAGCTCCCGAAAGCGCCTCGGCCAGCAGCGACGACTACACGGGCGCCGGGCATCTGGGCAGAAACGGCATCGAGCACGGGAGCGAAATAGCAGCTCGCCGGAGCTGGGACTGAGACCACGCCGGGAAGCCGTTGCGCCTCGTCGGCGCTGCCACCGTGGTTCCACAGCACGCGGCTTCGTTCCCCTGCCCAGCGAGCCGCCTCAACCACGAGATCGCTGCCGTAGGGCCCGATGACCAGGTCGGCACGCGCCAGCACGTCGAGTGCATGGCGCACGCCTGCCCGCGTGCCACCGTCGTCGAAAATCACGACCTCGGGCATGAGCGTCCGCTCGGCCAGCAGCACTCCGCCGCTATGCAACACGTCTTCGACGGCCTGTTGGAGTCCGGCCGCCGCCAGCCGGCCCAGATGGCCGTACCGGCCGGTGAGCGACATTGGCGCCGCCAAAACCAAGGTGCCGTCCGACACTACGACCGGCCGGCCGAGTCCTCGCGCGCGCCCGCCTTTCCAACCTGGGGGGCTAACCGGAACATCAGCGAAATGCCGGTCATCACTGCTCCTTACCTCGACCGGCCGCATCATAGAGGCGTCCACATTGGCGGGACCCGATCTTTGTGATGAGGTCGTCTTTGGACACTCCGCCGATCGCGCTGCGCTGTGCCCGCCTAAAGGTACGCGACGAGTGACGAATCGCGCGATCGGAACAGATTCGGGGCCGACGTCGCCAATTCGGGGTTGTCCAAGGTGGAATGCTCAGGCTTCGTCGGCTTCGCCACTGCGGCCGAGCTTCCAGTAACCCCGCACCGAGGCTTGGGACCGGGGCAGCCCTCGGTCCTCAAAGAGGTGGCGGCGGATGCGCTGCACCGCGGCGGCCTCTCCCGCCACCCACACCTGGATGCCGGGTTCGAGATCGGCACCGCGGACGGCGGCAAAGAGCGCGTCGCCGGGAGACGCACTGGGCGTTGGGTCGTACCACTCGGCGGTGACGCGTGGATGATCGGGCAGCGCGATCCGGGCGTCAGCGTGGGCGACCTCGATGTGCACCTGCACCGGCCTGTCGGCGGGCAGGGCCCGGAGAATTTGACTCAGGGCAGGGATGGCGGTCTCGTCCCCGCCCAGGAAGAAGGCGGGCGCGTCACTATCGATGACGTAGCCGCGGCCGGGACCTGAGATCGCTGCAGGGTCGCCGGCCGTGGCCGTTTGCGCCCATTTGGACGCGACCCCCCTGTCGTGGATGACGATGTCAAGCTCGAGCTCGAAGGTCTCGCGGTCGACGCGGCGCGGTGTGAAGGTCCGGATCGCGGGTCGTCGCCCGTCCGGCAGGAGAAACTCGTTGCCATGCCAGCTCGGGACGACGAGCTCTTGGGTTCCGGGCCATGGAAGCAGCAGCCGCACGCTCGCCGCCGGATGCTCGACGGTAAGACCCTCGAGGTCGGGGCCGGCGAACGTGACCCGGACCAGGCGGGGGTTCACGTAGCCGACTCGGCGAACCCACATCTGTCGAAACCGCGGTGGTTCACGCCGGGAACGCTCCGTCGTCGGGTTCTGCACAGATCGGCTCATTGCGAACAGCGTCCCATCTTTTGGGTCTGCGTCGCGAGCAGCGCACCACCTTTGAAGTCAATCGCCTGACGACCAAGCGCAACGCCGGCGCTAACCATAAGGAGCAATACTCGCTGAGAGCGATGCTGCTCGAATCTGCGTTGATTCGCTTTAGGTTTGGTGAAGGCGTTTTCTTATCGCGGGACGGGTGCGTACCGAGTAATTTGGCCAAACCTGGATAGGAGCCCGGGTATGGCCATCAAGGGCAACGTCATTTCCTGCGACGAGTGCGGACGGCAAATCAGCATGCCGATGGAGCTGGAACCCGGCGGAAAGCAGTCTCTTGATGAACGGGTACGGGCCCACGCCACCGAGAGGGGATGGACCTACACCGACCAACGGCACATCTGCCCAGAGCACAACTGAGGTGTAGCGAAGATATCAAGCGGGAGGGCCGGGCCTAGGCGACAGGGCGGACGATTAAGGACGCGAAGTTGTCCCCGATCAGCGAGCAGAACGTGGGACCGGCGATTAGGGGCGACCCCCGGGCCCGGGGTGCGGCTGACCTGGCACTTCAGGGACGCCCTGTGGATGGCGCCAAGTGACCGTGACCCCGCGTAGGCCGGTCGACCGACAGCGCCGGTGCGGGTGGCAGCGGAGATGGCGGCGAGCATGCCGAAGAATGGTCGCTCGCATGCGCAGGGAGGCGGGTGCTTGCTCACACGCCCGCCGGCATCCGGCCTTACAGCACGGTTGTACATCTGGGTGAGAACGCCGGATCGAGCCTTTCCCGAGCAGCCTGCATACCTGACGTGGAAAGCTGGATTCCATGGAGGGTCCATCGGGGACGGTGACGTTCCTCTTCACTGACATCGAAGGCTCGACCAGGCTCTGGGAGGTAACGCCAGCGGCCATGGCGGTCGCCCTGAGGGGAGTCGGGACCCGCTGGCCCGGTTCGAGGCCGCCCTCGCCGGGACCGGCCCCGAGGACCAGGAGGCGCTTCTTCCACCACAACATGTTCGAGCTCCTCCACGGGAGCACGATCGTCGGCTGAGCGCGCGCCGCGGCGAGGCGGCGACGAAAGGGGGGCAATGTCCAGCACCGAGCGGTCGACCGGTCAGCCCGGGACCGGGCAGCCGAGGGCCGGCGCCAACGGCACCAACTCGGGCGGATCCGGGAGGAGGTCGCCATTCCGGCGGGTCTGGTTCCGGTCGCTCGACCACTATCCGGACACCGGGCCCCGCATCCTCTACCTCGGGATCGTCGTCCTGGCAACGATCGTCCTCTACTACCAGCTGTACGTTCCCGGCTCGGTGTCGCCGTCGATCATCGAACACTACGGCATGACGTTCCGCTACTACGTCTACGCCGTCGGCGTGGTGGCGGCCGGGGTGGGCGCCTTCGCGGCCATCCTGGCCGGGATGGCCGACCGATGGGGTCGGGCCAACATGGTCACCTACGGCCTGGCGCTGGCCGCCCTGCTCACGATCTTCGCCGTGCCCAACGCCCCGAACAAGACCCTGTTCGTGGTCTTCATCTCCCTGGTCGGCTTCGTCGAGGGGGTCGTCCTCGTTGCCACCCCGGCCCTGGTGCGGGACTTCTCGCCCCAGCGCGGGCGGGGGACGGCGATCGGCTTCTGGACGCTCGGGCCGGTCGTCGGGAGCCTGGTCGTTGCGACCGTGGCCACCCACACGCTGCCGCACCTGCCGGCCTGGCAGGACCAGTTCCGCATCGCCGGCATCGCCGGACTGGTCGTCTTCGTCATCGCCCTGGTAGGGCTGCGCGAGCTCTCCCCAGGCCTCCGGGACCAGCTCATGATCAGCATCCGGGACCGGACGATCGTCGAAAGCCGGGCCCGGGGGGTCGACGTCGAGGCAGCGCTCAAGCACCCGTGGCGCCAGATGCTCAAGCTCGACATCGTCGGTCCGGCCCTCGGGAGCGGCCTCCTGCTCCTCGTCTACTACGCCCTCGTCGGGTTCTTGGTCGTCTACTTCGCCACGATCTTCCACTACACCGAGTCGCGAGCCAACTCGCTGGCCAACTGGTTCTGGGCCTTCAACGCCGGTGCGCTGGTCGTCGTGGGGCTGGTGTCGGACCGGGTCCGGGTGCGAAAGCCGTTCATGGTGCTCGGCGCCGGCGGCGCCATCGTCACCACGATCCTCTTCCTGGAGCGGACGGGCCGCCTCTCGACCAGCTACGACACCTTCGTCGTGATCATGAGCCTGATGGCGGTGTCGCTAGGCATCGCCTACGCCCCGTGGTTCGCCGCCTTCACCGAGACCATCGAGCGGCGCAACCCCGCGCTCTCGGCGCACGGACTGGCCGTCGGGGGCTGGGTCGGCCGGATCGTGATCACCCTCTCAGCCCTGGTGCTCCCGTTCGTGGTGAGCTCCATGAACACGCTCGTGACCTACGGGCCCGGAGTGGCGTCGGCCGCCGTCACCTATGCGCCCGAGCTGCAGACCGCCGCTGCCCTGCAGCCGACCACCTTGAAGGCCCTCTCCGCCAACCCACACAACGCGACGGCCGGGGCGGCGGCGGTGGTCCAGCTCACGACGACCCTGCACGTCACCCCGACCGAGGCCATCGACCGGCTGGTCGCCCTGGGCAAAGCGGGCAGTGAGCCGGCCTTCCAATACCTAGAGGCCCACGGCACCGCGGTGACCCAGGCGGCCAAGCACGCCCCGTCGCAGTGGAAGACCTGGTGGTGGGTGTGCGTGGCCGGCCAGATCCTCTTCATCCCGCTCATCTTCTTGATGGCGGGGCGGTGGAGCCCGTCCCGGGCCCGCCGCGACGCCGAGGAGCACCAGAAGCAACTCGACGAGGAGATGCGCAAGCTGGCGCGAGAGGCCGCGTCGCCAGTGCCGACCGTTGCCGGGGCGGAGGCCGGGGCCTGAACCGGGAAGCCGCAGACAGAGAGCGTCGACCTCAGCCGGCACTCGCATCGCCGACCGCCCTGGTGACGGTCACAGGGAAGACTGCGGGCTTTACCAATTGACTATCTGGATGGAGCAAGGTCACGGTTGACAGGCGGCGGAGCGGCCAGGGCAGCTCGCTGGAGAGGAGGGCCGGCGCATCCACGGCGAATTGTCTGAGCGATCTTGAATCGCTAGGCATCGACCTCTCGCATGGGACTGTGGCTGAAGTGGAAGTAAGCGGCCGAATTGGTGCCTAGTTTCTCAATCCGCCGGCCTTCAGATCACGTTAATAAAGAGTTGGTACTATCTAGCCGTCTGGACCTACGACCCGTCGTGGCAGTACCTCGGTAAGAGGTGCCTGCCGGACCCCGCCCCTGGACCCGTGTCCCTCACAGCTAAGTGGCAGCTGGCCCGAGGTGGCACCGGCGGGGATACCGGGGGAGGGGTCACCCTGCCAAGCGCGGGCGAAGACCCCGCGGTCGCCAAAAAACAGCCACGCTCGCCATCGAGGTGCTCAACGAGGAGCTACAAAGCCGCCCAAATATGAGGTGGCCACGCGGTCTGCCGCGACAGCTTGGCGCTCCGCCATGACTTTGACCGGCCACGTTCCGTACCCGCTCACGGAAGAGGACCCGGGACGATCATCGGGTCGATGCGAATTCGATATGGAGCGCTTCGACTCCCCTAAGGATATAGGTGGGGGTGTATTGGTAGCGCCGGGCTTCGGAAGGGCCATGCTCGGAATCTGATATCTGAATGTCGGCGAGGCGATCGAGCATTCGTTCGAGGGTGGTCCGGCCGTCGGCTCTCACGAGCGGTGCTCCGGGGCACGCGTGAGTGCCGCGACCAAAGGCGACGTGCTCGCGTACATTGGGCCGGTCCATGTCGAACTCCGCTGGGCATGCGAAGCGGCGTTCGTCGCGATCTGCAGCCCCAGGAAGAAGTACGAGGCTGCTGCCGGCCGGGATCTTCGTGCCTCCGAGCGTGGTGGAGCGCCGAGCCACGCGGAAGTTCGTCTTGACCGGGCTGAACAGTCGGAGGGTCTCTTCGACGAAGTTCGGGATGCGATCAGGCTCCGCGCGCAGCAACCCTTGCAGCGCACCGTCCTCGGCGATGAGCCTCACCATGTTGCCCAAGAACCGAGCCGCCGTCCCCTGTCCCCCTGAAAAGAGAATCGTGGCCACTCGAGCGACCTCTATGACCTCGGGTGTCGACCCGTCGGCGAAGGCGGTCCTGGCCATCTTTCCAAGCACGTCGTCTTTTGGTTCGCGACGGCGTTCCTCGATATAGACGGTGAAGAAGTCCTCAAGGTACTCCAAGAAGTTACCTTCTACCGGCTTGCCGATCGTGCCCGCCGGGCCCTTGGCCACTGTCCTTCGTCGTAGCTCGGCGTGGTCGGACTCGGGGACCCCAAGGAGGTCGGCGACGACCAAGAGAGCAAACGGTTGGGCATATTCGGACATGAAGTCACATCTGCCCCTCGCGGCGAAGCCGTCGATCAGCTGGTCGGCCAGGCGCCACATAAAGTCTTCGTTCTCCTTGAGGCGCTTGGGCGTCAGGAGCCGCATCATCAGACCGCGGTGATCAGCGTGCTGCGGTTGGTCGAAGGTGATCAATGACTCGCTGCTGGGGAATACGCCGCGGTACTTCTCTATAAGTTCACTTGCGTCGTCACCGGCTGGTTGCTCGGGCAAGCCCGGGAAAGGACCACCGCCCGCGTTGCACGACGAAAAGGTGTCAGGGTCACGATAGATCGCTTGCATTTCGTCGTAGCCGGTCACGACATAAGTACCGTGATAGGGCTCCCGCCATACCGGGCCCTGCTCTCGAGCGTACTCGTAGTAGGGATACGGATCCTCCACAATGGAGACATCGCTGAAGAAATCGGCCACGCTCTCTTGACTCACGGATAGGCCCTCCCTCGAAAGTCAACTACGACCATTGGCAAGCGTCGCGGGCTGCTGAGCGACTGTCTAGCATGGGGTGGACTCAAGGTCAACAAGCGCCGGGCAGGGTGGACACAAGACCACGGATTCAGCGCGTCACTAGTCACGGGGAAGAGGTACCAAACGATCTTCGCACTCGACGAAGATCGTTTTCAGCTAGCGCCAAGTCTCGGAGACAGCTGATCGGCGACCGTCATTCCTGTGACCAGCTCTTGAAGTAGACGGGGTCGCTTACCGATTTGGCTACTTCGCTGATCGCGAGTTGCGAAAAGCAATCGATCATGACTGCGGTCTCTTCCGTGCGATCTTTGGAGTCTGAGCTTTCCCGGCTACCGGGGTGCGGACCGTGGACGAATCCGGCTGGATGCACGGTAAGAGAACCGGCACCGATTCCAGCACCCCTGCGACTCATGAAGTCCCCACTGACATAGAAGAGGATCTCATCGGAATCGACGTTCGCATGGTGGTATGGAACTTTGACAGCCGAGGGATCGAAATCAAACGGACGCGGTACGAAGCTGCAAACGACGAAACCTTGACCCACAAAGGTCTGGTGCACTGGAGGCGGTTGGTGGATCCGGCCGACAATGGGTTCAAAATCACTTATTGAAAGCGCGAAGGGATAGAGGCAACCGTCCCACCCAACCACGTCAAACGGGTGATGTGAATGGTGATGTTCAGACCAACCATTGCGCGTGCGCACGAGCACGGGAACATCCTCACCCTCAAGGACAATCAGGTCGCCTGGAGGACGGATATCACGCTCGCAAAATGGAGCACCTTCACGCAGTTGACCGGTCTTGGTCAGATAGCGTTCTGGGAGGCCTACATGACCCTTGGCCTCTAGAACGAGGGCTTGCACCTGTGCCGCTTGTGGGTCAATTATCCAGCGATGGGTTGTTGAACCTGGAACGACGACGTAGTCTCCAGCGGAGACTACGAGACGGCCAAAGGCGGACTCGAGAGTTGCCTTCCCGGCCTGGATGAACAGAAGTTCGTCTCCAATCGCGTTGCGATAGAGCTCGCTATTGGCGTCTGCCGATGCGTAGCAGATCGTGACCGTCTCACAAGATAGAAGCGTGTGCCGTCCGGTGACGAGATCACCACCCGGCGGGATTTCCGAAGCACGCAGATGCCAGGGCAAGAGAGGTTGATTCGAATGTATCGGTGAGCGTGCAATCTCTACCGATTCGACACGATCGATCGCACTGGGCGAATTTAGGTGGTACAAGAGGGATGAATGGCTGGAGAATCCCTCCTGGCCTATTAGTTCCTCGTTTAGGGGGCGTCCATCAACGTGACGATGCAACGTGTGACGTTTGCGGGGCACCGATCCGACACTGACGTAGTAGGGCACTGCTTATCGACCCCTCACTCCATCGATCGTTCCAAGGACGGTTCCGAACGAGATCCACTCATTTCCCGTTCGATTTCCACACCAGCCTCGAATCTCCACACGGTCTCCGTCCTGTAGCCACGTTCTGCTGTCTCCGGAATCGAGGGTTATGGGATTTCTGCCGGCCAAAGTCAGCTCCATCAGACTGCCTGCGCTCTGCGGCCGCGAGCCTGAGATGGTGCCGGAGGCGAAAAGGTCCCCGGTGCGAACGGACGCACCATTCGACGTGAGGTGGGCCAACTGTTGGGCCATCGACCAGTACAGGCCACGTGCGTTCATCTCGCTGACCAGCGAGTCGTTAATGCGTAGTTGGAGATGCAGGTCTAGTGCCCGAGGTTCCTTTTCTCGCAAATGAGGCTCGGGTTCGGGTTGTTGGCAGGGTCCTTGGACCCAATATTCGCTCAGCGAGCCAAGAGGCACGACCCAAGGAGAGACAGAGGTTGCAAACGACTTTCCCAAAAACGGGCCGAGGGGATGATATTCGAAGGACTGTATGTCTCTGGCGCTCCAGTCATTGACGAGTACGGCACCGAAGACATGATTTTTCGCCTCTGCTGTCGAAATTGGACATTCACGCTGGTTGCCAACGCCCACCACGAATCCCAATTCCACTTCGACGTCGAGCCTCTCGGAGGGCCCATAGGCGGGACCGGAGCCGGTCGCACGAATTCCTGACGGTCGACCTATGGAGTCACCACTCACTAGGACGGTCGCCGATCGCCCGTGATAACCGATCGGTAAGTACTTCCAGGCTGGCGGCAGGGGATCTGCATCAGGGCGGAGCAGACGGCCCATCGAAGCGGCGTGTTCCTCGCACGCGTAGAAGTCGACGTAGTCGGCGACCTCCCAGGGCAGGACCAGTTGCACCTCGTCCATCGGGCGCAGAGCGCTGCCCGGCAAGTCAGCGAGGTGCTTCTGGATCTGCATCTGCGTCCTCCTCCAGGCGTCGGGCCCCAGTTCCATGAATGCATTGAGCGAGCCCGAGGTCCAACATTCGGGCCCGACATCTAAATGCGTGAGCTGAGATAAATCGATGACGTTCTGATGGTATGCGACGACAACGTGCCCAGCGTCGTCGACTCCATAAGGCAGGTTCCTCGAGCCGTAACCTCCCACCCAATCAATCATGGAGGCCGTCCAAGTGCTCCATATGTTCTCCGTGGCGTATCGAGGGACTCTTCGAGGATGACTCTTACTGTCATTTCACCGAGCGTGGGATGGGTGCCACTTCGCTCCCATGCACCTGGATCCATTAAGGGACTCAGCTGGCGAAGGTAATCAAGACAGGGAAGTATTTCTTGACGATGGACTTCGGGGTCACCACCCTGCGCAATCGCGCTGCGTCTGTTCCGATCTGCCTTCGTCCGTCCGAAAGGGATGGGCTTTTTGTCTGCGGACGAGTCAAGTACTGCGGTCATTGTTGACGCCGGTAAGGTCCGAACTCGGCCATATGTGCCCACTCGGTTCCATCATTCCACCGCTCGTGAGTTCCTGGATCCGGTTCTGTCAAGCCGGTGCGCCGCGGCCGAAGTGAGAGGCGGCGTGGCCGGACCTCGATGAGGTCGAGTCGTCCAATCCAGGTGTCAACCGTCCACGCGCCATCGTGTATCGGAAGCGCCCACTCTGCTTCGAGGGCCGGCACGATGGCCGTGCCGTCGAGCTCTGGTAGGTCTGCGAGCTCTGCTCGTAGCTCCGACGCGCGGTGATCTGGGTAGCGATTTAAATCGGTAATCCCTCTATTCAGAGCAGACCCAACCCAAGGCAACGGGTCCAAGGACAGTTCGTTCGATGCCAGCCTTACAGCACTCGCAAGTCCGTGGTAATTCATCGCTTGCTGCGCCGCTCGACCGGGTCGGTATGACGGCAGGGCCTCTGCGGCGGCTCGTGGTTTTATGGAGTGCACTTCAGAGGTTGCCTCGGCGAGCTTGATCGCGCTCGATCGCTTCAAAGAGTGCCTTGAAGTTACCCTCGCCAAAGCCGGTGGCACCCTCTCTCTGAATAACTTCAAGGAAGAGCGTAGGGCGATCGGTAATCATCTCTGAGAAGATCTGCAGTAGGTATCCGCCGGAATCCTTGTCGACCTCTATTCCGAGTTCCTCAAGGTGTGTCCACGGCAGATCGAACTCCCCGCAGCGTTCGCGGGCATCCTCGTAGTAGGTAGATTGGAGGTGTAAGAACCGGACGCCTCGGTGCGACAGCGCGTCCACGGCGGCAATCGCATCTTGAGTTCTCATTGCGATGTGCTGCACTCCTGGGCCACCGTAGAAGTCGAGAAACTCGGCGATCTGGCTCTTCTTGAGCCCTGGTGCCGGCTCATTGATTGGCATCACGATTCCGGACCAATTGTGTACCACCGTGGAACGAAGCGCTGAATACTGTGTCGAGATCTGCTCCGCATCGAAATGAAGCATCTGGCTGAAGCCCAGAACCTCCTCATACCAGGCAACCCATTCGTCGAGGCGCCCCTCCTCGACGTTGGTAACCACGTGGTCAATCGAGTCGAGGCCGGGTGTGGCCCAGGGGGGTGCTGGCGGAAGCCGCTCGTGCGAGAAGTACGGGGCCCATAAACCGTTGTGCATTGAGCGATCCACGAAGACGAGTTGGATGTTTCCGTACGCGACGATCGTCGCTGTAGTTACCGACCCGCCCTCACATTGAACGGTCGACGGTTCGGCGATGACCGCAGCTCCGCGACTCTCGGCCATCGCGACTACCGATTCGGGGTCCTCGACCCGCCACGCCAGGCGGCGCACCCCGTCCCCGTGCTCGAGAACGTATTGGGCGACGTCAGAGTCAGCCGCCAGCCCGGCCGTGATCAGAAACCGGATATCCCCCTGCTCCAACAGGTAGGAGACTCGGTCGCGGAGCCCGGTCTCTGGCCCGGCGTAGGCAGAGACATGAAATCCAAAGCCTGCGCACAACCATGCCGTGACGGCCCGTGCGTTTCCCACCCACCACTCAACATGATCCCAGGCGAGCAACTGATCGGCCACGGTAGAGGTTGATCTCAGATTGGACGTGGAAGTCATGCCTCTGGACTACTCACCTGCCATAAAAAGGTCAACAGAGCAGCTATTAGTTGGGCTATATGACTATGTACGCGCCGATATAATGATCATATGAGTCATTCTGAGACCCTTGATGCGATCGATCGGCGTCTTTTGGTCGCTCTCACACATGCGCCACGCGTCGGGATGCTCGCCCTTGCCCGTGCTGCCGGCGTGGCCCGAAACACGGCGCAAGCTCGGGTGAATCGAATGGTCGCCCTTGGGATCATCACCGGATTCGGACCGGAGCTCGACCTGCGTCGACTCGGCTATACGGTGTCTGCCTTTGTAAGCGTCGAAATCGCGCAGGGCCGCGGCTCGTTAGTTGACGAAGCTCTTATTGCGATCCCCGAGGTCGTAGGGGCATGGATGACGACTGGACCGGCCGACCTGTTGTGCCATGTCGTCGCGCATGACAACGATCATCTGGGAGAGGTGATCAATCTGCTCCTCAATATACGCGGGGTTACCCGCACCACGACCTCCCTGTTGCTGACCACGCGGGTGCCCCCCCGAACGCTTCACCTGCTCACCGATCCGAAACAGAGCACTTAGCAAATCGTAGAACCCCAGAATACGGATTGCGTTGCGGGCATGGCCGCCGAATGTTTCACCGTTACGACCCGGCGGTCACGCCCGGCAGGACAGTGCCGCAGAGAGGTTCAGCGCCCTTGACCAACTTGAAGCCGTTACCGACGAGCTTGACCATCCATGTGCAGCGGATGGAGGCGAGTACATGGGTGCGGTCGTTGATGTTGATGGTGCGCCCCCCCCACAGTCCGAGAGCGCCCCAGCTATGGATGCCCTGTAGGGCGCTCAAGATCGAAGCCGAGGTGGACTTCGATCCGGCGGACTTGAGAGCTTGCAGCAGGAGGCCTACGGAGGTGTACCCGAAGTACTCGGCGTCGGTGGGCACGCCGGTCGTACCGGCCGCGGCCAGATCCGCCTGGAACTGCTTGGTGGCGGAAGTCCCCATCTCGACCGGTTCGAAGCCAAGAAGAAAGTAGGCATCCTGCGCCTGCTGGACCGCACCTGGGCCGGCTCGGAGGATGTCGGCGCCGTAGCCGTCCGGCAGTATTGCGGCCTTGAGGTTGACGCCCATCTGGCGCAGGGCGGTGATGAGCGCCAAGCCGGTGTTCGTCTCGACCGCGGGGTAGATCGAATCCACGTGTGCCGCCTTCAGCGCCAGGGCGACGGGCCCGACGTTTGTGCTGCCGTAGGGGAGGTTGGAGTTGACGTAGCCCGGCTTGAGACCGGCCGCCACCGCCGACTTGGCGACGCCGATGGCGGAGTCGGCCGACGCCGGTGAGATGCCGTAGCCGAGCGTGCCGACGGTGGTGGCCCCGAGTAGCTTGAGCAGCCGCCCGAAGGTGGAGGTGACGGCGGTGATGTGGAGCGCCCCCTCGACCGAGAACATGTTGGTGTCGGTCGCCCATTCGCTGGCGTCCACGGGGGCCCCGATCACTGGGATGTGCTGGGACATCAGGTATGGCGCGGCGGCAAACGTGACGGCCGACTCGGCGAGGATCACGTTCACGTGATCCTCGGCCACGAGCCGCTGCGCGGTCGACAGTGCGCTGGACGGCGACGTTTGGGTGTCTCCTAATACGTACTTGATGTTGTAGCCCTCGTGCTTAGCCAGCACGATGCCGGCCTCGATGCCGTTGAGGTAGGCCTTGGTGCCCGAGGCGCCCGGGCCGGTGTAGTCCTCGAGGACTCCGATGGTAATTGTCTTTCCACCGCCCTCGCTAGCGCTGGAGTTAGACGAACCAAACGCGGCTGCTAGCAGCGCGACCACTGCCGCGACCGCGATGGTCCTGACCGTGTTCTTGATCATCAAGACCTCCTGGCTTATTTTTCTCAGGCGCGTGCGGAACCGGAACCACGCGAGCGGCGAGAGGGATTCACCGCTTGGCGTCGATCTTTAGCTTGTAGAGTTGCTCGGCGTTGGCGCAGAGGGCTTTGGCCCTGACCGCAGGGGGGATACCGGCGAACGCCTCCTTAACCCATTCCGATGGCATAAGCGACGTGCCGCCGCAAGGACCTGGGGAAAGACTCGTAGGATGCGGGTAGTCGGTTGAGAACATGAAGTTGTTGGGGTAGGCGTCGAGCAGCCGCAGTGCGGTGCGGTCGAACCAGAACGTCGAGTAGCACTGCCGGGCGAAGTACTCGCTAGGCAGCAAGGGGAGAGTGGTGTTCCCATAGGATCGCCACTGCCAATCGAGCGCCTCCAGGTAAAAAGGCAGATGCCCGAATCCGGCCTCGACCGAGACGAGTTTCAGCCGGGGGAAACGCTCACATAGGCCGCTGAGCAGCATCGATCCGATCAATGTGGCCTGATCCATCAACGCTCGCCCGAGTCCCTCCACCGCACCGACCCGCGCCGCTCCCGGATGTGCCTCCATGAGCGCCAGGGACTTGGCTTCGACCCCCTGGCTGGACTCCTTGGCGTAGAACCCGACATGGAAGTTCACCGGCACGTCACACTCCTGGGCGAGGGCATAGAGCGGATCCCAATACGGATCCACGTAACGGGGTAAGCCGATCTGTTCCAACCGATTCGAGAACAGGACGCCCCGGAACCCCAGATCGACACACCTCTGCAGCTCTCGGATCGACGCGTCGAGATCCCAGAACGGCAGCATTGCCATGGGCACCAGCCGTTCAGGATCGGCGGCCGCCCAGCCCAGCGCGAAGTCGTTGTAGGCGCGCACGCAGAGCTCGGAAAGTTCGAGCTCGAGCTTCATGAACTCGCCCGCGCCGGAGCCCACGAGGTTCGGATAGAGGATCTGGACGGCCACTCCGAATTCATCCATCCGCTTCAACCGGTCCCGCGAATCGAAGCTGGCTGGGTCGCAGTCCTCGTACTCCTTGGGACCAGATGGTGGGAATTCCTTCCACCCCGCCACAGAGCCGAACCCGACCGGCGCCAACCACCGAGATCCGATCCGCCAGTGATGCACACCCGTGTCGGGGTGCTTCGTGACTTGAGGGACCTGTTCGTGGTATTTTGCCGGTATCCGAGCGGTCCAGATGTCAGCGGGCTCCGTGATGTGGCTGTCGGCGTCCACGATCACATCGGAACTGATCACACCAGCGTTCATTTCCGTCTCCTCGTCACCTTCCGGCGCCTGCGTGGCGTCGCACTCTTGTTATGGCCGCCGGATCGGCCGCATCTCGCCAAATTCCAAGCTCGACCGGCCCGGCATGAGTCATCCTCGCTGGTCAACCATGGGCACTGATGGCTCGACCGGGTGAAAGTTGAACAACCGTTCGGCATTGCCTCGCAGGACCTTGCGCCGCTGCTCATCGGTCACGTCGGCGAACCACTCCTTCGCCTTGTCGAAGGTGTGCGGCCAGTAGGTGCCGTGGTGTGGAAAATCCGTTTCGATCATGATGTTGTCCTCGCCCATGAGATCGAGATGCCTCATGCCGACCGGGTCGTGCATGAAGCAGCCGTACACATGGTCCCGGAATACCTCGCTTGGGAACCGCATTTCGTGGGCGGTTGCCGCACGGGCTTCAATCGACTCCTTTGCCAGCTTGCGAGCTTCCTCGGTGAGGAGCACATTATTCTCCGGGTCAAACGGATTGGTTATACGGTCGCGACTCATCTCATGCATTGCGTCGGCGGCTTGGAGAACCGGAGGGATCCACCCGATGTTGCCCTCCGAAAAAGCCAGCTTCAGGCTCGGGAACCGCTCGAAGTTGCCGCTGTTGAGCCACTCGACGAGGGTTGTCTGCCCCGACAGCGCCCCGGTGACCATGCTGGCCGGACGAGGGGAACGCTTCTTCGTGTCGTCTCCCAGGAACTGTCGGATTTTCTCCGAGACCGCTCCCATGTTGTCGAGGAGCTTGGCGATGTCGGGGTCCGCGGCGAGCTCCTTCAGTCTGGCCGGATCGCCGGCCGCCTTCATGATCTCGTCGATCTTGGTGAAATCGACCTCGTGGGCCATCGTGTCGCCTCCTCTGCTGGTCCCGGCGTGGGCGCACAGCGGGACATTGGCCTCGCTGACGACTGAGTAGAGGGGATCCCAGGCTTCGTCGTGGATCGGCGGGAAGCCGAAATCGTGGGGCGACATGGCGATCGACACCGCATGTGCCCCCTTGCCGATAGCGCGCTCGGCTTCCTTGGCGGCCAAGTGGCCGTCCCACATTGGGACGAGGGCTAAAGGGATGATCCGGCCTGGTATCGCGGCGGCGAACTCGTCGATGAGCCAGTCGTTGTACGCCTGAATGCACAGCATAGCGAGTTCCTTGTCGCGCACGCCGTAGAACATGCTGCCGGCGAACCCCGGCAGGTTGGCGAAAATCACCGCGGCCTGCACCTTGTCGGCGTCCATGGCCGCAGCTCGGGCCTTCGGGTCGTAGCAGGCTTCGGGGATGTCGCTCCAGCGCATTGGTGCGAAAGGGCTCGGACGGCTCTCGGGCGGCCAGACCGCTCCCGCCGTGGCTGCGCCGCCGATGGGCTGTCGAATGCGATCCTCGACAACCCATGCCTCACCGCGGTCGTCGCTGACCCAGCGCGGCCCGAGCTCGCGGTATTTGGCCGGCAGCCGATCGACCCACGTGTTGGGTGGCTCGATCACATGGTCATCAACCGAGACGATCCAGTCGTCAGGCGAGGTGTTATTGAACATCGTTACCCTCCTCGGACTTGCTCCGGCTCTATCGCCCGACCAGTTGGTGAGATCGCCAGTGGATCGGGTCCTGCCGGCGCGGCGAACCTAAGGTCCTTCGGTGGGCTGGAACTAGTGTGGTCGCGATCTCGCAGCCTGGCCCCACGGTCACCAGCCTTTGAAGACCCGGCCGACGGTCTCCGCCACCTCGGGATCGGCCTCGCCGGTTGGAGGTGTGAGGATCTGCTCGATACTGAACCCGCAGGCGTCCACGACCGGAGCAAGCTTCTCCACATCAAAGCGATAGACGTCGGCCGCGTTTTGGCCGAGGATCCGACGAGTGTCCTCTTCCGAGACATTCCCGGCACCAAAGAGGGCCTGGAGGTGGTCGATGGTCTTGTTCCAGGTGCCCTCTGGATGCGCGAAGTCGGTGCCATACATCATGTTGGCGACACCAATGGACTCGCGCATTTCGAGTTCTGCCCTGGACATCAGCGACGCACCGACGTAGCACTGACGGGCCCAGTACTCGCGGGGCGAGCGGAGGACGACTTCATGCTGGTTGGTGAGCATATTGACGTCGTGGCGCTCCGCGCCAGCGGTTCGCACCCACCCGTCGTGCATGTGATCGAGGGTTCCGGGGATCCAATCGGAATTCTGTTCGGTGAACACCAAGCGGAGGTTCGGGTGGCGCTCGAGGACCCCTCCGTAAATGAGGAACCACAGCGGGCGATGGCCGAACCAGTTGACTTCCATCAGCATCATCTGGGTCGCGACCGGTGAGCCTCCGAACGCTATGAACTCCGGATCGTATCCGACGCCTCCGTGGAAGGTCGCCGCCAGCTGTTCCTCTTCGAGCGCCGACCAGATCGGCTCGTAATAGTCATCGAACAGTGGCGGCAGGCCGCGGTACTGCCCGTCGAGTAGCACACCTCGCATGCCGGCCTGGCTCGCCCGGCGGATCTCGGCGACCGCGGTGTCTACATCCTCGTATGTAATCAGAGCGAGCGCTGCTTGGCGGTCGTGATCGAAGAACTCTCCGAGCCATCGGTTGTAGGCCCTACATCCTGCGGCGAACTTCGCGGGATCGAATCCGGGAAGACTCCGAGTGCCGGGTATGGGATAGAAGGGGAAGATCGGAAAGTTAGGGATGAGAACCTCGGCGGCCACACCGTTCGCGTCGAGGCCCTTCAGCCGTATTTCGACGTCAGCAGGGCTGTGGAATGCCTTCCTGCCCGCCGCATCCGTAAACGAAGACTCGAAGCTGGCCATGAGCTCACCCGCCGCGGCGAACATCCCGAACCACCCATCGAAGTCCTCGTGGTACTTGCTTTCCAGGTACTCCTTCGTCCGGGCGATCGGGAAATCGATATGGCAATCTGCCGAGATGATTAGTGCACGGTCGGTCATAACAACTCCTCTGTTAGAAGCGTCGAATACGCGGGCGGGTTAGAGATGCTTGCCGTTAGGAACCGGGACCGAGTGGCCCAAGCCGGACCAGTTGCGTGAGGCGGTGGCAGCCAGGCTGGGCCAACCTGCCTTTCAAGGTCCGCAACTTGCATGAGCCCCCAGCCCTCCTCCACCGTGCAGCGTTGAATCGAACCACAGGGTCCGTTACTGCGCAAGTGATCCATCCGCATCTGACCCAGATAGTCAATCTGGCCCGATGATTTCCCGATCAGCTATACATTCTGTATAGTTCGTTCAACCTCAATGGGAAGGATCCGGCGTGGTCGCGAATAACTCTCTCGATGCCCTCGACGTGGCGCTCATCAACGCACTTCACGAGCATCCGCGCATCGGGATGCTTGAATTGGCCCGCGTCACGGGCGTCGCACGCAACACCGTCACGGCACGGCTTCAGCGTCTGGAGGACGTCGGCATCATCAGCGGCCACGGCCCCGAACTCGATGTCTCTGCCGCCGGATTCGAAGTGCACGCATTCGTGATCCTCGAAATCGCCCAGGGCGCCATCGAGGACGTCGAATCGGTTCTGAAGGAACAGCCGGCAGTACTCGAAGCGTACGCGATCACTGGCAACGGCGACGTGCTCTGCCGGGTTGCCGCCAGCTCCCACGCCGCGATGCAGAAAACCCTGGTGGACCTCAACAAGGCCTCCTCTATCGTCCGTTCGACCAGCATGATGGTCCTTTCCGAGGTCGTCCGCTGGCGCACCCTTCCCCTGCTCGAGCGCCACGCGGCAGCTACCGCCGGTCGGTCGACTCTGCGGCTACCCAGGCCGGCGCTTGGTCAACAGTGAGCGAAGCGAGACCACTCCTCGAAAGCACGTGTCTTCGGCGGGGGATGGATCACATTGGGGAAGACGCACAAGCGGTCGGGACGAAATCAGAACTCGAGGGGTTTGACCCGATGTCACACCCGGCCAGGTTCACGGTTGACCAACCCGGCACAGCGGCTACGGACGGCAGGACAGGCCGGATCTAAGGATCAGAACGAAGCTGGGCGGGTGCGATTGCCTACTGGCGACAACTCCGGACACATAATGCCTGCTCAGGTCCCTGATCGTGGGACGCTACTACGTGCACATACCTCTCCAGATCGGTGCTCCAGGGCCATGATTCGGTCTTACATTTTGATATCTCGCCGGCGCAAGGTTCACGGTCAGGCGGCGGAGCGGCCAGGGCAGCCCGCTCGACAGGATGGCGGCACGTACCCGATCGCGTGCCTCACGCACCGCTGCGTCGGGAAGACCGACGATGGTGAAGCCGGGCAGACCATTGGAGAGGTGGACCTCGACGGATACGGGTTGCCCGATCACTCTCCGTGCACCCCGTCGGCGCTGAGCTAAGGGCGCCCTTCGAATATGAGATTGAACGGCGTCTCAGTTGCACGATGGAATGAAGAGAAGCCAGCCGTGTCGGCCACCTCTTTGAGCCTGCCCTCGCCGGCCTGGGCTCCGAGCCCAGCACCAACCTCTTGCGACAACGAAGCCGGCGTGCAGACCAGCGTCGAGACTGAGTAGAAGACCCGGCCGATGGGATTGAGATTGTCGGCGAGGTCATCGTTGGCAAAGGGCTCGACCAACAGCCAGTGTCCGTCAGCTTTGAGCGACTGGCGCGTGTGGCGGGCTGCGCCAACCGGGTCACCCATGTCGTGCAGGCAATCGAAGTGACAGACCAGGTCGAAGTCGGTTCCCGGATACTCCTTTGCCGAGGCCACTTCGAACATGACCCGGTCTGACACCCCCGCCCTGGCAGCAGCCTCCTTGGCATGACGGATCGAGGGCTCGTGGTAGTCGAATCCCCAAAACTGGGAGTTCGGGTAAGCCGCAGCCATGATGATCGTCGACGCGCCGTAGCCGCAGCCGAATCGGCCATCGGCCACTCGGCCTCCGTTACGGAGTTTGGCGTCCGCGCCATCGAGAGCGGGGATCCAGGACTGGACCAGGTTGGCCGCATAGCCGGGGCGGAAGAAACGCTCGGTGCCTTGGAACAGGTCGGGATCATGCTCATGCCATCCGATGCCGTCGCCTGTGCGAAAGGCGTCCACCGCTTTGGGGACGATACGAGTGGCGGCCAGCATCCCCTGGAAACCGCCTATCACGTAAGCCGGACTTGTCTCGTCTGCGAAGACGATGGCCTGTTCCTCGTTCAGCTCATAGCGGCCGTCGCCCGCATAGTCGACGTGCCCCGCCGCAGCGAGACCGCTCACCCAGTCCGTCGCCTCGACCCGGGCGATCATCACGCATCTGCAACAGCGATTTGAAGGCCATATGCCATCGCCCGCCGAGTTGCTCGCGGCTGACCCGAAAGTGCTCAGGGATAGTGGGTTCTCATCTCGAAAGGGCGACACATTGCGAGCGCTTGCTCAGAGGTTCGTCGACGGGCGTCTGAGCGAAGAGGCCTTTGCGGGCATGACGGACCCAGAGATCGAAGCGGCACTGACAGAGTCCCCGGGATCGGACCATGGACAGCGCGCGGCTTCTTGCTGGTCGCCCTCAACCGGCCCGACGTGTTCCTCTCGGGCGACCCGGCGCTTCGACGCACGATCCAGCGAGAGTACGCGTTTGACCACCTGCCGACCGACGAGGAGTTGCTCGAGCTCTCAGACCGCTGGCGGCCGTACCGGAGCCTCGCGGTCAGCTACCTGTTCGCATCCGAGTAGGACGGACAGCATCGAGGGACACGGTGGGAGTCATCGCCACTCGAGGATCGGAGATGTCACATCTTGAAACGTCGTAGGGGCCAAAGAGAGCGCCCTGCGCACGAAGGCCGGCCGAAATCCCCGATGGCCCCCGCTCCCTCGCCCCCCTCGCCCCCGTCACCCCGTCACCCCCTCCGCCCCTCACCCCTCACCCCTCGCCCCCCACCGCACCGTGTCTCCACGGCCTTGGGCGCCCGCCGGCTCCCTATTGGCACCTCGGGGGCTTGCAATGACGCCATATTGGTGCCATAGTGGCACCCATGGACCTGCAGCCGCACGTAGACGAGATCCACCGCCAGCTCGGCACGGCCGCCGCCGCTGGGGGTGAGGACGCTCGGGCCCTGGCCGAACGACTGCTGGCGCCTCTCGACGCGGCGGTCCGTCTCACCCTCCTAGAGGTACTGGCGGCCGCCGTCCAGGAGATCACGTGCGAGCTGGCGCCGGGTTCGGTGGAGGTGCGGCTGAGGGGCCGCGACCCCGAGTTCGTCATCTCCACCCCGTCCGACGTGGCCGGGGACGATCAGGCGGGCGGAACGGTCCCCGACGTCGGCTCGCTCGCCGGGGACGGGGGCGAGATGTCCCGGATCAACCTACGCCTGCCCGACCAGCTCAAGGTCCGCGTCGATCAGGCCGCGGCCAGCGAGGGCCTCTCGGCCAACGCCTGGCTCGTCCGGGCGGCCGCCGCCGCTCTCGAACGCGCCGACCCCCCGGGGCGGTTGGACCGCCGCGGCCCGCAGGGTGCACAGCGCTTCACCGGCTGGGCGCGCTCGTGACCCGAAACGCTCGCACCACAAAGACCGATGTACCACTACCCGAGGAAAGGACCGTCATGCCAACCTTCGACACCCCCCAGCCGATAGCGATCAGCGTGGAGATCGGCGTCGGTGACCTGCGGATCGTGGCGAGCGACCGAGCCGACACCGTGGTCGAGGTGCGGCCCAGCGACCCCGCCAAGCCCGCCGACGTGACCGCCGCCGAAGAGACCAGCGTGGAGTACGCCCGCGGCGTACTCCGGGTCAGAGCGAACGGCGGCTTGAGGCGCTACGGCCTGCGCGGGGGCCGCGCGTCGATTGAGGTGCGCATGGAGGTCCCAACCGGCTCGCGGCTGCGCGGTCATGCCGGGCTCGCCGCCCTGCGTTGCGCGGGAGTACTGGGCGAATGCCACTACAAGACCGGAGCCGGCGACATCACGTTGGAGCAGGTCGCCGGGGCGACCGACCTGGCCACGGGCACCGGGGCCGTCAGGGTCGATTGGATCGGCGGTGCGACGACGATCAAGAACAGCAACGGCGACGTCCGGATCGGGCAGGCCGAGGGAGATCTTCAGGTGAGGACGGCCAACGGCGAGATCGAAGTTGACCGATCCCGGGCGTCGGTTACGGCCAAGACGGCCAACGGCCACATCCGCCTCGGCGAGGTGGATCGGGGCGTCATCGTCGCCGAGACGGCGCTCGGCAACGTGGATGTGGCCGTCCGTTCGGGGGTGGCCGCCTGGTTGGACCTTCACACCAACTTTGGCCAGGTGCGCAACCTTCTGGAGCTGAGTCGGCAGCCGGAGCCATCCCAGGACGCGCTCAAGGTGCGGGCGCGGACTCACTTCGGCGACGTCTCCATCCGCCGCGCCTACATCGGCGACAACGGGCAGGACGCAGCGTGACGGGAACGCCTAGTCGACACCACCGGTAGGCGGGTCACCCTTTTCCGCTCGCACACCACTCCCCGGCTGGCGAGCGGCGCAGTAGGTGTCGATCAGCCTTCGATACCGATCGGCGATGATGGTGACCGCCTGCTTCCGCTCGATGCGCCCGGCGATCAGATCCTGCAGCGCAGCCTCCCAGAGACTGCGGCCGACGGCGAAGCCGGCGAACCCCGGCAGAGGCGCAGCCACGTCAATCCAGTGCTCGACCTGCTCCATCGGGGCATCTCGGCCGAGGACGATGCATTCGGCCGGGAAGGCCGTCTCGGCGGCTACCGTCCGGAGGACCAGCTCGGCGCCGTCGGTGGTCTCGTAGCCTTCGAGTTTCCAGACCGTCGGATGCACCCCTCCGTCATTGAACGACCCGATCGTCTCGGCCGTCAACGCCGGTCGGACATCACGGTCGAAGTGGAACCGGTCCTCGCTCCGCGCCAGCTGTTCCCTGGTGGCAGGGACGAGGAGCTCGAAGAGCCACGGCCGCCCAGAACGTTCGGCCCAGGTAGACACCTCGGCCAGCCGCTCTATCTGCGTCGTCCGATCGTCGGGCTTGTTGGCCGGGTTGTAGCGGACCAGGACCTTGAAGAAGTCCGGGTCAAACGCCTCCACGTGTTCGGGGTAGCGGTCGCCGTACTCCAGCTCGAAGAGCTCGGTCCCGCTCTTCTCGATGGGCATGGCCAACACGAACCCGTCGGCCTTGGCCCGCCTAGCCACGTCGGCACCGAGCCTCTCATCGACGAGAACTCCGGCACGACCGGTGGCGAGACCGTCGGCCACCGCTTGGCGTGCGCCTTCGTAAATGACCATTTTGGTGTTCCGCATGTCGGCCAGCTGCGGCTCGGTCGGGGCACCTTCGACGCCGAACAGGATACGACCGTAGGATGCCCGGTGATCCATAGCGAGGATGAACAGCGGCGAATCGGCCGACGGCTCATAGCCCTTCTCGCGCTCGGATTCAGTCATCTGCTCGCCCGCGGCCAGCGGTTCCTAAACCGAGTGCGACGTGAGGGGCAAGAGGACAATGCAAGGCTCCGATTCCTGCCCCGCATCCTACGCGATGGCAATCCTATTGGGCTCGCCGTCGAGTGAACCCTTGGCGGCAGTGGACGTCGAGCTGCCGGGGCGGTCGCTCAGTCCGGCGTGGCCCGGGGGCGGCCACGCCGGGGCAGCGGTGCCGCCTGCGTGGGCATGCGTCCCGCCTCGCGCAAGGCCCTCCGCAGGAGCACCTCTATCTGGGCATTGACGCTGCGCAGCTCGTCGTTGGCCCAGCGGCTGATGGCGTCGTGCACCGCCGGATCGACGCGCAGCAGGATCTGTCGCCGCTCGCTCACGTATAGAGCGAGCCCGTGTTGACGACCGGCGACGGTGGCTGGTCGCCACACAGCACCACCATCAGGTTGCTCACCATGGCGGCCGTCCGCTCCTCGTCGAGCGAGACGACGCCTCCCTCGCTCAGCCGGTTGAGCGCCATCTCCACCATTCCCACCGCGCCCTCCACGATGCGCGAGCGGGCCGCCACCACCGCGTTGGCCTGTTGACGCCGCAGCATGGCCTGCGCGATCTCCTGCGCGTAGGCCAGATGGGAGATCCGGACCTCGACGATCTCGACGCCGGCAATGGAGACGCGCTCGGCCACCTCGGCCGCCAACTGCGCCGAGACGATGTCGGTGGATCCCCGGAGCGACGTCCCGGCGCCCGTCGTGTCGTCGTAGGGATGGCTCGTGGCGACATGACGCAGCGCCGACTCGGCCTGCACGGAGACGAAATCCCCGTAGCTGTCCACGGCGTAGGTGGACCTGGCCGTGTCGGCGACCTGCCAGACGACGATCGCCGCGATCTCGACCGGGTTGCCGTCGGCGTCGTTGACCTTCAGGTGGCCGGTCTCGAAGTTGCGGACCCTGATGCTGACCCGGCGGCGCGCGGTCAGCGGGGCGACCCACCAAAAGCCGGGGCGGCGGACGGTGCCGATGTAGCGGCCGAAGAACTGGAGCACCGAGGTCTGGCCCGGGGGGACGATGACCAGCGACGTGACCACCAAGACGAAGACCACGATCGGCAGCACGATCCACGTCGTGCCGTCCTTGCCGGCGGCCACCGCGCCGGCGATGCAGCCGGCGAGCACGATGACGCCGAACCAGCCGATGGCGGCGAAGGCGGGGCGCTCGGTGATGTCGACCCGGGCGCCCTGGTGCCCGACGGGTGCGGCGGCGGCGCCGGTGGTTCCGGTGGCTCCGGTGGCTCCGGTGGCTCCGGCGATAGGTGATGGGGTGCTGTCCACGGTGTTCCTCCTGATAAAAGTGATATCTAATAGATATCACTTTTATCACCGGTCGGCTAGCCCCCGATGCCTGGGCGATCCCCGGCGGAGTCCGCCGCGCCGGGCGTCGACGGCGGATGGTCACCGTGACCGGCACCGCACGTCAGCTGCTGATGGTGCCGTCCCTTCCGCCGCCCGGCCGCGCCAGGGAGGCAGCACGCGCCGCCAGGGCCGGGGCCCGCAGGCGGTGGCACGCTTCGTCGAATGCCGGGGTGGGCCCGCGCCATTCGAGGTCGGCGACCTGTGCCAACAGGGATCGCTCGACCCGGAGCGTGGCTAGCACGCGAAACAGCTCCACCAGATCGCGCTGGTCCCGCAGAGTGGCCGCCAGCCGTTCCGCCCCGCGGACCGCCTTGCGCACCGCGGGATCCCAGTGCGCGACGTCGTCCGGAACGGAGTCGAGATGTACGTAGTGCGCCAGGACCACCGCGGCCGAGCGCTTGCCCCACCCGCTCAGGCCGGGGAACCCGTCGGCGGCATCGCCCACCAGCGCCAGCCAGTCCGGGATGGAGGTGGGCGACACCCCGAACTTGGCCCGTACGCCGTCCTCGTCGATGAGCAGGTCCTTGCGGCGATCGAGCTGCACGACCCGGCGTCCGGCCACGCACTGGGACAGGTCCTTGTCCGGCGTGCAGATGATCACCTGCTCGACGCCGTGGTCGTCGGCGGCCACGGCTGCGGCCGATGCCAGCGCATCGTCGGCTTCGAGGTCGACCATGGGCCAGACCACGACCCCGAGTGCCCAAAGGGCCTCCTCCACCATGTCGAACTGCGATCGGAGGACCTCGGGCACCTCCTCCCCGGTCTTGTAGCCCGGCCACAGCTCGTTGCGGAACGAGGGGATCACGTGGTCGGTGGCCACCCCTAGGTGCGTGACGCCCCCCTCGAGCATGGCGAGCACCGTGGCGACCACGCCGTAGGTGGCGCCGATCTCCGCTCCGTCCTCGCCCGCCCTCGGAGGCTGCCCGAAGAAGTGGCGGAACAGCTCGTAGGTCCCGTCGAGGAGATGCACGCGCACCGGTTCCGCCCTGGTCTCAGGAGGCGGCGCGCGGAGCGAGGGTGACCGACGTGCGGTTGGTGATGACCCAGCGACCGCTCTCGACTCGCCGGAGCCGATCGCGGAACCTCCCGACGTAGGCGGGGAACGGACGCGCCGACTCGTCCGCCATGAAAACGACGAAGTCCGACTCAGCGGTCGCGAGGTCGCCGTCCACCTCGATCAACGGGTTCACGCACAGATGGGCCGTGGTGGGTTGCCGGCGGAGCTCGCCCGGCGCGGTCCAATGCGGCGGATCGGGCCGCTGCGACCGCGCGATGAACGCCCTGATCGCGTCCTGCCCGACATGCTCCCCATCGCCGGCCTGGAACACGGCCGCCTCATCGAAGAGCCCCATCAGCTGGTCCATCGCCCGATCGTCGTCGCAGCGCATGAAGCGCTCCAGGACCTCACGGATCGCCAGCTTGTCCAGCCAGACCTCTTGCCCAAGGTCGTTCTGCGCTCGAGCCACTCTCGGCCTCCTCGTCATCGCTCGGGCGCCCATCATTCCACCGCGGCGCGCCGAGCCTCATCTCCTTGGCCTAAGGGTCGGCCACCCCCACGAGAACGTCGGGCTCCGGTCGGAGGGATCGGCTCCCCCGGGTCCGGTTCAGCGCAGGTAGGAGCGGCCGCCGTCGAGCATCAAGGTCGTCCCGGTCACATAGCGGCTCTGGGGGCCGCACAGGAACACGACACCCTCGCCGACGTCGTCGACCGGATCGCCCATCCGTCGCAACGGCGTGTTGGCGACGTAGGCCGCCACCCGATCGGGATCGTGCATGATCCACCGGTCCAGCGACTCGGAACCCGACGCAACCGGGCAGATGACGTTGACCCGGATGCCCTGGGGGCCCAGCTCCATCGCCGCCGTGCGAGTGAGGGAGCGGATGGCCTCCTGGGCCGCCGAGTAGGCCCCCATCCCGATAGGGGCCAGGAGACCGGCGCCGGAAGCGACGTTCACGACCGCGCCGTCGCCCCGGGCCAGCATGTGCGGCACGCACGCCTGGGTGAAGCGCAAGGTGCCCATGACGCCGGTCTGCCAAGACGCCGCCATGACCTCCTCGGTCAGTTCGAGGAACGGCACGTCGACCCGAGGATCGTCGGCCGCGTTCACGAGGATGTCGATCCCGCCGTAGGACTCGAGCGTCGTGGCGACGCACGCGTCGACATGCTCGGGGAGCTTCACGTCGCACTCCACGGCCATCGCCTCCCCCCCGTCCGCATCGATCACCTTCACCACCGCGTCGCACTTGGCCACCGTGCGGCTCGACACGGCCACCCGGGCGCCGGCCCGGGCCAACGCGATGCACACCCCCCGGCCCACGCCCGAGCCACCCCCGGTCACGATCGCCACCTTGCCGTCGAGAAGCTTCACCGCATCCTCCCTCATTCTGCGCCGGACCTGGCCGACGCGTCGCTCTCCGGCATGGCCGGCGCCGGTATGGCCTTGAGAAAGTCGTCGACCTCGGTGCCGACGCTCTTGTAGACCATCGTCAGGCAGACATAGCTGCCGACGACGAACGGAAGCTCGAGGAGCTGCGCCGCGTCGAGATGCTCGGCCAACACGCCCCAGGTGGCTTCGTCAATGGAGTAGCCGTCGACCAGCTGGTCGGCAGCGGAGAGGACGGCGGCCTCCAGAGGAGACCAGACGCCGGCACGGGGACCGAGCGGGATCGCGCCGATGTCGTCCAGGCTCATCTCTATCCCCATCGCCACCCGCACGTGGTCGAGCCAGAGGTAGGTGGACGCCGTGCGCCACATGGCCCGCAGGATCGCCAGCTCGCGCAGACGGGGTGGGAGCGCAGGCGAGCGCAGCAGCACGGTGTTGTAGGCCAGCCACGCCCCGGCCAGACGGGGGTGGTGCAGCAACGTCGTGACCGAGTTCGGCACCGGCCGCAGGAGCAGCAAGGCGCCGTTCTCCTCGACCGCCCGGCGCGCCTCGTCGTCCCAACGATCCTCCGGCAGCGGCGGCAGGCGGGCCGGGCTCGTGCTCAACGGTGCCGGCCGCTCGCGGGGGTCTCCACGGCGTTGGAGCCGGGAGATGACCGGTGCGGAACGCCACACTCGTACAAGACGCCGGTCTCGCGCACCGGTCCGCTCACGGTCCCCACCGGCCCTCCCTTCCCACGCCCACGCCGCGCGCGCCGCAACTCCAAACGTGCGCGCCCGATCGGTGGGACTCTAGCCCTTCGGTTGACGGCCCGTTGGAACCGCAGTTAGGTTCCCCGCGGATGGCTCTCGCGCCCGCCTCCCCCGATTCGACGCGCGTCGGCTGGGTGGGCACGGGCGTGATGGGCTCGTCCATGTGCGGCCACCTGGTACGCCGCGGGTACAAGATCACGGTCACCACCAGAACGCGCGCACGCGCCGAGAACCTGCTGGAGGAGGGGGCCGAGTGGGCAGACACGGCGCGCCAGGTCGCAGCGGCGAGCGACGTGGTCTTCTCCATGGTCGGGTTCCCCGAGGACGTCCGGGAGGTGGTGCTCGGCGAGGCGGGGGCCCTCGGCGGTGCCCGGCCGGGCGCGGTGCTGGTGGACATGACCACCAGCGAGCCCTCCCTGGCGGTGGAGATCGCCGAGATCGCCGCGTCCCGCGGCGTGCACACGCTCGACGCGCCCGTGTCGGGTGGCGACGTGGGCGCCCGCAACGGATCGCTGTCGATCATGGTGGGCGGACCGGCCGACGTCTTCGAGGCGATGCGGCCGTGCTTCGAGACGATGGGCACCACCATCGTTCGCCAAGGAGAGCACGGGGCGGGTCAGCACACCAAAATGGTCAATCAGATCCTGATCGCCGGCACGATGGTGGCGATGGCCGAAGGGCTCGTCTACGCCTTGCGGGCGGGGCTCAGCCTCGACGATGTGCTCTCCTCGGTGTCCGGTGGCGCCGCGGGCAGCTGGTCGCTGGCGAACCTGGCCCCGCGGGCGGTGGCCGGCGACTTCGCCCCGGGCTTTCTCGTCGACCACCTGGTCAAGGACCTCGGCATTGCGTTGGCCGAAGCGAAACGGGCTCGTCTGGCGCTGCCGGGCCTGGCCCTGGCCGACCAGCTCTACGTCGCCTTGCAGGCACAGGGTCGCGGCCGGGACGGGACGCAGGCGTTGGTGCACGCGCTGGCCTCCCTTTCGGCGTTCGACTGGCCCGAGACCCCCCGGTGAGCGGGCGGCAAGAACCCCCGAACGCGTGTCGCCCGGTGGCATAGTGGGGCGGGCGGGACGGGCCGTCGTGACGGGAGGTGGAAGATGTCCGACGTCTCGCGGGGGCCCGGTTGGTGGATGGCGTCGGACGGCAAGTGGTATCCACCCGAGTCGCACCCGACCTTCCAGCCTCCGCCACCACCTCCGCCGCCCACGCCCCCTCCGTCGCCCCCGTCACCCTTCTCTGCGCCCCCGTCACCCTTCTCTGCGCCCCCGGGCCCGGGCCCCTATCCGGTCGGCTCTGCCCCGTACCCCTACGCCGCCTCACCTCCCTCGCTGTCGCCGCCGCTGGCCGACTACGGTCAACGACTCGCCGGGTGGTTGATCGACTGGGTCATCCTGCTCGTCGTGAGCGTGCCGATCTCCATCCTCACCCACTCCTACCACTACAGCCACCTGGCGACGTCCACTACCAACAACACCAACTTCAGGGTGGGCCTGCCCGGTGCCCTCCTCTCGCCGCTCATCGTGATCGCCTACGGAACCTTTATGTGCGGCAGCACCCGGGGGCAGACCCTCGGCATGATGATCATGGGGACCAAGGCGGTGAAGCTCTCCTCGGGAGCCCCCATCGGCTACGGCCCGGCCCTCGGGCGCGCCGCGTTCGAGATGCTCCTGGCCTTCTTGTTGTTCGTGCCGTGGGTCATCGACATGCTCTTCCCCCTGTGGGACCGTATGAACCAGACATTGCACGACAAGGTGTCAGGAACGATCGTCTTACGAGTCGAGCGTTCCTAATCGCCCCTGAACCACCGAGGAGACGCCGTGTCCAAGCTTCAGGTGATCGTCGGCAGCACGCGCCCGACGAGGGCGGCCGAGCGCGTCGTCCCCTGGGTCCTCCGGCGGGCGTCGGCCCACGGTGCCTTCGACGTCGAACTGCTCGACCTGCGCGAATGGCCGCTGCCGATGTTCGGCGAGCACGCCGGGACCATCGGCGACCGCACCGATCCGACCTACTCCGATCCGATCGTGAAGCGTTGGAACCAGAAGGTCAAGGAGGGTGACGCCTACCTGGTCGTCACCCCGGAGTACAACCACAGCGTTCCCGGTGTCCTGAAGAACGCCATCGACAGCGTGTTCATCTCCTTCGCGCTGCGCAACAAGCCCGTGGCGGTCGTCAGCTACAGCGGAGGAATCGCCGGTGGCGCCCGGGCCATAGAGCATTTCGCGCACATCGCCATCGAGACCGAAATGGTGCCGCTGCGCAACACCGTGATCATCCCCTATGTCACCGACGCCTTCGGCGGTGACGGCGAGCCGACCAATCCCCTGACCGACGTCGGCCTCACGGTGGTCCTCGACGACTTGGCGTGGTGGTCGACCGCGCTCGAGCGGGCGCGCGCCACGGGCGAGCTGACACCCGGAGCGTTCCGCTTTCGGGCGCTGGCGTCCGCCCTGGCGTCCGAGGACGAGGCCTGATCAGGCTGGTTGATCAGGCCGCTGCGTCGGGCGGGGCGATGGCCAGCAGTTCGGCGAGCAGATCCTCCCAGGGAACGGCCTCCCACCCCGATCGCTCCGCCCTGGCCCTGGCGACGGCGACGGTGTCGTCGACCCACTGGAGCTCGGCATCCTCGCCCGGGGCGAACATCCCCCCGTCCTTCCGCAGTCCGAAATCGGCGCCGAAGACGCTGTCCTTCTCGAGTTTGCGGAGCTCCTTGAGATCCTTGACGATGTGGCCTAGGTGCGAGGACGACGGCCCCTCCGCCATGCGGATCGCCCACTCCGCGCAGTGCCATGCCCGCCGGAAGTCCCCGTGGTGCGTCGTCTTGGCGATGGCGTCGGAGTAGCGCGCCAGCTTCTCCTTCTCCTCGGCGGGAAGGTCCCGCTCGATCTCCTTGACGAAGTAGCTGATGATCGGTGATGGGCTCTTGACGTCGGACATGGGGGAAATCTACCGGTATCCCCGTAGTGTGCCGTGTGGTCCGGATCGGCAGACGCAGGTCGCAGCTGCCCGAACAGCGCCGGGCTCGGCGGTTGACCTCGTCGCCATATTGGTGCCACAGTACTGGCATGAAAGTGGCGCACGTCCCGCAGCCAGCGCGGTCGTGACGGCGACAACCACCGCCGGCAACGACGTCTACTACGACCCCTACGACCTCGAGATTTACGCCGACCCGTACCCGGTGTTCCGGCGCCTGCGCGAAGAGGCGCCGCTGTACACCAACGATGAGTACGGCTTCTACGCCGTCAGCCGTTTCGACGACGTCGAGAAGGGCCTGGTCGACCACTCCACCTTCAGCTCGGCCCGCGGGGTGATCCTCGAGATGATCACGGCCAACCTCGAGTTCCCCCAGGGCGTGTTCATCATGGAAGACCCGCCGATGCACACCGCCCACCGCGGCGTCCTCTCGCGGGTGTTCACCCCGAAGAAGATGAACGCTCTGGAGCCGCAGATCCGAGAGTTCTGCGCCGGTGCCCTCGACCCGCTGGTGGGTCGCGGGGGGTTCGACTTCGTGGCCGATCTGGGCGCGCAGATGCCCATGCGGGTCATCGGGATGCTGCTCGGCATCCCGGAGGACGACCTGCAGGCGATCCGGGCGCACGGCGACAAACGGCTCCGGCGCGAGCCCGGGCGGCCGAAGGACTTCGAAGGGCACAACCTGGCCGATCCCAGCTTCTTCGGCGACTACATGGAGTGGCGGGCCTCGCACCCGTCGGACGACCTGATGACCGAGCTGTTGCAGGTCGAGTTCACAGACGAGGCGGGTACCGTGCGGCGCCTGACGCGCGGGGAGATCTTGACCTTCGTCAACGTCCTGGCCACCGCGGGCAACGAGACGACCAATCGGCTGATCGGCTGGACCGGAAAGGTCCTGGCCGACCACCCCGACCAGCGGCGGGAGCTAGCCCAGGACCGGTCGCTGATCACCAACGCCATTGAGGAGATCCTGCGGTTCGAGCCGCCGTCCCTCCAGAGCTGTCGCGCCGTCACCCGAGACGTCGAGTACTACGGCCAGGCCGTCCCGGCGGGCAGCACCATGATGTTTCTCACCGCCGCGGCCAATCGGGACCACCGGGCCTTTGCGCCCGATGGAGACGTCTTCGACATCCATCGCACGATCGGTCACCACGTCGCGTTCGGCTACGGCATCCATTTCTGTCTGGGCGCCGCGCTCGCCCGGCTCGAAGGCCGTATCGCCCTGGACGAGGTGCTGAACCGTTTCCCCGACTGGCAGGTGGACACCCACAACGCCCACCTCGACTCGAGCGCGGTCCGAGGATGGGCCACGCTGCCGGTCGTCACCGACTGACCATCATTTCGGTCAAAGAGCGTCGGGAACGCGACGACCTCAGGCAGGCGGCGAGACCGTCACGCCGGGGATGGTGTTCCCGCAGAGCGGCTCCGCCCCCTTGACCAAGTCGAAGTTCTTGCCCTCCAACTTGCCCACCCAGAAGCAGTGACCGGAGAAGTTGGTCCGGTTGGCCAGGTTAATGGGGTTGTTGCCGAACAGGCCCAGCGCGTCCCAGGTGTGGATCTTGGACAGGGAGGCGATGACCGAGGCCCCCGTCGGGTTGCTGCCCGCCGTCTTGAGGGCCTGCATCAGCATGCCGACCGCGACGTAGGCGTTGTACTCGGACTCGGTGGGCAGACCCTTGATCCCCGCCGCCTTGAGGTCGGCGGCGAACTGCTTGGTGGCCGGCGTGTTCAGCTCCATGACCTCGTAGGGGTCCTCGAAGGAGACGCCCTGGGCGGCCTGGGCCTCGGCCGCACTGGCCTGGTACGTCACGTCACCGCCGTAGCCGGTGGCGAGCAGCACCGCCTTGAGCTTGACCCCGTCGAGCTTGAGCTGGTCGATGAGCGCGTACGCCGTGTTGGGGTCGGTCGACATGCTCAGCCCGTTGACGCCGGCCGCCTTCATGGCCAGGGCGATGGGCGCCACGTTGGTGCTCCCGAAGGGGAACGCCGCGTTGACGTAGCCGGCCTTTATCCCGGCGTGCTCGGCCGAAGCCGCCGCCCCTTCGGCGGCCTCCGCCGACGACGGCGAGATGGCGTAGCCGATGGAGCCGAGGTTGGTGACCCCCTGGCTCTTGAAGTACTCCCCGCTGCCCGTGTTCACCAAGCTCGTCTTGGGGATGCCGTAGGCCGAGAACATGTTGTCATCGGTCTGCCATTCCGAGGCGTCCTCGGCCACGCCGAGGACCGGGGTGTCCTGGGCCTTGAAGAAGGGCGCCGCACCGAACGCCACCGCGGAGACGGCGACCACCGCCAACACGTGGTGCTGCTCCACCAGGCTCTGCCCCGCAGTGAGCGCGGTCGTGGGACTGGTCGCGGTGTCGCCGACAACGTACTTGAGGTCGTAGCCGTCGCGCTTGGCCAGTTCGACTCCGGCCTGCACGCCCTGCACGGTGGTGGCGTTGCCCGAGGCACCGGGCCCGGTGACGTCGGTGAGCACACCGATGGTGATGGGCTTCAAGCTTCCCGAGGCGCCCGCCGTCGCACCACTCACGCCAAGGCTCACGCCGCCGGCAACTGTCGCCATGACGGTCGCTGCCGCCAGAAGCCTGCTCATCCTGTGTGCCATGCTGCTGCCCCCCTATTTGCCCGATCGCTGCTGGATCGGTCCCTGACCAGTGGTTCGCGCGCCCCCCGGGCTGTGTCGGTGACTCAGCCTATCTTAAGACTGGTACCGAAGTGGGTTGCAGGCTATCAGGGTCAAGCCGCTCATGGTCGAGCCGCTCATGGTCGAGCCGCTCATGGTCGAGCTGCTCAGGGTCGAGCCGCTCGGCAGATGCCAACCAGGCTCCAAATGCACCACCGGCCGCCGGAACCCATGGGTTCCGGCGGCCGGTATGTCACGTAGCTTGCCCGATCAGGTGGGCGGCGAGACCGTCTCGCCCGGGATGGTCTTCCCGCAGAGCGGCTCGGCGCCGGGAACCAGCTCGAAGTTCTTGCCGACCAGCTTGCCGACCCAGAAGCAGCCACCGGAGTAGTTGGTCCGGTTGGTGAGGTCAATGGGGTGGTTGCCGAACAGGCCCAGCGCGTTCCAGGTGTGGATCTTGGCCAGCTGGGTGATGATCTCGGCCTGCGTCGGGTTGTTGCCGGCCGCCTTCAGGGCCTGCATGAGCATGCCGACCGAGACGTAGGCGTTGTACTCGGACTGGGTGGGCAGGCCCTTGATCCCCGCCGCCTTGAGGTCGGCGGCGAACTGCTTGGTGGCGGGCGTGTTCAGCTCCTGGATCTCGTAGGGGTTCTCGAAGGAGACGCCCTGGGCGGCCTGGACCTCGGCCGGGCTGGCCTGGTTGGTCACGTCACCGCCGTAGCCGGTGGCGAGCAGCACCGCCTTGAGCTTGACCCCGTCCTGCTTGAGGGCCGCGATCAGCGCGTAGGCCGTGTTGGGGTCGGTGGCCGCGGTCAGCCCGTTGACGCCGGCCGACTTCATGGCCAGCGCGATAGGCGCCACGTTGGTGCTCCCGAAGGGGAACGCTGCGTTGACGTAGCCGGCCTTGATCCCGGCCTTCTCGGCCGAATCAGCGGCACCTTCGGCCGCCTCCGCCGACGACGGCGAGATGGCATAGCCGATGGAGCCGAGGTTGGTAACGCCCTGGCTCTTCAGGTACAGGCCGTCGCCCGTGTTCACCAAGCTCGTCTTGGGGATGCCGTAGACCGAGAACATGTTGGAATCGGTCTGCCACTCCGACGCGTCCTCGGCCACGCCGACCACGGGCGTGCCCTGCGCCTTGAAGAACGGCGCGGCGGCGAAGGTCAGCGACGAGACGGCGACCACCGCCAACACGTGGTGCTGCTCCACCAGGCTCTGCCCGGCGGAGAGACCGGTCGTCGGACTGGTGGCGGTGTCGCCGACGACGAACTTGAGGTTGTAGCCGTCGCGCTTGGCCAGTTGTTGTCCGGCCTCCATGCCCTGCACACTGCTCGCGTTGCCCGAGGCACCGAGTCCCGTCGCATCGGTCAACAGACCTACCGTGATGGTCTTGTCGCTGCTCGAGGCGCCCGCCGTCGCACCGCTCAAGCCGAGGCTCAAACCGCTGACGACCGTCGCCATGACGGTCGCCGCCGCCAAAATCCTGCCTTTTCTGTGGGCCATGTCGTGGTCCCTCCCTTTGACTGGTCCGTACCAGCCGCTCACATGCCCACCGCGGGCTTCGTTAATGTCACAGCATCTTAACCTAACTTCCACATGATGTCGCTTTTAGCAATGCAATGAAGCAATTCCGGTCTGTAGCTCCAGACGGGGCTAAAGGCCATACATGCCCAGCTCACAGCGGTGAACCACTTAGAGAAGGCAGACCCTCGAAAACCCTGAGCAAGTTTCTTAGCGACTTTTTACGCGCTTAAGGCCCCAGATTGTCCCGTCTTTTGTAATCAGACAGGCTGTTGCGCGCCTACGACCCCGCCGAACTCTCGGTCGAACTCTCCGCCGAACTCTCGGTCGAACGCTCGGTCGAACTCTGGGCCGAAACTCTCGGCCGAACGCACGACGCAAGTACGCGTCGCGATGGTTCTCGAGATGGTTGAATGACCGACATGACGCAAGCCACCGAGACCGACCCTATGACCTTTGCCCGAGAGTGGGAGGCGTGGCACCGCCACCACGAGGGGATCATGGGCGACCGGCACGGCTTCCTGGCGATCACCAACATCCACTGGCTCGGTGGCGACCCCCAACGCTTCGACGACGTCCCCGGCGCCTGGTCCACGGGGCCCAAGGGTGTGTCCGTCGCGCTCGCCGCGGGCGAGGAGCTGATCGTCGACGGCGAGGCGTGCACCGGCGGCCATGCGTTCGGGGTGATTCCCGAGCGAGCCAGCGTGCGCGCCTCGTGGGACGACAATGTGGTGGAGGTGGCCAAGAGGGGCGGCTACGACCTCATCCGGCCGCGCCATCCGGACAATCCGCTGCGGGTCGCCTTCACCGGCACCCCTGCCTACGCGCCCGACCCAAGCTGGGCGCTACCCGGCCGGTTCAGCCCCTTCGCCGAGCCCCGGCCCACCAAGGTCGGCGCGGCGGTCGAGGGCCTGGAGCACGTCTACCATGCCGTCGGACGGGTCGAGGTCTCCGTCGACGGGACCGACCTGGCGCTGACCGCCTTTCCCGGCCCGCGCGACGGCCAGCTGTTGGTGCTGTTCACCGACGCCACATCGGGCGTCACCACCTACGCCGCCAACCGCTCGGTGGTTCTCGGGCCCGTGGCGGAGGACGGAGCGTTGATCGTCGACTTCAACCGGGCCGTAAACCTGCCCTGCGCCTACACCGACCTGGCCACCTGTCCGCTCCCGCCTCCCGAGAACCGGCTGGCGGTGGCCATAGAAGCCGGAGAGAAGATCCCCTACGAGCGGCTCGAGTCCGCCGTGGGGCAGACCCCACTACCTCCCCTGCCCGTCCACTGATCACCGGCGCCCTCCCACGGGTCGACGGCGCATACGGCGCATCGGGCGCCATTAGCGTGAGGCACGGGCTCAGATCGGAGGCGCACATGACGAGTCGACTACGCACGACGGGTTTCAACCACGTGGCCACGATGACCGGGGACCTGGACCGCTATCTAGCCTTCTACCAGGACATCTTCGGCGCCGAAGTGATCACGGTCATGGAACAACAGGGCGACCACCCACGTATGGCCATCGTGAACATGGGCGGTGAGAGCGCGCTCAACGTGTTCGAGGTTGCGGCGGACTCCATCGTCGGTGACCGCACCCAAATGGGCGGCCGAGGTCCCATCGACCACTACGCCCTGTCGGTGGATTCGGAGGAGGAGCTGCTCGACATCCGGGACCGTCTGGTCGCCGTCGGGGCCTCGCCCGGCGAGGTCACGAAGTTCGGGCCCGCCCTGCACTCCGTCTTCTTCCGGGATCCGGACGGTGCCGAGCTGGAGGTGGCGTACCTGAACGGTGATGCCCTAGCGGGCGGCTGACGCCGGCCCAGAGGTTAGGGTCGCCGTAGACGCGGCGGCGGCCGACGTTTCCGACCGGGCGCAGTGGCATGTGGATCGCACGATCCCCACTCGGCAGGCTCACGTCTCTCAACAACCCGGCCATCCCCCCCCCCCCCCCCCCCCCCCCCCCCCCCCCCCCCCCCCCCCCCCCCTCCCCCCCCCCCCCCGCCCCCCCCGGCCTCCGAATCGCTGGCGGGCGCCGTCGACCCGTTGGCGGCCGCCACCGATCCGTTCGACCCGATCGCGTGGTTGGCCTGCTCGCTCGATACGGCCCCCTGCAGCCCGTTCACCAGACCGCCCAGCAGGTCCATCGGTACGACGATCTTCGTCGACGGCGACGTGCCGACCTGCTTGAGCGTCTCGAGGTACTGCAGCTGCATGGTGTTGCGATCGAGACCCTGCCCGACGACGAAGATCTTCTCGAGCCCCGCGGCCAGCCCCTCGGCCCGGAGGATGGCCGACTGGCGCTCCCCTTCGGCGCCGAGGATGGCCGCCTGCTTGGTGCCCTCGGCGAGGGTGATGGCCGCCTGCTTCTGACCCTCGGCCTCGGTGATCGCCGCCCGCCGGGTGCGCTCGGCCGACATCTGGCGGGTCATGGCATCGAGGACGCCGGTGGGCGGGTTCACCTCGCGGACCTCCACGGTGGTCACCTTGACGCCCCAGCGCTCGGTCACCTCGTCGAGGCGGATGCGCAGCGATGCGTTCATGTCCTCGCGCTTGGACAGCACGTCGTCGAGCAGCATGTCGCCCGACGACGCTGCGCAGCGTGGTGGCGGCCACGTTCTGCGCAGCGGCGGCGAAGTTCTGCACCTGCAGGACGGACATGGAGGGGTCGACGACCTTGTAGAAGATGATGAAGTCGATGGAGATGGACGCGTTGTCCTTGGTGATGGCCGTCTGGTGGGGGATCTCCAGAAAGCGCTCGCGCAGATCGACCCACGACGGTCCGATCGGTGACCGGGTTGATCAGCACGAGGCCGGGGCCCCTGAGCCCCACGGCCCGGCCGAGCCGGAACAGGACGATGCGCTGGTACTCCCGCACGATCCGGACGGAGAAACCGCACGCCAGTATCAGGAGGAAGACCACAATGCCGGCCACCACCTCGAAGATCATCACAGGTACCACTCCTCGAACCGCTCCCTGGGCGCCACTTCGCCGTTCTCGCCCCACACCTCGAGCCGCACGCCGCCCGCCCGGAGGACCTGCACCTTGGTGTCCGCCGGCACCGGCCCGTTGACCGACACGGCGGACCACTCCTCGCCGCGGACCCGCACGATCCCCTCGGGCGTCAGGTCGCTGACGGCCACGCCCTCGGAGGCCTCCAACGGGCCGAGGCGCCGTTCCTCAATGGGGTGATGCACCGGCGCAACGGTGTGGCGCCCCGACAGCCCCTTCCACGCCAGGGCGACCACCGCGACGGACACGGCGAGATCCACCAGGAGCAGAGCCCACAGCACGGGAGCGGACCGCCCGTCGACGGCCATGAACACGAGCCAGGCCGCACCGATCACACCGATCGCACCGGCGCCGATGTGCGCGTGCGGACCGGAGTGGAGGCCGATCAACAGCCCGAGAACCACCAGTCCGAGCAGGACTTCCGCGACGATCCACATCTGCGCCTCCTCAGTCGGTCGCGCCCCTCCATAGTACCGACTCGAGCAGCGTTATGAGACCGAGCACATCTCCACGAAGAGGCGGTGCACCCGGCGATCGTCGGTCAGCTCGGGATGGAAGCACGACGCCAGCACGACGCCCTGGCGCACCAGCGCCGGGGACTCCGCCTCCACCTCACCTTCGACCCGGTGCCGCACGGTCGCCAACACGTCGACCCCCGCCCCCACCGAGACCACGTACGGCGCGCGGATGAAGACGGCCGGGAGGGGCGGGCCCTCCCCGAACTCCAGCCGGGTCTCGAAGGACGCCACCTGCCGCCCGAAACCGTTGCGCCGGACGACGGCGTCCACGGCCCCGAACGACCGCTGATCGGGCCGCCCGTCGAGCACCTCTCGGGCCAGCAGCACCAGCCCGGCGCAGGTCCCGAGGACGGGAAACCCCTCCTCGAGCAGGGCCGCCACCGAGTCGAACAGGCCGGTGGAGGTCAACAGCATCGACAGGGTGGTGGACTCGCCGCCGGGCAGGATCAGTCCGGCCAGCCCGGCCAGGTCGCCGGGCCGCTTGACCGGCCGGCTCGCCGCGCCCAGCTCGGCCAGCGCGGCGACGTGCTCACGCACGTCGCCCTGCAGGTCCAGCACACCGATCGTGGTCGGGGCAGCGGGAGCCGCTACCACCCTCGATCGGCCAGGCGCTCCGTCACGGCCGAGAGCTCGAGGCCGCGCATGGCCTCCCCCAGACCGCGGGAGACCTTGGCCACGTGGTCGGCGTCGTTGAAGTGCGCGGTCGCCTCGACCACGGCCGAGGCCATCCGGGCCGGGATCGGAGCTCTTGAAGATGCCCGATCCCACGAAGACGGCCTCGGCGCCGAGCTGCATCACCAGCGCGGCGTCCGACGGCGTGGCGATCCCCCCGGCGCAGAACAGCGGCACGGGCAGGCGACCCGACGAGGCGATCTCCTGCACCAGCCCCACCGGTGCGCGCAGCTCCTTGGCCCACCCGTACAGCTCGGCGCCGTCGGCGCAGGCGGCGATGGCGCGCAGCGACCTCTGGATCGACCGCAGGTGCCGCACGGCCTCGACGATGTTCCCGGTCCCGGCCTCGCCCTTCGAGCGGATCATGGCCGCACCCTCCGAGATACGCCGGAGCGCCTCACCCAGATTCGTGGCCCCGCAGACGAAGGGGACGGAGAAGCCCCACTTGTCGATGTGGTACTCCTCGTCGGCCGGCGAGAGGACCTCGGACTCGTCGATGAAGTCGACGCCCAGGCTCTGGAGGACCTGGGCCTCGGCGAAGTGCCCGATGCGCGCCTTGGCCATGACCGGGATGGTCACGGCCGCCTGGATCCCCTCGATCAGCTCGGGGTCGCTCATGCGCGCCACGCCGCCGTCACGCCGGATGTCGGCCGGCACCCGTTCGAGGGCCATGACGGCGACGGCGCCGGCATCCTCGGCCACCTTGGCCTGCTCGGCGTTGACCACGTCCATGATGACCCCGCCCCGCAGCATGTCGGCCAGCCCCCGCTTGACCGTGAACGTGCCCGTCGACTCCCGGTCGATGCGGGGCTCGGTGTTCGGCACCTCGGCGCTACTCATGGCCCCAGTCTACGAGGGCGGGCCGCCCCAACCTCACCACTCGCTCAGCGCGGCGGCCCTCACCGACGTGGCGTCGAGATCCCCCACGGGCATCGGCTCGTCGTGACGGCCGACGGAGGGATCGATCCACACATAGCTGGTGGCGGCGAAGCGGCCGGGGCTGAACACCGAGTTCCCCGAGGGCGGGGGCGCCTTCTCCATCAGGCGCAGCGCATCGAGCAGGCCGCGCGGGATAGCGCACGGCCGACGCACCGACGACGTCCGCCCGGTACTCCCTGTTCTCCCCCACGCACCGGCGCAACAGCCCCGCCCCGGCGAAGCGGGCCAGCATGAGCGCGATGACCGACACGCCGTTGTCGTCCCGCTTGACGTGGGCCAGCTCGTGGGCGATCACCCCCTCGAGCTCAATGGGGCCCATCGTCTCGAGCAGGCCCGAGGTCACCACCAGCACGGCCGACGTGGCGTTGCGTCCCAGCGCGCAGGCGTTGGGGACGGCGTCGTAGACCACGTAGATGTCGCGGCATGCGCAGGCCGAAGGTGGCGCACAGCCCCTCGGCCACGTTGAAGACCAGGGGGTGGTCGTGCTCGTGGACCTGCACCGCGCCGACCTGGCGCAGGGCCACACCCGGTGCGGCCCGCCACAGCCCGTAGCCGAAAACCACCTCCGCCGCCACGAGGGCCACCGCTCCGAGCACCAGCGACGCCACCAGCGCCACGACGACGCCGACCACGACGGCGGGCACCACGGCGGCCAGCGCGCACAGCGCCACGGCGTGGCGCCGGTTGGCCGCCACCTCGCCGGGCAGCACCTCGGAGGCGCCGAGCCCGGGCTCGATGACCCGTGGAGCCAGCGCCACCGGCGCCGGTGGCGTGCTGCGCGGTCCGCCCCCGCTGCGGTTCGACTGGCCGCCGGACCGGGACCCGCCTCCGGACCGCTGGGGTTGGCCACCCGAGCGTGGACGCTCGCCCGACCGGGGAGCCTGGCCACCCGAGCCGGCCGGCTGCCCCCACCGGCCCCGTTCCGATTCCGGTTCCGGTTGCGGTTCCGATTGCGGTTCCGGTTCCGGTTCGATCCCCCGCCACTCCCCCCTGCTGCGGGAGGGGTGCCGTCTGTACGTTCGTCGGCCATCGGAACGCTCAGCCTACCTGGAGCGCCCGCCGGCGCTCGGCGACCGCCGCGGCGACGTACTCGGACCCGGGGCCGCCCGACGTCGGCCGCTCGGTATCACCCGACCCGGGCCCACCCGGGTCTGGCGTCCCGGCCAGGGCGGCCAAGGTGGACCGGACCGAGGAGCGCAGGGCCGCCAGGTCGTAGCCCCCCTCCAAGAACAGCACCAGACGCCCGGGCGCCGGCGCATAGCCGGCCACGGTCTGGGCCAGCTCGGTGAAGTCCCCGCTCGAGAGGGCCAGCTCGGCCAGCGGATCGTCCCGGTGGGCGTCGAAGCCCGCCGAGACCAGGACCCAGCTCGGCGCGAACTCCTCGAATGACCGGGGCCGCCACCTCGTCGAGCGCACGGCGCAGCACGTCGCCCGTCGCCCCGGCGGGCACCGGAACGTTCACCGTAAGGCCCGGCGCCCCGCCCCCTCCCACCTCGCCGGCCGCGCCGGTGCCCGGGTAGAAGGGGTACTGGTGGGTCGAGACGTAGAGCACCGACGGGTCGTCCCAGAACGCCGCCTGCGTCCCGTTGCCGTGGTGCACGTCCCAGTCGACGACCAGCACCCGCTCGCCCGACGCCGCCAGGGCCGCGGCGGCCACGGCGACGTTGTTCACCAGGCAGAAGCCCATGGCGCGATCGCCCAGGGCATGGTGGCCCGGCGGCCGGGTGGCCACGAACGCCACCCCCCGGCCCCGCTCGCGGAGGAGGTCGATGGCCTGCAGTCCCGCCCCGGCCGAGAGGAGCGCGGCCTGCCACGAGTCGGGGTTGGCGAACGTGTCGGGGTCCAGGTGGCCACCGCCCGATCGACAGAACGCCTCAAGGCGGGTCAGGTACGCCGGGGAGTGCACCCGGGCCAGCGCCGCCCCATCGGCCGCCACGGGAGCCACCAGCTCGAGATCGCTCCCGAGCTGGCGCGCCACGTCGCCCACGCCGGCCATCACGGCATCGATCCGGGCCGGCCGTTCGGGGTGACCGGCGCCGCCGTCGTGGACCGTGCCGGTGCCGCCCGACGGCCCGACGACGATCACCGCCGGGCGAAGGCGGCGATGGCCCGCTCGTATACCTCGAGGTACCGCTCGGCCAGGCTCTCCATCGACCAGCTCTGGGCATGGTTCGCGGCGGCCTTCAGCGCGTCCGCCGAGGACTGCCCGCTGCCCTCGGCGGCGTCGGCCAGCGCCACGCCCAGGGCGCGCGCCAGCGCGGTGACGTCCCCCGGGGGCACCAGGGCGGCGTGCCCGCCGGCGGCCGAGCGGTAGCCCTGCAGGTCCGAGGCGACGACCGAGCACCCGGCGGCCAGGCCTTCGAGCACCACCACGCCGAACGACTCACCGTGCAGGGAGGGGGCACACAGCACGTCCGCCCCCATCAGCCGGGCGTCCCTCTCCTCGTCGCTCAGCATGCCCAGCCACTTCACCCGGTCGGACTCGGGGTGGCGCCGTCGTTGGACCTCGCTCTGCGGCCCGTCACCTGCCACCCACAGCTCGGCGGGCCGGTCCACCTGTGCGAAGGCGTCGAGCAGGACGTTCAGGCCCTTGCGCGCCTCGTGGCGTCCCAGGAACAGCACGGTCGGCCGGTCCGTCGGCGTGGGCTCGACCGCGGCGAAGCGGTCCACGTCCACGCCGTTGAAGAGGACCTCGTACTCGCCCTTGCTCGACCGCATGGCCGTGTCGCGGGCGGCCTCGGAGACGGCCACCCGCACCTGCATCCGGTGCCCGACCAGGTACACCAGCGGCTTGAGCAGCGGGACCCAGCGGCTCACGCCCGACCGGTGGTACGTCCCCACCATCGGCACCGGAGGGCTGACCATGAAGGCGTACGACACCACCGGCGCCAGGGGCTCGTGCAGGTGCAGCACGTCGAAGCCGCCGTGGCGCACGAATTGCTCGGCCCGGATTGAGGCCCGGGGCGAGAGCGTCACCGGGGCCACCGAGCCGTTGGAGCGCACGCCTCGGGGAGGACCCACCACGAACAGGCCGGGAGCGGCCCCCTGGGGCCGCTCGTCGTCCGGACCGATCACCGTGACCTCGTGCCCCAGACGGACCAGCGCCCGGGAGAGGCCGTGCACCTGGCCCTCCACACCACCGGGCCGCGAGAGCGAGTAGGGCGAGAGCATGGCGATCTTCATGGGGCCGCGCTTGCCGGAACACCGTCGCTCGGCCAGTTGGGCTGATAGAGGTGCCACTGCTCGGGCTGGCGGAGGATGAACCCCTCGAAGCAGGTCGCCAGCTCCTGGGTCAGCCGCTGCGCGTCGGATCGCAGAGAGCCGCGCCGCGCCGTGTCGAGCGGCGGGAGCACCAGCCCGGTGTGAAAACGCCCCGGACCGGAGTAGACGGCCACGGGCAGCAGCACCGACCCCGTCCGCAGCGCCAGGGTGGCGGCACCGCCGGGCAGGGTCGTCCGCTCACCGAAGAACTCAACCTCAATGCCGTTGCCGACCAGGTCGCGGTCGCTGACCAGCCCGACCACCCCGCCCTCCTTGAGCACTCTCAGGACCACCGCGCTCGAGCCCTCGCCCAGCGGCACCACCGTCAGCCCCATGCCGGTGCGCTGCTCCACGAACCACTCGAACAGGCGCTCGGGCTCCAGGCGCTCGACCACCGCGGTCATGGCGAGGCCCACCAGCGCCAGCCAGGCCCCACCCCACTCCCAGCTCCCCACGTGCGGCAGCGCCATGACGATGCCGCGGTCGTCGGCTCCCACCTGGCGCAGGATCTCCTCGCTGTCGCCGGCGAGCATCATGCGCGCCGCAACGGTATCGGGCGCCACGTAGGGCAACCGGGCCCCCTCCAACCAGTAGCGGGCGTAGGCGTCGTAGCTGCGCCGGCTCCACCGGCGCACCAGGGCGGGATCGGGAACCACGCCCTCGGCACACTCGTACGACAGGATTCGGCGCATGTGGCGCTCGTTCATGGCCAGCGCCGGCCCGCCGAGCCACGACATGGCTCGCGCCACGCCACCGGCCACGGTGCGGGCGACCGGCTCGGGGACACGGCCCATGGCCGTGCCCAGTCCCCGGTAGGTGAGATACGTCGCCGTGGCGCGCCAGGCCGACTTGGGACCGCCTTGCTCATCCACCTTCGGTACCTACGCCGGGCGCAGGGTCAGGCGAGCGGCCCGCGCTGCGATCGCGCACGGCTCTGTCCGCCACTGGTCGATCCGCCGCTCCCCGATCCGCCGCTGGTCGATCCGCCGCTGGTGCGCGAGTGCAGGCGCGTCTGTCGCCGCCTGGCCCGCAGCGTGCGCCCGGACCGGCTGCTCAGCGCCTCCTGGCGCCGGGCCCGCCAGCGTCCCACCGGTGCACCGGCTCTCTGGTTCCCCGAAGCGCGGGGTACCGCCACACCCTCACGCCAGGTGCGCCAGCGCGACTCCACCCTGCCCTCGCGCCAGGCGACCACCCGCCGACGGATGGCCACGTCCCTTCCGGACGCCTCGTTCCAGACCTTGACGAACCGGGCGATGGCGGTGACCGAAATGAGGGCCAGCATCACCCACAGGACGGGGACCACGAAGGCGGCGCTCAAGAAGGCGACCCCGAGCAGGATCATGCGCTCGGCGCGTTCCATCAACCCGCCCTTGGCCGAGAGGCCCAGCGACTCGGCCTTGGCCCGCTCGTAGGAGACCAGCGCGGTGACACCCAGCACGGCGAGGGGAAGGACGGCCAGATGGCCCTCGTTCCTCCCGATCAGGTACCACGCCACTCCTCCCATGATCACGGCGTCGGCCACCCGGTCGGTGACCGAGTCGAAGAACGCTCCACGTACCGAGGCGGTTCCGGCCGCCTTGGCCACCGGCCCGTCGAGCAGATCGTGCAGCCCGGTCAGGATGAGCAGGAGGATGGCGATGTGCAGGTGTCCCGTGGCCACGGCGGCCGCGGTGCCCGCGGCGAAGACGAGACCCGTCGCCGTGAGAACATCAGCGGTGATGCCTCGGCGGTGGAGTGCAACCCCGACTGGCCCGGTGGACCGGTCGACTGCATCGCGCCAGCGACCGTCGAACATAGAACTCCTCGTCCTGCGTCACCTACCAGGGGTGGCGCTCATGAAACAGATATACGACTTTACCATCAGGCCCCTCTCCCCGACCACAATCCCCGTTGGGGCCGGGAAGGCCGGTGACGCCGCCCGGGGCGAGCGATCCGCCTCAGCCACGGACTCCTGAGGCCCGCGGGCGGGCCCTGGTGCCCTCGGAAGGGTCGAAGTACTGTCCGACCGCGTCGGTCAGCCCCCGGGCGATCGCCTCCTGGCCACCCGCGCTGGCGGCGATGGAGCCCTCGAAGGGATCGGTGAGGAAGAGCGGCTCGATCAGCGCGCCGGGCATGGCGCTCGGTGTGGTGAAGTAACCGGGATCGGCCGGGCCCAAGAGGAGCAGGTGATCGTAGTGTCCCGCCGCATCGCTCAACGGCGGGCCGCCGAGATAGACGTCCGAGACGACTCCCGCATCGGGGATGTCCCAGCCCTGCGCGTTCAACTGGGTCAGAACGTCGTTCTGCACCAGGGTGGCAAGCTTCAGATTGGCCGACGAGAAGGCGCGGTCCGCGTCATAGCCGGTGATGCTCCCGGCATTCTGCGGCGAGGCACCGACGTCGAAGTAGATCCCGATCAGGATGTCGGCCTTGGCCCGGTTGGCGCAGACGTCGCGCGCCGCCACGTCATCGTGTTCCCCTTGCACGGTAAAGACGCCGTCCGACTCGTCGCCCGGCTCCATACGGGCCACCGTGGCGTCACCGGTCCGTGAGTCGACGACCCTGAATCCACGGCGGCGCAACAGGGCCGTGGCGTCCCTCTCCACGGGCAACGTCTCGTTCGCCTCGTAAATCGTCCGGCCCGACTCGGTGACCCCGACGCCGCCCGGATCGGGTCCGCCGTGGCCTGCGTCGAGGAACACCGTCTCGTGACGGTCGCCGGACGTCGGCTGGAACGCGACGCATGAACCAGATGCGAAGAGCCGGGGGTCGATCGCTCGCGGGATGGACGACGACGCGCCGGACTGTCCGGTAGCGACGAGCCCGGCAGCGAGGAGCACCACCCCGACGACACCTCCGACACCGAGTCGGCGCACGGAAGGACGGATGCAACGACTCCCCACCACGGACGGATTCCTCCTGCGTTCCCTCGCTGCAACTCGGCGGTCACTGTAGGGAGTGAACCTGACGGACGCATGAAGGCGACGATCACTCCGAGACGATCACTCCGAGACGATCACTCGGATCGATCAGCTTCGAGATCCTGAGGCAGTGCCCGCGACCAGGCCGACGGGCGGGGCGAGCACGGTGATGAAGTCACGGGTCCACCCGACGAGGTACTGATCGGCCGGACGCGACTGGCCCGGCACAACCGCCTGTAGGGGACCACCGGCTCCCGAAGCCACGTCCAACTGGATCCATTCGGGGTTGATGTCCAGCTCCATGGCAACGGTCGCCCCATCGTCGGAGAGGGCGGTGGCCAGGTCGACGGGCAGCGCCGACATGGCTCCGGCATACAGGATGTCCCCCTGGGCGTCCTCTCCGAGCGCGCTGCGCGCCGTGGCGGCCACGCCGTGCAGCGCGTCACCCCATTGCGTCACGTCGCCGATCGCGGGACTGATCTGGCCGTTTTCGATCAGGGGAGGCAGGTTCTGGCGCACGCTGGAGATCTGTTCGCCGGGTACCGGGACCGTGGAGCCCCACACCCCGATCCTGCCCGTGCCGTCGGTGTCGATGACGAAGCTGGCGAATCCATCGACCAGGGGGGTGAGGACCTGCCCGCCGACGTCGACGCCGCCCGCCGACGCGTTGGCCTTGAACCCACCGTTGAAGGCGGCCAGGAGATCGGTGAGCTCGGCCGAGCTCACCGACGACGAGGACTCGGGGCCGAGCACCGTCGCCCCGCTAGGTGGGTCCTGGCTGCCGATGTGCAGGTTGTACTGCACCTGTCCGGCTCGAAATCGGACGACCGTGATGTGTCGTCCGTCAAGAGCCGTCACGTCCCGCTCGTCAATGACGACGCCACTGGCGCCGACGCTGATCGGCGTCCAGCCGGGCTCGGCCGGCACCGTGGTGGTCGTCGGCGTCGGATCCGTCGTCGTCGACGAGGCGGATCCGCCGGCCGAGATCGATCTCCCCGTTGGTGCCGGGGCCCCGGAGCAGGCGGCCAGCGTCAGCAACGCGCACGTCGAGGTGATCAGGGCGGCGCGCCCCATGGGGCGGATCACCCCGGCAGCCGCCTCCAGAGCTGCGGGGGCAGGGCACGCAGGGCGAGGAAGATCCAGCGGAGCGTGGGCGGCACCCAGATGACCGGCTGGTCGCGCTCGATCCCCCGCAGCACGGCGGCGGCGACGGCTGGTGGATCCACGGCGAACGGAGCCGGTCGCAGGCCGGCCGTCATTTTGGTGCGCACGAACCCCGGCCTGACCACGTGCAGGTGCACGCCGGATCCCTCCAGGGACTGGGCGACCGCCCGGGCGAACGCATCGAGTCCGGCCTTGGCCGAGCCGTAAATGAAGTTCGCCACACGGATCCTGACCCCGGCCACCGACGACAGCACGACGACCTTCCCGTAGCCCTGTGCCCGGAGACGGTCCGCCACTGGCCCGAGCGCCGCGGCGGGCCAGGCGAAGTTCACGGCGATGTTCTCGGCGATCCGCCGGGCGTCCGTACTGTCCTCGACCGCATTCCCCAGGTGACCCAGCGCCAACACCACCCAGTCGACGGTGTCACCCGCCGCGCGCAGACACGCGCCGACGATGTCCTCCACGTGGTCGAGGTCGAGGGCGTCGAACACGACGATCCTGATGTCGTCCGCCCCGCCCGCCTTGGCCCTTTGTGCGGCGCGTTCGAGGGCCTCGGGGTCCCTCCCGGCCAGGACCACGGTTCGGCACCTGTCGGCCACCAGCCGGTCGACGAGCGCACCGGCAATCTCGGAGGTTCCCCCCAGCACGACCACGGACTGGGGGTGACCGAAGGCGTCCCTCATCGTGCGCAGGCCTGTCGATCGATACCGAGGCGCCGCGAGAGATCGGAGCGGAGCAGGCCCTGGGGATCGACCTCTCGCCGTGCCGCCGCCAGCTCGCCGATCCTCGGGTACATGAGGTCCACGAGCTCGGGCCGCAGCCGCGCGTCCTTGGCCAGGTACACCCGCCCACCGGCGCCGGCCACCAGCTCGTCCAACCGGTCGAGCAGGCCCGAGAGCCCGGGCGGTCCCAGCGGGAAGTCGAGGGCGAGCGTCCAGCCCTCCATCGGGAACGACAGGGGGCCCGGATCGCCCTCACCGAACCGCTTCAGGACGGCCATGGTCGAAGGGACGCGCGAGGCCGCCATCATGGAGATCGCCCTCCGGACGACCTCGCCCTGATCCGCCGGCACGACGAACTGGTACTGGACGAAGCCGCCCGGACCGTAGAGCAGATTCCAGTCGGCGACGGCGTCGAGGGGATGGAGGAAGGCGGTCAATGCGACGAGGGCCCCGAACTCGCGCCGCGGCGCCTTGCGGAACCACAGCTCGTTGAAGGCGCGCGCCGAACCTCGGCCCACCAAGGACACCGGCGGGCGGAAGGGAACCCGCAGACGAGCGGTTCGGGGCAGGGCTAGCGGGCGCTCGCGGAGCCGGGGACTCAAGGCATCGGCCGAGGCGTGGTCACCCCTCGTCACGACGGACCGACCGAGACCCCGTTGGTGGGGGTTGCAGTCCACCCATGCCACCGAGTACGGGTACAGGTGGTCGCTGGCCACCATGGCCGACATGGCGCCGTCGAGGTCGTCGAACCGTTCCGTGTCCACCTCCACCCAGGTCGTCTCCACCCGGCGGAGCAGCAGTGTCGCCGCCACCACCACACCCGTGAGTCCCATCGCACCGGCGGTGGCCCAGAACAGCTCGGGATCGCTCTGGGGGTCGATCGTGCGGATGCCGGTCGGTGTGACCAAGGTGAGGGAGGCCACATGGCGGCAGAAGCTTCCATGACGGTGATGGTTCTTACCGTGGACGTCGGCGGCGATCGCCCCGCCCACCGTGACCTGCCGGGTCCCGGGCGACACCGGGATGAACCAGCCCGATGGGATGGCGGCGCGGATGAGCGCGTCCAGGCTCACTCCGCCACCCACCTCGACGCACCCGGTCTGTGGATGGATGGCTCCGATGGCGTCGAGTCTCGACGTGTCGATGACCATCCCGCCCGAGCACTGTGCGGCGTCGCCGTAGCTCCTCCCCAGTCCCCGGGCGATCATGGGCGGCCGTGCCGTCCCGCCCGCAGCACCAAGGCCGTTGGCCAAGAGCTCGGTGAGTGCACCGAGGTCGTCGGGCACCACAACCCGGCTGGCGGACGGCGCCGTGCGCCCCCAGCCGGTGAGCAAGCGTTGGGGGTTCACCCGTAAATCCCGATGGCGAACAGCCCGATCCACAGCGCCCCGAGTCCCTGCAGGAGGTGGTCGTGGAAGACCAGGTCCTCCGGCGCGTCGACCAGCCCGGCGTCGACCAGCCGCAACATGTGCAGGACGCCCAGGATGATAGGGACCACCGAGAGCTGAATCCACACATAGTGGTGCGCGGCGTGGGACAGCAGTCCCGCCTTGTCGAAGGCCCACAGGCAGTAGGCGGTGACGGTGACCGACGCGGTCAGCGTCAGGGCCGATCGCAGGAAGGACGCCGTGTAGACCTCGAGCACATGGCGATGCTGCCCAGCCGTCTCGCCCAGACGTAGGTACTCCCCCAGGCGTTTGCCGACGACGACGAACAGCGCGCCGAAGGAGGCGACGGCCACGAACCAGCTGGACAGTGGGATGTGGGTGGCCACACCGCCCGCCACGGCACGGAGAAGAAAGCCCGACGCCACCGCCGCCAGCTCAATGACCGGCTCGCGCTTCAACCTGAGCGTGTAGGCGAAGCTTATGACGAGGTAGACCGCCATGAGGACGACGAGATCCCGGCGCGCCACGAACCACGATGCCGCCAAGGCGCCTCCGATGAGCCCCGAAGCGATGGGCACGGCGAGACGCGGGGAGAGGGCGCCTCGGGCGATCGGCCGATGGCGCTTAACGGGATGGTTCCGATCGGCCCCGGCGTCGATGACGTCGTTGACCAGGTAGACGCCCGAGGCAGTGGCACAGAAGATCCCGAAGGCGCCCAGAGTATGGAGGAGGTCGTTGCGGTGAGCGAGGACGCCCGCCGCCGCCGGCGCCACGAAGACCAGGGCGTTCTTCGCCCACTGTCGTGGACGCATGCTGGCGAGGACGTCGGAGAGGACCCCGGTGGCGGTCGCCGCCCGACCGGACGCGCCGGTCAAGGCGTCAATTCCCGGCAAGAACACCTCGGCCATTTCGTCCCGCGTGCTCACCTCAGGATCTCACCGCGGCGGACATGGTGATGAAGTCCCTCGCCCACCAGGATTCGAAGTACCGGGCCGGGGTCCCCGTCATTGCGGGAAGCAGCTCGGTGCCGTTGGCTCCCGACGCCGGCCCGCTCGGCGTCGCCGGCTGGTACACCGAGTAGTTGACCCAGTCGGTGTTGATGTCGAGCTCCATGGCCCGCACGGCGCCCGCGCGGACCAGGAGATCGGCCAGGTCGGTGATGTTGAGCCCCGGGCCGCCCACATAGACGAGGGCACCGTCGGCGGTGACCCCGATGCCCGAGCGCCAGACGTAGATCTGATTGCCCAGGGTGTCTCCCCACTGCGTCGTGTCAGCAGCGTCGAGGCCGGGAACCGGCTTGCCCCCATCGACCAGGAGTTCGAGGTTCTGGCGGACAGACACGACGTTCGGGGTCATGGTGACGTCGCGGCCCCACTCACCGACCGTCGCCGTTCCGTTGCGGTAGATGACGAACGACGCCGCACCGGCCCGAAGGGGGAGGATCGCCTTGCCCTCCGTGTAGTACCCGCCGTTGGCGTCGCTCATTAAGAAGCCGGCGTTGAACGCAGCAACAAGGCTGTCGGCCGCTCCGAGCTGCACCGGCGCCGTGTAGGTGTAGGGGCCGCCCCCGGGGATCTGGCTGCCCGAGTACAGCGTGGCCTTCAACAGCTTGGTGTCCATCCACGCCACGCCGACCACGTAACTGGTGTGGACGGCGTCGGGCCTGAGCGTCGTCTCGTAGATCGCCGGGAGGCCCCCGACCAGCCGGCCCGCCGGCGACCACTGGCCCTCTCCGGCGATGGGTGGACTGGCCAAGGGCACGATCGGAGCGGGCGGCGCCAGATGGGGGGGGCCCGTGGCGACGAGGGCCACCGACTTGTGGGGCACGCGTATGGCCCCAGCAGGGGGCTTTCCGCCGATCGGCGGTGGATGATGGCTGTACCACTCCTTTTCCACCCAGTTCACGAGGCCGGCACCGCCGTGCTCGCGGGCCCATTCGGAGAACCGGGACGCGAACGAGCTTCCGAGAGCCGGGTTGAGGAGCGCCCCTCCGAGCGAGACGCCGGTCCAGATGATGAAGACGGCGAGCACCAGCGCTATGGCCACCTTGAGCCGACGACGCCGGTACACCCCTCGGGCTCGCGGGGATCGCCGAGGGGGACGGGTGCCCCCCAAGGAACGTGGCCGGTCGGCATCGCGAGATCCGGTTGGTCGTGAGAGGTCGAGGTCGAGGTCGTCGTCGATCTGGTCGTCTACGAGGTCAGGGTTCATTGGCGGCGCTCCACCAGGTGGAGGGCCAGCCGCGGGCACGCGGCGACCGCCCGCTGGGCGTGATCGCTCAGCACCAGCGGTATCTCCTCGCCGTCAATGATCGGATAGCCCCACCGGTCGATCGTGACCCGCTCGGGGAACAGCTCCGCGCACACGCCGCGCCCGTCGCACGACGTGGGGTCGACCACGAGCGTGAGCCGCCACCGCGGCACCGGCGCGCCGTTCACCCGGGCACCTTGCACACCTTGCACACTGACCCTACGAGCCTCCATCACCGGCCCCATCCGGTCGATGATGGGCAGGGCAAGTACGCCGGTCGGTTGATCGCGTCGCACGGACCACGGCGGAAGTGCCTGTCCACGTCCTCGTCGAAGACGGCGATGGCGGAGCGCACGAAGCGCGTGACGCCGTCGGGGTGCCGGCACGCACCTCTCCCTTCGATCAGATTGCACAGTTCGACGATGGGCGGGAAGCGACCGCGCAACGTTGCGGGACGGAAGGCGAGCAGCTGGAGTTGGCCGGCGAGGTCGGCCAGACCGTACCGGCAGGGACCGCACTGCCCCGCCCCCTGCTGCTCCATGTAGCGGACCACCCGAGCCGCTTCGGCCAGTGGACAGCACGAGCGAGGGAGGAGGGCCACAACCCCGGCGCCCAGCGAGGAGTTCTGCCGGCGGGCCCACTCCTCGGTGAGACTCCCCTCAAGAAGGGCGGAAGCGGGGACCCATCCTCCGCCGTAGCCGCCGAGCAGGGCCCCCCAGTACCGGCCGACGTCCTCGGTCGCCAGGTGCAGGAGATCGCGCAAGGCCACGCCGAGGGGGGCCTCGACGACCACCGGCTCGGCCCACCGGCCGGTGATGGTGGCCAGCATCGTTCCCGGAGAGTCCGCCGTCCCCACCGAGCGGAACCATTGACCCCCGTACCTGCTGATCATCGCCACATGGGCGAGCGACTCCACGTTCTGCACCAGGGTGGGACGGCCCCGCACGCCGCGCTCGCGAATGGTCTGCAGCCCGACGAAGGTGGGCACGGCGGGACCGTCGTTGAGGGCACGGACGACGGCGGTCTCCTGCCCGGCGAGATAGGCATCGCCGGCCGCGACGACTTCGATCTTCACCGGGTCGATGCCCGAGCGACTCCGTGCCTGCACGCACCGGCTGACGCGGTCGACGTGACGCAGCGGGATGAAGACCACGACCCGATGGGCATCGAGCGTCGCCGCGGCGAGCGACGCCCCGTCGAGCACCAGGTGGGGCGAGTGCGTCAGCAGGAACCCGTCCTTCCGGCTGGCCGGCTCTCCTTCGGAGCCGTTGGCCACCACGACGGATCGGCGAGATCCGTCGCGTATGCCGCGCCACTTCTTCCCGACGGGGAACCAGGCCCCTCCATGGCCGCGCAGGCCGCTCGAGTCGAGCTCGTCGAGCAGCGTCAACCGGGCGCCACGCAGCGGCAGTGCCCCCCAGTGCGCCACGTGCGCCTCCAGATCGACCACCGAGTCGGGCGATTCGAGGGCGCTCAGCAGGCGCGGGAACGCTGGAGCCTGGGGCAGGGTGGCGGTCGACGAGGCCAAGCGGGCTCTCATTATCGACCTCCCGAAGATCCGCTCACGGTTCCACTGACGCTGCCGGCAGACTGGTCGATGTTGAGCAGCATCTGGAGGTTGATCGGTCCGCTCGGCCCGCGCACCGTGGCCGCCACGTTGGAGCCGTCGAGTGCGGTCACCGCGCCCTGGGCGTCGCCGAAGACGACCTGGCTGCTCGACATCGCCACGCCACCGTTGACCGCCGTGCCCATCAGCTTGACGACCAGGGGGGCACCCGAGCCCTGCACCTGCATGGCGAGGACCACCTCCACCTCACCGGCGGCGTTCGGGCTCGAGGACTGGATGGTCCCGGTCACATTGGCCGTGAAGGGCACGGCGGGGGTGCCCGCCGGCGAGGACGCCACGCCCTTCGAGGTCGCTGGCCCGGCCGCGCTGCCACTCGGGACGCTCGCGGACTTCACGGCGAAATGAGCGTTGATCTCCGCCAGTACGGCCGCGGAGGTTCCCGCCCGCTTCGACCACCCGGGCTGGAGCGGTCCGGCTATGGCGAAAGCGCCGATACCGATCACCAGCACGGTCGCCACGCCCGCGGCAGCGAGACGACGCGCGCTCGGAACACCGCGGGCGGCCATGAGCCGCCAGGCCAGCGCGCCGACCACCGACCCGATGCAGACGACGTTGATAAGCACCGTGATCGACAGGCGCGCATCGGTGCCGCTCCCCAGACCGTGCAGGACGGCTATGGGCCAGCAGGCGTAGGCCAGATAGTGCACGCCCCGCCAGGTACGGACGCCGATGCGTCCACGCAGCCCGCTGGTGATGGCCACGGCGAGCAACAGGTCGAAGGCCAGTGCCCCCAGACCGATCCACAGCGGACGGTAGGGCGAGAGAAGCGGCACGAACGCGTCCAGGTAGCCGATGGGGACGAACCCGTCGGCGACGGTCGTCAGGATATGGAGGGCGATCAGCACGATGCAGAACAGCGAGAGATTGCGGTGTACCGCTTGGGAGAGGAACCTCGGCCACCGGGCCGCCGTCCAACCCACCGAGGCGACGAGGCCGAGGACGACGGTGGCCGAGAGCAGGACCAGCGAGACGAGACCGGTGGCGCGCGTCAGGTACCACAGGGCCGTCCCGTTGTGGACGACGACAGCGAGGGTGGCGGTCATCGGACGTGCCCCACCGCCTCGGGCTGCGACGCGACAGCAGCCGGCCATCCGGCGACCCGCACGACGGTGCCGTCCAGGGCGACCAGCCGGGCCGGAAGGTTGAGTGCCGCCAGCCAGTCCTCCGCGCCGGAGCCCTTGACCATGGCGGCCGTCGACGCGGCGTTGGCGTCGACGCACGATGCCGCCGCCACCGTGACCGTGCGCCACACCGGCGTGGGTGGCAGCCCAGTCGACGGGTCGACGATGTGGTGGACGAGGTCGTGTCCCACCCGCCACCGCCTCGACATGATGCCCGAGGTGGCCAGCCCACCGGAGGCGATCGCCACCGTTTCGGACGCCTTGGCCGCGCCGCTCACATCGGCCAGGCCGGTACAGAACCCCCCAGCAGGTGGTGGTCCGGCCACGGAGATGTCCCCTCCCAGAGAGACAAGGACCCCGCAACCGAACGTCGCCGCCACCCGTTGGGCGATGCGGTCCGCCGTGAGCGCCTTGGCGCTGGCACCGAGGTCGATCACCGTGCCCGCCGGCACCCGCACCGTCCCGCTGGCCCGGTCGAGCTCGACGCTCCGCCAGCCCGGCACGGGACCGGGCTCGGGCAGGTCCGCCGGAATTCCGGCGCCGATGGCCGCGAAGTCACGGTCGTAGCCGAGCCGGTTCATGGCAGCGCCCACCGTGGGGTCGACAGCGCCGCCGGTGGCTGCGGCGACACGGAGCGCGACCGCCACCGCCTCGAAGAGGCACGGGCTGACGCTGATAGGACGCCCCTCGGCCCGGTGCACCAGCGCGATCTCTGCGTCAGGGCGGAACCGGCTGGCGGCGCGGTCGACCCGGTCGAGCTCCTCGTGGACGATGGCGGCGGCGCCGACGACCGAATCCGGGTCGGTCAGCACGATCTCGGCCAGACATCCAAGCCCGTGGGTCCGGTAGATGCCCCGGGAGTCCATGGACCGTGCGGCGACAGAGAGTGTCAAGACGCTCCCGAGACGACCGAGGCCGGTTGCTGTGTCGGCACGGGCGCCGACGAGGGTGGCGCCAGCTGGCTGGTTCCCGAGGAGCTCGTCGACTGGTTCTGGGTCGACTGGCTCTGGGTCGCAGCGTGGTGGCCCGGAAGGGCCTTGCTGAGGTAGAGCCCCAAGACCCCGGTCATCACGAGCGCTGCAGTCACGATGGACCGGTTGATCGTGGCGAGGCGGCTCAGGGCGTCATCTCGGCGAAGCCGGGCCACGCGGGTATGGTCCTGTGCCGGGCGTTGGCTCCTGTGTGCCATGCCATGAACGTTACGGAGCGATCCTGACGTCTACATGAAGCGAAGGAGGTCACGGTCGAATTCGACAGACCGCCCATGTCGCAACGTGAGTGGCTCTCGACGCGAGACCACCGGCCGGGCGAGGCGAAGGAGGATGACGCCGCGCACTCTGCCTTAGTGGACAGGGTGCGGAACGGCAGGATCAGGGTGAGAGGGTTCACCCGGGCGACCGGATGCACGGGTCGGCGAGCCGCTCGAGCGCACCGAAGAGGTCTTCCGCCAGGAGACCTGCATGCGGGCACCCCCCTCGGGCGAGTCGGTGATGAGCCACGCGCCGTGGGTCGCCCTGACGACCGAGTCGGCGATGGCCAGGCCGAGACCCGTACCCGGATGGTCATCGTCGGCTCGGTGAAAGCGGTCCATGATGAGCGCCCGTTCATCGACCGGGATCCCGGGCCCGCTGTCGTCGACCTGGAGCACGATCCTGTTGCCTGCCGTACGGATTCGCACAGTGGCTTGCCCCCCGTCTCCGGCGTACTTGCACGCGTTGTCGACCAGAACACCGATCAGACGGTCGATCCAATCGGGCTCGGCGCGTAGCCAGAGCGGGCCGTGCTCGCCGTCGTCGAACGAAAGGCTCACCCCCCGCGTGGCGGCCACCGCTTGGAACCGATCAGTGCACGTCCTGGCTATGTCGCGTAGGTCCACGGTGGCGCCCGCGACGACCTCCATCCCCCGGTCGTCGACGCGCGCTAGCCACAGCAGGTCGTCCACGATGCGTCGGAGCCGTCGTCCCTCGCCCGCCACGCGTTGAAGGACGATGCGGTACTCGTCCTCACGTCGGGGCCGACGCAGCGCCAGATCCACCTCGGCCTCTATCACGCTGAGCGGGGTGCGGAGCTCATGGGAAGCGTCCGCCGTGAACTCCGCCTGCCGGCGACGCACCAGCTCCAACGGAGCTGACGCTTTCAATCCGATGACCAGCGAACCGGCGAACATCACCACGAGAAGGGCCAGGCCGAAGATGATCTCGGGTGTCACCAGAGCGCTCCCGACACGGTTGATCTGCGCGATGCTCTCCCCGGCCACAAGGGTCTCCGATCCCGTGGTCACGGTGTGCACCCGGAACGGCGTCCCGCCGATGTCGACGGTGCTCACACCGCTCGCCAGTGCGACGCGGGGAAACGACGGGGCACCCGACGTGAGGGCCGTGGTCGGCCCCGAATGGCTCACCTTCCAGACGAAGATCGGCGCATCGTCGTCGTCCTGGTCCCCGGCGGAGGACGGCGAGGCCGATGTGTGGCCGGCGATGGTGAGCTTCCCCGCGTCGGCGAGGCGCTCGCTCAGGCGCACATCTGCCTGGGCGGTGAGGCGGTGCAGCACGGCGTGATTGAAGACGAGGGCGCCGACGACGTAGCAGGCCATCACGATGAGCGTCGCCACGACGGCCACCTTGACCGCGTGCGACCGGCCGAGCCTCCGGCCCTTCACGCCGGCACCAACCGATACCCGGTGCCCCGGACCGTTTCAATGCGGGCCCGCGAGCCGCTGAGCTTCGCCCGGAGGCGACCCACGTGCACGTCAATGGTGTTGGACCCCACGGCTTCCGCCTCGTCGTCCCAGACTTGGGTGGCGATCGTCCGGCGCGTGACGACCGCTGGCGCTCGGCGGAGCAGGAGCTCCACGAGTGCGAGCTCGGTCATCGTCAACGGGAGCACCTTCCCCGCCGCCGTGACCTCTCTCGTCGAGGGATCGAAGGTCAAATCCCCGCAGGCCAGCACCGGATCTACGGTCAGGGCCGGTCGACGCTGCAGCGCGCTGAGGCGAGCCAGCAGCTCGTTGAAGTCGAACGGCTTGACCAGGTAGTCATCGGCGCCGACATTGAGGCCCATGACGCGGTCTGTCGGGGCGTCTCTGGCCGTCAGCATCAGGATCGGGGTGCGAATGCGCTGGCGGCGAACGACCTCGAGAACCTCGATCCCATTGGCCTTGGGCATCCGCCAGTCGAGGATCGCCACGTCGTACTGGTAGGCCCTGAGGTAATTGATGGCGGCGTTGCCGTCGGCCACCGCGTCCACCACGTAACCGTTCTCTCTCAGTCCTCGATCAAGCACCGACCGCAGTGACGCATCGTCCTCGGCCACCAACAGCCTCACAAAACCGAGCGCTGACGATGGCAGGCATAGTTCCAGCGTGCAAGAGCCATTTGCACAAATGTAGGGCGCGAGACTGACGAAATCATGACGGATGGGCCCATGGCCAACGGCGGGCACCTCAACCGCTTCATGAAAGCGTAAGGTCCGACCCGTACCCTGGTGCGCACATGCGTGGGGCGACCACGAGGCGGGCGACCGAGAGGGCACTAGGAATGAGGGCGAGCAGTCGGGCGCGGGGGCGGAGGCGCGACCGGGCAGGCCAGGGCGTGCCACACCACCTTGTATCGGGGCACGCGAGAATCACCCGGTGATGGTCTCCACCCTGGACACCACGACGAGGAGACAGGCAGCCCGGCGCCGGCCTCGCCCAGGCCACGCACCACGGCCCGGGTTCGCTGACGCCCTGGCGGCGCTCGGCGGCCTCGGCTTCGGCGTCACGCTCGGCCTTGTAATCACCGGGGAGACACGTGGTTCGCTCGCTGCCCCAGGAGGCTGGCTCATCGCCGGGGGCCGGCTGGCGGGGTTCAGCGGCGCCTACCTCATCCTGGTCATGCTCGTGCTCATCGCCCGGCTGCCCTGGCTGGAGCGAGCGGTCGGGCAAGATCGGCTCCTGCGTTGGCACCGGCGCATCGCGCCGTGGGCGCTGGCCCTGATCACCACCCACGTCGTGCTCATCACGCTCGGCTACGCGCAGTCGGCCAAGGTGGGCGCGCTACACCAGCTCTGGGCCTTCATCACCTCCTACCCCGACCTTCTGGCCGCCGCGGTCGGCTTCTGCCTCTTGGTCATGGCGGGGATCACCTCAATAAGGATCGCCCGCAGGCACCTCAAGTACGAGACCTGGTGGATCGTCCACCTCTACACCTATCTCGCGCTCGCCCTGGCGTTCGCCCACCAGATCACCACCGGGGGGTCGTTCGTCGGTCACCCGCTCACCAGGGCCGTGTGGATCGCCATCTGGGCCTCGACCGCCGGGGTCGTGCTCCTGTTCCGAGTAATCGCGCCGATCGTGCGCAGCCTGCGCCATCAGCTCCGGATCACGACGGTGCGCGAGGAGGCGCCAGGCGTCTTCTCGGTCATCTGCTCGGGGCGGCGCCTCGATCGCCTCGCCGTCTCGGGCGGCCAGTTCTTCAAGTGGCGGTTCCTCACCAAGGAGCTGTGGTGGCACGCACACCCCTACTCCCTCTCCGCCCTCCCCCAGCCGCCGTACCTCCGCGTGACCATCAAGGGTTCGGGCGACCAGAGCCGGGCCATTGCGGCACTCAAGCCCGGGACCCGCGTGGCGATCGAGGGTCCCTACGGGGCCTTCACGCACCATGCGCGCACCAGTGATCGCGTTGCGCTGATCGGGGCCGGGGTGGGGGTAACCCCACTGCGCGCCCTCCTCGAAGACCTGCCCGCATCGGTCGACGTCACGCTCATCGTCCGGGCGTCGGCCCCGCAGGACATCGTGCACCGCGACGAGCTGAAGTCGCTCGTCGATCACCATCACGGTCACTTTCACGAGGTCATCGGCACGCGCCACGAGGTCCAGCTCGACGCCAGGCTGCTGCGGTGGCTGGTGCCCGATCTCGCCCACCGCGACGTCTACGTCTGCGGGCCGGATGGATTCAGTGACGGCATCGTTGCCGCCGCGCTCAGGCTCGGGGTGTCACCGGGGCGAATCCACGAAGAAGCCTTCGCCTTCTAGGTTGTCGGACCGGAGAATCCCCATGTCCATTCAGAAGAGACAGCGTTCATGAGACGGGCACCGATCGTGATCGGGGCGACCATCGCCGGGCTCGCAGGCGTCCTGACGTTCCACACGAGATCGGCGTCCCTCGCTCTGGGCTCGCTGCCCGGGGCCTCCGCCACCCGTGGCTCCTCCCCCTCGACGAGCGTCGCCGGTGCGCCACCGTCTGCGTCGACCACGACCCCCTCCCCCGGTACCAGCCCGGCTGGTGCCGGCCCGGCCGGCACCAGCCCGACGACGACTCCCACCACGGCACCGGCGACGACGAGGACGGCCACGGGCGATACCGTCGACTACACCTACGGCTCCCTGTCGGTGTCGGTCACGGCCTCGGGGAGCAGGATCACGAAGGTCGGGATCGCCTCCCTCAACGACGGCGGGAGCTTCCGCTCCCAGTCGATCGACCAGCAATCGATTCCGATCCTGGAGCAGCAGGCCCTGCAGGCACAGAGTGCCAACATTCAGGGAGTGTCGGGTGCGAGCTACACCAGCGCGGGCTTTGAAAACTCGTTGCAGTCCGCACTCGGAAAGCTCGGCCTGTAGTGCCCGACGGGTCCCGTGATGGTCCCCGTCACCGGCACCACGAAGAGCAGGTCATGGGCACCGTGGTGACCATCGACGTCTACGGCGGCGACGATCGGCGGGACGATGAGGTGGACGCGGCACTCGCCCGCGCATGGGGCATCCTCCACGATGCCGACGAGGTGTTCAGCACGTGGAAGGCGGACAGCCCCCTCAGCCGGCTGCGCCGGGGCGAGATCTCCATCGAAGGGGCTCCCGCCGAAGTGGCCGAGGTGTTGGCTCTCTGCCGGACGGCCCGGGAGATGTCCGCCGGGTGGTTCGATCCATGGGCCCTGCCGGGGGGAGTCGACCCGACGGGCCTGGTGAAGGGGTGGGCGGCGCAGCGGGCGCTGGAGGCACTCGCCGGGCAGGAGGTCTCGGGCGCGCTGGTGAACGCCGCCGGCGACATCGCCGGCTTCGGCGGCGTCGGGGACGGCACGCCCTTCCGGATCGGCATCGTCGATCCCTCGTCGCCGCACCGGCTGGCGTGCGTGGTGGAGCTCGCCGGGGCCGTGGCGACGTCCGGGAGCTACGAGCGGGGTGAGCATCTCTTCGATCCGCACACCGGGCAGCCTGAGGCGCGTCTGGCCTCGGCCACCGTCAGCGGGCCCGACCTCGGCCTGGCGGACGCCCTTGCGACGGCACTGGCGGTGGCCGGCCACGACGGCCTGCCGATGGTCGCGGCGTTGGAGGGCTACGAGGCGCTGGCTATCGGCTTCAATGGCGCCCGGAGATGGACCGAGCACTTCCCGTTCGCCTCGCCCGCTCCCTCGTTGCCGGCCAGCATCCCTGCGGGGCTTCGGGTGCCACAGGGGTATTTAGGCGTCTCGTCGTCCCTGCCATAGCCGCTCGAGACGCTTCATCAGTTCGTCAGGCTCGGTTTGTATCTTGCAAGGGTGGCGTTCATTGGGGTGGTGCGTTGATGGCGCAGGACCGTTCCACCCGGGGACCGGTGCGACGGGTGGCCAGCTCCAGCGGGCGCCCGACCGATCCGCGTCGCCAGCGCGCCGACTTCCCCCGATCGCCAGTTGCGGCGTGGGAGGCGGCCGCCACCCATCGGAGCCTCGGATCCGAACAATCACGGGGGCGACCGCCGGTACCGGCCCGGATGGTTGCGGACGACGACCAGTCCGATGACGGCGTGGAGGCCAACGCCCGATTGACGGGCATGACCGCCGTCGTCCTCCTGGTGCTCCTGGCGGTCGAGGGCGTCACCATCCTGCGGATCGGCAGGCTCCTCACCCTGCACGTGGTGCTGGGCATGGTGCTGGTCCCCCCAATCCTCCTCAAGATCGGAAGCACGACGTGGCGGTTCGCTCGCTACTACCTCGGATCGCCGGCGTACCGGCGCAAGGGTCCTCCGCCCGCGCTGCTCAGGCTTTTAGGACCGGTTCTCGTGGTGCTTACCGTGGCGGTCGTGGGCACCGGCATCGCCCTGCTGTTGGGTCCCGCCAGCGTGCGCCAACAGTTGTCCTTCCTCCACAAGGCCACTTTCATCCTGTGGATTGCCGCCATGACCGTGCACGTGCTCGGGCACATCATGGACACGGCGCGCCTTGCACCCAAGGATTTCTACGCGCGGACCCGGCGCCAGATTCGCGGGGCGGGCGCGCGCCAGTGGGCCGTCGTCGGCGCGCTCTGTCTCGGCGTGCTCTTGGCGATAGCGGTGGCACCCAAGGTCGGCCCATGGCGCGCCGGCCGGGCGCCGACACACCTCGTCCAGCCGCCTGGCGGGGTGACCGCCCATCCGCTCCGTTTGCATTGACGACGCCGTCCGCGATTCACAGTGCGCGCTCCGGCGCCGTTGGGCGCGGTGACAGGGCATGGCCGCACACTGCGGTGAAGAGGCCAGGGACGTTTCCAACCAGATTTCCGACGACAAAAGGGAGAACGACGTGGACGCAGAGACCGACGGAGGCAGCACCGACCTTTCGGAGTGGGAGGACGTTTCGACGCCGCAGTTCCGCGGCGAGATGTTCCAGACCGTCTTCGGGGGTCTGCGGGGCGTCTACACCTGGGAGTGCGATCACGTTCCCTCCGAGGACGAGGTTCGCGAAGGGATGTGCGTCCGTGTCGTGCGCGACTGCAGGAGGCTCCGCTCCCGTGATCGCTGCACGCAGCTCTCCGAGTGGCACGGGGGGTTCACTCCCGAGGGCGTCGGTGTCTTCGCCACCGACATCTGGAGCACCTCAGAGGAGAGACGAACCCGGCACGTGGGGAGTGCCAGCGTGATCGTCCGTACCCCCTCCGACACCGGATCGCGCACGTGGAACGGGGTCGCCTGCTGACCCCCGGCCGGGCGCCCTCCGGCGGGCCCCCTGGGCATCGCGGCGCCAGCCGTCGTACACTCTTGCGCCTACAGCTACGGACGGAGGGACCAGGTGCCACATAACCCGACCGCAATCCGAAATGTCGCCCTCGTCGGCCATCACGGGGCCGGAAAGACGACGCTGGCCGAGGCGCTCCTGGCGGCCACCGGGGCCATCCCTCGCCGGGGTTCGGTGGAAAAAGGCACCACCACCTGCGACTTCGAGCCCGAGGAGGTCTCCCGCCAGCTGTCCATCTCCACCGCCCTGGCACCGTTCACCGTCAACGGCGTGAAGGTGAACCTGCTCGACACCCCCGGCTACGCCGACTTCGCCTCGGAGATGCTGGCCGCGCTCGCCTGCAGCGACCTAGCGGTGGTCGTGGTCAGCGCCACCGACGGCGTGCAGGCCCAGACCGAGGACGCCTGGCGGGCCGCCGCCAAGCAGGGCCTCCCTCGCGTGATCGTCATCAACAAGCTCGACCGCGACCGGTCCGACTTCGACCGCACGCTGGCCGAGATCCGCATCGCCTTCGGGGCGGGCGTGGCGCCGGTAGAGCTGCCCATCGGTGCCGACGCCGACTTCCACGGGGTTATCGATCTCCTGGGGGACACGGCGACGCACTACACCACACCCGCCCCCAACACACCCGTCGACGGAACCGTCCCGCCGGTCGGCCATGAGGGCCCCATCCCCGACGAGCTGGTCGACGAGGAGCACGCGGTGCACGAGCAACTGGTCGAGGGCATCGTGGTGGGTGACGACGGGCTCATGGAGCGCTACCTGGGCGGCGAGGAGATCGACTACGGGGAGCTCGAAAAGAGCCTGGCCGGCGGCGTCGCCTCGGGCGCCGTCTTCCCGGTGTTGTGCTGCTCCGGGCTGACCGGCGTCGGCGTGGACCGATTGGCCCGGCTGATCGAGGAGCTCTGCCCGGAGCCGGGCTCCGTTCCGCCGATCACCGTGGAGGCGGGATCGACGACCACCGAGATCCCCTGCGACGCCGACGCCGACGTGCTGCTCACGGTCACGAAGACCTTCACCGACAGCCACACCGGGAAGATGTCGCTGTGCAAGGTGGTCTCGGGAACCCTCACCCCGGACACGGTGCTCGTCAACACGCGTACCCGCAACGAGGAGCGGCTCCACGCCCTGCAGGCGATCTCGGGCCGGACCACAACGCCCACCGGTTCGGTCGTGGCCGGCGACTTCGTCGCCATCCCCCGCTTGAACGGGACCCGCACGGGCGACACCCTGGCCCCCAAGGGTCAACCGGTGACCGTCCCGCCACCCGACCTCCCCTCTCCCGCTCTGCGCGTCGCCGTCAAGCCCGCCACGCGCGCCGACGACGACAAGCTCATGTCGGCCCTCCAGCGGTTGTGCGACGAGGACCCGGCGCTCTCGGTGAGCCGTGATGACGAGACCCACCAGACCATCCTGGGTGTGAGCGGCGAGGTGCATCTGGCGGTCACCCTCGAGCGCCTGGAGCGCAAGTGCAACGTCCACGTCGAACGCGAGGAACTGCGTATCCCCTACCGGGAGACCATCACCGCCCCGGCTCAGGCGGAGGGCAAGCACAAGAAGCAGTCGGGGGGCCACGGCCAGTTCGGGGTCTGCCACCTCCGGCTGGAGCCGCTGCCGCGCGGCGAGGGGTTCGCCTTCCGCGACGAGGTGGTCGGTGGCGCCATCCCGCGCCAGTACATCCCGGCGGTCGAAAAGGGCGTCATCGAGACCATGGCCGGCGGGGGGGTGTTCGGGTACCCGGTGGTCGACATCGCCGTGACGGTGGACGACGGCAAGGCCCACTCCGTCGACTCCAACGAGGTGAGCTTCAAGATGGCGGCGGCGTTGGCCGTCCGCCAGGCCATGGCCGAGGCCGGTCCGATCATTCTCGAACCGATCTCGAGGGTGGAGGTCACGATCCCCGCAGACTGCCAGGGTGACGTGCTCGGCGACCTGCACTCCCGCCGGGCGCGCATCGTGGGCACGGACCAGGCCGAGAACGGGTACCAGACCGTGATGGCCTTCGCCCCTGCCGCCGAGCTCACCCGCTACGCCGTCGACCTGCGCGCCCTCACCGGGGGCCGGGGCTCGTTCACCGTCGAGTACGACCACTACGACACCGTGCCCGAGCACCTGGTGGCCTCGATCGCCCATACCACCTGAGGGCGAAGGGCATCCGGCCCCAGTTCTCGCCTCCGGCTTTCCGCGGTTTCCGTTTCACCCGTGACCCCTAGGGTAGATACAGAGGACACATCTCAATGAGGCCGGAGGTTGGTCGTGAAGAAATTTTTGCTGCTTTTTGGTATGGGAGTCGGCTTCGTGTTGGGGTCGAAGGCCGGTCGCAGACCCTATGAGCGTCTCCGCTCCATGGCGCGCGACCTAACGGAGCGCCGCGAGTACAAGAGGCTGGCCAGCACCGTGTCCGACCGGACAGACGCGATGACCCAAGAGACGCTCAACAAGGTCACGGATCTGGCGGACAAGTTGGGAGCCACGGGCGGTCACGAGACGGACCACGCCGCCTCCGCCTGACCGATCCACCACCACGCACAGTCGCGGCACGAGCGCCGGCCCGGAGTCCCATTCGGCGCGTTGACAGGAGGACGCCCGTTATTTAGCCTTGTCTTATGACAATAGGACAAGGGGATATGGACTCGGCCGCCGCGAGCGCACACCGCGGCACAGCCGGCGGTCCGCTGTCGCCCATCGTGTTTCGCCTCGACCCCGCCTCTGGTGTGCCGACCTTCCTGCAGCTCGTCCACCAGGTCGAGCACGCGCTGCGCCTCGGCTACCTCAAGCCTGGCGACCAGCTGCCCAAGGTGAGGGATGTGGTCGCATCGTTGGCCATCAACCCGAACACGGTGTCGAAGGCTTACCGCGAACTCGAGACCAAGGGCCTCATCGTCGGCCGGCCCGGCCAGGGCACGTTCATATTGGCCACCCTGGGCCAGGTCGCGCTGCCAGAGCTGACGGGGCTTCGGCGTTCCCTGCACGGCTGGCTGGCCAAGGCCGACACGGCTGGGCTGGACGGGAACGGGATCATGGCGCTCTTCGCCAACGAGCTGCGGGATTTCTATGAGCGCCGCAGCGGGCCGCACCGGGGCGCGGCAAGCGACGAAACGGAGGGCGTTGCATGAACGTCATTGAGGCGAGCGGCCTGGGCAAGCGCTACGGCAGTACGCGGGCGCTACACGAGTGCTCGCTCGCCGTACCCGCCGGTCACGTGGCCGCGCTGGTCGGTCCGAATGGCGCCGGCAAGAGCACGTTGTTGAACTTGGCGGTCGGCCTTTCGGCGCCGTCTGAGGGCGACCTCACCGTGCTTGGCGGCCACCGGTGCGGGTCGCCCGCCGCCCTGGACGGCATCGCGTTCGTTGCCCAGGACACGCCGCTGTACAAGAATTTGTCGGCCGCGGACATGCTGCACCTGACCCGCAACCTGAACCGGCACTTCGATCAGGCGTACGCCGAGGAGCGACTGGCCGAGCTGGGCATCCCACTGAAACGGAAGGCGGGCAAACTATCCGGCGGTCAGCAGGCACAGCTCGCGTTGACGCTGGCACTGGCCCGACGGCCGAGGCTGCTCGTACTCGACGAGCCAGTGGCGATGCTCGACCCGATTGCGCGGCACGACTTCATGGCGACGGTGCTGACGGCGGCGGCCGACGAGGGTATGTCGGTCCTGCTGTCCTCGCACGTCCTCGCCGAGCTCGAACGGGTGGCCGACTACCTCATCGTGCTGTCGCAAGGCCGGGTGCAGGTGGCCGGCGAGGTCGACGACCTGCTCGCCAGCCACCGCATGCTCACAGGCCCGGCTGCCCAGGCCGCGACCTATACCGAGCGGCCGGTGGTGCATATCCGACGTGGCGAGGCACAGGCGCACCTTTTGGTCCGGACCACCGCGAACGATCCGGGCCCGCCGGGCTGGGAGTCGCATCCGGTCGGCCTCGAAGAACTCGTCCTGGCCTATCTGCGCGAGCCCGGGGCCGCAGCGCTGCCGGGCCCGGCGCGAGGTCCGGACGCCGAATCGTCGAAGGTGGGGATATGACCACCCTGACCACCCTGAGCACGCTCGCCGCGCCCACCCGTTCGGAGGAGGAAGCGAACCTGCGGCCGATCCCGTGGCGTCGGATGGTCTGGGTCACCTGGCGCCAGCACCGCACTGCGCTGACCGGCGTGGCCGTGCTCTTCATCGCAATGGCGGTGTGCTTTTGGGTCGCCGGGCTTCACCTCCACCACGCCTACAGCGCGGCGATCGCCTGCCACCCGGCTAGCTCATTTACCTGTAACAACCTGGTCAACAACTTCAATGGCATGTACGGATTCCTCGCGAACGGGCTCATTCTGCAGGCTGTGCCCGCGCTCGTTGGAGCATTCATCGGGGCGCCGGTGCTCGCTCGTGAGTTCGAGAACGGCACCTTCCGGTTCGCCTGGACCCAGGGCTTTGGGCGAAGGCGCTGGACACTCGCCAAGCTGGCGTCGCTCGGGGTCGTAGTGACCGCCGTGGCCGCTGCGATTACCGTGCTGATGTCCTGGTACTACCGGCCGTACTTCCCCGCCGCCAGCCCTGCCTTGTACGTCTCGAAGGAGCTCCCGATCGGGACGTCGTCCCCGTTCGCACCTGGCCTGTTCGATTTACGCGGGATCACGTTCGCCGCGTGGACGCTCGCTGCCTTCGCCATCGGCGTCCTGGCCGGTGTCCTCATTCGCCGGGTCGTCCCGGCGATCGTCGCCACCCTGGTGCTCTACACCGGTCTCGCCTTCGCAGTCGGCGCGTTCCTGCGCCAGCACTACTTGGCACCGCTCGTCACCAGCAAGCTGAGCATTCCCGGTTCCGCGTGGGTCATCACTCAGCAGTGGTTTACCAAGAGCGGCCGGCCGGCCAGCCCGGCGGCACTCAACCAAGTCCTGCTGAAGGCACCAGGACAACTGTTTGGGAAAGGCGGGGTTCCGAAGTCCGTCACCGTGTGGCAGTACCTCGCCCAGCACGGGTTCACGCAGTTGACCACCTACCAGCCGGCCAGCCGCTTCTGGCCATTCCAGTGGATCGAGGGCGGCTGGCTGCTCGCACTGTCGGTGTTGCTCATCGCGGTGACCGTGTGGCTGGTTCGTCGCCCCGTGGTCTGAGCACTATGAGCCGAGCCCGAGTGGGTCGACAAAAGCTCAACCGGAACGATGGACGTCGTATCGTGACCGGGCAGGCCTCGGCACCCCGCCAGGGACTCGTGGACGCATCGCACGCCCGGCGCCCCATGAGCGTGCAGACCGCCCGTTCACCACGTGTGCTGGATTCGGCGTTCTCGCCGCGCGGCCCACGACGGCCGTCGTCGGTGGCGAAGCGCTCCTCCAGCTCCGCCATGCGAAGGGATAGCGCCGGGCGATCGCGCCGATCCGGCAGGTCATTGCGCCGCCTTGGGCTCATGCTCGGGGCCGGCGCGGTCGTCATCATTCTGGTGGTTACCCTGCACCGGGCCTTGGGGGATAGCGACTCCTTCCCGGTGCCGAGCGAAGCCAGCCTTGCCGGCATGAGCGTTGCCCAGCGCATCGTGGCCATCGCCCAGAGCCAGGTCGGCTATAGCACCGAGCCGTCGAACTCCTACTGCAACAAGTTCAGCGCCTACTGGAACGCCGGCACGTCCGGCTGCCCGAGCGGCGAGAAGTCCGAGGAGTGGTGCGCCGACTTCGCCGCCTGGGCCTGGCAGAAGGCGGGAGTGCCCGTGACGTACGGCTACAGCTCCGGGGAGCTCAACGGCGCTGCCGTCAGCTTCTACGAGTTGGGGGTCGCCAACGGAGAGTGGCACCCGGTGACGAGTGGATACGTCGCCTCGCCCGGCGACGTGGCGGTCTACGGCCTCTCGCTCGGTGCACACCCGTCGGCCGTGCACGTGGCGATCGTCACCAACGACGCGCTCGGCCAGCCGGGCCCCGACGTGGTGAATGCGGACGGGGACAGAACCGGGTTCTCCGTCGTCGAGTCCGGGACCGACCAGGTACAGGCCGACGCCGCTAACGGCGACTCCGTCCTGAGCGGCTACGTAAGCCCGGCGTAGCCATGGCGCCGCGCCGCACCTTGTGGCGAGTCAGGTCTCGGTGGCTCGTGCACCTCGGCCTTCTGGCCTCCGTCACAGCGGCGCTGGGGACACTGCAACTCCTGCACATCCACAACGCCATCCATGCGGACGTGGGGCTGGTATTCGCCGGCCTGGTAGTTGTTCACCTGGCACAGCGTCGCCACCGGATCGCTCGGATGTTCGCACAGCTCGTGCGCTTTCGACCACGGGTCGAGCGCGAGATGCGTCTCTTGGCGTCGGATGCGATCCTCGCCTTCATCACGATCAACGTCGTGGTTTCAGGGATCCTCGACTGGGGCCGAGGGAGCCCGATTGGCCTTCCCCTCCTGATGCCCCTCAGTAGGTGGCACCTGACCTCGTCCGCCGTTCTCGTCGTGTACCTCGGCGTCCACGTCGCACGCCGGTGGAGACGCCTCCGACGGTCGTCGATCAGATAGTGGCTATGAAGCCTGCGGCGGATCACCCTGTGATCGCTGCCCGCGCTTGCCTCGGCGCAAGGGTCCGGTTAGAACCAGGATCGTTTGCCCGCCCGAATCTCCGCCCAGACGCGGAGTTCTCGCACCACGCCAACCGCGGCCGTAGCCATCGCTACGGCCATCAGGGTGACCGTGGCGATGAGCCAAAGGTCCCACGATGATCCCGGGGCGCCGCCCGGGCTCGCGCTCAAAAAGGTCGGTGCATCCTTCGCCATCGCTCCCCACCAGACCGCTGTGGCACCTACCATGGCCAGCATCGCCACGGCGACTGCGGCGGCCAGGATGGCCTCCGCGACGAGGGTCGGCTTTGAAAAGGTGACCCGTCGTCCCGCTGCAGCCGCGAACACCGTCCACAACGTCAGGGTGGCAACAATGAGCGCTGCCCAAATGAAGAACAGCGCCCCGTACCACTGGAGGCCGCCGTTGCGTTGGTGCGGTGTGAGCTGGTGTGCCACTACGAGAACCGGCGCCGCAACTGCGCCTGTGAGGGCGGTGCACGCAAGGGCCCGCAAGAAATGCCCGCGCACCGACGACCAGCCGTCGGCTCGCAGAAATCGCACCAAGGCAGGCACGGCGACTAGAGCCCCGGCGACCACGAGGACGCCGGCCACTCCGGCCACCGTCTGCAACACGGTGAACGCGAGATCAGGCACGCGATGAGCACCCATGCTGTGAGGCAATGCCTCGTCGAAGTGTTCGGAGAACTTGGCGAAACTGGCGCCGGCGATCACAAAAGCGGTCCAGGCGGCGAGAACGACCAGTACCCCGGCTCGCACGCCGTCGGCCGCCGGAGCCGCGGCACCGGTCAGCCCTGAATACCTGGCCCGCTGCTGGAGTCCGCCGGTCACCAGGCTGAGGCGGACCAGGGCCGGCGGATGGCCTCCGTACTCGTCGTCGAGCAGAGTGAGGAGTTCGTCCCCGTATCTGGCGCGCCACGGCCGCGGATACCAGCGGAGACGGGCGTCGATGACTCGTTCGTTCATGTGCGTGTCCTTCGCACTTGGTTCCATCGGTCGCATCACACCAGCCTCGGGCGGGGTGTACGGGCCATCTTGAGTCGGGCTTGTCCCACCCGGACGAGCTCGCTCATCTGAGCGACGGAATCCGCAAGGACCTGGGAGCCTGCGGCGGTGATCTGGTACGGGCGGCGGCGGTCCCCGGACTCGAGCGGCTCGATGAGCCCGCGCTCCTCCAGCCGGGTAATCGCCCCGTAGAGTGCGCCGGGACCGAGTTTCACGCCCGCAAACTCCTCGATGTCCTTGAGGAGGGCGTGCCCGTGTTTGGCCCCGCCGGCAAGACTCATGAGAATCAGAGTCGGCGGGTCGTTCGACCGTCGCCGAGATGGCTGCATTACATGGCCGAGACCAGGGGAACGCGTTTGCATGCGGTGCATACTACTACGTAGAACGTAGCTACGCAATACGTAGCTATGCAATACGTAGCTATGCAATACGTAGCTATGCAATACGTAGCTACCTCATCCCCGACCACGCTCCAGACGAACGGACTCTTCTCTGTCGGTCGCTCCACGTAGGGAAGTGATCGGAGATGAAGACCCAACGCATTCCCGCCTCTGCGGCCAACCTCGCCTGCGCCACCAGGGTGGAAGCGGCCAGCACCGGATTGGAAAGCAACCCACACGTGCAACTCAGTGTGGAAGCTCGAGCAGTGGGAAAGGTAACGAGGATGGATGCAGGGGACAACACCTCGACCACGAACGAGGAGGGGCCGCCACAAGGGGGACACGCCCCCGTCGGCGGTCGACAACCCCTACGGCTCAATGACGGCCGGGCCCGTACCGGCTTCTCGCGCGGCACGCCACCTGAGTCCCTCTACCGGCCGACCAACACGGTTGAGCAAACGGTCCGACGACACGGTCGGGTGGCCGCGCCGTCAGGCGGGTTGCCCAGCCTCGAAGTCGGCGGCGTCGTGAAGCATGAATCGGCCCGTATGGGTCCCCGAACCGCCGTCGGTGACGCTCATCAGGAATGCCTCATGGTCCCCGGCGCTCATCCGATTGATGATGGAGCCCTCCACCCAGGCGGCGCACTCGGCCAGGACAGGAACCCCCGTGATGCCCCTGAACCATTCTACCCTCGCGAATTTCTCGGCCTCATGGCCGCTGATCTCGCCGAAGAGCGAGGCGACATCGCCCTGGTCGGACCCCAGAAGGTGGAGGGCCAGGCTCTTGCTCCGCTCAGCCAGACCGAACGTGAAGTTGGCCTTGGACACACAGACGACGAAGCGAAGCGGCCGGATGCTGCCCTGGGTGACGAACCCGGCCAGGCATCCACTCACCTGGTCGGCGACCGACGTCGTGACCACGTAGAGCGGGTAGTCTGTCAGCTCCGTAATGGCGTCGCTCGAGCCAGGCCCACTTGCGTGCACCATCATGGCCTCCTCTTAACCCAGGGGTGGCGCAGGCACACCTGGGGCCAGGTGTTCTACACCGAATCGGTCACCCGTAGGGCGATGAGGGCGAGGTCGTCGGCCGGCTCGTCGCCGGCGAACCGACGCACCGCCCCGATCACCCGATCGGCGATGGTCTCGATGGGCTCGCCCCGCACCTCGTGGACCACGGAAACGAGGCGCTCCTCGCCGAAGCACTCGCCGCCGCGCCGGGCCTCGGTGATGCCGTCGGTATAGGCGACCAGGACGTCCCCACCGTGCAACTTGACGGAGTGCGTCGTCCACGTCGCATCGTCGAAGACGCCAATCATCCGCTCCCCCTCCTTCAGCGCGTACACCGCCCCATTGGCCCGTACCAGGATTGGCGGTGGATGGCCGGCATTGGCCAGCGACAGCCGGGCACTGCCGATGCGGGGACGAAGGCTGCCACAGAGCAAGGTGGTGAAACCACCATCGGAGCCGGATCCATCGCGTAACAGGACCTCGTTCGCCATGGCCATCAGCTGACTCGGATCTCGGACCTTGAGTGCGGCGCTGCGCAGGGTATGACGGACGAGGCCGGTGATGACGGCCGCCTCTGGTCCCCTGCCACAGACGTCCCCCAGGGCCAGGACCCACGCGCCGTACCCCGCGCTGAACACGTCGTAGAAGTCGCCTCCTACATCGATACCCGCCCCGAACGCGACATAGCGTGCTGCCAGTTCGATGCCGGGGATCTCCGGGAGCGAGGACGGCATCAGGCTGGCCTGCAGGACCTTGGAGACGTAGGAGGACTGGGAAAACAGCCGGGCGTTGTCGAGGAGGAGCGAGATCCGCCAGGCCACTTCCTGGGCGAGGTGGAGATCGTCCTCCCGGTACCGGCGGGCTGGAGTGCACGAGACAAGGGTGAGCGCGCCCAGGATCCGCCCGCGGGCCATGAGGGGGACGCATATGTAGGACTGGAAGTTCAGCTCCTTGACGATGTGGAAATGCCGATCGTCTTGCGTCGTCAGCCTGAGGAACTGGTCGGACATCTCGGCCGATATGGCTGACTTGCCGGTACGCAATGCCTGAATTGCCGGATGCGCGCCACCGGGATCGGGGGGATAGCGCGTCTCGAGCTCCTCAATGAGAGGTCGTTGCTCGGGACGATGATGCGCCGCCACTATGCGTCGGACCACGTTGTCTTCGGCGACGTCAATGAGGCAGAGGTCGGCCAGGTAGGGCACGCAACGCTGCGCCAGCCTCTTCAGCCCATCTTCGTACTCGATGGATGAGGCGACGGCCACACTGCAGTCCGCCAGGAACTCGTTGATCTGGGCGGCGCGGGATCGCTCCAACGCCAGAAGCTCCGCGGCTCGCTCTCGCTCGGCGTTGAAGCTCACGCTCACCGCTCCGACGGCCCGGCCCTCCTCGTCGTAAAGAGGAGATGTCATGGTCTGCACGGTTAGAGAGGTCCCATCCGGGCGACGAACGTCGAAGGTCCCCTGCGCCGAGCCGCCATTGGACGCGACCTCGCCGATATGCTTGTGCAGTACCCCATCGGCTAACAGATCTCCCAGTCTTGCCCCCAGGAGCTCGTCGGCGGTGAGGCCGAAGAGCGTGCTGGCATGGGGATTGGCAAACAGGATCTCGCCAGAAGGGTCGACGGCGAGGATGGCGGACTCGACCGAATGGAGAATGCGCGCCTGCAAGTCGGGCACGACGGCACCGGATGACCCGGGCGCGTGATCGCCTTGCAGGCTGTCGTCTTCGCCGGTGTCTTCGCCCCTCACCACCGTTGGTCCCTCGCCGTTCTCGTCCCTGCAACGGCGGTGAGCCTACCCGCTCACCAGCGGCACCGGCGGTCCCGATTCGAAGACTCGATGGTGGCGCTCGTACCAACGCAGTCCCCGAGGACTGAGGTTCCTCGGTGCGTCCTCTATGCCAAGATCATTCGCAGTTCCGCGTTCTCCCGTTCGAGTTGGTCAAGGGCCGTTGCGTTGGTCAGAGCTTCCGTCCTTTCCATCCCCCAACTTCGTCGCGCTCACCGTGGCACGCCGCCTTCGACCTTCATGGAGGAAGCCATCGTCGAACACGAAGCCGACCGCTTGCCGAGCGCGGACGAGGAGGTTGCGGCCGATCGCTCGCGGGAAGAGCGCACCAAGAAGAACACCGCGTGGCTCAAATGATCAGGGGCTATCCGTGCCGCGACGGGCCATCTGGCGCTCTCGCAGGGGGACGACGAACCACAGTATGACGAACAGGGCGATGAGGAGGGAGGTCAGAACCGGAACCACCCAACCGCTCTCCACGAAGGTCAGCACCAAGACCACGGACCCTGAGATGGCAAGGGCCGTCGTCCCGAGACCGGCAATGGCCAGGGCGTTGGCCACCACGAGCAGTCGCTTCTTGTCGTGCAGCCGAAACACGAAGCGGTGATAGGCGACCGGCGTGACGAGCAACGCGATGGCCAAAGCGGCCAACAGTAGGTCGGCCTCGTAAAGATGGCGCTGCGCACGACCGAGACGCACGAAGCGTGCGGTGAAGGGCAGCGAGAGCAGGAAACCGAAGAGGACCTGGACTCCCAACCCGGCGATCCTGAGCTCTTGCAGCAGATCGGCCAGATTTCGATTGTGACGCTCGGCTTCGGTCGCTGGGCGGCCTCCTGACGCGACACCGTCCCCAACGGAGCTCATGGACACCTCCCCTCTCGCCGACGAGGCTCAGTATCGCCTGTGTCCCGCCGGTACAGGGGCTATACACGGTCGGCGCGAGCCGACCCCTTGGGCGTCGGCCGCGGCTAAGGCCAGTCGCATGTGCAGCCGCACGACGGTTCCCGCCGGGTCCGAGCGAATCTGGACCAGCTCGCACAGCTGGTTCGCCAGCCACAGCCCTCTGCCCCCTCTGGACCTTTGATCGGGACGGACCCGGTCCACCAAGGGGTTCGTTATCCGGCCCCGATCGCGCACTTCGCAGAGCACGGACTCGTGGTGCCGCCAGACCAGCAGCGCGCCCCGGCCCCCACCATGCCGGAGGCTGTTGGTGGCGACCTCGTTCACCGCGATGACGAGTTCGTTGACCCGCCCGGCGCTCAACCCGGCTGCGCTCGCCCACCCCGAGACGGCGTTGCGCACTGCGGACAGAGTCCGCTCGGTGAACTCCAGCCTGTGCGCTCCTGCCGGCGGTTCTGACAGCGGCTCGTCGAACTGATCGACCAGCTCGTCGGCCCCCGGATAGCACGCGCTCCGTCGGGAACCCGCGCCGTCGTTGACGAAGGGGTGGTTGCGCCGGGCCTCGCCCAGGACCTCGTCGGGGAGGGAGGCGGTGTCGTAGGGGCAGAGGAGCCAGAACGCCGGATCGCCGAAGGCGGTGTTGAGCAACGCCTCGTGGCGTTCGCACTCGACGAGCTCGGCCGGCGTGCGCTCTGCCCAGATGGGTTCCCCGATGCCCCGGAGGCTACGACCGGTGACGGCATGGGCTCGAATGAACGAGTCCCATGCGGGAATGAGCCGGGCCGGATTGGTCCCGACCTCGACCATGTCGGCGAAGACGATGCGATCGGCGTCCGATCCCAATGCCGCGCGCAGATCGGCGACCTTCTCCTGACTCACCACGACGAGCGTCGGCTCGTCACCGGAGATCCCTTCCTTTAGGAACGGGAGCGTCGCCTCCACGAAGGCATCACGACCGGAGTAGAAGAGGGCCTCATGGCGATAGTCCGACGCTTCGCGTTGGCAGAGCGATGCTGTACTCATGGCCTCCGGTGCTGCTCGGTGATTCTCGTCACTACTCACTACAGAGCGAGATCTTTACCCCTCCCGCACCAGCGTTCAAGCAATGTCAATGGTCCCCTACCCAGCGCCGACCAGCGGAAACATCGTTCCCCATCGTCTGTGCGGCGAGGCTACGCGGGCCAGGCCTCCGAGAGCTTCTTCCAGGCGATCGGCAACGTCTCGGGGATCACCCGTGTGCTGGCGACCGAGGTCATGAAGTTCGTGTCGCCCGACCAGCGCGGCAGGACATGGAGATGGACGTGGCCGGGAATGCCCGCTCCGGCGGCCCGGCCCAGGTTGGCCCCCATGTTGAGCCCGTCGGGATCGTAGGCCACCTCAATGGCGGTGATCGCCTTGAGGGACGCCGCCCACACCTCCGCCGACTCGGCCTCGGTGAGATCGCCCAGCGCGCCGACGTGGCGAAGTGGCAGCACCAGGACGTGCCCGCTGGCATAGGGGTAGGCGTTCAACACGACGAACGACCACTCCCCTCGCCATACGATGAGATTGTCGGCCGACGGTGAGCCGCTCTCCACCAGATGGCAGAAGACGCACGCCGCCGGGTCGTGCATGCCTCCCCGCCGCTCGCGCTCGGTCGCGTCCTCTATGTAGTAGTGACGCCACCCCGCCCAGAGGATCTCCAGGCTCACCGGTCCGGGGTCCCGCCTTCTGCGTCCTCGGGTGACCCGCGCCGCGCCACCTCGGTCACCATGTCGTCGACGAAGGTGGTGAGGTCCACGCCGCGCCGGGGCGGGCCGGTCGAGGACCGCGCGTTCACCCCGACGGTCTGATTGGCCACGTCGTCATCGCCGACGACGAGGATGTAGGGGATTTTGGCCAGCTTCGCCTTGCGGATGCGCGCCCCTATGTTCTCGCCCGCATCGTCAACGCTCACCCGCAGTCCCGCGCCCGAACACGCTGCGGCCACCGACCCTGCGTAGGCAGCGTGTGCCTCGCTGACCGGGAGCACCCGTACCTGCTCGGGCGCCAGCCACGTCGGGAATGCGCCCGCATAGTGCTCGATCAACACCGCCATGAAGCGCTCGACCGACCCGAAGAGGGCACGGTGGATCATGATGGGCCGGTGGCGGCCGTTGTCCGCCCCCACGTACTCCAGCTCGAAACGCCGGGGCAGGTTGAAGTCGAGCTGCACCGTCGACATCTGCCAGCTGCGGCCGATGGCGTCGCGGGCCTGCACGGAGATCTTGGGGCCGTAGAACGCGCCTCCACCCTCGTCCATTACGAGGTCCAGCCCCATCGTCTCGGCCGTCGAGCGCAGCACCTCGGTCGCCTCGGCCCACTCCTCGTCCGACCCGATGGCCTTGCCCTCGGGTCGGGTGGACAGCTCGAGGTAGAACTCGTTGAGCCCGAAGTCGCGCAGCAGGTCCAGGACGAAGTGCAACGTCCGGACCAGCTCGGCCCCCATCTCCTCCCGGGCGCAGAAGATGTGGGCGTCGTCCATGGTCAGCCCCCGCACGCGGGTCAGGCCGTGCAGCACACCGGACTTCTCGTAGCGGTAGACCGACCCGAACTCGAAGAAGCGAAGCGGCAGCTCCCGGTACGAACGCTGCCTGCTCTTGTAGACGAGAATGTGGAACGGGCAGTTCATGGGCTTGAGGTAGTACTGGGTCCCCCCGTCGAGCTCCATCGGGGGGTACATGCCCTCGGCGAACGACTCCAGGTGGCCCGAGACTTCGAACAGCTCGGACTTGGTGATGTGGGGCGAGTTGACGAACTCGTAGCCGGCCGCCACATGGCGCTGCCTCGAGTAGTCCTCGAGGAGGCGGCGCACCGTCCCGCCCTTGGGATGGAATATGGCCAGTCCCGGGCCGATCTCCTCGGGAAAGCTGAACAGGTCGAGCTCGGCGCCCAGCTTGCGATGGTCGCGCCGCTCGGCCTCCTCCAGCTGGTGGAGGTGGGCAGCCAGTGCCTTCTCGGACTCCCAGGCCGTCCCGTAAATCCGCTGCAGCTGGGGCCGTTTCTCGTCGCCCCGCCAGTAGGCGCCGGCCACCCTCATCAGCTTGAAGTGGCCCAGGCGGCCGGTCGACGGCACGTGCGGGCCGCGGCACAGGTCGATGAAGGCGTCGGAGTTCCAGTAGGTGCTGACCACCGAACCGCCGGCATCCACCTCGTCGACCCCCGACTCGACCGCCTCTATGATCTCCCGCTTGAACGGCTGGTCGGCGAAGAGCGCCAGGCCCTCGCCGAACTCGTGCTCGTGGCGCACGAACGGCTGGTCCTCGGCCACGATGGCGCGCATCTCCGCTTCAATCCGGCCCAGATCGTCGTCGCTGAACCGGGCCCCGTCGGGCAGCTCGAAGTCGTAGTAGAAGCCGTTCTCGATGACCGGGCCGATGGCGTACTTCGCCCCGGGCCACAGGCGCAGCACGGCCTGGGCCAGGACATGGGCCGTCGAGTGGCGCAGCACCGCCCGCCCGGCTTCGGAGGTCTCGGTGACCACGGCCACCTCGGCACCGTCGACCAACGGGACGCTGAGGTCGACCTCTCGACCGTCGACGGTGGCCACCACGGCTGCCTTGGCCAGGTTGCGGCCGATGGACCGGGCGAACTCGGCCGCCGTCGTCCCCTCGGCGAGCTCCCGCGTCGAACCGTCGGGAAGCCGTACCGAAATGACGCCAGCCATTGTCCACCCTCTCGTGCTATGCCGGTGGATCTCTCCTCGCCGGACGCGGTGCTCCAAGGGTACCGGACGGCCGCGCCACGGTCGGGCCTCTCGAAGGCACCGGCGAGGGGCCGCCGGCGGCATCGGTTTTGGGACGGGACGGGAACCTTCGTGATCGGTGTGTGAACATTCCGCGACGGCACCGGTACCGGAGTTGCAATTCCGCCGGGATCATTTAGCGTGCAGCCAGACGCTGCTCCTGTGGTTGACCAGAGGCTGCTGCTGTGGTTGACCAGAGGCTGCTGCTGTGGTTGACCAGAGGCTGCTGCTGTGGTTGAAAGGACAGAGATGGGTCGGCATTTCCGAAGGGTGCGGTTCCTTTGCGCGGTTGCTCTCCTGTCGACCATCGGCGTGGTCGTAGCGGGAACGGCCGCGGAGGCGGCGCTCGCCTGGGGGACGTCGAGCTCTTCGACCACGACGTCCACCACCCTGCCGGCGAGCACAACGACGACCAGCTCGACCTCCACGACCACCACTGCGGTCCCGGCGACGCCGACGACCTCGACCTCGACCACCGCGCCTCCCGCGACGGCGGCGGCGACTACTCCCCCGCCGGCCGCGTCGACCCCGGCCACCTCCAGCTCGTCCCTGGCGTTCACCGGCGTCGGCTTGGGGGCTCTGTGGACCCTGCTCGCCGGGTCGGCTCTGCTCGGCGTCGGCGTGGCGGGCAGGCGACGGTTCGTCAGACGACCGGCCCGAGACGACGGCCATTAGCCTCCAACTCATGGACACGTGGGACGCCATACGGGCCCGCCGCAACGTCCGCTCCTACGGCGATCGGACGATCGATCCGGGCGACCTCGACCGGATACTGGAGGCTGGGCGGCGCTCGCCATCGGCCTCCAACCGCCAGAAGTGGGACTTCATCCTCGTGACCGACCCGGGGCAGTTGCAGGAACTGTCGACCGTCTGGGTGGGCGCCGGCCACCTGGCGGCGGCGAAGGCGGCGATCGTGCTGGTCCTGCCCGAGCCCGAGGCCGAGCGCTACGTGACGATCGATCAGTACGATTTGGGCCAGGCGACCATGGCCATGCTGCTGGCCGCCACCGACCTCGGCGTCGGGAGCGGCCACTCCGCCGTCGGAGACCAAGAGGCGTGTCGACGCATCCTCGGCACGCCGGCGGACCACACCTGCGCCTACATGATCGCCCTCGGGTACCCGGCGGACCGGCCACTGGCCCCCATCGCCCACCCCGACCGGCGGCCCTTCGACGAAGTGGTGCACCGGGGCCGATGGTGACCGAGGTGGCCCCTCGGCCGGCCGAAGCCGGGATCATCTCCAAGCGCGCCCCGGGTCCGTGGCCGACACCGTCGCTCGGCTCACCGAGCTGGTGGAGGCCCGGGAAATGACCGTCTTCGCCACCATCGACCACAGCGGCGAGGCAACGCGGCACGGGCTCGAGCTGCGCGAGACGAAGGTGGTGATCTTCGGGAGCCCGACCGCCGGGACACCGGTCATGCAGGCCGCACCGCTGGCGGCGCTCGATCTTCCGCTCAAGGTCCTCGTCTGGGACGATGCCGGGCAGACCACGATCAGCTACACCGACCCCGCAGTGCTGACGGAGCGCCACCATCTCGGTGCCGATCTGGCCTCTCGCCTGGCGGGAATCGGCCCGCTCACCAACGCGATCGCCGGCTAACCCAGAAGCCGACACTTAGGGGCTCGGCGCGCTCTTCAACTACCGCGACGTCCGAGATGTGCGGTGAGGGCAGCCGAAATCCCAACGCTGTAGTTACAGCGATGGGATTAGAACGTCGGCTGATGTAGAGCGTTCACCCCGTTTCTTCACGGCTCGGCATCTCGCGGCTCGTTGCACCTTGTGTGAGCATGCGCCGAGTCGTGACCGCGACGGCGAGCAGCCATAAAGGAGGCGCGGCGGCCGCGCAGCGTTCGGCGACTCCCAGAAGGGCGCCGTGACTTTCCAGCGCGTACCACGTCACGAACCCAAGTGAGACTCCCGCCGCCGCGATACTCGGAGCACGCGTCAACAACAGCGCTGGGTGTTGTCGATGCGAAGCGAACAGCGGCCAGGTACAGCAGGTGAGCGCGGCGGCGATGACAGCAAGTTCATGCGGGAGCGAGTATCCATGATGCGGCTGTCGGAACACAGCGATGAGTAGCACCGCCACACCTCCGCCGGCGAGCAGGACACGGCCAACGCGTGCTGCGGGCTGCAGTCCGAGCGCAGCGAGGAGATAGCAGGACCCCACAGCGGCGAGAGCGGACGTCATCACCCACGGTTCGGTTGCTCCCTGCCCGGCCAGTTCGCTGATCGTGTCACGGACCGGGTTGTAGGAAGCCGGCTGAATCGCTGTGGCGACGAAAAAACCACCGATGAGCACCACCGGGGCCGCTCCGGCCGCCGCTACCACCCACCAGGGGATGGCCTTCACCGCCGGATCCTGGGTGCCGGGCTGCCCCCTGGAACCGGCCCCTGGGGCCACGCCTGAGGCAGTGGCGGGAGCACCGTATCGGGAGGACCGAATGTCCACGAGCGCTGGCACATCATGGATCACTACGTTGGTGCACCCTGGCCGGGCCCGCCGCGGCCAGAGCCGAGGAAGGTGGCATCGCCGAAGGTGATGACACCACCGTCTTGGCCCAGGAGCCAATACCCCTTGCCGCTGGAGGTCGGCGTCATCGCGACCGTGGCGAACTGCTGAGGGCCGCCGGCTGCCGATCCCTCAAACGGGGCGTCGCCGAATGTGAAGACACCGCCATCGCGGGCTGCGAGCCAGTAGCCGTGGCCATCAGACGTTGCCGCCATGGCCACCACGGGGGCGTCGAGGGGCTTGGCTCCCATGGATCCATAGAAGATGGCATCACCGAAGCTGAACACCCCGCCGTCCGCACCGACGAGCCAGTATCCCTTGCCGTCGGCGGTTGGGGCCATACCCACGATCGGCTCGGCCGGCGTGACGTGTTCGGCGGGCAGTGAGCCGTAGAAGCCGGCGTCACCGAAGCTGAACACGCCGCCGTCCGCTCCCACCAGCCAATACCCGTGCCCCGTCGTGATGGCAGCCATGCCGACAATTGGTTGGCTGAGGTGCGCGCCACCCAGGGAGCCGTAGAAGCCGGCGTCACCGAAGCTGAACACGCCGCCGTCCGCTCCCACCAGCCAATACCCGTCGGCATCGGCGGTGACAGCGGATCCCACGATCGGCGCCTCGAGCGCCAGATCACCGGCGTCGCCAACGGCGACCGTCGGGCCGAAGGTGTCGAGGAAACCGTCGGAGCGGACGATGTCGTACTCCGGGACGAAGGTGGTGCAGCCATTGCACACGGTCGTCGTGGCCATGATGGACGTATAGTCGGCCCATCCTGGGGGTGCCGAGGTGACGTCGAACACGGCGTCGAGCGGGGCGCCCATGTTGGTCAAGAATCCGGCCGGCCCTGGCCCAACCGGCCCGCCTCCGTCGTACCCGAGGACCGCCGAATCGAACTGGCCCGACGCCATGGTCGCCGGGATGCGGAAGTTGAACGAGAATGGTCCCGCGGCCGGCAGATCGGTGATTGCGACCGCGGCGTACTCGTCAAAGAAACCGAACTCGCCCCCCTCGCCACCATCCTGGCATGTCGCGGTGGAGCCGGTGATGGAGACGAGGGTCCCCACCGGTCCCGAAGATGGATTGAGAGAGAGGTAACAACTACTCGCGCTTTGCCTAAGGGGGGCCTTGGCCGAGTTGGCATCCGCCTCTGCTGCCCCAGGCGTCCCAATGATGGCGAGGACCAACACCCCGACCGCCACCAACGGACCTCTGCGTGATAGAGGCTGGACAACTCCTTGCTGGGTGTTCATTCCAGTCACTCATCCAGTATGCGCACAGGTCAACGGCCAAGCCACCGGTCTCGTTCTTCTGCGCCCACCCAGTCCGCCAGAGTGCCCCCGATCACCGCGAATGACAGACGCCAGGGCCGCCATCGAAGGGCAGAGGGGGGCCGCGCCCAACCGGTGAACGGGCCTGACGCCTTGTTAGTACAAACGTTTGCATATGGCCAGGCCACCCTTTAGAATCGGTGCGTCCAACGCGGGGGCCACCGCCATCATCCACCATTCGCTCTGAAGGACTTCGTGACCGAGCCTGCGACCGCTACGCGCACCTTTCCGAAGCGTTTCGTCTGGGGCGCCGCAACAGCGGGCCATCAGATTGAGGGTAACAACGTCAACTCCGACTTCTGGTTTCTGGAGAATATTGAGCCCACGACCTTCGTCGAGAGGTCCGGAGATGCCTGCGACAGCTATCACCGCTACGAGGAGGACATTGCCCTGCTAGCCCGACTCGGATTGAACTGCTACCGATTCTCCATCGAGTGGTCGCGAATAGAGCCGAACTGTGGAGACTTCTCGCTCGCCGAACTTGACTACTACAGGCGCGTGATCGACTACTGCCGCGGACACGGCGTTTTGCCGGCGGTGACCTTCATTCATTGCACCGCTCCACGATGGTTCGCGATGGCGGGCGGCTGGCTCAACCCCGAGGCCCCCTCCCTCTTTGCCCGCTACTGCTCTACAGCCGCGAAGGCGTTGGCCGATGGCATGGCCTTTGCCTTCACGATCAACGAGCCGCAGGTGGCGAAGGTGTTCCGCAGCATTCCCGGGGCTGAGGCTTACTTTGCGCGCCACGATCCGCTGTCGAGTGACATGCATGTCAATGCGGCGAAAATGCTAAGCGTCGAGCAGTTCGTAACGATGGAGCATCCGGATCTCGACGCTATGACACCTCAGCTTGTGGCTGGCCACGAGCAAGGCTACGCAGCAATAAAGGCTGTGCGGGGCGACCTGCCCGTGGGTGTGACGCTTTCGGTGACAGACTTTCAGCCCGGCGGCGAGGGAAGCCCCTTCGAGGAGATTCGTCGGAAGGCTTACGGCGAGTGGCTCGAAGCCATCACTCGGGTCGGAGATTTCACGGGCGTGCAGACGTATCGCACGATCCGAATTCCGGGAACGGGTAAGGACTTTCCACCCCTTCCCGTACTCCCCTTCACAGAGCCGGACGACCCGCTCGCCGCTATCCAGCGGCCCGAAGCGCTCCGCAATACCGTCGAATTCGTCTACTCCCAGACCAACAAACCGGTGTTCGTGACCGAGAACGGCCTCGAGACAGACGATGACGCCCGCCGCGTTTGGTACATCGACGCAGCCCTGTCCGGGCTCCATGAGGCTATTGGCGAGGGTGTACCGGTCCTGGGATACATCCACTGGACCCTGATGGACAACTTCGAGTGGACGCGTGGATACCAGCCAAAGATGGGACTGGTCTCGGTCGACCGCACCAACTTCGTCCGCACTCCCAAGCCCAGCGCGGCACACCTCGGTGAGATCGCCAAGAGAAACGCGCTTTAGGGCTCAGTCTTGGTTTTTTGCGTCAAGCAGCGGCCGTCTGTCCCCACGAGTTACTCGCGATCGTATGCCCTCATCATCAGTGTTCATGGACGATGACGCCCCGGATGTTCTTGCCGGCCAGAAGGTCGTCAACGGCCGTGTTCAACTCCCCGAGCTTGTAGCGGGCGGTCACGAGTTCGTCCAGCTTTAGCAGTCCGGCCTGGTACAGATCGATCTCCCGAAGGATCTCGACGGCCGGGCTACCCATACCGTAGAGGCAGCCCTGGATGCGCTTCTCGTAGGAAGCCAGCCCAAGAATGCTCACCGGGATGCCAGGAGCTGCCTTGCCGCTCGCCATGCCCGTGACCACCACCGTGCCACCCTTGCCGATGGCATCGAACGCCTGCGAAACGTGCTCGCCCGTGACAACGTCGATGGTGACGATGGCGCTGTTGGCACCCTGGCCGTTGGTGATCGAACGGGCGAACTCGGCCGCCTCGTCAATGTGGGCGAAGCCATGGGTGGCACCGAGCTTGGCCGCGACGTCGCGCTTGAACGGCAGCGGATCGACTGCGATGACCGCCGACGCCCCAGCGAGGGCTGCGCCTTGCACGGCATTGATCCCTACGCCCCCCACGCCCATCACGATGACGACGTCACCCGGACGCACGTGGGCCGCGTTGGTGGCCGAGCCAAACCCAGTGCCGACGCCGCAGCCGAGTAGGCAGATGGTCTCGAGCGGTAGCTCCTCGGGCACTCGCACGACCGACCGCTCCGACAACGTGGCCCACGGCGAGAACGTGCCGAGGAGCATGAACTGGTTGACGCCCTCTCCGTCAAGGTGCATGCGGTAGGTGCCATCGAGCTGCGGGCCTCTTTGGAGGAGCGCCCCGTCGGCGCACAGGTTTTGGCGACCTTCTGCGCAGTAGCGGCAGTGGCCGCAGCTAGCAATGAACGACGTCACCACGTGGTCGCCTCGCCGGAGGCTGGTGACCCCCGGTCCTACCTCCTCGACCACACCGGCGCCTTCGTGCCCGCCGCAGCACGGCACCACGGTCTCAAGATCCCCGACGTTGTAGTGCACGTCGCTGTGGCACAGCCCGGAAGCCACCATCCGGACCAGCACCTCACGTTCCTTCGGCGGGTCCACTTCGACTTCGCGGAACTCCCACTTACCCGGCGACTCCATCAACAGCCCTGCCCGTGCCCTCATCATGCCCTCCCGAGTACAGCTCGCAGTTCTCCCTCTGCAGGCTATTCGCCCCTGCCCGACTGATCAATCGACCACCTCGGGTGTCAAGCGGAGCAGCCGTCGGCCACGAACGAGGCCACGTCCACATGAACGGAGGGGACACCCGTGGCGGCACGCCAGATCTCACCTCAGACTTTCAATGATTCCCACCACCTCGGCCGATCCGTAGCCTTGTCGGCGAGCAAAGTCCAGGAGCTCCCTCGCGCGGATGGTCACAGCATGGCGCTCGGGCGTGCCCGTGACGCTGATACCCCGACCACGCCGAAACTCGAGAAGGCCTTCGTCGCGCAGGTGTCTGAGTGCTCGAAACATTGTGTTCTGGTTGACTCCGGCGACTGCCGCGAGATCGCGCGCTGGCGGAAGTCGCTGTCCCGGCTTTGCCTCACCCTCGGCGATAGAACGCCGCAGATCCGCGGCGACCCTCAGGTAGAGCGGAATGGACTCGTTTGCGTCGGCTGCCATGGACAAATGATACTATCTCTCCTAGTATCTTTCCATGAGGTTGGACCTGCCGCCCGTTATCGACACCGAAGCGGGTACAACGACGTCCTCCGAGCCACCAAGCGTCGAGGACCTCATAATTAAAGAAGCGAGACGGAGACACCGCCGGCGATTGCTCCTTGTCTCGGGGGTCGCCGTGGTCGTAAGCCTGCTCGGCTTCGAGATTGCGAACATTTGGGGGGGCTCACCACATCGGTCGCACGGCAGGACGGTCAGCACCCGTCCATCGGCTCGACCAGCCACACTCACCTCCTGTTCGGTCGGCCAACTCATGGCGACCGTGGTGTTCAACCAGTCGCGAACGGACCTTGGGGCAATAAAGCTGACCAACATGGCGGCCCATCCCTGCTCGCTCAGCGGTCGACCGAGGGTGACCATCATCGATGGGTTAGGCGGTCCGTTGGACCTGCACCAATCGCCATTTCAGCGAGCTGGACTCCCTCCTCCGCCGAGGCAGCCGATTGTACTGTCGGCGAATCGATCCCTTCCCCAAGCGATCGTTGAGCTGGATTTGACGTGGTGCGAGAAACCCCCTGGGGCGGTGCAGTTCGGGGTCCAATTCTCAAATTGGCGAGAGACGCTCACGGTGCCCAACTCGGCGATCTCCCCCGCGGGATTCGTCCCGGCCGACTGCACCGATTCGGGACTGAGCCCGCTGCTGGCCGTTGATGACGTGCGCGCTCTTGGACAAGATGGCGTCGTGACGGCAGGATCTTGATTACCAACCGTTGCCCTCCTTCGGAGACGGCGGCGGATGCAATGGACCCTCGGGGGAGCGCCAATCAGCCACGCATTGCTCCCGGGGATGGGGGGCAATGCTGCGAGCTTCGTGAATCACCAGGTTGGCCCCCTTCCAAGGTGGTGTGGCCGCGGATGATCTTGGCTTTCGTCGGGGCCGCCGCGATCCTGGCAGCGTGCAACACAACGCCGCAGCGCCTGCCACGAGCTACCGACACGACTCCCGAGGTTTCGACTTGCCTTGTATCGCAACTTCAGTTGACGCTCGACCGCGTTGTTCCGGGCCTGGCCCAACAACCCGGGGCGTTCTTTCGCTTCACCAACACGTCGAACGCGACGTGCACGCTGGAGGGCTATCCGACACTGCAGCCGATCTCTCCCTCCGGTCAGGTCATAGGTGCCGCGGTCAGAAACGGTGGCTCCTATCAAATCGCCGATCCCGGTTCGCACCCAGTCGTCTTGCCGTCGGGCAGTTCGGCGTATTTCGGCTACGGATGGACGGATGTGACGCAACCCGAAGGCTCGACAGCCGGATGCGTAGACACCGTGAGAGTCGAGTCGGTTCCTCCCGGGAGCCAGTCGCCGTTGGAGGCTTCGGCCAAGTTGCCGTCCGTCTGTCCGGGCGGGTATCCAAGTGTGACCGCAGTCGCTCTTCAACCGGCGTTCACGACCGTGGGAAGCCCAGCGAAACCATAAGACCGAAAGGCAGAGTTTCGCGGCCTAGACGTTCGGCCACGCCGACGCGTTCGGACCTCCCTCGACGGGGCGGATTGGGGCAGACGCTGACCTCTGCTGGGAGTGAATCCTTCATGGACCTCCGTGGTACCGATAGCCGAATGGACAACCGCCCGTACCGCCTTCACTGGGAGCAAACATCCACCAATCGCCGACGAGCTGTCGGGAACAATCTTCATAGAAGGTAGCCGCCCCTCTGTCGGTGTAGGCCAGACCCTGGTAATGGGCTTCCAGCGACATATAGATCACAAAATGCCCTTCCGGAGTGTAGGCAGCGCACTCTCGATATGGAGCATGCAGGAACCCCACTCTTCCATCGGTGACCACGACACAGGGTTGGACAGGGGCGATCCCGTGCTTAGCTCTCTGACCCAACTGCGCAAGCGCGGACCGGGCCTGATTCGTGGCGCCCGAATCCCATTCCAATGACGCCGGAAGTGAGAAGGAGAACGTCCACACCGATGCCAATATGGTGAAGGCCGCCACAGCAAACGAGAACAGCCACAAGTCCCCGAAGCGTTGAGGGTGAACCCAAGCGAGACTTCCTCCCAGCAACGCGAAGGCTGCGCCGATTCCAAAAACGATCCCCGTCGGTACGATGAGTGACCCGCCATAGGGTCGGAAGCGTCCACCCGGCCACACCCAGCCCGATGCCGACTAACACCGCCAGACCGATAGCTACCACTCGACTTCGTCGAGAGACACCCGCGTCGCTCTTCACCGCACTAATGGTGTCGACGACCATCTCCCGAGTCTAGGTTTGCTTCGCTGCCGCCATCGGCGGCCCACAGTTCGCCGTGTGGTCAGGCGGTCTGCCGTGCGTGGTGGGAACACTGCTATTCGTCTGGCGTGTTCCCCGACTATGGGAGCGGGTTCCCGTACAGGACTGACCTTCCAGGCTTCACTGCACGGTGGTGATCAGGCGTTCGCGATCGAAAAGCGAGGTCGCAACTCGCCAACCGAGGCGATCGAGGACGAGCAGTCCAATGCCGAACGCGAACGCGACACGCAAAGTGGCCGGAATCACATTGAAGGCAATCAGTGAGGTGACAGCCACCGTCGGCAGGCTCACCAGGATGGAGGCCTGCCCAGCCGTGCGGATATCGCTCGATCGGGCCGAGATGGCCATTCCGATCCATATCGACCACGTCACCAGGAGAGGGGTGAACACCACCTGTGCCACGACGTCAGGTGCTTGAACGAGGCTCGCGGCCACACCCGGGGCGGCGAACAGCTCGACGATGGCGATGAAGAAAGCGAAGACGGCATAGGCGACGGCTATGGACGGCAGAAACACAGCGAGCGCCTTTCCGAGAATGAGTTCCTTCTGCTGGACGGGCGTGGTCAAGAGCGGCTCCAACGTGCCCTGCATGCGTTCACCAACGATGGAGTAGGCGGCCAACGCCGCCGGTACGAGCGCCGGAATGGCGAGCAAGTAGATCAGGGTGTGCTCGTGGTGCAGCGCAGTAGAACCGCTCGACGGGATCGTGAAGACCTCGATGACGGGCTGTATCAAGAAGACCAGCGGCAGGACTACCATCGCGTAGACGGCGTTGCCGCTGCGACGCAGGTCGCGCAGCTCCTTGTGTAGCACTGCATTGACGCGCCTCCTACTGATCCTCACCTCACACGCTCCTCGTCGTTTCCTCCACTGTGGTTAGCGTCGACGAACTGCAGGTAGACGTCCTCGAGCGAGTGATGCGCTTCCATGAGCGCCAGTACGTCGGCGCCGGCGGCGACGAGGGCCCTGGTCACCTCTGGTGCCGCCGCCGTGATGTCGGACACGTCGAGCAGGTAGGTACCGGGGTCGCCGACCCGCCAGCCGGTTACACCGGCAATCTGGCCGAACACTGCCGACGGTTCAGCGAGAGGAGTGACGGTCCGGACAGTCAGGCTTCTCCTGAAGAGCCGGTCGCGTAGCTCCTCTGGCCGGCCGATGGTCCGCAACGTTGTGTTGAGGATGGCGACCCGGTCGCAGAGCCGTTCGGCCTCCTCCAGACGATGGGTGGTGAGGAAGACGGTCACACCCCTTCGGCGCAAGTCTTCGATGAGGCCATGGACGTCCTTCGTAGCCGCTGGGTCCAAGCCTGAGGTGGGTTCGTCGAGGAACAGCACCTCAGGATCGCTGAGAAGCGCGTGGGCAAGAGACACTCTCTGCCGCAGGCCCTTGGATAGAGCGCCACAGGCATCACGGTTCCGCTCAGCGAGCCCGACAGCATCGAGCACATGGCGGATCCGGTCCGGCGCATCTGAAATCTCGTAGAGGTCGGCGAAGCACGCCAGATTGTCCTGAACGCTCAGGCGCAGGTAGAGGCCGGGTGCTTCGGGCATGATCGCGATTCGTTGGCGGATAGCCACGCCGTTTTCCGCGGTGAGTTCCAGGCCGGCAACGGTCGCTGCGCCTGAGCTGGGCGCAATCAGGGTTCCGAGGGTCCTCACCGTTGTGGTCTTGCCGGCGCCGTTTGGCCCAAGGAATCCAAAGACCTCGCCGCGTCCAACTTCGAAGGAAACCTCCTGGTAGGCGATCCGTTCGCCAAAGCGCTTGGTCAGAGATCGGACCGACAACGCGGTCCCTGGATCGGCACCGCCGGAAGTCCCGGTCCCCGCGATCCCGCGAGTATCTCGGCTCGGAGTCGCCACGACGTTCATCATGCCCCAAACGAGGTCTTACCAATCCGTGCTGATTTGGCCATACTGCCCAGCGACCCGGTCGCACGACGTCACTTGGCCAGGCTGACGAAAGGTCCGTCGCCGACCACGACTCGTCGGACCGGACCGTTGCAACGTCGGGCCATACCCTCCCCCAAGAATTCGGTGGGGCATCTAGGTTGTTGACGTCGTAGCAGAAGCTCCCTCCACCACCGCTTTAACCACCCGGCTATCAACGATCCGAAGATCGACGCGGTTGCTGACTATGTCCCCGATGATCGTCTTGCAGGCGCCATTCTCGCCAATGACCTGCGGGAGTCCGCTGCGAGGCGTACGGCACTAGTCAAAGATCTGCCGACTAGTGACGAGGTCGGAGTGGTTCCTTCGGTCACGAGGTCGTCCACGCCCGCGTCTCGGCGATGTCTGCCACACCGGGCCCTGCGAGTTTTCCGACGATCTGCTGCCGGTTGGCCATGAGCAGGACAAGGTCGATCGCTCGGCCCGTCACCGCCGGACCCCTTCCGCACGACCACTGGACGTCGGTTGCAACCAACCTGACATTCCTATGGGGCCGCGCATGGAATATCAGACCCCCTACGCGCCGGTATGCACTCAGGACGGGAACCGCATCGTCTGGGCGGACTTCAAACTCCAGGCCGAGAGCACCAAGAGCATCGTTTCCATGGACGAGGACGTCTCCCAGTCCTACGGCGGCGGGGAAGCCAATGACATGTACACCGCCGTGCTGAGCGTTGCGGAGACGCTGTGCCAGGGTTGGGACGAGCTCGTCTCCGAGCTGGCGAGCAATCAGATCCAATCCCCTGTCGGGACGTACGGGGTGGCGCATCACGTCACGCAGCATGGACGCTCGCGACGCTTCGGCGTTATGCACAAGGTGACCCAGCACGTCTCGGACCCTCCAGCCGCTGCACCAGGATGGCGACTCCCACTGCTCAGGGGTAAGTCTCTCGAAGGCATCCGCAACTCTGCAGCGGTAGTCAGCGACCATGGCCGCCACGGAGCGAGCCTTGTCGTCCCGAGCGTCCGAGGTCATCCCTCGATTCTGACGCGACGTTCGAGATGGCTGCCAGCGGCCGGCGGGGAGCCGGTTTGATCCGTCACCACCACGGGAAGGCCGGGCACACCAGCGGGAGCTTCCCGGATCCGAGGGCTATCGCCACAGTGCCGTTCAGACACACCCGGTCCCGGCGATGGGTTGCCCTTGGTGCGCTCTTTTGCATAACGGGCAACCGCACGGCAACCACTATTCGACCAAACGGCGCCCTGCGACATCTATGTTGAGCACCAGGTGGCTCCAGGGGCACCAGCAAGAGGGCGGACCACCCCCGGCCGCCCTCTTTGCGCGTGTGGGGTCCAAGACACCGCCTCAATGAAGCGGGCAAGCAGACCGTCGACTATTCCGTAGTGCTCAATTCGGCATACTGGGGGTATGAAGCGCGAGTTTCTGGTCCGCAACTTCCTCCGGGCTAGCGCCTTGGAGTGGGAGCCTTGCTCACCGCTAATTCCGACTGCCACATGAGCGGGGCTGTTGCACCTGCGGCTGGAAGGGGAGACCTGAAAGAGCCGCGCGACGAATTCGAGCGTGGTGAATGACCCGACGGCCTTCCAAGGCACCGCCAGCTATTACACGATCGGCCGTCCCCCGTATTCGCTGCAGCTGCGCGCAACACTCATTGATGAGCTGGGTCTTGACGGAGTGGGCCGTCTTCTCGATGTTGGCTGTGGTCCAGGGGTCCTGGTGGTGGAACTCGCCGACCTGTTCGACGACTCCGTGGCTCTCGATCCCGATGAGGGGATGCTCAGCGAAGGGCGACGCCGCGCCCAGCTGGCCGAGGTATCCAACATTCGCTGGATTCAGGGAGTCGCCGAGGACATTGCGCGTCTTGATTTAGGGCCGTGCAGGCTCGTGACGTTTGGACAATCGTTTCACCGAACCGAGCGCTACCGAGTAGCTGAATCCGTCTATGACCTGCTGGAACCCGAAGGTGGCATTGCCCTCGTCGCCCACACGGTCGAGGGAAGGCCGATCCCACCAGGGACAGGGCATCCACGGATTCCCGACGCCGAGGTCCAAGAGCTCATCGCTCGTTACTTAGCCCGCATGTTTCGTTAACCATCCGATCCTGATTCCAATCGGCCACTAGGGCGGTCGGAACATGATGGAGTGTCGCGTTGCACTGTTGAGTTGACCAACGCCACCAGACGACTCCTTGTTGGCATCAAAAATGACCTGGTCGTCCGATTGAGGGACGTGAGGAAGCGCCGAGGCGGTGATGTTCTTGTCCTCGACAACGCCTCGTCTCAGGTGGTCAATGGCAACGAGCGAAGCTTGGCGAAAGCATCAGCCAGTGCGGCGGCCCAGGGCCATTCGCGCTGGAGAGCCAGCGTCGTCTTGCGTGAGGTGGTGCTGAGCCGCCCCGCCGTATGCAAAAGGGAGTAGCGCAGTCGCTTGGGTTCGACCTTGGCCAGTTCGCCCTCGAGTACCAGGCCCTGGGTGAAGGCGATGAGGTCCTGGGCCAGGCATATCAGCTCGACCCAGCAGGCGTTGTTGGCGAAGTCGCCGAAGGGCAGGTTGCGCAGCCCGGTGTCTTTGGCGCAGCGGATGCGGTCCTCGATTCGGGCGTGGCCGCGGTGGCGGGCCTCGAGGTAGGCGATGTCGGCGTCGGTCGAGTTGGTGATGAAGACCTGGTGGCGCCAGCCGTTCGGGTCGAAGAGATTGAACTGGGCCCCGTTGTGGGGCTCTTCTCGTCGGACGATGGCCCGGGTGCCCACGGGCCAAAGCGACAGATCGAGGTTCGTCAGCTCCGCCACCTCGGCCCCGTCGCGGATCTCACAGTCTGCGGTGATGGCCTCGGTCCAGGCCGCCTTTGGAAGGGCCACTATGGCCAGGCGGACGGCCTTTCGCATCTCAAAGCCGATGGAGAACTCGATGCCCCGCTCGACCAGGGCGTCGACGAATTGATGACTGGCACCGGCACTGTCGGTGCGGGCCAACATGGCGACCCCGTTGTCGGGGTCGAGACCCAACGGTGAAACGGGCAACTGGGCCAACGCGAGATCGAGCACCTCGACGTGGTCATCGGCGTTGTGCGGGGCGCGGTTGCCCGCCCGCAGCAAGAGGGCCAACGCCTCGTTGGTGGCATCGAGGAAGCAGGCCAACGGTGAGAAGCCATAGCCCCCCTTGTAGGTAGGCCCAGCTCCGGTCTTCTCCGAATGGGCCTCGACCAAGGTGGCGTCGAAGTCGAGGATGAGCGGCCCGGTCTTGCGCACCGGGAACAGCCCGGCATCCCAGGCCCGCTGCCGCGCCTCAGCGCGGGCCGCTCGCATGGCCCCGAGTCGCTCGGCGTCGACAGAATCGACCACCCGGCTGGCCGTGGGCGTCGACGCCACGGCGCCGAAGAGCGCCGGCTGATCGCGGAGGACCGAAAGGTCGGAGAGACAGTCGCCCCCGTCGGCCAAGGTGAGCGCCACGTCGAGCAGGACCCGGCCCGGATCGTGACGCCGACTCCGACGCACCGTCGGCGCCAACGCATCGCTGAGGGCGCTGGTCAGGCCCACGAAATCGGCCATCTCGGCCAGCAGTCGGGTGCCCGCATGGGCGGCGATGCCCTTGCCATCGGCGGTCACTGACAACGACGGACGCGGGTTGGTACGCTTCACCTTGGAAGTGCCCTTCTCTCGGGGATATTTGTTGCTTCGCAACTTCAAGTTTCCCAGAGATGAAGGGCTTTTCCGCGTCTATCAGACCATGTTCACGCCGGCTTCATGAAACGT
>CAVZZJ010000010.1:0-136142 GCA_963779735.1 uncultured Acidimicrobiaceae bacterium
ATTGATGGACGAGGCCATCACCGCCACGTAGGCCTCGTCGGGAGCGAGTTCGGGCAGCGGGACGCTCTCTATGTGCAGCGATCGGCGAGGGTCTTTCTGCGCCGTCTCGAGCCCCTCGAACATGTCCGCCTCGCCCCGGCGCACCACGGCCGCCCTGAAGGTGTCGGGCAGGGGAAGCGCGGCCAGCTCCTCGACCGGCGCGCCGGCGAGCACGGCACTGAGGATGTCACTCATGTGCCCCGACGATAGCTGGCCCGTAAGATGTGGTTTCCGACCGGTAACTTGACCGGCAGAGATTCGGAGGTAGTGGTCATGGCTGACGCCGTCATCGTCGCTGGCGCTCGGACCCCCATCGGCAAGCTGTCGGGTGGGCTGAGCGGCTTCACCGCCATGGAGTTGGGGGGGTTCGCCATCGCCGAGGCCCTGACGAGGGCCGGAGTCGCCCCCGACCAGGTGGACTACGTCCTCATGGGCCAGGTCCTCCAGGCCGGCCAGGGTCAGATTCCCGCCCGGCAGGCGGCCGTCAAGGCGGGGATCCCCCTGTCGGTGCCGGCCAACACCATCAACAAGGTGTGCCTCTCGGGGCTGCACACCATCTACCTGGCCGATCAGATGATCAGGGCCGGTGACGCGGAGATCGTTGTGGCGGGCGGGATGGAGTCGATGACGCAGGCGCCCTACCTGCTCCCCGGTGCCCGTGCCGGCTACCGGCTCGGCGACGGGGTGCTGATCGACTCCATGATGCACGACGGGCTGACCGATGCCTTCGACCACATAGCCATGGGCCTGTCGACCGAGCGTTACAACCAGAAGGTCGGCATCTCCCGGGAGCGCCAGGACGCCTTCGCCGCCGCCAGCCACGAGAAGGCGGCGGCGGCCGCCAAGGACGGCCGCCTGGCCGAAGAGATCGTCCCCGTGCGGGTGCCCCAGCGCAAGGGGGACCCGCTCCTCTTCGACGCCGACGAGGGCGTACGGCCGGGAACCACGGCCGAATCCCTGAGCGCCCTGAAGCCGGCGTTCGACAAGGAGGGCACCATCACGGCCGGTAACGCCTCACAGATATCGGATGGCGGCGCGGCCGTCGTGGTGATGTCCGTGGACAAGGCGAGGGAGCTGGGCGTCACGCCGTTGGGCCAGGTGGTGGGGTACGGCATGGTTGCCGGTCCCGATACCTCCCTGCTCACCCAGCCCTCGAGGGCCATCGTCCGGGCGGCCCAGCGGGCCGGCGTCGACGTCGGTGGCATCGACCTGTTCGAGATCAACGAGGCCTTCGCCGCCGTCGGGCTGGCCTCGGCGGACGACCTGGGGATCGACGAGGAGAAGGTCAACGTCAACGGTGGGGCCATCGCCCTCGGCCACCCGGTGGGCATGTCGGGCACCCGCATCGCCCTCTCCGCCCTCCTCGAGCTGCGCCGGCGTGGCGCCGGCACGGCGGCCGTCGCCCTCTGCGGCGGCGGGGGCCAGGGCGACGCCGCCATCTTGCGCGCCCTCGGCTGAGGCGGCGCCGCTAGTCCCCGCCCTCGAAGGGGGGGATGAACAGGCCGAGAAGGTGGGCGCAGCGCCCGCCCAGGTCGGCCCAGCGCTCAATGTCGAGGCCGTAAATTCCCAGGGCACAGGTCGGGAACCTTCGGCGCACGACCAGGTCGCGGCCCCCGCCGTCGCTCGGGTCGAGCAACCCGAGGGCCAGCGCATGCGCCGTGGGGTTGTGCCCGACCACCATGACCGACACCACCCCGTCGGGCAGCTGGCGCAGCCGCGCCAGGATCTCGTCGGGATCGGCCCCGTACAGCTCGAGGTCCTCCTGCCGCCGCGGGCCGGGGACCATGCCGTCGAGCACCAGGTCCGCCGTCTCGGCCGTCCGGGCGGCGGGCGAGACGAGGGCGACCTCGGGCAGCTGCACCTGGCCCAGCCCCAGCCCCGTGCCGTCGGGCCCGATGAGGTCGCCGAGCGCCCGGGCGTCGCGCCGGCCACGGGGGGACAGGACGCGGTCGAAGTCGTCGCCATCGGGGGGTGGGTCGGCCACCGCCTTGGCGTGCCGGAGCAGCCACAGGATCCGGGCCTGTGGCATCAGCCCAGTTCGAAGGCGGCGTGCAGGCTCCGCACGGCACGCTCCACGTCCTCGGTGCGCACGATGCACGAGGTCCGGATCGTCGAGGTGGAGATCATGTCGATGTTGATCCCCTCCTTGGCCAGCGTCTCGAACATGGTGGCGGCGATGCCCGGGTGCGACTTCATGCCCACCCCGATGAGCGAGACGCGGGACACGTCGCCGTCCGAGGTCACCCCCCGGGCCCCGAGCTCGTCCGCGGTGGCCCGCGCCGTCTCCACCGCGACGGCCAGGTCGGCCTTGGGGACGGTGAAGGAGATGTCCGTGGTGCCGTTGGCCGAGGCGTTCTGCACGATCATGTCGACGTTGATGGAGCGGTCGGCCTGGGCACGAAAGAGCTGGGCGGCCACGCCGGGGTGGTCGGGCAGTGCGCTGACGGTCACCTTTGCCTCGCTGGTGTCGTGGGTCACTGCGGTGACGATGGCCTCTTCCATGTCTGAATCCTCCTCGACGACCCACGTTCCGGGTTCCCAGGTGAAGCTGGAACGCACGTGCAGCGGGACATTGTGGTTGCGGGCGAACTCGACGGCGCGCAGCATCAGGACGCGGCCCCCCGAGGCGGCGATCTCGAGCATCTCCTCGAAGGAGATCCGGCCGATCCGGTGGGCCGTGGGGACCACCCTGGGGTCGGCGGTGAAGACGCCGGTCACGTCGGTGTAGATCTCACACGCATCGGCGCCCAGCACCGCGGCCAGGGCCACGGCGGTGGCGTCCGACCCGCCGCGCCCCAGGGTCGTGATCTCGCGGTCGATCGACACGCCCTGGAAGCCCGCCACCACCGGGACCCTTCCGGACGCCAACGCCTCGCGCAGGCGGTCGCCCCTGACCTCGAGGATCTTGGCCCGGGTGTGGTCGTTGTCGGTGATGATGCCCACCTGGCTCCCGGTGAAGGAGGCCGAGTCCACACCCAGCTCGGCCAGGGCCATGCACAGCAGCGACATGGAGATCCGCTCCCCGGTGCTGACCAGCATGTCGTACTCCCGTGGCGGCTGGACGCTGCTCACGCTGTTGGCCAGGTGGATGAGGTCGTCGGTCGTCTTGCCCATGGCGCTCACCACGGCCACCACATCGGTCCCCTCCCGGCGGGTGCGGGCGATGTGATCGGCCACCGCCCGGATCCGGTCCGCGTCACCGACGGAGGTTCCCCCGAATTTCTGGACGACCACGGGCATTGCCGCGACGTTAATGGCCCCGGCCGCACCCCTCGGGACACGGTCCGACCCCGCCCGATCCAACACGGCGTCCGCGGGCCGATAGGGTCTCGGGCCGTGCCCAGCGAGAAGAGAGCCCGCCAGCGGGCGGGGAGGGAGATCCGCCTGGCCGAGGAGGCCAAGGCGAAGAAGCGCCGCAAGCAGATTCGCAACGCCATCGTGGTTGGCGTGATCGCCCTCGTCGTCGTCGGGATCGTCTTCCTCACCTCCTCCAACAGCTCGAAGAAGGGGTCGACGACGTCGACCACCACGACGACGTCGGCCAAGGCCGCCACCACGACGGCCTGCACCAGCACGACCGCCATGGCGGTCGTTCCGGTCGCCGACCGCTCGCCGGTGGGCACCACGGGGAAGGCGCCGACGCTGATCGTGCCGTCCGGCTCCCCCCCCACGCAGCTCGAGTGCACCGACCTCATTGAGGGGAGTGGACCCGAGGCCGCCTCGGGCGACAAGGTCACCGTCCAGTACGTGTTGGGCACCTACTCGTCGGGCAAGGAGATCCAGTCGTCGTGGACCAGCCAGCCGTTCTCCTTCACGCTGGGAGAGGGTCAGGTCATCCCCGGATGGGACAAAGGGGTGGTGGGCATGAAGGCCGGTGGCCGCCGCGAGCTCATCATCCCCCCCAGCCTGGGCTACGGGTCAGAGAACCCCGGAGGGGGTATCGCGAAGGATGACACACTGGTCTTCATCGTCGATCTCCAAAAGATCGGCTGACGACCGACCGCCCACGACCGCGACGCCGCCTGCTCCACCCATCCACCACCACTCCGAACGAAGGAATCCCGACCATGGCCGTACCCATCCCACCCAACGCCGATGGATCGAGCCCGCAGCAGCGGAAGTTCGATCAGGAGCCACCGATGGTGATCGACACCGCCAAGCGCTACACGGCCACCATGGTGACCTCGCACGGCACCATGGTCATCGCGCTCGACCCCTTGGCCGCACCCAAGACCGTGAACAGCTTCGTCTTCCTCGCCCGCTACCACTACTACGACGGGATCGTGTTCCACCGCATCATCCCGGGCTTCGTGCTCCAGGGCGGCGACCCGACGGGTACCGGCAGTGGCGGACCGGGCTACCGGTTCGACGACGAGCTGCCGGCGCCGGGCCGCTACCAGGTGGGATCGCTGGCCATGGCCAACGCCGGCCCCAACACCAACGGGAGCCAGTTCTTCATCATCAGCGGGTCGGACGGCGTGCGCCTGCCTCCGCAGTACGCCCTCTTCGGTGCCGTGGTGAGCGGGGGTGAGGTCGTGGAGGTGATCGACGCGATCGGCACCCGCTCGGGCACCCCCAAGGAGCAGGTGGTGATCGAGTCGGTCACCGTCGCCGAGAGCGACTGAGCCGCACCGACGCGGGCCCCTAGCGTCGGAGGGCTCGCAGTCCCTCGGTCCGCTCACCGTCGAGGAACACCACCGGCGGCGCCGATCCCTCGTAGCTCCAGCTGCCATCGCCCGCCCGCAGCAGCGCCGTGCGGTCGGGGATCCCCACCACCGGCAGGCCCTTGGGGGCCAAGGCCACCGTGCGCTCCAGTTTCTGCCGGTGGGCGCCCTCCTGACCCCCGTCGAACTGCGGCACCACGGCGAGCTGGTCGACCAGGCCGAGGCCGACGGTCAGCGCTCCGCCCCGCGGATCGACCATGGGGTCGGTGAGGACCATCGCTCCGGCGGCCGATCCGGCCACGACCGCTCCGGCGGCCCAGGCCTGGCGCAGCGCCGCAAAGGTGGCGGAGCCCTTGAGCACCGACCTGAGATGCAGGGGTGACCCGCCCGCAATGTAGACGAAGCGGGCCTTCCTGACCACGGACGCCATTCCGGGGTCGTCGGCCGATGCCCGGTCGAGGACCATCAGTCCCTCCACCCGGCCGCCGAGGGGCTCGAACCACTCGGCGGCACGCAGCACGACTCGTTCGGGGTGCTGGTAGGCGGCGGCCGTCGGCAGCACCACCACGTCGTTGCCGCCCGAGGCGTCCAGCAGCCGGGCGTCGAAGGCGCACCCCTCCGTCCACTCGCTCCCTCCCACCAGGGCCAGCAGGCCGATCTTCTCCATGGGCCACTCTTGCACGCAGGCAGGGGGCGGGCATCGTCGGTGGTTACCGGCCAGTACCCTTTGTTCCCATGGGAATCGCTCGGGTGGGTATCGTCGGCAGCGGCATCATGGGTTCGGGCATCGCCGAGGTGGCCGCCGCCGCCGGCTACGAGGTGGTGGTGCGCAGCCGGACCCAGGACTCGGCGGACGCCGTCCGCTCGGCGCTCGAGCGCTCGCTGGGCAGGCAGGTGGAGAAGGGCAAGCGGACACAGAAGGACGCCGACGCGATCGCGGCGCGGGTGTCGACCACCACCCATCTGGGCGAGCTGGTCGACGCCGACCTGGTGATCGAGTCGGTCGTCGAGGACCTGGGGGTGAAGAAGGCGCTGTTCGCCGAGCTCGACAGCGTCTGCAAGCCGTCCACCATCCTCGCCACCAACACCTCGACCCTGCCGGTGGTCGAGATGGCCATGGCCACCGGCCGGCCCGACCTCGTCTGCGGCATCCACTTCTTCAATCCGGCCCCCGCCATGGGGCTGGTGGAGATCGCCCGTCCCATCACCGCCGACGATGCCACCATGGAGGCGGCCTGCGAGTTCGCCGCCGCCTGCGGCAAGGAAGCGGTCGTGGTCAAGGACCAGGCGGGCTTCGTGGTCAACGCGCTGCTCTTCCCCTACCTCAACGGCGCCGTCCGGCTGCTCGAGCAGGGCGTGGCGAGCATGGAGGGGATCGACGCGGCCATGAAAGGCGGGTGCGGCTTCCCGATGGGACCCTTCGCCCTCCTCGACCTGGTCGGCCTGGACACCTCCGTGGCCATCCTCGATGCGCTCTTCGAGGAGTTCCGGGAGCCCACCTACGCCCCTGTGCCCCTGCTCCGCCGCCTGGTGCAGTCCGGGCGGCTGGGCCGGAAGGCCGGCCGCGGCTTTTACGACTACAACCGATAGCGACCTCGCCACCGCCACGGGACGCGGGCACAATGGTGAGAGGGCGTCGGCACCAGGAGGTGAGAGCAGTGGAAGAGGGCACTCCCCGTCACGCACCGTGGGTGATGCGCACCTACTCGGGGCACTCGACGGCGCGGGCGTCGAACGAGCTGTACCGCGACAACCTGGCCAAGGGCCAGACCGGCCTCTCCATCGCCTTCGACCTGCCGACGCAGACGGGGTACGACCCGGACTCCCCCGAGGCCGCCGGCGAAGTGGGCAAGGTGGGCGTCCCCGTGGCGCACCTCGGCCACATGGAGGAGCTGATGGATCAGATCCCCGTCGGCGAGATGAACACCTCAATGACCATCAACGCCCCCGCCGCCTGGTTGCTTGGTCTCTACGTGGCCCACGCCGAGGACAGGGGCGTCGAGGCGCGCCGCCTGGCGGGGACCACGCAGAACGACATCGTCAAGGAGTACCTGAGCCGGGGCACCTACATCTTCCCCCCCGGACCGAGCCTCCGGCTCACCATCGACACCATCGCCTACACGGTGCGCCACGCACCCCGGTGGAACCCGATCAACGTCTGCAGCTACCACCTGCAGGAGGCGGGTGCCACGCCCACCCAGGAGGTGGCCTACGCGCTGGCCACCGCCATCGGCGTGCTCGACGGGGTGCGCCACTCGGGCAAGATCGACCCCACGGAGCTTCCGGCCGTGGTCGGCCGGATCAGCTTCTTCGTCAACTCCGGCGTCCGGTTCGTGGAGGAGACCTGCAAGATGCGGGCGTTCACCGCCATGTGGGACCGTATCTGTGCGGAGCGCTACGGCGTCACCGACCCCAAGCTCCGCCGTTTCCGCTACGGGGTGCAGGTCAATTCGCTGGGACTGACCGAGCAGCAGCCCGAGAACAACGTGCCGCGGATCGTGCTCGAGTCGCTCGGCGTCACCCTGTCGGCGAGCGCCCGCGCCCGCGCCCTGCAGCTGCCGGCCTGGAACGAGGCACTCGGCCTGCCCCGCCCCTGGGACCAGCAGTGGTCACTGCGGATTCAGCAGATCCTGGCGTTCGAGACCGACCTCCTCGAGTACGGCGACATCTTCGAGGGCTCCAAGGTCATAGAGGCCAAGACGGCCAACCTCATTGAGGCGGCCGAGGCCGAGCTGGCCGACGTCGAGGCACTGGGCGGGGCCTTCGGGGCCATCGAGGAGCTCAAGACGCGACTCGTGCGCAGTCAAGCCGACCGGGTGCGGCGCATCGAGACGGGGGAGCAGCGCGTCGTCGGGGTGAACTGCTTCCTCGAGTCGGCGCGCTCCCCGCTGACCGACGGCGAGATCGAGAGCATCATGAGGGTCGATCCCCGGGTCGAGGCCGAGCAGATCGCCGACGTCCAGCGGTGGCGGGCCAGCCGCGACCAGGCGGCCGTCCGACGTGCCCTCGACACGCTGCGGAGGGTGGCCGAGGACGAAGGTCCCGGCGGCAACACCATGGAGGCCACGATCGCGCTGGCCCATGCTGGCGGGACGACCGGAGAGTGGGCCGCGGCCCTCCGGCAGGTCTTCGGCGAGTTCCGGGCACCGACCGGGGTGGGCGGAGCGGCGGGCCGCCGGGGGGAGGAGCTGGCTCCCGTCGTCGCCCGTACCCGGTCCCTGGCGGAAAGGATCGGGGGGCCGCCGCGGCTCCTCGTGGCCAAGCCCGGCCTGGACGGCCATTCCAACGGAGCGGAGCAGATCGCGGTGGCGGCGCGCGACGCCGGGTTCGAGGTCATCTACCAGGGCATCAGGCTCACGCCGGCACAGATCGTGGCGGCGGCCCGGGACGAGGACGTCGACATCGTCGGCCTCTCGATCCTCTCGGGCTCCCACATGGAGCTCGTTCCCGACGTGCTCGACCGCCTGCGCGCCGCCGGCGTCGGTGCCGCCGTGGTCGTGGGGGGGATCATCCCCCCCTACGACGCCGAGATCCTGCTGGGCAAGGGCGTGGCGTCGGTGTACACCCCGAAGGACTACTCCTTCGACCGCATCATGGAGGATCTGGTCACCCTGGCCGAGCGCCAGCACGCCGACAGTCCTGCGTGACGGCCCGGTGGCCGGCGTGGTCGGTCAGCGGCGCACCCAGGGCCGCTGCCGGCGCAGGGGCATGGGCCGAGCCCACCAGCGCCCGCTGAAACGCCAAGCCTGGTGCACCGGCTCGGGCGCATGGGGAGGCCCCGGAGCGGGCCACAGCAGCTGTGCCGCCGCGGCGACGGCCGCCACGACCTCGGGACCGGGTCCGGAAGGGGCCAGGAGGGTCAACTGGTCGGGAGGTACGGGCGGGATCGTCGCAGCGGTCGTCACAGGGGAACGTTCCCGTGCTTGCGCCGGGGGAGCTCCTCGTGCTTGGAGGAGAGGATCTCGAGGCTGCGGCAGATGACCGCCCGTGTGTCCGCCGGCGAGATGACGTCGTCGAGATAGCCCCGCTCCGCCGCGATGTAGGGATTGGCGTAGCGCTCGGTGTACTCGTCAATGAGCTCCGCCCGGCGGCTCGCCGGGTCGGCCGCCTCGGCCAGCTCGCGGCGGTAGACGATCTCGACCGCGCCGTTGGGCCCCATCACGGCCAGCTCCGCCGAGGGCCAGCCGAACGCCAGGTCGGCCCCGATCGACTTGGAGTTCATGACCACGTAGGCCCCCCCGTAGGCCTTGCGGGTGATGATCTGTATCCGGGGCACGGTGGACTCGCAGTAGGCGTAGAGGAGCTTGGCCCCGTGGCGGATGATGCCGCCGTACTCCTGGTCCGTCCCGGGCATGAAGCCCGGGACGTCGACGAAGGTGAGGAGCGGGATGTTGAAGGCGTCACACGTGCGGACGAAACGCGAGGCCTTTTCGGACGAGTCGATATCGAGCACGCCGGCCAGGACGGCCGGCTGGTTGCCCACGATGCCGACGACCCGTCCGTCCATCCGGGCGAACCCGCAGGTGATCGACATGGCCCAGTGCCGGTGGACCTCGAAGTAGTCCCCGTTGTCGACCACCGCGGCGATCACCTTCTTCATGTCGTAGGGCTGGTTGGGCGACGACGGCATGAGGTCGATCAGCTCGGGTACCTGGCGATCGGGGTCGTCGCCCGCCATCTCGCGGGGCGGCTCCTCCAGGTTGTTGGAGGGAAGGAACGACAGCAGGTGCCGCACGTCGTCCAGGCAGGCCTTCTCGTCGGGCGCCACGAAGGTGGCCACCCCCGACTTGGTGGCGTGGCTCATGGCGCCCCCGAGCTCTTCGAGGGTGACATCCTCGCCGGTGACGGTCTTCACCACGTCCGGGCCGGTGATGAACATGTGCGACGTGCCCTGGACCATGAAGATGAAGTCGGTCATGGCCGGCGAGTAGACGGCTCCTCCGGCACAGGGCCCCATGATGACGCTGATCTGGGGGATGACACCCGACGCGGCGACGTTGCGATGGAAGATCCCACCGTAGGAGTGCAGGGAGACCACGCCTTCTTGAATCCGGGCCCCGGCGCCGTCGTTGAGCCCGATCATCGGCACCCCGGTCGAGGACGCCAGGTCCATCACCTTGTGGATCTTCTCGGCGAACACCTCCCCGAGGGCACCCCCGAAGACCGTGAAGTCCTGGCTGAAGATGCAGACCCGCCGGCCGTCGACGGTGCCGAACCCGGTGACCACCCCGTCGGTGTAGGGGCGGTTCTCCTCCAGCCCCATGCCGTGCGCCCGGTGCCGGGCCAGCATGTCCAGCTCCTGGAACGAACCGTCGTCGAGGAGGTACTCAATCCTCTCCCGGGCGGTCATCTTGCCCTTGGCGTGGTGCCGTTGCACGGCGGCTTCGCTGCCGGCGTGCAGGGCCTGTTCCTTGCGTTCCGCCAGCTCCGCCAGACGCTCAGCCATCGAATGTTCCATGAGCAGGCAGGCTAACGCCCCCGGGTGCCCGGCCGGAAGCGGTGGTGCCCGCCGAGGGGCAGGGCGCGGTCTCGGTCGGCCGCCGCGGCCGGTAGGCTGGACGGCGGGCCGGAGATGGTCTCCTCCGGGTCCCGAGGGTGTCGGCCCGAGGGCGCTGGAGGAGCGGGACAGACGGGCCCATCCCGGTGCGATTGTCGGATCCCTGGGTACGGGCTATCATCTCCGCTCTGCCATGTGAGGCTTGGGCCTACGCGGTCACCGCGCACATGGGATCACCATTTTCGTATCGAGAGGTAGCGCGTGCCCACAATCGCCCAGCTCGTCCGCAAGGGACGCCAGGCCAAGGTGACGAAGACCAAGACACCGGCCCTTAAGGGCGCGCCCCAGCGGCGGGGCGTGTGCACCCGCGTGTACACGACCACACCCAAGAAGCCAAACTCGGCCCTGCGCAAGGTGGCGCGCGTGCGCCTGTCCTCGGGGGTCGAGATCACGGCCTACATCCCCGGGGTGGGCCACAACCTTCAGGAGCACTCCATCGTCCTCGTCCGCGGTGGCCGTGTGAAGGACCTGCCCGGTGTGCGGTACAAGGTGGTGCGCGGCGCGCTGGACACCTCGGGTGTCCGGGAGCGCAGCCAGGCCCGCAGTCGCTACGGCGCCAAGAAGGAGTCCTAATGCCCCGTAACGGACCCGCCACCCGGCGTGAACTGGCCCCGGATCCCGTCTACCGCTCGGTCCTGGTGACGCAGGTGGTCAACAAGATCTTGTCGCGTGGCAAGCGAACCCTGGCCGAGCGCATCGTCTACGGTGCCCTGGACCTGGTGCAGGAGCGCTCCGGCGGGGACCCCGTCGCCGCACTCAAGCGCGCCGTGGAGAACACGCGCCCCGAGCTCGAGGTCAAGAGCCGCCGGGTCGGTGGTGCCACCTACCAGGTGCCGGTGGAGGTGCGACCCCGCCGGGCGACGACGCTGGCCATCCGCTGGCTCACCACGTACTCCCGCCAACGCCGGGAGAAGACCATGGCCGAGCGCCTGGCCGGTGAGATCCTCGACGCATCGAACAACATCGGCGCCGCGGTCAAGCGTCGTGAGGACATGCACAAGATGGCGGAGTCAAACAAGGCCTTCGCCCACTACCGCTGGTAGTGGAGCGCAACCCCATTCGAAGGAACACACCGCACCATGGCTGACGCCCTGCCCACCCGCGACTTCCCACTGGCCAGGACCCGCAACATCGGGATCATGGCGCACATCGACGCGGGGAAGACCACGACGACCGAGCGCATCCTGTACTACACCGGTCGCAACTACAAGATCGGCGAGGTGCACCAGGGTTCGGCCACCATGGACTGGATGGTGCAAGAGCAGGAGCGCGGCATCACCATCACCTCCGCCGCCACCACCTGCAAGTGGCGGGACAACTGGATCAACATCATCGACACGCCCGGCCACGTGGACTTCACCGTCGAGGTCGAGCGCTCGCTACGCGTGCTCGACGGGGCGGTGGCGGTGTTCGACGCCGTGGCCGGCGTGGAGCCCCAGACCGAGACGGTGTGGCGCCAAGCCAACAAGTACCACGTCCCTCGTATCTGCTTCATCAACAAGATGGACCGCATCGGCGCCGATTTCGAGCGCACCGTGGGCATGATCAGGGACCGCCTCGACGCCCTCCCAGCGGTGACGCAACTGCCCATCGGTTCCGAATCGGAGTTCGTCGGGGTGGTGGACCTGCTTGAGGGCAAGGCGCTGATCTGGGAAGACGGCATGGGCGAGCAGTGGAAGACGGCCGAGATCCCGGCGACCATGGCCGCGGACGCGGAGGATGCCCGCCACCAGCTCATCGACGTCGTCTCCAACTTCGACGACATCATCATGGAGAAGTACCTGGTCGAAGAGCCGATCACGGCCGACGACCTGCGCCGCGCCCTGCGCACGGCCACGCTGGCGGCCGAGGTGGTGCCCGTGCTGTGCGGGTCGGCCTTCAAGAACAAGGGTGTCCAGCCCATGCTCGACGCCGTGGTGGACTACCTGCCCAGCCCGCTCGACCTACTCCCGACCCAGGGGATCCGCCCCAACCATCCCGAGGATGTCGAAGAGCGCAAGGCCGACGACGGCGACGCCTTCTCCGCACTGGCCTTCAAGATCATGACCGACCCCTTCGTGGGCAAGCTGACCTACATCCGCGTCTACTCGGGCACCCTGACCAAGGGCTCCTCGGTCCTCAACTCCACCAAGGACAAGAAGGAGCGGGTGGGCCGCATCCTCCAGATGCACGCCAACCACCGGGAGGACAAAGACGCCATCTTCGCCGGCGACATCATGGCGGTCGTGGGGCTCAAGAACACCACCACCGGGGACACCCTGTGCGACCCGGCCCACCCGATCGTGCTGGAGGCTCTGGAGTTCCCCGAGCCGGTGATCCATGTGGCCGTCGAGCCCAAGACCAAGGCCGACCAGGACAAACTGTCGCGAGCGCTGTACTCCCTCAGCGAGGAGGACCCCACCTTCCGGGTGCGCTCGGATGAGGAGACGGGCCAGACGGTGATCTCGGGCATGGGCGAGCTGCACCTCGAAGTGCTCGTCGACCGCATGCTGCGCGAGTTCAGCGTGGACGCCAACGTGGGCAAGCCCCAGGTGGCCTACCGCGAGACCATCCGCAAGGCGGTGGAGAAGATTGAGGAGAAGTACGTCCGCCAGACCGGTGGTCGTGGCCAGTACGGCCACGTGGTGATCAGCGCCGAGCCTACCGGACCGGGCGGCGGCTACGAGTTCGTGGACAAGATCAGCGGCGGGGTGATCCCCAAGGAGTACATACCCTCGGTCGATGCGGGGATCCAGGAGGCTCTGACCTCGGGGATCCTGGCCGGCTACCCGACGGTCGACGTCCGGGTCATCTTGACCTTCGGCTCGTACCACGACGTCGACTCTTCGGAGATGGCCTTCAAGATCGCCGGTTCGATGGCGATCAAGAAGGCGCTACGTGCCGCCAGCCCCGTGCTGCTCGAGCCGGTCATGGCGGTCACCGTGACCACCCCCGACGACTACATGGGCGACGTCATCGGGGACCTCTCCTCCCGCCGGGGCAAGGTGGAAGGCATGGACCAGCAGGGAAGCAGCCACGTCATCAATGCGCAGGTACCGCTGGCCGACATGTTCGGCTACGCTACTGACCTGCGTTCGCGCACCCAGGGTCGCGCCACGTACACGATGCAGTTCCACGCGTACAACGAGGTGCCCGAGTCGATCTCCAAGGAGATCATCGCTCGGGCCCACGGGGAGTAGCCGGGGGTCGAGGGCCTCCGGTCACAGTTCGCACAGGCAGAAAGAGAGAGCGGCGTTCGGTCGCCGCGGCGGGCCCATGGGGGCACCGTCCGATATCAGGGAGTAGTCACGGCGATGGCCAAGAAGAAGTTCGAGCGCACGAAGCCTCACGTCAATGTGGGAACGATGGGGCACATCGACCACGGTAAGACCACGCTCACCGCGGCGATCACCAAGGTCCTGTCGGAGAAGAACCCCAACACGTCCTTCACCTCCTTCGAGCAGATTGACGCGGCTCCCGAGGAGAAGCAGCGGGGGATCACGATCACCATCGCCCACGTGGAGTACGAGACCGACGCCCGTCACTACGCCCACGTCGACATGCCCGGCCACGCCGACTACATCAAGAACATGATCACCGGCGCGGCCCAGATTGACGGCGCCATCCTGGTGGTGTCGGCGGCCGACGGGCCCATGCCCCAGACCCGGGAGCACGTGCTGTTGGCCCGCCAGGTGGGTGTGCCCTACATCGTGGTGGCCCTGAACAAGGCCGACATGGTGGACGACCCCGAGCTGCTCGAGCTGGTCGAGTTGGAGGTGCGCGAGCTCCTGAGCAACTACGACTTCCCGGGCGACGACACCCCGGTCATTCAGGTCAGCGCCCTCAAGGCGCTGGAGGGCGATCCCGAGTGGAGCGAGAAGATCGTCGAGTTGATGGATGCCGTCGACTCGTTCATCCCCGAGCCCGAGCGTGACGTGGACAGGCCGTTCCTTATGCCGATAGAGGACGTGATGTCCATCACCGGTCGTGGCACGGTCGTCACCGGCAAGGTGGAGCAGGGCATCGTCAAGGTGGGCGAGGAGGTGGAGATCGTCGGCCTGCGCGACACCCAGAAGACCACCGTCACCGGGATCGAGATGTTCCGCAAGCTGCTCGACGAGGGCAGGGCCGGCGACAACATCGGCGCGCTGCTGCGGGGGACGAAGAAGGAGGAGGTCGAGCGCGGCCAGGTGCTGTGCAAGCCGGGCTCCATCACGCCCCACACCAACTTCGAGGCCAACGTGTACGTGTTGAACAAGGAGGAGGGCGGGCGGCACAAGCCGTTCTTCACCAACTACCGTCCCCAGTTCTACTTCCGGACGACAGACGTGACCGGCACCATCTCCCTCCCCGAGGGCACCGAAATGGTGATGCCCGGGGACAACACGGAGATGACGGTCGAGCTCGGCAAGCCCATCGCCATGACCGAAGGTCTGCGCTTCGCCATCCGCGAGGGTGGTCGCACGGTTGCTTCTGGTCGGGTCACGAAGATCCTCAAGTAGCACACCGCTACGCACCGAGACGAGAGCAGGCACCATGGCCGACGGCCCCAAGCAGAAGATCCGCATCAGGCTCAAGGCCTACGACCACGAGATACTCGATCAGTCGACCGAGAAGATCGTGCAGACGGTGCTGCGGACCCAGGCCAAGGTGCTCGGCCCGATCCCACTGCCCACCGACAAGCACCGCTACACGGTGATCCGCTCGCCCCACAAGTACAAGGACTCCCGCGAGCACTTCGAGATGCGGGTGCACAAGCGCTTGGTGGACATCATTGAGCACACGCCCAAGACGGTCGACTCGCTGCAGAGGCTCGACCTTCCCGCAGGCGTCGACATCGAGATTAAGATCCAGACCGCCTGAGTCCGGGGCGCTCGCCTGGCAGAGCGGCCCGAGGTGGTGTAACGTCGCACGGGCCGATTTCGGCACCTTGGTGGCGCTTCCGGCGCCGTCTTCTTACAACAGAAGTGCGTGAAGGCCGGTGCGTTCCGGTACCTCACGCCGAACCATTCGAGCGCTCCGCTCGGGATTCCCGGGCGGAGCGTTGGCGTGCACACGGGAAGCCGTGGGCAGCGCAGGGAGAGAATCGACACGTGGCAAGCAAGGCGATCGTCGGCGAGAAGGTCGGCATGACCCAGGTCTGGGACGAACAGAACCGCGCCATTCCGGTGACGGTGCTGAAGGTCGCGCCTGTCCGCGTGGTCCAGGTCAAGACCGTGGAGACGGACGGGTACGCCGCACTGCAGGTGACCTGGGGCTTTCGCCGGGCGTCCACGCTGACCAAGCCCGAGGCCGGGCACTACGCCAAGGCCAGCGTCGAGCCGGGGCGCCGCCTGGTCGAGCTGCGACTCGACGATGTGGCCGAGTTCAGCGTGGGCGACGAGCTGGCTGCGGACGTCTGGACGGCCGGTGATCGGGTCGACGCCATCGCGGTCAGCAAGGGCAAGGGGTTCGCCGGCGGGATGAAGCGCCACAATTTCAAGGGGCAGGGCGCGTCGCACGGCAATCACAAGAGCCACCGTGTGCCGGGATCGATCGGCGCCTGCGCCACCCCGTCCCGAGTCTTCAAGGGGACGAAGATGGCCGGCCAGATGGGCGGCAAGCAGGTGACCGCCCTCAATCTGCAGGTGGTCTCCGCCGACCCCGAGCGCCAGTTGGTGCTGGTCAAGGGTGCCGTGCCGGGGGCCCGGGGGACCGTCGTGGTCCTGCGCGACTCGGTCAAGGCCACCACCAAGGCGAGGGGGGCGCGATGAGCATGACCGACACCGTCACCCGTGGACCGGTCAAGAAGGAGCGACCGGTTCCCGTCACCCGAACCGTGACCCGCCGCGACGTCGCCGGCCACGACCTGGGTACGGTCGACCTCGAGCCCACCATCTTCGGGCTCGAGCCCAACCTCGCCGTCCTCCACCAGGTGGTGACGGCCCAGTTGGCGGCCGTCCGCTCGGGCACCCAGTCCACCAAGACCCGCTCCGAAGTCCGGGGAGGCGGGGCCAAGCCCTTCGCGCAGAAGGGCACCGGCCGAGCCCGGCAGGGCTCCAGCCGATCTCCGTCCATGAGTGGAGGCGGGGTGGCGCTGGGCCCCAAACCTCGCAGCTACCGCCAGCACACCCCCAAGAAGATGGTGCGGCTGGCCCTCCTGTCGGCGCTGAGCGACCGGGCAGCGACCAAGCGGGTAGCGCTGGTCGACCAGTGGGGGTGGGAGGGGCCCAAGACCAAGGATGCCGTCGCCGCGCTGCGCCAGCTCAAGATCACCGGCAGCGTGCTCGTGGTGCTGGCCGACGACGAGATCACGGCCAGGCGCTCCTTCGCCAACCTGCCCAACGTCCAGACGACCACCTTCGGCCAGCTCTCGGCCCACGACGTCCTGCGCTGCGAGTGGATCCTCTTCACGGATCGCACCTTGCCAGGCGCGTCGGGTGTGACCCCAGCCGAGGACGCCGTTGCCGACGACGCCGTCGCCGAGGCCGCCGTACCCGAGGACGCCGTTGCCGAGGCCGCCGTCAGGGGATCGGCCGGGGCCGAGTCGGTGGAGACCGACCAGGAAACCCCAGAGGAGGCTGCTGATGCGTGACGCCATGTCGGTGCTGATCCGGCCGGTGGTCTCCGAGAAGAGCTACGGGCTGATGGACAAGAACGTCTACGTCTTCATCGTCGATCCCGGCGCCACCAAGATCGACGTCCGGCACGCCGTCGAGCAGGCCTTCGGCGTGCGGGTGACCAACGTCAACACCCTCAACCGCAAGGGGAAGGCGACGCGCAACCGGCGCACCAACATACGGGGACACCGCCCCAGCACCAAGCGCGCCATCGTCACCCTCCACCCCGACGACTCCATCGATCTCTTCGATCGCTGATCACAGGATCGCTCCCATGCCACTTCGTTCCCGCAAACCGACCAGTCCCGGGCGCCGCTTCCAGACGGTCTCGGACTTCTCCGAGATCACCCGCGATCGCCCGGAGAAGTCCCTGCTCGCCCCCAACCCGGGCTCGGGCGGGCGTAACAACCACGGCCGCAAGACGGCCCGCCACCGTGGCGGCGGCCACAAGCAGCAGTACCGCGTCATCGATTTCCGCCGCAACAAGGACGGGGTGCCCGCCAGCGTCGCCGCGGTGGAGTACGACCCCAACCGCAACGCCCGGATCGCCCTCCTGCACTACGCCGACGGCGAGAAGCGCTACATACTCGCGCCGGCCGGGTTGAAGGTCGGTGACAAGGTGCAGAGCGGCCAGGGGGCGGACATCCGCCCCGGCAACGCGCTGCCCTTGCGCTTCATACCCGTCGGTTCGACCATCCACAACGTCGAGCTGCGACCCGGCGGTGGCGGGAAGATGGCCCGGGGGGCGGGCATGAGCATTCAGCTGGTGGCCAAGGAGGGCGCCTTCGCCACCCTGCGCCTCCCCTCGACCGAGATGCGACGGGTCTCCATCGACTGCCGGGGCACCTTGGGCGTGGTGGGCAATGCCGAGGCCGAGCTGATCAAGGTCGGCAAGGCGGGGCGCAATCGTTGGAAGGGCAAGCGCCCCCAGACCCGTGGCGTGGCAATGAACCCGGTTGACCACCCGCTCGGTGGCGGGGAGGGCAAGTCCTCGGGTGGTCGGCATCCGGTCTCGCCGTGGGGGAAGCCCGAAGGCCGCACCAGGTCACGCAAGAAGTCGTCCGATTCGATGATCGTCCGCCGCCGCCGCACCCGCGGCGCGCGGCGGTAGACGAGGGGTTGAGGTATGCCGCGCAGCTTGAAGAAGGGCCCATTCGTCGACGACCACCTCTTGAAGAAGGTGGACGTGCTCAACTCGAGCGGGGAGAAGAAGGTCATCAAGACCTGGTCCCGCCGTTCGACCATCATCCCCGACATGGTGGGCCACACCATCGCCGTCCACGACGGCCGCCGTCACGTGCCGGTCTACGTGACCGAGTCGATGGTGGGCCACAAACTGGGCGAGTTCGCCCCGACACGCACCTTCCGCTACCACGCCGGGCAGGAGCGGGGAGCGCGGCGTTGACATGACGGCGACCAAGACCAACGAACGACCCGGCACGCGGGCCGTGCTGCGGCACAGCGGCCTGTCTGCGTCCAAGGTCCGTCAGGTGCTCGACCTGATCAGGGGCCAGGACGTCGACCGCGCGGCCGAGATCCTCACGGGTACCGAGCGTGAGGCGGCGAACGTCATCGGCAAGGTGCTGACGTCGGCCGTCGCCAATGCGGCGCACAACGACTTCCTGAACCCCGACGAGCTGTACGTCTCGGCCTGCTTCGCCGACGAGGGCACGACGGCGAAGCGGTGGCGCCCTCGAGCCCGCGGCCGCGCCACCCGCATTCGCAAGCGTTCGAGCCACATCACGATCATCGTGAGCCGGCTCCCCCAGGACCGGCTGGAGCTGCGCCGCAAGCGCATGGAGGCGGTCAGCGCGCACCGGTCCCGCCGGGTGGACGCCTCGCGGCGCCGGGCCGACCTCTCGGGCCGGCTCTCGCGCCGGCGCGCCGCGCAGGCTGTGGCCGAGGCCGAGGCCGCAGCGGCGGCCGAGGCGGAAGAAAGCGTGACCGGGGCCGACGCGGTGGAGGTCGAGGAGACGGGGGCCACGATGCCGGAGGACGCGGACGTCGAGGACGTTGAGGACGTCGAGGACGTCGACTACGAGGTCGACGACTACGAGGACGACGACGGCGAGGTCGAGGACGTCGAGGTCGACGACACGGCAACGGCACAAGCCGAGACCGAGATTGAGGACGAGGACGACGACACGGCAACGGCACAAGCCGAGGCCGACGAGAAGGGCGAGTAGATGGGCCAGAAGGTCAACCCCTATGGCTTCCGCCTCGGTATCACTACCGACTGGAAGTCGCGTTGGTTCGAAGAGCGGCACTACCGAGAGTTCGTGGTCGAGGATTGGAAGATCCGCGACTACCTCATGACACAGCTGGAGGCGGCCGCGGTCAGCCGCATTGAGGTCGAGCGCACCCGCGACCGCCTGCGCGTAGATATCCACACGGCCCGGCCCGGCATCGTGATCGGTCGTCGCGGCTCGGAGGCCGACCGGCTGAAGAAGAAGCTCGAAGAGATCACGGGGTTGCAGAACCGGATTCAGCTGAACATCCAGGAGATCAAGCAGCCCGAGCTGGACGCCGCCCTCATCGCCCAGGGCATCTGCGATCAGCTGGTGCGACGCGTGGCGTTCCGTCGTGCCATGAAACGGGCGATCCAGACCGTCCAGAAGGCCGGGGCGCAGGGGATCAAGGTCCAGTGCTCGGGTCGGCTCGGTGGTTCTGAGATGTCCCGCAAGGAGCAGTACCGTGAGGGCCGGGTGCCTCTGCACACGCTGCGGGCGGACATCGACTACGGCTTCCGCGAGGCACGGACCACGTCGGGTCGCGTCGGTGTGAAGGTCTGGATCTACAAGGGTGACATCCTGCCCTACAAGGTCTCCATTGAGGACAAGATCACCCGCGAGGCCGCCATGGCCGTCGGGGAGACGTCGGGGCAGAGCGGTCCCCGCCGCCTGATCACCGCCGGCGGAGGCCGCCGCAAGGCAGATTTCGGAGCTCCGGGCGAGGACGCGTACGCCACGTCCAACGGTGCCGCTCCCGACGGTGAGCTGCTCGACGACCTGCTGCTCGACGAGGAGGACGCCGCCGTTCCCGCCGCCGTGGCGCCCGCCGCCGACGAAGTCGACGACTCGGCCGAGGTCCCGGTCGCCGACCTGCTCCCGGTCGCACCCACGGAGCCCGACGACCTCGAGCGTCAACTGGCCAAGGACGAGGAGATGGAGCGTCAGAACCGTCATCAGCACCATGAAGCCCCGCACTTCCGCAAGGAGTCGGACTGACATGCTGATGCCCAAGAAGGTCAAGCACCGCAAGCAGCAACGGGGTCGGCTGAACGGGCGCGCCAAAGGTGGTGCGGCCGTCACCTTCGGCGACTTCGGCATTCAGGCCACCGAGCCCGGGTGGCTGACCGCCCGCCAGATTGAAGCCGCCCGTATCGCCATGACCCGCCACGTCAAGCGTGGTGGGAAGGTCTGGATCCGCGTCTTTCCCGACAAGCCGGTGACGCACAAGCCGGCCGAAACCCGCATGGGATCCGGCAAGGGCAACCCCGAGCTCTGGGTGGCCGTGGTGCACCCGGGACGGATCCTCTTCGAGCTGGCCGGTGTCGACGAGGAGCTGGCGCGGGCGGCGATGGAGAGGGCGATCCAGAAGCTGCCCTTCAAGGCGCGCTTCGTGGTACGACCGGGCACCCACGGTCATGCCGAGGTGGCGGTCTGATGGCGAAGGCGCTCGACCTGGCCCAGCTGGACGGCGACGAGCTGGCTGCCCGACTGGGCGATGCCCGGCGCGAGCTGTTCAACCTGCGGTTCCAGCTGGCCACCGGGCAGCTGGACAATCCGGCGCGGGTTGGCCAGGTGCGACACGACGTGGCCCGAATCCTGACAGTGCTGCGCGCCCGCGAGATCCTCGAGGCCGAGGGTGCCTACGTCGCTCCGACGACGGCAGAGCACGAGGAGGCGCTGGCCAAGCTGGCGGCCGAGGACGCCGCCGTGGCGGACCGGGCGGCGGCACGTGCCGCCGCGGCGGAGGCCGAGGCGGCGGCGGATGACGTCGAGGATCACATTCACGATGACGAACTGGAAGAGGAAGAGGCCTGATGGCCGACGAGATCGAAGAGACGAACCAAGAGGTGGCCGGACCCGAGGGCCTGGTCGAGGAGGGCCCCGGGTCCACTGACCCCGCGACCGCGGGGACGACCGCGACGTCGGTTGTTGCGGCCAAGGTGGCGGAACCGGCTGCCGACGGGGCCGAGCGCCCGAACCGCCGGAAGGTCCGCGAGGGCGTCGTCGTCTCGGATGCCATGCAGTCGACCGTCGTCGTCGCCGTGGTGGAGCGGGTGCGTCATCCCCGATACGGCAAGACGGTGCAGCGGACGAAGAAGCTCTACGTGCACGACGCCGAGGACACGGCCCGGGTCGGCGACCGGGTCCGGGTCCAAGAGACCCGTCCCCTGTCCAAGCTCAAGCGCTGGCGGCTCACCGAGATCGTGGAGCGGGCTCGATGATTCAGCAGGAGTCCCGCCTCCGGGTGGCCGACAACTCCGGGGCACGCGAGGTGCTCTGCATCCGCGTGCTCGGTGGCTCGCGCCGCCGCTATGCCAGCATCGGCGACGTCTTTGTGGCCACCGTCAAGGACGCCATCCCCGGCGCCGCCGTCAAGAAGGGCGATGTCGTCAAGTGCGTCGTCGTCCGCACCAAGAAGGAGAAGCGGCGCTCCGACGGCAGCTACATCCGCTTCGACGAGAACGCGGCGGTGCTCATCAACGACCAGCAGCAGCCGCGCGGCACGCGCATTTTCGGCCCGGTGGGTCGCGAGCTGCGGGACAAGCGGTTCATGCGCATCGTTTCGCTCGCTCCGGAGGTGCTGTGATGAGGATCCACAAGGGCGACCAGGTGGTCGTGCGGTCGGGCAAGGACAAGGGCAAGAAGGCGGAGGTCGTTCGGGCCTTTCCCGCCTCGGGGAGGGTGATCCTCGAGGGCGTCAACGTCGCCAAGCGCCATGCCAAGCCGACGCGGGCCACCCAGCAGGGCGGTGTCATCGACAAGTTCATGCCCGTGCACGTCTCGGCGGTGGCCCTCTGGTGCAAGAGCCATGACGGGCCGGCGCGCGCCGGCATGGAGATCGACGGCGAGGGCACCAAGGTGCGGGTGTGCCGCAAGTGCGGGGCCGAGCTATGAGCACGACGACCGCGCCGCCGCGTCCCCGGCTCAAAGAGCGCTACCTCACCGAGGTCCGGGCCAAGCTCAAGGACGACCTGGGCCTCGGCAACGTCATGGAGGTTCCGGGCCTCGAGAAGATCGTCATCAACATGGGCGTGGGCCGGGCGACCCAGCAGGCCTCGCTGATAGAGGGCGCCCAGCGCGACCTGGAGATCATCACGGGGCAGAAGCCGATCGTGACCAGGGCCAAGCACTCCATCGCCGGCTTCAAGCTGCGCGAGGGGCAGGCGATCGGAGCCAAGGTGACCCTGCGCGGCGACCGGGCCTGGGAGTTCTTCGATCGGCTCCTCAGCCTGGCCATCCCTCGCATCCGTGACTTCCGGGGGCTCTCGCCCCGCTCGTTCGACGGCAAGGGCAACTACACGTTCGGGGTGACGGAGCAGCTGATCTTCCCCGAGATCGACTACGACCGCATCGACAGCGTTCGCGGCATGGATATCACGATCGTCACCACAGCACGCACCAACGAGGAGGGTCGAGCGTTCCTTGGGGCGTTCGGCTTCCCGTTCCGACAGGAGACCCGATAAGCATCATGGCAAAAAAGGCTTTGATTGAGAAGCAGCAGCGTACGCCGAAGTTCAAGGTGCGGGGCTACACCCGCTGCCAGCGGTGCGGTCGGCCCAAGGCCGTCTACCGCAAGTTCGGCCTGTGCCGGATCTGCCTGCGCGTGATGGTGCACGCCGGGGAGATTCCTGGCGTCACGAAGGCCAGCTGGTAGGCGCGCCATGACGATGACCGACCCCATCGCGGACATGCTCACGCGTATCCGCAATGCCAACTCCGCCATGTTCGAGACGGTGAGGATGCCAGGCTCCAAGCTGAAGGTGTCTCTCGCGGGAATTCTCGAACGCGAGGGCTTCATCGCCGGCTACCACGTGGAGCCGAACCGAGAGAGCCCCGGCACGACGCTGGAGATCACCATGAAGTACTCGGGCGATCGCACGCGCACCATCGCCGGGATCAAGCGGATCTCCAAGCCCGGGCTGCGGATTTACGCCCGTGCGGACGGGATACCGCGTGTGCTCGGTGGCATGGGCGTGGCCGTGCTGTCGACCAGCCAGGGCCTGGTCACCGACCGTGAGGCCCGGAAGAAGCACCTCGGGGGCGAGGTGCTCTGCCATGTCTGGTAAGGCCGTGCCCGCGTGCTCGAGGCCAGAACGGGGGGAGCGCTGATGTCTCGCATCGGACGCTCGCCCATTCCCGTTCCCTCCAACGTCACCGTCACCCTCAGCGGGAGCTCGGTCAGTGTCAAGGGACCCCAGGGCCAACTGGAACGGCAACTGCCCGAGGGCATCTCCATCAACCAGGAGGGAGCCGAGCTGGTGGTCACCCGTCCCGACGACGAGCGGCGCCACCGTGCCCTGCACGGGCTGTCGCGCTCCTTGGTGGCCAACATGGTGACCGGCGTTACCGACGGCTTCTCCAAGGAGCTCGAGATCGTCGGCGTGGGCTACCGTGCCAACGCCAGGGGACCGGGCGCACTCGAGCTGGCGCTGGGCTTCTCCCACCCCGTGTTCGTCGACGCACCCGAAGGCATCATTTTCGAAGTGCCGGTTCCCACCCGCATCGTGGTCAAGGGGATCGACAAGGAGAAGGTGGGCCAGGTGGCCGCCGATATCCGCAAGCTCCGCAAGCCCGAGCCCTACAAGGGCAAGGGCGTGCGCTATACCGGCGAGCGGGTCCTCCGCAAAGCCGGAAAGGCGGCAAAGTAATGGCTGGTATGAGTGACCGGAGCAGGCTCCGGGTGCGGCGCCACGCCCGTGTCCGGGCCAAGGTGGCCGGCACCCCGGAGTGCCCGCGCCTGGCCGTCCACCGGTCGAACCGGCACATCTCGGCCCAGGTGATCGACGACACCACGGGGCGGACGCTGGCCTCGGCGTCCTCCGTCGAGCCCGAGCTGCGCGGCAGCCTGGGGCAGAATGGCGGCGGCAACGTGACGGGCGCCGCATCGGTGGGGCGCCTGCTGGGCACGCGGGCCAAGGCGGCCGGCATCACCAAGGTGGTCTTCGACCGGGGTGGCTTCGTCTACCACGGTCGGGTCGCCGTTCTCGCCGACGCGGCACGAGCCGAGGGACTGGAGTTCTGAGCATGGCCGACACACAGTACGAAGAGCGCACCATAAAGGTGAACCGGGTGGCCAAGGTCGTCAAGGGCGGTCGGCGCTTCTCCTTTGCCGCGCTCATGGTCGTGGGCGACGGGAACGGCAAGGTCGGTCTCGGCTACGGGAAGGCCAAGGAGGCGGGGCTGGCCGTCCAGAAGGGCATTGAGGAGGCGCGCAAGAACCTCTTCGAGGTGCCCCTGGCCGGCTCCACCATCGTGCACCCGGTCATCGGGGAGAGCGGTGCCGGTCGCGTCATGCTCAAGCCGGCCGCGCCCGGGACCGGGGTCATCGCCGGCGGCGCCGCCCGGGCCATCCTCGAGATGGCCGGCATCCGCGACATCCTGGCCAAGTCCCTCGGCTCCTCCAACGGGATCAACGTGGCGCACGCCACCATCGCGGGCCTCAAGTCGCTGCGCCGTCCCGACGAGATCGCCGCCCTGCGCGGGAAGCAGGCCGACGAGGTCACCCCCGGGGGCGTGCTGCGCGCCTATCGGGAGCGCAAGCGTGAGACCGACCTGTACGGGGCGGAGGCGCGCTGACCATGCCGGCCCGCCCGCCCAAGGCGACCAGGGACGTCAAGGCACGCCTCCTCGTCACCCAGACACGCTCCGCCATAGGGAGCAAGCCCAAGCACCGCGGCACCCTCCGGGCCCTGGGGCTCCGGGGCATCGGCCAGACCAGTGATCTTCCGGACCGTCCGGAGATCCGGGGGATGCTGGCGCGCGTCCCGCACCTGATCAGCGTGGAGGAGGTCTCGGCATGAGGCTGCACGATCTGACGCCGCCCAAGGGCGCCACGAAGGCCAAGCAGCGGGTGGGACGCGGCACCGGGGGTAAGGGTCACAAGACCGCCGGCCGCGGCACCAAGGGACAGCAGGCGCGCAGCACCGTGCCTGTGGGCTTCGAGGGAGGCCAGCTCCCCCTCATGCAGCGCATCCCCAAGCTCAAGGGGTTCAAGAACCCCTTCCGGGTGGCCTACACGCCGGTGAACATCGGCGTCCTGGCCAATCTCGAGGGCGACGAGTTCACCGTCCAGACCATGGTCGACGCCGGCCTGTGCCGTCCGAAGTCCCTGGTCAAGGTCTTGGGACACGGCTCGCTGGACCGCCCCATCCGGGTGTCCGCCCACGCCTTCTCGGCCGCGGCCGCGGCCGCGATCACGACCGCGGGCGGTAGCGTTCACGAGATGCCACTCCCCTTCGGAAACGGGCGTCCTCCGGCATCGGGCAATGCCCTGACGAACCGGTAGTGGCGAACTCCGGACAGCGCTGGGAATAAGAACGGCCATGCTCTCCCGGCTCGCCAACGTTTTCAGGGTCCCCGACCTCCGCAACAAGGTCGTCTTCACGCTGGCCATCATCGCCCTCTACCAGTTCGGGGCGAACGTCCCCGTTCCGGGCGTCGACTGGCACAACCTGCAGCAGCTCGAAAGCCAGGCGTCGGCGTCGGGCGTGCTCGGCTTCCTCAACCTGTTCAGCGGCGGCGCGCTGGTCCGCCTGGCCGTGTTCGGTCTTGGCGTCATGCCCTACATCACCAGCTCCATCATCATTCAGCTGCTCTCCACGGTCATCCCCAAGCTGGAGGAGTGGCGCGACCAGGGCGCCGTAGGGCAGAAGAAGATCACGCAGACCACCCGCTACCTCACCGTGGCGCTGGCCCTGATGCAGGCGTCCGGCCTGGTCTACGCGTTCGACGGGCACGACTCGGCCCTGCTCGGCACCAGCATCAACCTGATCCACAACTTCTCCTTCCCGCTGGCCGCCTTCATGGTCCTGGTCCTGACGGCGGGGACGGCGTTCGTCATGTGGCTGGCCGAGCTCATCACCCAGCGCGGCATCGGGCAGGGGATGTCGATCCTGATCTTCGCCAACGTGGTGGCGGCCATCCCGACCGGGTTCCGGCGCATCCTCTCGGAGGGCGGCGACGTGAAGTTCACGGTCATCATCGCCGTCTCCCTCGCCCTCCTGGTGGTCATCGTCTTCTTCGACCAGGGTCAACGTCGCATTCCGGTCACCTTCGCCCGGCGGGTGGTGGGGCGGCGGATGTACGGGGGCAGCAGCACGTACATACCGTTGAAGGTGAACCAGTCCGGTGTCATCCCCATCATCTTCGCCAGCTCGGTGCTCTACATCCCGGTCCTGTTGTCCAACGTGATCGAGGTGGGCTGGTTCCAGAAATTCGTGCGCAACAGCCTGACGCCGACCAGCTTCTTCTACATCGCCGCCTACTTCGTCCTCATCTTCATGTTCACGTTCTTCTACGTGTACGTGGCCTTCGACCCGCACCAGCAGGCCGATCTCATCCGCAAACAGGGTGGGTTCGTCCCCGGGATACGTCCCGGGCCGCCCACCGAGCGGTACTTCGCCCACATCCTCAGCCGCATCACCGTGGTCGGCGCCGTGTTCTTGGGTTCGGTGGCCGTGGTGCCGTCGATCCTCATGGCGCTCTGGCACCTCAACTCGTTCCCCTTCTACGGGACGACGCTCCTCATTTCGGTGGGCGTGGCGCTCGAGACCATGCGCCAGATCGACAGCCAGCTCATGATGCGCAACTACGAGGGCTTCCTCAAGTAGGGATCGGTGATCCCCGGGGTCAGGCTCGTAGTCCTCGGCAAGCAGGGGGCCGGGAAGGGAACGCAGTGCGTTCGCCTGTCGCACCACTATGTGGTCCCGCACGTCTCCACCGGGGACATGCTGCGCGGCGAGGTGAAGTCCAGGACGACGCTGGGAGTCCGGGCCGAGTCGCTCATGGACCAGGGCGAGCTGATCCCCGACGAGATGGTGATGGAGATGGTGCGGGCGCGCCTCTCCGAGCGTGACACCCGCGGCCGGGGCTTCGTCCTTGACGGGTGTCCCCGGACGATCGCCCAGGCGAAGCATCTGGACGAGATCGTGCACCCCTTCGGGCTGGACATCGTGGTGGACCTCCAGGTGCCCACGGCCCTCGTCCTGAAGCGGCTCGCGTCACGCCGGGTGTGCGTGGACTGCGGCGCCAACTACTCGACCGCGGCGCCGCCCCTGGTCAACTGGACGTGTGACGTCTGCGGCGGCGAGGTGGTGCAGCGCGAGGACGACACCCTCGAGGCCATTCAACGCCGCCTCGACCTCTACGAGGCCGAGACGGCCCCGCTCATCGCCTGGTACACCGAGCGTTCGCTCCTGGTCAGCATCAACGGCACCGGTTCCGCCGACGCGGTGACCCGCCGGGTGGTCGGTGCGATCGACACACGCCGCCGCAAGCTGAGGCCGGAGGGATGAGGCGCAACGACGACGAGCTGGCGAAGATGCGCAAGGCCGGCAAGGTCGTGGCCGAAATGCACGAGAAGACCCGTGCGGCCGCCCGGCCGGGCGTGACGACCGCCGAGCTCGACGCCGTGGCCCGCGACGTGCTCGAGCGGCGGGGAGCCACCTCCAATTTCCTGGGCTACCACGGCTTTCCCGCCGTCATCTGCACCTCGCCCAACTCCATGATCGTCCACGGCATCCCCGGGGGGTACCGCCTGGAGGAGGGGGACCTCCTGTCCATCGACTGCGGGGCGATCGTCGAGGGGTACCACGGGGACGCGGCGTTCACCATGGGCATCGGGAGGATCACGCCCGAAGCGGCCAAGCTCATTGAGGTGACCGAGCGCAGCCTGTGGGCGGGGATCGAGCAGCTCAAGAAGGGAAATGCCCTCCACGAGGTCGGACGGGCCGTGCAGAAGGTGGCCGAGGCCAGCGGGTTCAGCGTGGTGCGTGAGTATGTCGGCCATGCCATCGGGACCGCCATGCACGAGCAACCCCAGGTGCCCAACTACTGGCCCGGGACCCGGGGCCCGACCCTCAAGACCGGCATGGTGTTCGCCATAGAGCCCATGGTCAATGCCGGCTCCCCGGAGACCAAGCTGCTCGAGGACGGCTGGAGCGTGGTGACCGCCGACGGGGGCCTCTCGGCGCACTTCGAGCACACAATTGCGGTCACTCCCGAGGGTCCGGAGGTCTTCACCTTGGCCTGAGATCGGACCCCTGACCGATCGGGCTGGAAATCGGCGCCGGTTAGGGTAGAATCATTCGCTGGCTCTGGGCCAGGTCCTTCCGGGGCCACCTGTGATCCGGCCACATCCGATACCGCCCCCACGGCCACGCGCCGCCGGTGTGCTCGGAGCAACACCAGAATTCGATTGTTGAGGAGAGTCACCTGCCCAAGCCCAAGGAAGATGCCATCGTGCTCGAAGGCACGGTGGTCGAGCCGCTGCCCAATGCGATGTTCCGTGTAGAGCTGGAGAACGGACACAAGGTGTTGGCGCACAGCTCGGGCAAGATGCGGATGCACCGCATCCGCATCTTGCCAGGGGACAAGGTGCAGGTGGAGATCACTCCGTACGACCTCAACCGGGGCCGTATCACCTACCGCTACAAGTAGCCAGAGGATAAGGACGCAACGTGAAAGTTCGGCCAAGCGTGAAGCCGATCTGTGAGAAGTGCAAGGTGATCAGGCGGCACGGCGTCGTCCGGGTCATCTGTGAGAACCCACGCCACAAGCAGCGTCAGGGCTGAGGAGAGGAACGGATATGGCTCGAATTTCGGGAGTGGACATCCCCCGCGAGAAGCGACTTGAGATCTCCCTGACGTACATCTACGGCATCGGTAGCACGCTGTCGAACCAGATCTGCGAGGCCGTCGAGGTCAACCCTTCGACCCGGGTGCGGGATCTGACCGACGAGGAGGTCGCCCGCCTGCGGGCGTACATCGACGCCAACTTCCGCGTGGAGGGGGACCTGCGCCGGGACGTGTCCCAGGACATCAAGCGCAAGATGGAGATCAACTGCTACCAGGGTGTCCGCCACCGCAAGGGGCTGCCGGTCCACGGGCAGCGCACCCACACCAACGCACGCACCCGCAAGGGCCCGAAGAAGACCGTGGCCGGGAAGAAGAAGGTGAAGAAGTAGATGGCCAAGCCCACCAAGCAGGCCCGGCGCCCGCGCCGCAAAGAGCGCAAGAACATCAGCTACGGCGTGGCGCACATAAAGAGCTCGTTCAACAACACCATCGTCTCGATCGCCGACCCCGAGGGCAACGTCCTCGCGTGGGCCTCCGCCGGCAACGTCGGGTTCAAGGGCTCCCGCAAGTCCACCCCCTTCGCCGCCCAGCTGGCCGCCGAGGCGTGCGCCAAGCGGGCCATGGAGCACGGCGTACGCAAGGTCGACGTCCTCGTCCGCGGGCCCGGCTCGGGTCGCGAGACGGCCATACGATCGCTGGCCGCGGTGGGCATCGAAGTGGTCGGCATCAAGGACGTCACCCCCATCCCCCATAACGGCTGCCGCCCCAAGAAGCGGCGCCGGGTCTAGAGGAAGAGTCATGGCCAGATACACCGGACCCGTCTGCCGGCTCTGCCGGCGCGAGCGGACCAAGCTGTTCTTGAAGGGCGAGCGCTGCTACTCGCTCAAGTGCCCGGTCTCCGAGGCGGTGACCGATCGCCACAGCCGCGCCTACCCCCCGGGCGAGCACGGCCGTGACCGCATGCGCCAGGGTTCGGAGTACCTGACCCAGCTGCGGGAGAAGCAGAAGGCTCGGCGGATCTACGGTCTCTTGGAGAAGCAGTTCCGCAACCTCTACGAGGAGTCGAGCCGCCAGCCGGGCATCACCGGCGAGAACCTCCTGCGCAACCTCGAGCTGCGCCTGGACAACGTCGTCTTCCGGGCGGGATGGGGCGCCAGCCGCCGCCAGGCGCGCCAGTTCGTCCGCCACGGACACGTGCTGGTCAACGGCTCGCGGGTGGACATCCCGAGCTACCGGGTGCGCAAGGGCGACCGAGTCACCCTCAAGTCCGGCTCCCGCGAGAACTTCTCGGTTCGCCGCAACATGGACACCCTCGAGCGCCAGACTCCGGCATGGCTGGAGACCGGAGACGGTGGCTTCAGCGTGGCGGTGCTGAACCCGCCGCTGCGCGAGCACATCGACGAGCCCGTGCAGGAACAGCTCATCGTCGAGCTGTACTCGAAGTAGGAACCCTCCACCCCGCCGCTCCCACCCCACCCACGTCAGACCGACCACCGCAACGCAACAGGAGTCACCACGATGCTGATCATCCAACGACCAACCGTCGAGACAGTCGACGAAGAGCAGAACAACCGGCAGCGGTTCGCCATCACCCCGCTCGATCCGGGCTTCGGGACCACGCTGGGCAACTCCCTGCGTCGTACCCTGCTCTCGTCCATTCCGGGCGGGGCGGTGACCCAGCTGCGATTCGACGAGGCGCTGCACGAGTTCACCACGCTGCCCGGCGTGAAGGAGGACGTCACCGACATCATCCTCAACCTCAAGGACCTGCTGGTGCGGTTGCACACCGATGAGCCCGTCACCCTCCGGCTCGACGTGCGGGGGCCGGGCGACGCCACGGCCGCCGACCTGCAGACCACGGCGGACGTCGAGGTGCTCAACCCCGATCTGCACATCGCCTCCATCAATGCCAAGGGGCGCCTCGCCGTCGACGTGACGGTCGAGAGGGGCCGGGGCTACGTCTCGGCCGACAGGAACAAGCGTTCGAACACGATCGGCGTCATCCCCATCGACTCCATCTTCTCGCCGGTCCACCGCGTGACCTTCGACATAGAGCCGGTGCGGGTGGAGCAGTCCACCAACTACGACCGCCTGGTCCTCGATATTGAGACCGACGGCACCATCAGCCCCCGCGAGGCCCTGGCCTCGGCCGGCGACACCCTGCGCAACCTGGTGGGGCTGGTGGCCGAGCTGTCGGAGCAGCCCCAGGGACTCGAGCTGGTCGACGCCCGGACGGTGAACGCCGATTCGCCGGACCTCGACCTGCGCATTGAGGAGCTGGACCTCTCCGAGCGCCCACGCAACTGCCTCAAGCGGGCGCAGATCAACACGATCGGCGAGCTGTGCGAGCGCACCATGGAGGATCTGCTGGCCATCACGAACTTCGGGCAGAAGTCGGCCGACGAGGTCGTGCAGCGCCTGGACGAACGCGGGCTCGCGCTCCGCACCAGGGACTGATCGACCGTGCGGGGAACACCGAAGCGTGGGCGGCGAATGGGCGGCGACGCCGCCCATCAGAAGGCCCTTTTAGGCAACCTGGTGGCCTCGCTGATCGCCGCCGAGTCGTTGGTAACCACCGAGGCCAAGGCCAAGGCGCTTCGCCCGGTGGCCGAGAAGTGCGTCACCGCCGCCCGCAAGGGGGGAGTCCACCAGCACCGTCGAGTCGTGGCCCTCATCCGGGACAAGGACATGGCCCACAAGCTCTTTGCCGAGATCGGTCCGCGCTACGCCGACCGCCCCGGCGGCTACACCCGGATCCTCAAGCTGGGCCCACGTCCGGGCGACAACGCGCCCATGGCGCGGATCGAGTTCGTCTAGGTCTGCCGCACGCCGCGCGTGCCCGTGCCGGCCGACGCCGCGCTGCAACGGTGGAGGCTGCTGGTGGCCTACGACGGGGCCGCCTTCCGGGGGTTCGCTCTCCAGCCTCAGGTGCCGACGGTGGCCGGAGCGCTGCGCCAGGCCATCGGGCGCACCGCCCGCATGCCCCAACCCCCCGTCCTGACCTGTGCCGGTCGCACCGACGCGGGGGTGCACGCCCGGGGACAGGTGGTGCACGTCGATCTGCCCCCGATCCGCCTTGACGGGGTGGGGCTGGCCCGAGCGCTCAACCGCCAGCTCTCCCCCTCGGTGGTCGTGCTCGAGGCCACCGAGGTGTCGGGCGAATTCGATGCCCGCCGCTCGGCCACCGGCCGGACGTACCGCTACCTCGTCTGGAACGCACCGGCGCCCGATCCGCTCCTACACCCGCTGGTCTGGCACGTCCGTGACCCGCTCGACCTCCGCGCCATGGGCGCCGCCTCGGACGTCCTGCTGGGCAGCCATGACTTCCGCTCCTTCTGCCGCCGCACGCCGGGCAGCGGCCCCGACGAACCCATCGTGCGGCGGGTGCGCCGGACCCGATGGAGCATCGTGGACGGGCCCGAGCGGGCCGCCATCGGCCAAGGGCGCCTCCTCCGCTTCGAGATAGAGGCCGACTCCTTCTGCCACCAGATGGTGCGCTCACTGGTCGGCAGCCTGGTCGAGGTCGGGCGGGGGAGGGCCAACGCGGCCACCTTGATGGACCGGCTGCGGGCGTCCAGCCGCCACCGGGCGGCTGAACCGGCCCCGCCGCAGGGGCTCTGCCTGGTGTCGGTGGAGTACGGCTGAACCGGGCCGACGGCCCGGTCCGGCGCGGGCGGCTTGCTCCACCCGCTCGGGGGCCCTATCCTGGTAGGTCGGCCCACGGGACCTCCGAGGACCTGAGCGCACCCACCCGGTGTGTGCTCCCCGCATCATCCGCCAGCGAAAGACCGTACCTTTGCGCACATTTTCACCCAGAGTCAGCGAGATCCAGCGTGCCTGGTACGTGGTCGACGCCGAGGGGCTCGTCCTCGGCCGCCTCGCCTCCGAAGTGGCGCGCATCTTCCGCGGGAAGCACCGTCCCTACTTCGCACCACACGTCGACACCGGAGACCACGTGGTGGTGGTCAACGCCGCCAAGGTGCTGCTGACCGCGGGCAAGGCGGACGCCAAAATGTCCTACCGCCACAGCGGCTATCCCGGTGGTCTCCGCTCCACCAGCTACGCCGATCTGCTCGACCGGTCGCCCGATGAGATGATCCGCCGCTCTGTGCGGGGCATGCTGCCCAAGAACTCGCTCGGCCGGGCGATGTTGGGCAAGCTCAACGTCTACGCCGGACCGGACCACCCCCATGCCGCCCAGCGCCCCGAGCCACTCGAGCTGCCGGCGGCCCGTCGGGCCAGTTGAACGACCTAAGGAGCGCACATGCCCGCACCACTCACCCAGACCACCGGTCGGCGAAAGCAGGCCGTGGCGCGGGTCCGCTTCCGCCCCGGCCAGGGGGCGATCACGGTGAACCAGCATCCCATTGAGGCGTACTTCACCTCGGCCACCCACCGCATGCTGGTGACCGAGCCACTGCGCATCACCAACACCACCGAGTCCTATGACATTGAGGCCACCATCGACGGAGGGGGCATCTCGGGCCAGGCCGGCGCCATGCGCCTGGGTATCGCCCGTAGCCTGTGCGACATGGATCCCGAGCACCGAGCCGCGCTCAAACGGTCAGGGCTCCTCACGCGCGACGCCCGGGAGAAGGAGTCGAAGAAGTACGGCTTGAAGAAGGCCCGCAAGGCGCCCCAGTACTCCAAGCGGTAGGGGCGTGGCGCCGGCACACTTCGGCACCGATGGGGTCCGAGGTGTCGCAAACGAGGACCTCACGGCGGAGTTGGCTCTGGCCATCGGCCGGGCCACGGCCCGGATCCTGCCTGCCCCGGCCTTCGTCGTCGGACGCGACACCAGGCGCTCGGGGCCCCTGCTCCAGGCCGCGTTGTCCGCCGGGCTCGCGACCGAGGGAGCCGACGTCATCGACCTGGGCGTGGTGCCCACACCCGGGGTGGCGACCATCGCCGAGCGTCGCAAGCTGCCGGGCGCCATGGTGTCCGCCTCGCACAATCCGTTCGGCGACAACGGGATAAAGCTCTTCAGCTCGTCGGGCACGAAGCTGCCCGTGGCGCTCGAAGCAGATGTCGACCGGGAGATCACCTCACTCCTGGCTGACCCCGACGGCCCGCCCCGGCGACCCACCGGTCACGGCGTCGGGCGGATCATCTCCGAGCCCGAGGCGGCCGACCTCTATCACGAGCATCTGGTGTCGGCCACCGAAGGGCGCACCTTCGCCGGGATGCGCATCGTGGTGGACTGTGCCAACGGCGCCGCCAGTGCGTTCGCGCCCGCCGTGCTGGCCCGGCTGGGGGCGAGGGTCACCGCCCTGCACGACGCGCCCGACGGCACCAACATCAACGAGAGGTGCGGCTCGACGGACCCCGGTGAGCTCGCCCGTGAGGTGGCCGAGAGCGGAGCCGACCTCGGCCTGGCGCTCGATGGCGACGCGGACCGCGTCATCGCCGTCGACCACACGGGAAACGTGGTCGACGGCGATGTCCTCCTGGCATTGTTCGCCCTCGACCTGGCCGACCGGGGTCACCTGGCCCACAACACCGTGGTCGTGACCGTCATGACCAACCTGGGATTCCGGCTGTCCATGGAGTCCCGCGGCATCGCCGTCCGGGAGACCGACGTGGGCGACCGCCACGTGCTGGCTGCGCTCGACGCCGAAGGCCTCTCCCTGGGTGGCGAGCAGTCCGGCCACATCATCTTTCGCGCCCGTTCGACCACGGGCGACGGCATCCTCACCGGGATCGCCCTGGCGGACCTCCTCCGGCGTTCCGGGCGGTCCCTGCGCGACCTGGCGGAGGGGCTGGTGGAGAGGGTGCCCCAGGTGCTGCTCAACGTGCCGATCCCCCAACCCGGCCGTGTCGCCCACTGCGCCGAGGTGAGCGAGGCGGTGGCCGCCGCCGAGGCCGAGCTCGGGCACCAGGGGCGGGTGGTTCTCCGCCCGAGCGGGACCGAACCTCTGGTGCGGGTGATGGTCGAAGCCCGTGCGGCGGACCAGGCGAACGCGGTGGCGGCCCACCTGGCCGGTGTCGTGGAGTCGGCGCTCGGTCAGGTGGGCGGCTGAGGCCCTCCGCGGCCGCCCCACCGCGGGTCACCGGTCCCCTACCCGGCAACTTGAATTCCCCCAGGTAGCCTAGGGGGCATGTGCGGCATCATCGGCGTGACCGGCGCTCCGGACCCACTCACCCTCATCCTGGAAGCGCTGCACCGGCTGGAGTACCGGGGCTACGACTCCGCCGGGGTCGCGCTGGTGGCCGGAGGGCAGATCTGGCGGGTCCGGGCGGCCGACGGCACGCAGTCGGTGGCCGATCTGGCCAAGCTGACCGAGGAGGGCCCCCCTGGTCCGGCCCGGGCCGGGCTGGGCCACACCCGCTGGGCCACCCACGGCCATCCGACTCCGGAGAACGCCCACCCCCACGTCGACTGCACGGGCCGCCTGGCCATCGTCCACAACGGGATCATCGAGAACCACGCCGTCCTCCGGTCCCAGCTAGTGGCAGACGGCCACACGATCACCTCGGCCACCGACACCGAGGTGATCGCGCACCTCATTGAGGAGCACATGGCGGCCGGGCTTCCGCTCACCGAGGCGACCAGGGCGGCTCTCCGCCTCGTGCGGGGCGCCTTCTCCATCGCGGTGGTGCACGCGGATGCGCCCGACACGATCGTGGCCGCCCGGCGCTCCACGCCCCTCATCCTCGGGCTGGACGACGGTGTGGCCCTGCTCGCCTCCGACATCCCCGCCCTGCTCGGGCACGCCAGCCGGTTCTACGCGCTGGCCGACGACGAGCTGGCGGTGCTCACTCCCGGTGCCATCGCGGTCACGACCCTCCACGGCGACCCGGTCACCCCAAAGGAGCTCCACATCACCTGGGATCTGGAGGCGGCTCGCAAGGACGGCTACGAGGACTTCATGTCCAAGGAGATGCACGAGCAGCCCCAGGCGGTGGCCAACACGCTCTTGGACCGACGGGGCGCCGACGGCCAGCTGGTGCTGGACGAGATGCGCCTCGGCCCCGACGAGCTCCGCCAGATCGACAAGGTGTGCATCGTGGCCTGTGGGAGCAGCTATCACGCCGCGCTCGTGGCCAAGTACGCCATTGAGCACTGGGTCAAGCTGCCCACCGAGGTGGACATCGCCAGCGAGTTCCGCTACCGCGATCCCGTGATCACCGAGCGCACCCTGTGCGTCGGCGTCTCCCAGTCCGGCGAGACGCTCGATACGTCCAAAGCCATGGAGGAGGCCTCCCGCCTGGGGGCAAAGGTGCTCGTCGTCTCCAACGTGGTCGACTCGTCCATGGCCCGGCACGCCGACGGCGTCCTGTACACCCGGGCGGGCCCCGAGATCGGCGTGGCATCCACCAAGTGCCACCTGGCCCAGGTGGTGGCGCTGGAGATCCTCGGGTTGACCCTGGCCCAGCTGCACGGAACGTTGTCGTCGGACGAGATCTCCGCCGTCCTTGACGAGATGGACGGCCTGCCGCACCTGATTGAGCAGACGCTCCAACGGGCCCCGGCGGTCGACGAGGTGGCGGCCCGGGTGGCCGGTGCCCGCGACTTCTTCTTCCTCGGGCGGCACGTCGGGTTCCCCATGGCCCTCGAGGGCGCCCTGAAGCTCAAGGAGTTGGCCTACCTGCGCGCCGAGGGCTACGCGGCGGGGGAGCTCAAGCACGGCCCCATCGCCTTGATCGAACCGGGCATCGTGGTGGTGGGCATCGCCACCCGCAACCGGCTGTGGGAGAAGTTCCTGTCCAACATCGCCGAGGTGCAGAGCCGGGGCGCCACGGTGGTGTTGGTGGCCGACGACGGCGACGAGGAGTCCGCCGCCGTGGCCGACCACGTGCTCTGGGTGCCTCCGTGCGATCCACTGCTCTCCCCGGTCGTCGGCGTGGTCCCCCTGCAGCAGCTGGCCTACCGGCTGGCCCGGTTGCACGGCCACGACGTCGACCGCCCCCGCAATCTGGCCAAGACGGTGACGGTGGAGTGATCGGGACTTCCGCCGCGACGGGCGCGGCCCCGCCCCCGGCCGGCTCCTTGGTGGGCGTGGGGGTGGACGCCGTCGACGTGGAGCGCTTCCGGCGGATCCTGGGGCGTCGGCCCGGGTTCGCCGGCCGGTTCTTCACCGAGGCCGAGCAGGCGGACGCCCGCCGTTCCCCCGATCCGACGGAGTCGCTGGCCGCCCGCTTCGCCGCCAAGGAGGCGGTGATGAAGGCGCTGGGAACCGGGCTCGGTGCGTTCGCGCTGACCGACGTGGAGGTGCGCCGGGCCGGCGGGGGCCCGCCTCACGGCGGCGCCCCGACCGTCTGCCTCAGCGGGGCGGCCGCCGCGCTGGCCGACGACTGCCAGGCGGCGCGGTTCCACCTCTCGCTCACCCACACCACCGGCGTGGCCATCGCCTTCGTGGTGGCCGAACGCTCCCCCGCATGCTCCCCGTCCTGACCCGGGACGAGATGCGCGCCGCCGATGCCACGGCGCTCGCCACGGTGACCGAGGAGGTCCTGGTGGGCCGCGCCGGGACCGCCGTCGGCCACGCGGCGTTGCGCATACTCGGTGGGGGGTACGGCCGGCGGGTCATCGTGATCGCCGGCAAGGGCAACAACGGCGCCGACGGGCGGGTCGCCGCAGCGTTCCTCGCCCGGCGCGGCGCGCACGTGGTGGTGCTCGCCGCCGCCGACGCCCCGGCCGCGCTGCCCCGTTGCGACCTGGTGATAGACGGCGCCTACGGCACCGGGTTCACCGGCTCCTACGACGCGCCGGCGGTGGCGCCCGACGCCCCGGTGCTCTCGATCGACATCCCCTCCGGTGTCGACGCCGACACGGGCGCGGCCCCCGGAGCGGCCTTTCGGGCCACCCACACGGTGACCTTCGTGGCGTACAAGCCGGGACTCCTCCAAGGTTCTGGTCCGGAGCTCAGCGGCGCGGTCGAGGTGGCGGACATCGGCATCGCCCTCCCAGCGTCGGGCGCCGGCATGGTCGAGGACGCCGACCTCCCCGCCTGGCTGGCGCCCCGGCCGCGCCGGTCGAACAAGTGGACCACCGCGCTGGGCATCGCGGCCGGGTCGGTGGGGATGGAGGGGGCCGCCGTCCTCTGCAGCCGTGGCGCGCTCGCCGGCGGCGCCGGGATGATCCGGTTGGGGACACCAGGTGATCCGGCGGCGCCATGGCCGACCGAGGCCGTTCGACTGAGCCTGACCGGACCGAGCTGGGCCGCGGACTTCCTGGAGGCCACCGGCAAGTGCCACGCCCTGGCCATCGGGCCCGGGCTCGGCCGTGATGCGAACACCCAGGAGGAGATCCGGACGGTCATCGCCCGCACCCCGCTTCCGCTCGTCATAGACGCCGACGCCCTCACGGCCCTCGGCGACCTGCGCTCGGCACGCCAGCTCCTCGCCCGGAGAGCCCAGCCCACGGTGCTCACGCCCCATGACGGTGAGTTCGCCCGCCTGGCCGGCGCACCCCCCGGCGAGGACCGCCTGACGGCCGCCCGGAAGCTGGCGTCGCAGCTCGGTGCCGTCGTGCTCCTCAAGGGCCCCCTCACCGCGATCGCCGAGCCCGAGCAAGGGCGGCCCGACGTGCTGCTCGCCGCCGCGGGAGTCCCCACGCTCGCCACGGCCGGCAGCGGCGACGTGCTCTCGGGTGTCATCGGGGCCTTCCTGGCCCGTGGCGTCCCGGCCCATCGGGCCGCAGCCCTGGCCGCCCACGTCCACGGGAGAGCGGCCTCCCATGGCAAGCGCGAGGGCCTGGTGGCTGGGGACCTGCCCGACCTCATCGCCTCCTGCCTCAGCGAGGCTCGCCGCCTTGGCTGAGCGCGCCCTCACCCACGTCCGGGGAGGCGCTCAAGGCCCCCAGTCCGCGTCAGCGCCCCCCCCGCCGTTCGACACCGGGGGGGACGCCGTGGCGATGGCGCAGGGCCGCTCGCGGCCGGCCTGGGCCGAGATCGATCTGGCGGCTATCACCCACAACGCGGGGGTTTTGTCGCGTCTGGTGCGGCCGGCCCGGCTCTGCGCCGTCGTCAAGGCGCACGGCTATGGGCACGGGGGCCCCTCGGCGGCCCACGCCGCGCTGGCCGGGGGAGCGGCCGAACTGGCCGTGGCCCTGGTCGACGAGGGGGTGGAGCTGCGTCAGCACGAGGTGCAGGGCCCTATCCTCCTCCTGAGCGAGTGTGGCGCCGACGCCGCCGACACCGCGCTGGCCTACGGGCTCACGCCCACCTTGTACAGCGCCGAGGGCATAGAGCACTTCGCCCGCGCGGCGCGGCGGCGGGGCCAGGCGACGCCGGTTCACGTGAAGGTGGACACGGGGATGCACCGCGTCGGGGCGCAGGCCGCTGACGTCCCGGCGCTGCTGCGCGCCATCGCCGACGAACCGCTCCTTCGATTCGAAGGGCTGTGGACGCACTTCCCGGTGGCGGACGGTGACTCCGACGCCGACCGCGCCTTCACCCGTGGGCAGCTCGAGCAGTTCGACCACGTCGTAGCCGGGATGGGCCCCACCGGTGCCCGCACCCTGCTCCACGCGGCCAACACGGCCGGGGCCATCGCCTTCCCGGCCGCACGGTACAACATGGTCCGGTGCGGCATCGGCCTGTACGGCTACCTTCCGGGGGCGGCGGTGCGGGCGGCGTTCTCCGCCGCATCGGGGGGCGACACGCTGCGAGCGGCCATGTCGTTGCGGGCCCGCGTCGTCTCGGTGCGCACGCTGGAGGCGGGAGAGCGCCCCTCCTACGGTCGCATGCGGGCCCTGCCGCGACGCTCGGTGGTGGCAACCGTTCCGGTCGGCTACGCCGACGGCGTGCCGCGGGCGCTGTTCTCGGGTGGCTGCAGCGTCCTCATCGGTGGAAGGCGCCGCCCCCTGGCCGGGGCGGTCACCATGGACCAGATCATGGTCGACTGCGGCGAGGACACCTCGGTGGCCCCGGGCGACGAGGTCGTGCTGCTCGGGCGGCAGGGCGACGAGGAGGTAACGGCCGACGAGTGGGCGGAGCTGTTGGGCACGATCAGCTACGAGGTCCTGTGCGGCATCGGCCCGAGGGTCCCGCGGATCGCGGTCAACGCTCCGCAAGGTTCGGGCGGATCGGCGCCGCCGCGGCAGCCCTAGACGATGGCGAACGACGCAGCGACCAAGTGGGAGGTCTTGCGCACCACTGCCCTGTCGTGCACCAGGTGCGCGCTGGCCGATGGACGGACCAACGTCGTCTTCGGCGTGGGAGATCCCCGCGCCAGCCTCCTCTTCGTGGGCGAGGGTCCGGGCCACCAGGAGGACCTGGCGGGAGAGCCGTTCGTGGGGCGCTCGGGCAAGCTCCTCGACCGTCTCATGCTCGAAGAGATAGGGCTCACCCGCACCGAGTGCTACATCGCCAACGTGGTGAAGTGCCGCCCGCCGCAGAACCGGGACCCCGCACCCCACGAGATAGAGGCCTGCCGTCCCTACCTGGAGGAGCAGATCACCCTGATCGACCCGGCGGTCGTCGTCACCCTGGGGAACTTCGCCACCCGGCTCCTCCTCGATCGGACCGAGGGCATCCGGCACCTGCGCGGATCGGTGTACCCCTACCGATCCGGCCATCTCGTCCCGACGTACCACCCGGCCTTCGTGCTCCGTGCGGGCGGAGAGGCGCTGGCCGAAATGCGTGCCGACCTGGTCCGGGCCAAGCGACTGATGGTCCGGACCCCGTGACCCGGCCTGGAGGGGGCCGAACGTGACGGAGTGGCCCGTCGTCGTCCGCACCGCTTCGCCCGAGGCCACCAAGGAGGTCGCGGCGAGCCTGGCCGGGGCGTGCGCGCCCGGCGACGTGGTCCTCCTGATCGGCGATCTCGGTGCCGGCAAGACGGCCTTCGCCCAGGGCTTCGCCGCCGGTCTCGGCGTGGAGGGACCGGTCACCAGCCCCACGTTCACGCTCGTGCGCCAGTATCCCTGCGTCGGAGCCACGGGGATCGAGACCCTGATTCACGCCGACGTCTACCGCACGGGCTCACTCTCCGAAGTGGTCGAGCTGGCCCTGGCCGAGCTGGTGGAGGAGCACGCCGTGGCTCTGATCGAGTGGGGGGAGTTGGCCGCCCCGGCGTTGGGCGACGACGCCCTCGACGTCACGCTCGAGCTCGGAGAGGTGGCGCGGCCCGACTCCGACCTGCGGCGCACCATCACCATCAACGGCCGCGGCAGGTGGTCCGGGCGAGCGGCCGAAGTGGCGCGGGTGCTCTCCCTCCCGACGTCCCGGTGCACCCGGTGAACATCGTGGCGATCGAGACCGCCACCGAGGCGGTGGGCGTGGCCGTCCGGTCCGGTAGCGGTACCCTGGCCGCGTTCACCCTTGAGGGGAGACGCCGGCATGTCGAGATCCTCGTCCCGGCCCTGGAGCACGTCGTGGCCCAGCTTGGGCTGGCGGTGGCCGACCTCGACCTCGTGGCCGTGGACCTCGGCCCGGGCCTCTTCACCGGCCTACGGGTAGGCGTGGCCGCCGCCAAGGGACTGGCCCGGTCCCTGGGCATCGGCATCGTGGGGCTGTCCAGCCTGGACATCCTCGCCCGCGCGGCCGCCGACTGCGGCCACGGTGGCCCCGTCCTGGCCGTGGTGGATGCGCGGCGCGGTGAGGTGTTCGCCTCGCTGCGAGGGGGGCGAGGCGAACCCGGGGCCGGTGATCTCCTCGGCCCGGGCCTCTTCTCCCCCGCCGTGCTGACCGACGGGCTGCGCGAGCTGGGGGGAGTGCCCATCGTGGGCGTGGGCGACGGGGCGCAGCGCTATGCCGGCGTCCTCCAGACCGTCCCGGGTGTCTCGTGCGTCATGGACGCGCTGGGCTGGCCACCACCGTCGACCCTGCTGGCCATGGCCGAGGAGCAGTTGGGCGCCGGCGTCGCGCCGCGCGACCCCCGCTCGGTCGTTCCCCAGTACATGCGCGAGGCGGACGCCATACGCAATTTCGCCCAGATCACGACCAGCTGAGTCCGGCACCATGGACCTGCGCATTCAGAAGCTGAGAAGGAAGGACCTGCGGCATCTCCTGCCGATAGAGGCCGCCGTGTTCCCCGAACCGTGGAGCGTAGGGGTGTTCAACTCCGAGCTCGCCCTCCGTCACGGTCGCCTCTATCGAGGCGCGTGGTTCGGGGATCAGATGGCCGGCTACATCGGCTTCATGGTCGTCGACGACGAGGCGCACATCACGACCATCGCCACCGCCCCCGCGTACCAGCGCTGCGGTGTGGCCCGGACGCTCATGATCGACGGGATCCGCACGCTGCTGCCGTTGGGTGTGAAGCATCTCTCGCTCGAGGTGGCGACCAGCAACAAAGCGGCGCAGACCCTCTACCGGCGTTTCGGGTTTGCGCCGGTGGGTGTGCGCAAGAACTACTACCCCGTGACCGGCGAGGACGCCTTGGTCATGTGGGTCTACGACATCGACTCCCCCGACTACGCCAAGCGGCTGGAGGAGCTGACTCCGTAGCCCGATCGGGAGCGGATCAAACCCGTTGGCCGCCGCACGGTAGTGTGGGCACAAAATTTCGGGTGAGTCGGCATCTATCGTCATGTGATTGGAAGGTACGACCTCGTGTCGAGTATGTCGCCGACCGCAAAGGGACCTGACGCCAGCTCTTGGTGGAGAGCCGACCTGGCCGAGGTCCTGTCGGCGCTCTGCCACCACTGTTCGGACCTCGCCGGCGTCCTCGCCTGCTCCATCGTGGTGCGCGACACCGCACGGGAGTTCTTCTCGGCCGCCGGCTCCGCCGAGTGGGCCTGCGCGCTCGACGACATTCAGTTGAGCGAGGAGGCCGGGCCCACCTGGGAGTGCTGTACCACCGGGCAGGCGTCCCACGGCGACGGGCTCTCTCACCGCGGGCCCGCCGGTTCGGGACTGGCCGCGCAGGCGGCGGTCTACGGCATCGTCGGATGCCGTGCCGTGCCGCTCTCGAGCAACGGCGAGACGTGGGGAGCGCTGACCCTGTACTGGGGACCGTCCACCAGCGAGCAGAGCCTGCTGACCACGGGTGTGGCGGTCGCGGCCCTGGCGACCAGGGCCATCGAGTTCCAACATGCGCAGGACTCCCTCAGGAACACCGCGGCGCTGGCGCCACGGGAAGGGTTCACGCCCGACGGCGGCCGTCGGGCGACATCCGAGGCGGGGGACCCCTCCGAGACCCGCGACGCCCGGGCCGCGGCCCGAGACGCCCGGGCCGACGCCCGCGACGCCCGGGCCGACGCACGCGACGTCCGGGCCGCGGCCCGGGATGCGCGCGCCACGGCGCGGCGAGAACGACGCCCGGATCCGCGATGCGGCCATGGGCAGGGTCGATCCCAGGACGGTGCAAGAGCAGGTGCAGGCCCGCCGGGACCGCTACGCCGCGGCCCGTGACCGTTTCCACGCCAAGGCCGACCGGGCCGCTTCGCGGCTGGACCGCATCGTCTCGGCCAACGAGCGGCAGGAGTCGTCGATCGACGGGCTCACCGGGGCGTACCGCCGCGACGCCGGGATGCTCGAGCTGGAGCACGAAGTCACCAGGGCGCGGAGGACGGGCGAATCGTTCGTGCTCGCCTTCGTGGACGTCGACAATCTAAAGATGAGGAACGACCTGCACGGCCACATAGCCGGAGACAAGCTCCTGCGCAGGATCGCCGACACCCTCCGGGCCAATGTTCGCTCCTACGACCTGGTCGTCCGTTACGGCGGTGACGAGTTCGTCTGCGGGTTCCCCGCCCTCGACGTGAGGGACGCGGCCCAGCGCTTTGCGCGCATCAACGAGGACCTGGCGGCGCACGACGAGGCGTCGGTCGCCTTCGGCATCGCCCAACTCCAACCGGGCGACTCCCTGACCGATCTGATAACGCGGGCGGACGGCGTCATGTACGCCCATCGGCAGCGACGGGCACGGTCGGGCACGGCCGGGGCCATGGTGGTCGACGCGGTGCGGGCGCACCCCGAGTAGCGGGCGCCCTCCCCGAGGGCGTCACAGGGCGCACACGGCGCCGCTCCAGCGCGCCAAGGTGAGGGCTTCCCCCACGGTGTCGCCCTCCAAGGCCCGGTCGGTGGCGAGGACGACCGAGCCGGCGAGGCCGCCGATCGCCTGGGTCGTCTCGGACATGTTGATGGCCACGGCCGTAGACGTGCCCCGCCGGAACGCCCAGGTGTCCCGGGGCGAGGGCAGTGAGCGGTAGGCCCCGACCGCCAGGTCTTCGCTGCTCGACCGCCGGGCGACGGCCCGCCGGACGAAGGCCAGGACGGAGTCCGGGTCGCTCTCCTGGTCCGCCACGTTGCACCGTGCCGGATCGGCCAGGGGCAGCCATGGCCGGGCGCCGGCCGTGGTGAAGCCGCCCCCCGGCGCGCCCGTCCATGGCATGGGGGTGCGCGCCGCGTCCCGGCCCCTGTAGTAGGGCCAGAACCGGATCCCTACCGCATCGCGCAGGTCCGCCTCCTCCACCGGCCCGTCGGTCAGACCGATCTCGTCGCCCTGGTAGAGGAAGGGGGTTCCCCGAAGCGTGAGCAGGATCAGCAGCGCGCAGCGCACCTTGGCCGGGTCACCGCCGGCCCAGCGCGAGGCCAGCCGGGACACGTCGTGGTTCGAACCCGTCCAGATCGGCCAGCCACCCGACGGGAGGGTCGTCTCGATCTCCTCCACTATGGCGCGCAGGGGGGCTGCCTCGAGTGGCGAGTTGATGAAGACGAAGTTGAACCCTCCGTGCAGCTCGTCGTGACCGTCGCCGTAGAACTCCATGAGCGTCGAGAGCCGGTCGACGTTGGTCTCGCCTATGAGTAGCCGGGGAGGGTCGTACCCGTCGGCGATGGCGCGCCAGTGCCGCAGTATGTCGTGGGCCTCCGGCCGATCGGTGTTGTAGACCGGTCTGACTCCCATGAACTGCTGATCGAGTGGATCGTCCTCCGTGGTCGGGGGGTTGTCCCGAAGCTCGGCGTCTTTGATCATCATGTTGCACACGTCGATCCGGAACCCGGCCACTCCACGTTCCCACCAGAACCGCACGATGCCGTCGAAGGCGCTGCGCACGTCGGCCTTCCACCAGTTGAGGTCGGGCTGCTGCACCTCGAAGTTGTGCAGGTAGTACTGCCCGCTGACGCCGTCGAGCTCCCAGGCCGAACCCCCGAACACGCTGACCCAGTTGTTGGGCGGCCCACCGCCTGGGGCCGGGTCGGCCCAGACGTACCAGTCCCGATGGTCGGCGCCGCGCCCGGTTCGGGCGTCGACGAACCAGGGGTGTTGGTCACTGGTGTGGTTGGGGACGAGGTCCAAGAGGATGCGGATCCCCCGTTTGGCAGCCTCGCTCACCAGCGTGTCGAGATCGTCGAGCGTGCCGAGTTCGGGGGCGACGGCGCAGTAGTCCGCCACGTCGTAGCCCCAGTCGCGGTTCGGCGAGACCATGATGGGGGAGAGCCAGATGCCGACGACACCCAGCCCGGCCAGGTAGTCCAGGCGCCCGACGATGCCCGGCAGATCGCCGGCGCCATCCCCGTTCGAATCGGCAAAGGAGCGGGGATAGATCTGGTAGAAGACTCCACCGTGCCACCAGCGATCGGGGTCGGGCGCTCCGCTCATCTTGGGTCCCTTCCGGGGTTCTATGGCCCAGGGCAGGGCCGGGACTGCACCCGGAGCGTACCGATCGGGGTGGTGGCAGCGGGTGTGCAGAGATGGTCTTGCCCCTCGCCCTCAGGCCCGCTATCGTTGGCACTCTCAACCCGAGAGTGCTAATCAGTGCCAAGGAGGCCCATTCAGATGAAGCTGCACCCGCTCGAAGACCGGATCGTCGTCCGGCCCGGCGAGTCTGAGGAGACAACCGCGTCCGGCTTGGTCATCCCCGACACCGCCAAAGAGAAGCCCCAGCAGGGCGAGGTTCTCGCCGTTGGTCCCGGCCGCCGGGCGGAGAACTCCGGAGAGCTCATCCCAGTCGACGTCGTCGTCGGCGACACCGTGGTCTACTCCAAGTACGGCGGCACCGAGATCACCGTGGAGGGCGAGGATCTCCTCATCCTCTCCAGCAGGGACGTTCTGGCCAAGCTGGCCTGACAATCCGACGGCACCATCGGCTGGCCGTAGGGTCAGCCGGCGGCCAGTCACCCATCCGAAGAAAGCAGAAGGACTCGAGAGGAGTTCAATACCGTCATGCCCAAGATTCTGAAGTTCGACGAGGCCGCCCGCCGTGGGCTGGAGGCCGGAGTCAACAAGCTGGCCGACACCGTCAAGGTCACCCTGGGACCGAAAGGTCGCAACGTGGTGATCGAGAAGAAGTTCGGCGCCCCGACCATCACCAACGACGGCGTGTCGATCGCCCGTGAGGTCGAGCTCGACGATCCGTTCGAGAACATGGGTGCCCAGCTCGTGAAGGAAGTCGCCACCAAGACCAACGACGTGGCCGGCGACGGCACCACGACGGCCACGGTCCTGGCCCAGGCCCTGATCACCGAGGGCCTGCGTAACGTGGCCGCCGGTGCCAGCCCCACCGGGTTGAAGAAGGGTATCGAGAAGGCCGTGCAGGCCGTGGTCGAAGACCTGGCCACGCAGGCCAAGGACGTCGAGGGCAAGACCGAGATCGCCCAGGTGGCCTCCATCTCTGCCGCCGACCCGGCCATCGGCGACGTGCTGGCCGAGGCCATCGACAAGGTGGGCAAGGACGGCACCGTCACGGTGGAGGAGTCGAACACCTTCGGCATCGAGCTCGAGCTCACCGAGGGCATGCAGTTCGACAAGGGCTACCTGTCGCCGTACTTCGTCACTGACGCGGAGCGCCAGGAGGCAGTGCTCGAGGATCCGCTGATCCTCTTCTACAACTCGAAGGTCAGCGCCGTTCACGACCTGGTCCCTGTCCTCGAGAAGGTCATGCAAGCCAGCAAGCCGCTGTTGATCGTCGCCGAGGACGTCGACGGCGAAGCGCTGGCCACCCTGGTGGTCAACAAGATCCGCGGCACCTTCACATCGGTCGCCGTCAAGGCCCCCGGCTTCGGGGAGCGCCGCAAGGAGATGCTCCAGGACATGGCCGTCCTCACCGGTGCCCAGGTCATCAGCGAGGAGATCGGGCTCAAGCTCGAGAACGCGACCCTCGACCTGTTGGGCCACGCCCGCCGGATCATCGTCACCAAGGACGACACCACCATCGTCGATGGTGGTGGCAGCGCCGAGGACGTCAAGGGCCGGGTGGCGCAGATAAAGCGCGCCATTGACGACACCGACTCGGACTGGGACCGCGAGAAGCTGCAGGAGCGCCTGGCCAAGCTGGCCGGCGGTGTGGCGGTGGTCAAGGTCGGTGCCGCCACCGAGGTGGAGCTCAAGGAGAAGAAGCACCGGATTGAGGACGCACTCTCGGCCACGCGCGCTGCAGTCGAAGAGGGCATCGTGGCCGGCGGCGGCACCGCGCTGCTGCGGGCTCGCAAGGCGGTCAACGCACTGGCGGCGAAGCTGGAGGGCGATGAGGCGACGGGTGCCCGCATCGTGGCCCGGGCGCTGGAGGAGCCGCTGCGCTGGATCGCCTTCAACGCCGGTCTCGAGGGCGCCGTGCTGGTCAGCCAGGTCGAGGCGGCCAAGGGAAACGTCGGACTCAATGCCGCCAGCGGCGAGTTGGAGGACCTGGTCAAGGCCGGGATCATCGACCCCGCCAAGGTGACCCGGTCCGCGCTGCAGAACGCCGCCTCCATAGCGGCGCTGCTCCTCACGACCGAGGCGTTGGTGGCCGACAAGCCCGAGAAGGCGCCCGACGCGGCCGCCGCTGCTGCAGCCATGGGTGGCATGGGCGGGATGGGTGGCATGGGCGGGATGATGTAGCTCGCCGTTCCGCTCCCCGCGAGCGGCGGTATGTGGTTGCTTTGCTGTGGCCGGGTCCTCGGACCCGGCCACGGTGCTGTCCGGCGGGTCCTCGGACCCGAGAGACATAACGTGGCGGGATGTCTCGACCGATCGCGCCCCAGGTGATTCCCCGACCGGCCACCTGGCGTCCGGGGGAGGCGGCGCCCTGGGCCGGCCTCGGACCTGCGGAGCGGCGCGGCATCGGCCTGGCCCGGGTTCGCTCGGCCCTCGCCGCACGGGGCCAGGCCGGAGCCGTGCCCGAGAGGTTGGAGCACGTCCCCCTCCCGGATCACCCGCCGCTGGCCGGCGAGCCGGTGGCTCCCGCCACGCGCCGGGTCGACTCCGCGGTCCTCGTCGTGGTCTTCGAGGAAGCCGACGAGGCCCGGCTGGTCTTCACCCGGCGCTCCACGTCCTTGCGTTCCCACCGAGGTCAGGTGAGCTTTCCCGGTGGCCGCCTCGATCCCGGAGAGGATCCGCCCGCGGCTGCGCTGCGGGAGGCCTTCGAGGAGGTGGGGCTCGACCCGGCGCTCGTGACGGTGGAGGGGTGGACCCACCCGGTGATGACCGTGACGGCGGGGTCGGTCATCATGCCGATCGTTGCCAGTGTCCCCACACGGCCCCACTTGGTGGCCAGCCCCGCCGAGGTCGAGCGCGTCTTCGACGTCTCGCTGCGCGACCTGGCGGACCCGAGAGCCTTTCGCGAGGAGCGTTGGACCATCACCGGCGAGACCATCGCACTCCCGCACGACGACTACGAGGTCTGGTTCTTCGAGGTGGACGGCGAGCTGATCTGGGGTGCGACGGCCCGCATGCTCCACGAGCTGCTGAGCATCGTTCTGGCCCCGGGCGGTTGAGGCGTCTGCGGCGCCGGCCCGGTGTGTCGGGCGGTCGGTTTCGAGCCGCCCGGATGGCCCGGCGCGGGGTGGGGAGAGAGTAAAGTGGTGGATCGTCGGCGTGTCGGCCCGGCGTTCGCTATTGACATGCCGGTGTGGACCGTGAGCCGAACCGGCCCCATCGAATGCCGGAGGGCGAACAAGTGGCTGAGATCGAGATCGGCATCTTCAAGTCGGGGCGGCAGGCCTACGGTCTGGACGACATCGCCATCGTGCCCAGCCGGCGGACGAGGGATCCCGAGGACGTCGACATCTCGTGGGAGATAGACGCCTACCGTTTCGAGCTGCCGCTGCTGGGGTCGGCCATGGACGGGGCCATCAGCCCCTCCACGGCCATTGAGCTGGGCAGGCTCGGCGGGCTCGGCGTTCTGAATCTCGAGGGCCTGTGGACCCGGTACGAGGATCCGACCAACCTCTTCGAGGAGATCCGCGAGCTCGACGACGAGAAGGCCACGTCGCGCATGCAGCAGATGTACGGCGAGCCGATCAAGCCCGAGCTGGTGACGGCCCGCATCCGGCAGATGAAGGAGGCGGGCATCACCACGGCGGCGTCGGTCACTCCACAGCGCACGGAGGCGCTGGCCCCCGCCTGCCTGGCCGCCGAGCTCGACCTGCTGGTCATTCAGGGGACAGTCGTCTCGGCCGAGCACGTGTCGAAGACCTCGGAGCCCCTGAACCTGAAGCGCTTCATCCGGGAGTTCGACCTTCCCGTCATCGTCGGCGGGTGCGCCTCGTACCAGGCCGGCCTCCACCTTATGCGCACGGGTGCGGTGGGTGTCCTGGTGGGGGTCGGGCCGGGCAATGCGTGCACCACCCGCGGCGTGCTCGGCATCGGCGTCCCCCAGGCCACTGCCATCGCCGACGTCGCCGGGGCGCGCATGCGCCACCTGGACGAGACGGGCGTCTACGTGCACGTGATCGCCGACGGCGGAATGTCCAAGGGAGGCGACATCGCCAAGGCGATTGTCTGTGGCGCGGACGCCGTCATGCTGGGATCACCGCTCTCCTCGGCGTTCGAGGCGCCGGCCCGCGGCTTCCACTGGGGCATGGCGACCTTCCACCCCACGCTCCCGCGGGGCGCACGGGTGCGCACCTCCGTACGCGGCAGCCTGCGCGAGATCCTCCTCGGTCCCGCCCACGAGAACGACGGCCGCATGAACCTCTTCGGCGCCCTGCGCACGGCGATGGCCACGTGCGGGTACGAGACCGTCAAGGAGTTCCAGAAGGCCGAGGTCATGGTGGCCCCGTCCCTGCAGACCGAGGGGAAGTACTTCCAGCGGTCACAGGGCGTGGGCATGGGTCATTGACCGGCATCGCCCCCGCCACCCCTCCCCAGCTCCTCGACCCCGCCCACGAACGGCGTCCCAAGTCCGTCGCGCTCCTCGAGGGCTTGACCCTCCCCCAACGCGAGGCGGTCGTGCACCGTGGCGGCCCTCTCCTCGTCGTGGCCGGAGCAGGGTCGGGAAAGACGCGGGTCCTGACCCGGCGCATCGCCCACCTGCTGGCCACCGGTGACGCCCCGCCATGGGGCGTCTTGGCCATCACCTTCACCAACAAGGCCGCCGACGAGATGCGCCGGCGGGTGGCCGAACTCGTCGGACCGCGCGGCGAGCGGATGTGGGTCTCGACCTTCCATTCGGCCTGCCTGCGCATCCTGCGCAGCCACGCCGACCGGCTGGGCTACCGGGCGGCATTCACGGTCTATGACGACACCGACACGCGCCGACTGATAGAGATGATCGTTGCCGAGTTCGGCCTCGATACGAAGCGCCTCCCTCCTCGGGCCGTGGCCGCCGTGATCGGCCAGGCCAAGGCCGAGCTGATCGACTTCGAGACCTTCAGGGAGACGGCGCGCCAAGAGTCCGACCCCTTCGCGCGCAGGATCGCCGACGTCTACGTGGAGTACCAGCAGCGCCTGTTGGCGGCCAACGCCCTGGACTTCGACGACCTCCTGATGGTGACGGCCAACCTGCTCCAGGCCTGTGACGACGTGCGTGAGGCCTACCAGGAACGGTTCAAGCACATACTGGTCGACGAGTTCCAGGACACCAACAGGGCACAGAACGAGATCATCCAGCTGTTGGGCCAGGCGCACGGCAACGTCTGCGTCGTGGGCGACTCGGACCAGTCGGTCTACAAGTGGCGTGGCGCCGACATCCGCAACATCTTGGAGTTCGAGCGGGCGTTCCCGAACGCCACCACCATCGTCCTGGAGCAGAACTTCCGTTCCACCCAGACCATCCTCAGCGTCGCCAACGCGGTCATCGCCAACAATCTGGGCCGGCCCTCCAAGCAGCTCTTCACCGTGGGGGAGGCCGGCGACCCGATCCTGCGCTACCGGGCGGAGGACGAGCGGGACGAGGCCTCGTGGGTATCGGGCGAGATCCTGCGCCTGCGGGCGGAGGAGTCGCTGGCCTGGGGCGACGTGGCCGTCTTCTACCGCACCAACGCCCAGAGCCGCGCCCTCGAGGACTCCTTCATCTTCACCGGCATCCCCTACAAGGTGATCGGGGGGGCGAAGTTCTACGACCGGCGAGAGGTGAAGGACGTGCTGGCCTACATCCGGGTGCTGGCCAACCCCGACGACGAGGTCTCGGTCCGGCGCATCGTCAACGTCCCCAAGCGCGGCATCGGCGAGACCTCGGTGGCCCGCCTGGCCGCATGGGCGCAGGTCAACCGGGTCTCGTTCAGCGAGGCCGTCGACCGGGCCGAAGAGGCCGGGCTCACGGGCAAGGCTCTACGAGGGGCGCAGCAGCTGTCCGCGACCCTGGCTCAGCTCCGACCCCTGGTCTCGACCGTCAATCCGGCCGACTTCGTGCAGCTGGTGGCCGACCGCACCGGCTACATGGCCGAGCTGGTGGCCGAGCACACCCACGAGGCGGACGGCCGCATTGAGAACATCGCCGAGCTGGGAAGCGTGGCCGGGGAGTTCGATGACGTGGTCGGGTTCCTCGAGACGGTGGCGCTGGTGTCCGACGCCGACGAGCTCGATGCCGACGGCACTCGTGTCTCGCTGATGACCCTCCACACGGCCAAGGGGCTGGAGTTTCCGGCCGTGTTCGTCGTCGGTCTTGAGGACGGCATCTTTCCCCACGCCGCGCTCGCTGTCCGAGCCGGCCGAGCTCGAGGAGGAACGCCGTCTCTTCTACGTCGGCATCACACGGGCTCGCCGTCATCTCTCCATCTCACACGCCTGGTCTCGCATCATGTGGGGCAGGCCCCAGCACAACATCCCCAGTCGCTTCCTGTCCGAGGTCCCCTCCGAGCTGGTCAAGGACGTGGGGCTCGTCTCATCGAGGGAGAGCCGCAACCTGTCGACTGAGGGCCCGCGGGGCTCTGGATTCCTCCCCAGCTCCTCGCTCCCGCAGCGTGCCGCCGGCCCGCGCGCCAGCAGCGGGGCGGAGGCTCTGGGGTTGGCGCCGGGCGACGAGGTGGTGCACGACCACTGGGGTCCGGGCGTCGTCCTCGACTGCAAGGGAGAAGGCCCGCGGGCTCAGGCCACGGTCCATTTCGAATCGGTGGGGAAGAAGAGCCTGCTGCTCACGGCCACCCCGCTCCGGCGGGCCTGAGACCCCATCTGGCGCCTCCGCGGGGGCGTCCGTATCATCAAGGCTTCATGAAGCGTCCCTACAGGGTGGTCGTGGCCAAGCCGGGGCTCGACGGCCACGACCGGGGGGCCAAGGTGATCGCCCGGGCGTTGCGGGACAGCGGCTTCGAGGTGGTCTACACCGGTCTGCACCAGACGCCGGAGCAGGTCGTCCAGGCGGTGGTGCACGAAGATGCCGATGCGGTGGGGCTCTCGCTCCTGTCCGGGGCGCACCTGACGCTGGTCCCCCGGGTGATCGGCCTCCTGGCCGAGGCGGGCCGCGACGACGTGCTGGTCATCGTGGGCGGGATCATCCCCGACAAGGACATCTCCACCCTCAAGGCTCAGGGCGTGGCCGCGGTCTTCACGCCCGGTGCCCCCCTCGACTCCATCGGTAGCTGGTTGGGCGAGGCCCTCGACGCGCGTGAAGGCGAGCGCACGGCCTGAGGCACCGGCACCACCGCCCCGATTCTTCGAGAACCCGAGTGACACGACAAAAGGAGAAGGCACCGCAGTGGATCTTTACGAGTACCAGGGCAAGCAGTACTTCGCCCGGTTCGGCATCCCCACCTCACCCGGCGGGGTGGCGGACACGGTCGACGAGGCGGTAGCCCAGGCCGACGCCGCCGGCTACCCCGTCGTGGTCAAGGCGCAAGTCAAGGTGGGCGGCCGGGGCAAGGCCGGTGGCGTCAAGCTGGCCGCCGATGCGGACGAGGCCCGGTTCCATGCCGGCAACATCCTCGGGCTCGACATTAAGGGGCACGTCGTCAAGCGCCTCTGGGTGGAGCATGCCTCGGACATTGAGAAGGAGTACTACGCCAGCTTCACGCTGGACCGTCCCAACAAGCTGCATCTCGGGATGCTGTCGGCCGAGGGCGGCGTGGAGATCGAGGAGGTGGCGGTGACCAATCCGGATGCCATCGCCATGCTGCACATCAACCCCCTCGACGGCCTCGACGAGGCGACGGCGCGCCAGTGGGTGGACCGTGCCGGCCTCGACCCCGAAGCGCGTCAACAGGCGGCCACGCTGCTGGTCCGGCTCTACCACTGCTACGTCGAGGGTGACTGCGACCTGGCCGAGATCAACCCCCTCATCCTCACGCCCGAAGGAAGGGTGCACGCCCTCGACGCCAAGGTCACCCTGGACGAGAACGCGTCCTACCGCCACCCCGAGTGGGAGGAGTACGCGGAGGACGCCGACACCGACGCGCGGGAAAAGATGGCCAAGGAGAGAGGGCTGAACTACATCGGACTCTCCGGGTCGGTGGGCATCATCGCCAACGGCGCCGGGCTGGCGATGAGCACGCTCGATGTGGTGACCCAGGTCGGCGGTGAAGCGGCCAACTTCCTCGACATCGGGGGCGGGGCCAACGCCGACGTGATGGCCGCTGCGCTGGAGGTGATCAACGCCGACCCCGCTGTCCGCTCCATCCTCGTCAACATCTTCGGCGGCATCACCAGGGTCGACGAGGTGGCGAAGGGGATCATTGAGGCGACGAGCCGTGTGCGGCTGAGCTCCCCGGTCGTCATGCGCCTCGACGGAACGAACGCCGTGGAGGGCCGTGCCCTGCTGAACGAGCACCTGTCCGATCGGTTGATCAGCGAGCCCACCATGCTCGACGCCGCCCGCCACGCCGTCGCCCTGGCCAAGGCCTAGGCGCAAGGGAACAGAGGGAACAACGTGAGCATCTTCGTAGACGAGACGACCAAGGTCGTGATCCAGGGCATCAGCCCGACCAGCCAGGGACTGTTCCACGGCCTGCGCAACAAGGCCTACGGCACCAAGGTGGTGGGGGGGACCAACCCCAAGCGGGGGGGAGAGGTGATAGAGGGAATAGACGTCTACTCCTCGGTGGCCGAGGCGGTGAAGGAGACGGGGGCGACGGCCTCCTTCATCTCGGTGCCCCCGCGGGGTGCGGCCGACGCCATTGTGGAGGCGGCGGAAGCCGGCATCTCCTTCATCGTGTGCATCACCGAGGGCATTCCGGCCCAGGACGAGGCGTTGGCCTACAACCGGTTGGCGCGGGACTTCCCGGGCACCCGTCTCCTCGGCCCCAACTGCCCGGGGATCATCTCACCGGGGAAGTGCAACATCGGGATCACCTCCGGTGACATCGCCCTGGCCGGAGGGCCGGTCGGCATCGTGAGCCGCTCGGGGACACTGACGTATCAGGCGCTGCACGAGCTCTCGCAGCAGGGCATCGGCCAGACGACCTGCGTCGGAATCGGTGGCGACCCGGTGCCCGGCACCAACTTCATCGACTGCCTGGCCGCCTTCCAAGCCGACCCCGAGACCCGGGCCGTCATGATGATCGGTGAGATCGGAGGCTCCGAGGAGGAGCGCGCCGCCGAGTTCATCGCCGACTCCATGACCAAGCCGGTCGCAGCCTACGTGGCCGGCGTCACCGCGCCGCCCGGCCGCAAGATGGGACACGCGGGCGCCATCATCTCGGGCTCGCAGGGCACGGCCCAGGCCAAGATGGAGGCGCTGGCGGCGGCCGGGGTGTTCGTGACCCAGAACCCCACCGAGTGTGGCGAGAAGATGGTGGCCATCGTGCGCGCCCTGCCCTGACCGGCCTCTCCAGGAGGATCCCGACGGCCTAGGACAGCCCGCCGGCCGTCGGTGCGGGTGCCCCAGTCGCGCTCGGGCGGGTGGCCCCGCTCGGGGAGTTGGGCTGCTGTTGGGCTGGTGTCGATGGCACGGAGACCATCGGCGGGGAATCTTGTACGGATGCGCCCGATCCCCGCCATACTGGCCGCGGTGGCCACCGGAGTGCTCCTGGTCTCCGGGCTGACCCGGGACGGCGGTGGGGACCTCACCGCGGGTGCGCTCCAGCCGCACTCGGCCGTTGCGTTCGGGTCCGCCCTGCCGTCGGCGCCAGCCTACGTCGGCGACGCCGGCGACCCCGATATGGTCGAGTCCGCCGGCACCTACTACGCCTTCACGACGGGAACGGCGTTGGGCAACCACCTACAGGCCCTGGTCGACACCTCGGGCAGTCCCCAATCGGGCTGGCGGAGCTACACCGGCCTCGGCTACGGATCCACGGCGCTTCCCACCGTGCCGGCGTGGGAGGCGGTGAACACCCAGACCTCACCGGGTGTCTTCTCGTTCGACGACCACTGGGTGATGTTCTACGACGCCGCCCAGGCGGGCCACGCCAGCGACACGGGGTACGACTGCCTGTCGGTCGCCACCGCCGCGACCCTCAGCCCGACGGACGCCGCGTTCAGCGACGACTCCACCGGCCCCCTGCTGTGCCAGACCGCTCTGGGCGGGGCGATCGACCCGAGTCCCTTCATCGATCCGGCCAACAACTCCCCCTGGTTGGTGTGGAAGTCCAACGACGGCGGCTCGGCGCAGCCGGCCCGCATCTGGACCGAGGAGCTCGACAGCACCGGGACCGGTTTCCTCCCCGGCTCCTCCCCGACGCAGATCTTCGACAACGACACGGTGGCCTACCCATGGGAGTCGACGGTGGAGGACCCCTCCATGCTCGCCGTCGGCGGGGAGTTCTACCTCCTGTTCAGCGGGGGCATCTACACGTCGTCGGACTACGCCGAGGGCTATGCGGTCTGCGCCTCGCCCACCAGCCCGTGCACCCAGACCGACCCCGACCCCATCCTGTCGTCCTACGGCACGGTGGCCGGTCCGGGCGGGGGCTCATGGTTCGAGGACGAGTCGGGCCATACCATCTGGCTCGACTACGACGCCTGGACCGCAAGCTGCACCGACTACTCGTGCGGCGGTGTCCGCAGGCTGTTCGTTGTCCCGGTGACCGTCGCCGCCGACCAGTCGAGCGGGCTCAGCGCTCCGGCGGTGGGGGTGAGCGCCACGCCGAGCGGCCGGGGCTACTGGCTGGCGGCCGCCGACGGCGGCGTCTTCACCTACGGCGACGCCGGCTTCTCCGGATCGGCCGGCGCCCTGCCCCTCAACGCCCCCGTCGTGGGCATGGCGGCCACCCCCGATGGCGGGGGCTACTGGCTGGCCGCCTCCGACGGGGGGATCTTCACGTACGGCGACGCCTACTTCTACGGCTCGACCGGCGCCATGCGCCTCAACCGGCCCATCGTGGGCATGGCGGCCACCCCCGACGGCGCGGGTTACTGGCTGGTGGCCTCCGATGGTGGGGTCTTCACCTTCGGCGACGCCGGGTTCTTCGGCTCGACCGGCGCCATGCGCCTCAACCGGCCCATCGTGGGCATGGCGGCCACCCCCGACGGCCGGGGCTACTGGCTGGTGGCCTCCGACGGCGGGGTCTTCACCTTCGGCAACGCCGGGTTCTTCGGCTCGACCGGCGCCATGCGCCTCAACCGGCCCATCGTGGGCATGGCGGCCACCCCAGACGGCAAGGGCTACTGGCTGGTGGCCTCCGACGGGGGGATCTTCACCTTCGGTGACGCCGGCTTCTACGGTTCGGCCGGAGCGCTGTCCCTCAACGCCCCAGTCGTGGGCATGGCGGCCACCCCCGACGGGGCGGGCTACTGGCTGGTGGCCGCCGACGGGGGGCTCTTCACCTACGGCGACGCCGGGTTCTTCGGCTCGCCGGCCTGAGCTCCGGGGCGGCAACGAGGCGCCTGACGCCGGGGCCGCATGAACGGGCTCCTGCGTGGTCGACCCGGTGTTTCGTCTCCGATCGGGTGATCGTGGTCGGGGCACTAGCGTGACCGGCGTGCGCGTTGGTGTCCTCGTCTCGGGGAGTGGGACGATCCTGCAGGCCATGTTCGACGCCGGTCTCCCGGTGGCCGCCGTCGTCTCCGACCGTCCCTGCGCCGCGCTGGCGCTGGCCCGTGCGCACGGGGTGGCCGACGAGCTCGTCGACCGCCAGGCCTACGGTGGGTTCGGCCCCGGCTTCGATCGCGCGGGGTACACCGAAGCGGTCACCGCCACGCTGGTGGCCCACCGGGTGGACCTGGTGGCCATGGCGGGCTTCGGCACGGTCATGACCCAGGCCGTGCACAGCGCCTTTCCGGACCGCATCTTGAACACCCACCCCGCGCTTCTCCCCGCCTTCCCCGGTTGGCACGGGGTGCGCGACGCCCTGGCGGCGGGTGTGGTGGAGACCGGCTGCACCGTCCACCTGGCCACGCTGGAGATGGACGCCGGGCCGATCCTGGCCCAGCAGGTGGTCCCCGTCCATCCGGGCGACACCGAAGCGTCGTTGCACGAACGGATCAAGGTGGCCGAACGCGCGCTGTACCCGGCGACCCTGGCCTGGGCCCTGGGGGAGCTGGAGGCAGGACGGACCATCGAACCAGCCGCGCCACGGCACGGCATCGACAGTGAGGAGCAGAAACTCGTGAGGGCGTTGCTATCGGTCTACGACAAAGATGGGCTCGTCGAGCTGGCTCGGGGCCTGGCCGACCTGGGGTGGGACCTGGTCGCCAGCGGCAACACCTCGGACGCTCTGGCCGGCGCCGGCGTCGCCCACCGCCAGGTGGCCGAAGTCACCGGCTCGCCCGAGATGCTGGGTGGCCGGGTCAAGACCCTGCACCCCAAGATCCACGGCGGGATACTGGCGGACCGCGACGTGCCGGGCCACATGGCCGACCTGGAGGCCAACGGGATTGAGGCTATCGACCTCGTGGTCACCAACCTCTACCCCTTCTCCTCCGATCCCTCCATAGAGCTGATCGACATCGGCGGCCCGGCCATGGTGCGCGCCGCGGCGAAGAACCATGCCCACGTGGGGATCGTCACCTCCCCGGCGGACTACCCGGTCGTTCTCGAGGAGCTCCGCCGCTCGGGTTCGCTGTCGGCGACCACGCGCCGCCGTCTGGCGCGCGCCGCCTTCGCCCACACCGCGGCCTACGACGCCGCCATCGTGGCGTGGCTCGATGCGGGTGGACCCGGCGCCGTCCGGGGCGGGGACCCCGAGGCCGACGCGCTGGCGTCCGTCCTGCCCCCGACGCTGCACCTCACCCTGGAGCGCGCGGGGGTGCTCCGCTACGGCGAGAACCCGCACCAGCGGGGGGCGCGCTACCGCGCGGTGGGCACGGCGAGCTGGTGGGACGACGCGCAGCAGCACGGGGGAAAGGAGCTCTCCTACCTCAATCTGTTCGACGGGGACGCCGCCTGGCGGTTGGTCCACGAGCTGTCCGGCGATGCCGGGTTGCCGGCGGTGGCCATCATCAAGCACGCCAACCCCTGCGGCGCAGCGGTCGCCGCCGATCTGGTCACCGCCTACGAGCGGGCCCTCGAGTGCGACGTGCAGTCCGCCTTCGGCGGGGTCGTCGCCATCGGCGGCGCGGTGACCAGGGAGCTGGCCGACGCCATCGCCGGCGGGCCCCAAGCCGACGTGATCATCGCCGCCTCCTACGAGCCGGCGGCGCTGGAGACGCTGACCGCGCGCCGCAAGGCCACCCGGATCCTCTCGGGCCCCGCCCCCGAACGGGCCGGGCGCCAGCTGCGCAGCCTGGGCGCCAGCGTGCTGGTGCAGGAGGTGGACGAGTTCGTCTCGCCACGCGCCGGCTGGGAGGTGGTGACGTCGCGCCGACCGACCGACGAGGAGTGGCGAGACCTGGTCCTGGCCTGGCGCGTCTGCGGTCGCACCACGTCCAATGCCGTCGCCGTCGTCAACGACGGGCAGGCGGTCGGGGTCGGAGCCGGCCAGCAGTCGCGGGTGGTGGCGGCGGAGATCGCCGTGCGCAAGGCGGGGGAACGGGCGAAAGGCGGTGCGGCGGCGAGCGACGCCTTCTTCCCGTTCTCCGACGGGCTGCTCGTCCTGGCCGCCGCGGGGGTCTCGGCGGTCGTGCAGCCGGGCGGATCGGTGCGGGACCCCGAGGTCATCGCCGCGGCCGATGAGGCCGGGCTGGCTATGGCGACCACCGGCGAGCGGCACTTCCGCCACTGATGGGCGCCATCCTGCTCGACGGTGAGGCGGTGGCCGCCCGGGTCCGTGCCGAGGTGGCCGATCGGGTGGCCCGCCTCGCCCACGAGGGGATCAGGGTCGGCCTCGGGACGGTGCTGGTCGGTACCGACGGGCCCAGCGAGCGCTACGTGGCCATGAAGCACGCCGACTGCGCCGAGGTGGGGATGGTCTCGGTGGGGGAGCAGCTCCCCGAGGCGGCCACCCAGGCCGAGGTGGAAGAGGTGGTCCGCCGCTTCAACGCCGACACGGCCGTCAACGCCTATCTGGTGCAGCTGCCCCTGCCCGAGGGCCTCGACGAGGAACGCACCCTCCTGGCCGTGGATCCGGCGAAGGACGTCGACGGACTGCACCCGGTCAACCTCGGCCGCCTGGTCATGGGCGCCCCGGGGCCGCTGCCCTGCACCCCGGCGGGCATCGTGGAGCTCCTGGCGGCCTACGCTGTACCGGTGGAAGGTCGCCACGTGGTGGTCATCGGGCGGGGTCTTACCATCGGCCGACCGCTCGCGCTCTTGCTGGCCGCCAAGCGGCCCGGCTGCAACGCCGCGGTGACGGTGGTGCACACCGGCGTGGACGATTTGGCCTCCATCGTGCGAACGGGCGACGTGGTGGTGGCGGCCGCCGGGCGGGCCGGACTGGTCACCCCCGACATGGTCAAGCCCGGAGCGGCTGTGGTCGGGGCCGGCACGAGCTGGGCGGGCAAGAAGCTGCTGTCCGACGTCCAGGAGGACGTGGCCGAGGTGGCCGGATGGATCACACCCCGGCTGGGCGGCGTGGGTCCGATGACCCGGGCCATGCTGTTGCGCAATGCGGTACGGGCGGCGGAGCGCGCGGCGTAGTGACGACCCGCCGATCCGGGAGGGCCCGTGGCTGAGGGCGAGTACGCCGAGCGGCCCTGGGGCAACTACACGGTGCTGAGCGACGACGCCCCCGATCACAAGGTGAAGCGCATCGTCGTGCACCCCGGCAAGCGATTGAGCCTCCAGTATCACGCCAAGCGGGCGGAGCACTGGTTCATCGTGTCGGGAACCGCGCAGGTGACGCTCGACGGCACGGTGAGCGAGGTCACGCCCGGGCAGGCCGTCGACATCCCCCTGCAGGCCGCGCACCGCGTCGCCAATTACGGCGACACCGACGTCGTGCTCATTGAGGTGCAGCACGGCACGTACTTCGGCGAGGACGACATCGTCCGCCTGCAGGACGACTTCGGGCGCGCCGATCACGACGAGGGGACGGCGGAGTGACCAGGATCGCCGACCTCCTGGCGGCCGGGCAGACCTTCTCCTTCGAGTTCTTTCCACCGAAGAACGACGCCGAGCTGGCCACCCTGGCCCGAACCATCGCCGAGCTCCAGTCGCTCGGACCCTCCTTCGTCTCGGTGACCTACCGGGGCGGGGCGGAGTCGCGCCAGCGCACCTTCGACCTCGTCAGCGGGATCCTGCACACCACCTCGCTCAACCCGATGGCCCATCTCATCTGCGTGGCGCACACCCGGCTGGAGCTGGCCGACATCCTGGTTTCCCTGCGCAAGGCGGGCGTCGAGAATCTGATGGCACTGGGCGGTGATCCGCCTGCCGATCCCGCCGCCGGGCCCGGCGAGCTGGCCTACGCCGCCGAGCTGGTGGAGCTGGCCCGTGCCATCGGCGGATTCTCCGTCGGCGTGGCGGCCCACCCGGCCGGGCACCCGCGCTCCCCCAGCGCCGAGAGCGACCGCGACCACCTGGCCGCGAAGTTGGCCATGGCCGACTTCGGGGTCACCCAGTTCTTCTTCGAGGCGTCGGAGTACGAGGGCCTCATCGCCGACCTCGACGCCCGGGAGGTGCACACCCCGGTCCTTCCGGGGATCCTCCCGGTCACCTCGCTCGCCACCATGGGCCGTCTGGGCGCCATGGGAGCACCGGCCCCGCCGTGGATGGAGGCCCGCCTGCGGGCCGCCGGTGAGAGCGGCGGGGCGGACGCCGTCCGCAAGGAGGGCGTGCAGCTGGCCACCGAGCTCTGCGCCGACCTGCTCCGGATCGGCGTCCCCGGTCTGCACTTCTACACCTTCAACACCTCGAGCGCGACCCGGGAGATCTACGCCGCGCTCGGCCTGGGCCCCGGCGTGGCCACCGGCGGCTGAGTGCGGCCGGGACGCACCAGCCCTTCGACGGTGGCCCGATTGGGACGCCGCCACACGACCCCCTAGCATCGACGGGATGCCAGAGAAAATCTCCATGGGCGCCGACGGCGTCCTCGCCGTCCCCCAAGAACCAATTATCCCCTTCATAGAGGGCGACGGGACGGGGGTGGACATCTGGCCCGCGGCCAAACTGGTCCTCGACGCCGCGGCGGCCAAGCACGGCAACACGGTGGCCTGGAAAGAGGTCCTGGCCGGCCAGAAGGCCTTCGACGAGACCGGCGACTGGCTCCCCGACGAGACGGTGGAGAGCTTCCGCGAGCACCTCATCGGGATAAAGGGGCCGCTGACGACGCCCATCGGGGGTGGCATCCGCTCGCTCAACGTGGCCCTGCGACAGATCCTCGACCTCTACGTGTGCCTGCGCCCGGTGCGCTGGTTCACCGGCGTGCCCTCCCCGGTGCTCCACCCCGAGCTGGTCGACATGGTCATCTTCCGAGAGAACACCGAGGACGTCTACGCCGGCTACGAGGTGCAGGCGGGAAGCCCCGAGGCGCTCAAGCTCACCGCCTACCTGCGCGACGAAATGCACTGGCCCATCCGGGACGGATCGGGCATCGGGATAAAGCCGATCTCGGAGATGGGCTCGACGCGACTCGTGCGCGCCGCCATCAAGTACGCGCTCGAGCACGGCCGGCGGTCGGTGACCATGGTGCACAAGGGCAACATCCAGAAGTTCACCGAGGGTGCCTTCCTCAACTGGGGCTACGAGCTCGTGCGCCGGGAGTTCGCGGACGTGGCCGTCGGGTGGGACGACTGCGGGGGCGCCGCCGGCGACAAGCTGCTCGTCAAGGACTCCATCGCCGACATCACCCTGCAGCAGGTGCTGACCCGCCCGTCCGAGTTCGACGTGATCGCCACCACGAACCTGAACGGCGACTACCTCTCCGACGCCCTGGCCGCCCAGGTCGGCGGCATCGGCATCGCACCGGGCGCCAACGTCAACTACGTCACGGGGCACGGGATCTTCGAGGCCACGCACGGCACCGCCCCGAAGTACGCCGGCCAGGACAAGGTCAATCCCGGATCCGTGCTCCTCTCAGGGGTCCTCATGTTCGAGCACATCGGCTGGACCAAGGCGGCGGCCGACATCGTCCGCGCCCTTGAGGCGACCATCGCCGACAAGATCGTCACGTACGACTTCGCCCGGCAGATGCAGGGGGCCACCGAGGTCAAGTGCTCGGAGTTCGCCGCCGCCATCGTCGACCGTCTCTGAGAAAGGACCACCACCCATGGCCGCAAAGCCCCCAGTCCACGTCACGGTCACCGGCGCCGCCGGCCAGATCGGCTACTCGCTGCTCTTCCGCATCGCCTCGGGGCAGCTGCTGGGAGCCGACCAGCCCATCGTCCTGCGGCTGTTGGAGATAGAGCCGGCCCTGGCCGTGCTCGACGGCGTCGTCATGGAGATCGACGACTGCGCCTTCCCGCTGGTGAGCGACATCGTCGCCACCTCTGACCTAAAGGCGGCCTTCGACGGCACCTCGTGGGCCCTCCTCGTCGGCTCCGTGCCCCGCAAGGCGGGCATGGAGCGGGGCGACCTGCTCAGTGTCAACGGGGGCATCTTCAAGCCCCAGGGGCGGGCCATCGCCGAGCACGCGGCCTCCGACGTGCGCATCTTGGTGGTGGGCAATCCCTGCAACACCAACTGCCTCATCGCGCGCTCCAACGCTCCGGAGATCCCCGCCGAGCGGTGGTTCGCCATGACCCGTCTCGACGAGAACCGGGCCAAGGCCCAGCTGGCCGGCAAGGCGGGGGTACCGGTGGCCTCCGTCACCAACGTGGCCATATGGGGCAACCACTCGGCCACCCAGTACCCGGACTTCGCCAACGCCAAAGTCGACGGCGGGCCCGCCACCGACGCCATCACCGACCTCGAGTGGCTGCAGGGCGACTTCATCTCGACCGTGCAGAAGCGGGGCGCGGCCATCATTGAGGCACGGGGCTCCTCGTCGGCCGCGTCGGCCGCGTCGGCCGCCATCGACACCGTGGTCTCGCTGCGTACGGCGACGCCCCCCGGCGACTGTGTCTCGGTGGCCGTGGCCAGCTCCGGCGAGTACGGCACCCCCGAGGGCCTCCAGTTCGGCTTCCCCGTCGTCGCCGACGGCCGGGGCAACTGGTCGGTGGCCGAGGGCTTCGACCACGACGAGTTCGCCCGCGGGCGCATCGACGTGACCACCGAGGAGCTTCTGGGCGAGCGCAGCGACGTGCAGGGACTCGGCCTCATCGGCTGACGGCGGTCGGGAGGATCTCCTGCGAGCAGGGATCCAATGCGTCATCGACCGTTCGCGCCCGTGAAACCCCGGCGAAACACAAGACTGCAACGGTGAGGGGGGTGGGCGATCTGTTCGACGGCTACGGGGAGGGGTCACGCGGTCTGACGCAGACCGCCTTCGACGAAATGGTCGGCCACGACGGCGCGACCAGATCTCCCTATATCAGCGTGGCGTCCTCGCTCTCCCAGATGGGACCCGAGGACGTCTCGGCCCGCGCCACCCGCCTGGCACGGGCGTTCATGGACCAGGGTGTCACGTTCGACCTCGACGGCGAGGAGCGCCCCTTCCCCCTCGACGTGGTTCCGCGCATCTTCACCGCCGGCGAGTGGCGCCAGGTGTCCGACGGGGTCGCCCAGCGGGTGCGCGCGCTGGAGATGTTCTTGGCCGACGTCTACGGCGCGGCCCGGATCGTCAGCGACGGCGTGATCCCCCATGAGGTGGTGACCAGCTCACCGGGGTTCGTCCGGGCGGCCTTCGGCCTGAATCCGGCCAACGGCGTGCGGATCCACGTGGCCGGCATCGACGTCATCCGCGACGAGGAGGGCGAATTCCGCGTCCTGGAGGACAACGTGCGCAGCCCCTCTGGGGTGAGCTACGTCCTGGCCAACCGGTCCGCCATGGCACGGGTCCTGCCGGAGCTGTTCTGGGGCCAGCCGATCCAGATGGTCACCGACTACCCGGCCCACCTCATCCGGGCGCTGCGGCTGGCCGCCCCCACCGGGGTGCAGGACCCCACGGTGGTGGTGCTGACGCCCGGGGTCCACAACTCCGCCTTCTACGAGCACGCGCTGCTGGCCCGCCTCATGGGCGTGCACCTGGTGGAGGGCCGGGACCTGGTGTGCCACGGGACCGAGGTGTTCCTGCGCACCACCGAGGGCGAGGTCCCCGTCCACGTCATCTACCGGCGCATTGACGACGACTACCTCGACCCGCTGCAGTTCCGGCCCGAGTCGCTGGTCGGCTGTCCCGGTATGGTCAACGCGGCCCGGGCCGGGCGGGTGACGATCACCAACGGGGTCGGCAACGGTGTGGCCGACGACAAGCTCGTCTACGCCTTCGTGCCGGCCATGATCAAGTACTACCTGGGCGAGGACCCCCTCCTCCACAACGTGGAGACGATGCATCTGGAGGACGCGCGGGTGCGGGCCGACGCGCTCTCGCGGCGCGATCAGTTGGTCTTCAAGAGGGTCGACGGTTCGGGCGGAAAGGGACTGGTCATCGGCCCGGCCGCCACGGGAGCGGAGCTCGACGAGCTGGCGCTCAGCGTCGACGCCCATCCCCGGCAGTGGATCGCGCAGCGTGTGGTCGCGCTCTCCACCTCGCCGACCTGGGTGGACGACGGCATGGTGCGCCGGCACGTCGACCTGCGGCCCTTCGCGGTCAACGACGGCGAAGACGTGTGGGTCCTCCCGGGCGGGTTGACCCGCGTCGCCCTGCACGAGGGGGGGCTGGTGGTGAACTCCAGCCAGGGAGGCGGCTCCAAGGACACCTGGGTGGTGGGCGGGGGGCCGGCGATTCCCGCGCTGCCGCCCCGCCAGCAGGCCACGGTGAGTGCCGGCCCGCCGATGGACGCCGGTCCGGGGAGCGACTCGGAGAACCGCAACCAGCAACAGCAGCAGCAGCAGTGAACCAGGCCCTCCTGAGCCGGGTGGCCGAGTCCATCTTCTGGGTCGGCCGGTACGTCGAGCGGGCGGAGGGGACGGCGCGCATCCTCGACGTCTCGGTGTTCCAGGCTCTCGAGCAGAGCGATACCGAGGGGGGTCACGCCGCCCGCCGCCTCCTGGCGGTCATGGGCCTCCCCGACGACGGGCACGAGACCCTGTGGCAGGCCACCGAGCGTCTGGCCACCGATCCGAAGAGCCGCTCGTCCATCGCCGGCGCCCTGGGGGCCGCCCGGGAGAACACGCCGCGGTGCGCCACGTCGTCCCGGTGGAGTTCTGGGAGCACATCAACGCCACGTGGTCGGCCTTGCCGCACCAGTGGGCCGCCACCCGCCGGACCGGCCCCGCTCCGTACCTGTCTTTCGTGAAGAGCCAGGTGGCAGGCGTCACGGGCGTCGCCGACAGCATGATGAGCCGGGACCAGACCTGGCTGTTCTTCACTCTGGGTCGTTGCCTCGAGACCACAGACGTCGTGGCCCGGCAGCTGGCCACGGTCGAGTTCGACCAGGTCTTCGACAGCGGGTTGGTGATGCTGCTGCGATCGTGCGGAGGGTATGAGCCATACCTCCGCCTGTCGCAGGGCGTCGTCGAGCCCGCCCGGGTGCTCGACTTCCTGCTGCGCGACCGGCTGTTTCCCCGCTCGGCCTTCGCCGCGCTCACGCTGGCCGAAGAGTGTCTGGACCAGATCAACTCCGGCCGACACGGGACGTGGGAGGACGCCCGGGGGCTGGTCGGACTGGCCCGCGCCGAACTCGAGTACTCCGCCCCCGCATCGTTGTCGCGGGGACTCGACACGCGGCTCGAGCGACTCCAGGCCTCCATCTCCTCGGTCTGCGATGCGGTCACACGGCGCTACTTCGCGCAGGACATGCCCACGCAGTGGCGTCGGGGGGGTGGAGGCGGATGACCCGGGCCGACGGCTGGCGGATGCACGTGAGCCACGAAACCCGCTTCGAGTACAACGAGCCGGCGAGGGCCTCCTACAACGAGCTGCGCCTCACACCGCGCACCGAGCGGCGGCAGACGGCACTCGAGACCCGGATCGTGACCGTGCCGGCGGCGTCGCAGTACGCCTACGTCGACTACTGGGGCACCCAGGTGGTCGCCTTCAACGTCGATCGCGGCCACGAGATGCTGGCCATCACGGGGAGCGCGCTGATCGACACGCAACGGTCCGAGACACCCGAGGACGCGTCGTGGGACGAGGTGGCCGACGCGTCGCTCACCATGGCGGACTATCTCTCGCACAAGCTCTACACGGCGCCCGGTCCCGAGCTGAGCGAGCTCGCCTCGACCCTGCGCGCCTCGCGGCCGCTGGAGACCGCGCAGCGGATCATGGAACGCTCCCACGACTCCCTGCGCTACGTCCGGGGTGTGACCAGCGTGCACACCTCGGCCCACGAGGCCTTCGTGGACGGGGCCGGGGTGTGCCAGGACTTCGCGCACCTCGCCTTGGCCATGACCAAGTCCGTGGGCCTGCCGTCCCGCTACGTGTCGGGCTACTTCCATCCCGAGCCCGATGCCGTTCTCGGCGAGGAGATCGTCGGCGAGAGCCACGCCTGGGTCGAGGTGTGGACGGGTTCGTGGTGGGCGTACGACCCCACCAACGCCTGCCCCGTCGGTGAGCGGCACGTGGCGATCGGGCGGGGGCGCGACTACTCCGACGTGCCGCCGGTCAAGGGCATTTACGCCGGCAACGCGGAGCACACCATGCACGTCGGGGTCCGGATCAAGAGGACGCACTAGGGATGCTCACCCGCATGCGGATCTGGCTCCCCGACGCCCCGGGGGTGCTCGGAGCGGTGGCGGCCGAGATCGGCGCCCTCGGGGGGAACGTCATCGCGCTCGAGGTGCTCGAACGTGAGGCCGGTGTGGCCATCGACGAGTTCGTGGTCGAGCTCCCCGACCGGCCCGACGCCGTCGAGGCCGTGTGCAAGGGCATCCGCAAGATTCCCGGATCGGGGGTCGAGGACGTGCGGGAACTGGCCAGCGCCGCCCCAGACCGCGAGGACACCGTGCTCAACGCCGCCGCGGCCATACTGCAGGCGGCCACCCCGACGGCGGCGATGAACGCGCTGTCCGGACAGCTGATGCTGCTCTTCGATCTCACCTGGTTGGCGGTGGCCGACCTCGGGGCCGAGGCCTTCGTGGAGGCCCACGGCGAGGTCCCCTCCATCGCCTGGCTGGCGGCCTTCGCCACGGGTTCGCAGAGTGGCGCGGACCCCTCGAACGACACGACGAGCTCGGGCGTCTTCGTCGAGCCCTTTCCCGACACCTCGCTCACCGTCTGCGGCGGCCGCCCGGCCCCGATTCGCCGCCGGGAGCGCCATGCGATCGCCATGCTGGTCCTCGTCACCGCCCGCTTCGTCGACGCCCTCGGATGGCGCGAGCGCGTCCATTGACCGAGGAGCCCGGCTGGGCGCCCCCGCTCAGAGCCCGGCTTCGAGGCGGTCGAGGTCGCCGCGCACGAGGCGCCGGGCCGACACGCCGATCAGGCCGCCGACGATGACCAGCACGGCCAGACTGCCCATGCCGATCCGCTGGCCGGCCGCGTCGGCGATGGCGCCGATGACGGCGGAGAGGCAGATCGCGCCGAGGGCGTAGAAGAACAGTGACCAGGCGAAGGCCTGGCTGCGCAGCTCGGCCGGCGTGATGACCGCCACGAAGGTGACGTAGGCCGGCAGGTAGCCGACGGCGCCGACGGCGAGCAGGCAGGCCGCGACGATCGAACCCGCCAAGGTGGGCACTACGGCCATCACCAGGGCGAAGACCCCGAACTCGATCACGAACAGGCCGCACACCGGGGGGAAGAGCGTCAGGCGGTCCGTCGCCAGCAGCCGTTTGGCGATGGCCCCCCCGGCGATGATGCCACCCAGGCCGAACACGCCGAGGAGCGCCGCGATCTCGCCGCGACCCGACGAACCAACGTGGTACACGTCGTGGAAGAAGTCCGACACCAAGGTGGGGAGCGGTACGGTGCCGGCGCCGAAGAGAAAGGCGGCCACCCATGTGCGTCGCAGGGTGCGGATGGCACCGACGTCTTGGAACCCCTCCCTGATGGAGCCCTCGAACTGGCCGGCCACGGGCAGGTCGGCGAGGTGGGGTGCGGCGCCGCCGTCGAGCGGGATCCGCCGGCGCGGTGGCTCGTGAAGGAAGACGAGAAGCGCGGCGCAGAAGAACGTCGGCACGGCCAGCAGCACGAAGGTCGGCCGCCAGCCGACCGCCGCGCCCAGCCAACCGGCCAGCGGGCTCCCGACCAGGCCGAGACCGGTGGAGGCGATGAAGAAGATCGTGAAGATCTGCGCCAGCCCCTCGGGCGGGTAGTAGTCGGAGAGCAGGCTGGGGTAGATGGTGCGAGAGGCCAGCAGGCCGACCCCGCCCAGCAGGCGGGCGGCGATCAGCACGGCGAGGACGGGGGCCAACCCGGTGAAGATCGCCGCCACACCCCACAGCACGGCGCCGATGGCGGTGAGCTGGAGCCGATTGCCCCGGTCGCCGAAGTAGCCCAAGAAGATGGCGCACATCACCGGCACGGCGGCGGTGAGCGACGTCACGGCGTCGATGCCGGCGTTGTCGAGGTGGAAGGTGTGGCGGATCTCGGGGGCCAGCACGCCGAAGGCCGCCCCGTCGAAGCCTTGGGTGACGGCCAACCCGACCAGCACGGCGAGGGGCAAGAGCCCGGCCGTCCCGAGGACGGGACGAAGCCGGTCCATGCGGCCCCATCGCGACGACGCTGCGTCGCGCCGTCGCCGGACGGTCAGGTCGGAACGGGGAGGCGCACCTCTATGCCCGCGTTCTGCAGGAAGGCGAGCTTGTGGTGGAGTGCAATCTGCCAATCGACCATGTCTTTGTCGAACTGGGCGCGGTCGCCCTCTTCGCACGCGTGCTCGAGCTCGTCGAACGCCTCGTCTTCGGCATCGAGTAGTGAGCGGTACCTGGACAGGAAGTGGTCGCTGATCGGCTCGTGCACGTCATCCTCCCTACTGCGGCCCGCTCTGTACGAGCCGGTGCTGCAACGATACCGCCGCCACCGCCGCCTCGCCCGCCGACTCATTCGTGCAGGTCGGGCCGGCCGACCTCAGCGCGCCGGCCTACGTGGCCGGCCGCTTCGTCGGGGAGTGCCGGCCCGGTCAGGTCGGTGAGCGCGGTGCCGAGCATGGCGGCGGCGGCGTTCAGCACGGCCTGTCCGGCCACGAGCACGGCCAACTCCCCCCGGACCCGCACGCGGCCCTCGGCCAGAGCGTCGGCCGGGTCGAGCGTCCCGCAGGCGATGGCGACCGCGTCGTCGTAGGCCAACACGATGGTCACGTCTGCTCGCCGCGTCCCGGCTGGATCCGTCTCCAGCGTGATGCGACCACCTTGGACCGTGAGGAGCGTGCACGCTGCGCCAGCCGGAGAACCTGGGCCGCCCGCCCACGGCGCCTCGGGGTGGTCGGTGACGATCTGGGCGATGCGGAAGGTTCCTCCCGAAACGGTGAGGGACCCCGCGCCGGCGGCCGTGACGGCGTCGGTGAGGTCGAGGCCCGCCAAGGCGGCGTTGAACGCCTGCACCCACTCGGGCGAGAGGTAGGGGGGCATGGCCGGGCCGCGTGGTCGTCCGCCGGCTCAGCCGACGGACGCCTCTTCGGCCGTCTTCTTGGTGCGTCGCAGGATCTTGCGGCCGAGCCAGGCCACCGGGTCGTAGCGGGCGTCGACGACGCGCTCTTTCATGGGGATGATGGCGTTGTCGGTGATCTTGATGTGCTCGGGGCACACCTCGGTGCAGCACTTCGTGATGTTGCACAGTCCGAGCCCGGCACCCCTGCTCGCCAGCTCGCGGCGGTCGTTGACGTCGAGGGGATGCATCTCGAGCTCTGCGAAGCGGATGAAGAAACGTGGACCGGCGTACTTCGGTTTGTTGTCCTCGTGGTCTCGTATGACGTGGCAGACGTCCTGGCACATGAAGCACTCGATGCACTTGCGGAACTCCTGACCCCGCTCGACGTCGATCTGTGCCATCCGGTAGCCGCCTTCGGGCTCGGGACCGGGCGTGAAGGCCGGGACCGTCTTTGCCACCTCGTAGTTGAAGCCGACATCGGTGACCAGGTCGCGGATGATCGGGAACGTCTTCATCGGCGCCACCGTCACCGGGGCCCCCTCGGGGAGGGTGTCCATGCGGGTCATGCACATGAGGCGCGGCAGACCGTTGATCTCGGCCGAGCACGAACCGCACTTGCCGGCCTTGCAGTTCCAACGGCACGCCAGATCGGGGGCGGGCCCGGCCTGAATCCGGTGGATCACATCGAGGACGACCTCTCCCTCGACGGCGGGCACCACGTAGTCGGTGAACGCTCCGCCGCCGGGGTCGCCCCGCCACAGCCGCATGGTCACGTCGCCCGGGGCGGCGTCGCCCTGCGCCACGTCGCCGTGCGTCACCTCGCCCTGCGCCACGTCGCCCGGAGTCGCGTCTACGGCCATCAGTGTGCCTCCTCGAGCAGCGCCCGGAGCTCCGCCGGCATCTCGGCCAACGGCTCGGGAGCGATGGATATGGGCGCCAGGAAGCCGCGATCGGCCGTCTGGCGCTGCACGAAGTTGACCTTGCCCAGCTCGGGGTCGGGTCCCGGGAAGTCCTCACGGGTGTGCCCACCGCGCGACTCCTTGCGGTTGAGCGCGCCCTGGGCCACGGCGATGGAGGTGGTGACCATGGAGGGCAGGTCGGTGGCCAGGTTCCAGCCCGGGTTGTAGGCCTTGCCGCCCTTCACGGTGAGCTTGGCCACCCGACCCTTGAACTCCTCGAGCTTGGTTAGTGCCTCTTCGAGCTCGGGACCGGTGCGGATGATGCCGACGAGGGACTGCATGGTCTCCTGCAGTTCGTGCTGGATGTCGTAGGGGTTGTCGCCCCCTTCGCGCGCGAAGGGGGCGAAGGCGTCGTCGATCACCGACTGGACCTCCGCCGCGTCGACGTTCGGGACTCCGGCGCGGCCCTCGGCGAAGTCGGCGGCACCGGCACCGGCCCGGCGCCCGAAGACGAGCAGGTCGGACAGCGAGTTGCCGCCCAGCCGGTTGGCGCCGTGCATGCCGCCCGCCACCTCACCGGCGGCGAACAGCCCGGGGACCGTCGCCGCCTGCGTGTCGGCGTCCACCCGGACGCCGCCCATCATGTAGTGGCAGGTGGGTCCCACCTCCATCGGGCCGGCCGTGATGTCCACCCCGGCCAGCTCCATGAACTGGTGGTACATCGACGGGAGCCGCCGCCGGATGTACTCGGGGCTGCGGCGTGAGGCTATATCGAGGAAGACGCCGCCGTGGGGGCTGCCCCGTCCCGCCTTCACCTCGGCGTTGATGGCCCGGGCCACCTCGTCGCGCGGCAGCAGGTCCGGTGTGCGCCCGTTGTTGGCGTGGTCCTCGTACCAGCGGTCGGCCTCCTCCTCGGTCTTCGCCGTCTCCGCCCGGAACATCTCGGCGATGTAGTCGAACATGAAGCGCTTGCCCTCGGAGTTGCGCAGGACCCCTCCGTCGCCCCGGACCCCCTCGGTGACCAGGATGCCTCGCACGCTCAGCGGCCACACCATGCCCGTCGGATGGAACTGCACGCACTCCATGTCGATGACGTCCGCACCGGCCCAGATGGCCATGGCGTGGCCGTCGCCCACCGACTCCCAGCTGTTGGACGTGTACTTCCAGGACTTGCCGATGGAGCCGGTGGCCAGCACGAAGGCCTTGGCGGTGAAGACAGCCACGTCGCCGGTCGGCCGCATGTAGCCCACGGCGCCCGAGATGCGACCCTCGGCGTCGGGCAGGAGTTTGAGGACCTTGCACTCCATGAAGACGTCGATGCCCTCCGACACCGCCTTTTGCTGCAGGGTGCGGATGAGCTCCAGGCCGGTGCGGTCGCCCACGTGGGCCAGGCGGGCGAACCGGTGGCCACCGAAGTCGCGCTGGAGGATGCGGCCGTCCTTGGTGCGGTCGAACAGGGCGCCCCAGCGCTCCAGCTCGAGCACGCGATCGGGTGCCTCCTGGGCGTGCAGCTGGGCCATGCGCCAGTTGTTGAGCATCTTGCCCCCCCGCATGGTGTCGCGGAAGTGGACCTGCCAGTTGTCCTCGGGGTAGACGTTGCCCAGCGCGGCGGCCACGCCGCCTTCGGCCATGACCGTGTGGGCCTTGCCCAGGAGGGACTTGCAGACCAGAGCCGTGCGCAGGCCCCTCGCCTCGGCCTCTATGGCGGCGCGCAGACCGGCGCCCCCCGCCCCGATGACGATGACGTCGTAGTCGTATGTCTGGTAGTCGGCCATGTGCAGGGTCCTTTAGAAGTGGAAGCCGGGATCGTGGATGGTCCCGCTGGCGACGAGCCTTACGTAGAGGTCGCAGAGGGCGACGCCGAAGAGGCTGATCCAGGCGAAGTACATATGGCGCGCGTTGAGCGGTGAGACCAGCTGCCACAGCTTGTGACGCATCGGATGCTTGGCGAAAGAGCGGACCTGGCCCCCGCAGAAGTGGCGGCAGGCGTGGCAGCTCAGGCTGTAGAGCCACAGGAAGGCGGCGTTGAGGCACAGGACCACGGTGCCGACGCTGATGCCGATGCCGAGGCCCGGCTGTCGGAAGGCCTCTACGGCGTCGTAGGTGAGGATGGCGTTGAAGATGAGCAGGAGCCAGAAGAAGTAGCGGTGGACGTTCTGCAGGATCAAGGGGATCCGGGACTCGCCGCTGTAACTGCCGTGGGCGTCGGCCACGGCGCACGCCGGCGGCGACCACCAGAAGGACCGGTAGTACGCCTTGCGGTAGTAGTAGCAGGTGAGCCGGAAGCCGAGGGGGAAGATCAGGATCAAGAGCGCCGGCGTGATCGTCCAGCCGGGGAACCACACCCCGAAGGGGTGGCTGCCCGGCACGCAGCTGCCGGTGAGGCAGGGCGAGTAGAAGGGGGAGATCAGGTTGCGGTGCAGCTCGGGACCCGCGAAGTAGTTCTTGCCGACGAACGCCGCCCAGGTCGAGTACACGACGAACAGGGTGAGGACGGTGACGGTGACCAGGGGCTCGACCCACCACCGGTCCTGGCGAAGGGTGGGCCTGTCCGGACCACCCCTGGTCCCCCCGATGGCGACGGGAGTGCCCGTCGCGTTGTCGACCGTCGTCGTCACCTCAGACCTCCTCAGTGCCCGCGCCGGGCGGGTCGTGGCCGGCCAATCATTCCATCCCAGGTGCGGCCCCCGCGCAATCGCGTCCGCGTGAGGCCGCACGCTCCGGGCAAGAACTTTAAGCAGCCCACCAGAGAACGTCAAAGACATAAATGACATGGGATCCATAGCACTAAGCTCTATTTCAATGCAGCTGCACCAGCTGGAGTACGTGCTCGCGGTGGCCGAGGAGCGGAGCTTCACCGGGGCCGCCGCACGGCTGCATCTGGCCCAGCCGTCGCTGAGCCGCCAGATCCGCCTGCTCGAAGGGGAGCTGGGGGTGTTGCTGTTCAACCGCGGACGGGGGCAGGCCCTGGTCACGCCCACCTCGGACGGGGACGCACTGCTGCCCTTCATGCGGCGGGTCCTGGCCGACGTGGAGGCAACCGGCGCAGAGGCCCGGGCCCTGCGGGGCATGGCTCAGGGCCGGCTCTCGGTCGGCGCCACTCCGAGCCTGATCACCCGCGTCCTCGCGCCCGCCCTGGTCGAGTTCCACGGAAGTCACCCCGGCATAGAGCTCATGGTCGTGGAGGCCGGATCGCGCCAACTCGTGCCACTGCTCGCCACCGGCGAGGTGGACCTGGCCCTGGTGGTGCTCCCGGTGACCGATCCCCTGGTCCACACCACGCCGCTCTTCGACGATCCCCTCGTCCTCGCGGTCGCGCCCGGCCACCCGCTGGCGCGGCGGAGCCGGGTGGGGGTGGGGGACCTCCACCGGCTCCCGCTCGTGATGTTCCGCGAGGGCTACGACCTGCGATCGGTGACCCTGGCGGCCTGCAGGGCCGCCGGGGCCGAGCCGAACCTGGTGAGCCAGGGGGGCGAGATGGACGGCGTCCTGGCGTTCGTGGCGGCGGGGCTGGGCGCCGCCGTGGTGCCCGCCATCGCCCTTCCCCCCGCCGCCCTGGCCTCCGGGGCCCCTGAGCCCTCCCACGGGGGCGGCAGCCCGGTGGTGGCCGTGCCCTTCTCGGCGCCCGGCATCCGGCGGACGGTTGCGCTGGCGCAGCGCAACGACCAGCCGCTGGCCCGACCGGCTCGCGCGCTCGGCGACCAGCTGAGCGCCGGTTACACCGGAAATCGACAAGCCGCCGACCCGTCGCGCACGTCCGGCGTTTAGGCTTCGCCCATGGACGGCCCCGCATACACAGATCCTTCATCGACTCCGGGGCCCGGGACGCTCCGAGCTCCCGCCGATCTGGCCCGCACGCTGGGCGCCCTGCGGGCCTCGGGCTGGAAGTCGGTGCCGGTGGCCCAGGAGCTGCGGCGCAACGCCATGGCCCGCATGGTGGCGGGCGATCCGCTGGTGCCCGGAGTGCTCGGGTTCGACGACACGGTCATCCCCCAGTTGGAGAACGCCATCTTGGCCGGTCACGACGTGATCCTGCTCGGAGAGCGGGGCCAGGCCAAGACCCGGATCATCCGGGCCCTGGTCGGCTTGCTCGACGAGTGGCTCCCCATCGTGAAGGGATCGGAGATCAACGACGATCCCTACGGCCCGGTGTCCCGTGGCGCCATCGACGCGGTGGCCGAACAGGGCGACGACACGCCTGTCGCCTGGGTGCACCGCTCCCAGCGCTACGGGGAGAAGCTGGCCACGCCGGACACGTCCATTGCCGACCTGATCGGCGAGGTGGACCCCATCAAGATCGCCGAGGGTCGCTACCTGAGCGACGAGCTGGCCCTGCACTACGGCCTGATCCCCAGGGTGAACCGGGGGATCTTCGCCATCAACGAACTGCCGGACCTGGCCGAGCGCATTCAGGTCGGCCTGCTCAACGTGCTCGAGGAGCGCGACGTCCAGATCCGCGGCCACCGGATCCGGCTGCCGCTCGACATCGCGCTGGTGGCCACGGCCAATCCCGAGGACTACACCAACCGTGGCCGCATTATCACACCCCTGAAGGATCGCTTCGGAGCCCAGATCCGGACGCACTACCCCTTCGAGACCATGACCGAGGTCAAGATCATGGAGTCCGAGGCCGAGCTGCCGGCCGCGGGGATCGCGGTGACCGTTCCCTCCTACCTGAAGGAGGTGGTGGCCGAGGTCAGCCAGCTGGCGCGGCGCAGCTCGCACCTGAATCAGCGCAGTGGCGTGTCGGTCCGGCTCTCTATCGCCAACTACGAGACCCTCGTGGCGAACTCCGTGCGCCGGGCGATCCGCACGGGCGAACCGGTGGCCGTGCCACGCATCAGCGACCTTTCGTCGCTGGTCCCCTCGACCCAGGGCAAGGTCGAGGTCGAGGCCATGGAGGAAGGCCACGAACACGAGGTGGTGGCCCAACTGGTGGCCGCCGCCACGCTGGCGGTCTACCGCCGCCGGGTCACCCTCGACGACCCCGGGGCCATCGTCGGCGCCTTCACCGAGCAGGTAGTGGTCCATGCCGGCGACGACCTGCCTTCGGCGGCCTACCTGGCCGTGCTGGCCGACATCCCCGAGCTGGAGCCCCCCACCAGAGCGCTCGCCGGGCCCGATGCGGCCGAGTCGCCCGCCCTGATGGCCAGTGCCCTCGAGTTCCTGCTCGAGGGCCTTCACCTCACCAAGCGCTTGAACAAGGACTCCTCGGGCGCCCGGGCCCTGTACCGGGGACGCAAGTAGGACCCGTGACGGCCCGGTACGACTACACGGCGTGGGACGGCACCCAGGAGTTCTCCGACCTCGACGTCGACGACCTTCTGGCCGGCCTGACCGACGACCTGCTCACGACGGGCGACCTGGACGACGCGTTGCGCCGCCTGCTGCGTTCGGGCGTGCGCACGAACAGCGGTGAGCAGATAGCGGGGCTGCGCGATCTGCTCGAACAGCTGCGCCGCCGCCGTTCGGAGCTGCTGGCCCAGGGCGATCCCGACGGACGTATGGCCCAGATCTCGGCCAGGCTCGACGAGATTGAGGCCGACGAGCGGGCCGCCATCGACGAGCTGGTAGAGGACGCGGCCGCCTCGGGTGACGAACGTCGGGCCGAGGTCACCAACGACGTGGCCACCGAGCGACGCATGGCTCTCGACCTGCAGCCGGGGGATCCCGGCGGCCGGCTGCAGTCCCTGCAGCACTACGACTTCGTCTCCTCCGAGGCACGCCAGCGCTTCGAGGAGCTGGTCGAAGAGCTCCGTCGCGAGATGGCGGACACCTTCTTCCAAGGCGCGTCCGACGCGCTCTCGTCCATGGGGCCAGAGCAGATGGCCCGTATGCGGGACGCCTACGACGCCCTCAACCAGATGCTCGAGCAGCGGGAGCGGGGCGACGACCTCGACCCGAGCTTCGAGCAGTTCATGGAGCGGTTCGGTGACATGTTCCCGGGCAACCCCTCGACGCTCGACGAGCTGTTGGAGCAGTTGGCCGAGCGCATGGCGGCGGCCCAGGCGGTGTGGAACTCGCTCTCGCCCGAGCAGCAGGCGCAGCTGCGGGGGCTGATGGAGTCGGTGCTCGAGGACATGGATCTGCGCTGGCAGGTGGAGCGCCTGGCCCAGAACCTGCAGCGGGCGGTTCCCGATGCCGGGTGGCAGCGCTCCTACGGGTTCGACGGTGAGGGCCCCCTGAGCCTGTCCCGCGCCACCGACCTGGCCACCCAACTCGGTCAGCTCGACAGCATGGAGGATCTGCTGCAGTCGGCGTCGTCGCCGGCGGCGCTGAGCGAGATCGATCTCGACCAGGTTCGCAACCACCTGGGCGAGGATGCGGCCCGGGCCCTGGACCGACTGGCCAAACTGACCAAGTCCTTGGCCGACGCCGGGCTGATCGAGCAGCACGGGAGTCGCACCGAGCTGACCCCACGCGGCGCTCGGCGACTGGGCCAGAAGGCGTTGAGCGACCTGTTCGGGCAGATCAACAAGGACCGCATCGGCGACCACAGCACGGTGTCCACCGGGTCGGGTCACGACCGGGAGGAGACGACCAAGACGTACGAGTACGGCGACCCGCTCAACCTCCACCTCTCGACCACCGTCCACAACGCCGTGCGCCGGGGCGGTGCGGGTGTGCCGGTGCGCCTCTCCCCGGAGGACTTCGAGGTGATCGAGACCGAGGCCCTCGCCCGCTCGGCCACGGTGCTGCTCGTGGACCTCTCCATGTCGATGCCCATGCGGGACAACTTCGTGCCGGCCAAGAAGATGGCCATGGCCCTGCAGACGCTGATCAGCAGCAAGTTCCCCCGGGACTTCCTGGGCATCGTCGGCTTCTCCGAGGTGGCCCGCGAGATCCGCCCCGACGAGCTGCCCACCGCCATGTGGGACTACGTCTACGGCACCAACCTGCAGCACGCCCTGGCCCTGGCGCGGCGCATGCTGGCCCGCCAGCACGGGACCAAGCAGATCATCGTGGTGACCGACGGGGAGCCCACCGCCCACATAGACGACTACGGCGAGGTCTTCTTCAACTACCCGCCCATCCCCGAGACGCTGCACCGCACCATGGCCGAGGTGATTCGCTGCACGCGGGCGGGCATCGTCATCAACTGCTTCGCCCTCGACCTCCAGCGCACCCACTACCCGTTCGTCGAGCAGATCGCCCGGGTCAACGGTGGCCGGACGTTCTACACCACGCCCGACGTCCTGGGCGGCTACGTGCTGGTCGACTTCCTCCAGCACCGCCGCGTCCTGCGTCCCGCCGGCTGAGCCGGTCCGGAGGGGGCTGAGCCGGTCCGGAGGGGGCTGAGCCGGTCCGGAGGGGGCTGAGCCGGTCCGGCATGGGTGGCGCGACCACCACAGGTGGCACCCCAAACCTGAGCCGCCCCGCCACGGGCGCAGCGCGGGCATTCTCGAAATCCTCTTGCGTTCTGTGACGCGGTGGTGAAAGATAACACCGTTGTAACTACACGAATGCCACTAAGTGGCGAGGGAGGCGAGCCCGTGGACATAGTCACCACGCTTTATGGTCGCCAGGAGCGCAGCTGGCAGGTCCAGGCGAACTGCATGGGAGTCGACCCGGACCTGTTCTTCCCGGAGCGGGGAGCATCGACCCGTGAGGCGAAGGAAGTGTGCCGGGGTTGCGTCGTGCGCGAGGACTGCCTGGAGTACGCGCTGGCCAACGGTGAGAAATTCGGGATCTGGGGGGGGATGAGCGAGCGGGAGCGTCGGCGGGTGCGGCGGGCCCGCGCCCTGCAGCGCCGCGACGCGGCGGTCAGCGCCTCGTAGGGTCGTCACCGGCGCCACCCCTCAAGGCGGGCTTCGACCGTCTGCTCGGGGGAGAGATCGAGCTCCGCCCAGCGGGCGGAGGGGACTGCCCGGAGAATCGACTCGGGCACGAGGCCGACCAGTTCGGCCCCGACGACAGAGCCTCCGGCCTCCTCGACATGGGCGCCCACTAGGTCATAGAGCTGGGCCGGCCCCAAGGTGGCCGGTTCGACCAGGTTGCACGAGACCTGGGCCCGTTCGCCGACCGCCAGAGCCAACGCGCGCACCGCGGGTCCTCGGACGAGCGGCGCCACCCGGCGGGCCACCGCAATGCTCGAAACCCACACGTTGTAGGCCACCAGGGCCGATCTGGCCCCGACCATGGTGGCCCCGGCGGTGTGGTGGGGCTGGCGCGGACCGAAATCGGGCGGGATCTCACGGAAGGCGTGCCGTCTGAGCTGGGGTAATGTCCGGCTCCGGCCACCGGCGAGGGGCCCGTAGAGAAAGCTCGGAACACCCAGCGTGGCGCCCAGCCACCGTGCGAAGTCGTCGCGCAGGGGCGCGGCCAGGGCGAGGTCGTACTCGGGCGGGCCGCCGGGGCGGTAGGGGACAAACGGGACGACATCGAGCACCCCTGCACGCGGATGCGCCCCCCGGTGCGCGCCGAGATCGAGACGTGCGACGCTCTCCGCCGCCAGGGCCCTGACCGCCTGGTCCACCTCGTGGTCCTTCCCGGCCAAGGTGAAGACCGACCGGTGGTGATCGGGATCCCGGTGCAGGTCGAGCAGCGCCGGTCCTGCCGCCTCGGAGAGCCTGGTCAGGACGCTGTCATCCCGACCCTCGCTCACGTTGACCACGCACTCCATCAACACGCCGGGAGTCTCCCAGGTGGCCGGCCACGAGGCCGAATGCCGGCCCAGACCGGGCCGGACTGCCGGTCGAGCTAGCCGACCGTGACCGTTTGCGACATGCGACGGCGCCGAAGGATGCGCCGGCGCTCGCGCTCCGAGCACCCTCCCCACACGCCGTGGTCGATGTGGTTCTCGAGCGCGTACTCGAGGCACGCGTTGGACACCGGGCAGTCGGCGCAGATCTTCTGCGCTACCAGCACTCCCATCCCGTCATTGGGGAAGAAGATGTCCGGTGCAACCTCTTGGCATTTCCCCCGGGCCATCCATTCAGTATTCACGTTGTCGCTCCCTTTTCACGGACCATCCTAAGGAGAAAGGGGCGGGAGGTGAATATCTGGCGCATAGGAAGTTCGTAAGAATGTGTGCCCCAGGCACGGGGAAACCCAGGCCCTGGGGCTCCGGTACGCTGGCGGCCGTCTGCCCGACGACCTGAGGCCAGGAGGTGCCATGTCCCCGGACAACGAGGACGAAGTAGCCGAGACCACCCAACCGTTCGACCCCATCGGGCACGTGCGCGTGGTCTACCTCGGCCCTATCGCACCCCACTGGGACGTCCAGTCCGACTACGGTCCCCCCGAGGTGGTCGACGCCTTCCGCGAACGGGTCCTGGCCCGGTTGGTCCTCCTCCCCCCGCACGACCCGCAGTTTCGCCGCAATCGGGAACGCGTCGTCCGGGACGCCGAACGGGAGAATCTGGCGCTCGAGTGGGATCTCGGCTTTCCCGAGGAGGCCGCCGAGTAGCACCGCGCATGCTGGCCGGCGTGGGCCAGGTCAGTCGAGGAGGCCGATGCGAGCCAGCCACAGACCGGGAGCATCCACCTCGGCCGGCGTGGGAAGGTCCTGCTCGTCGGCCCACAGGCGGGCCAGTGCCTCTTCTCCGGCCCGCTCGACCACGCCGTCTATGAAGCTGGTGCCCCGGTCCACCTCGGCCTGACCGACGTTCAGCCCGAACAGCCCGGCAAAGGCCTGTTCCCCCTTGGTGTCTTCCACCCGGTAGCGGTACCAGGCTTCGCCCAACGCGGCCGGTGACGAGGTGAGCGTGGCGGCGATGCCCGCGGTCACATGGTCGACGTAGGCGCCGATGCTGGTGGTGAGGGCGGTGAGGGCGTTGGACACATGGCGCTGCTCGGGGCTGATGAGATCGGCGAGAAGCGACTCGGGATCACTCAGGACACCCTCGAGGGCCGACGGGTCGCCCAGGCCTTCACCGAGGCGTTCGACCATGGAACGCTGCGAGGCGGCGGCGTGGGCGGAGGCATCCCCGAGGAGCCTGGTCAGTGTCGACCGCACGCCAGGCCTGGTCATGACGGCGTGCATCGTCAGCTCCCGGATGCAGACCCACAGTTGGACTTCTTGGAGGGGAAGGCTCCAATCCTCGGCGAACTGGGCGACGTTGCCGGGCACCAGCAGGAGCGTGTTGGACTCCGGCCACGGCAGGGGCAGGGCGTACTGGCCGAAGGCCCGGCGGGCCAGATGGCCGGCCGCGGAGCCGAACTGCATCCCGAGCAGCACCGGTCCGAGCGTGATGGCGAACTGACCCAGGAGACTCCCGAGGCCACCGGAGGGATCGTCGAGTCCGCCGAGCTCGACCAGGGGCGGCACCGCCGCGGCACCCTGCTGTTGGGCCTCCACCATCAGCTGGAGGGTGGGCCGATAGGCGTTGAGCACGCGGTACGACCACTGGCCCGGCCCGACGGCGTCGAAGGAGATCCTTGAGCCGCCCGTCGTCAGGGTGATCCCCGTGGCGTTGGCCACGTGCAGCTCGGCCACCCGGGCGAGCTCCTCGAACGCGATGCGGACCAACGGGTCGGCGTTCTCGTCGCTCCGACCGTCGGTGGCCACGCCGTGCGCCAAGGTACGGGCCGCGTCGAACCAGGTGTCGCCGCCACCCGGAGCCGATCCGATCACCTTGAGCAGATCGCCCAGAAGACCGCCCATGGGGTTATCGGGGTCGCCGGAACCGAACATGCTCACGTCGTCATGCTAGGGGGATGCGCCCAGCGTCACGTCGACCACACGTGTGGTCGAGCCGTCGGTGACCGCCAGCCCGACGGTCGAGTCCGGCGGCAGCACGTAGAGCCGGGCCCGCAGGTCGGCCATGGAGCGGATCGGCACCGAGTTCAGGGCGACGACGACGTCTCCCGCCTGCAGGAGCCCGGTGGCGGGGCTCCCGGGCATGACTGCCGCCACCCGGGCGCCGGTTGTCCCCGGCGGGGTCGCACCCTCCACGCCCAGCCATCCGTGTGGTGAGACCCGGCCCGTCGAGCGCAGGTCGTCAGAGACCCCGAGCACCAGTTGGGTGGGGAGGAAACAGGGTGAGGGGCCCGCACCGTAGTAGATGCCGATGACGTCACCCGCCTGATTGAGGAGCGGGTCGCCGGGCTTCTCGTTGACCGCCGCCGCCGAGGACGTGATGTCGGGCATCCCCTTGGCCCAACCGCTGGCGATCATCGCGTCCACGGCGGTCACCGAGCCGACCGTGCCGTGCAGCGCCACCACGCCGGCGTCGGGGGCCGCCATGCTCAAGGTCAGCACGGCGCTCCCGTCGAGCAGTGTCGAGTCGTCGGCGAAGGGAGCCACGGGGATGTCCTCGGGCACGCTGATCAGGGCCAGATCGGAGGAGTCGTCGATGCCCACCACCGAGGCCCGCAGCTGCCGCCCCCCGGGGCCGATCATGGAGAGACGACGCAGACCCGACAGCCCATCGGCCGTCGTGGCCACCAGCCCCCCCTCGGCCACGGCCACGCCCACCAGTGAGACGGCCCCATGTGTGGTGTCCGCCTGCAGTTCCACCATTGAGCGACCGGCCGGCTGGGCCGGAGCGGGGACCTGTTCGTTCTGCACGGCCAACGTCGTCAGGGGCATATCGGGCGTGTTGTCGCTGGCCGGGGACGAGGCCGGGTGATCGGAGACCGGTGAGAGCAGCACGATGACCCAGGCCACGGCGGCCAGTGCGGCGGCGGCACCGATCAGGATCATTGTGCGTGGATGGGTACCCTTCAGGCGCGTCGTTGCGGTGCGGGTCGCCCCCGCTGCCAGCTCGCTCGGGTGCCTCCAGAGGCGATCGTCGGGATCGATCCAACCGCGCAACGACGGGCCAACGACCTCCGGTGAACTGCCCGAATCGTCCCTGTCCGGTCCCTCTTCGAGTGGCTCCTCGGGTGTAGGGGTCACCTCATGAGGCTACCGACGGCCAAGGACGAAATGCGGTCGGGTCACCGCCCGGCCGTACCATGAGGCCCTATGTCTCGCGACCTGGCCATCGACCTTGGCACGGCCAACACCTTGGTGTACGCCAAGGGCAAGGGTCTGGTGCTCAACGAACCGACCGTGGTCGCGCTCGACTCGCGCACCCGCGAGGTCCTGGCCATCGGGACCGACGCGTGGCAGATGATCGGCCGCACCCCGGGCTACATCGTGGCCGAACGTCCCCTGCGGGGCGGCGCCATCACCGACTTCGAGGTCACGGAGCGGATGCTGAGCGTGTTGCTCCATCGGGTCGGCGTCAGCCGGTTGAACCGGCCCAAGGTCCTCATCTGCGTTCCCTCGGCCATCACCGCGGTCGAGCGCCGTGCCGTCAAAGAGGCGACCCGACGAGCCGGTGCATCGGCCAGCTTTCTTATCGAACAGCCGATGGCGGCCGCCATCGGTGCCGGCCTGGCCATCCACGAACCGGTGGGCAACATGGTGGTCGACATCGGCGGTGGCACATCGGAGATGGCGGTCATTTCGCTCGGTGGCGTGGTGGCGGTACGCGCCCTGCGCTGTGGTGGTTTCGATTTCGACGCCTCCATTCAGGCGTACGTGCGCCACGAGCACGGAGTGGCCATCGGTGAACGGACCGCCGAGGCGGTCAAGCACGCCATCGGTTCGGCGTTCCCCTACCCGAGGGAGCAGGGTGCCGAGATCAGGGGCGCGAGGTGGCAACCGGGAGACCCAAGCTGGTGGTGCTCACGCCCGACGAGGTGAGGGGTGCGCTGGAGGAGAACGTCAGCCAGGTCATCGCCGCCGCCGCCACCTGCCTGGGCGACGCCCCGCCAGAACTAGCCCAGGACATCATGTTCCAGGGCATCCATCTCACGGGCGGCGGCTCGCTGCTGCGTGGTGTGACGCAACGGTTGGCCGACGCGACGGCCGTGCCGGTGCATCTGGTGGACGCACCCCTCGAATGCGTCGTGCAGGGCGCCGGACAGTGCCTCGAGTCGTTCGACCGCCTCAAGCGCCTCTTCACCGAAGACGACTGAGCGAACTATCCGCCGCTCCCGGCGAGGAGCTCGTCGGCCGCCTGCCGGACCTGCCAGTCCCGGTCCTGCGCGGCGCGGCGCAGGGCCGGATCGACCCGGGGGTCGTCGAAGCCCGCCAACGCGACGGTGGCCCGGCGCCGAACCGTAGGCCTGTCCTCCAGCGCGGCGATGACGGCCGGCAGGCCACGCTGATCGCCGATGGCGCCCAGGGCAGCCACGGCGGCCTCCCGGCATCGCACGTCGTCGTGCCCCTGCGCCGTCGCCACCAGCGCGCTCACGCCCCCGGCCACCCTCCGCTCGGCCAGGAACCAGGCCGCTCCCACCACGACGAGAGGGTCGGGATCGGACAGCGCGCCCACGAGGAGCTCGTAGAGCGCGGAGCGCGAGCCGCGACCCCGCACCGACAGGGCGGCGTCGGTGGCCCGCCGCCGGAGGGGTGGCGCGCCCGAGGCCAGGGCGCAGGCGATGTCGGGCACGCCGAGTGCACCGATGCGGGCCAGCGCTCCCAGCGCGGCGGCGCGCACCTCGGCGTCGGGATCGCCGAGGCCTCGGCGGGCCCGCTCCACCCGGCCGGTGTGCCCGGCGGCGATCACGGCCCGCCGCCGCGCCGCGACCCGGTTTTCGGCGGGTTCCGTGGCAGGATCATCGCTCACCGTTTCGAGTATGGCCGACATAGACACCACTGACGCCGGGGAGGCCGCGGCCATCCCCTCGCCCGCCGCCTTGGCCGTGCCCAGGCGTTCACGCCCGCGCCGCTGGTCCAACGTCTTGTTGGTTCTCGTCGCCGTTCTCGGCGCGCTGATCGTGGTTCTCGGTCGATGGCACGTCAACTACGTCGCGCTCACGCCCGGAGATGCCCAGCCGGTGGCTCCCCTCATAAAGGTGCCGGCGAAACTCGATCACCGGCTCACCGGCAAGATCCTCCTCACCGACGTCTACGAGACCCCCCTCAACGCCCTGACCTACCTGCAAGAGCGCTACTTCTCCTCCGACGCCCAGGTGTATTCGGAGGCCGAGCTCAACGGACCTGGGACACCCGAAGACCAGGCGATCGCCCAGGGTTACCTGGAGATGAGCCAGTCCCAGTCCTTCGCCACCGCGGCGGCGCTCACCTACCTGGGCTACACCGTGAGCAGCCAGGAAGCCGGTGTGCTCGTCGATGGCGTCGGCACCGGCACGCCGGCCTGGCGCGTCCTCAAGGTGTCCCAGATCATCACGGCGGTAAACGGCACCCCCACGCCCACCTCCTGCGCCCTGACCTCGGCGTTGCACGGGCTCCGGCCCGGCACCACCGCCTCGCTCTCGGTCGAGCAGTCGTCGATCAACGCGTCCGGCGTGTTCGTGCCCGGACCGATCGCGGCGCGCCGGATCACCCTGGGGAAGCCGCCGAGGGGGATGACGGAACCGGGGTGCGGCGCGTCGGACACGGTACCGACGGCCTACCTGGGCATTGCGACGGAGCAACAGATCGCCTGGAGCTTCCCGGTCAAGGTGGCGGTGGACACCGCCGACATAGGAGGACCGTCCGCGGGGCTGGCCATGACGCTGGGCATCATCGACAAGCTCTCGGGGGGCCGTCTCACCGGCAACCGCGTGGTGGCGGCGACGGGCACCATCGATCCCCGGGGCGACGTGGGCGACGTTGGCGGTGTCCCCGAGAAGACGATTGCCGTCGAGCGCGCCGGGGCCACCGTGTTCTTCGTGCCGCCCCAGGAGTACAAGGCGGCGCTCTCCAAGGCCACCCCGCAACTGCACGTCTACGCGGTCTCCACACTCGGCCAGGCCCTGCGGATCCTCGAGCGGCTGGGAGGCACGGTACCCGCCAGTCACCTGCGAGCCCAGGCGGCGCCGTAGTCTTTCCCTATGCCTGAAGGCCGTTCACCCATTTCCTCCGCACGCGTATCGACGGGAGACATCGCCCGTCATTCGTTCGCCATCGTCCGACGGGGATTCGACATCGACGAGGTGAAGACGTACCTCCAGACCGTGGCGCGCAGCATCGAGGTGCTCGAAGAGCGAGAGCAGGAGCTGCGCGACGCCCTCGCGGAGGCGGACGAGCGAGCGGCCCACCCGGTGGTCGACGAAGCGACGTTGACCGCCTCGCTGGGGCAGCACAGCGCGCAGATCCTGCGGCATGCGCACGATGAGGCGGCGAGGATCGTGGTCCAGGCCCAAGAGGGGGCCGCCACGCTGCTCCGGGAGGCCCAGAGCCAAGCCAACGAGACTCAGGAGCGAAGCGAGGCGGCCTCGGCGGAACGGGTGGCGGAAGCCGAGCTCATGGTGGCCAATGCCCGACAGGAGTCCCTCCAGGAGGTCGAGCGGATCCGGGCCGACGCGGTGGCCGCAGGGGAGGCGGTGATCGCCAGTGCCAAGGAGGAGGGAAGGGCGCTGCTCGAACAGGTGCAGGAGGCGCGCAAGCGCGTCATCGCCGACCTGGCGACTCGCCGCAAGGCCCTGTCGATCCAGATAGAGCAGCTGCGTGCCGCTCGTGACGAGATGGCCGCCTCGGTCCAAGGGGTGCGTTTCTCCATAGACGAGATCCTGAGCCAGATGGAACACTCGGACGACGCGGCCCGCGCCGCCGCCCTGGCTGCGGGGGACCAGGCCCGCCTGCACACGCCCAGGGAAGCAACCGATGACGAGGCGACGGGCGGCGCAGAGGGCATGGATCCGCTGCACGAGGCCGTGGCGCCCTCGGTGGACGAGCTCTTCGCCCGCATCCGGGCCGCAACCGACCAGGAGGGGGACGCGGCGGGGCCGGCCTCGGAGGCCGCGGTCGGCGGGGCCGAACCGGAGGCCGAACCGGAGCCCGAGCCCGAGCCCGTCGCCGAAGGACCCGACCGCGAGCTCATCAGCCGCCGCGACGAACTGCTCTCACCCATTTCGGCGCAGCTGTCGAGGCACGTCAAGAGGGCCCTGGGGGACGACCAGAACCGCCTGCTCGACGTGCTGCGCAGCACGCCGAACCTGTCGGGGGAGGAGTTGCTCGGTCCCGAGGACGTGCATCTCTCGACGTTCACCACCGCGGCGCAGGGGCACATGGCCGACGCCTTCGCCGCCGGCTCGGTGTTCGGCGGAGCGGCGGCGGGGTCGATCCAACCGGAGGGCGCCGCCGAGCAGGCCGCCGCCGGCCTGTCACGCACGATCGTGACCAAGTTGCGCCAGCGCATGCTGGAGGGCTCCGACGACGGCGAAGGGGCGAGCGAACGGGTGGGGGGGGCGTTCCGCGAGTGGCGGGGCGAACGGATAGAGAGGCTGGTGGGCGACTTCGCCGTGCAGGCGTTCTCGGCCGGCGTGGCAGCGGCGGTGTCCCCGGAGGGCCGGCTGCGCTGGGTGCTGACCTCGACGGACGGCTGTTCGGACTGTGACGACAACGCGCTGGCCGGAACGGTGCCCCTGTCCGAGGGGTTTCCCACCGGCCACGCCTATCCCCCTGCCCATTCGGGTTGCCGATGCTTGGTGGCACCTGAGGGGGGGTAGACCTGGACGGGCGGGCGCCGGACGTTAGGCTCCCCCCCGTGCGAACCCCCCGCGACCTCTCTACCGCCCGCCCGCCCGGCTCCCGCCGGCGGGCCCGGTGGTGGATCGTCGGGGCCGTCGTCGTCCTCATCGTCCTGCTGGCCTCGTTGCGGACCTTCGCCGACATCTTCACCGACGGTCTGTGGTTCTCGTCGGTGCACTACCACAGCGTCTTCTCCACGTTGCTGGTGGTCAAGGTCGGCCTCTTCGGAGTGTTCGGGGCGATCTTCTTCACCGTGATGTGGATCAACCTGGTCGTCTGCGACCGCCTGGCCACCGATGAGACCGGAGCCATACAGAAGGACGAGCTCGTACGGCGCTACCAGCAGTTCGTGCGTCCCTACGCCGGGCGGCTCTACATCGCTTTGGCCTTCATCATGGCGCTCATCGCCGCATCGGGGACGATCGGCGAATGGCAGAATTGGATCCTGTTCCGGCACGGGGGCAACTTCGACGCCACCGACCCGCAGTTCCATAAGAACGTCGGCTTCTACGTCTTCAAGCTGCCCTTCTTGAACTTCCTCGTCGACTGGACGCTGGCCATCCTCATCGTCACGCTCGTGGTGACGACCGTCTTCCACTACCTCAATGGCGGGATCGTTCCCCAGCGCGGGCTGCCCCGCGTGCGGCCGCCGGTCAAGGCGCACCTCTCGGTGCTGCTGGCGCTCATCGCCCTCGACAAGGCGGCCGGCTACGTCCTGCAGCGCTGGGGCCTGGTCAACGCGCAGGACGGCTACGTCGACGGGGCCGGCTACACCGACGTCCACGCCCGGCTGCCCGCGCAGTCCCTCCTCGTCGTCGTCTCGATCTTCGCCGCCGGCATCCTGCTCTTCAACATCCGGCGTCAGGGGTGGACCCTGCCGGTCCTGGCCGTGGGGATCTGGGCCTTCGTGGCCCTGGTGGTCGGTGTGATCTACCCGGCCCTGCTGCAGGCCCTGAAGGTCACTCCGGCCCAATCCTCGCTCGAGGCGCCCTACATCCAGCGCAACATCACCGCCACACGTGCCGCCTACGGGCTGAACAACGTCAAGGTGGAGCCGTTCGCCGCCGAGACGGACGTCTCGGGTGCAACGGTGGCGCAGTCGACGGCCACCCTCAACAACATCAGGCTCTGGGACCCCGACCCGACCATCAGCCTGCAGACCTTCAACCAGCAGCAGAAGATCCGGTCCTACTACACGTTCCAATCCCTCGGCGTGGATCGCTACTACATTGACGGGCAGGTCACCCCGGTCCTCATCGGTGTCCGGGAGGTCTCCCCCTCGAACCTCCCCTCCCAGTCGTGGGTCAACCTGCACCTGGAGTACACCCACGGCGATGGGGCGGTGGTGGCCGTCGCCAACGAGGCGCAGTCCAACGGGAACCCGGTCTACGGCATTAAGAACGTGCCGCCGACATCGACGAACGGCCTGCCGAAGATCACCCAGCCGGACGTCTACTTCGGCTCCGGCGACACCGGCTACGTCGTCGCCAACACCAAGCAGCTCGAGATCGGCGGCACGAGCCCCAACAGCGAGAGCCACTACTCCGGCCCCGAGGCCACCGGAGGCGTGCAGCTGTCCTCCTTCCTCGACCGGGCCGCCTTCGCGCTGCGACTGGGCGACTTCAACCTGCTGATCTCCGACCAGATCACGACCAAGTCGCGGATCATGTTCGTACGCGACCCGGTGCAGATGGCCCAGAAGGCGGCGCCCTTCCTCAGCTTCAACCAGAACCCCTATGCGGTGGTGGACGGCGGGCAGATCTACTGGATCGTGGACGGGTACACGACGACCAACCAGTACCCCTACTCGCAGAACGCGGACACCCAGCAGGCGGCGTTCGGGAGCGGCCTGCCGGCCAGCTACAACTACGTCCGCAACTCGGTGAAGGTGGTCATAAACGCCTACACGGGCCAGATGACCTTCTACAACGCGGACAAGAACGACCCGATCCTGCAGGCCTACGAGTCGGCCTTCCCGCACATGTTCACCCCGCTGTCCAAGATGAGCGCCGGCCTGCAGGCCCACCTCCGCTATCCCCCCGACATCTTCTCCATTCAGTCGGCCATTTACGGTCGCTACCACCTGACGTCGCCGTCACAGTTCTACTCGGCGAACAATGCCTGGCAGCTCTCCCCGACGGCCGGGGCGGGCCCGCCGTCGCAGGCATTGCTGGTGCAGGCCACCCTCAACCAGCAGGGCCAGGTGGTCTCGACCAGCCCCTCGCGTATGGCGCCGCTCTACCAGGTGAATGCCCTCCCCCGCTCCTCGACCCAGTCCTTCACCGTCACCGACGCCTACGTGCCGGCATCGCAGTCGAACTCCTCGGGCTCCAACAACCTGAACCTGAGCGCGTTCATGGTGGGCACGTCGGATCCGGGCGACTACGGGCAGCTCACCGTCTACGAGACGCCGCAGTCGACCCCCGGCCCGGGCAATGCGGATTCCTACATGTCGCAGAACCACCAGGTCTCCTCCGAGATCACCCTCTTGGACCAGCACGGCTCCGAGGTGTTGCTGGGCAACACGCTGATGGTCCCGGTCGGCCAGGCCATGCTCTACCTGCGACCGCTGTACGTGGCGTCGACCTCCATCCCCCTCCCGCAGCTGACCTACGTGATCGGGTCGCTCGGGCAGAAGGTGGTGATCGAGTCAACGGTGTCCCAGACGCTGAGCGACCTCCTCAACACGATCGTGTCCACACCAGGGTCGACGCCGAGTAGCCCCACCGGCGTCACGGGGACGGTCCCCACCGCGGTGCAGAACGCTCTCACCGCGGCGCAGAACGACTACACGCAGGCGCTGGCCGCGCTCAAGGCCGGCAACCTGGGGACGTACCAGTCCGACATCGGCGCCATGCAGCAGGAGATCACCATTGCCCAGCAGGCGTTGCAAGCGGCCGCAGGGACGCCGACCACCACCACGCCGACGACCACGCCGACGGCCAAGGGGAAGAGCACGAAGGAGTCCTCGAAGATCAAGACCCCGACCAGCACGGAGCCCAAGGCGTCGACGACCACGACGCTGGCTTCCGCGCAGGGGTCCCACTGAGGCAGGCTGTCGTTGGGCATGGCAAGCTGATGATCCCGTTCTGTGGGGTGCGGCGGTGAGTGCGGTGATGCAATGAAAGGATGAGCTGATGGGACTGCTCGACAAGGTGAAGGCGCAGGCGACGGCGGCAACCGTGATGGCCAAGGACGCAGCGCAAAAGGGCCAGGCCAAGCTCGACGAGGTCCAGGCCAAGAAGGCCGCCGACGGCATGTTGCGCGATCTGGGTGCTGCGTTCTACGCCACCAAGACGGGCCGTGCCACGCCGAGCACGGACGCCGAGATCGAGAGCCTGGTGGCGGCCCTCCAATCCCATGAGTCCGAGCACGGTGCCCTGACGTTGGCGCCCGAGTCGGCTGCGGCCGCACCGACGGCCACCACCGCGGCGCCCCCCACCGCCATGCCGGCAACGGCTCCGGGCACATCGAGCCCGCCGCCGCCACCCCCGGCGACCGTGGCCGACCCGTCGAGCCCGCCACCCCCTCCCCCCACCGCTCAGACGATCTGACCGCCCAGACGATCTGGCAGACGATGTCGCGACCTGCCCCTGGTGGGAAGGGTCCCGGGCGTGTACACTGCCCTCCTTCGCCGCGGGGTGGAGCAGTCTGGTAGCTCGTCGGGCTCATAACCCGAAGGTCGCAGGTTCAAATCCTGCCCCCGCCACTAATTCCTCGTCAGGGCCGCGCCATCAACCGTCCAGGAGCGGCCGAAGCTGCCTGTCATCTCCTGGCCGCCCCTCGGGCGCCTCCCGCCCCTCAACGAACGCCGCCGCCGGCGGTCCTGAGCCCGGTCGTCGTCGCGTTGCCCTTCTATTCCGGGGAGTTCAGCGGCGGTTTGTCGGCCCGTCGGGTAGGTGGCCGCAGCGGCGGGATGGGAGCGATGGGGTGTCGACGAGGTCCCGACCACAAGGCCGGCGGAGCATCGATTGCTCGGGCGATGGCATAGGCGGCCGCCTCGTAGTTGACCCGCCAACCCACAAAGTCGAGCCACGCCTCCTCGTTCGACCGCTCGAGGGGAAACCCCACGCTCGCCAAGCGATCGATGGCTTCGACGAACTCCTCGAAGGTGAGGGAGATGCCGTCGTTTGGATCTGCCTCCTCGGGGATGGCGAAGCCGCGTGCCCGGGCGATGGTCCCGAGGCAGCTGAAGCCGCCGCGCAAGCACAATCGAGCCGACACCGCTCCCGGGGCGTCGGGTAGGAGTGACAGATAGAGCGCAGCGGCATCGAGCACGGCCAGTTGTGCCGTGAGCCACGAGGAGAGGGCTCGTGGGGAGCGGAAGTTGACCAGGGCGAGGTACGTGGCGTGGGTCTCGGACACGTCGGCCGACCAGCGCTCCCAGTCCTCGAACAGCTCCGGCAGCCGCTCTACGGCCGAGACCCCAGAGCCCAGGCCGTAGTGGGTGCGTGCGAGCAGTTCGGGACCCCAGGACGGCACCCCCGCTCGGGAGTCCAGCATCGTGACGAGCCCTTCGCGCCGGTTGAAGGCGGCGTAGAGCGTGGGCAGGTAGCCGATCTGCAGGGCCACCGTGCCCAGGCCCACGAGGGCCGCCAGGTCGGCCAATCCTGTCGGACCCCCACTAGGGGGAGCGAGGTATCCCAGGGTGCACAGCGAAGAGCCGGCCAGCTCGAAGGCGCCGGCCAACCCGGCGGCGCCCATGGACGGCCACAGCAAGAGCGCGAAGCCGAGTTCGAAGACCGCCAGCCAGACGACGATCTGCAGTATCAGTGCAATCGGCGCCTGGGCGGCCAGAATCCGATCGCGCGGCTCGTAGGTGTCGAAACTGTCGGCGACGAAATGGAAGGCGGCATTGACACTCAGGGCAACAGCTCGGGTGAGCCGGCTGCGGATCCGCCGGGGGACCACGAGAGTGCCGATCACACTCCAGCCGGCGACGACGATCAGGAGCGCGCCAACCACCGCCGCCAGATCACGGCCGACAACCATGCCTCAGCCTCTCATGGAAGGACCGGGTGGTACCGGATCCACGGCTGCACCGGATCGCCGGCAAGAGGCCACCTCGTGCCGTCTACCGGACAGTATGGAACTCGATCCGATAGAGCAGCGTGTCATCGTGGACCGGCCCGGCGTGGGCGGCCCGGCGGCGGAGGGACTCGCGGTCCAGCTCTCCCGCACGGGTCACGTCCTCGGCGTCTATCGACGAGAAGGGGACGAGGTCGACGGAGTCGACCTCGATGTGGACATCACCGATCGGGTAGCGACCACCGGCCTTCACCTTCGGTCGGCGCCATAGCCGATAGGAAACGGTGATGTCGCCCGACCGCACGTCGTCGCGTAGCTCCCGGCTGAACTGCACCGGTTCGAGCCTACGCCGGGCTGGTCACGCACCCGGCATTGGACGGTATCGGCGGAACCCGGGCAGGGCAAGGGCCACGGCCAACGCCCCGATCACGCAGACGACACCCCCTAACACGATCGAGAACTGCGTCGACACCGCCGTCGCCACCGCACCGGACTCGACCCCGCCCCATGGAGGTGCACTGACTGATCAACGGAGCGTTCGAGTCAGGCGTCGCGAGCTCCAAGGCGGTGCCGTACCCGTCGCTTTGGGACGATCTTGCGGTGATCGGACGATGGAGAGCCCGAACCCGAGCTCGTCCTTGTAGTGCACCCGGCGGGGGTCGAGCCGTTGGAAGGCGTGGAAAGGCGGTCGACGTCAGCCGGCGGGACGAGGCTCGGGGCTCGGGGCTCGGGGCTGCAGCCCACCCCTCCGTGACCGCGGCGCGTCAGATACGAAGGCGTCTCTCGAACTGCAGCCTGTCGAAGAGCACCCTTGAGTCGATCGCGCTGCCGTTGAGCCATGCGGCCGGCGTTCCCTGCGGGTCCTGCGCCTGGTAGAGCGCCTCCCTTCTCAGCACCCACTGCTCGTATCGGGCGTCTCGCACACCAGAAACGAAGTCCGGACGGGTCAGGCCTACCTCTGCACCGAGACGCAAAAGGTCCTCGGTCGTGAAACCTCCAGATCCCTCCGGCGGCTGTGCTGCAAAAAGCACTTGGCGCAGCTGGTCAAAGCGACCGGCCTCTGTGGCGAGAGCGAGAGCGTTATCTGCCCTGACGGACTCGGGGCCGAGGAAGCACCGCATGCGATACTCGACGGCGAGTTCGCCAGCGTCCAATGCGGCCGTGATGACCGCCCCGTTGAGCTCTTCGAACTGTCGACAGTAAGGGCACTGTGGATCCTCGAAGAGGACCATGCGCGTGCTGGCGCCGGCGTTGCCTACGAGGACTCCGCCTTCGGGTGTATGACCGGAGGGTGTGACCAAGGGATCAGTGGCTTTCATGGCTAGCTCCACATCATCGGAGGGCGGTGTGGTCCTTCTCAACGCGGCGCGTTTGTCGCGACGTTACCGGCTTGCCCCCGAGCCCAGGCCGTGTCCTGCCTCGTCGGGGTGGACCCGAGCTCGCCGAGGCCCGTTACCTCTGGGTGCAACTCCCAATCACGGGGCGTCCCGCGCCTCGGGGGGTGCTTGCAGGGAAAATGTTGGTGCCAGCGGCGGAGTCCGCATGCGCTTCGTACGATGGGGCTGCACTTCCCGAAGACTGATCGGCACCTATTGAGCTACTGCATCACCCGGGCTGGTGACATGGGCTCAGCCGTTGCCGCCACCGTCCGCAGTTCGCCAACGGCGTCGCGCATGATGGTGTCGAGATCCCGCCCGTCGTCTCCGTCGGCCCACTGTTGCATGGCCACGCGGAGCACCGTCATGCCGGCCTCGGCGGCCAGCGTTGCCTGCGGCTCGGTCACGCCCCGCTCGCGGAGGGTGGCGGCGATCGCTGCGGCGTAATCAGCCAGCTTGGCGAGTTCGCGCTCGCGGAGTTCGGGGTTGGCGGCGATCACGGCCTGGCGCTGGCGGGACAGGTCCCGGCGAAACTCCCCGAGCACCACGGCGGCGGCGGCGAGGCCGCAGGAAACGGCGTCGAGGGGACCATCGGCTGCCGGCGCGCCGGCCACGCCGGCCACGATTCGCTCCTGAAGGAGGGCCGACCCCCCGAAGAGCACTTCTCGCTTGTCGGCGAAATGCCGGAAGAAGGTGCGCTCGGTCACCCCGGCCCGCGCGGCGATCTGGGCGGCCGTGGTCTGGTCGAATCCCCGCTCTGAGTAGAGAGCGAGCGCTGCTTCCTGCAGCCGTCCGCGACTATCCGGCTGCCATCGACCCATGGCTTCGATCCTAACGTTGACAGTCACTGACATCGGGGTCTATGCTGATGGCAGTTACTGACATCAAGGTTACCCGGAGGTACCATCATGAAGGTCTTTGTCACCGGCGCATCGGGCTGGATCGGGTCGGCCGTCGTGCCCGAGCTGCTCGGTGCCGGCCACGAGGTGGTCGGCCTGGCCCGCTCCGAGGTCTCGGCGCAGCGCCTGGAAGCAGCCGGCGCCGTAGTTCAGCGGGGTGACGTCGACGACCCGGACGGCCTGGCCAAGGCGGCGGCCGATTCTGACGGCGTGATCCACCTCGCCTTCCAGCACGAAGTGGCCTTCGGCGGCGACTTCGCCGCCGCCGCGGCGGCCGACCGGCGCGCCGTGGAGGCCATGGGCGCGGCCCTGGCCGACTCCGAGCGGCCTTTCGTGCTCGCCTCGGGCATGCTCGGCCTGCGGGCCGGTCGGGTCGCCACCGAGGACGACGGGTTGGTGCCCAGCACCGAGGTCAGGGCCAACCCCGCCGGGCGGCGCGCGGCCACCGCCCTGCTCACACTGTCCCTGGCCGGGACGGGCGTCCGATCATCGGTGCTGCGCTTCCCCCCGACGGTCCACGGCGACGGCGACCATGGATTCGTGGCCGCCCTCGTTGGCATCGCGCGCCAGCGCGGCGTGGCCGGGTACGTGGGTGACGGCACCAACCGCTGGCCGGCCGTGCACCGCTCGGACGCCGCCCGGCTGGCGCGCTTGGCCGTCGAGGCCGCCCCCGCCGGCTCGGTCCTGCACGCGGTCGGAGACGAGGGCGTCCCCTTCCGGGAGATCGCCGGGGCGATGGGGCGTCACCTCGGCATCCCGACGGCGTCGGTGGCCCCGGCCGACGCCGTCGAACACTTTGCCCACCTGGGCCGCTTCGTCGCCCTGGACAGCCCGGCCACCGCCACCATCACCAAGGAGCTGCTCGCATGGGAGCCCACCGGGCCCGGCCTGCTCGAGGACCTGGAGCAGGAGCACTACTACCGCCAGGTCTAGCTCCGAGGGAGGCTGTTCACCGAGCCCTCCTTCCCAGAAGGATCTCATGACACAGGGCAATGATCGTAGGATCCCGTGCCATGACCATGACGTACGCGGTCCGGGATCGCATCGCCTACCTCTCGTTCTGCCGGCCCGAGAAGCACAACGCGCTACGCGACGTGGATCTCGCGGACCTTATGCAAGCGCTACATTCGTTCGATGCCGATGGTGCAGCTGACGTCGGCATCATATTCGGAGAGGGTCGATCGTTCTCGAGCGGCTCGGACGTGGGCATGCGTATGCAACGGGCCTTCGAAGACGGCGGGGCGTACACGGGGCCCGACGAGTCCGATGCGTTCCTCCGGGCCACCAACTGGAAGCCCCTGATCGCTGCCGTGCATGGGTACTGCATGGGTCAGGCGATCAATGTGGCATTCCTGTGCGACCTGGTGGTCGCCGACCGCAGCGCCCGCTTCCAGGTGACCGAGGCGTTGATCGGCGTGCCGACGGCGACCTTCGTCGACAGGCTCGGTGGTGGGCCGCTGGCGATGAAGGCCGGCTTGACCGGCGCGTTCTTCACCGGCGAGGAAGCCGCCGCCGCGGGGCTCCTGGCCGCGCTGGCCGAGGACGGCGAGCACCTCTCGACCGCAGAGGACCTGGCCCGCACCATCCTCGCCAACCCCCAGCCGGGGGTTCGGGAGCTGGTGCGCTTCCGGCGCACCCTGGCCGCCGAACGAGCCGCTCGGGCGAGCGAGATCGCCGGCCACTTCGACTGGGCGAACGACCCGACCGCTCAGGAGCGCATCCTCGCCCGGATCAGCCGGCACGCCACCGCGGCCTCCGCTCCGGCGACCCTCGCCAGGGCGCATCCTCGCGGTCGCGGCGCCGGCCCGCAGGGCACGGCTCGCGGGTGACTAACCACGACTTCCACCTGGGCAAGGAGAGGAGATGACGAGCGTGTACGGGACAAAGGAGCATCCCCCGAGCGAAGAAGACGTCCTCGGCTATTTCGATTCGCTGTCGAATTGGGGCCGCTGGGGCGACGGGGACGAGCGCGGCACACTGAACCACATCACGCCGGAGACCCGCAAGCGGGCGGCGTCGGCGGTGCGACACGGTACGAGTGTGTCGTGCGCCTGGGAGCTCGACACCAGCCCGGGCGGCATCGAACGCGCCACGACGTCCTTCCGCACGGCGGCGGAGCTCGGCATCCCGGGCGAGCACGACCACGCCCGGTGGGGCTCCTCGGGCGAGCACCTGGCCCTGGCCTTCCACGGCAGCCTGCACACGCACGTCGACTCGCTCTGCCACATCTTCTGGGACGGGCACATGTACAACGGCCGACCTTGGGAGATGGTCAACGCCGACGAGGGCGCCACGTGGTGTGCCGTCACGACTGCCGCCACGGGCATGGTGACTCGCGGGATCCTCCTTGACATTCCGGGCCTTCGTGGGGTGCCCTGGCTCGAGCACGGTGAGCCGGTGTACCCCGAGGACCTGACAGCCGCCGAGGAGCGGCAGGGCGTCCGCGTCGAGCCCGGTGACGCCGTACTCCTGCGAACGGGCTACGGGCGGATGCGCCACGAGACGGCCCATCAGTGGGACGACCCGTTGCACATGAGCCAATCGGGTTGGCACGCGTCGTGCCTGCCGTGGCTCCACGACCGGCAGGTGGCGTACATCGGCGCCGACACCGCCAACGACTCGATGCCGTCGGGCTACCCGGGCATCTTCATGCCGGTCCATGCCGTGTCCCTGACCGCCATGGGTCTGTGGCTGATGGACAACTGCGACCTCGAAGCGTGCGCGAGGACAGCGGAGGAGCTGCAGCAGTGGGAGTTCTTGCTGTCTACGTGCCCGCTCCGGATGGCCGGTGTCTCGGGCAGCCCCGTGAACCCGATCGCCACGTTCTAATTAGACGAGCTCAACGGCCGCCTCAGGAAAGCAATCTCTGTCCGGGTGTAAAGGCGAGCGGTACGTACTCCCACCCCCATCCCTGCGACGCCTGGGAGTGCCTGGGACTCTTGCCCTCGGCGATCCGGACGTCCTGCAGGCGCGAGAGGATCTCCTCGAAGACCACACGCAGGTTCAACCGGGCAACGTTGGATCCGATGCACCGGTGTGGCCCTGCGCCGAACGCGAGGTGGCGGTTGCGCGGTCGGTCGGTTCGCAGCTCCGCCGGATCGTCGAACTGGGAAGGATCGCGGTTGGCACCGCCGAGGTGGACGACGACGGCCTCGCCTTGCCGAAGCTGCCGACCGTGCAGCTCGACGTCTCGTGTGCAGACGCGGTACTGGGAAATTACCGGGGCCTCCAGCCGCAAGGTCTCGTCAAAAAGCTTCGGGAGCAGGCTCTGATCCCGGCGCACCTCCTGCGCGAGATCCGGGTGGTCGAGCAGGAGCATCATCGTCGACGTCGTTGCGTCGGTGGTGGTGTAGAAGCCACCCAGGATCAGGATGCGGATGGCGCCCGAGATCTCGGCCTCGGTGAGCGGACGTCCGTCCACCGTGCCGTGCAGGAGGGCGTCGATCACGTCGTTGCGCCGAGGGCTCGCCCGCCGGGACTCCACGAACTCGGTGATCCAGCCGTTCCACGCGGCGAGGGCCTCCCGGTGACTCGCCGAGTCCGAAGCGGTGGACATCTGGTGCAGGAACCCCAGTGTGCGGTGCAGCTCGGCATCGTCCTCAATCCCGAACAGCACCTGGTAGAGCATCCGCGGCGGGTGCAGGAACGCGAGCTGACCGACCAGGTCGCACTGGCCGTCCCCAATGAAGTCGTCGATCAGCTCGGTCACGATCCGCCGCACCTGCGGCTCGTGGGCCACCACGGCCTGCGGGGTCAGGTAGGGGTTCAGGAGCCGGCGGAACTCGCGCTGGAGGGGCGGATCGGTGGAGATCGGCGGCATGTCACCCATCTGGCCCGGTGCCTTCGCTTCCAGCCTCCACCGGTGGGCCGAGCTGAACGTCTCCCAGTCCTGCAGGACCGCGAACACGTCGTCGTACGTCGTCACGACCCACATGCCCCGCCCGGCGCCACCGAGCTCGATCGGTGCGTCGCTGTGGGCGACCGGGCAGGTCGACTGCAGGTGCGCGACGACATCCCACATGTGGTCGGCGAGATCGGGGTCATTGACGGCGTAGTGGCGCTCGAAGTGCGCGAGGTCCGCGCTGTCCGCGCCGCGCTCAGCCATCGGCGGCGAACCTCGAGACGTCGAGCGACCGCGCCGCCTGAGCGATACGCTCCGCCCACGGCCGTGCCCGTTCGAGCTCGCCGGCCAGTCGAAGCAGGATCGCCTCCTCGAGCGGGCGCCCGACGAGCTGCAGCCCGATCGGGAGGCCGTCGCCGGACCAACCGAGCGGAAGGCTGATCGCCGGCTGACCGGAGACGTTGAACGGTTGGGCGAAGTTCGGGAACGTCGTGAACCGGGCTTGGTGCGTCTCGTTGTCGTCGTCCCAGCGGGCCCAGGTCACCGGCGGGGGCCGCATGCCGACGGTCGGCGTCACGAGGATGTCGATCGTCGACCAGAGCTCGCGGAAGCGCCGCCCCGCCACTCGGGCCGACTGCACCCAGCCATGGTGCTCAAGGAGGGTCAAGGTCGCCAGGTGCGTCACCATTCCTCTGTTCCTCGGCTCGACGCGGTCGAAGTCGGCCTCCGACACGAGTGCGGCGGCGCCCGGCACCTCCATCGGACCGAACGCCGCCGCGCAGGATGACGTCCCAGGCGGGCGTCGCCGGCTCGACGTGGTGTCCGAGCGCCTCGAGGAGGTGAGCGACGTCATCGGCGGCGCCGGCACAGTCGGGTTCCACGACTCCCATCGGCGGGGTGGTGCAGACACCGATGCGCAGCCGGTCCCCGTCCTCCCGCGCCGCTTCGGCGAACGAGCGACCGCGCCCCGGCGTCCACGGCCCGGTGGGTGCGAGCACGTCGAGGCAGGCGGCCGCGTCGCGGACAGACCGGGACAGCACGCCGGGCCCCGACATCCCGAAGTAGGCGGGCCCTTCCTCCGGACCGAACGCAACGAGGCCCCGCGACGGCTTCAGCCCGACGAGGCCGCACCACGCCGCCGGCACACGCACCGAACCGGCACCGTCGGTGCCGTGCGCAACGGCGCACAAGCCTGCGGCGACCGCCGCCGCCGCGCCCCCGCTGGAGCCTCCGGGAGTCCGGGAGAGGTCCCACGGATTGCGGCATCGGCCGTTGAGCTTGGAGACCGTCATGTCGCTGCAAAACTCGGGGACGTTCGTCTTGCCAAGGACCGCGAATCCGCCGTCGCGCAGCCGCCGGACGACCGGACCGTCGTTGGCGGCGACGTTGCCGGCGAGCGCCTCGCACGAGTGGGTAGTGGGCAAGCCGGCGACGTCCTCCACGTCCTTTATGGAGAGCGTGACCCCTTCGAACGGACGGAAGTCCGCGCCGCCGCCACTGCGCCGCCGACCGTCCACCTCCGATGCTCGCGCCAGCGCGCCCGGCGCGTCGACCGCGACGAAGGCACGCACCACCCGGTCGAAGCGCTCAATGCGGTCGAGGTAGGCGCGGACGAGCTCCGCCGCCGAGACCTCGCCGGCTCGGATCGCCTCGGCCTGGCCGCACGCGTCTCCGAACAGCAGCTCGTCCATGCCCACTCCGCTCACGGCCCAGCGGTCGCGGTGCGCCCCCATGGCGCGGGGCCGAATCGGGCCCCCGAACCGCTCCGCCTGGCCTGCGGGGCGAACGGGGAGGTGCCCGTGTGGAGGTTGACGCCGATCGAGTCGGTCATGTACTCACCGGCACGCTGGTCACCTTTGAAAGTGTACGGTGCGCGAGCGCGGCTTACGTCCGATGTGTGGTGGCCGCCCTTGGTGGCGACTGCTAGAAGGAGGAGAATGACCAAGCCGCAGCTCTCGAACATGCTGAGATCCTTCTATCCGAACGATCCGGTCGACTGGACGCCGCTCCTCGAAGATGCCGAGGCCCTGGACCAGGCCGGCTTCGACCGCCTGGTGCTGTCCGACCATGTTGTCTTCGGAGAACGCCTGGACGAGTACGGGCGTCCGGAGATCGGTGGTTCTGCCGGAGGCCGGCAGCCCACGGGGCCCGACGGCCACTGGCTGGAGCCACTTTCCACTCTCGCGGTTATTGCCGGGAGGACGTCCCGAATTCGCCTCGGGACCAACATCCTCATCGCCGCCCTGCGTCGCCCCGTCGTGCTGGCCAAGTCGGCCGCCACGATCGACGTACTTTCTGGTGGGCGCTTGGACCTCGGAGTGGGGGTGGGGTGGCAGAGGGAGGAGTACGAGGCGGCCGGCCTGTCGTTTGAGCGCCGCGGCGACCTCCTCGACGAAACTCTCCGAATCTGCCGGACCTTGTGGACGGAGCAGGTGGCGGCCTACGACTCGTCCGAGCTTCGCTTCGACCGCATTCACATGATGCCCAAGCCCCGTCAGCGCGGAGGTGTCCCGATCTGGGTAAGCGGTACGGTGAATCGCCGGGTGGCGTGCCGGCTGGCCGAGTTCGGCGCCGGTTGGATCCCCTGGGGCGACGCGGCTGCCGACACGGCTCGGGGCATCCGAGCGATGGGCCACCTTCTCTCCGAGCTGGGTAAGGACATGCAGTCGATAGAGGTGGTCGGCGCGCTTCCCATCAGGACGGTGGACGGTCGGATCGACGTTCCGGCCACGATGGCACCGGCGGGGGAACTCCTCGACGCGGGCGTCACCGACTTCCGGATGAACCTCCGGATGCCGACCGACCGATCGGAAGCGCTCGATCTTCTCTCGCCAATCGTGCAAGCCTTCCGGACGGCGGTTGGCCGACCGGACTAGAAGGGGCAGCTGCGAGCGTTGCCGCTGTTCCCTTCGGTTACGATCCCTGAGACCGAGCGGAGGTTTGCCGTGCAGCAGTGGAACGATCAGTTGTCAATCAGGGATGTCATCGATCGTTACGCCGCCGCGCTGGACGTGCGGGACTGGGAGGACGTTCGCAGTTGCTTCACTGCGAACTGCCATGCTGACTACGAGCGCTTCGGAAGTTGGACAGAGCGTGAGCCATTTGTCGCGTGGCTCGATGCCATCCATCGCGACGTCGGGCGAACGCTGCACCGGATCGCCAATCATCAGATGAGGATCCACCCTGACCGCGCCACAGCAACCTCGTACCTCGACGCCCTCTTGCACGTACGTCACGGGGACCACGATCTGCTTCACGTGGTCGGCACCTACGTCGACGAGCTCGTCCGCACCGAAGACGGGTGGAGAATCAGCCGCCGGCGCTTCGAGACGTTCCTGCGGCGATGGGAGAAGCTCAGGGCGTGACGATGGGCCGCGGGCTGCGTCGCGGCCGGGAGTTCGTCACCTCCAACTCGGGGAGTGTCTGTACCATCCTGAACGCGCGGTGGATGAGTTCGAAGAGATCACTGGACGCGTCCCGAAGCCACTGCTCGTAGGCCACGCTCGCAGCGCTGTGCGAGACGTGGGCCGCGAGCTGCGCACCGATATCGTCGGGGGGGACGCCCATGCGTCGCGCTGCATAGCGTGCAACGACGGCAATCCAGTCGATGTGCCGGAGCGCGGAGTTGGCCCGCAGCGCCGGCGTGTGCAGGATGAGCTCCATCCGCTCGCGGTGTGCAAGGGGCCCATCGGTGTGCAGCCGGTTGAACCGCACCACTGCGTCCGCGATGACCTCGAACATCGGTTGGTCGTCCGGCACCGACGAGAACCACTCATCGAGATCATCGAGCAGCGATTCGAAGTCGCCGAACGGAATGTCGTTCTTCGAGGAGAAGTACCGGAAGAAGGTCCGACGCGAGATCCCGGCAGCTGCGGCGATGTCCTCAACCGGAGTCTCGTCGAACCCGCGCGCCGCAAACACCTCGAGGGCCACCTTCTCTATGGCCTCAATGGACGTCAGGTATTGCCCTCTCGTCCCGTCACGGTTTCTCGCCATGGCACAGTTCCTTTCCAGGATTTACGGCGCGGTGTCGATTGCCCTTTCAATCTGCTCCGAGATGCTGGCCGGAGTCAGGGGTAAGCGGGTCAGGCACACCCCCAACGGGGCGAGGGCGTCGTTCACGGCGTTGACGACGGCCGGTGGAGCGCCGATGGCACCGCCCTCTCCGACGCCCTTGTAGCCGCCGGGCATCGGACCGGGACTCTCCAGGTGGCCATACTCGATCACCGGCACCTCGGCGGAGGTGGGCAGCAGGTAGTCCATGAACGTCGTGCACAGCGGGTTGCCGCTCTCGTCGTAGGCGATCTGCTCGAGCAGGGCACCACCGATGCCCTGCACCGTGCCGCCCGCGATCTGGCCTTCCACGACGGCCGGGTTGATCATGGCCCCGCAGTCCTCGCTGACGATGTAGCGGAGGAGCTCGACCTGTCCCGTGGCGATATCGACCTCGCACGTACACACGTGGGTCGCGTTGGCCCAGTTGGACCGGGCGTTCGGGGCGAAGCGGCTGGTCGCTTCCAGACCGGGCGGTACGCCGGGCGGCAGGGACTCCGGGGAGAAGTACGCCAGTGCGGAGATCTCGGCGATGGGGATCCTCGCGGTGGGTGTCCCTCGGACGCTCGCCCAGCCTTGGGCGACTTCGATGTCGTCGACCGCGGCTTCCAGGCGGTGGGCGGCGATGGCCGCGATACGGGCTCGCAACACGCCGGCGGTCTCGGCGATGGCGCCGGCGAGCATCGCCCCGCTGCGGCTCCCCCCGGTGCCGGCGCCGAACCCAGAGAGTGCGGTATCCCCTTGGATCGTGTTCACGTCGTCCATGGCGACACCCAGAGCGTCGGCCGTGAGCTGGACGACGGTCGTCTCCAGGCTGTTGCCCGCGGAGCCACCGGCAATGTAGACGTTGACCATCCCGGTGGGTTCGATGCGGATGGTCGCGGCCTCGGTCCCGAAGATGCCGAACACCGGTGTGGTCGGTTCGACGTAGTTGGAGAAGCCGACGCCGAGGTACCGCCCCGCCTCCCGCGCCGCCGCCTGCTCGTCGCGGAAGGCTACGTAGTCGAGCATGGCGACTGCTTGTTCGAACGTCTCCAAGGGGCTGGTGCAGTCGTAGCGCAGGCCGTTCGGGTTCGAGTACGGCATCTCGTCGAGCCGCAGGAGATTCCGGCGGCGCAGCTCGACCGGGTCGATACCCATCCGGCGGGCGGCGATGTCGAGGACGACCTCCCGAGCAAGCGTCTCGTACTGCCATGGGCCGCGGTACCCCGAGCGTCCCGCGGTGTTGGTGTAGACGGAGCGCAGCCGGAAGCCGGCGGCGGGAACGCGGTAGGGCCCGGGGAACAGGGCGCCGACAAGGGTGGCAGGCATCGCCGGCCAGGGCGTGGGATACGACCCGGCGTCGGACACGAAGTCGAGGTGCACAACCTGGATCACGCCGTCGTCATCGAAGGCCATGCGGACATCGGCGTGCTCGTGGCGTGACCAACCCGCCGACGTCAGGTTCTCCTGCCGGTCCTCGATCCACTTCACCGCCGCCGGCAGCTTCGTCGCAGCGAGCATGAGGCACATCTCCTCCCGGAGCACGAAGATCTTCTGGCCGAAGCCACCGCCCGTGTCGCGGGCGATGGCCCGCACTCGGTGCTCCGCTATGCCGAGCAGGCGGGCGCAGAACGCCCGGTGCTCGTGGGGCGCCTGGGTGGCGACCCAGATGGTGATCTCGCCGAGCCCTGGCTCGTGTTCGATCACTATGCCGCGGGTTTCGATCGGTACGGCGGCGTAGGCCTGCTGGTGGACGGACTCCTCGACCACGTGAGCGGCCGACGCGAACGCTTCTTCGAGAGCGGGGGAGGCCGGCGCGCCGTCGTCGTGGATCACGTTGCTGCCGTAGGCCTCGTGGACGAGCACCCCGCTTTCGATGGCGGCGACGTAGTCGACGATGGGAGCGAGGGGCTCATAGTCGACCACCACCCGCTCACAGGCGTCCTCGGCGATGTACCGGTTGTCGGCGACAACGAGGGCGACCGGGTCGCCCACGAAGCGCACTTCGCCCTCGGCGAGCGGCGGTCGCGGCGTCTCCGGCGAGCCCGGACCGAGTTGTGAGTGCCACTGCTCGTGCACACCCGGGTTGAGGTCCTCGGCGACGAACACGGCGCGGACGCCGGGTAGCGCACGCGCCTCGGCCGTGTCGATCGACACGATCCGGCCCCGGGCGAGAGGACTGCGCACGAAGCTCGCATGGAGCATGCCCGGCCGCATGATGTCGTCGACGTAGGTGCCGTTGCCGCGCAGGAGTCGGGCGTCCTCGACGCGGTTGATCCGGCTGCCGGCGTAGCGGGTGAACCCCGCTGCGCCGGACGTCACCCTCGCGCTCCTGCTCTGAACCCCGCTGCGGTGGTAGTCACCTTCGCGCTCCTGCTCCATGGTGCGGTCGCCCGCGTGGTCGATGCGCCATATCGGGAGAGACCGTTACCTCGTTCCTTCCTCGGCGCTGCGGGTGCCGTGTGCGAAGGCGTCCAGCCCGGCATCGTGCGCGGAGTCCTCGTCGACCACCTCGTCCCAGTGGGCTACGAGGTCCTCCGCACTGGCGACCCCGATGCGCTCGGCCCAGCCGGCGTTGAGTGTGATGCCGAAGCGGCCATACCAACCGCCCCAGGCGCACAGGATCTGGCCGGTGACGGGACAGGTGGGATGGGTGAGCACGGTGACCATCGGGCTCACCCGCTCGGACTTGAACAGCTCTGCCGCCTGGGGGTTGCGGACCAGGTCGGCATCGGCGTCGGCGTGGAAGGTCGCCGACTCCAGCATGGCGAGGTGCATCCGGGTGCCGAGCGCACCAGGGGCCAGGAGGTTCGCCTTGATCCGGTGCGCCGCGCCCTCGAGCGCAATGGTCCGTGTCAGGCCGAGGAGGCCCGACTTCGCCGCGGCATAGTTGGCCTGGACGTGGGTTCCGAGCATCCCCGAGCTCGAAGTGACGGCAACGATCCGGCCACCTCCGCCCGCCTTCATCGCCTTGAACGCGGGGTGCAGGACGCGCATGACTCCTCGAAGGTTCACGTCTATGACGTCGTCGAAGTCCTGGAGCGTCATCTCGTCGAACGGCTTGTCCCGCAGGATGGCGGCGTTCGCCACGACGGCGTCCAGCCGGCCCCACTGCTTTATCGCCTGCTCGGTGAGGCTGGCGGCACCTTCGGGGGTCGAGACGGATTCGGTATTGGCCACTGCCTCGCCGCCGGCTGCCCGGATCTCTTCCACGACGGCTTCGGCCAGACCCGGATCGCTCCCGCCGCCGAAGGGGTGACCGCCGAGGTCGTTCACCACCACCCGCGCCCCCGGCGGGCCAGTTCGAGTGCGTGGCTGCGGCCCATGCCGCCGCCGGCACCGGTGACCACCACCACGTCGCCGTCGAAGCTCAGAGTGCTCATTCTTTCCCCCGTCACGATGTCAACTCGACACTACTCCACCCTGGCATTCAGTGCCACGGTCGAGTAGTGTCGCCCCCGTGAGGAGCAGTGTCACCCCCGTGGGGGAGTCGGAGACGCTCACCGGGCCACCGCTGCGGGACGCCTCGGGCATCGGCGCCCTCACCCTCGGCGGCGTCCTCACCGAACGGTGTGCACGGTTCGCCGACAACGAGGCGCTCGTCTTCGACGACCCGCTGCTCGGCGGCGCCACCGTCAGGTGGCGATATAGGGAGTTGGAGTCCCACGCCCGGCGCATCGCCAGGGCACTGCTGGCGACGGGCGTCGGGAAGGGTGCCCGGGTCGGCGTGCTCATGGGGAACAGACCCGAGGCGGTGGCGTCCCTCTTCGGCGCGGCCCTCGCCGGTACCGTCGCGGTGCCGCTGTCCACGTTCTCACCGAAGCCGGAGCTGTCCTATCTCCTCGCGCACGCCGACATCAGCGTCCTCCTGCTCCAGACGGCGATGGGCGGCCACCGCTTCGCAGCCGATGTCGCCGAGCTGTGTCCGCTCGCCACCGGAGGCCTGCCGATCGCCGATCCCGCCTACCCGTACCTGCGCCACGCTGCCGCCCTCGGTCCGGAGCAGGACGCGTGCGGCATCGCTTCGTGGGAGTCGTTCCTGCAACGCGGCGACACGGTGGACGACGCGCTCCTGACCGCCGCCGCCGCCCAGGTGCACCCGTCGGATCTCGGGACCATCATCTACAGCTCGGGAACGACCGCCCATCCAAAGGGGGTGCTGCACAACCACCAGGCGGTAGCGCTGCAGTGGTGGGTGCAGGCGGGACTGTTCGGCCGCGACGAGTCGACCCGCGTGTGGTGCGCGTTGCCGCTCTTCTGGACCGCCGGCCTCAATCTGGCGATGGGCGCAACCCTCGCGGCCGGTGGGACGTGGGTGATGCAGGAGATGTTCGAGCCCGCCCACGCGCTGCGGCTCATGGAGCGAGAGCACGTGACCGAGCCGCACACGTTCGCGCACCAGGCTCGTGCGCTCGAGGAGCACCCCGACTGGCCCTCGACGGACCTCTCCTCGTGCACCCGTGTGTTCGGCAAGTCGGTGTTCACCCGGCACCCAAGCGTGAAAGGCGACACGAGCTGGAACATGCCGGTGGGTTACGGCCTTTCCGAGACGTCGTCGTCCGTGACCGGATTCCCCTTCACGACGCCGCGTGCGGTGCTGCGCAAGGGGAGCTACGGGCGCCTGTTGCCCGGCAACGAGCTACGGGTCCTCGACCCCGAGACCGGCTGCTTCCTGGGCCCCGATGAGGAGGGAGAGCTCATCGTGCGCGGGCCGACCCTGATGGAGCACCACGTCAAGCGGACACGCGCCGAGTGTTTCGACGCCGACGGCTTCTACCACACCGGCGACCTCGGCTCCTATGACCGGGACGGGTGCGTGTACTTCGGCGGACGTCGGACGGAGATGATCAAGACCGGAGGCGCCAACGTGTCGCCGGCGGAGATTGAAATCCAGCTGCATGCGTTCGAGCCAATTAAGCTGGCGCGTGCGATCGGCGTCCCCGATGAGCGCCGTGACGAGATCGTGGTGCTGTGCGTCGAGCTCAAGGAACGGGCCACGGCGACCGAGGAGGACATCACGTCGTTCTTGCGCCAGCGGCTGGCGAGCTACAAGGTGCCCAAGCGCGTGCTGTTCTTCGGCGAGGGCCAGATCCCGATGAACGGCAATGGCATGAAGGTGCAGAACAAGCAGCTTCTGGCCATGGTGCTGGAGCGACTGAGCCAATGAGCGAGAGCGGACAGCCCGTGCTCCGCCACGCGGACCTCTTCCACACGGGAATCGTCGTCGATGATTTAGCCTCCGCCAAGGAAGAGCTCGGTGAGCGGCTCGACGTTACGTGGCGAGAGGGTGGCGCCAACGTCAGGATGCTCACCGACGAGGGCGGACGCACGGTCCGAACGGCCTACGCGCTGTCGCGCGAGGGGCCACACCACGTCGAGCTGTGCCAGTCGATAGAGGGCACGCTGTGGACCGCCACCGCTCCGGGCCAGGCGCACCACCTCGGCTACTGGGTGGACGACGTGGCCGCCACCTCCGCCGCACTGCTACGGCTCGGTTCCGGGAGGATCGCCAGCATCGTCATGGCCGACGATGCACCGCCGATGTGCGCGTACCACCGAACGAGGAACGGGCTGTGCGTCGAGATCGTCGATCGGGCCATGCAGCCAGTGCTGCTGCCAAGGGACTGACTAGCGGCGTGATGGCGTCACGAGTGGAAGTCGAGGTTCGAATGTGACCACCGCAGACAGGGGGCCGAGGCCCGGAGAGCTGGGCGACATCGCCCGTGGCGAGCGCTTCTACCAGCAGCTGCTCGATCAGGAGAGCCGACCGGTTCCCGTGAGCCTCCGCGCAACGTCGATCGGCCACACAGAGCCCGTCGACATCGCCCCGGCCCGATACTTCGACCCTGAGTTCCATCGGCTCGAGGTCGAGCGGGTCTGGAGCCGTGTGTGGCAGATGGCGTGCCGAGAGGAGCAGATCCCCGAGGTCGGCGACACGCTCGTCTACGACATCGTCGACTGGTCGCTCATAATCGTGCGCACTGCGCCGGACGAGATCCGCGCGTTCCACAACTCTTGCCTGCATCGCGGAACGCAGCTTCGAACCAGGCCCGGTCGGGTGACCGGATTTCGCTGCCCCTACCACGGGTTCACCTGGAACTTGGACGGCACGCTACGCGAGATCCCTTGCGCGTGGGACTTCCCGCAGATCGACCAGGCGAGCTTCTGCCTCCCCGAGGCACGAGTCGGCACGTGGGGTGGGTTCGTCTTGGTGAACCTCGACGCGCAGGCGCCACCGCTCGAGGAGTACCTCGAGGACCTGCCGTGGCATTTTGCCGACTGGCCCCTGGTGGATCGCCACCTCTCCGCGCACGTCGTCCGCGTGATGCCGTGCAATTGGAAGGTGGCGCTCGAGGCGTTCATTGAGGGGTACCACACGATGGCGGTGCACCCGCAACTACTCCCTATGGCGGCCGATTCGCTGACCGAGTACGACGTCTACGGGCCGCACGTCAGTCGGATGATCACCGCCGTGGGTGTCAGCAGCGAACACCTCGGCCAGCAGCTCGACGACGCCGAGATCGTGCGGGCGATGCTCGGCTCACGCGATGCCGACGTCACCGTCGAACCCGGGTCCAATGCCCGGAGGGCACTCGGCGACCGACTGCGCGCATCGTTGCGGACCCGTACGGGCCGCGACTACTCTCTCGTCACCGACGCGGAGCTGCTCGACGGAATCGAGTACTTCCTCTTCCCCAACTTCATGCCGTGGGCGGGGTTCCTGACGTCGTTCACCTACCGCTTCCGTCCGAACGGTCACGACCCCGACTCCTGCGTGGTCGACATCATGGCGCTCGAGCCGATCCCCGAGGGTGGCCCGCGCCCGCCGGCCGCGCCGACGCGTTACCTCGGCCCGGAGGAGAGCTGGGCCGATGCGGCCGGGCTAGGCGTCTTCGGGCGCGTGTTCAACCAGGACAGCTCGACGTTCGGGCGCGTGCAACGCGGGCTCCATGCCTCGGTGAAGCCGAGCACCAACCTGGCGCGCTACCAGGAGAGCCGGATCCGTCACTTCCACGCCACGCTCGACCGCTACCTCGCTCGGATCGACTAGTGCAGCGGCAATGAAGGTCGGCAGGCAAACTACACCCTTGTATTTTGACGCGCAGTCGCGCATGATGTAGAGGTTGGAGTTGGCGCGTTGAAAGAGGACGTGCATGGCTCGGCCAGCGGAAGTGTTCGTCAGGACGTTGCGCGGCAAGGAGCGGCGTTGGCTGCGCTCGCTTCGACGGCGAGGCACCGAGTTCGCCTCGGCCGTGATGGTGCGCAGAGCGCAGGTGATCGACATGTCCAGGCGTGGCTACAGCGCTGCTGAGATCGCCGACGCCCTCGACGCGACGGGCGATTGGGTGCGCAAGGTGATCCATGAGTTCAACGACATCGGACTCGAGGCCCTCGTGCCAGCGTGGGGTGGGGGCAGGCCAAAAGTGATCACCGACGAGATCCGCGCCCGCATCATCGACATCGTCGACTCACGCCCCCAAGAACTCGGCGAGCCCTACACGACCTGGTCGCTCTCGCACCTTCGTACCTATCTGATGCGTGCCGGCGTGGTGAAGACGATCTCGAAAGAGCGCCTGCGGGTGATCCTCCTCGAAGAGGGCCACACCACCCAGTCCACCAAGGGCTGGAAGCACTCGCCTGACCCCGAGTTCTCCACCAAGGCGGCGCGGCTGCGACGGTTGTACGCGGCGGCCGAGTCCGGACGCCTCGACGGAGTGCTGGTGTGCTTCGACGAGCACGGCCCGGTCACCCCCACTCCCAAAGGTGGGCGGGGCTGGTGGAGGCGCGGCCGCCCTGGGCGCATCCGGGCCAACTACCGAAAGCCTCACGGAGTGGCCCACTTCTTCGGTGTCTATGACGTAGGGGCTGACCAGCTCTTCGGCCGGCTGGTACTTCCGCAAGGGAGCCGACCATGTGATCGCCACCTTAAAGATGATTCGGGCCCGTTATCCGGGTCAGCGCATCTGGGTGATCCAGGACAACCTGTCCTCGCACTGGACCAACGAGGTGCGCACGACGGCCCGCCAGCTGTCGATCACCTTGGTGCCAACGCCCACCTACGCCAGCTGGCTCAACCGCATCGAGTGCCACTTCGGGGTGATGGTCAAGGCTGTCTTCGCCGGCTCGGACTTTTTGGACCACGAAGAGATCCAGGCCGCGGTGTCCGCTTACCTGCGGCGCCGCAACGTAGAAGCCCGCCGGAACCGGGACGAACGCCGGGCCGCTCAACAGGTACGTCGCCTGCGCCGACGCCGGGCCGCCCAGCGCCTCCGCCCTGTGGCCTGAGCTGTCCCATAGCATCGCCTTTGTGGCCATCCCCGAGCGAGCACGCCTCGAACTCGAACGACGCCTCGAGGCGCACCGAAAGGATCGCTGGCCCTCACTAAAAGAGGCTCGGGTCCGCTTCCACGCCCCCTACGCCTATGTCGAGGCCACCATGCCTGACGATTACGACCAGCCGCTGTTCCGACTGCGCTGGACCGGTCACCCCCAACAAAAGTGGGCCTTCGCCATATGGCTGGCAAGCAAGGACGGCTACGAGAGATCGGTGCTACCCAGTGGCTCGCTCGTTGGCACGGTGGAAGAGGCGATGGACTGCGCATGCGGTCTCTATCTCGGTGACATCAGTGCGTGGCAATTACCCCGTCAACGTTCCGCGCCTCGCCACTAGTCATCCTTGGCCGTCGGTTTGGGCCGGCGCGGGTCGTGCGGCTTGCCCGAGTCCGCCCCACCGTGGCGGCGAAGAAACGTCATCTTGCGGGTTTCGAGGCGCCAGCCGTTCTCCGTGCGGCGGTAGGTGTCGCTGTACCAGCCCATGCGCATGTGGTGGTTGGTCTGGTCGATGAAGAGCAGCGGCACTTGACCCGAACCCGTGTCGCCATCGAGCTCGAGGACGGGCGCACCCGTCAGGAAGAGGCCCTTCGGTGCCGCCTCCACCAGGGCGGGCCAGTCTTCGAGCCCGTAGGTCTCCCCAAAGGCGCTGTAGGTGCCATCGGGGGTGAAGACGCTCTCCATGATCTGGTGGATATCGCCCTGCGTCATCTTGAGTGCGTAAATGGCGCAAAGCTGCTCCAGCTCTACGACATCCTCGATCGGTAAATCCATCAGCGTCAACGCTCCTTTCAAATTGTGCGAACCGAGACCGCCCCGGTGTCACGGGCCTCAGCCCACCTCCTTCGCTCTGCGCTCGAAGTCGTCGCGAACCTCCTGTGGCCGGATGTCGTTGAGGGCCCACACGACGCAGAACTCCATTCCTGCGGGATCCCGCATGACGACCCAGCGGCCCGGGTGGTCGGCCCACGACGGATCGACCATCGTCGCCCCCAGTGCCAAGAGCCGATCCACTTCCGCGTCGAGATCGTCGGTATGGATGTCGAAGTGGACGCCGGCCGTCCCCGTTCCGACATCTTGGACGGTGATCCTGTTCGGCGGCGCGGCGTTTTCCAGGATGTGGTACTCAGCCAGGCGCGTCGGCGTCGGCGTCGCACCCAAGGCCGCCGACCAGAAGGCGACCGTCTGGTCGCGAACGTCGGACGGAGCGTCGATCACGAAGGTGCTCAACAGGTTGCGATGCACGACAACCCCTCTCTGCCATGGACTGGCAAGCTCGGAAACGGTGATGGCGAGCCGAAGGCGTCGCTGCATTGGACTCCCACCGGTGAGACTCTACAACCACGTGCACGAGGTGCCATGGGGGGGACGCGGGACAAGGGGGCGTCGGTCGATGGCGAGGTCGGCGTTGCGCGATGCGGTCGTCGGCCGAAGGGAGGTCAGGAGCCGACGCCGCCGTCGACGGCGATGGCCTGGCCGGTGAGGAATCCGGGGGCCTCCTCACACAGCCATAGCGCCACCTCGGCGATCTCACTGGCCTCCGCCAGGCGCCCGGTGGGATTCGTCGAGACGAGGCGATCGATGAGCTCGGGCGACATCGAACGGCGGAACATCGGGGTGTCGACGGTTCCGGGGCAGATAGCGTTCACCCGCACGCCGTGAGGTGCGTACTCGCGCGCGGCGGCGCGGGTCAAGCCGACGACGCCGTGCTTGGCGGCGGTGTAGGCCGGCACGGTCGGCGCCGCACGGAGCCCGGCCACCGAGGCGCAGTTTACGATGGAGCCGCCGCCAGCCTTGACGATCTCGGGCAGCTCGTAGCGCATGCAGGACCAGGTGCCGGTGAGATCGACCGCGATCACCCGGTTCCAGTTCTCCATGGTGCACTCGGCGGTGGGTTTGCCGTGCTCGCCGTCAACGCCGGCGGCGTTGAACGCGGCGTCGAGGCGCCCGTAGGTTGCGATTGCCCCGCCCACCGCGTCACGGACGGTATCGTCGTCGGTCACGTCACAGGGGAAGAAGGTGCATACCCCCAACCGGCGTAGCTCCGCCTCGACGTCGCGTCCGGCCTCCTCGTTCACGTCGGCCAGCACGGTCGCATACCCGCGACGCACGAAGGCCTCCGCCGCGGCCCGGCCGATGCCCGAACCGGCACCGGTCACGAAGACGACTTTGCGTTCCTCGGCTCCGTCCATCGCTCCTCAGCTCTCGATCGTTTCCGTTCGGCGTCCCAACAGACCAGTTGGTCAGGCCGCCGTGCGACTTGCCCGTGGGGGGAGGCGGTCGATCACCAGGGCGCCGTCGCGGATGACGGCCTTCAGCACCTCGTTCGGGCGTGCGAGCAGGGACAGATCGGCGAGAGGGTCGCCGTCGATGATGATGAGGTCGGCCATGGCCCCCTGCTCGACGACACCCACGCTGGCCGGGGGATCGAGCAGCAGCTGGCCGGCGTTGCCGGTGCCCCACCGCAGCACGTCGACCGGCGACAAACCGTCGATCTCGCCGTAGTAGGCGAACTCGCGGCCGTAGTTGCCGACCTGGTGGTCGAGCGGATCGTCCTTTATCATGTTGCGGAACACACCGCTGTAGTCGTCTCCGATCAGGATCCGGACGCCCGCCTGCTGCGCCAGCGGGAGCATTGCGCGCACGTGGTCGTAGTGCGCCCGCGTCACGCCGAACTGCTCGGCATACCCGACCTCGAGCAGGCTCCACAGATACACGAGGCTGGGCACCCAGAAGGTTCCCGCCTCGACCATCTTCTCGATGCACTCTTCGTCGATCTCATCTCCGTGGTCGAGGATGTCGACCCCGAGCTCAATGCACTCGAGCATCATCTCCTTGTCGGCAACGTGCGCCCGTACCTTGGCGCCGCGCTCGTGCGCGGTGTTCACGATGGCGGAGATCTCGTCCCGCGCCATGTTGCGCGTCGTGCGGCTCGGGATCCCGTGGCCGGCGCTGGCCATGATCTTGATCGTCTCCACGCCGCGGCTGATCTCCTGGCGGACGAGCTTTCGCAACGCGTCGGGACCGTCGTCGCAGAGGTCAAGGCCCGCTGTCTGGTAGGGCTTCCACCAGCGCGAGCGGTTGTTCATGTCACCCGTCGTGCCGATGTGGTGGCCACAGGCGCGGATGCGGGGGCCCGGAATGATCTCCTGGGCGATGGCCATCTTCAGCTGGACGTCGATGTCGTGCGCGCAGGCTGCGCCGACGTAGCCGGTGAAGCCGCTCTCGAGCAGGACGCGGCAGGTGCGCACGCCGATGGCCATCATGACGCCGGGCGGGAGTTCCTTGCCCGGCTTCTCGCCCGCGAAGATGTCGAACTTGTAGAAGTCCGGATGCAGGTGGCAGGTGATGAGCCCGGGCATCAGCGTCCTGCCGCCGACGTCCACGACGTCTCCCGACACCTCGCGCGGCGTGTCGTCGATCGCCACGATACGGTCCCCGTCCACGCTCACGGTATGCCTGCCCGGGAGCACCTCGCGACCGTCGAAGACCCTTGCGTTCGTCAGCACCAACATCGGAAGTCCTCCCTTGACGTATCGGCACGGCATGCCGGGAATGGGGCGGATTGGGACACCGTCTTTTCCTGCATGTCGCCTGGCAACAGCATCGCGGGCTACTCGGCCGCTCGCCCGCGGCGGCTCAGGCGCCATTCGGGGGGGAACAGCTCGTCGTTGTCGCGGACAGAGTTGGTCAGGCCGCGGTCGAGGGTCTCGCGGTTGAGCTCGAGCGACGCCCCGTCGGGCTGCAGCATGCGGCCGGTGGACTCGAGCAGGCCGGAGATGATGCTGCCCATGTACTCGCCCTGGTGCTGCTTGAAGATCTCGAAGAACGTCTTCTGGACGAACACGGTATCGGTCGGTCGGGAGCGAGCGCAGGCGAGCGCGTACTTCTCCGTCATGGCCTCGAGCTCGTCGAAGGGCACGACGGCGTTGACAAAGTTGCAGTCGTACATCTCCCGGGCGGTGAACGGCCTACCGGTGAACACCATCTCCATGAACTTGCGGACGCCCATCATCGTGCACCACTGCCACTGACGCGCCGCGAAGCCGGCGTAGCGGAAGGCGGCGTGGCCGAACAGGGCATCCTCCGACGAGATGACCAGGTCGGCGTCGGCCGCCTGGTAGAAGTGCCAGCCGTAGCAGTAGCCCCGCACCTCGAGGATGCTGATCTTCTTGAAGTCCTGCAGGCTCCGCATCCCGGCGCTGGGGTCGGTGTAGAACTGCACGTTGGAAGCGTTGTAGCGGTACGACTTCCCCGGCGGGTACTCGACGTCGGCGTCCTCGGGGATGCGCAGGGCGGTTTTCATCGTCACATCGCCTCGCCGGGCCATGATGTCCATCAGTTCGGGAAGGTCGGCACCGCTGCCGAGATCCGGGCCGTTCGCCCGGATCACGAGCACCTTGACGTCGTCGTCGATGCCGGCCAGGCGGATGAGGTCGGCGTACCGGTGCTCGGCATCGATCGTCATGGCGTTGAGCTCGTCGGCACGATTCAGGGTGATCGTCGCGATCTTGGTCGCCGGGTCCTTCTCGTAAAGGACGATCTCCTCCGCCGACGGACGCTTCCTCTTCTTCTCTGCCATGCGGCTCCTTCCTTTCGCGGACGAACTGCCCCTCCAGCGGTTGCACTCAGCCCACGGCCGGCGTTACCTGCTCGGTCGCTGGCTCCCCGGCCAGCCGGGATGCGAGAAGTGCGGCCAGGTCGACGAGCTGCAGCTTCCCGGTCGCCGTCCTCGGTACGTCGTCGTGCGAAATGAACACGATGCGGCGCGGGATCTTGAAGCTCGAGAGCCGCTCTCGAAGGGCGATCTTGAGGCTCTCCTCGGTCGGGCTGGCGCCCCCGCACGGGACCACCGCCGCGGCGACCATCTCGCCGAGCTCGGCATCGGGCAGCCCGGCGACCAGCGACAGCTCCACGTCCGGCAACGCGTTCAACGCCGCCTCTACCTCCAGGCGCGAGACATTGGCCGAGTTCGTCTTTATCATGTCGCCGGTGCGACCGACGAAGAAGGCATAGCCATCGGAATCGATCCGCACAAGGTCGTTCGTCGGGTAGAAGCCGTCGGGCGTGAACACCTTGCGCCGGTCGACCTTGTAGAAGCCCGTCATCAGCGCCCCCCCGCGGAGTTGCAGCTCACCGACCTCGCCTGCCGCCACCTCCTCGCCCGTCTCCGGATCCACCACCCGTCGCTCAATGCCGTTAACGGCGCGGCCCGACGCGCCAGCCTTGTCGTCCGGCATACGCCAATTGATCGGCTCGGCGCTGTGCGCCGAGAAGCTCTCCGACATCCCGAAGAGGTTGGCCCGGAGGCCGGGAGGGATGCGCACGCCGTGCTCGTCGCGTGGTGGCCCGCCCATTCCCCGGATCTTATCGACGTCGATGCCGCGCTCCATGGCCGCAGCGCGCAGCTTCGCCAACATTTGCCACACGACGACGTAGGTGATGTCGTATCGCTCCATGGCGGCGAGCACGTCCTCGAGGTCCGGCGACCGCGGGTAGACCAACGTCCCGCCCGTGCTCAGCACCTGCAGCGCCGCCGCGATGCCGCCCATCCAGAACGCCGGCAGCAGTGACAAGGTGCGATCGGCGCTCGTCAACAAGAAGTAGGGGGCGAGGGCCCTTGGCTGGCGTGCCACCGCCCACTGTCCGTGCACGACCGCCTTCGGGATGGCCGTGCTTCCCGAGGTGTAGACGACGAACGCATCATCGGCCGGCGACACCTCGCGCTCGACGGCGGCGAGCAGCCCAGCAGCCGGCGCATCGGCAGCATCGGCCCGGGCCAGGAGGTCTTCGATCGGGCGCGCCCAGGACAGGCCGTCGGTATCGTCGAGCCAGATCGAGCGCAGAAGTGGGGCGCTCGGGAGCCGCAGCGAGCCCGCACTGCTCTCGCTCAACCCTGGCAGCGCCGCTGTGAGGTTGTTGACGAAGTCGTGACGCAAGAAGCGGCGCACGCCGATGAGGACATGGGCGTCGCTCGTGCGGATGATCTGCGCCAGCTCCGGCGGCGTCGTCAGGGTGCTGATGGGCGTGACCAGCGCGCCGATGCGCAGAGCGGCGTAGAAGGTGGTCAACCAGAGGGCGCCGTCGGGGGCCAGGACGCCGATCCGGGTACCCTTCCCAACGCCACTCGCCAGCAGCGCCCGCGCCATGCGGTCGGAACGCCGATCGAGCTCCCGGTAGGTCATGGTCTCCTCGGCGAGGATGAGCGCGACGTGATCGCCGCGCGCCGCGACGATCTCCGCGAACAGCTCGGGGAACGTCGATGCCGGCTCAGCGCCCTCCATCAGCCTCCTCTCGACCGCGCCGCCGGCTCAGGAGGGGCCGACGATGGGGTTGGTGCCATCCCACGACTCGGCGGCTCGGCGCATGTTGGCGAAGAACGCTTCCCGCGTCGCGCTCGGTTCGAGAAGCTCGATCATGAAGCCAAGGGTGGGCGACGTGTCGACCCAGGACGTGCGGCTGGTCCCGGCCCGGCCCTCGAAGGCGAGCTCTGCGCCTGCCTCCATGTAGGTGTCGCGCTCGACCTCGTAGTCGTCGCACAGCAACGCCATGTGGTGGAGGCCGAACTCGCCCCGGCGGAAGACGTCCCTGAAGACCCCGGGGTCATCGTTGTCCTGGCTGACCAGCTCGATCTGCACGTCACCGGCGTAGGCGATCGCGGCCGTGACGGCGGGGAACTGGGCCGGTTCGCCGCGGTGGCGGCCATCGGCGAACGGCACCTCGTTGAACCAGAAGAACGGGCCGACCCCGGCGGAGCGCACCCAGGAGTCGATGGCGGCGCGGAGGTCGGGCACCAACCAGCACACCTGCATGAAATTCCGGTTGGGGAACGGCAGCGTGGTCATCGTTACGTCCTTCCGAGCGGAGCCGCCGACGGCATCGCTCCCCCCCGTTGGCCCACGAAGGGCGATGCGGCGCCGGCTCCGGGGAGCACGCGTACCTTCACCGTGGGGTTCAACTGATCACCGGGAACCGTTCGTCTCCGAGCGGTTCCCACTGCTTCATGACCGTGTAGTCGAAGTTCGGGCACGGAGAGCCGTTCCAGCATGCATCGCCGGGTTGAGTGACCAGGATGTACGCCCACCGGGGCCGGTCCGTCAAGTTTGGGCCGGCGCCGTGAACGGTGTGGTGGGTGTGGACGGTGATGTCGCCCAGCTCATAGGAGATCGGCTCCGACATCTCGAGCTCGACGAAGCTCGGGAAAGGCGTCCAGGGCGTCGCCCTCGCCGTAGGTCGTGTAGTCGCCGAGCACCCCCGCACGGTGCGAACCGTTCACGAACGACATCGTCCCCGCCTCCGGGCCGTAGGCCTCCAGAGGGAACCAGAAGGTCATGCCACCGGACCGGTCGACGGCGAAGGTGATGAAGTCCTGGTGGAACGCGGTTGGGCCGTTCCCGCCGTGCCGCGACCTCTTCGAAGACGGCAGCTTCGGCACGAAGAGGTCCGTATAGTACCGAACCTCCATGCCGCTGCCGTCGGCGCGGGCACGGCGCTGCAGCAGCTTGGCACTCTTGCCCACCTCGTGAATCAGCGGCCGCACCACGGGGTTCGTCAGCCCCAAGCTCCGCTGGGCGTTGAAGTAGCCGATCCCCGCCTTGCCTTCCGCCGCCGCCGCCTCGAGTATGGGGGACAACGGGTTGCTGTCTGCATCGTCTCCCATCGTCTGCCGAGCGACGTCGAGCATGGTGCGAATGCGGTCGGGATCCACGAAGCTCTTCAGCTTGACCCAGCCGAACTCGTGGAGATGGTCGACCTCCTCCGCAGTGACTGACCGGCATGGCTTCGGCTGAAGCCCGACCTCCTCCATGGTGTTCATCTCCTTGGAACGCTCGAACTCAGACGAAGATCCCGGGCCCCGTGCGGAACGCATAGAGACCGACCGCCTCGTCCGTGGGCGGGGTGCAGGGTGTCCCGATCGCGGAGACCGTCGGGCCGATCCTGTCGGCGACCTTCGCCAGCTTGGTGCGATCAAGCCCGTAGACCTCCATCGCCGTGTCGCCGAGGTACTGCCGGGTGTACTTCGGATCGATGTCGCAGAAGGTGAACTGCATCGCCTGCCGTGTGTGCGGCCACGTGCCCTCGACGTGGGGATAGTCGTCACCCCACATCGTGTTCGACACGAGGTCGTGTTCGATGCCGAACTTCGCCTCCCAGTTCGAAAGGAAGCTGGCCCCGATGAAGCAGTTTTGCCGGAAGTACTCGGACGGAAGCTTCGGAAGCGCCGCCCGCAGGGCGGCGCTTCCCGTGCCGTTGTAGAGCCCGTCCATGTCGGATATGACCTGGGCTGCCCAGTCCATCCACTGCTCGGTCAGCACAAGCTTCAGACCCGGGTGGCGAGCGAAGACGCCGCCGAGGATCATCACCCAGACGCCGCGACGGCCCCGCCAGGCCGTCTCCATCATGTACATCGCCTGCGCACCCTGGCCCTTGTAGGGGTAGTGCTCCCCCCCGCCGCCGTGCGTGTTGACCGACAGCCCTGTCCCTTCGCACGCAGCCCAGAGTGGCTCCCATGCCGGGTCGTTGAGCATCGGGAAGTCGCCGCGCGGCGCCGGCAGGTTGATCCCCTTCAGGCCTGCCTCGGCCGCCCACTCGACCTCCCGGACACACGCCTCGCGATCCGAGATCGGGATGTGGGCGATGCCGGCATGACGTTCGGGCGCCTCCGACACGAAATCGGCGAGCCAGCGGTTGTAGATGCGGACCCCGACCGCTTCGAGATGGTTGTACCTGGAGTTGCCCCAGGCGATCAGACCGGTGGTCGAGAACGGGATCGACTGACCGTTCAGGCCGCCGTGGTAGATGACGGCGGCGGCAACACCGGCCTTGTCCATGTCGGCGAGACGAGCCGAGTGGTCCTGAAGCCCCGGGAGCAGGCTGGCCTCGTAGCTCCGCTGCAGGAAGCGGGGGTCGACCTGGTCCGCGTTGCGGATGCCCGCCACCTTCCCGAACTGCTCGGCCTGTTCCTTCCCCAGCTCGGCCGTGGACTTCCCGAGCGACCAGTTCTCGTCCTCACCGGGCTTGGCGGCCTCAGAGGACCGCCACGAGAGCAGTCCGTGTCCCTCCATCTCCGACACGAAGCGGTCGAAGTCCTCGAGGTACTTGGACTCGCAGTACTCGCGTAGCTGCCCCTTGACCGACGGGCCGACGTGACTGTCGGTCGACACCACGATGTAGTGCTCGTCCGAGGCGGCGGCCTGACCGCCGGGGCTCCCGGGAGCTTCCTGCGACATCGCCTCCCCCTTTCTCTATCCGAGCTCACCCTAGCACGACGATGGCACGCGGTGCCGCGGCGGGGCTATGCTCTGGCCGAGCGAGGATTGGCGCGACGGTGCGCCGCGGGGGAGGAGCTGACATGTCCACGATTGACGGTGCGACCATCGACTTCTTCACCGATCCGTCGCTCATCGCCGACCCGTACCCCTACTACGAAGAGGTACGGGCCCATGGCCCGGTGTGGCAGGAACCGGTCCACGGGGCGTTCGTGGTCACCGGCTACGACGAGATTTCGGCCGTGTACCGGGACCCGGAGATGTTCTCGTCGCTGAATACCTTCAGCGGCCCGTTGGTACAGCTGCCCGAACAGCCCGAGGGTGACGACGCCAACGAACTGATCCAGCGATACCGGACAAGCTTCCCGGCCAACGATCTCGTGGGTACCATGGACCCGCCGGAGCACGCGGCGCACCGCGGGTTGATGATGCGCATGCTGACGCCCAAGCGGCTGAAGGAGAACGAGGCCTTCATGTGGCGGCTCGCAGACCAGGTGATCGACGAGTTCGCGGGGCGGGGGAGCTGTGAGTTCCTCGGCGACTACGCCCAGCCGTTCGCGCTGCTGGTCATCGCCGACTTGCTCGGGATCCCCGAGTCCGACCACGCCGCGCTGCGCGCCGAGTTCGTGGCCGCCGGCCAACCCGGCAAGCTTGGTGAGCCACTCGCCCAGGACCCGCTCTCGTTCCTAGACGACTGGTTCACCGCCTACATCGAGGACCGCCGGCGCCATCCTCGCGACGACGTCCTGACCGAAATGTCGCTGACGACGTTCCCGGACGGATCGACGCCCGAAGTCGTCGAGGTCGTGAAGGCGGCGACCTTCCTGTTCGCCGGTGGCCAGGGGACCTCGGCGCGCTTCCTCGGCAACGTGGCGCATCTGCTCGCCGAAGACCTGGACCTCCAGCAGCTCATCCGGCGCGAACGCGACCGTATCCCCAACCTCGTCGAGGAGGGGCTGCGGGTTCGGAGCCCGGTGAAGGTGGGCTTCCGATTGGCGCGGAGGTCGACGATGCTCGCCGGCGTGCCCATCCCCGCCGGGAGCGCGCTCATGCTGCTCCTGCCGGCGGCGAACCGCGACCCGGGTCGGTTCGAGTGCCCGGCGCAGTTCCACGTCGACCGCCAGAACGCCCGGGAGCACGTGGCGTTCGGACGCGGGATCCACTCGTGTCCCGGCGGCCCGTTGGTTCGAACGGACGCGAAGATCACCCTCGAGCGGATGCTCAGCCGGTTCTCCGAGTTCGGCATCTCCGAGGTGCACCACGGGCCGCCGGGCGACCGCCACTACGACTACACCCAGTCGTGGATCCTGCGCGGGTTCAGTGCCCTGCACCTCGAACTGACGTCCGCTCCGTAATCGCTCGAGGCGGCGAGACCCGCGACGCCAGACGCTCAGGTCGTGGGCAGGTGCACGGGCAGGGTCGACCAGCCGCGGACCTGGGAGCTGTCGAGCCTGGCGTTGTCCCAGTCGACCTCCCACTCGGGGAAGCGGCTCAGGATCTCGTCGATGGCGATGCGCGCCTCCAGCCGGGCCAATGCGGCTCCCAGGCAGAAGTGGATGCCGTAGCCGAAGGTCAGGTGGTGACCGATCTGGCGGTGGATGTCGAAGACGTCACCATCGGGCGGGAAGGCGCGGTGGTCGCGGTTGCCAGAGGCCATCAACATCATCAGCGCGCTGCCCGCGGGGACCGTGTGCCCGTGCAGCTCGACATCACGCGTCACGTAGCGGCACGCCTGTAACGCCGGTGGCTCGAAGCGCAGTATCTCCTCGACGGCATTGGGGATCAGGGTCCGATCGTCGACCAGCTCTCGTCGCTGGTCGGGATGCTCGGCAAGGATCTTCCCGGTGTGGCCGATCACCCGGTTCGTCGTCTCGTTGCCGGCCGTGGCCAGCACGTTCACGAAGATCAGGAGTTCGTCGCGCGTGAGGCGTCGCACCGTTCCGGTCTCGTCCTCGAACTCGGCCTGCACGAGCGCGGTCATGAGATCGTCGGACGGGTGCTCCACGCGCCAGGTGATGTAGTCCTCGAAGAACGTGGCGTCGGCGAACTGGTCCTGGCTGAACTCACCCGGCTGGCCCGGCTCCCGGCGCAGGCCCTCGTCCTTGCGGAGCCGCACGTCCTCCTGGTCCTGCTCGGGAATGCCCAGCAGCATCCCGATCACCCGCATCGGCATGCGGGCGCCGAGGTCGAGCACGAAGTCCAAGCGGTCGGAGCCGACGAGCGGATCGAGCACCTCGGCGCACAAGGCGCGGATCTGGGGCTCCAGGGCGTTCATCTTCTTGGGTGTGAAGACGCGCGACAGGACGCCGCGGTGGGCGGTGTGGATGGGCGGGTCCTCGAAGATGAACACCCCGGACGGCAGCTCGATGTTGGCCTTAATCAGCTCGAGGATTCCGCCGCGGGCCGAGCTGAACGTGCCGGGATCCTTCAGCGTGCTCTCTACGTCGTCGAAGCGGCTCACGGCGTAGAAGTCGTGCCGCTCGTTGTAGTAGAGCGGTGCTTCTTCCCGCATGCGCCGGAAGACCGGGTACGGGTCCAGCTGCAGGTCGGGGTCGTACGGGTCGTAGTAGATCTCGTCGCGACTCGTCGTGGTCATCGTCAACGCTCCGTCCCGTTCAACGCCGGCCTGTCGTCCGCCCACTATGGCACGGAGTGCCACGAGCTGTCCAGCAGCGGTGGGGCGACGTTCGCCTTGCCGGTCGCGGCTTGGGTGTCACCCCTTGGACGGTCGGAGGGCCAGAAGTCGCTCCCGGTGCTCGGTCGTCTGCATGGTTGCCTCCTCAAGGGCGAAACCCGCCTGAACGGCGCCGGTCAACGCGTGGGAGAGATGCATGTTGAGGATCCGCTTGGTGCCTTGCAACGCTTGGGGGGGCTGCTTGGCGAGCCGCTCGGCCAACCGCCGCGCCTCCGACAGGAGCTCATCAGGTCTCGTCGTGCGACTGGCGAGACCGAGCTCGACCGCCGTTGCCGCAGGAATGCGATCCCCGGTGAAGAGGTACTCGCGGGCCTTCTGGATGGCGGTGAGCAGCGGCCAGAACGCCGCACCCCCATCGCCTGCGACGAGACCGACGGAGACGTGAGGGTCGGCCATATGGGCGGTCTCAGATATCAGCACGATGTCGCAGAGGAGAGCGATGCTGCAACCAAGCCCGACGGCCGCGCCGTTTACGGCTGCGATCACCGGGAGGGGGAAGCGGAGCATTTCTTCAATGATCTGTGCGCCTTCGCGGATGCTCTCGTATCTGGCAACCGGGTCCTCCAGGAAAGAGGACACCCACGCAAAATCACCACCGGCGCAGAACGTGCGTCCTGCGCCGGTGAGGATCACAACCCGGGCGGCACGGTCGGCCGACAGCTGCTTCCACACGCCAGCCAACGCTCCGTGGAGCGACTCGTTGACGGCGTTCACCTGGTTCGGGCGATTGATGGTGACGATGCGCACTGGTCCGTCGGACTCGACCGTCAGTTCGTCTGGAAGTTCGTACGTCATACGTTCACCTCGCCGAAGTCGCAGTGACCCTATCGCGTCCCGTAAGGCTCGACGTGGCCGTCCCGCCGAGGTCCATCACGTTCCTCTGGCCGGTCATGCACCGGCGGCGGAACGCACGGGTGGTGGAGTGGTGAGGAGGTCGACCATGACGGCTACGTATGTCTTTGCCGAGCGGCGGTGGCGCTCCCGGCGGCGGCGAAAGCCGCCGGATCCCAGGCGGGTCCGCTCGCGACGCGTGCGGACTCCAAGGCGAGCGCGGCGTTGAGATCCAAGTCCGCTCCTTGTTCATACAGAGACAGGATCTCCGCGACCGCATCCGTGCCGGCGATCTGGCTGGCAAGCTCAACCGTAAAGGCCATCAGCTCGCTGTGGGGAACCACGTGGTTGACGAGACCGATTCGCAGGGCCTCGTCAGCACTTACGAAGTTGCCCGTTATCGACAGTTCCCTCGCCATCCGCAGGCCGACCGCCCTGGGTAGCAGTGCGGTCAGGCCCCACGCCGGTACGACGTTCAATCGCGCATGGGTGTCGGCAAACCGACCTTGGTCCGATGCGACGACGAAGGTGGAGCTGAGTGCTATCTCCAGACCACCCGAGACACAGGCCCCGTTGACCGCGCACACCACCGGGGTTCGCATTGCCCGAAGCGCCCGTCCCGGGTTCACCGCGAATCGCCGTTGTCGAGGATCGAACGATGGGTCGACCTCCTTGAAGTCCACACCGGCCGTGAATACGGGGTCGGTCCCTGTGACGATCACGGCCGCGATGGCGGGATCCTGATCCGCGGCGTCGAGGAGTTGGCAGAGCTCACTCCGCATGGCGGCGGTGAGCGCGTTCTTCGCCTCGGGGCGATGGAACGTGATCGTCCGAGTGCCACCCTTGTCCTCGACGAGAAGGTGGCTCATGTCGCCTCGGCCGAAATACGGCTGTTGTCCCAGGTCAACACCCGTGAGCCGGGGAGCAGCCGGTAGAATCGGTACGACTCGTAGCGCTGGCGCGTGGCCTCGGGCACGGCCGTCATCACGGCACGAAAGGCAGCGTACTTCTCGTCGAGGGCAGCCCCTATCTGCGCCGTGGCCGCCTCGTCACGAATGGCTTCGATGCTTCCGCTGAGATGAACGCCACACAACTCTGCCCAGCGCTCTCCCGATTCGACCAGGAACGATGCACGTGGGTCATGCCGAATACGCGCCACCTTCTTGGTGCTGCCCGGCGTCCTAAAGCAGATGGTTCGGTCGATGGCGACGAACCAGGTTGGCAGGGCAATGGGGGATCCATCGACTCTCAGCGTGGTGAGGATGCCGGTATGAGCCCGGGCCAAGACCTGCCACGCCTCCTCCGATGAAAGTCTTATGCTCACGCTCGACCCCCCATCTCGACTCGATGCACGGCGCGTCCGCCACTACATAACCACCGTGATCATATCCCGAGGATATTGCAAGTGGGCAGTTACTAACTTAGTATCCAGCCGTCGTCGTAGGTGTAGCGAGGGGAGGGCCGATGGCGCTTGCCAAGGTGGCGGTGAACATCGACGGGGAAACGGTGGAGGAGCTCTCCCTGGGGTACGAGGTGATCGGTGACTCTGGTCGGTCGTGGATTCTCACGCCGGGCGGTCGATTCAGCAAGGAGTACCCGGGCGTCCGAGAGCTGGCGCAAGCGTTGGCCGAACTGGGCAACCGGGTGGTGATTCACGATCGACCCAATACGGGGGAGTCCGACGTCTGCTTCACCGGTTCGACGGAGTCGGCCATGCAGGCCGATGCCGCAGCGGCGCTGGTGTCGCATCTGGGCCTGACGCCGGCGGTAAGCATCGGTGGCTCTGGCGGCGCTCGAGTCTCACTGCTCACCGCGGTGCGTCATCCGGAGGCCATCGGTGGAGTCGCCGTGTGGATGATGAGCGGAGGGGTGTACGGCTTAATGACCATCGGCGTGGGCTACTGCGGCGCGTCGATCAATTCGGTGTGGAACGGCGGGATGGAGTCGGTTGCGAAGATCCCGAAGGAGGTCCAGGGCAACTGGCAAGAAGTCATGGAACGCAATCCCTCGAACCGGCAGAAGATCTTGAGCCAGGATCCCGAGAAGTTCCGGGCAACGATGCAGCGCTGGTTGCTGGCCTACTGCCCGTGCGGAGGCCTGGTTCCCGGACTCAACGATGGCGACGTGGTGGGAATGAATAGACCGGCGCTCGTGGTCCGCAGTGGAGAGAGCGACCCGTTCCACACACGGGAGACCTCCGAACAGTTGGTGAATGCACTGCCCAATGCCGAGCTCGCCGAGCCGCCCTGGGGAGACACCGAGTGGATTCACAGCAAGATCGGGTATCGATTCGTCAACTGGTACCGCTTGGCACCGATCCTCAACGAGTGGGCGAACAAGACGCTGTAGGCAGGAAGGCATCCATCAGGTGGCCCCTGCCGAACTTGGCTGACAAGATGACGCGGTGACGAACAAGGGCTTAGGCCTGTCGGAGATTCCGCAGCAGTGGGATGAGGTGACGCCGGAATGGATGACGGCAGCCATCTCTCGCCACTGCCACGGCGCCCACGTGAGTGATGTCGAGGTGGTCATGGTGGACAACGGCACGAATCGCCGGGCGAGGTTGGGCTTGAGCTACGACGAAGGTTCCGGTCCAGACGTCGTTTTCGTCAAGGCCGAAGGTGACTACCGGGAGGCCCACTCGAGAAACGGCAACATGTTCAACGAGCCGGATCTGTTCTCGGCGGGCGTGCCCATCCCGGTGGACCATCCCCTTGCCTACAAAGTCCTCATCGATCGCCCGGGTCTCGACTACGTGATCGTCATGGAGGACGTCACCGTGCGCGGTGCGGACCCGAGGGATGCGACCCGCCCGCTGACGGTCGACCAGGTGGCCTCCGGACTTGGCGGTCTGGCCCGACTCCACAGCCGGTACTGGGGGTTCTCGGCCGCAACACACCCGGAGTTGGCGTGGGTGCAGACCTGGGAGGCGACCGAGGGCTTCGCCGAGGGTCTGGCGGCACGAATACCCGAGGGACTCGCGCGCGGCGCGGCTTGCCTTCCCGAAGAGGTAACACAGTTGGGCGTTCCGGCGATCCTGAGTGTCTGGGCGCGCGCCGTCGGGTCCCTTGCGCAGGAGCCACTGACGTTGCTGCACGGCGACCCTCACATCGGCAACACCTACGTCTTGCCACAAGACGAAATGGGTTTCCTCGACTGGCAGGTCGTGAGGCGAGGCAATTGGTCGCACGATGTCGGCTACTTCCTCGTGAGCGCTCTCACCGTTGACGACCGCCGCAGCAGCGAGACCGAGCTGGTTGAGGCGTACAGGGAGGCACTCGAATTGTCGGGGGGGCAGCGACCGTCGAAGGAAGAGGCCTGGCTGCGCTACCGAGCCTCACCAGGTTATGGCCTGGCGGTTTGGTTGGCGACCTTGGGGACCGACACTGCCCAACGGCGAGAGGTCTGCTTGCGTCTCTGCGAGCGTTACGCGGCGGCGTTCCTCGAACTCGACAGCACAGAAGCGTTGTCGAGTCTCGGCGTGTAGAGCCGCCGAGCCAGGCCTGATGGACCCTTGCTGGCCGAGGCCCGTGCCCAATGCCCCATCACCCATGGCGATCGGTACGGAGGGTTCCGGGCCGCCACCCGCCTCGACAACCTGCCGAAGGGGGCTCTCGGTTTGACATCCCGTGAACGCCATCGAAGAATGCGGAGACTGGCTGCGAGGACGACAATTTCAGGGGGTAGGACGGATGCGCCGGAGTGGACTGTGCTGGAGGCACCGTGGTGGCGTCAGTGAGCACTGAGGCCGGGCCGCGCCGCGCCGACTACGCGCTGAGCGAGGAGCAGGAGTCGCTGCGGGACGCCTTCGCCGCGTTCTTCGAGCGCGAGTGCACGAGCGAACGCGTGCGCGCGGCCGAGCCGACCGGGTTCGACCCGCACGTCTGGAGACGACTCAACGACATGCGGGCGGTGGCCATGGGTGTGCCCGAGTCGGCTGGCGGCGACGGGGCCGGCCTGTTGGAGCTGTCGCTGCTCGCCGAGGAGTTCGGTCGGCGGCTGGCCCCGGCGCCCCTGGTCGAAGCGGTGGTGGCGGCCCGGCTGCTTGCCGGGGCGGACAGTGAAGTGCCCGAGTGGGTAGCCGGCGCCGTCTCGGGTGACCGTCTCGTAACCCTCGCCCTCTACCCCGGCGCCGGGCCACAGCTACTGCCGGCGGGGGCGGTGGCCGACGCAGCGATCGGTCTGGTCGATGACCAGCTCGTGCTCACCGCGCTGAACCCGCACCCCGCCCCCGTGGCCAACCAGGGGTACGCACCCATCGCCTGGTGGGACCTCGGCGCCGCCGGTGTCGACCGGGTCGTCATCGACTCCGGACCGGAGGCGACGGCCTCGTTCGACAGGGCTCGGCGGGAATGGAAGCTGCTCATGGCCGGCGCGCTGGTCGGGATGGCCCGTGCCACGCTCGACATCGGGGTGGAGCACGCCCGGTCGCGGGTGGCCTTCGGTGCGCCCATCGGCACCTTCCAGGCCATCTCGCACGCCTTGGCCGACGTCGCCATGGCGGTGGACACGGCGCGTCGGCTGGTGCACAAGGCCGCCTGGTACGGGGACAACGAGCCGGACGCGAGCGGGCAGCTGACCCCCATGGCCTACCTGTACGCCGAACAGACTGCTATGCGGGCCGCCACCGTGGGGGTCCATGTGCTGGGCGGTGTGGGCTTCACCGTCGAGTCCGACCAGCAGCTGTACTTCCGCCGGGTGAAGGGCGGGACGCTGGTGGCGGGCGATCCGAAGTCGACGCTGGAAGAGATCGCCGAGGCGAGTTTCGGGCCGGCGACGGCCATGGTCAACTGAGGCAGGAGGCGACGTCATGGATTTCAGTCCCATTGAGCTCGACGATGCGACCCGAGCGTTCTGGGACGACGCGCGGGCGTTCTGCGACGAGCACGTCACCCCCGAGGTGATCGACGAGGAGTTCCGCACCGGCTCGGGTTTCAACGAGGGCCTCCACAAGGCCCTGGCGGCCCGGGGCTGGATCGTGCCAACCTGGCCCAGCGACGCCGGCGGCGCCGGCGCCACCTTCCTGCAGGCGGCCCTTCTCAATCGCGAACTGCGGGACCGCCATGCACCAACCATCACGCGGGGGACGACCATGATGGTGCTGCCGGCGGTGGAGCAGTGGGGCGCCGACGAGCTCAAGGCAGACGTCCTGCCGGGGGTGGCCCGGGGCGACGTCCGCTTCTGCCTGGGTTATACCGAGCCAGACTCGGGATCCGACATCGCGGCGGCCCGGACCCGAGCCCACCGGGACGGTGACGAGTGGGTGATCGAAGGACAGAAGATGTTCACCACCGGGGCACAGAACTGCCAGTACTCGTTCCTCCTCACCCGCACCAACCCCGACGCCCCCAAGCACAAGGGGCTCACGATGTTCCTCTGCCCGCTGGCGGAGGCCGAGATCCGCCCCATCCACACCCTCGGAGGGGAGCGGACCAACATGGTCTTCTACGACTCCATCCGGGTCGCGGACAGCTACCGACTCGGCCCGGTGGACCAGGGGTGGATGGTGCTGCTCGGCCCGCTCAACTCCGAACACGCCTTAGGGGAGGACGCAACCCGGGTCACCCTGGAGGAGCCCGGCGGGATGTATGGCTCCTCCTCGGCCACCAGCTTGGGGGTCGCCCTCGAGTGGGCCCGTACGCCCGGGCCGGACGGCCGCCGGCCAATCGACGATCCGCTCGTGCGCCACCGCCTGGCTCAGGCCGCTCTCGAGGTGGAGGTGGCGACCACCTCCACCGGCCCGGGGGTCGGGTCATCTCCTCCGAGGTGGCCATCCGCGTCAACGAGGACCTTATCGACCTGGTCGGTCCCCGTGGACTGCTCGCCCCCGGCGAGGAGGGCGCCATTGGTGGAGGCTGGTTGGAGTACGCCCACCGCTTCGCCCAGGGCACCGCCACCTACGGCGGCACGACCGAGGTCTTCCGCAACATCGTGGCCGAACGGTTCCTCGGCCTTCCCCGCAGCGCGCCGGCCTCTCCCAAGTCGCTGGTCGGATGACGGTGAGCCGGTGACCACGGATGAGCGCCGGGGGCGCTACCTCTTGTTGAGCGCACCTGCGTCGACAGGGATGACGGTGCCGGTGACGTAGCGGGCGTCATCTGAGACCAGCCAAGCGATGGCGTTGGAGACGTCGATCGCCTCGACCATGTCGACGGGCATCGCATTGGACATGGCGCTCGCCACCCCCGGGTTGGCCTCCAGGATGTCGGCCAAGGATGCGTTCATCGACATTGGTGTCCGGCAACCGGTCGGAGCGACGCTGTTGACCCTGATGTTGTGTGGTGCCAGATAGTTGGCCCACGATCGCATCAATCCGACCACGCCATGCTTCGCCGCCGTATAACCCAAGATCCCGGTGTCGTTGGTCCCGACCCCCATGAGACCCCCCGTCGAGCTCGTCAACACGATCGCCCCGCCCTGGCCGCGCTCGATCATCGACGGTATGGCTATCCGACCCGTGTTCCACACGCCGGTCAGGTTCACCGCTATGACGTCCTCCCAGTCCTGGTCCTGGGGCTCATGGCCTCCGGGCCCGATACCCGCGTTGGCCAGCACGATGTCCACCGCTCCGAGCTCCGCCGTGCCCTCCTCGAACGCGTGGCGGAGCGCGGAGACGTCTCGCACGTCGGTTTGCATGGCGACGATGCTCCTTCCCTCCGCTTCGACCTCCTTGACCGTCTGTGCGAGGTCCTCCGGAGTCGACATGGGATAGGGCACCGAATCGATCTGGGCACAGATGTCCACCGCGATGATGTCGGCACCCTCCTGGGCTAGCCGAACCGCGTGGCTGCGGCCCTGACCCCGCGCCGCCCCGGTGATGAAGGCGACCTTCCCGTCGAGCTTTCCCACATGCCCTCCCTCCCTTGCGCGCTAGGCGCTCGCCCAGCGTCTTGCAGAGTAGCCCGCATCGGCCGGGTGGTGCCCGGGGAGGTCGAAAACTACGCTTCCCTCGGGGATCGAACGACCCCGGCACTGGACAACAGAAGATGGCTGGGCGCGAAAGGGGAGGGTGGACATGCTGCGAGACATCCGCGAGCTGAAGGGCGACCCGGAGGCCTATGCCAAGGAGTTGGAGCGCCGCTGGACGGGCCTTCTGAGCTATCGCTACATCGGCCGCAATCACGGTTCGATGAACACGGGTCCGGAGGACAACACCGTCACACTGCGCCGGGACATGCGCAACCCATCGGGCGGACTGCTCGTCTCTCCGATCGCCATCACCTCGCCCGAGGGCAACGTCGGATCCGACCTGGTGGCGGTTCCGAACCCCGTCATCCACTCCTGTCAGATGTTGGACGCGGCACGGGATGTGCGGCGCATTGAGGTCGTGGAGTCGGAGGTCCTCAAGTCGGGCGCCCGAATGGGCTATAGCCGGTCCAAGATCGTTGACGCCGATGACCACGATCGGGTCATCGCCTTCACCGAGGGTCAGGGAGTCAGCCTCGGAACCCCGCCGGCAGGGCTCGAGAAGATGCCCGAAGGCAAGCTCGAGATCGTGGACTCACCGGACCTGCCCCCGCTGTGGGCGGTGTTTGGAGCCGCCCGCCGCAGCGACGGCCACTGGGCCCTCCCCGAACTGTCGGTGGAGCTCGCTTCGCCCGACGCTGCCCTCCACATCGGCCCACAACACGTCGTGCTCGAAACAGCGGCCATCGATCTCGCCGCCGATCTTGTCGGCACGGACAACCTGCAGATGCAGTCGTGGCATGTCATGTTCCTCGCCCGCGGCAAGGTGGGCCCCTTCCGGGTGGACGGCGAAGGGGTTAGGGGTGCCGATGGCAGGGTCGGCGCCCGGATGGTCCTCCACGACGAGGGCAACGAGGACCGCGCCGTGACCTCGGCATCCGCGGTCTTCCTGATTGTCGGGTAGGTCCGGTATCGTTCAGCCGAGCGCTCCGATATCGATGAATCCACGGCGCAGGGCGAAGCGCCAGCGGCCGTCCTCGCGCACGAACTCGTCCACGTGCCGCCCGACCATGACGGACGGCGCCGCGCCGTCTGTGCCCCTGGCGATGGCCGCCCACACGCACTCTCCCGAGGCGGTGTCGCCAGACAGCTCAATACGGGGGGTGTCGATGAGGTGGACCGAGCTCTTCTCCTCACCGGCGGTCAGGTTGCCGAGCATCTGGCTGGCCGCCCTCGTGATGTCCTCGCGGCCATCGGCCCGCAGTACCGATCCCATCCGGATCTTGGCGTTCCGGGCGAACAGGGAGCCGTAGGCGACGGGGTCGCCGTCATCGAGGTGGCGCCCGTAGTCGACGTAGAGGCGGTGGATCTCCTCCATGTCTTCGAGCCGCTGCAGTCGCTCGCTCAGCTCTGTCAGGGTGTCTGCGCTTGGCATCTCCTTGCCTTCCCTTCTTCTATCCCGGCGTGTCGCCGGCCGGCATGTTGAGCAGGGCCACTTCTTCCCGGAACGTCTGCCACATCGTCTGCTCCCACGCGGCATTGAGCTGGCCCTTAATGTGGCCCAGGCGGGCACTCACGTCCCGACTCGCTCCGGACGCCGCCGGGCCCTTCGACGGGGCGTCGAGCCTCGCCAACTTCCGGGCCACGCCACCGGCCACGTCCCCGAGCTGCCCATGGGGAACGCACCCGTTTATCAGCCGCCACTCCACCGCCTGCTTGGCGCTCAATGGCTCGCCCAGCAGGGCCATCTCCTTGGCCAGCGCGAGGCTGAGCGACCTGGTCAGCAGCCACGCCGCCCCGCCCTCGAGCGGGAGGCCGATACGGGCGAATATCTCCCAGAAGGTGGCCTGCTCGGAGGCGTAAATCAGATCACAAGCCAAGGCGAGCTGGCATCCGGCCCCGATGGCCGGCCCGTTCACCGCGGCGATGAACGGTGTCTCGCTGCGCCAGATGGATTCGACGAGGCGGTACCAGCCATAGAGGAGCCCGTCGTCGCGGGCCACCGTCGGAGATCGCCGGCGTTCCGGTGGGATCTCCAATGCCTCCGCCTTGAGGTCTGCGCCGGCCGAGAACGCCGAGCCGGTGCCGGTGATCACCGCCACCTTCACCGCCTTGTCCTCGGTGACGTCGCGGATCGCCTCCAAGAGTGCGTCGCGGAAACCCATTCCGTTGGGACCCCGCCCTCCGGGATAGTGGTCGATGGCGTTCCGCTGTTCCGGCCGGTTCAGGCGCAGCCAGGCCACGCCGTCCGACAGTTCGTAGATCAGACCGGCCTGGGCCCACGCGTCCATGTCGGTGGCCATGTGACCTCCCTCCTTTGTCGGGCGACAGTAACCGCCCCGGCGCGGCCGGGCTAGCGGGAGGATCACCCTGGCCCCCACACCCTTCCGTGGTCGCGGGCGACATGCGTCGGGCAAACTGATGCCGTGACCGACGACGACGGATTCATCGACGCGCTACCGACCGACTATCTGGCCCCCGGCGAAACGGCCACCGTCGACGTCGGGGGGGTCCCCGTGACCATCGCCAACGCCGATGGGACGTGGTGTGCCTACGAGAGCACCTGTCCCCACCAGTCGACGCCTCTGGGCGGCGTCCCCCTGGTCAGGAAGACGCTCTTGCAGTGCCCCGAGCACGGGTCGATGTTCGACGTGGCCACGGGCCAATGCGTGCTGCCTTCACAGGACGGCTGGACGGGGACACTCCACATCTATCGCACGCGGCTGGTGGACGACGTGGTCCAGGTGTCGCTCCGGGAGTAGCACGAGCCATACCGGCCGAGATCCCGGCCATGCACGGAGGACGACTAGCCGGCGTACTTGCCGACCCTCATCGCCTTCTCGAGAGATCCGCCCATGATGAGGGCCTGCTGGTCCGACGAAAGGTCCTTCACGACCTCCGAATACGCCAAGGGGTCGGCCATCCCCTCGGGGTGGGGAAAGTCCGACCCGAACATGATGTGGTCGACCGGAATCCCGATGTCGATGAGGCCCTTGGGGTCGGGCTCGTGGAACGCGTGCACCCACACGTTCCGGTTGAAGATCTCCACCGGGTTCTCGTCGAAGAGTACGGGCGACGAGTCGTACACGCGTTGCAGCTTCGCGTAGAACGGCCGGATCCAGCGACTGCCGAATTCGACCGGCATGAACTTCAGCCGCGGGAAGCGGGTGGCCAGGCCGTGGCCGATGATCGATGCCATGGCATCGATCAGGTTGTCCTTCTCCGACGACAACGCCATGAAGGCGGGGTTCACCCTCCGGGCGCCCTTGGCGATGCTCATCTCCAGGCCGCCCAGGCCCTCCCACTCGTTGAGATAGCGGTGGTATCCGGGGTCCCCCGAGTGCATGCCGACGACGACGTCCAGTTCCTGGACCCGTTCCCAGAACCGATCGAATTCGGGCAGTGCGAAGGACTTCCGACCCTTCCACGTCGGGACCGGCGCCACCCGGATGAGGAAGATCTTGGCACCGCGCTCATGTATGAACTCCAGCTCCTCGAGGGCTCGATCGACGCCGGCAGCGAGACTGATGATCGGCGTCGAGTAGATGGCGTCCGAGTACACGTAGCTCCAGTGCTCGTGCATCCACTCGTTCAGTGCATGGATCACCGCCACCGCGACGTCGGGGTCGTCTGCGACCCGCTCCTCTATCGCGCTGGCCAGGGTCGGCCATAGCAGCGTCCGATCGATGCCCATCTCCTTCATGATCTCCAACCGGGGCTCGGGATCGAAGAAGGCATCGATGCCGGGCATCACCATCATCTTCTTGCGGTGCAGGCCGACCTCGGAACTGCCGAAACCCCCGCCGCCCTTGGTGATGTCCATGCCGGCCTCACCAGGGGCGGCCACCTTGACGAACGTCGGGTTGGGGATGTAGTCGCTTATGTGATCCCGGATGGCGAGCTTGGTTCGCCCATTGATCTCGACGTACTTGACGACGCCTTCGTACTCTCGCGGCAGGAACTTCGTCAGCGCGTCGCCATTCTCGTACAGATGGTTGTCGGCGTCGAACGTCGTGTACGGGAGTTCTCGGTGCGTGACCTGGATGTACTGGGTGTCGCTCATGGCGATCCTTCCCCCTTCGCTGTGGCGGCCGGTGCCGCCTGTCTCCACATAACAAGGTTGTGACGCCCATTTCAAATTAGCAAGGTCGTCGGGTGCGCGACGAGGTGGCGGTGCGGGGGCGACGGGGCCCATTCGGGTCGGGCGATCCTCCGAAGTGGCACCAGGGCAGCAGGTGCTTCCCGGTCGGCGACGGTTCAAGGCGCCCGTGGACCCCCTGGCGTTCCACGGCGTCAGGCGACGTGGCGTTCGAGCCACTCGTTGAGGGGCTGGGCGGCCTGCAGGCAGGCGACCACCCGGTCCCTGACCCTCCTGGTCGCCAGCCAGGAACCGACCGGCCAGGACTTGGACATGACGATGCCCTTGTGTTTGAGCAGCTCAATGCGGGGGTGGTCCTTGGAGTAGCCCTTGGGCGCCGTCTTGAGGGCCTCATGGGCGTCGATGTCGTAGCCGCCCTTGCGCAGCGTGGCCACGATCGACTCGAGCTCCGTGCCCGACTTCTCGAGGTCGATGGCGACCCGGAAGCGGTGGAGCTGATCGGGCTCGGGCCGGTACAGGCCGCTGCCGACGAAGAGCCCGTCCGCCGAGAACGAGACGTAGCCGCCCGTAAGGTGGGCGGCGCAGTTGAGCTTGTACGGCGTCTTGTCCTTGCTGAAGCGGACGTCGCGGTAGGGCCGGAACACGCGGCCCGGGCCGAAGTCGTCGGCCAATTCGGCAAGGAGCTCCTCCATCGGACCCTTGACCGAGCGTTCGTACGTCGACTTGTTCGCCTCCCAGTACCTCTTCGTGTTGTCGGCCTCGAGCCCCTCATAGAACGCGACCGCCTCGTCCGGCCAGCCCCTGAACGCCATCAGCCGCGCCTCCCGTTCTCCGGAGATCCCTGTGCGGCTAGCCGCTGGGTCATAGGTACTGGTCTAATCGGTACGGGCCGACTTGTGGATCCGCCCGGCCGGCGGCCGGGTCCCTCGGGCGGGCTCTGGCACCTTCGGGTAGGTTGCGGTCGAAGGCGCATTCCCGGATCACACAAGAGAGGTTTAGATGAGCAACGGCATGCTCGACGGCAAGAGGGCGATCGTGACCGGCGCCAGCCGGGGGATCGGTGCAGCTGTTGCCCAACGCTTCGCAGCGGAGGGGGCCCGGGTGGCGCTCGTGGCCCGCACCCGCGAAACGCACGCAGAACTCGCCGGGAGTCTGTCGGAGACGATGGCCAAGTGCCAGACCCATGGCGCAGAGGTCGCGGTGATTCAGGCCGATCTCGCCGACGTCGAGTCCCGAAGCACGGTGGTGGATCAAGCGGTCCGGTTGCTCGGAGGGCCGGTGGACATACTGGTGAACAATGCCGCTGCGTCGGTGTACGAGCCGGTCGCGCACTATCCGCTCGCGAGCCGGCGCACGATGTTCGAGGTCAACCTTCACGCTCCGGTGGACCTCATTCAGGCGGCGCTGCCGGAGATGATCTCACAGGGTTCCGGTTGGGTGGTCAACGTCTCGAGCTCGACCGCCGACTACGACCGAGGAACCGACGGGCAGGCCCCGGGACCAGGGGGGTTGAGCTCCACGCTGGCCGTGTACGCCGCGTCCAAGGCGGCCCTCAACCGGCTCAGCTACGCCTTGGCCCAGGAGCTGCGCGGGACCGGCGTCCGAGTGAACTGCGTGCTGCCGAGGAGTGCGGTGCTGACCGAGGGGATGGCGGCGCTGCTCGGGCCCAACCCCGATCCGAAGCACCTCGAGCCGCTCGAAACGATGGCCGAGGCCATTTTGTGGCTGTCCCGCTGCCCGGAGGAGACGACCGGGGGCACCTTCCGAAGCCTGGCGCTGCTCGAGGCGATGGGGACAGAGGTGATGTCCCTCGACGGTAAGAACAACATGTCAAGAACGTGGCACCAGTAGCTTGTGAGTGAGGCGCAAGCTTCACCCATCCAGGTCCCTTGAGCAGGTCAAACAGCCCCTCATTGACCGCCAGCGGTGGAGGCCATGGCCCCTCTGCCGGGTTGGTCAACCGTCAACCTGGCCCCATCGAGATATCGATTTGGTAAACCGAGGGCTACCGAATCGGATTCGCGCACGGAGGCACCGCTAACCGGGTGCCTAGTTCCGGACGCCACTGGATAGTACCAACTCTTTAAGAAC
>CAVZZJ010000011.1:0-111536 GCA_963779735.1 uncultured Acidimicrobiaceae bacterium
TAATGATGGCGTGGCCGAACGGCACCAATTGGCTTGTCAGCTCGGTGTCGCTCTTACGGGGCCACCAACGCCCGACGTGGTAAGAGCGGAAAATGACCTCGTAGATCTGCCCCCCGTCGATTTTGGACCCGGCTCCTTGCTGTTCCGCTGTCATTTCTTGGCGGCGACTCGCCCCTGCGTCGTACGAGGCGCGGTCCTCATGACCGCGTCGGGACCATTTCCGTCCGCCTGTTCAGGGCATCCCGGTACCGTCAAATCCATGAAGCCCTTTGTTCTCGCCACACTTTGCAGCGGCATAGACCAGCTCGGGATCGTGGGCACCGTGTCGCCGGGGGTCTTTGCCCAGGCGGGCCAATGTTGGCGTTTCGTCTACGAGAATCCTTCGTGCCAGGCGGGGCACTGCATGGAGCCCGTGACCTGGAGGCGCCGATACCGATACGCCAGCGGGTGGAAGCCGGTCTGGAGCTGCGACGGGCACACTGGCGAGCTGGTGGGTGGCAAGCGGGTGAGAACGTAACGCGATTGCCAAGCCCTCCTTAGGTCGGTCTTATGCCCGTTCCCTATCGTGGAACATGTCGCCGGTTGCTCCTTTCCGGTGAATGCGACCGACACCCCCGGACCGTGTCCGCTGACGGTCTGGGGGTGTTCGGCGACCCGCCCCGGCCTTCGAGTGCGTCTCATATGCATCTATTCGCCCTAGGTCCTCTCCCTATGTCAGGGAACCACCTGTCGGGGAATTGGTGACCTGGTCGGGGGTCGTGAGGGGCGGGTTTCGGCCCTCCCCCTGCCGCGTGGGGTGCCGCAGGTGCCTCGCTGGCAGGTAGCCCAGATGCATCGATTCACCCCCCTGGGGTACTCTCCCTCAAGGGCGCGCCAGGGCGCCCGGTGGAGGTAAAACGGTGCGTCCGGGAACGGTACGAGCCATCGAGTACGAGATCGTGCACCAGAGCCAGGCTGAGCATCTGGGCCTGGGTCGAACGATCTTGCACCATGAGCTCAAATCGTCACCCGAGTTGGGCGTCTTCTGGTGCGTCGACGACTGGGGCCGGAAGGTGACAATCGTGAGCGCAACTGAACATGTCCGGAAACTCGTCGCGAACGGCAAGGCCAGCCATCCAGATGGGCTCGATCTAAAGGGAAGCTGTTCCTCGTGATGGTGAGTGGCTGGCGCACCAGCTGTAGTTAATCGTGGGGCAGAAGTTAACGCGATCGCAAAGCAAAACGCGTCCGGATGTCCACGTCGACCGGTATGTGGATCCCAGTCGCCCCTCCTCCCCCCTGAGGGTTGGTGACCGATACGCCCCCGGACTGACGCTTGTGGTCGCGGGGGCGTTTCGCGTTCACACACTTCGGAATGAGCGGGGTCTGGTGGCCCGCTCTCGCCTACGCTCGCGATAGTTACATGTGGTTCGGTACCTCGGGGACAGGGGCGCGTCCTCCCCCTTGGTGCTCTCAGTTACGATCTGAGTGCGATGAGGCCGTGGTTGGTGGTACCTGTGTCGGTGGTAACTGGAGTCATTGCCCTCGGCTGCAGCAGCGCCACCCCGGCAGCGTCATCACGCTCGACGCCAGGGTCACTGAAGGTAAACGTGACATCTGTTACGCCAACCCTGGAGCCGTATAATCCGCAACTCTCCAACCATGGCATACCCGCTGAGCAGGTCAACTTCACCGTTATTGGTCTGCCAACGCCATCGACCGACATGTACCTTCATTGCCACGTCGCCGTGTCCCATTCTGGCCAGCAGGTAGGAGCGACGTCGATGGTTGCCGGAGTGAGTGCAACCCCGCCCCCGCCGCCGTTGCTTGGTCCATATGAAACGCGTGGCGGGAAATCCCGGCAGTCGGTAAGCGTCGAGGTCACCGGGGACAACTTCGAGGGACAACCTTCCGACGCTCATGTGGCGTGCCTCGCCAATGCAAGCCCGATTGGCAAGTGACTCAGGTCGCTGGGACGGTGGGACAGTCCGGCACTTACATCGGTGATCCACCTTGCTGACAACACTGTCAAAGCGGGCTACCTCGAATCGGTCAGAATGTGAATTTCTGACCGATGAATGAATTCGCGGGACCTGCAACGTCCAAGTGTGTGAAACCGCTGAGTGCTCGATAGAGCAGACGAGAGTGCAGGGGCAGAGAGAAGGAGAGGACTGGATCATGGCAGAGGAAAGCAAGCCGGTCGAAGTGTCACGCAAAATCGAAGCACCGGCGGCCCTCATCTTCAAGATCCTGACGAATCCGCAACGTCACATGGATTTCGACGGATCCGAAATGCTCCGGGGAGCTGTCCTCGGCCGTCCCATCTCCGACGTGGGCGACACCTTCACCATGAAGATGCATCGGCTCGGAGACGACTACCTCATGCTCAACTATGTGGTGGAGTTCGAGCCAGATCGGCGCATATTTTGGGAACCAGCTCCCGGAGACCCTTCTCGGGCTGAGGGTGATGATCCATCCAAAGTCGGCATTCCTGCGGGCTACCGCTGGGGCTACATCCTCACTCCGGACGGTGACGACGCCACCGTCGTCACGGAGGTATTTGACTATGGCACCGTGACGGAGGAGATCCGCCAATCCCTGTTGCGCGATGGCGGGGCGTGGATCAACGGGACCAATTCGGTGCTTGAGTCCATGACGGCCAGCCTGGAGAGGCTCGAGAAGATCAGTACCGAGTAGAGACCGCTGCCGGTATCGATGAATCGGTCTTCAGAGCGTTCGAGTAGGCAGACCCCGCCCCCGTTCGATGCCGGTTCGGGGTGCGGCTGGTCGGCACACATGCGTGGCGCTACGAGATTTGACCGATGATCCCACAGTCACCGGCGCAATCTCGGTGACGAGGTCTGTAAGTTGCAGAGCCAATGCAAGGCTCTATGGGACGAGGTAAATCGGTAGCCCACTGCATTGCCGGCTCGGTTAAGTGAATCGCCCTGGGTTGCTTGGAGGCTCCGTCAAACCAGGGCGATTCGACACGACGTGGGTCTCCGACCTGTGTGTAGAGCCAGCGCAGGTACGCGCGACGGAGAACTCCATCGACATTGGCAATACCTCGGTCGGCCAGGCGGTGCTCGGCGCGGATGAGGCCCTCGGCGGTGAACAAGGTCATCTGGGTGTCGTGCGTAATCATTCCCGTGCCCCCGTAAGCCGACGCAAAACTGCGGATCCCGTTCGGGCCGAACCGTTTGCGGATCTCGGGCCAGGAGAGGAACTCAACCGGAGCACCGAGCGCATCTCCTATGGCGCCGCCGAGGAGACACGCCACGAAGCGCTCACTCAGATTCGGTTCCGATGCGATCGGGAAGGTTGTTGTCATCTCCGCAAACACCTCCATGCGCCAATTTAATGCCCGGCACCATGGCACGGCCGGATGGATGAACCGGCACCAAACCTCACCAGGTTGATGGTCGATCACTCGCCCCCACAAGACGGCTCAACAGGCCACTTCGCAGATCCAGTCGAACAATCACTCAAATGCCCAGCTGGGCACTAGATTGCGCTTGTGCACTTTGGCTCCATCGATCGCGAGGAACTGTTGGGAACAGCTCGTGAGCTGGTGCCGATTCTTCGGGAGCGGGCTCGAAAGACCGAACAGCTCCGTCGGGTTCCCGATGAGACGATCAGCGACCTTCAGGCCGCCGGGTTGTTCAAGGTGCTACAACCGGCCTGCTACGGCGGTTACGAGGCGGACTTGGCGACGTATTTCGACATCGTGTCGACGCTGTCGGCCGCTGACGGCTCCGTTGGTTGGGTCTACAGCGTCCTGTTGGTCCAGACCTGGACGTTGACGCTGATGCACCCCCGAGCCAGCGACGAGGTGTGGGGCAGCGACCCGTCGACACTGATGAGTTCGGCCAGTGCGCCCCGGTCCGGTTATATAGAGAAGGTCGCCGACGGGTACCGGATCGACGGGCGGTTCGGGTTCTCGTCGGGGTGTCACCATGCGTCGTGGGTCTTCGTGTTGGGCGTGCCGCGCAACGCCCCCGAGGAGGGTTTGACCAGCTTCTTGGTGCCTGAGAGCGACTACGAAATCGTCGACAACTGGAACGTGATGGGCCTGTGCGGCACCGGGAGCTGTGACGTGGTCGTCGACACCACGGTGCCCATCCATCGGGTGCGCAGCATCTCCACGCCTGGCTCCGACATCAGCGACGCGCCGATCTACAAGGTGCCGTTCATGACGATCTTCCCTCACGCGGCGACGGTTCCCCTCGTCGGCATCGCGCAGGGGGCGCTCGACGACTACCTCACATTGCAAAAGGACCGGATCACCCTATTGGGCAGCACGGCGGCCAGCCAGCCGAGCACCCAGATCCGTGTGGCGGAGTCAGCCGCAGATCTCGATGCCGCCCGTCTCAGCTTGTCCAGGAACTTCGAAGAGATGAGCGACGCTGCAATCGCGGGCGGACACTACACAGCTGAGCTTCTGGCTCGGATGGACCGCGACCAGGTGCTCGCCACCAGACGCGCCGTCGCCGCGGTCGACCGTGTCTTCGCCAACGCCGGAGCCGGAGCGCTGAGCCTTGACAATCCCATTCAGCGCGCCTGGCGAGACGTCCACGCCGGTGCCGCGCACTTTGCCGCCGTGCCCGAAGGCAAGCTGGCCGCGTACGGTGCTAACGCCTTGGGCCTCCCGCCAACCGCGGCTCGCTAACCCACCGCGACAGAGGTGACGGACTGGTTCGCATTACTACCGGGTCACTCTGACTCCCGGCAGGCCGGCCCTCAATCTCTCCAGCTCCTCGTCCATCAGAGGCATGTCCTGCAGGCCGAGCTACTCCAGCCTCAACAGGTTGGCCACGAACGCCCAACCGGCAACGGTGAGCGATTATGACGGCGCACCTCTCCCACCGAACGCCCGAAGATGAGCATCGATCACTCGGTTAGCGACCGCTTCGCCTGGGCAGGTGTGCGGACTGTCGTCAACCTCGCAGCCGATGCATCGGACTTCGTACCGCCTATTCGGCAGAATCGTCGTGATCAGTTCGTGCTGAGTCATGGCCAAGTAAGGCTATCAATGGCCCCGGCGGGATCGCCCTCGGTAGGAGCCGGCAGCTCGCTGACCCTGGGATACCGTTCACACATGAGGCGGGCAAGGAAGGTCATCACCCTGATTCTCGTCGGAGGGTTCCTAATGGGGATCAACCACTTCTTTCCATGAAGGAGTGAGGCTGGTCACCGAGCCGCCAGCAGCAAAAGGATGAAGTACCAGCTCAGAGGAAACACAAATAGCCCCAGGGACGGTCAGGCAGGAGCCGATCTCCATCCCGGGACAGCGAAGGAGGGGACAGTTTCTTCACCTACACCATGAAGGAGTCGGGTTACGCGGCGACCTCCGGGAAAGCGCCGTCGATTCCCCGCCCGAGATCTCTTGACGAGCGTGATTCTTTCGGGGCACTGTACTGTCGCAACTCGTGAAGGGGGATGCCGTCTCATGATCGACTTAGCCGGAGGGCTCAGCGACGAACTCGAGTTTGTCTTTGCCGACCAGCCCGACGATCCCGAGATGCGAGAGTCCGTCAATTCTTGGATCTGGGACGACGGCGTGGAGTTCGGCCTTCCAAGGATCGGAGTCGAAGCTGTCGCGGAAAAATGGGGCACGCATGATGTGCAAGTCAACCTCGCCTTCGCCGATGGCCGCGTGTTCAATATCGTTGGTCCGCGTCCGACTCACGATCCATTAGGTAGCGACGGTAAGCCGCGGGTGCTCGGTGCGGGCCCTCTTTCGTTTGAACTTTTGACACCTTACGGGCACCTGCGCCTCCGAGTTCAAGGTGAGGCAAATGCCACTTCGGTGGAGGCTCAAATGGGCGGTGCCTTTCCAGGACAAGGAGAGCTGACGCCGATTGAGCTCGAGGTCGATATTCGTCCGGCGGTGCCTCCATTTATGAACGGTGCCCTTCTCGAGGATGCAAAGCGCGTGCTTGACACCCAGGAAGAGGGTGACCTGATGGGCCACCCTTGGCGCTTCGAGCAGCTCTGTCGAGCGACCGGCGCACTTCGTATCGGCGACGAGTCGTATGAGATCAATGGCGGCGCCAACCGAGTCCGCCGTCAGAGCATCCGTCGCGTGGCCAAGCTCCGTGGACACGCCTGGCAGGCGGGGCTGTTCCCGAGCGGTCGAGGGTTTGGGTACATCGCCTACCCACCCCGCAACGACGGTGTGGACACCTATAACGAGGGCTACATCTTCGAGGGCGATGGCCCGCTTGTCCCTGCTCGCGTGGTGGACGCTCCTTGGCTGCGGAGGTTGATTCCAAAGGGAGAGGACGTGTCGTGCGTCCTTGAGGCCGAGAACGGTGACAGTGTGGCCATCAGCGCGCAGTCAGTGATGTCGACGTTCATGGTCATGCCGCCGGAGGTCGGGGGCGGCTTGCAGCTACAACAGGCCATCGCCCGTTATACCTGGGACGGTGAGATCGGGACGGGCATGATGGAGCGTTCGACTGCGGCTGGCAACCTGGCTTGAGGGCGGTTCGCCTGCTCTCTTGGCCTTGCGCTCCCGGGCGCCCACGTCCTCCAGGCGGTCGGGGCACGGCCTTGCTCTTGTCGCCTTGACTTTCGGGTCCGAGGTCTAGTCGATCCCGAATTGATTGTGGTAGAAGGCGAAATCCTGCCTTATCACCTCCATGTCCAACCCATATGCCGTTGGGTCCGGTCGATTACCCTGCCGGCGATCTTTTGCGCTCTCCTCCCACCACTCCCCCATGCGCCTCCGTGTGTCAGAGGTGAGGTCGTCACCCAGTTGGCCGTAGAGGTTCTCCATGCAGGCAATCGGGTCACTCTGCATATCGCTGAACGAGGCGTCGACGAAGCGATCTTCTCGCCCATCGTTGCGAAATTCAATGAGTCGTCGAATCGACTCCAGCCAGATCATGTGCTCGTGCCGTCCGAGCGCCAGGCAGTCGAACGAATCGGTAAGCGGGGTAGAGAGCGCTTCTTTGACGGCGCACACCGAGGGGATGACGCTGCTGATGTCACGATGGGTCATCACGAATCGAGCGTCCGGGTAAACGGCGTCGAGGCCCTGAATGGTCGTCATGTGTGACGGCGTCTTCAATGACCACCGAACGGGCGGACACCTCCACTGCAACAGTTTGAGCACTCGCTTGTGGTACCGATAGGTCGGCTCCATATCGCAGGTCATAAGCCATTCGGTATAGCTCGGCAATATGGCCATGCCCTGAAACAGTTGTGAGTGAAAATCGAGGCCCATGAGAAGCAGGCACTCCGATGGACCCGTGGGCGAGGTCGGCAGCATGCCGACGAAGTCCGGGAACATCTGGTGTGACATTTCGATCGACGCGCGGCAGATGGCGATTCGAGGATCCGTGTGCTCGGTCGAAGTCTCGGGGGGTGGGCACGGCGACGAGGCCTCCCAGGTCCTTAGTGAGCGCCGGGACTGGTCGCAGGCCAGCAGGAAGCTCAGCGCCGTTGATCCCGTTCTCGGCAGGCCGATGCCGAAAAGCGGAGCGACGATCTCCTGCTGTTCGATCTCCGGGTAGTCGGCATACCACTTCTCGATGGCGAGCCGGCTGGACAAGAGCCCGACGATCTGGTCGGCGTACACCGCTTCGCCCAGCTCGTTCAGGTTGCCCTCGTCCGTCAGGGCTCTGAGGAGTGCCTCAAGGCCCAGCTGCCAGGTGTCAGGACCGAAGTCGTCTGCTTGTGCTCGCTCGCATGCCTGCGCAATGAGCTGCTTCTCATCCTGCATGAACGCCCCCTCTTGTCATTCTTGCTTCCTCGATCGGTCCCGGCCTTAGTCCTCCAGTTGATCGACTGGGATGGATCGTTCCATCATTCCGAACGTTTCCTCTCCGTCCCAGCGATAACGAACCCCGGCTTGCTGCAGGGCTGGAGCGAACTCCTGCGATCCTCCCGCCATGCAGGCGGATAGGACCGTTTCTCCCTCGATCCGAACGTCGCCTTCGTCTGTTCTCAGGGTCAAGGAGACGTCCTCTCCGTGCGGTTGGAGTCTGCGCAGCCAAGGTGCGCCCACTAGGAGGGCGGGGATCACCCGTTCGCCGTCGAAGACGAAGCCCTCATTGTAGGTTAACTGGTCAGGTCGTTCTGGGAATGCGAGGGCGCCGAAACCTTTGCCGCTCGGGAACAACGCGCTGGGCCAACAGTGTCCCCAGAAACCCCCGACGTCTCGGGTTCCCTGACGGTGGATGCGCAAACCTGTTCCTTGAAATGTCCACTCCTCGTCCCCGAGGCGCACGCTGCCCTGGGCCGTGCACAGCTGCTCATACCGTGGACTGATAAATGCCCCGGCAAATCCCTTTTCGAAGAGCTCCTTGGACTCTTGGCTGAGCGTTCCCGACACCCACGGAGGAGCCGCGCACGTGAGCTCCACCTCAACCCGCAGCGCGACCTTGGTGCCGGTGTGATCATCCTTGGCCAGCGCCGCCGCAGTGGTATCGATGGCTTCGCCGTCAAAGGTGACGGTGAGTGTTTTGAACGGCTCCACGCAGTGGAACTCCAACCCACCAGCCCCGAATGTCCGACATGCCCCATCGGCGTCTACCGGCGATCGGCCCGCACCGACCCCGCGAACGACTGCCGTCCGCCCGTCGGGGAAGCCCAAGTTCACCTGAAGTCCCCGCTGGTCCCAGGACTCGGACACAGCCTCAATGCCCATCCGGGGCAGACCAATCACGCCTTTGTCGTCGGAGACCCAAAACGAGGCGCTCTCGCGAAATTGGGGATCCTCAGGTTGCTCGGCCAAGAAGAAATCGCGCGATGGGCTCATGCCCCCCGACAGATCCATAGCCATATCTCCTCCTCTTGAGACGCAATCAGAGTTTGCCGCAAGCGGCAAGTCCGAGGCCCCCGAAGCCACCATATGTACGACATTACACTTTAGTCCCATGGTGTAAACCAACGTCGTGCCGCTCGTCCCGGGGACGGGTGAGTGGAGCCAGCAGCCCACCGAATCTTACGAGCGTTCGCCCCACGATCTTCCAGGGCACTCCCACGTGATTTGTCCTTGAGCATGCTCCGTAGGTTGAACTCCAAATGTCGAAGGTGCTCCTCACCGAAGTGTCATGCTGAGGGTCATGGGTCAGCGCTCGACCACTGTGGAATCGATACTCGAGGCGACAAGAAGAGCGATCGCAGAGCGCGGTCCGGGCAAGCTCACGTTGTCTGCTGTTGCCAACGCCGCCGGGATCTCCCGACCAACTCTGTACCGCTGGTTTCCCACGAAGAACGATCTTCTGGCCGCCCTTACCGCCTACGAAGAGCAGCGCTTTGACATCGGCCTTCAACAGGTCATCGCTGCCCACCGGGCGCCGCGACGCCGATTAGAGGCCGCCCTGCGCTTTCTCATGAACTACTTGGATCAATCGATGATGCCCGACCCGATCGGCGTCGATCCGGAGTTCGCTCTCAAATCGATTGCCGTGTCCCTCGGACCCCATATAGAGATACTGGCCGGGCTCCTTGGTGACTCTTTGTTCGAGGTGCCGGCTGTTCGGGCGGGAGCGCTGACCCCACAGCAGGCGTCAGAGATGTTCCTCCGGATAGCGTATTCGCACTACTTGGTCCCGCACGCTGACTCAGAGGTGATTCTTACGATGATGCGCGACTTCGCCGGGATATCCCGGCGGACCGCCCGGTTGATGGCTGGGTGAAGTGCCTCGATGGAGGCCTGCTCTAATCTCTAGCTTTACATATATGGTCTTTACTGTAAACTTACGGTGCTGCCACCCGGCAACAAACAGGAGAGACCAGGGAGACGACACGAGTGGTCGCATCCGAGACAACCGATGGCACGGGCGTTGACGCCGAGATCAACTACGTCAGGAACCGGTTCTCGCCCACAGGTGACGTGCTCACGTTTGTGACGGAAGCTGAAGAACAGTCAACGATGGAGACGCTGCCGGGTCGCACTGTCCGAATAACCAACGCACGGTCGTTGGAGTCGGACCTCGATCGCGAAGGCTTTGCCTTGGTGCCTCACACGAGCTGCATTGAGGATTTCGATCTGGTTCAAGACGATCCCGACGTCGATCAGCGCTATATCGACGAGATGGCGGACTTACTGGCGCGAGTCACCGGCGCCTCACGGACCTTCATGCTGGGTCGGGGGAAAAGACGCTATGGCGAAGGGGCGAAGGACAAGTTGGCTCCGCTGCCCAACGCCAAGCCAGCGCGCTACCCCCATGCCGACAATACCGACTCATCGGCGACGGGACTCGTCGAAATGGTGGGCGCATTTGTGGATGGCATGGATCTCACGGCGTACTCCCGTTATGCGATGTACAACATGTGGCGAGCGGTCTCTGCGCCACCACAAGACTTTCCGCTTGCGGTTTGTGACGCACGGACGGTCGCGCCCCAGGACGAAGTCACAGTGACCGCCATCACGCTCGAAAAGGACAGCGGCGCGATCACTCACGACACAACGGGCTACCTCTACAATCGCGCCCACCGGTGGTACTACTACCGAGACATGACCCCTGCAGAGGTCCTTGTGTTCAAGGCACATGACACCGACCGAAGCCGGTCACTACGCGTGCCCCATAGTGCATTCACCGATCCAACATGCCCTGCCGGAGTTCAGACGAGGGCAAGCGTTGAGATACGTGGCCTCGCCCTGTTTGTCTGAGCCGGCAGCGTTTCCCCGTCCTCCTCGATGGAAAGGTCCGTCGCGATGTCGCAGTTGACCGTGGATACTGTTGTACAACGCGCCCAGACGCTGACCGACGTCCAGGATCCTGATCCATTCCACTTCGCAGAGAATCTTTCCGCTGTTGTCGACTGCATGAACGGCGAGGGGGACCTCACCGGTGCCGGAGTGGAGATGGCCGTCGGAATGCTCGCGGTAGCTTTGCGGAACCGCATGGAGGTCGACCGCTACGTTGCCGACGAGCCAGCCGTTGACGACTCATCCATCGACCACCCGATCTTTCTCACCGGCCTGCCAAGATCGGGAACGACCTACTTCCAATATCTATTCGACCTGGACCCTGACCTCCGGATGATGCGAACCTGGGAGGGCGAACGACCTGCACCGCCGCCGGCCGTCGACGTCGACTCGGCTCGTCAGCGGCGGGAGGCCAGTCTCGAGAACGCCCGGCTCACGCGTGAATTGACGGGCGGAAAGATCGATGCCTTCCATCTCACAGACGTTGACGGACCGCAGGAGTGTCTGGCGATTCTGGACCAAACCTTCGTCAACCCAGGACTTCTCTGGCCAATGTCGGGCGGAGGTTACCTGGAGTACCTGTTGCACGGGGCTGATCTGCGGGCGGCCTACGAATACCACGCGCGGGTGCTGAAACTGTTGCAGTGGAGCGCGCCGCCGAGACGTTGGACGTTGAAGTGGCCCTGCCATCTCCTTGCCCTCGAGGCCATCGCGGATGTCTACCCCGACGCCACGTTCGTAGTGACCCACAGGGATCCCGTCCAAGCCCTCGCCTCGAATTGCAGCCTGGCCCACATGCTGCGAACCGGGACCGACCCGGACTACGACCCCACGGTCACTGGCCGAGACATGCTGAATCTGGTGCGTGAGCACGTCGACCGGCTGGTTGCTTTCGATGTCGCGCAGTCGCAAGCCGGAGCTTCCCCACTCGTACACGTGGACTATTACCGTCTGGTGGATTCTCCCGAGACCGTCATGCCCGATGTGTTCGAGTCAATCGGGCTTGAGTGGACGTCGGCGGTCGAATATCGAATCCGAACGTGGCGGGCTGAAAACCCGAAGGGAAAGCGAGGTTCGCACGAGTACACACTCGATGACTATGGGCTTGATCGCGCCATGGTCAGCAAGGCGTTAGCGGCCTACGTCGAGCGGTTCAATATACCGAGCGAGTACGGTCAGTCCTAGTGGATGCCGAGGCCGTTGGCTGGACCGCGTGGCTTGACGGCTTGCGCGACGTGGCAACCACCTTGCTCGAAGAGGCACGATCGGGCGGCGCAGGATTTCGTGAAGCTGACGTCGCGATGAAGATGTTTGGAACGATGATGGGAGCGTATCTGTCGCACCTTTCAGCTGGGCCCGATCATCCGTCCTTTCTCCCGAGCGCGGGGTACTACTCGATGTACGGGTCTCCGAATCCCGACACCGTCTACCGCAGCGCAGTCATCGATGCCGCCGGCAGGTACCTGATTGTCGGCCGGAGGGGGACCGCTCCGGAAGTGACTATCATGCCCTTCGGCGCGCCGACTTCGAAGGGTCTGGAAACGTTCAGGCCGTTCGATCTCGCCCAACTGGCGTTGGATGGTGAGGGCAGATTCGAAGTTGTTCTGAGTCAACAACGTCCGGAAGACGCCCGAAACTGGTGGCGACTTGAACCAGGAATGCGATCACTGATGTTGCGGAGCGTGAGCAGTGATTGGGCGGCCGACACCGACCCACTCCTAGCAATCGTGCGCTTAGACGGTGACCCGCGTCGAGAACGTATTGGCTCCGATGTTCTACGAGAGCGTATGGGGTCATTCGCATACGTGGTGGAAGCGATGATCCGGTCAGGGGTCAACCGTGTGCTCCAACTGCGTTCAGAGGACATCGTGAACCGGGTGGTGACGGTCGACTACTCCAACGGAGGTGGCCTACGGGACCAGTGGTACCAAGAGGGATGCTTCGAACTCGAAGATGACGAGGCGCTGATGGTCGAGGTGCATGTCCCGAGTGCATGTCGAGGATTCTCCCTCTCACTGACCGATGCCTTCTTCTCCACGCTCGATTGGGCCAATGCCCAAAGCAGCCTCAATCATAAGCAGGCCGCACTGGACCATGACGGAGTGTTACGCATCGTTGTGGGGTCGAGGGATCCGGGTGTGCAGAATTGGCTCGATACGATCGGCCACCAATTCGGCGTGCTCCAATTCCGGTGGTCAGGTGGAGATCAAGCCCCTCGGGTTGTTGTCAGCAAGGTCTCATCGGCATCGATCAGTGACGAAAGCCCTCCGACGTCGATGGCCCGCGTCACGGCAAGCGAGCGCGCCGCAGCAATCCGGGAGAGACAGATCGGCGCTCAACTCCGATCACTCTGGTAGGTCTTCTTGGGGGCGGGACTCTATCCGGAGCCCCGGACTCCAGTGACCGCCGGCCGCTTGCAGCTCGTCTCCATGAGGGTGGACAGCGGGGCCGGGGCACGGTGTTCCACCTTGCGCCCTGACGCAGTGCGGCCGGAGTTCTTATCTGGTAAGCAATCTGCTGACAACCCGACCAGATCGGTCGGGCGCGAGGAGCCAGGAGACGAGGGCCACCGACCGCCGCGGGCTCCTCGCAGCGAGACATTTGGATACGAGGAGGGATGATGGGAAAGCTTGATGGCAAGGTTGCGTTCATCAGCGGAGCGGCTCGGGGCCAGGGCCGCAGCCATGCGATTCGCCTGGCTCAGGAGGGGGCCGACATCATTGCGGTCGACGTCTGCAAGCAGCTCAAGGCCGTGCGGTACGCGATGTCCACGCCAGAGGACCTTGAGCAGACGGTCAAGGAGGTGGAGTCGCTTGGGCGGCGCATCGTCGCCCGTGAGGCCGATGTCCGGGACGCCTCGGCACTTCAGGTGGCGCTCAATGACGGGGTCAGGGAGCTCGGTCGGGTCGATATCGTCCTGGCCAACGCCGGCATCGGCCCCGGCGGCGACGTGACCGATGACGAACAGTGGGACGAGGTCGTCGACGTCAACCTCAAGGGTGTCTGGAACACCGGCCGCGTCGCCATCCCGTCCATGATCGAACGAGGCGAGGGAGGGGCGATCGTCCTGACCAGCTCCACCGGTGGGCTGATCGGACCCGGGATAAACCAGTCGGGAACCTTGGCCTACATAGCCGCCAAGCACGGGGTCATAGGGCTGATGCGGTCCTGGGCCAACTACCTTGCGCCGTATTCGATCCGGGTCAACAGCGTGGCACCGACCACGGTCCGGACGCCGATGGCGGGTGGCGGCAACATAAAGGGCATACTGGAGCACTCTCCCGAGCTGGCTGGCTCGCTGCTCAACGCCATGCCCGTCGAGGCGGTCGACCCGATCGACATCTCCAACGCCATCGCATGGCTGGTCTCCGACGAAGCCCGGTACGTGACCGGCACAGTGGTCCCAGTCGACGCCGGTAACGTCAACCGGCGCTGAGCGGTCTCGCGGAACTACATCGATGTGATTCGAAAGCCGATACCACAAGCTACTCAGTGGACGAGTACAGGGGCGACGGCCGGCTCCAGCGGTAGGTCGTAGAACCTGATTACGTTGTTCCTCCCGATGGCAATCTGGTCCTCAACCGGAACTCCGTCCAACTGTCGCTCTAACCGGCCGGCACTATCCGGCCACGCGCCGTCGAAGTGGGGATAGTCTGCTCCCCACATCAGGTTTTCCCGACCGATAATCTCCCGGTTGACGATGGCCGTGCGGTCGCGCATGAAGGTGCAAGCGACGTGTTCGTGAAATATCTGGCTCGGGGTACGGTCCGAGGTGATGTTGGCCGCTTGACCGGTGGCGGGCGCCCAGAGCTTGTCGTGCACCCAGCGGTCGTCCATCCGCTCGAGGACGGCCAGTGGCCAAGAAGCGTCGTTCTCCACCGAAAGGACCTTCAGTTTCCGGTGGCGGTCGAACAGGCCGGAGTAGATCATCGAGATGATCGCGTACATCGTCGGAGTGAACACGCAGGCGTAATCGACGAACTGGCTACCCGTGTTCTTCCAAGATGTCTCCGTCGCCGCAACGTGAAGGCTGATTGGCACACCGAGTGTCTCTGCCGCAGACCAGAACTTCTCGAACCGGGGGTCACCGTAGCTCTCCCCGGACTCCTGTCCGATGCTTATCATCGCCCCGCGCAAACCGATCTCGACGCAGCGCTCCAACTCGGCGACGCTGTGGTCGATGTCGTCGGTGGTGATCATGGCCACGCCGAACAGTCGATCCGGCGCGCCGGAACAATGCTCCGCCAGCCAATCGTTGAAGGCCCGGATGCAGGCGTTGCGGAACTCGTGGTCCTTGACTCCGAACAGCCCGAGTCCCACGGTGGTGTAGAGCACCTCGGCGTCCATTCCTTCGCGGTCGAGCTCTTCCGACCGGGCGGCGGGGTCATAGGCTCCTTCGGGAATGTCGGCCCAGCGCCCTTCCAGACCGAAGCGGGCATCGGGATCGGCATACTTCCGCTTGGTGGCGAACAAGCCGACCCCGCTCCCGCGATGGGGCGGACCCTCGATCACGAAGGCGTCCCCGTCGTCGGTGCTCACAAGGTGAGGCGCACGATCTCGGAACCTACGGTCGATGCGAGTCGTCCAAAGGTCCGGCGGCTCGGCGACGTGAGAGTCAGCGGAGACCAACTTGAATGGCAGCGTCATACGGATTACCCCTCCCTGACCGAAGCCTCTCTTTCGCCCCTGGGCGGAAGAGAAATCAAGCGATATTCTACCCATTCGTTCTCAGCTCTGTCCGCCCGAGCGCGTTCATCGCGTCGAGCAAAGGCCTACGGGTGCTCCGCCCGGGGATCGCCCTGGGTCAGCACGGTCGAAAAGCCCCAGGCGATTCCCAGCCCGTCCGTGGGGTTGGTAACGATCGTGGTGTCGGTATCGGCCTCTATCCGCACAGCCGCCGCCTCCAGGCGCCGGGCAACCCGGTCGAGGTCCCGAACCTTCCAGGTCAGCGAGTAGTAGGTGTCGTGAGGCACATTCCTCTCCCAGGCGTGCATCGCCGGCGATCCCTCCTCCAGCGGCTGGGCAACCTCGACGACGGCATCGGCCAGGGCGATGTAGCTGCTCTGGGTCGCAAGGAGGCTGTTGCGCCGCTCGTGAAGGACCTGGCCTCCCAGAACGTCGACCAAGAAGCGGCGGGCCCGATCCGGACGGTCGGTCAGCACGGTGTGGTGCGAGCAGCATTCGATCCCGAGCGGATCCGTCGGGCTCACCGCCGGCACGGGCGGATCGCCCCGGGGATCGCGGCGTGGCATGTAGACGCAGAGCTCGTAACTCAGCCCCGTCTCCTCCGGAAGGGTGAAGATAATGGGCGTGGAAGAGACGTCCAGTGGCGGGCTTTCCCCCTGCGGCATCCGGTTGGCCTGGTCCATGCCATGGAAGTTCCGGCGACGCAGCTCCGACCACAAATCCTCGATGCCGTCGACGAACCAAGCGAGCGCCCCGAGGCTCGGTTCGTCGACGCTCGCATGCACCTGCGTACCGTCTACGATCATGAGGGCGGGGTCGACGCATTCGAGCTGAACCTCGGCGATGGGGGTGAAAGTGGCGTAGTCGTTGCGGAATCCTGCGGGAACGTCTCGTCGTCCACTGCCGAGATATTCGCCAAGAACGACGCTCTCCCGACCGAACACGCGGCGGAAGAAGTCGGTCGCCTCTTCGAGATCCGGAACCCAGTGTGTCGAGTGGTAGAGATGCTTCAACGTGTATGGCATTTTGCAAACATACGCGATCGTCGTCGGCAAATCTGTCGAACGGGCGCCTTCTCGCGAAGGAGAGGATTTGCGATGTCCGCCATCAGCCCTCCCACCGCCGGTCGGGCTTCCGGTGAGCCCGGTTGGGCGACGACACCTGGTCAGCTTCGTGGAGACCTACTGAGGGGACCCACCCAGGGAAGCGCTGGAGGCATGAAACGACACTGCCCATAGGGCAGTAGGCGGCGGTCTTCCTAGGGGACTCGCTGGGAGACGACTAGTCGGGCGACCTTGGAACGGCCGTGCCGATCTTAGGTAGCGTGGTGGTTGTGAAGACCACCGACGAGGCACCGCATTTCGATCCGGACACAGTCCACGACAAGTATCGGGAAGAGCGTGACAAGCGGTTGGTCGAGGGCCGAGCCGCCATCAGGGACCTTACGGGTGATGCGAAATTCTCGAAGTACCGCGAAGATGTGTTTACTCCGTTCGCGCACCGCGACCCCGTGTCCGACGACGTCGATGTAGCCATCATCGGTGCCGGGATCGCTGGTCTCGTCGCCGGGGCAAATCTGCGCAAGGCCGGTCTGAGGCGGATCCGACTCATCGACCAGGCCGGAGGAGTGGGCGGGACGTGGTACTGGAACAGGTACCCCGGGGTGATGTGTGATGTGGAGTCCTATATCTACATGCCCATGCTCGAGGACATGGACTACATCCCCAAGCGTCGCTACGCGTTCGGTGACGAGATTCGCGAGCACCTGGAATCGATCGCGCAGAAGTACGACCTCGTTCGTGATGCGCTCTTTCACACCGGGGTCACGACTACCGAGTGGGACGAAGACGCCAGCCGGTGGATCGTGCACACCGATCGCGGCGACCAGATCAGGGCGCGCTACGTCGTGATGGCGGTCGGGATCCTCAATTTGATGAAGCTCCCAGCCATCCCGGGCATGGAGGCCTTCAAGGGGAAGTCGTTCCACACGGCGCGCTGGGACTACGGGTACACCGGCGGCGATCTCCACGGGGGAATGGACAAACTCAGTGACAAGGTCGTTGCCGTCATGGGGACCGGGGCCAGCGCCATTCAGTGCATCATGCCCCTGGCGGAGTCGTCGAAGCACCTCTACGTGTTCCAGCGAACTCCCTCGGCGGTCGGGGTCCGCGGCAACCGTCTTACACCCGACGACTTCGCCAGTCGGATGCGCCCCGGCTGGCACCGTGAACGGATGTACAACTTCCATTCCGTCTTGAGCGGGATTCCCACGGAGGCCGATCTGGTTGACGACGGGTGGACACATCACACCGCCAAGGTCTGGAATCCCCGCAGGGAACCCGGGATGTCGGTGGAGGAGTTCATGTTGCAGGCGGAGGCGGAAGATTTCGCCATCATGGAGGAGCACCGGCTCCGGATCGACGAGACCGTGTCCGATCCCGGTGTTGCCGAGATCTTGAAGCCGTACTACCGCTACCTGTGCAAGCGCCCCTGCTTCCACGACGAGTACCTGCCGGCCTTCAACCTTCCCAACGTGACGCTGATCGATTGCCCGTCCGGGATTGAGAGGGTGACCGAGCGAGGCCTGATCTGCAACGGGGAAGAGATTGAATTCGACTGTCTTATTTACGCCACCGGGTTCGAGGCGGAGGTGACGCCCTTCCCGCGGCGCGCCGGGCACGAGATCATCGGGCGCCATGGACTGCGGCTCGCCGACAAGTGGGCGGCCGGTGCCGCCACTCTGCACGGCATGACGACCCGTGACTTCCCGAACTTGTTCATCATGCCTGGGCCGGGACAGCAGTCGGTCATCTCCGTCAACAACACGCTCGTGGTCGAGGAGGGGGCCGAGCACATTGCAAAGACCGTCGAGCTACTCGAAGAGCGCGGGGTTCGGGTCTTTGACGTCACACCCGAGGCCGAGAACGACTACGTGGAGCAGATCCTCGGCTGGCACACGGACTCCAGTGCGGTCATGGAGGCCTGCACACCCTCGCGGCTCAACTTCGAGGGAAACCCCAAGGCCGCCAATCCTCGGAGTGGCGCCTGGGGTGGTGGCCGGGGGGACCTTTTTGGCTGGGTCAAGATGCTCGCCGAGTGGCGTGAACAGGGTGACTTCGAGGGGTTGGAGCTCGACCAATCGACAGTTGCCGGTTGAGGTAGCTCCGTCGTCCCTCGTTACACGGCGGCCAGTCGGTGCCGAGAAATGACAAGGAGGAGTCATGAAGGGTCGCAGGCGTGTCGTCGTGGTGACCGGTGGCGCGGCGGGAATCGGCGCGGCCATCGCCGAAGAGTTCGGCCGCAACGGAGACTTCGTGGTCACGTTGGATCCCGTCGTCTCGCTGGACGGTTCGAGCCGAATCGCTGCCGAGGGGCCCTCGACCGCCGAACGGATCGTCGAAGCCGGAGGAACAGCACGGGCCTCTCATACCTCTGTGACCGATCGGGTGGGGGTCCAGAACCTCTTCGCCACATTGGTCGAGGAGTTCGGCTCGCTCGACGCCGTGGTCAACGTTGCCGGTATATCACGGCCCACCGACTTCGCCTCGGGAACCGAGGAGGACTGGGCCGCCGTGCTCAGTGTGCACCTTGACGGGTATCTCAACGTCCTCGGTGCAGCACTGCCGATCATGGTCGAGGCGGGGCACGGCAGGATCCTGGGCGTCACGTCGGGATCGGGATGGCGCCCGGCCAACACGGGGGCATACGGCTGCGCCAAGCGCGCCGTGGCGGCGCTCACCTGGCAGATAGGTCGGGCGACGCCGGCCGGCGTTACCGTCAATGCCTTGTCTCCGGTCGCCGCCACCAGGATGGTCACCGGTGCGTTGTCACGACCGGCAGGGGGACGGTCGGCGTCGGACGCCAGGACCGGGGGGCTGTCCCTCGGTTCCGTGCCGCCCCCTGAGAATCTCGGGCCGGTCGGTGTGTATCTGGCCAGCGAGGAGTTCTCCTGGTGCCGCGGTCAGGTGATCTTCTCGAGTGGATCGGAGGCGGCGTGGATCACGCCGCCCCGCCTGCTCGAAGTCTGCCGCAGCGCAGACGTCAGGTCGCTGCCGCACGCCCTCGACGCAATTCTGCCGATCGCCTTCTCTCCGGCAGAGCAGGCTCAGGTCACTAATGGTGGTAGCAATCCGCGCTTCGGTCCGATTTTCGACGAGCCGGCGCCGGGCTCCGGAGGCGGGCCGTCTCGGGGCGGTTCATGCGTGGTCGTGACGGACGACCCCGCCTGGGCGGCCTCCATCGGAGATGCCCTCACATCGCAGGGAATCAGATGTCTGGGTGTGGGTATGGGTCTGGAGGCTCCGCTCGTTTCGACCGAGATCGCACAGGGATTCGCGGCCGCGGCGCAGCAGCTCTCGAGTGCGGCCCGAGACGCGGGCACCATCGATGCCGTGGTGGTCGCGCTGGTCGGAGATCGTGGCGCCGCAAGGGCCGAGGCTCCTGACGCTGACTGGCGAGAGGTACTTGAGGCGCACGCCGGGATCACCCAAAAGATTCGCACCGACGCCGGGTGGGCCCGGGCGGTGGCCGACTACTCAGCTCAGGCCGATCGGCCGGTCCGCCTGGTGATGGTCACCGAGGCCATCTCTGCCGGTGGCCGGAGCAGGGCACAAGCTGCCGCGCAGCTAGCCCGATCCTCCCGAACGGCGACCTCGGACCGGGTCGAGAGCTTCGCAATCAGCGCCGAAGGCGCCGGCGGCACTGAACATCGGACCGTGGCCGATCTCGCCGCGTATTGCGCTCGCAGCCCTGGAGCTGCCGCCCTCTCGGGCGCCGAACTGGTCGCGTCATCTGGGTGGTTCGGGTTGCGCAGCCACCCCAGTCCGGCCGCGTCCATCTCATTCGGGGGGCCAGAAATACCCGAATGGTTCGATGGCGCCTTGCGCCGCGTCGTCACCGGGAGCACCAGCTGACAGATCTGAGGCGTTCTCGGCGGTTTGTCGGCTTTCACAAGAGGAGGAATCGATGACAGTAGAGATCGACCGAATCGTGGACGCCCACGTCCATCTGTGGGACCCAACCCGCACTGACTGGTACCCGTACCTTTCGGGCCTACGGGATCTCAATATGGGCGACATCTCGGGCTGGGCCCGCTACTACGACCAGAAGACCTACTTCGCCGAAGCGGCGAAATGGAATGTGCAGAAATTCGTCCACGTTGCGGCGGCTACCCAATTCGTTGCCGAGACGATGGAGAAGGACAAAGAGGCCCGAGAGACGGGACATCCAGATGCCATTGTGGGTGGAGTGGCCCTGGGTCAGTCCGTGGCCGCAGCGGTCGAACAGCTCGACATGCAGATGGCGTCACCTCGCTTCCGGGGAGTCCGGCCCATGGGCGGCAGCACCGATGTGGTCCCGAACGACGACGTGCTGGGCGCACTCCTCGAGCGCGGTCTGGTATTCGAGATGATGGCTCACCCGGACCAGATGCAGGATGCCGCCGCGTCGCTCTCCGGCTGGGGCGACCTAACCGTCGTCATTGAGCACAGCGGCTGGCCACACTCGGGCGAGGAGTTCACGGTGTGGAAATCGGGGATGTCCACCCTGGCGTCGCTCGGCACCAACATTCACTGCAAGCTCTCGGGTCTGTCCATGGGGCTAGGCGCCGTAGACGTCGACGTCTTCAAGCCCTGGATCGAGCATTGTCTCGAGGCGTTCGGGGTCGACCGCTGCCTCTTCGCCAGCAATCTTCCTCCCGATGGAGCCCATGGCTCCTTTGACGATCTCTACACGACCTACGCCACCCTGACAGCTGGTCTGGACTCCGAGAGCCGCGAGAAGCTCTTCGCTGCCAACGCGGAGCGTCTGTATCGCTGCTAGCGGGCCACGGGCCACGGGCCACGGGCCACGGGCCTCGGGCCACCCGGCCACGGGCCACGGGCCACCGGTCACCGGCCCTGCGGCCCGAGGACGGTCGCTTCAGATCGAACTGACCTACCAGGTGTGCTGCTCTCGAGGTCAGCCGATGCCGTAGAGCGCCACCGCCGATTCCGAGGTGATCTGGCGCTTCTGCTCGAACGAAAGACCGTCGAGGGCTTCGGCCAGCTCCTCGGTGACGCCTGGGAATTTCGCATCAGGATGCGGGTAGTCGCTGGCCCAGATGATTCGCTCGGCTCCGACCAAGGGTGAGTCCGCCGTGGCACCCAGCATGGCCTCGTCCGGATCGAAGCTGATCCAGCACTGCCGGCGCATGTAGTCAGATGGCAGCATGGACAGGTCGGGCACTTCCCACTGGAATTTCCGGCAGTGGTGGTCCAAACGCTCGAGCCAGGGCACCAGCCAGCCCCCGTTTGCTTCCAGGAAGATGAACTTGGCGTCGGGGAAGCGCTCGCACACCCCACCGGCCAACAGATAGGCGATGCAGCTCATGACGTCCACCGGATTGGCGATGGCCTGCGTGAAGAGCACGCTCGGGCGTTGTTCGGAGTTCGCCAACTGCTCCCGCGTGTCGAGGATCCGGTTCGGGTCAAAATCGTCGGCGTAGGAGCCGTCTTGGTTGCGGGGGCGTCCCAGACGGAGGCCGATGCAGGCGCCCGGCAGATCGGGCGAGAGGAAGGGGTGAAGGGCGATCGGCAGTCCAGTGTCCGCCGACGCCTGCCAGATCGGGTCGTAGACCGGATCGTTGAACGGCCGCCAATCCACAGCCGGGTTGGGTCGCATGAATACCGACACCATGCCGGGAAGCTCGGCCACCCGTCGGATCTCGGCGGCGACCCGGACGACGTCGTCGGGGTCGTGCATCGGGGGAACGGCTCCCGCACCGAACAGACGCCCCTCGCCCTGCATCACGTGATCCGAGCACCAGTCGTTGTACGCACGGGCCTGGGCTTCGGCGAAGTCGACGTCTCGGACGCTCTGAAGGCCGAGCAGCATGGTCGGGTACAGCACGGCGAGATCGATGTGGTCCTGATCCATGTCCTGCAGGCGCGCTTTGGCGTTCCAGGCGGCCGGTCTGGTCTCCGTGTAGCGCATCTCCCCGCGAAAGGCCCTGGCCCGGTCTTCGTCGCTCGCCCCGGCGACGCCGGCGGCGGACAGACCGTTGGCGGGCATGCGAACGTCGTTGTAGAGGAGCCATTCCTCGCCGGCCTCGTCCGTTTCAATGTGCCAGATGCGGTCGCGGTACTTGAGCGGTGCGTACTGGGGTAACTCCGTTGGTGGCTCAAGGATGTGGCCGTCGGAGTCGATGTAGCGAAGTCTGTTCTTCGTCGCCATGAAGATTTCCCTCCCCCAAGCCGCTTTCTTGCCGGTGCGGCTTACGGGTGAACTTAGTCTGCCCTTTCCCCAAAGTCGAGCACGAGTTGGCCCCGCGTCAACTGACGGCACCCTCCGTCTTGAGTCCGCCGATGGCATCCCATGTCAGGCCAGCTTCAATGAGGATCTCCTCGGTGTGCTCCCCGACGTAGGGTGCCCGGCGCAAGGGGGTGCAGCTCCGCTCTTCGAACTGGACGGGCGAGGCGACGAGGATAGGGGTGATGGTGTCGTCGCCTAATGTCTCCACGCTTGTGATGTAATCATTGGCCAGAACCTGTGGGTCGCGTCCGACCTCGTCGGGCGTTTGCATCGGCTCCCACACGAAGTCAGCGCCAGCAAAGGCACTCCGCCATTCGTCGAGTGTTCGCTTTGCGAACTGCTGGTCGATTTCGGCGACACATTCGCTCCGATAGCGCGCTCGCTGTTCGGCGTCGGCGAAACGGGGATCGTCAGGGAGATCTGGACGGCCTATGCGGGCGCAGAAGTCGGGCCACGACCGGTCCGACTGCAGGGAGACAACGGTCATGAACCGATCGTCCTTGGTCCTGTAGATGTTGACCATCGGATTTGCCGGCTGATCGTGGGGTGCCAGGGCTACGGAGGGTTGGGGGCGACCAAGCGCGGTGGTGACGATGTCTCCGGCGATGACCCATGCTCCCACGCCCAGGAGCGACACGTCGACGACGGAGGGCTCACCAGTCTGGAGTCGCTTGACGATGGCAGCCGAGATACCCGCGGCAAGGACGGGGGAGCTGATCAGATCGCCGAACGAAGCATTACCCGCTACGGGGTAGGGCAACGACGGATTGTGAAACGCGTTGCCGACCCCCGCCCTTCCCCAGAATGTCGCGTAGTCGTAGCCGCCACTCTCGACCTCATTGCCCCGAGGCCCCACTCCCGAGCCGCGGGCATAAATGATTGACGGGTTGGATGCCCGTACATCGTCGACGTCGATTCGAAGCCGACGCCGAGCATCGGGGAGAAAGTTGGTCACGAACACGTCGGCAGTCTCCACAATTCGCATCAGAGTGTCATGCCCTGCCTCTTTGTGCAGGTCGATGCCGATGCTTCGTTTGTTCCGATTGCTGTGCTGAGTATTGTGAGAGGAGGCCGGATGATTCGGTCGGTTCTTTTGATTGAGCCCGCGAACTGCATCTCCGTAGACCGGATGCTCGACCTTAATCACGTCTGCTCCCCAGTCGGCCAGCATCGCCGTGGCGCCGGGGACGAAAACCCACTGTGCTACTTCAACGACGCGTATGCCGGCGAGCGGCTTCGTTGGATCGGCCGGCGTCGAGTCGGCAACGGCGATGCCGTGGGAATCGGTCACGGCATCGCGCGACAGCGGATCGGCAACCATGACTGCCATTGGCTCGCCGGCCCAATGACGCGGCCCTGAGCCGAGACCAACCAAGCCAGATGTTCAGGCACAGCCGCCCCCCGTCTACCGCGTTGTGTGCACAATGTAGTAAGCGGGGGATTTTCCGTCAATCGTTCCGTAGAGTGTGCCTGCCGATTGGAAAGATGTGCCATGGCTGTTGATCCACGTTCACCCTGCATCATCGGCATCGGTCGAACCACCTACCACCGCGGTGGGGAACTGGCCCCGGAACCGCTCGACATGTGGGAGGAGGTCTGTCGACAAGCGGCCTCCGATAGTGGGGACTCCGGTGTGCTGGCTCAGGCTGACCATCTCGGTGTCGTGTTCTGCCAAAGCTGGAAGTACGACGATCCCACGGGCCGCCTCGCTGACCGCTTGGGCTGTCGTGAAGCTTATCAGCGGTACAGCGGCATCGGCGGCGTCGTGGCCCAAGCACTGATCTCCGATGCGGCCGCTCGGATGCTCGCTGGCGAAATTGAGTTGGCGATCCTGGTTGGCGCTGAGGCGTTGGACACGGTCCGACGGGCCTACGCCCAGCACATCGAACTTGAATGGTCCCACTCGGCCGGCCCCGTGTCGCTGCCCTTCGACTACCCACCCAACGAGGCAGAGGTGTCGCATGAGCTCCACAACGCGTATGCGACGTTTGCCATCCGCGACATCGCTCGACGCGGCCGTCTCGGCGTTCCCCCGGAGCACTATCGGGAACAATTGGGCTCGCAGCTGGCCCGCTGTTCGACGGTGGCCGCACATAATCCGTACGCCTGGTTCCCAACCGAGCGGAGTGCGCAGGAGATCATCTCTCCTGCGCCCACGAATCGGATGGTTGCTTATCCGTATACGAAGTATATGACCGCGGTTTTGGAGGTGGACATGGCGGCCGCCGTAATTCTTGCAACCGAACAGCGGGCAAATGAGCTTGGGATCCGCCGCGATGGCCGCATCTATCTTCGTAGCTGGTCCCAGGCTGACGACCCACCGTATGTGGCCCAGCACCCCGATCTTTGGAGATCGCCCGCTGCTGCGGCCACCTCGGCGGAGGCCATCCGGCTGGCTGGAATCCGCTCGCTCGACGAAGTCGACCTCTTCGACCTCTATAGCTGTTTCTCCGCCAGCATCAACTTCAGTCGGGATGCGATCGGCCTCGAACTCAATGATCCTCGCGCGGTGACCGTGACCGGCGGGCTCCCTTACCACGGCGGTCCGTCGAGCAACTACATGATGCACGGTGTCGCCGAGATGGTCTCACGGTTGCGCGAAGGCCCCGAGCAACGTGGTTTGATCACGGGTGTCGGGATGCACCTTTCGAAACACAGCACCGCCGTATATTCCGCGACGCCCGGCCCTGTGGTCGCTCCACGGGACCTTCAGGCCACACTCAATGCGCAACCGGCGTCGATGATCGTCGGTCCCACGGAAGGACCAGCGACTCTGGCCGCCTACACGGTCGTCCACGGTCGAGACGGAACCAAACGGGCCATAGCCATATGCGACGTCGGTCCCAGGGTTCGTTGTTACGCCGAGTCTCGAGACCTCGACCTGTTGGAGGCTTTAGAGGCCGAGGAGTGGGTCAATCGTCCGATCGTCGTGTCGAGTGCAAACGGCCAGCGAAACGAGTTCCGGCCGGCTCGGAGGGTCGGAGGCTAGAACCCACCCTCCGCACTCAACTCGGGACCGACACCACCCAGTAGTTCAAGACGCCTCCCACGTAGGGGATGTTCTGGGGGTCCGTCACGTCCTTGGCCGCCCCGGTCACGATCGGCGCGTAGTCGACGTAAACCGAGAGGGCGTTCTTGATGACGAACTCCTGAATCTGGCCCCAGACACTCTTGAGCTTGTGACTACTCGGCGGGAGCGCCTCGACCTCCTTGGTCAAGGCGTTCAGGGTGGGGTTGTTGTAGTCGCACAGGTCACCCACGTCGCCGGGAATGTACTGGGTGGTCAGCTTTTGGATTCCGGGCAATCCTTCCGGGTTGAGTCCCAACTGGGCCTTGTTATCGGTGTACAAGTCGGTCACGTAGTTCGAGGTCTGGACGATCTGCACCGACACGCCGATCTGCTTCCACTCCTCTTGGAGCACCGTGGCCAGCTGAGCAGTTTGGGCTTCGGGTAGGGCCATGAGGCTGGTGGAAAAGCCGTGGGGGTATCCCGCCTGGGCCAGCAGCTCCTTGGCCTTCTTCAGGTTGAAGGCGTAAATGTTGGTCAGTGATGCGTCGTAAAAGGACGACGAGGACGGGAAGATGCTCCAGGCCGGTTCGCCCTTGCCGAAGAGGAGAGCCTTGTTGATGGCCGTCCGGTTGGTGGCGAAGTTGAGGGCCTGACGGACCTTGACGTTGGCCAACGGTCCAGAGGCCTTGCAGATGGGGACGAAAAAGTAGCTGGCGTCGGGGAACAGCGAGTTGGACTGGAGGTTGGTCTGGGCATCCAAGGCCGGGATGTCGTTGTCTGGGATGCCCTCGACCTGCACCAGCCCCGATTCGAGAGAGGTGAGCTGTTGGGGTCCGAGGGGAACGTTGACGAAGGTGATGCCCGAGAGATGGATGGCCTTGGCGTCCCAGTAGCGAGGATTCTTCACCATGACGATCTTTTCGCCCTCGACGTAGCTCTTCAAGATGAACGGGCCGGCGCCGACCACGTTCTGATTCGGGTTCGCCGAGTTCGGACCCGTGGGCAGGGCCATGAAGGACTCCTGGTCGGCCAGGAGCGGGTAGAAGGTGCTGGCCACCGGCTGCGAGAAGTCCATTACCAACGAGTCGGTCCCGGTGACGTTGATTGAGGAGATCTCGGACATGGACTGGTCCCACACCCCAGGGTGCGGGTTGGTCAGGTTGCGCTCGAACCCCGCCTTGACGGCGGCGGCGTCCAGGGGGGTGCCGTTGGAGTAGACGAGGCCCGGACGGATGGTGATGTCGAGGGTGCTGGGGTTGACCACCGTGGCGGCGGACGCCAGGTCAGGGACGTAGGAGCCACTCGATGTCTCGCGCAGGAGCCCAGCGTAAATTGCCCAGTCGTAGGCGAAGCAGCAGGCCGAGCTGGTGAACTGGGCGGGATCGAACTCGATGGGGTTGATGGTCTCGGAGAGGTCGTACCCGGTGGTCAGGTCGCCGTATGTGCCGCCCGAGGCGGCTCCGGCGGTGGCGCCCCCGGGCAGCAGAACCTGGGCACTCAGCATCAGGCCGACGGCCATCGCCACCACGGCGACGCTCCGGGCCGGCATTCCGCCCTTGATCTTCATCAGTTCCCCCCTTGATCTTCGTGGAATAATCGGTGTTTCTTGATCGGCCGCGGGTGGAACAGCCCGACGGGTACGACGACGAGAACGCTCTAGTGGCGAGGACGCTCTGGTGGCGGTGACCACTGAATGGCGGTGCGCGAGTCGTGGTCCGCATTGGCGTGCTCGAACGATAGGTCTCAGGACACGATCTACTTCCCCCCATTTCGGCCGCGCACCCTTGCCCGGACACGAATCACAACACTCGTCAACTTAGACGTGGCGTCAGGTTCGCTTGAACGCAAGCTTGAACCGAACTCATGCGATTGTCCAGTGTTCGAGACGAAAATGTTCACGACAGCCTGTTCTGATTCTCCGGCGGGTTGGCGTGGTGCAGCCGGCCGCTCCGTCCCGACAACTCCATCGTGACCGTGACTAGGATGAACGCGGCTGGCATCGCTAGGGTGTCAGGCTCTTGACGACGACAGTGGCGGCTGCCATGGGGGTCGAGTGGGCAGATTGGTCCTACGGCGTCTGCTGAGCATCATTCCGGTGCTGCTCATCGTCTCTTTCGCCATCTTCTTCCTACTCGCGCTCGTTCCCGGCGATCCGGCGATCACTCTGGCGGGCGGCCTGAGTGCCACGCCGGCCGAGATCGCCCGGGTCCGGGCGCAGTTACACCTCAACGATCCATTGATCGTCCAGTACTGGCACTGGCTCTCCGGAGCGGTTCGGGGAAATCTCGGAACCTCGCTTTCAACCGGCCAGTCGGTGAGCCAGCAGATCGCCGCTCGGTTCCCGGTGACCTTCGGCCTCGTCGTGGCGTCTGCCATCGTGTCCCTCATCGTCGGCATACCACTGGGCATCCTGTCCGGCGTTCGCCCTGGGGGAAATCTCGACGCCGGCACCCGGACCTTCTCCACACTGGGCTTGGCCGTGCCGAGCTTCTGGCTGGCCATCATCTTCGTGTCGATCTTCGCCGTGCACTGGAAGATCTTTCCGCCGACCGGCTACATCGCTATCACGACGTCGTTCACCGGCTGGCTCACCGACATCACCCTGCCCGCACTGACCCTGGGTCTGCTGGTCGGGGCAACGCTGGCCCGCCAGCTGCGGGCCTCGCTCATCGACGCGCTCGACACCCCCTACGTCCGCACGGCCTGGGCCAAGGGGGGGACCCGCCGCTCGGTGCTGCTTCGCCATGCGCTCAAGAACGCCTCCATGCCGGTGGTGACGATCTTCGGAGTCCAGATCGGCTACCTGCTCGGTGGCGCAGTGATCGTGGAGCAGATCTTTTCGATCCCGGGCCTCGGCCCCTACATGCTGAGCGGCATCACCGATCACGACCTGCCAGTGGTGCAGGGGGTGGCAATCGTCTTCGTCCTCTTCCAGATGGCCATGAGCCTTCTGGTTGACATCAGTTACGGGTACTTGAACCCCAAGGTACGGGTGGCGTGACGACCGTCGTGAGTGATCTCGGCGCTAGGGACAACGAGCACCGGTCGCTGCGCCAGTGGTGGGCGGAGCACCGACGCCTGCAGCGGTTCCTTCGCAATGCCGGCGTCCTCTTGTCGATCGCCTGGCTGCTGCTGATGGTCGTCTTTGCCCTCTTTGCCCCGTTGATCGCGCCGCACGATCCAGACGCCCAGAACCTGCTCCAGCCCTCGGCCCCGATCAGCAGCAGCCACTGGCTCGGAACCGACGACCTGGGGCGCGACGTGCTCTCTCGTCTCATCTACGGGGCCCGGAGCTCCATGCAGGTGACCTTCGAGACGGTGGGCCTGGCCCTGGTCCTGGCGCTAATCATCGGCCTCGTGGCCGGGTTCCGGGGCGGTCGGATCGACTACCTCCTCATGCGGGCGACCGACGCCGGGCTGGCCTTCCCGCCGCTCGTGCTCGCCCTGGCGGTCGTGGCCGTCGTCGGAACGTCGGTGAACGACACTTCCCTGGCACTGGCCCTGGTCTTCGCGCCGGGCTTCGCACGCTTCATTCGCGGGCAGACATTGGCGGTCAAAGAGGAGTCCTTCGTCGAGGCCTCGACCTCCATCGGCTCGCCCCCCGTCCGCATCGTTCTCGTGCGGATCCTCCCCAACGTCATGACCGGACTGGTGGTCGGGATCGCCATCGCCCTCGGCTCCGCCTTGCTGGCCGAGTCCGGACTCGCCTTCCTGGGACTGGGACCGCCCCCTCCCTCGGCCAGCTGGGGGTCCATGCTCCAGGAGGCCTACGACACCTCGCTCTTCACCCACCCGTGGTCCCTGGTTCCAGCCGGGCTCACCATCACGCTCACCGTGCTGGCCTTCAACACGATCGGTGACTCCCTTCGTGACACGATCAGCGGTGCGACGACCCGAACGCGTCGCCAGCGCGGTGTCAAGCGCCAACGAGGCATCACCGCGGTGGCTCGCCCCACAGAGCCCGCACGGACCGAGGGGGTGTCGCAGTCCAACGCAGCCGGCGCTCCTGGAGATCCGCGACCTGTGCATCGAGTTCGAGACGGATGCTGGACGGGTCCGGGTGGTCGATCGACGTGTCCCTCGATGTCGGTGCAGGCAAGATCGTCGGGTTGGTGGGTGAGTCGGGTTGCGGCAAGACCGTCAGCTCACTCGCCGTCTTGCGCCTCCTGCCTTCGCCGCCGGCCCAGATCGTCGGGGGGTCGATCCGCTTCGACGGGCGCGACCTGCTCGACATGGACTTCGACGAGTTACGACGGATCCGAGGGCGCGACATCGCCATGGTCTTCCAGGATCCGCTGGCCAGCCTGGACCCCTCGTTCACCGTCGGCTACCAGGTGATGGAGGCCATTCGGCTGCACGAAAAGGTGAGCCGGGCCGCCGCGCGGGACCGAGCGGCCAGTCTCCTCGAGAGCGTGCACATCCCCGATCCCGGGCAACGTCTCTCCGCTTACCCGCACCAGCTCTCGGGTGGGATGCGCCAGCGGGTGATGATCGCCATGGCACTCAGTTGTCACCCGCGCCTGCTCATCGCCGACGAGCCGACCACGGCGCTGGACGTGACCGTCCAGGCTCAGATCGTCGAGCTCCTCAACGAGTTGCGCCAGACCGAGGACCTGGCCGTGCTGTTCGTCACCCACGACCTTGCCTTGATCTCTGAGCTCTCCGACGAAGTCGCCGTGATGTACGCCGGCCAGGTGGTCGAGCGCGCCGCCACCGCTGATCTCTTTGCCCGCCCATGTCATCCCTACACGGCAGCCCTCCTGGCGGCTTCCCCGGGCATCCGGGGCCCGGCGGACCGCCTGGCGCTCGTGGCCGGCCAGGTTCCCCAGGCCGGCCAGTTCCCCTCGGGTTGCCGGTTCCATCCGCGCTGCGCCTATGCCGAGGACACCTGTCGGAGCGAGCCCATCGTCCTGGCGGGAGCGGGCCAGGATCGGGAGAGCAGATGTCGGCGAATGGGGGAGCTCACGCTGCCCGGCGTCGGGTCCGACGTGGCCACCCGGCTCGGAGCCGACCCGGTCGGTGCACAGTGACGAGCGACCTCGAAACGGCCTCGGCGTTGACGCCGGAGGAGCAGATTGTGGCCCAGCTGGTCGGGGTGTCCTGTAACTTCTCGGTCCGCCTTCCGGGCCGGGGCAAAGGCACGGTGCACGCCGTCGATGACGTGGATCTCTCCGTCCTACGCGGACGGACGCTCGGGCTCGTCGGTGAGAGCGGCTCGGGCAAGTCGACCCTGGCCCGACTGCTGTTGCGCTTGATCAGCCCCACCTCCGGGCGGGTCGTGCTCGGCGGCGAGGACATCACCCGCGTCAAGGGTGCCCGTCTGCGGACTTTGCGTCGAAGGATGCAGCTGGTCTTCCAGGATCCTTATTCCTCCTTCGATCCGCTCGCCACCATCGGATCGAGCGTGGGCGAGGCGCTGGTAGTCCACACCGAGCTCGGGCGCGCCACTCGCGAGCAGCGGACGGCTGAGCTGCTCGAGCAGGTCCGCCTCCCGGCATCGTTTGCCCGGCGCCGCCCCCGCGAGGTCTCCGGCGGTCAGTTGCAACGGGCGGCGATCGCCCGAGCCCTGGCCACCGAACCCGAGCTATTGGCGCTCGACGAGCCGCTCAGCTCGCTGGACGTCGCCACTCAGGTGCAGATGGTCGACCTCCTGGGCGAACTCCAGGAACGTCTGGGCATCGCCTACCTGTTCATCTCCCACGATCTCAACCTCGTCCGCACCCTCAGCCAGCGAGTGGCCGTGATGTACCTCGGGCGCATCGTCGAGGAAGGACCGGTCGAGGAACTCTTCGGTTCGGCCCACCATCCCTACACCCAGGCCCTTCTCTCGGCTTCGCCCAGCATCGATCCGGCCCGACGACGACTGCGGATCGTCTTGGAGGGCGACATTCCTTCTCCCATGAACCCCCCCAGTGGCTGTCACTTCCGGACCCGCTGTCGCCACGCCATGGAGGTGTGCGCCGTCGAGGAGCCGGTCACCACCGAGATCGGCGGGATCGCCGTCCGTTGTCACCTCATGGGCCCCACCCCTCACCAGGTCTCCGGGGCCTCGGGCACCTCCGGACCAGAAGGATGAGACGTCGGATGGTCATTCGTCTATGGTGATGGCCCCCTCGGGGCACGTGGCCACCGCCGTTCGGACGAGGTCCTCCAGATCGGCGGGTACGTCCGCCGACTCGACGTAGGCGTGGCCGTCCTCTTCGCGGAGGAGGAAGATCTGGGGCGCCGCCAAGGCACAGAGTGTGTGGCCCTGGCACACGTCGGGGTCGATGCGCACTTGCATGCCGATGCCCCGTCTCAGTTCGCCGGGGAGCCATCGTACAAGGTGGCTGCCCAGTCGTCTATGACCTGCTCGAGCGGCCGCCCCAGGCGGGCGCTCGCAGAGAAGGTGGCCGGTAAGTGCTGGTAGCCGTTGATCGTCCCGATGTCTTCGTAGCGAACCGCTCCCCCTTCGACGAGACGGTAGTCAGGTAGCCGCTCGAGCACTGCGGTCAGCATCGTCTTGAACGTCATCCGCGCCAGATTGGATCCGATGCAACGGTGGACACCCAGGCCGAAACCGGCGTGACGGTTGGGGAACCGATCGAGGACGATCTCATCGGGCTCGTCAAACGCCCCCGGATCGTGGTTGGCCATCCCGTATGCCATCCAGACCCGGTCGCCCGCGTGGAAGGAGTGGCCGCCGATGTCGCAGTCACGGGTGACGGTCCGGCCACCGCCCTGCGCCGGGGTGGTGAAGCGAACGAACTCCTCCGTAGCCGTGTCGAGGAGCCCGGGATCGTCGAGCAGGGGTTGACGCTGGTCGGAGTGTCGGTCGAGCCAGGTGAGCGCGTGAGAGGTGAGGGAGGTCGTCGTGTCGAACCCACCTCCGATGAGCAGCGTGAGAGTGCCGAGGATGTCGTCGTCGACGAATGGGGCGCCGGCGGCCTGGGCGTCGATCAGCGCTTTCAACATGCCCGGACGTGGGTTGACACGGGCCGTCTCCATCTCCTCCGCCAGCTTGCCGCCCATGGCGAACGCCTGCTCGAGTACTCGCCGATAGTCGGGACTATGCGGAGGCGTGTAGACCATGGCGTGGGCCGGTTCACAGTAGATGACCCAGTCCGTGAGCGGAAAGCCCAGCATACCCATGGTGAGGACGGCGGGCACGATGTTGGCCATGTCGTCCACGAAGTCGAGGCGCCCCGACTCAATGATCTCGTCAATGCACGCGTGGCTGAGCTCGCGGACCATTGGCCGCCACCGCTCAATGGCGACTGGCGAGAGGTACGGGTTCAGGACACGTCGGTACTCGAGCTGGTCCGGCGGATCCATTTCGATGAAGCCGCCGCGTGTGGTGGCGCCCTGCGGCGACGGAATGGCGATGCCCTCGTACCCCCGCCGGACGCCGAGGGGATCGTGGTCGTTGGAGAGAAGTTCGGGGTGTTTCGCCATCTCCCCGATCAACTCTCGTCCGCTGATGACCCAGTAGCCGCCATACTCCTCCGTCCACGCCGCGGGGCAGCGGGACCGGATACGGTGGCTGATCTTGGGGAAGGACTCCTTGTACTCGAGGGAGTGTTGATCAAATGGCACAACGGCGCGCTCATCCATGTGCCCCGCTCCCTTCTTTAGCGGATGCCGGTCACTCACTCTACAACGGTTGGTCCGAGGGTGACGGGCCGCCTACTCCGTCGTGCGACGCTTGAAGAAGTGCGATGCCAAGGGGGCGGCCACCGCCAGGATCAGCACGGACCAGATGAGGGCGGCCTCCACCGGGTGCTGCATGGGCCACGCGTGGATGGTGGCCGACGGGTTCGGGTTTCCCCAAAGGTTTCGGGCACCCGCGGTCGCAGCGCTGACGGGGTTCCAGTCCGCGATCGCCTGCAACCATCCGGGCATGTGCTGTGTGGGCACCATGGCGTTGGAGACGAAGGCCAGCGGGAACAGGACGATGAAGCCGAACGAGGCCGCTGACTCAGGGCTCTTGCTGTTGAGCCCCACGCACGCCGCGATCCACGTCAACGAGTAGGCAAAGAACAGCAATAGGGCGAAGCCCCCGATCACCGAGGCGAAGTTGGCATCAGGCCGCCAACCCACAGCGAGCCCGGTCAATCCGACGATGAGCGCGCACAGCACGGAGGTCATGAGATCTGCGATGGAGCGGCCCACCAGCATGGCGGACCGCCACATCGGCAACGTGCGGAATCGGTCGACCATGCCCTCGTGAAGGTCCGTGCTCAACCCGACCGCGGTGCCCATGGTCGAGGTGACGAGGTTGAGGGCCAGAAGCCCGGCGAGGGCGAAGTCCGTGTAGCTTCCCCCGCCGGGGATCGGGATGCCGCCGCCAAAGATGTAGATGAACAGCACCGTGAACAGGACGGGCTGAACGGTCACGTCGGAGAGCTGCATCGGCTCGCGCGAGATGTGCACCAGGTTGCGTCGGGTCATGGCCCACACGTCGAGGATACGGCCAAGGAAGGCCCCGGACGACCTGCCCGCTCCAGGGACTTCAACGCGCCCTTGCGTCAGTGTCGTCGTCGTCATGCCTTCGCCCCTTCCAACTCGCTCTGGTCGGAACCCGTAGCACTCACATCTCCGGCGAGATCTCCCTCGTCCTCCTCAAGATGTCCGCCCGTGAGGGAGAAGAACACGTCATCGAGCGAGGGCTGGCGCACCTCAATGTTGTCCACCAGCACTCCGGCCTGATCGAGGGTACGCACCACCGCAGTGGCCAATCCCGGCGTGTTGTCGACCGCGGCACTGAGACGTCGGCCGTCTTCACTGACGGAGATCCGGCCCTGGACCAGGGTTGCCAGCGCCGGCACCGCCCCCAGGTGCGCGACGGCCAACGTCACAGCCAAGTGGGCGCTCCGGCTCGCTTCCTTCAACTCCAAGGGCGTACCCTCCGCGATCACCTTTCCGTGGTCAACGACGACGATTCGATCAGCAAGGGCGTCAGCCTCGTCGAGGTACTGCGTGGTCAAGAGCACCGTCACGCCCTGAGCGAGCAGTTCCCGGATGGCCTCCCACACCCGTTGGCGGCTTGTCGGGTCCAGGCCGGTGGTGGGCTCGTCGAGGAACAGCACGGGGGGCCGCGTCATCAGGCTTGCGGCCAGGTCCAGTCGCCGGCGCATGCCACCCGAATAGCCCTTCAGGACCCGGTCCGCGGCGTCGGTCAACTCGAACTGCGCCAACAGCTCAGTGGCTCGCGCCCGGGACTGGGCGCGACCCATGTCGCTCAACTCCCCGACCAGGACCAAGTTCTGGCGTCCCGTCAGGAGGCCATCCAGCGTGGCGTCCTGGGCGGCCACGCCGATATGGCGTCGCACTTCGGCGGGGTGAGCCACGACGTCGATCCCGGCCACCACTGCGCGTCCCGAGTCGGGTCGGGCCAGGGTGGTCAGTATCCGCACGGCGGTGGTCTTGCCGGCGCCGTTTGGTCCGAGCAGGCCCAGGATCGACCCCGCCGGCACGGAGAGGTCCACGCCGGCGAGAGCCTCGGTGTCGCCGTAGCGCTTTGTCAGCCCCTCGGCCTCGATCATCAGCGGAGTCGTCGCCATCCCTCGCGTCCTTACCGGTCGGTTAGTATAGTGAGTACCATCATAGGGTAGGGTAGAGCTTACCTGCCGTCAAGTAAAATAAATCCCAGTAGAATGGCCATCAGTGACAGACGCCGCAGTGCACGCCGAACCGGATCAGGTTGAGCCCGAGGTAGCTTCGACCAGGGAGCGCATCCTCAATGTCGCCCTTGACCTCTTCACAAAGAAGGGCTTCGACGCCACCTCGCTTCGGGAGATCGCCGAGACACTCGGTGTCACCAAGGCGGCGCTCTACTACCACTTCGCCTCCAAGGACGACATCCTGATGGCGCTCCACATGCGACTCCACGAGTTCGGCAAGGGTGCCCTCAGCCAGATGACCGAGGAGCCGATCACACTCGAGCTGTGGGGTGAGCTGCTCGACCAGATAGTCGACCAGATGCTGGCTCAGCGCAAGATCTTTCTCATGCACGAGCGGAACCAGGCCGCCCTGGAGAAACTGCACAGCAAGGACCACGACGCCGAACACGACGACATCCAGAACAGGTTCCGCCGTATCCTCGCCGACCCCCGACTCCCGCTGCGTGACCGGGTCCGGATGGCGTGCTCGTTCGGTGCGGTCTTTGCCGGCCTCTTCCTCTCCGGCGACGCCTTCGTCGCCACCCCGAATCAAGAGTTGGGGGACCTGCTCCGTGACGCCGTGCACGACGTTCTCGCCGGATGATGCCTCCGCCCGGAGCGTGAGCGGCGGGGGCCGATCAGCTCCTCTTGGGCGTGGAGCGCTCCCGAGAACCCAGAGTCCTTTGCTCTCCTGATCCCGGCTCGGGTGAAGGTCGGACGCTTCCGGGTGGTCAGTCGCGGCGTCCGGGCTTGACCAGTCGGCCGGCGCGGGCAGCGAAGTCGTGCACGCCGTCTATCTGCGTGGGGGTGCCGTTGACGAGGATGTGGCGGATGCCGGTGGGTTGGTCAGCGGTGAGGCGCTCGGCGCCGGCCGGAAAGTCGGCGACTCGCCGGGTGGGCCCCGGAGACACCGTCCCGGGATCGAAGACCACCACATCGGCCCAGGCACCGGGCACCAGCCGGCCGCGGTCGGTCATGGCGAAGATGTCGGCTTGTTGGCTGGTCAGACGGCGGATGGCCTCTTCGATCGGCATGATCCCGCGATCGCGTACCCAGTTACCCAAGAAGTCGGTCGCTTGGGGTGCGTCACAGAGCTGGCCGACGTGGGCGCCGGCATCGGAGAGACCCAAGGTGACGTGCTCTTGGATCAGCAGTTTGGCCACCTCGTCGGTGTCGTCGTTGGCCAAGAAGTTGGCGATACGAAGCTCGGGCTCTTCGGACGCGAAGTCGAGGAGGGCATCGAGAGGGCCGACACCTTGTTCGGCGGCGATGTCGAGCAAGCGGCGCCCGACGATCTCGGGGTGGTGGACGGACTCGGCGAACACGTAGGTGTCCCACCGAGGCTGCATGCGTGTGCTCTCGGCCCAGGCATCGAGCACCTTTTGGCGCCACGCCGGATCGGCGTAGGCCTGAACCCGGGCCGCCACCGGCGCACCGATCAGCTCGGCGAAGATCGGGTTGACGTTGAGCGTGAACGGCTCGGTCATCTTCATGGTGAAGCACAAAGGACGGGGGGAGACTTGGGGCCAGACCTCTGCCCCTCGACCCCAGCCCGACCGATTCACCTCGAGCAGGCGATGGTGGGATCCGGTAGGGAACGTGAGGAGGGCTCCGTAGGTGAACGGGACCCCGGTGGCGAGTTGAAGGTCGTAGAGGTCGTCGATGGCGACGTCGCCTGGTGCGAAGCCGGCCGCACCCCGGCCGACCGAGCCCAAGGTAGCGAGCAGGGCCTCGAGCTCTTGCCGTTCGGCGAACCGGCTCGGGATCTTCTTCCCGTCGGCCCCGAAGTGGGTGGGGGAGGAGCTGGTGGCGAAGCCGGCGGCGCCGGCCTCCAGCCCCTCCTTGAGGACGGCCTGCATGCGGTCGATCTCGTAGGGACTGGCAGCCCGCTCGTAGGCGTCGTCGCCCATGACGAACAGGCGGAGCGCGGTGTGGCCCAGGTAGGCGGCGAAGTTCAGGCCGAGGCCGTGCCGCTCGACCGAGGCGAGGTACTCGGGGAAGGTGGAGAAGTCCCAGGGGATGCCGGCCTCTAGGGCTGAGACATCCATGTCTTCCACGTTCTCGAGGGTGTGGGCGATCAGGCTACGGTGCTCGGTACGGGTGGGTGCGATGGAGAAGCCGCAGTTGCCCGCCACCACTGTGGTGACTCCGTGGAAGCACGAAGGGGTGAGACTCGGGTCCCAGAACACCTGGGCGTCGTAGTGGGTGTGGATGTCGATGAACCCCGGTGCCACAACGTGACCGCCGGCGTCGAGCACTCGCTCCCCGTCCAACCCCTTGCCGACGGCGGAGATACGACCGCCGTCGATGCTCACGTCGGCTCGGTGGCCGGGCCTACCCGTTCCGTCTACGACCGTCCCGCCTCGGATGACCAGTTCGCTCATGGGACCCCCTCGACCTTGCTCCTTCACTTCTCCTCGACAGATTACGCCTAATTCTGATTCCCTACCCGCCGCGTGCCAGGCGTCTGCGACATTCGCACGATCGACGAGTTGCGGCACGTTCCGCGCACCGGGTGAGACGCGTGAGCTTGGCGACCGACCTGACCTGCGATGACGTTAGAAGTTGAGGGCGAACCAGACCGCCCTGCAGTCGCTGCGAGATTCGATGCCCCATGAAGAGGTCACGGTGTTCAAGAGGGTCAAGGCCCACCCGCAAGTTCTCAACGGTTCGACGAGTCGACGAAGTGAGTCGGTAGCTCTCACCTCGACGTACACGTGACCCTCCCGCGCGTCGATGAAGAGTTGCGGCTCGGCGTCGGTGTCGATCATGGCATCTGCAACCAACTCCGAGGTGAGCAATGTCGCGCGTTCCACGGCCTCGCCATTCGCACCGCAAAGCGTCGATCGCACGATTTTGGCAGCATAGGCGGGGTGTTCGGCACGGATGGTGAACCTGCTACCCACAACGGGCACCCCTCTCTGATCGACCCGCTTGCTTCGTTGTGGGCGAAGGGGCGGGCGACGACGGGGCATTGGGGGAACCCCGCCGTCGCCCGGGCACGCAGGAGCGGTACACCGGCGTGCACCAGTTGACGCGGCCTCCGGTCGAGTGGGAGGTGCTTCTCGACCGGAATCGGTAAACGCCCACGCGTCAACGCCATTGACGTTCACCGTACGCGGGCGAGATGAACGAGCCGCGAATCAGTTGCGACCAGGACGCGTAGAGGAGATGAAATCTTTCGGCGACGGGCAGTCAGGTACGACGAATGTCATCTTTACGTCCTCCTCGGTCACAGCGGATGACCCCAAGGAGGTTTCACAGGTAGGTATTCATGGCCGATAGAGACGGGTCGGCACTACCGGTCGCGAAGATGTCCACCATCGTGCAGCCTTCGGGCCCTGCGACCAGCGGCCCATATGTGGTGCCGGCATTGACCACGCGCATGCTGCCAACGGTGTGGTTTCGCCGGGTTATCTCTATCGAACCTTCGACCACGACCGAGCAGTAGTCGGCGTGGTGGTAGTGGGGACCGACCACCGCCCCGGGTTCGTACTTGGCAATCACGATCGTCGTCCCGGCCCCCCGCTCGTCAATGCTGAGCCGAACCGTCGCGTGCGACAGTTTCTTCTCTGCGTCGTACACCCACTCACCGGGCTCGCGCCAGGTGAAGGACCGCTGGCCCTTCTTCCCCCGGTGCGCCGACTCAGACCGCGTCTTCATACTCGCGACCCTCCATTACGACCTCCTCCTCAGCACTCTTGGTCTCCGTTCCCGGTCAACGGTGGCACGTCGGCGAGACGCTCGTTGACGCTAACAACCATGATCATGAATGGCAAGGCGTAGGTGCCACCAGATTCAGACGAAGGGGCGCTCCCGTGGTCAGTCCGGGGGTCCAGCCCAGTCGGAGTGCGGATCGGAGGCCGGGAACGACTGGATCTCCTCCTCGTCAAGGCGGCTATCGAACCGGCCGCGGCGGTCGAGGCCGGCGAGACGGTCGATCACGTCCACGGTGAGGTCGGTGAGGTTCTCGACGGTGACGTCGGCTTGACGGAGCGCGTCTAAAGGCGGCGGGTAATGCGGGTTGGGGATGGCCACCGTGCGCAGACCGGCGGCGACGGCGGCGCGGATTCCGTTGGTGGAGTCCTCCACTGCCACGCATGACCGGGGGGGACGGTGAAGCCGGTGTGCCGCTTCGAGGTAGACATCCGGCTCTGGTTTGCCATGAGCCACCTCTTCTGACGACACGGTGGTCTGAAACATATGACGTAGGCCGGAGAGGTCGAGCACCTTGTCGATGACAGGCCGGTTGGCCGAGGATGCCAAGGCCAGCGGCCACCGCGACCCGATCCGCCGCACTGCTTCTGCCGCTCCGGGGAGAAGCGGCAGGTGCTGCTCGTAGTGGTCGAGGAGTTTCTGCACCACCAGGTCGGCGATCTCCTCCTGGCTGAGAGTCACTCCCAGGCTGTCTCGCATGTAGCCGGACCATTCCGGGGAGCTCATGCCCTGCATGGCGGTGGTGGCCTGCTCCTGCCAGCGTCCAGCGTGCTCGGCGGCCACCTCTCTCCGGGCTTGGTCCCATAGCTGTTCGGAGTCGACGAGGACCCCGTCGAGGTCGAACACCACTGCCTCAATCATGGTTCCCAGTTTCGCAGCCCTCCCGACACGGGAGACACGGCAGCCGTTCAGGCCGACGGGGAGGTACGGGGAGCCAGCGGCCACGACACGGCGGTCAGCTGCTCTGACCGCTCCCACAGGCTGCGGGCCGTCGTGGCGTCGAGGGCCTGTGGGGCCGGTACGTCGAGGGCGGGGTGACCCCGCATGTGCCGGAACCCGTCCGGTCCGATGTAGGTGCCGCCTGGAATGTCCGCCGTGGCGGCAAAGAGGGTCGGTAGCGCCCCCATGGCGTCGCTCTGGGCGATGAGCCGGTTGCCGATGGCGGCGGCGAGGTTGGAGATCCGATTGCCGGTGCGCCCCTGGAGGTTGGTGGCAGCGTATCCGGGGTGGGCGGCGACGGCCCGGACCGCCGAGCCGGCCTCGGAGAGGCGCCGCTCGAGCTCGAGGACGAACAACAAGTTGGCCAGCTTGGACTGCGAGTAGGCCGCCCAAGGCTTGTAGGAGCGGCGTTCCCAGTTGAGGTCGTCGACATCCATCTTCCCGTTGCGGTGCAGATCGGACGAAACGACGACGATCCGGTCGGTGACCTGGGGCAGCAGCAGGTTCGTCAGGGCGAAGTGCCCCAGATGATTGGTCCCGATCTGCAGCTCGAACCCGTCGACGGTGCGCTGCAAGGGGGTCGCCATGATCCCGGCATTGTCCACGAGGATGTCCACCGGCCCCTCTGTGACGTCGGCGAAGGACCGGATCGATCCCAGGTCGGCGAGGTCGAGCAGTCGGACGGTCACGTCGCCGGTCATGGCGGCGGCGGCGGCTTCGCCTTTGGTCGTGTCGCGCACGCCGAGGGTGACCGCAGCGCCGGCACGGGCCAGTTCGAGCGCAGCCACGCGACCGATGCCACTGTTGGCCCCGGTGACGATGGCGGTACGCCCCCGTAAATCGGGCAGGTCGGCGGCGGTCCAGCCAGGGGGGCTCATGGCACCAAATGTAGGCGATGACAACAATGATGTCAATGCCTACATTTACATCGGACCCAGCGGTACCCTGTGCGGGATGCAGCCCTACCACCACGGCAATCTGCGCTCGGTCCTCTTGGAGCGGGCCGAGGAGACGCTGCGGACCAGGGGCATCGATGCCCTCTCGCTTCGGGAGCTGGCCCGGGCCGCCGGCGTCAGCCACGGCGCCCCCCGCCGGCATTTCGCCGACCGTCAGGCCCTCCTCGACGCACTGGCAGTGCGGGGCTATGAGCGACTGGGCGCTGAGCTGCGCGCCGCGCTCGGTGGCGCACGACCTTCGCTCGACGCCCGTGTCACCGCGCTGGCGCGCGCCTACGCCGCCTTCGTCACCGGTTCGGGTGAGCTGCTGGCGCTCATGTTCGCTGGCAAGCACGCCGACCCCGACGGCTCGGTCCATCGGGCCAGTGAGTGGGCCCTCGAACCCTGGCGGGATGCGTTCCGCGAGGCGGGTGCGACCGACGACATGGTGGGGGCCGTCGAGGTGCTCGGGATGGCCGTCTTCGAGCGCGGTGCACGGCCTGGCCGTGCTGGTCAACGCCGGCGTGGCGCCCGCGGGAGGTCTCGATGCGGCCGTGGCCGACATGACGGGACGAATCCTCCGCGGGTCGCGGGCCACCGTATAGTCCACGCCCGGTTCCCCTCATCGTGCTCACGCGGTCCTGGCCTGATCTGTACGATCCCAGGAGCACTGCGGGTGGGGAGGATGGACATCGATGGTGACTGTCGAGCACGGACCGCTCATTGGCATGCGGGTACTGGAGCTCTCCGAGGGTGTCGCGGCCGGCTTCTGCGGCAAGCTTCTCTCCGATCTTGGAGCCGAGGTCCTGATGGTCGAGCCGCCCGGGGGTCACGCTCTTCGTTCGGCCGAGCCTCGCCGTCGTGACGGCCTGAGTGCTCGCTTCTTGTACTTGAGCACCGGGAAGCACAGCATGGTGCTCGGCGGAACCGATGAAGGCGACGGGCGGCTGGGCGAGCTGATCGGCGAGGCACACCTGTTCGTCACCGACGCCGAACCGGCACGTGTGGAGGCGCTGGCACGCGGCGCAACGGGCACGGTCGTCCTTTGCATGCGCCCCTTCGGTTCGACCGGACCCTATGCCGAACACGGCGCACATCACCTCACGCTGTTCCACTCTGCGGGTGAGGGTTCCACCCTTCCCAGCGGCCTCGGATGGGAGCTCTTCCCCGATCGGGCTCCCGTCCAGCTCGGCAGCGAGATCGGGTACTTCGATGCGGGGTGGAACGCGGCGGTCGCTGGGCTGGCCGCCTGCTACGGCGCCCTCCGTTCGGGTGGAGGGGAATGGGTCGACCTGTCGTCGCAGGAGTCGATTCTCTCGTTGAGCCGAACCCGGCTGAACCGATTCCTGAACGAGGGCGTGAATGTAGGCCGTGAGAGGAGCCGCTACGGGATCACGGGGCAGCTGCGCTGCTCGGACGGCTGGGTCGCCGTGATCGGCATCAGGGAAGAACAGTGGGACCGTCTCGTCGCGCTCCCCGAGGGGGCAGAGTTCCGCGACGCCGGCTTCAGCTCCGCCGAGGCCCGCACCCACGACACGACCCGGCTCGGCGAGATCCTCGCCGCGTGGTGCGCGGCGCGCCCGAAGGCCGAGGTGGCACGCGTCTTATCGGGGACCGGAGCACCAGCGGGGATCTTCGCAACGCCCGTGGACCTCCTCGCCAGCGAACAGCTCGCCCACCGCGGGTTCTTTCACCAGGTTGACGACGGCCACGGCGGTTCGGTCAGCGTGCCCGGCGCGCCCTACCGGCTGTCCCGCACACCCGTCTCGGTGGGGCCATCGCCGCAGCTCGGCTCCTCGAGTGGGTTCACGCCGCGTCGAGCCGCACCCACCGCCGGATTGACCCGTGGGCCCGGTCGGATGCTCGAAGGGGTTCGTGTCCTCGACTTCACATGGGCCGCAGCGGGACCGTACGCCACACTCCTGCTCGCTCTGCTCGGCGCCGACGTCGTGAAGGTCGAGTCAACCAAACGCCTGGACCCGGCGCGCTCGGGGTTCATTGCCCGCTACGAGGGCACCGAGCTCTCGCCGATCTTCAACGAGCTCAATCTGAACAAGCGCTCCGTGGAGGTGGACCTGACGCAGCCCGAAGGCGCATCGATGGTCAAGCAACTGGTCGGCGACGTCGACATTGTCGTCGACAACTTCCGCCCCGGAGTCATGGCGCGGTTCGGTCTCGGTCCCGCCGACCTCCTCGACCGCCATCCACGCCTCATCGTGGCATCGTCGTCGGCCAATGGGTCGACGGGGCCCGACGCGATGGGGGCCGGACTGGCAGGCATCTTCGCAGCGTCGGGCGGTCTCAGCGAGCAGACGGGGTACGCGGACGGCCCTCCGACCCAGCTCACCGATCCGATGGACTATCGCGTGGGCGCCGCCCTTGCTGTCGGCATCCTTGCCGCTCTGTTGGATCGCGCCCGGACCGGTAAGGGCCAACATGTCGACTTCTCCTCTTGTGAGGTATTCGCGGCCAGTGCGCCCGACGCGCTACTCGCGCACGTCATCGGGGTTCCGTGGCAGGCGAGGCTTGCAAACGGGCACCCGACGATGGCGCTCCACGACGTCTATCCGTGCGCCGACGGCGAGTGGCTTGCCGTCGCCGTGGCTGACGACCGGGAGAAACACGCCCTGGGTCTCGTACTCGGATGCGCGGAGGCGCAGGACCAGGCCATCCGGGCATGGACGGCCACACGCACGGCACACGACGCCGCGGCAGCCTTGCGGGCCGCCGGCGTGGCCGCCAGCCCGGTGATGAGCTTTGCGAAGCTCGCGACGGACCCGCATCTTGCGGCCCGAGCGGTGTTCGTGGACGTCGAGCATCCCGTCCTCGGTGCGCAGCGGGTCATGCGCGCACCATGGCGGTTCTCGGACTGGGAGTGTGCCATCCACCGGGCGGGTCCGCGACTGGGTGCCGATACCGACGACGTGTTCGGCGGACTCGACGGCCAACCGCCGGTCGGAGCAGCGAGATCGAGGGAGGTGCACGGGTGACCGCGGCCGGAGAGCTCGAGATCGGATTCGTGTCGGGGGCCGACCTGAAGCGAGTGAGCAGAATGGAAGACCTGCCCATCGACTCGCTGTGGACGGGCGGGCACGTCGCCTCCCGAAACCCCTCCACCGAGGCGATGATGAGCCTCGCCCGTCTGTCGGCCGTCACCGAACGGGTCAAGCTGGGCACGTCAATCCTGCTCTTGCCGCTCTATCCCCCGGCGATCGTGGCCAAACAGATAGCCGATCTCGACCGGGACACGGGAGGGCGGCTCATCCTCGGCGTCGGTGTGGGAGGGGAATACCCGAGCGAGTTCCGGGCCTGTCAGGTCCCCATGAACGAGCGTGGGCGTCGGACCGACGAAGCCATCGGGCTCTTGCGGCGCCTCTGGTCGGCCAATGAGATCTCCCATAAGGGCGCCTTCTACTCAATGGAAGGCGTCAAGGTGCACCCGGCGCCGGTCCAGCCGGGCGGTCCGCCTATCGTCGTGGCCGGACGCAAGGAGCCGGCGATGAAGCGAGCGGCGCTGCTCGGCGACGGTTGGATGCCTTACCTCTACTCCGCACGCCGCTACGCGGCGTCCGCCGAGACCATCCGCCAGGTCGCGGCGGAAGCCGGAAGAGACCTGTCCGGATTCGGTTGGTACCTGTTCGTGTTCGCCAACGTCGACACCGATGGAGATAGGGCGCGCGACGGTGCCGCCCGCACCATGGGCGGGAACTACCAGCAGGACTTCAAGGAGATGGTCGACAGCGTCGCGGTGGCTGGAACTCCGGGCGAGGTCATCCGCAAGCTGCAGGCATTCGTCGACGCAGGCGTCCGGCACTTCATCTTCATGCCCTCGCCCGGCCCGGGAGGCGATCCCGATCCGATCGTGCAGCGGCTACTGAATGACGTCGTCCCCTCTCTCCGCGAGTACGCAACGCCATCAGCTTGAGAGGGGCGGTGATGTGCCCGGCGAGGTGGCCCGGATCCGCTCGTTCGAGTGGCCACGGCGGCCGGCGCTCCGTTCAATTGCAGCGCTCACCCCGTCAGCCGCGGCGCGGAGCCGTCGACCGATGCGGTCGAGCGCTTCCGGCTCGAATTCCCGGTGGATGACGAGCGCCAGATCGTAGCGTGGCATGCCGTCCACGTCGAAGACCGGCGCTTGGAGCGACTCGACCATGCAGGCTCCCTGCCGTCCGGCGATGCCACCGCCGAGGTAGGCGACCTGCGACAGGCTGGCGAGCCGTTGCGTTAGGAATGCGCGGATCTGTTGCGCCGTAAGGTCCTTGGGCATGAGCCTCACGGCCTCGGCGACCTGGTCCTGAAAATCGGTGTGGAGGGTGACGACGTAGCCGCGTTCGACCGTCACGTGGAGAATGGCGTCCATCTGCTCTCTCAGCTGCGCGTCGCCGAGGCCACTCCGTGCATACCACTCGTGCCATTCGTCCGGCGACCGCCACACGATGAAGCATGCACCGAAGGGCGCGACTAGCGGCGTCTGAGCGCCGGTCCGAAACGTCGACCCCACGCGCACGACTGGGCCGGTGGATTCGAGGATGAGGATTTCGTCTGAGACGGCGGTGCTGAGCATGCACTCGCAGCGAAACTGGGTCGCGAGCTCCTCCATGACGGGGCGAGCGAGGTTGACCTCGGGCCTGACTTCACTCGCCGCGTGTCCGATGAGGATCAGCGTCGGTCCCAGCCCGTACCGAAGATTGAGCGGCGATCGGGAGACCCACCCGCTCGCGTGCAGCGCGCCGAGGATCTTGTGCGCCGTCGGCTTGGGGATCCCGCATCGACGGGCGATCTCCGAGAGCGAAAACGTCTCGCGGGGATGGCCGGCAAGGAACTCGACGATTGCAATGGACCGCCCCACGCTGCTGCCGTACCGGTTGGATTCAGGCAAAACCTGCTGGCCGTCGGTCATCGGCGGAGTCGGGAACAGAGCCCGGCCGTCGTCGACAACGACCGCGCGCCGACCCTACGCCGCTCCAGCCTCTGGCGCACAGCTGCTCAGCGGATGATGCTCAAGCCGATGAGGCTCATGCCATAGGGCAGCTCGTCCAAGATCTGCCGCTTCAACTGGTGTGTGAGTGCGAGGCGCGTATAGCGCATGATGACCGGGTCCTGGGCGTCGATGTAGCGGGCCAGCTCCCATGCTCGGGGCAGCAGGTCCTCCTTCTTCAGCACCTCACCGACGAGGCCCAGTCGCTGCGCCTCTCGCGCGTCGATCTCCTGTTTGGAGAGCAGGAACCAGCGGGCGCGGTTCGGGCCGAGCAGCGCGGGCCAGACCGTGTGCACGCCGTCGCTCGGCGGGCTGAATGGGAAGTGCGGTTCGTCCTTCAAGACGACGTCCTCGGCGGCCAGCACCATGTCGCAGAGCAACGCCTGCTCAGCGTGCCAGGTGGCCGGACCGTTTATTGCCGCGATCATCGGAACCTCAATGCTCAGGTGATTTTCGAGTAGCTTGCGCCCTTCGATGAACAACGTCTGGAAAGCTTCGGCGGTCCACTTCGGTGGCCACCCCGAGCCGTCGCCCGAGGTGCACCACACGTCGCCCGCCCCCGTCAAGATGACTACCCGGACGTCGCGATCGTTGGCGAGCGCCTGGTAGAGCTGGGGCAGCTCGCGATGCGCAGGCTCGTCCCACACCATTGAGCCACCGTTGCCATCGTGCAACGTCACCTCGACGATACCTCCGTCGAGTCGGAGTTTCGCCCGGGTGAATCGCTGCGAGTACTCGTCGAATTGTGACATGTAACCTCCGTTCCTCTCTAACGAAAGAATTCTGCGGCACGCTCACCGATCATTACCGCCGTGGCCGCGGGACAACGGCGCACCACCGTGGGCATGATCGACGTGTCGACGACCCGGAGGCCGTCGATGCCGTACACGCGGCAGTACTGGTCGACAACGGCGTTCTCCGGGGACGGCCCCATGCGGCACGTGCTCGCCATGTGCACGGACGCCCCGACGTGAGCGAACAGGAAGCGGTCGAGCGCTGCGTCGGAATGCAGCTCGTCGTCTGTCGGGGCAATACGCTCCGCACCGAGCTCTCGATAGGCGTCGTTGGCCGACAATGCCGCGGCCAGCCGCATGGCCTCACGCATCCGAGAGCGATCGGCGGCGGAATCCAGAAAGTGGTAGAGGAGATCCGGGTTGGCGCTCGGATCGGACGAGGTGAGACGGATCTCCCCGCGGCTGGCGCCCTGCATGATCAGGCAGGTGATGCCGTGTTCCCACCCGTAGCGAACGTGATCCGCCAGCTTGGGAAGCGACATGGTGCCGACCGCTGATTTGAGCATTCGGGCCCGGCCCACGAGGGACACGCCGTGCAGCATGGTGTTGTTGATCGGGATCGCCGACTGCAGCATCGCCATGTCGCTGTAGATGTCGGACCCGGTGCTGGTGTAGTGCAGTCCAAAATGCGCCCAGGCGCTCAGCGTCGGGTCCGGTACTGGGTTCCTGCGCTTCTTGACCCGGATGCGCATGACGGCAGAGCAGTGGTCCGTGAACCGGCGGCCGACCAGCGAAAGCTCGTGCACCACCGGCACCCCGATCCGGTGCAGCTCGTCGGGGGGGCCGATACCCGACAACATCAACAGTTGCGGCGACTTCACCGCGCCAGCACTTAGGACGACCTCGCCCGCGTGGATGGCGCACACCTGGCCGCCAAGCATCACCTCTACGCCGATTGCCCGCCCTGCCTCGAGCAGCACACGCAGGACGGGCGCATCGCCCCGCACGGTCAGGTTCGGTCGATTCTCCAGCGGATCCAGATACGCAAGTGCGGTGTTCATCCGAATGCCCTTGACGTTGTTAACCGGGAGCGCACCGACGCCGATTGACGCTGGGCCGTTCATGTCTGGGTCATCGGGGTACCCGGCATCCCGACATGCCGCCGCGAACGCCAGGTCGATCGGTGCCCACTCGGCGGGAGCAGCACGTCGGACTGGCACTGGTCCGGTCGTACCGTGGTACTCGTCCCGCACGTCGTGATCGTTCTCGAGCTTCTTGAAGTAGGGGAGCACCCTCTCGTACGACCACGCCTCATTTCCCTCGGCGCTCCAGCGGTCGAAGTCCTCGGGTAGGCCCCGCGTGAACAGCGTGCCGTTCACCGCGCTGGAGCCGCCGACCACGCGACCCGCGCGGCAAGGGCTGGAGGACGCCGTTGCGCACGGTGGCGACCATCCCCCAATTGTTCGGATGGTTGGGAGCCATCGCGCTCAGAACGCCGCCGTAGCGCAGCTCTTGAGGGAGGTTGTCGACCCCGACGAAACGGGGCCCGGCCTCGAGCAAGAGCACCGACCGGCTCGGATCCTCGGAGAGGCGCGCTGCGAGCGGGCACCCGGCGGAGCCTGCACCGATGATGATCACGTCATAGGAATCGCTCACCCTGGGAGAAGCCTCAGGCGTCGATGGGATATAGCTTGAGCGCGTTGTCCCACATGATCTTGCGCTTGCTCTCGTCAGACACGTCTGGTAATGCCCGTATCTCCTCCACCGCCCGGACGTAGTGACGCCCCTCGGGATGGCCGAAGTCCGTGGCGACGACGATGTTGCCGTCTCCCACCGCGTCGATAACCTGTTTGATCCCGGGATCATTCGGTTCCGTCGAGACGAAGCACTGGCGGCGCCAGTATTCAATGGGGTCCATCGGCAAGGGGATAGGGAGGTCCTTCGTCCCGCCTTGGTTGGCCACCCGCAGCCGATACAGCCAGGATGCGACCCAGCCCGATCCGGACTCCAGGTGGACGATACGCAGCGTCGGGTGCCGCTCGAGCACTCCACCGATGATGAATGACGCGCACGCCATCATGTTGCCGATGGTGAAGGCGGATATGCCCTGGGCCCAGACCAGGCCGCGGAAGTAGTCGTAGAGGAACGGGTCGCTCGGGCTCAGCGCCCCGACATGGACGCCGACCGGCACGTTCAGTTCGGCGATGGTCCCCCAGAGGCGATCCATCTCCGGGTCGAATATCCGGTGTGGGCCGACGGGCGTCGGGTTTATGGTGACCGCCTTGAACCCCAGGTCGTTCACGCACCGCACGGCCTCTTGAGATGCCAGCTCAGGGTCGCGAAGGTCGATGGAGCCGGCACCGACCAACCGATGGTCACCGTCATCGCAAAAGTCGTGCAGCCAGTTGTTGTACGCACGGCTATAGGCGGCAGCGACGTCGGCCTTGGTGCTTGGCGCTTGGTTGGTGTAGAGCGCAGCGGAGGGATACAGCACCATGTAGTCGACCCCCGTGCGCTCCATGGCATTGATGTAGCAGTCAGCCCCGAATCCCGCACGGGCGTAGTCGTCGTACGCCTCGCCGAGATCGGGCATCACCTCTGTCACGCCGTGGAACCCGATTGGCATGTCGTAGCCGTCCACGCTCACGGAGTTGAAGAACCCGAAGCCCTCCTCCACCTGCGAGTAGCCGACCCGGACCACCGGGGCCTGATCCTGGTACTTCGGCTCCAGATACCTTGCCCAAAGGTCGTCCGGCTCGACGGCATGCGAATCGGTATCGATGAACCCGTGTGGTGGCATCGGCCCTCCTCGGTGTTCATATATAGAGACACTTCGTTCACTCTAGGATAGTACGATGCGGTCGGGCCGGACAAGCCCTGTTGGAGGTGCGCCGATGCTGGCGGGCTATCGTCGGGTTCATGGCGAAGCGGGAGTTTGACGTGCCGCCCCTGCGTCGTCGCAGACGGCCCCTGCGCCGCCGCCGTGAACCGTCCATCACAACTGATCCGACCGCATGAGCGACCCCTTCGAAAGGCTTCTCGCCGAGCGGGCGTGCGAGCGCGCCGTGCTCGAATACGCCCGACTGGTTGACAGCGGCCATGCATCGGGGATCGCCGATCTCTTCACCGACGATGGTGAGTGGATCGGTGCCGACGGGCGCGGGATGCAGGGTAAGGATGAGATCCGCGCCGCATTCACTTCTCGAGAAGCTCTCGGACGGCGCCAATCACGTCATGTCATCACCAATGTCATCATCGACATCGACGGTTCTGACACTGCACGCGGAGTCGCCTACCTCATCAATTTCCGGCACGACGCGGAGGGTACCGTGGCCGCTCACCCCGCCCCGGCGGATCACCCCAAGTTCGTCGGGGACTATCACCTGACATTTCGCCGCGTCGACGAACGTTGGCACATCGCGACCCTGCGCTTCGACCTGGCCTTTCTCCGCAGCCGGCGGCGTTCCTGACAAGCGCTGCAAGAAATTATCGGTACAGCCCACGACAGGGGGAACCATGACCGCTGATATCGAGAATGTGCTGAAGGTCCCGGCCCGTGAGATTCCGGTTCCAAGGTCGGTGAGTCCCGAGGCTCAGGCATATCTGGCGAGGCCGCCGATGCCGGCCTTCCCGTACCCCGCCCTACATGACGTCGAAGCGTGGCACACAATGATCGCGACGATTGAGGAGATGAGCTCCGCCAGGTTGAAGGAGTCCGGAAAGGTCTCGGATGTGGGTTTCGAGGTCGACGAGATCTCCGTCGGGGGGGTCACCGTGTTCGTTGTCACTCCGCCCGACGTCCGGGGCGAGGACGCTCGGGTGTACCTCGAGCCTCACGGGGGTGCGTTCTACATCGGCCGCGGCGAGCTTTGTCGCGCGGTCGGCATCATGACCGCCACCCAGGTTGGGATGCGGGTGTGGGCCGTCGACTACCGCATGCCGCCCGACCACCCCTACCCTGCCGCGGTCGATGACTGCCTCGCGGCGTACCGATCCCTCCTAAAGGAGCATCGTGCGGAGGAGATCGTGGTGGGAGGGGTCTCCGCGGGAGGCAACCTCACCGCGACCCTCATCCTTCGGGGTAGGGACGAGGGGCTCCCCTTGCCGGCGGCGGCGGTCTTGGCGACGCCCGGAGTGGATTTCACCCGCTCCGGTGACACGGCTAAGACAAATCTGGGTGTCGACACCGTTCTCACCAACGACGACCCGGCGCCGCTGATGCTCTACGCGGGCGGACACGATCTAACCGACCCCTATCTGTCGCCGCTCTTCGGCGATTTTTCCAAAGGCTTCCCGCCTACGCTGTTGGCCAGCGGGACTCGAGACATACTCCTCTCCGATACCGTTCGCATGCACCGGGCTCTGCGCGCTGCAGGAGTGCCCGCAGAGCTGCATGTCCTTGAGGCAGCGCCTCATGGCTTCTTCGGGGGAGGTACACCCGAAGATGACGACCTCGATCGCGAGATCCGGCGGTTCATTGAGGACCACTGCCCTGCACCCCAATGAGGTTCACATGGGCATGAACATTGAGGGAGCGTCACGAGGCTGAAGGAACCGTTCCCCCCGGACCGGCCGACCGGCCCATCCGCTCCAGCTCGGGTGCGTAGAGCTCTCCCAGATCGCCGAGCTTCACCACGACGCGCCAGTCGTAGTGCTTCAGCCGCCAACCTCCCGGTGTGCGCTCAAGCCACACGGACATGACGGCGAGGCTCTCGTAGAACTTGCCGTCCCGCGGGCCGACCCCATAATGCATTGAACGCACGCGGACGTCGGCTTCGGCGGTGTCCCCTCGGATGACGGGAGCGAAGCTCCCGACGTGGTCGTACAAGAGGATCTCGTCGGAGTCCTCGAAGTTGCGGAAGCTATCGACGACCTCGGCGCGCCCCCGGAGAACCCTGTCGGGCGTTTCCTGTGCCGTCGCATCTTCGGTGAAGACCTGGTCCATGAGGTCCCAACGCTTGGAATCCACCAGGTCGAAAAAGCGATTGACGACATCGGTGATTGCAAGTCGATCGACTATCGCTCCCCTCAGCTCCCCCGTGGTGCTCACGCCGCCCCTCTCGTCGTCGAGCTCGCAAGTGTAGCGGGAGGACTGCTCGACGATAAGAGTGATGCGGACTACTCGGTCGACCCGGTGGAGGATGAAGTGGGACGGTCGCGCAACCGGTCACCCGCTGCGAGGCTTGTTGATCGCGGCGTGCGGACCGGGGACGGGGGTGAAGGTCCATGGCAGGGGAGGCTCGCCGGGATTGCCAACCCAGCACGTCCCGGTTGCCTCCAGCGGTGAGCTGATGGCGGCGAAGACGGCGTCGGCGATCCGCTCGGGTTCCACGAGCGGCATCCCGGCTCGGAGCAGCATTTTCTTGCGCTCCGGATTCAGCATGCCGGTATCGGTCAAGCCAGGGCAGACGACATGCGCAGCAATGCCGTCTCGAGCCAGGTCGGGCGCTATGGCGCGTACGAAGCCCACCACCGCGTGCTTGGTAAGCGTGTAGATGGCGTCCGGATAGAACGGCTCGAGTCCGGCAATCGAAGCGGTCGCCACCACGGCGCGCGGTCCACCATCGGGTTCGTTCCGGCGGATGGCCACGACAGCGGCGCGTGTCCCGAACACAACGTGGTCGACGTTGACGCCGATCGACCGGCGATACCCTTCGACGTCAAGCTCGGCGATGTCGCCCGCGCCCAGGGACACGCCTGCGTTCAAGAGGACGGCATCGAGCCGGCCGAGCGTATCGACACACCGGTCGAATGCCGCGTCGAGCTGCTCGGGGTCCGATACGTCGGCAGTGATGGCGAGCCCCCCGATCCGGGCCGAGACCGATTCAGCGGCATCGCCGATCATGTCCACGACGCAGACCCTCATGCCCTCGGCCGTTAGACGCTCGGCGGCCGCCCGACCGATCCCAGACCCGCCCCCCGTCACGAGCGCGACACGTCCCCCGAACTCCATATCACCGACGATAGCGGGAAACCCGGCGGCGCTGGACTGTCCTTCGACACCGCTGCGGCTCCTGCCTTCCAAGGGTTCTCGACCTCTGGATCACGGAGCCGACCTTCGTCCATTTTTCCGAGCACACGGCGCCCTATCGATGCTTCGTCCGAGCACCCTCCCATGGAGCCCAACCGTCAAGGCGAGCCACGGCTCGAGGAGTGTCCGACGCAGGATTTTCTGCAATAGTCGATCGACGCAGTGCCGAAAGGGGAACCAGCGGGATGGTTGATGCAGTTGGAACTGGAAGAGGGCAGGGCGATGAGCACCGTGGGTGAGATCACCGGCATGCCGGGCTCTGTCGCGGACCGCTTCTCACTTGACGGGCGGGTGGCGATCGTCAGCGGGAGCGGCACCGGGATCGGTCGAGCGATCGCGCTCGTGTTCGCCGAGCAGGGAGCCGACATCGTTCTTGCGGCGCGACGTCTGGAGCCCCTCGAACGCACGGCTGCCGACGTGGGGTCGATGGGTAGACGGACGCTCGTGGTCCCTACGGACGTGACCGATCCCGAGCAGTGCGATCAACTCGTCGCGGCGACGGTGGCTGAGTTCGGCCAGGTCGACGTGCTGGTGAACAACGCTGGCGGCGCTCCCACCAAGGCACCCATGGACTGGGAAGCGGACGAGTGGCGGCAGATCGTCGACTTGAACCTGGCCGGCGTCTACTTCTTGTCGCGCGCCGCCGCCAGGCCGATGCTCCGGCGCGGCACGGGTGCGATCGTAAACATCTCGTCGGGATCTAGCATGAACCCGTTTCCGATAGGTCTCCCCTACGGCGCGTCGAAGGCGGCCGTCAACAACCTCACGAACTCGCTGGCGGCTGCGTGGACCCCGCATGGCGTGCGTGTGAACGCAGTGGCGGCCGGTGGTGTGCGGACCGAGCTCTTGGTCGAGGACGCGCTCGAGGAACGGCATCGATCCGGCCACCATCGGTGCGGGAAACGGAATGGGCCGTCTGGCCGAGCCGTACGAGATCGCCACCGCAGCGTTGTTCCTGGCGTCGGACGCGTCGAGCTTCTGCTCGGGCGCGACCCTCTACGCCGGCGGCGGCCCGAAGGTTGCCGGCATGTGACGTCGCGCCTGGACTCGGCGCCATCGGCCAGGGGCGGGACCACCTCGACCGATCATCCACCGTAGGACGTGAGGAGAGACCAAATTGAGCAACGCATTTGTGGAGAAGACGGCCATCGTCACGGGCGCCGCATCGGGGATCGGGGCCGCCACGGCTCGTCGACTGAGCAGCCTGGGTGCGAGAGTCGTCGCGATCGATCTGGACGAGGTGAGGGCTGGTCCGATCGCTCAGGAGATAGGCGGCACTGCGGTCGCAATGGATGTGTCTGATCCTGAATCCTGGGATCACCTGCTCGCGGACGTCATCGCCGATTTCGGCGGCATCGACTTCGCGCATCTCAATGCCGGCATCGTGACCTTGCCCTATCCCTACGAGATCTCCGACGTCACCGCCGACGTCTATCGGCGACTGATGGGCGTAAACCTCGACGGAATCGTGCTCGCCTCCACGAAGCTCGTCCAAGTGGGCATGGGCTCGGGTGCCGGGGGCGCCATCGTCGCCACGGCGTCACTGGGCGGCCTTCACCCGTGGCCCGAGGATCCCTACTATGCCGCGTCGAAGCTGGCCGTGGTCGGCTTTGTCCGGAGCGCCGCCCCGAAATTCGCCGAGCTGGGCGTCCGGATACATGCCGTGTGTCCGAGCTTGGTGCAGACCAACATCATCCGCGGTCTCATCCAAAGCAAGATTGACCACCTGGGGTTGCCCGTCCTGGACCCGGCCGACGTCGCGGTGGCCGTCACGGACCTGCTCGTCGCGGAGGAGACAGGTTTGGTGCGCACGATCATCGCGGGGGAGGGGGTACGTGAGTCGCTGGTGGCCAACGGGGACGTGAGCTGACGGGCGTCCATAGCGGACTGATCCGCCAGAGGTTCACCTAGCATGAGTGATCAATGGCACGCACCCGGGCCAATTCCTTCACCCTGACCCCCGAGCTTCGGCGGACCTCCACCATCGTCGTCCTGGGATCGATCATGTCGATCCTGGACACGACGATCGTGGCGGTTGCGCTGGCCACCCTGGGCCGGGACTTCCACGTCTCGGTCACGACCATCCAATGGGTGGCAACCGGCTATCTCCTGGCATTGGCCATGGTCATCCCGGTCACCGGATGGGCGGTCGACCGTTTTGGGGCCAAGCTGATCTGGGTGACCTCGCTCAGTCTCTTCATCATCGGCTCGTGCCTGTGTGGCGTGGCCTGGTCGGCAAACTCGCTGATTCTCTTCCGCATCCTCCAGGGCGTCGGCGGCGGCATGCTCCTCCCGGTCGGCCAGTCGATCCTGGCCCGCGCCGCCGGGCCCCAGCGCATGGGCCGCGTCATGAGCATCATCGGCGTGCCCATGGTGTTGGGCCCCATCATGGGACCGGTGATCGGCGGTCTCATCGTGTCGAACTTCAGCTGGCGCTGGATCTTCTACGTGAACGTGCCGATCGGCATCCTCACGCTGGTTCTCTCCGCCCGCTGGCTGCCCAAGTGGGACACCGACGAGAGGTTCCGGTCCGCCTTCGACACTCTCGGCTTCTGCCTGCTCTCGCCCGGCCTGGCCGCCTTGGTGTACTCGTTGTCCGAGGTGGGTACCACAGGCAGCTTCACCAGCACCTCGGTCGTCATCAGCTTCGTCCTCGGCGTCGCCCTGATGGCGGGCTTCGTCGTCCACGCGCTGCACATCAAGAACCCGCTGCTCGATCTCCGCCTCTTCAAGGACCGCAGCTTCACCATCGCCAATATCTGCATCTTCGTCATGGGTGCCACGCTGTTCGGGTCCATGTTCCTGCTGCCGCTCTACTACCAGATCGCCCGGGGGCAGGAGGCCTGGGTGGCCGGGTTGCTCATGGCGCCCCAAGGAATCGGCGCGGCCTCCGTCATGCGCTGGTCCGGGAGCGTCACCGACCGTTTCGGGTCCCGCCGGATCGTCCCCTACGGAGTCCTCCTCACGGCGGCGGCCACGGTCCCCTTCGCCTTCGTCACCACCTCGACCAGCGAGGTACTCCTGGCCACCACCCTCTTCGTCCGGGGCCTCGGCCTCGGCCTGATATTTACGCCCGTGACCGCGGCCGCCTACGCCGATCTGAACCACGCCGAGATACCCAAGGCCACCACCACCATGAACATCGTGCGCCAGGTCGGTGGCTCGGTGGCCACCGCGCTCTTGGCCGTGGTGTTGGAGCGTCAGATAGTGGCCGAGCTCGGACCGGTCGCCACCAAGTCCGGTGGCAGTGCCGCCGTCATCTCCTCAACGGTCAAGCTGCCGCCGCAGGTGGCCGACCCCGTGGCCGCAGCCTTCGCCCACACGTTCTGGTGGGCCGTGGGCGGCATTCTCCTCGCCTTCATCCCGTCCCTGTTCCTTCCCAATCATGCTGCTGCACCCAGGCCGGCCCACGCAGAAGTGGGCGCCGACGGCGAGAGCCCCGTGGGCGACGCAGAACCGGGTCCGCGCGCCGGCGCGTTGCTCGACTAGTGCGGCCGCCTGGCTACCGGCCGCGCTCTCATTGCCATCAGAGCCTCGTCTCGGTCGCCGGATCGGCTTCGCCCCCGAAGTACAGATGGAGCACCTGACGGAACACGTGGTCGCGCGATGCGGCCCGCTCGAAGAGCGTCATTGAGGAGCGAAGCTTCTGGGCGTCGGTGCCTCCGAAAATCTGCTCCGCGGTCCGACCCTTGGTCGCGGCCACGATGCGGGAGCAGTCGAGGAGCCGTGGCCCCAGCACGGGGTGTCCCAGGTAGGCGCGGGCCTCCTCCAGCGAGGAGATGGCGAACTTCCTCGCCGTGAGGCTGTGTCCGAGACCGACGATTTGGGGGAAGACGAACCACATCCAGTGGCTGGTCTTGCGACCGCGACGCAGTTCGTCGACGGCGCGGTCGTAGGTCCCCCCGGCATCCTGCGCATCGACAAAGCGCACGAGGTCAAAGGGGTCGTTCATCGCCACCGTCAGCCTCCTCGGGTCTCGGGAGTCCTATGGGATTCGGGAACGGCATCTGTGCTGCCAGGCGTCTGGTGGCGGGCTCGAGGAATCGCAGAAGTTGTCGGCACCGATCGGATCCGATGGCCTCGTAGGGCCTCAGCGCCAGCTCGTCGGTTCGAGATTCGATCCGCTCATGGAGTTCCCTTCCAGCGGTGGTGGCGGTGCCATCGGGCGCCAGAAGGCCACGTGACCTGAGGCGATCGATGGCGGCCTCCCAGTCGTCGGGAGTCCACCCCCGACTCTGCCAGAACGTTCCGGGAGGGATGTTCGTGCAGGAGGCGAACAACGCGTGCGTCTCGCATCCGTCCAGCTCTGCCCAGACGAGCAGCGCTACGTGGCCGTCGCCACGGTGCTCCCGCAGCGTCGTGGCCGCCTGCCAGAGGGCCGCGAGGGGGTCCGGCGGTGCTTCGACGTCGCGGTTGGCGGCGAAGAGGGGCCGCCCGCCGGGACCGGCGTTGGCGATGACATCACGGAGCAGGGGCAGGGCGTTGGATGCCAGCCGTTCCGCACCGGGCTCGGTGAGGATCCGGCGCAAGCTGGCCGCGGCCGCCGGGCTGCGAACGGCGAGCACCTGGCCCGCACCGGCCTGGCGCCACGCATCGGGGATCGCGCGCCGGACCCGGACGGGATGGAAGTTGAAGAACGTGGCTTCGACGACCGAGGAGCCCACCGGACCGAGCGGTGCGGCACGTAGGGCGAAGTAGCCCATCCAAAAGCCCTTCAGCCCCAGGCGAGCCGCCGCCTCGCCCGACTCGGGGGAGAAGTAGGCGACGGCGTTGATCGCCTCGACGTGGTGCCAGATCGTTCGGGCCAGTGCCGGCCTCATTTCGCCTGACGCCGAGGGAAGCGGCCGAGGTCGACGTCCACCGATATCGTCCCGAGCTCTACCGACCACGTGAGCGGACCAATCCGGCCAAGGCGTCGAAGGATGAACAGGTCGTCGCCGAGGACATCGGCGTGGAGGGTGGCCACGCCCTTCGCCCGGGACCGACCGAGCAGCGACGCCACCAGTTGGGTTCCGACACCGCGGCGCTGCCACACGTCCTCAACCACTACTCCGAGCTCGCCGTTCCCCTTGCCGTCGAGACCAAGGGTGGCCAGGCCCACACAATCTGAGTGATGCCGGGCGATCAGGGTCAGGTCGCTGGGCCGATCCACCAGCAGGGCTCGAGTATGGGCCACACCATCCGTGAAGCCGTGGAACCTGTGGAACAGGGTGGTACGCGAGCAGCGAGCGAGCATCGCCAGGACAGCCTGCGTGTGCGACGCGGTTGCCGTGAGAACCGTTACGTCGGCCGTGCAACGGTCCCGAGCGCGCCGCGCCGAGAGAACTCCGGCGGGCCCTTGATCGGTCATGACACTTGTCATATATTGGTCAGTATGATCATGACGGGCGTCATAGTCAAGAGCCGGAACGGAGTCGGATGGCGATGTCCATGACCGCCGTCGGGGCGGCTGAGGCACGTGCCCTTCCGGCACGCGAGCGAATGGTTCGTAGTGCGGCGCAGCTGATCCGGCGCAAGGGCGTCTCGGCGACCGGAATGCGGGAGATCGTGACCGAGGCGGCCGCGCCTCGAGGGTCGCTCCAGCACTACTTTCCCGGCGGCAAGGAGGAACTGGTCTCCGATGCTCTGCTGTGGATGGGTGGCGTGGCGTCACGTCGGACACGGCGCTACCTCGCCACGCTGCAGCCACGAAGACCGAGCGCTCTTCTGGCCTCCCTGGTCGAGGGCTGGCGAAGCGATCTCACCAATGAGGGGTTCTCGGCGGGATGCCCGCTCGTTGCGGCCGCCGCCGACACGGCGGCCACCAGTGAGCAGATCCGCAGCGTTCTCCAGCAAGCCTTCGAGGGTTGGCTCCAACCACTGTCCGACGGCCTGGTCGATCTCGGCGTGCCCTCCGAGCGTGCCGGCGACCTCGCCATCGTCATGATCTCTGCGCTCGAGGGGGCCATCGTTCTGGCCCGGATACGTCGCGACCCGAGCCCATTGGACGCGCTGGTGCGCGAGCTCGGCCCTCTACTCGACGCCGTCGCCGTCCCCGCGAGTGCGAGAACATAGCCACTAGAGTCACCTCGGGGTGAGAACCGAGTTCGAGAGGTCTGGGGCCATATGCAGGTAGCGCTGACGGTGGCCGACTTCCTGGAGCGCGCCGCGCTCGTCTATGGGCACCGAGTCGCGGCGGAGGACGAGCCGGCGGTGACCGGGTCGCTCGGGGCGCAGACGTACGCCGAGCTGGAGGCGCGCGCCCGTGGCATGGCGCTCGCCCTCGACGACCTCGGGGTCGGGCATGGGGAGCGCGTGGCCATCGTCAGCCCGAACTCCGCTCGGTTCCTGACGGCATTCTTCGGGGTGAGCGGCTTCGGCCGCATCCTGGTGCCGATCAACTTCAGGCTGACGACGGACGAGATCGCCTACGTCGTCGGGCACTCCGGGGCGTCGGTCCTTCTGTACGACCCCGATCTCGCCGACGAGGTGGACGGCATCAAGGTCAGCCACCGGTTCTGCCTGGACGGTGCCGACGACGCGGCGCTGTTCAGGCCGGCGCCCGCAGGCGTGTCGCCCCAGCCGTGGGAGCCCGACGAGAATGCCACGTGCTCGGTCAACTACACGTCGGGCACGACGGCGCGTCCGAAGGGAGTCCAGCTGACGCACCGCAACTGCTGGCTCAACGCGGCCATGTTCGGGTGGCACACGGGCGTGAGCGATCGGGACGTGCTCCTGCACACGTTGCCGATGTTCCACTGCAACGGCTGGGGCATGCCCTACGCAGTGACCGGGATGGGCGGCACCCATGTCGTGTTGCGGAAGGTCGACGGCGAAGAGATCCTGTCACGCATCGAGCGGCACGGCGTCACCCTCCTTTGCGGGGCACCCGCCGTCGTGGCGGCCATCCTCGGCGCGGCCGAGGCGCGCACCGTCGAGGGTCGCGCGGTGCCCGGCCACGGCACGGTGCGGATCGTGGTCGCCGGCGCGCCGCCGCCCTCCAAGACGATCGAGCGGGTGGAGACCGAGCTCGGATGGGAGTTCATACAGATTTACGGGCTGACCGAGACGGCGCCGCTACTCACGATCAACCGGGCGCCCTCGGAGTGGGACGGCCTCGACTCGGGAACGCGCTCGCTGCTGCTCGGCCGCGCCGGCGTTCCCGCCATGGGCGTGCAGATCGAAGTCGACGCCGAGGGGGAGGTGCTGGCGCGCGCGAACCACGTGTTCGCCGGCTACTGGGAGCAGCCCGACGAGTCGGCCGCCGCGCTCGCGGGCGGGTGGTTCCACACGGGAGACGGTGGATACCTCGACGACGCCTACCTGGTGATCTCGGATCGCAAGAAGGACGTCATCATCACCGGAGGCGAGAACGTGTCCTCCATAGAGGTCGAGGACTGCCTGTACCAGCACGCCGCCGTGGCCGAGGTGGCGGTTATCGGCGTGCCCGACGACAAGTGGGGCGAGACGATCAAGGCGCTCGTCGTCGTCCGCCCGGGCGCGACGGTCACCGAGGCCGAGCTCATCGCGCACTGCCGGGACCGGCTGGCCCACTTCAAGGCCCCCACCAGCGTGGAGCTGCGCACCTCGCTGGATCGCACGGCAACCGGGAAGCTGCAGAAGTACAAGCTGCGCCAGCCCTACTGGGCGGGGCGCGAGAGGTCGGTCGGCTAGGTCGGACGAACGATCCCGGCGCCTCCGGGCACGAAGCAGACTTCGCCGTCGTCGAGGGCGAGACTGCCGTAGTGCGGCGCCGGAAAGTGGGCAGGGAAGACCAAGGCATGTTCGTCGAGCAGCCGCTGCACCAATGATCGACGGGTGGCGACGGCGGCCGGCAGGTCGTCGCAACCCGGCAGATGCAATTCGGGACGGGTCAGCTGCGCAGGATGGTGAAAGGCGTCTCCGGTGAAGTAGGCCGTCACGCCGTGCGAGACGAGGTGGAGCATGGCGTGCCCCACGGTATGTCCCGGCGCCGGCTCGACCGTCAGGCTGGGTGAGATCTCGTGCGGGACAGCGATGATCCGAGCCTGGCCGGCCTCGGTGACCGGGCGCACGCACTCGTCGAACACATTTGGGTTGAAGTCGTTCGGATGGGCCGCGGTGGAGCCGTCCCAGCGTCGGTACTCCTCCTCCACGAACAGGTACTCGGCGTTGGTGAACGTCGGCACCCAACGCCCGTCGGCCCGCATCGTGTTCCACCCGCAGTGGTCGTGGTGCAGGTGGGTGCAGAAGACGAGGTCTATGGTGTCGGCCGGCGTACCCAGTGTGGCGAGCAGTGCCAGGTACGGGGTGTCCAGGTCGTCGAAGTAAGGACCTCTTCCCTTGCGCCCATTGCCGGTGCAGGGATCGATCAGCACCGTGAGGTCGTCCACCCGCAGGACCCAGCTGTGATTGGAGAACTGGAAGGTCATCGAACCCTGGTCGAGGAAGCCGCTCGGCAACGGAGCCACTCTCCGGGCTATGAACTCGGCATCGTCGGTGAAGGCCCCGAAGGAGACCGGCAGGAGGTGCTCCTCAATCCGGTCGATGAGGGCCTCTCCGACACGAACTGCGGGCATGGCAAGAGAGTACGCTTCGAGGAACCGTCACGCCGAGTTGACGGGATCGGCGTGGGGATGGCAACGGGGGACGGCAGATGTACTCACCGCTCATGGTGGACGTATCCGGATCGGTCAAACTCGACGGCGACCATCGCCTGTCAACGTGGGTCTTCGCACCCGGGCACATCGACGGGCCGGCACCACTCCTCTTCTGTCTGCCCGGCGGTTCCTACACCAAGGCGTACTGGCACCTTGAGGTCCCAGGCCGGCCCGGCTACAGCTTCGCGGAGCACATGGCGACGGCGGGCATGGTGGTTGTCGCCGTCGACCATCTGGGAGTGGGCGAGAGCAGCCGCCATCCGAGGGCCATCGACCTGACGCCGGAGGTGATCGCCGCGGCGAACGCGGCGGCATTCGACGAGGTTGCTGCCCGGGCGGCCAACGGGACCCTCGTCGAGGGGCTCCCGGCGATCGCACTGGGTCCGGCCGTCGGCGTGGGTCATTCGATGGGTGGAATGCTGACCATCTTCCAGCAGTCGCTCTTCGGTAGTTTCGACGCGATCGCGACGCTCGGCTACGGCACGATGGGACCGATCGCCGACCCCGAAGCGATGGGCACCGGTGCCTTCCTGCCCAGCCGCGAGTCCATCATGGAGGCGGCCGCCACCGGAGCACTCGATCAGATACCGCTGCTCGACCGGAGCACACCGGCGCTGCGGCACCACTTCTACTGGGACGACGTGCCCGATGAGGTCATCGCCGCCGACGACCTCACCAATACCCCGGTTCCCGGTGTCTGTGGACCTCTGTCCATCGTCCCCTTCATCGCCTCCGATCACGCCTGGAGGGTCCGCTGCCCGGTCTTTATCGGGTTGGGGGAACGAGACTCCACGTGGGACCACCGCGACGAGCCCCGGGCCTACGCGTCGTCCAACGACGTGACCCTCTACATCCTCCAGAGGTCGGCTCACTGTCACAACACCGCCGGCACCAGGCACCTTCTGTGGGACCGTCTCGCCGGCTGGGTCAGGGCACTGGCTTCGTAGAGGCGGAGGTGCCGTCAGCGAGGCACCAGGCCCAAGATGCCGGCCAAGGTCTCCATCGAACGGAGCCAGCCCTCGATGTCGCGTCGAGACAGGGCCGCCACGACGTGTTGGATGCCGGCGTCCTCGTACTCGTCGCGCCGCTCTCGAATGACGTCGGCGTCGACCTCTGCCGGATCCCACGCGTGCGTGTACATCGACACGGTGAAGGTGTCTCTGTCGGGTCGCTCCTCGCGCAGGCGGCGGGCCATGCCGGGCATCGCGGCGTCGGCGTCGTGGTTGCTGCCGCCGTGGAAGCCGTCGCCCAGGGCGAGCGCCCGCCGGAGGGCGGCGTCGCCCCACCCGGAAGGCCACAGCGGAATCGGGTGGGCGGGTTGGGGGAGGATCTTCAGCGGGGGATAGCTGTAGAACTCGCCCGCGAACGACGTCATGCCGCCCTGCCAGCACGAGCGGAGGATGGAGATGATCTCGTCGGTGCGTCGACCGCGACTGTGGAAGTCGCTGCCCATGGCTGCGAACTCACCCTCGGACCACCCGACGCCGATTGCCACCCCGTTGAGGCGACCCTCGCTCAGCGAATCGAGGCTCGCCAGCGCGTTGGCCAACCAGATGGGCGGATAGTACGCGGCGGTAACCTGACCTCCGATCCCTATCACCTCGGTGACCGCCGCCGCCGTCGCCAGGCTCAGCAGGGGGTCGTACATGTACGGCGATGGGTGCGTCTGGCCGATGGGGAACGAGATGTGGTCGTTGACCCAGACGTCGCTGAAGCCGAGTGCCTCGGCAAGGACCGCAGCGCGGCGGATGCCCCGACCGCTTGCCGCGTGGCCGAGCTGGGGCAACGTGATAGCAACGCGCAGGGTCATTCGGCACTCCTCTCACAGGAGATCGTAGACAACGCGCGGAGGTGCGGGTCTGGACTCGTTGACAGGGGGTGCCGGGAAGTAGAAGATGACGCCGCACCGGGTAGAACGCGTCCGGGTCATGGCTGGGTGGCTCGCTTCACCCATCCCGCGTCGCAGGAGCGTCGCCAACTCGCAAAGGAGCACCATGAAGGCTCAGCCCCTCCCAGGACAGCTCGCCGAGCGCATCCGGTCGCGCGAGATCGCGGAAACTCACTTTGTCGCCGAGCTCTCGAACGATCCGGACGAGATCCTCAAGAGCATGAAGTCCTATGGGCCGCTGCTCACCACCGTGGTGGTATCAGGAGAGACCGGGGCGCCGCGGGTGGTCCGGTGTGCAACGCCTGTCGAGCAGCGAGCGTTCTACGCTGCCTCCCGTGCACAGGCGCACATGATCGGAGTGGACATCTTTACGTCCATCGGCAGCGACTGGTATGGATTTGTGCACGGTGTGGTCACCTCCGAGGAGCTCGCGACCTCTGAGCGTTTCACCTCCGAGCTTGTCGGCCTGCTGCCGAGTACGTCGGATGAGCGCACGGTGGCCGGTGAAATCGGGTTGGGGTGGCCCTTGGACTTCGGGAAACTCGGGGACGCGCCCGGGGAGGTGGCGCTCGAGCGCGTTGCGACCCTGCGCGCCCACGACACCTGGCTGAATGCGCTCCGCGTCGGCGATCCGCAACGAATCGGTGACCTCTACGCGGAGGACGCCCGAGTAGCCATGCGGCATCCTGTCACCGGTGAGATCACCTGTATAGAAGGTCGAGAAGCGATCGTCAGCTACTACGGAAGCCTTGTCACCCAGGCGAAGGTGAGTGCCGTCGACGTGGTGTTGCGCGTCGTCGACCGCTGGTTCGTCTTTACGGAGCTTGCCCTACGGCTGCACCATGATTCCTTGGGTGACATCTCCGCCCGGTTGGCAGACGTGTGCGTAATGAGCAGGGACGACAAGATACAGGTGCATTTGGGCACATCGGCGGGTCCAGCCGGAGCCGACCGTTGAGGAACGTGACGCTCACGAACACGAAGGAGTCGACTGGTGGAAGCTACCGAGCCGATTGTACGAGCCGAGGATCTTGCGCGAGCCTACCTCGACGCACTGCAGGCGAAAGATAAGGGGGCGATCCTCTCCGTCCTGGCCGATGACTTCGTGTTGGAGGTGCCATGCAATGTCTCCGGCACGAACGACTTCTCCGACAGCTGGCGGGGGATTGAGACAGCGTCCGAGAGGTACGACGACACCTTCCGGCAGATCGAAGTCCTGCGGTACACCGATATCGAGATCTTCGGTGGCAGCGACGGTACGGTCGCCTTCGCCGAGGGCCTGGGCGTCATGAAGATGGCGACGGGGCTTCCCTACGAGAACCGTTACGTGTTCCGGTTCGATGTCGAGGACGGCAAGATCAAGCGAATCCGCGAGTACCTCAACCCTGTCACCTCAGCCATCGCCTTCGGTATCCCCCTTCCGCAGCCCTGAGCCGCACGGAGGCTTGTCGCCGACGGGGGGCGTGGCGTTCCGCACCCCGCTCATGGCGCATCCCATCGCATGCGGACCGATCGGGGGCCGCGCAGCACCACGCCGTAAATGTGCGGCACGTCGACCAGGCGCAGGTTGGGCAGCCGCCGCAGCAGGATCTCGAGGGCGACGTTCATCTCGCCACGGGCGAGGAAGGCGCCGAGGCAGAAGTGCCGACCGAGGCCAAAGGCGAGATGGTTCGTGGGTCGCCGGTCGAGGTCCCATCGATCGGGGTCGTCGAACACCCGTGGGTCGTGGTTGGCCGACGGCACCGCCAGGCGCAGCAGCTGGCCTGCCGGAATCTCCCGGCCGCAGATCACGACGTCCTCCATGGTGAGGCGCGGCTCGGTGCCGGTCGTCCCCTCCCAGCGCACGGTCTCTTCGATGGCCCAGCTCCGCTCGCTCTCGCTCTCCCGGAGGCGCTGGCGCACGTCGTCGGGTTGTTGGAGCACTGCCGTCAACAGCGAGCCGAGCGTGAGCCACGTCGTATCCACGCCGGCGGGAAACAGCAGGCGGAGGAAGCCGAAAACGTGGTCTTCATTGAGGCGGTGCCCCTCTACCTCCTCGTTGACGATGGCGGAGAGGAGGTCGTCGCCCGGATGGGCCCGCCGTTGCGCGACGAGGGGCGCGACGTACTCGGTGAACTCGGCGTTGGCCCGTTCGGTACCACGGGGGTCGATGACCGAGTTGAGCATGGCCTTGGCCCAGGCGGCCATCCTGTCCTCGTCCTCCCGGGGGATGCCGAGGAGTTCGGTGATGACCCGCATCGGGTAGTGCTTGGCGAAGGTCGTCATGAGATCGGCTTCCCCGAGTGGGGCGATCTCGTCGACCAGCTCTTCGGCGAGCGGTTTGAGGAGCGGCTCGACGTAGCGGGGGATCGCCGTCCGCCGAAAGGCCGGCGACACGAAGCTGCGATGCACGGTGTGCTCGTGGCCGTCGTAGCCCTGAATATTCGGGCCCATCATCGGGAAGGTGATCGGCCTCAGGGCGGCGCCCTTGGAGAATCGGGAGTCCTCCCGGAACGCCATCATCACGTCGGCGTGCCGGAGCAGCACCCAGCCGGCGGTGTCGCCGAACCGGAGCCGGGCTACGCCGAGGGCCTCCCGCAGGGGCGCGAGCTTCTGCCAGTACCCGATGATGTCCGGGTCGTTGTAGTCCATCTCGTCGTCGACGTCGATGTTCTGAGTCGGCTTTGACATGTTCCTCCTCTGGGCTACGCCACACCGAGATGAGTTCCTGCGGACGACGACCGATTGCTCGCGTGCCTGGTGAGCAGCTGAATTTGCCTCCGTATTGAAAATCAGATTATCATAAATCGATGCTGGACACGACCGGCTGGGCAAGACCGGCTGGACACGACCGGCTGGGCAAGGGGGAAGGTGTGAAGGCCATCGCACGCGTGCTACCGACGATGGGGGAGGCGAGCGAGTTCTTCTGGAGGTCGGGAGCAGACGGAAAGCTCCGATTCCTACAGTGCGACGCCTGCTCGTATCTGATCCACCCGCCGACGAGCTACTGCCCGAACTGCCAGGGCAGGGAGGCGACACCAGCGGAGGTGAGTGGCCGAGGACACCTGTACTCCTTCACGGTGAACCACCAGCCGTGGGATGGCGCCGGTGACGTGTACGCAATCGGCATAGTGGAGATCGACGACCAGCCGGACATCCGGCTGATGACCAACATCGTGGGCGTGGAGCCGGACCAGCTATGGATCGGGATGCCGCTCGAAGTCGTCTTTGAGAACCACGACCCCGTGTACCTTCCTTTGTTCCGGCCGGTGGGCTGATGACGGCGGTGGAGCAGCGCGCCGTCATCTCGGGCATCGGGCAGTCGGCCGTTGGCCGACGTCTCGATCGTGACGGACTCGAACTCACGATCGACGCCGCTCTGGAGGCGATAGCCGATGCCGGACTGACCGTGCGAGACATTGACGGCATCGCGACCTTCCCCGGCGGCGTCAGCGGGTACCCGGGGTTTTCGGGCCCGGGTTCGCCGGCCGTTCAGGACGCGTTGCGCTTGTCGGTCAACTGGCACAGCGGCGGGCTGGAAGGGCCCGCACAGCTCCAAGCGGTCGTCAACGCGATGATGGCCGTATCGGCGGGCTTGGCGCGCCATGTGCTCGTCTACCGGACGGTCACCGAGGCGTCTGCCCAGGGACAGGGCGGCCGACCGGGCATCGGTCTGGGGGGCGGGACGGTGACCGGGTTCCAGCAGTGGACCATCCCGTTCCGGGCGTACTCGGCCGCCAACTGGCTGGCTATGTACGCGCAGCGGCATATGCACGAGTACGGGACGACCGAGGAGCAGATGGCCCAGATCGCCCTCAACGGGCGCCGAAACGCGAGCCGTAATCCCAAGGCCGTATTCCGCTACCCACTCACGATGGACGACTACCTGTCGTCGCGGATGATCAGCTACCCGTTCCGGCTCTACGACTGTGACGTACCCGTCGACGGATCCACCGCCCTTGTCGTGTCGGTCGTCGAGCACGCCCGAGGCCTGGACCACGTGGCCGCCAGGATTGAGGCGGTGGGTACGGCACTCCGCGGTCGGCCGTCATGGGAGTTGTGGGACGACCTCACGACGATGGCCGCCCGCACGACGGCAGAGCACATGTGGTCTCGCACCGACCTGCGCCCGTCGGACGTCGACGTGGCCGAGCTCTACGACGGTTTCAGTTGGTTGGCCATGTCGTGGCTGGAGGCGCTGGGATTCTGCGGTCACGGCGATAGCGGCTCGTTCATTGAGGGCGGCGAGCGCATTGCTCTCGACGGTGAGCTACCGCTCAACACCAACGGTGGACAGCTCTCGGGCGGCCGGTTGCACGGCTACGGCTATCTGCACGAGGCGGTGTTGCAGCTGCGCGGTGAGGCGGGTGACCACCAGGTGCCGGGCGGTCCCGAGGTTGCGGTGGTCTCCAACGGTGGCGGCCCTGTATCGGGGTGCATGCTCTTGACCCGGTTGGCGTGAGGCGCGAGCCCGCCCATTTCGATTCCCCGGCGCGGTCTCGGGGAGTCACGTGGTCGTCCGGTCTGTGCGTCGCGGGGCGTCGGAGGCCCCGCTCTTGACGGACAGTCCGAGCGTGGGCCAGGAGAAGCGAACCACCTGTGCCCGTACCGCCGCGCGATTCTGGAGATTCGCGTGAGGAACGTAGGCGGTGATCCCCACGAGAGCGAACATGCTCACGGCGTCGGCCTCCGGATTGGGCGACACCAGGAACCCGGCTTCATGCCCGGCCCGCAGGACCTCGGCAAGAGGGCGAGAGAGCGTCCAGTGGGTGTCGACCATCCGCTCGGCCACCGGATAGGAGGTTCTCACCGCGGGAGTCATGAACAGCGCGGCTCGGGCGGCCCTCCTCGGCTCGAAGATTGCGTCGAGGAGCCCATCGAGCCACGCTTCAACCGCGGCGACCGGCCCCGAGGCACGTGCGATCCGCCGCTCCAGGGATTGCGCCACCGACTCGGTCTCTCGAAGCACAAGGGCCCGCAGCAGACCGTCCTTCGACTCGAAGTGCCGGTAGAAGCTCCTCGTCGAGAGTCCGGCTTCGGACAGGACGTCGACGACGAACATTTCGTGGAGGCCACTCCTCGCCAGGATCCGCACGGCGGCGTCCATCAACATCGTTCGCTCGGTGTCGTGATCGAAGAGGCGTCGCCGGCCCTGCCTCTCGCCCTTCACCGGTTGCCGATCCGTCACAACGCCTCCCCCGTCGCCGTCCACCACTCCGTCCCGCATCGGATGCTAGTGCGGTGCGCAATTGCTTAGGATTTACTGGGGATGGACGAGATGAATCGACTCCAAGATCAGGTGGCAGTCGTCACAGGCGCGAGCCGCGGAATTGGCAAGGCGATCGCGGTCGCATTTGCAGCTGAAGGGGCACGAGTGGCAGTGGTGGCTCGCACGGAGGCGCAATGGGACCCCCGCATGCCCGGCAGCATCCACGAAACGGTGAGCGAAATAACTGCCGCGGGAGGGACCGCCGCCGCTATCGCGGCCGATCTGGCCGATCCCGATGAGGTGGACACGGTGATTGCGCGGGCCAGATCCGCACTCGGGCCAATAGGAATCCTCGTCAACAATGCTGCGCTGACCATTCCAGGTCGGCCCCGAAAGGGGCCGCCCGTGGCGGATCCTCGGGAGAGCCCTGTGCGACTGCCCGTGCAAAACCAGTCCGAGCCCCCTCGAAACTCGTTTCTCTCCTTCCCGCTGAAGGGGTTCCGTCTACACCTCGAGATAGGCCTGTTCGCCACCTACCGACTCATGCAGTGTGCACTGCCCGACATGATTGAGGCGAGCCGAGGTGGGATCGTGAACATCAGCTCCTTGGCCGGTTTCATCCCTGGTGAAGGGCCGTACCAGCGCCCTGGCACTCCGGGACCGATCGCCTACGGCGGCAACAAGGCGGCCCTGCATCACCTCACCCAGTCGGTAGCGATCGAGATGCAGGCGCACGGGATTGCCGTCAACGCATTGAGCCCATCGGAACCGGTGCTCACCCCGGGGAACCTGGTCGCCGCCGTTGGCGAAACCGACTGGGCCAGCCCCGAGGAGTTCGCCGAGGCCACGCTCCGAGTCGCGGTGGCGGATCCTCACGTGACCACCGGACAACTTCTTTGGAGCGACGACGTCCTGCACCCGGAGCGTGGCCGGCGAGGTTGGCTGAGGTGACAAGGGAGCCGCCGGTGAGCAAGGTCACGGCTTCGGGGGAGAGCCCTCACGGATGGCCTGTTGAACCAGGGCGATGACCCATGTCATGCCCCGGATGGCTTCCTTTGGGTCGAGTTCCCAGTCCGCCACCAGACGTTCGTAGGACACGACGCTCCAGAGAACGTCCAATGCCGCGGCGGCGATCGTCCGGTCGATGTGGGCCCAGTCCTTGGTCGCTGGAGCGACTGCGGCGAGCAGTGCGCTCCGCTGCCGCTCGTTGGCTGTTGCGACCGTGAGATCGCGGGGCGTGCGCGGTTCGATGGGGAACGAAGAGACGAACTCGAAGATGCGCGTCGCGATGTCGGGGACCGCCTCGAGGTCCATCCCTTCGAGGTCGACGCCGGCTTCTTCCTCCAACCGGGCGAGCACGGCGTCGCGGAGTTCGTGCTCACTGGCGAAGTGCCGGTAGACGGTGCGTTGGTTCACACCGGCGCGCGCGGCGACGGCCCCCACGGTCAGCGCCCGCCAGTTCCAGATCGGGTATCCGTGGAGGAGTTCGCTGCCTGCGGCAACGATGCGTTCACGGGTCTCAGCAGCGCGCTGGCGGCGCAAGGGGCTGTCGTACTGCCGGCGTGGTCGGGTTGGCTCGCTCAGCGTCTCTCCCAATCGGCAGGACCCAGTGGACCTGCCCAGCCTAATGGGGGCGGACCACCCTGCGAAAAGGCCAGTTCGTCCCCGAGCCGTTCGGCGGGAGCTCCTCGGCCCTCCTTGGTGGACGGTGGGGATCATTCGTGCCATGGTTAGTGGCACGATTGTTCGGCCGATCACCGCCGGAGGGGATGTTGCCGCATGAACGAACGCACAAGCTCAGCGATGCCTCGGTGCTGACGTCGATCGTCCACGCCGAGGCAGCGCCGGTGGCCGGCGCCGCCTCCGTTTCCGTATGACCGAAGGCACCGCCATTGGTGCGGCGCGCTACGTCGGCGCTCGCGTGAACCGGGTCGAGGATGCTCGGTTGCTCTCGGGCCACGGTACCTATGTCGACGACATCTCCTTGCCGGGGATGTTGCACGCATGCTTTGTCCGCAGCCCCTTTGCCAGGGCGGCGATTCGGGGCATCGACACTTCAGCGGCCCGTGCGGCTCCCGGTGTCCAGGCCGTCTTCACGGCCGCCGACTTGAACGATGCGGTCAAGGAGCAGTGGCACACGTCGGTGGGGCCACAAAGTCCGGAGACACAGCGCCCTCCGCTGGCCGACGTCGAGGCGCGGTTCGTCGGTGATCCGGTGGCTCTGGTCCTCGCCGAGAGTCGCTACTTGGCCGAGGACGCCGCTGAGCTGGTCGACATCGACTACGAGGCCCTGCCGGCCGTCGTCGACTACACCGTCGCGGAGCAGGCCGAATCACTCGTACACGAGCGTCACGGCTCGAACCTGATCGGTGAGATGGCCGGCGCGCCCGCCTCAGCGCTGGAGGAGGTGTTTGCCGCATCGCCCCATGTCGTCCAGGCCGAGATCTATCAGCAGGCGTACGTACCGGTCCCGATGGAAGGCCGTGGCCTGATCGTCGACTACTCGCCGGTCTCCGGGGAACTCACCATCTACTCTGCGACGCAGTCTCCGCACGAGGTACGCATGTTCTGCGCAAGGCTGCTCGGCATTCCAGAGCACCGCATCCGCGTTGTCATGCGCGACACGGGTGGTGGATTCGGTCAGAAGATCATGGTCCAGCGCGATGAAATGTGCCTGATGCTGGCTGCGCCGAAGATGGGTGTCCCGGTGAAGTGGGTGGAGGATCGGCGCGAGAACCTGCTGGCCGCCGGTCAGTCCCGGCACGAGCACGCTTCGGTCAAGATGGCCTTCGACGATGTCGGTGCAATTGAGGCGGCCCAGATCGACTTCGTATCCGACTGCGGTGCGTACCCCACGCCGTGGCCGGTCGGGACGTCGGCGGTCGTCGGCAGCCTGTTCCCGGGACCATACCGGGTCCCGCGCGCCACGTTCACGGCCAAGACGATGTACACCAATACCGTTGGTCGTGCCGCATACCGGGGCCCCTGGCAGTTCGAGTCGCTGGCCCGTGAGGTCCTGCTCGACATCGCCGCTCGGCAGATGGGCCTAGACCCCATGGAACTCCGGCGTCGCAACCTACTGCGTAAGGACGAGCTGCCGTACACGAACCCCAATGGAATGCCCTACGACAGCATCTCCCCGCTCGAGACGTTCGAGCAGGCGTTGCAGATGCTGGACTACGGGGCTTTCCGGGCCGAGCAGGCCCAGGCTCGCGAGCGGGGTCGGTACCTGGGCGTCGGCCTGTCGACCTATGTGGAGCCCTCCGCTCCGGGGTTCGGCTACTACGCCACCGAGGCGGCCACCATCCGTATTGAGCCGTCCGGCAAGGTGAACGTGTACATCGCCGGAGGCTCCACGGGCAACAGCGTTGAGACCACCGTGGTCCAGCTCACCGCCGACGCCCTCGGGGTCGACATTGACGACGTCGCCACGATTCAGGGCGACACCGCCCTCACCGGCTTCGGCGCTGGGGCGGCCGGCAGCCGCAGCGGCTCCATGACGGCCGGGGCGATTCGCGAAACGGCGTCGATATTGCGGGGCCGCATCGCGGCGATCGCGGCACACAAGCTCGAGGCGTCGGCGGAGGACATCGAACTGGCCGACGGCCGTGCCTCTGTGCGCGGCACCCCCGCCATCGGCATGTCCTTCGCCGAGCTGGCCGGCCTCGCGTACTTCAACCCCGGTGCGCTGCCGCCGGGCGTGCCCGCCGGACTGGAGGCGAGCGCCCGGTACACCGCTGAGACCCGCTTCGTCTGGGTAAACGCCACACACCTGTGCACCTGCGAAGTGGACGTCGTCACCGGTCAGGTCAGGCTGCTCCGCTACATCGTGAGCGAGGATTGCGGCGCAATGATCAACCCCAACGTGGTCGAGGGCCAGATCGCGGGAGGCGTCGTGCAGGGGATAGGCGGGGTGCTCTACGAGCATCTCGCCTACGACACCGAGGGCAACCCGATCACGACCACACTGATGGACTATCTGCTCCCGACCGCCGTCGAGGTGCCCATCATTGAGTACGGGCACACGGAGACGCCCAGCCCTCGTCCGGGCGGGTACAAGGGTGTCGGTGAGGGCGGGGCAATCGGCGCCCCACCCGCGGTCGTCAACGCGGTGGCCGACGCGCTGTCGCCGTTCGGGGTAACCATCACCCGACTGCCCCTGGGACCGGCCCAGGTACTCGACCTCCTGGCACGGTCCGGTCATGCCCCGCATCGCGGTGTCGCGGGTGAGCACTGAACCCGGCGGCCGTGAGTCCGACGTGCTCCCCGCGTCAGGCCACCCAGGCCGCCCAGCCGCCGTCGACTGGATGATGGCGCCGAGACGATGATGCTGCGCCCCTCCGCGCCCTATACGACCACGGGGAGCGTCTCCCAGCCACGAACCGTCGACGTCGGGGCGAGCTTGGCCCCGCCGTAGTCGACCTCCCACTCGGGGAAGCGCTTGAGCACCTCCTCAAGGGCGATACGGCCCTCGAGCCGCGCCAGTGCCGCGCCGAGGCAGTAGTGGACGCCGTACCCGAACGTGAGCGGCTGGCCGACCTTGCGGTGGATGTCGAATCTGTCGCCATCGGGGTAGCGCCGATCGTCTCGGTTGGCGGAGCCGACGAGGAACATCATCACGCTGCCCTGCGGCACGGTCTGGCCGTGGTGCTCGACCTCGTTGGCGACGTACCTGGCCACGTGCGGGGCCGGCGGCTCGTACCGGAGTATCTCTTCGATCGTGTTCGGGATGAGCGACGGATCCTCGACCAGCTCGCGGCGCTGGTCGGGGTGTTCGGCGAGCACCTTGCCGGTCCAGCCGATGAGCCGGGTGGTCGTCTCGTTGCCGGCACCGGCGAGCACGTTGACGTAGATGAGAACCTCGTCGCGGCTCAAGCGACGGAACGTGCCCGCCTCGTCCTCGAACTCGGTGTTCAGCAGTTGGGTCATGAGGTCGTCGGAGGGGTGCGCAGCCCGCCAGGTGACGTACTCCTCCAGGCCCGCCCCGGGGTTGAAGCCACGGGAGAAGTCTTGCGGCTGGCCCGGTTCGGTGCGCAGGCTCGCGTCGACCTTGTCCCGGACGGCTTCTTGGTCCTCCTCGGGGATGCCGAGCAGCATGCCGATCACCCGCATCGGCATCTGGGCTCCAAGATCACGCACAAAGTCGAACCCGGTGGCGCCCACGAGGGGATTGAGCGCGCGGGCGCAGAACTCCCTGATCTGCGGCTCGAGGGCGTTCATCTTCTTCGGGGTGAAGACCCGTGACAGGAGCTGGCGGTGCACCGTGTGGACGGGGGGGTCCTCGAAGATGAGGGTGCCCGGGGGCATCTCGACGTCGGCCTTAATCAGCTCCAGAATTCCCCCTCGACCCGAGATGTAGGTCTGCCGGTCGACCAGGCCGCGTTCGACGTCCTCGAAGCGGCTGACGGCAAAGAAATCGTGCACCTCGTTGTAGTAAAGGGGCGCCTCCTCACGCAGCCGACGGAAGACCGGGTAGGGATCGGCATCAATGGCGACGTCGTAGGGGTCGTAGTAGAGGTCGCTCGTGCCGCTCATAGCCGCGTCCCGCCTTCCCGCCGGGCCGGCGCTATTTTCATGCCAGTAACTATGGCACCAATATTCGGGCGCGGTCAACCACGGCATGACTGACGATGCCCTCGCCGCCTTGTGGTAGGCCTAACGCCGGTACCGACACAGCGCCGGTGGCGCGGAAGGGGGTGCTCCATGGCGACGTTCGTTCTGGTGCATGGTGGGGGTCACGGGGGGTGGTGCTACCAGCGCGTCTCGCGTCTGCTCCAAAGGGCGGGTCACCAGGCGTACACGCCGACGATGACCGGACTCGGCGAGCGGTCCCATCTGGTCGGCCCCCACGTGGACCTGAACCTCCACATTCAAGACGTCGTGGCGGTGCTCCACTATGAGGATCTTCGCGACGTGATACTGGTCGGGCACAGCTACGGCGGGATGGTCATCACCGGCGTGGCCGACCGGGCTTTCGAGCGCGTGGGCAAGCTCGTGTATCTCGATGCAGCGAACCCGAAGAACGGGGAGTCTCTGGTGGATGTGGCCGGACCGACGATTGAGATGGCCCGTCCGGCGGGCCGGATGGTCGACGGCGTGGAGCTGGTCTTGCTACCCACCCCGGACGCCGGCGCCTTCTACGGTGTGACCGATCCTGCGGATATCGCCTGGATGGCCGACCGGCTCACCGGCCACCCCTGGCGGTGCTTCGAGCAGAAGCTCGAGCTCCTCCACCAGGCCGATTACGAGAAGATCCCCCAGTACCACATCGTCTGCACCTCCACGCTCGCCACCCGCGACCCCGACCTCATGGAGGAGGCTCGAGCCGCGGGCCGGCTGTGGGAGATCGATACCGGCCATGACCTCATGCTCACCGAGCCCGAGAAGGTCACCGAGGCGCTCCTCGCCGTCGCAGCGGGCTGACCGAGGTGGTTGAGGCCCGACTCCTGACGAGGTAAACCGTGCCTGCCTCCTACCGACGTCGTGCGGTCGCCCGCAGGGCCGGGCTGACCCACCCGCCGTCGGCAGGGTTGAGCGTCGTGCCGGGCGGGACGATCTCGTCAATGCGGTCGAGCACGTCGTCGGAGAGCTCGACTTCGGCGGCGGCGAGCTGGGAGTCTAGGTGCTCCATCGTCCGCGGGCCGATGATCGCCGCGGTCACGGCCGGGTGGCGGGTGACGAAGGCGATCGCCATTTCGATTGAGGTCAACCCGGCCCCCTCGGCCAGCTCGGCGAGTTGCTCAGCGGCGTCCCGCTTGCGCTGGTTGGCCGAAAGCGACAAGTCGAAGCGGTCGGCCAGTCGTCGGCGAACGGGCGAGGTCGGTCCCTGGGCCTGGGAGCCTTTGCGATAGCGGCCGGAGAGCCAGCCGCCCGCGAGCGGACTGTACGGGATCACGCCCATCCCGTACCGCGCGCATGTCGGCAGGACGTCGGCCTCAATCCCGCGGGTGAGGATGGAGTAGGGGGGCTGCTCGCAGACGAATCGCTCGCAGCTGCGCTCCCGCGCCGCCCACTGCGCCTCGACGATCGCCGAGACCGGAAATGTCGAGTGGCCGATGTAGCGGACCTTGCCGGCCCGGACGAGATCGGTCAGGGCGCCCAGCGTCTCGTCCATGTCGGTATCGGGGTCGTAGCGGTGGATCTGGTAGAGGTCGATCCAGTCGGTCCCCAGCCGCCGCAGTGAGTCCTCGACCTCACGTAGTATCCACCGGCGGGAGCTGCCGTGGTGGTTGGGATCCGCCCCCATCGGCATGTGCACCTTGGTCGCGAGCACGACGTCGTCGCGCTTGTCGGCCAGCGCCTTGCCCACGATGATCTCGGACTCGCCTTGCGAGTAGACGTCCGCGGTGTCGATGAAGTTGATCCCCGCGTCGAGCGCGCGGTGGATGATCCGGATGCTCTCACCGTGGTCCTTGGTGCCCCAATCACCGAACATCATGGCTCCGAGGCACAGCTTGCTCACCGAAACGCCGGTGCGGCCGAGAGGTCGATGATCCATGATTACTCCTTATCGGGTGGCGCCCGGCGAGCTTACGCGTCGGGGCCCGGGCGTCGGGCCGGCGTGCATGGTCGAAGCGGCTCGCTCGACCATGCACGGCGGGATGAAAGTTGGCATCATGAAGAGATGACCCCTGTGGTGCTCGTCCATGGCGGTGGCTTCGACAGCCGCTGCTGGGAGCTGTTGGTGCCGCTGCTGGCGCCCCCCGTCATCGCCGTGGACCTGCCTGGGCGAGGGCGCCGGCCCGCCGCACCGGAGTCGGTCACCTTTGCGGACTGTGCCCGGGCCATCGTCGAGGACATTGACGCCGCCGGACTGGAGGAGGTGGTGTTGGTCGGGCACTCCCAGGCCGGCTGCTCGCTGCCGCGCGCCATGGGGTTGCTGGGCGAGCGTGTCCGCCATGCGGTGTTCGTCGCCGCCCTGGTACCCGAGGACGGGCGCAGCCCGATGGGGGAGCTGGCTCCCCATGTGAGCGGAATGATCGACGACCACGTCGAGCGCCGGCGGGACACGATGGACCCGGCGATGGCCAAGGCGGTCTTCGGCAACGACCTCGACGACGAACAGTTCGCATGGTGCGTTGCGCGCCTGGTACCGGAGCCTCCGGGTTTGCCGAACGAACCGGTCGAGCTGTCGGGGCTGCGCGGACCGACCCCTCGTACCTGGGTGCGCACCACCCGCGACGCCATCCTCCCACCGGACATGCAGCTCCGTTTCGCCGAACGCGTCGGGAGGTGCCCGGTGATCGACCTCGACGCCGGCCACATGTGCATGATCAGCCAGCCGGAGGCCTTGGCGGCGATCCTGGGGGCGTTTGTCGACTGACGTTCGGCGCCGGCAGCACGTTTCCGCAACTCCTACCGGCGCCGGTGGGCAAGATTTTCGCTGTGGCAAGAACCTCCGTATCCTTCCTCGCATGCCGATCCGAGAGTTCTTCCACCTCATTCACGTCGTCGACGACATTGCCTCGGCGAACGAGCGGTTCGGCGTGCTGTTCGGCGAGGCGCGGTTCAACGAGAACTGGTCAGATCTGGATCGCCGGTGGGCGTCGTTCATGATGCTCGGCGACACGATGGTGGAGCTGATTCAGCCGAGCGAGGCCGCCGAGGACCGGGATCAGGCACTCACGAAGTTCCGCAGGCGATTCGGCCAGCACCTCCATTCGCTGTCGTGGTACGTGGACGCGCCGGACATGCCGGCTCTCTTCGAGGCCTTCTTGGCGGAGGGAGTGCGCGTCGTGAAACCCGGCGGTGGCCCGTTTCCCGAAGGCACCAAGGATCCCGGACAGACGATCTTCACGCACCCGAAGGACACCGCGGGCCAGATGGAGTTCGTCGGCGTCCAAGGAGGGCACCTCCATTTCGACCCTCGATCGAACGAAGCGTGGGCCTCCACGCCGCCAGACGCCAGCCCTTTGACGCTTGTCGGAATGTCTCATTTCACAATGGGCATCATCGACCCGCCGAAGCTGAAGGTGCTGTACGAGCGGGTTCTTTCGGCCCAGACGCTTCGAGAAGAAGGGAGCAGCGTCTTCCTCCGTGTAGGCAGTGAGTCGGTCGTCGAACTGGCAGCACCGGAGTCGGCGGAGTCGCTCCTCGGGCGCGACGTGGCGGCGAACGGTGAGCTTCCCCACGCGGTGACGTTCTTGGTGGTAGATCTCGACGCAGCGGAGCGGCACGCCGCCGCGGTCGGCGTGCGAGTGCTGGAGCGGACCGGTAGGACACTCGTACTCTCGCCCGAAGACATGTTCGGTGCGGTCGTTGCCCTTACTGATCTTCAGATGTTCGACTGATCCGGGCCACACGGCGGCTGAGGCGACGAGACCACGATAGGATTCGTGTCCGACGTACTGGTTTGCTCACGAGGGGCGGACATGCAGGGACAGAAGGTGCTGTTCGTCGGCGGTCAGGGTCCGGTGAGCGCCCCCGCGGCGCGGGTGCTGGCCCGGGACAATGAGGTCTTCGCCATGGCCCGGTTCTCCAATCCCGAAGGACGAGCGCGGCTGGAGTCTCACGGGATCACCTGCATCACCCATGACCTGTTCGAGCCGTTCGACGACCTTCCGACCGATTTCGACTTCGTGTACTACACCGCCCTGCCGATGAGCTCGGTATTCGAACCATTGGGCCGTTGGCCGAATTCCTATGATGCGTACGCGGACGCAACCGGGCGGCTCATGGCCCATTATCCCGGCGTCAAGGGCTTTCTCTTTGCTTCGAGCGTCTCGGTGTATCAACCACCGGGCGGTGACACGCCCGCCCCCGAGACCCAGCCGTTCGGCATCCACACCTACGGTGCGTACGCCTTTACCAAGGTGGCGAACGAGGCGCTAGTGAGCTACCTGTCGCGCAGCCTGAGCATCCCTTCGACCATCATCCGGGTCGGCAGCGCGTCCGGGGTCGACGGTGGCCCGATGCGGGACCGACTCGACCTTCTCGTGCGGGGCGAGCCCATCCCCGTCCACCCCGACAAGCCCACCTATTTCCGGCCGATTTTCGAAGCGGACTGTGCCCGGCTCGGAATTGCAGCGCTGCAGGCCGGGCGTGTGCCACCGCTGGTGGTCAACTGGTGCGGAGACGACACCGTCACGGTGGAGGAGTACTGCACCTTCATGGGTGATCTCATCGGCAAGGAGCCGATCTTTCACTACACCTCGGAGGGCTGGTCCTCCCTGGTGCCCGACATCACCTTCCGGCAGGAGGTGCTCGGGCATTGTGAGGTCCATTGGCAGGACGGCTGCCGGACGCTGGTCCAGCAGTGCTACCCGGAGCTGGTCAAATAGATCGGGGCCTAGGGTACGTGACGGTCGTAGCCATTGCCCACGACCGGGTAGAAGGGAGCAGCGAACAGCGGCACCACGGCGGTGTCCGCCCATCTCTTCTCGAGGGCCTCGCGGAGCCGTGGGGCCGTGTCCACCGGGTCGTCGTCGAGGAAGCAGTAGGTGATGTGCAGTCCCATCGACTGGCTGTAGGGGATACCGTCGACGGTGGCGAAGTTCGGGTCCTGCGGGTCCAACCCGATGCCCGTACCACGCCACGTGCCGGCGACGCCCGGCACGTGTAGGAGCTCTGGCTCGCTCGCCTCCCCTTGCTCAATGAGAATGTAGGCGCCCTCGAGAGGCCACCACGCCAGGATGTCGGCGCCGACCTTAATACGGGGCGCCGCCGACATGCCGACGAGGTCGTAGACGCCCCGCTCGACCAGCGGCAGGAGGTAGGGGATCCGTCCAGCGCCTCCCAGGGCGACGGCCAGGTCGTTGAACGGCTTGAGCCCGGCCAGGTCGGCGAAGAGGTAGGTCATCACGTGGTCGACGACCTCGAAGCGGGCGTCGTTGACCGCCCGGGCAGCGCGGCATGCGGGCGTCGACACCAATCGGATCGAACCGCGCAGCGAAGCGAGCCGATACTGCTCCGGTCGGTGATCGAAGCAGTGCCACCTGAGGTAGTCGGCGTCTGCGCCCTCGGGGTGCCGTGCCGACATCGACACGAAGATGTTCGCCACGTCGCATCGCCCGGTCGCCAGGACCTCGGGGACCTCGTCCGAAGGGGTGCCTGCGAGGAATGAGGTCACCGGGCGAGGTACCGATCGAGCTCTTCGTGCATGTTGCTGATGAGCCGCTCCCACTCGGTGGCCAACCGCAGCGCTTCGAAGCTGCGGGTATGCAGACCTCGTTGCTGGCGCTCTATGTTGCTGAAGTCCTGTCGGGGTATGAGGCCCCAGTTCTCAGCGTCCTTCCTGTCGTAGCGACCGACCACCGGGCGATCACGGGGTTCGTCCCCGATCGGGTAGGTCTCCAGCGACCACACTTCGAAGCGACACCACTCCGGGTCGTTGTTGTAGGGCCTGCTCCGATACGACAAGGAGTTCGCCCACATCGGCAGCATCATGAAGTTGGGGAACAGGAAGATCCCGCCGCCCCACAGGCCGGCGTTCTCTATGGGCGGCATGGGAATGCCCGCGCCCGCGGCGTAGTCGTACACCGCGTTCACCGCGGCGAGTGGAAAGTTCTCGTCGGGGGCGACCTTGTTCCGCAGACCCTCGAAGAGACGGACCTCGCGCTCGAGTGTCATCGCGTCCTGTCCCTCCCAGAGCAGCCGCATCATCTCAATGAACGTGTCCGCGCTCATGGAGGCGAATTCGCTGCCCCCGGCGAACCGTCCGTGGCCCTTCTCGTAGACCTCGTACAGCGCAGGCATGGTTGCCTCGGCGCCGACCTGCCAAAGCTGGGGGTGCGTTTGCAACACGTGGTATCCCTCGAAGAACGCCTCCTGGGCCATCTTCCAGTTGGCGTTGAGGATGACCTCCTTCCAGAACTTCACCCGCATGTTCTGGACCCCTAACCCGTCGAGGAGGGTGGCCGCTGGTCCCAGGGTCTCGCGCAAGGGGAGTGGGTCGCGGTCGAGGTTGATCCACACACACCCACCCCAGGACTCAATTTCGCACTCGCGCAACCGAAGATCGTCGGGCCGCACGCACTCTGGGGCGAACTGCTCCTCGTGGAAGACGAATGAGCTCGTCCCGTCGAGGTTCCACCGCCACCCGTGGAATGGGCAGACGATCTGCCCACCGTTGAACCGCCCGTCCCCGACAGCGAGCTGGGTCGCGCGATGCCGACACGCGTTCTCGAATGCCTTGATCGAACCATCCTGTTGTCGAACGACCAACGCCGACTGATCGCAGATCTCGTACTCGACGAAGTCTCCCGGATCGGGGATCTCCTCCTCGCGGCACGCCATCTGCCACGCCCGCGGCCAGAGTCGCTCTCTCTCCAAATCGAAGAAGGCACGGTCGAAGTACCGCTCCCGTGGGACCGCGACCGGGCTGGTCATTGCATAGGGCAGGACCCCTGACCGAGGCTCGTGTTCCAGGCTCGTGGTCATCTCTCTCCACCTCCCGAAAGGGGTGATTCGGTGCCTCGATCCTACTCAGCCATCACGGTGTCGCCGCGGTGCGCAGGCCGATCGCGACCTCGGTGCTCGGCCCGGTGACCGTGCCGGTCCACTCCGGTCCGCTCCGGTCCACTCCGGTCCGGTCCGCTCCGCTCCGGTCCGGTCCGGTTCTCATTGTACCGATTGGTCCAATAGTATCTTCCGTATGGACTTCTCGCTCACCGAGTCGGAACGCGATCTTGTCGGGCTGTGCCGCGATTTCGCGCAGAAGGAGATCGCACCACGGGCGCCCCTGGCGTGGGAGGAGGCACGGTGCCCGACCGACCTGCTCCGCGAGATGGGCGGGTTGGGCCTGCTCGGCATGCTCATTCCCGAGGAGTGGGGTGGGATCGGCATGTCCACGGTGGGCTTCGTCGCGGCGATGGAGCAGATCGGCATGGCGGACCAGTCGGTGGCGGCGGCATGGCAGGCTCACGTGACCATCGGGTCGCTGCCGCTGTACCTGTTCGGCAGCGACGAACAGCGAGAGCGTTGGCTGCGGCCGTTGGCCGAGGGCCGCGTCCTCGGCGCGTTTGGGCTAACCGAACCCGACGCCGGTTCCGATGCGCGTGGGATCCGCACCCGGGCGGAGCGTCACGAGGGTGGCTGGCTGATCAACGGTCGGAAGACCTTCATCTCCAACGCCGGCACGGACATGTCCTTCGGGGTGACCCTTCTGGCCTGCACCGAGCCAGCCGGGGAGAAGGGGCCGAGGTTCGCCAGTTTCATCGTCGAGAAGGACACGCCCGGCTTCACCATGGGTTCGAAGATGCGCGGCATCGGGTGGCGTGGCCTCGACACCCGTGACCTGTTTTTCGACGACGTCTGGGTCCCCGAGGATCAGCTCGTCGGCGATCCCGACCTGGGGCTCAGCCAGTTCCTGGGCACGCTCGAGGTCGGGCGCATTTCGATCGCCGCCTTGTCGCTCAGCCTGACGCAAGCGGTGCTGGGCATGGCGACGGACTACGCCAAGCAGCGCGTGCAATTCGGGCAGCCGATCTCGAAGTTCCAGGCGGTGCAGTTCAAGCTCGCCGACATCGCCACCGAGCTGGAGGCGGCACGATGGCTCACCTACCGCGCCGCCTACTTCCGCGACACCGGTCAGCCCTTCCTCAAAGAGGCGTCGATGGCGAAGCTGAAGGCCAGTCGAGTGGCCACGTGGGCGGCATCGGAGGCCGTCCAGATCCACGGCGGCCTCGGGTACATGCTCGAGTCACCCGTCGCCCGCTTCTACTGCGACGCGAAGGTGCTCGAGATCGGCGAAGGCACCAACGAGATCCAGCATCTGGTGATCGCTCGCACGTTGGGATGCTGAGCTCACACGGCGGCTAGGCGCCGAACGGCCTCGGCGATGTCCTCGCGGTCGGGGAGCCACCGCGTTCGAGGTCGGGGGAGTAGGGAGGGGGAGTCGCCGCGGCGCCGACCCGTTGGATTGGGGCGTCGAGATCCCAGAACCCCTCGCGGGCGACCGTGGCTGCTATCTCGGCACCGATGCCAAAGGGGACGACCGCCTCGTGGGCGATCAGGAGGCGGCTCGTCTTGTGGACCGAGTCGAGTACGGGTCCCATGTCGATCGGGGCCACCGTGCGAAGGTCGATCACCTCGACGGAGATGCCCTCCCCGGCCAGGAGCTCGGCGGCGGCGACCGCCTCGTGGACCATGCGCGAGACCGAGACCACCGTGATGTCGGTTCCGGGTCGCACGACTACGGACGTGCCGATCGGGAGGATGTAGTCGGACGGCGGCTGGGGTCCCTTCATGCCGTAGAGCAGCCTGTTCTCGATGAAGACCACGGGGTTCGGGTCCTGGATCGCGGCGCGGAGCAGGCCGTAGGTGTCGGACGGCGTCGAGGGCATGACGACGCTCAGGCCCGGAATGTGCGCCAGTAGCGCCTCGAGGCTCTGCGAGTGCTGGCTTCCCGAGGACCGCCCGGCGCCGAACTGGGTGCGAACGGTCAGCGCCATGGTGGCGGTCCCGCCGGTCATGAAGGGCATCTTCGCCGCCTGGTTGAGCAGCTGATCGAGGCAGACACCCAGGAAGTCGAGGTACATCAGCTCCACCACCGGGCGCATTCCGGCCATCGCCGCGCCCACGCCGAGACCTACGATCGCGGTCTCCGAGATGGGGGTGTCGCGGACGCGGTCACCGAATTGGTCATGGAGCCCTCGCATGAGCCCGAAGACGTTGCCGCCTGCGCCGACGTCAATGCCGGCGACGAAGACGCGGTCGTCGCCGGCGAGCTCGACCTCGAGGGCCGTGCGGACCGCGTCCATGGTGCGGAAGACGGGGGCGTCCTCGCCCGGCGGCGGCGGCTCGGCACGGGTGGGCCTCGGGCGGAGGACGTAGTCCGTCAGCGTGGATTCGGCCGGGCTGGCGAACCGCCGGGCTGCGTCGACGGCGTCGTCGAGCTCTTGCGCGACCGATGACTCCAACGAGCTGATGACGTCGTCGTCCACCCCCGCCGCCCGAAGTCGACGCGCGTGGACGAGCAGCGGGTCCCGCGCTTCCCAGGCCCGGACCTCGTCGGACGATCGATACCGCTGCGGGTCGCCTTCGTAGTGGCCGTGCCAGCGGTAGGTGGTCGCCTCAATCAGGGCCGGACCGCGTCCGGTCCTTGTGGCCGCGACCACTTCGTCCATGATGGATGCCGTCGCCACGACGTCGTTTCCGTCCACCGCGAAGTAGTCGACTCCGTATCCCGCCGCCCGGCGTTCGAGTGGCGCCGCCGACTGGCTCGATGCCGGCGAGAACTCCGCGTATCCATTGTTCTCGCAGAGAAAGATCACCGGCAGCCGCCAGACGGCGGCCAGGTTCATCGCCTCGTGGAACGCGCCATGGGCGACCGCCCCGTCGCCGAAGAACGCCACCGCCACGCTGCCGTCCGCCCGGAGCTGGGCCGCTGTTGCCGCCCCGGCCGCAATGGGCAGCCCGGCGGCCACGATCCCATTCGCACCGAAGATCCCGATGCTCGGGTCGGCGATGTGCATGGAGCCACCGCGGCCTCTGTTCGTGCCCTCCTCCTTGCCCATCAGCTCGGCGAACATCCCGAGGGGGTCGAGACCCTTGGCCAGGCAGTGACCGTGGCCCCGATGGGTGGACGTGATGACGTCCGAGGGTCCAAGCGGCCAGCACGCACCCACGGCCGTGGCTTCTTGCCCGATCGAGAGATGCACGAAGCCAGGCACCTCGCCATCGCGATAGAGCACGGACACCCTCTGCTCGAAGCCTCGGATCAGCAACATGCGCCGGTGCATCTCAATGAGGTCGGCGTTGGAGAACGAGGGAGGGGAGGATGGGCCAACGTCCACGAAGCGTGTACTGTACTGGTCGGTACAAGAGATGGAAAGGGCCAATGGCCGAACAGATGGAGATTCCCGACTCTTTCCCCGGAGCGGGGGACGTGACGGGGAAGCGAGTCGTGCTGACCGGCGCCGGCCGGGGGCTCGGTGAGTTGCTCGCCCACGCGTTTTCGCATGGCGGCGCTCTGGTTGCCCTGGCGGCGCGTACCGAGACGGAGATCAAGGCCGTCGCCGAAGCGCTTCCCGGCCCGGCCCTCGTGCTCAGCGGTGATGTGACGGACGCGGAGTTCAACGAAGCGGTCGCCGATGCCGCCGTGGCCGAATGGGGAGGCGTCGACGTCTGGATCTGTAACGCGGGGATATCACCCATCGTGGCGGGACCGCTCAAGACCGATCCGGCCGTCTGGCGCCAGGTTCTCGAGGTGAACCTCACGGGGGCGTTCCTCGGGGCCCGCGCCGCCGCACGGGTGATGCGCGAGGGAGGGCGACTGATCTTCACTGGCTCGGTGCTGGGGGAGCGTCCGCGCGTGGGACTCACCGCGTACAGCGCATCGAAAGCCGGGCTGGTGGGCATGGCGAAGGGACTGGCGTTGGATCTGGCGCCAGCGGGCATCACCGTGAACGTCGTCGCTCCCGGGTGGTTCGATTCGCCGCTGGCCAATGGATGGAAGAACAACCCGAAGATCTCGGCCGGGGTCCTCGGCCACACGGCGCAACAGCGGTGGGGAAACCCCACCGATCTGGCCGGCGCGTACCAGTTCCTGGCCTCCGACGCCTCGTCCTTCATCACCGGGACCGTGATCAGCGTCGACGGTGGGTACCTGCTCGTATGACCATGGAACCATCTGGGCGTGGGCTCGATGCATGACTGAGGCGAGACGGGTCATCGCCATCACGGGAGCGGGAGGATCCTTGGGCGCGGCGGTCTCCCGCCAGCTCGCCGGCGAACCCGGCACCGATCTGGTGTTGAGCGATGTAAGCGCGCCCTCTCTCGAGGGGACGCTGCGCGGCTTGCCCGAGGGCGCCGGATCGGTCGAGACGGTGCTGGCGGATGTGAGCGACTTCGCTCAGGTCGAGGCCGTCGTCGAGCTGGCAGTGGAGCGCTTCGACCACCTCGACGTGCTGATCAGCAACGCCGGGGTGATCTCGCCGAATGGCCGCATCCACAACCTGACGACCGAGGACTGGGAGCGCGCGTTCCGGATCAACCTGCTCGGCGCGGTCAACGGCATTCGTGCCGCGGTGGCCGTCATGCGCCGGCAGCGGTCGGGCTCCATCGTGCTGACGGCCTCGGTCGCCGGTCTGACGGCGTGGACGCACGCCGCTCCGTACTGTGCGACGAAGGCCGCGGTGATCCAACTGGCGAAGGTCGCAGCCGTCGAGTACGCCCGCGACGGCATCCGTGTCAACTGCGTATGCCCGGGGACCTTCCTCTCGGCCATCCATGAGGGCCTCCCACCCGAGGCGATAGATGCCATGGCGGCCAGGCATCCGCTCGGGCTGGGGTCCGTCGCCGACCTGGTCGGGGCCTACTCGTACCTCGCGAGCGACGCCTCTCGCTGGACGACCGGTTCGGCCATGGTCGTCGACGGCGGTTACTCGGCGCCCTGAGGCGAGCGCTTCTTGGTGTTCGGGTTGCCGATCCCCCGGAGGAAGATGTCGGCGAAGGGTTTCGCCACGTCACGAGCCGACAGACGCCCGTTGGCCTTCAGCCACAGGTACGTGTAGTTGTGCATGCCCAGCCAGGCCAGGGCGGTCAGCCTCGGGTCGACAGCGCGGAACTCGCCCGAGTCGACGCCGGCCTGCAGGACCACCTCGACCCTTCGCTCGTACTCCCGCCGCCGCCCGCGGAACTGCTCGGCGCGTTCGCCGGTGAGCGCCGGGAACTCGTGCAGGAACACCCAGACGTGGTCGGGGTAGCGGGCGATGACGTCGAGAAGCTCGTCTCCGAGCATCTGCAGCTGTTCCGAGGGGGATCCTCCCGCTCGGGCCACTCGGTCGGCGCTCAGCATCACCTCGTCCATCACGCGGTCGTGTATCGCGGCGAGGAGCTGCTCCTTTGACCCTATGTAGTGATAGAGGGCACCCTTGCCGAGGTCGTTGGCCGTGCAGAGCTCGGTGATGCCCGTCGCGTGGTAGCCGGTTCGGGCGAAGACGCTGGCCGAGGTGTCGATGATCGCCTGGCGGCGCACCTGCCACTTGGGGCTTCGTCGAGGCTCGTCGCTCGCTTCACCAGGCCGCATCCACCTTCTCCTCACCCCAAGTCCCCGACACGGTCTCGCTCGATGCGGCGCCGAGGCTACACGGCTGAAGCAACGTCGATCCGGGTCGCGAGCGCTCCCGGCAACCCGCCCACCCCTGATCCTGCCTGGTCGGTACAGTACATGACGGTCCGGTTCCCCTCGGGGTGCCCGGATCCGCGCTAGCAGTGTACCGGTCGGTCCAATAGGATTGGGTCATGACGGATGTGATCGCAACGAAGAAGTTGACGGCCGCCATCGGCGCCGAGGTGGTCGAGGTCGACCAGGACCGCTTGCTGCACGATCCGGCGGTGCCCGACGCTGTTCTCGAGGCCCTCGAAGAGCACGGCGTTCTCTTGTTCAGGGAGATCGGCCTGGACGACGAGGAGCTGGTCGCGTTCGGGCGGCGCCTCGGCGACCTCGTCGCCCGACCGGGGCACCCCATTCCGGAGATCACCACCATCACCCAGGGCGCCGACAACCACCTCGCCGAGTACTTCCGGGGGAACCTGCTCTGGCATATAGACGGAGCGCAGGATGAGACTCCGTGCAAGGCGGGGATACTCAGCGCCCTGGTGATCTCGGCGGGGGACGGTGGCACCGAGTTCGCCAGCACCTACGCCGCCTACGACGACCTCACCGAAGAGGAGAAGGAGCGGTTCACCGGGCTACGCGTCGTCCACACCCTGGAGTCGACGCTGCGTCCGGTAGTCCCGGATCCCACTCCGGAGCAGCTCGCCGACTGGCGAAGCCGCGGCCCGGGGAAGGAGCACCCGCTGGTGTGGAAGCACCGGTCGGGACGCAACTCGCTCGTCCTGGGTGCCCACGCCGACTACATCGTGGGCATGGAAGCCGAAGAGAGTCACGAACTCCTGGCCGCGCTGTTACGCCGCGCCACTCGTCCCGAGCGTGTGGTCCGGCACGATTGGACGGTCGGCGACATGGTGATCTGGGACAACACCGGGGTGCTGCACCGGGTCACCGACCACAACCCGGCCTCCCGGCGCGAGCTGCACCGGGTGACGGTCGCCGGCGAGGAACCGATCACGTGACGTCGAGGTGTGGAGGCCGATGGAGGCCCGTCCGAAGCTCGACATGATCAAGATCGTCGCCCTGATCAAGCGCCGGCCGGACGTGACACTCGAACAGTTCTGCGAGTACTACGAGCACCATCACGCCCCGCTGTTCCACCGCTCCATCCCTCCGGAGGTCGCGGACGCGATCACGCACTACGTGCAGAACCACGCCCTGCGGCTAGGGCGCGGCAAGACCGACCCGGCCTACGACTGCATCACCGAGATCGGCTTTCGGGACCTGGCCGGGATGGAGCTCTGGTCGAACTGGTATCTCGGCGAGGAGGGCAAGGTGCTGCGGGAGGACGAGGAGTCCTTCATGGATCCACGCCAGCGGGTCGTTGTCGTCACCGACGAGCGCGACATCGGAGTCGTCCGCTGACGTTGGCGGTGTTTTCCCAGGGCATCTAACGTCGGCACCAGGGCGAGCTGCGATTCGGGGTCCTGGCGAGCCGCGCGGCAAGGTGGTCGTCCGGTCCGCCACGCGGCTCTTCTGGCTCCGAGCCGGCTCTGTGTATAGTGTACTGGTCGGTACAAACGTCATACTTTTGAAGGGGGACGGGTGGTCAAGCGGACGCGTTACGCGGAGTGGAAGGACAGCTACAAGCACTACAAGTTCGAGCTGAGCCCCGAGGGGATACTCCTCATGCAGTGCCACACCGATGGTGGGCCGCTCCAGTGGATGTGGGAGTCGCACGACCGCATGTCCGACGCCTTCGCCGACATCGCCGGGGACCGTGACGGCATCAGGTGCGTCATCCACACCGGCACGGGCGACAGCTACAACGCCCTGTGGGGCAAGCCCGTAACGGAGGACGAGACGCCGCTCTACCACGCCTACGGCGACGCCGAGGGCGTGGAGACCATTGACGAGAAGTCGTGGTTCGGCCGCATGATCATTGAGAATCTTCTGGCCATCAACGTCCCGGTGATCGCTGCGGTGAACGGCCCGTGCACCATGCACTCCGAGGTGCCCCTGCTCATGGACATCGTCCTCGCCTCGGAGGACACGTACTTCCAGGATCTCTCGCACTTCCCCCGTGGCATGGTGCCCGGTGATGGCCAACACGTCGTCTGGGACGCGCTGGTGGGCCCGAGCCGCTCCCGATACTTCTTGTTCATGGGCTACGAGCTGAGTGCCAAGGAAGCCAAGGAGTGGGGCGTCGTCCACGAGGTGTTGCCCAAGGAGCAGCTCCTCGACCGGGCATGGGAGATCGCGAGGGAGATCGTCAAGCGGCCACCGATCGTGAACCGCAACACGAAGTACGTGCTCACACAGAGCTTGAGACGGGCGTTCGTGAACGAGCTCCACCATGGGCTGCAAGCCGAGATGTGGGGGCAACGCCAGTTCTTCCCGTTCGGCGCCGGCATGCAAGGGCTCGACCGTCCGTGGGACCAGAAACCCTGGTCCGACTGATCTGGGGAGGAAGTCGATGACAGCGACGCAGGAAACCGCCGTGAAGTGGCCCGCATGGGAGGACGCGGCGTTCTACAACCAGGAACCCGAGGTCATCTACGCGTCGATCGCGGCGCAGCGCCACGCAGCCCCGGTGTACTGGTACGAGCCGCCCGGCTATCCGACGGGGTTCTGGGTGCTGTCCAAGTACGAGCATCAGCGGTTCGTCGCCAGCCACCCCGAGCTCTTCTCCAGCCGGTACGGGTTCGCCATCGGCGATGCCAGCGACCCCTCGACGGTCATGCACCAGCTGCCCGAGTGGGCCAAGGCGAAGATCCTCCATGGCAATCTGGATCCAGCCGAGATCCGCCGGACGATCGCCCACGGCAAGCTCTCCATGGGCGATCCCGATTTCGAGAGCCTGATGATCTCCGATCCCCCTCGCCACGGGCAGATCCGCAACATCATGATGAAGTCGTTGCGGCCCAGCCTGGTCCGTGCCCAGAAGCCGCGCATTGCCGAGATCACCGACGAGTTCCTCGCTCGGATTGAGCCGGGCGCCGAGGTCGAATTCGTGAGGTCGATCGGCCAGATCCCTGCAGCGCTCATGACCGAGCTCATCGGTGTGCCGCGCGACATGCGGGAGCGGTTCATCGACATGTCCTCGGCCCAGATGCTGGCCATCACCATCAACCCGGACATGGATCCCGACGAGGCGGCACGGATTCAACGGCAGGTGGGGGAGTTCCACGACTACTGCGAGGAGCTGCTCACGGACCGCACGGCGAGTGGCGCCGATGCCGACGACCTCGTCAGCTGCATCGCCCGCTCGAAGCACGATGGCGGCCCCGTACCCCTCGGCATGGCCATCTCGTTCATCCACACGTTCGTCAACGCCGGCGAGACGACGAGATCGCTGGTGTCATTCATCATGTTGCTCCTGGCGCAGCATCCCGACCAGCGGCGCCTGCTCGTCGAGCGCCCGGAGCTCATCGCGAACGCGGTCGAGGAGTCCTTGCGCTTCAACCAGCTGAACTGGTCGGGGTGCCGCACCGCCACCGAGGACATGGAGTTGGGGGGGCAGCTGATAAAGAAGGGCGACTACGTGGTCATGGCGTACGCCAGTGGCAACCGAGACGAGGACATATGGGAGCGGCCGGACGACTACGACATCACCCGGTCGTTCAACGCCGACCACCAGGGGTTCGGCTACGGCGAGCACTCCTGTCCCGGCGCACTGCTGGCTCGGACCGACTCGGTGACCATTCTCGAGCATGTCCTCGCCCGGTTCCCGAACTGGGAGCTGGCGGGGCCACCGGTGCGCTGGGCCAATCCGTTCATCCAGGGCATGGGCAGCCTGCCACTGAAGTTTTCTGAATGAGCGAGCGCGAGTACTACTGGCTGCTGCGCTGCCCGTGCGGTACGGCGATAGAAGGCGCCTCCGAGGACGAGATCGTCGACCTCTCGTTCGCACACCTGCGCGAGAAGCATCCGGACATGGCCGACGAGTACGAGCGCGAGCACATCCTCTTCATGGCGCAGCGCTTCGTCAGAACCTGAGCAACGAAGGAGTACCAATGAAAGTCATCCTCGACGAGCTGCGCTGCGACGCCCACGGCGTCTGCGTCGCCGCCTGCCCGGAGGTCTTCGCCCTCGAGGACACCGACGACATCGTGCGCATTCTTGTCGACGAGCCCGACGAGTCGCTGCGGGAGAAGCTCAACAAGGCGGTCGTGGCCTGTCCCAAGGCCGCCCTCAAGATTGAGGGTTAGGGCGCATGAGCAACGAGCAGTTGCAGCAGATCGCAGACCGGTTGGCGGTTCAGGACGTCGTGCGCCGCTACTTCGAGCTGGTGGACACCAAGGCCTGGGACCATTTCGACGAGGTCGTGACCGAGGACACGACCGCACGCTGGACGGCGGACAGCCTGCTGGCGGGCCGCGAGTCCGTCGTCGGCGCCACGCGGCGCATGATCGGTAGCGACGAGGTCGTGACGTTTCACCACGTCGCCACGATGTCGCCGGTCATCGCCGGCGACACGGCGGAGGTGACGGTCCGGGTCCGGGCAATGCACTACGGGCTTGGGCCGCGCCAGGGGAAGTTCTACGAGAGCCTCGCCGTCCAGCCCACGAGTCTGCTGCGCACGGCTGCGGGCTGGCGCATAGGTCACCACGAGTGGAACATCGTGGTGAAGCTCGGCAACATGGAGGAGCTGTTCGCCCCGGAGATCACCGCCGGCAAGGGGTACTAAGCGGTGGCATCCCCTGGGCCGAGTGCCAGCACATGGGCGCACCCGCGCATCTCGGTGAACAGCATCTGTTCGATGAGGCAGTCGATCGAGGAGGACCTCGCACTCTGGGCCGACCTGGGCATCGACCACGTCGGGTTGATCTCCCCGAAACTCGAGGCTGCCGGCTGGGAGGCCAGCCAACAGGCGGTCCTCGACGCAAAGCTCCTGGTGTCGAGCATGTCGGCGTACCGGACCGACATCGTCGAGTCCCTGCCGTTCACCGCCGCCGTCGGCTGCGACGCTCTCTACACCGTCTCCGGCAGCTTCGGCACGGTGCCGTGGGATGAGTCGGCCAAGAGGTTCTGCGACGAGATGGTCCCGATCGTTGCCCGGGCGAAGGAGTACGGGGTGCGGCTGGCGGTCGAGGCGACCAATCCCCTGCGCAGCGACGTCAGCTTCGTCTTCTCGGTGAGGGACGCCGTCGACCTGGCCCGGATGGCCGGCATCGGCATCGTCGTCGACTTCTACTCGGCCTGGTACGAGCGCGACCTCGACGAGCTGGTGCGGGCGAACATCGATCTGGTCACCCTGGTGCAGATCGACGACTTCAAGCTGGGAACCTTCGACATCCCCAACCGCTGCGCCATCGGCGACGGCGACATCCCGGTCGAGCGTCTGATGGCCACGGTGCTCGACGCCGGCTACGAAGGCCCGTTCGATCTGGAGATCCTCGGACCGAGGATTGAGGAGGAGGGCTACCGGGCACCGATCGTCCGCAGCGTCGAGCGCGCCACGGAGATTCTGGAGCGCCTCGGGGCTTGAAGCTCCCTTGTACCGACCGGTCGGATTTCTTTTCCCGCGTGCTACGATTACGACCATTCGGTGACTGGTGAGCAGCCGCCGGGAGAAGGGAGGGACTGACGATGGCTCGCTACCCGAAGCCCGCCGAGGGCAGCTGGACACGGCACTATCCGCACCTCGACACCGAGCCGGTCTCCTTCGAGGACTCCGTCTCGCCGGAGTGGTACAAGCTGGAAAAGGAGGGGATCTTCAAGCGGGCCTGGCTCAAGGTCGGGCGCGTCGAGGAGATTCCCCGGACCGGCAGCTACTTCACCAAGGAGATCGCCGCGGCGGACACGTCGATCGTCGTCGTGCGCGACGGGGAGGACGTTCGGGCCTTCCACAACATCTGCCGGCACCGCGGCAACAAGCTCGTCTGGAACGACTTCCCCCGTGAGGAGACCAGCGGCACCGCCCGTCAGTTCGTCTGCAAGTACCACGGGTGGCGCTACGGCTTGGACGGCGCCTGCACCTTCGCGCAGCAGGAGGGCGAGTTCTTCGACCTCGACAAGGCCGACTACGGGTTGGTGCCGGTGCACTGCGACACCTTCGCCGGGTTCATCTTCGTGAACTTCGCGCCCGAACCAAGCCAGTCATTGCGGGAATACCTTGGCCCGATGCTGCTCGGGATTGAGGACTACCCGTTCGGTGAGATGACCGACCGCTACGCCTTCAAGGTGGAGTGCCGGTCGAACTGGAAGGTGTTCGCCGACGCCTTTCTCGAGTTCTACCATGCCCCCGTGGTGCACGTCGGACAGCATCCGGTGCACTTGCGGGCGATGATCAACCAGAACGGCTACGAGGCGCCGCACTATCAGCTCGACGGTCCGCACGGGGTCGTCACGACGGCTGGGTCCCTGCACCGCGGGTGGGAGATGCCGCCGGAGAACGTCAAGCCGGCCGATATCGCCACCCGCAGCGGGCTGTTCGGCCCGTGGGACCACTCCGACCTGGGGGAACTGCCCCCGGGGATCAATCCCGGCAAGATCCACCCCTGGGGGTTGTCGTCGTTCCAGTTCTTCCCCAATTTCGCCGTATTGATCTGGGAGTCGGGCTGGTACAACACCCACCAGTTCTGGCCGACGTCGCACAACACGCTCATGTTCGAGGGCAACGTGTACTCCCTGCCGGCGAAGTCCGCCTCGGATCGGGTCGGTCGGGAGATGGCGGCGGTGTCGTTCAAGGAGTACTCGCTGCAGGACGCCAACACCCTCGAGGCCACGCAGCTGGGGATTGAGGCGGGCGTGATCGACCAGTGGCCCCTGAACGATCAGGAGGTGCTGGTCCGGCACTTCCACCATGGGGCGAAGGAGTGGGTCCGCAACTACCAGCGAGAGAAGGTGTGACGGAGATGGCGATGCTTCCGAGCCAGTTCGCAGAGCTCGAGCCGTTTGCCCCGACCTGGTGCCTGGCCACCGAGAACGAGCGGTGGAACCAGCGGATTTCGAGCTCCATGGACGACCTGCGGGCGCTCTACGATGCGGTGCTGCCGCGGGTTCCCGAAGCGATGGCCTACTGCGACAAGTTCGCCCTCGACGACCTGCCCGACGACGTGGTCAACCTGTTGCGCCTGGTGTACTCCTTCGTGCTGGTGTCGTTCGCCGTCGAGCTGTGGGGCCAGACCTACCCCCCCGACACCCGCGGCACCGACTTCGTCCGCCTCAGCGAACCGCTGCCCTGACGGACCGGGCACCGTGACCACCCGGGCCGAGAACGAGCTGATGACTCGCATTGAGGGCGACGCGCCCATGGGCCGGCTCATGCGCGACCACTACTGGATCCCCTTCGCCCAGTCCGCTCACCTCGTGCCCGGCGACGGCCCCCTCCCGGTCCGGCTCTTCGGTGAGAACTATGTCGCCTTCCGCGTCACAGATGGCCGGGTCGGCTTCCTCGACGAGCTGTGCCCCCACCGCCGCGCCTCGCTCGTGCTCGCCCGCAACGAGGGAGACGGCGTGCGCTGCATCTACCACGGCTGGAAGGTCGACGCGTCGGGCCGTGTCGTCGAGTGCCCGACGCAGACGGTCCGGGCCGAGCAGTTTGCCGCCAGCGTGGCGGTTGGCCACTACCGGGTCCACGAGGCCGGCGGCCTGGCCTGGGTGTGGCTCGGAGCCGCTGAGGCGCCCGCCTTCCCCGCCCTACCGTTTGCCGACCAGGACCTCCACCGCTACTGGGTCACCTCGCAGGTGCCGTGCAACTGGCTCCAGGGCCTTGAGGGTTCGGTGGACTCCGTGCACGCCGGAATGTTGCATCAGACCTGGATCGCCCTGTCCGTCTCCATGGCGGAGCACTCCAATCTCAGTTTTGCCCTCGCCGAGTCGCCGACCTATGAGACCGAGGCCACCTCCTACGGCTTGCGGGCAGCGGCCCTGCGCAAGACGTCGACCGGTCAGACGTACGTGCGCATCACCGAGCACCTGATGCCGCTGGTCACCGTCACCCCGGTCGGCGGGACGACGCCGCGGACGGGTGCCGTGTTCGTCATATCGCCGGTGGACGACACCCATCACGTGCTGTTCTTCGGGACGGTTGGGCCCACCCCTCACAGCGGCGTGTCCCTCGACCAGATCGCCATGCAGGACCCCGAGTACGTGCCCGACCCGCTGGACTACACCGGGCTGCGCGGTGACCGGTCGAACCGCTGGGGTCAGGACCGCTCGCTGATGGCCAACGGTCATTTCACCGGTTTCGGGCGGAGTCTGCTGGAGGAGGACGCCGCCATCCAGACCAGCATGGGTCCCTTGGTCGACCGCAGCAAGGAGAACCTCTCCTCCAGCGACGTCGCCGTGGCCCACCTCCGCCGTCTGCTGCTCGACGCGCTGGGGGCCGCCAAGGCCGGCGAGCTCCCGCCCGGCAGTGCCCTCAGACCGGAGGGTGTCCGGCTCCCGAACGCCTCGGAGGTGCTGGTGGACGAGGGGATGCGCTGGGAGAACGCCGTGTTCGATCCTCTGCCCAGCTGAGATGGCGGAGGGGGGGTCAGGTCCCGCGCCGTCCAGGTTCGAGGACTGGCACGCAGTCAACACGTTGCTCATGACCTACGCCGAGCACCTCGACTCGGGACAGTTCGTCGAGTTTGCCGCGCTGTTCGAGCACGCCACCTATCGGATCGAGCATTCCGGCACGACGAGCGTGTCGGAGTACCGTGGGGCGGCGGAAGTGCTCGGGTTCTGCGAGCAGACCCGCCTCTACGACGACGGGACGCCGCGCACCAAGCACGTGATCACCAATGTCAACATACAGCTCGACGGAGACAGCGCCACGGCCAGCTCCTACGCGACCGTCTTCCAGCAGACCGATGTGCTCCCGCTGCAGGCCATCGCCTCTGGTCGCTACCTCGACCGGTTCTCACGTGTCGGCGGCGCGTGGCGGTTCGCCGACCGTCTCATCACGGGATTCCTGCTCGGGGACCGCAGCCAGCATGTCGTCTGGCACGAGGGCACGCCCGAGGGGGCGGGGTCGTGAGCCTGCTCCCGGCAGAGTTCGCCGATCTGGAGGGCTTCGCGCCGCGGTGGTGCCTGCCGACCGAACCGGAGCGCTGGGCTCAGCGTCATGCCAGCTCCATGCAGGAGATGCGAGAGCTCTACGAGGCCCTGTTCCCGCGCATTGAGGCCATCTACGCGTACGTAGACCGCTTCCCGCTCGACGGTCTGCCCGAGGAGGCCCGGAACCTGCTGTATCTTGTGCTCTCGTTCGTGATGGTGTCGTTCCCCGTGGAGGTGTGGGACGGACCGCGCATCCCCGACGTCGGCGATGCGACCCTTGACCGGGTCGCCTCGCCCATCTTTTAGGAGTTCGACTATGGCGAGGTTTCCCAAGCCGGCCGAGGGAAGCTGGACTGAGCACTACCCCGGGCTCGGGACCGGGCCTGTCTCCTATGCCGATTCGATCTCACCGGAGTTCTTCGAGCTCGAACGCGAGGCCATCTTCAAGCGGACGTGGCTGCAGGTCGGGCGGGTCGAACAGCTCCCGCGCAACGGGAGCTACTTCACTCGGGAGATCGCGGTCGCCCACACGTCGGTCATTGTCGTTCGCGACGCTCAAGGCCAGGTGCGGGCGTTCCACAACATCTGCCGGCACAGGGGCAACAAGCTCGTCTGGAGTGACTTCCCTGGACGAGAGACCAGCGGCACGGCGCGCCAGTTCACCTGCAAGTATCACGGCTGGCGCTACGGGCTCGACGGTGGCTGCACCTTCGTCCAGCAAGAGGGCGAGTTCTTCGACCTCGACAGGGTCGACTATGGCCTGGTCGAGGTGCACTGTGACAGCTGGGCCGGGTTCATCTTCGTCAACCTCGAGAGCCAGCCCCGGCAGGCGTTGCGCGACTTCCTCGGCCCGATGGTCACGGCGATAGAGGACTTCCCCTTCGACCGGCTGAGCCAGCGCTACGGCTTCCGCTCCTCGGTGAAGGCCAACTGGAAGCTGATGACCGATGCCCTTCAGGAGCAGTACCACGCGCCCATCGTGCATGCGAACCAGCGGTCCGAGAGCTTCGAGGAGCACAACTTTGCCGGCGGATTCGAGGCCCCGCACTACCAGATCGATGGGCCCCACCGGATGTTCAACTCGGCGGGGATCCGCCCCTGGGAGCTCCCCGAGGACCAGATCAAGCCCTCGGAGCAGCTGCTCCGGGGCGGGCTGTTCGGTCCATGGGACCCGCCCGACTTCTACGAGAGCACGCAGGTCAAAGGCATGCGGCCCGGCGGGCACGAGCGGGTCGGCGTTGCGCTGTTCGAGATCTGGCCGAACTTCGCCATTCAGCTGTGGGAGCGCGGCTGGTACCACACGTACCAGCACTGGCCGACGTCATACGACGGGCACGTCTTCGAGTGGAACATGTACTTCGCGCCGCCGCGCAATGCGGCCGAGGCGGTGGCCCAGGAGATGACGGCGGTGTCGCTCAAGGAGTTCGCTCTCCAAGACGACAGCCTCATCGAGTCGATCCAGCTGACGTTGGGTTCGGCCGGCCTCACGGACTTCCCGCTGGGAGATCAGGAGATCCTCTGCCGCCACCTCCACAAGACGGCGCAGGACTGGGTGTCGGCCTACCGAGAGTCGGGCTCGTGACGCTCGCGTCGCCGGTGCAGGCGGACATGAACTGGTTCGGCGTCCTGACACACCATGCCAGTCGCACCCCGGCGAAGCCGTTCAGTGTCTTCGAGGGCGAGGTCGTCACGTATGGGCAGATGGCGGCCCGTGCCACCGCGATGGCTGCGGGTCTGCACCAACGCGGGATCGGCGCCGGCGACGTCGTGGGCCTTCTCTCCTACAACTGCCCCGAGTTCCTGGAGACGATCTTCGCGGCGAACTATCTCGGCGCGATCGCGATGCCGATCAACTGGCGGCTCGCCGCGCCCGAGGTCCGGTACATCCTCGACCACTCCGAGGCGCGCGCGCTCGTCTGTGACGGATCGCTGGTCGAGCTCGCCGACGACGCGACGAAGGACATGGAGACAGCCCTTGTCCGTGTGCGCATCTCGGGGTCTGGTCCCCAAGGATGGACCCCGCTCGCCGATCTCCGGTCCGAGGCGAACGTCCCCGAGCGCGCCAGCGCCTCCGGCGATGACATCCATCGGTTGATGTACACATCAGGGACCACCGGACGCCCCAAGGGTGTCATGATCACGCACGCCAACCTGGCATGGAAGAACTTCGCGCACGTCATAGAGTTCGGTGTCACCGGCGCGGACGTGGGTCTCGCCTGCGGACCCCTGTACCACGTCGGAGCGCTCGACCTCACCACCACCACGATGATCGCCGCGGGAGCGACGATCATCGTCCATCGTGCGTTCGAGGCCTCGGCCGCCGTAGACGAGATTGAGCGGTCGCGCGTGAGCACGGTGTGGCTGGCGCCAGCCATGGTCAACGCGATCATGAGCCTGCCCGACATAGAGCAGCGCGACCTCTCGTCCGTACGGTTGCTCATCGGCGGCGGGGAGAAGATGCCGATTCCCCTCATTGAGCGACTCCAGAAGACGTTTCCCTCGGCGTGGTTCGCCGACGCGTACGGACTGACCGAGACCGTCTCGGGTGACACCTTCTTGGACAGGGCGAGCACGGTGACCAAGCTCGGAAGCGTTGGCCGCCCGTGCCTGTACCTTGAGGTCGACATCTGGGACGAGCGGGGGACCTCGCTACCGCCCGGAACCCGTGGGGAGGTCGTGTTGCGCGGTCCCAAGGTGTTCAAGGGCTACTGGCGCGATCCCGTTGCGACCAACGCCGCCTTTGCCGGAGGCTGGTTCCACACCGGAGACATCGGCGTCCGGGACGAGGACGGGTATCTGTACATCGTCGATCGACTCAAGGACATGATCTTGTCGGGCGGTGAGAACATCGCCGGCTCCGAGGTCGAGCGCGTGCTCTACGAGCACCAGGCGGTGCTCGAGGCAGCCGTGGTCGGGCGTCCCGACGACCGATGGGGTGAGGTCCCTGTCGCCTTCGTCGTTCTGCGGCCCGGGGCAACCGCCACATCGGAGGAACTCGTCGAGCACTGCCGCCCGCAGCTGGCGCGCTTCAAGGTTCCCAAGGAGATCGTCTTCCTCGAAGCCCTGCCGCGCAACCCTTCCGGCAAGGTACTGAAACGTGAGCTCCGATAAGGTGCGTCACCGCGGGTTTTCGCTTCGAGCGCAACAAGGGGGATGGATGACGACAGGGACGGTCCTGCAGACGTGGAGCCGGAAGGTCATCGCGTGACCGGGCCCGACGAGCGGATCCCGCCGCTTCCCTTCGCCGAATGGGACGATGACGCCCGGAGGGTACTGCCGGGCTACCTCCGCCGGCCCGAGCTCTACGAGTCGCACGGCGGCGACCGCCCGATGCCGGCCGCGCTGGGCCACTACGCGCAGCACTTCCGGTTGGGCGTGACCTGGTTGGAGTTCAACGACGTGTTTGCCAAGGACCCGTTGCTCGAGACGCGCTACCGCGAGATCCTGGTACTGCGCGTGGCCTGGCGCACCCGTTCGCGGTACGAGTGGTCCCAGCATGTCCGGATCGCGCAGCAAGGCGGCCTTACGGCTGAGCACGTGCAGGCGGCCATGGAGGGCCCCGGTGCGGCGCTGTGGACCCCCATCGAGCGCGCGCTGGTGGCCGCCACCGACGAGATGATCGACCATTCGGTCGTATCGGACGCGACCTGGAGCCAGCTCAGGCCCCACTTCGACGACAAGCAGCTCATAGAGCTCCTGTACGTGGTCGGTGCCTATGTCTGTCTCGCGATGGTGACCAACAGCATCGGCCTCATGCCCGACCCGACGCCGGAGGTCGAGGTGCCTCCGCTGCCGCCGTTGCAGGTCTGATGGGATCGGGACGCTACGCGCTGGGCGTCGTGGGGTTCACGTTCGCTCCCCTTCCCGCGACCGACGCGTCCGCGCGGGCCAGTGAGCTCGGCTTCGAGTTCATCGATCCTTTGGTCGGAACGGATCCGTCGACGCTGAGGTTGCCGGTGGGCTGTCCCGCCTCGGATCCGAAGCCCGTGCCGGGGTGGGGGTTCTGTCCCGCGCCGCGAGACGGACCCGGTCGGTGGGAGGCAACGGTCGAGCAGTTCCGCGCCGCACCCGGTTGCCTGATGGAGCCTTGGGCCGGGGCGTGCGTGAACTCGCTCGAGAAGATGCACGCCATCGCCGATGAGGTCCCGGGGCTGCGCTTCCTCGTCGACACCGGGCACGTGGCCGCCTGGGGCGGCGATCCCCTCGAGCTGCTGGACTACGCCGATCACGTGCAGCTTCGTCAGGGCAAGCCCGGACAGGGCCAGCTCCATGTCGACGACCCGACCGGGACAGTCGACTTCGCTGCGGTCATCCGCCGGCTCGATGCGATCGGCTACCGGGGCAAGCTGGCGATCGAGTACTTCAGCCTTCCCGATCTGGGTTGGCCGCTCGAGGATCCGGTGGGCTGGGCGGTCGACCTGGCCGCCCACGTCCGCCCGCTGTTGGTCTAGTCCGGCGCCGCCTGCCAGGCGACGGGCGCGACCTCAGTGCAGGCGCACCGTGCCGTCCTCGGCGAGGTTCCAAAAGGGGATGTGCGCCACCTCCCACGGATGGCCATCGGGATCGATGAAGAGCCCCGTGTAGCCGCCCCAGTCGTTGGCCGAACCCGGCCGCCCGATGGTCGCCCCGGCGGCCTCGGCTTCGGCAAGGATCGCGTCGACCTCGGCGGGTGAGGACACGTTGTGCGCCAGCGTCACGCCGCCCCAGCCGCCCCCGTCCTTCACCGCGCTGTCCTCGGCGAGCTTGTCGCGGCCCCACAGACCGAGGACCATGCCACCGAGCTGGAAGAGGACGATGTCGCCATCGGGCGACTCGCCGGACCAACCGAGGCGTTCGTAGAAGGTGCGTGCCCGGCTGACGTCGGCGACACCGAGCGTGACGAAGGTGAGTCGCTGTTCCATGGCGTGAGTATCGCACAGTGCCCGGAATCTTGTACCGACCGGTCGGATTGACGCTGTCGTCGGGCGACATCTATCCTGGACGCACCGGCACGATGTCCGGAGTGGGGAGGGGCGAACATTGTCTGGCTGTGCGAAGCCCGGCGCGGGTCGCAGGCCGGGGCACGGGGGGTTCGCCGCACCCACCCGGTCCACATCGGCGAACCGTCGGCTGATCGTTGGGAAGGTGCCATGACGACCCGGAGCGAGAACGAGCTCATGACCCGCATAGAGGGCGGCGCCCCAATGGGCCGGCTCATGCGGGAGAACTACTGGATCCCCTTCGCGCTCTCGGCCCATCTGGTGCACGGGGAGGGCCCGATTCCGGTGCGTCTTCTCGGCGAGAGTTACATCGCCTTCCGGGCCGAGGACGGCCGGGTCGGCTTCCTCGACGAGCTGTGCCCCCACCGGCGCGCCTCACTGGTCCTCGGACGTTGCGAGGGAAATGGCATCCGCTGCATCTACCACGGGTGGAAGGTCGACGTATCCGGTTGCGTGGTGGAGGCACCCACCCAGGTCGCTCGTCCCGAGGCGTTCGCCGCGAGGGTGCCCGTCGCCCATTTCCCCGTCCACGAGTCCGGCGGGCTGGCGTGGGTGTGGCTGGGCGGTGGCGAGGCGCCTCCGTTCCCCGACCTCCCCTTCCGCGATGTCGACCTGTATCGCTTCTGGTGCGTGTCACGGGTCCCCTGCAACTGGCTGCAAGGAGTCGAGGGCACGATCGACTCCGCCCATGTCGGCATGCTCCACCAGACGTGGATCGCCGAGGCCGCCCAAATGGCCGAGCACTCCAACTTGAGCTTCGCCCTCGTCCAACCGCCGAGCTACGAGACCGAGTCGACCTCCTACGGCATGCGGGCGGTGGCACTGCGCAAGACGGCCGAAGGCGGCGCCTACGCGCGCATCACGGAGCACCTGATGCCGCTGGTGACGGTGGTGCCGATCGGGCGAGCCATGGCCCGGTCGGGCTCGGTGTTCGTCATCTCACCCGTCGACGACACCCATCACCTCCTCTTCTACGGCACCTTCGGCGACACACCCCACAGCGCCGATACGCTGGACCGGACCGCTATGCAGGCCCCGGACTACCTTCCGGACGACTTCGACTACACGGGGTTGCGGGGTGATCGGTCGAACGGGTGGGGTCAGGACCGCGCTCGCATGAGCGACGGGCACTTCACCGGCTTCTGGCGCAGCCTGCTGGAAGAGGACGCCGTCATACAGACCAGCATGGGTCCCATCGTCGACCGCAGCAAGGAGAACCTCTCCTCGAGCGATGTCGCGGTGGCGCAAACCCGCCGCATGCTACTCGAAGCGGTGGGTGGCGCCGAGGCCGGCCAGCGCCCGCCCGGCAGTGCCCTGACGCCGGGCGGCGTCCACCTGCCCAACGCCTTCGAGGTGTTCGTCGAAGAGGGGATCCGTTGGCAGGACGCGGCGCACGAGGCGCTCGAACAGCTGCGGTCCAGCACATCATCGTGAGCGTCCCCGCCGCCGGAGAAGAGCCGATCCGATGACCGAGCAGCGCACGGCGATCGTCACCGGCGCCGCCTCGGGCCTGGGGCGCTCCATCGCCGAGAGGTTCGGCGCCGACGGGCGTAACGTCGCCCTCTTCGACCTGAACATAGAGGCGGCGACCGCCGCGGCGGCCGGGATCGAGGCGAACGGCGGGCGGGCGACCGCGTACCGGGTAGACGTCACAGACCGTGCAGGGATCGAAGCGGCCGTCGCCGACGTGGCCACGAAGCTCGGGCCGCCGACGATCTTGGTCAACGACGCCGGGCTCACCGGGTTCCAGCCGTTCCTCGAGATCACGCTCGAAGACTGGAACGCGCGGCTCGACGTGAACCTCACCGGGACGTTCCACTGCTGCCAGGTCGTGATCCCGCATATGCTCGACGCCGGGTGGGGCCGCATCGTGAACATTTCGTCGTCGAGCACCCACAGCGGCGTCGCGCGCATGACCCACTACGTCGCCTCGAAGTCGGGCGTGAACGGCCTGAGCAAGTCGTTGGCGCTGGAGTTCGCGCCGAGGGGCATCACGGTCAACATCATCCCGCCGGGCTTCATCGACACCCCCATGACGCGGCGGTCGGTGGAGGATGGATTGGTGGACTTCGAGCGCTCGCTCGCCACCACCCCGGTCGGTCGCGCCGGGCGTCCGGAGGACATCGCTGCCGCCTGCGCCTTTCTCGTCGGCGAAGAGGCCAGCTACATCACCGGCCAGATCCTGGGCGTCAACGGCGGGCGTAACACCTGAACGTCGCGGTCAGGAGACCGGAGCCGGCGTTGTGGCGGCCCGCTCCGCCAGCGCCTTCGTAATGTGGGGTAGATCGGGCAAGACGGCTCGCGCACCCTTGAGCTCGTGAAAGTTGGGGTTGCGCATCAGCCACAGCGTGTGCTCGAACAGCTCGAGCGCCTCATCGTCTGGCGGTGGCTCGCTGATCACCGGTCCGAACATGCACGGACCATCGCCGGCATCGAGGCGCAGGGTGGGCACACCGAACGCGCCGGTCTCGTCCACCAGCCGCTCGTGCTCGGCCCGGACCTGCTTCCAGGTCCCAGGATCGCCGATGGCCTGGTCGAACAGCCCCGGGTCGAGGTGCGCGTCCACCAGCGCGGCCCGAATCACCGCCGGCTCCGACAGGTCCTCGAGCTCGAAGAAGTAGCGGCGGCCGACGGCGGCATAGAAGTTGCCGCACGCTGGGTGACCGGCGCTGTCGCGCACTGCGAGCGCGGTGCGCAAGGCCGGGGCCGACTTGGACCGATCCGGGTCGAAGTCGTCGTGGGGGCCCTCGAAGTTGTTGAGCTCGAGGCAGAACACCCCCCATCGCAACTCGATCCGGCCTAGCTCCTCCAAGCGGAGGGCCCAGCGGGAGGTCTGGTAGCACCACGGGCACCGGGGGTCGAAGTAGAACTGAATGACGTCCTTCATGGGCACAGCCTAAGGGTCCGGCGTCGCTTATCCGGCTGGGCGTACGACGGGCTGCTGTGCACTGCCGAGCTCGGCCGGCGGCATGGATCCTGTACCGACCGGTCGGATAGACTCTGCTCACGGAGGATCTACAGCTCACTGGACGGCTGTGCGGCCATGGACGAACGGCACCGCAGCCGCACTGATCGGAGGGATCTCGTGGACGACAATCAACTGCAGCAACGTCTGGCGACCATGGAGGAGCGGATCGGGCTCCTTGAGGACCAGTTGGCCATTCACCGCCTCATCAACAGCTGGGGGCCCGCCGTCGACACCGGCAACGCCGATGTCGCCGCCTCCTTGTTCGCCGAGGACGGGCTGCTGGAATCGGACCTGTCCTACCTCATCGGGCCGGCGGCGGTCGGCGCCATGGTGCTGGCCGAAGGCCACCAATCGCTCATCGCGGATGGATCCGCCCACATACCGGCCTTTCCAATCCTGCACGTGGACGGCGACCGCGCCAGTGCCACGGGCTACACACGGGTCTACCGTCACACGGAGGGCGGCTACGAGGTCTGGCGGGTATCGGCCAACCGTTGGGAGTTCAGGCGGACCGCCGATGGTTGGCGCGTTACCAAGCGGACCAACCACGTCATAGACGGGGGACCCGAGGCGAGCAAGATCCTCGCCCGCGCGTTCGAGCGGGAAGGCTGACCGGCTGACGGCTCTTGTCGCTGGCTATGACCGTTGTGGAGAAACGACGTCAGGAATGATCCGCATGTTGAGGAAGGCATCGACCGTGACCGTGCAGCCGGGCGGACATATGGTGGTGGCGTCGATCTCCTCAATGATGGCCGGGCCGGCGAAGGCGTCGCCCGCATGGAGGCGTACGCGATCGTAAATCGGGGTATCCACGTAGTCACCGGATTCCTCGAAGAACGCCCGCCGCATGCCTGTGTGCGCTTCATGCGCGGCACTCTCGCGAAGAACGTGGCGACTGATCACGGGCTTCTCGGGAGACCCACTGGCTCGGACCCGGAAGTTCAGCAGCTGACAAGGGTCGGTCGGTCTGATCCCAAAGAGAGTGAAGTATTCGTCCCGGAAGCGAGCCTCGGCCTCCGCAATCGTGTGGCGTCCGGACCTCCCGGGGGACACCCGAACTGGTATCTCATGACGCTGATGGAGCAGTCGCACGTCTATCGTCCGCTGCAACGTTATGGCGCCGTCGGCCATCCCGGCCACGCGTAGCGCTTCGCGGCCTTCTAACTCCATCTCTTCGAAGAGTCTGTCGATGACCGTCGTATCCGCTTCCGCTACATCGACCAGCCGCGTGCGGATGTAGTCGAATGACAGGTCGCTCACCAGGAGACCGAAGGCCGAACGGACCCCGGGGGACGGGGGGATGATGACGGTAGGAATCTCGAACTGGCGGGCAATTTGAACGATGTGGGCCGGACCGGCGCCGCCGAATCCGACCGCGCAGAACTCCTGGGGGTTTACGCCCCGCCGTATGGTCACCATCCGGACAGCCGACCCCATCTTGGCGTTGACCAAGTCATAGACGGCCCGGGCCGCTTCGATCACCGACAGGCCAAGGGGACCAGCGATCCGATCCGCGAGGGCGTCGTGGCTCTTGGAAGGGTCAATGGCCAGTCGTCCGCCCAGGGCGTTGTCCGCTCCGATGTAGCCCAGCACGACGTTGGCGTCGGTGACGGTAGCGTCGCGTCCCCCCAGGCCGTAGCAGGCGGGCCCGGGATTGGCACCCGCACTTTGCGGTCCGACGTGCAGCAAACCGCCCCGGTCCACCCACGCGATGCTGCCCCCGCCGGCACCGACCTCAGCGAGATCGATGACGGGGATCCGCACCGGTTCGCCGACCTTTCCCGCCCCGCTTGCGTCCGCTCCCACCCGGAACTGGTGCGTGATGTCGGGTTCGCCTCCGCGGATCACGCTGGCCTTGGCCGTCGTGCCCCCCATGTCGAACGAGATGATGTTCGAGAACCCGCACACCTGGCCGAGGTGTCTCGACGCAATGACCCCGGCGGCCGGCCCCGACTCTATGCTGAGTACCGCTCGGCGCGCGATCTCATCGGCCGGCATGACGCCCCCGGACGACGTCATGATCTCGAGACGTGCGGGGATGCTCCGGCTGGCGAGTTCTTCTGACAAGCGGTGAACGTAGGTGGAGAAAGTGGGGCCGACGTACGCCGAGACGACGGTCGCCACGGCCCGCTCGTACTCCCCTAGCTGGGGCCAGATGTCCGACGAGACGACCACATAGGAGTCGGGCAGCTCGTGCTGGAGGATCTTCAGCACGAGCTGCTCATGCACCGGATTGGAACACGCGTGCAGCAGCGACACTGCGATTGCCTCGGGCGCCAGCGATCGCAACTGGTTCAGCCATTCAGGCGAACTTTCGGAATCGAATGCGAGGTGAACCTGACCGTCCACCAGTATCCGCTCGGGGACCTCCACCACCATCTGCCGCGGAACCAGCGGCGGGGGCCGCCGATACAGCGCGTTGTGGGTGTCGGCATCCGACCGCGCGTTCTGGCCGATTTGGAACATGTCTCCGAAGCCAGCCGTCGTAACAAAGGCGACCCGAGCACCGCGCCCTTCGAGGATCAGATTCGTGGCGAGCGTCGTGGCGTGGACGGCCCTCGCGACGTCCGATGGTCGCGCCCCCGCCTGTTCCAGAACGGAGGCAAGTCCCTCGACCACGCCCTCGACGGGATCGTGCGGCGTGGTGAGCGTCTTGGCCAGGAAGGGCCCGATGCCCGCCGGCCCACTGAGAACGATGTCGGTGAAGGTCCCTCCGATATCGATTCCCATGTAGTAGTTGCCCGATTCCGGCATCAGTCGGTCCCGTTTCCGACACGGGTGGCACGTGGGGAATCGTCTACTTCCCACGTATCGGGATCGACGACGACTCCGTAGTCACGGAGGGCACCTTCAACCGACACGAATCCCTCCCGTACATCACGGAGGACGAGCATCGCGTCCCTGTCCAAGGGGTCGCCGTAGCCGCCGCCACCGCTGACGAGCATGGTCACTGTCGTTGCCGCTTCCACCGGTATGTTCGTCGCCTTGGGGGCGGGACGCCACTCGTCGTGGAGCCCGCGGTTGATGATCCATCCACCGCCGGCTCCTGGACGGCCACCGGCGAGACCGGCGGGGGGTATGCGGCAGCGGTCGACCACCCTCGTGGTCACGTCAGCCCGAGCGAGGAAGGTGACCTCCTTCGTCAGGGCCGCACCGCCTCGCCATTGGCCCGGTCCGCCACTGTCGACCCAGACACGAAAGTACTCGTGTCGGAGCGGATACTCAGACTCGAGCACCTCCAGACTGGAGCCGTAGGCGCCCTGCTGGCCGCTGAACATGGCGTTGGGGTCACAGTCGACACCGTCCATCGTCGACCGAGCACCTCCGGTCCCGAAGTGGGGGGTGAGCAGCACGAACGGGTCGCCGTCGGGACTTCTGCCGGCCGCAATGAGGGAATGGACCGTTCCGCCTGGCGCCTGCACCAGGTCGGGATACGCCGTCCCTAACCCCTGCCAGATTGAGTCGATAATGGCTTGCACGGCACCAATCCGGATATTGCACGCGGCCGGAAATCGCGGATTTACGATGCTGCCGAGTGGCAGCACGACACCTATCGGGTTGTAAAGGCCTTCGTTCATTGGAACGTCGGAGCCGATGTAGTAGCGCAGGGCGTGGAGTATTCCCGACAGCGACTGGCTGTACGACGAGTTGACTGCGCCTCGTGCCTGGTCGTCCGTACCCGTGAGGTCGACAAGGATGTCAGATCCCCGCACGTCAACGCGGACCCTTATCCAGTAGCTCTTGTCGGCCACGATCCCGTCGTCTTCCACCAGGTATGACCCAGAGTAGGAGCCGTCCGGGATGGCAGCGATCGCGTCGCGGGTCATACGTTCGGCATACACGATCAGATCGTCTATGAGCGACAGCAGAGGCTCTTTTCCGTGTCGCTGAGCCAGTTCGTTCAGCCTAATGTCGGCGACGTTGCCGGCGGCAACCATGGCATTGACGTCCCCCAGAACCCGGTTCGGTGTTCGGCTGTTCGCCTCAATCAATCGGATGACGTCCTTGTTGGGGTGGCCAGCCCGGTAGAGATGGATCCCGGGAATCATCACGCCCTCGTGGAAGCACTCTGTGGCGAGGCCCGGAAGGCCGGCGGCGGACACCCCGCCGAGGTCAGAGACGATCATGAGTGCGCCGTGGAAGAAGGTGAGCTCCCCCTCGACATAGATGGGCTTCAGGACCATCACGTCCGTCGGATGTATGCCTCCCCGGAAGTGGTCGTTGAGGATAAAGACGTCACCGTCTTCCATCGACGACCCGGGGGTGTCCTTGAGGAGTTCCTGCAGACCTACTCGTACGGCCGAGCAATGGAATTCGCCTCCGGTCGTCTGGGCAATCAGCCGTCCGCCAGCATCAAAAAAGGCGGTCGCGATTCCGGAGCTCTGATTGACGAACGGTGAGTAGGCGTTGCGCGCTGCGACCGCGCCCACCTCGTCCGCGAAGGTTTCCAGTGCGTTGTGCAACAGCTCTCGCTGTATGGGGCTGCTCATCAACTTTCCTTTGTAGTCGTTGTCCTGCCGCCGGATTGCGCTGTTTTTCGCTTCGACTCGAGCTGTACCGGTCGACCCGTATACTGCTCGAAAAGCGGTTGCCGCGAGGCGGGAGGCTCTGGATGGCCGGTGGGGGACGGACGGTGGTCAGCTTCGACATTGACGGGACACTCGAGATGGGCGACCCGCCCGGACCCATCGGGGCCGACTTCGTCAAGCGGACACAAGAGGGCGGCTGCATCATCGGCAGCTGCTCGGACCGGACCATTCGCGAGCAGTCCGACGTGTGGGAGCGGGCCGGCATCGTCCCGGACTTCGTCGTGGCCAAGCACCGGTTGGAGCGGGTCCGGGAGCAGTTCACCTGCGAGCGCTTCGTGCACATCGGCGACACGCAGATCGACGCCCACTTCGCCCAGCTGGCCGGCTTCGAGTTCTTCTTCGCCCTCGACCTGGCCGACTGCCTGGGTCTGCCCGCGGAACCCTCCGGAGACTGATCCCGGTCGGTGCTTCCCGGCGCCCTCACCGCGACGCCCACCATCGGGGAGCCTCTCCCCAGCCGGCCGTCTCAACCTGAACGGCGCACGTGTAGTGATGAGGGGTGGTTGTTGCTCCCGTTCGCCACGGCAGGCGCACCACCAGGCGACCGGGCGCGTCCTCGAGCGGCGCGAAGGGGGCCAGAGCGGCGACGTGGGGGTGACGCACCAGATCCGGATAACTCATCCAGGGTGTGACGGCCCCGCCGTGCTCCTCCACCACACGGCCGACTTCCTCCGAAGAAGCCGATTCGAAAAGTGACGACCAGAACGGGGCCCACCGCGGCTCCTCAGGCTTGGTGAGGTCCATGGTGGCGGGGACTTCGCCCCCGAAGTGCTCAATGATGGCGAGGACCTGTTCGGGTCGGGGCGATGTGCCCCACTTGGCGGCGAAGGCCACCGAGATGGGGCGGTCTTCGGCCCGTATGCGGCCGTGGTCCTCCGGATCGGTCCAGACCCTGAGGTGGATTCCCGGCCACTGATCCGGATGGGACAGGCACGTCCAGTGCATCCCCTTGATGGTGTGATGGGTTCCGAGGGCACTGACGTGAATGACGTCGCCGTCGCCGGTGCGCTCGCGCCGGAAGATGGCCCCGACAACTGCCTGGTAGGCGGCCAGTCCCGCGTTCATCATGGCCTGGTCCACCCCGAGGCGGCGAGGTGCATCGCCTATGGAGCCGAGCCCGGCCCAGGTGTTGCTCATGGCCTGCACCGTCAGCTCGGAGCCGGGCTGGGTGGCCAGCGGCCCGCGGCTTCCGTATGCCGAGAGCCAGCAGACGATGAGGTCCGGTCGACGGGCGGCCAACTCCTGGAGTTCGACGGCGGGCGGATTACCGTCGGGATCGATGGCGTCGACCAGGATCACGTCGGCGTCTTCCGCGAGGTCGGCGACCTCCTCGGGGGCGGGGGCCACGGCGATACGTTTGTTGCGATTCAGCTCCACGTAGGCCACACCGAGGCCGTCCACGAACGGCGGTCCCCAATGGCGCGCGTGGTCCCCGCCGGCGGGTTCCAACTTCAGCACATCGGCGCCCTGGTCGGCAAAGAGAGATCCGCAGTACGGACCACCGATGCCGCTCGTCAGCTCGAGCAGCCGCAGCCCGGCGAAGGGGTAGTCCGGTGTGCCCGGCCGATCCGCCGATCGGTCGGGCCCGGTCGCGGCGGCTGCGGGGTCGAGCTCGGCCAAGATCTCGACGGTGTGCTCGCCGGGCTCGGGATTGCGAAATATCCTGGCCGGGGCCCTCGCGAACTTCCATGGCGCGCCACCGGTGAACACCGTTCCGAACCGGCCGGCGTCAAGCTCTATCACGTGGTCGTTGTCCCGGATCTGGGGGTGGACCTTGATCAGGTCGAAGTCCCAGAACTTCGAACACGGAACCCGGCGGTCGCTGAGCCGCTGCATCCACCACCACGCGGGCCTGGACAGGAAGACCGTCGCCAGCTCCGCCGCGAGGCGCTCCCGGTTCTCCACCCGGCGTGGATTGGTGGAGTACTCCGGGCGGCGAGTCAGGTCTTCGCGCTCGAGCCCATCGCAGAGTCGCCCCCATTGGCCCTCCGTCTCCGCACTGACGGCCACCCACGTCCGGTCTTCGCAGAGGAAGGCCTGGCTGGGCGCCACCAGACTGGCGGCCGATCCGAGGGGACCGGGGACGTGTTCGCCATTCAGGTACTCGGCGATCCTGGTGGCCTGCATGGAGAGGGTGGCCTCAAGCATGCTGACGCTCAGGTGCCTCCCGCCGAACCGCGTACGGGTGACCAACCCGGTGAGAACGGCGGCGGCGATGTACATGCTGGCGTTCAGGTCGATGTGACCCAAGTAGCGCAACGCCTCCCAATTTCCGCCTTCCGCCCCTGTGACGCTGCACCATCCGCCGAAGACCTGCAGGAGAGGATCGCTCCCCGCCCGGTCCGCGAGGGGACCGGAGTCACCCCAGCCGTTGGACGAGCAGTAGATGATGGTCGGGTTGCGGGCCATCACGGAGACGGGATCGAAGCCGAGCCGCCTCACCGAAGAGGGCTTGAAGTTGTTGACCAACACGTCGGAGGCCTCTATCAGCCGCCACATGTGCCCGAGGTCGGTATCGTCGGCCAGGTCGAGCTTGACGGACCGCTTAGAGGTGTTGAAGTTGATGTAGCACGCAGCAACCCCGTCGATAGTCGGCGGGACGAGCCGTTGCGGATCGCCCTGCGGTGCCTCCACGTGAATGACAGAGGCGCCCATCGCCCCTAACAGCGAGGTGGCGAACGGCCCCACACCGTACTGGGTCCAGTCGACGACCCGTACGCTTTCGAGCGGTCCCGGCATATCTAGGGCGTAGCCGGTCCACTGTGGGGTCCGGTGCGCTCCCGGGCAGCCCCGGCCGGCCGGGACGTGGACCGTGCCCGATCAGCTGGCCGCGTCACGGGAGGGCTCTGCATGGCCAGTAAGCGCCGCGCTCATACCAGGAATCGTCCCGGTTGCGCCGGATCGGCGGGGAGGTCCCCCCCGAAGCGCTCCCGGGAGGCGTCGACCCTCGCGTCCCATTCGACGTCGATCTCGTGGCGGACCCAGTCCGGGACCGGTCCGGGCGGTCTCCTCCGATTCGGTTGGAACTCGCGCAGGAGCACGCCCGGTAGCGGCATGTCGGGCTCCAAGGCGTCCTTGCTCTGCTCCCGGACGACGGTCCCGTTGACGACGACATAGTCGATGCCGACGGGCTCGGAGATGAGCCGGGTGGCACCCTGGGGCAGGTCGTCCACCTCCTGGACCGGTCCGTCGTTGATCGTCGCGGGGTTGAACACGACGATGTCGGCGGGCCGGCCAGCCAGGAGAAGACCCCGATCGACGATCCCGAACTGGGCGGCAGCGAGGGACGTGGCGTGCTGAACCGCCCGCTCGATCGGCAGACCACCCTCCCGCACGAACCGCCCGAGCAACCGGGCCGGCCAGGACCCCATGCACATCTGGGAGAGGTGGGCCCCGGCATCGTGCAGGCCGATGCCCACCTCGTCGAAGGTCCGCAGCGAGTCGAGGCCGAGCAGGGGATCCTGGCTGGCGAAGCGGATGAGGAACCGACCGGCCAGGTCGGAGGCGACGCACACCTCGTAGAGCACCTCGGCGCCGGTCAGTCCGGTCGCCCCTGCGATGTCGGCTACGGATTGGCCTTCCCAGTCCGGCCGGGTCGGTGCCTTGACGATCAGAATGGCGGGCCAGTACCGGCTGTTCCACGAGTCGATGTCGGTGTCGGTGATGAAGCGGGGGAGGAAGGAGGGGTCCTGGTAGAAGGCCAACCGCTCACCGGGC
>CAVZZJ010000012.1:0-136783 GCA_963779735.1 uncultured Acidimicrobiaceae bacterium
ACAACTGAACTGTGCAGCATCCGACGAACGACTGGGGCCTCGAACATGGTGACCGCTAGAAGTACCTCAGCGGCGGACTACGACATCGTTATTCGCGGCGGAACAGTCATTGATGGCTCGGGCCTCGACTCCCGCCGCGCTGACGTGGCAGTGTCTGGCGACCGGATAACGGCCGTTGGTACCGTCGCCGGTCACGGTCGCGAGGAGCTCGACGCGTCGGGGCTGGTCGTGGCCCCCGGCTTCGTGGATGCCCACACCCACATGGATGCTCAGATCTTCTGGGACGACCTCGGCATGCCTGCGTGCTGGCACGGCGTGACAACGGCGGTGATGGGCAACTGCGGATTCACGCTCGCACCAGTCCGCCGAGAGGAGCACGCCCTCGTCGTCCGCAACCTTGAACGAGCCGAGGACATCTCCGCCGAGGCACTTGCCGCTGGGCTGGTGTGGCGTTGGGAAACGTTCGCGCAGTATCTGGATGCCGTCGACTCAGCGGCCAAAGGCCTGAACTACGCGGCATCGGTCGGGCACTCAGCTCTTCGGACTTGGGCGATGGGTGAACGGGCGTTCGACGGTGCAGCAACTGACGCTGATTTGGCACGGATGCAAGCTGAGCTCAGGTCAGCCCTCACAGCAGGAGCGGCGGGTTTCACAACGTCACGCAGTATTGCCCACGCCACCTCAGACGATCGACCGGTGGCATCGCGGCTGGCCTCATGGAGTGAGGTCGAGGCCCTGGTCCAGATTGTTGGAGACAGCGGAGCGGTCTTCCAACTCGCTCCCGAGCGCTTGCGTGACGAGCGCGCCAATGCCGACTTCGAAGATCGACTCTGTCACTTGACGACGACCAGTAGGGCAGCCACGGTCTTTGGCCTCTTCGCGAACTCTCTGCCGGGGACGTCGATCGACTTGATCGAAAAGACAGCAGCACAAGGCGGCGAGATCTACGGCTTGACCCACTGCCGCGGCATTCTTTCGGCTCAGTCCTTCCTCACGCGACTGGGGTTCGACAACCTGGCTGAATGGCATGATGTCCGCCGACGCTCACTGGACGAGCAGCAGGCGCTGCTACGCAATCCTGAGGTTCGTCGGCGGCTCGTGCAATCCGCTCACCACGGGGACTATGGGAAATCCTTCGGGCCGGAAGCGGGGCGCCCAAACTTCGAGAGCATGCGGATTCTCCGCGATCCAGTGCTTCCAAATCCCACAGTTGCAGAAGAGGCCCGAGCCCGGCGTGTCGACCCTGTCGAAGCGATGATCGATATCGCGCTCGAGCAGAACCTGAACGTTTTCTTTTTGCAAGAGTTAGTCGCACAGGAAGATGATCAGCTCATCGCTCTGATGCGCCACCCTCGGACTGCAATGGGTTTCTCCGATTCAGGTGCCCATGTGAGCCAGATCTTCGACTCCTCGATCTATTCACACCTCCTGGCGTACTGGGTTCGGGAACGTCAGGAACTGACCCTCGAAGAAGCCATAGCGATGATCACGTCGCGTCCGGCTCACATTTGGCGGTTGCGCGACAGAGGTCGGCTATCAGAGGGCTTTGCAGCCGACGTCACCATTTTCGATCCAGCCACGGTTGCGCCCACAATGCCGACAGTCGTGACGGACCTCCCAGCCGGGGCTAAGCGGATCGAGCAACGCTCCACCGGATACATCGCCACAATCGTCAATGGACAGTTCCTCACTAGGGGTGGCGATGCCACCTCCAACCGGGCGGGGAGGCTTTTGCGGGCGAGCAACCAACGACAACATCCGTCGTCACGACGGTGACAGTGTCAACGCCATTGCAGACGGGTCACACCTAAACTACGATTTTTCGACATCGGAGAGCACGGTTTCTCCGACTTCAAGGCGACGGGGGGAGCCAGATATGTGGAAGAAGCTCGACCGAGGCTGGTGCACAAGGGCGTCGAGCCTGCTCTACGTGCTCACACTGGTGGGGGCGGCCCTCGTCTTTCCGGCGGCATCTGCCGGCGCCGCGCATCCCAGTGGGACTCCGATCAAGATCGGGTACGTGGCGGTGACCCAGGGTGGCGCCGCGATCAATGAGGTACCGGTAATGGCCGCGTGGACCAAGTGGACCAACGCTCACGGTGGCGTCGACGGCCACCCGGTCCAGTTCATCGCCGACACGGAGCCCGGCAACGTCGCCGTCGCCGTTACGGACGTCCAGAAGCTCATCGCCGAAGGTGTCACCGCACTCATCGATGGTGACAGCAACGACGCCGCCTGGGCGTCGATGGCAGAGCACTCCGGCGTGCCAGTCTTCTCCTCGACCAACACGCTCGCCTTCGGCTCAAGCGATGACTTCTTCGGGGCACCCACGTCACCCATCGTCTCCCCCGACCAGTTGATGGCGACCGCCAAGAAGAGCGGCATCACCAAGCTCGGGTTGTTGTACTGCACGGAGTACTCGCAGTGCAGCGAGGCTGTCCCCTTCTACGAGTCGGTGGGCAAGAAGTTCGGCGTGGACATCGTCTACAACGCTGCGGTATCCGGGTCGGCCCCGAACTACCTGGCCCAATGCCTCGCGGCCAAGGCGGCCGGAGCGACCAGCCTATTCGTGGCATCGACCTCCGATACCGCCGTACGCGTGATCGCTAGCTGCGCGCAGCAGGGGTACACCCCTCACCTCCTCGCCGGGGCCGGCTCGTACCAGAAGGGCTTCCTCGGGAAACCGGGCACAAACGGAATGATCGCCGCTGTCAGCAACGTCCCGTTCTTCGACACTAGCTCGCCAGCCATCGAGTCGATGACTAAGGCTCTCAACCAGACCGACCCCTCCATCACCAAGTCGTCGAGCTACGACGACACGGCCGTCTGGAACTGGGCGATCGGCGTCATCCTCGACGAGGCACTCAAAGCCGGGAACCTGAGCGCCAGTACCTCAGTCACACCGGCCGCGTTGCGCGACGCGCTGTTCACGCTCCACACGACGAGTGCGGGCGGTCTGATCAGCCCCATCACCTTCACCAAGGGCCAGGCGGAGACAAACAACTGCTACTACATTGTGGGCATCAAGAGCAACAAGTTCACGCTCCCGGACGGTCTGAAGTCGTTCTGCGCAGCGGCGAGCTGAGCAGCCGGAATTTCCCCTTGCACCGAACTCGGTGTCGATTTCGCCTACCCACGGACTCGTTGAGTTGAGAACAACAACATGACGGACATCAGGCTGGACGGCAAAGTTGCTGTGGTGACCGGCGCAACCGGAGGATGGGGCAGCGGCGCTGCGTTCGCCCTTGCGAGACGTGGAGCAGCGGTGGTGCTCAACTCACGGACGCAACCGAAGCTGGACGTACTCGCCGGTCGCTTGAACAACCTCGGCGCACGGGCTGTCGGCGTTGCTCAGGACATCAGAACCTACGACGGGTCCCGCTACCTGGTTGACCGCGCCGTCGAGGAATACGGGCGGTTGGACATATTGATGCACAGCGCCGGGGTCGTGGCGACCGATCCGTCGGGCAAGGGCCAGGGCGCATCTAGGGCCCTGACGTCGATTTACGGAGGCTCGTTACTCGAGATGACCGAGGAGTCGTGGAACTACGTCCTGGCCGCCGAGTTGACCTCGGTGTTCACGTGCGCCAAGGCCGTCGCCGAGCGCATGGTGGCCCAGGGCGACGGCGGAGCGATCGTTGCCGTGGTGGGCACGATCCTGGGAGCGGCAGGGCAGAGCGCGCACGCCGCGGCCAAGGGAGGATTACTCAATGCCCTTTGGAGTTGGAGCGACGAACTCAAGGCGCACCGCATCCGTGTGAACGGCGTCCGGGGTTACGTACGCTCCCTGCTCACCGATGAGGCGTTCGACGTGGAGGCGTATGACTTCGATGCATCGCATAACAGTCCGCAACTGCCGACAGAGCCGACGGCGGCAGGCGAGCTCATCGCTTGGCTGGCCTCCTCGGACGGCGAAGAGGTGACCGGCGCCTACATCGGGCTGGACGGGCCACGCGTCACCTACTGGGAGCCGAAGCTCCCCGACGTGGCCGTATTCCGGTATCCGCAATGGACGGCCGAGACGCTGGGCTCTATCTTCGGTCCGGTGATCCGACGTCGACCGCCGCGCCCGACTATGACGCAGGTGGTCCAGGACCTCTTTTCGGCGGACGATCAGGCCCGAGCCGCCCAGCAGGCCGAGTAGAACACCCGCACGCCGCAGGTCTACGAAGATGACGGCGTTCCGAGGCCGCCCGCCCATGCGCTCGGGAGTACGGTCACCATCCCCCCGTCGACCAGCACGTCGCTACCCGTCATGTACGAGGCAGCATCGGAGACCAAGAACGAGACGACGTTAGCCACCTCTTCGGGACTGCCGCGCCGGCCGAGCGGGCTGTTCTTGATGATGTCCTGCATGATCGGGTGCTCAGCCTCATCGGCGCGATTCATCGGCGTGTCGTTGATCCCCGGCGACAGGGAAAGGATGCGGGCCCCTCGCCGACCCCACGCTGCGGCGGTCTTGCGGACCAACCGGTGCACCCCTCGTTTCGACACCTGGTAGGCGAGGGCGGGGTTGTCGACATCGAAATGCTTGCCGATCTCGTCGAAGAAGCCCTGGGCCAGAGGCTCCTCCAGCAGAGCGAACAGTGGCGGAATCTCAGGCACCATGTACCCCGATTGGGAGGCGAAGCACACCCCCACCGAACCAGGTCGAAGGAGTGGTTCGGCTGCGCTGAGCACACGGGCCGTGCCAAGTAGGTTGATCTCGAGGACGCGACGCCCGGTCGCCATCGTCCCTGACACGCCGGCGGTGTGGACCAGCGCATCCAGCTCCTCGATGCCAGCAAAGAGTGCCTCGACCTGACCCTGGTCCGTAATATCGCATTCCGCGGCTCGAACCGCTGACCCGAGCTCGGCGGCAAGCTTTTCGGCTCCGTCAATATTCCGGTCGACGATGAGGAGCGGCCCTCGGCCCGCCAACTGCCGGGCCACCGCGGCACCCATTCCCGAGGCCCCTCCGATCACCACGTTCATCATCCGGCATCTCCTTCGTTCGATGGACCGGACCGAGGCCTCGGCAAGCCAATTTCCCAGCCAGCGCCCTTCGGAGTTTCCAACGTGGCCTGTCGGCCAAGTGCGGAGACACCGCAGATAGTCGCTGCACCGGCACCTCTGGAGTCTGCGAGCGCGTTCCGAATTCGGCCTGGGCCGCGCCATCAATCGGTAGCTGGGACTGCACCGCCGATCGCGGCGCCCAGCCCCTGGTCCCCCAGAGAGATGACCGCCGCTTTTTCGCGGGTGAAGTCGAGTACGGAATCGTGACCGTAGCCGCTTTCCTTGATCCCTCCGAAGGGGAGTTCGAACCGCGTCTGCATGTACGTGTTGACCCAGACGTTGCCGGACTCGATGTCCCGAATCATGCGATGGACCCGATGCAGATCCTGCGTCCATACTCCTGAAGCCAGCCCAAAGCGTGAGTCATTGGCGATGGCGATCGCTTCGTCATCGGTATCAAACGGGATGATGGCGGCAACCGGACCGAAAATCTCGTCCCGATTGATCTGTGCGCCGTTGTCGGAGGTCATGAACAGTGTCGGCTCCACCCAGTACCCGCCGGGGAATTTCGGAGCGACGTCAACGCCGTGCCGTCCGCCGAACACGAGTTCCGCTTCCTTCTTGCCGATCTCGATGTAGCCGACGATCCGGTCCAGCTGCTCCTGTGAAATGATCGGACCCATAGTGGTGGCCGACTCGAACGGGTCTCCGATCACGATGAACTCGCACATCGCCTGAATGCGCTTCACCATCTCGTCCAGGATCGGACGCTCCACCAAAATGCGTGAACCTGCGACACATGCCTGGCCAGCATTGAAGTTATAGACCGATGCGAACGTCACACCGATCGCGGCCGCGTCGAGATCGGCATCGGCGAAAACGATGTTCGGCGACTTACCACCCAGTTCGAAGACGCTCGGCGTGAGGGTCTCCGCAGCTGCTCCCTGGATCCTCTTCGCAGTAGGGGACGAACCGGTCATGGTCACCTTCGCGACATCAACGTGACGCACGAACGCGTCGCCGACGTCACCCTCTCCCGAAACGATATTCAACACTCCGGGAGGGAAAATGTCCGCCAAGAGCTCGCCTAAGCGAAGGATCCCGACGGCCGCCTGTTCCGGTGGCTTCGCTACAACCGTATTGCCTCCAGCGAGCGCCGATGCCGCCTTGTTGCAGAACATGCCGATCGGCATGTTGAACGGGATTATCGCGGCCACGACGCCATAAGGCTCGCGACGCGTGAGGCCCAGAGTATTCTGGTCAAGAGTAACCGTCTGGCCGGTGACCGCCGAAAGCGTTTGGTGGGCGGCCCGGTTCCAAAGGACGCTCATACCCACTCCGTTCACCGCCCGGCTTACCTCCAGGAGGGTTCCGTTGTCCGCCGTCTCGAGACGGGCCAACTCTTCGCCGTACTCGACGAAGACTGCAGCCGCCCTTTCCAGATATGCCGCACGGGCAGTAGGCGCCAGCGCAGCCCAGGCCGGAAATGCTGCTGACGCAGCATCGACAGCTGCGTTTGCATCGGCCGGGCTGCTCGCCGGAATATGCGCCCAGACCTCGCCTGTCGTCGGATTTATCGAGTCGAGAAGGCTGCCTGACTCTGCGGGCCGAACCTCTCCGCCGATGAGATTCCGATACTCACGCAAATCCGTCACTCTGCCTCCTTGCGCCTGTCGACTCTGACAGTACGCCCGTGCCGGAACGTACTCTCAGCTCGACAGGCCCCGCAAGGAAAGGGAATGGACAGTTGAGTCGCCCTCTAGAAGTAACAGATCTACATCCAGAAGTAACAGTCACCCAGCTTGCGTCCGGCCCCGTGCGAATACTTGACCTCCGCCTGAAGGGCTCTCCCGACGCGAGCGTCCCGTTAGTCATGGCTTACTCTCCTTGACGGTTCCGACCTGACGCTGCCGTGACGATAGAGCGGTCGGGCTTCGCTTGCCGACCCCACCCGCGCCTGCGAGGATCATCGACAATGTCCGACGATGCACCGATACAGCTCGAGGTGCGCAACCGCGTCCTCATAATCACCCTCGACCGGCCTCACGCACTCAACGCGCAAAACCAGGCCATGCGCGACCACCTCGTCGATGCTCTCGATCGGTTGGACGGCGATGACGAGCTGTTGGTCGGCGTCATCAGAGGAGCCGGTCGCTCCTTCTGCGCCGGGGCCGACCTCAAGGAGCTGCTCGGCGACTCCGCCAGCAGCCGGCCGGACGTCGACCGGGCCACGAGGATGCGGCTCTTCTACCGGCTCGATACGGCGCGAAAGCCGCTCATCGCGGTTGTCCACGGATGGACCGTCGCCGGGGGACTCGAGCTGGCGCTGTGCTGCGACATGCGAGTGGCGGCCGCCGACGCCAAATTCGCGCTCCCCGAGCCGCGCAGCGTCGGTGTCATGCCTGGCGTGGCCGTCCTCCGTCTCGCCCAGATGATCCCGCTCGGCGAGGCACTTCGGCTGCTCTTGACGTCGCGGCCGATAGACGCGGCGCGCGCCTACGCCATCGGCCTCGTGCAGGAGGTCGCGGCCGATGCCGACGCCGCCCTCAGCGTGGCGCTGGAGCTCGCCGCACAGATCGCCGAGTGCGATGCCGGCGCCGTGGCGAACGCGAAGCAGATAACGCGGTGGCCGCTCAACCGCGACATCGCAATGACCGGTCGGTTCGCCGTCGAGGTCGGCGCGTTCGGTGCATTCGGCACCCAACAGTTTGGCCCCGCGCCAGCCTCGTGACGATGCCTATTCCCTGAGCGATGTTGGCGCCATTTCCCTGAGCGATGTTGGCGCCATCGGCGCGAACCCCACGGCCCCTTCCGTGTCACACCCCTCTGGTTCAATTCACTGGTGGAACTCAGTGCCTTAGCCCAGGCCATCGATCAGTTGGCGGGGTGCGATGCCTCGGCGATGGCCGACCCCCACTCCATCGTCGACCTCGAACGCCAGCTGGCCCGCCTCGAGTGCGTGCTGAGCCGGGCGGTGCGGGCCTTTGAGGTCGGGGGCGAGTGGGCGCCCGAGGGGGCCAAGAGCCCGAGCGCCTGGCTGGCCACCCGCTGCCGGCTGCCCAAGGCCCAGGCCCGGGCCCAGCTGCGTCGGGGCCGGGCCCTTGACCTCTTGCCCCTGGCCGCCTCGGCCTGGGGCAGAGGGGAGATCGGCGGGGCCCACCTCGACGCCCTGGCCAAGGTGCGCACCGAGGCCAGCGCCGAGGCCCTCGGGCGCGACGAGGCCCTGTTGGTCAAGAGCGCCACCGAGCTGCGCTTCGAGCCCTATCTCGGCGTGCTCGCCTACTGGGGACAGCTGGCCGACCCCGAGGGGGCCGAGGAGGCCGACCTGGCCCGCCGGGCGCGCCGCGACGTCTACTTGACCTCGAGCATCTCGGGCCTGTACCTCGGCCAGATGACGCTCGACCCCATCTCGGGGGCCATCGTGGCCGGGGAGCTCGAGCGCCTCGAGGCAGAGCTCTTCGAGGCCGACTGGGCCAGCGCACTGGCCGAGCGGGGCCGAGAGCCCCACGCAGGCGAGCTGGCCCGCACCCCGAGCCAGCGCCGGGCCGATGCCCTCGTCGAGATGGCCACCCGCTCGCGCTGCGCCCCGGCCGAGGGGCGGCGCCCGGCGCCCCTCTTCAGCGTCCTGGTGGGCTACGAGGCCCTCCATGGGCGCATATGTGAGCTCTCTTCGGGCAGCGTCATCAGCCCGGGCTCGCTGTTGGCCTACCTCGAGGGGGCGGACTTCGAGCGGGCCGTCTTCGCCCCGGGCCAAAGGGTGGAGGTCTCGGTCACGGCCCGCCTGTTCAGCGGGGCCACCCGCCGGGCCATCGAGCTGCGCGACCGGACCTGCACCCACCCCTTTTGCGACGTGCCGGCCGAGCGCTGCCAGATCGACCACATCGTGCCCTACGCCTTAGGCGGGCAGACCACCCAGGAGAACGGCAGGGTGCTGTGCGGGTTCCACAACCGCCTGCGCAACCAACGGCCACCGCCACAGGACACCGACACCGACACCGACACCGACACCGACACGGGTTAGGCCACCCGAGGCGGCAGGGCCCCGAGGGGGAACGCGGAACCGCGGCCCGTCGCTGGGCCGCGGTTCCGAATGGCTCAGGCCGAAAGGCCGACCCGTCTGGGTTCAGGCGGCGGTGGCGGTTGCCGCCTCCTCGAAACCGAGGAGGCGGTTGAGGTTCCCCCCCATGACCTTTCGTATGGCGTCGTCGGGCAGGCCCTCGAGCTCGTCGACGAAGGTGATCGGGTCCCCCAAGCCTTCGGGGTGCGGGTAGTCCGAGCCGAAGAGAACCTTGTCGGCACCGAGCAGCTCAATAAGGGCCTTGGGGTCCTCTTCGTGGAACGGGTGCACCCAGATGTTGCGCTTGAACACCTCCAAGGGGTTCTCGTCAAAGGCGTTGGGCGCCATCTCCCAGGCGAGTTCCAAGTCGCTCAGAAGGGGCCGGACCCACCGCGACCCGTTCTCCACCGGCGCAAAGCGCAGGGTCGGGAAGCGAGAGCACAGGCCGTGGCCGATAAGTGAGGCGACGGTGTCGGTGATGGGACGTCCGCCGTGGGCGGTGATGGCCGCAAAACCGGTCTGGTCCACGAACGGCTTCATCTCACCCTCGCCGACGCCTTCCCACTCGTTGACGTAGCGCTGGTAGCCGCTGTCCGACGCGTGCAAACCCACCAGGACGTTGGCCTCGGCCACCTTGGCCCAGAGGGGGTCGAACTCGGGCAGGGCGGGGGACCGCGGTCCCCGGAAGCCCCAGACCGGAGCGGGACGGACCAGGATGACCCGAGCCCCCCGCTCGACCACGTAGTCCAGCTCACGGATCGCCTCGTCGACGATGCCCAGATGGATGACCGGGGTGGGGAACATGCGGTTCTCGTAGTTGTAGGTCCAGTGCTCGCCCATCCACTTGTTCAGGGCATGCACCACGGCGTGAACCGCAGGCGGGTTGTTGTGCACTCGCTCTTCGAGGAGGCTGGCCAACGTGGGCCACATGAGCGCCCGGTCGATGCCCAGCTCGTCCAGGAGCTTGAGGCGGGGCTCCGGGTCGCCGAACCCGGGCAGCGCCCGCATCCCCCTACCCAGGATCTCCTTGCGGGACTTGCCCTCGGGGTTGCCCTCCTTGAAGTACTCCTCCTGGGCACCCGGCGCGGCCACGACCTCGAAGGTCGGGTTCGGGATGTACTCGCTGATCGTGTTGTTGACGGCGATCTTGGTACGGCCCTCCACCTGGACGAACTTGATGAATCCGGCGTACTCGGCCGGGAGGTACTTGGTGAAGGCCTCCGGCTTCTCGTACATGTGGTTGTCCACATCGCACACCGGGAAATCGAGGTTCCGTGACGGCATCATTGCCCCCTTGTCGATCTGCCAACCCCAACGACGTCCGTCGGACCTCAAGTGGTCGGCCCAAATAGGTCTGTTGTTCCTTCTGAACGCAATGCTACCAGCGTTGGTCGGGGAATTGCCAGGGGCAATTTCACCTTTGCGTTGATCCGTTGCACAAAAATGAGAGGACTATTCTCACCACGGAAGAGGAAAGATCTCAGAGGTTGACGGCCAGAGTTCCCAGTTCAGGGACCATCGCACCTGGCCGCTCGGCCGCCACCTGGTTCTACCATGGGGGCCTCGTGGGGGCCTCGTGGGGGCCTCGTGGGGGCCTCGTGGGAGCCTCGGGAGTGCCTCGGGAGGGCCTCGGCTGCCGCGTCACCCCGGTTTCGTCCGGTCATCCCGTGTGATCGGCTAGACCTATTGCTGATCAGCCACGGTCAAGGATCGACCCGGCGCAAGTCCGGGCACGGGCGCGGCCAAGGCACCACGGACAGAGGAGTGCTGGAGTGTTGTTCATCGATGGCAAATGGGAGACCGCCTCGTCCGGCCGAACCTTCGACTCGTGCAATCCCGCCAACGGCGAGAAGCTCGGGGAAGCGGCCGACGCCGACCGCAGCGATGCCGAACGCGCCGTGCGAGCGGCACAGGAGGCGTTCGGCGGGTGGTCTCGTACGACCGTGTACGAGCGCTCCGCCCTCCTGTACGAGGCGTGGCGAATCATGATGGCGCGGCGCGATGAGCTGGCGGAGCTCATGACCGCCGAGCAGGGAAAGCCCCTGCGCATGGCGCGCAACGAAGTGGGCTACGCCGCGGACTTCCTGCTCTGGTTCGCCGAGGAGGCCAAGCGCTCCTACGGCGAGTCGATCCCCTCGGCGCGTGCCGATCAACGATTCGTGGTGATGCGCCAGCCGATCGGCGTGGCCGCGGCGATCACCCCGTGGAACTATCCCGTCTCAATGCTGACCCGTAAGATCGCGCCGGCTGTCGCAGCTGGTTGCACCGTGGTTCTGAAGCCGGCGGAACAGACCCCCCTGTGCGCCGTCGAGACCTTCCGCGTCCTGGAGGAGGCGGGCTTCCCGCCGGGCGTCGTCAACCTGGTGACGACGCGCAACCCGATCCCCGTAGCCGACGAACTGCTGACCAATCCCTCGGTGCGCAAGATCAGCTTCACCGGGTCGACCGAGGTGGGCAAGGAGATCGCCCGCCGGGCGGCGGACCAGCTCAAGCGGGTCTCCCTCGAGCTCGGTGGCCACGCTCCGTTCCTGGTCTTTGCCGATGCCGACCCGGTCCATGCCGCCAAGGGAGCCGCTCTGGTCAAGTTCCTGAACGCCGGACAGGCCTGCATCTGCCCCAACCGGATCTTCGTGCACCGTTCGGTGGCCGAGCCGTTCGTCGCCGAGCTCACCGCCCGGGTGGGCAAGCTCCGTCCCGGCAACGGCGCCGCCGATGGCGTGACGGTCGGTCCGCTCATTGACGAGGCAGCCATGGACAAGATGGAACGCCAGGTGGCGGACGCCCAGGCCCATGGTGCCACGGTGGTCGCGGGCGGCACCCGCCTGAGAGGGGACGAGTTCGACGGCGGCTACTACTTCGATCCGACGGTGCTCACCGGAGTCACACCCGACATGGCCATCTACCGCGAAGAGACGTTCGGACCGATCGCCCCGGTCATCGTGTTCGACGACGAGAAAGAGGTCATTGCGGCGGCCAACGACACCACGTACGGGCTGGCCTCGTACATCTACACCCGCGACCTCAGTCGGGCGATCAGGGTGGCCGAGCAGCTCGACTTCGGCATCATCGGGATCAACGACATCAACCCCACATCTGCGGCGGTTCCGTTCGGAGGAGTGAAGCAGAGCGGTCTCGGGCGCGAGGGTGGGCACGAGGGCCTCGCCGAGTACCAGGACCTCAAGGTCTGTGGGATCGCTCTGGGAGATTGAGGGGATTGAGAGGACGCCCCGTTCCGTGGGCCCCGTCTGCTCCCAGTAGGCTCCTCCGGCGTGAGTGACGACGGGACGGCGATCGCGTTGCTCGTGACCACCACGTCCGCCGGGCCTGCGCAGACCGAGATCTGCAACCAGGGCGACAGCCCTGCCGAGGTTGAGCTGCTCATAGCCGCCACCTGGGCGGTGGCCGCCCGCACCGGCAGTTTCGAGCCGTCGGTGCGCGACATCCTTCAGGAGGCGGGCATCTCGACCAAGGCCTTCTACCGGCACTTCCCCTCCAAGGACGAGCTCCTACTCGTGGCCCTCGAGGCGGGCTCACTCGAGCTGGTGACGTTCATAGAGGGCAGGATGGCCCGCTTCGAACAGCCCCTCGATCGGATCGGCGCATGGATAGAGGGGTTCTTGCAACATGTAGCCCTCCGTGAGGCTGCGCCGCGCTACATCCCGTCGACGCTCGGCGTCGGCCGGTTGGCCACCTTGCACCCCGACCACTTCGACCGTTGCCAGGCCCTGTTGATCGCGCCGCTCGTTCGTGAGATCACGGATGCCGTCGCACAGGGCGCCGCACACAGCCCATCACCGGAGAAGGATGCCCGGATCATTTACGGCTACACGATGGATGCCATCCGCCGTCACCTGGTCCACCGGATTGAGCCGAGTGACACCACCATCCGCGACCTCGTCGACTTCACGTACCGCGCGATGGGAGCCACGCTACCCGGCTGAGCCGGCACCCCCCGCTCGCGGTGCCATGTGGGCGGCGAGGAAACCGAGCGCGAGGGCCCAGGCCTTCTCGGCCGATTCGGGCAGGTAGCGCCGAGGGCGGCTCTCGTTGGCGAAGAAGTGGCGCCCGGGGACGACATGGGCCTCGTGGCCCACCGCGGCATGCCGGTGGAGCAGCCCGCTGAACTCATCGACCTGGGCGGCGGGGACCATCTCGTCGTCGGCTCCGAACACGGCGCACACCGGCACGGCGAAGCGTGCCACGTGCTCGCCGGGGGCCAGGGCCCGGGAGCCCACGACAGCGCCGGGCCACGGCCGGGAGTAGAAGGCCACGACGGCGCGCAACCCGTGCGGCTCGACGGTCATCATCATGCCGTAGCGACCCCCGACTGAGAATCCGAGCGCGCCTAGGCGGTCCGGGTCGACGCCCGGGCGGGTCTTCAGCCAGGAGACGGCCATGGCCAGGTCGGAGAGCTGGCGGCGGTCGTCGAGCCGACCGAGCCAGGCGCGGGTGTCCTCGCTGTTCCGCAGTCTCGGAGCCGAGCCGTAGGGGGCATAGAGATCGAGGGCCAGCGCGACGTACCCGGCGGCGGCCAGCCGGCGCGCCGCCGCAACCGTCCCCTCACAGAACCCGTCGATTTCGGGCAGCACCACGACGGCCGGGAGCCCGGCCGGCCCATCGGCCTCGCCGGCGGGCGGACAGTCGGGTTCGAGGAGGACACCCGTCAGATCGCCGTCGACCCCGGGGATCACCACCTCGTTCACGACCGGACCTCGTTCACGACCGGACCTCGTTCACGCCGGAGCACCTCATCGAGCCGGTCGCCACCCGGCTCGCTTCTCAGCCGGGTGCGACCTCAATGACCAGGGCGGAGCCCATGCCGCCGCCGGCACACATGGATGCGACGCCGATCCCGCCACCCCGGCGCTGGAGGTCGTAGATGAGCGTGGTCACCATGCGGGCGCCCGTGGCGGCGATCGGGTGGCCCAGGCTGCACCCGCTCCCCGAGATGTTCACGAGCGTCGGGTCGATATCCAGGACCTTGCAGGCGGCGATCGGCACGACGGCGAACGCCTCGTTGATCTCCCACAGGGCGACGTCGGCGACGCTCAGCCCGGCCCGCGCCAGCGCCTTGGGGATGGCCACGGTTGGCGCCATCCCCGTGTCGTAGGGGTTGACCCCGACCGAGGCCCACGACCGCACCGTGGCCAGGGGGGCCAGGCCGTGATCGGCGGCGAAGCGATCCGAGGTGAGCACCAGGGCCGACGCCGCGTCGTTGACCCCCGAGGCGTTCCCCGCGGTGATGGAGAAGCCCTCGATCTCAGGGTGCAGGACCTTCAGGGCGGCGAGCTTCTCCATGGAGGTCCCCCGCCGGGGGTGCTCGTCCACCTCGAAGATCACCGCCGAGCCGTCGCTGGTCGTGACCTTGATCGGCACGATCTCCTTGGCGAAACGACCCTCGTCAATGGCGGCAATGGCCCGCTGGTGGGAGCCCAGTGCCCAGGCATCCATCTCCTCGCGGCTGATGCCCGCGGTCTTTGCCGTGTTCCAGGCGACGGTGATCGACATGTCGAACGCCGGGGCCTCGGCGGAGTCAGGATGCGAGAAGGACGTCCAGTCGGCCCAGTCGGTCGTGCCCACGATCCTCTTCGTCGAGCGCGGCGAGGTGGAGAAGGAGTGGACGCCGCCGGCGATCACCGCGCTGTCCATGCCGGCCATGATGGAGGCCGCGCCCGTCTGCACGGCAGCCAGTCCGGCGGCACAGTGTCGGTTCTGGGCCAGACCGGGCACGTTCTCGAGCCCGGCCTCGACGGCCACGTAGCGGGCGATCACCCCGCCGCCGGCCATGGACTCGGACAGGATCAGGTCGTCGATGTCCTTGGCCGCAATCCCGGTTCGCAGCATCGACTCATCGACGACGGACCGTGCGAGCACCGTCGCCTCCGTCTCGCTCAAGGTGCCCTTGATGCTCGTGCCGATGGCGGTACGGCAGGCAGAGACGATGACGGCTTCAGGCATGGCGCTCCCTTCAGAGAATCGACCCAGACTACCGGGACCGGCCCAATTGGGACCACCTGTGCCGTCTGCACTCCGCAGATACACTCCCGCTCGATGAGAATTGTCCTCGACGCCCAGCGGTGCACGGGCCACGGTCGCTGCTACTCGCTGGCCCCCGAGCTCTTCGACAGCGATGACGAGGGCCACAGCGTGGTCCTCGCTGCCGAGGTCCCGGCCGGTCTGGAGGCCCAGGCCCACCTGGCGGTGGACAACTGCCCCGAGGGCTGCATCGGCCTGGCGGAATGAGCGCCCGCCTCCGCCGGACGGATGGCACCGGCCCTTCCCGATGAGCGGAACCGACCTGGCCGGCGAGACCGACGGGCTGACTGCGGCCGAGGAGCTGCGGGCCGAGCTGACGGCGTGGCTCGAGGGGAACCTGACCGCGGCGGTACGTGCGGTCGCGGCCGAGGGCGGCGTCCTGAACGGGGGCAACATGGAGGTCCTCCGGGAGTGGAACCGGACGTTGGCCGACGCCGGATGGGCGGCGCCCGCCTGGCCCGAGGAGTACGGCGGCCGCGCCGCCTCCGTCTCCGAGCAGCTGGCCTGGCTCGAGGTGATGTCCGCAGCGGGGGCCCCCGGGGCGGTCAACGTCATCGGCGTCGCCAACATCGCCCCGGCCATCATGGCGGTGGGCACGGACGAGCAACGCCGGCGCTACCTCCGGCCGATGCTGCGCGGGGACGAGATCTGGTGCCAGGGCATGTCAGAACCCAACGCGGGGTCGGACCTGGCATCGCTGCGAACCTCCGCCCGTGAGGACGGCGAGACATTCGTGGTCAACGGCCAGAAGACCTGGAACAGCCTGGGCCCCTACGCCGACTGGTGCCAGCTCTATGTCCGCACCGATCCCGACGCGCCCAAGCACAAGGGCATCAGCTGTCTCCTGGTCGACATGCGGTCACCCGGGGTGGAGGTACGCCCGCTCCGCACCATGGCGGGAGACCTCACCTTCTCCGAGCTCTTCTTCACCGATGTCGTCGTCCCCAAGGCCAACCTGTTGGGGAACGTCAACGAGGGATGGCGCGTGGCCGTCACCACCTTGAGCTTCGAGCGGGCCGGCGTGGCCCGGATGCACCTGAGCCTGCAGGAGCGCCTGAACCGTCTGATGGCCGATGCCCGGGGCCGCCCGGCCCTGCAGGACCCGGTCATCCGTGACCGGCTCATGGACGCCTACTCGAAGATCGCGGCCATGCGCTGGACGACCACCCGCGAGCTGCATGCGATCGGGGCCGGCCGCCAGCCCTCCCCCACCATGGGGTCGATCGCCAAGCTCATGTGGTCGCGCACCGAGCAGTCGCTGGCCGAGCTGGCCGTCGACCTCCTCGGCCTGGAGGCCCTCGGGGGGCGCTGGGGGAAGGACCTGGCCTCCTCGCGCCAGACCACCATTGCCGGCGGCACGACCGAGATCAATCGGAACATCCTGGCCGAGCACGGCCTGGGCCTGCCCCGCTGAACAGCCGCGACGACCCGCGCCACCTTGACGGGCTTCGGGGGGTGGGTAAACATCGGGTCCACGCCGGGGCCGAGTGCTCGCGGGCGTTCGAGCAGAGGGGGGGTGCCGCGTGGCATCCGTGTGGGACTACGAAGGGACCCGGGTGATCGTCTCGGGTGGTGGGGGAAGCGGTATGGGAGCAGCGGCGGTGACCGAGCTCTCCCGCCTGGGCGCCGAGGTGCACGTCATCGACCAACGCGAGCCGCCAACCGGTGCCGCCAGCTTCTACAAGACGGACCTGCGCGATCCCGACGCCGTGGCACAGACGGTCGACGCCATCGGTGGGGAGATCAACGCGCTCTTCAACTGCGCCGGCCTTCCGGGCACCAAGTTCACCGACCTCGACGTCATGACGGTCAACTTCCTCTCCGCCCGGCACCTGGCCGACCTGGTGGTGCCCCGCATGCCGAGGGGTGGCGCCATCGCCACCATTTCGTCGGGGGCCGGAGCCGGGTGGATGTCCAACGTGGCCAAGTGGATGCCCCTCGTGACCAGCGACGGGTTCGATGCCGCCCTCGCATGGCTCAAGGAGCATCCCGACGAGATCCAGGGCGGCTACGCGCCCTCAAAGGAGGTCATCATCGTCTGGACGCTGTGGGCCTCGTTCGCCCTGGCGGACAAGGGGATCCGGATCAACTGCACCAGCCCCGGGCCGACACAGACCCCGATGATGCCAGACTTCGAGGAGACGGTCGGCAAGGACTTCATGGAGCAGTTCCCCATTCCCCTCGGCCGCCGGTCCACCCCCGAAGAGCAGGCCTACCCGCTGATCTTCCTCAACAGCCGCGCCGCCTCCTTCATCACCGGCGAGAACCTGAACGTCGACGGCGGCACGATGGGTGGCATCATGACGGGCTCCGTCGACCTCACGGAGCTGCTCGCGTCGCGTACCTCCGGAGCGACCTGAGGATCACCAAGAGGCACCACAACCAAGAGGCACCACAACCAACCGAGAAGGAAGAGAAGCAGTTATGGGAACCATGGATGGCATCCGAGTCGTCGAAGTCGCCTCGTGGACGTACGTGCCGATCGCCGGGGCGGTGCTCGCCGAGTGGGGTGCCGACGTCATAAAGATCGAGCACCCCGAGTCCGGTGATCCCCAGCGGGGCCTCGCCGCCATGGGCCTGGTCCCCACCGGACCCGGTGGGGTGGCCCACATGATGGAGCTCCCCAATCGCGGCAAGCGCAGCGTGGGCCTCGACCTGCGGACGGACAAGGGACGCGAGCTGCTCCTCGAACTGTGTGCCACCGCCGACGTGTTCGTCACCAACTGGCGTCCCCAGGCGCGCCGCAAGTCGCGCATCGACGTGGAGGACATCCGCGCCGTCAACCCCAACATCATCTACGTGCGGGGATCGGGTCAGGGTCAACGGGGACCCGAGGCGGAGCGGGGCGGCTACGACGGCTGCACGTTCTGGGGCCGTGGCGGGCCGGCCGACATCATCTCGCCGCCCGGCGACTACCCGCTCAACCAGCCCGGTCCGGCCTTCGGCGACGTGATCGGCGGCCTCACCATCGCCGGGGGGATCTCGGCGGCGCTCTTCCACCGGGAGCGTACCGGCGAGCCGGTCGTGGTCGACAACTCACTGCTGGCCACGTCCATGTGGGCGACCGGCGCGACATCCCTGGCCGCCGGCCTCTTCGGCATAGAGCGGATGCCCATCCCCGACCGCACCCAGATGCCCAATCCCATCGTCGGCATGTACCGCACGTCGGACGACCGGTACCTCTCCCTGGTCATGCTGGAGTCGGACCGATACTGGGGCGACCTGTGCCAGCTGATGGGCCGACCCGAGCTCGAGGCGGATCCCCGCTTCGTCGATGCCAAGGCGCGCACGGAGAACTCGGCGGCCTGCGTGGCCATCCTCGACGAGATCTTCGCGCAGAAGACCTTTGCCGAGTGGAAGGAGATCCTCGCCGCGGCCAAGGGCGTCTGGGCTCCGGTGCAGAGCCCGAGCGAGGTGCTGGTCGACCCCATGGCCTTGGCCAACGGCTACGTCCGCGAGGTGGAGGCCAAGTCCGGCACCGTCTTCCGTATGGTGGCCTCGCCCCTCCAGTTCAACGAGACGCCGCCCGATCTGACGAGGGGACCCGAGCACGGCGAGCATACCGACGAGGTGCTCGGTGAGCTGGGCTACGACACCGATGCGCTGTTGGAGCTGAAGATCGAAGGGGTCATCCTCTGACCGAGGCCAGCCGCGCCATGCCGCGGGACGAGGTCCCGTGGTGCGTGACGGACGACCAGCACGCCTGGCGCAACGTCCTTCGGGAGTTCTGCCGCGACGTCGTCGCCCCGGGCGCGGCGGCGCGGGACGAGACCCGAAGCTTCGATCCCGATCTCGTGCGGGCCATCGCCCGACTCGGGGTCTTCGAGCTCATAGACGAAGACAGCGATCCACCATCCATTGACGTGACCAGCCTGTCGATCGCCGTCGAGGAGCTGGCCCGGGTCGACTCCTCCCTGGCGGTGACCGTGCACGTCCAGGCCATGAGCGCGGCCCTCTTCGCCCAGCTCGCTCCCCCGAGCCTGCGCCGCGAGCTCCTCCCGAGGATGACCACCGGCGAGGAGTTCGTCGCCTTCGGGCTGACGGAGCCCAGCGGGGGCTCGGACGCCGGCAACATCGCCACGACGGCCGTGCGGGACGGCGACGAGTGGGTGATTAACGGGGCCAAGCAGTTCATCACCAACTCCGGGACGCCCCTGACCAAGTACGTCATCCTGTTCACCGCCACGGGGGCGGCACAGAACGGGCGCCCTGCGGTCACCGCCTTCCTCGTTCCCACCGACGCCGCCGGCTTCACGGTCGGTGAGGCCTACCGCAAGCTGGGATGGCGGAGCTCGGACACCCACCCCCTGTTCTTCGACGACGTCCGGGTACCGAACTCAGCCCTCCTGGGCGAGGAGGGCCGCGGGTACCGGGCCGCCCTCGAGTTCCTCACCTGGTCGCGCATCCCCATCGCGGCCATGGCGGTAGGCCTGGCCCAGGGATGCCTCGACGAGTCCCTGGCGTTCGTCGACGGGAGGACGTCCTTCGGGCGTCCCCTCGGAGCGCACCAGGCGTTGGCCTTCTCCCTGGCGGACCTGGCCGCGATGGTGACGACGGCCCGCGCCGTCACCTACGACGCCGCGTGGCGCCACGACCACGGCCATGACTACGAGCACAGCTCCGCGGTCGGCAAGCTCGTGGCCACCGAGATCGCCATGCGGGCGGCAACGATCGCCACGCAGGTGCACGGCGGGTACGGCTTCATGGACGACTCGCCCGTCACGAGGCACTTCCGCGACGCCAGGATCCTCACCATCGGCGAGGGATCGTCCGAGGTGCAGCGGATGCTGATCGCCCGCCAGCTCGGTCTGCCCATTTAGGGCTGCCCGACTTGCGGCTGCCGATGCCGCCCGACTTAGCGCTCGCCCCGCTCGACGATGTGCTCGGCGTGCCGCAGGACCGGAGCGTCCACCATCTTGCCTTCGAAGGAGAACACCCCCCGGACGCTGGAGGCGGCGGCGGCTTCCAGCACCCGGTGCGCCCAGGCCAGCTCGTCGTCGGTGGGACGGTAGGCCTCGCGCACCACGGGGACCTGGCTGGGGTGGATGCAGGCGGTGGCCACGAATCCGGACGCCGCGGCGTCGGTCGCCTCCCCGCGCAGGCCGTCGAGATCGCCGATGTCGAGGTGGACGGCGTCGATCGCCGCCACCCCGTACGCCCCGGCCGACAGCAGGACCTGCGACCGGGCGTGGCGCGCCACGTCGCCGTAGGGGCCGTCGGGCCGCCGGCTCGATCTGCCGCCGAGCGCCGCCACGAGGTCCTCCGCCCCCCACATCATGGCCACCGTCGACGGGCACGCCGCGATGGCGGTGGCGGCGAGCACTCCGAGCGGTGTCTCGCACAGCGCCACGACCTGGCGGGGCGCCAGGCCCGCCACCTGGTCGGCGGATTCGGTCTTGGCCAGCATGACGACGTCGTAGGGCGTGGTGGCCAGGGCGTCGAGATCCAACCCGTGATCCGGTGTGCCGACGGGGTTGACCCGCACGATGGTGAGGGACGGGTCGAGCTCCGACTGCCCGAGGGCGTGGCGCGCCGCCGGCCGGTCGGATGGGGCGACGCCGTCTTCCAGATCGAGGATCACCACGTCGGCCGCCCGTGCGGCCTTGGCGTAGCGCTCGGGCCGGTCGGCCGGGCAGAACAGCAGGGCCGGGCCCGGCGGGCGCCAGCTCACGCCGGGTCGGCCTCCGCCGGCGGGCGCCAGCTCACGCCGGGTCGGCCTCCGCCGGCCGGCACTGCACCAGCGTGAGGCGCACGACGCCGGCGACGACGATCCCGTCCTGGTTCCTCCCCGTGTGCTCGAAGGTTACGATGCCCTCCCCCGGGCGGCTGGAAGAGGGTCGCTTCTCGAGGACGACGGTGTCGCCGTAGAGCGTGTCCCCGTGGTACATGGGGTGGGGGAACCGCACGTCGCGAAAGCCCAGGTTGGCGACGATGGTGCCGAGCGTGAGCTGGCTGACCGAGAGGCCGACGAGCGTCGAGAGGGTGAGCAGGCTGTTGATCAGCCGGTGGCCGAAGGGCTGCTGCGCGCTCCAGGCCTCGTCGAGGTGGAGCGGCTGGGTGTTCATGGTCAGCGTGGTGAAGAAGACGTTGTCCGCCTCGGTGAGGGTACGACCGGGGCGGTGCACGTAGCGGGCGCCGAGATCGAGCTCCTCGAACCACAGCCCCCGTTGCTCGACGATGTGGCGCCCCGCCTCCTCGGTCACCCCCGGGTCGGCCCCGTCGACCCCCTGGGCGTCATCCATCGCCCTCCCTCCTCACAGGTCGACGTGCAGCGGGGCACCGGTGGCGGCGAGGACCTCGTCGGGGGTCACTCCCGGAGCCGTCTCCCGGAGGACGAGCCCCGCGTCTTCCACGTCAATGACCGCGAGGTCCGTGATGATGCGGTGCACGCACCGCTCGCCCGTGAGCGGGAGGGAGCAGCGCTCCACGATTTTGGGCGCCCCGTGGTTCGTGGTGTGCTCCATCATCACCAGCACCCGTTTCGCCCCGTGCACCAGGTCCATGGCGCCGCCCATGCCCTTGACCATCTTGAGGGGGACCATCCAGTTGGCCAGGTCCCCCTGGGCCGACACCTCCAGAGCGCCCAGGACCGCCACGTCAATGTGCCCGCCGCGGATCATGGCGAAGGAGGTGGCCGAATCGAAGTAGGACGCGCCGGGAAGGACCGTCACGGTCTCCTTGCCGGCGTTGATCAGGTCGGGGTCGATGTCCTCTTCGTCGGGATAGGGGCCGACTCCCAGGATGCCGTTCTCCGAGTGCAAGAAGAGCGAGACACCGTCGGGGACGAAGTTGGGCACGAGCGTGGGCAGCCCGATGCCCAGGTTCACGTAGAGACCGTCGCTCAACTCCTCGGCCACCCTTTTGGCCAGCTCGTCATGGGTGCGGGCCATCAGCCCTTCCCCCCGGCTGCGGCGGGAGGGCGGGCCACCGTGCGCTTCTCTATCCGCTTCTCTCGGACGGAGGCGACGACCACCCGCTGCACGAAGATCCCCGGGGTGTGGACCATGGCCGGCTCGATCTCGCCCGGCTCCACCAGCTCCTCCACCTCGGCGACGGTGATCCGGCCCGCCGCCGCGCAGAGAGGATTGAAGTTCTGGGCCGACTTCTCGTAAACGAGGTTCCCGTGTCGATCGCCCACTCTGGCGTGGACGAGGGCGAAGTCGCACCTGATGCCCCGCTCGAGCACGTACGGCGCGCCGTCGAAGGTGCGGACCTCCTTGGGCTCCGACTCGATGGCCACCCCTCCCTGGCCGTCGTAGAGCTGCGGCAGGCCGCCCTGGGCCACCTGGGTCCCCACTCCGGCCCGGGTGTAGAACGCCGGGATTCCCGCACCCCCCGCCCGCAGCCGCTCGGCCAACGTGCCCTGGGGGACCAGCTCCACTTCGAGCTCGCCCGCGAGAAACTGCCGGGCGAACTCCTTGTTCTCACCCACGTAGGACGAGGTGGTGCGCGCCACCCGGTGGGCGGAGACGAGTATCCCCAGACCCCAGTCCTCGACCCCACAGTTGTTGCTCACCGTCTTGAGGTCGGTCACCCCCGAGTCGAGCAGGGCGGCGATGAGGGTCGACGGGATGCCGCAGAGGCCGAAACCTCCGACGGCCAGTGTCGACCCGCTGGCGACGTCGGCCACGGCTTCGGCCGCGCTCGCTACGAGCTTGTCCATCAGGGCCCCGTGGTCCGCGTCCGGAGGCTCATCACGCCACGTAGTATGCCTCTTCCCCGGCGATCGGGTCATCCTTCCGCCGGCGACTCAATGCCCTCCCCCGTCGGCTCAGTTCCTTCCGCCGGCGGCTCAATCCGGGCGACCACCTCGTCGGCGGCTACCAGGTCACCCTCCCCGACCAGGAGGTCGACCGTGCCGTCGTGCGCGGCCACCAGCACGTGCTCCATCTTCATCGCCTCAATGACGACCAGCGCCTGACCGGCGTGCACCCGGTCGCCGCCGACCACCCGAAGCTGGATGACGGTTCCGGGCATCGGGCTGCGCACCTCGCCGTCGGTGGCGCCCACCGCTCGGGACCGCCGTGAGGCCACCAGCTCTCGAATGGCCCATGCGTCACCGTCCACGAAGATCCAGTAGGTGGCCGTCGCCTCCTCGGCGGCCGCCCAGACGCGTTGGCTGGTCCCCTCCATGGTCACCAGCGCTCCGTCGATGAGCGGCTGCAGGCCGACGGAGACCGGCTCGCTCGACCCGACGGCGACCTCCGCCCCCTCGGGCGTACCGGTGATCGTGACGACCAGCGCCTCCCCGGCACCATCGGTGAGGGTGAAGGCCACGGGCCGGGGCCCACCCGGTCGCCAGCCGCTCGGGACGTCCCACGGATCGACGACCGGACCCTGCGGCCACATCTCCCTCAGGCGGAGGAGGGCGTAGGCGGCGTACGCCACGACGGGCGGTTGCCGCTCCACGAGGCCGTCGCCCAGCCGTTCCACCAACCCCGTGTCCAGGCGCCCGTCCACGACGTCGTCGTGGCCGGCCAGTCGGCGAAGGAACGAGACGTTGGTGCCCACGCCGAGCACCACCGTCTCGGACAGCGCATGGCGCAGGCGGGCCAGAGCCGTCGCCCGGTCCGCACCCCAGGCGACCACCTTGGCCAGCAGCGGGTCGTAGCCGGTCCCGACCTCCATGCCCTCGGCGAGGCCGCTGTCGACGCGGATCCCCTCGCCGGTGGGCTCTCGGACCCTCAAGATCCGCCCCCCGGTCGGCAGGAAGCCGCGACGGGGATCCTCCGCGTAGATGCGTGCTTCAATGGCGTGGCCCACGCCCCGCCCCTCGAAGGGGCCGAACCCGAGGGGCTCGCCGGCCGCCACCCTCAGCTGGTGCTCGACCAGGTCGAGGCCGGTCACCATCTCCGTGACCGGATGCTCGACCTGCAACCGGGTGTTCATCTCCAAGAAGAAGAACTCGTCGGGGCGATCGGAGCCCACGATGAACTCCACCGTCCCCGCTCCGACATAGTCGACGCTGCGCGCCGCGGCGATGGCCGCCGAGCCGAGGCGCGCCCGGGTGGACGAGCCGATGAGCGGCGAGGGGGTCTCCTCCACGACCTTCTGATGCCGCCGCTGCAGGCTGCACTCCCGCTCGCCCAGGTGCAGGGTCCTTCCGAACGAATCGGCAAATATCTGCACCTCTATGTGGCGCGACGGCGAGACGAACCGCTCCACGAGCAACGCCTCGTCACCGAACATGGCCGATGCCTCCCGGCGGGCCCCGATCAGAGCCTCGACCATCTGCTCGGGGGCCTCCACCAGCCGCATCCCCTTGCCACCCCCGCCCGCCGACGGCTTGAGCACGACCGGGAACCCGATCTCATCGGCCGCGGCCGCGAGGTCCAGGTCCGACATGCCTCGCTCGGCACGCCCGGGGACCGTCGGGACGCCCGCCGCGGCCACCGTCTCCTTGGCCCGGATCTTGTCCCCCATCAGCTCGATGGCGTGCGGGGACGGTCCCACGAACACCAGGCCCGCTGCCGCAGTGGCCCGGGCGAACTCGGCGTTCTCGGCCAGGAACCCGTAGCCCGGATGCACCGCCTCGGCTCCGGCGGACCGCGCTGCGGCGAGGATCCGCTCCGCCTGCATGTAGCTCTCCCCGGGCGCCGCCGGGCCGATCCGGACGGCGACGTCGGCCTCCGTCACATGGCGCGAGCCGGCGTCGGCATCGCTGTAGACGGCGACGGAACGGATGCCGAGGCGCCGCAGCGTGCCCATGATGCGGACGGCGATCTCGCCGCGGTTGGCCACCAGCACGGTGGTGAACATCGCCCTCACATCCGGAAGACGCCATAGGAGATCGGTTCGAGTGGCGCGTTGGCACACGCCGACAGCGCCAACCCGAGCAGCGTCCGGGTGTCGAGTGGGTCGATCACACCGTCGTCCCACAGGCGCGCCGTCGCGTAGTAGGGATCTCCCTCCTCCTCTATCCGTGCCCGGATGGGGGCCCGGAACGCCTCCTCGTCCTCCACGCTCCACGAGCCCCCCGCCCCCTCTATCCTGCTCCGGCGCACCGTGGCCAGCACCGCCGCCGCCTCGTCGCCCCCCATCACCGAGATACGGCCCCCGGGCCACATCCACAAGAAACGCGGCGAGAAGGCGCGGCCGCACATGGAGTAGTTCCCCGCGCCGAAGGAGCCGCCGATGATGACGGTCAGCTTGGGGACACGGGCACATGAGACCGCGTGGACCATCTTGGCCCCGTGCTTGGCGATGCCCCCCGCCTCGTACTGGCGACCCACCATGAACCCGGTGATGTTCTGCAGGAAGACCAGCGGCACCTTGCGCTGGTCGCACAGCTCGATGAAGTGCGCGCCCTTGAGGGCCGATTCGGAGAACAGGACCCCGTTGTTGGCCACGACGCCCACCGGGTGCCCACAGATCCGCGCGAACCCGGTGACCAGGGTCGCCCCGTACTCCGCCTTGAACTCGCGAAACCTGCTCCCGTCGACGATCCGTGCGATCACCTCGCGCACGTCGTACGCGGTGCGCGTGTCGGCCGGCAGCACGCCGTAGAGCTCCGCCGGGTCGACCGCCGGCTCCTCGCTCGGCGCCACCTCCCATGGCCGGGCCGCCCGGGGGCCCAGGCTGGCGACGATGGAACGGACGATGGAGATCGCATGCGTGTCGTCGTCGGCCAGGTGATCGGTGACGCCCGACGTGTGGGCGTGCATCAGGGCGCCGCCGAGCTCCTCGTCGGTGACCACCTCGCCGGTGGCCGCCTTCACGAGGGGCGGCCCGCCCAGGAAGATGGTCCCTTGGTTCCGGACGATCACCGCCTCGTCGGCCATGGCCGGAACGTAGGCACCACCCGCGGTGCACGACCCGAGGACGGCGGCGATCTGGGCGATCCCCCGAGCGCTCATGGTGGCCTGGTTGAAGAAGATCCGGCCGAAGCTCTCGCGATCGGGGAAGATCTCGTCCTGCAGGGGCAGGTAGGCGCCGCCGGAGTCGACCAGGTAGACGCAGGGCAGCTGGTTCTGCACCGCCACCTCCTGGGCTCGCAGGTGCTTCTTGACCGTGATCGGGAAGTACGTGCCCCCTTTGACGGTGGCGTCGTTGGCCACGACGACGCACTCGCGACCGCTCACCCTTCCGATCCCGGTGATGATCCCGGCTCCCGGGGCCTCGTCCTCGTACATGCCGTAGGCGGCGAGCGGCGACAGCTCCAGGAAGGGGCTGCCGCGGTCGAGGAGGGCGTCCACCCGGTCCCGCGGCAGCAGCTTGCCGCGTTCCACGTGGCGGACGCGGGCCGCCTCCGGGCCGTGGGCGGACGACGCCAACCGGGCGCGCAGCTGGTCGACGGCGGCACGCTGGACGGCGACGTTCCGTCGGAAGGAGTCGCTGTGGCAGTCGACAACGCTGCGCAACTGCTCCACGAAGTCAGCCTTTCCGTATCTCAGTTAATGCTCCCTAACTGAGATACGCTAACATGTGGCCCGACGGCCGTCCACCCGATCCGGGCGTGCCCAACCGAGCGGAACAGAGCGCCATGAGAGAAACGCCATGAGAGAAGCGCCATGAGAGAGCAGACCCAGCGCAGCCGGCGTAAGGCGGAGCGACGCCAGCAGCTTCTCGACGCCTCCGCCCGGCTCTTCGCCGATCGGGGCTTTCACTCGGTGTCGATTGAGGACCTGGGCGCCACGGTTGGCATCAGTGGACCGGCCGTCTATCGCCATTTTCCCAGCAAGGAGGCGATCTTGGCCGAGCTTCTGGTGGGGGCGAGCCAGCGGTTGCTCGACGGGGGCCTGGCCGAGGTGAGTGCCGGTCGCTCCGCCGAGGAGGCCCTGCGCCGCCTGGTCGCCTTCCACACCGACTTCGCCCTGGAGGACACCGGCCTGATCCGGGTGCAGGACCGTGACCTGGCCAGTCTTCCGGCACACGAGGCAGGGAGGGTTCGCCGGCTGCAGCGGGCGTACGTCGAGCTGTGGGTCATCGTGCTCAGGAGGTTGGATCCCTCCTCTCCGACGGGAGTGGCACGCACCAAGGCCCATGCCATCTTCGGGCTCCTCAACTCCACGCCCCACATCGCGACGAACCAGCCGGCGGACGGCACCCGCCTCGTCCTCGAGACGATGGCGATGGGGGCGCTCCTCGGCACGAGCGATCTCGTTCCCTCCGGGGGGTCGGCGCCGGGTTGGTAGGCTCGGTCCCCGACGCCGCCGGACAACCACGGGAGGATTGCACGCAGTGATCACCAAAGCAGGCTTGCGACTGAGCAGTGTCGTCTGCGACACCGAGGTCATCGTCATAAAGGCTCCGCCGGACGATCTGGACCTGCGCTGCGGCGGCCAACCGATGGTGGAGCTGGGAGACGCCACCCGCAGCGGGGCGCCCGTGGCCCCGTTCGACGCCGGCACGCTCATCGGCAAGCGTTACGCCACCGACGATCCGGCCGTCGAGGTCCTCTGCACCAAGCCGGGCAGTGGATCCCTCTCCATCGGTGAGGTTCTCCTCCCGGTCAAGTCCGCCGCGCCACTCCCGTCCTCGGACTGAGGACCGGGGTCGTCCCTCCGGGTGACGATGCAATAGAGTCGGGCGGCACACACAGCGGCACACACAGCGGCAGACCACGGCTGCACACCACGGCTGCACACGGAGGCGGCACGAGCGCGAGAAGGGGGCACGTTGACCGAGACGGAGGACAAGGGGGCTCGCGCGCCGTTCAAGATGCACGTCGAGCTGGGGAAGATTCGGGAGTTCGCCCGGGCCACGAAGTCGAAGAACCCCGAGTACCTGGGGGACGAGGAGCCGGTGGCGCCCACGACGTTCCTGTGCACCGCCGGCTTCTGGATGCCCGAGGTCGTCACCCCGGCCGGTGACGGCGGATCGGGTTACGAGCGAATCCTGCACGGTGGGACGGAGTACACCTTCTACGGCCCACCGCCGAAGGCCGGCACCGTGTTGTACGTCACACAGAGGCCGGGCCCTTCGTGGGAGAAGACCGGGCGCCGCGGCGGCGCCATGAAGTTCAGCGAGAGCATCATGGAGTACCGCGACGAGGCGGGCAACCTGGTGGCCGAGACGCGGAACACCGTCATCGAGACCGAGCAGGCTCCGACGATGGAGGCGGGCGCATGACGACTCCCCGCACCGTCGAGCTGGCCGAGGGAACCGAGCTGACCCCCTTCGTCGACAAGCCGCTCACCGTCACCGACTTCGTCCGCTACCAGGGCGCGTCGGGCGACATGAACCCCGCCCACCACGACACCGAGTTCGCGCAGCGGGCCGGCTTCCCTACCCCCTTCGCCGTCGGCATGCTCCAAGCGGGGGTCCTGGCCACCTACCTCACCGACCACTTCGGGGCGTCGGCGGTCCGGCACTTCAAGGTCCAGTGGAGGGAGCAGGCGTGGCCGGGCGACGTCCTGACCTACGCCGCCAAGATCGTCGCCGTGCGCGAGGAGGACGGGCAGCGCCTCGTCGACCTGGAGGCCACGGTGACCCGGCAGACCGGCGGTGTCCACCTGCTGGGCTGGGCCACCTTCGTCGTGGACTGAGCTCCGAGCTAGCCCGTAGGCCTCGGGGCCGCCGTGTTGTGGCGGACCTCGTCGAAGGGCCGGTCCTTGTCCGCGGCGTACTCGCGGGGCATCCCCAGTACCCGCTCGCTGATGATGTTGCGCTGCATCTCGTTGCTGCCCCCGCCCAGGCTGCCCCCCTGGCGCATGAGGAACTCGATCCCCTTGTGCCCCGCCAGTTCGCCGTCCTCCCACACGGCGGCCCCCGCACCGGCGATCTCGAGGGCTATGTCGGTGAGGCGCTCGCCGCTGGTGGCGCCGTAGAGGCGCATCATCGACCCGGCGGGGGCGGGGTACCGGCCTGCTGCGATCGCCTTGGTGACCCGGCCGATGAGCTGGCCGTTGACCACGTCGCTCACACGCGCCTCGGCCAGCAGCTGGCGGACGCGGGGATCGCCCGTGCGCCCGGTGGCCCGGGCCAGCGCGACCAGATCGCTGCGGCCCATCCCGCGGTCCCCCCGACCGCCATGGATGCCGCTGGTGTAGGGCGAGCCACCCCCGACGGCGTCGCGCTCGTGTTGCAGCAGCCGCGTGGCCACCGTCCAGCCGTCGTCGACCTCACCCAGCACGTTCTCGGCCGGGATGGCCACGTCGTCGAAGAACTCCTGGCAGAACTCGTTCGCCCCGTTGACCATCTTGATCTGCTGCACCTCTATGCCCGGCTGGTGCACCTTCACGATGAAGCAGGTGAGGCCGCGGTGCTTCGGCACGTGCCACTCGGTGCGGGCCAGGCACAACGCGTAGTCGGCCCGGAACGCGCCCGAGCTCCAGATCTTTGACCCGTTCAGGATGAAGACGTCGCCGTCGCGGGTGGCCCGGGTGACCAGGCCGGCCAGGTCCGAGCCCCCCGAGGGCTCCGAGAGGAACTGCACCCACAGCTCCTCGCCGGTGAGGATCTTGGGGATGTGCGCCCGCTTCTGCTCCTCGGTCCCGAAGTCGAGCAGGGTCGGTGCCAGGATGGAGAAGGTGGGGGTGTTGAACACCACGGGCATCTCGTAGGGCACCGACTCCTGGGTGAACGCCGACTGGTGGGCCCGGCTCAGACCCAGTCCCCCGTACTCCTTGGGGAAGCAGATCCCGGCGAAGCCACCGTCGAACAGCGTCCGCTGCAGCTCGCGCGCCCGGATGCCCATCTCGTCGAGGGCCATGAGCTGGGAGTTCGTCCGCCCGTCCAGAGTGGGCAGGTTCTGGGCCAGCCAGGCGCGGGCCCGGAGCCGGAACTCCTCGACGCCCTCCGCCTCTCCCGCCGCGGTGTCAGCGACCATCGGTCTCCCCCAGTCCAAGCGTCCCGACGATGCGTTCCCGGTGCTCGTGCGGTGTCCCGAAGACGGCTCGGTCCTGCACGACCCGCCGGAGGTAGAGGTGCAGGTCGTGGTCCCAGGTGACCCCGATGCCACCGTGCAGCTGGACGCAGTCTTGCAGGATCATCGGCGCGCGGTCGCCGATGTAGGACTTGGCCACGCTCACCAACTCGAACGAGCCCTCCGAGCGGCCGTCGACCGCCCGGGCGGCCGCAGCGGCCGTGGCCAGCGACGCCTCGGCCCACACCTTCATGTCGGCGAAGCGGTGCTTGAGGGCCTGGTACGAGGCGAGCGGGCGGCCGAAGGAGTAGCGGTCGAACGAGTACTCGAGCGTGAAGGCGAGGACGCGGTCGACGATCCCGGCCATGGAGGCGCACTGGAGGGCGACGGCCAGCTCGAAGAGGCGCTCGATCTGTCCCGCCGCTCCGCCCACCTCGCCCAGCACCGAGTCGGCCGGGAGGGCGACGCCCTCGAAGGCCACGGTGGCGAACCGCCGGACCAGGTCGATGCTCTCGACCGGGGACACGGTCACGCCCGGAGCGTCCGCCCGGACGATGCACTGGGTGGGCTCGCCGTCGACCAGGACGGCCACGACGAAGAAGTCGGCCTCGCCCGCCGCCTCGGCCACCCCCTTCCGGCCCGAGAGCACGAGCTCCCCGCCCTGCCGGGTCGCTTCGAGGGTGACGGCGCCGGGCAGGGCGGAGCCGCCCGGCTCACCGAGGCACCAGGTGGCGACGGACTCGCCGCTGAGCAGACGGGGCAGGTACGCCGCCCGCTGCGCCTCGGTCCCGAACTCGGCCAGCGCGGCGGCCACCACGTTGGTCGGGAGCAGGGGGCCGGGCGACACCCATCTCCCCATCTCCTCGGCGACCAGGGTCAGGTCCACCAGGCCGCGGCCCGACACGCTGCCGCCCCCGTCCTCCTCCGGCACCAGCAGCGAGGTCCACCCGAGCTCGGCGCCCTGGCGCCACCAGGCGGCCGGATAGCCGGCGGGCTCCTTGTCGGCCCACTCGCGGACCGTGGGCAGGGGGCTCGTCCGCTCCAGGAACTTGGCCGTCGTCTCGCGGAACAGCTCCTGGTCCTCTGTCAGATCTATCTCCACTCGCTCATCCTTTCCGGGCCGCCGGCGTCCCGCCTACGCCTGCCACCTGAGGGGCAGCGTGTCGACCTGGCGCAGCCCGAACATGAAGTTGAGCTCGGTCCCGGGCACGATCTCGTAGTCGGGAATGCGGCGGTGCCACTCCCGCAACGTGGTCCGCAGCTCCAGACGGGCCAGGTGCGAGCCGAGGCAACGATGGACCCCGGCGCCGAACGCCAGGTGCTTGGAGTTGCGGGTGAGGATGACGTCGTAGGCGTCGGCGAGCTCCCGCTCGTCGGTGTTGGCCGACCCGACGCTGATGCCGACGTGATCGCCCTTGTGCATGGGGCACCCGCCCAGCTCTACGTCCTCGGTGAGCACCCGCGGCACCCCGGTGACCGGCGTCTCCCAGCGCAGGAGCTCCTCGACGGCGCTCGGGATGACCGCCGGGTCCTCCACGATCAGCTTGCGCTGCTCGGGGTGCTGGGCCAGGTAGGCGAAGAAGCACTCCAGTGCGTCGGTCACCGTATCGAGGCCGGCCAGGAGGAACAGGAAGCAGATGCCGAGGATCTCGTCGTCGGTCAGCCGGTCGCCCCCCACCTCGGCGACGGCGAACATGCTGAGCAGGTCGTCCTGGGGCTTCTTGCGCCGGTCGGCCAGGGCCTCGGCGAAGAAGCGCTCGACCTCCCTCGCATTGACCAGCTGCGCCGCCCTGATCTCGTCCATGTCGGTGCCGGCAGGACGCAGGATGCCGTCCTTCATCGCCAGGAACATCTGCAGATCCGAGACGGGGAGCCCGAGCAGCCGCAGGAACACCGAGGAGGGAAGCGGCTCGGCCAGCGCCGTGGTGAACTCGCAGGACCCCTCGCCGATGAACCGGTCGATGAGCTCGTTGACCAGCAGCGCGATGTCGGGCTCAATGAGGTTCATCCGCTTCGGGGCGAAGATCGGATCGAGCAGCTTGCGGTATTTGGAGTGTTCGGGCGGGTCCACCTGCAGCGGGATGAGCGGCACCGACTGGCCGAGGTCGACCGCCTCCATGGCCGAGGAGAAGATCTCGGGATGCTGGAAGGCGAACTCGACCTCACGCCGGCCCATGAGCGACCAACCCCCGAAGGGGCCGGGGACGACCGCCCCCGCCGCCCGGGCCACCTTGTAGAAGGCCTGCGGGTTGCGACCCGTCTCGGGGTCGGTGAAGAGGTTGGTGTCGAAGGGTTCCTGCGCCAGATCCTGCACGTCCACGGGGCCCCCTGTTCAATGTGTTTCCGTTCCGGGCCCATGGTCGAGGGCAACGGAGGAGCGGTGTTTTTCAAGGTAGCACGTCCGTTCTCGGCGCCGACCGGCACGTCGATGGCAGGTCGCTGCCGCTGATGCCAGACTGACCCGGACCGTACGGGGGGAACGCGATGACCGACCATGCGACGACGGAGCACTCCACGACCGTCGTGGTGCTGCCGGAGCTCACCGACCGCAACCGCCACTTCTGGCAGGGAGGGCAGATCGGGAAGCTCGTCCTGCTCCGCTGCCGGGACTGCGGCTACTACCTCCATCCCCCCATCCCGGTCTGCCCCCGCGACGGGTCCAAGAACCTGGCACCCGAGGCGGTCAGCGGGCGGGCCACGTTGGCCACCTACACCGTGAACCACCACCCGTGGATCCCCGGGTTGGAGTTGCCCTACGTCGTGGCCCTGGTCGAGATCGTCGAACAGCCCGAGCTCCGATTGACCACCAACCTGGTCGGCTGCGCACTCGAGGAGATCCGCCCGGGCATGGCGGTCCGGGTGCTCTTCCGGCACATTGAGGACGCTCGCGGCGACGTGTGGTTGCCGCTGTTCGAGCCGGATCGGGACCAGCGATGAGCGGAGGCGCAGGCGCAGGCGCGGGCGGGGGCGACCGGGCGCGGGAACCGGGCGGAGAAGCAGTGTGCCATCTCGGGCATCGGCCAGTCCGACATCGGGCGCCGGCTCGGCCGAGATCCCCTGGAGCTGACGCTCGATGCCTGCTACGCCGCCATCGCCGACGCCGGACTCGTGTCCTCGGACATAGACGGCCTCTCGACCTATCCGGGCATGATGTCCCAACCCAAGGGGTTCACCGGTTCGAGCGCCTATGAGGCGATGGACGCCATGCGCCTGCAGGTCAACTGGTTCGACAGCGGCGTGGAGACCTCGGGCCAGCTGGGATCCGTGATGAAGGCCATCCTGGCGGTCGCCGCCGGCATGGCCGACCACGTCCTGTGCTTCCGCTCGGTGTGGGAGGGCAGCGCGCAGGGCAGCGGCGGGCGGGCCAGCCTCGGCCCGGGCGGTGCCGGCGGCGGCGGGGGCGGAGGCGGGGCGGCGGCGGGCGGGCGGCGCGTCACGATCTACGCCCCGGAGTTCCAGCAGTACCAGCTGCCGTTCGGCTCGGCGGGGGCGCCCATCTGGGTGGCCCTGTACGCCCAGGCCCACATGGACCGCTACGGGGTCGTTTCGGAGCAGCTGGCCCAGATCGCCCTCAACGGCCGGCGCAACGCGGGCCTGAACCCCAACGCCATCTACCGCGACCCCCTCACCCTCGACGACTACTTCAACGGCCGGATGATCACCACCCCCCTGCGGATCTTCGACTGCGACGTGCCCTGCGACGGCGCCACGGCGGTGGTCGTCTCGCGACGCGAGCTGGCCGAGGAGTTGGCCAAGCCGCCGGTCTACATAGAGGCCATGGGGACAGCCATCCACGACCGGACGAACTGGGACCAGCTCCGCGACCTCACCCGCACCGTCGGCACCGATGCCGCCGCCCAGATGTGGGCCCGGACCCCCCTCACCCCGGCCGACGTCGACATGGCCCAGCTCTACGACGGGTTCAGCTACCTGACCCTGCTCTGGCTGGAGGCGCTCGGTCTGTGCGGCCCGGGCGAGAGCGGGGCGTTCATTGAGGGCGGCACCCGCATCGCCCGCGACGGTGCCCTCCCCCTCAACACCGCCGGCGGCCAGCTCTCGGCGGGCCGCCTGCACGGCTACGGCTTCCTGCACGAGGCCTGCGTCCAGCTCCGGGGCGAGGGCGGCGAGCGCCAGGTGGCCCGCCGACCCGAGGTCGTGGCGGTCGCCGCCGGAGGCGGCAACACCTGCGGCTGCCTGCTGGTCACCTCGGTGGCCTGAGCACCGCGCCGGTGGGTGGCCTGAGCACCGCGCCGGTCGGTGGCCCCGCCGGGCGCGGCTCAAAAGCGCGAGCGCTCGCCCTCCTTGGGCCGCTGGGCCTCGGGGAAGTCGCGGATCATGTTGTCCTGCACGAACGAGGCCACCACCTGGCCGTCGTCACTGAAGATGTTGGCCCGGCCGTAGGAGCGGCCGCGGCCGGCGTAGGGACTCTCCTGCGCGAGCAGGTGCCACTGCGAGGCGTCGATCGGCTCGTGGAAGGTCAGGGTATGGCTGAGGACGCTGGTCGAGATCGACACGTGGGACAGCGCCTGTCCGATCCCCTCGTGGGGGCGCATGGCGGTGCCGATGAGGAACCCGTCGGTGGCGTAGGCCAGCAGCGCCTGCCCCACTACCCCCTTGGCTTGCGCCCCGGGGAAGCGGACCCAGACGAAGAGCTCCGGGGGACCCACCGCGGCGGGGTCGGAGATGTCGACCTCACCCACCACCCTGACCTCCCAGAAGCTGCCCTCGGGCGAGCTGCGCGGCGTCGCTTCGGGCTCTCCCACCGGCGGGAGGTCGGCACCGTGGCGGATCAGGTCCGGCTCCACGGCGCTCAACAGCACCAGGGATCTCGTGCAGAGTCGCTCACCCTGGCGCACCGTCACCGTCGCGCTGGCCAGGGCCCGTCCGGTGTGCATCGCCTCGACCTCCAGGTCGAGCGGCTTGCTCAGGTCGCCCCCGCGGGCGAACACCGTGTGGATCGACTTGACCTCCTTGGTGGGGTCGATGGTGCCGCCGGCCACGATGGACTGGGCCAGCAGCTGACCTCCGAAGACCACCCCTCCCGGTCCCTCGGAGAAGTTCTGCGCCCGGAAGCGGCCCTCCCCGACCGGTTCGAGGTCCAGGACCTCCAGCAATTCCGACAGCTCTGCCACGTTGCCTCCCTCGTCGGTGGAGCTCCGGACCCGCCCGGGGGCCTCCCCCCGCCGAGCCCCTCCCGCACCGACGGGAGGGCCCCGGGGGATCATGCCACAGGGGGCCGCCACCGGTCCTCCCGTGGCCGGCGGCCGGGGACCTACGCTCGTCGGGTGACCCGCATCGTCGTTGGGAGCACGCCCGTAGAGCGCGGCGCAGTCCGGCGCGCCGTCGCCGACCGCCAGGACCTGCTGCTCCTCGGCGACGCGGCGGCGACGCTGGTGGACGTCCCCGACGCAGCGGTGCAGACCGTCGTGACCTCGCCCCCCTACTGGTCCCTGCGCGACTACACCGCGGACGCCCAGATCGGCATGGACGAACCGCTCCCGGCGTTCCTCAAGGCCCTCGTGGGCATCTTCGCCGAGGTGAGGCGGGTGCTGGGCGACGACGGGACCGTGTGGGTCAACATCGGGGACTCCTACACGTCGGGGAACCGGGGCTGGAGGGCGCCCGACCGGAAGAACCCGGCGCGGGCCATGCGGTCTCGGCCCGCGACGCCCGAAGGATTGAAGGACAAGGACCTGATCGGTGTACCGTGGCGGTTCGCCCTGGCCATGCAGGAGGCGGGGTGGTGGCTGCGCTCGGACATCATCTGGTCCAAGCCGAACTGCCAGCCCGAATCGGTGCGGGACCGTCCAACCCGCTCGCACGAGCACATCTTCTTGTTCACCAAGTCCGAGCGCTACCACTATGACGTGGATGCGGTGCGCGGCCCCAACGGCCGGCGCCTGCGCGACGTGTGGGAGATCAACACCGTCGCCTACCCCGGCGCGCACTTCGCCACCTTCCCTCCCGAGCTGGTGCGTCGATGCGTCCTCATCGGTTCCCGCGAGAACGACTACGTGCTCGATCCCTTCCTCGGATCGGGCACGACGGCCGTCGTCGCCCGGGAGAACGCGCGTCGATTCATCGGCTGCGAGGTCAACCCGGACTATGGGGCACTGGTGAGGGGCCGCCTGTGCGAGCGAGCGCCCGGTGCCGCCACCGTCCCTGTTGGGTTGGGCGGGCGCGGGGAAACCTAAGATGACCCCGTGGGGGCGATCGGGGGAGTCAGTGGTCACCTCCCGCTGGTGGAAGCCTTCGCGGCCGTGGTGACCGGCGCACGGCGATGACGCTCGAGGGCGTGCGCGTCGTGGACCTGACCCACGCCCTCGCCGGGGCCTACTGCACCAAGATGCTGGCCGACGCCGGAGCGGATGTCGTGGCGGTGGAGCCCGCGGCCACCGGCGAGGCGCGCTGGCCCGAGACGCCCGGGCTCTTCGACTACCTGCACACCTCGAAGCGATCGGTGACCCGGGGGCACGAGGAGCCGGCCGTGCGCTCGGCCGACATCGTCGTCGCCGGAGGGGAGTTCGCCGCGTCCGACGCCCTTCGCTCGGCGCCCGGCCAGGTCGTCGTGACGATCAGCGCCTTCGGGACGGACGGGCCCTGGGCAAACCGGCCGGCGACGGAGTTCACGCTGCAGGCCGCGTGTGGTTCGACGGGGGGTCGGGGGCTGCCGGGCGAGACCCCGCTGGCCGCCGGCGGCCGGCTGGGCGAGTGGCTGGCCGGCACCTATGCCGCCGTCGGCGCGCTGTCGGCCTGGTGGCGCGCGCAGACGTCCGGTGTGGGGACCCACGTCGACGTGGCGCTCCTCGACTGCATGGGCGTCGGCATGAGCGCCTTCCCATCGGTCTTCGCCGACTTCGCCGCCGCCTGCGGACGGCCACCGCGCGGGACGCAGTCGCGCAGGATCGAGGTGCCCTCCATTGAGCCGACAGCCGACGGCTGGGTGAACTTCACGACGAACAGCGCCCAGCAGTTCGCCGACTTCGCCACGCTCATCGGACATCCCGAACTGAGCGAGGACGAGCGCTTCGCCCTGGCCGGGGCTCGCTTTGCCAATCGGGAAGAGTTCTGGGAGATGACGAGGGCCTATACCCGGCCCCGGTCCTCGGCGACGGTCCTGGAGGAGGCGGGGCTCCTACGGATCCCGGTGGCTCCGGTGCTCGACGCGACGACGGTGCGCCAGTTCGAGCAGTTCGTCGCCCGGGGGGTGTTCGCCGCCCATCCCTCCGGACGGTTCCACCAACCCCGCATCCCCTACCGCCTGCACGGCCTGGCTCCCCGCCCCTTCGGCCCGGTGCCCGAACCCGGTGAGCACGACGACGCGATCGACTGGGAGCCTCGCCGTCCGCCGGAGCCCCATGCGACCGCGACACTCCCGCTCGAGGGGATCAGGGTCGTCGACCTGACGGCGTGGTGGGCGGGGCCATCTGCCAGCCACGCCCTGGGGTGTCTCGGAGCAGACGTGATCAAGGTGGAGTCGATCAGGCGTCCCGACCTCATGCGCTACTCCAGCGCGCTGGGGCCGGGCGACGCCCGGTGGTGGGAGTGGGGACCCCTGTTCCACGCGGCGAACACCAACAAGCGCGGGATCACCCTCGACCTGACGCAGCCCTCGGGCCGCGACGTGGCGCTTCGCCTCCTGGCGACCGCCGACCTGGTGTTCGAGAACTACACGCCGAGGGTCATCGAACAGTTCGGCCTGGACTGGGACCGGCTGCACCAGGTCAACCCCCGCTTGAACCTGGTGCGGATGCCCGCCTTCGGCCTGGACGGCCCCTGGCGGGATCGCCCCGGCTTCGCCCAGACGATGGAGTCACTGACCGGCATGGCCTCCCTCACCGGCTGGCCGGGCGGCTCGCCGGTGTTGGTCGGCGGGGTGGGTGACCCGATCGCCGGCCTGCACGCCACGTTCGCCGGGCTCGTCGCCCTGCGCGCCCGTGCCAGGAGCGGGCACGGCTACCTGGTGGAAGCCACCATGGTCGAAGCCGCCCTCGGTGCCGCGGCGATGGCGACCATCACCCACCAGCTGACCGGCGAGGCCCCCCGACGGCTGGGCAACCGCAGCGCGACGGGATCCGTGCCCCGAGGGGTGTACCCCTGCGCCGGGTCCGACCAGTGGGTCGCCCTGGAGGTCGAGGACGACCACCAGTGGGCGCAGCTGTGCGCCGTCGTCGGGTCGCCCTCGTCGACCGGCACCGACGAGCGGGAGCTGGCCGGCGCCGATCTCGGCTCCGGCTCGGTGCGACAGGCCCACCTGGACGCGCTCGAGCGGTGGCTGAGGGCGGAGACCCGTGGTTGGGACGCCGGTGAGCTGACCGAGCTGCTGGCCGGAGCCGGGGTCCCGGCCGCGGTGGTGATCCCACCCCCGCTGGTGGCCGACAACCCGCAACTGCGGCATCGGGGCCTCTTCGAGACCGAGGAGCACCCGGTCACCGGCCGGCAGCGGCTGCCGGGGCTCCCCTTCGCCATGTCGGGCATCGGACCCTGGGTGCGGATGCCCGCGCCGCTGCTGGGCCAGCACAACGACGAGGTCCTCGACGACCTCGGCATCGGCCCGAGGGAACGTGCCGCCCTGCGCGAGAAGGGCGTCATCGGCGAGCACCTGGTCGGGGCATGAGCCGGAAGGGTCGGAGGAGAACGTGACCGGACACCCACTGCGCGACGTAGCCATCGTGGGCGTCTTCAACTCGCGGCAGGCCCGCATGCTGAAGGACGACAACAGCGAGACCATCGCCATGCGGGCGGCCCTGGGGGCGGTCGCCGACGCCGGGCTCACGCCGCGCGACATCGACGGGGTGATCGGGACCGGCGGCGCCACCGACTTCATCTACCAGCACCGGATCGGGCCCGTGTGGCGGTCGATGTCCGGCGCCGGGATCCCGGCGGTGCTCGAGGCCGCAGCGGCCATCGCCGCCGGCTTCGCCACGACCGTCCTCATCGCGGCGGGAACCGCCGGCGCGTACACCGAACGGGACTCCACCGCCCCGTGGACCCGGCCGACGCACGAGTTCGTCGCCGCGTTCGGGATGTTCACCGCGGCCGAGTTCGCCCTCGTGGCCCGTCGGCACATGGAGGTCTACGGCACGACCACCGAATCGCTGGCCACCGTCGCCGCGACCATCCGCAACAACGGGCACGTCAACCCCGAGGCGGTCTACTACGGGAGGGGGCCGTTCACGCCCCAGGACATTCTCGACAGCCGCATGATCGCCGACCCCTTCCACCTGCTCGACTGCGCCATGACGTCGGAGGGCGGGTGCGCGCTGGTGCTGGCCCGCGCCGACATCGCCGCCGATCTGGCCAAGCCGCCGGTGTTCGTGCTCGGTGGGAGTACCGACCACTACGGCCCGTCCTACCGGAATCCACCGAGCTTCGACCTCCGGGGCGAGACGACCCCGGCCTGGTCAACGGATGGGTCGGACGCGCCGCGGCGCAGCGGGCCTTCGCCATGTGCGGCCTCGGACCGTCCGACGTCGACGTCTGCGAGTTCTACGACCCCTTCAGCTTCGAGATCATCCGCCAGTTCGAGGCGTTCGGCTTCTGCGGGGAGGGCGAGGGCGGAGAGTTCGTGCTCGGCGGGACCATCGGCGAAGGGGGCCGGTACCCCGTCACCACCGACGGTGGTCTCATGTCGTTCAGCCATGCCGGCGCCCAGGCCCAGGTGCTCCAGCGGCCAATCCGCGCCGTCCAGCAGATCCGCGGCGAGTGCCAGACCCGGCAGGTGCAGGGGGCCGAGGTGGCGATGTGCTCGGGCGGCGGGGCGGGAGCGCTGTTCACCGACGTGATGGTCCTCGGAAAGGAACGACCGTGACCCTGCTCGAACCCCAGCGGGGTGCCATACCCCCCCCCTACCCCTCGCCGATCTCCCGGCCCTTCTGGGAAGGCCAGGCCCGGGGCGAACTCCTCTTCCAACGCTGTGCGGACTGCGGGCGGAGCACCCACACGCCGGCCCTGGTCTGCGCGCACTGCGGCTCGCCGGAGCTCGCCTGGGTGCCGAGCACGGGACGGGGCACCGTCTACAGCTGGACCATCGTCTGGCGGCCCCAGACGCCCGAGTTCACCGTCCCCTACGTGCCGATCATCGTCGACCTCGAAGAGGGCTGGCAGATGCTGTCCAACCTCGTCGGCTGCGAGCACGACGCGGTCCACGTCGGCCTGCCGGTCGAGGTCGTGTTCCACCCCCTGGCCGGCGGCGTGACGATGCCCTACTTCCAGCCCCGCCCGGTGGCCGATGGCTGAGGCCCGCCCACTCTCGGCGGCCAGCGTTCTCCACCGGGCGTTGGCCGAACGACCCGACGCCGACGCGGTGGTGGCCCGCAGCGGGCGGTTGACCTACCGCCAGCTCGATGCGCTGGCGGATCGCCACCTGCGCGCCCTGATCGCCGCCGGCGTCCGGCCGGGTGACCGGTTGGGCGTCTCGCTGGTCAACGATCTTCCGCTCGTCGTTCTCTTCCACGCGGCGATGCGCCTGGGCGCCATCTGGGTCGGCGTGAACCGTGCGCTCGCCCCACCCGAAAAGGCCTACCTGCTCGCCGACAGCGGAGCCGCCTACTTTGCCGGCGACGAGGAGATGGTCGAGGAGGTCCGGACGCGAGCGCGGCAGTCACCAGGTGACACGCCTCCTCTGCGTCGACGGCACCTCGGGATCGGAGTGGTGCCAGCTCTTGGACACCGAGCCCCGATGGTCGCCCCCGACGCCCGACCCCCTCGCACCGGCGGCCATCGCGTACACCAGCGGGACCACCGGTTACCCCAAGGGGGCGGTGCACTCCCAGCACAACCTCATGGTCCCGGGGTTGATGGTCACCCGGGCGCGCCACTTCGGAACGGAGCTGCGAAAGGCCGACTGCTTTCCGCTCACCATCTTGAACCTGCAGATCCTCTCCACGCTCCTCGTCCCCCAGTGCGGGGGGACGGCCATCGTCATGGACCGGGTGGATCCGGTCGGGATCGCCGAGTGGATCGACCACGAACGCGCCACGATGTGGAACGGCGCTCCGGCCATGCTGTACGGATTGGCGACCAACGACGACGTCCCGGCGACATCCCTCCGCACGCTGCAGGAGGTGTGGAGCGGCGGCAGCTTCTGCCCGCAGGCCACCAAGGATCGCTTCACTGCGAAGTTCGACCTGGAGGTTTCCTCCACCTACGGCCTGACCGAAGTCCCGACGTTGGTGACCATCGTCCCGCTCGGAGTGGAGGTGGAGGCGACCGCGGGCGGGCTGCCGCTCCCCCATCTGGCCCTGCACATCGTCCGTGATGACGGCGAGCCCGCGCCGACGGGCGGCACCGGCGAAATCTGCATAGGCCCCACGGACGACCCGGAGCTCTCCTCGCTCTATCGCTTCATGCAGGGGTACTGGCACAATCCGGAGGCGAGCGCCCGGACCGTCCGCGGGGGCCTCTTGCACACCGGGGACGTCGGATTCCTCGACGCCGATGGATACCTCCACGTGCAGGACCGCCACCAGTCGTTGATCCTGAGAGGCGGCGCCAACGTCTACCCCGCCGAAGTCGAGAGGGTGATCAACGACTTTCCCGGCATCGCCGCCAGCTGCGTCGTCGGAGTCCCCGACGACCGACTCGGGGCCCGCGTCGCCGCCGTGATAGAGCTCGAGAGCTCCGCCCAAGACGATCACCGCATCAATGTGGACGCACTGCGCGCCCACTGCCGCGCCAACCTGGCACGGTACAAGGTCCCCGAGGCCTTCGTCGTCCGCTCGCTGCCCCGTAACGCCATGGGCAAGGTGCGGCTGGCCGACGTCCAACGTTCGGTCCAGGACCTCTCTCTCGACCCCTGATCGAAGAGGGACGCGACCGCGGCGGGGAGGAGCCCGGGCGCCGGCTCCGACCATGCCCTACGCTGCACGCATGGCGGGGACGTCAGGGGGCAACGGGCCCAGAATCGGCTTCATCGGGCTGGGCAACATCGGCAGCGGCATGTGCGCCAACCTGCTGGCCGACGGCCATCTCGTCACCGCCTTCGACGTCGATCCGGTCCGCCTCGCCGCCCAGGTCGACGCCGGAGCGCATCCCGGTCGCGATGCGGGCGACGTGGCCGCTCACGCAGAGATCACCTTCCTCTCGCTGCCGACGCCCGACGTCATGGCCGCGGTGTCCGAGCAATGGCTGCCTGGTGCGGCACCGGGCTCGCTGCTCGTCGATCTCACCACCAACTCGCCGGCGACGGTGCAGGACGTCGGCCGACGTCTGGAGGCAGCGGGCTGCCATCTGGTCGAGGCCCCGCTCACCGGTGGAGCGATCGGCTCCCGGAACCGCCAGCTGGTCTTCATCGTCGGGGGCGCGCCGGATCAGGTCTCCCGGGTGGCCCCACTGTTCGACTCCCTCGGACGCGCCACCTTCCACCTGGGTGGCCTCGGAACGGGGAACGTCGGCAAGCTGGTCAACTCGCTCATGGCGTTCACCACCATGTGGGTCTCGCTCGAGGGACTGGCCCTCGCGGCGAGCAACGACATCGACCTCCGCCTCCTCCTGAAGATGGTGCGCACCTCGGGAGGGGCGAGCTCCTACCTGGAGCGCCGCGTGGAGGAGATCGCGACGAGGGGGCGCCCCCCCGATTTCGCCATTGAGCTCGCGGCCAAGGACGCCGGGCTCATGCTCGAAGTGGGTCGCCAGTCGGCGGTGCCGCTGCCGGTGGCCTCGGCGGTGCACCAGATGCTCGTCTACGCCAAGGCGCAGGGCCTGGGGAACCACGACATCAGCGACCTCGTCGAGGTGATGGAGCGAGCGACGGGGATCCCGCTGGTGTTGGGCCCCGACGAGGAGTAGACCGGTCCATCCGGTCGACTCCCCCGCCTCACTCGGTGCCGAGCACCGGGGCCGCCGTGTTGAGGGCGGCGACGCCCAGGGGGACGCCCCCGTAGACGCCGGCCTGCATCAGCACCTCAATCAGCTCCTCCCGGGTCACGCCCACGTTCAGCGCACCGCGCAGGTGCCCGGCCAGCTCCTCCTGGCGGCCCAGCGCGGCCAGCATGGCCACCGTGATCAACGACCGGTCTCGCAGGGCCAGGTTGGGGCGGTTCCAGAACATCCCGAAGCAGAACTGGCGCACCAGGGAGAAGTAGTCCGGTGCCAGCTGCGCGGCAGGCAAGGCGGGGGCCGACGTGCCACCTACCCGCTCACCCCACAGCTGACGCTGGATCGCCGCGCCGGCCTCGTCGTAGTCGATCTCTGCGTCCATATCAACGTTCCTCCACGGTGAGCGGGCCAATGTCGGGCAAATCGTAGAGCTTGACGTAGTTGTCCCACAGGACCTTCTTCTTGGTGCCGTCCTCGAAGGGAAGTTCGAGGAAGGCCTTCGTCGCATGGGGGAACTTGGAGTCGGCGTGGGGATAGTCGGTCGAGAAGACCACGTTGTCGTCGCCGAAGTCCTCGAAGTAGTGGACGGCCGCCGTCTCGTCCGCTTCGCAGGACAGATAGCAGTTGCGCACCAGGTACTCCGACGGCTTCAGCCGCACCTCGGGCGCCTCGAACCTACCGGTCCACTCCCAGTGCTCGTCGAGCCGGTACATCATGAAGGGAGCCCACGAGCAGTTGCCTTCGAGGAGCCCGAGCCGCAGCGTGGGGAAGCGTTCGAGTATGCCACCCGAGGTGAAGCAGGTGGCGACGAACATGATGCCCAGTGGCTGATTGAACGAGTGCCACAGCATGAGCTTGTCGAAGTAGTCACTGAAGGCGAAGTCGGGCTTGAGCGACGTCACGCCTCCCCCGTGGAAGCAGATCGGTACGCCGAGACGCTCCGCCTCCCGCCACAGCGGGTCGTACTTCCGGTCGTGCCAGGGCTTGTTGTCGACCAGGCCGGGCGTGAGGAAGGCGGCGACAAAGCCCCGCTCGACATTGCGCGCCAGCTCGTCGACGGCGCTCGCCACGTCGTGCGGGGCCAGCATGGCGGCACCGAAGACCCGGCCGGGTCGCTGGCAGTCCGAGACGAAGTCGGCCATCCAGTCGTTGTATCCCCGGGCGATGGCCGTGGCCAGATCCGGCTCGAGCCCGTTGGGCCCGATGTGCTCGGCGCTCTGCATCGCCAGGACGAAGAGACCGCGGCTGGGGAAGAACACGGCGGAATCGAGGTGCTCCATCTCCATGGCCATCACCTGTGAGGCGGCGTCCCAGCGTTGCGCCTCGGCGTGGACGAACGCTGAGTCCTGCGCTTGCTTCCAGGGGCGGCCGCCCGCCTGCGGTCGCATCCGCCCCAGTCGCAGCATGACCTCGTTCTTCACCTTGACCCGCATGTCGCGCTCGATCTCCTCGAGCCCGACGGGTATGGCGTGCCCCCAGAGCGGATCCATGTAGCGCTGCCAGAGGTCCGCCGGCTCCATGACGTGCATGTCGCTGTCGGCGGCCAACCACCCGTTCACTGCCATGATGAACCTCCCTCGTCCCGGCCCGGCGTCCTAATCGAAGAGGAACCCGTCCATCGCCCGGTGGTAGTTCCAGATCGTCATCTCCTGCTGGGTGTTCAGCCGGTGGCCGTCGTAGTGGCGCGAGTGCAGGCCGGCCGTCACCTCGGACATGTTCGAGAAGTCCTGGGTGAGGATCTCGCCCATGTTGCCCTCGCGCCAGTCCTCGAAGAACTGGGGCACCGCCGTCGGGATCCCCGCCGCCGGCGGGAGCTCCAGACCCTGCACGTCGAAGATGCAGCTGTCGGGGTCGTTGCCGTTGGGCCTGGCGCGGTACGTGAGGCAGCACGACATCTCCAACAGGAAGACCGTGTTCGGGAAGACGTGCCAGTCGTACATGGCGTTCTTCAGCTGCTCGCTGGTGAGGTCGGGGCAGTCGATGCCGGCCGCCCGGGCGTGCTTCTGGCGGAGCTGCTGGTAGATGGCGTTCCCCGACGGCCCGTCGGCCCCCTCGGTCCCCTGCAGCTCCTCGGCCGCCCCCAGGTCGGTCTTGAGGTAGAGGGCGCCGAGCTCGCGCAGGTTGTAGTCGACGTTCGTGTAGATGGCCCGGGGATCGACGCCGTACGTGGCCCGCAGCTTGCTGGTGTCACCGTCGGGCCCGTAGCGGAAGGTGTCGGCATGGCGCGAGTGGTAGCGAAACAGCTCGTTGAACGTCGCTCCGTACTGCTCGGACTCGACGATCGTCGGCGGGGAGTGTTGCTTGTCGGGACGTAGCAGCTGCGGGTGGGTTCCCGGCACGTGCCAGCTCTCGACGAAGGCGTCGAGGGAGGTCTTCCAGTTCGCCGGGAGGATGACCCTCTTGTACCAGGCGATCCGCATGTCTTCGAGCTTGAAGCCGTCCAATCGCTCGGGGAGCGGCGCCAGGTAGTCCGCCAGGGGCTCGGCCCGGCCATCCATGTTGATGAACACCCACCCACCCCATGTGTCCACCCGGCACTCGGGGAGGCAGAGCTCCTCGGCCGGCCGGACCGTCGAAGTTGTCGGCGTCCGCCTGGAACTTGAGGGACCCGTCGAGATTCCAGCGCCAGGCGTGGAAGGGGCAACGGAACTCCCCGATCCGGCCCTGGCCCTGCACCAGACGTGTGCCGCGATGCCGGCAGGCGTTGAAGTAGGCCCGCAGACCTTCCTCGGTGCGCACCACGACGACCGACTCACCGCCGATCTCGAAGTCGACGTACTGGCCCACCCGCTCCACCTCGTCGACCCGACAGGCGTTCAGCCAGGTGCGCGGGAAGAGGCGTTCGAGCTCCAGGGCGAGGAACTCGGGATCGATGTAGCGCCCCCGCGGCACGAACGCCTCGGAGAGACGCCATTGCGGGGGGACCTCCAGCGCGCCGGACTGGTCTTCCTCCCACGACTCCAGTTTCAGGCTGCTCATCAGCCAACCACCTCCCCATCCGATCCGTCGGAGCCGCATGGAGATCAGATCGTGTCCCGTCCCCCGGCCGACCACCGTCGTTGCGAGCTTACCGGCGGCTCCGACCAGCGAGCGGAGCGTCGGGGGATCTGCTCGGCCCGCGGCTCTCGACCACCCTGGCCCCCCGAGCCTCCGCCCTCAACCAGCCTGGGCCCGCCGCCCGGCGTCGTTGGCCGCGATGTACGAGAAGATCATGGAGGCTGCGATGCTCGCTCCCGCCCCCGGATAGGTCCGGCCCATCACCGACGCGGTCGCATTGCCCGAGGCGTACAGACCGGCGATGGGGTTGCCCCCGGTGTCGAGGACCCGAGAGCGCTCGTCGCAGAGCAGCCCGCCACTCGTGCCGACATCACCGGGATACAGGGCAACGGCGTAGAACGGCGGTGCGTCGATCGGTCCGAGGCAGGGGTTGGGCTTGTTGGAGACATCCCCGTACCAACGCTCGTGGTCACCCTCGCCCCGGTGGAAGTCATCGTCGGAGCCCCGAACGGCAAACCCGTTGAAGCGTTGCACGGTGGATTCGAGGACCTGCTCGTCCAAACCGCACACGTCGGCCAGTTGCGCCAGGCTGTCGGCCCTGGTCACGAAGTCCTCGGTCTTCCATTTCTCGGGATTGAGGCCGGGTCGCCGGAGCGCCAGCGGATACCGCCGGCGGTAGCGGCTGTCGAAGATCAGCCAGCTCGGTACGGCGGGGACCTCCCGGTCGCGCTTGTACATCAGCTGGCCGGCCTCCATGTAGGAAACCGCCTCGTTGAAGTACCGATGGCCGGCGGAGTCGACGATTATGCAACCTGGCTTGCAGCGCTCGCCGTGGACAAAGATGCGTGTGCCATCGGGCCGGATGGCGGTCGGGATCCACCATGCTTCGTCCATCAGGTCGGTGGCCGCCCCCAGCTTCATGGCCAGCTCAATGGCCTCGCCCGTGTCCCCGGGGTTGGCGTGGGTCCACTGCCCGCTGTTGGGCTGCTCGCCCGAGTACTGCTCACGCATCTGCCGGTTGTGCGAAAACCCACCGGTGCTGAGCAGGACCCCGCCACGCGCCCGGACGCGGACGGGCTTTCCTCGACGGTCGAGCAGTGCACCCACCACCTCCCCGTCTTCGACCAGCACCTCGGTGAGCGCCGTCTCGGTCCACACGGGAACGCTCTGCTCGATCAGGATCCTCAACAAAGAAGCCACCAGCGCGGCGCCGTTGGTCAGGCGATCCTCGCCTCGGAGGATTCCACCGATGGTGCGACGGAGGATCTTGGCGAACACCCGAGCGCCGTCGACGGTGCGGATGACCAACTGCGCCCGGGCCGACTCCCCGGTGAAGACGACGATGCCGCCCGTGAAGGCTCCCCGCATCTTCTTCTGCCACGGCCCCAGTTGGCGAGCGTCGAAGACATCGCACTCCAGGGCCCGGCCGCGTGCCACCCCCCCGTGGTACCCCGAGACGCCGGCGTAGTAGTCGCTGTAGCCCTCGTCCCGGACGAACCGGATCCCCTCGCCCCGAAGCAGATCGATCATGGCCGATCCTTGTTCGAGGTAGGCCTCCCGCCGCTCCAGGGACGATGCCGGCGTGGGCGGGCCGACGACGGACTCGAAGTAGTCGAGCCCCTTCTCGAACGAGTCTTCGACGCCCTGCTCGGCCATCAGCGGATTGTTGGGGAGCCAGATCACCCCTCCCGACATGGCCGTCGATCCGCCGACGAGGTTCGACTTCTCGGCGATCACGACATTGAGCCCCGACGCCGCGGCCGTGACCGCGCCGGTGAGCCCGCCGCCGCTGCCCACCACCAACAGGTCCGTCAGGTAGTCCCACTCGGTCATGTTCTCTCCTGCAACGTGCCACGGATCGTTCGCCCGGGAGGTTCGGAGCTATCGGAACGCCCCGTGCGTACCCTACGCCCGGGGAGCATCGGGTGCGGAGGGGGGATTTCTGCACCGGGTAAGTTCGTCGCCATGGCGCCTGAGACCTACCCGAATGAACGGGGCGGCCGCTCCATGCCCCAAGGTGCGCACCATGGCTGACACGGCGGGGCCGGCCGACATGACGGACAAGACAGACATGACCGACGCAGAGCGTGCGACCATCGACCGCCTGCTCACCACCACCCGCTCCGTTCGCAAGCGGTTGGACCTCGGCCGCCCCGTGCCGATGGCGACGGTGATGGACTGCCTGAGGTTGGCCGTTCAGGCGCCTACCGGCAGCAACGTCCAGGGCTGGCGCTGGATCGTGGTCACCGACCCGGCCGTCCGCGCCTCGCTGGCCGAGCTGTACCGGAACCCCACCGGGGGCCAACGTCGCCGAGGCGGCGAGCCGTCGGTCGCCGATGCGCTGGCCAAAATGCCCAGGCCCGAGGAGTCGCCGCAGCAGCGCCGCGTCATGAGCTCGGCCAAGTTCCTCGTGGACCACATCGGCGAGGTGCCGGTGCTGGTGGTCCCGTGCACCTCCGAAGCGGGCGCGGCGGCCGGCTGGCAGCCGTCCATCTACCCGGCGGTCTGGAGCTTCATGCTGGCCCTGCGCAGCCGTGGCCTGGGCTCATGCCTCACCACCGCCCACCTGTTCCGCCGCGAGGAGGCGGCGCACCTACTCGACATACCGCCCGGCTACGTTCAAGCCTGCCTCGTCCCGGTGGCGTTCTACACCGGGCACACCTTCAAGCCCGCCGATCGGCGCCCCATAGAGGAGATCACCTACCTGAACCACTGGGGCAACGCCGCCGAGACCTGAGCGCGCCGCCCCGTCGTCGCAGACGACGCTCTTAGCGCACACGACGCTCTTAGCGCAGACGACGCTCTTAGCGCAGACGACGAATCGTCTCCGCGATGCGCAGGCGCTCGGGGTAGTGCAGGGTCTCGAGCTCGCTGGCGTAGGGGATGGGCGAGTACGCCGACCCCATCCGCTCGACCGGCGCAGCCAGCTCCCCGAAGAGCTCGTGACCGACGACCGACGCGATCTCCGCGCCGGGACCGGCGAATCGTGTCGCCGCATGCACGATCAGGCACCGCTTCGTCCGCTCCACGCTCGCCAACACGGCGTCCATGTCGAGGGGCACCAGTGTGCGCATGTCGATGACCTCGACGCTGATGCCCTCATCGGCGAGCTGCTCGGCGGCGGCGAGCGCCTCGTGCACCTGCCAGCCCCAGGTCACCACCGTGACATCGTCGCCCGACCGCTTGGCATCGGCCACCCCCAGTGGGATGACGAAGCGCCCGGCCGGCACCGGTCCACGGGTGAAGAGCAGGGACAGCGTCTCCATGTGGATGCAGGGGTCGTCGTCGAAGATGCACGAGTAGAGCAGACCCTTGGCGTCACGGGGTGTGCTCGGCACGGCCACCTTGAGGCCCGGGGTCTGCATCATCCAACCCTCCAGCGACTGCGAGTGCTGTGCCCCGAACTGGCGGCCGCCGCCTACCGTCGTGCGGATGGTGATGGGCACGTTGGTGCGGCCACCGGACATGTAGCGCAACTTGGCGGCGTGGTTGGCCACCTGGTCCATGGCCACGGCCAAGAAGTCCATCAACATGATCTCGGCGATCGGGCGCATGCCCACGAGGGAGGCGCCGATGGCCGCACCCACGATGGCCTGCTCGGAGATCGGCGTGTTGCGAACCCTCTCCCGGCCGTACTTGGTGGAGAGCCCCTTGGTGCACTTCATGACGCCGCCGATCGGGTCTTCGACGTCCTCGCCCAGGACGAAGACCTCCGGATCCTCCGCCATGGCGATGTCGATCGCCTGGTTCACTGCCTCGGACAGCGTGCCGACCGGGTCGGTAGCGCTGGAGGTGGCCTGCTGCCGGGGGGTCATCGGGGAGAGGCCGCCACGTCAGAGAAGACATCGGTCAGGAGCTCGCTCGCCGGCGGCGGCTCGCTCGCCTTGGCGAACTCCACGGCCGCATCGACCTCGGCGGAGACCGCCGCCTCCATCTCGCCGAGCACGGCCTCGTCTACGCCCCGGTCTTCGACGAGCCACCGCCGGTTTCGCCGGACCGGCTCCTCCGCTTCGGCCTTGGCCAGCTCGTCGGGGTCCATGTACTCGGTGGTCGAGCCGAAGGAGTGCCCCCCGAGCCGGTAGGTCATGCACTCGAGGAAGGTCGGTCCGCCGCCGGACCGGGCTTGCGCGATGGCCGCCTCGGCGGCCTCGCTCATGGCCGGGATGCTGTTGCCGTCCACCGAGCGGGCGCTGAGCCCGTAGGGGGCGAACCGCTCGGCCAGGCTCGGGCTCCGGGTGTAGTCGGCGAACTTGGTGTGCTCCCCGTAGCGGTTGTTCTGGCAGACGAACACCACGGGCAGCTGCCAGAGCGCTGCCATGTTGACCGCCTCGTGGGTCCCGCCGATGCTCGTGGCGCCGTCGCCGAAGTTGACCACGGTCACCCTCCCGTCACCGCGAAGCTTGCTCGACAGGGCCAGCCCGACGGCGATCGGCAACCCGCCACCCACCACGCCGGTCGTCACCATCAGGCCCGAGTGGGGATCCGACAGGTGCATCGGGCCACCCTTGCCCTTGGAGGTGCCGGTGAACTTCCCGCACATCTCCGCCAGAAGCTCGTCGAGCGGGACCCCCTTGGCGATGCAGTCATGGATGCCCCGGTAGGTCGTGACCATGTAGTCCTCCGGGAGCAGATGCTCGCCCACGGCGGCGGGGATGGCCTCCTGACCGCGCACCGTGTAGAAGGTCATGGTCAGCTCACCCGAGCTCAGGCCGCGGACGATCCTGTTCTCGGTCAGACGGATCGTCGTCATCGTCCTGAAGATGCGCAGCGCCGCGTCGTCACTGAGCGCACCGGCCGCCACGCCGGGCGGCGCTGGCCGGTCAGCGGATGCCGTCATCGTTCCCCCTCGTTTCCCTCGTCGTCCTGGCTGTCCTCGCTCGGTGAACCGGGCATGGTGATCCTCCTGACACGGAGCAGGTCTCGGGGGCGCGGGATCCCATGGCGGTCAGAAGATCCCGCCGCCGCTGAAGAGGCGGGAGCGCAGCAGTCCGGCCAGACGCGCCCGGTGGTAGGCGGCATCACCGTAACTGACCCGGTCGAACTGGGAGCGCTTCAGGTAGAGGTGCAGATCGTGCTCCCAGGTGAACCCGATGCCTCCGTGGACCTGCAGGCCCGACGCCATCACCCGCCTGGCGGCATCGGACGACCAGGCCTTGGCCGTCGAGGCCGCGGCGGAGGCATCGGGATCGCCCGCCGAAATCGCCCAGGCGGCGTACCAGGTCGCCGAGCGGACTCCCTCGACGTCCACCAGCATGTCGGCGCACCGGTGCTTGACGGCCTGGAAGCTTCCGATCGGCTGACCGAACTGGACACGGTCCTTGGCGTACTGGACCGTCATCTCGAGCACACGCCCCGACCCGCCCAGGATTTCCGCCGAGGCGCCCACCGCACCTCGGTCGACGATCGCCGCCACCTCGTCCGGCCCGCCGAGATACGAGGCGGGGACCCCGTCGAAGGTCAACCACGAGAGCACCCGCGTCCCGTCCATGGCCGGTTCGGCCGGCGGACGACCGACCCGCGCCAGCTCGACGGCGAAGGCCCCGCCCGAAGCGACCACCACCGCGATGTCGGCGACCGCGGCACCCTCCACCGGTCCCAGCCGCCCCGACACGGTCCACCCGGTGCCGGCCCGCTCGGCCACCAGGGCGTCGGGGGTCTTGCTCCAGCCCACGCACCCGATCCGCTCGCCCGAGACCAGGGCGGCGACCCAGTCCCCCGGGGGCTGCTCGGCCGCGGCCAACGCGGTGAGCGCCGCCAGGCTGGGCAGGAAGGGAACGGGCGCGGCATGCCGGCCCACCTCCTCGAGGAGGACGGCCGCCTCCACCCAGCCGAGGCCGACACCCCCGTCGGACTCCGCCAGTGCGATGCCCAACCAGCCCTGCTCGGCCAACGCCCGCCACAGGACCTCGTCGTAGGGGTGACCCGACCGCAGATGCGCCCTGACCCGGTCGTGGCTGGCGCCGTCGTCGAGCAGGGCACGCGCCGCCTCTCGGAGGGCCACCTGGTCCGGCGAGAGTTCGAACTCCACCGTCCCATGGTAGGGCGACCCCTGGCACGGTGCGCGGCCGAACGCCGGCCCGCACGTTCAGCGGGGCAGGCCGAGGATGCGGTCCCCGATGATCGTGCGCTGGATCTCAGAGGTCCCGCCGGCGATGGTCGCCGCCTTGGACCACAGCCACTGGCGCTGCCACTTGCCCGCCATGGGGTTGCCGGTGGCCCCGCCCCAGAGCGGCGAGGAGTCACCGAGCACCACCAGGGCGGCGTCGGACAGCGTCTGGGTCATGTCGGCCCAGTGCAGCTTGACCACGCTCGACTCGGGCCCCGGCTCCTGGCCGTGCGCCAGCCGTGAGAGGGTGCGCCAGTTGTGCAGCCGCAGCACCCGCAGCTTGACGGCCGCCTCGGCCAGGGCGTCGGCCACCGCCGGGTCGTCGAGCCTCCCCAGCTCGGCGGCGATCGCGTAGAGCTCGTCCAGGTAGACCTCGTGCACGACCTGCTCCTTGAAGGGGAAGGTCGTGCCCCGCTCGTGGGCCAGTGTCGTGTTGGCCACCGACCATCCGTGGTTCAGCGCGCCGATCAGGCAGTCCGAGGGGACGAAGACCTCGTTGAGGAAGACCTCGTTGAACTCGGACTCGCCGGTGATGGTCACCAGGGGGCGGATGTCGACGCCCGGTGAGGTCATGTCGACCACGAGATACGAGAGCCCGGTGTGCTTGGAGGCCTCGGGATCGGTCCGCACCAGGGCGATGCCCCAGCGGGCGAACTGGGCGTAGCTGGTCCAGACCTTCTGGCCCTCGAGCACCCATCCGCCTTCGGTCGCCACGGCCCGCGTGGTGAGCGACGCCAGGTCGGACCCCGCCCCCGGCTCGCTGAAGAGCTGGCACCAGATCTCCTCGGCGCTGAGGATGCGGGGCAGCCACCTCGCCTTCTGCTCGTCGGTGCCGTGCGCCAGGATGGTGGGCCCGACGTGGTTGATGCCGTTGCGGTTGACCGGCTGGGGGGCCTTGGACCGGGCGTACTCCATGTTGAAGATGGCCACCTGCACCGGTGTGGCGCCGCGGCCGCCGTACTCCTCGGGCCAGTGGATGCCCACCCAGCGGTCCGCCGCCAGCCGCGCCTGCCACCGGCGGCCCCACTCGAACTCCTCTTCGAGTGAGCCGAACCCGGCCGGGACGACCACGTTCGCCTGCAGCCAACGGCGGGCCTCGTCCCCGAACGCCTCCTCCTCCGCCGTCAGCGCCAGGTCCACCGTGACCTCCTCGGAGGCGAGGCGGCGGCGGTCGCCGGCCGGGGCGACGCCGGCATCAGAGGGCCACGCTCAGCGAGGCCGCCCGTTCCTTGAGGGACGCCCGATCGGGCTTGCCCGCCGCCAGCAACGGCACCTCGTCAATGTGCACCACGATCTCGGGGGTCTTGAACCGGGCCACCCCGTGCTCGGTGAACCAGCGCCGGCACTCCGCCGGGTCGATGTCGCCGGAGCCGACGATGAAGGCGACCACCCGCTCGCCCCAGCGCTCGTCGGGTCGCCCGACGACCACCGCCTGCTTGATCCCCGGGTGCAGCTCGAGCGCCCGCTCCACCTCGGAGGAGGAGATGTTCTCCCCGCCCCGGATGATCAGCTCCTTGATGCGGCCGGTGATGGCCAGCCACCCCCCTTCGTCCATCACCCCGAGGTCGCCGCTGCGGAACCAGCCCCGGTGCATGGAGGCGGCGGTGTCCTCCCGGTCGGCGTACCCGGCGAACAGCTCGGGACCCCTGATCCACACCTCACCCTCGTGCCCGGGGGCGCGCCACCGCCCCGTGGTGGGGTCGGCGATGCGGATGGCGGCGTCCCCCACGGCGCGGCCGTCCGTGTCCCTGCGCCTCTCCGGGGGATCGCCGTTGGTGCACGAGGACACCGTCGGCGCCTCGGTCGACCCGTAGCTGCGCTTGACGATGGCGCCCAGGCCGGTCTGGGCCGCCTCAATGAACGCCGGGCTCACCCCCATCATCCCGCTGGAGACCACCCGCATGGTGGCCACCTTGGCCGGGGTGAAGGAGGCGTCCTCCATCATGGCCATGAACATCGTGGGGGGGCCGATCATGTAGGTGACACGCTCGCGCTCGACGAGGCTCAGCCCTCGCTGGACGTCCCAGCGCTCCATGAGCACGGCTCGCATGCCCGCCACCCCGGGGAGTAGCACGGCGTTGAGCAGGCCCGAAATGTGGGCCATGGGCGCGGGCATCAGCGTGGCGTCGCTGCCCGAGAGCCCGTGCACGCCGGCCATCAGGCGCGCCTTGTACGCCAGCCCGCGTTGGGTGTGGAGCACGGCCTTGGGCCGTCCGGTGGACCCCGAGGTGAAGAGGACCACGGCCAGGTCGGCCGGGTGGTTGGGGCTGGAGGCCACGGGCGGGCCGGCCAGGAGCTCGGCGAAGCGGGACCCGTCGGTCCGCACGCCGATGGTCCCGTCGCGTTGGGCCAGCGGCGCCGTCGGCGACGAGAACGCCACGACCGGTTCGAGCAGGTCCACGGCGTACTCGACCTCGGCAGCACCGAAGAGGTGGTGTAGGGGCGCGGCCAGAGCACCGCAGCGCCAGCAGGCCCGGTAGAGGACGAGCGCTTCCCACCAGTTCGGCATCTGCCAGGTGACGACGTCACCCCGGCGCACCCCCGTGCGCCGCAGCCCGCCGGCCAGTCCCGCCACCATCTCCTCCAGCTCGCCGCCGTCGAAGCGGCGGTCGCCGTCGACCAGGGCCGCCCCCCCGGCGGCCGGCCGCGTGCGCATGGCGGCGTCGAGCACCGGCACGTCCCAGGCGCCCCCGGGAGCACGGTAACGGCGCGCCTCGGGAGCCCGGTACGTGGCACGGAGCTTCATGGGATTGGAGACACTACCGGACAGTCCCCGGCGCCTAGCTGTCTCCCTCCGCGGCCGCCCGGGCGTCCTGGGCGAACTGGCGCGGCCGCCGGCCGGCCAGCTTGGACATGAACTCCTTGACGTCGCTCGCACCGCTGGCGATCTGGCAGAAGTCCGCCGTGTTCTGCAGGTGCACGCGCATGCCCATGGTCTCCCAGGCTCGCTTGACGCTCTGCTTCACCGTCATGATGGTGGTGAGCGGCATCAGCGCGATGGTGCGCGCCATCTCCTCCACCGCCGCCTCCAGATCCTCTCGCTTGACCACCCGGTTGATGAGGCCCCACTCCTTGGCTTCCTGCGCGTTCAGGGTCGGTCCCAGGTAGAGGTACTCGTAGGCCCGCTTGAAGTTCATGAGCACCCACGGCTCAATGATGGTTTGCGCGCCGGGCAGTCCGAAGCCCTGGGGCAGCGGCATCTGGAAGTAGGCGTCGTCGGAGGCGACGGTGAGGTCGCAGAGGTAGCCGTATATGGTGCCGCCGCCGACGCAGTAGCCGTGGACCTGGGCGATGGTGGCCTTGGAGAACTCCCACAGGTTCAACGGTGGCCACAGGAAGAGGTCGTAGTTGTGCTTCTTCCAGGTCCGCTCGGGCGTCGGTCCGGTGGTCGGGTAGACCTCGGCCATCTCCTCGGGCCCGACGATGCCATGACCGGCACAGAACCCCTTGCCGTTGGCCTTGACGATGAGCACCTTCACCTCTTCGTCCCGATCGGCCCATTTCAGGCAGTCCTCGAAGTCGTACACCTGCTGGGCGCTCTGGATGTTGGCCTTCTCGGGCATGTTGAGGACGATGCGGGCGATGGCGCCGTCCTTCTCGTAAATGATGGTCTCCAGTTCGGTGCGGTCCATGCCCTGATCCTCCCTCTCGGCCGGGAGAGCCGGTTTCCCGATTCCCGCACCCCCAGTGCTGTGACGTGTCGCTTCTGCGTGCGTGACCTCGCCTGCCGTCATGTCATGGCCCGGCTGCGAGAGAGCGTACGTTATCCGCACCCGTTGCGATCAACCTCGTCGACCGATGTCGGCCCGGTCGAGACCCCGCGGGCCCGGGTCGCGCGTTCAGCGGTTGGCCGAGGTGACCCGCTCGGCGATCTTCGCCCACGCCCGCAGATCCCGCTCGTCGGCCGGCCGCCCCACGCGGGTCACCGTGTCGACGTCGGTGGCCTGCGCCCGCAGCGCCCCGACCCGGCACTCGTCCTTCGTCCGGTGGGCGAAGGGGTCGAAGGAGTAGTGGGCCATGGCGTTGCGATGGGTGATCTTGTCGATCCGCTCGTCGTCGAATCCCCTGAACGTCTCGACGAGGACCTCGGGGGCGTTCGGCCAGATCCCGTCGGAGTGGGGATAGTCGGACTCCCAGCAGATGTTGTCGATGTTGAAAGCCTCAATGTTGGCCAGGCCGACGGTCTCCTCAATGAAGCAGCACAAGATGTTGCGGCGGAAGACGTCCGCCGGGCCGTCGACCCCTTCGGGGAAGGTCTGGCGCGTCCAGCCCCTGTGGCGCTCGAACACGTGCTCGGCCCGCCACAAGAAGAAGGGGATCCAGCCGATGTCGCCTTCGGTGAGGGAGAACCGCAGGGCGGGAAAGCGAGCGAAGGCGTCACAGAACATCAGGTCGCACAAGGTGAGGATGGAGGACACCGGCGAGAGGGTGGTGGCGACGCTGGCCGGAGCGTCCGCCGAGGTGTGGAAGACGCGCGACGAGGACCCGACGTGGCAACACAGCACCGTTCCCTCCTCGGCGGCGGCGGCGAAGAGGGGGTCCCAGGCCCTCGAGTGGATGCTGGGCATCCCGAGCCTCTCGGGATTCTCCGAGAATGTCACGGCGTGACAGCCCTTGGCGGCCAGTCGCCTGATCTCGGTGGCGGCGAGCTCGGGGTCGAAGAGGGGGAGGATGCCGCAGGGGATGAACCGGTCGGGATAGGCCCCGCACCACTCGTCGACGTGCCAGTCGTTGTAGGCCCGGATCATGATCTGGTTGACGTGGGGATCGGGGCCCTGGTTGAGCACCTGTCCCGAGAACCCGGTCCAGTTCGGGAAGTTCAGCCCGGCCAGCTGGCCGCCGGCGTCCATGTCGCGCACGCGCTGGTGCACGTCGTAGCAGCCGGGGCGCATCTCCTCGTAGCGGCTGGCGTCAATGTTGAAGTACTCGGGCGATTTGCCGGCGACGGCGTTGAGGCCGAGGTTCCGGCCCCGGACGCTGCCGTAGTACCACTGCTGGACGCCGCCGTCCTCCTCGACGACGCGCGGGGCGAGCTCCTTGTACCTCGCCGGCAGGTGCTGCTCGAACATGTCGGGTGGCTCGGCGATGTGGTCGTCGACACTTATCAGGATCAGGTCATCGGTGCGCATGGTGCGACGTCCCCCGGGTTCTCGTTGCCTGGACCAAGCCTATGGCAGTCGCACGGAGGGCGACAGTGGCCGTCGTCCGGCGCTACTGTGCGGTCGCTCGGCGCAGTCCGTCCCAGGACCGGTCACGCCGCGGCATGCAAGGATGCCCGTGACCGGGGAAGCCGCGGTCGCTGCAGGGAAAGGGGGCAACGTGGAAGAGCTCGAAGGCAAGGTGGCGCTGGTGACCGGGGCCAGCCGCGGCGTCGGGGCGGCCACGGCGCTGGCCCTGGCCGAGGCGGGGTGCAAAGTGGCGTGCGCCGCCCGGGCCACCGAACGCAGTCCCCAACGCACGGCGGGCACCATTGACGAGACGGTCCGCCGGATTGAGGCGATTGGCGGCCGTGCCCTGGCCGTCCCCACCAACCTGGCCGTCGATGACGAGGTGATCGCCATGGTGCAGACCACCAAGGAGCACTTCGGACGGCTCGACATCCTCATCAACAACGCGGCGATCACGTTCGTGGGCGACCTGGGGATCCCGCTCAAGCGCTACGACCTCATCATGCAGGTCAACTTGCGCGCCCCGCTCATCGCCATCAATGCGGCCACGCCCTTCATGCGCGAACAAGGGGGCGGGGCAATCGTCAACGTCTCCTCGGTGGCCGCGCTCTACCCGCATCAAGCGCTCCTGGCCTACGGCATCTCCAAGATCGGCCTCGAACGCCTGACCGTCGACGCCGCCAGCCAGCTGGCCGAGGCGAAGATCGCGGTCAACTGCTTCCGCATCGACATCGGCGTGGCCTCCGAGGGGTTCGTGGCCAACACGCCCGGGGCCGACCACTCCCGCTGGGAGCCCGCCGCGGTGGCCGCCGAAGGCATCGTGTGGATGGTGCGCCAGCCTCCTTCCTACTCGGGGCACCGCGAGAGCATGTTCGCCCTGCGCCACCGCGAGGGCATCATGGCGAGCAGGATCGCCGAGCCGGTCACCGAGGCCCCGCCCACCGAGCTGTACGACGGGCTCGTCGAGCAGGCGAGCGAGAGCTTCTTCGAAGAGCCCTACCCGGACGCCGGCGGGGCAGAAGGGGGCGGAGGGTGAAGATCGCACTCTCGCTCGGGGCGCTGAACCCGAGCCTGTGGGTCGAGGCGACCGAGGAGGCCGACCGGCTGGGCTACGAGTCGATATGGCTGCCCGAGCACCTGGTGATCCCCGTGGCCATGGAGGGCAGCCCTCATGCCGGCCAAGAGCACCCGCCGATCCCGTCCAACGTGCCGGTCTTCGACGCCCTGGCCTACCTGTGCTTCCTGGCCGGAAGGACGGAGCAGATCCACTTCGGCACCCAGGTCTACAACATCGGCCTGCGGCACCCCTTCGTGGTGGCGCGGGCCATCACCACCTTGGACGTCGTGTCGGGGGGGCGGGTGGAGTTCGGAATCGGGGCGAGCTGGCTGCGGGCCGAGTGGGAGGCGGTCGGACTGGACTTCGACAGCCGCGGCCGGCGGGTGGACGAGGCCATCGGCGTGTGCCAGCGCCTGTGGAACGAGGAGGTCGTCGAGCACCACGGCGAGTTCTTCGACTTCGGGCCGGTCATGTTCGAGCCCAAGCCGACCCACCGTCCCTGGCCGCCGCTCCACATCGGCGGGGACGGTGCCGCGGCGATCCGGCGCGCCGCCACGGTGGGCGACGGCTGGATCCCGATGAACCACACCATTGAGGAGATCCCGGCCGACGCGCTGCGCATCGCCCGCCTCCGGGCCGATGCGGGCCGGCCCGGTTCGACCGAGATCACCCTGTCCGCCGCCGGCGATCTCGACGACCTGCGCCGCGCCGCCGACGCGGGAATCGGCCGGGCGATCGTCAAGCCGTGGCGGTCCAGCAAGGACGCGATCTCGAGCATGCGGCGATTCGCCGAGGAGGTCCTACCGGCGGCAAGCGCGCACCCGGTCACCGTGCCCACCGCCTGAGGTGCCGTGCCCACCGCCTGAGGCCGGGCGCTAGGCGCGTATCTCGATCCCCTACGCGCTTATCTCGATCCCGAAGTAGCGCTCGAAGATCTCGTCGCCTTCGAGCTCGTCGGCCGATCCCGTGAACACGACCTCACCGCGGTTGAGCAGGCAGGCCAGGTCGGCCAGGGCGAGGGCGCGGGTGACGTACTGCTCGACCAGGAGCACCGAGACCCCCGACGAGGAGATCTGCGCCAGGGTGTCGAAGATGCGGTCCACGATGATGGGGGCGAGCCCCAGGGAGGCCTCGTCGACGACCACGATCTTGGGGTCCGAGGCGAGCGTCCGCACCAGGGACAGCATCTGCTGCTCCCCGCCACTGAGGCTCCCCGCCATCTGCTTCAAGCGGGTGGCGAGCGCGGGGAAGGAGGTCACCGCCTGCTCAATGGTGGCCGACTCCTTCCCCTTGGGCGACTGGAGGATCAGGTTGTCCTTCACCGTCAGCGAGGGGAAGATCCCCCGCCCCTCGGGGAGGCTGCACATGCCCTTGCGCGACATGTAGTACGGACGCTTCCCGGTGACGTCCTCCCCGTCGAGTATGACCCGCCCGCTCATGGGCTTGATGATGCCCGAGGCCACCCGCAGGAGCGTCGTCTTGCCGGCCCCGTTGGGCCCGAGGAGGGCCAGGACCTTGGAGTCGGGGACGATCAGGCTCACGTCGCGCAGCACCACCGTGTCGCCGTAGCCGGCCGTGATGTGCTCCAGCTCTAACACTCAGGTCCCCCCTCTCGCCTGCGCCACTCGGTCCTCATGCCGGCTCGACGACGCCTTCGCTGACCGCGGCCTGGCCGTTCCCGCCGGCGCCATCGGCGATGCCGGCCGCGGCCGCCACGCTCTCGGAGCCGAGATACGCGGCGCGCACGACGTCGCTGGCCAGCATCTCGTCCGGGCTGCCCTCGAAGACCAGGCGCCCGAAGTCGAGCATGTAGATGTGGGCGCACACCTGTCGCACCAGCGCCATGTCGTGCTCTACGAGCAGGATCCCGGTGCCGCGCTCGGCCACCACCCCGGTCAGCACGTTGCCGAACTGGACCGTCTCGGTGGCGTCGAGCCCGGCGGAGGGCTCGTCGAGGAGAAGCAGGTCGAAGGGCCCCGCCAGCACACGGGCCAGCTCGACCAGGCGGCGCTGGCCGGTGGGGAGGAGGCCGGCCTGGACGTCGGAGAGCCGGCCGATCCCGGTCAGCTCCATCGCCTCGTCCACCGCCCGCTGCACCACGCCGCGATCGCGACGTCGCGCCACCAACTGGGTGATGGGGTTGGCCCCGGCCAGGGCGGCTTCGCGCCCCAGCACCACGTTCTCGCGTACGGAGAGCGAGTTGAACAGCTCGGCCTTCTGGAACGTCCGCCCGAGCCCGAGGCGCGATCGCCCGGCCGGCCCCATGCCCGTGACGTCGCGATCGTGCAGGAAGACCCTGCCTGCGGTCGGCTTGAGCAGGCCCGAGCAGGCGTTGAAGGTCGTGGTCTTGCCGGCCCCGTTCGGCCCGACCAACCCGGTGATGCGAGCCATCGGGGCGTCCAGGCTGACGTTGTCGACGGCCCGCACCCCTCCGAACTGGACCGACAGCTCGCGGACGGCCAAGCCGGCCACGCCCGATGCGCTCGCCGCCACCCGTTGGGCCATCTCGCGGTCGGCGTGGGCCGTCTGCTTCTCCTCCGCCGCCGCGTCGGAGACCAGCTCTTCGAGCTCGCCCTCTCCCAGGACGGTCTCGGGTTCACGACCGCCCAGGCGGTCGATGAAGTTGCGAAACGCCAAGGGCAGCTGGGGGACACGGTTCACCTGCACCGCGAACGTGGCGGCCGAGACCCCGAAGAGCATCGACTCGTAGTAGGTGACGTTGCCCAGGTTGATGTAGGACGGAGGCAGCTCGAAGGCCAGCCCGGCCACGATGGCATACCACGGATCGCCCATGACGATGAGCACGACGATGGCCACCATCGTCAAGGATTGGAACGAGCTGTAGTTGGTGCCCAGCCCGTAGTTGTACAGGGAGGCCAGCAGGGCCCCGGCGACGGCGGCCAGACCGGCGGTGATGCAGAACACCAGGACCTTCATGACGTTGGTCGTCGCCCCATGGGTCTCGAGGGCCACCGCCGAGTCGGAGAGACCCCGCAACAGGCGTCCCATGCGACCGCGCAGGATGGCCTGCACCACGATGACCGTCAGCACCACGAAGACGAGCAGGACGTAGTAGAACCCCTTGTCGCTGAAGAGCTGCCAGCCGAGGATGGTCACGTCGGGCCGGGGGGCCGCGATGCCCGAGGTGGTCGGCCCGAACATGGGGCCGGTCTGGTAGAACATCTGCTCCAGCAGGATCCCGAACCCGTAGGTGGCCAGGGCCAAGAAGACCCCCGACAGGCGGATGGCCGGGATGGCGATGATGGCGCCCACCGGCATGGCCACCAGGCCGGCCAGGAGCAACGCCGCCAGCCACGGGACGTGCCAGTCGCCCGTGAAGTGCCCGAACGCCGCGGCCCCGACCGCGGCGAAGGCCAGGTGGCACAGCGAGATCTGCCCCGAGGTCTTGATCAGCAGGCCGAGCGAGAGGAAGAGCATGATGAAGACCAGAGCGCTCGACCAGGTGACGAGCTGCGTGCCGACGAAGACGGGCACGTAGCAGAAGAAGGCCAGGGCGATGGCGGCCGCCACCAGCCGCATGCGCGTCGGTGCGTACCACGACTGGCGCAGCGGCACCGAGGTCACCACGCGGCGTTCGGCCAGCCTGGCCCGGGGCATGACGATCAGCACGATGAACAAGATGATGAAGGGCAGCCCGGCCGAGAGCCCGGCCAACCACGACACGGTGGCGGCGTACTTGGTGGCCAAGGCGTCCACCACGCCGATGAACAGGCCACCGACGAACACCAGGGGGAGATTGGAGAAGTAGCCGATGGCCGCCGCGCCGAAGGCCGAGACGACCAACAGGGCGATCGTATAGGCGTCGAGGTTCAGCGACGGGGCGATCAGGAGGCCGGCCATGGAGGCGAAGATGGTGCCGATGATCCAGGCCCAGCGGCGCACCACCACCGGGTTGGTGCCCGTCATGGAGACGAGGTCGGGGTTGTCGACCACGCCGCGCATGGCCACCCCCAGGCGCACGAAGCGGAAGAAGTAGTACAAGATGGCCGTCGCCGCGACGGAGATGATCATCACGGTTATCTGATCGAACCCGATGTTGACGCCCAGGAACCGGACGGTGTTGGTGTCGAGGAACGACGGGAAGGAGGTGTTGGAGTCGCCGTACCAGATCTCCCCCAGGCCCACCATGAAGAGCAGGATGCCGACGGTGGAGACCACCTTCAAGGTGGCCGTGGCGTTCTCCAGCGTGCGGGCCACCAACTCCAGGACCAGGCCCTCGAGCGGCGAGAGCACGAAGAGGCAGAGGGCCGCCGCATAGGGCCAGGGCATCCCGTGCTCGGTGTGCAGCCAGTAGAAGACGAACACCGCCAGGGCTGCGACGGCACCGTAGGCGAAGTTGAAGATCCCCGACGTCTTGTAGGTCAGCACCAGGCCCACGCCCGCCAGGCCGTAGACCGCCCCTGTGGTGATGCCTATGACGATGAACGGAAGGAAATCTGACAACTGAGAATGCCCCCTGAACTGTGGACGGCCCTACCTGGCCGCCAACCGATCTACCCTGACTCCGCTGTTCCGTACCCTTGAATCCGTAGAGCTTGCTACCACTCAGATGCTGATGAGCGACACTAGCGCGTGGATGCGCACGGTGCGGCCAGGTGAAACAGGGCGGACCGCACCAGCACGGCCATGGCAACCGGGGCTGCCGATTTCCTACGCAGGCGGGAGGCCTCCCGCGTAGGTCTTGGTCTCGGAGTACTGCTCGAATCCTTCGAGCCCGTTCTGGCGGCCGATGCCGCTGGCCTTGTAGCCGCCGAAGGGAGCGTCCGCCCCATACCAGACGCCGCCGTTGACCGACACCGTTCCGGCACGGACCCGGCGCGCCACGCTCAAGGCCCGCTCTTCGGACCCCGAGGTCACGGAGACTCCGAGGCCGTACTGGTTGTCGTTGGCCAGGCGGACCGCGTCGTCGTCGTCCTCGAACGGCACCACGACCAGGACCGGTCCGAAGATCTCCTCACGCGCGATGGTCATGGAGTTGTCCACGTCGGCGAAGAGGGTGGGCTCGACGTAGTAGCCCTTCTCGAGGTGCGAGGGGCGGCCGCCGCCGAAGACCAGCCGGGCCCCCTCCTCCTTGCCCTTCTCGATGTAGCCCAGCACCCTCTCCCGCTGCAGCGCGCTGATCTGGGGTCCCTGGATGTTGGACGGGTCGGTCGGGTCACCGTAGGGCACGTTCTTGAACCCGGCCTCCATGATCGCCATCCCCTCGTCGTAGCGCGACCGGGGGAGCAGCATCCGGGTCATCATGACGCACCCCTGGCCGCCATGGACGCAGATCATCCAGGCCATCGACAGCTTCTGCTCGAAGTCCGCGTCGTCGAGGATGATGTCGGCCGACTTCCCGCCCAGCTCCAAGAAGAGCCGCTTCAGCGACGGCGCGCCCCTCTCCATGATCCGCCGGCCGACGGCCGTCGATCCCGTGAAGGAGATCAGATCGACCCGCGGATCGACGACCAGATCCTCGGCCACGGAGTTGTCCGCCGTGGTGACCACCTGGAGCACGCCCGGGGGGATGTCGGTGCGCTCGGCGACCAGCCGGCCGATCCGGGTGGCGTTCCACGGAGTGTTCGGGGCCGCCTTCAAGATCACCGTGTTGCCCACCGCGAGGCCCGTTCCGAGCTTGTTGATCGTCACCTCGAAGGGGTAGTTCCAGGGCACGATCGCCCCCACGACGCCGACGGCCTCCTTGACCACCTTGCGCCAGCTGCGCGAGCCGAACGCAGTTCCCTCCGGCAGGTCCCGCTCCCAGGGGAACTCGTCGATGAACTTGGCCGGCCACAGCAGACCCTCGGCGAGCGGAGCGTCGAGCTGGGGCCCGTAGGTCAGCGCGATCGGCGCACCCACTTCGGCGACCAGTTCGGCCCGCAGGAGCTCCCTCTCCTCTTCCAGGGCGGCCTGGAGCTGTCGGATGCAGCGCTGGCGGAACGCCTTGTCCGTCGACCAGGTCGTCTCGTCGAAGGCCCGCCGGGCGGCGGCGATCGCCTCGTCCATATCGTCGTGGCCGGCATCGGCCACCGGCCCCAGCACCTCTTCGGTGGCGGGGTTGATGTTGTCGAAGGTCTTGCCCGACTTGGCTTCGACGAGCTTCCCGTCGATCAGCATGCGGTGCTCGCCCCGTGTCGTCGTGCTGGTCATGGACTCTCTCCCCCTTCGGCCGTTCGGCCGACTGCGTGCGGTGCTGGCTGCACTACGTAAATGGCTGCACTACTAAATAATGGCTGCACTACTAAATGGCTGCACTACTAAATGGCTGCACTACTAAATGGCTGCACTACTAAATGGCTGCACTACTAAATGGTGGGTGACTCGTTGGTGGGCGAATGTTACCGCCTCGGTGCAACCCTACCGGCCCGCTCCACCCGTCGTCCCGGCCTGCCCAAGTGGCGGGGGCCCGGCGGCTGGGGCACGCTAGGAAAGCTAGGAAAGACGGCCGACCCCGGCGCGTGCAACCCACCCAGGAGAGAGCCATGCTCATTGAACGAGAACGGATCGGGCAGATCGAGATCCTGACCCTCAATCGACCCGAGGCCGCCAACTCGCTGAATCCGCCCCTCCTGGCCGAGCTGGGCGTGGCGCTCGAGGACATTCTGGGCGATGACTCCGCCCGGGTCGTGGTGGTCACGGGAGCCGGGGAGAAGATCTTCTGCGCCGGGATGGACCTGAGCACGCTGGGTGGATGGGAGGGGGAGGGCAACGGCGGCGAGCGCCCCGGTGCGGAGACCCTGGCCCGGTTCATGGGTGGGACCTACGAGAAGCCCCTGGTCGCCGCAGTCAACGGCGCCGCCGTCGGCGGCGGGATGGAGCTGGTGCTCAGCTGTGACCTGGTGGTCGCCGCCGAGCACGCCCGCTTCGGCTTGCCCGAGGTCAAACGCGGGCTGTTCGCCGCCGGCGGAGGCACCCTGCTCCCGTTGCGGGTTCCGCAGGCCATCGCCCTCGAAATGGGCCTCACCGGCCGCTTGTTCAGTGCGGCGCGCGCCGCGGAGGTCGGCCTCGTCAACCAGGTGGTCCCCTCAGAAGACCTCAAGGACGCGGCGCTAGTCCTCGCCGCCGAGGTGGCGGCCAACGGCCCGCTCGGGGTGCAGCTCACCAAGCGGCTGATGCGCAACGCCCTCACGCACGGAGCGGACTCCGGGATGGCCACCCCGCAGGAGAGCAGGGAGGTCTTCGGGAGCGCCGACGCGCGCGAGGGCGCCCAGGCGTTCATGGAGAAACGACCCCCGGCCTTCACCGGGCACTGACCGTTCGGGCGCCCGGGCGCCCGGGACGGTCCGGCGGCGGGCGGCTCAGGCGGCCGGACGGCTCTTCGGCAGGCCCAGCCTCAGCTCCGCGATGATCTCGCGCTGGATCTCGCTCGACCCGCCGTAAATCGTCCCGACGACCGTCGAACGGAAATGAGCCTCGAGGTCGCCGTCCATCGGCGCTCCCTCCCCCTGGAGTACACCGCTGGCTCCCAGCATGTCGACCAGGTCGGAGTAGTGGCGAAGGGCGGCCTCACTCGCGAACAGTTTCTGCATGGAGCCCTCGGCGCGCGGCAGGCCGCCGGACTCCGAAATCCACCGCACCCTCATTCCGAGCAGTCCCGCCACCTCCTCGTCGATGGCGATCCGGGCCAGCCGCTCCCGGGTGACGGCGTCGGCCATGTCGATCCCGTACTCGGCCCCCGAGTCCCGGATCCAATCCGCCACCTTTCGGGCCAGGGTGACACCCGCTCGGCGGTCGCCCGCCCGCTCGAAGGTCAGGGCGACGTGCATCACCGACCAACCCTGGTCGACGCCGCCGATGCGCGCCGAGTCGGGAACCCTCACACCGCTGTAGAACGTGGCGTTGGTCTGCTGGCCGCCGAGGGTGTAGATCGGCTGGAGATCGAACCCCTCTGCGGCCGTCGGCACCAGGAACAACGTCAGCCCCTTGTGCTTTGGCACCTCCGGGTTGGTGCGGGCGAGCACGAAGACGTGGCTGCACACCTGTGCCGTGCTCGTGAACATCTTCTGCCCCTCGATCACCCATTCCTCGCCGTCGCGGACCGCCCTCGTGCTGGCGGCCGCCACGTCGGAACCCGAATCCGGTTCGGAGTAGCCGAGGGCGATGAGGATCTCGCCCCGCAGCGCGGCGGAGATGATCGTCCGCTTCTGCTCATCCGAGCCGACGTGGGCGATCGTGTTGATGACCATCACCGTCGTCGACCACCCGTCCCACATGAGTCCCCCCGAACGGAGCTCGTCGAACACGGCGTGGGCGAATCCGGGATCGACGCCGCTCCCTCCGAACTCGGGGGCCCAGCCCGCACCGAGGAGCCCATCCTGCGCCAGCAGCCGCTGCAGCTCGGCCGTTTGGTGGGTCCCCGATGCGTGCTGCTCCTTTGCCCACGCCGGGTCCACGTTCGCCTCGACCCAGGTGCGCGCCGCCTCCCGGTGCTCGGCGAGGTCGTCCACTACGGAGAAGTCCATATCCTCACGCGCCCTTGTCGTCGAAGAGCAGCCCGGCAAGGCGCTGGAACTCCCGCCGCGGATCGCCGGCGGCGAGCGACCAGGCCTTGGCCCGCCGGAAGTAGAGCTGTATGTCGTACTCCAGGGTGTAGCCGTAGCCGCCGTGAAAGTGAAGGCTGTCTCCGGCCGTCTTGAAGGCCGACTGCGAGGCGAAGAGAAATGCCATCGATGCGAGCGAGCGAGCCTTGGCATGCCGCTCCTCGGTCGCCCATGCCGCCTCATAGACCAAGAGGCGGGCGCCGTCGGTCTCGGTCGCGTCATCGGCCAATCGGTGCTGCACCGACTGGAACCATCCGATGGGCACGCCGAATGCCCGCCGCTGCTTCACGTACTCCACCGCGATCTCCAGCGCGGCGGCCGCCAGGCCGACGAGGGCGGACGCCGTGAGGATCTGCCATTCGGCCACGGCATCATCGTGCAGGGAGCGGGCGGGGGCGCCGGAGGCGAGCACGGTCCTGCCGCTCCCGTCCGTCCGGCAGTCCGCCACCGGAGCAGAGCCCAGGTTCGAGGGGGCCGACGCCGGCGCTGGGGAACCACGATCCGGTTTGACGGCCACCAACTGGTCACCGTCGAGGGCCAGGAGGGTGTCGGCGACGGCGCCGGCGGGCGCGAGCCGGGCCACCCCGCCGTGCGCCGGGCGGACGGCGAACGACACCAGCCCGCCCTCGAGTGCCCCGGACAGCAGTTCGCCCGCCGCCCCACCGGCCTCCCCCGCGGCAAGACGCGCCAGCAGGTTGTTGGCCACGGCCGTCTCAATGAACGGTGCTGCGGCGATCCTTCGCCCGAACTCCTCCGCCGCCAGGGTCAGATCCTGCAGACCAGCGCCGCCCCCGCCCGAGGCCTCGGGAACCGCCATGGAAGGGAGACCCATCGCCACCATTTCGGACCAGAGGCGTGGGTCGAATCCGAGCGGTTCACTCGCCCTCACCCGCTCGGGCGTCGACTCCCGGGCGAAGAAGTTGGCGAGGTGCTTGCGGAGGGTGGACTGCTCTTCGGAGTCGGAGAGATCCATGTCGACGTGCGCTCGGAACCGATCGGACGCCTATCGTTGCCCGGCGAACGCCCCGAGGTCGGCCGCCCTGGTCGCCTTCGGCATCTGCGGGCCCTTGCGGGTGGAGTGGGCGGCCACGTCCCGGCCGGCGGCCCTGGCGCGAAGCGCCCGCACCGTGGCCTCTTCCCTGGGGATCACGGCGAAGGGGTCGTAGTGGAAGTGGCGCATGGCGTTCTCGTGAGTGATCCGGTTGATGTCGCGCTCGGAGAGCTTTTCGACGTAGCTCCAGAGTTGCTCCGGCGCCGTGGGCCATGTGGTGTCCGAATGCGGATAGTCACACTCCCAGGTCACGTTGTCCATGTTGAGGTAGTCGCGACTCGCCACGCCGAAGGCATCGTCTATGAAGCAGGTGATGATGTGCTCGTTGAACACCTCGCTGGGGAGCCGATCGCCGAAGTCCTGCCCCGTCCACGCGTGGTGCTTCTTGTAGTTGTAGTCGATTCGCTCGAGGAAGTAGGGAATCCAACCGATCCCACCCTCGGAGAGCGCGAACTTGATGGTGGGGAACTTGCGGAGCACCGGCGACCAGATGAGGTCGGCCGCCGCCTTCACGATGTTGATCGGCGTGACCGAAATCAGCACGTCGATCGGGGCGTCCGCCGAGGTGATGGTCATCTCCGAGGACGAGCCGATGTGCACGCACACCACCACCTCCTCGTCGACACACGCCTGCCAGAACGGGTCCCAGTGGTCGGAGTGGACACTGGGCCAGCCCAACTTCGAGGGATTCTCCGAGAAGGTGACCGCGTGGGCCCCCTTGGCCGCGCAGCGCCGAACCTCGGCCGCCAGGACCTCGGGGTCCCAGATGGCCGGGATCGGGCACGGGATGAACCGCCCAGGGTGTGACCCGCACCACTCGTCGATGTGCCAGTCGTTGTAGGCCTGCACCATGGCCAGGGCCACGTCCTTGTCCTCGGTCCGGGCAAAGGTCTGGCCGCAGAAATGGGGGAAGGACGGGAAGTTCAGGGATCCGAGGACCCCGTTGGCGTCCATGTCGGCGACGCGCTCGTCAACGTCGTAACAGCCGGGGCGGATTTCGTCCAGCGACGTGGGCTCCAAGCCGAACTCCTCGGGAGGTCGCCCGGCCACGGCGTTGAGGGCGACGTTGGCGTGCTCTTCCCCCTCGTACAGCCATGCGTTGGTCCCGTCCGGTCGGGTGATGAACTTGGGAGCTGCATCCGCGTACTTGGCGGGCAGCCGCCCATCGAAGAGGCCGGGCGGTTCGACCACATGGTCGTCCACACTCACCAGGATCATGTCGTCCGATTCCACTTCGACCCTCCCCGCTTCTCTACAGCATTGAGGCCAAATGTACCACGACGCCCCTGGACACCCCCCCGGCCAGGGACCTCCCCAGGCCCGTACGACGGTCCCCCCGAGCCCCATGGGCCGTCCGAGGGGTCGGCGTCAGCGATCGGTCGTGAACAGGAAACACCCGCCGGGCGTGCCCCCTCCCGTGCTGACGACCGCCACCTCGGCGTTGGCCACCTGACGGGCGCCGGCGTCGCCGCGCAGCTGCACGATGGCCTCGTGAATGTACCCGTAGCCGTGCGTCCGGCCGGCGGAGAGCTGGCCGCCGAACGTGTTGAGCGGAAGCTCGCCCCCCAGCGAGATGCGGTCGGGATCGGCCAGGTAGTCGCCGATCTCGCCTACGCCACAGAAGCCGAGGGCCTCTATCCAACTCAGGCAGTTGAAGGTGAACCCGTCGTAGAGCTCGGCGACGTCGACGTCGTCGGGGGTCAGGGACGACCTCGACCACAAGTGGGCGGCCGGACCCTGCGTCTGAGGCTCATGGCTCAACGTCCCCTGGTCCCAGCTCAACCGCTCAATGATCTGCGTCCCCACCGACTCCACCAGGATCGGGGGATGGGGCCCGTCGCGCGCCGCGTCCTTCGCCGAGACGACGACGGCAACCGATCCGTCCACCGGTACGTCGCAGTCGTAGAGCCCGAACGGTGTGGTGATCATGCGGGCGGCGTAGTAGTCGTCGATGGTGAGTGGTTCGCGGTAGATGGCGGCGGGATTGAGGGCGGCGTTCCGCCGGGCGTTGAGGGCGACCGCCGCCAGGGCGTCCCGTGTCGTGCCGTACTTGTGGAAGTGGTTCGACGCGTTCATGCCGATCCAGTTGGCGGCGCTCATGGCCCCGAACACGTGCCGCCAGGTGGAGAAGTCCCCCTCGAGGCGCACGCTCGCCGGAGGCTGCGATCGGCGCCGGTCGTTGGCGGACGACTCCCAGACCGTCCGGAAGCACAGCACGTGGCGGCAGAGACCGGCGGCGACGGCCAGCATGGCGTTGACGACCGACCCGCCCTGCCCGGGGGTCTCCATCGAGCCGTTGAACCAGGTCGGACGCACTCGGAGGCTCTCTTCGAGCGCGGGCACCCCGCCCTCGGAGAACCCGCTCGACGCCGGTCCGCCCGGATAGGTGGACAGGCCGTCGATGTCGGACATGGTGAGCCCGGCGTCGGCCACGGCTTGGCGGCAGGCATCGATGGTCAGCGAGAGCGGGTCCACGCCGGAGTGACGGCTGATCTTGGACATGCCGATGCCGGTCAGCGCCACCTTGTGCTCGAACTTCTCCCCCCCGATCATCGGGCGCACGAAGGGCGCGATGGGCTCGTCATCGGGGATGGGGCCCGGCTCGGTGAGGTCGGTACGGGCGGTGAAGTTGGGGATCCACACGTCCTCCACGTGCTCGAAGACGACGGAGACCCGCTTCCCCACGAAGACCTCATCGTGCGGCATGTCGACCAGGTTGGTGGTGAGGCGGACCCTCGGGTCCTCGTCGATCGCCACGATCGCCACGACGTACGGCGGTACGAAGTCGGGGGTCCAGGCGTGCTCGTTGATGGTGAAGCCCACGACGACGCCGTGCCCGCTGACCGCTTCGGGCGCGAAGTCGTCGGACCCGCAGGTGCGGCAGATCGGGCCCGGCGGATGCTGGTACGACTTGCACACGGCACAGCGCCGGAAGCGCAACACCCCTTCGGCGCCGGAGGTCCAGAAGAATTCGTTATCCGGCGTGAGCAGGGGAAGAGGTCGCATTTTTCGGCAGTATAGGGGTCGGGCCACTGATGTCCGGTGCTCGCCGGTGCGGGGCGACGCCTACGGCGGGGCGGCGGACAGCAAGAGGAGATCCATGAAGAGCGGTCCCGAGCCGCCACCCGTACAGAGCGCGATCTCGGCGCCGGGCCTTTGGTTGGAGAGGCACGTGCCGCGGAGCTGCTGGACGCCCCGGATGACGCGCTGCAGCTTCTGGGTGAGCTCGCCGGGATGGCTGAACGACATCGTGCCCCCGTCGGTGGTCACGGGGAACGCACCACCCGGGCCGATCTGGCCCTCCAGCACGAAGTCTCCGCCCTCGCCGACCCCGCAGAACCCGAAGGCCTCCAATTGGCGGATGATCTCGAAGGAGAACGGGTCGTAGAGCTCCAACACGTCGACGTCTGCGTGCACCAGCCCCGCCTGACCCAGGGCCTTCTCGCAGACCCTCCTGCCCAGGAACTGGAGCGTCAGATCGCGGTCGCGTCGACCGTGCAGGTCGAGCCGAGGGGGGTAGCGGTACGACGGTCCGAACTGCTCCGACCCGCCGGCGAGCAGATACACGGGGCGCGCCGACGTGCCGCGCGCCACGTCGGCGCGAGACAGGATCAAGGCCGCGCCCCCCTCTGAGGTCGAGGCGCAGTCGAGCAGGTGGTACGGCTCCGCGATCAGCCGGCTGGCCAGTATGTCCTCCGGCGTGTACGGACCCCTGCCGAAGTAGAGCGCGTCCGGATTGACGTGCCCGTTGTTCCTGATCGTCGCCGCCACCGTGGCCAGGGCCTCCGACGGCACGCCGTACTCGTGCAGGTATCGCTGCGCAACCAGTGCAAACTGCGCGGCGGTGAACATGCCGAACGGCTCCACCATCTCGTTGCTGGGGCGCGTCCACGGAGCCGTCGCCTCGCGCTCCGTGTAACGACCCGCCGTGCCGGAGAGCACCAGCACGACCGTGGCCATCCCCGATTGAATGGCGAAGACGCCTTCGAGGAGTGTAGGAATGCCCACAGCGTTGTGCGTGTACCACGCCGGCGCGATCCCGGTCTGATAGATGAAGTCGCTGCTCAGAGGTCCGGCCACCCCATCGACGTCGAGCACGGAGAGGCCCGCGTCATGGAGCGCCCCGAACGCCGCCTCGAACGCCACCGACATGGAGTCCCGGCCGGGTAGGTGGCGGGCCTGTTTGGTGTTGTGCACACCGACGACGGCCACGTCCGCCAGCGGCGGCGTGGGGCGCCGGCTCATGGCGGGCTGCTTGCGAGAGGGCGGAAGTAGGGCAGGACGGCGCCACTGGCAATGGGGTGGAAGTCGACCTCCACGCCCATGCCGATGGCCGCCTCGCCGGAGTCACAGCCGATGAGATTGGAGATGAGGGACCACCCCTCGTGGAGCTCCACGATGATGGCCACGTAGGGAACCACGAACGCCGGGGTCTGCGGCCTCCATATCCGGGTCCAGCTGTAAACGGTCCCCCGCCCACCGCTCTGCTCCCACGTGAGCTCGCGGCCGCCACAGTCGCTGCACGTGACGGCCGGCGGGTGCAGGGCGTGCCCGCACGCACAGCGGAGGAACATGAGTCGCCGCTCGGCGCACGCATCCCAGAATGGCCTCGTCGCGGCCTGGGCAACCGGTGCAGGGATGTCTCCGAGCTGCGGTTCGAGGTACGTCATCGGTGGCCGGGGAGCATAACCCCTCCCGGCAGCCTCACTTCTCCCCGTGCGGCCCGCTACCCCTTGGGAGCACCGAAACGAGACTCCAGTTGGCGCCGGGTCTCGGGGTCGGTCCACTGCGCGATGACCGCCTTGTCGAGCTGCGGACTGGCTCGCTCAATGCGCTCGAGGGTCGCTGCTCGCATCGACGACTTGGTGAGCGCGAACGCCCTGGCATCCATCGCGCCGAGCCGTCTCGCCTCTTCGACCGCCCGGTCGAGCAAGCGCGCCCCATCCACCGCCTCGTGCACGATGCCCGCGGCGATCGCCGTCTGCACATCGACGAGCTCCGCCCCGAACACGAGTCCCTCCATGCGCGGTCCGGCGGCGTGGCGGAGGATCTCCAGGGCGACGACCGGGAAGGACACCCCGACCGAGAGCTCGATCACGCCCATCTTGGAGCCCTCGGCCGCGATGCGCACATCGCACGCGCAGGCGATGAGGCAGCCACCGGCGACGGCGTGGCCGTTGATGGCGGCGACCGTGGGCTTGGGAAAGGCGAAAAGCGTCGTCAGCGTCTCCGCCAGCGCGACGATGAACGACTCGGCGTAGGCGGGCTCTTCGTCGAGCATCCGTCGCAGGTCGACCCCTCCGGAGAACACCTTCCCCGCGCCGGTGACGACGACGGACCGGACTGCCGGTGACGTCGCGCACTCGGCGAGCTCGTGGTCGAACGCCTCGAGAAGCTCCGTGTCGATGGGGTTGGCCTTTCCGTGCACCATCTCCACGATCGCCACCCCATCGCTGTGGTTCACGCTGATCGATCCGCATTCTTCGCTGGTCACTACGGCCTCGCCATCCTGCCCGCTGTCCGGTCGCCAGGGCACGGGGGATCCTAATGGCAGCGAACACGCCTGCTCCATCCTCCAACTGGCTCCGATGGCCGGCGCAGGTAGTGTGTCGAGGCCATGACCCAACTTGACGAAGCCCGAACGGTAGACGCCGCGCCGAGCGGGCCCGTGGAGCGAAAGCCACAGCGATACTTCATCGGCGACATCCCCTTCGGCTTCGAGGTGTCGGAGGACGGAATGGAGATGGTGGGTGACGCCACCCTCTCCGGCGCGCTGCGATCGTCCGGCTGCGGCCTGCCGCGACCCTCGGTGCTGGCCACGATCGCCGACTGCGTGGCGGGCATACCGGCCTGCTGGGTGACCGCGCCCAGTCTGGCCGTGACCCTCGACATCGCCGTATGGATGGCGGCAGGGCGGTGCGGGGACGATCTCTCCATTACCGGGACGATCGTCAAGCGTGGCCTTTCGACCGTGGCGGGCGAGATCCGCTTCTCCGACGCCACGACCACCGAGCTCGTGGCGATCAGCTACCTCACGTTCATGCCTTCGCCCCGTCCCCAGGACCAGGCCCCGCCCGTGGCGAACTCCATGCGCACTGAGGGCTCCATGCCCGTCCCGTTCCCCGAGCACGTGGGGGTCCGCGTCGTGTCCACGGGGGTGGCCGAGGTCGACCTCGTGCGCTTCACGACGCAGGCGGCCGGAACGCTCCAGGGCGGCATCGTGGCGCTGGTCGCCGAGGTTGCGGCCGAATCTCTCAGCGGGACACCGGTCCTCGACCTCGACGTCCGCTACCTCAACGCCGTGCGCGTCGGGCCGGGGCGGGCCACCGCCACCCTCCTCGGCAGGGACCTGGTCCGGGTCGAGGTGCACGACGGCGGAAGCGACGACCGCCTGGCCGCGCTCGTCATGGCCCGCATGGCGCCACCGCGATGAGCACCATCACCTTCGGCCTTTACGTGCCACAGGTGTCCTTCGACTACCCGGCCATACTGGACCGTGCGAAGCTGGCCGAAGAGGTCGGCTTCGACTCCTTGTGGTTCTTCGACCACCTCTACAGCCCAGCGCAGCCCGATCGACCGTCCTACGAGGGGTGGACGCTGGCCACCTATGTTCTGGCCCAGACCACCCGGCTGCGGGTCGGCCACCTCGTGCTGTGCAACAACTTCCGTCACCCGGCGTTGCTGGGCAAGATGGCGACCACGCTCGACGTGCTCTCGGGGGGCCGTGTCGACCTCGGAATCGGCAGCGGTTCGGTCGAGCACGAGCACCACCAGGGCGGCCTCCCCTGGGGGACCTTCCCGGAGCGCTCCGAGCGTCTGGCCGAGTCCCTCGAGATCCTCACCCGCATGTTCACGGGCCAGTCCACCACCTTTTCGGGCCGTCACTATGCGGTGGACGATCTCCCCAACCTCCCACCTCCACTCCAGAGCCCGCGCCCGCCCATCCACATCGGGGGCATCGGTCCGCGCCGCACGATGCCGCTCGTGGCCCGCTACGCCGACGTCTGGAACGTCCCCACCTACGGACTCGCCCGCTGGGAGGAGAGCGAGCGGGTGCTCGAACGCGAGTGCGCCTCCATCGGGAGGGATCCGGCGACGATACGGCGATCGCAGGAGGCGATGCTCGTGCTGGCCCCCGACGAGTCGTCGCTGGAGCCGGCGCGGGCCAACGCGGAACGCCGCTTCGGGAACGACGGCTGGGGCCTCCATGCGGGCGGCTTCATCGGGACTCCCCCCATGGTGGTCGACCGAATCGGGCAGCTGGTCGACAAGGGGGTCACCTCATTCGTCTTCTTCACCTCCGACCGCGCCGAGCCTCGAACCCTCGAGCTGTTCGCGGAGCAGGTAATGCCCGAGTTCTCCTGATGCCGTCCACCACGTCCAGCACGTCCACCACTTCCAGCACGTCCACCACTTCTGCCCGGACCGGCCTGCCGGCTCGGGGCCGGGAGTAGCGGCGTGGAGCTCTGGGAACTGATCGCACGCGAGAGCATCCGCGACCTGGTGGCGCGCTACAACGCCAACGGCGACTCGGGTCGTTTCGAGGAGCTGTTGAAGGTGTTTGCCGACGACGCCGTGATGGAGCTCGTCACGGCGGACGGAACCGTCCAGCGCTATGAGGGACTGGAGCAGGTGCGGGCGATCTTCACCAGCACCAAGGCCATGTGGGACACGGGAGCCAAGGACCTCGGCGCCCGGCACCATGTGCGCCACTTCACCGCCACGCACCAGATCGACCTGGTGGACGAGACGCACGCGCGTGGTCGCTGCTACTTCCTCGTCGTGATGGGCCATGGGGTGGACCACTGGGGCCGCTATATAGACGAGTACGGCGTGCGCCAGGACCGCTGGGTGATCACCCGTCGCCGGGCGCTGTCCGACGGCCACATCGCCGGCGGCATGACACACTGACCCGCAAGCACTCCCGTGCCATGTGGTTGAGCCGAGTGCCCGTCGCGACCGCCCTTCAGGTCGAACGGGCGTGACGGGGCACGACGCCGTCCTCGGGGAGGGCGATGCTGAGCACTTCCATGGCGTTGGCGAGCTTGGTGATGTCGGTGACGGCCGTGGTGAGCCGCGCCTGCAGCGGCGAGGCCGTCAGCGACGAATGCACGGCGCTGCTCTTCAGCGACAGCATGCCGCCTATGGCGGCCGGACCGGCGGAGGGATCGAGGGCCGTTCTCTTCGCCGCCGATCCGGCGGCGGAGATGCCCGGGTTCAGACCGGGCGAGGGCGCTCCTCGCCGCCTCCCGCCGCCCGGAGAGTCAGTCGTCATTCCACGTGTCTCGTGCAGCAATGGCGGCCCGTCGGTCTCATCTCCTTCACCTCTCGGACCTCCAGCACGGCAGCCTGGGGATACCGGTCCGAATGTGCAGCGTATTAAGGGCGGTCCCCGGAAAGCGAAATGGCCACCCGGGCTCGCGATGAGAACCCGGGCGGCGCCACTCCCACCGTCGGGTGCGACGCGACCGGAACCCCTCCGAATAGTTGAATCCCCAGCTCTAAGAAACCTTTTGCCTCAGTATGAAGTTTTTTCCTAAAATTGTCGAGTGAAACTGCCCATCGACGACGAGAACGCGCCGCTGTACTCGGTAGGCCAGGCCGCCGAGATGCTCGCCGTGCAGCGGGCCTACCTACGCCGGCTGGACGAGTACGACGTGGTGCGACCGGCGCGCTCCGCCGGGGGCCAGCGCCGCTACTCCCGTCACCAGATTCATCTCGTCCAGCGGATCAGCGGGCTCGCCAGCGAGGGAATAGGTCTCGCCGGGGTCCGCCGGGTGCTCGCCCTCGAGGAACAGGTGGCGTCGCTCACCTCCGAGCGCGACGCTGCTATTGAAGAGGCCCGGCTGGCGCGCCTCGACCAGCCAGCCGAAAACGGAGGCGTGGACCAAGTGCAGCCGGGCCCGAGACAGAGGACCAGGTGAACCGGTGGATGGACCTGAACCCATGCTCAGCGAACGACGTAGCGACAACCGGCGGGCCCTCCGCATCGCCATGGTGGCACCGCCCTACTTCACCGTTCCGCCCGATGGCTACGGTGGCGTGGAAGCGGTGGTGGCCGACCTCGTCGACGCGCTGGTGGACCGGGGCCACCACGTCACCCTGATCGGGGCGGGCCAGCACGGGACGAAGGCTCAGCGTTTCTTCTCGACCTACGAGCAACCACCCTCGCACGGGCTCGGGCAGCCTCTGCCCGAAGTGGTCCACGCCGCCCAGGTCGCCCGCATCGTCGAGGGCCTCACCGTCGATCTGGTGCACGACCACACGTTGGCGGGGCCACTGCTGGCGCGTGGCCGGAGCTGCCCGACGATCGTCACCGCGCACGGTCCCGTGGACGGGGAACCCGGCCTCTACTACCAAGCGTTGGACGACTGCCTGGAGCTGGTCGCGATCTCCGAGGCCCAGCGGGCCAAGGCTCCTCACCTGCCCTGGGTGGCGACGGTCGCCAATGCCATCCGTGTGGAGAGCTTCCCCTTCAACGACCGCAAGGAGGAGTTCGCACTCTTCCTCGGCCGCTTCCATCCCGAGAAGGCGCCGCACCTTGCCATTGAGGCCGCCCGGGCAGCGCAGCTGTCGATCGTGCTGGCGGGCAAGTGCGCCGAACCCATTGAGCGGGAATACTTTGCACGCGAGATAGAGCCGCGCCTCGGTCCCGATGTCGTCGTCTTCGGCCCCGCCGACGCGCACGAGAAGAGGGACCTTCTGACTCGATGCAAGTGCCTGCTCTTCCCGGTCCTCTGGGACGAACCCTTCGGACTCGTCATGATTGAGGCGATGGCCTGCGGGACCCCCGTCGTGGCGCTGCGACGCGGCTCGGTGCCCGAGGTGGTGATGGACGGGCGCACGGGCATCATCGTGGACCTTCCCGAACAACTGGCCGGCGCGATGGCGCGCGCAGGGAGCGTCGATCCGGCCGAGTGCCGGCAACACGTCGCGGAGAACTTCAACATTGAGGGGATGGCGGAGGGCTACGAAGTCGCCTACCGGCGTGCGTTGCGGCGCGCTCGCCGCATGCGCAGCTTCTCCGGGGAGGCGTCCGGTGCGAGAATTGTTCCGTTGCCCCCCCTGGCACTCGGCGGCAGCGAGCACTGAAGCGCCCTCTCGCCGGGCGCCGGTTCGAATCGGAGACGCCGAGACCCGGAGGACGGAAGCGGTGAGGCTCAGCCCCGCATGTCGACGGCGTTCACCCGACTCGGGATGATCCGCACCACCACACGGCTCTCTCCGGGGCGGTCGTGGTCACGGAGGTTGGCGCCGTACTTGTGCCCGACCCGGTCGGCGAAGGCGTAACCGTCGTCGGGGGCCACCTCCGCATCGCCCCGCAACTCGAGGTAGCGCTGGGTGGCGCCGAGGTCCAGGATGAACAGACAGCACTGGGATCGTTGCATGAGGTTCTTCGTCTTCTGACGGCTGGTGTTCAGCGAGATCGCCACCGAGTCGCCGTCGGAGAGAAACCACACCTCGGAGAGCTGGGGCCGCCCGTCGGGTCCGATCGTGGCGAGCGTCGCCACGGTGCTCTCCAAGAGGTCACGATGGCTTTCAGGGACTTGGATCACGGCTCTGCCTTAGGGGCCACGTTAGCGGGGAGGCAAATCCTCACACGCGCCCGACGTCCGGCGGCTGGCGGCTGGCGGCTGGCGGCTGGCGGCTGGCGACTGGCGGACTGGCGACCGGAGGGGCAACGTCGCTCTCGGGAGGGACGATCTTTTTCACGACGTCGGCGGGCCGGATCATCACCTCCGGCCAGTAGTCGAAGAGGGGGGCCACCAGGTCGGCGATGCGACCCCACATCTCCTCGCCTTGCGAGCGCTCGCCGGTGGACCCTCGCTTGTTCACCCCTTTAGCGTTGGTCGGGCCGGCCACCCGACACCAGGGCCACAGGTCCTGTGACCTTCGGCCCTGGTAGCGAGCCGCTCTCTGCCACACTCTTGTCGGGCAGGCACAGGCCCGAGAGGGAAGGGGGACCATGTCGATGTCGGTAAGAGCCGCGGCGGTGGTAATGGTCGTGGCCGCCGGATCCCTCCTCGGCGCGTGCACGAGCAGCACGCCGAACGCCCGGACATCGGGCACGACAACGACGTCCTCCACGACGACCACCACGACCAGCGCAGTGGCCACCACGACGACCACCGCAGTGGCCACGACCACCACTGCATCGACCACTTCCTGCCAGCCCTCGCAGCTCCACGTCGGGCTGTACGGGTCGGAGGGGGCGGCCGGCACCATTGAGCTGACGTTCTCGCTGACCAATACCTCCACCATGGCCTGCACGATGTACGGCTACCCCGGGATGCAGCTCCTCGGCGCTAGCGGCGGCGCCGTGGCGACCGCCGTGCTACGCGGTGGAGGGCTGGCCTTCGAGAACGTCGCTGCGACCGACGTGTCGTTGGCCCCCCAGCAGACGGCGTACTTCAATCTCGGGTACAACGACGTCATCACGGGCAGCACCGGATGCTCAATGGCCTCGCAGGTCGAGATCACCCCCCCGAACGACACGGCCTACGTCGTCGTGCCGGTATTCCCCACCATCGATGCGTGCGGTGGTGGCACGCTCCATCTGTCGCCGGTATTCTCGTCGGGGGACTCATCCGCAACCGTCACGACCGCCCCGCCAGCACAGGGTGGCTAGGCGCAAGCTCCCATCGGCGGCCATGCCCGGGAGCTGATCCGGGACCATCGGCCCTGGCCGGCATCGCCGGCGTGGGCGGATGCTGGGACTAGTCCGCTGGGAGGTGGCGATGCGATTCAGTGACCGGGCCGATGCGGGCCAGCAGCTCGCAGAGCTGCTCAAGCGGCGCGGTCTCGAGGGTCAGAATGTCGTTGTCCTCGGACTGCCGAGGGGCGGAGTGCCCGTGGCCTTCGAGGTCTCCCAGGCACTCGATGCGCCGTTGGACGTGATCGTGGTCCGCAAGCTCGGTGTTCCGTTCCAACCCGAGCTCGCCATGGGCGCCATCGGTGAAGGCGGCGTACGCATCCTCAACGATGACGTGCTCCGGATGGCGATGGTCGACGGGACCGAACTGGCGTTGGTGGAACGGCGGGAGCGGATTGAGCTCGAGCGGCGGGCGCGCCGCTTCCGGGAAGATCGGCCTCCGGTCGCGATACGCGGCCGGACCGTGGTGGTGGTCGATGACGGCATGGCCACCGGGGCGAGTGCGCGAGCCGCCTGCGAAGTGGCCCGAGCCCAAGGCGCGGTGCGTGTGCTGATGGCGGTGCCGGTTGCGTCGCGTTCGGCCGTCGAGGAGCTGGCCAAGGTCTGCGACGGCGTGCTGGCCCTCGAAGCACCCGACACCTTCTATGCCGTCGGTGCGTGGTACGAGGACTTCTCACCGACCTCGGACAGGGAGGTCGTGACCCTCCTGCGACGATCGGCCACCGGTTCGACGACCGTACCGGCCATGGCGAGCACGGGCGACGACCCCCCGGTTCGGGACGAGGAGGTCGAACTGCGGGCCGGGAACGTTCGCCTCGCAGGACAGTTCACCGTGCCCGAGGTGCTCAAGGGGATGGTCGTGTTCGCTCACGGCAGCGGCAGCAGCCGGCACAGTCCCCGGAATCGCTTCGTCGCCTCGGCCCTCAACGAGGCGGGACTGGGCACGCTCCTCTTTGACCTTCTCGGTGCAGACGAAGAACACGATCGCTCTCGGGTCTTTGACATCCCGCTCCTGGCGGGCCGGTTGATGCTTGTCACCACCTGGCTCGCGGCGCAGCCCGAGTCGGCTGGGTCGCGCATCGGCTACTTCGGTGCCAGCACGGGGGCAGCGGCCGCCCTTTGGGCGGCGGCGCGGTCAACGGTTCCCATCGCCGCCGTCGTCTCGCGGGGAGGACGCCCCGATCTGGCCATGTCCGTGCTTCGGGAGGTCCGATCGCCGACGCTGCTGATCGTGGGCGGGCACGACGAAGTCGTGCTCGACCTCAACCGTCGAGCACAGAAGCAACTCCGCTGCGAAAACCGACTCGCCGTGGTGCCGGGTGCCACCCACCTCTTCGACGAGCCTGGAACGCTGAAGGAGGCGGCGACCCTCGCGCGCCAGTGGTTCGTGCACCACTTGGCTCCACTATCGCATTCAATCACCTGACCTGACTACGGTCTCCCAAGGTCCCTGCTCTCGGCCCGACACCATTCGGGACGTTTGGCCCTACACCGTCGGTTCACCCTGCTGCACCCTGGTCTCAGAGCCTGATTTGCCGGGGGCCAGATTTGCCGGGGGCCAGATTTGCCGGGGGCCAGATTTGCCGGGGGCCAGATTGCCGGGGGCCAGATTGCCGGATCGCAGACGGGCACAGGGATGGAGAGGAGCATGAAATGAGAAGGCGGCGACGCGACGACGGCGAAGACGAGGTAGTGGCCGAGTGCGCGGCGTTCCTGAGCGGAACCCTGGTCGAACGTCTGGAGGCGGGCGGGCGGGGGATCCCCGTTTGGGCCTGGACCAATCTCCTCGCCCACGGCAGCGCGGAGCTTGTCACCGAATCCACCATACGGCCGTGTCGGCACCACCTGATCGCTCGGAGCTGGTGGACGGCCCGGGCTCAACTGGCCGATCTGATCCTTGAGGTGACGCGCGGACGCTGCTCACTGGGCGAACTGCAGGAGTCCGTTCTCGTACCGCTCGAGCTCGACCTGGCGTCACGTCCGGAGGTTTCCTTCTGGAACCATCACCAATGGGTGGATGCCGTAACCGAAGCCCTCCATCACCATGACCACACGCGCCAAAGCTCCTGATCCGATGGGGGCCGCGGAGAACAGGCGGCTCGCCGCCCGCCGACTGGCAGAGTTCCTCCGAGCCCACGCCGCCCGGGAAGACGAATTGCTCGACGAATACCAGGCCCTGTCCGCCGAGCTTCCCACGCCGGCCATGCGGTACCTGGCTCGTCTGATCCTGGCCGATGAGCAGCGCCATCAGATGATCTTCGGGGACCTGGCCGAGACGGTCTGCGCCACCGACGACCTCAAGGCCCGGGGCATGCCCATCCTCGACAACATCCGTGTCACCGACGAGGTCGTGCGCCAGCAGACCCTGCAGACGCTCGACCAATTCATCCTCCGAGAGGACCAGGAGCGCTCCGAACTTGCGGCACTGGTCGGCGCGCTGGCTCCGAGTGAGGCGTCCGAACTGTGGACGGTCCTTTTGGAGCTGATCGCACAGGACACGCAGCGGCATCTCTCACTGCTCGAGTTCCTGCGCGACCGGATGCTCTGACCGGCCGGCACCCGCCGTGGCGGTGCCCATGTCAAGGAAACCCCCGCCCGGAGCGGGCCTCAGAAGCCGGTCGGGTAGGTCTCGGGCGGCTCGCCCCGGTCCCACAGCGAGGTGCGCTCGAGCGGCTCGACCGCTCGGGTGCGGTCGAGATGGATCACGGCGTCGAACTGCTCGCCCAAGCGGGCGGCGAAGTAGTGGCTCCCCCGCTCGGTCTGCGGGCGGTAGATCACCCCGATCGCCCGCTCAAGACGTGGGATGCTCAGTGGCTCTCGAACCGCCGGCTGCGCCGTGTCCAGCCAGAAGGCCGTACCCCCACTCTCGTGGAGGAAGGCCTCATGGCTGTCCGTCGAGGCGGCTCGGACCCGCTTGCGTTCGGTGGGGCCGCCCCAGTCGCTGGCCGCGGTGACGGTGCCGTCGAACGTGGTGAACCCCACCAGCACGGAGTCGCGGCCGTAGCGCTGGCGGGCGAGCTGCCCGACATTGAGCTCGCCGCGCCGGCTCATCTCGGTGGAGCGGGCGTCGCCCACGTGTGAGTTGTGCTCCCACACGACGATCTTGGTCCGGGGATGCTGGCCGTCGAGATGCTCAATGAGCGCATTGAGCGTGCCGGCCATGTGCCGGTCCCGCAGATTCCACGACGACACCTCGGCCCGGTACATCTGCTGGTAGTACTCCTCGGCGTTGCGCACCAGGCGGGCGTTCTGCTCGGCGAAGAAGAACTCGTCGTCGGCCACCCACCCGTCCCGCCGGAGATAGGCGTCGGCCTTGTGTCGCAGCTCAACGAGCTGGCTGACTACCTCGTTCTCGCACGGAATGGCGCCCGAGTAGGCCAGCGCATAGCCGTAGGCCTGCCCTTCGCCGCCGACGTGGTCGAAGCAGGAGTACCGCCGGCGGGCGCGCGCCGCTTCCTCCGGGTCGATCCGGTCGAGGTAGTCCACGACGGCCTCCATGGAGGCCCGCAGGCTGTAGAGGTCCAGCCCGTAGAACCGGGCCTTGGTGGACGGATGGGCGTGAGCGTCGTTGCGAGCCCGGAGCCACTCCACGAAGGCCAGGACATCGCTGTTCCGCCACATCCACGCCGGGAAGCGTCGGAAGTCCGAAAGTGCGGCGTCTGCGCCCCGGTCATCGGAGAGCCCCATCACGTACCGATTGACCCGGTAGGCGTCGGGCCAGTCGGCCTCGACGGCGACGGCGGTAAAACCGCACTCGTCAATGAGTCGCCGTGTGATACGGGCTCGCTCCCGGTAGAACTCGTGCGTGCCGTGGGAGGCCTCGCCGATCAACACGAAGCGCCGGTCACCAACCAGGCTCAACAACGAGTCGTAGTCCCCGGGCTCGCCGGTGACGGGGTGGGACTGCTCCCTGAAAGCGGCCAGGGACAGGGTCGGAACGGTCACACCCTCACCCTCGTCGCGTGTCGGGCACCGCGGCGTCGTGGTGACCGAAGATGATCTCGGCCTCAACCGGTCGGGCGAGATCGGCCAGGTCGCCAGCCAGATCCACCAGGAGGTCGTCGACGGTGATCATCCCTTGGAACTGGCCGTCTCGAACCACGGCCAGCCGGCGTAGGCCATGGGAGCGAAAGAGGGCAAACGCGTCATGGAGGTCTGCATCGAAGGAAATGGTCACCACCGGTGACGACATGACGCCATCTACCCGTGCATCCGAAGGTGTTCCCGAGGCGAGGGCCCTGCGCACGAGATCGCGATCGGTCACGATCCCGACCAGTTGCGTCCCGTCAATGACCGCCAGCGCGCCGACGCCGCTGCGCTCCATGATCACGGCGGCATCGCGAATCGTCCCCTCCGGGCCGATGCCAATTCCCGATCGCCGGACCGCATCGATGGTGCGCATCCTTCCGTTACCTCCCGTGCTCGCGCCCTTCACTGCCTGGGCTGTCCCAGCGTCACTCACCACGATCCTGCACCCCGACAGGCCTCACCAGTAGGGTCGAAGGTCCCCCGCTACGACACCAGTCGCAAGGTCCCACGCTGGTCCACCGGCCGGTGAGCCGGGTGCCGGGCCCAGCTTCGGACGAAGACGCTCGCCTGTCGGCACGCCTCCCCCACCGAGCCCCCCGCCCGATAGCAGTGCAGAGCGACCGCAGATGCTCGCTCGGCGGCAGCTCGGTCGCCCGGGACCTCCTGGTCCGACCACCATCCGACGGCTTCGGCCAGTACCTGCTCGTCGCTCATGCCCACACCTCCACTGCGACCGTACGCCGGCACCGCGAGCGTCGTCAGGGCCGAAGGTCCCGAACCTCTCCCCCGACGGAACGGCCCGTCGCGTCAGCTGCTCGCGGAGCACCTCAAGGACCCGGGCGATCGACTCGTCCGCAGTCACCTCGGTGGTGTCGACGACGACGGCCGACGCCCATGGGTCCATTGCCGCGCTCATGGAGGACCTCACGTCGGGAGTCGCCTCCGAGACGTCGAGCCCCTCGGAGAGACGGTGCACGAGGCGCGTCTCCGCGACGTCTGCCCGCGCCTGGCACCACACCTCGACCAGGGCGCTGCCCGTGCGCGAGGCAAGCGCCTGGGCGGCCTCGCGCCGCCGGGCGTCAATCCACGACGCATCGAGGACAACGGACTCTCCCCGCGAGCAGGGCTCCGGCGCGGTCGAGGAGCTGGGAGTAGACCGAGGCCGTGGCCCCTTGGGCGTAGCGCCCCAAACCGTACCCGGGGACCTCCCCCTCTTCGGCCACGAACATGCCGCGCCGTATCGCATCCGAGCGAAGCACCTTCCAGCCCCGCTGCCGCCCAACGCCGGCAGCGACGGTGGACTTTCCCGTCCCGGGAAGACCGCCCACCAGTACGAGCCTGACCTGGGCCTGGCGGAGATGCCCCATGGCCAGACGGTGGAGCCGGCCTGCCTCTGCTCGGGCGGATCCATCGCCTTGCCCGACGCGCAGACAGGCCACCTTGGCCCGAACGTAGGCCCGCAGCGCCACGTAGTGATGGAGGAGGGAGTCGGGAAACGGGTCGCCCGCCAACTCCTGGTACGCATTGAGGAACTGCTTCGCCTCTGCCGCGCGACCCAACCGTTCGAGGTCCATGGCCAGGAAGGCCACGTCGGCGCAGACATCGCCGAATCGCAGCGCATCGGAGAACTCGACGCAGTCCAGAATCCTCACACCGTCGTCCATGCAGAAGATGTCTTCGGCCTGAAGATCCCCGTGGCCGTCGCAGACCCGTCCGGCGGCAATGCGGGCATCGAACAGAGGGGTGCGCCCTCCGATGAAGCGTGACGCGAGTGCTCGTATTTCGTCATCGACCCTGGCCTCGAGGATCGACCCGACGAAGGGCGCCGATTCGCAGAAGTTGGCCTCCCAACTGGCCTGGAGAGCGGCGCCGGTCGCCACCGCCGAGACCTCGGGCGATCGCCGCGCCGTGCGATGAAAGGACTCCATCGTCTGCGCAACCTTCCCGAGCCACTCCCCCAGCTCATCCCCCCGACGGGCCATGGCGGCCAATCGACGCTCGGCAGGCAAGCGTCGCATGACCACCATGTGATCGATCGCCTCGCCGTTGAACTGCACGTCGGCAACGCCCAGGTACACGTCCGGTGCCAGCCGGCGGTTGAGGGCCACCTCGCGCCGGCAGTCCTCTTGACGAGCTACCCGGTCCGTGAAGTCGAGGAAGCCGAACCGCACCGGCTTGCGGAGCTTGTAGACGCGGTCACCGACGAAGAAGAGGATGGAGACGTGCGTCTCGACGACGTCCGCGCCGGTCCTCGGCTCAGCCACGGTAGGTCCTCCCGGAACACGCGCAACGGAATCGACGCCCATGGAGCGATCCAATCACGGCACCCACGGCCCAGCTAGGGCCAAACGTCATCGAGGCGTGAACCTATTGGGCAGCGCGGATCAGTGGTCCCATTTGACTTGAATCTGGTGGCGAGCGGACCCGAGAGCCGCAGCTACCGCCATCTTGTATCTGGCCCCTACTTCGTCCCTGTCCTCGTAGGGAGGGATACCGGAACGGACCGTCACGAAAATCGTGTCTCCCCAACCGGTACGCATGTCAATACCCGTGAGAACGTTGTGACCCTCCTGCGGCAGCACCTCGGACAGTCCCAAAAGAACACGCTTCGTCTGTTCGGGGATCATGGCTTCTCCATAGGTAACTTCTCCCTCGACATCCCTTCCCAACCTTTGTACATGGGATGGTGCGGAGACGGGAGGGCCGGAAGTCCCTACTGCGGAGATTCGGCCGGCACGCAAATGAACGGCGGGCCGCCGTTCCGCCCCGAACTCGTCCCATGGGCGCTGTAGACGGGCGCTGACCTGGGCAAGCTCATCTTACGCAAGGGTAGCCTTGCATTGGTCGGGGCCTCGCGCGACAGTGGGCCCACCCAAGTCGAGGAGGCTGGCATGCAGGTGGAACCGTTGTCCGAAGCACTCGGTGCTGAGCTGGTGGACTTCGACATCACCCGGGCGCGCTCTCGCGAGGAGCAGGTCGAGCTGCGCCGCCTCTTCGCTACGTACCACCTTCTGCTGGTGCGCGGGCCGGAGCTGAGCGCCGAGGATCACGACCGCTTCGTCGGGTTCTTCGGCCCGCTCCAGGCCCACCGGGCCGGTGACGGCGCCGGCTACGTCACCAACAAGGACCATCCCCAGAGGCTGTTCCCCCGGCTGCAACCACTCCTGTGGCACAACGACGGCGCCTACGGGGCCAGGCCGGGCATCGCCACCTCGCTATGGGCCATCGACGTGTCGCCGGCGGCCGCACCCACGATGTTCGCCAACGTGATCGACGTCGTCCATCGGTTCCCGTCCGACCTCCGCCAGAGGGCCGAGACGCTGCGGATTCAGAATGTCCGGGACACCAAGTTCGACCGCACCTACGAACGCGTCCCGCTCGAGGAGATGTTGAACTCCGACGACCCCGACCGCTACGTCACCTACGAGCACCCGGTTCTCTTCCAGCCGCCACACCTCGAAGGCAAGGCGGTGATCGCCAGCGAGCACATGACCAGCAGCGTCGTCGGCCTTTCGCCGGACGTCGGCGACGCGTTCCTCGGGGAGCTCTACGGCCAGATTTACGCGAGGGACAACGTGTACACCCACCACTGGCGGTGCAACGACGTCATCGTGTGGGACAACATCGCCCTGCACCACGCCCGTCCCCAGGAGGCCGGGGAGGTCGAGCGTCACCTGCGCCGGCAGTGCATCGACGGGTGGTACACGGAGGACGGGGGCCTCCTCGACTGGACCTTCACGCGGGTCAAGGTCCGAGCCGACCAGCAGACGTAGTGCACGGCGGCGCTCCGGTCGCAGCCGCTGCCCCGGGCCACCCGGCATCGTCTCCACCATCGTCGACGCGTGCGACCCGAAACGGCGGTTTCCGCCCGCCCCGCTACCATCAGCGGCGAGTTGGGCGAAGGAGGGCACATGGCGGAGGGTGGCCGCCTACTCCGGCTACGCGTCGGCGAAATGGGCGACGGAGTCGTCGTTGAAGCTGGGTCGCCTTCGACGCCCGGATCGCCACCGACCCGTTCACCAACGCCCATTCTCCACCCGGCCCCACCTACATGCCGCAGTACGTGCAACCCGGACTGGCACAGACGAACCAGCTCGATGCCCAGGCGAACCAGGACTACAACCTCGGCGCTACCGCGGGTGACAACTCCGACAACTACGTGCGGATCGTGGTCTACCTGACCACCGTCCTGTTCCTCGTCGGCATCAGCGGCCACTTCCGGGTGCGGGGGCGCGGATCGGCCTCGTCGTCGTCGGGGGAGCGATCCTCGTCTTCTCGGTGGTGAACCTGATTCAGGCGCCGAAGCCGCCGTTCTGAGGGCCGGACGCCGGGTCCCCCGTCCCGGCGCGGCCTACGAGGCGGCGGGAAAGATGGCGGACCAGTCGGACGCCATGTCGACAACGCTCCAGCCGTGCTCGGCGACAGCGGCGAGGAGGTTCTCTGTGGAACTTCCGAGTATGGGATCCGTGTCGTAGGCGTACTCACGCTCGCCGTCCGTATGGCGGATGGCGAGCTGCAGCGTCCGATACGAGTTGCCCGCGGTCCACTGGAGCATCGGCAGGTCGCCATCGGTGTTCCCGGCGGCGAGGATGGGGCGCTGGCCGACGTGGGTGTGGATGGAGACCGGCTTCTGCGGCCCGTCGTTGAGTATCTGCACGTCGGATCCCTTGACCAGCTCGGGTCCGTCACCGCCGATCCGAAACTCCGTCGACCCAACGCTGCCGATGATCCGGTGGGGCGGCAGGCCGTAGACCTCGGCGGCCCAGGCCCGCATGAAGTCGACCCCTCCGCCCGAGAAGATCCAGCACGAGAAGCCGCTGGACCCCAAGAGGTGGAGCAGCTCCATCATCGGTTGGTACACCGTGGATCGATAGGGAACGCCGAAGCGAGGGTGTTGGGCGGCGGCCATCCACTTGCGGCAGGCGGCGTCGAACTCCGAGGTGGTGACGTTCGCGTGCGTGAGCTTGACGAGACTGAGCAAGGCGGCGATACCTCCCGACCGGAGCTCGTCGAGGTCGACGGGCTGACCGAGCTCGGCCGCTCGATCGATGGCAAAGGCCAGCTGGGCGTAGATGGGGAGCTCGGCCCAGAGGGTGCCGTCGTTGTCGAAGACGGCGATCCGGTCCGGCTCGGGCACGAATTGGGCAGACGCGGGATCGGTCACGGCCCCTATGAAGTCGATCACTGACAGCCTTACCGGCGTCTCGCGCCAGCTCGGGAGCGGGTCGGTGGGCATGGCGGTCCTCCTCGGGGTCCGGGCGGGATCGTCCAGCCCGAACGATCGTAGATGCGCCCATCCGACCGCCGCTCGTCGCCCACCGAGCGGGATCGGCCCCCTGCCCGGTCGCCGCTGAGATACTGGCCCGATGGCAACCAGCCTCATTCCGACCCTGGAAGAGTTCGAACGTTCTCATGTCGCCCGGACCGGGGTCCGAGCGCTGGCGAGCGCCGCCCTGCTGTTGACCGCCTACTACGTAGTGCCCGTAGCCCCACGCGCCCACGAGGCGGTCGGGCTCCGCTTGGGGGTGAGCATGGCACTGTTCGTTGCCGTGCTCAGCTTCGAGGTGCGTTCCATCGCCAAGCATGCCCGGCCCATGTTGCGGGCGGTCGTGGCCATGGCCACCGTGATACCGCTCTTTCTCGTGCTGTTTGCCTGGATCTACCTGACGATGTCCCGGTCGGATCCGGCGGCGTTCGGGCAGGCGCTCGATCGTGACTCCGCGCTGTACTTCACGGTCACGGTGTTCTCGACCGTCGGTTTCGGCGACATCGTCGCCAAGTCAGACGTGGCGCGTCTGGTGGTCACCGTTCAGATGCTCGCCGATCTGGCGGTGGTCGCCGTCGTGATCCGGCTGATCCTCGGGGCCGCAAGCCGAGGCGAAGCTCGCAGGAGTACTCCACCCGAGCAACCGGGCAACCGGGCCGATGCCGGCGTCGGATCGGGTGCCGATCACCCCGACCCGGGCTCGCCGGCCGGAGCGTGACCCGGCTGGTGGGTCGGTAGCCGACGGGTGAAGAACGGCGCCAACAGAGCGATCGCCGCCGCCTTGTGCTGTAGCCACTTGTCAACCGACCGGTTAGCATCTCGCGACCTCAGCGGCGAGCAGGACCGAGGGGGAGCGTGGGTGATTTTTCGATGAGGCACGTCGAGGTCGGGTTGTGCTGGGGCACGTTGCAGAACGCCAGGCTGCTGGAGCTGATCGAGGCCGCCGGCGCGCATGGGTTCCCGACGTTGAGCGTCAGACCACAGATGGTGCTCGGCACCCTCGAGCGTGGGTTGGACGCGGCCGCGTTACGCCGGCGGCTTGACGACGCTGGTGTTCGGGTGCGCGTGATTGACGCCATCGGTGGGGATCTACCGGGCGCCAGCGCCGGCGGACCCTCGGATTGGGCCCCCGCCTCGGCAGCCGAATGCTTTCGGGCGGCCGAAGCGGCCGGGGCGCCGATCGTGAACGTTTGCCACTACAAGTTCGAAGGCGAGCAGCCGGGCCTGGCGGAGATGACCGACGCGGTCGGTGCCATCTCCCGAGACGCCGCGTCCCGCGGTCTGCGCGTTGTTCTCGAGTTCGTGCCCGACAGCGGTATCCCGGATCTATCGTTCGCCACGGCGATCGTGAGGGGTGTCAACCTGCCGGACTGCGGTGTCCTGGTCGACCCATGGCACCTCGCCCGCACTGGAGGCACCGTCGATGACCTGCGCGCCTTGCCCTCCGGCGCGATCGGTGCGTTCCAGCTCGACGATCGTACGACACCACCGGCGGGAGTCCCCTATGTGCCGATGACCGGCCGAGACCTTCCCGGTGAGGGGAAGCTGCCACTGCGGGACATCGCCTTGGCCGTCCTCGACAACAACCCGACCCTGACCGCCGAAGTCGAGGTGTTCAACGACGAACTGCGCTCGCTCTCAAGCGATGACGCAGCGAAGCGAGTCCGTACCGCGGTCGACTCGTGGCTCGACGGGTTCGAGGAGCGATAGTGAGGGTACTGGTCATTGGAACCGGCTTCGGGGGCCGGGTGGTCGCGGGTGCTTACCGGGACGCAGGCTGTGGCGTCGACGTGGTCTCACCGCGGGATGCCGACGCGGTATGGAAGGCCATCGCCGCGGGTGCCGACCTGGTGTCGGTGCACTCGCCGCCGTTCCTGCACCATGCCCACGTCATGGCTGCGCTCGATAGAGGCTCCGCTGTGCTCTGCGACAAGCCGTTCGGGCGCGACTCGGCCGAAGCACAGTCCATGCGCGACCGGGCTCACCAAAATGATGCTTTGAACTACTTGAATTTCGAGTTCCGGCGTTTCCCGGCCCGGGTCAAGGCGCGCGCGCTCGTCGGCCAAGGCGCCATCGGGACGCCGCAACACGTCAGTTGGCTTTTCGTCGGCAATGGGCTCCGGCCCCAGGTGCATCGATGGCTCTTTGACCGGGAATTGGCCGGGGGCTGGGTCGGAGCATGGGGATCGCATTGCATCGATACGCTGCGATGGCTCCTCGAAAGCGAAGTGGCGACCTGTAGTGCCGTCCTGCGCACCGAGACGGCGTCCAGGCCCGATGCCCTGGGCGTCGAACATCCCTCGAGCGCCGAAGACGCCTTCTCCGCCTGGTTCACGATGGACAACGGCTGCACCGCCAGTGTCGACACCGCCTACTCCACTCCCGTCGCCCTCCCGCAGACGGTGCACGTCCTCGGCAACGAAGGCGCCATTGAAGTTCGGAACGACCAAACGGTCTCGCTCCGGCGGCCCGGAGAGGCCACGGAGACCTTCTCGTTCCCGCCGGGAGACGGCGACCCCCACTCGCCCGGCCTGGTTCCCTGGCTGGCCGACGTCGTCCAGGCGGTCGGCTCCGGCCTCCAGCTCCCCCCCTCCTTCGATGACGGTCTCGCCGTAGCTCGTGTGATGGACAAGATGCGCGCCACCGCGGCAACAGCGGATCGGCCGCAAAGCCCTCGACGTTGACCGCCCCACCGGCCCGAGAAACTCGGTCGGCGGCTGAGAGAACGCCTTCGCCGGCGCTCGTCGGCGCTCGCCGGCGCTCGCCGGCGAGCAACTATCGCCCGTCTATGGCTCGTTCCGTTTCGTTTTATTGGATGGGGCATTCGCTTTTTCGCGCTGGTCTAGCCGGCCGATCCGTGGTTCCCTGGCGTAGACTCTGTCGCAGAAGGAGACACCATGGTTACCTCCGTCGAAAACGAGCTCCTCACTCGCGTCGAGGGTGACGCTCCGATGGGCCGGCTCATGCGGGAGAACTACTGGCTCGCCTTCGCACTCTCATCCCACCTGGTGGCCGGAGACGCCCCCCTTCCTGTCCGTCTGCTCGGTGAGAACTACATTGCGTTTCGCGCCGAGGACGGCCGCGTCGGCTTCCTCGACGAACTGTGCCCCCATCGCCGCGCCTCGCTGGCGCTCGGCCGCATTGAGGGCAACGGCGTACGCTGCATCTACCACGGCTGGAAGATCGATGTCTCCGGCTGTGTCGTTGAGACACCCACGCAGGTCAGCCGTCCCATGCAGTTCGCCGCGAATGTTCGAGTTGGCCACTTCCCGGTTCATGAGGCCGGGGGACTGGCGTGGGTATGGCTCGGCGGAGCGGACACGCCAGGCTTTCCCGACCTTCCGTTCGCAGGTGAGGGCCGTGAGGGTCCCGTTTACTCATGGATGACCTCCTCGCGCGTTCCCTGCAACTGGCTCCAAGGGGTGGAGGGCACCATAGACTCAGCCCACGTCGGAGTTCTTCATCAGACATGGCATCGCGAGGCCGCAAAACTCGCCGAGCACGCCAACCTCGCCATCGCCCTCGACCACCCGCCGCGCTACGAGACGGAGTCGACCTCATACGGCATGCGGGCGGCGGCCCTGCGGCGTACTCCCGATGGCAGCACCTATGTTCGCATCACCGAGCACCTACTGCCGCTCGTAACCGTGGTGTCGGTTGGCCGCGCCCAACCTCTCGACGGCGCCGCCTTCGTCATCTCTCCGATCGACGACACCCACCACCTCGTCTTCTTCGGGACGTTTTCCAACGAGCCGCTGCTACCTCCGGAGGAGACGATCGGCTTCGTCGCACCGGGTTTTGGGCCCCACCCATATGACTTCGCCGGACTCCGGGGCGACAGGTCGAACCGCTGGGGACAAGACCGCGAGCTAATGGCCACGGGGCACTTCACCGGCTTCGGGAGAAACCTTCTCGAAGAAGACGCCGCGGTGCAGGCGAGCATGGGGCCTATCCTTGACCGTACCAAGGAGAACCTCAGCTCGGGCGATGTAGCCGTAGCCCACGCCCGTCGCACGCTCCTCGATGCATTGCGCGCGGCCGGAACAGGCGAACTGCCACCCGGAAGCGCGTTGGCTTCCTCTGCCGTTCGGCTCCCGAACGCCCTCGAGGCGATCATTGACGAAGGCGGGCGCTGGGAAGATATCTCGCTTAACCAGCTAGCGGGCTGACGCCCTGGGTCCATCATGTGCTGCTGAGCGGGTTCGGCACACACGGCGCGACGCTACCGTGCAAACCACACGAGGGTCGATGCGATCGTCCGATGGTGATGCCATCCCTCCATGGCTCGCGGTCACGCGCTAACCCGCAGTCGCCAGAGTAGGAGGGTGTGGCCTTCATGGTGCTCGAAGACCGGCGTGACATCCGCTCCTATGCGGACGGGACCATCGGGTGGATCCACGAGATTCCCGACAAGACGGACGTTCTCCGCGTCGGGCAGCTCCACGAGCGCAACGACGTAGGGAACCGCTTCGACCAACGAAGGATCAACCGGATGCCAGACCCGTTCCCACGAGTAAATGACGCCTCGATATGTGCCGTCACTGGCATTGGGGACCTCCGCCCACGCAAGATCGCCCGTCCCGCAGCCGTAGCAGACGTACTCCGGACCCCACTGGTACGCGCAGCAGGCCGGGCAATACTGCAAGATGATCTTCTCGGTCCGCAACCCGCTCCAGAACGGTGCGTCCAGTCCGTTGCTTTGTGCGACGGGCTTGACACGTTCTGGCAGCAGGAAGGGAGGGCGCGCTCCATCGTCTGGGGACGCGGCGGTCACAATGACTCCATGGTGCCGAGCACGAGAGCCGACACGGGCGTCGTCAGCGGGCCGGCAGTCACCAGCGCGACGCTGCAGTCAGGCACCTGGTTGGTCGAAGTGCCGCGCAGCTGGCGGACACCCTCGATTGCGAGGTTGAAACCGTGAATGTAGGCCTCAGCAAGGTTCCCTCCGGACGTGTTCAACGGGAACCGACCGTGGGGTGCGCTCAGATTCTCCAACGTCAAGGTCTCGTCGACGGCCTCGGGATCGCAGAGTCCGTGCTCGACGAGGCTCATGACCACACCCCCGGTGAAGTTCTCGTAGCTCTGCACAACGTCGACGTCAGATGGTCCCACTCGGGCATCGGCCCAGAGGCGTCGAGCGACAGTCAAGAAACCCGCCGAGGCATACGGCGATTCGTTGAAGCCCAGTCTTCCTGCCGAGTGATAGGCACCCTGCGCGGCGGCCAGAATGGCTATTGCCGGGTTCGGCAGATCCGGTGCACGATCAGCGGGCATGACGATGACCGCCGCCGCCCCGTCGTTCTCCTGGCAGAAGTCATACAGGCGCCAAGGCTCAACGATCATGCGGGCAGTATCGTAGGTTTCCGATGTGAGTGGCTTTCCGTGCATGGTGGCCCTCGGATTGCTCTGGGCGTGCGCGTACGATGCCAGTGCGACCGCTTTCTGCGCGCCGAGACCGACGCCGCCGTGCTCGTGCATCCAGCGTACAAACTTGAGCCCGTACATCTGACCGGGGGTCAGTACACCGTAGGGCTGTTGGTAGGCAGCGGCACCGGACACCTCCCCGCCGCCTCTGGCTACTCCGAATCGCCCAAACTGCCCTTGGGCCAAAGCTCGGAACGCCACGACGCACCGTGCATGCCCGGTGGCGACGGCCATCGCTGCGTTCTGGATTGACGCCGCCATGCCGCCCCCTCCGCCCTCCCATTGCATCAGCGAGACGCGCAGGTCGCGGACGCCGAGGCAATTCGCCAGCCGGATCGGCCCGTTGCGGTCGTTGCCGTACGAACAAAACCCGTCTATATCTGCAGTCTCCACGCCCGCGTCGCTGCACGCCGCACGCACAGCGTGTAAGAGCAATACGAACTCTGGGTCGGGCGATTTTCCGTGCCGATAGTAGGTACTCTCTCCGATGCCTCCGATCACCACTTGGCCGCGAAATACTTCAGATGACAATGGTCTCCTTTCGCCATGGTCCCTCTCGTTTTTTCCTATTGGGGCGCAATCGGCGATCGTCACGTCGCCTCCTCCCAGCCCCGGCCGATCCGGGAGCCACCCCGTTCATCGGATGACTAGGTCGATCGGTAGTTCGATCAGCGGGGACCCGGGTTGCGCCAGGTGCTGAGCCAGCGTCTGTGGGTGGTCGAGGCCTTCGCTGGGGTCGAGGACGGGCACGAGCTCACCACCGCACTCCCTGACGATCAGCGCCAGCTGCTCACTTGTCAGCCGGCTCGTGGAGGCCTCCAGGGCTGCCGGAAGTTGCCACTCGTTCGCCCGCAGTTGCTCCAGCACATTGAAGCGCTCGTCCGAGAGGAGGTCGACCCGATCGAGGCTCACGAAGAACCTCGCCCATCCTTCTTCGTTGTTGCGGATTGAGATCAGCACCTGCCGGTCGCTGCAGGTGTACCCGTGGTCAGCTGGCCAACCCGCAGCTTGCACTTGCTTTCCCGTAACACCATCGTTCCCGGATTCCGCCGTGATGTTCCAGCCGTTCAACGCGACGGCCGTGCGCAGAAGAGACACCTCAAACTGGCGGCCGACGGCGCGCTCACTCCGGTCCACCAGTAGACCAGCCATCACCGCTTGCGCCGCCGCATAGCCCGTGTTGACCGAGACCAGGTGAAAGCCCTGCCGGACCGGGAGTTCCCCAACCCGGCCCAGTTGCCGAGTCATCCCTGCCATGACCTGCACGTCGAACTCGGTCGCCGGTGCGTCCGCCAGCGGGCCGTTAGCCCCGTAGCCAGTCATCCCGCAGTACACGAGCCCCGCTCGCAGGGCGCTGAGGTCATCGGCCTTGAGCCTGAACGTGCGGCGGAACCGCATCGGGCCCGAGACGATTACCGCGTCGGCCTTGTGCACGAGGTCGTCTAATCGTGCTCTATCGCCTGACTGCGCCAGTTCGAGGTGTTCGAGGATCTTGCCGTGCTGAAGCTGCTCGACGACGGCCTCCGATCCCTCCTTGGCTGGCACAACAGCACAGTCTCCCCATGGGGGCAAAACCTTCGTGACAGCCGCCCCCAGCCGGACGAGGATCATTCCCGCGGTGCCGATGGCAAGTCCGGTGCCGACTTCCACGATGCTCAGCCCCGCGAGCGGCTTGGTCTCACTCAGGGGGCGCATCGTCCACGTGCCAGCCGTGGTTGCCACATCGGCCGACAGTGACGTCGCGGTGGGCTCGAGGAGCCGCTTCACCAGCTCGTCGTGTTCCCCCAGCTCGGGCGCGGGTCGCGGCTCAACTTCCTTGGCATCGACCACCACCCAGGGGGGAGCGGGATAGAGCACCCCACCGCGACCGGGATCGCACTCGCGGACAAGATGCTCCGCCACCACTTGGGGCTCGGCGAGGACAGCCTCCACGAGCGAGGCCGCGAGGCGCACCGGACCGGTGGGTACCCTTGCCTCACGGAGCCGCACCGACCACTCCTCAATCGTGTCAGATTTCATGATGTATTCGATCGACACACCTGTCGGGTCGACCGGTGTGTCGATCGGGAGTCCAACGGCTCCCATGAGCCTTCTCCAGACCGCCTCTGTCGGGGCGCAGATGGCCAGGTAGCCGTCGGCTGCGGCGAACGCTCGATCCAGCATGTCAGTTCCGAAGTCGTGACCGAGTCTCGCCGGAGCCTGCGGATCTGACCAAAGGGTTGCCAGCCGGGACGCACCGGTGAAGAGACTCGTCCCGAACTGCGAGGTCGAAAGCATGCACCCCTCGCGGCGGGTCTGTCGCCGGTACAACCCCGCAAGCAGGGCGATCGTGTTCATCATCGCTCCGCTCCAGTCCAGATACGCGGTGCCGCGCGAGAACTCGGGCTTGCCCTCGGGACGGCCGGTCACCCCGGCGAATCCGCTCACCGCCTGGGCCACCCACTCGAAACTGGGAAGGTCCTGCAGCGGTCCGCGCCCTTGGAAGGACGAGGACTGAAGATACACGAGCTCCGGGTTCGCCGGTTTGAGCACGTCGAAGTAGTCCAAGCCCAACCTGCGCATGACGTCAGGGTGGCGCGAGTTGTCGACCAGGACGTCGGCCCGGGCTACCAAAGCCAGGGCGTACGCGCGTTCGCTGGGATCCTTGCAGTCCAGAACGAGCCCGTACTTTCCCACATTCGTGCTCAAGAACGTCATGCCGGCATCATGTTTGCGACTGACATCAAAGCGCCCGAGATCGCCTCTCGGTTGCTCGACTTTGATCACCGTCGCGCCCAAGTAGCCCAGGAACATCGTGCTCACGGGCCCGACGGCTGTCTGACCGAAGTCCAACACGAGGGTTCCCGCCAAAGGCCCGACCGGATGTTCGGCGCGGGGAACGGATCCACGCACCGCTCGCATCGGCTGCGACCTCGTCAACGAGCGTCAGACATCGACCACCGCGTCCGAGCTGTCCGCCGGGGGTTCACCCACGTCGGGGAACAGTTCGAGAAAAGCTCCTCGAGTGATCCGGTAGGTCGTGTCGGGGTCCACGTCGTCGAACAACTCGTGCAACGTCTTTTGGGTATGGCCGAACGTTCCCTCGAGATGGGGGTAGTCACTACCGAACATGACGTTGCGGTAGCCCATTGCCGTGCAGGCAGCGATGGCCGACTTGTCATGCTGGAACGAGGCGTACACCTGCTCGTAGACGATCTCGCGGGGCGGGCGCGACAGCTTGGGACGTACCCACAGCCCGTGCTGGCGGTACCCCTCCTCAATCCGATCGGCAATGAAGGGCACCCATGTGGCGCCGCCTTCGGAGATGAGGAGCCGGAGGTTGGGATGACGATCGAGTGCACCACAAGCGACCATCATGGTGGCCATCCGCTGACCGCTGTAGCTCGACTCCACGTAGTTCATGACCGCTCCACCCGGACCTTTGAAGGGACGATTGTCCGGACGCTCGGGCACCTTGGCGTCCGATCCGACGTGCACCGCCAGGACCATCCCCGTCTCCTCAGCGGCGGCCCACAACGGCTCCCAACTGTCGTCATTCCAGTTGGGCCGACCACGCTCGAGCGCGCTGGGAAGGTTGATGGCCTTGAAGCCCATCCCGGCGGCCCGGAACGTCTCGGCCACCGCGTCCTCGACCGAGAGGATCGAAACTTCAGCTGCGGGCACGACGCGCGAAGTGAGGTCCAAGAACGCCTCCTTCAGCCAATCGTTGAAGACGCGGACACCTTCCCGGTACAGCACGGGGTCCTGTATCAACCCTGCCCACAGCCCGATCGAAGGGTAGACGAGCTCGCCCCAGACTCCCTCCTGGTCGAGATCCTGGAGCCGCAAGCGAACGTCGAAGGCCCCGGGTGGACGGTTAAGTGCGCCGGCATTCATCCCCGCTGTGACGCCCTTCCGTCCGATGGTCTCAATGAAGTCCTCGTCGATCGTCGGGCTCACGGGCTTGCGCCGCTCAATGGTCCGGCCGTCGACGTGCACAAGCTCGGTACGGTCGTCGATCGCCTCGCTCCGGGGCATGCGCGCCGCAAGGTCGGGTGGAAGACGCTTCATCCAGAGATCGTCCGGTTCCATCGCGTGAGAATCGCCAGAGTGCGTCCATAGCTTCATGACTCTCTCCTTCTGGCTGGCGATACCAGTAGCGCTCACGGTAGTTCTTGGGAAATGGTTTGTTCAAACAGTTGCTCCGGCCGGGGCGACGATCCGAACAGGCGCCTCTAGGATCTGGGTTTTGATCCATCTGTTAATCTATTGGATCCGGTCAAGGCAGTCAACGGTGCGTCTGACGACTCGCATTGAGGCGATCAAAACCGTCACCTCCGACCTTTCCAGTCAGGCAAATCGGGGACGCCTGACGGCGACTCGATCCGACGCACTGGCAGAACCAGACCGGTGGGCATTGTCTCGTTCTGCTCAGAGAAACTCCTAGCCGGCACCTGCGTTACGTGCAGGTTCCGGTACGCGAGGGAGTACGAGCCATCCCTGCCCTGAAGAACCAGGGCAGACGGCGCTGGGAGCATCGCTTGCCTGGCGGCATCGTCGACATGACGGCCCACCCTGGACGACAATGGAGCTGATCCCCTTTTTCAATGGAGGTCTGCGCGACGGCCTCGCTGGCCAAGAGTCCAGAGCAAGTACCGGGTGCCGACCATCCGTTCTCGTGAGCTGTAGAGCCCCGATTCAGGAAGAAGACAGACAGTGAACGCGAACATCGGAGCAGTCGTCGTTGGGACGAACTACGGAGTGCTCGCGCATGTTAGGGCTTTGGGCTACGCCGGGTTCGACGTGCTCGCCCTCGTCGGTCGTGACGCTCAAAAGGCTACAGATCGCGCCAAGAAACTCGGAGTTCCCCACGGACTCGGGAACCTTGACGACGCGCTCAAGTTGCCCGGAGTGAACGTGGTGAGCATAACGACCCCGCCTCATACGCACGCCGAGGTCACCTCGGCTGCCATCGCCGCCGGTAAGCACGTGCTGTGCGAGAAGCCATTTGCGCTCAATCTGGCACAGGCAAGGGAGCTGCTGTCGGCCGCCGAACGCGCCGGGGTGGTGCACTTTATGGGCAACGAGTACCGCTTTGGAACTGTGCAGGAATCGCTGCGCCGCGTCGTAGCTTCAGGCGCGATAGGTGACCCGAGGAAAGTGATCATCATCCGCCACCGCCCATCGCTGACCGACCCAGCGATCGAGCTCCCGCCGTGGTGGGAATCCGCCGCCGATGGTGGCGGCTGGCTCGGCGCGCTCGGCTCTCACATCATCGACCAGGTCCGGTCCACTGTCGGGGAGTTCGAGGCAGTCAGCGCGATACTCGAAACGATCGCGCCGCGTCGAGCGATGACCGCCGATGACACCTACACCGTGCAGTTCCGGCTCGTCGGCGGCTGCACGGGCATTCTCCATAGTTCGTGTGCAATTCCTGGCCCGAGCATCGCGACAACGAAGATCAGCGGGACACGCGGTGTCGCCTGGCTGGAAGGCGATTCTGTCATGATCGATGTGGGGCAGGGACCACGAGAAGTTCCCGATCCGGAGGATATGGCACGGGTCCCACCTGATCCGCCACCAGTTGAGCTCTGGCCACCGTACGCGAAGGGTACCGGGTGGCATATTTCGGGAGTGGATGTGGCGCTATTCACGCGTCTTTATGAGCGCATGCGAGCACAGATATTGGGTGCGCCCTCAGGCCAGGATCCACCTGCGCCGACCTTTGCCGACGGCGCCGCATGCCAATCGGTGCTTGACGCTGCTCGAGAGTCCGCCAGGAGGGGTGGTTACTGGGTGGAGGTGGAGCCAGTCTGATCCGGGGAAGGCGAGGGCCGCGGCAGCGAGCCTCCCGAGCGGGATGATCAAAGTCGCTTCGCCATTACAACGAGACGCGGTCCCGCTGCTGACTCGGGCTCGCACAACCAACCCCTACCCGGTCGCTTCGAACACCGGCAAGACGGCCCGTCACCAGCTGCCGCCGATTACGTGCCGCGGGGGGCTCAGCGGGTGGGGTCGAGGACTACCTTTCCTGTGATTTTCCGGTCGAGGATCGCGTTCAGAGCATCGATCGTCTCGCCGAGCGGGTAGACGGCTCCAACCACGGGCTTCAGCCCCTCGGCAATCATTTGCTCAAGGCGGCGCTCACCGGCCTCGTACTCTGCTGGACGGTTCTCCGGGAAGGTCCGCATCTCGAAACCCTTGATCACGACGCCCTTGAGCAGCACCAGGTTAAGAGGGATCTTCGGAATATCGCCGGACGCGAACCCGATGACCACGAACCGGCCGCCCCAAGCGGTGGATCGCAGGGCCTGCTCCGACACGTCGCCGCCCACGGGATCGAGAACGACGTTCGCGCCTCCACCGCTGATCTCCTTGATCCGGCTCTTCACATCCTCGGTGTCGAAGTCGATCGTCGCCACGGCGCCGAGCTCCCGACAGATCTCCAGGCGGTCATCACCCCGGTCGACGGCAATCACCTTCCCGCCGAGCCGGGTAGCGATGTCCACGGCCGCGGTACCCACGCCGCCCGACGCCCCGAGCACGACCACCCAGTCACCGGGATGAAACTCACCCTGGGTCACGAGCGCATGGAACGCCGTCTTGAACGTGACGGAGAACGCCGCCGCCTCCGGACCACTCAGGCCCACCGGGACCGACCGCAACGACGTGGCCGGGACCGCTATCTGCTCGGCGTAGGCACCAACCATCGCCGAGCCCATCACGTGGTCCCCCACCCCGACGCCCTCGACGTCGGGCGCCACCTTGATGACCCTTCCCACGAACTCGCTCCCCGGCGTAAAGGGGACAGGTACGGTGATCTGGTACTTGTTCTGGATGAACAGCGTATCGGGGAAGTTGACCGACGCTCCCTCAATCCCGACGACGACCTCCCCGGCTCCCGGATCTGGATCCGCGAGCTCCCGGAGCACCAGGTCCGACGGCGGTCCGTACTTCTCACATCGAATCGCACGCACCCTTCAGTCCTCTCTCTCAATTATCCGCGGGCTGCTCGGCCAGCTTGGCATCGGCGGGCATCCGCGAAGGCTAGTCGTTCCTCGTCGGGCTCCTCCGGCGCAACTGACAACAGCAATGCCGGCCATCGTGGAATGGGCAGACCTCCCAGCCGATGCCCTGATCTTGATGCGTTCGCTTGGCGATGACCGCTGGCAACCAAGCCTGAGCGGTTGGGTGCAGTGGCATACAGCGTCACAGAGCCGTCCGTGGATCTGATGTCGAACCGAACGTAATATGATCTCGGGGATGGCTTCCCGAGACGACAACCTCGCGGCAATACAGCGCTATTTCGCGGGCGTCACCGCCGCCAACGCCGATCAGATGCTCGAGCCGTGGACCGACGATCTCGTGTACGAGGAGCGCTTTTCCGATCCACCCCGACGGATAGAGGGAAAGGAGGCAACACGCGCCTATTTCTCGAAGGCCGGCGCGGTCTTTCGTATGACTCTCGAGCTCACGGCAGTGCACGAGTGCCTCGACCCTGACAAGCTCGTCCTCGAGTACACGAGCCAGGGGCATGTCGTCACGACTGGTAAGCCCTACGAGAACAGCTACATCGGGGTGTACCGCTTCCGCGACGGGCGGATCTGGCAGGTGAGAGAGTTCCACAACCCACTGATAACCGAGCGTGCCCGCCCTCCGGGGGTTGTGATTGAGCAGACCGAGCTGCCCGACTGAGCACGGTCGGCCTTGACCGCGTCGTTCATCGGCGGGATCCACACAACCCGGCCGTGCCCGCGTCGGGGTGATCGGCTTATGGTCACTCGTCGAGCGTGCCCAGTTGACTCAGGCAGGAGCGTCCTCGACCCTCCGAAAGTGCGGCATCTCCTAGGGTGGACCCCATGCGAACGATCGCTGAACAGCAGGATCGGGTCAGCCAGAAGGTAGCGGTCGGCGTCGTCTATGTGGCGGTCATGTTCATCAGCATCATGGACATCACCATCGTCAACACCGCGTTACCGACGATCGGTCGTGACTTTTCGGTGAGCCCCACATCGGTCGACAGCATCTCCATCGCGTACTTGGTCAGCTTGTCCATCTTCATTCCGGCATCGGGATGGCTCGGAGACCGCTTCGGGGGCAAGCGGGTGCTGCTGAGCGCGATCGTCATCTTTACCGGTGCCTCGGCGCTCTGCGGTCTGGCGACAAGTCTGAGCCAGCTGGTCGGCTTCAGATTCCTCCAAGGTGCCGGCGGCGGGATGCTCGCCCCCGTCGGCATGGCGATGCTATTCCGCGCCTTTCCCCCCGAAGAGCGCGTGCGGGCCGCGTCGGTCCTGACTATCCCGACCATCGTCGCTCCCGCACTTGGCCCGGTCCTCGGTGGAATCCTGGTCACCGAGCTCTCATGGCGCTGGGTGTTCTTCGTCAACCTCCCGATCGGAATCGCTGCTGTCGTCTTCGGAGTCCTGTTCCTCAAGCACAGTGCCGAAGGTGAGCCCGGACGTTTCGACGTGGCCGGGTTCCTTCTGGCCGGTCTGGGCCTGGGGTCGCTGATGTTCGGCATCTCGGAAGGACCCATCGACGGGTGGCACTCGGCCACCGTGCTGACGACCATTGCCGTCGGGGTTGTCCTCTTGGCGACCATGATCGTCGTCGAGCTGCGTATCCCCTCACCGATCATTGCGCTCAGGCTGCTCGGGAACCGGCTGTACCGCTCCGCCAACGGGATCATCGTCATGGTGATGCTCGGCTTCCTCGGCACGCAGTTCGTGACCATCTTGTACCTCCAAGACGGACGGGGCTTGAGCGCCCTCGCCTCGGGGCTGAGCTCGTTCCCGTCGGCGCTCGGTGTCATGTTGGGCGCACAACTCTCCAGTCGCCTGCTCTACCGGCGTCTCGGTCCCCGGCGCAACATCACTCTGGGTCTCGTATGGATGGCGTTCGCCATCGGCCTCATGGCCACGATGAACGGCACGACGAGTCTGTGGTTGACCCGGCTTCTCCTCTTTGTCATGGGCATCGGGGTGGGACAGGTCATCATCGGTGGCCAAGCCATTTCCTTCGCCACCATCTCACCGGCCGACACAGGCCGTGCCTCGACGCTCTACAACGCCCTGCGCCAACTCGCCGGCGCGGTGGGCATCGCCCTCTTCACGACGGTCTTGGTGCTGATTGGACCGGTCCACCAGGTGGCAGGCCACGAAGTGACCAACTTTGCTGCCTACCAGGTCACCTTCCTCGTGGGTGCGGCAATGTGCCTGGGAGGGGTTCCCTGGTCGCTCGCCATTCGTGACGCCGATGCGGCTCGCACCATGGCAGCCCCGAGGAACCGCCCGTCGACTGCCCCCGAGCCTGAGACCGTGGATACGGCCTGAAACGAAACAGATCGTCTGTGGCCAAAAGGGAATGGCTGGCATGTGCGTCCGGCCTCCTCACGATAGTCTGCTCTTGACTACGGTGGAAGCCGTGCCAGGAGGCCAGCGGACCAACACGCGGGTTCTTTAGTGCCGATTCAGGCGATTCCACTAGCTCTCATCGCAAGCCTGTACCCTTTCGGCCTGGCGGCGCTGTTCTTGCTTTTCCAGGCTTCACGGCCCAAAGCCCGCGCTGGGGTGTTCCTGATCGGCGCCGCCATCTGCACCCTGACGGTCGGTTTCTTGTTTGTCTTCGTCCTTCGAGGCTCGGGAGTGAACCAGAGCAGCGAGCAGACGCCACGCTACGGACTCGAGTTGGGGATAGGGATAGCGTTTCTGATCGGTGCGTGGCTCCTTGCCCGCCATGTACCCAAACCCAAAACGGACAATGAGCCGTCACGAGTGGCGAAGGCCGCCGGCGCGGGGCTCATCGCCGTATTCGTGGTGGGTATCGCCATGTACACTCCCTCGCCCACTTATCTGGCCGCCCTCGAGGTCGTCGGCAGCGCCAAACTGAGCACCGCTGCGGCGGCCGCCTGGGTGGTCTTCGTCGTCTTCCTGCTGCTTCTGACTATTGAGATACCCATCCTGCTCTTCTGGCTGGCGCCGGGATGGACAGTTCCGAAACTCTCAGCCCTCAACCTGTGGCTCAGCCGAAACGGTCGGAATTTCTTCGCGATCGTCTTGGCTGTACTTGGAGTCTGGGAGGCTGTAAGAGGACTGGTCGGACTGTTGTAGCGCCACGCGACCTCTTTGCCAACCCTGGCGAGCTTGAGCTACGCCAAACGCTCCCCAGGTTGGTCCGCACGAATAATCCCTGATCAGGGGGTTAGGAGGTCACGTTTCCTACCATGCTCGCCCTATCGGTCGTCATGAAGAACTGGCCCGACGACAAGGTGGCCAGGACCAACCCGGCCGCGCCAGCCGGCGCTCGGCGCTCGGCGCTCGGCGGCGTCTCCCACGCAGATCCCCTATCCATCCGGACCGCTGGCGAGGCGAGCGGCGTCCGAACGAACGAACCAAACGAACCAACGAACGAACACGATCGCACAGAATCGTCGACCGCCAGGGCAAGCCGTCCCGGCGCTGCTCCCGTGTCAGAGGCGTCGACGTAGCGGCTCCCTCCGTACTCCCGCTGTACGAAACTCCACACGCGGACCATGATGGGGAGATAGCAGCACGGGCAGACGAGGGAGACTGAGGGAACCATGGCAATACAGACCGAAGAAGTTAGCCAACCGACGCAGGCCGTCACTCACCTTTCGGTCGAGGAACGGGCGAAGCTGGGCAAGGATGCCCGGGCCCGGGTGCCGCGCTCCTCCCATGCCGAGTTCAGCCCTGCGGCAGACCGCCCGGACCCGGTCAGCCTGCTCGAGCGTCAGGCCACCACCCGTGTGCCCGAGCTGGTCCCCATCCGCTACGGGCGCATGCTGGTCTCTCCGTTCACGTTCTACCGGGGTGCGGCGCTCATCATGGCCTCGGACCTGGCCACCACTCCCCGGTCCGGTCTCAAGACCCAGGTCTGCGGGGATGCCCACCTGTCCAACTTCGGCCTGTTCGCCTCGCCCGAGCGGGCCCTGATGTTCGACGTCAACGACTTCGACGAGACCCTTCCGGGCCCGTGGGAGTGGGACCTGAAGCGTCTGGCCGCCAGCGTGGTCATCGCCGCCCGCGACCGGGAGTTCACCGAGAAGGAGGGGCGCACCGCAGCCCTGGAAGTCGGGACCGCCTACCGGACCGAGATGAACCGGCTGGCCGCCATGTCGACCATGGACGTCTGGTACTCCCGGATCGACGTGGCGGCGCTGCTGGCCGACCTTCAGGCCACGGCGGGTACCGGCTCCAAGGCCGACAAGCACATGGCCCAAACCGCTGCCAAGGTCGTCTCCAAGGCGCGCACACGGGACAGCCTCCAGGCGCTGGACAAGCTCACCCAGGTGGTCGACGGCGAGCGCCGCATCGTCAGCGACCCGCCCCTGATCGTCCCCGTTGAGGAGGTCTTTCCTCACGAGGTGAGCGACAACATCATGAATTCGCTCCACCAACTCGTGCGCAAGTACCGCAAGAGCCTCCAGACCGACCGCCGTCACCTGCTCGAGGGGTTCCAGCTGCTCCAGATCGCCCGCAAGGTCGTGGGTGTGGGCAGCGTCGGCACCCGCGCCTGGATCCTCCTGATGCAGGGCCGGGACAACAACGACGTCCTCTTTCTCCAGGCCAAGGAGGCCGAGGCCTCGGTGCTGGAGGAGTTCGTGGGCAAGAGCGGCTACGCCACCCACGGCGCCCGGGTGGTGGCGGGCCAGCACCTCATGCAGTCGGCCAGCGACATCTTCCTCGGGTACGAACAGGTGCTGGGCCCCGACGGCGTCACCCGGGACTACTACGTGCGGCAGTTGCGTGACTGGAAGGGATCCTTCGAGGTCGAAGGGTCGATCCCGGCCGGCCTGGCGAAGTACGTCGGGGTCTGCGCCCAGGCCCTGGCCCGGGCCCATGCCCGCTCCGGCGACCGGATAGCCATCGCCAGCTACCTGGGCAGCTCGACCACCTTCGACCGGGCCATCGCCACCTTCGCCGAGACGTACGCCGACCAGAACGAGCGGGACTTCGAGGCCCTCAAGGCCGCGGCGGCGAGCGGGCGGGTCACCGTCGAGTCGGGCCTGTAGGGAGGTCGCGCCGACCCCTCCCGGCGCCGGCAGGCCTGTCACCGCCCGTCGGCCCCCGTCGGGGTCAGGTGTCCGCCCCCGACGGGGCCAGGTCGGCCGGGGCGGTCCTCGACAGCATCGTGACACCCCCGGCCATTATTACGAAAGCCACGGCGGCCACGGCGATCTTCGCCGGGCTGTCCGTGAAGTGCTCGTCGAAGAGCCAGACGCTGAGAACGATGCTGGCGAACGGGTCGACCACCACGAGCAGTGGCTGGGACACGCTCAGTGGACCCACGTGGAGAGCGGACTGTTGGAGCAGCGTGCCTACGACGGCCGCCACGGCGAGAGCGTAGAGGGGCCAATGGGTGAACATTCCGAAGAAACCGAACGCGGCCAGCGTGTCGACGGTCGATTTGATGAAGGTGGCCATCACGGCCCAGGACAGTGCCGCCGCGATCGCAAAGAGGGCCGCACGGCGCACCGGCGACCCACGCATGGCCAACAGGGCCGACACCGCGATGGCGCCGCCGAACGTGGCCAGCGCGGAGAGCCACTCGGCGGGATCGGGATTGGGATGCCCTCCCTGGGGCTCGGCCACCGTCAGGAACGCAGCGAGAGCCACGCACACGACGAGCGCGGAGGTCCAGGCGCCTCCCGCCACGTCCTGGTGGAGCCACATTCGCCGCAGGATGAGCGCGAACACCAGCTCGGTCACGAGGAGGGGCTGGACCACGGAAAGCTGACCGTTGTGCAGGGCGAGGGCCTGGAACGCGAATGCGCCCACTGCGGCGATCCACCCGAGCAGCCACAGTGGCTGGTGCAGCAGGTAGCGCACGAGCTTCCAGAGCTTGGCGCGCTTCGGAGCATCGATGCTGGCCGAGTGCTGCGTCATCAGGTTGACCGCATTCGAAAAAGCGGCCAGCAGCGCAAAGACGACGGTGGTGGTCAAGGGGCTACTTCTGGGTGCAACCGCTCGAAGATGTCCGTCTGTCCCATCGGCTGGACTCTACGCACTGCCCGCACCGGGGGGCCTCGTGTAGCCGAACCGAGCACTACAGGAGGCCGACGAGCCCTCTGGTCAACTCCCAAACACCAAGAACGGCCAGGACGATGGCAAAGAAGTTGCGGCCGTTGCGCGAGAGCCAGGCGTTGAGCGCGGAGAGCCGGGGAACCGTCCACGTCGGGGCCAACCAGTAGAGCAGGATGGGAACCTCAATGGTTATGAGCAGGAGCAAGACGACGATGACGATCCAGACCGATGTCGCAGCATCGCTCAGCTTGGAGCTGTCGACGACCTCCAGAGCGGCCAGGTACGTAGGGGACGGGGTGTACATGGCGATACCCGCCACGAACACGGCGAGGATTCCAGAGCCGCTGACGGCCTTGGTCACCCGAGAGGGTCCGGCGTCGGCCTTGGGCTTGGGGGTATGGCGGGCGAGCACCCAGGCACCGGCCAGGAATGCCACGCCGATCGCCACCTCAATCCAGTAGCGTGGCGTCTGTCCGCTGCTCTGGTTGACCCCGGCGTCCCGGAGGACGAAGACGAACAAGAAGCCGACGGTGAGGGTGCACACCGCGGCCCCGGCCAGGAAAACCACGGAGCGAGCCAGGGGACGCGTCGACTCAAAGAGCAAGAACAGCACCGCCAAGCCAAACGGGTAGAGGCTGGCGATGAGCGCCAGCGGAATCGCCTGTATCGGCACTAGAGGCTCGAAGTCACTGCCCGAACGGCCTGCCGCATGGACGACACCGTATCCAACGACGACGCATCCTCACGGGATTCCCGGGCGAACGCGTCCGGTTTAGGGTGGTCGAGAGCGATGCAACGGGAGAGCACCGTGGGACAGGCACTAGGCGATTCGCTTCCGTTGGCCATCGGAGTGGCCATCAGCCCCATTCCCATCATCGCCATCATCCTGATGCTGCTGTCGAAACGAGCCGGTGCGAACAGTTCCTCTTTCCTCTTCGGATGGCTGGCCGGCGTCGCCGTGGTCCTGTCCGTGGTCGTTGCGGTCGCCGGGACCGCAACCCTTCAGTCGTCGTCGGGCCCGTCCTCGACCGTGTCATGGATCAAGATCGGGCTCGGCGTTCTTCTGCTGATCGTCGGGCTCCGGGACTGGCGCAAGCGACCCAAGGGGACAGAGCCGCCGGCATTGCCGAAATGGCTGACCAGAATCGAGAGCATCACCCCACCCAAGTCCGCCGGTCTCGGCGTCCTCCTCGCTGCGGTCAACCCGAAGAACCTTCTGCTGCTGGTGGCGGCAGGGCTGGCCATCGATCAGGGAGCGACGACCAGCGGCCAGAAGGCGGTCTCCATCGTGGTCTTCACGGTGATCGCGGTGAGCACGGTCGCCCTGCCCGTGATCCTCAACTTGATTATGGGCGATCGGGCCACGGGCATCTTGGACTCGACCAATGACTGGCTGAAGGCCAACAACGCCACCATCATGGCCGTGCTCATCCTGGTCATTGGCTTCGTGTTGATCGGGAAGGGCATCGCCGGGTTCGGGTCATGAAACTCCGGTCTCCCTGTCTTCGAGTCCGCGGGATGACCGGCAGAACCAATGGACGACGGGTGGAGCCCGCCGGGTGGACCCGCCCGGGGCGGCCCGATGCGATCAACCGACCGGTGGGCGCTCGTCTCGTGGGAAGGCTCGGCAGAACGCCTGTGCCAAGCGAAGGACCTTGGCGTCGGTCCCCGGGAAACCCACGATCTGCAGCCCCACCGGCAACCCATTGACGAAGCCACAGGGCACCGAGACGGCGGGGAACTTCAACAGGTTGAACTGCCCGGTGTAGGCGGCGTAGCTCATCGGCCCGGGGCCCCCCTCCACGATGGACATCCCCGAGGGGATTCGCCTGGCAAAGACCTCAAGGGTTGGCGCAACACTGTGGATGGTAGGAGACAACAGGAGGTCGAACTCGCCGAAGAGCTTCCGGAACCGCAGCCAGTTTCGCTGGCGAACGGCGGCGGCCGAACGGAGGAGGTCGTCTGCGCCCCCGCCCCCCTCGAGTCCCATGCTGGCCACGCCCGCCGCGGCGAAGCTCGCCCGCATCATGATGCCGAAGTCCTCCCACTGCTCGTTGGCCGGCTCCATGCTGGCGCCGATCCCGTTCAACGCGAATGCGGCCTCTCGGATGTGGCGGATCACCCGTGGGCTCTCGTCGACGGCGTAGTCCATCGCGAAGCCGAAGTCGTCGGTCCAGGCCAGCTTCAGGCCCTCGGCACCGCGGTCGAGCTCGCTGCGCGGGTCGGGCAGCTCGACGTGGAGCCCGATCTCGTCGCGCCCGTCGGGCCCGGCGATCACCGACAGCACGGTGGCGGCGTCGAGCACGTCCCGCGCGATGGGCCCGATCGTCGAGGTGGCGCTCGGCATCGCTCCCAGCCAGGGGACCATCCCACCGGTGGGGTGGACGCCCACCAGGCCCGAGTACGCCGAGGGAAGGCGCGTCGATCCCCCACCGTCGGAGCCCAGGGCCACCGGCAACAGCCCGGCGGCCACCGCGGCGGCGCTGCCGGCACTGGAGATGCCGGGCGTTCTGGAGGGATCCCAGGGATTGCGGGCGGTCGCCTCATAGTCGAAGCTTCCGTCGCCGGCATAAATGGGCATGCCCGTGTGTCCTACGATCACTGCCCCTGCGCCGCGCAGCCGTTCGACGGTGAGGTCGTCGTGGTAGGCGATGTCGGCTCCGAACGGCGGGGTCTGCGGGAGACCCTCAATGTCGAGGTGGCTCTTCACCGCCATGGGGATCCCGTGCAGGGGTCCCAGCTCGCCCCCTTCCAAGACGGCGGACTCCGCCGCCTGCGCATCTTGGCGAGCCCGACCCTCGTCGAAGTGGACGAACGCCCGGAGCGTCCCCTGGTGCTGCTCGATCCGACCGAGGAAGTGCTCCAGCACCTCTACCGGTGACACCTCCTTGGCTCGGATGAGCTCACCGATCCGCCACGCCGGCATCCACGTCAACTCGTCGGCCATCTCGTCCTCCTCGGTTCGATGTCGGGGGCAGGTGTTCGGACGTGCGCAGGCTCACCGCGGCCGTCGGCATAGCCTATACGTTCGTACAGCACAGGGTCGGAATGAGCTCAGTCGGAATGAGCTCAGTTGGCCTCCACCCGGCTACCATTGCTCTAGCGAGCGATCGCTCACTTAGCCGGGTAAGGGTGGGGCCATGCTGGAGGAGTCAACGGTCCGAATGCTGGAGCGTCACTGGGAGGAGGGCTGGAACGCGGCCAACCTCGAGACGATCATGGCGCCATTCGGCACCGATATCGTCTTCAGCTCGCCCTTCGTGCCCGCGCTGACCGGCGACACGACCAGCTCGGAGATCCGGGGCTACGCGTCGCTCCGGGACTACGTGGCCGATTCGCTCCGGAGGGCCGCCGGCATCCGCTACACCTTGGACGCCTCCTACGTGGGGGTCGACAGCGTGATCCTGGCCTACACCTGCCATCTCCCCGACGGCACCGACAGGACCGGGGTCGATTCGATGCGACTCGACTCAGAAGGCAAAGTGGTCGACTGGCGGTGCCACTACTCGTTCCGGCCGGCCGAGGTTCGGCACCTGATAACCGATTGACGTCGCGGCCAACCAGAGCCGCCCAGAGACCTCGTCGTGTCTACAGGGTGTGGGTGGTGTGAATCTCCAGCGTGGCGACGAGCAGGACGGCAACGACGATCACGACTCCCACGAGGATCCCACGGCGCCACGATGCCGCCACCCATTTGGAGTGTCGGATGGGGTTCTCCACGATCGCATACGTGAGTGCGGCGAGAACGAGGGAGGCGAGGATGGTCAGCAGTCGCTGGGTCAGTGAGAGAGGCTTGGAAGACGATTGAGCGGCAATGGTGAGCACGGGCCAACTCCACAAGTAGAGGGAGTACGAGAGCTTGCCCAGCCAGCGGAACGCAACGGTGCCGAGCAGGATCTCCGCGCCCCAACGCCCAGCGGACATCCCGCCGGCGATGATCAGGGCGGCACTCGCCACTGGAAGAACGGCCGCCCAACCGGGATACGGCGTACTTCCGGTGAACTCCGTGGCCGCAATGAGGATGCCGGTAACCCCAAGCCAGGTTGCGCACGCCGCCACGTCCCGTCGCATGCGAAGCCAATACTGCGTCCCGGCCGCAACGAACCCTCCGACGGCAAGTTCCCACGCACGCGTGAGGCTCGAGAGGTATGCCCCGTAGGGGTCGGCCGAGGTTTGGTAGATCGACCAGGAAAGGGAGCCAAGAATGACTGCGCCGGTGAAGATCATGATCTTGTGGCGAACGGAGAGCCTAGGTATCACGACCAGACTGAGCGCCAACGCGCACGGATAGACGAGGTAGAACTGCTCCTCAACTGCCAATGACCAGTAGTTCTGCAGCGGCGAAGGCGGGAGTTGGCTCGAAAAGTAGTTGGTTCCGATGGAGAGAAAATGGAAGTTGGCCAGAAAGACGGCACACCAACGAGCATCGTCGGCGACTTCCGCCCCACGTATGAACCCCAGCCAGTGGTAGCTCGCGAGGATCGTCGCGATGAGGACCAGACCGGCCGCTGGGAGGATCCTTCTGGCTCGTCGGGCGTAGAAGTCCTTGAATCCAAGCGAGCCCGACGCCTCACATTTTCTCAGCAACACGCCCGTGATGACGAATCCCGAGATTACATAGAACACGTCAACACCGACGAAACCCCCCGTAAAGCCGGCCAACTTGGCGTGGAAGAGAATGACGGCACCGACGGCTACGGCTCTGAGACCTTCGACGTCGGGACGATACTTTCGGTCACCGAGCAGGGTGCCCGGGTCATCCTCCGACCGCACGTGGCGCCCTCGCCGGGGCGATACGTCCAGGGCCACACGGTCGGAAAGATCGGGCCGGTCCATCAACTACTCAACTACTGAACGAACGGCTTGATAGAGCTCCACAGGACGCCCGTGAGGTAGTTCAGATAGGTCTTGTCGCCGTGGTACGCGTCAATCGTGTAGGGGATGATCGATGCGATGATCGGTGGACAGGTGGCGGCGCAGAACCAGGGGGTTTGGTTGATGAACGCGACGTCGGCGACCTTCGCGGCCGACTGAGCGGCGGCGTTCTCCGCGTCGACCGTGCCCGAGGGAACGAAGTTGCACACATCGATCCGCTTCGGCCCCTTCGAAAGGCAGAGCGTGGGATTCGCCGTATCCGCAGGTTGGGGAAACCCGCCCAGCACAACCGTCTTGGAGGTCGTTGGCAAGGACTCCAGGAACTTGACCATGCCCTGCTTGACCTCTTTGGCAGAGGCAACGTGGGGAGGATCGGCGAGATCGAGCTGGTAGTTGCTCGAGACGACGATGACCGCCGGGTCGAGGGACTTGAGGGTCGAGGCGACGAACGAGTGGAACGCGGTACAAGCGCTCCAGGGTGACTTCGAGACGGCCCCGTTGTTGTTCGTCTGATAGGTCCCTAGGGGTACGGGACACCCGCTCTTGGCCATGAGAACGAGCTTGAAGTGCTCGGACAGTCCTAGGCTATTGAAGACATCGAGCCACATCTGTGCCCGCGAGTCTCCGACCAACGCGACGACCGTTGTCGAGCTCTTGTCTCCAAAGGTGCAACTGGCGACGTCAAAGGTTGCATCATCGACACCCAATGCAGGGCAGTTGCTCTGCGCTTGAAGATCGCCACCCCAATCATCTTGCGCAGCCAGCGTCGAGAGAGAAGGGATGACGTGCGATGGAGGCGACGAGAGGTGCTGAGCGGACTTGATGGCGGCGCGCACCTGGGCGAGGGTTGCATAACTATCAGCACTCTTCACGCCGGCGCTCGATCGCGTCTGCGCCGACGCCACAGGCGCCATCGCAAGCGAGATCCCCACTCCGAGAATCGCGGCGATTCTCAATAATTGCACCCGGAAGCCCACCTTGTGGCGAATCAAGGGACTCTGATTCTCACGTCGGTGAACACCTCGACTCTGTCGTCCATATCACTACCACCTATCCACTGCTCGGGTTGAGAGATGCTCAAGACCGCGAAGGAACAACGTGTTGCGCGACGGTTGTCGAAAATGGCCCACGACAAACTCTCGGATACGTGGCTGTCCCTCGTATCGCTGTGGATCTGACGCCGTGAGTCTTCAGGCTTGCATTCGTTCTGTCGATCGAAACTCTGACTTGGTTTTCTATGAGAGTCAATCGTCCCGTGTGATTCTCCGGGAATTCAACCGGCTCGCAACGTTCCTGCAACCAAGAAGCGTCTCGGGCGCGATATGGGTTGCCCGCGCCAGTGCCCGCACCGGTCCAAATCCACGCGGCGCCCGTCGATTCAGTCGGCGAGCTCCTTTAGCTGCCCGATCAGGTCGGCCGCGCTCTGGTCCCCGGTGAGGATCGGCGACACTTGTAGCTGCGTCACTCCTGCTTCTTTGTAGGCGGCGAGCCGCTCGGCGATGAAGCCTCGCGGCCCCACGAGCGAGGTGAGCTCCAGTAACTCAGCCGGAACCGCCGCCGCCGCCTCGTCGATCTTGCCTGCCAGGTAGAGGTCCTCAATTCGCTCGGCCTCGGTCTCGTACCCGTACCGGCGGGCCAGCAGGTTGTAGTGGTTGCGACCCTTCGGCCCCATGCCTCCGACGAAGAACGCGACGCTGGGCCGGGAGAGGTCACGCAGTTTCAACACCTCGTCGCCCTCGCCGATGGCCAAGGCACCGCCGGCCGAGATCTGAAGCGGGCCGAGCGACGGCTCCCGTTGGGCTCGCCCGGCCGCCAACGCGGCGCCCCAGGCGTCCTTGACCTTCTCGGGGATCAGTAGGAGCGGGAGCCAGCCATCGGCGATCTCGGCCGTCAAGGCCACGCTTTGCTCGCCGATGGCCGCCAACCAGATCGGTATTCGCGAGCGGACCGGTTGCTCGAGGATCATGCGGGGCTCGCCCAAACCCGCTCCCCGACCGTGTGCCAACGGCAGCTGGTAGTGCCTGCCCTCGTGCCTGAGCGGAGACTCCCTGGCCCACATCTCGCGGCAGATGTCAACGATCTCCCGTGTTCGCCCGAGGGAACCGTCGAAGGTCACGCCGTGCCACCCCTCGAGGAGCCGGAGCCCGCCCGCCCCGAGACCCAGGTGGAACCGACCATCGGCGAGGAAGTCGATGCCCGCCGCCGTCATGGCGATGAGAGTCGGGGTCCTGGTGTAGATCGGGAGCACGTTGGAACCGATCTGGACCCGCCCGGTCCGGGCCGCCAGGTATCCCATGCGACTCGAGGCGTCGAAGCCGGAGTTCTCGGCGACCCAGACGAAATCCAGTCCCGCCCTTTCCAGCTCTGCCACCTGGGTGACGGAGTCGTGAAACCCTTCGGAGTCGGCCAGCGTCATCGCGATCTGCACTCGTCTTTCCACCTGCCTTGCGCCGAGCTGCTCATGACAGCGTGCGACCGTTCGGCGACGATCGTACGACCTCAGCCGGCCCGCCGGCATGCCGATTGCTCCGTCCGGCTCCCCACGACCAAGGGCCGCGTGCCGGCGACGCGCCGGCGACGCGCCGGCGACTCAGCCGACGATCGTGCCGTACATGTCGTTGAGTGGATACGAGAGCAGTTCGAGTCGCTCGCCATCGGGTCCCGGAAAGTAGGCCGAGGAGCCGTTGACGATATGGGCCTCAATCCCCGCCGACTCCAGCTTGGCCACGAGCCGGTCCCACTGTTCGGGGCTGACGGAGATGGCGATGTGATGCAGGCCCCCGAGTACTTCGCGGTACTCGCCGAGGTCGAGGCCGGGGAAGTCGAAGAACGCCAGATAGTTGCCGTGGCCGATATCGAAGAAGAAGTGCGTGGAACCGCGGTAGTCCCGGTTCTCGAACAGTTCGACCAGGGGAAACTCGAGGAGGTCCTGGTAGAAAGTGATGGTTCGCTCGACATCGCTGCAGAGCACGGCAAGGTGATGCAGGCCTCGGGCCGTTGAGGCCGGTCGTTCGTCCATTGGGCGGAGATGGCGACCCTTCAAGGACTCCCACTCCGCGGTTCGGTCCATGTCGCTCCCGTGCTCAGTCATCGATCATGCCGTCCGTCACCTCCATGCTCTTCTGCTCCGACGGTAGCGGCTACGCGCACCGCCATGGGACGATCTCGACGGTCTACGATCGGCGGTGTCTGCGTGCGCTTACGGGGAGGCCTGACGTGTCGGTGACGAGTCCGAGCGACGTGTACTACGACCCGTACGACGTCGAGATCGACGCCGATCCCTACCCCGTCTACCGGCGGCTCCGGGAAGAGGCGCCGCTCTACTACAACGACCGCCACGACTTCTTCGCGGTCAGCCGGGCCGAAGATGTCGAGGCGGTCCTCACCGACCACCAGAGGTATATCTCCGGTCGTGGGGCGTTCCTGGACTTCATCCGCGCCGACGTCGAAATGCCGCCCGGTTTGCTCATCTTCGAGGACCCGCCCGCCCATACCCGTCACCGGAAGCTGCTTTCCCGCGTGTTCACGCCGCGGAGGATGGCGGAGCTGGAGCCGCAGATCCGCTCCTTCTGCGCCCGCAGCCTGGACCCCCTCGTCGGCGCGGGGCGATTCGACTTCGTCGCCGACCTCGGGGCGCAGGTGCCGATGCGCACGATCAGCATGCTCCTGGGCATACCCGAATCAGACCAGGAGGCCGTCCGTGAACGAGCGACCGGGAGCATGCGCACCGAGCCAGGCCAGCCGATGCAGGTCGAGGAGGGCTTCGGCGACGCTGCGATGTTCGACGAGTACATCAATTGGCGGGCCCAGCACCCATCCGACGACCTCATGACCGACATGCTCCGAGCGGAAATGGAGGACGAGACGGGGAGGGTGCGCCGTCTGACCCGTGAGGAGATCCTCACCTACGTGTCACTCGTCGCCGGTGCAGGCAACGAGACGGCCGCCCGACTGATCGGCTGGACCGGCAAGGTGCTGGCCGACCATCCCGACCAGCGGCGGGAGCTCGTCGACGATCCTGCCCTCATCCCCTCTGCCGTTGAGGAGGTGCTGCGCTACGAGCCTCCGGGCCACAACTTCGCTCGCTACGTCGGCAGTGACGTGGAGCTGCACGGGACTACCGTGCCGAAGGGCAGCGTGATGGTCTTCCTCATCGCCTCCGCCAATCGCGACGAACGACGATACGAAGACGGCGATCGCTTCGACATCCTTCGCAAGCCCGTCAAGCACTTCACCTTCGGTTACGGCATCCACTACTGCCTCGGTGCTGCGCTGGCACGACTCGAGGGCCAGATCGCGCTCCATGAAGTCCTCAAGCGCTTCCCCGAGTGGGAGATCGACCGCGACAACGCCCACATGTCCTCGGCCTCTGTCGTCAGGGGCTGGGAAACGCTTCCCGCGTTCATCCCCTGAACCTCGTCGCGCGTCCTTAGAACACAACCGGTCGAACAGGGTCGGTGATGCCGTCCCAGTCGGCGGCCGCGGCTGCGACCATGTCGTTGAACGCCCGTGTTCCGTCGGTGAGCTCGGACAGCTCAATGACCGTACTCGTCACGCCACCGGCGTCGAAATAGGCGAACCTCGTGCCACCTTCACCACCGTCCTGCACCACGGTCCAGCCTGTCGCTTTGGCTCGCGCCATCGCGCCCTCGAAGTCCTCGGCCCACCATGCCAGGTGGTGGAAACCCTCACCCCCGGCGTCGAGGAACTCTCGGTAGGCACTCGGCGCGTCATTCAGCTGTTGGACCAGCTCGATCTGGAGCGTCCCCGAGTTGCTCCAGGCGATGGACTGGACCGGCTCGCTCGGCTGACCGCGGTATCGAAAGTCACGCAACCGCAGGTCCCGCATGGTGAACCACGGGCCGACGCCCACGGCGCACCATGACTCCATCGCCGAATCGAGGTCACGGACGATGTAGCCGTTTTGGCGAACGACACCAGGGAGGATCTCAGACATTGGCGACTGTGGGTACGGCGGGCGCCGTTCTCCCATCCCCCTTTCGGTCCAGGTGCGAGCTACGCCCACCACTGTAGCGACATTCATCGGGATCTTCATGGGCCGAGGGCAGGGTACGACATCACTTCGGGCCGCCGGGCGTGCCATGCCGTTCCGGGGAGGACGTCGAGGTACCGGTGCCGTTCATAAAATCTTCGTAACCTGACTGTTATGACGAACATATGACGATTAGATTTCACTTTTGGCACCGGGTCCGTTGGGGTTTGAGGGTGAAGGGGGGCCTCAGGGGGGACTGAATCCCACGGACCCGGTCTCTCGAAAGCGACGCCACGACAGCGCGATCGTCGACGTTATTCTGCGATGCTTTCCCCGAAGACTCCTGGGCGCTGCTCTGCCTCGGGTGGCGGATCCGAGGACCGTCTCTGCTCGCCGACCACCCGCCCGGGCTCGGCAAACTCCGTGATCCCACACGGGCTTACATACTGAGTATGCTCCTGAGCGTGCATGGAGAAGCGGAGCTGATTCGCAGGGACCGAGATCACTCCGGAGCTCGGAAGCGAGGTGCTGTCACGGCATGACCGACCTACTTGCTCCGCGCAACCAGACCGATGAGTGGGCGGTCGAGACCCACGGGCTGACCAAGCGATTCGGCGACAACGTCGCCGTCAACGACGTCGAGCTCCTCGTTCCCCGCGGCTGCGCCTTCGGCTACCTCGGACCCAACGGTGCGGGCAAGACCACGCTGATCCGTGTGCTGCTCGGCCTGACGCACGCCGATGCCGGTGCGATGTTCCTCCTCGGCCACGCCGTCCCCCGCCACCGTGACGTGGCCCTGGCCCGGGTCGGGGCGATCGTCGACGAGCCCCGCTTCCACGGCCACCTGACCGGCCGCCAGAACCTCCAGATCCTCGCCGCGGCGCGTGAGCCGGCGGCCAAGGGCCGCATCGACCCCTCCCTCGAGCGGGTCGGCATCTTGCATCGAGCCGACGACAAGGTCTCTAAGTACTCCATGGGCATGCGCCAGCGACTGGGGGTGGCCGCCTGCCTGCTGGGCGACCCCCACCTGCTCATTCTCGACGAGCCGATGAACGGCCTGGACCCCGCGGGCATGCTCGACATCCGCGACATGATCAAGTCGCTCGTCTCTGAAGGTCGCACCGTGGTGCTGTCGTCCCATCTCCTCGACGAGGTCGAGCGCACCTGCGATGCGGTGGCCATCGTCGATCGGGGCACGGTGATCCGCCAGGGTCCGATCTCCGAGCTGCTCGCCGGGTCCTCCTTCGAGGTGCAGGTCGAGTGCTCGGACCCCGACGGGGCCCGCCACCTGCTCGACGGGACGGCCTTGGGCGCCCACGTCCAAGTCGGCACGGACGGACTGGCGATCTCCTTACCCGAGAGCACCGAGCGCGCCGCCATCGCAGAGATCAACCGCTTGCTGGTGGAGGGCGGGATCTCGGTCTATCGGCTCCAGCACATGCAGGCCTCGCTCGAGCAGTGGTTCCTTTCGGTGACCAGCCGATTGGGGGAGCCCCAATGACGACGATCTACGACATCGGCCCGGCGGCGGCGGCTCCCACTCCGATCCCGGCGCAGCTGCGCCGCGATCACCGCGGCTCGTGGATCCCGACGTGGGGCATGCTCGGCACGCGCCTCATGGAGCTGCGCAAGCGCCGCGGACTGATGATCGCCCTGATCGCCGTCAACATCGGCATCCCGGTCGTCTTCCTCGCCGTGCGCCTCATCTCCCACGCCGTGGCCCCCAAATCCTACGGGCCGGCCGGGGGCTACTCCATCTTCACCTCGCTGGTGACCGGCTTCATGTACATCTTCGGGTTCATCGTGGCGGCCGTCGTCGGCTGCACGGCAGGGTCGGTCGACCTCACCGAGGGGATGTTCCGCCACCTGGTGATCACCGGCCGTTCCCGCCTGGCTCTGTATCTGGCCCGGATCCCCGCCGGCCTGGCCATCGTCATCTCCATGGTGGCCGTCGGCTACACGATCGTCTGCGCGGTGTGCGTGTTCGCCGCCCCGACCCAGCTCAACTACGACGGGGCCATCGTGCCCCAGGGGCTCTCGCGTCCGGCCTTGGACAGCTGGGCCGCCGCCCACGCCGACGAGGTGATCTGCAACTTCAGCTACAACGGGCCGAACCCCCCGCCCAACGTGCCCTGCGCCAACGGCAACGGTCCCTCGGGTCCCATCGCGGTCACCAAGACCCCCCAGGGGACGCTCGTCCCCGTCCACGTCAGCCACGCGCAGATCGCGGCGTTCGCCGTCACCATGGCCAATCAGAACTACTCGGACTACCGCGCCACCTTCTTGGTCCCCTCGACCTCGCTGATGGTCGACGTCGGCCTGTGGATCGCCTTAGAGGCGGCCATCGGGTTCACCGTCGGCCTCGGGCTCTCCTCGCTGATGGGCCAGCGGACGGTCCCGGTCATCCTCTTGGTGGTGCTCGAGCTGATCCTGACGCCCCTCTTCAGCCGCCACGTCCTCACCCACCTGGTCAACCTCGAGCGGGGCATCGTCGGCGTCGCCATGGTCCACATAGAGCCGGGCGGCCTGCCGTCGCCCTTCGGCGGCGGGGGCCCGGGTGGCGGCGGTGGCGGCCCGGGTGGCCTGTCGCTGATACCCGAGTCGACCTTGGCGGCCTCACTGGTCATCGTGGGCTGGATCGTGTTCTGGACAGCCATCGGGGCCTGGCGGATGAGCACCAGGGACGCGTGAACTGCCTTTCTAGTTACTTCCCTCTCTTGACGTCTAGCTACTTGACAGCGTCCTTGAAGGTCACGCCGACTCCGCCCTCGACGGGATCACGGTCACCATCAGGCAAAGGTGGTTTTGGCGCGAACGCAACCATCCCCGGCGCCAAGGCATGTGGTGGATAAGTTTTATGAACCCGCTGGGGCAGAAGAAGAGGGCGAGTAAAAGGGGGCTGATATGCAAACGGCCGGTATCAATGTCGGTGGTGCCGTATCTGTCGGAGTGGCCGCAGGAACCGGTCTCATCGCCCTCTTCATCCTGCTGTTCGTCATCATCGTCGTGGCCAACAGGGCTGAACCCGACCCCCGAGGATTGCGGCCGCTCAGTGTCTATCTGTTCGCTATGACGTTTGTGATGCTGGAGCTGGCTTACTCCGGCACCGTGCTCATCGTAACGTCGCTCTTTTCCTTAATCGGGCCACACGCTGCGCCGCTCACTAACTCGGTAGCCCGCTCGGTGGTCATCGGAGCGATACTGCTGGTGATTGCCGGAAGCACCATGGTCATACATCTGCGCAAGGGACTAGAGATCGCCAGGGGGGACGGACGCGCCGACGGTCCGAACGCTCGCATACTGCATACCTACGTCTCGGTTGTCACTTTCCTCTACCTCGTGACGGCTCTCGTCAGTCTCGGACTGTCGATCTATTTCCTCTTTGAACTCATCAGCCCGGCGGTCTTCGGGGGCGGGGGTGCGGGCCGCAGCGCAATCGTCGAGATCTTGTTGGACGTGCTCTACATCATGGTGGCCTCCGGGCTCATCGTGATCGCCCATTCAACGCTGGGCGGCCCATCCATCCTCCGCTTCAACAAGGGGGAACCGGCGGGACTCTCGGTAGACCCGAACGCGGCCGAGTAGTAGATGGCAACTCTGCATCTATAGGGGATCGGTCACCATCCCCTATAGATAGGAGGGATCTGCTTCGCGGAGTTATTGACCTTGACCGGTTCCGGCCCGGCTGCCGCAGCGAGGATCTGCAGGAACATCGACCGGCATCGGCGTGCGTCAGGCCCAGCAGCACGCAGATCAGCGTGGTCTTGCCCGGTCGTTGGGCCCGAGGTAGCCGAAGGCGCAGCGGCGGCGAACGAGGAGTCCTTCGCCGATCATTGGAACTTATGCCTTGCAGCGCAAGATACTAGCACGGTAGCTTGTGGTGCATGAGTAATCAAGAGGGCAGGCGCAGTCAGCTCCTTCGGGGTGTCCTCGACCTCTGTCTGATGGCGGTGATGGGCGACGGGCCGGCGTACGGCTACGAGATGACCAAACGGCTCCGGGGTCGGGGCCTCTCCATCGTCGGAGAAGGTTCGATCTACCCCCTCTTGGGCAGGCTCGAGCGCGATGGTTTGGTCGAGACCCGTCGGGCAGCGAGCAACGGCGGCCCGCCGCGGAAGTACTACAGCCTCTCACTGGAGGGTGAACGGGCTTTGGAGACCGGTGTCATTGAATGGCAAGCGACGCGAGACGCCGTTGACGGTGCTCTCGGTCTGGCGAAATCGGAGGTAACGCCGTGAGCGAGTTCGTCGAGGAGTGCCGCCGAGAGTGGCGGAGGCTCGGAGTGCCCGATCCCGTCGCCAACGAGATGGCCGCTGACCTTTCGGCCGACCTCGAAGAGGCCGAAGCCGAAGGAGGCTCACCCGAAGACGTGCTCGGGAACAGTGCCTTTGACCCACGGCGGTTCGCGGCGTCGTGGGCCGTGGCTCGAGGTGTGACGAGCCAGCAGACGGTCGACCGTCCGTCTCCGTGGCAACGACCCGTGGCGATCGCCCTCTCCGCCTTCCTCGGCGTGCTCACCGTCGGCGCCGGCTTGGTCCTTCTGGTCGATTCCCGGAGCCGCTCCATCGCCATCGCCGCTCGCCCGATTCGGCTTTTCGCACCCGCTCCGAACCACGTCGCATTTCCCGGTCCGCTAGGACCGTTCGTCGGGACGCAGATTGCAGGGGTGGTCCATCCCCTAGCCTTGGTACTACTCATCCTCGGTGTCGTGGGCCTTGGATTGCTTGCCGTCTTGTACTGGTCACCATGGTCGGGCTATCGCCGATACCACCGCAACGGAGGACGAACCCGGACTTAAGGCTGACGGCGAGGCAGCCCTTGCCTACGACACGACAGCCGCGGCGGAGAACTTGTTCGTTACCCTGGGATGGTAGGAGACGACCGAAAAAAACGGGCCCGGTGACTGTCACCGCCATGTTCGCAGGGGCGAGAAGGGCCCGATCTGGTCGGCGCGCGCTGGGTTTGGTGGAGTCTGATTCTAGAATCAGGTCACTCTCTTGGTCGGCGTCGAAGTTCGAGTTCGAAGTTCAAGTTCGAGTTTCGAGTTTCGAGTTTGGAGTTTCGAGTTGTCATCGTGCCAGGAGATGCGTAGCGGCGCTGCGCGGTTGTGGGATGTCTCGAGAAACTCGAATAGCGCCACGGTGGCGAGTTCGACCCAGCGTCTTCCACCTCTGACAACGAAACGAAGGCGTTGAACGTGATTGCAGCTGAGTACTTCAGCTCACCCTCAACGGCTCGGCCCCGTCACGATCAGTCATCCCAGTTCGAAAGGCAGGTGATCTTCGAATGCGGCAGCGAACCTTGGCTCGAGTGCCTGGGACCGTACTAGGGCTAGGAGCCGTCGTGGGGGTGGCAGTGATCAGTGTGGCCGGTCTCTTTGGCACTGGATGTGCCGGAGGAACAACGTCACGTGCGTCCAGTCCGACCACGACGACCGTCGTTGGTGCAAACCAGCCGGCTCCATTTCCCGGTCAGCTGATGCAGTTCGCGACGTTCGACGTTGGCTGGCTCATTCTCCCGGGCGGAACTTCCATCCTGCACACCACCGACGGTGGTGCCCGCTGGCAGGACACCTACCGCGGTCCTCTACAACAGAAGTGGATCGACGCAGTCGGATCAAGGGATGCATGGAGCATCGTGGTCTCGGCAAGAAACGAGCCAGCAGGGCTGATGCGGACGACGGATGGAGGCATCAGATGGACCAGTCTCGCCGAGCGACAGGATCGAGTCATCTCTGCCATCGACTTCGCGAGTCCGGTTAGGGGATGGGCCGTTACCGAAGGCGGGCATGTGCTTCGCACCGACGATGGCGGCCGGAGTTGGCGAGTCGTGAAGCTTCCCGTGGCGGCGGGAACCCTTTGCGCAACGGCCTCAGGACAGATCTGGATTGGTGGGGCGAACGGCGACGTCTACGGCAGCGCCAACTCGGGTGTGACCTGGGACCTATCCATGGACTACGCCCAGGTGCCGAAGCTCTCAGCGGTCTTCGCTCCGACGATCACGCTCATTCCCTGGCTTACCTGTTCGGGATCCCACGCCTGGGCACTCTATGACTGGGGAGAGGCGGCCGGCTCTTCGACGTACGTCGTGCTGGCAACTGCCGACGACGGTGCAAGCTGGGCCCCGGTCTTGGCCAACGAACTGGGCCCGACGGTGCGCTTGCCCTCTATCTCGGCAACCGTGGCCAATATGGGAACCGTTCCCGGTGGGTTCGCCTGGTTCCTTGGCTACTGCGGAGCCTGCGGCACGACCGGCACCGCCGACCTGGTCATTGAGGCAGGCAACTCGCCGCCGAGGACAATCCCGCTCACCGAGGTTGCGCCACTGACTGAACTCGATGCGTCCTTCGTCGACCCGGCACACGGATGGGTCGTGGGAGCGGAGCCCTCGGTCTTTGCCTATCCGCCGCCGAGAAATGGATACCCCGTGAGCGTTATTGCGACCACCGATGGCGGTACGACCTGGCGCAGGGTTGGTACCATCTCCACCACGTGACTGGGCGGGTCAGTGGTAGGGAGTTGCGGGTGTCCTTTCACGGATCGTCTAGCAAGTCCTTGGTGGTTCACCCCAATGAAGTCCTGTATTGACGACGCGCCTGAACGAGGGGATGTTCAGTGTTCTCTCAAAGCAAGATGTCGCTCGTCGTCGTCACTTCTTTTGGCAACTAGCGACGCGGGTCGGTCCGAGAGCCGTCGGCTAACCTTCCATCGCTAATAGCAGCTCTTCCGTCCGGATGGATGGAGTAGATGATGATCGGGAGACAGCGTTGAGATCGGCATTGCGGCAGTCTCTGGCTCTCCCCATTCTCACTTCACTCTTGATTGCCGCAATGGCGACGATCTTCTGGGAGCCGTTACCGGCGACTTCGAACGAGGCGGTGTCTCCTCACGTCGCACGTCTTTCTCTATCTGCCGATTCGGTGGTGCCCTTCGGCGGCGCCTCCCTCGGTCTGAGCGCATTGACAACTCCATCGGCGCCGATCGTGGGCATGGCGGCCACACCGGACGGAGAGGGTTATTGGCTGGTGGCCTCCGACGGCGGCGTGTTCACCTTCGGCAACGCCCAGTTCTACGGCTCAGAGGGTGGCGTCCCGCTCAACGCGCCGATCGTGGGCATGGCGGCCACACCGGACGGAGAGGGTTATTGGCTGGTGGCCTCCGACGGCGGCGTGTTCACCTTCGGCAACGCCCAGTTCTACGGCTCAGAGGGTGGCGCCCCGCTCAACGCGCCGATCGTGGGCATGGCGGCCACACCGGACGGAGAGGGTTATTGGCTGGTGGCCTCCGACGGCGGCGTGTTCACCTTCGGCAACACCCAGTTCTACGGGTCAGAGGGTGGCGTCCCGCTCAACGCGCCGATCGTGGGCATGGCGGCCACACCGGACGGAGAGGGTTATTGGCTGGTGGCCTCCGACGGCGGCGTGTTCACCTTCGGCAACGCCCAGTTCTACGGCTCAGAGGGTGGCGCCCCGCTCAACGCGCCGATCGTGGGCATGGCGGCCACACCGGACAGAGAGGGTTATTGGCTGGTGGCCTCCGACGGCGGCGTGTTCACCTTCGGCAACGCCCAGTTCTACGGCTCAGAGGGTGGCGTCCCGCTCAACGCGCCGATCGTGGGCATGGCGGCCACACCGGACGGAGAGGGTTATTGGCTGGTGTCTGGAACGTCACTTCCGTTAGCGGGGAAAGTCATTGGGATCGACCCTGGCCACAACGGACTGAACTACACCGCACCGCAGATCATCAATCAGCCGATTTGGAACGGAAGAGAGGAAGAGCCCTGCGACACAACCGGGACAGCGACCGACAGTGGCTACACGGAAGCTGAGTACAACTTCAACGTCGCGACGTATCTCAGGGTCGACCTGGTGAGCGAAGGTGCCGAGGTAGTGATGACTCGTCCCAACAACTCCGGTATTGGTCCGTGTGTCACTACCCGCGCAGCCATCATCAATGAGGCTCACGCCAATGTGGCTGTGGACATCCATGCCGACGGTGGACCTGCCAATGGACGTGGTTTTACAGTCCTTGAGCCCATTGCCGACGGACCGAACGACGCCGTCATCGCATCATCGGACGCCTTTGCCACGATCTTGCGCAACATCTTCCTAGCCGAGACCGGCATGCCGACAAGCACCTACGATGGCATCGATGGATTGCAACCCCGAAACGACCTGGCAGGACTCAACCTCACCACCGTGACCAAGGTACTGATCGAAACAGGCAACATGCGTAACTCGACGGACGCGGCGCTTCTAGTCTCGACCGCCTTCCAGCGGTCGGCGGCTCAGGCCATCGCGCAAGCGATCACCACCTACCTCACCGGTCATTCCGATCCCGAGCGCTGACCTCGTCGCGCAAGAGGTTTTCGGAGTCGGTGCACTGCGGCACGCCGGCAGTTGATATCGCCATGGGCCGAACGGATCATTCGTGGGAACCCTTCGACACCGAGCGATACTGGAGCAGTGCCAACGTTGCTCTCGGCTAGGGAATCGAAACGGGACAAGCGGTCTCAGTCACCTACGGAGTGACGGGAGCCCACCGGTTCCCACCGTCGGTCGTCCCCACCATGATGGGGAAACACTGGCTCGCCTCCGGTGCATGGACCCGATCTTCGCATTTTGGAGGCCCGGACCACAGAGCCAAGCCGTCACGAGAAGACACAAACACGACGGCAGTGGTTGTTCCAGCCGTCACCTTGGGCGTCGGCAAGGTTCGCACCCACGTTCGTCCAGCATTGGTCGTGCTGTAGAGGGCCGAGCCCACATCGATCTTCCAGCTCGTCGCTGAGATGGGAGCGAAACGGAACCTGAGCCCACTAGGCTTGAATTCCCGCAACCCTGGAATGTCAGGAGTGGGCCGAGCGGTCCATGTTGATCCTCCATCCTCGGTCACGTACACGCCCGTGGGTCGCCCCGCCACACCCTCGGCGTTGCTCAGCACGACGCCGTCTTGCGTGCCGAAGAAGGTCGGTAGTTCATAGTGGTTCGTCGAAGGGAGGCCCGACACGACGGACCACGAGGACCCACCGTCGGTCGTGCGGTACACGACTCCGCCCGGCGAAGTCATCTGGTCGTCGACCCCAAAGGCCGGACCAGTAACGGCCCAACCGTCGAGCGGACTGGTAAAGACGAGTTGCGGCTCTGGGCCAGGCCCACCGCTAAGAATGGAACCGAGATCGGGGATGTCCCCTTTGGGCGTCTATGTGACACCCCCATCAGCGGTCGAGAACAATACGGTTGGACCGCTCAGATCCGGTCCAACGGCGGCGAAACCGTGGTCGGGGTCGACGAAGCTCAGGAACAATGCAGCTCCACAGGATTGGATGCAGCCCGGCAGCGCACTAAAACTCCATGACTGGCCGCCATTGGTCGAACGATCGATCCCTCCACCCCGATCCGATCCGTTGGTCGATTGCGAGTAGGGCACCAGACCAGGGACATCGACCAACACCAACCACAGGTCGTTCTTCCCGACGGCATCCATCGAACCGATGTGTTCCGAGGGGAAGATGTCGTCGAGGTTGGGCGGCGTGACCGTGCGCCAACCTCGGCCTCCGTTCGTCGTCACGAAAATGCCAGTATCACCGGCTGCCCAGGCGACGTCGTCGTCGGCCACGCCGATCAGCTGGACAAGTGAGTACCGTGCAGAGACGCTCGCCGCTCTGCCGCCCGATCGAGAAGGAGCGGTAGCCTTCGCGTCACCGGCGCCGGCGCTGATTGCTGGACGTCCCGGACCCGTGTGAGCAGCGTCAATCACCACCAAGAACACGAGAAGAACCAGGCCGACCCCACCGACCCACCATGCCCGTCTGATCCTCTGCCTTTGTCGGGCTTCTCGGAAGACCGCCTCAGGATCATCGTGCGGCTCGTGCGGTTCACCTGATAGCCGCGGCCGGTCGGTGAATACCTTCACCTCGACCCGATGCCCCGACAAAACCAGTTCACGGGAGCGATGCGATCATCTCGATGACGTCTTCTCGTCGGTAGCCCTGATGGCGAGCGAAATCGACCAAGGATCCGCGTAGTTTCAGGTTGCGCCGAGGTCAGCGCTGGCAAGAACCGGCTCAGCGGGCAGTCCTTTGGCTGATCGCCGAGCTTTGGTGCCGATCACGAAGCCAGTGGCTATGAGCCAGATGGGCAACCCGAACAAAACGGCGAAGAACCCGAGGGGTCCGAGGCAGCTGACGACACCGACCAGGAGCGACCACCAGCCCAGCGTCTTGGGCAGTGGATCAGCGGAACGGTTCAGCAGAATTGAGGCGCCAGTGGCCAACGTCAAGAGAGCGATGCCGAAGAGAAAGCCGAGTTCGTTGTTGTCGCTAACGAAGTTCGCCAGCTTGGCGATGGCGTACTCATGGTTGTGGGAAGCGAGAATGAGAACGACCTGGAACGTACCCGCCAGGACGACACCTGCCACGAGCAAGATGCCTGCGGCGAAGGCGACATTGGGCCAAAACGTTTGTTCGCCCCCGGCCTTGCGCAGTGCGGTGCGCAGCTGGCTCACGAACAGCACCAGTAATGCCAGCCCGAACCCGACAACGTAAATGGAAGCCCAGCTCGTAGCCACGTGGGCGTTGTAATAGTCCGCAACCTTCAGACCTGAGGCATTTTCGTTCGGAGCGCTCCCGCCCAACGGGCCGAACCCGATGAATATCGCTATGACCGTCAAAAGGCCGAGCGGCCCCATCCAGCGGCTTATCCGTTCATCGCTCATTGCATCCTCCCCATTGCTTTAAGATTTAAGGACTATTGATCCTTGGTATGATCCTTCCGTTGCGGAGGCCCGGTATGGGCACCCGGTCCAAGCATCCGATAAACCAGGTAACCCTGCAACGGTGGTACCACCTATTCCCGTGGTGGTGGTGGCACGCCATAGTGAGGTGAGAGTGGGATCCATCGGCTATTGAGGACCATGCCGATCTGGAACGTGACGACTTCCTCGCGGAGCTGGGGTTGGGGTTCTGACTCCTGGGCAGTCCGGTGGATCGGCTGCATGAGGATTCTGGCCAACGCACAACTTCCGGTGAGTCTCGCCCAGCCTCTGACCGCCGCCAAGTTCAACTGGAGACGACCGCCCGTTCACTCCACCTGGGACGGTCGCCGGGGAGCCGGAATCGGCGAGGGATTGGGATTCGCTCCAGGCTTGCCATGGCTTCCAGGACTCGACGCAGCTGGCCTGGTCGCTAGGGCAGGGCCGGAGGCGATCCATGAATTCAACGGGTGGCCAGACACCTGATCGCTAGGCTGGCCGTTTGTGCGTCGGAGCTCGGTAGCCATTCTGATTGTCGGCCTCATTCCGTTCAGCCTCGTCGGGTGCGGTGGGCCGGGCACACCCGCCGCCGGTGCGCGGATAACGGGCTTCGCTGAGCCATGCGTCGAAAGCCAGAACAGCCCAGTCGAGGTACAGGTGATTGCCACCCATGGGACGATGAAGGTCACAGCGATCTGGATCCAGGACCACGGGACGAACACCCTGGCACATGACTTGATCGTGGCCAACATTTCGAACCGCTGGCGACCCACCTTTACGCTCCGCGTCTCTGCCGGCGTGTACCGCTTGACTTCATTTGATGGCGGTATAGATGCCCCTCTTCTTGTTGCCACGAGAATTGTCATGGTGGGGGCAAGAGGGCGGACCCAGGATCTGCCTACCAACTGCAAGTAACTGGAACCGAGGCGCCACTATGCCCGTGGACGTGACCAGCCAGTAGTCGCGAACACCGGCGTCGGGGGCGACAGCCACGCCGGACTCGACCGCAGCCCCCGATGCCCGGGCACGAACCTGCGAGGTGAGCGTCACCGAAGCTACGATGAAGAGGCGAACGTAGCCGACGCTGTTGGCTCGATGGGTGAGATCTCCAGGGTGGAACCCGGATCCCATCCGGTCTGACATGACGTGAGGCCACCTATCGGCAGGTCGATCGTAATCGACGTGGTGTCGCCCGGCGGGATGAAGTGGAGCGCTGAAGCTACCGCACCCTCCGAACCCACGCAGACGTTCTTGTTGATCAGCACATAACCCATTGCCCCAACGGCGAGGTTTACTGCTTGTGGAGGCGAGGAAGTGACCATCTGGTCTCCCTTCCATTGGTACGTCAGCGGTAGCTGCCCACCCTGGCTGTCATAGAGGGTGATGCCGGGGTATCCGAGCAGGGAGCAGCTGGTCGTTCCGTCGTTGGTGATGGCCAAAAGGAGCGAATGCTGCTCGGTCTTCTCTGACACCGGCGCCGCCTCAAGTCGCAGCGCTGACGCCTGGCACCGGCCGAACTCCATCAGAGTCGATCCCGTGGCGGGGGGAGCCACTTTCAGGGAGACGATCGTCGTCGACGTTGTGGAGTCGGGAGCATGCGTCTCGACGCAATCAGGCTCGTGCAAGGCCGTGGCCAGATATCGCCTGGTCCCCTTGGCTCGACCGGTGGGGAGGACGGCAAGCACTGCTCTTTCTAGTGCGCAGTCTTCCTTCAGTATCGTCGGCCTCGATTTGCCACTTCTGATGATCACAACACCGGGAGTCGGACAGCCTCCTGCGATGGCAGAATAGGTAGAACGCTCGTTCTCACCGGCATGAGGCTCGAATCTGACTGTGAATGGGTCCGGCTCATCAACGCACAAGGGCAGTGTCGCAATTGTTGGTAAATTCGACAATGCGATTCGTATCGCCTTAGCCTCTTCCCCTTTCGCTTCCGCCGTAACGGGACCACTGCTATCTACAACTGCTACAAGTTTGTAACCCGTGACCTCAATGACACCGCCCCTGGGTAGTCCGGCGGCACCAGCCGGACTCATTACCAACGCCGACGCCGCCAACAGAACGGTAATGCTGACCACGAAAGTCGGGATGGTGCGCACTCCCCGAAGGGTCGCCCCATGGCCTGCACTCATCTCGTGAAATAGGCCGGACTAGTTGGTTCCGTGGAAGTGTTTGGTCGCCGCACGTTCGGCCTTGTGCCTCGATGAATAAGGGCCACGACGAGCCTTCACCGCGTCTGACTGAATCTCGACAGGTCCGCCCTTGTCACCGCATTCTCCGCAGATGACTTCCCAAGCGTGCGCATCTGTTCCGCTCGATGTCCAACGCCCCGCCGTGTCCTGACTCCACCCGATTTGGAGAGGACGGGCGAAGGGGTGATGGCCGGCGAAGTAAGGGGTCTCACCAGAGGGGTCGTTCTGCGACGAGATCCACCACAATGGATCTATTCCATCAAAGGGCGTCGCAAAATACTTTGGTGGACTTTCATCATTAGATCGCACCTGGCAACTTTAGATCGCACCCCGCTTCAGTTCATTCGGTCGTTTGACCTCGTAAGGCACCTCCCGGAAACCCATCACCACTTGCAATGCCGATGGTCAGAGGATCGCACACCACGAGGATCATCCGCTGCCGTCCCCAGAGCGCTACTCCGCTCGCCACGAATTTATACGTTGTTGGGCAACTGTTGGCCTTTGGATGAGAGGTCGTTCGTACGCTGGTGAAGATGCTGTCGGTGATGGTGTGCGTCTGTCCAATGTCAAGGTCCGTGTAGCAGTGTCGACCATGCAATCGAGAACTCCGCAGGGAGAAAAGAGGGGCCGAGGGAGTGGAATCCACAAATGAGTGATTTCCACAAGCTAAAGGAAATCATTAGACATTCCAACGTTCATGGCGTCTCCGACAGTGCGATCAAGGCGATCGCCCACGGGCTTCAGCCAGGGGAGGTGCCTCTGGTCGCCTGTCACGTGCAGGAGGTCTGGGTAGATGAGAACCTCATAGGGGCGTTGGTTGTGGTCCTCCTTACCGATGCTCGCATCATATTGGTTGAGTTCCTTCGTGAGGTCACGGAGATTGACATCAAGCTCTACTCCATGCCAGTGTACGAAGTCCGAGGGGTGTCGGAGTTGAAGAATCTGGAGTTCTCCATCACTGGCATCGACGGCTCAAAAATCAAGATCTGCGGCATCAGTGTGCTCAGTACGAAGGACACCTTGGCGCTGCACGAAGCGATTGCGGCACTTCCCCGTTCATAGGCCCCGGTATCTGGCGGCCTGCCTCCGCCCCACAACCGATAGCCCGCGGGTCTGCGTCAATCACTTATTGGTCCTCGGTTGAAGGCCCTACTGAAGCGCAGCTCAGTGGATTATCCGTTTACTTGGTCGTCCCACCCGGGCAGGTCGGGTACGGTGATCGGGAGGACGCTCGCCCGGAAGGACCCGAGCGCATCGTTCCCAGTCAGCAGCGCACAAGTTTGCAGGCCAAAGCCGTGAGTGAGCTTCAGGGTATCGCTCGATTCAGATTTTACGAGGGTACGCCCGAAGAATTCAAGCATTTGGCCGCTCAATGCATGGAGGTCGTGCGGAGCAAGGACACCGGCACGCTGCAATACGACATTTACCTCAACGACGATCAGTCCGAGGGCATCGTCTACGAGAGGTACCGCGACTCCGAGTCGCTCATGGAGCACACTGCACACCTTGGCGACATAATGGAGGCAATCGTTGCGACGGGTTCTGTCTCCGGCGAACTCCTCGGTGAGCCGAGCGCAGAGCTCCGCGCGAACCTGACCGGCATTGTGGTCCGTCTCTTCACGCCCTACCAGTCGATGTAGGCACCGCTAGCCGCCTCGGGCAAGGCTGCTCTTAGCCGTCGCCGACGAGCCGATCGGGATTCGGTTCCTTTTGACCAATTGCGTCAGCGGGCTTACTCACGGTGCACTGAGCCGCCTTGCAACCGCTGAGACGTAGCGAGGTATATCGGCGACCTTCCTTGAAATGATCCGAAGGAGCGGGGGGTGTGCCCATCGGCTGCTGGGTCTGGGCCCTGCCCGCACCAACCAAGATAGAGGAGCCGCCGTGACTCCGATATGTGGATGCCCAATCAGGAGGAGTGCGGCCTCAGCTACGACCGCGCATTTGGATGAGGCGATAATCGCGAGGTTCCGTGAGGGCCGCGACCGCCCCTTGACAGGGTCGAAAGCGTCCTCACCCGAGCGCACTCGCCAGTCGACAAGGTATCGGAGGGAGGGACTACGCCTGGTGTCCCCCAGGTTGCCGATTTGGTCGTCGTCCAGGGTTGGGAGTCCATTTCCATTCGATTGCTGGGAGTTTGTGACCAAAGACTCTGGTTTCGGTGTGCCATCGTCACGCACAATGCCCATGGGAGGGTCTGGTGCCGTGTCCGAGGAAATCTTGACGCCGGAACACAGAGATTCTGCCTGCCTGCGGCACCGAAGGGGCGCAGGCATGGTCTTGGTCGGAGCGGCACGTCCCCATCCGACCGACTTCACGGCCGAGTATCACCGAGTCCTCCTTGCCCGGGAGTGGCAATCACCTGGCCCGATGCTCCTGGCGAATCTCCGACGCAGAGGAGCGCCAGGTGACGGCGTACTGAACCGACTACAGACCCGATGAAATGACAGTACGATGACTCTAGGAGACCAGACGAAGATGGTGGTTCCGTTCGAGGCTCTGTCGCCTCGGCAACGACGACGACTGGTTGCAGCGGTAGTCCTACGGACCATCGTCACGGTCGCCGTTGTCGTGTTGGTCTACTACCTCGTCCCGATGGATCGGCCCATGACTGCCACGACCATAGCTGAGCTGGTGGTCGGGGGTCTGGTGGTTTGCGTGATCATCGGCTTTCAGATCTGGCGGATCATCAGATCTGACTACCCGGCGATTCAGGCGGTAGAGGCCTTGGCGTTCACCCTCCCCCTGTACGTGTTCCTCTTCGCCACCGTCTATTACCTGATGGACCACGCAAATGTCGCAACGTTCGGCACGCCGCTTAGCCGGACCGACACCATGTACTTCTCGACCACGGTCTTCACCACCGTTGGGTTCGGTGACATTACGGCTAAGACCGAAGCGACACGGGTCCTGGCAACGTGCCAGATGTGGCTCGATGTCCTGATCGTGGGATTGGTGTTACGTCTCGTCGTCAATGCCGTCAAGCTGAGCCAAAGACGCCATGCGCTCAGTAGCTCCGCAGAAACAAGAGCGGGTGGCCCTGAGGAGACCTCGAACAACTTGGCAACCGTCACCCAAAGTGCTGCGCCCCCCAGTACTGCTGCCGCCGCAACCAACGCACCCGCTCCAACCACAACCTCTGCACCCCCGACAACGCCTGCGCCTCCTAGTCGTCAAATCACGAGAACGAGGGTCACGTTAGGAGCCGGGACGTTCATCGGTGGGACGGACGTGGCGATGGGCTTGTATGACGTGACGCCAGGTGCTGGGCAGAGAGGGAACTTCATTGTCGCTGGAACTTACTCCTACAACGAAATCCTCGGATCTAATGATGGAATAGGTGTCGTACCCACGGTCCGCGTCATGATCTCCAATGGCGACCAGATTCAGATTTCCGGTTTGAGCGCTGTTACCTTCACACCGGTTTTGACTCCTTCTCCATCTGGTGAGGGCGAGTGAGGGGATCTCAATTGAAGGTCAACCCGCTATGCGACAGCTAGCTGGCTTCCACGAACTCGACAGTGTGAAGAGAATCCAGGCGTCCTTGGAAGCTGCAGCTGCTTGAGAGCCAGATCCGGCGGCTGCGGGACGAAATGAACATATGTTCGTATGCCATGGACCGCCATCCTCGGGGTGCTCGCCGGCGGTGATCACCGTTCTGTACCACCGTCCGGGCCTACATCGCCGCTGTGATTGCGCGCTATCGCTTTGAACGATCATGAAGTCGAGCTAAAGGTCAGTCCTGTCATCGGAAACGTCTCAGTGCCACTCGTGTACGAGATCTCAACGCCGTACTCGAGCTGTGTGGGGATGTCACTCGCACTGGCGTAGCCGTTCGCTACCTCCCACTTCCAAGCCGCCAGGACGTCCACCGAGCCCGACGACACCTGGGTGTCCCGGAAGAACATGTACTCACACTGGCTCTCATTGGAGGCCGTGCAAGGAATGGGAGTTCCGTTGGCATTGGTCGGGCCGTTGGCGAGGAAGTGATATGGCACGCCGTCAAGGCTGAGCGCCACGCCAGGCTCAGTACCGCAACCACCGCTGATCTCGTTGTTGGCGCACTGTGCCCAGTAGGCGTTGCTCCCGGCCCACTGATTCCAGATCATGGTCTCGTTCGTCCAGTTGTCGGTCCAGAGGTCATAGGCAGCGTCCCATCCGCCAGCCGAGGGGTAGGCCTCAGAGAAGGTGGACGTGATTGAGCTAAAGCCCGAGATTGGCGTGGTTGATGGGGTGTTGCGCCCACCGACGTCGTACTCAGTGTCGGGATAGGTCTCTACCTGTCCGCCGTTGTTCGGCTGATTGCTCGTGGCGTACCAGCTCGACTGGTTGCACACGTAAATGGTCTGAGGACCGTGCGAACCTGACCACGCATCGTTGTTTACCCACCAATATTGGGCGTCGTTGGGGTCGGTGTTGTACGTGCCCTCGGCGTCACTGGTGGAGTAAACCGGACTCGTACAGTTGCCGCCGGATTGTGGCGACGCCGACGTCGGCGTCGTTTTTGTTGGCGGTGGCGACGCTGTAGTCGTCGTCGTTGTCTGACTGGCCACGCACGTCAGATTGACCGCAGTCTTTGAGACCCTGCTCGTGGCGAGTGCAGTGCCGGAGCACGTCACGCTGGCAGATTGACCGCCCGTCAGTGCAAGTCCCGTTGATGCGCCCTCCGAGAGACCCACACCAACCCCAACCACCACCAGCACGGCGATGACAGAGCATATGACCAGGCGTCTCGCATTGCCGAAGAATGCCAGCGTGCGCTGTCTTTGACGCTGATTCCAGTGCTTGATTTTGGACATTATTCAGATACCTCCGTCTGGTCAATCCCGATTCAGACTCGCGCCGGCCCGCTATTCACACTAGACACCAATGCCATCGATGATGCCTTTCCAGAAATGGCGGGGTCTCCCATCTCCACCGAGTGCCGCCCCTCTGCTCCGCCTCACTGCGATGCCGATCCCGAGTGTTGGACTCAAGGTCAGGATTCCATTTACGGAGGAGGTGCACTATACGGTGGGCCGATGCAATGCCTCCCCTGCGCCTGCCTCCTGAAGATCGATCAGCGGGTGGTCGTGGTCTGAAAAAGCGAACACCAGTCTCGGGGCTGGTGGTGATTGAACTCGTCGACAGGAGTCACCACATGGACACCGTGATCGAAACTTAGCGCTTTTTGAGCTTAGCCATCCGGCCGGGCATGAGTCCAAAATCTGCTGCAGTTAGGCTAGGAAATGGCGATATTTAGGACTTTTGCCTCTTGCGATCCGGTCTCTACCTACGGTATGCAGGCGGAGTCGGGGATCTTCCAAATGAGGGGGTCAGAGCAATGCGCCAGTCGGCGGTAATCAGGCAATGGTTGAGCACAGCAGATCCGACACGACGAGTGAGCATAGGTAGGACACGAATCGTTCTGGTGGCAGTCATCGGCTTCTTGCTGGCTGTCCTCAGCCCGCTGGTGATCGCCGCCTCACCGGCACATGCCGAGGACACGCCCAGCACTACAGTCGCCACCCAACCCGTCTCCACCATGGACTCCCCCATCAGCGTGACCTTCGGGACCGCCATCACCGACAGCGTCACCTGGCCCGAGTCTTCCAATGGCCTGGCCGACTATCCCCCGGCGGAGATCTCCACCGACATCCAGTTGATCTGTACGACCGAAACCACCTGTGCCTCTGCCTCCGCTCCCGTGGGGATCGACACGGTCACCGTCACCTTTAGCCTCGTCTCGGCCACAACGACCCTGACCGTGTTGGCTCCCCGCCTCCCCACACCAGCCCCCACGCCACCGCCCCCTACGGTGGTTACGTCTCCGACAACGACCAATCACGGTTACTGGCTGGTCGGCTCCGATGGGGGCATCTTCACCTTCGGCAACGCTCAGTTCTACGGATCGACGGGAAATCTTAACCTGCAGCGTCCCGTAGTCGGCATTACACCAACAGCGAACGATGCGGGTTACTGGCTGGTGGCGAGTGACGGCGGCATCTTCAGCTTCGGGAACGCTGGCTTTCACGGTTCGATCCCGGGACTCGGGATCGCTCCCGCCGGGTCAGGACTGCCCCACAGTTTGAACGCTCCCATCGTGGGCATGGTGCCCTCGGCCGATGGCGGCGGCTATTTCATGGTGGGCGCCGATGGCGGCGTATTCACCTTTGGCGACGCTAAGTTTGAAGGGTCTTGTCCATCCATCGGTGGGTGCGCTGGCGGCGCAGCAGTTGCCGTGATGCCGGACGCCACCGGCAAAGGGTATTGGGTCGTGACTGCGGGCGGCGATGTCTACACGTTCGGAGACGCTGCGTACGACGGTGGACCTGGTCCGATTGGCGGACCGGTTGTCGCGGCCGTGCGGAGTGCTGATGGAAACGGCTACTACATCCTCCAAGGAGACGGCGAGGTCTTCGGGTACGGGGACGCTCTCTACCGTGGGAGTGCCTATGGCGAGGTCGGAGGGTCCAACCCCGCGACGGCCATCTTCACTACGGCAGACGGCGGCGGTTATTGGGTGGCTTCGGTCAACGGATCAGTCATCACCGAAGGTGATGCACCCTACTTGGGCGGCGCCAATGAGCTTCAATTGAACGGTGCGATCATCGCCGGGACGGGATGGTAGACGTGGTGATATCGGCTTGCGTGCAGAGATGCCCTAATACATCGCTTGCCTGGACCCCCATGGCGATCAGAAACGCCGATGATGAATCCCGCTGATTGCCCATCGAAATGGCAGCACGAGCACGCCCGATTAGACGTTGTCATCGTCGACTGGAAATGCGACGAGCCAGCGACTGCTTGAACCGCTCCCATCGGCTGTTTTAGGCCACACCTAAGTTCTCTTGGCCGCTGCGACTCGCTGTTGCACCCCGGCACGTCAATCAGTTTTCCTCGTCCACGCACCACAAGCTCGTAGAGTCGGCCTCCAGTTCGGTGAATAATGATATCGACTCGG
>CAVZZJ010000013.1:0-110618 GCA_963779735.1 uncultured Acidimicrobiaceae bacterium
TGCGACATGGGAGCCCATCCCCGCTGCCGGCGGATACAACAACTTGTCATGACGAACCGTCGGTGCGGGACCGGGGTCGCCGAAGTTGATGTGGGGCGAGAGCGCCATACCCAGCTCAAGTGCTCTCTCCCAGAACTGGTCGTCCTCGGGCGCCGCCTTGCCGGTTCCATTTGGAAACTGCCGGAGTGTAACGGCTTTGAGACCGAGGCGCTTGGCTCGTTCCAGCTCTTCGACTGCATCGCGGATTCCAGATACCGGCATGAAAGCGGCACCGATTAAGCGATCTGGCGCCACCGAACAGAAGTCCTCGGCCAAGAAGGTGTTGTACGCCTGAACTACCGACACGTAGACGTCTTTGTCTCCGATTCCCTCAATGAACCGCGAGATGTGAACCGGTGGGAAGAGAACTTCTGCGTCAATCCCGTCGTGGTCTTGCTCACGGAGCCGTTGCACCGCATCGCCGGTGCCCGGGGTGGGGCTGCCCTCCTCGGTGGTATAGCTGGCATAGGCAAACTTGAATGTTCCCGTGCCCGAAATGTTTGATCCGACATGGAGAATGGGCTGACCCTCGACGAGCCATGCATCGCCTCTTCCGCCAGACAGGTGGGTCAACCTCGGAGCACGGTCCCGATGCTTTTCGGGCACATGCTTCACCGACGCATCGGGCGGAGTTCTCCAAATGGCCGTCCGCAGATATCACTTGATATTTTCTCGCCACTTCCTGCTCCTCCTCTTGTGCGAACTCCGACGTGATTCGGTCCGTTTCCCTACAAGGCCTTCCAAGATTGAACGGGGTCGTACCCAGGTTTCTCAATCTCAATTGCCTTTGCCCCAGCATCGGCTTTGACGCTCATCCGCTGCTTTGGCCGGTCGACGGATGGTCACCGCTGACGGAAGGAGTCAGGTGCCCCCCACATCGCTCGGCTACCTCTTCGAGGACGGCAAAGGCTCTCGGCGGGTCCCCTAACGGCAGCATCAGGCCGAGGTCGGTGACGCCGAGGGATGCATAGGTATCGATCAGCTCCGGGTCCACGCTGCTCGCTACGATTCCCCGAACTGCGACCTTGATGGTGGCTGGGTCACGACCGGCATCGAGGCAGAACCGGTGGAGCTTCTGCACGGCCGGACCGAGCTTCTCAGGTTCGGCGTAGGGGGCGTCCCATCCGTCAGCCAGCTCGACCGCCCGCCGGATCGCCTTGTCGCCCATACCCCCCACCCAGAGCGGAGGATGGGGTCGCTGCACGGTCGCCGGCAGCATCGTCATGCCGTCGGTTCCGCCGGATTCGAAGACTCGCAGCAGGTACCGAAGTCCGCTGTCGGTCGCCTCTGCCCGGTTGTCAAAATCCACGCCGACCGCCTCGAACTCCTCGGGGAGCCATCCCGCTCCGATGCCGAGAATCACTCGACCCTTGGAGAGCGCATCGATGGTCGCCACGAGCTTTGCCGTGACGACGGGACCCCGAAGGGGGAGCACGGCCACGCCGAAGCCGAGGCCGACTCGGTCGGTGATGCGAGCGACCGCCGCCTGGATGGCGAAGGGGTCCAGCAGTGAGGTCTCCGGGTTGAGCAGACCCCCGGCACCGTAAGGGTACGGGGTGCCAGGAGCCAGGGGAAGGGTGAGGTGATCGCCGACCCAGACACTATGGAAGCCGAGGCGCTCGGTCTCGATGGCCACCTGGCAGCACAGATCGGCGTGGGCGGCCGGTTCCATGGGCTCGCGCATGGCGAACCCCAGGTTCCCCATGGCAATCCCGAGGTTCACCGCCCTGCAGCCTTGTGAAATACCGGATGGCTATCGACGGACCACCCTTTGGATTGATGTGTCTTAATGTGATACACCTGAATCATGCTGCAATACGCTAAACGGGAGCGTAACCGTCGTCAAGCGAGCAAGAACCTCGGTCAACTAGCTCGGAACAATCATCTGCGAGGTTCGCTCAGGTTGGAGCAACAATTCGAGGGGAGAGCCGATCACATCTCACAGGAATGAGAGCAACCAACCTGCTTTGTGCCAGATACCTCATTCGGAATCCAGTTTCGGACGTGTGCTCATAGTCGACAGGGATCTCCGAGAAAGTGTCCGACGAGGAAGTGTGTGGTCCAGTCCGATCCATATCACATGGTGATATAGTTTCAAGGAACTCATTCACATGGCGGAGCGCCGCATTGAGCGTTAAACGAATAAAGAGTGCCGCCCGTACGTTGGCGACCTTCGAAGCAATCGCGGAGCACCAACCGATCGGCGTCGGCGCGTTGGCTCGGCTTCTCGACGACGACAAGAGCGCCCAACAGCGCGCCATCATGACCCTGGCGGACGAAGGGTGGATACAACCAGCTCCCGGAGAGCCGACCCGATGGGAGACCACGGCCCGGATTCACGTGCTAGCCCACCTCGCACAGGGCTACAGCGGACTACGTCACCGCGCCCGGGTCCGCCTCGACGCGTTGCGGTCCCGCACGGGCGAGTCGATCATGATGGCCGTGCCTGACAGCGGGCGCATCGTCACCATCGAGGCTCTGGAAAGTGAACAAATACCTCGGATCGCTCCCTATGTGGGCTTGGTCATTTCCTTCGAAAAAAGCGCAGCCGGCGCTGCGCTCCTCGCCGCTCTGACCGGGAGCGAACAAGAGGAGATGCTCGGGCGTCCGCTTGATGCCGCAGAACGACGTCGGATCGCCGAGGTGCGGACCCGAGGCTGGGCCATCAACGACGGAGATATCCGGGCGGGTTCAACGAACTTCGCCGCCACCATTACCGACCAGGGTCGGGCCGTTGCGGCGATCATCCTGACCGGTCCGTCCGAGAGGCTCACTCGCAATCGGCATAAGCACTACGGGGGTCTCGTCTCTCAAGCTGCAGCCGACCTCTCAACCACCTAAGGCACCTTCATGGACTCACGGCCTGCTCAGGTCCCTGATCTGGGACGTTACTACGTGCACATACCTCTCCGTCGTAATGACATTGTTCCCCAGCAACTCGGTCGTGTCGGGAATCCGCCGTAGGCGCCGCTTCTGGATGCGCCGTGTGGCACTGGAGCACCGTTCACGCGTGAGACGCGCAGAGCGCGGTGAGTTTTCCATCGGACTTGGGCTCTGAACTGGCGGGCTTGAACGTCCTCGAGAGCGTGAACGTGTCGGCTTCATCCACTGTCCCCGTTCTGAGCAGGATCTTTTGTGAACCGCATTTCCATCGTATGGCGGGGGAGTTCTGCCCGACCCTGAGGCAGAAGATTGACCCTTGGCGTCTTTCGGACACAGACCAACGGCCGCCCTCGGTGGCCTGCGAGCAGATGCCTAACGCCAACACTGTCGGCGAATCTGTGAAGATTCGGAGGTGAACGGTGTGAACGCTCGCGTTGCTCGCCTGACTCCACTGGTCAAGGGAACGGGGGCGCGGGTGGTCCTCTGCGCCCTGATGGTCGGCGCACCTCTGGTCCTGGCCTTGACCGTCGGTTGGCCCCCACCACCTTCCGCCTCTGGCGGGGTTGCGCACCTCGGGGACCAGCACCGACCACCGTCCATGCGCAGGACTCAGCTGGCTCTACCGCTTATCGAGTCAACGCCGCCCATACGAGGAAACAGTCGGACGGCTTGGTACCCCTGACCCCGCTATGGATCTCGCCGATTGTAACTACGTCGGCTGCTCTTAGAGCTAAAAGTTAGTCGCTCCACTTCCGGAAGACCGGGAGCATGAATGCTCCATTGTCGTCTTCACAGTCTATGAAATCCATCTGAACGGGTAGATCCAGGACCATCTCCTTCCTTGTAAAGCCGAGGGGATTGCTCACAAAGAGGGGCCCTTCTGCGAGTTGGACGAGGATGGTCTCCCAGGGGACTGGCAGCACGTCGTAGTACTTTTGCTCGAAAGTCGCCCAGCTCTTGAGCCTTCCTGCGCCCGAGAGGCGGCGCCAGTGAAGGTCGAGCCCTTCACATTCCTCGCATTTGTCGACGGGGGGCCAGGCAAACCCGCTGCAATCGCGGCACTGCTGCAGCCTCAGTTCACGGCCTTCGCAGAATCGCCAGAACTGATCGTGAACTCCTCCCAGCGTTCGGTTTGGTCGTTGCTCGCCCATGGTCACCCGCCCCGGGTAAGCAAGAGGGGGAAGGCGGCTTCTGTCGTGGCGAGGGAGAACATAGATGTTTGAATGTCGGCCACCTGCCTGGCGCCGGCTTCGTGTCTGAGTTGACGGACTGCCTCAACCATGTGGTTCCATCCGTGCATGTAGGCCTCAGATAGCATTCCACCGCTGGTGTTGACGGGCAGCGTTCCGTCGAGGTCCATGTGACCCTTGTTGCAGAACTCCAATCCCCCACCTGGCTCTACGAATCCGTAACCCTCGATCTGGTTGATGAGATGAATGCTCGAGGCATCATAACCTTGAAAGTGGTTGACTTCTGAGAGGGCGAGGGCCGCCATTTCGAACGCCTGTTTCCCCGCCTCCTGGAACAGAGGTCTCAGGCGTTCCCTCACCATATAGTGCATCTTGTTCGACGATATCTTGGCATGACCCCAGCCCGCCACCTCCACCGGAACATGTTCGAGGCCGCCTGCCATGTCGGTGCGTCGCAGGATCAGGCATACCCCGCCGTCGTTGACGAGGCAGAGATCGAACAGGTGTAGAGGCCGAACGATATAGCGGGAGTTGAGGTAGTCCTCGATTGTGAGGGGTTCCCGCATGATTGCGTTTTCGTTGCGGGAGGCATGACGTCTGAGGGTTAGGGCGACGCTTCCCAAGTCCTCTTCGGTAGCACCGTAGATGTTCTGGTAGTACTGGAACATGAAGGCCCAATGGGCGGCCTGAGAGCTCCATCCCCAAGGGTTGAAGTAGTAATAGGACTTGGGGGTGGCACCCTCTTGGCCGTAGGTCTGTCCACCGTAGACTCGACCGATTGCCCTTGAAGCTGCCGCGTAGACAAGAGCGAGGGTGTTGCACTCGCCGCTGACGAGTGCCTCCACCGCGGGAGGAACGGTGTCGTCTAGCATCGTTCCCCCGGTAACTGCATACCGGGGTTCGATCCCGAGCACATCGGAGACCTCCTTCACGTCAGGAGGCCCGTATATGAAACAGACGCTCAGGCCGTCGATGTCCTCACGGCGCAGACCGGAGTCGGCGATCGCCCGGTTGAAAGCCTGATCCGCGAGGGAGACGGCATCGGGCGGAACGTAGTCGGAACTTCTAGCTCTGCTCGCTCGGTAGTCCTTTCGGTAGTCGGTTTCACCGACGCCGACGATCGCCACCATTCGCGATAGGTCGCGAGATGGCCTGATGAGGCCCGTGGTCATGACACTGTCTACCTCTGCGTTTCCTCTCCCCCGGTCACGGCTCTCATGATTGAAGGTCGGCTACCTCTCTGTCTCTGCACCTTCGGCCAACACCATGCCCGCGGCGGCCAGGAACACCTGGCTGGAGCGAATGACGAGGGCGACAGAGATTCTGGAATCACACTGCGAATCAACGACGTGTTGCGGGTTCTCGGACGGAAGGGGTCAGGTCACGGCGGTCCCTATGTGCCCATTGCTCCGCGGTGAGGAAGGTGGCTGTGAGGGCTGTGGTGGTCGATCGGGGAGGTAAGGCCCGTGTTCGGTGGCGGTATCCGGAGGGTGTTTCACCGGCCGTAGCGATGGAAGGCCCGGGTGAACGCGCTGGTGCTCTCGAACCCGACCGCGAGCGCGATGTTTATGATCGTGTCGCCGTCCTGGGCGATCAGTGACATGGCCTTCAGCAGGCGACTTTCGAGGAGATATTGGCGCCACCCCATCCCGAGGTTGGTGACAAACGCCCTCCGAAGCGTCCGCTCCGATGTGCCCATGGCGGCGCACACGTCCGGGAGTGATACGGACTCGAGGTGGGCGTTCGTATGCTCGATCGCGGCGGCAACGAGGGGGTCTTCAGTTGTGGGGAGGTACAAGGGTGTCTCCAAGTCCAACCAGTTGACGATCACACTTGCGAGCGCCTCGAAGAAGATGTCGGCGGCGGGGTCACTCGTCGGGCGGTAGATCGGCCATCGGGTGGCGTAGAGGATCATTTCCCGCACGAGCGGGGCTGCGGGCAGGATCCTGACCCGGTCGCCGGCGGGGATATTCATGGAGGGATCGAAGAACACCGAGACTTTCTTTATCTTGGTGAGCGTGCTGCAGTGCTCGACGCCGGCTGGGATCCAGACGGCCTGTTGGGGAGGCAGCAAGTAGCGTGCCGACGCCGTCTCAACGCACGCCACGCCTTCTAAGGCGTACTCGAGTTGGTGGAGCTCGTGGGAGTGCCAGCCGGATATCACCTCGTCACCGATGTCGAGTGCGAACGTACCGGCACGCACCAGTTCGGTCTGAGGGACTTCACCGGGCAGGTCGTTGGCCGGTTCGGACCACAATTTGACCGGACGCGCATAGACAGCCACGTGCTAGAGAATAGCCTGACCAAGGATTGTTGCTGATACAGAGCGAACCAAGGGAGGGTCATGATGGCCGAGCAGACCAAGCGGGCGGGGCTGAAGATCTTCCGCGCCGCCGAGGCGCGCCCATTCGATGAGGAGTTGGCCTCGAAGGTGTTTCGGGGGCCGGTCATGGATGGGGCAGCCATGGACGCGTTGCCCCGCTGGGACTCCGCGGCTGGCGCGGGGATGAAGTTGATCTATGGCGACCCAGACCAAGGCGGGATGAGCCTGATGGTCTTATGGTTCGCTTCAAACTATGTTCTGCCGCGCCATGTCCATGACGCCGACTGCATGTACTACATCCTCTCGGGGGAGGCGCACCTGGGTAACCAGGTCCTTAGCCCTGGTGACGGCTTTTTCGCCCCCGCCGACGCCCCGTACACATATACGGCTGGGCCGGAGGGGGTGGAGGTGCTGGAGTTCCGGGCGACGAGCACGGTGGAGCTGAAGTACCTGGAGAGCCCGGAGCGCTGGGAGAAGCTGATCGAGTTGGCGGACGAGAGCCGGGATCGCTGGAGGGTGGAAGGGGCGGCTCGCGGGTACGCATGGAGCGGGGTCGCCGGGGCGTGAACGGTACTCGAACCATGACACGGGTAATCTCGGCGGACTGCCACGTGAACGAGCCTCCGCACGTCTTCGATGGCGTCCCGGCGAGGTTGAGGGACCGGGCGCCGAGGATGAAGCGGGGTCTGGACGGCGGCGACGGTTGGAGCTTCGACGGTGGGCCGCCTAAGCGGACGCTGGGGATCGAGGCGACCGCGGGTCGGGCGACGGCTGATAAGCGCATGAGCGGGCTGCGTTTCGAGGAGATCGGACAGGTGCTCCGTACGTTCAGATCGTGAATCGGAGGTTGCGGGCGAGCTGTCCGGCGAGTTCTTTGTTGCCTCCGAGTTCGATGCCGCCGGACGCCAGGTGCGACTCGGGTTCGATCCTTCCGCAGGCTAAGAGCATGAAGGTCAGGGAGTCGGTCCGGACGATGGCGTCTGGGTGGTCGAGCTCGTCCACAATGCGGGCACGTCCGTCGACAACAGCTGCGAGTTGTCCCTCGATCGGTCCATGGAGCTCGACGAGCACGCTGGATCCGTCAGGTATCGCGGCGCGCTTGCCGACGATGTAACCGAAGCTGCGACGCACCTCGTCGAGGGCCAGTTCGGCGGCCGGTCCGCTTGTGTGACCGGGGCGTCCGAGCGGGACGCGGATGTCTTGCTCGTGGACCCAAAAGTCGAAGTTACGGATAGCCATGAACCGGCCGTAGGTCTGGACCCCGACTGGGGTCCACGACACCTCTTCGAACAGGTTCGTGTCCGCCGCGAGCAACTCGGTCCTGCGGTCGGGGAGCACGGTACGGACCCGGCTGAGCAGCCGGTCCGGTGACCAGTCGTCCACTTCGTCGAAGACCTTTCCGACGATCTCGAACGGGGCCGGAGCGTCTCCGGCGGGTCGCCAGCCGGTGAGCGCTTCTTCGACACCGTCGAGGTGGGCGACGACCTGGCGAACTCGCCAGGCTGGACAAAGGGATTGCATTTGCCAGTCCGCTTCGTCGAGTTCGCCCAACAAGGCGAGGACCGAGTCCATGCTCTCGAGCAGGCAATCGACTTCGTGAACGCTCATCTGTCTCCTATCTTCTCGAAGAGGTCGGTCCGGCCGGCGACTGGGGGTGGTCTCGAGGGAAACATCGGTTCAATCTATGGCCGGGGAGGCCGCGTCGGACGACTCAGCCGTCGCCCAAGAGGTCGGGGCGATGAAGAGTGAGCGGTTTCTACCACTTGATCTCCAAAGGCAACGTCACGAGTCGACGAACCATTAGGCTTTTGTGGTGGCGTAGCACTTCTCCCCCTTCGATCGAAAAGATTGACGTTCGGGCGAGGAGTTCTTCAAGGACGACTCTTGCTTCAAGTCGCGCCAGTGGAGCACCAACACACAAATGGATGCCCCAGCCGAAACCCAGGTGGCGCCGAGGATTCGTCCGCCCGAGATCCAATTCATCGGGCTTCGCGCACAAGGATTCATCCCGATTGGCGGCCGGCCAAAGAAGGACAAGTCGAGATCTAGCCGGAATGTCCACTCCACCCAGAGTTGTGTCGATTGCGACTTGACGGTAGTGACCACGAAACGGAGGGTCCAATCGGCAGGTCTCTTCAACAAAGGTAGGAATAAGCTCGGGATCACTCCGTAGTCGGTGCTGGAGCTCAGGCCGTTCAGCAAGAATGCGAACGGCAGTACCGAGAAGGCTCGTCGTTGACTCGCCTCCCGCAGCCAGAAGGATCCCAAGAATCCCGAACGCCTCCATGTCGTCGAGTTCTCCGTCCGCTACGGCCTTTGCGCACACCCCAATCACCGTTGACGAATCGGGTGTCTCAGCGGAACGAGCTTCCGCATATGCTTCGATGACAGGTCCCAATTCCATCATCTTTTGCAGCAAAAGGTGACTCCGTTCTTCAGATACGAAGCCGCTAATCTGCTCGACCGACGCATATCCCTGCTCTTTCAATGCTGGAGCCGCGCCATCCGGTACACCGAGTAATCGGGCGACGATCGCCATGGGCAATGGTTCTGCTATTTCAGCCATCCACTCGACGCGACCTGATGCGAGTTTGATTTCGAGAGCTGCATTGATGAGCGCTCGAAACTCGTCCTCCCGCGCATTGATCGCTCCCGCCGACAACGGGCCGCTCAGGATCCTTCGCTGACGCCCGTGGGCAGGCGGATCGGCAGTCGCCAAGACACCAGGCATTTCGACGTCGCCACCACCCGAGCGCCCTGGTGAGCGAAGGCCAGGCTGATTGGATTCGCTCAGGTAGAGGAACTCGCTGCTTTGACTGGAATAGATGTGAGGATTGGCAACAACCTCTTGAATGAGGTCCAATCGAGACACGAGGTAGGCATTGGTACCTTCGACCATATGCACGGGGTCACATTCCCGTAGCAGCGCATAGTACGAATATGGCTGCTCAAGGACTTCGGAATCGAATAAAGGGTCGGCCGTCGTCTCCGTCATTCGGCACCTCCGCATGCAAACGAGGGCGCAGGTTACGCCTTTTTCGTACTGTACGCTGAAACTGGTTTGCTTGCGTCCGATCGCTGAGACGCCCCTGCACGTACTACCTGTATTCGGAAGCCTGGGTGCCTGGTTCAGTTGCCCGGCAATGATCCACTAGCGCTGGATTGACTGTGACGTCACCCCGAAGGATGCGGCCGCGGTGATCATCGACGGGTCCAGAAATGAGCAGACATCGGCCCTTGTCCGCCCTCCCGTTTCCCACTCCTCGAACAAGGCGAGTTCGTTATAGTGACAAATTACCCTACCGGCAAAGGACAATGACTCAAGGGACTGTAAACGTGATCAGCGGCGGTTCGGCAGGCATCGGCCTGGCGGTAGCTGAGCGACTCGCGAGCGCCGGTGGACGGATTGCCATCCTCGGGCGTCAACGTGAGAACCTCGAACGAGCGAAAGCGGCCATCGAGGCGCGAGGAGCCGCTGGCGTCTTGGCCATCGCTGCGGACGTGACACAGGACGACCAGGTCGCAGCGGCCTTCGATGAGATCAATGCGACATGGGGCCAGGTGCACGCATTGATCAACGTCGCCGGTCCTTCCGGGGCCGGTCGCTTCGAAGACCTCTCAGACGAGGCGTGGCTGCGCACATTCGACCAGGGCGTGCTCACGGCTGTCCGCTGCATACGCCACGCCCTGCCGCTGCTGCGTCAGGCGGAGTGGGGCAGGATCGTGAACATCACCGCGATCTCGGTGCAGCACCAGAGCACGGGTCTCATTGGCTACACCGCGGCCAAAGCGGCGCTGGCCAGCATCACGAAGAACCTGGCCCGGAGTTTGGCCGCCGACGGGATCTTGGTGAACGCCGTCGCACCGGGGCCCATCCTGACGGGCCCGATCCGGGCGGCGGTCGAGGCGGCTCGGGGCGATCCCGACGACCCGCACGACGCCTACCGGGTCATGTCCGAACAGTATGGCTCAGCGGTCGACCTGGGGAGGATCGGAGAACCGGCCGAGGTCGCCGAGGTGGTGGCCTTCTGCGCCTCGGCGGCGAACACGTACATGACCGGAGCGCATCTCAACGTGGACGGGGGGTCGGACTTCAGCTGAGCGCCGGCGGCGAACCCCGAGGGGAGTCCGAAAGAGGACTCCATGTCATGATGGTGGAATTCGGGACCGAGTGGCGGCCAGGACTGCCGCACCCTCAGCCGATGTCGCGATGTTGCATCCGTCAATCTGGCGCAGGTGCCAGGGGGAGGCCCAAAGAGGTGGCACACGCAGCAGAGGCCCGTGACTGGGCGCCGGAAGCTTTGCGAGGAATGATCGACTCGCTCTACACCCCTTTCAGCGGACACGGGGGTGAGGAGATTGACGAGCAGGCGCTGCGGGGCCTCGTGGACCACTGCATCGGTGGCCTGGACCACGATGGAATCTGGGTGGGCGGACTCGTCGGAGAGTGTTGGGCTCTTTCGACGTCGGAACGAAAGAGAATCCTAGAGGTAGCGGTCGACGAGATCCGGGCGATCAAACCCGGCGCACTGGTCGAGGCCTGCCCGGCCAGCACGAACGTCCTGGAGACAGTCGAACTCGCCCAACACGCAGCCGCGACGGGAGCCGACATCTGCTTCTTGATCCCGCCCTACTTCGAAGCACGTGGCTACGAGTCGACCAGGGAGCTCTTGCGCTACGTCTCGGACCGGACCGACATCGCCCTCGGGCTCTTCAACACCCATGCCGCCGGCTGGATCCTGACGCCCGACGAGTGCGCACGCCTGGTCGACGAGTTTCCCGCCATCTGCGCCGTCAAGAACGGGATGTTCCGCCCGAGCCACACGGCCGCGCTGCACCGCCTCGTTCCCGAGCTGGTGATATGGGAGTGCGACATGCTGGCCTACCGCGGCGGCTTCCTGCGGCGCGGCATCAGCGCCGCCGGGATCCTCGGAGGCTCTGGGTACCTCTACGAGCTGCCCGACAACCGGGTCTACAGCACACAGTGGGACCTCTTGGTCTCCGACAAGCTGTCAGAGGCCATCGACCACTGGTACGAGTCCGGTCTCGATGACCTAGTGGTGCGTCTGCACGGCGCCTTCGGGGCGTCCAATGTCGAAGCCGTGTACACACACTGGGGCTCCGCCTTCAAAGCGGCAGCGCAGGAACTCGGACTTCCCGTGGGTAGCTACGCCCGCTCCCGACCGCCTCAGCCCCCACTACCGCAAGCCCAGCGAGCCGCCATTCGAGCTGCCTACGCCGCCATCGGGTTCGTGCCCGCCCCGTCGTGACAGCCCGAACGAGATCGGTGAGGCGGATCTGCTGGACGTCTTGAACACGAACCTCGAAATCGAATAGCTGCACCTGAAGGGTGCCAGTACAGCATCGGACCCGCGACCAGGTCATCTTGCTCCCGCCTGCGCCCGCAGTGCGTCGCGGCGACAATGAACCATGGCCCTCGCTGTTGATCGGACCGGTAGGACTCTGCCAGAGCTCAGAGATCGCTCAACGTTCGGACATGGCTCATCAGCTCTTGCCGGATATTCCCCGGTAGCACCCGTGCGCCCTCATCGTCTTGATCTTCTTCGGCAACCGCCAGGTGAACCGATAGTCGGTCAAGATGATCAAGGACAGTTCGGCGAACCTCTTCGTCACTGGGGGTTCCCGGCCAGAGGTTAATTGGAGTTCTGCCGGCAACGGTCGGGATCCTCCCAAGCGGCGATGTGCCAAGTTCCTCGTCTTCTACCATCAAAAGGCTCGCCCAGCTACGTAGGTCCTCGAACAGCCGGTCGAGCTGCGTGTGCAGCTCATGGCTCTGCGGGACCTTTCTGTAGGCCTGCTTGACATCCTGGACGAGGTCGAGGACCTCGCTCAAGACGCCATTGAAAGCGGCGATCGCATCGTGTGGTAGTGGCGGGGGGTCGGACGTATGGTCCCCTTTCACAAAAGAACGCCTTGTACTGTTGAGTCGAGCCTACGCAGGTTGGCTCATTGGCGACAGCGGCTGCGAGGCACAAGGGTGGTGCCAGGGCATGTGTCGCTCTTGTCCGTAGTGATGCTGCATGGGCACGCCACTGTTCCGACTCATGGCCTTCCTTGCAGTGCGCCCACGATGACAGCTAGCTGGTGACGGCTAAGAGCGGGGAAGCACGGTGACCAGGGTCTCGGACCCGTCGGCCCCCACGATCTGTATGACAAGGGGCAGCCTGGGCGGCTTCGAATCCGTCAGGATGGAGGTGGGATGCTCGATCGAGTGGCGAAGCAAAACCGGATAGCGCCCGTCCCGACCGCCCACGGCCACCGACGCTTCGTCGACGTGTTCGTCGTACTCGATGTAGGCGAGCGGCATACGCTCCGCCTCGAGAGCGTCGCCGTAGTCAGCATCCAGCAGTTCGATCGTCACGTCGTCGCCAGCCCGCACCTTGGTGAGCTCGTCCAACAGCTTGTGCCAGTCCTCCCTGGGCCGCTCATGGATCAAGTCCGTGGGCCGACCCTTGGCACTCCCTACCACAGGAATATTTTCGCACCTTGCGCGACTAAAGGCAACCGGACCCGTCCGCGGCGGCTCCGTGGCCACGTCGCGAGCTGTTGTCAAGACTTAAGACCGAGACTAATCCTCGGGAGTATGGCGGGCTAGGGCCCGCGTACGGGGACTCACCCCGGAAGGCACCCCCGCTTTGAGATTGAATGGTTGGTGTGGCCACACTCTCGGATCTCGAGGCGGCACTAGGTAGGGCCAGCGGGACAGTGACGGCGTTCTTGGAGCAACTCGTCGGCGAGCCCGTCGATGCTGGTGAACGGCGCCACAAAACATCCAGGGCCGAAACTTCGAACTCTCTGCGAGTTCGGGAAGGACACCCCCTGATACTTCGCACCGCGGCTCTGCATGGTCGGACATCTGGCCGGTTGTACCTCTACGCTGAGACCGTTCTTGTACCCAGTCGCCTCCCGGTTAACTTTTGCCTTCGGCTCGAGTCGAGCAGCGACCCGATCGGCCGGATTCTCGAAGAGGAGGGGATCACGGTCACACGCGAGCCCCTTGGCCGACCGGACCCAGGCTGCGTGCCAGTCTCGCCAGAGGGGGGCGTGGCCCTCGGCGACTTCTTGCTCGCTCGGACGTATCGACTTGACGCCGAAGGAACGCCTTTGATGGTGATCGCCGAGTGGTTCCTTGCCACACTGGAGGAGTTCCTCCCCTCACAGTAAGAAGTCGACCACAACGAGGGCGGCTCGGGCAACGGGACGAAAAACCCAAGACCACTGAGACCTCCGGCGACTGGTTGAACGGGGATAAGTTCGCGGTCCATTGTCGGGAATAATGAGCCAATCGTGGCGGTTGCTGTCGTCATGAGAGCTGTGGGAGTGACGGAGTTCGGCGGCCCCGACGTACTGCACATCGTGAACCTGCCAGATCCCGAAGCCGGGCCCGGGGAGTTGCGCATCCGGGTCCATGCGGCGGCGGTCAATCCTACAGATACGCTCCTGCGCAGCGGCGGCCGCGCCGACCTGCTGAAGGACATCGCACCGCCTTATGTCCCGGGCATGGATGCCGCCGGTGTACTCGAGCAGATCGGGGAGGGCGCGTCGACAGCTTTGCAGGTTGGCGACCTGGTCATGGCCATCGTGGTGCCCCACGCGACGCATGGAGCCTACTGCGAACGCATTGTCGTCCCCGCTGAGTCAGTTGCCCGGACGCCCACTGATGCGACCGAGGCGCAAGCAGCGACCTTGCCGATGAACGGCCTCACTGCCCGCCAGGCTCTCGATTTGCTGGGGTTGGAGCCTGGTCAGACGCTGGCGGTGACCGGCGGCGCCGGCGCGGTGGGCGGCTACGCCATACAGCTGGGCAAGGCGGACGGCTTGGTCGTTATCGCTGATGCCTCAGCGAACGATGAGCAGCTCGTCAACGACCTGGGCGCTGACATCGTCGTGCGGCGAGGTCCGGATTTCGCCGAGCGAGTTCGCAGCGTCGTTCCCCAGGGGGCCGACGGGCTTGTCGATGGCGCGCTGCTCAACGAACTTGTCGTCGGGGCAGTGTGCGATGGGGGCCGCATCGCCACAGTTCGTGGATTTACGCGCGACGCAGAACGCGGGATCACCTTTCATCCGGTGTACGTCCGCACCTACGCTCGGGAGCACGCCAAGCTCGACCGTCTGCGGGAACAGGTAGAAGACGGGCAGGTGTCGCTTCGAGTTGCTCGGATTTTCCCAGCAGCAGAGGCCGCCGAGGCTCATCGCATCCTGGAGGCCGGTGGCACCCGGGGCCGCCTCATTCTTGAGTTTTGACCTGGGCTGGTCGTTGTCGATTGTTGCCGTGACCAATCCGCCGCCGTGGTCTGAGGGGGTGAGCGGTGAGCCCCTCGGTCTACCAAATCCATACTCCTATGGGGGCGGATTGAGAAGGTGGGCACCCTGCGATCGGCTGAGGGACAGCGGTCCACCGGTGGCGCCTGAATCCCTGTTCAGGTGACGTTCATAAAGAGTTGGTACTCTACGAACACGCTCGTCAACTTCATGAGCAACACCCTGCTTTCCCTCGCCCGGGACCCCGACCTCATGGAGTCCCTCCGTTCCGACCGCTCCCTCATTCCCGCCGCAGTGGAGGAGTCGCTGCGCCGCGACTCGCCGAGCCTGTGCAACACCCGCCTCTGCGCGGAGGCCACATCCGTCGCCGACTTCCGCCTCGATCGCCACGGCGAAGCGGCCCAGCTCACCTTCGGATGGGGCAGCCACCTGTGCCTGGGCGCCTGGATCGCCCGCCAGGCGAGAGTGGCCATGCTCGAGACGTTCATGGACCTGGTCGGTCGGATCGACCTGGGGCCGGGCGCTGCTCCCGCTCCCAACCCCTCACCGCAGGGGAACGGACTCGACGAGCTGGAGTGATGATCGGGCCGGCAGCCGGGTGACCAGGGTGCGCGGCGATCGAGCGACGAGACATCAGCGCGAAGCGGCCCCGGGCGCGAACTGGATGTGGAGCTCGACGGGGCCCCTGGAGCAGCCGGAGTCGTACTTGATACGGGTCTCGTCGATCCGGATGTCCGAGAGCCGGGACAGGAGCTCCTCGAGGGCGACCCGCAACTCCAAGCGGGCGAGGTGCACGCCCACGCAGAAGTGGGCCCCGTAGCCGAAGGCGAGATTCCGGGCCCGGACCCGCTCGAAGTCGACGGTGTTGGCCCCATCGAACTCGGCCGGGTCGCGGTTGGCCGCGGCCACAAGGAGCAGGATCGGGTCCCCGGCCTTCAGCCTCTGCCCGCCCACCACCATGTCGCGCCTGGCCGTACGGACGAGTCCGCCGGCGGGCGGTTCCCAACGCAACAGCTCATCGATAGCACGCGGCAGCAACTGCGGCTGGTCGACCAGCCGCTCGAGCAGCTCGGGGCGCTCGGCGAGCGCGGCCAACATGTTGCCCAATGCGTGCGCCGTCGTGTCGAGGCCGGCGGCGATGAGCTGCAGCAGAGCTCGCAAGATCTCGTCGTTGGCCAGCGGCCGTCCCGACACGGTGCCGTGAAGAAGGGCGTCGACTACGTCACCTCGTCGCGGTTCGACCTTTCTCCTCTCGACCATGCCCCCTATCAAGCTCATGAAGCGCTCGTGAACGAATGGGGCCTCTGGCGTCCCGAGGGCATGCATGATGGCCATGGTCCAGTGGAACGCCTCGTCTATCTCGGATTCGGGAAGCCCCAGCATCAGCCGGAAGACCACCGCGCCGGGCAGCCGGCGGGCGAAGTCAGCGACGAATTCGCAGTGCCCCTCCTCAATGAACGTGTCGATGAGATCGCTGGTTATCCTGCGGATCCCCGGCTCGTGCTTGGCGACCACCCCGGCGCGGAAGTAGGGGTCGAGGAGCTGGCGGAAGTCACGGTGCAGCTCTCCTTCGAGCTGCAATGGGATCAAGGGCACGGCCCCCGGGTTCGCAGGGATGGTGACCGTCGGGACGGGGGTGAAACTGTCATCGTCGGCGAACCCGTTGAGCACGTCGGCGTAGCGACTGAAGGTCCAGAACCCTCCCTGTGCGTCACTGTACGCGACCGGGCACTGCTCGCGAAGCTCGTCGGCCACTTCGAAGAAATGCTCCTCGAACTCCGGGTCGAAAGGGTCGAAGCGATCTATCAATCGAGCGAAGCGAGAAGCGTCCGATTCCGTCACGGCATGGTTCCCACCTTTCTAGGCAGACAGATGGTGGCGGCTGCGATGCTAGCGCCGGGGCGCGAGGGCCCGTCCGCCTTCTGATCCGATCGCCCACGCGAACGCACGACCTCGATCCACCGGCGGGGTTGCCGGCTCGCACCTCGGCCCACTGACCGGCATCGGCCAGTTCGGGTCGACGGGACGAAACCTAGAAGCCGGTGCTCGGTGGTCTCGAGCCGCCCGTCGGGACGGCGGCGAACGACCTGTTCCTGATCGATGACAGAGCGGGGGGCGAAAGGCCCAGTGCCGTCGAGCGAGCAGGCCGCCACCGTGTACTCCACCAGTGCCGAGCCCTCTTCGGTGACGCCGAAGCGGACGTTGCCGATGACGTGGCGGCTGCGGCGATCCCCATTCGCTTCGAGGCCCGCCGCATGGCTTGCCCTATCTCGGCACGGTCGATCCTTGCGAACAGCTCGGCCACGAGAGCGCGGGCCGCCAGCAGCAAGACCGCCTCGTCGAGTGGTGGGACGGCCGTAGGGTCATGCATCGGCCAACCATTGCAGATCTCCACCCAGGCCTACACCTGCACCTACACCTGCACCTGCACCTTGCCGCCGGCTCTCCGGTCTGGTTAGGTGTAGCCAGTTGCACCCGAAAGGGGGAAGGTTGTGGGGACCGAGCGTTTGGATATCAACTTTTTCGACCGGGCAGTGATCGAGGATCCGTTCGGGCTCTACGAAGAGGTCCGCTCTGCCGGGCGGGTGGTGTGGAACGACGTCCTCCAGGCGTGGATGATGCCAGGCTACGACGATTGCAAGGCCGTGCTCAGCGACCCGCTCCGGTTCTCCAATGCCCACTACCGCGACCCGGCCAAAGTCTGGTGGTTCGAAGCACCGAACATGGTGATGGTAGAGCCACCCGAGCACCATCGGCTACGCAACCCGCTGGCGCCCATGTTCACCCGCTCGGCGGTGGCCCGGTTGGAGGAGTTCGTGGGCGGCATCGTCGACGACTTGATCGAACCCCTAGTCGGTGCGGGTGAGGAATTCGACATCATCAGCGACTTCACCATGATCCCCACGGTCGTCCTGGCCGAAATGATCGGGGTGGCCGACGAGCGTCGGGAGGACTTTCGCCGATGGTCGAGCACCATCGCCGGTTCTCTCGCCTACGGCAACGAGGATCCGGAGGCCCTGGTGCGGATGCGGGCGGCCAGCGACGAGTTGTCGGCGTACCTCTCCGAAGAATTCGAACGCCACCGGGTCGAAGAACCCGACGACCTGCTGACCGACATGCTGCACCTCCCCCAGGACCTGCGCATGAGCGACGCGGAGATCCGCTCGGCCATTTCAGTTCTGCTCCTCGCCGGCTACGACACGACCGCCAAGTTGATGTCGAACTGCCTGGTGGTATTCGAGCGACACCCGGATCAGCGGCGCCTCGTAGCCGAGGATCCGTCACTGCTGCCGGCCGCCATCGAGGAAGTGCTTCGCTGGTCTGGGGTGCTCCAGGGCGTCCTGCGCACGGTCGAGCAGGACACCGAGATTGCCGGCACGGCGATATCGGAAGGCCAGTTCATCTGCACCATGCCCGCCGCTGCCAACCGTGACCCCGGCCGGTGGACGAACCCCGGGAGCTTCGACGTCCGACGCGAGCCGCGGGCCCATCTCGGCTTCGGGTACGGCCCTCACCTCTGCATCGGAGCGCCGCTGGCCCGACTCGAGACCCGGATTGCCCTCGAACGCCTGCTCCGGCTCGCTCCCAACTACATCCTCCGGGATGTGGACTACGGCCCGGCGTGGTTCATCCGGGGGCCTCAGCGGGGCCTGCTCCGGGTTCCCGCCCCTGCGCACGCCTAGTCGGAGTGTCTTGTCCCGATTGACCATCCCTTTCAGATAGGAGGAACTTGGAAATGGGCGCGATAACCACAAGCGACGGAACCGAGATCTTCTACAAGGACTGGGGCTCGGGGCAAGCGATCGTGTTCAGTCACGGCTGGCCGCTTTCCGCCGACGACTGGGACACCCAGATGCTGTTCTTCCTGCGCCACGGCTACCGGGTCATCGCCCACGACCGGCGGGGGCACGGCCGCTCTTCGCAGACCAGCAATGGGCACGACATGGACCACTACGCCGACGACCTGGCCGCACTGACCGCACATCTCGATCTCCACGACGCCGTCCACGTCGGCCACTCGACCGGAGGTGGCGAGGTCGTCCACTACATCGCCCGGCATGGCGAGAGCCGCGTGTCGAAGGCGGTACTCATCAGTTCGGTACCGCCGCTCATGGTGCAAACCGACGCCAACCCCGGTGGCCTGCCGAAGAGCGTGTTCGACGATCTGCAGGCCCAACTGGCCGCTAACCGATCCGAGTTCTATAGGGCCCTGCCGTCGGGACCCTTCTACGGGTTCAACCGGCCCGGCGTCGAACCCTCCGAAGCGATCATCGAGAACTGGTGGCGGCAGGGGATGATGGGGGGAGCCAAGGCACACTACGACGGCATCGTCGCCTTCTCTCAGACCGACTTCACCGAGGACCTCAAGAAAATAACTGTGCCGGTGCTGGTGATGCACGGAGACGACGATCAGATCGTCCCCTACGCTGACTCCGGCCCGCTGTCCGCGCAGCTCGTGCAGAACGGGACGCTGAAGACCTACCCCGGATTCCCACACGGCATGCCGACCACCCAAGCGGAGACGATCAACACCGATCTGCTGGCCTTCATTGCGTCGTGAGGCCACAGAACCTCTGCGCGGCGCAGCGTTGCCGAGCATCGGCAACAGACGCCGATTTCAAAGCCACAGTGGGCCACCTCGGATGAAATTCGGGTTCGCTGTTCCCGCGTATGGCGAGCACGCGGACGGCGGTCGGATCCGGGAATTGCTCGTCGCAGCCGACGATCTCGGGTTCGACTCAGCGTGGTTCCCCGACCATGTCGCCTTGCCCGACTACGCGGCGGACGCGCTTCCTCCACCGGTTCTCGAACCACTGGCCGCATGTGCATGGGGTCTGGGTCTCACCCATCGGCTGCGATTCGGCACCGATGTGCTGGTCGCCCCCTACCGCAATCCCTTGGTCGTTGCAGCTATGACCGGCACGCTCGGGAGGCTGGCCGCTGCTCGACTCATCCTGGGTGTCGGCATCGGCTACCTCAGGGGCGAGTTCGAGGTGTTGGGTGTGGGCCCTTACGAGTCCCGAGCACGGATCACGGAGGACTTCCTCCGGGTTCAACGCTCGACACCCGACGGCTTCTCGGTGGTCTCGCCGACATCACCGGTGCCGCTGTGGGTTGGCGGCAACGGCGTGGCCGCCCAGCGCAGGGCGGCATTGCTCGGCGACGGGTGGCACCCGCTGTGGATGCCCGACCGAACGTACGCCGAGGCTCGCAAGCGGATCCTCGACACACGGAGGGCCGCCGGTCTCACAGAGGAGTTCACCTTCTCGTACAGCTGCAGCGCCACGAAGGTACTGCTCGAGACTCCGCAAGGGTGGCCACCCCCGCGGGCACGGGCGCCCAGGGGATCGGAGTTCCGTTACGCCCCCGAGATGTGGGTCGACGGAGACAACCGCCCACGGCTCGTCGGTACCCCAGACCAGGTGATCGCCGACCTCCGGCTCTTGCAGGTCGCCGGAGTCGAACACGTCACCCTACGATTCGCGTCAACCGAGGTCGGCGATCTCGAACGATTCGTCGAAGAGATACGACCTGCCTTCTCGTAGCGTGAACACCGTTACAAAGGCAGGTGGCGCTTCGTCTCGCCGTCAGTCGTCAAGGAGGCCTGCGTTCACGTAGGCCTCCCTTATTCTCGCCTTCTGCTCGTCGGTCAGCTTGAGCTGGGGCGGGCGCGAGTGGGGGTAGTCGCCAACGGGGAGCCCCAGGAGCTGCCCGCAGTACTTGAACGCGGATCCGAAGTGAGTCAAGTAGCCGGGGCGCTGCGGAAGCTCGGTGTAGGTCAGGCCGTGGGCGCCGGGTCCGTCGACGTTCGCGTTGAAGTAGTACTCGCGCGCCTCGTCGAGCTTGCCCTCCAGGACCAGGTTGAACCAGTTCGTGTAGCGCTTGTCGCTGGGTGTCTCTGTCAGGTATGCCATCCCGCCGAGGATGCACGGGCCCTGCAGACCCTGCTGCACGTAGCCGGCGAGGTAGAGGGCGCTGGGGCTACCGCTCACGTCCCACACGACCAGCGCACCGGGGACCAACTTGGACACCGCAATACCGTGGCCGGGCGTCGTGGCGGGGTCCTTGATGGCGCACATCGCCGGGATCTCCTCGGCGACCCGTGCGACCTCGGCCGGCGTCATCTCGTACCCGGACGATGGGGAGTTGAACATCCCGAGAGCGATGTCCGTGCGATCGGCGACGTACTTGAAGAACTCGAGCATGCCGGGCCCACCGTGGGCCTCCATGACCGGATTCTGCACGTAACAGATGTCGGCGCCGATCTCCTGGGCGTGGAGCGTGAGCTCGACGGTGTCCTTGGCGCTCAGCGCCACGGTGCACACCTGAAGGAACGCCGACGGCTTTATGCGGCGGGCCTCCTCTACGGCGACCTCGGCCAGCTTCTTCCGCTCGCCCATCGTGAGCGCCCACCACTCGGCGAGTCCGCTGGTGAGCCAGAGGCCGTCGTGGTCGAGGTCGGCGAGGCAGTAGCGGACGAGCGCCCGGTAGGCGTCGTAGTCGATGTCGTCACCGTGCTCGCCGCTGAAGGGCGTGATGAGGGAGTCGGCGATGCCGCGCAGGTGCACCTGTGCCCACTCCCTCGCTTCGCTTGCTCGTGCCATCAATGCGCTCCTTTCAGGGCCCAACGGATTCGGACAGGTCGAACGTCCAGCTGGCGGTCCGGCCAAAGCGGCTCAACCCCACCACGTCGGGCTCGGTGCGGCCGGTGGCCGCCGAGCCGACGCCGAACTCCATGTGGACCCGGTTGCCGTCAACCGCGATGCTCACGCCGGTCGCCTCGTAGCCCAGGCCGCCGGCCGTTCCTTCCACGAGGCCGGTGGCCCCACGGGTGAGCGAGCCACACCAGCCCGGATGATCGGGATCGACCAGGCCGTCGGCGCTAGCCGCCAGATCGCAGGTGACGTGGTCGCCTTCCACGGTGACGGTCCGGTCGAAGCCCGGCGGCAGCATCGGCGTGAACCCGAGCACGGTGCCCACCGCCTCGGCGCCCGTCGCGAGGTCGAACACGCCGGGGAGGCGTTCGGCGGCGATCCACGACGCGCCGAGCCACGCTTCGTCCATGATGGCGCGAGCCGCATCCTCTCCGATGCGCTCGGCGACCGTCGCCTGCAACGAAGCGGCGAGGAGGTGGGCCTGCATCTGGAACTCTCGGGCAGCGGCGGCCAGCGCCGGGTCCGCGAAGTCACGCAACCGGAATTTGGGATCGAAGGCACCCCGATAGTCGTTGCGACCGGTGGTGCCCCTGTCGGCGATGGCGTTCGGCACCTTGGCCAGCGGGAGTTTCGACATGCGCTGGGTCAGCGCAATCGGTCCCACCGGGTCGTTGGCCTCGTCAATGACGATCGTCCAGTGGCAGTGGGGGTGACGGTCAGCGGGCACGCGCGGCGGGCGGTGGATCGGTCGGATCTGCGCCCGCGGGTTCGTGGCCAGCGCCGTCGCGTCGAATGTCGGATCCTCAATGGTATGGCACATGTTGAACACCTGCGCCTCGCCGAGCGGCTCTATGTCCATCAGGGCTCCACAGTGGAGGAGCCAGAACTCGCCATGCATCGGATCGGTCATACTGTAGGCGACGTCCATGTACTCGTGGCAGAAACCCACGTCCAGCTGCAGCGCCTTCATGATCGCCGGCACGTCGTCACCCTCGATGCCCATCACCCGGCGCATGCGCTCGGTGTAGACCGGGCTGACGCCCATCCATTGGTCGATGTTCACCGCCGTGCTGGCGCTCTCGTCCAGCCCGCCACGCATCGCGAGCGTGACCCCCTGCGACTTGACGCCGTGGAAACCGCTCAGCATGTACTCGTGCGCCGCCGCCAGGAGCTGGGGCCGTGACAACGAGTCGAGATCTGCAAACCCTTGAGCCACTACTCCCCCACTTCCCTACGGAGCGAACCGCACCCGCTCAACTGGCTGCCAGCGTGCCACAAACCTAGACAGGTGTCCAAGTTCAGGGTGTTGTGACCTGCCCGGACGCCCCACCCTTGCCAGACAAATATAATGATTATAAAATAACTATTATGGTTACATCACGGACTGAGCCGAGCCCGACCGGGATCGATGCGCTGAGCCGTCGGCGACGCATCGGCATCCTGCTCATCTGCTCCATGAGCCTCCTCATCGTGGGGCTTGACGTCACCATCGTCAACGTCGCCCTGCCCTCCATCGGCCGGGACTTCCATGCGCCCCTGTCGGGTCTGCAGTGGACCGTGGACGCCTACACCCTGGTGCTGGCCAGCCTGCTCATGCTCTCAGGTTCGACCGCCGACCGGCTCGGGCGTCGCCGCACCTTCGTCATCGGGCTGCTCACCTTCGCGGCGGGCTCACTCCTCTGCAGCGTGGCCCCCACCCTGACCACCCTCGTCATCTTCCGCATGGTCCAGGCCGTGGGCGGGTCGATGCTGAATCCCGTGGCCATGTCGATCATCACCAACACCTTCACCGTCCCCCGCGAACGCGCCCAGGCCATCGGCGTCTGGGCCGCCGTGGTCGGGGTATCGATGGCGCTCGGCCCGGTGGTGGGCGGCCTGCTGGTGACCTCGGTCGGCTGGCGGGCGATCTTCTGGATCAACATCCCCATCGGCTTGACCGCCGTGGTCCTTACCCTGCGCTACATCCCCGAATCCAAGGCACCGGTGCCGAGGAAGGTCGACGTCCCTGGTCAGGTGCTCGTGATCGCGCTTCTGTCCTCGCTCACGTACGGCATCATCGAAGCCCCCGACCGGGGCTGGTCGTCCCCCCTCATCGTCGGCGCCTTCCTGGTCGCCGCCGTGTCGCTCGGTGCACTCTTGCTCTGGGAACGCCGGGTCAGCGACCCGCTTGTCGACCTGCGCTTCTTCCGATCCGTGCCGTTCTCTTCTGCCGCGGTCATCGCCGTTGCGGCCTTCGCCGCCCTCGGTGGTTTCCTCTTCCTCAACACCCTCTACCTCCAAGATGTGCGTGGGCTCTCCCCGCTGCAGGCCGGCATCGATACCCTGCCCATGGCGGCAATGACCATGCTTCTCCCGCCGATCTCGGGCCGAATCGTCGGGCGGCGCGGGGGTCGGATCCCCTTGGTCATAGCCGGGACTGCTCTATTCGCCTCCTGCTTCATGCTGGTCGGGCTTAGCGCCACGACCCCTTTCACATGGTTGTTCGCCGCGTACGTGATCTTCGGCATCGGCTTTGGCTTCGTGAACGCGCCTATCACCAATGCTGCTGTTTCGGGCATGCCCAGGTCCCAGGCCGGCGTGGCTTCGGCCATCGCCTCCACGTCGCGCCAGATCGGCCAGACCCTGGGCGTGGCAGTCGTCGGTTCACTGGTGTCCACCTCGTTGCAGAAAGGGGACTACCTCAACTTCGCGCTAGCTAGTCGGGCGGCCTGGTGGGTCCTGGCCGGATGCGGGGCCGTCGTATTGGTCCTCGGCATCGTCGCCACGTCTCCGTGGGCCCGGTCCACGGCGCGGCGCACGGCCGAGTCCATCAATCCCGAGTTTCTGCAAGCAAGCCCAGCATGAAAGCGCCGAGGACGCGACGCGAACGTGCCGCCCGCGAGGCCTGGCAAGCGATGGCCGATCTGGTGCTGGACAACCAACGGCGACGAGAAGTCAGCGATCGGGTGAGCCTCAGCTTCGGAAAGATCAGGGCGCTGCGACGGATCGCCAACCGACCGATGTCCATGCGGGAGCTGGCCGCCCTCCTCGGCGTGGACCCGCCCAACCTGACGACGGTGGTCGATGAACTCGAGCGGTCGGGCCTGGTGGAGCGCCAGGCCCATCCCACCGACCGGCGGATCAAGCTTGTCAGGGCCACCGATTCCGGAATGGCGCTCGCGCAACAGGCCCAGGAAATCCTCGACATGCCACCGGTGGGCCTGTCCGAACTGCCCGCGGACGACCTTGAGGACCTGGTGCGAATCCTCTCCCGCATCCGACCGGATCGAGACCCCCGTAGGTGAGCAAGGCGGCCGCTTGCGGGGTGACGTTTCTCGGGTGTGGGTCGTGCCCAATCTGCGTGATTCATTCTCAGGTCGCTAGTCCGGCGCTTCGGTCGACTCCTATGATTGACCCATCGACGCCAAGAAGGAACTCACCAACGTGAAGCACCGCGCCGGGCAGCGCCGCAACTCTTCATCACGGTCAGGCGAAATTCCGACGCCGGATCGTGGCCATCTTCCACTAATCCGTCGCATCTTCGCCGAGCCACTCGCCGCGAAGGTCCCCGAGATCATCATCTTGTTCTGGGTGATCAAGATCCTCACGACGGCCGGTGGCGAAGCAACGTCGGACTATCTAAAGACGTGGGGAAACATCAAGGGTGGGGGGACCGAAGTCGCCCTGTTCGTCATCGGGCTGGCGCTGCAGTTCGGGACCCGACGGTACCAGGCCATCGCCTACTGGTTCTTGGCCTATGCCATCGCCATCTTCGGCACCGGCGTGTCCGACTTCCTCCATCTCGATGTCGGCATTCCCTACGCGGGCACCACCGCCTTGTGGGCGGTCGTGCTGATCGCCATCTTTTGGGTATGGCACCACCTCGAGGGAACGCTGTCCATCCACAGCATCACCACGCAGAGGCGAGAGTGTTTCTACTGGGCGACCGTGTTCGCCACGTTCGCTCTCGGCACGGCGCTGGGGGACTTCACGGCGACTGCCCTAGGATTGGGCTATCTGGCTTCGGGCATCCTCTTCGGGGTCGTCATCCTGATTCCGTTCATAGCCTGGCGCTACCTGGGCTTGAACGGGGTCACCGCCTTCTGGCTTGCCTATGTCGTGACGCGCCCCCTCGGCGCCTCCTTCGCCGACTACATCAGCAAGCCGCAAGCCATGAGTGGGATCGGATTCGGAGACGGCCCGACCGCAGTGGTCTTCACCGTGGCCGTCGCCGTCCTCGTGCTCTACCTCGCCATCGCTCGCCCGGACATACAGCGGGCAAGCACACCCCTGCGTGATCAGGAGCGCTGACGCTCGTCGCAACTTCGCCGCCTCTTCCCGAAGAAACGACGCTCGATTAGGAACCTCGACGTCAGTCGTACCTAGGTTGGTTCTGGCCGGCGTAGTAGTCCGCCGCGTTGCGCTGATCGACGCCCCGCACCATGCGGAGGAGCTCGCGCTGTCGGGTAGTCATCCGCTCCCATCGATCAACGGGGAAATCGATAGTGGGGTCCGTCTGGAACCGCATCCACGCTGCAACCCGATAGTGGGCGAAGACGGCACGGCGGCGGCACGTGCTGTGGTTCGAGCCCCCGCCGTGCCAACACTGGCCGTCGAAGATGAGCACGCTTCCCGGTGGTCCCGTCGGGGCTGCGAGGTGAGGTATTGAGCGATCCGGCGGAGGCGAGGGGCTCGCCGCCCGATGCGAGCCAGGGACCACCCGGGTCGCCCCGTTCTCGGCGGTGAAGCCGTCGATCATCCAAACGGCCTGCAGCATGATCGGCGGTCCGACGAGCCTCCGGTGGACTCTCGGGATGTCGCTGTGCAATCCCTGTTGGGGGTCCCCAGGACGGACGATCCGTGCGTTCATGCTGCCCAAGACGATGTCGGAGCCAAGCACCGACTCGACCACTTCCAAGACGATGGGGTTGTCGACGAGGGCAAGGAACTCATCGGCCCGCGCTGGCATGTTGGCGACATGGCGGCTGAAGGCTCCGTCATGGACGTAGTCGGAACCTACCTCTTCATCTGCGGCGTCCAGCAGTTCGGCGAAACGCGCCGCCTCAGCCTCCGTGAGCACCGATGGGAGCACCGTGAACCCGAACACCTCCATTTCGAAGCAAGCTTGAGCGAGAGCGTTCGACGCGATCCTACTCCCGTCCTCTTCCGAGGGAGAACCCGCCCACGTTACGTGGAGGTCCGTGTGCTCACTACCGTTCATCGGCATCCTCCTTCCGTCTCGTCGACCAACTACAGCGTTCGGAACAGTCCGCCGTCGACCAACAGCTGGGCACCGTTGACGTAGCTTGCCGCGTCACTCGCCAAGAAGACGCAGACGCCCGCCATGTCCTCGGGCTTCCCGATGCGCTTCATCGGGTTGATGGCCGCGGCCTGGCTTTTCGCCCCCGGGGCCCAGGCCTTGGTGATGTCCGTGTCGAACGCGCCCGGCAACACGAGGTTCGCCCGGACCTTGGGCGCCCACGCTCCCGCCAGACCCAGCGTCAACGCATTCAGACCGGCCTTGGCCATCGCATAGGGAAGATCGTCGGCGTTCGGACGAAGCGACCCAGCCGTGGTGACATTGATGATCGACCCACCGTCACCTTCTGCCATGCGGGAGCCGATCAAGACGCTGAGACGGAAGGGACCCCTCGCGTTGACGGCGTGAACCTTGTCGTAGAGCTCCTGCGTGACGGAACCGAGGCCGTCATAGAGGGGCGACATGCCCGCGTTGTTGACCAGGACATCACAGCGGCCGAACTCCTCGTAGACGGTGTCCACCATGCGGTCACACTCCTCCCACCTCCCGACATGGCATGCCACGGGAAACGCCCGGCGGCCGGTCGCGGCTTCGATCTCCCGGGCGGCGACCTGGCAGTTCTCCAACTTTCGGCTGGCAATCACCACATCCGCCCCCGCGGCGGCCAGGCCTTCCGATACGGCGCGGCCTATACCCCGGCTCCCGCCGGTTACGACGGCCACCTTCCCGTTGAGATCGAACAGCTGCTCGGGTTTCTTCACCACACGTCCTTCATATCAGTTGTGCGCTTGGCCGGTGGGTGCGGGCCTCGGCCGCACATGGCCACGAGAGTCACGGCGTCGAGAATGCCACCAAGGCCGGCTGGTCGCTCCGGGGTTGGTCCCTGGGCTCGGTCAGGTCGCGGTCGAACACGCGGATGAGCGAATTTCCGGCGAGGTCTTCCAGGACGGGGTCGACGACGAGCTGGTGTGGCCCGGACGCCCACGCGACGTGCGGGGTGAGCCGCCAGGATCGCTCTTCTGAGCCGATCTCCGGGCTCCCGGCGACGCATCTGCCGTCAGGACCGACCACGCTGAGACACCGGTCGAGCAGGCCGCGGTCGAGTGGCCGGTCGAATGTGACCTCGAGCGCCTCGACGCTGCGACTCGGTGGGACACTCAGGACCCAGTCGGCGGGGTCCACGTGGCGACGCTCGTCGTCACCTACGCGATAGGACCGCTCGGCTCCGGCGCGAAGCGGGGTCCCCGAGGCGTCGCGAAATCCCTCGTCGATGACCAGCCGAAACGATGTGCCCCTCAGGAGTGGGTAGCCGGTCTGGCGGTGTGGCACCAGGCCCCGTTTGATGCGGGCGGGATCCAGGAGGAGCGTGAGACGCCGCCGGGTCGGGTCCCACAGCTCGGCACCGCTCGGAAGCAACGCCGCGGGGATCGCAAGCGCCGCCTCATCAAGAAGACGAACGTTGTCGCCGGCGCACCCTTCGCTCATAGGCGCCGAAAACGTCACGTAGAACCGGAGCATGTTCCTCGGCACTTCGACCGCGCTGGGGTGAATGTCGAGGACCTCGGCAATGGGCGAGCGGTCAGGTCGGGGTCGATGGAGCAACGTGGTCGCAACGCCGTCGACCGCGATGGAGTACGTGGTGTCTTCAATGAAGGGAAAACGCGGAATGAAACACGCGTCCAATCCGTCACGAACCAACCGCCCCGCCATTGCTGGGAGCACGTCGTTCACCTCGGCGGTGCGAGGTCTGACGTGCAGTCCCGCTCCCGCGGGCAGCCCACTCACGCGAATACAGTCCTCCTCGCCGCAGCGCGACCAGGCAACATTGGTCACGGGGACGAGGGGGTTCTACAGCGCCGCAGTCTTCAGCGAACGCAGGTGCTGACGTCCGTCGCTGTCGACCTGGAGCGCAAGCACGTAGCCTCCGTCGAGATTGGCCAGGCGGGTGATGCCCAAGAGGTCCTCGGTCTCCCGCGGCACCCCGATCGGCTCCTTGGGCTCGGTGAGCGGGGCCTGGTTGTCGATGTCGGTGCAGGCGATTTTGATCAGGCCATGAGAGGTGTTTGCCACGAGCAGATGCTCTTCGCCGTCTTGCACGAACGCAACCATGTCGAGTGGCTGATTCATGGCACCGAGTTCGGCGACGGTGCGACCCACGGACTTGGTGCCCGGTTCCAAATCGGTCAGATCGAAATGCACAACGGGGGTGCATGTGTAGCTGGCCAGGATGCTCCGTCCGTGGTCGTAGGGGACGAAGGTGCGGATGGGGGCGGCGGTCTCCCACTTGCCATGCGAGACGTGAAAGATCTCGAGGTTGTTGCCGGCCATCTCCTCGCCGAAGGGAAAGGGTATCCGCCGCAGTTTGGAGGAGAACTCCTCGTTCGAGAGCCCGGCGACGAGAAGGGATCCGTCGACAAAGGCCATATCGGTGACCGTGGACGTACGGATCGGGCGACGCAGGAGCCGAATGGTCTTCTCGCCGAAGGTGAACTCCTCACCCTCCCCGTTCTGGGGGAGGGTGATGTCGAGACGCTCGTCGTCCTCGTCTGGGGCGTCGGCCAGTGTGACCTCGGCCATTGGTCTATCCCTGAGCGGGACATCGGCGACGGTGCCGTCGAGACGGTCGATCCGTACCAGCACCGCCTGTCCGGCATCGCCCCGGCCACGCTGCACCGACAGGTACACGTTGTGCGTTCGGGGATGGACGGCTAGGTCGCAGATGACGATGTCGCTTGCCTGGCAGCCAAGAAAGGAACCGACCCGGGCGTCGACGTCTTGCAGGTCGAACGGCTCCGAGCCGGCATCCGGATCCGGGTCTCCAACATCGACGGCGAACACCTTGGCCGAGCCATTGTCCGCTAGGAACAAGATCCCCTCGGGCCCGAAGGTGATCGGCCCGGCCGACCGAAGTTCCGCGTTGCCGACGTGCAGACCAAACTCACTCACCACGACCTCCTGATGCCATCGGGACTGACGGACCGATCTTATGACGACCGGATCGCCGGTGCTCGTGGGCTCGAGCCGAAATCGCGGGTCGCCCGCCGGATTTCGGGCACGCAACGGCAGTTCGAACTACCTCGACGCTCAAACGACGGCAGCCGCGGGGGTCGCCTTGTGTGGGCGCATGCACTACGGTCGTTTGGCGATGACGAACGCAAAGCAGGCAGAGCAGGCAGAGCAGGCAGAGCAGTCACTCGACGTCTTCGAGGCGATGGGGACGGCCCGCGCCATGCGGTGGTTCCGGCCCGACCCGGTTCCGTGGCCGTTGCTGGAGCGGCTGCTCTGGGCGGCGACGCGGGCGTCGAGCCCGAACAACGTCCAGGCGTGGGACTTCGTCGTCGTCCAGGACGCCGAGGTGCGGAGCCGGCTCGGTGAGCTCTTGGCCACACTCCTTCCCGCGTCGGCTCCGTCACCGGCGCCGCAGCCACCTCACGTCGATCCGACGGCGCGTCGTACCACCCAGGGCGCCATGAACCTGATGGCCCACTTTGGTGAGGTGCCGGCCATCGTCTTCGTCTGTGGGGCCGACGTCTACCCGCCGGCAAGCCCGGACATCTCCTATATGTACTCGGCCGTGTACGCCGCCGCCCAGAACCTGATCGTCGCCGCTCGCGCGGTGGGCCTCGGCGCCGCGTTCACCATGTTCCATCGCTTCGTCGAAACGCCGCTGCGGGAGCTGCTCGACGTTCCGGCCGACCGGCACATCTCCGTGACCATCCCGGTGGGCTGGCCGGCCCGGCCGTTCGGGCCTCTGACCCGCAAACCGCTGGAGCACGTCGTCCACCATGACCGCTGGTGAGCCCGTCGCCGTCCTGACCGACCGCCTGCGTCAGGTCGAGGGTCCCTGGCGGGTGGGCTTCGACCTTGGCCCCGAGGAGCGGCTTCTCGTCGACTGTCCCGCCGGCACGGTGACCACCCGCCGGGCTGGGGACTGCACGGACTGCGACATCGCGGTGTCGCGGCGCGAGCTGCTCGCCCTGTTGGCCGGCGATCTCGACCCGCGGGCCGCGTTCATGTACCAGAAGGCGACGGTGACCGGAGCGATGCGGCCGGCCATGGAGCTCCTCGATGCGCTGGCGGGCAACGGCGTGACCTACAGACCGACCCTGGCGCGCCTCCCCCGCGCCACCACGGACGGCGCCGTCGGCCGGCGCGACCTCGACGAGGCCGGCTACTGCATCGTCGCAGACGCGCTCTCACCCGAGCTGATCGAGCGCCTCCGCCGGCGCGTCGACCAGCAAGCGGCCGGCGAGCGGGCGGCGGGGCTGGCCTTCTTCGAAGGCGCCCGAGCGGACGGCATGGACGGCCGGCCGAACCAGCGGCTGCACGCCCTCGTGAACAAGGGGGACGTCTTCAGGGAGCTGCTGGACCACCCACTGGTCGACGGGTTCTTCCCGACTCGGCTGGGCGAACAGTTCGTGATGGCGTCCTACTTCTGCATCATCGCCGGGCCGGGTGGGGCACCGATGGCCCTCCACACCGATCAGATCCCCGTGATGCCGGCCATCCGGGAGTTCGCGGTGGGCCTCAACCTGGTCTTCTTCCTCGACGATTTCACCGAAGCCAACGGGGCCACGCGGGTGTTCCCGGGCAGCCACCTCGACGAGAACCGCCTGGCCCCAGCGGACATCTTCAGCATGGACGGCACGGTCGCCGCCGAGGGGCCGGCGGGGTCGGCACTGCTCTTCGACAGTCGGCTGTGGCATGGGACGGGGCCCAACCGCACGACGCGGGTGCGACGGGGTGTGTTCCTCTACTTCGTTCGCTCGTGGATGCGGACCACCGAGAACTGGGCGTTGACGGTCCACCCCTCAGTATTCGAGCGTCTTTCCGATCGCCACCGCACGATGTTCGGCTATCGACAGACGGGCGGCCTCGGTCGGGTGCAGGGCAGCGCCGAAGGGTCGATCGCGCTCTTCGACCCCGATTCGCTCATCCTCGAGCTCTGAGCACGCCGTACGACGGGTCGGTGCGGTCGCGACGCGCCCCCGTTCCCTTGGCGGGACCCGGCACCAGGGAGGTTACGGTGAAGTCCTCGACCCACTGCCGGTGGTCGATCGCCCACGCGCCCTCGCGCCGCGACCAACGGTCGACGTAACGGCCCTTGCTGACCGTGTAGGCGATCTGTTCGTCGCGGGCTTCCATCCATACCGCCGCCGTCACGTAGGCCTCGCTGCCCGCTCGGTCGCCCTCCACCTCGACGAGCACGTTGGCGATTTGGTGCGAGTGGCCGAGCCACGGCGCATGCGTCCGCCACACGTGGTCGAGAAACTGGGCACCCGTGCCCTGAAACGACGTGCCGTAGTCGGCCGTGCCGTCGGGGTGCCAGATTGTGCCCGCGAGCTCCCGGTCGAGCCGGTCGATGGCCCGGCAGTAGCGATAGATGACCTCGGTGATGGCCTGCACGTCGTCCACCCCCCGCTCACCGCTCACGTGATCTCGCTGTCGACGTCCCAGTAGATGATCGGCCCGGGCAGGATCACGTCGCTCGTGGGCAGGTTGCCCTTTTCCCACGCCTCCGACAGTCGAGCGTGCACGGCATCGACATCGTCGGCATCAATCTCGTAGATCGTGACGTAGCCGAACGGCACGTCCACGGGGTGTCCCTGCTCCTTCGAGAGCTTGTACCGAACGGCGCGGGGCATTCCCGGCACCGCCTTTAGCGCCTCCGCAATGTGGAAGTCGTACCACTCCCGGTACTCCTGCTCGCGGGAGGGGTCGGCCGGGTCGGAGTACACCATCATGATCGCTCTTGCCACGTGCCATCCCTTTCGTTTCGTTCGTCCATGTGGCTTCGAGGCTACGGGTAGAGGGGGCCGCCCACCTCGAAGCCGAGCGGCTCGGACCAGCGGTTGCGGAAGGCGACGTCCTCCACGGGCAGCCGTTTGGCCACGCCCCACCGCCCGGTCGGATAACCGAACGTCACGCACCCCGCCATCTGCCATCCTTCGTCCGCCGGTACGCCCAACACCTCGAAGGTGTCCGCCGCCCGCCCGGCGAGCATGCGGGTGAAGCAGCTGCCGATGCCTTCGCCGCGGGCCGCCAACATCGCAGTCCACAACGCCGGGCACACCGAATACACGTCGTCGGAGCCGAACCCGAAGAGGAGGAGTGGATAGCGTTCAAAGTTGTCGGCCATGTAGTCGGCCGAGTGCATGACCCGCAGGTGGATCCTGCTCTCGGGGTCCTCGGGAGTAGCCTCCGCGGCGGCAGTTTGAGCACCGTAGTGGGCACGACCGAACTGGTCCATCGCCTCCTTGTAGATCGTCCCGAGCCTCTTGCGCACATCGGGATCGTCGACGAGCAGGAACCGCCACGACTGCGTGTTCCCGGCGCTCGGGGCTCTCACGGCGGCATCGAGAATGCGGGCCTGGAGTTCTTGGGGGATCGCCTGGTCGGTGATCCGCCGCATCGCTCGGGTCGTGTACAGCGCCTCTCTCAGGTCCATGCTGTCGCTCTTTCCTCCACACTCTCCGCCTGACGATGGTCGCCCTGCGTCGCCAGGTGATCGCGACCTGCGCTGAACGGTTGTCTAACGTCCGGATGGACGACAGTCAAGCAGGGCGACTAGGCACGGAACTTGGCCAGTGTCTTCGGGGGCATCCCGGAGAACACTCGAGACCACTCGGCGTCAGTGGCGTCTGCCTGGCGACCGACCGGGCCCGGCGTCAGGTGGTTGCGTTCGCTCGCAGGTCGCTCAGCTCGAACCCCATTCGGTCAATGTCGGGCTGAAGCCGCTTGAGGTCAAAGCCATACACCTCAGCGGCGTTATCGCAGAGGATCGTCGTTGCGATCTCGTCACTGATGCTCGGATGCGCCACGAGTTCGGCCACACGATCCATCGTTGCCGGAAAGATGGATTCGAAGTGCGGATAGTCGACGCCGAACATGGAGTTGTCCGCGCTGATATGGAAGTCGTCGGGCCCCTCGGCTACCCGCGCCAACTCTTCGAGTGAGATCTGCTCCGCCGAGAAGGGTGAGATGCCGGCATAGCAGTTGGAGTCCCAGTACTCACTGGCCAGTCGAGTAAGGGCTCGCTCGCGCTCGAGGAGCCTGGCCCATCCCGTCCAGTCGTCGCCCCAGCTCAACCGCCGGTCAAGCTTGCGGATCGTGGGAACGATCCAGTCCGCCTCCGTCTCCACGTAGGCGACACGCAGATCGGGGAAGCGATCGAACACTCCACCGAGGATCATCTGCCACAGGGATCGACCGGAGTAGAAGGAGTGCTCCAGGGCCAACGTCATAATGGCGGCAAAGCCGGGTGGTCCATAGGCGGGTGCACCAGAGCCGCCGTGCTGGCTGATCGGCAAGCCGACCTCCACGCATGCCGCCCACACGGGGTCGAGCGAGGGGTCGAAGAAGTAGATTCCGCCGGGGAGCAGTGGGGGCATCATGATCCCGCCGAGCCCATGGTCCCTGGCCCAGTGGATGTCCTCGACCGCGAGCTCAATGTCGTCAAAGGATACAACTGCCTGGCCGGCCCGGCGGCCGGGAACCTGCGCGCAGAAGTCGGCGAGCCACCGGTTGTAAGCCAAGCGGGACTGACGATCCACGTCCGGATCAGCCGCGAGGCCGATGCCCTCGCGCGGTGCGGGGTGAAATGGCAGCCCATTGGGGAAGAGAACCTCGGCCACCACCCCCTGGCGTTCCATGTCGTCGAGCCGCCTGTCCGAGTCCCATTGCGCCGAGGCGTCGACACCCGGGCTGAGGCCGCCCGATTCGGGTGTTCCCGCTTCCTCCTGTGCCTTCGACCACCCGTCGAAGAGGTCCAGGTACCGCTTCTCGACGTAGTCGCGGTATCCCTTACGCGAGGCCCTGACGTGCCCGTCTACCGAAATGATCGCCGTTCGCTGCACCGTTCCTCCCTTGCGTCCGAAAGCGCTTCGATTCTCCGACCCCAGGGTACCGCCTCGTGAAAAGGTTTGCACCGATGAGGTGATGGGACAGCGCGACCGACCGACTCACGCGAGGCCGCGCAGGCGCGTCGCCTCTGACACGCGGGCAATCCCGACCATGTACGCAGCCGTGCGGAGATCAACGCCGCGCTGGACATGGCACTCCCAGACCTTCCGGAAGGCGCGGTTCAAGAAGGCCAGGAGCTCCTCGTTGAACCGCGCCTGCGACCAACGGAAGGCCGTGAGATTAGATGTCCATTCGAAGTAGCTCCCCGTGACTCCTCCGGCGTTGGCAAGAATGTCGGGCACCACGATCACCCCGCGCTCGGCCAGGATGGCGTCCGCGTCTGGGGAGAGGGGATGGTTGGCCGCCTCCACGATGAGTGGCGTGTGCACCTTCGAAACATTGCTCGCGTCTATGGCGTTCTCCATGGCCGCGGGCACCAGCACATCGCAGTCGAGGGCCAACAAGTCCGCGTTGCTCAGGAACTCACCCTCACCCGCCTCCTTGAGGAGCACCCCCGGGCGAACCTCGGCAAGCAGGGCCGCCACATCAATGCCGCCAGGAGCGTAACGACCGCCCGACACGTCCGATACACCGATGACGACGGCACCTTGCTCGGCCGCGAACTGAGCGACGTGGCGACCGACATTGCCGAAACCCTGAATGACCACTCGCTGGCCGCGAAAGGCGCGTCCTTGGGCGGACAGCACCGACTTGGTGACCGCGACGACCCCCCGACCCGTGGCCTCGACCCGTCCGGGCATGCCCCCCAGATCGAGCGGCTTGCCGGTCACCACAGCCGGCGACCAACCCGCCCGCGACGAATACGCGTCCATGACCCAGCCCATGACTCTTGCATCGGTGTTGACGTCGGGCGCCAGGATGTCGGTGGTCGGGCCGATGACGCCCGAGATGGCGTGGGTGAAGCTCCGGGTCGCTGCCTCCAGCTCCCGGGAAGACAGCGTCGCCGGGTCGATGTTCATGCCCCCCTTGGCTCCTCCAAACGGCAGATCGAGAAGAGCCGACTTCCAGGTCATCAGCGACGCCAGGGCTCGAACCTCGTCAAGGTCGGTGTCTCGGTGGAACCGCAGGCCACCCTTGAACGGCCCGCGCGCGCCATTGTGCTGCACCCGGTACCCGCGGAACGACATGACCGAACCGTCGTCGGCATGAATGGGGACCTGCACATCGACCTGCCGGTAGGGCTCCGCCAGCAGAATCCGAACGTCCTCTTCAAGCTCGAGCAACGTCGCCGCCCGGTCGACGTAGCGAGTGACCGATTCGTAGAACGAGGGGGCCATGCCTGTGAGGCTACCCCTATCGATAGTCCCTGCTCAGAACCGACGGGGCGGCTTTAGGGTTCGTGTCGCGTGATCTCGCCGAGGCGGAGCGGATCAACCACGATCTCCGTGCCGCCCGGCACACCGGCCGAGCCCGATCTCTCCAGTTGACACAGCACTGCTCTCGGATCGGCAGTCGTGCTGTACACGTAGGTCCTTCGAGCACCGACTCGTCGTTTGTACCTGTCGGCAAACCACCGTGCGCGATCGGCGTCCGGTGTCCATGACATCCCGAGTCGTCTGTTCGATGCCGCGCCCCGGTAGATCGCCAGCGGTTCGTCTGGTTGAGGGTAGTGGGCGTCTCGGAACAGAGGGATCCACCATCTTCGAGGAAAGTTGCTCTCCGGAAAATCGGCGGCCGACCACACGGGGGCGAGCACTTCCCGGAGGAAAGTGCTCCGATAGGCGTCCCGGTCCTCTACGGAAAGGCCCGGCCACTTCATGCCCTCGATCCACGTATTGAGCAGATCGGGCCCGTCGTTCCGCTCACGCGTGCCCACCAGGCTGGTGAAGATCTCTGCTGGAGTGGCCTGCCGGTGCTCGTCGGCGAACTGCTCCGCACTGGCCCGATCGGGCAGTTCGATCAAGCCCCACTCGAGCAAGTTCGTCACCGTGGGCGGAGTCTCGAACAGCCACAGTGCGTCGAGTTGGTCTATCCCACCTCCGAGATCTCCCGCATGGCCGACTGGACCGACACCTCCGAGCCGGTCCAGGAGCCGCCTTCCCCTGTCCGCGGACTGATTCAACTCAACGATCGCTCGACCAACGGCCGCGAACGGGTGCGGGCAACGACACTCGGGGTTGGAACAGTACCCGCACCGGCCTTCATGGCAGTACCGGCACATTCCTGCCGGGACCGTTTCGCACGCGTCTTGATCGAAGGGCACGGCGGCGATCCGCGGAGCTTGCAGCGAGTAATTTGCCATGTCCAAACGGTATCTTCAGCGCCCGCCGATCCGGTGGATTCTCCCATCAGTCGCGTCGAGCTCACGGTCGCAAGCAGACAATGCGGATGCAGGGAGGGCGCGTTCGGCGCGGGGGCATCGGCGGTGTCACCAGGCTCCATGAGCACGGCGAAGATTCGTAGCCGATCGACACGTCGGTTCCACCCTGGCATCCGCGAAGGTCGTCGTGATCTTCATCGTCCCGCTCGGTGTCCGATCCACCGTCTCGAGCTCGAGTTCACGACGGGTCGTTCGTGGTTCACCGGTCCGACGAAGGAGCCGTGGCGGCGCCGGCCGGCGCGGTGGCCTCGCCGGTCGAGGTCGGCGAATCCTACGGGTCCACGTGCAACGACCCGACCGACGTCGAGTGGACTCGGGCTCCCCGGCTGGCCCCGTTTCCCGATCTCCGGGCCGCGACCGCTCTTCAGGATTTGCGATATCCGATTATCTCTAAATCAGATCGACCATTCAATAATGATTGCTTAAGCAGATATATGATCTATACTTTCACCATCGTCCCTTACGAGATTGAGGAGGTGTGACATGGGCGCACCCAAGAGATTGGAGATCGCCGAGATCGGACTGTTCGCCGACTGCACCAGGACGCAGCTGAAGAGGATCCGCTCCCTCACGACGTACCTGCAGTTGCCAAAGGACCGCGTCCTCATGCGAGAGGGGAGCACGGCGCACGAGTTCATCATCATCGACAGCGGCACGGCGCTCGTCTCACGACAGACCGACCAGGGAGTCACCGAGGTCGCGAATGTGGGCAGCGGTGAGTTCCTGGGTGAGATTGCCCTACTGACGGGTTCTCGTCGGACGGCCACCGTCACCGCGACCTCAGACCTCGGAATCCTCGTGAGCTCGGCGAGTGAGTTCCGTTCAATCTTGGAGATCGCTCCGTCGGTGGCTGACAAGGTGGTCCACACCTCCCTCGCCCGGGCGGCGGCGTAGCGGCCGACCTACCGCTCGACGCCGGCTATCTCGTTCGTCGTGAGTTGCGAGACCCAGCGTGAGGCCGCTGGAGCGGGCGAAGACCCGGGCCCCCGGTGACTGCAACCGGCATTGGCGGCGGCATCCTCAGTCACAGCCAAGATTTATCATTCTCATACCTTTCGTTGACCTGGCGTACAGATCCACACGGTTCAATGCCTTCATAACGGATTCAGATAAGACTCCAGCCGAAGGAGACACATGACCGACGAAGGACTCGAACAGCCGATCGAAGGCGCCGACAACGCTCAAGAGCAGGACACGCCTCCATTCCCGATGCCGTGGGTGCAAGGCGCGCCGACCCCGCCGCCGGTCCCGCCACCGACCGGGGGGGCTTACAACGCCCCAGACCAGCAGACGCCTCCATTCCCGATGCCGTGGGTGCAAGGCGCGCCGCCCCCGCCTGCCCCGCCGGTGCCGCCACCGCCGCCTCAGGGGCCACCCTACGGCTCCTACGCCCTGGGCGCGTTGGAGGGCAACCCTCACCTCGCGGCGCCCGGAGGCGGGGGCTACGGCGGCGCGCCGCCCAACGCGTACTCGGGCTGGGCGCCCTCGGCCGAACCTCCGGCGCAGCCCCCCAAGGTCGAGCGCAAGCACATCGGGGCGATGATCGGGGCGGCGGCCGCAGTTGTTGCGCTGGCCGCCGGCGTGGGCATCGGCCATGTCGCGTGGACGGGTAGTTCGTCGCCTCCCTCCTCATCGGCCTCCTCCGGTACGAACCCGTCGGCCGGCTCGGGCTCATCGAACTTCCCCGGCTCTGGCTCCTCTGGCTCCTCTGGCTCCTCTGGCTCCTCTGGCTCCTCTGGCTCCTCTGGGTCGTCAGGCTCCTCGGGGTCGTCAGGCCCGAGTGACGTCTCGGCCATCGCCGACAAGGTGGACCCGGGTTTGGTCGACGTGAACACGACGCTCGGCTATGCGCAAGAACAAGCCGCAGGAACCGGAATCGTGCTGACATCCTCAGGAGAGGTACTGACCAACAACCACGTGATTGACGGAGCCACCACCATTAGCGTGACCGATGTCGGGAACGGCAAGACCTACTCGGCCAGCGTGGTCGGCTACAACCGCACGAAGGACATTGCCGTCCTGCAACTCCATGGCGCCTCGGGCCTGCAGACCGCGAGCATTGGGAACTCGTCCAATGTTTCGGTGGGCGAGGACATCGTCGGCATTGGCAACGCCGGAGGCACCGGGGGTACTCCCAGCGCGGTCGGAGGGACGGTCACCGCCCTCAACCAGTCCATCACCGCCAGCGATGAGGGCGACGGAAGCTCTGAGCAACTGACCGGACTCATTGAGACCAACGCCGACATACAGCCCGGCGATTCGGGTGGCTCTCTCGTCGACACTTCCGGTCAGGTCCTAGGGGTGGACACGGCGGCCTCAGCGGGCTTCTCCTTCCAGTCCTCGGGACAGTCGTCCGGCAACCAGGGCTACGCCATCCCCATAAACGAGGCGATCGCCATCGCCAGCGCGATCGAGGCGGGTGACGCATCGTCGACCGTCCACATCGGTGCCACAGGCTTTCTGGGTGTCGAGGTCGCACAGGGCAGCTGTTCGGACAGCGGTTCCGGTTCTGGTTCCGGATTCGGGTTCGGGGGTGGCTTCGGTGGCTTCGGCGGGAGCGGCGGGAGCGGCTCGGGCAGTGGATCCACGGCTTCGGGAGCGGCGGTGTGTTCGGTGATCACCAGCTCGCCGGCTCAAGAAGCGGGACTCGCCGAGGGAGACGTCATCACATCGCTCAACAACCAGAACGTCGCCTCCCCGAGCGCGCTGACCAATCTGCTCGAGCCGTACCACCCCGGCGACAAGGTGACGATCGGCTGGACGGACTCGTCGGGTCAGTCGCACACCGCCAGCGTGCAACTGACCTCGGGGCCGCCACAATAGGTCGCTAGGATCCACCCGTCACCTGGCCTGTTTTCCCGCAGGCCAGGTGACGTAGCGACCCGTTGCGAGAGTCCTAGCGCACGACGTTTGTGGAGCTCGCGGTCATCTCACTTTGACACCTCGGGTGCCAAAAGCACAGCGACCGGCCGCCCCCGTCTGCGGTCCGGATTCCTAATCCTTACCGACCCGCTATGGCTTACCGGCAGCCACCCAACTATTTACCCGGCTATCACTGATTCTCCGGGCGGTTGCCATGTTCGCCCACGCCCGGAAGCGCGCCTTTTCGTCGCTACTCAACTGGGAAAATAGAGTTTTTTCGCTAGACCCGGCGGTTGAACGGACCACACGGGTGCGACCAGAGCTACCGCTCGCGCGACCCTTCTCAATAAATGGCGCAAAGGCAGCTCGCACGCGATCAGCATTGGTCTTGTTCACATCTATTTCATAGGATTTTCCATCCAAGGCGAAATGCACGGTTTCGACGGCGTCCCCTCCGTCCATATCGTCGGTCAGTTTGACTACTACCGTTTTTGCCATGGATCAATAATGCCAGACCGCCGCGACTCGGTCGAATCGTTGAATAGCGGGTATCCAATGTTCTAACGGTCCGTTCGCAAGAATTAGCCAAACGGCTGCTAGCCCTTGTGCCTTGCCAATTGGTGGCCCGTTTACCGGAATTGCAGTGTCACCTGGTCGGTTTCCCTGCGTCATTCGTCAATCGGGTGTGATTCTCGTAGGCTTCTCCTCGCCTCGGCGCGCCAGATTCGACCCCTTTTCCCCCTCCGTCGGATCTTGGTGCGTCGGGGCGCTTAAAGCTCGCAGCTAACGGGCCAACCTTCGGCCGCCATAGGGTGGACCATCAGATTCGATCGAATAGGACCATGAGCCGACGAAACAATGCGCCAGGCCGACGGCGCTACTCCCAAGAGGACGATCGCCCGCGTGGTCTTGGATCGCATTGGCGGGCAGACGGCGCTCCCAAAACGGTGTTCCGTTCTCGACAGGACGCGCTGCGGGCCTCGGGCGGGAGGCAGCTCGAATCGGGCGTCGCCCTGGAGGTCTACCGGTGCGACTTCTGCTCGTACTGGCATCTCACGAGCGCCGTCGGGCGGGAGCGATAGGGGTGTGCGTCCGCCCTCTCGGAGCCGGAGGGAAGGGTCGGGAGGCGGCGGGTGGCGACCCGTGGCCGAGCCGGGGCTCGCGCCCGGCCCTGACACGGGGAAGAACGGCCGATCGGAGCCGAAGTACGCTGGCCATGGCGGGTCGGAGTGAAAAGAGATCCCATGGCCGCAATCCTCGATCGCACACATCCCGAGTCGACGCGGCAGGGCCCGACGCCCGAGGGAGGTAACCCCGCCCAGCCGGTCGATAGAGCGTGGCGGATCTGGGAGAGGCTGCGCGGCTGGGACCAGCGCTACGCCATGGTGGTCGATACCACGATCGCCATCGGGCTGTTCTTGATCTCCACGGGATGGTTCGCATTCGCAATGGTTCCCCACTCCGACCTCTGGTTCGTCGCCGGCCTCACCGTTCCACTGATCTTGCGAAGGCGCGCCCCCATAGCGGTGTTCCTCGTCGTTGCCACCGTCGCCCTGGTTCAATGGTCGGTTACCGGCCCACTCCTCGCCGACTCGGCGCTTCTGGTCGCGCTCTACACGGTGACGGCCGAATGCGACTGGATCGCCGTCGTCGTGGCCACGTTGATCGTCGAAATCGGCGTGATCATCGCCACGGCGCGTTGGACGCCGGTGGGGAACTACTTCAAGTCATTGGTCTTCCTGACGGGCATGACCTCTGCGGCCGTCCTGGCGGGTGTCGTCGTGCGTGCCCTGCGTAGCCAGATGGGTTGGCTGGCCGAGCGGGCGCAGCGACTCGAGTTCGAACGCGACCAACAGGCGGATCTCGCCGCGGCGACCGAGCGGGCGCGTATCGCCAGGGAGATGCACGATGTCGTGTCGCACAACATTCAGGTCATGGTCACGTTGGCCGATGCGGCAGCCATCGCGCAACGCGCCGACCCGCAACGGGCAGCCGAAACGATGGCAGAGGTGTCTGGCACCGGCCGTCAGGCGCTCAGTGATATGCGGCGGATGCTCGGCCTGTTGCGCGAGGGGGCGGAGGGGTCGGCGGGGGCAGAAGCCGGTGGGCGGGATCGGCTCCATTCCGACGCACTTGCACCGCAGCCCGGTCTCGCCGAGCTCGGCGCCCTGGTCGAGCGGGTGCGCTCCACCGGGCTGGAGGTACGCGTCGAGAGCTCGGGCGAACCGTTTGCCCTGTCGCCGGCCGCTGGTCTCACGGTCTACCGGATCGTCCAGGAGTCGTTGACCAATGCGCTCAAACACGCTGCGTCTGCCCACTCGGTGCGGGTGTCGCTCTCCTTCGACGACCCGGAAGTGAAGGTCCTGATCACCGACGACGGACGTTCTTCATCGCCGCCACGGGCCGAAGCCCCGCCCGCTTCGGGAAGTGGGCACGGACTGGTGGGCATGAGGGAGCGTGCGGCGGCATTCGGAGGGATGCTCGTGGCCGGCCCGTTGACCGGTGGGGGGTGGCAGGTCGCCGCCACCCTGCGCGGATGCAAGGCGCCCGCCCCGTCGTGACCATTCGCGTCGTGCTGGCGGATGATCAGGCCCTCTTGCGCAAGGGATTTCGGATGATCCTTGAAGCCGAGGACGACCTCACCGTGGTCGGAGAAGCGGGGGACGGCACCGACGCGGTGCGACTGGTGGAGCTCTACGCGCCCGATGTCGTCCTCATGGACGTGCGCATGCCGTCACTTGACGGCATAGAAGCGACTCGCTCCATCACGACCTCGGGCTCGTCGAGCCGCGTCCTGATCCTGACCACGTTCGATCTCGATGAGTACGCGTTCAGCGCCCTCCGGGCCGGCGCCAGCGGGTTCGTGCTGAAGGACGTGCCACCGAACGAGCTGGCCCAGGCCATCCGCACGGTGGCACGCGGTGACGCCGTCGTCTCCCCCCGGATCACCAAGAGGCTTCTGGAGGAGTACGCCCACCGGCTGCCGGTTCCGTCGGACGAAGGGCGCCAGGGTGACTCCATGTCGGCCGTGCTCGATCGTCTCACGGGACGGGAGCAAGAGGTGCTGTTTGCCGTGGCCGACGGCCTTTCCAACGCCGAGATTGCAGAACGCCTCTTCGTTTCGGAGGCGACGGTGAAGTCCCACGTCGGGCGGATCCTGGCCAAGCTCGGGTTGCGGGACCGGGTGCAGGCGGTCGTGCTGGCCTATCAGACAGGGCTCGTGCGGCCGTCCTGAGCGAGTCGATCAGTACACTCCCTCCGTGGCATCGGCCGACACCGAGTTCGGCACCTTCACCGAGGATGGCCCCTGGGATCTCGGCCTCCGCGGTCCGACGTGGCGAACCGGTCTGGCTCGGACCCGGTCCGAGCTGCACGCCTCGCTCCCCCATCTGGTCGGGCCACGCACGCTGCCTCCCTGGGCCAGGGTGGGGACCACCGTGCGCCACCTTGGTGGCGCCCTGGGTCACTGGTACCTCTCCGAACGGAGACGTGGGGGTGCGGCGCGGACGGCCGGTATCTCACGGCGCCTACGCGTTGCGGCAGAGCGACTGGGCCCCACGTACATCAAGCTCGGGCAGATCGTGGCATCGGGCGATGGGATCTTCCCGGCCGAGCTCGTGGCGGAGTTCAAGTGGTGCAGGGACAAGGTGCCACCCGAACCATGGCCCGTCATTCACCAGGTGATCGCCGAGGAGCTGGGCCGACCCGTCCGTGAGGTGTTCTCCTCCATTGACGACGAACCGCTCGCTGCGGCATCGATCGCCCAGGTCCACCGAGCCTGCTTGCTCGACGGGACGGAGGTGGTGATCAAGGTGCAGAGGCCCTCGGTGGCCCGGCGTGTCCACCAGGACCTCGCCGTCATGGCCTGGCTGGCCCCGCACCTCGTGGGCCGCATTCCGGTTGCGGCGCTGGCCAATCCCCCCGCCCTGGTCGAGCTCTTCGCCGAGACCATCGTCGAGGAGCTCGACTTCCGGCTCGAGGCGGACAACATGCTGGATCTCGCCTCCACCTTCGCCATCCTCGATCAGCGTGACTTCGTCGTCCCTCGGCCCCACCCCACGCTCGTCACGCGCCGGATGCTCGTGATGGAACGCCTGGACGGATTCAACTTCTCCGACGTGGAGGGAATGCGAGCGGCCGGCGTCAATACCGACAAGGTGGTGCGCAGTGGCATGGTCGGGTTTCTCGAGGGCGCCATGATGCACGGCATCTTCCACGGCGACCTCCACGCAGGAAACCTGTTTGTGCTGCCGTCGGGAAGGATCGCGCTCCTCGACTTCGGGATCACGGCCCGCCTCCCGGAGTCCAAGCGGTTGGCCCTTCTGTCGCTCCTCGTCGGCGCCACCAACGGTGACATCCGATCCCAGGTCGCCGCCATGCGTGACCTCGGCGCGCTACCCCCGGATGCGGACATTGAAACGGTCATCGACCAGCTCGGCTTGGACCGACCTCCGGTGGATCCCACCCAGCTCAGTGCCGACGAGCTCGTGGGCGAGCTGCAGCGGTCGATCCGAACGCTGCTGGCACTCGGGGCTCGCCTGCCGAAGGAGCTCATGTTGTTCGTCAAAAACCTTGTCTTCCTCGACGGGGCAATGGCCACCCTTGCTCCCGATCTCGACCTCTTTGAGGAGATAGAGGCCATCTCCTTGATGTTCGCCCAGAAGCACGGGGAGCGGATCATGCAACAGCTTGGCCTCCAACGTCAGGCGGACTGGAAGCCCGACCTCAGCAGCGTGAAAGCCGGATTCGGCCTGGACGAGACCGCCGAACGCCTGACGCATCGAGAGATCCAAGCCCGCAGGGCGCAGGTTCGAAAGACCTATGAGGGCCGTTCTGACCGGCCACCGCGGCGGCGATGGGTGGGGCGCTGAGCCCGCCTCGGTGAGAGCGGCTAGGAAGGCGCGCCACCGATGGCAGCGGGTCCCGCCGGCGTACGGTTGGCCCTGATCGCCATCCACAGTCCCCCGAGCACGACCACGGACGACAGGACCAGCAGGGCGAAGGTCGACAGGACCCGGCTGTCCGCGGATGCCTGGCACTGGCCCACGAAGGCCATCCAGTCGGCGCGGGCAGTGGCATCGGCAGTGGTCGTAGCCGCCGGTTCGGCGCCCGCTCCGATCGACACGGGATCGAAGAACGCCACGATGGCCGACTCGGACGACTCCCCTGGGCCGCAGGTCCCGCCGACGGCAGGCGCCGGGAGGGAGGCAAAGAGACCGGCGACGGCGAAGGCGGCCCCAAACAGACCCAACAGCACGAGGGCCAAACCCACGGTCCGTCGCGACGCCAACTTCATCCAGCCTCCTTTCTTCGGTCGAGCGAGATGATAGGACCTGCGCTCGGCACCGATCGCTCGGGTGCCCCTGGTCTCCCGAAGGCAGCGGTCCTCCATCGTGGAAGGATGCTGGCGTGCCAAACCTGCGCACCATGGTGACCGAACTCGGCACCGCCATGGGCATGCTCGGCCACGCCGATGTCGACGAGGTTCTCGCCGTCCGATCGCCGGTGATGCGCAGCCTCTCGCCCGACGACTGGGACCGGCTCAGTGCGTTGCGGGCCGGCGGCGCCTTCGACGCCGAGTTCCACGCCGCCTGGGTGAACGGGCGTGCCTTCTTCACGGCTCTCGACGGGCTGCGGGAACGCCGGCCGGAGGTGGTGGAGTGGAAGGGCGTCGTCCGCGCCGGGGGCGACGAGGTTGCCCCCATAGACCTGCGCATCGATCACGTCTACCTGGTGAGCTGCAAGTACATGTCGAACATCCTGTTCAACGCCTCCCCCGCGCACATCTTCGACTCTCTGCTGGCGGGCGGCTCGGCGAGGCGGGGGCGAGGGGAGGGTGGAGACTGGTACGCGGAGGTCGCCCCCGCTCACTACCAGCGGCTCTACGACTCCGTCCGCCGGGCCCTGCGTGACCAGGTGGAACCCCAGGAAGCGGGCACCGGATCCCGTCCGTCGCGGGCGACGGCCGGGGGACCTCCGGCCCTGCCCGGGCTCGAGCCGGCCACCAGCGCGGAGAGCGCCGAACAGGGGAGCGTCGCCCGGCACTCCGCCGAGGTCCTGCGGGAACTCCCGGTCCGGGCGGTCGACCTCACCTCGACGCATCGAGTCGCCCTGCGGGAGCGACTGAAGCCCGGATGGCCCGGCGACGCGAGGGGCGCCTACCGCGATCTCTCCGAGGAGGTGGCTCGTGCCTCGGTCGCCCGGTGGCGAGCGCGACTCTCTGGAGGAGCGGGCGCGGGCGAGGCCATGCTGTGGCGACTCCTGCGCATCGGCAGCGCTCCGTACTTTGTTCTCGGCTCAAGTGCGACACGGTCGCTACGACTCCGGATCGCCACCCCGTGGGACTGGAAGCAGCTCTTCAGGTTGGTCCGCTTCGAGGTGTTCGCTCAAGAAGGGGGACAACCGAGGGTCGGCTGGTTGGCCGTCGTGCGCGAGCGAGCCACCAGCCAACTCCACGAGGTCTCAGGCCACGTCGAGGTGCGGTGGAGCCATGGGAGGTTCGGAGGTCCCCCCGAAGCCAAGGGCTACCTCGATACGCGCCACCACCTGGTGCCGGGCTACTTTCCCCTCCGGTGACGGAGTTCGACCTCTCCACGTTCGAGGCCCCGCTGACCGTTCCCGAGCTCCCGAGCGGGCCCGTGGTGCTTCGGCCGTTCACCCTGTCGGACCTCCCGTTGATCCGCCAGGCGGCCATGGACCCCTACATCGTCAGCGTCACGTCGGTGCCGTCGCTGTACAACGACGACGAGGGACGCGCCTTCATCGAACGGCAGCGGGACGGGGCTGCCCATGGACACGGCTACTCGTTCGTCATCGCAGACGCGGCGAACCCGGCGCTCGGTCTGGGAGGACTGGGACTGTGGCTGCACGAGATCGGGAACGGGCGAGCCTCAATCGGCTACTGGGTGGCTCCGCCGGCGCGAGGCAGGCACCTCGCCGGGTGGGGGTTGCGTGGGGTGGTGGCGTTCGCCTTCGAGGTGCTGGCGATCCCCCGACTGCACCTCTTCATCGAACCCTGGAACGTCGCCTCGCTTCGCACGGCCGTCTTTGCCGGATTCTGCCGAGAGGCACTCCTGCGCGGATGGGAACGGATGGACCACGAACAGCACGATGTCTACTGCTATGCGCTGCTGCGCCGGGAGTGGCGCCCCCCCGCCTGACCCGCCGCTGACGGTCAGGTCGGCGGTTCGGACTTGAGGGCCAGGACGTTGAACACCGCACCCACGGGGTCGACGAGCACGGCGAAGCGCCCTGGTTCGATGTCCGTCGGCGCCATCATCACCGACGCGCCGAGCCCTTGCGCCCGATCGGCCGAGGCGTCGGCGTCGGACACCGCGAAGTAGACACCCCAGAAGGGAGGGGCAGCGGCCGGCACCTGGGGCGGCTTCGCCATCATGCCGCCGACGGACCTCCCACCGACCTTCCACTCGGTGTAACCACCGGGGCCCTGTGGCCCCTGCGCCTCGGCCTCCCAGCCGAAGACGGCGCCGTAGAAGGTCGCGGCGCCGGACAGATCGTCGGTCATCAGCTCGCTCCAGCAGTAGGTGCCGGGCTGGTTGACCAGCTGGGCCCCCACGTGCTGGTTCGGCTGCCAGAGACCGATCGCCGCGCCGGCGGGGTCCGCGAAGACCGCCATCCTCCCCGCCTCCATGACGTCCATCGGCGCGACGTACACCGTGCCCCCGTTGGCCTCGACCCTGGCGATCGTCTCGTCGGCACTGTCGACGTTCACGTAGGTGGACCAGTGCGGCGGGGCCGCCGGGTTCATGTTCGGCCCCAGCCCGGCGACGGTCTTCCCCCCGATGTCGCACACCGTGTAGCCACCGGCCTCGGGGGGACCCTCGGGCGTGTTCCAGCCGAAGAGCCCTCGGTAGAACTCCTTGGCCCGGGCAATGTCGGCACTCCCCATGTCCACCCATGAGGGGACCCCGTTCTCGTAACGCTCAACCTCCATGGCGCATCCTCCAGCTGTTGCCAAGCCGTCCGCTTCGACGGTACCCGATCCGGCAGACCGCCGACGGGTCGTACCTAGGGGGCGTTGACGAGCGAATGGGCTGCCATGGCGAAGTAGGCCCGCAACTCCTCGGCATCCGCCCCCGGGAGGTCGTCGGCCTCCACCATCTGGTCGACGGCATGATTCATGTGACGCAGCCACGCGTCGCGTTCCGCCGGACCGATGACGAAGGGCATGTGGCGCATCCGAAGCCGCGGGTGGCCCCGCTCATCGCTGTACGTCGAAGGACCTCCCCAGTACTGGGTGAGGAAGAGCGCCAGATGGCGACGCGACTCGCGGAGATCGTCGGGATAGAGCGGACGGAGCAGGGGATCACCGGCGACCCCCTGATAGAAGCGGTCGACCAGGTCGACAAAGAACCGTTCTCCGTCGACCCGGTCGAAGAGCGCACCCACGGGGATGACGGTAGACGTTTAGACTGCGGCCCGATTCGCGGCCGTAGTTCAATGGTAGAACCTCAGCCTTCCAAGCTGATCATGCCGGTTCGATCCCGGTCGGCCGCTCTCCAGATATGTGCTGGTCAGGGCCGTTCCAGGTGGCCGCTGCGCCCTCCTGCCAGGCCGGAACGGCGCCACCCACCACGAACGGATACCTTGGTTGGCTCGGGCGCCCCGAGGCACCGCTCTTGCCAGTGAAGGCGACCTGGGTCTCTTGGCCGCCTGGCGCGGCGACCGTGACGCTGTGAGTGGTGAATCCGTTGGGGGCAGAGAGAGAAGAGGCCAGCGCCATGGAGTTCCACCTGTTCTTGCCACAGATGCGGTTGTCGCTCGACCGTCTCGTCGCCTCGGCGCGGGCCGCCGAGGCCGCGGGATTCGGCGGGATGGCCGGCATGGACCATCTCGTCCCTCCGGCGGCCGAGTCCCACCCCATGTACGAGGCGACGGTCACCAACACCTGGATCGCTGCCCACACCGAGCGACTCACCGTCTCGTCGCTCGTGCTGTGCGATGCCTTTCGGCATCCCGCCGTCCTCGCCCGCGAGGCGGTATCGCTCGACCATGCCTCGGGTGGGCGCTACGAGCTCGGCATCGGCTGGGGATCCTGGCCGGGCGACTTCTCCACCTTCGGGGTCGAGCCCGCCGAACCACGAGCGAGGGTGCAGCGGCTGCGCGAGACATTGGAGATCCTGCGGGCGCTGTGGGCCGGGGAGACCCTCGACTACGACGGCGAGTTCCACCACCTGCGCGGCGCGACGCAGGCGCCGGTGCCGCTCACCGCGATCCCGATCCTCATTGGCGGGGCAGGGCCCAAAACGCTGGGCCTCGTGCGCGAGTTCGCCGACTGGTGGAACGTCCACGTGGGGATTCTGGACAAGCTGGACGAAGCCCGTTCGCAGGTCGGCGACGTCCACGTGTCGATTCAGCAGATGGTGGGCTACGTTGCCGAGGAGTCCGACCGCGGGCCCGTCACCGAGTCGGCGCTACGCCGTTTCGGTCACTCGCGCCCGGTCATCGGAACCGGTCCGGAGCTCGTAGAGCACTACGGCCGGCTGGAAGAGCGCGGCATCGAGAGGGTCTACGTCTGGTTCTGCGACTTCGCCCCGCCCGAGACGCTGGCCGCCTTCGGCACCGAGGTCATCGCCCCGCTGGCCGCACGCCGATGACGGGCAAACCGGCGGTCCTCCAGCCCCGGCGAGGTGTGTGAACTGGCACTTCGGCGCACGGCCTGCCTGGCCGCACTCACGGTGGCCGGTGCGTTGGCCACGGTGGGGTGCAGCACGCAGTCGACCTCGACCGATGAAGGACGGCTCTCCCCCGGACAGGCGGTGGACGTCACCTACTGCAACGGCCAGACCGCCAGGATCACCGAGCCGACGACCAGCGCCCGCTCGCCGGCGGTCATCTATCTCCACGGCGGGTCCTGGATCGGCGGCGACAACACGTCCGGTGGCTTCATCATCAATTCGATCGGTCCGGCGCTCAACGCCAAGGGGTTCGTGGTGGCGGCGGTCAACTACCGCCTCGGCCCGCAAGCACCGTGGCCGGCGCAGATCGTCGACGCCAAGTGCGCCGTCCGCTATCTCCGGGCGCACGCCGACACGTTCGACATAGACCCGGCAGAGATCGGGATCTGGGGTCACAGTGCGGGGGGGCATCTGGCCAGCCTCGTGGGCACGGCCGGACCCTCGGCGGGCTGGAACACCGGCGCCTACCCCGACGAATCGAGCCGGGTGCAGGCCGTGGCCGACCTGGCCGGGCCCTCCGACCTCGTCACCCTGGACAACGAAGGCATTCCGGGCACGGTGAAGGCCAATTTCAAGTCTCTTCTCAAAGACGTCCCCGAGAGCCAGCTGACTGCCGAGCTGGCGGCGGCCAGCCCGGTCACCTACGTGTCCCGCGGAGATCCGCCGTTCCTCATTGTTCACTCCGACGACGACCTCTTCGTCCCCTTGGCGCAGTCCGAGGAGCTGGCGCAGGCGCTGGAGGGGGCCGACGTGCCCGTGACCTTGGTCGTGGTCCATGGCGGCGGTCACTCGCTGGACCAGCCGGGCGGTCGACCCGACCCGAAGCAGATCGAAGAGCTCGTCGTGAAGTTCTTCACGACCGAGCTTCGACCAAGAAGCTGAGACCCCGCCCGATAGGCGCGGTGAGTTGAGCGAATGCTCAGCAGAATCCACGCTCCCCGTGGTAGCTTCTGGCCGAACGCTCGCTGGAAAGGGGGAACCGCCGTGACGCTAGACGAGAGCTTCGAAACGCTGGACTTTCTGACCGACGCGTCGATCCTCACGGACCCACAGTGGTACTACGCGTACCTCCGTCAGTGCCCGGTGCGACACGTGCCGCCGCACGGCGTCGCGGCCGTGACGGGGTGTGACGAAGCCGTGAGGGTATGGAGGGACAGCGACACCTACTCGTCGTGCAACTCGACCGGCGGGCCGTTCCCGGGGCTCCCCGTCGAACCGGGCACCGATGACATCAGCGGCCTGATCGAGCAGTGCCGCAACCTCTACCCGCTCAGCGAGCACATGACGACGTTCGACCCGCCGCTCCACACGCGTCACCGGGCGTTGCTCATGCGGCTCATGACGCCGAGACGTCTGGTGGAGAGCGAAGACTTCCTATGGGCCCTGGCCGACCGGCTGATCGACGGGTTCAACGCCGCTGGCCGGTGCGAGTTCATCGCGGACTACGCCTATCCGTTCGCCCTGCTCAGCGTCGCCAACCTGCTCGGTGTCCCCGAGGACGACCACCAGCTCTTCCTCGACCAGCTCCTCGCCTACCAGGCGGGCGAGCTCGGATCTAAGCTGGAGGGCAACCCGTTCGCGTTCATGGACGACCTGTTCGCCCGCTACGTGCAAGACCGGCGGCAGGATCCGCAGAACGACGTCATGACGAGGCTGGCCCTTGCCACCTACCCGGACGGTTCGTTGCCCGAGGTCATCGACGTGGTGCGCATCGCGGTCTTCCTGTTCGCCGCCGGTCAGGGGACCACGGCTCACCTCATGGGGATGGCGGTGCAGCACCTGGCCGAACACCCCGAACTCCAGGAGCGGCTGCGAGAGGACCGCGACCAGGTGCCCGCCTTCGTTGAGGAGACCTTGCGGCTCGAGACGCCGGTCAAGGCGCTCTTCCGGTTGGCACGGCGCTCCCACGAGCTCGGCGGCGTCCACATCGACGCGGGGACCACCGTGATGGTGATGCCCGGAGCCGCCAACCGTGACGAGCGTCGGTTCGAGAACCCCGACGAGCTTCGGATCGACCGGCCCAATCTCCGAGAGCACGTGGCCTTTGGCCGCGGCATCCATGCCTGCCCGGGCGGCTCGTTGGCCCGCGCCGAGGCCCGAGTCAGCCTCAACCGGCTGCTCGACCGGCTCGGTGACATCACGATCTCCGAGGCCCACCACGGGAGCGCCGGCGACCGCCGCTTCGAGTACGTGCCGTCCTTCCTTCTCCGGGGATTGCAGGAGCTGCATCTCGAGTACACGCCCATCCGCTGACGAAAGGCCGGCGCCGGCCCGGAGGACCCCAGGGGAGACTCGACCAATGGAGACACGCACGATCGGCTCGTTGAGGGTCAGCGTCGTGGGGCTGGGGTGCAACAACTTCGGCATGCGCCTGGACCAAGAGGAGAGCGGCGCCGTCGTTCGGGCGGCGCTCGACGCCGGCATCACCTTGTTCGACACCGCCGACGTCTACGGGGGGGCCAAGAGCGAGGCGTACCTCGGCGCCGCCCTCGGCTCCCGGCGGGACGAGGTGGTGGTGGCCACCAAGTTCGGCGGCCCCTACCAGGGCCACGAGGGTGGGGCGGGCCCGGCCTACGTGCGCCGGGCCCTCGAGGACTCCCTGCGCCGCCTGGGCACCGACCACGTCGACCTCTACCAGCTGCACACGCCCGACCCCAAGACGCCCATCGCCGACACGCTGGGGGCGCTGGGCGAACTGGTCGCCGAGGGCAAGGTCCGCGAGCTGGGCTGCTCCAACTTCACCGGGCGGATGCTCGAGGAGGCCGCCGCCGCCGTGGCCGACGGTGCGCCCCGCTTCGTCAGCGTGCAGAACCAGTACAACCTCTTGCACCGCGAGCCCGAGGACGAGGTCCTGGCCTTCTGCGAGCGCACACAGACCGCCTTCTTGCCCTACTTCCCCTTGGCCAGCGGTCTCCTCAGCGGCAAGTACCGGGCGGGAAAGAGACCTCCCCGTGGCACCCGACTGTCCTCCCGGTACGAGAGAAGGAGAGCCCACTTCAGCAGGGGGAGGCTGGCCAAGGTGGCCGCCCTGGACGCCCTGGCCCACCACGAGGGGCACACCGTCTTGGACCTCGCCTTCGGCTGGCTCCTCTCCCACCCCCCCGTGGCCTCGGTCATCGCCGGGGCGAGCAACGCGACCCAGGTCGCCGCCAACGTGGCCGCGGGCCGATGGAGGCCCGGCCCCGGGATCCTGGCCGAGGTCGACGCCGTCGCTCCGCGCTCAGCCCGGGCGTGGACGCCGGTACCTGCACCTGCGCCGGTAGGCCCTGACCGGGCCTCCCCGGGATGTCAGGCGTTCGGCTGGAGCCAGCTGCGATCCAGCTCTGCCACATCGGGACAACCCAGCAAGCTGAGCGTCCTCGTCATCTCGCTCCGAAAGATATCCAGTAGCCGCTCCACTCCAGGCTCCCCCGCTACGGCCAGGGCGTACAGGTACGGGCGTCCCACCAGCACGGCCCGGGCGCCGATGGCCAACGCCTTGACGACGTCGCCGCCACGCCGTACCCCGCCGTCCATGAGCACCTCCAACCGGTCCCCGGCGGCGTCGACGACCTCGGGCAGCACCCGAGCCGTGGCCGGGGCGCCCTCGAGTTGGCGTCCCCCGTGGTTCGAGACCACGACGGCGTCGGCACCGGCGTCCGCTGCCCGGACGGCGTCGTCCCCCGTGAGCACGCCCTTTACGACAAGGGAGCCGGACCAGCGACCGCGCATCCGGGCAATATCGTCCCAGCCGAAGGGCGACGCCAACATGGCGACGGTCGGGAACCCGACCGCGCGACCACCAGCGGCGAGCGCGCCCGTGCCGGCATCCGTCCGCTGCGTCCGCCTCCGCAGCATCCGCAGGCTCCATCCGGGGCGCGCCACGATCTGCGGCCCGAGGCGCGCGGCCGAGCGCGCGCCCAACCGGATCGGACCGCCGACTCCATTTCGCACATCGCGGTCACGCAGGCCCAGCGCCGGGGTGTCGATGGTGACGACGAGTCCCTCGAACCCGGCCGCGGACGCCTGTCCCATGAGGTCATCGGCCGCATCTCGCCCGGCGGCGTAGAGCTGGAACCACCGGGGTCCGGGCTCGCGGGACAACGCCGCCGCGGGCGTGCCGGCGACGGTGCTCAGCACGGACACCGTCCCCGCCTTTCTTGCCGCCCGGGCGGCTCCGAGCGCCCCATCGGGATGCACCATCTCCACCAGCCCACAAGGAGCCAGCAACACCGGCAGCGACACGGACGCGCCGAGCACCGTGGTGTCGAGCCGGGGGCGGTCCACCTTCGTCCCCATCCGGGGGCGGAAGGCGATCTCCCGGAAGGCGCGCTCGTTCTCCCCCATGGTGACCTCGTCCTCGGCACCGCCGTCTATGTAGTCGAAGAGCGCCCGTGGTAGGACACGCCGCGCCAGGCGCCGGGCATCTGCGACGTTGTGAAGCCGGGTCACGGCGGGCATCGTGTGGGCCACACTACCGATAGGCCAGTCCGGCGCCGTGAGCGGCCGCTCACATCGTGTGCTGGAATATCGACATGGCACCCGTCGTGACACTCTCGGCGACGTACGGCGCCTACGGCGACAAGATCGGTCCGGCGACCGCGGAGCGGCTCGGCCTGCCCTTCTTGGACCGCGCCATTCCGCCTTCCGCCGCCCACGAGCTGGCCCAGTCGACGGACATCTCCGAGAGTCTCGACGAACCTGTTCCCAGCCGTTGGGAGCGCCTGGCCATGGGGTTCGCCAACGCCGCCATGCCGGTGGGCCCCAGCCACGTGCCCCCGGAGGCGATCCCGACTCCGGAGCGATTTCGTCAAGGGAACGAGGAGAGGCTCAAGGAATTGGCCGACACCACGGGAGCGGTCATTCTCGGGAGGGCGGGCATGGTGGTGCTCGGCAACCGGCCCGACGTCCTGTGCGTGCGCCTCGACGGTCCGGTCGAGGCGCGGATCGCCCAAGTCATCGCCCGCGGCGCGGACGAGCAGAACGCCCGCAAGGCTCAACGGGAGGTGGACAGGGCGCGGGATGCGTTTGCCCGAGTCTTCTTCAACGTCCGCCAGGACGATCCCCACCTGTACCACGTCATCCTCGACAGCACGGTCTTGTCGGTGGAGGCGTGTGTCGACATCATCGTGCGCGCCGCGCTGGACCGCTTCGGCTCGCTGCCTGGCCTCGGGTACTGAGTTCGGTCACCTCGTGACCCGTGTCGGCGTTCGCGCCCGCCGCTCCCGGTTACTCCGGCTCTGCGGATGCATCGGCGTCGTCGGTCGGTTGGTCCGACTGCCACCTCTTCAGCCAGCCTCCCAGCTGCTTCCCCAGATCCTGGACGTTGCCTGCCGTCCGGTCGAGGAACCTCGAAAAGCGCTCGCCATAGTGCGCAACGGCCGCCGAGAACTCGGCCGACGGGGGTGGCTCCTGGCCGCGCCTCGGGTAGTCGCCGCTGCGAATGCGGTCGTACTCGCCCGACTGCACCCATTCGGTGAGTTCCTTGACCCGGCGGGCAGCGAAGGGATGCTGGAGGCTGAGCTCTGCCCAGAACCGCGTGTGGCGTGAGAAGAGGTCGTCCTCTGCGTCGTACTCGGCGGCCTGCTTGAGAAAGGCCTCGAAGTTCATTCCGGGCACGGCGCCACCGGCCAGGCGCATCAGCACCCGACACGGGGCCAACGGGTCGCCCATGACGAGCGCCGCCGCACGATCCGACGACAGCTCCGCCGCGCGGGCCCACTCTAAGAGCGCGTAGTACATGCCGCGGACGGGAAGGCCAAGCAGCAACGAGCGCGGGAGGGCGCCTTCCATGAACTGCTTGAGGAGTAGGAGGGCGGTCGTGTAGTAGACGTGCTCGGAGAGCACGTGTCCGAGCTCATGGCCCAGCACGGTCTGGGTCTCGTTGGGCGTGTAGGAGCCGATCAATGATGAGTTGACCACGACCATCGGTGTCTTGGCGCCGATCGCCATGGCGTTCCCCATCGGGTTGTTGATCATGAAAAGGTCGGGGATCGCGGCCAGGTCGAGGATCGAAGTGCACTGGACGTAGCCGCTCCACACCTCGGGGACCTGTTCGCTACCCAGCCGCACCGCATTGCTCATGACCATCTGACGCAAGCGGCGCTCATGGCCCAGATCGGTGAGCCGTTTGATGACCGTGTCGAGAAGCGGGACGGTGTGCAACGCCGACGTGGCCGCCCGGTCGGCGGGGTGCTCATACGCCTTGGCGCTCATCTGCTCGTAGCGGTACGCCACTTCAATAGCCATGGTCGTCTCCTCGTAGGCGTTCTCCTGACACTACGCCGGAAGCGCCGGGCGCCGTACGTGCCCTCGAGCGACGCGCGCGAGGCTGGCTGCGCCATCATTGACGCTGTCGACGAGAGGAGGGAGGAGATGGGGTACGGCAGCGGCCTGCTGATCCGACCGGATGCCCGGCCCACCGTGCCCGGTGCGATGCCGCCCGTCGACCCGGCTCCCGGCTCGGTTTCGCGACGGGTCCGGCGGAACCGCTCCCTTGCACTCTTGCTCTTGTTGGCCCTGATCGCCGCCGGCTTCTGGTTGGCGGGGGGCCGAGACCACGGTGCCACCGTCTCCCCCCCGCACCACCCCCATCGCATTCATCCGGCCCCTTTGGCCGCGAAGGCGAACCCCCGACTCGACTCGGACTGGGAGGGCGACGGGAGGCAGGTCACGCTCGCCTTCGGCGGCGACGTCAACTTCCCCTCGGGCAGCACCCTGGGTGACCGTCTGGCGGCCGACCCCGCCACCGCCCTCGGCGGCGGGGTGCCGGTGCTCCTCGGCGGCGTCGACCTCAGCATGGTCAATCTCGAGACGGCGCTCACCGACGGCAACTGTCCCGACCCGCAACCGAAGTCGTACGTCTTCTATGCGCCGACCAGCGCTCTCACCGCGCTCCGGGCGGCCGGCGTCGGCCTCGTCACCGAGGCCAACAACCACGGCGAGGACTGCGGCGAACCCGGCCTCCAGATGGCGCTGTCGGCACGAGCGCAGTCGGGCTACACGGTTCTGGGCATAGGTCAGAACGCCGCCCAGGCGTTCACGCCGTACCAGGCGACCATTGACGGCCAGCACATCGGGATCATCGCCGCCACCCAGGTGATCGACGCCGACCTGCAGTCGTCGTGGACGGCCACCTCCGACCAACCCGGACTGGCCTCCGCCTACGACGTGAGCGATCTGGTGTCCGCCGTTGAAGCGGCGCGCAAGATCGATGACACGGTCATCGTCTTCCTCCACTGGGGCGTCGAGCTCGACGCCTGCCCCGACCCGCTCCAGGAGCCGCTGGCCAACGAGCTCGTGCAGGCGGGGGCCGACATCGTCATCGGCAGCCACGCCCACGTGCTCCTGGGGGGTGGCTATCTCGGCTCTGCGTACGTGGACTACGGCCTGGGCAACTTCGCCTTCTACAACACGCCAGCTCCGACGGACCAGAGCGGTTCCCTGGTGATCACCGTGACGGGTCGCCACATTGACGGCGTGACCTGGCGGCCGGCGTTGATCGAAGACGAGCTGCCCGTGCCCCTGAGCGGAGCGGCGGCGGCGGCGGCCGTCGAGAGCTGGACGGCCGCACGCACCTGTACGGATCTGGCCGCCGCTCCCGGCGCGTCGCTGGCCACCACGCTCACCGAGACTTCTCCGGCGCCCCCGGCGGTCGCGCAACAGCTCTCGCAGGACGCCTGACGCCCGGTCGCCGTCGGGGGCCCTTCGTGGACGAACGTTCCGGGCCGGAGGCCCCGTCTGTGGTCCAATGGCCCGGTGGCCGAGTACGAGGATCGCTGGATCGAGTGCACCGAGAGCGCCGTGCTGGTCCGCGGGTACTACTTCCCTTGGGGCACCAAGAGGATTCCCTACGCATCGGTGCGCTCCGTCGACCGTTTCGCCATGAGCACTCTGCGGGGGAAGGGCCGGATCTGGGGTTCGGGCGATCTCCGGCATTGGGCGAATCTCGATCCTGGGCGGCCCCGAAAATCGGTCGGGTTCTTCGTTGACCTGGGGCGCCACTTCATCCCCTTCCTGACCCCCGACGACCCGGACGCGTTCGAGCAGGTCCTCCGGCGGCACGTGCACCCCGATCCATCGGGCTGAGGTCCATCCGGGATCGTGGACGACCTCAGAGTGCGGCGAGGACCTCTTCTGCCGAGCTCTTCGCCAGGCCGGGCCCCGGCTCTACGCCCAGCCACGTCACGATCCCGTCGTCAATGATGGCGGCGTAACGCTGGGATCGTGAACCGAGGCCCACACCGCTGCCGTCCATGGTCAGACCCACCGCCGCCGTGAACTCGCCGTTGCCGTCGGAGAGCATGGTCACCGAGTCGCCCACGTTCTGGTCTTCACCCCACGCTCCCATGACGAAGGGGTCGTTCACCGATACGCAGACGATCTTGTCGACCCCCTTCGCCGTGATCTCCTCGGTCCGCATGGCAAAGCCGGGAAGATGGTGATCCGAGCACGTCGGGGTGAAGGCGCCTGGGACGGCAAAGAGGACGACCCTGCCCTCGCCCAGAACCTCTCCCGAAGTGGTGGCCTTCGGCACGCCATCGGCAAACGTGAACACCTTGACATCGGGAATCCGGTCACCAACTGCCAACGTCATGTCGTGTCCTCTCCGGTGGGTTGCCTCGAGCAAGGTTGCCACACGGCTCCTCACCACCCGTAATCGACCCTCAGCGCATCTCGACGTCGTCAAGGTACTCGTCGCGCCAGTGGCTGAAACGCTCCTCGGGCAGACGCAGGCAGTGTGTCGGCCTCAAGGCCTCGACGAAACCCCTTTCATGGCTGACGGCGATGATCGTCCCTGGCCACAAACCGAGCATGGTGCCGACGGCCGTTATGGACGAGGGATCCAAGTTGTTCGTCGGCTCATCGAGGAGAAGGACGTTCGTCTCTCCCGCCGACAACATGGCCAGCCCCAGCTTGGCCCTTTCGCCGCCCGACAGGGTGGCCGGCATCTGCTCGGCAGCCTTGGAGGGCAGGCCGAACGAGCCCAGCAGGGCGCGGCGCTCGCGCTCGGTAGCCAGCACCGAGTCGCTGACATTGTCCAAGGTGCTCCGCCCCGGGTCGATCTGCTCGTGCTCCTGGGCGAAGTAGCCGAGCGAGACATTGGCCCCCAACTCAATCGCCCCGTTGCTCGGCTCCTGGGCTCCGGCCAGACAACGCAGCAAGCTGGACTTCCCCGCGCCGTTGCGGCCGATCACAACGACGTGGTCGCCGCGGCTGACCTGGAAGCTGATGTCGGAGATCACCTCGTTCCTCCCGTAGCATACGGCCAGCTTGGAGACCGCCAGGGGCGTCACCCCCGAACGCGGCGGAGTGGGGAGGCGGAATCTGCTCGCCTTCTCCCGCTTGTCGACCTGGGTGCGCTGCCCCTCCATGCGCTCGACCCTCTTGTCCAGGGACTTGGCCACCTTGGCGCGCCTGGCGGTCTGACCCCGCATGGAATCAGCCAGGCTGGTGAGCCGGGCGATCTCCCGCTGTTCGAGCGACGACGCCCGCTCACGCTGTGACTGATCGGCCTCGTGCTGGGCCTCGAACCGTGAGTAGTTCCCTTTCCATTCGGTCAACCGTTGGTTCGAGATGTGCAGCACCTTGGAGATGGACCGGTCCAGGAGCTTGAGGTCGTGGCTCACGACGAGGATCGCACCGGTGAAGCGCTCGAGCTCATCGAGCAACCACCGCTTCGCCGTCCGGTCGAGATGATTGGTCGGCTCGTCGAGGATCATCAGCTCGGGTTCCTGGAAGAGCACCCGCATGAGGTCGACCCGCCGACGCTGGCCCCCCGAGAGGGAATCGATGTCCTCAAGGAGGAGCTCTTGGCGCAGACCGAGCCCATCGGCCAACCGGGCCATCACCGACTCCGCCTCGTAACCCCCATTGCTCTGGAACTTCTCCTGCAGATCGGCGAAGAGCTCGATGTTCTCCCCCGACGGGTCCTCGGACATGGCGCCGCGCGCCGCCCCCAACGCGTCGTCGAGCACGTCGAGGCCGCGGGCCGAAAGGATGTGGGAGAAGCCCGTGGGCTCCAAGCCGAGGCCGCCGTGGACGGGAGCCTGGGGAAGAAAACCAAAGGAGCCCAGTAGACGCACGTTGCCACGGTGGCGGAGTTGGGGGGTGGGCTCCCCGACCACGACCGAGATGAACGACGACTTGCCCGTGCCGTTGCGGCCGACCAGCCCGACCTTCTCTCCCGCCCCCACGACGAACGACGCGTCGGACACCAGCGTCCGATCGCCAATTTCGATGGTCAGTGAAGAGCCGACGATCACACCACAGTGTACGGGCGCGCACAGGCTCTCGATACACTCCGCGGATGCCCGCTCTCGAACGCAAATGGTGGACGTTGATCGCTGTCTGCACCGCCATCTTCATGCTCCTCCTGGACATCACGGTGGTAAACGTGGCGCTGCCGGACATACAGCGCTCGTTGCATTCGACCTTCTCCGACCTGCAGTGGGTGGTGGACGCCTACTCGTTGACCCTCGCCGCCTTCCTGCTCACCGCCGGTGTCATCGGCGACATGTACGGCCGAAGGGGAGTGTTCGCAATCGGCCTCGCCGTCTTTTCGGCCGCCTCCCTGGTCTGTGGCCTCTCGACCAGCTCGCTCATGCTCAACCTGTCGCGCGCCGTGCAGGGGGTGGGGGGCGCCATCATGTTCGCGACGTCGCTCGCCCTCATCGCCCAGGCGTTTGTGGGCCGGGACCGCGCCACGGCCTTCGGCGTCTACGGCGCAGTCATCGGTGGCGCGGTGGCGATCGGCCCGTTGGTGGGAGGCGCCATCACCAGCGCCATCGGCTGGCGTTGGATCTTCTTCGTCAACGTCCCGATCGGGGTGGCGGCGATCGGCGTCACGCTCGCCCGGATCACCTCGTCCAAGGACCCACGGCCCCGCCGCATCGACTGGATCGGCTTCGTCTCCTTCTCGCTCAGCCTCTTCCTGCTGGTGTTCGCGTTGGTGCGCGGAAACGACTGGGGCTGGTCCAGTGCGAGAACGGTCGGCCTCATTGTCGCCTCGGTGGTCCTCATGGTGAGCTTCTTCGTCAATGAGCGGCTCACCCGCGATCCGATGCTCGAACTCGACCTTTTCAAGAGGCCAGCGTTCGTCGGCGCCTCCATCGTGTCGTTGACGATCGCCGCGTCCATCTTCGCCTCGTTCCTCTACCTCACCCTGTTCATTCAGGACGACCTGGGATACGCACCGCTCGCGGCGGGCGTGCGGTTCCTTCCGATCACCTTCCTGGCGTTCGCCGTCGCCCCCTTTGCCGGACGCCTCACCGTGCGCGTCCAGTCGCGCTTCCTCCTCGGGACGGGCATGCTCCTCGTCGCCCTCGGGCTCCTGCTCATGGGCACCACGCACGCCGACTCCACCTGGACGGTGCTCCTGCCCGGGTTCATCGCGGCCGGAGTGGGCATCGGGACGGTGAACCCGGTGGTGGCATCGGCCGCCATATCGGTGGTCGAACCGCAACGCAGCGGGATGGCGTCGGGTGCCAACAACACCTTCCGCCAGGTCGGTGTGGCCACTGGCATCGCCATACTGGGCGCGGTGTTTCAGAGCCAGATCGTCAGCCGTACGACGGCGGCCCTCAACCACACCGCCGTCGGAACGTCCATCCTGCGGCGGGGCGGGGCCCAACTCAGTGCCGCCATGTCATCGGGCGCCGTGCACCAGGCCGCGGCGCAGATCCCGCCGGCGGAACGCTCCGTCCTGCTCGACGCCTACCACGTCGGATTCTCCACCACGTTGAACCACCTGATGATCATCGGGGCCATCATCGCCCTCGTGGGCTCGGTGGGAGCATTCGCCCTGGTCCGCCAAAGCGACTTCATCGTTCCGGCCGGACATGACGCGGCCGTGCCTGAGGCGGTTGCGTCCTGATCAGGCCCGAGCGAGCGAGGCGGAGATCTTGCGGCGGTGGAGGTCACGCACGGCCGCCTCGGCTTCCTCCTTGGGTCGCACGGCCGCCACCGCCTTGCCCGTACGGTGAATGGTCCAGGCGAGCTGGTCGGCGCGTTCCACCGAGTGGTGGAAGATCTCCACGAAGGCCTGAATCACCGTCTGGAACGTGGTCACGTCGTCGTTCCAGACGATGATGGCCCAGAGATCCGCCTCGTCGAAGAACGCATCGATGTCCGCGTCGTCGACGGCGGGAGCGCCGATGGTGGACTGTCGGTCAAAGATGAGCGTCATGAATGGGGGCGGCCCGACAAAAGGGCCCCTACCAGGTTAGTCCCCCACAAGAGCATATGTGGCCCGCCCGGCGCGCCGAAGAGCCGGCCCGGAGGACCGTGCTCGGCGCCTCAGCTCCCCGGTGGACGAGGCAGCTTGGACGTGAAGGCGACACCCAGACCGAACGGTTGGCTTCCTTGGGGATCGTCGGGCGTTCGGTTGCGGACCCCCGGCCACTCGGCCCTCCCGAGCCCCGGGCGCTCGAGGAGCCAAGGGGCGGGGGGCGGCATCACCAGTCTCGTCAGGGCGTCGACGATCGACTCGTAGTTGACCCGCCAACCCTGAAAGTGTCTCCACGAGTCGTCCAGGTCACGCTCCATGGGGAAGTGCACCTCTTCCAGCCGCTCGAAGCCGTCGGCGAACTCCGTCTTCGTCAGTCGCGTTCCCGACGTGGGCAACGGGTCGGGGTCGAAGGGTACCTGCAAGGCCCCGGCCATCGACCGCAGGCAGTTCGTCCCCATCGACAGGCAGAGCCGCGCCTGCCGTGGCGTCTGCGTGGGGCACACGGCGTGGTAGAGCGCGGCCGAGTCCATCATGGCCACCAGGCTGAGGAGCCAACTGCGAGTCGACACCGGCGAACGGAACCACATGAGGGCGGGATAGTTCGTATGACTCTCCGAGACCGCGGCGGCCCAGCGCTCCCAGTCGGCGTAGAGCGCGGGTAGCTCGTCGATGTTCTGCAGCGCGTGGTGGCGGGCGAGAATCTCGGGGCCCCATGCCGGGGTGCCCGAGCGGGCCGCCAGCAACGTGACCTCCGTCTCGCGGGTGGAGAAGGCGTTGTAGAGCGCGGGGAGGCGATCTCCAGTGCCACCACCCCGAGGCCGACCCCGGCCCCTACGATCTCGAGCGCCTTGCTGCCCGAACCCGGGCTGGTTGCTATCCCGAGGGTGAAGACGGACGACCCGGAGACCGCCAGGGCGGATCCGAAGTCCCGACCACTCGACCACCAGATGAGTAGGCCAAAACCCAGCACCAAGGAGCACAACCAGAGCACGAAGAGGGTCACCATCGCCGCCGGGCCGACGAAGGACATCGCCCGGTCACGTACCTCGTAGCTCGGCAGGCGCGGCAGAAGACGGCGGGCCGTCCAACCGATCACCCGGGCGATGGTGCGCATGGGTCGCGAGGAGGTGACGCGAGGGACCACCAGTGCGGTGAAGACGCTGACGGCCGTGGCACCCAGGATGAGAACTCCGACGATCAACGCGACCGGGCGCAGGAACGCTTCCACCCCGTCATCCTGCCATGTCGCCCCTCAGGCCCCCTCGGGCGAGCGGAGACGCCTACGTCGCGACGGCCTGCCCGCTGCCGATGAGACGGGACAGCTCGGCGGCCACGGCGGCCTCGTGCTCTGCGGCGTCTCGTCGGGCCAGCGATGGCCTCCACCGTCCCCTCATCAGCCAGATCACCGGCGTGAAGATGATCATGCCGGCCAGGTCGACGTAGAACCAGCGCTGCCATTGGTGCGGCGCCTCGGCCGCCCCCTTCTCCAGGTCCATCAGCGCGCCCTGGTGCGCGTTGATGTAGGCCAGTTGCTCCGAGTAGGGGACGACGAGGGTCGTCAGCTGCGTCTTGTACTTGTTCAACTCCAGCAGTCCGCTGACCCCGAACGCCTTCGCCGCTGCCGCGATGTTGGCGGGTGAGGGGTCCGCCGCCACGGCGGCGGCGGCGGCGGGATCCTTGGCCAACAGGGCGAGGAGGGACCCGTGGGTCGAGGCGAAGTCGATGACCGCGGGATGCTCCGCCACGAAGTCGGAGATGGTCTGGCCATGAACGACGTGGTTGGCGACCGAGAGGTTGTCCACCACCGGGTTCACGCTGGTGACGACGAGGGGGAGGATGAGGAAGGACAGGCCGATGACGACGCGCAGGACCCATCCCCAGAGGGCCAGTCCCGTGGCCACCAGGGCAGGGTTCTTGGCCTCCACCATCTCGGTGAAGCTGGCGATCCAGGGCGCGAACACGAAGGCGGTCCCTATCGCCACGATCGAAGCCTGCACGGCCAGGGTGTAGTAGCTGGTATGGGGGTGCGTGGCGTTGCCCAGGAAGACGACCAGCATCACCCCGGAGAGGATCACGCCGAAGAGCATGAACGGCTTGCGCACCTTCAGTGCGTCCGAGAGCAGGCCGACGACGATCAGTGCGATGATGTCCGCCGTCCAGAACCAGGTGTTGAGGCCGTTGGACTGCGCCGTGGTGAAGCTGGTGCCGTTGGCGTTCTTGAAGATCACCGGGTAGTAGGTGGTGAACAGGCTGGCCGCGGCGTAGTACGCCAGGAGGAATGCCGCGATGCCGAACGAGGCCAGCACGAGATCCCAATGGACGATCTGCCGCCACGGGTGCTCCGACGCCGCCACGAGCTCTTGGTCGGTCAGGCCGCGGGCGCGTGCCTCCACGAGCGCCTGGTCTCGGGCCGAGACCATGAGCTGGTCCCGGATCTTCTCAGAGAGGTCCTTCAGCCAGAAAAGCGAGATGAGGAAGGCAAACAGCGCAACGCACCCGGAAATGACGAATTGGCTCTTCCAGTGGGTCGGGCCGAAGTGGTTGATCGTGTGCACCGCCACCAGCGAGGTGACGAGGCTTCCCGCCACCGGGCCGATGGTCCAAAAGCCCATGGCCGAGGCGCGACCCAGTTGGGGGCTGTAGTCGCGCACCAGCGCCGGGGTGGCCACCAGGATGGCACCCTCGACGACCCCGATGAAGCAGTTGAGCACCAGGAAGGACCACTTGCCGCTGGTCAGGGGGATGCCCACCGCGGTGAGCAGTCCGATGACGAGCAGTCCGTAGATGATGACGTTCGTCCGCCCTATTCGATCGGTCTGACTGGCCGCCAAGGAGGCGAATGCTCCGAGGAGATTGGAGGCCACGATGATGTAGATGAAGAACGCGAAGCTCATGTGGTAGCCGGCCAGGATGTTGGGGGTCACACCGAACTGCGTGAAGTACGCGTAGTAGAGGACGACGGTGTCGAAGATGGCCAGGGCCAGATAGCCGGCCCGACGCCCACCCTGGGGATACACGTCGATGGTGTGCTCGAAGAGAAAGCGGCGCACCGGACCCCCTACCGCGCGCTCGGCGACGCCTTCGTGCGCCGGTGGGTGAGGGTGCCGCGAGGAGGCGTGTTCACCGCCCGCATCGCCAGCGTCATCGGAGCCGGCAACGGCGCCAGCGCTGCTGCGATCCATGTGCTTGAGCGTCACTTCGACCCCACAAGGATGGGTGCGGAGGGTACCCGGTCCATGGGGACCATCGTGACAACCCAGACTCTCCAGACCATCCACTGAAGCCCAACATCAACCCAATTCCCCCTCCGCTACCTGGTCGTAGCCGTTGTGGGATGTCGACTCAGCTTTTTGCTCAACGTAGCACGTCAAGGCGGTCACGAGGTGGATCAGGGTGGATCAGGTGGTTGAGCGCCACCCCACGACGGTCTCGTCCCTCGGCCGTTAGCCGAGCGGGAGACCGGGCGCGTCCGCCAGCGAAGAGTCCCGACCCGGGCGAGCGGACGGGGCGTAGAGCTGATCGATCCGGAAGGAACGCACGGCGCGGTCTCCCGTTCGGCCGCCGACGACCTCGACCCACTCCTCACCGGTCTCGGCGTTGGCCACGTGGGCCACGAAGGTCCACGTGGCGTTGCGGATGCGGGTACCCACCACCCTCACCGGGTCCCCCGGCTGCAACCCGGCCCAACGAGTGCTCCGTCGGAGCTCAGCCGGCGACATGACCGCTCGGCTCGGGAAGGTATTCCATCATTCCTCTTTTTACCGCATCGGCCATCACTGTCCCACCCTCGTCGTATTCTGGCCACCGTGGCGTTCGATCTTCCTCGCACCTTGACCCCGTCGAAAGTGGCGGCCTTCACCGCCTGCCCGCTCGCCTTCCGGTTCTCCGTGATGGAGCATCGGCCCGAGCCCCCGTCACCCCACGCCCTCAAGGGCACGCTGGTGCACGCCGCGCTCGAAGGGCTGTTCTGGAACCACGCGGCGGCAGAACGCACGGAGGAGGCGGCGGCCGGCGAGCTGGCGCGCGCCTGGGCCGAACTGGCCTCGGACCCCGAGTTCGTCGCGCTCGACCTCGGCCCGGACGACGCCCGGTCCTTTCTGACCGATGCCCGCAAACTGGTGAGCAACTACTTCCGCATTGAGGACCCCACCTCCGTGCGGACGATCGGCGTAGAGCTCGGGGTCGAGCTCCAGCAAGACGGCATTCGCCTGCGCGGCATCATCGACCGGCTCGACATCGGCCCCGACGGGGCGTTGATCGTGGTCGACTACAAGACCGGAAGGGCGCCCGCTCCCCGCTACGAGCAGGGTCGTCTTGGCGGCCTCCAGACCTATGCGCTGTTGTGCGAGCGGATCCTCGGTCGCGCACCGGCGGAGGTGCGTCTCTTGCACCTGCGCGACCCACTGGTCATCTCCGCCTTCCCCACGCCCCAGACGCTGAGGGGGCTGCAGCGCCGCACCGCTGCGGTCTGGGGTGCCATAGAGCGAGCCTGCGAGACCGGGGACTTCCGGCCCAGCGTCGGACCGTTGTGCCAGTTCTGCCACTTCAAGCCCTCGTGCCCCGCCTTTGGTGCCGACGCGGTGGTGGCGTCGTGACCGGGTTCGATGCGACGATCGACGCCGCGTTCGAGCCCCTGCGGGGGCGGCCCCGAGTCGACCGTGCCGCGGCCGTGGTGTCCAACCTGGCCGACTACGGCATCGTCTGGGTCCTCCTCGCCCTGCTGAAGGGCCGCCGGCGGGGACCCGACCGTCGCCGCGCCGTCACGGCCCTCGCGGCCGCCGGACTCGGCTCACTGGCCGTGGTGCGGGCCAGCAAGACCGTCGTGGCCCGCCAGCGTCCGGCGGAGCACCTCGAAGCGCTCGTCCGTACGCCCACCAGCAGCAGCTTTCCGAGCGGCCACACCCTGGCCGCCTTTTGCACCGCCTTCGTCCTCTCCGACACGGGCAGCGAGACGGCGGCGTTCGTGGGATTCGCCGGTGCGGTCGCCGCCAGCCGCGTGCACCTGCGGGCCCATCACCCGAGTGACGTGCTGGGCGGGGCCGTCATCGGTTCGATGCTCGGACTCGTGCTGCACCCCATGGTCAACGTGGTGGCGCCGGGATCTCGGCGCCGAGTCCGCCGATCGCCCCGAGGTCTGGCGCCGCAGGGCTACATGGTGAAGCGCCTGTGACGCGCTGGTGACCTGAGTCAGAGATTGGGGTGCAGTAGCTAGCCAGGGTGTCGAGGATCTCATCGGCGCTCTTGTGCCAGACAAAGGGCTTGGGCTCGTCGTTCCAGTGCTCGATCCATTGGCTGATGGATGATTTTAGTCTTGTGGATTGAGACGTTGTCGACGACGAGATGGACATCGAGATCTTCAGGCACGCAGCGATTGATGGGGTTCAAGAACCGTCGAAACTCTGCGCCGCCACGTCGCCGTTGGTCACATCCCCCTCGCAGGCAAGAACGATCCCGCATCGCAACGCCAGCGCCTGCGCACTCTTTGGTCGCCTGGCCCAACGTTGCAGGGTCTCTCGTTCGTCGTCGGTCAGCACCACCTCGACCGTCGGCCTTCCTCTTCGCGCCATCACCACCTCCCATCGTCGCTGACAATGAGAGGAACGCGCGAACCGGCCCAGAAGTTCCTATTTCACCAAGAATCTTTGACTCATGACACTAGGCGGATCGGGACATCTCGCTCAGGAGGGAGAACGTCCGGGAACGCTCGTCGGCCGTGCCGACGATGGAGGCCACGAAGTCGGTGGCACCGGCGGCCGCCAGCCGCTCGATCGATGCGGCCACGCCATCCTCGTCACCCAGGATGGCGACGTCGGCCGGGCCGCGTGCCCCCTCCCTGTCCAGCATCGCCCGGTACGAGGGCAGGCCCGGGTACACGGCGAACTCGTCGTTGACCCTGTCCCGCGCCGCGTCGACATCGGTTGTCACCGAGACGGGCAGGGCCACACCGATGCGAGGAGCCGGCCGTCCCGCCTCCTCGGCGGCCGTGCGGATCGTCGGGGCGATGTGCGACGCCACCGTGCGGGTGCCGGTCATCCACGTGACGGTCCCGTCGGCCATTCGGCCGGCCAGTTTGAGCATGGTCTCACCCAGCGCCGCCACTAGGACCGGGGGGGGCGACGCCCCGCCAACCTCAATCGGCTGGAAGGTGCGGGCGGTGATGCGCTCTCCGGCCTCGCTGACCGTCTCGCCCCGCAGGAGAGGCATCAGGACGGACAGGTACTCCCGCATGTACCGCGCCGGAGCGTCGTAGCTGAGACCCCACATCCCCTCGACCACCACCCGGTGCGACACGCCGATGCCCAGGATCAGCCGGTCGCCGGTCGCCCACTGCACCGTGAGGGCCTGCTGGGCCAGCATCATGGGGTGCCGCGGGTGGACCGGTACGACGCCGGTGCCCAGCCCGATGCCCGGAACCTGCGCACCGGCGGCGGCCAGGAGGGTCAAGGAGTCCGGCCCGAAGATCTGGACGGCAAAGGCGTGGTCGAACCCGGCGTCGGCGAAGCGCCGCAACTGGGCCACCGTGTCGGGCAACGACCGGTCGAGGTCGATGAGGCTGCCGATGCGCAGGGGTTTGGCCATGCTGTCTCCTCGCCTAGTGTGCCGGTCGTGTGCCGACCACCCGTCTCTCGGAGGCTAGCGACCTGAGCGCCCACCACCTCGGAGTCGTCGGAGCGGGCCAGCTGGCGCGGATGGCGGCGGAAGCGGCCAGCGCCCTGGGGCTCTCGGTGGCCGTGCTGGCGGAGAGCCCAGCCGATGCCGCCTGCGCCGTGGCGGCCGAGGTGCTGCTCGGCTCCCCGCTGGTCGAGGCCGACCTGCGCTCGCTGGCCGAACGGTGCGATGTGGTCACCTTCGACCACGAACAGGTGGATCTCACCGCGCTGCGCCACCTGGCGGACGACGGGGTGGTGATCCGGCCGGGCCTAAAGACGCTGGAGATGGCGGTGGACAAGGCCCACATGCGGGCCATGCTGGTGCGGGCCGGGATTCCCGTCCCCGCGCACGTGGCGGTCGACCTGAGCCCCAACGCCGCCTCGCCGGCCGCCGTGGCCATAGAGCGGTTCGGGGCGGAGCACGGCTGGCCGCTCGTGCTCAAGACGGCTCGTGGCGGCTACGACGGCAAGGGCGTGTGGCCGGTGGACGACATGGACGACGTCGGGGCCGTGGTGGCCGAACTCGCCGGGACACTCCTGGTCGAAGAGATGGTGCCGCTCACTGCCGAGCTGGCCGTCATGGTGGCCCGGCGTCCCGACGGCGACCTGGTCACCTGGCCGGCGGTCGAGACGGCTCAGGTCGGCGGAGTCTGCCGCGAGGTTCTCGTCCCGGGACGGCTGCCGTCGGAGCTGGTCGACCAGGCGCGCATTCTGGGGCAACGAGTGGCGGAGATCTGCGGGGCAGTGGGCGTGCTGGCCGTGGAGCTCTTCTGGGCCCGGGGGTCGCTGCTGGTCAACGAGATCGCGGCCCGACCCCACAACTCGGGTCACTGGACGATGGAGGGGACGATCACCTCCCAGTTCGAGAACCACCTGCGGGCAGTCCTCGACCTGCCCCTCGGGCCTACCGCACGCCAGCACGCGGAGGTGGCCAGCGTGAACGTCTTCGGAGGCAGCGACAGTCGAGATCCCCTGGCGCTCCTCCCCCGTGCCCTGGCCGTTCCGGGCGCCCATGTCCACCTGTATGGCAAGGTGGCCAGACCAGGGCGCAAACTAGGGCACGTGACCGTGTGTGGAGACAAAGCCGATGACGTACGGGCGCTCGCCTGGACCGCCGCGCTGGCCCTGGGCACGCCACGCCCGGCCGGCCTCGGCCTTCCCGGCGGGGTGAACTGATGGTGCCCCCCCCGCCCGCCGCCCGCCGCCCTCCGGCGGACCGACCGTTGGTGGCGGTGGTGATGGGCAGCTCGTCGGATCTCGGCGTGATGCGAGACGCCGTCGACGTCCTGACCCGCTTCGCCGTCGCGCACGAGGTGCGCGTCGTCTCCGCCCACCGGACACCCGACGACATGATCTCCTTCGGCCACGCCGCGGCTTCCCGGGGGATCAGGGTGATCATCGCCGGTGCCGGGGGCGCCGCCCACCTGCCCGGGATGCTGTCGTCGGTGACAACCCTGCCGGTGATCGGCGTCCCCGTCGCCCTCTCGCACCTCGACGGCCTCGATTCGCTCCTGTCCATCGTGCAGATGCCCGGCGGCGTGCCGGTGGCCACCGTCTCGGTCGACGGGGCCCGCAACGCCGGGCTCCTGGCGGTGCGCATCCTGGCGATCGGTGACGACGCCCTGACTGCAACAATGGAGGAGTTCCAGCGGGAGATCGCCGCCACCGCGCGGGCTCAGGACGCCGAGGTCGACGAAGGAGGAAAGGGGGACGATGGGTGAACCGACACTGGCGCAACGGCTCGGATATGACGCCCAGGCGAAGCTCCTCATCATCAACGCCGACGACCTCGGCTCCTGCCACTCGGCCAACGTGGGCGTCTTCGAGTGCCTGGCCACGGGGGTCGTCACCAGCGCCTCGCTGATGGTCCCGTGCCCATGGGCCCGGGAAGCGTCGAGCCGCTATCGGGGCCAGGACATCGGCGTGCACTTGACCGTCAACGCGGAGTACGAGCTGTACCGCTGGGGCCCCATCACCCACGCCCCCTCCCTGCTCGGGGGGGACGGAGGCTTCCCGAGAACGATGGAGGACGTCTGGGACCACGCCGACCTCGACGAGGTGCGCCGGGAGTGCCGCGCCCAAATTGAGCGGGCCATCCTCTGGGGGTTCGACGTCAGCCACCTCGACGCCCACATGGACACCCTGCAGCTCCGGCCCGAGTTCTTCGACGTCTACCTCGACCTGGCCATAGAGTTCGGACTCCCCCTGCGCATGATGAGCTCCAGCATGGAACGATTCGTCGGGTTCCCCGGCCGTGCCGTCGCCGCCGAGGCCGGCGCCGTCTTCACCGATCACACCCGCTTCGTCCCCGGCGTCGGGTCGCGCCAGATGTTCGAGAGGGATCTGGCGTCGTTGCGGACCGGCGTCACCGACATGCACCTCCACCCGGCGGTCGACAGCGCCGAGCTGCGGTCCTTGGCGGCCGACAGCTGGGAGGCCCGCGTCGACGACCATCGCATGATCTGCTCGGAGAGCTGGGTGGCCGACCTGATAGAGGCCGCCGGAGCCACCCTCATCGGCTACCGGGCGCTACGCGAGCTGGCTCGCTCGGGCGGCTGAACCACTCAACGCACCCCGGCGAACAGGTCGTCCTCGTTGATCTCGACCTCCCCCAGGCGACTCTGCGCGAGGCGGAACAGGTCGACGGGGAAGATGTCGTCGAGCACGTCTGGGGGCAGGCCGAACCAGAAGGGGGAGTTGGGGTCCACCTGTGTCGCATGCGCCTTCAACGCGTCACTCCGCACCCGCTGGTATCCCCGCACGTCGATGGCCGTGGTGTAAGGCTGGTCGCGGGTCAGGCGGGAGAGCCATCCGTCGTCGAATGGCGACTCGATGCCCAACTCGAGGAACTTGGCATGGATCTGGCGGAACCGCTCCGCCGGCCACACCGAGTAGTAGAGCTTCGCCGCTATGTGGGGTGCCCCGGCCTCGGGGTAGCGCTCCGGGTCGCCGGCGGCCTCGAAGGCGACCAGGGAGATCTCGTGCACCCTGAGGTGGTCCGGGTGCGGGTATTCGGACTGCCCGTCCGGATAGGTGACCACGACCTGGGGTCGCTCCCGCCTGATCACCGTCACCAGACGCTCCACCGCCTCGTCGAGCGGCGCCTGGGCGAACGAGTCCGGGTGCGCATTGGACTCTGACCCCGGCATGCCCGAGTCCCGATACCCGAGCATCACCGTCTCGTCGTACCCGATGATGTCCGTAGCCGCCTTGAGCTCGGCCAGCCGGACCGCACCGATGTCCGCCCGCACCTCGGGGGTGTCCATGGCGGGGTTGAGGATCTCCCCCTCCTCCCCGCCCGTGCAGCACACCAGCACGGTGCGCACCCCCTGGGCGTGGTAGCGCGCCACCGTCGACGCACCCTTGGAGGCCTCGTCATCGGGGTGGGCGTGCACCGAGAGCAAGCAGAGACCACCGGCAGGCACGGCCCCGACGTTAGCGGCGGACACCATGGACCCATGCCGTCGCCCGCTGCGGCCCGCTGGGCCTTATGCTCATGCCTATGGCAGGCACGTTCAAGCGGATCGGCGCGATCTTCCAGGCCAAAGCCAACAAGGTGTTGGACAAGGCGGAAGACCCCCGCGACACGCTCGACCTCTCCTACGAGAAGCAGCTCGAGCAGCTGCAGAAGGTCCGCCGGGGAGTGGCCGACGTGGCCACAGCCCGCAAGCGCCTTGAGCTGCAGGCCCAGGGACTGCAGAAGCAGGCCGACAAGCTGCAGAGCCAGGCCAAGGCGGCGCTGCAGCAGGGCAACGAGGATCTGGCCCGGGAGGCCCTGTCACGCAGAGCCGCACTGGGTGAGCAGCTGGCCGAGCTCAAGACGCAGCACGATCAGATCAGCGAACAAGAGCAGAAGCTGATCGACACCTCCCAGCAGCTCCAGACACGGGTGGAGCAGTTCCGCACCAAGAAGGAGACGCTCAAGGCCAGCTACACCGCCGCCGAGGCCCAGACGAAGGTCGGGGAGGCCGTGTCGGGGATCTCGGACTCCATGGGGAGCTCGGGCCAGGCCATGCAGCGCGCCCAGGACAAGATCGCCGGCATGCAGGCGCGTGCCGGGGCCATCGACGAGCTGCTGGCGTCGGGAGCGCTCGACGACCTCAGCACGCCGGTCGACGACATACAGAAAGAGCTCGACAAGGTGAGCGCCACGTCCCAGGTGGACAACGAGCTGGCCGCCTTGAAGCTCGAGCTGGGAACGGGCGGAGCGGACGGGGCTGGCGGAGCGGGCGGGGTGAGCGGAGCGGAGGGGCCGTCGCCTGCCCTGCCGGCCGCCGAAGAGAGTGGAAACGGCAACGGAGGCACCGCAAGCTGATGGCTATCTCGCACAACATAAAGCCCGACCGGGGACTGACCAGGCGCATGCTGATGACGGGGTTCTTCCTCGTCGTCCTCTATGCCGTCCTGATCGGCTTCCTCTTCCTCGTCCTCAAGAGCCTGCTCCTCATCCTGGTCATCGCCTTCGGGCTCTTGTTCTGCCAGTACTACTTCAGCGACAAGATCGCCATGTTCGCCATGCACGCCAAGGAGGTCACCCCCCAAGAGGCCCCCGAGCTGCACGGGGTGATCGACCGCCTGTGTGCCCTCGCCGACATGCCCAAGCCCAGGGTGGCCATCGCCCAGACCGACGTCCCCAACGCCTTCGCCACCGGGCGCAGCCCCAAGGCGGCGGTGGTGTGTGCCACCTCGGGCCTCCTCCGTCGACTCGACGAGCCCGAGGTGGAGGCCGTCCTGGCCCATGAGATCTCCCATGTGGCGCACCGGGACGTGGCCGTCATGACCATCGCCAGCGGCCTGGGCATGATCGCCGGCCTCTTGACCCGCGTGATGTTCTACTCGGAGCTGTTCGGCGGGGGCGGTCGTGGGGGCGGCGGTCGCAACAACAGCGGCGGCCAGCTGGTGCTGATTGAGATGGCCGTCATGCTGGTCTCGATCATCGTCTACTTCGTGAGCTTCTTGCTCACCATGGCGCTCTCGCGCTACCGCGAGCTGGCCGCCGACCGGTCCGGGGCCATTCTGATCGGTCAGCCCTCCCGGCTGGCCTCGGCCCTGATCAAGATCTCCGGCGAAATGGGCCGCATCCCCACCAAGGATCTGCGCGCCGCCGAGCCCTTCAACGCGTTCTTCTTCGTGCCGGCGGTCGCTGGTCAGGGGGCCCAGGACCAGCACCGAGGCCAGGGCGGGGGCGACTTCAGCTTCTCGGGGCTGTTCCGCACCCACCCCACGCTCGAGCGCCGCCTGGCCCAGCTCGACCAGCTCGAGCACGAGCTCGGCCAGGCCCACTGATCAGCCTCCTCTGACGTGGGCCTCTTCGACACGCTTCTCGGCCGCACCAAGCCGGTCCGCGCCAACCTGGACGCGCTCTTCGCGCTGCCCACGGCGGCGTTGACGCTGCAGAGCGCCGGTGGCCTCGTCTCGTCGGGTCACGCCGGCGTGTGCTGGAAACCCCCCTCGGGCCAGGGGGCGCAGGATCTCCAGACAGAGGTGGCCCAGTTGGTGGGGGAAGGGTTCACCCAGACGCAGGACTCCTTCGGCTACGGCTGGCTGCTCCTGGCCAAGCCCGAGCTGGACGACCTGGTGACCCAGGCCCACATGGCCAACACCACCCTCACCGAGGCCGGGTGGGGGGCCCAGCTGCTGTGTTCGGTCTTCGGGTTCGTCCCCGAGCCCGGGGCGGCGAGCGACGCCCGGCCCTTCTTCCTGGTCTACCTCTACAAGCGCGGCACCTTCTACCCGTTCGCGCCGGTCGATGCGCAGAAGGAACGACGCGACACCGAACTCGAGCTGCGCATCCGGACCATGCTGGGGGACGACCTGCCCGTCGAGTCCGACCTCTCCCGCTGGTTCCCCATGTGGGACCTCCCGGTGCAGTGACCGTTGATCGGCACATCGCGCTCGAGGGTGCGGTCAACTTCCGGGACCTGGGCGGGTATCGCAACGACCAGGGAGACCGCACCCGGTGGCGGGTGCTGTTCCGGGCCGACGGGCTGAGCGAGCTGAGCGAGTCCGATCTCGCCGTCATGCGGGAGATCGGCATCCGCACCGTCGTCGATCTGCGCTCGGGCGAGGAGGTCGAGCAGAGCCGCTTCGACGTCGAGGCGCACCCGGTGACCTTCCATCACTTCCCCTTCGTCGAGACCCTCCCCGACGCCGAGGAGTTCGAGCGGACGCCCGTGTTCTTCCCCGCCAAGTACGTGCAGATGGTCGAGGAGGCCGCCCCACAGATCGTCGGGGCGCTGACCGCGCTGGCCGCCCCCGACGCCCTGCCGGCGGTCTTCCACTGCACGGCCGGGAAGGACCGCACCGGCGTGCTCTCGGCGCTCCTCCTGTCGCTCCTGGGTGTTCCCGAGGAGACCGTGGTGGCCGACTACGCGCTCAGCGGAACCGCCATGGAGCACCTGCGGGCCAAGCTCGCAGCCAAGGACCCCGAGGGCATGGCCCTCTTCGCCGGCGCCGACGTCGTGTTCTCGGCCGACCCCGCCAACATGGTGGCCCTCTTCGCCCATGTGCACGACCGCTACGGTTCCCCGGCCGACTATGCGGCGGCGGTGGGCGTGCCCGGCGACGTGATCGACCGCCTGCGCCAGTCGCTGTTGGAGGCGGACGCCCGCTAGCGCGTCGGCCGCAGGCGGTCGATGGCCGCCGCCAGGGCCAGATCGAGCACCGTGAGCCCGCCGGCGCTGTGCGTCGTGAGCACCAGGTGAACGGTGTTCCACCTTATGTCGATGTCGGGGTGGTGGTTGGCCGCCTCCGCCGCGGCCCCCACGGCGTTGACGAAGGCCAGGGCGGCGGCGAAGTCGTGCAGCATGACGGTGGTCCGCAGTTCGTCGCCCACGTGGTCCCAGGCGATGCCCTGCTCTGCCAGCGCGCCATCGACCTCGCCCGCGGTCAGGACCTGCTCGCTCACGGGTGCGTCATCTCCTCGGGCCGCACCGCGGCATCGAACTGCTCTGCGGTGAGGAACCCCAGCGCCAGGGCGGCCTCGCGCAGCGTGGTGCCTTCCTTGTGCGCTTTCTTGGCCACCTTGGCCGACCTGTCGTAGCCGATGATGGGGTTGAGGGCGGTGACCAGCATGAGCGAGTTGGCCAAATGCCGCGCGATCTGCGCTCGGTCGGGCTCGAGTCCCTCGACGCAGAACTCCCGGAAGGCGCGGCAGGCGTCCGTCATCAACGTGACGGACTGCATGACGTTGTAGATGATGACCGGCTTGCAGACGTTGAGCTCCAGATTGCCCCGGCTGCCGGCCAGGGCGACCGCCGCATCGTTGCCGAGCACCTGGATGGCCACCATGATCATCGCCTCGCTCTGCGTCGGGTTGACCTTGCCCGGCATGATGGACGATCCCGGCTCGTTCTCCGGCAGCGCCAGCTCCCCCAGGCCACTCCGGGGTCCCGAGCCGAGCCAGCGCAGGTCGTCGGCGATCTTCGTGAGGGAGACGGCGAGGGTGCGCAGCGCCCCGTGCGTGAAGACCAGCGCATCGTGGGCCGCCAGAGCGGCGAACTTGTTGGGTGCGGTCACAAAGGGCAGGCCGGTCATGTCGGCGATCACCTCGGCCACACGACGGCCGAACTCGGGGTGCGTGTTGAGTCCGGTGCCCACCGCGCTCCCTCCGGCGGCCAGCTCGTAGAGGCCCGGGAGCGTCAGGCGGATCCGTTCTATGTCGGCCGTCAGCTGGGCGACGTAGCCGGAGAACTCCTGGCCCAGCGTGAGGGGCACGGCGTCCATCAGGTGGGTGCGGCCGATCTTGGTCACCTCCGCGTAGGCGACCTCCTTGTCGTGCAGCGCATCACGAAGGGAGCTCACCGAGGGGACGAGGCGATGGACGATCTCCTCGCACGCCGCGATGTGCATCGCGGTGGGGAACGTGTCGTTCGACGACTGGGACATGTTGACGTGGTCGTTGGGGTGGATCGGCTTCTTCGAGCCCATGACGCCGCCGGCGAGCTCAATGGCCCGGTTGGAGATGACCTCATTGGCGTTCATGTTGGTCTGGGTGCCGCTCCCGGTCTGCCAGATGTGAAGGGGGAAGTGGTCGTCGAGCCGCCCGGCGGCCACCTCGGCCGAGGCCTGCTCAATGAGGTCGGCCAGCTCGGGCTCGAGCTTGCCCAGATCACGGTTGACCCGGGCCGAGGCGCCCTTCAGGACCCCGAAGGCCCGGATGACCGGCTTCGGCATCGTCTCTACCCCGATGTCGAAGTGGTGCAGCGAGCGCGCCGTCTGCGCTCCCCAGTACCGGTCGGAGGGGACCTCAATCTCCCCCATGCTGTCGCTTTCCACCCGAGTGTTCTCCACGTCGGTCAGCTTACGGCCGCCGTGCGTCGAGACCCAGCTCGAGCGCGGCCCGGGCCGCCGCCACGTCCGACGCACGGGCACCGTCCCCGTCGCCCGGGACCTCGAGAATGGCCGGTAGGTCGACCAGGGCGGGATGGCTGATCAGCGCGCCCAGCGCCGGCGCGCCGATGGTCCCCTCGCCGACGTTGGCGTGCCGGTCCCTGTTCTCCCCCAGCCCTACCTTGGAGTCGTTGAGGTGCAGGCAGCGCAACCTTTCCAGCCCGATGACGGCATCGAACTGCGCCACCACCCGGTCGGCCTCCTCTACCGAGGTGTAGCTGATGCCCGAGGCCCAAAGGTGCTGCGTATCGAGGCAGACGCCCAGCTGCGAGGCGTGGGAGGTCCCGGCGGCGTCGAGGATCATCGCCAGTTCGTCGAAGCTCCGCCCGACGGTGCCGCCCGCTCCCGCCGCATTCTCCAGCAGAATCGGGCAGCCGGTCCCGAGCCGGGCGTCCAGGGTGTCGAGCAGGGCGGCCACCACCTGGGGCACGCAGTCGGCCAGACCGCTCCCCTTGTGGCTGCCGACGTGCAGGACCAGCCCGGAGGCCCCGAGGCCGGTGGCCACGGCCAGGTTGGCGGCCAGGCAGTGCCGAGAGCGCTCGAGCAGGTCGGGCTGATCTGTCGCCAGATTGATGAGATAAGTCGCGTGGCAGAAGGTCTCGGCGATGCGGGAGCTGTTCTCCTGGGCCACCCGGTACTCGTGGAGGACCTCCTCGGCGTACTGGGTCGGCTTCCAGGCGCGGGGGCTCTGCGTGAAGATCTGGACCACCTCGGCTCCGATCTCCGATCCCCGTTGGAGGGCGGGGACGAGCTTTCCGCCCGCCCGTACATGGGCACCGATGGTCATGGACATGAACGTAGCGGTGTCCCGTTATGTTCGGCGTTATGTTCGGCGCAGGGCCCGGTACGACCCGGCCGGAACCGACCTCAGACAACCCACCCGACCTCCGACCTCCGACCTCCGACCCCGAAAGGACGCCCCATGACCGATACCCTCTCCGAGCGGGCCCGCGAGCTCATCGCCCGACCGGTCCTCGCCTCGTTGACCACCCTGGGTCGAGATGGCTCCCCGCAGGTCACCCCGCTCTGGGTCGACCTGGACGGCGCCGACCTCCTCTTCAACACGGCCAAGGGGCGGATCAAGGCACGCCACATGGAGCGCGACCCACGGGTGGCCGTCTCGGTGATCGATCCGGACGACGCCTACAACGTGGTGGCCCTGCGTGGGACCGTGATCGACATCACGACCAGTGGTGCAGACGCACACATCGACGCACTGGCCAAGAAGTACCTGGGGGTGGATTCGTACCCCATGCGGAGAGAGGGCGAGGTGCGCATAAAGGTGCGGGTGCGCACCGACCACATCGCCATGCAGGGCTGAGATCGGGCCCGCTCATGCTGCCCCGATCCGGCACACGCCCACCCCCGAGGGCAGGCCGGCGGGTAGCGGGCGATCGGCGGGAACAAGCACGAGGTCGCAGAGGTCGACGAGCCCTGAAGCGGCCACGGCGCCGGTGGTGAGGTCCAACGCGATCGGCGGTCCCCCCGGCCTCCGGGGCCCGGGGCGATTGATGGCCCCGGCCACGGGGTAGTGAGGACCCCCGCCGGCGGCGACTCCGCCACCCCACATCTCCCGGCAGATGGTGATCGCCTCGGCGACGGCCGCGGTGAACGGCACCATGAAGGCCAGCACCGATCGGGCGCCGACCACGATGTCGAGAGTGGTCATCTCGCGGGCCAACATGGTCGGATGGCGGTGCGGCTGGCTCCCCAGGCTGACCCGCACACCCAGCAGGACGCGCGTCGTCCACGCCCCGAGGGCGGCCGCCAGGACGACGGCATCGCCGAGAGGGCCGTCGGCCAGGAAGACGGCATCGACCCCTGCGCCGTCGGATCGCAGGGCAGCGGCCCGGAGGGCCGGCAGGGCCTCCTGATCCAAGAACAGTCCCTCCACGGCGTCGCACACTAGGTCCTCTCCCACCACCCCCCGATGTCCCGGGCAACCCCCGCGCGGGCCAACCGCTCGAGGCCACCGCAGAGCGCGGGGATCGCCAGCCCGGTGCGGCGCGCCAACTGATCGAGAGAGATCGGGTCAGAGGAAAGGGCGTCGAGCAGGGCCTGGTCGTCGCCGATGTCCACCGTGCCGCGGCCCCCTCGGGCATTCCGGGGTGGGGATGGCAGGGCGACTCCCTTCAGCGAGAGGGCGGCCAGAATGTCCGCCACGGCGCAGACGGGGAAACATCCGTCGGCCAGCAGGGCGTTTGTCCCCTCCGACGTCGGGCTGCGGATGGAGCCCGGCACGGCCCCAACCGGTATGCCGCGGGCCGCCGCCGCCTCGACCGTGTACATCGAACCTCCCCCATGGCGACTCTCGACGACCACCACCAGGTCGCTGACCATCGCCAGCAGGCGGTTGCGCACCGGGAAGCGCCATCTCTCGGTCCGCACGCCCGCCGGGGACTCCGAGAACACCACACCCTGTTCGGCCACGCGGGACCACAGGCGCTCGTGACGGTGCGGGTAGGGATCGTCCAATCCGCCTGCCACCACGGCGACGGGCGGAGCGCCCGACGCCGTCGCCCCCTCGTGGGCCGCGCCATCGATCCCCAATGCCAGCCCCGAGACCACGCTCACCCCCACCGCGGCCAGATCGGCACCGAACTGGGCCGCCACGCCGATGCCATAGCGGGTCGGGCTGCGGGTGCCGACCAGGGCCACCGTGGGGTGCTGGTCCACCACCGACGGGTCACCCCGGCAGAACAGCACGGCCGGTGCCTCGGGATCTTCCCCGAGGCGCACCGGGTAGCCCGGGCTACCTCGCCAGATCACGTCGATCCCCTTGTCCTCGTGCCGCCGCCAGATCTGGGCCACGTCCCCCACGAACGACGAGCGCGACCAGGCGGCCGAGGGGGAGTCGCGGGCCAACAGCGCGCGCAGGGCGCTCGGCCCCACATGGGGAACCGAGGCCAGCGCGGCGGCGAAGGCCTCTTCGGGCAGGCGCCCGCTCATGGGGCCACCCCCCTGCGGGCGGTACGCAGGCACAGGGCATCGGCGACGTGCTCCTCTTGAACCTGCTCGGCCCCCTCCAGGTCAGCCACCGTGCGGGCCACCCGTGCCACCTTGTGCAGCCCGCGCGCCGTCAGCTGGCCCTCTCGGAACTTAGAGGCCAGGAGGCGGGAGCCGTCGGGGTGCATGGGCGGACCGTCAGCGCCGAATGCGGAGGGGGAGGCGTAGGCGGGCGGGCCGGAGGGGGCGGAGCGGGCGGAGGCCCGGCACCTCGCCGCCGCCACCCGGGCGGCGGCGAGGGCCGACTCCTCACCGGGTGGCCCGTCCAGTAACTCGTCGGGGTCGGGACGTGACAGGGGCACTACCAGATCGAAGCGGTCGAGCAACGGGGCGGAGAGCCGGCGGGTGTACCGGGCCCGGTCGGCCACCGTGCAGGTGCACGCACCCTCGAAGACCCCCTCGCCGCAGGGGCACGGGTTCATGGCGGCCACCAGGAGGAACCGAGCGGGAAAGGTCACCGTGCCGCCCGCCCGGCTGACCCGGATGACACCCTCTTCGAGGGGTTGGCGCAGGGCCTCGAGCACGCTGAGGGGGAACTCCCCCAGCTCGTCGAGGAAGAGGACACCGTGGCTGGCCAGGCTGATCTCCCCCGGGCGCAACGACCAGCTGCCCCCGCCCACGAGGGCCACCATCGACGAGCTGTGGTGCGGCGCCCGATAGGGCGGCCGGCCGATCAGCCCCCCATCGGGTGGGAGAGATCCGGCTGCCGAGTGCACCCTGGTCACCACCAGCGACTCTTCGGGTGTGAGTGCCGGGAGGAGCCCGGGCAGGCGCTCGGCCAACATGGTCTTCCCCGAGCCCGGCGGTCCCACCATGAGGAGGTGGTGCTGGCCGGCTGCGGCCACTTCGAGGGCGTGGCGCCCGAAGGGCTGTCCCCTGACGTCGACCAGGTCCGGGTGGTGGACCGTCGCAGGAGGGTGCTCGAGGGTCGGGGTGGCCGGCCACTCTCCCTGCCCGCGCAGGACCTGCGCCAGCTCACCCAGCGAGGACACCCCGTGGACGGCCGCGCCCCGGACAAGGGCGGCCTCCCGGGCGTCGCACAGCGGCACGACGAGCCCCGGCGAAGCGCTGGCGTCGGCCAAGGCGATCATGCCCGGTACATGCCGCACCGAACCGTTGAGGCCGAGCTCGCCGCAGAAGGTAAGCCCCTCGGTGCAACCCGGAGGAAGCTGGCTGGTGGCCACCAGCACCCCCACGGCGATGGCCAGGTCCAATCCGGCTCCCCCCTTCCGGACGCCCGAGGGTGCGAGGTTGACCACCATCCTCCGGAGCGGCCATGCGAGGCCGCTCGACAGCATGGCGGCGCGGACGCGATCCCGAGCCTCGCGCACCGCAGCGTCGGGCAGTCCCACGATGGTGAAGCCGGGCAGGCCGTTGGAGACGTGAACCTCGACCGAGACCGGTCGGCCGACGGCACCGGCGAGGGTGGCTGCGGATATGGCGGCGAGCATGCGGAAGAACGGTCGCACCGGCCGAGCGCCCGAGCCCGGCAATATCTTTAGGGCGACTCGTTCGCAGAGCGGTTGGCTACGCGGGTATCCCCGTCCGAATCCCTGGGGACAGGTCAAGGTGTCTTCCGACCTTTCGGCAGTACTCCTCGGAAGCGGTGCGGAAGCCAGAATCGATTGGTAGTCGCCTTGCCCCACTCAACTGTGCAATCGATTGCAGTATTATCCGTGTCGCTTACGTACGAGCCGGAGGAGGCACCGCCACGTGACGTTTCTCAATCCCGTTATTCCCGGCTTTCACCCCGATCCCAGCGTGTGCCGGGTTGGAGATGACTACTACCTTGTCACGTCGACCTTTACCTACTTTCCCGGAGTGCCGATTTTCCACTCAAAGAATCTCATCGATTGGGTCCAGATTGGCAATGTGCTCGATCGGCGAGGACAACTCGACTTGAGCCTGACGAAGACTTGGTCTTCGTTTGGCATCTTTGCCCCCACGATTCGATTCCACGATGGTCGGTTTTGGATGATCACAACGAACGTCGAGGAAGGTATGTCGAACACGTTTTTCGTAACCACAACTGACCCCGCTGGCGCTTGGTCGGACCCGATTCGTGTGAATGTTCCTGGAGCAGATCCCGACCTGGCGTGGGATGGCGCGCGGAATTGTCGGGTCCATTTCTCCGGTGCCCATGGGATCGCCCGATGCCGCATCAATGACACCACGGGCGAGGTGTTGGAGAATCCGACGCCGACCTGGAGTGGCACTGGCCTCCAGTACCCGGAGGCACCCCACCTCTACCAGCGGGGCGACGTCTGGTACCTCCTTATGTCCGAAGGGGGCACCCGAAGCGGTCATTCAGTTTCCATCGCTCGTGGCCCATCCCCCGCTGGACCATGGGAGGGATGTCCGGCGAATCCCATCCTCAGCCATAGAAGCACTGACCGGCCGATCCAGAACACTGGACATGCTGATCTCGTTGATGCTGCGGACGGGTCGTCGTGGTTACTACTTCTCGGGGTCCGGCCGAAAGGCATTTCACCCGGATTCCACGTGCTCGGCCGAGAAACCTTTCTAGTCCCAGTCGAGTGGGTGGACGGTTGGCCCATAGTCGGCGAGTTGAAGTTAGAGATGAACCAACGCCCGCCCGGGCCGAATGAGCCCGTCACGTTGAGTGGCCGCGATTATTTTGATTCCCCCTCTTTGCATCCTCGCTGGATGGCCATCCGAAGGCCGCCCGAAGAGGTGGCTTCACTCAACGCACGACCAGGCTGGTTGACGTTGTCGGGAACCGACGCCTCTATGGACTCGCTCGAACCCGTCTTTGTGGGCCGCCGGCAACAGCACCAACGGTGTCGGTTCAAAGCGTGCGTCGACGCCGGGACCAGTACTGAGGCCGACCTAGCCGTCTATATGGACGAGAATTCGCACTACAGAATATCGGTGACTCCAGAACGCGTCGTTGCCCAGGTCCGAATAGGGCCAGCGGATGTTGTGGTTGGAGAGGCTGAACGGGCGTCTGGATCCGTTGTCCTCGCCATCGAGACGGGACCTCACATTCACGGTCCCGATTGCGTCCGCTTGGGAACTGAGGACCCCCAGGGCACTCTCCGGATTCTTGCCGAACTCGACGGCCGCTACCTGTCGACCGAGGTGACGGGTGGATTCACTGGCCGCATCATGGGATGTACGCGATAGGCGGCGTCGCTGCTTTCGAATGGGCCGACTACGAGGAGCTTGAATGACAGACGTGGCTCTCGTCGAACTCGTCGAACCCTTGTGAGTCTGACGTCTCTCGCTCCGAGGCGATCTGAAGCGATCAAGTTGACATTGCCTACTTCTAGGGCGCTCGTTCGCCGAGAGCGGTTGGCTACGCGGAACAGCAGACGCACGCTGACGACCAGGGGTTCAGGAGTTCATAGAGTAAACGACCGACCGATTACGCTGGTTGACGATGCGACCTTTCCGGTTCGCGGTGCAAGCTACGGCTGCCACTTCCGCCAAGGAATGGCGCGACCTTGCTCGCCGGGTCGAGTCTCACGGCTACTCGACCCTCTTCCTGGCCGACCACTACCTCGGACCCGGTCCGGCCGGGGCAAGCAGTTTGATGGAACCCCAGCACTTGGCGCCGATTGCGGCCATGGCCGCGGCAGCTGCCTGGACGACGACGTTACGGGTGGGTTGCCGCGTCTTCTGTGTCGAGTACCACGTGCCAGCCGTGCTGGCCAAGGAGGCTGCGACCATCGATCTCCTTTCGGAGGGGCGGCTCGAATTCGGAATTGGTGCGGGCTGGCACGGTGACGAGTACCGGGCGATGGGTCTCATTTTCGACGAGGCGTCCCGGAGGGTGTCCAAGCTCGAAGAGGTCGTCGCGATGGTGCGGGCTCACTTCTCGGGCGCTCAAATGGAGATTTACGGCGATTTCGTACACGTTGCGGGTTATGCAGGGCTGCCGGCCCCGGTGCAGCAGCCCTGCCCGCCCATCATGATCGGCGGCAGTCGTAAGCGGGTGCTGACGTTTGCGGCCCGTGAGGCGGACATCGTGAGCATTTCCACCGTACCGTGGGCCGATCCCGAACCCCACGCCGAGGCCGTCCGACGTCTCGGCTACGTGCGAGAAGGAGCCGGTAAACGATTCGACAAGCTCGACATCGAGAGCTCTCCCACCTGCTTGGAGATAACAAAGGAGGTGGACGCCACGCTCCGCCGGGTGGCGCCAACTTTGCGTAATGCCGACCCCGAGATCCTGCGTACACATCCCAACGTGCTTGTGGGCCCTATCGAGTCGATTGTCGATCGGCTCGAGGAGAATCGAGCATCGCTCGGGGTCAACTACGTGACTGTGCCTCAGGGGGTCATAGACGACTTCGCCCCGGTCGTCAGTCGTCTCGCCGGCACCTAGCGCGAGTCAGGAAACCCACGCCAGCCCGGCAACAGCGTGCGGGCTGCCGCTGGGGGCCTCGACGGGCATCTTCGCCGTCGTTTAAACATGTGTTCAGGGCCTCGGATGGACATGTCGAGCTGCGAGGAGGGACTACATGGATCTCGCGTCCGTCAACTACTTCACGGATCCCGCCCTGATGGCCGACGCCTACCCGTACTACGAGGCGGTGCGCGCAAGGGGTCCCGTGTGGCGGGAGCCGCACTACGGGGCGTTCATGATCACGGGATATGACGAGATCTCCGCCATCTGCCGGGATTCTGAGACGTTCTCGTCGTGTAACGGCTTCGCCGGTCCCTTCTTCGAATTCCCCGAGGATCCGGTGAATCTCGATGATGTCGGCGAACTGATCGAGAAGTACCGCCACACGTTCACCTTCAGCGAGAACTTCATCACTTTCGACCCGCCCGAACACGCGGCCCACCGGGCGCTGATGATGCGTCTGCTGACCCCAAAGCGGCTGCAGGAGAACGAGGAGTTCATGTGGCGGGCATCCGACGCGCTCATCGATCGCTTCATCGGCACCGGCTCCTGCGAGTTCGCCGGCGAGTACGCCCAGCCGTTCTCTTTGGTCGTGATAGCTGATCTGTTGGGGATCCCCGAGGAAGATCACCGCCTCCTGCGACGCCGGGTGGTGGAGCAGGGCCCCGCCGGCAAGCTCGGACAACGCCCGCAGGGCAACATCTTGGGCTACCTCGAGGAGTTCTTCATTCCCTACATCGAGGAGCGCCGACGCCAGCCGCGCGAGGACATTCTCACCGCGATGGCCCAGGCCCGGTTCCCCGACGGTTCGCTGCCAGAGGTGATCGATGTCGTCCGCGTGGGCACCATCTTGTTCTCTGGAGGTCAAGGAACCTCGGCCCGCTTCCAGATCGCCCTTCTCAAGCTTCTGGCCGAGGACCCCGAACTCCAAGAACGCCTACGCCAGGACCGCACGCTCATCCCCGCTTTCGTAGAGGAAGGGCTGCGGTTCAAGAGCCCGACGAAGGTGAACTTCCGGATGGCGCGCGTGTCGACCAACGTGGGCGACATTGCCATTCCCGCTGGCAGCACGCTCGTGCTCCTCCTCGGTGCCGCCGACCGTGATGCACGCCGTTTCGAGTGCCCGGCGGAGTTCCACTCGGACCGGCCAAACGCAGGGCAACACGTGGCCTTTGGGCGCGGCCGGCACTCGTGCCCCGGAGGACCCCTCGTCCGGTCAGAGGCGCGGATCACCCTCAACCGCGTTCTCAAATCGTGCCGATGACGTTCGGATCTCGGAAAGCCATCACGGACCGCCCGACGCACGGCGCTTCGAGTACACGCCCTCCTACATCATGCAGGGCGTCGAGGCGCTCCACCTGGAGTTCACGCCCCACTGACCTCCTCCGCCGTAGTTGGTCGGAGGGCCACAGGCCGAAGCGCGACAATTGGATTAATCCGAGCAGAAGAGGTCTCGCATGGCAACAGCGCGCCGAGTTGACACAGAGACCGACAAGACCCGGCTGTTGTTGGATGTGACGGAGCGACTCATGCTGGCGGATGGCTACGCGGCTGTCAGCTCCCGTAGTGTCGCCGCCAAGGCCGAGGTGGCACCGGCACTCATCCATTACTACTTCCCAACTCTCGACGATCTGTTCCTAGCCGTCTTCCGTCGCCGGACACGTGCCAACCAAGAGCAACTCGTCGCGGATCTGGCGACCACGGACCAACCGTTGTGGACCATCTGGGAGTACAGCGTCGACAAGACAGGCGTGGGGCTGACGCAGGAGTTCATGGCGCTGGCCAACCACCGCAAAGCCATCCGCGCCGAGATCGTGGACACGGCGGAACGGCTGCGCCAGATTGAGCTTGCTGCCGTCGCCGGAGTGTTGAGGGACTACGACGTCGACACGACATTGTTGTCCCCGGCCGCTCTCATGGTGTTCATGGCGGCTGTTCCTCGGGTCATTGTCATTGAGGAGACGCTGGGAATGTCAACCGGACATGCCGACGCGGTAGGGGTGGTCACGCACTTCCTAACGCAACTCGAGGGCCGCCGGACAAAGACATCAGGGCAGGGGAACAAGAAGAAACGCGGTTCCTGACGCTCGATTTGTCTTGTGCCTTCCTGAACAGCCGTTTAAACTGCGGTCATGACCACGACTGGACCGTCGGTGACCTAGTCATCTGGGACACCCGGGGCCTGTTGCACCGAGCTTGCCCGTACGAGGAGACATCACCCCGAGAACTCCATCGCTCCACAGTCGCAGGCAACGAACCGATCCAGTAGGCGCATAGCGCGCCATAGAGGTGGAGGAACGTAATGAGGATTGGGTTGACGGCTCGAGGGTCGACAATGGATGACATAGTCGAGCACGCCTGCTGGGCGGAAGAGTCGGGGATAACCAGTGTCTGGTTCTCCAGTGCGCACACCGGCGATCCCGTGGTGGCGATGGCGCTGGCCGGGCGGGCGACGTCGAGGATCGAAATTGGGACAGCGGTGCTGCAGACGTATCCCTGTCACCCGTTGCTGCAGGCCAACAGAGCCTCCTCAGTGGTTGCGGCGATGAAGCGCACAGGCTTCACCCTGGGGATCGGTCCGTCGCACGAGCCTTTGATCCGCAACGTCTTCGGGCTGTCCTATGACCACCCCGGACGCAGTACAGAGGAGTATGTCTACATTCTCACCCGTCTCTTGCAAGGCGAGACCGTCGACTTCGATGGAGTCGACTGGAGCACGCACGCCGCCATCGGGGCGCCGGTCGAGCACCAAGTGCCTGTCCTCGTCTCCGCGCTGTCACCGCGCCTGCTGCGCCTCGCCGGCGGAGTCGCCGACGGCACGATCACCTACATGGCCCCGCCCAATGTGATCGAGTCTCGTGTGGTACCCCAGATCCGCGCCGCCGCCGCCCAGGCGGGCCGGGCTGTCCCACGCGTCGTTGCCGGTCTGCCGGTCGCCGTGCACGAGGACGCCGATGAGGCCCGAGCCGCTTACATGGCTGGTCCCGGCGTCTACGCCGCGATGCCCAACTACCAGCGGGTCCTCGCCGCCGGGGGCTACGAGACCGCCGCTCAGGTCGCCATTGTCGGAGACGAAGCGACCGTGACCAAACAGCTCCAGTCCGTGATTGACGCGGGCGCCGACGACATTTGGGCCGGGATCTTCCCCGTCGGTGACGAACCCACCGATTCGCTGCGCCGCACCACCGACCTTCTGTCCAGCCTGACCGGATGAGAGCGACCAGACCCCGCTTCGAACCGTAGCCGCGTGAACAATGGTCGCCGCAGATGGACGTCGCTCAGGCCGCGATGCGGTCCCCAACGCCGCGCCACTTCGTGCCTCCGCCTGGTGGGCGGCCCGGGCGGCCAAGACGCTCGGAACCCACGGCACCTTCGCCTACCACCCCGATCTGGCGCAGGCCTGGCTCAGTTTTAACGGGCACATCCCCGATCGGTCGCCCGGAGAGAGTTCATCGCGGGATCGAACTCCCGGATGTTTGTGCCAGTGCGTCTTCCCCGTTACCTCAATGCTCAATGCCCTCCTGACCTCATCCACGATTCAATGGAGGCATCGACGTTGGTCGGCGGATCATCGGCCTGGTTGGCTCCAGCACTCTGGGTCAGAACTCCACGTCACCGGGTGGCCGACGAGTTGGCGTACACGACGGCCTTGGTCGCCGCGTCGTAATGCACCATGTAGACAGGCCCGAGCGCGTAGGGGCGGCCCGGCCCGAAGGAGACGGGGGCGTTGGTCCCCGGCAGCACCAGGTTCTTGAGCCGGTACCCAGCGTGGACGAAGCTCGAGACCGTCAGGTCCTTGCCGGCCGCCTTGGCGATGTCGGCGAACAGCGCCATGTCCGTGCAGGCGAGCTCCACGCTCAGCCAGGTCTCCTCGGACTCGGGCACGGTGGCGCCGTACGCCCGGATCCGGTCCGAGGGATAGGCCTTCTTGATGATGTGGACGCACTGCTGGGTCCCGGCGTTGTCCCAGATGGCGGCGGGAGGGGTGAGCGGGCTCGAGGTCACCACGTTGGAGAGGTAGGCCGAGCTGTAGTCACCGCCCACGGCGCCGGTGAAGTCGTCCTCGTTGGTCGCAACCCACGGGGGGTCGTAGGTGCTCTGGTTGGCCGAGAGCCCCTCAGGCCAGATGGCCGAGCCATCGCCGACGGCCACGACTTCGTTGACCCCCTCTGACCGGAACTTCTGGGCGATTATCTGCACCTGCTCGTTGGAGGCATCGAGGTCGCCCTGCGGAGCCGAGTCGATCGCGGTGATGACGACGGGGACGTGGAGCTTGGCCAACACCGACTGGACGAGCTGGGCTTCCTGCCGATCGCCCGCATCGCCGCCGAAAAGGGCCACCTTCTTGTGCTTGAAGACCCCCTCTTTGTCGTAGACGCCCAGCTGCAGAGGGTCATAGGCCGAGTTCGGCGGCGTGGTGGTGAAGTCCTGGGCCACGCTCGAAGACGCGCCCGCGGCGTAGATCGAGGCGACGACGGGCGTGTCGTGTTCGAGATAGCAGGTGGCCTCGAGCGGCCCGATGGCCACAAAGACGGTGTCGTCCTCGGTCAACTGTGTGCAAGAGGTGGCCTCGGCCGTCGTTCCCGACGGGTTCACCGCCACGAGGTACGGGACGATCTTGCGGCCGTTGATCCCCCCGTGCGCATTGATGTTGTCGATGATCGCGTCGAAGGCGATGGGGACGCTGCCCCACGAGATGTTCACCCCCAGGGCCCTGACCGCCGCCAAGTCGACGTAGGGGACGCCGACGCGGATGGTCGTCGCCGTGACCCCCGGGGTGTCGCTTGGGGCCGCCGACGCCGGGCTGACGGCGCTGGCGCACGACAGGGCGACGATCAGCGCCCCTGCGCCGACCAGGTTGCGCTTTGCCATGATGAGCTACCCCCCGCTCGCCGGGGCACGACGTGGCGGGCGACCACGCTCCGAGGACGAGCGGTCCAGCGGAGCCGCGGGCACACGCTGTTCGTGCCAAGCTCTTTGCCGTGCGAACTCTGGCACAGGCGCCGCGGAGATGCTCGTCGGCCAGTGCGGAACCGTCCGGCCAGACATGAGGGGGATCACGAGCGCCCGTGCCTCAGCCATGCGGTTCTGCAGACCGGAGATCCTTGACTTGCTTCCGGGCAAAAAAGGGGGCGTCCCACTCCGGGAATTCTTAGCCTTAGGCGGAGCTCGGAGCGATGACGTCCTCAACCTCGAAACCCACCCGATCGATGTGGGGTTGCAGCACTGCGAGGTCGAAGCCATACAGCTCGGCGGCATTCTGGAAGAGGACCTTCTTGGCGTCCTCTCGGGTCACGCTGGCGTTCCCGACGAGCGAGGCGACCTTTTCAAAGGTGCGCGGCACGAAGGACTCGAAGTGGGGGTAGTCCACCCCGAACATTGCGGCGTCGGCACCGATGTGGAATCCGGGGAGCGGATTCTGGTGGGCGTCCTTGCCGACGAGCTGATCGATCGGGAGCTGGCGCGCGTCGAAGGGGGACACGCCGAAGAAGCAATTGAGCCCGACATAGTCGCTGGCCTGCTTGGCGACCGTACGTTCCCGCTGCATGAACCGGGCGAACGCCATCCAGTCGTTGCCCATACCTAACGTCATGTCCAGATGGGCAATGGCCGGCACCAAGAACATGAGCTGGGTCTCGACGAAGGCCACCTTGAGGCCGGGGAAGCGGTCAAACACCCCACCGGCGATCATCTGCCAAAGCGACCGGGCCGAGTAGAAGCCGTTCTCTATCGACACCGTGAGGATCATTGCGAACCCGGTGGCGCTGTAGCCGGGAAGGCCGGCACCACCGTGTTGGCTGATCGGCAGGCCGACGTCTTCGATGGCGGCCCAGATCGGATCGAGCACCGGGTCGAAGAAATTCGTGCCGCCCGGCTGCAACGCCGGCATCATGATCCCGCCGAGACCGTGCTCCTTGGCCCAACGAACGTCGGCGACCGCCTGATCGATGTCGTCAAATGAGACCACCGCCTGACCGGCGCGCCGACCGCGGGCCTCGCCGCAGAAGTCGGCCAGCCACCTGTTGTAGGCCCGTCGGCCCTCAGCCTCGAGCAGGGGGTTGGCGGCTCGGCCGATGTCCTCGAAGCGGTTGATCTGGAACGGCTGGCCGTTGGGGAACAGGACCTCGGCCACCACACCCTGGCCCTCTAAGGTCTCCCAGCGCGCCTTGGAGTCCCACTGTGCATCGAAGCCGTATGCGGGGTTCAGGTTGCCGGCGTCGGGGATCCCGGCCTCCTCGGCTGCCTTCACCGACTCGTCGTAGGCCTCGAGGTACCTCCTCTGGATGTAGTCTCGGTACCCGGCCCTGGAGGCCTTCACGTGACCGTCGACCGAGATGATTGCCGTCTTGGCCATGGTGCCGATCCTCCTCGTGCGCAGCCCGCCTCCAGGTTCTATTTCCCGGCTAGGCAAGTTGCTCTCTCGGCAGACTATGGCGAACCTTGCTGGATCTGTCAACGCCGAGACGCCGATGACACGGGGGCGGAGTCCGTTCTCTGCTGGTTCGCTCTACATATCCTGACCACCAAGTTCGCGCGCTTGGCGGGGTTGTTGCCTCTCGCGAGCACGACTGTGACCCTCCGCTACAGTCGCCGCTTTCCAGTCTGCTGATGATTCCCGCAAGCCGAACCCCTTGCGGTACTGCTGAGGCCAACCGGGCTCGTCGGTAGGAGCGGCCCGTATGTCCCGCCCGATGACGATTCTCGCTGAGGGACGGCGGACCTCAACCGGGACTGAACGTGTCCCCCGATCAGCGAGCCGAATGTGGCACGGGGCTCGCCCTCAACGCCGGTCCGGGGGCGCTGACCTGGCACTTCAGGGATGCTGATTGCCGCAACCCCCCCATTACTGCTCGTTACGTCCTCGTCAACGGCGGCAGACCGTTGGACACGGGGACCTCGACGGATATGGGGTTGCCCGGCACCACTCGGCGTGGCGGATGCGACCGTGGCAAGCATGTGGGGGAACGTCGCACCGGTCGAGCCCCTGAGCCCCGGCAATACTTCTAGGGCGCTCGTTCGCCGAAAGCGGTTGGCTACGCGGGTATCCCCGTCACACGAGTGGGGCAGGGTCGCAGCAGTACAATCAAGTCGTGCGCACGAGGGCAGTTTTCCGTGTTTTGCGACACTGACGGCCAACATCGCAGCAGAACTTGGTTGTCGGGTGGCGCGTTTACGCTGGACACCGGCACTGTGACCAAGCACGAGTGTCAGGCCCGCTACCGAGCCGCAGTCGGCGCGTAGCCACAACAAGAAGGCGACATAGTGGACGCATCCAGCCTACCGAAGATCTCCTCGGACGCTCACGTTGATGAACCGCACGATCTGTGGTTCGAGCGCTTGGACGAGTCTCTTCGAGGCCGAGCACCCCGGCGGATTCAATCCGATGAGGATGGTGGGTGGACCCTCGTAGTCGATGGCACCGCGGTCGGTTGGTCGAATCTATCGGCACAAGAGGCCAAAGAGAAGGAGAATGCCCGCATTGCGGCAGCAACCTTGGACGTACGGCTCGACATGATGCGTACGGACAGCATCAACGGCGAGATCATTTACCCGACCATAGGGCTGTACGCCTGGAATATCGAAGACCCCCAGGTCGGGCAAGCTGCGTGTCGTATCTACAACGACTGGATCCTCGAGCGGCTAGGTGGGCATCGCCGCATAAAAGTCGCCGGCATGATCCCGACTTGGGACCTCGAGATGGCACGTGCAGAGGTCGAGCGGATCGCCGACAACGCGTCGATCGGCGGTATCCTACTGCCCCTCGTCGGTACCCCCGAATGGAACATGCCGGAGTGGGAGCCGCTCTGGAGTGCCATCGCCGCGACCGGGAAATCGGTCGTGATGCACCAGGGAACGGGCCACAACATGATCTTTTACCGTGGTTGGGGGAGCGCGACGGCAAACCTCCTTGCCACCCAGACAATGGCGCCGCGGGCAGCAGCACTCTTCAGCTGTAGCGGTGTGCTCGAGCGTCATCCTGAGCTCCATGTGGTGCTGGTTGAGGTAAACGCCGGCTGGCTGGCGTGGACGATGCACACCGTCGACGAGTACTACGAGGCTCATGCCGCTATCGGCTGGACGAAACCCAAGTTGGCGGAGTTGCCCAGCCACTACATCCGACGCCAGATCCATGCCACATTCCAGTGCGACCCAATCGGACTCGCCAACCTACCGATCACCGGGCCCGACTGCCTGCTGTGGGGTAACGACTACCCCCACCCCGAGAGCACGTATCCGAACTCGAACAAGGTGCTCGATGATCTGCTCAAGAACGTCTCCCACGCCGACGCGTCCGCCGTGACGAGCGGCAATGCCGCTCGACTATTCGGGTTCTCCAACGACATCCTCACCACCGCCCCCTAGCCCGGACCTTTCACTAACTCAGGTCTGAGGGGATTTGCAGACTGACGTAGGGACCGAGGCGCGACTCTTTGAGCGTCGGCGCCTGCCAATGTGCGCGAAATCGAGATTTGACAGTCCGTTGAGCGATTGCCGTCATTCGAACCGGCGACCGAGGGGCGCGGCGCAACTGCAGCGACCTGACGCGATGCTGAAGCACCTGGCGGAGCACGGAATCACGCCGCGCGAAAACGACGTCCTGGACTTCCACGACCGCCGCCTGGTGTTCCTGGACGGTCGGGGCGTCGTGGTGAAGAGGGCGGAGTGGGTGCGCCACTGAACCGGTGCCGCCAGCGTCACTCCATCCGTAGCAGCCGGGCGGGCCGCGCCCGTGCCGCCGCCAACGCCGGGCCGATGGCCAGCACGAGGGCTCCCACCAGGACGGCCGCGCCCAGGCCCACGATGACCCAGAGATCGACGACCGGCTCAGGCACGACTCCGACGTTGAGGGCGAAGGCCCTCCAGACCACCCGACCGAGCGCCACGCCGACCGGGACACCAACGACGAGGCCCACCAGGGTGACCGTCGTCGCCTGCCAGTACACCGTCGAGCCCACCTGGCGGCTCACGAACCCGAGCGCCTTGAGCAGTCCCATCTCCCGGCGCCTCCGACCCACGCTCACGATGAGCAGGTGGGTGACGGTGGCGGCGCCGAAGATGGCCAGGATGAAGCCGAGGATCAATGGGAAGTCGACCGCCTCGCCGAAGTTCACGAGCGTCGTCGGCGTGATCGGGGTCCCGACGTAGTTCTGATCGGCGGAGATGATGTGCTCGATTGCCACGTGCCCGGAACCGCCCTGCGAGGCACTGGCCAGCACGGCGGTCTTCCCCAGAATCGACCCGACGCACTGCACGTTGGCCGCGCCGTGCGGACACACCGCCTGCTCGTACCCGCCGAGGGTCAGCGCCGCACCGGTGCCCAGCCCGACCTCTCCGTCGCCGACACCGGTCGGGAGCGCGACCGTCCCCACGACCCGAAACGGCACGGTGCGCGCGTGTCCGGTGGGCGATGCGAACTCCACGGGCACAACGGCGCCCGCATGGGTGCCGATCAGGCGGATGGTGGACGAGCCCAAGGCGATCTCGCCTGGACCGTCAGGAAGCCGACCACTGATCGCCACCAGGAGGGGTGGGCCGCGGACGGCGGCGTACGCGGCCGCCTGCACGGTCACACCATCGATGGAGATGGGTGCGCCCGTAGCCACGGTGATGCGGTCGATTCCCTTGTGGCGTTCGAGCCCCCGGATCACCTGACGCTGGTCGGCTTGGGAGAGCGACGTGCTCGGCGTGCTCGGCGTTCCGTAAATGATCACCTGGTAGGCATCGCCGAAGAGTGCCGGCGTGGCGTCGAGATGCGTCAGGCTGGACCCGAAGACGGCGGTGCCGCACAGCGCGGCCACGGCGAGCACCGCGCCCAGGAGCGCGGTGGCCACCGGCGCGGAGTTAACGCCGCTCCCGCGCTCGAGCGCGTTGCGCACCCCGACCACCATGGTCGGTGGCGCACCCGCCGCGCCCACAAATCCGACGACGGCCGACGGGCGGGGACGACGGGCGTCGTCCGGCCGGCCACGCGCGGCGCGGAGCGACGGCCACACCCCCAGGGCGAGCACGACCACCACCGTGGTGACCGCTCCCAGCAGAAGGACAGGACCGTCGAAACGCAGGCCCGACGATGGCTCGGCGAGGCGAGCGTCGCCGACCGGGGCGAAAGGGGAGAGCGCAAAGGCGATGACCAACGCTCCCGCGGCGCCGACCAGGCCGACGAGCAGGGTCGATGCCATGCCCAGCCCCACCAGGCCGCTCCGCTCGAGGCCGAGCACTTGGAGGATGGGGAACTCGTCGCTCTCCACCCGGCGGGTTCGGCTCAGCGCCTGCCCGACGACCGCCGCCCCGGCCAGGGCGGCCAGCGCGGCCAGCAACCACCAGCCGACCGCCTGCGGATGGATGGAGTCGGCGACCAACACCTCGGGGGTGCTCACGTCCGTGAAGGAGGCGTTGCCGAGCGACTTGACGTAGTTCTTGAAGGCGTCGACGTCGGCGGCCCCGTGGCGCAGCTTCACGAGGTAGAGGTATCCCGACGTCGTCTTCGGCAATACGGAACGGGCGAAGGCCGGTGTCGTGTAGATGTCGTACAACGGGGTGGTCCCGGCCTGGAACTCGTAAGCGGCCGCTTCCATGCCGACGACGTGGAACGAGACGAACGGGCCCGTCGGCGAGGGACCCGCACCGGTGGCGTTGTTGACGGCTTCCGATTGGGAGGCGGCATACATCCTCATCGACAGGACGGTCCCGACGTGGACCCCGTTGTCCCGCTGCAGGTTGAAGGAGGCCAGCACCTCGTCGGGCGACGATGGGTTGGGCATCCTGCCGGAGACGAGGTTGACGGTCCTGGACATCTCCTTAGGTGGCACGTACACGACGTTGAAGTCGTTGTTGTCGATCGGGTGCGTGCAGACGCACCTAGGCTGACCGTTGTAGGCGACCGGTGCCGTCGTGATGGAGGCGACGGTGGGATACCGGGAGAGCTGCGGGAGCGGCGACCCGTTGAAGACCACGAAGTCGTAGCCGTGAGTCCGCACGAAGGCGGGGAACGCGGTCGCCGTCCGCCTGCCGGCGCCGGCGGCGGCCATGACCACACCTCCGACGACCGCGATGAGGATCGCCAACGCCAGCCACGATCGCCACCGGCGGCGCAACTCGGCCCGGAAGATCAGCCTGAGCGCGTCCACGCGCCTCTCACCTTCCTAGGCCAGTACCGGTGGGCGGTGTGGCCCGAGCGTCGCTTCACCAGATCCATCCTTGTCCACCGACGTCGAAATCGATTTCGCACGCCACTTTCGTGGCACGACGGTGCGCCTACCAGGCAGGCTAAGGCGAAGCGGTGTCACGTGCCAGGGTGGTACCACCCCACGACCTTGGTGATATTTCCCCCACCATGAACCAGACAATCATTGCCCAACTCGGCACTGCCAGCGGTTCCTTTGCGCGCCGGTCTCGTGCCACGTCTTCGCGGTTCTACGGTCGACGATGCTGCCTTTCGCGAGCGGGCTCACTCCGCGCACTCACTTCCAGCCTGCGGGCGATCCCTGGGCGGAAAGTCGGACACACGCTTTGGGTGCCCCCAGCGGGCCCGGACCGGATCGAGCTCGAGCCACCCGCTCAGCGGGTTGATGGTTACATTTGCTCGTAGTGGACCGCTCTCAGATTCAGATCTCGTCTGCCGGGCCAGATCGACTCTCTGTACTCGCGTCAGTTTTCGGACGGGCGTTCGTGAATGAACCGATGATGTGCTGGCCGATGGGCGACGTAAAAGACCCTGCCGAGCGATTCACGCGCTGCTTCGCCTTCTTTCTCGAGATCGCGCTCGGACTCGGGCTGGTGTCGGAGGCGGGCGCGGCGAATGGAGCAGCAGTCTGGATCCCACCTGGGCGCGTGGGGGTGTGGACGGACCACCCGTGGAATCAACCGCGCATCCACGCACTTGCCGAAGATGGCGGTCATCGGTACGACGCGTTCTGGCGCTGGGTTGACTCCCGCAGCCCGATCGAGCCGCTTTGGCAACTCGACTCGATCGCCGTCGAACCATCGGTGCAAGGCCGTGGCTTCGGAAAGGCGTTGATCTTGGCAGGGCTGGCACGAGCGCGAGTTGACGGGGTGGGGGCCTTCCTTTCGACGGGCACCGAGCGCAACGTCTCGATATATGGGAGATACGGCTTCCGTGTCGTCGAAGACGCAGATGCACCGGCCGGAGGGCCACGCATCTGGTTCATGCGCTGGGACCCGTGACGGGGAGCTGACGCACACGACGAAGATCGCGTGATTGGAAGTGTCTGGTTCAAGCAGAGTCTCGTCACGCGCCTAACGGTCTCGCCCGGCGTAAATTGGTCCCCTTTCGGAAGCAGGACTCTTCTCCGCGCACCGATTTCCGGTCTGCTTATTGCCAGACCATGAGGTCGGTTGGCTCGGACCCCGGAGAACCGATTCGGCGTCTCGTGCGTCATGGAAGGTGGATGAGACGCGGTTCGTATACGACGACCAAATGGGTGCTTGCGTGCACGACGATGGTCATGGTGGCTGCCTCGCAGGCAGGGAGCGCGACGGGTGCGGTGCACCTTGTGTCAGACCAAGGGGCTGTCCACTCGGCGTCGTTGCCGGCCCGCGCCGATGTCGTGCGGGGACGCTTTGTGACCTCCGTTTCACTCGATAGTGGAGTTCTCAACGTCGTGCCCGCTCCCGAGCACGACCGTCCAAGGGTCACCGAAGAGTCGGCGGCACAAAAGATCTGGGCCAGCCCTGTGCTACTCGGCCGCCAAGAAGGACCGCTCGGCTACGGACTGATCACTATCTCGCTGCACGTCAAGGGCGTGGCGCGCGTTTTCAGGCTTCCAGCCTGGGTGGGATTCGCCAAGGCCACGGACACAGCGAGCTGCCCCGCTGAACGATCCGTGCCCACCACGAATCCCAGCGGGACTTCACTCACGGCACTGCCCTCCAACGGCTACGCCGCCGTGGTGATCGGGGCCGTCAGTGGCTCACCGGCGGTCAGCTACACCGCACGTAGCAGCGTCTGCACTTCGGTCCAAGCTGCCTCACTCGCCAAGGCCACCGAGGTTCTCTCCGTTCCGTGGCAACTGCTGAGCGGCCCGAGGACCGGGTCGATCCGGCTGCGAGCGACCCTGCCACCGTGCGGAGATCTCGAGGGGATCAGCAGCGGCGGATCGGCCAAGGCCTGGACGATCACAGTTGGCGCAGTCGTGCCTGACGTTCTCGGCCGCTGCGGCCGCACCCACTCGGCCACGCAGACGGTCGACCTGGGACCGCCGGGGAATCCCCCCGGTGCACCACCGTCCCCGGTCTCGGCGAGCACTTTGATCCTCCATGGACCCCTTGGGCCGGTCGCTCTGGCGCTGGCGCCCGCATCGTGACCATGGTGCAACGGGAGACGACTTCTGAGGGTGAAGTCCTGGCAGCTGGTGTGCCACCTGGGATCGGGTGCCAGGAACGCCGTGAGCACCAACGGGCCTAGCGTCCCCGCCCGCAAGAGCCGGAACAGCGAGGCATCGGCGCTCGGACCAACTGGGTGCTCCGTGGATGTCTGACGCTCGACGAATGAACGACATGACGGATCTCCCCGGCGCGCTCGCCTGGGGCTAACTCAAGGCATGCGGCAGGGTGACGAAGGAGAGCTTGCCCGGTTCGTGGTACACGACTTGTTCCGCGGGCTGCATGTCGGTCCCGGTGGCAGCGGGCTCGCCGGTACCGAGGTTGCGGGCATACACGGGGTGCGCACCGCTCGACACTTGGATCCGCAGACAGTGGCCGGCGCCAAGGCGGTGTCCCACGGGCCACATCGGCACCGACACGCTGAATGCTCCGTCGGCAGAGCGTAGGATCGATGACGGATTCAGGCGTCGCAGCCCGTCGCAGATGTTGATCGAACTACCGTCGGGTGAGACGTCGCACAGCCGTACGAAGAAGTCGGTGTGATTTAGGCTCGAGGTAACCCACAGTTCGGCCTCGACCGCGCCGATCAGAACGAGAGGGTCCGCCAGCGGGTCGGACGTGTACACCAGAACGTCCGGTCGCGCTTCGAGCTCTCGATTGTCCACGGAGCCACCGGTGAGCATGCCGATGCCGCCGATCGACGGGGTCGGCTTGGCGGGGTCGTAACGATATGGGTCGGGCGGCGAGGGCGCATCCGGCGCTTCAGTTGCAAGACGCCCGCCGGCATTCAGATACCATCGCTTGGGTTCGGCGGGAGGCGGCCAGTCGTCGAGGTCGCGCCAGCCGCCAGCCTCTCCCTGAACCTCAATCGTCACTGGGCGTTCGGGGATCAGTCCGACCGCCTCGCGGAGATAGGTGTCAAACCAGACCAGTGGTGCATCGGTCAACCCACCTTCGCCACCCCCTCCGAGATGCCCGCCGCCGCCGATACGAAGGCGCACGGGGGCGGCCGACCCGCGTAGGGCGGCATAGTCGTCGAGCACCCGCGGCAAGGGATAATCGTGCCAGCCGTCGACCAGCAGCGTGGGCACTGTCCAATCTGTCAACAGCGCGCTCGTAGTCGAGCGGCGACCAGAACGGGTCGTCTAGCCCGGCATGAGCGAGCTGGTCCTGGTAGAGCTCAAGGTCGGAACCGGTCAGGTGGCGGATCACGTCACCGAGGGGGAGGTGATCGAATGCCTCCCTCAGTTCTGCCATCCGCCGCTCGATCGCCTCGGGTGAGACGTCGGTGATCGTGTTGGCGTTTGGGGGCTTGTTGAACTGCGTCGCACCGATATCCCAGGGGATGATGACCTCAAGGGCGAGCGATCCGCCCGGGTACCACGAGAAGGCACGGACCGACGCGGAAAGGCCGATCACCATGGCCTTGAGATGAGGCGGTCGCGTCGATGCCAGTGCCCACTGGGTAAAGCCCATGTAGCTGGCCCCAAAGGTGCCGAGACGTCCGTTGAACCATGGCTGCCGAGCGACCCAGTCGGCAGTGGTGCCCCCGTCGGATGCTTCCATGAAATAGCTGTGAGAACCGCTTGAGCCATCGGTGCCGCGGCACGCCTGAAGCATGTAGCGGTATCCCCGGGCTGCGAACTCCGGCCCAGACCCGGAGGACACGCTTCGGCGTCCATAAGGGGTGCGCTCGAGGATCGTCGGGGCGTCCAGGACCCCGACCGGATGATAGATGTCAGCCAGCAGGACCACCCCGTCGGACATTGTCACCTTGGTATCGCGCTCGACCTCTACCTCGTTTGTTCGCTCGCGCATGGTCCGATCCTTCGAGTCCCGTTGTCCCGTTGTCCCGTTGTCCTTCCCGGCAGTCTCACCGCTTGCTCGACACCGGTCAAGGACACAGGCAACGGTCAGATGACGCGTACCGAACGGGTTACGGCACTTCAAGATTTCATTGGCTCGACCCCAGGCGTTGTGCTCAGCGACCTCCCCCGTTGCTCACACGACGACGCCGTCGACTCGCAGCCGAGCGATCTCCTCGCGCGAGAAGCCGAGTCCACCCAGCACCTGATCCGTGTGCTGGGCGAAGTCCGGCGCAACCGGAGGGTCGCCGCCTTCCTCGTCGAAGAGGATCGGTGGGATGGGGAGCTTCACGCCCCCACCGGGGTAGTCGACGTAGCGGACGAAGCCATTCGCCAGGGTCTGGGGGTCGTCGAGGATCTCCTCGGGGGTCTGGGCGGGACACCACGCACCCCTGGCGGTGACAAGGACCTCCTTCCACTCGGCGAACGTCCTCGACGCGAAGACCTCCTCTAGGATCGCGAGCAGCTCGTCGCTGTTGGCGATCCGCTCGTTGGAGTGGACGAACCGGCTGTCGCTGGCGAGGTCTGGACGCTCGAGGTGCGTGCAGAGATCTACGAAGTCGCTGTCGGCGTCGCCGAGGAAGCACAGGCTCAAGAAGCGGTAGTCCTTGGTCTGATACGTCGACATCACGGCTCGGCTCACGCCGGGAAAGCCCCCGCTCACTTTGGGCCGCTCGACGGGTCCGAACTTCCGGAGCGGCCCTTCTCCCTCCTGGGCGCCCAGCAGCGCCATCCCCTGGAACCAGACGGCGGTTCCCATGAGCGACGAGTCGACGACCGAGGCAAAGCCGGTCCGCTCGCGCCGCAGAAGGGCGGCGCAGATGCCGCCGGCCAAGACCAAGCCCGAGATCCCGTCTCCGTGCCCGGTCATATTCGGCGGCCAGCTCACACCGGCCGAGTCCATCGCCGACTGAGCCAGTGACCCGCGGTACCACCAGCTGAGGTGGTCGTAGCCGGGCCGCTCTGCGTCCGGGCCCTTTGGGCCGTACCCGCTGCCACGCGCGTAGATGACGTCGGGGTTGACTGCTCTGATGTCCTCAACGTCCATCTTCAGCTTGCGACGGGTCGCCGGCAGGTAGCTCGTCACGAACACGTCGGCATCGGCCACCAGACGGTAGATCAGTTCCTGACCCGCCGGGGACGCCAGGTTGATCGCTACCGACTTCTTGCCGCGGCTGTAGTGCTTGAATCCCGGGGCGCTGCGGCCCGGCTCGAGGTTGCCCTGACGCATCGGGTCGGGCGCTGTCGTGCTCTCGACCTTCACGACGTCGGCACCCCAGTGGGCGAGCACGCCAGCCGCTGAGGGGACGAATGCCCATGCAGTCACGTCGACAACCTTGATGCCGTCCAAGATCTTGACGAACATCATCACCTCCCGATCGGCCGTGGAGAGCAAACGGGAAGCTGACCTCGCTGACCGACAGCACGAGACGGGTTTGCCCGAGTCGCCTCTCCTGACTATTGGGCGTGATGGTAGTCGCCCGGCAAGTGCGCACAACCCGACCCCCGAGACGAGCGACACGATGCTGTCCTCGTCGCCGCGCCCTCGCAGAAGCTGAAGGGCAATCATGGAACGCGAGGGGGCTGCTACTCTCGTTTCCACGCCGGATCACCGATCCGGTCCTGGCGCGTCTCTGCTTCAAGTTTTGCGGAGGCTAACGGGTATCGGTGCGGCGCTGTAGGGGTGAGCGCCGCAGGCCGGGTCTGGGCAAGTCGGGTAGGGCGCCCAGCACGGTGATCTCCTCGCCCAGACGGGCGCCCTGAAGAAGCTCGAGGTGGTCACCGCTCCAGAAGCGGCCGGCGTCGTACCAGTTCGCCGGGCGGTTGTCGGCGAGAAGGCCCATGGCCTGATAGGTGCCGGCGACAACCTCGGCGCAGTAGCTGGCCTCGACGTCGGCCGGGCGGCGAATCCGTCCCCGTGCCCAACGGCCGGCCAGGGCGAGCGTGGACGGGAACGGCGTGCCGTCCTTACGAGCGATCTCCGTCAGCACAGCGTCCTCCATCTCCGGGGTCACCTCGGCGCGCAGTTGGCGGAGCCAGGCGCTCTGGGAGTAGCGCTCCATCCAGGTGGTCACCGCTTCCCGTAGGTCGTGGAGCTGCACGCCCCGGTGGTAGGTGCCGCTCCACACGTCAAGCAGCGAGTGGCCCAGTTCGGCATGCCACATCAGCGGTGGGAGGTCCTCGAGTACGACCGCCATACCCACATGGTTGACGGGGCTGTTGGTGAAAACTCGGATGGCGTGGTCGGCGGCGCTCGGGCCCCGGAACAGCCACAGGTCCCCGGTGCGCGTCAGTTCGACCGCGTCATCCACGCTGAGCGGTTCAGCCATGGCGCACGAACTGGAACGACTTTCCGGCCAGGCGGCGCACGCGGTGGAAGCGCTCTGGCCGAGCGGCCGGGAGGCTCAACATCGGGGCGACATCCGTGATCGCCGCGATGGCCGCGACCCGCTGGTGCAGTCGAATCCGCACGTCGTCGGGCGTGTAGGCCCTGCGTCGACGCTCCGATCGGACGACTGCCACGCCGGTGGCGGCGACACTCGCCAGGCCGGCGAGCCCGACGATCTTCCAGAAGGAATGTTTCCTCATCTTCCTGTCATCCTAAAAGAGACGTCACACGAGTTTCCGGGCCACTAGCTCAGCCGGGGTCTGAGCGGACGCGCGCCCCACGTGAGGAGCTCCAGCTTCGTGGTTGAGCAGGGCCATCCACCTCTCTCGCTGAGGGACCTCAACCGGGACAGAAGGTGTCCCCCTTCAGCGAGCGGGTCCGGGGTCCCCTAGACATCGGTCCGGGGTTCGGCTGACCTGGTACCTCAGGGACGCCCGGACTGGCCAGGACGCCATGCTCGTCCAGGGCGCGAAGGGGGTCTCGGCAACACTCGACCGCGACGAACCGGTGGAACGAACGGGCCATATGAATACGCGGCGATTTGTCCAGATCCGCCTGGTTCAGTAGCCGAGGTTGACCAGCAGCTCCTCGGTTTCGGTCCACAGGCGGGTGGCGGCGGCATGGTCTTGTGCCGCTTCGGAGGGCGATTCCTCGGCCTTGCGGTAGAAGTACCGCCCACCCTTGCGACCGCCTTCAGGATCGGTGGCCAGCCAGACCAGCGTTTCAGCTGGTTCATCGGGCGGTACCTTGTCGGCCGCGGCCATGTATGCCTGCATCGCCTCGTCCCCGTGAGACGCGAAGTTGCTGGCGACCAGGCCGGGATGCATGGACTGCGCCACGATTCCCTCGGGCCCCGCTCGCCGCGCCAACTCCCGGGTAAAGAGGATGTTGGCCAGCTTGGCCCTGCAATAGGCGGGGGTGGGATGGACATTGCCAAGGCTTTGCAGATCGTCCCAGTCGAGCCCGTCGGTAGCCCGGTGGGCGCTCGACGAAACTGCGATTACCCGCATCGTTCCTGGGGCCATGTCGGCTGCCCTCCATTTGAGCAACGGCATAAGTTCCCGTGTGAGCAGGAAGGCGGCGAGGTGGTTGGCGGCAAAAGTCGCCTCGGTGCCTTCCGCGGTGACGATCTGCCGGTCCCGTACCCCGCCCGCGTTGTTGATGAGGACATCGAGGCGAGTGGTTAGGCTCTTGATCTCGTCGGCTATGCGCTTGACTTCCGCCATCAGGGTGAAGTCGCCGCGCAGCATGATGAAGCTGCCGCCGTGACCCGCCACCCCGGTGATCTCCGCTTCGGCGGCGGCGCTACGCTTTGGATCACGCCCTACGCCGATCGCCTGCCAACCGAGCTCCACGAGCTTGCGGGCGGTCGCCTTGCCGATTCCCGCGCTGGCTCCAGTGACGACCGCGACGGGCCGGTTGGCGTCGAGTTTCAAAAGAGTCTCCTCCTTACATCAGCGGGGCCCGCACAGCGTCGAGACGAGACGAGACGAGCGCTTCTACTCCTGTCCGGTGGTGCTTCGCAATCCCTGCCGTCGCCGGTCCGGTAGCATCGAATGCTAGTTCCATGAAGCGACTGGAGTGCGAGGTGTGGACGGCGGAGGTAGCGGAGCGCCGTCCGGTGCACGACTCGCTTCTCGACGAGGTCGAGCTGGCCCGGGTCGACGCAGTGCGCCGCCCCATCGATCGAGCGAGGTTCGTCGTCGGTCTGGCGGTCCTCAAGTGCGCCGTCGCCGTGCACGCGGGATGTCCGGCACCCTCGGTGCGGGTTGACCGGCGCTGCCAGACCTGCGGTGGACACCACGGCCGACCGCGAGTGCCTGGAACCGATCTGCACGCCTCGGTCTCGCACTCCGGACCCCTGGTGGTGGTCGCGCTCACCGATGCCGGACCGGTCGGCGTCGACATCGAACACCGCGTCACGAACCGCTTACTCCCGGCGGCCCGCGACGTTGTGACCGCGTCGGAGCCGATCGTCGGTCCGGGGGACCTGTTGACCTACTGGTGCCGCAAGGAATCGGTGGTCAAGGCGACAGGCGACGGTTTGCGGGTCCCGCTGCGCGAGGTGGTCGTGAGCCCGGCCGTGGAGCGCGCTCGACTGGTGAGCTTTCGCGGGCAACCGCTCAGCGCATTCGTCACCGACCTGGACCTCGGGGCCGAGTATGCCGCCGCGCTGACCATCCTCTCGCCCGCTGACATCACCGTCCGGGTCCGCTCGGCGGCGCCGCTGCTCGCGGGTTGAACAGGCTCGCATGCTAAGGCACTCCGTCGGCGCCCGGTTCGGGGATGAGCCCGAGCTGGTGCATGTCCTCCAGGCATTTCCGGATAAACCCCCGGCTTAGGTGGGGGACGTCGGGCCCGATGGGGAGCGCACGCACGGCATCCTGGAACCGCTTGCTGCTCACCATCGTCTCCACCGGCCGCGCCCGGCGCAACGATCCGAGAACCGACAGCGACGAGAGCTGGCGCTTGGCCTCGGGCAGCATCCGCAGCTTCGTTCGAACCGTCCCAGCCAGTCGCCATAGGCGGGCACTCGCTCCAGCACGTAGCCCGCCTCCTCAATCCAGTCGATGAACGTGTCGAGCGAAATCCCATCGTCGACGTGGTGGTTGACCACGTGGAACGTGCGGAGCTCGTCATGCGGCTCGAGGCTGATGCCGACGATGGCGGCGGCGACGAAGTCGACGGGCAAGCCGTCATAGTGCGCCCGGGACCGGCTCCCGTCTGGTTCGAACGGATGGAACGATGCCGGCGCCAACCCGGTCATCACCACGCTGGCGAGGAGCCGAGTGAAGATGTCGGGGACGTTGATCTGCTGGTGGTAGCGGGAGTGGGCCAGCATCATGTCGCCCCGGTACACGTTCACCGGCAGACCGAACCGCCGGTGGGCCGAGTGCAGCACCTGCTCGGCTGCCCACTTGCTCGTCCCGTAGCCCATTCCGTAGGTGTCGAGATCGATTCCCTCTACGAGGGGCGAGTCCTCATCGCTGCCCGTGCCGCGGTCGATCAGATAGGTGGTAGCCACCGACGAGATGAAGTCGAAGCGCTTCCGCCGGCCGGTCAGCGCCAGGCGGACCAGCTCGGCGGTCCCCGCCACGTTGGGACCGAACAGGTCCTCGTAGGGCAGTACATGGTTCACCAGCGCGCCCGGATGGGAGATCCGGTCGACCTCCCGGGCCAGGCGCTCGAACTCCGCAACGCCGAGACCGAGTCAACGTTCGGCGACATCGCCCACCACGACCTCGAGGCGACCCTCTGCCAGGGCGGCGAAGCACTGCTCGAGCTCGGGGTCGCCCTCGAAGGCCGACGCCAAGCGGCGCCGAGCGGCGGCCTCGTCGGCGGCACGCACCAGGCAAATCAGCTTCCCGCCGGTCGTCGAGAGCCGCTTCGAGCCACTCCAGGCACATGAATCGACCGAGGAAGCCGGTAGCGCCGGTCAGCAGCACGCAGCTCGAGGCGGTCGGAGGGGGCTCGACGGGCAGATGCGCGAGCGGGTCGTCGTCGACGAACCCGGCGATGTCGAGGTCACCGGCCCGCACCAGGCGGGCACCTCTGCCGTGGATTTGGTCGAAGGTGGGCAGCGGGCTGTCGTCCTCGGCGAGCGCGGCCTCAATCGCCCGTGCCCACCGAGCGGGGTTGCCCGCCGGACTGAGGATGGCGTTGACAGGCAGGATTACGCCGAAGATGTCCTCGAGCATCCCCGAGAACGCCGCGGCACCGAGCGAGTCACCGCCGAGGTCGACGAAACCGTAGGGCTGGGAGACGTCGATGCCCTCGACGCCGAGCGACACTTCCAGGGCTTTGCCGACCTTTTCGAGGACGCTCATGCCGCTTCCAAGACTGTGGAGCGCCTCGAGCTCCTCGCATTGGCGTTGCTCGAGACGCGCGTACAGCTGTTCTAGCCGCTGCCCGTACCTGGCCTCGAACGCCGGGCGCATGCGCTTGTGCACGCTCGACAGAAGTCCGTTCTCGTGAGTAAACGGCTCCATCTCGACGATGAAGTCGCGTGGCACCTCGAACGACCGCAAGCCCGCCTCCTCGGCGACCTTCTTCAACTCCAAGCGGATCAGATCCCGGAGTCCCGCCTCGTCCGGGTCCCCGCCGGAACCTCCCGAGCAAGATCCATGTTCGGGACCACCACCGCCAACACATACGAGCGCGAGGAGTTGCCATAAACGAAGACCTGCTCGATCAGTTCGCTGCCGCTCTCGAACGTCGTCGCCAGCGCGCCGACGGCGACGAACTCGCTTTGGGAAAGCTTGAGGACGTCGTTGCGGCGAGCGATCCACTCGATGCGGTCGGGACCCCGCTCCTCGACGATGTCCCCCGTCAGGAGAAAGCCATCCTCATCGAAGAGGGCGGCCGTGGCCTCCGGGCGATTGAAGTAGCCGGGCGTGGCCCGCTCGGTCTTCACACAGAACTCGCCGCGTGGGTAAGGCTTGTCGGTCCGTAAGTAGCCCAACTCCGGGACGTCGCGCAGCTTGTAGTCGATGACCGGCGGTCGAAGGAGCCGCCCGCCCATGGCGACGGTTCCCGCCTCGGTAGTGCCGTAACCGCCGCCCATGTCGACCTGGAAGCAGTCCTTGAAGCACTCCATGATGAACCGCTTGACCTCGGGCGTCGTGGGCGCCCACACCGGTCAAGGTGCAGATCCGATCGCCTAGGTAGCTCGCGCCCATCTCCTTCATGACTTGGGCCCGAACCGCGTCGGCGTCGCCCTCACCCCCAGCGGTGCGCCGGACGGCCTCGCTCAGGTAATGGTGGTAGATCAGCTCCAACACGCGGGGGAAGGCCACAATCTCAGTAGGCCGAGCCAGGCGGATGTCCTCGAAGAGCGTGGAGAGATCGCTCCTCGCGGTGAAGTACACCGTCCCGCCGCGGGCCAAGGGCAAGGACACCGCGCTCCGACCGCCCATGTGGTTCAACGGGGCGAACGCGACTCGACCCCCGGCAGGGGGAGCTCCCCGGGATCCACATCGCCGCGATCATCCGCTCGGTGATGATCACGCCCTTTGGTGACCCGGTGCTCCCCGAGGAGTGCACCACTAGCGCCATCCGGTCCAGGCCCTCACGGCTCGGAGGCAACGGTTCCCACGGTTCAGCTCACCGCCAATGGTGATCAGCTCGTCGAGGGTGACCAGCTGCGCCTTCGACCCGCTCCGAACCAGCTCCTCCTGGGCGGCGATGTACTGTTCGCGGTCCTCGTCGAAGCGGTCGTCGTATCCAAAGACGATCACGCTGCGGACCGAGCCGTTCCTCCCCGCCAATCGCGCCGCGAGCAGCAGGTCCTCCACCGGCGCGGCCACCGCCGTCGGTGCGACATCGGTGAAGATCCCCTCCAGGTCGGCCCGCCAGGGTCGATTGCAGCGGAACGCAGACACCTAGCGTGTAGGCGATCGCCAGGTCGACGGTGACGTAGTCGGTCCCCGCGGACCCCAGGATGCACACGAAGTCACCCGGCTCGACGCGGTGCTGCTCGTGGTGCCGCCACACTGCGGCCAGGCGCCTGATCCGGTCGTGCAGCTCCCCGTAGGTGATCGTGTCGAAGTGGGGCAGGTACTCCCGTTGGTGCGTCCGGTGTCACGATCCGGCCGAGGGCGTACGCCCGCTCGCCCAGCGCGGGACGTCCGGCGTAGCCGTCGAGGATCGTGGAGATCACCTGCTGGTAGGAAAGCCCCGGCCGGCGGGCGGCCTTCCCCACATCGGGGTCGGGCATGAGCGAGTGGATCTGGGGTCCGTCTTCGCCAAATCCAACGGGTGCTTCCTCACGGTGGGCACTTTCGACACCATGGTTATCGCTCCTCTGTCGCCGCGGCCGGAGGACGACGTGCCAAGCGGCGAGTCCCCCCAATGGTCTTGGACCGATCGGTCCACTATGGGTCCCTTGTTTATCACAATTTGAAAGGCGTCCAGCATCCCGCGGCGACGAGGTCGTCCGGTTCGGATCTTCAGGTGGAACCGCATGTGCCGTCGGGGCGGCTCGTCGCCTTGGGACGTGTGCCCACTAAATCCCCTTGTGGCGCCGGATGATCCGACCATGTGGTCAACCTCGAACCCCACCCGGCGCCTCGCGGCGACACGCCGGTCAGTTCGCTCGGGGTGTCCGTTGTAGCAACTCGATGCGAAGGCCGTCCAGCACCGAGACACAGAGCATGATGATCGTCCCTCCGTCCCCCGGCGGACCTCCGTGCGCGCGCGTTCAAGGATCGTGGCGCCGTACGACGGGGGGCGCCCCGCCTCAGCGTTGACGTCGTCGACCTGTATGCACAGGTGAGTGAGCCCGAGCTGGGCGCGCTGAAGAATTGCCATGGCGTCCCCATGGGGCCCGGCACGGACCAGCACATAAGCTCGATGCGGAAGCCGTCCTTCACGACGTAGCGCATGCGCATCTGGGCGCGGCCCGCATTGATCTCGGCGAGATCGGCAACCTCGTCACCGGAGGCGGATGCGCCACCGGCCTCGAAACCCAACGCCTCGGTGAAAAACTGGACGGCGGCATCGAGGTCCGATACCGCCAGGCCGACGTGCGACAAGACCCGGTCGACGGCGGCACTGTAGACGGATTGTTGATGGAGGGCCTGCCGCCCAGCGAGGAGAAGGGAACGGGGATGGCTGTTGACGTTGATGTTGTCGTTGTTGGTTCGGGTGCCGCTGGGCGGACGGCTGCCCTCACCGCCCGCGGCCAGGGGGCGCGGGCGGCGATCGCGGAGTCCGAAACGATTCTCGGTGGCGCGACTCGCCTGTCCGCCGGCTGGGTGATGGCCGTGGTAAATAACCCCAGCGACGGGCTGGGTTGGCGGATAGTGCCGAGAACCTCTACCACGAGTACATGTTCATCAACCAATTCGGCCTGCAGCCGGCATTGGTTCGCCGCCTCGCTGAAGGCGGCGCCGACGCCATCTCGTGGCTCGTCGAGCAGGGAGTGCGCTTCGACCCGGACATCAAGAAGGGCGGGCCGGAACTCGTTCCCCGTACGCACGCGCCGGAGGGTTATGGCCAGGGCGTCGTCGACCTGCTCGAGCGCCGGTGCCGGTAACAGGGCATCGACATCGCGGTCGATCAGCGCGTCGATCGCCTGCTCATGCGCGCTGACGCTGTCGTGGGTTTGGCGGTCGGCGACTGGGAGCTCGAGGCCGGCGCGGTTGTTCTCGCGACCGGCGGCTTCGGTGCCAACCGCGTGCTGGTCGACGAACATCTGCCGAGCGTGGGCCGTTCCGGTGACTGGGTGTTCTACATCGGTCCGGAGAGCTCAAGAGGTGAACGCCTGCTCGCTTTGGCGGGGTCCGTCGGTGCCGCGATGATCGGTCAGGACCACTTCATCTCACTCCCCGTGCCAAGGCCGGATGGCCCCGACTTCGACTCCTATCTCCCGGCATGGATGCTGGTCGTTGGCCCTGACGGCCGACGGCTCTGCGACGAGACCTCGCCGTACGGGATCACCTGCGGGCTGTTGATCGAGGCCGGTGGGCGTGTTTTCGGGTTCTTCGACGAGCAAATCCTGGCCGACAACGGCACTCCTGAGTTGCCAACGTTCAAGCCTCACCCCAGCGGAGCGCTCCGGCCGGTGGCGTTCTGGACGAGCAATACCATCCGGCGGTGCATCGACGGGGGCAGCATCGTCCGCGCGGAAAGCCTCGAAGAGCTCTTCTCGACACTGGATCTGCCGGTTGCGGCCACGGTGGGCTCACCCCTCAGGTACAACGATCTGCCTCGCTCGGCGAGGACCGAGACTTCGGGGAAGACGCACGGTTCGTCCGTCCTATAGAGAAGCCGCCGTTCTACGGCGTCGAGCTGCGTCCTGCGGCCATCGGCGCCACCAGTTACGGCGTGCAGATCGACGTGCTCGGTCAGGTGCTCGACGAATGCCAGACCCCCATCGCGGGACTGTTCGCCGCGGGGGAACGCACCGGCGGGACTCTCGGGCCCTCGTGGTACCTGAGCAGCGGCAACAGCCTCGGTAACTGCTTCGTGTTCGGCCGGGTGGCCGGTCGATCCGCGGCCTAATATGTGCTGTGCGGGGCGGCGCAAACCTAGGGACCGTGTCACAGAACGAGCGGCCACTGTCAGACGTTGCGTCCCCCTCTTGACCCCTATGATCTGCCCTGTAATGAAACCCGACTCGTCACTGACCAGGAAAAGCGCAGCCGGCAGTGATGTCCTCCCGTCGCCAAGCGCGGCCGACGGGGTCGTCGCGACGCCTGGAAGCCGACACCACAAGGTGGTCCTCTGCCACGATCGCCCTGGGGCTACTGTTGCACCGCCTCAAGCGTGGCCGTGGGGAGTTGGTCGGACGGCGAGGTACCCGATACCGGTGTCAAGGCTAGGAGCGCCCTTCCAGCCAGGTGAGTCCGCCGGCCAGGTGACGGAGGTACGCCGGGGACTCCCAGGCTCCGGGAAAGTGGCCCAGGGCCGTATAGAAGGTGCGGGCCTTCCCCTCGCCGTGGCACCAGGCCAAGGGGAACCCGCAGTCGGGGACCCGGCCGCCTGGGGCCGCGAGGTTAACCTGGCCGTCGGCCAGACGGAGCAGCACTCGGGCGTCGGTGCGCAGCGCACGGAAGAGGTAGATCTCGTCGTGCCACATCCACGACGCTCCGAGGTGTGAGGTCGCCGGGTGATGCTGATCGACCACGTCAATGGCAAAGGACTGCGTCCAGGGATGACCGTCGTAGCGAGCACCGATGATCGCTCCGTATCCCGGCCAAGTGTGGCAGGCATCGGTGGCCGAGTGTACGCCGAGCACCCCGAGCCGACCCTCGCGCCGAGGAGTCGAGCAGTGCCTCTTGCTGTGCCGCGGTGAAGGGAGTCTCCCCGATCGTGAAGAGGGCCAGCACTCCGGCCGCCGCCAATCGTGCCGGCGACAGGTCACGCACGTCGTTGATCACGAAGGGGGAGAGGCCAGTGAACTCAGCCAGCTCGCACAGGGCGGTCGTGGCCTGGCCCAGCACCCCATGGACTCCGGCCGGGCCATCGCCGTACG